>CP070758.1:5016377-5037917 GCA_020348925.1 Gemmatimonadota bacterium | reverse complement strand
ATTTTTCACAAAGAGAACGCTTCCTTGCTGGCCAACCACATTTTTCACAAAGAGAACGCTTCCTTGCTGGCCAACCACATTTTTCATACTCATTGTTCTGTTCCTTTCTTTCTTGCAGTCCCTTTTAGGCATATATTGTTCATGGATATAAATAACGCTCACTCATAGATCTATGAACCGATATTTCTAAGAAATACTTCCGATTCCAGTGTTCTCCGCCGGTAACCATCATTATGAAATTCAGAATCTTTTCTCTCGGTTCTGGCGGTCATCTTAATCCTAACCATTCTGATACTCGAAATATCATTAGGGTTCGATGTTTCAGAACCATCAGCAAGAACATAAGCAAATTGAATGTCCTCAATGTTGTCTGCCACTACCGTTGGGTCTGCTCCCTTGACTGTTCTGATTAACAATGGACGTTCCGAATCAGTTTTATTCAAGGAGTACCCAACACGTGAAATCGGTGACACAACTGTAACATCCTTATTGAATGATCGACTTAAGGGTTTTTCAGTAACAATCTTATCTTCCTTCGGAGTGTCAAAGATAATTTCAGCAATGGTGTGACATTCTCCACCATAGATGTCTTTGATGTACAGAAGACAACCAGTGGTGAATCCACTCGCATCCATGATGTGGAGTATATTATCCGTTTTTTCATCTTCAACTAACTGTGTGAACTTGCGATTGAAATTACCTGCAACCACAATTGAGTCTGCTCCCCCACCGTGAGCGTCTCCCGGAACGATTGGATCGAGATCGTGGCCCCGAGGAATACCGGTTCCCGTGTTCATTATATCTTTTTTTATAATATCCATCGCCGATCGAAGATTTTTTTGCATAAATCCAACTTGCTGTTCAACATTCGATAACCGATAATGAACAATGAGATACCGTGCAACACACGTTGTTAATACTCCCATCATGACGAGAACAGTGAGAAGTTCAACTAGTGTTGTTCCTTTATTGCTCTCAGTATTGAATATCATTATTCTACTCCTTGTCTCCTGAATTCCAACGTTGTTCACTTCCAATTCAAATCGCCACCAATCTCCAATTGATTTCGATTCATAAGTAAAAAACCGGACTTCCAAAGTCAATATCTGTGCTTCGGTAGCCCGGCTATCATGAACGTATGCTCTTGCACCTTGATGTCAATTCATACGACGTTATTAGACCCGTTGCTTTGTGCCCCTCGGTTTCCCGAGGTTTACCTTTCTCGGATACACATAAATCTTTCAGTTTTTTTACATAACCACCTCGTTCTGCTAATGCAATGAGGGAACATGCCGAGAACGTTCATGTGATTGAATGTCCAACATGACAGTCATGACATGTCGGAGCGGGACTATGGGATCAAGTATCAAAATAATGATACTTACGTACTCACGTTGGAATGTTCTCGTCCCCCTGTTCCATAAAAAAATACCCAGATTATAGTATTCATAAGCGACAACATACTGGACGCTTTGAGAATATATAACTGGGTTTCAGACCAGTATATAAGAAACCTCGCCCATCTGTCATCGCGCCCATAAATATGAACCTCAATTACTCTCGTGTCAAGAAAAATATTATTTTTTTTCTTAGTAATTGATTGTATTGAAAAAATATTGATAAAATTCAATTATGAATTTCATAATTTACTTATAATTAAATGATTACAAAAAATCTCAATCTGTTTATAAAGTGTCTGATATCAGACATTTGATGCGTCATAACCCCCACATGCCCGTTCGGAACAATCTATATTTCATATTAGACAAAATACTACAGAATGCATTGATGTTCGTTATTCGATCCTATATGAATGAATATCCATTTGGGTCCTGTATTGATCTACAGAAGTGTCAACACGGGAACAATAGAACTTTTTCCTGTGAGAGAGGTGTGGAATATGTTAGAATCTAGGTTAATTCTTAATATCTAAAATGTTACACTTAAGACGAGCTCTTTCAGCGATAGCCGATGGCGCAGTAACCCACCCAGTGTCGGAGGTTACTGGTTGCTGTGGTGCCGAGGTAAAGATTCTTGATAGGAAGCTCTCCGGCTGCAACGCTCGTGTCGTAGCTTAAAAGATATCCTTTCAATGGCAGTCTCTGAATCCTACCTATCAAAGAATACACACAATTGAGACCAAAGGGGACGGAAAACCGACCGCACCATGTGATTTTGTACTCCTTCACATCCTCCTGGTCAACGAGCTGTGTAAAGAAATCGCGTAACTTATCAGTCTCAAGATCTTCGGTAAGATGCTGATTAATCAAATCGAGATCCCGCTGAACCGCTTGTTCGTAACCCTTCACATCAGCGCCAAAGGGAGCGTAGTTCTTCCCGCCCCAATCCTGATCGCCGTAATGGACGCAATCGTTGGAACAGAGAAAGGCGATGTCCTGCCCCAGGATCAAATTGTTTTCCCGAATGATCGAGTTCAAAACTCCTGCCAATTCCTTCGAGAGTTGATCCAACCTCTGCCAACTCATGTACGGCACAAGTACGGATACAATCTGAACATTACGATTATAGTATTGTAAAAAAGGGATCAATCCCTCGACAGAATGCTCAATCGTCTGCATC
Organism: Gemmatimonadota bacterium; assembly: GCA_020348925.1. GTDB lineage: Bacteria > JBHIER01. The sequence continues at coordinate 5,035,337 of CP070758.1, read as the reverse complement.
TCATCGTGAACAACATACGCAGAACGGGGCAGCTTCTCCATGATTGCATCTCGAAGAGGCGAGACCCGGACAGGACCATAGGGTCCTTGCCATGCGTCAAAAGAATCAAAAATGATTTTGTTTTCCAAATCAAAGTTCCTCGCCCGATGAGCCACGCCGAAAACAAGAACGTGTCGGGCATCGGTGTCACGCATGATATCAGCATACACCCGTGCGGCGTAGACATAATCATCGTGGGGACAGATCCCGGCCGTCCAGGGAATTTGAGAATCGGCTTTTCGATCTTCATCCCTCACTTCCACCGCCATGCTTCCCAGCGAATCGCACATGCGCACAACAGCTTCAATCTGAGCGCGCGTGTGGGCATACCCAACTGTGTCCGCCAAACCTCTCACTCTATTATAGGTTTGATCCATATGCATCCATTGAGAACCAGATGCATCCCGCTCTTGTGACAACGCTCCACGAAACACGCAACACGCAATACTGACTGTAAGAAAAAACAGAATCTCTTTCTTTCTCATCTCACACCTTTCTGATCATTTTGATATGCTCGATACCCGCCTCCATGAACCTCTCTCCCACCGACTCAAATCCCAGTTTGCGGTAAAATTCCTCGGCCACCGTTTGGGCATGAAGGTAAACACCCTTCGGGTGTTTCTCCTCTATATAGCGGAGAGCTTGTCGCACCAATTCTTTACCGATACCCCTTCCACGGTATTTCTTTTTCACTGCAATCCGCTCAATCTTGATTTCATCTCTAACCCAACGAAACCGTGCCGTGCCTACGATGTTATGATCGTCTTTGGCAACGATGAACGTCGATTCCTTGTCATACACGTCCGGCTCTTCATCAGGAGGTCCGTTCTGCTCGACTACAAAAACTTCAACTCGCAGCATCAAGAGATCAATCAGTTCTTCGGTCGTATCGGCGATTTTATACTCGACGTCCATAATCTCTTAAAGAACCACAACACCCGTCCCCCCGAATGCAGGGAACTGCAAAATGACACAAAATACGAAAATCAGAATGAAGAAGTCTACTCAGCAAGCGCGTATTCGAAAGCGGCCTCGACGTGGATTCGTGTGGTGTCAAGAACAGGGAGAGTAAAATCTTTCTCGGAAAGGATCAGAGGCAGCTCCGTACATCCCAAAATCAAACCTTCAATCCCGTCCTTCTCGACCATCTCCTCCGCGATCCTCACCAACCTCTCCCTCGTCTCAGCTCGAATCTGACCTTCGATCAATTCCTTGGCGATACTGTCGTGAATAAAATCCGGCTCATCTTTTCCCGGCATCACAACTGCGAGCCCAAATTTTTCTTCGAATATTTTCGGATAGAAGTCCGCCTGCATCGTAATCCTCGTGCCAAACAGCCCAATTTTTTTCAGGCCCAGACGCTGACAGGCTGTGCCCGTCGCCTCGACAATACTCAGCAGGGGAATCGGGGCCTTGGCCGCCACCTCATCGAAGACCATGTGGGGCGTGTTGGCTGAAATGAGGCCAAAATCGGCCCCTGCACCGTGCAGAGCAGAAACGGCCTGATTCATGATTGCTGCCATCCCGCTCCAATCAACTCCATTCATGAGATCGACGCACTCCTGAAAGCTCACACTGTAAATTATGATCACGGGATAGCTGTGCCCAAATCCACGCTCACGATTGAGGGAAACTAAAGTACGATAATAATCGAGGGTCGATTCAGGGCTCAATCCTCCCACAATACCGATCCGCCTCATAATTGATTCCTTTCCCTGTCATAAGGTTTCAGCATACTCCTTCTCGATCACATTCCAACACTCCTTATCTCATTGATCTTTTCCCGCACCAATTTTGTCTCGTTTCCTTCCGGGAACACTTTCAGAAAAAAATCAAGGTATTTCAACGCCGTTTCGGGCCGATTGAGATGGTCAGAATATAAAAGTCCCAAATCCATGTATGGTAAAAAGTAGGTTTTGTCCAGCCGAATCGATGTGTGAAATTCTTGAACGGCCTCGTCAAATTTTTGCATCGCAACAAGCGTCTTGCCAAAATAGTAATGGGCCGAGCTGTAATTGGGCCAGAGGGAAATCGCTTTTTGAAGTTCTGCTTGAGCACTAGTGACATCACCTCTCAAAATCGATATGGCACCCACCGCGGCATGAGCAAGAGCGCAATAATCATCGATCTCGACGGCCCTTGTGCAGTATTCAATAGCTTTATCATGATCCGAAAGATAATTTACGTAACAGATACCCGCTTGCTCATAAGGACGGGAGAAATCCCGCGGGCCCAGGTCAATTGCATTTTGAAAGTGTTCAACCGCTTTGAGCGGATTCGCATCCTTGTTATTCAAACCCCGGCAATATTCGTCAATAAATTCTACCGCTGTGTACGTCGTAAACTCCTTCGGTTTGGGTGTATACGTCTCCTTTCTGATATAGATAATGTGGTTTTCGTCTATCCAATACGGATAATATCCCTGACGAAACTCGGCAGAAGTGAACAACGCCTTCTCCGCCAAGGCCGACGGTTTTAAATTGGTTATAAAATGAATATATGTTGGCTTTCTCGATAAGACATATGAGATATTATACTTCTGTTCTTTCGTTGTGCTTGTCAATCCCTCAATTTTTTGAGGATAATGCGCTATGTACGCGTCAGTCATTCCGTACATATCGATAACTCGAATATCAGAAAAATATGAGACAGCTCCCACCCCTGTTGTTGCCAGTGATGCATCCTTCTTCCCCTGAGAATGGACCCACTCTGCAATTTTATTAAATTTTTCGACCACTTCCTCCATAAGATGTTTCGACGTGCGGATTGAATTCAAAGGATAGTAATACGTCCACCCCGAATACAGGACAGCACTGAAAAAAATACCGAATGCAACAGCGGATTTGAGGGCGGTTTTCCTGACCTTCTTCCTCTTCCCAAAGAAAATATATGCGTCATAGAGAGATTCCTGAACGAAGACATACATAAGAAACAATACAGGGATATAAAATCTGTTTTCCAACAAAACATCACCACCGATGAGCGTCACATAGAGGAGGAACGACAGAATGAGCATTGAGAAATATCCGTACCAAAACCGATCCTTGCGGAAGAAGAGTATCACCAAAGGGCCAACAAGGGCTACTCCCCACAGGGCATATTGCCGGAGAAAGGTGGCCGTGTATTCAAACCCCATTTGCACGTAGATCCACGACATGCCGCTTTTCGCGTAAAATGTGTTGGGCAGAGGATATCCGTAGTAACTCAGTCTCCACAGGAAAAAAGGGAACAAAAGTATGAAGAACACACCAAGCCATTGAATGTGATTGCTGAGACGGAACCGTTTCTTGACAAGAGAGGAGTACAGCCTATGGACAAATGTCAGAGCGAAAAGAAAGACACCCTCCGGCCGTGTGAGTGAGACCAGAGAAAAAAGGACAGGTGTCAGCAGTTCGTATCGATCCCTGTAGTGTTCGAGGACATAGCTGTAGATTGCACACAAGATTAGAAAAACGAACAGTGGCGTCTCCATACCGCTCATGGTCCACATGGCAAATGAGCCATTGGCTGCGATCATGAGACATGCCAGAACATTGAAAACGAAATTCCGGCCCTTGGAGATGAGATTGGATATGAGAAACAACACCAGAATCGAACCGACACTCAGAAGAAATCCCAAGATTTTTGAGACCGCAACGGGGTCGAAACCCAGTCGAATCGCCACAGCCATCAGCAGCGTCCATGAAAAGGAGGTATATCCTTCGACTCTTTCACCAATATTAAAGACAAGACCGTGTCCATTCGCAAAATTTTTTGCGTACCGATATATGATAAAGGCGTCATCCTGGGTAAAATTGAGGGAGTAAGCATGGATTGAAAAAAGAGATATCACAGCCAGTAATACAATAATGCTGAAGACTATATTTGCCTGTTTCTTGAAAGCCATCTGCCAGCCCTCTCTCTTTCTTGAAACACTCAACCTGAAAAAGTCCACCTGCTCAAACCTCAGGATACCTAAATTACATACTTCAATCCAACGTGTCAAGTCACATCTTTCGCTTACGGCGACGGAGCCGCGAGATGCAAACTGGGGACAGATCCGTTTCGTTCAACGGCTGTGTCCATAACTTGATCGTCCGGTATATACCACCGAACGAATTTTGCTCCAGAGACATACATCACCGTCCATTCCCCCGTGGAGGATACATATCCTGTACGATCACTGAAAGATGTGAAAAAAGTCGGGAGATTTTTTTCACAGTTGATTTTTTTACGAACTCGGATATTCCGTCTTAATGAAGAGTCGTGGGTTCGCAGTGACTCAAGCCCAAAATCACATTAATCATACCGAGGGCATCAAGAATATCCACATGTCCATCGTCGTTGCAGTCCGCCCGATGGAACGGTTCTCCAGCGAGAGGGGGCGAGGATACGATGTGACGTGCCACGGCCAGCACGTCGAGCACATCAATTCCGCCGCGACAATCCACATCCCCTCTGTCCACAGGGGCTTGATCTGGATTGGACACTATAGGACAATTGTCCCCATCACACGTACTGCTTGGATAACCGGGATCACCGTATCCGTCGCCATCGGTGTCCGTACAGGCATCACACGCATCCCCGATGGTATCACCGTCACTGTCATCCTGATCCGGGTTGTAAAAATGAGGGCAGTTATCGCATACATCACCCGTACTATCGCCGTCACCATCTTCTTGATCAACGTTCACCTCATAGAGACAATTGTCTTTGCCATCAATAACTCCGTCTCCATCAGCATCGCTCGCAAATTCGAAGAGTTTGAGCATAATCGTATTGGTACCGCCAGACGATTCCCCGTTCGTGAGAACGATGACACCTGATTGTTCAGCAGGTCAGAAGGCTATAATGGTACTGACTCCCTGGTCACCACCGCCGTGGTTCCACAGTACTTTCTCCCCGAGAGTTCGTTGAAACCAAATCAGCCCTTGGGTGGGATACAGGGTTGGATACTGGATCGTCGTCATCAACTCGACTGTGGTGCTGTCAAGAATTTTGGCACCATCGATCCGGCCCTTGTGCAAGAGGGCGACAAGAAAACGGGCAAGTTGCACGGTACTCGACCTGAGTGCTCCGGCCGGATAGTCGGCATATCCAAAGTGTCCATATGGTACGAACTGATTGTGGGTATAGTGATAGGGCATGGCAACCGTGTTTCTATCCAAACCCTCTAAAAACCAAGATGTCTCATTCATACCAAGAGGACTGAAAAGGGAATCCTGACAGTACTCTTCAAAAGGAATACCTGTGATGGCCTCAACAAGATACCCTGCCAACACAAATCCATGATTGCAATATTGCCATTTCGTTCCTGGAGCCCAGATATTGAAATTTTCACTGGCATCATAATACACACCTCCCGGAACAAAATAATCCCGGACATATTCATCCAAGGGTATCGGAGTGTCGCCGCGAACATACGTGGAAAACATCACATCCCAGTTATCACGGAGACTTGAGGTATGAGCCAAGAGCATTCGAAAGGTTATGGCATCATCCGGATGATTGGGATTGACCACCGTGAAGGGCAGATAGTCATTGACATCATCGTCCAATTCGAACATTCCCTCCTCCCACAGTTGCAGGAGCGCGGCGCCGGTGACTGTTTTTGAAACCGAGGCCAGCATGAAGACCGTCGAATCCGATGTTTGGATATTCGACGTGACATTGGCAAATCCATATGCACCCGACCAGGCAACGCGACCATCGTAAACAACCAAAGCGGATACACCCGGAATATGATGAGTCTCCATGATCTGAAGGATAAAGGCATCCAAAGCCTCTGGGGTAAGAACTGTGATAGGTGAATCCGAGAACTTCGAGATGTCTTCAATTGAGGGAATACTCTCGGGGACGACGGAAGTGCTCTCAATCTCTGATACAAATGCGACTCTGGGATGAACAGATCCATCACGTTCACTGCAAGAAACATTCTGAGTATCAATTTGAGTAAAAGCAAAGAAGGTTAGTAAAAGAAGAACGAACATGCGAGAAGCCTTCGCAATGCACCTGATCGAAGGGGTCATCGTTTCCATTTCCTCGAAGTATTTTTAAATTCAGCTCACCGCACCCTTATTTCTGAACAAAAGTGTTCGGGACGATGTTTATTCAGAAGACAACTATGGCCGAAGAACGGTTGGTTCGCACTCTGCCAAACCCAAGATATCGTTGATGATGCCGAGGGCATCAAGAATATTCACACCACCGTCACCGTTGCAGTCGGCCCGATCGAGTGGTCCACCAACAAGGGGGGCCGAGGCTAAAATGTGGTTCACCACGGCCAACACATCGAGCACATCGATTCCGCCATTACAGTCCACATCACCTCTGTCAATTTCGGTCTGATCCGGATTGTAGACGTTGGGACAATTGTCCTCTTGGCATGCATTTGCCGGATAGCCCGGGTCACCGTATCCGTCACCATCGGTGTCCGTGCACGAATCGCACGCATCACCGAATCCATCATCATCACCATCATGCTGGTCGGGGTTGGCGACATCCGGGCAATTATCGCAGATATCACCCCGACCGTCATCATCCGCATCCTCCTGAGCCAAACTGTAAAGATGCGGGCATTTATCTTCCTCACAGGTGTTTGCAGGATAGCCTGGATCACCAAAGCCGTCTCCGTCCGTATCGGTACACTCGTCACAGCCATCCGGAAGATTATCCCCGTCAACGTCCGAAAAATCATCCGAGCCCGGACACATATCGCACACATCACCGTTGCCATCACCGTCCGCATCCGCCTGATCCGCATTGAAGATATCCGGACAATTGTCACATGCATCGAGAGCGCCATCCTCATCGGAGTCCGTCCAGTAACCGTTTGAGACGATCGAAAGTGTGACATCACCTCCCCACTGGAACGTACCACCGTTATAGCTTTCGTCATAGGCACCAACCGTAGTCGGAAAGTCTGATGAGCCGGTGCTCCCTGATATATAGAGATGTGCGTTATCGTCGAAAACTAAGGCGCCTATATTATCGTTGCTGCTGCCCCCGAGATAGGTCGAAAAAGTGAGCAGTTCGAGATTACTGTCAAATATTGATATGATAACATCACCCTGATTGCGAGAACCGCCGTTGAACGTCGCATCATAGCTGCATGTTGAGATTGGAATATCTGGTGAACTTGCAGCACCAGCGACACAGATGTACCCTCTGTGATCCACTTTAAGGGCCTGTCCGTTCTCCCAGTTACTTCCCCCCAAAAAAGTGGAGGCCAAGAGCGTTGTCAGATCGTTATCAAACTTCGATACGAAGAGATCATCTCCCTCGCCTGCACCGCCGGTCCCATTGTATGTCTCATCAAAGGCATCTGAAGTGGTCGGAAAATTCGAGGATGCGACATGGCCTGTTACATATACATTGCCATCGGGATCCAAAGTCATGCCATACCCAAATTCCCAGCTGTTTCCGCCGATATACGTTGAGGCAGATAGTGTCGAGAGATCGTTGTTGAACTTTGACACAAAAACATCATAGTAATGGCCGTTATAGGTTCTGTCATACGCATTCTCTGTCGTTGGGAAATTTGTCGATGCCGCCCAGCCGGTGATAAAAACATTGCCCTGCCCATCTATGAGGATGACTTCCGGTACGTCGTCACCACTGCCGCTGAGGAAGGTTGAGGCAACAAGATGTTCCAGATCGCTGTCGAACCGTGAAACATAAACATTATACCCCCGGGCCCCTCCGGGATTGTACGTTTCATCGTAACTCCCTGGTGTCGTCGGAAAATCATTGGAAGTCGTCGCTCCCGTGAGATATGGATTTCCCTCTTCATCCACAGTCATTTGAATATAATCATCGTTGCCGCTTCCCCCAAGGAACGTCGAAGCAAGAAGGTTCCTGAGATCAGCGTCGAACTTTGCCACAAATAAGTCGGCCCCGCCGTTGGAGTCCAGGTCAAAGGCACCGGCCGTCGTCGGAAAATCCGCGGAAGTTGTGATTCCCGCAACGAACACATGTCCGTCCTCATCAAGTGCCAAGGCCAGTCCGGGCCACCCTCCGTCCTCCCCACCACCGCCGAGAAACGTACACGCCAGGAGAGTTGACAGATCGCTGCTGAGCTTCGCAACAAAAACGTCATATCCGCCATTATGTGTTTCATCGTATACACCTGGTGTTACAGGGAAATCCGTCGAATTGGTTCGACTGGCAACGTAGACGTTACCCGCATCGTCCAGGACCATCGGCACTTCATAATGGCCGTCGCTGCCGCTGCCTCCCAGGAACGTCGAGGCCAAGAGGGGATCGCGAACAAGATGTTTGGTCTCGGCGTTCAGAACCACAGTACCCGAATCATGAGCATGGGAAATATCCACGAAAGACACCAGGAAGAAAACCGGAATTCCCCCCACAATCAATGCGCACGAAAGAATTTTCCACGGCTTCATATGAAACCTCCTCTCTGAAATTAAGGTGAAGAAAATCGTATTCATACATCACATTTGCGGCTCTTTTCCTCAGGACAGAAAAACCGTTATCATTTCATCAATATCATTTTTCTAATAGCAGCAAATGTTTCAGTTTTCAACCGATAAAAATAGATACCGCTGGGGACGTCTATTCCATTCTCGCCTTTTCCATCCCATGTTACTGTATAGTATCCTGGTTCTTTCACTTCATTAACGAGGATCCGCACTTCTTGACCAAGAAGATTGAAGATCCTCAAAGTGACGTGTGGAGGTGCCTCATCACTGACCACTGTATACTGAATACTGGTCGTGGGATTGAAGGGATTGGGAAAGTTTTGATATAACGCGAAGTGTGATGGAATGAGCTCAACTTGTTCCAGTTTTACCATAAATCGTTCAAAATCTGCAGCCGTCAGGTAAGGCCGTAATCCCTCAAGAAATGCCTTCCCCTCTGCAGTGAGTATGGATTTACACCCCTGCGGCGGACACTGGCCCAGTCCCAGGACGACGTTGACGATGCCTATCGCGTCAAGAATATTGCAGAGGCCATTTTCGTCGCAGTCCCCGGCCGCACGCTCGTAATCGGTCGGATTGTGCAGATCCAAAATGATGTTCACTATTCTGAGAACATCCAAAATATCGTAGGTGCAATTGCCATCCACATCGCCGCGCAGCGATTCACATTGATCTCCAAGACCGTCGCCGTCCGAGTCCTTCTGGTCTGCGTTCGAAATACAGGGACAATTGTCCTTCCAGTTGACGGTGCCGTCCTGGTCAGTGTCAAATGGCTCGGCATGAAAGTTTATGCCCGACCGCCACAACGCACCTTTCACCTGACCGTCATTCCTATTGCCGGTCCTGTCGAAGACCATGGGACCGCTGCCCTCGTTCATCCGCCAGTATCCCACCAGACCCGCTTCGATCCCCTCAAGATATTCACCCATCTGATCCCGAATCTCTTCGGTGTTTCGGACCCTATTCCAAATGCGAACTTCATCGATCAAACCTACGAAGCCTCTGGTCAGATCGGGGAGATTTCCTAAAAGTAACGGTTCTTCGATATTGTCCTCAACAGATCCTGAAGGGGGCATTGTATGGGTAACGGCCTGTTCGATACCGTTGATATATATGTTGACGGTTTCTTCACCGTCATAGGTCACCGCTATGTGCTGCCATTCATTTTGAAGGATGGAATGCTCCGGGGTATAGGTGGAGCTTGTCGTGCCGTCCTGGTGTCGAAGTTCGAAGACAAGACTGTGATCGTGAAAGGGATAATACGATTCGACGAGGTAGAGGGAAATGGCATCTTTGTCCACCACCCTGCCCAGTCCGAGATAGGGAAATGATCCCCAGCTTATTGGATAAATCCATGCTTCGATGGTCACTGCATCCGTGAGATTGAGAGACGGACTGGATGGATATTCAACAGAACTCTCCCCCCCATCGAACTGCAGGGCGCTCTCGCCGTCGAAGACATGAATGAAATCCTCGTACGTGATCTCTGCCTTTGAGGAATCGGTGTATACCTCCAACCGGACCGTATACGTTCCAGGGTCTTCGTACGTCCATTGTGGACTGCATTCCTGTGCATCGATGAGACCGTCGTCATTCACATCCCACCCTATCTCATGAATTGGTGAGTGGAAATGCGTAAACTCGACATCGAATTGAACCGTCAGGGGAGCGTGGCCGGTATACGGTTCGGCCTGGCCGTTGATAATACCGATTAAGCCCATGGCGTATTCAAGGACCTCTTCTTTTTCCTCTACGATACCCTCAATCGTTCGAGAGACAGGATGGGTCGGCAGGATGCCTACCCCGTGATGTTGAGATCCGTCATGTTTGAGCACTTTCCAACCAGTCCACTGGAAGTAATACAATCCTGGAAGATAAAGCGTGTTCAAGCGCCCGTTTGTACCGCCTGTAGGGCCTCCCACAATATCAGCAACGTTGTGGTATTTAATGATGCTCAAATACGTTTCACCAACACTTACGATGGGACCATCCGATAGAAAAACCTTCTTTACGTTGCTCAGAGAGTGTTCGGGATCTACAGGATCCAAAGTCCAACTGACGTTTAGGAAGGAAAGATGCTCCCTGTCTGGATACGTTACAATAGGTATGTACAATTGGGGGGATTGCGCGGGTTCGCCTATGAGGTATTCAAGTGTACTTTCACTACCCACCCCTATACCTCCTCCGCGCAGGTCAAAAATAATCCCCCGGGCCTTCTGGAGTTCTGGAAGAATCGCTTCAAATTCACTGAAATGAATTGCGGTGAGATCGATGTAATATACATCTGCCCCAAATAAGGTGATTTTTTCGGTGCGCCGCTCGGCATCTAATAGACCCTCGTAATAATAGTGTGTATCGCGGAGTAGGGTAATGGAGAACGATTCCCCAATGTATGGTTGAATGTCAAGGGTGATAGGGGTATTTCTCTGGCCCATGAAAATGAGCGGAGTTGCCCGGGGACGAATATATTGGAGGGTTGCCCCGGAAATATACTGAGCCTCTTCGGCATAGGCTTCCTCGATAGGTACGCCGTCCACGGCATCAATTCGATCTCCTGGGTGAATCTCAGGAACGCTCAACGAATCGACATAGGTGACGATGAGGTCATTGCCAACCCAATCCGTGGCGAAAGCAGGACAATAGTATTCAGTCGTAGTCGGTGGAAAACGGTCGAGGAATCCATGGCCATCATGGAGCATTGCCACAAGCCATCGAAGCGTATACAGAAAATCCTCTTGATCTTGATCAGTGGCAGCAGAGGATAGTGCTTCACGGAGCGCCCCTGGCCAATCTGTATCGACAACATCAAAGTAGGGATAGAAATGTTGACAAATAGTCCAGACAGTCGCCACACCAGTAAATCGCGTGGCCAGATCATTTCCCGAATAGTCTGAAGGATCGGTAACTACAGTCCATGGATTTGTTACTTCCGAAGGAGGAAAAGTGCCCTGTTCAGTCACAAAAAGTGCCAACGGTATCATGCAGGTAACTGAACCCTCGAGATCTGCAACAAAAGGCTCCAGGGGATCGTGAAAATCCTGTGGTACGGTCGCATGAGGAGCCGTTTCACGTATCCGTTCGCTGCTGAAAACATCAGCCCATTCAGGGGTTTCCAATCCTAAATGATACCACTGGGTAATCCATAATGAATCACTTGTTTCCAGTGGAATCATATTCGGATCTTCTGAAGGAGAGGTTCCGGTCTCATAAACGCGAAGGGATGGGGCAATGGGTTTGAATATACCCTGAAGTCGTCGCGCTAAATCTGCAGGATCGTCCGCGTTTTGCACCCTCTGTATGTTTTCAACACAAAATAGGTCCCAATTGGTCGAGGCCACCTCGTCACTGGGGTGGAAATAACGAACATAGCCCATGAGCCGTGTAAAGGCAATGAGATTATCAAGTTCCCTATCAGTTAACCTGTTCGTTCTCTCTATTTTGCTTTTCTCAGAATTGGAGGGATGTGCGACGCTCGATGCAGGAGACACCGAAAATGAGACAACTTCAAAACAAAATAGTGTAAAAAGAGAGATACAGTACATGGTTCCCTTCATGTCTGCCCTCCTTTCGATTTCGACCTTATCTTAGTGTCGAGTTTTTACTTGATGAGTGCCATGCATTTCGTCGCTACAAATGTTCCCGCCTCTATGCGGTAAAAATATATGCCACTGGTCATATGAGAGGCATCCCATGTCAAGAAATGGTATCCGACGTCAAACCTCGAATCGACCAATACTGCAATTTCTTGGCCCAGTATGTTGTAAACCGTAAGCTTTACCCGCGCTGCTTCGGGGAGACCGAATTGGATCTCTGTCTTAGGATTGAAAGGATTGGGATAGTTTTGAGCGAGATTATATTCCTTTGGAATCTGAGTCTTGGTTTTTACGAGAGTCATGAATTCCGCAAAATCCTCAGTTGCAAGATAGGACTTCAGAGATTCGCAGAACTGAATCATCTCAGAAGTGACCACGAGTTCGGTCCAGGCTGGTGCGCACTCACCGACACCAAGAATCACATTAATGATTCCGAGGGCATCAAGAATATTCACACCGCCGTCACCGTTGCAGTCAGCGCGATCAAGAGGTCCTCCACTCAGAGGATGCGTTCCCAATATGTGATTCACCACACTCAGAACATCGAGAACATCAACACCGCCTGCGCAATCGATATTGCCTCTTTCGACATCAGCTTGATCCGGATTGTAAACAGCAGGACAATTGTCTTCATCACACGAACTGGTTGGATAACCGGGATCACCGTATCCGTCGCCATCAGTGTCCGTGCAGGCATCACACACATCTCCTGTGCCATCACGATCACCATCAGCTTGGTCAAAATTGGGATCACCCGGGCAATTATCGCACTCGTCACCGACACCGTCACTCTCTTCGTCCTCCTGCCCAGGATTATACTCGTTCGGACAGTTGTCCTCACCATCTATGACTCCATCTCCGTCCCTGTCAATTGAGACCGGAGTCAGATGAAAACCCTGAACCCAAGCAGCGTCAACCACGATCCCATCATGTCCGTTACCAGTAAAATCCGTAATGGCTTCACCGCAGCCCTCGTTCATCTGCCAGTACCCCATCAAACCGAATTCGTCTCCCCCCAGGTATGTATTCATACAGGTTTGTACATCTTCGTGAGATCGGGCGACATCCCACAGACGGATCTCATCGATGATGCCACGGAAAGCCGAGCCGAGATCAGGCGTGTTCCCAATTATCAAATCATCGTTCCTGTTATCTCCGATGACGCCCGAAGGTTCATGCACGTGAGTGACTGTTTGTTCAATACCATTTATATATGCTTTTACAACACTTTGACCATTAAATGTCACTGCAATATGCTGCCATGCGTCAAGCGCTATCGATTCGTCCGGCGTGTTCGAATAGCTCACACTACCGTTTTCATGCACAAGTTGTAAAAGCAGACTATGCCTGTGAAATGACAAGTATGAATCAACAAGAAACAAGGAGATGGATCTTTTGTCGATGATTCTGCCCAGCCCGAGACTGGGAAATTCTCCCCAGTCGGCGGGATTAATCCAGGCCTCTATCGTAAACGCTGCGGTGACGTTAAGATCCGGTACTGCGGGACACGAGGCGTAGGAATCCTGACCGTCAAAGGCAAGGGCGCTTTCGCCGTCGAAAACATGGATATAGTTCTCTCGAAATCGCCTGTACGTGACAGAACCGTTGGACACCTCCAGGGAGACGGAGTAGATTCCGGGTTCCGTGTAGGTCCACGTCGGATTCTCCTCCTGGGAGTTCACAGTACCATCACTATTGAAATCCCATAACCAGGATGTGAGCGGGGGATCGGCATTGGAAAGGTTTGTGAAGCCGATGGTGAGTGGTGCGTGGCCGGACGTAACCTCAGTTTGAAAAAGAGCACCGTAGAGACCATTCTCCCACCAGGCCACCTCATCGCCGAAGCTGGCCCCAGCCACGACATCGATATCACTGTCGCCGTCCAGATCGCACGCATAACCGGGCCAGGCCCCGTCGAAATCATCGTCGATCATACACTTCGTCCAGACAATGGGATCGCCGCCGTCATTCCGCCACCAGGCCACCTCGTCACCAAGCTGGGCTGTCCCCACAATATCAACATCCCCATCCAGGTCCACGTCGGTCGGCAGACCGATGCAGGCATTTAAAAATCCTTCGGTTATCGTTTGCTTTGCCCACACAACGGGATCGCCACCACTGTTCTCATACCACGCAATTTCATGACCAAAAATTGCGGTACCCACGACATCACAATCCCCGTCCTCATCCAGGTCGCATATCTCGACTCTGTGCGCTCCGTCGAAATGATTATCAATAACAAATTCCGTCCACTGGATCGGATCCCCGCCGTCATTCCGCCACCAGGTCACCTCATCAGCCTGGATAGCTGCACCAATCACATCCAGGTCGCCGTCACCATCAATATCCGCAGCACGAGCCGACTTCGCGCCGGTAAATCCAACCCCTATCGTCTGTTCAACCCACGTGATCGGATCACCGCCATCATTCCGCCACCAGGATATTCTGCTCAGATTCGTGGAAGCACCCAGTACATCGGCATCGCCGTCCTCATCAAGGTCATAACTATAGACCTCATGGGCAAAGTCATATCCGCTTCGTATTGTCGTCTTCGACCAGGTTATCGGATCACCGCCGTCGTTACGCCACCAGGCAATCTCCTGACCGTACCAGGAAGAACCCAGAACATCAACATCAAGATCACCATCGACATCCGTGGCAAAGGCGGACGTCGCGCCGTCGAAATTTCCATCAATAATCTGTTTTGTCCAGAGGATCGGAGTACCTCCGTCGTTCCGCCACCAGGATATTTCGCTGTCATCCAGGGCTGCCCCCAAAACATCCATGTCGCCGTCCCGATCAACATCACACGCGTAGATCCCAAATGCGTAATCGAAGTCTTGTTCAATGGTGTGTTTGGTGAAAACGATTTGGGCCACGCTGAAGGACACTGTGAGCATCGCCAATACAATAGTAACGCTCAGAAGAATCGAATGCGTTCTCATGAGGTCTCCTTTCTCTCAAAAATCGAATCATATCTCTGCCTGAGGAAATACTTGTTCCCTCGAAACCTTCGCACATCCCCCAGTAAACATCTCGCGCCTCACACTCCTGTGCATATACTGACTCACTTCATCAGAAGCATACATTTGGTTTCCGTGTAGCCGGTTGCTGTGAGCCGGTAATAATACACCCCACTGGCCATATCACGAGCATCCCACGAAACCGCGTGGGATCCGGATTCCAATCGACCGTCGACCAAAACGTCCACCTCTTGACCTAAAATGTTGTACACGGTCAAACGGACTTCCGCGGTGCTGGGAAGGGTAAAGGCAATGGACGTTCTGGGATTGAAGGGGTTGGGATAGTTTTGCGAAAGCCGGTAGTCCGCCGGCCCGTTCAACCCCGCAGCCATCGACATGAGAAGGGCAAAATCATCCGACGACAGGTAGGACTGAAGCCGTTGTAAGTACCCAACGGCGACCGGGGACAATCTCACTGCGCCCGTTGGCGGGCAGGTTCCGAGGCCGAGGACCACGTTCACGATGCCGACCACGTCGATAATATTGACGAGGCCATCAGCAGTGCAATCGGCCGCCCAGCTCTGGGTGGGTGTCGGCTGCATCAATCCCAAAATGATGTTCACCGTGGCCAGCACATCCAGGATATCAACACCACCGTCCTGGGTCACGTCCCCTTGTGTGGGCACGTAGTCGAACCACCGTATAATATTTTGGAGCAATGTCTTCCGCATCTCCTCATCAGATCCACTCAGCGCCCCCATCCCCTCAAATCCCAGCCCAAAATAGACGACCCTGTGATCCCCCTCGTATTTGATACCCGCCGTGTCCCGAGAAATTTGATAGACCAATACTGGACTGGCACCGTCACGCGGCGCAAGAACACTGGGAGAAGTTTGATCCACGTCAATAGAGAAAAATGTGAACGCACCGGAGATGGGATCCCCTTGAACTCCACACAGAAAAGACTCCTCGACCGCATCGCCGATATATTCGGTATGAAGATACTCTGAATAAAAATCAGGCCCATACCGCTGTTCTACTAAATCATAGCCGATGTTCTGCCCTGAGAGAAAGAGAGAGCCGCCGCTGTCGAGAGTGGAAGCCAAAAAGGCTTGATCTTCCGCTGTGAGCGTACTTTCGCTGCAGGCGCCCGTAAACCATACGATCGTCCGGTAGTCGTCCGAAGAGATGGGCAGTGCTTTCGCACCGCGATTCAGATAACTGTAGATGTATCCGCTCCTCCGGAAAGCATCCTCGTAAAAGTCTTCGATCTGCTCACCTCCGTCATCATCCACAAGTAAAATGACCGGATCGCCCGCAGGAATAGAGAATTGGAGGGTATCGACATATCCTCCGTCCGTCTCCACAATCATCGACACCTCAGCCCAGTGGGGGGAACATTCATCATTGGCACGAATCACGAAGGGATCGGCCGCATTGTCACCGACCTCCTTAGCCGAGATATTATCGAAAGTTGCGGCATTATCCACCACCGTTATTTCTTGATCCTCAGTAAAGAGGGTGGCAACAATCCCGGAAGCCGCGGCACCGAAGTACTCGTTTTCCAGAGAGACGATAAGATCGGCCGTTTCGCCCCGATTCAGTTCCCCGTTGCCGTTCCCATCCGTATCGTCCATGCGAAAACCGAGATAGGCGAGATTCGGCCTCTCGGACAGATTGGCGACGTAGACGTTGAGTGCGCTGTCGCCCATGACCGGTTGAAAACCATGACCCCTCAGGGTATCCGCCGTGGACTGGAGATACTCGCGGAATATGCCCTCCGCATCGGGATGGTGATTCGGACGACCGCTGACAGGAGACAGAACGTATTTGCCGGCAAAATAATCCAGACCGACGGGATCCGTACCGGCCAGAAGAATATTGAGATTCGTCGCCATGTCGTACGACGTGTAGGGTCCACCGCTCGCTGCATTCACGTAAATGGCATCGATGATGTTGAGATCAGGATATCGAATATGAACCATCATCCGTCCCAGATAGCCGGATTCATTCAAAATGGAGTGATCGATGGTGCGGTAGTCCACGGTCGGAACTCCCATATAATTTTTCGAAGAGGCCGTGACACCGAAGATGCCATGATCCTTCAGGACCGGCATGTTCATGAACCGCACCCGGTCCTCGTAACCGCTCCCGTTCCACAGACCGCGCTTCAGGTCGATTCTGTGACCGTTTTCCGTCGTAAACTTGGGATACGCGAGGGCACCATCCAGGACGACATACCCGTCTTCGACATGATTGTCCTCAGAGATGAAATGATATCTGAAATTTGCCCAGAAAACTCCTGAAACATGCCCCTCATATCCCTCCGCCTTCAAAGCCTCTATAACGGCTCTCGGGGACTGACTGTGTAACTCCGCGTTGCTGCCCAGGGGGTACTCGAAATCGGTGATCTGTTTGCCCTCGGGCTGGACCTGAATATTCTCCACCACCACCACCTCACCGGTAAACCCGTCCGGATGCTCCAAAATTCTGCGCGTCAACCCTTTCAACACATCCGTGTTCGTTCCCCCTCGCTCGTCCCACTGGTAATTGATCTTTATCAAGACAACATCATCCGCCCTGATAAGACCATCCGATCCCCCGTGCGGCACCGATTGTGACGTGTTGTACAACATGAGACCGTGTTGGCCCATGAGATTCAGAAGGGCGTCAAGGCCTTCGTGGTAACGATCGGAGCCATCGATACTGGGTTTCGGGCATTCGGCCGCAGCAAAGATGTCCGATACCCCGGAAGGGACCGTGGCCCGCAGGGAAGGGAGTGATAACGAAAACTCTTTCGGAATCGGATCGACGTTGGATTGCCCCAGAAAGCTGAGAACGGCCGTTCCCAGAATAGTTACAAAAAGGCAGAGGGATACTACTCCAATTCGCGGGACAGCGATATTGTTTGGGAACGACCGTTCAAAAGAATTGGGTGTAATTTTTTTGAAAAGAATACCTGCGCAGTACAGGATATATCCCAGAAACCATCCGCTGTGTGCCAGGGCGGCCTTTTGACAAGGATAAGTAATGCGGGAGGGTTTTGTCCCCACGCGGAACAGAAACCAGAGGAGACACAGAAAACTGGAGAGAAGAATATGGCCCCCGTACCGTATGCAGGTTTTCTTTGAAAGACCATCGCCATCTCCGTGGTTCCTTCCCTGATCATGCGTCCTCTTGGAAACACCAGCACAGAATCTTTGATTGCCCTGGAACATACCGCCCTCCTTTTTGGGATACTCTGAAATGATTCTTTTGCGCATGACATCGACACGGAGTCATCCATCAAGCTGTTCCCGGCACACATCGTAAGACACCTGTTTCCACACCAATGTTTCACACTCCTCGGAAGTTTATCTTTATCAAAATATCTGTATTTAAATATGTTATGATTGAGCAAGCTCCTTTCTTCAGACTCTTTTATGTCTCTTGACATTTTGCAAAATACGTGCCGGGACAAGTTCTTCAAGCGATGCCGAGAATTGAAACCAGTAAATGCTTTCGTTCTATTGGCTTTTCGCGATAAAAAATTTACCATGAAAAGAGATTTTGGGGAGGATGCAAGAAATTGCCTTATGAAGAGGAAATTCTATGCAGGCTGTGTGAGTATTTTATAAGAGATTTACGATATATTTTCATTTCCCGGAGAAGAATCTCTGGGCTGTTTTCACAGAAATCGATAAGAGGAGAACTCTCTCTTTACTTTAAGAGAAGCATGCGCTTGGTCGCCGTGAATTCGTCCCGATCCCCCTGGAACATGCCCTTCGCAACGATCCGGTACACATAGACACCGCTGGCCACACGTGTCCCCTGGGTGTTCAGGCCGTTCCACGACACTGTGTAAGATCCAGCATCCCGAACATCATCCACGAGCGTCGTAACTTCCTGGCCGAGGATGTTGAAAATTGTCAGGGTAGTGTGAACAGGCGATCCGACATCCGGAAT
>CP070758.1:4994447-5016277 GCA_020348925.1 Gemmatimonadota bacterium | reverse complement strand
GACATCAAAAATGTGTTTACCAATGGTTATCACTAAAGTTTATTGAGCGGAGCGGTTATCAACCGAGCGAAGCGGTTTACAAGCCCGTCTTTTAAATGAATTTCGGGTAGTGTAGATTGCGAAAGGGGGTTGATACCGTGAAAAAACTTTTTGGAGTGATTTTTCTTTTAATGATGGCTTCGTCATCATTTGGGTGCGTGATTCGTTGGTGAACTTAATTGTTATTGATGTCGGTCTTTTTTAATTCATTTATATAAACTGGATAAACCTTGTGACCTTGCTTAGAATCTATGTCATATTTGTGATCCTGCTAGGCTTGGGAGTTCTTATTTTTTTATCTTTTAATTTGGATATTTCCCAATGGGGATTGATATTGTTATGGGCAGTTATCCTAATATTAGCCGAACTTATCCCTGTGAGGGTACCTCAAATTGAAGCCGTTTTGAGTATAGATTCTGCAATTTTTCTAGCTACCATCCTTTTATTTGGTCCTGGTGTGACTTCCTGGTTTGGTATCTTAAGTGCAGTTTTTTGTGATGGGATCATTAGAAAGGTACCATTCTATAAATCGGGATTTAATGGCGCTCAGGTTGTTCTCGCCTTTGGAGGGGCTGGAACAATTTATTATGCTGTCGGTGGCGTTCGTCTACTACCTAGTTTACCAGAGAGTTTTGACATCATTAGACAAATACTGTTGCCCTTAGTTTTGTGTGTAATAGTTTATTTTGTTATAAATTCGTTTTCTGTCAGTATTGCTATTGGACTTCAAAAAAAAATTCCTCCTCTTAGAATATGGCGTTCCCATTTCCGCTGGACAATTTTTAGTAACATTGCTCTTGTTGCACCGCTTGGTTTGTTAATGGCTTTCATCCAGATAAAAATTGGAATATGGGCTGTTTTTTATTGTTTTCTTCCGCTTCTTTTTTTTCATTACTCTCTCAAATCATATACGGAATTACAGGAAGAACATCTGGCTGCAATTGCTGCTCTCTGTTCTGCTCAAGATGCAAGTGATCAATATACTTACGGCCACTCTGAACGTGTCTCGAAGTTTGCAGAGAAGATTGCCCGACAATTAAGGTTGCCTGATAGAGAAGTTGAGACAATTCGATATGCGGGTCAGTTGCATGACATTGGTAAAATAGGTATTGATTATAAGATTGTTCAAAAACCAGGTCCTTTGAATTTGCGTGAATGGGCGGAAATTAAGAAACACCCGGCAATTGGTGCAGAGATTTTGAGAAACTTGAAGTTTCTCAAGAAAGCCACGCCATACGTTGAATTGCATCACGAACGATTAGACGGTGGTGGTTATCCTCTTGGTAAAACGGCTGATGATATACCGCTTGGTGCTCGCATAATTAAAGTGGCTGATTCCTTTGACGCCATGACTTCAGAAAGGGCCTATCGTCCAGCTATGACGATTGAGCAGACACTTGAGCAACTGGAAAAGGATTCTGGAGATCAATATGATCCTAGTGTAGTGGAAGCTTTAAAAGAACTTATTTCAAAAGGTGAAATTAATGTAACAAAAGAATTGTTCCCGGCGGGAACGCAAAAATATTTCGAAACAAATGTGGTGTAAAAGGGAAAATGGCAAATATAACATATAAAGATGCCGGTGTAGACATCAATACAGCAACAAAGTCGATGATAAAGGTCAAAGAGCTTATTCGGTCGACATACTGTAAAGGTGTGTTGGGCGAAGCAGGGGGATTTGGTGGCCTTTTTTCTTTAGATCTTAATGAATTTCAAAAACCCGTGCTGGTGTCAAGCATCGATGGAGTAGGGACAAAACTAAAGATTGCATTTTTGACTCGGAAACACGATACCGTGGGGATTGATCTCGTCTCCCATTGTGCAAACGATATCGTCGTGCAAGGAGCGCAATCCCTCTTTTTCCTCGATTATTTTGCCACAGCGAAACTGGAACCGGAGATTTTGGTTTCAGTAGTGAAGGGGTTGGCTCAAGGATGCCGAGAGATAGGATGTGTATTGATAGGAGGGGAAACTGCAGAGATGCCCGAGTTTTACAACACTGGAGAATATGACCTTGCTGGGACTATGGTTGGTATTGTGGACCAAGATCACATTATCGACGGATCTCGGATTCGGATTGGAGATCAGATTCTTGGATTGGCATCCAATGGTCTCCATACGAATGGATATTCACTGGTGCGAAAAATTCTCTTTGATATAGCTGGATATTCAGTAGATACTTATATTGAGGAACTGGGAATCACTGTAGGAGAGGAACTTTTAAGAACGCATAAATGTTATGCATCTTCAATTCTTAAGATTTCAAAGGAATTTGATATTAAAGGAATTATCCATATTACTGGAGGCGGTTTTTCTGACAATATTCCGCGTGTTTTGCCACAACAATGCTCTGTTCAGATAGATCTCTCCTCTTGGGAAGTACCTCATATATTTCAGCTTGTGCGTTCGTTGGGAAAGGTTGAAGATCATGAAATGTACAGGACTTTTAATATGGGCATAGGGATGGTTGTTGTTGTTTCTCCAGAAGATCTTGAAAATGTTACCCGATGTTTTAAAAAGTATGGCGAAAAAACATATCATATTGGAGAGGTTGTTGAAGGTTCTCAAAAAGTTTTGTTCTTAAACATATGATACAGATGTCGAAGTGCAAAACTTTTGCCACTTGGTTTTTTCCAGGTGGCTTTTTTCTTCGATTTCCGTTGCTATTTTTTTATTTTCGTAATAATTTAATTATTAACAATAGTTGTATTTTTCTAATTTTGGGTGGAGTTCATGTTATGATACATAGTAATGTTTTAACTGATCTGGCTGTAACAAGCCCGTCGAAGATTGTTCTGCTCGTTATCGATGGATTAGGTGGAGTTCCATTATCATCTAATGGTCCGACTGAATTGGAAACAGCCAAGACACCCCACCTCGATGCTTTTGCACAGCGATCGATCTGCGGTATGATGGATCCTTTGGCTCCTGGTATAACACCAGGAAGCGGACCCGCACACCTTGCTCTTTTCGGATATGATCCCTTTAAATATAGTGTCGGGCGAGGTGTTCTGGCAGCATTAGGGATTGGCTTTGAACTTCAACATTCTGATGTCGCCGTTCGGATTAATTTTGCCTCAATCGATGAGAAAGGAATTATTTCAGATCGGAGAGCAGGACGTATTTCCACTTCAACGAATAATGAGTTATGTCAACTGCTTCAAAATGTCGAATTGCAGAAGGTTCAGTTTTTTATCCGACCCGTTAAAGAACATCGTGCAGTAGCCATTTTTCGAGGTGAGGGGTTATCGGGAAAATTACTTGATTCAGATCCACAACGAGTTGGGCTTCCCCCGAAAAAAGTAGTTCCGATTGCTGAGGAAGAGCGGAATCCCGAAACTCAAAGAACAGCCACAGTAGTAAATGAATTTATTGAGCAAGCTGAGGGGATCCTGAGAGATCAAGAATCGGTTAATTTCATTCTATTGAGAGGTTTTGATCAATATAAACCCTTACCTTCAATGCAAGAACGATATAAGCTTGAGGCAGCAGCTATTGCAGTTTATCCTATGTACAGGGGTGTTGCCCGTTTGGTAGGCATGGATGTTCTGAACACTGGAGAGACATTTAACGATGAATTGATTACATTGAGACAAAATCTCGAGGAGCATTCGTTTTTCTTCGTGCATTTTAAGAAAACGGATGCAGCCGGAGAGGATGGTGATTTCCAAAGGAAAGTTCAGGCAATTGAGGAAGTGGATAGAAATCTACCCGATTTGATCGAAGTAGAACCAGATGTACTGATAATAACAGGTGACCATTCTACTCCTGCTTTATTAAAAGCACATAGTTGGCATCCTGTACCGTTTATGCTTCATTCGAAGTATTGCCGCCCTGATTCTGTGATGCAATTTTCTGAGAGAGAATGTGCTCATGGGAGTCTTGGAAGATTTCCAGCTTTGCACGTAATGCCCTTAGCTATGGCAAATGCTTTGAAACTCCAAAAATATGGGGCCTGATTAGTAATAAAAATATTTAATTATGCGTATTGAACTATGATTTTTCAAAAAAATACTCAAAGCAGAATACCTAGAACATTTTTTTTGAAGTTCGTGTCGATCTGTTTTCTCTCCGTTTTCGTTTTGGTTTTTGCTAAATATGTCTCTGGAATGATGTTGGACAAGGACCGTAACGGTGTAAACAAACCAACTTCAGGCATCTTCAAGATTATTATTGTTAGGAATAAAGCACAGCTCAATTTAGATAGAGATAAGAAGCTTACAAGATCATATCTTGTAGCAGTAGGAAATGATGGTATGGGAAAGGCGACACCTGCAGGACGCTATAGAATAGTCAATAAAGTTAAGGACCCAATTATGGTATGGAGAAGCGGGAAAGTGATCCCGCCAAATGATCCGAGAAATTCCTATGGGGCTCGATGGATAGGATTAGCTGATTATACCACTGGTAAATATCGAGGGTGTGGTATTCAAGGGACAAATGTCGAAAGTTCCATTGGAAAACATATTACAATAGGATGTGTGCGCATGTACAATATGGATATCATTGAGCTTTTCGATCTTGTTGATTTGGGAACGGAAGTCGTTGTTCAATGATAGCAATTATGATTCCTTTGATTTATTTGATGTCCCTTATCTTGGTGGGCCACAACAAGCAATGGATCGGCGTTTTTTTCTTCTCAGCTTAAGCTCTGGGTTTCTGCTGGCCCTTTCATTTCCTCCTTTAAAGTTGGGGTATCTGGCATGGGTAGGGTTGGTCCCTCTCCTCTTTTTAATTGATCAAGAAATACCGACGACTACAGCACTAAAATATGGGTATCTGACCGGATTTTTCTTCAATCTTGGTACGATCTATTGGATCGCGTGGGACACAGAACCGGGATTATTGATTATTGTCTCTGCGACTCTTGCCGTTGTTCTCATTTTGTCATTATATTTTGTGGTTTTCACCTTCTTTTTTCGCATTTTGCGAAAAAAATTTGGAAATTATGCTCTTCTCTCTGTTCCCTTTCTCTGGACGGCTATTGAATACCTTCGATCACTGGGAGTTCTTGCCTTTCCCTGGACATCTCTTGCCTACAGCCAATCTTATTATCTCTCATTTATCCAGATGAGTTCAATCACAAGCGCCTATGGAGTCTCCTTTTGGGTGGTTACTCTCAACGTTACGTTTTACATCTTGATTAAAAAGGGTTTGAAATGGAAAGCCTCATTTGTTATATTGATGGTACTTACGGTGATTCTTGCTTTATCTTATTGGTATGGTCGTAGTATTTTATCGAGAGAACTTCCGGATGCTGATTTACAAGTTGCCGCTGTACAAGGTAATATTGATCCAAAAGTGAAATGGGATGAACGGTATCGGCAACATAACTTCAATGTATACATTCAAATGACCAAGGAAAATTTTGAGACAAAAACAGAGCTTGTTGTGTGGCCCGAAACAGCGATCCCTTTCCATTTGGCCTACGAGAAAGAATTTCGAGATGTTATTCAGAAACTAACAGATACTCTCAATGTTCCTATCCTTACCGGTGTTCCGCACTATACGTTTGATCCCAATCGGGATTATGTCTTTCATAATTCTGCTTTTCTATTCAATCCGAATCAGGCAGGTTTTCAAGAGTATGCGAAAATGCATCTTGTTCCGTTTAGCGAACATACACCTTTTGTGGAATTTCTTCCTTTTTTAAGAGAAATGCATTTCGGTCAATCGGACTTTACTCCTGGGATTGAGTACACTCTCTTCCAACTTCCTCAAGGGAAATTTGCTGTTCTCATTTGCTTTGAGTCCATTTTCCCTGAACTTGTACGGGAGTTTGTAAACCAAGGAGCTCAATTTTTAGTGAATATCACTAATGATGCTTGGTTTGGAAAGACGTCCTCTCCATATCAGCACGCTCGGATTGCAGTCTTTCGTGCTGTAGAGAATCGCATTGGAATAGCTCGATGTGCCAACACCGGTGTATCAATGTTTGTTGATCCTTATGGACGTGTGAGTGAGGAGACAGAAATATTTACGGAACAAATGGTGACTGGAGGAGTGGTTTTTAAAAAGGAGGAAACGTTTTACACCAAATATGGCAATATTTTCTCCGAAGTGTGTGTGGTTGTTAGTGTGGGTTGGTTACTACTTTCGATCTTTATTAAAAAACGATCTTCTCAAAAAGTTTTTGTTTGAATGAAGCGAGGTGACAGAACTTGCACCGATTGTTCCTCTTTTTCGTATTATTCGTATTATCATTGAACTCATTAGGGGTTGAGGTATATTCCCAGATTGGAACATGGAAGACGTACACAAACACTAATCATATCAATGATATTGTGAGCCGGGGTGATACACTATGGGTAGCTACATCAGGAGGCTTAGTCACATTTGATGTGCAAAAGAAGGATTTCATAAATACCTATACAAACGTTGATGGATTAATTCATGTGAATGTGACGTCGATTGTTATCGATCGTAAGGGACACGTCTGGTTGGGTACTGATGGTGGGGGTATCAGTAAGTGGAGGCGACCCTCGGAAATATGGAGAACGTATACCGAATTTGACGGTGTCGCCCTTCACGTTCGAACACTCTGGCTGGACGGGCCTATCCTGTGGGTAGGAACGGATGAGGGTATTGCCTTCTTTCAGTGGGGATGGGATTGGGAAGAAAGGGACACATCTTACGTTTGGAAGGAGAATTACGATACTCGAAACGGTCTGCCGAGCCATATCATTAATGCTTTTGCAACGAATAGCACCACGGTATGGGTTGGAACAGATGGCGGAGTCTCGTCGGCTTTGAAAAGTTCGAATTTAAAAGATCCTTCGAGTTGGACTTCGTATACGGTTGATGATGGTCTTCCGAGTTCAAAGGTTATCGCTTTAGCCATATGCGGTTCTCATGTATGGGTTGGCACGGACAGAGGAGCAAGTTTTTTTAATGGAGAGCAATGGATTGAAGGAGGACTCATAGAGGGAAATAATGTTAATGCACTGAGGGTTCTCGCGGATACTCTGTGGGCCGGTACGTCTGCCGGTGTTTACAAGCTGGTGAATGATCAGTGGATTGCCGTAGCCCAACAGAGTCTCCCATCACAGGATGTCAGAGTTGTTAGCCGCACCAATAATGGTGTTATCTTCTGCGGAATATGGGCAATGGGTTTGGCAGAATTGGATGGATCTTCTTGGATTCAATTTTCGACTGAGGGACCATGGAAGAATAATTTTCTGAGTGTAATAGTTGATCAAATGGGTTTTGTGTGGAGCAGTGTGAGAAGCGATCGATTCACAGGAAAAATATCAAGGTTTGCTGATGGGCTTTGGACTGTTTTTGATGAGGAGGACGGGATTGAAAGTGCAAACGGTACTATGGATATTATGGTCGATCCGCAGGGGAGGAAATGGTTTGCAACGTGGGGGGAAGGTGTCAGTGTACTCGATGATAAAGGAACATTGGATAAGGAGGATGATAATTTAACTGTCTATAATACATCAAACAGCGGGATTCATGGAATTCCTGACGATCCCAACTTCGAAGTTGTCACTGCCATTAAGGAAGATAATCAAGGAAATTTATGGTTTTCAAACTACTTTTTTGGAGTCGTCGTGTATTCTCCTCAAGACAGTCTGTGGGAGTTTTTTACTACGAGCGATGGGTTGGTAGATTGGTTCGTTCTGTCTTTGGCAATTGAGGATAAGGGACAAATTTGGATTGGAGCGGAGCAGAATGGTGTCAGTCTCTTCGACCATGGGGGGACACCTTTTCAGAAAGTGGATGATGTATGGAAAACGTTTGATGCCGAAAACAATTTTACGAATTCCACAGTGAATTCCATTGAATCCGTGGAAGGAGATACCATTTGGTTTGGAACGAACGAGGGGCTTTTTGAATATGATGGCGAACTGTTTCAGAGAAATCCTGTTATTCAAAACACCGGTGTCCTCTCTCTTACAAGGGATGCTCGTGGGCATATATGGGTAGGCACATCGGATCAGGGCGTATACGTTTTAGACCGTTCGGGAAATTTGCGAGTTCACTATGATTCTGAAAATAGTGGCCTAGTAAACAATACTGTAAATGACATTGATGTTAATGAACAAACAGGTGAAGTCTGGATGGCTACGCCTCTTGGTCTGAGTCGTTACGACTCTGGCGTCGTTAAGCTAAAAGGTGAGGAGGAAAAAATCAATTTTTTCCCGAATCCCTTTCTCCCTTCCCAAGGACACACGAAAGTCACATTTTTCCAATTGCCTGATGACCCAATGTTACGAATATATACTGTGTCGGGAGAGATGATTGCTGAACTTTACCCTCAACCTGATTCACCCAATCTCATTTTTTGGAACGCAGAGAATCAATCTGGCGAAAAAGTTGGCAGCGGTATTTACGTTGTTATGCTCATTGCACCAGGAATAGATCCCCGAATAGGAAAACTGGCAATCGTACGATAACTCAAAGATAAGAAAGTGTCAAGAATGAATATTTCCGTCAAACCATACAGTTGGAGTGATAAAATCGCTTGGGATCGTTTTGTGATGAAATCCAATAACGGGACCCTCTTTCATCGGTTACAATTTCTTGACTATCACCCGAGAAGTCGCTTCAGAAATCACCACCTCGTTTTCAAAGATACGGAGCACATTATTGCCCTGTTTCCATCAGTATCAGAAGAACGGGATGGAAAAAAAACATTAGTGTCACATCCGGGAGCATCATTTGGTGGATTCGTTTTTCCCATCAACCTTGGTATCAATGAAGTCGATGTCCTCGTTCGTTCACTCCATGCATATGCCCTTAAAAAGGGATTTCACAGAATTGAAATGACTCTTCCTCCAATAATCTATCTCCAGCAACCCAATAATTATCTTGATTTTTGCCTATTTCGGCACGGATTTCAATATAAAAAGCGTGAGGTGTCCAGTATTATTACTCTAAACTATGCTCCGCAACGCATTCTTTCGACCTTTAAGAGTGAAACGAGGACGGCCATTCGCAAGGCAGGACGTTCCGGTGTTGTTGTAAAAGCCTCAAGTGATTTTGAGACTTTTTACTCTATTCTCAAGACAAATTTGAAATTGAGGCATAATGTCACACCTACCCATACTTTAGGTGAATTGAAGCAGTTAAAGAATCTTCTTGCTTCGGATATTCGACTCTTTGGGGCGTTTCTTAATAATCAAATGATTGCAGGTTTGACTCTATTCGTATGTAATCCTCGAGTAATACTTGCTTTTTACATCAGCCACTTGAAGGAGTACCAAACGTATCGGCCGGTGAATCTCCTTATGTTCGAAGTAATCAAATGGGCTCTTGAACGGAAATTCAAATTTTTCGATTTAGGAATTTTTACCGTCAATATGGAACCGAATTGGGGGCTTGGACGCTTTAAGGAGAATTTTGGAGCGCACGGTATTTTTCGTGATACGCTGTACCTTGATTTTTAATTTTCCTGTAAGTCGGATATGAAACAAAAGGCTTTCTCCTCGGATTCATTACCTTATTTTCTCTTTTTTTTCTTCTTGATATTCTACCTTGGAACGAACAGCGGGCATTTGGGAACATATGACGCTGCGATGGAATACGAGATTATACACAACATCATGCGGCTCGGAAGTTTCGAATTGAAAGATGAGCAGTTTCATGAGATCAGTGCTGCCCGAGGCCAAGATGGTAAGCTCTATTCTCCTCACGGTTTGGGGCAATCCTTGATAATGCTTCCCTTCTATTATTGCGGAGAGGGACTGGCGAAACTATTTCCTCAGTTTCCTGAAATGAGAATCCACCATTTTTGTATCTCTCTCATGAATCCCGCGATTACGGCTCTCACGTGTACCCTTGTATATTTATTTCACCGGAAACTGGGATATCGAACAAAAACGGCAATAGGGGTTAGCTGCATCTACGGATTCTGCACCCTTGCCTTTCCCTATACCAAAGTTTCTTTTGACGTGACCTTGACGGCGTTTCTTCTATTAAGTGCTGCATACTCGGTTGTCCTTTTCAGGCAAACGTTCAGTTCCAGATGGATTTTTTTGTCGGGAATCCTTTTAGGATTTTCTCTCCTGACACGAATTGCTTCCCTTCTTGTACTGCCATTCTTCTCAATCTACGTCTATTCTTGTCTGAAAGACAACGGACGACCTTTCCGCAGCATTGGAAAGCAATTGATTCTATATGCTCTGCCGATCCTTTTTTTTATAATACTTGTTGGCTGGTATAATAGTGTCAGGTTTGGAGTCTTTTATCAAGATGGACACAGTGCTGACTCCGCAGTGAAATTGACGACTCCGGTTCTTGTCGGTGTCGTGGGTCAATTGATCAGCCCCGGGAAAGGGCTGTTTCTGTACTCCCCAATATTGCTGTTTTCCTTTTTAGGCGTCCGGAGATTTTATCATACACACAAGCGGGAAATGCTGCTTTTTTGTAGCCTTATCTGCGTCAATCTTTTGTTCTATTCGAAACTGTCGAATTGGAGTGGCGATTGGTGCTGGGGACCGAGATTCACACTGCCCATAGTTCCCTTTTTTATTATTTTTATCGGATGTTTCAGAGAAGGGATTGACTTCCAAAGTCGAACACGATTGAAAAGGATTTGGATTGTTCTATTGGTACTTTCATTCTTCGTGCAGGTTTTAGGAGTCACCGTTGATGGAACGAGACGCATAGGTCGCCGATACGAATCGAACACTGTATCATCGACAGAGGTATACTGGAATCCTGTCAAATCGCCCCTCATCGATCACCTTCAACTGATCACCCGCATATCTCAAAAGCCCACTCCCGTGCCTCGAAATGAATCACTCCAGCTCGAAAGTGTCTCTTATGAGGACACAACTGCGGATTTCTGGTTTGTCTATCTCTATTCAATTGGAATACCGGTGAGGTGGATACTGATCTCTTTGAGTTTCTTAATCGTACTGAATATGTATTTTGGGTATGTCATTTTTCAAGAGACGTATCGAAGGAGTTGCGCGAGGTGTTGAAAATCCTTCATATTTCTCCGGAACACTATACGGGCACGCTCATGACTTTTGTCAGAACGCACAGGGCATTTGGGAATGTAAGCCGCTTGATCACGATGTATCCAAATTGGTGTGGGTACGAGGAGGATATCAATCTCAATTTGCCTCTCGTTGGGAATAAATGGTATCTTCGTGAATTGAAGAAACTTCTCTCGAGAGAAAATCCGATGCCCTCAACGGTATTGAGAGAATGGAATCCGAAAGGTCTTGAGCGTCTATTTTTTCGAATTCGAGATGCGCTTTGGAGGCACAAAATTGAGAAAAGCATTGCAGACTACAACCTTTTTGATTTCGATATCTATCATTTTCATGCTGGCGTCGATCTTTTCAGAGACGCTCGATTTGCTATAAAATTGAAGACTCTGGGGAAAAAGATTGTGTGTCACTATCATGGTACCGATTTGAGAAACAGAGGTGTTATCAGGGCCATGGATGAATTGAGCGACCTCAATTTGACCTGCGAGTTCGATCACCTGAGTCTCCATCCCAATATCCGATATCTCTTTCTCCCCTTTGATGTTTTTCAATATTCTGAACGTGAACGGGAAAACGACATGCTGAGAATCTGTCATGCTCCCACGAGTCGTTTCTTCAAGGGGTCCGATGTCATTATCGATATCTGCAACGAACTGGAACACGAAGGTCGCATTGAATTTGTTCTCATTGAGGGAAGATCGCATGATGAAGCCATCCGGCTCAAGCGAACATGCGATATTGCCATCGATCAAATTGCCAATTTGGGAGGCTTAGGCTACGGTGTCAATTCCTTGGAAACCTTAGCCATGGGGATACCCACCTGTACGAACCTCACGACCGAATACGAGACCTT
Organism: Gemmatimonadota bacterium; assembly: GCA_020348925.1. GTDB lineage: Bacteria > JBHIER01. The sequence goes on along the minus strand of CP070758.1, from coordinate 5,004,436 downwards.
TCTTTCAGATCACCCCTTTATCAATGTCGATGCAACGAATTTAAAGGAGAAATTGGAGTATCTCATAAAGCATGAAGAATTTAGGAGACGGAAAGGACATGAGGGGCGGGTCTGGGTCGAGAGGGTTCACGCTGCCAAGAGTGTTGTTCAAAAACTCTATGAGATCTATCAAGAATTGGGATGGATGACCAGGAATGCTTGAGGATGTCAAGACACTAACAAAGCATACTATCACTTACGGTATCGGTGGGATTGCGAACGGCCTCGTTCGCCTTGCGTTGATTCCACTCATCTCCCGATACATATCGCCTGTTAGCTTCGGTGTGTATTCTCTCCTGCTTATGACCATTTCCTTTTTGTTTCTCTTTTTTGATTTTGGTCTCAGCTATGCGCTTATGAGGTGGCACAACGAATATGATGATGAAAAGAATCGGTCGAAAGCCGTCGGTACCGCTCTGACGTCGATGATATCAATCGGGATTGTCTTAACTGTTGTTGCCTTGTTCCTATCGTCGTTTCTATCATACTTCCTGTTTCGGACAGTCCAATATGCGCATCTGGTAAGAATAGCCGTAAGTATAGCCCTATTCGGTTCATTTTTTCAACTCCTTCTCAGTATTTTGAGAGCTTCTGCCAAATCTCGAATCTTCGTTCTATTCACGTCGATTCGAGGTCTCTCCAATGTAATTCTGACCTTTACGTTCGTTATTTCCATGTCCCTTGGAATTTCAGGTTTGTTGTGGGGCGCCCTTCTCTCCTTTTGTCTTGGTACCGGAGCGTTCTTGCTTCTTTTCAGACCGCGTTTCACGTTCACTTTAAAAATTGCCAAGGGCATGTTCGGCTTTGGATTGCCGTTGATGCCGAGCAATCTCGCTTTATGGATACTCACATATGCCGATATTTACATCCTGAAAAGATTAACAGGTTTACAGGAGGTGGGATTGTACCAGTATGCAATGGAGATATGTGCTGTCATCCCATTGATGTTGATATCCTTCGAACGAGCCTGGCCTCAGTTCGTCTTTTCAAAATACAAAAGTGAAGGTGCTCCCGTATTGTTCCAGCGGGTCTTCTTAATTTTTTTTACGGTTCTGTCGTTTACCGGCATCGGTCTCATACTTTTTCGTGCGGAAGTCCTCTCGGTACTTGCAGCCGGCGCCTATCATGAGTCTACCCGAGTCATCCCACTCCTTGTCTGTTCTGGAATACTCTATGGGGCGTATTATGTCTTCACCACTGGCCTGCTCGTCAGCGGGAAAACTGCCTTTTTACCCGTTATTACTTTGTGTGCTGTAATTATCAATGTTTCTCTGAACCTCGTACTCATTCCGAAATACGGAATCGTGGGTGCGGGTTTCGCTACGGTTGCAACAAACTGTGCTATGGCCACGGCAACACTTTTGTTGTCGAACCGATACTACTTCATGTCTTTCCAGTGGTTAAAAATATTAATAATAGGGTGTGCTGGAGCAGGAATGTATGCCCTGGATTCTTTCATTTCGATTCCGATAATTTTGAAAGTTTTACTTCTCATATGTGTCGGGATATTTCTATATTTGTATGTTGTATCCGGTTTGTTGGGTGAAAGTGAACACCGCTGGAGTATTTTTCAACGAGGTTGATGTGATATGGATGTGAGCATTGTCGTCCCGAGTTTCAATAAAATCGATTTCTTAAAAAGAGCCTTGCGGTCTTTGGATCGACTCTCATATCCAAGAGAGAACTTTGAAGTCATCGTTGTTGACGATGGATCGAAGGATAGTACGCGCGAATTTTTAGAAAATTTTATCCCCTCCTTTCAGTTCCGATTCATCCGGCACGAGGTGAACAGAGGGCTGTCTGCGGCGAGAAATACCGGACTCAAAAACGCGCAGGGGACTATCATTGTTTCCATCGATGACGACATGGAAGTAATTCCTCACTTTATAGAGGAACATATCGCGTTCCATACGACGGGCCGGAAAGTGGCGGTTATGGGAAATGTCCAGCTGGCTCCTGAAGTTCTCCGCACCGGCATCGTTAGATATCTCAGTACTCGTGGTGTTCACAAGTTACACGAAGGTCAAAAAATGCCATTCAAGTATTTGATATTCAACAACGCCTCCATTCAAAAATCGACCTTATTTGAAGCTGGGCTTTTCGACGAGAAGATACAAGTATACGGTGGGGAAGATCTTGAGTTGACATTTCGATTGGAACAACTCGGTGATGTCGAGTTTCTTTATGCTCCGAACGCGATCTCCTTTCACATGCATTATCGACATATCGATGAAGTCTGTCGCCTTATGTTCGACTATGGTCAGACGTCATTGGCGTATATGATTCATAAACATCCACAACTGGCTGAGACGGTCAAGGCTCATTTCATCGAACCGGTGAAATTTGGCCGTGACACGATTCCATTGATATGCAAAAAAATTCTGTTTCAGGCAGTCATGAATCCTTTCTTTTTTCGGATTTTGAAGTGGTATGGAACATACTCGCCCACCGGTCGCCCTTCTCTCATCTACGATTATATTATCGCCTCTTCCTATTTGTCGGGTTTGAAGAAATCTCGAACAGGTTAGAAGCCAATAGGCTTCTCCATCATTCGTATCGTTTTTCCATTGCATGGATTTGAGCATGGTCAATAGGAGATCACACGTTTCGCTGTTCTTTATACTCGTTGCGTTCTCGTTTTTAGCTTTTTCTCTTTTTAACATTCAGGAGAACCGAATAGCGGGGGAGAGCGGGGTACCCCTTGACGACAGTTGGATCCATTTTCAATTCGCCCGGAATGTGGCTCGCGGGTACGGATTTTCTTATAATCCCGGTCACGAGACTCCGGGTTCAACAAGCCCTCTCTGGGTCTACATTCTCGCAGGAACTTATAAAATAACAGGCGGGTTTCTCTCTTCATCCAAGGTTCTCGGTCTCCTGTTTCTGCTGGTTGCGGTCTGGGCCTTATATAACATTTCTCGGTATATCGATCCGAATCGATGGTGCGCCTTTCTTGTGGCCCTTTTTACACTCCTCGCCGGACGTCTTTTCTGGGGAGTCCTTTCGGGCATGGAAATCGGACTGTTCACGATGTTGACCCATGTCGGTATCTTATTGTATTTGAAATTCGAACCCGCATCTCCGAAATCTTTTGTCACCACCGTTTTTTTCGGATTAACCACGTTAGCCCGCCCTGAAGGTGCCGCTCTCTTTGCTTTCGCCTGTCTCCTTACATTTTGGCAATTGTTCTGTTCGCGAAAAAGGAATTCGGATCACATCCCTTTCAAAAGAGCATTTGTTGCCTTTGTTCTCCATGTTCTCATTTTTATGGTTCTGGTTCTGCCTCAAGTATGGTTCTGTTTCAAGACGACGGGACACCCCTTACCCACTACTTTTTATGCCAAAACGCAAGGTCTTCACATTGGGTTCGTTTCGGTTCGATACATAATTAAAGTGGTCTACTTCCTCTTTCGGGATCATCCCCTCTTTTTTTTAACGCTTCCTTTTGGACTGTGGCATATCGGACGAAAAGGTATTCGTGGGGATATAAAGGTATCGATACTCGTGCTCTGGTTTTGTGGTCTGCCCCTCTTGAATGCCGTGATAAATCCGATAACGTGGCATCATGGGAGATATATTATGTTCCTCATACCTTTGTTCTTTCTCTTCTCTGTCCACGGATGTTATTTCGGATTCAATGTGGTGAAGCTGAAGGGGGCAAAATTGAAGGAAGGATTCCTTCTTCTGTCATTCATCTGTTCATTGGCACTGCTTTTTCACTGGTCTCGAATATATGCCGAAAATGTCGACAACGTTAACCAGATGGACGTTCGTATGGGAAGATGGATTGAAAACAATCTACCATTGAATGCTACAGTGGCTGCGAGTGACGTCGGGGCTATTGCTTTTTTCTCTGAACGGTCTATTCTTGATACCGATGGTTTGGTGACACCTGAAGTTATCCCTTACGTCAAAGAGCTGGGACGAGAGCAGGGTGTGTTTCAGTATCTCGTCAAGAAAAAACCTGATTTTGTCGTTGCATTTCATGACGAATTTCAATTTCTTTCGAATCATAAAGATCTTTTTGAGCCACTCTTCTCACTTCGCATAATGAAAAATACGATATTGGGAGGAGAAAGAATGGTCGTGTACAAAACCCACTGGTCTTTCGAGTAAGGGAAGAAGGCAATGATACTTCACCCTGTTATGAGACTGCTGAAACATGTTTTCTGAATTAAAACGCCTTTTGAAACATACGTCCATCTATGGTCTTGGAGATATTGTAGGTCGTTCGATCTCCTTCATTCTCATTCCACTATACACCCACCATCTCTCAACGGCGGAATATGGCGTTATGGCTTTGGCCTACGTATTTATTGGATTCGTCAATGTTCTCTATATTATGGGGCTCAACACAGCCTTTCTCCGCTTTTTTGTGGCAGAGAGGGATAAGGAAGGCAGAAAGACTCTCTTTAGTACTGTCGTGATCTTTTTAGGATGCACCTCCTTTCTTGGTTCTTGCTGTCTTTGGTTTGCCTCGCCCGCTGTGGCTGCACTTCTGTTCGGGAATTCCATGTATGTTTTGTACGTTCGCCTCATGGCCCTCATCCTTTTTATTGATACATTAGCCCAGTTTCCCCTCCTGACGTTACGGGCCTTAGAAAAGTCGAAAAGCTATGCTGCCATGACGGTCATTCGTTTTGCATTAACCGTTGGTCTCAATCTTTATTTTGTTCTCTTTTTAAGAAGGGGAGTGGAAGGGATTTTATTGAGCAACCTTTTTGCTTCACTCTCAATTTTTATTCTGCTTGTGCCTATCTCAGTACGTTACTTGAAAAAGACTGTCTCTGTATCACTGTTGAAGCAACTGCTGCAATTCGGGTTGCCACTCATTCCGGCCGTGCTCTGCGTTCTTGTCATTGATTTGTCCGATCGGTATCTTTTAGAACACTTTTCTGGATTGGAAGAGGTGGGTCTCTACTCTTTGGGATATAGATTGGGAATGATCATGACACTTTTCGTGTCAGCCTTCCGTATTGCCTGGCCACCTTTTTTTCTCTCTGTGGCGGAACAGAATGATGCGAAAAATATTTATGCCAGCGTGTTCACGTATTTTGTATTGGCCGGGGCAGTTTTTTTTCTTGGAGTTACCCTCTATCTGAGAATTGTATTACACCTTTTTGTGGGTGAAGTGTATTGGGAAGCGTCACGTATTGTTCCGGTGATTCTCCTCTCCTATCTGTTTTATGGAATGTACGTGAACTTTATTGTTGGAGTATATATTACGAAGAAGACGAAGCCGGTTCCGTACGTGACAGGTTTTGCAGCGGGTGTGAATATTCTTTTCAATCTGCTTCTTATCCCTAAGCTTGGAATGATGGGTGCTGCTCTGGCTACCCTGATGGCTTACATGTCTATGGCCTTATTTTTGTATCTTATTAATACGAAGGTTTTTCCCATACCATATGAAATGTCGCGACTCTGTAAAATCTCCTTGGCTGCTGTCATAATTTTCGTTACAAATATTTTCCTCACCAGTTCTAAGATGGGCGTTGAGCTTGTGCTGAAAAGCTTGTTGATGGTAGGATTCTTGTGCATTTTATTTGGGTTCCGATTCTTCCAGACCGGTGAATTCAGTGCCTTCAAAAAAATGATTCGAAAAACGTGATGAGGAATGTTTCTAAGCGGGAAAAATAAAGAGTAATCTGGTTGGAGTAAGGACGTCTGAAAAAAGTAAGGTGAGAAAGTGACGTTTTGTTCTACTCCAAACGTAAAAGGAGGAGAAAATAACATGGAGAATGGTGTCTTTGGAATGGTTTTGAAACAGCTTGACACGACGGCCGAGATCATCGGTTTGGATGAAAATATGCATCGTATGTTACGGCAACCGGAAAGGGAACTAACGGTATCAGTGCCAATCCAAATGGATGACGGTCGTATTGAGGTGTTTACCGGACACAGGGTTCAGTACAACAGCGCCCGAGGCCCGTGTAAAGGTGGGATTCGATATCATCCTGATGTGAGTCTGGATGAGGTCAAAGCCCTGGCGGCGTGGATGACGTGGAAATGCGCCGTGGTCAATATTCCGTATGGTGGGGCCAAGGGAGGCGTTCAGTGCGATCCGCTGACCATGTCGAAATCGGAAATAATGCGCATGACCCGTCGTTACACCTTTGGCATCTTACCCATTATTGGGCCGAGACATGATATTCCGGCCCCGGATGTGAACACGTCCTCGGAGACCATGGGCTGGATTATGGACACGGTAAGTATGTTGGAAGCCGCAACGACATTGGATATCGTCACAGGGAAATCGATTGAACTCGGTGGTTCTCTCGGGCGGAGGGAAGCGACAGGACGCGGTGTGATGATTACGACCATGGAGCTGCTGAGACGCTTGGGGAAAAATCCTGAGGATGTCACGGTCGCCGTTCAGGGATTTGGCAATGTCGGCTCTGTGGCTGCTGATCTTATCCGGAAGGAGGGGTGTCGCATCGTGGCCGCGAGCGATGCTTCAGGAGGATATTTTAAAGGAGATGGTCTTGACATCGATGGGATGATTCAATACACAGAAACGTCGAAGAATCATCTGCTGGCCGGTTACGAGGGGGATGGGGTTGAAGTCATCTCCAATGAGGAACTGTTGACCTTGGATGTAGACTTACTCGTTCCTGCAGCCCTGGAGAACCAAATCAACGAGAAAAACGGTGACAACATTCGCGCGAAAATGATCGTAGAAGGCGCCAACGGTCCCACAACACCTGAGGCGGATAATATCCTGCACGATAAAGGCGTTATCGTGGCCCCGGATATTCTGGCCAACAGTGGGGGCGTTGTGGTCTCCTATTTCGAATGGGTTCAGGGAATTCAGTCCTTCTTTTGGGACCTCGATGAGATCAATCAGAATCTTAAAAATATCATGGTGAGTGCCTTCGATACGGTCTGGGAACTTTCGACGAAAGAGAAGGTGGATATGCGTACGGCTGCCATGATGATTGCTATTAAGAAAGTGGCTGTTGCCATGGAACAAAGAGGGATCTTCCCGTGATGTTTTCTTTCGAAGCATGAGCAAAAGTGGAGTTCGGTAGAAAATATGTAGAAATGATGCTTTTATAGCAGACATTTCACATGAAGTGAACAGGGGTTCCCCATGGGTGAGAACAGATTGCGAATACTCATTGCCGAGGATGAGTCGGTCACTGTTCTGAGTTTGAAAAAGACGCTTGAAGGGATGGGGCATAGCGTCGTTGCAATAGCAAGAGACGGGAAAGAGGCCATTCTCCACGCGGAGCGGGTGCGACCGGATCTAATTCTCATGGACATTAAAATGTCCGGGCTGAATGGGCTTGATGCGGCCGAAGAGATTCTTCAAAAAAGGCCGACTCCGGTGATTATTCTGACGGCCTATTCAGAGAAATCGTTCATTGAGAGAGCTTCAGATATTGGAATATCGACCTATTTGGTGAAACCCGTTACTGATGAGGATTTAAAGCCGGCCATAACATTGGCCATCGATCGATTCAGAGAGCGTCAATCTTTGGCAAGTGCGGTTTCAATTATGAAAGAAACTCTGGAGAATAAAAAATTCATTGAGAAGGCAAAATGGATTCTTGTGAAACAGTTTGGCATTTCTGAAGATGAGGCGCATCGTCGGCTGCAACAACTGAGCCGGGAGGGAAATGTCAAAATGGTTGAAATCGCCAAATCCATTATTTCCGGGGGTAAAACTCAAGAATGAAATTCGCTTGGATTATTAATAAAATCAACGTAAATGTAACGTAATATAAAAATATTTATAGAGTTAAAAAGAATGTTGGTTTGAACATTGTACCGCCTTACTATCCACGATTCTGTGATAGGTCATTCCGGGTTTATCCCGGAATCTCCCTCATTGAGAGTCTGTTTTGCAAATCGAGGAGGTTCCCCGTAATAAATGCGGGGCAAGCTCTGCATGCGCAGGAATGACAGCTTTTGTTTTTATTTACTCATTATCCAGTTTAGAAGCGTAAGACATTAAAAATAGAATATACTTGACTGAAAATACATTAAGCCGTATATTGAATGTGAATTTGTCAGAAGTCCGAACAAAAGAATTCTATCTCTGACCATTTGGGCCGAAAAAATGGTCAACACCCAATTCTAAAATGTATACTTCTCAAAGGAGGAAGAAGCAATGAAAAAGGTATATTCTCTTCAGATTCTCATTCTCATCACAGCCTTAGCCCTGCCCGGTTACGCCAATCATATCGATGTGAGTTCAACCTTTATTACCGGGCCGAACACCATCGATCACTACGCCTTGGTCCAGTTCGATCTCTCCTGGGAGAACTCATGGCGGGATAATGTGAACTGGGACGCTGCCTGGGTATTCGTCAAGTACCAGATGGCCGGCGGCGACTGGCACCACGCCTATCTCAATACCACGGCCGGCAACCACACCATCCCCGGAGGCTACACCTGCTCGGTGGGATTGACCGGCGGAAACGGTATGGGTGTTTTCATCTATCGCAGCGCAAACGGCAGTGGCAATACAAACCTTGCCGGTGTGCAGCTCCGCTGGGAGTACGGGGCCAACGGAGTTCCCGATGGTACCATTGTCAAGGTAAAAGTTTTTGCCCTTGAGATGGTCTATATCCCGGAGGGGGGGTTCTATGTGGGCGATGCCGATGCAGACCAGCAATATTGTTTTTATGAATATGGGACGAGCGGACCTTTTCAGATAACCGGTGAAGGAGCCATAAACATTGGCCAAACCAGTGGCTACCTGTGGGCAAAAGATAGTGGTTATATTGAGACATCCACGCTCCCTGCTGCTTTCCCCAAAGGCTACGCTGCCTTTTACTGCATGAAGTACGAGGTCAGCCAGGAGCAGTACGCGGACTTTCTCAATACTCTCACGACTACGCAGGACGGAACCCGCTTCCCCAATCAAAACGGGAATTACCGTCACACAATCGGCGGAACGCAGGGGAGTCGTACTGCCGGTGTGCCTGACAGGGCCTGCAATTACTTGAGCTGGATGGACGGGGCGGCCTATGCGGACTGGGCCGGCCTGCGGCCCATGACTGAGCTGGAATTTGAGAAAGTTTGTAGAGGTACGCAGGCTGTCGTCGATGATGAGTATGCCTGGGGAAACGCACAAATTGCGAATTGGGCGTATACGTTGAACAATGATGGCACACCCAATGCAACTGTCAGTAATGCGGCCAGTGACCCTACAGGAAATGCATCTTACACAACAACCGCTGGCAGTATAAACGGTCCCTTGCGCTGCGGCATCTTTGCCACGGGCAGTTCCTCAAGAGCAGAGGCCGGCGCAAGCTATTACGGTGTCATGGAGATGAGCGGTAATCTGTATGAAAGGCCGGTCACTGTCGGGAATGCTACTGGCAGAGGATTTACCGGGACCCATGGAGATGGGGCCTTGAGCGATGATGGCAGTTCCGATGGTAATGCTACGAACTCTGATTGGCCGGGCTACAGTGGGGGTGAGGTAACAGGGGCCACAGGCGCCGGCTTTCGCGGTGGCGTTTGGATCGCCTCTGCTTCGGTCGGGCGCGTGTCTGCTCGCTCCGACGCAGGCGTCGCGCACACGTATCGGTACAGCTATTTCGGTTTTCGGGGTGTTCGCGTGGCGCCTTAGGGGCCTGCTTCCAATGTTGTCATTCTGAGCGAGTGAAACGAGCGAAGAATCTCACTCAAACGCATAGAGATTCTTCGGTCAGGGACCTCAGAATGACAGGGTATAATAAATGATTACAATTGAAAAGTAGTTACTATGAACAATAAACAAATAACATTGTTATTACTATTCACAGTCCTGCTCGTTACTATTGCGGCCATTGCTCAGAACGCCTATAAATACCACGGTGGTTCCTACGATGGTTTTTCCATGGATGCCTCGCCGCCGCGTTATCTGGGTGAAGGATTTGACTGCGGAAAGTACCTGGGCGGATCCTACGATGGTTTTTCCATGGATGCCTCGCCGCCGCGTTATCTGGGTGAAGGAT
>CP070758.1:4952432-4994347 GCA_020348925.1 Gemmatimonadota bacterium | reverse complement strand
TAGCCCTGACAATCATTCCGTCCTTTGCTCACATCATATTCGCCGGCAGGGTCAACGGTAAAAAGCTCAGAGCAATCCTGTTCGGATTATTAATGATCGTTGGTATAGTGATAAGCATCTTTCTCTCGTGGTGGGTGGGATTCATCGTTGTCCTGGTGGGAGGCTATCCGTTCTTGAAACGGTATCTGTCGGGGAAGATTCTCAAGGTTATTCCTTACGGGGTGAATGGATTGGCTGTCATTATTGTGGGGATTCTCCTGGCCATGCATTGGGTGCCAATCGGCCCGGAAAAAGGACTGTTGCTGAATCTCATATTCGTGGCCCTTATTATAGGCGGTCTCCTTATTTTTCTCCAGATATTTAAGCGTTATTACGAAAGAATCCTGCGCTGGTGCCTCGCGCATAAGGTGCTCTTTCTCTCGATACCTACGCTCCTGGTCCTTCTAGGGGGGATCGTCTGGCTGGGTTTTGACAGGATCTTTGGATTCTTGCCCGATCGGATCAGATCAATTCCTCTGGTAACGACCGTCAGTCATACATTTCCCGGATTGGGGAAGGAGTTCATGCCTCCCCTGGATGAGGGTTCGTATCTGTTGATGCCGACGACCATGCCCCATGCCTCCATTGGCGAATGTCTGGATGTGCTTCAGAAGCAGGATATGGCCATCCGGGCCATTCCCGAGGTGGAGAGTGTTGTGGGGAAGATAGGACGTGTCGAAAGCCCCCTCGATCCGGCACCTATCTCGATGATCGAGACCGTCATCAATTATAAACCGGAATACATCGTCGACAAAGACGGCCATCGGGTACGTTTCCGCTATGATAAAAAACGCGGGGAATTTGTGCGCGATGATTACGGGGAACTGATTCCCGACTCCGACGGCCGGCCCTTCAGACAGTGGCGTTCTCATATCAAGGAACCGGATGACATCTGGGATGAGATCGTCAAGGCCAGTCGCGTGCCGGGGACGACATCGGCACCAAGACTTCAGCCTATAGCCGCCCGAATTGTCATGCTTCAGAGCGGGATGAGAGCCCCCATGGGAGTCAAAGTGAAGGGGCCGGATCTGGAAACCATAGAGAAGGTCGGATACCAGATTGAGAGGTACCTGAAGGAGGTGCCTTCGGTGGAGCCCAGTGCCGTGATAGCTGACCGAATTGTGGGCAAGCCTTATCTGGAGATTGACATAAACCGTGAGGCCATTGCCCGTTACGGGATCCATATACGGAACGTCCAGGATGTGATCGAGGTGGCTATCGGTGGAAGACGCATCACCACCACGGTGGAGGGTAGGGAGCGATACCCGGTTCGCGTTCGATACCAGCGGGAACTCCGGGATCAGATCGAAACGCTTGGGGACATCCTGGTCGCGGCTCCTGACGGTACCCAGATCCCGCTCATCCAGCTGGCGGACATTCGTTATGTCCGTGGTCCTCAGGCCATCAAAAGTGAGGACACATTTCTGGTCGGCTACGTCATCTTCGACAAGAAACCCGGTTATGCCGAGGTTGATGTGGTCGAGGATTGCCAGAATTACCTGCGTGAAAAGATTGAAAGAGGTGAATTCGACCTTCCGGTTGGGGTCAGCTACGTCTTCGCGGGAAGCTATGAAAACCAGCTGCGTGCCCAGAAAAAGCTGACAGTCATTCTTCCCCTGGCGCTCTTTATTATTTTTATGATCCTCTACTTCCAGTTCAAGTCGGTTCCTACGACACTCATGGTCTTCAGCGGGATTATGGTCGCCTGGGCCGGTGGATTCATCATGATCTGGCTCTACGGACAATCCTGGTTTCTTGATTTCAGCCTCTTCGGTGTCCATATGCAGGAGCTTTTTCAGGTGCATACCCTCAACCTGAGTGTTGCCGTGTGGGTCGGATTTCTGGCACTGTTCGGTATTGCCACAGACGACGGCGTGGTCATGGCTACCTACCTGAATCAGGTGTTCAAAAAGGAGAAACCGACAACAGTTGCCGCCGTTCGTGAGGCAACGGTCGTCGCCGGGAAAAGGCGAATTCGTCCCTGTCTGATGACGACGGCGACGACGATTCTGGCCCTGATCCCCGTGCTGACATCGACCGGGCGCGGTTCGGACGTCATGGTCCCGATGGCCATACCGTCCTTCGGCGGAATGCTGCTGGAGGTTATTACCCTTTTTGTCGTGCCGACGCTCTACTGCGCAGTTCAGGAGCTCAAATTGAAAACCAGTTCGAAGATTCAGAATGACAATGCTTGATTTACTGAAGGCGGTATGATTCCTCATTGCGTTGAGAGGAGGTGAAAGAGATTTTGAGAGGTCTGAATTTCTAATGAAGGTCTGTTGTCAACCATATTCTTTAGAAGGAGGAGCAGAAAATGAGACGCATATTTTTTTCTATAGCCTTCATCGCTGTAGTTGCTATTGCTTTCAGTCTGTATATTGAAGCCCAGATACAGACTGAACAGCATCAACATGAATCGATGAAGAAGACCGAAAACGACGAGGTCGTCTGTCCTGTGACGAATAAAGTCATGAAAAAGAGCGAGGCTCCGGTGTCGTACACCCTTTACTTTGCTTCTGAGGAAGCCAAGGAAGCCTTCCTCAAGGATCCGGGGAAGTATCTGACCACGACCTGTCCGGTGATGGGTGGTGAATCCAATAAACTCACTGCATCGTACAGTGTATACAAAGGTTCTGCCTACCACTTTTGCTGCCCGGCGTGCAAAGAGAAGTTCGAGAAAGAGCCTGAAAAGTATATCGAGAAGACGTCAAAAGAGCCCGAACAGCATGACCAATAGGGGATCACTATTGATGACAAAATAGCACAAGATCTGGTGTACGGATGAAGGTTTTCTCAGGCTCATCATGACAACGATCGTCACCACGATCCTGGCCCTCATCTCCGTCATGCTTATCACTGGAACAGGCTCCGCGGTTATGAAACCCATGGCTTCCGCGGCCATCGGCGGTCTCACCACCGCCACCCTCTCCAACTCCTCCTTGTGCCGGTACTTTATGCATGGTTACAGGAGAGGGGTTTGAAACAAGGTGGATAGGGTGAAGAGGATGTAATCGTTCTTTGAAGAAGGGACAGAGGTTATCCCTGTCCGAATTAGCGGAGTGACTACCTTTAAGGAGTTGACCCTTTTTACAAGAGTGTTATCTCTCACCAATGGTGTTATGGTATCATAGTCAAAATCAAACAACTATACAGAAGTGAAGCGACAAACTGGAGACATTTAGTTCTTCATTTGACAGTCTTTAATTTTTACTTTTCTCCAGAGTAATTTCGTCAAAATAATATTCTTGACAAAAGCTTTTTTGCGCCTATATTATTAGCACGCTAAATAATTGTATACAAAATATTCTTATACTAAGGAATTGCAGTGGAACGATTTGACGACAGTCTGGGCTTTTTGATGACGAGGGCGGCACGGTCGATGAAGCGGGCTCTCGATGTTCGTCTGGCTGAGCATACTATTACTTCCACCCAGTATGCCGTACTCTATGTCCTGTGGGAGGAGGATGGGTTGTCCTTGACGGATCTGGGCAAAAGACTCTATTTCGACGGGCCGACTATCACAGGTATTGTGGATCGGATGGAACGGGATAAACTTGTCGAGAGGCGTCGCAACGATACTGATCGGCGTGTTATAAAAATATATCTGACGAAAAAAGGAAAAAGTCTGAAGGAAACTCTTCTCCCTCTTGCACCAGAGGTAAACAAGGTGGCAACGGGTGATTTTAGCCGTGAAGAAAAGAACCAATTGAAATGGCTGTTGATGAAAGTTTGGAGAAATGTGGAAGTATAAGGAGATGTGACTCTCACTTTTAATTAGGTAGGTGTCTCATGGGAAAGAAATTTACACGAAGAGATTTTATAAAAGCTACTGCCGTTGCCGGTGTTGCCGCTTACACTCTGCGTGATCTTTCCTCCTTCAACACCATGGCTTCACCTGGATTCTCAGGGGAGCCCGTCGTGATTTCCACCTGGGAACATGGCATGGCAGCCAATGAGGCGGCTATGAAAGTGTTGTCGTCGGGTGGTTCCTCTCTCGATGCTGTTGAGAAAGGGGTCAATGTGTCCGAGAGTGATCCTGAAGTGATGAGTGTGGGGTACGGCGGTCGGCCTGATGAGAATGGAACCGTAACCCTGGATGCCTCCATCATGGGACCGGACGGAAATGCCGGGGCTGTGGCATTTCTACAAAATATTAAAAATCCAATTTCTGTCGCCCGGAAAGTGATGGAGGAGACGGATCACGTCATGCTGGTGGGTGAAGGAGCCCTTCGCTTTGCTAAGGCTCATGGTTTTAAGGAAGAAGATTTGCTGACCGATAAAGCTCGGGAGACATGGCTGCGCTGGAAACAAGGTATGAGCGACGATGACGATTGGCTCCCCCCGAGAGAGGATCATGATACCATCGGTATGGTGGCCATCGACGCCGAAGGAAATCTTTCCGGGGCCTGTACCACGTCAGGTCTGGCATACAAAATCCACGGCCGTGTCGGCGATTCCCCCCTCATCGGGGCCGGTATGTATGTCGATAACGAGGTCGGTGCAGCGGCCGCCACTGGAAAAGGCGAGGAAGTGATCAAAGTCTGCGGAAGTTTTCTGGTGGTGGAGAACATGCGCCACGGTATGTCGCCCCAGGAGGCTTGCGAGGAAGCAGTGGAGAGAATTATTAAACGTCACAAAGGAAAACCTGATTTTCAGGATGCTTTCATCGCTCTCAATAAGAAAGGCGAATACGGCGCAGCGGCGATACAGCAGGGTTTTCAGTACGCGCTCTATTTCAAGGGTGAGAATACATTAAACAATGGGAATTTCCTTATGGAGGAATGAGTCCATAACTTTATTAAAAGGCTTACGCCTTAACTCCATTTAATAAAAGGAATTCATCCGTAAGGATTTTATCGAGATTAAGAAACTGCAACCTTAGCCTAAGGAAAGGATGTACCACATGATTGAAATGTTTCAAGAATGGTACGACAATCGACATGAATACGTCAAGAATTGGAAAGAAAAAAACGGTGGCAAGGTCATGGGCTACTTCTGCACTTACGTGCCTGAAGAGATTTTGTGTGCAGCGGATATCTTGCCCGTGAGGATACTGGGCAGCCACGAGCCCCAGGACGTGACCGAGCCGCACATCTTTGGCATGTTCTGTCCCTTCTGCCGCGACTGCCTGGCCCAGGGACTCAAAGGCCGCTACGATTATCTGGACGGCATCATGATCGCCCAGTCATGCCTTCATATCAGGCAGGCCTTCACCTCCTGGCAGCTCCATATTCCCATCGAGTACAGTTATTACATGACGACTCCCCACCACATACAGAGTCCGCGGGCGCTGCCCTACCTGACCGGTGAGCTGAAAGAGTTTCAGAAATCGATCGAAGAATGGACAGGGAAGCCCATTACAGAGAATGATCTTGACCGTGGTATAGAGACGGTCAATAAAAACCGCCGTCTCATGAAGCAGATTTATGAGATGCGTAAAGGGGATAATCCGCCTCTCACCGGTCTGGAAGCAATGTACATGGTTGTTTCAAGCCAGATGATTGATAAAGAGGAGCACAATCGCATTCATGAGGAGACGCTGAACGAACTCCAGAACCGGACGTTGGACCGGCCTGCGGGAGAGCGCTTGATGATTTTAGGCAGTGAGGACGATGATACGGAATTTTTGTCAATGGTGGAATCCCTGGGGGCCACCTTTGTCGTCGATGACCACTGCACAGGCAGCCGCTACTTCTGGAACGAGGTGACGCCCAACGAGAACCGTCTCGAGGCCATCGCAGCACGCTACATCAACCGTCCTGCCTGCCCCTCCAAGGACTGGCCGGAGAGGACGAGATTACCTCACATGTTGAATCTGGCCAAGGAATACGGAGTCCAGGGAGCTATCCTCATCCAGCAGAAGTTCTGCGATCCCCACGAGCTCGATATTCCGGCCATTAAGAAACTGTTTGAGGAAAACGATATTCCGACTCTCTTCCTCGAATTTGACGTGACCGTGCCTGTGGGGCAGTTCCAGGTGAGGGTTGAAGCGTTTCTGGAGATGTTGAGGGAAGAGGATCTGTTTTAAATTGGAATTTATCCCACAGAGGCTCAGGGATAAAGAGAAAGGTAGCAGATATTCGATGACAGATGTGAAGTATTGTTGTGAAGGAGCGAAAAATGGCGAAAACAAAATATCCGACCGAACCTTTGAAGACGTGGAATAGGGCCAAGGAGATTCGGGAGAATTACTATCGGGATTATGCCCAGGCCCATGAGAAGGGTGGCATTCGTTGGGCGGGGGGGGCCTGGAGCTTCGATGCCATCCCGGCCGGACTGGGTGAGGATGTGTATAACATTACATCTGAACCCTATGCCGCGTCCATTGCCTTTGATAAGAAGTTTTCCCTGGAGTGCCTTGAAGCCGTAGAGCGGAAGGGCTATGCCCGGGATCTGTGCTCGTATATGCGCAATTACTGGGGTTCAATCATTCTTGATAAATATGCCTTCGGCGGCAAGTTCCCGAAACCGGACTTCATCTGGCAGGATCACATCTGCTGCAGCCACGCCAAATGGTACCAGGTGGTAACGGATCTGGAGCCGGACATTCCCCATTACTGCATCGACGTGGCGGTCGGCCCTTATCCCTATGAACAGTTATCAGAAAATAAACTCAATTATGTCGTGGGTCAGATGCACGACGGCATCGATTGGATGGAGAAGGTGACGGGTCGGACATACAACGATGAGTTTCTGATCAAGGCCGTCAACGATGAATGTCGGGCCACATCGGTCTGGGCCGAGATCTGTACGCTCAACAAGACGATCCCGGCTCCATTGGATGAGAAATCCATGTATTCCCTCTACGTGTTGGGTACCTTGATGAAACACAGTCAGATCGTGGCCGATTACTACGAGGAGTTGAGAGACGAAGTGAAGGATCGGGTGGAGCGCGGCATCGCGGCCGTCGGGAACGAGCAGTGCCGGGTCATGACCGACACGCAGCCGCCCTGGGGGTTCTTGCGGGTGTTTCGCTATCTCGAGAAATTTGGTACGGTCTCGGTCGGTTCCTTGTATACCTTCGGTCTCATCGGAATGTGGGAAGTAAAGGAGGACGGGATGTGGGGACCGAGAACGACACCGCAGCAGAAGGGAATCGAGATCAAAGATCGGGATCAGGCCTTAAGAATATTAGCCGAGTGGAATCTGAGCAAGCCCGAGTGGCAGCATTTCTATTCACCGGATTATAAGAGCGATATGATGATCCGCATCGCCAAGGAATGGAAACTGAACGGTGTCATGCTCCATTACAACCGTGGCTGCGAGGGCCTTACGGTGGGCATTGCTGAAAACAGGCTGGCCCTTCAAAAAGCCGGATTTCCGGTCATGACTTTTGAAGGCAATATGGGCGACGAGCGGGAGTTTGATGAGACCCGGACCATGGCCAGGATTGATGCCTTTATGGAAACATTGGATATGAAAAAGATCGAGGAGTAATTTTTGGGAAACGAAATATTAAATGCATCCGGAGGAGATTCTCATGATTACGGCTGGAGTTGATTGCGGGGCGAAGAATACAAAAGTGGTCCTCTTAAAGGACGGCGAGATCGTTGCTAAGAGCATTGTCTTGAGCGGATTCGATCAGAGAGCGGCGGCGGAGCAGTCTTTTGCAGCGGCTTTGGAAATGGCGGGCATGTCCAAGAGTGACGTATCCAACATTACGGCAACAGGCGCCGGGATGAAAGAAGCGCAGTACGCCCAGGATACGGTCACAGAAGTCGGGGCTGATGCCAAAGGGGCCAACTTTCTCTTTCCCTCGGCAAAGACTATTATCGATGTTGGTGCAGAGGAAGGCCGAGCCATCAAAAGCGACGGGAAGGGTAAGGTGATCGATTTTGCCGTCAATGAGAAATGTGCAGCAGGGGCCGGCTCCTTCACGGAGGCTATGGCCAGAGCGTTAGAGATTCGGTTGGAAGAAATGGGACCGCTCTCCCTAAAGTCTCAGAAGGCCGTGCCGATGAATGCGCAGTGTGCCGTCTTCGCGGAGTCTGAAGTCGTCACGCTTATCCATGCGAAAACAGCCAAGGAGGATATTGCCAGGGCCGTGCACGATGCCATTGCAGACCGGATCTCATCGATGGTCAGGCGAGTGGGTATTGAGAAGGATGTCGCTCTTATCGGAGGCGTGGCCCGAAACGTTGGATTTGTGAAGTCTCTCGAAGACAATTTGGAAATTTCATTCTCCATACCCGAGGAGCCTGAATATGTGAGTGCCTTGGGGGCAGCAATAGTGGCGGCAGAACATGCGAAAAACAAATGAAAGATGAGTGAAGAGAAAAGAATGATAAAAGAGAATAAGGAGAGCAGAAATGGCTGAAGAATACTGGCGATGGAAGGAGTATAATTGGCACTCGCCTGACATTGATTGGAAGCAGGCTGAGTCCGTGACAGCCGGCGTTGACGTCGGGTCCGTCAGTTCCCAGGCGGTGATTATGACGGACGGTCAGCTCTTTGCATACAGTAATATGCGCACCGGATCGGACAGCCCGGACAGCGCTCGGAACGCGATGAATTGGGCCATGGAGGAGACGGGAATGACGCTGGAGGATGTGCAGTACGTCGTCGGGACGGGTTACGGGCGCGTGAATGTACCCTTTGCCAAGAGGCCCATAACTGAAATCGCCTGCCACGCCCGTGGGGCCAACTGGATGTATGGACCGGGTGTGCGCACCGTGCTCGACATGGGTGGCCAGGATTGCAAGGCCATTCATTGCGATGAGCGTGGTAAAGTGACCAACTTTCTCATGAACGACAAGTGCGCCGCCGGGACGGGCCGGGGTATGGAAGTCTTTGCAGATCTCCTGTCCGTTTCCATTGAAGAGGTTGGAGACATGTCGTTCGACGTCGAAGAGGAACCCGAGCCGGTGAGCAGCACCTGCGTCGTCTTCGCCAAGTCCGAGGCAACATCACTGTTGCGAGAGGGCTGGCCGAAGAGTAAGGTGTTGGCCGCATATTGCTCGGCCATGGCCCATCGGGTTTTCACTCTGTTAGAACGCATTGGTGTGGAGAAAGATTTTGCCATCACCGGGGGCATAGCCAAAAACTCCGGTGTCGTTAAAAGGCTCGAACAGGAGATCGGCTTCGAGGCCCTGAAACCGAAACACGACACTCAAATTGCCGGTGCTCTTGGAGGAGCATTGTTTGCAAAGGCATTATTGGAGAAAGAGAGAAAGAAATAGCCACAGAGGCGCAGAGACTCAGAGGAATACTGAATAATATTAAATTGATTCTCAGTATCTCTGGGTGTCTGTGGTTATGAGGATTTAGAATGAAAGAAGAGTATCCTCATTCCGATATAACGGAAAAAGTAATCTCCGCGGCAATTGAAGTTCACCGCGAATTGGGACCTGGTTATTTAGAATCGATTTATGAACAAGCGCTTGCAAAGGAATTTGATTCCAGAAAAATCAAGTATGAAAGACAGAAAGAGATCGGGATATTTTACAAGGATGAGCAAGTAGGTAAACATAGATTAGATTTTATTGTCGAGGGTAAAGTTGTCTTGGAAATTAAATCCGTTGAGAGGTTTGATGAAGTTCACCGAGCACAAGTTATCTCATATTGCAAAGCCTCTGACCTTAAGGTAGGACTACTCATCAATTTTAATATGGCGGTTTTGAAAAAAGGTATTAAAAGAATTGTGTATTAAAAGTGAGTAGGGTGGGGTTGAAAAAAAATAATTGGGTTTCTCAGTGTCTCTGAGTCTCTGTGACTTAAAAAGGAAGGTACTTCATGTTAGCCAACTACGGATATAAGGACGGGTCAGGAGAATACTTTATAACAGTTGATACGGAAAAATGCAACGGCTGCGGCGATTGCGTCGAAGCCTGTCCGGCGAAAGTTTTGGAGGTCATTGAGGATCAGTACGATCCCATCGAAGGGGATATGATCGCCTCGGTGACCGACGCGCATCGAAAAAAGATCAAATACAGCTGCGGGCCCGGCAAGCCGGTGAGCAATCGACCGCCGCTGCCCTGTATGGCAGCATGCGCCCAGGATGCCATCACGCACTCCTGGTAAATTGAATGAATATGATTTCATTGAAAGTAAACGACAAGGGAATTCAAGCCGAGGACGGTTCATCGATTCTGGAGGCAGCGTTAGCGGCTGACGTCTATATCCCGCATCTGTGCTACCATCCGGATTTACCTCCGATGAAAGGCATGGTTCCTCAAGAGGTGGTGTATCGGGGTGATGAGATTTTCAAGGGAACATCATTGGAACCAATACGCCAAGATGAGGAGGGGTGCAAACTCTGTTTGATAGAGATTGAGGGAAGAAACGGACTGCATCGGGCTTGTTCAACTGATGTTGAAGAGGGGATGGTCGTATTGACGGATACGCCCAAGGTCCTGAGTGCAAGAAGAGATAACCTGGCTGTTATTTTTCAAAACCACCCTCACGCCTGCCTCACCTGCGCCCAGAAGGAGGGATGCAGCCTGACCCAGTGTTCGACCAACGTTCCTGAAAACGAGCGCTGCTGTCCGAAGTTCGGCCAGTGCGAGCTGCAAAAAGTGGCGGAGTATGTTAAGATCAAGGAGGAAACACCGCGATGGATTCCCACGGAGCTGCCTGTTTTTGGAGATGATCCCCTTTTCAAACGCGATTATAATCTGTGCATCGGATGTACCCGCTGTGTGCGGGCCTGTCGGGATTTGAGAGGAATTGATGCCCTGGGATTTATCTATCAGGACGGAAAGGCAGTTGTCGGGACAGTCGGCCCTTCACCGAGTGCATCCGACTGTAAATTCTGCACCGCCTGTGTCGAGGTTTGCCCCACTGGAGCTTTAATGGATAAAGGGGCAATGGATGACAGGGAGATGTTTCTCCTGCCCTGTCTTCACAACTGCCCGGTCGAGATCGATGTCCCTCGATACATTCGATGTATCAACCAGGGTAAATTTGCGGAAGCTGCGGCTGTTGTTCGAGAAAAGGTGCCGTTCCCTGAGATACTGGGACACGTATGCTTTCATCCGTGCGAAGACGTCTGCCGGCGGGGTGAGGTGGATGAGCCGATTGCCATATGCGCTTTGAAGCGTTTTGCTGCCGAAAACGACAACGGACAATGGAAACAAAATATCAAGATTGCTCCTGCCACGCGAAAGCGTGTGGCGGTTGTTGGCTCAGGACCTGCGGGTCTCACGACGGCGTACTATCTTACGAGACTGGGTCATTCGGTGACCGTCTTCGAGGCATCTCCGGAGCCCGGAGGAATGATGCGCACGGGAATACCGGCGTACCGATTGCCCGGTGATGTGTTGAGAAGGGAGATCGCCGAAATCACTGCCATGGGGGTGGAGATCAAGACCGCATCGCCGATTGGAGAGGAGAAGATTCTTACGGATCTAAGAAATGAGGGGTTTGATTCAATCTTCATTGCCTCAGGTACACCACTCAGCAAAAAACTGGACATTGAGGGAACCGATCTGAACGGTATCCTGTGGGGAATGGATTTCCTAAGGGACGTCAATCTTGACAAGGAGATTGACGTCAAGGATCGTGTGGTTGTCGTTGGCGGTGGCAATGTGGCCATCGACGTCGCCTTGACTGTTCGACGTCTTGGGGCCAAGGATATTCACCTGACCTGTCTGGAATGTGACGAGGAGATACCGGCTCACGAATGGGAGGTCCGGAGGGCGGCGGAGGAGGGTATACAGATTTATCCTTCGTGGGGACCGAAACGGATCTTCGGAGAGAAGAATGAGGTTCAAGGTATAGATTTCGTCCGGTGCTCTTCCGTCTTCGACGATGAAGGGAAATTCAAGCCCTGTTTTGATGAGTCTGAGACGAAGAGGATCGAGACCGATATGGTGATCCTGGCCATTGGCCAGGCCCCTGATTCTTCCTTTTTGAATGGATCCGGAATCCATACGAGCGACGTTGGCACAATCAAAACGGAAGGCGAAACGCTGGTGACGAATGTTGATGGTGTCTTCGCGGGAGGAGACTGCGTTGATGGATCGACCTCTGTCATTGAGGCCATTGCCGCAGGGCGAAAGGCGGCAATGACCATCGATCGAGACCTCGGCGGTAAGGGTGAGATAGCCGAGACGCTGATTCAACTCGAAAAACCGGACCCCCGACTCGGTCGAGATGAGGGATTTGCGGATCGCGCGCGAACAGCGATGCCGTGCCTTCCGGTGGATGAGCGGACAAAAAATTTTGCCGAGATCGAATTGGGGTACAATCGGGAACAGGCTGTTGAAGAGGCACAGCGGTGCCTGCAGTGCGATTTACGTTTAAAGATGACTCAGGTCGTTTTTCCTCCTGAGATCGAAAAGTTGATGGAATTAATGCCGGAAATCTTGAGTACCGTTCCTGAGAAGGGTGGCGTCTTTCAACTTTTCGATGAAGCGAAGGAAGTTTTACAGATAACCGGTACCATGAACCTGCGTCAGGCATTGGAGGAAGTATTGCAGCAGGGGGTAAATGCCAGGTATGTTCTCTTCGAGGAGGATCCAATGTATACGAAGAGGGAAAGCGAGCTTCTTCAGCAACACCTGAAGGAGCACGGTCGTATGCCTGGCGGGGGGGTGGATGAACTTGATGACTTATTTTAGCAGGAGAGCGATTTCCAATGGCTAAGATTGCGAAGCAAGATATTGTTACTCGAGTTATTAAAAAAGAGGACTATGATCGTATCGTTGGGATCGATGCCAAGATAACCGGTAGGCGACGGATGAATTATTTACGTCGAAAGGTATTTCAGGCTCTTGATGATGAGCAGAAGCTCGTCACATCACTGGTGGCTGAGGTGGATGGGAAGGTTGTCGGGTTCATCATGGGCAACGTGTCAATTGGTGAGTTTGGCATACCGGAAACAACGGCCACAATCGATACGCTGGGTGTCGATCCCGATTATCAACATCAAGGTATTGCAAAGGTTCTTTTGGAGGAATTCGTCACAACTGTAAAGAAAGCTGGTGGAGAGCGGGTCACAACCCAGGTCGGATGGGATGATATTGACCTACTGAAATTCTTCAATAATCAGGGATTTGCTCCGGCAAAGCGGATTAGTCTGGAATTAAGAATCGATTAGGACTCAACATGAATCGCGAGGAACTTGAAAAAGGGGGCTGGGAGAGTCGGTCGATTGCCGATGAGCCTCGGGTGAGGGAGCTGGTCGATCTCTATGAATCCCTGGGATTCGAAACTCATATTGAGCCGGTCAGACCGGAGGAGATGGTCGGCGAATGCACGGAGTGTTTTGAGTCAGACTACAAAAAGTATAAGGAAGTTTTTACAAGGCGTAAGAGAATATTAACATAGGAGGTGATGGATGAGAGCTGCAATTTTTCACGGGCCGAACCAGCCGTTGAAGATCGAGGCGGTTGAGATGCCCAAGATCGGGCCTGACGAGATTCTGGTGAAAGTAGCGGCCTGCGGCGTGTGCCATACGGATCTCAGCTACATTGATCATGGGGTACCGACCTTCAAGAAGCCGCCCTTGATCCTTGGCCACGAACCTTCGGGAACGGTTGAGAGAGTCGGGGATAAAGTGACCGATTTCAAGGCCGGTGACCGGGTTGTCTTACCGGCTGTACTGACCTGCGGCAAATGCGCCTACTGCAGGACCGGTCGCGAGAACATCTGCCTGAATATGGTCATGTACGGTAACCATGTCGATGGGGCCTATGCTGAGTTTGTGAAGGCACCGGCCAAGGATGCCCTGCATCTCCCAGATGAAATCCCCTTGATCGAGGGGTGTATTATTGCCGATGCCATCTCGACGCCCTATCACGCCGTGAAGAATCGTGGTGAAGTGAAGCCCGGTGATTCAGTCGTGGTTATAGGATGCGGAGGCGTTGGCATCAACGTGGTTCAGATCGCCGCCGCCATCGGCGCTTCGGTCATCGCGGTCGATATTCTTCCGGGTAAACTGGAATGGGCGAAAAAGCTGGGTGCCGTTGAGACGATCAATGCCAAAGAGGTGGAGGATGTGGGAAAAGCGATTCGAAGGCTAACCGGTGGCGGTGCCGATGTGGCCTTCGAGGTCATCGGGAACCCTGCTACCATCGAGCAAGCGTTTGGCTGCGTTAAGGGTGGGGGGCGGTTGGTCGTCGTTGGTTACACCCACAAGGACATTTCAGTCAACGCCGGACGAATCATGTTTCGGGAGATGGAAATCATCGGTTCCCTCGGGTGTCGCCCTATCGATTACGTGAAGTTGATCGAAATGGTTCGCATAGGAAAGATAAAAGTGAAAGAGCTTGTGACCGAAAAGTTCTCCCTGAAGGACATCAACGGCGCTTTCGACGTGTTGCGGAAGGGAGAATCACTGAGGACGATTGTCACACCGTAAAAGTGAAAGGAAACCTTGTAAAGGAGGATGTAATGGAAATCAAGAAAGTCGGAATTCTGGGCTGCGGATTGATGGGCTCGGGGGTAGCTCATGTATCTGCTGCCAATGGGTACGAAACAGTCGTCTGTGAGGTCTCCCAGGAGTTGTTGGACAAGGGATTGGGGAGTATTCAGAAGTACCTGACGAAAGCGATCGCCAGAAAGAAGGCCACCGTTTTTGAAAAACGTATGATTGCCGATAACTTGACAGGAACCACGAAGCTCGAGGACCTGAAGGACTGCGACATCGTTATCGAGGCCATCACCGAGGATATCAAGATCAAGAATGAGGTTTTTGGAAAACTGGACAAACTGTGCCCGAAGAGTACGATCTTCGCGTCCAACACCTCCTCCCTCAAGATTTCGGATATGGCCAAGGAGACGAAACGGCCTGAGAAGTTCGTCGGACTGCACTTCTTCAACCCGGTGCCGATGATGAAGCTGGTGGAGGTGGTCAAGACGGCCACGACCAGCGATGAGACCTTTGACGCGGCCATGCAGTATGTGAAAACCCTGGATAAAGTGGCTGTGCCGTGCAAGGATACAACGGGCTTTGTGGTCAACCGGCTGTTGGTGCCGTACCTGCTGGATGCGATTCGGGCTCTGGAGGCGGATGTGGCTTCCCCCAAAGACATCGACAACGCCATGATGCTGGGCTGCGGCTATCCCATGGGACCGCTGACGCTGCTCGATTTTGTCGGTCTCGATACGACCCTCTCTATTACCGGCATCATGTACGACGAGTTCAAGCAGCCTCAATATGCCGCACCGGAGCTGCTCAAGAAGATGGTGGCCGAAGGGAAAATAGGTAAGAAGTCAGGGGAAGGATTTTATAAGTATTGATAAATAGATGCAAAGTGAAAAGCGCAAAGTGCAAAGTGCAAAATTAACGTTCCAAACGTATTTGGCCTGATAAGAAAATGTCTTATTTTTCATTTTGCATTCTAAATTTTTCAATTTGCATTTAAGATGGTGAAAGGAGATGGTGATTATGGAAATTAAAAAAGTCGGCGTCATCGGATGTGGACTCATGGGATCGGGTATTACACAGGTGTCGGCCCAATGCGGCTACGATGTTGTCGTGTGTGAGGCGGATCAGGAGTTGCTGGACAAAGGCCTGAAGAAAATCGATTCCTTTCTGACCAAAGGCATCGAAAGAGGGAAGATGACAGAGGAGCAGAAGAAAGCCACTCTCGACAAAATTACGGGAACGGTCAAGCTGGTGGATTTGAAGGACTGCGACCTCATCATCGAGGCTATCATTGAAAACATCGATATCAAGAAGCAGGTTTTCAAAGAACTCGATGGTCTCTGTCGCCCTGAGGTCATTTTCGGGAGCAATACCTCGTCGATTTCCATTATTGACATGGCCTCGGCCACAAGTCGGCCGGATAAATTTTTGGGGCTCCACTTTTTCAATCCGGTGCCGATCATGAAGCTGGTGGAGATTGTACGCAGCATCGTGACCTCCGATGAGACGTATAATACGGCCAAGGCCTTTTGCGAATCCCTGGGCAAGCAGATCATCACGGCCAAGGACACGCCCGGCTTCATCGTGAATCTGCTGCTCATACCCTATCTCTTGGATGGCGTTCGGGCCTATGAGTCCGGCGTGGCGACCAGGGAGGATATCGATGCCGGGATGAAGTTGGGCTGCAACATGCCCATGGGGCCGCTGGAGCTGCTCGATTTCGTCGGCGTCGATACAACCCTGTTCATTGCCGACGTCATGTACGACGAGTTCCGGGACCCCAAGTATGCCGCCCCACCGCTTTTGAGAAAGATGGTATTGGCCGGATTTCACGGCCGCAAATCGGGCAAAGGCTTTTACGACTACGGGAAATAGTCTTGTATTGATGAACGAACAATAACAGAGAAAGTGAGATGGAGCTTAGTGATGGATTATAAGAATATACTCATTGATCGAGAGGAACACGTCGCCGTGCTGACGATCAACCGTCCGGACAAGATGAACGCCTTGAACGACGACGTCATCGCCGAGATGAGGGCTGCCTTTGATGAACTTGAGAGTGACCAAGAGATCAGAGTTATCGTGGTCACAGGCGCAGGGGATAAGGCTTTCGTCGCCGGGGCGGATATAAAGGAGCTGTCGACCTTGAACGCGCTCCAGGGTGTTGCCAAGAGCGAACGGGGTCAGGTGCTCATGTTCAACATCGCCAACATGAACAAGCCCGTCATCATGGCCATCAACGGCTTTGCCCTCGGCGGCGGGTGCGAACTGGCCATGGCCGGCGATATCCGGCTCGCCTCCGACAAAGCGAAGCTGGGTCAGCCCGAAATCACACTGGGCATTATTCCCGGCTACGGCGGTACGCAGCGTCTGCCTCGCCTGGTGGGTAAGGGGAAAGCGCTCGAGATACTCTTGACGGGAAAGATGATCAAGGCCGAAGAGGCGCTCCAAATCGGGCTCGTGGACAAGGTGGTGCCCCACGACAGTCTCATGGATGAAGCGAAGGGTTTGGCCAAGGCGATGGCCAATCTGGCGCCGATCGCCCTTGCTCTGATCAAGAAGTGTGTCTATTATGGGCTGGAGACCGATCTGAAATCGGGCTGCACCTTTGAGTCACTCCAGTTCGGTGCCGTGTGCACCACGGATGATATGGCTGAAGGGACGAAGGCTTTTCTGGAAAAGCGCAAACCTGAGTTTAGGGGAAAATGAGGGAGACAAGGGAATATTGGGGAAAAGAGGGATGAGATCTTTGGTGGCACACATTGAAATCAATCAAGCCTGGTGCAAGGGATGTCAGATTTGCGTTGAGATCTGCTCGCGGGGTGTTTTGGGTTATGCAACGGATGTATCCGACAAAGGATTCCGTCCCATCATCGTGGAGAAGATAGAAGATTGCACCGGCTGCATCATGTGCGAACTGATGTGTCCTGATCTGGCGATAACAGTCGA
Source organism: Gemmatimonadota bacterium (assembly GCA_020348925.1). Classification (GTDB taxonomy): domain Bacteria; phylum JBHIER01. The sequence continues at coordinate 4,977,048 of CP070758.1, read as the reverse complement.
AAAGGTCGAAAAGTAGAAAAGTCGGAGATTTTGAAAACCTGCTCAGGGATTGCGTGTTTAAAAATTATTCCGAAGGAGTTTGTCATTGCGAGTTCCGGTTTATCGGAACGCGGCAATCTCATTCCATCTTCCGTCATTCCGAGCTGGAGAGTGAAGGAGTCTCATTCACTTCGAGAGGTTGCTTCGCTCCTTTATGTCGCTTGCAATGACATGTGTTATGTAAGGAACAGAAAAAAAGATGGGCTATCGAAAGATAAGAGGGGTCACGCCACCCGGCCAGTATTTTCTCCAGGGTGACGAAGCCTGCGCCGAAGGTGCTGTGGCTGCCGGCTGCCGGTTCTTCGCCGGTTATCCCATCACCCCGGCCAGCGAGGTGATGGAGCACATTGTCCGGCGCTTCAAGGATTGTGATGGTGTTTTCGTTCAAATGGAGGATGAAATCGGATCCATCGCGGCCATGATCGGCGCATCTTGGGCCGGTGCGAAACCTATGACCTCCACTTCAGGACCGGGTTTGAGCCTGATGATGGAGAACATCGGCTACGCGGCAATGACGGAGACGCCCCTTGTCATCGTCGACATTCAGAGGGCCGGTCCGTCAACAGGTCAGGCCACGAGACCTGGCTCCGGCGATATGCTTCAGGTGAAATATGGCTCTCACGGTGACTACGAGATCATTGCCCTGTCACCATGGTCTGTTCAGGAAATCTACGATATGACGATCAGAGCCTTCAATCTGGCCGAACGGTTCCGGGTTCCTGTCTTCGTCCTGTCCGATGAGGGTGTGGGCCATCTTCGGGAAAACGTAACCGTTGAACAGGAAGTGACCGTCTTTGAGCGGGACAAGGCTCCCGGACAGCCGCCTTTTCATACGGACGAGCCCGGCGGTGTTCCTCCCATGCCCTGTTTTGGCGACGGGGAAAAACTCCTGGTCACTGGATCGACCCATGATCCGTTCGGCTATCGGAAAACCCAGGTTTCAGAAGTGCACGAACGGTTGGTGTCCCGGCTCGTCGGCAAAATTCGAAACCGGGCGGATGAGATTGTGGATACGGACTCGTACTTCCTGGACGATGGACCGGATGTACTGCTCGTAGCCTATGGTATAACGGCCCGGGCGGCCTTAAGCGCAGCCAAAGTTCTGCGGGACGAAGGTCAAAAAGTGGGTCTTTTACGTCTCAGGACGATATGGCCGTTTCCTGAGAGAGTCGTTGTTGAGTCGGCTCAAAAATGTAAAGAGGTGGTTGTGCCCGAGTTGAATCAGGGCCAGATCTGTCGGGAGATCGAGCGGCTTCTGGACAGAGATGTCATCTCTCTTCCCCAGACGAACGGAGAGACGATGAAGCCGACCAAGATCATTGAGTTTGTGAGAGAACGAGCGGTGACACAACCATGAGTAAACATCTTTACAAATATCTACGAACAGAAGTATTTCCGACACCGTTCTGTTCGGGGTGCGGCCACGGTATACTCATGGGAGCGATCCTACGGGCCATTGATGAACTGGGATACGATATGGACGGCATGCTCTTTGTCTCCGGGATCGGTTGCGGAGCTTGGATTCCGAGCCCCCATTTTGCGGCCGACACACTCCACGTGACCCATGGGAGACCGGTTGCCTTCGCCACCGGAGCGAAGTTGTTCAAGCCTTCCCTCAAGGTCGTTGTCATCAGCGGCGACGGTGACATCGCTTCCATAGGGGGGAATCATCTCATTCACGCTGCCAGAAGGGATATCGATCTCACCATCATTTGTGCCAACAACGGTATTTACGGCATGACCGGGGGTCAGGTCGCGGCATCGACCCCTTTGGGCATGCGAACCTCAACCACACCTGACGGAAACAGGGAACGGCCCTTTGACTTATGTAAACTCGTGGAAGCCGCTGGCGGGACGTATGTTTCCCGGTATTCGGTTCATCAGGTGAAGCCGCTTATTCGGTCGATTCAGAGAGGACTGGAGCATACAGGATTGTCCTTCATCGAGGTCCTCTCGCCCTGCCCGACCCAGTTCGGCCGGCGCAATGTTTCTGGCACGGCCTTTGAGATGCTTCAGACGCTGAAGGAGGACTGTGTCAGCAGACAGAAAGCAGAAACGATGGGTTCTGAGGAGTTGAAGTATAAGATCGTAACCGGAGAATTTGTGACGTCATGATAAAGCAGGTACGCATATGCGGTTTCGGGGGTCAGGGGATCGTTTTGGCCGGGGTCATTCTTGGCCACGCAGGCATACTTGACGGCAAATATGCGGCCCAGTCATCATCCTATGGGGCGGAAGCCCGGGGCTCCGCCTGCAAGTCCGAAGTCGTCATCTCTGACGGTTGGATCGATTATCCCCATGTACTGAAGGCCGACATCCTGATCGCCATGTCCCAGCCGGCCTACAATAAATATTGCTGTGATGTCGTTCCGGAGCATGGCGTCATCTTTCATGATGAGGAACTGGTCACACCCAATCCGCAGATTGCCCTTTCCCATTTTCCCGTTCCGGCAACCCAAAGGGCCCTTCAGATTTTTGATAACCGATTGGTAGCCAATACGGTACTCCTGGCCGCTGTCGTCAGTGTTACCGGGATTGTCACCCCGGACTCTCTGAAGCTGGCTCTTGACAAGACGCTTGATGGGAGGCATCTGGAGGCAAACAAAAAGGCCGTCGATGTGGGTTTTCAACTTGGAAGCATAGTTAAAAAACATTAGATTTAACTCGATTTGAAGGAAGGATAGAGCACCGACTTAGGGCGAATCAGAGTCTCGATGTGAAGAAAATACTGACTGGTAATTATACTGTCTCTCAGGCTGTCAAGTTATCGAGAGTGGAGGTGATCGCAGCCTACCCCATCACTCCGCAGACAAGCGTCGTTGAGAAACTTTCCGAATGGAACGCCAGCGGGGAGCTGAAGGCGCGTTTTATCAAGGTTGAGTCGGAGCATTCGGCCATGGCCAGTTGTATCGGTGCGTCTGCTGCCGGCGCTCGTGTTTTTACGGCGACGTCGGCCCAGGGGCTAGCCCTCATGCATGAGCTGCTCCACTGGACCGTGGGAGCTAGGCTTCCTATCGTCTTGGTCAACGTGAATCGGGCCATGGCCGCGCCCTGGACCGTCTGGTGTGATCACAATGACAGTCTGGCCCAACGGGATACAGGCTGGCTGCAGTTCTATTGCGAGAGCAATCAGGAGGTTCTCGATTCGGTCATTCAGGCGTACCGAATCTCGGAGGAGATCCAGCTGCCGAGTATGATTATGATGGACGGATTCTTCCTCTCCCACACCTCAGAGCCGGTCGATATTCCGGATCAAAAGGACGTCGATACCTATTTGCCCCGGCGAGAGGCACCCTATACCTTGGACGTCGATGATCCTCACACGTTTTATGGAGGGACCGTTCCCCAGTACTACGCAGAGATGCGGTACAAGATTCAGAAGACGATGGAGGAGGCGAGGGGCGTAGTGAATAAAGCCGCTCTTGAGTTTAAAGAAACTTTCGGGCGGAGTTATAATCCCTTAGAGTTCTATCGAATAGAGGATGCCGGGACGCTTATCGTTTCGTCGGGAACAATGGCGGGTACGGCACGGTGCGTTGTCGATGAACTCAGGGATGAGGGTTACAGTGTCGGGGCCGCAAGGATTCGTATCTTTCGACCCTTTCCAGTTGAAGAGATCCGGCAGGCCTTCGGAGGCGTGCATAAAGTTGGTGTCATCGATCGAAACATCTCCTTCGGACAGACCGGTATCATTTTTCAAGAGATAAAATCTGTGTTATACACCGAGAAGGAGCGGCCACTCCTTTTCGGTTTTATAGCCGGTTTGGGGGGGAGAGACGTGACCATGGCAACGATTCGTAGAGCCTTCGAATATATGAATACTCATGATGAGCCGGAGGAACCGGTCCTGTGGTTGGATATCAAAAGATAGAGGGGAGGATTCCTGAGCAGGAATGGCTCTCATGCGGCCACTTGGCCTGTCCGGGCTGTGGGGAGAAACTGGCCATGAGACTGGCCCTCAAGGCCCTGGGGAAGAGGACGATCCTCGTCGTTCCGGCCGGCTGCTCGGCTGTGGTTGATGGGATGTTTCCCCATTCCTCGTCCATGGTGCCCTTTCTTCATACCGCTTTTGAGACGACGGCCTCGGCGGCAGTGGGGGTGCGAGCCGGGCTCGATGTGCGAGGCGTTGATAATGTCACCGTCCTGGCATGGGGTGGTGATGGAGCCACCTTTGACATTGGATTGCAGGCTTTATCCGCTGCGGCGGAACGGAACGAAAATATTTTGTACGTGTGTTATGATAACGAGGCTTATATGAATACAGGTATTCAAAGGAGTTCTGCAACTCCCTGGGGGGCTTGGACCGGAACGACGCCCTACGATCATCCCAAAGATCGACCCAAGAAAGATATGATGGCCATCATGGCCGCGCACAAGATCCCCTATGCAGCCTCAGCATCGGTGGCCTTTCCCGAAGACTATGTGAACAAGCTGAAGAAGGCCAAGGCGATTTTCGGAACTCGATATGTTCAGGTCTTTTCACCGTGTCCCAGCGGATGGAAAACGCCCTCCGATATTTCTGTGAAGGTGGCCCGGCTGGCCGTGGAGTCCAGGATCTACCCTCTTTATGAGATTGAGTACGGAAAAAGGTATACGATTACCTTAGATCCGGGTCCGATTGCCGTGAAAGAGTATCTGAAACTTCAAGGTCGGTTTCGACATCTAACGCAGGCGGAGATCGACCAAATTCAGCACAATGTGGATGAAACATGGGAAGAACTGCTTGAAAAGGTGAGATGAGTATGAAAAATCTCGAGGAAAAAGAGCTCATTTTCGATTGGAATGAAATTGCAGAGGGGTGGAAACCGGGAGGGGTGATTGAGTTTGATGATGAGACCTTGCGTGATGGAATTCAATCGCCGTCGGTGAAGGATCCGACTATTGATGAGAAGATACGTATCCTGCATCTCATGGACGAGCTGGGCATCCACAGCGCGGATATCGGGCTGCCTGGGGCGGGACCGAGGGCTGTCGAACATGTGACGGCTTTGGCCCAGGAGATCGCACAGGCCAAACTGAACATTGAAGCAAACTGCGCTGCCCGTACCCTGAAGGTTGACATTGATCCGATCATCAGTATTTCCCAGAAATTAAGTCTTCCCATCGAGGCATCGGTTTTCATCGGATCGAGCCCCATCCGGCAATACGCAGAAGGATGGACGCTTGATAGAATGCTCAAACACACCGAGGAGGCAGTAACCTACGTGGTCGGTCACGACTTGCCGGTGATGTACGTAACCGAGGATACGACCCGCGCCACACCGGAAACGGTCAAAAAACTGTATACCACGGCTATTGAATGCGGTGCCAGACGGATCTGTGTCTGCGATACCGTCGGTCATGCCATTCCTGAAGGGGTGGGCCGGCTCATTTCATACGTCAGAGAGGTTGTGGCTGAGACAGGTGAGGACGTAAAAATCGATTGGCATGGGCACAGAGACAGAGGGTTGTCCGTACCGAATACGATTGCGGCTGTGGCTGCCGGGGCTGATCGTGTCCATGGGACCGCTCTCGGCATCGGCGAGCGAGTGGGCAACACCCCCATGGATTTGCTTTTGGTCAATTTCAGGCTGCTGGGCTGGATCGATCAGGATCTGACGAAACTATCGGAATACTGCAGGCTTGTTGCCGAAGCCTGTCACGTACCTCTGCCCAAGAACTATCCGGTCGTCGGTGAAGATGCTTTTCGGACCGCCACAGGCGTTCACGCTGCGGCGGTGATAAAGGCACAGAAAAAGGGGGACGCCTGGCTTGCTGACAGGGTCTATTCCGGTGTGCCGGCGGGTGCTTTCGGGCTGAAACAGAAAATTGAGATCGGACCAATGAGTGGAGAATCAAATGTTATATATTGGCTGGAACAGCACAACATTGAGCCGGAGGGAACCTTGGTGAACCGAATATTTGATGCAGCCAAGCATGCCAATTTTGTCTTAACGGATGATGAGATAACGGCCATTGTCCAATCGGGAAAGGAAGCCCAAAATGAAAGGTGATGTTCCCTTTGACCGCGATGTCGTCGATCGTATTGTGCGGGAGAACCGTGTCGATTTTCGAAGTGCTTCCATCCGTGATGCCAATCGTGTGGTGAACGCGATTGAACAGGAGTTGGGTGTCGAATTTATCCGCATGGAATTCGGTATCCCCGGGCTTCCGGCCAATGAGATTGGCATACAGGCCGAAGTTCATGCTTTAACGAGAGAGGGTATTGCCTCTCAATACGCTCCCTTTGACGGTATTGCCCGTCTGAAACAGGCAGCAGCGACCTTTGTCAAGAAATTTCTCGATCTCGATGTCGGGCCGGAGTGCTGCGTCCCGACTGTGGGGAATATGCAGGGAGGATTTCTGAGCCAAGCCGTTGCCGGCAGGATGAGAAAGAAGAAAGATACGATCCTGTATATTGATCCCGGATTTTCTGTGAACAAGAGCCAGACTCGTTTCCTCGGCTTGAAGACGGATTCAATTGATTTCTATGAGACGCGCGGGTCGAAACTGATCGACAGAATACAGAAAAGACTCAAGAAAGGGGACATCGGCGGAGTGATGTGGAACAGTCCCAACAATCCAACGTGGATTGTTTTTACGGATGATGAATTGCAGGAGATGGGAAATTTATTCAACGAGTATGACGTTGTGGCCATTGAGGACGTGGCCTACCTCTGTATGGATTTTCGGCAGGATTACAGCAAGCCGGGAGAGGAGCCGTATCCTCCGACCATCGCCCGGTATGCCGACAACGCCTTTGTTCTCATTAGTGCCTCGAAAATATTTAGCTATGCGGGACAGCGGGCTGCAGTCACCATTATTTCACCAAAATTCATTCATAAAGAGTATGATGATCTTCGGGAGCATTTTGGATCGAAGCGAGTCCTTGAGGCCTTCGTTCAGGGGGGAATGTATCCCACGACATCCAGTGTCCCGCAGGGACCGCAGCATGCTCTGGCGGCCATGTTTGAGGCGGCCGGTTCAGGCACGTTGAATTTCGTGGAGCCCCTAAAAGAGTACGGGCGAAGAGCCGCATTGATGAGAAAAGCGTTCAAGGAGAATGGATTTCAACTCGTCTATGATATGGATCTTGAAAAGCCCTTGGCGGACGGATTCTATTTCACGGTCTCCTATCCGGGGTTCTCCGGAGGTGAGCTGCTCAAGGAGCTGGTCTATTACGGGCTCAGTGCAACGACGTTGGAGATTACGGGGAGCACCCGCCTTGAGGGTTTGAGGGTCTGCACATCTCTTACCGGCGAGGAGAAATTCGAGGTGCTCGCTCGACGGCTCAAGCGTTTTCGAGAGGATCATCCGGTATAGATTTTGACCATGAGTATGACTATAGCCGAAAAAATTCTTGCCGCTCACGCCGGCCGGGAAGAGGTCCGGGCCGGTGAGCTCATCATGGCCGTGATCGATCTGGTCATGGCCAACGAGCTGTCTGCGATTCTGGCCATTCAAGAATTTGAGAAGATTAAGCCGAAGCGCGTCTTTGATCCGGAAAAGATCGCACTCGTGCCAGACCATTTCACGCCCAACAAGGACATGAAAACGGCGGAGATTACCAAAGCGGTTCGCCGGTTTGCCCAAGAATACGGGATCACCCATTACTTCGAGGTCGGTCGGGGAGGGATCGAGCACGTTCTCCTGCCGGAGGAGGGTCTTGTGGCCCCGGGCGACTTGATCATCGGGGGTGACTCCCATACGTGTACCTACGGGGCTTTGGGAGCTTTTGCCACTGGGGTGGGCAGCACCGATGTGGCGGCTGCCTTCGCAATTGGACAGGTGTGGCTGCGGGTGCCCCAATCGATCAAGTTGGTTTATTACGGACAACCGGGCAAATGGGTCAGCGGGAAGGATATCATTCTCTACACTATCGGGGATCTCGGCGTTGACGGGGCTATTTACCAGGTTCTGGAGTTCACCGGAGAGGGCGTGACCCATTTGAGTATAGCTGATCGGTTCACCATGGCCAACATGGCCATAGAAGCCGGAGCCAAGACGGGCATTTTTGAAGCCGATGAAAAGACTGTGGAGTATGTCAAAGGGACAATTGAGGATCATGAATCGAGAATGAGGAATTTTAAAAGTGATCCGGATGCCGAATATGTCAGGACATTGGAATACGATCTGTCCGAAATTGAACCTCAAGTAGCTGTTCCCAGCTTACCGGAGAATGTGAAGCCGGTTCGCGAAGTGGGAGAGGTGGACATCGATCAGGTCGTAATCGGTTTCTGCACCAACGGCCGGATCGAGGATCTTCGCATTGCGGCGGAAGTATTCAAAGGGAAGAGGGTCCATCCGAAGGTTCGGGCGCTCATCTTCCCCGGCACACAGAAGGTTGCCCTTCAGGCGATCCATGAGGGGCTTGCGGAGACCTTCATCGAATCGGGATGCGCCTTCAGCACGCCCTCCTGCGGTCCGTGTATCGGTGGACACCTGGGCGTACTGGGGGAGAGGGAGCGGTGTGTCTCCACGAGCAATCGCAATTTCGTCGGGCGCATGGGACCGCTCAGCAGTGAAATCTATCTGGCCAGTCCGGCGGTGGCGGCTGCGTCGGCTGTGGCGGGAAAGATTGCGCATCCGGAGGAGGTCGTGTAGATGATGCTGAGGGGCCGGACCTGGAAATACGGCAGGAATATCGATACCGATGTCATTATCCCGGGGCGGTATGCAAATATCGCTGAGGCCAGCGAATTGGCCAAACATTGCCTGGAGGACCTTGATCCGGATTTCGTGAAGAACATGCGTCCGGGAGATATCATCGTGGCGGAGACCAATTTCGGATGCGGCAGTTCGCGCGAGATCGCACCTCTGTCCATCAAGGCGGCCGGCGTCTCCTGTGTCATCGCCAAGAGTTTCGCCCGTATTTTTTATCGAAATGCCATCAACATCGGGCTGCCCATTTTCGAGTGCCCCGAGGCTGTGGATGGTATCGAGACGGGGGACACACTGGAGATCGATCCCACTGCAGGAAAAATTTTCAATGTGACCAAAAACCTTTCCTTTGAGACGGAACCTCTGCCCGAGTTCATTCAGGAAATCGTCGCCGAAGGAGGCCTGATGAGGTTCGTGGCCGCCCTGTCACAAAAAAGTAAGCCATTACGAGAATGATGATTACGGTAGAGCACATGCATCGCTACGGAACTTGATTTTCAGTTTATCAGTTTAAAGAATAGGGTACAGAAAATGGCAAAAGAGAAGAAGAGTTACAAGATCGCGATTTTTGCTGGTGATGGTATCGGACCTGAGGTGGTTCGTGAAGGTCTCAAGGTTTTGGATGAAATTGAGGGACTTGAGGGGTTCGGCACGGAACGGGTCGAATATCCCTATTGTACTCAGCACTACTTGGACACCGGAGAATTGATGCCCGAAGCGATTTTCGATGAGCTTCGGAAGTTCGACGCCATCCTCGTGGGGGCCATCGGTGACCCGCGTGTTGAGGTCGGTCTCGTGGAAAGGGCCATCATAGGAGGAATCCGGTTCAGGCTTGATCTGTATGTGAATCTGAGGCCGATAAAGTTGTACGCGGAGCACCTCTGCCCTCTCAAGGATAAAAAGCCTGAGGATATCGATTTTGTTGTGGTGAGGGAGAACACCGAGGATCTCTACGCCGGTATTGGGGGATTTCTGAAGAAAGGAACCCCGGATGAGGTGGCCCTCCAGGAGATGATTTTCACCCGAAAAGGCGTGGAACGGGTGATTCGGTACGCTTTTGACGTGGCCAGGAAACGGAATATGGGCAAGAAGCTGACCCTGGTCGATAAGGCCAATGCAGTTCGGGCCATGGATTTGTGGACGAGAACCTTTGAAGAAGTCGGCCGGGAGTACGAAGATATCGAAAAAGATCATGCGTACGTCGATGCGGCCACGATGTGGATGGTCAAAAATCCCGAATGGTTTGACGTTATCGTCGTGAACAACATGTTCGGAGATATTATTACAGACTTGGGTGCTATGCTCCAGGGCGGTATGGGAGTGGCCGCGTCGGGCAACATCCATCCGGGGCAGGTCTCGATGTTTGAACCCATTCACGGGTCCGCCCCGAAGTATGCCGGTAAAAACGTGGCCAACCCTCTGGCTACCATCGAAACGATAAAGATGATGCTCGAGTTTCTGGGAGAGGAGCGAGGCGCGCAACGGATAGGTAAAAGAGTGGAGTTTCTCCTCGCTTCAAAACAGATTGCATCGCTCTCGGCGGCCAGTGGGCTGAGTACATCTCAAATTGGAGACATGGTGACTGAGGGATTGGCTGAAAGCTGAGACATCGAAAGCAGAAAAAGAGTTGACAACACCTTTTGAAATGTGTACCTTACGTGCTTACAAGAGTTTCAGAGAAGCGACTGTTCTTTCAGGACAAGGATATAAGAAGAAAAGGAGATAATACAAGTGGCGAAACAAGAAGTTGTTAGAAGTGTATTCATGATTACGTGTGTGCTTTTGCTCATTCCGTTTCTCTCCCCCTGTGTCTCAAGCATGAATGTAGCAAAGGATGAGACGAGCCAGGAACAGGTGACGGAACCGACGACATCTGACTCTCTGCAACGAGCGCTGCATAAGAAATATTACAGCCAGCTCTATGAGTACTGGAAAAACCAAATGTGGAGAGAGGCCCTTGAGCCGGGCCGTAAAATGTGCATAGATGCCATAGAGCCCGGGAAAAAGGCAATTGAAATCGATCCAAAATATAAAAGTGCCTATTACTACCTCGCCGATTGTTACGTCAGATTGGCCGAGCTCGATAGTGCGCAGAGGGTTTATGAGAGAGGTCTGGAAGTCGATTCGGAAAACAAATACTTCCATCGAGGTCTGGCTTACGTCCTTCTGGCAAAAGGTCTGGAAGAGGAGGCCATCAGTGAGTATGAGATCGTTGTGGAGCAGTTTCCGGAGGAGTCCTCTTATAATCTGACATTGGCCAAGCTGTACATCAACCAGGAGAATGACGAGGGAGCGATCAGGGAATTCGAGCGTGCTTCAGAGACCGACTTGAAGAAGAGGGAGGCGTGGATTGAAGCTCGCGACAAGATTCTTGACGAAAAAGGCGGAGAGGATCCTCAGGTCATCCAGTACAATCAGCAGATCGAGCAGATTGACGGGCAAATACGGGATGAGCTCTCCACACTGGAAATCCTCTACAAGCGCAATGACATGGTCGTAAACCTGGTGGATGTGTATCTCAAATACCTGAGGCTCAATCCTGAAGACACTCAGGCGAAGCTCAATTTGGGCAAGCAATACTACGATATCGGCGAGCATGAGAAAACGGAGGAAGTGCTTACGGAACTGGTTGAGATGGATCCTGGCAATGTTGAAGCGTACTTCTATTTGGGCCGATGCTGCCTGAGCATGGGAAAAAGCAGGGAAGCGATTGACGCCTATAAAAAAGTGATAGAGCTTGAGCCAGATAACATCAAGGGATATGCTGAATTAGCTTCGGCCTATAATGAGATAGGGCAACCGGACGCAGCCGAGCGAAACGTTAAGAAAGCGATCAATTTGGACCCGGACTATGGGTATGCCCGTGTCGTGTACGGTGAGATCTACGAGAAACGGGCCACACCACATATCGATAAAGATGGAAGGGTAAAACTGGAGTGGGCACGGGTTTTTGAGAAAGCGGTTGAGCAATTTGCAAAAGCGAAAAAGGACCCTGAATGGAAGGCATATGCTGAGGGGAAAATAGAATATCTGAGTCAGTTTCTTCCAACTGACGAGCAAAAGTTCTTTGAAGAAGGGAAAAAACCCAATAAATGAGAATATGTTGGTCTGAAGTGTCTTAAAGATCTTTTTCATGGGAACTTCTTTGTTCAGAAAGAGTATGTCTGCCCAAAGAGACAATAGTACACGTTCCATCCTTCAATCATCTCTTGCATTTGAATGAAAATCGTTGTGGCCAGCGATCATGCTGGATTTCAATTGAAAGAGGCGGTCAAGGCGTTCTTGACGTCTCAAGGATATGAACCCGTTGACTTCGGTACAACCTCGGAGGACTCGGTAGACTACCCTGATTACGGAATCCCTGCGGCTGAAGCGGTAGCCAGAGGAGCGGGTGCTCGCGGTGTCTTCGTATGCGGTTCAGGTATTGGAATGTCGATCTTGGCCAATAAAATTCCAGGAATTCGAGCGGCGCTGTGCACCACGGTGAAGATGGCTGAGTTCAGTCGATCACACAATGATGCCAATGTCCTAGTTCTGGGGGAAAGAATTGTCGACAAAGATTCTGCTCTCGAGATTGTGAAGGTGTGGTTGTCAACTCCTTTTGAGGGTGGGCGCCATAAGCGGCGCATCGAAAAGATTACGGCTTACGAGGGAGGACAATCCGCGTATCCTCCGTCTCCCCAATCGGAAAGGAGCGTCATTTGTTAAAGTATGTAGAACAGGTTGATCCGGAGATTGCAGCTTCACTCCGCGGCGAAATAGAGCGACAGCGCTTTGGCTTAGAGCTGATCCCCTCGGAGAATTTCGTCAGCCCGGCCGTCCTCCAAGCCCTCGGAAGTGTCATGACGAATAAATACTCGGAAGGCTATCCCCATAAGCGATACTATGGCGGGAACAAATATATCGATATGGCGGAGGATTTGGCCATTGAGCGGGCCAAGAAGCTATTCGGGGCCGAACATGCCAACGTCCAACCCTACTCGGGAAGCCCGGCGAATATTGCCGTCTACACGGGTCTGTTGGAATTGGGCGATACCATCATGGGTATGAACTTAGCCCACGGTGGGCATCTGACTCATGGACATCCGGTAAATTTTTCGGGGAAAGCCTACAATTTTGTTCAATACGGTGTCGATTCCAAAACCCATCGCATCGATTACGACCAGATGAGGCAGATCGCCCTGAAGGAACGGCCCAAATTGATCCTTTCAGGGGCAACAGCGTATCCCAGGGAGATCGACTTTCATGCATTTCATGAAGTGGCCCAGGAGATTGAAGCCGTAAGCATGGCAGATATTGCTCACATTGCCGGCCTTATTGTCGGTGACGTCCATCGGAGTCCCTTTCCCTTCACTGATGTTGTAACGACCACGACGCATAAGACCTTGCGAGGTCCCCGGGGAGCCGTCATCATGTGCAAAGAGCGCTTTGCGAAGGATATCGATCGGGCCGTTTTCCCCGGTCTCCAGGGCGGACCCCACGATCATGTCAACGCCGCCAAGGCTGTCGCCTTCAAGGAGGCCATGCAGCCGTCTTTTAAGGAGTACGCGGTGCAAATTGTGAACAACGCCGTGGCCTTGGCGGAGGAGCTCCTGGCACAGGGATTCGATCTGATCTCCGGAGGTACTGATAATCACCTTATTCTCATAGATTTGACAAATAAAGGGGTGACGGGTAAGAAGGCCGAAGCAGCTCTCGATGAGGCGCACATTACGTGCAACAAGAATATGGTCCCCTTTGATAAACGGACACCCTTCAACCCGAGCGGTATCCGCATAGGGACACCGGCTCTGACGACGAGAGGCATGAAGGAAGCGGAGATGAAATTGGTCGGAGGATGGATCGCAGAGGTGATCCATAATGTTGATGATGAGACAGTGTATCAAAAAGTTCGGGACGAGGTGAGGGCTCTGTGCGAACAGTTTCCCCTCTACATGGAGCAGGAATAATGCATTCTTCATCGGGTCTGAAGGCGAGGAGGTTCTCATGAAATGCCCCTTCTGCAACTCCGCCAGAGATCGTGTCGTCGATACACGATCGGCCCGCGGCGGCAAGGCCATTCGCCGTCGCAGGGAGTGCCTCGACTGCAAGAAACGATATACGACGTATGAATATGTCGAGTCAGTCATCTTGACGGTTGTGAAGAGAGATAAGCGCAGAGAATCCTTCGATCGACAGAAACTGATGGCAGGCATTGTGACCGCGTGTAAAAAGCGACCGGTGAGCCTTGAGCGGATCGAGACCGTAGTCGAAGAGATCGAAAACGAACTGCAGAATTTGTCACAGAGCGAAATAGATTCCCGGGAGATCGGAGAGCGGGTGATGCAGAAACTGCACGACATCGATGAAGTGGCTTACGTGCGGTTTGCATCCGTGTATCGTCAGTTCAAGGATGTCAGTCAGTTTATGGAGGAGCTGAAGGGATTGCTGAAGTAAGATCTGTGGCGGATCGAAGGGAATCTGACGTGAGACGTCCATGCCGCGTTCGGGTCGTTTAGAGAAGTCCCGGTTTCGAAGGAGGAACCGGGTTTTTTATTGCCACGAACTGTGAATTTCCCCTTGACATGTGAGGTGAAATTGTTTTTATTAGAGCTTTCTTTCAGAGGGAACAGGTGGTATGTTCGGTTAAACTTTGATATACAAGGATATGTTTCAACGCACTTTTAAAGGAGGAGCCCATCCTCCGGAGTGGAAGCACCTGACTGAATCGAAGCCGATTGAGGATCTTGAAATTCCGAAACGGGTCGTCGTCCCCTTGCAACAACATCTGGGTGCTCCCTCCGAGGCCATTGTTCAAAAAGGGGACGAAGTAAAAACAGGGCAGCCTGTGAGTGAAGCGAAGGGGTTTGTCTCTGTTCCCTCCCACGCCTCTATTACGGGAAAGGTCACAGCCGTGGAGCCCATGCCCCATCCTTTGGGCAGCAAGGCGGTCTCGGTCGTCATTGAGGGTGACGGGATCGATGTGTGGGATGAAGGGGTTCGGCCGGTGGAAAATGTCGATCAATTGGAGACAAAACAGCTGTGTGAAATGATCCAACAGGCCGGGCTGGCGGGCATGGGAGGTGCGGCCTTTCCGACCCACGTAAAACTGTCACCCCCTCCAGAGAAATCCATCGAGATCGCTATCCTCAATGGCGCGGAATGTGAGCCGTACCTCACGTCAGATCATCGACTCATGCTGGAACAGCCCGAGGAGATCCTGTATGGATTCAGGCTCATTATGAGAATCCTCGGTGTGAGGAGGGGGATTATTGCCATTGAGGCGAACAAGCCCGATGCGGTGAGAGTTCTGGCCTCCCATGTCAAAGATGTGAAAAATGTCTCGTTGGTGAAGTTGCCTGTAAAATATCCCCAAGGAGCCGAGAAGCAGCTCATCAAATCCCTCACAGGGCGGGAGGTGCCGCCGGGGGGGTTGCCCATGGATGTGGCCTGCTTGGTTCATAACGTGGGGACGGCCAAGGCCATTCATGACGCCGTCACACAGCGGAAGCCGATCGTTGAGCGGATTGTCACGGTAACGGGTCCTGGAGTAACCGAGCCGAAGAACCTTCGAGTCCGTATTGGCACCCTTTTCAGTGAGCTGATTACCGCCTGCGGCGGTTACAGGGGTGAGGTCGGCAAACTTGTCATGGGTGGCCCAATGATGGGGTTGGCTCAGGACCGGGATGACGTCCCGGTCATCAAAGGAACATCGGGCATCCTCGTCGTTGATGAGAGGTCGGCCTCCATCGGGAGTGCGCTGAGCTGTATTTCGTGTGCCAGATGTGTGGATGCGTGTCCCATGAAACTGGTACCGACGGTCTTGGGGAAACTGGTCGAGAAAAAGCGCTTCGAGGAGGCAAAGGCGAGCGGCGTTCAGGACTGCATCGAATGCGGGTGCTGTGCCTTTGTGTGTCCATCGAAGATCAATCTCGTCCACGCGTTCAAGTACGGGAAGGCCGAGATTGTGGCCATGGAGAGAGTAACCGGATAATGAGAGAGGACGAAAAGAAAAGTCCTCAGAGCGAACTGGACTTTGAGGGGAAGAGGGCGTCTGAGGAAATAAAGGCTGAGGCTAAGGCTAAGGTTGAGGAGGATGTAGAGGCGAAACCCGGCCTTCTTTTTGTTTCCGCGTCGCCTCACATCAGGGATGACGTCTCGGTTCCGAGAATTATGTACTCGGTCGTCATCGCGCTCCTGCCGGCTTTGATCGGGGCGGTCTACTTCTTTGGTGCTCGAGCCCTGTGGCTGATTCTGATTGCTGTCGTCACGTCCGTCGTAGCCGAGGCGCTTATGCAGAAAGTGATGCACCGTCCGATCACGGTCTCCGACGGGAGTGCCATTATTACCGGTATGCTTCTATCTTTCAATCTGCCCGGTGGGGTGCCCATGTGGATGCCCATTGTGGGATCGGTCTTTGCCATTGCCATCGGTAAGATGGTGTTCGGTGGTCTGGGATACAATCCACTGAACCCGGCCTTACTGGGTCGGGCTTTTCTGCTGGCTTCCTGGCCGGCCCACATGACGACCGACTGGACACCGACCATTACGGGCACGATGACCGGCTTCGATACCGTCACCAAGGCTACTCCCTTGGGTGTCCTGCAGGAGGCCCACCGGATTTTGGCCGACCCGGCTGCGACAGTCGAGAAAATGGCTCAGGCCAAAGAGGCCATCGAACATCTTTCGACGACCTACGGAAATCTTTTCTGGGGGAATGTGAGCGGGTGCATCGGTGAAACGTCGGTTATTCTGCTCCTTTTAGGGGCCGGCTATCTTCTCTACAAAAAATTCATTGATTGGCGAATACCGCTCTTTTATATTGCCACCGTAGCCCTGTTGACGTGGATCTTAGGGGGCACAGGCGGTGCCTTCAGTGGCGATCCTCTCTTCCATATTCTCGCCGGAGGACTCATCCTCGGTGCCTTTTTTATGGCGACGGACATGGTCACGACGCCGGTGACGGTCAAGGGACGATACATCTTCGGCCTCGGGTGTGGAGTTCTGACGGTAGTGATTCGCCTCTGGGGGGGCTATCCTGAGGGAGTCTCATATTCGATATTGTTCATGAATGCCTTTACACCCCTGATCGACAGGTGGACGAAACCGAGACGGTTCGGGGCATAGATTGAGGAGATCTTCGTGAAATTAACACCATTGATTGCCACATTGACCCTTGTCTGTATCGGTGCGGCTGTGGCCCTGTCTCTGGTAAATTTTCTGACGGCCGATCGCATTGCGCAGCAGGAGTGGATGGCTACGATGAAGGCCATTCGCTCGGTGCTGCCGCCGGGCTTTGACAACGATCCTATCCAGGACAAGAGAAAGATATACATTGGTGCGGACAGCAAAGGCTATCCGGACAGTCTGGAAGTGTATCTCGGGAAAGAGGGAGATCGCATTACGGGGGTTGCCTTCTCCCGGGCAGGAGAGGGGTACGGCGGGTTTATTCATGTCATGATGGGTATTGATACGGAAGGCAAGATCAGTGGGATCTTTATTCTCACCGGCCATTTTGAGACACCCGGACTCGGGGCAAATATTGAGAAGCCCAGTTTCACCCGAACGCTTCAAGGGAAATCACTGGAAAACTCCAAACTGGTTGCAGGAAATCTGGCCGTGGATAAGGATGGGGGTGACATTGCTTCCATTTCGGGGGCCACAATTTCTCCGAGAGGGGTGGCCAGGGCCGTGAGTGTGGGCCTGCAGCTGTTCAAGCGTTTCCGGGCCGAACTCATCGGCGAGCCTTCTGCCCCGGAGGGAGAAACCGACAAGGAAAAGGTTTCACTATGAGTCTGTGGAGAGATTTCAACAAGGGCATTATTGACGAGAATCCGCTGCTGCGTCTCGTTTTGGGCTTGTGTCCGGCCCTGGCAGTGACCAACGAGGCCATGAACGGCCTGGCCATGGGTCTGGCGGCCACGGCTGTGCTCCTGGGATCGAACGTGGTTATCTCATGCCTGCGCAATCTTATCCCTGCCCGTGTCCGGATCCCTGTGTTCATCGTCGTCATTGCGTCCTTTGTGACCATCATCGATATGACCATGCACGCCTTCTTTCTCGAGCTCCATCGCGTGCTCGGTCTCTTTGTCCCGCTCATTGTAGTCAACTGCATCATCCTCGGCCGGGCCGAGGCTTTTGCCTCCAAACGACCCATCTTCCGTTCCTTTATTGATGGCTTGGGCATGGGGATTGGGTTCACCCTGGCTCTCATTATTCTCGGGGCCGTGAGGGAGATATTCGGGTACGGAACGATTTTTGGGATAGGGCTATTCGGGGCCGGCTTCGAGCCGGCTCTCATCATGATTCTTCCACCCGGGGCATTTCTTGCTTTGGGACTCCTGTTGGCATTGATGAACAAATTGACGAAGACGGAGGAGGGCTGATTGTGGCGGAATTGGCTGTCATTTTTATAGGCGCGGCCCTGGTCAACAACTTTGTCCTGGCGAGGTTTCTGGGCATTTGTCCCTTTCTGGGCGTATCCAAGAAGACGGATACGGCCTTCGGGATGGGTATGGCCGTCATCTTCGTTATGACACTGGCCGCCGTGGGGACGTATCTTGTGTACCACTTCGTTCTCATTCCCCTCCGTCTCGAGTTCCTCCAGATCGTCTCGTTCATACTCATAATCGCCTCCTTGGTTCAGTTGGTGGAGACCTTTCTGCGCAAAGTGAGTCCGGCACTCTATAAAGCCCTGGGAATTTATCTCCCCCTGATCACCACGAACTGCGCCATTATGGGGCTGGCGCTGCTCAATGTCATCAAGGATTACGATTTCATCAGAAGTATTGTTTTTGCCGTGGGAGCGGGGATTGGATTTACCCTGGCTCTCATCATCATGTCCGGCATTCGTGAGCGACTGGAGTTTGCCGACGTGCCGGGGCCGCTGAAGGGTACACCGATTGCTTTGGTTGTCGCCGGTCTGTTGGCTATTGTCTTTCTCGGTTTCACAGGTTTGGTGAAACTATAAAAATAGAGGCTGTTGGAACAATCTGAAATGACGAATCATTTCACTCCGATGAGGCCGGCGAATACGGGGTTGGGTGAACTTATAATATGGAGTGCAACGATTAATCGTTGCTCTACTGGATTTCAACAATCTCATTTCGTCAGGGTAATTCATGATGCCAGTTAGTTTCTTGTACGCCATTCTTTCATTGGGTGGACTGGGACTCCTCCTTGGGTTGGGGTTGGCCGTCGCATCGAAGAAGTTCGCCGTTACGATCGATCCGAAGATCGAACAGGTGCTGGACGTATTGCCAGGAGCCAATTGCGGCGGCTGCGGGTATCCGGGCTGTTCTGGATTCGCCGAGGCGGTTGTCGGTGGCAAGGTGCTCGTCACGGACTGCAAACCCGGTGGACCGGAGATCGCGGAAAAGATCGCCGAGATTCTTGGTGTGGAGGTGGGTGACGTCGCCCCGGAAGTGGCCTCAGTGCATTGTCAGGGGGGTCGCGCGGAGGCGGTGGAGAAGTGCCGCTACGAGGGTCTGGAGAGCTGCGCGGCCGCAGAATTGATCGCACACGGGTCCAAAGGCTGTCAATACGGATGCCTGGGTCTGGGCGATTGTGTTCGGGGCTGCCCCTACGAAGCACTCGCTATGAGTGATAACGGATTGCCCGTCGTTCTCGAGGAGAAGTGCACCGCCTGCGGGTTGTGCGTCAGCGCCTGCCCCAGGGACATTATGCAGCTCATTCCGAAGCATGCTGGGGTCTACCTGGGATGTGTCTCCCAGGATCGGGCCAAAGCTGTGAAAACAGTCTGCACCGTCGGCTGCATCGGTTGTAAGCTGTGCTCAACCCCGAAGGTCACACCATCTGGGGCCATCACCATGGACGGCAACCTGCCCGTAATCGATTATACCGTTGAGGACGGTCTTGAAAACGCCGTCACCAAGTGTCCCACCAAGAGCTTCGTCCTTCGCCTGCGACAAGCAGAATCGGATGCGAATAGAGATCGCGGCGATGCATAGTATTCGATAATGTACCTCTGTCGCAACTTCTTTTTGATTCACGTATTATGGTAAATAATTTTGATGATTCGGCAGAACAGTGTATATTGATGAGGCAAAACCAGTCGTTATTAGTGCGAGGCAGAAATGTCAACCGAGAACACATCGCCAAAAGAGAAACCTGTTAAGGACATGTCCTTTTTAGATCATCTTGAGGAGTTACGGTGGCGATTGATCAAGTCGCTGGCGGCCATCATCGTGGGCGCCATTGCCTGTTTCGCCTTTTCCGGATACATTTTAGATTTCCTCACTTTTCCGGTGCACGCCATCGAGCCGCAGCCCAAGCTCATCTTTCTCTCCCCGACCGGGATGTTCTTTGTTCGTGTCCTCATTTCCTTAGTCTGCGGATTCCTGATCGCTCTTCCTGTTGTTGTTTACCAAACCTATGCTTTTATCGTCCCCGGTTTATACCCCCACGAGAGAAAACATGTCGTACCAATTATCCTTTTAACAATGCTCTGTTTTCTGGCTGGCAGTGCCTTCGCATATTTTTTAATTGTCCCTTTTGGGCTTCGGTTCTTACTTGGCCTGGCCACTCCGGATATCGAGCCACAACTCGATATTGGCAAATACATAGGTTTCGTAACGAGGATAATGTTGGCCTTCGGGCTCGTTTTTGAATTGCCGGTGCTCTCCCTCTTTCTCACGAAGATCGGTCTCTTAAGTCCCAGCTTCTTGCGTAAGAAGAGGAGATACGCCATCGTCGTTATTGCCGTCGGTGCTGCACTTCTCACCCCCCCTGATGTTTTTACTCAAGTCATGATGATTATTCCCCTGATCCTGTTGTATGAAGTCAGTATAGGACTCTCGGTTTTGGTTTATAAGAAGGAAGAAGAAGCCCTCAAGGAATCGACGGATTAGGTTTAAAATAAACAGAGAGAAACCCCGTGCATGCCTGGCTTGTGTTCGTCCTTTTTGATCTGCCGGTTTTTATTATAGGTCTGGCCGCAGTTCTCTATTTTCTGTTTGTGGAGAAGGGGGAGGATGGGAACTGAAGGGACACATATTGGCGATGCGGCCGCGCTCATCGCCTTTGTGGGATATCTCATCTTCATGGTTCTTATCGGAATTCTCACCGCAAAGTTCGCTTCAGGCTCCCTGGGCGATTTTTTTCTCGGCGGCCGCAGGATGAAAGATTACGTGGTGGCCCTGAGCGCCGTTGTGTCGGGACGGTCGGCCTGGCTCATCCTGGGCCTGAGCGGCATGGCCTATGCCCGCGGGGCTTCGGCGGTGTGGGCGGCGGTCGGCTATATTGTCGTTGAACTTTTTCTTTTTCTCTTTGTGGGCAAACGTCTGCGGCGATACACAGCGAAGGCTGGAGACATTACACTGCCAGACTACTTCGAGTCTCGATTTAAGGATACCCAGCATATCCTGCGTGTCGTTTCGGTTGTCATCATCGTCATCTTTATGGTGGCTTACGTATCGGCCCAGTTGACGGCCGGCGGCAAAGCCTTTTCATCGAGTTTCGGTCTTTCTCCGTTTGAGGGATTGCTGCTCACGGCAGGTATTGTTCTCATCTATACAATGCTGGGAGGGTTTCTGGCTGTCTCCCTGACCGATGTCCTGCAGGCGGTCTTCATGCTTGTTGGTCTCGTTGGATTGCCCCTGGTGGTTCTCATCCGATACGGAGGAATCGATAGAGTTGTCTCACAACTA
Source organism: Gemmatimonadota bacterium (assembly GCA_020348925.1). Classification (GTDB taxonomy): domain Bacteria; phylum JBHIER01. The sequence continues at coordinate 4,955,722 of CP070758.1, read as the reverse complement.
ACCTTCATCGATGCGCTCATGCTGGATCCCTGGGCCATTGGCTTTGGTGGCGTCGTCGGTTTTCTGGGGATCGGTCTGGGATCGCCGGGCAATCCTCACATCCTGGTCCGATACATGTCCGTCGAGAATCCGACCCAGCTCCGCCGCTCGGCCCTGCTGGGCACCGTCTGGAACGTGCTCATGGCCTGGGGCGCGGTCTTTGTCGGCTTGATCGGGCGGGCGCTGTATCCGAATCAGGAGGTACTTCCGGCCGGGGATACGGAGAATCTCTTCACTTTTCTTGCGGCCGGCCATTTTCCACCGCTTTTGTTCGGATTTACGGTCGCCGCCATTTTTGCCGCCATCATGTCCACGGCCGATTCTCAGTTGCTGGTGGCGTCCTCCGGGGTGGTGCGGGATATTTACCAGAAAATAGTCAGAAGCGGGCGTGACCTCTCTGAAAGAAGGATGGTCACCATCAGCCGGGCGATGGTTCTTGTCCTCGTCCTTCTGGCCATCGGCTTAGGCTTGATCGCCAAAGGACTCATCTTCTGGCTCGTCCTCTTCGCCTGGGCCGGACTGGGCGCCTCCTTCGGTCCGACTGTCGTACTGTCACTTTTCTGGCCCAGGATAACGAAATGGGGTGTGCTGGCCGGTTTTCTCTCCGGCACGGCGGTGACGGTGGTGTGGCGCCTCACCCCGGCCCTGAAGGCTTTTCTCTTCGAACTCGTTCCAGGTTTTATTGTTTCGACAATGTTGGTGATTGTCGTCAGCCTTTTAACCACACCTCCCCCGGAAGCCCACGAGGAAATCCAGTCCATCAGTCCCACCTACAGATTTCAACGAAAATAAAAATTAAAAGATTTTTCATAAACTAAAAGACCGCAGGACCCGAACAGTTCAAAGTACAGGGCAAATAATACACCCTCAAGTAATTAGGGGTCAGGCATCAGATAATAGATTTTGGGTGAAATGGCACAACGAGTTATAGAATTTTTTCGATTAGGGTATTGACATCCCTCCACTCCTTCTGTAATTTACAGATGCTTTTAGTAATCGTTTCGTATCTCAATTGCTTTCAATCATGGAAAGATATCCATGGCCAGATCTGTTAGAATCAATTTGCCAGATGTGCTCTATCATATCACAGACAGAGGAAATAATCGAAAGGAAATTTTTCAAGATGATAAAGATCGAAAGCGACTTCTTGGGTATTTCAAGGAAGCTGTTGAAAGATTCAGGCTGAGAATCCATGCTTTTTGCCTGATGCCGAACCATTATCATCTTGAAGTTGAAACTCCATTTGGGAATATATCCAGAGCAATGCAGTGGATCAAGACGACATATGCCTTCAATTATAATAGACGTTACAACAGAAGCGGACATCTTTTTCAGGGGCGATTCAAAGCCATTTTGTTGGAAAAGGAAAGTCATCTACTTGAATTGAGTCGCTACATTCATCTCAATCCGGTTCGAGGTGGTCTGGTGAAAAGTCCTGAAGAATATGTCTGGAGCAGCTATAGAGATTACATCGGTATGAGAGGAAGAAGAATCTGGCTTGAAACAGACTGGCTCCTTGCGCAGTACGGAGGATATAGAAGAATAGCGGAATCGGAGTATCGCAGGTTTGTTGAAGAGGGGATTGAGAGGAAGCTGGTTAATCCTATGAAGGGTGCAGTCGCCGGGATCGCTTTGGGAAGTGAAGAATTTGCAGATTGGGTGCTGAAGTTGCTTCAGAAAAGAGGAATAGGAGCTCATGCTGTAACTAACCATAAGTATATTCATAACACATCTATGAGAGACATAAATCGAAAGGTGGGTAGAGCTTTAAATGTATCAGAAGTATCGATATGTCAACGGGGCCGTCATGGAACTGAGGCTCGAGAGATAGCGATATACCTGGCGCATAAGTATTGTGATGAGACGAATGTTTCCCTCGGTAGGGTATTCGGGGGGATATGTGGGACTAATATCAGTTATATTGCAAGCAAAGTTAAAGAGAAGATTGGTCAAGATAGAAAAATTAAGCGGCTTGTGGAAAGAATCGAGGAAAATCTATTTTCTGATGCCTGACCCCACATCACTTGAGGACTCAGACAGTCGGAAAAACCCATGCTTCGCTCACCGAACGATCCAACGGCTCAAGTTTCAGGGCGAAAAAGACTCCGAAGTTTTAAAACTGCGGAAGTCTGGAGAGAAGTTTGTAGCAGAGTACGCAGTGTAACGGAGTGGTGTCATAACGCTATTCCATTTCATTTCGTAGCTTACTACGAGCCGAGTATGATAAGGCTAATCATTTGGAGTGCGATGATTCATCATCGCGATGTATTGAAACGATGAATCGCTTCACTCCGAGAAGGTATTCAGCCACCCTTTGAAAAAGGGGGATATTTGAGTTCCTCCCTTTTGTAAAGGGAGGACAGGAGGGATTTCATTACTCGGTGAGGTGTTCTTCACCTCACCGTTTTTTTAGTCACCAAAAATAAATAAAACTTTGTTTTATTTATATGTACCCTTACCCTTCTTCCTTATGGCCAATATCCAAACCTTTTTATTGGTATCATCCACATCATACAAAACCCTGTAATCTCCTATACGTATTCTGTATTGGGCTGTGAGATCGTAGATTTGAATGGGGGGACGAAGATATTTAAAGATCTTCCCCTGAGGTCTTGGTACACGTGAAAGACTTTCTACCTTCTCTTTTATTCTCTCTCTTACCCCCAGGGGAATTTTCCCCAACTCTTTCCGGAATCTGCTCTTTATTCGCTCGTTGGGAAAGAGAATCTCATATTTTTTCATGTCCCCATCTCATCCCATAATGCAGAAAGCGGAATTCCTGCTTTGCCCGAGGCAATATCCTTTCTTCCTTCTTTAATAAGGGAAAGCGTTTCAGGATCGGACAGTTCATCGAGAATATCGATCAACTCCATCATTTCATCGTAGGGCAGAAGAACCTGTTTTGGTTTTCCGTGGTCAGTGATAACATAGGGTTTTCCCTCATTTAAAAGCTTCGAGAGATTTTCACTCAGGTTCCGTATGCCGACACGTTCGGCTTTTAATATGGCAGATGCAATACGCATAAAGACCTCCTTATTTGTAGCATCAATTGTGTCATCATTAGGATAAAGAAAAGAGTTCATTATGTCAAGTTATTATTTAGAGTAATTTGATTTTCAACCATACTTTAAAAAAACACTTGACAGTAAATGAGTTAAGCCTTATATTGAACTTGAATTTGTCACAAGCCCCCATATCACAAGTCCAAACATAAGAATCTTATTCGACACTCTTTGGGCCGAAAAAATGGT
>CP070758.1:4936313-4952332 GCA_020348925.1 Gemmatimonadota bacterium | reverse complement strand
TTGAAAAGTCGAAAATAGGGGCATATCCTATTTTTCAATCCCTCTCCATCTCTCTTTCGGTAAGCTCAAGGCGGGCTCTTTGGGAAAGGGAGAGGTCAGCGGAAGTGAAATAATGTAAACACTCCTCTAAATCTCCCCTTCATAGGGGAGACTTTAAGTGTAGTAAGGGGTCAAGTCTCCGTGGAAGTTGTTTTTGGTAATTGGGATTGCATCTTTAATTTTAAAAGCTAAAAAGCTGAAAAGAAGCGCCCTGAAACGTGAGCCCGTGGACCGTCCGGGAGCAAAGTGGGTGTTTTTTCCGTGTCTGAGCCCGACGGGCGAGTTTGGAAAAAACAGCGAAGCGAGCCGCTGACGGTCCCGGCGAATGATTATTGGGCTGTCCTTTCTTTTTACTTCTTTTTCTTTGGCCAGCAAAGAAAAAGAAGATCTCTTCTTTTGATCGAAAACCGATTTCTCGTTTTGGCGGTTCCGGTTGCTTCATGAGCTGGCGTATGGCATCAAAGACAACTCTGAACTGAACATCGTATTTCTTTTCCAATTCGTCGAGTTTCTTTGCCAGATCAACATGCGAGGCAAGGATGTGTCTCAAGCGAGCAAAGGCACGAACCACAAAAACACTCATCTGAGCCGCACGTTCGCTTCCAAGGACATTTGCCGCCATAAGGGCGCCGTGCTCGGTAAAGGCATAGGGAAGGTTTAGTGGGACAAGGTGTTTTCTGGGACCGGTCACATTTTATGACCTCAGGTTTCTAACCTCTTGCCGCGGAAAAGAGGGACGGTGATGCCGAGATTGAATTCTCTCTCCACATGGACTGGCTGAATAGTTGGTGAAACTGTTTCAGTCATGAGAGGGTCAAATCTTTGATCTTCGATCATCTCACGTCGAAGAGTCTAAGAGTTTGAAAGTTGAATAGCTTCTACCAGGGTCCGCCCAATAAGAATTGGAGAGAGAAATGAGGAAGAAAAAAGTAATCCTGAAGTTGGCTTTATCAGCGGCAATTGTTATTTCATACACTTTAAATGCGGTGGGGGCAGGTGAGCGAATTGATCAAGAATTCTACATTCAATCGGATGAAGCTCAATTGTACATCAAAGTACGGGGACAGGATATCAATAATCCGGTATTGCTTTATCTTCATGGAGGCCCGGGTGAGACATACGGCCCTTTGCTCTTTCAAGCATATGCAGGACCGGAACTTGAAAAACATTTCGTTGTAGGGTATCTGCATCAAAGAAGCACATGTATGTCTCCCGATGCGCCAATCGAGACTCTCATACTCAGCAAATACGTAGAGGATGTTGGAAACACTGTCGAATTCCTTAAAGATAAGTTCAAGAAAGATAAAATATCTTTACTCGGGCATTCGTTTGGAGGAGGCCTCGGCTATTTATACTTATTGGAGCATCAAGACAATATAGAGAAATTTGTTTCCGCAGCCGGTGCGTTTTCTGTAAGTTCTGTGGAAAATAGCGGTTATCAGACGGTCCTGGAGCTGTCGAAAAAGACTGGAAATCAGGAAGCCGCAAAAAAACTCGAAGATCTTGGTCCTCCGCCTTACGAGACGTTACAGGAAGGAATGGCATGGCGGCGGATTGGTATGGAAATTCTGGATAAAATGAATGAGGGTTTAGGAAAGAATCTTCAAATGTCCAAGGTTATTACGATAACCGAGATTGATAGTATCGATCCGGGATGGGAGAATAAATCAATGGTTGTCGTTAAGGCAATGTACGATGAGCTGAAGACGCTCGATCTCGAGAACAGGGTTAATACTATTGATGTCCCCATGTTGTTAATAGCCGGCGCAAAAGATATATTAGTTCCCTTCAGTACTTTGGAAAAAGGTTACAAAAATTATGGAGGGCAAAAGGAATACTTCATACTTCAAAAAAGCAATCACATGATGTTCATTGATGAACCGGATCTGTTCGTTTCAAAAGTGATTGAATTCTTTCAAAGGTGAGCATCCATGAGGGGGTCACATCTATGATCTTTGATCTTCTCACGTCGAAGAGGACACATCCTATCTTTCAATCCCTCTCCATTTGTAGGTTCCCGGGTCGGACCAGGTTAACCTGTTGGTGTTCAATAGAAAAACTACAGAAATCACAGTATTTAATGCCTTGAACGACATTTTTTAACCCAGAAAACCCATCTCTAAGAAAGCTTCTGATGAAAGCCCCACCCCCCCTGCTGGATCATCCGGTCAAGCCGGATGATGACAGGGGAGAGGGTGAATTATCGGTCAAGCCGGAAGATGACAGAGGAGAGAGGGTGAATCATCCGGTCGAGCCGGATGATGACAGGGGGAGGGCTACTTGTCACCTAAGGTCGACCCTTCGAATTTACATTTCCAACAAAACCGGAGGTTATGGATGGGATCGAAAACAGCGACTGAGTGCCAGCCGTCGCTTCTCTTTTCGATCCTCACATCCCTTCCCATAAGATCGGGCATTCTATCCTGGAGATATGAGTCTCCTCCACCACCTGTTTCAGACATATCAAGCTCACTTGAATATGTTCTCGGAATAGTATCCACCACCTGGGTCTCTGGTTTCTTTGCGGCCTTGCCCAACCGGTAAATCCTAGGTATCAGATCATCTCTGATCTTTGGGCTGTACAAAAGCTTACCTCTTATCACCTAAAGTCTTGTATCCACAGGAAGGGCACATCCAGTTCATATGGGGATAAGAATGACCGCTCTCGATCGCTGAGTACACAGTATTGAGCGTTTTCAGGAAGCGGTCGATGTCCTTCCGGGCCCTTGCTGTTTGGATCTGCTGGATCTTCGGTTCCTTGGTCCGCACCATCACACGATAAAGTGATATCCGACCTCATTCGATACACCCATTCACACTTTTGCGCATATTCTCTAACTCCCCCGCTCACCTACCCACTCGGCTCTTTTCCCGTTCCATCCTGAATTCAGCGTCAGTAAAGAAAAACTCTTGATTCCCGTTTATGATTTATCTATTATTATTGCTCTTGACCCCATATCATGGAACGGGCTTTCGAGCGGGGATCGGTTTTCGCAACGTAACACTCCCTGACTGTTAGCAGCCTGAGCATGTCAGCCAAAAAGAGAAACAACGGAGGTGTTGAAAATGGAACAAAGAATAGTTATAGAAGATGTTAAAACATCTGGGGATGTCAACAGATTTCAGGTCGATGTTGCTCTTCATTATAAAGGCAAAACCGCCCGGGGCACGCTGGAGGGCCCGGCGACGAAATCCATCGATATTATCGCCCAGGCCACCCTCAATACAATCCAGCAATATTTTGAAAATTATGCCTTTCACCTTTACAGGGTGCATATAATCAAGGTGAATTCCCATGAAATAGTGGTCGTTCTCGTCAATATAAGCGAAAAAGGGGAACGCGTCGCTCTGAAAGCCAAACAGGCCGGTATCGCTCTTGGGAGAGAAGATTTGCATCGTGATATTGTCAAAGCAACCCTGAACGCCTTGAATCGAGTATTGGGAAAACTCCAATAATCAGAATGGGATCATCTCTATCTGGTTTCAAAAAAGATGAGCGCACGTGGGTAGGGCACCCACCTGTGCCGTTCAAAATGGATGCGACCTCTTCTGAATCAGCGAGTCCTACCACTTCAATATCTCGCAGGATTTTGAATCCGAGATGGAATAATCCGATTACGGGAATATTCCTCGTTCCTTGTAGCACATTTCCAGACGAAGCAGGGCGACTATGTAAGCAGCGGTGCGCCAGTCGGTATCGTATTCCCCGACAATGCTCCGCACCGCTTTGTAGGCGTTGACGATCTTTTTATGAAGCTTGCTATCCACTTCTTCCAGGTCCCAGAATTCGCTGCGCTTGTTCTGAAGCCATTCAAAGTAGCTGACGATGACCCCTCCGGAGTTGCACAGAATATCAGGCAGAACACCGATACCTTCCCTCCGAAGAATGATATCTCCTTCAGGATCCGTCGGACCGTTGGCACCCTCGGCAACAAGTTTCACATTGAGCATTGGCGCAGTCTCTGCCGTAATCTGATTCTCCAATGCCGAGGGGATGAAAATGTCGGCTTTTGTACTCAGGAACGTCTCGTGATCAATCGATTCGGCCTTGAGATAACCGGATACGCCTTTATTCAATTCGACATAGTCTGCAAGATCGTCAGGGTCGATACCCTCCACGTTGAAGATCGCTCCTGTCACATCCTCAACCGCGATGAGTCTGGAGCCGTGGGGTTTCAGTAAGCGTGCCGCCCATGAACCGACGTTTCCGAAACCCTGCACAGTGTATGTCGCCCCTTTCAGGGGAAAATCATGATCCTTAGCCCACTCTTCAATAGTGTAGACCACACCTTGGCCTGTGGCCTTGTTGCGTCCCAGGCTTCCACCTGATTCGATGGGTTTACCGGTGACCACATGGCCGCAGCGCTGTCTATCGAGTGGAGGCATCGTCGAGAGATAGGTGTCCAGTATCCAGGCCATGATCTGGGCATTCGTATTCACATCTGGAGCCGGAATGTCATACTCAGGTCCTATATTGTTGCCCAGAGAGAAAGTGAACCTACGGGTGATCCGCTCCAACTCCGAAGTCGTGTATTTGGAGGGATCTATCTGGATTCCTCCCTTGGCCCCACCGAAGGGGATGTTGGTTATTGCGCCCTTCCACGTCATCCAGGTGGCCAATGCTCGAACCTCATCGATGTTCACAGACGGATGGAATCGAAGACCTCCTTTGAACGGGCCCAGAGCATTATTGTGCTGTACGCGATATCCTGTGAACATCTCAATGCGACCGCTGTCCAGTTTTACGGGGAAGTGGACAACAATTTCGTTGGTCGTCGTTGCTAAAATTCTCCGAATATTAGGATCAAGTTCCATTAATTCGGCAGCTTTATTGAATTGCCAGACGACATTGTCGTAGACGCTTTTACTTTCACAAATCTCTGCGTCAATTTCTGCGGCTGTGATCGTTTTATGCTCATACTCCTCACACCGCCAAACGCCCCCTTCGGGTTTCGGAAGGGTACACGTTTCATCCTTTCTGCAATTCACACACAATCCACGAGATATTTTCTCCTCAGCTTCAACCTGAGCGGAAGATGAAACTGTCGCAGAACCGCTCATTTGATCGGCTCGGGGCGGATGAGGTGCATAAAGAAGTTTCCACGCATTCCTCTTCTGAATAGGTTTTACCTCCTTCTTCTCTCGGACTTCCGCATGAGGTTTTTCTGGAAGAGGAGTTGTTATCACCTCGTCCGCACTTCTCTCCTTTCGGCGGATACTCGGTCCACGCTTCTTTTCTGCCTCTCGTAATTCCGATTCGGTTGCCATTGTCTGTCGCTCCTTTCGTTTGTATGAGTACAACAATCATATCTTACGAACATTCTCACCGAACAGTATTGCGAAACTCATACCAATCTCGTTCTATCGTTGCTTTTAAGGAGCTGGGAACCATTCAGAATGAAATGTATTTTCGTAAGTATATTCAAATTAAGTGATTATAGGAATGTATTTTTTGATGGAAAAATGAGAATGTTCAGGTATATCAAAGGATTCTGGGAGAGGTGTCGGGGAGAAATGAACCATTGAGGAAATTCTCCCCAGTGCTGAAGCGGTGATTATGATGGTCCGCTTTGAAACTTCAGTTTTTCGCGAAGTGTCTTCCGGTCAATCCCAAGGATCTCTGCGGCTCTGGTTTTGTTACCCTCCACACTCGCCAGGACATTCCGGATGTGCTCCACCTCCACTTCGGCCAGAGTCCTGTTGAGCCCTGTATCGCGCGGGGCAGAGAACCGCATGAGCGACGGGAGGTCAGGGATCCGAATAACGTCACTCTCGATCATGACGACGAGCCGTTGAATGACGTTTTCCAGCTCTCTCACATTTCCAGGCCACTGATAATTCCGCAGTACTTCCAAGGCATCATCGGAGAACGTGGGGACCGGTTTTCCAGATGCTTCAGAAAATCTGGATGCAAAACGATGAATTAAGAGCAATACGTCATCCCCTCTTTCCCTGAGTGGGGGCATAAAGATAGTGATCACATTGAGCCTGTAAAAAAGATCTTCCCTGAATGTACCCTTTTGTACTAAATTGAGGAGATCTTTATTCGTAGCAGCAACGATGCGTACATCCACTTTGCGCGGTTTGCTTGACCCAACCATGCACACCTCCTTATCCTCCAAAACCCGAAGGAGCTTCACTTGCATAGAAGGGATCGTATCACTGATCTCATCGAGAAATATCGTGCCCCCGTCCGCCGTTTGGAAGAATCCTGCCCGAGTCTCGTGGGCGCCAGTGAAGGCTCCCTTGACATGTCCGAACAATTCGCTTTCGAGCAATCCTTCGGGGATTCCACCGCAATTGACGGGGACAAAGGGAGCCGATGCTCTTGGGCTGTTATAGTGAATGGCTCTGGCAGTGAGCTCTTTTCCCGTCCCGCTCTCCCCGGTTATGAGTACGGTGGCCGAAGTAGAAGCAGCTTTGGCGATATCATGAAAGACTTTGCGCACAGGTTTCGACTTACCGATAAAATGCGGATAAACGGCAAATTCCGGTCGCGGCTCTATCTGATTGGCCTTTCGGAGATGGAGCTTGTTGAGTGCGCGTCGGACAGAATCGAACAATTCCTCATCTGTGAATGGTTTCGCAAGATATTCCTCGGCTCCCGTCTTCACCGCCTCCACCGCGCCTTCGATTGTCGCGTAGCCGGTAATCATCATCACTTCGATATTTTTCATGTTCTCACGGACATGCCGCACCAAATCGAGACCGCTGACCCCGGGCATTTTCAGGTCTGTTATAACCAGGTCAATGGGCCTCTCGTCCAGTATTTGAAGTGCTTCTGGGACGCTTGTGGCTGTCAATACCTGATACCCTTTTGAGGACAGATTTCTCTCCAGCACCTCAAGCGTATCAAGAGCATCATCCACGACGAGTATCTTTTCTTTTGTACTGAGTGTTGCCATTTCAATCGCCTTTCCTGTAATCGTGCGGTTCTCCTACTGGCAAACGAACCTCAAACCGAGTTCCGTGTCCGACCTTGCTCTCGACGTTTATTGTGCCCTCGTGCGATGTCACAATGCCATGAACGACAGCTAATCCCAAGCCTGTCCCCTGGCCGACATCCTTGGTCGTAAAGAACGGAACGAATATCTGTCTCATCACGTCCTCAGTCATACCGCTGCCGGTATCCTCAACGATGAGTACGACAGAGCTCTCAGTCTGCGTTGTCCGAATGGTCAATTTCCCACCTTCCGGCATGGCCTGGATAGCGTTCACAACAAGATTGACTAAGACCTGGTGCAGTTGTGACTGGTCGCCTTTGATCTCTTGAACGACCGGGGAAAGAATCCGCTCCAACTCGACCCCCTCCTTGGCACACCGGGACTCAATAAATGAAAGCCCCTCTGCGACCAATCTGTTCACATTCACCGTCCCCTTTTGTGGTGGTGTTTGACGAGCGAAGGTCATCAATTTTTTGATAACTTCCCGTGCATGTAAAGAAGCCTTTTCTATTCTCTCTATGTCATGCCTGATTTGTTCTGCAAGCTGCGCGTCTTTCCCAATGAGCTGGGCGAATCCAAGAATATTGCCAAGGGGTTCATTTAATTCGTGTGCAACACCTGCAGCGAGCTGACCGATAGTCGCCAACCTATCTGCATGTCTGAGCTGTTCCTGAAGTTTCGTACTCTCCGTTTCGGCTCGCTTTCGGATGACAACAAAACCTATCTCTTTTGCAACAGTATCGAGGAGATTACGTTCTTCTCGAAGAAACGGTCCCTCATCAAGCTCAGGTTTCTCCTCAGAATATGTCACTTCGATCGTACCCCGTTTCTCTTCATCGACCATGATATCCGAGAGTTGACGATGGCACCCCTGCTGGAATCCAGATGATGTATACGAATGACCATCGAAAAGAATTCGTGCCGCGGCAGCATCAGGATATAACCAAGCCGGGGGCAGGATCTCCACTATACCCTGCATAATTTTCTCGATGGTCATATCAGGTTGCGCCACCAGTTGAGCAATACCGTAGAGACACGTCAACTCCTTGACGCGTTCGCGCAGGGCTACCTGGGCTCTTCTATCCAGAAGAGCCACACCGAGGGTTTGGGCGACACCTTCGTAGAGTTCAATATCATCCTGACTGAAAAAGTCCTTTTTCTTGCTGTTCAACTGCAAAAGCCCTATATTCTCCTCTTCAATCACGAAGGGAATCAGGGCGAGTGACCGGTAATGTTCACCAAGATTATAAATTCGCTCCTGTTCATCATTCGTTAGAGCTAATGTCACAGGATGTTCTGCGTCTCCAGTCCAAAAACTTCCGCTCTTTGTACAAAGAGATACCGAAGGGTGTATCCGGCCCTGAATCACATCCGTGCACAGTCGTTCCAAGTCAGAATCTTCATGGGAACGGTATATGATCTTTCCCTTATTATCGCGCATGGTGGGAAGAATCTCAAAATGAAAAGAAGCCTTGGGATCATCTGTGAATTCACATCGGTAGTACGTGTCGCGTTCCTTCAGTCGCAACTCGACCGCATCGCATTCGGTAAAGGTGAAAAGCATTTTTAAGACTTTTCGCATAAAATCGATTCTTAAAACACCGCGGTTTGCCAGGGAGAATATGCGATGGGACAGCGTCCGATAATCCTCGCCAAATGTGCGCCCGGGGGGTCCTCTCTGTCGATTTTTTAACCCGTGTGAACTCATCGTATCTTCACCTTACATATCGCCATATTCTACAAAATCAAGTTGAGCAGTCCACCCACTGTGATGGCCACAAGTATCATAATGCCTGCCGATCTGAGCATCCCTCTCAATCCGAGTTCTTTCAGCAAAATGATGAATGTGGCCGCGCAAGGAAAGTAGATGGACAGGACCGTGGTTCCCACTACCAACTGTTTCGTAGAGAGGTTCAGGGGGCCCAGCATGCCCACGGCTATATCTTTGCGTAAGAAGCCTATTACGAGAACAGAGATGGCTTCTTCCGGCAAACCGAAGATTCCACGAATGACAGGAGCGGTGAGTGTGGCGATTGCGTTCATGATTTTGAACACAAACAGAACGTTGATCAGAAGAACTCCCAAGAGAACGAAAGGGATCGCTTCACGAAGGAAATTGGACAGTCGATACCAAAGTTTTCTAAGGAGGATGCGAAAAGGAGGAAACCGGTACGGAGGAATCTCGGTGAGAATCTCAGGAGAGAATCCCTTGAGAACTCTATTCAATATGAAACCCAACAAAAACCATACGAGAAAGAGCGTGCCATAGACGACGGCCACATACCGGACACCCCGCTCCCCGACCAATCCCAAAATCATGGCCTGCAGCGCCGCGCAGGGAACACCGATGGCCATGATGGTCGCTGCAATGAATCGCTCTCTCTTGCTCTCCAAGATACGCGTGGCCAGTATTCCGGGAACATTGCACCCAAGACCGAGAACGTTTGGAATGATGGCGTACCCGTGCAGTCCCAATCGATGCATGAAATTATCGGTCAATACGGCCAGTCGGGGCAGATATCCAAGATCCTCCAGAAATCCTAATGCGAAATAGAAGGCAAAGACGTAAGGCAGAACAATGCCCAGTGGCACGAAAAGGCCTGTGCTTAAAACGCCAAAAGAGAGCTCAAAATCTATGCGGCCATCAATCAATGTACCGACGACAACGTCATGGACAATTCCACCTGAGCCCAACAGAGAACCAATTTTCATTAACAGCGGTGCGTACACATCATGGAAAAGAGGCTCGAAGAGGTACGCAATCAATCCTTCCCCGACAAGGCGCACAAAGGTAAACACCAGTAAGATCATGGTCAGCGCAATCGGGATGCCAGTTATCGGTTTGATGCTGGCCTCCTCAAATCTGTCCCTCCACGTATGATGGCGGTGGGTGATGGTTTGAACCTCAGCCGTTATTCTGCCGATCTCAGACCAAAGCTCATCGGAAGTGGCGGAGGGTCGCCGGGCGACCCTGGCCTCGGGCAATCGTGAAACCAACTCCTTGATACCTTCCCCGGACACGGCCACGGTTGGGACAATCGGTACACCGAGTATTGCCTCCAGTTTCTCGACGTCAATATGGATCCCCCTGTGTCGCGCCTCGTCCCAGATGTTCAGGGCGAGAAGCAGGGGAATGTCCTTCTCTAAGAGCTGGAGGGTGAGAAAAAGATTTCTCTCAAGATTGGTGGCATCGACGATGTTCATGACAAGGTCTCCCTCCAGGAGCATTTCGACCGCCACCTCTTCGGCCTTGCACGTCGGGTCCAAGGTATAGGCCCCTGGAACATCGACGATCTCTACTCTCTCGCTGCCGATATGCATATGTCCCCTGGTATAACCCACCGTCGTTCCGGGATAATTGGACGAAACCACGTTGACACCCGTGAGCCTGGAAAAGACCACGCTTTTCCCTACATTGGGATTTCCCATGAGAAGCACACGTTTCACTCTTCCTCGACCTCCACCAACACCTTCTGGGCCATGCCATAGCCGATGGCCATTTGCGTATTGTTGACTTTCAGCACGACCGGGCCTCGCGTAAAAACAGAATCTCGTTTCGTAACGATCTGACCCGGTCTCAGGCCTAACGCTGTCAATTTTTTGACAACGCCAGAGCCCCCGGTTATTTCTTTAACCGTCCCGCTTTGCCCCACCCGCAAGTGAGGCAGCGATATGTATCTGGTTGGGCTCATGAATTACCTCGCTCTCTCTTCATCGTCTCTCGTTGACACACTTGAAGCCGAACTGCATATTCGTTTCCAACAATGATTGCAGTACCCTTTAATTTCCAAACTATGGGATTCAAGCTGAAAACCGTGTTTCGCGCAGACGTCGTCCTGGAGTTGTTCGATGGAATCATCGCAGAACTCAACCACTTTCCCGCACGTGACACAGATCAAATGATCGTGATGCTGATGGCCCATAGTCTGTTCGTAATGGGCATGATTCTCACCGAATTGGACCTCTCTGATCAAACCGCATTGGACCAACAAGGGCAATGTACGATAGACTGTGGCTCGAGAGAGCTTTTTCCCCTCCAGCCTGAACTCTGTGGCGAGATCATCCGCCTCAAAGTGGTCGTGCATTGCAAACACCTTTCTCAATATCAATTTCCGCTGGACAGTGAATTTCAAACCCTGAGAGCGTAAATACCTCTCGAACGTTCTCTCCTCGGTATTCATCGTATCTCACCTCCAATTGCAAATGAGTCTCAATTTTAAATATAATGAGAGGCCACTTTTTTGTCAATACAATTCTCTCTGGATCCAGAAACTTCGATGAAGAACCCGTGCAGTTTCATATCGGGATCATCGATGTATCATTATAAAATACATATGGTTGGCTTTTGTCAGGAATCTCAAGCCCAGATTTCTTGTTCTATAGTACAGAAATATTGAACGTTTTCCGTTCACCTTTCGGGATGTTGCGGAATTCCGAAAGACTGGGATAATTTGAAGTTCGAAAGGGATTCGGTATTAAAGGCTCACAGCACAGCGGGCCGGGGAGACGAAGGGTCGCGCAGGCCTCAACGTGGTGCGAAGTCATATGGCCACGGATCGGTCGAACCTTTGAACAGGAAGCGGGCGACCGCTGCCCCGAATCGAATCTGTTTCAGAGCGAAGGCAACCCTGCTTTTGGAAACGGGGAAGGAGGTCGAAAACTGTCACCCGGGATTGTCGTGAAAAGGTATGGTTACTATTTGATTTTAGAGAGGTTTCCATACTTTTTCTGTCTCAAGTTAAAAATCTCAGATTTTTTCGGCACACGGCTTCAAATATACGGTGACGTTCTTCTTTCAAAGAGATCTCAGAAATCCCTTGACATATTCAATCGAAAAGAATAACTTAGGTTGAATAGAAAGCCAATAAATGGGATTGGCAGTGCATATGAGGTTCTTCACCCATGAGATTGTCAGTCATACTTGTTAAAACTTCTTAACTCTCTGATTAGCGAAATACCTATTGCTTATTGGCTGTAATATTGCATATTAAGATGAAAGTTCTTTTCGATTGAAACGCAATCTCGTATTCGCAGAAGGCATCGAAGCATAACTGTGCTACTTCTTCATGCTGTGCTTCCATGTGTTCCGATGCACACCTTGTAGGATGAACGGCTTCAATTATTAAGATCAACGTTACGGACACCCGTTATATAAGCACAGAGCCGCAAAAACACGAGCGAGATTATTGAGCGGAGGTTTCCGAAGAAGAGACAAGAATAATGTATGGAAGAATCAAAATGTGGTATGGTGCGCGCTGAAATGGATAACGATAGAAAAATTGTTCACTTGGAAAATGAGATTCGCAGGCTGAAATCCGCAGTGGAGGAGTTGACAGTCCTGAACGATTTGGCCATTGCTGCAAGTACATCCATGGAAGTGAATCAAATGCTGGACATCATTGTCGAGAAGTCCATCAAAGCGGTAAAAGCCGAACAAGGATCCATTCTGCTTGTTACGGAGCAGGACGATGCCCCTCTCAGAACCCTCATCCGCCAAGCGGACAGAACGAGCCGGCCATTGACCTACAAAGTGGGAGCCACGTTTACCGGTTGGGTTCTCAAACA
The DNA here is from genome assembly GCA_020348925.1 of Gemmatimonadota bacterium. Taxonomy (GTDB): domain Bacteria; phylum JBHIER01. The sequence goes on along the minus strand of CP070758.1, from coordinate 4,939,784 downwards.
TCAGGAACCCCTCTTGGTGGAAAACGTATCTAACGATCCGAGGTTCGTCATAACCGAACAGGAGCGGAAAAATATCCGATCCATCTTATGCGTTCCGATTCGGTTCAGGGGAGAGCTTCTCGGCATTCTTACGGTGACGAACAAGAAGTCTTCTGACTCCTTTAATTCCAATGACCTGCGATTACTCTCCATCATTGCTGTACAGTCCGGTCAGCTCATCCGAAATTCACACCTTCAAGAAGAAGCCCTGCAGTGTAAACGGATGGAGGATGAATTGGAAATGGCTCGCGATATCCAGTTGGGGCTCTTACCCAAGCACGTTCCCGCTGTTGAAGGGTTGGAAATTTCCAGTTACTTCAGTCCGGCCGAGGAGGTGAGTGGGGATTATTACGATTATTTTCATTTAGACGATGATCTGTTCGGCATCGTCATCGCGGATGTCTCAGGACACGGACCGTCAGCTGCGCTGGTTATGACCATGGTGAAGGGCATTTTGTATGCCACCACTCAAAATTTCACATCAGCAGATCTTGTTATTTCGGAGACCAATTCAACCCTTGAGGCCATTATGCCAGGGGATATGTTTGTAACAATGACGTTTCTGGTTTTCGACATGAAAAAAAGACTTCTACGATTTTCCAACGCAGGTCACAATCCTCTTCTGTCTTTCACACATCAATCCAAATCGGTCCGGTTGGTCGAGTGCCAGGGGCCCATTTTAGGATTTTCCAAGGATTCTGTGTACGTGGAGAGACAAATTCCTTTGAATCAGGGAGATTTCTTTCTCGTTTACACAGATGGCGTTACAGAGGCAATGAATGTGCAGGGAGAAATGTTTAACGAGTCGAGGCTCTTGGAGACTGTTGAGCAAAGCGCCTCACAGAAGGCTGGAAGTATTATCGATCGGATTAGAGATGAACTCAGAGTATTCACGAATCATTCTCCCCAGAGCGACGATATAGCTATAGTTGCAGCGAAGGTGATATGAGTGTGCAGATGGAAAAAAAGTTCAGACGAGATATGAGCTCTCTGGACAACGTTTTTGCCTTTCTCAACGAGTTTAAAAAGAAAAGCAAGCTGGCCCATTCGGTAGCCTCGAACATTGACCTTATCGTTGAGGAACTGTTCACAAATATGATCAAATACAGCTCCGAGAGTCCGAACGATATTTTGATACATATCCAGAGAAGCGACAACAAGCTCATACTCATTCTGAACGATTTTGATGTGGAACCATTTGATATTACGAAAGTCGATGAGGTCGATACAAATCAATGTATTGAAGAGAGAAAGGTCGGAGGTTTGGGCATTCACTTGGTAAAATGTATAGCAGATGAAATCGATTATGAGTACTGTGATCGAACAAGCAAAATAACAATCATTAAAAACCTGGAAACGTGATATGCTGACTATTGAAATGAATGAAAACGGACACATTGTCCTCGCCGGGAGATTCGACGCCTCGCAGGTGGCAAAAGCAAAAGGGGTCTTTGAACAACTCAACACCTCGGTTACGGTCGATTTTCGAGACTTGGAATATATTTCAAGTGCAGGTTTGGGGGTCCTTCTTTTTACCCAAAAAAAGTTGCGAGAAACAGGAGGCGGTCTCAAACTAATCAATATGAATGGTCATATCAAAGATGTGTTCCGATATGCTGGATTCAACACAATTTTTGAAATCGTCGAATAATTCGTACTTCGTGGATGTGATATGTTCCTGTACGCACCACAAAATATGCGAACAATTCTTAGAGCACTTTAAAGTGCAACCGCGCGCTCTGAAACAGGGGTGACGAAAAAAATTCTCATTCATAACCAACTTTTTCAGCCGCTCGTTTGTAATTATGTCTGGTCAGGATGATGTGAAGATTGTTCAAAAGTGTATCGAGGGCAACACGAACGCTTTTGAGCATATAGTCGATAAGTACCAGAAGCCCATTTTCAACGGGGCTTACCGGATGATACACCAATACGAGGATGCAGAAGATGTTACGCAATCGGTATTTATCAAGGCGTTCGAGAATTTACGATACTTCGATCCTAAGTACAAGTTTTTCAGTTGGCTATATCGTATACTCGTAAATGAGTCTCTGAATTTTATCAATCAGAGAAAACGGTTCACGAGGTACGACTCGGATATCCTCGTTAAAGGAGCGACGCTAAAGAAGGATCAAAGTTTGATTGAATTACACCAAGATCTTCAAAATGCTTTGATGGATTTGAAACCTGATTATCGAGTTTTGATCGTTATGAAGCACTTTCAGGATTTTTCGTACAAAGAGATGAGTGATGTACTCGACGTTCCGGAAAAAACTGTAAAATCAAGACTGTTCACAGCGAGGCAACTCCTCAAGGACATTTTGAGCAAAAGAGGTTATGTCGAAAATGCTGGATAAAAAGTATGTCGGTTTAATGAACCAGGAGATTGATGGAGCCAACTCCAGCCAGGAGAGCTCGGACCTCAAGAAGCATCTCTCGAAGAATCCGGAAGCGCGTCAGTACTTTGATGAGCTTTTCGCGATGTCCACTGTGTTGAGCGCAGTCGAGGAGATCGAGCCGTCTTCCAATCTGAAAAAGAATATCATGAAAGAGATTTTACCGAAAAAACTTTACACCCAACAAAGAAAAACCTTTCTCCCGTCACTTTTCGAGCGCTTCCAGATGAAAAGTGCTCTTAAGTATGCCTACGTCTTTTCCTGCGGTTTGATTTTTGGTCTTCTGGTGTACCTCCTGTTCACCGGCGTGGAGCAGAAAGGAGATTCCTTTGATGTTTCGAAACTGTACGGAACGATGACGCTCAAAGAGTTGGCGGGAACGTTGAAACCGGGAGATCGTTTTCCTATTGACACCGAACATGTCAGAGGATCTGTTGAGGTGGCGTATTCCGAAGCCATTGTCTTCATAGAGGTGAAGGTTGAAACGCAGAAAGAGATAAATCTGGCCTTTGCCTTTGATGAAAATGACCTCAGTGTTTATGGCTATGCTCAGGCCAGCGGAGGGAAGGGCACCGTTCATATGGGCCAGAATCTCGTGGAAGTTGCACACACCGGTGACAACACCTATCAGATTATTTTAAACAACACGGTCCAAAATTCTACGACTTTATATTTCAAGATCACGGCAGACGGTGGCATTTTGTATGACCGCCCTATTATTGTCAGGCGGGATACCGGATGATTGGAAAAGTATAAAAAAAGACCAACTATTTCGAGTTTGATTTGTACTTTGATAAGACAACGGAATGAGTTTACGATCTTGAAAGATTTGGACAATGAAAAAAGGAGGTGAGTATGGTTCGTCTGATCCGTTAGCTGTATGGTTGGTGGTTGGTAGTCGGAAGTTTGAAACCTTTGAAGGGAGGGTAAAGCAATGGAAAAGCGCGGTGGTTTGATGAAGAAAATTTTAGCTGGTGGCATAGTCATCGCAGTTCTTGTCATCGCTTATTTTGCGTTCTTCTATCCACCTACGCCC
>CP070758.1:4927360-4936213 GCA_020348925.1 Gemmatimonadota bacterium | reverse complement strand
GTCTGGCACGATCGAGCTTGCTCTGCACCTCATCCTTCCCTTGGGGTATCCCCTGGGTTGAGACAGGAGACACCCACATGAAAAGTGCCAGGAAAGCGGATATATGTATTAAATTGAACGCTCTCATTTCTATTGGTGAAGCGTGTCCCTTGTGAGTGGAAGCCGAATCCTTCAGGAAGAGGGTGGAAAAAATTACAATTTCGATTCCGAGGTTTCCCGTTCTTTTGACAGAGCCTCAAAATAGGCCCGGATGAGTTCCTTATATTCCTTGGGATAATCCTCTTGTAAGGCCTTCAAGAGATCTTGTCGCAGCTGGTCATGTTGCTCACCCAAATCTTCGGGCAGAGAGAGGGTGCCGGTTCGAAGGTACTCTTTGCCGGGTTTCGCCCTGCGGCGCCGGGTGTAATCCCGCTGGCGCATGGATCGCTGATAGTCCAGAAGCCGCGACAGGATCCTGTTCTGGCGCGCTATGGTCTCCTGATTCACATGCTCCCCACCCATATCTTCCGAGACCTTTTTCATATCCTCGATGACCTCGTCGAACCGTCCCAGAATTTCCGGCCGGTTCCCCATCTCCCGTTGTAATTCTTCCAGGTTTTTGCGCAACATCTCCTGCTCCGCAGCCAATCGTTGCAACGCCGCCCTCTGCTCGAGAGACCACTGTGTCATCTGTTCAAAACCCATTGTTTGTTGATTCAGCCCCATCTGCTGTTGTGCCATTTGCTCGAGTCGCTGCAGAAACTGTTGCATACTGCCGGAGCATTGCCCGGAGGAACACATGCTCTCCATGGCCGAGCGCATTTGCATCACTGTTTCGTTGAGATTACTCATGGCTTCACGTTGGCCCTTCGCTGCCGAACTCATGTTTCTGCCCTCCAGACGACCAATCGCTTCCTCCATGTTGGCCATGGCTTTTCCCATGGACTTTGAAACATCCGGGGTTATGAAAAAGCTCTTTTTAGCCGCTTCGAAGAGGGCGTTCGCCACCTTGACGGCATTATTAAACGTATCCAGCTGCTTCTCCGCCATCATATCGCATTGGGGACTGTTTCTCCCCATCTGTTCTGTTTGAGAGGAAAGGTTCTCCTGCTGCTGGGAGAGTTCGAGGAGCTGGTGGGTGGCTTTTCGCATTGCCTCCAGCACCTCCTGGAACATATTCTGCATCATCATGGCCTGAGCCATCTTGAGCCCTTGGCTCATACGGCTCAGTGAGTTGGAAATCTTGCTCTGTGTTTCCTGTGCCTGCATCTTCTGGTTCTGAGAGAGCATCTGACTCACTTGGGACATCATCTCGGAAAGTTGGCTTTCGTCCATGGCCTGTGCAAGGGAGTCGAGCATATCCGAGGGCATGAGGGGCATCTCCTCCATCTCTTCGGTGAGCTCCTTCAGCTCTTCCTTGAGTCGATCCAGATCTCGCTTCATTCGTTCCTCTTGTGCGGCCAGATCGCTCATCTCCTGCGACTCATCGGCCTGATCCGTACTCTGATTGATACTCTCCTGTCTTTCAAGAAGTTCATCCATCTTTTTCACCAGGGCATCCATCTTCTGTTCCATCTGGATGCGCTTGAGCAATTCAAGGGTTTGCTCCAAGCGCCTTTGAAAATCCTCCTGGCTGAAGGAGAAATCCTTCATGGCCTGCTGCAATTGGCGCCGATCGATCTGCTGCATGGCCTGTTGAAGTTTTTCCAGAGCGGCCATCAGCTCAGGAGTGGCGATGTCTTCCATGAGGTTCTGGATTTCCTCCAGTTTCTCCAGGGTCTCCGGTGTGACCAGATCGTTCCGCTCCAACTTTTCAATGGTCTCATCCATTTCCTGCGAGAGCTTTTTCAGATCCTCCACCATATCCCGCTGTTTCTGGAGAGCCCCCTCCGTCTCCTTCTGTTTCTCCCAATCGAGCTCGGTCTCTCGCTGCAGCTCCCGCACCACCTGGTCCAGCTTCTCCTTCAGATCCCGGCTCTCTCGCAGCATCTCCTTGAGATCCACCATCTGTTCTTCCTGGCTCTGCTCCACATCAGCGTAAATTTCATAGATGGACGGAAACCGAACCATAAAAACACGACTCTTCGACCCTTTGGGACCGGAGACGACATCGTTGTCATAGACTTCGGCATGATAGAAGACCACATCCTCGGGCAGGAGATCCAAGTTGGCGAGATCCCAAGCATACTCCACGGTCATTTCGGTCCCGAGACCTTTCGGCAGCGGTACGGTGCGTTCCTCAGGCGTTCCCTCCTCACCGACGTGATAGACCAATTTCAAACGGGAAAAGCCGAAATCATCGGTGGCATCGATGGCCAGAGGGACCAGCATATCCTCAGTCAGCTCGGTGTCCCTTCCAGGCCTGATAATACGTACGAGCGGATATTCGTCGGAATGCGCGGTGATGCGATATTCGATGGGATCCTTGTTTTTCAAACCGGACCTGTCCGTCAGTTCCAGGTGATATTTTCCATCCCGGCGGACGACAAAATCGGCGGACCCTGCTTTGCCCCTGACCTCTGCGTCGATGACACCTCCATCACTCATGACGACCCGAGCAGAGTCGAGGGTTTTATTCGCCAGGATTTCAAGATGGACCGAAGTTCCCACGATGGCTCTGATATCGCCGATATTATCCTCCTCATCCCTGGCACCCAAGCGTGTATAGGGGGGGTACGTATACCGCAGCTTGAGTCGTCTCACCATGGGCCTGTCGATAACGGTTATTGTGTGTACCGGGCTCTTCGCATCGCCTGCTTCGACCGAATAGTGTGCGGAGCGTCTGACACTTTCGAGGACATAGGCATAGGTCCCATCCGACTCTTTCTCACAGGGGTACGTTTTCCAGTTCTCATGACCCACTTCGACCGTATGGAGAAGCACCTCTTGGGGAACTTCCCCCGAGACGCGAACAGATATTTTTACATCCTCCTGGGAGACGGTTTCCGTATCGCCTGGCGATACGGTGATGTATGTCTTCAGCGGTTTCGGAAAGTGTCGCTGGGGATGAGCAACCCTGTTCAGCGAGGAGTAAAAGGTGTTGGGAAAGAGGACCAAGATGAACAGGGTGATTATGAGCAGACCCAGGATGGACTGGGCCACCTTCCAGCATTTTTTTGTATCCACGATCTTTTTAAAATCCACGTTTTTTGCCAGCTGTTCCGACTCAAGAGCCACAGCTTCAATCATTTCCAGCGAGTAGCCCTCAGGATTGGATGTATGTTTTTCCCACAACTGAAGCGTTCCGATGAGTCTCTCGCGAAATTTGGGAAACCGTTTCTCGACACGCAGGGCGAGGTTTTGCAGGGATGGGATTCTCACAAGAGGCCGAACGAGCGTTCCAAGAAAGACCGCTCCCAGGAGAATAATTCCCATGAAAAAAAGTATGAGGCGACCGGGGCTCGGTAACCGAAAGAGAGCTTCAACGATAAGAGTTACGAGAAACCATCCCAGCCCGGTTGCAATCAAAAACCCGAGTCCAAAGGCCGCGTTGACCCCCCTGTAATGGGATCGCAATACCTGCATCCTGGAAACGATGCCTGTGTAAGACTTGTGGGCATTCTCTTCTTTCATACGTTTCACCATTCACTCCTTCACCGTGAACCGAAATCTTGAGGGCATTTTAAGAATACAGACTTTAAACACCGAAGGCCTTACAGAAGTTCCCATCTAACGTATTGTAATTTAGAGCGAATATAAAATCTATTCATACTTTTGTCAACCTCATATTCAACACCGTAACCTTTTCGGGGGATACCTTCGCTCAGAACCGAGGTTTTTATGGACCTATACTTGTCCTGAAAAGGAAGAAAAATCCTGCCCTTTCGGAGAAGATTTTCTTGCGAGTGTTTGAGTCTGGTTCTGTAGCCGCGAAACCTGTCCCTGCAAATGCAAGGGCCTACACAATTCCGTAACCGTCAGACGATACGGACTTCGTAACCCTAACCGTTTGACGTACTCTCGGATGTTTTAGGGTCGCTTGCAGACGGCATGGATTTATGTTTCCGCTTCTTGTTGAGGTGGAGTGGTGAACCGTTTCGACAGCTCGTCTCGCAGGGAGCTGGTATCGAGATGTGTCGCAATACGCCCCTCCATGGCCGTCGAGACGGCACCGGTCTCCTCTGAGACGACGACTACGACGGCATCCGATTCCTCGGACAGGCCCAAGGCCGCCCGATGACGCATACCGACCGAAGCATCCAATTTGGGAGCCTGACTGAGAGGTAATACACAACCGGCGGCCTCGATCATTCCGTCCTGGATGACGACAGCACCATCATGCGTCGGTGAAGGTGGGGTGAAAAGTGTCACCAGCAAAGGCACTGAGACTTCAGTGTGCACCTTGGTACCCGTCTCAAGGATACCCTGTAACCCGGTCTCCCGAGCCAGCACGATGAGAGCGCCGTACCCTCGTTTTGAAAGGTCAAAAGCGGCCTTGATGACCTCCTCCAGTTCTTTGAAGCTTTTCTCTTTGACGAAGATCTTACCGAACCGGCTTTGCCCCAGTCGGGTCAGCATCCTGCGCAATTCAGGTTGAAAGAGAATGACCAAAGCGATCAGCCATACGGGCCGGCCAATGCTGGAGATGATCCAGTTGAGGGCTTTCACCTGAAATAATTGGGCTACGATTGAGGCCATTAAAATGATGCCGAGACCCATCAACATGGGAGCCCCTCGCGTCCCCCGTAACATCATCAGTAATTTGTAAAAGACGAAGGCGACCACTGCGATGTCGATGAGATCAACGATGCCAAAAGAGAGAAAACCGATTTTGAAAAACTCCATGACCTCTTCCAATCACACTGTTTTAAGATGTATGCTTCTCATTGCGAATCTTCCAGTATTTTTTCGGCTCAGTACCCCGGATGAGCATCTTCACCTTGGATATATGCCTCAGAAGAACGATCACCGAAATCACCGCGGCGAAGATGACCTCAGAGGGCGGACGATTCAAGACATACGCAGCCACTGGATTCAAGACCGTGGCAGTAAGGGTGCCAACAACAAGTATCTTGGAGAGAAGATAAGGAACAATCCATATCACCAGCCATGTCAGGAGAAGGAGTGGACTGTAGACAATGAGAGCCCCTGCAGCCGTAGCCAGTCCTCGACCGCCTCGAAATCGCATATAGATGGAATAGTTGTGGCCCAACACGACTGCCGCCGTGGTGAGCACAGGGGCCATGGGCGCAGCGCTCAAAACGGTCTTCGCCAGGACAACGGCCATCGCCCCCTTGGCCATATCGGACAGCAGGACCAAAAGAGCAAGGGGCTTGCTCTCTGTGGCTCGATGGACATTCATGGTACCGATATTTCCGGAGCCCAATTGGGTTATGTCCTTCTGGGCGAACTTCTTCACAACGAGATAGGCCGTTGGAATTGAGCCGATCAAGTAACAAGCAACTATGACAACGATGATGAAAAAGATATTCATGTCACCCTGCCAATTGTAATTCTCTCTGCAGAAACTGCCCGGTGTACGAGCAATGTACTCGTGCCACTTCCTCCGGTGTCCCCCGGGCCACCACATGCCCCCCCTCATCACCACCCTCAGGCCCGAGATCGATGATGTAGTCCGCCGTCTTGATCACCTCCAAGTTGTGCTCGATGACGATGACCGTATTGCCCATATTGACCAATCTATCGAGAACCTTCAAAAGCATTTTGATGTCTTCGAAATGGAGACCGGTGGTCGGTTCATCGAGTATATAGAGCGTCCGCCCGGTACTTTTCTTCGAGAGCTCTGTCGAGAGCTTGACCCGTTGGGCCTCCCCCCCGGACAGGGTCGTGGCCTGCTGGCCCAGGTGAATGTACCCTAAGCCCACGGCCGAGAGCGTCTCCAGCTTGCGGCGAATCGAGGGAATGTTGGCAAAGAAATCCAGGGCCTGATCCACCGTCATATCCAGAGCATCGGCGATGGACTTGCCCTTATATTTGATCTCCAGGGTCTCGCGATTGTACCGTTTGCCCTTGCACACCTCACAGGCAACGTACACGTCGGGCAGAAAGTGCATCTCGATCTTGATAATACCGTCACCCTTGCAGGCTTCGCACCTGCCCCCTTTGACGTTGAAGCTGAACCGGCCGGGTTTGTAGCCGCGCACCTTCGATTCGGGGATGTGCGAGTACAGGTCTCTGATGAATGTGAAGAGTCCCGTATAGGTGGCCGGGTTTGATCGGGGCGTTCGGCCGATGGGAGATTGATCGATATTGATCACCTTGTCGATAAGCTCCATCCCCCTGATTCGCTCGTAATGGTGAGGAGCGTCCTTTGATTTGTAAAAATGCTTGGCCAGGGCCCGATAGAGGGTCTCGTTGATAAGGGTGGATTTTCCCGAGCCGGAGACTCCGGTAATGCAGATGAAAATCCCGAGGGGAAAATTCACGGTAATGGATTTGAGGTTATGGCCTGTAGCCTTTTCTATGATCAGGGCGCGCTCGTTTCCTCCTCTCCGTACCGCTGGGACAGGGATAGCGTTCGTACCACCGAGATATCGGCCGGTGAGAGAACCGTTGTCCTGGGCTATCCGTTCCGGCGTGCCTGTGGTGACGACATAACCACCCTGGATGCCGGCCCCCGGCCCCAGGTCGATGACGTAGTCCGACGTCAAAATGGTCTCCTTATCATGTTCCACAACAAGGACGGTATTTCCTAAGTCACGGAGCTTGAGCAGCGTATCCAGGAGGCGTTTGTTGTCCCTTTGATGGAGCCCGATACTGGGTTCGTCCAGAATATACAGCACGCCGACCAGTTGCGATCCAATCTGTGTGGCCAGTCGAATTCGCTGTGCCTCACCGCCGGCCAGGGTGCCCGCCGGGCGGTCGAGGGTCAGATAGTCCAGACCGACATTGACCAAAAAACCCAACCGCTCTCGAATCTCCTTCAGAACCTGACGAGCAATTTTTTCTTCCTTCTCGGAGAGCTTCAGGTGATCGAAAAATTCGATCGCTTTTTTAATCGTCAGGACCGTGACCTCACCGATATTTCTCTCGCCCACTGTAACGGCCAAACTTTCCTTGCGAAGACGAGATCCCTGGCACTCTGGGCAGGGGTGGGCGCTCATGAATCCTTCGATATACGCCCGGATGTGACTTGAAGAGGTCTGGCGGTACCGTCGGGCAAGACTTGGGATCAGACCCTCGAATCGCCCGAAATGTTCCCATTTTCCCTTTCGGTTCTGTGGAACGTAGGTGAACTTCATCTCCTCGCTGCCGGAGCCGTGCAGCAGAATGCGCTGAATCTTTTGACTGAGCTTGTGGAAAGGGGTGTCAAAATCGAAGCGGAAGTGGTTCGCCACTCCCCTGAGTTGGTGCCCAATCCAGGATCTTTTGGGAGGTCCCCAGGGTGCAAGGGCACCTTGGTTCAGGGTCAGAGACGGGTCGGGCACGACGAGTTGCGGGTCGATCTCGATGGTCGTCCCCAACCCGCCGCAGGCTTGACACGCCCCGTAGGGGGAATTGAACGAGAACATCCTCGGGGTCAGCTCTTCGTAGGAGATACCGCACCGGAGACAGGCGAAGTGTTCGCTGAAAAGAAGCTCCTCCTTTCCGCCCACATCAACCATAATGACCCCTGAACCCAAGCGAAGGCCGGTCTCAAGGGAATCGGCCAGCCGTTTCGCGATCGTCGGCCCGGTTATAAGGCGGTCGACAACCACTTCGATATTGTGCTTCTTGTGCTTGGCCAAGCGAATCTGATCGTCAACATCGCGCACGGCGCCATCGACTCGAACCCTGACGTACCCGTCCTTCATGATGTGTTCGAAGACTTCTCGATATTCACCTTTGCGGCCACGGACAACAGGCGCCAGGATCGTGATCCGCGTCTCCTTCGGAAGATCGAGGACTGCATCGACGATCTGACCCACGGACTGTTGCGAGATCCTGCACCCACACTTGTAGCAGTGCGGTATACCGATACGGGCGAAGAGAAGACGAAGATAATCGTAGATCTCCGTTACTGTGCCCACCGTGGAACGGGGATTCTTGCCGGCGGTCCGCTGCTCGATGGAGATGGCTGGCGAGAGGCCTGAGATGTAGTCCACATCCGGTTTCTCCATGAGCCCCAGAAACTGCCGGGCATATGCGGACAGCGACTCCACATACCGGCGCTGCCCCTCGGCGTAGATGGTATCGAAAGCGAGGGATGATTTTCCTGAGCCGGACAACCCCGTGATGACGACGAACTTATCCCGCGGGATCTCGATGTCTATATTCTTGAGATTATGCTCCCGAGCACCTTTGACGAAGATCGTGTTTTTACTCATGTTTTGTCCTTAGATCCGACTCCTTTCACCGAAGGACAATATATTGTTTTTCCGACTTTTCTTCAAGGGAAAACTGAACGGAAGCAGAGAAAGATTCAGGTTTTCCGGTTTTTTTGAGTCTCACAGACGGTAGGAAGAGTGAAAAGTAGAGGCCTTGAAAAATCTTGCGCAATCCCCGCGTGAGCCCACGCCAGTACTATTTCATGAATTTCAATCTCAGCCTGATTCATTCATGAAACGCTCTTCTGAGAAAGCATCGCTACTGTGAAAGCGGTGCTTCAAACAGATTTCTCACGGAAGCCTGTTCCGGGAATCGAAATGGCACACAGTGTCTTTCAAAGCGGCACGAAGAGGAGTTGAAAAAGCTGTCTGGCAACAGCTCGCAGATTGCCGGAAGAACACACTCCGTATTCTTTACGAACAATTCAGGTTCGCTGTTGAGCACTTTGTTTGCCGGTGTGGTAGTCAAAGCTCAACTGGTAGCATAAAGGAAAACCGAAGAATCTCGATCGGCAAATTCGTTTCAAAGAAAGCCATTGGTCTTCCACCGGTATCTCGCTGCTGGGAAACACCATTATCACTTGGTAACTGTTACGGTACGTGAGAC
>CP070758.1:4923255-4927260 GCA_020348925.1 Gemmatimonadota bacterium | reverse complement strand
TACGTTCCCAAATGGTTTTGGACGGGAGAAAAGACAAATACTATAACACCGACTCGTTCCTCTTCTTCTGATTTATCCAAGAATTCTAAGTTTCTGATGCCAAAATTCGGGTTGCGTTAAATTTACTTTTCATCAAGTCTGTTAGAGGTTCTCGCTTCCATCGCGACCGCGCAGTTTTTCTCGAATAATACGGGGATCGCGTGCGCAATGAAAGAGCCCAAAAATAATAATCTCCTTGTCCTCAATCTTAAAGTAAATAGCGTACGGAAACCGTCTAAGCAAACAGCGTCGGAATTCTCGATAGACTTTTGGGTACAGCAATGGATTCCTTGAAATCTCCCCCACACAAGCATAAAACATTCGAAGGAAATCCTCATCGAGCCCTGACGCCTTCACTTCGTACCATGCATATCCGGCAATAACATCCTCTTCCACTTCAGGAAGGAAACACAGTGTATATTTCACTTCCTTCTCTCAATCCTTTCCTGAAGCTCTTCAAGAGAGAGTAGATTTCCAGGATTCGCCTGATAGCTCTTTAATCTATTGTCCAATTCATCCCTATGACTCTCAGGCACAGGTACACTGGATTCATCCAAAGCGATGCTATCCCATAGATCCTCAATCAATAGGATCTTTTCCGGCGTACTTAACTTGGCAATCTCAGGAATATCGCTAAAACGCATTGTACGTCTCCTTTTCTTGACGCTCAACTGACTCTCATGAACCCATGTTTGGTTATTTCCTGCTCTCTAAAGTACAATACTTTCAAAACATTGTCAAGATTTTTCTTATTGATTGGGAGAGGTTTTTAAATGAGGTAAGATTCAGGAGAAAATTGGATAACCGCTACCAAACTGCGGGAATGAAAGACGGAGATTGAAAGGATTGCTGCATTGAGGATTCTGTCTGAGGTACAGATCAGATTTCTCCACTCTGGATGAAGGAAGCTTTGGAGTGGAAAAAAACTGCCCTGAAACGTGAGCCGTTAGACCGTCCGACGAGCGCAGTGGCTGTTTTTTCCGTTGTCTGAGTCCCCCGCCTTAACGGGGGACGAGTTTGGAAAAAACAACGCAGCGAGCCGTTGTCGGTCCCGGCGAGCGTTTATCGGGTTGCATTTTCTTTTGCTTCTTTTTCTTTGGGCAAACAAAGAAAATGAAGAGAGAATGAGAAACAGGTAAGAGGAAACAGAGTTTCCTACAACATCCTCAAGGGTTTTTAGTGTATGGTGAAATGACAATTGGAAGAAGTGAGCATTAAGGGAAACAAAGTTTCCCATGTCAATTGCGTTCCCAAACAGAGTTTGGGAACGAGGGGAGAGAGGAAATGACAGGAGAAAAAGATCCCAGACACCTTTTTCCGCTACTAAGCAGGCTGCATCATAGTCTGAGGCTCTATTTCGACATGAGTAATTTCAAATCCTGCGGCTTTTACGTCTCTGAGGGCACTACGAATGGCTTCCTCCAGTGACGGAGCCTGCCGGTGAAAACGGATTTGTGGAACGCCGGCAATAGTAGAAAGCGTGCCGTCATTAAAAACACCATAGAGCCTATCGGCTTCTTCTTCGTTTGGATCTTCCGACAGAATCAGGGTGAATTCGTGTTCTTTCATGACTCCTCCCTTTATCAATTGCTCACTCCATTTCTATAGACTTGTGGTCATTGAACCATCAGGAATGGGGACATCGGTCAATATCTCGTCGGATATCACGAGCATGATTCTCCGGATTCCGCGGAGTAGACATAATCCTGATCCGACAGCCTTCCCCGCTTCGTTCCGGACACCAGAGCACACCCCAAATATGTGCTCTGGCCCCAGCCTTTGTTACGGCCCAACCTTTTTCCTCTGCATAACCGATCACGTTTCGTATATGCTTGTTCGGATGGTCTGGCACTTACCTCAATTCTCCCAGGTAACATGGCAGGATACCGATCGTACCATAGATGCAGTGATGTTAAAGTTACGAGGTCAGATCATGAACCGTGATTTATCAATATTTGCCCTTCTTACCTATTTACTCACGTTGCTTGATAAGCTCCCTTCGCTTCATTCAAACACGAGCTCCCCAACACGACGCACACATGGAATGCTCCCACTTGTTAGTTCGTCGTAGATATCCTTCAGATTCTCCTTGAGCTCTTCCAAAGTCTGCCCTTGGGTTCTATAGTCCGGAAAATCCTCAAGCCAACCAATCCACATCTCTTCTTCTTGAAAGTAAACAAATTTTTTCTTTTCCACAACGTATCGCCTCCTTCAATTCTCAATAGTACGAACACTTTTAAAATCCAAGTCTCTATCTATCATTTTTCTCCCCATTTAGCTATATCCTTTTCTCTAAAGTACAATGTTTTCAAAACATTGTCAAGATTTATTTATTGCTTGGGAGAGGTTTTAATGAGGTAAGTCTTATATGAAAATTGAGTTCCCGCTACTAAATTGCGGGAATGACAGGCGGAGAATGTGAGGATAGCCAAATCAACGAATTTCTTTAGTGCACAAGTCAGATTTCTCCGCTCTGGATGAAGGAAATTTTGGAGTGGAGAAAAATTACCCTGAAACGTGAGCCGCTGGACCGACAGGCGAGCGCAGTGGCCGTTTTTTCCGCTGTCTGAGTCCCCGAGAATCGGGAACGAGTTTGGAAAAAACAACGCAGCGAGCCGTTGACGGTTTCGGCGAGGGTTTACCAGGCTGCACTTTCTTTTGCTTCGTTTTCTTTGGGCAACCAAAGAAAATGAAAACCTGTTCAATAAAACAGCAGCCAGATTTCTCCACAAAGCAGCACCGAATGCCGAATTAAGCTCGGGTGTCAGGGGTCAAAATGACAGCGACGTTATTGTTCAGCAGTAATGGCGGTTGAAAATGGAGACTTGGCAGGGAAACGGAGTTTCTTTAAACATTTACGTTCCCAAACAGTGTTAGGGAACGAGGGGTATGAGGGACACCAAAAAATACGAAAAATCCAAAAAAGAACCTACTTTTGACTTATGTCAAAGGGCTCACGCACCCCCTGGTGTACTTTCAGGGGAAATTACTGAGGGTTTTCGTACCTTTTTGCATCGCGGAGCCGAAGGAAAGCAAACGACACCGGAGACAGGATTCAACCGAATGATGTATTTTTCCTGAGAAGATTATTTTACAAAACGATACACCGACATTTTCCGCCGTAAAAAAATACTTGACAAATTGATTGAGATCTTATAGAATATTATTGAAACATTCTACCTTCCCGGTCAACTTTTGTCAGGGAGTTTGGCGTAATCCATGCGACACTTATATTGGGAAAGGAGGGTACAATGTTAAAACGACGTTTCCCTATTGAAATTATCATCATCGTTGTTTTCGCTGCTCTGATATGGGCTTACTCCAGTAATCCGCCGAACGGCCGGGCCGGCGACCCACCCTCGGGAATGACCTGCACGCAATGCCACGACTCTTTTGCCCTGAACTCCGGGGACGGCATGCTGTCCATAGACAATGTGCCGGATATCTACACGCCGGGCGACACATACACAATAACCGTGACACTTTCCGATCCCGGACAGAGCCGCTGGGGTTTTGAGTTGACGACGATTGATGATGATAACGACCAGGCAGGTACGATGAGTGTGACGGACGGCACGAATACCCAGCTCTCAGACAATTCGGGCTCCAATCCCGATTACATCAAACAGAGGTCGGCCGGCACCTTCGCCGGTACAAACGACGGACCCGTCTCCTGGACCTTTGACTGGACTGCACCCTCACCCGCTGTTGGAGAAGTCACTTTCTACGCGTCGGGCAATGCGGCCAATGACAACGGCTCGACATCAGGAGATTACGTTTATACTGCAACAGCCGTGTCCGCTCCTCTTCCAGACACCCCCCTTGCCGATTTCAGCGGCGAGCCCACCACTGGTTGCGCTCCACTCACCGTCGAGTTTACGGACCAGTCCACAGGCGACATCACGTCGTGGGACTGGAGTTTCGGTGATGATGAATCGAGCACTGAACAGAATCCCGCGCATCAGT
>CP070758.1:4903582-4923155 GCA_020348925.1 Gemmatimonadota bacterium | reverse complement strand
GTCGACCATGGGACATGGTCAGAAACCAAAAGAATGGTTTTGATGCGTTGAGCACTGTTTCATTGAAAGAGAAAGGACTGAGTGTTTGAGAGGAGGTGTAAAATGAAAAGGCTCGTTTTGACGTTTGCTCTCAGCGTGGTGCTTTTAATTGGCGCAGTATTGGGTCTGACCGCCGATGTGCCTCAGCTGATGAATTACCAGGGGGTCCTTCTTGATGGGAACGACGACCCCGTGACCGGGCCCGTTGAAGTCACTTTTGGTCTTTGGGGCTCCGAAGTTGCGGGTTTCAATATGTGGAGTGAAACGCTGACGATCATACCGGATGCAAATGGTGTGTTCAGTGTTCTCCTGGGTCTGATGACACCCATTCCGGATCTGATCTTCGATGGTACGGACCGATGGTTGAGTATCCAGGTGGAGAACGATCCGGAACTATCACCCCGGATAAGGCTTGCCGCGGTCGGGTATTCGTATCGAGTCAATTCTGTGGATGGTGCCCTGGGAGGAACGATTCAAAGCAGTATTGTCGTTCAAACGGACGGTTCTTCTGCCGCTGTTCGGGGAGAAAATGATAACGCTACTGACCAGGGATATGGTGTGTGGGGTTCCCATGATAGCGGCGGAACGGGGGTGTACGGCTCCAGTGCTGACGGCTGGGGTGTTTACGGCGCCAGCAGCAACGGCATCGCCGGGTATTTCAAGAATTTCGCCGCCAGTAATATGGATCCGGCTCTCTATGTCGAGATCCCCCAGGATGCTGCTGCCCCCGATGTGGCGCAGTTCAAGGGAGGCAGTATTTCGGTCCTCGATGCCAGCGGCACTGAGACGATAGCTATCGATCCTCACGAAGGTTCAACTGGCGGCCAGATAGTGTTACGCAAGACCGATGGCACAACGACCATCGAGATCGACGGTGATCGGAGTGACAGGCCGGAAATATCTCTCTATAACGGGGATGGCGATTTTGAGACGGTTGAACTCATCGGAACCCAGAACTCTGATGGTACGGGTGGATTTCTGACCATGAGGACCGATAATGGTTCACCTACCATCTTTCTGGATGCCGAGGATGGAAGTACGGGAGGGAAATTGGTCCTGGCCAGAGCAGACGGTACCCAAACTGTAGAGATAGATGCCGAGCAGACGGATGGAGGTGCTACGTTTCGCCTTTCGGACGGTACACAGACGACAATCTGGATGGATGCCAGGGGTGCGGGAGGAGGGGGGGGCGCACTGTTCTACAACAGTTCCGGCACGAGGACCATGGAATTTGACGCAGATGAAGATGACGCCGCGACTATACGTCTTTTTGATGCGGGTGGAGAAGAGGCGGTGGAGATCCTGGCCGCTGAAGGAAGTACGGGCTCCCAGATCACACTGAAAAAAGCCGATGGTACGGCAACGATCGTCATGGATGCAGAAGAAGGATCCGGTGGTGGTTCGGACATAAATCTTTATAACGGCGACGGGGATCTGACGATCCAGATCGACGCAGATTGGGAAGGGAGTGGTGAAGGTCGGGTTTCCACGCAAGTTTTACAGATCACCGGCGGCTCCGATCTGTCCGAGCAATTCGACGTTCAAGGAGCTTTGGCCGATGTTTCTCCAGCTCCAGGTATGGTCGTTTGCATAGACTCAGAGCATCCGGGCGAATTGGTCGTCAGCAGCAAAGCATACGACCGGACGGTTGCGGGTGTCATCAGTGGTGCCGGCGGCGTGAAACCAGGCATGCTGATGGGTCAACTGGATTCGCCAGTGGACGGGGAATATCCTGTGGCACTCACGGGGCGGGTTTACTGTCTGGCGGATGCGTCACACGGCTCCATTGAACCCGGTGATCTCATGACCACGTCAACCACGCCAGGTCACGCCATGAAGGTAACTCATTACAATCAGGCTCAAGGCGCCATAATCGGTAAAGCGATGAGTGCTCTCCGGCATGGAACCGGTCTCGTGCTGGTGCTGATCAGTCTTCAGTAACGTTTTCACATCCGTGAAAGGAGGGATCCTCATGCGAAACATTATGCGACTCGCAGCGCTGATCAGCAGTGTTCTCATCACCGGTTCTCTATTGGCAGATACCTTCCAGGTTGAGATTGACTACATGGTGGGTGGTTCTCCCAGCCACAGTCATAAACCTTCCCAGTTGGTCCTCGATGCGGTCATCCAGATGTTTGCCTGTCAGGGGCACACGTTGGTCATTGACCTGGATGATCAGGTCCCCCACTATGAAGAACTGGTACCGGAACCTGTGACGTGTGGGAGTTTCTGGAGTTACACAGGAGTTGACAGCACCGTTGCCTCAATGAGGGATGCGTATTTTGATCATGCCGGTGTATCGGGGTGGCACTACTGCATTTTTGCCCATCAGTATAGGAAATGTAATGCCACGAATAAAGCAGGGGACTGCATAGACTGTTCCATAACCGGTAGCTCCGGGAGAGCCAACGGAGGCAATCTGTTCATCGTAACCCTGGGGAACTTCGACGGTCAAACGGGGACGGAGTACCAGCAGGCCGCTACCTTCGCCCACGAGCTGGGACACAACCTCGGACTGTCCCATTGCGGCTCCCAATATTGCGGTTCGATTGAAGACAGTTCGGTATACGTAGGGCCGTATCCGCCCAACATGCCCAGTATCATGTCTTATCGATACCAGTTAAAGGGTTTGAGAACCACGATGATCTGCTCCACGTTTGGACTGACCATCGAGGATGCCTTGTTCAAGGATATCGACTTTTCTCATGGTCGTATGTGTCCTCTGAATGAGAACAACCTCGATGAGCTCGTAGGAACGGGCATGGTATGGACCGACTGGAATTGTGACGGAACGCTGCAAACCGGCGTGGTGCAGGACATCAATGGTGATGGGTCCGGCTGGTGCACATCCCTGGGGAATAAAACGTTTCTATACGATTACGATGAATGGTCGAACCTGGAGGACGGTTCTCAATTATTGGCCCAGAACACAGAAAAAAGCAGGGAAATTTTGGCCTACCGCCAAAGGATGCTCGATCTCGAACCCTGCATTTCCGCCGAGGAATGGAAAGTTGTGACCAAAGAGAGTGCCCATCACGGAGATTGCTCCGACCCGGTATTGACTGTGGAACCATGCATCAATGGTGAGAATGTATACATAAGTACTTTCAGCCGGCTACAAATGGGTACGTGCACATTTCCGTATGCCAGTGTCCAGACCGCCCATGATTTCAGTCCATCAGGAAGTGTTTTCTTTTTTGCACCGGGGACATACAATGAAACAGGAACGGTCATTCTCAGCAAGCCGGGAAAGTACTTCTGCGAACGGAAGGATGGGTCCGGAAAGGCCGTCATCCGATGAGTGACTATGACAAGCTTCTCATGTCATTTCTCTATCCCCAAGCGAATTGGCGTTTCGTTGAGAGGGACTCCGGTGGCCGTTTGGAGACGGGCGTTTTTCACTATCCCTTCAGAGACTTCACCAGTGGTGCGGCAGATGTCCCTACTGATGGTGCACTATGGGTTCAGCCTGGAACATATCCCGCTGTCGGAATCTCCAACAAGGCTATGACTGTCAAGACACCGCTCGGTGATGTCATCCTGAGAGATTAAAGAGATTCGTAACATCGAACGCGATGCAGTGAAACAGAGGTTCAGAACACACCGTCTGAGAGATTTTGTCGCCTCTCACGTTGAAAGATGAGGAGATCAAGAAGAAAAAACGTAATCCCGAAAAATCTGTGAAAGACAATATTTATATACTTACCCTTCTTTCACCTCCTCATCAGGATGAAGGAAAATTCCTGGGTTCAGGGGAGGAAGTGTCCACCTGCCTATCCTCCTCTCTTTCTTCGAAACGCACCGAACATTTTGAAGTCAGGATACCCTCTTGTACCCTCGGTTTTAAAATCTCTCATTTTTTGACCAAGGTCAAAGAATTTCAGTCTATTCGGGTATACCTTTCATAGTGAGACAGTGAAAGATGAGGCTGTTTTAGTCATTTGCTAACAACGTATTGAAGGAGTTAAGAGGTGTCGAAAAGAAAGATTATCGAAATTGACGAAGAAAAATGCAGCGGTTGCGGACTGTGTATGCCTGCCTGTCCGGAAGGGGCCATTCAGATCATTGATGGAAAGGCCCGTTTGATCAGCGATATGTATTGCGATGGGTTGGGCGCTTGTCTGGGAGAGTGTCCTGAAGATGCCCTTAAGATAGTGGAACGCGAAGCCGAAGAGTTTGACGAAGAAGCAATGAAGGCTCATTTGAAAAAAATGGAAGAGGAGCAGCAGCGTCCAGACCAGAATTTCAGTGGTTGCCCTGGTTCGAGAGTGATGGAGTGGAGAAATGAGCGTGAGGTTGTGCAGCCTCCTGAAGATGCTCGTCCGGCTCAGTCGGAGTTACGACAGTGGCCGGTCCAGTTGGTGCTGGTCAATCCGCAAGCACAGTATTTTCAGAACGCGGATCTCGCCATAGTCGCAGACTGCGTCCCATTTGCCTACGCCAATTTTCACCAGGATCTTCTGAAGGATAAATCCCTCGTCGTCGGTTGTCCGAAGCTCGATGACCTCGGTTTCTATCAACAGAAACTGGCACAAATTTTTAGTATGAACAATATCAAGAGCGTCACCACCGTTATCATGGAAGTCCCCTGTTGTGCCGGATTGGGATACGCAGTCCAGCAGGCCATGGCTGAATCGGGCAAGGATATTCCCATGGAAACGGTGGTTATAGGGATTAAGGGAAACCGAAAACCGGAAGCAGTGACGACATCTTAGCACAGTAAGTACGCATGATGTTTAGGTCGATATATGCTCATGAGATACAATTATTTACAACGCATGCAGGCAGTATCCACATAGAGAGAGATGTGTTATGCAATTCTATGAAGAGCTTGCCGCTGAATACGATGCCATGACCCAATTCGAGGCCCGCTTTGAGAAGGAAAGAGGGTTCTTTGAGGGTCTCAAACAGGAATATGGGTTGCGTAAGGTCTTGGACGCAGGCTGCGGGACAGGATTTCATTCTGTTCTTCTGGCGAAACTCGGCCTAGAGGTGACAGGGATCGACAGTTCAACCGACATGTTGAAAAAAGCCGGAGAACATATTCGCGCGCATAATGTTGATGTTCGTTTTCAACGAGCCACGTTCCAGGATATGGGCTTACGCCGGGACGAGAAGTTCGACGCCGTTGTTTGTATGGGCAACTCGCTGCCTCATCTCCACACGGAAAGGGAGATTGTTCTGAGTCTGAAAAACTTCTACAACGTTTTGAACGACAAAGGAATAGTCGTAATTCAAAATCTCAATTACGACAGGATTATGCGAACCAGGGAGAGGATTGTCAGTGTTAAGAAGAGTGATGGGACTCTCTTCGTTCGGTTTTACGATTTTGGTGAGACGAACATTGTATTTCATATCCTGGTGTTGAAGGAACAGGCAAAAGAATTTACACACAAACTTCTTTCCACGGTTTTGAGACCCATCTATCAGGACGAGTTACTGGCATGGTTCGGTCAGGCAGGTTTCCAGAATTTGAAGTCCCTGGGGAACATGGCAGGAGAGAAGTTTTCGAAAGAGACATCGAGGGATTTGATCGTTGTGGGTGCCAAAGCGGCCACAACATGATCAACGCTAAATCCTTAACGTCTGAAAAAAGAGAGTGAAAGATTCGATCGCGGGAATTCGGAACCTCCCGCAACACAGACGCTGGGAACCGCAATTGAACACGCTGATCTTGAAAAAGTTGTTGCCCAGGGAACATGGCTCCTGGGCCATATTGCTGATACCATACTGCCTCGGAGCGATAATAGCCGGTGGATTTTCACCGCCATCGATTTTGGGTCTGGTCGGCTGTCTGCTGCTTTTTATTTGCAGGAGGCCGCTCATAATCTTACTGAAGTCAAGGAAATCCAGAGAGGACACTGGTCCCCTCCTGTGGATGAATTTCGTCGTACCTGCGCTTTCAGGATTGAGCATATTTATATGGCTGCTGTTTCAATATAATCTGTGGTACCTTTTCCTTTTTGGATTCATCAGTGTCCTCGTATTCTTTGCCCACACTTTATTGACTTTGCAGCGGCAGGAACGGACCATCATCGGCGAATTCCTTGGTATTCTTGTACTCACAGTGTCTGCTCCCCTGGCATACTATCTTTACCAACATGTGTTAACAGCGAGTGCTGTCGTCCTTTGGTTTCTCAATGCACTCTATTTCGGAGCAAGCGTTTTCTACGTAAAAATGAGGTTGATATTGTCGGCACATAATGATCGGCCATCGCGCCGCTTTACCCATGAGAGAAACATCTTAATTTATCTCTCGATACTCTTATTCGTCTTGGTTATTCTTAGCCTGGGCAAATTAGCACCCATATCGGTCGTTTTAGCATTTGTACCAATGATGGCTCATACTCTGTGGTCTCTTATGTTTATGCCTCAGAGGTTAAACATCACCAGACAAGGTTTTGTCCAAGTAGGGCTGTCTTTGGTTTTTGCAGTCTTGATCATCATGTCATACAAAGTTTTGTAGACAAGGCTCGGGTTACCAAGAAAAGGATTGTCACTTACTGGAGGTACACTATGAAACGAAAGATCCTTGTCCTGTTGTTGACTCTTATCATATTCTGCGCTCATGGTTTTTCTTGTGGGCCGAAACAAAAGATTGTCACCGCAGGGGATGAAGGTACTATTGAAAGACGAGTCTACGAGGTTTTTGGAATGGATTGCCCGGGATGCCACGGTGGCTTGGAGAAACTTGTAGAAAAGAATCAAAGTGTTCTGAAAGCCGAGGCGAACTGGGAGAAGAAGCAACTTGTTGTTCATGTACGACCCGGGGCTCAATTGAGCGATGAAGATATTTACGATGCTATTGTGCGGGCGAATTTCACACCTGGAAACCGTATCCAATAGTCTTGAAAAAGGGGCAGAAAAGTGAAAAAATTGATTTTGGGAATATGTATTGCCCAGCTTTTCCTCTCGTCGCACGTTGATGCTGCCGGCATCAGCGTTGATGCGGGTCTTACGCCCCCAGAGGATCGCTGGATTCTCAGAACACAAATGCGTTTTATGCAACGGAAAGATCATATGAATCAAAAGATGAAGATGTATCACTATCCGGTTATTCTGGCATACGGACTGAGGTCGAACACGACGTTGATGATACGGCAGGCTCTTGTTCAACAGAAAATGACAATGGCCCTTTCGGAATTCAGTGATTGGGGTTTTGGCGATCTTTTCATTCTGGGCAAATACAAACTTTACAGACGAAACACCGAATCATACACCTTCGGCATGTCGGCAACCCTTGGATTGGAGTTTCCAACGGGGAATGATCCTTTTACGTCGAGTACGTGGGATGCAACCGGGGGGTTCTACACCTCCTATCGGAGGGGGGCATGGGCCCTGGATGCAAATGTCGCTTATGTTTGGAATGGATTGATGAGAAAGCATAACGATACCAGAGATCCAGGCGATGAGCTGTCTTTCGATTGGGCAATTGCTCATCAAATCAGTATGGGAGATCATGCCAGGGCGGCACTGGCACCTGTGCTGGAGTTGTCATATAAGAATTATGCATCGGATGACGCGCATGGTTCCGATGTGCCCAATACCGGGGAATCGATCTTTTTTCTCGCTCCCGGTTTGAAGTGTACCCTGTCCTCAATAATTCTTGAAGGGTTGCTTTGGGTCCCTCTCTGGCAAGACCAGATCGGTACCCAAATGGAGAGAGAAGTTGGGTTTTTGATTGGAACACGCTACATGTTCTGACGCATAAAAAACGGTGGCACATGGCGGGCGCTGATGTTATATTTTATCTTCGCACGTCAGTCAGAATTATACATCTTGTTTGTTGGGAATCCTTAGTAACGTTCTGTGAAGTAATAAAATAGATAGAGCGGCGAGTAATTTCAGGAGACTTTATGAGCGATCACGAAGAGAAAGCGACCCGGACGTCCCGGAGATATTTTCTGGCTTCGGGATTCGTGGCCGTCGGGGGAATTCTTCTGACAGGGTTATTCGTGTTGCGGAGTGGATTTCTTTTTCTTTTCCCAAAATCCCGGGAAAGAGAGTATACAAAATACTTGGTCGGGAAGGCGAAAGATATTCCTGTCGGAAAAGCCAAGGAAATATCAATTGGAAACAAGCCTGTTTTTGTCACTCATCTGCCTGAAGGATTCAGAGTTTTTTCCGGCGTATGTCCCCATCTTGGATGTATTGTAAAGTGGAAAGAGAGGGAAAATCAATTCTACTGTCCCTGTCATAAGGCGGTGTTTGACAATGACGGCACGGTCCTGGCGGGTCCTTCTCCTCGTCCGTTGGATGAATTCGAAGTCCTGGTGGAGGGTTCCCTCGTTTTTGTGCACATCAGGAAAAGGGAGCCTGTCATTTGACGATGAAGATCAAAGAGTGGATCGTTGAGCGATTTCCTATCGACTACGGCCGTTTTGTGGAAATTAGTGAAAAGGTCTTCGCCAAAGAGCCAATTCCCCTACACTATAAGAAATGGTGGTTTGCTACGGGTGCCGCACCTCTTCTTCTCATTATGTTTCAGATTGTTACGGGCATCCTGCTGATGTTTTATTACATACCTTCACCTGAGATGGCCTATGAAAGTGTGCGGTATATTACGGAGGAGGTCCGTTTTGGTTTCTGGATCCGGGGCCTTCACCGCTGGGGCTCGAATCTGCTTATTATGGCCCTCATTCTCCATATCATTCGAGTCTTCTTCACACGAGCCTATCGCCGTCCCCGCGAGCTGAACTGGATGATTGGTGTCGGTTTGTTGGGAATCTGCCTGGGATTATCTTTAACAGGCTATTCGCTCATTCAGAATCAGGTGTCCTATTGGGCGACGACGGTCGGCACAAACTCGGTCAAGTCGGTACCGATTATTGGAAACGCCTTGCTGCAATTTTTCCGGGGGGGAGAGGAGGTCAGTGCGAACACACTGACACGATTTTTCACGTTCCATGTGACCCTCCTGCCACCGCTGCTCCTTTTCTTGATGTTCGTCCATATTTTTATCCTGCGTTTACACGGTATGGCGGAGCTTGAGGGGAGAGAGGGGGAGGGCTTCTACGCCTTCTACCCGGAACATTTTTTCAAGGTTGTTATTTTGACCTTGTTCTTCGTGGCGGTTCTCAGCACGCTGTCCGTGATGTCCCCGCCCGGTATGGGAGAACCCGCTGATCCCGCTGTAACACCCGCCCATATCAAGCCGGAATGGTATTTTATCTTTGTCTATTTTGCTCTGAAAGTGATGCCCATGCAGGTCGGCATGTCCGTATTGATGATCCTTGGCCTGTTCTTCGTCTTCTGGCCTTTTATCGATGAATTTATTGGGAAACGCGTTCCCAATCTGAAGATTCACTATGTTGTAGGAGCAGCGGCAATTCTCATTTTTCTGCTGGTCATTGCAAAAGAGATCCTATTGACGCCGCATTGAACCGTGTTCGAAAATTGACCGTTCTCTACTCTGTCATTCCGGGTTTCTCCCGGAATCTCTTGAATAGAGAGTATGTTAGGTTACGTTAGGGGATTCGGGCCCGGAGTGCACCCCGTCTTCGATTCCAGGGGCTGGACTGATAATTGATGAATGAAAAGGTGAAATGCTTAAGTGAAACAAAATGAGGAGGCGAGATTATGGATACTGTGACGGGACAGAAGTGGCTGATCGGGATATTTTCGACACTTATTATTGTCGTTTTGATGATTGTTGCCGGTGTGGAAATGGAAAAAACCCGCCTTCGTCGACCGGAGATCGAGATCAGCAGTTCGACAAGAGATTGCATCCATTGTCACGAGAAGCAGGGTGTGGCGCCAAAACTGGTCGAAGAGTGGAAACTGAGCGAACACGCGGAAATGGGCATCGGGTGTATCGAATGCCATGAAGCCCAGGAGGGTGAATGGGATGCGATGAGGTGCCCCGAGAGTAGGGTCGTTATCGGGAAACATCCGACACCGAAGGATTGTCAAGGGTGCCATGAGACTCAGGTGAAAGAGTTTGCCAACAGCAAACATGTTCTCAGTCAGTCTTTTATGGCCCTCAAGGGGACCGATCGAAATGTCTTTGAGCCAACAGTGGCTACCAAGCACGGCTGCGAGCAATGCCATCACATCGGAAATTACTGGCCCGATCAGAGCATCGGCGAGTGCGACGCCTGCCATTCGAAGCATCGCTTCGATATCGCCCAGGCCCGGCATTCGGAGACCTGCGGGGAATGTCACATCGGACCGGATCATCCCCATATCGAGATTTTCCTCGAATCAAAGCACGGAAATATTTACAGCACCTTTGCTTCGGATTATGACTGGGATTACGAGCCGGGTGAGCCTGTGACATTTACCGGACCGACCTGTGCCACATGTCACATGAGTGGCACGTTGACAAACGATCATTTTACGCACAATGTGAGTGATCGATTGACCTGGGAGAGTCAGGCGCCGTTCTCCGTGCGCACGCAGGAATACTGGGGCGGTTTTTCCTGGCAGGAGAAACGCCGGAGAATGGAGGGCGTCTGCTATCAGTGCCATGCTCGATCCTTCGTCGATCGCTACCTGTTGACTGCGGACCTGTGTAATCTGCTCTACAATGAAATCTGGGAGGCCACAATCAAGTGGATGAGATTACTCCGGCAGCACGATGTTGTGAAGACGGACAAATTTGAGTTCGAAGGCAAGGCGATCACAGGGTGGCCGGTGGTGGGCTACGATGAAGAACAGGAACACATTGCTTACAAGAACTGGCATCACGAGGGTCGCCGTTTCCGCCATGGGGCGGAGATGATGGGAGCCGACTACACCCAGTGGCACGGCATCTGGGAACTTCAAGAAAATCTTGCGAAACTTATCCAGTACGGCGCTGAACACGGTGTTCCTGAGGCCAGAATGTGGCGAGAGAGCAAGGATCCTAATAAGTTCATGAAGCTCTACCCATTATATGATATCCCAGGCGGATCATGGGGACCATCGGCCATGGCGCTCCGGGGTGACATGGCCATGGACAGGATTCCCGATTACTGGGAGACGATCTACAGCAATGTGAAAGCCGCACACGAGAATGATCTGTTGACCGAAAAACAGTGGGATTTGTACACCAAGCTTTACGAGAATCGAGAGGCAGAGATTGGCCGTCAGTTCGACCTCCCTGAGCTCCACCAGGAGCTGATGGACACGCTGAATTACGATCTGAAAGAGTTGTATAAGCGACAGAAGGTGGAGTTGACTTCCTTTAAATAGAGTATGTGAAGACTTCATTGTTACGCAGTCCACTTCGAGCAGATTCAATTGAAGACAGACTTGAATTTCCTCGTTTGAAATCGATTTCGAACGGAGGGTGTCAGTATGAGTGAACTTATTGAGAATGCAGAAAAAAGAAAGGAAATGCTGAAGCACATGATTCTTCAGCTTCATAAGGGGGAAGCACCTGAAGAGGTGAAGAAGCAACTCGTCAGAATACTGGGACAGATTCCCTATGGCGATGTGGTTGAGGTTGAGCAGGAGCTTATCTCTGAGGGGTTGCCCCAGGAGGAGGTTCTGAGACTCTGCGATGTCCATACTGCGGCTTTGAAGGGTATTCTCGATCAGGCAGGTGCCAAGACGGCACCCTCCGGACATCCTGTCCATACGTTCATTCAAGAGAATAGGGCTCTGGCTAGGGAAATTTCTTCTTTGGAGAAATTGTATTCAGAAGTGGAGAAATTGAAAGATCGGGATAATGCACGGGAACCCTTTGCCAAAATTCGTGCACATTTCAACGCATTGATGGATGTGGATAAACATTACATGAGGAAAGAGAACCTTCTCTTTCCATTTCTCGAGAAACATGGTGTCACGGGTCCACCGAAGGTCATGTGGGGTAAACATGATGAGGTTCGAGGCATGCTGAAAAGGGCACTCGATACTTTGGCAGGTTCAGATGGGATGGAGGTGGGAGAAGCTCAAAAAGCAGTAGAGCGTACTTTCAAGCCCGCTTCTACGGCAGTGGAAGAGATGATACACAAGGAGGAAGAAATCCTCTTTCCAATGTGCCTCGATACATTGACAGACGAAGAGTGGTATGAGATCTCCATCCAGAGTATTGAGATTGGTTATTGCTTGTACGATCCGACGGATGTGTGGCAGCCCGAGGGAGTTGTCGCAAAAAGAGAGTTGACTGTCGAAGAAGAGAAAATTCAACTCCCCAGCGGAAGCTTCAATGTGATTGAATTGATAGCCATGCTCAACACGATCCCCTTTGACGTGACTTTTGTCGACAAAGAGGATACGGTTCGATATTTTACTCAAGGGAAAGATCGCATCTTCGCACGGACTCGGGCTATTCTTGGCCGAAAAGTGCAACTGTGTCACCCGCCATCGAGTGTTCACGTTGTCCACCAGATTCTCGATGATTTTCGATGTGGAAAACAGGATAGAGCTGCTTTCTGGATCAATTTGGATGGTCGGTTTATACACATAGAATATTTTGCTCTTCGAGATGAGGATGATGGATACCTCGGAACATTGGAAGTGAGTCAGGATCTTACGGAGAAAAGAAAACTCAAAGGAGAGCAGAGGTTGCTCAATTATTCCTGAGGGATAACAATCATATATCTTCCTTTACGGTAAAAAAAGGAACGATTATGGTCCTTGTGCGTTTGAAGTGTCTGTTTGTATTGTCAACAAGATGATAAAGCGCTTGAATAGGATGGATCATGTTAGATATACTTTATAGTATTTTCCATGAATCGATGAATTTGTGGCTGGCTATGGCCCCATACATACTTTTAGGAATGTTCTTTGCCGGGATTCTCCATGCTTTTTTGGGTGAGGGATTTATTGCACGGCACTTGGGGGATAAAAGCATTACGTCCATCCTCAAAGCAACACTGTTCGGGATACCTCTACCCATTTGCTCCTGCGGAGTCATACCCGTGGCGGCTTCGCTTCAAAAAGAGGGTGCCAGCAAGAGCTCGGTTCTGTCCTTTTTGGTGTCCACACCCACCACCGGGGTGGATTCGATCCTGGCAACCTATGCCTTGCTTGGGCCGTTATTTGCCGTATTCAGGCCGATAGCCGCCTTTTTCAACGGTGTTGTTGTGGGTGTCTTTAACCGGTTCTTCAATCCAGAGGGTGAAACGGTACCGACACCTCGTTCTCCTCATCATAGAAAAACGCAATTCAAAGTGAAGGAGGCAATCCGTTACGGTTTCTTGGAGCTGGCCGAAGATATCGGGAAATGGCTGGTCATTGGTGTCCTTTTGGGAGGTGTTTTAACCGTAGCTATTCCGGAAAGCCTCTTAACACAGCACATCACGCAACCGGCGCTCCACTTTATTATCATGTTGGCCTTTGCCGTACCTCTGTATGTGTGTGCCACAGGTTCGATTCCGATCGCTGCCGCCTTGATCGGTAAGGGTTTCACTCCTGGCGCCGCTCTTGTTTTTTTAATCGCTGGCCCTGCTACGAACACGGTAACTCTTTCTTTTGTTTATTCGAAGTTGGGCCGACGGGCATTTATGGTATATCTTATATTCATTGTTCTTGTATCTCTATGCATGGGCTGGATATTCAATCTTGTGTGGCAGAGTCTGGGTGGTGATGTCGATCTGGTCATGCCTCACGGACAGGCCATACCTCCAGCTCTGACTGCAATTGCTGGAATTATTCTTCTGTTTCTTATCGGTCGAGGATTTCTCCCGGCCAAGCGGGGCGATAAGGTGAAGACGGAGGACATGAAATTTGAACTCCATGTTCCGGAAATGACGTGCAATCATTGCAAGATGACGATCGAGCAGGCGGTGAAGAAGATACCTGGCGTTGAAAAGATTCATATAGATTTGGAGACAAAAACGGTCGGCGTAAATGGAGAGCTCAATCTTGATACCATAAAACAGGGTATACAAGAGGCGGGATATACTGTCACGGAAAAGAAAACATAAGAATATTCGATAAGAAGAAATGAATGCATTTCGAAGGACACATTGCTCTGTTATCATAGGACAATGGTGATATGGGAAAATTGACACGAAAGCAAAAAGAATATCTCAGAGAAACATTCGGTGATCGAGTCGCTTTTCAAAGGATTGAACGGAAGCTCTATGGGCACGACATTGCAGCCATGCCAAGCCTGTTCAAGCCTTTGATCGGCGACACAACTCCCGACGCTGTTGTTCAACCGATCAATGAGGGGGAAGTCGTGGAGCTCGTTCGCTGGGCGGGGGAGCAAAACATCCCTCTGACACCTCGGGCCAAAGCGTCCTCCGGTTACGGAGGGGTTATTCCCACCCAAAAAGGTATCGTGGTCGATTTCTACCGGATGAAACGAGCCATTAACATCGATCCTGAAGGGCAAACCGCCACAGTCGAGGCTGGGATGGTTTGGGAATCACTCGACAGAGAACTGGCAAAATATGACCTCACCTTGCGGCTCTATCCGAGCAGTTATCCTTCATCCACAGCCGGGGGCTGGCTGGCGCAGGGAGGGACCGGATTCGGTTCGTACGAGGCGGGTTGGTACAAAGACAATGTTCTCAGTGCACGGGTCGTGCTGCCCACAGGCGATGTGAATGAGTTCACCGATAACGAGTTGGATCTCATCGCCGACGCGGAAGGCATTACGGGCCTCATCACTGAGGTCACTCTGAAGGTCCAACCTCTTGAGGATCTTGACGTGATTTCCATCGGTTGTCCGGAATCGCGCGGCTTGCAGTGGTTGATCGAATCCCTGATCAGCGCCGATATACCTATCTGGTCACTCTCTTTTATCAACCCGAAGATGGCCGAGCTCAAGAATCAGGCGCCGCTCATGGAGCACCACGGGCACCCTGCCGAGGAGCGTGTTCTCCTCCCGGTTATGTATATTATGACACTGGCCTTTCGCAGCAAGGACAGCGGATCCGTTCGGCCACATATCCAGAGAATGCTCCAATTGTGCAAAGCCAAGGAGCTCAGCGAGCGTATTGCCGAACACGAGTGGGAGAATCGGTTCAAACTGATGATTGTCAAGCGTCTCGGACCGTCCCTCGTGCCAGCGGAAGTCGTCGTTCCTCTGTCCAACCTCGGGGTTGTGATGGATGAAATTGAGAACAAGATTCAACAACCGCTGGTCAAGGAGGGTGTTGTTATACGCGAGGGGAAAGATGGTCAGCCTGAGGTGGTCGTTTTGGGATTCATTCCCAGTGACGAGCGCGAGTTCGGCTACAACTTTGTCTTTGGGCTGTCACTGTCATTGATGAAAATCGCAGAGGAGCACGGCGGCCGGCCATACGCCACCGGGTTGTACTTCGCAAAGAAGGCAGATGCCATTTTGGGAAAAGAGAGAGTTGAGAAACTGCGTGCATTCAAAGCCCAGATCGATCCCAAGGGGATTATGAACCCGGGTAAGGTCATTTCCGGCGGATTGGTCAGTACCGTCGTCAAAATGGCCACCGCTTTCGAGCCACTGATGCGACCACTGGGCAACCGCTTCTTCCCCAAGCTGGGCGAGCGTCACACCCAGCCGGTTCGGAACATTCCCGCCGATGTGGTTTGGTACGCCTACAGCTGTTCCCAGTGCGGATATTGCATTGATGAATGCGACCAGTTTTATGGCCGCGGCTGGGAGAGCCAGAGTCCCCGGGGCAAGTGGTACTGGTTGCGGGAGTATATTGAAGGTCGAGAAAAATGGAACCAGTTTATGATCGATACCATGCTTGTCTGCACAACGTGCGAGATGTGCAATCTTCGGTGTTCAGCGGCCTTGCCCATTGAACCGTCATGGATGAAGCTGCGCGGCCAACTTATCCAGGAAGAGAAGAGAATGACGTTTCCGCCCTTTGAGATGATGGCAGCGGCATTGGAAGCCGAAGGAGATATTTGGGCCGGATATCGAAAGGATCGAATCGAATGGTTCCCGGAAGACCTGATGGACAAGCACGGACCCGGACGAACATCGAAGAATGTCTATTTTGCCGGCTGCACGGCCAGCTATGTTGAACATGATATTGCCCAGGCCAGCGTACGGCTGCTGAGCGCCGCCAATGTTGATTTTACAATTGTGGGAAAGAATGAGAACTGTTGTGCGACACCGATGCTGGTGGCCGGCAAGTGGGACCTCTTTGTCGAAACCATGAAGAAGAACATCGAAGCCGTCAGGGACACGGGTGCCGATACGGTCATCAGTTCCTGTCCGGCCTGCGATATGATGTGGCGACAAGTGTATCCTGACTGGGCCGAGAAAGTGGGTATCGATTACGACATTACAGCCAGGCATTACAGTGAGGTGCTTTCAGAGAAAATCAAGGCAGGTGAATTCAACTTCCCCAAGACTTCCGAAGTTTCAACATCTTCGGAAGGTTCGAAAATGAGAGTCACCTGGCACGATTCGTGCCACATCGGTCGCGCCTCCGGTGTGTATGAGCCACCGCGGGATGTCATCAAGGCCATTCCGAATGTGGAATTTGTGGAGATGAGCCACCATCACGAAGAGGCCCACTGCTGCGGATCTGTTCTGACCTTGATCAAAGATCCGCCTGTGGCCCACGACATCGGCAAATCCCGTCTTGAAGAGGCGGTGGAGGCCGGTGCCGATAAGGTTTTGGCCCTCTGTCCCTGCTGTGAGTTCCAGCTTCGGGTCAGCGCCGAGAAGAGGGATGTTCCCGTAGAAACTGTGGATCTGGCCAGGTTTGCCGCCTCGGCCCTGGGCTACGATTTCCCTGATCCGAACCCGGAAGTCCAGGCCCAGTGGGCTGTGTTCGAAAAGATGATTGCCCTCATGACACCCCAGGGTTTTGCCGATCTCATGGGCACGATGTGGTCGGAACTCATTGATGCCATGCCCTTTGGTATGGGTTCGATGATGCGCTTTATGGGAAAGGTACCGCTGGCCCTTGAGATGATGAAACCGATGTTTCCGGTTCTCTTTCCGCGGCTGCTGCCCATGATGATGCCCAAAGTTATGCCCACCATGCTAGAACGTGTGGCCGAGCGGATTCCTATGCCCGATTATATGAAAGAACAGATGCCCGATCTCATGCCCAAGGTGATGGACAACCTCATGCCGCACATGATCGGCGATGTGGTCCCCCTTGTCACACAGCCGATGATCGATTTTCTGAGAGGAAAGAATAACAATTAAACCCTCTATATGAAGAAGGAGGAAGGAAAGATGAATAACCCGAAAGGCAGTAACCTGAAAGGTACGCAGACGGAGAAGAACCTGTTGACGGCTTTCGCCGGCGAGTCGCAGGCGCGCAACCGCTATACCTATTTCTCCAGTCAGGCGAGAAAAGAGGGTTATGTCCAGATTGCAGACATTTTTGAGGAGACAGCAAATCAGGAGAAGGAACACGCTAAGAGATTTTTCAAGCTTCTCCAGGGCGGCGAGGTCGAGATTCAGGCCGCCTTTCCGGCCGGTGTTATCGGAACCACGACGGAGAATCTGAAGGAGGCAGCCGGAGGGGAACGCTACGAATGGACGGAGATGTATCCATCCTTTGCCAAGGGCGCCCGCGACGAGGGTTTCGATGAGATCGCCGCGATATTCGAGTCCATCGCCGTGGCCGAGAAACAGCACGAGAAGCGATACCTGGGTCTTCTGTCAAACATTGAAGCGGGGACGGTGTTCAAAAAGGATAAGCCGGTCGTGTGGCGGTGCCGCAACTGTGGCTACCTGCACAAAGGGACTAGAGCCCCTGATCAATGTCCCGCCTGCGCCCACCCCCAGGCCCACTTCGAGCTTCTGGCGGAGAATTGGTAGGTGGACATCCTCGAGAGGTTGCACACAGTCGAGACGTGTGACGCATTGTAGCTCCGATATGATTTGACCGTTAGGTCATTCCGCATTTTTCCGAGTTGAGGGCCAGTCTAGAGTCCTAACCATAGCAGAGATTTAAGGGGAGTGGCACTGTCAAAGAACTGTGGTTGGAAGTATTCCTGATCCGTGTGGCCATCAACAGAGTATCGAGGTTGCTGAGTCTCTCTTTCTATCACAGCTTTCTAAGAGAGGATTCCCGAGGCACAATCTCTTTCTCTGACACTTCCTCTCCCTATTGAATATGTTACTGGAGTGCTTCTCTTCAGGGAGGCTGTGGTCCTTGATGCCATGGACTTCTCATATGGCAGCTTAGGAACGTTCTCCAGGTTTGTACATTCTCTTCCACAGGTGATTTCTTGTGCTCAGATAATCTTGGACGGCCAGTTTCATGGTACTGGCTGCCAAAAGTGCACAGTGTTCGTCTTCTTCAGGAAGCCCTCCCAGAGCTTCAAGGACGTTTTTCTGATTGATACGATACGCTGCCTGGATGTGTTTTCTTTTTACCAATTCCGTAACCATACTGCCACTTGCTAGAGATGTACCACAGCCGTCAGTCATAAATGAGACTTCTGTAATCACATTATTTTGAATTCTGAGGAAGATCTCCATTATGTCTCCGCAAGGGCCAGTGAATCGTGCATGACCTTCCGCACCTTCGATTTTACCGATGTTTCTCGGATTCATAGCGTGATCGATGACAGTGTGTGAGTAATTGCGCTGCATCTGCTCCATGATACCTGACTCTAAGCTGTCAGCCATCTTTTCGAAATCGGATTTAATATCATTCCTTTTCACTTCGTCTTTCTTCTCCTCAAAAATTTTCCTGTAGCTGTTGCTGCGACAGATCCGGTTACTGCAAGGTCAGCGGAGCACTGAAAATAGCGTTCGCGCCGTTTCACAATTCGGGCGTGTACTACCAGTCTTTCTGTAATTGGGACGGGTTTTTTGAAACGAACATTAAGATTTGCGGTGACGGCCGTTATCCCTTTGCTCATGAGGAGTCGGGTCATGGCTGCATCGAGAAGGGTACACACGATACCGCCATGAAGCATGTCATCGTACCCCTGGTGAATTCTCTTCGGAGTGAAAACGGCCGATATCTCTTCGTCTTTTGACAAGACAAATTCGAGAGCTAAGCCGTCGGGATTCTCGGTTCCACAGGCGAAGCAATATCTATGTTCTAAATTTGTTGCTCTTTGATCCATACAATCTTACTTCAGCCAAGAGAGCATCGCTCATACGAAATCTAACTGTGTTGCGAGTGGTCGCACTCTGTTTTATCGAAGCCGTACCCTTTTCCAGCGCAGGTTTGCACAAGCTCTCACCACCCTTCAGTTCACCCCGGATAAGTTTGTCGACGGTCTCATCAATTTGTCCTGATTCACCTAAAACCAATTGTATGTTCTTTTCAGCAAAAAGGCCTGTGAGCCGTCAGAACATTTCGGACAGATTTGGTGTTTGAATTAAGAGCTGGATTTTGTTACCTTGCCTCTCCCGAAAGGAGTCAGAAATGGACCAGACGACGACACCAGACACTGTCGTACGAGAGATCAAACGAAAAACGAGAAGAAAGTTTAGTGCTGAAGAGAAGATACGGATCGTTTGAGAAGGGCTGCGAGGAGAGGAGAGTATCAAATCACTCTGCCGCAGTGAAGGAATCAACCCCAATCTTTATTATCGTTGGAGTAAAGAGTTTCTGGAAGCTGGGAAGAAACGGCTGTTGGGTGATATTGAGCGTGAGGCGACTAGCAGTGAAGTGGGAGCCTATCGCAAGGAGAACGAACAGCTCAAACAGTTAGTGGCTGAACTGGCTCTGAAGAACCG
>CP070758.1:4897337-4903482 GCA_020348925.1 Gemmatimonadota bacterium | reverse complement strand
GTCCCGATACCGATCG
The DNA here is from genome assembly GCA_020348925.1 of Gemmatimonadota bacterium. GTDB lineage: Bacteria > JBHIER01. The sequence continues at coordinate 4,903,466 of CP070758.1, read as the reverse complement.
GGAAGGTCGGTATATTCCTTGCAAAAGGGGCGATTAGCTCAGTTGGTTGAGAGTGCCTGCCTTACAAGCAGGAGGTCACTGGTTCGAATCCAGTATCGCCCACCAGTGATTGAGAAAAAAGAATACCATAGGGGCCGTAGTGTAGCCTGGTTTAACACACTGGCCTGTCAAGCCAGAGATCGCCGGTTCAAATCCGGTCGGCCCCGCCAGTTCTCTATTTCAAGCCCTTTGGCAAGCATGTCAAAGGGTTTTCTGTATGTGGGGCAAAGAGTTCCGTCGATCATGGAGCAGTTATAAAGTAAAATATCAAGCAATTTTCGTTTTTCCCACAAATTTTGTCTAACATATAGAGAATACGCCTTATTCGCCAGTTTTAAAATCTGAACACCCTCTTCGAAGTAGCTCCGATTTGCTTCCTTGTGCTGTTCAATATTTCGGAGGATATCCCCTTGCTCCTCCTTCCATGACTCAAATTTCCGAGTCCACAGGTCGTCGTCAATGAGACCCTCCAATTTGTCTTCGTACATCTTGTCGATTTTACGCTGGATTTCTTCGTATCTTCGGGTTAAGGTCCGTATAGACCCCTCATGATACTGTTTTTCGTCCTTGTGGCTCGTTTTAAGGGCGTTTTTAACCCATTCTACAACCTCCTCATCGATTTTAATCTTTTTGACAATTTCGGCATATTGTCTGTCCAATTCCTCCTCACGCACCCAGCGCTGTCCGCATTTCCCTTTAAAGCCTGTGCAGCGATAATACACGTATCGTCCCTTCTGAATTTGAGCCGTAATTCCACACCCGCAATGACCACAAGTCATGAGGCCTCGGAAGGCAAATCTTTCCTTCTTCACCTTCGGTGTGCTCCGATTGTTCATCACTTCCTGGACTGTATCAAATAGGTCCTTGCTGATAATCGGGGGGTGGTTCCCTTTGTACATTTTACCTTTCCATCGAAAATCTCCGTAATATATAGGATTTTTAAGTAGGTGATATGCGACATCTTTGCACATTTTTCTTTTGTATTTTCGTGAGACAAAGCCTTCCTCGTTAGCAAGGTCAACTATTCTATGAATAGGGAAATTCCCTTTAGCATACCGTTCGAACATTCTGCGAATGATTGGTGCTCTGACTATATCAACTTCAAGTGTGTGTTCTGGACTATTTATGTATCCTATCGGTGCAGACGAAGGCCAGTGACCCTGTTCGGCTTTTTCCAACATGCCTTTCTTGACTTCCTCAGATAAATTATCGATGTAATTCTTGGCCATTAGAACCTTAATGCCGTGGATGAATTTATCATGACTTCGGGAATCGCTATTAAGAATGGAATTTTCTTTCACAAAAATGAGAGTTAAATCAAGATCATCGATAGTAACATAATCCCTGAAATTTCGATACAAGCGGTCGGTCTTTTCACACAGGATAATCTTTACGCCAGGAGTGTTTTCAAGGAATTTCACCATTCTATTGAAGTCACCTCTACCGGCCTCTTTTGCCGTCTCCACATCAATAAACTTTTCGACAATTTTATAGTCGTGTTCTCTGGCATACCCTTCAAGCAACTTCAATTGGGCTGGGATAGAAAAACCTTCCTTTTCCTGATCCCTGGAGCTCACCCTGGCATAAATTACCACCTTTGATTTGCCTATATTGTCTTTTCTCTCGACGCTTTTTCGTTTTCTTCTCATAGGATTACCCTCCTATGATATTTTATCATTGTTTACGCCTTTCGCTTGAGCTCACGTTCTATGAGTACGGCTACCCAATCCTGGATTGTAGTATCAAGCTCAGCAACTCGTATTCGGAGGTGTTTATGAGTCTCCTCTGAGAGGCGTACATGAATCATACGCCCTTCACGTATGTCCTTTTTTGGTCTTGGCATTTTTCTCTCCTTTCTTATGTTCAATCGTTTTCATGGTTATAAATATAACTTGGAAATAATAAAAAGTAAAGCTTTTTTCGCCTTTTTCAGATTTTTTCATTACTTCTCCAAGTCCTTACAAGTTTTAAGCAACTTTACTTCAAGGGTCTTACACATTTGTTCTATGCCTGCCCTCGTTGCAACGATCTGTCGGCGATATTTTTCTCTTATCCAAGGCCTTTTTGCTCGTATATATTTATTTTCCACTTTTCGGAGTTTATTAAAGAGTCTGGCATTCTCGTAATTCCAACTTCTATGTTCTTGACGACTTCTGTAAGTCAGATTGTAGCATAAACGACATCCAAAATATGAAGCTCCTGAAGGTAAATAGAGAATTCGGCATCGACGGTGACAAGACCGATCATTTAAGATTAATGGGCAGATAAACCAATACCTTTGACCTCCGTAATTGCAGGGAGTTGAGTCAATAGAAACGCTATAATTAAAGTCTCTCTTTTCTCCTGTGAATTTATTCGTAGAGCTATACGTGAGCTCCAAAGCTGTTGGTACCTCCGAATCTCTTATCAGTCTGCAGCCGATAGAACCTTTTTGCTGCTCTCCAAGATTCCAGCTATAAGTCACAGGCCCCTTCGATCTCCAGATGAGTTCTCCCTTAGCTAAAACATATTTGATATCAGTAGTGTCCGGTTATAAGTCGAATAAATTCAGTTGGCTAGGATTTTGGTCATACAGGTGTTTGTAATCATGATCAGTAACCAGTTGAGAGATATCGACTTTTTCAAAAGCAGTTACACTGAGAATCTGCAGAAAGGTGTAAAGACTGAGGTCTATTTTGAGTCGTTTTTTCACAATAGCTACCAGGACATATGTCGCAATGGCAATCCATATTTGAGTTTTAACAGCATTCAGGGAGGTGCCATAAAAGGATTTGATACGTAGATTTTGTTTGATCCACCTGAAAAATATTTCTACATTCCAGCGGCACTTGAACAATTGACAGATGGTCAGTGCTGGAAGTTTGAAATTATTGGTTAAGAAGACAAACGTTTTCCGGGAATCAGCATCGAAGAATTTGATCCGACGCATCTTGTCAGGATAATCCTTTGATGAATAGAATCCTGAGAGGACAACAGTTTGATCACATCGGAGTCCTGTTGTTTTTTCGACAGGACGAGAGTAGAGACGACGACATTGAAAATTAGATTTTGCTTTGGTAATGAAAGTCGCTTGAGCTTCATTTAGCTCGTATAGCCTGGAAAAGTCAATATAGGCTCGGTCAATCAGGTAGATAGCTCCCGGCTCTGCGATGAGTTCATCAAGGATGTTCACATCATGAACTTTTGCATGAGTGATCCAGACAAAAGATGGTATGTTACCGCGCAGATCCAATAGGGTGTGCACTTTTATCGCTCCTTTGTTTTTTCGAAAAAGAGCCCATGGGAAAACGGACAAGCACAGATCAATGGTTGTTGAATCCAAAGCATAGACTGTTTCATCGAGTTCCACACCAAAATCATCGTTCTGATAGAGTTTCCTGGCAATATCGATGAGAAGGAGAGTAAAGTCTGCATAAATACGCCAGTCTCTGTTTTCGTTCGCATCAGCAAGGGTGCTTCGTGATACTTTGCCTCGGATCCCCATATGGTATAACTTGCCCTGCATTGAACGAAGACAGACTTCAATGTCAAGTAAACTTTCGCGATAGGTAATTTGAGCAAATGCCATACACAGGAATTGGTCCCAACACGAAAAGCTTTGTACTTTGTAATGGCCATGGTAACGTTCTACACATCGTCGAAAAGATTTAACAGGTACATGTGATGTCAGTTGAGAGAACACTGTTTGACCTGAGTTCATTTGCCATTCCTTTCTATGAAGAAGTGGAATGGCAAAATATGAAAAATCTCAGTTCAAATCGATCCCTCTTTGATTTTGCTTCAACCAATTACAGAGAAAGTATTTACTGGAAACACAATCTCAAACAACCGGACAGCACTGAAGAGATGTATTGATTAAGAGCATTGAACAGAAATAACCAGACGCTGATTTTTATAAAGAGGAGTATGATTCAAACGGGTAAAATTTGGGGTCAGACTCAAAAAATGCCAGTACATGGAATACAGCTCAACGAGTTGTCTACAAGGCCGAACATACGGCTCAAGGAGCCACTGTTCGGTTTATCGTGACCTATCTGAATGACGCTTCATCTATCAGACAGCATACTGTGGACGAGGGACGATGGAACTGATGATCAAGGAACATAAAAATCATCTCCGTTCTGATCGGACCTTGTGCTGTCGATTTGAAGCCAACCGGTTCAGGCTCTTATTGTATAGTATGGCCTATATGCTGATGCATACCCTCAGACAGGTCCACTTGAAGAAGACCCAGTTTGCCAAAGCAAGTTTGACACGATCCATGTGAAGCTGCTCAAAATTGGTGCCAGAGTCCTGGAGCTTCGCACCAAGGTGAAGATCCATCTCCCGTCTTCGTTTCCATTCAAACAGGAGTTCTCCAACATCTGGTGTTCCTGCTGTCTGCCGGGATATCCCGAAAGCAGAAACTGTATGACATTGCCAACTCTTCACTTTCCCTTTGGAATCGTGGGATACGCATGTCTGAACCTGTTTCTTCTTGATCTGTTTTCTTTCCTTGATACTCCTTTCGATGGAAATCAAACCGCTTACGCAAATAAAATAGTCCAATAAGTAAATTCCCCAGTAGATGACTTATTTGAAACATCTGATAATTTTGAAGTGTCTAAAGGTGCCTTGGAATAGGTGAATCTTTTCCTGCGATACTTTTAAAGCAATGCGGTTGAGCATAGCTTAGGAGCTGTGCTTTTGTGGTAATCAAAAAAATAAAATAAACATTCCTCACACATAATGTTCCAGTGGAATACTAAAAAAAATTTCTAAAAGGCATTTTGAATGGTTTTTCGCATAATCTATAAAACAATAGTAAAGACAATACTATAGCCAAACAAGCTGATGCAGCAGACCGGCGGATAAAGCGCCCGTCGGCTACCGATCATGTCGTTATAACTTTTTTATAGTATCAATATGAAGGGAGTACAGTAATGATTCCTAAATTAAGAATTGTATTCATGTGCTGGTTATTTATTTCTATCATGATCCAACTACCCCCCGCACAGATCTCACCTTTATCGGAAAACAATTACCCTGTGGAACAAAAAACCACATCTCCTGAATACAAGATACATAAACCAAAAAATTTGGAAAAAATTCCACCGGCACTTTTTACACAGACAGACTGGAAAGAGATCATTGACTCGACATGGGGCGAAGGATTATCGACTGCCGAGAATTTGGCTATTTTTGATCAAGCCTGGAACGACATTGATCAAAGGTATGGGGCATTCATGAATATGTCTATTAACATAGATTCACTGAGAGATGTATATCGACCGGAGATAGAAGCAGGTGTCAGCAGGGGAAGATTTGCGGCAATATTGAATCACCTGGCGTTTGCTCTCAAGGATGCGCACACACTTATTGATTGTATGCCGGTAAACGCATTTACAGATATTCAACCAGGGATACCTCTTTTTGTAACTGGTGCTTGCGTAGATATAAGCCGCTTTGGTGCGGGTTTGACACCGTTGCCGGATAGCACGCTATTGGTTTACAAAGCACTTCCAAACCATACATTGGGGCTGCAACCAGGTGATGTTGTTTTAGGTTATGATGGTGTACCCTGGAAACGACTGTACAAACAATTGTTGGATGCGCAATTACCGTTAAGGAACACACAAATGGGCAGCAATGATGAATCTGCAATACATATATTATTGCAAAGCGCCGGCTTAAACTGGCACCTGTTTGATACAATTGACATTGTAAAGTATGATTCAGGAGATACGATCCATGTGCCAACCGCCTTATTACTTGATCAAAGTGGCGACATTTGGGGAAATGAACAACTGCCCGTACCTGGGGTTGATTTTCCCGACGTATACAATAGTGATTTTGTAAGCTGGGGAATTGTTGAAGGTACAACAATCGGTTATATTTATGTATGGAGTTGGTTCCCGGATTCTGATGTCAGCGCACAATTTTATGATGCTGTTTATGATATTATGTTTCACTATGAAACCACCGGTTTCATTGTTGATTTTAGAGTGAATTACGGTGGGGACATGCGAGTGGCGGATGCAGGCTATTCGCTTTTATTCGATGAAACACTCCAAAAAATTGCGTTCGATAACCGAGGTGACCCCGGTAATC
>CP070758.1:4870170-4897237 GCA_020348925.1 Gemmatimonadota bacterium | reverse complement strand
GTGCAGGAAAAGCTCTTCCTCGAGTGGGCCGAAGTCTACGGAGAGCTTTACGGCACATCGAAGAGCGAGGTCGAGGGGACGTCGGGAAGGGGCGAGGACGTGGTCCTGGACATCGACGTTCAGGGAGCGATGCAGGTGCGCCGGCAGAGGCCGGACGCTGTCCTGGTCTTCATCCTGCCCCCGAGACCGCATTCAATATCCTTTGATAACATTAATCTAACCCTTGATCCCGGACCGAGTGTTGATGGTGGAGGATTTGATGAGGCCGTCTATTGCATGAGCGGCTCATTCAAACCGACAATTACAGTTACGGCAGAGACGAATTCTCCTTCGGTCGACATCCGGGTTTTCAGGCGGAGTGATGACAATCTCACACCATTGGACCACCTGTTGGATGCTTCGCTTCCGTACAAGTATCCCTTCACCCCTGAGACGGCTGATAATTACATGCTGACCTTTGGTACGGAGGACGCCAAGGAGTGTAGACTCTATCTCAGAACGCAGGTGGTTGCGAATATTCCTCCGTCGAAGTGTACGTTGTATGAGATCGAATACATCGGGGATAACAGCTATGTTCTTGCCTGGTCTCCTTCTCATGATGTCGAAAGCGATACGCTTCTCTATTGTATCAAGGAGCTGTCCAATCCCCTAAAATGTATGGAGACGTGTGATGGCCTCGAGAATTGGACAGTTGACAATTTCACCATTTTGCCGGAAGGACATGACGGCTCTCCCTGTTTCTACTCAGGTGGCGGCAATGACCGATACAGTACCCTGACGGCCGTGGCCCCGGTACTCATTGAGAGCGGAGATGAATTGACCTTCTGGAAGAAATACAGTACCGAGGAATGCTGGGATTACGCCTATGTTGAAGTATCCACCGACGGGGGAATTTTTGATGTCTTGGAATCATATACCGGTGAAAATACCGCCTGGACGAAATCGACCATCGATCTGTCCGACTATTATGGCCGATCGGTGTATTTCCGGTTTCGGTTCAGATCCGATTTTGTCTATTCCGGAAACGGCTTCTATATCGCTGATATCTATCCAGCCGTATGCTTCGAGGAATGGAAGACTATACCGGACATTGTGGATACGACATTCCAGGTCTTTCATGCAGCGGACTGTAATTACTACTACATGGTCAAAGCCGCAGATGCTGAGGGAAGTGAAAGTGGTTGGAGCAATTTTCAACATATCATACTCCCATACTCCGACTCGCCCGGTCGTCTCAATCCTTTTTTCACCGCCCATCCAAAAACTGGCCACAGGCCCTTACAGGTTCAATTCACGGACATATCAATCCCCCATGAGCCGATTCTATCCTGGGCCTGGGATGTTGACGGTGACGGTCTCACGGATATCGATGAACGACATCCTCGCTGGACGTATGAAGATCCCGGAATATACTCCGTGAGTCTGACAGTGGATAGTGATGTGCTCTCGGAGACACAGAGGTTTATCGATTACATCCATGTCTTCGATGGTGAAAGCGCTCTCATGATTCAGGGAGACAACTGCTATGTATCGTGTCCCGCTTCTCCAGACCTGAAACTCACTGAAGTCTTCACCATTGAAGCCTGGATCAAACCGGCCGACAGGGGAGCGTTTCAACCTTCGGGCTACACAAAATTGATAGACAACTATTGTTGTGCCCTGTGTGTGGTCGGATCGGATCCGGTCTTCAACGATGATAGTATCCTGTTGCGGCTTCACCATGCCGACCATTCTATCAGCTACACCACCACACCGGCACAATCCGTTCATCCCGATTCCTGGCAGCACGTGGCCGCAACCTATGTGGGCTCAACCTGCGAAGTGACCGTGTACATTGACGGAATTGAGCAGTCCCTATATCAGGCAATGTCGCCTGCTGGTCCTTTGGCGGACAACGGCGGTCACGGTCTAATGATAGGTAACGGCACCGGTGATAGCTCCAACTTTTTTGGCCTCATAGACGAAGTTCGAGTGTGGGAGGTCGGACGGACTGGGGCGGAAATCCGGGAGAACATGGATGCGTCTCTGTGCGGTTACGAATCGGGTCTTGTCGGTTATTGGCCGATGAATGAAGGCAGCGGAGAAACTGTTGCCGATCATTCCGTTTGCGGGAACAACGGGTCGGTGGTCAATGCTGCCTGGAGGGAAGGGATAGGTTTGAGTCCGGCACCGGTTGATCTTGACGGTGATGGTATTGTGAATACCGAGGACAACTGTCCCGGAAAACCCAATCCCGGACAAGAGGACTCAGACACTGACGGTTTCGGTGATCGGTGCGACAATTGCGTCGAGATCGAGAATCCCAACCAGGCGGATGTGGACGAAGATGATATTGGTAATGCCTGCGACACCTGTACGGACTCAGACGGTGACGGTTTCGGGGATCCGGGTTATGGCGCCAGTACCTGTGAGGAGGACAACTGTCCTGATGTCTTCAATCCCGATCAGGGTCATATCGAACGGGGCAATGTCAATTGTAAAGGTGGCGTCGATATTCTGGATGCACTGGCCGTGGTAAATCACATCATCAACGCCGATGTGCTTTCCGGGGCGGCGTGCGAGCGGGCCGACTGCAACGATGACGGTGCGATCGATGTCCTCGACGTCATCGGCATCGTCAACATGATCCTGGGGCATGGCTCGTGCGTGCCGTAACGGGATGATACCTTGTGAAGCTTGCTCCCAAGAGGACAAGGATCCCCAAAAGGTGTGACTTTCTTACCTGTGGCTCCACCCGTGTCTTTTTCTACCTCTATTTCAGGATGTCATTCAACAGATCCAAATAGTCCGAGACGAGGCGGGTGATGAGGAAGTTGTTCCTGACAGTTTCACGGCCCTGTTTGCCCATATCTTTTCCCAGGTCCGGATTTCGCATGAGTTCTATGATTCGATCGGCGAATCCCTTGGTATCTGCAGGGTCCACAAGGAAACCACCCTGGCCGTCCTTGATCTGAAGGGAAATGCCACCGACATTCGAGGCGACCACGGGCCGCTCTTTCCAGAGCGCCTCGGTCACCGTGAGACCAAAACCCTCCCGGAGCGATTTCTGAATAATGACGGCCGAGCTCCTTTGCAAGGCATTGACGAGAATGCTGTTTTCTGAGGTGATGAGAATCACATCTCCGTTCTCTATGAGGTTGTTCGCCCTTTGGACCACCCGTTCGTGAATCCGAATCCCCTCTGGATCATCGGCCGCCATGCTGCCGCACAGCACGAGCCGGCAGTCGACCTCTTTCCTGACGAGCTTGAACACCTCTATGACACCTATGGGGTCTTTCCATTTGTCGAAGCGCGATATCTGGGTGAGGAGCGGTTTGTCCGTCGGTACTTTGAACTTTTTCAGGTATTTAGAGATATCCTTTTCATTCAGATCCATGTTTTTGGGAGAGAGTGGATTGATCACGGGGAAAATGATCCTCTGTTCGATGGGCAAATCGATTTTTTTGTATTTTTTATTCGAAATAATGGCAATGTCATAGCGCAGAATGAATCCCTTCAGGAAATTCCAGAGACCGTTATCCGGATGGGAGAGGTCGACGTGACAGCGCCAGACCCAGGGCTGCCTCTTTTTGTAGAACTGGATGAGGGGGAGGGGCTGGGGGTCGTGGATAATGACGCAGTCGTGGGTGATATGGGTGTACGTCGAGAAATATTCGTTGGCTTCAACATAGAGCCGCTTTTTAATTTCCGTGAGGTTAATGGCGTCGCCCTGAAGGGCGTTGTGAAATTTCTTGGTGATGTTGAAAAAATCGGGGTTGCCGTGGAGAATGCGCCACCCCATATCGACCCCGGCATCGTTCATCAGGGGAACAAAACCGCTCAGGATTTCTGCGACACCACCCCCCATGTATGTTGAGTTAATGTGAATGATGCGTTTGCCATAGAGCTTCCTCGCTTTCTTGTAAATATCGCTGATAACCTCATCACTGACGATCCTTCGGTAGTCATTCAACAGCCTCATGGTTTCTCCTTCCTATCAGTTCAGGCAACAGTTCTCTGTCTGCGATAATTTCGCGGTGTCTTTCTCAGTTCATCCCAGAGTCTCTCCTTCCAATCAGTTCCCGGAGCAGTTCTCTGACCTCGTGGGGAGATTTCAGGTTGTGTCTCGCGACAGATGAAGCGAAGCCGACTTTAATTGAATACGCCGATTCAGGCAGTGCCTTAAAGAGATCCTCGTCCGTCCAATCGTCACCGATGGCCATGATGAAATCCCACTTCTCTTTCCGGAGCCATCGCTGCGCCGCCCGTCCTTTGTGCACACCGGCGCTCTTGACCTCAATGATCTTACTTCCCTCCAGGACTTGAAGATCCAAATTCGCCGTAAGGTAGACAAGATTTTCAACGAGATCCCGGGAACGAAGTTCCGCAAGGTCCGGGCTGGCCTGTCGGTAGTGCCAGACGAGGGAGAACTCTTTCGTCTCGATAAAGGAGCCCGGCGTCCTGTCCACATACGATTCGAGGATCGGTCGGATCTCCTCTTTCCACTCCTGGGATAAAGGCTCGATGGTCTCCCAAGGCTGACCCCGTTCCCGAAGCCAGGCGCCGTGCTCGGCCACGAGGCCGATGTCCAAGGAGCCGAACCAGGAATCGATGGTCCCTTTATCCCGGCCACTGATGAGGACGACAGTATTTCCTCGAGCCCCTGCAAGTGTCTCCAAGAGTTTTATGAGTCCATCATCAGGCGCGGCCAGCTGAGGCGTCCCGGCAAACGAGATGAGGGTTCCGTCGTAATCCAGGAAGATGAGGCGTCTTCGGGCTGTCGTCGCGTCATTGACGATAATCCGGCGCGTTTGACGGTCCACATGTTTGGTCAACCTCTTGCCCTGTAATTCTTTAGCCTGCATGAGCTTATCCATGAAATCCTCGGCCCAGCGGGTCACGTCATACCTTTTCAACTTCTTCTGCATCTCCCTATTGCGTCTGATCTGTTCATCCTCCGGCATGATCAAGGCGTCGTGGATGGCGTTGGCGATCTCCTCGGCGTTGTTGGGATTGATGATGATGGCCTCTCCCAGCTCATGGGCCGCTCCGGCCATCTCGCTTAAAATGAGCACACCGCTCCCGTCCTCCTTGTTGGCGATGAACTCCTTGGCGATGAGGTTCATCCCGTCCCGGAAGGGGGTGACCAGGGCCACGTCCGCGAGACTGTAGAGAGCCGACAGACCGGTGAAGGGAAAAGACCGGTACAGGTACCACACAGGCATCCAGCCGATGGTCCCGTGTTCGCCGTTGATCCGGCCCACCAGCTCGTCGACCTGATGTTTCAACTGCCGGTAGGTTTCCACTTTTGAGCGGGAGGGGACGGCTACCAGAATGAGGGTCACCTTCTCATGGTATTCAGGGTACTTTTCCAGGAAGAGATGAAAGGCTTCCAAACGCTGAAGAATACCTTTGGTGTAATCCAATCGATCAATGGATATGACAATCTTGCGGTCACCCATCTTCTTCAGATATTTCGAGATCTCTTTCTTCACGCTGGGTTCTGAGGAGGCGGTGGCGTATTTTTCGTAATCTATGCCCAGAGGGAAGGAGTCCACCTTGATCATCCGATCTCCCTGAGTCAGTGTGCCCCAGGTGTGTTCGAGCCCCAGCAGACGGGTGGCCGAACTGAGAAAGTGTCTGACATAGTCAAAGGTGTGGAAGCCGACGAGGTTCGCACCCAAGAGTCCCTGCATGATCTCGGTTCGCCAGGGTATGAGACGGAATATCTCGAAGGACGGGAAAGGGATATGGAGAAAGAAGCCAATCGTCGCCTGGGGCAGTTTTTCCCGAATGCGTCGTGGAAGAAGCATGAGATGGTAATCGTGGACCCAGATGGTGTCCTCGGGTTCCGCAACACGGAGCACTGCTTCGCAGAAAAGGTTGTTCACCTTTTTGTAGGATTCCCATTGCGCTTGATCGTAAACGGCGTACTGGGTGAAGTAATGGAAGAGGGGCCAGATCATCTTGTTGCAGAATCCTTCGTAATACTTCTCGATATCGCTCTGTTGAAGATAGACCGGATAGATCTTTTGGGACTGCAGCTGTTCTTCTATCTGCTTCTTCTCCTTTGCATTGGCCGGTGAGAGTCCGGGCCAGCCGATCCACACATTTTTCGTGGAGTCGGAAAAGGAGCTCAAGCCTGTGGCCAATCCGCCGGGACTGGGGTGCACCTGGAGCAGCCCCTTTCTTCTTACGATACGAACCGGTAATGTATTTGAAACGATCAGTATGCGTTGCACAATGCGCCCACCTCCTCTGTGCGGTCACTGATTGGGAGGGAGTGAACCCCCCGGGGTAGAAGAGACGTGGACTCAAGTCCGTCGTCCCGCACATCTCGGAAATAGTTATTTTATATAATAATAACCCGCGCGAAGCTTTTTGTCAATTCATTTTTCAAAATAGCGCCTGCAAGGGGGGCCGCGGATTTTTCGAAGTGACATGAGTTTCCTATTGACATGTCAGGTAAAATCGACTATAATTAACGAACCTGAATCAATGACGGTCGGTGATTGGAACTCCATTCTACGCAGAAAGATTGTGCATGGATTTTGATGACAGAAGGAGAGATTTTCTAAAACAGTCGGCGTACATGGGAGGGGGGTTGTTGGGCTTCGGCTCTGCAGGTGGTGTAAGTAATTTTTTATCAAGAGCTTCATTGAGCCTCAGGGCCGCATCGGAGCCGAAATCGAGAGTAGTCATTCTTCAAAACGATCGGGTGCGAGGGAAAAATGGAGAGATTGATAAGGACGTCCTTCGTCACATGCTCGATGTCGCCCTGGGGAGGTTGACGGGCGCCGGTTCCGCCAGGATGGCCTGGGGCCATTTTTGTACTCCCAAGGATGTTGTGGGGATCAAGGTCAACTGCTTGGCCGGGAAGGGATTGTCCACACACCCCGAATTGGTCGAAGGGATCGTCGCCGGACTGACCTCGGCGGGTATCAAGGAGAAAAACATCATCATTTGGGACCGGCTCACCGAGGATTTGAAACGGGCTGGATTTCAGATCAATATGAATGGGAACGGCGTCCGGTGTTACGGCACCGACGCTCCGGGGGCCGACTATGAGAGGCAGTTGACGATTATTGGATCCGTGGGCAGCCGCCTCTCTCGGATTTTGACGCGGCAGTGTACGGCCATGATCAACGTGCCCGTGCTCAAGGATCACAGCATCGCCGGCGTCTCCGTCAGTCTGAAAAACCTCTTCGGAGCCATTGACAACCCGAACAAATATCATCTGGATGGGTGCAATCCCTATGTCGCCGATCTCTGCGCTGCGAAGGCCATCACTGACAAGAGCCGATTGATCATCTGCGATGCTTTGACGGCCCAGTATGAGGGGGGCCCACCCTACATGCCCCAGTGGGCGTGGCCCTTCAACGGTATTCTGGTGGGGACGGACCCTGTGGCCTTGGATCAGGTGGGGTATGGGATTCTTGAGAGGAAACGTCGCGAGAAGGGGTTGCTGTCCCTGGCCGAGGCAGGGCGGGAGCCGGAATATATCGCCACGGCCGCCGATGCGCAGCATCGCCTGGGCAGATGTGATCCGAGGATGATTGAAGAAATCCACGTGCAGTCATAGCCATTGTGTGTGAGCGTTGAAAAGAGAGATCCGGAAACGGATATGAAATACGAGGTGGATTAACATATCGCTTCTATCGTTCCACATGTTTCACGCGCGCTTTGCTTCCGTAATGAGCATGGCTCTCATGACCCTCTTTTCGTGTGCCAAACAGGGATTACCTCCCGGAGGTCCGGTGGATAAGATACCACCTGAGGTCATAGCAACCTCTCCACCACCGGGAGCCACTGGTATTGATGTCAGGACGGTTGTGACGGTGAATTTCAACGAATGGATGGAGAACAAATCGCTGAAGGAGTCGATCTTCATCTCGCCGATTCCAAAATCCCCTCCGAAGATCAAGCTCAAGGGGAAGAAGATTGAGATCGATTTTGTGGACGGATTGGATTTGAATCAAACCTATGTTATTACGGTCGGTACCGGAGCGAAAGATCTGCATAATAACGGCATGCGGTCCTCCTTCACCTTTGCGTTCTCCACCGGTGAACAGATCGACAAAGGTCGAATCTCCGGACGGATCGTCAGTCCGGATGAAGATGTGGAAGGGGTCTTTGTGTGGGCGTATGCCTCGAAAAATAGAGCAGAACCTGATCCTGCCCGGCATCCCCCTGATTACGTTACCCAGGCAGCTGCTTTCGGTTTTTATTCTTTTTCTTATTTAATGCCCGGCCGTTATCGACTCTTTGCATTGAGGGATGCGGACGGGGATGGAAAATATACGGTGGAGCAGGATGCCTTGGGTGTTCCAACAGGCGATGTTCTCCTTTCGCCGGAACGGCTCGAAGTGGAAAACGTGGACTATATGCTGACCGTGCAGGATACGACTCGCCCGGAATTCGTCTCAGTGGTTGTGCCCGATCGTATGCATGTTGATCTCAAATTCAGTGAGGCGCTTGAGCCCGAGAGCATGGGGACAATTCGCATGACTTCATCCGCTCGACATGTTCCTGTGGAGATTCGGGCTGTGTCTGTCGACAGGAATGATCGGTCTTTGTACCATGTGTTGACAGAGGTTCAGCATCCGGGGAGAGCGTACGAAGTGAATTGTTGTGGCGTGAGGGATGCGGCGGGGAATCACGTCGCCTCCGAGGCGTGCACCCTTTCTTTCGTTGGATCGGCCGTGCCTGATACCAGCGGTCCGAGGATTGTCGCCACCGAACCACAGGACAGTGCCCTGAGGGTACCCCTTGAGGTGGAGATCGAATGGGCCTTCAGCGAGGCTATGGATACCACGGATTTTGTTGATGCCTTCACGCTGAAGAATGTTGACGGGAGAGTGATTTCAGGAATTCTCACGTGGCCGAATCTTGCAAGCTGTGTGTTCATTCCTCACCAAGCGCTTCGGGGGCGATCTCAATATGTTCTGACAGTGGATTCAACGAAAGTCAGTGATTGGGCTGGCAACAGACTTCGTGGAGCCGGGACTGAGCTCTCTTTTATGACGCGCAATCCGGATACGCTCGGATATATCTCGGGGACCCTCATCGACGAGGACAGTTCGGCCTCGGGTCAACTGTTTGTCAGCGCCGAGAGCCTGACCGGCGCGCAGCCTCCGGTCCGAACGGTCCTTTCACAGCCTGATGACTATGAATTGCGAAACCTCATGCCAGGATGGTATCGAGTCTGGGCTTTCCGCGATGAAGATGGGAATGGCGGGTACAGCCATGGCTGCCCGTTTCCCATTGCCTTCGCTGAACGATTCGCCTGGTATCCGGACAGTATCGAGGTCCGGTCGCGTTGGGAGACCCAGGCTATTGATCTGGTTTTGAGAGAGCGAAACAGGAGCGATACGGATGGAGCAAACCCATAGTTTCCGGGAAATTCCCTTCACAAAAATGGTAGGGACCGGCAACGATTTCATTCTTATCGACAATCGGCAGGGTCTTCTATCAGGGGATGTTTCGTCATTCGTGAGAAGGGTCTGTGCACGACGTGTGTCGGTCGGTGCCGATGGACTCCTCCTGTTGGAGCGGAGTGGTTGCGCCGATTTCAAGATGCGGTATTTCAACGCTGACGGTGGCGAGGCCGAGTTCTGGGGAAACGGTGCGCGGTGTATTGCTCTGTACGCGGTCCTCAACGGGATTTCGGGAGACGAATTGTCCTTCGAATCGCGCACAGGATTGCGGAGAGCACAGGTGAACGGAGGGACGGTCTCCATCAGCATGCCGGATCCGCGCGATGAGAAACTTGATCTTTATCTTTCGGGAGAGACCGCGGCGGTCTCTTTTGTGCGTGTGGGCGTTCCGCATGTCGTTCTTTTTGTGGATCGGGTTGACGACGTTGATGTTGTGCGACGTGGAAGAGCGATTCGGGAGATGGACCAATTCCGACCTGAAGGGACGAACGTGAACTTCGTTCAAATACTCGAACCCGGTCTGTTGAAGGTGCGCACCTATGAGCGGGGTGTGGAAAATGAAACCTACTCATGCGGTACCGGCGTGTGTGCCAGTGCCCTCATCGCCCACCGTGTGCATGGGTTTGAATCCCAGGTGAAGGTGTTGACAAGGACGGGCGATGTGCTGACGGTTTCTTTCAACCCTCAGGGTGGGCATGTCGAGCAGTGTACATTAACAGGAGAAGCACAAGTCATCTACCGAGGAATTTTCATTTTCAATTAGGAGGAAACATATGGGATTCTTTATCGGACGCGACCGAAAGGGTCGGCGCTGTTACGGCTTTGATGAAATCGCCTTGGCCCCGGGAGATGTGACCATTGATCCTGATGACGTGGACATCGGTTGGCAGTTGGGTGGAAAACGGATCGATGTTCCCATTATTGCTGCGGCCATGGACGGTGTCGTCGATACGAAATTTGCAATAGCTATGGGAAAAATGGGCGGTCTGGCCGTTCTCAATCTGGAGGGTGTGCAGGCACGCTATGAAAATCCGGATGAAATCTTCGTAAAGATCGCAGAGGCTTCTCCGGAGGAAGCGACACATCTCGTTCAGGATATTTACAAGGAGCCGATAAAAGAAGAGCTCATTTCCATTCGCATCGAAGAGATCAAATCGGCCGGCGTTCCGGCTATTGTCTCGGCCATTCCACAACGAGCCGAACGTTTCGGGAAGATCGCCGAGGAAGCCGGTGTCGATTTTTTCGTGGTGCAATCGACGGTGACGACGGTGAAACACATCTCTTCACACTCCGAGACCCTTGATTTCACAAAATTGTGCAAAGAGATGTCCGTACCGATTATTGTCGGCAATACGTGTTCCTACGAAGTGACACTGCAGCTCATGGAGACAGGGATCGATGCCCTGTTGGTCGGCATCGGCCCGGGGGCGGCCTGTACGACGCGGGGTGTTTTGGGGATTGGGGTACCTCAGGTTACGGCCACGGTCGATTGCGCCTCCGCCCGGGATTTTTACTATACGCAGAGTGGTCGCTATGTTCCTATTATAACGGATGGCGGTATGAGTATCGGTGGAGATATTTGTAAGGCCTTTGCCTGCGGAGCGGACGCGGTCATGGTGGGTTCGGCCTTTGCCCGCGCTGAAGAGGCTCCCGGAAGGGGCTACCACTGGGGTATGGCCACACCGCATGCCAACCTGCCCCGGGGAACCCGCATCAAGGTCGGTACCATGGGCACTCTCGAGCAGATTCTTTACGGGCCGGCTGAGCTGGACGACGGATCCCAAAATCTCATGGGCGCCCTGCGAACGTCCATGGGCAATGTGGGGGCAAAAAACATCAAAGAGATGCAGTTGACGAAAATCATTGTCGCCCCGGCCTTTCAAACGGAGGGCAAGGTTTTTCAGAAGGCACAGCGCGTGGGAATGGGCAAGTAGTTCGAAGCAAAAGAGCCATATACGTTGTGAAATTCAATCAAAGGAGTGAAGAATGAGTGAGTTGTTCACCTTTACCGATGAAAATTTCCAGAAGGAAGTGAAAGAATCCTCAGTCCCGGTACTGGTCGATTTCTGGGCGGTATGGTGTGCCCCGTGCCGCATGATTGCTCCCTTTGTTGAAGAGGTTGCGAAGGAGTACGGAGATAAAATTAAAGTGGGTAAGCTGGATGTCGATTCGAGTCAGAAAACGGCTGCCGAGTTCGGCATTCGCAGTATTCCGAGTCTTCTGATCTTTAAGGACGGAAAGGTGGCCGAACAGATCATCGGAGCAGTACCCAAGAAAGAGATCGTGAAGAAGGTCGAGTCCGTGCTCTCACCGGAGGCTTAGGACTTTTTCATTCTGGACGTTTTTGTTTTGAATGTTGGATTTTTGTTTTTTGAATTTTGAAACGTGTACGTGACTGTCTATATAACCGCTGGCAATAAGGAGGAGGCCGAGCGCATCGCACGAACCGCGGTGGAGGAGAATCTGGCCGCATGTGTCAATTTCTTCCCGTGCCGTTCAGTCTACCGATGGAAGGGAAAGGTTGTGGAAGAATCAGAATACATTCTCATATGCAAAACGGAAAAACGTCTTTTTCAGCAGCTTCGGAAAAGGGTGAGAGAAATCCATTCCTATGACGTTCCCGCCATTGTCGCGTATGACATCGTCGAAGGTGAGGACGAGTTTCTCCAGTGGGTGAGCGATGCGACGGGAAAAGCTTAACGTGGCATTCTGATAAGGAGTGTTCATAACCGAATCGTTGCAATCAGAGATGGCCATACCTGGGTATACAGGCCTCATCGAGAGTCTGTCATCTCAGGCTTGACCAGGGATCTCATGCCATGAAGCGACTGGTTGGAGATTCCGGCTCTGCGGTCGGAATGAGATAATGGATGTTCTTGGAACACTTGAGTCCTATGACTGTCGGGAAAACACCTCAGGGATACATTGAATCCTCACGCCTCACATCTCACAGGAATTAAAAGCGAACAGTATCATTTGTCAACGTCACCTCTTTCGAAAAATGTGGCGAAATATATTCGACCAATCCCCGTCATCGTTTCAATATTTTGCCTCGTAGGATATGGCTTCTCCCGGGAAACCCGTGTTGCCGAAGGGACCGGATGCTGTGCGGAGTCTTTGCGCGTGAATTCCAATATTGAAGGGTGTGATTCGGGGGCCGTCGCGCCGGCATCACCGTGTGGTGCCTGGGGCAGCGTCTGCGTTATTACGGCCGAGGAGATCGAGGCGTCGACTGCCCAGCATCTGGGTGATGTTTTAAAATATTACTGCGGTGCCCATGTCTTAGAATACGGCATGTTGGGACAACCTGCGGCGACCGGCTTTCGCGGTGCAACAGGCCAACAGGTTTTGATCATGATAGACGGGCGGGCTGTGAACGACCCTCAATTCGGTGGCTACGACCTGAACTTCATATCGTTGGATATGGTCGAACGCGTAGAAGTTGTGAAGGGATGCGCCACTTTGTATGGGAGGTCGGGGGCACTTGGTGGTATCGTGAACATCACTACAAGGAGGGTGTCTTCGGAAAGACCCTACACGAAGCTCCGCTACGAGAAGGGAAATTTTGGGCTGAGGCGGTCGGCCGTTCACTTTGGGAAGCGGTTCTGGAAGCGGTGTCATCTCACTATCGTTTTCGATGAACGGGGCACCGACGGTTTCCGTGTGAAGGATGATTATGACGGACAAAATATTTTGGGAAGAATCGACTATGAGCCCACTTCGGCTGCGCGTGTGACGTCGACCATTGGACGCTACAAGGGCCATGTGGGACGTTCCGGATCCGATTCCTACCCCGCAATCCATTGGCGGCAGGAGGATGAACGAATTGATGGGGATGTCACGCTGCACACCGGACGATCAGGATGGTCCCTTGAAAACAGCCTCTTTTTCAGCGACATTCGAACCCAGGGTGTGGGTGATTCGATGTACTCGTATGAGAGTGAAGTATATGGGGGGCAGGTGAAGGCGTCATTCCGAGTCCATCGAAACGGGACGATCCGTCTCGGTTCACATATTCAACGCATTCAGTCGGAAAGTCCTGCTCAGGGCGAGCACACTGTCCACGAATCATCATTACAGGCCACAGCCGAACTTCGCCCCTGCCGAAGGTTCCACCTTCTTCTCTCGGGTCAGTGTGACGGTCATTCGGAATACAGTGCGCGGGTTTCTCCAGGCCTCACGTGTGGGACCGAAATTCCCGGCGTGGGACTGGTCCGCCTCTCCGCCTCAACAGGATACAGATTTCCTGCTCTCCACGAGATTTTTTGGGATGATGGCGAGCCAAAAATAGAGCCTGAACAAGGCACCTCCTTTGATCTCAGCCTCTCTCGAAGGAGGAATCATTATGAGGTGCGGGGGAGTTTTTTTGCGAACGATGTTTCCGATCGGATCCTGTGGAAGGAAGATTCAGAGCGTGTGTGGATGCCCTTCAATGTCGATACGAGAAGCACAGGGTTTGAATTGTCGGTTCAAAAGGATCTATTCAGGCACGTCATTTTCGGCTCCACGTTCACGTATTTAGATGCTGAGAATAGAGGGACGGGCAGAGTGCTTGCTCGTAATCCTGAGACCTTGGCAACGGCTTGGCTCCAGCTATCGCGGGCTTTTATTCGAGATCAGATGGAATGGAAGGTGCGTATCGAAACGGAATACACCGGGAGGCAATACGCTGACTTTGAAGAGAAAGTACTGATGAAGAAGTACGCGCTGCTTCATGCCAGGATGGCGTGTCGGATCCAGGATCTCAGTCTCTACGTCACGTTTCGCAATCTCACCGATAAAACATACCAGAGCAGGGCAGGGTATCCGATGCCGGGACGCACGATTTCCTTTGGGGGGGGCTGGGAATTGTGGGATTGAGTTATTTTGAATTGTAAGTAATCAATCTCGTCAATATGCAACCTCCCGCAGGTTTCGCACCTGCGGGAGGTTTTCTTTTCGATCCTTCAACCCTTCGACTTTTTTGACTCCTTTATTTCATTAAAACCATACGCTTCGTAGCCGTAAATGCGCCCGCAGTGAGTCTGTAGAAATAGACACCGGTGGCCATATCCGACGCATCCCACTGAACTACATGATAGCCGGCCTGCTGTTCGGCGTCCACCAGCACGTCGATGACCTGCCCCAGGAGGTTGTAGACTTCGACTTTCACCCTGGAGGCTTCGGGTAATGAGTAGGAGATTGAGGTTGTCGGATTGAAGGGATTGGGGGAGTTCTGTGCCAGACTGTAAGAGCTTGAAACATGTTTATATGCAATTTCCTCGATCTCAAGCGGAATGACACCTGCAGGTACCATACTGTTATTGTTGATATCATCGCAGATTGTCTTTGCCACTTCAAAGGCACCTTCGGGATCGTCGATCAGGTTGTCACAATAGGTAATGGCTTGGGACACTGTTGCTCCATCTTCACTGATGATCTCAGTGAGACTGATATACTGAGCGGCAACATTGAGTAACAGGGCCATCAACTGCTGTCTCGCACGATCTATCATATTGGTCTTTCCTTTAAGATTCAGGAGTCTTTTTGCCTCCTCCAGTTTGTCCCCGCACTCACCCGATGACGGTGGATCATACACAGCTACCTGATTGATTTCGTTGCTATTAAAATGAGCTTCGATCAGATCGAGATAATAACACAGCATTTCCGCATCAATCTGGGCATCGCCCTTTCCGCCTGTAGCCACACCAACTTGGTGCTTCCAGAACCCAATCGATCTTGGATTGGCAGTAATTTCCACACACGTAAGCGGGAAATCCACAGTCACAATAGCTCCGCCTGCAATCGTCACAGGAACTTCGTCGGTCGCCGCATTATAGCCAAGCGGTGTCACAATGGTCACCGTGTAATCTCCTACTTCCAGATCCGTAATTTCATAATAACCGTTTTCGTCAGTCACCGAACCGCCAACTAAACTACCGGTGCCTGTCTCATATGCGTCAACCGCAACCGCAATCCCTAATAGACCACCGTTTGGTTCAAGACAGTCAGCAGACACATGGCCAACGATTGAACCGGGCTCGCAGGCATCACCTACTCCATTAGTATCACTGTCCTCCTGGCCGGGATTGTAAACAGTGGGGCAGTTGTCGCACACATCGGGCCAGCCGTCAGCGTCTGTATCAGGGTAAAAAGACTCATACCAGAAATCGAGGGCGGCATCGATCATGTTGCGGTAATCGTTAATCCATTCGTACGGGTCCAACCAGTCACATGTCCCCACATCGAAAGCCAGGAAGATGGTGTTGAATCCGACACTCTCCATGTGAACGCCACAGGCATTGCCTGTCTGGGGATCTGTGAAGCAAACGGTACCCAAACCAGCCTGCACGTTGTCGATCCAATTTGCAAGATCCAATTCTTGACCCGGGTTGTAATTCAACTGGCCCGGATGGTCACATAGATATCCGAAGATGGCGTCACCACACACTGGATCAATGGGATAGGGATCGAAACTGCCACCACCCACCTCCTGTGGTGCAATGGCTGCCAAACCAAGGTAGTCGTATTCAAAATCACCAGGTGTAAAAAAGACGTCTTCACCACCATACCAGTAGTAAGCATAATCCTGAGATGAAAAGAGGAGGTTGTGAGGTTGCTCAGGCGTACCAGCATCGAGCCAGGCCATCATATCAGCAATTGGCATGTCCGACCAAGGGTAATTGATGTCGAGCCAGATGATGTTTGTATATTCAAAGAGACAGTCCCCACTGACTGGTCCATCTATCGACACAGCCCAGTAGTCATAAGGATACGCATCTCCGCAGGCATCGATCACTCCGTACATGTAGTAATCGTCTAACCAATCAGGGAACCCTTCGACGTTGTATACGACCAGCGTCGGAGCACTCACTTCCCGGACGGTATACGTGTAGGTGGCAGGTGTCCTGCTGGTTAATCCTCCAACATCAGTAGCCCGATAATAGTAAGCTATTTCGGAACCAACAGGTTGTCCGGGGATTGAACCGCACCACTCATCCCCAGTTCCCATGCTCAGAGGTGTGCGGACTTCTGGACCGCCATCCACGCTGTAACAGACCTCCACCGAGGCCACGCCGATACCACCACTACCACTCACATCCACAAAGATCTCCGCAATTGGACCTTCAGATGGATCGATGGGATTACCAGAAATCGTAGTCATTGCAATCCGAATACCACCCTCGATATGCATCCAACCAAAGATATCCATGCCTTCCGCCCGAGGAGTTCGTAAGACATCTGTCACTATAAAACAGTCGACATCGAAGAGAATATCTACCTGTAAGGCAGCTACTGGACCGACAAAATTAGACATAACAAGCTCAAGAATATTGCCGGTTGAGCCCTGAATCAACGGTCCACCAGAAACAAAGAGATAGACATCTTCATTAGCTGTCTCTTCTTGAAGTTGGTCATTTGTGCTGGAACTGGTTGTGACAACCTCGATATCAGTGGGCCATGTTATGCAATTATATTCACAGCCAGTGGGATCAGCAACAATACAGCCCGTTGGTTCCCATGGATAGAACCCAGTTGCACACCATGGACCCTCACCGCAGTTCCTGTCGGTGACTTCGGCACAGACTGGGCGATCAACTCCAGGTGTACAGGTGTGTGGCAGTTGCGTCACCTCAGCGAACTCCGGTGGTAGATCGCCCATCAGTTCCACCACAATCTCATACCACATGACATAGCTTCGTAAGAACCATCCCGCGTTTTCCCCGTCAGGGCCACAGCAATTTGCATAATATTTGAAAAAACTGTGAGGAGCTCCGTAGGGAAGCTCACAAGCAAAGCCATGGCCGCCATATCGATAATGCCAAGTGCTAACGCAGAAATTGTCGCCTTGAGAGAAAGTCGGCTGCGCAGGCACAGGTATTTCGTGCCACTGATAGGTGTCCTCAGAAGTAATGCTCTCGGGATATGGACCAGCTACATGCATTCCCACAGGACTTACAATCCCGGTGGGATGGGTCCCACCCGACAACCATCCTTCCCCATCCACCGCATATCCTTCATAGCCTGAGTAAAGTGTCTCGGAAAGATTGATGAGCATGTTTCCTTCATAGTCCAAGGGCGCAAATCGAACGGCTAACACTTTCAGGTCGGCAGGTGCCTGAAACCAGACCGCCATTGAGTCAAAGGTTCCAGCACCAAAGTTAATCGTCGGATCATCCAGAGTCCGCCAGGTCAATGTTGTCTGACAATCGCCGTCGCTGGCCACTGTCTCCCTGGAACCTTTTTTCGTCTCCAGCGATACTTTTCCTTTTATTCTTTTAATATCTTGCGTTGCCATTTCGTGCTTCTGCCGGTCAAGTTGCAACGCCTTCACATCCGTTGGTTGTAACGTCACAATTTCTCCTCCAAAGGCGAAACCTTGCAAAAGAACTGATACGGCGAACACGCATACTGCACAAAATACCATTTTTCGCATCGTATATACCTCCAGTTTATATACATGAACGATGTCCGGTTAAAAACGGATACGGTTTCCACCCCTCATCCCAAATTTGAAGTAACACATGCGAACCACCTCCTTTGAAAGAATTTCGATCCATGAAGTCGCTGTATTCTCCAGAGGGTCTCACCGACCCTCTGGCGTTTCGCGATCCTGCGCTTGCTTGGATCGTTCCACTGTCACCCTTGAAGGGGACCGATCCCCTTCATACAACCCTCGACAGCTTGAAAATTTTTCGAATCTCCAAGCTGTTCTGTTGAATCGGTCACCAATTCCTTCGAACTTTCACAGAGATGAACAGCGTTTCCTGTTTTTTTCCGAAAAATATTTTTTAGGTTTGGAGATTATGAGAATGCGCATTGTAAAATCGAAGTGATAGATTCTTCAGAATTTCCAGGATGTAAAATTATCTTGCATTACTGATTCTGAAATGTTATTCTTATACCGTGAACATGCGAGGGGAGTTTTGAATTTGAGAAACGGTCAGAACCCGGATTGGCGGACATTTTTTCGGAAGTATCATCGGATAGCCGTTCGATTCGCCCACGGTTTTACGAAGGACGAGGAGGGAGCGGAGGATATTTTCCAGGAAGCAGCTTCGACCGTATACCTTAAGGTGACAGAGGGGCACGTCTCCTTTGATTCACCGCATCAATTTCGTCACTATTTCTTTAAGACAGTCAAAAATAAGGCCATAAACTGGAGGAAACGCCGGAACAAAGAGTCGACGGTCGACCTGGAGAAGGCTCAGTCCGTGTCAACCAAAGGGAATCCCCTGGAGGAGATCCTTCAGAGGGAGACGGATGAAGAGGTGGAACGCAGGATCGGATACTGTCTGACCTTCCTGAAAAATGCAAGAAAAAAAGAGCGGGACGTGATCCTGATGCGTTTCTTTTATCGGATGAGCTACAAGGAGATGAGTGAGCGGACGAAGGAGCCCATTTCGACCCTGCAGTCGAGGGAGAAGGCCGTTTTGAAAAAACTGCGAAAAAAGTTCGGAAAAGTTATCGGTTTTCTGTTCTTTCTAATAGATAGTGGATAAGAACATTCCTCAGTTGAATCATGGATCGGAGAACACGAATTGGAGAAAAAAGGACAACCGGGTGTGGCCCGGCGAATCAGTGCTATGGGGGTGTAGGTAATGGCATGCACTACGAAGAGATCTGAACAAATCAGCGGTTTTGCTTCCGGGCAACTGACTGACGGTGATGCGGACGATCTTTTAGAACATATTGTGGTGTGCTCCGATTGTTCGGAGGAATTTGACACGATAGCCGACCTGGTAACGTGCGTCGAGCGCTATGGAGAGGAACTTTCACGCATCAAAGAGGAATCGGAGGCGGTTCGTATCTTTTCTCGCATCGCAGAAATCTGGCGTTCGGTCAAAAATCATTGGGTTGGCGT
Source organism: Gemmatimonadota bacterium (assembly GCA_020348925.1). Lineage (GTDB taxonomy): Bacteria > JBHIER01. The sequence goes on along the minus strand of CP070758.1, from coordinate 4,877,977 downwards.
CCCGATACCGGTGAGGGTGCTGATCCCGGCTGCGGTTGCGGTCGTATTCGTACTTCTTGTGTTTTACCCCTCAGGGGATGATGGTGTTCGCTATTCACAGTTGGCCCAATTTGAAGCTCCTCCGTACATCCCGCGAAGCTTGCGGGGTGCTGAGACGGAAGATACGGTCAAGATGCGCTTTGAGGAAGGTATGGAGGCCTATGCCGGGGGAGACTTTCCAACGGCAGTTGCAGCCCTGTCGGAGGTGACGGAGGCGCAGCCTGCCTTTGGCGAGGCTTACTTTTATCTGGGTATTTCCTATCTCATGGAGGATCAAGTGAAGAGCGCCATAAAAATCTTCAGAAAAGCCGCGGATCTGATGGCGGGGTATCCTTTGGGAGAGCAATCCCACTGGTATTTGGGCATGGCCTTCCTGAAACGAGGAGAAGGGGGAAAAGCCCTCAGAGAATTTCAACGCGTGGTCGATCTCAACGGAGCCTATAGGGTGAATGCGGAGCGGATGATCGAAAAAATAGAGAACATCACGGAATAGGGATTTGAATGGAATACCTATATTGATTAGCTCACAATATGACAAAGGAGGTGGGCTATGAAACGGTCAAGAAAAAAACTTCTCATTTCTATCCTTCTTTTTGTAATTTCCACATTTTTTGCCAGCCAATCGTTCGCAGGAAATTCCCTACCAGACCTTGAAAAACAGATTGAGGGTGCCTTAGATGCAGGGAAGTCTGATCGGTTGACTGTTCTTGTGAGTGAAAACAGACACAAAGCCTACACCATGACCATGGAGTTTATGAATGAGAGCATCACGGAGGAGATCCTGGGCAACCTTGATGTGGCGAAGGATAAGATGGCCAAAGCGGAGCACTTGGCCGTCATGTACAACGATCTGTTCGGTGAGGACTATCTTCTCGGCAGGGTCAACCAGTATCGGAGCTGGTCGGTGGACCAGAAAAAGCAGAGGATTGAGATCGATTCGCTGAAAACACAAGGGAAAAGAGATTACAAGAAGAGCAGATATGATGAGGCCATGGAGAAGCTCGAGTGGGGGCTGGAACTGAGCAGAGCTTTAAAGGAGACGTGGTGCGAGGCCTGTGTGTTAACTATGATAGGAATTAACTTCTATTATCAGGAGGAGTACGAAGAAGCCAGAACATACTATGATCACGCCCTCACTCTTCACGAAGAGATAGGGAATAGAAAAGGTGTGGCCAAGCTCCTCAATAACATCGGCCTCATCTGGTGGCAATTGGGTGACTACGTCGAAGCACTGGATATCACTCGTCAGGCCCTGGTTGTTCACAGAGAAGTCGGGCCACGACATTCGGATGCAAACGCACTGACCAAGATGGTGATCTACTCCAGAAATCTGGGTTACTATCACCAGGCTCTGTCCTATTACGGGGAGGCCCTCGATATCCGGCGGGAGACAGAGGACAGGTGGAAGGAGGGCACGCTCTTAGGGAATATCGGGATCGTGTACAAGTGCATGGGAAGATACCAGGAGGCGATACATCATGTAACTGAGGCCCTGAGGATAATGAGAGAGGTTGGAAACAGGCGAGGGGAGGCGCTGAATAACAGCGAGATGGGAGAAATTTATATCATTCTGGGGCAATACAGGAAAGCTCAGGACTATCTGCAGCAGGCCTATGACATTTCAGAAGAGATAGTTTTCAAGAAGGGACAGGGGCTGTCCCTGTCCAATATGGGATTGGCCTTTCGGTACCAGGGCGATTACGAAGAAGCGTTGGATTTTTATGAGAGGGCTCTGACCATCCACAGGGAGATCGCTTGCAGGCCGTGTGAAGCTGTTAACATTGCCAAGATCGGGGATGTGTACTGCAAGGCCGGGAACTATGACAAGGCTCAGGATCACTATAATACAGCGCTCACTCTTTTTCAGGAAATAGGTGGCAGGGAGGATGAGGCGGAAAATTATTGCAGGTTAGGAAATCTTTTTGTCCTCATGAATGAATACGACGCGGCCATTGACCAGTACGGCCAGGGATTGCACATTGCCCTGGAATTGGATGCACCCAAGGTGCTGTGGACCGCCCAGCGAGGTATCGGCAGTGCTCTGGAGGGAAACGGCGAATATGAAGAAGCCCTGGTGCATTATGGACAAGCGATGATGACTATCGAATCTTTGAGGGAACAGTTGGACATCGAACCTCTCAAAACGCACTATCTGGCGGACAAGATGACGGTCTATCAATCACTGGTGAACCTCCTGGTCCACAATGGGAAGGTTGAAGCAGCTTTCGACCACTGTGAACGGGCCAAAGCGCGGGTTCTTCTGGATGTGCTCTCGCGGGGTGAGGTCACCCAAGTGGAGGATGTGGATGATGACCTTCTCAGCCAAGAAAGAGAACTCATGAGCAGGCTGAACCGCATCAACACTCGGCTCACCCAGGAGTACCTCAAGGAAAAGGAGGAACGGAATCGCGAGCGTATCAGTGTTCTTCGTGACAGTTTACAGATGGCGAGAATGGCTGCCGAAGAGCTGACCCAGGTCATTCAAATGGCACACCCTTTCCCCGTAGATGTGACGGAAATATCGGAACCTTTAAACCTGGACAAAATCCAGGAAAAGATTCTGAGTGACGAGGAGAACGTGGTATTGGTGGAATATCTAATGGGTGACCAAACCATTCACATCTGGACGGTGAGACGTCATGAACTGGCGTATGAACGTATTGAGGTTACAGGGGACAGGCTGAAAGAAATGATTCATGAGCTGCGTCAACCCTTCGCGGCTTTTCGGGACGGTCAGATCTTTCTGTTGACGAACGTACAATTTGATGTGGATCTTGCCCACGAACTCTATCGACTCGTGTTTCAGCCCATTGAAAAATATCTGAGAGCGGGTGATCATGTCGTCATTGTGCCTGACGGCATATTGCACAACCTTCCCTTCGAGGCGCTGGTTGTTGAGAAAAAAAAGAGGGAAGCTGATGCTCAGACAATTTTCTCTCAGTATGAAGATGCAACGTACTTAACGGAAAAATATGCCTTTTCGTATGCTCCGTCAGCCAGTGTTTTAAATCCTGAATTACGAAGGGAACCTGTCCTGAGTGATGTTGAAGGAGACCTTCTGGCCTTTGGCAATCCCGATTTCGGTATAGCCTTGCAGGATAGTATCGAGCCTGTCGAGGATGATCTCTCTCCTCTGACTCTGCTGTTGAGATCCGGCGAGGGCTGGGTCTTCGAGCAGTTGCCTGAGGCCGAGGAAGAAGTGCTCGAGATAACATCCGTAATAGGGATTCAGGGTACACGTTTGTACACAGGGGCGGAGGCGAAGGAGGAGGTGTTTAAGGAGAGGGCCGGAAAGTACAGGCGCATTCATCTGGCCACCCACAGTGTGTTCGAGGATACGGAGCCTCTCTATTCCAGGATTATCTTTGCCCTTGACGACGACCCTCAGGAGGACGGGTTTCTGGAGGCTCACGAGATTCTCAACCTGAATCTGAATGCTGATCTTGTGGTGTTGAGCGCTTGCGAGACGGGCTTGGGGGAGCTGAGTGCGGGAGAGGGGCTCATCGGGTTGACCCGGGCCTTCATGTACGCCGGTGCCCCATCGGTGGTCGTCAGTCTGTGGAGTGTGGATGAATCCACCTGCCGGTTGATGAAGGCTTTTTATCAGAATCTGAGTGGTGGTATGACAAAGGCGGAAGCATTAAGGCGTGCCAAGATCACCATGATTCATACGAGGGAAGGGGGTATGTCTTACGCCCATCCTTTTTTGTGGGCCCCCTTCGTGCTGGTGGGTGAGTGGCGGTGAGAGGGGAGGCATAGAGATAAAATACAGCCACAGAGACTCAGAGAACATTCAATGCGTATCATCACTCCAGCGCAAGATTCAAAGAAAATCAGAAGAGTATTTTGAGACGCAATACACCCCCACCTTTGTCAACCCCCAGGGGGGATTTGTGGAGGGGTGGATTCCCTCTCAAGGGGGTATTGACAAACGTGTTTCGTCGTTTATACTGAGAGAACCGTCATGATATTTCACGTACTGCACACGTACAGTACAATTTTGTGGGTAAAAAAGTAGCCTGTCCCCTTTTATCTACGTAATGATAACGGAGTAGCGTCTTGAGAACCCCACTCCTCATTCGCTCCGTGCCTTACTACGAAAAACCTCCCGCAGGGTGTGAGCCTGCGGGAGGTTTGTTTAGATCCTTCGGCTTCGCTCCCCGAGATTACGCCCGGGAAAGGCAAGACATGCTTTTGACTCCTTGCTATTTCATCAGCACCATAAGTTTTGTGGCTGTGAAGTCACCGGCTGTGAGAAGGTAGAAGTACACACCACTGGCCATATCAGACGCGTCCCACTGAACCGCATGATAGCCACCCTCCTGCTCGGAATCGACCAGAACGTCAACCACCTGACCTAACACGTTGTACACCTCCACCCTCACCTTGGCGGCTTCGGGCAAAGTATACTCAATGGTCGTCACTGGGTTAAACGGGTTGGGGTAGTTCTGGGCCAGGCTGTACTCAGATGGAACCTGGACCTCAGGTTTGACCAGTGACATTAACGTATCAAAATCCTCAGGGGGGAAGTGTGGCTGAAGTGCTTTAAAGAATTCCAAGGTTTCGTCAGTAAGCTCCGTCCTGCAGGCCCCTGGTGCACACTCACCGATGCCGAGAATAACATTCACAATGCCCAAGGCATCCAGGATGTTCACTTCCCTGTCACCGTTGCAGTCGGCCCTCGAGAGAGCGCTGGGATCAGTTAAGGGGACAGTGTCCAAAATGTGGTTGACCACCGCCAGTACGTCAATGATGTTGATGGTCCAGTCGCCATTAACATCACCCCTCTCACGTTCAGGTAGAATAAATTCCTCTAAGGTAGTGGGTTGAAACCCGGCAAAACAGGCAAAGTTCGCGCTCTGGGATATGCCGGTCGGCGTTGGCTGACCCATGGAGCTTCGCATTTCAAAGTTGGCTGAACTCCCCCACACCCCAGCGCTGTTCAGCGAAGAGGACCGGATTTGAATGTTGGGGCTGGCCATCTGGGTGAAACCTGAGGATGCCGCCAGGAGAAGCATCATTGCGAGGAGGGAACCCGCACTCATATATCGCCTCTTTACTTTCTTGTCATTCATGATCACACCTCCTTCATTGAAGGATTTCGGAATGCGGAATGGGAAATTTCGAACTCCAAAATCCATACTTCTTAATTTGTGGCTTGAACATTACTCCGAGAATCCTCTTCTTACCTCGTCGCGTCTAAACTCTCAACTCTCTGTTTCAATGCCTCGTTAACTGCTTTTAGCTCTTTGACCGCTTCTATGAGCACTCCGGTGAATCTGCCGTAATCGACTGCCCTGTATTCTTCATTACCCCATGAGGTTACAAGCTCTGGAAATACGGCCTCTACCTCCTGAGCAATCAAGCCAATTTCCCTACTGCCAGTACTTCGCCCAAGCGACTCATACAATTCATTCCACTCGAACGAGACCCCGCGAATCCTTTCCAGTCTCTCCAGGACATTGGTGAGCTGCGTGACATTGGTCTTGAATCTTGCATCGGATGAGGTGGGAAAGCTTGAAGCATGAGCTGAACCGGTAACATCCAGCATGTACTCAGGTTTGTCCGTCCCGATACCGACGCTGTCTGCTAAGTACGTCTTGCCCAAAAAGTATCCTGCGTAGTCGGCCTGTGACCACAAGCCTACGTCATGGGATTGAGTCCAGATTCCAACATCGACGGTCGGGAGGGGTCCCAGAAGCACTGGAAGTCCCGCTATGACATGCATGGCAATATGCTCGTCAACGCAGACACCAAGGTTTCCCGATACCGAAGCACCGCTCTCTGTTATCGTCATCTTTGCCCCTTCATTTGACTCGCCTTCGCCTGGGACATAAAACTCAACAAAATCTCCGCGAGCGACATCCCAGCCATTTCGCAATATACAGCTATTGCCTGTAGGCCAAGACTCGTTGACCATAAGAGAGCAACCCCAACCTATTGCTATATTTCCCGCAACATCTAATTTTGCTGTAGGATCCGCATTGCCGATGCCCACACTGCCATCATTCTCAATAACAAAAACAGGATGCCAACCTCCTGTCCAGCTATCGCACCGGAAAACGTCACCTTCGCCTTTTTGAGATACCAGTAAAGGTAGATCGGTGGAGGTAGCTTCGACAATCATGCCGAGACCATTCTCGTTGGTATTTTGTATTAAGGAGGTAGCACCAGGCACTCCGCTGCCATCTGAGGTAACATAGAACCTGTGCCCCCCCGGATCCCTCGTCCCGATTCCAACGTTGCCGTTTGTTAAGAATGACTGCACTACTTGATCAAATCCCCTGTAGATGTACAGGTCGTCTCCGCCCGATGGCGTACAGATTTCCCAATCTCTTTCTCCATCTGTGTAAAATTGAAGAACTGCTGCATAGGTATTACTGGGGCGGTTGAGCCGAATATCTGGTTCTCCTGTGGAATATACCTCAAGCTCGGCGTCAGGACTCGTCGTCCCGATGCCGACATTACCTTTATGGTAGATGTCGCCACTCACGGTGGGATCCCCACCACCCACCGCACGCCAATCGTCGTCGGGGCCACCTCCACCATCGCCCGATAGATAGGAATACGGGACACTGACTATCGGATACCTTGGGATCATCTCCCCATCATTGTACACTTCCACACCCAGATAGAAGATCGATCCATCAAATACACTTGGAGGTATGGGAAGCACCGTGTTAAAAATTCCGCCATGGGTTTCAATCCATATGTCAAAAATTGCGTAACGGAGAGTTTCGACCTCATCATACAGCCTGAAGGTGACTGGGTAATTGTCGTCGGGGACGACAGCGCCGCTGGTATCCGTCAACACTCCTTGGAAATTGATATACTCCGGCACCGTGGCCAGAGATGCCTCAAGCTGGGGGGTCTGGATACCTTTCCCGGTACCCTTTGTATCCTCACCGGATCTCGCAAAGATAGTAATCACAAAGCACATTGCGATCACTGCTGCAAGACACATCGTCTTTTTCATTGTTCTTTACCTCCGTTTTTCCGTCGGACTGTCCGTCCGTTCGGTCGGTTAAGAATCGACCTTCCGCAGGTGTCAAGCCTGCGGAAGGTATTGTCTCTATTTCACGAGCATCATCCGTTTACTGGCCGAGAAGTCACCGACCGTAAGCCGATAGAAATAGACCCCGCTGGGCATCTCCGAAGCGTTCCACTGGATAGAATGATAGCCGGCTTCCTGCTCGGAGTCGACCAACACGTCAACAGCCTGACCCAATACATTGAAGATCTCCACCCTCGCTTTCACTGCTTCAGGCAGAGTATACGCAATTGTGGTCGCCGGGTTAAAGGGATTCGGACAGTTCTGAGAGAGATGGTACTCAACAGGTACCTGTGTCTCTGTCTTAGCCAGCGCCATGATTTCAGCAAAGTCATCAGCCGTCAGTTGGGATTCCAAGGACTCCAAGAATTCCATACCCTCAGTGGTCAGAGCTGCCTTACAGGCCCCCGGGGCACACTGGCGAACACCCAAGATGGCGTTTATGATACCCAAAACATCCACAATGTTGACTTCCCCGTTGCCGTTGCAGTCGGCACGGGTGAGTTCATCAGGAGTCAGCGGAGCTGTTTCCATAATATGCCTTACAACGGCCACCACGTCCTGAATATCGATCGTGCCGTTGCCGTTCACATCGCCCCTGCTACTTCTCAGAACCGCCCCACGACAGACATCATCGATATACAGCTCCTGTCCACCGATGGCAAAGGCATTGATGGGGCCGGATAAGAGGACGTACCCACAACCGTCGCCGTCGCC
>CP070758.1:4857340-4870070 GCA_020348925.1 Gemmatimonadota bacterium | reverse complement strand
GTTGAGCAGTTCGATCTTGAACTTCGCCTTCTGCTCCTCAAGTTTCTTGTGAGCCTCCGCCTTGGTCATCTCTATGCGTTGGATAGGAATATCCTCATTCACAATCCTATGCATCTCATTTTCGATAGTCTCATAGTGTTCGGGCGAGAGGGTTTCTGTGAGATCGAAATCATAATAAAAACCATCCTCGATGGTCGGTCCGATGGCGAATTCGACGTCTTTAAAGATACGAAGCACGGCGTGGGCCATGACGTGAGCCGTCGTGTGGCGAAGGATATCCAATCCCTCTTCGGTGTTCGATTGAATGACCTCAAGCTCAGTATCTTTCTCCAGTGGATAATACACATCCACCATTCTCCCATTCACCTTTGCTGCCAAAGCCTCTTCAGGTTTGATCCCCAAATCTGGGAGAAGGTCTTCGACCTTGCTCCCCTTTGGGATAGACTTCGATTCACCGTTTGGTAGTTTTATTTTTATATCAGCCATTTTTCGCCTCTGTCTCTTCTTGCTCCATTTTAAAATTCAGACGTAATTTAACCTTTCGGAAAGTTTCACCAACATATCTTTCACAATTGAAGAGAGGTCGTATCGATGTTCCCAGTTCCAATCCTGCCTTGCCTCAGAATCGTCTATGACCTGGGGCCAGGAATTGGCGATGTTCTGTCGGAAGTCCGGAGCATAATGACAGGTAAACTCCGGAATATACTTCTTTATTTCGATGACGAGCTCCGCTACGGAAAAACTCACTGCGGTCAGGTTGTAGCTGGTACGGATTTTCACCTGGGATACCTCGGCCTGCATGATATCAAGAGCAGCCTTGATCGCGTCGGTCATGTACATCATGGGGAGTCGCGTTTCAGGTCCGACAAAGCATGTATACTCTTTCTTCTTCACGGCTTCGAGAAATATTTCCACAGCATAATCGGTGGTTCCACCGCCGGGTTCCGTCTTGTAACTGATGATGCCCGGATAGCGGACGCTTCGAACGTCCACGGCAAACTTCTCGAAATAGTAATTGCACAGCAACTCGCCGGCCACCTTCGTAATCCCGTACATGGTATTGGGATCCAGAACAGTCGACTGAGGTGTATTTTTCTTCGGTGAATTCGGACCGAATACGGCGATGGAACTGGGCCAGAATACTTTCATTGTATAGTCTCTGGCCAGATCGAGGATGTTCTTGAGGCCATTCATATTGACATCCCAGGCGAGATCAGGTTTTTTTTCGCCCTTCACAGAGAGAAGCGATGCCAGGTGAAAAACCGTATCAATATTATATTTTTCAATAATATTCTGGATGCCGGTTTTATGACTGACGTCAACAATTTCACAAATACCGCTGGTAGGAGACGGGCGTTCTTTTATATCAACACCAACAACGTTTTCCATACCGTATCGGTTCTGGAGCTCCTCGATGAGCTCGCTTCCTATCTGACCGTGGACCCCTGTTATGAGTATTCGTTTCATTTTCAATTGATCCTGTATCTATGAATTTACGGGTGTAACGTGTCATAAGCCGTATTTTTCTATGATCCGGTCCTTTGTCTTGCCCAGAACCTCGTATTTCTCGCCAATTTTTGAGAAAGCGGAGATGGCCTTGTCAAGGTGTTCCTTTTCATGACCTGCTGAAATCTGAACGCGAATACGGGCCTCACCTTTGGGCACAACCGGATAGGAGAAACCGATGACGTAAATCCCCTCGAAATAGAGATCGCGAGCCATGTCCTGGGCCAGCTTTGCGTTGTAGAGCATGATGGGCACGATGGGATGATCGCCCGGTGTAATGTCGAAGCCAATTTTCGTCATCTCTTCCCGGAAATGCTTCGTATTCCACTCGAGCTTATCGCGCAGATCCGTTGTTTCAGACAGCAGGTCAATAACCTTGATGGCTGCAGCCACGACAACCGGACAGAGGGTGTTTGAGAAGAGATATGGCCGGGATCGTTGGCGCAGCATGGCCACAATCTCCTTTCGACCGGAGGTGCAGCCGCCGGAAGCGCCGCCCATGGCTTTTCCCAAGGTGGTCGTTATGATGTCCACTCGTCCCATCACCCCTCGATATTCGTGGGTGCCGCGTCCCGTCTTGCCGATGAATCCGGTGGCGTGGGAATCGTCGATCATGACGAGGGCGTCGTATTGATCAGCCAGGTCGCAGATCTTGTCCAGCTTGGCGATGTCGCCGTCCATGGAGAAAACACCGTCCGTGGCAACAACGCGGTACCGGGCGTCCCGGGCCTCTTTCAGTTTCTCCTCCAGGTCGGCCATGTCGGCGTGCTGGTAAATGTATCGCTGGGCTTTGCACAGCCGTATACCGTCGATGATGGAGGCGTGGTTGAGGGCGTCGGTGATGATGGCATCCTCTGCTTTGAAAAGGGCCTCGAAGAGGCCACCGTTGGCGTCGAAACATGAGGAATAGAGAATTGTATCTTCAGTTCCCAGAAATTCCGAGATCTTCTTCTCCAATTCCGTGTGGATATCCTGGGTCCCGCAGATAAAACGGACCGAGGACATGCCGTAGCCCCGACTGTCCAGTCCCTTTTTCGCCGCGTCAAGCAGGTCGGGATGGCTGGAGAGACCGAGGTAGTTATTGGCGCAGAAGTTTATGACTTCCGCCGGGGGGCTACCGGCCGGATACTCCACGTCAATGTCCGCCTCCTGGGGAGAAACAATAATCCGTTCCTCTTTGAAAAGACCTGCCTGTGTTATCTCGGTGAGCTCCTTCTGAAGATCCTCTTTCATCTTTCCAAACATATCGTATCTCCTCAATATTGTCTTTGTGACCCTTATTGGATTATACCAAGATTTTTCAAATAATTAATGACTGAAGTCATTAAAACCAAGGGGTTCTTTAACATCGTTGTACCATGAAAAAATCAAGGTAAAACATATACATTTTTAGAATTATATTCAAGTGAAAAATAGGCAGGGAAATCATTTTTCCTTTGAAAAAATAGATTTTAGGGTATATACTATGTTCGCGAAAAGAAGCAAGAAGTCAGGAACATGAAAAGGTTGATGCATTGAAATCCGACATCTATTTTATTTCCGACGCCCATCTGGGCGGTGATTCTGCGGACATCGAGCGCGAGAAAGAAGAACGCCTCGACTCTTTTCTCGATCACGTACGGGAAAAGGCCGAGGTACTTTACGTTGTTGGAGATCTCTTCGATTTGTGGTTCGAATACAGAAAAACCGTTCCCAATTGCTATTTTAGGATATTAAAAAAATTGTCCGATGTAAAAGAGGCCGGGACCCGGATTGTCTTTATCACCGGAAATCACGATGTCTGGATAGGACCATATCTGATCCAAGAGATCGGCCTCGACGTAAGACAGGGGAGCTTTGAGACGCAACATCAGGGTCTCTCTTTCTTCATTTCCCACGGGGACGGGATGATTGGGAGGGAGCGGAGCTATCGCCTTCAGCGATGGATTATGAGGAATTCAGTCTGCATATGGCTTTACAAGCTTCTTCATCCAGATCTCGGTCTACCCCTGGCCAGATGGGTTTCAAGATGGAGCCGAAACAAGTCGAAGTCCAAGCGGCCGGGTTGGAATAACCAAGCATATCGGGAGGCGGCGATGAAGAAGCTTGAAGAAGGATACGATGTCGTCGTTCTGGCCCACATCCATTTCCCTGCATTGGAAGAAAAAGACGGGAAACTTTATTTGAATACAGGGGATTGGATCAATCATTTCAGTTATGGGAGATTGCGTGGCGGGCGTTTGACACTTGAGAAATGGGCACGGTCGTCACACAAAGAGGGGTCTTAGGGCTCTGAAGAAATGCCCTCAAGAAGGAGTCTGTTGACAACGCACAGACTTTCTGCTATATTGATACAACTCAAATTCTACGGAATGTAGTACGATCTCGTGTCTTTGTTGGATTCGGAGAAAATCGCAAAGTAGTGAACCACGTGTATAAAAACGTATTTCTGTTCTTTTTAATATTTCTTTTTGCTGCACCGGCCACGGCCCAGGAATTCCCGAGGCCGGTTGGATACGTCAACGACTTTGCCAATATTCTTCCGTCCTCGGATAAACAACGTATGACCGACCTCATAGCTGAGTTAAAGGAGAAAACCGGAGCGGAGGTCGCGGTCGCGACAATGCCGGACATCGGTGGGGAGGAATACACCGACTACGCCAATCGACTCTACGAGGCTTGGGGTCTTGGTCAGAAGGGTAAGGATAACGGAGTTCTCATTTTTCTCACTTTGAAAGAGCGAAAAATCCGCATTGAAGTTGGCTACGGATTTGAGGGAATCCTCCCTGATGGTAAGGTCGGTGGTATTCTGGACGAATATGTTGTGCCGCTACTTCGGAGTGACAATTTCGGCCAGGGACTGTACAATGCCACGGCTGTGGTAGCAGCCACCATAGCTGAAGATGCGGGGGTTGAATTAACTGGGGAACCTGCGGTGAGACCCGTGAGGAGGAAGCCTCCCGGGCGACGCAGGGGAGGCAGCATTCTGGGCAGCCTCCTCTTCTTTCTCTTTATCTTTTTTCTTTTCGGTCGCAGGATGGGATTTTTGCCCTGGCTGTTTTTGGGCAGTATGATGGGGGGAGGTCGCGGCTACGGTGGCTTTGGGGGTGGGTTCGGCGGCGGCGGGTTTGGCGGGTTTGGAGGGGGATTGAGTGGTGGTGGAGGTGCAGGGAGGGGATTTTAGCCCGCATGATTCATAAGCCACAGAAGCACAGAGACACAGAGATTGATTAAAGTTTTAGAAAAGAGTAATGTATTTGAAAAGTAGTAATCCGGAGGTGACAGATGGCGAAAATTCCAAAAATTCCAGAGGAGATCTTTTCAGAATTTTGTGATGATCTGAAAAGGGCTTTCGGTAATAACCTGGTTTCTGTGATACTTTTCGGAAGTGGGGCGCGGGGGGAGTATATTCCCAAGAAATCCGATCTGAATTTTCTCATCGTGGTCAAAGATAACAGTCCCTCAGAGCTGATTGCCTATCGCAAATGTCTTCCGAAATGGCGGAAACGCAACGTGTCCACACCACTGTTTCTGACCGAGGGATACATCAGAACTTCGCTCGATACCTTTCCTGTAGAGTTCCAGGAGATGAAATCTGCGTACGAAGTCATTCACGGGGAGGATCTTCTTGCCGATCTGAGCTTTGACAAGTCGGATCTTCGCGTGCAAGCTGAGCGGGAGTTGAAAGGGAAACTTCTTCATCTTCGACAGGAGTTTCTGGAGAGCCAGGGAAAGGTCGAAACACTGACAGCCCTCGTCTCCTCCTCGTTAGCTGCCTTTGCCCCTGTTTTTCGGGCACTTCTGTACATCACGGACGAGGAGCATGTGGTCAAACGGGCCGATCTGTTGCAGCACGTGTGTGACAGGTTCCACCTCAACAAGGACCTGTTTCTCCGGCTCCTGAAGATCGGCAGGGGTGAAGAGAAGATCCCGGCCTCCGAAATGAACGATCTTTTTGATCTGTATGTGGAGGAGATTGATAAGCTCTCGAAGGATGTGGACACCCTTACGGTTTAATTATCGCCATCTCTAATTGAACCTCTATCGCAAAATACTTTGATAACGGGAGGAATGTATTATGAGCAAAGGTGCACGGACTCTCATCATTGTGCTGGCACTCATCGTAGTTTTAATTCTTCTGGCAATAGGGCTGGTTGCCGGAAAATACAACACGATGATTACGAAGGATGAAACCGTCAAAAATGCCTGGGCCCAGGTGGAAAATCAGTACAAACGGCGCTTCGACCTCATTCCGAACCTGGTGGAAACAGTGAAGGGATACGCCGAACACGAGCGGGAAACGTTTACCGCTGTGACTGAAGCCCGGGCCAAAGTGGGACAGCTGAATATCAGCCCGGAGATCATTAATAATCCTCAGGCCTTTTCTCAATTCCAGCAAGCCCAGGATGGACTGTCCGGGGTGCTCTCCCGACTCATGGTGGTGCTGGAACGATATCCCGAATTGAAGGCCAATCAGAATTTCATCCGGCTCCAGGATGAGCTGGCCGGAACCGAGAACCGTATTGCTGTGGAAAGAAAACGATTCAACGACGCCGTGTTGGCTTACAACGGCTACATCCGTCGGTTTCCGACCAATATCTTTGCCAGCATGTTCGGCTTCAAACTCGGCGCCTACTTCGAAGCTCCGGAGGAGGCTGGAGAGGCTCCGAAGGTTGAATTTTAAACGTTTCTTGAAGATGCTTTGATTGGAAGTCAGGGACATATGGGCAGGAAGCTCCGTTTCGGAGTGGGCATCCTCGTCTCAATATTAGCCCTGACAATCTATGTCCTTACATTAGCCCCGACGGTGACGTTCATAGACAGCGGGGAATTGACCACCGTCTGCGCCACCCTCGGTATAGCTCACCCCACGGGATATCCACTCTACACACTTATAGGGAGGCTTTTTTTAATCCTTCCCCTGAGTACCAATAAGGCCTTCCAACTGAATCTTTTGTCCGCACTCTTCGCCGCACTGACGGTTTTTTTCATGTACTTATTAATGTGCCATCTGATGGGGTACCGGGAAGGGGGAACACATACAAGCGCTCCAGGGAAAAACCCGAAACCCCTCATCCTGTGCATCGCTGCGGCTTCGGCACTTCTCCTGGGCTATTCGCAAACCTTCTGGACGCAGGCTCTCGTGACGGAAGTATACTCACTTCACGCCTTTTTTATCGCTGTCGTCACCCTGTGCGTGTTGAAGGCGAAGGGGGAAGGCCACGCCGGCGAAAAACAATCGCCCGGGTTTTACGTCCTCTTCGCCTTTCTCTTCGGTCTGGGGATGGCCAACCATATGACCCTTATTGTCCTGGCACCGGCCTGTGTGTACCTTCTTGTGACCGGAGAAGGATTGAAACGGCTGACCAGCCGCGCGTTCCCCGTCCTTTTCCCTCCATTTCTTGTGGGCCTGTCCGTCTATCTGTATCTACCGATTCGATCGGCTGTACAGCCCGTTTTGGACTGGGGGAATCCTGAGACGATCGGCAACCTTCTGCGCCACCTGTCGGGAAAACAGTATCAGGTCTGGATGTTTTCCTCCCTGGATATTGCGACCAAACAGCTGGTTCTCTTTTTCGCGACTTTTCCCGGGCAATTCGGCCCTTTCTTTATCCCTGTGGCGATGGTGGGTCTGTGGAGGCTGTACCGAAGAGAAAGGCGGATTCTGTGGTTCACTGTGAGTGTGTTCGTCGTCGATCTTCTCTACGCCATAAACTATGATATTCATGATATCGAATCCTATTTTCTGCCCTGTTACGTTATGACGGCCATTTGGATCGGGCTGGGTTTGGCACAGGTGTATGAAGCGCTCAAAGGGCGCTTAAAAATTTTTCAGTATGCTTTCACCGGATTGATTTTGTTTACACCCCTTGTCCCTCTTTGGAGCCATTACACCGAGGTGGATCGGAGCAAGGAG
The DNA here is from genome assembly GCA_020348925.1 of Gemmatimonadota bacterium. Classification (GTDB taxonomy): domain Bacteria; phylum JBHIER01. Next base: position 4,862,668 of record CP070758.1, on the reverse strand, counting down.
TACTTTGTGCACGATTACACCCACAATCTTCTGAAGGGTGTTGATCGAGGAGGCATCATCATCAGCCGCCAGTGGGATTTTTTCTGTTCAGCGCTCTACTATTTTCAATATGTTGAAGGAATGCGGCCGGATGTCGTGTTAATAGAGCAGGAGTTGCTGCGGCGATCCTGGTATTACCCTCAGTTGCGCCGTCAGTCTCCCTGGCTTCTTGAGGCGTCGCAGGGTGAAGTTTCGGATTTTCTCGTGGAACTGGAGAAATTCGAGAAGGATGAACCCTACGATCCCGTCGCGATTCAGAACAAATATGTAGGCATGATCGACAGTTTCATTCTGAAGAGCATCGATTCACGACCAGTCTACGTGACACCGGAAGCAGAGGGATCAATCGGCTCGGAGTACGTCAAAGTACCGGAGGGTCTCGCCCATCGATTCTATCGGGATGGTCGATTTCTTCCTCTGCCGAAACTCGAATTTCGCTATCGTGGGCTGCACGATCGTATCTATGATGACTATTTTCATAATACCGTGATCTCCTTTTACACCAATATGTGGACGAGCCGCGGGTTATACTCTTCCCAACAGGGGCGTTGTGGCGAGGCTGTCGAAGCTTTTCGAGAGGCTCTGTGGATTGATTCGAATAATGAGGAGGCGCGCACAGGGCTTCAGAGATGCGAAGCCCTTTTAAAATCCCAACACAGGTCAGAGACGCCTTAGCGAAGGAGACGAAACCGTATCTTTCTGTGGTCGGAATGAGTGAGAAAGATGTGGATTGATCTGGAATGATGGAAAGTGTATATTCAGCAGGGAGACCGATTTTTAATATTGAAGAGAAAACAATGGAGTCCGGAACGCATGGAACTCATATCGTATGCTAAAATCAATCTCGGATTGAGGGTCCTGGGTCGAAGGTCCGACGGGTATCATGAGATTGAAACTGTTCTCCAGACCGTCGATCTCTGCGACAAAATTGAACTGAAGTCCCACCCTCGGTCTATTCGGATCCGTTGCGATCATCCTTTGGTCCCGAAGGATGAGGCCAACCTCGCGTTCCGAAGTGCACATCTCTTGAGAGAGACATACGGTATTCGAAAGGGGGTTGAGATAACGATTCATAAAATAATACCAGTGGGAGGGGGGATGGGTGGGGGGAGCAGTAATAGTGCCGGAGTGCTCAGGGGTCTTGTAAACTTTTGGGATCTATCTGTTTCACCAAGTGAACTCTTTTCTCTTGCGGCACAGCTTGGATCCGATGTCCCTTTTTTTCTCAGGGGAGGGACCGCCTTGGCCAGGGGGAGGGGGCAAGATCTCGAATATTTTAACCCGGGTTGGGGCGACGTAGGATTTGTCCTCATCTATCCCAGGGTGATGGTCTCAAGTGCCTCTGCCTATAAAAGTGCAAAAATAAGCTTGACAAAGAACAGTAAATATGTTAATTTAAAAAGCCTTTCTTACAAAGGGAGGGTTCATCTTCATGGCCTTAAATTCTTGATTGCGAACGATCTGGAGGGCGGGGTGGCCCGGAGGTTTCCCATTATTGAGAGAGCAAAAGAGGTATTACACACGGAGGGGGCTTCCGCGGTAGCGATGACCGGGAGCGGTTCTACAACTTACGGTCTCTTTGTGACCTGGGAGGAGGCCCGTAAAGCGGCTCAACGGATTTGCAGCCCGGAATGGGATGTTTTTGTGACAAAACCGGTCAATCCACAAGAGGAGGAGTGAGCCGTGGAGATCACAGAGGTTCGTATTTCCCTGCGCGATGAGGAGCGTTTAAAAGCTTTTGCCAATGTTACATTTGACAATGAATTTGTCATACGCGGCCTCAAGATTATTCGGGGAAAGGATGGACATTTTGTAGCCATGCCCAGTCGGAAACGGCCCAATGGTCGACATCAGGATGTGGCCCATCCTATTAATCCCAGAATGCGGGAGTACCTCGAGACCAAAGTTTTGGATGCGTATTATGCTGAACTGGAGAAGCAGACGGGTCCGCTGGAATCTCCGATGCCATTGACCTCGGAGGTGGAATATGAGAGTGGAGTCGAAACCGATTTCTCCGAGTAACACGTATTATTCATTATCCGAGCCGATAATGAGCATCCGATCGTCGATTGTATGTGTATGTGAGCGAAGAGAACGACCAGTTTTAACGATATGATCCACTCTGGGGCGTCGTCAAGTGGTAAGACACGGGACTTTGGATCCCGCATTCGGAGGTTCGAATCCTCCCGCCCCAGCCAAGATACAAGAGAACGGATTCCAAAAAAGGACCCAGTCCTAACAATTTTCACACATTGCTCATGAAGGGGTAGCTGTGGATGGTATAAAGTTTTTTTGCGGGAACGCGAACGTCACGTTGGCCCAAGAGATCAGCGCGTATTTGAAAATACCTCTGGGATCGGCTGAGGTCAAACGCTTTCGCGACGGTGAGATATCCATTAAGATTTGTGAGAACGTCCGCGGGGCCGATGTCTTTATCCTCCAATCGACCCATTCTCCAACGGACAATCTGATGGAGCTGCTCATTATGATCGATGCTGTGAAGCGAGCCTCTGCCAAGCAAGTGACAGCCGTCATCCCGTACTTCGGATATGCTCGCCAGGACAGGAAGGACCAGCCACGTGTTCCGATCACAGCGAAATTGGTGGCAGATTTGATCTCCACGTCTGGTGCGGATCGAGTTGTGACCATGGATCTCCATGCCGCTCAAATACAGGGATTCTTCAATATCCCCTTTGATCATCTCTATTCGTCCCTCGTATTCAGTAAATATCTCAAAGATATGGAGATATCCGATCTCGTCGTGGTGGCACCTGATGCCGGGAGCATCGACATGGCCAGAGCCTACGCGAAACGTCTCGGGGCCGGTCTGGCTCTTGTGGATAAACGTCGGCCCAAGCCGGATGTGGCTGAAGTCATGAATATTATCGGTGAAGTTGATAAGAAAAACATCTTGATCAGAGATGACATGATAGATACAGGTGGCACAATAATTGAAGCGGCACTGGCCTTGGAGAAGTAAGGCGCACAAGAGATTTATGTCGCGTGCACACATCCCGTCCTGTCGGGTGATGCCGTTCAAAAAATTGAGAATTCGTCCATTAAGCGTTTATTTGTTACCAATACAATCCCTGTCCCTGAAGAAAAGAGGAGTCCAAAGGTCATGGTGTTTTCTGTGGCGGAACTTCTGGGAGAGGCTATTTTGAGAATTCACGAGGAACGTTCCATCAGTTCACTCTTTGATTAAGGCGGTACAAAGGAGAGAAAGTAATGCTTGATGTTGTATTGAAGGCTGAAAAGCGAAGTGAGACCGGAAAGGGATTTGCCAAGAGTATGCGCAGGAACGGTAAGACCCATGCCGTCCTATACGGAAGGGGTGAGGAGACCGTACCACTTGCCATTGATTCCCAACACTTAACCACCCTTCTCCATTCAATACACGGAGATACGGCGCTTATTACGCTTCAGCTGGGTAGTGAGAAAAGCAAAGATCGGAAAGTGATCTTTAAAGAGATGCAGCGAGACCCAGTGAGAGGAGATCTGCTCCATGTGGACTTACATCATATCTCACTGACTGAGAATATCCAATTGGAGATTCCGGTTACACTTATCGGAACACCGATCGGTGTCAGGGAGAAGGGAGGGATCGTTCAGCATATTTTGCATAAGATAGAGGTTGAGTGTTTACCGACGAACATTCCGGAGCATATTGAGCTCAACATTGAGAATCTGGATGTGGGTGACTCAATCCACGTTGAGAATATCACCGTGGAGAAAGCGCGCGTTTTAACAGAGGCACAGCGAGCCGTGGTCACGGTTGTTCCGCCAACGGTTATAAAAGAGGCTGTGCCGGTAGAGGAGGAAAAAGAAGAAGAGGTTGAAGAACCTGAAGTGATCGAGAAGGGTGAGGCGAAAGAGGAGAAAGAGAAAGAGAAGGAGGAAGAAGGATCCTCCTGATCTTCAATGCACTCTTTTCAGGTTTTTCGAATCCGATGACTTCGAGTCGAGGTTGAGGGGAAAATAGAGAATCGTTTTTATGCCATTGTGGGCTTAGGAAATCCGGGAGATCGTTACACGCGGACGAGACATAACGTCGGATTTCGAGTCGTCGAAGAAATCTCCAGCCGATTTCATATCGGACTTATGGCCGGTGGAGAACATTACATCATAGGTACCGGCACATACAAGGAGGCCGGTTTTTTTATTGTCAAGCCGGTCACATATATGAATGAAAGCGGTTTTTCTGTCGCCCAACTTGTACAGGAGCACGACGTCCCACTTGACCGGCTGATCGTGGTGTGTGACGATTGCTATCTTCCACTCGGCAAGATTCGTATTCGGCGCTCGGGTAGTGACGGCGGCCATAATGGCTTGGCCTCAATTATCGACTGTTTGAACACAGAGGTTTTTCCCAGAGTCCGGGTAGGCATCGGGAGTCCTCCTCCTGATGGTGATCTGGTCGATTTTGTCCTGGATGATTTCCTGCCCGAGGAGGAGACGGTCATTCGGGACGCGGTGCTTCAGGCCACAGAAGCGGTCCTGTCTATTCTATGCAACGGGCTGGAGCAGACAATGAATACGTTTAACTGATCCGAAAGGAGTGATGATATGGTCTCACAGATCGGCGTACCACTCATCGCAGCAGGTGCTGGATTGCTCGGACTGGTCTTCGCGCTCTACCTCATTCGTTATGTATTGAAGCAGGATGAAGGACCGGAAAGAATGAGAGAAATATCCGGGGCAATTAAAGAGGGCGCCTTGGCCTTCTTAAGCCGGGAATATCGGATTTTGGCTCTCTTTGTCGTCCTCGTCACGATTGTACTTGGCGTTCTACCTGGTCTGGGAGTTTCCGTGGCCTTTGCTTTCGTCTTCGGTGCACTCTGCTCAGGACTGGCTGGATTCATCGGCATGAACGTTGCCGTTCGCTCAAACGCCAGAACGGCGGCGGCGGCCCAGAGAAGTTTGAACGACGGGCTCCGGGTCTCCTTCCGCGGCGGGGCAGTCATGGGCATGTGTGTGGTCAGCATCGGGATCTTGGGACTGACGATCCTCTATTTTCTGTTTCATAACGCTCCCGATTTTCTGAAGATCATCCCCGGATTTGGTTTTGGTGCCTCGTCGGTGGCCATCTTCGCCAGGGTCGGGGGTGGGATCTACACGAAGGCCGCAGACGTGGGGGCTGACCTGGTCGGCAAGGTGGAAGCGGGAATCCCCGAGGACGACCCGCGGAACCCCGCCGTCATCGCCGACAATGTGGGGGACAATGTCGGCGACGTGGCCGGAATGGGGGCTGATCTCTTCGAGTCCTATGTGGGGGCCATCATCAGCGCC
>CP070758.1:4854328-4857240 GCA_020348925.1 Gemmatimonadota bacterium | reverse complement strand
TGCATCCAAAATATCGATCTCAACGTCACCATTGCAGTCGGCCCACATGAGTCCGTCGCCGCTCAACGGAACCGTCCCCAGAATGTGGTTTATGGTGGCCAGCACATCCAGAATATTGATGCTGCCGTCGTTGTTGACGTCCCCACGAACCCCCTCCAACCAGGAAGGACTGAAGGTGATCCCGATGTTCTCCTCCCAACCCTTGGTCACGCGCACTATCTCAGGCTCACCGGCATGACCCTCTATGGCTCCACCGCGACTCCGAGAGCCGCCCTCGGCATAGTACATCCAGTTGCGATGAAACGCCGTATCCGGAAGAAGAGGGCGGACCAGAAAGCCCACCTCCGTCTCTTCGGTGGCTCTGATGTGCACCCAGAAGTCTCCATGCAGTCCCATCAGATTTCCATACTCCGGCCGACCCGTCAGATCGATCACGATCCGGCCGTCTTCATCCACATTATCCTGCGTAACTTCAAAGGGTTCGATCAATTCCGCACCAAAGCTGCTGTCGTTCTCCCCTACCCCGTAAAGATACACTGTGAAGAGTGAGGTCGATCCTACTTGAAGCTGATGCCGCAAATCTCCTCCCCCGCCACGAGCATGTGACCCCCAGGAAACACCCAGCACGATATTCTGCAGGTTAGCATCAGACATATTGTCCGGAATTGAAAATCTCACCGCAGGGCCGGCATCGGGCTGTGGCGGTACCGTGTCCACCTCGGCACTGTACGGATCGAAATATCCAATGAACCCTGTGCCCGATTCGCTGACCGTCACCGGACCGATGTCCAGCGTGTCGTTGTATGATGTGGTATCGCACATGAATTCAAGTGAGACTGTCATGTAAAAATTCCCTGCCTCGGTCGGTACCCAGTTGTATTGATAAAAGTAGAGTGTATCCCCCTCGGGAAAGAGGAAAAATGGATCGGGATCGAGTCTGTCCATGCGAACAGGACCTTCGAAAAAGATACTCTCCCCCCACTGATCCAGGATATCGATGTACGCATCCCCCGTGGAGATATCCATGAAGCTGAGATTGGTGATCGCTACTCGTACGGGAGATGCATAATCCACCGAAACCGGATTTGAAACTGCGATATGTGTGATAGCAAAGTCGCACTCGGCATGAATGGTGAAGAACCCATCGCTTCGATCGCAGCAGGTGGAGTCCCGGACGTCGCAGACGATGATTTTACAGTTGTCCGAGGGCGTGGCGGGAACTGCCCAGTCATACCATCCGTCGTCCTCGGTGCCCCCCGTAACCAATTGCCAAACATAGCCTCCATCGGTCGAGTACTCGATGATGACCGTTCCGCTGGTGTTTTCGGAATTCCAGGTAACGGCCTCCGTCTCTCCTGCTACCCAGATCTCACCCCCGTTGGGGGAGGTGGTCTCAAGGGCGCACAGTATCTGGACCTCGATACACTGGGAGAACTCGGACGTGTTGCCCGAAGGATCCGTGGCCGTGGCCGTGATGAATTGCCCGCCAGCTATTGAAAAGGGAAAGGGGAAGCCAAAGGAGGCATTGCCATCGCCGTCGGTCTGGACAACCAGATCCCCCAGATATGTCTCCCCCTCACCGTAGCCGGAAGGATCGCATTCGTTGTTGGAGAAAAACTCAAGGCCAAACTCGGTATTCGGGGTACTGTTGATCGTTCCCTGGACCTGATGGGGCGTCGCCCAATTCAACACGGGGTAATTCTGCAAATCGTTCGCACCTGCATCACCGTCCCAGACATCATTAGGTGTCACGCCTTCGGGGATTAAGTCGATCCCCAGTGCATCATTGGAAGAGATCGAGTTCGACAAAATAGTATTTCCAGATTCAAATACTGACACTCCTATGTAGTTGAAGGCTATGGTATTTCCCGCACCATTGGACTTTCCGCCAATGCTGTTCCCTGCATCGATCATCAAACCGGGCCCGGAATTACCCAAGTCGTTCATCCCGGTTCTATCCGTACCGATCAAGTTTCCTTGCACCACATTGCCTGTCGAGCCATAGAGCACGATACCGTTATCAATATTTCCCGATATGAGGTTCCGGGCGTCAGCCGTCGTTCCTCCAATGATATTGTTCGAGGATGAGGGTTCTACCATGATACCGTGGAAATTCCCTCCGGAAGCGGTCCCCGAAGAGTTGGTGCCGATGAAGTTCCCTCGAATGATATTACTACCGCTCGCCCATAAATCAATTCCGTAAATGCCGAAGTTTTGAATCACAAGCCCTCGAACTGTGCAACTCCCTGCGGTGATGTCCAGGCCAATGCCTCCGTCCGAACTGCTTCCGTCCAGTATTATCTTCAGGACGGTATTCAATCCTTGGCCGACGGGATTGGTGTTTGGACTGGATCCTGGTTGCGTGTAACCATCGATGGTCACAGGATCTGAGACAGCAGGAAGCCCTGTGATCGGTTGAATCCTGTGCGGACCGGTACCAGGAATGTTGAAATTGATGATGTCCTTGCCTGGATTCGTATTGGCCTGATCGATAGCCCAGCTGAGGGAACCGTCTCCGGAATCATTGGTGTTCGTGACGGTGTATGTCGTAGCACAGATTGTTCCCGCGAAACTGACATGGACAATACCCACCCAGACGAAAAACCATTTCGAACACATAGCCATATCTCTCCTCGCCGTTTCGTTAGTATGTCAACACAAAGAAATATTATTGAATATTCACTTGTTCAGGATCTGTGTTTCTCCGATTGAATTTCCGGAACTCACGGCCCACAATCCCCGATCCCCAAAACGACATTCACAATGCCCAATGCATCCAAAATATCGATCTCAACGTCACCATTGCAGTCGGCCCACATGAGTCCGTCGCCGCTCAACGGAACCGTCCCCAGAATGTGGTTTATGGTGGCCAGCACATCCAGAATATTGATGCTGCCGTCGTTGTTGACGTC
>CP070758.1:4843548-4854228 GCA_020348925.1 Gemmatimonadota bacterium | reverse complement strand
TAGAGGGTCAATATATTGAACCTCTACAAAAACATAAATGTCAAAAACGATACCCAAATCCATTGGCTCGATTATTCGATCATACAAGGTTTCTGTCACACGTTGGTGCAGAACTAATGGATATGAGTATTTTAAATGGCAACGAAACTATTTTGAACATATTATTAGAGGCGAGAATGAATTAGAAGAGATCAGAGAATATATTGTCGAAAATCCTCTCGAATGGGATTTGGATGCTGAAAACCAAAAAGCCTAAGATAATTTTAATGAAAGAAAAAGAAAATGTATATGCGGCTTGTTCAGGCAAAATATAAACCCGATTCGTTGTCAAAACTTCGACAGGTCTACGATGAGAGCATTATCCCTCGACTTCAAACTGTACCGGGCTGTCTGTGCGCCTGTCTAATAAAAAGTGAAGTCATAAGAAATGAAGGCGTTTCATTGACGTTATGGGATTCGAAAGAACACGCGGAAGACTACGAAAAAAGCGGCGTATTCCAAGAACTTCTGGGAAAAGCGAAGCCGTATTTGTCCGATTCTTCAGAGTGGAAAATTCAATTGTCGAAGAATTTGGAATTGGAGTATAAACCCATTCCAGAAGAACCTGTGGTAAAATCCTATCCTACCATCGCCCATACAGATGGGAAGATACCCGATCATGAGAAAACATCAAAGATGCATCTGAGAATCTTATCGATAAAAGTGAAACCAGGGAAGATGGAGGAGTTCAGCAAACTTTATATCGAAGAGATTATACCGACGCTACGCGGTGTGAAGGGTTGTCGGTATGCCTTTTTAACGGAAAATATTGAGGAGGAGAGCGAAGCTATTTCGGTAACCATTTGGGACAGTAAAGAGGATGTTGATGAATATGAAAATAGTATGATATTTGCAAAGCTGATGAAGAAGGTTGAACATACTTTTGCGGACGTGTATCAGTGGAGGGCTGCCCTGGAGATGGAATATAGCAGTCGTGTTGTAACAAGTGAGGATCCTGCAGTGAAAACCTATAATATGTTGACGGGCAGAAGCTTCCAGTAAAAATGGATTTAGTATGTAAAACCTTAACTAAACCCTGAAGGTTTGGTTAAGGTCAAAACAGAGAATGATGAATAATCTAATCGGCAAAGCGATTGGCCACTATAAGATTCTTGAAAAACTCGGTGAAGGTGGCATGGGTGTTGTGTATAAGGCCGAGGATACGAAGCTCAAGCGTATCGTAGCCCTAAAGTTTTTATCACCGGAGTTGACCAACGACCTTCAGGCCAAGGAACGCTTTATCCAAGAAGCTCAGACGTCATCAGCGATTGAGCATACCAATATTTGTAATATTTACGAAATTGATGAGACGAAGCCTGCTCCCGGGGAACCTGAGAATGGACAAATATTCATCGTCATGGCTTATTACGACGGGGAGACTTTGGAGAAAAAGATCCAACGCGGCCCTTTAACACTTGAAGACGCTCTCCAGATTGCTATCCAGGTTTCTGAGGGGCTTAAAGAAGCACATGACATGGCAATAATCCATCGAGATATCAAACCTGCCAATATTATGGAGACAGCTAAGGGTCAGGTAAAAATAATGGACTTCGGTCTGGCCAAGCTTAAGAGTCGGGCAAGAATCACAAAAGCAGGGACTACAAGTGGAACTCTGGCTTATTCTTCACCGGAACAGGTTTCGAGCAAAAAGTTGGACCACAGAAGCGATATTTTCTCCTTCGGTATTGTACTCTACGAACTTCTCACAGGGAGACATCCCTTTCAGGGGGATTACGAGGCCGCAATAGTATATTCCATCTTGAATGAAAATCCGGAACCTGTTTCTAACATTCGACCGGATGTGCCAAAAGCTCTCGTTGAAATCATACAAAAGACTCTCGCAAAAATTCCTGACAACCGATATCAAAGCATGAATGAGTTACTAATAGATTTGAAGAGAGTTAAACAAGATTTTGAAAGTGGTCCTTCCCCAAAAAGAGATTATCAATTTGGGGAAAGGAAACGAATAAGAAAAGTTTTGTGGGGCATTGTCCCAGTGATCCTGCTGGCAATCTTTTTTGTTATTATTACAAAGATCTGGATTTTTAATGAACGAAAAACAATCGTGAAGATTCCAATAGGGGTGATGTTTTTCGAAAATCAAACTGGCGAAAACAAATATGATTACCTTCGTAAGGTTTTAGCAGATATGCTGATTACTGATCTTAATCAGTCCAGGTTTATGCAAGCCATGACTTTCGAATCAATGTTTGATCTTATGAAATCTCTTGGTTATGAAGATGCCACAATCATTGATGCTTCCATGGGAGCTGAACTGTGCGGACTGGCTGGTGCTCGTTTCATGGTTCTTGGAGGTCTTTCAAAAAGCGGCAATACCTTCGTGGTGAATGCGCAGGTACTCGATGTTGAAACAAAGAGCCAGGTAAGAGCATTCAGAGTTACAGGTAAGGGTGAAGGCAGCATTTTAGGACATTTGGTCGACGATCTTACGGACAAGATTAAAAGTGGGATGGAAATTCCCCTTAAGGAAATTCAGAAAGAAAAAATGGATATAACGAAACATATGACAACTTCTTTGGAAGCATATGAATACTACTTCGCGGGACGAGAAGCGGCAATCAGGATGAATCATCAGGAAGCCATTGATAACTTAGAAAAGGCTGTTGCTTTGGACTCCACTTTTATTGAAGCATATGACGCCCTGGCAAGGCATTATTATTCCATTAAGGAGCGCGAAAAAGCATTGGAAACGATTGAAAAACTCAAGTCACTTTCCGGCAAATGTGCTGAGCGAAAACTGATTGAGATTCTCGCCCTGGAGGCCTTTATAAATCACGATTGGGACCTGGCAATTCAGTATTATAAAAAACTAATACGCATGAATCCGGAAGACATCGTTGCGCACATCGACCTCGGCATAATTTACTATCAGAAAAAATTGATGCATGAGGAGGGTATTTCAGAGTTTGAAAAAGTGTTGGAACTTGACCGAAAGGGTGCCCTTCACTATTCCAACCTCACATCGATGGAAAAAGAGAGAAAGCTCTATAATATTTATTTGTATCTGGGTTATGCATATATGAGGAAGGGAGAAGTGACAAAAGCTCACGCGGCATTTAGAGAATATGTCGGTCGATTGCCACATCAGTTTTATCCCTTGATCGTCCTGGGTGACTTCTATCTAATAACTGGTAATTATGATGAAGCTATAGTAAACTTTCAAAGATCTTTAGAAATAAATCCTGAAAATCCTCTGACTTCTAAACTCCTTGGCGAGGCATATCTGGCAAAGGGCATGTATAACCAAGCACTCAGTTTTTTTAAGAAATCTCTTGATCTTTCACTCAGCAAGACCGATAAGGCAGACGCTCACTTTCATATGGGAAAGCAATATTATTTAAAGTGTGAATATCCACAAGCTATTCTGGACTGTCGACATGCGCTTGAACTTGATTCCACGTTAATAGAGGCTCATTGGGTTCAGGGACTGATTTTAGTCAAGAATAAAGAATTTGAGAAGGCTGAATCTGAAGTTATGGTTATTAAAGAGCTCATAGAAAAAACGAAAACTGAAGATCCAAAAACATATTATTACCAACTTTCAGGTGAATTATTCCTCGGCAGAGGTTTACACAAGCAAGCAGTGGAGAATTTCAAAAGGGCGTCAAACATAAACACTCTGGACCGAACCTTTTTCATGTGCGCATTGGGGGAAGCTTATTTAAAGATTGGAGAGCTGAACAAAGCTGAAGAGACACTCCGCGACGTCTTCAATATCAATCCAAGTTATGCGCAAGCTTATTATCTGCTTGGCCGGGTCTACGAGAAAAAACGAAAAAATGAAGAAGCAAGAAGACACTTTCAGAAATTTATAGAGATCTGGAAAGATGCCGATGAGGATATTGCACAGTTGAAAGATGCCAGGAAAAAACTGGAGACATCATGAAAATCGATCAATTCGGTTCCTGCTTAGAGGGTATTGTTTAGGAAGAGTAGCCAGAAAGGAGGTGATCTCCGTGACTGAACCCAAACTATCACAAGAAGATTGGTGGGTGCTCAAAGAGAAGGGAGTAGCTTTCAGATCAATGAATGAAGAGCTTTTTGGAAAGTTCTTAAATGCAATATATAGTATTAAATCAGAAACAGGAAGCAATCCCACGGATACTGATGTACTTATGATCTATCTGGCCCATGCAGAACCACCAATACAGGTTTAGCAAGGAGTGAAATGAAAGGAGTGCTGGCAATCGGGCTTTGATTTCGATATTATATTATTAGGATGGTAACTCTCTGTGCAGGAACCGAATTTTGAAATTCAAACCTACTCTTTTTGAAAAATGATATCGAGATCTACGATAATGCAAATTCCAAAAAATATACAAAAAGGTTATAGGGCGGTCCGTCAACCTTTCATGTAGGTTAGCTCCAGCAGTAGGAGCATTCGATGATAGGCGAGAACATATCTCATTATAAAATTTTAGAGAAACTCGGTGAAGGGGGTATGGGTGTGGTGTATAAGGCCGAGGATACGAAGCTCAAACGTATAGTGGCCTTGAAGTTTCTTCCTCCTGAATTGACAAAAGATCCTGAAGCCAAGGAGCGCTTTGTTCAAGAAGCTCAAGCTGCATCCGCCCTTGAGCATCATAACATCTGCAATATTCACCAAATTGACGAAACCGATGAGGGTCAGACATTCATTGTCATGGCCTGTTATGAAGGGGAATCTCTTCGGGAAGAAATCGAGCGCGGACCGATCAAGTTAGACGAGGCGATTGACATAGGTTCCCAGATTGCTCAAGGTCTGGCCAGAGCTCACGAGAAAGGTATTGTCCATCGCGATATAAAGCCTGCGAATATTCATGTAACCTGTGATGGTGTAGTGAAAATATTGGACTTTGGACTTGCCAAGTTGAGAGGGAAGACGAAGCTCACGAAAGAAGGCACGACTTTGGGAACAGTGGCCTACATGTCACCGGAGCAGGCACGAGGGGAGAAGATGGATCACCGAACCGATATCTGGTCGCTGGGGATTGTCCTGTACGAAATGATCACTGGCCAGTGTCCGTTCAAGGGAGAGTATGAACAATCGGTCATGTACTCGATTCTGAATGAGGAGCTTGAGCCAGTGACGGGAAAGCGGACTGGCGTACCATTCGAACTCGAAAGGATGGTGAACAAATGCCTGGAAAAAGATCCTGCCGAGCGATACCAGACGGCTACAGATCTTGTGGCTGATTTCCGCCATTTCCAGAGAGTGACTACTACGCAAGCTATGCCTTCAAAATCAGAGACTCATAGACCTCTTGCTCGACCATTCGTAAGGAGGCTGGGTTGGGTTGCAGGATTGGTTCTCGTGGCGGCTATTGCTGTCGTATATATAGTTCGTCAATTCGCACCTTCTGAGATGGAACCTATATCCGAGAGAAAAATGTTAGTCGTTCTTCCTTTCGAAAATCTCGGTCCACCTGAAGATGAGTATTTTGCTGATGGCATCACTGAAGAGATTACGAGTCGGTTGGCTTCTTTGCATGATCTTGGAGTGATCTCCCGTACGAGCGCATTCCATTACAAAGACACCGATAAAACTGTCAAAAATATCGGAGAAGAGTTGAATGTCGATTATGTTCTGGAGGGAACCGTTCGTTGGCAGCGGGTCGGCGATGAGAGTCGAGTGCGTGTGACTCCACAGCTCATCCGTGTGTCAGACGACACCCACCTCTGGTCCGAGCGTTATGATCGGATCCTTCAGGACATTTTCAGCGTTCAGTCTGAAATTGCAGTCCAGGTCATACAGCAATTGAATATCACTTTGCTTGAGCCGGAGAGGCAGGCTCTGGAGGTCCAACCTACCGAAAACATCGATGCCTACCATGCCTACCTCCGTGGTCTGGAATACTTAGGAGATCCGGATTATCTAAAAGAGAAAATGGAACTGGCGGTACAAATGTTTGAGAGAGCTATTGAACTCGATCCAAATTTTGCTTTAGCCTTCGCTGATCTCTCCCGCTCTCATTCAAGAATGTACCATTGGGGCTACGATCGTACACCAGAACGTTTAGCGAGGGCAAAAGCCGCAGTAGACGATGCACTGAAACTTCAGCCAGATCTTCCCCAGGCGCATCGTGCCCTCGGTCTTTATTATTACTGGGGTCACCTCGACTACGATCGTGCCTTCCAAGAATTCTCCCTCGCCTTAACAAGTCTTCCCAATGACCCTGATCTTTTCGCTGACATTGCTTACATCTGGCGCCGTCAGGGCCGATATGAGCAGGCGATAAAAAATCAAAAGCAAGCGGTGAAGCTCAATCCTCAGGACTCCAATACAATAACTCAACTTGCCATTTCTTACATGGATATACGCAGATATTCCGATGCAGTTTCGTGGTGTAATCGCTCCATCTCTCTTGCGCCGGATCAGCAAATGGCGTATCTGATCAAGGCACTGTGTTACTGGGCCTGGAAAGGGGAGTTGGATAAGTCTCGGGCTGTACTTGAAGAGATTCCAGATATAAAATCATATATGGCTATCTGGATTTGGTACCATCAAGCTCTCTTTGAGAGAAATTACCAGGACGCATTGTATTGGGTATCCACTCTCCCTTCCGAGGCATTCAGATTCCAACAGGCTTATGCACCGAAGACTCTCATTGAAGGACTGATCTTCGATCTTATGGAGGACTCACTGAAGGCTCGTTCGTCCTACGAGTCAGCCCTGATTTTCCTGGAACGGGCAGTCCAGGAATTACCGGAAGATCCACGTGTGCACCGGTCGCTTGGGCTCACTTACGCTGGATTAGGGAGTAAAGAGGCAGCCATCCGCGAAGGGAGACGAGCGGTTGAATTGTGCCCTGTCTCGAAAGATGTATTGCGTGGCTCAGACAACATAATAGGACTGGTTGACATCTATCTCAAAGTTGGAGAGTATGATATGGCTCTCGACCAGATCGAATATCTGCTTTCGATTCCTAATTGGTATTCGATACACGTTTACAGGCTTCATCCACTTAGCGATCCCCTCCGCCATCATCCACGCTATAAGCATTTGCTGGAAAAGTATTCAGGAGACGATTCATGATCGGCAAAACCATATCCCATTATAAAATCCTCGAAAAAATCGGCGAAGGCGGCATGGGTGTGGTTTACCTTGCCGAGGATACGAAGCTTAAACGCACTGTCGCTCTCAAATTTCTCCCACCGGAACTGACGCGTGACTCCGAAGCGAAGGAGCGTTTTATCCACGAAGCCCGGGCAGCCTCGGCCCTGGAGCATCATAATATCTGCACCATTCACGAAATTGATGAGACCGATGAGGGACAGACCTTCATGGTCATGGCCTGTTATGAAGGAGTATCCCTGGATGAGAAGATCGAATATGGTCCACTGAAGATCGATGAAGCCGTAGATATTGCTTCACAGATCGCGCAGGGTCTCAATAAAGCCCATGAAAAGGACATTGTTCATCGCGACATCAAGCCAGCGAATATTCTGATAACGGATGATGGAGTGGTTAAAATACTTGATTTCGGCCTGGCAAAATTGAGAGGGAAGACGAGACTCACGAAAGAAGGGACAACCCTCGGCACGGTGGCCTACATGTCGCCCGAACAGACTCGCGGAGAGGAGGTCGATCATCGATCGGATATCTGGTCCCTCGGAGTGGTATTGTATGAAATGATCACAGGACAGACCCCTTTCAGGGGAGACTACGACCAGGCAATAATGTATTCGATTATAAACGAACAGCCCGAACCGGTGACTGGAGTGCGAACTGGCGTGCCGCAGGAAATGGAGAGAATCATCCTCAAATGTTTACAGAAGGATCCCGGAGAGCGATATCAGACTGCTTCAGACCTGTCGGCTGATCTCCGCTATTTTCAAAGAATCTCAACGTCTCAAGTCACTCCGAAAAAAACGCAAATCTCAAGATCACCAAAGATGCCACTGAAAACACTTATTGCAAGAATTGCTGCCCTGGCTTTAGTAGTCATAATTGCTGCTATTCTGCTTGTACGTCAATTCACAACTTCAGATCGTCCGGCAATACCGGAGAGAAAGATGCTGGTCGTTCTCCCTTTCGAGAACCTGGGTCCATCGGAGGATGAGTATTTCGCCGACGGAATCACCGAGGAGATCACCAGTAGATTGGCATCCTTGCGCGGACTTGGCGTTATTTCCCGGACCAGTGCATTCCATTACAAGAAGACGGATAAAACAATCGGGCAGATTGGGCAGGAACTAAAAGTCGACTACGTTCTTGAAGGTACTGTTCGATGGGAGCGTATCAAAGATGGACCAAGCCGCGTCCGAGTCACTCCCCAGCTCATACGAGTATCCGACGACACCCATCTTTGGACCGAGCGATACGATGAACGACTGGAGGAAATTTTTACTGTACAGTCTAACATCGCTGATGGGGTCGTGCGGGAATTGAATTTGACACTCCTTGAGCCCGAAAGACAGACTCTTGATGCCATCCCAACTGACAATCTCGATGCCTATCAGGCGTATCTTAAAGCCTTCGACTATGAGGAACGCGGAGTCTATCAGGAAGAAGCGCATCGAATGAAGATCCAATTGCTGCAGCGGGCAGTCGAGCTGGATCCGAATTTCGTATTGGCCTGGGCTTCACTTTCTCACGCTCATTCAAGCATGATCAATCTGGGTATGGATCGCACTCAAGAACGAAAGAATGTGGCAAAAGCAGCTGTGGACCGGGCTTTCGAACTTGATCCGGATTCACCGGAGGCACACTTGGCTTTGGGATATTATTACTATTACGCTCTTCGCGACTATGATAAAGCTCTCCGGGAGTTTGCGGTTGCAGTGAAGAGTTTGCCGAACGACAGCGATGCCCTTTCGGCCACAGCCTGGATCCGTCGGCGTCAAGGACGCTGGAACGAAGCGATTGAAATTGCCAGGCAGGCGTTTGCACTGAACCCCATGGACTCCAGACTCGCCAGAGAGTTGGGAAATCTGCACTTGGCGACAAATCAATTTGAAGAAGCAATTGAATTTTACGACAGATCCATTGCTCTTGCGCCCGATCAGAAGGCGGCTTATGTTCTTAAAACAACGAATTACCTGCTGGGATGGGGTGATATGATAAACGCCCGCAAGACTATGGAAGCAATGCCCTCTATACCCGATGTCTTTTCAAGTTTTTTCTGGTTTTATTTTGAAACACTGGCAAGAGACTACGAATCGGCTCTGGAGCACCTGGGTTCGATTCCAGTCGAAGTTATTGAAACCTCAGAATTGTTTCACCCCAAAATGATGTTTGAGGGCTATATTTATTTCTTACAAGGAAAGTCGGAAGAGGCACGGAGCGCGTTTGAGGCAGCTTTACCAATTCTTGAACAAGAAGCGGAGCAACGTCCTGAGGATGCCAGGGTTCATAGTGCGCTCGGTACTGTTTATGCTCTGCTCGGTCGAAAAGAGGAGGCGATCCGCGAGGGGAAACTGGCCGTTGAACTCTACCCTGTTTCCCTGGATGCCTTGCACGGTCCCGCTCATGTTCATGATTTGGCTTCGATCTACATGCTGGTGGGGGAGCATGATAAAGCTCTTGATCTGATCGAATATTCACTCACCCTTCCCTCAAGTCTGTCAGTCCATCTACTCCGGCTCGATCCGAGGTGGGATCCCCTTCGAGATCATCCTCGGTTTCAACAAATACTTGAAAACTATTCAGGAGACGGTTCATGATCGGCGAAACCATATCCCATTATAAAATCCTCGAAAAAATAGGCGAAGGCGGCATGGGCGTGGTTTACCTTGTCGAGGATACGAAACTTAAACGCACTGTCGCTCTCAAATTTCTCCCACCGGAACTAACGCGTGACTCCGAAGCGAAGGAGCGCTTTATCCACGAAGCCAGGGCGGCTGCAGCGCTGAGCCATTCCAATATTTGTACAATTCATGAAATTGATGAATCTGAAGGACAATCCTTCATCGCCATGGAGCACATGGAGGGAGGGAGCCTGAAGGACAAAATCTCAGAAGGTCCATTGAAGTTGGATGAGGCCATGGATATTGCTATTCAAGTTGCTCAAGGACTGGATAAGGCTCATCAAAAAGGCATAGTGCACCGCGACATAAAACCGGCCAATATCTTTGTGACCGAAGATGGTGTCGTAAAAATACTCGATTTCGGCCTGGCCAAACTGAGGGGTCAGAAAAAACTTACGAAAGAGGGAACGACGGTTGGAACGGTAGCGTACATGTCGCCTGAGCAGACACGGGGCGATGAGGTCGATCACAGAACCGATATCTGGTCCCTGGGTATTGTGCTGTACGAAATGGTCACCGGGCAATTACCATTTAAAGGGGATTACGACCAAGCCGTTGTCTACTCCATCCTCAATGAAGAGACCGAACCGATGACGGGTTTACGGACTGGAGTACCGATGGAGTTGGAGCGAATTGCTAAGAAAACCATGAAGAAAAATCCTGATGAACGATATCAGAATATCAGCGACATGCTTGTTGATTTAAAAGCTGTCATAAAGGATGTTGAACCGTCAAAGACGGGAAAGCACATATCTGAAGCGAAACATTCAAATATGAATTACATATATATAGGCGCAGCTCTCCTCACAATACTTTTGCTCTTTGTAATAGGAAGAAGTTTTCTTTTCACTGAAAGAAGCGAGGGCATTGATTCGATTGCCGTATTGCCGC
>CP070758.1:4827214-4843448 GCA_020348925.1 Gemmatimonadota bacterium | reverse complement strand
GTGAGAGACGATATATATGGGACAATGCCCGGGGACACTACCTCAATCCGTTTTTCCAAGTTCTTGTTCAACGAGGGCCGGCCCATGTCAGAGACCGAAAACGGCTTCTTCATGGTCAACCGGGAGCCGGAGATTGTGACCTCCGTAGCCGATACCCTGTACGTGGGCGAAACGGAACAGATCTGTCTGACCTTCGAGGCTTTCGATCCGGATAACGACAGCCTGATCCTGTGGAACATCCTCGATCCGTATCCCTGCGACGGAGCTGAGCCGGATACGGCCTATGGCCGCGGCTCGGTCAGTCTGGAGTGGTGCTGGACTCCACCGAAGATGGGAGCATGCGATACCCTGGCCTGCAGCCTCTTTGTCAAGAGCACCATGCCCGATTCGCTCATGGACACCCTGACCACAGTTATCGTCGTGGACGATTGCGAGCTATTGGTCTCCTGGCCGGATACGACCGGGTATGCCTGTGGATGGATAGAGATACCCGTGCGCGTCCATCCGGATTATGATTGTTTAGCCGATCTGGACGTCGTCTCCGCCTATTTTGAGCTCGATTACGATACGGATCTGCTGACCGTGGGTGAGGTGGGTAACGAAGGGTTAATGACCGAGCATTGGGGAGCCCTGATCCATAATTTAGACGAGGAGAACGGGAAGATATATGTGGCCCTAGCCGGGAATTATCCCCTGCCCCAGTGCGATCCTATCTGTACGTGGTACGACTTCCTGTATGTGGGATTTCAAGTCAATGCTGGGGTGACTTCCGAAGACAGTGCTGCTCTGTCTGTCGATTACGTGAAGTTCAACGAGGGGGATCCCATGGCCTGCTGGATCGACACGACGTGGCTGTATTTCCGGGAGTTTTCGATAACGGGGAAGGTATACTACAGTGATCCACCGTACCTGCCAGTCCCTGGTGTGAGCATTTTCAAAGGTGGGATATGTGATGAAGGTACCTTTGAGATACTGACGGATGAGACAGGTGCCTTTGGTATCACGCCACTGGATGAGTGCGCGGGATTGTGCGTCTGGCCGGAAATGGAGAACACCCTGACGGTCCAGGATCAAATTGTCACATCATACGATGCGACCATGATCCTGCGAATGATCTGTGGCTCACAAATCCTGAGCCACAACGACTCCCTGGCCCGTGATGTGACAGCAAACTGGACTATCTCGGCTTTTGATGCCTCGGCCATTCTGAAGTGGGTGGTGACGGGCCACATAGGTAGCGATCTTATTCCCTCGCATTTCATCGGAGACTGGATTTTCGAATCCGACCTGAACTGCGACATAACAGGATTCAAAGATCCGTGCGTCTGCTTCCCGTCCTTCGTTGAGGATGTCGATTTGTGCTGGGAGGCTGTGATCACCGGTGATGTGAGCCAGAACTGGCCAGGTTCGCCGGCCAAGGTGGCGGTCGGTGAGCTTGATGCTGAAGTAGTTGATAAGACCTTGCAGGTGAATGTTGGTTCGGCCAGAGCAGTGGACATGGTGATCTCCGGTGCTGATTTGAAAATTACCGATGTCTTGGTTGAAGGTCTTGTGGAGTGGGCTGAGGATGGTGAAGGTCTGCATGTGGCAGCCGCCAGCGAAACTGAGCTGGGTATGATCACCATTATATTTGAACGATTGGTGCCTGGCAGGCTCGATGTTGTCGCTCGGATTGACGAGGATAAAGTATTGAGTTCGGTGGTCAAGGTAGTACCCATACCAACAGAGTACAGCCTGGCTCAGAATTATCCGAATCCGTTTAATCCGGTGACGACGATTGAGTATGCATTACCAGAAGCCTCGATAGTGAGATTGGAAGTATTCAACATACTCGGCCAAAAGGTGACAGAGTTGGTGAATACCAAGAAGGAATCAGGGTATTACAGAGCATCTTGGAATTCTGATAAGGTAACAAGCGGCATTTATTTCTACCGCATGACCGCGGGCGATTTTATTGCGACAAAGCGCATGGTGTTGATGAAGTAACGGATAGATACTTCAATAAGAAAGAGTCGCTTAGAATTGAATGTTCCTCTGCGGCCCTTTTGCTTATAATGAAACAATATATATACTGTGGTCAAAATATGCAGTTTGCTTGATGCGATGAAAACGCGGATTTTCTAAGAAGCATACAGTTTTAACGAATCTAAGTAAAGAAACCTATATTCTGAATGTTGGTGAAAAATTGTGACACTGAGTCCATTTCATCAGCCACGTGCCTCCGAAATAAACGAAGCAATTATCAAATAGAAAATGGAGAAATGACAAAGTATTTCTACGTCTCTATGGTCGCAACTATTTTGGTAATAACTTTAGGGATCGGGATTGTCTTGGCCCAATTGCCGGAAACTGTGGATTCTGGAACGGAGGGAGTGATCATTGGTGCCCAAATTAGTTCAGGATGGTCATATGCTGAAGCTATCACGTCCTTTTATCGGATGAGAGAGTGTGAACCTCCATATATGAGGGTCTCTGATCTGACTGGGTGCGCAGGAAAAACTGAAGTAATTGGAATCGAAATTGCAGAGAGTATCAAGCCTATCGATGCTTTCGGATTTGAGATTACATACAATACTGACCATATGGAGTATAACGCGATTGAGGTTGAGGGATGTCTGACGGATGAGTGGACTTTTGTAGATGCCAGCGAACAGATGCCCGGTGTGATTACTGTAGGGGGATTTCACACAACTGCCATTGATTCAGAAACCAGTGGCCCTCTTGTCAAGATGTACTTTTCACTTCTTGGAAATCCTGGTGATGAGAGCCAGATTTGTTTGCAGAACTTGTTGGATGACATTGCGGATGGATACAATACCTGCTGCGGGATTTACACGTGTTTGGGAGGAGCACTTGCTGATCTTACAATTGCTCCTCAGGACACGACCATCGCTTCAACGCAAACAGTTGCATATCGGGCGGTGACCACTGATGGGTATGCAGAGTGTGACGTGACTGATTCGACGCTCTATACGACTACGGATTTTTGCGGCTGGTTCGAAGGGAACATGTATCATGCTTGTTCCGTAGGGACATTGACCGTCATGGGTACGTATGGCGACTTGGCTGACACGGCTGTGGTATATGTAACCATTGGTCCCATTGCGGGGATAGAGGTTTCTGCAGAGACTACGGCGGTAGTTTCAGGGAGTGAGATTGCTTGTACAGTCATTGCCTACGATGAGAATGAAAACGAAACTGATGTTACCGAATTTGCAGAGTTTAGTGCTAACGATCCTTGTGGATCCTTCACAGACAATGTCTACAGGGCCTGCCAGGTTGGGAGTTGGAAGATTGTTGGTGCTTACCTTGAATTCACAGATACATTGACGGTGACGGTGATTCAGGAGACATCAGTAGATTTTGCTGGAGGACTTGTGTTGCCTGAAGATTACGGATTGATGATGAATTTTCCTAATCCTTTTAATCATATAACTACTATCGAATATCAACTACCTATGTTTGCCAACGTCGATTTAAGCATCTACAACATCCTCGGGCAAAAGGTAGCAACGCTTATTTCTGTAAGGCAACCGTCGGGAACTTACAAGGTAGAATGGGATGCCTCAAACCTTGCCAGCGGAGTCTATTTTTACAAGATAATGACCAGAGAGTTCACTGCTACGAAACGAATGGCATTGCTGAAATGATTTCTGTGAATCTTGGAGAAATGTAGTAGCATTGTTCAAAATCCAGTACTGAATATTTTCTTTGATATTCATCACTTTTGACTATCACATTCTTCAACATGCCGGAATAGGCAGACTCAATCGGATAGCCGCCACTTTATAATTTTATAAGTCTATAATTATCAAAGATATAGGTTGATAGGAGCGGGCCTTATTAAATTATTTTAAAACTTTTATCCACTCCCCTGACATAAGAAATTTAACCCAAATTTACCCGAATGTGTTCGATGGATCACTCCTTTTAAACGTCGGAGGATAATAAATCAACTCCCTCTTTCAAAGTGAATAATATCAAAGATAACCAACATTTTCTTCCAGTCAAAAAAACTGTAAGTTTCTCCAAAAAATTACAGAAAAATTTTCACAAGTTCCATCTTTTTCGATATGGTCAGATATGGATCAATTAATCCTAAAAGAAAAACTCGTCAATCCGGCCAATCCATCTTTCTGCGTACCGTTTTGCCAATTTATTTGCAAGACCCTGTTCCGGGAAAAGATCAGACGGAGCCAATCTAATTTCCTGCAGTGTTTGGTCAAACATCTCCCTGTCCTGAACAGAAACCGCATAGTATTTTACCAGAAGAAATTTTGCCATAAGGTACTTTCCATCGTTGATTTCAATTGCCCGCTCAAAATGATGCTTTGCCTTCAAAGGATTTCCCCCCAGCTCTTGGGGGCGACTTCCGTAATAAACGCCAAAGAAAAGATGTCCTCCCCCGAAAAAATAGTCTTCATCCAATTCCAAAACACGTTGCATCATGAGAATAACCTTCGGGATCTCAGCAACCAACTTTGGATTATCTTGTTGGAGATTGATCATATTTCCCCATGCATATGCGGTCCAAAACAATCCAGGTATGTCTCTTTTGTTAAAGTGATCAAGTTCTGACGCAAGTTCTTCTATACCTTGTTCCAAGGCCAGGTGAAACTTCTTTCGAGAAAGAGCGATCAATTGTAAACCGTATTTTCTCCCTCTTCGATAAAAATCAACGGCATTTTCTATTAACTTTTCTTTTCTTTCGAAATTTTTTTCTTCATCGGCTCTGTCTATTTTTTCTTCTATAAATCCGAAAGCGTAACATGTATAATTTCTGGATGCTAAAAGTATAAGGTCTTCATTATGGGGTGTGGTTTCGAGGAGTCCTTCCAGTAATTTTAAATTTCCTGAAATTGCCTGTTCAGCAAATTCCAGATTGGTTTCCCTTTCGTATGCAGGCATTGCTGCAACCAAAATAGCCGTTGTTTGATTAGCCGCCATTTTTGTCAAACTGCAGCTCACTATAAGCAACCATAATGGACAAAGAATTAAGAAGAGCCTAAATATTCTCATAATGAATACTAAGATACCCTTTCATCTCCGACTCTTTGAGGAATAAGAATTCTAAAAGTTGATCCCTTATTTACTTCACTAAAAACATCAATTTTCCCCTTGTGTTCATCCACAATAATTTTGTAACAAATTGACAAACCGAGCCCAGTGCCAACACCTACTCCTTTGGTTGTAAATCCAGGATCAAAAATCCTTCCCATATTCTCTGCCGGAATACCAATCCCGCTGTCGCTAATTTCAATCTCAATATCGCCATTCTGAGATCGTGTTTTCACTTCAATTTCGCCTTTCTTCTCAATAGCTTCGGATGCATTTTCAAGAATTGTCATAAAAACTTGATTGAGGCTGCTCATTGAACAATAGATTTGAGGTATTTCACCATAATCTCTTTTTACAGTTATTCTCGCTTCAACTTTTGGCTCTATCAAAGCTATTACGCTTTCTAATCCCTCATTGATATTCGCCACCTGCCATTCACTTTCATCAAGCCTGACAAATCGTCGCAAGTTTTCAACAATTTTTGCTACTTTCTCCGATGCAACTATACTGGTTTTGTTCATGTTTCCTAAGAGATCAAGCGTTGCCATAAGCTCTTTACTACTTTCCCCCTTATCTGGTAATTGATGAGGGAGAACGTTTATGATTTTATTTATTGCTCTACTTGAGACATCGTTGCTGCTCAGGATAACTCCAATTGGATTATTTATCTCATGTGCAACACCAGCGACAAACTGGCGTAATGATGTCATCTTTGCGGTCTGAACTCGTTCAGCCTCTTGTTGCTTATGTAGTTTCTCTTGATACAGGTTAGCAATACGACGCTGCTTCCTCAATTGAACGACCATATAGATCGCCCCACCTGTCAGGCAAATTCCACAGAAACCAATCATGAGGCAAAAGTATATTGTTCTAACAAAGGGTTGGTATATATGAACTTTTACTGATGCAGGTGGCTCAGAGTAGTGTAAATCCTCATCAATAGCTTGAACACTGAATTCATATGTTCCCGGTCTGAGATTCCTGTAGACAGATTTTGTTTCAAGAACAGGGAGGTGCCAATCCGAGTCCTGTCCTTCCAACTTATAAGTATACCGCATTCTTCCCGGCTTTGTCCTAAAACTGATGCCTTTATATTCAAATGTTATAGAGCTTGCACTCGTGGGCACTTTAATCTCATCAACATTTGTATAAAACGTATCGGCTTCTATTCCCACAACGTGGACACGTGGACGAACTTCACTGCTGGGAGGCAGATATCGAATCGCACCATCTCTCGTTGTCATAAACCACATCGAGCCTTTGCTATCTTCAAAAATATTTTCGATGTAACCAAAACTAAGATAATTTGTTAAAAAGATGTTCTGAAAGTTTTCTCCATCATATTTGCTGACACCTTTTTCAGTGCCAAACCATAGATTTCCGAATCGATCAGAGTAAATTGTAGTAATGTAATCACTCAGTAAACCTTGAGCTTTTGCTATCGTCTCAAAACGGAATTCTCCTTCGATTGGACGGCTATGACATTTTGTAGCTCCTTTATCGGAAGTACCTATCCAAAGATTCCCCTTTCTATCCTCTACCGCTGCTGTTAAGAGAATGCTCGAAAGCCCGTCTTCAGTAGTAAACGTCTTGAAGCTCTGCCCATCATAGTAACAGAGGCCCCCCTGGAAAGGCTTTTCAAACTCGTTTGGAAAAACATCACCCTTCAGTCCAAACCAAAGATTGCCATCGTAAGATTCGAGAATCCAAGTGATATTATTACTCGCTAACCCATGTTCAACAGTAAAGGATTCCAGTTTCTCCTTACCATCATGTATGAAGAGTCCAGAATTCAGGCTGCCGATCCACACCCTATCTCGACTATCTATGATCATTTCGCGCCCGCTCTCTATGGGAAAAGCTTGAAAACTTATTCCGTCATACCTGCATATGCCCTCTGCCGTGGCAAACCACACATTACCTTTTCTGTCTTCCAGGATTTCTCTTACAGCAGTATTCCCAAGACAGTCTATTCCTTTAAAAGTTTGTAAATTCATGCTAGCCCCAGACGTAGTCCCAAACCAGAGATTTCCCTTCGTGTCCTCCGAAATTGATAATATGTTGTTATCTGGTAATCCGTCATGTATTGTGAAATTTCGAAAAATAGAACCATCAAATTTACTTACACCATTTTTCGTGCCAAACCATATATTACCGCTTCTATCCTCAATGCAGATCCCAACAGAGTTATCAACCATTCCATCAACTTCTGTATATTGTCTGAAGCTTTCTACGGTATATTTGAAAACACCATTTTCTGTGCCAAACCATAGATTCTCATCACTATCTTCTAAAATATCTTGGACGTAGTTCAAGTCTAAGCCGTTTATTCTCGTGAAATGCTGAAACTCTCTCCCATCATACAGACTAATGCCCTTATTCGTACCATACCAAAGAAATCCCCTACTGTCCTCCAACAACCAAAGAATACCACGGTCTCTCAAGTCATTATGTAGAATAAAGCTCTTCTTTTGCGGGTCAAATTCAACAGCCCCCTTATCATGAGAAGCGAACCAGAGACTTCCATTTCTGTCCTGCAATATCCTCCGTGAGACGCTCGCCTCAAATAACGGGCCATCTATTCTTAGGCTCTCGACGGCTTTTTTGTAGATACCCCGTTCTGTTCCGAACCATACATTACCGTCCCTATCTTCAAATATAGCTTCTATGGGATTAGAAAGATAGGTCGTTGCCAGTGGTTGAAACGTATCCCGATTGTAAATGCTGACCCCTTTAGCCGTCCCGAACCAGAGGTTACCCTCGCGATCCTCAAGTATGAATTTTATATCATCGTCAGCTAAACCATCATTACAATCATAATTCTGGAATTTTCTTCCATCGTACTTGGTCACTCCGTGATCCGTCCCAAACCAGAAATTACCTCCCATATCTTCAAGTATAAAACTGACATAATTACTCGTGATGCCCTTGGTAGTGTCATAATTTTGAAATGTTCTCCCATCGTATTTGCTGACGCCACGGTCAGTCGCAAACCACAGATTGCCCTGTTTATCAGCCAGTGTATAATATACATTGTTGCTGGCTAAACCATCCGTGATGTTCAGCCTTTGAAAACGGACACCATCATACCTTGTTGCCCCACTAAACCGCGTTGTAAACCAAAGATAACCCTTATGATCTTCATTGATGAAACATATTGAATTTCCAATAAGCTCATCTTCTGTTGAATATCTTGTCCATTGTTGAGCAAAAGTGATACTGAAGAAAACCCAAACTAGGAGTACAAAAGTAATAAGGGCAATTTTTCCCATCAATACTGTTTTCTCTCTCATTGATTCTATAGAAGTTATGGTTATTTTCTTCTGTACTCTTCCAATAAGCTCTTGACTTTGTCTAATAATTCTTTCTCATAGAGTCGATCAATAAATTGATCTTGCACCTTCATTGCCACCTGATTCCATTTCTGTCTCTCTTGATGCGGAACTGAGATAATTTCAATTCCTTGTTCTTTAAGTACATCAACAGATTCTTCATTTCTTCTGCGGATTTTGACAACAAGTTGTTCATGGTATTTTTTTGCGATATTCTTCAGGAGGCGCTCATTATCACTTGAAATGGTTTCAATTCGACTTTTTTGAATTATTGTTGCGCCCAATCCGACTGCAACACGTAGGTCAGTCATGTACCGTATTTCAGTATGCCATTGGTAAACAATACAAGCGAGAGGGGGGCCATAAACGGTCTGGATGTCTCCTTTTGATAACGAGGAGAGTACGCTTTGAATGGGTAACAGAACTGGCTCGCGTCCCGATCCAGTGGCAAATGCTTTGGCTATCGGATCAATATCCCATGCCCAAAGTTTTGTTCTTTGAAGGTCTGTCTGGGTTTTAATTGGCTCCTTTGAAAAAGGATAGGTAAATCCCAAATCTCCCCACCCTAAAATGGTAAAACCTTTACTATCTAATAGATTTGAAAAATGCTGAGTGAGTGTATCTCTAATGTAATCAAATTCCTCATATGTTGAAAACATCAAAGGCAAATTAAATATGAAAATCTCTGGGATAATTTGACCCAGACCTGCAGCAGAGACTGATACTGCATCAATCTGTTTACTTTCAAGTAAGTTAATCAGTTCTTTTTCGTCTCTGCCAAAGTAGAATTGAAATTGCAATGTACCATCACTCTTTTCAATTAACTCCGAATTCATCTGCTCAAAAGTCTTCCCCCAATCGGACCTCTGAGTTGGCAACATGCCCAATTTTATTATCTCGCTGCTCGAAGTTTTTCCCTTAAACATGAAACAAGAAACAGCTATAACGAAAAGATACACTTTCCACTTCATAATCATTACCTCACTGGATTTTCAAACTATATCCTTTATAGGATAATGACCACTTAGGGCCATTTCTGTAAGTTAGGTTTTGTTCAATACTCTTCAGCTTTCACTCAAAGAAAGTCAAATCTCAAAATACGAACAATATTTATGAATTTACTTTATCTATATTTTGATGGTCCTTCAACGAGACTGTACAAATGATGAATCTGGTAATTGTTTTGTGAGGTTTGATTCCAATATTGATTAAAAATGTCGTCGGGTCCATTTTTGCATATGGCGAACACATTATTTCTTTAAAAGATCAGAACCAGGATGTTATGGATGAAGCAGACGGATCAGGCGAGTAGTTAAGTATTGACGGTTCAGAATTAACTCTAAGTATCAGTTCACTTTTAAAGGTAAACAACTAAAACATTGGAAATGTTAACATAGTATTCTTCTCTATGGCTGTCAAGTGCTTTAGTGCGCCTCTCATACACATATTAAAATACTTCGTTAAAAACATTCATTAATTTATTAATAATCAATGTGATGAATTCTTATAACATTCGCTACATTTTTAAGTAAATCGCGATAATTTCTCCTAAATGTTTTTATTATCAAATATAACATTACTTTTGGTTTTAATAGTGAAATCAATGTTTCTCATAAGAACCACAGAAATTACCCCTGATTTCTGGCCACGTCGTAGCAAAAAGAGTCGCCAAGTGATCGAATTCGAGATGGTCCATCGTCAATCAACAAGGATTTCACTCTACTTCATGAGAACCATGCATTTGGTTGCCGTCAGGTCCCCGACTTTAAGCTGGTAGAAGTAGACACCACTGGCCACACCATTTCCGAACTGATCCTCTCCATCCCAGGTGACAGAGTGATAGCCAGATTCTTTGACTTCATCCACAACGGTCCGCACTTCCTGGCCAAGGATATTGTATATTTTCAGAGTAGTGTAGACTGGTGAGGTGACATCTGCTATCTGGTATCTGATATCTGTATGCGCATTGAACGGATTGGGATAGTTCTGCACCAGACTATACTCAGCCGGAGCTTCTACCTCCGCTTTGACCAAGGCCATAAACTCAGTGAAGTCGGCAGCAGAGAAGTAAGGTTCCAACAACTTCATGAACTCCATTGCCTCGGGGGTCAACTCGGACTTGCAGATACCCGGTACACACTCGCCAAGGCCCAAAATCACATTCACAATTCCAACCACATCCAAAACGTTGGCTTGGCCGTCGCCATTGCAATCTGCCGCCCAACCTTCGTAATCGGTGGGCACCATAATCTCCAGCAGGATGTTCACTGCAATAAGGGCGTCGACAATATTGATCTGTCCATCGGCGTTGACATCGCCTTTCAGCCCGACGCTGATCATGCCATTTAAAGACTCAACGGCAAGAGTATCTCCACTTTCATCTGTCAGTGTAGCATTCACAATTGTGATCGTGGCGTTGGCTCCGAAAGTAGCTGCAGCATTCACTACAAAGGACATCTCCACAACCGCACCTGAGCCGGGTTCGATCACATTCTCAGTCGTGTCGTAAATCGATATTGCTGCCATCCCTGGATCAAGTAGACTCCATTCAAATATGCCCAGATGTTGGACGCGTTCTCCGGGGACTATCCCAACCAATTCCAAAAGACTATTATCAAAGCCAAGCTCCGTTTCGAAACTACCGATAGACGTAGCAAGCCACGTCAGATTATCCATATCAAGTGAGACTTGAGCTGTATCTCCTGGCAGAGAACCGATAGTAGGTACACTGACAATGACCCTACTCGCCTCAACCCTCAGATGGAGGTGAATGATCACTTCTGGTTCGTCCGGATCGTTACTGGAAACCACGACACAAGCATAATAATCGCCACCATCCAGACCTGTAGCATCAAAGGTGACTTCAATATCCATTAATGAATCCACCGGTACGATGCCCGAAGTGGGTGCTAGAGATAACCAAGTAGCCGTGATGGGTGCGGAGGAGATCACCCATGTAACCCCTCCGTGGAGTACACCGTTGTTGCCGTTGGGTGTCTGGTCGAAGACTGTAATACCTGAACCTTCGTTAAATCGCCAATAACCCACTAATCCCAGTTCGCCGGCTGAGATTTCCCGATGCATATCCGCTTGGATTTCAGGTTGGGTGCGTACTATGTTCCAGATTGCCACTTCATCTATATGGCTTCTTGAGTATGAACCAATATCATCTATACCAGCACCTATTGTAAGAGGAACACCAATGTCAGAGTTCACAGAACCATACATGTCAGAAGTTCCATCTAATTCTCCATCAATGTATAGTTTATGATTACCAGATGAATATGTTATGACAATATATCTCCAAAGTTCGTTGCCCACTGGTGTAGACGAAGTAATGGCAACATCAAAAGCTGTATAAGGATACCACATTACCATTGCAGAATTTGGATCATCTGAAGATAGTGTAATAACTTGATTAGTAAATACGTAATCCTTTTGCCTACCCAATACTACACCATATCCAGGACTGCCATGATCTTGCTTGCCTATCCATTTAACCCACAAAGCTATTGTTCCCTCATCCAGACCTGCAATACCCCCCCCATTCGAAATACCAACATAATCATTTATACCATCAAACTCTAGAGCATATTGTTGATTTTGTCCTTCTGTCCAGATATCAAAAGTCAAATCACTTCTACCTGTATTGGAAATTGTAAGTGTCTGGGTTGTTGTATTGCCCTTGAACAGATCCTCACTCAACGAATCTGGAGAAACCGAAATGTCTGGCGGTTTTACTCCCTCGCCTTGCAAAGCCACTATTACAATAGGCTCATCGGGATCATTACTGATGATACTGAGTTGGCCCTCCATCGTGCCAACGTTTGATGGAGTATAGGTGACCATTACACTGATCTCGCCTCCGGGTGGGACCGTCCTAGGAAAGACCGGAGATGTTATCACAAAGTCGGAATGGTCGGAAGTGATTTGGGTAATCACCAAATCAGCAGCTCCATCATTGGAAATAGCGAATACCCAGTCGATGGAACTTCCTATCGGCACATCCCCGTAATCATAACTGGTAGCCGACAGGGCGATATTCGGGTCAACAGGTGCTGCAAAGTCGAAGAGTTTGTCAAAAATAGGCCACAAACCACTCTCAGTCTCTAAGTTGGCCAAGACCAAAACGCCTATTTTTTCCACCGGCGCGTAATACATAATCGTGCGGACCCCGATGTAACTGCCTTCATGTCCCCAGACAAGCACGTTACTATGGTGCTCAGTCGTCAAATAGCCCCGAAACCAAGTCAGTCCAACCCAGGAAATCTGAGGTGTGATCATCAATTCGACTGTGGTGCTGTCCAGGATTCGTTGGCCATCCAGTTCTCCCCACTGCATGTAAGCGGCCAGGAAGCGGCCAAGCTGAGGCGCGCTGGTCATCAACATTGTTGAGGGATACCAGGGGAGGCCATAGTACCCGTAAGGGATATATTTATCGCTCTGTTCAATATAAGTATATGGCATGGCAATGTTATTGGTGTCCAGATCGGCCAGAAACCAGGCAGTTTCATTCATTCCCAATGGTATGAAAATGGAATCCCGGCAATACTCGTCGAAAGGAATGCCTGTGATCGCTTCCACCAGATAGCCAGCTAAACAAATACCCAGATTACTATATATATGAACGCTTCCTGGACGCCAGGATTGGAAGTTCTCGTCTGGGTCGTAATATGTCCCTCCCGGAACAAAATAATCCTCAAGGTACTCTCCCAAGGGTATCGGAGAGTCTCCCTGGACAATCACTGGTGCCATGGCACCCCAATAATTGTCCTTAATGGCTGATGTGTGAGTTAGAAGCATCCGAAAAGTGATAGGATCATCGGGGTAAAGGGGATGGTTCACTTCGAATGGCAAATAGTCATCAATATCGTCATCTAATCCGAAAAGACTATCTTCCCAGAGTTGCATCAAAGCAGTTCCCGTGATGGTTTTGGAAATAGATGCCTGATAAAAAACAGTCGTATCTGCGACTTCGACATTGCCTTCAATATTGGCGTAACCGTACCCCCCGGTCCAGATGATTTGGCCGTCTTTGACTACGCAAGCACCCAATCCGGGGATATGATATTCATCCATCGTAGCAACAATAAAGGAATCCAGCTCAGTGGAATTGAGATGGGTCATGGGTTTGTTGAACTCGATGGAATACATATCACTTGGACCTTCTGTCTGCAGCAAACGCCTCTGATTGACTCTCTCTTCCAATGAAGGAATGTTCATTGTTTGACCATTTTGAGGTACCTGGATCTCGATCTCATCAGCTACCAGAGCCATGCCCATCCCTCCAATGATTCCTATCAGAATCAAAATCTTCTTGAACATCTCGGTTTCTTTCCAATATTGACTACAGACTGTTTGTGTCCTCAAAGAACAAAAAACGCTCCCTCACTCATTTTGCAATGAGCATAAAGAGCGTACAAGAGGCGTTCATAACCTCAACGGAGAGCTGGCAGCCATAACCAGGTCCCCACCCGCTGTCACTTGATATCTTCAAATAATATCAAGTCAATTTAATTGTCCTGCTGAAAAATCCTCCTTTCACTACAGGATTCATTTACTCGGAGACAGCCATGACCCCCGACACGAAGATAGCAGCCGTGACCATCTTCGCATCTCATGAATAATTCTTTATTTAGAAATCAGAACCAGATGTGGATTAAGGAGATAAACCAGGAGAATAATTGGTAATTTGACTAAATCAGGATTAACATCACTTTCCAGTTCACTTCAACAGTTTAACAGCAGATTCACTATGTATTGTAATATACCATATTAAGGTGTATCTGTCAAGTAATATCTTCGAAGCTCCCAGACTGAGAAGTTTCCCCTGAAACATTGCATAGTTTTATATGGCTCAGAGAGTTTTTTTCTCACACTATTCGAGACTTTGTCCGGTTGAAATTCCATATTTAGTCTGTCCCCTTTGTGAATTTAAAATCGAATGTAATAAAAGCAATTGTACTGCCCTTGTCAAGATTTTTTCTCCTTCTCTGATCTGGATACTGTTGTCAATCGATCAGTTTTCCCTTGATGAAAATCATTCAAGTCTTCCACTATTCTTTGTCTTGAGGTATTTCCCTTACCGCATCTTTAGCCAGATATGCTCGCTCATTGTCTTGTAGAATTGCTATATAACCTTCAATGTCGTGGCTCTCATGGAATCCCGAAAGTATCTCACCTTTCTCTGCCCTCCTTATGATTTCAACACTTTCCCCATCAGGATATACTATGATGTCAGTATCCTTCAGAACCTCAAATTTCCTATATTCACGGAAGAAGTGACCTTCTTGCAATTGTGGATACTGCTGAATTTTAAGGGCAGAATCTGTAACAAATCGAAGGCAAAACTGGGCGTTCTCAAATGTATTTTTGTCTTCATATTCACCAATATAGGTGACCAAGAACATTGCTGCTGCATTAAGCTGGACTAATGGTATAATTGACTTAAAATAGTGGTAGTCGGCCAAATCGATTCCATATTTTAAAATATCAATTTGTAATTGATGTTCTTCAAGTTGCCTCTTCATCATTTGAAATACATAATCAATATTTTCATCTTCTACTCTTGTAAAAGTATCTATACCGAGATCAAGGCTTCGATTGTATCCAAACAATAAAGTATATGCTTTTGCAGCAAAAAGAATAGAATCGCCAAAGTTGTTTGAAGAGAGACTTTTTTCTGCTTTTTTTAAATGGTTCTTTATTCTATGATGCTTAATAAGTTCGACTAATGAAATTTCATCAAAATTGAGGTTGAAAAAAGAAAAAACTATATCCCGAAACACTAATTCAAGATCACGTCTGAATTTTTGGACATCTACTGTTTTTGGTAAAAGACCAAAATGCTTAAAATTCACTCTGGCTTTATTTAACTGATTTAATGAAGTTCGGTATGGTATCTGATAATTTTGCGTATTTAAAGGGGCACTATCTATTTTTTCGATAATTTGGTCAAAAGAAGCTTGTTCTTTAATACTTGCATTTAGTTGCTCAGCAACGGCACGCAAGAGCATTTCAACCGCATCCTGATAACTTAAGACCGCTAATCCATCTGCGGAAGGAGACGATTTATCAAGAACTTCGTTGCCCTGCCAAAACAAGTACTTAGCATAAACAATGCGATTTATAATACCGGGATCAATTTTATTAGCCATAGATTAAAAAATATCATACGGTGATTAAATCAACAATTAAGTTTTAAACCGAACAATATATATAGCAAAATAGCTAAGTAGACAATAGTGAAAAAAATTCCGAGAATTAAATATCCGCAATAACCTCGTAATTTTCCTATCCAGAGCTTGCAATGTTTTTCATCTTGCATTGATTTAACTTTCTCAACTTCTCCTTCTAAATACAGGCGTCCTTCACGATACGGATGAAAATATAATTCATCCCCAAATTTTTTCTCAAGTTTCCCAATTTCTTTATTACGAAGATCGGTGATGATGTGGTTCCTATTAGTTAAGGCGAGACCAACAATATTAACAACAACTCCAACTAAGGATAGGATGAACAGTATCCAAGGAGTTATTTTTTGAGCCTGAACAGACAGTTCATCTGTCTTCGCTATGAGAAGAAAAATCGCAAACATACCTGGTAAAAGGATTGAATTAAATGTGATAATAATACGAAAGTTATCAATCCACCGTTGGTGCATATATTGAACCTCTCGAAGTAATAACTCATAGAGTTCCCAATCAGATTTATACATTTTTCAACACCAATTGAAATTACTTCATGTTCGTATCATTTGACCCCATGAGGATTGT
The DNA here is from genome assembly GCA_020348925.1 of Gemmatimonadota bacterium. Lineage (GTDB taxonomy): Bacteria > JBHIER01. The sequence continues at coordinate 4,827,283 of CP070758.1, read as the reverse complement.
GGTTTATATTCGCATTTAACATTGCATTTTTTCTCATGGAGGTTCATATGATAGTCCAATCTAAAGATC
>CP070758.1:4794220-4827114 GCA_020348925.1 Gemmatimonadota bacterium | reverse complement strand
TTTTGCATTCCAAGACTCCCATGAGGCAAATAACCGGTTATTTTGACCAATACCTTATGGAAAGTACTTGGAATTACAAAACCTTACAATATGTCAAAGAACATTATAAGCAACCATTTTTAGGACGCCACCAAAATTTTTGTACAATTTCTTAATATGAACAAATTTTGTAAATATGAACGCCTCTGGTTCATATTCTGACGAGCATGGTGAAGTTTTCACCTATGTAACATGGTTTCAGAAAACCTGACGCGGTCGGTATACTTTTATGTGAGAAAGATTATGCTGGGATCAATTTTTGAAAAATGTCAGATTTGAAACGGAGGTTGTCTTCGAGAGGAGGTGTTCTCGGGCTTCAATTCGTGCGCATGCGTCTGATACTGTTTCGGCGTCATGCCGGTCAGGCTTTTGAAAGCTTTGCGGAATGCCCTGACATCCGCAAAACCGAGGACAGCCGCAATGTCATCAATCCACATCGCTTTTCCCCGCAGTAACCCTTTGGCTTTCTGCACACGCAGCCGTTTTACATACTCCATAAGAGTTATGCCCAAGGCCTTTCTAAATTTCCTGGCCAACTGACGATAGCTCAAATTACACGCACTGGCAACATCTTTCGCCGTGATACGTTTCATCATATGTTTTTCGATATAATCAAGAGCATTTTGAACATCTCTCTCTTGCATGTGAGGAGTCGGCACAAGATTCAAAAATATATTTTCCAAGTCCTTCTCTTTGAAAGGCTTGTTGAAAAAAAGTGGGAACCCGTATTCGGCTTCTCCGGAAACAATGAAGACCGAACCGTCTTCCTTGATGAAGGCGATTGATACGTTCTTATCCATTTCGCGAATACCGCGAAGTAAACGAAGACCGTTCAAATCTGATAACTCATCGTCCAGAAAGACGAAGTCAATATTCTTGATCTGCGAAAATCTTTGAAATCCAACCTTCCCAGAAGATGTCGTGATGAGATCATATTTTTTCACGATGTGTTTTGTAAGAAACGAGATCGTCTCTTGATCTCTGGCGATAACGAGAACTGTTTTGTTCACACCTTCCATCAGAACATGCTCCACTGAGAGCCAGGAAAGGACTCACATCTTAATGTTTTATTTTTCCCCTGACTCAAACACAAAAACACTCCCTCATTCATCTTCAAATGAGTGCACAGAAGGCATACCATTGTCTCCACGACCCATGTCTGGCTGAAGCTGCCGTGCAGCATCAAGCCTGTTCAATTGACCCTGTTGAAAAAAATTGCTTCTCTTTGTGCTGTCGTTGGATTCGAGGTCAATCGAAAGACGTCCGACACACAGGCAGCGTCATGCCTGCCTCTCTGCCCGGACGAATATCACTGATCGAAAAGCCATACGCATGTTCATGGGGGCTCAATGTCGGACAAAACAGCATCACTTCTTATGGAAGATGAATACTATTTTACAATATATAATAATGAATCGGAAACGACAAGTGTTATTTCCAAACCACAACAAGAACCTGAATTACTCAGTAATGCCCAGCAGATCAAGCATGAAGGCGTACTCCAAAACCGTTATCCTGTACTTTTCAAAGCGGCCGGATTTCCCGCTGTGGCCGGCCCCCATCTGGGTGTGCAGAAGCAGCAGATTGCTGTCCGTCTTCAGATCACGAATTTTGGCCACCCATTTCGCCTGCTCCCAGTACTGCATCTGGGAATCATGGAACACAGTCGTGACGAGCATCGCCGGATAATTCCTGAGCTCCACATTATCGTAGGGCGAATAGGACAGCATAGAGCAGGCTGTTGAGAGCCATAACTTTTTCATTCAAAAAGAGAAAAGGAACCGCGTCCATCAAACCGGAATTGACTCACATCTCATATCTGCCTGAGTAACCCTTGTAAGAGAATCAGCGCCGCTTGCTTGTCTAAAGGTCGATTGTCATTCCCGCATTTGGGGGAGAATATGCAGGAGGGGCAGCCCTCCTCACATTCACAGTCACGGATGAGTTCCTGAGTGGCCCGAACAAGGTCATCGAACAGCTCGTAGCATTTCTCCGAAATGCCGATGCCACCTTCGAAGGCGTCATAGATGAAGATCGTGGGTCGGCCGGTGTCGGCGTGGAACGATGCGGACAGACCACCCAGATCCCAGCGGTCGCACATGGCGTAGAGCGGGGCCATGGCAATCATGCCGTGCTCCACAGCGTGGAGCCCACCCGCGAAGTCGCACCCGGACTCTTTAACCTCGTCCTCAACCTCCGGAGGGACGGTGAACCACATCCCCACACTCTCGAAATCGACAGGTGGTAAATTCAGGGGTCTGTGACCGAGAACCCGGTCGTATCGCTTCAGCCGATACGACGGATGGTGCTCGGTAACGTTGACGTCGCCGACGCTGAGCTCGATCCGCGAATCCTTCGTGCGCAGTCTTTCCACTATGCCGACATCCGTCACCTCCTGAGCCTCGGTATAATAGTCCACGGTCTTGGCCTCGGCTGTGGCCGTCATGCTCACCAGATCCAGCTTCCGCACAAGATACGTTTCCCCTTGATGCAGGAGCACCGCACCCGGATAGACCTCGCGGTTGGCTTGGACAAAGTCCATGGTCTCCAAAAGTTCACCCTCACACCAGACGGTCACCGTCCGATCTGAAATGGCATTGAGATGCACGACCTCAGCCGGCCTGGCCAGTCCCGAATAAATCCATCCTCGCGGGGTCCGTGTTATCAAACGCTCTTTGACCAGCTCCTGGCGGGCTTCAGAGAATTGAGATCCGAAAAAGATCGTATCAGCATCGGTCAGGGGAAACTCAGCCGAGGCGCACAGAACATGCCCCATGAGAATGTACGGGTTCTCCAAATCGACGATGGCGTGTTCCGGCGAGCTGCCGAAGAACTTTTGCGGGTGCTTCACGATGTACTGATCGAGCGGACCGTCGAAGGCCACCAGTACGGCCGCCGAATCTTCCATCCCCCGACCCGACCGCCCCGCCTGCTGCCACGTGGATATGATCGTTCCAGGATAGCCTGAAATAATGACCGAGTCCAGGGAACCGATATCGATGCCCACCTCCAGGGCAACGGTTGAGACCACACCGTGCAGATCGCCCCGGCGCAGCTTCTCTTCGATCCGGCGTCGTTCCTGGGGCAGATATCCGGCGCGGTATGTGGCAATCCGATCGGCACAATCATCCTTTTCCTGAGCCAACATATTTTTGGCCCAGGTCGCCACCAGTTCGGCCATCCTTCTCGAGACGGTAAAACAGAGGGTCTGAAATCCGTGCCGGAGGTGAGTCGTCAACAGATCAACGGTTTCCTGATGTGGTGATCTTCGGACGATTTTATGATCATCGAGAAACGGCGGATTCCAGAAGAGGAAGAATTTCTGTCCTCTTCCGGAGCCCTCCTTCGAGACAACCTCACATACCTCTCCCACAAGTCTCCTGGACAGCTCCTCAGGATTGGCCAGGGTGGCCGACGAAAGAACGAACTGTGGCGTCGAACCGTAACGATCGCAGACGCGTCGCAACCGCCTGAGGAGGAGAGCCACGTTGGAACCGAAAACTCCACGATAGGTATGGGCCTCGTCGATGACGACGATTTTGAGGTTCTGAAAGAAGCGGGCCCATTTCTGATGCCACGGAAGATATTGATGGAGCGCGTAGGGATTGGTCACAATGATGCGGGACCGCTCCCGGATCTTCGCCCGCGCATTCTGCGGGGTATCGCCGTCGTAGATACTTGAAAAAACTTTGATGCCGGTGGCCTTTTCAAGGTGCAACAGGACATTGAGCTGATCGTTGGCCAGGGCTTTCATAGGATATAGGTACAGAGCCGTCGCATCTTCATCCACAAAGAGCGTGTGAAAAACAGGTGTATTGAAAGCAAGTGTTTTGCCCGAAGCCGTGGGTGTGGTGATGATGATATGTTTGCCCTCCAGAATACTATCGACAGCTTCGGCTTGATGGGTGTACAATCGAATGTAGTGCGTCTGGAGGTATTTCTTCAGCGGAGGACAGAGTTCGTGTTCGAGGTCCCCGTATTGGGGTCCTCTGGGCGGGATCACTTCCACGTGTTCCACCTGGGGTGAAGGCAATAAGAACGTCTCAATAAATTTACCAATCTCCATTCCCCCACCTCCGACAGAGTTCCGAGAAGATGTTCGCCAGCGTGATCACATCCTGTCTGTTATGCTGGATGATCGGCACAAGCGGCCCGATATTGCCGGTCTTCAGATACACATCATAGAACTCCGGCACAAGAGCGCTGGGCACATCGTTCTTCCGGATGTGACCGAATACCTCTCGTTCCAGTGTGGTCAATCTGCAATCCGCAAAGCTCCCTCGCCACTCCCGGCGGGCAAAGTGGAGCATATCGAAGTGGGCGCATTCGGTAACACCACCCTGTCCGTAATATCCCAATCGCTCCCGGATATACGGGAGGTCAAAGGATCGGCCATTATAAGAAATCAATGCCGTCCGTTTTGTCACGTGTCCACAAAATTCCGACAATGCGGCCGGCTCTTCGGACACTTCTTGAAGAAGGTATTGATGAACGATCAATGTTTCACCCTGTGGTTGCGCACATCCGATCAAAATAATCGGCCGCCCGAAGAGACCCATGGTCTCGATATCGAAAATGAGAAAATCGGTCACATCGTGGAGCCCCGCCAGACAGAGCGCCTTCGGATGAGATTTCGGCAACCAGTGCCACAGCCAGTTCTGCAATTTCGGCGTATCGGCCGATTGCAGCAAGCCGAGAAACCTCTGAGCCGCAGTGCCCCAGACGTGATGGTCCTTCAAATGGGTTATCGTGGAAAAACCTTCCCCCCTCAGTGATTCTTCGGTCACATACCCGATACCGTAGAGAAGCTTCAAATCCGACAGAAGGATCTCCATTGATTGCTCGCTGCTGAAATTAAACAGTGGCCATTGGTCGATGTGTTCGATATGAAAGCAGGATCCGTGGGGGTTGGAAATCATCTCGCCGGGCAGGGCATCGGCCAAGCGTACGTTTTGATACCTTTTGAGAAGTGAACGCAGAAGGGCCTGGGCCTGCTCGTACTCCCGCCCAGAGACTCTCGACTCCAGGAAAACGTCAGACGCTTCCCCGTCCTCTTGGACAACCTCGTACTCCCGAGCCCGCTCGACCCTCTCCTTCCACCGCCTTGTAATTTCGTCAAAGGATGGCATTGGTGCTCCCATCATTTTTGACTTACGAACATGTTGGCTGCGATTTCGCTCTGGCAGAGAAGATATGGAGCGAACCTCATTGGGACAAGTGGAAAAGATCGGCGTATTGCAGTGCTCCTCTTGGATGACAAGATCGTTCTCCCCGTCCGATATTCTCCTTCAGGACAAAATTTAAGATCTTTCAACGTTTGAGAAAAATATGTTGATTCTGAGAGAACAACATCTTATCATTGAAAAGGTTAATTGCTGTATGAGATCTTGATCGCCCGGTATATGTATGCCGGGCGAATTGTATTATAGGGATATATATCCCTACGACCAGGATCGCGAACTTTTCGCAAACGTTCATCAACGATACTTGACATTGTTCTCCCATTTTCTTATACTCTAACCCGAATTCAATGACGCTTTCAAACGAATTGTGCGAAAATGAACATAGTATGATAGAGAACAAGAGAACACATGCTCGACTTGAAGAATGATATTTACGTCAAAGATGTCGACCTCTGGCTTGATCCCAGGGTGAAGAAACCCTTTTCCTTCGTCTCTCACGGGCACAGCGATCATTTACGGCGGCACGAACACGTTTTGGTCTCCGAAGGAACCGCTCTTTTCTATAAGGACAAATTCAAAAAGGGGCATGTTGTTGCCAAATCCTTCAATGAACCGTTTTCAATCAACGGCTGTACCGTCGAGCTTTTCCCTTCAGGCCATATGCTTGGTGCGGCACAGATTCTCATTGAACATGAAGAGCGGATTGTATACACCGGAGATTTCAAATTGGCCAGAGGTTCAACGGCGGAACAGGCCCAGATTAAAAATTGCGATATTCTCATCATGGAATGCACGTACGGTAATCCCAAATATGTCTTCCCTCCTCGGGAGGAAGTGAATGAAAATATCGTTCGGTTCGTCGAGACGTGTTTGAACGGCGGTACCATCCCCGTGCTCTTTGCCTACCGTTTGGGAAAAGCCCAGGAGGTGATGAAGCTCCTGGGAAACCGAAACATTCCCGCCGCAGTCTCTCAATCTGTCTTCGATAGTGCCAAACTCTACGAACGTGCCGGTGTGACCTTTGGACCGTACAGACTCTTCGAGGGTGGTGATGTGAGGGATTCGGTCGTAATAGGGCCCTGGGGCATGAGAAAACAGGGTCTCCTCAAGGGGATCAAGAGCAAACGAACGGCAGCACTCACAGGCTGGGCCCTTGACGGGGGAACGCGGTTTCGCTTCGGTGCCGACACGAGCTTTCCCCTGAGCGATCATGCGGATTTCAACGGATTGTTCGAATACGTTCGAAGAGTACAACCGAGGACGGTGTACACCGTTCACGGCCCACATCGATTTTGCACGTATTTGAGAGAAGCGGGGTTTCGGGCAGAACCGCTCCCTCTGAAATCATCACCTCAATTGAGCTTGTGGTGAAAGATTTTACTTCGAAAACCGCGAAAGTATTATTATTTTTAGTCATCTCGAGGAGGCCGGTGTGGAAACGCGGGAGGACGGAACGATCTCTTCCTCACATTGAGATTGGTGCGCCCTTCGTCCTCGAATGGTGCTCAGGGGCTCAGGGTTCGCAATGACGGACCAGACATATTCGGTTGAAGACGGTGATTTAAAAACAGAGAAAAGGAGAGAACGATGGAAGCGGATGTCAAAGAAGTATTGGAATTGTGTGAGGAGAAATTGGGAAACCTGCGGGGGTATCTTTGACATCGACAAACGTAAGGCTGAGATTAAAGCATTAGAGGACGAATCGGCCAAACCCGATTTCTGGGGCGATCAAGAGCGCGCTCAAAGTATCTTACAGTCAATCAGTACGAAAAGGAAACCGGTTGAGGAATGGGAATCCCTGAACAAACAGTGTGAAGATCTGGTCCTTCTGTTCCAATTGGCCGAGGAGGAGGAAGATTCCGATACATTCGAAGAGGTCCGGCGCTCGGTTGAAAAACTATTCAATGAGATCGAAGGGCTCGAGCTGAAAAGCACGCTCGCCGATGAGGACGATCCCAAAAGCGCCATATTAGAAATTCATTCAGGCGCGGGTGGGACGGAAGCCCAGGACTGGGCCGAAATGCTCATGCGCATGTACCTGCGATGGAGCGAACGGAGCGGCTATGAGACCGAAATCATGGACACCATGCCGGGTGAGGAAGCCGGTATTAAAAGTACCACCATCGAAGTGAGGGGTGAGTATGCGTATGGATATCTGAAGGCGGAAAAGGGTGTCCACAGGCTGGTCCGCATCTCTCCTTTCGACGCCAATCGACGACGACACACCTCCTTCGCCTCGGTCTTCGTACTCCCCGAAGTGGAGGAAGATATTGAAATCGAAGTGACGGACAACGATCTTCGTATCGACACCTTCAGGGCCAGCGGTGCCGGTGGGCAACATGTCAACAAGGTATCATCGGCGGTCCGCATCACCCACCTTCCTACCGGCATAGCGGCCCAATGCCAGTCTGAACGTTCCCAACATCGCAACCGCGAAAACGCCATGAAGATCCTCCTGGCAAGACTGTATCAACATTACAAAGAAGAGGAGGAGAAGAAACAGGCCGAAAAGGAGAAAGCCGAAAAGAAAAAGATCGAGTGGGGCAGTCAGATACGATCGTATGTCTTCCATCCATACAACATGGTGAAAGATCATCGAACCGGGGTCGAAACAGGCGACACCCAGGGCGTCATGGACGGCGAGCTCGATCGTTTCATCACCGGCTACCTTCACTCCCAACGGGAGCGTTAAGCTTCACCCGGTGCGCCTCATGGATTTCGAGAATGCATTGAAACGGGACCCGTCATTCTTATCATCCGAATCCTCCCACGTCATGCCGACAACAAACAGAGCCCAAAATTCCATATTGAAAACACCCTGATACTTCGAAGACAATCCTTTGTCCTTGACACCTTTGGCTGGAAGTACTATATTTGATTTGCTTTTACGAAATTCACACCAGTCTTGAAGTTAGCAAAGGATACGAAAGGACCTTGAAGTGGAAGAAACGAGTGAACTGCGTCAACAGCGCTTGAGAAAACTGGAAGAAATTCGCCAACTGGGAATAAACCCTTATCCTTACGCGTATGAGGTTTCGCACACTTCGAAAGGAATTCTCGATTCGTTTGAACATTTCGAGTCTTCCCAAGAAAAGGTGTCGATCGCCGGGAGATTGATGACCGTCAGACGGCATGGCAAGACGAGCTTTGCCCATGTTGAAGACGACGCAGGGCGGCTTCAGATCTATATCCGGCTGGACGACGTGGGCCAGGAGGCCTTTGACCTCTTCCAGCTTTTTGATATCGGGGACATCATCGGCGTGCGTGGCCACGTATTCCGGACGCGCACCGGTGAGGTCACGGTCCAGGTCGAGACCGTGACACTTCTGTCGAAATCGCTACGACCACTGCCGGAAAAATGGCACGGCCTCCGGGACAAGGAGATCCGATATCGACAGAGGTATCTCGATCTCATCATGAATCCGGACGTGAAAGAGACCTTCCGAATGCGCACGGAGATCATTCGGGCTCTGCGATCCTTTCTCGATGCGCGCGGCTTCCTGGAGGTTGAGACCCCTGTGCTCCAGCCGATTTACGGCGGTGCCTCGGCCCGCCCCTTCATCACCCATCACAACGCCCTCGATGTCGATTTTTACCTCCGAATCGCTGACGAATTGTACTTGAAAAGACTGATCGTCGGTGGCTTCGAGAAGGTCTACGAATTCGCCAAGGATTTTCGCAACGAAGGTATGGACCGGACCCACCAACCGGAGTTCACCCAGATGGAACTCTACCAGGCCTACATCGACTACAATGACCTCATGGAACTTGTGGAGGAAATGATTTCCACTGTGGCCCAGAGGGTCTTGGGAAAGACGGACATTGCGTATCAAGGACACCGCATTGATCTCTCTCCACCATGGGAGCGATTATCCCTCTTCGAGTCAATTCAGAAGTATGCGGATGCTGACCTCTATGGGAAGAACGTCGATGAGCTCAGAGCCTTCTGCGACGAAAGGAATTTAAAAGTGGACGAGCGTCTTGGTCCGGGCAAATTGATCGATGAGATTTACTCGGAGTTGGTGGAGCCATATCTCATGCAACCGACATTCATCAAGGACCATCCTGTTGACATGTCCCCTCTGGCCAAGAGACATCGGGACAAGTCTGATTTAACCGAGCGTTTTGAACCCGTCATCGGCGGTGGCGAAATCGGCAACGCCTTTTCGGAGTTGAACGACCCCCTCGATCAGCGGGAACGGTTTGAGCAGCAGAGAAAACTCCTGGAGGACGGGGATGAGGAAGCGCAAGTTCTGGATGAGGATTTTCTGCGGGCTATGGAGTACGGGATGCCTCCCATGGCCGGTCTCGGGATCGGCATCGATCGCCTGGTCATGCTCTTTACGAACTCTCCCTCCATCCGGGACGTTATTCTCTTTCCCCAGATGAGACCTGAACGGGAGGGTGACACTCACGGCATGTCGGACGACGATCCTGTTGACAATCAGAAGAAACAAACGGCGTGATGTCCTACGAATTCTTCATTGCGAAACGGTACTTGAAATCAAAGAGAAAGACGGGATTCATTTCTCTTATCACCTACATCTCCATCGGGGGCGTCATGGTCGGTGTCGCCGCCCTCATCATTGTTCTCTCAGTCATGAACGGTTTCGAACAAGAGGTGAGAACAAGAATTGTAGGTACGGACGCCCACATCCGGGTGACGACGTTCTACAACAGAGGGATCGACCAGTATGAGAGTGTTCTCTCACAGGTCGAACACCTCGATCACGTCGTCGGTGTTTCCCCCTTTGTTTACTGGGAGACCATGCTCTCTGCGGGCCAGAATGCTGCCGGAGCCCGCGTCATCGGCGCCGATTCGGCCACCGTCAGCCGCGTGACGGATTTGGAAAAGAACATCATCCACGGCCAGCCGACCTACACGACCAAGACGGAGGAGGGGAAAAAACAGTCGGGCATCGTCCTCGGTGTCACCCTTGCCAATCGATTGAAAGTATGGCTCGATGACGAGGTGGTGGCCCTCAGTCCGAAAACGTATGACGGCTCCGCCTTGCTCGATTTCCCGCGGGCGAAAAAATTTATTGTGACCGGCCTCTTCGAGACGGGTCTCTATGAGTACGATGCATCTCTGGCGTACATCTCACTCGAGGACGCCCAGAAATTCTTCCAGATGGGCGACACCATCAGCGGCCTGGGGATTAAGCTCGACGACATGTATCGGGCCAAAAGTGTCGCGAGAAAAATAACAGAGCTTTTGGGGTACCCCTATCTCACCACAGACTGGATGGAGCAGAACAAGACCCTCTTCAACTGGATGACGATTGAGAAGTGGGCCATGTTCATTATTCTGAGCCTGATCATTCTCGTGGCTGCGTTCAACATCATCAGCACACTCATCATGATTGTTTTGGAAAAGCGAAAGGAGATCGGCATTCTGAAATCGATGGGAGCCACATCGAAGGGTATTATGAAGATCTTTATGTTCGAAGGTCTCGTTGTCGGTGTGATCGGAACCGTCTTGGGCTGTTTCCTGGGGTATCTTCTGTGCTGGGCTCAGGACACCTTCCGCTTTTTTCAACTTCCGGCGGAAATCTACTTCATCAGTACGCTGCCGGTCCTGATGCAGCCGTCCGATTTTCTCTTCGTCTCTCTCGCCGGTATCGCCATCTGCTTTGTGGCCACACTCTATCCGGCCAAGAGGGCCTCCCGTTTGGACCCTGTCGAAGCCATACGGTACGAGTAACATGAAGACACCTGAAATCCTTCTGAAGGCGTACGACATCCATAAGAGCTTCCCTGTGGGCCAAGGCCGACTGGACGTCCTGACAGGGATCGACCTTGAAATTCGAAAGGGTGAAATCATTTCGATTGTTGGCGCTTCCGGGGTAGGAAAAAGTACGCTTCTCTATATTTTAGGCGCACTGGAACGTCCTTCGAAAGGGCGACTCGAGGTGAAGTCCAAGGATGTGTTCTCATTCTCAGATGACAGACTGGCTCACTTTCGCAACACCTACGTAGGATTTGTGTTCCAGTTTCATCATCTCTTGCCGGAGTTCACGGCACTGGAAAATGTGATCATGCCCGGTATCATCAACGGCCGACCTTTCGGGGATGTCACCGGTGCCGCCCGGCAACTGCTCCACGAAGTCGGTCTGCCCAAGCGTGAACACCACAAACCGGGTCAACTCTCCGGTGGGGAGCTGCAGCGAGTGGCTCTGGCCCGGGCCCTCCTCAACAAGCCGGAGATCGTTTTGGCTGACGAACCGTCCGGCAATCTGGATCGCCGTTCGGGAGAAGCTCTGCATGAACTCATGTGGCAGCTCAGTCGAGCCAAACACCAGGCCTTTGTCGTCGTCACTCACAACGAGGAACTGGCGGACAGGGCCGACCGGAAGATCCGGCTGGCCGACGGCAGGATTGAGATCGAATTCGACAACATGATGCACCATAACGCGCGAGGAAATGAAAAAGATGATGTGCCAGGATTGCAATGAACGCCCTGCGATGATCGTCTTCACCCAGATCGTCAATAACGAGAAGACGGTGCTGCGGCTGTGCCATGAGTGCGCCGAGAAAAGAGGGCTCAAGGCTCCTTTTTCCAGTTCCGATTTTCCAATTGGGGACTTGCTGGCAGGCATGGCTGAGGAAGGCGGATCTGGTGAGACGGAAGAGATGAAAAAACTTACGTGTGCCCAATGCGGCCTGACTTACGTCGACTTCAAGAAAACCGGGAGGCTGGGTTGCAGCGAGTGCTATGATATATTCACCGAAGGTCTGAAAGGGCTGTTGCGGAAAATACATGGCAGTAATCAGCACCGGGGGAAAGTCCCGAATTTCGAAAAAGAATACGTCGAGCAAAAAAAAGAAATACGAAAGCTGCGGGAAAAAATGAAGAGGGCCATCAAAGCGGAGGAGTTCGAACGGGCCGCGGCACTGCGTGATACAATCCACGAGATGGAGAAGGCATGGCGGAGAAAGAAGTAACCGGCGGGGCCAGACACTTTCTGCAGATGATGATTCAAAGTCCGGTCGGATGGCTTGACGGGACGGGGGAGTATCCTGGTATTGTAATAAGCAGCCGCGTCCGGCTCGCCCGAAATTTAAAAGGCATTCCCTTCTCCCACCGGGCGTCCAGGGAACAGTTGGAAGAGGTGCAACTTCAGCTTCGCAACGCCCAGGGGGAGAATAAATTTCTGAAAAACGCCATCTTTCTCGATACGTCGGAACTGACGGATATCGATAAACAGTTCATGGTCGAACGGAACCTGGTCAGCCCGGATTTTCTCGAAAAGAAAGGTGCGCGCGGACTCCTCGTGGGAGAGAAGGAGATCGTCAGCATCATGATCAATGAGGAAGACCACGTCAGGCTCCAGGGGCTCCATTCAGGATTTCAGCCCAAGGACGTGTGGCGCATCATAGACCGCATTGATGATGAATTGAGCGGTTCCCTTGAATACGCCTTCTCCGACGAATTCGGCTATCTCACGGCGTGTCCGACCAATACGGGAACGGGTTTGCGGGCTTCGATTCTCATCCATCTCCCGGCTCTCGTTTTGACCCAGGAGATCGATAAGGTGCTGAGAGGTATCACCCAAGTCGGGCTCGCTGTCAGAGGATTTTACGGAGAGGGAACAGCGGTCTTGGGAAACCTTTTCCAGATTTCGAATCAGACCACACTGGGGCAGTCCGAAGAGGACATCATCAACAGCCTGGAGCGGGTCACGAAGCAGATTATCGAGTTCGAGCAGAACGCGCGAAAGACCCTGCTCAAAGATGCACAACCGCAGATCGAGGACAAAATCTGGCGGGCATACGGTATCGTGAAAAACGCCAGAGTGCTCACATCCCAGGAATTCATGAACCTCTCTTCGGCCATTCGACTGGGCGTCGCCATGGGCATGATTCCTGACGTCACTGTCCAAACCATCAATCAGCTCATGATAGAGACCCAACCTTCGCACCTGCAGAAAAGAGCCGGGAAGAAAATGGAGCCGGCCGAGCGGGACATCTACCGCGCCGACTTCGTGCGAAAGATCCTGAGCGGGTAACCTTTACCTTCTACGATTCACGGAAGTGTGAGATCACGTTGATTCACAGAAGTTTTGTGGAGAAATATTGAGAGGATATGTTGAAAGAACAGCATCGAATATTAAAGAAAAACATGACTTTCCATTTTAGGTTAAAAGTCATTGATTCTCACAAGAATCATAGAAATCAAGGTTCACAATTTCCGATTCCCAAAATCACATTCACAATACCAATGAGATCAAGGAGGTCAATTTCCCCGTCGTCGCTGCAATCGGCCGCCCAGAGGTCATCCCCCTCAAGGATCGAAATTTCTAAAATATGGTTTACCGCTGTTATGACATCCAAAAGATCGACATCCCAATCTCCGTTCGTATCTCCCCTCGTTCGGCTTGACGTACTGTGCTCAAACCATACGATCTGATCGGACCCAAATCCACTGACCAGCATATCGATATCGTTATCCCCGTCTATGTCAGTTGCAAAAAGATGCCAAGGACCGACAAGGCTATCCGAAATCGTATGCTGAGTAAAGTTCTCACCTCCGTCGTTCTCCCACCAGGCAACAGTATTCATACTGTAAGATACACCAACGATATCCATGTCATCATCCTCATCCAGATCGACGGCTTGCACCTTTCCGGCTGAGGGGAAGGTCTCGGAAATTGTTCTTTGCGTGAAAGTCTTATTCCCTTCATTGCGCCACCAGGTCACGCCACCGGAGCCGAACGAGGCACCGACGATATCCAGTCGATCATCACCGTCCACATCGGCGGCTTCGAAATAATCACAGGTGCCGTAATTCGAGGCGAACACGTGTTCCGTAAAGATCTCGCTGCCGTCGTTTTCCCACCAGACATGGGAATGCTTGTTTTGGCTGGTTCCAATTACGTCAATATCGTCGTCTCCGTCAAGATCACAAGCAAAAACGTCGTAGGGTGAACTGATAGTATCCGAAATGGCATGTTCGGTGAAATTCTGGTTTCTGTCGTTTTCCCACCAGTGCACTGCTCTACGACTACGAGAGGCCCCAATGACATCGATGTCGCCGTCACTGTCCATATCGATGGCGAAAACACCCATTGCGGAGGAAAACGCATCCGTAATGACGTGATCCGTGAACGTCGCAGTGCCATCATTTTCCCACCATTTTATGAAATTGTCGGCACTGCTTGAAGCCAAGATATCCTCATCTCCGTCCTGGTCTAAATCCACGGCCAATATACAATTCGAACTAGGGAAAGTATCGTCTAAAATATGCTCAGTAAAATTCTGGTGTCCGTCATTCTCCCACCAGCTTTGATGTTCCAGACCACGTGAGGCGCCTAAAATATCAATGTCATAGTCCTTGTCCAGGTCAGCGGCGTACACATAGGATGCAGTGGTATAGTTGGTTGCAATGACGTGTTCAGTGAAACGGATCTGAGAATGCGTTCTTGAAGAAAGACATGTAACAATTATGAGTGAAAGGAGCATGTGCCTGGTTGAGATGCTCTTCCTCTGCATTGTACCCTCCTCTGTTCTTCTTTTCTTGGAAGCTAAACTAATTTTCATAATAATAATCTATTATATCATTACCATAGATGAAGAGAATGGCTCCTGGCACCTTTTTGCTTCAAAATCCCAACGATTTTGGGGTCAGGAATCAGAAAAGAGATTTCTATGACATGGTTGATTTCTGGGATTACTGGTCGAAACATCTTTTTTCATTAAAAAATAGGAAGTGGTGACTTCCTGCACTATTCTCGATTTCAGCTTTTTTTGAAAAAGGGAATGTTTCACCCCTTATCTCCCCCTGAAACGCACATTAAAACTAACGGGTTGGTCCTGCTGGAAATTATGACACTTCACATAATAACACTTTTATTTACCTTTGTCAAGGCATTTTTATAAGTATCTCAACTCTTTATCTTCCTTGTCATTATAAGCAATACGAGCATTCTGTTATTCTGAGCTTCTTCATATCGTCCCGTGAGAAAATCCGCGATGCGAGAAAACTTTAAGCAGCGCTGAATTGGTGGGAAACACGTTGATGTGAGAAAGATGCGTTTGGGTCTTTTGTTCCACGTCATTGCGACGCTCTCCCAAGGATCCTCAAATCCTCTTCCGTTGCCCATTCCTTCACCGGTTCTGACGGTGACGTTGTCACGCCTGAATCTCGATCAGCATCAGGATCTCCAACTCTTCATGCATCCTAAAATTCGTACAATCTCCGAGATTGAACTTTGGGACACCAAGAAACATATCCTAACGTCCATCGCCACTCTCGCAGTGATCTCAATGAGGACTCCCTTTATGATCCATCATCCCCAGTGCGAAGCCGAGCCCGATTTTAACCCCGGGAGTTGACTTTACCCAAAATTATTCATATATTTCTGACGTGAACATGGAACAAACCGATACCACGACGGTCTTATAAGAAACGGGAGACGCTTGAAATGAACAGCATGTTTACAGACCGGGTAAAAAAAGTGATGCAGTTGGCGCGCGAGGAGTCGAGCCGGTTGGGCCACGACTACGTCGGGACGGAGCATTTGCTCCTGGGCATCATCCGCGAGGGTGAAGGCGCGGCGGTGACGATCATGGAAAACCTCGGGATGGAGCTGGATGAACTCCGCCAGTCCATCGAGGATGCCACGTCCTCCGCGGGCGGTGCGCTCACCATCGGTCAGGTTCCATTTACACCCCGGGCCAAGCAGGCCCTCGAGGTCGCCACGTACGAAGCCCGGTCCCTGAAATCGAAATACGTCGGGACGGAACACCTCTTCCTGGCTCTGGTCAAGGACCGCGAAGGTGTCGCCTCGCAAATCCTGTCCACCTTTAACATCGATTACGAGACCATCAAAACCGAGATCGAGAACGTCCTCAGCGGGAAAAATGCGGGCAAGAAGAAGGGCAAGAGTGACACCCCATTTCTGGATCACTTCAGCCGCGACTTGACGGAACTCGCCCGGGAGGAGAAACTGGATCCCATCATAGGACGGGAGAAGGAGATCGAGCGACTCGCCCAGATTCTGAGTCGCAGGAAGAAGAACAATCCCGTCCTCATCGGTGAGCCCGGTGTTGGCAAGACGGCCATCGTCGAAGGCTTGGCGCAGAAAATTGTTGAGCGACGGGTCCCCCAGGTTTTGGAAGGCAAAAGGGTTGTGACGTTGGATATGGGATCCATGGTGGCCGGCACCAAATATCGGGGCCAGTTCGAAGAGCGGATGAAGGCTGTCATGAACGAGCTCCACAATTCACGCAACGTCATCCTGTTCATCGATGAGCTGCACACCATCGTCGGCGCCGGCAGTGCCGAGGGAACCCTCGATGCTTCGAACATGTTCAAGCCGGCCCTTTCGAGAGGGGAGCTCCAATGCATCGGAGCCACGACCTTGGACGAATACCGCAAGTACATCGAAAAGGACGGCGCCCTGGAGCGTCGCTTCCAGACCATCATGGTCGATCCGCCTTCCGTCGACGAGACGATAGAAATCTTGAAGGGACTGCGTTCCCGGTACGAAGAGCACCACCGCGTGAAAATTACCGATGAAGCTCTGAACGCCGGCGTCATCCTGTCTGACCGTTACATGCGAAACAAATATCTCCCGGATAAAGCCATCGATGTCATCGACGAAACCGGCTCTCGTGTCCATCTTCTGAAAATGATTTTACCCGAAGATATCCGAGAGCTAGAGGTGGAGCTGGATCGTATCACCAAGCGCAAAAAAGAAGCTGTTACCGGCCAAAAATTTGAAGAAGCCGCCCGGCTGCGAGATATGGAACGGCGTCAAAAGGAAAAATTCGAAAAAGCGAAAAAGGCTTGGGAGCAAGAGCAGGAGAAAGAAGTTGTCGAGGTGATTGAGGAGGACGTGGCCGAGGTGATCTCAAAGATGACGGGCATCCCACTCTTCCGGCTCGTTCAGGCCGAATCGGATCGTCTCCTGAGTATGGAGACGGAACTGAAGAAACGGATCATCGGCCAGGATGAGCCGATAGCGGCTCTGGCCAAGGCCATTCGCCGAACCAGGGCCGGTCTCAAGGATCCGAACCGTCCCATCGGATCGTTCATCTTCCTCGGCCCGACGGGTGTGGGCAAAACGGAGATGGCGAGAGTATTGGCCCAGTTCCTCTTTGAAGACGATGAAGCCCTGGTCCGCCTTGACATGTCGGAATACATGGAAAAGTTCTCGGTCTCCCGTCTCATCGGAGCCCCACCCGGTTATGTGGGCTACGAGGAGGGAGGCCAATTGACGGAGAAAGTCCGACGCAAACCATACTCGGTCGTGCTTTTTGATGAAATCGAAAAGGCCCACCCTGATGTGTTCAACATCCTTCTTCAAGTCCTCGATGATGGACAATTGACCGACAGCTTGGGTCGTAAGGTCGACTTCCGAAATACCATTTTGATTATGACGTCCAACATCGGAACCCGTGAGACAAAAAAAGGCCGCTCCCTCGGATTCCATCGTTCGGACATCCGGTCCTCCTACGACCAGATGAAAGAGCGGGTGATGGAGGAGACGAAGCGTATTTTCAACCCGGAATTTTTGAACAGAATCGATGAGATCATCGTTTTTCACCATCTGGGGGTGGAGGAGATCCACACGATCATCGATCTCCTCATCGATGAGGTTAGCCAGAGAATGGAAAAAAAGGAGATGACCATCACCCTGACCCCAAACGCCAAAGAGTTTCTTGCTGAAAAAGGGTACGATCCGACGTTCGGAGCCCGACCGTTGCGGCGGGTTATACAAAAATATATAGAAGATCCGCTGGCCGAGGAAATTTTAAAGGGATCGTTTCATGAGGGATCCGAGGTATTCATCGGCCGTAAGGGAGATGAACTCCAATTTCGAGGGAAGAAAGAATCGGTCAGTGACCAATCCCCTGCTCCTATCGAACAATCGTAATCCCTTCCCATGATGCATAACATCCCACCCCGATTATCCGCAATACCCCTGTACGCTCTCTTCGTATTGATTCTCCTCGTATCGACGACTGCCTTCTGTCAAAATATAGCCACAACAATTCTCGAGATCCAAGTTGAAGGAAACAGAACATCAGACACCTCTCTGATTATTACTATGTCCGGATTGACTGTGGGCCGTGAGATTACGGCCGAGGACGTGCAGGACGCCCTCCGACAATTATATTCTTTGGGAATTTTTAGTGACGTCAGGATTCTGGATATGGGTCAGACGCCGGAAGGCATTAAACTGAAAATCGTCGTCGAAGAATACCCTGTTTTGGAAAAACTCACCATCCAAGGGAACAAGGAACTCGATACCGACGAAATTGAGAGTGCTCTCAAAATAACTCAAGGCCAAGTCATCAAACCCCAAAGGATCCTCAGGGGGGAAAAAGCCATCACCTCCCTCTACCAGGAGAAGGGATTTCTTTTAGTTGATGTAACTTCGGAAACCTTCGAATCTCAGACTCACGGTAGGATTGTTCTAACCTACACCATTACAGAGGGGAAAAAGGTGAAAGTGAGAACCATCGACATCGAGGGCAATACGATCTTCGATGAGAAGAAAATCCGAAAACAGATGAAGACGAAGCCGAAAGGGTTCTTACGGGGCGGCTCTTTCAAAGAGGATGTGTTCGAAGAGGATCTGAAACGAATCGTCGATTTCTACAAGAGAGAGGGATATCGAGATGCAGAGGTGCTCGATCATTCGATCTCCTACGATGAGAGTAAGGAAGGAATGGCTCTTCATATCAGCGTGTCGGAAGGATCCCGATATCAATTCGGCACAGTCAGGTGGGCGGGGAACGAACTCTACACCATTGAGGAATTGGAAGTATTCCTCAAGTTCAAAGAGGGTGATACCTATAATCAAGAAAAATTCGATCAAACGACCCAGGATCTGCACACGGCATATACGGAGAAAGGGTATTTGTACGTTCAAATCTTTCCAAAAGAGACGGTCCACGACCAAACGATCGACATAAATTTTCTGATCAACGAGGGCATACCGGCAAAAATCCACAGAATCGACATCGCTGGGAATTTGAAGACACGTGATTACGTCGTCCGCCGTGAGCTGGTGGTAAAACCGGGGGATCTCTTCCAAAGCTCGGCACTTCAGAGAAGCGTTCGCGAGGTATATCAACTCAATTTCTTCAATGATGTCCAGATTGAACCCGAGCCGCTGGAGAACGGAGATATCGATCTCACCTTCCGCGTCGAGGAGAAACCGACGGGTCAGGCAAATTTTGCTGCCGGCTATAGTGCTCGCGACAAGTTGATCGGTTCCATTGGATTTTCGATTCCCAATTTCAGAGGAATGGGGCAGCGACTCGATTTTGCCTGGGAATTCGGGCAGATTCGAAAGACCGTTCGCTTGGGTTTCTCGGAACCGTGGGTCTTCGGCACCCGAACCAGCATGGGTGTGGACGTGTACCGTTCCTCAAGAGATTGGACAACCTTCTATGACGAACGCAGAACCGGTGCTGCGCTGAAAGTGGGACGGCGATTGAAATGGCCCGATGACTACTTTCGCCTATTCGGTACGTATCGCTGGGAACAGATCGAGTATACGGACATCTCTCCGAACTATGCGGATCCTGCCGGACTCCGGAACATTGACTGGCCTCGAACGACAAGCAGCATTGGCTTCACCATCATCCGGGACAGCAGGGATCTGCCCGAGTTTGCCACAAAGGGCACGGTGAACTCGTATTACGTCCAGTTTGCCGGTGGACTTCTGGGAGGAGATTACAGGTATAACAAGCATACCTTTGACACCTACTGGTACTTCCCCATGTTCAAAAAGCTGACCCTCATGCTGAAGGGACAGGGGGGTATTGTCCGCAGTCACGAATATGTACCTTTCAGCGAACGGTTTTTTCCCGGCGGGACGAGTTTTGACGGGATGATCAGAGGGTACGATGACCGATCTGTCGGGCCGCGAAGTCAAAGGACCGAGATCGGCGGAAGGACGATGCTCATCTTCTCGTTGGAAGGTCAATTCCCCGTGGTGGAACATCAGATATACGGGATCCTGTTTGCCGACGCCGGGAACGCCTGGTCATCCCTGTCTGAAACGGACCCCTTTGATCTTCAGCGAAGCGTCGGCTTCGGCATCCGAATCGTGGCCCCTATGATAGGACTTATCGGGATCGACCTCGCTTACAGACTCGATGACCTCTTCGAACAGAAAAAAGGTGAATGGCAACCCCATTTTCAAATGGGGACACGCTTCTGATAAAGACCGGCTTGGTATATTACCCATTGTCCTCATTTCAAAAAACCGTGAGTATGGACCTTTCACAAAGGAGTACAGGAAATGATAAAAATGGCCACTCGTTACTCAGCGTTGACGTTGACAGTATTCGGCATCGGTGTATTTCTCCTTCTTACTCTGCCGACGCAAGCCGCCGACCTGAAGATCGGGTTCATTGACTCAGAGAGGATCTTTCGTTCCTATAAAGGAACATCCGATGCCCAATCCAAGCTCGATCAGGAAGTGACGGAATGGGAAAAGAAGGCTGAAGAAATGAGAAAAGAAGTTGAGGATCTTCAGCAAGAACTCGAGGCTCAAAGTCTTCTGTTGAGCGAGGAGAAGAAAAGGGAGAAGGAACAGACGCTCCAGACGAAGTACGCCGAATACCAGCAATTTGTAACCAGTATTTGGGGTCCACAAGGAGAAGCCGTTAAGAGAAACGAAGAATTGACGAAACCGATCATTGAAAAGATCGACGCCATCCTTAAAAATATAGGGGAAGAAGAGGATTACACGTTCATATTTGACGCGGTCGGTGGCGGCCTCGTATTTGCGAAACCGACGTTTGACCTGACGGACCGGGTTATCGAAGAGCTAAATAAGGAGGCCGAATAAGAGAGCGGTCACAGACAAAATTTCCGCGGAAACAACCTCGCAATTTCAAAAATCATCTGATTGGAGACGCGCCCTGGAGGGTGTTTTTTCGGCATCCTTCGAGCATCCCCCCGAGCCCTCAGGCGAAAGGCGGAAGTATCACCATCTCACCGTTGCCTCTTTTTTGTAATAACGATCCGTTCGCTCTTTTTCCCTTTCTCGATGATCCGGAATTTGTATCCGTATTGAGCCAACCTGTCAATTTCTTCAGGAGTAAGTGATTTCAACGTAGGCCTCGAGCAGATTTCTCTCAAGAAGTTTGAGCGTTCCTCACTCTCTTTCCGCTGATCGTAATACTGAAGAATCTTTTTAACATTATTGGAAAATGCTCTGAGAATCTCGGTCTTTCTATATTTCTTTAAAAGGGCTTCGAATCGTCTCTCACTAATTTTCGCTCGATGTATCTTTTCCTTCTTAAAAATTCTCTCAATATGAGAAAAGGCTTCCTTTATAATCATCTCATCCCGGTCAAAACGCTCCAACTCCTTCGGTTTGGAGTACTTTGGCAGAGCATCGTTCAACGCAGAGATAAGATCCCCCGAATAGACGGATTGGAGGGGAATCCACAATCCGTGAGCCTCGATGATATTCTTTTCCTTCATAATATTCAAAATAACGTTTTTCACCAGGCTGGTATCTATTTCGCAATTCTTTTTGCTCACGAACTCTTTCAGTTTTCCCTTGACCACTTCCCTGCCCATGGTTCTCGGTTTTAATTTGGTCTCACTGCTACAGATGGATAAAGCGTAAACGTAAGAACGCAGGATACTTGTAAATCTCTGTGTTCCTTTGCGCTTGGCCTTAAAATAGTCATGGGGAAAACTCTTGTCCATACATCGACAGTAGGTATCAATCTCTCGAATTTCTTCGTTGCTAAATTCAATTTTCTTCAGCATTCATATCCTCCATATCGAGCTGAACACTGACGTATTCGGTATTAAGTTCCCGGACGGAGCTCCTGGTCCACCCTGACGACACCTGAGAACCCATGAAATATCCCGAAGGGTGATCGTGGGTCGAACCAGGAAAAGGCTACTGTTCTTCTCGAAGCGCACACAGGATGAAAGATAAAATGCACCCTGTTCTTCGATAAGAAAAACTGTTGGAATTCAATGCCTCTAAATTCTAATATGCTGTGAGACTGTGACATAGAAGTTTTTGATGAAAAAGAGAGGCCATGATCGCGTCGAATGACCTCTCTCAGAGTGCCGAAGGGGGGATTTGAACCCCCACGCCCATACGGGCACTGCGCCCTGAACGCAGCGCGTCTACCAAATTCCACCACTTCGGCAATTGGAACGTACTGCTTGTTTAATAATAATATAATTCATTATGCAAGTCAAGATTTTTATTGCCAAAATTTCACATGCAACATATATTGAAGCCACTGTGAGGAGGCACAATGGAGATCATAGCTACAAATCGGAAAGCAAGACACGATTATTACATAGTGCAGTCTTTCGAAACAGGGATTGTCCTGACGGGAACCGAAGTAAAAGCGCTCCGCATGGGACGTGCCAATTTAAAGGAAAGTTACGCCCGAGTCGAAAACGGAGAAGTATACCTCTACGGGATGCATATCAGCCCTTACGAGCAGGGAAACAGATACAATCCAGATCCAAAACGGAAGAGAAAATTACTTCTGCATAAATTTGAAATTCGACGACTCCTGGGAAAAGTTCAGGAGAAGGGACTCACTTTGGTCCCCTTGAAAATCTACTTCAACAGAGGAAACGCAAAGATTGAACTGGCGTTGGTTCGGGGCAAAAAGGAGTATGATAAGCGACGGGCAATAATGGAGCGAGACACCAAGAGAGAGATGGAAAGAGAGTTCAAGGGCAAATATGTTTCATAGTTTCAAGACAAATATATTTAAATACTTGGGATCAAAAATAATCCCCCTTCTCGGAGGTCTTGGTGTTCTGTTAACCGCAGTCTGCCCTCTCTGGGGTTCTTCCATTCCCGTATTTTCGAAAAACGGCCAAATTCAAGATCATATGCGCACCATCGAGCTCAACTCGATTCTGTATGTATCAGTAAATGACTTGGCGAACGTTTTGTGGGCCAAACAATTTTGGTCATCGGAAAAGAAAAAAATGGATCTGAAATTTAGCGGCCACGTGATCACGTTCACCCTCTCCCATTCGGACATTGTCATTGACAGAGAAGCTTTTCATATGCCCTTGCAGACACTCTATCGCGAAGGAGCGGTCTGGGTGCCCGTACAGTTGTTCTGCCGCATATTGGACAATGCCCTGCCTGGATGGCTCTCGTGGAACCAAGACGAGAAACGACTCCAAATCCTCTCCCCCGGTCTCAACATCACCGACATGACGATAGAATCCAAAAGCAACGGGACTTTAATCACGGTCTCTGCCCTGGAGACCTTCTCCATCGAGCACGCCCTGGGCCCTTCCAACTGGCTCAACGTGACGATACTCGGGGGAAGGCTTGACCCCGAACAGTTCTCTTCTTCATCGGGAGTAGGGTGCGTGACAAAAGTGAGAGCCTATCAGTTTGGTGCATCGTGTCAAATCTCCATGCAATTATCAAAGGTCCCCAGCGATTACAAGGTGTTTCAGAGGGAGGATCCCAGTGAAATCGTCATCCTCCTGCGACAATCTCAGGGCAACGACGCATCCGGATCTGAAAAAAATGACTTCCCCTCGGAGTTGAAGCCAAATCAAAATCTGGCTCTTTTCGATCTCATCGTGCTCGATGCCGGTCATGGCGGAAAAGATCCTGGCGCAACAGGACCGACAGGGCTCAAAGAGAAGGAAATTGTACTGGACGTCACGAAGCGGTTGGCCAATCTGCTGCGAAAACATCTGGGGGTAAATGTCATTCTTACTCGCGATGACGATTCCTACATTCCTCTTCAACAACGCACCGAAATTGCCAACAGCACCGGGGCTGATCTCTTTATCAGCATCCACGCGAACGCTGCGAAGCGTCGACAGGTTGGAGGATGTCAAACGTTCTTTCTCTCTCCTGCGAAAAACGATGAAGCCCGGGCCGTGGCTATGCTCGAAAACGCGGCTCTCAAGTTTGAAGAAGAGTATGCCTCTGGAGCGACCGAGCTCAGCGACGAAGATTTTGTCCTCAGGGATATCGTCAGTGACATGCTCCAGAGCTCATTTCTGAAGGAGAGTGAGGATCTGGCTGCATCCATTCAAACGGACATGGATTTGAATTTGGGCATCAAAAACCGCGGCGTCGATCAGGCTGGCTTCTTTGTCCTCGTGGGCGCCAAAATGCCTGCCGTCTTGATAGAAATCGCTTTCATCTCCAACACATATGAAGAGAAGCTTCTGAAAGAAAAAAGATTCAGGCAAAAGATCGCTGAAGCTATTTACAATGGGATACAAAGGTTTAAGACGAAATACGAAAGCACAATGTAATTTCACCGAAAAAATCCAATCACATGCCAAGGAACCCCAGTAATTTTCAGGAAAATTTAGTTGAGAAAGGCGACCCGCGGAAAGCGATCGGGGTCTTCGATTCAGGCATCGGGGGTCTCACCGTGGTGAGACAGATCCATCGAATCCTCCCTCACGAGAGCACGGTCTATTTTGGAGATACCGCCAGGGTTCCCTATGGCCCCAAATCAGAAAAACTCGTCAGACGGTTCGCTCTGCAAAATTCTCAATTTCTTTTGGAAGAGGGTATTAAGGCAATCGTGATCGCCTGCAACACGGCCTCATCTGTCGCTCTGCAGACCGTCCAGGAGCATATGCCTGTGCCTGTCATGGGCGTTATCGAACCCGGAGTAAAGGCAGCCGTTCAAACGACCAAGACGGGAAAAATCGGGGTCATCGGCACTGTGGGCACAATTGAAAGTGAGGCTTACCACCAAGCCATTCGCCGGCACGGGAGTACCTTCAAAGTCTTCGGACAAGCGTGTCCCCTCTTCGTCCCCCTGGCAGAAGAAGGCTGGGTCGATCGTCGCCCAACCCTTCTCATTGCCGAGGCATACCTGACCCCTCTCAAAAAACAGAACATTGATACCCTCATTCTCGGGTGCACCCACTATCCCCTCTTGAAACTCGTCATCTCCAAGGTTATGGGTCCGGATATCACTCTTATCGACTCGGCTGAAGAGACGGCCAGAGAACTCCGTGCGCTTCTCCAAAAGAGAGAATTGCTCCGCCGTCACAGGGAGGATGCAAGACGAACCTATTATGTGAGTGATGTGCCCCACCGCTTTCGAGAGGTGGCCGAGCGATTTCTCGGGAATTCACTGGGGTCGGTGGAACGTGTCGATATTGAAAAGTACGAAAATCCAAAAAAGGACATCTTATGAGAAACGACAAAAGAGCGCCTGACGAGATCAGGCCGATTACGATCCGACGAAATTATCTTCAGAATGCGAGGGGATCAGCCCTCATCGAGGTGGGCAAGACCCGGGTGATCTGTTCAGCCAGTATTGAAGAGGGAGTCCCACCGTTTCTGCGCGGATCGAATCAAGGCTGGATCACCGCTGAATACGGAATGTTACCGTGCAGCTCCGATAAACGCATCATCCGCGAATCAACGAAAGGGCGTGTGAGCGGCAGGACTCACGAAATCCAGCGCCTCATCGGACGTTCCATGAGAGCGGTCACGAACCTCACCTACTTAGGTGAGCAAACCATTTTTATTGACTGCGACGTCATACAGGCCGATGGCGGTACACGAACCGCTTCGATTTCGGGCGGTTTTGTGGCTCTGTACGATGCACTTCGCCTCATCGGGGGCGACACATTGATCGAAGCCGGACTCATTACTGATTTCGTTGGGGCCGTGAGCGTCGGTATCGTTCGAGACGTCCCGTACGTCGATTTGACGTACAGCGAGGATTCCCATGCTGATGTGGATATGAACATCATTATGACCGGTTCTGGAAAATTTGTCGAAATTCAGGGGACAGCGGAGAAAGAACCTTTCTCGGAAGCGAAAATGAAAAGCCTCCTCGCACTGGCCAAAAAAGGCATCAAAGAGATCATCGAAAGCCAGCGGAAGGCCCTCCAGGTTCACACGTAATGAAACTGATATTAGCCACACGGAACAAAGGGAAAATCCAGGAGATGAAGAGTATTCTCCAGGATCTCCATCTCGATATTCATTCCTGCGCCCATTATCCGTCCCTTCCCAAGATCGTTGAAGACGGTAAAACGTTCCACGAGAACGCAATAAAGAAAGCCGAGATCGTCTGCAAAGAAGTTCGATTCCCGGTCTTGGCTGATGATTCGGGTCTGGAAATTGAGGCCCTAAACGGACGTCCCGGTGTTCTCTCCTCACGTTTTGCCGGACCTCAATGCAGCGATGAGGATAACATCAGGAAGGTCCTTTATCTCATGCAAGAAGTCCCCAACAGTCGGCGCCAAGCTCGATTCCGCTGCGTCATCGCCCTGGCGCAACCCGGAGCGACGACCAGAACGGTCGAAGGGACATGCGAGGGTATTATTTCCTGTGAACCGAGGGGTACTGCCGGATTCGGGTACGATCCTCTCTTCATCGTCCCCGAGTACAACAGGACCTTCGCCGAATTGGGAGAGGCGGTGAAGAACCGAATAAGCCACCGGGCCAGAGCGCTTGCCTTGGCCAAAAAACTCTTGACAGAGACTTTCGAGAACAGGTCAAAGAAGCACCACAACCGTTGACTACAGATCGAGGCAAGAAAGCCCTTCGATCATTGAAGATGAGGTTTATGAAATGAGTCATCTCTGGTACGTCCTGATAAGTGTCCTTCTCAATGTCATTGGACAGCTGTGTATAAAAAAGGGCGCTCTCGTTAGAGGTCCTCTCGACCTTCACATGAACAAAATCTTTGCGACCGTCTATCACGCCTTCTCGAATCCGTTTATTATCCTCGGACTGTTCCTTTACGGAATAAGTGCCTTCTTCTGGATCATCGCTCTGTCGCGCGTCGATCTCAGTTACGCCTATCCTGTATTGAGTTTAGGCTATATTTTAATTATGCTCCTCTCCTACTGGCTCTTTCAGGAGCATCTGTCCACCTTGAGAGTTCTGGGAACGTTGACCGTCGTTGTCGGACTCTGTCTCATCTTTAAAAGTTAGGTTCAAACACCAATGGACTCCGTTCTACGCCTCCTATCGTGTATCCGGAGAAGAAGGAACATATGACAAGAAAAAGAGATAAGAATCACCCCGCACCTCGCGACAGCTCGGACCCTCGCGGTGCCTCACAGCGCTCGAAGGTTCTTCAACATCTCCCTTTCATCGCAGCCCTCCTCGTCATCTCCCTCGGACTGCGCGTTCTTCCTTACTACGCTATGACCTTCACCGGCGGGGATCCAGTCATCAGGGACCCGGACGCCTGCTACCATCTCCGGAGGGCGGAGTTGATCATGCACTCCTTCCCCGATATCCCTGTCTTCGACTCATACATGAATCATCCCTTCGGGGCATACATCATTTGGCCACCGCTGTATGATCTCCTTCTCACCGGCGTCTGGGGTTTTCTCAGTCTCTTTCCGGGACACACGTCGCCTCCCGGAGGTCTCCTCTTTCTCCCGCTTTTGCTCTTTTGTGCAACAGCTCTCGTCGTCTACACAATGGGACTTCGATTTTGGCCCGGAAAGAGGTGGAACGCCTTTCTCGCAGCGTGCGCTCCGGCGGTCTTGCCCATTGTCATCCATTACAGCTATGTGGGACAGTTGGACCATCACGCGGCCGAACTTCTGTATGTCGCTCTATTCGTAGCCAGTCTTATGAAAAGCCTCCCAACCATCCGGCGTAAAAAGAACTTCCAATGGAACTGGACCCTTCCGGGCATCTGTCTCGGCCTGGGGCTGCTGGTTCAGCACGGTCTGCTTCTCCTCGAAGGAGTTTTTCTTCTGAGTTTGCTGCCATTTGCCGGCAAGACCACACGGTCTCATTTGTGGGCTTTTGGCGTCGCGGTCAACGGGACCGGTTTTTTGACGACGCTACCCTTCGGCCTCTTTTATCACCTTCGGGGCGTGCCGTTGGCCCACACCCATTACGGTCTTTTTCAATCGATGGTCCTTTTGGTCATGTCCCTTTTCTTTTTCACCCTATGGTTGTCAGGCGCGTCCCATCCGAAATTCCCCCGTTATGCGAAGTACGCATCCTGTGCTGCGACAGCGACCCTGACCGTGGTCCTAACGCTCTTTCTTCTCAAACAAATTTTCATCGGTACAACCTATTTGCTGCGAACGTGGACAGGATGGCAGGCCCAGATCGCAGAGAGCCATTCCCTGCTCAGAACCTCATGGGACAGAGCCTTTGATGAACTCGGCCAATACATGTCCTGGGCAATTCTCCTGCTCCCCATCGTCTGGATCGTAATGGTCTCCCGTTGGTCCCGGCTCAACGCGCACGAAAAAATCCTGTTTGTGGTAACCATCATCTTTGCCGCTTTTGGCCTGTTCCAAGTCCGCTTCCTTCCATACCTGGCGATCCTCTACGGTCTGATGTTGGTTTCCCTCATAAACTGGACATACAAAAAGCTGCCGTTTCAATGGCTTGTCATTCCTCTCCTTGTCGCAGGTCTCCTCGTATCGTATTACCCGTGTACGAAATCCTTCGGCGGCCAGGATATCACTTCTGCGGTTTACAGAGAAACCAAGCCCATATTACAATACTTGAAAGAGAATCGTCCTTCCGACGCCCTCTCCCTTCGGTCTCATGCGCCCCCAGACTATGGGGTCCTCAGCGATTGGAATCTCGGGCATTACATCAAGTATTACGGTAAATGGCCGGTATTGGCCGACAATTTCGGCGAGCACGCCACCGACCTGAGTCGGTTGAACCGGTTTTTCTTCAGTACAGAGAACACCGACGCGTACCGTTTTTTGGATGAAAACAGAGTCCGTTATATCCTCTGCCAGGATCTGCCGAGTATGTATCAGAGTATGATCCTGGATAAAAGCATGCTCGCCTACGTTTCGGATTTTGACCCGAACACCGGCCGAATCGTCTTTGCCCCCCGCATGTTCCCGACGGTCTTATACCGCCTCGTCTGGCGCTATGGCGGCTCCTTCATCGATGTGCAGAACCAGGTGTACTATCCCCCTCTGGCTCGATTGCGCCTCGTCGCAGAGAGCCGTGGCCGGGATGAAACATTGAGCGAACCAAACGTCGCCCGCATCAAGCTTTTTGAATACGTCCGCGGCGCCCGAATTGAGGTGACACGCTTGCCCCCCCACACCGAAGTCATACTCTCCACAAACATCCATACGCCGCACGGCCGGACGTTCCCCTACATTCAATTCCTAAAATCGAACGAAGACGGAAGGGTCTTCTTTGTTCTCCCCTATTCCAACGAAGGGGAGCAGAACACATTCGCCGACGAATACAAACTGGTCATGGGAGACCAAGATCAGGCCCTACCGCTTCTGACGGAGCAAATGATTCTTGAAGGCCGCATAGTCCAGAAAGCCTGGGAATAAGCAAACAAAATCAAATGGCTCGGCCCGAAAATCCCGTATCGGCTGAGGGGCATGTGTTTTGTGTCATCTTCTGTCATTTTGTGTCATATTGTGGCTCCAGTTTTGTGGCGCGGTTTTCCGGCTCTGGCACCGATGTCTGAATAACTTAGGCTTGGCATTGAAAGAATCTTTTGTTATATTACTCAGGTTTTTCGTCGGGGCGTAGCGCAGCCCGGTCAGCGCGCCTGCTTTGGGAGCAGGAAGTCGGAGGTTCAAATCCTCTCGCCCCGACCACGTCAATACAAGGGATATCAATTGAAAGCTAATGATTTCCCCTTTTCGTCGTCAGCCCTATTTATTTATAACCTTAATTGAGCGATTCTTGGCAAACATTTTAACGGAACTGTCATTCTGAGTCCGCTTTGTCGGGCGAAGAATCTCTTCCCTAATGAGTGAGATTCTTCACTGCGCTTTGCGGAGCCTCTTTCGAACCAAGTGAGGAATCTCAATCCGACGGCCTTTTTCGCAATGACAGAAATAAATTTCCTACAAAAAAGCCGCCGAGGAGTGACACTCCCGGCGGCTTCTGGTTAAATGCCACAGGTCACTATTTCATCAACACCATCCGTCTCGTGGCCGTGAATTCGTTCGCCTCGATCCTATAGAAGTAGACGCCGCTGGTGGCATTCTCACCATTCCAGTTCACTGTGTGGTGACCGGCATTTAGATCACCGTCAACCAACACTGCCACTTCTTGCCCCAGAATATTATAGACTGTAAGTATAACCTTCGCATTCTTTGGTAAACCGAAAGAAATCTCCGTGAAACAATCCCCTCTCACTCCCCTTTACCTAAGGGGAGAATTTTGTTTGGGATCACATTGTACCTGGATTATTCATAAAATCAACCAGAGTTCAACGTAAAATGAACATATCTATAGAGTTAAAAAAACACTGATTTTCAACGTTGTTTAATGGCACCTTCCACGATGAGAGACTGTGCCATTCCGGTTTTATCCCGGAATCTGCTCAGTAGATATGAGGTTGAGCCAATCGAGGAGATTCCGGCACGGAGTTTACCCCGTATTCTATTACGGGGGCAGGAATGACAGCTTGTGAATAAAGCAGGCCATATATCTTCTTCTCTTTCCATCCATGATCGATATTTCCTTCAGATCGTATTACGTCGCACCACCCCTCGACTGAAGAGCGACGTGAAGGACCTGCAAAACATTTCCTCTCCCCTCGTGCAACTTCCTGCATGATTTCCCCGATCGCACCGACTATCAACAGCGGTAACCGTGTAACACACTCTATTTCAAAACCTTCAAAAAATATCAATTTTGACGTCTGTGTAGGGAACTTGTGGCATGTATTTTGCGTAACCATAAACATCTTCCATCAGTGAAACAAAAGTTTTGCAACCATGATCTAACACACCGCCATTGGGAGAATCGGGACTGAATATGCATACCACCCAAAAAACCACATGTACCGTACCTATTGAACAAGGAGGGGATACCATGAAGACTGTGTTCACTATTACTCTCTGTTTGGCTTTTGTCCTCGTGGCCGTCTGCAGCCTTATGGCAGAAAACATCGAGGTATTAATTCTCATGGGGAACGGTTATGGACCGAACTTCTTTTTCATCTGGGACGATCTGGAGGAATACGGCTGGGACATCACTCTGACAGGAGTGAACGAATCACTCCCACACTGTCCTTTCTTTGGAATCCCCATCCTAACGGCTGATGTGCTTGTCTCGGAGATCACGGATATCACAGAGTATGATGTTTTAATATTACCCCCGGAGTATGCGGGTGGCGGTAATCCGTGGGCCGATATTATAGGCAGTCAGGAAGCCATGGACCTTGTAACGGCCGCCGTTGATTCGGGATTGGTTGTTTTTACAATGTGTTCAGGACCGCGCGTATTAGCTGCTGCTGATCGTTTGCAAGATGTTGACATTGTCGGTTCAAATAATTTCATCAGCGAATACGAGGCTGCGGGGGCAAATTTCATGGGAAATACGCACCCGCCAGTCATTGACGGAAATATCGTGACCGGTGTTCAGGGTCAATCGAATCACTATCATAACATTCAGGCCATAACCACTGCCCTGGCTATGACACGGGACAGTGGCGGAGAAACCAAAACGAAAACTGATATCTCCTCAACCAAGATTTCGCGCATCATCAATGAAGATGCAGCCACCTGGGCCAAAACATTCGGCGGCCCTGATTCCGAGGGAGGCAGGTCCGTCCAGGAGACCGGCGACGGGGGCTTCATCATATGCGGCTATACCTATTCGTTCGGTGCAGGTGCCTCCGACATATATCTCGTAAAGACGGACTCCCAGGGAGACGAGCAATGGTCGCGCACCTTCGGCGGCCCCGGCTGGGAGTACGGATATTCGGTGTGCCGGACGAACGACGGCGGTTATCTCCTGACAGGCTCCACCACATCCTTCGGACAAGGTCTGAATGATGTGTACCTCATCAAGACCGACTCGAACGGAGACGAGCTGTGGACGAGGACCTTCGGGGGCCCGGAAGAAGACATCGGAAGATCCGCCTGTGAGATGAGCGATGGCACGTACATCATCTGCGGATATACCGAATCCTTCGGTGCAGGTGGTAGCGATGTCTGGCTCATCAAAACGAATTCCGACGGTGATACGCTGTGGACAAGAGTATTCGGTGGCCATGGACTGGATGTGGGATGGGATGTCCGAACGACATCCGACGGAGGCCTCATAATTATTGGTGCCAACTCTTCATATTCATCAAATCAGGACTACTTCTTGATCAAGACGGATTCGGACGGGAATCAAGAATGGAATGACTTTTACGGGAATACCGAAGCTTTTCCTTTCGATTGGGGCAATGCCGTCTGCCAGACAAGCGATGGCGGCTATCTGCTCAATGGCGAGAGCAACGTTTTCACCCCGCTGAACTGGCTGGTCATAAAAACCGACGCTCAGGGAAACGAGATGTGGCGGAGTAATTTCGGCGAGGCATTGCACGATCGCGGGACGTCACTCTGCGAGACGGACGACGGCGGATACCTCGTCTGCGGTTCCATCAAATCGTACGAAACCCTGAGAAATGACCTGCGGATGATAGAACTGGATTCAGAGGGAAACCAAGTCTGGGCGAAGAACTTTGGCGGTTCCGGTTCCGACTGGCCGAGCGCAGTCTGTAAAACAAGCGATGGGAACTACGTCATAACCGGCCACACCGACTCTTACGGTGCCGGTCGGTACGATCTCTGGCTCCTCAAAGTCTCGAGCCTTTACGCCCAGTTCGCGGCCGACCCCCCTACCGGCCACGCCCCGCTCCAAGTCCACTTCACAGACCAATCCACTGGAAACGCCACGTCCTGGCAATGGGATTTCGACAACGACGGTGTCATCGATTCCGAGG
>CP070758.1:4786233-4794120 GCA_020348925.1 Gemmatimonadota bacterium | reverse complement strand
ATTTTGCTTCAACCAATTACAGAGAAAGTATTTACTGGAAACACAATCTCAAACAACCGGACAGCACTGTCTTCTGATAATTACTAACTTATCTACATTTCAAGTAATGTCGTTCGATTACGGTGACGAGGTAAACTCATACACGATTAAATTATTGGGAAATAATCCTAATATAAAGGCTGGATTTCAGAGGTACCTTATCGATATCATTGCAATTCACGCAGAAATTTTCGAGTCGTCAGACCGTCCCACTTGGCCGCCCCGATGTGTTTAAACACAATCGAGCCGTGTCGATCAATGATGTATGTTGAAGGAGTCTCAATTGCCTTTAATACGTCCGGTAGTTCATTCTTATACGTATACACCGGAACGTTCAAACCATTGGTCTCAACAAATTCTATCAACGAATCTTCCTCTTCATCCGACAGAAGCATAAAAACCACATTCTCTCCCATCATTGAGTCATACAATGTCTGTATACTTGGCAACTCCGATAAACAGTCCTCACAACGGGTTGCCCAAATGGTCATAAAAATGACTATATTCGCATAATCCTTCAATGTTTTTTCTTCGCCGTCCAATGTAAAAAATGACCATTCGTAGTCCACGACTCCCTGGGACATAATTTCAGACCGCTCCGGAAATTCTGGAGGATCACCTGCAGGGTTCGTTTTAAACAGATAGCAACTGTTGATGAGAAATATTAGAGATAGTAAAACTGCACAGGGTGATCTTTTGACGAAAGTATGAGTACTCATATTCACCTGCTCTTAGAACAATCTTCGAAATGAGCCGCCCTTAAGCGTAAGTATTAGCCGACATTCACAAGTGATTGCCAAACACTTGAGCCATTCGACTCTTTGATTTTTTAACCGCTAGGCTCTTCGACTTTTTGACTTTGAAAAGCAAACACCAGGGATGTGACCTGCTCGTCCCAAAAGCAGCTTGTCCTTTTTACTACCGCTCTGCTTCTCTTTTCATCCCATTGGTATTTAATCATAGTTGTAATAATTTACAAAAAACAAGGAAAAACAACAACCCTTTCTTTTTGAGTCTCTCCTCTCCACCTTTACCCTGTAAGTCATGGTTCAGAAGAACGTTTCGACTTGTAATATTCCCTTCACTGAAACTTCCGCATATATCTTGCCCTCTAAAGAGCGTATTTAACAAAGCTCGTTCAAATATTAGATCAAAACGAAAGGAGGAGGATATGAACTTTGGTGCAGGTATAGGAGCCGGATTCGCCGTAGGTATTGCGACAAGTATGGTCGCAGGGCGGAGGAGAGCCGGTGATGATCTTCGCAAGTATATCGAAACAAACAATATCACCATCAGGGATGGGCACGGGGAATCGATGCTCATCGGCGATTTTCTCTCCCAGGCTCTCGGTGCACACGCTGGCGGAGACAATAAGATCCAGATCGCGATCGGTATACTGCTTGGTATCCTCGCGCTTTTCGGTTTTTTGGTATTCTTTCTGATGAGATCATAGTTCTTTTCCCTTTTCACATCCACCCGTACACGCTGACTCCCACACACTATCTCCTCTAAACCCCAGCTCCTCTGCTCCTATGAGGTTTTTTCATTTTTCGACTTCCGACATTTCTCACCCCAGAGTCAAATGGAGACTCGACCCCACATACTCTCCATATCCAGTTTATTTCGTCAGCACCATTCGTTTCATGACCACGGTACCAGTGGCTGAGAGGTGATAGAAATAGACGCCACTGGGTGCCTGTCTCCCTTCGTTATCCTTCCCATCCCAGGTGACGGTGTATGAGCCGGGTTCCTGAATCTCTTCCACCAGCGTCCTCACCATCTGGCCCAACAGGTTGTAAATCTTCAGAGAGATGAGAGAAGACCGTTGGTATGCATCGTACATCGTGGGCTTTGCCTCCGGAAGGGTGTACCGTATGGTGGTGCTGAGGTTGAAGGGATTGGGGAAATTCTGAGACAGGGCAAACCGAGTCGGCTGAGGGGCTTCATGTTCTTCCACCGAAACATCATGGACCCCGTAAATGACGTACGTCTCACCGGCCCCGACACCACCCGTTGGATTTGCCGAATATGCCCCGATGAGAAGATCGTCCAACCCGTCTCCGTTTACGTCGCCACTGGACACAGCCCAACCGGATCGATCCATGGCGTCATCCCCGTAAACGATCACGTCAGCAGGGACGGAGTCAAGGTCAATGGTATGGCTGATTGGGAAAAACCTGTTCCCATAGATGACGTAGGTTTCACCCACATCGTCGCCGGCCCCTGTGTTGGCACCATAGGCCCCAATAATCATATCATCGATCCCATCGCCGTTGATGTCTCCAACTGACCCGGAGTGACCGGAGTAGTCACCCGCATCATCGCCGTTCACCGTCACATCCGCCGTGTGCGATCTCAGGTCAAGAGTATGGTCTGCCGGAAATGACCTGCTGCCATACACTACACACGTTTGACCCGCATCATCGCCACCGGCCGGATCTGCCAGCTGGGCCCCGGCGATGATATCATCGATCCCGTCGTCGTTGATATCGCCACACGATACCCACTGGCCAAAGAAATCGCCTTCATCACGGCCGGACAGGGTAATATCCGCTGCACTTGAGCCGAGCTCGATGGTATGATTGACCGGAAACGATGTGCGGCCGTAGATCACGTAAACCTTGCCAGTCTTCCTGGTTTGCCACGGCAAACCAGGCCGGGGTGCTCCGATGAGCATATCGTCTATGCCATCTCCGTTCACATCGCCGCCCGACACTGATGCCCCCAACCGATCGCCTGATTCAGCGCCGTATATCGAGACATCGGCCGAGACAGAGTTTAGGTCAATGACGTGGTTGTCCGGAAATGACCTGCTGCCATAAACCGCGTAGGCCTTGCCGGCCATAGGCGCTGGTGTCGAGCCCCCAGCTCCGATGAGAATGTCGTCGACGCCATCTCCGTTAACGTCACCACTCCATACCGACTCGCCGCAGAGATCCAGTACATCGTCGCCGTATATGCTGATGTCCGCCGAGCCTGCGTTGAGGTCGATGGTGTGGTTGACCGGAAACGACCCGCTCCCGTAAATCACGTGGACCTCGCCGGCATCACCTCCCCCCGCCGGCGCCGAGCCGTGGGCCCCAAAGATGACGTCATCCACCCCGTCCCCGTTGATATCGCCGCTCACCACAGCAAAGCCGGAGTGGTCGTACGAATCATCTCCATAGACCGTGATATCGGCCGGGACGGCGTTGAGGTCAATGACGCACTCCGCAGCAGCGTCGATCCGCCCGTAAATAACATAGACCTCACCTGCACCAGCACCACCTTCCGGATCCGCCTGATGTGCCCCGATAATGATGTCGCCGATCCCGTCTCCGTTGATGTCCCCACTCGATACGGAGGAACCCGAACGGTCGGACGCATCATCCCCCATTATCCTAATGTTCCCGTTCCACGTATCGAGATCGTACACACTCTGAGCAGGTGAAGCGGAGGCAACGAATCCTGATACGACCATTCCTGTGGCAAGAGCCCACAATCGTCGCTTCATCCTTCGCTCATTCATCGACACGATTTTGAACCGTGAGGTTTTCCATGAGAATTGCTCCACGATGTGACATTCTGATGAGTTGCCGGAATAAATCCGTTCATCTAAATGCGACAGCGAACAAGGCACGTCACGTCTCCCCCTCGTTCACTCGCACGGACGGACATCATCCTCATTCCGCGTTCCCGGAACAGGATCACCGAATACATCCTGCAAGAGCTCCCCTGAGCACTGTGAGATATGGGTCTGTCCCGCCAGAAACGTACCTCAAGGGAAAGTGGACGAGGGCATGTCTCCCTCATCGACGCGTCGTGACATCGTTCATGACAGCTAATAATAGCAGCTTTGCCTGAGCCGGTCAAGGAATTTTTGCCCCGCGTGATAGGGAGCGCGTGGTTTGAAAGGAGCGAAACGGAACATAGACATAGGGGACACTCTTTGCAATGTATTGCACGATTGCGTATTGCCGTTTTATTCTTATTGTCTTATTGCTCCAATGAAAATTTAGGAGCGTAACAAATTCTGCTTCCCAGTTCGGTCCTAATAAACACCTTTTTCCCAAAAAGGAACTATGAAACGCACAATCAAATGAATCGTAATCGATTACAAAGGGTGTCCCTTAGTTTATTAATTGGAGCACTGGTTCCAGCAATATGTATAGATCTTAACAGTTCTTACTCAGCGAGTCTGGGAACTCGGGAAACGAAGGATGCCGACTTTGTACTTCGGGTAAAGAACTGGAATGATTTTGAACGCATCAAAGAAGTGTTTGCGAAGCATGGATTTGAGAAAAGAGAACATGAAGTCGAACAGCGACTCTTTTTTGGCAATGCAGTGATTGATCTTCTTCCCTATGGAGCGGAGTTGTTGGACGGAAATTGTATTGAGTGGCCTGTTTCTGGCAAGCGCATAGATGTGCGGGGATTTGATCAAGTATTTTTATTCGCAGAAAAACGGGAACTCGTTCCAGGATTCAAAATACCAACTATTCCCCTCTGGCTATCGGTCGTCTTGAAGATGGGAGCGTATCTTGACAGAGGATATCGACGCGATGTCATTGATATCCTATATATTTTGGAGCACGTTGAAGAATCAGGTGAACAATCAAGGCGTTTCGATGTAATAGCAGATGGTATCACGTATGAGACCTCTGGGGCATTTCTAATAGGTCGAGATATTAGGCAACATGGAAGCGAAAGAGTAATTCCATTGGTTAAGTCTTTTCTTTCCTTGATCGATGATGCGTATGCAAAACCGATCCAGGAAATCCTGCGTGAAGAGAGAAGAATTTCAAGTAACGAGCGCAGACAGCACCTTCATAATCTATTTCTATTCTTGAAAAAGGGTCTGGAAGTGTAAAGCGTTTCCTCTCCCTCGCAACGAAGCACCTCTACCCCCTTACCCACTGCCCTATCTACGGTTTTCAGTTTCCTGTCTTTTTTCTCCGGATCTCTATCTCCCGTCCCTCTTCATTCGATGAGGATCGATCTTTTAAAATCAATACTTAAAATTTGAGGATTAACCCTCTCGGTATAGTCTCTCCTATCAAGGGGAGACTGAGAGTGGTGTAAACAAAAAAATCCCTTCCGCTGACTTCTCCCTTTCCCAAAGGAAGAATGAGAGGGATTGGAAAAAGAGTTGTTCCCACTTCTCCACGGAAAAAGGTTCCTGATAACTTTTTCTTCTAAATTACGATATTTTAAGTCACTTCCTGCAACACCATTCCCTTAAGATTTTATTTTTCGACTCTTAGATCACAACAGTCCTTCACTTCGCAGGCTATTGACTATCCCCACCGCGGATTTGCTACGGTCCATGGTGTAAATGTGCAACCCCGGCACGCCTGCTTGAAGTAATTCTCTGCATTGGCGGAGCGCATACTCGATCCCAAAAGCCACGAGTGCTTCTTTGTCACCTTCAGCCAGAGCGGCGATTCCACGACGCACTTCATCGGTGATGGTCGCCCCACACAAACCTGCTAACGTCTCCATCATCTTGACACTGAAGATCGGCATCACCCCGGGCAGGATCGGGACGCTTATACCAGCGGCCCGACAGCGTTCAACGAAGTCGAAGAAATATCGATTGTCGTAAAAGTAATTGCTGATGATGTATTCCGCCCCCTGGTCCACCTTCAGTTTTAGGTACGCGATGTCTTTCTCCTTGCTCGGAGCATCGATATGCCCCTCGGGATAACCTGCTACCCCCATACAGAAGTCGTATCGTGGTCGGATGAACGACACGAGATCGGAAGCATAGGACAAACTGTCCGGGTGCGGCTTGAATTCCTCCTCCTGGGGCGGATCTCCGCGCACAGTCAGAATAGTCTCAATCCCAATCGCACGATAGGTGTCCAGAACAGCAGTAATGTCCTCCGGCCCCAGTCCGTAGCAGGCGAAATAGGCGAGTACCTCCAAGCCCTTGTCGTTTTTCAGTTTTTCTATAAGTTGGTGCGAACCTTCGCGTGTGGAGCCGCCAGCCCCGAAGGTAACAGAGACGAAATCTGGTTTCAGGGCAGCCAACGTATCGATAACTTTCTCAAGATTCTCAGCCGCTTTCTCGGACCTGGCGGGGAACAGTTCGACCGAGACTGTCGGTCTGTGACTCGAATGCCACATGTCTACCAGTTTCATAGCATTCTCTCCTATTTCTCAGGGCCTAATCCCCAATTTGAAATGCTCATTGCTCATTTTGCATTTTACAATGTCCCCCTTATGAAAGGAGGAAACAGGGGTTGTTAACCTCCCCCTTTCCCAAAAAGGGGGATAGAGGGGGATTGATGCAACCACTTTTCAAAAGCGGTCTATCCTCTTTTGACTTTTTTCTCATAAACCTTCATTTTCTTTACTTGTCTCAAGAAAACGAAGCAAAAGAAAGAACAGCCCAATAAACATTCGCCGGGACCGTCATCGGCTCACTGCGCTGTTTTTTTCCAAACTCATTCCCGAATCTCGGGGATTCAAACCGCGGAATAAACGACTCTCCGCTCGCTGGATGTTCCAACAACTCATGTTTCAGGGCGATTACACCTTTGCTCCTCTGCCCCTCTGCTCATAGGAGACTTTTAGACTTTTGACCCGCTTGTATCCTTTTCTAATGTCTGACCCTAAACTGACTGCTCAGCCCCACCTGCCTGCGAGGATCTTAGCAAGGCGCTTGTAACCGGCTGTT
Source organism: Gemmatimonadota bacterium (assembly GCA_020348925.1). Classification (GTDB taxonomy): domain Bacteria; phylum JBHIER01. The sequence goes on along the minus strand of CP070758.1, from coordinate 4,787,420 downwards.
TTAACCCATCTTTTCGTCCACTCTTCAACAGCTTTGACACCATCAGGATGCTCTTCTTTGATAGTTTCAAGTTCTTCGGAAGCTTCGTTTGCTGCATCGTCCATTTCTTTTGGCATGTGTTCCTCCTAAGAAGTTTGGTACATACAACATCAAATTGAACTGCAAGTTGATCATTGTGATTGTATCACCTTCTTTCACTCAATTGGATTTTACCTGACATGACACCGATCGTCACCGCAATATTAAATCATCGCTCAAATTATGATATTTTAAATCACGTTCTGCACCACCATTCCCTTAAGATAAGCTTTTATAGAAAATGTACACACTGGCTATGCATAAAATGTAGTTCGTGCACAGAATATCGAAAATTTTGTGTACCTTCTCCGCCTCATGCACAATCGTTGTTCATGAAATCTATCTCGTGCACAAAATATTGGACTTTTTGGGCATGCTGGGGTCGCATCTTTAATCTTTAATCTTCGGATATCCAAAACTTAAAAATTGCTGAGGGTCGAACCCTCGAAATAAAATTATTCTTATCTCAGTGATTCCAAAATCCTACTCGCCTGCTTGAAAAAAGCCTCCCCATCCTTCGGCTTGACTGTAATCGAATCGCTTTTTGAGCTGCCTCGTGATTTCGTGTCGAATATCTCCCGTTGTCTGCTGATTTGACTGAAGAAGAGGGCCGGGGAGGGATGGGTTCCTTCTTTGAGCCGGCCGTGGAACTGGGGTGAAAATATCAGGTGTGGTCCTGTGGATTTCCGGTCTACAATTTTCAGATAGAACAGAAATGTATCTTCGAAATACATCTGAAGATTTCTGTCCGTCCCGATGTGGAACCGGGGGTCCCGGTCGTGGAGCTGCTCCAGGTTCATTAAAAACCGATATGCCTCCTGGAAAACGTCCTTCAAGACATCGCGTCGCTTTTTGTATCCTTTCTTCACATCATTGGACCAGGTGGACCCGGCGCTCCCGCTCTCATCCAGCTCCTTTTCAATCCTCCTCCCCGTCTCCGTCCTCTGGCTGATATAGTCCTGATTCTTTTTCAGAGTCCACGGCACTGAATGCTCCATCCAGTCGTTCCACTCAGGAATGATGCCGGGCAATATATCTTCCCCCCTCATTATCCCGAAAGCTTCCCTGAGATCCCCTTCGCTTCCTTCCAAAAAAAATGAGTGATTGTT
>CP070758.1:4782324-4786133 GCA_020348925.1 Gemmatimonadota bacterium | reverse complement strand
TGATTCCTTCGACGGCCGCGTCAACATCGGGGTTTTCGCTCGTAATATTATAGACGATTGAGTTCGTTACCCGACCCGTCCCATCGGAAAAGTAGATTCCGCGGGTCGTATATTGATTATCTGTCGTATTCTTTTCAATGTCATGGACAAGCATCTTATCGAACCGGACGTCGCTGTTCACATCGTCTATACTGTCTACATAAAAGCCATAAATTTGAGGTGCATCTACATCGGAACCGTCGAGTTCAATCCCTTCGATGCGAACGTACTCTTCGTTGATTTCAAAAAGGTTGAGTCCGCCGCCCGTATAGTTCGGCCTCAGGACAAATCCATCCGTGCCGCTACCACTGTCCGCCGTTCCGTCATGCCGCTGGCCGGATGGCACCCAGATTCTGATGTAGTTGTTCGGCCCTGTCGTCCAACCAAGAATTACAATTTCTACGTCCTGATCTATCGGGCCGTCCTTGTAGCAGACCGCCACCTCAATCGTGTTGTTCGCTGCAAGGTCGCCCTGCCGGGCTGTTTCCCATGCCGTGATGTCATCGTAGGCCCGATCGATCTGGTACGTGGCATCCGAGTAAGTGTTCTGGGCCGGGGATTGGAGGGTGACCTGGGTGGCCGACTCTCGAGAGAGGATGTATAAAGTCTCGCCGCCGATCGTGAGCTTATCGCCCGTGCCTACCGCGCCAATGGCCGTGGGCCCGGGAAGGCTCGCCCCACCAGTGAAGACCACCGTACTCTTGTCGGTGCTGTTGACACCATCATCTATCCAGGCTTTGCCCTGGTTGTAGAGCGGCGGGGCGTCTGTCCCCACGGAGCGGTAGTGGGTGGTTGGTGTCTGTTCATCAGCGCCGATATCCCACCCCGAACCGTATGGCCGGCTGTCTCCGTCGATGTCACCCGTAACGGAGGTCGAAAGATCCGTTCCCTTATCGAGGGCATCATTCTCCCCAATACCCTTGAGGTGAAAATCCCATCCCGTGCTTATGTCTTTGAAAACCACCCAATCGCCGGTTCCGGGATTAGAGCTGTCGGTTGCTGTACGGCTGGCCATAGAATCCGGGCCAGTGACGGAAGTGTCAGAGGAGATGTTGTAGTTTTCAGCAGAAAAAGTTCCACTAAAACACGCTTCACTGCCAGGGGTACTATCCACCGATCCCACAAAGTTGTTTTTGGCATCTATTGTACTTCCGGCACTATCATAAACCCCGTATGCATCGCCGCCGCCTCCAGTACCGGTATGTTTGATATTGTAAATCGTGTTATTATAGATATATTGCGTTGTTCCGACTGTGCCACTCTCGATCCCAATGACCTCACTGTCGGCGTCTGTGGTCGTATTGGTGATGTTATAGATAACGTTATTGAACACTTTGCTATTATCTGTGTCATCCACGTATATCCCACGAACTTTGGAACTTACAGTCGTGTCATTGGTAAGGCCGTAGACTAAATTATTGGTGATTCGAACGTCTTGCGAAGCTGGGCCTTCGTTTACCAGAATTCCCCGGATATTCTCTCCATTTGTGATGTTTTCGCCACTGATTTCGATGCCGTCAATGCGAACATAGCCATTGTCCGTACTAATAAAGAGAATGTTAAAGTAGCCACCAGAACTGTCCGAGGGAGCGAGTCGATACCCCGTACCGGCTGTCCCGTCATGTCTCTGGGATTCTCCCACCTCACTTTCATCCGTGGGTGTGTAGACTCTAATGTAGTTATTAGGTCCCGTGACCCAGGGCTCCTCAATGTCAACCCAGTCATTTGGGGTATCCGGACCATCTTTGTAGCAGGGCCAGTTGAGCTGAAATTTTCCGGTTACCAGATCGTCGGTATTCAGGTGACTGCCGTCGTTTGAATTTGATGCCGCACTGTCTAAAGAGTTGAAGGCCCGGTAAATCTCGATGCTGGTGGTGCCAAACGTAATGTTGGTGTCACCCGGTGTGCCGCCACTGGCCGCAGAATCTTGAATGCGAAACTCCGTGGATGAATTCCGCCTGGTGATGTAGTAGCGATATGACCCTACCTGTACCTCATCACCCACACCGATCTTATCTGCTGCCGGGCCTCCCTCCAGTGTAAGCGTCCCGCTTGAGGCCGATGCATCCCCCTGATACAGCGGTGAGGTATCTGTACCGACAGAATAAAATATCGCTGCGGACCAGCTGAAGATTGCGGCAATGGCTGCCAATTCGTCGGCGCTATCATCCCAAGTAATGTCCTTGGTGACCCCGCCCGCACCTCGGAATTCATAGTAGGTGGCCAGAGCATTGCCCCCTGATTTTTCCTCATAAAGCATCGTCATACCGCTGGGAGCAGTAAGGACGTCTACGTTGTCATCCTCGGCTTCAGCGAGATACAATAGGCTGTTGGCGACACCGGTGACGCTGGTCGAGGTTATGGAGTTGGAACCTTCCTGATACTTGTACGAAGAGTCTTCAAGCGTCCAACCATCTACATTAACATCCGTCGATTCATAGAAAGTCACGATTTGTGCCAACATAGAATTGGTAGCGTCGGAGTTGAACTCATATGGACCAGACTCGCCGGACTGAGCCACCCTATACCATGAACGCGTACGGCATTCCTCGGTTCCAGGTGAAGCAGGCTGGATGAGGGTCCAGCCGGCTGGCGCACTGAGGGTGGTGCTGCCAACGTCGTGGGTCACGGTGGCGATCATCAGATCGCCTTCGACCGTCCCGGTAGGCATCGGCAGGGACAGTGTGTTGGCGCTGTCAGACCAGAGGGAGTCTTTATCCCGGTACGTAATCGCTGCCTGGGCTGAGGTCGCAACGCTAAACAAGGCCAGGACCGCAATCAGAGTTGCAACGAGTTTTACAGCCACTGGCCGACAAATGTAGAAAAACAACCTTAAAGATCTACCCATGTGTTGATTGTCTTGGAGCTCCATTCTATTTCTCATCTTCATTCGCCCCTCGGTAATAACCAAAGGCCACGCGAATGAGAGGATGTTTCAGAGCAAATACGCATAGAATATCATGGGCTTAGGTAGCAATTTCCATTCCAGTGTCTTTGAAGAAGAGTTGAAAAAGCCTAAAGGAGAACAACAGCTAATCCTTTGTTTTCAAAATGGATTTCACAAAAGTCTCAGACCAGTCATGCGACCGGTCCGCCCAAAAACACCTCTCTTTCATATTCAACGGACATTTTTTCCTGAAGCATGAAAAAACTTGCGAGAATTCGAGGTCTTCGTCGAGCCCTCGCGTCAGAGTCGGATCCAGAACACGTAGTATCGGAGACCGCAGCGCGGCGAAGCCGCAATCAAATCTGAAACTCGAAACCCGAAGCATCCAACAAATTCAAATGTTCATGATTCAAATGATCGAAAGGATCACGCGTATCGCGGACTCGAGCCAAGCACGCGGAGCCACATAGGGCATATTGCTTTTCAATAACTTAACGGGGGCACTATATAAGGATATTGATAGGACTTCAAGAAACTGAAATTGGCAGTACGGAAATGTAGACAAGAAAATGGATTCTCTTTTGAGGTAGGATTGAGTCGCCTAATTCCGCCGGACCATCCAAGCCAAGGCGCCGATTGCGAGAACAAAAGGCAGAGGAACCTCGTCGGTTCCCCGGAAGGGACCAGCGTTTCTGGCCGTCGTCATGAAGCACCCACCGGAGCTGGAGCTTGAGGAGTCGGAAGAGGCGGTAACCGAGGCGCTCACGGCGGCCGAGGGGCCGCTCTCGAGGCCGTAGGTATCGAGGGCCCTGAGGAGGTAGGTGTAGTCCCCACCTGAGAGATCGGTGTCGTCATAACTTGTGTCGGCGATGGGGCTGCCGTT
>CP070758.1:4775920-4782224 GCA_020348925.1 Gemmatimonadota bacterium | reverse complement strand
TTCCTGCTTGTATTCATGCTGATGGTACTCACGGCATTGTCTCTGCCACTCAAGGCCCAGATGTTTGGCGGTCTGACGACCAGCCTGGCCAACCACATGGAATACTCCTTTTCCACAGAGACGAACGATGAGATTCTCGAGAACTGGCTCGATGCCGACTTCTACTTCGACAATTTCACCGCAGGATTGAGAATGGAGCTCTATCAGCCCAAAGACCCATCCTTACAGTTCCCCGGGACTGACCCTGTGGAAGAGGGGATCACCTTTCGTTATTTTGAATATCATCACGATAATATCCAGGCTCGCGTCGGTAATTACTACGCCATGTTCGGTAGAGGAATGACCCTTCGCACATACGAGGATCGTGATATCCGTGTCGATAATAATCTGGAAGGGGTGAAGTTCGATGTCAGCTACGATCGGCTTTCAGCCACCTTTCTCTCCGGCAGACCCGAAGGCCCTTCAGATCAAAGGACAGACCTGATACATGGGGCTGATCTTAACCTGAATCTGTTGGATGGAGTAGCATTCGGCGGCAGTTATGTGAGCAACAGTCCGAATCTTCGCCAGAAGGCGGAGATCACCTCGGGGAGAACGCAGCTTTCCCTTTCACAGGAGACGTGGATGTTGGATCTCTACGGTGAATACGGGAAGAAGACAAATTCTAAAGGCACTGGAGCCTATTTCTCAACGAGTTTTACGACAGCAGGTTTCGGATTAAGTTGCGAATACAAATACTATCATAATTTCTTCTTCCTGTCGGATGACCATTTTGTAACATACAACAATCCACCGGCTCTCATTCGTGAACATTCGTACACATTGCTGAACAGACATCCGTACCTTCTGAATGCCGATGATGAAGCCGGAATACAGATCGAAGCCACCTTCTCTCCCACACCGAAGACGTCCCTTCTCGCCAACTACAGCCTGACAAAGGATCATGAGGGCAAAACGATCTTAGGAGAAGGAAACACGCTGTACGAGGAGATTTATGGCGAAATAGAACATCATTTCAGCGACGACTTCTTTACTATTGGAGCCTTGGGTCTTTCAAAGCAGAGACAGGATACGTATATCACCCCTGTTTTTGAGTTCACATATTCTCTCGATCCTGTAAACAGTTTCCGCTTCGTCTTCCAACACCAGCACACGGATTCGGAGTTGCTGGGTGAGTTCGATAACCAGATCTACTCGCTGGAATACGCCCACTCTCCGAAATACACCTTGAGCCTCGTAGGGGAGTGGACCAACACGTCCGACCTTCAAGAAAAACTCCAGAACAGGCCGGACGAAAAAAACCTTTGGCTTTTCGGCAAGTTTGATATTAATATATCACCGAATCATGACCTGTCTGTCATGTACGGTTCACGCCAGGCCGGCTTTCTCTGCGCCGGTGGCGTATGTCGCCTCGAACCCGAGTTTGAAGGTATTGAAGTCAAATTATTCAGTAGGCTGTAACGGTTTTCGTTACAGCCGTTGATACAATCAACCCACCTCTTTACGAAAGGAGGCACGATCTTAAGAAGGGTGATTATGCTCCTGCTCGCGCTGGTCGTTACGGCCGCTCTGTTCCCTCTCCACATCATCTTGGGAACACACGCCCCGACATCCGGACAAAGCTGGGCGGCGGATGTGAATGAGGACGGCGCGGTCAATATTGTTGATGCCGTCGTTCTCGTCAATATTATTCTGGGTGGATGAGGTGTGGTGTGGGGTTTCTGTTTCACGTTTCACCCTATCACAAGGAGGAGGTGACCATGAAAAGGGCGATCATTGGACTCATCTTCACAGTTGCCCTCGTCTCCGTTCTCTCCTACCAGGCACAATCCGCAGAGCGGATGGTCCTGGGCGAGTACTTCACGAACACATCGTGAGGCGGCTGCGGAGAAGCGGACCCCCGTGTGGCGGTCCTTGATCAGAGCAACGCTGAAAACCTGGCCCTCATCGAGTTTCACGGATGGTGGCCGGGCGATGATGATCCGTTCTACTTGGCCAATGTCGAAGAGAACGAGGGGAGAATCAATTTCTACCCGGACGATCCTATTGAAGGTGGCTGGTACGTTCCGCGTATGTTCTTCGATGGTTTCATCGACGGCCAATACTTGTACGACGATGACACCTGGCCCAACATGATAACCGACAGGAATCTGACGGAGAGTCCCCTGGAGATGACCCTCGATTTCGATTTCGACGGTACGAACGGCACCGTCCATGCTCACATCACTGCTGAACAGACCCTCGATGCTCCGAATGTTGTCATCCACTTCGTCCTCACCGAATCAGAGATCGCGTATGAGGCGACAAACGGCTCCAATATCCATCACAACGTCATGCGAAAAATGTACCCGGACGGCAACGGCGAACCTTTCACTATTCAAGGGGGTCAACACCTTGATATTTCCCGAGATTTTACCCTCGATCCCGGTTGGATGCCCGAACACTGCGGCTTCGTCGTCTTCGTCCAGGACAATGCCACCTTTGAGGTCATCCAAGCCACAAAATCCAGGATCCTCACCTCGGTCTCAGTGATCGAATACGACCTCATCGACTCCGGAGGAGATGGCGACGGCAACTTCGAGCAGGGGGAAAGCGTGGACGTCACCTTCTCCGTGAGAAATTACGGTCCTTTGGCCACAGGCGTCTCGGCCACGCTCACCTGTGACGATCCAGACGTCTCCATCCTCACCTCTGACGTTCAGCTCGACGACATCCCCCTCAACGGCACGGTCGACAATACAACTGTTCCTCTCGTCTTCCAGGTCAGCCAGGACGTTGAGGTCCACTTCACCGATATAACCATCACCCTCACGGCCAACGGCGGCCAGGTCACCTTTGAGGAGGAGATCGAGATCCTCGTCGGCAAGCCCAACATCCTCATCGTCAACGATGACCACATCCCTGCGGTCTTCCCCTGGGATTACAACGCAGAGGGGTTCTACAAAATGGCCCTCTACGACCGGGATGAGACCTATCACGTCTGGAACACCACATTGGTAGAGACCCCGGGGGCTGACGTCCTGCTATCCTATGACATCGTTATCTGGTTCACCGGCGCCTCCGATCCCACCATCACACCTGAGGACGAGGCCGTCCTGACGGCCTATCTCGATGCAGGCGGAAACCTCATCATCAGTGGTCAGGATATCGCTTCCGATCTTCAGGGATCATCCTTTCTCAGCGATTACCTCCACGCCGAGTTTGTGGCCGACAGCAGCAGCGACATCTGGCTCAATCCCACGGCTGACCCGATCACAGGCGAATTGAGCATGCTGTCCCTCGCCAGCGGCGATTACGGGGCGGCCAACCAGGACAGCCCGGACGAGATAGCGCCTCTCGGAGATGCTATGCCCATACTTACGTACTATAACTCCGGCCGTACGGCAGCTCTCCGGTACATGAACGACTACCGACTCGTCTACTTCGCCTTTGGGTTCGAGTCGCTCGTCGAATTCTACGATGTGGCCAATTCCTTCAATATGCGGGCGGATTTCCTTCAGAGAATTTTCGACTGGTTTGAGTTTGAGCCTCAGATCGGCGATGTGAATGAAAACGGGAACGTCGACATCATTGATGTGGTCTGGGTGGTGAACATCGTCTTGGGAACGCACCAGCCGACACCCGGTCAGGCGTGGGCGGCTGATGTGAACGAAGACGGAGCCATCAACATCATTGACGCCATCGTCCTGGTAAACATCATTCTGGGCGGCTAATGGAGGTCTATGAAATTTTCTTTTCACCTCTTTTGGATTCAAAGAGACAAGGCGGCCATGACACGAAGCATGGCCGCCTTCGTTCTTTCGCTGTCTCTTTCTTGTGCTCTCTCCGGCCCTGTGGGTGCAGCCCGGCGCATGGTCCTGGGAGAGCTTTTCACCAACACGTCGTGACGGGGCTGTGCGGAGGCGGACCCCCGTGTGGCGGTCCTTGAACAGCTGAACGCTGAAGATCTGGCCCTCATTTCCTACCACGTCTGGTGGCCGTCCCCGAGCGATCCCTTCTACAACGCGAACAGGGAAGAAAACGAGGCGCGAGTCGATTTCTATCCCGAACACAGTGGGGAAAAGGTGTGGTACGTGCCCCGCCTCTTTTTCGACGGGGTCGGTGACGATGATGCCTACGACATGGACGATCCCTGGGAGTTATGGGTTGCTCTGCTGGAACAGAGAAGTCAACAAGAGATTCCGCTGGAGATGACCCTCGGCTTCGATCTCGACGGATCGGACGAGAGGGTTCAGGCGCACATTACATCTTCGGAGGAGATCTCTTCTCCGGACGTCGTCATTCAATTCGTCCTGACCGAATCCGAAATCGAATACGAGGCCTCGAACGGGCTTCTGCTCCATGACCACGTCATGCGGAAAATGTACCCTGACGGCAACGGCCAGCCCTTCTCCATCCAAGAGGGCCAGTCCCTCGATATCTCTCGAAATTTTACCCTCGATCCCGAATGGATACCCGAACACTGCGGCTTCGTCGTCTTCGTCCAAGACACCTCGACCTTCGAAGTGATCCAGGCAACAAAGTCCCGAATCTTCACAGCCGTCTCAATTCTCGACTTGGATCTTCTCGACACCGGAGGTGACGGCGACTCCAACTTCGAGATGGGTGAGATGGTCGACGTAACATTCTCTGTCAGAAATTACGGACCTCTGGCCACAGGCGTCTCGGCTACGCTGACCAGCGACGATCCCGATATCTCAATCCTCACCTCTGACGTCCAACTCGAGGACATCCCCCTCAACTCCACAGTCGACAACGCCACCGCACCCCTTGTACTCCAGGTCAGTCAGAACGTGGAGGTCCACTACACGCATCTAACCGTCACGGTCAGGGCCAACGGGGGCCAGGCTTCATCCCGAGAGGTGATCGAGATCCTTATCGGCAAACCGGATATCCTCATCGTCAACGACGACCACTCCCCTTCAGCTCTTCCCTGGGGCTACAATGCCGAAAAATTCTACACTATGGCCCTATATGACCGGGGTGAGACCTATCATGTCTGGAACACACCTTCAGACGGAACTCCGGCTGCGGACCTCCTGACAGCTTATGACATCGTCATCTGGTTCACCGGCGTGTCCGATCCCACCATCAAGCCCGAGGAGGAGGCAGTCCTGACCGCGTATTTGGACGCAGGAGGAAATCTTCTCATCAGTGGTCAGGACATCGCCTCAGATCTCCAAGGTTCATCCTTTCTCAGAGACTATCTCCGTGCCGAGTTTGTAGCCGACAGCAGCAACGATGTCTGGCTGGATCCGGTCCCGGACGATCCCATCGCAGGTCAATTGAATCTATTATCCATCGTCAGCGGGGATTACGGTGCGGCCAATCAGAACAGTCCGGACGAGATCGTACCCCTGGAGGATGCCTATCCGGTACTCACCTATCGCGGTTCGGATCGCACGGCGGCGCTTCGTTATATTGACAATTATAAGATCGTCTATTTTGCCATCGGCTTCGAAGCGATCGTCGAATTTCACAACATAGCCAGGTCCTTCGATCTGAGGGCGGATGTGCTTCAGCGCATCTTCGGCTGGTTTCAGACCCAGGTTCAGATGGGGGATGTAAATTGTGATGGGACACTGGATGTTTTCGATCTTGTCCGGATAGCGAACATCATTTTGGGCATATACGGGCCGACCCCGACGCGCCAGCGACTCGCCGATGTGAACCAGGATGGGACCATCGACCTTCAGGATGTGATGACCTTAGTGAACGTCATTCTCGAAACGTAAGAGATGTTACCGACACAAGAAAGTGGATTGTAGTGTCACCTTGTGTGCCATTCTCTGTTTTCACCTCACGACAACCATTCGACTTGAGGCCTTCTGTTCACCGGCCTGTAAGTGCAAGACATACATGCCACTGGGAACAGGGTTGCCCTGGGCATCCCTGCCGGCCCAGGGAACTTCGTATCTCCCGGCTTTTTTCATTTCACTGACCAAAGTCCCCACTTTTTGACCCATGAGATTGAAGATTTCCAGCGTCGCATGAGCAGGTGAAAAAGAATCCGTTATTTCATATCTGACTATGGTTTTGGATGGGTATTCAAGCCTCTTCCAAAATCGGAGGAGGAGATACATGAGATCACGCGGATCATGAGACCGGCGGAAGAATTTCTCGGACAGGATGCAAAAGAGGAATATCTGAAGCAAAGAGCTGGCGAGTACAAGATAATCCATCTGGCCACTCACGGAATTCTGGAAGAGAAACAGCTTCTGTACTCCAGAATAGTCTTTGCTCAAGACGACGATCCTGCCGAGGATGGCTTTTTGCAGACATGTGAAATTATCAATATGAATCT
>CP070758.1:4770424-4775820 GCA_020348925.1 Gemmatimonadota bacterium | reverse complement strand
GACGGTAGCAAAGATAGTGGCATAAGAATTGCGTTTTTAGAAATTTGCCGTCTTTACAAATCCTGAAGCGTGTTGTGTGGGATTTAGGAGAAGACATGTGTTTATGAGAGAAGAAGAGTTTTGATCCATTGGTTGGGATGCCGATCCGAACGTGAGCACGAAGCTATTCATTATCTTGGTGGTTGATCAGCACCGGATATTAGGATAAAACCTTATTCTTCAAAGAGCAAAGGAGACCGTGGAGAATGTTGAGAAATAACCAGGATAGCCGTATTTATCTTGAGAACTATAAAAAAGAACAACATCATCGTATGCTAACGATTTGGCTTTCATTGCTGTTTGGACAAAAAGGAGAGAGTATGTCTATGAAACACGATTTTTGCGACCGGGCAAGTTCGGTACGAAGTCGGCATAGCTGCAAGAGACTTTGTCACTACGGACTCATGTTCTGGATGTTGCTGCTTCTCTGTTGCCTAATGCAAAACGTTATTGCCCAGAACAGCGATGTTACTTCATCAATAGATTTAGTCGGGAGCGATCTTGCACTCGAGGCGTGCTGTTTGGGCGACACGTGCGAGATGCTTAACCCACAGAACTGTGTGAGTGCCGGAGGGTCGCCCATGGGCCCCGGATCGCAATGTGTCCCACCCGAGGCCTGCTGTTTCCGCGGCGGCTCCTGTCAGGACTTGGACCCGTCGTGCTGCATTTTTCATGCCACCGGTACGCCTCTCGGGGCGGGCACAACTTGTCTTGGTGATAACAACAATGACAACCAGGACGACGCCTGCACACCGCCGCAATTTTCCTGTGATTCGGTGAACGTTTTCGACAGTCTCCTAGGCCATCTCCCTTGCACGCAAGGGATCACTCTCCAGTACAATAATAATCCTTCTCTCATTTACAAAATCCAGCTCATACCTCAAAACCCGGTGACCATTCTTTCGGCAACGAGCAGTAGTCCGTTTATCATAAGCTCACAGATACCCTCTTCTGTGACCTGGGCAGAGAGTGGTGGGAATCCGATTGCTACAGGTGCCGCAGCCACCAATGTACCGATTGGGACTTTTACAGTCAATACGGGGGGAGCATCTCCACAGAACTATACAATATACTTTCTTAGTCTGAACGATTCTATTCTCTGCATCAACGATGCCTTTGGAACTGACTGTCCACCCGAACCGGAATGCCCAAACAACATTTTACAAAACTGGAGCTTTGAACAGGGATCAGTTGTTGGACCAATGACTTCAACAGGACAGGCGAGCTCATGGAATCCCGCTTACGGTTCACCCGATGTCGCCACTTCACATGGCGGCTGCGGGGATAACTTCTACGTCGCCATGTGGGGAAATCTGGTTGTTGGCGAAGGACTCCACCAAACGGGCGTTACACTCACCCAGGGCAGCGCGTACCAAATATCGTTGTGTGTGCAATGGGCTCAGGAGCCGAATAGACCTTATCAGCCAAGATTCCGTGTCCGAGCGGGAAATGTACTGCTAACCTCTCCTACTGATCCCAATGGGGTGACGATGGGTATCACACCATTCATCACCACTCCCAATCAGTGGGTGACGTTCACACTCCCTGCGTGGACTGCTCCTTCAAGTTATTCCATCGTCACGATCAGTCCGGAGAATCAATCGGCGTTCAATCACGGGGATTCCACTACGTATGCCTATGTGGACCGCATCTGCATCAGGGAAGTGCCCGATACGTGTGTCACACCGCCGAAGTGCATGGTCGCCTGGTATCCCCTGGATGAGACAACGGGTGCAATAGCGGTCAACGACATAGCGCCTCCTCCCTCATCCAGTATGAACAACGTTGGAACACCTGTACCCGGGCCTATAGGTATGCCAAATGGACCTGTTCCGGTCCCCGGGATAGTCGGTAACCGGGCTCTCTATTTCTATACTCCGCACTACGTGGACGTTCCCTCCCAGAGCGATCTTAACTTCGGAGGAGGCAGTTTTTCTATTGATGGCTGGATCAGAGCCGTCGGTTGCGGGCCGGGACGACTGTCACCCATCGTGGATAAGTTGGACACATCCTCAAATACCGGCTATTCATTCTACCTTGATCAGCCGGTAGCAGGCAACGCCGTTCTCAAGCTGCAAGTCGATGCATCGACCTTCACAAGCACTGGCACTCTGGCGGCGACAGCCAACCCCTCTCTCAATACAGGACCTTGGTATCATATAGCCGTTACGGTAAATGTGGGAACGGGGGTGGGGACCTTCTACATCAACGGTTCAACAGCAGGTACCTTCACGGCCTTGGCAGGTCCTTCATCAAATACTGTTTCGATGTGGATCGGCGAGATCCGTGTGCCTGGCGGGCGATGTGAGATTGCCATCGATGAACTGGAGTTGTTCTCCTGCGCCCTTACTCCCTCAGAGATCTCGAGTATATGGGCTGCCGATAGCCTGGGAAAGTGTAAACCGGCGGGCCTGAAGGGAGATCCGACAGGCGACGGAAACATCAATGTTCTTGACATCGTTACCATCGTGAATCACATACTGGACATAGCTCCACTGTCTGGAGATGCTCTCGACAGGGCCGACTGCAATAGCGATGGAATGGTCGATGTCCTGGATGCTCTGGGTATTGTCAACGTCATTCTGGGAACCGGGGAATGTGCACCTTCCTCGGCAAGACCGATCATGACACCTCAGCTCATGGATGTTCTGGAATCTTTACGTCACTATCTGAACGATGAAGATTTCGACAAATTCATGGTGTTAGTGAAAGCGGAAATCGGTATCCCGGAAATATTCCATCTTGCCCAGAACTATCCCAATCCCTTCAATCCAACAACAGATATCAGATATCAGATTGCAGACAGGAGATCTTCACTTCATATCACCTTGAAAATTTTTAATCTTCTCGGGCAGGAGGTGCGGACGCTGGTCAATGAGATACAGGAACCTGGTTACTATTCCGTGTCGTGGGATGGGAGAGATGAGGCAGGGTTGGAAGTCTCCAGCGGTGTCTATTTCTACCGACTGGTTTCGGGGGAGTATACCGCGACGAAACGGATGGTGCTGATGAAATGAGGGAGAAAGACGATGGAAAGTATTACTTGATCTATGGTGATGAAAAATTTGGGGTGTGAAGATGTATGCAGAGGATAAAAAATATATCAAGGTGGCACATGCATCAAGCTGCAATCTTCATTCAGAATCTAAAGGAGGTGAGAAAAGTAACTTTGAATATCCAGGGCGTCTTGACAATTGCAGCGTGATGTATATATATAGTATTGCAGGGTTCTGAACCCGTAATAATATTTCAAATCTGTTGAGTATACAGGAGGAATGCCCTATGACTCGCAAAGAAATCTATGCAGAGATCGAACAGATGTTCGGACTCGTTCCGACCATGTTCAAAGCCGTTCCAGATTCTTCGTTGGAATTGGAGTGGCAGCTTTTTAAACGTGTTCAGCTCGAAGAGGGTCCGATCCCTAACAAATATCGAGAACTCATCGGGGTTGCTATCTCCGCTGTCACCAAGTGCCGTTATTGTGCGTATTTCCATACGGAATTGGCAAAACTGAACGGGGCAACCGAGGCTGAAATTGAAGATGCCGTGCACTACGCCAAATCGAGTGCCGGCTGGAGCACGTACGTCAATGGTCTTCAACTGAACTATGATGAATTTAAGAGCGAGATCGACAGGGCATGTGAGCACGTACGTCGAATGCATGGAGACAAAAAGTAACGACAATCGTTCAACCGAATCGAGACTATTCAAGAAAGAGCAGGAAATGTTCATGCAACACATGTTTTGGGCAGACAGACGGGTTCGACAACTTTAAAACAGGAGGTAAAAAATGCGAATGCTGTTGCGCATTAAAATTCCCCACGACAAGTTCAACACTGCCGTCGAGGACGGTACCGTGGGAGAAAAAATGAAACGTATTCTGGGCGAAACGAAACCGGAAGCGGTTTACTTCACAGAATTTGAAGGACACCGTGGAGCGATGATGGTTGTCAATGTCGACGATCCATCCAGGGTTCCCTCTTTTGCAGAACCGTGGTTCCTTCATTTCAACGCAGACGTAGAATTCCGTGTTGCTATGACTCCGGAGGATTTAGAGAGAGCCGGGCTTGATACACTTGGCAAAAAGTGGTCATAGAGCCGCGAACCAAGCGAATGCGGCGTGAATTTTTACTTGGAGAGATGGACAAAAAGCCGGAAGTCTCTCACAGAATTCCGGTTTGTTTATGCCTCTCAGGGCCGGATTGAAAATCACATTCATACTATTTTTGAAAAGGAGAAACAAAAATGAAGAAATTAATACCTGTTGTGATCGCGTTATTTTCCGTGGTGACAATGGCTCAATACGCAATAGCTCAGACCCTTGAGGGGACTTGGGCGTTGACCATGCATTACGAGACAGAGTGTCCCGGTATGCCGGTTATAACACAGGATTTGACGGATACAGTAACGTATACAGAGGAAGATACGACTTTTGAACTTCCAAGCGAGTATCAGCAATGCCATGTAGAGAGTGAGGGAAATCAGTGGAATCTCGATTGTACGTATACACAGGATATTGAGGTGTGCGTCTACACGTATCACATGACAGGTTCCGGGAGTATTACAGGAAATGAGTATACGTTCCAGTTTACTTCAGAGTATACAGTAAGTGGTGGAGTGGGCTGTGAATTCATCCCTGCTTGTGTTACGACGGGAACGATTGAGGGCGTCCGTATCGGGACTACCTCGATAGATAATGGATATAATTCAGGTACTCGTTTGATCCCGTCCTCTCACGACTTGGCCCAGAATTTTCCAAATCCGTTCAATCCCAACACAGATATTCGATACCAGATAGCTAATAGTGGATCTCCACTTCAGACCAAGCTGGCGATATACAATGTCTTGGGGCAGGAAGTAGCGGTCCTGGTGAATTCGGTTCTGGCTCCTGGTTACTACACTGTAACATGGAATGGACGGGATCGATCGGGGCGGGAAGTGGTAAGTGGGGTCTATTTCTACCGTCTCGAAACCGGCAATTACGCGTCGACAAGGCGAATGGTGCTGATGAAATAAATGAGGCAGAAAATATAAAAGATCAACAACCTCGATCTCTTGATGATACTCGGGAGAGGCTGTACAGGAGACAAGAACTGAGAAGTGAGGAGAAAACTGTGAAAGATTAACACAGCGCGTATTGATAACATACTTGATACATCGCTGAGGAGGTGATGTACGTGATAAAAAACTTATTTCGCTTGCTTGGATGCTGTTTTATTATCGGTGTTTTTCTGAATACCATCCATGCACAACCAGCTCCAAGTTACCGTATTGCAAGCAGTGTCATCGGCGCCGGGGGAGTGCAGGTAAGTTCCCGAACATACAAAGGACTGAATTCCGTGGGACAGCCAACACCT
>CP070758.1:4756007-4770324 GCA_020348925.1 Gemmatimonadota bacterium | reverse complement strand
TACTCGAATCCTCACCCACTTTTTGATTTTGTCGGCTATGTTGTCGACGACGACAGCCTGGGAATGAGCTTGGGGAATGGCAACGGTTTTGTCGATCCGGGGGAGACGATTGAACTCACGATCGATGTCCACAATTACGGCGATGCCATGGCACCTGGTCTGTCGGCTGTCCTCACTACGACAGATCCCTGTGCGACTGTTTTGAATGGAGAGGTGGGTTTTGGGAATGTGGCTCCGGGTACAGCGTGTTCGGGAGAAAGAGCTTTTACCGTCGAAGTATCGCAAGATACTCGCAATCGCCACTCGATCTTTTTCTCCTTTCGGCTGCGGGATATTAAAGGAAATGTGTGGGACGAATCCGTCAGCCTCACCGTGGCCCAACCGGAGTTTGTCTTCTCCTCTTTTACAATTGATGATGTGATAGGAAATACCAACACCATTCCCGAGCGGGGAGAAACGTGTTATCTCACGCTCAATCTGGGAAATCACGGTCTCCGAGCAGCCACTGATGTCGCGGCAACATTAACCAGTACCTCTGCCGACGTTGTTCTGCTCGACGAGGCTGCCGTCTTCACCGATATTCCCGTGGACTCTCTGGGTAACAACCGGGACTCCCCTTTCTTCTTTTACATAAAGGGGAGTGCAGCGAATCACGTTATCCCCTTTCAACTGCACCTCACCGAGGGCGGCGGGTTCTGTCGGGCGGATGTTTCTTTCAGCGTCCTCATGAATCATGACAAAATTCTGGTGGTGGCCGATGATGGAGTGGTGGGGAATTCAGAACGGTATACCGAAGTTCTCACTGAGATGGGAATGCCCTATTGCCTGTGGTCCGTTGTTCATGAAGGTGCAGTTCCTCTCGAGACCCTCTTGGTATTCGAGGACGTGATATGGTTTACCGGCTCCGAGGCGACCAGCACATTGACTGAGCAGGATCAGGAATCGCTGGCCCAATTTTTGGATAGCGGAGGGCACCTTGTTCTCACGGGAAGCATGCTCGGTGTCTACATCGGCAATACGGAATTCTACACTCAGTATCTCCGGGCAAGATATGTCAATTTCATGACCCAGCTCCATCATCTCCTGGGCATTGAGGGGAATCCCATCACTGAGGGGATGTCCATCAGTTTGGCCACAGAAGGATCTGTTCAGGGTTGGCCGGGTGAAATCGATCCGGTTCCACCGGCCTTTGGAATCTTTGAGTACGATCGGACCACGGATGAGGGTCCTGGTCGAATTCTCTCCAGTGGTTGTGGAGCCATAGCAGTTGAAACGGAGGTTTACAAGGCAGCCTATTTCTCCTTTGGGATCGAATGCATAGAATCCTTCGAAGAGAGGTACCGGGTCCTTGAGGCCGTGTTCAGCTGGTTCCGGGAGCGTCCCATCGATGTGAGAGCGAAGATGTGCTTCGCGGAGTGCCGCATTGACGATGACGACCGGGGAGCGAGCAGTGGTGACGGTGACGGTTTCCCAAATCCCGGTGAAAAGGTGGAGCTTATGGTATCGCTTACGAACGCCGGGCTCTTGTCCGGAGAAAGTATCATGGGAACTCTCGCTACGGAGGACGAGTTCGTGATCATCACGAATTCTACAGCCCACTTTGGTGACATCGATCCGGATTCTACCGAAGAATCCTTGGATGCATTTGTCTTGGACATTTCGCCGGAAACTCCCCAGGAACACAAGGTGACTTTTCAGTTGGAGTTGACGGATGATCCGGGGAACGTGTGGCATGAAAGCTTCAGCGTTACCGTGTATCTGACCAGTACCCTTGCGGGTCGTATTACTGACGTAGGCACCGGGCTGGGAATTCCCGGAGCGACCCTTCGTTGGTTGGGGCCCCTTGATGAGGTCACACATGAATACGACGATGAGGGTCTTACTCCGGCTGATGACACCGGCGATTTCGTGTTCGCTCTCGTAAACGGCAGGTATCTGCTTCGTGCTGAAGCGGCTGGTTTTCTCCCTTCGGACTGGGAGGAGATCTCATGTCCCCCTGATACGAGTGGGATGTTTTTTCCCTTGGCATCACCGCGCATCGAGTGTGATCCAGATTCCTTTGTCGTCCGACTCGATCCGGGAGAGACAAGGGAGAGCACCCTGGAGATCCGCAACACCTACACTGGCCAACTTCATTATGGTCTTGTGGAAATGGGGACGTCCTTTTTGATGCCGGTGATCTCGGAACCACATTTCATTTCTATGGCAAACAATTTTCACGTCGATGATATAATCTTGGATTCACTCCCCAGGCCACCTCAGGATGTGGTGAGGTCTGAGTCAGCTTTTGCTCCTGATCCTGAGGGTTGGCACCTCATATTTATTGATGGAGATGAACCGGAGAACACGTACGATTTGCATAAACTCTACGCCCAGAATGACGATCGAAATATATTCTTCAAGGTTACAACCCATGAATCCTGGTCGGATCCCCGTAACAATTTTGAGCTATTAATCTGGATAGACGCGGACAATAATAGGCAAACGGGTTCAGAATCATGGGATGTCGGAGCCGAATATGTCATCATCACTGGGGCAAACTCCTACCTTGTTCGCTGGGACCCGAGAATAGAGGGATTCAATTTCGAATCCTCCCTCTCCCATGAAAAGTTACCGGTTCATGCAGATTCCCTGGAGGTCGGCATTCGCCTTTCCAATATTGGAAATCCTCGGAGGATAAACACAGTTTTTCAGATTCTTAATATCGAAGAAATGGATATGGGTATGTATGTGACGGAGGACGTGGCTCCTGATGGAGGATTTTATATTCCATATTCTACCTATCGCAGCGGGTGGTTAGAGATGGAACCGATGTTCGGAACCGTTCAATCCGGGCACACCGGCGAGATAACTCTGAGTTTTAAGGCTGCGGAGCTCCTACCGGGAGAGTACAGCGTAAACCTCCTTGTTGAGAATAACCAGCCTCAAAGGGGTCCTGTGGTCATACCGGTTCTTTTGACGGTGGGTGAGACGGGAATTGAGAGAGATGAACCGGCCGGTGTCCCGACCGAATATGACCTGAGTCAGAACTACCCCAATCCCTTCAACCCAACCACCACCATCCGATACCAGATACCAGAGGCAAGAATCCAGAAGCAAGAAACAGGATACACAACGCAAGACAATGGACAGCAATCCTCTCTTACCTCTAACCTCTTGCCTCTTGTTTCTCTCAAGATCTATAACATTCTCGGACAGGAGGTGCGAACGTTGGTGGATGAGGTTCAGGAAGCTGGGTATTACACTGTGACCTGGGATGGTAAAGATGGGCGAGGAAACGAAGTGCCAACAGGAATCTATTTCTATCAACTGATGGTGGGCGGAACGTCCCGACAGAGTCGGGCTGACTTTCATCGGACGAGAAAGATGATCCTCCTGAAATAGATGTGTGCTTTCTTGCGGATCAGAAGAAAGGTGTGACAACAGAATATCGATTCTTATGCTGCATCACGAAGCCCTCTCGTTCGAAAAGAAGTTCCAGAATTTTTTTGCCGGGAACACCGCAGAGAGGAACTCTATGAGGGGGCCACAGTCTTTCTTTTAGAGACGTGAAAAATAATATTGATGCTTGACCGAGAATTGGAGATTGTGTAACTTTAAGACAACGGTATTGTGGTTGAAGAGAGCAAACAAGAGACAATTCAGTTTTCAAATGTTGTTCGAGCCGATTTTTCGAAAACGGCCATTTCAAAGAATGTCTTTACGAGGGTGAACAGCAGGAATGAGCCTGAGATACCTATGGGTGGTGTTGTTTTTGAGTGTGTGCCCTTTTTGTGGGTGCAGTGAAAAATTGCCGGAAGGTCCAGGAACGGAGCTTGAGGAGGTGTTGACGGTCCTGCTCACGACGGATTTCGAAAGGTACGCGCAGGAGAACAATTATCGCAATGAATACGAAGTCCCGGATGGTATGACCTGGCGTGAGTTTAATATTTTAACCGCCTGGCTCGTCTATTTTCGCGTCCGGGTGGAAAATGTCTTCGATGAACCTGTTGTGGGTACGAAATACATTGATGCCCAGATCAGAATCTGGGATAAAAACGATACCACGAAAGTCCGCACGTTGACGGTTCTTGATACCCTCTCCGATGAGATCCTCATCATTCAGCCCGGCGAAACATATACTGTCTTTTCCGGGGACCGGTTTATCTGGGACCATACGGACGATTACGGGGACAGCTTTCCTTCAAAAGTTACCTACGAAGACTATTCCGTTGTCGAACGCATTGAGTACGATAAAAATCACGATACATACTACCGCCACTGTGACACCCTCTCTTCTTTTACTGCCGATTCTGTCGTTGTCTTTCACGCTCCGATAGAGATTGGGGCACAGGCGACAATTCAACTGTTCCGGGAGTTTGTGGGAGACTCTTGGCAAAGCGAGGAGATTGAATTTTATATAGAGTATCTTTCCCCATTGGGTTGGACACCGGTCACTCCGAAATGCAAGGAAGGGTACGTTATTGAGGGACCATGAGAGATAAAACTATCGCGTCATACATTTTGCTGGCCCTTTTGATCATAGTCCTCAACCATAATATTTACGCTGGTACGGTGGGGACGTTGGTGGGAACCGTTGTGGATAAGGAGTCGAAAGAGCCGCTTCCCGGTGTGAATATTCTCATCTTGGGAACCCATTTCGGGGCGGCGACGGGCAAAGAGGGAAAGTTCATTATTCATAATATACCCGCCGGTGTCTATCGTATCAAGGCTTCGCTTCTCGGATTTACGCCATACATCGTGGAGAACGTGGCCATCATCATGGATTTGCGGACGAACCTGGACATTCAGCTCGAAGCGTCGGTCCTGGAACTTGGGCGAGAAGTGGTGGTGAGAGCGGAGCGTCCCCTGATCCAGCAGGACATCACGTCCAGCACCCACTCCATCACCGGGGACAAGATTGAGGAGATGCCCATCGATTCCTTCAAAGATGTGGTGATGCTCCAGCCGGGCGCAACGGCCGACGGTCATATTCGGGGCGGACGGGAGACCGAGGTGCTCTATCTGGTGGACGACCTGCCCATTCAGGAGGCCATCGCCGGTGGTCAGGGGAGCGATCTGCCCAATGCGTCCATCGTTGAAATGACGGTGCAGACGGGAGGATTCAACGCCGAGTACGGCAATGCCATGTCCGGGATTGTCAACATTGTGACGAAAAGCGGCGGCGATGATCATAAAATTCGGGTTGAAGGTTCCGATGACCGGGTTGGTATACAAGAGTCGAACCATACGACTGAAGTGGAAGTGTTGGCCAGCGGACCTCTTCGGCGAGGGACCGTGACGTACTTTTTGTCGAGTAATGTGCGTCTTTCGGATACGCGGTGGCATCAACATATGACGCCGGTTTTCGGTTCGCCCATCGAAAAGAATTACAACAGCATCGGAAAGGTCAATGTCACTTTGAGCCCGAACCTGCGGTTAACCACTCAGATCCTCTATTCGTACTGGGACTGGCGGGAATATGAATTCCGCTGGTACAGGAATCTCGAAGGGCTGCCGCCGCGGCAGAAGTGGTCATATCGGTTGAGTGCCACACTGACCCACACCCTATCCCCCAAGACATTCTACAAGCTCAGTCTGAGTCACTATACCATTCACGATAAACTGGGCGAAGGCGACAAGGAGGATCTCGACCTTAATCAGGCGTGGGAGTACGAACGACCCTTCAACTATTTTGTGATCCAGGGGGAGAGGCTGTGGTGGCAGGATGCGAAGGAGAACATCTCCATCCTCAAGGGCGACATATCCCGCCAGATCGGCGACATCCACCTGCTCAAGTGCGGGGCCGAGTTTCAGTACTTCGATCTGGAGAAGGACCTGCTTAAAATTGAGCACAAGAGGACCTTCTGGGGGCGGACCCTGTTTGACGAAAACGATGATCCGATTCCATTGGAGTTCAGCAGCTATTACAAATACCGTCCCTGGCAATTGGCACTCTACGTCCAGGATAAGATGGATAACGAGTGGTTTGCGGCCAACATCGGTCTCCGCTACGATCTTCTCGATCCCCGGGCCAAGCGACCGCTTGTGGAGTGGGTCCCGACAACTGAGACGGAATACGAGCATGGGCAGTCGGTGAAAGCCTGGGTGCCTGCCGGTCGGAAAAGCCAGATCAGCCCCAGGATCGGCTTCTCTTTTCCGGTGATCGAAAAAGGATTCTTCTTCTTCAACTTCGGTTATTTTTTCCAGATTCCGCTCTTCGATTACTTGTACACCGGGCTGGACTTTGACCTGAAGAAAGGTGCCCGTCTCCTGTTCGGCGATCCGGATTTGAAGCCCGAGCGGACAAAGGCGTACGAGTTCAGCTACAAACACGAATTGAGACAAGATCTTCTAGGATCGATCACCTACTTTCAAAAAGAGACGTCAAACCTGATCGATACGAAGACTTTTCTAAATCCTGACAGCAAAGCGGAAGAGGACGGTTTCGTGCAGTACGTGAATCTGCCCTATGCCGAATCGAAGGGGTGGGAGCTCATTCTTGATAAAAAATACAGCCATTTGACCTCGGGCAAGCTGAGCTACACGTATATGACGGCCAAGGGATTCAGCGCCAATGCGGAACAGGGACTCAACTACTTCATGTGGGGCTTCGAAATCCCCAACGAAATGTACTACTTGAGCTGGGATCAGCGTCACACCGTTGTTTTGGATTTATTTATCGGTGTCCCACAGCAGTGGGGGGCGAACGTGGTCTGGCGGTGGCATAGCCCACGGCCTTATACCAAGTATCCGTCCGAGGATGGGCTGTTACAGAGACCTGATGAAGAGGAAGTGCTCTTTAAACCGAACAACGAACGTATGGAGAGCGTCACCTATCTCGACATCAAGTTCACGAAGGATTTTCGGATCGGGAGAAGTCTTGCGTTTATGGGGTATGTGGATGTGCGGAATCTCTTCGACCGAAAGAATTTGCTGTGGGTGGCTGCAGATGGAGAAGCGGGTGGTGAGCTGGGTGATCCCAGCGCCTGGGACGTGGGACGACGGGTAACCCTGGGCGTCAAATTCCGCTTCGGCTCACCTTGATCTCCTCCTTGTGCATATTATTGGTTCTTCCCTTTGTTTCAATTTCAAAGAGACAGCTTTTAACCGTCATCGAGAGATAGCCGTACAATACAGATTATATCAATGACATCGATTTCACCGTCATCATTGCAGTCGGCCGCCCAGCCTTGATCGTGAAATGGTATGCGAAAATTGAGAATGAAATCGACCGCCATCTTGATGTCAGTAATATTGAAAATGCCGTCTCCGTTAATATCGCCTTTCGATTCCGTCGATCCGTAATTCATGGCGGCCAGGGCATCGATAATGCCCCAACCGTAAAGGTTGTTCGGATTGTGCGCCTGGCTGGCCGTCATCATGAGGGCCTCTCTGACCTGTAAGGGTGTCCAGTCCGGGTGAGCTTCCAGGACGAGGGCGGCTGCGCCTGCGATCAAGGGCGTGGCATAGGAAGTGCCTAATGCATTATAATAGTGAGCAGGATTGGACGGATCCGCGACATAGGTGCGGTCGCCCCGGGCTGCGACTTCCGGTTTTGTTCGCCCGTCCGAAGAGGGGCCGGACGAGCTGAAGAAGGCGATTTGGCCATTTTCAGTCACTGCCCCACAGGCGAGGATGGAATCGGCATCGGCCGGGGCTCCGATGTAGAACCACTCATCATCCCGCTCGTTGCCCGCGGCGTTGCACACGAGGATGCCTTTGGCCGCAGCCATATCGGCGGCTTTGGTGATGACGGCCGTGTTGCCGTCCATGTCCTCATAGGTGTACCAGTTGATATATATGAGAGAGCTTGAGGCTATATCAGCGCCCAACCCATCGGCCCATTCGAGGGCGGCTACCCAGTAATCCTCCTCCACCGTGGTTTCCGAGGAGATGTCTTCGGTTTTAGCCAAGATGTAACTTGCACCGTAGGCCGGTCCATAGAGGTTACCGGAACTGGCTCCGCCCACTGTGGAGAGAACGGATGTTCCGTGGTCCTCTTGAGTACGAGGATCGCCGGGCTCATTGGCCGTCGTCCCGTCCTTATTTATGAAATCATATTCGGCAATAAGATTCACGTGCTGGAGAGACTCGTGGTTAAGATTAAATCCTGTATCCAATATACAGAGAATGACCCCATCGCCGCTGTACCCCAATTCGTGGACAGCGGGCACATTGATCTGTTCAAGCTGACCGAGGGAAGGACCGTAGTCCAACTGGTACTGTTGGTGCGGCACCGGAGGTTTTTCCACGTCTCTTTTCACCTGGATCGGTTCCCTCTTCGATCCGTTGACCAGCCGGATCTCCCGGACAAAGGGCAGGTTTGCAATTTCCTCCAGCCTCCCCAACGGCACCTCAGCGCTCATGCCGTTGAACCATTTCGTCGTAGTTCGGTGCTTTGCCCCGAGGTTTAAGACTGCTTCGATATATTCCCTCTTAACCGGCAGATCAGTAAAATCAATTTTACTGCTGACCTTCTCTCTTCTTCGCACCGTGCGTTCAGACAGTTGTCTCTCTGTTTCGTGGCGTGCAGTCCGATACTCTTCTTTTGAAGAAATTCCTTTGTCAGTAAAGAAGATCCACACGACAACGTCAGGAGTCGAAGGCGTTGAAGCAGCTCTTTCCCAGACAATGGGGTGGATCACGGGAGCGCTTTTTTCTTTCGTGAGAAATTTTGCCAACACAGGTTCGTAAGAAAGTTCTGAAGCGACCACCTGTTTGTCATTAATTTGTCCGGAAACAAGGATACACAAAAATAACATATATGTTAGAACCTTTAACATCGTATCTCCTTTACGCAACCTATGGAATTCTTCCATGATTTCAGAATCATCCAGAAACACACATTTGTGGCAATCGGTCTTTTCGGATAATAATAATATTTCTTTCTGAATGACATGTCAACTGAAATCTTGTGGTCGACAATGCATGACAGTCTTTTTTAAAAGATCCATTGTGATCCTATTATTGGGAGACACGCTCGCTTCAGACGAAAAGTATTTGACTTTTTCGCATTTTGAGTTTTAATTTTAACCATTATGGCTTCGAAACGCAGAAAAGGGTTGACAGTAAGAAAAATCATTCTGTGGTGTGTTGCCAATACCACCATCGGTGGTGCCCTGGGCCTTATCATCAGCCTCTATCTGACGGGGAGAGTCATCGGTCAGATTATCTTCGTCAGTGTCCTCTTCGGCAACGCGGTCGGTTTTACGAGCGGACTGTCGGCCATGTATATTCTTCCTCTCTATCGTTCCCTCCCTGGTGTCCTCGGCATTGTGCTCAGAGCCTTAACCCTCATCGCGGGGGGTGTTCTTGGAACAGTGGTGGTATTCTTAGCCAATCCGTGGTTCGTGCTGTTTCAGAGCGATTTTACATTCTTCATCATTGCCATCGATGGGCTCATGGCCCTCATTGTCGGCTCCATCATCTATTCCTATGAGCGAATGCGGAGAGAGCTGGAAGGGAGTTATATGGAGCTTGAAATGCGTCGCGATATCGAGGAGAAATTGCGGGAATTGACCGCACTCTCCGAGCTGAAAGCGCTCAAAGCCCAAATCAATCCTCACTTTTTCTTCAACACCTTGAATACGATCGCTGCCCTTATTCCCATCGATCAGGAGAAGGCCGAGGAGACCGTTCACGATCTGGCCGACCTCTTCAGATACACGTTGGAAACGGCGGAGAGGGAGTTCGTCCCGCTTCGAGAGGAACTTCAATTTTTAGATGTCTATCTGAGAATTGAGAGGGCACGCTTCGGGGACCGATTGCAGGTAGAAAGGAGCATCGATCCTGAGAGTCAGAGGGTGAGGGTACCGACATTACTGCTCCAACCCATCGTAGAAAATGCCTTGAGGCATGGTATCGGTCATCGTAAAACAGGCGGTACCATAACCATTGCGACGACATGCGAAGACGAATATTGTCACATAAAGATCTCCGATGATGGAACAGGAATACCGAAGGAGAAGTTGGATGTGGTCTTGCGGTCGGGGCGAGGTCTGAAGAATGTGAACGAACGATTACTCAATCTTTACAAAGAGAGCAGCGGTGTGGCTATCGAAAGTACCGAGGGCCAGGGGACGACATTTATTCTCACTATACCGAGAAACCGATTGGAGGCGAAGAATGAGCATGAGAACCATCATCGTTGACGACGAGGCGCCTGCTCGTCTGAAAGTGAAACAATATCTCAAGGACAATCCTGACATAGAGATTATTGGTGAGGCAGACAACGGCACCGATGCTGTCCGAGAGATTAACGAAAAAAAACCGGATCTCGTTATTTTGGATATTCAGATGCCTGAGATGGATGGATTTGAGGTGATCAAAGCTCTTTCGGAACCACCCCTTGTCATTTTTGCCACCGCATACGATCAGTATGCCATTCAAGCCTTTGAAGTGAACTCTATAGATTACCTGTTGAAACCCTTCAGCAAGCAAAGATTGAAGGACTCCCTGGAGCGGGCCAAGGGATATCTGAAGAGTGATTTCGAGTCGAAGATTGAGGACCTTCTCAAGCTCGTTGAGGAAGAGAAAAAATACTTGACTCGGATTCCTGTGCGCAAAGGGAAGAGAATCATTTTTTTAGATATCAAAGATGTTGTCTGGATCGGCGCTGAAGAAACCCTCAATTTTGTCTACACGAAAGAGAACCGGTATCTCATCAATGATACCCTGGCGGAACTGGAAGAGAAACTCGATCCTCAAATTTTCTTCCGAATCCATCGATCTTCCATCATTAATCTCAATCATGTCGTGGAGATCGTCCCCTGGTTTGCAGGACAATACAAGGTTGTCATGAAGGACAGGGAGAAAACAGAGCTGACTCTGAGCAGAAGGAGGGTTAAGAGCCTCAAAGAGATTTTCCCCTGGTAATAGCAGTTCCTGAGAACTTTCTGCTCCATTCCCCCCTTGACAATTGCCACCATTCACTCCCACCGTTCGACCGTTCATCGAGAGATCGAACCACTCGTTGAAAAACGGTTTGAAGAACGAATTCCTGTGGTCATTTTTGTAATCGTGATGAGCGAGAATCGACATAACAGTTTTTCAGATGGAGGTGAGTTATGATTTCCGATCTGACCGATACCGAGCTGGTCGCCCGTTGTCGCAAAAATGATCACGAAGCCTTCTCCATATTAGTCGACCGTCACAAGAGGATGGTCCTGGGCTGCGCCTACCGGATAGTCGGAGATGAGGAGGAAGCAGAGGATATAGCCCAGGATGTCTTTTTACGCGTTTATCAGGCTCTCCCTCGATTTCGGGGAGAGTCGAAATTCACGACATGGCTGTATCGCATTGTATCCAACGTCTGTCTCAACCGACTCAGAAAGGTCAATCCGGAGACGGTATCCATCGAGGCGAACGACGAGGAGCAGAGGTTCTCTCCCGCCTATTTGGCCGACTCCGACAACACGCCGGAGGCAAATTTCGAATGGAAGCGGTTCCGGGAGCGAATTCGCAGCATGGTCTCAACTTTGCCTCCCCAGTACAGCGAGGTCGTAAACCTCAGACACATGCATGGCCTGGCTTACGATGAAATCGCCAATACTCTGGATTTGCCATTAGGGACGGTGAAAACCCACCTTTTTCGCGCCAAGGAGAAATTGAAAGAGATTCTGGAACAGGATGGGGAGTTCTCCGCCTCGACTGATATTCCGGCTTGGTCTTCCAGTGCTTACGCCATGAGTGCAAATTAAACCTGCTGAGAGAGTATTCTTTTTCTCAGAACCGCTCGATGGGTTCAAATTTCTGAATTCGGTGATTCTCCGTATCGGCAACGTAGACGAAGCCTTGAGCATCAACGGCTACATCGTTTGGAAAATAGAACCAGCCCTCATCCGTTCCACGACCCCCCCACCACGCGATGGGATTTCCAGAAGTGTCGAATTTTTGAATCCGGTGATTGTTCGTATCGGCCAGGTACAGAAAATCCTCATCATCGCAGGCCAATCCCAGAGCCCACGGAAATGTGACAGAGCCCGAGCCATAACCACCCCATTTTCCTAGAAAATTTCCCTGGGCATCGAACTTCTGGATGCGACTGTTGTTCGAATCCAAGACATACACGTACCCGGTATCATCGGTGGCTATATCCACCGGCTCGTTAAACTGTCCGTCGCCTCTCCCTTCCGATCCCCATTTTTTTAGAAAACGGCCCTCGGAATCGAACTTTTGAACCCGGTGGTTTCTCCTGTCCGCGACATATACCGTTCCGTCTCCAAAAAGGGTGATTCCTCTGGGGTAGCAAAATTGACCCTCCCCCTGGCCCTGCTCTCCCCACTGTGTCGTAAAGGTTCCGTCATCCTGAAATTTTTTTATACTGTGATGGTCCGAATCAGCCACATAGACGAAGCCGTTCCTGTCCGCGGCAACAGACACCGGACGTAAAAATTGACCCACTTCCCCCCCACGTTCTCCCCAGCACATTAAAAACTCACCATCCCTTGAGAATTTTTGAATACGATTATTCCCCTCATCCACTACAAAAATGTTATTTTCGGATCCGACTGCGACCGATTTTGGTGTTTTAAAGGAACCCAGACCTGATCCGTATCCACCCCATTGACCCACACAACGGTAACCTCCCGTAGAAGGCTGTACAATTTCAATTTTTTCTTGACAACCGAAAATGAACAATCCTGTACTCAGCAAAACGAGAGCGAAAATAAAGGATCTCATCCTCAATTGTTCTGAAGGAAGTTTACGAGTAGAATTGACCGTCTTTGTTGGCTTCTCTTACGGCTTGGAGAACTGACTTGGCAACAACCTCGGCAGCTACAGTGCCAATGACTGAGGTATCCGCCTTTTTATCTCCGAGCGACAGGGCAAAAATCGTATCCCCATCGACCATAGTATGACAGGGTCTGATGGTTCGGGCCAGACCGTTTTGGGCCATCTGGGCCACTTTGGTGGCCTGGACCTTCGATAAGGCCGCGTTGGTCGCTACGACGCTCAAGGTGGTGTTCGCGGCGGCCAGGATGGTTTCATCGTATTGTTTCGTCATCACTTTTACAGTGTCGAGAAATCTCCCTGTCTCACGATCTCTCGCACCGGCGATGATCTCGCCTGTCGTGGGATCGATCACGTCTCCCAGGGGGTTGACCACAGTGATGACACCTATGATGATTCCATTATCTAACGTCTCACTTGCTGTACCGACTCCTCCCTTCATGGCGTACTCGTAACCCTTAATCTTTCCAACGGTTGCGCCGGTTCCCGCCCCAACATTTCCTACCACCACCTCCTTATCGGTCGCTACCAGACAGGCTTGGTAGCCCATCTCCTTGTCCGGTCGCACGGTGCCGTCACCGACGAAGAGATCGAAGATGACGGCGGTGGGAACAATAGGCACACACACGGACCGAATTTTGAGACCGATATTTCTCTCCTCCAGAAAACGCATGACACCATCCGCAGCGGCCAACCCGAAAGCGCTTCCTCCGGTCAATAGGACGGCATGAACTTTTTGAACATGGTGGATGGGATGCAGACAGTCGGTCTCCCGTGTGCCTGGGGCGGAACCTCGCACATCGACACCGGCCACGGCTCCATCCTCACAGAGTACGACAGTGCAGCCGGTCAGGGCTCTCTCATGTGTGGCGTGACCGATCTTTATGCCTGAAACGTCAATAATTGAAGAGCTCGTCATATCGGAGGCGGATTCTTTTCATACGGTTTTCGTTAATTCCTGTGGTTTGAAGGAGGTAATAATCTCGACAACTTTTTCAACGTCGTCGACAATATGAAACAGCTCGTTGTCGGATTGGGAGATTTTATCCTCTGCAAGAAGTTTTTCTTTTATCCAGTCGATGAGACCTGCCCAGAATTGGCTGTCGAAGAGGATGACCGGAAAGGGCAGGATTTTCAAGGTCTGGATGAGGGTGATCGACTCGAAAAACTCATCAAGGGTGCCGAAGCCACCGGGCATGATGATGAAAGCCTGGGCATATTTGACGAACATGACTTTGCGCACGAAGAAATAGCGGCAATTGATCAGTTTCGTCAGGTATTTATTCGGTTTCTGTTCCAGGGGCAGCTCGATATTGATGCCGACCGACTCGCCCCCGGCTTCGTATGCGCCCTTGTTCGCAGCCTCCATGATGCCCGGACCTCCACCGGTGATGAGGCAGTATCCTTCTTTCACGAGCAATCGGGCAATTTCCTCCGCTTTCCGGTAGTCATCGTCACCCTCTTTCGACCGGGCAGAGCCGAATATGGACACGGCCGGTGGCAGATAGGCCAGATCCTCAAAACCCTCGACGAACTCGGCCATGATGCGGAAGATGCGCCACGGATCCTGGTGGGTGAAGTCATCGATAAGATATTGGCCGGG
>CP070758.1:4748671-4755907 GCA_020348925.1 Gemmatimonadota bacterium | reverse complement strand
CAGCGAGTAGAAGTCTTATATTCGGAGCCGCAGCGATTCTGACACTAAGTCTTATTATCCTTACTTATTTCATAATAAAAAAGCAACCAAAAGAACAAATATTAACCAGACATAAGCAGATCACTTTTAGCGGCAAGATTCGTCATCCCTCTATTTCTCCGGATGGAAAATTTATTGCATATATCTCAGCAGAGAATCCTGGAGAAGAAAAAGTTTTTGTCCAGGATCTTACAGGTGGTCGGCCCATTGAAATTCATAAGGATTTGGTAATCAATAATGTAAAATGGTCTCCTGATGGTTCAGACTTACTCATATCAGCTAATAATGATACTTCTCTCAGTTGTTTAATGTTTCCTCGCCTTGGGGGAACACCTCAACATTTTCCTCCGTCACGTTTTTTTCGTATTTTGAGTTGGTCTCATGATGCTTCTCGGTTTGCCTGTAGCGATTTGCCTTGGAAACGGATCTTGTTCGTACATACATCCACAGGTGATACAAACTCGATCCCTCTGAGTGGCTCTTTTACCTGGCTTCGGGATATTGACTGGTCTCCAAAAGGACATCTCCTTTTATTTGTCACTGAAGGATCTGTATATACACTTTGGACCATAGGAACTGACGGGAATAACCAAAAGAAGGTTATTGAAGACAGCACTTCCATTAGCTCCCCCCGCTGGTCTTATGGAGGTGATGCTATTTATTACTTCCACTCACAAGATCAGACAAGAGACTTGATGAAAATCGATGTTGATCCAGCTTCAGGGAAACCGAAAGGATTACCAAAAACCGTTCAAACAGGATTACAGGCGGGTAGGAGCTTTTCCATCTCCAGAGATAATAAACACCTGGTATATACGAGAAGGCAAAGGTATTCCAATCTCTGGCTGGTAAGCTATGAAAATGAGATGATAGAAACCAAGCAACTTACCACGGGTACCTCCTTAGCCCTCAATAGTAGTATTTCCCCTGACGGAGAAAAAGTTGCGTTCAGTAAGGGAGACTATTCTCAATCAAATATATCTATTATGTCCATTGAAGGGAGTCAGACTCAGCAGCTCACTTTTTTCGATTCATATTGCAATGGACCGGTTTGGTCTCCGGATGGGGGGGAGATCGCCTTTGGCTCAAATCAGGGTGGTACTTCGAGGGTGTGGAGGATTTCTTTGGAGGGAGGAACGCCTCGTCCTTTTTTAAAAAGTGAGTTGAGTTTTGTGGATTTTTATTTTGATTGGTCACCTTGCGAAAAAATTCTCTATCAGAGACCTGGAAATCGCAATTTCCATTTCCTCGATCCGGATACCGAGGAAGAAAGCCCCCTGGTTCCAAATGACTCTGTCGGCTGGATGTTCTTTCCAAAGTTCTCTCCAGACACGAAAAAGGCAGTTGTCTATTGGAACAGGTGGGAAATGAAGACGTCACGACGGGGTCTATGGATTATTTCACTGGAAGATACTTCCCAAAATTTATTGCACTCAGAAGCTCCTTCTGTTCCTTTGGCCTGGTCAACGGACGGAAAATGGATTTACTTCTGCAAAAGCTTCAATTGGCCCGATTGTTCCTCTGATATATTGATGATATCTTCAAGCGGAGGTGAAGTGAAGACGTTTATGACTCTTCCTTTTAAAAATATTACTTATATCAGCATGCACCCGGGGAAGAAGAAAATGGTCTGTTCCGTTATTGAAACCCAATCTGATGTCTGGCTTATAGAGAATTTCGATCCGGAAGTGAAGTGACGGTATGATCGGTAAAACCATTTCACATTATAAAATCCTCGAAAAAATTGGCGAGGGTGGTATGGGGGTAGTGTACAAGGCCGAGGATACGAAACTCAAACGCACCGTCGCTCTCAAATTCCTTCCACCCGAGTTGAACAAAGATTCCGCAGCCAAGGAACGTTTCCTCAACGAAGCCCGGGCTGCTGCGGCTCTCAACCATCCCAATATTTGCACCATTCATGAGATAGAAGAGACCGACGGTCAAACTTTCATTGTCATGGAGTATATCGAGGGCCAATCATTACATGATATTGTAGGGGCACGGCGCGCCATGCCTCTATCTGTAGACGAGGCTATCGACTATACCACCCAGATCGCCCAGGGGTTGCAAGCCGCCCACGAGAAAGGCATCATCCACCGGGATATCAAACCGGCCAACATTATGGTCACGGAAAAGGGACAGGTCAAGATCACCGATTTTGGGCTGGCCAGGTTGACAGGACGAACAAAACTGACCACCGAGGGCACCGTCATGGGCACTGTGACCTATATGTCCCCTGAACAGGCCCGCGGGAAGGAAGTCGACCAGCAGTCCGACATCTGGTCTCTGGGTGTGGTCCTGTATGAGCTTTTAACCGGAAAAGTACCCTTCAAAGCCGACAGTGATCAGGCCGTGATATATTCGATCATCAATGAAACGCCTGAAACCATCACTGACCTCAATACAGGTGTTCCTCAGGAACTTGAATGGATCATTCTCAGGGCAATGGAGAAGGAGAAAGAGGATCGGTATCAGAATGTGAGTGAATTATTGGATGATCTGAAAAAAGTAAAGCAAGCGTCCATAACAACTGGTGCAATTCAACCACCAGAGTCACTTCAAAGAAAACGGAAGAAACAGAGATTGATGAAGACTATGGTTCCCACCGGCCTTATTGTTCTGATAGCAATGGCATTTTTCATATTTCGCCCTCTTCTTTTCGATCAATCTCAAGAAGCTGAACGGATACCCATCGCCGTAATCAGCTTCGAAAACCAAACCGGAGACCCTACATACGATTACCTGCAGAAGGTCATCCCTAACCTCCTCATCACCAAGCTGGAGCAATCTCCACAGTTCATGGTCAACACATGGGAACGGATGCGTGATCTCGCAAAACAATTGAATAAGGGTGATGTTGAAGTCATAGACAGCGAACTCGGCTTTGAGCTGTGCCGAATGGATGATGTGAATACCATTGTTCTGGGAAGTTTTGCCAAAGCCGGGGAAATGTTCATCACCGACGTGAAGGTGTTGGATGTAAATTCGAAGAAACTCTTGAAAAGCGCCAGCTTGAAAGGTAGAGGAGAGGAAAGTATCTTAGGGGAGCATATTGATGAATTGGGCTTGGAAATCTCCCGAGGAATGGGTTTGTCTGACAGTAAGACAGGAGAGATTCAAAGACCAATTGTCGATCTCACGACCAACTCATTGGAAGCGTATTACAATTTCTTAAGAGGAAGAGACAACGTTGAAATGACCTATTATAATGATGCCAGACACTTTCTTGAAAAAGCAGTAGAGATCGATTCAACTTTTGCAATGGCATATCTTTATCTTGCATGGACACATAGTTTGCAGGGCAATACTAAAGCAAGTGTTGAGGCTTATGAGAAAGCGAATGCTCTTTCTGAAAGAACAACCGACAAAGAGAAACTATTTATAGAAGCATTGTATTCTGGTTACATAGAGGGAGACACTGAAAAGCAGATTCGCATTCTCAGACAAATAGAGAAGAAATATCCAAAAGAAAAAAGGGTTTATTATTATTTGAGTAATGTGTATTTGAACAATGGTCCATTAAATAAAGCAATAGAAGAGGGAAATAAGGCCTTAGAACTTGATCCCGACTATGGAATTGCCATTTGCTTCGTTGCTTATGCATATGCGGGTATGGAATATTTTGAAGAAGCTATCAAGTATTTCGAAAGGTATGCATCTATATCGCCTGGGGACGCAAATCCTTATGATTGCATAGGTGAGATGTATTGGAAAATGGGCAGGTTTGATGAAGCGATAGAGAAATATAAGGAAGCAATTGAAATCAAGTCTGATTTCTATCCACCGTATCGTAGTATTGGATACATCTATGCCTTAAAGGAAAATTATCAGGAGGCGACGAATTGGATTGGCGATTACATAGATATTGTGCAGCAACCTGTACTTAAAGATGATGGGTATGCATGGAAAGGTGTTTATGAATATTTATATGGTCGTTTCTCGTCATCGCTCCAAAGTCTTGAAACGGCAATGAAGCTTGCAAAAAAAGAAGAAAATACGATCTTGATTTACCAGATTGGGTTACTGACAGGATGGATGTATTTCGACCGAGATCAGACTGACCTTGCATACAGTTATTTTAATAACGCATTTGAAGAACATCGTTTAGAATATCCAGAGTCTGTAAACCGTGAGGTTGCTAAGTGTTTGTCTCTTGGGCAAATATATGTCAAACAGGGACAGGTTGATTCTGCGATGACAAAATTGTCTAAGTTGGAATTATATATGTCTGAAGTTACTCCACAAGCTAAAGACAGGGCAATATATCAACATAACATTTTCAAGAGTGAACTATTGCTTGCACAAAACTTAGTCGATGAGTCGATTGCTGTACTCGAAGAAGCATCCCCCTTAGTTCCCCCTACTGCCATTTTAAGTAAATACTTGATTTACCAAAATATTCCTTTCTGTGTTGATATTTTAGCTCGCGCTTATTTTGAAAAGGGTGAATAGAACAAGTCTATTGATGAATATGTGAGGTTGATCAATTTTAATCCAGACAGGAAAGACTGTCGCCTCATTCATCCAATTTACCACTATCGCCTTGCCAAATTGTACGAAGAGACAGATCAAAATTTGAAAGCAATCAGCGAATACGAGAAATTCCTCGACATTTGGAAGGATGCGGATGAGGATTTGCCGGAATTTATTGACGCGAAGGCGAGGTTGGCGGGATTGATAGAATAACTTGAAACTTCGCCCATAGAGCTGATAGAGAGAAAAAATGTGTTACAAATTGACCGAATTTATAAAAAATTAGTCAGTAGACTGACCGTATTAAGAATTTTCCGTGAAATATATACCTCAAAAACAGATAGAACATCTTTTATGGGGCAGACCAATGTGTAGACCTACCGGAGAACTATTCATATCGCATACAAAAAAGGGCGAACACGCTGGTTCGCCCCTACTCATTTTATGAACAAAAGGGTAGCTTTGAAAACCTACCCCACAATCTTATTTCATCACCGTCATGCTTCGGGCAACGGTGAAGGATCCAATCGTGAGGCGGTAGAAATATGTTCCGCTGGCGACCTCCCTACCATACCGATCCCGGCCATCCCATTTTACCCTGTGATATCCGGATTCTTTAACCCCATCAACCAGCGTTCTTATTTCCTGCCCCAGGATATTGTAGATTTTCAGTGTCGTCCGTTCAGGTGATCCACCCTCCGGTATCTGATATCTGATATCTGTTTCACAATTGAAGGGATTGGGATAGTTTTGAGCCAAACAGAAACTGGTCGGCGATTCTTCAG
Organism: Gemmatimonadota bacterium; assembly: GCA_020348925.1. Classification (GTDB taxonomy): domain Bacteria; phylum JBHIER01. The sequence continues at coordinate 4,750,610 of CP070758.1, read as the reverse complement.
CCTGGTTGTAATCTTCCTCAATTGAAATCTCAGTCATTACAATACCCTCACTCTCCGAACGTAAAATGATTCCCTTATTTCCCACTATCCAGCCGGTGCCGTCATCAGTGAAACTGATTCCATTCAGATCATTATTGATCCCGGATCTCTGAACCCTCCAGGTGACCCCACCATCGTATGTCTGGAGGACGATGCCTCCTTTACCGACTATCCAGCCCATATTGGCATCGACAAAATGGACCTCCGTGAAATTGTTATCAATTCCGGAGTCTTGAATCCTCCAGTTGACCCCACCATCATCCGTATGAAGGATGGTTCCTTTTTCACCAACTGCCCAGCCGGTGCTGGCATCGACAAAGGAGACACTTGTGAGGTAGTGGTGGGTTTCACAAACTTGAGCGGTCCAGGTATTCCCAGCATCGGCCGTGTGGAGAATAATGGTTGAATCCCCCCAGCAAGACCCCCCAACGATCCAGCCAGTGTTTTCATCAACGAAACAGACACTTTCGAGTCCATATGAAAACTCATACTCTCCTATGTCCTGAGCGACCCAGGTACTCCCACCATCGGTCGTACGCAGTAGGACGCCCGGTCCCTTCCACGCAGGCTTTCCCACAATCCAGCCGGTACTGGCGTCGAAAAAGAAAAGACCCGTGAGATGATTCTCTGTTCCCGCGTTTTGAGTGACCCAGTTAATCCCGCCATCTGTTGTGTGACGAACGGTACCGTAGAATCCCACCACCCAACCCGTCTGGTCGTCGACAAAAGAAACATCTGAAAGGGATTCGTCAGTCCCGGAGTTTTGAGGGTTCCACTCATTTCCACTATCAATGGTGTGAAGGATGGTACCGCCCGATCCCACCAGCCACCCGGTAGTCACGTCAGCAAAGCACCCATTGAGCAGATCGACTGTGGTCACCGGAGAGATGTTGATATTCCAATTGCCCCCGCCATCAGATGTCTGCATAATGATACCCCCTGACCATTCTTTGCGTCCACCGACGATCCAGCCTGTGCCAGCATCGATAAAATGGACCCCGGCCAGGTAGCAGTCGCCCGCCGGATTTTTTGCGATCCAATTGCTCCCACCGTCGGTGGTGTTTAACAGGGCGCCTTCGTGGCCAGCGACCCAACCGGTGTTGGCATTAATAAAATGGACATCCACGAGGCATTCATCGACAACTGAGTTCTGAACAGTCCAGGTCCGACCTCCGTTATTGGTATACTCGATAATACTCGTACCGTTTTCATGATTTCCACCCACAATCCAGCCACAATTTGCATCGACAAAATAGACGTTTTCAAATCCGATGGAATCCTTAAGGTGCAATGCGAGCCAGGTATCCCCACCATCCTCTGTAGTAAAAAGGACTCCCTGATCACTCAATCGGGTCCTGCCGACCATCCAGCCGACCTTCTCGCTTACAAAAAAGACGCCTGTGAGGTAGTGGTCAGTGCTGACACGCTGCTTTACCCACGTATTCCCACCGTCGGTTGTATGGACGACCACACCTCTATCACCCAACACCGTCTTGCCCACGACCCAACCGTTCCTGTCATCGACAAAATGCACATCCGAGAACCGATTGAAAATCCCGAAATATTGAGATGTCCAGCTATCCCCACCATCTTTCGTGTGCATGATTGTACCGCCTCCTCCCACTGCCCAGCCTGTTTTATCATCAACAAAATGTACATCCGAAAGGCACTTCTTCGTTTCGCAGCTCTGTGCCACCCAGCTTTTCCCACCGTCATGTGTATGAAGAACGATGCCCAATTCCCCCACAGTCCAGCCCGAATTGTCATCGACAAAGAAAACGCTGCTCAGATCATTCCCTAAATTCTGCCATTCCCAACTCCCCATGGCCTGGCCTGCCAATGAGATGAGCAGGCATCCCATCACGAAAGATATCTTTTTCAACACGGCTCCCTCCTTTTT
>CP070758.1:4716393-4748571 GCA_020348925.1 Gemmatimonadota bacterium | reverse complement strand
TGACTTTGTCGATCTTCTTCTCGGAATTGGACGAAGATCTTTTTCAGTCCCTCCCAAGCTTGCGAGTCGCTTACTACTTTCACGGGCAATGAGCGCCTCCAAGCCGAGCCGCACCAGAGAAGTTTTTTCCCTAATACCCGTCAACTCTGAGGCTTTGTTCAGGATTTCATCGTCGATGTTCAGTGTCGTTCTCATATGCATAAATATGCATCTATCATGCATACATGTCAAGAGGAAAAGCTTCCGGGAAGATACTAACTTGGACAATTCATAAAACCACTACAAACGCAACATAACAAGAATATATTTATGGAATTATAATGAATACTGGTTTTGTACTTTGTTCCATAGTATCTCCCACAATTGTATACTCTGTCATTCCGGGTTTATCCCGGAATCTCCTGAATAGAGAATCCGTTGCATCAATCGAGGAGATTCCGGCATTCCAGCCGGAATGACAGTTCATGAATAAACCAGGCTAATTTCTATCCGGTCGATAGATGCTATACCGTTTACATCAATGATCATCATTTTGTGCTCAAAGGTCCTGAAGGGCATCTTCCCCCAAAATTCTGTCAAGGGTGCTGACCAAAAGATCTGCGTTCGCTTCGGTGAAAACCATCGGGGGTTTTATCTTCAGAACGTTATGAAAAGGGCCGTCCGTACTGATCAGAACCCCCTCTTCCTTCATTCTCTCGATGACATACGACGCCTGCTCGGTCGCTGGGACCAGTGTCTCGCGGTCCAATACGAGCTCGATGCCCAAAAAAAGACCCAGGCCTCGCACATCGCCAATGAGAGGATGTTTCGCTTTCAGATGTTCAAGTCCTTTTTTCATCCGGGCACCGACCCTCAGCGCATTCTCCTGCAACTTTTCTTCTTCGATCACGTCGAGAACAGCCAGGCCCACCGCACAGGAGACAGGATTGCCGCCAAAGGTGTTAAAATACTCCATGCCGGTGTTGAAAGACTCCGCAATTTCCGGGGTCGTGAGGACCGCGGCCAGGGGATGCCCATTGCCCATGGGCTTCCCAAGAGTCACGACATCCGGAATCACACCCTGCGTCTCAAAACCCCAGAAATGCGATCCCACCCGGCCAAACCCCACCTGAACTTCGTCGGCGATACAGACGCCGCCTGCGTTCCTGACATGGCGAAAGGATTCCTGAAGATAATTTTCGGGAAAAACAATCTGGCCCGCACATCCCATGAGAGGCTCACAAATGAATGCCGCCACCTGTTTTCGATCCTTCTGCATCCGCTCAATCGTCGTCCGAACGTATTCCGCATACTTTTTACCGGCCTCCGGATCGGTAGCCTCATAGGCTCCCCGATAGAGATCAGGGATGGGGACCTTGTGAATAAAAGGTTCGGCGCCTGCTCCGCCGGGGCCGTCGAATTTGTACGGGCTTATTTCGATGTCAGACGTGGTCGTGCCATGATAGGCACCGTCAACGACAAGAACATCTCTCCCTTTCGTATGCGTCCTCGCCAGACGAAGCGCCAGGTCGTTGGCCTCACTTCCGGAGCAGACGAAGAAACAGACACGCAACGGCTCAGGCATCTTCGAGGTGAGGCGCTGGGCATACGTCACGAGGTTATCGTGAAGATATCGCGTATTCGTGTTGAGGACCGCCATCTGATCTTTCGCTGCCCTGACAACTTTGGGGTGGCAATGTCCCACGTGCGATACATTGTTCACAGCATCCAGATAGGTCTGGCCGGTATCATCATATAAATACTGCAACGCCCCGCGGATTATTTTTAACGGCTTTTTATACGAGATGCTCAGGGATTTTCCGATGAGCCGTTGTCTCAAATCGATGATCTCCCTGTGATTCAGACCGTGCCACTTCTGGGAGAGGGGTATCTCACACACCTGCAAGAACTCGTTGCCCGCTCGCTCGGGATTCACCTCCAACAATCTCTCAAGTAATGCCCATGCCGGTCTCTCGGATACCATAATATACTCGTTCTCCGGTTCGAGCTCGTGTTGATGGGCCGACATGGTCACACTGATACACAGCCGTCCGCATATCAAGTGAAAAAGTATACCCAGCTCCGACTCCCTCAGTGGATAGACCTCGTGATAACCGCGCACGATCTGTTTGGCCGCCTCCATAGGATCCTTTTTTCCGAACATCGCATAGGCAACAGCGATGGCAAGCTCGCACACAGTAGCGGTATGAACCATATCGCCGAAGTCGATTATTCCGACAATCTTTGCGTCGCCCGAATCAGAATCATCCACAAGCACGTTGTGGTCATTGGCATCGCTATGAACAACACTGGTGCGAAGGTGTGGCAAAACAGGAGTGACAAACGTTTCAAATTGGAGCAGAAAATGCTCGACCAGACTTCTTTGACGCGGATTTCGAACATGGAGGACGTTTCGGCTGGCATGAAGGGTGTTCTTCAAATCCCACGGCAAATTCCTGTGGACGGCGGGGTGATAAAATCCGGTGAGCGCTTTGTCCATACGGCCCAAAAATCGCCCGAAACTGTATAATATATCTTCTGTTTGCGATTCAAGATCGGCGAGGAAAGTGCCTTTCAGAAAAGTCAGCATCCGTACAGAGCAGGATCCACCTTTGCCAGTCTTCACGGAAACAATCTCTTCGCCCGATACTGTCCTGCAAACGCGAGGAAACTCGAATGATGTGCACTCTGTTTCCAGGTATTTCATGGCCTGGTTTTGAGCATCAAGGACCTCCCTTTGCTCTGCGGCATGAGCCGCCTTGAAGACAAATTCCTCACCAATCTCACTTGTGAGGTGAAAGTTCTGGTCACTGTAGCTGTCCAACGGTCGAACAGAGGCGTCGAGGCCATACAAGTCCTTGGCAAATTTCCGTATCTCTTTATCGGAGAAATTGGGGCGTGTTGAGTCTATCTCAGACATTACATTCCTCTTTTGAGTATACAATCCTTAAATTATTTAATCCCCCTATATCCCCCTTTACAAAAGGGGGATTTACGAATTCCCTCCTTTTTAAAAGGAGGGACATGGTGGATTGAATATATTCTTGATCGCCCGGTATATATATGCCGGTCGAAAACCTTTTTGGGGATGTATATCCCTCTCCATCCTCCGCACTGGATACATATCCTGTGCGACCTCAAACATTGGTTTTGAACATAGTTCCGCGGCACTTGCCACGATTCTATGCTGCGTCATTCCGGGTTTATCCCGGAATCTCCTTACTTGAGAGCCTGTTGCGCAATGCGAGGAGATTCCTGCATACGCAGGAATGACAGCATTTTTTCATTTACGCATTACCCGGAACTCATACTTTCTCCAAGGAAGTGCAATACTAAAATTCTTTATGCTCCGTCCTGCTTATAATCTCATCCTGCAACTCTCTCCCGATATCGACAAAATGGTCGCTGTATCCTGCCACACGGACGATGAGGTCTTTGTATTTTTCCGGCTCCCTCTGGGCTTCCCGCAACGTCTCCGCGTCGACGACATTGAACTGCATGTGATGCCCGCCCAGCTTGAAGTATGTTCGGATCAGATGCCTCAGTTTTTCTCTGCCGGCCTCATCCGCCAGCAACTGCGGCATGAATTTCTGATTGAGCAGCGTCCCGCCGGTCCTGGCATGATCGATCCTGGAGGCCGATTTGATGACAGCGGTGGGACCTTTCCTGTCCGCTCCCTGTGCCGGTGAAATACCGTCGGAGAGCGGTTCTCCTGCTTTCCGCCCGTCCGGCGTCGCACCGGTAACCCGCCCGAAGTAGATGTGGACCGTGGTCGGCAGCAGATTGACCCGATACTTTCCGCCCTTCGTGTTGGGCCGCCCGTCCAAAAGATCAAAGTATATGTTAAAGACGGACCGCGCGATGCCGTCCGAGTAGTCCTCATCATTGCCGTACTTCGGAGTTTCGTTTAACAACATCTTTCTTGTTTTCTCGGACCCGGTAAAGTCATCCCGAAGCAGCTCAAGCAGCTCGGCCATCGTCATATGCCTATTGTCAAAGACATGATATTTCACCGCTGACAGCGAATCCGTCAGCGTCCCAATACCGACACCCTGGATATACGTGGAATTATACCGCGGCCCGCCGTTGTGATAATCCTTCGCCTTGGCAATACAGTCATCAACAAGGAGCGACATGAAAGGCGCAGGCATATACTCCGCGTAGATTCTCTCAATGATATTATTACCTTTGATCTTGATGTCCAAAAAGTATTTCAGTTGTTCTCTATACGCTGATAACAAATGGTCAAAGGTCGAGAAATCCGCAGGGTTGCCCGTCTTCAGTCCGACGGGCACTCCATTCTGCGGATCGGTTCCGTTGTTCAGGGTCAGCTCAAAGATTTTGGGCCAGTTGCAGTATCCGGTCAACGTGCAGCTCTCCTTGCCGAAGGCACTGATGGTCACACAGCCGCTCGGCCCCCCAGCCCTCGCATCCTCCATGGACTTGCCGGCGTGGAGAAACTCCTGCAGAATCACATCGGTATTGAACATCGAGGGTTGTCCGAACCCGGCCCTGACGACCTCGACGGCCTTTGTTAAGAAACGATCGAGATTTTTGCTGCTGAGTTGAATGCAGGCGCTGGGCTGGATGAGCCGCATCTCCTCAACGACATCCAGTATGAGGTAGGAGAGATCGTTGACGGCGTCTGATCCGTCTTCTGATAGGCCGCCGACATTGATCAAGGCGAAATCCTGATAGGTACCGCTCTGCTCATCGGTGATGTCCACCTTCGGAGGGGCCGGCTGATTGTTAAACTTGATCCAGAAACATTCCAACAACTCCTTTGCGGCCTCCTCGGTAAGATGTCCTTCTTCCAAATCCTTCACATAGAAGGGATACAAATGCTGATCGAGACGTCCCGGGTTGAAGGAATCCCAGACATTCAATTCGGTGATGACGCCCAGATGGACGAACCAGTACGCCTGCAAGGCCTCCCAGAAATTTCTCGGAGCACGGGCCGGGACATGGGAGCACACCTCTGCGATTCTACCCAGCTCCTCTTTCCTGTGCGGATCCGTTTCCGCCTCCGCCAGTGCTCTCGCTTTCTCGGCATGGCGCCCCGCAAAGAGAATGATTGCGTCCGCACCGATCTCTATCGCCTTCAGTTCCTCTCCCTTCGTGTAGGCGTCAGGATCGTTGAAATAATCAAGACTATCCAGCCCTCGTTTGATGTCTCGCTTGAAATCGAGCAATCCCCTATGATAGATCTTGTCGTCCAAAATGGCGTGCCCGGGCGCCCTCTGCTCCATGAATTCCGTAAACACTCCTGCCTGGAACGCGTTCATCCATTCCTCGGACATGGCGGCGAAGATCCGATCGCGCATGGTCCTGCCCATCCAGAAGGGGATGACCTTTTCACTGTAAACGTTCTTCGCCTCCTCACTCACCAGGAAGGGCGCCCGCTCTCTGGCATTCAATATCTCCAGATCCTCCAATGTGTGACAACACAACTCAGGGTACGTGGGCGTAGCTTTTGGTGCCGATCCCCTCTCTCCCACGATCAGTTCTCTCTCACCGATATAGACGGTCTTATTCTCCATGATATTTTTGAAGGCCAAGGCCCGTGCCACAGGGGTGGAGACCGTATTGGTTAAGGCGCTTTGATAAAAATCTGTCAGCAGCTCCGCCCGTTCAGTGCAAATATACGGACGGGTATGCACACTCTGCTCTCTCAAAAAGCTCACTCTCTCTGTCATTCTTGTTATGCTCCTGTTTGGACTTTCAACCCCAACGCTTTGAGCTTTTCTTCAATTTCAACCATTTGCTCAGAAGTGCTGGGATGGCCGAAGAATGATGAGGTTCTCGAGTTGACGAGTCTCCTGCTCTTTTCATCTCCTGCGTTATGATACGGAAGGATACTCACGCTATTAACATTACTGAGTGAAGATACCAATTCCCCAAATTCGAGAATATCTTTTTCATCATCATTCGCACCGGGGACTACGGGAAAACGCACAATATAATTCCTGCCACTCCTTGACAGCTCTTTCAAGTTCGCTACAATAATTTCATTTGATACGCCTGTCAACGCCATGTGCTTCTTATCATCGACAACCTTGAGGTCGTACAAAACCAAATCCACGTGCTCACAGATTCTTGAAAACAGATCCGATTGGACATATCCACACGTATCGAGGGTCGTATGGATCATGAGCTCCTTGCAAGATTTCAAAATATCCTGCGAGAAATCCGGCTGCATCAGCGGCTCACCCCCCGAGAGGGTTACCCCACCACCGGACTCGTCGTAAAAGACTTCGTCTCTCTCTATCTCCTTCATGACTTGGGCCACTGTCATCTCTTCCCCGATCAGCTCCAAAGCACGCGGGTTGCAGGCATCGACACACACTTTACACGCATCACACTTGTCCTGATCCAAAATGAGGGAATCATCCGAAAAGGAGATGGCTCCCTGAGCACAGACGCTCTGACAGCTCTGACATCCGATACATCTCCCCTCCCACCACATAAATTCCTGCTTTTGCGCCTTGCCCTCCGGATTATGACACCACCGGCAGTTCAACGGGCATCCCTTCAGAAAGACCGTGGTCCGAATGCCCGGCCCGTCGTGGATGGCATATCTTTTTATGTCAAAAATCATGCCCATATTCTAACCTGGATATTTCGCCACAGAGGCTCAGAGACACAGAGATTGTTGAGTTTAGTATACTCCATATCTCAATAATATTTGAAAGAATTTAGCTCATAATCTTTCCGATTCCGAATTTTCAGACTCCAAAAATATACCAATAATTATACCCAGACTGTGACCAAAGTCAAGATTAATTTCAAGATCTCAGAGTATTCTGAAATCTATAAAGGATGTTAGAATAGGAATGCTGTCACCCTGACCGGAGATGACATATGAACGAAAGAAATGAACCGATATCACATCACGGATTGGAGATTGTGGTTACACCTTGAGAATGTATCGATGATTGCAGTAGCCATGCCCCTGCATCAAAGTCTTGTCACGGATCAGGCCAATTTTAGGATTGAAGCCCTCGGCCCAGGCGTAGTCACCGTAGCACACGGACGCATAACCGATTTCCCCGGCATCGGCATCTAAAAAGGAGGTCGCCCATAAACACTCGGTCACTTTCAGCTCGAAGGCCCTTTCCGTGTCCTCAATAATCTCCATGGTTGCGGTGTTCTTGTACCTCTCGGGGTCTCGAAAGGTGTCCGTATACGTGTGAAAACCATTATCAGGCGATTTACTGGCGTGGCTCTTGCCGTATTGGAGCATTTTCTCTGTTGTGTATTCCTTGAGAAATTGTATCGTCTTTTCTTCTCCGAGTTCCTTCTCCAAAGCTTTGGCCAATTGGATGAATTCTCCATATCGTGCGACAAAATACTGTCTGTACGTCAATTTTCTTCCGAATTCCTCGTCGAATTTGTGCACATCCTCAAGAGGAGTGGACTCCTCGGCATCCTGTCCCAACGCAACGGTACTCCCCAGTCCGAAGCATGTCAGAGCACATGCCGGCATGATCTTCGAAAGAAACTGCCTGCGATCAAGCTCCAGGAACGTTCTTTTTGTAAGCATCGGTAACCCCCTTTGGTTCGAATATGTCACGCGATAAAAGTACATGTTTAGGACAGGGAAAAAGTCCGAAATGTTTCGCGCCTTCTCTTTCCCCGGATACATTTTTTCCAAAAAAGCGGGGTGATTTCTGTTGTAATGAAGAGGAACACGTTTTACCTTTGACTGTTCTTGAAACTTTCTTTTTCTGTGTCTGTCAAAACGTTGTTAGCCAGGAGTATTCATAAAATCGGTCAGAATATAATTTAACATATTTCTTTTATTTGATTTATGAAAGTTATTAGTTTTGAACTCTGTTCGTTTATCCTTCCCACTGTAAGATACCATGTCATTCCGGTTTTATACCGGAATCTGCTCAGTAGATATGAGGTTGAGCCAATCGAGGAGATTCCGGCACAGAGTTTACCCCGTATTCTATTACGGGGGCCGGAATGACAGCTTGTGAATAAAGCAGGTTAGCAAAGGAGGTTGAAAATGAGGAGAATTGCACCCAGAATTATCAGTCCACTCATCATTGCGACTCTCTCCGTCTTTGCCATTATTCTACTTCGCTCCCCTGACAGGGTAATGATTGACAGAGGGAAGTACGAGGAATTTTTGAAGGAACAGTATCAGAAACTGCCCAATTACTCCAGTGAGGATTTGAAAGAGATACCGAAGCCCGAGCACCCGGATCTGGCTGCTTTCCAGGATTACTTCATGACATTGGATCCTGATCTGGGGAGGGTTCCCACTGAAAGATTGAAGGACGCTTTCAGAGAGACTCAGGCCATACGGAAAGAGGCCGGTCAGAGACCGACCGCATTCGACTTGACCTGGGAAGGAACTTCCGCCAATATGGGTGGTCGAACCCGGGCTCTCATGATCGACCCGAACGAGCCGTCATACAAGACAGCCTGGGCAGGAGGCGTCACAGGCGGTTTATGGTATAACAACGACATTACGGATGACAATTCCGAATGGATTCCTGTCGACGATTTCTGGGACAATCTGGCCATCAGCTGCATTGCTTACGATCCCAACAATCCTGAAATATTCTACGTCGGCACCGGAGAGGCCTTCACAGCAGTGACAATATACAGGGAATCCTCCGGCCGGGGTATGGGGATATGGAAATCAACGGACGGAGGAAATACGTGGCATGCGTTATACTCAACCGAGAACTTCGCCTACGTAACCGACATTGCAGTCCGAGATGAAAACAATACCAGCGTTATATACGCAGGCGTCGTATCGGGAGTGTATCACGGTATTCACGAAAGCTACCCCTCCGACGGCCTCTACCGATCCGAGGATGGGGGTGAGCACTGGGAGCAGGTGCTTCCCAATATCACGGGCCTTTCAGATCCTTACGCCCCCGCCGATATCGAAATCGGGCCCGACGGTCGCATCTACGTCGGAACGTTGAAAAATCTGGCCGGCGAGGGAGGCGCCACAATTTTGTATTCGGATGACGGCACACCGGGCACATGGACCGTTTTCGACGACTACGTGACCGTCATTGAATCCGCCCCGACCTACACGATCCCGGGCAGGGTCATGCTCTCCAGCGCACCATCCGATGAGAACATCGTCTATGCCGTCATCGGCTCAGGCTTCATAAACACCTTCGGCTTCAATTATTCGTACGGGAACCACATCCTCCGTTCCACTGACGGAGGGACTACGTGGTCGGAGACCAGTATCCCGCCCGATAACCAGTACGGAAACTGGGCCACCCTGGCTTGGCATGCGCTCACTATCGGCGTTGATCCGAATGATCCCAACACGGTCTTTATCGGCGGCTTGGATCTCTGTAAGAGCACCAATGCGGGAGAGTCGTGGACGCGCGTGTCGGATTGGACGGGAATGTATTATGGAGGCGGCACGCGATACGTCCACGCCGATCAGCATGCCATTGTCTTCAAGCCCGGTTCGTCCGATGAAATTCTTTTCGCCAACGACGGTGGTGTTTTCTACACCGCCAGCGGTACCTCACCCCAGCCGATCTTCGTAGAGAAGAACAGAGGATACAACACGCTTCAATTTTACACGTGTGACATACATCCCGAATCGAATACCAACACTTATTTGGGAGGACTCCAGGATAACGGAACCCTGCTCTACGGAGATGCCCCTCTGGATATCAACGACATGGTCAGCGGGGGTGATGGAGCCTATTGCTTCTTCGATAGAAACGAATACGAAGTTTATATCACCTCCGTCTATTACAACAGATATTACATTTTCGTCAATGACAGATTGGTCCGGAGCTTGGGTGATTACAGCAGCGGTATTTTCATCAATCCGGCAGATTACGACTCCTACATGAACACGTTGTATGCCAACGCCACCTCCTTTGATCTCCACAACCTGAATACGATTCTGAGAATCAGCGGACTGCCGCTCAAACCTTTGGGAGAGTTCATGTGGTTGACCACCGGAACATCCGTTCCCTTTTCCCATGTAAAAGTCTCTCCCCATTCCCCGTGGGGAACAACCACACTCTTCCTGGGAACGCAGGCAGGCAGGCTGTTCAAAGTCGACAACGCCCATGCCAACCCGTATGCCACGGAGATCGGAAGCGGCGGCTTCCCGTCCGGAAATATCTCCTGTATTGCCGTGGGAGGTTCGGAGGATACGCTTCTCGTCACGTTCTCGAATTACGGGGTTTCCTCGGTCTGGCAAACGTACGACGGTGGTACGACATGGGGTGAAAAAGAAGGGAACCTCCCCGATATACCGGTTCGGTGGGCCGTCTATCTTCCGGGGAGTTCAAAGCAAGCCATGCTGGCCACGGAAATTGGCGTCTGGACAACGGACAATCTCGATGAAAATGATGTGTACTGGACACCATCTGTCCAAGGATTGGCCAATGTCAGGGTCGATATGTTGAAAGTCCGGAAAGGCGATGGTACGGTCTTAGCTGCCACTCACGGGAGAGGATTGTTTACAGCAAAATACCAGGAGTGTGCAGACGCCGGCGATGTAAACAACGATTGCGCTGTGGATATTTTGGATATCTTGCGAACCATCAGTATCATTTTAGGAATTGGTGATCCGGCGAGCGAGTATGAACTCTCGACAGCCGACATGAATCACGACGGCGTGATTGACATTTTGGACATCGTTGCCATCGTCAACCTGATTTTAGCACTTTGAGAAGAAAATTGTCAATATCCTTTCTTGGGTATTCGGGGTAAAAGGTGGTAAGGTTTTATCCGTGTTTCCCATTTTTCTTTCGACTACACTCACCTCCTGTGACACCGCTGCCCCTCCGCTCTCTTTTTTTAGTACTGAAAAACCTTGACTTTTGAGAAACTTTCAATTATTGTATTATGTCAATCTTCTTACTGGTTCTTTGTGCATTCTATCTGATTGACTCGCGCTGAGACTGTTTCCTTTTATCGCAACGGAGGTAAGATATGGCGAAACATAAGATTGCATGGCTGCCCGGTGACGGAGTGGGCAATGATGTCATGGAAGCGACCCGAATCGTCCTCGACAAGATCGGGCTTGATGCCGAATACATTCACGGGGATATCGGGTGGGAATTCTGGTGCAGTGAGGGGAATCCCCTTCCCGACCGAACCATCGAGCTGTTGAGAAATACGGACTGCTGCCTTTTCGGGGCGATCACGTCAAAGCCCAAGGAAGAAGCTCAGAGGGAGCTGGCTCCCGAGCTGCAGAATAAAAGTTTGACGTACTACAGTCCCATCGTTGCGATTCGACAGATGTTTGACCTGTATACGAACATGAGACCCTGCAAAGCCTATCCCGGAAATCCTTTAAATTACCGGGACGGCATCGACCTCATTGTCTTCCGGGAGAACACCGAAGGCCTTTACAGCGGCGTGGAGTTCCATCCTCTGCCGAAAAGCATTATGGAAGCCTTGAGCATCCATCCGAAAATGAAGAAGTTCTCCGACGTGCCCCTGGAGGACATCGCTCTCTCCTGCCGCATCTTCACCAGAAAGGGCTGTCAGCGGATCGTTCGCTCCGCTTTCGAATACGCGAAGAAAACGGGCAGAAAGACGGTCACTGTCGTGGAAAAACCGAACGTTGTCCGTGAGACAAGTGGCCTCATGGTCAGGGAGGCCCGCAAGATCGCTCAGGAATATCCGGATATTGAATTGTGGGAGACAAATATCGACGCCATGGCCATGTGGCTCATCAAGAATCCCCTCGACTATGGCGTCCTGGTCACATCAAATATGTTCGGGGACATCATCTCCGACCTGTGCGGCCAACTGGTCGGGGGATTGGGATTCGCCTCCTCGGCGAACATCGGAGATGACTACGGCCTTTTCGAGCCCACTCATGGGTCGGCGCCAAAGTATGCCGGGCAATACAAGGTCAATCCTATGGCGATGTTCATCACGACGAAACTCATGCTGGAATATCTGGAGGAAACCGAAGCAGCCCAGCATCTCGAAGCGGCCATTGCCGCGGTCATCAAAGAGGGGAAGGTGAAAACGTACGACATGGGCGGCACATCGACAACGCTGGAGGTCGGTCAAGAGGTGGCTCGGAAGCTGGGATGAAAGCGGCTGAGTTTGTAAGCCAAATTAAATTTTAATCAGGGAGTTGAGGTGATGACGGACGCGAGAAAGCCGGATACCGAGTACATCAAGAAATTATTTCCAGAGGTCGAAGAGATTCAGGATGCCAACCTCAAGGACCTTGTGACGAAAGTATGGCTTGTGGCCATGGAGCGCGGCGGGTGGGAGAGGATCGATTCGATACCGTTCACCCTGCTGGTCCCGCCGGAAGCGACTCTGGTGGAGCACACTCGACGGGTGACGAGGATGGCCATGGCAGTTGCCAGGGAACGGTACGATCTCGACATGGATATCGTCGTTGCCGGTGGTCTGACCCACGACGTGGGAAAACTTTTGGAATACGAAGAGACGGGCGGACAGATCATAAAAAGCCGCTTCGGCGCCCTGGTCAGGCACCCGGTTTCAGGTTACGCTATGGCTATGGAGGTCGGGCTCCCACTGGAAGTGGCTCACATCATTGCCGCCCACTCCGCGGAGGGAGAGAAGGTCAGCCGGACCCCGGAGGCAATCCTGATCAACCATTGCGATTTTATCGATTTTGATATCGCCAAATCGACCGCCGCAGGTTTCTGAAGCAAGGCGAACACTTTCCTCCTCAAGCAGTACGACTGAATCAAAACGCAGGCAAAGCGTTCATTCTTGATGACAAGTGTAAAATCAATATTGAGGGAATACGTATGAACGGAGGCGTTTAAACGAGAGAATTTTCAAAGAAAATCCTTACTCTTATTGTCTTTCTTCATACATCCATAATATGACATTTTTTGTCAACCTCTTTAATATTTCCCCGCTTCTTAGCTCAGCCTTTTCGTCTAAAAAATTTTCATTCCGCAATCTATCGCCGGGAAAAGTCAGGTCGATTGAAGTGGATTCGGATTTCGGTCGAAATTATTTGACATGGAACCATTGCATATATTCTGAAAGGTTATAAGGCACAAACCATTAGAAGAATAGAACATATGGAAGTCACTCGGAAATAAATGATCAATCACAAAAACGTACTATTTTTGTAACTATTATTTTTCTTTTGCATCTAATGCATATATACTGAACGTAAGTTTGTCCAAAAAATAAGAATTTAATATCCCTTTTGAAACGTTTGGTTCTTATAAAATTGAGCTTCCCTGCATATTTCGGAAAGGAGCGAAACATGAACAAGAAATCGAACAGGAAAAGAAAAGTATTTCGAAATCTATTTCCCCGAACCAGAAACAGAAAATTGATCTGGCTCATAAGTGCTGTTCTATTCATGTCTCTTCATTTCAGTGTGGCGCAAGCCCAGTATAACACCCTTCAACATGACGGCTTGGAACGGATTTACTATGTCCATGTTCCGTTCTCCTATGATGGATCGTATCCTTACCCTCTGGTTATAGGATTGCACGCACTCGGAGGGGGAGCGATGTCAATCGAGAATAACTCCAGATTCGGGCTGAAAGGAAACGCTGAAGATTTCTTCGTTGTCTATCCGGAAGGGATTAACGGATCATGGAATAGCGGACAGGATAATTGCTATGCCTCCCGAAACAATATTGACGATGTCGGATTCATCTCATCTTTGATTGACACCCTTCTCAATACCTTCAACATCGATTCAACAAGGATTTACGTGACCGGCCATTCCATCGGTTCCATGACAACCTATCATATAGCCGCTGAATTGTCAGATCGGATCGCCGCCGTGGGACCTGTTGCAGGCCAGATGACCCTTGATACCATCAATCCGATCCGTCCCATTCCAATAATTCACTTTCATGCACTGAACGATCAGTCCGTTCCCTTCTATGGAGGAATGACAGGTTGCGGCCCTGTCCGACCTGTTCAAGAAGTACTCAACCTCTGGATCGGGATAAACGGCTGCAACCCTTTTCCTGATACCATTTATAACGAAAACGGGGTGATCGGCAGAAAGTGGACCGCTATGACCAGTAATGCTGATATTGTCCTTTATACCCTGCCATCGGGAGGTCACGACTGGCCGGGAGAATTGATTTCGGCCACCGATGTGATGTGGGATTTCTTCCTGTCCCATTCGATACCTTCTGATGGTCCCTCTCCATATTTTCAGGCCGAACCAAGGACGGGAAAGGCACCACTCTCTGTTCAGTTTACCGATCGATCAAGTTCACTTGATCCAATAACGGAGTGGGCATGGGATTTCGATCTCGATGGTACTATAGATTCCTACAATCAGCATCCGACCTGGATCTTCGATGAGCCTGGTATCTATAGTGTAAGCCTGGAAGTGACGAACAGTCTGTCTTCAAAGAAAGCTTACAGGTCGGATCATATCCGGGTGTTCGGCGACAAAAGTTCTCTTTTTTTCAAAAACGAAGAAAGTATTGCCACGTGCCCGACCACACCTGACCATAATCTTTCAGAAACAGTGTCGATTGAAGCATGGATCCATCCTTTCGGCTGGGGACGGATGGGAGGTTTTGGGCTTGGCAGGATCATCGACAAGGGACAATTCTCCCTCTTTTTGATCGGCGACCATCCTATTTACACCGATCACAGCCTGGGACTTCAGATTACTCACCCCAGCGGAATCCCAACCTATTCATACTCGCCGGATCATTCCATCACACTCAATACATGGCAGCATGTGGCTGCGACATATGATGGATCATCCAGCGAGGTGAAACTATACATCAACGGGATAGAGCAGGCACTTACCTATTTTCCAGCTCCTTCCGGATTGATTGCCGATAACAGCAACAACGACATCATTATTGGAAATGACGCCAGTGGAAGTTTCACCTTCAACGGCCTTATCGATGAACTCCGATTATGGGAAACAATCAGAACCGAGGATGAAGTATGCCACTTCATGGACGAGGAACTTGACGGAACCGGACCGGGACTGCTTGGATACTGGAAAATGAATGAAGGGGAGGGCGAAACACTCCTCGACCAGACAACCAATAATTTGAACGGAACGCTCACACAAACACTATTCTGGGATGATGTAAGTCTGGGCTGGATATTGACCGATTCGGACGAGGACGGTGTTACCGACTGCAAGGACAACTGTGTCAGCGACTCAAATCCAGGGCAGGAAGATTCAGATGGTGATGAGACTGGCGATGTGTGTGACAGCTGTCCTGAGACTTACAATCCCGAGCAGACTGACACTGACGGAGACGGGTCAGGCGATGCCTGTGATACCTGCACGGACACCGACAACGACGGCTATGGAGATCCAGGATACGGTGACACGTGCGAAGAGGATAACTGTCCTACTGTGTACAATCCTGATCAAATTGACAGTGACGGAGATGGAACGGGTGATGCCTGCGAATTGGAACGCGGTGATGTTGACGGTAACGGCAGCACCAATGTTCTTGATGTTCTAGCCATTGTCAACCATATTTTAGATATTCAACCTCTTGAGGGTGATGCATGGTGGCGAGCGGACTGCAACAGTGATGCCAGTATTAACGTTCTGGATGTCTTGGGTGTGGTCAATGTGATTCTCGGAATCGGAGACTGTTCGCAAGTGGCCGGCAAGCCAATTGTAAATGACGAGGCGATGGAATTTCTCAGGAGGCTGGAAGGTCATCTCTCACCAGAGGATTTCACCAGTTTTATGGAAATGGTCAAGGCCACCTCGTTGGTCCAGGAGGAATACAGTCTCAAACAGAATTATCCCAATCCCTTCAATCCCCTAACAGAGCTCACGTTTGATCTCCCCGAACAAGCGGATGCGAGACTCGCAGTGTATAATATTCTTGGGCAAATCGTGGAAGTATTGATCGATGAAGAGCTCCCGGCGGGTAAACATGCTGTCAAGTGGGACGGTGGCAATATGGCCAGCGGTGTCTATTTCTATCGACTGGAGGCGAACGACTATGCGTCCACGAAACGAATGCTGCTGATGAAATGATTACTGTTTTCTCGGGGAAATTTAATAGCGTCGTTTAAAATCCACATAAAAGCTTTCTTTGAAAATCATTACGCTCTGTATTTCAAATCGGATGACGGAGAAAATCTTCCAAATCAAATTCAAGTACTGAATTCTTTACAATTTCTTGCGAAAAACCCCAGATTTGCTCAAAATACCCATCCTCCGGTGACTTTCCTTTAAAAGAACTCGAAATCTGATATTCATTCCAAGAATCTCAAAAGATAGTGATATCCTTCAGATCTTTGGTCCTTTGTATTCTAATGACTTAGTTTATAAAAGCCGCAGTATGGCATATCGAAGAAAAAGGAAACCAAACGAAACGACTCTGGTACATTTCTTGCATAATGAGAGTAGTGGGTAGTATGGGTTGATGTGATCACTACAAGCCTGTGAGGAATGACGTCAATTCTGAAGTCATATACTCACTCTTTAAAACAAAATATTGGAGATGTAAGAATCCCTATTCTTGTATGGAATGGGACAGAAATTATGTGCCATTACATACGAGCCCAGGAGTAAGGGCAGAAATGCCTTGCCCGACATTCTTTTGTTCAAAATTGAACATTAAGAGTCAGCACATGTTTTTGTTCTTAGGGTGGGAAAATGACAGAATTCGAATACAACCTCCTCATTATCCACAAAGATGAGAGTGTGCGAGATCACTTGGTCGATTTATTTGATGGAAAACCTTCAGACCCCTTTGATAATACTGAGGATATTGCAAGGTTTAGGGAATATTTGGGGGCAATAGAAATTCAGACAAATGGGGGCAGAAAAAGAGTTGCCAGAAAACTTCATATACGAACAGCAGGTTCAGCCTTAGAATATATTCTCTGGTGGGAACGCCATAGACAGCATGCAGTTTTGCTTGGTCTTGAAATCCCAGAAGACAAATATGCGAAACCAAAAAAAGAAACAGGCATGAATCTCCTAAAACAAATAAATAAACTCCATCCTGAAGCTAAAGTTATTGCTTTCACGGATCTAATGATTCAAGATGAGGCAATTGAAGCGATTCAAAATGGCGCATTTTACTTTATTCCCCAACCACAAGTTTTGGGAATGTTCGTTAAGGCTTTAGTCAGTCGAATTATAGAAATGAAGGAAACTGAATTCGTATCTCATTTGGACGGCCTGACAGGTCTCTATAATAAAACGTGTTTCAATCTTCTCTTAGAAGAACAAATGGTTGCTTATGGAGACATAGAACAAAACATAGAAAAACGAAGTCCCACACAACCATTATCATTAATACTTATAGATATCGATGATTTCAAGGCTTTTAATGAAAACTATCTCCATCTCGATGGTGATAATGCCTTAAGAGCCATGGCAGATATTATTAATGATTCGTTTCGTGCAAGTGATATAAAAGGGAGAATTGGGGGAGATGAATATGGAGTGGTTTTACCTGGAACGAGCCACCGAGATGCTCTTGATCTTGGTGAACGGTTGAGAGACAAAACGTTACGTCACAGGATACACCTTGAGACACAAAAAAAAGAAGTAACACTAACCGTCTCAATAGGTGTGGCTACATATCCCTCACCGAATCCCAAACTTGAAAAACTCTATGAAGCTGCAGACAAAGCTTTGCTTTATGGAGCCAAAGAGTATGGTAAAGATATGGTATGCGGATATGACAATGAAGGAAACATATGCAGTTATTATGATCTCAAGAAGCGAATGGAAACCTTAGCGAACTAAAAAATGAGAGGCATGTTAGACATTTCCAATCACTGCGGTGGTGATGATTTTCAGATGGAAAAATCGCGGATCGAATGGATGGGCTATGATATTTTAGGCCACAAAGACGAAGGTATAGACAACATTGTCGTCAGAGTCAATGTCTCCTATCAGAAAATAGAGACGAGTGGTGAGGCATCTGGTTCCTGCGCCGACAAGAATCTTCTAAGGTTGATTGCCACAGCCACATTGAATGCTGTGGCCACGCTTTTTTCCGATCATGGGGTGTGGTACGTGGAAGATGTAATTCCTTCACAGACGGGGGACACTTCTTACATCACAGTCTTTGTAGATCGTATTCATCCACGGGGTAGTCAGAAATTCATCGGAAGTGCTTTTATTAAGGACAACACACAAAAAGCTGTAGGATTAGCTACTCTGAATGCGATAAATCGCATTCTCCAAATTCTTTAAGATAAATTTCTTAGCAATTTAGTTAGTGTTTGGGGGCAGGCATCATTAAAGATGCACCATCTTCGTCAATCGTACTCTATGGCCGGTTAAATATCCCGACGGACAATCTCTTGGTCGTGTGCCTTTGCCAGACTTTGAATAATCTGGATGGCGATTTCTACAGCTTCCTTCACTTTGAACGGTCCATTCTCGATTTTTCCTTCAACGTCTGGCTTTCATAACAGTCCATTGATAAAAATGTCTGACCACTCTCCGATTCCTCGAAAGCGGGTTTCGTCTCGTCAATTTCATGGATGGTGCAGATGTAATAATGCTTGAGAGCTGCAGCTGCCCGGGCTTCCTGGATGAATCGTTCTTTGGCTTCGGTATCACTGGTGAGTCCAGAGGGCAAAAACTTGAAGGCTTAGGCACGTTTGTCCCCTATATCCTCGGCTTTGGATACCACACCCGCATCGCCCTCGCCCATTTCCCTGAGGATTTTGGTAACGGGATATGGTTTCGCCGATCATGACTTGCCTATAAACCTCCTTTAATTAGGAATCCAGCGATAGATGGATCTCTGTGGATACCATTCAGTTTCTTGTTTAGAATAAAGGGAAAAGCGAATTATGGGAGAAGAGAACCTGTTTATCTAATGAGAAGTGGATCGGTATTTATAAATAATCCTGCCTATACAGGGACATTTTTCCATAATACTATAATATTGAATTTCATTGAGGGATGATTTTTTGTGGTTAAATTCTATCACTTTTGACAGAAACAAAGACTATGCGTGATGGTATGAAACTGCTTGTCCTATTTGAAAACTATACTTTTTCTTGGCGGCTGTGTTTTCTTTTGTAAATGTTGTTCCTTTCCGATAGTAGATTCAAGGGGAATTTTCGACAGTTTAATTTCTGAGACGGACTCGAAATTTTTCCTCGAGGTGATGGGGATGATAGGAGAGCTTGGCCGCCCGGAGCCCGGGTTCTCCCAGATCCTGCTCCCGGTTGACGTACGGAACGTCCCCCCAGATTTCCTCACAAAACTTCTGATTGATCATGGCATACAAGCCGCGAATCTCCGGGTTGGCCTTCTCGATGTGCACCACGGCAGTGCGATCATTCAGCAACTCACCAAGGGCAAAAGCCCCCACCCTTCCTTCGATAGGAATAACTCCGCCCCGAAGCTTCAGAGCTGCATAATGGATCAAAGCCTCACGAACTGCTTCCCACTCACCCATGAGATTCATATCCTCCTCGCAGCGGCGCCGTTGACACCAGGTCTCGGCCATATCGAGGCAATCCTGAAGATGTCCCACGCCGAGTCGCTCAAAACCGAATATGTGTGCTTGTCGGAATTTGTTGATATGGTTCCTCTTGGAATGATACTTGTTGCCTGATAGTTGTATGAGATCCTGACTGCGATACACATAATCGAAATGATCCCGAATGGGCTCGATCAAAAACTCCGATGTACTTTCGATCTCGGAAATGAGCCTCAGATCCGCTCTCTCAATGCGCGCATCTTCCACACCTCTCTCATTTTCAAGCCATTGAAGAAGCAGGCGGCAGACTTCCAGCCGAGACGGTGGTCCAGCGGGCATCAGGGCATATATGCTCTGAGTCCCTTGAGTAAACAGGACGAGCAACCAATCCTCACACATGGACCATTCGATGCCGTAATGCGAACGCCATATATAAAGATTCGTGAAGGTCAATTCGGAGGTCTCAGGCTGATATTCCCACAGCATTCTGGTGATGAAATCACGGTCATCAATCTCAACAGGTTTGAATGTGGGAAACTCCGGCTGCATTGTTATCTATACCCCTCGGGAGAAGTTTACTTTCACTGACAGGTTCCTTGTCCCGCACCGCCCCTTGAACACACCTCAACCTACCGCAAAGCGAAGCGCTCAGAGTGTATTCTGCTCTTCTCGACCTTCAGCTCTCTCAATATGTGTACGACTGACGTCATCAAAGCTGGAGGACCGCATATAAAAAATTGACTCCCTTCAAAATCTGCAACGTACCTTTTCAGTTTCTCGGCACTTATCCACCCTTTCTCACCATGCCAATCATTCTGCTCGGAAAGAACGTGCACGATCTTCAGGGTCGACATCTCTCTTTCCATGTGGTCCAACTCCTCTCGAAACGCGATGTCACTCTCAGTTTTATTCCCCCAAAGAAGGACAATGTTCCTCTCCAATTTTCTATCATATATGTATCGCAACATACTCACAAAGGGCGTAATCCCTATACCGCCTGCGATAAAAACGAGATGCGGAGCATCGTGATTGAGAAAACTGAACATGCCGTAAGGCGCATCGATGTATGCCCGATCGGATATTCTCGTATCACCGATTGTTGACGTAAAATCACCAACCGATTTGACACATATGGAGAGGCGATCCCTGGTAGGGCTTGAAGATATTGTAAAGGGATGAGGTCCAGACACCTTGCCCTTCCTTACAAGTTGTACGATCATGAATTGGCCGGGCACGTAATCGAGATGTTTCCCCTCGAAGTAAAGATTCCACGTGTTATGCGTCTCCTGTGATACATTCGCTATTTGAAACGGATGACCCTTCACGTAAAAATGATGCCAGACTTTATACACCACAACTGCAATGTAGACACACATCATACATATCCAAAATATCCTCAATGGCCTGCTGTAAAAATCACTGCCCATAAAAATACTGTGGATGAATCCCAGAGCGAACACGATATAGCTCACCCTGTGGATAACTATCCAGGTTTCATACTTCAGACCCAGCATTCCTTGCAACATGGCTGTGGCTGCGGCCACAATGAGAAATAGCAGGGTAATAGCACCAAGAACCTTGAGTGGGGGAAACAATGGCGTGTACCCGAGAACCACGCCGGACAAAAAGAGCAGGACGGGGTGAATGAATACGAATGTCAGACCCAGAGCGCCGCACTTTCGGTGAATTGAAAACAGGACATCCAGACCGATACCTTTTTCAATGATTCGTAGCTTTGAGCTGAACACATACTGGAAGAGGATGAGGATAAACCCTACGAGCCCTAAAAGTCTCCCCGCATCATAGAGATACAGCCCGTATGGCATACCCCAGGATATCGTTCTGAACCAGATGAGGAATGGCAGCGCCAAACACAACGACATAATCGCCAACAGTATGGATTTTTTCATATTAAAAAAGAGATCCGAGCAAGTCCTGTTTGGAACTTAGCTCCCTTTGGTCGCTAACTTCTCCAGAGGGTTCCACCGACCCTTAGGCGCTTCGCGATCCTTCGCCAGCTCGGATCGCTCCGCTGTCACCCTTGTAGGGGGCTTGCCCCCTACAAACGATCCCTGCCTTTCGGACATTTGTAAAATTTCCGAAAGGTCGAATTTTTAACTCCCGTGATCGAGAGCCCTGCCGAATGGAAAACCGCAGGAATATCCTCCAGGAAAACACGATGCCACGAACCGAAAGATCGATCCAGACATGTGGACATGTCTGGATATCTACGTCAAGCGAAGCGCCACGTCGGCGGTCGTCTCCGGCTTGACCTTACGTTCGAGCTCCGCTATCTTCCCCTTTTCATCTATGGCAAAATGGCTGCGAAGTATTCCCTCAACCGTTTTACCGTACATCTTCTTCTCGCCCCATGCACCATAGGCTTCAGCCACCTTATGATCGGGATCCGAGAGAAGAATGAAGGGCAAATTGTACTTCTCGCGAAACTTCACGAGCTTCTCCGGTTTGTCCGGACTGATACCGATCACGGTGACGTCTTTCTTCTCAATCTTCGGGTACACATCCCGGACAGCGCACGCTTGTCTCGTGCAGCCGGGAGTATCGGCTTTGGGATAAAAATAAAGGATGACCTTCTTTCCCCGGAGACTCGATAACTTCATTTTTTTTCCGTCATCGGCTACCAACGTGAAATCCGGAGCCGTGGCACCTCTTTCCAGCATGTGAACCTCCATTACTCATAGCAACAGAAAATATCATTTTTCCTTCGGATCGGACGAACTCTGTTCCTCCAATTTATCTCCGGCATTTCGTTCGACGATCGCTTCTATGGCCCTCTTTTTATCCTCTCCGTGAAGCTCATATGTCGCACCAAGGGCGATCGTGGCCATACTGCCGCCACGCTTGCGTAACCTCCGAAAGATGAATATAAAAAGCACAAATGAACCACAGAGAAGCGCGATAATTATGAAGATTGAAGAAATGTTATTACTCACTATCGTACTTTCTCCCTTTTCCCATATACGTCCCCTTGAAAAGGGAGGCGTCGGGTGCTCTCAATGTCGGTCACGCGGATACCGATGCTTCTCTACTGTCATATCGCTACAAAAATCTCTCGAATCTCTCTTTTTTCGCCTTACAGATGGGACACACTTCAGGCGGCTCATCCCTGGCACACAAATACCCGCAGACGCGACACCTCCAGACCGGCAGTGAAATTTCGGTGACACCTTGAGGCGTCGATCTCGATTGCTGTCGCTCATCATCGGGTAACCGGCGCTCGGGGATCGAGCCGACGCCCCTTTCGCCTTTCACCACTTCCTCCGAGACATACAGTGCACAGTAGCACGATCCGAACTCGTTCACATCAGGATCCCTGTAATCGCAGGGGCAGATGATGTCGAGGTCTTTCTCCTTCACTCCGGCCGCCAACCGACAGGGACAGGCCCAATAGCCGTATCTCTTCTCATTGACCAAGAGTCCATACAGGAGATTCTTTGTGAATTCCACATCAGGATTGAGATGATAACCCGAAGCTTCGGCCTCCTCGTTCAATTTCTCGTAAAGCTGATCGATCTCTTCATCGGTAATCCGAATCTCCGTCATCCTCCCAGCACCTCTTTGATCCGCTCCGCAGCATAGCCTTTAATACAGGTTTCATTGTTCACGACAATCGTCGGGAAAGAACAGGCCGGATTCCAGCGACGAATCTCTTCCTTCACAGACACTTTCTCCTCAGAATCAAGGCTGTCCACATCGATATAAGAATACTCCACTCCAAGGCTATTGAGCAGGTCCTTTGTTTTTCTGCACCAACCGCACGTGCTCAATGCATAGAGAACCACCTCTCCTCTATTCTCCCCGGCAACATGTTTCAGATTCATGTTTCACTACTCCTTGTCACAAATACCAAAAGGACACCGAACCTCACAATCTCATTCAAAGTTAAAATCGAACAACCGACAGAGAACACCCCTCATGTTTTCGACTAATATAATTAAAAAAATTACGTATTCAAATCCAATGATGAAATTCGTCATTATTCCTGGAACATAACCCTCCCGATGTTACAATGTTTTTCAGCCAAAAAATCTGCTCAAGGTTGACCCATCGATCAATATTGTGTATATTTGAACCTACATAGAGCGATTCTTTGCAAACATTTTGACGCAACCGCCATTCTGAGTCCGCTCTGTCGGGCGGTGCATCTCTTGACATGCGAGTGAGATTCTTCACTACGCTTGGGCCCGTTCAGAATGACAAATAAAGCGAACCGATGTCAAAAATCGCTCAGCTGAGGCTGAAAAAGACTTGAAGGATATGGGAAGACCACTGATCCGTTCAATGGCTGGTATTCAACACTTTTTCCCCAACATTGTTGAAATGGCTAATTACCATTTAAGTTTAATATTTTAAATATGTTGCAACAGTATTGAGTTTTTCGATTACATATTATCCACAATATATTGTGGATAAGTTTATTCTCACACACTATACATAGAATGAGTACGAAACTCCTTCTCTTTGATGTCGACGGAACGCTCATACACTCTGGCGGTGCGGGACGGAGAGCCATGCATAGGGCTTTTGAGGAGATCTATGGGATTGAAGACGGCTTCAAGGACATCTCGATGTATGGAATGACGGATCCCCTCATTCTCAAGGAAGCCCTGGCCAATCATGGCTTGGAATGGCGAAAGCAGGATGAGGAACGCTTTAAAAGACTTTACATCACATATCTCACCACGGGAATTCAGGCACCATTACCCCAAAAACGAATCATGCCCGGAACTGTTGAACTGCTGGATGCAGTATCTCATAGGGAGAATCTCGTCCGCGGCCTTCTGACCGGTAACTGGGAACAAGGCGCCAAGATCAAGTTAGGATTCTTCAAGCTCAACCATTACTTTGAACTGGGTGCTTTTGCCGACGACTCAGAAATACGGGAGGATCTGGTGCCTGTTGCGGTCAAGCGATGCGAGGAAACGAGAGAGGTCGAGCTCAAACCTGAGGACGTCTACGTCATTGGTGATACACCATTGGATATTCTATGTGCACAGCCACACGGGGCCAGGACTATTGTCGTCGCCACCGGCATTCACACGAAAGAGGACCTGCTAGCCGAAAAACCCGATCACTTTTTCCCCGACTTGACCGATACAGCAGAGATAATGAAAATCTTTTCTTGAGAACAGAGAGGATACGATGGAAGACCTTCAACCCGATAGAACCTTGGACTGCACAGGACTCTTCTGCCCCATGCCGGTCGTCAAAACGAACAAAGAGATGAAAAGATTGACAGGGGGTCAGGTTTTGAAGATGATTGCCACTGATCCGGGATCGATTCCCGACATGGAGGCCTGGTCCAAACAAACCGGCCACGAACTGCTTCTGTCCCAAGAGGACAACGGGACATATATCTTTCTGGTGAGAAAAAGGGAATAAAAGATGGCTGAGAAACAGAAGAACAAACGGTTGGCCCTGGTTGTTTCAAAGGGTACACTGGATAACGCCTATGCTCCCCTCATTCTGGCCTCGACTGCCGTCTCCATGGACTGGGAGTGCGGTCTCTTCTTCACGTTCTACGGGCTTGATATTCTCAATAAAAAGAAGTTGGATTCTTTAAAGGTGCCACCTCTGGCCAATCCCGCCATGCCGATCGCAGTGCCGAATATGATCGGAGTCCTGCCGGGTATGACGGCCATGGCCACAGGGATCATGAAAAAATGGATGGATCGGGCCAAGCTGCCGCCGCTCAGAGACTTGATCGAAATCGCCCAAGAGGGTGGGGCCATTTTCTTTGCCTGCACCACGACGATGGAAGTTATGGGACTGAAAAAAGAGGATCTCATCGACGGTATTCAATTGGCCGGTGCCTCCACCTTTCTGGAGTACGCCTCAGAATCCGAGGTGAATCTCTATATCTGACATATGAGACTATTGTGCTCATTCTCTCAAGGATAATTATGCGCGTTCCGCATAACCTCTTATACTACAATGTTTTTACGTGATGTGGGACGACAAGATATGGCTGAGCCAATCTCCGGGAAGAAACTGGGAATACTCCTTTCGACATCGCCTGAACGGCCTGATCTGCAGACCGTCGTCAAACTTTCACAGGCAGCGGTATCACAGGGTGTCGAGGTCTATCTCTATCTGCTCGATGACGGTATTCTTCACTTGAATCATCCGGGGATTGACGAGCTCCTGGCCGGGGGAGTAAAACTCTTCTGCTGCGCCTACGCCGCCCAAAAGCGAAATATCCCCCGCAGCGACAAGGCCGTCTTCGGTGGACTCTTTGTGCTCCTAAACCTTTTGAATACCTGCGACCAATTTATCGCATTCAATTGAAACAATGGAAAACGACCTTCCCATCGCGATCGTTATCCGCTCGAATCCCATCGAATCTCACAGACCGGCGGAAGCGTTACGGGTTGCCATCGGCCTCAGCGGCGGTGAGCCGGAGAAGATCAATATCATTTTGATAGATTCGGCCCCCGCTTTGCTGTATCATGATCCCTGGGACCTTGAAGATGGAGAAACTTTTGAACAGCATCTCGATGCCATGCTGGAATATGGGATGATTTTCAACGTTGAGGAATCATACGTTCAACAGGAGGGTGGTCCTGAAGAGACGGATTTCGAAGTGAAAATAGTGTCAGTCGAAGATGTCTCCAAATTGATCGCACAATCGAGCAAGGTTCTCGTGTTCTGATTATTGGGGAGAGACATGCCAAGCACGCTTCATATCATACGAAGGCCGGACGATGCGAAGGCTCTCGAATGCATCAAAGCCCAGGCGAACGATGGAGCGCTCTCCCTTCTGCTCATGCAAGAGGGCATTCACACCAAACCACCTTCTGGTGTCAAAGCATACATTCTCACAGATACTCCAGACAATGCGGGTATCCAGTCCGACATGCGTACCATCGCCTACGATGAAATGGTAAAACTTCTCTTTGAACATGATACGGTCGTGGTCTGGTAAAAAATCCCACTATGAAAAAGGGGTTCAACCGGCCTTTGAGAGAACCCGTTGAACCCCTCTGCTTTCAATCTTTCAATTTTACGTAGGCCTGCGGCAACACCAGAAGAATAACGCCCATGCCGTAACCCAGAACATCACCACATCAAACAAGCTTCCAAAATCCACGATATTCTTCACCTCCTTCCCCTATTACTGATCCGCCGTTCGTTAACTTTTTCGATCTGTATACAAAAGTAATGATTTTCCCTCCGTCCAATCAAGAGTTTTTTCATGATTCCACCAGCGCCATCACTCTTTTCGTCCTCTCTTCTTAAAACCCAGACGAACAAAATTTGGCACAACCGGACAGTGTTCCAATGGAAACATCAGGACTCCGTTGATTCAGCAGAACTCAATAAAATCTTCTGCCAAGATAATCCTCAGGATCTCATAATTCATTTCCGATGGAGTTTTCGTATGTCAGGAATATTATGAGGGGATTCAGTAATCGATACTTGAACTGCTTGATTTCCTTTGAGAAAAAATGAATTCCCCGCTTCCAACAGACTCAACCTAAAAGTGCAAAATATAAAGACCATACATTTTCATTCCACGACATACGAATGTATGTTTCCGACGGAATTGACAAAATTCATTGACGTCCTCACGCTCTAAAATTGGGAGGATTTCAGACACACCGACTCAATGAAGCTGATTTTCACTCATCTAATTTCAATTATTCTTTTTCATAAAACGATTGATAACCGCTTGAAAGAGGTCTGAAATTTTGCTTGACTTTCGTTTTTCATTTCCTGATATCAACTGCATCGGACAGGGTTAAGTTTGTCACTCGGCGATGAATCAATTGGCCATAGATGCACAAGAATCACCTCCTCTCTGGATAGAAATAGAGAGGGGCAACCCTTGATGGACTGCCCCTCGGATTAACAAATTAACTCTGCGGTTTCGTATCGATGGAAATGAGAATGAGCTTTCCAGGGGATGACGTATGGCTTATAAAAGGGTATAAAAGGTGGGACTGGATAATGAGGAGTTAGTGGCGGACATTTTTCTCCTGGGTGCGCTTTATAATAGATTACAATAAACAGAGAGATAGG
The DNA here is from genome assembly GCA_020348925.1 of Gemmatimonadota bacterium. GTDB lineage: Bacteria > JBHIER01. The sequence continues at coordinate 4,721,155 of CP070758.1, read as the reverse complement.
ATATGAGGCAGATTTTAAACAGTGTTATTAGATTTCTCCAAATATAGCAGAAATCACTTGACTATCTAGAGAACTGGAATCTGCCATTGTCTAATTCTACAGTTTCAATCCCGAAAATGCCGGCTAAGTCACCAAGAAACAACTTTTCTAACCTTATTTCTTGAACATCAATGTGGTAGCTTGGTCCGACTCGACCAGTGGTAAAAACTCAGCCGGAAGATGAATCAGGAGGAGATAGCTCAGACCTTGGAACTCAGTGTAGCCTTGGTGAAGAAATATCTGGATATTGAAAAAGAAAGGAATAAAAAAAATGATATGTTATTCGCTCTATGACAGCAGCATATAAGGAGCCTCCGCGGTTTCTCCAGAATTTTCAAAACCTCTGCACCAAACGTACAGTCAAATTGCAGGTAATGTTTCTCATCTGCCAGTTTCGGGGATGAAGATCTAACGCCGTTTTAAACCAGCAGAGGGACTACTTGTTCCTGGCCGATGGAAAGGTCTATGAAGATGCGCCGTACCGAATGAACTGGCGCTGCGGGCAAAGCACCTAACATAATCACAATCGAACTGATGCCAAAATCTACCCTACTTCACGTTTTTCCTGTTGTCGCTCTCTTGTCCGTTCTATCAGGAATAATATTCTTGGGAGGATGCGGTTCGTCGCCATCTTTTATCATAAAGCATGTTTCGGTCGATGATGGTGTAAGTCTCGAAGTCGTGGACTGGGGTGGTCGAGGCCTTCCGGTCATACTCCTTGCCGGACTGGGGCACACTGCTCATGTTTTCGACGATTTCGCTCCGGAATGAACTGGCGATTGTCACGTGATAGGTATTACCCGGCGCGGTTTCGGGGCTTCATCACAACCCGATTTGGGGTACGACATCAATACGCTTGTGGCCGATATCAAAGCCGTCATGGATAGCCTGAATATCAAAAAGGCAGTTCTCGCCGGCCATTCTTTGGGCGGCGACGAAATGACGCTGTTCGCCCGAAAGTACTCTGAGAGACTATCAGGACTCATCTATATTGAGGCCGCTTACAACCGCAAATCGGCTGCGGATTCGCTCCAGAACTATCCGCAGCCCGAATCGATACGTCCCGAGCCGTCCGATGATGATTTCAGCAGTGCGGAAAGATTTCGTGATTATTATACCCGGGTCAACGGTGTCGTCATGCCGCTCTCGGAAATTGAGGCGTTGAATTCATGGGATTCCACCGGCCGGTTCCAAGGCGGGATCACTCCGGGGTGGATATATAGTGCAATTCGTGAGAGCCTGACCGATCCCGACTACCTCGGGCTCGATGTCCCCGCTCTGGCGATTTATGGCATCAACTACCCAATAACCGAATTGTTTCTTGATTATGCTTCACGGGACTCTGCCATCCAAAAGCAGATGGAAGCGTACCATCGCGCCGCCTTGAGAATTGATAGATTGTCCCGTCAAGGATTCCGGGACAAGATGAATCGCGGGCAGGTCATCGAAATTGATGGAGCCGGCCATTCAATCTATATCACTCATCGTGATGAAGTGATTACGGTAATGAAACAATTTTGAAGAATATCAATTGAACGGCGAAGGAGCAAAATGGAGGTCAGACCACCCCAAAAATTTTTTCTTCAGATTGTTGCATGGCTGGAAATCTCTTGTTTCTCTCAAACCTCTGTAATCGTTTGATGAAATAATGTATTTGTGATTATGTTATAAATGATTACAAGGAGTGTCCCCGATTTACAATTATCTCAAGGCTGGTCCAGAAATTTTTTATATCGGTTTCTAATCCGCCCAACCGATTGGCAAATGTGTATGTGAAATTCGAATCACACCACATGAGAAGGAACGACCATCATCCATGCAACAAATTATGAAAAAAATACGTCTTTTGGCATGAGAATCATTCAGCCGACAGACGGCAGAATTGGACGTGAAATATGAATAGTACAGTGAAGGGAAGGAACCAGTACCATGTTTCAAAATTACTTGAAAGTTGCTATTCGAAATATTGTCCGTCAAAAGGGGTATTCATTCATCAATATTTTTGGACTTGCCGTAGGAATCGCCTGTTGCATTCTCATCATGGTATGGGTCCACAACGAGGTAAGCTATGACGGGTTTCACCAAAAAGCCGATCGAATCTATCGCTTGTATGGCGACCTGACACTGGGAGGAAATTTACGATCACAACCCATAGTTGGTGCTCCGGTTGCACCAGCGCTCCAACAGGCTTTTCCCGAAATTGAGAATACGGTCAGAATGTCGCCCTTTGATGCGATCACTGCAAAATATGGAGATATAGAATTCAGGGAAAATAATATCTATTATGCTGATAATTCCTTTTTTGAAGTTTTTACCTTGCCGCTCATCATTGGAGATCCAGCTACAGCCCTCACAACCAGATATTCGATCGTATTGACCGAAAAGATCGCACATAAATATTTCGGCGAGGAAGATCCTCTGGGAAAATCGCTCAGGTTCAGCGACGGACGCGTCTACACGGTGACAGGCGTCATGAAAGATATTCCCCCCAATTCCCATTTCACTTTTGACATCCTCTGCTCCTATGAAACATGGATCATCTGGAATGAGCAGGAAGCAAGTTCATGGGGATGGATGGAGCAAACCACGTACATACTCACTGCCCCTGGCGTCGATTTCAAAACGTTGGAGAAGAAATTCGAACCTGTGGTGTATGAAAATCTGGGCTCCAGAATTGAAAAGGTAGGAGCAACATTCAGGATAGGATTACAACCCCTTTCGAAAATCCACCTCTATTCGAATTTTGAGGATGACCCGGCAAAAATCGGAAATATAATGTATGTGTACATCTTTTCAGGAGTTGCTCTCTTTATGCTCTTGATTGGGTGCATTAATTTTGTCAATCTTTCGACAGCTCGCTATTCCAGTCGGGCCCTCGAAGTCGGGCTGCGCAAAACTCTCGGTGCTTCAAGAAATTCTCTTGTCCAGCAGTTTCTGGGGGAGACGATTCTTGTCACCTTCTTCGCAGTCATACTCGGCTATTTATTTGTCTTGATGTTGCTTCCAGCGTTGAAATCGATGACAGGACAGGAATTAAGTTATTGGTTGTTCCTACAGCCACAGTTCCTCTTTGTTTTAATGTTCTCTGTTCTGGGAATCGGTGTGTTTGCAGGAGCATATCCCGCCATTTTCCTTTCGTCATTCCAGCCTGTGAAAACTTTAAAGGGTCACCTGAAGATGGGAGCTGCAAGTTCAGTGTTCAGGCGGATTCTTGTTGTCGGTCAGTTTAGTATTTCGATCGCTTTGATTGTCGGGACGCTGATTATTTATGACCAACTCCAGTTTGTAAGAAATAAACATCTCGGATTCAATAAGGATCAAGTTTTGACATTGCCGTATCCAAATGATTCTCAAAATTGGTCGGTACATTCTCTCCGGCATGAACTTTCATCCATACCAGGGGTCATGAATGTCGGATTTTCGTCAAACGTGCCTGGGACGGGATTCGACATGAGAAACTTCCGGCCTGAGGGTCGGACGGATGATGAATCCATTTTGATGCAACATTTTAGTATAGAGCCGAATTTGTTGCCAACACTTGGCATTGAGATTATGAAGGGGAGAAATTTTTCTACAACAATACCGACTGATCATGTCGAGGCCGTTTTGATCAACGAAACGACAGCGAAACAGTTGGGCTGGAATGATCCTATCGGAAAATCAATTTTCATACGCGGCCGGGGATCCGATGGACAACCCACTGAATTTCAGAAGAGAATTGTCGGTGTTGTCAAAGATTTTCATTCATTGTCACTGCGCAAGAAAATTACACCCCTTGTCATTTTCAATAATCAATCGGGATTCAGTGTCATAGCAGTAAAGCTCTCGGGGAGTGCGATCTCAGAAACTGTATCGAGATTGAGAGAAAAATGGGAAAGCCTGTTTCCCGATCAACCGTATAATTACGCCTTTTTGGATGAATCGTTTGACAATCTCTATAAATCCGAAGAGCAGATGAATACAATCTTTACTTCATTCTCATTTATTGCCATCATTATTTCGTGCCTTGGATTATTCGGACTTGCTGCGTACATGACGGAAAAACGGAGGAAGGAAGTCGGCATCCGTAAGGTAATGGGTGCTTCTGTATCAGGAATACTATTCTCGTTATCAAAAGAATTTACACGATGGGTACTGATCGCCAACATCATTGCATGGCCGGTTGCTTATTATTTTATGGACAAATGGTTGCAATTGTTTGCTTATCATGTTGATATTAATGTGGGGATATTTGTTTTATCTGGCCTTATTGCTTTATTCATTGCGTGGATTACAGTAAGTTACCAATCGCTTAAAATTGCGCGCACAAATCCTGTCGATGACTTACGATACGAATAGGGAGAAAAGACAAAAAAATTCGGTGCCGTCCTAAAAATGGTGTCTAATAGATTTTTGACTGAAAGTAGCCCACTAGGGTCGGACCAAATCAAGCATATAGAGCTGATGGTATTAAGACAAAAAAACTGCTTTATTTTCCACCTTAAAACGACCGTTTTCAGACCAGAATCGTCAATCTAATCAGAATGACATCCTGAGTTGCAAGTTATGTAACACCCAAGTAATAAGTCACATTCTCATCCCTAATCTTCTAAACTGATTCATTCATGAAATACTATTCTGACGAATGGATAGCTCTTGCGAAAATGGCATTTGAGTCGCGGTAGGAATGCCGGTTGCCCGGCACCCCCCGCACAGATCCGTACGTGAGGGACTACCTCATACG
>CP070758.1:4683223-4716293 GCA_020348925.1 Gemmatimonadota bacterium | reverse complement strand
TAATCAAGACTTCCAGGCTCGGTTTCATCCTGAAAAACGAGCCACCTCTGGCTTATGATTTTGTTGTCGCCTCCAAGGAGACAAACTCTGTCGATGAGACGTGGACGCAACCGTGGGGGGAGAAGAAGGATATTCGCAATCACTACAACGAGCTTCGGCTCAATCTCGTGGAGCCATCCAAACCGTCCCGGAAGATGACGGTGGTCTTTCGAGTTTACGACGATGGTCTCGGTTTCCGTTACGAGATTCCCGAGCAGCCGCAGCTTACGGATTTCGAGATCATGGACGAGCTGACGGAGTTTGCCCTGACCGGGGATCACGAAGCCTGGTGGATCCCGGCTTACTGGTGGAACCGGTACGAGTACCTCTACCGGCGATCGCCGGTCAGCACCATGGATACGGTACACACGCCGGTCACCATGGAGACTGAGGACGGGTTGTTCTTGAGTTTTCACGAAGCCGCCCTGACCGATTTCGCCAGTATGACCCTGGAACGCAGAGGTGACTGCACGCTCAAAGCCGACCTTGTCCCCTGGTCCGACGGGGTGAGGGTCAAAACGTCTGCCCCGATGGTAACACCCTGGCGGACGATCCAGATCGCCGATACACCCGGCGGACTCATCACTTCGTATCTCATCCTGAATCTGAACGAACCCAATAAACTCGACGATGTTTCCTGGATCAAGCCGGGCAAGTACGTCGGTATCTGGTGGGAGATGCATCTGGGCATATCGACCTGGGGATCTGGCCCCACACACGGGGCGACCACGGAAAACGCCAAGCGCTATATCGACTTTGCAGCCAAGTATGGCTTCGACGGCGTATTGGTCGAGGGCTGGAACGTGGGCTGGGACGGCGACTGGATCAAGAACAGTGACAAGTTCCGGTTCACCGAACCGCATGAGGATTTTGACATCAACGACGTGGTCCGATACGCTTCCGAGAAAAACGTTGAATTGATCGGCCATCATGAAACAGGTGGGGGCATAAATAATTACGATCGGCAGATGACCGATGCCTATGCGTATTACGAGCGATTAGGAGTGCGGATTGTGAAGAGCGGCTACGTCGCCCACGATCGTGAGATCAAACGCATCGATGAGAAGGGTGAGGAACAGGGGGAGTGGCACCACGGACAGTTCATGGTGAGGTACTACCGCAAGGCGGTCGAGGAAGCAGCGAAACATCACATCATGCTCAATGTCCACGAGCCGATCAAGGACACCGGCATCCGGCGCACGTATCCGAATATGATGACGAGGGAGGGGTCTCGCGGCCAGGAGTTCAACGCCTGGAGCGGGGACGGCGGCAATCCCCCGGAGCACACGACGATCCTGCCCTTTACGCGGTTCCTTGGTGGCCCCATGGACTTTACACCGGGCATTTTCGACCTCCATTTTGAGGAGGCGAATCGGCCGGACAACCGGGTCAATACCACCCTGGCTAAGCAACTGGCCCTGTACGTGGTGCTCTACAGCCCGCTCCACATGGCCGCCGACCTGCCCGAAAACTACGAGGCCAACCTCGAGCCCTTCCAGTTCATCGTGGACGTACCGACGGACTGGCAGAACACGAAGGTGCTGCACAGCCGGATCGGTGACTACGTGACCGTTGTCAGGCAGGACCGCAACAGTGAGGACTGGTACCTGGGCAGCATCACCGATGAGGAGGGCCGTGTGCTGGAAGCGCCGCTTCAATTTCTCGATCCTGCCAGGAAGTACGTGGCCGAGATATACCGGGACGGAGCTCTGGCCGATTGGATCACCAATCCTTACGATATTGAGATCGAAGAGAGGCTGGTTGATAATGGTACCATGCTCACCCTCCGCCTGGCACCGGGTGGTGGGCAGGCGATCCGCTTTCGACCGGCGACGGAGAATGACGTTCGGTGACTCACCTCCTCACGGTAAACAAAGTATCCGGCTGCTATGTCTACGGTTGCAGGTTGTGGGTTTCCTGTGTATACATAAAATCCAGTTGAAATATAAACTCCCTGAAACAATACCGGTCGAATTTGTTACTATTAGGGGATATGAAAAATGTTCTACTGGTATTTCAGCCGAGAAAAACGCGTAAACGAAACGGAAAGACCGTATGAAAGCCATCGAGCTCAAAGATGTTATCAAGAGTTTTAACGGACACGTCGCCGTCAATAATTTAACGCTCTCCGTACCGAAAGGCAGCGTGTATGGATTCATCGGTCCCAACGGTTCAGGCAAGACGACGACGCTCCGCATGATTATGAATATTCTCTATCCGGACTCGGGTGAAATCCGGATATTTGATGAGCCGATCAGTCGGCCAGGTATAGACCGTATAGGGTACATGCCGGAGGAGCGGGGATTGTACAAACGGATGAAGGTTCGCGATCTCTTACAATTTTTCGGTGAGCTCAAGAACGGAAAGAATGTTCGTGCACAAGTCGATCAGTGGCTGGAAAGACTGGATCTGAATGATTGGGCCGACAAAAAGATTGAGACCCTCAGTAAGGGTATGAGCCAGAAAGTCCAATTCATCGCTACTGTTGTTGGCCAACCGGAACTGGTTTTACTGGACGAGCCTTTTACAGGCCTCGATCCGGTGAATACCGACGTCATCAAAGACGCCATCCTGGAGTTCCAGGCCCAAGGTGCGACGGTGATATTCAGCACGCACGATATGAGCATGGCTGAAAAGATGTGCGACTTTATTTTCATGATCTTCAAGGGCAATAAGGTTCTGGATGGGACATTGTCTTCAATCCAGGATACCTATGGGAGTGATACCATCCGCGTTCGGGCCGAAAAGGGTGCTTGTATCCTGCAGGATATTGCTGGTGTCGAGAAAGTGAACGACTTCGGTCAGATGCAGGAGGTGCGCATGAGAGCGGGGAGTGATCCGCATCGAATTCTTTCTGAGATAATGCTCCGGACCCGCGTCAGCAGCTTCGACATCGTCAAACCTTCGCTGCACGATATCTTTGTTCGGATAGCCGGTCCGGAAGCAGGTGGGACTTGAAATGCGTAAAACGTTAAAACTCGCGACGCGGGAATACAAAGCGGCGGTGAGGACCAAAGGCTTCATCATCGGCCTCGTTCTGGCGCCTTTGGTGATGGGTGGCAGTCTCATCGCCTTCGCCCTTCTGAAGGACCGGGTCGATACGAAGGACAAGACGGTCGTCATTATCGATCGGAGTGGTGTTTTAGCGGAAGCTCTGATCGAAGCGGCGGAGCATCGAAACAAAGAAGAAATCTATCAGGCTGAAACAGGTAAGAAGATCAAGCCGGCTTATTATTTCGAAATGGTGGAGCCTGATGATGAGGATCCGAGGGCCCAGCGACTGGAGCTTTCGGACCGGGTACGGAACGTTGATTTTCACGCCTTTGTCGAAATTGGCCCTGACGTGATTCATCCCGGCGAGAAGAGCGAAGCGTCCCGCATCTCGTATTATGCGAAGAATGCGGCCATGGACAACGTCCGCCAGTGGATGTCCTGGCCCATCAATAATCATCTGCGCAAGCTGAGACTGGCGGATGCGGGTATTGATGAGTCGGAAGTCGAAGATCTGTTTTACTGGGTGAATGTGGATGGCTTGGGTCTCGTTACCGTGGACGAAGCGACGGGGGATATTCAGGAGGCCAAGCGGGCCAGTGAATTCGAAGCCATATTGATTCCCATCATCCTCATGATGCTTCTTTTTCTGATGATTATGATGAGTGTCCCGGGGATGCTCCATTCCGTCATGGAGGAGAAGACACAGCGCATTGCGGAAGTGCTGCTCGGCTCGATCAAGCCCTTCGAATTCATGATGGGGAAATTGCTCGGGGGCGTCGGTGTTTCCCTCACGAGTTCAGCCGTTTATGTTATCGGTGGGATTTTTGTTGTGCGCTCGATGGGATTCGAGGAGTATATTCCCTTTCATGTCCTGCCCTGGTTTTTCGCCTATATGCTCATGGCCATCATCATGTTCGGTGCCATGGCCGCGGCTCTGGGATCGGTGTGCAGTGAGGCGAAGGATGCTCAATCCCTGACCTTTCCGTCGATACTACCGGCCATCGTTCCCATGTTTATTTACTTTCCCGTCGTGCTGGAACCGGTGAGCGGCTTTTCGACATGGATGTCGCTGATTCCGCTCTTCACACCGACGCTGATGGTACTCCGACTGGGAACGCCTGAAATGATACCGGCCTGGCAGCCGTATGTCGGTCTGGTTGGTGTTTTGCTTTTTACCTTTCTTTTTGTCTGGGCGGGGGGACGCATCTTCCGGGTGGCCATTCTCATGCAGGGCACACCACCGAAGCTGACCAATATTTTTCGCTGGGCAGTTCGGGGATAATTCTTTTTATAGGATATCCTAACTCCGACAGTCGTATACTTTTTGAGAAAGAGGAACATCGCCTATAACGAACAACTATCCTTCAATCGGTTTTTATGCTGAAAACACCTGTGAAAAATTTGAGAACATATGGACAAAAACCTTTTACCGTAGCCGTCGTTCATGGTGGACCGGGTGCACCGGGGCACATGATCCCGGTGGCACGGGAACTCTCCTCGGAGTGGGGTGTTTTGGAACCGCTTCAAACAGAAACTTCGGTCCAAGGACAGATCGAGGAATTAAAGAATGTCCTTGAAGAGAAGGGAGATTTCCCTATGACCGTTATTGGATTCTCCTGGGGGGCGTGGCTCAGTTATCTCTGTGCGGCTCATTATCCTGCTTTGGTTAAAAAGTTGATCCTCATCGGAAGCGGTCCCTTTAAAGAAAAGTATGCCACTGCAATTCAGGAGATTCGCTTGAACCGACTCAGTGAGGATGAAAAGAATGAAGCCCTTTCTCTGACCGAAAACTTGAAAGATCCTGCCATACGAGACAAAGACGCAATTTTTGCCCGACTCGGGAAGCTGTTCACCAAGGCCGATGCCTTCGATCCTTCGACTCTCGAAACCGAAGATCTGGAGGTCCGGTACCGTGTCTATCGGGGTGTATGGAACGATGCTGCGGAGCTGAGAAGAAGTGGCGAACTTCTGAAACTCGGAAGGCGTATCCGGTGTCCGGTGGTGGCGATCCACGGCATTTACGATCCCCATCCGGCTGAAGGTGTCCGAAAACCCCTGTCCGCCGTGCTCACAGGTTTTCGATTTATGTTGCTCGAGAACTGCGGGCACATGCCCTGGATTGAGCGGCAGGCCAGGGAAGAGTTTTATAAAATTCTCAAAGAAGAATTGTGTTGATAGATTTGAATATGGGATATCCTTTTTAACTGCGATCGCCTGTGATCACCTTGAATATCTTATCCAAGGCGCCTCATTCCCGAGCTCTGGGATAGAAATCCTATGGCGAACTCGAATCGATTTTCTACTTGACTTTATAGTATCAAAGTAGTATTATTTGATATGCCAAGAAAAATAAGAGCATTAATAAAAGATCTTAAACGCGCTGGTTTCATCAACCGCGGAGGAAAGGGAGATCATCGAAATTTTATACATCCGAAAGGCATTGTCTTGACAATATCGGGAAAGCTTGGAGACGATGCGAAGCCCTATCAGGAGTTACTGGTCAATCAGAAAATTGAGGAGTCCATAAAATGAAAGAAAGCGATAAATATCTCAAAATTGTTGAGTGGTCCGAAGAAGATCAGTGTTATGTTGGTTCGGTTCCGGGCTGGATTGGAAAATGCTGTCATGGGGATGATGAGACTCGAGTCTATAAAGAACTTTGCCGGATTGTTGATGAGTGGATAGCGATCTACAAAAAGGATGGTATTCCTCTTCCTCAAGCAACAGCAGGCAAGAGATATTCAGGAAAATTCATCCTCAGAACAGGGAAGGAATTGCATGAAGCTTTGGTTGTAAAAGCTTTAAATGAGGGGGAAAGCTTAAACACCTATTGTACGAAAAGGCTGAAAAAAGCGATATCGGAATAGCATGGTATAAGAATCATGTGGATTTTAAAATTGGGGGATTTTTTCAACATTTCAACTTTTTGACTTTTAGATTTTTTGATTCTTTGACTCTTCTACACATTCACGCTTCAACACTTACACGCATATACGCTTCAACTTTTTAACATTTCAGATTTTCAGCTTTCAGCTTTAGAAAGTCTGTACGAAATGTTTGCCGAAAAACTCCTGACATTTATCATAATGTTTCTTATACTTAAGCGGAATTCAAAGAGCGACTAACAATATAAACTGAGGGACACTTTTTTTAAGTTATTATCTTTTAAGGCATAGGAAGTTTATTATGGTTTTAAGAAAACGATAACGAAGGCGTGGTGCAGTCTTTCATTCTTCTGTAAAGGAGATCATGGGTTCTATGCCGTCGAGAGGCCGGAGATCGTTTATTGACAGGTATGTTACGAAATCGGTGGCACACGAGCTGCTCATTTGGCTTTTATTCTGGGGACTGTACAGTCTCTGGGCCGGTTATTCACCCTCTTACCCCAAATCACATCACAGCGAGCCTCTCTTTCCGCTTGTTGTGCTGGGCTTCATGTCGGCCTTTTTTTTCATCTTTGGTGATCGCCAAGAGTTGAAGCTCCTCATAGCCAATTCAATAGCAGCTATCATTTTCGTCCCCGGATTTCTCATTTTAAATATCTATCGTGCAGTTACGCAGCAGTTCCCCGATTCTTGGGTTACGGCCGGTTTTCTGTTTTCTCACTACACCTTCTTCTGTATCCAGTGCATTTTTCTTTTTCTTTCTATCGTGCTTCTTCGCTACACAATCAGACGCTGGAAAGTGGCGGACGCTTCTGTTAAAAAACGATACTACCTTGCCATTGCTTCCGTTATCGCCTTTTTTCTCTTTGCATCTGCTCTCGTTGTATTTTTCGTATTGGCGGGTAGGGCGAAAACGGAGTGGTTGGGATATGTGTCGGCAAGTGAGGTTTGGGGACACCTTTTGTTCGTCTTTACCTTTTAAGGCACAGGAAGTTTAATGCACTTTTAAGAAAAACGATGATGTAGGTGTTGATATCGGCTAATATATTTGTATTCATATATACTCTAATCAGTTGCAAAAGGTGTCCCTTAAAAACCATATAGCTCGTGAGCCTCATGTCTCAGATAATAGCCTGTATGAACGGGTGGGGCATTTCGCTGAGTTATCGAGATATCGTCGAATGATGACGACCCAGGACTTGAGCGATCTGTCGAAGGCTCTGACCAGTTGCTCGCATGGCACTGAGTTGATACCGTTCGTCGGCAGTCAGATGAACATAGTTTTTTGTTTTCATAACTACTTAAGATAACACTTGAACAAGTGAAATCACAAGTGGTACACTTAATCATTGAACTCGGGAATGAGTTTTTTGAATGTACCATCGAATCAAGGGGAAGGCTGAAGTGCGAGACGATATCGAAATGAGTATGGTGTTTCAGAATTTCTGGCACACTGTATGTATCCAACATTATCAAGTTGAATTGACTATTTCCTTTTCTGTCAGTTTATAGTGAATACGTCATAAAAGGTGTCCCCTCTCTTTCCGGTACGAACATTCTTCAAATCATGCACTGCGTCGAACGGAAGGTCAGAGGGAGAAAACTCTCAACCCACATCATCACGACACACGCATTCACGAAAATGTGTCAATCCATCGATTTTTCAATCTGAGAAATCTTTTTAGTGACCGGTAACGAACACTCTCTGTAACATAAACGAACATTCCTACAATACATTTATTTCCAGGGTATTCATAAACCAATGAAACGTAATGGATGAATAGTAATGGCACATTCTTTGCGTTTTAGATACGAGGAATAGTCATAATATGCGAGGTTTCACGAAGCACAGGTGATTTAACTATCAAGATGGATAAAAGTGATTCATTAAAGCGGAATTGATCTGTGACATTTTTTTTACCGCTGAGTGAGCCATGAGTAATACCGTCATATATGCGAGAGTACAATTTTTGGAGATAACGTTGGAGCCGAAAGCAGAAGGTTTTTGCCTACGGATGAAAAACAAACGAGAGAAGACACGGTAAGAGCCCAATCGAAGAATTGCATCTTGTTGTACGGTTCAGAGCCTGATTTTACACGCTTTGAAAGGAGGTGAAAAACAGAAGCTTTTTGTGTGATCCCCGAGGAGTCTTGCATGAAGAAATTTCCTCGAAGTGTTGACTTCTACCTCAATGTACGAGAAAGGAGTGGTAAGATTGTTTCGTGTTCGCAGGATATAAGGCTGATGCTCTCAAGTGTCATGCCTTTTTGTTTTTGAAGTGAAGGGGATATCCCTTGCTTAAGATGGTTTGTGGCGTATGTTTTTCAAAGGAGATTGGTATTATGAGAAATAAGCATATCTGTGTTGCTATTGTTTCTCTGTGTGTGGCTGTTGGTGTGACCGTCGTGGCCCTGGCTGAGAAGAAGCCTAATTACAGCACCGAAACAATCAACACGCAGGCAAAAATACCATCAGTTCCAATTGTTACGCAGGAACTGGATACACTTTACTTCTGGGATTTCGAGGATGGAGCTGGTGGGTTTACATGTAAGAACATGAGTGATATTGGAGCCATGTGGCATACCACCGATGAGTACTGGACGTATGACGGGAGTAATGCCTGGTGGTGCGGGACGCCTCGGGATGCAGCCAATAATTTTTCCGACGTCTGGGGATACGGTAGCGCATGGTCCCAGACATTGGACATGGAGCAGGCCGTCAACTTATCAGGAACCTCAAATCCTGTGCTCTCCTTCGACGCCAGATGGAGTTGTGAGGGTTCCGATTTCAACACGTATGCCGATTGTTTTGTAGATGGTATCCTGCAAGGCGATTGGGACGGTCTGGTTGTCTATGTGTCCACTGACGGAGGAGCAACATATCCTCCGGAAAACTTCATTCTGCCAACGGATCTGACTCACGTGTGCGTGTGCGGGACACTTTACTCCCATCAGGTGGCGACGGGATATTTTGTCCCCGGTGGTATCAAAGGGCTGAACGGAAACAGCGAGGGGTGGCGGCATATGGAGTATCCTCTCGACAATTATAAGACGGGCAATGTTGTTTTACGGATGCACTTCTGCTCTGATGAATGTCTATCCACATTTGACGAATATAGCTGTGGCCAGGATACATCCTTCCACGGTTTCTTCATTGATAACATCTCAGTGGACGATGGTGGTTCCAATATCTTCTTCGACAATGGAGATGATGAGATCCATTTGGTGCCTAGTGTGACATCACGAAACAATATCTGGCACTATGTTGACGGTGCCGCCGATGCCCCCAGTCCGACCCATGCCTGGGTCGCCGACGCCGACGATGAGTGGAATCTGGAATCGGTCTGGTTGGAATCACCGTGGTTTGAGATTCCCGAAGGGTGGTTCCCGGAGCTGAGGTATTGGTTCAAGTGCGACATGCCGGACTTCGATGGAGACCACGATACCGACCTTGAAGACTACTACGAGGTTCATATCAGCGAAGACGGGATGGCCTGGACCGCTCTCTATCACCATTGGCCCAGGATGACGGAAGGTTTTTCCGACATAACCGGATACGATCAGACGTGCCACTTTGAAACGTGGTGGTCATACGTCAATGATGATCTGATGTACAATGGCCGGATGACGTTGTGGAATTACAGCGGAAGAACGGTGAAGTTGCGCTGGCTGACACACTCGGACACGAATGACGATTGCGGCAATGGAACCGGGCTGTGGCTCGACAATATTGAGATTGTGGGCAGAGAATCGGCTCCGTATGATATGGGTGTCGATCGGATCGATTATTCCACACCCAACGCTGTGGGATCTCAAACCCGAGTGACGTTAACCATCAGAAACTTCGGTCAGCTCAAAGCCTACGGGTACTTTTTCTATCAGATTTTGGACGAAGAGAACAACGAAGTTATACCGTTAACACCGGGAGTGGCTGATTCTTTTGAGACCGGTGAGATTCGAAAAATCTATTTTGACTGGACGCCTGCTGCGGCAGGCTTATACAGAGTCCTCGCATTTCTGTTCGCAGGCGAGGACTACTACGGACCGAACGACAGCCTATATTCAGCCTGGGTCAATGTGTTTCCTGCCAACGGTGGGGCACTGTTTGACCATCATTTCTTGACCGGGAATGCTTCGGGGTTCGGAGATGGCAACGGGGTAGCCGTTCACCTTTTTCCTCCACACTGGTTGGGAACGTATCGTATTACGGAGGGAGCAGTCAGGTATAATAGCGGTGAGGGTCCATACACGGTGAATATTTTTACCGGTCCCTTCTCTGATACTGAAGATACGATCGATTACCCCGGTGACGGTGTTGAATTGCTGGCAGCGGTGAGCACACACACCGATGAGAGCACATTGGACGACTGGCCTATCCCAGATGTTCCATCAGGCTTCGGACTGTGGGGACAGGATTGGTACGGTGTGGATCTTTCCGGGGAAGAGAATCTGAAATGTATGGAGGGAGACGTTTTTCTTTTCATCCAGCATGGGGAAGGCCATAGCGGTTTGATACCTTGTTACGAGGATCCGGATCCACCAAGCGGTTGCTTCACATACGATTCTGAGTCATTCCGCTTCATCCGGAGCGATGATGACTATGCGCTCAGACTCGGTATCGCCTGGCCCGGAAACTGCGGTTGCATGTGTCAGGGAAGAAGAGGTGATCCTACGGGTGATGGAGAGATTAACATCCTGGATGCCCTGGCAGCCGTGAACCATATTTTGGGTATGGTGGAATTGGAAGGAGATGGTTTCTGTTGTAGCGACTGCAATTCCGACGGTACCCTCAACGTGCTGGATGTCTTGGGTATTGTGAACGTGATTCTTGGTTTTGATCAGTGTCGACCCGTGGGGGCCAAGGCGGTTCTCGGTACATCTCAGGCCACCGTGTGGGCTGAGACGGTTTCTTCTCATCACAGCGTGGAAGTGAATATTTCGCTGAGTTCTGAAATCTCAATGGCCGGGGCACAGTTTGATCTCAAGTACAATGCAACTAAGGTTGTTCCTGTTCAGGTAACCCTCTCAGCCCGGTGCGAGGGAATGGAGATGTTTTACCATACCAGATCCGGTGAGTTGAGGGTTGTTCTGTACAGTCCGGATGGTCTCGCCATCGATGCTTACGAAGGAGAATTGGTCAAGGTATCCTTCAAGGTCATTGATACTGGTGATCCTGAGTTGACTTTCGGCGAGGTGCTCTTGGCCCACAGTTGCACCGAGGCGATATTTCCCGAGGTGAGATCCATCGTATTCAAGGGGATGGTTTCGGTTGAATACGGGCTGGTTCAAAATTATCCGAATCCCTTCAATCCTGCCACGTGCATCGAGTATTCGGTGGCCGGGAACGTACGGGCGACGTTAAAGGTGTACAACATATTGGGACAGGAGCTTGTGACGTTGGTGGATGAGGTGAAGGTACCTGGTGCATACACCCTGGTGTGGGATGCAACTGATGTGGCCAGTGGTGTGTACTTGTATCGATTGACGGCCGGTGACTACACGGCCACGCGTCAGATGGTGCTGTTGAAATAAGGACATGCGCTCGGGGTCAAATTTTTATTTACTTATTTAGAATGTTGGTTTGCAAACTCGGGGACACCATACCTGTTTATTTGCCTTTGAGTAGTCTTCGATCCAATTTTTATGTGAATAGGAATTTGAGTTGATTTTGAGGTATTAACAATGAGTTTTAAATGTGCTTTCGAATCCAGTGGAGAACACCCCTCTTTGTCTCCCCTCAAGGGGAGAGATAAAGTGCAAGATGGTTTGAAAATGAGTATGGTGTCCCCGAATGAGACGTGCAATGGAAAGCATCTCTTTTAAAAACGTATTGACATTGTCAATACATCCTACTATCTTAAATCCCAATGGATCAGAATCATATCAGCTCGCAAGGCGACTCGATTCGAAAGGAAATTGTATGAAGATTGAGAAATTAAAAAAACGGTTGGACCAAAAACGTCCCATGATGTCGGTTACACTTCGCATGCCTGTTGATGTCATTGAAGACCTGAAAAGGGTAGCACCTCTGCTGGGAATTTCAGGATATCAACCTTTGATACGGGCTTACGTTGGACAATGCCTGAGAAGGGATTTGGAAAGATTGGACAATGATGCTGTTACAGATTTGGTGTCCAGTCTCAAACGGCGGGGCGTCAGTGCTTCGATCATCAAAGATGCACTGGCTGAGGTAATCCATGGATAAGAGACATAACGCGTACTCATATCAGGAAACAAAAAGACACTTTCTGCCAGTCTTTTTCTTTCAAGGCATGGGAAGTTTGATGAGCTTTTATTATAAACAGGGATGTAGGTGTTAATATTCGCTTAACTTACTTGCAGAGGAATTTCCCTTGGAAGCTCCTAAAAAAGAACGGAGTAGAGATATATATCCCTGTACCACTTTTTGCCCGGCATACATATATCGGGCGATCAGGGATAAAAGACAAAGGAGCCAAAAATGCGATGTAGAAAGTTACAAAGTACGATAGTTGTAGTGACCATTTTCTTTGCCGTTTCAGGTTTGTGGACTGTTTGGTCTGAGTCGGAATCAGTCCTGGATAATCCCGAGGTGCAAGCAGCGATCGATGTGTTCGATGCCTGGGTTCAGCACCGGCTGTATCAGGAAGAACTGCCCGGCGTGTCTGTCGGCATTGTTTACGATCAGGACCTTATCTGGGCGAAAGGGTACGGCTATGCCAATCTTGAAAGAAAAACACCTGCTACGCCATCGACCGCATACCGGATTGCGTCGCTGACGAAACTTTTCACCGCAACGGCCATACTTCATCTTCGCGATGCGGGAAAATTGCAATTGGATGATCCGGTGGCAAAACATCTTGATTGGTTTCATCTGAATGATGAGTACAGCGACAGCCCGATCATCACCATTCGCCATCTTCTGACACATTCATCCGGCCTGCCCCGCGAGTTCGAGGCGCTCTATTGGGATGACATGGAGTTCCCGGATCGAGAAACGTTGATCAAGATGTTCCAGGAGTCTTCGACGATCCTTCCGCGTGAGTCGAAATTCAAGTATTCAAACGTCGCTTTCAATGTTTTAGGTTTTGTCGTTGAGGCTGTCTCTGGCCAATCGTACGCTAAGTACGTGACAAACCATATTCTGAACCCGCTGGGGATGACCTCGACATCGGTCACCCCGTCTTCTGAAATGTCTCATTTAGCAACGGGATATTATTCACGGAGACCGGGACGATCGAGAGAAATTGCACCTTTCTTTGACAAAAAGGCCGCGGTCGCATCGGGAAATATGGCTTCTACCGTTGAGGATCTGGCTAAATTCTTATCGCTGCAGTTTCGAGATGGTGCCGCCGGTGGTGCCCAGATCCTGAAAGGATCCACGCTGAAAGAGATGCACCGCCCCCACTGGCTTTATGATGACTGGAATGGCGGTCGCGGTCTGGGATGGGGTGTGGCTCGTGTCAGTGATCAGGTACGAATTCAACACGGGGGCTCTGTGCCCGGATTTAAATCAGCGATTTCCGCTGCACCTGCCGATAAATTCGGTGTTGTTGTCTTGACAAATGGTGATGACGGTAAGCCGGGAGAGATTACAGCACAAGCCTGGACACTTATTGCTCCGGTTGTCAGGAAGGCTACTGAAACCGAAGAAAAACCGGCTCAAGCCGATCCGTCCTGGATGAGATTTGTTGGAGCCTACGAATGGAGCGATGGTTCCGTCATGCATGTCATGCTGCTCAACAACGAATTGTCCCTTGTCGATCCCGCAAGTGATGATCCGTGGGGGGATCGGGTCAGGCTCAAATATGTTTCGGGGAACACGTTTAAAATGCTCGATCAGTGGCAGGAGGGCGAGCTGATCAGGTTCGAAGAAAATGACGATAGAGAGGTGTCCGGAATCATTATGCCGGGGTATTCGCTGCAGAGAAGGAGATGAAAGATCCGAATGCTTCGAGCTTGTCCTCAGTCGTAAGCCACATTTTTTTCTTTAATCTTGACATGAATTAAAAAAGATCAAGTTTGAAAAACGTATACTCCTTTCCATCCCCCGCATTGGATACATAGAGGATGATCGGGTCGGTGTTCATTTATTTTTGATCTCGTACTTTTCCGGTGCATCGGAGGGTACGATGATTTCGGACGCTTCCGCCACAACGTTCTGCTTTGGGTCATACAGAACGGCACCGCGACCGATGAAGAGGTGCTCCTTACTATGAAGCTGAATGTCACCTATGAGGATCCACTTGCCCTCCTTCCCCGGAATCTCGGCTTTGGCGCGACCGTATTCAACGACCGATCCCTGCACCGCTCCAAGCATCTCCTCCGGGTTCCAGGATTGCCGGGACGAATGGACGAGGGCTCCAAATACGTTCGTGAACTTCGTGTGATAAACAGGCTCCTCCGAGACGTCCAGAGGTTCCTCGAGTGATTCGAACTGCAGCACCAGGATGGCAACGTCTTCGCCATACCGCATTGCCATCAGCTGACCGTGGTCCTCGTTTACGGCGAAATCCTTCAAGTGCTCCTTATTTCGATACGTGTCGAAGAAACTCACCGTTCCTTGAACTCGGAAGTAATCCTTCTTGATAGCATCTTCGGGAATCTCTACCTTGAATCCCCGAAGGTTGTGCGTGACGTGCAGAGATAATCCCTGTGAGCGCAAGATCCGCTGGGATTCGATGCCGCCGATCAATCCCATGGTGAACTTGACGTCGGAAAGCTTCCCGTTAAAGAGTTTTTTAATCTCTTTTTCGACCTTCTTACTGCCGGGAGAACGGAGAGCGGGAAAATCATACACGTGTAATGTGCCCTCCTGTATGAGATGGCGATCCTTCTTGAGACGGGCGGTGTAGCCGTAGTAGTTCAGTTGAACCGGAATCGACTCCATTTCGATTTGTTTCTGCCATAAGGCCGCCTCTTTTCGGACGGATTCGTCGGGATCTGAGGTCTCCACGCGATGCAGGATGGATAGTCCCGCCTGTCCGTGATACGCTCCGAGAAGAAACAATGCTTGTTTACGGATCGCCGCATCGTCCTGAGTATTCAAAACGTCCTCAATCAAAGGCAGGGCCGCCTCAGGTTCCAGATCGGTCAGTGCTTCGAGCGCGGCCATCAACAAGTCCGGATCTCCCCCGTCCTGATCCGAGACGACCTCTTCAATATACTTCTTATACTGCGTCCGTCCCAGCAGGGCGAGCGCAGACGCAATTTTGATCCTGAGTACCTTGGCGTCGTCCTGCCAAATGCTGTCGGGATGGCGCTCGAAGAGACTATTGAGATTCTCAATGGCACGTTCTTTCAACCGGACCATGTCGTCTGCCTGTTTTACTTCATCAGAGAGTTGATTCAAGCTTCGAGCCAGCCAGTAGTACGCTTCCGCCTCAAACTGGCCTGAGGGGTATCGGTTCAAATATTCCTCAAGTCTGGCCCGGGCCTGTTCCCATTTTCTTTCGAAAGCGAACTCTTTGGCCTTGAGAAAGAATTCTGTTTCCGTATCGCCGTAATAAGATCCGGCGAAGGATACACTGTTGAGTAGTATGATGAGTCCGACCGTTAGGAATAGTATGCTTCTCATTTTCGCCCTCCATTTAAATTGGTTCGTTTTCTCTCGGCAACTGTCTGAGCCGGAATAGTAGCGATTTGTTACGAATGAAGTGGTTCAGTTGGGCGGTGATGTTGCCGTTCTGGCCGCCCAGATTCGAGATCGAGATGAGTACCAGCTCGACATCGTCCAGAAGCTGGTACAGATTTCCGTCTCCGTATCGCGCTGCCGCGAATTTCAGGAGTCGCGTTTGCGAAAGCATATCGGCAATGACGCGGTTGGTAAGTTCCGTTATCTCGCCAGGAGTTGGTTGGGCACCGCGGTTCATGAAATCGATCAATAGTGGTTCGATGGTCTCGGTGTAAGCGGCGATGGACGCAACGCTCTCGTGTGGTTGCTCCGCTTTCAGTGGAAGTGGAGCCGTCGTGGGAAAAAAGACCGATCGTTCAGCAACTATTCCGAGGACGAACGCGACGATCACGGCGGCCGCAATTAGGGCAAACCGTCTTGACGTAAGGAACAACGGCAGGCGCCCTTTGCGTTTCAGCGAGCGATCACGAATGATGTGCCACGAGACCTCCCAGTCGGGTCTTGGGACTTCCCCGGCAGGTTCATTGACAGGCATTGATTTGACTCTATCCACCAGCCGGGCACAGGCAGGACAAGACACCGCATGTTCCTCCAGGAAGTTTTTCTGTACTTTCGTGAGGCGACCGCAGAGGCGGATTATGAGCAGCTCTTTAAATTCTCCGCAGTTCATGTTTCCTCCCATAAGGGTTTGAGGGACTTCCTCAGTTTTTTCACGGAGCGGGAAAGCTGTGTCTTCACGTTACTTTCACTCGATCCAAGAAGATTGGCAATCGAGCGGATAGTCTTGTGCTGGTTGTAACGCAGGTCAAAAATAACCTTCTGCTTGGACGACAGACGGTTCACAGCCTGCTCCACAAGGATCAGGACGTGCTGATGTTCCATCTTCTCCTCGGGCGATGAATTCTTGGCTGTTGGTTCTGTCTGGATGTCCGCCAGGGAGAGGGAATTGTCTCTTCGCCGTTTCGTCTTCCTCAAATGGCTGATAGAATTGTTCACGCAGATACGCTGCAGCCAGGCCTGAAACCTGCCGTCCCGCTCATTGCGAAAAGAATCTATGTGCCTGAAGGCTTTAATAAATGTCTCCTGAAGAATATCCTCGGCTTCCTCACGGTTGCGGGTGTAGCGATAAGCAAGGAGGTAGATGGGCTCGCGGAATCGTTCGTACAGGGAACGAAATGCTGATTCGCTGCCGTCTTTGGCTAGTAGGATGAGAACATCTTCATTCATAAACAGGACCTTTTATTATAACTTTTACTAATATAAACGTAAAAACCGGAGAAAAAGTCTACAAAAATTTTACAGCATTGTCTTGAAGGAGTCTCCTATTATCTAAGTAAACGACATGCCACACATCTGAAATGTATCTGCAATCTACCGTTCAATTTCATAGTATTCATTACATCGAGATTGAAAAAAGTGTGTCCTTATTTCACTATTCAATGAAGCACATTAATTGAAAACTTGATTGTCCAGTATATGTATGCTGGACGAAAATCATTGAGGGATGTATATCCCTTTCCATCTCACACAAGATACATATCCTGCTCAATCTCTATTGGTTTTATTTTACAGACCAATGAAACACACTTATATGAGGAAATGTCTAATGTTTAAAAATCCAATGATGAAGAGAGCGTTTCAGGGAATCCGTTAGAAACTGAAAGTATTGTCAAGAGAAGAACTCATGAATATTGAAATGATCGAGAGATGAAAGGATCAATCACGATGAGATACTTATCCTCTCTATACTACAAAATTTCGACTCTGTTTTTTCTAACTACAATTATTGGCCTGATGTTTATACCAGCGATGGTTACTGCGAAGGTCGTTCGCGTGGAGGTGAGCAGCCGGGAGGTGGCAGCCGACTCCCCTGATCACGGCAGCTCCGGTCCCTACGAGGTGATTAAGGGAATGATCTACCTTGAAGTGGATCCGGAAAATTCGGCGAATCAGCTGATCGTGGATTTGAACCTGACCGATCGCAACGAGCGCGGCAATGTTGAGTTCTCCACGGAGTTCGAGCTGCACAAACCGGTCGATGCCGGCCGTGGAAATCGCAGGCTTATCTATTTTGTTAACAACCGGGGACACAAAATGGGCATAGGGCATTTTACCGAAATGGCGGGCAGGAATTGGCTGTACAGCGAAGGGTGGTCGTATCTTTGGTGCGGATGGAATTGCGATGTGAAGGAAGACGACCGGAAATTGAACATTCAAGTACCCGTAGTGACGGAGAATGGTAAAACCATAGAAGGTGAGATATATTCCGAAATCATCTCTTACGCGGATGACCTGGTCTACAGCCTACCGCTGGTCAGGGATAACTCCATCGCATACGTTCCCGTGTCCATGGACAATGCACATGCCACCTTGACGATGCAGCAGTACCGTTGGGAAGAGCCGGTTGAGGTTCCGAACGATCACTGGTCCTTCGCCCGTTTTGAAAACGGTCTGGTGGTGTCTGATCCCGGTTATGTATATATCAAAGAGGGTTTCAAGCCAGGCTGGTTATACGATCTGGTCTATAGGGGAAAGGATCCTAAGGTGACGGGTCTTGGTCTGGCTGCCATTCGTGATGTGGTATCGTTTTTCAAATATGAAAAAACCGATGAATATGGCTTCCGCAATCCATTGGCCGATGTCATTGATTATGCATTTGCCTGGGGGCATTCGCAGTCGGGTCGTCTTCTATATCATTATATTTTTCAGGATTTCAACGGCGACGAACAGAGGAGAAACGTGCTTGACGGTCTCATTGCGAATTGCCCGGGAAGCGGAAAGGGACTGTTTAATAGTCGTTTCGCCCAGACGACCCGTCACGGGAGTCATCATGAGAACAATCTGTACCCGGTGGATACCTTTCCCTTTACGACGGTCGAGCAGTACGATCCGAATACGGAAGAACGAGGTGACGCATGTGCACGAGCCCGTAAATCGGGATTTTTACCCAAAATGTTTTTTATCAATACAACAACGGATTACTGGACCCGAGCGGCATCACTTTTACATACCGATGTTGAGGGCATGAAGGATGCGGAGATTGATCCGGAAGTACGGATGTATTTTATTGCCGGAAGGACTCATGTCGATGCTCGTATCGGTATTATCGGGCGTGCCCTTTTGACGGCTTTGGACCACTGGGTCAGTTATGGAATCGAACCGCCCGAGTCACGGATACCCCGAATATCCGATGGCACTCTGGTCAGCCTGGAAGCCTATCTGAGCACTTTACCTGATATACCGGGGCTTCAAACGCCGGAATCATTTTATAATCCATACCGTCTGGATCTGGGACCCCGCTGGCAGACTGAAGGTATCGCGGATTATGTGCCCCCGAAGGTTGGACCTCGATATGTCTGTCTGGTTCCCCAAGTCAATGACGACGGCAATGAGCTTGCGGGCATTCATCTGCCCGAAATCGCGGTACCGCTGGCGACATTTCTGGGTTGGCACATGCGTTCCCCTTCGTTTTCCAACACGTTAAGGATTAATAGGGGGAGAACGCTGTCTTTCCCTCGAACGAGGGATGAGCGTGAAAAGAACGATGATCCCAGAAAATCAATAAGTGAGCTTTACCCCACCAAAGAGGACTATCTCTTTAAAGTGACAGAGTCTCTTTTGGAATTGAACCAGCAGCGTTTTTTACTGGATGAAGACGTTGCTGTCCTGCTCGAGCAAGCCGTTAAACAAGCGACATTCGTCGACGATCTGCGACTCGAAGATCTGCCCTTTGTCACGGAAGTCGTCGAGAAGTTAGGCGCCGAGGCAGGATTCGAATATTTCAAGAGATTGGAAGATGGGGATATGCTGTGGTGGTTCGGATTGAGCGCCGGTCAATTCATGAACGAAATTAACTCAGAAGGTTACGAACTATTGGCAGCCGGTCAATTGGAGTCCGCCTTGGAACTCTTCAAACTCAACACCATGGTGGTACCCGGATATTGGAACACCTGGGACAGTCTGGCGGAGTGCTACTATCATATGAAGCAATATGATCTTTCAATGCAATATTATGAAAAATCACTCGAGCTGAATCCTGATAATACGAATGCGGTGCAGATGTTGGAGAAAATGAGGGCGCAGAATCCTGCAAAAAACTGAACGACGAACCCTGTGTAAAACTCTTACCGAAAAAATAACAAACCTTCACTCCTCGACTGCCAAACCTGGGCACTCCTTCTACAGACGAGTTTCTGAAAAGTGAAACATTTTGTCTGCGTTTTCGATCCAACATTATCCGATTGTAGAGACGATCTCAGACTCTGCCGGTCGGAAATGAACGGGTCATGGAAGGAGATGTCTCAAGAAGAGAGGCCGATCTTTTTCGCTGAAGGTTTCAGAAGTGGTTTCCATATCGCTTTCTGAGTGAACCTGCTCGAATAATAATCCGATCGCGCCTGAATCAGCCATTCGGTCGAAATTAGTTATTATCGTACCAAACCTCTGGAAAATTCGTAATCAATATGAAGATCGGAAACACAATTATCAATGTCCGAGGAGACTTCGACATCGCGTGCACGAGACGTCTGTCAGGTAACGGTGCTACTGTTGTTTTTATACATGGATTCGGGTCTGCCAAGGAGCATTTTCGATACGCCTTCGATTCACCATCTCTCGAAGGATTTTCACTGGTCGTTCCCGATCTCGTGGGATTCGGACAGAGCCGGGGACCTGAAGAATTCGGATACCGTATGAAGGACCAGGCCGCTGTCATTCTCCAGCTCCTCGACCGTTTGGAGATCGTGACGTTCCACCTCTGTGCCCACTCAATGGGCGGACTCATTGCTATGAACATGGCGGAAATGGAACCGTTTCGGGTGTTGTCGCTGATTGATATGGAGGGCAACCTCACGCCGGAGGACTGTTTCATCTCAGGACAGGTTGCGGAGAGAACTTTTGAGGAATTTGTTGAGAAGGGAAGGCGGAAACTCGAGGTGCTATTCAGGGACGCCGGTCTCGAAGACCCATCTATGCGTGAATATGTGAATACATTTGCCGCGGCGTCGACAGAAGCGCTCTATACAAGTGCCTGTCATACTGTCGAAGTATCGTCGACTCCACTCGTTGAGAGACTTTCCCGAATCAGGAATGTCTGTTTTATTTACGGAGAGAAAAATAGAGGGCTCTATCCGGGTGAGGCTCTTCTCCAGGCGGCAGGTGTGCCAATCTTCTATATCAAAGACGCCGGACATTCGATGGCCACGGAGAATCCGAAACAACTCTTCAGTGTCATAAGATCTTTCATCGACGGAGTATCCCGGACTGCGCCGGGAGGATGAATGACAAGTGGGAGTTTCAGAGTTTTAGAGGGCTGATTCCTAAATTTACGTGTTGGTTTTTAAAAGGTTGACACTCATTGAAAATCTTGTGAAGGTGTTGAGAAAATCTAAAATTAAAGGTTCAACCCTTTTCAAGACTCTTCAAGATGTGAATCCCTGGAGCTCTTAAGGAGGGTCGATTATTAGAAAGTATTGTTATCTTTAAAAAGGGAAAGAACAATGAGAAATTGTCTTCAAATGATAACATGCCTATTGATGATCGACAGCCAGTTTGTAGCCGCTGGAATTCAAGATCAGAAAACGAACGGTTCGCAGATCACAATATATTATGGCCTGAACGACAGTCACAGCAGGAGCTGGGCGCAGATAAATAACGACGGGTTTGTCGGGATCTCGTATTTTCAACGTTTTGAAAAAAGCGATGATGAAGGCACACTTCTCTACAAGACAATCCATCCTGACGGATCTGAGAATATTGATACAGTAACTTCAGGGACACGGCTTGAGAAATCCGTCTTATTGTTTGACGCAGAATCCGATCCTCATATTTTTGTCGCACGGTCGGATGAACACGATCAAGTCATCGACCACTATTACAAGAATAGTACAAATCACTGGCACAACGAAACACTCATCCACTTCTACAACGAAGGAGGAAAATTCATATACGAGCTCTCCGCCGATACAGGTCCTGATTATTCATTCCATTTATTGATTTTGAAGACACGCTCCGATGTTGACTCTGAAGATTTCATGGACGCCTGGATAGGCTCCAATTTGTATCACCTGACCAATGGGACGGGAAATTGGGAAAAGGATTTGGTGCATCACTATGATATGGCCTATACATATGATATGTACATTAAATCGTCCATTCGGCAGGATATTAAGGTGGATGATGAGGGTTATGTCCATGTGATCTTTGCAGAGCAGATCCATGCGACGGACGATCCCTCCCGATTGTGGTATGCAACAAATAAAACAGGGAATTGGGAAATGGAGATCGCTTTGAATAATGATTACGGAGCCAAAGATGATGCAGGCTGGTACCCTTCATTATGCCTGGATAATAGCGGAACGCCCTACATCTCCTGCATGTACGTCAATCGCGTATTAACCCACTCCGCTGTATATTGCAAGTTGTTTTTGCTCAAGAGACTGGGAGATCATGGTTGGGGCTCCGAAATAATTGCCGAACGCGATGACGGGTATTATGGAGGTGACGGCAGGAAATATACGGGCGGTTTGTCTCATCTCGTTTTTGATAAGAATAACACACCTCATATCATTTTTTCGGATATTGCTTCAACCCATTGGCCGGGCACGCAACGTCTGAATGTGGGCAATATACGATACGGCATTTTGAAAAACGGAGCCTGGGATTTTACGACAATTTACCGTCAGCCGTTGCCCGTCGGTTTTTTCAATGCCGTCGAGATGCATGGGATGTGTTTGCTCGTTTCGGAGGCGACCGATACAATACATGTTGTCGGACAGGAACTGGTGACCACCGAGGAGACGCAATATGCATGCAACCTGCTACATTTTGCATGGGAAGATACGAATGAAATAGATCAATCTTCTGTTGAAACAGACCAATCCGTTGTTCATCAATTTCGTCTGCATCACAATTATCCAAATCCGTTCAACAACACAACCCTCATCTCATATTCAATTCCCCGTTCGAGTTTCGTGACACTGAAAGTATATGATCTGCTTGGGAGAGAAATACAAACTTTGGTGAGCGAGTTTCAGCAAGCCGATTCCTATGTTATCTGTTTTGATGCAAGTCAACATGCAAGCGGGATATATTTCTGTGTCATGCATGCGGGGAATACGTTTAGCGAGACAATGAAACTGGTTCTGTTACGTTAAGTGTACGATACATGAGCATATCTGGATTTTTAATGAGATCACCAAACGGTTATCTCTATGATAACCTTGACTGGTACCACAGCTTCCTCTTTATGCCCTTTTGCATTATAAAAAGGTAAGAGCTTCTCCAACAGGTGGGAATACCATGGATTTCATAACAGTTTTCTGTTGCATTTGTTATGCAAGGAGCAATAATTTGCTTTGTTCGCAGTTCTTTACTATATTCAAAAAGCTATAAATGATGTCGGCTCCCATAAGTTTCTTTTTAACAAAGCATGTTGGGATCGAACCCCTATTTACCTTATTGGCAGTTGATATAAAAAGGGGAGGACAGAAACGATGACAAGCTTTTTTATGGACAAATCCGTAAAACCTGAAAAAGAGTCCCTGGCCAGGGCTTTGGGAAAAACCGCAAAGCTTTGGGACAGACTGAGAAGCGATCTTGAGGATGAGTACGGTGAATTGGTTGAGGATTGGAAGTTCTACAGCCAGAAGTCGGGATGGACCATGAAACTCCTGCGAAAGAAGCGGAACCTTTTCTTCATGACACCTCATAAGGGATATTTCCGCGTAACATTTGTCTTCGGTGACAAAGCCGTTTTCGAAGTTGAGAAAAGTGATATACCCGGAGATCTTATCAAAGCACTCTTGAGTGCGAAGAAATATGCGGAGGGTCGGGGTTTGACGGTCGGCGTGAAGAATTCCAAAGACAGGCAGAGCGTTAGGAAATTGGTTGATATAAAGGCTCGTAACTGATTTGATGTGTCATGGCAGGGTCACATTTTTTTTCTTTCCTTTGCCTGGGATGAATGTATTGAACAGGTTTCAATATTAGGCGCGTTTTATACGGTAGAGAGCTTATGGAAGAGAGATCGTGCACATGGAACTGAGAGACCTCGGATTTGACTGCTGGTTTCAGGAACAGCGTGAAAAATTGCAGAGAACTGAGTATCGCGTCGCTCGCGTAACCGCCGTCAACAGGGATAACTACCTCGTCAGAAATGAACGGAGTGAAGTTTTGGCTGAACTTGCAGGCAATCTTGTGTTTTCCGCCGAGTCGAGCATGGACTTTCCCTGCGTAGGAGATTGGGCCTTTGTCCGGTACCACAATTATGATACGTTTGCCACTATTCATGATCTGTTTCCAAGGAGATCGGTTTTGCGACGGAAAACACCGGGGAAAAGAATCGACTATCAAATGATTGCGTCCAACATTGATGTGGCCTTCATTGTCCAAGCGTGCGATTTCGATTTCAATGTGCGCAGACTGGAACGTTATTTGGTCATGGTCAACGAAGGTCGGATTGAGCCCGTACTCCTCTTAACGAAGAGCGACCTGGTCAGTTCAGAGGATGTAGAGCAGTGGATCTCAGAGGTCAGACAATCGAACATCGCGTGTACCGTCATTGCGCTCAGCAATAGAACCGGCTTCGGACTGGATCGAATCCGAAGTATTTTGGAAAGGGGTAAGACGTATTGTCTGCTCGGATCGTCGGGAGTGGGCAAAACGACGCTCTTGAACCGTCTCGTGGGCCGAGATCTATTTGAGACAAACACGGTTCGTGAAAAAGACGGAAAGGGACGCCATACGACAGCGCGTCGCCAGTTGATCTCTCTTGATCAGGGCGCAATAGTAATCGACACTCCTGGCATGAGGGAACTGGGTACTATCGGTGTCAGCAGTGGGATAGACGAGAGCTTCTTCGAGATTCGGGAACTCTCCAAAAAGTGTCGTTTCACCAATTGCACTCATACTACGGAAATTGGCTGCGCACTCCTGAAGGCGGTTGAGACCGGGGAATTGAGCGGAGGGCGTTACCGAAGTTTTCTGAAACTACTCAGTGAATCCGAGTACCATGATATGTCTTACGCCGAAAAACGCAAAAAGGACAGGAAGTTCGGAAGGTTCATCAAATCGGCGATGAAACACAACAAGAAGAAGTGAGTCGTGAAGGCACCTCTCGATTCCACCGTAAGATCGTTCTGAAAGAGAAAATCGAGGATTTCAACTTCGAAAATCTTCGCTGCGATTGTTCGTCCCTGAGGCATAAGGACTCAGAGATATATGGAAATCGACATGGTATGAAGCACGTAATTCACACGTAATTCATAAAGGCAGAGGAAAATGAAAATCGGTAACTTCTCTGAACAGGATGTGCTGAATTTAGCCAGAAAAGCCTATGAAGAAGGTGACGCACAATTTGAAATTGTGCCGGGTAATTGTGCCTTACTGGTCATAGATATGCAGGATGAATTTGTGAAACCCCATTGGTCTCCCGATTGGGTGCCGGAAGCAACGAGACAAGTCCCCCGTATCAAGATGCTCATCGAACACTGTCGGAGCAAGAATATCCCGGTCATATATACGGTCTATTCAAAGACACATAATTACTTGGACCGCCCGAAAACCGGAGCGTTGATGCCAGGGCGATATTCGGAGCTGGATATCGATTTTTCCTTATTTTATGTCGAAGGACGGGTGTGGCATGAGCTGGCACCCGGAGAGGAGGAGATCGTGATTCAAAAATCCTCTTACGGGGCCTTCTACGATACTCCTTTGGAAACAATACTCAAAAATATGGATAAAGATACGGTTATCATATGCGGGACATTAACGAACTATTGTTGCGGAGCCACGGCGCGGCAGGCCTATGAGAGGAGCTTCAAAGTCATCTTCGGAAGCGATGTGACGTCAACCGACGATCCGGAGATGCAAGAGCCCGAATTGAGGGTATTGAGGAAAGGTTTTGCAAGGGTGATGGCCGCCGATGAAATCATTGAACAATTACAATAATTGAAGTTAACCCCCCGTTTGCTCCATACGCGTGGGGACGTTGCCTTCATTTCTTTCAATGAAGCTTTGAACGGAACAGCTGGGGAAATGAAAAATCATGGTGAAGGCTCTGTACCCATCATACACTCAGGGGCATCTCGACCCTCAAGCGGGGACTCTTCTGAGGAAGATCTCTGAAACAAGGGCGGCGCCACTGTCCTCGCTCACACCGCAACAAGCTCGTGAGTGTTTTCTTGAAGAATCCTGGCTTGGAACACCGAATGAAGGTATCGCGGTAAAAACTCTGTGTATCTCAAGTTCCACAGGTCAAATACCTCTACGCGTTTATCAACCTAATGGAAATCCACCATATCCGATACTAATTTTTTTTCACGGTGGTGGTTTTGTATTGGGTACTCTGGATGAGTTCGATCCATTTTGCACGTTTCTGGCAAGCGGCGCATCGTGTGCGGTGGTTTCTGTCGACTATAGATTGGCACCGGAGTATAAGCATCCGGCAGCGGTTGAGGATGCTGTGACGGTTGTGAGATGGATTTTCGAAAATGCCGAGAATATTCAAGGTGATCCCGCTCGAATTGCTATCGCGGGCGACAGTGCTGGTGGCAATCTCGCGGCAGTCTCCTCGATTCTTGCTCGGGATCAGAGTTTTTCCTCGTTGATCTTTCAGGTGCTCATTTGCCCCTGGCTGAATCTTTCTTCGTTTGCAACGGAATCATACCATTATTTTGGTGACGGATTATGGCTATCTGCGGCGAATATGAAGTGGTATCGCAATCATTATTTACAGAACAAGGGACAGGCCATGAGTCCGTCCGTCTCACCAATACTTGCGGATGATTTGGGCGGATTACCGCCGGCGTTCGTTATCACCGCAGAATTTGACGTTCTTCGAGATGAGGGGGAAGCTTACGCACATCGTTTGAGAGAAAAAGGGATACCAGTGCTATGCACCCGGTATGAGGGCATGCTTCACGATTTTGTGATCTTACCCGGTATATTCGATCGAGCTCAGGACGCGATTGATGAGATATGCCAGGCATTGCAGGTCGCGTTTCGCAAATACTAATGTTTTTCATTCGACTGAAAAAATATGGCTGCCTCGGGTTTCTTATCCCAGATCTCTTGATCCCAGGGCAGCCTTGGATCGCTTGAGACTGTTAAAAAGAAAGGGGAGGAACGAGAGGTTCCTCCCCGTAAGGTTTTTCTTTATGCCAACCCTGAAATTAATATTCGGGCATCGGCGGTGTCGGCATCCTATCCTTCTCTTCCTCCGGTTTGTCGGTCACGAGAGCCTCGGTGGTGAGCATCAGAGCTGCAATGCTGGCGGCGTTCTGCAGCGCCGATCGTGTCACCTTAGCCGGATCGATCACGCCGGCTTTGACCAGATCTTCGTAAACCATCGTCGCCGCATTGAGGCCGATATTGCCCGTGCTGGACTTCACCTTCTCGACGACCACAGAGCCGTCCATGCCTGCATTGTGGGCAATGATCCGGCAGGGTTCCTCCAAAGCTCGGCGCACAATGTTCACTCCGATCTGCTCGTCGCCATCGAGCGTGAGTTTGTCCAAAACCTTCAACGTTCGTAACAGAGCCACACCTCCACCCGGCACAACACCCTCTTCAACAGCGGCGCGCGTCGCATGGAGAGCGTCTTCGACCCGAGCTTTCTTCTCCTTCATCTCTACTTCCGTGGCAGCCCCGACGTTGATGACGGCCACACCTCCGGCCAATTTGGCCAGCCGCTCCTGGAGCTTCTCCCGGTCGTAATCCGATGTGGAATCCTCGATCATCCTGCGAATCTGTTCCACCCTGCCTTGAATATCTTTCTTCGTCCCTGCTCCTTCGATGATGGTCGTGTTGTCCTTATCGATGTTGACCCGCTTGGCTCTACCCAAATCCTCAAGTTTTACCCCATCCAGCTTCATCCCCGCATCCTCACTGATGACGTGCCCCTTGGACAGAATGGCGATATCCTCCAACATCGCCTTGCGCCGATCACCGTATCCGGGAGCCTTGACAGCTGCACACTTGAGAGTGCCCCTCAATTTATTCACCACGAGTGTGGCTAATGCCTCACCCTCAATGTCCTCGGCGATCACCAAGAGAGGCTTGCCCGTCTGGGCGATCTTCTCCAGGAGAGGCAGTAAATCCTTCAACGAGGAGATCTTTTTATCGTAAATGAGCAGGTAGGGGTCCTCCAAATTGACTTCCATTCCCTCCGCATCAGTAATAAAGTAGGGTGAGAGGTACCCTCGGTCGAACTGCATGCCCTCCACGATCTCGAGGGTATTTTCCATCCCTTTGCCCTCCTCGATCGTGATCACACCGTCTTTGCCAACCTTCTCCATGGCATCAGCAATGAGGTTCCCAATCGTTTCATCGCCATGGGCCGATAATGCTCCGACTTGAGCGATTTCGGTCCGTCCCTTCACCGGTTTGGAAACCCGCTGAACTTCAACAACGATGGCCTCCACTGCCTTTTCGATGCCCCGTTTCAGAGCCATGGGATTCGCTCCTGCCGTCACGTTTTTCAAGCCCTCGCGAAAGATCGCCTGGGCCAAGACCGTAGCTGTTGTCGTTCCGTCACCTGCGATATCAGACGTCTTTTCAGCCACTTCTTTCGTCATCTGCGCGCCCATGTTCTCATACGGATCCTCGAGCTCGATTTCCTTGGCGACGGTGACACCGTCGATCGTCACCGTCGGACTTCCGAATTTTTTCTGTAAAACAACAGTTCGACCAGCCGGTCCCAAGGTCACCTTGACGGCATTGGCCAGTGTGTTCATACCTTCCAACAGCTTTCGCCGGGCCTGATCTTCAAATGCCAACTGTTTTGCCATGTTCATGAACCTCCTTTAGAATATTTGGAACATACTCAACCGATAATGGCATAGATATCGCTTGCATCCATGATGAGGTATTCTTTTCCGTCAATGGACACTTCTGTCCCTGAGTATTTCCCGAAAAGTACTGTGTCTCCCTTTTTAACCTCCATCGGGATTCGTTTGCCGGCCTTATCCATGGCACCGGGTCCAACAGCCATCACTTTACCCTGCATGGGTTTCTCTTTAGCCGTATCGGGGATAATGATACCACCGACCTTTTTCTCCTCCTCCTCAAGTCTCATGACGACGACTTTGTCCCGTAAAGGCTTTATCTTCACCTTGCATCTCCTTTCCTTGTTCCAGCTTTTCACCGACATTTAAATCAGCGTGTGGTTCTCTCCGTGTCTTCTCATGGAAAAACCCCCTCATTTCATCTTTTCGAAATGAACAGAGGGAGGGGGGTCTCCGGGTGGTTTCCACGGAGAGCGCCTCTCAGGAGAGGCGCTCTCCGACGAGGTTCTTACGCCACCTTTACTGAGATCTCCTTGGGTTTTGCCTCTTCCGCTTTTGGCAGCGTTACGTTCAGAATACCGTTTTTATATGTCGCAGTCAATTTATCGTTCTGGATATTCGTCGGCAGCGTGAAGGATCTCTCAAAACCGCCGAAGCAACGTTCACTGAGGTGGTAATTCGTATTTTCAACCTCCTGCTCCCGCTTCTTCTCACCCTTCAGGGTCAAAACGTTGTCCCGGACATTGACCTTGATGTCCTTCTGATCCATTCCAGGAATTTCCACGGAGACAAGAACATCATTATCAGTTTCTTTGATATCCACGTCCGGACCGTACGTAGTGAAATGCTCGTTCACATCCGGAACCCCGCGGAAGAAACCATCGAAGAGACGGTTCATCTCATCCCTGAAGTTGAATAGATTCGTCATTGGACGATACCTCACGAGTGTCATTCTTGTCACCTCCTTTCGTGTTCATTTCCTTTTTTTGACATTCTCAAATCAGAGAAAGCGAATTTCGTGCCAAAACGGAAATCCACTCTCCATAGTCCACATTAAAAAAACCCAACTTTATTATAAAGAATGACTTAATAAAATATTGAAAAATTTTGTTTTTTCACTGTCACTCTCATCTGCAAATGATGGCGGTCAAAATGGCATAATATTTCAAGAATTTACGACAGCATGACTGACAGCTTTTTTGTTTGCGATTGTGTCAATATGGCCACATCTCAGTCATACTGGTGAAAGAATATCATAGAAAGGTGACCGTCTGGAACAATGGGCTGATTCTATGGTTCAAAAATTTTGGGTTGACAAGGTAAAGGAATTGTATTAAAATGTACGAAGTGGTATCTCCCATGAGATGGTGACCGGGCTTCATGGGGAGTGATTGAAATGTCTGCCTCGAAAGAGGCTTGCAAGGAAACCGCATGCCTGAAAAAATCGAAGTTCGATTCGGTAAGGGATTGAAAGTTCTTGATGTCATAGAAAATCCCGTGCCTCATGTTGTGGTCGATTCTCGCAAAGAATTACATGGATGGTGGCCGGGGAAGAGGGAATGCACGGCGGAACGGCTGCTCGTCAATCCGTACAACGGGTGCTCCATCGATTGTTCATTCTGTTACGCAAAGGCCCTGCCCGGTTATTTTCAGAATTACCGGGAACGCGGAGTTGTCACTGTCTGCAGGGACTTCGATCGAGTCGTAGCGAAGCAGCTGGACAGTATCGACCTGGCATCGTGCGGATATCTCTCGCCGGTAACCGATCCTTTTCAGCCGGTGAATCATACGTATCACCTCTCCGAAAAGATCATCGAGGAATTTGTGGGCAGAAACATTCCTGTGGAGTTTATTACGAAGGAGGCCGTCAGCGATCGTGTCATCGGTCTGTTGAAGAGGCAATCCCATTCCTTCGGTCAATTCTCCGTATTGACGTTACAGGAAACACAGCGTCGCCTCCTCATGCGGGGCGGAGCCACGACCGATGATCTGTTCGACTGCATGACTCGGATGGCTGAGAGCGGAGTACACACCGTCTGTCGAGTTGATCCCATAATTCCGTATATTACGGATGATGTGAGAGGTCTTGAGGGCCTTATCGAGCGCGCTGTCGATTCCGGGGCGAGCCACATTGTGGCCAGTGTCATGGACATCCCGCTTTCGATGGTGAGTGAAGTGTACAAGAAATTCTCGGTGTTCGGCCAGGGTGTTGTTTTCGACATGAAGAGGTTATTTTCCCAACGGATCGATAATGGTCTGCACGCTGACATCGGTTATCGAAAACGACTGTTCGATCATTTGCGCAATTCTTGCGATAGCCTCGGCGTGACCTTTGCATTATGCATGGAGTATGATCTTGGGGACGGGATCCCCGTCGGGTTGAACGGAGAATTCATGAGCTCAACGAATTGCGAAGGGATTGATATTCCTCTGTATGTTAGAAACGGAGATCGCTTCGAACCCGCAGCCGAGTGCGATGGCGCATGCCTTTCCTGCGAGAATCCTCTTTGTGGAGTTGAGGATCTCGCTTTGGGAAAGATCGATTGGCAGAAACCCGGATTCAAGCTGTCCGACTATCGCAGCTGGACCAGAGAGAGAGCTCGGACAGCGCAAGAACCGCTGTTTTCATGAATTTGACGAAGATTGATGTATAGGAGCTTTTCGATTTCAAAAAATATATTTTTCCGTATTCTTCTCTTTTTTACTCGGATCGTTTTTAGTTTCCTGCTTCTTTTCGGAGTCACATCGGCACAGTGGCAGGAAATGGCCCGGGACACCCTCACATCACCCCGCGGAGAGACTGTGAAACTTGAGCCCCGGAAAGGAGTGCCGGGAACGAAATCTCCGACAGGTGCGATGATCCGGTCCGCCGTTGTCCCCGGATGGGGACAATTCTATACGGAGCACTATGTCAAAAGTGGTCTGATCTTCTGCATCGAGTCCGGACTCGTCATCTCGGCCCTTGTCCAGGATAAGAAGGCGCGGGATGCCTATGCTGTTGATTATGAGGAATATCTTGACCGGCTCGATCGACGGAACGGGTATCTCTGGTGGACTGCGGGTGTGATTGTTTTCAGTATGATCGATGCGTACGTTGACGCCCATCTGTTCGGATTTGATGAGGACCGATCGTCCCTCAAAATACGGTCTTCCTTTGAAGATTCAGAATGTAAGCTCACCTTCTCCTTTGATCTTTGAAAATCCTTTCGATTATATTATACCATTCTATTCAGTTTTCATGTCATGATATCATCGTATGGTATACTATGAGAAAAGTTGTGTTGTTTTGAACGAGAGGGGATTCAAGAGGTTGATAAATCTCTGAATGCTCGGTGGATACACGCCGGAAAGAATTGGTGAAGAATTAAAAATTACTTGACAACGACTCTTTTGATTGTTATTCTTGATGTTGAGAATGGTATGTCAGTACCTCAAATGGAACAGAAAGTGAACCTCGGCAAAGACTATCATTCACCCATCATGTAAAGGATTCGAAGAGATTACGTTATATTTAAAAAACAACAGCTTAAAACCCAAAATGACACTTCATTTTTCTGGGAAAACCTAATATTTATTAGGCGGAGGTTGTGACCGCATGAAAATCCATAAAATAGTAACAGTAATCGTCATTCTGGTTTGCCTTTCCATGAATCTGTTGGCCCAACCCTATGAAGGCGAAAAGGGTGATGTGAATAATGACGGAACGATAGACCTTTTGGATATTTTAGAAGCAGTTAATATTGTTTTAGGCACGAAAACGCCCAATAATAATGAGTTCTGGAGAGCCGACTGTAATGCCCCTGTCGGCAGTTGCGAGGGTGATGGGAGTGTTGACTTACTTGACATAGTAAAAATAGCAAATATAAGTCTTGGAATTGATGTCTGTCCAAGCACGATTGTAACCGATATTGACGGAAACGTATACCAAACCGTAACCATTGGTACACAAGTATGGATGGTCGAAAACCTGAGGGTCACTCACTATCGCAATGGCGATGCCATACCAAATGTTACTGACAGCACAACATGGATCGGGCTGACAAATGGAGCTTACTGCAATTATAACAACGAGGACAATAATGTTCCAATTTATGGACGATTATACAACGGGTATGCCGTTCATGACAGCCGAAATATAGCACCTGTTGGCTGGCATATACCTACTGATGAAGAGTGGAAGGAACTGGAAATGTACCTGGGTATGAGTCAGTCAGAAGCTGATACTACAGGATACCGTGGGACAGATGAAGGTGGCAAAATGAAAGAAGCCGGAACAGCTCATTGGGACAACCCTAATACAGGCGCCACTAACGAAAGCGGCTTTACCGCGTTGCCTGGTGGACACCGTACCAGCAGTCCTGGGCAGTTCACCTCTATTGGAAGATATGCCGGCTTTTGGTCTTCTTCAGAGCAGTCTGGTACCATGGCTTGGTATCGGGCCCTGTATTACACCTACACACAGGTTGCTCGCGGTAGCATCAATAAGCGCAGCGGATATTCGGTTCGTTGTATCAAAGACTGATAGTGCCTGGAGAATCCATTGGTGAACAGAGATACACTGCTCAACACAATTTAGGACTTGGTGAAGGTGAACCTTGATTATTGTTAGATTTCCCCAAGAATCACAGAAATCACTTTAACAATAACATCTTCTTTGTGGCCACGAATTCACCAGCCTCAAGTCTGTAGAAATAGACTCCGCTGGCTAAATCCGAAGCATTCCACTGGATCGAATGGAAACCGGCTGCTTGATT
>CP070758.1:4660464-4683123 GCA_020348925.1 Gemmatimonadota bacterium | reverse complement strand
CCGGATTTTGTTCAGTCGGACGTTCAGATAGAAGATTCCGATCAGATGTCCCCCAACGGCCTGCTCGATCCCGGTGAGACAGTTCAGTTGGTGATGACTCTTCGGAATGAGGGGGACAAGGATGGAGAAAATATCCGGGGGATCCTGAGTACGTCCGACCCAGATATTGATCTCATCGATCACGCTGCGGACTTCGGATCAATTTCCATCGGGTCCCACGGATCGAATGGGGATGATCCTTTTATCGTCTCCGCAAATCTCAGAACGTATTCGGGACATCAAGCTCAATTCACCCTGTATCTCGAGAGCGATTCGGGGATGCGGGATACACAGACCTTTTCTCTGCCCGTTGGTGTTCCATCCCCCTCGGATCCCACGGGGCCGGATTCCTACGGATATATGGCGTACGATAACGGGGACTGGCGCTACTACGATCGTCCTGCCTACGCGTGGTTCGAGATAGATCCTGAGTATGGTGGCTCCGGGACCGTATTGAGCTTCGTTGATGAACCGCTGCCTGAACAAGGGGATTGGGCCGATTATTATCAAGGTGATACGGAGGTGCTGGATTTGCCCTTCACCTTTCGCTATTATGGAGGTACCTACGATGAGATTTCCGTCTGTTCAAACGGATGGCTCTCCATGGGGGCGACGTGGATGACGGACTTTCGGAACTGGTCCCTGCCGGCGGTGCTCAGTCCGCCGAACATTATTGCCCCTTTCTGGGATGATTTGTACATGGGTGACGGGAACGTGGCCTTTTATTACGATGCGTCCGGGCACAGGTTTGTCGTGGAGTGGAGCCGTGTGTACAACGATTATGACGATGCGGTGGAGACCTTCGAGGTGATCTTGCACGATCCTGCCCATTATCCGACGGTCACCGGCGATGGTGAGATCCTGTTCCAGTATCATGAAGTGAGCAACAGTGATTACGCCTGGAATTTTGCCACTGTGGGTATCGAGTCGCCGGATAAAAGGGGAGGGGTGGAATATACTTACACTGGCTTGTATTCACCGGGGGCGAGGGAATTGGAGGATGGTACGGCGATCAGGTTTACGACGGGTCGTCTCTTGCCGGAAGGACCGTATTTGAACTACTATGATTTGCAGATGAACGATGATGGCATGGGCGGAAGTTCCGGTGATGGTGATGGATTGGTGGATGCAGGCGAGCGGGTTGCGTTGCGCCTGCGATTGATCAACTTTGGAGAGGAGGAGGCCCAGGGAGTGACGGCCGAATTGGGAACTTCGGATGCCAGCGTGACGATTGAGAGCGGTGTGCGGAGTTTTCCGAATATTGCCCCCGGGGATGCGGCTTTTGGTGAAGAGCCTTATATTGTTTCGATTGCTGGGGATTGCGAGAATGGACACATCATCGAGTTTGCGCTGGAGACGCACATATCTGGAGTACCTCCCGCGTACACCTATCTCGATCTCGAAGTGGTTGCCCCCACTCTCGTCGTTGCGGACGGTTCGCTCACAGAGGTTCAGGGTGACGGGGATGACAGACCTGAATCCGGGGAGACGTGGGAATTGGTCGTCACCCTTGAGAACGTCGGCGGCGGTCAGGCGATCGATGTGTGGGGAATAGTGTCGACGGATGATGAGTATTTGACCATCATTGAAGAGGCGGCGGACTTTCCGGACATGGCTGCCGATTCTGCACGGACCAACGAGTCGAGTCCCTTTGTGTTCAGTGTCGGGGCCGGGGCGTCGTATCATCCCGTTTCTCTCGAGCTGTCTCTGTTTGCCAACAATGATTTTTATACCACCGTGCTCAGTGGTGAGCTTGTGGTTGGGCGCCCGGATCTGTTGCTTGTGGATGATGACGGTGGAGAAGGGTGCGAGGTTTACTATATGAGTGCTTTGGATGGTCAGGGGAGAAGTTATGAGGTATACGACAGGCTGGCTGAGGGCGAGCTGAGTATTTCGGTACTTGGCGATTACTGGGGGGTGATATGGTTCACGGGGGCTGAGCGAGAGTCGACGTTGACGGTTTCTGATCAGGAGGGTTTGAGGGAGTATTGTAATGCCGGCGGAAACCTGTTTGTGAGTGGTCAGAACATCGCCTCTGATCTCACGGGCACATCGTTTTTAGGGGAGTTTTTGCATGCTGAGTTTGGGGCCGACAACAGTGAGGTGATATGGGTTGAAGGGGTATCAGGTGATCCGATCTCAGGAGGGTATGATTTGCTGTCATTGGCCAGTGGGGACTACGGAGCGAACAATCAGGATAGCCCGGATGAGGTTGTGTGTGTGGCAGGATCGACTCCTGTCTTTACGTATTATGGTACCGGTGATGTCGCGGCTCTTCGCTACACAGGGGAGTACAGGGTTGTCTATTATGCGTTTGGATTTGAATCGGTGCTCGAGTTTTATAATGTGGCCAACGCCTTTGCCATGCGTGCCGAGATGTTGGGACGGATATTGCATTGGTTCGAAGTTGAGCCTCAAATTGGAGATGCGAATGAGGACGGAGCGATAAACATATTGGACATCGTGCGAGTAATCAACATCATACTGGCTATTGAGGAGGATCCGACGGAGTATCAGGTGTGGACGTCGGATTGCACCGGGGATAGTCAGGTGAATATCCTGGATGTCGTGGGTATTGTGAATGTTATCTTGGGAGTTGGTACATGTGCGGATTAAAGGGCGTCTGTCGGAAAAGGCATTGCATTCTTATCAGCGTCGTGGGGGTATTTCTTCTCAGTGTGGGTTCCTGGGCTGAATTGTTTCGGGAGAGCGATGTTCCGGAATTTCATGTACTGGTTTCGGAGGGTGCGGGGACTGAGATATCGATTGTGGTTCCTGAACCGTTGATTGAGGATGTCGTTGAAGGCGGGCGAACCTATCGAAAGATACGCATAGCCGAGGCTGGTTGGAGCAATGAGGCCGGTTGTCCGGAGTTGCCTGTTCTTGCCAGGCTGGTGGCAGTCCCGCGAGGAATCCCTGCGGATGTCGAGGTGCGTGAGCGCGAATACTCGGTCCGGAGCGATATCCGGTTGTGGCCCTGTCAAGAGGAGCGGGTAGATAAGAGGATCGGGAGTTCTTTCATAATGAACGAGGAAGTATACGGGCGGGATTCTTTTTATCCGGATTCGGTTGTAGAGGTTGGCTCTCCGTTCAGGATTCGGGATCTGTGTGTCATTCCCCTCATCATTCATCCCGTTCAGTATAACCCGGTTCGGGGGGAGTTGAAGATCGTGAGGAGTCTCAGAGTCAAGGTGCACGTTCAAGGAGGACATGTCTCGAACACAGCAATTCCGGAAGCCTTTGAGAAGTTCTATCGGAGTTCGGTTTTGAATTATCATGCCCCCTCGTCATCTCAGGAGCTCGTCCGGGGAGGATACCTCATCGTCACGCCTGACATCTATTATGAGGCTTTGCAGCCTCTCGTTGAGTGGAAGCGGCAGAAAGGGCATCATACGGAAGTGGTGAGGTTGTCGCAGATAGGGGCGAATCCTGATAATGATGAAATTCGAAATTATATAATGAATTATTACGCGCAATCTGCAGTACCCCTCGAGTACGTGGTTCTCGTAGGCGATGTTGCGGAACTCCCGACCTTTTTCTATTACGATGAAATGGAAGAGAACTACAGCCCCCTCGGCCCGTGGGATGCCGCCGATCATCCATACAGCATGCTGGATGGGGATGATTATTTTCCGGACGTGTTTGTGGGACGGCTCTCCGTCTCCTCCGTGAACGAGATGCACACGGTTGTGAATAAAATCGTATCCTATGAACGGGACCCGTATGTGGGACAGACAGAGTGGTATAAGAGCGCCCTCCTGGTGTGCAACTATGGAGGCATTGCATCCGCCAGAACGATAAACCTCTGGATCGGGGAGAAGATGCTGGATAACGGCTTCACGCAGGTTGATACGTCGTTCACATTCAATATGCTGGATTGTGATGTCGGGTTCATTTCCTCTGTAATAAATTCAGGGGTGTCATATATCAATTATCGTGGGGAGCTGGATTGGGGCGGATGGACCTCACCGGATAACTACAATAATATTGACGCGCTCAACAACGGATTTATGCTTCCGGTGATCACCGATTTTGTCTGCCGGTCTGCGGCCTTTTATTTCAACTGTCCGGCGGAGGCGTGGCTGCGGGCCGGGTCGGTCCTCAGCCCGAGAGGGGCTGTGGCCGTCATGGGCCCCACGGCGATCAATACGAAAGGGTATTTCAACAACGCTCTGGATGGGGGCTTTTATGCTGGGGTCTTTGACGATTCCCTCTCTACCCCGGGCCAGGCTCTGGCCCGGGCCAAAATGGAGCTCTACATGCAGTACCCGCTCAACAGAGGCCCTGGTCACGCCCACAATTCAGTGGAATGCTACTTTTACATGTACACCTTGATGGGGGATCCCGGACTTGAGATGTGGACGGATAGCCCTCAGTCTTTTCATGTGGAACATCCCTCGAAAATTGCGGTCGGCTCCAATCAGATCAGTCTAACGGTTGAAGATGGTGGCCAACAGCCCATTCGTGGTGCGTATGTCTGTCTGACCGGGGAGGGGCACATTCTCTCCGGAGGGTTCACCGGATCGGACGGGAAGGTTCGTCTGCCCCTCCCCGTCGGGGCAGACGACATCGTTACCGCAACCGTTACGAAGCATAACTTCAAACCCTATCAAGCCCTCATCCCTGCCGAGCAAGCACCGGTTTGTGTTGCCCTCTCGGACCGCCTCATCGATGACGATTCGTCCGACCAAAGTTTGGGTGACGGTGATGGTACTGTCAACCCCGGTGAGATAATTGAATTGGCTCTGTCCCTCCGGAATGTGGGCACAAGCCAGACGGCCTCCTCGGTGACTGCAGAGATCGCGAGCGATGATCCCTATGTCGCTGTTAGTGAGGGCGTGGCGAGTTTTGGGAGCATTTCACCGGCGCAGACAGTGTGGGGTCAGGAGGCGTTTGTTCTTGCAGTCTCTCCGGATTGTCCCGACGGGCATGAGCTTGCTTTTTCCGTAAAGATCACTGATGGAGATGGTTCTTTCTGGAGCGACGTTGTGGAGGTGTTGGTGGAAGCCCCGGACTTTTCTCTCGGGAACCTCATGATTGCGGATTCCGACCAAGCACTACCCAATGGCCAGCTCGATCCTGGCGAGACTGTTCGACTCACCGTGACCCTCAACAACGAGGGAGGAAAAGCCGGAAATAACACGCACGCAACACTCAGAGCAACTGACCCGGATATCGCCGTGCTCGATTCAACGGCCGACTTCGGGTTCATCCCCAGAGGAGGTCAGGCTGATCATTCGAATGACCCCTTCGTCATCTCAGCCGATCCGATCATGTTCTTCGGACATCAGGCTCAATTTTCCCTGCATCTGGAGAGCAATTCAGGGATGATGGATACGGAAATCCTGTCGTTGACCGTGGGAACCCAGACATCAGCAGATCCCACAGGACCGGATTCCTACGGATATTTCGCATACGATAACAGCGACCTGCGCTATTACGACAGCCCCCAATACGAGTGGGTTGAAATCGATCCGTCTTACGGTGGTTCCGGAACCCTTGTGAGTCTTGTCGATGAACCAGCACCGCCACCCGGACCACCGTGGGGATATATCCCTTACTATCCTCAGGGAGATACGGAGGTACTGCCGCTGCCTTTCTCCTTTGTCTTTTATGGCGGAACGTACGACCGGATCGCCGTATGCTCGAACGGTTGGCTCTCCATGGGATCGACATGGATGACGAACTTTCGGAACTGGTCCATTCCGGCGACCCTCAGCCCGCCGTGTCTGATCGCTCCGTTCTGGGATGATCTGTATATGGGCGATGGGCATGTGGCCTATTATTATGATGCGCCAGGGCACAGGTTTGTTGTGGAGTGGAGCAGGGTGTTCAATGACTATGACGATGCCCCTGAGACCTTTCAGGTCATCCTCTATGATCCTTCATTTCATCAAACGGTTTCCGGTGACGGCGAGATCCTCTTTCAGTATCATACGGTGAAGAATAGTGATTATGCCTTTAACTATGCCACAGTGGGTATAGAGGCTCCGGGCAAAAAAAGCGGCGTGGAGTATACCTATGCCGGGCAAAACGCTCCTGGGGCGGGCGACCTGAGGGACGGCCTATCGATAAAGTTTACTACCGGGAAGCCTCTTCCTCAAGGGCCGTATCTTAATTTCTACGGTTGTGTCGCAGACGATGACAGTGTCGGGGTAAGTTTCGGTGATGGGGATAGCAGGGTCGAGTCAGGGGAGACCTGCGAGTTGCAGATCAGCCTCCAGAATATAGGTGATGAAGAGGCGACG
Organism: Gemmatimonadota bacterium; assembly: GCA_020348925.1. Lineage (GTDB taxonomy): Bacteria > JBHIER01. Next base: position 4,676,836 of record CP070758.1, on the reverse strand, counting down.
GATATTTGGGGTGTATTGTCCACAGAGGATGTGCATATCACCCTCATTGAGGATACCGCCCTCTTCCCGGAAGCTGGGGTCCATGCGGTCTGCACGAATGCAGCCGGACCCTTTGTCTTCACCCTGAGCGAGGAGACCCCGTACCATCATGCCTCCTTCGATCTGTCCCTGGACTCCAATAATGGCCGGTACGAAACCGTCGTTCGCTTTGAGCTCGAAGTCGGAAGGGAGAATATTCTGCTTGTCAATAGTGACGGTGGGGGATTCATCAAGCAATTCTACACGGATCCACTGGATGTCTTGGACCCGATTTTCAGGTATCATGACAGGTTGAGAGGGGGTCCACTCGATCCCTCGCTGGTTGACGAATATGAGACCGTCATCTGGTTTACGGGGAACCAGCGCGATTCAACGCTCACACCCGCAGATCAGCTGTGGCTCGGTCTCTTTCTCGACAACGGCGGCAGCCTCTTTTTAAGCGGACAAAACATCGCTTCCGATTTACGGGCGTCGGCGTTCCTGAGGGATTATGTGCGTGCCGAATTTGTCGCTGACAGCAGCGGTAATAATTTGATGAATGGGGCGGCCGGAGATCCCATCACAGGCACCTACGGTCTGCTGTCCCTGGCCAGCGGAGACTATGGTGCGAACAACCAGAACAGTCCTGATGCGGTTCAGCCTCTGGAAGGAGCATGCCCCATTTTCAAATACTTCCAGTCAGACTACAGCGCGGCTCTTCGATATCTCAACGACTACAGGGTAGTCTATTTCGCCGTGGGATTTGAATCGATCGTCGATTTCTACGATGTGGCCGGCGGCGATGCCTTGAGGGTCGATATGCTCCGGCGGATCCTCAACTGGTTTCGTTTTGAGCCCCAGGTGGGGGATGTGAATGAGGATGGTGCGGTGAATATTTTGGATATCGTAAAGACGGTCAACATCATTTTGACCCTTGAATCAAATCCGACGGAATATCACATGTGGGCATCGGATTGCAATGGGGATGGTGGTGTGGATGTATTGGATGTGGTGGGGATCGTGAATGTTATCTTGGGAGTTGGCTCATGTTCGAATTGAAGCGAGTCTGCCGAGGGGTGAGCGTATGGCTGTGGGGCGCAGTTTTCGCCCTCATCCCCAGTACGGGTTCTCGGGCCGGATTTTTATTGGAGAGCGATGTTCCGGAGTTTCGGGTATTGGCCGCGGATAATGGTGGGATTGAGATCTCGGTTGAGATTCCTGAGCCGGTCATTGAGGATGTGGTTGGGGAAGGACACATCTATCAGAAGGTCCGCATATCCCGGACTGGCTGGAGGACTGAAGCCGGTCGTCCGGAATTGCCTGTGCTGGCGAGGTTGGTGGCTGTCCCGCGAGGCGTAGCCGTGGATGTGGAGGTTAGGTCTGGTGATTATTCGACCGCAAGTGACATACGAGTTTGGCCGAGTCGAGGGGAGGAGCTTGAAAGGAAGGGGAAACATACTTTCACATTGGATGAGGAGATATACACCCGGGATTCTTTTTATCCGGAGTCAGTGGTAGAGGTCGGGTCTCCGATAAGGATTCGTGATCTTGAAGTCGTGCCGCTTATCGTACATCCTGTCCAGTACAATCCTCTTCGAGAGGAGTTGAGGGTGTATCGGAATATTACTGTGGTATTGAGACCTCTGGGAAATGGTGGCTCGAGGAGACATCATGACAGTCCTGGCACATCCGAAGCTTTTGAAAAACTGTTTCGAAGTTCAATATTGAATTACGATTCGTCTTCAGCAGACGAAATTGAGCGGGGTGGATATCTCATCATAACTCCTGATTACTATTTTGAAGCATTGCAGCCTCTGGCGGAGTGGAAACGGCAGAAGGGTTATCACACCGAGGTCGTTATGCTGTCACAGATAGGATCCTTTCAAGCGACAGGGTCATTGCCCACGAACGAGCATATTCGCAGTTATATCCAGGACTATTATACACGTTCTTCCGTTCCGCTTGAGTATGTTATTCTGGTGGGTGACGATGACATGCCGACCTTTTTGTATTATGACGAGATGGAGGGAATGCTGTTTCCTTCCTGGCCATGGGATGCAACGGATCATCCCTACAGTCTGCTCGAGGGAGACGATTATTTTCCGGATGTCTTCGTGGGGCGGCTTTCGGTCTCATCACTGAAAGAAGTGCGGACGGTCGTCAACAAGATTGTCTCCTACGAGAGGGAGCCATACATGGGACAAACGGATTGGTACAAGAGAGCGCTCATGGTGTGTAACTTTGAGGGGAACGCTTCGTCGAGAACAACGAAACTGTGGGTGAGGGACAAGCTCTTCGATAATGGCTTTGTTCAGGTTGATACATCGTTTACGTATTCAGTGTCCGAATGTGATGTGGGGTTTATCTCAACCGTGTTGAATTCAGGGGTTTCCTTTGTGAACTACCGCGGCATTGCAATGTGGGGGGGGTGGGCTTCCTATGTTGATCTTTATAACATCTACAGGTTGCAGAACGGATTCATGCTGCCTGTCATTACTGATATGACGTGTACTCAGGCATCTTTTTATCTGTTCGACTGTGTTGCTGAGGGGTGGCTGCGGGCCGGAACGCCCCTGAATCCTAAGGGGGGAATAGCCATTGTCGGGCCTACGGCGAGCAATACGAAAGTATACTTTAATAATGTCCTGGATGGTGGATTTTATTCCGGGGTTTTCGACGACTCCCTCTTCACTGTGGGCCAGGCTTTAGCCCGGGCCAAGACGGAGCTGTACAACCAGTACCCGTTGAACCGAGGACCAGGTCACGCCTGGAACTCGGTGGAGTGTTATTTTTATATGTATACCTTGATCGGTGATCCCGGGCTTGACATGTGGACCGACATTCCCCGGCTCTTAACAGTTGAACATCCGTCGGTTATCGAATCTGGGGTGAATGTTTTGGACCTGAAAGTCAAGGATTCGATGAATCGTCCTGTGAGCGATGCGTACGTTAGTTTGACGAGGGGCGGAGAGATACTCTCCGGCGGATTTACCGGGGGTGATGGTCGGATCGCGCTTCCTCAGTCCGTGGAGATCGGCGATTCTGTCAGGATAACCGTCACGAAACATAATTTCAAGCCGTATCAAACGGTCCTTGGCGGTGAGGGGGCGGAGGTTGTGGTTTCAATTGCGGATTATCGGATCGATGACGATTCGTCAGATGGCAGTTCGGGGGATGGTGATGGGAGGCTCAATCCCGGAGAGACCGTTGAATTGAGTCTTTCGTTGAAAAATTCGGGTATAGGGGAAACTGCTTTTTCAGTCTCTGCAACATTCGCAATTGACGATAGATACGCTACTGTGCTTGAGGAATTTGTACAGTTCGGTGCAATCTCACCCGGAGATTCTGTTTGGGGTCAGGGTGACTATGTATTCTCAGTCAGGCATGATTGTCCGGACGGTCATGAGCTCGTTTTATCTTTAGAAGCAACCGATAGTAATGGGAACGAGTGGAATGATTTTCTCAGAATAGGTGTGGCGGCCCCGGCGTTTTCTCTTGAAGAAGTAGTGATTGAAGATGCACATCAGGTGTTACCGAACGGTCGACTTGATCCCGGTGAAACGGCGCATCTTGTGGTGACAATCGCCAATGAAGGACGAAAACCTGGAGAGAATGTCGAGGCAACGCTCAGAACGATCGATTCAAATATCACGCTCGTCGATTCAACAGCTTTCTGGGGAAATATGCCTTTAGGAACTGAGGCGACCAATTCCGATGATCCTTTCCTGATTTCAGCCGATCTGATGACCTTTTCCGGACACCGGGCACAATTCGTGCTCGTATTGGAAAGTAATGTTGGAATGAGGGACGAGATTGTCCTATCGATCTCAATTGGAAATATTTCCTCATCGGATCCGGTGGGTCCTGATGCTTACGGCTATTTCGCTTTTGATTCCAACGACTGGTCCTATTTTGAAAAACCCCTCTACGAGTGGTTTGAAATCGATCCTTCCCTCGGTGGTTCAGGTACCCTTTTCAATTTTGTCGATGAGCCGGGCCTGGATTCAACCTTCTATGATCATCCTCAGGGAGACACCGAGGTGTTACCTCTTCCCTTCACGTTTCGGTATTACGGCCAGAGTTACGACACCATCTCCGTATGTTCGAACGGATGGCTTTCCATGGGATCAACCTGGATGACCAATTTTCGGAACTGGGGTATTCCGGCAGTTCTCAACCCACCATGCCTTATCGCTCCCTTTTGGGATGATCTGTACGTGGGGGATGGGAGTGTGACTTATTATTATGATGCACCGAAACACAGGTTTTGTGTGGAGTGGAGCGGGGTGCATAACGATTATGACGATGCTCTTGAAACCTTTCAAGTTTTTCTGTTCGATCCGGCATATTACCGGAGTGATACCGGGGATGGCGAGATTCTTTTTCAATACCATACAGTGAACAATAGTGATTATGCGTGGAATTTTGCCACGGTTGGGATTGCGTCGCCTGACAAGCAGAGCGGTTTGGGATATACCTATGCCGGGCAATATGCCCCCGGTGCGATGGAATTGCACAATGGCCTGGCCATAAAGTTTAAGACGGGGAGACACCGACCGGAAAGTCCGTCTCTCGGATATTATGGCTGCCACTTGGACGACGATGCTTATGGGAGGAGTAGCGGGGATGGAGATGGCATTGTTGACGCAGGGGAGAGGATTGAACTGGCTCTCAGGGTGATCAATCACGGCCAGGAAAATGCCGAGGGAATTACGGCTCTGTTGCGGAGTGCGGATCTCAAGGTATCGGTTCAAGACAGCCTAAAGTCCTTTCCCAATATCACACCCGGGGATACGGCCCGAAGCGAAGGGCCTTTCGTGATAGAAATTGCTACTGTTTGTGAGGACGGACACACCATCGATTTTGTATTGGAAACACGGACGGGGGGATCGTTCTGCTCACTGACGAATTTTGACATTGAAGTTGCTGCCCCGGTCATCGTCCACGAAACCTTCACTCTGAATGTTATCGAAGGCGATGAGGATGACAGAATTGAATCAGGAGAAACGTGGGAGTTCTATGTCAATCTTCAAAATATTGGTGGTGATCAAGCAACAGGGGTCAGTGCTGTCTTAACGATAGATGATGCGTATGTGACTCTTCTCAATGATACTGTCTCTTTTTTAAACATCCCGCCGCAGGCAGCATGTGAAAATTCGGACGATCCGTTTCTTTTTCGTATCGACGATGAGACTCCGTATCATAACAGGTCCTTCGACTTGTCTGTCTCCTCGAATAGCAATCATTACTCTACCGTTCTCAGCTTTGAGATCGTGATAGAGCGGGCGGACATTCTGCTTGTCGATGATGATGGGGGGGATGGGTGTGAGGTGTATTATCTGGATGCGTTGAACCGTCAGGGAAGGAGTTATGAGGTGTATGAGAGGTCGGTTCAGGGTGCGCCTGGGGTATCAATGCTTCGAGATTACTGGGCGATAATATGGTTTACGGGGAGTGAGCGGGAGTCGACCTTGACAGTTTTCGATCAGGAGTGTTTGGAGGCGTATCTTGATGAGGGGGGAAACCTGTTTGTGAGCGGTCAGAACATTGCTTCGGATCTTTCGGGTTCATCCTTTTTGTTGGAGTACATGCATGCCGAGCTTGTGGCAGACAGCAGCGGGGTGATATGGGTGGAGGGGGTAGCGGGGAATCCGATCACAGGCGATCTGGGGCTGCTCTCTCTTGCCACCGGTAATTACGGTGCGGACAATCAGGACAGTCCGGACGAGATCGAGCCTCTCGGGGGTGCAAATCCTCTTCTCACATATTACGGCACTGAGAACCCGGCGGCGCTTCGGTATCGAAATGGGTACGGGCTTGTGTACTATGCTGTTGGATTTGAGTCTCTGATAGAATTTTATGATGTCGCCAATGCGTATGCGATGCGGTCTGAAATGTTGGGGCGCATATTGGATTGGTTTGAAGTTGAGCCTCGGATTGGCGATGTGAATGAGGATGGGGCTGTAAATATTTTGGACATTGTGAGGATGATCAACATTATACTGGCTATTGAGGGTGATCCGACGGAGTATCAGGTGTGGGCCTCGGATTGTACCGGGGACGGCCAGGTGAACATACTGGATGTGGTGGGCATCGTGAATGTCATACTGGGGATTAGGAGATGATCACAGTCAAGGAGATTTTTCGAAGAAGACATTTTATTCTTGTGTGCATAGGGACGGTCTTTTTTCTCAGTGCGGGTTCTAGGGCCGAATTTTTATTGGAGCGAGATGTTCCGGAGTTTCGGGTGTTGGCTTCGGACAACAGTGGGACCGAAATAGCTCTTGAGATTCCCGAGCCGGTCATTGAGGATATCTTTGAAGGAGGCGAGAAGTACCAGAAGGTACGCCTATCCCGGGCCGGGTGGAGAACCGAGGCCGGTCGGCCGGAGCTGCCTGTTCTGGCCAGGTTGGTGGCCGTACCGCCGGGTGTCTCCGTGGATGTTGAGGTAGACCTTCGTGACTCTTCGATCCTGAGCGACATACGGATGTGGCCGCATCAGGAGGAACGGACCGAGAAAAGAGACGAGCGCCCTTTTCTCATGAGCCGAGAGTTCTATGCCCAGGATGCGTTCTATCCTGAACCTGCTGCTGAGGTTGGGTCTGCGGTGATGGTTCGGGACCTTTGTCTTGTTCCTCTTATTCTTCATCCTGTGCAGTACAATCCCGTTCGTGAAGAGGTGAAAGTGTGTCGAAGGCTTACTGTGAAGCTGACATATAAGCGGTCCGAAAATTCAGCCACACCAAAACGCCGGAGCCTTGGAAGACCGGAAGCTTTTGAAAAGCTCTACAGAAGTTCGATAGTAAACTATACTGCCCTGCCGTCATCTCAGGAGGTTGTAAGGGGAGGGTATCTCATTATTACACCTGATGCCTATTATGAAGCGTTGGAACCACTGGTGGAGTGGAAGCGACAGAAGGGGCATCATACAGAAATGGTGAAGCTGTCGCGGATTGGTTCGAACCCGAGTAACAATCTGATACGAATTTATATCCAGGATTATTACGAGTCTGCTTCCGTTCCCCTTGAATATGTCATTCTCGTCGGTGATGTCGATGAAATGCCAACCTTTTATTATGATGATGGATTGGAATGGGTGGCTGCTGACCATCCTTATTGTATGCTGGAGGGTGAGGACTATTTCCCGGATGTCTTTGTGGGGCGATTGTCAGTGTCTTCCGTCAACGAGATGCGAACGGTTGCGAATAAGATTGTCTCGTATGAGAGGAATCCATACATGGGGCGGACCAACTGGTACAAGAGAGCTCTCATGATCTGCAATTATGAAGGAAATGCTTCAACGAGAACACTGAAACTATGGGTGAGAGAGAAACTCCTGGATAATGGTTTTACACAGGTGGATACGTCCTTTACTTTTCCAGGGTATGAATGTGATGTGGGATATATTTCGGCTGTCGTGAACTCGGGAGTCGCCTTTGTCAACTATCGTGGTTGGATGGACTGGGGTGGATGGACGTCTGCATATCAAACTCCTGCTGACCTTGACAACATCTATGGTCTGCATAATGGGTTCATGCTGCCCGTGGTTACAGATATGGTCTGCAATGCTGCTGATTTTAATGAGGATTGTCCGGCAGAAGCGTGGTTGCGTGCCGGAACGGTTTCTTTTCCGAGAGGAGCCGTTGCTATCATCGGTCCCACATCGATGTTTACCTTTGTAAATTATAATAATGTCCTGGATGCTGGATTTTATGCCGGTGTCTTTGACGATTCCCTGTTTACAGTGGGTCAGGCTTTTGCCCGAGCGAAAATGGAGCTGTATATGCAATATCCGCACAACAGGGGTCCGGGAAACACCTGGAATTCCGTAGAGTGTTATTTTTATATATACACTTTGATCGGCGATCCGGGACTGGTGATGTGGACAGATATCCCCAACAATCTTTTTGTCGATCATCCCTCAGTGATTGGTGTTGGGACCAACCAGTTGTTTATGACAGTTGAAAATTCTGACAATCTCCCCGTCGATGGTGCGTATGTCTGTCTAACCGCAGGTGGACGGATCCTCTCCGGAGGATATACAGAACCGGATGGGAGAATCACCCTGCCTGTCTCCGTGGGAGAGAATGATTCCGTTTTGGTGACTGTTACGAAACACAATTTCAAACCCTACCAGACAATTTTACTCGGTCAGGAAGTCCCGGTCTGTGTCTCCCTCTCAAACCATCATATCGATGACGATTCATTGGGTGAAAGCTCGGGCGATGGCGATGGAAAAGTCAATCCGGGAGAAACGATGGAATTGATACTTTCTTTGAGGAATGCGGGTGTAAGCCGGACGGCTTTCTCCGTCTCTGCTGAGATAGCGGTTGATGATTCATACGGGGCTGTGCATCAAAGCATAGCGAATTTTGGGGATATTCCACCTGGAAGTGATGTTGCGGGTCAAGAAGAGTACGTCATTTCGATTACCCCGGATTGCCCGGATGGACATGTAGTAACGTGCACCATAGAAATTGTCGATGGGAGTGGAACTCTTTGGGAAGACTTTTTGGATATCTCGGTGGAGGCTCCTGACTTCTCCCTGCACTCTTTTCATATAGAAGATTCAAGCCAGACACTGCTTCCCAACCGCCTCGATCCCGGTGAAACGGGTAGCCTTGTAGTAACGATAACCAATGAGGGGAAAAAGGTCGGTAAAAACGTTCGAGCAACACTCAGGACTTCCGATCCAAATATCGTTCTCATCGATTCGAGAGCGGACTTTGGAACCATCATGATGGAAAGCCAGGGTGATAATTCGGAAAATCCTTTCATCATCTCAGCCCATGAGAGTATGTTCCCCGGACATCAAGTGCACTTCACCCTGTATGTGGAGAGCAATTCTGAGATGAGGGACGTAGTAATGTTACCGGTAACAGTTGGGCTTGCCACCCCATCCGATCCTTCCGGCCCCGATTCCTACGGATATTTCGCTTACGATAGTTTCGACTGGCGCTATTATGACAGACCCAATTATGAGTGGATTGAAATCGATCCACTCCACGGGGGGGCTGGGGCTGTTTTAAATCTCATCGATGACATTGAGCCTGGGTATTATACCGGGGAGAATTATCCTCAGGGGGATACCGAAGTATTGCCCTTGCCGTTCGCCTTTCGTTATTATGGGAATACTTACGATGAAGTATCCGTCTGTTCGAATGGATGGCTTTCTTTTGGGGCAACGTGGATGACAAATTTCAGGAATTGGTCCATTCCGGCGGTTCTCAACCCGCCGTGCCTCGTGGCCCCATTCTGGGACGATCTCTACATGGGGAATGGTTGTGTCGTATATTTCAATGATGAGCAGGAACATAGATTTGTTGTGGAGTGGAGCAGGATTTACAACGATTATGATGATGCAGAAGAGACATTTCAGGTCGTACTCTATGATCCCGAGTATTATCCGACACCAACGGGGGATGGAGAGATCGTGTTTCAGTATCGGGCGGTGAGCAACAGTGATTATGCGGGGAATTTTGCCACTGTGGGGATTGAGTCTCCGGACAAGAAGGGCGGTCTGGAGTACACCTATGCCGGACAATACGTTCCTGGGGCCCAAGAGTTATCAGATCACTCGGCGATAAAGTTCACAACCAACACAGAATTCCCCTCGAATCCTCATACCAATCTGTGCGAAGTGATTCTTGACGACGATTCTGTTGGATTGAGTACCGGAGATGGGGATAGCCTCGTCGACATAGGCGAAGTGATCGAGCTGAGCATCCGATTATTCAATCTTGGCGGGAGTACAGCTCAGGACGTGACAGCGATTTTGAGAAGCAGCGATACGAGTGCTTGTGTCCAGGATAGTATCCAAACCTTTCCTGACCTACCTCCCAGAGAAACGGCCGTGAGCGAAGGCCCCTTTGTTGTTGCTGTTGCTCCAGACTGTGAGCACGGATACGAAATACCTTTTGAGGTTGTGACAGCAATTTGGGGATCGTTCTGTTCGAAGACGGCTTTTAACATTGAGGTTGTAGCACCCATAATAACCTATGAGACTTGCACTCTCAACGAGGTCGAGGGTGATGGGGATGGCAGACCCGAAGCAGGAGAGGTGTGGGAACTGCGCATTCAGCTCCGGAATGTTGGTGGTGGGCAAGCGACCGATGTACGGGGAGTGCTAAGGACAGAAGATGAGTATCTTTCACTTCTCAGTGATTCTGCGGATTTTCCTGAAGTGGAGGCAGACTCTTCCTGCACAAACTGGATCGACCCTTTTGTGTTTCGTCTGAGCAATGAAACGCCGTATCATTATGTATCCTTTCACCTTTCCATCTTCTCAAACGGTGATTATTACGGTACAACTCTCCGGTTCGAAGTCCTCGTGGGACAGTCGGCGTTTCTGCTCGTTGACGACGATGGCGGGGACTCTCTGGAAATATATTTCGAAGCGGCCTGTGATATGGAGGGTATCGGGTGTGATCTGTACGATAGGTTGAGCGATGGTATGTTGGATACGTCTTTGATTTATAATTATGAGGCAGTGATCTGGTTTACGGGAAACGAATGTGACTCTACACTCACTCCATCCGATCAAGAATGGCTCAAAACTTTTCTCGACAACGGTGGGGGTTTGTTCATGACAGGCCAAAACATTGCGGCTGATCTTCGCGAGTCACCCTTTCTGAGGAACTATTTGCATGTAAGGTTTTTGGCCGACCGGAGTGAAGACATATGGCTGTACAGCGTGCCTGGGGATCCGATCACCGGTGAGCTCGATATGCTATCGCTCTGTCCAGGTGACTTAGGCGCGGACAATCAGGACAGCCCGGACGTGATCGAACCTCTCAACGGCGCCAGCTCAATACTCATCTATTACGGTTCCGGCGAAACTGCGGCTCTTCGTTACAGGGGTGGATACAGGGTTATATATTTTGCAGTTGGCTTTGAGTCGCTGATCGAGTTTTATGATGTGGCGAATGTGTCTCATATGCGCGCTGAGATGTTGGGGCGAATATTGGATTGGTTTGGGGTTGAGTCTCAGATTGGGGATGTGAATGAGGTTGGAAGGGTGAACATTTTGGACGTTGTTTGGGTGATTCATATCATATTGGCGAGTGGGGAAGGGCCGACGGAATACCAGTTGTGGTCGTCGGATTATACGGGGGACGGCCAGGTGAACATATTGGATGTGGTGGGGATTGTTAATGTGATCTTAGGGAGTGGCGCGTGTTCTTATTAGGGTAACCTTTCGAATTGAACCTCTCTCCGTATGAGTTCGTGAAATTTTGTGGCTTCCGGGGTGAGGCTCTTTGTGTAACATATCATAGTGGAGGTTGAAATGGGGAAAAGATTTTTTGGTTTTATCATTTTTGTGATGGTTATGTCCTTCAGGGCCCCAGGGGCTCAGATTCTGTGGGATCAGGATGGTGTGCAACTGCGACAGGGGAAACATATTGAATGGTACCGTAGTGCGGACGGTGATTCCGCTGGCTATATGTATGTGACCTGGTCGGATTGCCGCACAGGAACGCGCGATATCTATGCTCAAAAATATGATGTCGACGGTAACGCGCTGTGGACTGCCGAGGGCGTTCACGTCATTGAAGCCGAGGGTCGTCAGGAGGATCCTGTCATCATTGCCGATGGTGCCGGCGGTGCCGTTATTGCCTGGGTGGATGTCGTGGCCGATCCAAAGTGTCGAGTATACTGTCAAAGACTTGATTCGGAGGGAAATAGGCTCTGGCCGTCTGAAGGAGTGATCTTGAATGAGAATATCAGCACCTATTCACCGGTCAATATCACTTCCGACGGATATGGTGGTGCCATTGTGACCTGGAAAGATGCCAGAAATGCCGTCGATGGCGATATCTATGCCATACGGGTGACCTCGGAGGGGAGCATCGCTTCGGGTTGGCCTTCAAACGGAATGGCCGTGTGTACGCAGCCGGCCGAGCAGAGCGGTACGAGCATAGGTGCGGACGGGTTCGGTGGGGCTTTCATTACGTGGAAGGACAAACGCAAGGGAACGGATTACGATATATATGTTCAGCGAGTGACAAACAATGGTCTGGCCCAGTTTGAGAATGGCGGCTTGCTCGTGTGCGGATCAGCCGGAGATCAGGATCAGGTAAAATTATGGGGTGACGGCAACGATGGGGTTTTCGTTGTCTGGAGGGATCGGCGAAATGGGAGTTACACAGATATCTATGCTCAACGAGTCACTGCATCCGGCCAGGTGCAGTGGACTCCAGGCGGAGCCATTCTCTGTGGTGCCGACGGGAATCAGGAGGAGCCGAGATTGGTCAACGACGGCTCCGACGGCGCAATCTGTACTTGGAAGGACCATCGAAATAATCCCTACGACTGGGATATTTATGCCCAGCGGGTCAATACAACAGGGATGACGCTGTGGGGGAGTGATGGTGTCGCGGTCTGTACAGCCGCTGGCGATCAGATTGAAGTCAGGCTGACACGGGTGGATGTTGGGGAGGTGTGCCTTGTGTGGGTGGATCAACGGAGTGAAGGCAGTCCTTTGGGAGATATTTATGTCCAGCGTCTGAACGGCGATGGGCTCGTGCAGTGGTCAGTTGACGGCGAGCCGATCTGCGAAGCTGCAGGTTCCCAATTTTCCCCGCTCTTGCGACACGATGCCGCCGGGGGCGTGTTTGCTCTCTGGGGTGATCAGCGCACTGGCAGTGTCGAAATTTACGCCCAGCGGCTCGATCCCACCGGGGCGGTCCAATGGGAGACAACGGGCTTCGTCGTCATTGCCGGTATTAGCGGCAATGCTTCCCACCTGAACGTGATGAGTGACACCGATGGAGCCATCATCGTCTGGGAGGATGGTCGGCGAGGATCCCTGGGAACCTATGTCTTTGCCCAGAAGGTCGATCGTGAGGGCCTCGTTTCTTGGGGCGACAATGGGATTGGCGTCGACACGACAGGAGATGGCAGCCAGACCGCACCTGTTGTCGTCAGCGATGGAAGTGGGGGTTCGCTTATCGCCTGGGAGGATCGGAGAGATGGGATTATGCAGATATACGCGCAGCGGCTCAATGGGGATGGTATTCCTCAGTGGCCGAATGCGGTCCGGATCAGCCCGACGGAAAGCGATCAAAATGATCCCTCCATCACATCGGACGGAAACAGTGGAGCACTCATTGCGTGGAGCGATTTTCGGGGGGGGTGGGATTCCGATGTATATGTCCAGAAAGTGAATGCTCAGGGGGATGTGGCGTGGGGGCTTGAGAGCGTGTTGATCACTCAAAGCGAGGATGATGATTACGCCTACGGCATTGTGGAGGATGGTGAGGGGGGTGGCATCATTCTCTGGCAAGGGGGATCGTGGGACGATAAGAACCTGTATATCCAGAGGCTTGATGGGGGGGGAACCGTCCCTTCTGAGTGGCCGGAGGGGGGATTGGCGCTGTGTGTGTCACCCGGCAACCAACTCGAGCCGGTGCTGGTCAGCGACGGAGGCGGAGGGGCGATTTGTGTCTGGGAGGATCTGCGACATGGGGCCAAGGATATTTACGCCCAAAATGTGAATAACAGTGGCATGAAACTGTGGAGAGTGAGCGGAGAGGATTCTCTCAACGGACTTCCGGTATGTCGAGCCGAGAACGACCAATCTTCACCCTCTGTCGCTGTTGGTGAAGATTCTTACTGTTTCATCGCCTGGCATGATTTTCGCGACATAGAGAGAGGGAACGATATTTACTGCCAGAGGTTGAGCAGCACCGGGGATCCAATGTGGGCGGAGGACGGCATCAATGTATGCTCCGCTGAGGGTGATCAATCGTCCCCGGTTCTTTTGGGCGGAATCGATGACGGAGCTCTTGTGGCCTGGGAGGATTATCGATCGAGTGAGTCCATGTTGGATATCTTTGCTCAAAAGATGGATGAATCAGGCAACGTCCAATGGGAACATAATGGAACGTGTGTGTGCTTGTATGCTCAAAAACAGACGCTCCCAAAGATTGTTGGGGACGGTCAAGGGGGCGCTTTCATTGTATGGGAGGATATGCGCAGTAAAGGGAAGGCGGATACCCACGATATTTACGCCCAGCGACTGAGCGGTCTCGGTTCTCGGGAGAGAGGCGACGTCAACGGGGACGGGGGTGTCGACGTCTTGGACGTCCTGGCAACGGTGAACCATATTTTGGGGATTCAAGCATTGGAAGGCGATGCCCTGTGGCTGGCCAATTGTAACGGCGATGCTGATATTGACGTTTTGGACGTTCTCGGAATCGTGAACGTCATCTTGGGTGTTGGCACGTGTGCCCCGTGATACTATCTTTCTGAAGGGGCAGTCAGTGCGTCCCGCACATAGTTGAGGTGTTCCGTGAGGACCTGAGCATGAAAAGAGTAGGAAGGGAAATGCCCATGATGGGAATGTTGAAGATGCGTCCACTGGCGGTTGTCTTCACCCTGTTGTCTTTGACCGCAACACATATAGAGGCTCAACTTGATGCTCGATATCACACCTACGAAGAGATGGTGGCTGAGCTGGATTCCATGGCTGACGTCCACTCGGATATTATGCGAGTGGACAGCATCGGGGTGTCAACCCAGGACAGTATGATCGTTTGGGCGGTCAAAATTTCCGACAACGTCGATGTGGAGGAGGATGAGCCGGCTGTTCTGTATAATGGCGTGCATCATGCCGAGGAAGCCCTCGGTCTGGAGATATGTCTGGATATGATCGGTGAGTTGGTCGATCGATACGGAGCAAATTCTCAAGTCACCTGGTGGATCAACAATATAGAAATATGGTTTGTCCCACTGCTCAATCCTGAGGGGCATAAGGTGGTGACGGATGGCCTTGATGTGACGTTCCGGAAGACGAAGCGGGACAACAATGGAAACGGTGTTTTCGATTTCATACCTGAGATAGGGGGGGATATCGATGGGGTTGATCCGAACAGAAACTACGATTTCAATTGGGAGCGCGGCGACACGAGCTGGGCCAGTGATAACTATCGGGGACCTGCCCCTTTTTCCGAGTCCGAAAACCGGGCCCTGCGTGATCTCGCCCTGGAACAGAAATTTGTGTTTGCCCTTCTGTATCACAGCGCCAGAACAGGGACAAAAGAGGTGATCTACTATCCCTGGTGCTGGGAGGAGAAGCGTCCCCCGGATTTCCCCGTTATCCAGTATACGGCGGAGGAAGTGGCGCAGTTGATCACGACGGACGACGGGAGGTTCTCATATTCTCCCTGGTGCAGTTCTCTGCGGGCCCCCTTCGCCCGGGATTGGTTTTACGTCAAAGTGGGGACGATACCCATTCTTATCGAGGTCGGGAGCACCATTCAGCCGCCCGGCGAAATGGTCGACGGTATATGCGCCCGAAACATGGTGGGCGCGTACTACCTTTTGGACAGGGTTATGGCCGGGGGAATCACGGGCCGCGTGACGGACGGGATCAGTGGTGAACCGCTGGAAGCTGAAGTGAGGGTGCTGGAAGCAAGTGGTGGTATCGTATCTCCGCGTCTCTGTGATCGCATGTACGGGCGGTACCGCAGAATTCTTGTGCCCGGTGTCTATACGCTGGAGGTGACGCATCCCGGTTACAGAGGGAAACGATTCTCGGATGTGGTGGTCAATCCGAGCAGTCCCACTGTGGTGGACGTCGAACTGACGCCTTTGCCGAGATGGAATTGCGCAGGGTCCCTCACCGACTTTCAAACAGGGGAGCCGGTGGGAGCGTCCCTGTTCTTCGAGGGTCCGACAGTGGATACGGTCTGTTCGAATTTCTCCACAGGTGATTTTGATGTAACCTTGTCGGAGGGCACCTACAGAGTGATTATTACAGCTGACAATTATGTGGCCCACGTGGAATCATTTTACCTCTCCGATGATACCACGTTCAGCCTCGAGTTGTGCCAGGCCGAGACGCTCTTTCATGATCATTTTGAGGGTAGAATCTACCAGTGGAACCCCGGGGGTGAAGGGAGCAGCTGGGGCACCTCCGGTTCCCGCTATCATTCAGTCTCTTTGTCTCTGACAGACAGTCCCTCCGGGTATTATACCAACGGAGGAGATACCTGGGCAGCCATGGTCCGGGGGATTGATCTGACCTCGTACGGGTCGGCAGCCGTCGATTTCTGGCATTACGCCTACTTTGAACCGGACAACGATTCGGCCTTCGTGGAGATTTCGACCGACGGCGGCTTTGAGTGGGAGGTGTTGTCGAGGGACTTTCACGGGTACCGCCGTGAATGGATTCATGAGTTCTTCTCCTTGAGGGAATATTGCGGCCTGGCGGACGATGTCAGAATCCGTTTTCGGCTGCTGACCGACGGCTCCGTGAACGATGACGGGTGGTTCGTGGATGATGTTCGTATCTGTGGCGGGGGAGTATCCGGTTGCCGGGGGGGAGACAGGGGGGATGTGAACGGCGATG
>CP070758.1:4645627-4660364 GCA_020348925.1 Gemmatimonadota bacterium | reverse complement strand
GATGCCTGGGGATAATGTAACGATGGAGGTGGAGTTGATCACGCCGATAGCGATGGAGAAGGAGCTGCGGTTTGCGATTCGAGAGGGTGGTCGGACGGTTGGTGCCGGTGTGGTCACCGAAATCCTGGAATAGATAACGAGAGTATGTAAAGGGAATAGAAATCGTGAGAGATCTGGTCGTCTTAGCGTGCACGGAGTGTAAAAGAAGAAACTACACGACAACAAAGAATAAAAGAAAGCACTCCGATAGAGTGGAGTATAAGAAGTATTGTCGTTTTTGCAAAACACATACGCCCCACAAGGAAACACGATAATGGCATGGCTGACTGATCCTCATGGCGGTTCGTTGGTCGGAAATAGGCCTGTAGCTCTAACGGTTAGAGCGCCGGTCTCCAAAACCGGATGTTGGGGGTTCGAATCCCTCCAGGCCTGCCATCGTTCCGAATATGGTTGTGCACTTTGAACGTAGTAGACAATGTTTAAAAAAATTGCAAAATTTTTTCAAGAGGTGCGAATAGAGATGTCGAAGGTTGCCTGGCCGACGCGGGATGAACTTTTCGCTTCAGCGAAGGTGGTCATTATCATATCGCTCTTGTTCGCTCTTTACATATTTGTCGTAGATACGGGATTATCAAAAATAATGGGATTTGTTTTAAAGTGAGACATGCCGTCAAGAAATGGTATGTCTCTTTAAGGAAGTGTATATGGAGAAACGGTGGTACGTGATTCACACTTATTCCGGGCATGAGAAAAAGGTGAAGACGATTCTGGAGAGAGAGGTGAAAATTCAAAAAATGGAGGATAAAATCACGAATGTGATCATACCCACTGAAGAGGTCGTCGAGATGAAGAACGGCAAAAAAACGACCTCTGCCAAGAAGTTTCTCCCGAGTTACATCTTGGTTGAAATGGAGATGACAAAAGAGACGTGGCACCTCGTAAGAAACACTCCAGGAGTAACCAGCTTTGTCAGTTCGGGGGATAAGCCGCAGGCTCTGCGCCCAGAAGAGTTGGATCGAATTATGGCGCAGATGGACCGGACGCGGACGAAAGCTGCCTCCGAGATCCCTTTTAAGATCGGGGATCCAGTCAAAGTCATCGATGGTCCGTTTTCGGATTTCTCAGGTGTTGTGAACGAGGTGAATCCTGAAAGGGGAAAATTGAAAGTAATGGTGAGTATTTTTGGAAGATCAACACCAGTAGAGTTAAATTTCTTACAAGTAAAGAGTATATAATCATGGCAAAAAAAATACTCGGAACGATCAAATTGCATATCCCTGCAGGTAATGCGAATCCGGCGCCGCCTGTGGGACCGGCTTTGGGTCAGTACGGAGTCAATATTATGGAGTTCTGTAAGGCCTTCAATGATAAAACGCGCAGCGAGGTGGGATTGATTATTCCGGTCGTAATTACTGTTTATGGTGATCGGACCTTTTCTTTTATCACCAAAACACCTCCGGCATCAGTGCTCCTCAAAAGGGCGGCGGGGATTGCGAAGGCGTCCGGCGAGCCGAACCGCGTGAAGATTGCGAAGGTAAACAAAGAACAGATTCGGGAAATTGCCCAGTTGAAAATGCCCGATCTGAATGCAGTGAACATTGAAGGGGCCATGCGAATGATTGAGGGTACAGCCCGAAGCATGGGTATTGAGGTCGAGGCGTAATTCTTTTCTATGCATTGAGGGATAGAGATGAAACGGAGTAAAAGATATAAAGCGAATTCAGAGAAAATCGACGCGAGTGCTGTTTTTGATCTTAAGGAGGGCATCAAACTGGTAAAAGAGACGGCGAGTGCTCACTTTGATGAGACCGTTGAAGTGGCGGCGAAATTGGGAGTGGATCCGCGGCATGCCGATCAACAAGTGCGAGGTTTCGTGGTGCTCCCTCATGGCACGGGCAGGACTGTTAAAATTCTTGTGCTGGCTCGTGGGGATAAAGAGAAAGAAGCCCTCGAAGCAGGTGCTGATTATGCGGGTATGGATGACTATATTCAAAAAATTAAAGATGGCTGGACCGATGTTGATGTCATCATTGCCACTCCTGATGTCATGAGTGAGGTTGGAAAGCTCGGGCGCATTCTTGGGCCCAGAGGCTTAATGCCGAATCCGAAGAGCGGAACGGTTACGTTCGATGTCGCCAAGGCGGTTCGTGATGCGAAAGCCGGCAAAGTCGAATATCGAGTTGATAAGTCCGGTATTCTCCACGTGCCAATCGGAAAGGCTTCCTTTCATGAGGAGAGCCTCTTTCAAAACGCCTGCGTCTTCTTAGAAGCGGTTTTACGAGCGAAGCCAGCTGCCGCCAAGGGTCAATATGTTCGCAGCTTAGCTCTTTCATCCACGATGGGCCCTGGAATTAAACTGGATCGACAAGCGGTGCTGAACCTCTTTCGGTAATGGAATATGATAATTTCTTTTGACGGAACGAGAAACCGATGCTAAAAGCTGAAAAGGAAAGAATCGTTCAGGAACTTTCTGATAAGTTTCAACGAGCTCAAGGTGTATATTTGGCCGATTTCACGGGCCTGGATGTAGCTTCCATCACGGAATTGCGACACAAACTGAGAAGTGCCTCGGTTGAATTGCGAGTCGTGAAGAATACTCTGGCCCGGCTTGCAGTTGATGAAGCCGGGGTTTCGGAATTGAAGGACTTATTTGAAGGGCCCACGTGCTTGGCCTTTGGTTATGATGATCCGGTTGTGCCTGCACGATTGCTCGTTGATTTTGCGAAAGATCGTGAACTCCCAAAAATTCGAAGTGGGCTTTTAGAGGGAAGAGTTCTCACTGCGGATGAGATATCCGAAGTAGCCAACCTCCCATCAAAGGAGGAATTGTTGGCAAAGATAGCCACCCTGGCTCGCAATCCTCTGGTTGCATTCGTTAGTCGATGGCAAGGGTTCCTCCAAAAATTGGTGGCCACAGTGGATGCTCTTCGAATTGAGAAGGAAAAGCAAGGTGGTGTTCAGAAGGATGACGAGGATCAAAGTGATTGAGCGCTTTCTGGACTATTACGAAGGCAGTGAATATCTTTTCAGTATCCTGGATGAGTTAGGAGGAGACAATGGTAGCGGAGAAGAAAGCGGCTGCTAAGAAAAGCACGGCAGCAACGAAGGCGAAGAAAAACAACGTCAAGGACGTCATGGAGACTTTGGAAAAAATGACGGTTTTGGAAATTGCGGAATTGGTCAAGGGGATGGAGGAGAAATTTGGTGTCACGGCTGCTGCTCCCATACTGCAAGCCGCTGGCCCGGCTCAAGCGACCGCCACAGAGGAGCAAGTCGAGGAGAAGACGGAATTCGATGTGATTCTGAACAGCGTAGGAGATAAGAAAATTCAAGTTATCAAAGTCGTTCGTACATTGACGGATTTGGGATTAAAAGAAGCCAAGGAATTGGTGGATACAGCACCCAAACCGATAAAAACGGGTGTGTCGAAGGAAGCGGCCGAAGAAATCAAGACAAAGCTGGAAGAGGTCGGCGCTGCAGTGGAAATTAAATAATAACAGCACGGTGGTGAAGATAAAGCCATGACTATATCGAAAGATTGTAACACAGAGATTTCCAAACGGGACTTCTTCAAAATATCATCAGTTATGGAAATGCCAGGTTTACTGGATATTCAAGTGGAGTCGTTCCGGACATTCTTACAGAACGAAGCACCTGATGATCAGCGTAAGGACCAGGGACTCCAAGCTGTTTTCAAGAGTATCTTTCCTGTTGAAGATGTGCACAACAGATTCTCCCTCGAGTTTGTGAAATACTCACTGGGCAAACCCAAGTATTCTGTCAGGGAATGTCAGGAGCGGGGTATGACCTATGCCGTACCCCTCAAGGCTACGCTTCGACTCGTCTTTCGGAATTTGGAAGGTCAGGAAGAAAGAATTAAAGATATTATTGAACAGCAGGTATTTTTGGGCGAATTACCGATGATGACTGAAACAGGGACTTTCATAATTAATGGTGCTGAAAGAGTCATTGTCAGCCAGCTTCACAGATCGCCTGGAGTCTTTTTCGATGAGTCAGGAAGGACCGAGGGGAAACGCCAGTTTTCTGCTCGTGTTATCCCCTACCGAGGTCCGTGGATCGAGTTTAGTCTGGATGCCAACGATGTTCTCCATGTCCATATCGATAAGAAACGCAAAGTGCCGGTTACGGTTTTATTACGGGCCTTAGGGTATTCGACAAACGAGGCAATTTTGAATCTCTTCTTTGAACAGGAGAAGATCGATATCAAGAAGATCCGACGTGATTTGTCCTCAAAGATTTTAGCTGCCGATGTGGTCGACAAGGAGACGGGTGAGATTTTAGCCAGTATGGGAAGTGTGCTCTCGAAGGATTTGATCGACGACTTGAAGAAAGAAAATATCCCTAAAATTTCAATCTTTCGGGATGAAGCAAATCAGGATGTTGTCGTCTTTAAGAATACCCTGCAGAAGGATTTTAGTGATTCGGAGGAGGATGCCCTCTTTAAAATGTATGCCCTGCTGCGGCCCGGTGAGCCGCCGAATGTTGAAACAGCACGAGCGCTTTTGGAGAAACTCTTGTTTAATCCGAAGCGGTACGATCTCGGTGAGGTCGGTCGACACCGCATCAATGAGAGGTTAAACCTGACCGTAGATCGCGATCAAATGGTTCTCACCAATGATGATTTCATCGCCATCATCCAGTATTTGCTTGCACTGCGCAGGGGAGAAGGGTACACTGATGATATCGACCACTTGGGGAATCGACGTGCCCGTTCTGTAGGCGAGTTGTTAGCCCAACAGTTCAGCGTTGGCTTATCACGAATGGCCAGGACATCTCGCGAACGCATGAGTTTGCGGAGCTTTGAGGCCATTACCCCGCAGGATTTGGTGAATGCCAGAACGGTATCAGCGGTCATTAATGCGTTCTTTGGGAGCAGTCAACTGTCCCAGTTCATGGATCAGACCAATCCGCTGGCAGAACTTACCCACAAGCGGAGGCTCAGCGCACTCGGTCCCGGTGGTCTCACGAGAGAACGTGCCGGATTCGAGGTGCGGGATGTTCACCATACCCATTACGGTCGGATGTGCCCGATTGAAACACCGGAAGGTCCCAACATTGGCTTGATCACGTCACTGAGTACGTTCGGCCGGCTCAACAAATTTGGATTTATTGAAACACCATTGCGAAAAGTCGAGAAGGGCAAGGTGACGGATATCATTGAGTTTCTGACGGCCGATCAAGAGGATAGATTTACGATTGCTCAAGCCAATGAACCCCTGGATGGGAAAGGGAGATTCGTTAACGAGATGCTCAAAGCCCGTCGGCGTGGGGACATTGTCGTCGTCTCTCCGCAGGAGATCCATTATTTGGATGTATCCCCGAAGCAGTTGGTGAGCGTCGCGGCTGCACTCATTCCATTTCTGGAACACGACGATGCCAATCGAGCACTCATGGGTTCAAATATGCAGCGCCAGGCTGTTCCGCTCCTGCAATCCGAATCTCCTCTCGTCGTAACCGGAATGGAGGAAAAGGCAGCTCAAGATTCTGGAACGATGGTTCTCGCCCGAAGTTCGGGTCGCGTGGTTAAAGTGACTGCTGATGAGATTGTCGTTCAACGAGAACGATATGGATCTGATGACGTGGCAACGGCATTGGACAATGTTGAGACATATGACTTGGTGAAATTTAAACGTTCCAACCAGGATACATGTATTCATCAAAAGCCGGTGGTTCGTGTCGGAGATCGCATTCGAAAAGGAATGATCTTAGCCGATGGCTCGGCCACGCACTACGGTGAACTATCATTGGGGAAAAATGTGTTGGTTGCTTTTATGCCCTGGAGCGGATATAATTTCGAGGACGCCATTATCGTGAGTGAACGGTTGGTTCAGGAGGACATCTTTTCCTCTATTCATATTGAAGAATTTGAGTTGCAGGTACGGGATACAAAGCGTGGGACTGAGGAGATTACGAGAGAAATACCGAATGTGAGTGAAACGGCTGTCCGAAACCTCAATGAGCAGGGGATCGTTCGGATTGGAGCTGAAGTGACAGCGGGAGACATTCTCGTGGGAAAAGTAACGCCAAAAGGTGAAACCGAACTTTCACCCGAAGAGCGATTGCTCAGGGCCATATTTGGTGAGAAGGCTGGCGACGTGCGTGATGCTTCTCTCAAGGCTCCTCCAGGCATGAGAGGCGTCGTCATCGATACCAAGCTGTTTTCAAGAAGGGATCACGATTCAAAGACCCGAGAGCGGGACAAGAAGAAAATTCAAGAGCTGAAGAGGAAAGCTCAGAAGAAAATAAAGGAAATAAAAGCAACCAGGAACGAGATACTCACAGAGATTCTGGAGGGTGCACTGTCCGGAGGGTTGCGCCATGTGAAGGACGGAAAAGTCGTCGTCAGGAGAGGTCAGAAATACGGAAGGCGGGTTTTGGAAAAACTTGAATTTGATGCTGTCGAACCTCTTGAGGGATGGACCCAGAATGAAGCGCTCGACAAGAGAATCGAACGCGTCATGAGAGAATCCGTTGAGCTGATCCAAACGGTCCAGGAGGATTTGGATATCGAAGTGGATAAGGTCTCCCGTGGGGACGAGCTTCTTCCAGGCATTGTTCAGCTGGTCAAAGTGTATGTGGCCAAAAAGCAGAAATTATCCGTTGGCGACAAGATGGCTGGAAGACACGGTAATAAAGGCGTGATTGCCAAGATCGTACCCGAAGAGGATATGCCGTATTTGTCTGATGGGACTCCCGTGGACATTGTGTTAAATCCCTTGGGTGTACCGTCTCGGATGAATGTCGGGCAAATACTCGAAACCCATCTTGGATGGGCAGCCAAGAAGCTCAATATTCAGATGGTCACCCCTGTTTTTGACGGAGCTTCGCTCGGTGAGATCAAAGATGTGTTGACAGAGGCTGGTCTGCCGGCAACAGGAAAATCGATTATCTTTGACGGTAGAACCGGTGAAGCAGTAGACAAAGAGGTGACGGTGGGTTACATATACATGATGAAACTGCATCATCTGGTCGAAGACAAGATTCACGCGCGATCTATCGGTCCGTATTCTTTGGTGACGCAACAGCCCCTGGGGGGAAAAGCACAATTCGGTGGGCAACGCTTCGGGGAGATGGAAGTGTGGGCCTTAGAAGCATACGGCGCTGCTCATGCTCTGCAGGAGATGCTGACAGTGAAGTCGGATGATGTCGCCGGTCGATCTCGTATCTATGAGGCTATTGTGAAGGGAGAGAATCCGCCAGAACCCGGTGTTCCGGAGTCGTTCAATGTTCTGGTCAAGGAGCTGCAGAGTTTAGGTTTGGACGTTCAGCTTGAAGAGGGATAGATGCTACTGAATTCTCTCTTTAAGGAGGCAGAAAGCGGTGATTAGTACAAAAGAAATAATGGTGAAAAAACCAACGGATTTTACAGCCATAAAGATTGGATTGGCTTCCCCCGAGACCATCCGAAGTTGGTCATCCGGAGAGGTAACCAAGCCCGAAACGATTAATTATCGTTCCTTTAAACCGGAAAGGGAAGGTCTCTTTTGTGAACGAATTTTCGGCCCGGTGAAAGATTGGGAATGTCATTGCGGAAAGTATAAGCGGATTCGTTATCGGGCGAGGTGAAGAAGCCGGAGACGATCAATTACCGGACTCTCAGACCCGAAAAGGACGGACTCTTCTGTGAGCGTATCTTTGGTACCACCAAGGAGTGGGAGTGCTACTGCGGTAAATTCAAATCCATCCGGTACAAGGGAGTCATCTGCGATCGATGCGGGGTCGAGGTGACCCATTCGAAGGTGCGTCGTGAACGTATGGGCCACATTGAATTGGCAGTTCCTGTATCACACATATGGTTTCTCAAATCGATCCCCAGCCGGATTGGATATCTTCTCGATGTATCCATTCGTGACCTTGAACGGGTCATCTATTACGAATCCCGTATCATTATTGATCCGGGCGATACGGACCTGAAGAAGAGGGAGCTGATCTCGGAGGAAGATTACCAGCAGCTCCTCGAGGAAGGACATCAGTTTGATGCTGACATTGGAGCTGTTGCTATTCTTCGACTTTTGGAGGAGATTGACATCGAGGAGCTTTCGGCCGAATTGAGAGCTCAGGTAAAAATGGAAACGTCCGCACAGCGGAAGAAAGAGGCGTTGAAACGGTTGAAAGTCGTGGAAGCTTTTCGACAATCGGGGAATGATCCTGGGTGGATGATTTTAAGGGTTCTTCCGGTCATCCCCCCGGATTTGAGGCCGTTGGTGCCGCTTGAGGGTGGACGATTTGCCACGTCCGACCTGAATGATCTGTACCGCCGTGTCATTAATCGAAACAACCGCCTGAAAAAACTTCAGGAAATTCAGGCTCCGGATGTCATTTTGCGAAACGAAAAAAGAATGCTTCAAGAGGCCGTTGATGCCCTCTTGGATAATGGTCGGCGTTCACGAGCCGTACGCAGGGATGGCAACAGACCGTTGAAATCCTTGAGTGATTTGTTAAAGGGAAAGCAGGGTCGATTTCGCCAAAATTTGCTCGGCAAACGTGTTGACTATTCCGGCAGATCAGTCATTGTGGTCGGTCCAGAGCTTAAATTACATGAGTGTGGCCTTCCGAAAAGCATGGCTCTCGAACTCTTCAAACCTTTCATCATAAAAAAGTTGGAAGAGAGGGGATTTGTTCAGACGGTGAAGAGCGCCAAGCGACTCGTTGAACGGGAACGCCCGGAGGTGTGGGACATCCTTGATGAAATCATAAAAGACCATCCAGTTATGTTGAATAGAGCCCCGACGCTGCACCGGCTTGGGATACAGGCTTTTCAGCCGATACTCGTTGAAGGCAAGGCCATTCGCATCCATCCATTAGTGTGCGCCGCTTTCAATGCCGATTTTGACGGCGATCAGATGGCGGTTCATGTGCCATTATCATTCGAAGCCCAAATCGAAGCCCAGGTTTTGATGATTTCTTCAAACAACATTTTATCCCCTGCTCACGGCAGGCCGTTGGCCATCCCCAGTCAGGACATCGTGCTCGGATGTTACTATCTGACGAAGATGAAACCCGGTGATAAGGGAGAGGGAAATATTTTTTCCAATACAGGGGAAGCCCTTATTGCTTATAATAACGGGTGTATAGGATTGCACGCCCCGATTAAGGTGAGGATAGATAATAACCTTCTGGAAACAACCCTGGGTCGAATACTTTTCAATCAGATTGTGCCTGAGGAACTTCGATTTGTCAACAGTCTCATGGACAAGAAAAAGATGGAGAGCATTGTTGCAGATGCCTATCGTGAACTCGGAAATTCCAGGGCGTGTCAGTTCCTTGACGATTTAAAAGAGATAGGATTTGAGTTTGCAACAAAGGCCGGTATTACAGTAGGGATCGACGATATTGTGATTCCGCCGGAGAAGAAAAAGAAGATCGAGGAAGCCTATCAACTTGTGGAACAGATACAGAATCAATACAAGAAGGGTGTTATTACAGATGGTGAGCGGTACAACAAGATTATTGATATCTGGACACATGCGACCAGCGAAATATCCGAAGTGATGTTCGAAAGACTGAGTGAGACCGATTTAGGATTCAATCCACTGTTTATGATGGCTGATTCCGGCGCGCGAGGGAGCAAGGAACAGATACGACAATTAGCAGGGATGCGCGGACTCATGGCGAAACCCCAGAAGAAAATTGTGGGGCAAGTGGGTGAGATCATTGAAACGCCCATCACTTCGAATTTCCGGGAAGGTTTATCCGTTCTGGAGTATTTCATCTCTACCCATGGAGCAAGAAAAGGACTGGCCGATACCGCGTTGAAGACTGCTGACGCGGGATATCTCACACGGAGATTGGTCGATGTATCCCAGGATGTTATCATCACGGAGTTCGATTGCGGGACAATTTTAGGTTTAAATATCGGCGCATTGAAGGAAGGCGAAGAAGTGATAGAACCCCTTCAGGATAGAATTTTGGGGCGCGTTGCTTTGGAGGATGTGGAAGATCCCATTACTGGAGAAATTCTCACACCAGCCGGGGATGAAATTGATGAAGCGGCTGCAAATCGCATTGCAGAAAGTGGGGTAGAAAAGGTTAAGATTCGCTCCGTCCTCACCTGTGAAGCTCGACATGGCGTGTGCGGCAAGTGTTACGGGCGTAATTTGGCTAACGGGAAAATGGTCAATATGGGTGAAGCTGTGGGCGTTATGGCGGCGCAGAGCATTGGCGAGCCCGGGACGCAATTGACCCTGAGAACATTCCATATCGGTGGGACTGCCAGTCGGATTGCCGAACAATCGCAGATCAAGGCGAAGATGTCGGGAATTGTTCATTATCATAATGTCAAGAGCGTTCGCCGAGGCGATGGGAAAGACGTCGTCATTGACCGCACGGGAGAAGTCCACCTCAAAGATGATAAAAATCGAGTAAGAGCGCGGTATACGGTACCGTACGGTGCCGTGCTTCAAGTTGCCGACGGCACCAAAGTGAAAAAAGGCGATATCATTTTCGAATGGGATCCCTATTCAAATGTTATTCTTACACATCGGAAGGGGATCGTTGTATTCGTTGACATCAAGGAGGGGGTTACGGTTCGTGAGGAAACTGATGTCGCCACAGGATTGCGTCAGAGGGTTATCTGCGAGGATAGAGAGAAGTCGCTGAATCCCCACATTCATATTACAGACCAAAGGGGGAGAAAAATCGGGCATTACTCCACACCTGTTCGAGCATATTTGCTGGTCCGCAACGGGGATCGGGTCAGGGGTGGTGATATGTTGGCCAAAATTCCGAGGGAGATCACCAAAACAAGAGACATTACAGGAGGATTGCCGCGAGTGGCAGAGTTGTTCGAAGCGCGAAAGCCGAAAGAGCCAGCCGTCGTCAGTGAGATTGACGGGGCAGTCAAGTTCGGAAAGATGATACGAGGCTCGAGAGAGATCATCGTCGTGGGGGAGAATGAGGAGCGAACATACCTCGTTCCCTACGGCAAACATCTCCACGTTCACGATGGCGACACAATCTTCGCCGGTGAACGACTCTCTGAGGGGTCAATTAATCCCCACGATATCCTGCGCATCAAAGGAGTGAATGAAGTTCAAGAGTATTTGGTCAATGAAATACAAGAGGTATACAGGCTCCAAGGCGTTCGGATTAATGATAAGCACATCGAGGTGATCGTGCGTCAGATGTTACAAAAGGTCAGGGTCGAAGATCCAGGCGATACGACCTTTCTTGAGGGAGAACTCGTCGACAAATTCCGGTTCCTCCAGGAAAACGAAAAGATCATTGCAGAGGGAGGGGAGCCCGCGACATTTCAGCCCTTGCTTTTAGGTATTACCAAAGCCTCCCTCCTGACTGAGAGCTTTGTATCTGCTGCTTCCTTTCAGGAAACTACGAGGGTATTAACCGAAGCCGCCATTCATGGGAAGCGAGACCCGTTACTCGGATTGAAGGAGAATGTCATCATCGGTCATCTTATTCCGGCCGGAACCGGACTGGAACGTTACAATCGGGAGCGGTTGAAGAGTGACGGGGATCTGAAATCTGAAGAGGAGCCGGTCGTTCACGCAGCGAATTGACGGAGGAATAACGGTGCCAACTATTCATCAACTTATACGTCGAGGGCGAAAAAGGATTATTAAGAAAGGAAGCACGCCTGCTCTTATGGGTTCGCCCCAGAGGAGGGGCGTGTGTACACGGGTTTATACGACAACACCGAAGAAGCCGAACTCCGCCTTGCGCAAGGTGGCTCGCGTCCGATTGACAACCGGTATGGAGGTCACGGCGTATATTCCCGGTGAGGGCCATAATTTGCAGGAACATTCAATTGTCTTAATTCGGGGAGGACGGGTGAAAGATCTTCCTGGTGTCCGGTATCACATAATCCGGGGAACCCTGGATACAAGTGGTGTTCAGGAACGTCGTCAAGGACGTTCAAAATATGGGGCGAAAAAGCCAAAAACGTAAATTCATAGACGATTCTTTCCGTGAGGAAAATGGGTAAGAGAGAGGATGGAATATGCCCAGGAGAAAGAAAGTAACGAGGCGGGAGATCCTGCCTGATCCAAAATTTCATAACGTTCTCGTGGCTCAGTTTATTAATGGCCTCATGAGAAGAGGCAAAAAGAGCTTATCTGAGCACATTTTTTACACGGCCCTGACAGAGATTGAGAAGAGCGCAAAGGAGGATGGGCTCACGGTTTTTCAGAAGGCGGTAAACAATGTGAAACCGATCCTCGAGGTGAAATCAAGGCGGGTCGGTGGGGCCACCTACCAGGTGCCTGTGGAAGTGAGACCGAATCGCAGAACGGCCTTAGCCATTCGTTGGATCATTTCCTATGCCAAGGCTCGATCTGAAAAAACCATGGCTCAGAAATTGGCTCAGGAGTTTATTGCAGCTTCAAAAAATGAAGGGGCCTCGATCAAGAAAAGAGACGACACCCACAAGATGGCGGAGGCGAACAAGGCCTTTGCTCATTATCGATGGTAGTTGTGGTTTCAGAGGACACGTTATGACGCGACAGTTACAGTTGGCAAGGACACGCAATATCGGTATCATGGCACATATCGATGCCGGCAAAACGACGACGACGGAGCGAATACTCTACTACACAGGTCGTGTGCACAGGATGGGTGAGGTTGACGACGGTGCGGCGACGATGGATTGGATGGAACAGGAGAAAGAGCGCGGCATCACGATCACCTCGGCGGCCACGACATGTTCTTGGAAGGGCCATCGTATCAATATCATTGACACACCAGGACATGTCGATTTCACGGTAGAAGTGGAGCGGTCGCTGCGCGTGCTCGATGGTGCTGTTGCCATATTCTGTGGTGTGGGTGGTGTCGAACCGCAATCCGAGACTGTCTGGAAGCAGGCTGATCAATATCACATTCCGCGTGTTGCCTTTGTGAACAAAATGGATCGAATGGGAGCTGATTTTAAGGAAGTGGTCTCCATGATGAGAACAAGATTGGGAGCCAATCCGATTCCTGTTCAACTGCCCGTCGGCTCAGGTGAAATTTTCACAGGAATCATTGATCTGGTGAAAATGAAGGCCTATTTCTACCATGAAGAGAGCCTCGGAGCGACATTTGTCGAGGATAAGATCCCCGATGATCTCTATGAGGAGGCGCAATTATATCGAGAAAAGATGATTGAGGCAATCTCCGAATATGATGACATTTTGATGGAACGGTTCATCGAAGGCCAGGAGGCGGGTGAAAGTGAAATCATATCAGCCTTACGCAAAGCGACTCTTGATATTCAAATCGTTCCGGTGTTGTGCGGTTCTGCCATGCGGAATAAAGGGGTTCAGAAACTGTTGGATGCCGTTGTGGATTTTCTGCCCTCTCCGCTCGATGTTCCCCCGATTCAAGGAACAAATCCCTATACGAACAAGGAGGAACTGAGACCCTCTGATAATGGTGCGCCCTTTGCAGCTCTTGCTTTTAAAATCATGGCCGATCCATATGTTGGAAGATTGACTTTTGTCAGGGTTTATTCTGGATCAGTGAAGGTTGGGGATGCAGTCTATAACTCAATTCAGCAAAAGAAAGAACGTTTTGGAAGAATCCTTCAGATGCATGCCAACAAACGTGAGGATTGCAAAGAGATTTTTGCAGGTGATATTGCCGCCATCGTTGGTTTAAAGAGGACCTTCACAGGAGACACCATATGCGATCCGAAGTCGCCCATCGTTCTTGAGGCGATGCACTTTCCGAACCCTGTTATTGCCGTGGCCGTTGAGCCAAAAACAAAAGCGGATGAGGAGAGGCTCTCAACCTCTCTTCAGAAATTGGCGGAAGAGGATCCGACCTTTAAGGTGGAAACAGACGGAGAAACAGGTCAAACCATTATTTCAGGTATGGGAGAACTTCATCTCGAGGTTCTGACAGACCGCCTTATCCGAGAGTTTAAGGTGGAAGCCAAAATTGGGAGACCTCAGGTCGCTTACAGGGAGACCATTACAAAGAAAATCCGAAGTGAGGGGCGATTTGTTCGACAAACTGGAGGGCGAGGCCAGTATGGTCATGTCTGGTTAGAATTAGAACCTTTATCGGCCGGGGGTGGAATTAAATTTGAGAACGCCATCACCGGTGGGGCAATTCCAAAAGAATACATCTCTGCAGTGAAACAGGGGGTCATGGAAGCGACGGCGGGCGGAATTTTAGCGGGATATCCGCTTCAGGACATGCAAGTGACGCTGGTCGACGGTTCTTATCATGAGGTTGATTCTTCAGAGATTGCATTTAAAATTGCAGGTTCTATGGCCCTCAAGGAGGGGGCGAAAAAAGGCGATCCGGTCCTGTTAGAACCGATAATGGCTGTTGAAGTGGTTGTACCAGAGGAGTATGTTGGTGAAGTGGTGAAGGATATAAAGACTCGTCGTGGTAAAGTAGAAGGCATTACGACTCGATCCGGAGCTCAGGTTGTCTCTGCGAAGGTGCCCTTAAGCGAGATGTTTGGCTATGCCACCAGCTTACGATCCCTGACGCAGGGAAGAGCAGTATATACCATGCAGTATGACCATTATGAAAGAATGCCCGAGCAGATCTCTGAGACCATATTATCGCGAGGCAAAAAGGAGCTCCTCATAGCTGCCGGGACTTACTGAAGTGGAGGTGAGAGAAAATTATGGCCAAGGCGAAGTTTGAGCGGACGAAGCCGCACGTCAACATAGGGACGATAGGTCATGTGGATCATGGGAAGACGACGTTGACGGCGGCGATAACGTTGGTCTTGAATCGGAAGGGTTTGGCGGATCAGCGGACGTTT
>CP070758.1:4569863-4645527 GCA_020348925.1 Gemmatimonadota bacterium | reverse complement strand
CGCACGAGCGGAAGCATCCTCGCGGGCTGGTCGCTGGGTGGGCTTTTCACGTTTTACACGTTCTTGGAGAAGCCCGAGCTCTTTGCGGCTTACATCGCCATCAGCCCCAGCCTCTGGTGGAACAACCAGGAGCCCTTGGGTTGGGCTCAGGATCGCATTCCCGACGGCGCTGAGTTCCGGCAAAGACTGGTGATCACGCAGGGGGCGCTCGAGGGAGGCAGCATCGGGAACTCGGTCAAGGGCGGCATTGTGCCGTTACTTGAAGAGAAAAAGGCGAAGGGCTGGGCGTACGTCGAGATTCCGGGCGTGTCCCACTACTATACGCCCTACAAGGCGCTCTACGAAGGCCTGCAAGCCGCCTTCCCCGACTTTGCCGTGCCGCAAAACAAGCTGAATGAGGGGCTCGCCGCGGTCAAGAAGCACTACGCGAGCGTGTCGGCTGACTATGGCTATACCGTCAGTGTGCCCGACGACGTTTACGCGGCGCTAGTGCGTGGATGGTTCAACTCACACGATCCGGGGGAGATTCTCTTCATTACCGCGGAGTGGACGACCACTTATCCCCGGTCCGCCATTGCCTGGTACTTCCACGGCCGGACGTACCAGTTGTCGAATGACTTGAACAAGGCTCGCGATTGCTTTCAGAAGGCGGTGGCGCTCGAGCAAACAAGGATATTGCCCGATTCGGAGTGGCTCAATCCTATGAGGGAACGGTTGAAGGATGTAACGAAGTAGATGGCCGTCTGCAATTGCCGTTCACCGGTAAAAACGGGTACAACGCTCGTGTTCAGCAGCCGTAAGCCTAGCAACAGCATTCAACGAACACCACTGCATGCTCCCGCTGATGCTGAGCGTTGGGCCTATGAAATCGAATCTAGACTTTTAGGGAGGCAACACAATGATCGGATCAACAATTGCCAAAAATAAGACGAAATCAGCTTTCAAGTCACTAAACGAACGAGACATTCTATCATTTATCTCAACGTGGGCTGAAGATGCCTCTTTTACTTATCCGGGAAAGCTAACTGTTAGTGGGGAAATAAAAGGGAAAAAAGATATAAAGAAATGGTTCGACAATTTATTGGCAAATTTCACACAATATTAGATTTCCTTGAAAAATATTTGCGTTGAAAGAATATTCGACTTAACCGGATCAAATGTTGTTTCGGCTGAATGGGATATTGAAGGAGAAAATAAGAGCGGGTATAGTTTTCGCAATGGCGGTGTAACAATAATCGAAATAGAAAAGACTAAAGCTGTTAGGGTGCGAGATTACTATTTCGACCATGATGAATTAAAAAGGGCATGGGGGGAATAGACCTAACAAAATGCTGCATACCGACGCTGGAACCAAACGTCGACACAATAGACAAAGTTGAACAAGCCCAGCGCTCAACGAGGGTCAAGCCTTAAAAGTTAAGAATATTGTATTTTCAAGATCGGTCCAAAATATTATTTTTGGTTATATGCTAAGGGTCACTTTTTGTTCGTCTTTATCTTGCAAGGTATAGGAAGGTTATGGTGCAATTAAGAAAAATGATGATGCAGAAGTTACTATTCGACCAGTATATTTGTATTTATATACAATCCAATAAGTTGTAAAGAGTGTCCCTTAAGTCACTTTGTATAGCAATCGCATGGCTTTGTCCGACCTTAAGAAAACTGCTACCAAAATATGAAACAGATGTGTGAAAACATTTTAAAATACTTTGCAGTCGTTTTTATTATAACCTGTTTTACCTCTTGTCAGAAAAAAATCCAAGATACATCCAAACAGATGACCAAACAAGGGGCCATAGATCTAATCGATCGATATGCCCAAGCATTGGCTACAGGCGATTCGGCAAGTGTCCTCCCTTTCTGGAGTGTTCGCTCAGTAGAGAATCCCACCTTCTGGGACATGCACGTTTTTATTGGCTCACGATTACACTTCTCACAGTTGCCTGAACTAATAAAACGCTACAGACCACGAGTCCGGGATGTTCGATCGTTTGAAAAATATTCCATAATAGATTTGGTTTGGATGTCGAGCGATTCAATATCCTCTCTTGAAGAACGTGAGAGGGAAATGCGATATTACATTGTCAGGGAGAATGACCGTTGGGTTATCATCAATCCGATCGATCTCTTCACACAGGATTGGCAATCGTACGAGAGCGAATATTTCATCTATCATGTTCCGCGAGAGGTTCACCTTGCCGATCACATGTACAAGATAAGAGCCAGCGATCAATCCTGCGAGAACATGCTACGCTTTTTTCACATCGAACTGACCGATAAAATCCATTTTTATGCCCCGCGTACGGCCGAGGAATGCGGCGAACTCATTCTGCATCCGTCAGCCCACGGGTACGGTGTCATTCCTACTCAAAAATGGATGAGACGCTCCCCAGCGAATTACAAGATCATATCACCATCCTTGTATCATCCTCACGAAGTAGCCCACTGTTTGACGGGGTTGGCCGGTATCAGTCTCGACAATCACATCATTGCTGAGGGCCTTGCCGTTGCTCTGGGAGGCGTGGCGGGAGCAGACGAGGAATTGACACTTATCGAGGCAAGCAACATGCTTGGAGCATCGAAGTTGCTCCCACTCGAAAGGCTCTTTACCATGCCGAAGCAAGAATATTTTCGAACAAATTATATCACCTATTACGAATCGGGCGCACTGATCCGGTTTCTTCATGACCGGTTCGGGATAGAAAAACTGCGGCGATTTTGCACACACATCGAAGACATTGAAAATCTCGGTGAAAGCCTGGAAGATGCCTTCCAAATGTCTCTCAACACGCTCGAAGATGAATTTCACAAGTATCTGTTAAGCAGAAAAAGCACCGCTATCGGTTTTGACGTCCCTCCGGAAGCAACACCGGTCTTTGCCATGGCCGATCCTCAAAACGACGATAAGGGAGACGGAGACTATGTCTACCCGCAGCATCCGAATTTCGCAAAAGGCGTGTTCGACCTGAGACAGTTTTCTGTGTTTAAAGATAGCGACAATGCGTATTTTAAAATTACAATGTCGAAATTGATGACACCGGTCTCCTATGGATCGAGCGATGAGCAGTTTACACCCTGTATTGTTATCGCTATCAATGATGGCGATAGTAAAGAAAGAGCTTTAAACCGCGATTGCCACGGTGTACGGTTTCCTCACGATGAAGGCTATAACATTAAGTTGAATGTCGGCTCAGCAGTTTCCGTTTCGAATCATCTTGGCAAAGTGTATTATACCACGCCTGATATCGTGTATGAATATATAAATAAAGAGGAAAATGCTATAGAGTTATCCGTTCCCTTGGCAATGATTGGCGAACCTGAAGAGGATTGGAAATACTTCGTAGGCGTGGGATTGACGAGCAATCGCACCATGAATTTTATCGATGGTGGTCCTATGCCGGTGCGACAAGATCATCGGGTATTTATCAGCGGTGGGAATTTCTCTCACGGGAATCCGAATTTCATCGATATATTATTACCACCGTCCCTAAAGCAGAAGAAAGTGCTGAGCCACTATGACATGCCCACAAACATCAAGCCCATTGTACCGATGATTGAAGGCTCGTAATTGATATAATGCAGAATATGATACTCATCTTTTCCAATGAATACTGACCGACCCAAAGCAAGGGAACACCTTTTGTTCGTCTCTACTTTTCAAAGCATAGGACGATCAATGCTCTTTTAAGAAAAACGATGATGCAGAAGTTACTATTCGATTAATATTTGTATTTGTGTATACTCCAATTGGTTGCAAACAGTGTCCCTTAAACACTTTGTAGTAAGACAGTGCTGTTGAAAAATGGCTAACAAGCGAATGAACCTGACCGCATAAACTCAGCGGTCATTTGAAACCTATTACCATGCTCCAAGGTCTAAGGGTTCTCAGTAGTGTCAGAAAAGCGAGAGAAGAACTTACATCATGGAGTTGGAAAGGAATTCTTCAATGGATCGGAAAGAATTTGTAAAATCAGTCTGCACCGTAGGGGCTTGTTCATGTGTTGGTGCCTTCATGATCGGAATAAACAATGTTTCTGGGCAGGAATCGACATCATCCAAACCGGGTGATCCGTTGGAAAAAAGAGCCATCAAGCGGATGGAATTTGCCGATCTCTGGGTTAAGCGATTTATTAATGTATTGGATAATACACTGGATGAGGAAACCAGAAAAAAAGTGATGATGACCAATGGCAAAATCTGCTATCAAGAATGGATAAAGTCAACGGGTCAACAAACTGAAGTTGTTCCGTATGAAAAATGGGTAGCCTGGGTTGGAGAAAATGTAAAGGATGGTTCATTTCAGATCGAGGGCAACGTCATTTATTATCAGTACATGGGCAGCGCTGAAACAGGACAGGCGGCACCAGAAAACGTTTGTCTGTGCCCGATGGTGGAATCCAAACCTGCTGGATTATCGAAAACCTATTGCCTGTGTTCGGTCGGCTACGTGAAAGAAATGTTCGAGCAGATGTTCGGAAAACCAGTGGACGTTCAATTGGTCGCTTCTGTGCTGTATGGCGGAAGCCGGTGCAAGTTTAAAATAGCGTTGAGTTGATCCAAAAATACATATATTGATTCACGACATGAGTTTGGTGAATTGGGTGTAGCTGTTCATAGTAGAAATACACAATTTTCTACTCCACGAGGGTCAGGGCTTAAATTTTAAAATTTTGAGAGTAAAGGGAACACTACTAGTAATAGGAGGAGAGGAGTCATCTTTCTGATTTTGAGTTTTTACAGAATAATTCTTTTAAATAATAATTCTTTTAATAATAATCCCGTGAAGCGTGAAGAGAAAATTTAATTTTGAAGGTTTGACCCTCGTAGACCATAATATACTCTTTTGTCATCCTCCGGCTTGACCGGAGGATCCAGAAAATTAAAGGGATTTTATAAAAATTGTATTTCTAGATTACCCGATCACGTTGGGTAATGACAGTTCTCTTACTTAATATCTTCGTTTTCTTTGCTTGCTCAAAGAAAACGAAGCAAAAGAAAGAGCAGCCCAATAAACGTTCGCCGGGATTGTCAACAGCTCGCTTCGCTGTTTTTTCCAAACTCGCCCTCACTCCGATCAGGCTCAAACAACGGAAAAAACGGACACTCCGCTCGCTGGACGATCCAGCAGCTCACGTTTCAGGGCATTAAAAATCAGAACATCACGACAGTATATTTTCTTTTAGTTTCTTGATACGAAGAATATATCCACGAGGGGCGGGGCTTAAATATAAATTTTGAAAATAAGGGAATTCTCCTTGTAATAGGGGAGAAAGAATCATCCCTTTGATTTTGAGTTTCTACAGAATATTCCTATGAAGAGTGCAGAGAAAGATTTAATTTTGAAGGGTTGACCCTTGAAGACTTGAAGATAGGAGGAAAAAAATGAGACGCTGTTTGGGTTTGCTGATTTCCCTTGGACTGTTGGTCAGTTGCGCAGGCCAAATGAACAAGATGATCGGAGAAAAGAAGAGTAAGGTACTTCAGATTCAGTGGCAACGTCTTGTGGACGAACAGGGCCAAACATGTGATCGCTGTGGCACTACCGAAAGAAGCGTAGAGGAAGCGTTCCATAAGCTCAAACGTTCCCTGAGGGAACTGGACATCGATGTCGTTCTGGAGAAGACAGTTCTCAGTCCCTCAGCGTTCTCCCAGGATCCGCTCCAATCAAATCGTATTTGGATTGAAGGAAAACCGATCGAGGAGTGGCTCTCGGCCACAACTGGCCAGAGCCAATGTTGTTCCGCGTGCGGAGATTCGGAATGCAGGACCCTAACAGTTGATGGCAAGACCTATGAAGCAATTCCTGCCCAACTGATTGTGAAAGCAGGACTCCTGGCGGGCGCTCAGTTGCTTCACGGCGCACCCCGTGACACATGCTGTCCAACAGTCAAATCACCACATGAGAATTCGGAGTGCTGTTCACCCTCTTCGCAGCGCCAGTAGAAGGAAAAGGATTTTCGAACAAACGAGCATTCGTTATTCCGATAGAAATGAAGCAGGATAAAGGAAGAGGACCGATGATATCCGGGAGTTCGGTTATGAAAAGCATAGGTACCATTTCTGCTGTTCTTATGACAGCACTTATTTTTTCTTCATCAAGAGCGCAGTATGTGCCCACTTCTCCGTATCTTCTGAATCCTGAGCTGGCCATAGGATACACGGACAGCTGCGCCCAATTCTGGCTGCAGACCTGGGATCAGCAATCGGGAGGATTTTTCAGCAACATCGATAAATACGGTAACGTGATCACATCCTGGGGCACAAACAAAAATATGCTGACACAATCCAGAAATGCATACGGTCTGGCCCGCGCCTATATGCTGACCGGGAATACGACGTATCTCGATTACGCACGAAACACTCTGGACTGGATGTATGAGCATGCCTGGGATGATACGTATGGAGGTTGGTTTCAGGACTTGAATGCGAATGGCGATCCAACGAACCGGTACGGTGACAAAACAGCTTTCTACCAGCACTACGCCCTCCTGGGCATTGTGGCCTACTACGACGCGACGCGGGATACAACCGCATGGCAGTGGTTGATGAGAGGCTATGAGCATCTCGAAGAATATTATTGGGATGACCGCTCTGCCTATCTTGGGTATTATGACAGGAATATTTATAACAATCAGTATCCACGGCACAAAAGTTTCAACGCGACTGTGGATGCCATCACGACGCATCTGCTCTATCTGTATCTGTTGACTGAGGATGAAGTCTATCAGCTCAAGTTACGGGAACTGGCCGAAGAAATGAAGCAGCACCTGGTGGCAAGCATGCCCCAGCAGGCAATAGGTTTTGTGGAATTGTTCGATTCCGAGTGGCATTGGAATGAGAGTGAAACGATGACAATCATGGGACATGTTCTGAAAGCCGCCTGGTGTCTCGGTCGCATTCAGCAATTGTTTCCGGATACAAGCTATGTGGAAGCTTCCGAAACACTGATAGCCGATGTGTGGCAAAATGGATACGACCATGATTATGGCGGGCCGTATAAGGATTATGACCGTGTTACCGGGCAGATGCTGTTGTGGGGATTGGGCGAGCCGGCCAAGGAGTGGTGGCAGATGGAGCAGGCGATTGTGGCGGGCCTCGAACTCTATGATATCACGCAGGAATCCTGGTATCTTCAAATGGCGGATGAGACGATCAGTTTCTACACGAGATATTTTGTGGACCATGAGAACGGGGAAGTCTATGCGGACAGAACACGGACCGGCGGTTTTGCCTGGAATGAAGCCAAGGGCAGTTCTGGAAAAGCTGGCTATCATTCTATTGAGACAGGCTACTACACGTACCTCTATGGAAATCTGTTTTATACCTATCAGCCGGTGACACTTCATTACAATTTTGAAGCACTCCAATTCGACAGAGAACTCGTCTTAACCCCTCTTGCCATTGAGGATAACAGATTAGGAGTCTCCGAGGTGTTGCACGAGGGGCAGACGTATGCACAGTACGATCCGGCATCCCGGGTGCTGACACTCCCGGCCGGAACAGGCGGGCACTTTGAAATTACGTTCGAACCCGAAAGCACACAGGCAGGTATACGGGGTGATGTGAATAATGATCGGACAGTGAATATTCTTGATGCGCTCCGTGCCATTCATATTATATTGAATGTCGGTGATCCTCCATCCCAGCATGAGACCTGGGCATCTGACTGTAATAATGATGGCAGTATCAATATTGTGGACGCCTTGGGGATCGTCAATGTTATTCTCGGCCTGAGTGCCTGTGAACCTTGATTTCTGTGATGCTTGAGGAGAAGGCGATATCTGAAAACGAATTTAACGAAGTGATTCGGCCTTTTTCCTTCCTGTTATCGAGTGATTAAAGGTAAATATGTTCCCAAAAAGAGTTTGGGAATGCGGGATGTAACCGTTCAAAGAAAGAGGACCGTCCCGAGCTTGCCTCGGGGTTACGTAACCGTAACCGAATGACGTAACCTATTTGTATTCATATACACTCCATTCAATTGCAAAAAGTGTCCCTTAAAACACATTATGAGCAGTGTAATAATCCCATATTCTGACATTTACAAACACATATGTGATTGCGAGTCATGGCTTGATGAGATCGGTATACGAAAAAGTGATAGAAGGAGATTCAACACTGTTAAGGACTATATCTTAGGGGTCATCGAGAGTAAAGATCAGAAAATAACAAAAGAAGATGTTGTCAGAAATTTTGAGATCATTTATGATTGTCACTGTTATGTCGATTTATATCAATACTTCAAAGATAGATCTATAACCGGAGAAATAGCTGGAAAGATCCGACAAGCTTGCAGAATGCCTTCAGTACTCAAGGAAGGCGATCAACTGGAGAGAAACCATTTTTTTGAACTTGAATTAGCGGCTTATTTCAGTGATTGGGGAGTTGAAGTCAAAGGATACGAAGATGTGAAAATTCGTATTGACAAATACAATATACATATCGAATGTAAGAGACCTGTATCCCCTGGAAAGATTGGAAGGAATATCAATAAAGCCTATCAAAAGTTAAAAAATGAATATTATTCTGATGAATGTCGAGGTATTATTGCATTAAGTCTTGAAAGAATCACAAATCCAGATGGTGGATTAAATGGTGACTCAAATTTAGCAAATACTCTCCAATGTTTCGGAAACGAAAGGCAGATGTACAAACAAGTACGAAATTTTGCTGACGCTTTCTACAATAAATTCAAAGGCACATGGTCATGGATATCGGATTCAAGGTTGATTTGGATTTTACTGGTATATTGGTTTGTGGCGACATTTGATATTGATGAATACGATCATCTGGCTTTTATTCCAGTAGTTGTGCCGTTGGTACATTATGAAAACTTACAATGGGAAGAAAGACATCTAATAGACCAACTTGCTGATATCTGTTCTGGAAGAAAATCATAAATACCATTATTAATCTCTGGTAATCACTTGACACTATTGAAAGCAAGAAAAGCATTCTCATGGCTTGGATTCATTCTTTTTTGAGGTGAGGGCTTTCAGGCGGTCCTGGACGATCTTGACGTTTGGATTGAGCTGGAGACTTTTCTCGTACATTTCCACAGCTTTGGTTGTATCGGCCAGGGCTTCATGGTTCTGGCCGAGGCCGAAATACGCCAGAGCCGATTGCGTGTCTTTTTCCAAAGCTTTCTCAAAATTCTCAATCGATGTGCGGTACTCGCCGATTTGATAATAGATTTTGGCGTTGTTAATCCATTCCATGGCCGATACGGGATAGGGGTTGAGCATGGGCTCGTAGAACTGTCGCACGTAGCGCGAGGCCGCCTGATTCTCCGGATCTAAGGTCCGGGCCTGCTGGAAGCTGCCAACTGCTGCCTCTTTGTTACCCTCAAGATCTTTCATCCAACCTTGAATGATGTGCCCTGTGGCAACGAAATGGTCGACAAGCGTGTTATGGATGTGCCCTGCAGAACGTTCCTCATCGGTCTTTAAGAGTGGGACAACACTCTCCCTCAGTTGAGAGAACAGCAGGAGTTTTTGACGCCAGACAGCGGGACTGTCAGGAGTTTTTGGCGTGGAGAATTCGAGAACGGGTCTGTTGTCCGTATTGAGCGGGACATCACCGACATACGCGGCGATGGTTCCCGGCCCCATCACAAAACTGCCGAGAACATCATAGATATTACCGATTCCGATCTCCCTCAGGTTTGCCCGGATGATCGGATCGGAAAACCGCTTTGAAATGACATCGGGGTCGATCAGAAAATCGGGATCTGTGGATCCTATGAGCAGGGCGTGGCGATTGAGGCAATTCGTCCCGTACCAGAGCGTCGTAAAGGGGAAGACGTCCTGAAAGGTTTTCAGCAATATTTTGAAATCGCGCTCGGACAATCCGAAGAGCGGGATCCAGCTGGACATGAGTCCGCCCGGATTGAGATGGTCGCGGCACGACGAGAAATACTCCACGGCATAGAGGCTCCCGTTGCCCGCGAGTGCGGGGTGGATGGAATCGTTCATGATGACATCGTATGTTTGATCGGTCATGAGGACGTAGTTTTTGCCGTCCATGATGATGGGAGTGAATTTATGATTTTCGAGAATGCTATGATTGATGTCACTGAAAAATCGAGCAGCCTCGACCACCTCCGGCGAGATCTCGACACAATCCACTCTCTCAACACCGTGTGTTGTGATGACCCATGACGTCTCACCGCTGCCAAATCCGACTGTCAGAACGGTCTCAGGATGTTTATGGAGAAAGAGCGGAATGTGGCCCTGTATCCGTTGCGTCGTCATGAGCATGTAATCGGTCCCGGCCACACTGATACCGTTGGTGGCCAGAAGGCGCTCGCCCGTGTTGATATCCTTATGAACGGTTGTTGTCGTCGTCACACCTTCCTTGAAGAATAACAGATCAAAGCCCTTCTTCTTGGCGGCGAAGAGGGTGGGGATGATATCCCCGGGAAGAGCGAGGGGAACAAAGACAACAGACAGGGCGGCAGCGATTGGGACAATTTTCATCACTCTGAGTTTCGTCCCCCCCTCCAGCAGAACGAGAAGGATTCCGATGGCAGCGTTCAATGTCGCCAGCAGGGCTATGCTGAGCTGGATCCCCACAAGGGGGATGAGAAGGAACCCGCCGGTAAAGGAACCGGCTATGGCTCCGACGGTATTGACCGCATACACCTGTCCGATACTTCGACCCCTGCGCCTGATATCCGGTGTGAAGATTTTGCTGACCAGGGGAAAGGTCATGCCCATCAAAAGGGCCGGAAGAAATAGGATGATGAGGGTGTCGATAAAGTAGATCTCCGTCCGCAGGGTCCACCCGGCTTCAGTGCCACCTGCCCGCCACATCCCTTCGTTCAGTGTCATCAGCCAGGCCATGAGGGGAATGGTGGCCACTGCCAAAAGACCGATGGCGACCTCAATCCATCCGAAGAGGAGGACCCATCGCCCGCTCGTATCGACGAACCTGGAGCTGATGAGACTTCCCGCGGCCAGGCCCAAGAGAAAGGTGGTCAGCATGGCGCTGAAGGAGAAGGTATCCGTAGCCATGACATAGACGAGACTGCGCATCCACAGGACTTCGTAGGCCAATGCGGCAAAACCTGACAGACCGAAGCACAGCAGTACAAGACGTCCCTGTGTCCGCGGCATGAGGGACTCGCCGGACTCGTCTTTTTCTTCTGCATCGACCCTTTGAGTAACCTGCGCAGACCGTTCTTTTTGAAGTACCAGAGCGATGGCTCCGAGGGTGATATTCAGCAGGGCGGCAAGGGATATCGTCTGTTTCACGCCGAGAAGTTCGACCAGGATAAAACCTGAGGCAAAGCAGCCGAGAACGGCACCGAAGGTGTTGAGTCCGTAGAGAAGGCCGACGTCCTTCCCGACCCTTTTTCGAGATGAGACGAAATAACGGGTCAGGACAGGCAGGGTGGCACCCATACACGCCGTGGGCACGAGCAGGAGAAGAGAAGAGACAAGGAAGCGTATGAGGCCCAAGACGTAATATCCTGTTCCGAAGGATCGGTAGACCCAGATGTAGAGCGGGGTGACAAGATGAAGCAGCACCGGTAGAAGCAGCGCGTAGAGACCGATGCCGATTTCCAGGAGTGCATAGATTCTGAGAGCATTGCTGCGTCTGTCGATCAGCCGTCCGAAAGAGAAGCTCCCGAGGGCCAAACCTCCCATGAAGACGGCCAATACCGTTGACGTGGCAAAAACCGTGTTGCCGAAAACGACGGTCAACATCCGCATCCAGACGACTTCGTAGATCAAGCCGCACATTCCGGAGATGAAAAAGAACAGAAAAAGGGTTTTACGATAAGGAGCCACTGTGCGTCCCTTGGTTATGGAAAAGGATCGGCATTACACTATTTCCGTGATCAATTTCACACCCGCAGCGAGCAAAGCCAGGGCAAAGAGCCGGATAATCAGCCGAGCTTTGAGGATATCCGACAGCTTCGCCCCACATTGAGCCCCAATAATAATCCCCAGGGCAAGGAGCCCGATGACATGAACATATCCGACATAGACACCATTGAGAAGATGTGTTGCCGCTCCTCCAAGGGCCATAATGGCAATGATGAAGAGAGACGTGGCAACAGCCCTCTGTACGGTAAAGTTGAGGAGATATATGAGAACGGGCACGTAGATAATACCACCGCCGATGCCCAACAATGAGGCTATGAATCCAATGAAAAGCCCGCAGGGAATTCCCAGACCCCGGTGTCGGACAAGGAGACGTTCATTTTCACGTTCGTTGTTGCCGTTCGGAGGTTCTTTCTCCAACCTCTTCTCAGGTTCGAGGAGTATGAACAGGGCTAAAGAGATCAGAATTAGGCCGAAGACACTGCTGAAAATATGCTGCGGTATGTACACCACCACAGATGCTCCCAGGATTGCTCCCGGGATTGAGCCGCTGGCGAAATAGAGACCGGTCCGGTAGTCTATTCGTTTTTTTCGGCCGTAGGTAATTGAAGCGGAGGCCGCATTAAAGATGATGACGGCCAGGGAGATCCCGGTTGCACTCTGGGGCGTGTGTCGATACAGGAGCAGTAAAATCGGCACGAGTGCAATGCCACCGCCGACGCCCACCAAGGAGGCGTAGGTCCCGACTCCAAGTCCGATCAAGATAAGTTCGATATATTGAAGCACGTGTTTTTACAGTGTGAAGTGTATCCCATTTTTCAGTAAGAAGGATCGTTCAGGGCCGCTTGTGCGAGCCTTCGACGAGCTCAGGGGACACTCGGCGAAGCGATCCCTTGGTTTCGAAAACGTCACGGCGAGAGTGCAATGTATGGCCTTTTCAGGAGTTCCCTGCCTGCACTCGCGACAGGGCTTCGTTCTG
This sequence comes from Gemmatimonadota bacterium, assembly GCA_020348925.1. Taxonomy (GTDB): domain Bacteria; phylum JBHIER01. The sequence goes on along the minus strand of CP070758.1, from coordinate 4,632,717 downwards.
CCGCGCATCATACAGCTCTCCTTGCTATGATGTCGCACATGTATCCTACCTCCTGTTTGAAATCGGACGCTCCCTGTTGCGCCCGATTGAAAGCCCGGCTTCAACTACTCATCCCTTGGGATCACAGGCAGCACGATATGTGAGGGAGAGTCGCTGTCATGGTATATGGTCTGCGTGGCTTGTGCCATGTCGACGGATGTATACGGATTCAGGCCTGTGTTCAGGTTTCGATTGAAAATGGGGAAATCGCTGCTGCTGATTGTACCCCGAATGCGATGCCCTTTTTTAAATACGATGCCTGTAGGATTCAAAAGAATCATATCCATATAATATTCAGATGAGATTTTCTAACTGCTTTAGATATATCGGGTAAGCGAGACTCCGAGGCAATCGTGATCTGCACTTGATGTCGATGAGCGATTGCAGCAATCTTAAAATAAGATATGAGCGGCGAACATAGGAGTGCTCCGATTCCTGCGTCAGAAAGAACGAACGAAGGTCCCGCAGTAACAGAGCGTATTCGTTCCAGCGGAGTCTGTTATTGTAAAGCTTATGAGATGCGTACGGCAAGCTGGAATATTTTGGATAGTGATAATTGATGGTATCGGTATGAAATGAGTGATCGAGAAAATAGCTGAGAGGCAGTGTTGTCAGCAAATCGTACACATCGTGATTCAGAAACGGGGCCAGCACGTGAACGCATCTTCCCAAAATACTCCAAGGGCTGAGTGCGATTTCCCTTCTCGTTCTATTCCAAAAAAAGAACTGCCCGATGGGATTGTTGGTGTTGGCATATTTGGCGAGCTCACATGCCACATGATTTACAGCCAATTCACGGTTCCACCTTTGGTGGAGTTGTTTTGAGAGAATGTGCGAAAGCCGTTTCTCCTCTCCCAGAAGTGACTGGGCCAACGCATTGAAGTTGCCCGAATCATAGAGTTTCAGACGATGTTCGCTGAGAAAACGGCCATCGGATAAGACACCCCCACCTATTCCGTCATACAACAGCGTGAAATTCTCTTGTTCCACATAATCGGCCAGGGGCAATAACCAGGTGTGCTCGTCAGTCGTAAAGTGGGTGATGATATTCTTCCGTATCTCGTAGCTCAACAGATATTTTGGGGGTTTCAAAAGGGTGTGCTTCAGTCCGAGCGCCTGGGCGATTTTGCCTGCGACCCGTGCGTCGTCATTCGGCCTCGGTGGAAAATACATCATGGTAAGACATTCAGCAGGTTTATATCCTGAGCGCAGCAGAGCAAATAAAATATGCCGTGAATCTCGACCGCCGCTCAGAGGAAGTCCCACTTTGTCGGAGGCACTCGGCAGCATCCGCGCTATTCCGGCTTGAAATAGTTCCCCGTATGCTCTCAGAGCCGCCTTTTTCGATAATGCGTTTGGGGCAGGTACGAAGGGGTAATCATCGGTTTGAATGTTCAGCGTGTCATCATGCCAGGTGATCGTACATCCGGGCGGCACGGCGTGGATGGATTCAAAAGGAGTATCATTCTTGAGAAAGAAGCCCAGCCTCAGAAAAACCGCTATCGCCCCGTCATTCAGCTTGGGTGGGGTGACGTGTTTTAACAAGTGATAGAGCGAGGTGGATGTGCCGAAAGAATTTTTTGTACGAAAGTAAAAGAGGGGATAAAAACCATACCTGTCATTCGTAAGTTGAAACTCTTTGCCGTTCCAGGTCCACTCTGCCCAGATGCCCTCTTTTGCGACGCCGTCTGCAGAGAGAGCCTTGTATCCCAAAAAGACCGACGGGAGTCCAGACGTGCTCAAAGCATTAGGGCCTGAGGAAATGATAAACGTAGCGTCCGGGAGATCACTTTTTAAAATCATTGCCTTGACATCTCTTTGAAAAGATGATGAGAAACAGCGTCTTGTGTGACAGACGCTACCCCAAGATGCGCATCGAGATGCATATACCGTGTTGTGAGGCCGTTCCTATTTCATTTCGTATGCAACACGAATATCGCGTTTCACTGGTTTTTTACTGTGCAGTTTTTCGCCGGAACCGACCCTTTCATAGAGCTTCACATAATTCTGAGCCATGACGGTTGCGCTGAAAGAGTCGCAGACATATTCGTGACACTTTTTGCGGTCGAATTGGTCAAGATTTTTCAGGACTTTGACGAGTTCGGCGACCCTGTTTGAGAGAAAACCGACTTCGCTGTGAATGAGTTCAGGCAGAGAACCGTACGGTGTTCCAAGAACGGGACTTCCGAAATAGAGACTCTCAATTATGGCGAGCCCGAAAGGCTCCTCCCAGAGTATCGGAAAGAGGAGGGCCAGCGATTGTTGGATCACTCTCTTCTTTTTTTCGCCGCCCAAATACCCTTTGTACTGTATTCGTCTGTCAAAAGAGAGGCCATGTCCCCCTACTATCGCCAGCTTCATGTTTGCCTTTTGTGCGATTTTAATGCATCCTTTGAGGTTTTTACTTTTTCGTGAAATTTTTCCAAGAAAAAGGAGATGTTCCCTTTTATTGTCAAGCAAGACGTTGCCATAATCTTCCGTATCAATGCCGTTGTAGACATACACATCCGAATTGTGATTGGAGGCGTGTCTGTGTGAGAGAAAAATGGAGTTTTCATGAAAAATCGATCCTGGTCCGGCGTTTCCGTGAATGGTCGCCACGAAAGGGATATCGATGTTGGGAGCATTTACTTTATAGTGAAAATGGACAAGGTCAATATATTCAGGAATTTGGGCTTTCAAAGGTTTTTTCATATCAAAAGGAATGACGTCTGCGAAAGGGCAGTGTGATCCCTTTTTAACGAGATACGTCACTTTGTGACCCAGGTTCACCAACGCTTTGCCCAACCACCAAATGATCCTTTGGGTCCCTCCGTATTTTTCGACCGGTATTTTATGCTTGTATGCTATAAGTATGTTCACAATGAACGATCCTTTTTCAACGGATAACCGTGTCCAAAAATAGCGAGTTCAGCTGAGTGTGTCAATGCATTTTTCAGGAGCCGTTGAAAAAGTTTTTGACACAAAACCTCCCGAAGTTTTGAACCCTTCGGAAAGCTGCGGTCCATTGACGGTCCTCAAAGGTGACACCGCACCTTCAATATTTTTGTTTTTCGTAAGAATTTAAGGGCATATTGCTATGGTTCGTTGGCGAGATGGTCAGAATGCACAAAGTGACGGTGTTGTCCGATGTACGAAGTGCGGCAGAGGTTCCTGCATTCTCTTGAGCAGCACCTATGGGTCCCGCTTGGTCAACGTCGGCTGCAACAGTTTGACCATGCTGTCACCATATCGCTGGAATCTGGAATGGTGCACACATACTATTTCTACCTCCGTTTCACAAGGAATGTTCAAAAGAGGTTCGGTTTCTGTTTCATACGTACTTCGCTGAGATGGTGCATGGTCGAGACGGCATCGCGTGTTCACTTCGCCCTGACTTACAGCAACAATGACTCAACTTCAGCGTCCTTTGGATAATGCTCCACTATGCATTACTGGTTTGGAGAGGGTCGGTTGTTTTCGGCAGGTCCGCTTTTCATTTGACAAAGGGTTCAAAATTTCATATACTTAAGATTCGTTTTCAGTGTTTGTACGCGTGATCGATGGAGATGAAAGATATCATATTCCCAATCCGAGAGGAGCTCGAGGGCACGAAGCGGGTTCTGAAGGAGACCCTCGCCTCCGAAGTAGCCCTGGTGAGCGAAATGGCTCAATACATTGTCGCTCTGAAGGGGAAATTTCTGCGCCCGATCCTTGTTCTCCTTTCGACGAAAGTATGCGGAAATGTCCCGGATGAGGCAATGAGGGCTGCGGCCGGCCTTGAATTGATCCACGTGGCGACCTTGATACACGATGACGTCGTTGACGAATCCGAAATGCGTCGCGGTGAACTCTCCGTTCATTCAATATGGTCAAGCCGAGCATCCATTCTCATGGGGGACTACCTGTTGTCCCATGCCTTTTCCCTTTTTGTCGGTATTCGATCTCAGCTGATCCTCGATATTTTAGCCAGAGCCACCGTGCGACTGAGCAGTGGAGAGATCCACCAGATTCAGCAGAGTGAAGGCCTGGAAACAGCGGAGGAGATCTATTTCAAGGTCATCGCCGATAAGACGGCCTCGCTCTTCGCGGCCGGCTGCGAGATGGGACCCATCTTGGCCGAGGGTGATACTCACTTGCGGCGGACCATGGCGGAGTTTGGGGAAAATCTTGGATTGGCTTTTCAGATTACTGATGATATTCTGGATTTCGAGGGAACGGAGAAAGAGACGGGGAAGCCTTCAGGAAGTGACTTGAGGGGAAAGCATCTTACCCTGCCGCTCATCCGTGCCCTCGAGACGGCTTCTCAATCGGAGGCGCGAAAGATAAAGGCGCTCATCGAGAAGGAAATAGACACCAGAGGCTGGGAGCATGTGCGCTCCTTTATTCGAACCCACGGAGGTCTGGAATACGCCGCTTCCAAAGCAAAGGAGTATGCCCAGCGTGCTGCCGCTCTTGTGAAAGGCCTTGATGACTCCCCGGCCAAGTCGGCTTTAATGAATTTGGTTTCTCTCTCGGTTCATAGGAGAAGATAATGATTCGCCCGACGAGCAAGAGCACGGCATGAAGCGCCTTCCAGTCAGTTTTGTACTCTTTTGTGTCATATTTGCGGCCATCTCCATATGGCGATACAGATTTCTGAGAACGCATGAGGTGGGGTCAACAGAACGGACCAAGGTGCTCATGGATACATTGGTCCGCATCGAGATCTTTGACAAGGATGAAGGGAAATCACGGGCCACTCTTGAATTGGCCTTCGAGGAAATTGAGCGTCTCGATCATGTCTTTTCACGCTATCTTGCGGAGAGTGAGGTGTCGAGTATAAACCGCAACGCCGGGAGAGATGCCGTGATGGTTTCAAAAGATGTCATTGCTGTTCTCCAGCGATCGATCCATTTTTCCGAAATATCGAAGGGTGCTTTTGATGTCACCGTGGGAGCGGTTTCACAACTGTGGGATTTCACCAGTGCCGAGCCGACGCTTCCTGAGCAGGCCAGAACAGAAGAACAACTCGAACATGTCGATTACGGTAAAATAATGATGAGTAACGGAAGGCACGTCGGCCTCTCGGACTCCGGTATGGCTATCGATCTGGGCGGAGTTGCCAAGGGGTATGCCGTCGACCGAGCCTTGCAGGTATTAAAAGAGAATGGTGTCGCTTCAAGTTTGGTGGATGCCGGAGGTGATATTGGACTGCTGGGTTCGAAACCTGATGGGAAGCTCTGGCGCATTGGTGTTCAACATCCCAGAGATATGCAGAGAATGATAGCCGTTATTGAAATTGATTCCGGAAGTGTGGCCACTTCCGGAGATTATGAACGATACTTCATGCGGGATGGCCGTCGTTATCATCACATTCTCGATCCAAAAACAGGATGGCCGGCCCGAAATTGCATGAGTGCCACCATTGTTACCAAAAGGGCCATGGATGCTGATATTCTGGCTACAGCCGTGTTCGTCCTTGGTCCGGAAAAAGGATTGGCATTTATAGAGGGTCTCCCTGGGGTCGAAGGACTTCTCCTTTTCGAGGAGGGCGGCCAGATTGAACACGCTGTTTCAGGTGGGCTCGGGGAGAACATCACATTTAACAAGTGAGGTCACATCGTGCCGAGATCATTAGTCACAGGTGGGGCAGGCTTTATCGGGTCATATTTGTGTGAACGCTTGTTGCAGGAAGGCCATTCGGTGGTGTGCATGGACAATTTATCCACAGGGGAAAATGACAACGTCGCTCACCTTCAAACAAAACGGTTCGAATTTATCCCTTATGATGTGACGCGACATATCGATTTGGAAGGTCCGGTTGATTACGTGCTTCATTTTGCATCTCCAGCCAGTCCGGAAGATTATCTTCGGTTACCCATTCCGACATTGAAAGTGGGCGCGCTCGGAACGCATAACGCCTTAGGACTTGCCTTGAAGAAACGGGCGACATTCTTTCTGGCCTCAACATCGGAAGTTTACGGCGATCCTCTGGTCAGCCCGCAGAGCGAAGCATATTGGGGCAACGTGAATCCTGTGGGTCCCAGAGGCGTATACGATGAGGCGAAACGATATGCCGAGGCGATGACGATGGCCTATCACCGGGTTCACGGTTTGAATACCCGGATTGCTCGAATTTTTAATACCTATGGACCCCGCATGCGGTTCGGAGATGGCAGAGCGGTTCCAACGTTCATGGTTCAAGCCCTGAGAGGAGAACCGTTGACAGTGCATGGAGACGGAGGCCAAACGCGAAGTTTCTGTTATATCGCTGATACGGTCGAAGGACTTTTTCGATTGTTGATGTCCGATAATCAGGAGCCGGTGAACATCGGCAACCCGGACGAAATGACGATCAATGATTTGGCTCGGCTCATCCTTGAGATTACCGGGAGTCGCAGTCCCTTGTTGTACCAATCTCTGCCGATCGATGATCCCAAGGTTCGGAGACCCGATATTACCAGGGCGGAACAATTGTTGCATTGGAAACCGGAGACAGACTTGAGGAATGGGCTCATGAAAACGGCGGCATGGTTCCGGGAGCGACTGGAGCGTTCTCGTGTCGAAGGAAAAATCAATTGAAAATATACAGACGGCTGTTCAGTTACGTAACCCCCAGTTGGAAGAGTCTGACCGGATCGATTCTGTGTACCGTATGCTTCACTCTGTTCAGCGGGCTCCTTGTTCTGCTGGTGGGGCCTTTTCTGAAAACGGTTTTTTCTCCCCAGGGTTTCATCGTTCAGGATGATATCAGCGTGAGGGGGGACGATCAGGAACCGGTCCACCCCCTCTCATTTCTCTCTGGTGTCTCCTCAAAAATGAAGTCCATGGCGGCCCGACTCATGATGGGGGAGACGCGAGTAGAGAGCTTGAGACGGCTGTGTCTTTTGGTGATCGTCGTGTCCCTGTTGAAAAGCATTTTTCTCTATTTACAGGGGTACCTCATGGCCTATGTGGAGCAGAGGCTCATCATGGGATTGCGAAATGATCTCTATCGACATTTCCACACTCTTTCTCTGAGCTATTTTCACGGGGAACGAACAGGTCAGCTCATATCACGGGTCACCTATGATGTGAGCCTCGTGAACAGTGGTGTGACCGGTGGATTCGTGGGAATGATCAAGGATCCGTTATTGATCTTCTGTTACACCGTAATCCTCTTTTACTTCAGCTGGCGTTTGACCCTTTTTGCCGCAATCATTTTTCCGATCACGTTTTGGATTATGAGTAAGTTCGGAAAACGGATCCGACGACAGAGCACGGTGACTCAGGAGAAGATGGCCGATATCACTTCTCTGCTTCAGGAAACAATTTCCGGTATACGCGTCGTGAAAGCCTTTGCCATGGAGCGCTTTGAAATTGATAAGTTTACCAAAAAGATCAGAGAGTATTTTAAAACCATGCTTCGGTTGACTCGTATACGAAAGTTATTCGGCCCTGTGAATGAGGCTGTGATTACGATCGTGTGCGTCTTGATTCTTTGGTATGGCGGACGACAGGTTCTCACAGGGGGCGCTCTCGAACCGGAATATTTCATTGCTTTCTTAGTAGTGCTCTTTTCGATTATACAACCGGTGAAGGACCTGGTGAGAAGCTACGGTAATGTCCAGATTGGAATAGCAGCGGCGAAACGGATCTTTCAGGTTATGGATATACAGCCAAAGATCCGTGAGGCCCCAAAAACAATAGACCTTCCGAAATTTCAAGATTCTATTCGTTTTGAGGATGTCTCGTTTAGCTACAATGGGAGCGATATGGTATTGGAACATATCAATCTTGAGGTACGGCGAAGCGAAATTACAGCCTTGGCCGGTCCCAGCGGAGGTGGAAAATCAACCTTGATGGACCTGTTGGCTCGGTTTTATGATCCGACGGAGGGGCGAATAGAAATCGACGGGATTGATGTGCGAATGGTCAGGATTGATGATCTTCGGCGATTAATGGGTATCGTGACTCAAGAAACCGTTCTCTTTAATGACACGGTCAGGAACAATATCGCCTATGGTATAAAAGGTATCTCAGACGACCGCATTATCCAGGCCGCGAAGGCGGCCAACGCCCATGCCTTTATTGATATTTTACCTCAAAAATACGAGACGACTATCGGAGACAGGGGGGTCAGGATATCTGGCGGGGAACGACAACGGCTGGCTATCGCTCGGGCTATTCTTAAAGATCCTGATATTCTTATCTTTGATGAAGCGACTTCCGCGTTGGACACCGAATCGGAGTTTCTCGTTCAGCAGGCCATTGAAAATTTGATGGAAAACCGGACGGTTTTCGTGATCGCCCATCGCCTTTCGACCATTCGACACGCTGATCGAATCATTGTCATTGATAATGGTCGAATCGTTCAACAGGGTAGGCACGAGGAATTGTTAGAGCAGGGGGGGCTCTACAAAAAGCTTTACGACATGCAGTTTCGAGATCTTTGATTCCTTCCCTTAAAAAAATATTTTTCAAAACAGGAGTTTCATGAAGGCAGTCCTTATTGCGGCGGGGCGAGGAACACGACTCTGGGAGAAAACATTTCGGTTGCCAAAAACGCTCCTTCCCTTTGGTGAAGAGACGATTCTATCACAGATACTGAAAAACTTCGGTTCCATTGGTATTTCTGATTTCGTCCTTGTGATAGGGTTTCGGGCAAGGCTCATACGGGAATACCTTGGGGAACATAACTATTTCGGATTTCATGTGACCTTTGTAGAAAACAGGGAATGGCGCAGGGGAAATGGTCTGTCAGTGTATGCAGCACGGGCGAGGATAAAAGAAGATGAACAATTCGTACTTTCGATGTCCGACCACCTTGTTTCCCCGAAAGCATTAGAGGAAATTTACACGGCAACAAGTGATAAAAACTTGTTATTGGTCGATCCGAGGTTGAACATCGTATACGATCTTGAAGATGCGACGAAAGTGCTATTTCGAAAGAGTCGCATTCTCTCGATAGGGAAGAAATTGGACGATTATAATGGGATTGATTGTGGAATTTTTCGCCTCAATCACTCTTTCTTTCGTGCCGCTGCGAGACAAATTCCTTTGGGAAAGGAATCTGTTTCAGAAGCGGTCGAAGTCCTGATCGATGAGAACCATGTTGCTCCCGTGATCATTCCAGAACATTGCTTTTGGATTGACATCGATACCCCGGCCTCCTATCAAGATGCTCTCGCTTTCAAGGAAAAATTCGTTTAAGGGTTCCCCAACGTCATGGCCAAGATAAAACTTCTGTTTAGAATAGGATTTGTATATCATAAAGCGGCCTTTGATTCCGTTATTGAGTTATTCCTCAAAGATGATAATTATGATGTTTGGTTTTCACTTGAGGAGGAAAGAATACGCCGTTTTCTGTTCAACGTTCCGTATCGTCCTCCAATCATAGATGAATGGATACAGCAGGGTTATCGCTTCACTACGGATAAGAACGGATTTGACATCGTCATTACCGGTGACACCATCCGACAGGCCAGACAATACGGCAACGCAATGCTCTGTTTTCTCAATCACGGAACAGGTATAAAAAACATCCTATACCGGAATTTGGCGAAATATTCTGGGGATCGCTATCACATTTTTGTTGAGGGGAAATATCGGATGGACAAACTGAAAGAATCAGGGGTTTTGGGAAAAAGCGAAGCTTATGTGGTAGGGTTGCCGAAACTCGATTATTATTTCCAAGGCAAATTTCAAGACAGAGTGTCATTTCTCAGAACGTGGGGACTCAATCCGAAAAAGCCCACGGTACTTTTTGCACCGACATACAAACCGACATGTATGTACGATGTAAAGGACGCTCTTTTCGAGGCGACACAGAACGATTACAATTTAATCATCAAGTTGCATCATTACAGTTGGATGGGAAAGTATGCTCCTCATCGGCAGCATCGAATCTTCCAAAAAAGAGTCTCCAAGTATACACACAGTGTGCTTGTACCTGTGACCGAGTACAATATTGTCCCCTTCATGGCAGTCGCCGATACCCTGATTAGTGAAGCATCGAGTACTGTTTTCGATTTTTTAGCTCTGAATAAAATAGGAATTATCTATGATTTGCCCTGTGATCGTTTGCAGCATAGTGACGGGCAACCTCTTTTAACAGAGGATAATCGGGAATTTCTTCAGGACGCCTTTGTTCATATCCAATCACCTCATGATATTCGGGAAGGAATCGAAAGAGCTTTAAAACCTACCGAGGAGATGAGAAGGTCCGCCGAAAAAAAGAGGGAATACTATTTTCACAAGCTCGATGGCCAAGCCAGTATGAGGCTCAAATGGAAAATTGAAGAATTGTATGAGAAAGAGAGACGTGAAACCAATGAATCGTAAGAACGTCATTTGAATAATGAATACTGTTTGTGTCATGGAACGGTAATAATTTCGCAACAAAATCCCTTTTAACATGCAGCCAGATGCTTTTATTATTCGATTCACAGGTCCTGGCAGGAAATCACAACCGTCATGCTCTCAATATTGTGGCAGAGAAACGTGTCACGCTATGATTCGTGAGCGGTGTTGTACTTCTGAAGCAAATATTGTTCTAAGTTCGAGACCATTCTTTCGACAGAGTATTGAGTCCTGACAGTTTCAAGAGCGTTTTTTTGCACGATTGGAAATCTCTGTCGCTGTTGAATGACGTACTCCATGGAATGAGCCAACGCTTCAACGTCCTGAGGGGGAGTGACAAAACCATTTTCATCGTGCTTGAGCAGTTCCTGAATGCCGTTGACTCTGGTGGCCAGGGCTATTTGACCAAGGGCCATAGCCTCCAGGATAAAATTTGGCATCCCTTCGGCTCGTGATGGGAGAACCACCGCATCAACAGATCGAATAAATGTATCCGTATCTTCGACAAAACCGATGAAGCGAACTCTGTCTTGTGTGTTGTGGCTCCTGTTTAAGTGCTCGAGAGTAAGCTTATGTTTTCCATCCCCGGCAATCAAAACGGTGATTGGGACATTCTTTTTTTTCAGGAGACTCATGGCCCGTATCAGCAGATCAAATCCCTTTTGAGGGGATAAGCGACCAGCGGATCCGAAAACAAAATGATCCTCCGGTATTTTGTGTAATTTCTTTATATTGATTATGTCTCCCTTTCCAGGGATTCGAACCCCGTTATAAATGACTTTCACAAAATTTTCGGGCATCCAAGCGAACGAATCATAGATATGCTTGATTGTCTGCGTGTTTGTGATGATTCCATCGAGAAGGGAAACGGTTGTTTTGTCAAGCCACTTATTCGAAAAAAGCTGGACACCATTTCTCGCGAGAATGACAGGGACTTTTGCATATCGTGCTGCTAAACCCGCCACCCGGATATCCTTTTTAAAATTGAGTATAATAACGTCGATGCTCTGCTGTTTTAAAAATCGGACCATGCTCAATGACTTCAGTGGGTTGAAAGATGCATGAATGTTGAATTCGTACGTCTCAAAAGTTGCAGTTCGTGCTCTTTCCAGGAAGACGGAATCTTTTCGCCCGGCTATGAGAATCCGATGCCCTTTCTCCCGTAAGCCGTGTGCTGCCATGAGAATCCATTTTTCACCACCACCCCATATTTTTCCGGGTATGGTGTTTGAAAACAGAATAGTAAATATTTTATTCATAACACGTTCTCAGTATCTCAGTATTGCTCACAGAACCCATGTATCTTTCTTGAGAACAATATCGTTCGATCGGGAAAGAGTCAAACGATTTACTTTATATGTGTTATCGTATCGATAATGGACTGCGCTCGATGTTTCCAAAGAAAATTCTCCGCAAAATGATAAATATGCCGATTCATGTTCTCCATAATTTTCCTGTTGGAAATAAGATAATCAATTTTTTGAGCCAAATCCTTTGAATTATCGCATTGAAAGAAGAGTCCGGTTTCATTTTCCTGGATAAGCTCACGGGTCGTGGGGAGATCGGAAGCCACAACAGGTATACCATAACTGTAATAATCGAAAAGTTTTAAGGGGGATGTGATGAAGCGATTAAAAAAAGTATCTTTCAGGGGGAGGATACCAATGGCTGTTTGTTTCAGGTAGGTATTTAAGTGATCTTTGTTCACCCAGCCCGTAAGTGTTACCCTCGAATGATCGTATAACGCAGAAATTAGTTTTTGAAGTGCGACAATTTCCACTTCATTTTTTCCCCCGATAATGAAGAGATGGGGCTTCGTCTGAGAATACTTCAACGCCTCAAGAAGGGTATCTAATCCTTTATGCGGATCGAAAGATCCAATATAACAGATGGAGCGACGATTGTGAAACGGATACCGATGGATGGTATCAATTCCAGTTCGTGCCACAAAAACGGTCTGTTGAGGAAACGTTCTCTGGTACCATGTCTTTTGGCTGTTTTGAAGGCAAATGATACCTGATATGAGGGGAATGTACTTTTTTTCGATTTGGGAGTACCGGTGTTTTTTGCGAACGCTCACGTCGTCTCGAACGGTCAAGTCTGCATAGAAATCATGAGCTTCAAAATATGTTTTGATATTATACTTTCTGGTGAGCTTTGCCAGGTATGGCAAGAAAGTTGTATTCCGTGAAATCACTGCTAAGAGAGATCGCTTTTTCAGATTCCGCTTCAGGATGCGATACACTCTCATATAATGCATTCGATTCCACCTGAGATGTGGAAACCGAGAGATGGAATGAATGGTGAGCAAATCGGGTTTTTGTGAACCAAAAAGATTCAGAAAAATTTGGTCCGGTGACTCCTTCGAATTTTTCTTGATGAAAAAGAGGCACGGGATTCCTACCGATGAAAAAGCCGCAGCAGTCATTGCGGAGAACGTCATGGAGGGAGAATTGGATGGCCACAATCCTGTATGGACATAAGCAATATTTACAATACTATTATCTGTTCCCTTCGAAATCGTGCCTTCTCGGCGAGGATACTCTGTTTCTCTCTTTTTCACGGACACGCTCTGTTCTCACGAATTCTTCCGGCAGAGAACGGCAAGGTATGCCGCTTTTCGGGGGCAGAGATGATTCATGACGTTGTCAAAAAGTAACACACCGAAGAACCCCATCCATGCCGGATACTTTATCTTAGCGAACCATTTCGTGACTCGCTTACTCACAATAAGTTTGGTCCTCAGGATTGTCAGGTCTTGCCTTTCAAGAACATCAGACAGTATTTGTCTGTTGAAACTGTGGAGATGACCGTTTTTGTGGTAAGATGCATGACACAAGGGACAGGTCCGCATCTTCGCAGTTAAGTTTTCCTCGTAGGGTACACAAAATAAGGCAAATCCGCGAGGCCTTAAGAATGACTTCATGAGACTCACAGCTTTTTCGTAATGTTCAAGATGTTCCAAAACTTCCTGACAAATAAGGACATCGAAGGAATGCGTATAACGCAATTGGAAAAGATCCGAATGAACCTGTGTGATATTATATTGCAGGGCAATGTCTCGAAACGATTGTAATTTTTTTGAAGACATATCGACAGCAGTTACCCTTTTTCCTTTTCGCGCTAAAAAATATGCCAGGTAACCAGTGCCACACCCGACATCAATGGCGTGACTGATATTTGCCGGCAACATTTTGAAAAGGTGTCTGTTTCTCAAAATTTCGTTCAGGAAATGGCGATAATTCTGTTTCTTGAGCTCCGACAGAGTGAAAAATTTCTGTTGATCGTAGAGATGTTGACAGCCGTCCGATTTGGTTATGTCTGTTTCCATTTTCGATTTGATCCACGGAGAAATGCGGTTTCACTTGTTTCACTTTTTTATTCTAAGGGCGGCTGACATCTTGGTATTATGAGCCATAACAAGACACAGGCCACCAGGCGAAACAATTTTAATTGTGGCTGCTATCGATCACCCTATCGAATAATGCCGCTAAGTATTGCGTTAATCTTTCTCGGTGAAACCGGTTCACAAAATTACCTGTGACCGATTCTCGCATGGTGTCATTTTGCCAATCAGAAAGTAACTTGAGAATACTGTCCTCTATTGTTTTAATATTTGTATCATAACCGATATATGCATTTCCATACTCCTTCAACAGCGAAGTCAATTCTCCCGGATACGATGTCACTGCAAAGATAGGTTTCTTTAAATAAAAATATTCATACATTTTCGCAGGCAAAACATCAGCGTGTTTCAAATTATTGGCCAAGAGCAAGAGAGCGTCCGCTTGATTCAGCATGGAAAGACATTTCTTATGCGGTTGATAGGGGATGAATTCAGCAATTTCGTGCAAAATCGGGTATTTCTTTATCCATTCCTTGTTGCCCGACTTCCCAATAATGCGGATTCCAATGAGTTGTTTTATTGTGTGATCGTGATTGCACACGGAATCGAGTGCTTGAAAAAATGATTCGGGTGAACTCTTCACCGTAAAACGTCCGCTGTATGCCAGGATTAATCTCTCCGGGTTCATTTGCGTCCTATGCTCAATTGCTCCAAAATCGTCAGGATCAAATCCATTCCTTATGACGAATATTTTTTTTCTGTCCGTGGTTTTGCAAAAATTTTCCCGTGCATTATTTTGAACGGTCGTAATGGCACTGCACTCATGGAGAACTTCACGTTCCATTTCTGCCTGTGTTTTTTTAAAGGAAGAACTGTGGAAGTTGGGATCGAACGTCCATTCATCCCGGAAATCGGCTATCCATGGTACGCCCGTTCTTTGAGCAATTTCTTTGGCAATGACCTGGACAGAATGCGGTGGAGAAGAAGAAAATAATAGTGGGACGCTTTCCCGTGAAATGATTTCAATTCCTTTTTTGACCGCGGTGTATTTCCACATGGCCTGATTGTCGGGGATGTACATTCTTTTGATGAATTTTTTGATATCATGAGGGACGTACGCGCCCCAATCCTTGGCTTGGAAGAGGCTGGTCTGAGCCGGAATATCGTCTACTAAAGTCGGATCGATTGTTTTTAAGGGATGCTTTGCTGATAGCACAAGAGGGCAATAGTCGTACCGGGGTAAATACTTAACGAATTTGAGGACTCGCTGGACAGCGGGTCCACCTTCCGGAGGGAAATGATATGCAAGAATGAGTACCTTCTTCATAAATCCTGTACATTTTTCAGAAGGATATAATTGTTGAATCCTCCTATCGGTTGACCGGCATGGATCGTTTTCTCAAGAAATGTAAGAAAACGGTATTTGAGTCTCTCGTGCTTGTGTTTTTCCCGCCGGGGATTTGGCTTTCCCGAAAACTGTAAACGATCCTGCCAGTCAATTTCCTTCAATCGTTCCTCCATGACCTTGGGGTGCGTCCCTGTAAAAACGGGCAGTCGATTCAGAGGACCGTAATCGAATTCATGGCTCAGTTGATCGTAATGCTCCTGAGCCCTTTTGAATCCCCAATGTACAGAGTGTAATGCCCGTTTTTTTTGTTGCATTATAGAAGGCGGTCGTACCCATCCGTAATGGTAGATTTCCGCATTCATGCGTGCAACCTTCAATTTATGGGTACCATTCTTTTGACGAGGATTATCGTAATAATCGAATCGACGGAAGGATTGCGCACTTTGCCAGGAATGAATATATGACCTGTTTCGAATAATACGGATTTCATACGGATACCAGCCATGGCAGTCGTGATAATGCCAATAATCTCCCCAAAAATGCCTGTACTTGAAAAGAAATCCCTCAACGTTCTCATTGCTCAATAATTCTTCACACCGATGTTGTATTACGGCTAAATATTTTTCGTGGATAACTTCATCTGCCTGCAGATAAAAGAGCCAATCTCCTGTACAAGCTCCTTTTGCGACATCAGTCTGGATCGCATTGATAATACCCTTAACAAAATACTTGCTGTCCCATACCGTGTCGATTATTTTGATCTTGGGATCATCTATGGATGCAATTTTTTCGCGGGTCGTGTCGTCATCATCTCCTGCGCCGACTGCAACAACAAATTCGTCACAGATTGGGAGAATGGATCTGATGGATTCGACAACGGGATAATAGAGTTTTATACCGTTTCTGATAAATGAAAAACCACTAATCGTCATCAAATGCTCCTATCACTATGATTTTCAACTATTTTTAAATTACACACAGCGAGCAGTAAAGTCAAGATTAAAAGAAATGATGGTTTGTTATTTCGGGTTCCGTCAATGTGAAGGCAGACCAGCAGTCTTCGGAGTCTGGAAAAGAGGAAGATGATGGTCCTTCGTCATTTTAAAATAATCATACTTGCTCCTTACTAAGTTTTTAATTATACTTATTATAGATAAGATTGGTCGATGCGAGCACAGGAAAAACCGAAGGGTGCATTGGCAACACGTTCAGTCACGTCCTGTTTTTTGAAGGGACTTACTCTCGTGTCGTTCTTGAGGGCGTGGCGTGTTGGATTTCGATTTTCCCTCCGGAATGGGTCGTGAGATGTGAAAGGTGTTTCCTGCTTCTTTGGTGAAAAGAATTGTCTTCGAAAATACACTGTATGCCAGTTTCACGGAATAATGGGACGTCCGGAATTTCGTTCATAGAGGGTACTCTCGTCGAGATTCGTCACAGGAAAAGAGAGCCTGACAGAAGTGCCATTGGGAGACACATCGTGAGAGGATACGCATGCTGAAAATTTTTCAGATGTGTTCCTCCCGTGCCTGGGGTGGTATGGAGATGCAGGTCGTACACTTGGCGGTTCAATTGGAAGGGCGGGGGCACGAAGTTGTCGTCCTGTGTTTTCCCGGAAGCCCGATCTTCAAGGCGTCACGAGGAAGGGGTCTTGAATGCATGGCAATTGCTCTGGATTCATATTTTCAGCCTCCCCTGACGTTCCAACTGGGTCGTTTCCTGAGGAGGAGGAAGTTTGATATTCTGCACTGCCATTATTCGAAAGATCTCTGGCACCTCATCCCGGCAACTGAATGTACTGGTGGTGGGAGCGTCATTCTATCGAAAGGTGTCGGGCCTGGAAAGCGGAAAAACGATCCGTTGCACAGCTGGTTATACATGCATGTGGACTGTTTGATCGCCAAGTCGGAATATCTTCACCACCGTATCATTGAAGCCTATCCGATCGATCCGAAGAGAGTTGTCACACTCAACAACGGGGTCGATCTGAATGTTTTCGATCCCGAGTCCCAGAATCGGGACCGTGTGAGGAATGAATTATCCGTTCAGGAGGAGGAGCTCCTCGTTGGCATCGTGGGCCGTATCACTCCGGCGAAAGGGCATATGGAATTCTTGAAAGCTGCTTCGAACGTAAGGAAGCAGTTCCCCTGTAGTAAGTTTCTTATTGTCGGGGGCTCGAGCTCCGATGAGTCCTGGTATGAGGAGAAAATCAAAAGACTCGCCGTTGAGCTTGGGTTAGGAGAGACCGTCGTCTTCACCGGGCACCGTGAGGATATTCCGACCCTTCTGTCGGCGCTTGACCTCTTCGCCCTGACCTCCTATACGGAGGCGTTTCCAAATGTGTTGATCGAAGCCATGGCTATGAAGAAAGCATGTGTGGCTACGAGAGCAGGTGGTGTTCTCGATGTGGTTGAGGATGGTACGTGCGTTTCTCTCGTCCCACCCGGGGATGCCAGGGCCTTGTCTGAAGCTCTTGTCTGCTTACTCGGGGATGAAGAGAAAAGGAAGGCTCTGGGGAGAGCGGCGAGAAGGAGGGTTGAAAAAAAGTTCAATCTCCATCACATGATTGCAGCCTTGGAAGAATTATATCTCCACATTCGAAACGGTGAGAGGTTGGATGGGGGGAGATCACATGTTTTAGCAGAGTGATCAGTTTCCACCGAAACAGAGAGATATGAGCTTGGCAAAACGGTCTGACTATCGTATCTTTATGACCCATAATGATAAGGGAATAACCTCTTTCAAAAGAACTGCGTTTTCTCAGGTGATGACCAGAATATCTGTTTATACTTTGAGAGAGATTGATGCCCTCGTTATGTGGGAATGCTCTTGAACGAAAAAATATCACGGTTTTCTGATATGTCACAGAGTAACATGTTTTGTATGTGCGACCTGGTTGGAGAGAGAGGCAGGGGAACATGCACGGTGAGAGCGACAGACGGATCCTGATTGTGCGGACCGATAAGATAGGTGATGTGACGCTATCCCTCCCTGTCGTTTCGGCGTTAAAAAGGAATTTCCCAAGTTCTTCAGTGGATATGTTGCTGAGTCCATTAACGAGAGAACTTGTCTCGGGTCATCCCCACGTGAGTGAAATAGTGATCGATGATGAAAAAGGACAACATAAAAGCTTCTCGGGTTTTCTACAATTGGTCGCATTACTACGGAGTCGCAGGTATCATTTGGCGATTCTCCTCCATCCCACTTTCAGACTGGCCTTGGCTCTCTTTCTCGCAGGAATTCCCAGGAGAATCGGATCGGGCTATCGCTGGTATCAACTTTTATTTACTGACAAGATTTACGAACATCGCCGATTCGCCTCGAAACACGAGGTGGAATACAACCTCAATATGTTAGATCCCTTGGGAGGTGTCGTTGAAAATGTCCGATTCAACATTCGTGTTCATCCGGATGCGATCCACAAGATTGAATCAAAACTTCGGAGGAATGGCATGAATGCATCGGAAAGATTCGTCATTCTTCATCCGGGGAGTGGCGGATCTGCCAGGGATTGGCCGGCATATAAATTTGCTGAACTTGGCGATCGAATTGTGAATGAATTGGGTCTTCAAGTCATTATAACAGGCAATAGAGATGAAACTGCGCTTGTTGCGGAAGTGAGTCGCCGTATGAGAGAGAAACCTCTTCTCGAAGCCTGCCAGCTTACCATGAAGGAATATATCGCTCTCATCCAACGATCCCATCTCTTCGTGAGTAACAGTACGGGCCCAATGCACATTGCTGCTGCCATAGCCACTCCTGTCATTGCACTTTTCCCGCCTATCGTCCATTGTGGGCCTCGTCGATGGGGTCCTTACGGTGAGGGACATGCGGTTATTATGCCAAGGATTCCTCACTGCAAGCGATGTGTTGAGGATGCCTGTCCTTTTTTCAATTGCATGGAGGGTATTCATGTGACTGAAGTTTTCTCTGCTGTTCGTGAAATACTCGAGAAATATCCTCAGAAAAAAATTTTAAGGAGTGACCGCCGGAATCGAGGCAATTGAGACACGTGGGTTCCATGTATGCATGTGTGATAGACGTCGCTAAACGCAGATGATTCTCAGCGACACCACGTCACTGTTGGTGAGGAGAATGCTTCATCTTTACATTGAGCCAGAGTAGAACAGCGGGAGCTCCGCGCTCTCACGTACCCATGGGCAAACGAGAATACAAAAAAATTACACTCATTGTTGTGGTGGCCATCTTCGTTCTCGGGATCGGAATGCGTTTCTCTCTCTTTTCGAAAATGATTCCAACCTTCGAGGATCTGTCGGCCATTCCTTTTGCCAAGGAGTCGGCCTCTCACTATCGTTACGCGAAGATGATTGCCGAGGAAAAGCCGATCCCGTCCCCCGACCGTCAGGCTCAGCATCCCGAAGGACTCGAGGTGACTCATGACAGCATTATGGAGGAATATGTTGTTGGGTATCTTTACCGAGTTTTCCCATTTCAAGAGATACCCTTCCATCGTTTTGTAAGCTATTTCGTCATTCTCTTCTCCAGCCTTTCAATCTTTGCGGTCTTCCATTTATCAAGACAATTCACACGAACACGTGCGGCGGGTTTGTTCGCAACACTCCTGTATACGGTCTCCCTCCCTTCCATTCTGAGGAACATTGGAACGGAATTTGCCCGCGAACACTTCTCCCTTCCCTTTCTCTTCTTCCACACCTCCTTTTTCGTGAAATCAATTGATGCGAAAAGTAGCTTTCAAACTCGGCTCACTTCCGCAATAATCTCAGGTTTGTGCCTCTTTATTGCTCTCGCCTCCTGGAAGTTGTGTCGGTTCTACTTTCTCATCTTTGTACTTTTTGTTCTCCTTCAGTTTCTTTTGAAGAAAGAGACGCGCATACTGAGAGTACCGGTTTTGGTACTGTTTGCCTTTGCCTTTGTCAGCGGCTTGAGTGTCCCTCATCTGAGAGCCGATCTGTTTCTCACCTCGACGCCCATGATACTCATGTACAGCATGATCCTTGTGGGTGTCATCGACCAGTTTGTCAGACCCATCGGGAGAACCATTCTGAAAACAGCTTTTGTCTTCGGTACGTCTGTCGGTCTCTATGTGCTTCTCCCTCAAACGAGCCGCTTTGGACACGTCTATTATACGGCCCTCTACCAGATTCTTTTTCTGTTTCGGCATCCTCAGGATCCGTCTCGCCTGCCTCCTGAGGCTCGACTCTATTGGGTGCCGGGGTACACCCATCCCTCCTTGTACAATTTCTTGGCCTATTTCACATTGCCTCTTGTCACCGGAGTCTATGGTGTGGCCCGCTCCATTCGGGATGTTATTCGCGGAAGAACGTCTGTGGGGGAACAGTTCCTCCTCTATAGTCTTGCTGCGACATTTATCAGTTATATATTCTTTTCCAGACTGCACGTCTTCTTCATATTTTTTCTCACTGTGTTTATGGGTCGATCCATCGATCTTTTGCTGACTCGATTTCAAAAAAAGATCTTTGTCTATGCGATGGTAGGATTGATAGGTGTCCATCAGGTGTATCAGGTCGTGATCGGCTGGGATCCTCTTCGAGTGATGTCGACACTTGGTATTCAACCCGTGCGAGAAGAAATTTTCTTAGAAAATGTGTTCAATCTGAACGATGTGATTCGTTGGATCGAGAGTAACACGGAACCCGAAAGTGTGTTCCTCAGCTATTGGCACACGTCGGCCCAGATTTTGGCGTATGCCGATCGCTCAACGGTTCTCCATACTTTTTTCGAAGATGCAAACATGCGCAGAAAAATCATTGAATTCGCTCACACCCTGTATAACTCCGAAAGAGCATTCTTCAGCTACTGTGAGAAGTACGGTGTCAATTATTTCATCTATTCATCGAGATATTTCCTCGATGACTCCATCGTCGGAACGAGGTTTCTTGCGGATCGATTGTCCCTCAACTCAAATTGCTTCACGCACAAAGCCCATTTTTATCCTGAAAAACTGGCCCGCTTCAGCCTGCGGTATCAGAACGATTGTTTTCGAGTGTACAAAGTGCTTGAAGGGGCAGAACCCAAGGTCGACGAGCCGGTTGATTATCAACCCGTTTTCGATCCAAAGTATGCAACGAATAATATGGAGACTATGAGACAGTTTGGGGAACAATTCAGCTACGCATCCTTCCTCTACTATTCTGGACTCGAGACGTTGAAAAGGGGTCGACCTCTCTCCGCGATTCAACTTCTTCAGAACAGTATATCGGTGTTGCCCACGATGCATAATGCATGGATTCTGTTGGCTGCACTCCTTGAAGGGCAGGGGTTCACCGAGGAAGCTTGTACGGCGTACCAGCAGGTACTGCGGCTCAATCCAAGGGGTCCATCGGCTGGGGAGGCGACCGATGCTCTGCGGCGCTTGCGTTCCCCATCGGTGGGGGCGTATCTATTCGAGGGATCGGATTCCGAGGACATAGATACGACATTTATGTCAGCCACACTGAGCTTGAACAGCGACAGTACGTTTACTCTTTCAAATCCGGGATTTCAGGATAAGACCGGCAGGACGTTCTCAATCGTTGAATCGGGCGCCTATTCGGTGGCGGATACAACAATCACGTTCGCCGTTGTCCGCCAAGAACCCGAGGGCTTTGATTACTATTATCTCTTCGGAAGAGGAGACAATCGTCTCACGTACCGGTCACACCGAGGCACACTGCTGTTGAAAGGGGCATCCTCTGCTGGAGGTATTGTGACCCTTACCTGGAAAAGACGTTAACATCGAAGAGGTCCTGATACGAAAGGTTACTTTTTCGGTTGCGTCATTCAGTACGGCCGTCTATCTTAGATTCTATGAAGGGCCACAGAATTCACGTCCGGTTCAAAGATCTCAGAAAGAAAATGGGAAAAGGAGATGTGGTTCTTAATGGTGTCTAATTTCAATGCTCGATTGCTCAGGAGATCTATTGAATACCAGCGGACACTGGAAGAGCACAGAGGAAAATATCGTTTCTTTTAATCTGAAACTGTAGAACATGTCCTGATGGATTCGCGCAATCTTAAGAGTGGTAAATCAAAAGAGTTGGTCTCAAAATTACTCGAGGGTGACCGTTTGGCCGCCGCTCGTCTTATTTCAATAATTGAGGATGATTCGGTGGAAAGCTCGGATATTGTCAGGGAAATCTTCCCTCACACAGGGCGCGCATATCGAATAGGGGTGACGGGTCCCCCGGGAGTAGGAAAAAGTACTTTGGTCGACAGGCTCACGGTGACCCTCAGGGGTGAAGGGGTCACCGTGGGCATCATTGCCGTTGATCCGACGAGCCCCTTTTCAGGAGGAGCGCTCCTCGGGGATCGGGTCCGAATGACGGATATTGGCATGGATGACGGAGTCTTTATTCGAAGCATGGCCACTCGAGGGAACCTGGGGGGATTGGCCAAAACGACGAGTGATGTGGCGGATGTGTTCGATGCCTTTGGGAAGGATGTGATTCTTTTTGAAACGGTGGGCGTGGGCCAATCCGAACTGGATATTGTTGAAGCGGCTGACACGACGGTCGTTGTCCTGGTACCCGAGTCCGGAGACAGCGTCCAGGCCATGAAGGCCGGGCTCATGGAAATTGCGGATATTTTTGTCGTCAACAAGGCCGACCGGGAGGGAGCGGACAACGCTGTTCGCGAGATTGAGGTCATTCTGGATATGACCTCTGATCAAGAGGGATGGACCGTTCCGGTATTGAAAACGGTTGCTCATGAGGGTGACGGTGTTGATGCCTTGCGACGCATCATCGATCAACACTACCGGTACCTTGCCTCAAAGGAAAAATTGGCGGAGAAGCGTCGAAAACGGGTTCGGGCCGCCACCGTTGGAATCGTTCAAGAAAAGCTCCATTCCAGAGTTTGGAACGATCCGAGGATCGAAGAATTTTTGAAGAAGCGCGTCGATGAAATTACCACAGGAAACGGAACACCCCATTCAGCGGCAGAAGAAATTTTACACATGGTAGGATTCTACAATCACAGTGAGTGCATGAAGGGAGAACAATGATGTCGAAGAGTGTCGGAGCATCATGCAAACCGAAGGGTATGAGACTGAAGATCGAGTCGAAAAGAAAGGAGCGCCAATTCAATACGATTTCTGGAGAGCCGGTCAAAGATATTTACACTCCAAAGGATGTCGGGGAATTGGACTACGACCGTGATCTCGGGCAACCGGGGAAATTTCCCTACACTCGGGGAGTATATGATACAATGTATCGAGGTCAGTTATGGACCATGCGCCAGTTCTCAGGTTTTGCCAGCGCCAAAGAGTCCAACGAACGCTATCACTATTTGTTGAATCACGGACAGACCGGCCTGTCCGTCGCCTTCGATATGCCAACGATTATGGGCTACGATTCCGATCATCCGCGCTCGCAGGGGGAGGTGGGCCGGTGCGGTGTGGCCATCTCATCCCTGGCTGATATGGAAGTGTTGTTTGATGGTATCCCCCTGGATAAGGTCAGCACCTCGATGACGATCAACGGACCCGCAGCCATGCTCTGGGCATTTTATATCTGTGTGGGTGAAAAGCAGGGGGTCCCCTCAAGGGAGCTCAGAGGTACGATTCAGAATGATATCCTGAAGGAATACATTGCTCAAAAGTCGTGGATCTTCCCGCCGCAACCATCCATGCGAATCATTACGGATATTATGGCCTATGCTGCCGATCATGTCCCGAAGTGGAATACGATCTCAATCAGCGGGTACCATATTCGGGAAGCGGGCTCGACGGCCGCCCAGGAATTGGCCTTCACTTTGGCCGACGGGTTTGCTTATGTCGAAGCGGGCATGGCGGCGGGCATGGATGTCGATGTCTTTGCCCCGCGGCTGTCGTTCTTCTTCAATTCGCATCTCGATTTTTTCGAGGAGATCGCCAAGTATCGGGCTGCCAGAAGGATTTGGGCGAAACGCATGAAGGAGAAATATAAGGCGAAGGATCCGCGATCCCTCTTGATGCGGTTCCACACGCAGACAGCCGGGTGTTCGCTGACGGCCCAACAGCCCGAGAACAACATTGTTAGGACGGCCTTTGAAGCTCTGGCCGCCGTATTGGGCGGAACCCAATCGTTGCACACCAATTCCATGGACGAGACCCATGCTCTCCCTTCGGCCAAGGCCGCAAAAATTGCCTTGCGGACGCAACAGATCATCGCCTATGAAAGCGGTGCGGCCAATACCATCGATCCGCTCGCCGGCTCCTACTTTGTGGAATCGCTCACGAACAAACTCGAAGCGCAGGCAGAGGAGTATTTCGAGAAGATCGAAGCCTTGGGCGGTGTGGTCAAAGCTATTGAGAAAGGCTTTTTTCAGAGGGAGATCGCCAACGCTGCCTATCGATATCAAAAGAATATCGAGGAAAGCAAACAGATCATTGTTGGCGTGAACGATTTCGTAGAGGGTGATGAGAGCATCGATATCCCCATCCTTTCGATCGATTCCGAGATCGAAGAGGAGCAGGTGAAGCGTGTCAAGAAATTAAAATCAGAACGGGACAATGGGGCGGTCAAGGCTACATTGGAAGAACTCCGCAGAGCAGCCGAGAGCACAGACAATGTTATACCTTGCATTTTGAACGCGACACGGGCGTACGCGACGCTTGGTGAGATATGCGACGTCCTGCGAGGTGTCTTCGGCCTCTACCGCGAGCCACCAATATTCTAAGCACGCTTCATCTCGGAACACCAAGATGTGAATACCGCTCGGTGATGAAAGGTCACAGTGGGAAATGTAAAATGCAAAGTGTAAGGTTAACATCATATGTCAGAATGCATTTTGAGCTTATCACTACAAGTCTTTGAATACCGTGACATGTCTGTTGCGAATGGTCCTCGTGAAAATGTCAACATAGGGTATCAAGGAGGGATAGAATGGCGCAAAAGATCAGGGTTTTAGTTGCCAAACCGGGGTTGGATGGACACGATCGCGGGGCGAAAGTGATCGCAGCGGCGTTGCGCGACGCCGGCATGGAGGTCATCTATACGGGATTGCATCAAACCCCGGAGATGGTGGTGGAAGCGGCCCTCCAGGAAGACGTGGATGTTATAGGGCTGAGTATCCTCTCCGGAGCGCATATGACGGTTTTCCCTCGGGTCATGTCGTTGCTGAACGAGAAGGGACTGGACAATGTTCTCTTGACGGGAGGGGGGATCATCCCCCAAAAAGATATGGATGCGTTGGAACGGATGGGAGTCGGAAAGCTCTTCGGACCGGGTACGCCCACGACTGAAATTATCGAGTATATCCGAAGTTCGGTGGCCCACTGAGAGATTGATGTCATTCTTTTCTCGTATCATCAACAGTCTACGCTATGATGAAAACTGAAATTCGGTGCAGATCGGAGCTGAGTGCCTTATTGAATGAGGTGAAATCGAGCTCGCGCATTGCTGATCTCGATTTCATCACTCACGCCTATCGTTTCTCGGAGATGGCCCACAAGGATCAATCTCGGAAATCGGGCCACCGATATATGGAACATTGCATTGAGGTCGCCCGTATTTTGGCCGGACTCCATCTCGATTCGGTTACGATCGCCGCCGGTCTCCTCCACGATGTGGTTGAGGACACGAAGATCACTGTCGAGCACGTTCGGGAGGAGTTTGGGGAAGAGATTGCCGAGCTTGTTGATGGTGTGACAAAGATTGGGGAGTTAAAATTTCAGAGCCGAGAGGAGCAGCAGGCGGAAAATTTCCGCAAAATGTTGCTCTCCATGGCTCAGGACATACGTGTCATTCTGATAAAGTTTGCCGACCGGCTTCACAACATGAGGACGTTGGAGCATCTCGGTGCCGAGAAGGCGAGGCGAATTGCGCAGGAAACCATGGACGTTTACGCGCCCCTCGCCCATCGGTTCGGGATGTGGCGGATCAAGTGGGAGTTAGAGGATCTCAGCCTGAAATATATTGATCCCGAAGCATACGGAGAGTTGGAGGCCAAGGTGAGTGATACTCGCGAGGAGCGCGAACAGTACATACAAGAGGTGGAGAAACCGTTGACGAGAGAATTCAAAAAGCCGGAAATAAAGGCCAGGATATACGGTCGGGCCAAGCATTTCCAAAGTATTCACCTGAAGATAACCCAGCGCAATGTCCCCTTTGAAGAGATTCAAGATCTCCTGGCAATTCGGGTCATCGTCCCCACCGTGCAAGACTGTTATCATGCTCTGGGCGTGGTTCACACTCTCTATACGCCGGTGCAAGACCGGTTCGACGACTACATTGCCACGCCGAAGTCGAACATGTATCAATCCCTGCACACCACCGTTATCGGACCTCGAGGGAAGATGGTGGAAATCCAGATTCGTACCGAGGAGATGCATCGTATCGCCGAAGAGGGCATCGCCGCCCACTGGAGGTACAAAGAGGGGAAGAAGAAGGAGGACGAGCTGGACCAGCACATGCGCTGGGTGCGCCAACTGGTTGATTGGCAGGTCGAAACGCCTGATCCTAAGGAGTTCCTCGAGTCTTTGAAGATAGATTTGTTTCAAAGGGAAGTTTTTGTCTTCACGCCTCAGGGGGATCTTATCCGATTACCGAGGGGCTCAACGCCCATAGATTTTGCCTTTGCGGTGCACAGTGAAGTCGGTTATCACTGCTCAGGAGCACGGGTCAACGGCAGGTTCGTCCCCTTGAGCACGCCGTTGCAAAGCGGTGTGACCGTTGAGATCATCACCTCTCCCTCGCAGAAGCCGAACCAGGATTGGCTCAATCTTGTGCAGACTCCGCGGGCCAGAGGTAAAATTCGGGCATGGATCAAGGTTCAGTTCCGCGAGCAGAGTGTCAAACTGGGTGAGGAGATCGTGGAGCGGGAACTGAAAAAGCACCGCATCAAGAAGATACCCAAGGACGATCTCTTAGGTGTGGCTCAAGATTTCGGGTTTTTCGATCTGAGCAGTCTGTATGCAGCTCTGGGCACTGGTGATCTTTCCGTCCTGCAGGTCGTTCACAAACTGCTTCCTCCGAAAGAGCAAAGGGCCAAAGAGTCGCTTGTCGGAAAGGTGATTGAACGTGCCCGCCGCAGCCCAACTGGGGTCCAAGTCGAAGGCGTCGATAATCTCATGATTCGGTTGGCCAAGTGCTGTCATCCCCTGCCGGGCGATCATATTCTCGGGTATGTAACGAGAGGACGGGGGATATCGATTCATCGTATTGATTGCCCGAATCGTCTTCAATTGATGAGTGAGGCGGATCGCCGGGTCCCTGTCCAGTGGCATGTTGATAAGGACCAGTCCTTTTTGACTGGAATCAATGTTGTGGCTGAGGACAGGAAGGGGCTTCTCGGAGATCTTTCTGAGGCGATTGCTGATACCGATACGAACATTCAGAGTGCGAAAGCCAGTACCGTCAACAGCCGTGCGTCGACCATTTTTGTGCTCGAAGTGGCAAATCTCCAGCAACTGCGACGGGTCATGAAAAAAGTAAAAAGGGTTCAGGGCGTTCTGAGTGTGGAACGATTGAGCGAATTGGAGAGTGCCTGATCGCTTATTTCAAAAAAGTTCTTGACTTGGGAGAAAACGCGGCATATAATACACCAGTGAATTTAAAGTGGGTATTTAATTTAGTCGAAGCCTATGCGTCGTTTGTATGACACTCAAATGAACGGAAGGAGGGTTCCATGCAGTACTTGAAAGCGTCTTTCATCGCAGTGATTATTGTCTTTCTGACAGGAGCTTCGAGCCAGGCCATTACAGGTCTCGGTTTCGGTATTCACGGTGGTTTGGGGAACTATCGAGGGGACGTCTTTCGGTATACGATCTTTGAACAGACCATTGAGAGCGGTGACGTGGGTTCCTCAATTCAGTACGGTGGACATGTCAAGGTTGGAACGCTTCCCGTTGTCGATGTCTATTTGAACATCGATTATTTCAGCAAGGATGAATTCTACGTTTTTAAATATCCGCCCGGTGATCCCACACCGGATTACACTCATACGATTGATTTCCGTGACCTTTACATCAGTCTCGACGGGAAATTCAATATTTACTCGCTCCCAGCGTCGCCCGTGGCATTCTATATGGGTGGTGGGATTGGATCGCATCTTTTGAACACCGAGCTTTCCGAGAATGTTTCGGCAGGTACTGAGCCGCCTGAGGATTTTGAAGATACGGTTCAATTCTTCGAGGATAACGGGAGATTCGATATCCATGGGCTCTTCGGTGTAAAGGTGAATCCGCCCGTTGTGCCGTTCGAATTCTTCCTTGAAGGTCGGTTTGCTTTGATAAAGACCCAGGATGAGGATAAGGGCCGCAAAGACGATCTTCAGGCAATGTCAGTCCTAGCCGGAGCGACCTTCAATCTTCCGTAGAGGTTGTTTCGGCAAAAGCATAGTGGTTGTACATTCAAGAAAACCGTTATGAGGTCATAAGAAATTAGAAAAGCTGAAACAAAAATCAACAGTGTCATAAACTAATCTTGAACAAGTTTTTTAAAAAATACATTCTGAATGGGGAGTGATGTCCAGAGCAAAAAGGCTCAAATTTTCTCAAGTTCTTTTGAGTAGTAAAAATCTCACCTGTGACGGTCAAGTTGATTTGTATCAGCAAACAACACTTTCCACATAATAATTTGGCTGCATTTTTCAGGTAATTCATCATAGAAACATTACAATTCAAAGTTCAACCTTAATAATACGATTAAAATCAATTAATTGGAGGTTGTGGTCCTACGAAAACCTGTGCACAAGTGATAGCAAACGCACTTCTTGTCTTCCTTCCCATCACTCTTTTCGCCCAGCCACACGAAGGTGTAAAGGGTGATGTGAATAATGATGGTTCTATCAATGTATTGGACATATTAAGTATCGCCAATCATATATTGGGAATTGTCATTTTGGATGAGCAAGGCTTATGGAGAGCTGACTGCAATGGCTCTGAAGGGAGTTGTGATGGAGAAGGAGTCATCAACATTTTGGACGCACTGAAGATTGTGAACATCATTTTGGGCAGTGATGGATGTTCTGGCACAACCGTAACTGACATAGATGGGAATGTATACAAAGTCGTAACAATCGGTGACCAGATATGGATGGCGGAGAATCTAAAAACAACAAAATTCAGTGATGGAGAGCCAATTCCTAACGTAACAGATAATTCGGAATGGTGCAGTCGTGTCACTCCCGCTTATTGCTGGTACAATAATAACTCCTCAAATAGAGATACTCTCGGCGGATTGTACAATTGGTATGCAGTCAATACTGGGAAGTTAGCACCAACAGGATGGCATATTCCTTCCGAAGCTGAATGGAACATACTCATCAGTTATTTAGGCGGCGAGACAGTTGCGGGAAGTAGACTTGCCGATATAGGTTTTAGGGCTCAGGGTGCAGGGCAACGGACATCCGATTTTGGCATTTTTAATCTATCTCCGGACTTGGATAAATATTGGACTATCACTCAAGGAGGCTGGGAACCTACAGATGTTAAATATTGTGTTCTTACACGAATTGCGCCAAGTATAAGTTGGAGCAGTCACCCCAAGTCCGCAGGCCATTCGGTACGTTGTGTGAAGGATTAAATGTGTTCAGAGAAGACATTAGTGAATAGAGGTACACTGCTCAATACAGCTTCAGTATTGGACAATGCGAACCTTGATTTCTGTTATATTTGGGGACATCGAATACCATCGTTCAAAATCTGGCACTGAATATTATCTCTGAAAATCTCCACGCTTAATCCTCTGAAAATGGACTATTCGATATTAGGTTTCTAACCTTCTCTGCTCCGAGTATTCCTCTTTCAGTAATAAATCCGGTAAAGGAATCAAGAAGGATTTTCTCGAAATACAGATTCTTTATGATCACATTCTCAGGAGATTTTTCCCATACTTCTTCAGACGGCATCTCGTTCTGGATGAAGGGAAGCAGATCCGAATGCAGAAATTTGCTCGTCTCGCAGGCGCAGTAAACAGGAAGGTGCATGTCAAAGGCCATGCGGGCCAGAGCAAAGGTTCCGACCTTGTTAACGGCATAGGTCTCGGACACTCTGTCCGCTCCAACGAGCACGATATCCGCGGCGTCTAAAAATATCGAAATGGCTCCGTCAATAATCATTGTACATTGAATGCCACTCGACCCCAAATCCTGGGCCAATATGCGTCCTTCCAACATGGGCCGGGATTCGGGAACAATCACACGAAAAGTTTTCCCCTCTTTTTTCGCTTTTTTCAATATCTCAGAAACAGCGCGACTGGAGCTGTAGGTCATGATTTTTTGCCCGCTCTCTATAAGTGTAAACCCAAATTCTGCAAGGTGTTTTAATGATAACTTCATTTTATCTATGAAATTTTGGGCTGCACTATCAGTAGCCTCCTTGAGGTGCTGAACATCGAGTCCATCCTTGAAACTCTTCTTTACTGGAGTAAGTATGGATTGGACTGCATGATGGACTGGGGCCATTGCTGGTTGCGCTTCCTTCAATTGATCTCCGATGGTGGTCAGATGGAGGACGAATTGGTCAGGTTCCTCCCCCGAAAACCGTTGCGCACGCTCTCGAAGATATTCGGCACAACGTATCGTAATATCCATTGCGCCTGAAACATGGTCATTTCCGATCTTTTCCAGTTTGTTCAAAACAAGAACTCCTTATTGGAATCGATCGCATCACATGGGCTGTCCATGAGGGTAAGATACGATATGAAATTGAGTGTTGTCAATAGTAATTTCAAAACATATGTTTTCCGTCGGATCTGATCCATACGTGTCCAGTTCTATCTATGGAATTTGAAGTGAAGTGAAAAAGGAGTAAGCACCTATGAGCAATTGCGTATTTTGTGATATTCTCAATGGTCAGGCTGAGGCGAGCATCGTGTACAGGGATGACGTGAGTTGTGCTTTCCTGGACCTTTTTCCCGCCAATCCAGGACATGTGCTGGTTATACCGGCACAGCATGCGGCTTACATGAGGGATCTTCCCGAGGAAACAGGGGGGTATCTGTTTCGAATTGGCATGCTGATTGCCCAAGCATTGCATGAAAGTGAGTTCAAGTGCGAAGGCATCAATTATCATTTGGCCGATGGTGCGGCAGCCGGGCAGGAGATATTTCATGTCCATCTTCACATCATTCCCCGTGTTCAGGGTGATGGCTTCGGCTTCAAGTTTGCGAGAGGACGCACCCCTGAGTCAACGAGATCGGATTTGGATTCCGTCGCGGAAAAAATCCGCGCGATGTTAAAGCGTTAAAAAAGTGACTGCACAGTTGCAGTTACAGGGTAGAGAAGGAAGAAAGATTTTGATTGATATTACTCAGGGTATTGAGTAAATTTACTCACTGTATTGAGTAAATTGTTAATGCTCTTGTAACCTTATGTTTAAAAGACCGATATACAAATCACTGCATCGTCGATTACATGAACCGAGGCGGTTCATCCGGGTTGTATTGGGCCCGAGACAGACAGGAAAGAACGACCCTGGTCCATTTTTTGAAACTCCTTGAGTCGGCGGGAATGTTGGCCGGGTTGCAGAAATACGCCGGTTAGAAAATCCGCCAGCGTGCCTCAAGCCCCAAACTTTTGGTTTTAAATACTGCACTTCTAACGGCCCAGTCTCAACATAGCTTCGAAAAGGCAAAAGAGGACTCCGAGTTTTGGGGTCGATTAGTGGAGTCGGCAATCGGGGCGGCTTTAGCTAATGGTCTCAAAGGTACTCAAGTAGAGCTCTCTTATTGGTCGAGTCGAAAAAAAGAAGTGGATTTCGTGTTACGTCGGGGTGATGTTTTAGTGGCGGTGGAAGTAAAAAGTGGACGAAGGAGAACGACCGTACCTGGCATCGAAACCTTTGCCGGAGAATTCTCAGTAAAAAGAAAATTGTTGGTTGGATCCCAGGGAATTCCTTCGGAAGCATTTTTATTGATACCGCCGGAAGAGTGGTTAGCTTAACGATGAGCAACACAATGGAAATTGAAATTACATTGAATTTCATCGATGCTATTAATACACATAACATGGGAAAACTTACCGATCTCATGACCGATGATCACATATTTGTTGATACACTCGGCAGAAGATTAAGAGGTAAGGAAAAAATTCATGAAGAGTGGCAAAAGTTTCTGGATGTGTTTCCCGATTATATGGTATCGGTTACAGATATGATTCAAAGAGGTGACGTCATCGGTATTTTCGGTAGGGCCAGCGGAACGTATACTCTGAAGGGGAAGCCAGTCTCTGACGGTCATTGGGAAATACCGGCCGCCTGGAAGGCCATTGTAAAGGATGGGCGAATAGCCTTGTGGCAAATTATTGCCGACTTCGAACCTGTACGTCAGATTAAGGCTCGCCTGGACGGAGCATGATTTCCAAATGGAAATCTAAAAAGAAAAGAACTTGAAATGGAGGACGAAATTAGAAAAAGAGTTACTGACTATCTTTCGACTCACAGATATTAAGCCTTAACCACAACCGATCCTGATGGAAAACCGGTCGTTCATAATGAAGATAGAACCGGCTGCGGGTTTCTTTATCGATTATACAAAGGGATTTGCCCACAAAGATAAAGTGATGTATTCATGTAATCGTAGAGGAATCTCCTTTTAGCCTGCTTTATTCATGAACTGTCATTCCGGCCTGAGTGCCGGAATCTCCTCGATTGGTGCAATGGATTCAAAATTCAGGAGATTCCGGGATAAACCCGGAATGACATGGTCTTTATTTGTTGAAGATGCCGTGGGAAAAAGTTCAACACCAGTGTTCGTTTTAACTTTTAAAATATATTTCGGTTACGTTGTTTTTGCGTTGATTGTATGAATAATCCAGTTTAGATCCTTCAACCAAATTACGGTCTGGGAGTGGACATTGGAAAGGAAACGGAGTTTCATTAGGCATTTTCGTTCCCAAACAGAGTTTGGGAACGAGGGTCGTAACCCGAGGTCAAGCGGAAAGGTGTTCGAAAACTTTCGAAAGTAGATCTGTGTGTATCTGTGCAGATCTGTGTCCAATTAATGTGTCTCACCAATGAAACTGAAGAACATGCTACGATTTCAAAACGTAAAAAAATCCTTTGGCTCAATAGTGGCCGTCGACGATCTCACTCTCGATATCAAAAGGGGTGAAGTCTTCGGCCTCTTGGGACCAAACGGAGCCGGGAAAACGACGACAGTCAATATGGCTGTGGGGCTTATGGAACCTGATGCTGGGAGTATCGAACTGAATGGATCAGGTCGACCGATTCGAGCCGAGGTGCGAGCACAGATCGGTGTGGCCCCGTAGACACTGGCGATTTATGAGGAACTTTCGGGAGAGGAAAACCTGACATTTTTCGGCAAGATCCAGGGACTTACAGGAAAAAGACTGAAAGATCGTATTGCGTGGTGCCTGGACTTCGTCGATCTCAGGGAACGATGTCGCGACAGAGCCAAAACCTATTCCGGGGGAATGAAAAGACGGTTGAATTTGGCGATTGCTCTCATCCACGATCCGCCGCTTCTTCTTCTGGATGAGCCCACGGTCGGTGTTGATCCCCAATCGCGCAACGCCATCTTTGAGAAGATAGAAGTGATGCGGGTGGAAGGCCGTACGATCGTTTACACCACCCACTACATGGAAGAAGCACAAAGACTGTGCGACCGGGTGGGTATCATCGACCACGGGAAGCTGTTGGCCCTCGACACCGTCCAAGGGCTCATCAATACCCACGGTGGGAAGAGCGTCGTCATTGCCGAGCGGACAGGTGGTGAAATTCGTATCGAAACGGATGAACCCATAGCAGAGCTGACCCGGCTTCAGGGAGAAGGGGATCTTCTTCGGTTTCGCTTGGACACTCCTGACCTCGAAGGGGTCTTTTTAAATCTGACGGGTCGACATCTCAGGGATTGAGCATGAGAGAAATTATCGCCATGGCCGTGAAGGATCTCCGGCTGCTCTTGAGGGATAAAGCCGGCTTCTTCTTCACGCTCTTTTTCCCCCTCATCATCGCCGTCTTTTTCGGTGCCATCTTCGGTGGGGGAGGGGGTGGTACTCGCAGCGCCATTCCCATATTGGTCGTGGACGAGGATAATACCGAGGGATCACGGATGTTCGTTGCTGCCCTTGATGCGGCATCCGAAGTCCACATCGAAGAGGCGAACCGCGAGTAAGCCGCAGAGCTCGTCCGTCGCGGCAAGCGCGTTGCTTTTGTCGTGCTGAAAAAAGGCTTCGGTGAGGCCTACGAGCGGGTGTTCTGGGGTGATCCCCCGACAGTCGAGCTGGGCGTTGATCCTGCCCGCCAAGCCGAGGCGGCCATGCTGCAGGGGATTCTTATGAAGTATGGCGCCGAGCGGATGCAGCGCATATTCTCCAATTCCGCTGCTCAGTGCGATAATATTGAGAGGGCCAGGACGTCACTGAATGAATCGTCTGACATGTCCCCCAGTGTCAGGGAAAATCTCGAACAGATATTCGGTGCCTGGGAGAATTTGATTGAAGGTGACGAGAACGGGATGGGTGGGGGCGAGGGTGTGAGTGAGGAGGGTGGCTTCCGGGGGTTGGAACCGATCGCCATCGAACAGACTGATGTCGCCGTCATCAGGGAGGGACCCTCAAGCTCGTACGAAATCTCTTTTCCCAGGGTATCATCTGGGGGCTCATCGGTGTCACGGCCGCCTTCGGGCTTTCTTTGGTGACTGAACGTGCCAGAGGTACATTGGTCCGACTTCAGATGGCCCCCATCGACCGAGCCCATATTCTTGCAGGAAAGGCATTGGCCTGTTTCACTACGACACTTACAGTCTCGATAGGTCTCTTTGTTTTCGGCATAGCTGTCTTCGGTATACGACCCGACTCTTTTGCGATTTTATTTCTGGCCGTTGTGTCAAGCTCCTTTGCATTTGTGGGGATCATGATGTTTTTGTCCGTCCTCGGGAGGACGGAACAGGCTGCTGGAGGTATCTCCTGGGCCGTGCTGCTTATCATGGCCATGCTGGGCGGCGGTATGGTACCGCTTTTCTTTATGCCTTCGTGGATGCGGACCGTAGGCCATTTCAGCCCTGTCAAATGGGCCATACTGGCCATGGAAGGCGCGATCTGGCGCCATTTTTCCCTGGCGGAGATGATCCTGCCCTGCGGCATACTGGTGGCTGTGGGTATTTTCTGCTTCTTCATCGGCGTCCGCGCCTTCTGCTGGTCACAGCAGGTGTGACGTTTTTAAAAACTTATATTCTTAAAACCTTAGCACGTCAAATTGACCGTTCCTTCACTCATAAATGTCCAATTTCTCAGTTTCTTTGTATGAGATTTGAATGATCAACATTGCAGACTCACCGGAACTTCAATATCCTTGGTTCGTTCTATGTTTAAAACCCGAGACTGGGAACACGGAAGGTTTGCTTTTCATGATGAAATATATACGGAAGAAGGAGAAACAATGGAGTTGTTCAAGAGATTTTTTTCAATATTCATTTGTGGTTCTTTCTCTATATTTTTTTATCCGGTTGTCCTAAGCCTCATTTCTTCAAACGTACAAGCGCAGACATCGGTAAACCAATCTGTCGATGAGATTATTGAGAAGCATATTGAGGCTTTAGGAGGAT
This sequence comes from Gemmatimonadota bacterium, assembly GCA_020348925.1. Lineage (GTDB taxonomy): Bacteria > JBHIER01. The sequence continues at coordinate 4,597,217 of CP070758.1, read as the reverse complement.
ATGAAACCCTCAAAGCGATTCAGACTCAAAGAATCGAGCAGCGTGTCTCCATGGGACCGCAAGAGATACCCATTACTATTTACAAAAAAAGACCTCAGCTTTATCGTTCGGAGCAGATTATGCCGCATGGAGACATTATGGTCAGGGCTGTGAATGAGAGGAACGCCTGGATCCAAATGGGGCAGCGAAACCCGAGGCAGCGTCCCGATTTTGCCGCCGACCATCAACGGGAATCGGTGGCCGATTTTGATGGTATTTTGGTCGATTATGAACGAAAAGGTCACAGTGTTGAAATTGTGGGGATGGAGGATATCGAGGATACAGAAACCTATGAGCTTAAAGTGAGGCTGGCCAGCGGGGCTGAACAATTTGTCTATCTTGATTCGAAGTCATACCTGATGAAGAAGCAGATTCGGACTGCTTACACACCTCAGGGCGAAATTCAGGTTGAAGACGTGTACGATGATTACCGAGAAGTCGATGGCATAATGATTCCCTTTCTCATTCACAGTCAGCAGGGATCGCAACGATTTGATATCAAAACAACCGCGGTAACGTTCAATGAGCCTGTGGATGATGAAATCTTCATCATACCGAAAAAGCATGTACAGTTCTCCAGTACTGATGAGCTGGATATTTTTCTTGAGAAACAGACGGCAGAGGATAAATTCTCAGGTGTGGTACTCATTGCCAAAGATGGTACTCCCACGTTTCATAAAGCTTACGGCTTTGCCAGCAAGCGATTCAAGGTGCCGAACAGAAAAGACACCAAATTCAACATCGGTTCGATAAACAAGTTGTTCACGAGCGTCGCCATCCTGCAGTTACTTGAAATGGGAAAACTCGCTTTGGACGATTCTATTGGTGAATATCTTTCTGATTTCCCCGAGGAAGTGGCCGATAAAGTCACGATTCGGCATTTGCTCCAGCATCGATCCGGGTGGGGACATTACTGGGAGGACGAAACGTATCTGGCGACCTGGAAAGATCTGAGGACCATTGATGATTACATGGAATTCATCGAGAACACACCCCTCGATTTCGAGCCGGGAACAGGTGAGCAATACAGTAACACGGGTTATGTGGTCCTCGGAGCAATTATTGAAAAGGTTTCAAGGCAGAATTATTATGATTATGTGCGGGACCACATTTTTGAACCGATTGGTATGAAGGACACCGATTCCTATGAAATGGATGATCCGGTTGAGAATCTCGCCATCGGGTACACGAACATGAGCCCTTACGGACCTGAGGAAGGGTATCAGCGGGAGAACATCTTCATGCATTCTGTCAAGGGGACGTCCGCCGGTGGAGGCTATTCGACGGCAGAGGATTTGCTGCTATTCGACATTGCCCTCCGCAGTGATCGGTTGCTCAGGAACAAGTATACTAATATGCTTTTCAATAATTTCAATAACGAAGCGGAGCCTGGTCCGCGGTCGGGAGGAGTGGGATTCGCCGGAGGTGCCCCGGGGATCAATGGTGTTATTGAGATGAACTTCGACACCAGGTATACGGTCATTGTTCTCTCAAATTACGATCCGCCGGTTGCCATGGACCTGGGGGCTGAGATTATGGATATGGTGCGTGAATAAATTCTGAAAATAAGAACGGCGGATATAGATACCTGTTCTAAATCACGAAGATTGGTTAGGGCGGGATTCATTCCCGCCGGCTCAAGGGTTGGTAAAAGCGGCAGGTATGGAAACCTGCCTATCGCTACCTCAACATGATAGGCAGGGCTGGAATCATTCTGTAGATGAAAGGGAACAAGGTCGGTTATGATCCGAGATAGTTATGTGATTGAGTTCAGGGATCAACTTTGGATCGCTGATGTCGTTCCTACCACGCGTCCTCGATGACTGCACTTCTTTTCCGGAACATGATTGGAATGTCGTTCTCGGAGGGAGCGCCAATCTGGATCAATTCCCAATCTTTATCGTGCTCTTTAATAACCCGTCGCAGGATGGAGACTTTGTCCTGAACCTCTTCCTTGTAATTGTCCCATTCTATGATCTCAACGCGGTACTTCATGGCTCTCTTTTTGCCGTTGATACTGACATCAATCTCGATGTTCTGCTCAATCTCGTAGGTTGGAATTTGGATGACAACCTCTCTCATTTTCATCTCCTTTTATATTTGATTCTTTTCTAATATATTTGCCCTGAGTTTGATTGTTCTGTAAGAAGATAGAGCTTTTTTCACAACAGCCTCACGGCAATTTTTATTCATACCTCAAACTCTCTACGGGATTGGCCAGAGCACTTTTTATCGATTGATAGCTTACAGTCAACAGAGCAATACATATCGCGAGTACCCCTGCTGAGATGAAGGTCGACACGCTTAGAGAGATACGGTATGCAAAATTGTTGAGCCATTTTTGTCCGGCGTAATAGGCGAATGGCCAGGCTATGATATTGGCAACGCATACCCATTTCAAGAATTCTGTGCCTAACAGGAGGAGTATCCCCGGAACCTGAGCCCCAAACACCTTACGAATACCGATCTCTTTTTTCCGCTGCTGCGCTATGAAGGCTGTCATTCCAAAAAGGCCCAGGCAGGCAATGAAAATTCCCAGGAAACTAAATAGGCGAAAAATTCGACCCAGACGCTCTTCAAAGCTGTACTGCTTGTCAAAATCCCTATCGACAAAGAAATATTCAAAGACTTGATTCGGGAACAGTTCCCCATATTTCTTTTCAATAAACGCGAGTGTCTCCGGAAGATTGTCAGTATTGACGTTGAGCGTGATGTACCGAAACATAGACACGAACCGAAGAACCACAGGCTCGATAGCGTTCTGCAAGCCGTACCAGTGGAAATTTTTCACAACCCCAAGAACTTGAAAGGGAGTGCGCCGACTGCCGACCATAATTTGTCTGTCAACCGCTTCTTCAGGCGAGTTCCAGCCAAAGGAGGTGACGGCCGCCTCATTTATGATGAAGTTTCCGCTGAGTCTATCTGTCTCCATCTCCTTGCGAAACGGTCTCCCGGCTACCATTTCGATACCGTAGACAGAGATGAAATCTTGATCGCAGCGAAGAATCATCGGAGTTTGTCCATTTTCAGATTCTTCTTCGGAAGGATACATCCAGAGACGGTTGATACTTTTACCCGGAACGCCGGATGTGGCCGTGGCGGCAGTTATGGAAGGATGTTGCAGAAACTGGTCTTTGACGTGATCGTAGTTGTCTTCAATAATATCCCAGCTACTGAGAGGAAGTACAAGCTTTCGTTCCTTCTCAAAGCCGAGGGGCTGATTTTTCATATAGTCAAGCTGGTGGTAAACAATAAGCGTAGCGATGATGAGTATGATCGATATGGCAAACTGGCCGACTACCAGGATTTTCCGCATCATCAAAGCTCGAGAGCCGGCTCTCAGAGAGCCTTGAAGAATCGATATCGGTCGAAATGCCGACAGAAAGAATGCAGGGTATATGCCAGCTACAATTCCTATAAACAGAGCTAAGAAGAGGAGGATAGTTATGATCATTGGTTCTAAAAGTGCGGAGGAGGTAAACTGTGTCCCTGCGAAATTGTTAAAAAAGGGTAACAACAGACCCACACCCGTGACGGCTATCGCGAGCGACGTGAATGATGTAACAAGGGATTCCCCGAGAAATTGACCGACAAGCTGACCTCGATGTGCGCCCACAACTTTACGGATCCCCACTTCAGATGAGCGGTTGGCGGACCGCGCGGTCGAGAGATTCATGAAATTCATACCGGCGATCAGAAGTATAAGCACACCCACTACGGAGAAGATATATGTATATATGAGGCTGCGAGCCGGTCTCTTTCCTTGCGCAGAAAGAGAATAGAGGTGAATATCTCTGACCGGCTGGAGGAAATTCGTATATTCGGCTCCCATCTCTTCCAGCTGTTCCCCGATATAGGTCTGCGGTACATGGCGTATCAGATCCTCAAATTCATCAGGATGAATTCCAGGCTTCACCTTGATGTAAGTGAAAGCCGGCGTAGCCAAAGCATGCCAGCCGCTCATCCACTCAGGCTCATCAGCGATCGTATATGATAGGAAAAGGTCTAACTGCAGATGAGTGTTGTGCGGAGGATTTTCGGCAATTCCTGTGACCATAAAATCGCTTGAATTGATCCGGATCATTTTCCCCATGGGATCTTCCTGACCGAAGTACTTTTTCGCAAAAGACTCGGTAAGGACTGCGGTATTGATGTGGTCGAGGGCGGTACGTGGATCCCCCTGGAGAAAAGGGATATGAAAAATACTGAAGAGTTCGGAATCCGCTTTAAATATGCTCTTTTCTTTAAATATTTTGTTTTGGTATTGGACGGTCGGTTGACTGAAAGCGATACACACACGCCCGGCGTATTCTACCTGAGGATAGTTTTCCTTTAAGGCAGGGCCCATGGGGATCAAGTTCGATTCCTCTGCTGTTCTACCCTTCTCAGTCTCTTTCATGAGACCGACCCTGAAGATGCGATCAACATCAGGATGATAGCTATCATAACTCAATTCCAATCGAACAAAGAGCAAAATGAAAACACAGCAGGCGATTCCTATGGAAAGGCCGGCAATATTGATGAAGGAATAACCCTTGTGCCTTTTCATGTTTCTAAACGCAACCGTAAAGTAATTTTTTAACATGCTCTCGCCACTCCTTAAAGTTCACAACAACATCGGTGAAAATTTATGCGACATCATTCGTCTCTTGTGCTATTCATATTTTAGGCTCTCCACAGGATTCGCTAAGGCTGCATATATTGACTGGTAACTTACTGTGAAGAGAGTGATACAGGCGGTAAGAAGGAATGGACTAAGAAAGAGCCAGCCGTTGAGACTCATTCGAAATGCAAATCCATGAAGCCAGTATCTTAATCCAAAGAATACTATCGGAAACGAGATCAGAAATGATAGACTCAATAAAAGAAGGTAATCTCTCGTTAGCAACAAAAATATTCGAAGAACACTGGCTCCCACCACTTTTCGGATTCCCACCTCTTTTGTCCTTTGGGCAACACTGAAAGAGGATAATCCGAATATTCCCAGAGCCGTAATAAATACCGCCAAGAAAGAAAACAGAGTGAATACTTGTCCAAATAATTCATCTGAATGATATTGCTGATCATAATACTCGTCCAGGAAAAAATAGTCAAACGGATTGCCTGGGAAGAAGGCATCGTATTGTGACTGGACGAGGCGTATGATTTCCCTCATGTTTTGCGTTTTCAGTTTTATGGCAAAGAGCCCTCGAACGTCTCTGCCGGTCGGCATAAACCGGAAAATGGTCGGTTCGAAGGCTTCCTTTGGGGATTGTTGATGGTAATCTTTCAGTACGCCTATAATTGTGTAGATATCCCCCCAGTAATCGACCTGCTGCCCTAAAGCACTTTCCGCATTTTCAAACCCCATCCATTTCACAGCCGTTTCGTTGAGAATGAGTGCATCGGAATCAGTGGAAAATTCTTTTGAGAAGTTTCTTCCGCTGCTGAATTGGAGATCGAATACATCTGCAAAGTCATAATCCACGCCGACGATCTGGTAGTTCTTACTCTGACTGATGTCCGTACCTGCTCGATGAATTCCACCGGCATCCCAATAGATCTGCCTTCCCGGGACCTCAGTCACATGACTGATTTTGGATAGACGTGTATTTTGCAGCAATGTCTCTTTGAATGAAAGAAACGTCTCGGCATAGGAATCGTTTCTGACCCTGGGAGCTTTTACCACTAGGGTTTGATCCATTGAAAATCCCAGATCCTGGCTTCTCATGAACGAAATTTGACGATACACAGTGAGTGTGCCCGTAATCAAAATCAGGGCCATGACAAACTGAAACACGACCAAACCCTTCCGCAAACTCAATCCTTTGGTTGCGTTTCCGATTTTTCCTTTCAAGACGCGTATCGGTTCGAAGGAGGACATCGCTGCAACAGGATAGATACCGGATAAAAATATCCCGACGACGAACATCAGAAGCAATGCTGGAAAAAACCAGCTCTGGGTCCAGATACGAAAGGAGACGGGAATACTGGTGAGGTGACTGAAGAAGGATATGGACAATGTGACCAACACCAGGGCCATAATCAGGGCCACCATATTGATAAGCGTTGTTTCCATGAAGAATTGGATCATCAACTGCCGCCGGTTGGCTCCCACGACTTTTCGCAAACCAACCTCTTTTGCACGGTTCAATGCCCGTGCGGTTGAGAGGTTCATATAATTTACCCAGGCCATGACGATAATGAATAGAGCAACGAGCATTAAGAAATTGACTGACTCACGATTGCCGTTGGCCTCATATTCCTGCATGAAATGGGATGTGAGATGAATATCCGTGAGATGCTGCATCGGCAGCGTCATAATCATTTTGTACTCCTTCAGCCAGGGACATTCGGCTTCCACCAAACCGAGTAATTTTTTTTCAAAAAGAGAGGGATCGGTGCCGGACTTCACTCTGAGATACGTATACGAACCCGTATGTCCCCAGGCTTCGGTATACTCGGGACCGAAAAGGGTTTCCAGTTTTTTGAAGGGAAGGAGAATATCGAACTTCAGGTGTGAATTGTGTGGTATATCCTCGAAGAGACCGACAATTTGATAGTCTTCCTTTTTGTCGACACTGATCGTTTTTCCTATGGGATACTCGTCTCCAAAATATTTTTTAGCCGTCGTCTGAGAGACAAAGGCATTGTTTGGATCTTGAAGGCTTTGCGTTGGGTCACCCTCGATGAAGCTGAATTTCAGGATTTCGAAAACATCGGGTTCCGCAAAATACATTCTTTCCTCAAAAAAATTCGTGTCGCCGTGTGACACGCTGGCACGATAACGTAAGAGGCGGCCGATCTTTTCCACTTCCGGATACCGGTCGCGGATTCGGGGCGCTGCAGGCGGACAGCAGGAGGCAAAACGGACACTCTGACCTTGTTCGTCGGTACGTTCATATCTCAGACGGTAAATGCGCTCATGATGAGGATGAAATCTATCGTAGCTTTTCTCATAATTGACGTAATGCAAAATGAGGAGGCAGATGGTCATGCCCATGGCCAGACCAAGGATGTTGATGAGAGAAAATATCTTGGTCTTAAATAGATTCCGGTAAGCCGTTTTCAGGTAATTTTTAAACATGCTTTTCTCCTGTCGTCATTTTCGATACAGAATCCTTTTCATTAGGTGATACAATTCCAATTGAAAATTATTGATACGGTCCTTCCGATAAAGAGCCGGTGCTTAAGTTTTCGGTTTGAAAGTGAACTCCAAGCCTCCTCGTATTCAATAAATCTTTAATAAAATCAGATTTTATCAAAAGAGAGTTGTGCTATGTCGGAAAAAAATAAATACAGATATTTCCGTTCGAACGAGTGAAAATGATCGGATTCATAATCGTTAATGAAAAAAGTATTTTCATCAAAGCTGAAGCGAACAAATGATATACCCTTTCTCGAAAGCATGAATAATGAACCCAAAGCCATCAATAGAAATCTCTATGGCTGTCGCGATCAAGAGTACTTTTCATTGAAAAGTATTCAAGTTACGACCGCCTACATGTTGGTGGAACCAGAAAATTTCATTGTGATACTCCTGCAAGATAATTATCCCTTGTTTTCTTTTGTTCTAATTTCGTCAATGATTTTTGCAGATACCCAGAATACCCTCAGATCTCCTTTTTCGCCGTAATTTTTTATTTTGTAATACTTTTTAATCAATTACATTTTCGTTCTTCGCGACAACTTTGAACGTGAGACCCGTTTTTATTTCGATGTAATCTTCCCTAAAAACAGATCTGAATGTTTCTTGTGCTGCTTCACCGGTGCAGTGACACGGAGCTATAAATTTTGTTAATCCCCTTAATTCAGTGGCAATACTTTTTACTTCTTCGGAATCTGTAGCAGCGAGGTGAAATCCACCCATTACAAAATATACTTCTCTCTTCATGAATGTTTTGGCACGCCGAACAATTTCTACAATTCCCGGATGGGAACATCCTGTTACTATCATCAATCCTTTCGTTGTCGTGATGATGAACGCCTGCTCGTATGTTCGATCCTCAATCATTCCTGTTGAATAGAAATACTCGTTCAGTTTGACCGGTTCCTTTATCTCGACAACATCAGAAACATACCGTTTTACTCTATCAAGTCTTTCAACAATAAACGTCCGTCCTTTCGCAGTTTGCGTTTTGGGAAATGAAAACGGAAGATATAATAGGGGTCTGTCACATTTCTCAATAATACCGGGTAATCCTCCGATGTGATCGGAATGAAGATGAGAAATGAAAATAAAATCTATCTTGGAACAATCTATCCCAGATTTCTCTGTATTTCGAGCAAGATGCTCAGCGATTCTGCCCGCATCGAACAAAAAGGCATGGTCAGGGATCTCAATGAAACATGAAAAACCCTGATCGCCGATAAACGATTCGTTCAAGGGCACATCATTGTAAAGAATCGTGAACGAAATGCTTCCGGGATCGATCGGTTTTTCTTGGCTTCTGATTTCGAAAGGGACGCATAGAATAACATTACATAAAAGTAATAGTAGAATAAGGAATCTCATGTTCAGTTCCTATCTGACTGTTTGTCCAAATCAGTGAGCGCATCCACCGAGACCCAGAACACCTCGCACTGCCAGGGGACAGCTATGAGCTTGAGAAAGAAAAAATATTTCCCGTCGGGCGAGAGGCGAGGAAAACTGGTCGAGAGATGTCCCCTGTTGAATTGTTTCCCAATGTTTATTGCCTGTTTCCATGTTCCGTCGTTATTTCGAAAACTGATGTATAAATCACCTCCTCTTTCTCCAAAATGACCTGGTCTGCTTGAATAAAAGACAATGAAACGTTCATCCGATGCAACACATGGATGTAGTTCGGTTGCGCTGGAGTTTATGGCACTCCCTAATTTTTCAGCGGTGTATTTTTCATCCGGAGGAAATTTTATTGAATAAATGTCGGACGAGTCGAAAAAAAGATTTCCCCGTTCTGAAAGATCGCTCCCGTTTTCCCATCCTGTTGTCCTATAACTGAGTGGTTTTGGTGAACTCCACTCTTGGCCCATTCTTGTCACATACCAGATATTTCTATGCCCGGTTTCATTCATCCCGTCTTCATCCAGTTTCCTTGCCGAAGAGAAAAACAAATATTTACCATCTCTGGATATTGAAGGTGAGCCATCAAAAGAATCTCCTGAAAACGAAGCGATCTGGGGAGGAGTCCAGGTACTATCGATCATTTTCATGACAAATATTTTTTCGGAGTATCGAATACTGAAATCCATTGCAGAGAAATAGACCTCTCTGCCGTCGGGTGTGAAGACCGGTGCACTGTGAAGTCGATACCCCTCCAGCATATAATCAAACGGAAACGCAACCGGGGTTTTACCCGGCGGTGTTTGGCCAAGATAAAAACCAGTGAGTTTTGGAAATTCCTTTGCCTGCGGACACACTGTCACTGGCGTTAAAAGCAATAAATATAAAATGGATAAAAATCTGTTCATGATAATGCCTCGGTGTTTACTCATATCTCAGACTTTTCACCGGATTCGCCACTGCCGCCTTCACCGATTGAACGCTCACTGTCAAAATCGCGATACATACAGCCGACCCTCCGGCCAGCAGAAAGATCCACCATTCGATACTGGTTCTGTATGCGAAGTTTCGCAGCCATGTGCTCATGACATAATACGCCACAGGCCAGACGAGTAAATTTGCGATCACCACAAGGATCACTAATTCTTTCGATATATACCGTACGATACTGAAAATTGAGGCACCGAGTACTTTACGTATGCCGATCTCCTTTGTCCGCTGTTCGGCGGCATGGGACGATAGACCGAAGAGACCGAGACAGGAAATGATAATGGCTAAAATAGAGAAAGCGGCAAGCAAATATCCAGTTCTTTTCAGGCTGAATAGATTTCTCTCATAATCTTCATCGAGTAAACTGTATTGAAAGGGGTAGTGGGGAATAACTTCTTTCCATGTATCCTCAATGAAAGAGAGGGTGGAGGAGAGGTTTTCCGGTTGAACACGAATCAGGACATTATCAATTTCTCTGGGATCGAGTTGGAGAACAAGAGGCTCGATATGATAGCGGAGGGGATTGAAATGAAAATTTTCAACAACGCCAATGACTGTTCCTGACTGTTCCCCTCGGGTCAGGGAAGCGCCTATGACCGAATTCAATCTCATCAGCTTCGCCATTTCTTCATTGACGATGAGAGAAAATGTGTTTTCGGAAAAGGACTCTTTGGTGAAACTCCCGCCATCTACAATATTGATTTGCAGCGTCTCAAAGAAATCATAATCAACCGCATTGAAACTGATGGATATCTTTGCGTCGGGGTCTTTTCCCTGCCACTGGAACCCATGAATCCGCCAGTTCACAAAAGGCAGGGCCGCTGCCGTACCTGTTACCCCTAAAATTTCAGGATCCTTGAGCAATTCATTTTTAAAGGTTTGAAAGTACTTTTCGCTTCCACCTCCCATGGGGATACTGATAATATTGTCTCTATTATATCCAATATCTTTGTTCAGGATGTATTGTGTCTGTTGGTACACGACACACATGCCCAGCATAAGGAGAATCGACAGTGTGAATTGAACCGTTACAATAGTTTTTCTCAAGCATTGTCCTCTGGAGCCTGATGCATAATTGCCTCTCAAGACATTGAGATCCTTGAAGTTTGAAAGAAAAAAGGCGGGATAGCTTCCTGCGGCAAAACCCGTGAAGAGTGTGACCGCCGAGGAACACCAGAGCACAAAAGCATACGATATGTCAATCTCTTTGCCGGTGATATTTCGAAAGAGTGGGAACAGAAAAATGAAAATCAAGACGGCGATGCAGCCTGCCATCAATGTCAAAAGAAGGGATTCTCCCAGAAATTGATATACGATCTGTTTACGATGCGCTCCTACGATTTTCCTCATTCCAATTTCCGCGGCCCTCTTGGTGGACCGGGCTGTTGCCAGGTTCATGAAATTGAAACATCCGATGAAGAGAATAAAAACTGCAATGGTCAAGAAGGCGTATACTGTCTGTTTCTCGGCGAAGAAGAAAAAGTGCCGATCCGCAAAGGGTAGTACCGAGAGGGTTAGATTCTCTTGACCCCCATGTCTGGTGACCGTTGCGGCAATCTTGTCATTGACCACATCGACCCGGCTCGTTTTCCTGCACTGAATAAACGTGTAAACGAAGAGATTATTCCAGTCCTGGTACCAGCTGTCGAAGTGAGTTATGTTGAATTCAATGGGGATTACCATATCGAATTGAAGCGTCGAATTGTGAGGAATATTTTCAATCACTCCGGTAACGACGAACTCATGCTCGTGGTTCATAGTAAGTATTTTCCCGATGGGATCCCCATGGGCAAAATACTTACGGGCAGTTTCCTCGCTGATGACAATAGAATGGATGTCGTCCAATGCTGTTTGAGGATCCCCTTTGAGGAAAGGAAAGGCAAAGATGCTGAAAAAGGAGGGATCGACGAGGCGAATCCCGTTTTCGACGAAGGTCTTGTCGCCATGACTCAATACGGTTTCCCCCCACATCCAGTGGTACCTGGTCATCTTTTCTATTTCGGGAAATTCGTCCTTCAACACCGGGCCCAGAGGCACCGGAGTAACCGCATTGTTCCCTACGTCGGTGTGGGACAGAACCTGATAGACGGTTCCGATATCGTTATGAAACCGGTCGTAGCTAAACTCGTCCTGAACGTAGACAAAAATGAAAAGCGAACAGGCGATACCCATACCCAGTCCGGTCAAGTTGATCAATGAGTATTTTGTATTCCTACGGATATTTCGCAAGGCTACTTTGAAGTAATTATGGAACATGATCTCTCTCCGTTGGCGTGGTTTTGTTAGTTTGGTCTATTCATAGCTTAAACTCTCCACCGGATTGGCCAGAGCTGCTTTCATCGATTGATAACTCACCGTAACCAGTGCAATGATTAATGCCAATGACGCAGATAAAATAAATGTCCAGATTCCAATATTCACTCGATATGCAAAATTCTGCAGCCATGTATTCATGGCATACCAGGCGATGGGCCAGGCGATGATGTTGGAAAATAAAACCCATTTTAAAAAATCTTTGGTTAGCATGCCTATAATTCCCGGTACTGAAGCTCCCATTACTTTTCGGATACCGATTTCTTTGGTGCGTCGTTCGGCTGAATAGGAAGCCAATCCAAACAGTCCAAGACAAGCAATGCATATTGCAAGAAAAGTAAAGTATTTATAGATTGTGCTCATCCGCTGTTCTGCTGCATAAAGTTCGTCAATTGTGTCGTCCAAAAAATGGAATTCAAAAGGATAATCGTAATTATATTCTTTCCACTTGTTCTCTAAGAAGTGAATCAGATCCGAAACACCGGACTGGATCGGCTTTGTTCTGATCGTAAGGTAATTGATGCGATCACTCACAACTCCCAAAATAATAGGTTTCAATTCTTCACGCAGAGGTCTGTAATGAAAGTCTTTTATCACTCCAATTATTCTTGCATCGGGTTTCCAAAAACATTTGAACCGTTTTCCAATTGGAGATTCCAGTTCCATTGCCTTTATTGCAGCTTGATTTAATATCACAGCTTCCTTAATATCAGTTGCAAATTCTTTCGAAAAAAATCTTCCTTGCGCCATTTGCATTTTGAACGTATCCATGTAATCATAGTCGACTGCAATAAACTGCATTTGTACCCTTTTATCTTCCGCCTTACCTTCCCATTCCGCACCGGAAGTTCCATTCAACATTTCATTGAGAAGGGAATTTGATACTGAGGCATTTACGATATTGGGGTGGCGAAGTAATTCGGTTTTCAACGATTCAATTTTTTCTCTGTTAATCCCTCTTAATTGTAGATATAGCAAATTTTCTTTGTCAAAGCCCAATTTAGCATTTTTCATAAAATTAAATTGGTTTGCCACGACCATTGTGCTTATTATTAAGCCAATTGAAAGTGTAAATTGGGTGACGACCAATATCTTTCTAAAATTCTCACCCTTGCTGTCTAATTTCGTTGTCGTTCTTAACACATTTATTGGTTTATGAGATGAGAGCAGTATTGCTGGATAACTACCGGCGACAATCCCAGTTATAATAATGATAGCAATGGAGCTCAGGATAAGAGGATACTCAAGGTAATTGAATGACAAGTGCTTCCCGGAGAAGTCATTGAATATGGGCAGTAAAAACACTACTAAAAATATAGCGATGATAAAGGCCAAAAAGGCTATAAGAATTGATTCACCAAAAAATTGCTTCATTACTTGGAGTCTTGCCGAGCCAACAACTTTTCTGATTCCAATCTCTTTGGCTCGATTAGCAGAACGAGCTGTGGAAAGGTTCATGAAATTGATGCAGGCGATCAGCAAAATAAATATCGCAATGATTGTAAAGATATACACATATTGAATATCACTATTTCCTTCGACATCAAACTTGAAGTTCGAATAAAGATGGATTCGATTTAAAGGTTGGATTGTGTATTCTGCGATGTTCTTAGCCGGTGATTTATGTTTTTTAAAACAATCATTTATCTTTTGATTCATTTCTAAGATCGAACTGTTTTTTTGAAGTTGAATGTAGGTGTAATAAGACCAATCATTCCAATTTTGAGACCACTCCCCTTCCACAAATGGACGTAAAAAATCGAATTGCAAATGAGAGTTATGTGGGATATTCTCAAAAACACCAGTTACTTTACAAACAATATGATCATCAACGTGAATAATTTCTCCGATTGGCTCTTTATTATCGAAAAGCTTTTTTGCAAGACTCTCTGAAAGGACTATCGCAGTTGGATCATTTAGAGCGGTATCGGGATTACCTTTGACAAATGAAAATGAAAAGATCTTCAAAAAATCAGGATCAACCATTTTCCCATTTTGCTCGAATCGTTTATCCTGATATTTTAAAAGAGACCGATCCTCACCAATACTAACTCGTGAGGCACTTACTATTTCAGAATAATCTTCTTTTAAGGTATGACCAATCGGTGCGTGAGATACCGCATATCGTATTCCACTTTCCTGGGGAACGAGTCGATAAATCTCCTTAGCATTCTTATGAAACCTATCATAACTGAGTTCATCCTGAATCCATAACAGTATGAGAATCATGCAGCTCATACCAACGGCAAGACCAAAGATGTTGATCAAAGAATATCCTTTGTGCCGTTCCATGTTCCTCAATGCGATTTTTAGGTAGTTTTTAAACATGATTTGCTCCTCTATGTGAAACGTCAGACGTGGACGTGAAATGTAAAACGGTTCTCGAAGATTAGACACATTTGACATCTCATATTTTTATTCGTATCTCAAGCTCTTTACCGGATTGGCCAGGGCTGCCTTCATTGTTTGATAACTCACCGTAAGGAATGCAATCATCAGGGCCAGAGTCCCAGCCATGACAAATGTGGAGCCACTCATTGTAATTCGATATGCAAATTTGTCGAGCCATGTGTTCATGATTAACCAGGCGATGGGCCAGGCAATGCAATTGGCCATAAGCACCCACAGTAAGAATTCTCTAGATAGCATGAGCATAATTCCTGAAACTGAAGCCCCTAAAGCTTTTCGAATACCAATCTCCTTCGATCGTTGTTCGGAAATAAAAGAGGCCAAACCGAAGAGACCGAGACACGCGATAAAGATGGCAATAAATGTGAACACGTTGAAAAGATGGCCCATTCTTTCAATACCAGTGTAGCGACGGTTGAAACGTTCGGTGACAAACTCGTATTCGAAAGGATACAGCGGCATTATTTCTTCCCACGTTTTTTTAATGAATCGAAGTGAGGAGAATATATTTTTCCCTTGTAACCGTAACACCAAATAGTTCACCTGTTGAGGTTGCAGAAGAAAAACAATTGGTCTCATAAAATCGGTCAACGGCCGGAAATGAACGTTTTCAATTACACCCACGATTATTCCCTCATCACCTTCGAAATGGAGGCGATGTCCGACGCCAATATTGAATCCCATCAATTCGACCAATTTTTCATTCACGACAAGGATATTATCGCCTCCCGAAATGTTTTCTTCCGTATAATCTCCCCCATCAATCATTTCAATACCCAACGTCTCAAAAAAATTGTAATCGACATAATTGAAATCCACAGACATTTCTCTATCGAGATTCGCTCCCTTCCGGTCGCTGATATCTATATTCCAATCAAATTCGGGAAGATCATCAGACGTTCCGGAGACACTGACTATGCTTTCATCGGACAATAGTCTCATTTTCAATGCCTCATAATATTGTCTACTTTCACCTTTTAGAGAAATAGTGAGAAGATTATCCTTGACATACCCAACGTCCTTACTTTTCATGTATTCAAGTTGTCTGTAAATCGTACCTGTTCCGATAACTAAAAAAATGGATGTGGAGAACTGAAAAACGACCAGAATTTTTCTGACGAGAGAGCCTGGAGCGCCTGCCTTCGATGTGTTCCTGAGAACAGTCGTCGGTTTCAATGAGGACAGAAAAAGAGCCGGATAACTACCAGAAACAAGTGCTGTAGTAAGAGCCAAACCGCCGAGTACAGGAAGAATGGTCCAGTTTCTCAATGCATCCAGCGTAAACTGTCTCCCAACCAGGTTGTTAAAAAAAGGCAGCAAGACTGATATCAATAGTAAAGCTACAATAAGAGCTGTGATCGTCAGCACAAATGCTTCACTTAAAAATTGCACGAAGATATTGTTACGTTGAGCACCGGAAACTTTTCGAATAACGATTTCACAGGCGCGGTTGGACGAGCGTGCTGTTGAAAAGTTCATGAAGTTGATGCAGGCAATGATAAGAAGAAAAATTGCCACGACTGAGAAAATGGTGATGTAGTTATGTGTATCCCGAAAAACAATATTTCTTTTAGTAAACGGCATCAAAGAGATGGAAGCATTCTGTTCATTGTCATGTTTTCGAATAAAGTCTTTGATTTTAACGTTTATATCCTCCGGGGACATGTTCTCAGGAATCCTCACAACAATACTGGGGCTGTGCCAACTCCAATCTGTTGGGTCCAGTTTTCGTTCGTATGCCTTCATATTCCAAATTTCATGTCTCACGACCATATCAAACTGAAGTGTTGAATTTTGGGGTATATCTCTCATGACGCCAGTAACAACGAAATCACGACGATGGTTCATTGTTAGCACTTTCCCAATGGGGTCTTCATCTGGAAAATATTTTTGTGCAATGGTTTTCGATATGACGATGGAGTTGATGTCGTTCAAAACCGAATTCGGATTACCTTTGAGTAACGGGAAAGTAAGGATTTTGAAAAAATCGGCATCCACAACTCGAATTTCGCTTTCATAATATGCTCGATCACCGTGACTGAGCAGAACCTCTAAAAGCCATCCATATCGCGTAGCATATACAATTTCGGGGACTTCTTTTTTTAGGGCAGGAGCAAGAGGAATAGGTGTTGCGGGACGGTTTTGATTCAGCCTATGTACCAGTACCTGATAGAGGCGGTCGGTGTCTTCATGGAATCGGTCGTAACTGAGTTCATCGAGTATCCACAGGGCAATGAACAGACAACAGACCATGCCAGTGGCAAGTCCGATTATGTTTATACATGAATATCCTTTGTATCTCTTTATGTTTCTCAAAGCGATTACGATATAATTCTTAAACATAAAAGATGCCCTATTTCAGAAATACAACCAGTGCTCTTCACAGTAATGTATTACTAAGGATTTTGCTATTCATATCTGAGGCTTTCCACAGGATTGGCCAGAGCCGCTTTTAGCGATTGATAACTGACGGTTAGCAGGGCGACGGTGAGCGCCAGAAACGCCGCCAGAAGAAATGTCTCTATTCCGAGTTTTACCCGGTATGAAAAATTCTCCAACCATCTGTTCATGACATAGTACGCCAGGGGCCAGGCTATGATATTGGCGAGAAACACCCATTTCGTGAATTCTCTCGAAAATGCGATGACGATTCCCGGAATTGATGCTCCGAGCACTTTTCGCACACCAATCTCTTTTCGGCGTTGTTCTGCCATGAATGATGTTAGGCCATAGAGTCCAAGGCATGAGAGAAAGACTGCTAACAGCGTGAAGTAATTTAGAATACCACTCACACGCATTTCCGCTCTGTACAGGTCCTCGATTGTTTCATCCAGAAATCTGTATTCGAAGGGGGCCCCCGGCATGAACTGTTTCCAGACATGTTCGATGTGGGTCAGCAATGTCCTCAACGAACTAAATTTCGTATTATTTTCAGCAGAACCAAGCTTTATGAAAAGAGTCTGGAACTTTTCCCGGAACGTTTGTGAAAGATGATATACTTCCGGTTGCACCTGGAATCTGAGCGAATTCAGTTGGGCGTTCTGCACAACACCGATTATGATACCGGTTCTGCCGTTCACGGAAATAGATTTTCCAACCGGTTGCTGGAGGCCACTCTGTCGAACCGCTTCTTCGTTCAGAATGAAACCCTGTTTCTGATCCGACTGGTTATCCCTTGAGAAATCCCTTCCCTCGACAATTTTCATGTTTAATGTGTGAAAGTAGTCATGATCGACCATCGGGTGACACCAGTTTATCTGCAGATCCGGGTCCTTCCCTTCCCACGAAATTGTACCAGACGTTGCACCCGAACGGAGAGAACTGGAACTTTTGAAAGCGACATCAAGAATGTTGGGATTTTTTTTCAGTTCGTGCCTGAATGACTCCAGTCTGTTTTCAATGCTTCCGTTGACTGGAAGCGTTATGATGTTTTCCTTGCTGAATCCGATTTCGGCATGTCTCATAAACCCAACCTGATGAGAGACGATCATCATGCATATGATTAAAGCGATGGATAATGTGAATTGAAGAACGACGAGGGATTTTCTCACAAGAGATTTCCCGATTCCAGAATGCGTCGATTTTTTGAATATATCTATGGGGAGAAAGGATGAGAGATATAACGCCGGATACGAGCCGGACACAATTCCTGTAAAAAGAGCAGCCAGGATTGCCCCCACGATAAGGCCGGGATTCATGATGGTAAAATCAATTCGCTTTCCAGTTAACTCGTTGAAATGAGGAAGAAAGATTATAACGATACCAAGTGAAATCAAAAATGAAATGAAAGCGTACAAGAATGATTCACTAAAAAACTGTCTGATTATCAGTGTCCTCCTTGACCCGACGACTTTCCTCAAACCTATCTCTTTCGATCTTTTTTCGGAACGGGCGGTTGAAAGGTTCATATAATTGATGCAGGCGATGAGCAGGACGATCACCGCTATTGTAGCAAATATATAGACATAACGGGCCAGTCCGGCGCTTCCGTCAACATTGAACAAACGAATCCTGGACAGAGATTGCAAGAATATGTGACCGGCCGTTGCGCCAAAAAACGGATCGTTTTTGATGATCAGATCGTCGATTTTTGCATCGAGCTCTCTCACAGGCGTGCCGCCCCGCAGAAGAACATACGTTGAGAATCCGTACGAATCCCATTTGTTTAAAAAGAAGCCCCGGTCGGTGTTTCTGACATGAGTCAACGGCAGAACGACATCGAATTGTAAATGGGAGTTATCCGGAATGTCCTCGATAATTCCGGAGACAATCACAGGATTCCCGTCAATGTGAATGGTTTTGTTCAGGGGATCAACATCTCCGAAGCACCTGTTCGCCACAGAACTGGTGAGGACGACAGTATTTGGATCGGACAGGGCAGTCGCCTTCTCACCATACAGAAAGGGAAATGAAAAGATCTCAAAAAAGGAGGAATCGGTCAGAATCAAGTTGTCGGTATAAAAGGAATTGTCTCCGACAGCAATCGTCGTCCGCAAATTTCCGGTAACCCAGCTGCCACAAACGGTCGTTGATTTCTCTATCTCAGGGAACGTATTCTTGAGAGTGAAAGCGAGGGGGGCGGGTGTCTGTTCACCATACACTTCGGTTCCGTCATTGCGAAAAACCGTAACCACTCTGAATATGTTCTCTTTGTGTTCATGAAAACCGTCATAGCTCAGCTCATCCTGAATCCACAAGGATATTAAAATACAACAGGCTATCCCGATGGCAAGGCCGGAAATATTAATGGAGGAAAAGACTTTGTTCTTTAATAGAATTCGGAACGCTACTCTCAAATGATTGTGAAACATAGTTCCCCCTTGTCCAGCTTAGAGATTCCGGTCGCAATGAAATGTTTGTTTGAAGTTCCTGAGTCTCAGTCTCCATATTCCTGAACTCGTCATTATTCTCATCTTTTTACTCATATCGAAGACTCTTCACCGGATTGGTGAGGGCCGCCATGACGGCCTGAACGCTCACAGTTGCGAGGGCAACGATGAGGACGAGCAGACCTGACAACAGAAACACCCACCAGGCCAGAGGTGTCCGATAGGCGAAGGATTCCATCCATCGATTCAGTCCGAAGTATGAGATCGGCCAGGCAATCCCGGCGGCGATGAAGATTAAGAGCATGAACTCCCCAGAGAGCAATCCGACGATATTAACGGCCGAAGCACCGAGGATCTTTCGAATCCCGATTTCCTTCACTCGTCGATCGACCATAAAGGCGGTCAGACCGAACAAGCCCAGGCACCCGATGAAAATGGCCAGGAGGCTGAAATAGAAGATCAGATGACCCAGTCGCTCCTCGGAACGGTACATTTCATCGAAGGTGTCATTGAGAAAGAAGAAATCGAAGGGTCGATTCGGGATCAATCCACCCCATTTGTTCCGTAGCCGGTCGATCGTACCTGAAATATTTTCAGGAGAAAGTTTGACGGCCAGATTGTCAACCTGTTGGGGATCGCAGAGCATGATCAGCGGCTCGATAGTCTCGCGGAGAGATGCCACATGAAAATTTTGGACAACACCAATAACATTCAAAGTGTATCCTTCGTCCTCATCAATCGCCGGCAGCTTGATGGTTTTACCAATGGGCTCAGTCCATCCGAACTTGCGCACGGCGACCTCGTTAAGAATCGCGGAACTCGTATCCGTGACAAGCTGGGCGGAAAAATTTCGTCCCATGGCCATTTTCATTCCCATGGCCGGGATGTAATCGGCATCGATGATCAGCCAGTCCATTGTTTGCGACTGTTCCTGGGTGAACCCTTCGGGGATGAAGACACTTTTTCTTCTTCTCTGTCCGATCACCGTATTCGAAGCTCCGGTTCGGATAATTCCTGGTACCTTTTCGAACTCCGTTTTCAAAGTCTCGTATGATATATGCTCTTCGGATTCCCGAAGATTCTGCAGGATGAGAACCTGTTCCCCGTCAAATCCAAGGTTTTTGTTTTTCATGAAGGACACCTGCCGCACGACGGTCCATGTGCCGATGATCAGAAAAACGGATATGGCAAACTGGAGGACGACCAGGGCTCGGCGGAAATGCGAGCTTGATATCTTGATGTTGAGATGCCTCTTCAATACACTGACGGGTTGGAATCCGGACAGATACAGGGCCGGGTAACTTCCGGCGAAGAGGCCGACACAAATGGTCAGTCCGAGGAAAGCTGTAATCAACCACGGCGCATTCCCGGCGTTGATGCTCAGGTCATGATCCAGAAGGGTGTTGAAGAGCGGCAAGGTCAAGAACACGAGGAAAAATCCCAGAACGAAAGCGAAAAGAGAATAGAGGATCGACTCCCCCAGGAACTGCTGCACAAGTCGTACTCTGGCGGCCCCCAGGCTTTTTCGGATACCAATCTCCCTGGCTCGTATGGAAGACCGTGCCGTGACCAGATTGATGAAGTTGATACAAGCGACGATGAGGACAAAGAGGGCGATGCCGCAGAAGAGGTAGACATACGAGATGTCCCCCGCAGAACCCAGATCTCCTTCCAAGTGGGAATAGAGATGAATCCGGTTGAGAGGTTGAAGGAACAGAGCGACCGATCCTCCTATGCTCTTCAACACCGGACCGAGGTGTGTATCGATCAGCGCTGGGAATTTATTTTCGAGGCTGGCGATATCGGCATTTTCGTCCAGAAGGAGGTAGGTATAGTAACTGGCGCTCAGCCAATTCTCGAGGGCATCCCTGTTCTCCTGGTACAACGTCTCAAAAGAGCGAAGCATGCGAAAATTGAGATGGGAATTTGCAGGCGGATTTCTGACGACTCCGGTCACCGAATACTCGATTCCCTCGATTTCAAGGGTGGTACCCAGAGGATCTCCATTCCCGTAATATTTTTTCGCCACGTCCTCAGTAATGACGACCGTATTGGCTGCTTTGAGGGCCGTGGCCGGATCGCCGGTGACAAAGGGAAATGTAAATATATTGAAGAACGAAGCGTCGGCGTATCCCACATCGTCTTCCGAAGAGGGCCTGTTCTCATGGAGGACGGAGGCCCGGCGGGGTCGAACGAGCCGGGCGGCGTCCAGTACCTCGGGAAATGATTCTTTCATGGCCGGTCCTGCGGGCGCCATGCAGACGGGGGCTTTCAAAGGTGTTCCCAGGAAGGCATCGATGCATACGCGATAAATGCGGTCACCGTTTTCGTGAAATGAGTCGTAGTTCAACTCGTCCGATACCCACATCAGAATAAGCATACATACCGCCATGCCGATGGCCAGTCCTGAAATATTGATAAACGAAAAAACTTTATTTTTCAGCAAATTGCGGAGAGCAATTTTCAGGTAATTGCGAATCATAGCTCCTCCTGCGGTTATTCGGTTCTCAAACTATTTACGGGATTGGCCAGGGCCGCCTTGATCGATTGGTAGCTCACCGTTACCATGGCAACGGCCACCGCGATTGCACCCGCCGTAATGAACACCCACAGGTTCATATCGATACGGTAGGCGAAATTCTGCAGCCACTTGTTCGCGGCGTACCAGGCCGCGGGCCAGGCAGTTATATTGGCCAGGAGTATCCACATCATGAAATCTTTTGTTAAAAGCGTAATGACTCTCACTACAGAAGCTCCCAAGACTTTACGGATGCCTATTTCTTTCGTCCGTTGTTGGACCGTGAAAGAAACCAGGCCGAACAGACCGAGGCATGAAATAACAACCGCCAGCAAAGCAAATCCGTTCAGCAGTGTACCAGCCCTTTCGATATTTCGATACCCTCTGTTCAATTCATCATTGAGAAAACTGCACGCAAAAGGGTAATTCGGTACAGTGCTGTTCCAGGTGTCCCTGATGAAGGCGAGGGTTGAAGAAAAGGCTTCAGGAGCAATCCGGATATACATGTAATTGACTCCGGGAGTGAACCTCAGGACGAGTGGTTCGATACGGTTTCCGAATGTATGGAAATGGAAATTTTTCATCACGCCGATGATGGTGTAATCCTGATTGGTCTGACTCAGTATAGCATTCTCGGCCGTTTCAAGGCCCATGATGTTCATCATCTCCTCGTTGATCAGGCAGCTCGATGTTGCATCCACAGCATGCTCATGGGAAAAATCTCTGCCCTCAAGCAGTTCGATCTGGAAAGTTTCGACGAAGTCGTACTGGATCATATTACAGGAGATGGATATGTTTTCGTTGGGATCCTTTCCTTTCCAGTGGAAACCCCCTTGGTGCCAGGACAGATACGGCAGGCTCGCCTGAGTCCCGGTGATGCCGAGTATGCTCGTCTCATGCAGAAATTCACTTTTGAGAACGTCATAGTACTGTTGGCTTCCCCCCCGTAACGGAATCTTGACCAGCCATTCTTTATCATAACCGATATCTTTGTTCCGGATGTAGTCGAGCTGTTTATAAATCACCAGCATACATATGATCAACATGATCGATAGTGAAAATTGAATGACGACCAGCGATTTTCTTAATGTGGAGCTTTTTACACCTAATGTGAGGTCGCCCTTGAGCACCTTGTACGGCTGGAAGCCGGAAAGTACGAAGGCAGGATAGATACCTGCAGCAACGCCCGTGATACAGGAAAAAGCAACAGCGAAAGGAATCAGTGCTCCGTTGCTCAACGCAAGCGCTTTCCCGGTCAGCGAGTTGAAATACGGGAGCAGGAAGGCGACCAAGATCAGTGCACCCATGAGTGCCGCAAGTGACAAGAACAGAGATTCACCCATGAATTGAACGATGATATGGATTCGAAAGGCTCCTGAAATCTTCCGCATCCCTATTTCTCTGGCGCGATTGGTCGATCGAGCGGTCGATAGATTCATAAAATTGAAGCAGGCAATGACCAGAATAAGAAACGCAATTGCTGAAAATATATAGACGTATGTGATATCGGAATAGAATGAAAAATGTCGTTGTACAAAGGGCAACACAGTCAGCCCAACCTGTTCTCCTCCGCCGTGGGTTGGAATGATGTCGGCCATTTTACGATGGAGGTCTTCGATATTGGCTTCGGGTTGAAGTTTGATGAATGTGATGGGGAAGCAATTGTTCCAATCCATGTACCAGCTTCCTGCTGAATGTATTCGGAAGGCCATGGGAATGACCATGTCGAATGCAAGCGTGGAATTACGCGGGATGTTTTCAATGACCCCGGTGACGGTGAGCTTATGTTCATGATTCAGAGTCACGGTTTTTCCAATGGGATCTTCGTAGGAGAAATACTTTTCTGCCGTGGCTTTGGTCATAACGACCGAATATGGATCTTCCAATGCCGTTTGAGGATCGCCTCTGAGGAAGAGAAATGTAAAGATACTGAAAAAGGAGGGGTCTGCAATCCTGAGCCCGTCTTCATAGTATGATTT
Organism: Gemmatimonadota bacterium; assembly: GCA_020348925.1. Classification (GTDB taxonomy): domain Bacteria; phylum JBHIER01. Next base: position 4,573,619 of record CP070758.1, on the reverse strand, counting down.
ATCATCATACGTGAGCATCGCCCTTTCAAAGAGCCAGTGATAGCGTGTCCAGTCGGTAATTTCAGGGCATTCCTCCTGAAGTGTTGGCCCAAGTGGTGTTGGTGTTGTCCTAACATTCTCTCCGCCGCTTCGGACGAGTACTTGATAGATGTGATCTCCATCTTTGTGAAATCGATCGACGTTCAACTCATCGAGCACCCAGAGTGCGATCAACAGGCAGCAGGCGATCCCGATTGCCAGACCGGTACTGTTGATACAGGAAAAAACTTTATTTTTCAGCACATTGCGGATGGCAATTTTCAGGTAATTATTGAACATGGTTTCTCCAAACAAAGGAAAAGGGGAGATGTATGACTGAAAAAATCTGATTCCTCAGTCCATGTTCTCCTTTGTTCAACCTTTGATTATCATTCATATCTCAGACTCTCACAGGATTGGTGTGGAAAGCCATAAATTATGTTTCACGAACCATCATTCACTACTCAACGTATCAACCGGGTTCGATCTTGCAGCCTTGGCTATCTGTGAAAACACCGTTACTAGCGATATGATCGATCACTATTTCTACCAGGAAAATCTCGTCAACATTCTCATGAAAAGAGTCCATGCTGTTCCAAAAATCGACAAAGATAAACAAAACGGTAAAACAGCCAATAGCCAGAGAGAGACCGACAACACTGATAAACGAAAACAACTTATTTTTGGCGATATTTCGAAGAGCCGACTTCAGTATGTTTTTAAACATCACTTCTCCCAACAGGCTGGTAAAATGAAAAAGGTGAACGGAGAATGAATTCTTGCACCCTCCTTCATAGAGTTCTGTAAGTTCCGAAGGTTATTCATATCTTAAGCTCTTCACAGGATTCATCAGTGCAGCTTTCAGCGATTGATAACTCACTGTACTGAACGCAATCAGTATAGTCATTGCCGATGAGAAAATGAAAATCCATATTCCAAGATTGATTCGAAAGGCGAAGCCTTGCAGCCATCTGGTCATGGCCAGGTAGGCAATCGGCCAAGCGATGGCGTTTGCCATGAGCACCCATTTAATGAATTCTCGGGTCAGCAGGAAAACAATCCCGGAAAATGAAGCGCCGAGTATTTTACGAATGCCGATCTCCTTTGTTCGTTGTTCTGTCACGAAGGATGCCAGACCAAAGAGCCCGAGGCAGGCGATGAAGATAGCCAGCAGGGTGGAATATGCAAATATGTCACACATTTTTTGTTCACTCTTATAGTACCTCTCGATCGATGTATCGAGAAACTCATAGGTAAAGGGGTAATCCTTCACATATTTTCTCCATATCGTTTCGATAGAGGCAATTGTTTTCGAAACATTTCGGGGGTGAATTCTGGCACAGATGTAAGGACCGCCCTGGGAAATTCGCAGAATAAGCGGTTCTATCTCATTGTGCAGGGAGCTTTGATGAAAATCTTTGATAACCCCGATGATCGTCGCCTGATGCTCTCCGCGGGAAATACGTTTTCCGACAGGTGCAGCCATGTTCATCACCTTCACTGCTGTTTCATTCACGATGGCCGCCTGTGTCGCATCGGTGGAATATTCTCTTGAAAAGAAACGACCTTCAAGCATTCTCATATCGAATGTGTGTACATAATCATAATCAACATTCACAGGATAGAGCATGATATCTTCATCGTAATCTTTTCCCTCCCAGTAGAAACCGGTAACGCCCCATGGTTGGCGATTTGGAGCGTGTGACTGCGTCATGCTCAGAATATTCGGATGTTGCAGCAGTTCGTTTCGAAACCCTTCATAATTCATGTGTCTTGATTCGAAGGTAATGATGTGGTCTTTTGTAAAACCCAGGTTTTTATTTTTCAGATAGTGGAGTTGATTCTGTATGACGGTTGTTCCGATAATGAGGATGATGGTCAGAGCAAACTGGAATATGACCAGAGTCTTTCGGAGAGAGGTTCCTGTATGTGTGCCCCAGCGAGAGATGCCTCTGAATACCCGTGCTGGGTGAAACTTGGAGAGATACAGAGCAGGGTAGCTTCCAGAGACAACTCCTGTTGCAACCGTAATTGCCGCAAGTCCCATCAAAAAACCGGCGTTGACGACGCACCTCAGACTCAACTGCTTGCTCGACAAGTCGTTGAATAGAGGCAGGAGTAGATAGGTCAGACCCACGGCGCAGAGTAGGGATGTGAAGGTCAGGAGGATGGATTCGCCGAAGAACTGGCGAACGATGTCCAATCTGCGTGCCCCCGAGACCTTTCGTATCCCAACTTCCTGTGCCCGCTTGGCCGATCGGGCTGTGGATAGATTCATGAAGTTGATGCAGGCGATCAACAGGATACAGAGTGCCGTGAGTGCGAAAATATAGAGATAGGTTATGTTGCCCTGGGCATAATTGTCCAGATCCCATTCAAAGTCCGAGCGAAGATGAATGTCTTTCAAAGGCTGCAGATAAACGGTCGTGTTAGATTGTGGAAAATTTTCCCTTATCACATTGGATATTTTTTGACTCACGATTTTGTGTGAGCTCTTAGGTTGCACTTGAACGTAAGTGTAATATTTGATTCGCTCCCAATCATCAAAATTTTCATCCCAAAAATATTCCATATTTTTTAGGGGAAAAATGCAGTCAAAATGGAGGTGGGAATTCTCGGGAACGTTTTCTATGATTCCTGTGACGGTGTAATCATGGTGAATGGTGAGTACTTTACCCATAGGATCTTCGTCTCCAAAGTATTTTTTTGCCATCCCTTCTGTGATGACAATGGAGTAGCGATCCTGGAGTGCCGTTTTCGGATCGCCCTGAAGAAAGGGAAAAGAGAAGATTTCGAAAAAGGACGGATCGGCGGTTCCCAGATTGTCATTGATAAAGGATTTGTCCCCGGATTGAACGAGCCAACCGTCGAACCCCTGAAATCGGGCAAAATTGACAATTTCGGGGAAGTCCTCTTTGAGAATCGGACCGAGGGGATTGGGAGTTCTGGCGTTGTGAGACATGTGATCGGCTGTATGAATCTCAGAGATGACCCTGTAAATATCGTCCGTATGTTCATGAAACGAGTCGAAGCTCAATTCATCCTGAACCCATAGGAGTATAAGCATACAGACCGACATGCCCACGGCAAGACCAGTAATATTGATGCATGAAAAAACTTTGTGTTTTCTGATGTTTCGTATAGCAGTGATGAGGTAATTGTTTACCATGACTGCTCCGTATAGGACTGTGAGCATTCAATCATAAAACGTTCATCGATAGGATCAATGGATTGAATGTCACTGGCGGCCTTCTCTTCCGAGTGTGAATTTGGACGATAGTTGCACCGTAGCAATGTAATCTTTTTGTGAATTTCACGATTTCTCTTCTGTGTTATGGAGCATAGCTCAGAACGAATGTCGTGATTTTATCGTATCGGTACCGTTGGCCCGAGAATAACGTTCACGATGTTCACGACATCCAGAATGTCGATACTCCCATCTTGTGTGACATCGGCAGCCCAAAATTGAGCGGTTGTCGGTTCCACCAGCCCTAAAATGATGTTTACGGCCTCGACCACATCAAGGATATCGACGTTTCCATCCTCATTGACATCTCCCTTGTGCGGCTCATACCGAAACCAGGCGATGATATTGTCCATGAGAGAAGATCTCAATCTGGCGTTGCCTGTCCCGAAGGCTCCCACCCCTTCGTAACCGAAGGCGAAGTAAACCACTTTGAATTCACCGCTGTATTTGACGGCCGCCGTGTGGGCCGATCCGTAATAGGTGAAGACTGC
>CP070758.1:4563629-4569763 GCA_020348925.1 Gemmatimonadota bacterium | reverse complement strand
TCATGAAAACCATGCGCCTTGTCTCCGTATAGTTCGATGCCACGATACGGAAGAAATACACGCCTGTGGTCACTCCGGAGGCGTCCCAAGAAACGCTGTAGTACCCGGCTTCAAGATCCGAATCGACCAAGACCTCCACTTCCTGGCCCAGAAGATTGTACACGGCCAGCCGCACCCGCCCCTCTTCAGGCAGACCAAACTCGATGTTCGTCTGCGGATTGAAGGGATTCGGATAGTTCTGAGATAGGACATAGTCCGAGGGGGCTTCTCCCACTATCTTGACGCCTCTTGGTCGTCTCACCTCCATGATCACATCGTCGCTGAGGATCGTAGTCCCATCGCCCCCCGAGACGGTCAAGACATAGTCGCCCACTGGCGTTCGGGATGTCACCTCGACCACCAACTTGACCGTCGCGGAGCTCCTTGGCGGAAGAAGCACGACTCCACTCGGGTTAAAATAGTGTCGCCGGTAGCCGACTGGAAACCCCGTCACACTTAATTGCACCGTCCCATCAAAACAATCGAGAGAGGTGACGGTCACATCATAGGTCGCCGATCCGATGATACTCCGATACCACCCCACTCTGTTCACCTCCGGCTCGGCATCGACATGAAATTCAGGGCTTCCCGTAAAATCAGGATCGCTGTGATCGACAAGCCCGTCGCAATCGTTGTCCAGACCGTCACACACTTCGGTGTTGCCGGGGAAGTTCTTGGGGTTCGCATCATCGCACTCGCAGGCGGCACCGTATCCGTCACCGTCGCTATCGGTCTGATCCTCGTTGGTCATATTCGGGCAGTTGTCGCAGGCATCACCGTGGCTGTCCCCATCCGAATTGATCTGACCTCCATTGGCCACATTCGGACAGTTATCCTCCGGGCACTCGTTGGCCGCAAACCCTGGATTCCCGTAGCCGTCACCATCGATGTCCGTACAGTCATCACACACATCTCCCTCGATGTCCCCGTCCGCATTGGCCTGATCGTCGTTGTAGTAACAGGGGCAATTGTCCTCACTGTTCGAAACGCCGTCGTTATCGCCGTCACCTGCTGGACCGCCGTAGAGCATGATGGAACAATCAATGGCATCCCCCAGACCGGACAGATCCGAGCCGACGTCGAACACCGCCCCTCCGGTGATGGCTGCCATCTCCGCCAAGGGTCCACCATTCTGGACGGCGGCGATGCTCTCCCGCCTGTGGGCTGATCTGTCATCCTGTTGCATCTCGGCCGCAGGAGTCCTCTTCGGGGCAGGACCGGTGACGTAGGTGAGCCCGATAAACATGGTCGAATCGCCGGCCGCAAGCAGTTCGTTCAGGACATCCGTTCTCGAGGCCACCGGTTTTGAACCGGAGAAAGGATAGGCCGGTTCGACGTCCCGGTCGTGAAACACTTCGGGGTGGGTGAAATGGTAGATGACGAGTGGGAACAACTGACCGAGACTCTGCGGGAATATTTCGCCCGGATCCGTATAGTTGACCGGGTCCACCAGGTCCCGACCCGCCCCGGTCAAGACCTGGTAGATGGCCTCGTACTGGGATTCCGGGCCATCATTTCCCCATAACTCCGGCAGGGCACCCAGAGCCGCTTCTAAATTTGTAATGTCAGGATCGAAGGTCGTTTCAACACGGTAAGCCCATTCCGGAGGAGGTCCCGGATCACCGTAGGGCGAGAAAGGGTAATCCGCATGGCTGGTGAGGGCAAACCGGGCGCAGGGATCCTGATTCTTCCAGTTCTGAGCAATGGACGGGATCGCATTCTTCCAATCGGGCATGAGGGCCCCTGTGCTGCTGGTGATATCCATGATGAAGACGACATCGGTGCCGGCGTCGAGGTTCACACTGATGACCTCCACATCGGACCAGTCATACCAATCCGAAGCATAGGCCCGAACGCGATAGCAGTGATCGCCGCTCTGAGTAGCGGTGATGGCTTTCGATTCCGTCGTTATGTTATTGTCAACAGTGGTCCAGTCATCGATGTAGCCGTTATGGATGGCGAAGTCGTCCAAGTAAAAGCCAATTAGTTCATGTTCGAAATAGGAATAACCAGGCAATTCTACGACAAACCTTATAGAGACAACTTCGCCGACATACGCGGCCAAATCTCCCACCGTGACCGCTTCCTGATGCCAGACAATAGCACCGGTGTTGTTCTCCGTGTGGATCTTCAACGTCGTCCAGTCTTTCTCGTCCGGCGAAATTTCGAGACGGGCTTCGTAGAATTCAAAATAGAGGCTTCCCCACCAATATTCCATGGTGGTTGAAGGATCAATTTTGAGCGCTCTGTCAAGCTGGAGAGAACTGAACGGCCGAAAATCATCGCCTGTTCCTGCAATGTTTCCCTGAAAAGAGAACGTGCCTCCATGGGCGTCGTAATCTGACTGTCTCCACAGACCTTTCACGATCCAGTCCCCAGTACCGCCCTCAGCGTCATCGGCAAAATTGCTAAGTGGCGCTTCGGGAATCGCCTGTTGCAGCTCATATTTCGTCGCATCCAAATTGTCCGAGACAGACCAGGTGACCGCGAAATCAGGATTTGCGGTCGTCGTGCCAGGATCGTCCAAATCGGGAGTGGGAACGATGTCCAAGACACAACCGATCACCACGTCCCAGGTATAAATACTCGTAGCAAAAGGGTTTGCAATATCATACCAGGTGTCGTGACTGCCGCTCCATCCCATATTCAGATGGTAAAATTTTGTTCCCAAGGTGTCGTGTCTGACACCATCAACCACCACGGCGTGTCCGCCGGTTGTAGGCGGACCCGTATCCTGAATTGCGAGCTCTCCGGCGCGGTGGGCGACCATATTATTATACAAACGATCCCAAAAATTGGCTGCGGCTTCTTCCACCCATACTCCTGATCCACGAAAATGGTTTTCCAGGGCACGAGCAACTCTGCTTGCATCAGCCCCGGAACCGCCTCGGCTTGTGTGGTCATAATTCATATCCACTGCTATACCACAATGGTACAAGAGCTCACCGGCCGCCTGACGCTGGGTTGCAGTTTTTCCTCCGTTGTGATAAATATCCAGTATATTCAACCAATCGTAGGTCGTCCCCCCGAAGTCGGCGGCCAAAACCTGTGCTGGATCCGTTCCGTTGTCCCAGGTGTAACTGTAGGACCCGGTTCCGGAATCAGGCCACTCGTAGTAATTGCATATTTGCCCAAAGGCCGTGGCCACACAACCGCAGACGTAATTCGAAGAGGTGCCGTCAGGACCGGGGGGAGTGTAGTAATTAAACGTGGCATTGTCATCTCCGTCGGTGTCCTGCCCCCATTCTGAGGAGAGGAAGGGACCATGTTCCACATCCCACAGGATTTCTTCAGGACCTCGTTTCGCCAGCACACGTCCCTGGGCATCAACCTTGGCCAGACAGTCCTCCCACAGTGCGCGGGCCTCAGCCTTTTCATGCGAGCCGAGAACACCTCTATCCAGGGCGTCTATCCTCTGGGATATATCAAGGCGCAACAGATGCAGCAGGATATTTTCAGGTGTCTCCGCGGGATCGAAAAGAGCACTTTCCGAAAAGGCCTTGATGGGTTTCAGCTCGCTGTCCGGTGTGACAATGATGAATCCCCTTGGCTCCAACTCCAAAACATAAGCAACCGTTTGCTTCTGTTCCTGATCCTTGATTTCCAGCATACCAGGAGCAGGTGCATACTCTCCGCTGACAAAACTGGGACAGCTCTGCAACCAGGCCAAGGCCGCCCTCCGCGCCTCCTCGGAAGTCACCGAATTGAGAGGGCGGTCAGGAATCGCAGGCAGGTCCACCCTCCTGTCCATTCTCTTGAGTGTCTGGCCGGAGAGATTCAATACAGCGGTAAAAACAATCGCGACCATCAACACCACTGTCACGACTGCTTTCGTCGATCGCACATTCATTGTTCCCCCCTTTGTCTGAAGTTATGCAGAATTTCTCACTGCACACGGATCCGTGAAAAAACTTGCCGCGGAAAAAGACCCACGGTACGAACGAAACGATAGACATCCTCCTACGACTTTTCACCTCCTTCCGAACAGGTCGGCTTCGGATACGTTTGACACAAAGGCTCCTTGTTGAGGTTGAGAGACCCTCTCAACCTCTGTTATTCACAAGAGACGAGGATCTTTCCAGAAATATGGAAAGAAAAAGCCCTCCACACTCTTTTTTCCCGAACCGCTCACGGGAGCGTCTATGACACGTGAGGCCATACAGTCCATCGACCTTATATGCTCAGATGTATGTTGGTATCGTAAGTAGTTATGAGGTTGTCGACCCAAGATGATGTAAGTGGGCAGAAAAACTGTTCGGAGGTGACAAAACGCTTGCTCACTTAACCCATTCAACAGTCAAAAATAGAGTCCAATTTTCTCGATGTCAAGTCTTTTTCTTTCCTTTTTTTGACATCGAAAGTGACCGGAATGAACGGGTCTTCAAGCGCATCACGCCCCCGGCGGAGGAAAGGTCCGGGGGCCTGGGGAAATGGCACAGAACACATGGTTCTCCTGCACCGGAGGTCTCCCTCTCATGGCGACATCACACTCATCTGGAAAACCGTGCGCCATATTTTTTCTCTGATCTGCATCTCTTTTCCGATAGCATAAGAAAAAAGCCACAGCTCTTTTCGAACTGTGGCTTAGAAATTTCTGTGGCGGAGACCAGGGGCAGCCGCATCGATTGGGGTGCCCCATTCCCTGGGAAAGAATTTACCTCGGTTGGAATTTGTGCTTATTCAACAGGGCTTGATTGCGGAGCCCCGTCCCCCTGGAATACATTTTGCCCAGATGCTTCCTTGAAAAAGAGACGATCTTGCCACAAGCTCCTGGTTCGCACGCACCGGTTCCCAGGATGACGTTCACAATCCCCAACAGGTCCAAAAGGTCGATCGCTCCATCGTTGTTGCAGTCGGCCTTGGTCACGCCATCCGGGTCCAACGTTTCGGTCTCCAAAATATGATTGACGATCAGCAGGAGATCGAAAAGGTCGATCTCCCCATCATCGTTGACATCACCCTTCACCACCCCTGTTGACGCCTGTAGAATGAAATCCGCATCCGTAATCTCTACGCCGGGCCACAGGAACTCATAGATCATGGCCGGTGTGGAGCCATACCCCTCTTTGTACACACCCACCGTCCAATCACCCTCCATCAGTCCGTCGAACCGGTAGTTCCCGCTCCCATCCGTCGAGGTGATGAGATAGCCCGCCGGAGAATTCTCCATATCCAAAACAGCCACGACGTACACGTTACTCGCCGCCCCGCCCGCCTCGTACGTCACCCGGCCGCTGATGGACATCTCACCGGAAATGCTTTCAAAAGTAAAATCCTTGCCCGTAATGGTCTGCCCCTGGGCGATGGTGAGCCCCATGTACCCGCCAAGGGGTGAGGTCATATCGTAACCGTCCCTGGAAGCCGTCAACATGGAGACCGTTCCGGGCATGACACCGATCCTGTAATGTCCCTGAGCGTTCGACACGGCGAAGGATATGTGGAACTCAAAGGTCTGAAAATCCATGGACATGGCCGTTATTTCCACGCCGGCCAATCCTGTTTGATCCACCCAACAATCGCCCTCGATAAAGGCCGAATAAGGTTTGAAGATAAAATCAACTTGGACCGTTTGTCCGGCGGTCACCGTGACCGTATCCGTCCCCGGGTCGGCGTAGTACCCTGCCGGCCAGTCAGGATCCTGTGATGTTGCTGCGAGGAGCGTTGAAACGACAACCTGACCAGGATCCACACCCAGTTTGTAGTACCCCTGTTCATTCGAATTCCCGAGGGATATCTTGAACGAGGAAAGTGTGTAGGCGATGACCTCAATTCCGGGAACAGGCGTACCGTCCTGTTTCTTGGTGTAGCCTTCCACAAAGGACGTGTATTTCTGGAGTTGAAAATTGAGCGTCTTCGTTTCGCCTTCGCCCACGGTTACGGCCAGTGTATCCGATGACTGGTATTCATTCTGAATATAATCGACGGCCACAACCTGCCATGTTCCGGGTTCCACCCCCACAGAGTAGTCCCCGTTTTCATCCGTCAGGGCCTGGGTGAAATAATAGTCTTCCCCCCCGACATCCCCTTCGGCCAGTATGATGATGTTCGGAAGGGACAATCCGGTGGAGGCATCGGTCACTCTTCCCGTAATGATG
>CP070758.1:4554340-4563529 GCA_020348925.1 Gemmatimonadota bacterium | reverse complement strand
CAGATCCCTCGTTCCCGCCGAGCTCAGAATCTTGAACGTTGCCTTCCCATCATCTTGTGAGATGATTTGAAACTGGTATCGAGCCCTAATCGGCTCGAACAGGATCGGATCTCCGCTGACCATCAGGCTCTCCGGTTGCGCGGCGGTTGTGCAGGCGTATGTCCGGATATACACTTTTTTTGAGAGATCATAATTATCGTCGTCTTGCCGGCATGGGTCATCCTCTTTGATGACGGTCTCTCGAGGAAGCGTTGACATATCCGGCCATTGGAGGTATTGCCGCTTTTCCCCGTCTATTTCCTTTAAAACATGAAACTCTTCGCTTTGCCACTTTTTCAACAGGGTGTCTATTTCCGCCCATTTCTCAGGCATGATATGGGCGGTTCTATCGGGAGGGATCCTCCAGGGTACGGGCGAATCGACCGAGAGCGCACCACCTTGCTGTAACTCCCATAAAAGTAAATTGAGTCGTTCGTGTGGTATCTCAGGGAGATAAGGCTTTTCGAGAATAAGGACGATGTCCTGGTTTTGCACAAGAAGTTTTGCCAGTTTCTCAACATCATCTTTTTTCAATGCGCTCAGTTCCATTCCATTGAAATAAGATGCACCATCGATCTTGATTTCCATTTCAACTCTACGATTCTCCTGCTGCCATTCTTGAAGGTCCCTCTCAGGCGGTTGTTCCCGATTCCTCCAGAATGGTTCATTGATATCATGTCCCTGCCCTATCCGGATATCTGTCTTGTAATGAGGACATAACGCTTCCAAAGCTTCTCGAACACTCTCCGCCCTTCGCAAGGCCAACTCACTGTTTCCGATTTCATCCTTGACGTCAACATAGCCCTTCAGTACAAGTGAAACTTGAGGATTGTTATGGAGCCTTTTTCCGATCTCCTTCAACATTTTGTCACGTTCATCATCGGTTGTCAATTCAGCACTCTGCGGCCCAAAGAAGACTATGGGAATGATGGGGCTTTCCACATTGATGTATGTACTATCGACCAATCGTATGGAACTCTTGGCCTGCGACGTGATTTCAAGCTCAGGTTTCCACAGGACATTGACCGGCGTCCGGGCGACGTTATTGCTCTCTATCTTCTCATCCACCTTGTCGTAGGGGTCGATAAGCGTATAGAATATATGTCGCTTATAGTTCTGATTCCGGGCGTGAATGGCCGTCTTTTCTTTCTGGGACGGCACGGGAACCCTCCATGGAACCGAAGGCTCGCAATCATCGGATTCCGGTAACGGTCTGATCCAATGGGTGCCGATGAGATCATAGAGCTGTAGGCATGCGACCATCGTTGAATCATAGACGTGAATAAGAAGATCGTCGACAAAACCTGCTCCTGCTTGGTTGAAAATCGTTGAGTGTATTTGAACCGAATCCCCCTGCACAACCCACAGGGGCGATCCCATCTTCCCCCAATCGCACTGATCGGTTTCCATGCGGATGCACTCTTTCATGAACGGCCTCAGCTTGATCAACCTCGGCCCACACATCGGAAGAAGGCTCAACAGCAACAATGCAGCCAAAAAGCTGAAAAGAATTTTTCGTGACATCATTAAAGACCTCCTCTTACTTGTAAGGCTTGAATGTTGGATCCGGCTCTTCTGGTCCTGGCCCGAAAGTAAATTGACCCACCCTCTGTTTGCACACCCTCCACAGCATGGTTTCCGGTTCAAGAGCCAGAACGGTCCAATAATACGTATCTCCTTCGTGTATCTCGACGGTATCTCCATCCACCTCAAAATACCATTTGGTTTCGCCATCAACCATTTCAGACCATTTATCGAAAGACTCGTAATTGATTTCAAACGTATCGGAGAATACAAAACTCTCGTCGCCACGAATCCTTGAGATAGTTGCAGGATTAGGGGACTGTTCAAACTGGGCAACAGCCTGTTGAACATGGACAGAGCTCCCATCCATGACAACAAGGTAGTGCGCCGGTCGGTCGCGATCGTGTTCAAACGTATGTTCCCATATCAGGATTATCGGATCTTTCGTATAATCCAGAATTTCAGGTGGCGACTTCAGACTGAACGGGTCCAGGGCGTTCGGCGACCGCAGCGAGATGGAGAATTGATGCGTCGCATTGAGCACATCATTGGCAATATCATCATAATTACTGAAGGCATAGTCAAATTGCCACTGTTTCCATCGAAGGCCCAGACCGGCCGTGAATCCGCTGAAATCATTGACACCAATATCATCCGGACCTCCGGTTTTCGCCTTATACCCCAAGCGTACGGCCAAAGCGTCGCTCACCCATAGCTCGGCCCCGGAATGAATTTTTGCCTCATTGTCGATGGGTTTGCTCACATCGACGGCCAGGAGAAAACCTCGGGCAGGGGCAAGACTCATGCCCCCGCGGAGGGTTGTCGGGAGTTTAAAACTCTCCTCGATGAACTTGACTTTTTGAATGGTATAATTCGTTACTGCCAGACCCGTTTTGAAGCGCCCGGCCCGAAACATGAGACCGCCGTCCATTCCCAGACCATTGGCGGACTCATCCGCCAGCGTCCGCTGAATGTACTTCCCGCTGATGCCGATTGAAAGATTGCGGCTGAGCCAATCGATCCTCTGGCCCACCGAGCCGATGATGGCCAGATCATTGGCTTTGCCCTGGACTGCATCGGGATTACTGGTACTGTTCCAATTGGGCATACCCAGGCCGACGGCACCCAGGCCGAGGGCCGTTCGCTGATAGCCGAAAACGCAAATATGCTTCGAAGCGAAAAACGATCCGTGCCATGTGTCAAAGAGCCATCTGTTTCCCGCCATATTGATATTCCAACGATTCGCAAAGCCCAGCCCACCGGGGTTCCAATAGATGGCCGTGGCGTCATCGGCGATGGCGGTAAAGGCGTTCCCCATGGCCGCCTGCCTGGCACCGACACCGATTTTGAGAAAGTCAGCCCCGGTCGTTCCTGGCGTCTGACTCTCAAATTGGGGGAAAGTCAGTGCCGGCAAAAGCAGCAAGAAAATGAGCATGATACCTGTTTTCTTCATCGCTTCCTCCTTGAATTGCAGAGCATGATTATCGTATTCCACTCAAATTTTTTCAAGAATTCTTCCTTCGCCTCCACTGAGTGTTCTCCCTTAAAAGAGACCGTCATCGAAGAACCGCCACTTTCCTGTAATCAACGATCTGGCCGGTCTCCATGACAAAGACGTACACTCCGCTGGCAACGAGTTCCCCGTCATCGTTCTTGAGATCCCACCGTTCATCATGAGGACCGGCGGGATAATCACGATCAACGAAACGCTCCCGAATGATCTCACCGACGAGGTTACAAATATACATTTTCACGTGCGCATCTTTTGTAACACGAAAGATGGCCTCGACCCATTGCTCCGATGATGTTGTCTTATTCTTGTCAAGATAGAATGTCGGCTCACAATCGACAGTGAAATGAACCTCCGTACTACATTTCTTTGCCATAAAGTCAGTAGTAAATAATGACACAGTGTATTGTCCTTCGTAATCGGTGTTAGAGAAATTACGGGACCAATTCTCCGGTATGTTCGAATCATTCCACAACGTGGTATCCCTGCCATTGGGATATGTTAACACCAACCGTAGTGAATCAAGAGGACACGACTGGATTGTTATAGTAACTGTCCCTCCACAGGATAGTGTCGGTCGATCCACCGATAAAACCGGACAATCGCAAGGATTAACTGCGATGACCGTATCACGGTCACTACTGTTTTTTACATCCTCTTCGACGTCATTGATAATCAGATATTCTCCCGGTAAAAGACTCGACCTCACTTGGGCATCAAAGGTTAGAGAGATTGTCGTGTCGGCTGGAATCGAAGAGAAGACCCATTGAATTGTCAAATTAGAGACGGATTGAGGTGCTGGAGAGACATTAAAAACGTTTTCGATTTCACCCTGAAGATTATCGGTAACGGTAACATTCGTGCACGCCGCAGTACCGGTGTTCTCCAAGGTTATGCTGTATGTGTAGATTTCTCCAGGCGAAACGCACCCATAGGTTCTTCCCTCCCATTCACACGTTTCAAGGGTTTGAGCAGTTTTCGTCACTTCGAGATCACAGAAGCCGCAGCAATAGCAGGATACTGAATCTATGTTGTTGTAAAAGAGCGTGGCGTCATCTATCTCGGTAACTGTATTATTGAAATCCACATGAACGTAATACATGATCGTATCCCCAGGGATTGGACAATCGAAATCCACATAAAGTGTGGTGCTTCCCCAAGCAGGGAAAACGGGATCAATGGAAACGCTATGCACCTCAGGACCGGTGATACTCCCTTCATGAAAGGTAATTTGAAAAGTATTGTTCACGTCCCCATTTCCAAAGTTTCCAATCCAGACACGGGAGGAGCCACAACAGGATTCATATATCAAATCGAGCTGTGGAGCAAGGTCAATAACCGGCGGACCATCATCATCGTACTCGCAAGAATCTGTTGCGCTGTTATTCTCTTCATTCGTTTCAACCACCATGCTGTCAGAATCGGCGATAACATGAAACCTGTACCAACCACTCGCAGGCGCTACCCATCGCGAGGGAATAGCCACACTGTCACCGGCAGGGATCGTTAAATGGATATTTTGGTGGATACTGTCATCACGACCTTCCACAATAAACGTAACACGAAAAGCATCCATCAGCGTTTCACATTCCAAATTGTGTATCCATATCAGTACAGAATTGAGAGTGCATTCCAATGTCGGAACGAGATCCGGCAAGTTCACCTCGACCTCCTCACAGACCTCACTGGCAGTGTACCCTCTTGCTGAAATATCGACGCAATTGCTCAATGATTTGCATTGTAAAAGGTTGATGACTTCCAGTGTAAATGAAATTGTACCCCCTCCTGAGGGGAAAAGGGTATCCTGCAACGCAAATCTTATCGTATGGAGTGTGTCACCGTCCGAAACAACGTCACATGTTGCGTCTCGAGGACAAAAATTGCCTATATCGGATTTCAATATCGTATAATAGTTGCCCGAATGGTGATTGGGGGCATAAAACACAAGGTTTACACTGTCAACAGGATCAGTCCCGACGTTCTCGTACTGGATTTCAACTTCGTAAGTTCTGTTAATTAAAAGATTTGCATCTTCAACTGCAATATCAATTCTGAGATTGATAAATTGTTCTTCCTCTATCCCTGGAATAATCTTTTCCGTGTTTTCTTGGCGGAGAACTTGCGCGAACGCAATGCTATCGGTTGTCCGCACATCACTCCGAAAGACCGACATGAACCCAGGGATTTGAAAAATGACAGCTGTAATCAAAGTCAGGGTGATCAGTGACAGTATGATTTTCTTCATCTCAGAACCTCCTGGAGAGAGTACTTAAAAAAGAAAGCTGTTCTTACTTATTCTTCGCTATATCACTCGAATCGGAATTCAGCGTGCTTAATGAGCTTCAATGATACCGTCCGAACTTTCCTTTACCAAGAAAAGTCAACACGGCATGTCACATTTCCCCGTACCTTACAAAGGAGCAAATGACATGCCTTTCATGTTGAGATCATTAAGGATATTGCGCTCAGTTTTCAATAAATGACCGTACAACCCGGACCAAAGAAATGGGTATGACAGTAATACCTATCACAGGAGCAACAGAATATGCTGCAAGACACACCATTCTTTCCTTGTCTCCTCGATAGCTGCATCTTCGGCAGTAATGACAAAAACAACTGGGTTGCGACCTGAGTAAGATGTATCAACTTACTATAAAATACCAGTTTTTCGAAAATATGATCTTTTCGTTATATTGTCAAGTTATTTTTTATCCAAAACTGAGCAATTTATGAGATCTGTTTGCCGGATTTATCATTCTCAACAAAGCACAGCGAAATGAAGAACTCACTCACATAGTCAGAGATTCTTCGCTCGATAACTCGGACTCAGAATGATGGTTAAGTTAAAGCAGTTACTAAAAATCGCAAATTACGGTTTATGAAATATCTGACCGGAGTGAAACGAAATCACCAATATGCACAACACGTCTCTCTTTCACCCGGTTTTGGGAACAATGGAAAAATCGTCAATTTTCAAAATCTGAGGCTGAAGAGTGTGAAGAGGGTCTCGGCAGAATAATCGAGGCTTGGATCAATCTTATCCTTTGCTTTGATGTACTGATATCTTATAATAAATTCGTTGTCCTTATGAAGAGTGAAGACGAGTTCACCGATGTAGAAATAAGTATCATCTTTGACTTCACGAGCAATACCTTTCGTATCTCCACGACTGCCGCGGTAGATGACACTCGGTCTGATGAGGACATTTTTTACAGGGTTATATGACAGACCCAAGCTGCCGGTATAGAAGGTCTCGGTCAGGTCTTTTTTTAATAGAATCGGGTCCTTGTTCAGGTCGGCCTTCTCAGGATCGAACGCGTCAATAGCCTTCATAATTTTTGCGAATGCCGAGACAGACGAATTCCACCGGGGAATCTCCAGGGTCAAAGAAGCACGAATCCCATGTCGATTTCCCACATACGAAACGGCGCGATACGCCGATTGAAAAGTGCTGTCAAGGCGCACATAGGAACAGCGAAGTTTAAGAAATGTTACAGGATACTGCAGTTTGAAACCGACGAGAAGACCGTGCCCATCGTATCTCTCGCGACCCGCTTTGACCGAATCCAGCGTAACCTCTGTATACGTCCATTCCCCGCGGAGGAGGAATCCTTCACTAACGGGAACATGGACATCTACGCCAAGTATGTTGTTCTCTAAAGCCGGAGGCGATGATGACAATCGAAGAAAAATTGAGGATGCTTCATCCCGAACCGTCATCACCGTCAGGCCCAGGTGGCGAAAGGACGTACTCGGCCGGTGGTAACTGAGAAGTTTGGCTCGCGCACCAACAATATGTTGCCGGTATTGCTTGCTACCGGGATGGAGAGGTCGGGCGTAAAAAGCGACGACATCGACAAAGTCTCCGACCATCCCATTCAGTCGTGCCCCTTCGAAGGACAGTACCGGGGTCAGTTCCTCCAGGCTCTCGCGCGGTATGGCGCCGGCAATTCCCCCGCACGGCAGACACCCACCTCCGGCCTCACCGCCACCCTCGGGATTGTCCTCCTGGTCCCACCGCATCAGGGTGAACGGTGTCAGATGAATATCGTACGCCCCGATGATTCCGTTGAATTCCTTCCGGGCATACTTCAGAAAAGCACTCCCCTCCTGCCGGGAAAGATATTCAGGGCCGAGGTCAAGAATAGTCTTGTCGACATTCGTCAACCGCAACCTCGCCCCGGCGATGAGATTTTCAGAAATTGAGACACTGGTCTCCATTCGCAAATAGTACTTGAACGTCGTCTCTTGCTTCAGCTCTTCATCGTAGGCACCGATTGCCTGCGCTCCGTCGGTATCAATATTCATGAACCGAACCCGCTCTTCTCCGGAAACCTTCACCCGGGCCATTCTCTCCTGCTGCATGTCCAGTGCCAGCTTGAGCGACTCAACTTCCTCAGCCAGAGCCGTCAACTGGGATTTCAAGGCTGAAAGCAGCGCCTGATTTTCTTCACTGGATCCGGCCCCTGGCATTTCAGGAATCTGGTTCTCCAGGGTTTCAATCCTCTCCTCAAGGACTCGAATTCTTTCCTGCAGCACCTTCACCGTATCATCCCGAGCCATTGACGATTGAGCGTACGCAGAGTGTAACAGACCACTCGTTATAATAAATAACAAGAAGAACATCATCAACGGATTACCGGCTGCTCTCTTCATGGCTCTTCTCATATATTTTTCCTTTATTGAATGAAATCAAAAGAATTCCCCAGCCGTCGGCGCAACCCTCCATAGAACACTTCTGCATGTGTGTCCCTTCGGACTGGAAGAGATTCCTGTCCCGCACACGAGCGGATCCGGAACCTCAAGTTTTTCCAGAAAGGCCGGTGGAAAGGCTCGCTCTGGGAACGCTCACTTCAAACCTTCCTGTCCTTATCCGGTTTCAACTCTTTCGATTTCTGCTCCTTCTTCTCACCAAGGATTTTCTGAATCTCCTTCAATAGAATCTTGTCAACATCAGGCGGATGATCATAACTGACGTACTTCAAGATTCCTTTTCGATCAACAATGAACGTGCTGAAATCGTACACGTCGGCCTTGTAGGAACGGGGTACCTTGCCCTGAAAATCCGAGAGGTTGACAAAATCAATCTTTTCGCCCTTGATAAATCCCCGGACAGTGGCCAGTTTCTCATCATCAAAATTGATGCCCAAAACATGAACTTCCATTTCCTTCACCTTCTCGGCCAGGTTGTGGCAACTTTTGAGTGCCTTCCAGCAATCGGGGCAGTAGCTTGTCCAGAAGATGAGGACTGTCAACGCGCTCTGCGGAAATATCTCCTTGGAATTGTACGTTGAATCGCCAAAGATTGTGGGCAGTTCAAAATTGGGAGCTTTTTGCCCAATCTTCAACTCAGTGGCACGAGTTGTTGAAGACTGAATGATGAGAAGAGTGGTTATCAAAACGAAAACCACTCTTACTGTTCTGCAATTGAGCATGACTCCGTCTCCTTGTCTCGAAATACCATGATGTGAAGCAGTCTTAAATAATTTGAGGTGCTTGGTAGAGAGTGTTGCTCACAAAAAAATGATGACAACGTTTCAATTAGCGGATCCCTGATTGTTCACGGTTCGCAGGTTCCTGTGCCGAGAATGACATTGGCCGTTCCCACAAGGTCAAAAAGGTCGATGGTGCCATCGTTGGTGCAGTCCGAGGCCCACAGCTCATATTCAGTGGGCCCAGGTTCAACGCCAAGATTGACATTGACGGTCCGAATCAGATCGAGCAGGTCAATCTCTCCGTCACCGTTCACATCACCCCTCTGGTTGCTGAAGTGAAGCCACGAGAGGACATCACTCATAATCTGGGACCGCAGTGTTTCGGTGTCTCCCAACAAATTTACGATACCTTCAAAGCCGAAACCGAAAAAGACAACTCTATACGAATCGCCACCGTATTTCACGGCAGCCCCCTCATACACCGGTGGACCGTAGGTAAAGACGGTACTGGCACCATCCAGAGGTGCGATGACATCCGGAGAGACTTGATTATTGGCACCCGGATCGCCCATTGTACTGAAAAAGAGGATACCGCCGGAGATGGGATCATCTCGCACGCCGTAGATGACCCCGTCACCACTCTCATTCCTGACGAAGTCCGCATGGAGATAATTTCTGAGG
>CP070758.1:4450647-4554240 GCA_020348925.1 Gemmatimonadota bacterium | reverse complement strand
TTATCTGTTATGTAGAAAGTCAAGAGATTTCTTGACGATTTTTTCGGACAGGGTGTACTCCTTCCTGAGATGTTGGTGAGACATCGTCTGGTTTTTCTTGTTCTCTGAAAAGTGCAAACCCGCTAAGCACCCATCATACTGTTATGAGCGGACATCTGAAAGCTTCAGAGCCGCAGGTCATTATCAGATCGTGCAGTGTGTGGCCGCAGTCTTTGAAAAACAAGTCCGGTAGACTTGCAGATAATCATGAAGCGGTCCACACGGTAGGCTGATGGTTCCTTATCAGGTTTAGGCCATGACACCTGGGCGGTATGGTATCTCCTTTCTCCAGACGGAGCGAAGTCGGTTGAGCAGTTTCCTGGCAATACGGATGATGGCTTCTTGTTTTTTCATCCGTTTCGTCAACTGATTGAAGCTATACAAGAGGGCCTCATCCTTGCGGATAGCCCTCCAGGCAGCTTCAATGATCAGATATCGCAGATATCGGTTTCGTCTTTTGGTGAGCCCTCGGACATGCTCCGTGATACCAGAACCGGAAACGGAAGGGACCAAACCGACGAAGCCGGCCAAACGGTCTGCCCCGGCGAAACGATCCATGTCGACCAGTTCAGCATAATAGGTGATAGCTGTGACAAAGCCGATGCCTGGTACAGAACGGAGGAGCTCGATGATATGGTTGATTCCAGAGGACCGGGCCAATGTCCGCAGGGATGTGGTCACCTGAGTCAGTTGCTGACGGTGATAACGGAGTTCGTCGATACACAGCCTCAGGTATTGACTTCCAGCCGGAAAGGCGAACTCCAAGTTCTCCAACCACCGAATGAAATTATTTGACCAGTGAGAACACTCTGAGCGAGGAGGGATGGCAATCCCGTTCACATACAGATAACTTTTGATGCGATTTTTCACCCGAGTGCTGTTGGTCGTGATCTTGCCTCGCAGCCTGACCAGCGATCTGAGCTGCTCATGGAACTCGTCGAGAACGTAAATGCCCTTGAGCTTCTTGCTTGCCAGTTCCCGGGCCAGCTTGCGACTATCGACCGCGTCGCTTTTCCTGTCCTTCTCCTTATTGGAAGTCGGCACATCGGCAGGATGAACGACGATATTATCAAAGCCCAGCCTACTCAGTTCTCGATGAATCCAGAATCCACAGAATCCGGCTTCGTAGACGCTATGGGATCGACCACCGGGATAGTGGCGATGCATGTGCCGGGCCAGAATAGAAGGAGACGGATCCATAGAAAAGGTCTTTAACTCCATGTCATGATACCGAATGGTGACCCTCCATTGCCTGGCATGAACATCCAGACCAAGAAAAAAATCTTGACCTGAAAAATCTATACCTTTACTTGTACACATGGGAGTCCTCCTTTCTTTGTGAGTGTGTACGCTTACATCTCTAAATTAAAGAAAGGAGACTACCATACCTATTGACTTTCTAACATAATGTCTTTGATAGTCATTACTCCTATTAAACATTACTTCTATAAAATCTGAAGAATTGAAGGATATGTTTACGAATATTAGAGATTTCCGATTATTTCGTAAATGACAATGATACCAACTACAGATTAAATCAATCCTCAGTTGAGGAGAAACGCTTACCTGCTGTAAACTGAAACTTGAAGAAATGAACCGGATTTCCAAAAAACAGAACTCTGTGCTGAAATGGGAACTGTCGGGATTGGTTTTTATTTTTATTGTTGGCTCCTTATTCCATTTCACATTTGAGTGGGTAGGCCGATGGCCACCAGGAGCGTTCATATTCGCCGTCAACGAAAGCGTCTGGGAACACCTCAAGCTTGCTTTCTGGCCTGGAATGCTCTTCGCCCTCATCGAATATCCATGCACCAAGAAGGTGGCACATAATTTCTGGTTGGCGAAGACCTCGGGACTGCTTACAATGCCCTTCGTCATTGTGGTGATGTTCTATGGGTATACAGCAATCACAGGCCGCCACTACTTATCAGCTGACATTGCAATATTTTTCATCTCAATAGCCATTGGACAACTCGTAAGTTACAAACTCTTAACTGCCCCGGAGAAAAGTCCTCCTGCAAAACTCTGTGCAGTAATAGTGATGGTTATGTTGATAGCAGCATTTTCAATGTTCACCTACTATCCACCCCACATATTTCTATTCGAGGATGCAAGAACACAAAACTATGGTATCCAGGAAACGTTTCCGAATGAATAGAAGCAAAGGATAGAACAATTCAATAATCAAAGAGCTCAATTGTGCCAAATTTCATCAGCTTATTTCCTGTCTCATAAACGTGAAAGGTATCTCGCATGTGCTACAACATATCCCTCGATCAAAACAGGGAAAGCATAGAGAATCGGTTCAACGCAAAATTCGTTGAACCGCCTGTGTTCAGACCGATCTACCATGCCTCCGGGTTCTCTTTCCCCCTCCTCCCTATTATTTCAAATCAAGAACCGGATGCGATTCAATTCTTTCAATGGGGCCTCATACCCCAGTGGGTCAAAAACAAAAAGACGGCCAAGTCATTCAGGACGAAAACTCTGAACGCCAGATCGGAGACCATCTTCGAAAAACCGTCGTTTAAACATTCGATACGAATAAAACGCTGTCTCGTTCTTGTTGATGGTTTTTTTGAGTGGAGGCATGTCGAAAAGAAAAAATATCCCTATTACATAACGCTTTTGGAGCATGACATATTCTCCCTGGCTGGAATATGGGATGCCTGGACGATTCCAGAGAACGGAGAAACAATCCGTACATTTTCGATCATAACGACAGCAGCAAATACACTCATGGAAAAAATCCATAATACGAAAAAGAGAATGCCCGTTCTCATTCGCCGAGAACGAGAGAGAGATTGGCTCAAGAATGAAATGACCCAGGACGATATTCAATCCTTCTTCAAACCGTTTGATCCTGAAAAAATGGAAGCCTATCCAGTATCAAAACTCTTATCAACCAGAGGAGCAAACACGAATACACCTGAGGTGATGCAGCGTCACGAATACCCGGAATTGAAAGACTGAAGAATCTATCTCTCCTTTCTCAATTCTCTTACAACACTACCCGGTTCAAACAGAATCAACCCTGCCATTGTACTCATTACAGACCCAAAAAATTGTAATTCCACTCAGCGGTAGAAAGCGTGTATTTTAAAATCCCTTTGAACAAATTGATGCATTTGAGGTGTGGAAAAATAGAGAGAAAGCTGAAACAATGCTTCAAATAAGCGTGTCTTAAAACCGAGTGGTTGGAAAGACCAGAAAACTCAAAGAAAACAGAGCAACTCGATTTATATTCTTCTTCAATTAAAACACTTTATTATTTTTTTAGGTTAGATAAATGACTTAAAGTAATACGTGATGCCAAAACCAAGCATATTACTCGTATATCCTTGATCCATGGTTCATACACGCAGCGAAAGGAGAGAAGAATGAAACATCGAATGACGCTTTCCCTGCTTTTTGTACTCACAATCGCGACTACGATCCTTTTCGCCAACTCCAAACCTGGCTCTGGAACATTCAGAGTGCAGTCAAGAAACGAATGGATCCGCTATGGCCTCGAGGCATCGAGTCACAATGCTCCTGGAATGACGAACCTTGCCGATTTGGACTCGTTTATCCTTCGAACTATGGAACTGCAACATATGCCGGGGGTGGCTGCGGCTGTCGTGAGCGACGGTGAGATTGTCTGGACAGGCACATACGGGTACGCCAATATTGAAGAGAATATTCCGGTAACAGACAGTACCCTATTCTGGATCGCCTCGATTTCGAAAACGTTTACTGGAGCCGCGCTGTTGCAATTATGGGAAGCAGGAGACATCGAACTGGATGATGACATCAACGATTACCTTCCCTTTGAGGTCCACAACCCGCATTACCCTGATTCAACAATCACCTTTCGGAATCTCTTGACCCACACTTCAAGCTTGCGAGACAACTGGAATGTCATGGGCGCCCTCTATGTTGAAGGCGATTCGCCGGTGCAACTGGGCGACTGGTTGGCCGATTATTTTGTTCCGGGGGGAAGACGGTATTATCCCTCCCTCAACTTTTGCGATTGCCCTCCCAGTACCGTTCGTGAGTACTGCAATCATAACTTCGCCCTGATCGGATACATCGTTGAAACCATCACAGGTGTCCCTTTTGAACAGTACTGTCAGGATTCTCTCTTCATTCCCCTGGGTATGACTGAAACCTCATGGTTCCTGGAAGGTCTCGATCTACAGAAGGTTGCCATGACATACGATTATGTCGACGGGACGTACGTACCGTTTGGATATATCGGTTATGCTCTGTATCCGGTTGCCTCGATCAGAACGAGCAACGTACAGCTCGCCCGCCACCTCATTGCCATGTTGCAAAAGGGAGAGATCGACGGTGTGCGCGTTCTTGAGAGCAGCACCGTGGACTCCATGACGACCGCTCAGGTTCCCCACATCTCAACCGACCAAGGGCTCGCCTGGTTTCGAGGAAATCAGAGAGGGAAAACAGTCTGGTGGCATACAGGGTTCGATCCCGGTGTGGCCACGTACGCCGGATTCTGCCCTGAGGGGAATTTCGGCGTGCTCGTTCTCGCCAATACGTGGAACACTCTCGGGGTGACCATCATAACGGATAGAATATATCTCTATACCGACGACCCCGACGAAGATGGCAGCATCAGTTTTACCGATAACTGCCCGGAAATCTCCAATCCCGATCAGGAGGATGGCGATACGGACGGTATCGGTGACGTGTGCGATAATTGTCCGGATGAAACCAATTCAGATCAGGCCGATAGGGATGGCGATGGTATTGGCGATGTCTGTGATGCGTGCGTCGATACCGATGGCGATGGGTATGGGAATCCCGGATATCCGGCCATGACCTGTGCCACGGATAATTGTCCCGAGGTATTCAATCCGGATCAGGAAGACTTTGAAAAAGGGAACATCGACTGCAAAGATGGCATAGATGTGCTGGATGCCCTGGCCGTCGTCAACCACATACTGGGCACAGCTCCACTGACGGGTGCCCCCTTCGACCGATCCGACTGCAACGGCGACAATGGTGTCGACATCCTCGACGCCTTGGGTATTATTAATGTCATATTGGGAATCGGTGCGTGCCAGTCCACAGCTCCGGAGTAAAATATACTTTTCAAGAACGCACTCCGTTAAGCTCGCTCTTGAGATGTTTTGACACGCATCACACGGTGTAGGACACCTCGCGCGAAGATCAAAAAAAAGTCGTCGCAGATTCGGTTAACGAGTTAAAATCATTTTCTTTGTGTTCACAAACCCCGCTGTTACGAATCGGCAAAGATAAACGCCACTTGGTACTATGCGGCCGGAGGAATCGATGCCATCCCACATCACAGTGTAATACCCTGCCTTCTGCGGCTCACTCACCAGGACCTTCACCTCTTGTCCCAAGAGGTTATAAACGGCGAGAGTAACATGAGCGGGCGATTCGCCGCCAGCGACTGAATAGTGAATCATGGTTTCCGGATTAAAGGGATTCGGATAATTCTGGAAAAGAGCGTAGGTTTGAGGCTCACGGCCGTGATGCTCCTCGTGCAGTACGCCAACCGGGTGAACGGCGAACACGCTGTCTCTCATCACAAAAGACACGTGCCGACCCTGATCGTCAAAGGACATGACTTCAGACAGGGTGAGTGGATGCGTCCCCAAAGGTGCATCCTCGGCGACACTGATGGCGAATTTCACAATACTCCCGGATCCCGTTTGAATGGTCTGGGTCTGATCAGAAACGGAGAGTTTCACTTTTCCGACACCGTAGTGTAAATCTACTTGAAAGAGAGCCATATTCTGGCTTCGCTCGGTGGGGATTGCTGCCGTCACCGTGAGAACACTTTCCGGGTAACTCAACACGAATTCAATTGATGAGATCGGCCATTGATTCTCCATGGCAACAGGTACTTGATTAGCCACTGTCCCCGGATTTCCCTGCCCGCCCAAAACGGTCAATATGGCCGGTTCCAACCCATATCCGGTTAGGGTAACCATGACTACAGGATGGGTGGTGTCATCGCTGTACACCATCAGGGTTCCGCGAATCGCATCCACGCTCTCAGGTCGGAAGTCGACGGTAACATCAATCCCGCTCACCGGATTCACCGTCTGTGGAAAAATGATCGAGGTTACCTGAAATTCGTCCCTGGTTGAGACGATAGAATCGACGGTCAATGGTGCTGTTCCTACATTTGCGATGGGCATCATCCACTCTCCAGTACTCCCGATATAGATCCCATCGTAGTCGTGTGCGGTGACCGGAACTGATATTTCAGGCACAGCAGGAATTCCTATGCCGCTCAGGAAGAGATCGATGGGATTTTCATCCGGATCATTATTAAAGAGTGACAAGACACCCGCTGTCTGTCCATGCTCAACGGGCATGAAGCGGGTCGATACGGCCAACGTTTCGCCAACGGCAACCGTCTGGGGGAAGCTTGGAGCAAAAACAGTGAATACCTGCGGGTACGCTGCAACCGAATCAATATTCAGCTCGTCCGTTCCAACGTTGAAGACGTGAAATGTCCAGTCAGCGGTATATCCCACAGGCACCTGTCCGAAAGAATGCTCCCGAGCAGACAGAGCAATATCCGGTGCTATACCCACCCCCTTAACAAAAAGGGGTATCTCCTCTTCAAAATAATCGTTGCTTCTGATAATTAATTGGTCCGTCCTCAGGCCAAGATTCGCAGGTGCAAAAAAGACCGTTGCATCAAAATATCCTCCGGATGCCAGTTGATAGGGAAAAAGTGGTGAGATCACGCCAAAATCCTGAAGTATACCCGACATGCTTTCAACGATCAGATCGGCCCAGCCCTCGTTCGAAATCCTGACCGTCCAAAACGCTGAATCGCCAACGGATAATTCCCCGAAATCGTGATCCAATTCCGAGACTTCGATATCGGGATACGATCCGACAGTAAAAGAACCGGCGACGGTTCTTGTCGCGGGCCCTATGGCAGCTTCATTAAACAGGAAACGCTCGAAACTGAATGTTGCAGTCTGACCCTCCTGGGCGGTCGCCAATACCCGAAATTCGACGAGTGCCAGCGTACCTGATCCTTCAAACCGTTCCTCTCCAGCTGTGGCGACAAAGATTCTGTTTCCCTGATGACCATAAAAGAATCGATATTTATTATCCAGTATAATTTCGCCCTTGGCCACTGTGCGGAAAGAGAGCAGACTGGCATTAAACAACAGCCTGAACTCCATGGAAAGAACTCCATACGGTGCCAAATCTTCAGTGACGTATATTGGGACCGTGAAAACTGCCCCGGCCGGCGCGGTTTTTTTCCCGATAGTGACAGTCACGGTATCAGCCAAACAATTGGATAGTACTCTTACGCCTTCGGATCCTTTTGTACCTGCTGTTCCTGTTCTCCCGCAAAGGAACATTGCGAGTAGAACCATCCCACAAACAGAGACCCGTTTCGGCATCATTCCCAACACATAGGTTTTCATCTATTCCCCCTTATTATTAAAAGACTCCAATGCACTCTCTGTGCTGTTAAACAATCCTCTCTTCTGTGCAATATCTTCGATTATGCTTGTACTTCACCGGTAATTTTAGAGATAAGTTCTTGGGCCTGCAGTTTGACGCGCTCGATGTTGTCCTTCGGAGGTACTTTGTCGGGCGAAGGACTCCACTCAAAAAAATAATAGTCCGAAATCACTCTGCACAGATCCTTATAAGGCGCATACTCTGAATTGTGATTCGTAACTTCGTCCAAAAGATCTCCCACATCGTGAGTCCGTTTCAGCTCCCAGCCCTTTGACACAAGATATCCTTTTAGATATTTCTCTAATGATTGTTGAAGAAGGAAAGCGGCGTCCGCACATTCGTTCTCTTCGAGTCGTTCATCGACTCTTTGCAAATCACGTCTGGCGTTTTCGAACCAATCGCCAGGAGTGTACAGTTTGTCGTCCGTCGACATACCCGACTCCTTTCCTCGATCTACCCACTATTCCGAAAACTCATTATAATACCAGTATCAGCGTGTGTCAAGAAAAAAGTTTGGATGGACTGAAAAAGTATCATTATGTCATTGCGTGAAAAAGAGTAACGAGACAACCGTTTATTCTTTGAAGCGTAAGCGTTTCGAACAAGCATGCTCATACCGTGCGGCTGAAGATGGCCCGTTACGGACATTCATCATGATCTAAAATAAGCCCGACAATTTTCACTGTGTCCAAAATATCAATCCCCCCATCATCCTCACAATGTCCTGACGGTCCGTTGCAATCGGCAGACCACTGTTGATCAGGTGTTGGTTGAACCATTTTTCAGAATGATATTGATAGCAAATACCGCATCCAAGATGTTGATTGAGGATCACAATTCGCATCGCCTTTGGGGTTCGCTTGAAGAACTTTTTGATACTTATACGCCCCCGCTCTGACGACAATTGTATCGCCAGGCATTACCGACTCGGCGCCATGCTGCATTGTCAACCACGGCAACTCCATCGTTCCGGGGTTCAAATCATTCGCAGTATATTTTTACAATGAGAAGAGGGATGTGGAAAAAGTATGTTATCGCCAGTGTCCCTTGACCCATTTCCAGCCTCCTGAGGTCCTTTTCCAATGGCCCTGAATCCAAACTTTTCCCGCCTTTTCCCTTACCCATCGGCCGGAAACCCAGAGGAAATTGTTCGCAGCCGAATTCCATTTCCAATGGCCATCGATCCAGACTGCCCTGGGAAAAGGTTTCGGAGGTTTGGTCTCAAGTTTCGGAGCAGGCGGTTCCTTAACGACCACGGCCGGAGCACACCCCATCATATTCGTGAAGACAAAGCACAATAGCGAAAGTACAATAACGGTCCTTCGATGCCACATCACAGCTCTCCTTTCTCTACTTTCATGTGGTACTGCTCCTGAGAGATTCGATCACAAATACATTTGGAAAAAAGGCATGAGGACAATTACGCCCAATAAGACAGTTTTCAGCTCTTTTTCCCGATTCTAAGGAAACAGCCCACAGAGCTTTGGCTCTACGGATCTCCCTCTTCTCCAAGATTTCACTGGCATGCACTTCAACACAGTGCACCTTATTCATCGTCTGTCTTCTCTTGTTCCACCTGTTCCAACATGACTCTGGCCGCATGATAATCGGGATTCTTTTGCAATACTTGTTGGAACTCGGATGCCGCACTCTCTGCATCACCTATTTTCAAATAGGTAAGTCCCATATTAAAATGAGGTTCCTCATTTTCTGGATCCAACCGCGAGGCTTTTTGAAACTCTTCGAGTGCATCCTGATATCTGTTCAATTTGAAAAAGGCGACTCCCAGGTTAAAATGAGAACCGGCATAATTCGGATTCAATTGTATTGCCTTCTGAAAGTAAGGAATGGATTCCTCAATATTCTCCAACTGGAGATACGTATGACCCAAACTATAGATGACTTTCATCTGATTTGGATTGAGCTGATTTACCCTGTGGAGGGTTGAAAGCGCCTCCTGAAGTTTGTTCAGTTTCAAATATGTACTCGCGAGGTTAAAATAAGCATTTCCGTTTTGGGGATTCATCTCCACGGCCTTTAAATATTCTACCAGCGCCTCGTCTAATCTGTTGAGTTTTGAATAGGCGATGCCCATGTTGTAATGAGCATTAGCAGCATATGAGCTGTTATCATCTATTTCCGTGAGGACAGCAATGGCCTCGCGGTACATGCCATTATCGACATAGGATGCTCCCAAATTGTTTTGATACCTTGATGTCGGAAGAACTTCAGCCGCTTTTTTACAGTAATAAATACGCTCTTTCTCCATTCCGTTCTGTCGAAAATACATGGCGAGTTCATCGAAGGCATCCGCTAACGCTATATTACTCAGACTGCTATCTCTTTCCATTAAGAGTCGAAATCTTTCAATCGATACTTCCTCGCTCGCATTCACGACGATCCACGGAAATGTATGAAAAAAACCGACACAAAGAAGGATAAGTCCCATTCGGAGAAATTTCTCTTTCCCGATTGAAGACATTGCGAAAAGATAGGCGACGCACAACGTCCACGGAATACTACAGATGGCAAAAAGATCCCAATCCCGACTTGCCCCTTTATCAGGCTTGAGAAAAAAAATGTAAACCAGTGCTAAGACAGCCAACCACAAAAGAAATATTGAAACCGGGTTGTTCTTTCTTCTGAGTTCCCCTCCCCTGAAAAGGAGAGAGAACCCCAGGAGGAGACCAACAGGGGCAACGAGGATGATCTCATTCGTAATATTACTCAGGTGGGTGAGGGATAAAATTCCATAGCGGAAAGCATTCGGATCATCCTTGACTGCAAGAAAAGGCAAAATATGACTTCCTGCCGTAAATTCCTTTTTGAAATGATCCAGGCTGAAGCCGACATGCTCAACATGTATCAGGAGAAGCACGATGGGAAGTGCAATTCCGCACGCCACTTCACCCAGGGACAGAAGAGAGCGTTTTCTCGACTTTCCCTTTTTCACTTCGTAGATGAAGAGATACAGGAGGGACGGCACAAAAATTATTGCCGATGTATGGGTACAGACAGCAAGGGACAACACAAAAGCTGGAAAGAAAAGGCTGCATCTTTTTTGGAGGTAAAAGACGGAGACAAAAATATAAATAAGGAGTAAGAAAAGAACGAGCGTATAATCTTCCACGTATCCGAAGAAAAGTTGAACCGATCCCATCAAGAGCACAGCACAAAAAATGAAGACGCGTCTGGAGATATCCTTTACGAGAACCGAGGAGAACGGAACAAGAGCGACGACGAAGAGGGAACCGATGAGACAACTAACCAATGCATAGGTTCTATCGGACGTCCAACCGAATGCACTATGGAGGGCATTGTAAACCAAATAATGAATATGGCTGTCAAGGGGCTCAGCCCAGATGAATTGATTTCCTATTGCCACACTTCTGAGTCGAATGTACCCATCACCAAGAAAGTGCGTTTGACTCCGGAAAAGCCAGAAGAGAACAAAAAAAACCAGTGCTAGAAAAACGGCCACATGGATTTTCTTCAAGCCTCTTCTTTTGGCAACACTATCCAACAGCGGGATCAATAGGTGCTGGGTAATGTACCGATTTACCTGTGGAATACAGATGAGTATGGTCGAAAAAAACAAAATTCGCACAGGGAGTGGAAAAAACAACCAATGGTGAAATCCCCACGTTCTTCCTGTGGTGAAGAATGACGCAATGAGATGGAGAACCAAGAATGTCGCTGCACAAATTGTAACTGCGAAATAAAGACGGTCGCTCTGGGATTCGCTCTTCACCTGAACTTTGTTTTTCTGCTTTGAAGTATCAGACATCTTTTCCACCGGCAATAGGAATCTCCTTGGACGTTAGGATGTATTGTTCACATACGACAGTGCCGATCGCTCTGTGAGATTTCTCACTATGTCATCTCTCTTCTTTCTGGCCTTCTATTTCCCGTCGATCCGAGTTCAGAGCATCACCGAAGCAAATGTGAGAACTTCACACAAATTCTTGCTCGAGCCGTGTTCGCATGTATTCTCCACATTTCACTATTTCTCAAATATTCTGAAAAAACAACGAACAGAACATATTATAACATACAAGATCCTCTATGTCAAGTCTCATTTTATGTCAAACGCCAACCTATGTAGCAGAATAATAATATAAAAAAAGACAGCTGGCAAGCTGCCCTTTTTTTATAAGTTTACCGCTGAAGGGGTGAACCCCATTCACAAAGGATTTCCTACCCCCCCTGAAGGTATCAAACATGACCTCTTCGCTACCGAATCATTTTGCTCTCGGCCATGAGGTCTTCAGCTTCTGGAAAGAGATCCAACGCAGCCATCACTTGCGGGTCACTATTGACGAAGATGACGTACCATTCCTCAAGTCCCCAGAGGACTTTGGCAATTTCCCGCTTGATAGCATATTGGATGTACAATTTATTGTTTTCGAAATGAGTTGCCAAATACTTATCTTTCTTTTCGGCAAGAAGAGCTTTGATATCATCGATGATGAAATCATCCACAGTGACACCCTTGAGAAAAGTATCGTTCTCAAAATGAAAATCCTTCTCTTCGAGAAAGTCTCTGAATTGCAGATAGATCTCATCGGTCACTTCAAACTGTCCGAGAAACGTATCGAAGTCATTCGTCATATCATGCTCTCCAACGAAAACGGCAGCAAAATCGAAGAAATAGTTGCCCCGTTCCAACGAATTCACAAAACTATTATACCGTTCATCCCGATCCAACTCGATATCCGGTTTAATACCGCCGCCCCCAAAGACCTCTCGTCCACTAATGGTCGTAAAAACAGGAAGGACTTCGGAAGAATCAGCCGCCGTTGTGGTATCACTCTCTTCGTCAATATCAGGGTGATAACTTTCGGTATACGGTTTTTGTATGAGCCGGCCGCTCGGCGTATACCATCGACCCACGGTCAACATGAGGACTGAGCCATCTTTCAACTTCATCTGATTTTCAACGAGACCTTTGCCGTAACTTGGTTGTCCCACGACCAGACCCCGATCGAGATCCTGAACCGCGCCGGAAACAATTTCTGACGCACTCGCACTACCTCTGTCAATCATGACGATGAGTGGGTACATGGCATGCGTTGCTTCTTCCGTTGAGTAATAGTGTTCCTCCGCCTTTTCGTGTCTTCCCTTGGTGTAGACTATCTCATTTCCTTTGGGAACAAATTTATCAGCGATCTCAACCGCCTGGGAGAGAAATCCCCCAGCATTTCCCCTGAGATCAAGGATGAGTCGATCCATGCCTTGAGTTTCCAAACTGTCAAGAGCCGTCTCTAAATCCTGGCCGGTTGTCCGAGCGAACCGACTCATCCGGATGTATCCCACACCCGGTCGAATCATAAAAGCCGAAGGAATGCTCTTAATCTTTATTTCGTCTCGAATTATCTTAAAATCAAGAAGTTCCCTTTCCCCCTCTCGCCTTATGGAGACGTGAACACTTGTTCCTTTGGGACCACGCAGTTTTTCGAACACTTCGTCGGTGGTGATCCCCAGAGCCGATTCATCATCAATCTTGACAATCTTATCACCAGCCCTGATCCCCAGCATGTCGGAAGGAGAACCTTCAATAGGCGAAATCACTGTCAGGTATCCGTTGACTATGTCAAAGGCAATCCCGATGCCCTCGTAACTTCCCCTGATCATCCGCTCGTCCATATCCTCATACTGCTTGGGAGGGATGAGATGCGTATGGGGATCGAGAGTACCGAGCATACCCTTGATGGCATTATCAACAAGTTTGTCGGTATCAACCTCATCCACATAATATGTCTTCACCAGGCGGAGAACTGCGGAAAAGAGATTCATCTGGGCCATCAATCCCTGTGCAGCGGCTATGTGATTGAAGACCAACCCTCCGACGGTGAAGCAACAGATGATGAGGAACAAGGCTGCCACTACAGATATTCTACGTCTTCTCATAATGACCTCCATCCTTGTGTTTGTGTTCTTCTATTCGATTCATAAACCGTTTTGAAGGTTTCACCTTGAATACGCTTTATAGCTTCTTTTCCTTCGACCCCGCCTTCTTCTTTTTCGCTCTTGCTGCCGGCTTTTTACGTTGGCTCTCTTTTTTTTCTTGGCTTTTCACTTCGGTTCGTTCCGGTTCAACCGCCTCTTCATCCTCAACGGTTTTTTTCTCTTTTCTCAGCACTTCATGGTCTTTTTCCGGTATTGCATCACCCGCATCCTCGGTAGCCTCATCCACCCCTTCTTCTTTCTCTTCCGCTACCTGTTGATCTTTTTTTATCTCATCAACGTAATTCATACGCAGTTCGAAGAGCACGTGATCGAGAAAACGCGATTCTTCCTCGGTGAGATTTCCTTTGGTCTTGTTCTGCAGCATGGTCAGCATATCAATGGACATCTGCGCCTGCGAGATGTTCCGCTCAATGGCGTCTGTGAACGGATTCTTAATTTTTCCCATCTGCTGCATAGCAGAAGCTTGAAAACTTAAAACGAGTTGGGTAAATAAAATTGACTCCTTGTCGAATGTTGTTTTTTCGTCAGCCATCCCTGACCTCCTCATCCAATTAAAAAGATCATCTCATCACATCCGGTTCTACCGGAAATGTTTTATCATTCGTATTTTAAATGATATCTTATACTAAGAACGATGGGACATCAATTCCGTTCCAACTTTAAAAAGTAAAGAAAAACAGCTGCCCGATGCAACTGAAATCTCTTTGATATTCTGGGAACGAAGAGTATCAGCGTTCAAGATTCCGTGGTGTACTCGAAACACACTCCAATTCTCCAGTCCGTGACTGCTGCATCGCTCGCAGCGGATCTCTGACTCGCTGCACCAATATAAAACCGAGGAGAAAGAAAGCGGCGACAGAAAAAATTGCAGCTCGTTGATTGCCCCCGAGGCTGTATGATACTGCTCCAAACACAAGTGGGCCAATAACCGACGAGGATTTGCCACAAAATGCATAAAACCCAAACATCTCGGCTTCCTTGCCCTCTGGTATCAAGGCCGACATGAGGGCACGACTTGCTGCCTGCACAACACCAAGCCCCATTCCTGCCAACACGGCGATGATAAAGAACAATGCCTTCGAATGCACAAAGTAAGCGCTGACGGACACCGTCGTCCATAAAATCAACGACATCGAAATGACTCTTTTCGGTCCCCAAAGATCGGTCGGTTTTGCCATCGCTAACGCCCCGACAAGAGCCGATATTTGGATAACAAGAAAGAGAGAAATCAACTCCGCATCCGTGAATCCCAATGTTGCTGAAGCAAATATTGCAGAGAAGTAGATGGTTGTATTGACACCATCAATATATACAAAAAATGCCAGCAGGAAACGCCGCAGATCTCGAAGTCTTAAAACATCAGCTCCAAGCTTCTTGAATCCTATAATTCCTTCGATTGCTGCTCGGTAAATTGCTGTGTCGGTCCGTCTATCCGGAGGAAGACCAAGGAAAGACGGTAGAGAAAAAAGGACAAAGAACGCTGCAACCGTTAGCCAGGTGAGTTCAAATCGCCCGCGAGCCACCAAGGGAAGTGCGATCAGGAGTCCAATAGCCGAGCCGGCGTACCCAAAACCAAATCCTATTGCCGAAACAGAACCCTGTCGCTCTGTCGGTGCAATATCCGGAAGGTAGGCATTGTAATAGACAAGGGCACCTTCAAATCCGATGTTGGCCAGCACCGCAAGGACTACGGCCCACAGAATCATCCCCGGTTGAATCGTAGTGAAGAGTGTTACGCAGACCACACACAGACAGGTGTAGAACAGTAACATCCTCTTCCGTATCCCAGCACGATCTGCGATTGTTCCCAATGATGGAGACGAGAGCGCCACGAAGAGCATGGACACTGAGATGACCCGCCCCCACCACAGATCACCGAGGCCTGTTTCATTCCCGACAATCTGTCTGGTGAAATAGACCCCAAAGATTGTGGCTGTTATGACAGCGGGATAGACCGAGTTGGCAAAATCGTAGAGTGCCCAGAGGAAGATGGTACGTTTATGAGCTGACATAGGTCACCATCAAAGCGAAAGATGATTTTGGTTGCAAAACATCACTCTGCGGTAGGAACACAGTGTTCACTGTCCTGGCCGTGTTAACGGACGATACGGATGATTCCGGAATTACTCCATTGATCGGGCAATAAGTTCTATAAGATCTTGAGCGACGAGTTGTTCTTCAGCATCCTTGGCTTTGATGCCATCCTCAAACATTGTCAGACAATAGGGACAGGCAGTCCCTATGATGTTCGGCTTTTTCTTCAGAATTTCCTCGATCCGGACCTCATTGATGCGCTGGCCAATGAGCTCTTCCATCCACATACGACCACCACCGGCACCGCAGCAGAAGCTGTTCGCTCCCCATCGCTCAAGTTCTACTCTTGTTATTCCGGGGATCATGCTGAGTATTTTCCGGGGAGCATCATATATATCATTATAGCGGCCGAGGTAACAGGAATCGTGATAGGCAATAGTCCTATCACACTCTTTAACGAGGCGAAGTTGACCGTTTGAAAGCAAATCGCTCAGAAACTCCGTATAATGGACAACATGAAAAAGACCGTCACATTGGGGATATTCGTTCTTCAATGTGTTGAAACAGTGGGGACACAATGTAACCACCCTTTCGACACCATAATTTTTCATATTCTCTATATTTTCCATGGCCATCATTTGAAAGAGGTACTCATTACCGATACGCCTGGCGGAGTCGCCACAGCACTTCTCCTCTGTCCCAAGAATGGCAAAGTTGATGCCCGCTGCCCTCAGAATTTTGACAAAGGCAACCGCCACCTGTTTGTACCTCTCGTCAAAAGATCCTGCACAACCTACGTAAAACAGTATGTCTGCATCACTACTCTCAGAGAGTGTCTTCACTTCCAGATCTTCACTCCAATCGGCCCGGGCGGCCCAGCCGATCCCCCATGGGTTTGAATTGGTCTCCATGTTTTTGAATGTGGCCACGACCTCCTGGGGAAACCGGCTCTCCATAAGTACCTGATAGCGCCGCATATCGACAATTTTGTCGACGTGCTCAACGTATACCGGACAAATCTCCATGCAGGCTCGGCACGTCGTGCAGGCCCACAATTCGTCCTCGGCAATAGTTTCGCCAACAAGTGTTTGATCTGCCCCAGCATCACTTCCACTTTCGGCTTTCATCTTCAAGACCTTTGGCCCTTCTGAATGGAGATGGTTCTTGAGGTCACTGATCACCTTCCGGGGCGTGAGTGGTTTTTCGCTCAGGTGGGCAGGACATCGATCCTGACAGCGGCCGCATTGCATGCAGGCATCGAGATCGAGAAGCTGTTTCCATGTGAATTCTTTGATGGTACTGACACCAAAGGTTTCGGCTGTTTCGATGTCTATCGACTGCAGCGCTCCTTTCGGACCATGGGATCGAAGCAGAATATTCAGAGGCGACACAAGAATGTGAAAAAGCTTTGAGTACGGAATATAGGCAATGAATCCCAAGATGAGGAGAAAATGGATCCGCCAGACAACGCCATGCAGGGTCGCATGCAAGAGTCTGCTCAAGCCAAGTCCGTGGAAGACTCCGGCAACCACCGATCCTACCGGAGACCAGACGGATGCCGGTGTTACGAGGGAACCCATCCGGAATCCCTCAACAAG
The DNA here is from genome assembly GCA_020348925.1 of Gemmatimonadota bacterium. Lineage (GTDB taxonomy): Bacteria > JBHIER01. The sequence continues at coordinate 4,537,129 of CP070758.1, read as the reverse complement.
AAATCCGAAGAGAAGAATACACGAGATCAAGGCCAGTCCGATGGCATCCTGGGGTGTGCTTTCCAACCGAGTGGGTTTTTGAATATATCTTCTGATAAAGGCAATGATTATACCTACCAATCCGAGAAACCCGACACAATCCAAAATCAGCGAAAAAATATTCCCGAAAGGAGGCGGCAGTGAAAAGAACAGTTGAAAGAGGATGACGACAAGAAAGGGAATGACGAATCCGTAAAAAAGAAAGAGGTGCATCAGTCCGGGAACTCTCTCTCTGAGAATACGGCCGTGGCCGAAAATCTGAGACAGGGTGGTACGACTTCTCGCTCCCAAGTTGTCCGTTCGATGCTCAGCGGTGCCGATCCGCCACAAGGCGGCGCGGCGATAGAATCCGTACCCACAAATACAAAAGGCTCCAAGAATAAGAAGAGGATCAAAGAAACTTAGCATAGCTCATGTGCACCGTTAACGATTCTATTCGAATGCATCCTGGGCTTCTTTACGGGACAGGATAATTCGATGACAATGCATACAGGATTGATCTTGCTGCGAGCCGACATCGATATCCCGAAGGTGGCATTCGTAGCAAACGCTCTTCGGTGGTCTGTATGTCCGGGCGGTCATTGTGTCATGGCTGATATTCCGATGACAATCGACACACATCATATCCTCTTCAAGATGTACCCGGTGATTCAGGGCAACAATCCCAGACGTCGTATGCGATCCGTCGAGGACAGATGCATGACACTGCATGCAATTCTCACCGATACGCTCCTCCCGTGCCGTCATATGAGTTGGCATGATTGCATCCCTGTACTGCCTGAAAACATTGACACTCGCAGGTAAAACACGGGGCCACGGTGCGTGGCAATCGGAGCACTGTGTTTCGATACTATGCGATCCAGAGGATTGCCACAATTCGGTCTGCTCAGAATGACACGCTTGACAATGAAGAGGACCTGTATACGCATTCCGAACTACGTTCACCAGACCAAGGCTACCGAGGATAATGATGAAGACTCCTATAAGAATCAAGGCTCTTTTTGAGAGAAATAATTTCTTCATTTTTCTTTGTAACTCTACTCCAGTTTCGTGCCATCATAGGGGCAATATTTCCAGGATGGATCCATTCTATTTCCGCAAGAGGGACAGATCAAGAGGGTCTTTTTTAGCTTCCCTACGGTTAAGACGAACAACTCCGCCAAATCCTTGCCAACCGGGACACCCACGAGCACAACTGTGTGACCGTCACGGCTCACAAAATCCGGAGCCCAGAACGAGGGATACGAGGGGAAATCCATGTCCACGCCGCTTCGAACATATCCCGGAGTGCTTCGATCAAAAATAAGAACCTCATGGGATTGGTTTATGTCAAACACGAAACCACCATTTACTGATTTAAAATATACTTTGTCTCCAGAATCCGTAACGTCATCATAATCCAAACGATCTACGACATGTGAGGTGAGACGATGAAGGCCTGTCCCATCGGAGTTCATGACATAGGTCCCAATCCCCTCCCCTTTTTTACCGGAATAGAAAAACGTTATGCGTTCGCCATCAGCACTGATGTCAGCAAAGCTGAACAGACGGTCTTGAACAGTTGTGACGCGTTTTGGTTTCGATCCATCGATCTTCATCGTGTAGAGATCATAGTCGGTTCTTTCATCTGATGACTGCGCTCCAAAGAGAATGGTCTCTCCTGCACCAGTCAGGGCAAAGGCCCACCCACCCCCTGTCAAAGGCCTTCTGGGAAACTCATTCCACGTCCATCGATCGTTTTCAAACCGTGGTGCCAAGAGGGTCCGTTGTTCCGAGCCGTCGGACCTCACAACAACAATACCACTGAGGCTTCCATAAGCAACAGGCCCGAAATGACCTTTGACCACACAGGCGATGAGACTCCCGTCATCACTGATAGCATAATTTGCCACTCGGGCCCACGAATCACTTTCAAAATTTTCCCTGTTCCAATTTCTTGAAGATAACATCTCGTTCGTAAAGGTGATGGTCTGAAATTCGGAAGCATCGGTCTTCACAACAGCCATAACATGATCTTTCATATCTGCTGGAGAAGAAAGACTTAAAGCAAATATAACTGTCCCGCCATCGCCGCTGACCAGAGGAGGTTTGGTCCCCACGAGGAGAAAGGAGTCCTCATAGGGAACAGGGGCATGAACGGTACTATCCGTGAACAGAACCTGCTGATTTTTGCCGTCGGCTGTGATCGCTTTGATAATTCTTTTCACTCGGGGTTCTCCGGTCACCATCGATGTGTCCCGCACCTCCTCCTGAAAAACAATCACATTACCATCATCACTGAGGGAAGGATAGCCCACCCAGTGGTTCCCGGAATAGGTTACTCTTTGAATCTCAGAATCGGCCCGGTAGAGCCTGTTGTGCTGCTCCTGCGCCAACGATCCCTCAGCAATAAAGTACTGAAAGCCATTCACGACGAGCACAAGAGCGACAATTCGATACGGTATCCTGAAACACTTCGAAAAAAGAGATCGCATTCTCTGTTGATTTCTCCGCATGAGTCTTTTCCCTTGTCTTCAATTCAGTTCCGTTGCATACTATATTTTTTCAATGCATACTTTTGTATCATGCCAGGCCTGGCCTCCTCCCTTCGGATGCGTCGCGACAGGAATGATTGCATTCGGATGAATACCATTGCCCACGCTCTTCCACCAGACCAAATTCGTGTCGCGATCCTCGGTTTTTTGTCTTTCAGCACGCGCAACGGTTCCCCACTCCCTGTGGCCACAACCCTGTGCTATAGCAATGGTGTTCGGATGAATGCCTTCCGTGAGCAAGACCCTCACAGCGATGTCTCCCACTGGCGAAGAGATCCGAAGCGTATCTCCTTGCTGAATGCCTCTGGCTTTTGCCGCTCCCGTATTCATCCAGACCGGATTGTCGTGCATTATCTCCGTGAGCCATTTACAGTTTCCGGTTCTACGCGTATGAACATTTGGGGTGTAGGTGGTCAGGATGAATTCATGATCGTCGAGTCGTGCATGATCGGGGATAGGATCGTAGACTGGGAGTGGGGAGACACCCATCTTCCGCAACGTCTCAGAATAGATCTCAAATTTTCCGGACGGCGTATGAAAGCCCCGGTCCGTGTACCTCCTATATCTTTGCTCTCCTTCCGGATGCATCCAGAAACCCGTCTCTTTCAGTTCCTGAAACCATCCTGGATCAGCGTTCGGGGGAACGATTCGCCCCAGATACTCCTCAGTACTATTGAAGGGGAAATAGTCTTTCATGTCCCCACCCATTCTTTTCGCCACCTCAAGGTACATATCGCTCGCAGAGACCGATGCACCCAACGGTTGAAACGGGATTGAGGATATTTTCAGGCCTTTTCTTAAAAACTCCGTCTCCGCTCCTCGCTGGATCACTGGTTGTCTCAAACTGAGGTGGCCCTTGGACGGTCGCGTCTCCACGTCCCAGCCCTCAAGAAATGTGGACGCCGGAAGGAACATATCCGCCAGAGCACCGGTTTCTGTAAGATGTGTGTCGAATGCAATCGAAAAGGATGTTTTTTCTTCATCCTTGAGAGCTTCTGCGGTACGCTCAGTTTCGGGATCATCGTAAACCGGATTTGATTGGCATGTCATGTAAAAATCAATTGTATCCTTCGTTTCAAGGAAGGACAGCAGGGAGGACGGATGCTGCAGATGTTCGATTTCTTCGCTTCTCTGCGGAGGTCCAGGATCTGGTTCAAGGAGTGAAAGCTCTCTGGGCAAGCCACACCCACCTTCAACATCTACATTCCCGGTGAGCGCGGCAAGAAGCAAGATGCATCGTTCATTCTGAAGTCCATTCCTGTGCTTGCTCACACCGCCGCCTGAAAGGATGGCGGCCGGCTTGGCCCGGGCGAACTCAACGGCAATGCGCCGAATGTCGTCAGCCCTCATGCCGCTCTCATCCGCCGCCCGCTCAGGAGGATAGGGTCCGAGATGTGGCGTCAGACGCTGTGAAGGATAATTCGTCCATTTATCGAGAAATTCGGCGTCATACAAGTTTTGTTTCATAATGACATTGGCCATGGCCAGGGCAATGATCCCGTCGGTTCCCGGCTTGATCATGAATGCTTCATCGCTCTTGGCCGCCGTATTCGAATGCCGGACATCAAGCGTGACAAGCTTTGTTCCATGATTCACCTTCCCCTCGATCAGGCGCTGGGCGAGGGCCACATGGGAGTCATGATGCTCCAGGGGATTTGATCCAAACACGAGAACATAGGACGACGTGCTTGGATCGACGATCTCCCCTTCAGCACCCCATGTTACCTTGTGCGCCAGCCGTTTGTTCAGGTTGCCGAGCTTCGAGCGATTGAGAACCGTCGGATGTTCAAGTGCATTGAAAAACCGTGACACGAGCCGCTCTTCCTTTCGGACATCGAAAAACGCTTCATCGATCCTGCCCTCCTTCATGAGCAAGGATAGCTTCGAGGCAATGGTGTGATACGCTTCATCCCACGTTATTCGTCTCCACTTTCCTTCGCCACGCGCGCCGGTTCTCCTCATGGGATACAAAATCCTTTGAGGATCGAAGACATAATTGAGACCGGCAATGCCTTTGGCGCAGATCTTCCCCCTGTTCTCCGGATGGGATGGATTCCCAAAGATGCCTCGCAATGCATCACCGTCCCGATAGCACAGCAATCCGCAGCCGGCAGGGCACATACCGCACGTCGTGGGAATGGGTTCTCCCAGCGTTGCCAGGGCCGGCGACCATTGCTGCGCTTCGGCAGTGCTCGAGCAAAGACGCCAACCGTCACCAAAAATGACTCCGGCAGCACCTGCAGCCCCTACCCGCAAGAAATCTCTCCGAGTCCATTTCCCCATCATTCTATGGCCCGTAAAGATTCTTCTATCCTAATTGTCTGTCTCATGTGTGTTATCCTTCTCTTCAACATCGGTCTCCGCCATTCCATGTTCCGATTCAAGGGGAAGCATCTTTCTCCCAAACCAGAAACCCCAGACGCCGAGCGTTAGAATACCAAGGCTGCTCAACCACTCATTCGAGCTGGGAAAGTACCCGGTAGGATTTTTCAGAAAATGGTATGCTGCCGGTCCTCCCCCAAACCAGGCTGACTGTTGAGCCGGAATGACAATGTTCAGACGGACACCGATCACACCGAGGAAAATGAGCAACGCCGCACCACCGAGCCACACCAGTTTGTCGCTCGTCCTTCTTCCAAAAATAATGACTAATGGGACAACCGATCCTCCCAGGATCTGGACGATCCAAAACACCCACCAATAGGGTCCAGCAAGCAGAAGATTGTACGGATGGGTGTGGTCAGGAATATCACCATACAGGACAACTACGACTTCAATAAAAAGCACAAAAATATCCAAAATCAGAACCGTTGCGGTCAGTTTCGCTAAGCTCCGGACGATCTGCCCCCTGCGGCTCTGTTCGATTTTCGAGAAAAAGGCCGTAAGAAACGTGAGAAGCGCTCCACCGGAGACCATAGCCGAAATCAGAAAAATGAGTGGAAAGAGGCCTGTGTGCCAGAAGGGCCGAGCCTTCACGACGGCGAAAATCATCCCTGTTCCCCCGTGCACCCCTATGGCAACAGGAATTCCTATAATGGCCAGAATTCTCACGATGCTTTTTTCTTTCGGTGTAAGAATAGTACTCCTCCGAGGTCGATGGATCCTCTGTAAAAGCTTGGAACGTGGAATGAGATCGGGTCGAAGGAGTATCCACATCTCGACCAAAAGAATAACAATGTACGCCAGATAGAACATGATCTCCCAGGCGAGAACGGAGGACGGTGCCCAATTGACGATCGTTCGAAAAAACCGTTCCGGTCGACCCAGATCGATCAAGATGAAAATGAGTCCGAGAATGAGGCAGCCGAGAGCCTGAAAAAGAGCCATGCGTCCCACGGGCTCGTACCGTTTCACCCCAAAGACATACACCAGGGTGGACAGGAGAAATGATCCGGCGGAAAGTCCGATGAAATAGATGTACAGCGAGAGCCATAATCCCCAGGGTAATACACTTGTAAAATTGGCCAGAATAAGGCCCTGGGCCATCCGTTCTACGAGCGCTGCCACACCGATTATGGTGAACACTACCAAAAGCGAGAGTAAAATCCAGTTTCGAGTTTTTCCGCTCATTCCCCCTCCACGAGCCTGACATCCAACCCTATGTAGAAGACATGAGGCGATGTTCCCAGCTCCGGCTTCAAGGTTTGTACCGGATTGTCAATCAGCATTCGGTTCACCCTATCGGTAGGATTATGAAGTGCACCAAAGTGTAAGGCCTGGGTCGGGCAAACGTCCACACAGGCGGGTGCCAAACCCGCCTTCACTCTGTGCAAACACCAGTGGCATTTCTCGACGACATTATTGATTGGATGCAGGTGCCGCATTCCGTAAGGACAGGCAGCCATACAGTACCGACACCCAATACACTTGTGCGGGTTTATGATGACGATCCCGTCCTCCCCTTTGCGTGTCGCTCCTACGGGACAGACGGGAACGCAGGGGGGGGCGTCACAGTTATTGCAAAACAGTGGCAGAAAATCCCTGCGAACCTTCGGATATGTCCCCTTTTCAAAGTCCTTCACCCAGGTGCGCCAGACACCAAGGGGAACGTCGTTCTCACTCTTGCATGCCGCGGAGCAGGCATGACAGCCAATGCAGCGCCTGAGATCGACCACCATGGCGTATCGCTTAACATTCACGTGCGTCTGCTTCGAGCTCATGATGCAGAATTCTCCTCACCTTTCCCCGACTCGATGCGTTTACGAATGAAGAACACTGCTATTCCACCGATGATCCCGATCAGAATCAGTCCGTAGAAAAATTTCAAACTCCCAAAGGGAACGCCACTCCCCAAAACAGTGGCAGCGTGAACGGATGGTGTAAACAGGATACCGTTCCCCACACCCACCCTGTGGCATGTTGCGCACCGTTCTTCAAGAATGCCTGGTTGGCCGTGAGCACCCTCCTTGAAATGGCAATCGATACACCGGGACATGTCGTACTGTCCTGATATATCCTCCTTCTTGTGGCCGGACACTCTGAAGAATGTGAGCCTGTCCAACAGTTTTTTCGGTGCAGCCTCGGAAGGATGGCACGACGAACACATCAAAGCCACCTTTCGCCTGGAAATACTGGCTTCAGAATCATCTTTTCGTCGAACGCTGTGTTTCGTGTGGCAATCAAAACAGACAGGCATCGCCTCATCACCTGACTGAACGGCATGAACAGTGCGCCCGAATTCCTCGCATTCTTCGGAATGGCATACGTCACAACTTTTTCTATGGAAACCGCCAACAGGATGGGAAAAGGGAGTAGCATCAGTGTGGCAATCGACGCAGGACAGTCCGTACTCTCTGTGTACATCAGATGTCCATTCTCTCGGGTCGACATACAGGGAGCGAACGTGCCCGTTTGATAACGTCTGCTTTAAGGAGGGATCTTTATGACATGCTAAACAATCTCGATCTGTACCGGAATCAGCCCAGAGAAATTGTCCACTGGCAAGCATACCCAAAGAAATACAGAGACCCCATAGTAAGAGAAGATGTCGCAGTCGGGATACAATCACGCTATTCGCACTCATATTTCTTTCAGTGTCTTATGCTGCCTGTAGTTTTTTGACCTCCTCAGTGAGAGCCGGAACAACTTCAAAGAGGTCACCAACAATACCGTATGTAGCCACTTTGAAGATGGGGGCATCCGGATTCTTGTTAATGGCCACAATATATTTGGACGAAGACATACCAGCCAAATGCTGAATAGCGCCCGAAATACCGCAGGCAATATAGAGAGACGGTGAGACCGTCTTGCCCGTCTGCCCCACCTGATCCGGATGGGGACGCCAACCGGCATCGACCGCCGAGCGGGACGCACCGACGGCCGCACCCAAGGCATCGGCAAGGTCTTCGATAACGTTAAAACTGTCCGCATTTCCCATCCCACGCCCACCTGAGACAATAATATCGGCTTCGGTGAGCTCGGGTCGATCACCGCCGCTGGATTGAAATTCTATAACCTTAGCCCGAATGCGTTCGGCTCCCGTTGTCACGTCCACCTGCTCGACATGCGTCTCCTTTGACTCTGAGATCGTCTCGGCCGAAAACACTTTCGGACGCAAGGTGGCCATTTGTGGATCGGTCTTCACGAAAGTTTTAATGAGGGCTTTCCCGGCATAGACAGGTCTCGTACCAAGCAACCGTCCATCAGAGATTTCCAGGGCAGTGCACTCAGTGATGAGTCCTGTCTCCAAATGAGCAGCCACCCTCGGAGCCAGGTCTCTGCCCAACGATGAGGCGGGCATAAGAACGATGGAGGGATTTTTTTCACGAACGATTTTGGAAAAAACATCCGCGTATCCTTCGGTGGTATATCTTGCAAGATGTTCGCTGTCTGCGACAAAAACTGCATCCACGCCGTACTCCTTGAGTACCTCGACGGTACCTGCTATTCCTGAACCCAAAACTGCAGCACTGAGATCGGTTCCCAGTTGACCCGCCAGCCGTCTTCCCTGAGTCAACGCTTCGAACGCCGGTCCTCGAAAGACTCCGTCTCTCTGCTCAGCAAAAACAAGAACACCGTTTGCCATCTAAAGCTCCCTTCACTGTTTCATAGTATTTTTACTCTCAGATAACGTTCGCTTCATTCTTCAGCAATTGCATCAATTCAGGCACAGCCTCTCTCCCCTCACCCACAATCCGACCTTCCGGTCGTGGAGGAGGTTTCAACATCTCGATAACCTCTATTTTGAAATGCCCCAATTGCGTCTCTTTCTCCTCAATCTGTTTCTTCTTGGCCGTCATGATTCCTTTGAGGGAAGCGTATCTCGGTTGATTGAGATCTTTTTCTGCTGCGAAAACGGAGGGCAAACTGGTTTCGACGATCTCTGTTCCTCCCTCCACCTCCCTGTGGGCTTTGGCTGTACTGCCCTCGATCTCCAATTTCGTCACAACGGTGACACACGGGAGATCGAGCATGTGCGCGACCAGTTGAGCCACTTGGGCGTTGTCATCATCCACAGCTTGCTTGCCGAACAGGAGAACATCGAACTCCATCTCCTTCAATAAATTGGCCAACGCCTCAGCAATCGAAAAGGTGTCGCCGAAGGGGTGTTCTGTTTTGAGTAATATACCACGATCCGCGCCCATTGCCAGACAGCTTCGTATGGCAGTGGTAGCTCGCTCGTTCCCGACAGACACGACGACCACCTCACCCGCACCCGTTCGCTCCTTCATCTGCAGAGCTTCCTCGACCGCATACTCGTCGTAAGGATTGACGATCCATTCCACATCTGCTGGATCGATGGATCGACCGTCGGAGCCAATTTTAATCCGCGTCTCCGTATCCGGGACCTGTTTCATGCAGACGACAATATTCATGTCCACCTCCTTTTCTATGGATTCCTAATACCCACCTTTTTTAATAATGTCACTGGCAATGACCAAACGCTGAATCTCGTTTGTCCCCTCGAAGATGCGATTGATTCTGGAATCCCGATAAAATCGTTCAATGGGATATTCGGCCATGTACCCGATACCGCCGTGGATCTGAACCGCTTTATCAACTATTCTATCTAAGACTTCGGAAGCAAACATTTTCGCTATGGCAGCCTCTCGGGAAAATTTCATCCCTTGATCCCGCATCCAGGCGGCCCGATAGGTCAGGCTTTCAATGGCAAAGGTGTCCGCGGCCATTTCGGCCAGCATCCACTTGATGGCCTGTTGGTCGGCCAGCGGTTTTCCAAATTGTATCCGAGTCTTGGCGTGCTCTGTGGAGAGCTTGATGAGTTCCTTGGCAGCGCCCACGCATGAGGCGGCCAGGCTCAACCGGCCGACGTCCAGGGTTTTCATGGCCGTTAAAAAACCAAATCCCTTGCGCCCTAAAAGATTCTCCTTGGGGACGCGCATGTTCTCAAAAAACAGCTCAGCCGTCTGGGATCCCCGAATACCCATCTTATCCTCGATGTGGCCAACTTTGAAACCAGGGGTGTCGGTCTCAACGATGAACGCACTGATCCCCCCCCGTACCCCTTTTTCTTTATCCGTCGCAGCGAACACCGAAATGATGTCGGCAATGGATCCGTTGGTGATATAGATCTTCTGACCGTTCAGGACATACGCATCTCCATCTTCAACAGCCGTTGTCTGGATACCGGCGGCGTCTGAACCAGCATTCGGCTCAGTCAACGCAAAGGCTCCGATTTTCTCTCCCTGTGCTAAGGGTATCAGATACTTCTGCTTCTGTTCCTCATTCCCGTCCAAGTATATGGCCATAGCACCGATGCTCTGATGGGCTCCGACCACCGTCGAGGTCGAGGCGCATGCCCTGGCCAGCTCTTCTAACAGTATGCAGTATCCGATTTCCCCCGCACCAACCCCACCGTACTCCTCGGGAAAAGCAATTCCCAGAAAGCCCAGTTGGGCCATTTTATCAATGAGCTCTCTGGGAACGTCATGCTCCTCGTCAATCTTCTGGGCGAGCGGCCGAACCTCTTGATCCACGAAACGTCTCACCGTTTCCCGAAGCATGTTCTGTTCTTCTGTGAAGGTAAAATCCATAACGTCAGCCTCCAACGTGAGAGGAATTGTCGTCCAATTATGTTTCTATCCAAAAAGCATTCTGGATGTGATTGATACTGTTCTCTCTTGTGTGATCCACAGCAATCACGTCAAAGCGACAATCGACATTTGTAACTTTACGTTCTTGAAGATAGGCCGCGGCTATTTTCGCAACCTGTTGTTGTTTCCTGGAATCAACCCAACTTTCAGGTGGTCCGTACTGGTTACTCGTAGCGGTCTTCACCTCAATAAAAACCAACGTCTTTCTATCGCGAGCGACAATGTCGATCTCGCCTCGCCTATGGTGGTAATTTCGTTCGAGAATTTCAAAGCCCTGTCTCCGTATGAATTGTACTGCCAGCTCCTCACCCTTTTTTCCCAGATCTTTTTTTTTATCGACGTGAAGAGATCTGTTCCGTGAAAAATTGAAGGGATTCTTGAATACAGTCATCATTCGAACATCAGACGTTTCTCTTCCAAGAAAAGGATCTGCGATGAATTTCGCAGGGACCGTATTTTCCCAAGGCAGCCCTGTGTCCACGTGTCGCGTACCCTTTATGCTTGGCAAATCCATATTCTGGAAAGCGATGATCATAATCGATCATGATGCGATCTCGTGTCACTTTGGCCACAATCGAAGCTGCTGCGATGCAAAAAGAGTGGCCGTCACCACCGATTATGGCTTTCTGGCAACAGGGACACTCCGGAAGCTCAAAACCGTCAATGAGGACATAATGGGGACGGATTGAAAGTGTCTCGAGAGCCTTATGCATGGCTTGAAACGTTGCCCTGACTATGTTCGTACGATCAATTTCCTTTTCGCTCACGAGACCGACACCGACAGAGCACGACAAGCTCATGATCTCGGAATAGAGGTGCTCTCGCTTCTTCGCTGAAATTTTTTTCGAATCGTCAACTCCTGAGATATAAGCATCTTGTGGGAAAATGACGGCTGCTGCCACGACTGGGCCGGCCAGTGGCCCCCGACCCGCTTCGTCGATTCCGGCTACGTAGCTGTGACCCATGTTCCACAGCTCGCGCTCAAAGAGCAAAAGCCGGTCTCTTTTTTGATGCTCCCCCTCAAGTCCTTCTTTGAAGTGCCCAGTTATAGCCTTACTCCAATTCTCGGATCTGCGTGATCTTTTTCGACATGTTCCCACTCATGTCCATACTCAGGCTATTTTTTCCTGAACCCGCGCAGCTTTTCCCTTCAGCTTACGAAGATAAAAGAGCTTCGCTCTTCGCACGCGTCCTCGTCTAATAATTTCGATAGTGCCCACATTTGGGGAGTGGAGCGGAAAAATTCGCTCTATCCCAATACCACCTGAGATCTTTCGTACGGTGAATGTTGCACCCATCCCAGCACCTTTCCGTTGAATGACGGTCCCCTGAAAGGCTTGGAGCCGCTCTCGATCTCCCTCAACAACTTTCACCTGAACACGAATGGTATCGCCGGGTCTGAAGTCCGGTATTTCTCTCTTTGTGTGCCGACTTTCGATAGCTCCTAAAGTATTCATTCAAACCTCCTGTGTCGTTTCAAAGTTCATCCGGATCTCCTCAAGAAAAAGAAGATCTTCTTTGTTTAATTGAGCCTCTTCTAAAAGTTCCGGCCTGTTTTCATAGGTTCTCCGCAGTGACTCCTTCCGTCGCCATTTTCGAATGTGCTCGTGATGTCCGGAGAGGAGCACGTCCGGGACTCTCATGCCGTGAAACTCCTCAGGTCGTGTGTAATGAGGATGATCGAGCAGTCCCTCGAAGAAGGAATCCCCCTCAGCCGACTCAAGATCCCCGATGACACCAGGAACGAGCCGAGTCACGGCATCGATAAGTACAAGAGCTGGCAACTCACCGCCGGTCAATACGTAGTCACCAATTGATATTTCGTCGTGCACGTAGCGTAATCGAATTCTTTCATCAACACCTTTGTAATGACCGCAGATGATGATCAAATGATCTTCAGCGGCCCATGATTTCGCCAATTCCTGAGTAAATTGTCTTCCTTGCGGAGAAAGAAGGATAGTTTTTCCTTGTCCGTACTCCTCGAAAATGTCTGTTAAACAAGCAGCGATCGGTTCAGGACGCAAAACCATGCCAGGTCCACCTCCGTAAGGATAGTCGTCAACTTTTCGATGCTTGTCCGGAGCATAGTCACGAAAGTCACATATATGAATTTCAATCAAATCATTTTCCCGTGCTCGCCGGACAATACTCTCTTGAAGCGGGCTTTCAAAGACATGGGGAAAAATGGTCAACACATCAATACGCATCATCGTTCAGTGAAAAGCCCTTCTACTGGATGTATTATTATTTTTCCATCTTCGATGTTAATTTCCTTGACGATCTCCTTCGTCGCCGGAATGAGCACTTCTCCTCTCTCACCCTGAACCACATATACATCATTACTCTCCAAGGTCATGACATCCTGAACCACGCCGATTTTCACTCCCGATTGCGTCATGACGTCAAGACCAACGATTTCAAAAATATAATGCCGATCCTTGGGGAGAGGAAAAGCTTCCCCAGGCTGAATAAGAAGAAACATGTTTCGAAATCGTTCTGCATCCTGGACTGTATCTATCCCTTTCAATTTCAACATCACCTGTTCGTTCACGCGACGGACACTTTCCACCTCGACAACCCTCTCGTTCCCGGCATCGTCATCCAAGGTGATCTTCTTGAGTTGATAGAAACGCTCTGGAAAATCGGTCAAAGGTATAACGTTCAGAGCGCCGTTCTTTCCAAAGGGTTTCGTAATTTTACCGATCGTAATCATTCGAGAATTTCCAAAACAACACGCTTTCCTTGCTTGGCAGCGGCAGCATTCAACAACACGCGCATTGACTGCGCCGTCCTTCCCCCTTTGCCAATGACACGACCCAGTTCGCCCTGCCCCACTCTGAGCTCATAGACGACCGCTTTTTCACCCTCTATTTCGCTCACATGCACCTCTTCAGGACGATCGACCAAATTCTTGGCGATAAACTCAACCAGATCCTTCATCGTGATCACCTCCTTCATCTTGCATGCATGATATTTAACAAGTCGCTGATGGGGTCACAGACAGTCCCTCATGTTTTTTCCAGCTCTCCAGTCGCCTCATCTTTTTCCTTCTTCGAATCGCTCTCTTTCTCCGTATCGTTCTCTTTCTCCATTCCCGCCGTGCCCTTTTCTTTCTCCTGCCCCGCACGCTCCACCTCTTTCTTCACCGTTCGGACTTCGGAAGGCACGGGCTCCAGAGCACTCAATTGAGAGAGATCAACTCCCCGTTTCACCAGTCCCCATTTTCTCCATATCCCACTCTTTTTGAGTAGGCTTCGCACCGTGTCAGTCGGTTGTGCCCCGTTTTGAAGCCACTTGAACACCTTCTCCTCGTCAACATGAATCTCCACGGGATCCACAACTGGATTGTAATGCCCGATGATCTCAATAAACCGACCGTCTCTTGGCATTCGGGAATCAGCCACAACAACCCGATAGAAGGGTCGCTTCGTAGATCCCATGCGTCGTAATCGAATTCGAACTGCCACACGCACCTCCTTTTAAAAGTTATGATAGAGAGCATTCCACTCTCTATCCGTTTTACCGAAAAGAGAACAGTGATTTGCCGAACTGTTTCATATTCATCTTGCTCAGATTCTTCACCATTTTCTTCATCATCGAAAACTGTTTCAAGAGTCTATTCACCTCTTGAACAGTTGTACCGCTTCCGGCTGCGATCCTTCGTCGACGACTACCATCAATAATCTCGGGTCGCCACCGTTCCTCCCGAGTCATGGAGCGAATCATGGCTTCAATCCTGGTGAAAGCCGTTTCGTCAACGGAAAGATTCTTGAATACGTTCCCTCCCATTCCTGGGATCATACCGAGAATGTGCTCAAGCGATCCCATGCCTTTGATTTGATCGAGCTGCTCAAGGAAATCCTCAAACGTGAAGGACTCTTTCCGCAGTTTTTCTTCGAATTCCTTCGCTCGTTCCTCATCAATGGCTTTCTCTGCTTTTTCCACCAAAGACAGGATGTCACCCATGCCGAGAATGCGGGAGGCCATGCGATCGGGGTGAAAACGCTCCAACGCATCCAACTTCTCACCCACACTCACAAATTTAATTGGCTTCCCTGTCACGGACAACATGGACAGGGCTGCGCCACCCCGGGCATCGCCATCCAGTTTGGTCAATAGAATACCATCGAACTCCAGGTGCGCCTGAAACTGGCCGGCCATGTTCACCGCGTCCTGACCGGTCATGCCATCGGCCACCAAGAGGATTTCATGAGGAACGATCTTCTTCTTAATGCGTACAAGTTCGTTCATCATCTCGTCATCAATGTGCAGACGACCGGCTGTATCGAAGAGAATCACATCGCACCCTTCCTGTTGCCCAAAGGAGATCGCTTCAACGCAAATGTCGACGGGATCGGTCCCCTCTCTTCGGTGAAAGCACGGCACACCAGCGCTCCTGGCCAGAATTTCCGCTTGATCTATAGCTGCCGGACGATAAATGTCTGCTGCCACGAGTAATGCCTTGCGCCCTTTCTGCCGAAAATAACGGGCCAGTTTCCCAGCTGCAGTCGTTTTCCCCGAACCCTGAAGGCCCACGAGCATAATGAGCGTTGGAGGTACGGGTGAAAAATGAACATCGCGCGCCGTGCCCCCCAGAAGAGCGGTCAGTTCATCGTAGACGACCCGGATGACTTGCTGTCCCGGAGTGATGCTCTTGAACACGTCTTGTCCGATGGCTTTCTCCTGAACACGGGCAATAAACTGTCTGGCCACCTTATAATGGACATCAGCTTCCAAGAGGGCTCTCCGGACTTCACGAAGTGAATCCTGGATGTTTTTCTCCGACAGCTTGCCGTATCCCCGCAGCTTCTTAAAGACTGTTTCAAGTTTTCCCGTCAACTCCTGAAACATAGAGGGCCTCTCCACATCCTTTCATTCACACACATGTTTGATGTTTGTCCTACTGCGATACCGTGACATCGATGGCAGTGCCTCGTGCAACCTCCTGCCCCGATTCCAAAGACTGTCCGACGACCGTCTCCGGGAGGAGATCCTCCTGATCCACATATTCAATAACACCCACTGTTAATCCCGATTCCGCCGCTTGTGCAAGGGCGCTTTCCAAACTCAGGCCGATTAATTCGGGAACCACCGTGACTCCGGTCATTGATCCGGAACTGATTGTTAGGTTGATCAGTGAACCCCTGGGCGCCGTCCCGTTGGGAGGAGGTGATTGGGATATGACAACACCCTTGTGCGCCTCATCTGAAAATTGATACGACACGTATCCCAACTCAAAACCGGAGCTCTTCAGCTCGATTTCGGCCTGCCGTAATGAAATACCCCTCGTCAAATTGGGAACAGTGAGCTGCTCACTTCCCCGACTGACCACGACTCGGACGCTCCGTCCCTTTTTCACCTTTGAATACGCCCTGGGTTTTTGAGAAATAATGTATCCCTCCGGGACAACCGGATCGAAAACTTCCGCTTCTTTCACCAAAAGGAGATCGGATTCCATCAGAAGATGATCCGCATCCTCAACGGAATTCTCTACGACATCCGGCACGATCACAACATTTTCGTGACCAACCACGTGCGGCATCACCACCTTATCCATAAGGACCAATCCTCCGAGGAAAATACATCCCAAGAGACAAGACGCAAACAGAATTTTTAAAACAAATCGTAGCATAGACACCCGCGCTTCTCAACTCTTCTTCCTCAGACGCACAGCGAAGGAACCGTCCATGTTGTGACGGTGAGGCCATGTCCGCACACAGCCCTTGGCAGTGACGAACTCTTTCGGGACAAATGATCCGGCGTCTTCAACATGCAATCCAGAATCCGAGTTCAGGAGATCTTCGACCACACCCTCGTTCTCTTCCTCCTCAAGGGAACAGGTGCTGTACACAAGGACCCCCCCCGTTTTGAGAAGGTTCACCGCGTTTTCGAGCAGTCTCTTTTGCACATCTCTCAACTCCAGAATCTGCCGCTCGGTCTTCCGCCAGCGGGAATCAACCCGTCGAGCCAGAACGCCGGTCCCCGAACATGGGGCATCCACGATGATGCGGTCAAAGGCGTCGCTTTCAAAGGATGTTCCATCATCCTGGATCGCGTTCACAATCTCGATGCCCAATCTTCTACAATTCTCGTCGACCAATCCGAGTTTCTCCTCGTTGATATCGACGGCCAGGAGTGTCCCTCGGTTCCGCATGAGCTGGGCTACATGGGTTGTCTTTCCGCCTGGAGCACAACACAGATCGAGCACCCGCTCGCCTGGATTTGGATCCAAGAGGAGAGAAGCGAAGCCTGCACTCTCATCTTGAACCGTGAACCATCCCCCTTGAAAGGCATCATGTCTCAGGAGGGATCCAGCTTGCTGGACGCGAATGTATCCCGAAAGAGATGGCGAAGGCTGTGCTTCAATATTCTCGTTGGTCAACAAGGACAGCGCCTGTCCCGCGGATACCTTCAACGCGTTGACCCGCAGAACGAGATCAGGAATACGATTGTTGGCACGGCACAGATCCCTTGTTTCCTTCACTCCGAACTTCTCAATCCACCGCTTCACCAACCAATTCGGGTGTGAAAACATCACGGCAATATGAGAAACCGGATCCGACTCGAAGTTCGGATATTGAAATTTCCGATCAACAACCCGCCGCAACACGGCGTTCACATAATTGGCAATCCCTTGATGACCGAACCTCCCGGCGAGATTCACTGTTTCATGCACAGCAATGGCCTCCGGGATTCTATCGAGAAACAGAATCTGATAGGTCCCAAGACGCAGTGTGTTTCGAACGAGTGGTGAACGTTGCTCAATGCCTCCTTTCGCAAAACACTGAAGTATCCAGTCGATGTGGCCGCGCATCCTCAGGACGCCATTCACGACTTCAGTGACCAACCTCTTATCCCTCGGATCGTCAACCTTGTCCAGAACGTTGTTCAAAGCTCTGTCAGCATAAACTCCCTTCTCAACCTCCATGAGTATATGGAGCATCATCTCTCGTGCGTTTCGTTTCGCTCCCACAACAACTCACACCATAGACCGTCTGCGCAGCCAGAATCAATCCCGACTACCGCGCAACAGGATTAATCTCAGGAGCTGAACGGCAGCCATGGTTGCCGCGGCAACATACGTCCAGGCGGCAGCTGTCAAAACTTTCTTGGCTGAACCGACTTCATCCTGATCCAAATAGCCTTCGGAACCCAACAAGACCAGAGCCCGTTGGCTGGCGTTCAATTCAACCGGCAGGGTGACAAGATGAAAGAGAACAGCCAGTGAAAAAAAGACAATACCTATATCCATAAAAGTTGGAATTCGAAAGAAAAAACCGATCAAAAAAAGTGGAAATGCCAAGGACGTTCCAAAATTTGCTGCCGGTACTATACTGTTGCGCAAGACCAGAGGGCTGTAACCGAGCCCGTGTTGGATTGCATGTCCGGCCTCGTGAGCGGCAATCCCCAGGGCTGCTACTGAGTTCGAATTGTGCACGCCCTCGGAGAGATTGAGAACTTTCTTTCGAGGATCGTAGTGATCCGTCAACGTACCTTTCACCCTCGTCACCTGGACGTGACCAAGTCCGCTGTGATCAAGCAAGTGCCGGGCCACCTGGGCTCCTGTGAAGCCCCGCCGTGAGGTAATCTTGCTGTAGGTCTGAAAAGTCCCTTTGACCTTCGCTTGGGCGTAAAACGCGAGGCCCAAAGCGGGTATCAGCAAGAGAAATGTCCAATCAATAAAGAAAGGAAACAATGAAAACGTACCTCCTCGTATACTCTTTCAGCCTTTATGTCAGTGAGCGGTTTGATCCAAAGACATCGCCCTCCTTCACACGATATCCCCGGACAAATTCAAGCCCACTCATGCGCCTCTTCCCCTCGGGTTGTAACTCCGCGAGCGAAAGGGCCCCTTCTCCTGTCGAGACGATCAAACCTGCTCGAGAGTCGATTCGAACGACTTCCCCTGGAACGCCCCTCTCCATGCTTTCGGTTGCAAGCTGTGTCCGATGAACCTTGACTATGCGTCCCTTCCATTCAGTGAAAGCACCGGGAAATGGGTTCATTCCCCTGACGTGATTCTTAATGTCAATGGCCTTTTTCGACCAATCGATACGCCCCTCCTCCTTTTTCAGCTTCGGAGCGGTCGTTGCTTGCCCATCATCCTGGGGCTTTCGCACAGCTCTCCCAAGTCCAATCAGTTCAACTGTTTCCATCAAAACCTCGGCTCCAAGCAGGGCCAGCTTATCATGGAGTTGACCCGCCGTCTCGTTTTCGTCGATGCCCATCTCCTTCTGCAAAATGAGATTTCCAGTGTCTATCCGCTCATCAATGAAAAATGTCGTCACCCCTGTCCGTTTTTCTCCGCGAATGAGCGCCCACTGAATCGGTGCCGCTCCTCGATACTTCGGCAGGAGCGAAGCATGCAGGTTTATGGTCCCCTGAACGGGGATCTCGAAAACCTCCCTGGGCAGAATGCGAAAGGCGACGACAACGAACAGGTCGGGATGATATTCTTTCAGAGTTGACACAAACTCCGCATTGTGCAACCGCTCAGGCTGAAGAATGGGTATGTGCTTTTCCTCCGCAAAAGCTTTCACAGGAGAATGGACGACCTTTAAGCCTCGCCCCTTACGGCGGTCAGGACCTGTGACGACGGCCTGCACGGTATGCGAACTTTCCAGAAGTCGCTCGAGACTCGGAAGACCAAACTCAGCCGTTCCCATAAAGATGATTTTCATACTCCATCCTGCCCGCGTGTCTTCGCATTCGCTTTGATCCGAGTTTGCACCCTCTGTCTCTTTTCGATGGCATCCAGTTGAGCCTGGACCATCTGTCTCTGGACAGTAGCGAGCCGGTCAATGAAGAGGGTGCCGTTGAGGTGGTCGATTTCGTGTTGCAGAATTCTTGCCAACAGATCGCCCGTTTCAATACGAAGAGTCTTTCCCTCCAGGTCCATCCCCTCAACAACAACAAATTCAGAACGGATCACGTCCTGTTTGATCTCAGGGACACTCAGACACCCCTCTTCAAAACCGCAAGCACCGCGCTCTTCGACAATACGCGGATTGAGGATGACGAGGGGCTCCGTGTCTTTCTGCAGAGGTCTCGGATCGATAACTGTGAGGGCAATCGATCGACCAATTTGCGGCGCGGCCAAACCCACACCTTCAGCCTGCCACATTGTTTGAAACATTTGGTCAACCAGTGTTCGAAGTGATGCATCGATCTCCGTTATTGGTTGCGCCTGCTTCCGCAATACGGGATCACCGTATACTCGAATGCGATACATCGCTTACGCTTCTTCCCCCTCATCATCATCGCCTTTTTTCAGAATTCTGGCAACGGAAGCCTTGGCCAGCTCGACCTTCACGGAATCCGCAATACGCAGGACCACAACGCCTTGCTTCTCCTTGATACCGACAATCGTGCCAAAGATCCCGCCGGCTGTCACCACCCGGTCCCCCTTTCTCAGGGAATCGAGCATCATCTGCTGCTGTCGTTGCCGCTTCTGTTGAGGACGAAGAAGAAGGAAGTAGATGATGGCAAACATAAGGATGATGGGCAACAGCGCCATGAATCCACCACCACCGCTCCCACCCCCTCCCGTTCCCATTGCAAAAGCTTCCTCAATCAAAGATTCACCTCCTACAGTAATGTCGTGAACCGACCGGATTTCTCCGTGTTATGATTCGTTTGCATAGTTCTCTTCAAAATCTGTGCGCCAGCTCAGAAAACAACCTTCCAATATAGCCTCTCGCATCTGTTTCATCAAGTCTAAAAAGAAATGAATGTTGTGGAGTGTGGCCAGCCTCGGGGCCAGCATCTCTCCGGCATGAAAAAGGTGCCTGAGGTAGGCCCTGGTGAAGGTCCGACAGGTATAACAGGAACATGTGCGGTCGATCGGTTCGAAATCTTTTGCATATTCCGCATTCTTTACAACGAGTTTCCCGCGGTACGTAAAAAGCGTTCCATTACGGCCGTTTCTCGTGGGAATGACACAATCGAACATGTCCAGCCCCGAAGAAACGCCCCGCACAAGATCCTCAGGCTTTCCGACCCCCATGAGATATCGAGGGTGCCCCTGGGGCAGATGGGCCACGGCGGCCTCAATCATTTCATACATGACCGATTTCGGTTCACCCACCGCCAGACCGCCGATCGCGTAGCCATCAAACCCAATGTCAACCAAAGCCTTGGCACTCCTCTCCCTCAGATCCGGAAACGTACTCCCTTGAACAATGCCAAATAATGCCTGACCGTCCTTATTGTTATGCTCAATCCGGCACCTCTGCGCCCAGCGCAGGGTCATGTCATTGGACCGTCGCGCATACTCATAGGAGCATGGGTACGGCGTACATTCATCAAGGATCATTATGATATCCGCCCCCAGGGCGATTTGAACCTGGATTACTTTCTCCGGTGTAAAGAGATGGTACGATCCGTCCCAATGCGATTGAAACGTCACCCCATCTTCGGTAATTTTGTTCAGATCGGCCAAACTGAAGACTTGGTACCCACCGCTATCCGTCAGGAGAGGTCCTTCCCAGCTCATAAAGGAATGCAATCCACCCGCCTCGGCGATCACATCGGAACCGGGTCTCAAATAGAGATGGTACGTGTTTCCCAAAACAATTTGTGCCCCGGCGTCCCTCAAATCCTTGGGAGAGAGCGTCTTTACAGTTCCCTGTGTGCCCACAGGCATAAACACAGGCGTCTCGACAGCACCGTGTGGCGTGGACAATACCCCTGCGCGGGCCGAAGAGTGCATATCCTCCTTTGTTACGGTAAATTTCAAGTCCATTTTCCCAGACACCGGGTTTGTCTCAATCCAGCAGGAGACAGAGCGCTTCGGCAACCGTCTGAACTCCCGCGACAACAAGGTCGCCTCTCTTTCTCAGTCCCTTCACATTGTTCTCCGGACAGACGCATCGGGTAAAACCGAGTTTTGCCGCTTCTCCTATCCTTTTTTCAATGTGACTGACGGCTCGCACTTCCCCCCCCAAACCAACCTCACCTATGGCCACCGTTCTGGAGTCCACCGGTTCATCCTTGAGACTTGAAGCAATTGCTGCGACCGTCCCCAGATCAACGGCGGGCTCATCGATTCGAACACCACCGGCCACGTTCACAAAGATATCGTGAGCCCCCAATTTTAATTCGGCCCGCTTCTCCAAAACGGCGATCAAGAGCGACAGACGGCGGTGATCAATGCCCGAAACCACGCGCTGAGGAAGGCCGTAGTTGGTCGGGCTGACCAACGCCTGGAGCTCGACCAGAAGAGGTCTCGTCCCCTCAACGCTGCACACGACGATGGATCCTGAAACGTGCTCGGGCCGCTCAGCCAGTAAGAGCTCCGAAGGATTCGCCACCTCTCGCAAACCCGCCGCCTTCATCTCAAAAACCCCGATCTCGTTGGTCGATCCGAATCGATTTTTCACGGCCCTCAAAATTCGAAACGCGTGGTGGCGCTCTCCCTCGAAATAGAGCACGGTATCAACCATGTGCTCCAACATACGGGGACCGGCCAGGGACCCATCCTTCGTCACATGGCCGATAATACATATCGGTATCTGTTCACCTTTTGCAACATGCATAAGATGAGCGGCACACTCACGAATTTGACTCACACTTCCTGGAGCGCTCTCCAGATGTGATGCAAACATGGTTTGTATTGAATCAATGATGGCCATGACGGGTTTCGTGTTCCGAACCTGATCGAGGCAAGAATCGAGACGTGTCTCGGACAGAAGCAGCAGTCTCTCACTCGCGACGTTCAATCGATCGGCCCTCAGCTTGATCTGCTCGACGGATTCCTCGCCTGAGACATAGAGAACAGGTCCCACGCGCTGACTTATGGCGTGGCTGACTTGCAGCAGCAGGGTCGATTTCCCTATGCCCGGATCACCACCGATGAGAACGAAGGATCCAGGGACAATGCCTCCCCCAAGTATTCGATCGAACTCGCCGATGTCGGTCTTCAGCCTTCTTTCCTCAGTGCTCAGGACGCTCGTGACCGGTTCAGGGAGCGTCTCTCGTGACAGCCGTTTCGTGTGGATGTGTCTCGAGAGACGTTCGGCCGGCTCTTCAGAAAACGTGTTCCACGCTTGGCACTCCGGACACTTCCCCATCCACTTGGGGGATGTAAAAGCGCAGGTCTGACACACAAATATCGATTTTTGCTTCACGTTCGCCATTACAATGCCTGGATAGGGCCCTCCGAGCTTCCGGTGATGAATTGTCGAACAATGGGATTCTCGGTATGCTTCGTCTCTTCGGGTGTCCCGTTAAAAATGATTTGCCCCTCATAGAGCATGGCAATGTGATCCCCAATCTTGTACGCACTCACGATATCATGGGTGACCACAATAATGGTCTCCGACGTTTTTCTGTTCAGAGCACAAATGAGCTCATTAATCGTATCGGCCATAATGGGATCCAGGCCTGTGGTCGGTTCGTCGAACAGGACAAAATCCGGATCCATGGCCAAAGCCCGGGCAAGGCCAACCCTCTTTTTCATGCCGCCTGAAAGCTCGGCCA
Organism: Gemmatimonadota bacterium; assembly: GCA_020348925.1. Classification (GTDB taxonomy): domain Bacteria; phylum JBHIER01. The sequence continues at coordinate 4,514,022 of CP070758.1, read as the reverse complement.
CCCTTTTCTCCTCAATGCCTGGCAGACCAACCTCCTTCAACCGCTGACGAACTTTCGCCGCAATCTCCACGTCGGTCAGATCCGTGTGCTCACGCAATCCCAGTCCAACATTCTCACCCACCGACATCGAATCGAAGAGGGCTGCACCTTGAAAAAGCATCCCAAACCGTTTGCGTAGCTCAAAGAGCTCGCGTTTCGAAAAACTTGTAATATCGTGACCGTCAATATTAATCTCTCCAGAGTCGGGTCGCAGTAATCCGATGATATGTTTCAACAACACGGATTTTCCACAGCCGCTTCGGCCAATAATAACGGTCGCCTGACCCCTTTTGATCCGGAGGTTCACATCCCCCAGGACTTGGACTCCATGAAACGACTTCTTTACATGAACGATGTCGATCATACTCGAAACAGAAGCGTGGCAATAAGGTAATCGGTGATAAGAATGAGCACGGATGAAAAGACCACGGCCTTGATAGTAGATTTGCCCACTCCTTCCGCTCCACCGCGGGTGGTGAACCCGAAATAGCAGCCCATAAAAGCGATGATTCCACCAAAAGCCACGGCTTTGACAAGGCCAGCCATAACATCAAGGACGTGAAAAAATATTTTTACGCCCTCCCAGAACGTCGCAGTCGTAATACTGAGCAACTGTGTCGCCACGACAACGGCACCCGCCATGGCAAAAAAATCTGCGAAAATGACGAGGATAGGCAACATAATGAGACCTGCCACGAAACGGGGTAAGGCCAGAAACCGGACCGGATCGATGGCCAGGGTTTCCAGGGCATCGATCTGTTCCGTAACCTGCATGGTTCCCAGTTCTGCGGCGATCGAGGATCCGACGCGACCGGCAACAACCAGAGCGGTCAAGGCCGGTCCCAATTCGATGAAAACCGCCTTACTCACTCCGGTCCCTAAAAATATCATGGGCACATATTCTTTCATCTGATATTCTGCCTGCCAGGCAGTGACCGCTCCGGTGAAGACGGACGTGATGAAGACCAGGGGGAGCGAGCGAATACCGATCTCCATCATCTGATTGAAGATCAGGCGAAAGCTTCTGACGATCATGGGAAAGGCCCGGAAAATACGAGCCAGCAACATCATCGCTTCGCCAAAATGTTCAAGGGCGTTTAAACAACGCCTGCCCAAAATGAATACATCGTCTGCCATTAGAATTCCTCGAAAGGAGGGGGACCTTCCTCAAAGGCGGGATTCTCGAACCTCGCATACTCTTTGACAAATGATAATCGTACTGTGCCCACAGGACCGTTTCGCTGTTTTCCTATAATGACCTCGGCGCGTCCCTCGAGAGCTTCGCCGGTCTTCTCATCCTTCAGATCATACAATTCCGGTCTGTAGAGAAAAAGGACCATATCGGCATCTTGTTCGATGGCACCGGATTCCCTCAAATCTGACAGGATGGGTCGCCTCTTTCCTCCCCGCACTTCCACAGCTCTCGATAATTGGGAAAGCGCGACAACGGGGACGTTCAATTCTTTGGCCATGGCCTTCAGGGAACGGGAGATTTCCGAAATTTCCTGTTGGCGGCTTTCGGCCGCCTGTGGCCCCTTCATAAGCTGAAGATAGTCAATAATGATGAGCCCGATGTCATGTTCGGTCATGAGCCTTCGGGCCTTTGATCGAATTTCAAGGACGCTCGCAGAAGGGGTATCATCGATAAAGATGGGAGCTTCGGCCAAAGCCCCCACACTGATGCTGAGTCGCGACCAATCCTCGTCAGGGAGCCGTCCTGTTCGAACTCGATGGGCGTCGACTCGGGCCTCAGCACAGAGCATGCGCTGTGCAAGCTGGTACGAAGCCATTTCCAAACTGAAAATGGCCACAGGAATTTTCGCTTCGACCGCGGCATGTCGGGCGATGCACAGCGCGAAGGCGGTTTTCCCCATGGAAGGCCTGCCGGCGATGACGATGAGATCGGAAGGTTGGAATCCGGCTGTCAGCTCATCCAGAGAGAAAAAACCGGTCGGCACACCGATCACATGTCCCTTCCGTTCATGGAACTTCTCAATGGACTCAAACGTATCATGGAGGATGTCACGGAGGGGATCGAACCCCTTGCGGAGTCGCTTTTCAGCCAAGTTGAAGATCATCTGTTCGGCCCTATCCAAGAGATCCTGAGGGTCCTCCGTTCCTTCAAAACCTTCCGAGGCGATCTGCGTGGCGGCCGCAATCAGTTTCCTGAGTAACGATTTTTCCAAAATAATTTTGGCATGATAGACCACATTTGCCGCGGTGGGCGTACTTTCAACAAGGGACGTCAAATAGAGAGGCCCGCCTATTTCATCCAACTCCTTTCGTCTCTTCAATTCTTCAGAGACAGTGACGAGATCGGCAGGTTCGTTTCGGTCATACAGAGAGACGATGACTTCGAAAATTTTACCATGCTTCTCCGAATAAAAGCATGATTTGTCGAGGAGTTCAATCGTTTTGGCCACCGCCTCCTTTTCCAACATCATCGCTCCCAGAACAGCCCCTTCCACCTCCAGGGCCTGTGGGGGAACGCGCTCAACCACATCTTTCAAAGAATTCGAAGATTTTAGAATCCCCCGTCTCATTTCAAGCGATCATACTCCCTTCTGAGAAGTTGCATATCCTCCCACGTGGGCCGCTTCAGATGTGGGTTTCGAAGAAGTGCGGCCGGATGGTACGTGACAACAAGCCGCATGCCGTATAGGTCGTGCACCTTACCGCGAAGTCGACTCAAGGGTGCGCTGGTTCGGAGAAGCGTCTGGGCAGCAATGCGACCCAAGGCACAGATGATTTTCGGTCTTATGATTTGTAACTGTTTCTCCAAGAGAGACAGACACTGCTCGATCTCCTCAGGTGCCGGATCTCTATTTTCCGGAGGGCGACATTTCAGAATATTCCCAATGAAAACGTCCTCACGGCGAAATTGGATCGCCTCCAGGATGCGTGTCAGCAACTGTCCCGCCCTTCCAACAAAGGGTTCCCCTTGCAGATCTTCATCTTTCCCGGGTGCTTCACCGATGAAGGCGACACCGGCGTTATCAGGGCCTGTCCCGAAGACGAAATTGGTTCTCGTCCTCCACAGATGACAGTTACGACAATCCTTGACCTCACGGCACAACTGAGAGAGTGTCCGCGTCGGACCAGGTTTTTCCATAATTCGCCTGGCGATATACCACTCGTCTGTGCCGAGCTCGGTTTGCTGCTGAACATATGTTTTTACCAACGATACGACTTCCCACATGTTTTGCGATGACATTTCTTTTGTATACTAGAGAACTTGCAGAAAAGGCTCTTATTCGTTTACGAGGTCCACGACCCGATCCAGAATTCTATTCGCGAGATCGCGCTTTGTCAGTTTCGGCAGTTTTTCTATCCTCCGAAAACGATCGATGAGGGTCACAATATTTGTATCGCCCCCAAAACCCGCTCCTTCTTCCCCGAGGCAATTCAGCACAATAAGATCCAGATTCTTCGAGTTCAATTTCTCCGTCGCGTTCTCGACCCCGTCATCCGTCTCCAGAGCGAAACCGATCAATATTTTTCCGCTCTTTCGTCGACCGAAATCGGCCAAGATATCCTCTGTTCTTTCCAACGCCACCGTCAATCCGGCCCCGTTCTTCTTTATTTTTTCAGTCGAGAAGTTTTTTGGCCGAAAATCGGCGACAGCTGCAGCCATAAGAACGATATCGCACTCTTCGTACAGTTCAAAGGCCTTCCGGGCCATCTCCTCGGCCGTTCTCACGTTGAAAAGGTCAATTCCCGGCGGTGGCGAGATATGCGTTGGACCGCTGATCAACGACACCCTTGCACCCCGGAGGTGGGCTGCTTCCGCCAGGGCATAGCCCATTTTCCCCGTCGCCGGGTTTGTCAAGAACCGCACCGGATCAAGAGGCTCCTCGGTTCGTCCGGCAGTGACCAGCACATGTTTGCCTGAGAGTTGTCCGGAACGATCACACAGAGTCATCACGCCGTCAATGATCGCTTCGAGATCGGCCAAACGTCCTTCTCCGATAGTTCCGCAGGCAAGTTCCCCTCTTTCCGGTTCAATAAAGGTGCATCCGCGGTCCTTCAATTTGCGGATATTATCAACGACGACCGGATGGCTCAGCATCCGGGCATTCATGGCAGGAGCAAAACAGAGGGGGGCCTTTGAGGCAAGAACGACCGTGGATAACATGTCATCCGCGAGACCCGACGCGACCTTGCCGAGAATGTTTGCCGTAGCTGGCGCAACAAGGATCACATCCGCCCACTCCGCCAGTTTAATATGAGGAACGGATATCTCTTCCTGTGGAAACATTTCCGTAACCACCCTATGACCCGAGAGTGTCTGAAATGTCAAAGCCGATATGAACTTCTGGGCAGAGCGTGTCATAATAACATGAACATCGGCTCCTCGCACCTTAAGTCCACGAACCAACTCCGCACTTTTATAGGCAGCGATACTTCCTGTGACTCCCAAAAGGATATTTTTCCCGGTGCACATGTTCGTTTTCAACCTCCCGGTTCAATCCTCATCAGACGTAAATGAGAAACCGACCTTGCCCTCTGCAAGCCTTTTTAATGCTGCCACCGTCACCTTCTCTTCCACCTCCTTCACTTCGGTCTGTTCGTGCTCCCCCAGGAGATTCTGCTCTTGAACCGGTTCCTCTTCTTCTATGAACTGAGCTTTTTCAGCCAGTCGCTCCGCATTGATCCTGCGAGCTTCTCTCGCAGCTATCATAACGGCTTCGTATACATTCGGGACACTTTTCTTAATCTCTTCCAAGGATACAAGAGTCATCTATCTCTTTCCTCCGTTCAATTGAGTTGATCCCTGAGATGTTCTCCTCACGCTCTCTCGACTTGCAACAGAGCCATCCACTCATCCGATTTCCTCTCGATCTTACATTTCTCGGCCTCGATGATACAGCGCAATCGTTCAACCGATTCACGAAAGATTGTATTCACAATGACATAATCATACTCCTCAATATGCTTCATCTCCTCGGTGGCCGTCCGTAATCGAAAGGCAATCTCCTCCTCCGAATCTCTTCCTCTGTCCTTCAACCTCTTTTCAAGATCCTTCAATGAAGGACTTAGTATATAAACACTTACCGTATTTGAATATACATCCTGTATCGTCCGAGCCCCATGAACATCAAGATCCAGCAGGACTGTTTTTCTTTTCTTCAACGCATCCTCGACAGATTGTTTCCTGGTCCCGTAATAACGGCCTCGGATCTGTGTCCATTCAAGAAATTGACCCTTTTGAATATCTTCTTCAAACTCCTTTTTTGAAATAAAAACATAATCTTCACCGTCTTGTTCAGTGGCCGAACGAGGGCGAGACGTCACAGAAATCGAATAAACACAATCAGGATGTGCCCGAGCGACCTCTCGACAAATTGATGTCTTTCCCGCACCGGAAGGTGCGGATACGACCACCGGAAATGCTGAGTTCTTCAAAAAATCTGTCATCTCTGAATGCGCTCACTTTTCAGAAAAGGGAACAACTCTCTGGTACGGACATTGAATAGGTAACGAGTTTCTACTCTTTCGTTTGAGCTCAAGATATCCGCGTGACAGCGCACATGACGTCACTCTATATTCTGAACCTGTTCTCGAAGTTTTTCAATTTCCTCTTTGATCTGAACAACAATATGTGAAATGGTTGCATTGAAGCCTTTCGATCCCATCGTATTGGCCTCTCTGTTCATCTCCTGCAATAAGAAATTGAGTCGCTTCCCAATAGGACCGCCTTCCTGCAACGTGCTGCGGAAAAGTTGATTGTGGCTGTGAAACCGAACGCATTCTTCCGTCACATCAGACCGTTCGGCAATGAATCCAACTTCAAGGGTCAATCGAAGCGGATCGATGTGATCGGTATCGAGGAGAGATTTTAACCTCTCCTCAAGTTTCTTTTTGGCCTCGACAACTCCCTTCGGACTTTCCTCTTCCACGTCCTCGACAAGACCCTCGAGAACGTTGATACGCGCCTCCATGTCAGTCTGCAATTGCGCCCCCTCCATCTTACGCATCTCTGATAAATTCGCGAGTGCCGTCCGCAGCGCCGGCTCTAAGAGATTCCATTCCTCCTCGATATCTTCCTGCTTCGGTTCAAACTTCAATATATTCGGGAGGCGAGTCAAAATATCGAGGCTGATCTCTCCTGGTAAATTAAAAATTTTTTTCATCTCAGAAAGAGCATCGTAGTAGGATCGAACTGATGTTTCATCGAGGGAAATTCTCTGATCACTCTCCTCGGTACCGTCGACACTCAAGGACACAGAGATCCGACCGCGAGTCACTGAATCTTGAACAAGACGCTTCACCCTTGGCTCCAAAGGAGCCAGTGTTTTGGGCAGCCGCAAGGAGATATCGAGGAATCTATTGTTCTCCGAACGCAATTCAACGATATACCGGCGGCCATTCGTACAGGACTCGCCGCGCCCATAACCGGTCATACTCGATATCACCCCAATAAACTCCTTTTAAAACCTTATAATTTATTATAAATAAGTAAGAAAGTCAATATTTAATTTCGACTGTTGTCCAACAAAAACTCGAAAAAACTTGACAAGAGACCTTCCTGACCGTATCATTGTTGAAACTTCAAGAGGTTCTATTTTGGGAAAAACGAGTTACGATACCATAACGCTGAGAACACTTGTTGCGGAACTGAAGCGTACCATTGCATTTGGTACCCTCCGGCACATTCTTCAGCATGATCCCTTCACCTTTGTTCTCGCCATATCACATCGCTCGAAACCCTTCGCCCTCCTCATATCCTTACACCCCCAGTTTTATCGAGCGCATCTCACGGTGCAACCCGTTCTTTCTGCGAACAAAGCTCCCTCTTTTCTCGGTCACATGCAAGAAGCCCTCCGCAACACGACGATCACATCGATTCAGCAGCTTCAATGGGACAGAGTTCTCATCATGCATCTTCAAAAAAAGGCATCGCTCCTTCACTCCAATGTGAAGCTTATTGTGGAGCTCACAGGACGGCTGAGCAACATGATCGTGACGCGCTCGGAGGACGATATCATCCTGTGGTGCTGGAAACAGATAGACGAGACAATGTGTCGCTACAGGCATATTCTCCCCGGTCTCAAATATATTCCCCCCCCCATCCCATCCGGCATCGCAGTCCGTCAAGCGGATTTTGGACAATTTGAGTCCTCCCTCCGATCGTTTGAGCAGGAAACCGTCCTCCATGGTCTCGTCAAAACGGTTCAGGCCCTGAGCACATTGGTCGCGGTCGAGGTTTTGTATCTTGCGGACATTCATTCCGAGAGACTGATCTCGTCGCTGACCGACGGAGAGCTGGAAAGGTTGTGGGAAAGGATACGCGCTCTTTTTGACACTGTGCAATCCGGTCAGGAATCACCAACCGTCTACATGAATCGAGAGAACCATCCTCTTGTCTGCTTCCCCATAGAGCTCCAGCACTATGGTCTTGCTCCGAAAAAACAATTCAAAAGCATCAGTCGTGCTCTCGAATACTACTACGCCTCGATTATGTCGAAACACGAACGGGATGACGCGCGAGGGCAGATTCAAACCGCACTCCATCGAAAAAAAGTCTACTGGGAACGCACGGCGGACCTCATCAAGAGGGAACTTGAAAACGCGCGACAGGGAAAGGAATATCAACGAAAAGGGGAGCTCCTGGTGGCCAATATGGGCCTTCTCAAAAGGGGCTTACATCACGCTGACGTCATCGACTACTATCACTCGGACAGGCCTCACATTACCATAGAGCTTGATCCGAAACTGTCACCACAGGAGAACGCCAAGGCGTATTTCCGCAAGGCCAAAAAAGCGAAAACCGCCAAAGGTATTCTCGAAAAACGACTCCTTCTTATCGATCAAAACCTTGAGCGTCTCCAGACGTATTCACTCGAATTCGAGAGGGCCAAAGATCAGAAAACGCTCCTCGCATTCCAGAGGAAAATGGTAGATGCCGGTATCCTGTCTGAAAAGAAACCGAAAGGGAGGAGAACCGCTTCTCAGAAACGGCACTTTCGCACATTCTGCACCTCGTCCGGTTGGGACGTCTTGGTCGGAAGAAACAATAAGGAAAACGACATCGTCACCTTTCACCTTGCTGCGCCCAACGACCTGTGGTTTCACGCTCGCGGAACGGCCGGTTCCCACGTCGTATTGCGGCGACGCCAAGGCAGAGAAGAACCGGATAAAGCCACCATACACGAAGCCGCAAGCGTGGCAGCCTATTTCAGCAAATCGCGCACGGCGGCATTTGTTCCTGTCAGCTATACGGAGAGGCGGTACGTGCGCAAGCCGAAAGGCGCTGCTCCCGGAACCGTCATCATAGAACGGGAAAAAACCCTTATGGTCGAACCCAAATTACCCCAGGGCTGAACGAAAAGTACGGAAAATGAAAGATACAAGTGTCTGCGGGGAATCACGAAATGTGGTTAATTGGTAAGTCTCACACTCAGTTTTTGAAGAATTTCCTTCTCCAGCTCTTCATCAATCCACTCTTGGGAACCGGTGCACGTCTGACAGATCGATTCCCGCGAATAATCCACCCAGACGGGAACCCACATCCCGTCCCTGTAGAGACCTCGTTCCACTTTCATCTTCAGTTGAAAGGGAAAGCGCCCCTCAACACGGCACGTGAGTCGAACCCCGACCTTATCAACCTCCTCAAGCGCCTCGGCATCATTTTCTGAAAGATCGATAATTCTCCACTCCGTTTGAAGATATCCCCCTCTCTTCTCGGCGGCTTCGATATCGAAATGCTCACTGATAAGCCCGATCGTCAAATCCCAGGCCAGATCGTACTCGACCTCATACTCAGGCGTTGAAACCCACCGTATCGGCTGCGTTGTCGAACAACCGATGATCATGAGGGTAACAAGAACCAGTACAATGTGTTTCGTCTTCACAGTCACATCTCTTCCCATCCCACAGGCTGTTCCTGTAAAAGAGCAAAAGATGTGCCTCCGCCATGTGAATTGAGCGTATCACATGTAACTTCTTACAGTTGAATGAGTTTTATGTTCCCAAAAAAATATTGTGCGCACACTGCATGGATCATATCACCCAATATGAGGAAATTTTTCAACTTCGTGCATGTGTATTTTGCAGTATTGTCTCAGGAGGATACACGTGAGGGAAAAGAGAACCATTATGACATTATGCGGTGAATAAAGATTTCAACAAAGGAGTTGAGCCACTTTTTTAAAATAAGCAGAGTACTTCTTTTTTAAAGTCTCACAACTCAATTGGAACTGTGAGATGTAATCAGTCGACATGGTTATATTTTATTTTTTTTCTTCTTCCTCCTCCAAGGTGGTGTATCAAAGATATTGTACAATTTTGTATTTGGTTACATATTCACTGGTTTCATCAAGATTTACAGAAGTCACCCCTGTTTTCCTGTGACAAAGTGAGAAAAAGGGCACCAGGGGATTAAACCCAAGGTCAGCAAACTTTGCTCAACAGGAACTTTATCTTATTTCATGAGAATCATGCGCCTCGTTGATGTGAATTCATTAGCCTCCATCCGGTAAAAGTAGATCCCACTGGCCAACTCAGCGGCATCCCACGTGACCACATGACGACCGGCCTCCCGATCGCCGTCCACCAACTCGGCCACAACCTGGCCCAGGGTGTTATAGACAAACACCTTGACCTTGGCCGCCTCTGGCAGACTGTAGGCGATCGACGTCACCGGGTTGAAGGGGTTCGGGTAGTTCTGAGCCAGACTGTACTCGGCCGGCACCAGATCCTCCGACTTGACCACGAAGATCGAGCCGTGCCCGAAGGCGATGGCCTCATCCACTGTGAAGACGATCGGCTCCACCACCTCGATGCCCACCTCCGACACATCACCAGTCAGCGTCAAGGGCACCTTCACCACCGTCCCGGCTCCGGCCTCAATGACCGCTCCCCCCTGGCTTGACAGGAAGACCACCAGCTCATCGTCGATCACCCTGGCATGCACATCCATCCCCTCCGACCGAACCGTCAACTCCGGCTCCCCGGCCCGCACAACGCTCTCATCGTAACGCAACCGCAGCACCACACCGACCACATCCGCCTCCGAGAAGACACTTACAGGCACCGCCACCGTCCGACCCGACACACCCACCACATCGCCCACCTCAACATCGGCCACGGCCACCTTCGGATCGCACACGCCCACCGCCCCGTTGATGCACTTCATCAAATCGATCACATTGACCAACTGATCGCCATTGGTATCGGCCGCCCAGATCAACCTCGCTGGTTCAAAGATGTCCTCCAGCGAACCCAGGCTCTGACCACCCACTATAGGGATATCCGCACACACCCGGGTCATAATATGTCAATTAGTACCCCCTGGGTCAAAAAAACCCGATAACACCGACCTCCCGAAACCATCGGTTTTTGTAATTCCGCGCCCATTTGCGGTGCCCTCCACCTTGACGCTCTTCGGGGCTGACCTTTCACCGGGCTGCGCCCCCGAAATGGGAGTCACCTCTTTCTTCTCTATCGCGTTTGCGGCCACAACAAGAATAAACACAAAAAGAAGTACAAACGCTACCGAGTAAACCTTTTTCATCACGCTACCCTCCTGTGAAGGAAGATACCGACCCCATCTGTGAACCTTCAAGATGTTTTCCCTATAAAGGCCTGCTGTTCTTACCAGGAAACATACATTTGCACACACAAACATAGCACAAGCATAGCATTTTCAGACTTTTTTGTCAACTCTTTTCCTTACAAATGATGCCTTTCAAAGAGAAACATGAGTGGTGGATTTTGAGCAATTCAATCCGTTTTCTCCAAAATTCACGGAAATCTTCAGCACCTCTATCACTGGATAAAAGCACCGCAGGGCGGTTTGATCGATACGTCTGACAGCCCCTATCGGTGGATCAAGCCTGCACACAACCATCTCTGAGGTGGTACTGTTTACCCTCCACCATCTTCATTCGAGTTCCTCCGTGAGTGAACAGTGCGCCTCTGCTCACTCATGGATTCGCCGGGCACACCCAATCCCTGACACATCGAACCGAAAATCCGTCCTGCTTTAAGTAGTTGCCGCGGTAGACCTGTGAATTGGAATGAGACAGACGCCGGTACCAGGCGTAGGAACCGTCGAGCTCCGTAGAAGACCAAAAGCGGGCGAGGTACCCCATGCTGTAGAAAGGTCCATAGTCGCCGTAGCGGTCCCCGCCAGGCAACGCGGAGAATCCGCTCTCGTTGGTGGCGCCTGTGTTAGGGGAAAACCACAACCCATCTCCCCCTTCAATGGTCCCGGTTGCCTTCAATTTGCCGCCTTCGTCCCTCCCGCGCAAATATTTGTCATCAGCTTCCGACTGGCTCATGCCCAGATCCATTTCCAGTTGTTTCCACTCTCCATCAGTGGGCACATGCCAGCCCTCAGGGGCGAGGCCGCGACTGTCGTTCACGGCATACCAATTGTACAACCGCCCATAAACAGGGACATTATGGGCATCATTGGCATAATTACAGTAGGCCCCGGTACTCATATGAGTCCACTCCGAATTGCTGGTGATATTGGGTATGGGATCGCCATTGCGGTAGCGAGTAACTTTCAGGTTCTCGGCCATCCACACTTGATGACCGATTTTCACGATGTCGTATATATTTCCATCTATATCTTTCGGTAGTTCAAGGCACTCATCAAGCCTCATGATTATATCTACAATTTTTTTTGCGTCACGTATGTCAACGCTGCCATCACCGCGACAGCTTCCTTTGTGGGAATTACAGTCTGCCCTCCATAACTCTTGTTCATTCAAGGTATCAATTCCTACTATATGACGAGAGGTGAATATTATATCTAAAACATTGAGGTTCCCGTCATTATTTACATCACCCTTTTCACCTTCATACGGTTGGGCCAAAAGATTGATGGAAAGGCATATCAAAAGGGCCATTACGAGTACTTTCAACCAATATCTCATAGTTAGAACTCTTTTGGAATTATTGGCAGATCCAATACGGAGCCGAATATCTGTTCGAACACGGTGTCCCCAGCGATTCCTGTTTTCCCTATATGACCGGTGAAGAAAGTATCGATCAACCCTTCGAGGACGGCTGCCGGACTGGCGGGAACAGGCAATTTCCATCACCTGCTGGGACTTTATCAATGGGAATAAAGAACCCAAAACACCGGCGGACATCAAGGAGCAGCTCCTCAAGGACCCGCTCTCAGTTAGCTTCACAGTTTACCTGGCCTGTGAAGCCCACGGGAAAAGTGTCTCGGGTAAGATACCTGAGGCGATCAACTTCCGGATAGGAACAGGATGGTTCACCGGGCCGTATGAACCCGCTCCATTCGATGCCATCACATACCGGTGTTCCATCGACGCTATCTACCCTCTATGATCACCGAGACAATACTGAGCACATCCAAAACATCGACCGTGCCATCCCCATTGAAATCAGCCCTCCACAGATCACAAGGATCATGATCACTGGCATCGAGAGAGATGGCGACGGTCAGAATAACATCGCGCACATCATGTGATTCGTCGCCATTGACATCCCCCTTCGTACCGCATTGATGTGCCACCACGAAATGATAGAGAGCATCCGGAGCATCGGGTGGATCAACGACGACATTGTGAGCATCGTCTTCGGCCCGAATATAGTAAGACACGTCTGTCCCCAGAGGTTGACCGGGGAGCTCGCCCCGAAGAAGGTACGGTACGACCTCGGTCATAGGCAGGCTCTCGAAAGAAGGTGCCCCTTGGGTTCTGAAGAGAAGAGACGCCTCCGTGATGTCTCCATCGTCCATAATCGAAGAGAAAATTTCATAAGGACCCCGGGTATTGTCCGTGCTGTCCATGGCCGTTGTATTGCGGAAGGCGGGTATTTTTGATGATGCGAGTTTGATCTCAACGTCGTCAATATACCACCCTGGGCCTGTGACGGTTTCGTTACTCCCGAAATGAAAACGAAGAAAGACAACGCGGTGTGCATAGGGCGATAGTTCGAACACCTCCTGATGCCAGAAATTACCCGCACCGATCGTCCCGCCGTAGGCGCGCTCCCCACCCAGGGGATTTCCAATAGGGACGAGGCTGCTGTCGTAACCCTGGACAGGCGTGAGAACGTGGTACGGCTCTCCATCGGGGGCAATCTTCACATTACCGCCGTCCAAAAGAACACCGGAAACACTTTCGCTTTGATACCAATGATAGAAGGTGAGGGTTGCTCCGACATAATCGCTCAGATCAATGTTCGGTATGACCAACCTGGAATCGGACAGATCGCGATAGGGTCCACTGAGGTTCGTGGCCCAAACCTTCGCACCGGAATGGGCAGATTGAGGACCGGTGATCGGCCTCCCCCACTCCCAATCGCCCTCACCCTCAGTCACAAAACCGCCGTCATCTTCCTCGAAATCGAATTCAATGCTCTCGATAAGAAGTACGTAATAAAACCCTGACTCAGGAGCTCGAACTGTGTTGGCATGTGTCGCACTATCCGTTGCGACAATGGAATATTCAACGTAATCACCTACGCTAGGGAATTCGATATCGATGCAGCCGCGGTAGAAATATGAATGGTGGTGATCCATGACGGTCGAACTGCCGACACCATCATTGATTCGATAGTGGAGTTGCACCTCTCTCACGCCGAGATTATCAGTGACATTCGCATCGATGCACAGCGAGGCATGAGAGGCCGACCGATGAACTCTCGGTTGATGCGTGATCACCGGAGCGACGATATCGGCCCCGACATAGAAGGTATAGAGACTGTCCGGCGCATGCGGGGGCGCATACCCGGTCAGAGGAACGGTATCCGATGCAGCCATATAGTAGTATAAGTGCACCTCCTCTCCGAAACCAGGGATATGCCCCTCAAAAACATCGGTTGAATCCGTGGGGTACATGGCCACAGATTCGAAGGGCGGCACTCCTGTCGTGTTATAGTATATCCTCGGACTGCTTGTATCGAGAGGATACACAGGGGACGTAATCCGGGCGATCACAGTGTACGGACCACCCGCATCTTCCGTATCATCAAGCGGTGTGTGGAGAATTAGAGGCCGTGGCATATGGTTTTTGGCGATACGTGCAACAAAGATGTTCGGCCAAAGATTCTCCGCGATGAGAGGGAGGATTCGGCTCGTATCCGGGTGAAATCCGTCGTCACGGCTTCCGACTTCCGGGGTGAAAGCCAAGATCTTATATTTTGTCGTCTGCTCACCGTAGAGCCAATCGTCCGAATCACCGTTGGTCTCGTATAATGCACCCATAGCCAAATTTCCAGCAAAATACCCGTTGAAGACGGTGGCGCTGTCACCGATGGCCAGAAAAGCATCATGATCAGGAGTATTCTCCGGGATATAGCCCCAGGGAAAAAGGAAAAGATTTCCGTAGCTGTGGTAGGACAGGGAAGCGATAAAGGTGTGCTCCTCGACAAAATCACGAACGGCCTGGGTTTCGGGCTCGGAAAAGGGAGCGGGACCGCGGTACGTCTCACTCGATGATCTCGAACTGGAGCCAACGTTGTTATAGCCCCACATGTACCCGTAATTTCTGTTCAAATCGACACCAAAGGTACCGTCACCGTTATCCTTGCGGTTCTTCCGCCACCATATATTGGTTGTCCAGACGTAGCTGTGACCGTCAGGATTGACCATGGGCACAAACCACAACTGCCGGTTATCAACGAGGTCCGTTACCGAGGAATCCGATCCGTAATGTTCCACAAGATAGTCCATCAAAGCGAGAAGGATTTCCGGAGTTATGATTTCTCGGGCGTGATGGCAACCCATGTAAAGCACCTCCGCCTCCTGAACTTCTTGACGTTCGACGTTGTCGGATATCTTCATGGCCCATATATCCCTGTCCGCAATCCCCTGGGTTTTTTCCCAAGAATCGCCGATGTCGAAGAGCTTGGCGATATCGGGATGTTCGGCGGCAATCCGCTCCAACTCCCCAAGCATCTGTGCATACGTATGGAATCGATCCAAGTATCCCTTCAACCGCAAATCCCTTTCGTAGGCATGGAGATCATCGATGAGGACAGAGACAGGCAGACGGAGCGCTTCCACATTTTGAAGATGTTCCAATTCCAAAATGACGTCCACCGTATTTCCTTCAGGGTCGAAGGAGGTGATATCCGGTTGAGAGTTTAAAAACTGTTGGACGGTTTCTCTCTTCTGGCCCGTGAGATCGATCCTGACCAATTTCCTCTGGGTATCTTCAGATTTTACTCCACCGACAACACAACACAAAGCACTCACGGCTGCCACAACGAGGAACCGTTTCATGTCTTCTCCCCTTTCGAAACATATCATTCACCTTTGAACCATTCAACGGCATAGACGTCCGTCAAGGTCTGTTTTGATCCACAAAAGACAAAATCGACTTCCGCTTGATACATGAGATCGATGAATCTGCCACTCACGATATACATGTCATCCGTCTCCGACCAGACGACGAACCACCGCGGGTTTTCCGAGAGAATTAAATTGGACCCCTCCGGGGTGATTCTTTCCTGGAGCTCATCTCTTATTTTGGAATATTCCCTTTGCACTCTGCTTTTTATTTTATGCGACGGATGGAGGATCCTGAATGCATCAGAACTCAGCAACTCCTCCTTGTACGTCACCTTGGTCCCTTTCAATCGAATCGTCTTACGAACAACCGTACCCTCGACCTCAACCAGGTCTCCGTCTTGCGCATTCAGCCCCGTATCGATAAGTGCATAATGGAGTCCTGAACCTGCCGTGTACAACCGCAGCATGGGAAAATCTATGAAAACCGAATCGGCTATGGTATAAATACCTCGGAGGCGAATGGTTTCGCCAGCCTTATTCCGGAGCAGATCTTGACCGAAAAACCGTTCATAGGAAAGTTGATCGAGGGGATAAAACGAGCGTCCGATATCCATTGTGTAAGACGGATCGCTGCCACAATGAAGGGAGAAGGAGAGGAGGGCTATAATCAATAGCAACACGTTCTGTTCTTTGCCCCACACCGACAATTGAACCTCCTTCATTGAGAAAACACGATGCATTTAAAACGCGTAGAGGAGACTGAGATGGAAAACACCCCGTTTCAACTCCTCTTCCTTTCTCAGTTTATACCCGTATTCGAGACGCAGTGGTCCGACTGGGGTAAAAAACTGGAGCCCTGCACCAAGGGAAGCTCTCACATCGCGCCACTGAAAATCGACGAGGCTTCGCCACAGGTAACCGCTGTCGAAAAAAGCGGTCATGCCGAATCGCCAGAACAATTGTCGTCGCAACTCAATATTGGTCAGAAAGAGCAGGCTTCCTCCTATGGGTTTTCCATCTTCAAGAGGGCCCAACTGTCGTTCCACGTAGCCGCGCAAGGTGTTCGCCCCACCGGCAAAAAAGCGATCGTAGATGGGGACGTACGTGCTCTTCCCGAATTCCTTCACCATACCCCATTTCATCCGTCCGGCGATAACCGTTTTCGGCAGCCACTTTTGAAAACCGCTCCATGCGGCGACCATTTTGTAGAAATCCTTGTTTCCCCCCAAAAAACCACCGGTGAACTCCGAGACCACTTGCGAATGGATTCCCCGGGACGGATAGAGCGGATGGTCGCGCGTATCCCGTTCTGCCATAAACGAGATCTTTCGAACGATGTCCACTCCGGCCTGACCGAGAATATCCGGTTCCAATTCTTTGGGAACGTCGAAGACATCCGCCCGCTTGTACACAAAAGCCACCCGGGTCTTGAGCTTCTGGGGAAACTCGTGACTCACGGAGACGTCCCCGCCGAACTCTTCAAGTGTATACAATTCCCAAGTGAATCTTCGAAAGTATATATCAACGGTCAGCGGAGTGCGGGTGTTCAACACCCATGGTTCGGTATAACTCATCTTGTACTCATTGCTGAGAAGACTTTTTGTGCGCACATTGGCTGACCCTCCGGCGCTCAGACTGACCCTTCGTCCTGTGCCGAACATGTTCCTGTGACCCCAGACACCGTAACCGTCCAAAGTTAAGTCCAATTCTTCCTGTTGTCCGACACCGGTGCGTATGCCGAACCATCGTTTTTCTTTCTCCGCCACAGTCACGAGTATATCGACAACCGAAGAATCGACAGTGATTATCGGTTCAATATTGACGTACGTATACAAGCCTGTGCTGTAGATTCGCAGTTGGCTTTCAATGAGTTTGTCCCGGTCAAAACGATCCCCACGGTGAAACAACAGTTCCCTGCGGATGATGAAAATCTGAGACTGACGATATCCTCGGTAAGAGATGGTGCCTATGTGAACGAGTGGTCCTTGGGTCACATGAAAATGGACTTCGGCCTGGTCCCCCTCCCTTGTGAACCGACTCGTCACCGTAGCAAAAGGATAGCCATTGTTCGCCAGCTCATTTCTGATGATCGTTTCGGCTCCTGTCAGCTTTGATATATCCAACGGGGTGTCTTCGGTCAGACCGATATCGTTTGCCAAACGTTGTATGACGGAAAGAGGTGACAAAGACTGGAGTCCGGAGATCGCAACCTTCGAGACCATCGTCTGAGTTGCTTCCTGAACGATAATTGTAATGAATGCTTTCCCCTGATGGATGCTGTTCACCTCTTTTGAGATGGTACATTCGAGAAATCCGTGCTTGTGGTAGAATGCCTCTAAGAAACCGATGTCCTGCTGGAGTATCGACTCGTCGAACCGGGATGAAGCCCGAAGGCGGAGAACGCTCGATTCTTTCGTGCGCATCTTGCCCTTCAGTACCCTCGAAGAAAAATGGGAATTCCCTTGAAATTGAATCGCTCCAATTTTCAACTGGGAGGGTTGCATCGGTTCATCCTGCCAACCCCACAGTATGGCGGAATTCAGAAGAACAAACAGAAAACATGGTCCAATAACGGTCCGCACCTTCGAGCGGATATAACGAAAGATGACGGTTCGCACGTTGTTGTTTTGAAGAGACATGTGTTAATAGTCGACTTTCAATTGCAGCTGGAGGTGATAGAGTCCTCGTCGATCGCGCGTTCCGAGAAAAGAAAGGTGTCGATTCAAACGATACTCCAATTCAACCTCCTGCTCACTCTCCGCCGCCAAGCGGCGCGAGTATTCAAGGTACACCCTGTCCGAAAGGTATTTACCGACTGTGACTTCGGTTTCGTCCGGAGTGAGTTGAGAAGTTGAGCCGCTCGTTATTTCAAATGTGTCCACTCCAAGTCCCCGCCGTGCCCGGCGGGCCAGTTCGCCCTCGATAAGACTTCCCAGGACGTTGGTCGCTTTCGACTCGAAGGCATCGGAAACCCCCACCGTATCGACCGCAGCAGTGGTCGCTCCCAGTGTCAGCAACGTAATAATGTCCTTTTCCGAATACCCGGACTGAGACCACAGTTTCACCTCAGGCTGTAATAACGTTCCGGTCAGATTCAAATAGATAGGTTCTCTTCCCACTCTCGTTTCGGCCTCGATATTGAGCAGTGGGTTGATTTCCGAGATTCCGCTGAAACTCACGGTTCCTTGGGTAATTCGAAACAGGTTCCCATAGATGCGATATTTTCCGCGGATGGTCTCAGCGTTTCCGAAGAATTGAAATTCCGGGCCGGTCCGTGCTTTGACAATCTGGAGGTCGCCTTTGAGTTCCAAGGTCAACTCCTGAATATAATCACTCCCTTCAATTTGAAAATTGCCAGGGATGCGGATATTAAGATCCAGGCTCGGACCCATTTTCTGGGCCTCTGAAGTCTGAGGTTCGGGTTCGACTTGATCTCTGGATTTAAAGGCCTCTCGAACCAGACCCTGAGTAACAACTATATCTCCCGAAAGGTGGGGATATTTCACTCCAGCCAACCGAACATCGGCGTCAACAAGCACATCGATACCCTTTCTCAGTGGTCGCAGAAAGATGGCATTTCCCTCACAGATGAGATCGTACCGTATCTGATCCAGGTTCGCAAAATTAAGTGTTCCCCGGAGTGAGACCTGTCCCCCGTCACCACGTTTTCGAAATGTGAACAGCCGAAGAAGCGAATCGAAAACCCCCCTTTTTTCAATGTCCCCCTCGCCCATTCTTCCCACACAACGGTGAAGAGAAAGAAGGGTATCGGCCACCGTGAGCGCCACCTCGAGGTCCGTTATCGGATTTTCAAGATAGGAAAGTTGAAGCCTGCCCTTCTCCAAGGAGAGATGACCGTTTAAGACTGGTTTTCTGAAATGTCCATGCACAGAGAACCGGAGATCAATGTCTCCCGAGAGATTTTCAACTCTGCGTGTCAGCAAAGGGATAAGGCTGAAAGGTATTTTCCCAGCCATGCCAAAATTGAAATCCATATCTTCGCGAGGAAAGAGGGTTTCATTGAAAGGCCACGACAGGTTCAGAGGAATGACTCCTGTAGAGGCGTATTCTGTCCCCTCATGAGATGCTTCGAGAAAGAGAACTTTCAGCAATCCCGCATCGTACTGAAACTTCGCTCGCACATCACCAAATTGAAGGATGTCGTATCGGGCATCGCGGATGAGCACATCGAGACCCATCGTCGGCTCCCTCAAGCATCTCCCAAGATCCATTGCACCACTGCACAATCCGCTCAACGGTTTCGGTAAAAGGGTAAGCGACGAGAACGGTTGCAGATCAAAATCTTCAAAATGGAGAGAAACGGAAACCTCTTCATCAGGCAGCACAGAAAAGAACTGTTCACCGGAAAACGACAGTCGAAGTGATAAGAAACCGTGACATCGTAAAACATTTCTGTCCCGATCGAAGAGATTCAACGCTTCAATTTCCAGCTTTTCTTCATCGTAGTGAACATCACACATCAATGAATCAAAAGGTATCGAAGCAAAAAGGCCTCTTCGTACCGTGAGCGCAACGTCGCTTTGAGGATCCTTGAGGTTCCCCCGCATTGTCAACCGTCCATCTGCAATTCCATGAATATCCTTGGCGATTCGAAATGTCTCAACGATGGGAAAAAGGTCCACCGAACGCAAGGCGAGCTCCCCTTCGATGCTCCCCTCGGAATCCACAGACAAGGAAATGTCGAAATCTCCCTCCCCTACGGTATAACGACCGCGGCCCAAAATACTCCCGTCATGTCCAAGAGAGAGACGAGCGGTATCCGCATTGGTTATTGTGTAATTCCGAAATCGCACCACCGTTTGAGTCATATTCAATCTTTGAATCCCATCAGCAGTCTGAAACGTCCCTTTCGCCGTTATATCGGTCTCATTGTTTGCTGCAGTTAATGAGTCGATGTGAACTGTCGAACCAGAAAAGGAGAGCAAGGTCTCGAAGGTTGAAACAGGTATCCTTCCAACGTGGCCGTTTCTTCCTCGAAGATCGGCGGAACCATGGAACCCCTTAATGACATTCCTTAAATGAATCCGACCAAAACAACGCTCAGCTGAATAAGCTGCGTTGGTTAAGCTATCTATCGACAGTTCGCCTCGGACGTCCGGATCGGAGAGGATCCCCGAGAGTTGAACCGTCGCTTTGGCTTGCCCTTTATGGACAGGGAGCTGAAACATTCTCGTGAGCTCCTCGAGGTTCACGACGGAAATTTCACCCTGAGCTTCTATCATACCGTCAAAGGTCACCCCTCCTGCAATTGCCACTGACGTCTCTCCGAGGTGAAGGGTTAACGGTCCCTCGGTAGATACCATTTCAATTGAAACAGAACACCTGCCGACACACCGATCGAAATGGAAACCGTCGAGAGTACTTTCCAGCAAGTGAAGATCTGCAGAGAGCCCAAATGTCTCCTGCGAGAATCCCTGACCTGTGACGAAAATGGAACCATTGAGATCTGAGTCCACATCCAAATGTTCTATGGCAGATACATTGAGGTGCTCAAAGGCTACGTCACCCCTGTATTTCTTCAATACACCAAGGGAAACAGAGGCGGAACCGGAGACACATGTCCCGCCAGAGTGCAGCTCAAAGTGGGAGAAATCGAGCTCTTTTCCGGCGAATATCACGTCCACTCCAAAGCGATCGAAGGAATAGTTTTGAAGTGTGCCCTGACCTTCGGTCTGAATGCGAAGGGTGCTGGGCTCCCCTGAAAACGTCGCATCTATAACGACACTACCCGTAAGATCACCTTGTTGAAGTCCCAAAATTCGACTCACCTCGTCAAGGGATACGTTACTCTGACGAAGCTGCACGTTGAGCTTCGGAGGGTGAAAACCATCTATCCTTCCCCCCCCCTGCACAAACGACTGTGTTGTCGCAATGAGAAACCGATCCGCTGTGAGCGTATCGCCTACCAAGGCGGCATCCAACTCCATTTCGTCCACGTGTACATCCTTTTCAATCCAATAGAAACGACCGGATTCCAAACGTGCTGAAACAGTTTTCCCTTGGTATTGTACTCCCCCTTTGAGATACATATTGTACAAAGTAATACTGCCCCCGGTTGTCGCACTGTATGAAAATATCCCTTCGTGCATCTCAAGATGTTCTACCTTGAACAGGGGATCGGACCCCGCACTGTCATTTTGGCCCGTTTCTCTTTGCGAGCCACTGGAAAAATGTTGTTGAATCGAAGCATCAATATTGAAATTTGGCTCGATAAGCTGTATCTCGCTGAAGAGAGGCCTCCTGCCTAAAATGTCCTTTAAATGATACCGCAACCTCATCTCAGCTATATGCACAACTCTCTTTTTTCTCTGATTCTCAAGAGAGTATAAAGCGATATCGGATAGGTTAAGTCCATTGAATAAATCCCCTTTCACCTCACCGACCGAGACTTCGAATCGCAGTTTCTGAGCGATGGTGCGATTCATGAGCTGAGTGAATCCCTTCGCTGGGAGATTCGTGTGACTCATCATGACATATATGAGAATCAGGAGAATGAGCCCTCCTGAAAATCCTATCCAAAAAACTTTGCGAACCTTCTTTCTCATAGCATCTTGCTCCTAAGAGCGATAGAAAAAACAAGTTAGAACTTCATGCAAAACTAAAAGAAACATCATGAAGAATCAAGAAAAATTCGTTCACGTCTTTTCCGAGACAGATCCCCCTTTCCGGGAACTTAAAACCGGTTGGTCCCAACACTTTCGTCACATCCAATATCTCGGCACCATTGACCACCCACTGAACCACTCCCCGCATACAGTGAGGGGACTACTGTTTCGCAAAGGATATTTTTAACCAGGTGAGAAAAACCGCATATTCGAAAAAACTAAAATTTAATAAAAAATTATACTAAAAGCAGTTAAAGCATTATTATAAAGTTAAATCTAAGGAAATTCAACAACTCGAAAATGGATCAGAGGCATCAAAGGGAGCTGGCA
Organism: Gemmatimonadota bacterium; assembly: GCA_020348925.1. Lineage (GTDB taxonomy): Bacteria > JBHIER01. The sequence goes on along the minus strand of CP070758.1, from coordinate 4,491,804 downwards.
GCATCCGAAAACATCACGATTGGGTCAATCTCACAACCGCACGGATCGATGGAAATGATTATCATTATGAGAAAAACGAGAATATTTCACTTGACAAAGGCATTCAAGCATATTAAATTTAAACATTGTAAATATTATTAACTTTTTTAATTTTTTCAACAATGACTTTTCATCAGAGGAAAAATGGAGTCGCAGTGAACATGGCAGACAAAAAACCACTCACGACCGGCGAAATCGCTCGATACTGCCACGTGACGCACGCGGGAGTTATCAAATGGATAAAAGATGGCAAGTTGAATGCCTATGCAACTCCTGGTGGCCACAATCGCATTCCTCAGAAGGAGTTTAAAAATTTTCTTCGGCGCTATAACATGCCCATCGATGAGCTCTTTTTTTCGGATCCCCAAAAAAAAATACTGGTCGTCGATGATGAACCGGAAATCGTGGACATCATAACGAAAACTCTGAAAGAGGACAATAAGAATTACGATTTTGCTTCCGCCGGCGACGGATATGAAGCCGGACGGCAGGTTGCGATGTTTAAACCGGACCTCATCATCTTAGATATCAAAATGCCAAAGATGAATGGATTTGAGGTGTGTCGTCAGATTAAATCAAATCCCGACACAGCGACTATTAAAATTCTTGGAGTCACCGGCTTTATCGAGAAGGGATATATGAAAAAGATGTTGGATTCTGGGGCGGACCAATGTCTCTCGAAACCAATACGGTTAGAGGAGCTCAAGTTTCAGGTAAAGAAGTTACTTGGGCTCACCAGGAGGAAGGAAGATGTCCCTTCTTGATGATGAACTGTGTTCCCTGAAAACAATGGCCATGAAGCTACGATGTCAGATTCGTAAGTCCAGAGGAATAACAATCTGCTCCCTCTTCCAACCTGTTCGAAAAGAATGGAGCCTGAAAGTTACGATATTACCTCGGAAGGAGCGAACATACACACTCATCCTACTCACCATCTTTTGTCTCGGTGGCTCTTTTGCTTGTGGGAAAAATCGTTCGGAGCAGAGAAGAGCTCTTGAGGAACATCCAACATACGAAGGCATCTTTCGCATGGCTCTGTACAGTCCTCAAATTCTCGATCCCATTTTCATCGATGATATATACGAGAGCTCCATAACAAATCAGAACTTCGACGGATTGCTCACATTCGACGGAAACCTCCGGCCGGTCCCTGCCATTGCCAAAGAATGGATCGTATCTCCGGACAGAAAGACGTATACGTTCATATTGAGAAAAGGGGTTACTTTCCAGAACGGTCAGGAGCTCAGTGCTGACGATTGCGTTTACTCGTTCACCCGAATTTTTGATCCGTCTCTGCCTGCTGTGAGCATCGCTCGGGATTATTTAAATGAGATCGACGGAGCGGAAGAATACTCTTTGAAACAATCAAAGGAGATCAGAGGGTTGAAGGCATTGGATACCTCTACCCTGGAAATTGTCCTGAGCGAACCCTCCCCAACGTTTCTGACTGCTTTGGCCACGGACAACACAAAAATTGTCCCGAAAGAGGAAATATCAAAAAGAGGCGCTTCGTGGTTCGGTGAACATCCTATTGGAACCGGTCCGTTCAAATTTATTTCATGGACGAAAAATCATCGGATCGTTCTTGAAGCGAATCTTCAATATTTTGGTGGAAGACCATACCTGGATCGTTTGATATTTGAAGTCCCTTTCACCTATGACGAAAACGAATCCATCGAGAAATTTTTCAATGGTGCCCTGGAAACTATTGCTGTCCCTGTTGGCAAAACAGATCAGTTCACGGAGGAACAGGGGTACACTCTCATCAAGAGGCTTGAATTGAGCTTCGAATTCATTGGCTTCAACGTTCAGCTTTCTCCTGTGCACAAACGAATGGTACGACAGGCAATCGCCCATGCTCTCAACAGGGAAAAAATGATCGCGCTGGATTCCGAAAGTTTTCTATCACCCTCGGGAATTCTTCCTCCCGGAATGCTTGGATATTCACCTGCTCACAAAGTTTTTCCTTATGATCCCGAACTGGCGGGACGACTTTTCAACGACACCGGACTCACACAAGGGAACGAACCATTAAAATTGGAATACTGGGGAGTGGGAACAAAGGGTCAGAACGTCTATGAAACCGATCGAATGATCAAAAAGGATCTGGCACTCATCGGTATCGATTTGGAAGTCCGGTACGAGGATTGGCTGGATTTCGATCGGCGAATCACTGAAGGCAGAGCGCAACTCTTCAGTATGTCCCTTATGGCTGATATCCCGGATCCTGTCACCTTTCTCTACAGCAGTTTCCATTCCAAATCCAAGACAAACCTTTATAACTACCAGAACACGAAAGTTGATAGTATTTTAGAAAAAGCCAAGGAAGAACTCAATCCCTTTCAGAGAATACACATGTCCCAGGAGGCCGAGGATATCATCTTGAAGGACGCCCCTGTTATCCCTCTTGATCATGTCATTACCATCTTTGCTCTTCAACCTAGTGTTAAGGCAATGGTATTGAGTCCTTATGGTCTGGCCGACATATCTATGGAAGAAATCTGGATCTCAACGGAGGACAGCACAAAACAGCGTGATATCTCAACACTGAAATTTTAAATCGCTCCATTCATGTGTGCAGGGATCGATACGATGAATCTTCAATACTCTTCACTTCGTTCAAAATTTCATATTGGTTCGACCTTAGGAATAGTCATTCTCATGGGACTCGTAGTTTTGGCCATCGAACAAAGACAGACGAGCACCCTCTCAGGGCAAACGCAAAAAAGAGGGATTGCCATCGCCAAGAGTATTGCCACTGCCAGTACAAGTTTCTTATTATCTTATAATTATATAGCCTTACATCAAATCGTCGGCAGGGCCATTGAGGAAGATGATATCGAGTATGTCATCATTCTGGATAAAGAGCACAGAGTTGCTGCTTATAGTGAACATCCCGGCCGTCAGGGGAAAACTCTTAACGACCCAGCGAATCAAAGGTCAATTGAGTCACACACGCCATTCATACAGATGGTCCATCTGGAAAACACTGCGGGAGAGATGCTGAACGTGATGGACGTAACGGTCCCAGTTTTTCTCGATCGAGTCATCGAAAGCTCCCCCGATGCGATCACGGTCAGCGATACAAACGGAAATGTGGTCACTTTCAATGAAGCAGCTGAAAAGCTCACCGGGTATGAATCGAAAGAAGCTCTGGGAAAACCGATAATGTCTTTTTATGCCAATACACAGGATGTGGAACACATTCTGAGAATTCTTGAGGACAGGGGAAGGCTCAGTCACTATGAAACGAACATTCTCAACAAGAAGGGTGAATCAATTCCCATCAGCCTATCCCTGTCTTTGTTGAAGGGAGAAAATGATCAACCCATCGGTTCAGTAGGAATCAGCAGGGATTTGAGGGAGATGAGACAGTTACAACAGAGACTCTTCCAGTCTGAAAAATTAGCAGCAACGGCAAAATTGGCTGCGAGCATTGCTCACGAGGTCAGCAATCCCATATACGGCATTCATAGTTGTATTGATCTCCTCTCTGAAGAATTTCCTGAGAAGAATCCCAAACACCAGTATCTGGAACTGGCCCGCAGAGAGATTGCACGAGTCGCAACGCTCGTTCGACAAATGATTGATTTCTATCGTCCGATTGATGAACCGTTTCGTTCTATCGATATCAATAAGCTCCTTTCCGAAATACTCATACTTGAAGAAAAAAGATTACTGAAGTCTCACGTTCGTATTTCACAAGATCTCGATCCCTGTCTCCCCAAGGTTCAATATGCTGAGAATCAGTTGAAGCAGGTGTTTTACAATATCATCATAAATGCGAGAGAAGCGATGCCCCAGGGTGGGAATTTGCGAACTTCTACGAGCCAGGAAGACAAACAGGTTCGAATCGACATCGCTGACGACGGAACAGGTATTGAGCCGAGCGTTCTTGAACACATTTTTGAACCTTTCTTTACAACGAAGCATGAAGTGAAAGGTGTCGGGTTAGGTCTTTCTATCAGTTACGGTATTGTTCAAAAACATGGGGGAACAATAGACGTCCAGAGCGAATTGGGTACCGGGACGACCTTTTCGATTCTGTTGCCTATTGGTGTGGAGGGTGAACACAACACAAAGGGATAGGAACGCTACAATACTGTAAAAAAGCGCAGGACTTAGGTGCTTCCATGGGACATCCAGAAAGAATTTTAATCATTGACAATGAGCGGACTGAGGCCACAACAATAAAAGACATATTGGATGGTGAGGGATACGATGTGACCGCTGTTTCCAATGGTCGCTCTGCATTACAGTGTTTCGAGAAAGAATCCTTCGATCTCGTCCTCATGAATGTGTTGCCGGAGAGCATACATGACCTCGATGTGATCGAAAAAATTAGAGAGACTCTTACTGAATTCATCGCCGTGATTGTTACCGGTTACGCCTCTCTTGACTCAGCCCTCGAAGCCATGCGGAAAGGGGCATACGATTATCTTGTCAAACCATACCCTCCCCATCAGCTGAAAATGGCCGTCCGGCGAGGACTGGACAAGAAGCTGCTCGAGACCGAACTCAAAAGAAAGACTTTTGAACTCGAAAGAGCCAACACACAACTTGCCGAGCGAATGGAGCAGCTTTCTGTCATTTATGATATTTTTGATAACTTTCAAAAATTTACGAAATTGGACGATTTGCTGTTTCAAATCTTACACGGCATCAAGGACAGTTTAGGTTTCGAGAGAGTCCTCATCAGGTTCGTCAATAAAAATGAAAGAATACTGGAAGTAAAATCCGCGGTGGGTGTCCCCGAGGATGAACTTGAAAAACTCAAATCCCAAAAAGTTCCACTCAATGAAATCGGAAATCTTTTTAAAGAAAAATACAGGATAAGCCGCTCATATTACATTCGCTATTCTGAACACGACGAAACTACGGCACACTATGGACGCCCCTCAAATGATCTCACTGCTGGGGATGAGGGTACAGAGTGGTATTTCGGCGATGCACTTTACACTCCCTTGATGTCGGAGAGAAAGGAACTCATAGGCATCATATCCGTCGGGAATCCAACTGACGGGAGAATTCCTTCTTCGGCAACAATTCAAACCTTCGAGACATTTGCGAATACTGCGAGCGCAGCCATTGATCGAGCAAGGCTTGAGGAAAAATTGGCTGCCATTTATAACGTCAGCCGGGATGCAACCTTAGCCCTGGATCACAATCAAATTTATTCAGCTGTTCTTGAAACGGCAACAAAAGTACTCCATTTTGACAATATTGCCATTATTCTGATCGATGAAAAGACGAAGATGACGAGTATTGTATCCCACATCGGGTACCCACAAGAGGTGGAATCACGCCGATTACAAGTTCATGGAGATATCGGCATCACTGTTCAAGCAATACGAACCGGAAAACCCATTTTAGTTCCTGACGTTCGGAAAAATCCCCATTACCTCGAAGGGCGACCCGGCACATTATCGGAACTGGCCGTACCTATGAAAATAAAGGACAAAGTTATCGGAGTTCTGAACGTTGAGAGCAGTATGCTCAATGCATTCGACAATAAAGATGTTGCTCTGCTTGAAGCTTTGGCCTCTCAGGCAGCATCGTCCATTGAAATCACGAATCTTATGGGAGAAATCGATCGAACCAAACGATATCTTGAAAACCTTGTGGATAGTACTCCCGACGCCATTGTGAGTACCGACAGGAGAGGTGTAATCACCTTTTTCAGTAAAGGTGCTGAACGGATTCTCGGCTACTCTGCAGATGAAATTACAGGACGAAACATTTTTGATTACCTGGTCGGAGGGAAAGAAGAGGCTGAAAAAATCGGTTTCCAGTTGAGAGAAAGAAACCACATTCAAAATTATGAAACTGATGTTCTTGCAAAGGATAATTCTCCCATTCCAATTTCCTTATCAATTTCATCAGTCTGCGATGAAAATGGAAACGTCATAGGGACACTGGGTATCGGGAAGAATATCTCCGAAAGAAGAATATTTGAAAAAGAAGAAAAAAAACTTCGGGAACAACTTGCTCAAGCTGAGAAACTCTCAGCTCTGGGGGAATTCATCTCCGGCATAGCCCATGAATTGAACAATCCGTTGACCGGAGTTCTCGGTTTTTCCCAGTTACTTTTGGTCTCCGATTGCGCTCCTCAAGTGAAACGCGATGTCGAAAAAATACACAAGGAAGCCACGCGGTGTCAGAAGATAGTCAACAATTTGCTCAGTTTTGCCCGACGCCAGAAACCTCAGAGGACCTATCTGAATGTCAATGTGGTCATTGAAAGCGCCTTGAATCTGAGAGCATATCAGTTGCATGTTGATGCAGTGGAAGTTATTACGAAACTCGATGAACACTTGCCGAAAACAATGGCTGATCCTCACCAGTTGGAGCAAGTTTTCCTGAATATTATCACGAATGCCCATCAGGCGCTGTTAAAGGTGAAAGAACATCGGCAATTAATCATACAAACTGAAAGCTCCAAAGAGACCATTCGTATAAAGTTCAGCGACACAGGTCCTGGTATTCCCCCGGAAAATCTGAAACGTATCTTTGACCCATTTTTCACCACAAAAGGTGTAGGTCAGGGAACCGGATTGGGACTCAGCCTTTCCTACGGATTTGTAAAGGAACACGAAGGAAGCATATACGCAACCAGCAAGTATGGCGAGGGAGCAACCTTCGTTATCGAGTTTCCTGTTGTGGAAGAGTCTGTAACCGAATCCAGGGTCGCCGATATACAAGAGGTCCCATCCTCCTTTGGAGCAAATATTTTAGTTGTCGATGACGAGCAGGTCGTCCTCGATTTGATGTTTGATATTTTAACCGGCCTGGGATATCGTGTTGATACAGCAGTGAGTGGACATATTGCGCTCAAACTTATGAATAAAACCGATTACGATCTCATTCTCACCGACGTAAAGATGCCAGGTATTGATGGGCGGCAACTGTATAATAGAATTGTGGCATCATATCCCGAACAGGCCAAGCGAATACTCTTCATCACTGGATATGCCATCAGTCCTGATCTGCGAGATTTTTTCGACAAGACGGGAATTCCCCACATTGAAAAACCTTTCGATATTGATACATTGAAACGAACCATTCAAAAAAGTCTCGACAACCCACATCAAGAATATTAAACCGCCATCTCTCCGTTCTCTTCATTGACCGTCAGTGCCAGTCCCGCAACACATACGGGATAAAGTTTGGGAAGCACTCTGATCCTCTTGTCTCTCATTGCAAAGCCCGGAGGCGAGCCCGAGACAGGTTGAATGACGAAACATCATTCTACTTGCCTGTCAATGAGAGCTCTTGCGAGGTATTCTCATGCCCACAATGAAATTGTTCCGAGCGAAGTGAGGCATCTCCCTCATTCGTCACATCTTGCTTTGAGAAAGGAATATGGTGGCTGCAGCGTTCCGCGCAACGCTGATCGTATAGAGACGTATTCTTCAGTAAGAGTAAAGCATGAGAAATTGAGCAACCAATTCAGGATCGAACTGCTTCCCTGCGTTCATCTCAATCTCCTTCAATGCCTGCTCATGACTGAACGCCGATCGGTAGGGTCTCTCTGAAGTCATTGCATCATAGGTGTCAGACAAAGCCAAAATTCTTGCCCCAAAAGGGATTTCTTCGCCCCGCAAGCCTGCCGGGTATCCCATGCCATCATATCTTTCATGATGATGCTTAATATCCCGCAAGACCATGTGGAGTTCTTCGATTGGTTCGAGGATTCGCTCTGCAATGAGTGGATGTTGCTTCACTTCATCATATTCCTCAGCGGTTAATGCGCCTGGCTTCTGAAGGGTTTTTTCCCGTATGCCCACTTTACCAATATCATGCAACAGTCCGGCCAATCTCATGTTTTCAATTTCAGAACGAGTAAGGGTACAGGTTCGAGCGACCTTAACAGCACTTTCCGCAACACGCTTTGAATGACCCTCAGTATATTTGTCTTTCGCTTCCAAAACATTCACAAAAGACGTAATCGTATTGAAGAGAAGAATTTGAATCTGTCTGTTTTTTTCAATAAGCTCTTTCGTGGCTTCACGCACTCTGTTTTCCAAATTCTTGTGATACAGTCTATTCTGAAATTTCAATTCCTGTTTTTCCAGAGCTCTTCTTACCCCATGAACCACATCTTCCAGGTCGAATGGTTTCATGACGTAATCATATGCTCCTAATTTCATAGCCTTAACAGCTTCGGTCGTTTCACGGATACCAGTCACCATGATGACCTGCATGTCTGGATCGATGTCCCTTGCAGCTGTTAAGAGCTCGTAACCATCCATTTGAGGCATTCGAATATCAGCCAACATAACATGAAATGAATCGAGTTCAATATGCGCCAGTGCAGTTGAGCCATTATCGGCCACTTCACACATATATCCTTCTTCCTGCAATCGCTGCGAGAGGAGATCTCGAATGACTTCATCATCGTCGACAATAAGTATTCTCGCTTGATGTGCTATCATTCTCTTCTTCCTTTCCCGGTCTCCGTTTTTCAACGATTTGCTGAAAACTGAGATTTCAAATATTTCAACAACAATCAGCAGTGTCGGTTAAAAGTTCTCAGGATTCATTCCCGCACGCTGATTGGCCGATTGAGTGAAATTGTGCAGTCGCACACTCTAAGTGCGAAAAGTGTTTGACTCGGTTTCGTCCTGACTCCTTGGCCCAGTAAAGAGCGCGATCAGCAAATTCAACAATCTCATGTTTCGTCTTTGCATCATTCGGATATATGGCGATACCAAGACTGACCGTGAGTCGACCATCCGGTTGCAACTCCTCCCCCTCAAAATTGTGATCTTCAATTAAGGTGCGAATCCTTTCTGCTTGTTGAAACGCCTCGAGAGGTGTCGTTTCGGGAAGGAGAATACTAAATTCTTCACCACCGTATCGGGCGACCAAATCGACGTCGCGACAATTGTCGACAATGATTCTCGCCAATTCCTTTAGGATCTCATCCCCCTTCGGATGCCCGTATGAATCATTGTAATTTTTAAAATGATCGATATCGATCATTACGAAGGCCAACGGGCGGTCAAATCTCTTCGATCGTTTTATTTCTTCTTCCAGTTTCTGATTGAGGTAGCGACGGTTGTACAGGAGCGTGAGATCATCGGTCAGGGATAAATCCTTCAATCTCGCATTGCTCTTACGGAGAGCCGTTTCCAAACGTTTCCGCAGAGAGAGATCTTTATCGATGACCGAAATGCCTGTGATGGCTCCTTCGGCGTCAAGGATCGGTGAAAATGTTGCGGTCACTGGGATCGCTTTTCCATCTTTACGAACTCGAAAAACCTCCTCATCAACCAACCGACCGAAAGCCCTCACTTTCTCAATGATATCATTCGTCTTTCGCTTATGATCTTTCGGATCGAGGAGATCGTCACCACACGTACCCAGAACCTCCTCCTTTGTATATCCGTACAGATACTCGGCTCCACTATTCCACATTGTAATATTGCCGTCCAAATCAATGGCATAGAGGGCATCTTGAGAGTGTTCGATCAGGTTTTCCAAATAATTTTTCGTCTCTTTCATGTTTTTCTCTAATTTCTTTACTTCCGTGATGTCTTTGCTGATCCCCACAGTTCCGACCATCTCTCCCTGTTCATTTTTTAAAAGAGCCGCCGACAAGCTAACAGATAGAATACGACCATCCTTTGTATAAAATTCAGTTTCTAAATTTTGAATTTTTCCGTTATCATAGAGCATCGCCATAATATTTTTGGCTTCGCTTTTTCCATGGACAAAGTATTTGGAGACAGGTTGTTGAATAGCTTCCTGAGATGAATAACCAAAAATGCTTTCGGCCCCCTTACTAAAAAAAGTGATCTTCCCTCGAACATCCGTAGTGATGATGGCATCGACCGAGCTGTCCACGAGATTTTTTAGGAAATTCTTCGTCTGTTGTATTTCCTCGAGAAGTTTTATGTCTTCAATTGCCGCCGCGGTTTGAGCGGACAATGTTACAAATAATTTGTAATCGTTATCATCGAAAGCGGCTTTCTCGCAACTTTCAACATTAAATACACCGATCACTTTTTCTCGAATCTTAAGAGGAACAGCCAATTCGGACCGTGTTCCCCTCCAACCCGGAACATACCGCCTGTCCTGCGTGACATCAGGAACGTAAATTGGTTCACCTGTGTTCGCTACTATGGTCGTGATGCCCCTTCCTTCATTGAGACGGAGCCGCAAGCATTCAATATTTTTCTGAAAACCACGAAATTTCTTTACGTACAATTCATTTTTTTCATCGTCGATAAACATGAGGGCATAGTGATCAAATTCCAAAATTTCTTGAGCCCCATCGAGAACCATCTCCAACACATCGTCCAAGCTCATGGCTAAAGACATCTCCTGGTTCAACCCATACAGAGCCGAAAGTTTCTCCTCCAGACGGGTATGCTCCATTGCCACAGCAGTTTGAGATGCCAATGCGACCAGAGGCCTTACATCTGTGTCACTAAAGGCTGCAACTCGATCGCTTTCCACATTCAAGACCCCGTACACCCTATTTTTCATGATGACGGGGACTGCCAATTCCGATTTTGAAGCAGGGGCTCCTACCACGTACCTCGGGTCTTCTCTTACATCAGAAACATTGGCCGTTCTCCCAGTCCGAGCTACCCAGGCACAGATGCCGATGTCCCCATCAATCGGAAACTCTCGGCCAAGCTCCTTCTCCGGGAATCCGAGGCATGCCACAGTTTTCAATACTCTCCGTTTCTTATCGAGTAGGCTTACAGAACAATGGTCGAATCTGAGAATATTTGCCATAGCCTGAACAACAATTGAAATGATCTCATTCACGCTGGCCGTATGAGTCATCTCCTTGCTTAAATCGTATATTCGTCTCAATCTTTTTTCGAGCTGCACCCTCTCAAGAGCAGCACTTGCCGTATGAGCAAATGTTTCCAATATCTTCACGGTTCCCGGTGATGGTGGATGTCCGTTTTGAGAAGCATCGATGACCAGAATTCCCATACGAATCTCATGCTCACTCTCAGCGGACAAAGGGATGAGCAAAGCCCCATCAAAACACCAGCCATCACAAATCACTTCCGCATCCGTTTCCGCCGATAACGTTCCCTGAGAAAAATCGTATTTTGAAATATCCGATGCTTGAACATAATACGATTGTTCGAACTTTTGCGACCGGGACATGACTTCACAGATGGCTTCAACGGGAGTCTCCTTCGTGTCCGGCGACACCCCACCCGAGCCGGATGTGTCTACCTCCTTTCGCCATCGGAGATAACGATTGTTCTCAGAGAGTAAACCGATCCGCATCTTTCGAAAACCCAAACGTGCGTGTATACCATCGGCGATGTGATTCAGCAACTCATTCACATCGTGAACGCCTTGGAGATTGGTGGAGATTTCATGAAGTGTTGAAAGCTGTTCGGTTTTCTGTGCCAGTTCTGTACTCGACTGTTCCAACTGGAGCGTCCGTGTATGCAACTGCTGACTCAGTCTTTTTTTCTCCAGTCCTCTCCTGATGGTCGCTTTCAGGTAATCATTGTTACACGGCTTCACCAAGTAGTCATAGGCACCTGCTCGTATTGCCTCAACGGCCGTATCAATAGAACTATGGCCGGTTAAAATGATGACAATAGTTTCTGGATAGAGATGACTCAATGTACGGATAACAAAAAGACCGTCTCCTTCCTCCATGATCAGATCTGTAACGACAACATCGAAACTTTCTTTCTGTAACAGTTGTATTGCTTCTCTTCCACTCCCCACACGTGCGACCCAGTATCCCTCCTCTGTCAGGATATCTCCCAGTGCTGTAGCGATGATCTCTTCGTCATCCACAACTAAAATGCGATAGGTCTCATCCATGACACGATTCCACCACAAGTTCAAGCATCTTTTTTGAATCGTCGCGATTTGTGCAACTGATAGAGCTCACTTTTTATCTGACCGGCCTTCTTTTTCGAGCCCAACTGCTCAAAGCTGCTGAACGCTGTTGATAAAGCTGCGTACGCTTTGCGACGATAGCCTTTCTTTCGATAGAAGGAACCCAATTCTCGATACACCTCGGCAAGGGCATAATAGGTTCCGTGCCGTTTCGTCAGTTCCAGAGCATGCTCCAAAAGTGCCCGAGCCCTCTGAGGATCGCCGCTGGAAAAAGCAATAAGTCCGAAAATTTTCTCCGTTTCCGCTATCCCCCGGTAATCTCCAAGTTGCCGGTAGAGTCCGGAGGCCAACTCACAAAAATGAGACGCCGCCCGAAAGTCCGACCTCCTCAGGTTATAATCGGCCTTATTCACATATATGGTAGCGACCAGAGCGCAGCTCTCCAACCTGTGTGAAACATGCAAACCCTTTTCAAAACAATCAAGAGCATTTTGGCTGGCTCGTTTCTCCAAATACACCATGCCCAAATTGTTGTACGCTTGAGCCAATCCAAAGCGATCCTGCAATTTTCCGTAGCGGGCAAGACAGTCTTGCCCGTGAAGGACAGCCCTATCGAGATATCCCTGAACGGCAGAGATCACACTCAGATTATTCAAAACATTGGCCATAACGGCTTCATAGCCGATCTTCTCGGCAAGACGAAACGCTCTCTCAAAATGCCCCAGGGCAAAATCGCAATTCCCCAATTCAAAGTACACCACCCCCAAATCTGTCAACCCTTCAGCGACATTTCTCGGATCCTTTCCATTTTCATAAATTCTGGGGCTGCTTCGATATATTCCCACTTCGGTCACCTCTCTCTATTCCTGTTATGTCCCACAGACCGTATTTATCAACTTCAAACGTTCAGGCATAAATTCTGCAAAAAATGTACCCGCTCCACCCGACTGCTCACAGTATTTCAAAAAAAGGGAATGAACCGGCAACAGTCTCCCAGAGAAAATAACGTATTCACTTAAAATACAATATCTTATAATATATTATTCGACAGCACTGAACCTCTCAGCGAGCGGACGATCTGGCAGGATGTCAAAGCTGCGAGGCTGCCGTTCAGGGAGATATAACCCAAATATATGAAAAGAGCAATGCCGTGGGAAATTTGCCCCATATACGTTCTTATTGTACATCGAGACAGGAGTACGTCGGTTGGAAGAAATGAGAACTTTTAAAATATTTGCGATGAAATAGAAATGCGAGGGGAAGGAAACGGTGCGCTCAGGTTTCCTGGGAATCGAGGTCGAATTTTTTAATACGATAGCGCAGAGTGTCCCGGGAGAGTGAAAGAAGTTTTGCAGCTTGGCTCACGTTCCAGCGGCACGCTTCAAGAGCACTCTGAATCAATCTCTGCTCAACTGCTTCCAAGGATATGCCGCTTGAAGGAAAATTAATTTCGATTTTACCTGTCGACGTCACCGTCACTGGGGACATACTGGCCTTCGAGAGAGGTTCTCTGACCCGTCGCGTAATCTCCAGATGCTCCGGTTCAATCACATCTCCGCTGCCCATAAAGACAGCCCGCTCAATCGTATTTTTCAATTCCCGGACGTTTCCCGGCCACGCGTACTCGCTGAGAACCTGTTTCGCCTCCGGTGAGAGTCCCCGGATATCCCGGTTGTATTCGGATGAAAAACGGTTAAGAAAATGCTCCGCCAGGAGAATAACGTCGTCGCCCCGATCCCGCAGCAGAGGCAATTCCAAGTAGATAACATTTAAGCGATAGTAGAGATCCTCTCGAAAGGTCCCGTCTTCGAGCGCTTTCTCCAAGTCGATATTTGTCGCGGCAATAATTCTGACGCTGACCTCGATCTCCTCGGTGCCGCCCAGACGCATGAACCGCTTTTCCTCGATGACGCGAAGCAGTTTGGACTGCAATTTCATACTCATCGTCCCAATCTCATCTAAGAAAACCGTTCCACCGTCGGCCAATTCAAAAAGACCCTTTTTCTTGATTTTCGCGTCTGTGAAAGCGCCTTTTTCGTGCCCGAACAGTTCGGCCTCCAATAAGGTATCAGGAATGGCCGAGCAATTAATTTCGACAAACGGGCCCGCATTTGATGGTCCCCTCGAGTGTATGAGTCGGGCTATGAGCTCTTTTCCCGTACCGCTTGCGCCACGGATCAGCACCGTAATATGAGGATTCTGTGCGATCCGTTCGGACTTCTCGATCAACTCGCGCATAGCGTCATGCCGACACACAATTTTTACCCGTCCGAGTCCTACATCCTCTGCTATCGCTTTTCGTTTCATAATATCATCTCTTATCCCATCAGATTTCTTTTCAGTCAATCATCTCTTGTTCCATCACGCTGTCACCTCAGAGATTTCCATGTGACGCATCTGCGTTCATCTTCGTTGAAACACAGGCCAATATCTCTTCGACCAGCGGGGCTACGGTCTTTTGAATCGCCGCAACATCTTTGCGACAGGACTTCACAAATTTCTGATCCTCAATGGATCCGAGATTAATGAGCACATTGAGGGCAGCACCATCCACTGCGGCCTTGGCTGCGATGGCGGACACACCGGCATCGCTGACTGAATTCACATTGCCTTTCTCGGCCACGGTCTTGGCAAGCTCCAATGTTTCAAGAGCTTTCTCCATGACACGTAACGGTACTCGGGCCGCCTCTTTGGTCGCCTCGTCAATTGCTGCGACACGGTGTTTCTTCTCCTCCTCAGTCTTTTTCGGCAACCTGTGGGCATCCATCACACGATTGAAAGCGGCCGTATCCTCCTCAACGGCATCGAGAAAAAAATCCTTGAGCCGTTGAGCCTCGCAGGCGATCTCCTCCATGAGGCTCCAGGCACTCTCATATTCACCCTTCCCGTGAGTTAGGTTCGCTACCATGGCGCTGAGAGACGCGGACAGCGCTCCGGAGAGCGCTGCCACACTCCCGCCGCCCGGTGCTGGTGAATCCGTCGAAACCTCATCCGAAAATTCTCTCAATGATTTGCCTGTCAGGGACTGTGGTCCGGAACCGAATTGGTATTCAATTATCTTCTGCCGGGGATCAAAGGGAGCGATCTCATTGAGCCCCAGAGAATGGACGGCAACCCGAATGAGCTCCTCCTCCGGAACCCCCGCAGATTTCCCCTGTCTCCGTAAATAGTAACGGCCGGCCATGAGCATCGCTTCTTTCGGAATGAGTCCCACCAACTCACTTCCAGTAACCCGCAATCCCCGAACGCTGGCCTCCTCTCGTATCGTCTCGAAAGCCATGTGTGGCGGCGTGACGTTATAATTGACAAGATTGATCGATATCTGAGCCATGCGATATTCATCAATATACCACCCCACTGCCTTACAGGCTCTGAGTTTTCCGGGTATCTTTATGGCTTTTCCGTTTTCGTCCCTGATGATTCTCTTATGAATATCTTTCTTGGCCCGCCCCCCCTCCCGAATGGTCAAGGCGATATCGTGAGCCAGCTTCCGGTCCTTCGTGTTCAGGTTCACATTGTAGGCTATGAGAAACTCTCGTGCGCCGACTACGGTCGCTCCTGATCTCGGATTAAAAAGAGCCGGTCCGAAATCGGGCTGCCAGTTGGGATCGGCCAGCTTCTCTGGCAAGCCCTCATACTCACCCCGACGAACCACGGCTAAATTTCGACGCTCCGGTTTCCTGGCCGCTTCCTCATAGAGGTAGACCGGTATGTTCAGTTCCTCGCCGACCCGCTGGCCCAACGCGTTGGCCAGGGCGACACAATCTTCCATCGTCACCCCTGACACAGGCACAAAGGGACACACATCTGTGGCACCCATGCGGGCGTGAGCTCCTGTGTGGGTTCTCATGTCAATGAGTTCGGCAGCGGTACGGATAGCCTGGAACGCCGCTTCCACCACTCCCTCAGGAGATCCAATGAAGGTGACGACCGTCCGATTGGTGTCCTCCCCCGGATCAACATCCAGGAGTTTCACACTCTGGACACTCGCTATGGCAGCAGCAATGGCGTCAAGAACAGCGCTATCACGTCCTTCGCTGAAATTAGGGACACACTCGACTAATTTCATAACGGAATTGCTTCGTATTGAAGATGGAGACCTTTTCCCTCGTGCAGGGCTATTTTGTCCCCTGGCTCAATCCGACACAAAAGGAGATCTCATCCCACGTGCCGCCGATGCGACTGTTCACTTCGATACTGAGCATGTAGCGGCTTGGAAGCGAGAAGTCAACGCCTGCCAGGAGAAGCCCACCTGGATCGCGAAAGTCCTCAGAGCTTCCATAGTTCAATTCACCATCAACAAGTGAGTACGAAGCGCCGACATAGGGATAAGCAAATCCATAACCCTTCATGACCGCAACCGTTGACTGAACCTCATTCCAGACAAGATCGGAAGGTGGCGATGATCCGACAAAGTTCTCGGATTCCATGTGAGAACCGTTCACGGTCGCCAAAATCGTCATGTTTCGCTTCTCGTTGTGCGCAACTCGAAATTTCAAACCACCAGAAAAACCGAAGGTTAGATGATGGCTCTCAAAGGATCGGAATCCTGCATCCTGTGCGGTCGATACGTCAAAATCGACACCACCGACCGCTCCTGTGATATCGAACCACTCGGAGAAGCCGTAGGTTCCTTTGAGCCAATACCGATTCGACATCACATCGGACTCGTCATCCAAATCCAAGGTGCGATTTGTATGTTCCCACTCGGCGCTCACGGTCAAGCGTCCTTTTCCAACATTCAGAAGCGGATTTCCCGGGGACGAGGCGAATATGAGAGATGGTCCGCTCCCACCCAATGCACAGCACATGAGAAATACAACAGATCGTTTCATGACATGTTCTCCTTAGTCGATACTTCCCGAAATAGAAATCGTTGCGTCCCCGCTGGGACACGGCGGACAATCCACATCACTCGTGAGAACTTCTATGGTAATTGTCGAACCCTCCGTCGGTGCTTCGTCGGTGGCGTCCGGATCAGAGAGCACGAAGGAAAACTGTGTTGCCAACGGAGACTGAGTATCGGCCAATCTGAAATCAACCGCTCCCCCCAACAATCCCTTTGTGGCCGTAACTCTGATTCGAGTACCTGCGGTCAAAGGATTCCCATTCCTATCCGAGACAGTGTACTGGAAAGATTGAGATCCGCCCTGTGGGATATTAAAAGTGCCCGGTGTCACATTCGAAATGACGGTCGACCCGGAAAAGAGAATAGGCATAGTATCCTCAATCGTCTGGCCCTCACCGTCGACGGTCTGGGCCGTCACGGTGACCCAACCATCCACCGGTCTTGGATCCGCGGATATCAGAACCACGCTCGCCGTTCCCAGCCGATCTGTGACCGCCGAACCCTCGATGATCCCTCCGGACGTCGTAAAATAGACGGCCGTATTCTCAGGCACTGGGTTGGCGTAGCGATCGCCGACAAAGGCTGTGATGGTATCAATGATTCCCGAGTAGATGAGGCCAGCAATATTGACGTGACCGGCCGCAATACTGAAATGGTCACCATCCGGTGAACCGCCGTGAATCGCAACTCGAACCGGGGTCGACCGGATTGCACCAAGGGAAGCGACAACTTCAACGGCTCCCGCTTTCGAACCACTGTTCAAGACCGTTGAGACACGAGCCAATTGGTCAGTTGTGGCACTCTCAGGTACGAGAAACGGCACATGCCCTCCTGGGGGGTTGACCAGCGGGACTCCGTTCATTGTAAAGGAGACCTGCTGCGGATTATCGGAGCTGATCGGCCGCCCCCTGTCATCTCTCACCTCGAACACGAAAACCGCAGACTCGTTGTAACCGCCTCCCATGACGCCAATTGAATCCGGTTCAGCGGAGACAATTACGATCTGCGACGGACCGTGTCCTGTAAATTTCACAAAAGTGGAATCAAGGAGCGTCTCACCGTAGCTCACAAGCACTCTGGTCATCCCAATCCTTGTATCGCTGGTGAGAATCGTAGTGGCCTCACCGCTCGCGTCAGTTACAGCCGAACCGACAATCGTCCCCATTTCAGTTCCAAAACTGACCGTCCCAAAAGCTATAGGAATCTCTCTGACAGTCTCCTTGACCATTGTGGTAATGGTCGCTTGGCTCGTTCCGTCAGCCGGAAGCGAGTCGGGATAGGCGGTTGTCTCAAGGGTGATGCCCCTCAGAAAAATTTCGATGATGTCATCCTCCGCGGCACCGAGAACATAGGCGCGTATGGACACGATGATGTCAACAGGACTCGCATAGCTCGTGTAGGTTGCATGCGCGACTCCGAAATCGTCACGCGTGGGGTCGGTCACCGTAAAAGCCACATTCGTCACAGCGCCCAGACCATCAAGCACTTCGAAATAAACCATGGCCCCGCCGACCGGACGGTTGAAAACATCGGTCACAAGAGCATCGACCAGAGTTGTCGACAAGCCGTTGGCGAGGATATTCGACGCGAGGATATTCAATTCCACTTTGTTGGCATTGCCGGCTGGTCCGGGCAAACCGAACGATTTATTCCCCTCGACACCGCCGCTCTCGGCGTATAATGTGATATCCTCACCGACCGAACTCGCCGGGTAGCTCAATTGGGACGAGGCGATACCATCTTCCGTCTGAACCGGGCTTTCGACAACCCCTATATTCGGGAATGAGCTGAAATAGACCCAGGTACCGTCCACAACCGGATTGCCGTTGGCGTCGGCGACGATCGCTGCCACCGACAGGGTATACGTTCCGTTCTCATTGTCGGTAAAGGAATCGGTGTCGTAGCCGACGGCAACGGAGGCAGGGGCTCCTGCGACGGTGAGCTTGACCGTATCCGAAAAAACGATGCCATCCGCCGACGCGATGATCTTGATTCCCTCAAATTCACTGGCAATGGCACCACTCACGAAGCTCGTCACAGCTTTCCCACTCATATCCGTTGTCGCCGTCCCCGGATTGATGTACTCTCCGTTCCCAGGATTTTCGACAAACGTAAAAGATACAAGGACATTTGAAACCGGGTTGCCCGGATTCCAGCCATCCAACACGAGAGCAGTGAGCGTTGCCGTGCCGCTTTTCCCACCACCCACAGCGACCACTTTCGGATCAACACTCAGGAGAATCGTGTCTGAGGCGGCCGAACGAATCAGCACTGTCGTCTCAGCCGTGACAGGTCCCTCGGCGGTTGTCGCGTGCGCCGAAATTGTGGCCGTACCCGAGGTGTATTCACTGGTCAAAAGAGCCCTCGCCTTGCCCTCGGAATCGGTCATGTCAGAGAAAGTGATCCTTCCCAGGGTCGTAGCAAACCGCACATGCGCATCTTGCTCAGGAACTCCGAAGCTGTTTTTCAGTTCGGCGACGACCGTCACCGTATCCCCGTTCGCCTTAATCTCAGATCTGTTCGGGCGAACGGTGAATTCGTACCCGGTAAAATGGACCTCCGTCGAGTCGCGAGACCCGGCCGCTTCACCCTTGACAATGTCAATTCCCGGCTGCTCGCTCTTGAGATACGCAACCACTTCGCCATTGACATCGGTCGTATCGACGAAAACGCTCGACCCCTGTGACACCGGATCAGAAGACAGTACCCCAATTTCAGATGAGCAGGAACACGGCTCTCCAAAGATGGGGATGTTCGCCGCATCTTTCAGCGTAAAAACAACTGTGGATGCCGTCGTGCCATCGGCGCTCAGGTTGGTGGGATTGGCCGCAACGTGGAGCGACACCCCCTTGAACTGGATCTGGATCACCTTCGACAACGATGCGTAGGACGCTGTGACAACTGCTGTCCCGTTCCGTCTGGCACTGGTCAGCGTCGCCCTGGCCAGACCGAAGGCATCGGTCGTATCATATGATGTGATTGTTCCCAGGGTCGTCTTAAAATTGATCTTCACTCCGACGACGGGATTATTGTTCTGCGCATCGCTCAGCGTTGCCGTCACGACGGTCTGGCTCGAACCGTTTGCATCAAGGGTGGTCGGATTCGCATTGAGCTGAAAAATCATCGTCAAATCACTCGTCGCAGTAATGGTAACGAATACTGTATCAACGAGAGCTCCGTAATACACTTTCACGTGAGCTTCTCCGGCATCAGAGCCGCTCGTCAGGGCCACTGTCGCCACACCACTGAGATCGGTCACAGCGCCACCCTCAATCGTGCCCAGATTCGTCCCGAAGAAAATCTGAGCGTTCGGGATGGGGATCGTTGTTGTGGTCTCCCTGAGGTTGACGGTGACGGTGGATACTTCTGCTTCATCGGCCGCAATCTGCGGGGGATCGACCGTCGTCGTCAATGTCACGCCAATGAACGCGACGTTGACGAAAGCCGAGCTGAGAATTTTCCCCCTGGCACCGACCCCGAGCTCGGAGCCGGCTTGCGACTTCCGCGCTTGTACTCCTTTTTTACCCCCTGATTTCCGAGACGGAAGTGCAACCGCATCCGACGGATCGGAGCCCTTCGCCGTGGAACCCGCGGAGATCGCCGCCGTCACCGTCGCCGTAATATCAGTCACTCTGGCCGCACTCACCAGTAGGGTCGTGACCGTTCCTTCGGGTCCTGTCCAGCCGGTGGGCTGCAGGACTTGGCCGGCTGTCGTGGTGAAGGTGACAGCCACACCCGGATGTGGCAGCCCGGCGGAATCGAACACCGTCGCCGTAATCAATGATGTTGATGCTCCGTTCGCATAGATCACCAATTCGGAGGCCGTCACCGTAATTCTCGAGGTCACGGCACCGATCTGAACGTAAACGACCTTGGAAACATCCTCAGATTCGATACTGGCCGTAATTTTCGCCCGCCCAGAGGCGGATCCGCTCGTTAAGGTCGCCCGCGCCATACCGAGACTATCCGTCGTCGCCGGTGATGTGATGCTCCCTACGGTCGTAGAAAAGAGAACAACCACGTCCTGTCGAGGGTCACCTATGGAATCTGTGACGACGGCCGTAATAATTGCGGTCTGGCCACCCGTCTGAATCGATGACAGACTGGTCGTCAACGATGCGATCGTCAGATGGGATTCCCCAACCGGAGGGCCCAAGCCTCCTTTTTTCTCACATCCGATCCATACTCCCAGCAAGAGACCGGACGCGACGATTGCTCCCAACACTATCAATACACCGGATCGTATTGTTTTCATTGTTCTGTGCCTCCCTAAAAGCCGAGACGAACTCGCCTCGCCCCGAAACGCTATGTTTCATCTCTAATGATTTACTATCGTCGGCGTGACAAAGATGATGAGATCCTTTTCAAGAACTTCGCTGCGCGTGTATCGAAACAGGCTTCCCACAAGGGGAATCTCCTTCAGAATGGGAACACCCTTTTGGAGGTTGGTCTCCTCTGTGGTCCGCAATCCACCGATGACGACCGTATCTCCATCGTCAACAACCACTTCCGTCGATGCTCGCTGGGTGCTCATGCGATATCCCACCCCCGGAATCACCTCCGTCACGGCACTCCGCTCAGGTTTCAATTCCAACAAAATCTTATTTCCTTCTGTAATATGCGGGGTAACCGCCAGCTCCGTTCCGACCTCCTCCATTCTGACAACAACATTTCCTGAGAAGTCGACTGTGGTCAGCGGAACTCTCTCCCCCATGAAAATGAGCCCTTCCTTGTGATCCACAACCGTAATCTTCGGCAATCCGACAATTTCACCCAGATTGCCGGTTTCCACGGCTTTGAGAACGCCGTCCAGACTCACGTCGTGACCCAAGGTGCTGTACAAAACCTGCCCAACAGCAGTGGTCTCCATAATCGCTTTGGCCCCGAGGAATTGGATAATATCCCCGGTCGACGTCATCGCCGTCCAATCGATGCCAATCTCACTGAGCGCACGATTATTCAACTCGACCAGTTTCGTCTCAATCGTAATTTGGGGAGTCTTGGTGTCCAGGCTTTGAATTGTCTCTTCGATTAAAGGAAGCCGCGTCGGTACGTCAGAGATCACCAATGAATTCGTCCTCTGGTCAATCCCTATTCTGCCCCTATCCGATAATAAATTTTTAACAGAACCTTCGATGTCATCGGCTTTGGCATTCTCAACTTTCACCACGATCTGTTCCAGACCGATCACTTTTTCCTGTTCCATTCTTTCCGAGTGCACTTTGAGTTGTTCATCGTAATACGACTCCTGCGTCATCACTCGTATGAACTCATCGGTCTCTTTCGAATAGAGTCCCTGAGAGGTAGTGATTGCATCCAACGCCTGACGCCAGGTCACTTCCTCAAGGTGGAGGGAAACTTCCCCTTGCACATCATGATCGGCGATGATGTTCACACCACTCACCTCCGATAAGTACCGAAAGACCGAGTGAATTTCCGCATTATCCAGATTGAGGTACGAAATTGTATCCTCTCATGCCCTCGACAGGGGTTGCATACATAGCCAGAGAACCCCCATCAGGCATATCGTGCGCACACTGTACAGTATGATCTTTCGCTTCGTCTTCATGCTATCCTCACTTCGTAAAAAGAGTTAAGAATCAATGGGAACAACCCAGCAATAGAAATCAAAGCGCTCTCGAAATGTCTTCGCCATCTCTTTGACTGCCTCATAGGTATCGTACACTCCAAACCGGACACGGTACCAGAGACCGGACTCCGGTATGGTAATCGATTCAATTCGCGTCTCGTATCCCCGCTCTCGAAGCCACTGCTGCAGACGTTTCGCGTCGCTCTCCAAGCGGTACGCAGCTACCTGCAGGGTGAATGTCGAGCCCTTCATCTGCTCGGGTGGAACGTCAACCTTGGGTGGCTTCACTTGGGCTTGCGTCACCTCGGGCTTCGGTTGAGCGGGCTTCGGTTGAGCAGGTTTCGGTTGAGCGGGCTTCGTTTGACGCGCCGTTCTGGCCACACTCTGCTCGAACTCCTGGGCCTTCTTGGCGCTTTTCAGCTCCAATTCAACTCTTCGATACCGCCCGTATTTCACAACATTAAAGATAACCGTGTCTGTCGTAATCCTCCGGAGGTACCCGTTCTTCACCTTGGCACCCTCCCCCAGGACGTATGTTCGCCCATCACCATCTCGAATGAGGGCCAAACGCCCCTCAGATCCCAGCATGATACCTGACACCGTCGCCCCATCGACTTGCAGTGGGGGGAGCTCCTCCTCTTCTTCCGTTTCGACAAGAGGCTTAAACGGATCTTTCCGACCTTGGCTGCGATATTCGATCTTTTCCCGTGTCACTGTCGGCGGTGTCTCGATATCTTGCTCTCGGGAAACAGTATCCTGAGCTGAACTTCCCTCAGGCTGAGTCTGGCATGGCGTCGATTCCACGCACACCAGGCCAGCACAGAGTAAAAGTAGACTCATGACGAAAGTAGATACACATCGACCATACATGACGCACTGCTCCCTTTTCTCAAATGTCTAACCGCTTCTCCTTAACGAGGTGTACGATGTCAGCATACATCGCACAACAACGGCATCGTGTTCATCCAACGCAGTCGGATTGGCATAGAGTTGAACCTGGGACACATTGATGATTCTCTCCAGTTTTGACAGCGCACTCACAAAACGGGCGAAACTGTGATAGCTTCCTTCAATCTCCAGCCGATAGGGATTCTCGGTAAACAATTCTTTCGGCACGGAGGCTTGAGGCTCAATGGAAATAATATAGAGTCCCGCTTTTTTCTCCGCCTGAGATATCTCCTGAATGAGATCGGTCACCTCCTCGCGCTGTGGTACCAGTATCTCCAAGCGTTGCCACTCCTCCTGCAGCGCTTCGTATTCCGCTTTCACCTTCGGCAGATTTTCGACGGTCTCCCTGACGTGAAGAAGCGTTGTCGACAATCTGCCCAATTCCACCTGCCGCTCACGAATGGTCTCTTTGTTGGGCGCATAGATGTACCGGTTGAAACCATAAAATATGACTACGGCGAGGAGTACGACGATCAAACCTTTTAACACTGGCGATGCATTCAAATTCATTTTTTACCTCTGCTGTCTCCCGCTCTGAAAATTACGTACCACTTGCTGATAAAGTGACGACGGCGTTGATCTCAAAGCTCAGAACATATTCACCGTCCACCTGTGTCGGGCGAATGTACGTCAACGTCACGCGTTGAAATTTTTCCGAATCTTTGAGACTATCGATGAATCGAACCACGGCCAAGTTTGATGTGGCATGGCCGGTAATAAGATACCCATAGCCAGTTCCCAAAGCTTGCTCCTCCAATGATATGAGAGCCAACTCATGAGAAACGCAAGCATTTATCTGTTGGAGCACGGCGACACGCTCCGCGTTCTGGTTGGCCACGGCATTGATGGCCCGGATATTTTGGCTGATCCCTGTCTTCAGCTCATCGACCTCTCGTGTCAGACGAACACTCTCCTGCAGCTTGGCGATGTCGCTCTGAGCCGAGCCGATTCTTGCATTGAGATTATCCAAAGTTCTCCTTTGCCCGGTATAGATCAGAATAAGGAACCCCACCAAAACGGCTGTCGCCACAACGATGACGACCCCCCATATTCTGAATCGAACGACCTTCTCTGGGCGACGAAACTCTTCCGGTAATAAATTGAATTCCAGTAACTTCATCACATTCTCCTGAGAGCCAATCCAATGGCCAACGTCAGCAACGGTGAGATCTTCTCCGGAGGTTGGTCACCGAAAAGGCCGTAATCGTATTTTATCGCGATCAAGGGGTTCAAAATCTTTACACTCGTTCCGGCCAATTTTCCCAAGAGATCCGTCATGCCGGGAATGAGTGCTCCCCCGCCACTGAGAAACATCGTGTCCATTGATTCGTAGGAAGTCGCTGACAGGAAAAAGGATCGTGCGATCTCAATCTCCTTGGCCAAATCCTCTCCAACGCGTTCGATGGGACCCGCGAGCGCCTCCTGCTCCAAATCCGTATCGATGGCCTCTCTCAGAACACGCTCGGCCTCTTCAACTTTCACTTTTTGTTCCCGCTGGATTTCCTTCACAAAGGCCTCCACACCGAGGGGCAGCTCCCGAGTCAGATGAAATGCACCGTTGCCCAGAAAGATAATACTCGTACTCTCCACGCCGATGTTTAAGAGGGCCGTTGTCTGGAACGATTGGGCGTCATAGTTGAGGGAGAAGACATTCATCAGGGCGCAAAAATCAACGTCCAAAATGGCTGGCCGCAATTGGGCTCCTGATAGTATATCCATGTATTTATTATAAATGACTTCGTTCCTTGCTGCAATACGCAGGACCCGCAACTGATCCGATTCAGGATCCGCCTCCAGTGTTTTGTAATCCAACGTAACCGATCCGATGTCGAAATCGAAGGGATTGACGCGCTCGGCCTCGGTTCGCACAATCTCATCCTCTTTCCCCTCGAACACGCTTTCAATGTTGACAATCTCACTCAAAACCTCATTTCCGGAAAGGGACACGATCACTTCTTTGATCGGCAGCCCACTGCGATCGATGAGACTCCGAACGGCCCGGATGACCCCATCCCGATCTCTCACTTCGCCGGCCAGAATGGCATCGGCATGCAATTCCTCTATCCCAAAGAATCGCAGTCTGTACGCATCGATCCCGTGCTCCAGACAGACCAATTTTACGCACCGCGTGCCAATAACAAGGCCTGCCGCAACTTTTTCCTTTTTTTTCAATCCAATTTTCATTATCAAACCCTACCACATTTAGTAGTTCACCGAATAAGAAACCACAATACTTAGTCATTTGCCCCAAAGGTACACTTTTTTTACCATAATGTCAAGTTAAATTTTCAATTCCGTTCGAATTAACTTTTTGATCTTCAACCGCATTACCCCAGAACGAATACATTCTACATCAATGTCGACATGCGCCTCGAAAAGTGGAGATTTGAAAAATTCGTTCAAATCTCCACAGTGCTCCACAGCCGTTTCTTAGTTCGCGGCCATTCTCCGCCAGCTCTTTATCGCGACGGTTTTCACAGCCAGCCTCGTCTTCTCTATCGCCTCCGAACTGTATAACAAATCAGCATTGCCCGTGATCTCAAACTCAGCCAGTAAATCAAGACCCGACGAATTTCCGATCATCAACGTCCCATACAGATGGAACTGCGTGCCTCCTCCGGTGAACCTGGCGTGATTGAGACATATGATGTAGCCCACCCACTTGCCCTGTCCACTCATTTTGAAATCACCGGTTATCACCAGTGTCCCGTATCCTTCAATGTCGCCGCTCAGGTGCAGGTCTCCGTCACACACCGTAATCTGGTAATCGGTGGGGCTCCCGTAGCCTGTGAACGTGGCGTACGTTCCCGGAGGAACAATATTATCGGCCATGCTCTTGAGCTTGTAAGCAATTTCCCGAAGATTCACCTGAGTGTCCACGTGCTGAACGCTCGGTATGGGTGGGGACGCTGCCGGATCGTAGCCGATTCCTGAGACCTGGTCCTTTTGATTATCATTCAGTGCATCGACAATACCTTGAGCGACGCCGTTGGTTCCGATGCCGGGTTTCCCGACGGTCGGTCCACCTGTATCATCGAGATTCCTATCCTCCCCTCCGATCCACCACGACTGACCGGCGAAAAACGGATCGGGAAAGACCGTTTCGTTGTACCGACCGATCATGAAGACCAGCGAGGGGGGTGGGGGCAGCTCAAACACTTCGATCTCGGCCTCAACCCTGGTACTGAAATCCTTCGAGGAGACCCCTACCGAACCCAGAATGGCCTTATTGCAGTCACCGCTCTGCTCGCCCGGCCGGCGCCCGTCCTCAATCCGCACATCATAGTGCCCCAGATAACGATTCCAATAGCTGCTTGAGACCTCGTCTGACTCGCCCGTGGAATACCCGCTTTGAAACGGCGTACAATCGACACTCGGGCCGAAAGCCAAGATCCCGTCATCGCTCGTCCCCGTCGTACCGTCGGCTCCGGCGATCTCGTCTTGCCAGCCGTCATCCATACCGTTCGTCATCTCGACAATCGCCCGGTGTAGCCCTGCTTGGGCCAAGTAGAGCGCCTTCGCCTTTTCAAACTTCGCCCCGGAGGCCGTCACCTCCGTATTGGCCAGATAAAAGGCCGTTACCCCCATCATAACCATGGCCACGGTCGACAGGGCAACGGCGAAGAGCACGCCTCCGCGCTCGTTGAAGATCATACCCTTAAACATAATCGCATCACCTCCTCTGTGAGTGAAGTTTCGTTATAAGTCCAGATTCCTCGGTTTAACCAAGGACTCCAAGGCCCGTCGGCGATAGCCGTCACCGCCGAACTCACAATCCTGCTTGTCCGACCGGGCCGTCATCATGATCTTCACCATGCGTACCTGGGCTATGTCCGCCGGCTGGGCCGATTCCGTCCCGTCCTTTAAAATGTAGGCGAACTGCAGATCCTCGATGTTGTTGGCCAGCACCTTCGCCCCCCTTCCCTTCACCCCACGGACCAGACTGGGATGATCCGGATCGGTCCAGCTGAGCCCGTAACTGACCCGTGCAATGGGTGATACTATGGTGTCGATCTGATAAAACGTGCGGCTCAAGGGATTGGAGATTGTGATCTGATCCCCCTTCGCTGTGCCCAGCGTAATGCTGGTGATCGTGTGGAATTCTCCGCCGTTGAAATCCTCGATGTACAATAATCCCCCCACATAAAATCCGGTCGCATCCATCACATGCTGGTTGTTATCTGGTCCTTCATCGTGGAACAAGGTCGTGTACTGATAATCGAAATTGGCCATGATAACGATCGAATCCGGACTTCCACTCGCCCCATTGCCCGGAATCAACGGATCGATGCCCATATTCAGGGGAACGCCGCTGCCGCAGTTCATGACATCGCGAACAATCACCTCCATGGCCGAACGGACGTTTTTCTGCATGAACCCCACCTGCTCTTCGACATGGGATAGCCGATTTTGGGCCACAAAAAACTTGGCCATGGCCGTCGTCAATATCCCCATGACCAACAAGACGATGAGGATCTCCGCCATCGTTGTGCCCCTGTCACTTCTCCATATTGAAGACATACTCATGCTCCCTCCCGGCGATCCTATGTACTCTTCAGCGTTAACAGACTCACGGTGTGAAATTGATATTTACTGTCGAACCAGATGACCATGACGGTAATTTGCTTCAATCCCGCTTGAGGAATGTTGTCTCTCACCTCCCACACCCTCCAGAATCCGGCTATCGGCAGGTCCCAGTTCCAACCGGACGTAATGCTCTCGAACGGGATGTTTTCAAACTCCTCCATCTTGTTTTCGGCCCACGTCGTGGCCACGGTGATATCCTGGGCAAACTCATTGTTCTGGATGAGGACCCCCATGAGCGTCGTCATCCCGGTGGCCAGAACACCAAAAATAAACATGGCCACAATCATCTCCACCAGTGTGAACCCTCTCTCCTTAAACAGGATATGTATGCTTCTCACTTTTCTTTGAAATCTCATTTTGTTTTGTCCCTATCCATGGCCATTCGTCACATCCAATAAAAAAGCCGGATTCCCGAGGGCCTTTGGGACGCCTCGACAGCCGGCTACCGTAAGCAGTGGATTCCGCTTAACGCATGGCTCGAACGCTTCGGCAGCCCGGCTGTCATAGACATGACCTCTGTCCTTAGACCCGCAGCTTTGTGCCCCCCGGTTTCCCGGAGTTTACCTTTATCGTGCGCCTCCTCTCATTCTCATGAGAGGGTTCCTCTTCATTTGCTCATTCAAGTACCGCGAAAACTATGCCAAAAGACAATTTTTTGTCAGAATCCGCACAAAATAATTTTTGCCTCCTCGAACGCATTCCGGCACATCTAATTTCCGTAATCGACCAAAACCGTTTATTCGCCTCTCTCTCAACATTCGTGTCTTCTTCTCCAAACAACACATTCAGTCCGTGTGGCATTTGCCCAATCCTGGGGCAAAACGCGTGAGACGGGGGTTCAGGTCCTTTCTGTCAGCCTTTGACCCTGATGATGTCCTGACCCACAAAAGCAGTGCCATCCGAAAGCCCGCCGCTGACGACGATTTCCACTTCCTCCGCCGGCTCCAAAATGCTCTGGACGGCAGCTCTGCTGAACTTGACGTTTAGGTCAGCAATACCGTCACCGTCATCGTCTCCGATCTCTTTCGCTTTTTCATCGGCCCGGACCGTGTCATGAAGCCTGATGGTCGATCTCTCGATGTCTCCAACATCATAGCCCTCAGGAAGTTCTATGGAGACCGTGACCCATGCGCCGTTTGACTTGAGGTTGAGCGTGTTGGGATCGAAATCGACGGTGGCCTCAATACGTTCCACCTGGGATCCGAACACCTGGATTCTGTTATTGCTGTAATCGGCGACAAAGATGTTTCCGGTGCCGTCCACCAAAAGACCGCTGGGATTCTGAAGCTGCCCCGCACCTGATCCACTCACGCCACAACCGTTCACATAGTCGCCTGAGGTGGAAAATATTTGAATCCGATGATTCCCGGAATCCGCAACATACACCCAGCCACCATCATCTATCGAAACATCCGCAGGATTGTGAAAGCAGCCCTCTCCGGATCCGGAACGACCCCACACGGTCACAAAGCTCCCCGAACCGGTAAACTTCTGGACGCGATGATTTCCCGTCTCGACAACGCACACCTCCCCATACCCATCCACCGCAATACCACGTGGAAATCGAAATTGACCGTTCCCGGTTCCGGAGCGTCCCCACTTCCGCACGAATGCTCCCGAGCCGGTGAACTGCTGAATGCGATGATTGGAATAGTCGGCCACATACACCTGTCCCTCTCCGCCCACTGCGATCCCTGTGGGATACCGAAACTGACCATCCCCAGTTCCGTATCCTCCCCAGCTGGTGACGTAAGAACCGGACCCAGTATACTTCTGAATACGATGATTGTAATAGTCGGAAACGTATACATTCCCAGCCGCATCGACGGCGACACCATAAGGCATTCTGAACTGACCTTCTCCTCGTCCGTAGCCCCCCAATTGATGAGAAATTCGCCCGTGCTTGTGAACTTTTGAATGCGGTGATTGTAATGGTCGGCCACATAGATGTACCCATCCGAGCACAGTGCGATACCGTTCGGATTCCTGAACTGCCCGTCATCCGATCCATACGTTCCCCATTCGAAGGGGTAGGCGTATGATTCCGGCGATTTTTCAAGCTGAGACAATCCTTCAAAACTCGGGGCAAAAGGGGCAGGAGTCCTCTCACAACCTGTGATCAGAAAGGTGAAAAAGAAAAGAGTCAAAAGCCGGACGACTGTCGATGGTTTCATAATCCCACCTCACTTTTTTTGGAATGAAAACACTCCTGGGCTTTGGAATGCATTATCCTTCTTTCTCTTGTAGAGTGCACTCGGCGAAACCGTTCACGGCATCGACACGAAAGCCGAACCACCGAGGGATTTCCCTCAACAGCCCGGTCTCCCGAGGTTTCCCTTTGTCGATCGACGAAGACACGTTTAGGCAGGCATACCGTCACGCTAATATCATACCAAAAAAGGACCGTACCGGTGGAAATTTCCTGGGACCACAGTCAAAGTGTACCGTCCCACTTTTCATAATCTTCAATTGTTTTGTGGAGTTGTAGTACTTCCCTGGATTGAAAAAAAAGTGATTGCCATGTTCCCAAGAATTTTACTGGGAAGAGAGTGACGGATGCCTTGAAAATGGTTTTTTGCCCGTTCTGGGTTATTCGGCAGACAGCATCATAGCTCTGCCGCCCGTAGAAGGAAACGGCTTCCCATGTTTATGAGTTCACCAGCAGGGGGCGCGGAACGCATGCACTCTGTTATTCAAAACTTCATGCGCACACGCCTGAAAAGAAATTGTCTACAGCCCTGATGACTGTCGCCAGGTGTTGACCACCAGCGTCTGGACACTATCTTGGATCCTGACAATGTTTTCTCTACAGAAGAAGCCGTCGGACTGGCCGGAAAACTGAAACTCCTGGGCATTGTCCAAACCCGATTCATTCAGTATGATGAGCGTCCCGTAGAGATGAAATTGGCAGCCGCCTCCGGACATCCGCGCCTCGTTCTTCACGATGATGAGACCGTCCCATCGCGCCATACCCGTCACGATAAAATCTCCATCAACGATCAACACACCATAGCCGGTCAGGGGGCCGGTAATATGGAGGCTTCCTGTCGCTTTCGTAATCAAATACTCGTCAGGGGCACCGATGGTGTACTGCCCGGCGTAGGTTCCACCAGGAATCCTGTGATTCACCATCTCTTCCAGCTTGGGAAGATCCTTGGTCCTGAACCTGTTCGGGTTGAAATCATTCGGATTCCACCCACCCAGATCGGCGACACTGGGATCGCACGGATCGTGTCCGTACAGATTGCCCACGCCCAATATCTTATCACATTGATAATCAAAGACTCCTTCCTTAATCGTGTTCGCATCCTGCCAACTGGAGACGAGAATCGCGGGGACATTCGGTCCGGCTCCCGGAGAACCGTCCGGACTCGTATCCTTGCCGTCCAAAAGGAAGGCGTTCCCATCGAATTTGGCATCGACCGTCCCCCCGTCAATGTAAACGAGGGCTTCGGGAAGCTTGAGCTCCCACAGTTCCACTTCCGCCTCCACGCGCCGTTCAAAGTTTTTCGTCGAGACCCCATCGGAACCCACAATGACCCGATTACACTTTTCCGGCGATTCGCCCGGCCTCCTGCCGTCGACGATCCTCACATCGTAATGCCCCAGGAACCGATTCCAGTAATCGACCCCTCCCTGATCGTAGTCATCACCATAGCCGTGCGAGTAACAATTGACTTGATCACCAAAGCTCAGAATGCCGTCATCCTCCGTTCCCAAATCGCCGTCCGCTCCCGCAATCTCATCGTCCCATCCGTTGCGGATCCCAAGCTTCAGCTCAACAATCGCTCTCTCCAGACCGCCTTCGGCCAAATAGAGGGCCTTGGCCATCTCGTATTTCTTACTGGACTGCGTAATCTCGGTGTTGGCCACATAGTACGCCGTGACACCGAGAACCGAAATCATGAGGCCCCAGAAGAGCACCAACAAGAGAACGCTACCCTTTTCACTCCGCCGGAGTTTTTGCAACTCCCTTCGATATAAAGTCCAAGGCATTTTTGTCCCCCTCTCGTGTAAAAATGTCTGTCTCTACCCGTAACAACTTCGATGTTTCCCCATGCCTCAGATGTTACGTTCTCTCCTGTGTCATAACGCAAAGTGCATGCCCAAAAAAAGCGGTTCGAATGCTTTGGAAAACGAAACAGCCTATCCGCTTATATTTCAAGAGCATAATCAAGTTCATAGACTTGAGGAAGAGGAACTTTCCGAACCAAACAGACGATATATTCTCGCATTTTGCAGACAGAAACCGCACGATTCCACCCCCCGACTCGCGCCACACCGGACGCATCAGCCTCCCTGTATCCCAAAGTGCAGCGCTCCTTCGCCAGGGACCTGAAGAGACAGTGTATACACAACCGGATTCCGCCCAACGGTCACAAGAGAGGATGCATGTGATGAGCACCAGCAGGGAGTGCGGCATCCACAATCCTGGATAAAAATTGAAAGCATATTCCAGTGATCGCACCAAAGCCTACGGCTCTGACAAGAAAAAAGCCGAACGACCGAAGTGTCCTCGAAACACTTCGGCGGTTCGGCTGTCTGAACCTCACACACGCAACCGTTTTGAATTCCGCAGCGTTCTGTCCCACGGTTTCTCGATGTATCTATTTCTCCACCCTTCTCATCCGCAACTCCGAACGGACGGAGCGCAGAGAATACAGTAACTCTCTTAAAAATGAATTCCACCAAACATGATCATAACTCCTTTGCTGGTTTCGACCGCCAGGATTTCTGCACCACGCCTTTTGCACCTTCTCGCGCTTTCTCAATCTCCGAGGAGGAGTAATACAGATCGGCGTTCCCTTTGATCGAAAACTTGGTGGAACATCCCAAGCCTGAGGATGTTCCACACATGACCGAACCATAGAGGAGAAACTGATCTCCTCCTCCGGCAAATTCTACATCACCCTGGACAATAATGTAACCGTTCCAGGTTCCTGAACCGGACATTTTAAAGTCTCCTGTAACCACCAGGACACCATACCCCTGTATCTGTCCGCTGAGATGCAGATCCCCGTCACAGACGGTGACCTGGTAGTCACTGGGGCTTCCAAATCCTGTAAAAGTAGAATATGTTCCCGGGGCTACAGTCTGGTCCGCTATCTTCATCATGTTACTGGCGGTCTCATCCAAATTAAGCTTCACGTCCAGCTGGCCAATACTGGGTGTTGGCGGGACTGATGAGCTATCGAATCCAGCCCCTCGTATCTGATCCCTTTGATTGTCCCTCAAGTTATCAATAAATGATTGTGGATTTGCATTCACACCTATCCCGAAAACAGCGGAATTGTAAACGGGGACATCATCACTCGGATCATTGGGATCAAGCCCTGGGTTCGTATCGCTTCCATCAATGACCCAGGATTGACCGCTGTAATCCGCATCGGGGTATGCGGTCGTATCTGCTCCCGGAATAATGAACGCCGTGGAGGGTGATCGTATGAGGCTAAATGTCTCAAATTCTGATTCGATCACTTTTTTAACATTATTCCCAGAAGTCCCGACCGATCTGACAATCACCCTGTTGCACGGCTCGTTCCGTTCATCCTCAGGTCGGCCATCACTTAATCGTACACTGTAGTGACCCACCAAATAATCACATGGTGTCTGATTCATTGGCACCTCTTGTGTCTGAGAATAGGTATCGTTCAGTATCTGGGAATCGGTATCATCCACATAACAGTCAACCTGTGCCCCGAAACTTAAAATACCATCGTCACACGTGCCCAGTTCGCCATCAGCACCGATCAACTCATCATCCCAGCCGTCGTTCATCCCTGAAGTCAACTCAGAAATGGCCCGTTGAACACCGGCTTCGGCCAGATAGTGAGCCTTCGCTTTTTCGTACCTTGCACTGGAAGCGGTCAATTCGGTCGTAGCCATGTAATACGTCGTCAGACCGCACACGAGAATGATCAGTGTGGCAAAAGCTGCTATGAACAGCACTCCACCTTGCTCGTTTCCGACTCTGTTTTTTAACATCAACACACCCCCTTGATGTTTAAACTTCACTTATGACATTGCAGATCCAAGTTCCTCGGTTGGACTATAGATTCCAACGTCCGACGACGATACCCGTCATCAACAAATTCACAATCCGCTTTTTCCGTACGGGCCGTCATCTGGATTTTTACCAGCCGCACTTCCGTCATATCCGCAGGTTGAGAAGTCTCCGACCCATCAGACATGATGAATGAAAACTGAAGATCTTCAATGTTCTCAGCTAACACCTTCGCCCCTGAGCCTTTGACCGTACGTACCAAACTCGGACGACCCTGTTCAGTCCAAGTGAGCCCATAACTCACTCTCGCAATCGGCGAGACTACTGTATCATCCTTTTGAAAGGGCCGATTCAATGGTTGAGAAACGGTAATTTGATCCTCCTTTGGTGTGTCCAACGTAATACTTGTTATCGTATGAAACGCTCCACCATCAAAATCTTCAATGTACAGTAACCCACCCACGTAAAATCCGGTCGCATTCATCACATGTATCGTTTGATCCACTTGCTCGTCCTCAAACAACTCTGTATACTGATAATCAAAATTGGCCATGATGACGAGTGAATCAGAACTGCCGGACGCCCCATCACCCGGGATCAAGGGAAAGACTCCTTCACCAGATGGGATACCGGTCCCTGCATTCATCACATCACGCGTAATGATCTCCATAGCCAATCGTACATTCTCCTGCATGAAACTCACTTGTTCCTCGATATGGGATATCCGGTTCTGGGCTACAAAGAATCGAGTCATGAACGTCACCAGAACGCTTGCAATGACAAGACAAATCAATAATTCTATGATCGATGCACCCTTTTCATGGAAACGAATGGTCGAAAACATTTTCGTGCTCCGCAAGAATTACCGGTGTAAAATTGTGTAGATTTTCACACTATGTGTCTGTCCTTTTGAGTTGTACCAACTCACCGCTACCGTTATCTGCTTCATCCCGGATTGTGGAACATTCTCTTCAACGATCCACGACCTGAAATAGTCAGGAGATGGCTCATCCGATCCCCACCCTGCGGGAATGTTCATGTAACCCACGTTTCGAAGGACTTCCAGTTTACTTTCAGCCAGAGTGGTTGCCTCAGTCATGCATCGGCTGAAATCGTTGTTTTGAATGAGCACCGCCATTAATGTTGTTATTCCAGTAGCCAAAATCCCGAAAATGAACATGGCTACCATCACTTCCACCAAGGTAAAGCCTTTTTGACCAAAAAGGTGGCGCGCCCTCATTCCTTTATTCCTTCTTCTGTTTTTTTCGGGTCTCTGCATCATCCATTCTATCCTCTGGTAACCATAAAAAAACCGGACTACCCAAGATCACCTTGTGTGCTTCGGTAGCCCGGCTATCATGAACGGGAGTAAACCATCACACCGTTTTTAGACCCGCAGCTTTGTGCCCCTCGGTTTCCCGAGGTTTACCTTTTCGAGCAATTCTCTCCTGCAGACTGAATTTCTCTTCGCAGGGAGACGACATATTTTACTTAAATCATAGTGCGAAAACCGTACCAAAATTGCTTACGATAACTCGAATAGTCCGCTTAGAAACCTCGATGAATTAATTTAAGTATTTAATATTTAATATATTATTGAAATAAAATATTAATCTGAAACTCCTTTTTTTGGAAAGGTCTGGAGAAAGGTCTGGATCAAGGAAGGGATCGAAAGTAAGGTATTTGCCCCATTTTGGTCCTTGTTTGGGAGTTCTGCCTCAGGCCCGGTCCATATCATCAGAATATTCGACCGGTCACGCACTTCAAAAATGTACGGCTCGCTGATCTTCAGGGACAATACCAAACGTGGCCCCAGCCTCTGTTTGTTTCGGAACATCAACTTCCCCACGGACCGGGATCCCGGACCGGCATCGGTTCGGGACCGTTTCGTCGTTTCTGTCAGGATGAGGCCCTTTTCCGTGGCGAGGCGTGCAAGCGGATACTCTGAGGCCTGAGCCGAAGGCGATCATCTCGACCGTGAGACAGCGACCTCGCCTCATTTCAAGCCGGACGTGAGATTTTGGCACGTTCTTCAATCACATGCTGTAATTCCGTGGTTTTCCTGAGAGGTCTCTTGCCGCGTTTTTCCCTCTCCACATCCCCCATCATGGGACACACTGCTTCCGTACCACCTGTTTCTACTTCCATGATCTCCGGAAAGACCGACTTGAAGGCCCTCACCACATCCGGATCAAATTGATCGCCGGCACAGCGTTCGATCTCCTCCAGGGCCAACCATCCGGGCTTACCCCGGCGATACGGTCGATCCGTCACCATGGCATCGAAAGCATCGGCCACGGCGATGATTCTCGCCCCCAATGGAATTTGATCTCGACCGCTGCCTGTCGTCGAATCGACGTCCCGGTAGTAGTGGTGATGGGCTAAAACAATGGGAATGGACTCCTTCAACACGACTCCCATTGAATCCAGAATTCTGGCTCCACCCTCCGAATGGCTTTCGATGATTTTCCGCTCCCTTTCGGTCAAACTGGCGGCTTTGTGAATAATATCCGTACTGATTTCGATCTTTCCGACGTCGTGCAGAAGCGCCGCAACGCGAACGTTCTCGATTTCATGCTCAGGGAGATTCATGGCAGCAGCGATATCCGTGGAGGTATCCGCCACTCTCAAGGAATGACCCTTTGTGTAGCGATCGGCCGACTCCAGATATTTGGTCAATATCTCCAAAATGCCTGTGTACGCCCTGCGGAGCTCATGGACCTTTTTCTCCTTCTGCTCGTATAATGTCCCCACCACATATCCGGCCAGCGTAAGAAAACCTCCCCACAGTATCAATCCCATAACGACATCGATATTTCCACTCGATGTGGCCAGACCCCTCGCTTGAAACGTTTGGGGATAAATAACCGAGACATATACGACAAGTGCAATTGAGAGCAAACTGGTCAGGATTGCCCCTTTCCGTCCGAGTACAAAACCGGAAACAAGGACTGGCAGGAAGAAGATGTTCAGAAAAACCATCTTGTGCACGACAAACAGATGGGTCGCAACCACAATGAGAAGCAAACAGGTAACGAGAATTTTTTCAAAATTACGGAGGACAAAAATTTTCAGTCTCTCCATATCAAATCACCTCCTTTTACACAAGCATACCACTGTTACGTATTCCTCCGATTGTTGATGGCAATTCTTTCCATCCCTGAAGTCTCAATCTCTTCACCCTTCAGAATTCGCGACCAAATTGTATCCGGGAGAAGTTTCTCATCCTCAGAATGCACGCGTTCCTCTTCCATTCGGGCCATAAAATTTCTCATGGCTCTCCGCCACCTATCTTCCGCCTCTTTCACCTCACGATGAGAGTAGTAGCGAAACGTCAAGATAAAAAGAACGATCAGGGTACAAACGATGGTACCGAAAAACCATAACGATCGAGTATCAGTCTCTTTTTCAGAAAAGGAATCGGTTAAAGAAATCGCTTTCCCCGGTGTGTCACGACCAGCACCTCGAGAACGCATTGGCTGCATCTCCTCCGCTGCCCCAAATACCGTGACCGGTTCCCCATCCCCTGCTTCGCTGATATCCCGAAGATCGTGTTCGGTCCAGTACATCAGAGTCACTCCTACGGCTAAGAGGAGCACACATCCCAAAGCAACAGCATAAAATATGGATTCCCTTTTGTCCTCAATAACAATCCGGATCATTTCGGTACCTCCTTGCTCGCACCCTCACAACACGACTCTTTCAGACTCGGAGTCGAATGCAGCGAGAGTCCTCTACCTCCCCCATGACCCTTCGTACAAAAAGATAGACCCACCGAGAATTGCAGGTAGCATTGGCAGTCCGGCTATCGTGACCAGTCAGTGTCTGTCTGTTCGGAACAGATCAATGATCGCACACTCGGTCTGCATATGACCAACACCACTGTCTTTTGATCCGCAGCTTTGTGCCCCCCCCCCGGTTTCCCGGGATTTACCCTTATCGGCATCTTCGCAGTTCATTCCCATAAAGAGCTTACTTGATCTTCATTGTTCCAAGAGAACGCGAATACCATGCCAAAAAATAAAAAAAATGACATTTCCTTGGACCTCAAACATTGATGTTCAATGTTTAGATAAGTTATTAAAACATACTATGTTCTAAAAATTCAACAGGATTTGACTTACGACACCAGGGCTCGTTTTCCCAAAACGCCGCAACCGAAAATGTAAAAAAGGGGTATTTCCCCAATTATTCCCCGCGGATGGGTGAAATCTTCCAACCAATTTTTAACGATTCCTACGAGTGGGATATCAGGCTGGAGGGAAGAAAGAGGCACGCGGAGTTTTGAAACGATTGTGGGAGCGGAGGGAGAGTTTAGTGGAAGGGGTCCGTCACACGAACAAGACCATATCCTCGTTCATCAAAGAGCACTTCTCCGTATGTGTTGAAAAAATCACGCAGTAATTGTTGTTCATTGTCGGAAAAGACGGTCTGGGCCCAATCTTTGAAGATGTCATAATTGAAGAGCAGATGCGTGATGCCGAGGCGCTTCAAGCCCTGTTGCACGGTTTCAGGACTCTTCGAACCCCTCACTATATCGCCCAATAGACTCTCCCTATACAAATCCATGTCAAAAACGTAGTTCCTGTCGCAATAATAGCCTCTTTTTCCTACAAAGAGAAAGAGTATACGGGAGTCTTGCGGGAGATGAGTGTTCACGTACATGAGGGCCGGGTATTCCGATCGATACCTTGCAATATACTCATCCCGCCCGATAGATCCCTGGAGATATTCGAAAGGAGCCACATACGCATATTGGCTCGCCACATAACGCGCGTTCAACCCCAGGGCGATACTCAGTAGAATGGTCACTCCGATCAATCCCACTCGGCGGAGTATCAAACAAGGGATCGATGCACTGAGGTTTAAGAGTTTTTCAATACCGTACATGGATAAAATAACCAACGGAGGAATGATAACTGAGAGGTATCGGATTCTGAGATCTCTCCCAAAAAAGGCAAAGGCGAAAAATAAAAGCGAGAAAGCGAACAGAATATTCTTCTCTCTCCTTATGACCGGTGAATCCGTTCTCCGCCGGAAAAAGGCACACAGCGGTAAGAGCAACAGAAACGGATTCAATACTCCATCAAAAAACTGGGGATTGCCATCCTGGCCCTGGAAGAAAATTCGCAGTGGAATGAGAGCAATGTGCCACCACGTCTCGTGATACATGTAGCGCCGAAATTCAAAGAGATACTGAGATTTCTGAATAAGCGTGCTTTCGGGATTGAAGATTCGATCATACATTGGAAAGACCGGGTTGTGCGTCCAGAGAAAGTTCCTCAGCATCCAGGGCGAAAAAACGATGAACGCGACCATCATAAAAAGAAAACCATTACTGATGCTCTTCGCAAGCACAGCTTTTCTCTCCTGGGTATATCGCAAGGAGAAGAGCGGTACAAAAAATGTGAGAAGCAAACATATGATCAAGCCATTGTACTTCGTCCCCATCGCTAAACCGCAAAAAACGGCAGAAAGAATGAGGTACTTCTGAGAAGACTGGTTTTCCAACCATTTCAGGAGAAAGAGAAGGGACGCCGTGGAAAAGAACGTCAGACCAAGATCAACGTAGACCGTTATTGAGAGCTTGACAATAATGGGAATCGAAAGAAAGAAAAGAGCCCCAAGAAGTCCATATATCGTATTCATCCGACGTCGCACGTAATCGAACAGAAGCCAAGCCGTAAGCAAGCCGAAGAAAAAATGGACAAACTTGGGGATGACGTCATTTCCAAAGTACAGAGGAATGATATACATGAGATCAACATTCATTGGAAAATAGGAGTGTATACAATGTGGAATCTCGTACATACCCCCATGTTCCAGATACAATTTGGGGACAGCAAGATGATGAACGAGGGCATCTTTGCTGATGGGGGGAACGCACGAAAGAAGGATCACTGATACCATCAGAATCAAGAGCAATCCGGCAAGGAGTATCTTCAAGCTTGCACCTGTGCCCACTTTTCTTTCCCACTGTTTCACGAGAATGAATGCCGTTCCTTGATCAAAACATTAAAAAGAAAATGAAGCGAAACTCACATCGGCTCGTCGCTCCGAGAATACCGCATCCCTTCCTGTGAGACTACGGGCCGGAAACATACCCCCAATAGGTTTCGAGTATCAGTTCCCCGAAGAATACATAGCATGCAGCGCCGAGGGCTAAAAATGGTCCGAAGGGGACCCGCGTATTGCTCCTGTGCGACGACACCAGTAAAACGATCGCCCCAATAAGCGCCCCTGAAAAAAATGCGAGAAAAAAAGAAAATAGGGCTCCCTTCCATCCGAGAAAAGTCCCAAGCATGGCGGCTAATTTAATATCACCACCCCCCATGCTCTCCTTCTTGAAGACGGCACTTCCCAAAAGGGCTATCAGGAAAAAAAGAATCCCGCCGATGAAAAATCCGATGAGCGACGCGAAAACGCCCTTCACCCCAGAACCCAGCTGAGCGTTGAGGGGGGAACAGAGAAGACCGACGAGAGCACCAGGTATGGTGATCCTATCGGGAATAATGTATTGATTCAAATCGATGAGCGTTATGACGAGAAGCGCAGCCATGAGCGGACCATAGATCAGGAATTGAAGCGAGGGGCCGTATGCGCGGAAAAGAGCCACAAACAGGAGCGCCGTCATCAGTTCAACCGCCGGATATCGGATGGAGATTTTCGCCCGACACCGGCGGCACCTCCCGCCAAGTATAAGAAAGCTCACAAGAGGAATATTGTCGTATGGTCGAATCGGTGCCTCACAGTGACAGCAGTGCGATCCCGGCCGAATGAGGGACTTTTGTGCTGGAATCCGATAGATACATACGTTGAGAAAACTGCCAATCGCCAGACCGAGACAAAAGATCAAGAAATACATGAACGCATCCATAATCCACCCCATCCGTTTTCGAAAAAGACCCTGTGAAACTGAGGTTCATTCAGCTACCAGCACTCTTCATCGGATACAGTCTTTTCAACAAGAACCATCCTGCCGAGCCCACGGCACCTGAAGGGTCTCACCGTAAGAGTAGTCTTCACAGGTATTGTAAAATCTACTTAGTTTAACTCAAGAACCGGGGAAAAACAAGGATTTTATCTAAAAAAATGGGCAGAGGAGAAAACCTCTGCCCATTCCATCAAGCCTGTGAGGAATTTTCGATTAGTACCAATCGCCACCCTCGACGCCGTCCTGATCCATGGTCAGCGCCTCGTTCGCAACCCCATCCCCGTCAGCATCAGCAAGCTCTGTGGCCGTGGCCGTGAACGTAGCACCCAGCACTGTTACGGAATAGCTGTAGCGTGCATCGGCACCCGGAT
>CP070758.1:4374300-4450547 GCA_020348925.1 Gemmatimonadota bacterium | reverse complement strand
AGTTATATGTCTCCGGAACAGATTCAAGCTTCAGAAGTGGATCATCGTACAGATCTCTGGTCGTTCGGTGTTCTGTTGTACGAAATGCTTACGGGGCAACTTCCGTTTCAAGGAGAGTATGAAGCGGCTATTATCTATTCAATATTAAATGATGAACCCAAAGCCATTCAGGGATTTCGATCTGACGTTCCTGATAACATTATCGAACTTACTTCAAAAATTTTACAAAAAGATTCCAACAATCGTATGGCTTCCGCGAAAGAGATTATTGATCAATTGAAGGTACATCCACCAAAAAAGTCACCTAAAGTTGAAAAAAAGTCTTTGGCTGTCCTCTATTTTGAAAATATGAGCTCCGATAAAGAGAATGAATACTTTTGTGCAGGTATGACCGAAGATCTCATTATCGATTTATCGAAGATTCAAGGGATCAAAGTGATTCCTCGCTCTGATATTTTACCATACCGCAACAAAGAAGTCAACACCCGACAGGTTGGTGAGACCCTCAGAGTACAGTACATTCTTGAAGGAAGTGTTCGCAAAGGTGCCAACAAGATGCGTATAACGGCACAATTGATTGATGTGAGAAGCGGTTTCCAGGTTTGGGCCGAAAGATACGACCGGCTTATCGAGGATATTTTTGACGTTCAGATGGAGGTCTCCGAGAACATCGCCGAAGCGTTAAAGGTCTCCCTCACCGAATCCGAAAAGCAGTCTCTGGCGAAAAAGCCAACGGATGATCTGCGGGCCTATGATTTTTATATGCGTGGCAGTGAATTCCTATTGCGGCGTGGGCACAGGGATCGTCTTACAGCTATTCAGATGTTTGAACACGCCTTATCAATCGATTCTGATTTCTCTCTGGCATATATAGCCTTGGCTGAAGCGTATTCCTTCAATTATCTCTTCTATAGTGGCGATCGTGCCTGGCTGGAAAAAATGATGTAAATGAATGAAAAAGCCCTGAGCCTCGATCCTGATTTAATCGAGGCTCAATACGGTATCGGCATGATTTACTTTCATCAAAAGAGATATGAACAAGCAAAAAAATGTTTTGAAAAAGTGATTCGTTATAAAAAAGATTTTTATCCTGCTTATTACTGGTTGGGTGTCATGTCGAACATCCTTAAAGATTATGATGCTGGTATTAACTGCTATAAAGTTTGTGCATCAATCAAGCCATATAGTGAAGAACCATGGGAATGGCTCCGTCTCACGTATCAAATAAAAGGAGATGTAAAAGCTGCTCAGGAAGCAGAAAATAAGATCATTGAACTCGGAGCACGTAAAATTGAAGTGAATCCAAACGATGTAATAACACTGAGTCGAATGGCTGAAACGTATGCGAGAAAGGGTGAGAGTAAGAAAGCCCTGGACGCGATAAAGAGAGTGATGGAGATAGATCCAAATGACGGGCTTGCTCTTCATAACTGCGCAGGTACATATGCACTACTGGGGAAAAAGGAAGATGCATTCACTTTTTTGGAAGCAGCCCTCGAAACGGGGGTGATGAATATAATTGAATTCATCAAAACCAATCCTGATTTGGAATCGATTCATGGCGATCCAAGGTTTCGAGAGCTTCTATCGAAATACAGTGTTTAAAGGGAGAAATAAGTGACAAAGACTATAGGGGAGATTCATGAATTGTCCCTCACTATATATATCTCACCCAAGAACGGGGATGTGCAGTTTTGTAACTTCGATACCAGCGACAAAGGGGATAAAGCAGAATCAAAACCGCCCCGGTCGCCACATACGTGGCTCCCAATCCCATTTTCATATGCATACCCAACGCATGCGCTGACAGTTCCAGAATGACGATATGAAGTAAGTAGAAAAACAACGCCGTCTGTCCAAAAACGAGGATTGGATTGTTTCGCCTTACGTTCTCACCAATTTTACCCTGAAGTTTCACTAACAGACCGAGGATGATGCACATCAGCCCGATTTCCAGTGCAGCAAAAGATAAACTCGGCGGATATTTACTCACATGCAGCCACTGGATAAGGGAATCGTCCTCGCGAAGAAGCAGCATATTTCCATAGCTGTTTAATCCTCTGACTATTACGAACAGACCCAAAGCCGCCAGGCCACTCAACACAAGTACTTTCTTGGGTGACCAACGGGGTGATTCCACCTCCCGCATCCCAATCAAATACCTTCCGAAAACCCAGCCCACTATCATCATAGCAAGCCAGGGAAATAGAGGATAACCAATTATGAGTCCTGAGAATATTCCACCGTGGAGGAAAAGTCCTCCAACTACAGTGAGCTGATTCTCGGTTATGCTCAGAACAAGACCTATAAGCAAATCGTTGAGAAGGAAATAACCGATGCCTATACCAAGAAGCCAGCGGCTTGATAACCGTCGAAGTGGGATCATGAGAATAATCGAAAGACCTATGGCATAAAGGACTTGCAGGAGAACTGATCCCGGATACCAAAACCAGGAAATAAGTGCAATATCAAATATGGCGATAATGAAACCCCGTATAAGGAGATGTCGGTCAATAATCCAAGGATTCTCCCCGGCCTTGACTCGCCGTTCAATACTCAGGGCCAGGGCAGTCCCTGCCAGAAAAAGGAAGGTCGGTGCACAAATATGGGTGATCCAACGGGTCCAGAACTGAGCGTCGCGGAGAGCCATGCCGACCTGATACAGAAAGAATGAGTCGGTGACAAGCCGGCCTTTGTTGAAGGCTGCCGATGCGTGGTCAAGAGCCATCAGAATCATGACAATGCCACGCATCCAATCCAGTGCGACGAGACGATGCTTCATGTTTGGTCAGTCCCACATAAGATTATTCCAGGCAATTGATCTTGGTAGTTCATAATGTTCGAGGTTTATTGTTCTTGGGGGAAAGGATATCCTTTCCCCCAAATAGGTTCGGTTTATTTGGTGTTGTGGATGGATTCGAAGATGTTAGTTACCCGTTATTCTTTACAAAGTTGACCATGAAATCGGTCAGGGCTTTAATGCCTTCAAGCGGCATGGCATTATACATTGAGACACGAATACCGCCGACGGAGCGATGTCCCTTCAATCCGCCAAACCCGCTTTCCAGTCCTTCCGCGATG
This sequence comes from Gemmatimonadota bacterium, assembly GCA_020348925.1. Lineage (GTDB taxonomy): Bacteria > JBHIER01. Next base: position 4,447,466 of record CP070758.1, on the reverse strand, counting down.
AATTTACCCTCAAGCTCCTCGGTAGGCAGCCGAAAGGTGGCGTTCATCAGGGACCTACTATCGGGTTCTACCGTTCCGCGATAGAACTCATTATGGACGTCTATGGTATTGTAAAGGAGCTTCCCCTTTTCTTGGTTTATCTTTTCAACAGCCTCAAGCCCCCCCTGATCCTTCATCCATTCCAGGACAAGCTTGACGATGTAAATGGCAAAGGTGGGCGGCGTGTTGAAAAGCGAATCCTTATCCACATGGGTGGCATACCTGAGTAAGGTAGGAATATCCTCTCTGCTCTGTTCCGCCAGATCGTTCCGGATAATGACCACCGTGACTCCGGACGGACCGAGGTTTTTCTGAGCACCGGCGTAGATAAGTCCGAACCGACTGAAATCCAACTGTCGGGAGAGAATATCGCTGGACATGTCCGAAACGATAGGGATATCGCCGGTATCAGGAAACGTCATCCACTGCGTCCCGGCAATTGTGTTATTGGACGTGATGTGGACATAAACCGTATCCGGATCCAGCGTCAACTCGCTCTGCTCCGGGATTCTGTTGAAATTCGTATCCTCGGAGGAACCGGCCACTTTCGCGGAACCGAGAATTTTCGCTTCCTTCAGGGCCTTTTTGGACCACGCTCCGGTAATGACGTAATCGGCTGATTTCCCGTTACCCAAGAGGTTCATGGGAACCATGGCGAACTGCAGACTGGCACCTCCCTGCAAAAAAAGTATGCTGAAATTCTCCGGGATTCCGAGGAGTTGGACCAGAAGGTTCTTGGTCTCCGCATGGATCGCAGCGTATGGCTTCGACCGATGACTGAGTTCCATCACAGCCATACCGGTCCCGCCGTAATCGGGTATCTCCTCTTTGATTTTTTCCAGAACAGGAAGAGGAAGGGTGGCAGGACCCGGATTGAAGTTCCAAATTCGTGTGGCCATTTCTAAGCTCCTTGTTTCTGTTGATGCTCCTTTAATATTTCAACGATCTGGTCTCCGATTCGAAGGAGGTTCTCCTTCGTCGAGGCACCGATATGCGGCGTCATGATAACATTGGGCGCCTTCAGGAGCGGGCAATCCTCCGCTGGTGGATCCGAGTACCACACATCGGTGGCATAGGCCCGCACTTTTCCGCTCTCCAGTGCCGCAGCCAGATCATCCTCCACCACACACTTGCCCCGACCGGTATTGATGATGATTACCCCGTCCTTCATTTTGGCGATGGTTTCCTTGTTGATCATGCCCTCAGTATCCAGGCATAATGGAACGTGGAGCGAGATGTAATCCGAACTGGCGAGGACCTCATCCAGGGATTTGAGCTCGACGAGATCGGAATACTCGACGTAACAGTCGTAACCGATAACGTACATGCCGAAAGCACGGGCCCTGTTCGCCACCACGGTTCCGATACGGCCGACACCGATAAGTCCCAGAGTCTTGCCCATCAGCTCCGACCGCTTCATCTGTTTTTTCGCCCACTCACCCGTGACCATACTGTTGTGGGCTTCCACAATCCTGTTGGATACAGCCAGCATCAGTGCAAAGGCCAGTTCGGCCACCGCCACACTCGAGGCTTCGGGTGTGTTTCGAACTTCGATACCCTTCGATGTGGCGTATTCCAAATCCACGTTATCGAGACCAACGCCACCGCGAATGATGAGCTTCAGGTTGGGTGCCCGCTCAATATACTCCTTGGTGCATTTTGTCTTACTCCGTACGAGTACGACATCGGCCTCCGGCAATTGCGATGTATCATCGGTTACATCACCAAACGCCTTCAGTCGCTGGGGTAATGAAGGATCAAAAGCGTCGGAAATGAGAATTTTCATACTATCCTTCCTTTCATCCTGTCCGTCTGTTCTCAGGTTCAACTCAACATATGGAGAATAATGCCACTGCCCAACTTGGGCTCGAACCAGGTCGATTTTGGAGGCATGACCTTTCCGGCATCTGCCACCTGCATCAGATGTTCGATACCAGTTGGATACAAGGAAAATGCCACGCTATCAGCTTGACTGTCGACGAGTCTTTCCAGTTCTTCCATCCCTCGGATTCCACCAACAAAATGAATCCGCTTGTCCGTCCGGGGATCCTGAACGCTCAAAAGAGGAGACAACAGATTTTTCTGTAGAATCGAGACATCCAGCCGATCGATAAGGTCGTTCGCCTCAAAGGTCCCGGGAGCGGCTGTCAGGCTGTACCACTGACCATCCAGGTACATCCCAAAGGTGTGTTCCCTTCGGGGTCGAAAGAACCTCTCATCGTTGGACCGACTCGGAGCATAGGGTTTCAGATCAAACTTCCCCTCTTTCTCAATGTTTTCCAGAAACAGTTTTACCGACATCCCTCCTAAATCCGTCACGAAACGGTTGTAGTCCAGAATGCGAAGTTGGTTATGGGGAAAAAGAACCGAAAGGAAAAAGTTGTAAGGTTCCTGTCCCGTGTGTTTCGGATTGCTCGTCATCCTTGTATCGCGGACCCTGACAGCAGCAGCGGAGCGATGATGACCATCAGCTACGTAGAGGGCTTTGAGTCGAGAAAACGCACTCTTTATCCTTTGAATACGTTGCTCTTCATGTATTACGTAGAAGGTGTGTCGGACATCGTGATCACCGATGAAATCGTAGACCGGCTCCCTTTCCATTGCTTTTTCAATGAGATCATCGATTCCTGCAGAAGAGCGATATGTTAAAAAAACAGGACCGGTTTGAGCGTTGAGTTCGTTGATATGGTTGGCCCGATCTATCTCTTTTTCAGGGCGGGTGTGCTCATGTTTTTTGATTCTATTCTGCTCATAATCCTCTATGCCGGCGACGGCCACCAGCCCTGCTTGCTGATGTCGGCCCATCCGCAGCTTGTATATGTAATAGCGGGGTTCTTCGTCCTGCACCAGCATGCCCTGAGAGATGAGACGGTTGAGATTTTCCGCACCTTTTTGATACACCTGAACATCATAGGGATTGATGGACACATCGAATTCAATCTCCGGTTTGATGATCCGAAGAAAGGAGAGGGAATTATCTTTAGCAACCTTTCTGGCTTCATCCGAATCGAGTACGTCATAGGGTGGAGATACAATCTCTTTGACCTTACCCGGAATCGGTCGTACTCCCCGAAAAGGGTTTACTATCATCATAGAAATCCTTTCGTTCTGAGGAGGATGGGGGCAGGACGGTCCTCATCAATATAAAATGAACAGTTAGTTTAGTATAAAATTGATCGAAAATCAAGAAAAATCGGACGCGAAGTCCACCTGGGATCAGAGCCGATCAAAGGGATCTTGCTCGAAAAAACATATTCGGAATCCAGATCCGTAATGAAGGAATTACTCTTCGAACAACTCCCCGACAACAACCCGACTCACGGGGAAACAGACCAACTGCTCGAAGATGTGGACAATAGTGCCGATAAAAGGCAATCTGAATGACTGAGGAGAACCCAATGCGGTATGAAGGGTAGAAGCCTAAAGGGTTTTTTCTTTGAAAACAAGATGTTAAGCGATAAAATCTTTATTCAGTCCGGTTGGGCTTTTTCCGGATCGAACAGACAACAGCAATGGGAAGCAGCACTTACTTGTGGCGCTCCTCTATTGTCAACGTTCTTTTACAAGGAATCCTTAATTTAAAATGTCCGATTGATACGGAAGGTGACGACGACGGATTCCTTCCGGTCTAAGCGCTTGGCAAAATCGATGCGCCAATCCTGATCGTCATTAGATAAGCCGACACCGATATCTGTTTTGAAATTTTCGAAGTCTATGTCTTCAAATGTATGCCCGGCCCAGCCGGCATCTCCGAAAAAGGAAATTGTAAAATCTTCAAAGAGCCAATTGTCGAAGGTACCGAACTTGTCGCCCCGAATTCGGTATTCAAGATTTCCCAGCACCATCTTTGTCAAATCGGTAAATTCCTTAAATCGGAAACCTCTGAGTGTGCCTATTCCACCAAGATCGAAAAGCTTATTATTTGGTATGACATCCGTTTTTCGTTTCACCGACCCGACTCGTATTCTGGCATCGATGTACTCATCACGAGTGATTCGCTGATATCGCCGAATGTCAGTCATGAACCGATCGAACTCAAAATCCCCTTGCAAACTCCGACCGGCGTATTCGTATTCGCCACGGACGAACCAACCCTGGGAAGGGCTCTCGTAGTCGTCCCGCGTATCCACATCAAATCCGGCAATAATAGAGCGCATTTCATCTTCCTCGGCGTCAGGAGGCAAAATGTCAGGATTGGTTCGAAAGATCTTGTCACCCCCGAAAAGCGCCCAGTTTGCTTTCCGCTCCATATTTTCGTATGTATCGGCGCGGTACTCCGCAGAAAGACGAAAATAAGGGGTGATATTCTGTTTGATAAAAGCCGTTGCTCCGTATCTGCGGAAGTAGTCTTGAAAGTCCTCCCGGAAAAAGAAGGCTGCTAAACTGTTCTCCAGAGTGGGTATAAGCCAACGGTCGTCGGAATCGGTCAGATCATAGGCTTTCACTCCTATCTCAATCCTGTATTGGTTACCCCACCATCGACTTAAACCCAACTGGTAACGCCAGGCATCATTCTTGAAACCGTAACCGCCATTACCGAAAAATTGAATTCCTGATGTTCCATAGCGATCGCCACCAAATCCCCATCCCAGAAACAGACCCTCAACACGATTGTACCGAATATTATCGAACATATTTTCCCTGGAGAACCATGACCAATTTTTATAACGATAGTGGTACTCATCATCCCAATCCTCATCATCCCAATCCCACTCTTCATCGTCCCACTCATACTCTCTCCGTCCTCCCCATTTCCATCCTCCATCGACAATGTCACCGTAAACCTCAGCACCTTGTGCCATGCGAACGCGCCCGATGACACTCACTGCGTCGCCCTCGACGGTGCTGAAAGGAGCCATTACAATGGACCCAAAGACGGCGACGGCATCACCGTCGATCCGTCCCCTCACTTTGATCGATCCACCGATGGTCACCACGTCCCCGTCAATCTCCTCATCCTCGGCAATGTGGACATCCCCGAGAAAGCGGACGATGTCCCGAGCATGATAACGATATTGTCGCTCCCCGAGCGTATCCTGGTATCCGGTCTGAGACGTTGCCGATGAGTGAAGGCACATACAAGCGAGAGCAAAAAGAAGAGGGAGGAGAGAGAGCTTTCGTGTTCTTTCTGTACACACCTTATTTCTCCTTTCCCAGGCAAAGTGATTATTTTATCCTGATTGGCGAAACCTCACCTCCCAAGCCCCGGCAAGGGCAAACCGACAAAGCATAAAGCCAGTGAAGAGTGATGGTGCTGGAACTTCGCATTTCGGAATTCGAATTTCCAAGCAACACGGTTTCATATCGGCACGAAAAGGTGACATACATTTTTAGATCTTGCCTTATGAAACAGGCTCGTATGCGTTCTGTATCGACGAATTATGTCAGAGGCAACAATATTATTTCTCGCGGAGCCGAATCCTTCCCTCGTCGACGAAGAGATAGATATCAGCACCACCGTCTCCCACCACATCGTCAATACGTTCGCCGTCCCCGATTTCTTTGACCTCAATGGGAAAATCTGAACGAATCTCTCCCTCTTGACTTCTGGCAGTAATTGAGAATGAGGCATCGCGGGGGAGAAAAAGAATTATTTCGCCTTCATCGGTCCGACAGCGATAATCGCCTCCGGGAAGAATAGCCAGGTCGGCCTCGATGCTGCCTTCATCGGAGTAAAAATCAAAACGTTCACAGCGGAGCATATCAGCCGTAACGTTGCCCTCGTCGCTTTCGATCTTTACGCGTTCGATCTCCACGTCCGCCAACTCCGTATTGCCTTCATCCGTATCAACCAACAGACGGCTCGATGATGCGGATGCGGGTGCACGAATATGCTCGAGCAGCATGTCTCCTTCATCCGTAATGACGGAGATCTCATGAGATCGAATCTCATACAATTCAATATTCCCTTCGTCCGTATCGACCTCAACTTTCCCATCGGCAGAGGAGATGATTATATCCCCTTCGTCCGTAATGATATCAAGATTGGTCTCACGGGGTACAGTCACATCAAAATTGACCCACGTGCTGCGGCCACCCATCCTATTCCACGTGTTGGGGTCAAAGAGGTCAATGAGAGAATATGACTCATCGTCAGTCTCCAATTCTCGGATGATGAGGCGATTGCCAGTCTGTTCCATATCGACCTCAATCTGCTCGAGAAGGCGCCCGGCTTCACGCCTGTTCTTGCCCCTGGCGTATTTCGTCAGCCGTATCTCAACTTCCGACCGATCCCAGGAGCTGATGCGAACGTATCCCTCGTCCGCCGTAATCTTTATGGTCCCTCCGGGTTCCATTTTAAAAGCTTTCTCTTCTGTCTCCTTCACCTCGCGATCGGCGTAGGAGGAGGGTGACTGAAAGAGAAACAACAACAGCATAGAAACCGTAATAAAAGCGATATAACGCGAACTCATCATGATCCCCTTTTTTTTATTTGAGACGGAAAAATGGAAGCAATTGTTTCATTAAAATCCTACTTTCTTTATTCGATCCACCGCCTCCTCAATCCGGCTCTTTTCGTTGGTGAGGGAAAACCGGATATACCCCTCACCTAAGGTGCCGAATCCAACCCCGGGAGCGACAGCTATGGCGGTTTCCTCGAGGAGTCGTTCGGCCAATTGGGTGGATGACCTTTCCACAGGAGGACGCGCCCACACATAAAAGGTCGCCTCTGTTTTATGTAACTTCCAGCCAAGCCTCGTAAGTCCCTCCACCAGCACATCACGGCGATCTTGATAGACCATACGAATATCGTCAATCAGCTCCGAGTAATGGTCGAGAGCTTCGATTCCGGCGTATTGGACGGCACCGAAGACACCGGAATCTACGTTTTTCTTGATTTCGCCTAAAGCTTTGATAACGTCAGCATTGCCGACGGCGAAGCCGACCCGCCAGCCAGTCATATTGAACGTCTTTGACAGAGAATGAAACTCCACTCCAACCTTTTTTGCTCCGGCGACTGAAAGGAGACTGGGGGGACGATACCCATTAAAAGCAATCTCGGTGTAGGCAGCATCGTGGCAGATGACAACATTGTACCGTACCGCCCAGTCGACAACACTTTGAAAGAAATCGGCATCGGCTACTGCGCCCGTGGGATTGTTGGGATAATTGAGATAGAGGAGCTTCGCCGCGTCGGCCATGTTCGGAGCGATAGCCTCAAGATCCGGAAGATACCTGTCCTCTTCCAGCAGGGGAATCCTGAAAGGTTTTCCTCCGGCCAAAAGGGTTCCGTTCTCATAGACGGGGTAGGCCGGATTAGGGATAATGGCCGTCTCACCGGGGTCGAGAAGTGCCCAGGGAAGATGGCCGAGCCCTTCCTTGGAACCGATCAATACGAGTACCTCACGGTTCGGATCGAGAGGAACGGAGAATCGACTCTCAAACCAGTCGGCGATGACTTCCCGAAATTCCTGCAGTCCGTTGTACGATGGGTATCTATGCGTTTCCTTTCGGGCAGCCTCAAGGCGTAAGCGCTGAATGATGAGGGAGGGTGTGGCCATATCCGGATCACCCACTCCAAGATCGATAACATCACGCCCTGACCGGACGGCTTGCCGTTTCTTTCTGTCAAGTTCAGCAAAAAGATAGGGCGGCAGCTGCGCCAGCCGTTTCGCCCCGATGAAGAGCTTCGGGTTTTTCATAAGCAACGCCTTTCCTTGGGGATTGCTAAGCACATCGTTAATTTAAAACATTCGAAAGAGAGAGTCATTACGGGGTATCCTGGGCTTGGCGTTTTTGCTGTAACGAGGAGGTGGCTTCCCCCCTGCTCGAGTCCGGAAGCACATTGACAGACTTCCGGTTGCAGCTTCAACGCGTTAGCACTGAGCTCCCTTTGGTCGCCAATTTCTCCATAAGGCCTCATTAGGCTTATAGCCATTCGCAATCTGCCGATTTTCCATCGGGACCCGGATCGCTTGCCTGTTCCAGTTGAATCCCGAGGTGTGCGGGACTTCAAACTAAGGCCTTATCTCGGCAATTCGCAGAATGTCCGAGATGTGAAATTAGTATACATATCGAATCATTCAATGTCAACACATAATTTCTCATGACGTTCTCGGACTCGTATCATTGAGTGAAAATGAGTATGCGGTCGCAGAAACATGATAAACATGTTGACATGAGATGGGGAAACGTTTAGCTTAAAAAGACTTTTTAAACCACTTTCTTGGGAGGTCTATGATTAGTCTCTGGTCTCGGTGGAGGGCAGTCCGTCCTTTGGAAGCCCTCACCATTTGTTATCTTTTTGTTTTGAGTATCCTTATCCTTATTTTCCACCAGAGGGTGGAGGGTTGGATCTTTTATATTCTGGCTCACTTGGTGACGATTGGCGGGGTGGTCTTTTTGGTTTGGTCGACACGAAGAACGGGATGGAGCATACTCTCAGGCATCCGGGATTGGTACATGCTCTTCCTCTTCGTTCCCATGTTTGAGGAGATGGGGGGCCTCATCCGCATCCTCGGTCACGATTGGGTCAATGGTGCCTTCATTGCCTTCGATCAGTGGCTCTTTGGGACACACCCTACGGTTTTATTGGAGCAGACGGTTCATCCGTGGCTGACGGAGTTTATGCAGCTCTCTTTCGTTTCGTATTACTTTATTTTTTACGTGGTCGGAGCGTATGTTTATTTTGTTGCGAAAAAAAGGAGTTTGTTTCGAAGTCTATTATTCAAAGCCGGTTTCGCTTTTTATTTGTCGTTCGCCGGGTTTATTCTTTTCCCGGCTGAGGGACCGTGGGTAACGCTCAAGCATCTTCAAACCGTTCCCTTAGAAGGAGGGTTTTTTCATCACCTCGCCAATCTGATCGAACAACACGGCACCATACCTGGTGGGGCATTCCCAAGTTCCCACATTACGGTGGCGTTCGCTGTACTTACGGGCACATTCACAGAGTATCGAAACCTTTTCTACACGCTTCTTCCGATTTTTCTGTGTATGTCCGTCTCGACCGTGTATGGTCGGTACCATTACGTGGCCGATGTGATAGCCGGAATTGCCATCGGTGTTGCCTGTGCCTTTTTAGGTGCGAGGATTGAGCAGTGGTGGGAGAGGAGAGCAGCTTTTCAGATCTAAATACAGATTGAATGTGTGGAGGTGAAATGAGTAAGAAAACATCGGTTTCAATTGTAAGAATCGAAAAGGACATTAACGAAACCGTTCGGAAAGCGGTCGACCTTGTGGGCGGACTCGCACCGCGTATCTCTCAGGGTGACAAGGTGCTCATCAAACCCAACTTTATTCGTGAGGAACCCTCGCATGTGGGCACGACGACCAATATCGAAGTGATAAAGGCCACAGTGGCTTTGGTCAAAGAGGCTGGAGGTGTTCCGACGGTGGCTGAAGCCTCTGGCAATCAATACGATACGGAATACATCTATCGCACCCTGGGTTTGCGGGAAGCTTTGGGAGATGTCACTGTAATGGATCTCGATCAGGATGAAATTGTCACCATCAAGAACGATGACGCCATAGCGCTCAAAGAGGTGGGAGTGGCCCGAACGGTCCTCGAAGCTGATCTCATCATAGGTCTGCCGTTGCTGAAGACGCACATGACGACTTCGACTACTATTGGAATGAAGAACATGATGGGAGTTCTGCCTCAGCGAGAGAAGTGGAAAATGCATATGAGCGGACTTCATCAAGCGCTTGTTGATCTCAATCGCATTGCCAAGCCGGGCTTTGTTATCGTCGATGGTGTCGTCGGCATGGAGGGCTTCGGGCCAACCATCGGGAGTCCGGTGGAGATGAATCTCATCCTGGCCGGCGAAGATGTCGTGGCAGTGGACACGGTCGGGTCCTATGTCATGGGATTTCAACCTCAGGAGGTAAAACACCTGGAACTGGCGGGCGAACAGGGATTGGGGATTCACGATCTCAACGAGATAGAAATCCTGGGCGAAGAGCTGGAAAGCGTTGTCAGAGCCTTCAAACGCTCTTTTGGTTCGAAGGTGATTGAGGTCTGGGCGGCTAACCAGTACCGGTTGGGAACGTTTCTCCTCAATCGGTTCAACTATGACATCAGAGGTTTTCTCAAGAGTGTCTCCGATATCTATGTCACGAAGCCTCAACTCACAAAAAACCTCTGTGATATTTGTGGGCTGTGTGTGGAGACGTGTCCAACAGGTGCTGTTACCATTGACAGTTATCCCAGGTTCGATTATACACGGTGCACCAAGTGTCTGCGCTGCGTCCAGCATTGTCCGGTCAAGGCTCTGCGTCCTTCGAGGAAGCCGGCGACAATATTGAAGCTCTTTTCGGCATAAACATACCTCGATAAAAATCACGGGGAGCGCGATAAGTACCTCAGGGAAAAAATAGAGAATGGACCTGACTGAACACGGTTTGCTCTATTACTTCTTCTATATGATGGTGGCCTGCACGTTTTTTCCTCTTCCCACCCCACCCACCGTCATTTACATGGGTCAAAATTATCCATCGTGGATCGTGGCTCTCATAGGGGCCGCTGGTTCATGCGTGGCGGGGCTTATCGACTATATCGTTTTCTCCCAGCTTCTCAAATATAAGAAGGTCGCTCGTATTAAAGAGACGAAGACATTTCAAAGTTTCAGAAAATTTTTCAACAAGGTCGCCTTCGTCAGTATGATCACGGCCGCTTTCACTCCCATTCCCTTCGATCCCTTCCGCTTTATGGCCATTACGACGAATTATAGTAAACTGAAGTACGTCGTGGCGATCTTTGTGGGCAGAGGTTCAAGATACTACCTTTTGGCGGCCTTTGGGGCTTTGGTCCCCGTACCAACCTGGATACTAGTCGGGGCCTTTGTCGTTCTTCTTGCCATCTCCGTCGTAAAGAATTACAATCGAATAGTGAGTTACGCCGGTATTCTCCGCAGGAAAATCGTCGAAAAACTTAGGGCACGTAGAAAAACGCTCGATCTCAACGAATAAACTATCCGACACATAGAACAGTACCAGGCTCCAATTCCCCCGAAAGACTATATCACGCTCTGCATGGGTTATATCCCCCATTTTTCAGAACAATGTGTTCAACATTCTCCAACAAGAATTTCAATTGCAAACCCTCTTGTATAACAAAAAAGAAATTTTACTCTCACGTATGTCAAGCCCGAATGTTAAACAATCCCCGCCATCTTTTTGATGTAAAAAAAAGGTACACACTACTAATATTTTACTAATCAAGAAGTTATATTTTGATTTCAATATAAAATCAGTTGCATAACGGCCATGTTCGAACATACAGGAGACAAGAAACATTCGGTCTTTTCTAATAAAAAGACAATAAGAATGCATCGATGAGATACTTGGAGAATACTTACAAGATCTTTCACCCTTTGGCACGAAGATTGCAAATTGAATAGAAAGAGTACGATAGTATTCGTTTGGACGTTGTACAAAAATACTCTCTCAGTGGGGAATCCTAGTGTGAGTCTGATGAGGGAGAAGGGATAATTCATGCCCTTGTCCTTATTGTAGGGAGAATATCGAGCTATGAGAAAGGGCTTCATTCCATGAGCAACATTGTTGCGGAAAAGCCAGTGCCGGCGTCTCAGCTTAAGGTGAAAAAACAGGTAGGGGCTGTTGAGTTAAGTGTCGAAGTACTTATTTTTCTGTTGTACAAAGCCTTTTCTGCCATGAGGACGTATACACCGGACCACCCTCTTTTTCAGAACACCCTTCTCAATCTCAATAAAACGTTTGACGAGTTTTTCGAGGTCTACGATCAACTGGATATTCGGTTGACCGAATCTGAAATAGTCTTTCAAGGCGAATCTATCTATCGAGAGGAAGATAAGCGGAGCAGTCTCATTTTTATGCTCTTCAATGACGGCATCCGCGAAATCAGGTTTGAAAAGGGACTCACCTACCAGGAGATCAGAGGCTTTCTCGAGGCCTTAAAAATCAATGCCGGTTTGCCTCAAACGGAGAGAGATATTGTGAGCCTTTTCTGGGCAAGAGATTTTGACCACATCCATTATTATGCTATCGATGAAATCCCAGACCAAGAGATTGAAAGTGTTGAACATGCTCTCTCCGATTTCGATTCTCAAAAATCTGTGTTTGATTCTCAGGACGAAACGGATGCTGTTCTTGAGAGGCGATCAGGGATTGAAGAATGCCTTTCGGATTTTGATTTGAAGGAGCAAAGACTCAATTCCATGATTCTGTCTCGATTGAAAGCATTTAAAGACGAAGAAATCGAAGATCTTCTTGGAGTATTGAAACACGGTAAATGCTTCAATGCCGAGGAGGAACTCGTGGCTATTATTTTCGATGTGTTGCGCCTCGAAGATGATGAAGATCGATATATGCCGGTATTTAAGCTCATGGAGGAGTATTCTGATGAGTTGTTAACCAAGTGTGTTTATGCTCCCTTGAACGTCATCATAAAGCAGCTTTCGAAATTTTCAGAGGAACATGAAAGGAGTTTTCCATCGAAAGCTCGGTTTGCTGAAGTCTTGTTACGAGGGTTCTCAGAGGGGGAGAAAATGAATTTATTCCGGTTTGGTTTGAAGGCTCAACTTCCCTGTGAATCCCATGATCTCTGTACGTTCGTTGCCGAACTTCGTCCCACGGCGATCGGCTCGATATGTTTCCTTCTTGAGGAGATCAAATCTTCGAAAATACGAGCGACGATCTGTCAAGGGCTTGAGACGTTGGCACGAGAACAGGCACCGCGTTTGATTCGGCCCATTGAGAATGCCTCGGAGACGGTGGCCAGACAACTTGTATCTGTTTTGGGGAAAACAGGGGATGAAAATGGACCTGAGCTTCTCCAAACGTTTAGAAAGCACAATCTCAAGGGAGTCAGGGAAGAAACAATTCTGGCCTTGAAGCATATCGCAAATGAAAAGGCTCAAAAAGTGTTAATAGATTTCTTGACGGATAAAGATCATGAGGTTCGCGCGTTGGCTGCCGAAAGCCTTGAGTCCATTAGTGACGGCCATAATATTGAACCCCTTTTAGATGTCATCCGAAGAAAAACGTTCCATGCCAGGCGCTTCAGAGAGAAAAAAGCGTTGTTATCGATACTGGGGAGCGTCGGTTCCCAACAATGCGTTCAAATTCTGGAGGCGTTTATGAAGAAAAAGTTCGTTATCCATCGAAAAAGACATAGTGAAACTCGTATATGTGCAGCTTTGGCCCTTGGTCCACACTATTCTGATATAACCTATCACCTTTTGAATAAATACAGCCATGATTCTTCGTATCTGATAAAAAGTGCCTGTATGACCGCACTTCAGGAAGCTCAGCAATAATCATGAAAGAGAAGACCGCACCCACAATATCGCCAGGAGAGATGGAGTATCCGATGATAGCAAAAACCGACCAGAAACAGTACGAAGCAGGAGGTTTACATTTGGACCTGCTTGATTTCGATGAAAAGGCACATTTGAGAGAGGGGAACCTTCTCATTAATCAGCTTCATACGGCAATCAAGGCGAGAAAGTTGTATGATTCCGACAACGATGGATTTCAAAAACAGATCGATAAATTAATGACCACCTTCGCGTCACTCTTTCAAAATGAGGATGTTGTCTCCCTTGAAGTTTACATGCACTGCCTATTCTTCAACCGGGTCAAGATAAAAACAGAGTTTCAGAATTACATGCACACGAAATTCATCATCGACGCTCTGAAGAGACGAAATACTGAAGGGGTTTTTTTCGATTATGGTTTGACAAAAGAGGAGCTCGGTTGCTTTCTTCAACTTTTAGCCCATGAGGAGCGCCAAAATATCACCTTTGAAGAATTTCAAAATCAATTCAGAACCGAGAATATCGAACGGATCTCAATACATAAGTTCTCCGCTGCGTCGAAACGATCGGCGGAAGAGCATCTCATGGGGATTCGTCGCCAGGCGAAGAAGACCTTTTTCGAATGCATTTACAATCTCAAGGGAATTATGTTTAAGGGCAAATCGGAACAGAAAATTGGCATAAGAAGAGTCAAGCGGCTTGTCCAATCCCTTGTTGATCTTATAGCGGAAGACGAATCGTATTTAATCGGTTTGACAACGATGAAGCACTACGATAAATATATTCTAAATCATTCGGTCAATGTCTGCATCTTGGCAGTAGCCCTTGGTCAGAAAGTGGGATTGGAAAAGAACGCCCTTCGAGAATTGGGCTTAGCGGCTCTTTTCCATGATTTAGGAAAAATACCTCATCCTACGGAGTTCGATTCAAAGGACGCTCTCTCCTCAGAAGAGGGAAAAGAGCTGACTGAGAAACACCCACAGTACGGTGTCGAGATGTTGATGGAGATGAAGAGTCTCGGAGAACTTCCTGTGAGGGCGATGAAGGCAATTTTGGAACATCATTTGAAGTTCGACATCTCAGGCTATCCCAACCTGTCACCGAGAAAGGAACTCGATCTCTTCAGCAGAATTATCGCCATTGCCGATCATTTCGATGTCGCAACAACACCCCAACCCGATCAATCTCAAAAGGAAACGCCGGATTGTGTTCTTTTGGAAATGATAGAAAAAAGCGGAAAAGATTTTGACCCGGTCTTGATGAAGCTGTTCATCAATGCGGTCGGATTATACCCTATTGGATCATTCGTTGTTCTTGACAGTGGAGAATTGGCCGTGGTTGTGCAGACCCATGGAAATCCGACCTTTTTAGATAGACCTATCGTGAAAGTGATCGCTGATAAAAGCGGTAATGAAATAAAAGGGAAAACTGTGGACTTGAGCGAGAGAGAGGCTGAAACAGGGACATTTGTGCGTACGATCTTAAAGTGTCTCCATCCCGATAAATTCGATGTAAATGTTTTTAGGGTTATCACTTAGTGGTTACGATAATGGGTCGAACAACGAATTCCTTCCCACAAAAAAGGGATGCGGATAAAATATTGATGCCCCACCACCGGTTTCAATTCCCTTTTGAGTTGACTCTTTCCAAAGAAAGTATTATACTATAGACGATTGAAGATGTCCTAAGAAATTTTGGGATCATGGTAGAAATCAGGAACATGATTATACAGAGGGTTAAACTGAATGGTTAATTTTTGTAAGAGACACACAGTAGTAATCATTATCGGAATTACTGTTGTGATCGCCGCCTTTGTGATCGTAAGCGAGTGGAGTCGCAGACAAAAACTCTCTTCTGTTTCTCAAACATCCGAGGAGTATGTGGGAATTGTAGAATCAGAAGCAAATCCTGTTGTAGAATCGAGAGAGGAGCCAAAAGCACCACCGCCCGTGGCGACGAAAGAGCAACCTCAGCAGGCCCAGACTGCGCAAGGGTCTAGTACCCCTAAAGCGGGACAAACGGAAAGTCGGACGCGTCGACGCGAAGAACTGAGTCAGGCGATAAAGGATCTCCAGCAAAAATTGAAAGAGATTCAGGGAAGGATCGTTGAGTTACAAAAAGAGGAGAGCCAGAGGAAAAAAACTCGAGTCCAAATACTCCAAATGTTGGAGAATCACGCCAATGAAATTGAAAATTTAGGCAATACATTGCGTCAAGTTTTTAAAACGCCCACACAGATACGCATCATTGCCACTGATTTGAAGAATCAGGCCGAAGGTCTTCGGACTCAAATCCACTCAGAGGCTCAGACTGTTGGATCATCATCGATCGAAAGAGAAATTTGGACGGTAAAAAAGGCCGTAATGGAACAGCGGGCTGCCGACTTGGATGCCTTGGCCTTGGACCTCCAGAGGACTGGAGGAGAACCGGCGAAAGTTCGGATCATTGCCATCCGAATTCAGGAAAAAGCCGGTGTAATTCGAAGGAACATTGAGAGCAAAAAGAGCGAAAAGATTGAACCGGACCCAGAATTGTTGACTCTAGAGAGACAACAGAAGACATTACAGAACAGAATTCAGGAGATGCAGGAACAACACCGAGAAATGGTTCCTCAATAGCATCGAACTGTTTTGAATTGTTAGGCGTTTCGTCTTTTTTCATCAGGAAAACGTATACAGTAAGGCTTGAGAATTTTAGAGACAGGAATTACCGGAGTGACCGTTTAACTCCTTGGAGTGAAAGCCTACCCCAAAATTCCTGATTCATAGCAATACTGTGAGCATTTTCATATCGGCTGAGCGGAAAGGTATGAGGCTAATGATTCATGGTTTCCTTGGGCCCTATCGCTCGCTTTTGGTCATGACCCTCACCGTATCATGCACCTCATGCGGCTGGAGTGCTTTCGAACATATGATGATTGGAGCACGTCCGGCAGGAATGGGCGGGGCTTATGTTGCATTGGCTGATGATCCTGAAGCTCTTTTTTGGAATCCGGCAGGTTTGGAGCAAGTTTCGGGACGAATGTTCAGCACCTTTGTCTCTCGTCCGTTCGGAATAAAAGAACTAACTCTCGGCTCTGCGGGATATACACAACCTACCCCATGGGGCAGGTGGGGGGTAGGGCTGAAAACATTCGGAACAAAAGTCTACAGAGAAAATACCTTCGGTCTGTGTCACAGCAGGACACTCTCAGGAGGACTCTGTTTAGGAGCAACGCTTAAGATCTTCAATCTCACAATCGACCGATACGGTTCAACTTTCGCATACGGGATCGATCTGGGCTGCCTCCTCGAATTAGGGCGCCAATTGTACGGAGGATTTTTTATCACAAATGTGACCAATCCCCATATCGGTAAAGTCCATGAACATATACCGAATCTCATCAGTATCGGGCTTCGGAGCAGTTCCACGGGTAGACTCATTCTCACTGCTGAGGTACAGTCGGAATCAAGGTCCGGAGTTCAATTTCACGCTGGTCAGGAGTATCGATTCTCAAACGTATTCGCTCTGCGAATCGGATTGCAGACGAATCCTACGGATTTCACAACTGGGATTGGATTCTACTTCAGTCGGTACCGTTTGGACTACGCCTTCTCCTCACATTCCGTTCTGGGATTGACGCATCAGGCATCACTTACCCTGTGGTGAGGTATATCCTTGAAATTCACATGAGGAGGCGGAGCGAAGATACAACGCTCTCACTGTATTAAAATTGAGAAGCATGGCCGTTGAATCCACTTTCCCCTTCTGTCTTAAAGTTTTTCCTTGACAGAACTGCAAGGACAAATTATACTTATGACGTGTTATTACAATTTGCCTGTATAACCATCAATGGTTTAAACACGAGGAGGGGCGATGCGAGTATTGTTCTTTTGTACGGTTGTTGTTCTACTGAGCCTGTCTTTTGGATCTGCTGTTATGGCGGGGAGCAATATCGGGTTGTATAGCATCGGAGGAAAAATCGGTCTTGTCATGCCGGAGGACCCCATTGAAAGCACTTTCGGACTTGGGGTTCATGCGGATTTAGGTCAGATCACAAAAGATATACACTTGAGCGCCTTGATTGATTATTGGAGAAAATCCTACGATTCTGGAACTCCGCTGTACGGTAAGGCGGAGTGGAATTGGACGGAAATTATCATAGGGGCTACCGCCAAATACTTTTTCAAGACAAAATCAATAATCGAACCTTATGCCGGTGGGGGATTAGGACTCACAATCGGTCGTTCGAAGTGGGAGACCGAGAATTACGATGATTCAGCCTCTGATACTGATTTTGGGTTACACTTTGTAGGAGGCCTGGAATATCCACTCTCACCGACCATGAAGGGCATCGCTGAGGCAAAATATCACGTAAACGGAGCGGACTATTTCGGAATCTTTGCAGGAATCACATTTTTATTGGGCAAATAAGTTCATCTTTGAACGTTTGAATTCGAGGAAAATAAAAACGTAAGACGGAAGGAGGATCGCATGTCGGTTAAGGAAAAATTTGATGGAGACGTCGCCATTATCAGTGTGAGCGGTAATTTGATGGGCGGTCCTGAGACAACGGCCGTGCATGATAAGGTGCGAGAGATCGTTGGGAAAGGCCATAAAAAACTCGTCATTGACCTCGGCGGGGTCAAGTGGATCAACAGTTCCGGCCTGGGAGTGCTGATGGGGAGCATGACGACAATGAAAAGCGCTGAGGGCGATATGAAACTGGCAAACGTCAGCGATCGCATTCAGAGCCTTTTCATGATCACCAAGCTGATTACTATTTTTGAAACGTACGAAAGCACTGATAAAGCGGTGGGCAGTTTTATGAAGTAATGACCACTTACCGGCTTTCAGCAATATTAGGGCGTGGGACATAACGTTTGCCCTTATGACACTTTCAATCTTGACATTTGGAAGTGAATTCCATGTGGTTTAAAAAGAGACAAGAGGGAGAGGCGGCCAAAGACTCAGTTGAAAGTCCTGAGTGCAATGGGACATCAGGATCCATCGAGATGGTCGAGCGGATTGAAAAGGACATCGTCGTTGTCCATCCCGAGGGGAAAATTATGGGAGGGGATGAGACAACGACATTATGCGATACTCTGCGCCAGCTCATGAACGAAGGGATCATGAAGATTGTGATGGACTTTGGGAAGGTGACTTGGATAAACAGTGCCGGAATCGGAGTTATTATGGGCTGTTTTACTACCCTTCGCCGCATGGGTGGCAATATGAAATTTGCCAGCCCGTCGGACAAAGTGAAATATTATCTTCAGATTACAAAGTTGAACACGGTCTTTGAGATTTTCGATTCGTCCGGCAAAGCAGTCGACAGTTTTCACTAATTTCAGTGGGGGATCCTACCTCCCCAAAAGCTCGAGAGCGGTCAGAGCAAAAATCTCAATACAGTCAAAGATGTCATCAATTGAGACGAACTCATTCGGACCGTGAGCCTCCTCCAGAAGACCAGGTCCGAATATCACAGCAGGAATTCCCGTCTCCACAAAAAACCGAGTTTCCAGTAATCCCGGACATAGAAAAAATTCAGGCTTCCTTCCTTTTACGCTTCCTACGACCTGTGATAGAATTTGACACAGGGGCTCATCTTCATTCGTATAGGATGCACTGCCCTCCTGGAAGACGTGCGTTTCGATTTCGATGCCCTCTTGTCGAAAAAATGACAACCGTTCCTCGAGCTCTTTCTTAACATCCTCTATTTTCTCTTCCGGATTGAATCTTCGGTCCACGGTAAAGAAGGCCCGGTCCGGAACAATATTGAAGTTCGTCCCACCCCCACTGAGTCCACCAAGCAGTAGCGTCGAACGGTTCGCCTCCGGAGGCTTTGTTCTGTACGCCGTCCTCCTGCCCTCTATCTCTTGCCTCAAAACCTTGAAAGCATCGGCAACCTCGATCATTTTTTCGAATGCGTTCACTCCCAAGTGTTGTAGCATGACGTGGCTTGGCCTGCCCTTAAAAACGACATCAAAAGAGAGAGCCCCCCTGCTGCCGTTTATGATATCACCGCCGGAGGGTTCGGGATCAAGGACACCCATTATGTTCCGGTTAATGTGTCCTTCATCAAGAAGGTACTTCAATCCTGCCGTACCTCCCGTCTCTTCGTCCGGGGTGAAGGAGAACGAGAGAGTACCGTTGAGTTTTGTTTCGCACTTCATGAGTGTCTGAAGCGTAAACAGGATGACGGCCAGCCCTCCCTTCATGTCAGCGGCTCCGCGTCCGTACAATCTGCCGTTTGATACACGAGGGTGAAATTGTTCGGCGGAGGCAGCCGGCACGACATCGTAATGGCCGTGAAGGTGCACCTCCTTTTCACCCTCACCCCAGTGGCCCACGATGGAGGATCTCGGCAGATCCTCTCCCTTGGGTGCAAGCTCTCCCAATCTTTCCTTTGGGACATGGATCTCCTGCCAGTCGATCCCCATGCGCGAGAGCTTCTCACTGAATAGCCGGACGATCTCCCCATAATTTTTACCTGGTGGATTGACGGTCGGGATGCTGATCATGCGGCTTGTGAACTCGACGATTTCGTCCTTCAATTCGTTAATGCAGTCACGTATCTGTTTCACTGTTGTTTCCATATATGATTGCAGATCGCTGAATTTTGTCTCGGTTCTCGAAGTTCACGTCGGAGGTTTCATATACAGGACTCAGATCTCAAGTTTGGGGCACTTGAAGAGGAAGTTTCAAGTCAGCTGCGGTGCGAAGCAGAGGCCCATCCGCCAGGCGGATCAGGGTTCCTGGTGTGAAAGCTTTTCGATTTTATCCGTGTATATTTTCTCCCGCTCGGGATAATTGCGGATGAGCTCCTGATACTGAGATATGGCTTTATCGTATGCTTGTTCCTTCTCATAGACGGAAGCTATGCGTTCCTGATAGATCATCTTACGCTCGGGAAACAGCTCGATTAAATATTCGTATTGGGCAATTGCTTCAGCGTACATCTGCTGCCCAAGATACAGTTTTGCAATCTGCTCATAGCAAATCTTAGTCTTCACGGGATGGAGTTTCGCCAATTGTTCGTACTGAGTGATGGCTCTCTGATAATTCCCCTGGTTCTGGAATATTTTGGCGATCTGTCCAAAATAGATTGTTTCCCTTTCAGGAAAAAGTCTGGCAAGCTCTTCGTAGGTGACGACGGCTTCATCAAAACGTTTTGCCTTGTTGTACGTATCCGCAATCTGCTCCCGATAGATCATCTCTCTTTCAGGAAAGAGCTCAATCATTTCTTCAAATTTCGAGACGGCATCTTCGATGCGACCCAGACGGCGATAGAGAAGGGCAATCTGTTCATTGTAAATCGTTTTGCGATCAGGGTAGAGGGCAATCATATCATCATACTGGTTAAGGGCCTTATCGTACTCTCCCTGACTGTAATAGATGTCAGCCAATTTTTCCTGGTAGACTGTCTTTCGTGACGGGAAGAGATTCATCATTTCCTCATATTGTTCAATCGCCTCAGGGTATCGGCTCCGGTCCCAGAGGTAATGGGCTATCTCTTCGACGTCAATGACCATGTTGTCAACGGCTCTGCTCTGGGGGTACCGCTCCTTGACTTCTCTGAATGTACTCAGAGCCTCGTCGTATCTCTTCATACGAAGGTAACACTCACCGATTCTATGGAGTGAAGAACCTGTCAGCTCTTCGTTGAGATAATAGTAGGCATCAATAAAGGCTTCCAATTCTGCGATGGCTTTGTCATAGTCCTCTGTGAAGAAGTATGTCTCTGCTATGTCGTGTCGTGCATTCACCGCGGATATGCTCATGGAGTATCTGGAAATAAAATCGGACAATTCCTGTCGATAGGCGTTGAATCTCTCAATCGATGTCGTTCCACTGCCAGTACTTTTTTTGAGTTCAATCAGCTTCTTTTTTAGAGAACTGTATTTTTTCGAAAGGGAATCGTTATAATCGAAACCAAGGTTCAGGTCAATGTCACTCATCCGCACTGTATGACGCTCCGTCTCAAACGCATAATCCAACACTCGAATATCCACGGGTGTAATCGACTTCGGCGTACTTTCGTACATTTCACCAAACTTGAGGTGAGTGGCATCGGCGATGAGTTCGTTCCACGTGGGGTCCATGGTGACCCACTCGCCGACCCAACTTTCGATCCAGGCGTGGCGGTAAAACTTCCCGTCACTCCCGTAAACGATCCCCTGACATTCTCTGGTGGGAACACCTGCGGCTCTGGCCATAGCCGTGTACAGGAGGGAGAACTCGCTGCAGTCGCCGGACTTGGTTTTCAGGACATCCCGGGCGGTCACATTGGAGAACAGAAAACGGTAATCAATATTGAAGTGGACCCATTCGCACAGCTTCACGGCAACCTTGTAGGCATTTCGCTCCTCCCCAACAATCTCTTGGGCTAAGTTTACGATGGTCGTATCGTCCGATTGAATATATGGTGTCGCCCCAAGATACGCTTCAAAATCAGATTCATCGACAGGGAGATCGACGGCTGCACTCTCACTGAGAGCAGGAACCGTTGAATGGACAACAACGATACAGGTGTCCTCTTTCTCCGTGGTTTCAACGACGCGCAATCTTTCATCCTCCCCGAAGATATTTCCACAGGCAATACCTTTGACTTTAAACTGGATCTTCATTTCAGATGTCTTTTTCGAGTTGAGAATCACCTTGTCACTCTTGAAGGCGATGTTCTCCCAGATATCCAGTTCGGGAGCAAAATCGATCGCCTTCTCTTGGGTCGTTCGAAGGCTGAATTGATTTCCTTCCTCTCTCCGCCATGTCGCTCCTGTGCCGTCTTTCCAATACTGGATGATGTTGTCGCCCACAGACCATTTCTCGACATGGAGTGGTCCCTCCGCCTCGGGAAAGATAAGAATGCTGTCGGGTTCAAACGGTCTGCGCTCCAGGAGCATCATCGGCCACTCTTTCACTTGAAGATCCTCAATATCAATAATTTTAAAAATATACTTGACCCCGAGCTCGATTTCGGTGTCCTCCATGGCTTTCAACTCATGCCCCGGGAAAAAGACGTTCGGTTCCAGAGGAATGTTCACCTGACTCGACGTCCACGGTGAGTGTTTCTCGGCAATCATCATATCTTCGTCCCTGGAACCCTCTGCAGACATTTCGTGTCGCCCGGACCCTCTCACCACTTTGAAATAGAGGGGTTCATACTTGGGACTGACAATGAGCGTTGTCGAACCGGATGTTTCGTACTTGTGGCCGCGAATTTTGGCTCTCATCAAGCGGTCGGATACGAACTGAAGCGCGTCATGACCATGGTATTTGATGGTGTATGTCTTCATGTGGGAATAGCCGACCTGAACATCGTTCACAAAGGTGCTCATCCAGGTTTCCTCGACGAGCTTTTTCCCCGAAACACCTTTCACTTCTTCATCCTCGACACCATTCACCCGAGGGCTCTGAAAAAGTAAAACAATCGAAAGCAGAGAGAAGAGAACATGTGAAAAGTGATTCATAACATATTTCCCCTGTAAATGTTACGATTTCGATACATACGATTCGATCAAAATCTGAGACCACGTCTCGAAGAAATCGAAATCGCGGCGGAGATCATCAGCCCGAACGAAACTTCCCTGGGTGAAGGCCCCCCTTTCCCGAATTTCGACTTTCGGTTCAGCCACATCGAGCTGATAGACGATCCCGAAGTGGACTTTACCGACGTCATTCGAATCGTCATTCAACAATCCCACACACTGGGCGGTGTAGGGTATACCTATTATGACTTCTTCAGCCACTTCCCGTTCCATACCCATTTCGATAACGGACTTTGTGGCGGCGAACAGGTCGAATTTGTCAAAGGGATTGATGTGACCGCCCACGCCGACCGAATACTTGGTATGAAGCCGCTCCTCCTCACCTCTGCGGGTTCGCTTATACCGGAAAATATGGTCCCTGTGACGTATCATGACATAGGGAATAATCTGCTTCAGGGAGGGATCCTCCTCGGCCGGAGGTCGGGGGACAAAACGGGCGGCATCCGTTATGGGCTGAATGAATCTTTCAACATCAGGGCTGAATCCATGAAAATAACCCAACTCCTTGAATAACGAGGTCGGGAAAACGAGAATCTCCTCTACTGATTTGTTCATAGCGATCCTGTGGGAAAAATTCAGATACCGCAGTCGTGTCCAGTCTATTGATTAGGGAAAACGTCATCCTGTCCTTCATAATGCGGATCGGACGTAACGGCTGGACATTGTTCTTTTTGCACCGTCGCATAAAGACTGCTATCTGTCAGAGGAAGCTCGTACATGAGGTTCAAATCAGCTGCTGACAGAACAGTTTCAGTCTTGAGATGAACGCTCCTTGTTTCTGGCATCTGAGCCGCGACCAAGAATGCCTTTTCTTCGTTTTTCTCTCTTGCGAATTTCTTGTAAACTTCGTATAAAACGACACTGGGAGTCAGAACATCATAGGAAATCTGAAAGTAAGGTCATACTGGTCTGCGCGTGAGCCTTCGATGAAGAATTCGACCCAGCCGAAAGAGTCGATTGAAATCATACTCGATCCCCTGCCTCGCGGTGGAGAGGACCGTCCCTTCCCATAGAGGCCCCACGGAACTCAGAATACATTGGGGAAACGACCACTTCCATTTTCCCATCTCCTTTATTATTGACAACGGCAATATACTATAAATCCATATACCTGTCAATATTTATATCATCGATAATAGAATCGTAGTCTGAAATATTTCGAAGTTCCCCATTCATGCGGTTCGAAAAATACCGGCAGGAGATGTCTTTTGAGAGATATCAGCGGAAAAAGAAAAAAACCTCTCACGAGGTAAATTCCATGTCGTCAGTATGTAGAGATAATGGGAGCAAGTTCGCCTCCATCACTTTCAGGGGACGGCATCATAAGACTGCGGATAGGTATACTTGCCCCCGCAGAGCAGTATATTCCTGATAAAGAATAAATGATCCTGTCTTCAAGAATTCTTGAGAAACAGGAGAATTTTAACAAATCGGAATAGGATCACCTCCTTTTTCAATCCTATCGAAGGGCTATGTGCCATCGATAAAATTAAGAATAGTTATCCGACCCCTTCTTGGCAAGTGTTTTTTCGAGGTTGTTACAACGAAAATGATAGAACGTTTCACTCCGGGCCAGCTTATTTATTCAATGAATTCAACGAGTCAGAAAGGAGGAGTGCAGGGTTTCATCGTTGCAGAGGTCGTTTTCTGCATTCTTCCCAGAAAAGGACGTATAATTCGGAGACGCCTCACATTGGGCAGAGAAAAAAAGTCTACGTCGGTAATTCCGCCTCCATGACTTTTGGCGAATGTCCGTATACGTCTTCATAAATTTGCGGGTACTCGTCCTTGCCGCCGGCAATAAGAAGCGTGAGAGGCATAACATCCTTGGCCTGAGCTACAATTCTGCCCGTCAACTGCCGAATGTCCCACTGGGCCGTGGCGTCCTGGCGGAGCCGCGACATGTGGTAAAGCTCCCTGGCATTGACCTTGAGCAAAACACGTTTCCGATGGGCGTTTGTCAGAATGTATGGAGCGATTGCGGGTAATTGACGATGAATTATTTTATACACATCCTCTGTTTTTGTAATAAGTTCCAGAAAATCTTTTTCCATCCCTGTGGCGGTGATCGACTCCGGGATGGTTACATGTAACTCCGGATCATATCCCTGACAGGTGAGAGTAACCATTCTATGGCGCTTCAACTGTGCAAAACAGGAAGCGGAGACGATGAGATCGAAGGTCGCATCGACGTATTCGAATTCTCGCAGCGCGCTGTCATACAGTTCCATATGCTGGCACGCCGCCTTCACCATTTCCCTCTTTTGACCGAAGCTCATTTTCCTCGTTCTGTCAAGGCATTGTGCAAAAGGTTGATGCGTGGAGGTGTGTAGCAGTGTCGCGACGCTGATGTTGTCCGCGTCGGCGGTGTGATTGACCATGGTGACATCATCCGGTAAAAATTTTTGGGAATCGGAATGATCCCTCTCCATTCTTTCTACCGCGAGATTTCTGAGGGCTGGATAGGTTTTCTGATCGTGGTCGTTGGCTTCAGTGAAGAGGATGATCGAAGGTGCGACCTTCTCCACTTTGCGAAACATCTTTTCGCCAATCTCCCGAACCTCGGAAAGTTCATGCGATGCGAAGCGCCGAAAGAGAAGTTCCAGATTCCGGGCGTTCAAGGTTGCGCCCAATTGCCCTTCGGTGGCCAAAGATGTGACGTAGCGCGCATCCTCCTTGGCCCAACCGTCCAGGATTGAACGGTTCTTCTTCTCTTGAGCTATATCCGAATGTTTTTCAAACACATGGGTCTTTAGCGTTTCGTACAATTTATGATAGAGCCGGTTTTGACTTTTGACAGTGTCCACAAAAATGTCTCTGAACGGCGAGTCGAGTATCTCTTTGGGAATGACAAAATCATCACCGAGAGTAATATAGCGCTGCGATTTCTCGGTGTAGGAATTGAGACGGAACTTCTCGATCTCCTCGATGGCCAGTCGGGAGACGCCCATGATGTCGAAGTTGAAGACGGCATGCTCGGCCACTGAATGATGGCCCATACCGAAGATGATGTTTCGGTTGGATTTTCTGGATTTCTCCACCTCTTCCCGAGCAGCACGACGGAGCTCGTTGACCGGTTCTGGACTTCGGCTGATGCGGGCGTAGGCCGCCGAAAGCGTCTCCGGCGTCGCATCCTGACGGTCACCGGCTTTCACCATCATCTCATGCAAAACGTCCGTATCGATATTATACCCGGCTAAGATAATTTCCATTCGTTTATCTCTTCCTCGTGGGAATGCCGACAATCATTGTCGTCCCTTTGCCCACCTCACTTTCGATACGTATATAACCCTTATGCTGTTCCACAATTCCTTTAACAACATGCATGCCTAATCCCGTTCCTGCGCCGTCGCATTTCGTCGTATAAAAGGGTTCGAAGATTTTCTCCCGGATCTCCTGCGACATTCCGTGGCCTGTATCTTTGATGAGGAATTCGACAAACTGCCCGTCCTTCGAACATCTTGTCCCTATCGTCAGCGTTCCCTCATCACCCATGGCGTGAGCACCATTGATCTCAAGATTTCTGATGATCTGCTCAATCTGATTCCTGTCACCGAGGACCGATGGGAGATTGGGAGTATAGTCTCGGACAATGGTGAACCGTTTCAGGAGACCACACGTGACCATTGTCTGGGTTGTATCCTCGAGGATTGTCTCAAGAGAAAGGGTTTTCATCTCAGGTTCGGCCGGCCGTGAAAGGGACAGAAGGTCGCGACTGTGGATGGAACACCTCTCCACGATCTCACCAATTGTATCGATCAGTTCCTTCACCTGCTCGACATCCTCCGGGTTCTTCTTGAGCAGGTTCGCGTAGATGAGCATTTCACCCACAGCGTTGTTCAACTCGTGGCCGATACTGCCCGCAATAAGACCCAAAGCCGCCTGCTTCTCGGATTGGATGAGGCGCTGCTGCGCAATTTTCAGTTGTGTAATATCCTTGTAAATGAGGGAGATTGCATATGTGCGTCCTTGAGGATCCTTCAGGGGTGTCGCGGTGATGAGGACGTTCTTGGGTCTGCCATCCTTCGCATACCGAACGGATTCGAAGGTCATGATCTTCTCGCCGCCGTGGGCTTTGCGAGTCAGTTGAAGCGCTTCATCTCTAATATCCTCTTTGATGAGGAGCTCATCGATATTCTTACCGATCGCCTCATCTTGTGAATAGCCGAATACCTCATGAGCGCCTTCGTTCCAGGAGAGTACCGTATTCTCGGCATCCAGTGAGATGATGGCATCTCCCGCACTCTCGACGATGGCCCTGTACTTTCGCTCAGATTCCTCGAGCTTTTGGTCTTTTTCCTGGAGTGCTTCGTAAGCTTCCCGGACACGCTCCTGTTGCTCAGCTAAAAGCCGGTGCTTTTTCAACAGCTCGTCAGACCAGTTTCTGACCATCTCCTCCAATTTTGACGTGGCCTCCTGGAGTTGCATTTCCAGTTTCCACTTGGCCTCAATGTATTCTTCGTCTCTCTCTCTGCTCATTATATACTCAGTCAATCATGCAGGTTTCAGAGAATCCATTGGGAGTTTTCAAAAAATATCGCAACAGAAACAAATATATTCTCATCGCGCTCCGCTTTCAAGAAAATATCCTATCGATTTAAGTTTTTTTATTGAGATTGGAATCATTTTAAAACTCGACGGTTATCGTTTTGATCTCATAGGGTTTGGTGGGAACATAAATTGTGTTTCCCTTAACCTCAAGCTCACTCCCGAGATTTTCCAGGAGATCTGTTTCATGAGCTCCCCGAAACGAAAGGGGAAGAGAGATTTCGGCTCGTGTTTCCGTTCCACACAGCTCGTAGAATCTCACGATGAGGTTCTCACTGTCTTCGGCTTTCTTGGCGACCGACAGGACGACATTTTCCGGTTCGATTGAAACGAAGGAGTGTTGAGGCGGCAATTCGCCTGTGTGGGGTGATTCAATGCGAGCGATCAGCGGACAGTTCAGTTCGTAGCCACGGCGGTGGGTCTGTGCTTCTCGCCAGTCCCCGGCATGGGGATAGAGGGAATAGGTGAAAGAATGATGCCCCATATCAGCCCCGGGATCCGGCCACTTGGGGGATCGGAGCAGGGTGATGCGCATCATGTTTCCCCTGACATCATGGCCATATTTGCTATCGTTCAACAGCCCGACACCGTATGAACCATCGGACATGTCAATCCACTTATGGGCCGAGATTTCAAATTTGGCACTGTCCTGAGAGGTCACAGGCATGGTCTTCCGATCTATGGTGCCATAGGGTATTTCACAGGTGACCACGTCGCTCCGCACATTGACGGGAAAGGCGGCCTTTAAGAGGATATGATCTTCATGCCAGTCGATCTGGTTTTCAACATCGATTCTGGCAATATCATTGTAGAGAATGATATCCTGAATGAAACGGGATTTTCCAAAGGTCCGGACGATACGCATCCTGGCGCGGAGAGGACCTTGTTCGATGATTTCGATACTTTCCACATCTTCGATATTCCAACTCCTTCCGGTGTAGCCGATATTCCAGGCATCCCAGGCTTCAGGGACATCCTCAAAAGCCTGCAATACGTTTCCCGCCATGCCAGGCTCCAGAACATCCACCTGCCTTTTCCTGTCATACAATCTAGCCCAGTTGCCCGTTTGGGGATTGATGTCAAGTTGGAACCACTGACTGGAAATACTGTTTCCAGTCGCATTGGTTATGTTATGAGGAGTGCGAGCCGAGGGGGCCAGGATCCAATAGGTCTTATATCCAAGAGGTGGAACATCCTTGGCAAAAAAGAGAAGTGTATCACCATACTCCTGGTGCACACATTCAATACCACTTTGATCGGATATATGGAAATTCTGCAGCGAAGAAAGGTCAGGGACAATTTTTACAATATCGCTTCGAGACCATGAGAAGGGATTGAATACAACGACAGGAATCTCCATCGTCTCTTTCATATCCGTCCGGTCCGGGATTCCTTTTCTGCTGTGTATATGAATTCGTCCGGCTATATCCCCGAGAGACCCTGAGATGATACCATTCAGTTTTTTCTCCACCCAATCATAGTCGACGTTGGCATCGACCACCACCTGGGGGATGCAAGACCCGGGCAGGATGTCGTGAAATTGGTTGAAGAGGGTCTTTTTCCAGGCCTTCTCGAGATCCTCGGCGGGATATGGTAACTGCGAAAACGAGGCAAGTTTCTCCGCTGTCTCCAGAAGCATCTCACACCGCCGGTTCCGCTCTTTGATGAGAGCCTGGGTTGTATAACAACCGCGGTGGTATTCAAGGTATAGCTCATCATTGCAGACTGGAAGGTCTTCCGTCTGTTGCTCAAGATTATCAAGGAAACGCTGGGGGTTCGCCTGGCGAACGGTGGGGAACGTGCCAATTTCATTGAGGGTTTGGACCCGGTCGATCATCTGCTCCGACGGTCCGCCGCCATGGTCCCCTGTCCCGTAGAGGACAAGTTGATCCTTCAATCCGGTGCGTTTATGATAGTCAAGAAATTGCTCGGCCAGGCGCCTCGGACCCAGGTCATGAGTATATGTGTAGGGAAAATAGCAAAAGAGCCGGCTGCCGTCGGGGCTTTGCCAGTGGAAGACTTTGTATGGGAACTCGTTGGTATCGTTCCAGGTCAGTTTCTGGGTAACAAAGTATTTGAAACCGGACTTTCGATAGATCTGGGGCAGGGTCCAAGCATATCCGAAGGAATCGGGTATCCACCCGATATTCACATCAAAGCCGAATTTCTCTTTAAAATACCTTTTGCCGTAAAGAATCTGTCGAACCTGTGATTCGCCGCTGGGCAGGTTGTTGTCAGGCTCGACCCACGTTCCGCCGACGATGATCCATCTTCCCTCCTCAACTCGTTTTCTTATTCTCTCAAACAGCTCAGGATGGCGTTCTTCCATCCAGGCATAGGCCTGAGCCTGACTTTGTGCGTACAGGAAATCCGGATAGTGTTCCATATTTTTCAGGGCGCGCTCAAAGGTCACCTGGCACACATCCACGGTCTCGGACCAGGGCCACAGCCAGGCCATGTCGATATGGGCGTTGCCGATGACATTGATCGTGTTCTCTTTGATCCGTGGGGAGACGTCATGAAAGCGACGGGCTTCCCTGTCGACCAGGTTGAAAAACTCCGATTTGTCTTCTCGTAAAGCGGCGATGAGCAATTCAGATGCGGTTTCATCGATGAGAGCAACCTGACCGCCGGTGAAGACCGGCGCCCAGTACGCATCAGCACTCAAGAGAGAGAACGAGTCCATTGTTGGGTTGATTTTTGAGAGGAAGGGCGGTTTTCCCTTCAGAGAGTCAATCCGTGCGATGATGAACATACTGTGTGCGTTCTCCTCCGCTTGTGCCAGGTGCAATTTTCCCTCCTGCACCTTCTGCTCTTTTCGGTTTATCCAAAATTGCGAGTGTTCATATTTCTCAGGAATATATAGTGATAACGGAAAACCGATAAGTTCAGGGGGCAGAATAAAACGATTCGCAAAGGTTACTACGCCCGTTGGTATTTCGACAACCCCATCAGGCGTGTAGGGCACCCATTTCGTCCCTTCGAGATAATCTGTGGTGGCCACATCAACATCACCCGAGCAGTATGTCCAACCTCGCAACTCAATCCCCGCAAGCAGGCTCTTGAGAGCGTCCCACGGTTCGAAGATCAGCTGTTCCGAGTCAAAGTGTCCATCCCACACAAGTTCAATCTTCAACCGCTTGTCGCCATGCGCAAGACGTTCAATTTCCACCGGTGTGAATTGAAACAAAATCCGCTCGTATGGATGACGCTCTATTCGGTATTTCCGGGCTTCGCCAAAGGCGCCCTCCAGTCGCACATCAGCCTTCGCCGGTTTTTCGGTCCCGAGATTGAGAATGTCGGCAAACAGTTCGAGGCGGAGATCTTGACCGGTCATCGAGAAACCGGAAAACCCCGTGTCCATGATACGAAGATGAGGACTGACAGAAATCATTTCAAATGCTCCTCTTCCCGCAGGATTTTCACTCTGAGACTGAATATCTCTGAGAGGTTCGAATTGCTCGTCTACCAATCGCACCGACAGAGCAAAATCTCCGACACCATTGGCTACTTTGGCCGTCAGCCGGTTCCAACCAATTCCGAGACGAACCATAACCGTATCCTGATCAGGCCTCCAACCCCGAGGGATTTCGTGATAATGGACGTCAATGCCGTTGACGTAAATTCTTACGGCATCGTCGCTGCCGACTAGAAGGAAGGCATTGTGTTCCGTCGGACTCCGTATAAAAGCGTGCGCGTAGCAGACGGTGTTCTCTGTGTCGCCAAAGTCGCCCTGCGTGATAAAATCGAGTTTGCCCTTGTAATCAATGCGCAATTTTTTCCAGATCTTACCGGAAGTGACAGCACCGTCATAGGGAATGACATTATGTTCGCCCTGAAGGAAATCGACAGCCAGGCGCTCCTGCTCTTGTTCATATGTGAAAGCTCCCAGAACAAGCCATTCGTCGATGAATCTTTCGTTGCTTTCAACACCAAGGGTATTCATTGTATGTATCGACACGAGAAGAACAAGGAGGAAGAGAACGGATTGGCGTCTCGACATATATACCTCCGTGTGAAATCAGGTTGTGGTCTTTCTTTTTAACTTATGACTTTTTCCGTTCCACGGCAAGTTGAAACTGACACATACTCAAAAACCCTCCTGAATATTCTGAAGAGGGTTTTTGAGTACATTCAAAATTTCAGGACATTACTTCAGCAAGACCATTCGTTTTGTATCCGACCACTGACCATCGGAGGCTGAAAGTGTGTAAAAATACACGCCACTCGGAACCTGTCTGCCGGTGCCATCCCTTCCATCCCAGGTTGCTGTATAATATCCTGGTTCCTGCATCTTGTCAACCAGCGTCCGCACTTCCTGCCCAAGGATGTTGTAGATTTTCAGGCTGATGTGGGCGGGGGAACGGGTATCTCCAATCCGATATTTAATATCTGATGAGGGATTGCAGGGATTGGGATAGTTCTGAGACAGGCTGAAGCTCAGTGGCATCGAATCATCGGGCTTAATTGTGATTGGCGATATCCCCACAGGAATAAATTCATTGCAGCTACCCGCCACAACAACCTCACCGAACTTCATTTTAATATCTGACATCCGAACCCTGCGATCCGACGTCTCAAAAGGTATGGTGAGAATAGGGTCAGTGCCAGGCGGGATAGTATTCCCCTCAAGGCTATAAACAACGATCGACAATCGCCCGCTCTCGCTATGGGAAGCCAGAGTCATTTCGCAACTGCGCTCGTTCAATTTCAGGATACCTGTTCTGAGTTCAGCCGGATTAAAATCAAGCGAAATCTGAGCCCCGGCTATATCCATATTGGTATCAACAATCAGGGACAGCTCAAAGCCCTTCGTATGGTTCAAAGAGATCTCCGGTGCCCAAACCTGGGCCGTGGAGACTCCTAACTTGGGAGCGCAATTGCCAATGCCCAGTATGCTATTTACTATTAACAGGGCATCCAAAATGTTGATCGTTCCGTCGTTGTTGCAGTCGGCCCAGAGGAGAGCATTCCCAGTCAGAGGGGCTGTACCCAGAATATGGTTGATAACTGCTAAAACATCCACCACATCAACGACCATGTCGCCGTTCGCATCCCCCCGTACACGATTTCCTGGACATGTGGTAAGATTGGCGGTGACGGTCAGTTGAGAATTCACGGTGACAGTGGTCGGATTGGTCGTCCCACCAGCACCACCACTCCAGTAAGCCAAATACACCCCAGGATAATTTGTTACATCCGGGTGTGCCGTGAGTGTTACGACCGTGCCTGGGGAGTACCAGGGTCCGGGCGGATTGGCCGTGATCGATCCGCAGGGGGGAGTCGCAGTCGGAAAGACGGAGGCGGTTAACTGATACTGAGTGGAGAAATTGGCCGTGTAGGTCGTGGGACTGGAGGGGACCGTGATGCTCTGGGTTTGGGCGCCACCGTTACTCCAGCTACTGTAGACGTATTGGATTCCTGTCCCACCCGGTTGAGGCGACGTGACGCCAATGGAGTGAGATGATCCTGAGGTCCACCAGAAGGTTTGCGGCGCACTATAGGGTGTCCCGTCCACTGTTATACCCAAGCCGTGGGGTGAGGTGGTGACCGTTATCTGAACAGCACCGCTACTCATCGGAGCGGAGAAGTTGGAGGTGTTGCCTGCCCCGTCTGTCACCGTGGCCGTTACAAAAGGTCCGGAGAGCGCACCGGCCCAGGTAAAATTCCCCGACCCATCGGATACCGTGGTGCCGTGATACCACTGGCCCTCATCCACAGGGTCTGTAAAAATCTCCACTGTGGCGTTAGGAACAGTCGTGCCGCTGACCGACGTACCTGCAACGGTCGTGATCGTGGGCGCCACAATCGCACCGTTACCGCCGTTTATGTTGCTGATACCAAGCCCCGTGTTGGTATGAATGGAATTCTGGGTGAACATGTTGGATACTGTTCCGAGACTTCCCTGGTCGTCATTTCTGATGCCGTCTCCTCCGTTGAAAGCGATTATGTTGTTGGGACCGATAGTGTTGGTGTTAGCAGCCCAGGCCAGGGAAAGACCGTTTTGGCCGTTGCCAAGTGGTCCTGCACCGGTGAAATCCGTACCAATGAAACAGTTTGAGATGCTGTTTTGGCTGGTCAATTCCATGTATATTCCGTCCCTGCCGTTCCCGGAAATGATACACAAATCACCCGGAGTTGTTCCTCCGATAGTATTGAGCCGGGCGTATTCGCTAATATAGACGCCCAGACCGTTCGGTGCAGGCGCTGTTGCTGTTATATTGGTTCCGATGTGGCAGCCGCAGATCTGACAATTTGAGGCACCGTTCATGAAAACGCCCCATCCAAATTGTGTCACTGGATGGTAGAAATTGTTGATGGCCAGACCGCGGAGGGTAATATTGCTCCCTATGATCTGAAAACCGATCCCCCCGTTCATGGGCGTGCCATCGATCTCGATCGTCAACGCAGCATTGGATGGCTGCCCCCAGGGATTGTTGTTGGGTGAGGCGTTTGGCTGGGTAAAGCCGTCAATGGTTGTCCCGGCATCTATGAGTGGCGGGAAGCCCCCCGACGGGGCCTGGATCGTATGGGGGCCAGACCCCGGGATGGCAAAGACGATGTTGTCCGGTCCTGGATTGGCCTCTGCCTGTGTGATGGCCCAGTCCAGAGATCCCGTCCCGGTCGAGGCAGTTGTGTTGACCGTAATCTGCCCACCCGTCACCGGATATATCCACTGGGCTCCATTGATATCGTAGGCGTGAAGGGTACGCCGAATTTGCTGTTGGGTTCCCCAGGCATACAAGACTTTCGGAACCCCTGCGACCACCGTCCAATCGTCGTCCAATCCCAGAGCATGTCCCAATTCATGGAGGGCGACGCTCTCAACATCATACGTGTTCAGTGGTGGGGAGGTCGAGGCGATCGTCCAGGTGAAACCATCATCGAAGACAATATCGACCTCAGGCATTGTCGCGTTCGGCCAGTTGTTGAGATTGAAGAAATGATAGCACAAGGCAACGGCACCGGTGCCCGTAACCCAGCACATCAGGTTTGTGCCATCCTGGGCTGCTGCAGTAGATGTGCTTGTACCGGAATAGGAGAAACTCAGGCTCGATCCACAGTTCGTCCACGTGGCCATGGCATTTTGTATGGCCTGCCCTTCCCCAGTGCAATCTGAGGTGTTTTCGTTGATGAAAAATCCGACATTGGGAGCAGTACCAGACCACTGCCCACCCATATATCCGAAGGTTATGGTATACATGAATCCTGGGGATTGGACGCCGGTATTGTCGGTCACGACAACATTTCCGCTGGATGCACAGTTAATGTTGAAACCCTGCAAAACCGAGGGAACGACACAGGTGATACTTGTACTCGTCCAGGATATGATCTGGGCCTGAATATACGTCTGGAGCCCGGGCTGACCGTGGTAAAATTCAACCTTTGCCTGGCCGGTATTTGTGCCAAAGCCTGATCCGCTTATGACCACCTGGGTATTGGTGCCCGATGAGGCCACGCTGGGGGTAATACCCGTAATACCGGGTTGCAGGGCACCGGGGCCCCTCTTTTGAGGTTTGACAATAGGCGGGGAGAGGACATCCTCAGTGACAAACAGTGGTTTTCCCCGGGGAGTGAGGCCGGCAAAATCCTCCGGATATCCGGAAAGGCGGTTTATTTTATTTTGGAGTTCGATCACCCTCATGTCCAGACCGACTAAGGCCTGCTCATGAAGGGAGAGTTTCCCCTGGAAGCACCCTACCAGAGGAATAAGAGTGCCCTTCTGGAGGAAAAGGATGACTTCTTCACCCTCCAAAAAGTACGGTACGTCAGAAACCGACAGACATATACCGCCCACCTGACCTCCCGGTAGGGTCAGAATAAAGTTCTCGCCGTTGCTTTCACCCTTGAGGTACCGATCCACTCGAAGAGTAACGTCGGTGTAAATGATTCCGTCCTTCCAATAGGAATGTGAACCTTTCACCGCACCCTTCAATATCGTACTTGCTTGAGTGATGCGCTCATTAAGAGTGAGCTGCACCACCGTCGCATGAACAAGATGGGTGGCAAGAATCAAACAGATTATACATCCACCCAACATGACACGGCAGTACC
This sequence comes from Gemmatimonadota bacterium, assembly GCA_020348925.1. GTDB lineage: Bacteria > JBHIER01. Next base: position 4,412,056 of record CP070758.1, on the reverse strand, counting down.
GTTGCGCTCTCATTCGCTTTTCCTCCTTTCGGTTTATGTAATTTCATTCATCCCTCTGATTCGAACGATTCCCTTATAAATTTTTTACTTTGAGGTTTCTTTAATATTAAAATCCAAATAATTAACTCCCTTACTTACCCTCAGGGGTAAACAAGAGAGCTTCGTAATCTCTCGTCATTACATCACTCCCAATCTCCGGAGTTGCCTTAGTCCGCATAAACCAATCCCCTATGTTCTGACCAAGAAGTCTGACAAAGCTGCGAAGGTAAATATTTTTATTCCAATATAAAGTCAGTCGATGAACGTGTCAATGCCTTCGTTGCGGTTATCCCCACAGTCTCGCAGCATGAGATTCTGTTCTCAATGCAAAGTTGGAGAAAGAGGATTAGTGACTTTCAGGCTTTCGCAAGATACATGCGTTGTGCAGATGGGATAGAAGGTTTTGGAGAGCTCAACCCGATGAGTCGTCTTTCTCGGTTGTTCTGGAAAATCGTCGGTAGAGAAAATACGCCACTAAGAAGGATACAATAAAGATGACAGCCGGTATAACGATACCGAAGGCAGGATGACCGATTCGTTGTGATTGCGCTAAGAATAAGTGTATCATTGTGTCTCTTTTTCCGAAGTATCCGTTTCGTTTTTTCTGTGCTTTTTGTATGAGATGTAGGCCAGAAACATGCCCAGAAGTGAGGCAACATATGCTATTGACATGCCAATAACGACTGTGAGCCCTTTGTCCATTTTACTCCTCCCAACGCTGAACACGTTCAAGACCTTCCAAATATTCCTTTTGTTTCTTTTCATATCCTGAGGAGACAGCCTTCAATTTTGGATCGATAACGAAAAAAAGAAGTACGGACAATCCGATACCCAGGATTAAAACGATAAATCCGACAGCGAGCATCAGAAGCGATAGCGCCACACCGATAGTCAAAGCAATGTAAGAGAATGTCGAGAGAATGATGGCTATCCAATCCTCCTTTTGCCACTCGTCGGCTTCTTCAGGTGTCCAGTGACGACGTATCCAGGCCATTAATCTTCTCCTTTCATATGCAGTAATCCTCTCCATTCTGCCTCCTTCCGCACAGGCCCCCACCATCCGAGAGGACGGGACATGACGTAGTACTTCACGAGACGGTCCATCTTTTCAGGCGGAGTCAGAAACGTAACCGGCACATAGATTAAAGCCCCAAGTACCATCAATGCCCAAAATTGGAGGTAGTCAGGCAGATCGGGGATGAGGCCGAAAGCGGGTAAGACCCAAACCACCAACCAGCTCAGACCTAAATTGGCAATCCAGGAAGAGAGATAACCCCAGGCATTGAACCGCCACCACATGACCTGAAGGATATTGGGCAACCACACCCCAGCGGCCATGATCCACAGGGCAAAAATAAGCCACTTCGTGATCTCCTCCATCATCAGACCATAGACAAATGATCCCAGGAGCAGAATGGCCGTGGAGATCCGGCCCACCCAGACGAGCCTCCTCTCCGATGCCCTGGGGTTGATATAATGGTGGTAGATGTCACGGGTGGCATACATGGCCCCCAGGTTGAGGTGGGTGGAGATTGTTGAGAGGTGAATGGCCAGCACGGCGGCGAAAAAGAAACCGACCATGCCCACAGGCAAATATTCAAACCCGATTCGAAACCAGCCAAGCTCGTACTCGGCCTGGGATGGTATGTTGGGAAACATCACATAGAAACCGAGAATGGCCACGGCCCACAGGGAGTTGCGAACGAGAACAAGAGCCGTGCCCGCCCAGATGCTGTAGGAGGCGTCACGCACGGTCTTGGCCGACTGGATGCGTTGTGCCTCCACATACCAGTCAATGCTCGTACCCATGCCAAACCCTCCAATAATGGATATAACCATCATTGTGATGAACCAGGCAAAGGGAAATTCTCCTCCAAAAATACCGGTGAAGGCGAAGGGATTGACTCGCCACGATTCCCCCATGAGAGCGAGCTTCGAAACAATGGCCCCTGGGCCACCGGCGGCGATGATTCCCCAGACGGAGGTAATAATGATGACTGCTAAAGCAATGATACCCTGTTGAAAGTCGGCCACAACCACACCCCAGTAGCCCGCAGCTAAGACGTAGACGGCACAGGCACAGGAAAATCCCATCAAGCCGATCCACAAGGGCCAGCCGAAGGCGTAGTTGCACAGTTTCCCCATGGCCATGCCAACCCATCCCAGAATAAACATGTTCATAAAGATCTGCCATCCCGCCATCCAACCCCGGAGGAGTTCACTCCCCAACCCTCCGAATCGGAGACTCTGCCATTCAGCCTGAGTGTAGGCCAGGGATCGTCGGAAAATCCTTGTGGAGACAAAGGCGCTGATGGCGCACCAGGCGGAGAAAAAGGTGTACCAGATCCCCCGCATACCATACCTGTAAATCACGCCCGTAACCCACATGGGAGTATCTGTGGCCGTGTGGGTAGCGTATACAGAGGCGGCTGGCAACCACCAGGGTAAGCCACGACCGGCCAAGAAGAAATCGGACTCGGAACGTCTGCCGAGGCGGTAAAAGAGTACTCCACAACCGATCATGAGGCTTAAAAAGAAGATCATCCAAAGAATATCAATTAAGGTGAACAGTTCCATAAAAATGTCTCGCAGATGAAGGTAATATGTCGATCTTATAGGAATCCATACTCTCAATAATAAGAAAAAAATGTACCTATGCAAATCAAAAAAGAGAAGAGTGAAAAATATTGCATCTTGGACCGTTCACCGCTATGTGAAATCACCCATTTTTTCCTTGATAAAAAGAGAAACCTTTATCACAATAGCGTTGTCTAAATTGATGTTACAATGTAAGTAAAGCCCTTGATCATTCGGATGAGGGTGTGTGGTAACTGCAAATGCTGAAGGGAGGGGGTAGCAGCTGTTGCAGCATGATTGTGCTCGATATCGTAAGATCCTTGTCTTGTTGAAATGGGGGGTAAGGGGTCTTTGCCGGCTCGTGCGATTCGCTCTCCTCATGGCTGGAGGAGTGGGGTGCATTCTAGCATGCGGAGTTCTCTCTGGTCAGGAAAGCTCTCCAAATTACGGAGATACCCTCGTTATCGGGGAAATAGGCAATGGATTGAAGAACCTCAATCCTATTTTTTACACCCTTGATCAAGAAAAAGAGATTGCAGATTACATATACGGAGAAGGGCTCATAAGCCTGGATCGTCAAGGGACCGCTGTTCCAGGATTGGCAGAATCCTGGGAATATAGTCAGGACAGGTCGATCTGGACGTTTCAACTCCGAGAGGGAATTCTTTTTCATAATAATGTACCCTTAGAAAGTGGCGATGTCGTTTTCACCTACAATTTGTACCGTAATGTGAAAACGGATTCTCATTACTTTTACAATAAAAATTTTGACGTAATCGAACGTGTCATAGAAGACGGAGACCGGAGAGTCCGATTTGAATTACAAGGCCCTTATGAGAAATTCTTTCCTGAACTTGCGACACTCCAAATTCTTCCCAGTCAGATTTACAATTCAGGGACTTATGAGGCCACGCGTGACAGCATTTTACATTCAACACCTGTCGGGCTCGGGCCTTTTATTTTCTCGCGATGGGAGGACAGGGAAAAGATTGTTTTAAGGGCCAATCCTTTCTACTACCGGGGTCGTCCTTACCTCAATGGTCTCAGTATACAATTTCATGCCACGGAGGAATTGCTCAAGGCTGCGTTTGTCACCGGAGAAATTGATTTTGCCAGAATAGAAGAGGAAGCATCGGCTCGCGATGTCTGGAGATCGAATCCACGGATACGACTCGTTACTCTTGTTTCGAATCAGAAGGTGTTTGAATGCATCAGTTACAATGTTTCGAAAAAGCTTTTTTCCAAAGGAGCAACCCGGACAGCCTTGACCTATGCGATAAATCGGGTTGGCATCATCGATGAAGTCCTCTCAGGAAAGGGAAACATCGCATATGGTCCTTTAGACTCAGACTCATGGGCTTATTACCCGAACCTTCCCAAATATCATTTTAATCCGAAAAAGGCTTTAGAACTCCTGAATGAGGAAGGTTGGTCAGACATTGACAGGGATGGAGTTTTGGAGAACGGTGACCAGGAGTTTCGGTTTACCCTCATGTTTGCCAGAGGTTCTGGCCTTTTCGAAAGAATTGCCAGAATCGTAAAACTCGATCTGAAGGAGATCGGAGTCGATGTGATTCCTGAACCAGTTGAGTATAAAGAGATGATGAGATTAATGAAAGAGGGCGATTACGATGCCGCGCTCATGAGCTTTCCCTCGGAAGCCAAAGTTGAAAATTTCGACCGGTTGTTCCATTCCTCAAACATAGGACGAGGACTCAACGTCATGTACTATTATAACCGAGAGGTCGACAGATTGATCAACCTTGCTTACGAAGTGAGTGATCGCAATCGACTTGAACCCATGTTCCAGAGGATGCAGCTTCTCATCGCGCAGGATCAATCGTGCACTTTTCTCTTTTTCAGGTGGCTCTTTTATACTGCCGTGGACACGCGCTTTCAAAACATCCGCCACCCGAATGGTGGATTGAAACCGTTTCCTGAGTGGTGGGTCCCTGAGGAAGCGCAAAAATACTGAGAGGCAAAAAGTCATCGGGGATTTCCATGCAGAAAATTCCGTTCCAAAACAGACTGATCACTCGCTTGTTAGTATCTCATATCTTTTTGGCCGCCGTCCCTATACTCGTGGTCGGTTGGATTCTTATCGGCACAGCCCAGAGGTCGATTAAGAATTCGGTGGCTGAGGGAAACTTGACGCTGGCAAAAAGAGCGGCCGATGAGATCGGTCTTTACGTCCAAAATGCCCAGGGGATTCTGAGGGAGATGGCAAGTGTGCCCAGCATGACCGGTATGGATCGATGGAATCAAGACATCATTATCAACAATGCCAAACGGCGAAGCGATATCTTCGAAAAATTATTTGTCCTCGATCGAGAGGGCAACGAAGTCGTTAGTACCTCTTTCACCCAATTCCATCAGGCATATGATACCTATCCTTTTTTCATCAGCACGCTGAAAGGGGACGAATACATCTCACCGGTTTTCGTTTCCGAGGATCGTTTACCCATAGTTACTGTCTCGCAGCCCATTTTAAAATTTAACAGTGTCGTGGGTGTGCTTGTGGCTGATGTAAATTTGAAGAGCATGTGGGCCTTGGTCGACAGCATTGGTCTGGGCCAGCGCGGCCGAGCTTATGTTGTGGGAGCCAACGGTATTTTGATCGCCCATGCTGAAAAGAGACGGGTTTACGCTCAAGAAGATTTCGGTGTTCTCGAAGTCGTTAAGAATGTTCTTGAAGGACAAGAAGGCACTCAGATATATATCGATTTCGACGGGGAGGAAGTCATCGGGTCCTACGCTCCGGTTCCCATGTTGGGCTGGGGGTTTATTATCCAACAGCCGACTGAGGAAGCGTTTTTTCTCGCCGCCAGAATGAGAATGGACGTGTTGTTTCTCATTGTGGGAAGCATACTGATGGCTTCTCTCATAGCCCTTATCTTTACTCGAAAATTGACACGCCCCATTAACACGCTTGTCTCAGGAGCGCACCTTTTTTCTCGAGGGAAATTGGAGCATAGGATTCAGACTGAGAGCAACGATGAATTGGGGGCTTTAGCCAAGGAATTCGACGCCATGGCTATCAGTCTGCTTGAGAACCAGAAGAAGCTTCGAAGAGCAGAGCGTCTGGCAACCTTGAGTAAGTTTGCTTCAATTGTATCTCATGAGATTCGGAATCCTCTCAACTCCATGGCTATCAACATGCAAATCTTGCAGAGAGAACTTCAGAAAAAGGGGGGAGGGAGCCGAGAGAAACAGGAAAAGTATCTCAATATTGTCGCATCCGAAATTGATCGGCTCAATACTCTGGTCAGGAACTTTCTCCTTATTGCACGTCCGCGAGAGCTCAAACTTTCTATGTGCAACGTTACGAGTATTTTGGAGGAAGTCCTTCTCTCGCAAGAATCGAGAGCTCGGAAGCAGAACGTGCGTATCCTGCGGGATTTTCATTCCGATGTGAATTCATGCCGTGTCGACAGAGATCAATTGAAACAGGTTTTTTTGAATATAGTTATAAATGCTTTTGAAGCAATGCCCACCGGTGGTCAATTGAAGGTCTTTACTCGATCTGAGATCGACCGCACAATGGGGGATGGAGTCGAAGAACCGAGGGAAAGACGATGCGTTGAGATCGTCTTTAAAGATTCTGGTGTAGGAATACCGAAGAACGAGAGGGAGACCATATTCGACTTCTATTATTCCACCAAAAAAGGAGGCACAGGGCTGGGACTGGCCATCGCCCAACAGATTGTCGAAGAACACGGCGGAACATTGTTTGTAGACAGCGAAGTAGGACGCGGATCGATCTTCACGGTAACGCTTCCTATGGAAAGAGCGTAATGGTACATATATCTCACAATCCAAACGTTGTCCGATCGAGATGATATCGGCAGTAGTATTAACCATGAGGGTGAAAAAATGTCAAAGATATTGTTAGTGGAAGACGATCAAAATGCCTTAGAAGGTCTGGCTCACATTTTACGAGATGAGGGTTATGCCGTTCAGGCTGTGAGCGACGGGGAAACGGCTCTGGAGGAAATCGGGCAGGATGAGTATAATGTGCTTCTCACGGATTTAAAACTACCAGGGATCGATGGGCTGCAGCTTTACAGAGAAATCAAGGGAATTTCCCCGGAAATAGCAACCATTGTCGTAACAGCTTTTGGAACGGTCAAGACAGCAGTCGATGCTATGAAGGAAGGGGTCTATGACTATGTCACAAAACCGATAGAAGTGGACGAGCTGCTGATCATTATTAAGAATGCTTTGAACCGACAGGATCTGCTTCGGGAGAACATTATGCTCCGGGACCAGGTTCAAAAGGCGTACAGCTTTGAGAATATCATTGGAAATAGCGGTCCGATGCAGGATGTGTTCAAGAAGGTGAACAAAGTCTCGTCCAGCAACTCGACAGTCCTCATCAGAGGAGAAAGCGGCACAGGGAAGGAGCTCATCGCGAAGGCCATCCATTTTAACAGTCAACGTAAGGATAGACAGCTGGTGACCATTGACTGTGCATCACTCCCGGAAAACCTCTTGGAAAGCGAACTCTTCGGATATGAAAAAGGGGCATTCACAGGAGCATTTCGAACCAAGATGGGTAGGTTTGAAGTGGCTCATGGAGGGACGCTCTTCCTCGATGAAATCGGGGACATTCCACCCGGTGTCCAGGCGAAACTCTTGCGAGCCCTCGAGGAGCGAACGATCCTCCGATTGGGCGGGACAAAGGATATTCCCATAGACGTAAGAGTCATCGCCAGCACACATAAGGATCTGGAGAAGGGACTCAGAGAGGGAACGTTTCGTGAGGACCTGTATTACAGACTCAATGTTATTCCCATCTTCCTTCCACCGCTCAGAGACAGGTGTGCGGATATTCCTCTCTTGATCCAGCATTTTGTAAATGTGTATTCAGAGGATACCAACATTCCACCGAAGAAGATATCGAAAGAAGTCATCGATATTTGCATGAGATACGAATGGTTCGGGAATGTCCGTGAGCTGGAACATGCAATCGAAAATGCCGTGGTCATGGGCGAAGGGGATACAATATTACAAGAACATCTCCCGTTCAACATCTTTTCAGGCACAACGAAAAACGGGGAGACCGCTACCTTGCATAATTCGAATGACTCGTATAATGAACAGATGGACGTGGCCGAGAAAACAATCATCCAGAATGCCCTCAAGAAAATGGATGGAAACCGGACAAAAGCGGCAAAGCTGTTGGGGATCAGTTTGAGGACGATGAGATATAAGGTAAAGAAATACAATCTGTAGTAGGTCAGGTTGCGGGGTCTTGAAACTTACTCTAACCATCGTAAGGGAATGGAAGCGCCCCATGTGGCTGGCATTCAAATTGATGTTAGAGTGCCTCATGAAAGTTAGTTTTTTGAGCGAAGTTTTTTATTCTACCCAACAACTCTTGCGTCGGAAAAGCCGGTTTATCGCCATCGAAATTCGATATTCATCAACGGAAACTCGGCGGGCGAAAGCACTGATGGTCAAAAGAAGGAAGCTTCGAGCATCGTCAGCCATGAACGGGCATCAGTGATCTGTAACGGAATGGTGTGGTAATGCATGGAAACCGGATCGTTTGATCTTTTGATCGCAGCAATGCTGCGCTCAGAATAATCCGGGCGAAAACGCGAAACAGGAAAGACAAAGAGAGATGCCTTCTGTATTGATCACCGGTGCCAGCAGAGGATTTGGTCGCGAATTGTTCGAAATCTATGCCCAGCGTCGATGGACGATCTTTCCCCTGGTCAGAAATCCTGTTGTCGCCTCACAACTCCAAGCTTCAACGGAGGCGACTTGTCATCCGATTGTAGCGGATGTTGCCGCCCCGCGCGCGGAACACGAAATAAGCAGGATTCTTGAATCGTATTGCAATTCCTTGGATGTCCTCATCAACAATGCAGGAAATGTTAAAAAACTTAGGGGATTAGGACAGACGTATCCCGAGGATCTCGAGGATCTGTTTCGAGTTCACTGCAGTGGAGTATTACGGTGCACGAAGACAGCGCTTCCCTACCTGAAAAAATCGGAAAAACCCGCTGTTGTTAACATCTCCTCTCGGTTTGGCTCGATTGCAAGGGTCATGTCCGGTAAAGGGAGCACCATTTACTCCTACCCCATTGCCAAGTGCGCCCAGAACATGCTCACGGCATGTTTGGATCAAGAGCTTCGCAAACAGGGCATCAGAGTCCTCGCCGTTCATCCTGGGAGATTGAAGACCGAAGTGGGAGCACCCGATGCCGACACCGATCCTCGTGATGCGGCAACTGCGCTGGCGGATTGGATCGATCAGGTTGATGGTGAGACTCTTTGTGGGTTTCACGATATCATGAGCGGCCGGCTCATCGATTGGTGATATCGCACGGATGAATGAAAATGTGTATATCTCCATTGAAATTTTTCATTTGTATGGTGAATCGTAATAATTATGAATGCGCCAATCTCTTTCTCATCCCTTTGAAATCACAAGCAAGCCGACCTCGTTCTTTCCAAACGCAAAAGAAGATCCGTTTCAGTTTATTTTTCGGAAGATGATTTGAACGCGGATGGTGTACAGCAATGTTGAAACTCTCAGGATTGTCACCAAACAGAGCATGTCAGCAGAAAATAGGAGCAGTTGTGCACACTTCTATAGGTATGCTTATCATATCTGTTTTCATTTTAAATCAATCGATCTGGGGAAGGGATGCAACGCAACTATCAACCCAACAATGGAGAGAGGATCTCCGATTCATGGTTGAAAAAATGGAAGCATTGCATCCCAATCTCTTTTTTAAAATAGGCGACGCAACTTTCTTTGCAGAGGTGGATGCATTTTACGAAAACATACCTTATCTCACCGGAAATGAAATACGCGCTGGTCTGTTGCGAATCGCCGCACTCATCGGAGATTGGCATACAAGGCTCATCAGCCCTCATCTGACGGATGGATGGTTCCCCGTTCGGGTCGAGAAATTCTCAGACGGACTCTTCGTCACAGCCGTTTCGACGAAGTATTCCGGTGCCTATGGGTGCAAGGTTCTTCAAATAGGAAATCTCACGGCGGGGGATGCTTTCGAAAAAGTGCAAAGCATCACCTCCGGCGATAACGTATATTCGCAAATCTATTTTGCCCCCCTGTTTTTCATGATGTCATCTGTTATGAATGGACTTCATATTGTTGAGGACGAACAGATCTTATATCTTCTTGTGGAAGACAAAAATGGAGAGCGCATCGAATTGAGCCTGGAAGCCGAGCCATTTGATTCAGATGAATTCTATTCATGGTACTGGCTTCAGCATGCCGTTCCGACAGATACATACGTCTCAATATTTTCAGATCAGTCAGAAGGTCTTCCGTTATATATAAAGCATTTCGACTCTCCATACTGGTTTGAATATTTGGAGGAATATAAAACAGTGTATATGTGTTTCAATCAGTGCGCGAACGATGAAAGTGAGAGCTTTGCCGATGTTAATTCGAGATTATGGTCTTATATTGAGGCGAATCCGGTCGATCGACTCATCATTGATATGAGGCATAACCTTGGAGGGACAAACACATATTTAGAGCCGCTCATACATGGTGTGATCAAACATGACCGTATCAACAGGAAGGGGCATTTCTTTGTTCTCACAGGGCGCAAGAACGTCAGTGCGGCCGTACAATGCATTGCCTGGCTGGAAAAACATTGCGACCCTATCTTTGTCGGGGAGCCGACCGGTGCTCCTCCAAACCACTATGCAGATCCTGAATTTATCCCCTTGCCAAACAGTCGATTCAATCTGATGGTGTCAAAGTGGTATTGGATGAATACTCGCTATCCGTGGGACGACCGCACGTGGATCGAGCCACATATTCAGCATCAAGCGCGTTCCGAAGAGTACTTTCACCGTAAAGATCCGGCTCTCATGAAGATTTTCGAATACATTGAAAAACACTGAAGCCATTAAGAACATTCTAAAATCGGCTGTATTCCTCGGAGGATACAGAGCCAGTACTTATTCTTTGCTGCAGTTAGAATGTCCGACTCCTGATATGTTTCATTGCTGAGTTATTTGTGCTTTGACAACAAGTGGCCGAATGGAGAAGCTTGAGGGAGTCGTGATCAATAATTTGCGGTGGTTTCTCTCGCGTCTCGAGTAGTATGCGAGCGTGTTTCATAAATTTAAATAAAACATATAATTATTAATTAAAAACCTTGATTTGACAGGTAAGATAATAATCTGAAGTACCATTATGAGATTCCTTCACCCGGTTTTCCTGATAAAAATCGTTGCATTTCATGTGATGAATGTATACATTGTAATACAAACGTTGCAGGAGGTTACAATGACTTTAGCCATATCAGTAAGAATCCCGGAAGATCTTGTCAGACAACTCGATAGTGTTGCCAAGGAGACGGAAAGACCGAGGTCTTACATCATTCAGAAGGCTTTAGAGGCCTATCTTGCAGATTATGCCGATCTTCAAATTGCCTTTGACAGGATACACGATACAACTGACCCCATAATATCCGGCAAAAAGTTGAAGGAGTCCCTTGGCATATAAAATCGCATACAAAGAATCCGTTCTTCGCGATCTCGAGAAACTGAGTAAGGGCGGCGCTCTCCGACTCATCGACCAGCTTGCACTTATGGATCAACTCGAAAAAGATCTGGCGGATAATGCTGATGCTTACCCTGCTATGAACGGCCAGTTCAAGGGACTCCGGAGGTATGGATTTGGGAACTATCGTATTGTTTTTACGATCATGGAGCAAGATGTCGTTATCCTGAGGATAGGACAAAAACGGAACATCTCTAAAAAGCCGATATAGATGGTGAATTTCGAAATCATTGTTCCTTAGGAAAACAGGATAAAGTATTATGAAGCGTGAAGTGGCTCATATCTCGAACACGTTGAGGGTCGGTTTGGCTCAGATCGCCCCTGTGTGGCTCAACCGTGAAAAGACAACCGCTAAAATTGTGAACTCTATTGAAAAAGCGGCGGACGAGGATTGCCAGCTCGTGGCTTTCGGAGAAGCCGTGCTGCCTGGATATCCTTTCTGGATCGAGCGCACTGATGGGGCTCGTTTCAATTCATCCGTACAAAAGGAGTTGCATGCCTATTATATGAATCAAGCTGTTCATATTGGATCGGGTGATTTGGATTCCATTTGTGAAATGTCAGCCAAAAGGGCCATTGCTGTTATTTTGGGCACTGTCGAAAGAGCCGGGGATCGTGGCGGTCACAGTATATATTGTTCCCTGGTGTCCATCGACCAGCGGGGACAGATCAAATCCGTCCATCGCAAGCTCGTGCCGACCTATGAGGAGCGGTTGACCTGGGCTCAGGGTGACGGACACGGTCTGAGAGTCCATAAACTCGGGTCCTTCACGATTGGCGGGCTCAACTGCTGGGAGAACTGGATGCCGTTGGTTCGCACTGCTCTTTATGCTCAAGGCGAAGACTTACACATAGCACTCTGGCCCGGCAGCGTTCGCAATACGCAGGATATTACACGGTTCATTGCCGTGGAATCCCGTTCTTACGTCATGTCCGTTTCCGGTCTTTTAAGGAAAGATGATATTCCAACAGACGTCCCTCATGCCGCGAAAATCTTGTCTCAGTGCACAGACATCATTGCCGACGGCGGATCGTGCCTGGCAGGGCCTGACGGAAAATGGATCATTGAGCCAGTCGCCGACCGTGAGGAGTTGCTCGTCGCCACTATCGACCATGAAAAGGTGAAACAGGAGCGCCAGAACTTCGATCCCTCCGGTCACTATTCCCGCCCGGATGTCACCCGGCTTGTCGTCAATAGGAAGCGGCAGACGATTTTAAAAATCACGGAGTGAATAGATGCTCTTTTCAGACTCGTTCCCAAACTCTGTTTGGGAACGCAATGAATGGGAAACTCCGTTTCCTAAATAATGTCCGCTCCCAAACTGGCGCGAAAGAGTGTGAGAAGAAATCTCTGAACACAATATGTCATTGCGAGTCATGAACCATTGATGTTCATGTCGTGGCAATCTCATACCAATCAAAGTAGTTCGTTTTGCAAATCACACGAGAATTGTTGCTGGTGATTAATGATAAGGAACAGGGTGGCGCCATGAAGATTTTGAAGCGAAAATACAGATTTTATGACACATCGAGATTTGGGCAGCCACAGATCAGGGTGTATCACAAAAAGGGGACAGGAAAGCGCTGCCATCGAGGACTTGCGGGAAATTCTCCTGCCGCTTCTTCTCATTAAAAAGAAAGGGAATGCGTTTATTGATTGCATGAAACATTAACTTTTTGAGACAAACCATGGAATATGACAAAGATAAAGTCGATGAGATGGTTCTCGCCCTTCTGTTTTTAACCACCTTTGAGGATCATAGACAGTTAAGAGCGTGGAAGGGTATGGACTGGGGTGCAATGGACAGGCTCTTCGAAAAAGGATACATCTACGATCCAAAGAGCAAGGCAAAATCCGTCGCGCTGACGGATGAAGGTGCCAAACGTTCGGAAGAGTTATTCAGGAAGCATTTTGGTGAAGTAGAATAATCAGTGGTCTATGCCTTACCATCGTCGTATCGAGGTCAGGCATCAGAAAAGATACAATGCCCGGAAAACATGCTCCACTGAAAAGTCCCCTTCTCAAAGGGAGATTTGGGGGAGTGTAAAACCACATGTCTCTTTCCACAGATATACCGACTCGAGGACACCAAAGACTGGCAGCAATACTTTTACTATACATCCTCATCTCCTGTCCGGTTTCAGCCCGGGATTTTACCATCATCGGTCTGCCCGATACTCAGTATTACACCGGCAATCTCTTTGGAGGCAATCCTGATATCTTTCAAGCTCAGACCCGGTGGATTGTCGATCACGTAGATTCCCTGAACATCGTCCTTGTCGCTCACCTGGGGGATGTTGTCGAGTTCGGTTTTCGGTCAACGGAATGGAGGCGGGCCGACGAAGCCATGCGTATTCTGGAAAATCCTCACACAACAGGGTTGGCCGATGGAATACCTTACGGGATAGCAGTGGGAAATCACGATCAACCGTTCAAATTGTACAACCAATATTTTGGAACAGGGCGTTTTTCAGGACGCCACTATTATGGTGGTCACTTCGGGTATGACAACAACAATCACTTTGCACTTTTCAGCGTTAGTGGCCTGAGTTTCATTGTCATATTTTTCGAATACACCATTACCTCCGGCTCTCCGGTATTGAGCTGGGCCGACAGTCTTCTCAACACTTACAGCGTTCGACGGGCTTTGGTCGTACATCACTCAGCGGCTATCGGAGAGGGGCACCCTCCCACGGAAAAAGGTGAGATTATCTATGAAGCATTGAAGCATCATTCAAACTTTTTTTTAATGCTTTGCGGTCACTGGGGTACAGAGGAATGGCGCGGACAGGAAACATACGATGGAAACACCGTTTATTCACTGGTTTCCGATTATCAGGGCCGGAGAAACGGAGGCGATGGTTGGCTGAGGATCATGGAGTTCTCTCCTGACAACAACGAGATCAGAGTCAAAACGTATTCACCGACTTTGAATGAATTCGAAACAGATGAGAACAGTCAATTTTCGTTGTATTATGACATGGGTTCGCCGACGGGTGTCACCGAGATACCGACCGCACCTTGTGGTTTTGCAATATACCAGAATTATCCCAACCCGTTTAATTCAACCACGAATATCACATTCCAGATAGGAGAAAGAAGATTTCCTGTTCATGCATCGCTGAGGGTATTTAATATTTTGGGACAAGAGGTACTCACGTTGTTGGATGAGGAAAAAGAATCGGGAATGTATACTGTGGCCTGGGATGGAAAGAATCAGGCAGGACTTGAGGTCGCCAGTGGGATATATTTCTGCAGGTTTTCAGTGGATCGTGATCCTCGGACGGAAGACATAAAAATAGTTGTCATGAGATGACGCTGGCACCGATTCAATGCGGCGGTTTGCGGAGGTCACAGCGTATACTGTTCGTCGATCTGTATCAACCGACAGGGACAGATCAAATCGGTGCATCGAAAACTGGTACCCACCTACGAAGAGCGATTGGTTTGGGCTCAGGGAGGCGGATACGGTCTGAGGATTCATAAAATTGGGCCTTCCCCCTCGGCGAGCTCTCCTCGTTTCCAATCTCCGTTTGGGAGCATAATGAACTAGAAACTCTATTTCCCAAATAATGTTTGTTCCCAACATGGGATTTGGGAAGAAGAGAAATAGCCGACGAACACAATATGTCATTGCGCAGTATGAACTGTTGAGGTTCATGGCGTGGCGATCTCAATCCATCAAAGCAAACCCATAAAGTTACAATTTTTTGCAAGCCCTTATTATTCATAATTTTCACTTGCTACATCGTTTCGCCTGTTTTATCTTCAAAGCCGGAAAATAAAATCTTCTCGCACGACCTAAAAAGTAATGAATAAGTTGGTCGAAAATTCCAACTGGTTCTTAGGGTATAGGAAAAGATAAATACTCTATTTTTCAATTTCAGTGTGTGATGAAATAATTGAAGAGAGTAGTCACTCTCCTCTTTTTACATACTGATATTCTTTACCTAAAAGGTAAAGAAATTACTTGATATTTCAAGATGTTCATTATATATTTTAACTTACCGGTAAAGATGAACTGAGGATTAGAAACGGGAAATTCGGGTGGAAGTTCGTTTCAGAACAAGAAAACTTCAGAAACAGTATGAGAAATTTCGTGAGGCAGAAAAAGCCTACGGACGAGACTTAGCACGTAAGTATATTGAGCGTATCAATATTATAAAACAAGCTCATGATATTAAGGAACTCTCTTCCTTGCCTGGTTTACACTGCCATGCCTTGAAAGGAGATCGACAGGGAGAATGGTCGATAAAACTGACAGGGTTTTATAGGTTAATCTTCAAACTTGAGGGCGAGCTTCTGGAAATAGCATGCATTGAGGAGGTGAGTAAGCATTATGATGATTAAAAAGGATATTCATTCTGATGTAGCGATTCCTCCCGGCGAGTACCTTGAAGAAGTCATAAGTGAATTGGGTATGACCAAAGACGAGCTGGCCCGGCGCATGAACCGGCCTGCCCCGAAGCTGAGTGCCATCTTTACGGGTAATAAGGCTATAACTCCAGATACCGCCCTTCAGTTAGAAAAGGTTGTCGGTGTCCCGGCACATATCTGGACAGGTTTGGAAGCTGAATATCGTTTGGCTTTAGCCCGCCAGCAAGAAATTAGGGAACTACAGCGACTGAGGGATGAAAGCAGGCTGATCACAAAATTTTGTTATGCAAAATTGGCTGCGTTGGGCTATATTGCAAAAAGAACAAAACCTACAGATAAAGTTCAGGAATTGCAGCGATTTTTTGGTGTTACTTCACTAAAGAATGTTCCAGCCTTGAAGCGTTATCAAGTGGTATTTCGTCACGGGCGACATGGTAAAGTAAAGCGATCACCGGAGGCAGTTGCCGCCTGGTTGAGAATTGGAGAGCTTCAAGGTCAGAAGACCGAATGTGCGCCATTTAATAAACACAAGTTGGAAAATACCCTCCCAACTCTCCGTCACATGACACGACAGTCCCCAGAAAAATTTGAAGCAGATTTGCGTGGTACGCTTTCGGATGCCGGTGTGGTGCTGGTCTTATGTTCCCATTTACCGAAGACCTATGCCCACGGCGCTACATTCTGGTTGGGCCAAAAGAAAGCAGTCCTTATGTTGACAATCCGCGGCAGTTGGGCTGATATTTTTTGGTTTAGCCTTTTCCATGAACTCTGTCATCTACTCTATCATGGCAAGAATATGGTTTTCATTGAAGGTGAAGACACTGACATGAAATTGGGCAAGCAGGAGGAAGAAGCCGATCAATTCGCCGCAGATATTTTAATTCCACCGAATGATTACGCGGGATTCCTTGAAAACGGTTCTTATTCTTCCCGGGATATCCGAAGTTTTGCGGACCACTTAGGCATTGATCATGGCATTATTGTCGGACGGTTGCAGCATGATAAGCAATTTAAAAACTCGTGGCACAATGATCTCCGCTCCCGATATACATGGAAACATCGGAGTTGATAGAAAAATGGAAATAAGGGGACAACATACTTATTTTTTAACGTTGGTTCGCTGTACGTTTCGTTTAAAGGTTGGGAGAAAGAAGAAGCATACATAAAATAGGTATGGTGTTCCCTTATTTTATAGCCACTGAAGTAGGTTTTACGCCCTATACTGCGCTGGTTTTTCTCAGCACCAACCTTTGACTCAGCCTCAGCCTTCATAAACTGGTACAGTAACCAGGAGAGCATCTCATACATGGGATCTTCACTACAGAAAAATTCTGCTACCTTCGACTGGAAAAATTTCGTAACTTGCTGTGGCAGGGTCATTAGTAACCTCCTTTCAAGGTTTTGCTTAACCATAGGAGTTTACGATGGCCTTTGCTCTTTTCAAAGAACTAAAATTGCGAACTTTAATTTACACTACCGATTCATCGGCACAAATATTAAAAGAAAATATAGCAGATGATATAAAGAAAAAAATAATGAAACTGGAGGCACTTCGTTGCCCTGAGCATGGTTTAGGGGCTAATATCATTTGTAAGGGGAGAAGCATCTGTGAGCTTATTGAAAATATGGGGATACCATACTTATTTCTTGGCTCTGAGAAGTTGTTGGGTTAGTTTTGACTCTTGGAAGATGGAAAAAGAGGTGTCTTTATATTTCATAGTGTGAGGCAATAACTCTCATTTTGTCTTCGAAGAGGTATACATGAAGAAGTCCCAAAACAGAGAAACGCCCCTTCGCCGACTATACTACATCAGCCTTCTCATCACACTCGCTTTCTCGATACTGGTCTCGTGCGTCGTCCGGACAAGCAAAGAGGCGCGATTCCCCGGCACCACATGGGGGATGTACACCACGGCGGAAGAGGCCGGATGGTCCTCGTTTAAGCTCTCTAAGGCGAAGGAGCTTTACGACGAGAGCGACTCCGACGCGTTCCTCGTCGTGTACGACGGTGCCGTCCTCGTCGCCTGGGGCGACATCTCAAGGCGCTACATGTGCCACTCGGTCCGCAAGAGCTTTCTCAGCGCCCTCATCGGCATACACGTTAACGAGGGGCGGATCGATCTTGAAAAAACCCTCGAGGAGCTGAACATCGACGACGAACCACCCCTGACGAAAGATGAAAAGCAGGCCCGTATCATCGACCTGCTTCAGTCGCGATCCGGGGTCTACCACGCCGCAGCCTATGAAACACCCAAGATGAAAGAGCAGCGACCTGAGCGGGGCAGCAAGAAACCGGGCGAATTCTGGTACTACAACAACTGGGATTTCAATACGCTCTGCACGATCTTCGAACAGGAAACCAGAGCGGGTATGTTTGCGGAGTTTAAAAGGCGCATAGCCGATCCACTAAGGATGGAAGATTTCCGGCTCATGGACACGTACTACCATCTGGAAAAACAGCTCTCCATCCTTCCGGCCTATCCTTTCCGGATGTCGGCCCGCGATATGGCCCGTTTCGGACTGCTCTTTCTTCGAAACGGAAGATGGAAGAACCTGTCTATTATCCCGGAAAAATGGGTGGGCGCGAGCCGGCGCGCATACTCGAAGGTGCCCCAGAGGGAAGGAGAGGGCTACGGCTACATGTGGTGGGTGAACGTCGACGAGAGGGACAGAAAGTTCGGCATGTACTCAGCTCTGGGCTACGGCGGACACATGATCGCTGTCCTGCCTAAAGAGAACATGGTTTTCGTGAACCGGTCCAATACCTACCTGGGAGAGGGTACGGACAGGACCAGGCTTCTCCAACTCATCGACGCGATCCTGGAGGCGAAAGACTCACCGCCCAGTCCACAGCCCCACCTCGTTCCCCTTCAGATTCAACCGGACAGGCCTATGGCTGAGCCGGACTTTCCCATTAGCTTCGAGGATTATGAAGAATCGTTCCGATTCGACAACGAAGAGATCTTCGCGAGCACCATTCCCTATGTCATCGGAGACATGATCGGACAGAGGGTGCGGATCGAGGTGGACCGACGCCGACTACTCATGATCGACAACCTCGGTCAAAAGTTCTATCTCATCCCTCGTTCACCGACGGAGTTTCTCGTGGAGGACATGGAGATTCCGGTTTTGTTCGAATTGGACGATCGGGCCCGTCCCATAGGAATCACCCTGAATGCAAGCCCTGCCTGGAGGATCTCGGGCGAACGAACCAGTACGTCAAGCTTGGGATCAACCCGTAGAAATTAAATAATACTGAAAACACAGGGATACCATATTTATTTCTTGGCTCTGTGAATGTGTTCGGTTAGTTTTGATTCATGGAAGTTGAAATGAAATTGGTAAGGTGTCCCCTTGTGTGTAGCTTTCTTTGAAAGGTTACCCGATGTCTCAATTGCGGTTCCTGGACGACCCGACTGGAGTTGCAACCGCCCTCGTCGTACTTATCGGTCTGATCTTCTTCCTCGCCGGGCTCCGACGCCTGGCCGGAGTGTTCCGCTACATTCCGCCCATATCCTGGGCCTACTTCCTGCCCATGATCTGCTCCACCGCAGGCATCCTTCCCAGCTCGTCCCCGGCTTACACCTGGATCACGCACAATCTTTTACCGGCCAGCTTGTTGCTGCTTATCATGGTCACAGATATTCCGGCGATCCTGAGGTTGGGGGGAAAAGCGATCACGATGATGTTGGCAGGCAGCGTCGGAATCATCATCGGCGGGCCGGTCACCCTGTGGTTGTTCCAGAGGTGGCTTCCCGAAGGGGCGTGGAAAGGCCTGGGAGCCTTAGCCGGAAGCTGGATAGGCGGCAGCGTCAACATGATGGCCGTGGCCGAGGGGATCGGGACGCCGCCGGACCTTCTGGCCCCCCTCATCGTCGTCGATACAGTGGTCGGCTACGCCTGGTTCGGATTCCTGATTTACCTCTCGACCTTTCAGGATGCCATCGACCGCCGTCTCTCCTCCGATCGATCCTTCATAGATGCTCTTAACACCCGGTTGGATACCATCCGCAAGGAGCACAGCCGTCCCATAACCGTCCGCGATCTGGCCTATATACTGGCCGTGGCCTTTGGCCTCGGTCGCCTGTGTTTGTGGTTGGGTGATCTGTTTCCGGAAATGGGTCAGATCATAGGCTCCTTTACCTGGACCATAATTTTGGTGACTGCCATCGGTATGATGCTCTCCTTCACTCCTTTCAGAAGGCTCGAGGAGGGTGGGGCATCCCGGTTGGGGTATATGGGGATTTATATTGTCTTGGCCTCCATTGGCGCACGCGCCGACATGCGGGCCGTGCTCGACGCGCCGGTTTTTTTCGCCGCCGGGATCGTCTGGATAGTCATCCACGCCTTGTTCCTGGCGGCCGCAGCCCGGCTTCTGCGTGCACCGGTCTTCTTTTTCGCCACCGGCTCCATGGCCAACATCGGCGGCACGTCGACCGGTCCCATTACGGCCTCGGTCTACCAGTCGGCCCTGGCTCCGGTCGGTCTCCTCATGGCGGTCCTGGGCATGTTGATCGGAACGTACGCCGCTCTGCTCTGCGCCCAACTCTGCGCCTTCGTGGCCGGGTAGTACAACATCACATTATTTGTGGAATTTAGAAACAAAAAGATATCGGGAAACGGAGTTTCCTGGTCAACGTCCGTTCCCCAAATGTGAGTTTGGGAGCGAGAGAAAGATATTTTTATGAATTGGAGATTGCCACGCCCTGAATAATTGAGGTCAGGATTCAACACGAATCAAATGCGATTCAGGGCTCGCAATGACAGCATGAGATATCAGGATCGTATTGAGGGATGAGTAAAAAATATTCGAAGATGACTGGAGAATCAAAATTATACCGTAAAGATTAAATCCTCTCAACCGTCTCCGCCTCGATCCACCCGCCCGTCCCGCCGGGGATGCTGATGAGATGCCAGCCCTCACGGCTCTGCCGGATTTTCACTTTGGTCCCCTCATGAAGCGTAAACATCTTGGTGTACTCGTCCCCAGGTCCGCTCCGCGCATCAACCTTGGGGGCCATAACAACCGCAATCTCCGTTGACTCGGCTGCTCGTACCTTGAAGAAAAGAGAACCACCGGTCAGAATAAGCAAGGCAAGAGCTACAGCCCCTGTGTGAAGTAGTGTGCTTCTCATTCTGGGGCTTTGTGACAAGATGAAAAGGACGATCATGAGACAGAGAGTTATGTATAGAATCCAGACGATGACGGTGACCTCCACGAGGCTGAAGAGATTGTGAAGACCTATGATGAGTTGTGCGATCCAGCCCGGCTTGGGCGTCTCAATCTTGTCCACTGTCAACAGTTTGACGTGCTCCAGGTTGGCTTTGATGTCCTCATCCCTGGGCAGGAGCCGCCTGGCCCGCTCGAAAGAGAGAATGGCCCGTCCCAACTGCTTATTGTTAAAATAAGCATTACCGAGGTTGTAATAGACATACCCATTCTCTATGCCTGACCCAGTGATCCGCTCGTATTCGACAATAGCCTCCTCGTACTTTCCCTCCTCATAGAGTTGATTGGCCTTGTTGAATAACCGGGTAGCCGCCGTTTCGGCATAGGTGGAATTGAGGGAAATGAGGATGGTTACAAATGTGAAGAGAGTATTGATGAAGAGGAGAGATACGATATTCTTTCGGAGAGGTATGGAATAAAGGTGCACCGTCTTCGTCGTCTCCATTAGACCTTCTCTTTTTCCATCATCTTGATCACTGTTTGGGCCGAATTCAGCACTTCGCGGATGTCGTTCACCGAGCGATCCGAAGGGGCGAACCGGTAGAAATCGCACTCTTTGAGACATGAGATCAACCCCTGCTTCACCTCTTCGGACACACCCTTCTTTTCCAGCTCCTCGGCAATCTGGTCCGTCGTAGTTCCTGTGGCTGAGATATTGAGCTTATCGCCAACATAATCAGTCACAGCTTTTGACACACAAGCGTAGAACGCCTCCGGAGACTCTTTCTCTATGAGACCGCTGGCCTCCTTCAAACGCTGCTGAGCCCTGCGATGTGCCCGACGCAACCGAGCGTACCGGACATCCTGGTTGATGCGATCCGCGTGCCTTCTGTAGATGAGTGCAAGGGCAATTGCAAAGAGTGGCATTAGCTGTATGAGTTGAAACCACGTACTCTGATACAGGAATCTTCCCTGATTCTCGAGACTTGCCATGTTGGGTTTGATGTAACGAATGTCCGTTCCCACAACCTCAATCTCGGATCTGGACAAACCGTAGGCGACCGGCTCCTCTTCGGCTTCCCCGGGAGTGGCTATTATTGTTAGAGGACGTGTTTTGACGGATCGATAACTCTTCGCCTTCGGATCAAAAAAGGTGAGAGAAACAGGATCGATCGTGTATTTGCCCTCCGCTCTCGGAATAAGAACGTATTTAAATGTTTTCGAGCCCTTCAGTATGTTCTGGGTGGATGAGGTGTTCTCGGTACTTTCGGAATCGAATCTTTTGAAGTCCGATAACGGAGGCAATGTTGGATTGGGCAACGTCCTGATATTTCCTGTACCTGAAATCCGCACAATCAGGGTTATGGGCTGGTTGGCCTTCACCTGAATTTTGTCCACCGAAGCTGAGATGTTGAAATCTCCGACTGCCCCTGCGAAACCGGGAGGGGGATCTGGGGGGAGAGGTTGGACTGTTATGGATATGGGATCGGTCTTGATCGTGACCGGTTGTGCTCGACCGAAGAAACGGTTAAAGATGTCGTGGCTTCGCACCTGCACCTCACACGAGAGGGACAGAGGCTCTACGGTGAAGGTCCCATCTGTGGTTGGGAACAGGGCCAATCTCTTTAAGGTTGCCACATCATAGCGAACGCCTTGGACGACTTCGGCATTAAACTTGAGCTGTTTTGCATCGTAGAGGTTCTCCACCCAAAAGTTTGTGAAGGAAGGTATACTTTGATAGCTGACGTCAGACAGTCCGATACGCTTATAGAGATTGAAAGTCACAGTGATCTGTTCGCCGACAAAGGCCTCTTCTTTTTCAACGATTGCCTTGACAAAGAGTTTGCCACTTATGTCAACCTTCTGTCCCTGCTGTGACCGGGGTGATCGACATGTTGGTTGTTGCCTGGTCTGGCGCCTCTGCTGGACAGAACCTGTCACAACCTCGATATCAATCCTCTCGGTGGTGTATATCTTGCCCTTGTACTTGAGCTTTGCCGAACCGATCTTCCATGTTCCGGGCTGGCGAGGTGAAAGATAATAGATAAAATCTATCGTTTTCGTCGAGGAAACCTTGCCGTTGACTATGCTGAACTGGGAGGAACTGGATTCGTGAGAGCCGACGATTACGAAATTATCCATTGCTGGAAGCTCAGGTTCGGATAACTGATCAAAACCACTTCCGCTGGCGGAAATGGTCAGAATCAACTGGTCCTCAACGCCCACTCTCGTTCTGTCGACGGAAGCCGTCAGCGAGAGATCCTCTCCAAATACGATTGATACGGTCAACAAGTGTATGGACAACAATGTTAGTAATGTTCGCTTCATCAGAATCTTAAGAGTCAAAATATCTAATAATCGAAAAGTGAAAAACCCCAAAAACGTATTCGTCTAACCGACTCACCAGTCCTTCTCCACTCGTTTCTTCCCGGAGCTCTGCTTTCTCCGAATCTCTTTCTGTACCTCCTCCTCATCATCCTTGAGGGCATCCAGGATACGCTGGGCTTCTTCCTCGGTCATCTCACCCTCAATTTTTTGGGCTTGCTGCTGCTGTTGTTCTTCTCCCTCCTCCTGTTGCTCCTCTCCCAGTTGTTGCTGTTGTTCTTGTTGCTCCTGCCCTTCCTGTTGCTGCTGCTGCTGGTTCTGTTGCTCCTGTTGCTGTTGCTCATCCCCTTGCTGTTGTTGTTGCTGCTGCTGGGCCTGTTGCTGCTGTTGCTCGGCCATCTCCTTCAACTTATTCCGGACGAACTCCAGATTGTGTTTGGCATCCATATCGTCCGGATTGATTTCGAGGGTTTTCTTGTAGGAATCGATGGACTCAACCAGCTTATTCAATCGAAATTGACAATTGCCTATATTATAAAAGACTTGCGATTGCAGCAGGGCATCCTCTGTCAGGAGTGCTTTCAAGTATTCCTCTTGAGCCTCTTCGTACTTTTTCTGCTTATACAGGACATCGCCGATGTTGAAATGGAGCTCAGGAGATTCCGGTACTTCCAATTGAGCGTCGCGATAGGCTCCCAATGCTTCTTCATATTTCTCCTGGGTGAAGAACTCGATCCCTTCCCTGTTTTTCTTTACGACCTCATCAGCCGAAACCCCATGGGCAATCAGCAGAAAAAAAAGGATCTGGGCACATAGTGTTCCGATCGAGGAACACGAAACATGTAACATGGTTCTATTCAAACCGTCCTCCCCATTCTTTTTTTACTCTCCTCCGATCCGTGAGAATAGCCTCCAAACTCAACAGAACGATGGCAAAGATGAGAAAGTATTGATAGCGATCTTCATATTGAGTAAACTCCTTTGCCTCGAACTCCTTCTTTTCGAGCTTCGAGATGTCCTCGTAGATTTTATCCAGCTCACCCTCGCCCATGGTGGAGCGATAATATTTGCCATCGGTCTGGAGCGCTATTTTCTGTAATGTCGACTCGTCCAGCTTCGTCATCACGACCTCTCCCTTCCGATCCCGCTTGTACTCCTCCACATTGCCTCGAGAGTCCCGAATGGGAATAGGCTCCCCCTTGCGAGTGCCGAGACCTATGGGGTAGATGCGGACGCCCTGCTCCGCAGCCTTCTTGGCTGCGCCGATGGGATCGCTGACATGATCCTCGCCGTCCGTGAGAAGGAGAAGAACCTTGTGCTTTCGCTCCTGCTTGACAAAGGCCTCGAGGGCCTTTTCAATGGCTGTGCCGATGGCCGTTCCGGGTTCCGGAATCATATCCGTGTCCATGGCATCGAGAAACATCTTCGCCGCACCATAGTCAGTCGTCAGCGGACATTGGACGAAGCCGTCCCCGGCAAAGGCCAAGATCCCAACCCGATCACCCCGCAGCTTGTCGATAAGACTGGCGATCTCATGTTTGGCCCGCTCCATCCGGTTGGGCTTGATGTCCTCGGCCAGCATGCTGAGGGATGTATCGAGGGCAATCATGAGATCGATACCCTGGCGCTTCATGATCTGCAAGCGCTCTCCGAACTGGGGACGGGCAAAGGTCAGGACGAGAAAGAAGAGACTGACTAAAATAAGAAAGACTTTAAACACCTGTCTTTTTCTGCTCACCGAGGCCGTCATCTTGGTGACGAGATCGAGGTTGCCGAAGCGCTCCAATGCTTTCCGTTTCTGCTTGAAAACGACAATGTAAAATGCCACGAAGATTGGGAGAAGAAGCAGCAAATTCAGGTACTGTGAGTAAGCAAAACGCATCTAAACCTCACGGGATCTTTCGAAAACGTGTATTGGCTAAAACAATCTCACAACCAAGGAGGGCTATGGCCGGGAGGAGGAAGAACCAGAACAGTTCCGTATATCTGACGTACTCCTTGGTTTTGATCTCCGTCTTTTCCATTTCACCGATTTCCTTGTAAATTTGAGCCAGAGCTTGACCGTCTGTGGCGCGATAGTACTTTGCATCAGTCAAGCGTGCGATCTCCTGGAGGGTCTCCTCGTCGATCTCAACCGGCATGCGGACGTAGCGCCGGCCAAAGATGGGATCATCAACAGGATAGAGAGCATTACCACGTTTGCCCGCCCCAATGGTGTAGATCTTAACGTCCATGGCCTGGGCCGTCTTGGCGGCCGTGATCGGGTCGATCTCACCACGATTGTTGATCCCGTCCGTAAGCAGGATTACCACTTTGCTCTTGGCATCGGAATCTCGTAACCGGTTGATGCACGTGGCAATGGCCATACCGATGGCCGTACCGTCCTCGATAATCCCGATTTCCACCTGATCCAGAAAATTGAGAATGATGCCGTAATCCAATGTGAGAGGACATTGAGTGAAGCTCTTGGCGGCAAAGACGACCATGCCCAGTCGATCGTTCTTCCTCCCGCGGATAAACTCTGCAACGACCTGTTTGGCCACATGAAGCCTGTTCTTCGGCTTGAAGTCCTCGGCCTTCATGGAGCTGGAGACATCGATGGCCAGGATGATATCAACACCTTCGGTCAATATCTCTTCGTCCTTCTCCCCTGCTTGGGGCCGGGCCATAGCCAGAACGAGCAAGGCAATGACGAGGACGCGCAGGAAGATCAGACTGTGCCGCAACCTCAACGAGAAGGAACGCCTGAGCCGCTTGACGGTCCCCAGATCGGAGAACCGAATGCTGCCCACCTTCACCCTTTTCACGTAGAAATAACGGTATATAATAAGCGGTATGACCAGCAAAAGGATGAAAAAATATGTATTGGCGAATCTCATGGTTGCTTTTCACTCCTTACCGGCTCGGCCTCGACAGGTTCGGTTTCCACGGTCTCAGGTCTCTGATCCTCAATCTCCTCCTTTTTCTCAGGAATCGTGGGCAATAATGTCTCCTTTGTCGCATCGACAATAGCCCTCGCTCTCGGGATAAGCTCGGACATCCTCTCTCTCGAAGGAATGAATTTCGCGAACTTGACGAGGTCGCACTCCTCCAGGAAGGAACGAATCGTCTCGATAGGCCCCTCATGGATCTCCGCTTCCTTCATAGAATCGACGAGCTCGGCGGTCGTAAGTTCCATGGTGATGATGTAATACCGATAGCCCACATACCGCCGAATCACTTCCGAGACCTCGGTATAGAATTCTTTGATCAGACCTTGCTCTATGAGATTGAGGCCCTCGATACGCTCCAGTTCTTCGTAGGCGATCTCGTGGGCGGGTCGCGGCGGTCCGAGTTCCTCCTCTCTCACCTCAGCCCGGGATCGTTTTCGCCTCCACAGGACCAAAACGATCAAAACACACAGAGCCAGGAGCAGCGCAGCAGCGCCCCACAGGTAGATATTCCTTGTCCCGGAAATCTCGACTGGCGGCTTGATATCCATGATATCCTCAGCCTCGCTGGATTTGACGCTGTTGACCGTTATCCGGATCGCCTGGGAGTTTATCTCTCGTCTGCGATCGTCCACATCCGTGTACGCAATCGTTACCGGCGGGATCTCGAACTCGCCCACATCGTAGACGGAGATAACATACGAGTAGCTTTCAGTCAAACCGCCGGCCTGCGTTTTTCGAGGCTCGACAATCTCGTAGTCCCGAATCTCAAACTGACCGAGATTGATCCCCATCTCAGGCGGTTCAACCTTCACACTCTCCGCTCTTGTGATGCTCAGTGTATAGGTGATGGGATCACCGACCGTGATTGTGGATCGGTCCACCGATGATTCGACTAAAATCCGCTCTTGCTGAGCGTACCCCAATGACGTGAAGCATAGTAGAGCCAGGAGATATGTTGAAAATTTTAGCCTTCGTTTCATTTTTCTCGGTTTATGCAGCCTGAGGGAAATCAAGTCTCCTCTTCCTGCTCCTGCGACAAGGATCTAACCTTGTCAATAGACTTGTGATCGACCATAAAAATCGAATCACTTTCTTTATTCTTGACATACACTTTTTCGCTCTTTTCTGCCCCCACATATAAAACCTGAGGCGGCTTCCCTTCAAACGTCAGAGTCAGACTGTAACGCGGTGGGGCCAAACCATAGTGTGTGAGGTTTGGTGGGTCCTCATCCACGAACTCCACGGCCTTCAAACCCTGCAGATCGTTCAAGAGCTCGTTCATGTCGCTCTTTGTCACAGATCGTCCGTTCAGCCCCTTCCAATCTCCCTTAGAGTCCTTCTTCCAGTGAGAGGTTTCGTCGGCGTGAACAATTTCAATCTCACGCACCTGATACGTATAGAAATTGAGTATCTTGGAGTCCCGAAAGTCACTCACTTCCTTTTCTGCATGTTCGAGAACATCAGAATCGACGAGATAAATCGACGGTGCGGTGTTGCTTTTCACGTAGACCTGATCACCTCTCTTCTCCCCGCAGGAGAGTAAGGTACTGTCCGTCTCCAACCACACATGGATTTGAAATTTCGGTTCGGCAAGACCATACGGGTCCAAATCTTTGGGAGCGTCCGTCACGAATTCTTCCGCTTCGAGCCCTTC
Source organism: Gemmatimonadota bacterium (assembly GCA_020348925.1). Classification (GTDB taxonomy): domain Bacteria; phylum JBHIER01. Next base: position 4,384,420 of record CP070758.1, on the reverse strand, counting down.
CAGATCCCACAGCAGGTCGTTGATCTTCGATTCATCGGCCCTCACCTGGATCGGCTCGATGATGTGCCACGTTTCCGTTGAATCTTTGAGACACCGAAGAGTAAGCTTTTCGGTCTGCAGTCGAATTTCCCGGACTTGGTAGGGTTTGAAGGTTAGTATGGATTTGTCCCTCACATCGAACACGCCCACCTCCAATGCTGAAACCAGAGAGGAGTCGACGGTGAAGACGGGATCACGGGAGGCATCCCTGGCGTAATACGTCTCTCCCTTGCTTGTACCGACAATCAACCTTTTGATGGCTCTGGTTTCACCCACAGAGAGATCGACCGTCAGAAGGGGTCGATCCAAACCATAGAGGGCCGTATCCTCAGTCTCTTCGGCGACAAACTCACGCACTTCCGCGTCATATAATTTCCTCAGAATCTCATCGATCTCATCACCCTCAGCTCTGGCCTGGATGGGTTTCTCCAGCATCCATTGATCAAGAAATTTTGAGCAAACAAGTTCTTCTCCTGATCGCGTCAAGGACAACCGGTTCACTTCCCCTCTCTCAAATTCAAGAACTTTCTTAAAGCGAAGATCCTGGAGATTTTTATCTATAGCGTTCAGGAGACTTATCGAAACGAGAAAGACCGTCGGGTCATTCTCCTTTTGAACATACACATAGGAACCTGTGGGATTTTTATCACCCAGTTTCAATGAACTCCAGAAACCTTCGTTCTTCTGTCTGATGCTCACGGTAACCTGCGGCTCGTCCAGACCATAGTCCGAGAGACGGTCAACGGAATCGGCCATGGTCCGACGAATGGTGGCGTTTTTTAGGGATGTCAGGATACCCTCGATGTCGTCCCGGGAACCCTCTGTCTCAATCGGTTCAACGAGCCGCCACAGGTCCGCCGAATCTCTGACGCACTGAATTCTCCTGTTGGGGAATGTGAGCTTCAATTCCGCCACCTCCTCCTTTGTGAAGGAGAGAACGGCCTCCGCTTCTCTTTCAGCCTGCTCTCTCCGCTCGGTCCCCCTGATTTCAATGAAGTAGACATAGGCTGCCAGCCCGACAAAGATGGCCCCTAAGATGACGGTGCCTTTCAACTTCATTCTCGTGCTCTGTCCTCTCTAAGCCCGTCTTCGCCACCACACAGAAAGCCCGGTGATGAAAACAATGGCCGGAATAATAAGAACAGTGAAGAAGAAAATACCTCTCGCCTGACTGAAGGTCATGGTCACCCGCCTGGTATCAGGGGACTTCGGGCGAATGGCGATGAGATCCTCCTCCTCCGCCAGCCAGCTCACCGCGTTCAGGAAGAGGTCGCCATTACCGGAGAGACCGAAATACGCATTGGAGGCGAAGTCGGAATCGCCGAAGACAACGATGCGGGTTCTTCCACCCCCTTTGAGTTCGCCATCGACATCCGTTGTGTCGGACGTGTCGACCTCCTCCTTCACACTTTTCATATCCGCAGTGACGACGACGCCCAAAGAGATGGGCCCTTCGCTGTCCTGTCCCTCATCGAAGGCAATCGTACCTTCGAGGGACCCGGTTTCAGCCCAGCTGTGAGAACTCGTTTGGGCCAGCATTTCCACAGTCAGACCTTCACCCGCCTTCTCAGCCTTCGATATGGACCTGGCGTACGGGAAGAATGTGGCGACGGCAAAATCCTTGGTGATGTCGGTGAAGCCGAAATCGGTGACAATGGGGATGAACTCATCGGCCCCGAAGAGTTGTCCCACTCCGCTGACATCCACAACAACATCGCCACCGACGATGACGCCCCAATCCCTCAGGTAGGCTTCCAAACCGGCCGCCGGTGAAGGATCGAGGAGAAACAGGGCTTTCCCTCCGTTCTCCAAGTACTCCGTGATCGCTTCTTTTTCGTGGGTCAGCAGATCCTTCTGAGGACCGGCGATGATGAGCACAGAACAATCCTCAGGGATTGTAGGATCCTGCATGAGGAGATGTTTCTTGACCTCGTAGTTGTCGCCCTCAACCGCCTCTCGGGCCATACTATAACCATCCCGTTCGTCGCTCTCCGTATCCTTTTCCCCATGTCCCTTCAGGAAATGGACGACTTTTTTCCCTTCGCGCGTCACTCTGAGAATGGCATTGGTGATGTCCTCCTCAGTGCTGCCTGAGATCTTCTCCTCCTTCTCATCCGTCTCCACGACGATTGTTCCGTAGGTTGTTACGCCGTACCTCCTGGCCTTTCCCGGATATCGATCGGGATCGACAAATTCGTATGAGATACGATCGGAATAATAATCATACTCCATCAGCAGATCTTCCAGAATTTCACCCTCGCCATCTTTGTAAAAGGTGGTGAACTTTACATTTCTCTCCAGGCCTTGGACAATGTTGAGGGTCTGGTCTGAGAGGCTGTATCGTTTGTTTGCGGTAAGATCAACCCGGTGGTGATGGCGATTGGCGATAAAATTGGCCAGGGCCAATATCCCGAGGAAGATCAGGGTCACAAGAGCCGCGTTGGCCCCATAACGCATTGAGCGCCGCCCCAGTGTGGCTCCGATGCGACCGGCATTCATAAGAACAAAACCGACCAGGGCGAGGGCCCCAATAGCGAGCGACAACGTCGGGACCACCTCAGGTATTCCCGGAATAATGGATAGAAGGGCGCCCAGGGTGAGCAGTCCCACACCCACGATTCCGATTACATTGGACTGTTCCTTCATCCTGCGATCTCACCTCCACGTGGACGATTCGACGGAGCGAACCGTAACGAATATACCAAAGAGGACGAAACTCACATAGAAGACGATGTCCTTCGTATCGATGACGCCTTTCACAAAATCATCGAGGTGCTCAACAATCGAAAGATAGGACAGGATCTCTCCCATTGTGGTCCCCACGAAGTTGGACAGCCAGCCAATCATATAAAAAAGAAGAAGCGCTCCGAAGCTAATAACGGCGGCCACGATCTGATTCTCGGTGAAGGATGAGGCCAAAAGACCGACGGAGATAAAAGCGGCACCCATGAGAAGGAGGCCGAGGTATCCTGAGAGAATGGGGCCGAAATCGGGTTCACCGTGCATCATAAGGACCGCCGTGTAGAGGAGTGTGATCCCGACCATGAGGGCGTAGACGATGAAGCATGCCCCGAATTTTCCCAAAGTGACCTGCCAGTGGGTGACCGGTGAGGTCATGAGCAATTCGATGGTGCCCGATCGTCTCTCCTCCGCGAAGAGCCTCATGGTGAGCAGGGGTGTGATGAGGAGAATAATGATGGCCATATTATGAAAAAGGGGCCGCATGACCATCTCGTTGACATTGAGCTGCTCGAGCATATACGGATACTGGCTGTACTGGAGGCATTGGAGGTTGAAGTAGGAGAGGATGTTGTAGAAGAAGAATCCGGACAGGAGGAGAAAGACCGTTATGACGGCATAGGCTATGGGCGAGACAAAATACGCCTCCAATTCCTTTTCCAATATGGCCAGACTCTTTCTCATTTGCGTGTTCCCTGGATTATTCGCCACAGAGTCACCTCCGCGGCCTTTCTATACCTCGCTCTCCTCTCTCGTTGTGAGCTTGAGATAGATCTCCTCAAGACTCATTCCTATAGGACGCATCTCAAGGAGTCCCCAACCTTGACCCACAAGAGTGGCAGCCAAATCCCTGCGCACGTCTTGACCAACGTCGCTGTCCACCTCGTATCCCCCTTCACCGTTCGTGGTGACACTCATCACACCGGGTACTGCTTTTATCGTTGAAAGAATACCCTCTGGAGATCCCTCGATCCTGAGGAAAAGGGATTCAGATCCTTTCAATTTGGCCGTTAAATTCTCAGGGGTGTCCTCGGCCACAACTTCGCCCTCGTTGATGATGACGACCCGACCGCACGTCATGCTCACCTCCGGCAGGATGTGCGATGAAACAATGATGGTGCGGTCTCCGCCGAGATTTTTTATCAACTCCCGCACTTCGATAATTTGTTTCGGATCAAGGCCGTTCGTGGGCTCGTCCAGGATCAAAACATCGGGATCATGAATGAGGGCCTGAGCCAGCCCCACCCTCTGTTTGTATCCTTTGGACAGTTTTCCGATAATGGTCTCCCGCACATCCCCAATGCTGCACAGCTCGATAGCATGCTCGAGGCGAGAGTCTCGGTTCCGGTCGTCAATACCTTTTACCCTTGAGACGAAGCGGAGATAATCCTTGACTTTCATGTGATTGTAGAGAGGAACATTCTCAGGAAGATACCCGATGCGCTCGCGAACAGCGATGGATTTCTCGAAAACATCATTCCCGGCAACCCGCACCGTACCGGATGTGGCCGGCAGAAATGCCGTGATGATACGCATGGTCGTCGTTTTGCCGGCGGCATTGGGTCCCAAGAATCCCAGGATCTCACCCTTTTCGACGTGAAATGTCACATTACGAACAGCCGTGATATTTCCGAATCGCTTCGTTACATGATCGACTTCGATCAAAAATCCGTCTCCTATTCCGACGGGATCATGTCCTCGAAAATCTGAACATTTTCCGCCCTGAGCGCGTGATCGACCATGCGCTGATAAGCCTCAGTCTCCTTTTGACGCTGGAGATCAGCCGCCACGCGATTTGCGGCCTCCTCGTAACTGAGCTGGCCGGCTTCCTTTTTTTCGATAACTTTAATGAGATGCCAGCCCGCGGCTGTCTGCACAGGGCCGCCAATCTTGCCCACTTTCGTTTTGAAGGCCGTGTTCGCGAAATCAGCAGATTGTCCGATACCCGGAACAAAGCCATCCCGTGTGACGTAACCTATTTCACCCCCGTAAGGTCGGGAGTCGACATCCTCAGATTCAAGCTGGGCCAATTTTTCGAAGACTTCACCGCTCTTCGTTCGATTCAACAGCTCCTGTGCCTTCGCCTTCGTGCTCGCTTGGATGTGGCGCACTCGAACCCGCTCAGGGGCTTTATACTCGTCCTTGTGGGCTTTGTAATAGAGCCGTATATCGGCCGTATCAATCTGGACCGTGCCCTGAATCTCTTGCGCGATCAATCTCTCCACCATGAGGCCTTTTTTCGCTTCAAAGGTCTGCTGGATGATCTCTTTGTCTCGATCGTAACCGCGCCGCTTGGCCGTATCATAAAACAGTTCTGTGGCAATGTACTGTTTCAAAAACTGTATCTTCTGTTGAGGATCTTGAAGTTGCTCGCGGACGTAAGGCGGAAGCCCCTCGATCTTATTCTCCAGTTCCTCAAGAGTGACTTTCCGCTCGCCGATTGTGGCTACTACGGTTCCACCCGTCTCCTGGTCAGTCTCCTCCTCCAAGGCGGTGGCTCGCTCCAATTCCTGCTGGGCGTCCAGAGATCGGCCCATCCGATCCAAGCACTCCACCATACGCCGATCAACCTCACGGGTCAGGGTTCCTTCGGATGCCAGATGCTTTACTTTGACAAATGCAGACAGGGCATTTTCATAATCGTGGAGCTTATCCATGTAAATTGTCCCGATCTTGTGGTGGATTCTGGCCCGTTTATCATGGCTCAAGCGTGATGTCGACAGATAATTTTCGTACTCCTCGATGGCCTGAGCATACAGCTCCTTGTTTTCTAGGGCGATAGCCAGTTCCCGGAGCATCGCTCCCGAGGGAACTCCCCCGGGACCTCGGCTTATTATGAGAAACACCACAACGATGAACATGGTGCCGGCAACGGCCAAATACAGAATTGTTTTTTTGTCAAACATCGGTAACGATTCTCCTATCGAAATCGATTGGCTCGCATGCGAAAGAAATTCATAAGCGGTTCGATATACGAGCGATCAGTCATAATGTTCACCGGATCGATGTCCATGCGTTTGAACACCGAATCCCGCTCTCTGCGTTCCCCCAAATTCAGTTTTCCGTAGCTCTTACGCACTTGTGGATCATAGGTGTCGATGAGTATCTCCTCGCCCGTTTCCGCATCCTCTAACTCGATCATGCCGATCTTCGGCAGCTCCAGCTCCCGGGGATCTGTGATGGTGATGGGAATGATGTCGTGGCGCTTATTGGCTATTCTCAACGCGGTCTCATAGCCTGATGTGATAAAGTCGGAGATAACGAAGACGACAGCCCGCCGGTTGAGAATACGGCTCATATAGTCCAGGGCACAGGTTATATCCGTATTGAGATTCTTCGGTTTAAAATAGAGGAGTTCGCGAATCACCCGAAGAACGTGGTTTCGACCCTTTTTGGGTGGGACGAATTTTTCAACATCGTCCGTGAAAATAATAAGGCCGACGCGGTCGTTGTTCTTTATGGCCGAAAAGGCAAGGAGCGCACAGATTTCAACGCCGATTTCACCCTTCATCTGCTCCACGGTTCCGAACTCCCCGGAGGAGCTGGCATCCACCAAAAGCATGACGGTCAGCTCCCGTTCCTCCACGAATTTCTTGACGTAGGGATGCCCCATGCGAGCCGTAACATTCCAGTCGATGGTTCTCACATCGTCACCGGGGTGATACTCCCGGACCTCGGAGAACTCCATCCCCCGTCCTTTGAAGACCGAATGGTACTCGCCGCAGAAGAGGTCGTTGACCAGATTATTGGTTCGAATCTCAATCCGCCGGATTTTTTTCAGGATGTCTTTGGGAAGCATGCGCCTCTGCCCTTCGTGTTGCGTGTTTGGTTCTGCATTGTATGCTCTGTGCTCACCACTATGTGCTTGTTAATTTTGAGCTTTTTGACTTTCCGATGTACTTTATATTAGGGCACCTCGATGGTATCGAAGATCTTCTGGACAATGTCCTCTGTGGTGATCTCCTCGGCTTCAGCCTCATACGTAACAATGATTCGATGACGCAAGACGTCCATGCCGATGGATTTGACATCCTCCGGGGTGACGTATCCTCGCCGACGCAGAAAAGCGTGAGCTTTGGCCGTTGTGGTTAAGTATATGGATGCCCGTGGTGATGCACCGTACTCGATGAGTCCCTTGACATCGTCCAAACCGAAACTTTCGGGATTTCTTGTGGCGAAGACGATGTCAATGATGTAATTTTTAATCTTCTCGTCTATGTAGACCTCTTTAACCACGGATCGGGCTCGCAGAATCTGCTCCGGATCAAGAACGGCTTGAGCTTGAGGGAGAGCTTCGGCCGTCATGCGGTCCATAATTTCCCGCTCTTCTTTTTTGTTGGGATATGTAATTTTAAGCTTGAGCATGAAGCGGTCGACCTGTGCCTCTGGCAAGGGATACGTCCCCTCCTGCTCTATAGGATTCTGAGTGGCGAGAACGAGAAAAGGTTGGCCCAGAGGAAAGGACGTCTCTCCAATAGTCACCTGGCGCTCCTGCATGGCCTCAAGAAGGGCACTCTGAACCTTGGCCGGAGCCCGGTTGATCTCATCCGCCAGAACGAGATTGGAAAAAATCGGTCCCTTCTTTGGAGAGAACTCCGCCGTCTTCTGGTTGTAAACCATCGTTCCCGTGAGATCAGCCGGCAGCAGATCAGGGGTAAACTGAATTCGCTGGAACTTGGTACGGATTGCATCCGATAATGTCTTTACCGCCATGGTTTTGGCCAATCCAGGTACTCCTTCCAAGAGGACATGGCCGTCGGCCAACAGGCCGATCAACAAACGGTCGATCATATATTTTTGACCGACGATCACCTTTCCAATCTCCCCGAAGAGTGTTTCAACAAAGGCGCTTTCGCGCTCAATCTTTTCGTTAATGACCTTGATATCTTCGTGCATCAACACCTCCTTATGCGGTTCCCTTCGAAAATTGAGAAAGTCCAACAATTGAAAGAAGAAGGGGCTTCTCTCGAGTACCCTCGACGAGACTTCAAAAGATTGGACTTTGAAAACGATATGTATGAAAAAACTGAAATTATATACGAATCAACCGCAAGAAAGTTCCCAGGTTTACGGCAATGTGTCTTCTTTCTCCTCCTGCACCTCCGCTGGGGGGACATGCATTCTGCTTGTGAAGAAGTTGTGTGCCATGGAGAGAATTCGGTCCAAATCGGCCGGTGGAGGTTCGTGGCGGGCAAATTTGACCATATCACAGATATTGAGAATTTGTTCGATCCCCGCAATGACCTCCTGTGCGACCTCTTTCAGCCGCAGGTTGCCAACGATATCGTGTGTTGTGAGCTCCACAGTGCGAAGGGCGTATTTGCGGTCAATGTAACGACGCAGCGTATTGGATATCGCCGAATAGTATTCCTTTATCTCCCCGGCCAGACGCAATTCAGGGACGGTCTCCAGTTCCTCCAATGCGGTTTCCTCAGGACTCTTCACCTCCTGCTGGGGGACTTCGATCTCTTTTCGACCCCGCATTTTTCGGAGATAGAAAAATGCTCCACCTGCCAGAAGAACGATCACCAGGCCGACAGGAACAAACAGAGTGGCAGCCACGCCTGCTGATCCTCCGGTCAAAGGTTCGGTGATCTCTACCCGGAGTGCCCGTGTCGAAAGAGAGTAGTCCCTCTGGCTCTTCTTGTCCGTATAAAAGAGAGTAATCGGTCCGATCCGCCCTTGCCCTTCACCGACCGGCTTGAGAATGTATCGAAATTCTTTGACGGTTACACGTTGACCTCCCTCATCGGAAACAACATTGGCCGAGGAACTTCCAACAATATCGAAACGGTCGATGTCCGGCGGATTCGGCCACTGGAATTCATATCGACTGATGTCCCCGGTGCAACTGACTTTTATTGTAAGGGTGAGATTACGGTTGAACGGTACCCGGGAGGAATCCACCATAGCCTCAACAACCACATCGGCGGAAAAAGACGGCAGCATGATGAGTTGGGTTGAGTCGTCGGGTGTCGATTCTATCTGAGCTTGTGAAACGCCTTGGCACAGAATGGAGGCATGAAGGAATGAAACCGAAAGCCACAGGACCAAGCATCGTAAATCCATAATTCGAGATCCTCGCTCGAATTATTCCCTGTCTTCCCCTGTGATAATATCCTCCGGACCTTTGTCCAGATTTTCTATCATCCATCTGGCATCATCAGAGAGATCGTTCTCAGGGTAGTCCGCGAGGACCTTTTTGAAGGCTTGTCGGGCCATGGCCGTGTCTTTCAGGCTCTCGTTGTATATGAACCCGATCATGAATTGGGCTTTGTAGGCATATTTTTCATTTTCTGGATATTCCGCCAGAAATTTCTGGTAATATGTGACTGCTTCCTCGAACTTGCCGTCTATCTGAAGCTGCTGGGCCTCATTGAAGAAATGTTCTTGATAGGCCAGATCGGCAGCGGAGACATCTTTCTCCGTAGTATCAGAGCTTAAGTAAGAGCTCATAAACCGTGCTTTTAAGGTCAGTTCGCTGTCGGGGTATTTCTCCACTAACTTCTGATAATTCTTCACCGCCTTATCAATCTCTCCGGCCTCATGTGCTTCCGTGGCCGTGGCGTGAAGCTCTTCCGGGGTTTTCTGAGCACATCCCGACCAGACTAAGGGCAAAAGCAACAAAATAGCAACGATGAAACAGGTGTTTCTGGACATCATCCTTCTCCTTTCTACGATGTTCAATCCTTCGCAAATCACAAAAAAGTGCACAAGAAATTGGTTTTAAAGCTAATTATTAAAACCTAGAGCGTCAAGGAATTTTTTCCAAAAATGAATATTGTCCAAACAGGAGGTCTCTCTTGTGAAATTGTGACAGAGCTATTCCGAGCCTCGGTACGATGCCGAAACCTGGGCTCTCATTCCACCCCTAACATTAAATTCTGCAATAACTTCAGCGCTTCGAGGCAGGCACGCCCGAACGACATCGTCCAGAATCTTATTGACGACATGCTCATAGAAGATCCCCACGTTTCGATACGCATGGATGTAAAGTTTCAATGATTTGAGCTCAACGCACAATTCATCGGGAATATAACGTATGAGGATTGTTCCGAAGTCAGGCAAACCGGTCTTTGGACAGATTGATGTAAATTCTGGTATCGTTAACTCTATTGTATAATCCCTGTCGGTGTATTCATTTTTCCAAGCCTCAATTTCTGGTTCGATTTTCAATTCTCGAATGTCATCCTGCAGACCTTCGTAAGGGGTTCGGCTCATTTTTTCCTCCTGTGAGTGGTGTGAAATACCAAAAGGTGTTCTCTTTCTAGCCTGGTTTATTCATGAACTGTCATTCCGGCTGGAATGCCGGAATCTCCTCGATTGATGCAACGGATTCTCT
>CP070758.1:4330606-4374200 GCA_020348925.1 Gemmatimonadota bacterium | reverse complement strand
TCAGGCTCTTCATTAAGCTTGACTTGCGGTATTTCCTCTGTTGAAGGGGTTGAAACAGGTGGAACTTGGGCATGCGCTGGACTCGTGACCGTAGGCACGGAGACAAAATCCATCTCGCTGTACTCCGGTATCTCGGGAGCCATGAACACCTTTATGATTAATAGGATGACGAAAATGAGGGTGTGCACGCCAAGGGACACAGCCCAAGAGAGTACGGTTCGTCTGTTTCTTTTTGCGGATAACTTCATCATCTACTTAATTATTTTAAGGGTAGTGCTGGCTCAATATATTGAGCCCCTAACGAAATATTCGACCCTTTAAAATCGAGCGCAGTTCCTACAACCCCGGCTGGGTGGCGATGACGAACTTCTCCGCCCCGGCCAGCTTGGCGATGTCCACAATAGAGATGGTCTTCTCCAGGGTCAAATCCTTATCCCCTCGAATGACAACGGCCTTGTCTCCCTCAGCAGCCAACAAAACTCGGAGCTTCGCCCCCAATTCTCCTTCCGCCACCCGCTCGTCGTTAAGAAAAATCCGCTCGTCAGAGGTAATGGTGACGTAAATATTGCCCCGCTCCTCGGCCTGGGTCGAAGCCGCTTTGGGCAGTTTGACCTTGATCCCAGGCTGGATGACGAAGGTCGAGGAGAGAAGAAAGAAGATGAGGAGCAGAAGGACGATATCGGTCAAGGAGATGGTGTTGAACTGGGCGATCCGCTTGTGCTTCGTCTCAAAGTTCATCGCTGCTTTCCTTCCCGCTCAATGTATCCAGGAGATCGACGGACGCTTCTTCCATCTGAAAGATGAACTTCTCAACCCTGCCCTGGAGATAGTTATAGAAAATCAATGCCGGTATGCCCACAGTGAGCCCTGCAGCGGTCGTGATGAGGGCCTCCCAAATACCACCGGCCAGGACGCTGGCGTTAACATTCCCGCCGAGAGCTTCAATGCGCATGAAGGCCCTGATCATGCCTGTCACCGTTCCGAGAAATCCTATGAGAGGGGCAGCCGTTGCGATGGTGGCCAGAACGCCCAGATACTTTTCCAAGTGATGGATGGCCGTCTTTCCGGCGCTCTCAATGGCCTCTTTGATCTCAACCCGAGGCCGGTTGTGTCGTTCAAGCCCAGCCTGGGTTATGGCGGCCACCGGACCAGGGGTACTTCTGCTGAAGTGTACGGCCGACTCGACATCATTCTCCAGCAGGCGATTCTTCACCTCGAGCAGGAAAGCGCGGGTATTGATCTCATCTCGCCTGAGCGTAATGATGCGCTCGATGAGAATGGCCAGGGCCGCAATAGAGCAGGCGGCCAAAAGAATCATGAGCACGCCGCCCTTGGCGACAATAGAGAAAAGACTCATAGTATACTCCTTGTCAGAAAAACATTAGAAAACGATTTTCAGACCTCCGTGAAAATGTATACCCATTTCCGGGTAGTTGTACCACACTTCATAGTCGCTGTCTGTCAGGTTGTAAATAGAGGTAAAGAGCGTAATCGCCCGGTGAATGTTCTTTTCCAGAGTAAGGTTGAGGAGAAAATAGGGATCCAGTTCCAACGTATCATGGAATGAGTCGAAAGGAAGCGGAAGGAACGCAGTCCGCCCCCCAACCCACCTCCAGTCACCTCGAATATCGACTATTCCGGGAATGTCAAACGTAACGATCCCCCATGCCTGGTTATTGGGACGAAAGGGGATCTTCGCAGATGGGTTCGCAATGGAGATGTAGCGGTCTTTGATGCCATAATCGAGCCATGTCAATCCTGTTTCAATGGTAATATTTTCAGCGGGCCGGTAATTGCACGAGAGATCGATCCGGTGCTGCCTGACCTCCTCGAGCCGGAAACTCGTATAAAACTCTGAAACACATTCCCATCGCCAATACAATTCATCGAGGATACGGGTCCATCGATAGGCCCCCTTCAGAAACAGGTCCGGTCGCACCTCAACTTCAACCTCCGTCCCCACTTTCAATCGGACCTCCTCGACAGCAGACACGATAGATGAAATCGACGGCACCGCATAGGGATTTGCTTCATGGAGGTCCACCAGCGATCGATGCCGAAAATTTCCCCCCAGATACGCCTGGATGGCCACAGGTGCAAGGGGTCGGTAGAGACAGCGCAATTTTGGGAAAAGTCTCGTCTCGTCGTCCTGTCTTTCTCTGGAAAACACGTACACATCGACTCCCATATCGGCTGAGAACTGAGGAAGAAGCGGGACCTTGGAAACGATGCTGAGCCCGAGCAGATCACTGGAAGGATAATCGGGGACAACCAAATTGAAATCCTGGGGCTCGTTGATATTTTCAACTGAAGGACGGTCACCGGTCCAGTGAAGATGCGAACTGATGCCGAACGGGCCCAATTCCGTTTGAACCGTAAACTCGCCACGAAAAAGATTTTCGTACACGTCATAAAGAGATTGGGGGACGTTCAACAGTCGATATGCGAAACTGAAGTGGCTCAGAGTGTGTTGAGAATGCCTGTAATCCATATGTGTTTGAATGGTCAACAATTCCTGGCGAAACTTTCCAAGAAATTTTGGAGAGCCGTGCAACCCGTACGACCAGCGTCGATAACCGGCCTGAAGCCCACCGGTGATGGTGTTTGAGAGTGGACCGTCGACTCTCCCTTCGATCTCCCCCCACGTCCCGACACTCTTGTCGAACGCGCCGTTGGTCCCCTGAATGTCCGAGAAAAGTCTGAGATGGGCTCTTTTCAGAGTTCGATTATGAATCGCCTGAAGCCCCCAACTGGAGTAAGAACCGACATAGGAAGAGAGAAATGTTGCATGGCCCGGACTCGATTGGCGGGAACCGGGTATCGTTAAGACGCCCCGGCATGAGGGAAGGGACGGATAAGGGGCCGGCGCGTCACTGGACAGGGCGAGGATTGAGAATTTTGCGGCAGATGTCTTTTCTCCCGTCTTTCGGAGATCTGTATCCACCCCGTAAACGATCACATCCGGGAGCTCGAGGGGAGACTTCCTCTCTTGCTGACTCTGCGGAGCTTCTTGGGCGTTCGAAGGGAGTGACGTCGTCATAAGCAGGACCACGCAGACGGTGTATTTGAGAACAGAGGAATACTTAGTGAACATATGCGATTTCGACTCAGAGCTCAATTGCCTACTTCTTGTCTTTAATGGCCTCCAGCCGTTCCCGCGCTTTTTGCCGATACCCTTCATCTCCGTAGTCGGAGATGAGGGTCTGATAGAGCTTACGGGCCTCCTCCCAGCGCCGAAGCTCCTCGTCGACCCGAGCCGCTTCGTAGAGTGCCGCGATAACCCAAGTGGTGTGATCCGGGTAGAGATATTTGACCTTGAGGAACTCGCCGGCCGCCTTTTGTGTGTCGCCTCTGTTGAGGGCGATTCGGGCCATCAGGAACTGGGCTTCGGCAGCCGTCTCGTCTGTGGTGGACTCCACCACCTCTTTGAGAAGGGTCAAAGCATCATCCAACCGCTCGTCATTGAGATACAGCTTGGCAAGGTTGACACGGGCTTTACAGCCCAGCGGCTTTCCTTTAAGCCGACCGATGATGTTTCGAAATGTGGCCTCGGCTTCCGCGGTCTCGCCTGTCCTGGCGGCGATCTCGCCTAAACGTACCGAGGCTTCGGAGGCATAGTCGCTCTCAGGATAGTCCTCGATCAATGTGTGGCAGGCCCGCTCGGACGCACTCAAACGGTTTTGGGTGAGATAAATCTCGGCCGTCTCATGGATGGCCCGAGGCGTCAATGGCTCCCTGGGAAATTGTGTTCTCTGGTTTTCGAAGGCTTCCAGGGCTTGAACGGAGTTTCCATTCTTGAGGTGGGACATTCCAATCCAGAACCAGGCCGGGGAGGTTCGGGAGCTTGTGGGATACTCACGGATGAGCTTTCGGTAGGCCTCAATGGCTTCGTCGTACTGATCCTGATTGTAGAGCAGTTCTGCCTTTCTGCTCAATAATGCGGCCGCCAGTGGGGTTTTTGAGAATTGCTCCGCATACCTGTCTGACAGGGCGATCGCAGCATCGAGCCGATCCTGCTGGAGATAGCACCACTGCATACCGAGAATGGCATCTCCCAGCAACTCACTCTGGGGATAGCTGCGGACGAGACGATCATAGTGGGCTATGGCCCCGTCATATTGGATCAGATTGTAGTAGCAATCGCCCGAGGCATAGAGAGCATCATCGGCAAAAGGGCTGCCGGGGAATGTTTCGCTGAGGCTCAGAAACTGCTCCGCCGCCTCATCGTATCGCCCGGCCTGGAAGAGGCTTCGTCCGATCATGTAACGGGCCTCGTCCGCGTAAGGGCTCTCACCGTAATCCTCCGCGACCTTTTCAAAAGACTCCCTGGCCCTGTCGAAGTCAGAGTCTCGGTAAAAGGATTGTCCGATCCCAAAGAGAGCTTCGGCCGCGGTCAAAGTTTCTTGGTCGAAGCGAACCGCATCGCGGTACGCATCAATGGCCTGATCGTACTCCTTGATGTTGAAGTAAGCGTCTCCTATGCGGAGAAGGGCATCCTGGTGTGAGGTCCCATTCAATCCTGCAGCTAAGGCCCCTCGAAACCCACGTACGGCTTCCAGAAAGCGCTTCACTTTCATGTTTGACCAGCCCGTGCCGTAGAGGGCCATAGCCCTGCGAGGGCTGGACGGGTATTCTGTGACCAATCGGGTATATCCTCTCAAGGCCGCTGCCCAGTCACCACTGTCGTAATGTGTCTCTGCCTGCCAGAAGAGGGCCTCAGGCACAAGCTCATGATCTTGGTTCTGCTGCATGAAGGCCGAGAAATGCTGAAGAGCCGCCTCAGCATGGCCCAGTTCCCTCTCCTCCAAGCCCATGCGAAAGAGCGCTTCAGCTGCTTCCGGTGAATCGGTGTTCCCGGAGCGAAGCCGATCGTATATTTGTATGGCGCGTTGGTGAGACCCTTCGAAACTCAGACATACACCGACCATGAAAAGGGCCTTGGCCACGAGGCCCGATTCAGGATACCCGTCTGCCACACTCAAAAAATTCGCACGCGCCTGACTGTAGTTCTTGCTGTGATAATCCAACAGTGCTGCCTCGTACAGGCCGCCGGCGGCCTCAGTGCTTTGGGGATAGCGTTGCATTACGTCCAAGAACGCGTTGCGTGCCGCTAATGAATCGCCGCTGGCCAGAAGGGCACTTCCCTTGTGGAAAAGTGAAGTGGGCGCCAGGGGGCTCTCTGGGAAGAGGTTGAGGAGACGATCGTATCTCTCGGCAGCTTCGGTAAATCGATCCTGTTTTGCCAGGCACCAACCCAGACCGAAGTATCCGTCGTCACCATATTCTCCCTGCGGATCGGTCTCTATGAGACGTTCAAAGGCTTCGACTGCTTTCCTGTAATCGGCCTGCTGCCTGTAGATCTCTCCCCGGGTATACCGTGCCTCAGGGGCAAGGGGATGGTCCGGATGATTATGCAACCCTTTCAGCAGAGCCTTCTGCGCCTTCTTCAAGTGACCGTCCCGGAAGAGCACAAGACCGGATCGATAGAGAGCGGTAGCAGCCAATGGACTCTCTGGGAAGTTCTCGGTCACATTTATATAGGCATCGGCGGCCCTTCGATAATCCTTTTCCTCCTCGAAAATCCACCCTGTCGAATAATACGCGTAGTCGGCCAGAGAGCTTTTCGGGTATCGGCTGACCAGTGTTGAAAAGCGGTCGAGAGCCTTGTGGGGATTTCCGCGGCGGTACTGGCACTCGCCGAGCCAGTAGAGGGCTTGATCCTCCAGAGGGCTCTTATCGTACGTATTGAAAAACCCCTCAAAGGCGTCCGCGGCTTCATCGAAGCGCTCGGTATTGAACAGCGACTGGCCGATGCGCAGTTGCGCCTCGGCGCCACGGGCCACTGCAGGATACTCTGAAAGGAACTTTTGATAAGCATCCAGGGCTTCGGTATAGTGCTTCAGTTGAAAATAGGACTCGGAGATGAGAAATTGTGCCTCGGAGCGGTTCTCGCCTTGAGGATGGTTCGATAAGTAATCCTGCAGCGCGTCGATGGCCGCCTGGTAGAGGCCGTCGTCGAAAAGACCTCTCGCAGCGACGAAAACTCGGGCCTCGGTGCTCACCGGGCGCTGAGTGTTCGATACACCGGCCAACAGGGACATGAGCAAGAACGAAAATATGCAGAAAGTGAAGAAAATTCTTCTGAGTATATACATTATGGTGGATTTCTCAAATCGAGTGTTCAAACGTGCAGCAAAGCAATGAAAGGTACTTCAGGCTCTTTCGTGACGTCCGCCCCTATCTGGTCACCTCTTATGACGCATCAGGGTGCTCAAAAGTTGCTTATAACATAAAGATTTATCAGAGGGACGCGACATCATGATCTTTTGCCATCGTGACTTGGCCGCAGTATTCATAAGTATTTCAAATCGATCAATTTTCAGACGTGATAGGGGCTCAATATATTGAGCCCCTACATTTCCCAAAAATAGTGATATCCGCGGGTAAATATTATACGAATATGAAACTTTATTACGAAATATGTATCTAATTAATGTAATCGTAAAGTTGGGCCTGGTTTGTAAGGAGTGTCAAAATGGAGCACATAGAGAATCCCAAATTGCAGCAGCTTGTGAATACCGCTCAGGAGCTGTTCATGCGATACGGTATGAGAAGGGTTTCCATTGAGGAGATCTGTCGGACGGCACATGTCAGTAAGATGACCTTTTACAAGCACTTCTCCAATAAAGTTGATCTGACCAAGTTTCTCATCAATCGAATTATTTCGGAGAGTATGGCCCGGTATCGGCACATTATGGATCAGGATATGCCTTTTCCCGTAAAGGTGGAGAAAACGATTGAGATGAAATTGAGCCAGGCCAGGGACGTGAGCCAGGAATACTTTCACGATATGACTCAAAACCCTGATCCACGGATTGCGGAATTCATCGCTCGCAAAAGGGAGGAGGCTTTTCAGGAGGTGCTCAGCGACTATTTGAAGGCGCAAAAACTGGGCGAGATTCGGAGGGATATCAACCCTGAATTTATCCTCTATTTTCTGAATCACATCGTAGAAATGATCTCCGATGAACGGCTCGTGAAGCTCTATGATTCTCCTGAAAAGGTAATCATGGAGCTGACCAAATTCTTCTTCTTCGGCATCCTTCCGAGGGATGGCGGTAATAAGTCTGAGGCTGAGAATGAAGCTTAGGATGACAAAAGAGATCGTCTGTGCGGCGTTCTGTTTTTTATGGTGTCCGGCAGGTCTCATGTCGCAGGCCTATGAGTTTCAGGGTCAGCTCTCCGGATGGATAACTGTCACCGCCGAAGCGTCTACTCCCACACAGGTTGGTCTCCGTTATATTCCGAGTCTTTTCATCTCGCAATCCGTTGCGGGCGCGTATTCAATTGATGCTGAACTTTCTCTGAATACATATGGAACGGCGCTGGTTCATGCGATTGACGATACGGATGCCGACGGCAAGACGAAGCCGTATCGGCTCTGGCTGCGGTTTTCAGGGTCACAATGTGAAGTTCGTGTGGGCCTCCAGAAGGTTAACTTCGGTTCGGCCTCGTTGCTGCGACCGCTGATGTGGTTCGATCGCATCGATCCCCGCGATCCTCTTCAGCTCACGGATGGGGTCTATGGGCTCCTTCTCAGATATTACTTCTTGAACAATGCCAATCTCTGGCTGTGGGGTCTTTACGGAAATGACGAAACAAAGGGTTGGGACGTCGCACCCTCTGTTGGCCATGAGGTTGAATATGGCGGTCGATTTCAGCATCCTGTTCTGACCGGAGAAATCGCTGTTTCCTATCATCATCGAAAAATGGATCTTGAGAAGGGTCTCCGTTCGTTGCTGTCGTCGATATCCGGAGATATTCCGCCGGGGTTCAATCCCCGATATGCTCTCGCTGACAAGACTGCCCCTGAAGATCGGTTTGGTCTCGATGCCAAGTGGGATATGGAATTAGGTGTCTGGTTTGAAGGAGTCCTGTTGCACCAGGATATCGAAGCCCTCCCATTAAAATACCAAAGACTCGTTACGCTCGGATGCGACTATACCATCGGGCTGGGAAACGGGCTCCATATTCTTGGTGAATATTTCATATTCGAGGCTTCGGACGATGCTTTCGGCTCCGGAGAAGGGTTCGAATTCTCTGCGTTGTCCGCAAACTATCCTCTTGGATTGGTGGACACGATCACGGGCATATTATATTATGATTGGGAAAATGAAGACTGGTATCGTTTCATAAACTGGCAACGAACCTACGACAACTGGCGCTTCCATCTCATCGGATTCTGGAACCCACAGCGGTTTCAGATATTCCAAACTCAAGACACAGCGAGCACATTTGCAGGTAAGGGAGTGCAACTCCTGATAGTTTTCGATCATTAGTGAGGTGACCATGGAAAACGAATTCTTAATTCAAACAGAGGACTTGGTAAAAATTTATCCCATGGGGGACCACTCCCTGGTGGCACTGGATCATGTCAATCTCACTTTTAAGAAAGGTGAATTTGCCGGCTTGGTGGGACCGAGTGGTTCCGGAAAGACGACCCTGCTCAATATCGTCGGCTCCCTGGACACTCCGACAGAAGGCAGTGCCCTTGTACTGGGAGAAAAAGTGGAACACCTTTCTCATAAAAAATCGGCTGAGCTCAGGAATAAACACATCGGGTTCATTTTTCAGACCTTCAATCTTCTTCCGGTTTACACCGTCTATGAGAACGTGGAGTTCCCGCTCCTGTTGCTGCATATGTCTCCCGCCGATCGACAGAAATTGGTGATGGATGCCCTCGAATGGGTGGGGTTGGCCGATAGAGCCAAATCGAAGCCGAGCCAGCTCTCGGGCGGACAGAGTCAGCGGGTTGCCATTGCGCGAGCCATTGTGAAAAAACCGGAGATCGTTCTGGCCGATGAGCCGACAGCCAATCTGGACGCCGAGAATTCACACCACATTCTGCAGACCATGGAGCGATTGAACAGAACCCTGCAAACGACGTTCGTATTTTCAACACATGACCAAAAAGTCATTCAATATCTGCGGCGAAAAATAACGCTTCTTGATGGTAAGGTCGATAAGGATGAACTGATCGACACAAAGAGAAATTGATATGCTTGTTCCCAGATTGGCCATGCGAAATTTATTAGGAGCGGGATTGCGTACCTGGCTGAATGTAGTCGTTCTGTCCATTGCCTATGTCACCATCATTTGGACGCAGGGTTTCAACATCGGCATGTACCAGCAGATCAGCCGATCGCAGATCGATGCCGAATACGGCGGCGGACAATATTGGAACGAAAATTACGATCCATACGACCCCTTTGCATTACAGGAGGCCCATGGGGTTATACCCTCAACTCTTCAGAAATGGGTCAGGGACAGGAAAGCGACGCCCCTTTTAATCACCCAGGGCACGATCTATCCCAATGGCCGGATCCGGACAATTCTCCTCAAGGGTATCGATCCTGAGCAGAAGGTGTTGACCATACCATCTCACTTCCTCACAGGAGAGAGTGCAATGGTCCCTGCCCTTATCGGCAACCGAATGGCAAAAAGCACAGGATTACGGATCGGGGATTCTGTCACTCTCAGGTGGCGAGACAGAGACGGAACGTTCGATGCCAGAGATGTTGAGATCGTTCAGATCATGCGCACCTCTGTCCAGAGTATTGACAATAATCAGATCTGGATTCCTCTGGAAACTTTGCAGGGGATGACCCAGATGGAGGGTGAGGCGACCCTTGTTGTGATCGATCAGCAGATCGGATTGAAAGAAAAAATCGAAGGTTGGTCTTTTCAGAGCCAGGATGTTCTTTTAAAGGATATCCGTGACATGATGAAGGCCAGAACAATTTCGAGAGGCATACTTTACGTCATTCTGCTTTTTCTTGCTATGCTGGCAATCTTTAACACGCAGATCCTTTCCATTTTCAGGCGACGCAAAGAGATGGGTACCTTGATGGCGCTGGGACTGACGAGAGCAAAACTCATCCTCCTTTTCACCCTGGAAGGCGCCATGCACGGCCTTTTGGCCGCAATCATTTCAGCCGTTTACGGTATACCTCTCTTGACGTATTTCACCTTCAAAGGATGGCCTCTACCCCAATCGATGGATCAATACGGAATTGCGATCGGTGACAAGCTCTTTCCCGAATATAGTGCCGCTCTGATTGTGGGAACAACGGCGGTCATACTTCTTGTAACCACTGTTGTGAGCTATTTGCCAAGCAGAAGGATTGCGAAACTCAAACCGACCGATGCACTCAGGGGAAAGATGACATGATACGCTTTTTACTGAAAGGCTTAATTCGCGATCGATCTCGATCCTTATTTCCGGTATTGACCGTTTTGGCCGGCGTCATGCTGACCGTGGTTCTCTATTGCTGGATACAGGGTATTACAGAGGATATGATCAAGTCGAGCGCCAACTTTGAAACAGGCCATGTGAAAATCATGTCCCAGGCCTACGCCGCCGAATCCGATCAAATCCCGAACGATCTGGCTTTCGTCGGCGCTTCCGAACTCCTGAAAGAATTGAATGCGCGGTTTCCTCACATGATATGGACACCGCGTATCAAATTCGGTGGCCTGCTGGATATTCCGGATGAACAGGGGGAGACGAGGGCTCAGGGGCCAGTGATGGGGCTTGGCGTCGACCTTTTTTCTTCACAAAGCCGGGAGCACAGCCTCCTCAACCTCAATAATTCTGTCGTTCGCGGCAGACTTCCTGAGAGGCCGGGAGAGATCGTCATCAGCGACGATTTTGCCGGACGATTGAAAATTGAACTTGGCGAGACAGCCACACTCATCAGCTCCACTATGTATGGGGGCATGGCCGCCCATAATTTCATAGTCGTGGGGACGATTCGCTTCGGGATCGTTGCCCTGGACCGCGGTTCGATGATCGCCGACATCTCGGACGTTCAGTACGCCTTGGACATGGAAGACGCTTCCGGCGAGATTTTAGGTTTCTTCAACGACTCCTTTTACTATCCCGGAAGAGCAGTCGACCTTACTGCTGCCTTTAATAACCGATTCCAGAAGTCCGATGACGCTTTCTCGCCGATCATGCAAACCCTGAGCGATCAGGGCGGTCTGGGGGAGTTGCTCGACCTAATGGACACCTTTTCCGGTATCGTCATCACGATTTTCGTCGTGGTCATGTCCATTGTACTGTGGAACGCCGGCCTCATCGGGAGTATGCGGCGTTATGGTGAAATTGGAGTGAGACTCGCCATCGGCGAGCGCAAAAGCCACCTGTATCGCTCAATGATCGCCGAGTCGCTGATGATCGGTTGTTTCGGTTCTATACTGGGAACGATTGTCGGTCTGGCCATCTCATACTACCTTCAAGTCAAGGGGCTGGACATTTCATCGATGTTGAGGAACGCATCCATGATGATCTCAGATGTGATGCGTGCCAGAGTGACGCCCACCAGCCTGATTATCGGTTTTGTACCCGGACTGATCGCCACGTTCCTCGGTACGGCCATTTCTGGTATTGGAATTTACAAGCGACAGACGTCGCACTTAATGAAGGAGTTAGAGGTATGAAACGGCTTATGATTCCTCTCATGTTGATGATAACCACCGTGGGGATGGCACAAGTCCCATCAGGCGAAGCTATCCTCGAAAAGGTCGATGAGAACCAGATTGCTCGGAACAGAAAAATTATCTATGAGATGCTCATACACGGCCGCCGGGGAAGCCGCACCCTGAAGGCCCAGTCCTGGATCGAGGGGGCGGATCGATCCTTCACCGAGTACCTGGAGCCCCCCAGAGAGAGCGGTACAAAAATGCTGAAGCTCCAGGAGCAGTTGTGGACCTACTCTCCATCCACGGACAGGATCATCAAGATCTCGGGACACATGCTCAGACAATCGGTCATGGGCTCGGACCTGTCCTACGAGGATATGATGGAGGATCGTCATCTTCTAAGGCTTTATGAGGCGGAGGTGGTTGGAGAAGAAACCTTCATGGAGCGTCCCTGCTGGGTGCTCAAATTAACGGCCAAGGAGACGGACGTCGCCTATCATTCGCGGGATATCTGGGTAGACAAGGAGCGGTATCTGGCTCTCAAAGAGAACCGGTACGCGAAAAGCGGAAAATTGCTGAAGACAACGGAAGTGAAGAGTGTGATAAAGGAAGGGGACCGTTGGGTTGGGGAACGAGTCGTCTTCAAAGACGAATTGAAAAGCGGTGATGGCACGGAGTTTCTTATCGAATCCGTTACGTATGATATTGATATTCCGGAGTATATCTTCTCAAAAGCGGCGCTGCGGAAGTAGTCGCGTACGATTTTCCATCGGACTTCAAAGCGCCCCATATCAAATTGGGAGTTACAAATTCTCCTGTTGTAAAATACAGGGACAGGTTTCAAACCTGTCCTCGGACATCAATGAATGCTGTCTCTACTTTTTTCGGTTCTTCAATTGGTCCAGGTTACATAGAGACATGTTGTTTTTCTAATTCCAGAAGACGACGTTTGCGCCATATCCCGCCGCCATAACCTCGCAGGTTCCCGTCTGCTTGAATGACCCGATGACAGGGGATCACAATGGCAATAAAGTTATCACCGTTGGCCCTCCCCACCGCTCGCATTGCACCGGGCTTTCCGAGAAACGACGCGATTTCACCGTATGTTGTTGTTTCACCATAGGGAATGTTGAGCAATTGCTGCCAGACAGCCATTTGAAAGGGCGTACCTTTAAGATCTAAAGGCACCATAAAGGTTTTGAGCGCTCCCTCGAAGTACCGGCACACCTCGGATTCGAGTTGATCTATGAAAGAATTCGTCCCAGGCGCGATTTCGAACCCATACCGCTTCAACATACGCTGTTTGATTCTGTCGAGCCCGCCTCTGTCTTCAAATTCAAGAAGACAAACGCCCTTTGGGGTCGTTCCGGCAATGAGTATTCCTATGGGGCTCTCCAATTCTTTATAAACGATGTGATCGTTGCGCAAAGTACTCTCCTGGTGGTAGCCCGTATTCTTTAGTGAAGGCGTCACGGAAACCTGAGGATGACTCGAAGCCGCACTCGTAGGCCGCCGTCAGATAATCCACGCCGTTCTCAATCAATTTTCGTGCATGGGCCAGGCGCAGCTTTCGGTGGAATGCCATGGGTGTGTTTTGAAGATATAACTTGAAGTATCTTCTTATGGTCGAGATATCAACTTTGGCTATTTCGGCAAGCTTGCTTTCGTCGATTTTATTGCACCTCTCTTTTCTCATGAAGGCGACAAGATCATCCAGCCAGGAGGGTACCACGTTGGGGTAGAATTCCGATTTGCACCGTTTACACCCTCGAAGTCCGGCGGCAATGGCTTCGTCGCGGGTCGCAAAGAAGACGATATTTTTGATGAGGGGCAGCTTCGCTTTGCACGAGGGAAGACAGTAGATGCCGGTCGAAAGCACGCCAACATAGAACGTTCCGTCGTAGGTGGCGTCATTTCTCCGAGTTGCCTCGAGCATCTCTTCGTGTGTCATATTTTCCATACATTCCCATTCCTGAGTGTATTCCTTGTGTCATCGTTTCCAGTATACATGGCATCGTAATATAATTCTGTGACGTGATCGGGTCTACCGATTTTCGGGCAAGGAAGTAAAATTACGGGATCAATATTTTTTCCCCTTTTTTTCACAGGGGAGTCAGAGAGAATTCGATATTTTCTGGTTCGAATACCCCTATGTCCCACCTTCGTCAAGCCCAGGGCAGGCTCTTTGGAAAGAGGGACAACACCGGCTCTTTTTCTCATTGACCTCAAGCATGCTGATCGTTACATACTATCTATAAATCTTTCACCTTCTCAATATACTTCTCGACGTCGAACTTACTCTTACATCCATTATAACTCATGTACCGGATCTTTCCGAAAATCGGGCGCTCGAACCAGGCCCTGTCGTGCACACCGCCAATTGACCACATGACACCGACGTACCCGTTCGGGTCTCTCCCATCGAGCTCGTATCTGTCGTTGAGAGAGATGGCAATTTCAATAGCTTCCTCCGGCGATTTTGTCCATTCCAGAATTTTCTTGGCCCAGTACATCCTCATGTAGCCGTGCATCTTGCCCTGTTTCACCATTTCGGTTTGGGCCGCATTCCAGAGTTTGTCGTGCGTCACACCCGTTTCAAATTCATCCGGAGAATAGAGGTATTCTCTCTTATCTTTCTTATGTCTTTCTAAAGTCTTTTTGGCCCAATCGGGGACACCCACAATGTTGTCGTAATTTGTATTGTAGAGACAAAAGTTGTCCGATAACTCTCTTCGAACGACCAGCTCTTCGATAAAACCTTCTTTCAACTTGCCAGGGACCTCAGCGTGTTCGACCTCAAGAGCTACCCGTTGGGCCGAAATCTGACCGAAATGCATATACGGTGATAAATTCGACTGCCCGTCCTGTGAGGGATCATTCCTTTTTTCATCATACAGATGGAGTTTATCCTTCACAAAATGAGTCAAGGCTCTCCGCCCTGCCTTCTCTCCCGGCCGAATCCATGAAACCTCAGGAACGGATGTATCAACGTGAAGAGCTTTTTTCGCGCCCTCCCAATCGATCTTTTTCACCTCTCCTTTCCAGGGAAAGGGATGTTTTCTCAGGCGGGGAAATTCCTCCAGGTATTCGAGAAGGGCTCGATGTATTTTCGGGCGAATGGTGTAGGCCGCATATTCCTGCTTTTGGGATACGACCCAGCATGGTAAAATATTGTGGGCATCGACCTCATAGAATGGAATTTTTATGCGCCCTGATATTTTATCTTTCCAACCTTTCTTGATTCGTAACGGATCAAAATCCGTGACGAGAGTACCGACTGTATACTTTTTTATGAATCTCGGGATCTCGTCTTCAGGGTCCCCTTTGAGCAGAAAGAAGCCGACGTTTTTCTCGGCACAGCTCTTTTCGACCTCTTCTAATCCCTTCAACATAAAACCGTATTGCCTGAGGGTCGCTCCGAGGAAAGTCGGAACAAGACAGAAAACGACTGTCAAAGGCGCCTTACGTTCCAAGGCAATGTGCTGTGCATACAAAAGAGCCCAATTGTCCCGTACCCGCTGATCACGCGACATCCAGTAGACGACCGGACCGCTCTCTTCATCTCTATTATTCAATTTTCGGACGCGGTTTGGATTCATATCTTCGACACTCAAGCGGTTTGAAATATGTGTTACGGTTCAGTATTTTCTTTTTCAGAGGCTTTTTTTATTTGTCTGGCAAGCCCTGACAGAATCACATTGTGAAGAGGCAGCAGTAAGTACCAGTAAAGGAATCCGGGGAATCCCTTGGGGACGTAATTGAAGGTCTGGACCAGGATCGAGGTGTCCGTATCACCGGGGTGAATCTCGAACTGGAGCCAGAGCCGGCCGGGAAATTTCAGCTCCGAGCGCAGGCGAAGGAGTCGGTTCGTTTCAAGTTTTTCGACCCGCCAGAAATCGACCACATCACCGGCCCTCAAATTTTCGGGATGGCGTCGTCCCCGTCGCAGACCGACCCCGCCGAAAAGCCGGTCCAGCAGCCCCCGGGACCACCAGGCCCAATTGGAATAAAGCCATCCCCGTTTTCCTCCGAGGCCTGTGACGACGGTGTAGACCGATTCGGCCGGGGCTTCGATCGTCTTCTGTATCCGCTTCGTGATGATCCCCTCCTGGTCGGTCAGCACGGCGGGCGGTTTGTCCCCGCAGCTTGTGCAGAGCGCGTCGCTCCAGGTTGATTCAACTCGGCCCGATTCGATACTTTTCAGAGCCCTGCGCACGGCCTCCTCATAACCGATGGGATGAATGCCGGGGAACATGCTCCGGGCCAGGTCGTTCCGTACGACGACCTCGTTGCGAAGCCCTTCGATCAGTGGTCTGGCAATTTTGGCGGACATGGGAGTGACCCAGTGGACCCAGTGGGATGACAGTCTCGGTGTCAAGACCGGGACGGGTATGATGACGCGGCGCAGTCCGCGCACTTTTGCATACCCTCGAAAGGTGTCGGCATAGGTGATCACGTCCCTTCCTCCGATATCGATTGTCTTCCCGGCACTTTCCGGGACCTTCAGCGCCATGGCCAGGTAACTCATGACGTCATCAATGGCAATGGGCTGGATGCGGCTGAAGACCCATCTGGGACAGATCATGGGCGGCACGCGCTCGGTCATATACCGGATCATTTCGAAAGAGGCGCTGCCGGAGCCGATGATGATGGCCGCCCTGAAGTGGGTCACCGGCACACCTCCCTCGCTCAAGGATTTCGCGGTTAGCTGACGCGAGCGCAAATGCTCGGACAATTTGGTCTCGGGATCGCCGAGGCCTCCCAGGTAAATGATCCGTTTGACATCGGCGGCCTTGGCCGCCGCGCCGAAATTTTTCGCGGCCTCCATGTCTTTGGTGTGAAAGTCGGCGCCCCTGTAACGACTGTGAATGAAGGCGTAGGCCACATCGAGACCCTTGAACGCGCCGGACAGTGTCTCCGGCTTGAGCGGATCGCCCTCGGCGATCTCAACCCGGTTGACCCAGGATCGTCCCTGAAGTCTCGTCGCGTCACGGACCATGACGCGCAGGCAGTATCCTTCCTCCAGGAGGCGGGGAACGAGACGACCGCCGATGTACCCTGTGGCGCCGGTTACGAGAACAGTCCCGATTGTATTCGTATTCGTAACCATAAGGTCCTGTTTCAGCCCTTCAATTTCCTGCCCTTGCCCGAATCGGTGATTTCGACGAGGTCCTGGGGGTACGGTTCGAAGAAGGTCTCGTTCGAGAGGTATTCGTTTTCGAAACGGACGATCCACGATTGGGCGATATTCACCGGCACGCTCAACGGGATCTTTTCGTTGCGGTATTGTTCGAGGGAATCGAGGAAGAACGCTTTTTCCTTGGCAGAGAGTGCATCGGAAAAATATCCCAGGGCGTGCATGAGTACATTGATGTGGGACGTGTATCTCGGTATTTTCAGAAAAGCGCTCGACAGATGCTGCTCGTATTCCCGCAGCACCGTCTCGATCGGTTTCTTCTCCGGGTTGGCGACGATGCGACCCATCAGCCTCAGCTCTTTCTGATTGTAAGCCATGAGCATGAATTTGTTGTGGGTCTGGAACCGCACGAGCTCCTTCATTTTCCTGATCTTTTTCACTTCCCGGAAATCGGCAAAGGCGAACAGCTTCGTCAGGAAGTGCTCGCGGATCCGGTAGTTGCTCAAGCGCCCCTCGTCCTCGATGGGCAGCAGGGGAAACCGCTCCAGCACGGCACCCCCGAAAATACCGCACCCTCGACCGATGGATCTCGATTTTCCCAGGCTGGGATAGAACATGACGTCCTTCAGCCCGCACGAAGGGGATCGGTACTTCAGGATGAATCCGT
This sequence comes from Gemmatimonadota bacterium, assembly GCA_020348925.1. Classification (GTDB taxonomy): domain Bacteria; phylum JBHIER01. The sequence goes on along the minus strand of CP070758.1, from coordinate 4,356,912 downwards.
CCACAGCACCCACTGACCCGAGAAACCCGTCACCAAAACTCACCATGTCCTCAGTCACGTCTTTTTCCGTCTCGTGCTGCATGAGCGAGAGTTCGCCATTTACGGACAGGATGCGGATCGGTTTTCTGGGTACCCCGAGCCCGATTTCCATTTCCGGACAGACCGGAGTGAAATCCACGTGGGGTTTCAGGAGCCGGACCACATCGGACGAGATCATGGCTCCGTTCCAGCGGCAGGCATCGAACTCGAGGCATTTGCTCACGACGACCTTGGGTTTCACAAATGTTCGCATATGGTATCTCTCCAGTGGCTATGAATTTAAGATCATGATTGATATGTTCAGAACGGCAGCATAGCTTACCCATAAAATATAGGGGATAAGCAGAATGGCTGATATTCTGGACAGATTGAAAAAGACCATGATGGTGGCCAGCAAAACGATCCAAAGCAGAATGATTACGGCCGCCCCTGCCAGGGGGGATTTCAGCCCGAAGAAGACCGGAGACCACAGTGCGTTGAGAGCCAGCTGCAGCCCGAACAGGAGCAACGCCGTTTTCACACCTGGTTCATTAAGCCCCAAGCGCCAGACCAGGTAAGCCGAAATACCCATCATTAAATATAGGGTAATCCAGACCGGCCCGAAGACCCAGTTTGGTGGGGTGAAAGAAGGCTTGTTCAACGCGGCATACCAGGTTGGTATGGCAGGAGCAGTGAAGAAAGAGCCAAGAAATCCCACAAACTGGCAAATGACTATGCATGCTATAATTTTCAAGGCGCCCACGACATCCTCCCATCAATTCCCGTCCCGTTTATTGGGCAAGAATGAGTTTCCCTGCCGATACACAGTGCGCGGTGATTCAGGTCAGTGCCCTTGCCTGTCATTCGCTTATGACGATATTCTGACCTCCCTGGAACCACACCCAGGGATAAGAAACGATTGCCATTCATGAAAAGAAATTAGCTTGAAGAAAGGGAAATATCAAGCAATCTTTTGTCCCTGAGGAATCTATTCTTGTCTCCGAAGGAAAATATTTGTATGTTTGTGGAGAGCGCCATGGTTCAGGCTCAAATGTCAGTTCTCTTTGAGATGGTCGGTTAATCATCACATCTCACAACCGGTTCGTTCCGCATATGTCGAAAAAAAGATTGGCTTTGATATTGGGGAATTGCCTCTTCCCGTCACACGCCTCTCTGAAGCCCGGGGCAAATACACTCTTCTTCATGGCCGAGGATGCGGATCTGTGTACCCATTTCAACTATCACAAACACAAGATCACGTTGTTCCTGTCCGCCATGAGATCGCATCGGGATTTCATTCAGAGGTCATATCCCGTCAAATACTGGAGCCTCGATCGGTCAAATATGAAACTCGCCTTTGAGGAGAAACTGAAAAAGACCCTTCGGGAACATCGGATAAAAAACATCGTGACCTACGATATCGAGGACCATTTTTTTAGGGAGCGGATACGCACCTTCTGCAACAGGGAACAAATAACCTTGGAGATAGTCGACTCTCCCGGCTTCGCGACAACCCACAGTGAATTTCTTCAGTACCGGAAATCCTATAAGCGTCTCTTTATGAACGACTTCTATATCTGGCAGCGGCAGCGGCTCAACGTGCTGCTGGAGGGATGGCGACCTCTGGGAGGAAGATGGAGCTTCGACCGGGAAAACAGGCAGAGGCTGCCGCGTGATATCACCATACCCCTCCTGCCGAAATTAAGAAGAACATCTCACACCAGGGATGTTGCCCTTTTGGTCGATGAATTGTTCCCCAATCATCCCGGATCCATTGATTCCTTTTACCTGCCGACAACCCGGACCCAGGCGGTGCGGTGGTACGAAGCCTTTCTGCGGGAGCGATTGAATAATTTTGGACCCTATGAGGACGCCATAGCAGCCGATCAAGCGTTTCTCTTTCACTCCATCCTCTCGCCGGTGCTCAATCTGGGGCTCCTCACACCGAGGGAAGTCATAGGCGCGGTCCTGAAACAGAAGGACATTCCACTTCCCAGTCTCGAGGGATTTATCCGTCAGATTATCGGCTGGCGGGAATTTATGCGAGGAGTGTACAACACGGAAAGATTGCAGGGAAATTTTTTCACTCATACAAGAAAACTGAGCCGGGCCTGGTATGAAGGTACGACGGGCTTGCTGCCCCTGGACACGGTTATTCGCCGAATCCAAAAGAATGCTTATGCTCATCATATCGAACGCCTGATGATCGTGAGCAACATCATGCTGCTCTGCGAGATTCATCCCGATGAGGTCTATCGCTGGTTCATGGAGTTTTTTGTCGATTCATCGGACTGGGTCATGGTACCCAATGTATACGGCATGGGACAGTTCGCCGACGGCGGCAGCTTTGCCACCAAGCCCTATATTTCGGGTTCGAGTTATATTCTCAAGATGAGCGATTTCCCAAAGGGGGCCTGGTGCGATGTGATCGACGGCCTCTACTGGCGGTTCATCGGTAAACACCGGCGTTTCTTTCTGAAGAATCCCCGGATGAGTATGATGGTCAAAGCCTTCGACAGGTTGAATCCTGAGAGGCGCAAAGCCATTCTTCAACTGGCGGAGCGGTTCATCAAAACCAAAACAGAGTAGCGATACGAGAGAACATGGTTCAGTCTAAGGGAAAGACGTCTTCGGATCCATCGGAAGGAGCACATAAGAAAAAGGGAGAGGAACTATTCTCCTCTCCCCCTTGATCGTCCCACCACAAATCAGACCATCTCCACCGGCTTTCAGGTCTCTCCGCAACGCCGGTTTCCCACGTTTACTTCCTGCTCTGCAGGGCCATGATAAGGATCACTTTGATGGCCGCCAGTCCGACAATGACGTAGACGATGCGCCCTAATGCCGACATCTGACCGAATATGGCCGCCACGAGATCAAATCCGAAGACACCGACCAATCCCCAGTTCAACCCACCGATCACGACCAGGATGAGGGCCACCCAATCTATAGCAGAAAGTTTCGACATTTTAAAACACCTCCTTTATAAAAGAGTACAGCTTGACTATTATTGATAATTATTACTATTAAAACAACGGTACGTTCCTTCTGTCCTCAAGAATCATTCTGTGATTGAAAAATTCAAGGGGCGCTTTCTAAACAGGTTCATAAAAAATATGACGTTACTGCAAAAACTTTTTTTATGTGTCCCCGCAATAATGTTTTAATGAACACAAATTGAGCGATTTTTAGCAGCCGGTTTGACGTAACTTTCATTCTGAGTCCGTTTTGTCGGGCGAAGAATCTCTTAGCATGGTGTGGATTCTTCACAACACTTTGCTCCTCGCAGAACAACAAATCCACCGAATTATTTCAATAAATCGCTCACCTTAGGATGAAGATAGATTTTATTAATATCTCTCTCCAGGTCAAATTCAGGCTCCCCCACGGTCACGATCCCCAGGTGACCGTCAACAGTGACCAACTCCCCGTCCTCGAGCAGATCGACTGCGTTGGGAACACCGTTGACGCAAGGGACACCCAACTCCCTGGCGATGATGGCACCATGAATGAGCATGCCGCCGCGTCGCTCGATGATTCCGCCGGCCAGGGGCACCAGATGGGTCATGTTCGGTTGGATGGCATCACACACCAGAATGTTACCTGCTTTGAACGCTCCAAAATCTTCCGGTACAAGAACACGGCAAACCGGACCAGTGGCAAGACCTGGGGCAGCAGGCTGCCCTATCAATTGTCGGGATTTGACACTCTTCCTTTTTTTATGGTGGCTTTTTCTCTCGGTTCCGTTCTCGTCAGGAATTATAACCTTTTTTTGCGAGGGATTTCGAAGCGCCGCGATGATGATATTGGCCGTCTTTTCGCCCACTCGTCCTTCCCTCTGTAAACGTCCCTCTGACCTCAGCAACTCGACTCCCACGTGAACGGCCCGCAAAAGTTGGCTTTCAATCCGGCCGAGTAACAAATTATCATCATCCCTGAGCCGCCAGCTCATTCGGCCAATCCTCAGCACCTCTTTCGCCTCCTCAATGTGCTCTTGACCAACGGCACGGAAAAGTTTCTTCTCAAGTTCGGCGACATCGGTTTGCCCACCAGTCACCTGATCCCCTGCCACAGAATGTTCTTTCGATATGGCCATTTCAACAACGGTCTTCAAGACGAGTTCCGGCCGGTCTTTGAGCCGAGCTCTCCCATAGGACACATCCATATACTCTTCAAGCAAGCTCTCGAAACCCCTGACAAAATTTAAACCCTGGGGTAAAGCATGGATCTGATGACGCACATCCTGCCATGACGGCGGCGGACCTTTTTCCCCAAAAACCTGATCTCGAATCAGCTCCAGGAGAGACGGATCGGATCTTAACACTTCTGACAGCTCCATCATCTTCCGGTTACGCTGGGTCGAGCGCATGGCCTGTCCTCGCAGCAATCCAATGAATTCATAAGGGTCCTGTGGCCGAACCGCATCGTTATAGTAAGTCGCCAATCTCCGGACACCATGAGCAAAGGGTATGAACTCATCCCAGTAAATCTTTTTCCACTTCTCGAGCGCATCTTGTCGCGTCTCAATGGCCTCTGACAGCTCTCGATCATTCAATTTCGAGAGGTCCTCGGCGGCCATTTTCTCTCCCTCTTTTTCCAGCTGTGGAATCAACGTTTCAGAAACCCGCTGCGCCAGTTTCTTCAAGTTTTGCTCATTGGGACGAAGGGTGAGATAATACGATTTGTCATCTTTGGGAGCCGCCTGGGAAGTCGTAATTGGCCTGGCCTGTAAAAGTGTCAATCGATCATTCCGTCCGGTCCATTCTAGATCAGGCTGCCAACCGAATAGGGTTTCAATCCCTTGAAGTGCTCGATACAACAATTTGAGATCATCCGATTCCAATAACGGTGTGCCCTTTTCTGCTCCACCGCGATCCCCAGGTTTGAAAGCGAGCATTTCACCTGTGGATTTCCTTAAAAGCCACCTGTCTGGATCGAGAGTGCCGTCAACGAGATTCTGGCACAGCCCCGGCACCGCTTCAATAATGGCCTTATCCTCCTCCGGCGCTGTCGGATCGCACCCAAAGGCTACACCTGAGATGTCCTCCTGAACAAGCTCCTGAACGACGACGGCCATACTGCTCCGAAGGGGATCCAATCCCAACTCTTTCTGGTAGAGAAGAGCCGCATCGGACCAGAGAGACGCCCAGACCAATCGAATGGAATTCAATAAATCTTCCATTCCCGTCACACCGATATAGGATTCATGCAATCCGGCAAAGGAGGCTCTGGCCGTATCCTCCTTCGGCGCTGATGAACGCACAGCCAACGGTTTCTCTGAGCCCATTTTCTTCAGTGAGGTCATGATTGTGTTCCTGATGACAGCGGGAATCTTTTCCCTTAAGAAGGAAGAACGAATCCGCAGGGCTGCATCCCAGATCTCCTCCCATCGCATGTCTTGAAAGCGTTTTCTGCCCAGTTCAAAAGCAATCATCTCATCCAGCCTGTTCGTCTCGATAAAATGATTATAAGCATAAATGGTTACGCAGAAGCCTGAAGGCACGCGATACCCCATTCCAACAAGTTTTGCCAGCTTGGATGCCTTGCCCCCTATGACCTTCTCATCTGTTTCGGATACATCATTCAGAGGCATGACATATGGTTTTAGGGAATCCACTGGGAGACCTCTTGAAAACGCGTCACATGAAAGTATCGGACGACGTCGACTTTGAACAGTGCTGTGGAGTCGGACTCGAGAAAATGTGCGAGATACGGATGTCTCGATTTGAGAAGAGCGATGCCCTGCTCAAACTCTTCACCGCTTTGGAGTCGCTCTGCCTTCCCTGTAACCGTCACGGCCCCTACTTTCGTCATATCATCGGGATGTTGACAACGACTATCGATGACCAAAGCAATTCGATTGCATTCGCTCAACAACTTAAACTTTCGGGTCGCCAAAGGTGTCGTGAAGAAAAACGTCTTCAAATTATCCGTAAAGGCAAATGCGATCAACGAACCGTACGGTTGGCTCTGACCTTGCGTGCACAGAACGCAGAAGGATTGGTGAGCCAAGAGATCGCGGATACTGTGTTCAACATCAGGTTCCTCTGAGGTTTCAAAACCACCATGACCAAACTCCGGTCCGAAGATTGGCTCATCGATTGAATTCATTATCACTCCTCGTTTAAAATAACATCTTATCTTTCGTCGAAAAGCCGATGTTGGAGTTTTATTCCCGCATCAGAATAGGATGAATTGAATTTCTCGGCAGAAGTTCAACACCTACCCCGGCACAGTGCTACGTTTTCAAAATATTTCGTAAAGCGGATTCCAATTCGGGATACTGAAATTCAAAACCCAGATCCAAAAGCCTTTTCGGCACTCCCCTCTGGCCGGATAGAATGAGCGCATCGGCCATCTCACCGAAGAGGAGACGCAGCAAAAAGCCAGGTACAGGGAGCCATGAAGGTCGTTTCATGGAGCGACCCAGGGTTTTGGCAAATTCCTTCGACATGAGAGGATTCGGTGCGTTCAGGTTAAAAACACCCTGAGCTTTTTCGTTTTCCATTAAAAACCGAATCGCCCGTGCCTCATCATCAATGTGAATCCACGAAAGCCACTGCTTCCCGCTTCCGAAGTGGCCGCCAAGAAACAGCCGAAAGGGGAGCATGTTCCGCGGAAGAAATCCATCGTTCTTTCCAAGTACGACGCCAGTTCGAATAATAGCATGGCGAACACCAAAATCGGTAACACCCTGAGTCGACGCTTCCCATTGTCTTCCTACGTCGGGGAGAAATCCCGTTCCGAGTGGTGTCGATTCATCACATCGTTCATCTCCCCGATCTCCGTAAACACCAATACCCGAAGCTTGAAGGACTACTTTTGGTTTATTCTGAGCCTGTTTGACGGCATCGACCACGGCCCTGCCCGCATTAAGTCTGCTCTGCAGAATACTCTGTTTTTTCTCTTTCGTCCATTTCCCGGAGCCGATGTTATCACCTGCGAGATTAACAATTGCATACGCACCATCCGCATAGTGTCCCCATCCCTCGGCACTTCGACCGTCCCAGAATACAACCTGGACTTTGTCCCCGAGCATATCCCTCCCTTTTTCGGGATTACGAGAAAGGGCCACAAGAGTGTAGCCGCGCTCGATAAGGCTTGCGCAAAGTATCCTTCCTATAAAACCTGATGCGCCGGTAACTATGACGAGCTGTGACATTTGTTCATTAAAGAGGTTGATGATTATTTTGCGTGATCGAGAATCAAATGACCTTTTCTTTTAAGTTGAACCTCAAGGACCGTAACGGTTCTTTCGAGTCTCTCCTTTAACTCTGTTTCGTCTTCCCCCGACGCCGTGATGCGGACACCGATGCGGACGTCTTTGCCGAAGTGAGTTGGTTTTGATTTTAAATAGACTCCCTCGACTTCCTTCATAACTGCTTCGATGATGGGGACTATCTTCGATTCGTCACTCACATCGGTGGTGATATTCCTTTCGATAAAAACCTGAGATCCGAAGATTGATCGTAATTTTTCCTCCACATGCTCTTCAAAGATGGCCTTCATCTCGGCCGGGACACCCGGTAGACAGAACAAGGTGCAGCCTTTTAGCTCAATCATGACGCCCGGTGCGGCCCCAACCGTATTAGGCAGCGGTATCGAATCGTCCGGTACGTGAGCCATCTTCTCGCGGCTGGGAGTGATGTCGTCGGAGTCGACGTATCCCTCCCTCTTGAGGTCCTCATACTTCTGAATGATCCATTCCAGGGCATCGGCATGGAGCACCAGCGGTCGATCGAGGGCCTGGGCAACGGCCTCCAGAGTTCTATCGTCAAAGGTGGGTCCCAACCCGCCGGTGGTGATGATGATCCGGGCCTTGTTCGCTCTGGCGTTTTGCACCTCTCTCACGATTTCGTCAACAACATCTCGTACAACCACACATCGGGTGACCTCACCGCCTACGGCGGTAAAAGCCTTGGCCAGCCAATTGGAATTGGAGTCCAGTACTCGTCCAGTCAGAATTTCGTTTCCGATGGCAATGATCTCAACACGGTTCACTGCTTGCCATCTCCTTTCGAGATTGTTCCGGGATTTCGTCCCTCGCTATGACGGTCGCGGAAGCACTATCAGTCAGAACGGCCATTGAGAGGAATGCAGCATCCACGAACAGTCCCGCTGTTGTTCAAAGAACAAACCCAAGTCTCTCCAACTCGGTCCGAATGTGATCCAGGTGCGTGCCGGGCCAGAAAATCTTATCGCATTCAGGGCATTGAAAAAAGCGGGATTGCGTTTGGAAAACATAGGGCGGGACCTTATCCCGAACCGAATCTTTTTGAATCTCTCTCAAGGGACAATTGCACAAAAGACACAGTGATAGAATACGATCGTTCGTCTTGAGATGAAAAGCCTCGATCACCTGGGATAATTGTTCCGCCAGACGATCACTGTCCACGAGGAGTTTTCGAAATCCCTTTCGCGAGGCCAATTCTGTGTCTCTCGTTAAGAGTATACGACCTTCTTCGGCCGCAATTCTGGCCAACCGCTGATCCGATTCCTGTCCGGGATACAGCGTATCATAACCCAATATCCGAAGCCATTTCGCCAATCGGCCCAACATTGTATCGGCTATAAATTTGATCTCAGAGTCATTTTGAATCTGCCCGGAACTCATTATCTCTAAGTATATCAAAAAGTCCTTAAGGACACAACATGTTTCTGTAAAAGCGTTTCTTTTTTATAAAAACCAGAAAAAATGACGAAAGATCATTCTTTGAATGCGCATTCTCCCTTTCGCCTTACGTACTGCCGAATAGGACGAGTTACTGCCATATTGTCCTAATTGAGACATATGGGCACAAATAAATAAATTTCATTGTCAGCTTGACATCGCAATTTTATTTTCGTATATTACACACCACTTTTCTGGAAGGATATCGTTGAAATTTGTAAGCTATTGTAATTTCTAAGAATAAAAAGTAAAAGGCCTCTTTCAGTTATGATGCATTTTGGTCATTTGGTTTTTGGCACAAAAATTGCGATATACCAGAGTGCAACGCGCGAAAAAAGACGCAAGTTACGATACGAACATACTGAAGGAGGTGACAAAAATGACGTTAGTACGATGGCGCCCGGCGAGAGACGTCTTCCAGTTCCGGGATGAAATGGACCGTCTTTTTGAAGATTTTATTCAGAGATTTCCGGCACGGCGGGATCTTGGGGACCGAATGTGGAATCCGGATGTCGATGTTCATGAGACGGACCATGAAGTTGTCGTGGAGGCCGAAGTCCCCGGAATGGAGCAGAAAGACATCCACGTGACCATCAAGGACAACATATTGACCCTGAAGGGCGAGAAGAAGCAGGAGAAGGAGGTAAAGGAGGCGGACTATCACAGTGTTGAACGCAGCTACGGTTCATTCGCCAGAACCTTTGCACTTCCGACTCTGGTTGTGGCTGATAAAGCTTCGGCAAAATACGAGAACGGAGTTCTGAAAATCACCCTCCCCAAAGCCGAAGAGGTGAAGCCGAAGGAAGTTGCTGTTGAGGTGAAGTAGACATTCTCAACACGGTATGAAAGTGTACGGTTGGCGAAGGGAACTTTTACGCCCTTCGCCAACTCTTATTTGACACGTAAGGGGGTACAAATAAAATGGCAAAAGTAATTGGCATAGATTTAGGAACGACGAACTCCTGTGTGGCCGTCATGGAAGGCGGTGATCCGGTCGTTATCCCCAGCTCAGAGGGGAGCCGGACGACACCGTCGGTGGTTGCCTTTACCAAGTCCGGGGAGCGGCATGTGGGGCAGGTGGCAAAGCGGCAGGCCATCACAAATCCGCAAAATACGGTCTTTTCCATCAAGCGGTTTATGGGTCGTCGCTATAGTGAAGTCGGTCAGGAGATGAAGACCGTTCCCTTTAAAGTAGTAAGCGGCACGAATGATTTGGCCACCGTGGAGATCGAGGACAAGAAATACACACCGCCTGAGATATCGGCCATGGTTCTACAGAAGATGAAGCAGACGGCCGAGGATTACCTTGGCCAAAAAGTCACACAGGCGGTGATTACGGTACCGGCGTACTTCAACGACAGCCAGCGTCAGGCGACGAAGGACGCCGGGCGAATCGCCGGTCTCGAGGTGCTCCGCATCATCAACGAGCCGACGGCGGCATCCCTGGCCTATGGTCTCGACAAGAAGAGCAACGAGAAGATCGCCGTCTTTGACCTGGGTGGCGGAACTTTTGATATTTCCATATTGGAATTGGGCGAGGGTGTTTTTGAAGTGAAGTCGACCAATGGAGATACGCACTTGGGCGGAGATGATTTCGACCAGCGGATTATCGACTGGCTGTGTGACGAGTTCAAAAAGCAGGAGGGAATCAATCTTCGGACCGATCCCATGGCTTTACAGCGCTTGAAGGAGGCGGCCGAAAAGGCCAAATGTGAGCTGTCGTCCACATCCCAGACGGAGATCAATCTCCCCTTTATTACGGCTGACGCCAGCGGCCCGAAGCACCTGAACCTCTCCCTCACCAGGGCCAAGTTGGAGCAGTTGATCGACGATCTCATTGACAGGACAGTGGGACCGTGTCAGCAGGCCCTGAAGGATGCCGGGCTGGAGCCGAAGGACATCGATGAGGTGATCCTTGTCGGCGGATCGACGCGGATTCCGAAGGTGCAGGAGACTGTGAAAACGTTGTTTGGCAAGGATCCTCATAAAGGGGTGAATCCGGATGAAGTCGTGGCCGTCGGTGCCGCCATTCAGGCGGGCGTCCTGGCCGGCGAGGTGAAGGATGTGCTCCTGCTGGATGTGACACCTCTCTCTCTGGGAATTGAGACCCTGGGTGGCGTGTGCACAAAACTCATTCAGCGGAATACGACCATCCCGACCAAAAAGGGCGAGATCTTTACCACAGCAGCCGACAGTCAGACCTCTGTAGAAATTCATGTTCTCCAGGGTGAGCGAGAAATGGCCATCGATAACCGGACCATCGGCCGGTTCCATCTCGACGGTATTCCACCCGCACCGAGGGGGATACCGCAGATTGAGGTAGCTTTCGACATCGATGCCAATGGTATCCTGAACGTGTCCGCCAAGGACAAGGCGACCGGCAAAGAGCAGTCCATCCGTATTGAGGCTTCCAGCGGTTTAACCGATCAGGAGATCGATAAGATGGTGAAGGATGCCGAGTCTCATGCCGATGAGGATAAAAAACGTCGAGAGACGATTGACGTCAAGAATAGGGCCGATCAAATGGTGTACGAGACAGAAAAGAACCTCAAAGAGATGGGCGACAAACTCGATGCGGACACGAAGGCCAAAGTTGAAGCTGCTGTGAACCGAGTCAAGGAAGCTATCAAGGTCGACAATGGAGACGAGATCAAGTCGGCGACCGAAGCCCTCACTCAGATCTGGCATCAAGCCGCTGCCACTCTCTATCAACAGACCACCGCACAACAACAGGCTCAGGCTGGGAGTCCCCGTACCGAGGAGCCCAAGGAGAAGAGAAAAGGGACTGAGGGAGCTGATGAAGCGGCCGTGGAGGCCGATTACGAAGTTGTCGATTAATATCGACTACAAAGTAGTCGAATAATTCGCACAGTCAAGGAGGCGAGTGCTGAGATGGCAGATTTTTCTGACAGAAAAGGACCGTTGTCCGTCGAAGATGAGCACCTGGCGCTCTATTTGAAAGAGATCAGCAACATTCCACTGCTGACGGCCGAGCAGGAGGTTCAGTTGGCGAAGAAGATACGGAAGGGTAAGCAGGACGCCCTCGACACATTGGTCAAATCGAACCTCCGTTTTGTCGTGAGCGTCGCGGTTGAATACAAGGGGCAGGGATTGCCGCTCTTGGATCTCATCAACGAGGGAAATCTCGGTCTTATTAAGGCAGCGAAGAAGTTCGATGAGACCAAAGGGTTTAAATTCATTTCCTATGCTGTCTGGTGGATCCGGCAGGCCATTACCCAGGCCCTGGCGGATCAGACGCGGGTTGTCCGTCTTCCCATCAACCGCATTAATGCACTCCATAAGATTGGGAAGATATCCGGTGCTCTCGAGCAAGAGCTGGAGCGGCCGCCGACTGCAGTGGAGATTGCCCAGCATTTGGAGATGGGCGACGGAGAGGTGCTGGAGACACTCAGCCTCTCTTCGAAACATGCTTCCATGGATGCGCCTTTTCCCAGTGATGGGGATCGAGATCTGCATGAGGTTCTCGAGGACGAGGGCCAGCTGGCCCCGGATACGGATCTTCTCTCGGAGTCTCGACTCAAAGCCATCAATGAAGCATTGAAGACCCTGACGCCCCGAGAGGCGGAAACGCTCAGACTCTATTTTGGAATTGGAACGAACAAGACATACACTCTGAAAGAGATCGGCGACAAATACGGTGTCTCCAGAGAACGGGCCAGACAGATCAAGGTCAGGGCCATTCGCCGTCTCAGACATGCATCGCGGAGCCGGAGATTGAAGAGCCATCTCACATAGTGGCTCCCGGGTGTTTGAAGGAGGAAGTCGTGTATGCCGACATACGAATATAAATGCAAGAAGTGCCAATACCGGTTTGAGGAGTTTCAGAACATCTCTGAAAAACCCCTGAGCCGATGTCCCCAGTGCGGGGGGCGTGTGCATCGGCTGATTAGTGGCGGAGCCGGATTTCTGTTCAGAGGATCGGGGTTTTACGTCACTGACTACCGGAGCGAAAGCTACAAGAAGGCCGAGAAGGCCGACAAGGGTGAGTCAAAAGGGGAGACGAAAGAGATGAAAGAGAAGGCGGAGTCGAAAAAAGAATAGACGCGGAAAATCGACTGCCATATGGCCGAGACGGCTGAACGGCAAGAGGAGATTGGGAGCAGGGGGATACGCTCCCATTTTTTTCGCCGGCCTTGACCGTTTGGAAGTTCTACAAATTTCCAAACAGCGGGGGTAGTTTGAAGGGGGCAGACCCCCTTCAAGGGTAACAGCGGAGCGATCCGAGTATGCGGAGGATCGCGAAGCGCCAGAGGGTCGGTGAGACCCTCTGGAGAAGTTAGCGACCAAAGGGAGCTAACTACCTGTGGACATACACTGGAGGTATTACGAGAATGAATCTGGAAAAATTGACCATCAGAGCCCGGGAGGCTCTCGGAAAAGCCCAGGGAATGGCCGTGGACAATGGTCACCAGGCCCTCGAGGGGATTCATCTCCTCAAAGCGCTCCTGGAGGATTCCGAGGGCGTCGTTCCTGCTGTGATAAAAAAGCTCGGAGCAAACTTTGATGGTATCAAAGATAAAACCGACGAGGCCCTGCGGAAGCTGCCCACAGTCACGGGGGGTGGCGTCGGGCAGGTCTATCTTTCGAACGAACTGAACGCCATCTTCAACGACGCTCTGAAAGAGGCCAACCAGCTCAAGGACGAGTATGTAAGTTCCGAGCACATCCTCATCGCCATGACCGAGGCACCGACAAGCGGTGCCGGGGAGATCTTGCGGGGACATGGCATCACAAAGGATGCCATCTACAAGGTCCTCCAGGATATCCGGGGTTATCAGCGGGTGACAGGTCAGAACCCTGAGGATACCTATCAGGCGCTGGCACGCTACAGCCGCGACCTCAACGACCTGGCCCGCAAGGGCAAGCTCGATCCGGTCATCGGCCGGGACGAGGAGATCCGGCGGGTGCTGCAGGTTCTGGCCCGGCGGACCAAGAACAATCCCGTCCTCATCGGCGATCCCGGCGTGGGCAAGACGGCCATCGTCGAGGGCATCGCCCACCGCATCGTCAACGGCGATGTGCCGGAGAATTTGAAGACGAAGCGCATCGTAGCCCTCGACATCGGTGCTTTGATTGCCGGGGCCAAGTTCAGAGGCGAATTCGAGGAGCGGCTCAAGGCCGTCCTGCGGGAGGTGACCGAATCGGAAGGGGAGATCATTCTCTTCATCGACGAGCTGCATACCGTCGTCGGGGCCGGTGCGGCCGAGGGAGCCGTCGATGCCTCGAACATGCTGAAGCCGGCCCTGGCCCGGGGCGAGCTGCGCTGCATCGGGGCGACCACCGTCGACGAATACCGCAAGCACATCGGCAAGGACAAGGCCCTGGAGCGGCGCTTTCAGCCGGCTCTTGTGGGCGAGCCGAGCGTCGATGATACCATATCCATACTGCGCGGTCTCAAGGAGAAATACGAGGTCCATCACGGGGTGCGCATCCAGGATGCGGCGCTGGTCGATGCCGCCGTTCTCTCCCACCGGTACATCAGCGACCGCTTTCTGCCCGATAAGGCCATCGATCTCATCGACGAGGCCGCCTCGAAATTGCGCATCGAGATCGATTCCATGCCCGAGGATCTGGACGAGGTGGAGCGGCGCATCAAGCAGTTGGAGATCGAGCAGGTGGCCTTGAAGAAGGAAAAAGATGAAGCCTCTAAGGAGCGGCTCACGAAGGTCAAGGAGGAATTGGCCAATCTCAAAGAGACGAGCAGCCAGCTCAAGGCCCACTGGCAGGCCGAGAAGCAGTCCATCACCGAGATTCGGAGCATCAAGGCCGACATCGACGGGATCAAGGTCGAGATGGAGAAGGTCGAGCGCGAGGGCGATCTGAGAAAAGCCGCCGAGATCCGGTACGGAAAGCTGCCCGAGCTCCAAAAGCAATTGGAAGCCGAAAACGCAAAGCTGGCCGATCTTCAGAAGGACAAGAAGATGCTCAAGGAGGAGGTGGACGAGGAGGACATCGCCGAGGTGGTCTCCCGCTGGACAGGCATTCCCGTGTCGAGGATGCTGGAGAGCGAGAAGGTCAAACTTCTGAGGATGGAGGAGCGGATTTCGCGGCGGGTTATCGGCCAGAAGGAGGCCATTGCCGCCGTGGCCGATGCCATTCGCCGCTCGCGCGCAGGCTTGGGCGATCCCAACCGGCCCATCGGCTCGTTCATCTTTCTTGGCTCGACAGGTGTGGGCAAAACGGAATTGGCGCGAGCCTTGGCGGAATTCCTGTTCGACGATGAGAACGCCATGGTCCGCATCGACATGTCCGAGTACATGGAGCGCCACGCGGTCTCGCGCCTCATCGGGGCCCCGCCCGGCTACGTGGGGTATGAGGAGGGAGGCCAGCTTACGGAGGCAGTCCGGCGCAGGCCTTATTCTGTTGTTTTACTCGATGAAATTGAGAAGGCTCATCCTGAGGCCTTTAATATCCTTCTGCAGATTTTGGATGATGGACGACTTACTGACAACAAAGGACACACGGTCGACTTTAAGAATACGATCCTCATCATGACCTCCAACATCGGTGCCCCCCTCATCATGGAGAAGTCGATGGGGATAACCGATGACAATCGCGACGAGGTTTACGAGGAGATTCGGAACGACGTTCTGACCCTCATCCGGCAGAGTCTGCGTCCGGAGTTCCTCAATCGCATCGACGAGATCCTCGTCTTCCATTCCCTGAGTCGGGATGAGATCAGAGAGATCGTCCGGCTGCAGTTCAACCTCATGAGAGCTGCTATGAATGCCCAGGGGCTCGAAATCGAAATGTCCGAGGCGGCTCAGGACTATCTGGCCGACAGAGGTTACGAGCCGGCCTTCGGAGCCCGGCCGCTCAAAAGGATTCTGCAGAAAGAAGTGGTCAATGAGCTGGCCAAAGAGGTCCTCCAGGGGAAATTCAACAAGGGCGACCTCATCCTCATCGATTCTACGGACGGTCGATTGACCTTTGATAAAGCGAAATCAATTGAGGCCAAGGCCATGGCCTGATGAAATAGATCCATATAATGATAGAGCCGCTGTATCCTATTGGGGTGCAGCGGCTTTTTTCTGCACAAAAATTGAGCTTGACAGGGCGTTATCCTTTGACTATACTATTTTTGAAAATCATTCCCAAATAAAAAGGAGGTTGCCCAATGACTCTTTGGCAGTCAATGGAAATTTCTCGCAGTGTTAATTCATAATCCTGCGGAAGTAACATTTTTCTGCCTGATATGGGATTCAAGTTTTCGTCACATTTCTCCATCCAGGGAGGTGTTGGACAATGAACTCGAGGGCATCGTTACCTTCGGTGATACTCGTTGTGTCTCTGGCAATCTCCCCCACCAGAGCACAGCAAGCAGTTCTCTCCGTTGGTGATGGTTTTGGAATTCCGGGGAGTAAAGATAATGTTGTCCAAATTGAGTTGGATAATTCTGAAGTGGGGGAGGTTGCTGGTATAGGGTTGCACTTAACTTTCAATCCGAATGTCCTGTCGATTTCAGATATTTCACCTACTGAACGAACTGACTCGAGTTTTATTTATATCTTTGAATGGAGTGATCCAGATCCAGGTCAATTGAAGCTTGCAATTGTTAAGTGTCGGCCTGGAATTATAGCAGGTACCGGATCTATAGTTGATATTTACTTTGATGTGGAAAAATATGCATTACCTGGAGAATATCCCTTAGTTCTATTAAATGTTGATATAGGTGACTCTGCGGCCAATGAAATACCCGTGATTACCTACGACGGCATGTTCACTGTTATGGGAGGAAATGCATTACGGATTTTTGGAACCTCTGGAGTACCGGGAAGTGAAAGCAATGTAGTTTTCCTCAACCTTTACAGTGAGATAGCATTGTCCCAAATCTCACTCACCCTCAATTTTGATTCAACAGCTCTCTCCCTCACGAATGTTCTCCCCACTGATCGAACACAAGATCTGGCTCATTTCGACTGGGATCTGCTCGATCCCGGGAATGCCAGGCTTTCTATTCAGAGTAATGAAGAGCCTTTCATCTCTTGTGGTAGCGGTTCGATTGCACATTTCATTTTTACAGTCTCCATGGAAGTGAACTCGGGTGTGTATCCTCTCCAACTCTCCGATGTGACTGTTTTGGATTCTGGTGATGCCTCTGTAGATGTAACTCTCTTTGATGGAAATTTCGAGATAGGTATAAGCGATATTGAACTTTCAGCGTATGAATACGATTTCGGGGAGGTGTCTCTGACCGATACAGCATACTGGTTATTTCCTGTAAGCAACAGAGGGGAGGTGGATTTAACAATTTCTGATGTGGTCTCAAACGATTCGGATTTCACTGTCGTCTCTCCTCTCTTTCCGATGTCTGTTCGTCCGGGGAGCCAACTTCAAGTGAGTGTCGTCTTCACCCCCACGTCTCTTGGACCAATACAAGGAATCTTAACTGTAATGAGCAATGACCCTGATGAGGATACGGTATTCGTTAGTCTTACAGGAAGTGGGAAGGACCCTCACATCGAGCTCTCGGTTACTGAAATTGACTTTGGTAATGTTCAGATGTGTACATCTGACGAAAAGACATTTTCAGTCATCAATACTGGAACGGGTAGTTTGATTATTACAAGTGTGACATCGGATAATCCGACCTTTCGTGTGATCTCTCCTGCATTTCCTGAAACACTGTCAGAAGGATCGGACATTGAGGTTTCTCTCATTTTCGAGCCTCTAAGAATGGGAGTATATACGGGGACTATTGACATTTTCAGTGATGATCAGGAAAACAATCATATCACTCTTCCGGTATTGGGCAGTGGTGTCATGATTGGAGAACCGACTTTGAAAGTCGGTAGAACATACGGAACTGTGAGCGATACCAATTGGATCGGAATTTCGTTGTGGAACGACGGATTGCTGTCCCAGGCCAATTTTGTTGCTCAGTATGAATCGGAGTGTCTGATCCCCTTAAGCATAGAACCAACACCGAGAACAGCTCCATTCTCGGACGTATCTTTTCAGGAAACGGAGCCAGGGCTTCTCTCCGTCCAGCTTTCCGATGTGAATGGACTGCTCATTGATGAAGGTTTCGGAGATATTCTCTCTCTTGGTTTCGGAGTTATCTCAGTTGAGACAGATTCGATTCTGTCAATTAGTCTGAGCGCCGTCTCAGTGTTGGATATCGTCGGCGAGGCGATACCTGTTGCTTTGGAAGACGGTGGATTCATACTCTCCACCCTCGGAGATAGTCTTTTTATGGGAGAATCCTCATTCGAAGGCGTTGTGCCTCTCATTCTCTCCAATACTCTCAAAATGAGTGCATTACAGGCGGACATTGTGTTCGATACATCAATACTGAAAGTGGAAGAAGTTCGAAAAACAAGTCGATCTTATGTCGTAAACATTTTCCAATGGTCTTCGAGGGAATTTGGCGTGTCTATGGTTATGCATAGCGAGGGATCGATCCCTTCGGGCATCGGCTCTATCGCAGATATCGTTTTTGAGATAACGCAAGGATTACCAGCCTGCGGCGTGCCCATAACTTTTGAGGATGTAAAGTTAACAGATCCTGCGGGAAATGAAATTCCCATGGGTCTGGGAGATGGTGTATTCAGCGTATCTGTTACAGAGTTGGATATATTGGATGGAAGTGGTTTTATAGGAGCTGAAGATTGCCCTGTATCGATTCGTCTATTCAACGGCCAAAGAGTTGCTTCCATCGAGTTTGACCTAAAATATGATCAGACGGTTTTGCTGATTGCTCAGGTTCTCCTAACAATGAGGACGATAGATATAGAAAGCATTCAATATCAAGAAACAGAACCTGGCCTTATCCAGGTTTCTATCTCAGATGATGAAGGTAATTTAATCGAGCCAGGTGAGGGACCAATAGTTGAAGTGCTTTGTGATGTTACATCTGATGCTGCAGGAGGAACGTATCCTTTAGCCCTATCACATGTCACCCTTCTTGATGCCCGAAAAGCTGTCATTCCTACAAGGACAAAAAGCGGGATTTTCACTATCATTTCAGGTGGAATGAGGTTGAGCATAGGCCAGGCCTCAGGCTCACCAGGAAGCTCAGATATAATCGTACCAATGAATTTAGATAGTGATGCGAGCATCGCAGCAATGCAGTTCGACCTTAGCTTTGATACAAACGCGTTGCAAGTGACCGATGTAGCGAAGACAGAGCGGAGCGCATCTTTAAATATTTTTCAGCACAGCACAGTTGCGAATGGCATCCGATTGGCGGCCACGGGTATCGGTACTACTGTTCCTGCTGGCACAGGCCCAGTAGCACGAATTACGTTTAATATTAGCGATTATGCCTCCCCTGGAATGTACTGGATGGAGTTGTCCAATGTGAAATTGGCCGATCCCTCAGGAAGTGAATTTGCGGTAACTCCTGAGGGTAATTGGTTCACTGTACTTGAGGAGACTGCTGTTGAGTTGTCTCAATTCAAAGCCGAGTATAAACTTGGAAAAATTTTTTTAGAATGGTCCATTAATGGAAGTGATGAATTGAGCAGGTTCAGTCTCCATCGAAGTTTAAATCAGGGGATAAATTTCGTTAAAATCTATGAAGCCACCTCTCAATCTGAAGAGAAGGTCTATCGCTTCCGTGACGACGGCATTGAAATAAGCGGCCTTTACACCTATGAACTAAGGGCGGTGGATATTCCTGACCAAGAATGCACTTTGGGCAGAACTTCGGTTGATGTAACCGATATTTTTCCCAAGAAGTTTGCCCTTGAGCAGAATTATCCGAATCCCTTTAATCCCAGTACAGATATCAGATATCAGATAGCAGATAGTGGATTACCCGTCCACACCACAATGAAGATATACAACATTCTCGGGCAAGAGGTAAAAACTCTGTTGGATAAACATCAAAAGCCTGGATACTATACAGTAAGCTGGGACGGGCGGGACGAGCGAGGACATGAGGTTCCTTGTGGAGTCTATTTCTACAGGTTGTCAATTGATAGTGGACGCTGGTCGGAAACGAAGCGCATGTTGCTTTTGAAGTGACCATCAAAAAGGTGTCAGGAACCTTTTTTCATGGTTGAAAAGAGTAGTTGCTATGAAACATTATATTTTACCATTTTGCCATTCAAAACGGTGTTCAAATATGAAATCGAAAGCTGTATTTCTTTCTGCAATTTTTCTGGTCTCACTATTTGGAAACATTCCTCAATCTCAAGGGCAGCGATTATTGCTACACATTTGGAAAGGAGGCGCTTCTCCAGGCCGTTCGCGTGACATTCGAATCTGGCTGCAGAATGCAAATATTGAAATTAAATCGGTTCAATTTGATCTTCTTTTCGATACGAGAAGCTTAATCGTTATCGGAGCAGAAAGATACGAGCGTGGTGAGGTTTTTTCGTCCGTCGATGTGGACAGCTTGGATTCTGGGTTAAGTGTTTATCTCAACGGTTCAGATTCAGTTTTACTATCTGGAGACGGCTATATTGCAAAAGTTTCCGTTCGGGTGAGAGAGGATATTCCAAGAGGAAGTGAGCATGAGTTAGTTTTAACAAATATTTTACTGGAAGATATGTCAGGGAATGAAATCGTATTGGCAGATTTCAGCAGAATGTTTATTGTTCCGGAATACGATTTCTACTTTGAATTTTTCCCTAAGACGTATTGGGGTGGCCCAGGAAATACAGAAGTAAGAGCGTCGGTACGTGTCACGAGTTATGTAGAAGCATCTTCGATAGATTTTGATGTGCTTTATGATACTGAGATTTTTTCAGTGAATCATGCAAAAAAATCGTGGGATGCAGGAGTTTTTTCACGTTTCGACTGGAATTTTATTGAAGGTGGGATAAGTGTGGCTATGAGAGATGCGGCTCCATTTTTCCCTGAAATACGGAATGGTCGCATAACTTTTATATACTTTGATATTGCTTCAGAGGCTCCGTTTGGTATATATGATTTGAACCTTGACAATATTGTCGTCCGTGATACCACAGGAAATGAGGTATTATCTATAGCGGAAAAAGGAGAATTCTATATCAATTGGCCGTCTATGGGAGTGGGAGAAGGTCGAGGATTTCCGGGAAGCTCGGGGAATTTAGTACAGGTGGGTCTCATTAATGATTTTAATGTGAATGCAGTTGCGTTTGACCTTCTTTTCGATAAAGCAAACCTATCAGTATCAGATGTTCAAAGAACTGAGCGGACTCGAAACGTCGGTATTTTTCAAGGGGGATCAATTGAAAACGGTCTTCGTGTGGTGATGGCGCCTTTTGGTGCAATTGGTACAGGAATAGGTCCTATCGCTGATATATTTTTCGATGTGAAGAAAGAAGCTCCTTTAGGTGAGTATTATCTTCTTTTGTCCAATGTTGATGTCCATTCAGATACCTATGGTTCTGCTCGGCATATATCTCTTGTGAACGGGACTTTCCACGTTGTTCTTGAGAAGGGAGATGTGAACGGGGATGGTGTCGTCTCTTTCGAGGATGTCATCACGACTGTCGATATTATTATAGGCTATTACGAGCCCACCGTGTACGAATTTGCTGCCGCCGACTGCAACGATGATGATAAAATCAATATATTGGATGTTGTGTGTATTGTGAATATAGTTCTTGAGAATTGATTCCTGCAAAAACCCCATAGATGAAAGTTGAAAAATGACAAGAAAATTTTTACTTTTCTCGGGTGGGCTTCTGGTGAGCATTTTTGTGATTAATGCTCATGCTCAAGATGTCTATCTGAAGGTTATGGGCGGAGGAGGTTGGCCGGGAAGTACGGACAACGTGGTGTCTGTATATTTGAGGAATGAGAGGTACATAAGGGATTTTGACTTTAATATCATATTTGATGTAAATGTACTTCAGATAAAAGAAGTAACGTATGGTGAGAGGGGTAGATGCTATTGGGAGATAAAAGATGATGGGATTTATTTTCAGACAGGGGGTAGCCTCGGATTAGGAATTTTTGCGAATATCATTATCGATGTTGCTGCGAACGCATCTGTTGGTGAGTACCCATTCAAAATTTATGATTTCTATATTAATCCTGACACTCTCACTGTTCTTGCTGAGGATGGCGTGTTTTCTGTTAATAATGCTGTCCTATCATCCGAATTTAGAGGAGGAATTAGCGGGGGGATGGAAAGGAAAGTTCCAATTGAGTTGAAGAGCGATCAGAATGCTTCCGGGTGTGAATTCAATCTTAAATATGACACCGATGTTTTGACAGTAGTGGACGTTCTGCCTACGGATTACGCTCAATGGGAGTTCAGTTGGAGTGCTATAGGTAGTGGGATAAGGTTGTTCAAAACCACAGGGCCGGAAGTTTTGGGGCTCAGGAGTGGCCCTATCTGTGATGTGATACTGATTGTGGCTGAGGGTACTACCTATGGGGAGTATAATATTGGCATTGACAACATCGTTCTAACTGACACTCCGGGAAATAATATTTCTGCCGCCGGTGCTGATGGTTTCTTTGCGGTCCCGCATGGGGTGATAACCTTCATGAATGGAGGTGGTTTTCCTGGAAGTGCAGGGAACAAGGTGGAGGTTCATATCGAAAACGATACCCAATTGGCAGTAATTTTCTTTGACCTCTATTTTGATACGAGCAATTTGAATGTACTTAATCTGAGGCATACTGAAAGATCTAAGAGTTGCATTGGTTTCAGTTGGTCTACCATTGATAAGGGAATTCGTTTGGTTGCATGGGACTGCCATGGCGGTCCCATGAATGGAAGATTAGGAAACAATCTACAAATGATCTGGCCTGACACAGGATCGGTTTGTGAAATTTACTTTGATGTTGCCGATGATGCACCACTTGGTGAATATAACTTGGATTTTTTTGGTGCTGAATTAGGGGATCCCCCGGGCCATCATCTCCTGACGGTGCCTGTTGATGGAATATTCAGTGTTCTCTCACAAGGCGATGTGAATGGAGATGAAGATGTGAATGTGATTGATTTAATCTTCACTATAAATATTATGTTAGATGCACATAAACCAAATCTTACCGAATTTTCTATGGCAGACTGTTTTGATGATGATGAGGTGAATATTTTGGATGTGATGTGTATTGTGAATATTATTTTGGAAACAGCAAGTTGCGAAACCTAAGCTTACCGATTTATCAGACCGAAGTACCGATTTGTCATTCTGAACCCCGAATCAAGTTCGGGACAGGCTCCGCAACGCGAAGTGAAGAATCTCACTCATAAGGCAAGAGATTCTTCGCCCGATACATCGAGCTCAGAATGACATCTAAGTCATATTGTTTGTCAAAAATCGCTCAATTTAGGTAAGAATAAAGAATCCCTTCTCGCTCCCCTTTGAAAAGGGGAGAAATTTTTGCCTGTCAAAGAAGAGTATGAATCTTAGGGTTATCTTTTGATAATAGTAAATAAATCCTCTCCAATCCTCCTTTACAAAAGGAGGGAGATAGTTCCCATTTTCCAAAGGGAGATTTTGGGGGATTAGTGATCCGATGCATACTTCCACGTTACCCCCCAGACTTAAATTTTCCTGTTGATATTTCATGACAAATATCGTATGTTTGAAACTGTAAGCGATCTCGTTCATATGATCTAATTGTCTTAATGGAGAGAGTGATGGCTCAGTTTATAGCCGATTTCCACATCCATTCGAAATACAGCCGGGCCACAAGTCAGGAGATGGATATCCCTCATCTCGATCGATATGCGAGGATGAAGGGGATCCAGTTATTGGGCACTGCGGATTTTACGCACCCGGAGTGGCTTCGTGATCTTAAGGAAAACCTTGAGGATTGCGGCAACGGTCTTTACAAACACGGCGAAACACATTTCATACTCTCCGCCGAGGTCTGCAATAATTTTCGAAAGAACCATAAAGGGAAACGCATTCACAATATCATCTTTGCCCCAAGCTTCGAGATTGTTGACAAAATCAATAGCGAGCTTGCCCGGTTCGGAAAACTGGCCTCCGACGGCCGGCCCAACCTCGCCCTCCCAGCCAAGGATCTCGTGAAGATTATTCTGGACATTTCGTCCGATTGCATGGTTGTACCGGCCCACGCCTGGACGCCATGGTTCTCCCTCTTCGGTGCCAATGCAGGCTTCGACTCAATCGAAGAATGCTTCGAGGAGGAAACCGAACACATCTATGCTATCGAGACCGGGCTGTCATCCGATCCGGCCATGAACTGGCGGCTGAGTGAACTCGACCGCTTCGCCCTGATATCGAACTCAGATTCCCACTCGCCCTCAAGGATCGGCCGCGAGGCAAATGTTTTTGACACAGAGCTTGATTACTACGAGATTATGAGGGCTATTAAGAATAAAGACAAAGAGCGGTTTCTGTTTACGGTGGAATTCTTTCCCCAGGAGGGCAAGTATCATTATGACGGCCACCGGAAATGCAACGTTCGACTGTCTCCGGGGGAATCCATACAGAACTACGACATCTGCCCTATTTGCGGGCGGAAACTGACTATCGGAGTCATGCATAGAGTGGAAACTCTGGCGGACAGACCGGAGGGATTTGTCCCTGAGGGGGCGATCCCAGGAGTGCACCTTGTCCCCTTAGAGGAGATTATTGCCGGCGCTCTGCAGAAAGGGGTGGGGACAAAAGCAGTTGAGGATCTTTACTCGAAGCTCATTGATCGCCTCGGAACCGAGTTTGATATTCTTCTTAACCTTTCGCAGGATGAACTGGTCGACGGAACACCGGACCGGGTGCTCGAAGGAATCATGAGAGTACGACAGGAGCGCATCAAGGCCGTTCCCGGCTACGACGGCGTCTACGGCGAGATCCACATTTTCGATGAAACGGATGAAGCGGAGGAAACTCAGATGAGTCTGTTTTAATAAGGATTCGATGGGTCAAGTAGAGGTGCAGAGGTGCGGGGGTGCAGGGGAGCGGAGGAACAATTGCACGCCTCACTCGATATTCACTTGAATCCTCGAATCCCTGAATCTTGACAATACAGTTTATTCACATGAGACAATTGAAAAACGGAGGAACACATTATGATTACGATAAAAAAAATCCTATTCCCGACCGATTTTTCGGAGTGTGCCAATCAGGCCCTGTGTCATGCAACGTATCTGGCTCAGAAATTTAACAGTGAGCTCATTATGTTGCACGCCTTCATTATGTACGAGGACGATCCCAATGATCCGGACCATCGATTTCCGGATCTCTGCGAATGCTACGATTCGATGGAAGCCGTTGCCGAAACTCGTATGGACCGGTGTGTCGATGAGGAGACGAAAGGAAAGATAAAAGTAACAAAGGTCAACGTTCGAGCCATCTCGCCTTCGACGGAGATTATCGAATACGCCCGGGAGAATGAGGTCGATCTCATCATCATGGGCACGCATGGCAGAACGGCCGTGAGCCATTTTCTGCTGGGCAGTGTGGCCGAAAAAGTTGTGCGTTCGGCGCCCTGCCCGGTTCTCACCGTCGGCCCTGAGCACGGGGCGGATACAGACGCCATGGTCTATGAGCGCATTCTGGTTCCCGTTGACTTTTCCGATCCGTGCAAGAACGCGATGAGATATGCAGTAACTCTTGGGAAGTTATATAACGCCCACCTTGATCTCCTTCATGTGATCGAGGGTTGGATCCACCCCGCCTTTTACACCACCTGGGATAAATCAATCCTTGACTTCATGCCCGACATCAAGACAAGAGCGATGGAGGCAATGGAGGATTTTATCAAAAATTTCGATGTGGACGGTTTAACCTTTGACAAGAACGTAGCCGAGGGAAAAGCCCATACTCAGATTGTCGATTTTGCCGAGGAGAGGAAGGCGAATTTGATTGTTATTGCCACACGAGGCTTGGGGGCTATCGATCACTTTCTTTTGGGCAATACCGCCGAAAAGGTCGTACGAAAATCACCCTGCCCGGTTCTCTCCGTTAAAACGCCGGAACACGAGTTTATTACCGAATAGAATTCAAGGAGTAAAATAGACCGGTGTTTTCCTGTGCGCCCGTCAGAACCTTTATGGCTTTTCTTTTCTGGCCCTATTTCCAATCCCCCACCAGCACGAAGGGCGCCCAGAGGAAGGGATGGGCGTATGAGAGACCTTCTTCCCTCGTATGAATGAGCTTGATTTTGGCCTGCCTCAGAGCTTCAGTTTTGTTCATCCCGTCTTTTAAATTTTGATAGAAGTGTTTCATCAATTGAGACGTTGATTCCTCAACACTCCATAAGCTGACGATCACTGATTGCACTCCTGCATACAAAAAAGCCCGGGTCAATCCGATCAAACCTTCTCCCATGCTCAATTCCCCTAAACCCGTCTCACACGCACTCAGCACCACAAGATCGGCTTTCAGATCCATATTGAAAATTTCAAAGGTCTGTAAAAATCCATCCTCCGCCGGATCATCATCCTGGGCCAGGATGATCCGGGAATAGAGAGGCTGCTTTTCTTCAAGAATGCCATGAGTAGCCAAGTGGATTATTTCAAATTCTTCTGCATCCTGTTTAAAAAATTCTTCCTTGGCCTGTCCCTTGAGGAATTTTTGAGAAGGTTTCATGATTCGCGTGATCTCATGTATCTCCTCCTCCGATTTTGGAAGAGGCTTGAATACCCATCCAAAACCATAGTCAGATATGAAATAACGGATTCTTTTTCACCTGCTCATGCGACGCTGGAAATCTTCAATCTCATGGGTCA
>CP070758.1:4309102-4330506 GCA_020348925.1 Gemmatimonadota bacterium | reverse complement strand
CAGGCAACGAAGTGGCCAAACAGGGTGTCGGACCGCAGCCCATCCCCGAGGCGCTGATCGGAACCTGGATGGCCGATGGGACCCAGGGGAATTTGGGATCAGGATTGGGCAGTCTCTCCATGGCCGGTTGGACCGACTACTCCCTGACGTTGAATAGCGACGGGACGTACGAGGTCAGCGGTAACAACATCTACCAGGGTGGCGTCATCTCCCACAGCGGAACGTTCACGGTTGACGCCACGGCCTCGCCGGCCCAGATCGATCTCAACATCGAAGAGAGCAACAGCCCGGCCTTCTTCGCCGTGGGCGAATCCCAGCCCAGCATCTATGAGCTGATCAACGACGATGAAACCATGAAGATCAACTTCGGCTCGTCCCAATTCGGAGTCCCCAGACCGACCGACTTCACCCCAGGCAACGAACTGGCCAAGGAGGTGCCTGTTGCAGCTATCCCGGATGAACTCGTGTGCACCTGGGTGGCCGATGCGACTCAGGGGAATTTGGGATCAGGAATGGGCAGTCTCTCCATGGCCGGTTGGACCGACTACTCCCTGACGTTGAATAGCGACGGGACGTATGAGGTCAGCGGCAACAATATCTACCAGGGAGGTGTCATCACCCACAGCGGAACCTTCACGGTTGACGCCGCGGCCTCACCGGCTCAGATCGATCTCAGCATCGCGGTGAGCAACAGCCCGGCCTTCTTCGCCGTGGGCGAATCACAGCCCAGCATCTACGAGCTGATCAACGACGATGAAACCATGAAGATCAACTTCGGCTCGTCCCAATTCGGAATCCCCAGACCGCTCGACTTCACGCCCGGCAACGAACTGGCGCGACAGGGCATCGATAAGGAGGCCGGGGATATTGTGTGGGTCGACGATTTCAGCGACGGCGATTACACCGCGGATCCACCCTGGTGGATTTGGGAGGACGGCCTTGGATATGTAGCAGGAAAAGCGAAGGTAGAGGATGGGAGTCTGATTCTGTATGACCCTGTGCCAGATCCTATTAACACGATACCCTTTAACTTGGTCTTCACTGTGGGCGACACTCTGAATAAAAAATACACCGGGGCAGATTTCTATCTCTCCTTCACCATGAACATGACGCCCAACGACAACGTCTTCATGAGCGAGATGCCGCATGTGTATCTCCGCACATCACTCGATCAGAGTGTCTGGTACTACGTGGTCTTCGCCCCTCGGGGCAGCCTCGGTGCCGGAATTTATCTCAGGCATTGGCTGGACAACAAATTGGTGGTCAGCGACCCGCTCATCCAGACCGATACCGAACTGAACGTGGCCATCAAGGTCCACGCCGACACCATCTGCTGCTCCGTCTACGATACCCCAGCTCCACCCTGCGACTGGGATCTGACTTACGTCATTCCACCGGAGCACCACGTGCCGCCTGAGTCCATCGCCACGACTCTGACCATAGGCGGTTGGTATCTCAATACGCTCTCGTTGGACAACGTCGTCTACAGATGTTTCGGCCCTTGCTGCCTGTGGGAAACAGGCGATGCCAACGGGGACGGCGCCATCAACGTCCTGGACGCCCTCGCCGTGGTGAACCATATTTTAGAGACGCAACCACTCGATGAGATGGGCCAGTGCCGGGCCGATTGCAACAAAGACGGTGTCATCAACGTGCTGGACGTGTTGGGTATCGTTAACGTCATTCTCGGAATCGGCACGTGCCCGCCGGCAGGAACCGGGAAGGCCGTTCACACATCGGCGGTCCTTGGTGCCGGAGAGATCTCCGGCCAGACAGAGCGTGGTTTCGAACTGCCCATTTTCGCCAAAACCGACGTGCCCATTGCAGGGGCCCAGCTCAAGCTGAAATACGATGCGGACGCCTTTACCCCCGGCGCACCGCAGCTCAGGGGTGCATGGACAGGGATGAGGGTCGCTTCAAAAGCCCGGGATGGCGAACTCGCCGTCGTGATATACAGCACTGAGGGTAGAACTCTGCGAACAGGGGCTGAGCCTTTTGTGAGTGTGCCCTTCATGAGCGTGAAGGCAGGTCAGACGGTACAGAGCGCAAGACTGGAGTTTGTCGAAGCTCTTTTGGCGGCCACTTGTACGCAGGTCATTCCTGTGGATATCCAGCCCATCAGGCTCAAATCCCACGGCTTGCTGCCTGAGACGTGGGATCTGTCCCAGAACTGTCCCAATCCCTTCAATCCCCGCACAGATATTAGATATCAGATAGCAGAAAGTAGATCTCCCATCCACACATCCCTGAAGATTTTCAATCTTCTCGGGCAGGAGGTGAGGACGTTGGTGGATGATGTGAGAGAGCCCGGATATTACACGGTCACGTGGGACGGGCGGGACAGCTTCGGTCATGAGGTTGCCAGCGGCGTATACTTCTACCAACTTCAGACGGGTGACTTCACGGCTGCGAAGAAGATGGTTCTCATGAAGTAGTCCTATTCTCTATCTCAAGTGCACGGCAGTTCACTTATAAAAAGCCGCCCCGGTCCGTAAGCTGGGGCGGCTTTTTTCTTGGATCTGTAACAGAAATAATTTTAAGCTGCCATACTCATATCCGAATTTTTGTGTTATCGATCCTAAGGGTCCTACTTTTCGATCATTGGGGACAAACGAATTTTCGAAATGTGAATACCAATGCCCTCAACAGTTTTCGTTAAACC
Source organism: Gemmatimonadota bacterium (assembly GCA_020348925.1). GTDB lineage: Bacteria > JBHIER01. The sequence continues at coordinate 4,327,844 of CP070758.1, read as the reverse complement.
CTGTCTTATCCTGAAAGCCGTTCCCAACCCGAAAGCCCAATTTTTCAAACTTGCGCTGAAGTTCCCTCCCTCCTCCCAGGAGCCTCAGCTCTGTATTGAAAAACTCCCGGCGTACGGGATAGTCCCTTCGTAATCTATCGAAAAACGAGCCGCGCGAAGATTCCGGAATGGCCATAATTTTTCTCAAGTCCTCATCATCCTTTTTTATGTCATATATTCTCCGCACGATGCTTGCGATAATAACCTCATCATTCTCCCCGGACACCTGAACTTTCAGAAGCGGGACCTCGGCTTCCGGCATGACGTCTTCCGGACGCCACGGTCTCTTCAGGCCCAAAAAGCCGCAGATCTCATTATATATCATCGTGGTCCCGTTGACCTTTCCGTCCAGCGAGTAGCCGGCGATGTGGTGCGTTCCCAGGTCTGTCAATTTTAACAATTCTACATCGATCCCAGGCTCGTTCTCCCAGACGTCCAACACAGCTCCCCCCAGATGGTCTGTCTCAAGAGCGGCCCTCAGTCCCTTCCCGGAGACCACTGGGCCGCGCGACGTATTGATCAGGATGCTTCCGCGTTTCATTTTGTACATTCTGTCCGCATCGAAGAGATGATGGGTGGCATCCTGCCCCTGGAAAGTGAGCGGAACATGAAGGGTAATGACGTCGGCGTCCATAAGAGCATCCAGGGGGAGAAACTTTGAATCTTCGGTCTGTCTCGCCAGAGGAGGGTCGTTTTGCAGCACCTTCATCCCCAATCCTTCCGCCATTGTGACGACCCTGCCTCCGATATGGCCCACACCCACTACGCCCAGAGTTGTATCCTTTAAACGGAACGATCTTTTCCCGGAGAGATGGAGCAGGGCGGCACTCACGTATTCTGCCACAGAATTGGCGTTACTCCCTGCTGCGCTCGCGAGCCGTATGCCCCGGCTTTTCAGGTAATACTCATCAATATGGTCCAGCCCTATTGTGGCCGTACCCACAATTTGAACAGGACTCCCCTCAAGTAAAGCGCCATCCACTCTGGTTATCGACCGCACCAGCAGAATATCGGCATCCCTTATCGATCCGCGACGAATGTGCCGACCTGAGAGAGTCGTAACCCGCCCGATCCGGCCGAAGACCTGCTCCGCATAGGGAATATTTTCGTCCGCAACGATCCTCAATGGCTCTTCTGTGGTCATAAGGCTTAAATTTCGGAAGCGTCCTTGAATGCTGCTGTTTTTCAACACTTTTTCAGAACCGTTCTCTCACTATTTTTACCAAAAAAATTTCCTTCAAAGAGTAGAACTAAGGATCACAGCACATGTATCAACTTAAATAAGAATTATTCCTGGTTGGTGAAAATAGGTTTTTCGGTTCTTCGTGTCAAGCCGTTTGTTGGTCAAATTCTTATTGCGCTCTACCATTGACGTCGAAAGAAAATTTTGTTCACCTGACAAGACAAAAAACACCGCAAGTTTTTTGAAGCAATGGTGTTCATACTTGTAATGGAAAAGCAGTATCGAAAGTAGCCTTCGATGGCCGAAACGAAAGGAGGCACAAACATCGCGATGGCACAGCCAGAAGGAACCTAAATTTCATAAGGGTATCGCCCTGAAAAAAGGGGTCCAGCCGTTTTGCACAACCTCTCCATCTCATCCTTTAAACGGCGATATTGATTTTTCATTTTATGTCATTTTATGGTTGCACGACCTTCGTGCGTTCCTTTATTTTTTCGCTCCATTTTTTTAGTACCATGAAATTGGAGATAAAATACCAGCACAACCAACGCGTGAACTTGATTATCATGCACAGACCGAAGGAGACTTGTTGATGAACCGAAGACTCGTGCTTTTATCTGTCTTGATCCTGATGACGGTAAGTAACGTTCTCTCGCAGGAGAGAAGAAGGGGCTTCCCGGAAGGAACGATGGGCGGGATCATCAAGGGACATGTGATCGACGAAACCCTCCAAGTGCCCATAGAGTATGCCAATGTCCTAATATACAGTCAAAGAGATAGCGCTCAGGTTACCGGAACCATCACAGATATGGAGGGCAATTTCACACTTGCCGGAATAAGACCCGGAAACTTTTACATGAAAATTTCATTCATGGGGTATCATACTCATTCAGTAGATAATGTTGAACTTCGACGGGACAAGCGAGAGATTGATCTCGGCACCATTCCTCTCAAACAGGCTGTCATTCAAATGGAAGGTATTGACGCCGTAGCGGAAAAACCGGCTCTGGAGTATAAGATCGATAAAAAAGTCGTCAATGTGGAGCAACATTACACTGCCACATCAGGCACAGCCGTCGACGTCCTTGAAAACGTGCCCTCTGTCACCGTCGATATCGAGGGCAATGTCCAACTCCGGGGCAGCTCCAACTTCACTGTCCTCATCGACGGCCGTCCGACAATTCTTGAACCCAACGATGCATTGCAGCAGATACCGGCCAACACCATAGAAAATATTGAGATCATCACCAATCCTTCGGCCAAATACGATCCCGACGGCACGACGGGCATCATCAATATCGTGATGAAGAAGGATAGTGAGCTGCGGGGAGCCAGCGGCATTGTCAACCTCAATATCGGCCACGGTGACAAGTACGGAGGAGATTTTCTGCTCAACTTAAAGAGGAAAAAGTACGGCCTCCTCTTCGGCGCGAATTACAACAAGCGCTTCAGCACCGGCGACTCCGAGGTCGAGAACCGAACTTTTTTCCAGGACACGACATCGTACATAGAATCAAGTGGAAACCGGGAAAGACAAAGGGAATTTTTTGGTGTCCGGGGAGGTGTCGAACTCTATCCCGGTTCACACGATGACCTGACCTTCGGCTTCAGATACGGCGAGTTTTCGATGGGAGGGGACTCCAGGCAGGATTACGACGAATGGACCGAACCCGGAGGCCAACATAATCTCTACATCAGTCAGGAGGAATCGGAGCATTCCGGGGAGTATTATTCATTGAACATGGATTACCGGCACCGGTTTGCACAACAGGGCCACGAACTGTCCGGTCAGGTCATCTACAGCGGCAGGGATGGGAATGACGACACGGTCAATGAACTGCGAGACATGAACAGAACCATCACCAGCGGCCAGCGTTCGACGGAAAAAGGTCCTTCGCATCGGTTACGCCTGAAACTCGATTACGTTCTCCCCTTGCGGGAGAAAGACCGATTCGAGGCCGGCTACCAGGGCCGGATCAGCAGTTCCGAGGAGGCCAACGAACTCTACGATTACAACCCTGACTCGGGCGAGTATGAAATTCAGGACGATTACAGCCACACCACCAATTACGACCGGGATATTCACTCGATATACACCATGTTTGCCGGAGAATACAGGAGCTTCGGATATCAGTGGGGATTGCGCGGAGAGTATACCGACCGTTTGATTGAACTCGCAGGTGAGGATGCGAGCTTCACCATCGACCGCTGGGACTATTTCCCGACAGCGCACGTCTCCTACAAACTGCCGGCGGGTCAGCAGCTCATGGCCAGCTATACGAGACGCATCGATCGACCCAGAGGCTGGTACCTGGAGCCTTTCAGGACGTGGATGGACGCGTATAACGTTCGGGAGGGAAATCCGGATCTGAAACCCGAGTATATCGACTCCTATGAGCTGGGCTACCAGATCTTTTTCGGAAAGAACCTTCTTTCCGCCGAGACGTATTACCGCAGGACGAACAACAGGGTCGAGCGGGTCCGCAGCATTTTTCTGGAAGACGGTTATACAGCCGAAGATAATGTGACTCTGCATTCAATTCAAAATGTGGGGAGAGACTATGCTCTCGGGACAGAGTTCATGTTCAATATCAATTTACGGCAATGGTGGAATATGAACTTGATGTCCAATATCTACGGCTATGAGATTAAAGGTACGCTCAACGATGAGTCCTTTTCCCGGGACAGTTTCAACTGGGATGCGCGCCTGAATCATACAATCACCTTACGAAAATCGACACGCGTGCAGATCACGGGGATGTACCACAGCAAAAGCGTATCTGCACAGGGCGAGCGCAAAGGCTTTTTCATGACAAATTTGGCTCTCAAGCAGGATCTCATGGGAAAGAACCTTGCGGCGACACTGCAGATCCGGGACCTGCTTCAGACAGGAAAACATGAGTCCGTCTCCGAGGGGAAAGACTTCTACAAATACAGCCATTTTACCCGGGAGGCGCCGATTTTCATGCTGAATATCAGTTACAATATCAACAACTATAGACCCGAACGGGAGCGGGATCGCGACCAGCCGGAGTTTGAAGGCGAAGAGGAGTTTTAGTCCCCTGATTCGTTTAGAACCGACGAGTATCATCGTGTCACTATGATATAACAAATCCTTGTTGCGCTGCGTCTGGGACTGTCAATCCAGCCTGGCCAACCGACTCCCGCACGACAATAAATGGAGACCGCGAAATCCCCCGTTCTTAATGGCCGTGCGACCGGATCAACATTTGGGGTATTGCGCCAGGTGGTGGAATCGAAAGTATCAGGATCCTCCCATTGCTTCCCGAATTTCTGTGCCTCTCACGATCGGCTTTTCTCTTGCATTCCAACAAGAAACTGAATATTTTAGAAATCGATCTGTCCGTGCATGTCCTTCACTGAAACAGCAGATACCGGATACCAGCAATAGGTTACTTAAAAACATGATTAGAGTCATCACACAGGAGGAGAATCATGAGTGAAAAAATGGATCGCCGCTCATTTCTTCAGAAAGGTGCCATCATTGGTGCCTCTTCGGTTGTTGGAGGCAAAATTTTGTCCGCTCTTGTCTTGAAAAATTCAAACGTGCTCTACGGAGATGAAAAGGTCGATATCTCCGTGGTAAAAGGCGAAGACTACTTTGAAAGCACGATCAGGGCTGTCGAAGAGTTCGGAGGAATGAAACGTTTTGTCACAAAAAACTCCAGGGTTGCCATACTGCCCAACGCCCAGAGAAACAATCCGGGCACATACACAAAACCGGACGTCGTCCGGGCGGTGGTAAGAATGTGCAAGAAAGCGGGAGCGAAAGAAATCAATTGTCTGAGCTGGCTGCCCGAAAAAAATTGGGAGGACACCGGTCTGGCAAAGGCTGTAAAAAAAGAGGGCGCAAACTTGGTACTCGTAAATCGAAATGACGAATCTCTCTTTAAACCGGTTCCCGTAAAAAAGGGAAAAGCACTCAAAGAGGCCAGGATCATGAAGGAGTTTTTCAAAAACGATGTGTTCATCACTCTTCCTGTAACGAAGGATCATGCAGGCAACAAATTCACGGGAACCTTAAAGAACATGATGGGTCTGAATTCGCCCCAGAACAACAGAGGTTTTCATAAGGAAGACTGGGATACCAATATTGACAGTATCAGGTTTCTGGATCAATGCATTGCCGATCTCAATACGATCATAGAACCCGATCTGTGCATCGTCGATGCCACCGAATTCATCACTACAAACGGTCCCTTCGGCCCGGGGAAATTATTGAAACCGCAAAAAGTGGTCGCCGGAATTGACAGGGTGGCGATTGATGCTTACTGTTGTCAGCTATGGGGGCTTAAGCCTGATAGCATCATAGCCATAAACAAAGCCTACGAACACGAACTCGGCGAGATGAGCTTGAAGAAGGTGAACATTAAAGAATTGGAGGTCTAAAATTCATAGTGAAAATCACTCCTCTCTTTGCCCTGACATCGTTTATGATGATTTCCCTCATTGGCAGCCATTGTGTTAGAAAAACAAACGGCGGAGGATATATCTCATATTACTTGCCCGCATCGAACGGGTTGAAAGATTGGAAACCTGTTGGTCAACCACAAAAGTTCGAGGGTGAGGACCTGTTTCTGTATATCAACGGTGGTACCGAAATATATCATGAATATGGTTTTACCCAAGTCATAACCCAAGAATACAGAAACAAAAAGGGTAAAACCATCAATCTTGAGTTATACGAGATGGAAGACTCCAGCAGCGCCTACGGTATCTTTACTTTCAAAAAAGGTGATATCGGACAGAAAATTAGGATCGGGAATGATGCGTTTCTTGAAGAATATTATCTGAATTTCTGGAAAGGAAATGTTCTGGTAACAGTGACCGGATTTGATTCGGAGAGAGAAACGATGGATGGTCTTATTTCTATCGCCGAGGCCACGGACGCAAGAATCAAGACTCAAGGACAGAAACCACCTCTACCGGTTTTACTGCCCAGGAAGAATCTCAATGTAAACAGTATCAAATATGTCAAAGGAAATTTAGGATTGGTCAACCATTATGCATTCGATTCGGAGAATATATTTGGAGTGAAAGAAGGTATCACCGGGGATTACGGCACTTTCGAAGTTTTCCTTTTCCAATATGACGATGAAAATGAGAGCCTGAAGTGGTATGAGTATGCCAGAGATCATCTCGAGAACAATCCCAAATTCCATAATTTTGCCAACTCCGATAGTGCCTTTTCAGTGATAGATGATGAAGGAAAACCCATTCATGTTGAACCATATCTGAATGACATCATAATCATATTGGGAAAAAAGCAAATCGACGCGGCCATATTTCTTGCAGAAATGAAAGAGAGCATCAGAGAAACGATGACAATTGAAGAGTAACATTCAACAACTGCAACTGTGGCGGGATGGAAGCATAAAAACCCTCCTTTCGCTTTCCCCATTTGAGATCTCTAACGGGAAACTGAACGGCTTCATTGTTCCCTCAGGTATGATTCGAAACCCCGTCCACTTGCTCAGGCAAATGGGAGTGCACGACATGATAGATCTTGGGAAGAGATTTTTCGGAAAACGCCACACAGGGGATGCGACCACCCAGCCATCAGACACGGGGCATGATATCCGGATCGCCACCTGCGCCCTGTTCCTCGAAATGGCCGGTGTTGATGGTGAGTTCAGCGACGAGGAGCGGCACCACATCGTTTCCATTCTGAAGGAACAGTATCAACTGTCGGACGAGCACGCCGCAGCACTCATGGACACGGCACAGCAGGAGTTAGACGAGAGCATCGATCTGTGGCACTTCACGAACCTGATCAACCGGAATTACTCGGAAGAAGAAAGAGTTGAAATCGTCGAGATGGTATGGCGGATCGTTTACGTGGATGGCAGGCTCGATGGTCACGAAGATTCCCTCATGCACAAGCTCTCCAAACTCCTCGACCTCACCCACGGCCAGCTCATCGACGCCAAGTTGAGAGTTGTAGACGGCGACTGATAGATTGGCTTCAAATCCATAATCTTAGTCAATAAAATCCCATACCACATCGAGTATAGGACACCGAATCCTACGTGGTTCGATTGTCCATTAGACTGTACGACAGGAGTAACATCCTTGAGAAAACCTTGAAGATTGAGTATTTGAGTATGAGATTACAGAATAGAGGGTTACTAAGATGGGAAAATAGCAATTGAACAGGCAAAGAGTGTGGGCCATGAAACTTAGGATGCGAAGGTCTGAGATACAAAGGAGGAAAATTTAACACTACCTATAGAAGAAGATGGAAAGATTCAAAAGTATGGGTTATCAAAGAAAACATGCAGTGTTGGAACTTGAACAGTCTTGCCAGATTTCCCCAAAAATGACAAAATTATCTCTATTCTTAACGTACCATAAAAAAGACCACCTCGGATCGAACCGAGATGGCCTTAAAGTTTCATACTATCACATCACAATTTACTTCATGAAAACCATACGCCTGGTGGCAGTGAAGCTTTTGGCGTTTATCCTATAAAAGTACACTCCGCTTGGCAAATCGGTGGCGTTCCATGTGACAGAATGGCTACCTGCAGGCAGCACCCCGTTTACCAAGCTTGTCACTTCCTGACCAAGGACATTATAAACCGTAATCGTTACTTCAGTATTCTCAGGAAGACTGAAGGCAATCTCCGTTTCCGGATTGAAGGGATTGGGAGCGTTTTGAGCAAGTTGAAATGCTGTTGGGATTAAGTCTGCAACAACGCGAGCAGAAGGTGAGCCACCAAGGTTTGCGATGATCCTGTTGGCATAGTCCACTAACTCGTCGGCCTGTTCGTCAGTCAGTTGTTTTCCCCTCTGGGCTTCTACGGCATTGATAAAAGCCTCCAGCTTGTTGATGGCATCGCTCCGAACTCCTGCATTCGCGGCAACAAGAGCATCTTGTACAGCCTCAAGCTTCGCGTCCAAGCCGTTCTCAATTCCCTGTTGCAGGTTCATAGACTCAACAGTAGAGATTAAATCCACACATGCTTCGGCAGGTGTCAAAACGGTAACCTTCATCTGGTCTATTGCGATGGCGCCATCGTTATCTGTTATTGTCAAGGTAGTACTATATATGCCTGCTTGATCGTAAGCGTGGGTGGCTACTTGGCCCGTTGCTGATATCCCGTCTCCAAAGTCCCATTCATAAGAGACCACAACTCCCTCTGGTTCATATGATTGGCATCCGTCGAAGGTTATCAGTTCGTCAACTAGAACTGTCTGATCAGGACCTGCGTCTGAAACTGGATACGGGCTCATGATCGGAAACATTTCTGTCCAGGGAAGGTAATCCTGTGGGCGGTAATAGATGTAGTACGGAACATCCACAAAACCGTCACCATCATCGTCAGGACTGGTCCAATCGCTCCAGTAGTTTCCCCCAATTGGTTTGGGCAGGTAGAAGACGTTATACCTGTATTCGTAATCAACCTGAGTCCCGTTGGCGATGAAGTTGTTGTGGTAAATCTGGTTGTTTTGGTTATAGTAGTCGTTCATGGAGATTCCCCAGCGGTTCTTCCAGACCGTGTTGCCAGTAAAGATGCCATTGCTCGACTTGTAGAGGCGGATTCCACAGGTGTTGTTTGAAGCTGTGTTACCAGCCAGGGTGTTGTTATCAGAAGTCCAGAGCGATATTCCAAAACTCCCGTTGGAGCTGGTTATGTTTCCGGTCAATGTGTTGTTGCTGGAAGACGTGAGTTCGATTCCATAAAGGATGTTAAAATTTGCCAGGTTGCCGCTAAGACTGTTACCAATACAATCCCAGATTACTATTCCATAACCGTTGTAGGAGGCGGTGTTATCGTTCATGGTGTTGTTATTTGAATCCCGCAACCAGATTCCACGGTTACGGTTTGAGTTCGTCGTGTTATCGTTAAGGACATTACCGCTGGCATGCATGAAATTCATTCCGCCTGAGTTATTAGAGGCTGTGTTGTCGGTCATGGTGTTGTCGTTGGAATAATAGAGCGAGATTCCATAATTGCTGTTTGAGTTCGATGTATTTCCATTCAGAGTGTTGTTGTTTGACCGGTTGAGCGAGATTCCAGAATAGTCATTGTGCGAGGCTGTGTTGTCGCTCAGAGTGTTATTGTCGGAATATTCCCACAGATAGATTCCATACTGGTTATCCAGAGTCGTATTATCTGTCAGATTGTTGTTATTGGAGTTTCGATAGACACCGATTCCATAGTAGCTGTTTGAATCGGCTGCGTTTCCCGTTAAGGTGTTGTCGCTCGATTTGTCGAGGATGATCCCACCGAAGTTATTCGAGGCCGTGTTGTCGTTCAGGATGTTGCTGCTAGATGAAAAGAGGTAGATTCCTTGGGAACCGTTCGAGGTCGTGTTTCCGGTCAGGGTGTTATTGCTCGAATTCCACAGCCGGATTCCCCAGGCGTTGTTCGAGGCCGTGACATTATCTATCTCGGAATAGTGCGTATTCCACAGGAAGATCCCTGCAATATTGTTTTTGGAAAGGTCGAGGTCTCTTACGGTAATATGATCGCAGTTGATCAGGTAAAGTGTCCCGATACTGTTTGTACTATCGTAAATCTGGTTGCTGACGTCCTTGATGTAGTAGATCGGTTTCCCTTCAACGGTGTTGGTTTTATCTATGGTGTGATCGTAATGCGAATCAGAACCATAAACATAAAAGTTCCAGCGATTATTCAACATTGTGTTTCCGCTCAGGGTGTTATTGCTGGAATAGCTGAGGTAGATTCCATATTGGTTGTTCGAGGACGTGTTTGCAGTCAGAGTGTTACTATTGGAATTATTAGTGAGATAGATTCCCCCACGGCTGTTCGAGCTGGTGGTATTGGCGGTCAAGGTGTTGTTGCTGGAAGAGGGGAGGTAGATTCCATTGGAATTGTTGTTCGAGGCGGTGTTGCCGGTCACGGTGTTGTTGCTGGAGGACGAGAGGCAGATTCCATAGTAAAATCCTTGCACCGTGAGATTTTTCAAGGTGACCGCTGTTCTGTCATCAAGATATACACCGTAACCAGACCCTCCAGGTCCGGTTACCGTGTGTCCCGTCCCATCCAGCGTCAGGTTGTCCTCATCTATCTGTATGGTTTCGTACACATCAGTGGTCAGGGTGTATATCCTGCTCACCGGATCCCAGGTGCCGATGGAGAGGTCCGACGGGATGAACTTCGTGCTCGGCTGCGGCTGGATGAACACCGGGTGCGGTGCGGAGATGTCCTGGATATACGTGTAGCTTCCGTTTCCATCGGTCGTCATCTCCTCCAGGTTGTGGTAGTTGTCCTCGTATTTGTAATAGGTCGTCGCAGGTGTAAATCCGCTCAAGGTTATGGTCGTTGAAGTGGCGGAAGTTGAGGAGTCGAAGAACATGGTGACCATCCGGGGCACGGACTCCAGGGCCAGCCCAATCTCCTCGCTGCTCTCCAGGGTGATGTTCAGGTATTCGCTGTCAGTGATCTCAAAATGCGTGCCTGTACCCTCGACCCTCCCGGGCATATGAAAAGGTTCCTCCAGAGGTAGTGGTTCTTCGTCTGAAGGGATTTCCTGTGCGGCGATCCATTGTGATCCAAGGCACAAAGCCAACAGAAACATAATGCTAAAAATTTTTCTCATTTTTACACCTCCTCTTAATTGTGATTCCAATCTTTAGTTTTCTCAAAGACAAATATATGTCACCCACGGTTAGGAAAATGAAGATTCTGTGAATTTCTTGTGAAGATTTGGTGGAGCTCTCAATCGCTTTTGAGGACAAACTAACCTTTGCGTGATCATGATAAACCTCAGTTAAAAAAATGATACCATGCCACCTATGCCGAGTTTCTCGAGAATTTTATAATGAGATATGGTTTCACCGACCATAACATGCTTTCAAACTTCCTTTTGAGAGGAATCCAGCTTTGGACAGGTCTATTTTAAGTTAGTCAGTTTCTTGATTGAAAACAAGAGGAAAATCTATTGAGATGGGGAAATTTATTTTAGGGTTCAAAATGGAGGGATTATTTATAGTCGAATTCTATCACTTTGACAAAAACATAGACTGTATTTAATGGAGTAAAATTGTAGGTTATCTCTGTTATTCCGCACCTTTCTCAAGCCAATACTATGTATCGATCTCCCCCAATATATAGTGCTCTTCTCTGACATAAGGAGTCGGGTCAGTCCTTAAATATGAGTTTTGATATTAATATGGAGATCGGGAATCAGAAAAACAGATTTTCATAGATGTTTTGATGTGGATAGCGGATAATTTGAAAGGCAAAAATCTCTTAAGAATTCCTTCTAATGGATCTCCATCTCATATGAAATAATACCGTTCAGTTTGTTTATCTCTATTGGTCGTCAAAAAGCCAATTCCCAACACTGCTATACTTCCAATCTCTACAAATTCCCTTCGGACTGGCTCTTGAAATACGGGAAGCCTGACAATCGTACAAGTCGAGGAGTAGAAGGTGATCTCATCAAGGTGTGCTCGGTAACGTTTCATCGGAGTCTCTCGAATTCATGGGTTATGAAATTCATGGATTATGTCCCTCAGGTAAGATACCCGAGGCAATCATATGGTGGGATGAAAGGTCGAAGGTCCTTCTCATTGACCGCTAACAAACGATTCAATCCCGCGGCGTTCTAAGAGCGTGCCCTCCTGCACATAGAGATCGACGAGAGCGTCGAGATAGGCGACCTTGGCCCGGGCTTCGTCGAGCTGGCTGGCGACGAAATCGCGCTGGGCCTGCAGGACGAGAAAATTTGTCGATTTTCCCACCCGAAACTTCTCCTGCTCGGCCAGCAGCTTTTTCTCCTGCAGATCGCGGGCGACCAGGGTCGCTTCGATCTGTTGGCGGGATCGCAACACTTCGATGTAAGCCGAACGGACATCCCACCGCACCAGTTGCTCCATATTCGACAGGGCCAATTCAAGCTGGTCCTGCGTGTATTGGGCGCGCGCATGGTGCGCTCTGGCCTGACGGTTCGGCAGCGGAAACTCGAAATTGACGCCGGCGGATATATCGTAAAAGGGGCTCTTCACATCCGGCAGACTCTCGCCAAAGGACTGGGCGTAGGTTGTTCGTCCCAGCGTGATAAAGACATCCAATCGCGGCAACAAGCCGTTACGGGTTTGAGCGATGTCCAGTTCGTTCCTCCTGAGGTTCAACTGCGCCTGCTGCAGATCAGCACGATACTTCAACCCTAAGTGCTCATGATTCTGAATCGTATCCAACGTATCGACGGGAACAAAGGGCCGATCCAGGGGAAGGGGGATGATGTCCCAGTTGCGCTCTTGCGGCAGGTTCAATAAAAAAAGAAAGTGCAGGCGGGCCTGTTCATAGCGGCTTTGGGCATCGATCATGGCTTCTCGGCGCGTGGCGACTTCGGCGTGAACAGCGGCCAATTCAAGTTCGGGTAATCGTCCCACGGCCACCCGCTCCCTGGATTCGCTCAACTGCTTTTCCGCCAGTTCCAGGGACCTGTGCTGAATGTGCATCTCATCTTCAGCCAGAAAGAGATCCCAGTAGGCTCTTTCCACATCGGCAACGACCTGCTCGGCCACGGCTTCGAGTTCGAGAAGAGAGATGTCGACATCGATCTTGGCCCTGCGCAGGTTTGCCAGATTATTACCGATCCCGAATCCTCTCAACAACGACTGGGTGACGCTCAGGCCGATTGTTCCCGTATATTGGTCCGTATAAATGCTGGAGATGGAGCCACTGATCGAAGCTTCGGCAGTAATCTCAGTGCCTGTGGGCAGCTTTTCAGTCACGCTGAGGTCATATTGCAGGCGCTCTGTCGTCATTTCAAAGGGATCAGGACGTGAACCCAAAAAACGCTGCTGTTTCGTCTCGCTTCGACTGGCGGACAGAGAGAGGTCGGGATCGAAGTCGGCCCTCTCCTCCCGGGAGTAAGTTTCGGCGATTTCAGGGTTGAGGCGCTGAATGGTCACTGTCGGATTGTTTTCTAAGGCAATCAAGACGGATTCCTGTAATCGCAATGCCAGTGTATCCGTTGGGGTCAAGCCTTGATTTTCAGTCTCACTTGTTACAGGCCAAAGCGCTTGGACTGCGAAAGCGAAAAAGAGGAGAACTCGTTTCATAGACTCCCTGTTCATCATACGACAGATCTATTGCTGAGCTTCAATCGCTGTTCGAAAATGCTGTACATCACGGGTACCAGCACCAGAGTGATCAGCGTCGAGCTGATCAGGCCCCCGATAACGACGCGGGCCAGTGGAGCCTGTGTTTCGCCGCCTTCGCCCAGACCGAGAGAGAGCGGCAGCAGTCCCAGGACCGTGGTCATTGTCGTCATCAGGATCGGACGCAAACGCCTTGTTCCTCCCAATCGAACAGCATCCATGAGATTCATCCCTGCTTTGCGACGCAGTTGATTGGTATAATCGACCAGGAGAATGGCGTTGTTCACAACGATCCCGGCCAGCATGATGCAGCCGATGAAGGCCTGCATGCTGAAAATCGTACCGGTCAAAATCATGGTGACCACAATGCCGATGATGGCCATGGGGATTGAAAAAAGAACGACAAAGGGATCCCGGAAGGACTCAAACTGCCCCGCCATGACGAGATAGACGAGCAGGATGGCCAAAATGAAACCGAAGAGCAATTCCCGAAAAGCTTTCTGCTGCTCCTCGTAATCGCCGCCAAAGAGTATGGCGAAATCCTTGGGCACAGGGACAGAGCGCAATCGATCCCGTATATCGGAAATGACCGAGCCCATGTCGCGACCTGTAAAATTGGCGTTAATGGTAATAATCCGTTCCTGATCCTTGCGTTCGAGACGGACCGGCCCCTCCTGCGGCAGAGCTGCTACCACATTTCGTAAGATGACCGGCTCACCTCTGTTGTTGATGACGATCAGATCGAGCAGATCCTCTAAATCACGGCGGTCCTGTTCACTCAACCTGACCAGAATTCGATACTGCTTACCGCCCTCACGAAAATAGGAGGCTTGTGTCCCGCCGATGGCCGTTTCCAGAGCATCCCCGATCCGGGAGACCGTCAGCCCGAGGTCGGCCGCTTTTTGCCGGTCAATACGAATGACCTGTTCCGGGCTGCCCTCTTCGCGGCTGATTCTCGTATCGGTGATTCCCGAAACATGCTGAATCACATCATTCACCCTCAGGGCCAGCTCGTGGGCGGTCTTTAAATCGTAGCCGCGGATTTCGACACTGACGTTGTCCGTCGTCGACGATCCCATTCGCAGTAAGAACAATCCCTGCCCGGCCCGGGTTCTGACCGTCAGCCCGGGAATGCCCCCCAATTTTCTTCGGAGATCGTTGGCAATCTCTTCGCTGCTGCGGCTGCGCTCTTTCTTCGGCACGAGGGCGACCCGGACTTGGGCCGTATGACCACCACTGGAACGCCAGCCGCCCCCTCCAACTCTGGAGAGCATGGACTCCATCTCCGGCACGTTGTGCTGAACAACACGCTCCACCGTTCGCGTGGCTTCATCTATGATTTCCAGTCTGCTCCCCACAGCCATCTCCAGATCGACCCGAACCTCCCCCTCATCGGCTGCGGGCATGAGCTCCACACCGATGAATCGAACCAAGACCAAAGAAACGACAAACAGGATCGCCGTTACCGCTACGACGGTTTTTCGATGACCGAGCGCCCACCCAAGAACGTTTCGATATCGCTCCTCGATGCGCCGAAAGGTGCCTTCGCTCATCGCGTACGTCTTTTGCAGCCAGCCGCCGCCAGGCACTTCATCCTTTGGTCGGTAACGTAAAAACCGTGACGAAAGCATGGGTATCAAGGTCAGGGCCACGATGAGGGAACACAGCAGTGAGAAACTGACCACATAGGCCATCTGTTGGAACATGATGCCGGACATGCCTCGAATGAACACGACGGGCAGAAAAACGACAATCGTAGTGAGGATACTGGCCAGGATGGCGGACCACACTTCGGTCGTTCCGTCCAGAGCACTCTGCTTGGGCGAGCTTCCCCCCTCCCGGTGGCGATAAATATTTTCAAGGACGACGATGGCGCTGTCCACCAACATACCGATCCCCAGAGCCAACCCGCCAAAGGTCATAATATTCAGCGTAAATCCGTTGAAATACATCAGGGCAAACGTCGCAATCACGGAGATGGGAATGGCCGTGGCGATGATGGCCGTGCTGGATATGTTGCGCAAAAAGAGAAAGAGAATAATGATGGCCAAGATGCCACCTAAAATCGTGGCATTGCCCACGTTGTTGATGGATTGCCGGATATATTTGGACGTATCGATGAGAGGGATGAGTTGAATCTGGGGTAAATCGCGGTTGATGCGTTGAATTTCGATCTGAACGGCCTCGGCAACTTTCACCGTATTCATTCCCGACTGCTTGTTGATCGAAATTCGTAATCCGGGCTTACCGTCGATGCGAATGATCTGCCGCACTTCTTCCCACGAATCAGCCACAGTGGCCACATCGCGGATCTGGATGGGAGTCCCCTGGCGCATGGTTACCACCGTGTTTTCAATCTCATCCAGTGTGCGAAATTCACCCTGGGTTCGAATCAAAACCTCGAGATTTCCCTTGTCGTAGAGCCCTGCCGGAATATTTCGATTCTCATTTCGCAGTGCCGAAAGTATGGCATCCGGGGATAAACCCAGTGCCTTCAACTGGGCCGCCTGTAAATCGACGTGAATCTCACGCATCAATCCACCCCAGATGTCCACGGCAGCCACACCGGGTACGCGTTCCAGACGGTATTTCACCTGATCCTCCACGAGCTGGCGCAGGATGAGGGGATCCAAGTTGCTGGAGACACCCATGATGAGAATAGGGAAAGCCGACAGATCGAATTTGCGAATCATCGGACGTTCGATATCCTCCGGCAAACGTCCCAGGACCCGGTCGATGCGATCGCGGATATCGTTGGCCGCCACATCGAGTTCCTCACCCCAATCGAAGGATACCCGGATCATGCTTCTGCCCTCAGTGGACGTGGACGTAATCTCTTCCACGCCCTGAACAGCGGCCAGAGCTTCCTCGATGGGACGTGTCACCAACTCCTCCATCTCCTGAGGTCCCACATTGCCGTAGTTCGTAATCACCGAAATGGTGGGATACGTGATTTCGGGCATGAGATCGATGGACAGGCGCGACAGGGATACCACACCGAGAATGATGACGATGAGGAAAAGAATGGATGTCAGGATGGGGCGCTGGACAGGTCCCCGGGCGATACTCATATGTCATCTCCTACTTGATTTTCTTTCGGGGTAGTGAAGCTTGTCTCAAATCCGGGTTGCGCATTCAGCAGAAATCGGGAGAAGCCTCGAATTGAAAAATGCCCAATGAAGAGTCCAATCTCTTGGGGGCTTCTTGAGACGAGCTCCACACACCTCTGTTCTATTTTCCAAACGGACATCATAAAAAACATGATTCACCTGTTAAGAAATTGCCATATGATAAGGTTTACTGGGGCAAGATGACACCGCTGCCATCTTCCAACAGATGCTGTCCCAAAGTTACGATGAAGCCATCAATGGTGGGCGTGATGATCTCTGTCCTGTTCGGAGTGATGATTCCCATCTGAACCGGGATAAAATGAGCCGTCGATTCTCCATTTTTGATCGCAAAAACACCATTCACCCCGTTCCGATTGACGATGGCCTGGCTGGGAACGACTTGAGCGGACTCTTTTTCGGCCAGGATCACGTTCACTTGACAGAACATGCCCGGTTTCAACCACAGCGAATCATTGGCGACGACGACTTCCATTTGAGCCACCCGCGAGGCCTCCTGAAGCATGGGTGCGAGACGCGAGACGTGGCCGCGAAAGCTTTTGCCCGGAAAGGCATCCACCTTGACGTGAGCGGATTGATCCATTTGAATGCGTCCGTAGACTCGTTCGATGACCGTGGTACGAACAATGACGGTATCGATACCGAGGACGGATACGACGGCCGAATTGGGTGCCAACAGACCCCCCTCATCCACGAAGCGCTCGCCGACGAATCCCGGCTCGGTGGCACGGAGAACGGTGTAGCTCAGACGTATGTTCGCCGAGTTCAGCGCCGCCTGACGCTGCTCCACTTGGGCCTGGGCCAATTGTATGCGTGATTGCAGGGCTTGAACGTTCGTCGTCGCCGCATCGAGCTCCGCGGGCGAGGCAATGCCTTTCTGCTGGAGCGATTGAACTCGCTCCAGTTCCTGCTGTGCCAGATCCAACTGGATCTCGATCTCCGTCAGATTCGCCCGGGAAATTTTTAAATTGGCCTCGGCTTCCAGGACCGCTTGTTCGTATTCCGCATTATCAATCTCGGCGACGATCTCATCACGCTTTACCCAATCTCCGATTCGCTTGTACATTCTCATAATTCTCCCCGAAACCTTGGGTGCGACGATATATTGATACAGAGGGTAGATGCTGCCAGTCAATTGTCGCGTCTCTTGGATGGGCTCATAACGGACGGTGTCGATCTCCACCGCCACCGGCGGCCGGCCGGACCGCTGCGACAGGCCTCCCTGGCCCTTAAACACGAGCAGACCGATCCGCCAGAGCAAAAAGATCAGAAAGAGAACCCCAATAATTCTGTAAATGTATTTCTTTTTCATAAATCTTCTTTCCGTTTTCTGGCGATCAAAAAGTTGTTTTCTATACCTCCGTGGATTTCGCCAAGGCGTTTCGCTGATTACCGCGTAAAAACCCTCAGAGACCTGAACACAGTGGCACGAAGAATCAACGCCTCAGCCCATACTCTCGTTACAAGTTTACCGAAGCTACACCACCTCCAGGGTCTTGTCAAGGGGGAAAATGAAACCGTCAGTTTTTTTAAAAATTAAATTCAAGGGATTTTTAAGGTTTGAGCTCGTCCTGAGATTCCTATCTCAGGGTGCAACTCCATATGGCCTCTGTCCCATATGAACGATAGACTGTGAGGCCCGTGAATAATGTACCTGGGGTAAAGATATCTGAGGCGATCATAAGCGATCTTAACAAACATCGCCCGCCAAAAGAAAAAGGTCGTTTCCCAGGAAAGACGACACTTCGGCAATCTGGATCCCCGGACCGTTCGGCAGGAGCAACACTTTACAATACACTTTGAAGATTGAATTTTAACAGTGTTCGCTTGTAAGGTTGAGGATTACGAGGATGGATAGAGATTAGTAGAATACGTATGGACTCACGAGGATACAATTGCTCACGCACAGGTTTGGGCTATGAAACGGAAGAGGGGAAGGTCGGAGATATTGAGGAAACTAACAGAATACTATATAGTATTAAGAATGAAGGTAATAAAAGTAATGGTTATCAAAGATAACCATTACTTTGGATTTTTCTTAAAAAATCACTATTTCAACCAAAATTAACAGAATTCAAGAAGAGGAGTTATCCGACGCCGAACATTTCGCTTCACGCACAGTTTGATTTCAATAGACCTAACTTTCTATTAAGCAATGATCTGCCAAAGTGTGTTGGACTTGGCCTAAATCCCTGAGCCCTGCGGTTGTTGATCAAGCGGGTCATTAGCCCTAAAACTAAACTCCTTTTATCTCGTTGTTAATTAGTACTTTTCGCCCTGCTCAGGCGT
>CP070758.1:4191585-4309002 GCA_020348925.1 Gemmatimonadota bacterium | reverse complement strand
GACCAAAATGCACCCCTTGGATCCACGACGCATCGACGATTGTCCCATCATTTCCGTTTCCAGAATGGTCTGTAATTGTCCCTCCATTTCCTTCGTTCATCTGCCAGTAAACGACCAAACCGGGCTCATGTCCGGTTAAGTATAAATCCATGTGGGTCTGGATATCGTCCGTGGTACGGACAATATTCCACAGTCGGATTTCATCAATAACTCCATTGTATGCTGTACCATAGTCTGAAGAATTCCCAATGACGAGTCCATTCTCAGTCAGGCTACTCGACGGTAATACTATTTGGGTGATCGGCTGCTTCTCGCCGTTGATGAAGATCTCAACTTCACCCGAGCTTTTGTATGTCGCAGCAACGTGTTGCCATTCCCCAGGATTTATAGAATTCTCGGGAGTGTTTGAATAGCTCTCAGCCCTGTGCTCGCGAACGACCTGAAAGACGAGGCTTGAATCATTCAAGACTGGACCTCTGCGCACGAAACTGAGAGAGAAAAGACCTTTGTCAATGAACGTGCCATTGTGAATACCTTGAAATTGACCCCATCCGTAGGGCTTTATCCATGTCTCTATTGTTATAGCATCGATGAAATCCATATTCGGATTCGGTGGACAGTGAACATAACTGCTGAATCCATTAAAGTGAAGGGCGGTTTCACCGTCAAATATGGTGATGAAGTTTTCGTGTACTGACGTTCCTGTAATTGAACCGTTGAAAGCCTCTAAACCTACGGTATACGTACCCGGCTCTTCGTACGTCCAGACCGGATTCTGTTTATAGGAATCGATCGCCCCGTCATCGTCAAAATCCCACTTCCAGGTTACGATGTCTTTTAATGATTGGCCCGTAAAACTCACCTCCAGGGGGGCATTCCCGCACCTTGGCTCACCTGTAAAGGAAGGCACAAAACCGGTTATGTCCTTTGTATAAACGTGGACATCGTCAATGTAAGATCCCGGCTGTGTATTTTGGTTATCAGATTGAAATCGAAATCGAATGCGAACGGTGTTCCCAACATATTGTGTGAGATCCAGTACCACCCGACTCCATCCGCCAACAGGTGGTATCTCAGGATCATCATTGACTCCGCCCATCTGACCGCATAAAGGGTAAAAAGTAGTCCCGTCCAACGTGATATCTAACCACAAGGGATCGTGAATATTAAAAAAATTGCTTGTATCCCAGATATTATCCTCGACCCAGTTCCAGACCCAGAAACTCACATAGGCACACCCTATTCCGGAAAGATCGACGGGAGGGGACTTGAGCCAGCAATCAGCGTTATTCTCATATGTGCCCTCTAAGTCCGTTCCCCAACAACAGTCACCGGAGTGAGCCTGAGATGGTCCGTAGGAGGGAACGCCCCATTCCCACTCGTTCTGCATCCCACCTGTGCTCCACGCTCCTTGGCCATCTTCAAAATCCTCGAAGAAAAGAGTCGTCCATGGCCCAGGCGTCATGTTTTGATAATAAAGCAAAGCCTCTTGCATCAAGGCTACGTACAAATCGAGATCGACATTTTGAAAAGCTATTAATGCCGCCTGTTGGTTGGCGTAGGCAATTTGGAGGCATTCCTCATGTTCAGGAGGCAAGGGAATCCCCCATAAATGGGTATAATAGTGGAACACGGACTGTGTCAACGAGTGGGCGAGATCCATCGTATCGGTGGAAGTGGTTACGGTATTGAGCGAAAATGCTCGATGCGCTTCTCCCCAATTCGGATTGTGTCCCAGGGCAGGATCCGACGTGTGCCACTGTTCATCGCAGCCGACAGGATAGAAGAGTGGAAATTCATCCTCAGGATGTGAAACAAATACAACGACTGTATTTTCGGAAGAATAGAAATTATGACCGTGAGACGTCTCCATTTTGATCCATCCATACTCCGGAACAAAATAGTCGATAATCCAATGCATGTCCATGTAACCGGGATACCATATCGGTATATTCAGGATCGATCGCGCCGGTATTCCATTGGCCCGGAAGAGGGCAGCCCCGGCATGGGCATGTCCTGTGCAGGAATTTCCCCAATTCATGGCATACACGGCATCAAAGGAAATTGGGAAACGAATCCATTCCCAGGGGATGCCAAAACAATACGTGTTGATCGAATTGGCAAGATTCAAGAGATTGGTTGTGGTCCCTCGGAGGGTTGCCGCCATCTCCTGCACAATCGGCACCGAGAGCTGAGAACAGTCCGTCGAGACCAACCATTTCCTCACAGAATCGGGTAACTGATCCACTGTGGGAATGGGGACGTAGTCCGGAAGCTCCGGATACCTCGTCTCCTTTACCAGAACCCACCCTGTCCAATTGATACTTGTCGCTGGAGCCCGGTTCAGGCGGACGGCAATGAGTATGTTCGGCGGATTCAGGTGTATGAATCTGTAATCGATGAGATCAGGGCTCTCGACCTTGATGAGTATGGGCGCCTGTTCCTCAAAGGAGATGGGGATGTGGAAATAGGCCTCGTACGTCTCCGCGCTCGACGCCTTATGCACGGTCAGATTTCCTATGGCCTTGTGCAGATAGAGCTTTGGTCCCGTTGTCCATTCCCTGTGTGATTCACGTATCTCCTGTTTGTATGTCGCAAGATCCTTTTCTGTGAATCCAACGATCTCGTTGGCCGGGGAGTCAGATGAAATGAAGAAGCGGAGTACGCCAAAAGTAAAGAGTAGCGCTCTTGTTTTCATGATAGCCAGCTTGACATCAGGGCTCGCTTGGAGACTGAAGATGTCCCCTCGTATTACTTCAGCACAATCATCTTTTCTACGGCTGTAAAAGTGCCCGCTTTCAAACGATAAAAATAGACGCCACTGGTCATGTAAGAAGCATTCCACTTTACCCTATGGAAGCCGGCATCCAGCTCCGAATCAACCAACACGTCTACTTCTTGTCCAATGACATTGTAGACCTTAATAGTGACTTCGGAGGATTTGGGAAGAGCGAAAGCAATTTCCGTTTCAGGATTGAAGGGATTAGGATGGTTTTGGAAGAGTGAGTACTCAGCAGGAACGTAAACCTCAGCTTTTACAAGATCCATAAAGCGAACGTAATTCTCAAGTGAAAGATAGGATTTCAACGATTCGCAGAACCGGACAACATCGGAGGTGACCAGCGGTTTCGAGCCATCCGGTGCGCATTCGCCTGTACCTAAGATGACTTTTATGATACCAACGGCGTCCAGAATGTCGGTTCGTCCATCACCGTTGCAGTCTGCTCGATCAAGAGGATCTCCGATGAGAGAGGCTGTGCCCAATATGTGGTTGACCACCGATAGTACATCCATAACGTCGATGTCGCCCAAACAATCAATATTCCCCCGTTCAATCGGTTCCTGATCCGGATTGTACATATCAGGACAATTGTCCTCCTCGCAGGTATTGATCGGATAACCGGGATTCCCGTACCCGTCACCGTCGGTGTCCATGCACGAGTCGCACATATCTCCGGTTCCATCGCTGTCCCTGTCGGCCTGATCGGCATTGGGATCATCAGGACAATTGTCGCATACATCCCCAACAGCGTCAAAATCTTTGTCCTCCTGTCCGGGATTAGGATCATTGGGACAATTATCGTCGGCGTCGAGGATACCATCGTCGTCAGCATCCAACACGGCTGGACTCAGATGAATGCCCTGGATCCAGGTTGCATCATTCAGTAGACCTGTGTGTGAAAAGTCGGAGAGATCGGCTGTGGTCTCGCCATACCCCTCATTCATCTGCCAACAGCCGACCAACCCCGCCTCAATCCCCAGTAAGTAAGAATCCATGCTTTCAGCGATCTCCTCTTCTGAACGGATAACATTCCACAGACGAACCTCGTCGATGGTGCCGTCAAAAGTGTAGCCGCGATAGACGTCGCTTCCAATGATGAGGTCATTTCCGCTGTTGTCGGTAATGGGTCCTGAAGGGAGCTGAGGCTGCGTTAGCGTTTGCTCAATGCCGTTGATATACATGTTGACCTCGTTGGTCGTACCGTCGTAGGTAACAGCAACATGCTGCCATTCATCGAGGGTGACGGTATGTTCCGGCGTCGTTGAAAAGCTGATGGGGCCGTTTTCGTGGTAGAGCTGCAGTCCTAAACTGTAGTCGTTGTAAGCAGGATGTGAGCCCACAAGGAACAGGGCGAATTGCCTTTTGTCGACCACTCTCCCGAAACCGAGGATGCTATTTTCCCCCCAGTTCGCCGGTTTGATCCAGGCTTCGACGGTCAGGGTCTGGGTAAGATTGAGGGATGGTACGGACGGGCATGATACATAGCTCTCGGCGCCATCGAACTCGAGAGCACTTTCACCGTCAAATACCCTGATACAATCTTCATATATTCTGGAATAAAAAAACGTTCCGTTGGAAAACTCAAGGGAGACGGTGTACGATCCGGTGTCAGGGTACGTCCAAGCCGGGTTTTGATCTTCGGAATCGATGATGCCGTCGTTGTCGAAATCCCAGGCCCAGGATGTTATGGGCTGGAAGGCCGTTGAGATATCCCTGAATTGAGTTGTCAGCGGTGCATGTCCCGAGGTGGGTTCGGCTGCAAAGTCCAGTCCGCTCAGAGAGGGTAAATAGTGGGTGTGAGCACCTAAGGCCAATTCCTTCGCGAGGTCTATTTTCCAGACATTATTGAAGTCATGATCGAGATAGACATAGACAACCCCCTCATTCAGATCGTAGATATTAGAGTAGAGCGTGGGGTACGAACCACTCTGATGACAGGCATCCAGAATAGAACGGAACAGATCGACTGATATGCTGTCGCTGTTCTCAAACATTTCTACGGCCGTATTGTACCGCCAGCACGGCCACCAGCCCACCTGGGGATTCGTCTGATAGAAGTTGGTACAGACTTGGTAAGCGCCCTCTTTGTACACGAGCGAATCGCCTTCAATGATGACCGAAGCGCCGGTTCGGTCGATAAAAAAGAGTTGGCAGTTCGATAACCATGGAAGGTAATACTGTCCAAATAAGTCCACCACTTCTTCAATATTCTGACACTCCTCCATCACTTTTTCAAGAAACCTGCCTTGATACTGGGGTTTGTTATCAGGATTATGGACCGCATAGTACGGGGTTGCAAATCCGTCGAAGCACAACCCTTTTTCGTTCATCCCGCCCTGCTGCCAAAAATTGCTGTACCCGAAATAGACGCCGCCAAATTTTCCCTCAGCCGGTTGCGTGAACCATATGTACGTATCGTGATCGTTCCAATCCTCATTGTTGCCGAAGAGAATAGTATTACCACGGGAAGCTGTGATCCCGGTACAGGCCAATGCCGATGTATTCGATATCAGGATCAATACTATTCCGAAAAAAGCGATCGTTGCCTTCATCTTTCTCCTCCATATCTCATTTTCGTGAAACCAACTATCTCAACAATATCATTTTCTTGGTATCGGTGAAATTACCTGTGACTATCCGGTAAAAATATACCCCTGAACTCACTTTCTGATCGTGCTCGTTCGAACCGTTCCACCTGACCGAATGGTTGCCGGCTTCTTTTGTATTATTGACAAGCATTTTCACAATCTCCCCACGGATATTGTAGATAGCCAGGAAGATATGTGACATTCGTGGTACGGCAAAGTGAATCGTTGTCTCGGAATTAAAGGGATTGGGATAATTTTGAGAGAGATGGTATTCTGTCGGAATCCGAACTTTGGTTTTCACGAGTAGCATGAACTGATTGAAGTCTTCGGTTGAAAGATAATGCTTGAGTGACTCACAATAGTATACCACATTGGGATTCACGATCGGTTTGAGAGAGGGGGAACACTCGCCAAGACCTAAAATCACATTGATGATTCCCAGAGCATCTAAAATGTCGACACCTCCGTCACCGTTGCAGTCGGCCCGGTCGAGAGGACCCCCAAGCAGCGGAGCGGAGGCCAGTATGTGATTGACGACGGCCAACACATCGAGGACATCGATCCCACCATTGCAGTCCACATCGCCTCCCTCAACAGGTGCCTGATCAGGATTGTACGCATGGGGGCAATTGTCCTCCTCGCATTCGTCCTCCGGGTGACCAGGGTCGCCGTACCCATCGCCGTCCGTGTCCAGGCACGCGTCGCACACATCACCGCTGCCATCGTTATCACCATCGGCCTGATCGGGATTGGCCTGTGCCGGACAGTTGTCGCAGACATCACCTCTATCATCTGCATCCATATCCTCTTGTTCTGGATTATAGTCGTTGGGGCAATTGTCATCAAAGTCAAGGATCCCGTCCTCGTCGCCATCCGCTGTTGCCGGACTGAGGTTGATACCCTGAATCCATGCCGCGTCAGTCACTATACCGTCGTTGTCATTGGTTGAATAATCCGAGATCGTCCCGCCGCTGCCCTCGTTCATCTGCCAGTAGCCCACCAATCCGGGCTCCAGACCGGAAAGGTATGAGTCCATTGTGGCCTGGATATCTTCCCCCGAACGCGCGACATCCCAGATTCGAACCTCATCAATGATACCATCAAAGGTGAAACCACGGCTGGCATTGTTTCCAATCACCAATTCGTGCGCGCTGTTGTCGGCGATATTTCCCGAGGGTTCCGGTGAATGCGTGAGCGTCTGTTCCACACCGTTGATGTAAATGTTCATATGACTTGATGGTCCATCATACGTCATGGCCACATGCTGCCATGAGTCGAGGTGGATCGATTGTTGAGGGGTTGTCGAAAAACTGATGGGGCTTTGAACATGGGAGAGCTGCACAGCCAAACTGTGATCGTTGAAGGATGGATGAGACCCAATGAGAAAGAGGGTGAATGGTCCCTTTTCAACAACTCTACCAAATCCGAGGCCTTGCGTTTCCCCCCAGCCGGAGGGACGGATCCAGGCTTCGACGGTCAGGGCGTCGGTACAATTCAACGATGGTGATGCCTCACAGACAACAGCACTGTTATTCCCATCAAACTGAAGTCCACTCTCACCATCGAAGACACGGATGTAGTCCTCCAAGGTTCTTGTCAGGGTGAGGGCTCCGTTCGATACTTCTAAGGTGACGGTATAGGTCCCGGGCTCTGGGTAGGTCCACGTTGGGTTCTGCTCCTCCGAATCTATGGATCCATTGTGATCGAAGTCCCATCCCCAGGTTGTCAGAGGAGGATTGGCGTTTGAAAAATCCGTGAACTGGACCATGAGGGGCGCATGTCCACTGGTGACGTCCGTTTCAAATTGGGCCCCGTACAGGGTATTCTCCCACCATGCGATTTCGTCGGCAATATTGGCCGCGCCCAGGACATCCACGTCACCGTCACCATCCACATCAAAGGTCCAAACGTGGCTGGCGCCGGGCAGATTTCCTGAGACCGAATATTCGGTGAAATTCTGATGCCCGTCGTTCTCCCACCACCGAATCTCGCTGGCCCCTTCCGCTGCACCAAAAACATCGATATCACCGTCGTCATCGATGTCCTCAGCGTAGACTGACGTTGCACCGTTGAAGGTGTTCGTGAGCGTATGCTTGGTGAAGTTCTGATTTCCGTCGTTCTCCCACCAGGCAATTTGGTTGATTGTATAGGCGGCACCAAGAATATCCACGTCGTCATCACCATCCACATCTGTCGCATAGACCCAGTGGACACCGTTGAAATTATCGGGAATCGTATGTTCTGTGAAATTCTGACTCCCATCGTTCTCCCACCACATCACACGACCCAAGGCGAAAATACAACCGTACATGTCGACGTCATTATCGCCGTCGATGTCCTCAGCATAAGCGCACGGATGTCCGTTGACGATAGTGGATATAGTGTGCTTTGTGAAATTTTGATGCCCGTCATTCTCCCACCATGCAGTTGATCCTGAAAAACCATGGGCTGAGCACACGATGTCGATATCCCCATCTTGGTCGATATCTTCTCCTGATATCGTGTGGGAGCCATCAAAAATACCATCGATGAGGATATAGTTGAGCGATTCATTTCCATCGTTTTCCCACCAGGCGACCTTGTCGCCTCCGGCCCCGAGAACATCCATATCCCCATCCAGATCCAGGTCCACGGCCCAGACGGTTCTGGCCCCGTCGAAATTTTCGGAGATCGTATGCTCGATGAAATTACGATGGCCGTCGTTCTCCCACCATGTCACTGTGTTGGCGCCAAAAGCCGCCCCCAGCACATCGACATCGTTGTCTCCGTCGAGGTCCACGGCATAAACGGACATTGTGTAGTCATAGGTGCTTGTGATGGTGTGTTTTGTGAAAGAAATCTGGCCGGAAGCGGATGACCAAAATACCGCGAGCAGAGACAGACAGACCGCGACATACTTTAAGAACGTCTTCATCATATCTCCTTTCCCTCGAAGAAACGTTGTTTCATGTGAACCCTCAGATTCTATTTCAGAAGCAGCATTCGTCTGCTTCTGCTCAGCTCTTTCGTTTCCAGTCTGCAGAAGTATACACCGGAACTGACGAATTGATCTTCTTCGTTTGTGCCGTTCCACCTGATCGCATGATGTCCGGTCGCTTTTTCGCCATCAATGAGCCT
Organism: Gemmatimonadota bacterium; assembly: GCA_020348925.1. Taxonomy (GTDB): domain Bacteria; phylum JBHIER01. The sequence goes on along the minus strand of CP070758.1, from coordinate 4,300,515 downwards.
TTTGACACATTCTCCTTTCATATTGTATATTGCCAGGCGGATGTATGAGGCGCGTGGGAGGGAGAATCGGATCGTCGTCTCAGGATTAAATGGATTGGGATAGTTCTGCAAAAGCAGATAGTCGGTTGGAGTATTGGCTTCGGCTTTGACCGAGGCCATGAACCGTTCATACGAATCCCTTGAAAGATAGGGTTTCAACGATTCACAGAACCGGATCACCTCAGGAGTGATTTCCGGTTTTGAGGCTGCGGGTGCACACTCGCCGAGGCCCAGGATCACATTAATGATACCCAAAGCATCCAATATATTCACTCCCCCGTCACCGTTACAATCGGCCCGGTCGAGAGGACCCCCAAGCAGCGGAGCGGAGGCCAGTATGTGATTGACGACGGCCAGGACATCCAGAACATCAGATGCTCCCTGACAGTCTATATTGCCCCTCTCCACTTCAGCCTGATCCGGGTTATGGACACCCGGGCAATTGTCCTCCTGGCAAGTGTTGGTTGGAAAACCCGGATCGCCGTATCCGTCCCCGTCAGTGTCAGTGCATGCATCGCAGATATCACCTACATCATCAGCGTCGGCATCCGTTTGATCGGGATTATGGTCGGCGGGGCAATTGTCGCAGGCGTCACCGATGGCGTCACCATCACCGTCTTCCTGATCAGGATTGTACGTGAGGGGACAGTTATCCTCCACGTCAAGAATTCCGTCCTCATCCTCATCCGTCGTCGCCGGCTCTAAATGAAATCCCTGGATCCATGCCGCTTCAATCACAACTCCGCCGTTATCATAGGGTGAGTCATCCGAAATGGACTCGCCCTGTCCCTCGTTCATCTGATAGTAGCCGACCAAAGCGGTCTCCATGCCGGTCAGGTATGTGTTCATGTTGCTCTGAACCTCCTCCCCGGTGCGCGCGACATTCCAGATTCGAAGCTCGTCGATGATGCCCTCAAACGTATTGCCAGTGTTTATCTCGTTGCCGATATACAGGTCGTATGGGCTATTGTCCTGTAATGGGCCTGAGGGCGGGATTGCGTAAGATACGGTCTGACCAATACCATTGATGTACATGTTCACCTCATCGTGGCCGTTGTAGGTGACGGCCACATGGTGCCATTGGTCAAGGGAGATGGCATTTTCCGGGGAGTTGGATTGACTGACAGGTCCACCCTGATGATAGAGCTGGAGAAGGAGGCTGTGATTGTTAAAGCTGAGGTAGGAGTCGACCAGTTGGAGGGACAGATAGATCTTGTCAATGATTCTTCCCAAACCGAAATTTGCAAATTCGCCCCAGCCGGTGGGGTAGATCCAGGCTTCAACAGTGAATGCATCGGTCAGGTTGAGAGGAGGCGCAGCGGGACAGGAGACGTAGCTGTTTTGGCCATTAAATTCAAGTGCGCTCTCGCCGTCGAAGACTCGAATACGGTCTTCCTGGATGATGGAGTATGTATCCGATCCGTTCGATACTTCCAGAGAGATCGAGTATGATCCGGGTTCCTCGTACGTCCATTGCGGGTGTTGTTCTTCGGAATCGATGCTCCCGTCAGTATCGAAATCCCATTTCCAGCTCGTGATCGCGGGGACAGCATTTGAGAGATTGCTGAACTGAACCGTCAGGGGTGCGTGGCCGGTCGTGACGTCCGTTTGAAAACGCGCCCCGTAGAGGCTGTTTTCCCACCATCTGATTTCGTTGGCTCCATTGCCGCCGCAAACAATATCCGTATCATGATCACCATCGAGATCACCGGAGTAAATCGGCCACGAACCTCCGAAGCTGTCATCAATCAAAAACCTCGTCCAGACGATGGGATCACCGCCATCGTTACGCCACCAGGCCACATCCCCGGCGTCCTGAGCTGCCCCGTAGACGTCGAGATCCCCGTCCCTGTCAATATCGGCGGCATAGGCGGAGACCGCACCGACAAATTCACCCTCGATGGTCTGCCTCGTCCACGAAATCGGGTCTCCTCCGTCATTCCGCCACCAGGCAATGTCCCTGGCACCATAGGCTGTACCGAGAACATCCGGATCGCCGTCGTTGTCCATATCGTAGGTGCGAACCATGTGCGAACCCAAGAAGGCGGACGTAATATTCGTTTCCGTCCAGACGATGGGATTCCCACCGTCGTTGCGCCACCACGTCAGTTCATTGCTGTCCAGAGCAGCACCCAGGACATCGTTATCCTCGTCGCCGTCTATATCAGCAACGTAGACCGACCGAGCACCTGGAAACTGACCGGAGATCGCCTGTTTCGTCCAGACGATGGGACTGCCGCCGTCGTTGCGCCACCACGCAATTTCGTCCCCGAAGGCTGCCGCACCGAGCACGTCGGTGTCCGAATCGCCGTCGAGATCGCAGGCGTAGACTTCATGGGCCGCACCGAAATCGCCGTCGATCACCTGTTTCGTCCAGACGATGGGATCGCCGCCGTCGTTGCGCCACCAGGCGATCTCGTCAATTTCCCAGGCAGCGCCCAGGACGTCGGTATCAAGATCGCCGTCGACATCGGTAGCGTAGACAAATATGGCGCCATCGAATTGATCATCGATGGTCTGTTTTGTCCAAGTGTTGGACCCATCGGCTTCATTGCGCCACCAGGCAATCTCGTTGTCGTCAATTGCGGCACCGAGCACATCGATGGCCCCATCGCCATCGAGATCGCAGGCGTAGACGCCTCCCGGACCGCCGAATTGATCGTCAATCGTGTGCTCGAAAAATAGAATTTGCGACGAACCAACCGAAACGAAAAATACGCATGAAATGAAACTTACTGTGAAAGATCGAAGAATCCTTTTCATGACAGCCCTTCCTCCTGATGATGGATGTTCGTGAAAAAAGTCCTTGTTTTTAAGTATTGTGCGGTCTCTTTTCTTAAGATGTCTCTACAGCATTCGAACTCCTCTCTTCCCTGAAGGTTACTTGGTGTTGTTCAATCATATGGATGAAGCGTTGTTCACCTCCCTACTGAAGAGGGCTCAAGCCTGGAAAAATACCTTCTTGGGTCTTTCCAACCACTTGATTTTTTGACACGTGTGCATTCATTTTTGTTTCGAAGCTTTTTGAACTGAACTCATGCCCTGGGCGCTAGTGATGTCTTTCTCCGAAGCAGTTTGGGATGATTTATTTACTCCTCAGCAAATTAGCAAAACGTGTGCCGAAGTGTCACGATCAGAGGACGCATGAATTCCCGCCTGGAAACAGGTTCAGCGTATCTTGGCACAAGAGTCATGAGTTTTGACGTGAATGGTCGGCAGGAAGTGCAATACTTTGCACTATTATTGGGGTAATATTTTGCCCTTATGGCGAATCACCCGATCACGAATTGTTGTCAATCAACGGCTCGAGTTGCATGAAGGTATATTTTATAGGCGAAACTCTTTTGTGTCGAGGTTGTCTCGAAAGTTCGAAGGTTCCGATCTCATCATTTTACAGAACAAGTGTTATGCATCGTCATTACGAGCCCCGGGACTGAGCCCGCGAGAAGCCCCGTAAGTATCCCAATCTATTGCCTGTTATTATAATGCTGCGCTGCCCTTGATCCTGTAAATAAAAAGACCACTGTATGACTGTGATTGACAGAACCGCCATGTGATGTGATGCATTCCATGAATTCTCGCTCAAGAGTGTTCGTTTGAAGGAGCTGTGTCAAGCCGATTCTTGAAAACATTTTTTCCTTGACATCACTTGTCGTGTGGGTCAACTTTTAGCGTGCCGTCTGTCCCTCAATGAATCGATGGGCATTATCTCAAAACATGATACATTTTCACCTGGAGAGCATAGGAAGAATAAAAGTGCATTTTCATTTGGCTCGGAACCATGCAGCGGAACGAACAATCGTCACACTTGGATTGATCCTGATCCTGCTGTGCTTCTGTCCGAGCAATTCTTTTTCGCGAACAGACTTCGAAAAGGACAACACTGAGGAAAAAGCTGAAATGATCCTTATCAATGGGAATATCCGTACAATGGTCGAGGGCAACCCGAAGGCCGAGGCAATTGCCATAGCGGGCGACAGAATCATCTTCGTGGGCGAGAGCAACGATGTGAAGCAGTTTCGAAGCACAAACACACGCATTCTTGACCTACAGGGGAAAACGGTTCTTCCGGGTCTGATCGATGCCCATGCCCATTTTCTCAGCCTGGGAAAGAAGCTACAGAAGCTCGATCTTGGAGGTACCACATCGAAAGAAGAGATACATCGAATGGTGCTGAAGGAGTGCCAACGTGTCGGGCCTGATCGCTGGATCTACGGTCGTGGCTGGGATCATAACGATTGGGATACGAAAACGTTCCCGACCTGGCAGGACCTTCAGGGGACCGAATCAAATCCGATCTATCTTTCCCGGGTTGCCGGCCATTCGTATTGGGTCAACAAAAAAGCCTTGGAATTGGCGGGCACTACCAGGGAGACACCTGATCCGGAGGGTGGTCGCATCGTCCGGAACGAGAACGGCGAACCCACGGGCGTCCTCATCGATAATGCCCAATGCATTATTGATGCCATCGTACCCGATCCCACGCACGAAGAGCTCGTGGAAAGAGCCATGCTTGCTCAGCAGGAGTGTCTGAGATTTGGATTGACCGGAGTAGGCGAGGCAGGTATCGACTCAGCGGAGATTGAGGTCTATAAGCATCTCTGCAGGGAGGAGAAACTCAAAATCCGCATTTATGCCATGTACGATGCCGATGAGGTTGACATCGAAAAATATTATCAGACCGGTCCGCAGATTGGTCTGTTCAACAATCACTTCACGTTACGAACCATAAAGCTCTACGCCGATGGGGCTCTCGGTTCACGGGGAGCAGCCCTGCTGGAACCTTACAGCGACGATCCGGGCAATAGGGGATTGGTTGTCACGGATTCGGATAGCATGTATGAAATCTGCAGGGAAGCACTCAGTCGCGGTTTTCAGGTCTGTACTCATGCCATTGGTGATCATGCCAATCGTTTGGTGCTCGACGCCTACGAACGAGCGTTGAAGGAGAACACCAAGGATAATCATCGATTCCGGATCGAACATGCCCAGATTGTGTCGTTGAATGATATTCCCCGCTTTGCCACGTTGGGAATCATTCCCTCGATGCAACCCGCCCATGCCACCTCCGACATGTATTGGGCTGAAGACCGCGTCGGTTCTGAGCGGATCAAGGGGGCCTATGCCTGGCGAAGCTTTTTAGATACCGGCGTCAGAATTCCCTTTGGGTCCGATTTTCCCGTGGAATCGCCCAATCCCCTGTGGGGCATTTACGCCGCCGTGACCCGCCAGGACCATCAGGGCTGGCCAAAAGGAGGCTGGTATCCGGAGCAAAAACTTTCGGTGTATGAAGCGGTCAAAGGCTTCACCCTTGATGCGGCCTATGGAGCCTTTGAGGAGGATATCAAGGGTTCACTGGAGGTGGGAAAACTGGCCGACCTTGTGGTCCTGTCGAAAGATATCTTCGAGGTTCCGGCGGGAGAAATACTGAATACTGAAGTCCTCATGACTGTTGTTGGTGGGGAGGTCGTGTACGAAGCTGACAAATAAAAATGTTAAGACAGTGTCTATCCATGTCCGCGGACAGCCGCAAAGGGAGTTCAAAAGGAAAATTTTTTTTTGCAGCGAGAGAATTTGGGAGCGAGAAGCAAAAAGTGAATACAGGGCTCAGTGTCTCAACCGGGGAGTATCTTTGAGAGTGCAATGATGTATCATTGCCGTACATTGAAACGATAAATCGTTTCACTCCAACCAAATCATTTTAGGCTCTATTGGCAACAGAACCAATCTCATCGAAAATGGACCGACAGGAACTCCTAAAATTAATTCCCGAGGCCACATGGCGGCAGGCTCTGCCGTCACCGGATCACACAGCCCTGCTCGTCGTCGATATGCAGGAATATTTTCGATCCATGGTCACAGATATTATTCCTGATCTTGATAATCTTATTTCAGTGTGCCGCGATTCCAATATACCTGTGATCTACACGCAACACGGGCACGAAGATCCGTCTCAGGACGGCGGGATGCTTGGGGAGTGGTGGGGTGATCTGATTATCAAGGGAACACGAGGGGCGCACATCCTCAGGGAAATCGAACCACAGCCTGCGGAGAAGATTATTGCAAAAAATCGTTACAGCGCTTTTTACGATACCGACCTCGAACATCATTTAAAAACCGTCGGCGTGAAAGACCTCCTCGTCTCCGGGGTCATGACAAATCTCTGCTGCGAGACAACGGCCCGGGACGCCTTTGTTCGCGATTTTCGGGTCTTTTTCTTGGCCGACGGTACGGCCACGGCCGGGGATGACTACCATCTGGCAACCCTGAGAAATCTTGCCTTCGGGTTCGCTTACATTCTCACGTGTGACGAGATCATCGACCATTTAAAGAAAAGCCGTTCTTTGAGCGATCGATGAGTAGGGAATTCTTTTCTCCGGACAATATATCGTTCCGAGCAGAATCCATTCGACCCGCTATTACCCCAGGTGTCATTTCGAGCGAAACCGAGAAATCTGTATCTTTACCACATCAAGATCTCTCCTCCGGACTTTGACTCTGGATTCGAAATCACAGAAAAGGAATGGAAGCATCTTGAAATCGACTCGATTTTTCCTTTTGAATTCTCAAAACAACTCCGTATATTCTCCAAAATTTATAAGCAAGTCTCTGGAAACGAAATCCGTATAGAGTCTTCAGCCTCAATGAGTGATTTCGAATTGTTCAACGGAAAGGATAAAGAATCATGACCGAAATGACCGGTGAACAGGTGAGTGTTTTTCATCCCTCGAGAGGGCTGTATCGTTTTATCATCCTGGCCTTCATCGCGTTTCTCCCCTTCGGCAGTTATTTCGCTTACGACGTTGTCGGGGCCATTGCGCCGACACTGTCAGAGGAGTTGGGAACGCGAGAGATCATAGGTGCCTCCTATACGATGTACAGCATCGCCGCCATTCTTCTTGTTTTGATCGGGGGGATACTCATCGACCGGTTGGGAACCCGCAAGGCCAGCCTCATCTTTTCGCTGCTCGTTTTTGTGGGTCAAGTGGTGGTCTGGCTTGGCAGCAGTGTTCCACTTTTCTTTTTAGGCCGGTTCATTTTCGGTGCCGGTTCTGAGCCCCTCATCGTTGCCCAGAGCGCCATCCTGGCCCGCTGGTTCAAGGGAAAGGAGCTGGCCCTCGCCTTTGGAATCTCTCTCACCGTGAGTCGGTTGGGGACATTGTTCACCTTCAATACGGGCGAATTGATCGCCAGCCATTTCGGGAACTACCGGTACGCGCTCTTTGCCGGGGTTCTGTTTTGTGCCGTCTCCCTGGCGGCCAATGTGATCTACATTATTCTGGACCGCCGGGGTGAGCGACTCCTGAAGTTGAAAGACGAGGGCGCCGAAGAGAAGATCGTCTTCAAGGATATTAAGGATTTCAAGCCATCCTACTGGTATGTCGTCCTGCTGTGCGTAACCTTCTACTCGGCCATCTTTCCATTTACCGCCCTGTCGACCGATTTCTTCGCGGACAAATGGGGCATCGCCCGGGTTGCCGAGACGACGGGCGGCTTTTTCTATCAGATTTTCAATAACTTTCTCCACATGTTCAGCACGGCCGGAGGCATTTCCTCCATCATCATTTTTGCCTCCATGGTCCTGGCTCCCTTCGCCGGACGATTCGTCGATAAATTCGGGAGGCGCGCCACCCTGATGATTTTCGGGTCGCTCCTCATGATCCCCAGCCACCTGCTCATGGGTGTCACCAAGATCTACCCGGTCTACCCGATGATTACGCTCGGCGCCGCTTTCGTCCTCGTCCCGGCCGCCATGTGGCCCTCGGTCCCGCTCATCGTCCGAAAGGAGCGGGTGGGCACGGCCTTTGGACTGATGACGGCCATTCAGAATTTTGGGTTGGGATTGTTCCCGTGGTTGAATGGTGTGCTGCGTGATATCACAAAAACGTACACCAGCAGCATGATTATGTTCGCCAGCCTCGGCCTCTTCGGCCTCATCTTCGCCCTGCTCCTCAAGCGCGCCGACGTCCGCGAGGGGGGTGGATTGGAGAGGATTGAGTCAGTGTAAAAGTAAGGTATTTCCATTCCGTTTCAAATCACCCTATAATTACTGCTCTTTGCATTTATAAAAGTACAGGACTTCTGTCAACACGAGGGATTGACCATGCGTTTCATAACAGTGTGTGTTGCATTTGTTATGCAAGGAGCAAAAGGGCAAGATACAACAGCCCGACCTCCTGATGGTCTCGAATATGTATTCCGTGAGGGAGAGAGTAAGGACATGAGCCCTAACCAGGGTGTCACAGTACATCACAATACGAGATGAACGCGTTCTGCCCAGGAAACAGGAATTAGGCTCGGACAAACATCTTGCCTGAGAGCTGCTTCACGGCTCCGTTGAGTTCCATGGAGAGCAACAGGGTGAGTGCCTGCGATGTGGAAAGCTGGGTCTGCTTGGCAATATCGTCGATGTGGAGGGGAGTCTCGGAGAGGGCTTCATAGATTTTTTTCTCGGTTTCGGAGAGACGGATTTCAGGCATGCGGATTGGTCCTGTCCTCAAGCTTGCGTCCATTGCCGGAACCAACTCATCAAGCACATCCTCAACACTCATAACCAGTTTGGCCCCCTCTTTGATGAGTCTGTTGGTGCCCCGGCTGCGCATTGATGTCACCTGTCCGGGAACGGCAAAGACCTCCCGGTTCTGGTTGAGAGCAAATTCGGCCGTGACAAGCGCTCCGCTTTTCTCTCCGGCCTCAACGACAACAACACCTAAGCTGAGACCGCTGATGATACGGTTTCGGCGCGGAAAGTGGACCCCTTCCGGTTTTGCCTCCATGGGAAACTCCGAAACCACGGCCCCCAATTTAGTGATCTCTTCCATCAATCTCCTGTTTTCTGAAGGATAGACGATGTCGACTCCACAGCCCAAAACGGCAATCGTCCGGCCACCTCTGGTCAGGCAGCTCCGATGGGCCATGGTGTCGATACCCCGTGCCATGCCGCTCACGACCGTGATTCCCTGATCGGCCAGCTCCCGTCCAAGTCTTTGGGCAATGAGTTTCCCGTAATCGCTGGGAGTCCGGGAACCAACTATGGCCACAGCGCCCGCATCCCTCTCTTCGAATCCCCCCCGCACGAAAAGAACCGGAGGCGCATCGTAGATCGCCTTTAAATTCTCAGGGTAGTCCTCGTCCTTGTATGTTACAACGTCTACCCCGTGCTTCTCAATGAGCTCCAGCTGCTTGGAGACAAACGTCCGGTCTCCCTTCAGGCCAATTGCCCGGACGGTGCGTTCATCGATACCTGGAACGGACAAAAGATCCTTGACTTTGGCCTGGAGCACAGCTTCCGGGGATCCGAATTTCCCCAAGAGCGCTCGAAACCGTGTTGGGCCAACACCGGGAATTGAGTTCAAGAGTAACCATGATTCGAGATCGCTCAAGGGCCTCACCTCTCTAATTGAACATCAATAGCCTTCAGAAGCGTATCCAATCCTTCGCCGGACACAGAGGAGATGTGACAAACGGGAACACGGTCATTCGTTTCGACGACCGGACATTGCTCTCTTTCGGTTAAGAGATCTATTTTGGTGATGGCTATAATTCTCTTTTTCTTCAAAAGCTTCGGATTGAAACAGCCTAATTCTTTCTGCAACGTTTTCAAATCTCGGGTGACATCTGAACTGGCACAATCGAGCAGAAAGACGAGCACCTCTGTCCGTTCGATGTGACGGAGAAACCGGGTTCCCAGGCCCCTGCCCTTGTGGGCACCTTCGATCAAGCCGGGGATATCGGCCATGACGAAGGACTGATATTCACCTCTTCGAACAATTCCCAAGTGTGGCTGCAGTGTCGTGAAGGGGTAATCCGCGATTTTGGGGCGGGCGGCGGAGAGTCTGGCCAGAAGAGTCGATTTGCCCGCGTTGGGAAGGCCCACCAAACCGACATCGGTCATCAGCTTCAGTTCCACTTGAAGAGTAAGCTCTTGCCCTGCAACGCCTTCCTCACACACACGCGGCGTGCGGTTCGTGGACGTTGCGAAGTGGGCATTTCCTCTTCCTCCTTTCCCACCAAGGGCCACGATCTTTCGTTGTCCCGGCTTCGTCAGCTCAGCAATGGTCTTGTCTGACTCCGCGTCGGTGACGGTTGTTCCGGGTGGCACACAAATGACGGCGTCATCGCCGTTTCGTCCGTGCATCTTTTTCCCCATACCGTGCGATCCCCGGCCTGCCGAGTAGTACTGTTTGTACCGCAGATCGAGTAGCGTATGCAGGTGGGGATTCACTTCAAAGATCACATGACCACCGCGTCCTCCGTCGCCCCCGTCAGGCCCGCCGCGCGGGACATGCTTTTCCCTTCTGAAACTGACACACCCGTCACCACCCCGGCCGGCTTTCACGAAAATGGTTACCTCGTCTAAAAACATACGCTCTCCACAAGCTTCACCTCAAAACGTGATACAAATGATCTGACCGCGCCTTATGAGGACGGCTCGTGGTGCTGCTGTTCCGGGACGATGAAACAGGCGACGATGTAAGCAATGATCCCTCCGCCACCGGCCAGCGTGAAGAGGATCCACAACAAACGGACGATGACAGGATCAATGTTGAAGTACTCACCAATACCACCGCACACACCGAACAGTCTCCGATTTTTTTGGGAGCGATACAAGCGCTTCGGTTCACTCTGGCTCGATTCAGCCATAAGGACCTCCTTTGGAAGCAGTCGAACGGCCTTCCTGAAAGCGTCTCAGTTCTTTCTTTCTCAAACGGAAGGATTCGTAGTGGCGAGACGAAATCAAAATGTGAAAATAACTTCCTCTACATATTGGGCGACAACCGGAGAACAGAAGCACGAAGGAGCTTCATCTGATCAATATTCGCGCGTCGACGACCATCGCTCCATCACCCTTATTATAGACAATCAAAGGGTTGATGTCCAACTCATCGATCTCTTCACAGTCCATCACCAATTGTGATAACCGCTGGAGACACTCGGCAATGGCTTCTGTATCCGACGGGGGCTCGCCCCGGAACCCCTCGAACATCTTGTACCCGCGGATCTGGCGTATCATGCGGCGGGCGCCAAGTTCCCGCAGAGGTGCAATCCGGAAACTGACATCTTTAAACAGCTCCACATAAATACCGCCCAATCCAAAAAGTAGAATCGGACCGAAGTGAGGGTCTCGATTCATACCGATGATGGCTTCCTTCCCCTTTGCGGCCATTTTCTGGACAAAAACGCCCCAGATATCGGCATCCGGTTTCTCCCTCTTCACGTTCTCCAGAAGATCCTTGTAGGCTCGTCGCAACTCGGCTTTGGTCTGAATATTGACCTTGACGCCACCGACGTCCACTTTGTGGACAATGTCCGGGGAAACGATTTTCAACACAACAGGAAACCCAATCCGTTCAGCCGCGGTGACCCCCTCCTCAACACTTTTTACGAGTCGAGATTCCAGAACCGGAAAGCCGTATGCCTCCAGAACATCGTGCGCCTCTGGCTCTGGCAGAAAAGAGCGACCTTCCTTCTTGACCCTATGGAGGACTCGTTTGGCCTGATCCTTGTGTATATCGTTGAACGTCCGGACATCGGTGCGGGGTCGCTGGATCCACCAGGCGTATTCGGCCATATTGGCCATGGCTCGGGCAGCCGCCTCAGGAAACAGGTAATGGGGGACCCTCTTTTCATCAAGAATGCGCAATGTTTCGGAGATATCCTCTGTCGCCATGAAACACGTCAACATCGGTTTTTCATAGGTGGAGGCCGTATCTACGATGGTTTTCGCCACGGCTTCCAAATCGGTCATCATCTGAGGCGTGCTGATGGCAATAACGCCGTCCACATTCTCGTCTTCAAGAACGCTCCTCAGGGCCAGCTCGTAGCGATCCTCCTTGGCGTCTCCGATGATGTCGACCGGATTATTGATATTGGCCGTGCGTGGAAGTCCTGTTCTCAACTTGTCAGTGGTCTCTTCCTCAAACTCGGCCAGCTTCAATCCGTATCGAATGCAGGCATCCGTGGCCATAATGCCGGGACCACCGGCATTCGTGACAATAGCAATGCGGTTGCTCTTGGGCAATGGTTGGCTGGCAAAGGCCTGGGCATAATCGAAGAGCTCCTCCAGGGTCTCGACCCGAAGAACGCCCGATTCGATAAAGACAGCGTCGTAGGCTTCATCGGAACTGGCCAAGGCCCCGGTGTGCGACGAAGCGGCCTTGGCCCCTTCGGCTGTCCTTCCTGATTTAATGGCCAGAATTGGCTTTTTGTGCTGGGCATCACCCGTAATTTGCTTGGCCTGTTCAATAAATGTCTTCGGGTCGGATAAATCCTCAAGATAGAGCAAAATAACGTCGGTCTGAGGGTCGTCTTTCAAGCCCGTGAGAAGATCGTTCTCAGTCACATCGGCCTTATTGCCCATGGAGACGAATTTCGATAGGCCGATGTTTTGCTCGTGGGCGTATTCGAGGGCCGCGACCCCGAGAGCTCCGCTCTGGGAGATAAAGGCGATGTTGCCCACCCGGGGCATGGATCGCGCAAACGTGGCATTGAGGGAAAATTCGGGATCGGTGTTAATGATCCCCAAACAGTTGGGACCGATGAGAGAGATGCCGCATTTCGTGGTTACGTCCTTGACTTGTCTCTCCAACTCCAATCCCTGCTGGCCGACTTCTTTGAAACCGGCCGTGATGACGACAGCACCTTTGACACCCTTCTCGCCGCATTCCTCCAAGACACCGGGCACAGCCGTGCTGGGGACGATGATGACAGCCAGATCGACTCCGCCGGGGATGTCCCAGACAGAATGGTATGCCCGCACTCCCAATATACCGTGAGCTTTCGGATTGACAGGATAGACAATGCCGGTGTAGCCGCTGAACAATAAATTGGAAAAGATAGCCCTCCCCACACTATCAGGCCGTGTGGAAGCACCTACGACCGCTACGGACCTCGGAGAGAAGAAAGTTTTCATGATCTTTGGTTCGTCTCTATTCGTACAACCCCCCATAAGTCAAAAACCTCCGTATTAAAAGAATCGCATGAAAAATGAGCAGTACATGAGAATAAAAGTTTATGAAAAAGGAGCTTTAAAGTCAATGACTTTTTCGAAAGACGCGCTGTACAATCACGCCGGACTTCGATCGCTTTCTCAAGGAGGAAAATGAGTGCGGATCACTCTCGAGCGTTGAATCTCCTTGAAAGTGTGTCGGTCGGTGAACCCGCTGTTCCGGACGTCTCTTTCGTGGTTTCGGCTCGTCGTCGCCGAACCCGTTCCTGCGAATGCGGGCCTCTCCAAAACGACGCCGGCCACTTCAGCGCGAAACGATAAGGGTTTCCTGACCTTGACCGCGCGTCGCAAGCACTCTTTATCTCACTCGGCAGGAAGCCGCATCAAAATACTACCGGCCTGCAGTCGGTGTTCGTTCACTCGTGTTCCGGCTGCGGCAATTTCTCTCTCAAACGTCTCTCGACCCCTTTCGGTACAAACTGGCTGACGTTGCCACCGAGATGGGCAATCTCTTTCACAATTGTCGAATTGAGATAGGTGTATTGCTCGCTGGGCATGAGGAAGACCGTTTCGATGCTCGAGTCAAGGCTTCGATTCGTGAGGGCCATTTGAAACTCGTACTCGAAATCGGACACGGCCCGAAGTCCCCGAATGATCGATTGTGCTCCCATGTTGTGGGCATATTCGATCAGAAGACCATCGAAGGGTTCAACGCGAATGCGCTCCCAGCTCTCGGTTTCTTCCTGTATCATCTCCACGCGCTCCTCAACGGTGAAGAGTGGGTGCTTGTATGGGTTCACCGCCACAGCGACAATCAAACTGTCGAAGAGTCGAAGGGCACGTTCCATGATGTCGAGATGACCATGTGTCATGGGGTCAAAAGTTCCGGGATAAAGAGCCGTCTGCATTTTTTACTCCTCTGTATCGATGTCTTGAAAGAAGTGGACCGCTGTTTGACCGTACAATTTGTGAGTCATGAGCTTCATACGGTTGCTGGCGATACGGATTTCCTCCCTGATGGGATGTTCCAGGATACATATCCCCCCTGTATTGAGAAGACCATTCTCTTCGAGAAGGACGAGCGTCTTCGTTCCAAACCCTTTCTCGTAGGGTGGATCGGCGAAGATCACATCGAATGCCCGTGAAACGGTGCGGAGCCGCAGAAGTGCAGTGAAGACGTCAGACGTCCATATTTCACTCTTGCTCCGAAAGCGCGTTAGCTCCAGGTTTTCCTCAATGATCCTTGTGGCTCTGTGGTCGTTGTCGATAAAGAGGGCCGTCCGAGCACCACGGCTCAAGGCCTCTATGCCCAGATTGCCGGTTCCTGCAAACAGGTCCAACACATCAGCTTCGTACACTTTTTCACCAATCACCGAAAAGATGCTTTCTTTCACGCGATCGGTCGTGGGGCGTTTGTTCGAACCTTTTAACGTTTTGAGCCTGAGTCCCTTAGCTTTTCCCGTTATAACACGCATGCTTCTCTCTGCGTACGCCTTCTGGCCCGTCACACTGAGGGCTTGCCTCACTTGAGACGTGCCGGCGCACCTCTGAAAACGAACCGATTGCGGAACTCAAAAGAAGGTGGTGATGAGGTGAGATCACGGCCAATGATCCTCTCATGACCAATACGATTTCAGCATGAGCACGAGGAACATCATAGTCATAAAAAATACAGTTATCAGAATAAGTACAAGTCCAAACGTCATCCTCGGTGCTCGATGCTGGTTCTCGGCTTTCGGCTTCGAATTCTTAAGAAAATTGATTCGAATCATGGTTCGGTAATACCTCTCAAAGCCAATCCCAGGCTTATTACGCAAGAGGAGGTTTGTTTTTGGAGATGCTGACGGCTGAACGCCGAACCGATTTTCATTTTTCGAGACGGATTGGCTATTTCAATCGGACAGTGACATCTGGCGGACAAATCTGAGAGCCGTTCCTCGGAAAACGTCTCGCTGCCACTCAACACAATCCTCGTCAATGGCAGAGTTTCTCCACCCCGGGGTATGACGGTGTCCAACAGCTCTTCAGGATCACAGGCTTTCGAAGACTTCTCGTAAAGTCTGCCAGAGTAAAAAAATCCGTTCCGCACGATGACACAGCGAACGGTATCAGGTTCAACGTCCATCAGGGCGACGGCTCCGTTCGAACGATTTCCTGAGAGATATTCATAGGCATTGCCCAAAGCAAAGAGATCGACGTCGACGCACACAGGATATATTCCCGATTTTCGCACAATTTCTGTGTACTCCTCGATCGTTTTCCTTCGCGCGATGGCCAGAAGGACCTCCCTCATCGTCTCGGAGACATCCTGGATGTGAAAATCAAGAACGTAATGTTCAAGGGGATCGACGAGTAACTGTTCTGCTTCCCACAGCACCTGGTTCTGAAGTTCATCATCTTCCAACCACGAATCGACGGGAATTCTCCTCAGAATGACGTTTCTGCTGTCAAGACCGACTGTGCCATTTTCGCTCCTCATACGAATCTCTGACAGCATGGATTGAAGGATTTGAATGCTCGCGTTTTTCACGAGAGGATCGAACGTTCCCGCGAAACGCAAATCATTGGGAAAAGAGCGTTCACAGCAATGTTTCAACTGAATCCCCTTACGAGTACGTTCTAGTGCAACAAGACGAACGGAGTGCGCCCCAAAGTGGATTCCAAGCGCTATTGTGCTTCGACGCCCTTTTTTCATTGGCAGACTCCAAAGGGTCGCGCGGATGAGTGAAATAAAAGTTTTGAGAAATGGGTTTTTAAAATGGCGAAATTAGTTTACGATCTCTTGTCTCAGTGTGTATCTCTTGCCGTTGGTTCCGCTATTTCTGCGGTCTCTTTTTCTCGCAGGAGTTCCTTTTCCGGTTTCCGGCTGTTTCAACGGCTCCCCTTGCCTCTCCCCGTCTCATTTTTTGCGGCTACTGTTGTTTTTCCCAGTCCACCTTTCTTTCGGTAGTATCCGCCCGGACTTCACCGTACCCCAAGGAACTGGTAATCACGAATGAGAGGGAATCCGGCTGTTCAAAAATGTACTCTTCACCTTCAGGACCAACGAGTGCGTTCACTTCAGGGGCTGCAAGAGAAAGTTCCTCAATGTCTGGGGCGAACTTTCCGTGTTCTTCAAAATATCTATCCTGAGCATCAGCCAACGCAATCATGTGCTGTCGTGAGAGCTCTTTTCGCTTCTCTTCCTTTTTTAGTGCATACTGAGGAACCACAATAGCTGCAATAATCCCTGCAATCAAAATAATGATCAAGAGGTCAATAAGAATCAATCCACTTTCACGTTTTGGCCGCACTATGATTCCTCCTTAAAAAAAGTTCCTGTATCTCCCGTTGTTACGATTCTTCAAAGCGCGATTCGTTAAAATACTTCATCTCGACAATAATGTCAACAAAAATGTTTGACGTCATTCAATTTTTAAAAGCGGCTTCAATCGTTCGAAGGTCTTCTCACCAATACCCCTTACCTGTAACAAATCCTCCAACGCTTGAAACTTACCGTGTTCCTTTCGATAAGCCATAATTGCGCGGGCTGTTTTAGGACCAATCCCCGGCAATCGCATGAAATCTTCGATCGTCGCGGTATTGATGTCCACTTTTCCCTCCAGGGGTTTCTCCGGAGAGCGTGGCTGCCGGTCCCCCCCTGTGTGGATCGTATCGAGATCAGACGGTTCCCCGTATTCCTCCAGCATGAGTTCAGGTGCACTTGCGGGGTGGTGACGTTTGATGAGCGTTACGATGCCACCGACGATCAAGGCAGACGCGAGAAAGAGGATCACGATCTGTTCCTGACGGGTAAAACTGAAAAAAGACATGCTGTAACTCGTAAAATTACTTTTTTTTGTATAATATCATGGGAACTGTTGGAGAAACCGTTCACCCCTTGAAGGTGCTTCGCATGGTACCATCTGACATCTGGCAACAACAAAATTGCGATTGATTGTTCGGCCGATGAACTGTTTTCGTATCTCTTTCCTAATCAAACCGGATTTCCGTCCACAGACCGACGTCCCGGACCATTGTTTTTTTGTCTGTCTTGCGGTCGTGCCGATCACTTATTTCGACCTTCAGCCCGCCCTTCACTTTCTTGCTGAAGGTGTAGCTTCCGCCCAGAGAGATGGATCGTGTTTGATCATCCTTTGTGACCGGGTTGGCCGCATTCTTTGTTATGTTTTTCGTGTTATCGAGTTTGAAATCGAGATTCACGTTCAAATTACTCTGAAATTTCACTTTTCCGAAGAGCGGGAGTGTAATCCCTTGCGGTGCACTGAAGCTGTATTTGAACGAGGCCCGCAGGGACGAGTTCGTCTGGACCGTTTCCGTATCTCGTTGATGATCGGTGTTGACCGTCTCCGTTCGATTGCTCGTCAGGGTGGAGCTCAGGTTCTTGGCCCACGTGGCGGACCAGGAGAAAAGCGGCGAAAAATTCTTGTTGACCGACTCGGAGCGGAGCACCTTGAAATTGTCCGTGCCCTCCTCGGTTTTTTTCTCGGTATAGCTGAAATCGAGGCTCGAACTCTGGACAAGGTTCCTGATGAGATAGAGCTTACCAAAGTCTCCCCATCGTGTACTGACTTGGGGAAACGTCATCGTCCGGGAATCCGACCGTCCGGTTGAGGAGACCGTCGATTTATTGTCAGAGGAGATGCTGGTGCTTACGTTCACTCCGGCCATGAGATTCAAGCCCGATTTGGCGCTCCAGCCCTGACCTGAAGAGCTGGTGTGGGTCTGGCCGGTCAAATTGGGATCTGACCCAATGCCAGGTTCACTACTGAATCCGAACTGATAGTCCAAGGTGGGGCGTCCCAGCAAGCTGAACCAGTTCGATCTCCGATCCTTCTGAAAGGACGCGGAGACACTCTGAAAACGATCGGTGACATACTTCAATGTTCCGAGTACTCTCTTGTACGAAAGAAGTCCGATTTTCTCATCCTTCTTCGGCGCGCCCAGAGAGGTTAAAAACTGCGAGACATTCAGGCTGGCCCCAATCGAGTGGCTGATACTGTTGTCGGCGTCCAGTCCAAACTCTCTCGTAGAAGTAGAAGTTGTATCTATCTCCTGCGGTTTTACTTTCGTATTCTCCTTTTCGTGATAGTTGATCCGGTAAGAGTAGTTTGGACCCAACCACTTGAGAAACGGCGGTTTATAGGTTAGAGAGAGCGATTGCGTTCGGTCCGTCTCCCGACCAAATCTCAGTCTCATCACCTGAGCTCTCTGGCTGTCAAAGCCCCTGTTAAAGGAATAATTGGCCGATACCGAACCGAAGGGATTCATGCTGCTGTTCACTTTTTGTGTCGTCTTCCGCGAAAAATTTGACGTGAGTATGTCATGACGGTCCACTTTCTGGGTCCGCGTCTGGTTGATACTCGTGTCAAAACTTATGTTTGATGGTATGAGGGTTATTTTTGTCTCCGAGATGAACTTCGGCACAAACTTGGAGGCGGTCCAAGCCAAGGGGGAGAGCGACAGATCTTTCTTCGACTGTAAGTTATAAGAGAAAGAGCCACTCAACTGTCGGGTCAGGCTGTAGGGATTGGTCGTCGAACGCCCCTCTTTCTCCGAACCCGAAGCTGAAACTTTCATTCGATCGAGGGTTAATCCCAACAGCCAGAAAGACGACGGCTTCGTCTTGCTGAAGCTGATTCGACCACTTTTACTGATATTTTCGGTTCGCTGCCTCCACTGTTCGTCGCTGGTCAGGTTCACATCGGAACCCTTTTGTAACTTCGGCAACTGCGTCGTCTTACTGTAGCTTCCTGAAACGGGCAGAGAAATCCCCCACTTCTCAGGCAGAAACTTGTCCGCGTTGAGATTTCCCTGGATACTCTCGTCCGATTTGGCAGTCTTTTGGGCGTCGGAGCGAGAGCCAGCTCCTAAGGATTGGAACTCGGCGTCCGTTCTGCTCATATTGAACGTAACTCCGCCCAAATCGGCCAGGGTTGCATTCACTGTCAGCCTACTGGCCAGTCCCGGATCGTCCCTCGCATTGGACAGCCGCAGCTCATCGATCCACACTTCACCGGAGATGGTCTCCTCCCTCCTGGGTGTGCCGATCCCCTTTTGAACCGGATGGAACGAGACGCTCTTCACACCGGCAGTAAGCTTTTTTATGGCGGAAAGAGAGGGCTTTCCCATGACGGTGAAGTGACCGTCCGTCGTATCTCCCTCGGTATTGCCGGATTCCAGCTTCTGGTACTTGAGGTTCGTCAGATCATCAAATTCGATGTTGACCTCATTGCGCGGATCCCAGCCGGGGTAGATCATGGTGTGATACTCATAGTAGTTCTTGGCATCGGCCCCGAACCGGAAGAAGAATTCAGCCACCCCTATGTCGACCCCCGCGGAACTGCGGAGATTGCCATGAACGTACATGCGGAGCGTTCGATATTGGGTAAAATCTTTCGCCTGGGTGGAGTAGTCCTGACTCGCCGAGCCGGAATGGCCTGGTGCGAGGTTCTCAAACATCAACACCAGCGACTGCTCCATCTGCCTGAGTCCGGTGACCGCGTCTTTGACACCCTCGACACCGGGCGGTGGTATGTAGTCGGGCTCAGGATTATCGTGTGTATTCTTCACGGCCACGGAGAAGGTTTCATCGATGGAGACAAGGGCGGCGGGCTCGATCCCATCCTCCAACCAGTCGTTGCCGACGATGTCGATGGCGGCCAGACTTATTGTTGTGGGACGCGCGACTCCGGTGATCCAGATCCGGGCAAACCGAATTTGTTCCATATCCGCCGCTCCGACCGTATCGGATGCCTGGGCCAGCGGAATGCGGTAGAGGCGCCATCTCGTTCTCCATGGGACATTCGGATCACCGCCGGCCACGTAAACCGTATCCGGACTGTCCTCTTCCAGAGAAAAGGAATATCTGAAGAAGGCGTTCTCTGTTTCCAGCAACGATTTCCCGTTAATGTCCTCGGTGTCCGGCCGTTGTGCCCTGTCGTAATCGTCCCGGTTTCCCTCGGTACCGTTAATTTGCGTGTAAATATTCTTGTTGTTGTAGTTCCAGTTATCGTTACTGTATGGTTCCCAAGCCTGTTTCGAGCCGATACTGTCAATATCCCAGAAATCTCCCCCGGCAGCAACGGCTCTTGGGTCGCCGTCGGCCATACCGTCCATTCCTACATCTTCGTCGGGATCTTTGTCCAGGATTCCATCTCCCACTCCAGTATCCGCACCAATATCCTCGGAATCGAGCTTGCCGTTGGGAATGACGTCCTCGCTGATGAGACCGAGATCGATGTTCACTTGGCCGCTGGATCCCTGCACCCAGACTTCGAGGTACTTGTTGAGCGACTGATTGTAGTTCCCCTGAGAGAGCGCCCGCATCACTCCGGCCCAGGAGTTGGCCGGATTTGGGTTATAGATGGGATCTGATTTGGGTGTGAACTCGAGGGTCAGCACGTGGGTCTTGTTCTCCCGGCCGAGGACCTCTTTTTCAGGCCAGATATCCGTTACACTCACCTGTGTGTAAGGATTGTACCAGTAAAAGGACTGCCAACGACTCCAGATCGAGTATTGACCCCTGACAGGATCATCGGAACTCGGTGGGCTGGCCAGAGTCCAGTGGCCCCTCATGACTCCCAAGCTCGTCGTATTCTTACTGCCGTCGAAATCGTCCACGTAGGCATCGCCCTTTGTGTTCGAGTTGGGCAAGCTCTGGGCGACCTCACCGTCGATTTTGAGAGCCGACGGCGCATTGGTCCGCACGAAGGGCAGGGCATCCACCATGTCCGTCAGAATCTGGGGCTCGAAATTGAGGTGAATGTCGGAGTCCCAGACGATGGCCCGCGAGGGCTCCTGACCCAGGCGGATACGGCGGTCTATGGTGCTTTCACTCCGATACAGAAAAGTCGCTCCCCAGGACGCGTCCTCCCAGAAGGAATAGTCGGCTCGAAAGCCCAACAGAGTCTTTTTCTCCGGCATGAAAAAGGGCGCATACTCGTAGTCCACCGTAATATCCGCAGAGGGATCCATGGCCTCATCCGTCAAAAACGTGATCTGACCGACCTCATAGATGATGTTGTAATCCTTGTTCCTCTGGAGCGCCCGCCCGTTGAGCTTGACCACCTCCGAGCCCTCAATGATATTGATGCCCAGGCTGTAAGACGTCTTCCGCGTTTGCGATTCAACGGCGATGTAATACTTAGTGGCCTGTTGTCGAAGGGTAGTATTGGACTCATCATAGATCTCCGGAACAGGCGTGTTGAGAGGAATCCCAAAAAGGGCGGTATCAGGAGCAAAGGGCCGTTGCTGGGGAAAGTGGAGCTCACCAAGTTCATAATTGACGAGAGATCTGTCGAACGCGTCAAACAGATTGTCCGGTAGCTGTGTGCCGGGATTTGCATTGTTGTACTTATCGAGTCCCATGATGGTCACGTATTTGTCACCGCCCTGTGAGTCGTCATCCTCCTCGCCGGCTGTGTCGAAGTAAATTTTTATGTCCAAACCGTCCTCGGATATTCTTCCCAGGGAGTAAACGTTCTTCCATGAGAGATCCCAGGTATCATGGCTGGGCCGTGGACTCCCCGGTCTGATCAACTTCAATAGCAAGTCGCTGCTCGTATCGCTCGGTGCCGTGCCGACCCAGGTTGTACTGTTCACCAGTTTGTATCTCACAGCCAAGGTCTTTTCCCCGGTTATGGTCGAATTGAGCCGAATGTAGCCCAGATCCTTCTGCACAAAGTATTCGTCGGGGTCCAAAAGGTCGAAGTATCCATGATGGTTTTCATCGTCCCCTATGTCGTCGAATGTCGTCGTGTCATCAGATTGTGGATTCACAACAGCGTCGGCAAGCTTGCCCCTTCCCTCCAGGTCGTTGTTTATGTTGTCATCGATGAAGACCTCGAGGCTGTCGATTCTTTCGTTAGCAGCAATGTGTTTCCAATCCTGGGTGTAGTTCTCGTAGTAGTTCTTCACATACATCGCATCCAGAAAAAAATAGCGGCTTGTATCGTAGCGATAGTCCGGAATTTTATCGGCCGAGCTCTCGGCCCCGGCCTGGAAGGACTTTCTTTGTCCCGCTCCCTTATCCTGGCTGGCGATGGCCACGAGATCGACCGGACCGATTTTGGCCGAGGCCTTGATCCCGAAGAGCCCTTTGTTCTGCTGGCTGAAACTGACGAATTGTGTACCGGGCAGGGACAGGGACGTATTGCCCGCCTGGATCTCCTGGACGATCTCATCCTCCGAGCCTTTGTAGTTGATTCGGATGGCATTCTCCAATTCTGTCATCCGCTCCGAATCCTGATCGACATAGACATGTATCTTCTCACCGATGGTCCCTTCGATCTTGAATTGCGATCGCTGTTCCATGACGAGGGAGGGAAATTTCGAGGGGCGGTGCGTGGCCGTGAGCACGTCCCCCTCCGTCCACTCGCTCCGCCCGGAGAAATTGATTTTCCTGTACCCCGTAATTTTGAGACCGCCCCCCTCACCGATAATGCGAGATAACGCCTTTGGAAATTTTACCGGGATGTCGATATTGATACCAGCCCTCTTCGTCCCGGCGGCCTGCTCCTCGGTCAGGGCTTTCCGGCGCTCCTCCCGCAGCAACCTGGGTAACGCCTCCAAGGATTTTACTTTGACGAATGTGTTCAATTCGAAAATGAGGGGTCTTTTCAACTCGAGACCATGCACCGTCTCCTTTAAGGTAATAATCCTCTTTTCCGGGTCAACCGAGATATCCCTTGTGAACCCCTTGGTATTCACAATTAAGGCCGGAACTGAAGGATAGGCTATGCTCAAAGGTTTCAGGGGAGCCGTGTCCCAGAGGCTCACGGCACGGTCTGCCACTCCATTGAGGGGAGGAACAGTAATACTTCCCCACGAGGATGAAGAGACCAGTGAGAAAAAAGAGAGGAGAAGAACAAGAAAAAGCTCCTTCGGGGGGATCCACAAAGAAACCGTGGTCTTGTCCGACTCAACCGGAATGTCGCCGTATCTTTCCATGGATTTCAGCGATAGACGTACGGTTTACGTTCGATTGCGTCCTCAAGGCCTGCACAAAAAAAGGCCAGATTTGGGCAACCTGGCCTTTGATAAGATAATATGATAAAAAGGCTGTACACCCATCGTTCGTTCAAAGGCCTTGGTTGCTCACTGAACTACCTGACGTTTATTCTTGCTTGAGAGGTCAATTCCGACCTCTTTTACGTAGCAACCAACTCCCTTAACGAACGGATATAGGCACCAGCCTCCTTTTCAACGTATAATTTGGATTCCTTCAATACAACACATTTACAAATTAAAGAGTTCCATTATATTTGTCAAGTCCTTTTTTCTCGGTCTTCGAAAAAGCAATGTTACCTTTTAGACGCATGTGTTCCGTGTGAGATCCTTCCCAAAGAGTAGTCTCTGTGATTTCCTGACCTTGAACAGTACACGGGCGAGTCCTGAGCGATCTCTGACATGAACAATTGCCACAACATGAGTGGCCGTCCCGACTTGCAAGGCACGCTCCCGCGTTCAGGGATTACCCCCAAGGAGAATCCCTTTCTCATTAAAATACAAAAGCTTGTATAACCAAGCTCGCAATCACAGGTCGGCAAAATGTTCTATCAGAAAAGGAAAGATGTGAATCCCGGTACGATGCTACCGAACCGCTCCATGTTCACAGCTTTCGTCTCTCCCCGAGCCGTGACGGCAGCCGCTCTGTTGATGCAAGCTGCTTACTTATAATTGATTATGGTGGCTGAACTTGCAATTTGGATTCGGAAGCGTTATATTAAAAAGTATAAAAATAGGGCTGTTTTCGCATTGCATTTGCAACCCTTCCGGTCAGAAATTCCTGACACGAGACTGGTAATTGGGAGAAGATGTCATACGACCATAGCGTTGAGGTGGACGCATGGTTGTAGCGTATTTGGGATGAGACGAGCACATGACAGGAGGCAAACATGTCAAGTACTGTATACTTTGCGGATATGAGATCGAGAAAACAGGATGAAGGACTGCTGCATAAGATCCGCTGGCTCTTCGATCGGGCCGGTTTCGGCACGTTTGTCCAGCCGGATGACCTGGTTGCCGTGAAACTGCATTTTGGTGAGCAGGGCAACACGGCCTTCATCCGTCCCCTGTTCATTCGCCAAATAGTGGATAGAATCAAAGAGCTCGGCGGGAAACCGTACCTGACTGACAGCGGGACGCTCTATATCCGCACACGAACGAACGCGGTCGACCATCTCAACACGGCCATCACCAATGGCTTCGCTTACCCTGTCGTCGGTGCGCCCATTCTGGTGGCCGATGGCCTGTTGGGCCACAGTACCGTCGACGTTCCGGTCGACTTCAATTATTTCGATACGATCCACATCGCATCGGATATCTACTACTCAAACGCCGTCATTGTTGCGACCCACTTCAAGGGCCATATCTCCCACGGGTTCGGCGGCACGATCAAGAATGTCGCCATGGGCTGCGCCAGCCGCAGAGGCAAGCAGGAGATGCACTGCAAGGATCTCCCCCAGGTTGACCCCGAGCGCTGCAGCGCATGCGGCGAGTGCGTCGAACACTGTCCTGCCGGCGCCATCCGGGTCGTGGGCGGGGCGGCCGTTCTCTCGCGGGAATTATGCATGGGGTGTCTGGAATGTACCCACGTCTGCCCCTGTGAGGCCATCACCGCACCCCGCGAGGCGACGCACGAGATGCACGAAAAGATGGCCGAGTACGCCCTGGGAATCGTCCGCCACTCGCGGGCGAAATTCGGCTACATGAGCTTTCTGACCGAGATCACTCCGGATTGTGACTGCAACCGTTGGGCCGATGCCCCCATCGTTCCGGATCTGGGCATTCTGGCCTCCGACGATCCTGTGGCCATCGACCAGGCCGCTCTCGACCTCGTCAACGAGCACGCACCTCTACCGAATTCGGCTCTGTCTGAAAAAACCCCGAAGGATGACGACAAATGGCAGACCTTATGGCCTGACATCTATCCCTACGACATCATCGAGTATGCGGAGAGGATCGGTCTCGGCTCCCGGGATTATACCTTGGTGCCATTGGATCGTGCGCCGGAGCCACACTGTGCGAGCGAAGAATGAGATACATGGTGCGTCCAACTTTTCATGTTTTTTATCGAAAGGAGGTTCCATCTTGGATTGGGCATATACCGGCAAGATACTTCGGGTCAATCTGACGGACGAGTCCGCCTCTGTCGAGAATCGGGACGAATTATTCTACCGGCGTTATCTCGGCGGCGTTGGTTTTATCGGACGGATTCTGGTGGAGGAATTGCGTTCCGATGTGGATCCCTTGGGACCTGACAATAAGCTCGTCTTCGCCGCAGGCCCTCTGACCGGTATGCCTCTGGCCGGTGCCGCCCGCCATGTCGTAGGGGCAAAGTCACCGTTGTCCGGAGGCTTCGGCAAGGGAGAGGTCGGCTGGTACTGGGGGGCTGAGTTGAAAAGAGCCGGTTTCGACGCCATCATTGTGGAAGGCAGAGCAAAACAACCCATGTATCTCTGGGTGAAAAACGGACAGGTCGAGATGCGGGATGCGGGGCACCTGTGGGGCTTGGAGACGAAAGAGTGTCAGGCCGTGATTCATAAGAATCACCATGACGATGACATACGTGTGGCACAGATTGGACCGGGGGGGGAAAACCTGGTCCGATTCGCCTGCGTCATTCATGATCTCCACGGCGCCGTCGGGCGCACCGGCATGGGTGCTGTCATGGGCTCGAAAAATTTGAAGGCGGTGGCTGTCAAAGGGAGACAGCGACCGAAGATGTTCAAGGCCGAGGGCGTCAAAGGTGTGAACAGGTGGCTTGCCAAACATTTCAGAAAACAGGCCAAGGCGCTCCACGATTTTGGCACCGGCAGTGACATGCTCGAATCGCTCGAAACAGGCAACATGCCCACCCGCAACTGGCGCGACGGTATCTTCGAGGGTACGGACAGAATCTCCGCACAGGCCGTTCGCGATACTATCCGCATTGGCATGAAAGGGTGTCCCGGCTGTCCCATTCGGTGCAAAAAGATTGTCCGGGTGAGGGAGCCTTACACGGTTGATCCGGCATACGGTGGTCCGGAATACGAGACCTTGGCAGCCCTGGGGGCCAACTGCGGTATCGACGACGTCAAGGCCATTGCCCGGGCTCATCACCTGTGTCAGGCCAACTCCCTGGATACTATTTCGATGGGAAGCACCATCGCCTTCGCCATGGAATGTTTTGAGAACGGTTTGTTGACAAAGGTCGATACGAACGGCATGGAGTTGACCTTTGGGAACGCCGAGGCGATGCTCGAGACGGTCGCGCGGATTGCCCAACGGGACGGCATTGGGGATCTGCTGGCAGAGGGAAGCCGTCGCGCGGCGGAGAAGATCGGCCCGGAGGCCTTACAATATGCCCATCAGGTCAAGGGGGTCGACATGGGCATGCACGAGGCCAGGCTGAAGCCCGGCACCGGGCTTGGCTATGCCGTGGCTTCTCACGGGGGCGATCACGGCACCGGTTTTCAGGACACCTACTTCGATAGTCCCAGCGGTCGTTTCGAGCAATCCAAACCCTTGGGTATTATCGAGCCGCTGCCGGCCTCCGACCTGAGCCCCCGCAAGGTGGCCATGTTCATCTACCGCCAGCAGTGGCAGAACCTGTGCGATTCAGCGCCCATGTGCGTCTTCATTCCCTTCTCGCCGCAGCAGATCATGCAGGCCGTCGGAGCCGCCACGGGCTGGAGCACGTCGGTCTGGGAAGGGATGAAAGTCGGAGAGCGAGCGATCACTCTGGCAAGAGCTTTCAATGTGATTCAGGGGCTGACACCGGATGACGATAAGCTGCCTCCGAGAATGTTCCAGCCTTTCGAGCGGGGACCTCTCAAAGGCGTGGCTCTCGATCCCAAGGAGATGAAGGAGGCCATTCGGACGTACTACAAGATGATGGGCTGGGACCCGGAGAACGGAATCCCGACACCGGAGAAACTCTGGGAGCTTCAGATCGAGTGGGTTCTTGATAAACTTTGATCGATCCTTTATACTATCTTCATCAAAGAAGCACTACTCTCGGAGTTTTTGAGGCTTCGAAAATCTGAAAATCGAAGCAGGTGAAAGATCTGAAGAAATACATCATTTCACGCTCTTCTTTTTTCAATCCATCGTGCAGGTCTCTGGAGTGCAACGATTCATCGTGGCGAGTGTTGTGCCTCAGCAAAAGAGGGATCGCATGCACACGCCCAAGAACTTTCCGCCTACTTCACTGCCGGAAATGGATCCATAAACGGTCACAAACTGATCGGGTATACCCTTCATTGCTCCGAAGAGCATAGGGCGGCGAAAAAGTAGGATGTACCCAACTCCGCCTGTACAAAACGTGTCAGTGATACGGTGAAAATCTTGCCGGTATTCTCAAGGAGTTTGGGGAATATTATAGAGTAACTTAAGATAAGAGTGAAATATCAAAGATAACAATTACTTTTCGGGTGAAATAGGAAATGCATGTTTCTGGGGAAATTTCGCAATCTGATCAGATCTCAGAAAATGCACCGAAAAAATGCTTGATATGTGACCTTAAGGAGATTCATAGAATACTATATATAGGGGTTACAATTAGAACCACCAAAAGCGAGTGTTATCAAAGAAAATAATCACTTTTGCAAAGTCACGGCAAGAGTATATTTCAACCAAAAATGACAGAAATTAACCGGACAAACGAAGATCTCTTTGCTGAAGATTGACCTTCTGTAGGTTAAACAGGAAACCCCAAAAGGTATACAAACGCCAAAGGCTAAACAAATTTGAGCGAAAAATTTTAATTTTTCTAAGTAGGGGACTTTCTTACCGTGACAATGCCCTTTTTAAAGGTATGCGCAAAATGAAATAATGCACATCAACGCAAATATTGCATTTTAAATACCCCCTTTTTTTCTGTCATTAGTTAATAGAAAGAGTATTCTTTCTCTCTCCCAATGCGTTAGACCCTCCCAATTATTTAAACCAATCTTGGTATAATATTTGCGAATTAATTGGTTGATATCAATTGATCTCTTCAATAATCATATCGTAACAGTTCCAGGTCGAAAAGGAGGTGATGGAATGCGAACGATAACTTCACTTTTGATAAGAACATTTTAAAGAAAGGAGGTAATGATTAACAGAACTACCCTGGAACTGAGAAATCGAGTGAGGGTGTGCAAGAAGGGATGGGGAATGATGTTGATTTTTAAACTTACCCCACAAATGGAGTCCTGTCTAAAGGGGGACTCATTGGAGGAAAAGATGAAAAGGATTGTATTTGTTATTGCTGTTTTGGTGGCCTTTTCAATGAGTATACAGGTGGTAGATGGAGCCACTAAAGACGAGATCCAGGGTGCGATTAATAATGGCCTGGCCTGGTTGGCGGCGAAGCAGGAAACAACCCCTGGACCAGACTTTGGATCGTGGGGTATCGACCAGAAGGTTGGGAAAACAGGATTAGCTGTCAAGAAATTTGAACATCATGCCACATTGATGGGATATGAATCCCCTTTGGATCCGAACTATCCCTATCATGAGCTTGTCCAACGAGGATTGAATTATCTTTTCTTGAACGCTTCCACCCATGCGATCGTTCCTCAGCCTGCAGGTGATCCTGACTCAGATGGTGATGGCATAGGAGTGGGCTTCTCCGGAGGTGAAACCTATGAAACTGGTATAGCATTGATGGCTATTGTCGAGAGCAACACCCCGGATAGTGTGGTAGATGTTCCGGATAGCCCTGTAGATGGCTGGACTTACTATGACGTCGCTGTAGATGTAGTGGATTTCCTGGCTTTTGGACAGATTGATGCCGGAATATGGAGAGGAAGTTGGGGATATACGGATAATTCCCTTAATGGCGATAATTCCAATTCCGGGTATGCAACTCTGGGACTAAGGTTTGCTGAATCCTCTCCACCTCATGGATTTGGTTTGACAGTACCACAGTTTGTGAAGGATGAATTGGGAGATCCTGGCTTATGGATAGATTACATCCAGAACGATGTGGATGGAGATCAGTTTGATGGGGGATCGGCATACTTTCAACCTAACGATACCACGGCCGGATATCAAACGGTAAACATCCTCGAAACCGGTAACTTGCTATCCGAAATGGAGTGGTATGGAGACGATGTGGCGACCCAGAGGGTGCTTGATGCAATCGACTATATAGTCCGTCATTGGGCTGATCCTGGCAATACTTGGCCAGGCCCTCAGGGATGGCATGGTAACTATCAAGCTATGTTCACTTTGATGAAAGGATTGGAAGCCTTTGGGATTGAGGAAATTGGTGGATTTGACTGGTTTGATGAAGTTTCAGATTCCATAGTGGTTTCACAACACGCTAATGGATCCTGGGGACCTGACATCTGGGACGGTTGGGTTGGTGGTGATTCGGTCCTCTCCACTACCTGGGCACTCCTTACATTGCAGAAGGTTTTCCCGCCTCTCTTGGTTCATGTCGATATCAAGCCGACATCGTGTCCCAATCCTTTTAATAACACGGATAAAGGGAAACTCCCGGTGGCCATCTTGGGTAATGAGAATTTTGATGTGACGATTGTTGATCCTGCAACAATAAAGCTTGAAGGTGTCCCTCCTTTACGCTGGTCTATTGAGGATGTTGCGGCACCCTACGAGGGTGAGTTGTGCAGTTGCTCCACACAGGGACCCGATGGGTTCGATGATCTAACCCTGAAGTATAATACTCAGGAGATTGTGGCAGTTCTGGGAGAGATTGAGGATGGTGAAGAGTTGGTTTTGACTCTGACCGGTGCAACATTCAAAGGGCGCTTGATAGAGGGCAGCGACTGTGTTGTTATCCGATTGAAAGGCCGTGCCAAGACAGTTGCTTCCTCTCCAAGTTCCTATGCTCTCTTTCAAAATTACCCGAATCCATTCAATCCTGAGACTGAAATCGGATATGTCATTCCCATTGAAGGTGAGGTCAGAGTAGAAGTTTTCAATTTGCTCGGGCAAAAGGTAGCTACACTTGTAAATGAACACCAGGTTAAAGGTACCTATACTGTCAGATGGAATGCCACCGATGCACCCAGTGGTGTGTACTTCTTTAGGATTATAGCCAACGAATTCACGTCTACTAAGCGAATGGTTCTCATGAAGTAAATCGCTGCGTATGTACGAAAAGGCCATCCAGGTTCTATCCTGGGTGGCCTTTATTCCTTCGTTGTCAAAAGTGATAAGTGATTCAGTTTTGATTTCCGTGAATTTCGGTTGAAATAAACAATTTTATTAAATCTGTGAAAGTGTAGTTTTTTTTGATAACAAACACTTAAAGGGAAAGAGTTGACAAGAAACTCTGAAAAAGCTCTGCTAGGGTAAGAAAGCCTCATTTTGAGTTGAGTGAAATCGCAGAATATTTCGGGTGAAACCTTTCAGTTTTCGGGAATTCACAGAAACATCTTGACAGACACATTTAAAAAGTAATTTGGGATTGGGAGAGGGTTGATTGTTCACTTGTGTGGAGTGAACAAGGAGGTGATATCAGTTCAAAATCGTCAATAAACTCTTCTCTCTTCTGATTTCTCTTCTTTCCGCATACGATCACAGAAATTGACAACATTAAGATAATAAACACTGGTTTACCTATCATTTTCACTCATCAATTATTCTGATCAAGAAAGGAGAAAACCATGAGCAGGCGAATGGTTGTCCTGAGCGCAATCGCCATCCTCGTTTTGCTGGCAGCAGGGGCCGCTTCTGCTGATGTGCCTCAACTCATCAACTTTCAGGGCAAGCTGTATGACAGTGATGGCAATACGTTGACCGGTCAATATGAAGTCACCTTTCGTATTTACGATGCGGAAGAAGACGGTACACTTCTATGGACGGAGACAATTCATGTTGACTGTCATGAAGGACTGTACAACGTCAACTTGGGATTGATAAATCCCATTGATCTGGACTTCGACGGTGATTATTGGTTGGGTATGCAGGTCGCTGGAGACGATGAACTCTCACCGAGATACCGTCTCGTCAGTGTGCCGACGGCCTTTCGGGCCGCCGTCGCAGACTCGGCTTATCGGGTGAGCTGGAACAATATGGCCGATGTACCCGAAGGCTTTGCTGATGGAACGGATGACACGGCTGCGAGCGGTGGAGACGGACACTCCCTCGATGCTGTCGATGGTGATCCAACGGATGCAGTCTACGTGAACCATAACGGAAATGTCGGTATAGGAACAACGAGTCCAGATAGAAATTTAGATATCCGTCATTCAAATACTGGTGGTGGCATAGAAATCGATAGATCGAATACTGCAATCTGGAGTGGTATCGTTTACAAAAACAATGGATCCGAAAACTGGTTTGTAGGGGTGCAAAAGGATTCAGATAATTTGATATTCAGAAGCAGTGGTACCATCAATTATATGGTTATTGAGAATGGGACCGGTGACGTTGGCATCGGAACGGACGATCCGGGATCAAGAAAGCTAAAGATTAAGACGAATGAGTATACAGATATGTCGTTAGTATCTGGAGATTCGTTTTCGTCGAGGATTTACTTTGGAAATTTCACGAATGATTGCAGAGCTTCAATTGAGTATTCCAACTTTTATGACAAAATAGGGTTCGGTATAGGTGGAGCGGCACAAAGAGTCGTGATCGACTCAGGCGGTAGGGTTGGCATTGGATATTCTAATCCTTCATACAAGCTTGACGTGAATGGAACGATTCGAGGTGATAATGTCTCCCCCTCTGATGTGCGACTGAAAAAGGAAGTTAGGTCTATTGAGAATGCTCTTAAGAAAGTAAGTTCTCTTCGAGGTGTGAATTTCAAATAGAAGGATGAAGAGAAATCTGACGAGTTGCAGATTGGGGTAATCGCTCAGTAGGTCGAGGCGATATTTCCCGAGGCAGTGTCCAATGATGATGATGGGCACATGTCTGTAGCCTATGGGCGACTTGTTGCTCCACTTATTGAGGCAATCAAGGAGTTACATGCTGAGAATGAGGCTTTGAAGGAGAGGATTGAGGTTTTAGAAGCAGAACTCCAGGAATAAGACTCATTTGGTAAACCTTCAGTCCCAAGAGAAGAGAGTGATCTCTATGATTCTCGTGGAAAACATTAGTTCTTGCACAAAATTTCAAAGTGAAGGTTGTCTTTGATATTCGTGACTTTTTTAGAATTTTTTCAGATCCTCCACCAAAAGTGAGTGTTATCAAAGAGAGCATACACTGTCGGGTTTTAAACGATGTTGTCAAATTTCTCCAAGAATCACAGAAATCACTTTAGCAGTAGCATCTTCTTTGTGGTCACGAATTCACCAGCTTCAAGTCTGTAGAAATAGACTCCACTGACTAAACCAGAAGCATTCCACTGGACAGAATGGAAACCGGCTGCTTGATGTGAATTCATAAGCACTTCAACGACCTGTCCTATGATGTTGTATATCGTAACCTTCACCTGTGCTGCTTCAGGCAGAGCGTAATCAATAGTAGTTACAGGATTAAATGGATTGGGATAGTTCTGAGAGAGAAGATACTCCGTTGGTAGTTGTTGAGTGAGAATATTTTCATCCGGTCCGACACCCACATACCATTGAATCAATACTTGTGCGTATCCCTCTACCCCTCCTGCTTCATGTCTGGCAGTAATTGTATACACGCCTTCTTCCGAGCCGGCCGCATACAATCCCGTTTCATCTATCGTCCCTCCTGCGGCGCTCCAGACAGGCGTAAAAACAAGAATAGTATTAAACTGATTTATTCCTATTGCCTCAAACTGCACCGAATCACCTGGAGAAAGCGCAACTGAGTCTGGTATTACGAAAATTTGAGTGGGGATAGGTTCGTACGTTAATACAAGGAATGAATCAGTTTCAAATGTGCCCGGATCAGTTTGCGAGATTGCTGTTACGATGACACTATTTTCTGTACCTTCCTCTGTGTTTCCAGAAACTGCAAGACGAATAGCGGCACCACCTCCAAAACTTGAATCAAGCGTCACCGAGAAGTTAGTTGGCTCCTGCACCCAGCTCAGATCATCCGTTACATTCACCTCTACCGTTTCGGTGGGATACTGCCAGTTGCGGACAGAAAAGTAGACCGAATCACTTTCACCTGGTGGGATATATACGGTATCCGCACCTGTGGAGAGAACCAGTGAGACCATCTCGGTGCGCCAATTGCTAAAATCTACCCCTGTACTGACCTTATCACCCATGCCCTGACCTTCGCCACTTGGCCCGCTGTCATCGCCCCACCAGTTGTTTACGGCAGTTACTGTTACTGCAGGGGACATGTTTTTCACACCAAATCCTTCATTGCCGTAAATGTTATTATCGGTGATGTCTGCATTGGAGAAATTCTCAAGATAGATCGCACTGCCGGCATCACCCGTTATCTGATTACCTCGAATCACGGCGTAAGTACTATCGAGATGGATGCCACTTGTGTTACTTATATTGTTTTCAAAGATATTATTTTCTATGATTATTTTTTCTGATTCGTCCACATCAGCTCTATAACTTCTAATGACCAACCCTTTTTGGTTATCATGAACATGATTACCTAAAATATTTATGTACTTTATAGCCGGATTAAGTATAAGCTCGTGTAATTG
Source organism: Gemmatimonadota bacterium (assembly GCA_020348925.1). Taxonomy (GTDB): domain Bacteria; phylum JBHIER01. The sequence goes on along the minus strand of CP070758.1, from coordinate 4,266,988 downwards.
ATGTATCTTAATGCCAACATTATTTTTAAAAATATTATTCGACAGAATTGATGCACGGCCATGGTCTTCACTCATTTCGATGAAGATTCCGGTTTCATTATACGCAATTAAATTTGGTAAATTCTGTAAACTCAAGCCTGAAAATGTCACACCGATTGTAAAGTCCAAATCTATTGTTTTAATTCCAACAGTATTCTGTAAATTTATTTTGTTTTTATTGGTTCCTATATAATTACCGACAATTATAGATCCGTAGGATTTTTCAATAAGTATACCTTCATTAATATTTCCTGAAATAATATTTCTATCATATTCTTCATAGCCACCAATTTGATTATACCAAGTTTCCCAAAACTCTATTCCAGTATTATTTGGAATCGGAAAGGTGCCATTCTTGTCTGTCCCGATTTTGTTTCCCAAGATCTTATTATACTCAGTCAGCATGCCATTGATTCTAATCCCAATATCATTTCCTGAGATTACATTTCCCTCACTCTCTGATGGACCACCTATGATGTTCTTTTTTGATCTATAATGAATGAAAATCCCATCTTTATTCCCCCGGGCATTTTCTCCCAGGTTATCGGTCCCTATATAATTACCACTTACCACATTCTCTGATGATTCACTCATATAAATACCGTACATCTTATTAAAAGATATTATATTACGATCTTCACCAGAGCTTCCACCAATGATATTTTTACTTGTTCTGTTGAGAACTATTCCATACGTGTTTCCGACATTTACATCTGAGGTTTTGTCTGTTCCAATGTAATTGTGTTTGATTACATTAGCACCTTCACTTCGACTAGTAGAAATGTAGATTCCAATATCGTTTCCAGAAATTAAGTTGCCTATTTTGTTATCCTCAAAAAAACCAATATTATTTCTACGTGAATCACTGATCTCAATGCCAATTATGTCAAGACTATCCAATATTGCATCGTCACCGGGAAGATTTGTCCCAATAAAATTGCCTACAATATTATTCTCGTTTGCATCCGTCAATAACAATATTCCTGATTTTCTGTTCCCGGATATGAGATTATGGGCAATACCCGTGATTCCACCAATCAAATTCTCATCCGCCATATCCAATTTGATACCATTTTCTTCATTTCCAAGGGCCTTTTCCCCTTTAGAATCAGTTCCTATCATATTTCCACCAATAATATTTTGTCTGGATTCGTTCCCAATAATATATATCCCGTTTTCACCATTCCCTGAGATCACATTATTACCAGGAAGTTCTCCAATAACATTTTCCCTTGTATTTATCAAAAGAATACCGTCCTTTTCATTTTTCAATATATCTGTACCATCTCGGTTTACTCCGATCAAATTACCGTTTATAGAGTTCCCATCAGAATACTCCTCAATAACGATTCCGTTTCCGCCGTTACCGGAAATCAGGTTACCGCCAATTGAGCCAGGTGCCACGGCAATACCAATTATATTCCCCGGAGATTCAGTTAATCTGATTCCACCTTTTTCATTACCGAGGTTGCCTGTTCCATCAACCATTGCACCGATGTATGCATTAAAAATTTGATTGAAAGTAGAGATTATACCATCGATTAATACACCATATTCTTTATTTCCAGAAATAATATTACCGGGAAAATTAGCATCATCCACCGAGCTGATTCTATTTGAATGCGAGTTTGAAATGTAAATACCGCTCTTTTCATTAGGAATTGAATCATTCCCGTCTTTATTTGTACCGATCTTGTTATCGTTGATCGAATTACCATGGGTATCGTTTTCCGAATCACCATCTATGTATATTCCGTTCCCTTTATTTCCGGATACAACATTATTATTTATTTTGCACTGAGAAGCTCCTCCAGTGATATGGATTCCATTGCCGTTGTTACCCTCCTTACTCGAGCCGGTTTCGTCGGTCCCTATATAGTTATAGTGTATTGTATTATCGATTGAATTTGAACCGGATATATATATTCCGTCTTTTAAATTTAATTTAATGACGTTATTGGGGCCTGTTGACTCATAACCAATCCTATTTTCCGGGGCATTAACAATCTTTACTCCATATTCATTTCCATTCAGTAGATTTCCTTCTACCGTGTTTCCAGTTGCGTCCTCACCTTCAATTCTGATCCCGGAACCCATGTTTAGGCTGACTTGATTTCCCAAACCCTCACCTGGTATTAGATCAAGAATGCCAACGATGTTTCTTGGTGCGGAGTTGATAAAAATTCCATCTCCCTCATTAGCCCCAGTCTCTAACTCAGAATAGCATTTGCCTATTTTGTTTCCTTTGATAGAGTTAACCGATGAAAGTATTCCCTTGATCTCAATACCATGTCCTTTGTTACTTGAAATAATATTTCCGCTGATCTCTCCTCCATCGGGCGTACCACCTATTGTATTTGCTCCCGAATTCTCTACAAGTATTCCATTTAAGCCATTTGGAATATCTGCCGACACATCAAAATCGGTTCCGATAAAATTCTTATAGATCATATTTTCCCTGGTATTGTCGCTGCTCGAACCTAAAATGTAAAGCCCGTGTCCAAGATTCCCGGATATGACATTCTCTTTTACTGTATTTTGGGTTGCTCCTTTTTCAATAAAAATACCATTGCCACCATTGCCCGGATTTTCTTCCAGGTTCACTCTTGGACCGATCACATTATTCAATATCTTGTTGAATTTGGATCCAGTTCCACTAATAACTAAGCCGTTTCCGCCATTTCCAGATATGTAATTACCTAACTCTCTTGAACTACCACCTATAGTATTCCCATTGCCGTTAGTGATCATGATACCAATGTTATTGCCGGCTACATCGCCCTCTTCAGTATCGGTTCCGATATAGCAACCACTCACGGTATTATTCCAGCCTCCATCAATATGAATACCATTAACAAAATGCATGATAATGAGATTCTGGATACTGCTCCCTTCTCCGTCGAACGTTATCTGTAGACCGTCAGAATCAGTAAGATTAACTCCGTCGATATATATATCCGGTTTTTGCTGCTCATTCATAGAGCCGGTGATAGAAACAGGGGATGTAATTTCCGGTAAAGCTGTACTCGGTTGAATTAAGTAAACGTCTTCTTCACCTGGAATATCAAAAGTTATCTTATCCTTCCCTTCTTTCGCATTGGCTTCCATAATAGCAGCCCGCAGCGTGCATTTGGGCTTTCCCTCTACATAATGACCGTCGCATTCGCATTTTCCATTACCTGGATTGTTATCTACATCATCGTCGGTTGAATTTACTACCAACTCGCCAACTCCCCCAACAGCCACAACAAGGGCGTTTTCCCCCTCTTGAAATTCTACGTGAAAAATAATCTCGCCGTTATCATTGACCGTGGACGGCCAACCCGTTGCACCGGTGCGTGGCCCCCGGAAGAAACCCATATATTCTTCTAATGGAGTGACAGATTCAATAGTTTTTATAACGCCGGGCTCAATTTCAAGCTGATCGTACTTTTTTGCTGCCACCTTTACGCCGTTTTTGTCTCCAAACCAGATACAGTCATTACCCAATAGTCCCAGACCCCCGGACGTTCCATAAATCGCAACCTGCCCACTGGTATTTGCATCCATCCCCTTTAATGAGGAAACCGAAACCGAATCCTCCATAAGGTTTCCTGTGCGGATCACATTTTGAAGCCCTGTTTCATCACCCGTCCAGATGCCAGCCTCAATATTCGAATCAAAATTATCATCCGTAGTTGTAGCAAATACGGATATCATATCATTATCATGCAAAACGCTACCTACAAAGTCTATAAAGGTTGCACTATCGGTACCGTCTGCCACATCACCCCTGCTTGCTACTTTTAAAAAAGTACCGTCCTTTTCCATATAAAGGGTATCCCCGTATAATGGACTCGCCAATACATTATCCGAAGAATTTAGATGAAAGCCATAATTGCTCGTACCATTGCTTGGATAACTGTGGATTATATGTGAAAACCCTTCTGATTTTTTCCAGAGATAAACGGCTGAGGTTTCTTTTCTATAAATTGTAGTATGTTCACCCTTTATCCACACAATTGTATTTCCATACATATTCAGTGTGTTGTAAAAACCCATATATTGTGTAATCACATAGTCATCTTCCATGAACGGCATCGGATCACCTTGCCTGCAGAGAATAGTGAAACCATTCTGGTCCACCATGGCCAGGATATAATGGTAAGAACGATCATCATCACTCCAGATGTAACCGCGAAATATAACACCTCCCATATTGAAGCCTTTCACTTCGTAGAAGCGTGTCAGTATTATCTCCGGTGATTCCGGTGATATGGTCATTCCGTCATACACCTTTAAAGCCAACGTTCCATTCTCTTCCATGAAGAATCCATGAGTTTCAGGTTCCTCTCCTGTGGGAGAATAGGTTGCTTCAATTCCAATTTGACCTGACAAGTCCATAAATACTTCTACAATTTCGACAAAAAACTGTCCCTGCAGGCCGGGTACTTCGCTCTTTTCGCGGGCAATTAACTTAATATCGTTATTTTCTTCGACCCAATAGCCTTTTGAATTTGCTACCGTTACACCGGCCACACCATATTGGAGATGACCTTCAAAAAGGACTCTCCCGGTATTGCTTATTGCCACAGGTGAAAACGATGAAAAAATCGCACCACCCGTACCAGGTGCCTCCTGACCGGAAACAACGATCACTCGTTTTTGATCCTGAGCGTCTGTTTTACCAGCAATGAGTAAGGTTACCATAAAAATCATACAGACAAATATCTTCAGCGAATTTCCCTTTCTTGATTTCATTTTGTGGCTCCTTTCAAAAAACGATTATCGGTCAGCTTCATGAAAACCATGCGTCTTGTGGCAAAAGGTCAACGGCATGGGTGCGATAATATAAGTATAGCTATTTGACATGTGAGTCGATCGCACGAGCCGAATGATACCCACACCAGTAATACATCATCCTCTCACTCTGTCACTTTATATCCCAGCAGTTGATACACCTCAACGTCACCCATACGTACTCCTTCACATCGAATATCTTAGAGAGCGATATTATTAGTCAGATCATGGTTTGCCTGTTGAACTTCCTTTCAGAAAATTCAACATATGGATAGGTCAATTCTTAAATTATTCCGTTATCTGCCGGAAAGCAAGGGCAAAAAATAATTACTGAAGGATAATTTATGCATTCAAAAGGAAGCGAAATTGCATTTTGAAGAACTACTACTGAATTGCAGGGACATTTTTTCTATAATCCACCATTTTGGATTTTGATGGGATTGATGATTTTCTATGGTTGATTTCTACCACTTTCGACAGAAACATAGACTATCTGTGATGGAGTGAAAGTGTTTTTATTATCTTTAATATTCGTGACTTTGCAGTAAGGATTTAATATAATATCCTCTGATACTTCCAAGAAGTAATACGTCTAACACACTCGGGTGATTTTGGTTAGGTAAATTCACTTCAGGAGAGTGAATGAAAGTTTAAAATCTGATTCATCTGAGAATTAGTTGGTGAAAATGCTTACTTAAATGAAAGTGGACATCAAGCAACCTTTTCTTTAATTATCAAAACCTTTCGGTTACTGACCGAAAAGTTATTTCACGGAGTGTCTCCCGTAATTCAATTCACCCACTGTTTTATCAACAGTGGATTTTTTAGAATGAGCGACCATCTGCCAGTGCTTTCAAGGTTGTTTTTTCAGCGAAAAAAGCGTATATTTAAAAACTCTTTTTCGATGTAGGTTTACTATAAATAATCATCCCCTCAAATACCGAAAGGAGATTGTGCTCATGGGAGACTCAAAAAAAAGTGTCAAGGAGATCAATTATAAATACTTGGACACTGTGGCCGATATGTCCGATCAGTTGATCGATATCATGCTCAATTACAGGCAGAGCGGTCACCCCGGGGGAAGTCGGGGGAAAATCCACATTCTGACGTCTCTCTTCTTAAGTGGCGTTATGAGATACGATATCCGAAGACCGAAACATTCCCTCAACGATCGGTTCGTTTTGGCTGCCGGTCATACGATCCCTGCTGTGTATGCTCTGCTCTCTGTCTTATACGAAGCTCTAAGGTTAAAACATAAGAAGACCGGAGACGATACATATGATTTCGACGAAAAGCTGGCCATCCTTCCCGAGGATCTGCTCGAGTTTCGCCGCCAGGGCAGCAAGCTGGACGGCCATGCCGTGACGACGACGGGCATGATCTCCTATAACACCGGGCCTTCCGGTCATGGATTCCCTGCGTCATTGGGCATCGGCATTGCCGCTGATCATGCCAATGCTCCTTTCAAGATCTTTGTCCTGGAAGGGGAGGGGGGACTGACTCCCGGCGGCACACACGAAGCACAGAACGCGGCCTGGGCCGCCAAATTGGGCAACAGGTTCATTCTCCTCGAGGATTTTAACGACGAAAGCATTGACCGAAAGGTGAGTGAGGTTATCCCGGGTGAACCCTGTGTCCAGTGGGAAGCTCACGGTTGGGTTGTGAAGGAGACCGCACAAGGAAATCATATCCCCAGTGTCGTTGAGGTTCTTCAGGGATTGGTGGCCGATGAGAGCGATCTCCCCCGAATCGGTATTTTTCACACCCTGAAAGGACGCGGTTACGGTATTACCGGACACAAATCCCACGGTTCGCCACACGCCATGAACTGCGAGGGATATTGGGAGACGAAGAAGCCTTTCCAGGAGAAGTATGGAATTGAATTTTGCGGCTGCTATGAACCCATTGATGCTTCGGATGCGGAAATTGTGCGTGCCCAGTTTGGCGAGTGTGTTGATAATGTCTTCAGTGTTCTTCGGCGGGACGAGGAATTTATTGACTACATCGCCGGCAGGCTCGTCTCCAATGCGATGCATGTTCCTCATAAAGTGACATTGGCCATTCCCACTGATGCGGATGTCTGGCAGGACGAGCGGTTGAAGGTGGAAAACCTGCCGGAAGAACTCTTTGTGGATCCCGGCACGAAAGCGGCCAACAGGCACGCCCTTGGCAAGTGGGGGTGTTACGTCAACAGGATAACGAAGGGGAGATTGATCAGCTTTGCAGCCGACCTCTCCGGATCTCTGTGTATGAATCAGATGAACGTTGACTACGGCATTTACGGTTCTGATAACCGGCTGGGCACGGAGTTCCCTTCGGAGATCACGGAGTTTGCAAACGCCTCGATGTCTGCCGGTATCGCTTCCACAAATTTCGCCGAGGATCCATTCAATACGTTTTGTGGATACTATGCCATCCATGGAACCTATGGTTCGTTCATCTATCTCGGTTACGGACCCATGCGGTTGTTTAGCCAGTTGGCCCAGGACAGCCCTATCAAAGTGGGGAAAGTGATATACTTGGCCGGTCACTCTGGACCTGAAACAGCCGATGACTCGCGCACGCATTTTGGTATTTTCGGCCCGGGTGTCGGCCAGCTCTTTCCCGACGGCCAGACGATCAATGTCGTACCGTGGGAACACAATGAGGTAGCGGTTGTTTTGAGCGAAGCCTTGCAAACGGCAGCATCCGTCATTGCTCTCCACCTGACCCGTCCGCCGATCGTCATTCCTGACCGTGAAGCATTGGGAATCCCCTCGCATTTCGAGGCTCGCAGAGGCGGCTATATCATGAAACCCTACGATGAGAAGAGGTCGAAACGCGGGACCATTCTCGTTCAGGGGACGAGTACGACGGATGCCGTGGTTCGGCTTCTGCCCAAACTGAAAAACCTCAACGTCAAGATTGTGACGGCCATCAGCCCCGAGCTCTTTCGGAGACAGCCGACGGATTACCAGGAGCAGGTCTATTCCCAGGCCGACCGCTTCAATTCCATGATTGTTACGAACATGTCGAAGAAGTTGATGCAGGAGTGGCGCGGCCCGTGGCGCTATTTTGAGGATACGTATTCGCTTTCTGCTGATAAGGACAACAGGTGGCGCACCGGTGGAACTGTCGACGAGGTTCGTGAAGAGGCGGGATTGGGGGACGACCAGATTCTGGAGGCCGTTCACACCTTTGCCGAGGCCGCCGAAGAGCGGGTGAAGGAGATCGAGGGAGTTGTTCATCAGGCGAAAGGCGATGTGAAGGGGGTAAGAGAATAACCATGACTAAAATTGTCTTCGAGATGAGGACTGCGTTGTGAGCCAAGAACTGTAATGGTTCAAGGCGTAGTAATCTCACGTCAGGGGTCTCACAAGCCCTGAGCGTATCGCGGGTGTGAGGATCACAGGAGTTCGCTCGGGACATGGCTTCGCCCTGCCGAAAGTAAAACGACCTCTATCGCAGTGAAAATCTGAGTGTCATGAGTCCGTGGTTTCGTAGCAAGAAGTATATGTGCGGAAGTTCCAGTGAAATCGCCAGCGTTCGATCGAAGAGGATCATACAATGAAAGAATCCCACTATGGACCATGTGGTCTTTACTGCGCTGCATGCGGCGAGCCAACCTGCGGTGGTTGTCTCAGCGATCATGTCCATGATTGGGGAAAAAGGTGCGTGTTCAGGCAATGCACCAAAGACAAGGATGTGGATTTCTGCTGCTTCTGCAGCGATTATCCGTGCCCGGAACTTCAAGGATTCATGAACGATGAATGGCCGCACCACTGGACCATGGAACCCAATCTCAAGTTCATCAGAAAGAATGGGGTGAAGAGCTGGCTCCAGGCCCAGCAGCAAGAATGGTCATGCGACAATTGTGGTGCCGAGGTGAAGTGGTATCAACGTATGTGCCGTTGCGGTCAGCCGCTGGATGCTTGGGATCTGCCGGCATAACGAGCAACTTCGAACGGAGACCGAGGAAAAGACACGGGAAACTCAACTGAAAAGTTAACTCATTCCTTTGGAGTACTTAACCTTGATTTCGATTTCCGAAGCGGCGAAACGGCGTCGCAGATCATGAAAGGGCTTGACTTTGTTCCCCAACTATCGTATCATTATCTATAATTCAAACGGAACCGAGCATGAATGAATTTTTTAAATTCGATCAGGACGGTGATGATCTCTGGCCCCAGTACGAGGCTGAGTGCCAGGGGTGTGATACGTGGGGTCCGGTCGACGATATCGGCCTGTGTGAGGATTGTGCTGGAAAGCTTGAGAGGGATATGATACGGCAGCGTGACTGGGCCTGTTCTGCCCTCGCCTTTGGCTGCCCGAAGGATAAGCTGGAAGATCTCAGAAACGAGGTTATCAACAAGTACGGTGAGCAGCTCGAGCTCATTGCCGAGGAGAAACCAACAAGGAATCGATCGAAGAAGAAGCGTAGGGGTACTCGGAGAAGTAATCGCAAAAAGCGATAGGCTGCGAACATGCGATTCCGCTGGAACTAATTAGATTTGGTGTTGAGACAGGTAAAACACGACCGCTTGGAATCGTTCAGACTGATTTACTGAATAACGTGCATCCCTTGACAGGAACCTGCCCACTTCCTACAAATATTCAGCCTGAAAGTGACGTATTAAGAATTCACCTAACGTAAGGTATGGTGCATCTCAAAGATGAATGCGATATAATGGCTGATCAACTGAGGGCTATTGATAATCGCAGACTTCAATCTTTAACTGGGTATCTTTCCCTCCAAATGCTGGCGGCGGAGCTGGCCGCAGGCTGCTTGAATACCTTTTCCCCTCTCTTGCCTCACGGTGACATTGATGCCCAATTCTTCGAGGCACTGCTGAAAGGCACGGATTCGAGCCGGTGACGAGCTGCTGTATCCGGAGTCGGTCTCGTTGTACGGGATAAGGTTGACGTGACATTTAAAATCAAACGATTTCAAGAGCCTGCCGAGATGGGTGGCATGTTTCAAGAGATCGTTGACGCCTGACAGCATGACGTACTCGAAGGAGATCCGTCTTCCTGTTTTTTGAAAATAGAGGTCGGCCGCTTTGAGAATGTCTCGCAATCTTGATAGATGCGTCTTGATGAGACGACGGCGGAGTTCGTCCTGAGGCGCGTGGAGGGATATTCCCAGGTTTACCTCCATCCCAAGATGGGCCAGATTCTCTATGCCTTCGACGATACCGATGGTCGAGACCGTCAGATGTCTGGCTCCGATGCCGACCTCTCCGTTCAGTATTTTCAGGCTTCGGAACAACTCCTTCCGGTTGAGAAACGGCTCCCCGATGCCCATGAAGACCACGTTCGTACTCGTGTCTCCTCTTGAGAGAAGCACCTGCCCGATTATTTCCGCGGCGGTCAGGTTTCGACCGTAATCCAATCCTGAGGCGCAGAATGTGCAGCCTATGGGACATCCCAGCTGAGTTGACACACAGATTGTCTCCCAGTCACCATGGGGAATTTTGACCGTCTCGATGCATTCGCCGTCCTCGAGCTCGAAAAGATATTTCGCTGTACCGTCTTGATGTTGGTGGACACGTTTTTCCTTCAGAGGATTGATCGCATATGTTTGAAGGAGCCGCTCCCGCGTATCCTTTCCAAGATCCGTCATGGCCTCAAAAGATGTGACCCTTTTACGATACATCCATTGGGCCAGCTGTCTTCCCCGATACGCATCAAGCCCCAGGGATAAAGCAATCTGTTCGAGTTCCTTGGTTTTCAACCCTAAGAGTGTTTTCATGGTTTTGCTTCGTCGTTGTTCAAGGCAGATTCAAGCATATCCTGTATCGTGAAGCGAAAATAGGGAGCTTTTCGCATGGTGTCAAGTAAATAATATGTCATCAGTATTGCGAATAAATGTTTTTACAAGGACGATAACCCAAGGGAATTTCTTCAGGGATCTCCTTGTTCGAAGGAGATTGCTTCACGGAGCCTGTCCCGGGTTCAGTCCCGGGATTCGCAATGACGGGCATACAATGAGATCGATTTGCGTGGCTTATCCCGAACTCAGGACCGGGGCTGATAATGGCAGCACATGATGGGTTCCTTCCTCTCCACCTCTTTCTTTGGCGTCGAAAAACAGAGAGTCACACGAGTATAATTCAAGATGGTAGAAAGATTTTCACGCGATTTTCAGAATAATATTACGAATATAGTATTATTTGGGAAATATTTCTTGACTTCTACACTATTTTTTATAATTTTATTCCACAAATTTCGATATCAAGGATAATCTTATGCAAACCAATAATAAACTTGACGATATTGACAGGAAGATCCTGGATATCCTTCAAGAGAACGGGCGGATCACCAATACCGAATTGGCCAGCCGTGTGGGTATATCCCCGCCGCCGATGTTGGAGCGCGTGAAAAAGCTGGAGAAAAAAGGGATCATTCAGAAGTACGTCGCCCTTATCGATCCGGATACGATTGGCAAGGGAACGATGGCCTTGGTCTCCGTCTCTTTGGATCGTCATCGCATCAAGTCCATCGATCAGTTCACGCGCGCCATCGAAAAGATCCCTGAGGTGATGGAATGTTACCACATCACCGGGGAAGACGATTATGTCCTCAAAGTTGCCGTCAAGGATATTCACGAGTATGAAAACTTTATTCTGAAGAAGTTGACGAAACTGCCGGCGCTCAGTAAGATTAAAACGTCTTTTATTCTTTCCACAGTGAAATACGAAACGAAATTTCCGGTGGAGTAGTTACTCAAGAAGCGTCAATACAAATGGCTTCCGATGGACTGTCAAGTACGAAACAAAATTTTCAGTGCACTAATCATTCACAAAACGAGGGATGCAAATGGCTTCGCACACTGACAAGTTAGGGTTTCACTCCAAAACAATCCACTCGGGACAAGTGGAGGAAGCAGCGGGCAGCATCACGACGCCTATCTTTCAAACATCAACCTTTGCCTTTAAGGATGCGAATCATGGAGCGGATCTTTTTGCCCAAAAAACTGAGGGGTACATCTATACCCGGATGGGCAATCCGACGACGAAGGCTTTGGAAGAGAATGTGGCGGTGTTGGAGAACGGCTGCGGGGCGCTGGCGACCTCATCCGGCATGGCTGCAGTCACGACGGTTTATATGACCTTTTTAGGTCAAGAGCTCCATATGGTAAGTACCGACTGCCTGTATGGACCCTCCCGTGTTGTCATGGAACGGGATTTCTCCCGCTTCGGGGTGGAGTATTCATATGTGAATACCTCGAACATCGAAGAAGTGGAACAATCCTTCAAACCGAACACACGTCTTCTCTTCATCGAAACACCGGCAAATCCCACCATCGTTCTTACCGATATCGAGGCGTGTGCCGATATCGCTCATGAGCACGGTGCCCTTTTGGCTGTGGACAACACGTTCATGAGCCCCTATCTGCAGCGGCCACTGGATCTGGGAGCTGATATTGTCGTCCATTCCATGACGAAATTTATCAACGGCCACAGCGATGTGGTCGCCGGGATGATCGTGTGCAAAGACGAGTCGGTGTTCAAACAGATCCGAGCTGTACTCCACTACATGGGAGGTACCATCGATCCGCATCAAGCCTGGCTCGTCCAGAGGGGCTTGAAAACACTTCCGCTTCGCATGGATAGGTGCCAGGACAATGCTCTGAAGCTGGCCAAGTTCTTGGAGGACCACTCGAAGGTCAACTGGGTGAAGTACCCCGGACTTCGAAGCCATCCTCAATATGAGCTGGCCAAAAGGCAGATGGACGGACCCGGAGCACTGTTGAGCTTCGGCGTTAAAGGCGGGCTTGATGCCGGCCGGACCATCATGAACACTGTTTCCCTGGCGACATTGGCTGTTTCATTAGGTGGTATCGAGACACTCATCCAACATCCTGCGTCCATGACCCATGCTGCAATGTCCAATGAGGAAAGTGAAAAAGCGGGCATCACCGACGATCTCGTCCGGTTGTCCGTAGGGTGTGAAGATTTTAAGGATTTGAAGGAAGACCTTGAGCAGGCCTTGAGTACGCTCTGATATGTGTGAAATCTATTCTACGAAGACGAGATGGACTGCCCCCTCGAGAGCTCGAGCACTAAAAGGTTTGCCGAAGAGAGGAGGATTCGATCATGGTGAACGTTGAGAAAGAGGCCATCAAAGAGGTGATTGAGGCGTCGTATATTCAGGGAATTCACGGAAGTCAGGATGAGGGAACCGTGAGAAGAGGATTTCATCATGATTTTATTATGTTTGTAAAACAGGATAATACCATTGAGAGAGTCACGCTCGATACTTGGTTTGCTCGGATTGAAAAATTGAAAGCGGAGAATCCGGAACTCTGGAGTGGTGAGACGACGCATACCTTTCAATCTGTTGACATAACGGGCAATGCGGCAGTTGTCAAACTCGATGTGTATAAAAGGGGTCTTCATTTTTCCACAGATTATATGCTGCTCTACAAATTTGAGGATGGTTGGAAAATAGTATCCAAGATATTTACAATTCCGGGGTGATTCCCTCTCGGAAAGGACTGTTATATCGTGTGATTGAAGGAAGGAGCTCCTGCTATGAAGCACAATCTGGCATTGGTAGGTTTTGGTGTGGTGGGGCAGGGGTTGGTGGAGATTCTCATTGAAAAAGCGGAGGATCTCAAAAAACGACACGGGTTTGATTACTCCGTAGTCGCTGTCTCCGACATACAGAAAGGGTCGGTCTACGACGAAAAGGGATTGGAAATCCAAAAACTATTGTCATTGGTTGCAGAGAATGGAAATATCGAAGGATATCCCCGTGGAATCAAGGGTTGGGACAGTCTCAAAACCATCACAGAGAGCAATGCCGACATCATTGTGGAACTCTCCTTCACGAACATTGAGACAGGTGAGCCGGCCATGTCCCATTTCAAGGCGGCCTTCGAGACAGGCAAGCATCTCGTCACCACGAATAAGGGGCCGGTTGCCCTGGCTTACAAGGAGCTGGCGGAGATGGCTGAGGAGAAGGGTGTCCAGTTTCGGATTGAAGGCACGGTGATGAGTGGTACTCCGGTCGTGAATCTTGCTACCCTCTGCCTGGCGGGGAACGATATTCGAGAAATCCGCGGGATTCTCAACGGAACGACCAACTATATCCTGACCGAGATGGAGAAGGGTCAGAGCTATGAGGCAGCCCTGAAGCAGGCTCAGGAACTGGGCTACGCGGAGGCCGTGCCCGATGCCGATGTCGAGGGCTGGGATGCCCTGGCGAAAGTACTCATTCTGTCCAATGTCGTCATGGGTGGAGCCTTGAAGGTCTCCGATGTAGAGCGTGAAGGCATTACGAAGATAACGCTGGAGGATATCCGAAAGGCCAAGGATGCGGGGAAACGCTGGAAACTCATCGGTCAGACCAGAAAAGAGAACGGTTCCATCAAGGCCAAAGTGTCGCCGGAGATGATTCCTACGAGCGATCCCCTGGCCGGCGTCGGAGGGGCCACCAATGCCTTGACCTTTGATACCGATCTGCTGGGTCAGGTGACGGTCGTGGGCGCAGGTGCAGGCAAACGCGAGACCGGATACAGCGTCTTGACCGATCTGCTGGATATACACAGAACCTTGAAAAAGTAGACAGGAGAGAATACTATGAAGATGCTCATCCACGGAGAGTGGGTTGATCGAGAGGAGAAGATAAACGTTGTTGATCCCTACGATGGCCGGGTCATCGATACGGTGCCGTCCGGCACGGCCAAGGATGTGAAAGCGGCCATAGATAGTGCTGAGGAGGGATTTCGCATCAACCGCGATCTGCCGGTCCACAAGCGAATCGAGATACTGAAGGGAACGGCGAACATCCTTGACGAACGACAGGAGGAGTTTGCCAGGACGATTGCCACCGAAGGGAGTAAAACCATTAAGGAGGCGCGAAAGGAGGCCTTCCGGGCCGCTCAGACCATGACGGTAGCGGCCGAGGAGGCGCGGAGGATCTTGGGAGAGACGATACCCTTCGATAGTATGGCCGGTTCCGAGAATCGCGTCGGGTATTACTACCGGTTTCCCATCGGTATCATCGCAGCCATCACGCCCTTCAACGATCCCCTCAACCTGGTTGCGCATAAATTGGGTCCTGCCATAGCGGGTGGCAACTCCGTCGTCCTGAAGCCGGCCACAGTGACACCGCTCTCGGCCCTGAAGTTAGGTGAAGCCCTGTTGGAAGCGGGTCTCCCTCCCAAGGTGTTGAACATCGTCACCGGATACGGGAGCAAGATTGGTGATGCCATGGTTACGGATAAGCGGGTTCGAATGATCACCTTTACCGGCGGGACCGAGGCCGGTGAAGAGATTGTGCGAAAAGCCGGCTTGAAAAAGATCGGCATGGAGTTGGGCTCGAACTCACCCGTGGTTGTGGCCGAAGATGCGGATCTCGAACTGGCCGTTGAATCTTCGGTGTCCGGCGCCTTCTGGGCCGTCGGTCAGAACTGCATCGGTGTGCAGCGGATTTATATTCACGAGGCGATCTATGACCGGTTCGAATCGATGTTTGTCGAGCGGACGAAAAAGATGAAGGTCGGTCGCCAGCTGGATGAGGACACGGACATGGGCCCGATGATTACCGAGGGCGAGGCCGCCCGGGTCGAGGCGTGGGTGAGGGAGGCCGTTGAAAAGAGTGCGACACTCCTGACAGGTGGAACTCGTGAGGGGACCGTTTTTCAACCGACGGTTCTGTCGAATGTGCCCGAGGGTGTCACCATCGCCTGCGAGGAGGTCTTCGGGCCGGCCGTGTGTCTGTTCAAGGTGAAGGATATGGACGAGGCCGTTGCCAAGGCCAACGATGTCCGGTTCGGGCTCCACGCCGGTGTCTTTACCAAAGATATCAAGACGGCCTTTAAACTCATCAAAGAGATCGACGTGGGCGGCATCATGATCAACGACTCCTCGGATTATCGCATTGATCTCATGCCCTTCGGTGGCGTGAAGTACTCCGGTCTGGGTCGCGAAGGGCTCAAGTTCGCCCTGTTGGAGATGACGGAGCCGAAGGTGGTCTGTTTTAATCTGTAAAAACCGTCGTTGGTCTTGTGAGAAGAGGTAGTTCTAAAGAGGTGGATTCAATTCAATAGAACTGAGTACTTGTTGTGACTTTTACTTTATGCATTTTTCAATGACTTGATTTACCCGCAGGGAGGTGGCTATCATGTCAGAGGAACAATCGTACAGTCCGGGCGTGATGCGCTATGTTGAACAAGCGAAGAAAGCTTTAGCTGAACGCGATAGATATGTCCAAGAGGTCGTCAAGAAGTGGAAGTTCGATACGATTGCCGTCCACGGTCTGTACACGGTCGAGGAATCCCTTGACCACAACCAGGGGGCAATTATCGAGCCCATGTTCATGAGCGCCTCCCAGGCGTATCGCGATTCCGATGAAATGGAGGCAGCTCTGGCCTACCTCATTCCGACATGGTGCTATTCGCGCATCGCCAACCCATCAACCTACTACCTCGAATGGACACTCGCCCTCTTGGAAACCTACGGTTCTGATGTAGAGGCCTCCTGCTGCTCCACCTCCTCAGGCATGGCGGCTATCATGAGCGCCATCGATCCGCTGCTTGTAAGGCGGACGAAGAAGCTCGACGAGAAGATCAATTTCGTGGCCACCTGTCAAGTGTACGGTGGGACCTTCCAACAGTTCGCCGAGCGGAAGATGACGGATCGTGGGATTGAATGCAGATGGGTTGTCCACTCCCACGACCTTGACGAGTGGGCTTCGAGGATCGACAAGGACACCCGTTTTCTGTACGGCGAGATGCCATCCAATCCGGGTCAGGCCTTCTTCGACTTGGACACGGTCACCGAGCTGGCCCACTCCCATGGTATTCCTATGATCGTCGACACGACCGTGGCCACCCCGGCACTGCTCCGGCCCCTCGCCCGGGGCGCCGATATCGTCATTCAGAGTGCTACGAAAAGCCTTACCAGCAGTGGTTTCGGTATCAGTGGAGCCCTCATTGCCAGGAAGAATATAGCGACCAACTTTGACAATCCACCGATGCAGGAGAACTTCGCGGAATATGTGAAATTTTTACCGAATCGCGACAACGGCCCGTGTCTGTCACCCATTCAGGCCATTCTGACCTTGAACGATATCCGAACCATCCGGTCGAAGATGGATCTGCTGAGCAGAAATACTATGAAGGTGGCCGAATTTTTGGAACAGCATCCGAGGGTGGAGCAGGTGGATTATCTGGGACTGCAATCTCATCCTTTACACGAATTGGCAGCGAAGTATATGGTGCTGGTCGATTCGGAATACGACTACGGTGAGCCTGTGAATCGATACGGTCACCTCATGTCCTTTCGGGTGAAAGGGGGAGCACAACAAACACGAACCATGTTCGACAGCCTGAAGCGGATCTGGCGGGCTACGGACCTGGGTCGTATCAAATCGGTGGCCACGATACCGGCCGTTTCAACGCATCAGCAGCAGGGTGAGGAAGCCCGGTGTATGGCGGACGTTCCACCCAACATGGTGCGGCTCTGCGTCGGCGGTGAGCACCCGGACGATGTCATCGCCGATCTGGATCAGGCGCTGAATTCTATCGCTTAGAAATGGGTGGAAGGAAGAGACCAGACAGCTTGTCGAACGCTGTTGGCTGAAAGAAGTTTGTACCGAGCGAACCTCCCCTAAGTTTCGAACCGGTGTTTGCAGGAACGTACTGCACACACTCCGACATCACTTCTCTTTATTTCATCAACACCATCCGCTTCGTCTCCGACCACTGACCATCATTTACTGATAGTCTGTAGAAATAGACACCACTGCTCACATCGGACGCATCCCAGGTGACGGCGTGATGCCCCGGTTCCTGAACCTCGTCCACCAACACTTTCACCTCCTGTCCCAAAATGTTATAAATCTTTAGGGTGGTACGGACGGGATCTCTCCCGTCTGGTATCTGGTATCTGATATCCGTGCTGGGATTGAAGGGATTGGGGTAGTTCTGGGCGAGACGGTACTTTTGTGGTGCGTACACCTCCTTGATGAGGGTCATGAGGGTTGAAAAATTCTCAGGTGTCAAGAGAGATTCCAGCGATTGAATGTATTTGAGAGCGGTCGGGGAGATCCCGACCGTGCCTTCCGGTGGACAGGTGCCGATGCCGAGAATGACGTTCACAATGCCGAGGACGTCGAGAATATCGACGGTCCCATCGCTATTGCAATCGGCCGCCCACTCCTGAGTCGGCGTCGGTTGGACCGTTCCAAGTATCATATTCACCGACGTGAGGACGTCCAGGATATCTATCGCACCGTCCTGGGTCACATCGCCCCGGGTCTCGACGTAGCCGAGCCACTGAATGATTTTCCCCATGATCGTTCCCCGAACCTCATACTCGTCTCCGGACAGAGGTCGAATGCCCTCGAGACCGAGGCCAAAATAGACCACCTTGTGATCGCCATCGTATTTTATGGCAGCCGCCTCCCGGGAGACCTGGTAGAGAAAGACGGGACTGGCCCCTTCCCGGGGAGCAATGGCATCCGGAGAGGTTTGGTTTTCACCGATGGGAAGAAATTGGTATTCGCCTGAGATCGGGTCGCCCGCGATCCCGTAGAGGAATGTCTCCTGGGCCGAATCGCTCAAGTAGTCGGCATGCAGGTAATTGGCATAGAAGTCCGCGTCGCTTATCGTGCCATCCTCCACCAAATCGTAACCGATGTTCTGGCCGGCGATCAGAAGTTTTCCGCCTCCATCCAGCAAAGTCCTAATGGCGGATTGTTCTTCCGAGGTCAGGGTGCTGATCCGGTCATCCCCGGTGAACCAGATGACGGTTTCGTACTGCTGCAATATCTCTGCGGTCGGAGTGCCCATCAGGGATGCGTCCCATTCCTCGGGAAAAATCTGTGTGGTCCTCAAAGCGAGTGTGTAGTTCTGTTCGTATTGAACCCCCGCATCGTCGTCCACAAGGAGAATCGTGGGCGTTCCGACGATGAGTTCGATGTCGAAGGATTTTGTGTATCCACCGTCGGCTGCAATATTCAATTGAAATTGGCAGAGATGGGCGACAGTAGCAGTATCGATGGAGAATGAAAATGGATTTCCCTCGTTTGTAATACTTTCGTCCTTGGCCAGACCACCGAATTCGACAGTGGGGTCGATGATCTGGACATCCGGATCGTCGGTCGTGAGGGTCACCGAGATTCCGGTTGCGTCCAGGTTCATGTTGGTCAGGGTCGCGACGAGGCTTACGGTTTCGCCTTCGTCCGGTCTCCCGTTGTTGTTGCCCTGGCTGTCATCCACAGTGTAGTCGTTCAGCCAGATATAGGGGCTCCCCAGGATCGTTCTGTCACAGACAGCGATCCTCGAGGAGGTATTCGTGCAGGCAAATCCTGCCGAGTCGGCCAGGAACGTCGTCCACCTGTCCAGGATAGTATTGTACAGTCCTCCCGGCCGGTCCGGATCGGTTTCGAAAGGATTGACGGCGATCGGTGTCAGGATGAATTTTGCGGCGTACCAGGATACTGCCACAGGATCAGTGGAAGCGAGCAGCATCCTCGTATTCTCCACCAGTGACAGATTGATCGGACCCTGTCTCGTCGTCCAGGCTGCATCCACAATGGAGAGTCGGGGGAAAGTCACAGCCATGACCCGGGCAACCAGGGCGTATGGCCCGAAGAAAAGGTCGTCGTGCAGGGGATCGATGCCGCCGTACCGCTCCTCTCTATATGCGGTCGTAAGTACTCCGATCCAGTTCTTGACGGCTATGGTTGAACCGCCACGAAAGTGAGCTTTCAGCACCGGAAAGTCGATGATACACAGACGGGAGGCATCGTACTCTCCTGAAAGCGAATCCCAGATACCGTGGCGAAGCGAAATGTAATGGTTACCGGAAGGGGAACGGAATTTGGGGTAGGATACCATGGTCTCGGACTCGTAAACGTATCCGTCATCGTAATCGCCGTCGGAGTATTCGGAGGCCACGTCGTCCCATATGGAGACCCAGTCCAGGAGATACAGGGGGTAACCCTTGCTATAGAAAGTATTGACCACATCGACGATGGATTGGTCGGGATCTTCGGAGTTGTTGTCGTTGTGGTTGATACCGGTGCCAAGATCCTGGGTGTTGTCACACACGAGTATTTCGCCGGAAAAGCCGTCGGGGTGATTTAAAATTTGCCATACAAGTCCTTTGATGCGATCGGTGCTCGTCGTGTTCCTGCTGGTCCACTGGAAATTTCCCTTTATGACGACGACATTGTCAACACCGACAATACCTTCGGGGTGGGATGCGGTTTGATGCAGGAACACACCGCCGGCTTCGAGCATAGCCACCAACGTATCGATGGCTGGATCGGAGAGATATGCGTCGGGAACGGAGGCGTCACCGGCTGCCAGTGAACCGGTCGTCGGCGGAACAGCATCCATGACGAAAACCCTCGAGAGGGGATCGACCACGTCCCACACGGGCAGAGACGGTATCTCATGTATCCCGGATGTGCCGAAATCGGGCATTCCTCCGATGAACCAGATCGTTCCTGCAATCAAGACGGCCGCGGCTGAAAGCTTCGCAAACTTTCGAAGAACCATGCTCCCGGTCAAAAGTGCAATCGCGGCCAGAGCCCAATTGGCTGCAAGGGGCATAGCCGCACGCTGGCAGGGGTATGTCAACCTCTTCGGATTCGTGGCGCTTCTGAGCAGTACCCAGAGAAAGGCCACAGGACCGACAAGCCAATACCATCTTTCGAAAATTTTAAGACACTTCCTTTGGAAACGCATGACAGACCTCCTTGCATTTACTGCTCGCACATTCTGCGTTCTTAAAGCCCGAAATTCGACTTCTCTCTTCTCTGCGTCTCGATGTGTAGACCGAACATCGAATCAGGTGAATATAATATCATTTTCGTTTTTCTTCTTAATGATTTTAGACAATAAAAACGGTCGACTGTTTCAATTTTATGTCAAGGAGGGTGAAAAATAGTTCAAGTGTATCTTGCATTAGATTCTGAAAATAATTGACTTATGAGTCAAGGAAAATTCATGATACATGGTTCGCAGTCCCTGTTCCCAAAAGTACTTTCACAGTTCCCGTGGCATCCCTTGACCCCTGCCGACAATGAATTTGGCTGTGAAATAGTTTTTACGAATGTGCCCGGCTTCCTCTCGGATCCAACGCTCAAGTCCGATCTTCTTGATCCGGCAGAGATTGTAGACCTTCATGTTGTGCGGATAGGAGTTGGCCCCATCAGCCAATGGTGCCAACAATTCGCACGGAAAACCGGTGCAATTGCAGCACAGCTCAACGCCCCTGGACTTGACACAATTGAGAGTGGCGCAGCCCTCCGGCGGAAAATGATAATGCCTCCCGTCCTCCTGGCGGCAGCCCTGGCAGGCAATCTCACCCTTCGGGACTCCCGTTTTTGTATGAATCGATGCGGCAAGCTCCTCCGTCAGATTTTCTTCATAAATTTCGCAGTTGAAGCAATCCAGCCCGCAGGGTGCCGTCAGTGCTTTCTTGTCTTTCATATTTCCTCCTCGATGATATCCGTGTGGCATACACTTTCGAAAGACTGAATTCATCTTTGAAGTTCAAACTACTATTGAGCACTTTGACTTCATTCCCTTAGACAAATAAATGGAAGCCAATGTGACAGATGTTTTGAGAAAGGTTCTCCTGCCTGATTATGCGAGGCTGTTGAGGTATTCTTGGTGAGCTTTTAAATCGACGGATCGCAACAGCAGCAGGACCAAACCGATTACAAACGCCATGAGAAAGAATATGTGGGCGTATTCGAAAACGGTGTCCAAAGGTCCGGCAAGGGCGGCACCGGCTGAAGCACCCAAGTTGGCGAAAGCCATAAAGAGCGCGAATTGAGTTGCCGCGACGCGCTTCCAGCACATGTTCATAAACATCGCCAGAATCGCAACGATGCCGCAAAATTTGATGATACTAAAACTTATTACGAATATGGCGAATGCGGTCCGTGTCATCCACACGTGGATCGCTGATCCAGCGCCTATTTCAAGAATCATAAAAAGAAGCGTGATGAGGACAAGAGTGCGGATTGGACCCAGCCGATTGAGGATGGTTGCACTCAGGAACATCCCCACGATACAGGCGATGATACCGGCAAGGGCGAATAGGTTCGAAAACTCCTTGTGATTCCAACCAAGCTCCTGCACGGAGAGAACGGGCAGGAGCGGCTGGAGGAGACCCAGGCCAAACATGAAGAGGAAAGCCGCGCCGATTGCTTTGAAATTTACCGGTGTCCAAAGAGCCCGAAGGAGTCCGCGACCCAAGGTTTTCCAAGTGTGGAGCTGGAGTCGAATGGCGACCTCCGATGCTCTGCCCCGGGTCCAGGGAAGGAACCGTTCACCCTGGCGTTCGCGAAGGATCAAGGGAAATACCGTGATGAGTCCGATGAGTATGGCCACGGTCAAAACGGTCGGTCCGAATCCGAATATGCTCAGGAGCACTCCGCCGCCTGACGCACCTGCGGCTATGCCCAAGGTCTTGCTGCCCCACATAAAGCCGTTCGCTCGAGCCCGCTCTTCGATAGGAATAATTTCGATTGCCAGCCCGTCGACCGCCACATCCTGCAGAGTCATGAAGATGGTGACGATGAATCCTATGAAGATGACGTGATCAAGATTTTTCACCGGATCGGATACCCCGGATATCAAGGCGAAGGTGATAAAAAATCCGAGCTGGGCCACCAGGACCCACGGTCGTCGCCGCCCCATGGGCAGAAAACCGTAACGATCCAGAAGTGGGCCCATGAGGAATTTGAAACTCGTCGGTATTGAGACGATGGCTATGAATGAACCGATCTCAGCAGTACCGAGTTGCCGCTCGGCCAGCCAGGCGGGAAAGGCGACCATCATCAGGCCGTTGGGTAATCCCTGCGCAAAATAAAGCGCAGAAAAGAGTATGTAACGAAGCAGGCTGCTCTCGGAAAGTGCTGTATGAATGTTCAGTCTGTTGTGGATTCTGAAGTCGAGTGTGTTCCGGTATGTTTCTGTGTCCATAGTACTCCAGCTTAAGGATCGTGAATCGTTTCAGTTCTCGTTCCATGAGGATACGACGAAATAAACGCATCGTCAAGCTCTTTTTTGTCGGATTGGAGGAGATGGGTGGACAGGTTAAGGAACGGTCGACCCGATGCTCCGGTTGCATTTTCCCCCAAAAAAGACAGGAGCCCAGCATGCTTTGCCCGGAACAATTCCTGGGCGATGGGACAAGTGTGCTTCGGCCTTGCACGCTTGGCAATGACGAGAGGAAATGCGTGGGAAAGAAAAACGCCCGGACCATGCAATCAGGCCGGACGTTTTGTTTTCGAAATACTTCTTGGGATTAAGCTACTGCTTTGACCTCATCAACTGTCTTCTGAACGGCGGCTGCTGATTTCTTCAAGGCCTCTTTTTCGTCGTCGGTGAGGTCGACCTCGATGATCTTCTCCACACCGTCCTTGCCCAGAAGGGCGGGGACACCGATGAAGAGACCGTCGATCCCGTACTCACCTTCCAGAAGGACACAGGAGGGAATGATCTTCTTCTTGTCGAAGACGATGGCTTCGACCATGTCCAGGGCCGCCCACGAGGGCGAGACGAACGCCGAGCCCACGCCGAGCAGACCGACGACCTCGCCGCCGGCTTTCCGGGTGCGGGTTTCGATGGCCCCCAGTTTCTCCTCGTCGAGAAATTTTTCGACAGGCATACCGGCAACCCGGCAACAGCTCCGGACAGGGACCATGGTGTCGCCGTGGCCGCCGAGCACCATGGCCTCGACGTTCTCCACGGAGACGCCGGCTTCGTAAGCGACAAAATGGCGATAGCGTGAAGAGTCGAGCGCACCGGCCATTCCCATCAGTTTTTGCTTCGGCGGTTTCAGTTGCTGGTAGAGACGATACACGATGGCGTCCAGAGGATTGGCGATGGAGATGATGATGGCTTTGGGGCAGTACTTCTTTATGCCCTCGGCCACCATGTCCGTGATCTTCAAATTCGTGGCCAGCAGCTCCTCGCGGCTGGGAATGGTGCCATCAGGTCTCTTGGTGCGGGGGACACCAGCCGTATTGATGACGATCTCAGAACCTTTGAGAACGTCGTAATCTCTCCCTCCGTCATACTTGACATCAGCACCAATGATGGGGGAGCCTTCAGCAATATCCAGACATTTTCCCTTGGCCAGATCCGGCTCCTTGACGTCCATCAAGGCCACGGTCTTGGCCAGGTTCCGCTTGAACAGCTCCTGGACCAGAACGCCGCCGATGTTTCCACCACCGACAACACCGATTTTGTTGAACATGATGTGACCTCCTTTGCTGCGTATGTTTTTGCTCCGTTGGAGGGACAGTCTTTGTGGCTGTCCGAGGACAGACCCCGCAGAATAACTTATTCAACGGGGCAGGGATAAACCCTGTCCCTACAATTCTTTATTACCCTTTCACGTAACCTTCCCACTTGGATTACAGGTTCGGGTCCTGCATAGTCTCCATGAGATAGTTTCCGAACTCCTCACCTGTACACCCCGTATCACGGCCAGTGATGGTGAGTTTCTTTTCGTACTGACCGCAGATGTCGAGGGCCATTTCGAGCTTTTTCCCTTTCTCGGTAAATCCGATGTGGTTGAGCATCATGGCTCCGGCCCGGATGAGGCTGCACGGGTCGGCGTATTTGCCGCGCCCTTCCTTAATCATCCGGGGAGCGCTACCGTGGATGGCCTCGAACATGGCGTAGCGCTTGCCGATGTTGGCGCTGCCGGCCGTTCCGACGCCGCCCTGGAATTCGGCCGCCTCGTCGGTGAGAATGTCACCGTAGAGGTTTTGGAGGGCAATGACCCTGAACTGGGTGCGCCGTTTGGGATCGACGAGCTTGGCCGTCATGATGTCGATGTACCAGCCCTCCCAGCGGATGCCCGGATAATCCTTGGCCACCCGAGCGGCCGTTTCAAGGAACAGTCCGTCGGTTGTCTTCACCACGTTGGCCTTCGTGACGATGGTGACATAGTCGATGTTGTTCTTCTTGGCGTGATCAAAGGCAAGGCGGATGAGCCGCTCGGCCCCCTGCTTCGTGGTGACGGTGAAATCGAAGGCCAGATCCTCGGTGACCTGAATTCCCTTGCTGCCCAGAACGTAGGCCCCTTCCGTGTTTTCACGGAAGAAGATCCAGTCGATGCCTTCCTGGGGGACCTTGACCGGCCTGACGTTGGCGAAGAGGTCCAGGTATCGCCTCATGGCAACATTGGCGCTCTCGATGTTGGGCCACTGGTCGCCCTTTTCAGGGGTTGTCGTGGGGGCCTTGAGTATGACATGACAGGCCTTGAGCTCCTCCAGCACATCATCAGGAATGGCTTTCTTGTGCTTGGCCCGGTTCTCGATGGTCAGTCCCTCGATGGTCCGGAACTCGACCTTTCCACTTTTCAGCTCGTCTGCGAGCAGGAACTCGAGGATTCGCTGGGTTTCCTGGGAGATGATGGGTCCAATACCATCACCCCAGCAGACACCGACAATGATCGGTTTCAGGGTGCTGTAATCGATCCAGTCCTCGGCCTGCTTCATGCGCTCAACGCGTTCGAGTTGTTCATTGACGAGGGTTTCAAAATGTGTTCGTGCTCTTTCCATGGTTTCGTCACTCATACTGTACTTCCTCCTCTCGTTTAAGATTCGGTACCACCGGCCTTTGTGTAGTTCAATAAACCGCCGGCAAGAATGATGTTTTTCTGTCGTTCACTCAGGTCGTATTTCAGCCTGAACGCCCTCTTCTTCGTTTCATTTAACAGGTTCAGTTCTTGACCCGCCGAGAGTGCCTGGCGGATATTGGGGATTTCGACCTCATCCCCTTGCTCGATAATGTTGTAGTCGCTCTCCTTCGTGAAGGTCAGGGGTAAGATTCCAAAGTTGATGAGATTCGCGGTATGAATGCGCTCCAGGGATTTGGCAATTACAGCCTTCACACCGAGGTACATGGGACAGAGAGCAGCGTGTTCGCGGGATGAACCCTGACCGTAGCTCATACCGCCCAGGACGAAGTTGTGGGTCCCCACCTCCTTATTTTTGACACAGCGGGTGGCAAAGGTCGGATCGACGGGTTCGAAGACGAAGGTCGCGTACTTCGGGACGTTGGACCGGTACTTGAGTCTGCTGCCGGCCGGCATGATGTGGTCGGTCGTGATCTTATCGCCCACTTTGAGCATGATCTCACCCCTCAGGGAGTCCGGTAAAGGTTCATTGGCCGGAGGATCTCCGATGTTCGGGCCTCTGGAAATCTTGACCTGCGCGGGTTCGTCCGAAGGCGGGAAAACGAGGCTGTCATCGATAGTGAATTGTTCCTGCATGTCGATGGCCGGATAGGTATCGTTACCCAGATCCCTCGGATCCGTAATGACCCCTTTCAGAGCACAGGCCGCAGCGGTTTCAGGACTGGCCAGATACACCTGAGCGCTCTTTGTGCCGGATCGTCCTTCGAAGTTGCGATTGTTCGTCCGAATACTGATGGCATCCGTCTGAGGGGCCATCCCATTGCCGATGCAGAATCCGCAGGCGGTCTCAGCGATCCGAGCCCCGGCCGCGATGAGTGTGGAGAGCGCCCCGTTGTCGGAGATCATGCGCAGGACCTGTTTCGATCCTGGGGCGACGACGAAACTCACTTCAGGATGGACGTGCTTTCCTTCGAGCGTCTTGGCCACCGTCATGAGATCCTT
Source organism: Gemmatimonadota bacterium (assembly GCA_020348925.1). GTDB lineage: Bacteria > JBHIER01. Next base: position 4,240,559 of record CP070758.1, on the reverse strand, counting down.
GACGGATGAGTTGGTGCAGCTCCCGATACAGACTTGATTGACCTTCATCCCGGCGATAGCGGAGACGGGGCATATGTTATCCGGCGAGTGGGGTTGGGCCAGGAGAGGTACGATCTCACCGAGAGCCAGATCGATGGTTCGATCATACTCCGCATCAGGATCTGCAAGCAGCTCGCTCCAGTCCTCTTCGCGACCCTGGGCCTTGAGAAATGCCTTCGTGGTCTCATCGCTGGGGAAGATCGACGTGGTCACTCCCAATTCCGCGCCCATATTGGTGATCGTCGCTCGCTCGGGAACGGACAGGGCTCTGACGCCTTCACCGCCGTACTCTACTACTGAACCCACATTGCCCTTCGTGGTCAGGATCTCCAGCATCTTCAGGATGACATCCTTGGCAGATACCCAGGGTTTCAATTGTCCGGTGAGGTTCACTTTCACGATCCGGGGACAGGTCAGGTAGAAGGCACCTCCGCCCATAGCCACGGCGACATCGAGACCGCCAGCCCCGATGGCGATCATACCGATCCCTCCGCCTGTCGGTGTGTGACTGTCGGAACCGAGAAGGGTTTTCCCCGGTTTTCCGAATCGCTCCAGGTGGACCTGGTGACAGATACCGTTGCCGGCCTTGGAGAGATGGATGCCGTACTTGGCTGCTACGCTCTGAAGGTAGCGATGATCGTCGGCGTTCTCGAAACCTTCCTGAAGCGTGTTATGGTCGATGTAACTGACTGAAAGCTCCGTCTGGACGCGGGGAATGCCCATGGCCTCGAATTGGAGGTAGGCCATGGTCCCTGTAGCGTCCTGAGTGAGGGTTTGATCAATGCGAATGGCGATGGGCTGTCCGGGGACCATCTCACCTTCGACGAGATGGCTCTTGATAATTTTTTCAACTATATTGGCCATATTCTCGAGCCCTCCTTCATCCGGGATCTCAGGTCTTATTTTCTTTCTTTTAGACCGAAGGTTTATGCCCTGCAAAGGATTTCAATTACGAAGAGGAGGCGGATCAGACGATCCGCCTCCTCTTTCTTCAAAGGAAAACCTTCCTCATGAAAAGCAAAGGTGTTTCACCTTACTGCTTGGATACGAAGTCCTTGATCCATTTGGTGGAAACGGATTTCGGTCTCGTGATGGCGGTTCCCATGGCACGATTGAGAACGAGCTGGGAGCACATACCCATGGCCCTGGATACACTGAAGAACACAGTGTAATATTCGAACTCTTTGATGCCGTAATAATACAGGAGCGCGCCTGATCCGGCGTCGACGTTCGGCCACGGATTCTTCGCCTTACCATGCTCTTTCAAAACTTCCGGTACGATCTGGTAGACCAAGTCCACGGTCTTGAACACAGGATCGTCGGGGAAGTGCTTTTTCCCAAAGGCATTGAAAGCCACGAATCGTGGATCGGTCACTCTCAGTACCGCATGGCCATATCCAGGAATAACCTTACCGCTGTTCAATGTCTCCCAAGCATGTTCCTTGATCTGCTCTGCCGTGGGCGTTCCACCGAACTTATCCATGAGTTCGAGGATCCATCCCAGGCATTCCTGATTCGCCAAGCCGTGAAGCGGACCGGCGAGACCGTTCAGTCCAGCGCTCACCGCGTAGTAGGGATCGGACAGAGCGGAGCCAACCGTGTGACACGTGTTGGCGCTGACGTTCCCCCCCTCATGATCGCAGTGGAGGGTGAGATAAAGTCGCATGCATTCGTAGAAGTCCGGCTGGTCGTTGCCCAGCATGTGCCCGTAATTGGCACCCCAATCCAGATTGTTATCCGGTGGAATCAGGTCACCTTTCTTATACCGAATGCGGTAAACCCCAGCGGCCAATTCCGGAAGTTTTGCCAAGAGCTGCAAGGAATCTTCGAGGGCCGGTTTCCAGTAATCGGTTTTGGTCATCCCCTCGGTGTAACGCTTTCTGAACATGGATTCCTTTTCCATCACCAGGATACCCGTATCGAACATGGCCATGGGATGGGAATCTTCGGGCATGGCTCGAAGCACATCCCAAACATACGAGGGAACGCCCTGGCGTTTTCTGAAATCCTCCTGGACGGATTTTGTGGCTTCCTCATCCGGCAGTTCGCCGGTCAGCAGCAAATAGAAAATTTCTTCTGGCCATTTTTCCGTCAAGCCTTCGAGGAGCGGAATGCCTCGGATAATGAGACCTTTATCCGGTTCAACCACAGAGGTGTCGCAGATCATGCCCTTCACGCCGCGCATACCTCCGTACGCCTGAGCAATAGTGACATCGGAAATCTTTGTGTCACCATATTCTTTCCCGAGATTTTTCAAATCTTCTCGAAGAACAGGAATCTGCTCAGCCAGTTTGTCATGAAGTGTGGCCATGTAAGACCTCCTTTCATAAAAGTTTAAGGGTACAACCGTCGCTGAACTGCGTGGAAACAATGTCCCAACTCGGAGCTTGAGAATATACATATTTTTTAAACAACTGTCAACAGAATAATCTAATGAAATAGGTATTTTTCGACGAATTTTATGAAAAATTAGCCTGGGGAATGCGTAAAAAATCAAAAGCTGTCCTTCCCCGTATTTAATACTGGAAATCTCCCACTCTACCACAGACTCTCGATGAAGGAGATTCCTGATAGATCCGGAATGACGCTGTCTCTCATCGTGGAAGATGGTCTGGAAAAAAGCCGAAGACCTGTGTTCATTCTAACGTTTCAAATATATTCATGTTACCTCGAGTTCTCGTTGACGTTATGAATAATCCATAGTTCGTGAATTTTTTTTCTTGGACTTTTCACCGGTCAATAGAGACTCCCGAATATGGAAAGGCCTTCAGGGATCTCAAACGGTCCGCAAGAAATGGCTTGTCGAATCTATTTCTTCTCTGTATATTGTACCATCTAATTCAATCCCCGGGGGTCGCGGAAAGCCACCCTGCCTAGAGACAGAGTATCCGTTCAGTGAACAAAACCGAGAGGAAGCACGTATGAAGACTATTATTGAACCTTTCAAGATAAAAATGGTGGAGCCCATTCGTTATACGACCCGGAAAGAGAGAGAGGAGATCTTGAAGGGAGCCCACTATAATCTCTTCATGGTCAAAGCGGAGGACATCCTTCTCGATCTCCTGACCGATTCAGGAACGGCAGCCATGAGTGCAAGTCAATGGGCTGGGATCATGCTGGGGGACGAATCGTACGCCGGGAGTCGGAGTTTTTTCCGATTCGAGAATCAGATAAAAAAAATTACCGGATTGAAGCATGTTATTCCGACACATCAAGGCCGAGCCGCCGAACATATTCTCTTCTCTCTTCTCGGCGGGAAAGGGAAAGTTATTCCCAATAACACTCACTTCGATACCACCCGTGCGAACGTCGAATTTTCCGGCGCCGAGGCTGTCGATCTGTACATTGATGAAGGTCGCATTCCCAGCGTCGATCATCCGTTCAAAGGGAATATGGATCTGGGCAAGCTGGAAGATTTGATCAAGAGGGTGGGTTCCGATCGGATTCCATTGGCCATGGTTACGATTACCAACAACTCCGGCGGCGGCCAGCCCGTCTCTCTGGCCAATATTCGGGGTATGAAAGAGATCCTCTCACGCCACGCGATTCCTCTTTTTATCGATGCGTGTCGTTTCGCTGAAAATTCGTATTTTATCAAACTCCGGGAGGACGGTTACGGGGATAAGAGTGTGTTGGAAATTGCCCAGGAAATATTTTCATACGCCGATGGGTGCACCATGAGTGCCAAGAAGGACGGTCTGGCCAACATGGGTGGATTTCTGGCCCTGAACGACGATGTGCTCGCCGAGCGGGCCCGTACCCACCTCATTTTAACAGAGGGATTTCCAACGTATGGTGGGCTGGCCGGGCGAGACATGGAGGCCATCGTCGTAGGATTGGAAGAGGCGCTGGACGAACACTATCTTGAGTATCGGTTGGCCTCGGCGCGGTATTTGGGAAAGAAACTCCGGCAGGCGGGTTTCGATATATTTGAACCACCCGGCGCACACGCCATCTATATCGATGCGCAAGCATTATTACCTCATATTCCTCCCACCCAGTATCCGGGACAAGCACTCGTCGCTGAGATGTATTTGGAGGCCGGTATTCGGGCCGTTGAGATCGGGAGCGTCATGTTCGGTCGAAGAGATCAAGAATCCGGTCAGGAGAAACCGGCCGATCTGGAACTCGTTCGACTGGCCATTCCCAGACGGGTCTATACCCAGAGCCACGTTGACTTTTTGGCTGAGGCGCTTCAAAATGTTTATGATCGAAAGGACGCTATCAAGGGTATGAAAATTACACACGAAACTCAGTACCTGAGGCATTTTACAGCGAAATTTGAGAGGGTCGAATAAGGCCAAAATCCAAAACCCAAAATTCAAAACTCAAAAGCCAATATGTGGATACAGGAGCACAAAGGAAAAGGAACTCAACAGGCGAAGCGCATTCTGTTTCCAAACGAAAGGAGAGTGCAATGAGAACGGTTTTTCTTTGTATCGCTATGATCTGCTTCCTGACCCAATCCCTTGTGGCAAAACCGGGGGATGTTATGTCGAAGATTCCGTCTCCAGGACCTTGTCCCACAGGCATGACCTTTGATGGAAAAGATCTGTGGGTTGCAGATCGAAAGACCGATCAGCTCTATCGTATCGATCCCACGGACGGTGCTATTCTATCCAATATTCCATCACCCGCCTTTTGGCCCATGGGCCTGGCGTGGGACGGGCGCTATCTCTGGAATGTCGATTCCGAACAAAAGAAAATCTTTCAAATCGATCCCGAGAATGGGCTTATTGTCAGAACAGTGGAGGCTCCGGTTTCATATCCAATGGGATTGACCTGGGACGGTCAATATTTATGGGTCAGCGATTACCGGAAAGGAAAAATCGACAAGATAAGTTCGCAGGATGGGACGACCATCATCTCGATACAAGCCCCGACGAAAAATCCACAGGGCTTGGCCTTCGATGGCACGTACCTGTGGGTTTCGGATCGGGTGAACAACGAGATCTATGTCCTGTGGCCTGAGAACGGAGTTGTTCTGTTCCATGTCGAGTCTCCAGGGCCCTATGCCTGGGGTTTGGCCTTCGACGATACGTATCTCTGGAACGCCGATTATGAGAATGACATGATTTACCAGCTGGTCGTTCGTGATAACGAGCGGTACGCTCTGAGCGAGGAGCGATACGCGGAGGTGGAGTTTGTCCACCAATTGAAGAACTTTGGGACAGGATTCGTTGAAAGAGCGGATTTCTATTTCGCCATTCCCAAAGACGAGGACTCTCAACAGTTGGAGGGTGAGATTGAATTCGACCCCCAGCCCGTAGGTGTGGTCGCGGACCGGTGGGATCAGAAGACAGCCCACTTTGTCTTTGAGAACATTGCCCCGGGGCAGATTGTCGCACCGACCGTGAGGGTGAAGGCAAGGGTATATGACATTCAATATTACATTTACCCTGACAAAGTCGGACCCCTGGGGGACATACCCAAAAATATCAAGTCCCAATATCTCGTGGATGAGGACAAGTACAATATAAGTCATCCCTACATTCAGGAAACGGTGAGGGGAGTGGTCGGAGGTGAGAAGAACCCCTATTGGATTGTCCGAAAGATCTTCGATCACATTCGTACCCATATGGAATATGAGCTTGTCGGGGGTTGGAACGTGGCCCCGACAGTATTGAAGCGCGGAACAGGCTCCTGTTCGGAGTACACCTTTGTCTTTATCTCCATGTGTCGAGCGGCAGGGGTGCCGGCCCGATACGTCGGTTCCCTGGTTGTACGCGGTGACGATGCGTCCTACGATGAGTACTTCCATCGTTGGGCCCAGGTCTATCTGCCCAATTACGGCTGGATTCACTGGGATCCTCAGGGCGGTGATAAGGACTGGCCCAGGGATCAGACGAGGAGTATCGCGCACCTGTCCAACCGATTTCTGCTGACCACGTTTGGTGGCGGCAATTCCGAGTATTTGGAGTGGAGCTACAATTCGAACGTTTTCTGGACCGCTGAGCCGAGGGCTGAAGTCCATTTCGAGAACATCGCCGAATGGCGGCCTCTTGGAAAAAACGAAGAGTAGCTGCCGTTGATCGATGAAACGAACGATCGTGAAGATATTGCCTGAGGAAGGTAGCCTCTAGTCCGATACATCATGCTTCTGGGATTGAGCAGGCAAGGAGAATATTAAGGAGGCTCCGCAGCGTTTCGCGAGCACTATACGCAGTCCGAAAGCGTGTGCGATCGAACTGATTGCAATGTACGCCACTCTCGGTACGTACGATTCTGTGCTGATACTTGAGGCGCCGGAAGAGAAAGCCATCTTCAAGTTTGTGGCCATGGTCAGCGCCGAAGGTGAGGTGAATACCGAAACCTGGCGAGCAATTCCTTTTGAGGACTTTTCCAAAATCATTCAGGAATTACCTGAGCTTTCTTTTGTGATCATGAATATCGATGTTGTCTGTCTGGGCCATTGTGCCTGGGATCTTCTTTTTGTTGTTGACGAATTTCCTCAGCCAGACTCAAAGTTGGAGGCCCTCGAATCCTTTCAGCAGGGCGGGGGACCTGCCGCTACGGCCGCGGTGACGCTTTCTCGATTGGGCGCGAGGGTGGCCATCATCGGTAAGGTGGGTGATGACATCTGGGGGCAGGGGATCGTTGATGGCTTGGCCGAGGAGGGGGTTGCCACCCGAGGACTCATCGTCGAACACGGCAAGTCATCACCCCTTTCCCTCGTTATCATGGAAGGGACAAGCGGTAAACGGAGTATTGTTCACAACCGTGGCACGGTGGATCCTCTTTCTCCAGAGGATTTGAATACGGAATTGCTTTTTTCAGGAAAGATATTATTGATTGACAGCCTTCATCCTGAGGCGGGTCTTGCGGGCGTAAAGATGGCCAGGGATAAAGGAATTCAAGTCGTCCTCGACACCGGGGCATTCAAACCGGACGCGACCGAGTTGTTGAAATTCGTCGATGTCGTTATTGCCCCGGAGTATTTTGTTTCCGATTATGCACCGGATAAAAGTTCAGCCGATGTTTGTAAAGATCTGCTTGCCTCAGGCCCTGAGGTCGTCGTCATCACTCAGGGTGAGCGCGGAGGGGTATGCTTCACCCCAAAAGAGAAGTTTTCGTATCCTGGATTTGAGGTCGATGTCGCGGACACGACGGGGGCCGGTGATGTCTTTCACGGGGCTTTTGTGTTCGGAGTGTTGCAGGAATGGGATCTGAAGAAGACAGTCACGTTCGCCAGTGGTGTGGCCGCCCTCAAATGCACCAAACTCGGCGGCCGGACGGGCATTCCTTCCCTTCAAGAAACGTTGGATTTTCTCCGAGAGAGAAGTATGTGGTCTTGAGAATTCTGGAGTCTTTGAGACCATGGGCTTAAGATTGCAGCCACACTTTTCATAGCGCGCAAGGAGTTACCCGTTTACGGGATTATACCGGAAAAGCGGTTGAATAAACCGCTGAAGCGGTAACTCCGGAGATCCTGCAGAAATCATAGGGACAGGGTTTACTCCTGTCCGAAAAAATCTCGTGACTCATAGAAAATTCATTGACAAAACATATTAAACTTAGCATTCATCCTTAAAAGGAATCTTCGATCAATGAAAAAGGTCATCCTCTCAAGCTTCGTATTGATACTCTCCGGGATATGGAAGACGAAATGCCAGACTCGATAAGGATGTTCCACAAAGAAGGCAAACTTTATCCGCGGGATGAAATGGGCAACATGATTCCTGGCCAAGGATTAATTTTTCTGATCCCGAAGCGCGATTACCTTGGCTCTTTATGGTGCTTTATTTGTTCTTCGGAATCATTCTCTTCTTCGCATTTTGGATTAAGCTCATCTTTTAGATATTCTCAATCCTTATCACATATGAAAACTTTGAGCATATTTTTTCTTTAGGATTTTCCTCCTCCAGTACTTTAAATTATATTCGAATATTTTGAAGGTTCGTGTCTCTATGATTACTCTGTTCCAAGGAAAGGATACCCTGAATGCCTGACAACATATCTTTGACCAAGGACGAACTTTTTGAGATTGCATTGCTCTGCCAGCTCGGTTTTGAACGGTTCACCGTGGCGGATGATAATACCTTGAAGCGGATCTGGGATAAGGTCAAACCGACTCTCAGTGATGAGGACATTGCAGAGATAAAATCTTTAGTAATGCAGGAACTTAAAGAAATTTATGAAACGTTCGAATACCATGAGGTTGATCCTGTGATTTTTCAACAGGTCAAGAGTGCATTGAGTCAGGGCCAACGACTGCGTATTCGATACCATGCTCATACCACCGGCGAAACCACGGAGCGTGTCGTCAGGCCATACGAAATTGCTGATGAGTCTATTGGCCCGTACTTTTCAGCTTTCTGTGAACTGAGAGGAGCAGACCGTCTGTTCCGGCTTGATGCTATAGAGGAAATCCTGGAGGTTTTACCCCAAGGGAATAATATAACACCCGAACATCTCTGAAATCCAAAGGCTCTATCATTTTTATATAATTCGGCAGGGAAAAGGCGCTCGCATGGACCTCCCTGTGGCTCGGTGCTGTGAGCGATTTCTGTTAATTATAGAATTATTCTATTTATTGTATAGAATATATCTATTTGGTCTATTTAATGATTTTCAGTAGATTTCTCAGTTGATTTGGTCAGGAGGAAAGTTCGAAAAAGAGGGCAATGACGCATTCCCTGGCCTTTCCTTCAATGAACCGCACGTGCTTTTTGGGATTTGCTCTAACCTGTTCTTTATATTCAAAGGGAAACCTGTTCTTTATATTAAAAGGGAAATTGTATATCTGCAGGGATTTATAATTAATATAATAAGGAGTCATGAACAGTACTCTATTCTGAAAAGGAGGTGAGATCAGAGGCATTTCAGAGGAAAGTGAGAGTTGTCGTAAGGAAAAGAGAAACGTTCATTTTTGGCGAAGGGGGTGAGTTTTAAAAAATGGGCATTTCGAGAAGAGGATTTTTCAAACTGGCGGGTGCAACCGCGACTGGTGGTCTTCTGGGACATCGTCTCTTCGATCTGGGACCGGCACGCGCATACGCCCAAGAGTTGAAGATCAAATACGCGAAAGAGAGTACGACTATCTGTCCCTATTGTGCCGTCGGCTGTGGAGCGATCGTGTCAGCCAGCAAGGGGAAGGTGATCAACATCGAGGGTGATCCCGATCATCCCATCAATCAAGGCTCGCTGTGCTCGAAGGGCTCTTCGTTGTATCAGCTGGCCAACAACGAGCGCCGGATTACACACGTGATGTATCGAGCTCCCTACAGCGACACGTGGGAGAAAAAATCCTGGGACTGGGCTCTTGATGAGATTGCCAAACGGATCAAGAAAGCACGTGACGACACATTTGCAGCGAAGAACGCAAAGGGGCAAGTGGTCAACCGTTGCGATGGGCTCGCTTCCGTGGGGAGTGCGGCCCTGGACAATGAGGAGTGCTGGCTCTATCAGAAATTTTTGCGCTCGTTGGGCCTGGTGTATATCGAACACCAGGCGCGTATATGACACTCGGCCACTGTTGCGGCTCTGGCAGAGTCGTTCGGCCGAGGTGCTATGACCAATCATTGGATCGATATTGGAAATAGCGACTGTATTTTGGTTATGGGAAGTAATGCGGCTGAGAATCACCCCATCTCCTTCAAATGGGTGATGAAGGCCGTGGAGAACGGTGCGACCCTGATCAGCGTCGATCCCCGATTCACGAGGACATCTTCCAAGGCACATATCTATGCTCGACTCCGTTCAGGAACGGATATCTCCTTTTTGGGCGGAATGATCAAACACATCCTGGACAATGACCTCTATAACATGGAGTATGTGGCCGAGTATACGAACGGATCGCTTTTGATCAGCGAAAAGTTCGATTTTGAGGATGGCCTCTTCTCGGGGTATGACGAGAAAGCGGGTAAATATGACAAAGCGACGTGGGCCTATCAGCTGGACGGGAATGGCATCCCGAAGCAGGACAAAACCCTGAAAAATCCGCGGTGCGCTTTTCAGCTCCTCAAGAAGCATTTCTCCCGGTATGATTTGGACAAGGTTTCATCCATCACTGGGACGCCCAAGGAGGATCTGCTCAAGGTTTACAAGGCATATTCAGCCACGGGGAAACCCGGCAAGGCTGCGACCATCATGTACGCCATGGGTTGGACCCAGCATACGGTGGGTACCCAGAACATCCGAACCATGGCCATCATTCAGCTCCTCTTGGGCAACATCGGTGTGGCGGGTGGTGGTGTGAACGCGCTTCGGGGAGAGTCCAACGTGCAGGGTTCAACGGATCACTGCTTGCTCTTCCATATTCTCCCCGGCTACCTGAAGACTCCGCGGGCTTCGGATACCACTCTTCAGGCGTACAATGAGAAATACACGCCCAAGACAAAAGATCCCAAGAGTGCCAACTGGTGGGGCAATTATGCCAAGTACTCAGTGAGCTTGCTGAAGTCGTTCTATGGTGATCATGCCACTGCGGCGAATGAGTTCGACTATCAATATCTGCCCAAACTGGACGATGGTGCGAACTATTCGTGGATTTCACTCTTCAATGCCATGTACAACGGCGAGTTTAAGGGGTTCTTCGCCTGGGGCATGAATCCGGCCGTGAGCGGGCCGAATTCGAACATGACCCGCGAAGCCTTGAGCAAGCTGGACTGGATGGTCAACGTGAACCTCTGGGAGACGGAGACGGGCGCGTTCTGGAAAGGACCTGGGGCGGATCCAAAGAAGATCAAGACCGAAGTCTTCTTACTGCCCTGCGCCGCGTCCATGGAGAAGGAAGGCTCCATCACCAACAGCGGGCGCTGGAGCCAGTGGCGTTACAAGGCGGTCGATCCTCCTGGTGATGCTCTCCCCGACAGCGAGATCATCAATGAGCTTTACGTTCGCGTGAAGAAACTGTATGACCAAGAAGGCGGTGTTTTGCCCGAAGCGGTGACCAAATTGAAATGGGACTATGCCAAAGGCGATCACGTCGACGTTCACGCAGTAGCCAAGGAGATTAACGGGTACGATCTGACAACCGGAGAGTTGTTGCCCTCTTTCGGTAAATTGATGGATGATGGGACAACATCATCCGGCAACTGGCTCTATTGCGCCAGCTACACCGAGGCCGGTAACATGGCAGCCCGCAGGAGTACCGAGGATAAGTCGGGCGTCGGTCTCTATTCTGAGTGGTCCTGGTGCTGGCCGGTGAACCGCCGGATCATCTACAATCGGGCTTCCGTGGATAAGAACGGCCAACCCTGGGACAAGGAGCATCCTGTCATTCGGTGGGATCCTACCGCAAAGGACGGTGCGGGCGGTTGGGTCGGTGATGTACCTGACGGTGGTTGGCCGCCGATGGTGAATGCGGAGAAGACAAAACATCCCTTCATTATGAAGCCGGAGGGCCATGCCAGAATCTTCGGGATGGGACTTGCCGATGGACCGTTCCCCGAGCATTATGAACCGCTGGAGTGTCCGACCAAGAACATGATGTCTAGCGTCCAGCTCAACCCGACGTCCAAGCGTTGGGATAAGCTTGGTGGTGATATGGACAAGTTCGCCGGGGTGTGCGATCCGAGATATCCCATCGTGGCTACGACCTACCGTGTCTCCGAGCACTGGCAGACCGGGGCCATGACCCGTCAGCAGCCGTGGCTGGCTGAGCTTCAGCCGGATATGTTCGTTGAGATGAGCACAGAGCTGGCTGGTGAGCTGCAGATCAAGAACGGTGAAAAGTGCACCGTCCAGTCGGCCCGAGGCGATATCAAGGCAGTGGCCATCGTGACCGAGCGGTTCAAACCCTTCAAGATCGGTGACACCATTGTTCATCAGGTTGGTTTACCGTGGTGCTACGGTTTTATGGGTTTGGCCACAGGGGACAGTGCCAACGTCCTCGTTCCCAACATCGGTGATGCCAACACCATGATTCAAGAATCGAAGGCCTTTCTGGTCAACGTGAGAAAGGGGGTGTGACAGAGTGGCTGGAAAATCGGTTTTGATAGACGTTTCCAAGTGTATCGGGTGTCGGGGGTGCCAGGTGGCCTGCAAGCAGTGGAACGAACTGCCGGCGGAGAAGACGAAGAACCGGGGCACTTACCAGAACCCACCCGATTTGTCGGGTATGACGTACACTGTGGTCCGTTTCAAGGAGCTTTCTGTGGGCGGCGAGATGAAATGGAACTTCTTCAAGGACCAGTGCCGTCACTGTGTTGACCCTCCTTGTAAGATGACGGCCGATGATGAGGCTCCGGGGGCCATTGTGGTGGACGACAATGGCTGCGTCGTCTACACGGACAAAACGAAGCAGTTGAAGGACTTAAACGAGGCGTGCCCGTGGGATATTCCTCGGTGGAGCGATGTCAAGTCGGAGTGGGTCAAGTGCACCTTCTGTCATGATCGGGTGGCCAATGGGTTGAAGCCGGCCTGTGTCAAGGCCTGTCCCACCGGGACACTGACCTTCGGTGACCGTGATAAGATTATGGCTCTGGCTCAGAAGCGGTTGCAGGATTTGGGGAAGAGCTATCCGAACGCTCAACTCATGGATCTGGAAGACGTGCGCTGGATCTATCTGTTGCACGAAGCCGAGGATCGGTTTGAGATGGGTCTGTTGCGGGAGGTTTCGAAGGTGAAGTACGGGATGAAGAAAGTCTTCTCGCCGATGGCACCTGTGTGGCTTACTGCGGGATTTCTGGGTATGCTCTTCAAGAGACGTGAGGAGGGTATGAGGAGAGAGAAAGAGAACGTCGAAGTTTCATAAGAAGGAGCATCTCAGGAGTCACGTTCGGGTTTCGAATACCCCGAGGTCTCGGAAGAGACCTCGGGGTATTTCATGTTGAGACGCGGAAAATGTCCGAATTGATTCCTCTGAAAAATCCTCAAGAGCTTCTCCCTCATTGGAAAAAAATGGAGATGGAACGTTGATTGATCAGTTTGATTCCGATCGGTCGTCAGCAGCATGTTTCCCTCAACATACTCCTCCCTATTGGGTTACGGCCTCAAGGATTTCCTAACGTGGCTAAAATACTGGAGTCTACTGGAAAATGACTTGATTCCCCATGGGGAATATCATTAATTTAACGTATAGTCTCTTCAAGGCCTCTCAAGATGATGAGGGCGACGTGGGGACTGAGACGAGAACATGATAAAGAATGGATGATCATCATTTTTTTTGAGAGTTGCGTGAGAAGAACAAAGAATTCTGAGATTGACTGGGAAGAGATTGAGAGTTGAATTGAGTCGTTTGTGAGTCCTTATCAATCACATAAAAAATACCACCGGGCCGACAAGAACGAATCCGTAACGGGTATTATCCTTGCCGGTGGGCGTTGCACCAGAATATCGACGAATAAGGCCCTTCTGCCTCTGGGCGATCGCCCACTTATCCTGGATATCATAGAAACGCTGGATGCGCTCTGTGAGACAATTGTTCTTGTGACGAATCAGCCCGAAGAATATGATTTTCCCGTTGCTTCAAAAGTCAGGGATATTGTCTCTGGGAAAGGGCCATTGGGCGGACTGTACACGGGCCTCTCGGTCTCTGAGACGCAATACAATTTTGTCGTCGCCTGCGACATGCCCTTTCTCAATTCCGATCTCATTGGGTATATGCTGGTTGGTTGCGAAAAATTTGACGTCGTAGTACCCCAGCTTGCGGCCGGTCTTGAGCCCTTGCACGCCGTCTATTCAAAGGCATGTCTCGAGCCCATCCAGAACAATTTACAAAGAGGCGTTTTGAAGCTGCAGTCCTTTTATGGGTCGGTTCGGACGAAGTATATCCAGCAGAACGAGATTGAACGTTTCGATCCCGAGCTCAGAACCTTTTTCAATATCAATTATCGAGAGGACTATCAGAAGATGAAGGCGCTTATCGAAGGCCAGGAGTCGTAAGCATGGGGTGACGGAAGGTGTCGAGATCCTTCGCATTTCGGAGGATAAAGAAAATAGAATGGAGGATGTCGTAGCTCGGGAAACACCCCTGACCGTTGTTCTCAACGGTCAGGAGCTCGTCACCTTGTTGTGTACTCCCTCTTACCAGAAAAATTTGGCCGTCGGCTTCTTATTGTCCGAGGGCTTCCTTCAAGAAAAGGAGGATGTGCAATCGGTCGTGTTTTCCGAGGATCGGGGAACGGTGAGTGTTCAGACATCACGTGATATAGAGTTCCCCAGAGAAATCTTTCAAAAAAGAACCATCACATCGGGATGTGGAAAAGGAGCCGTCTTTTACAATGCCGCCGATCGCCTGCAATGTCGACCTGTCACGTCGAAGGTCCGGGTTATGCCAAGCACTATCCGGAACCTCATGAGGGAAGTGAATGGAAAATCAGAGCTTTTCAAAGCGACAGGAGGCGTGCACACGTGTGCACTGTGTCTGGGAGATGAGATTGTGATGTTCAGAGAGGATATAGGGAGACATAATGCAATTGATAAGATATTGGGAGAGTGTTTTTTAGAAGAAATCAGGACGGACGATAAGATTATGGTAACGAGTGGAAGATTGACGTCAGAGATGCTCATCAAGGTGGCCAAGCAGGCAGTACCGATGCTTGTGTCCAGATCTGGGCCTACGGATTTAGCCATTCATCTCGCAAAAAAACTCAAAGTTACACTCATTGGATTTGTCAGAGGTGCGAGACTGACCGTCTATTCTGGAGATGAACGGGTGGTTCAAAAAGCCGAATCCGTCCCCCTCTTCTAAGTCTGTCCTTTGGAAAAAATGTGGGATGATCTTAAAAAAACACTTGACTTTTACCTCATATAATGTTATAATTTCTGAAATTATTTTTCGGCTATTTTGTGGACTTCTTTATGGAAACACCTATATATGGTATCCTGGGACACTATTGAAGTAGAGATCGAGTTACTCCGAAAGAACGAGCATGTACCGCAAGAACTCGTTTCTTTTTTCAAAGATCTCACTCGGCACCAGTTGGAATTCAAGAAAAATTTGGAAAACAAGAGGTTGTCGATCGGCATCTCTTCGCCGGAGATGGCTCAGAAAATGAAGGATGGCGTTCATCTTTTGGATTTTACGCATATCACGCTCGAAGGTGTACCTTTTGAGGATCTGTTCCGGAATATCTGTGATACTCTGGAAAAATATGGACCAGGGGACTCTGATGATATCCAGCGTCTCAGAAAAACAGTGAACGATACCTCGTTCGATATCAGGGAGTTTGTCCGCAAGGCCGCAGAAAGAGATGTGCATTATTTCGAATTGTTATCAAGAGAGTTCGAAGTGGACGGCGAACATCTTCAGTATCTCGGAATCCAGACGGTCAAGCCTTTTTTCGAACTGTTGGCTAGCAAAGTGATGAATACGGTTAAGGACGCCAAATGGGTGGAGCCGTTTTGTCCGGTATGCGGCCACGAGCCAATTATGGCCGCACTGGAAAAAGAGGAGGGACGCCGTATTTTTCAGTGTTCCTTGTGCAGTACTGAGTGGGCCTTTCGCCGCCTTCAGTGTCCTTATTGTCTCAACGACGATCACGAGACGTTGAGGTTCTTCTTCGTCGACGAGGGGAGCCCTTATCGGGTGGATGTGTGCGATGCGTGTAAAAGATATATAAAGACGGTCGATGAGCGCAAGATGGAGGAAGGCAAAGAGGTGATTCTTGCCGTCGAAAACTTGGCCACCATTTTTCTGGACATCTTGGCTGCTCAAGAGGGATTTCGGAATCCCGGGCAATACTTATTTGGGATTGAAGAGGAACCTCTTGCCAGGAACGGGTGAAGCATGAAGAGAAGGAAGAAGGGATTTTCGAAATGCATACTGCGAAACATACTTTCCTGCTGATTCGTTTCCCAGGGATAGTGGTCCTCTGGATATCCCTGCTTTGGGGATCTTCGGCCCTCAATGAGGATCGAAGCCCGATACTCAGGCTGGGGGATGTGTTTCCGGATCTTGCCTTTCCCAACGTTTTAAATGAGAGGGAGCGGGAGTATCTCGGTCTCGGGGATGAGGAGACCTTCACGGTCGAGGATATCGAGGAAGAGTTGGTGGTTGTCGAGTTCTTGAATAAGTACTGTTTTCACTGTCAGGTGCAAGCACCGGTCTTTGTTCTGGCATATAACGCCATTGAGGCCGATGCGAACCTTCGTGACAGAGTCAAGATGATCGGTGTCGGAGCCGGCAACACGCGTCACCAGCTGGAGGTGTTCCGCGGGGAGACGGGAGTTCAGTTTCCCCTTGTGCCTGATGCCGACTTCGTGGCTTATGACGCTGTTGGAAGTCCCAAAACGCCGTTCACCATTTTACTCCGAAAGGATAGTCAAGGCCACAGAATCGTTGCCAGTGCTCACAGGGGGGTGATCTATTCCGATAAGGGTTTTGTGGAAGAGATACGGGCGGTCCTTCAGTATGATGTGGGTTTGCTCACCCTGCGGCGATCCTCCGAGGTGCCGATTCAAGTGAAGGAGGAGATAAAACCCGCTCTGTCAGAGGAGGAACTCGTCGATATGATCACGCGTTCCATGGAGGATACGGGTGGAAGGGTGACGGAAATGAAGAGAGTCAACCTCCCGGAAGCGGGTGTTGTCTACGTAGGAAATCTTTCCTGTGATGACGGACAGAAGAAGCGCTTCGCTAAAATTGTTTCAAGGGCCTCCTTCTGCGATGTGTGTCACGACATCCATTTCATCTATGTCTTTGACGAAGAGGGAATCATTCTTCGTTTCGATCCGGTTCACCTGACGAAGAAGGGCAATTGGGAGTGGGATGATAAGGATGTCGGGAAGATGAGGGATCGACTCGAGGGCAGGTCACTCCTGGAGGCGTTCGATTTCGATCCGGAGGTTGATGCGGTGACATCAGCCACAATCAGTTCTCAACTCATTTTTATGAGTCTTGGGGAGGGGAAAGATCTGTATCAGGAATTAAAGAAAGAGGGATATTTGAACCAGGAATAAGTAAGATAGAGGAGGGATATATGGGGTTTGAAAGGAGGTCGATACATTGAGAGGATAAACAGACGGAGAAAGATGTATGGGAAAAAAGAAAGGAGGTGTGTATGGGGTGATTTGATCGGCCATTTCACCTGTGTTTTTGGGCAGAGAAGGATGGGAACATTTGTTTGCGATCTTAATTTAAAAGGAGGAGAATGAGATGAAAAGGTTAATGGTGATAGGAATTGCGGTGTTTTTTATAGCCAGCGTGGCCTCAGCGCAGTTGGCCGAAGTGAAGGTGGGCAAGGGCGACCTGAAAATTGGGGCCATATTACAATCTCGTTTTGACTATAGCTTGGAGGAGGACTCGCTAGTCACGAACGGTCAATTCACGTTGAACAGAGCCAGACTTCTCTTGTCTGGTACCATCTGCCCTGATCGTGTAAAATATTTTGTCCAGACTGAGTTTGTGGGGGCACCTGCTATTCTGGATTACAAGATGATCCTCCTCAATTACATTCCAAAGACGAGCATCATCATAGGTCGGTTTCTCCCCAACTTCACTAAATACATGCCCATGCATACCGGCAAGCTCAATATGATTAACTACCCGCTATTTCTCCATTCCGGATATGGATTTGCTGTTTGGCGTCAGGTCGGTTTTCAAACTGACACCCAGATTGAGAATGAAGCCGGTATGTGGAACTTTAATGTGGGTGTCTTCAATGGAAGTGACTGCGATGGAATCTGTACCAACAACTGGTCTGATGACAATGACGCCAAGGATGTCCTCTTACGTGTTGACTGGAAGAAGGAGATGGCATCGATGCTCCATATCGGAGGCTATGCCTGGTTAGGGAATCTTCTTCTTTCAGAAGACGAGGACCTTGCAACCAATATGTTCGGCGGTTTTGCCTCGTTCATGCATGAGCAGTTTGAGGGTACAGTTGAGTTCATTTCCAGGACCCAGGAAATGTTCGGGAACGCTGATGACGTATCAAGTATGAGTTACTATGCTCATGCCGAGTACAAGGTCAATGCGCAGTGGGGGATTCTTGGACGCTACGATTTCGTTGACCCGAATACTGACAGCGAGTCGAAAGAAGATGCCTGGACCTGGATCACCTTGGGTGTGAACCATTATATCGATTCCTGGAATGCGATGATCTACCTCAACTTCATCCACAAAATGGAGCAGGAAGACTGGGGGATGGACGAGTCCATCGACAACGATTTGATCTTACTCCAATTCCACGTTGCTCCATAGGCTTAGAGTCGTTTACCCGTCCCTTCTGGAACGGAGATGTATGGAAAGGAGGGTACCATATGAGATTTTTAAAACTCTTGGCCGTACTCGTTGCCATGGGTCTCATATTTGCAGTGGGCACCATGTGCAGCGATCAGGAGGAGGCCAAGACCGAGAAGATAAAAGCTCCTGAAAAGGTTTTCTCGTATGTCGGGTATAAGAAATGCAAACCATGCCACTTGGGAAGTAAGATCGGCGCCCAATCCAAGGTGTGGGAGAGTGGACCTCACGCCAAGGCATTTGCGGAATTGGCGAGCGAACAGTCTCTTGAACTCGCCAAGAAGCTCGAGCTGAAGACGGAACCCCAGAAGGCCGCCGAGTGTTTGCCCTGTCATGTGACAGCATATGGAGTTCCTGACAGCCTCAAGAGCGAACGCCTGACGTACGAGGAGGGTGTGAGTTGCGAAGCCTGTCACGGTCCGGGTTCGGACTATTGGTCGAACAAGGTGATGAAAGCTTTGAGAGCAGGAACACAGGATCGCAAGGAAGTGGGTCTGTGGGACCAGACCGAGGAACTCTGCGTGACATGCCACAACAAAAACAGTCCGACGTACAAACCTTTCAAATTCAAAGAAGCCGTTCAGGCAATAGCGCATCCGTACCCTCCTGAAGAGACCGAAAAAAAGGAGTAACGTGTTGGACACTGTCGCCGGGATCCTTTGTGTGATCCCGGCGACAGTGGCATCCAACCCACCCCTGATGAACTCTTCATTGTAATCACTTCACTCCCAGAGTAGTGTGTCCCCCTTTTTTATTCTCAATCATACAAAAAACCAGATTTCTTAATGCATACCAAATCAATTTTTTATATATTTAAATCCTTTGAACGATGGTATTGAGCAATCAAGCTACCATAATTATTAAAGTTGATCATTGTGATAACAAAAAAGACGATGCAGATGGAGTAAATCAATGCGTTTCCCAAGACCTTTCATGTGGATGTTTCCTGTGTATTTTTTGTTTCTTGGAGCAACACCGGCTGCGGCCGGTCCGGATAACGATTGCTCTGCCTGCCACGGGGACAGTACGTTGACCATGGAGACGGAAGAGGGTGTTGAAATTTCTCTCTTTGTAGACGAGGAGCGGTTCTTAGAGTCCGTTCATGGTCCCGTTGAGTGTGGTGGCTGCCACACCGACGTTGATATGGAAACACACCCCGGTGAGACATCGGGTCCTGTTGATTGCGGTCTCTGTCACGATGATGCTCAGGAACTCTATGCGGAGAGTCTCCACGGAAAGGCTCTGGCCAAGAAGGTGAAGGATGCTCCCACGTGCTCTGGGTGTCATGGTGCCCATTATATTCTGACGGAGGATGATGAGAAGTCGAAGTTGTATCCTCCCAACATTGTCCAGATGTGTGCGAAGTGCCATGCCGATCATCGGCACGTTGAGCAGCTGTCGACGCCTGGACCCTATCCAACAGATGGATACAAGAACGGCATCCATTTTGTCGCACTTACGGAAAATGAGTCGTTTGGAGCAGCCGCCTGTAACGATTGCCATGGCAGTCACACTTTGAAGTCGGCCACTGACCCGGAGTCGATGATCAATCGGCTCAAAATCCACAAAACATGCGGATCGTGCCATCCTGAAGAACAGGATGCTTACCTGGAAGGGATCCATGCCAAGGCCGTTCTGGCCGGTGCCGCGGATGCACCGACGTGCAGTGATTGTCACGGGGAGCACGTCTTTTCGAAACCTTGGGAGACGGGTGAGCTCCTCTACAAGGGAGATCCTTCGGTCGGTGATTGCATCTGGTGCCACAGTTCCGACAGAATTCTTGCCAAGTACGGACTCACCCCGGGCATTGTTGAAAGTTATTTGGATGATTTCCACGGCTTGGCAGCGAGGTCCGGCGACGCGAAAACGGCCACCTGTGGGGACTGTCACGGCCTCCATGATATCAGACCGCACGATGATCCGAGCTCCTCTGTCAACAAAGCCAATCTCCCTGCAACCTGCGGGAGATGCCATCCTGACGTCGGTGAGAAGGTGGCCGTTGGGTCCATTCACCTTCTACCCTCCCCCCAGAGAGACAAAACCATATACTATCTCACTGCCGTTTACATCATTCTCATAGTGTGTGTGATCGGGGGAATGCTCCTACATAATGGTTTGGATCTGCTCAAGAAAATCATCGCCAAATTTAAAGGAATTCGTGAACACGAACCTGAAACCTTAGGCGATAAGGAGTTTGTCCGACTGACACTCAATGAGCGGGTGCAACATTTCATCTTGTTCACCAGCTTCTTTATCCTCGTTATTACGGGCTTCGCATTAAAATTCCCTGAATGCTGGTTGGTTGCTCCCCTGCTGAAAATCCCTGGAATGTTCGCCCTGCGTGGGTTTGTGCACCGACTGGCAGGGGGGATTTTTATCATCCTGGCAGTATATCATGCCTTTTACATAGCCTTCACAAAACGGGGCCGTGAACAGATTGTGGCGCTTCTTCCAAATTTTCAGGATATGCGGGATGTCGTCCAAATGTTTCTCTACCTGGTGGGGCTTTCCAAAGAGAGACCGAAGTACGGGCGGTACAATTATGCCGAAAAAGCGGAGTATTGGGCCCTCGTTTGGGGAACATTCGTCATGGGGGTTTCAGGCCTCATCCTGTGGTTCGAGAATGCAGCCATGAAAACATTTCCAAAAGTTATCATGGACGTCGCTACTGTCGTTCACTACTATGAAGCAATCCTAGCCACCCTGGCTATTATTGTGTGGCATTTCTACTTCGTCTTCTTTGATCCGGAAACCTTTCCCATGAAAACCACATGTATTACGGGCAGAATTTCAGAGGAGGAAATGATCAAGGAGCATCCTCTTGAATATGAGGTTTTGTTGAAGAACGTCCAAAAAAATGAGAGGAAATGATCATATCGTATCGATGTCCTGGTGAAACAGTCATTTTCCGTTCCGATTTTCGGAAAAAGACAAGGTAATTGACACAAAAATTGCACGAAAATCGTTCGTTGATACCTATATGGATTCATTATTTTCTATAGAGTTATACCGGATTTCCATGTCTGTGCACGAACCGCCACGCTACCGCTTGAGCTTACGGTGAAAAATAGTTCCTGAGTTTTTCTCGGTGGTCTCAAGAAAGGTGTCAGTGTGCCTATTATTCTTATGATACAGGCTTCCTTATTTCGTGAGGACCGTCATCTCGTTGTCAGTCATTTCCAGTACAATTGCGATGGCTTTTACCCAAACATAATTTATAGCTGTTTGAAAACTGCTGTTGACATTGATCATCCGTCCCCCAGAAATGCCGGATAAAGAAACCTCGTCTTTCCGATTGCATTCAGCCTTCACTACATTCGGGAAACTTTGTGCCGAATGGATACGATTCCCGATCATCTCTTTTTAAATTGATGCGTTCTCTTCGAGAAGTGGATCAAAATTTTTCCGATTTTCAGAAAAGATATTTTGCATCTTTGCGGTCGATATATTATATTATCTGTTCTATTTTTGAGGGCTCAAAAGGGTGGCGTGTTAACCCATCGTGCTCTATACTGTAGCGCCTTACACTGTGATGAGTGATAGATTATATTTTTTCCAATGTTGACGCATTATGGCATTCGAGTTTTCCGCTGAAGGTAAAAAAGCTTTCGAAAATATTCTCACACGATATCCGGACAAGGAATCCGCGTTACTGCCTACCCTTCATCTCGCCCAGAAGGAGTTCGGTTCTTTCACCGTTGATCGGATGGATGCTATTGCCGGACTTCTCGGCCTGCCCCACGTTCGTGTCTACCGGGGTGTCAGCTTTTATACAATGTATCAGCGGCAGGAGGTCGGGAAATACCTCCTGCAAGTCTGTACCAATGTCTCCTGTTCCCTCTTGGGGGCGGAGAAACTGGTAACCTATCTCGGAGAGACCTTGGGAATCAAGGTTGGGGAAACAACGGCCGATGGTCTCTTCACCCTCATTGAAGTTGAGTGTCTTGGTGCCTGCGGAAACGCGCCCGTTATGATGGTGAATGATGATTATTATGAGGATCTGACGATCGAAAAGCTCGATGCGCTCCTCGACCAGTTGAGAAGAAATTCAGAGTGATGAACAGTTCTGAGATTATTTTATTACAGAATGTAGACCGCCCCAATTCGGAGTCCATCGGTGTTTACAGAGAGAGCGGTGGTTACAAGGCTCTGGTCAAAGCCCTGAAGGAGATGAAGCCCGGCGAGATCGTCGAAGAAGTCAAGAAATCGGGTGTCAGGGGTAGGGGAGGTGCCGGCTTTCCGGCCGGATTGAAATGGAGCTTTGTGCCCAAAGAGTCGGAAAAACCGAAATATCTGTGCTGCAATGCTGACGAGGGTGAGCCTGGAACCTTTAAGGACAGGGTCCTCATCGAGCGTGATCCTCACCAGCTCATAGAGGGCATCATCATCTCCTGTTACGCCATCGGCATCCACACCGCCTACATTTACATTCGGGGCGAGTTCGTCAAGGGAGCCCGCATTTTGGAGCAGGCCATTGCCGAGGCACACGAGAACGGGTTTCTGGGAAAGAACATTCTCGGCTCGGGATTTGACGTTGATCTCTACGTCCATCGTGGTGCCGGAGCATATATCTGCGGTGAGGAGACGGCCCTCATGGAATCCCTGGAGGGCAAGCGCGGGAACCCGCGCAACAAACCGCCATTTCCCGCTGTCGTCGGATTGTACGGAGGACCGACCGTCATCAACAATGTTGAGACCCTTTCGAACGTGCCGCACATCGTTACCAAGGGTGGCGATTGGTATGCCGGCATTGGTACGGAGAAGAGTACGGGGACGAAGCTCTTCTGCATCTCCGGACACGTTCAGAAGCCGGGTGTGTACGAGCTGCCTCTGGGTGTCCCCTTGAAAGAACTCATCTACAATGTTGCGGGTGGGCTGGGGGAGGGTCACAGGCTTAAAGCCGTCATTCCGGGAGGGTCCTCGACGCCCATTCTGACGGCCGAGGAGGCGGAGAAGGTCACCCTTGATTATGAGTCACTGGAGGCTTTGGGCACCGCCCTGGGTTCAGGGGCCGTCATTGTCATGGATGAGACCACTTGCATTGTCCGCTCGACGTGGCGGCTGTCGAAATTTTACGAGCATGAGTCCTGCGGCCAGTGCACGCCCTGCCGTGAGGGGACGGCTTGGATGGAGAAGATCCTGGCGCGAATCGTGAGGGGGGAAGGACGACCGGAGGATATCGACCTCCTGGCCGATATCTGCGACAACATCTTCGGAAATACTCTCTGTCCCATGGGCGATGCCGCCACCGGACCGGTGTTGAGCACGGTCCGGAAGTTCCGGAACGAATACGAATATTTTATCGAGCATAAGCGCTCCATTGTGGGAAATTAAAAGGTGCCGAATCTGAAAATAGACGATATTGATGTGCATGTCCCGGACGGGACGACGATTCTGGAGGCGGCCAAGACCGCGGGTATTCATATCCCACATTTTTGCTACCACGCGTCATTGAAGATCATCGCCACATGTCGCGTCTGTCTCGTGGAGGTGGAAAATACACCGAAACTGCAGACAGCCTGCAGTACCGAGGTGCGCGATGGTATGATTGTATCCACAAAGAATCCCAGGGTGCAGAAGGCGCGCCGCGCCGTACTGGAATTTTTACTGATCAACCATCCTCTGGATTGTCCGGTCTGCGATCAGGCCGGTGAGTGCGATCTCCAGGATTACGTATTCGATTACGGGGCGGCCGAGAGCCGTTATGTCGAGGAGAAGCGTCGTTATCCCAGGCAGGACATCGGCTCGAAAATCGTCCGGGATATGAACCGATGTGTCCATTGTACTCGTTGCGTTCGATTCTGTCGCGACGTCATCGGCATCGAAGAGTACGGTGTGTTTGAGCGGGGGGCCCGGACCACGGTTGGGACCTACATTGATAAAACTCTTGAGAACAACTACCAGGGGAGCCTTGTGGAATTGTGCCCCGTTGGTGCTCTCACCAGCCGCGATTTTCGATTTAAAGCCCGGGTATGGCGCTTGAACAGCGCCGAGTCGGTCTGCCCGGGCTGCAGCCGGGGATGCAATGTGCTCATCGATTTCAAAGACCAGACCGTCTATCGGTTTCGGGCCAGGCAGAATGATGATGTGAACGGCCGCTGGCTGTGCGATGAAGGCAGGATGTCCTACGCCTTTGTGAACGATTCGAATCGAATCCTGGATCCGCTGCACAAGGTCGATGGTCAAAACAAGCAGGTCGATCTGGATGATGGCCTGTCGTCAATTGGAGAAATCCTGAGGAAGATTACGGACGAACACGGACCGGACTCCGTGGGAGGCATAGCCTCCTCATCCTGCACGAACGAGGAGAATTATCTCTTTGCAAAATTCTTCAGGGAGGTGCTGGGTTCGAAGAACATCGATTTCATCCCCGCCGGAAGGGGCGAGGGCTCCAGTGACGCGTTCCTGATCCAGGCTGACAAGAGTCCGAACAGCAGGGGGGCAGAGGAGATGGGGTGCAGGGGCGAGGGACTGGATGTTGAGCGCATGATGAGTGCAGCGCGTCAGGGTAAGCTGAAAGCTTTATTTGTGATGGGCCAGGATGTGATTGATCGGTTCCCCGAGAAGAATCTTGTCAAGGAAGCCCTGAGCGCTCTTGAACTACTCGTTGTTCAGGACACGAATATGAATGGGACAGCGGCGTTGGCCCATTTCGTTCTTCCCAAGGCTTCCTTTGCGGAAATGGACGGCACCTTCACCAACTTTGAGGGCCGGGTTCAGCGCATTCGACCTGCCTTTCGGCATGAGGATGTTTTGCCTGGGTGTATGACGATTTCGGCCCTGGTCCGGAAGATGGGGCACGATTACGGCTATTCATCGGCCAGCGATGTCTTTGATGAGATTGCCCGGAAGGTGCAGCGCTATAAAGGGTTGAGCTACGATAAAATCGGCAATCAGGGAGTGAAGATATAGGATATAAGGATAGATGATTAATCAATACATACCATTACTGATCATTTTTATTTTCTCCGCCGGCTTGGCCCTGTTCTTCATCGTCTTCTCCCACATCATGGGGCCGAGGCGTGAGACGCCGGAGAAGCTGATGACCTACGAGTGCGGCATCGACCCCATCGGGGACGCCAGACTGCGGTTCTCCATCAAGTTTTTCATTATCGCCATCATTTTTCTGGTCTTCGATATTGAGGTCATCTTCCTGTACCCCTGGGCTGTTCTGTTCAGGAAGCTGGGACTGTTCGGCCTGATCGAGATGGGGATTTTTCTTGTGATCTTAATCATCGGTCTCTTTTACGTCTGGAAGCGAGGAGCATTGGAGTGGGAATAGAAACGGCTATCGGAAGTCCGGCCATCACGACACAGCTTGACAAAGTGGTCAACTGGGCAAGAAAATATTCCCTGTGGCCCATGCCCTTCGGGACGGCCTGCTGCGCCATTGAGTATATGTCCGTGGTCTCATCCCACTACGATCTGGCCCGGTTCGGGGCCGAGGTGGTCAGGTTTTCACCGCGCCAGTCGGATCTGATGCTCGTCATGGGGACCATCAACACAAAAATGGTGCCGATCCTGAAGCGGATCTACAATCAGATGTGCGAGCCGAAGTGGGTGATCGCCGTCGGTGCCTGTGCCTGCTCGGGGGGATTGTACAACAACTATTCCGTGGTTCAGGGCATCGACCAGTACATACCTGTGGACGTCTATGTGCCGGGCTGCCCGCCCACGCCGGAGGGCATCATTCACGGCGTATTGAAGCTGTGGGAGAAGATCGAGAAGGAATCGGTCAAGGATTGGAAATAAGAGCGCATGAGTGACATCGAACAGAGCCTGCGGGAAAAATTCGCTGAGGATGTGATGGCTGTGAGTGACTTCAGGGGAGATCTGGCCATAACGGTCAGAAGGGAGCGGATCGCCGATGTGGGTGCCTTTCTGCTGAGTCCAGAGGGCGGGGCGTTCGCCATGATGCTCGATATCTGCGGTGTTGACTACCTGGGACGAGAACCGCGTTTCGAGGTGGTCTACCACCTCATGTCCCTGGAGACGAAAGAGCGGGTGAGGATCAAAGCCCAGGTGTCCGAGGGTGATCCGACGGTGCCCACGGTGACCCACCTGTGGAAAGCGGCCAACTGGTTTGAGCGGGAGGTGTACGACCTGTTCGGCATCACCTTCAGCGGCCATCCTGATCTGAGGAGGATTCTGACCCACGATGAATTCGTCGGCCACGCCCTGCGCAAGGATTATCCCCTGGACGGGCGGCAGGAGCTGAGCCGGCCGACCCCTTTTGCCGAGGAGTAGAGATGGAGGTTACGACAGAAAAGAGATCGCAGGACGTGGAGAAATCCGCGTACCCCAGGATATCATCGGACCTCACACCGGTGAACTTCGGCCCGTCGCATCCGACGATGCACGGGGCGCTCAGGGTCATGTTGGGCCTGGACGGTGAAACCATCGTCGAGGCCATACCTGAGATCGGATACCTTCACCGCTGCTTCGAAAAGATGTCCGAGCACCGGACCTATCATCAGGTGATTCCCTTTTCCGACCGGCTCAACTACGCCTCCCCTGGCATGAACAACGTCGGCTACGCCATGGCCGTCGAGAAGCTGCTGGGCATCGAGATCCCCAAGCGGGCGCAGTACATCCGGGTGCTGTTGTGCGAGCTGTCGCGGATCAGCGATCACTGTCTGTGCCTCGGACCCCAGTTGGTGGACCTGGGTGCCCTGACGGTGTACTGGTATCTCTTTCAGGTCAGGGAGAAGATGTACGATCTCATCGAGCCCCTGTGCGGGGCGCGAATGATGACGAGCTACACCAGGATCGGCGGGGTGGCCGAGGATATTCCGGATGGTTGGATCGACCGCGCCAGGGAGATGATCAAAACTTCCAAGCCGTTACTCGAAGACGTGCAGGGCCTCCTCAATAAGAACAGGATCTTCATCGACCGGACCCGCTGGATCGGAGCCATATCCCCTGAAGATGCCATCAGCTACGGCTTCACCGGCCCGTGCCTGAGAGCGGCCGGCGTGCCCTACGACGTCCGGAAGGCCTATCCCTACTATGACTATGACCGGTTCGAATTCGACATACCCCTGGGAGACAACGGCGATACCTTTGACCGGTACATGGTCCGGATGAAGGAGATGTATCAGAGCATCCGAATTGTGGAGCAGGTCCTGGAAAATCTACCCGACGGGCCGATCATGATTGACGATCCGAAGCTGACGCTGCCGCCTAAGGAGAACGTCTACAATGAGATCGAGGGGCTCATTCACCATTTCAAGATCATTATCGACGGCATCCGGCCTCCTGCCGGTGAGGTTTACTCGTACACCGAAGCAGCCAACGGGGAACTGGGCTTCTATATCGTCAGCGACGGCAGCGGGCAGCCCTACCGGATCAAGGTCCGGCCGCCGTGTTACGCCGTTTACCAGGCATACGGAGAACTGATCAAGGGACACCTCATCGCCGACGCAGTGGCCATATTGAGCAGTATGAATATCGTCGCTGGAGAATTGGACAGGTAACATGGTACTCGAATACATCATCATGATAGTCAAGGCGCTGGTCGCACCCATTGCCGTGGTCTGTTGCGTTCCCATAGAAGTTTGGCTGGAGCGGCGGGGCAGCGGTTTCATTCAGGACCGGCCGGGGCCCAATCGCATTCCCATCTTCGGCAGGCGCAACGCCGGCCTCATCCAGCCGGTGGCCGACGTGGTCAAGCTCTTCCTGAAGGAGGACATCATCCCGGCGAACGTGAACCGGACCCTCTTTCTTCTGGCCCCTTTTCTCGTCGTCTTCGTGGCTTTCACCACCTTTGCTGTGATACCTTACGGGGATGTGCTGGAAATCGGCGGCATGACGATCCCGCTCCAGGTGGCCGATGTGAATTTCGGGCTGCTCTACATTTTTGCCCTGGCCTCCTTCAGCGTCTATGGTGTCCTGCTGGCCGGTTGGTCGTCCAACAACAAATATTCCCTCATGGGTGGTCTCAGGTGCTCGGCCCAGATGATCTCCTATGAGATCGCCATGGGCCTGTCCGTCATCGGCATTCTGATGGTTTTCGAGACATTGCGTTTGAACGAAATCGCCAGGGCGCAGGGGAACCTCCTCTTCGGATTTTTGCCGGCCTGGGGTGTGGTTCTGCAGCCCCTGGGGTTCATCCTGTTTCTCGTCGCAGCTTTTGCCGAGACGAACCGCACGCCCTTTGATCTGCCGGAAGCCGATTCCGAGATCGTGGCCGGCTATCATCTCGAATACAGCAGTATCAAATTTGCCATGTTCTTCATGGCCGAGTACATGGCCATGGTGGTGGCCTCCGGCGTCATCGTCACCCTCTTCTTCGGGGGATGGCAGATCCCGTGGCTGCCGACGGCGACCCTGGTGGCAGCCGTGGGACCGATCGTCACGGCGCTGCTCCAGATCGCGGCCTTTGCGGCGAAGCTGTTCTTCTTTTTGTGGTTTTTCGTCTGGGTGCGGTGGACCGTACCGCGGTTCCGGTACGACCAGCTCATGGGGCTTGGCTGGAAGGTAATGCTGCCTTTGGCACTCTTGAACATCTTTGTTACGGGAATCATTCTTCTTCTGATTGGATGATAAGATATCTGGAATGTTGAAACGAATGAACATATGGATCACTGAAGCGCGGGCGCCTTTTCTGACGGCCAGCATTGTCCCGATCCTGTTGGGAGCCGTCATCGCCTGGGTGGTGACCGGCACTTTTCACTGGGGTCTTTTCCTCCTGACCTTTGTGGCCGGCGTCTGTCTCCACATCGGGACGAATGTGGCCAACGATTATTTCGATCACAAAAGCTCCGACGATGACATCAATACCGAGTTCGTTCGCCCCTTCACCGGCGGCAGCCGCATGATCCAGAAGGGGATCATGACGCCCAGGGAGGTGCTCACCGAATCCATTGTCTTTTTTACAATCGGATGTCTTATCGGTCTCTACCTGGCCTGGATGCGCGGCCCCATGATTCTGCTGCTCGGTCTCATCGGTGTCTTTTCAGGGTTCTTTTACACGGCCCCACCCTTCCGGCTGGCCAATCTCGGAATAGGCGAAGCGGTGGTAGGGATCAATTTCGGCGTGCTCATGGTTCTGGGAACCTTCTACGTGCAGACCGGATTCTTGAGCTGGGAGCCGGTCGCAGCAGGGCTGCCTGTCACGTTTCTCATTGCCGCCGTGCTCTACATCAATGAGTTTCAGGATTATACGGCGGATAAGGCCGTGGGAAAGAATCATCTCGTGGTCAGGTGGGGCAAAGAGAAGGCGGTTCTGGGTTATGTGGTTATTATGGGGCTGGCCTACGTTTCAGTCATTATTGCGGTGGCTTTGAACATCATCACTCCATACGCATTGATTGTCCTTATCACAACACCGTTGACCGTGCGCTCGTATCTGAACGCGCGGAAATTTTACGACGACAGTTTGAAGCTCGCTCCGTCGAACGCGGCCACGATTATGATTCACTCCTCCGTGGGCGTACTGCTGTGCGTGGGCTATGTGCTGGAGAGGTTTTTAAGTTGAGTCAAGAAAAGCACAAGATTCAGTTTTCCTTTCTGGGCCGGATTTATCTCTTTGAGATTTTTCGGGGATTGACCATCACCCTGCGGCATCTCCTCAGGAACCTGACGCATCGGAAACAGATGCCGACCATCGAGTATCCGGATGAGCGGCGTGAATTCTCACCCCGCTTTCGCGGGCGGCACCGGCTGAAGAAACGCGATGATGGCACGGTCAAGTGCGTGGCCTGCCATCTCTGCGCCACGGTCTGTCCGGCCCAGTGCATCACCATCGAGGCCACGGAGCATCCGGACCCGGAGATTGAGAAAATGCCGGAGCGGTATGAGATCGACATTCTCCGATGCATCTTCTGCGGCTTATGTGTGGAAGCATGTCCTGTCGAAGCCCTGGAAATGACGGGGGAGTATGAATTGAGCGATTTCACGCGACAGTCCCTCATCTATGATAAAAAGTACCTGCTGGATCCTCCCAGCAATTTGCCTGAGAAGAAGGAATCTTAAATGGGCGCAGTTCTCTTTTACATATTTGCCGTTGTCGCGGTCTTAGCCGCCTTTCTGGTCATCACCTTCAGGAATCCCATCAACAGCGCCCTGTCCATGGTGGTCTGCTTCTTCTGCCTGGCGGCGCTTTACGTCCTGCTCTCGGCCCACCTCATCGCCATTCTGCAGATATTGGTCTATGCCGGGGCCATTATGGTCCTCGTGCTCTTCGTCATCATGCTCATGAACCTGAGGGACTGGGAGCTGAGGTGGGGAAAATTTCGATGGTTCAAAGTTTTTGGCTTTGTGCTGGCCGGACTGCTTCTCATTGAGGGCATACACTTTCTGAAAGGATATACAGGACAACCGACTGCCGAGCTCTCCGAGGGTTTTGGTACGGTCGAAGCCGTGGGAACGGTGCTCTTTTCGAAATATTTGTTGCCCTTTGAGATGGTCTCAATCCTGCTGTTGATCGGTATTGTCGGAGCGGTCGTTTTGACGAAGAAAAAGATCAAGGAAGAAGAGAAGGAATAGATATGGTTTCACTGAACAGTTATCTCGTCCTGAGTGCCATATTGTTCGTCCTGGGTGTCATCGGTGTTCTCATACGACGAAACGCCATCGTCATCTTCATGTCCATCGAGCTCATGCTCAATGCCGTAAACCTGACCATCATCGCTTTCGCCCGGTACTTGAACTCCCTGGACGGTCACATCTTTGTCTTCATGGTCATGGCTGTGGCAGCGGCCGAGGTGGCCGTAGGTCTGGCCATCATCGTCGCCCTCTTCAGGACCAAGGGGACGATCAATGCCGACGAGATTAATTTGATGAAGTGGTGAGAGGATAGATGATCGATTGCGTTTCAATGAAATGGTGGAGAAATAGATGATAGATTTCGTCTGGCTCATACCATTATTTCCACTCATCGGCGTTTTTATCAACGGTCTGCTGGGCAAGAAGCTGGGTGATAAGTTTGTCGGCGTCTTCGGTTCGTTGATGGTGGGACTCTCCTTCGCCACGGCCGTCAGTATCCTCTTCAGTCTCCTGGGGCTTCCGGCGGAGGCCAGGGAGATCAAGAAGATCATTTACACGTGGATCGTGTCAGGTGGATTCCAGGTGAATATCAGCTTCCTGGTGGATCCGCTTTCGACCGTCATGATGCTGGTGGTCACCGGCGTCGGATTCCTGATTCATGTCTATTCCATCGGGTACATGCACGGCGATCGGGGGTACGACCGGTTCTTTACCTACCTGAACCTCTTCACCTTCTCCATGCTCCTGCTCGTCCTGGGAGACAACTTTTTGCTCATGTTCGTCGGCTGGGAGGGTGTGGGGCTCTGCTCGTATCTGCTCATCGGATTCTGGTACGAGGTGGATTACAACGCCTACGCCGGGCGCAAGGCTTTCGTGGTGAACCGGATCGGCGATTACGGGTTCACCCTGGCCATGTTCCTCATTTTCCTCGTCTTCGGCAGCCTCAACTTCGACGCCGTGTTTCATCAGGCTTCAGCCGGTACCGGGGCCTGGGCTATCACGGCCATTACGCTTCTGTTGTTCGTTGGAGCCACAGGGAAATCGGCTCAGATTCCACTCTACGTCTGGCTGCCCGACGCCATGGCCGGTCCGACGCCTGTCTCGGCCCTCATCCACGCCGCGACCATGGTCACCGCCGGGATCTACATGGTGGCCCGGTGTAACGTGCTCTTTCGCCTATCTTCGGTCTCCATGGCCGTTGTGGCCATCATCGGGGCGGCCACGGCCATCTACGCCGCCTCCATCGCCCTGACAAACAGGGATATTAAGCGCGTCCTGGCCTATTCCACCATCAGCCAGCTGGGATACATGTTCCTCGCTTTGGGTGTGGGTGCCTTTGCCGCCGGCATCTTTCACCTCATGACCCATGCCTTCTTCAAGGCCCTCCTCTTTCTGGCCGCCGGCAGCGTCATGCACGCTCTGTCCAATGAGACGGACATGATGAAGATGGGAGGCTTAAGAAAACACCTGCCGGCCACCTTCTGGACCATGCTCATGGGCACCCTGGCCATTGCCGGCATTCCCCTCTTCTCCGGTTTCTTCTCCAAGGACGAGATCCTGTGGCAGGCCTTCATCAGTCCGCACGGCCATTTTCTGCTGTGGCTCATCGGGGCCCTGGCAGCGGGGATGACGGCTTTTTACATGTTTCGTCTTATTTTTCTCACCTTCTTCGGCGAGTCGCGAATGGAGCCGGAGGTGGAGAAGCACGTCCACGAATCACCGAAGGTGATGACCGTACCGCTGACGATCCTGGCGATTCTGTCGGTCATCGGAGGATACATCGGCCTGCCGGCCGTCTTCGGCGGCAGCAAGTTCGAACATTTTCTCGATCCGGTTCTGGGGGAACATGGGGCACAAGCTGCCAGCCACGCTGCTGAGGCGGCCCACGGTACCGAGGCCCATGCGGCCGAAGCCGTTCACCACGGGTCGGCAGGTCTGGAGCTGACCTTCATGGCCCTGTCCGTCATCATCGCCCTGGTGGGTATCTTGATTGCGTACATGATGTACCTCAAGAATCCCGACATTCCGAAGCGATTGAGCCAGAAGCTTCGGGGCCTGTACAAGCTGTCTTACAACAAGTACTACGTCGACGAGATCTACAACGCCACCGTGGTCTCGCCTATTAAAAACACCTCCGACTTCTTTCTGTGGCGATTTTTCGACGTACTGATCATAGATGGTATTGTCAACGGCGTCGCTGCTTTGATGCAAAAGATAAGTCGCGGAATGCGTAAGGTTCAATCAGGATTCGTTCAGAACTACGCATTTTTCATGCTGCTGGGTGTGGTTATTATTATCGGATATTTTGTTTTCAGATGATGTGTGGAGTTTTTGAATGAACCAACTTGGATTTCCAATACTCTCAATCATTCTGCTGCTGCCCACGGCAGTGGCACTCGTCATCTTTCTGCTCCTGGACAAGGAGCGGGCGACGCTCATAAAGACTCTGGGATTGATCGCCGCTATCATCAATTTTTTCCTGTCGCTGCCCCTGTACTTCCTTTTTAACAGTGGGGAGGCGGGCATGCAGTTCCGGGAGTTCGTGCCGTGGATCAAATCCTTGGGTATCAGCTATCATCTCGGTATTGATGGGATCAGTCTCCTGCTGGTGCTCCTGACGACGTTTCTGACGCCCATCGTCCTGCTCTCCTCGTGGCGGAGTATCGAACAGAAGATCAAGGAGTACACTATCTGCATGCTCCTTTTGGAAACAGGCATGCTCGGTGTCTTCATGGGACTTGATCTCATACTCTTCTACGTCTTCTGGGAATTTACCCTGATCCCCATGTACTTCATCATCGGCATCTGGGGCGGGGAACGGCGCATCTATGCGGCGGTCAAGTTCTTCATCTACACCATGGTGGGCAGCCTCCTCATGCTGGTGGCCATTCTGGCCCTCTATTTCATCCACCAGCGGATGACGGGTGTTGGCACCTTCGATTTACTAACCATCGGGAAGATGGCCCTTCCCTTAAAAATTCAGAGCTGGCTCTTCCTCGCTTTCGGCTTGAGCTTTGCCATCAAGGTGCCCATGTTTCCTTTCCACACGTGGCTGCCGGATGCCCACGTCGAAGCACCAACAGCCGGTAGCGTCATTCTGGCCGGCGTCCTCCTGAAGTTGGGCACCTACGGTTTCCTGCGATTCTGCCTGCCCTTGTTCCCCAACGCCGCCGTTCAGTATATTCCACTCATATCGGTTCTGGCCATTATCGGTATCATCTACGGTGCCCTCGTGGCCATGGTTCAGCCTGACGTGAAGAAACTGGTGGCCTATTCCAGTGTCAGCCATTTGGGTTTCGTCATGCTCGGACTCTTCGCCATGAACATACAGGGCATCCAGGGGGGTATCCTCCAGATGATCAACCACGGTCTCTCCACAGGGGCGCTCTTTTTGATCGTGGGCATGATCTACGAGCGACGTCACACCCGGCTCATCGCCGAGTTCGGGGGGCTTCCAAAGTCATTCCCGTCTTCGCGGCCTTCTTCATGATCGTAACCCGATCATCTATCGGACTGCCGGGATTGAACGGGTTTGTGGGTGAGTTTCTCATCCTGCTCGGTACTTTTTTGAAAAACAAAGTCTATGCGATCTTCGCTGCCACAGGTGTTATCCTGGCTGCGGTCTACATGCTGTGGATGTTTCAGCGGGTCATGTTCGGTAAGATCACGAAACCGGAGAATGAGAATCTGGTTGACTTATCGGCCCGGGAAATCGCCGTGCTGTTGCCGGTCATCATCTTTATTGTCTTCATCGGAGTCTATCCCAAACCGTTCTTGAACAAGATGTCGGCTTCGGTGGAGAGCCTCATCAATCATGTGGAGACGCGAAAAGCTCAGGTCATCAAGATGGAAAAGATGGGGTCGGCAGATCTTTTGTTTATACAGGATGCGCAGAAGGAGACCGCCGAATGAACCTCGTCGTCCTCACACCTCAAGTCGTCCTGATCGTCTTCGCCTTTTTAATCCTTTTGTGGGGGCTCCTCTTTCCCAGGGTAAAGCGGGAAGTTTTGGCCCTGGTGGGACTGATCGGCATCGTCGTGGCCGTCGTTCTCTCCGCGCGGCTGTGGGGGCTGAATCTGGATGGGTTCTGGGCCATGCTGACCGCCGATACTTACGGTCTAGCCTTCGGATTCATTTTTCTCGTCGGTGCGGGTATTACCTTCCTTTTGTCGATTAATAAAGTTGAAGGCGAGTATGTACCATATACAGAGTACTTCTTTCTTATTCTTGTCGCCTGCTCCGGCATGATGTTCATGGCTTCGGGAACGCACCTCATCACCATCTTTCTCGGACTGGAGATCCTGTCCATCAGCCTGTATATTCTTGCCGGCATCCGCCGCGACGAGCCCTTTTCCCTGGAAGCGGCCTTCAAGTATTTTCTCCTGGGCGCCTTTGCCTCGGCCTTCCTGCTGTATGGCATCGCCCTTGTTTACGGCATCACGGGATACGCCGACCTTCACCAGATCGCCGGTGCTATTGCAGCCCAGGGGTTGAGCAATCCGCTTCTGACCGTGGGACTGGTCCTCATCGTCATCGGGTTCGGGTTTAAGGTCGCCCTGGTGCCTTTCCATATGTGGGCGCCTGACGTCGACCAGGGCTCACCAACACCTATTGCGGCTTTCAAGGCCGTGGGCTCCAAGGCCGCCGGTTTCGCCGCTCTGCTGAGGGTGCTCATGATCGCCTTGAAGAGCCAGGTCGGTGACTGGAGCGGTCTGCTGTGGATACTGGCCGTATTGACCATGTTCGTGGGCAACATCATTGCTCTCTCGCAATCGAATATCAAACGCATGCTGGCCTACTCCTCCATCGCCCACGCCGGCTATCTTCTCATCGGCATTGTGGCCAACAATGACATGGGCGGTGCCGGTGTCCTGTTCTACCTCACCGCCTACACCTTCATGAACCTGGGTGCATTCGGGGTCGTCATCGCCCTGGGTAAATTCGGCGAGGAGAACCTCGAGATCGCAGATTATCAGGGCCTGGGTTTTCGCAAACCCCTGACCGCCCTGGCCATGACGGTCTTCATGTTCTCATTAGCGGGCATACCGCCGGCCGCCGGCTTCATGGCCAAGTTTTACATCTTCAGCGCCGCCGTCAAGGCCGGCCAGATTCCCCTTGTCATCATCGGTGTGGTCAACTCCATGATTTCGGTCTACTACTATCTCCGTATCGTGGTCTTCATGTACATGAAGGAGCCCGAGCGCGAGATCGAGTTGCCCGGCACCATCCCCACCGTGGCCGTTGCCTTACTCATCACCGCATTAGCCACCCTTTACATTGGTATTTTCCCCTCCAACCTCCTCCAGCTCTTCCAGACCGCCGTGCAGGCGGTAATGTAGGAACTGCTGGACATTCCTGGAACACACTCTATCTATATTATTTCTCTCCTTCTTTTTCTTTGCTGGCCAAGAACAATTTTGCTTACGATGTTCGCAAATTTCCAAGGAGCTTGCGCCCCTATGGCGGATCTCGATGCTTCGCTCACCGGATGATCCAACGGCTCAGGTTTCAAGGCTAAATACTAACCAAGACTCTCAAAGTCTTGAATACTCTGGGAGTCTGAATCCCTCAGTTTGAGATTATAGGAGTGTAGTGAATACGCCCTTTTAGGGAGTGCGGCGACCTTGTCGCTGTTTTTGATGAGAAAAAGAGCCTGTCCCCTTGGTGTCACCCAGAGTCAAGAAATAGCTTGACTACTCATCCCTGAGACTATAGTTTGAACGTGTTAAAAAAGTTGTATGTTTGTTGAGAAGAGTGTACCAAGGAGGTGATGTGCACTCAGAAAAGTCAATTCCCTTAGACATGACTTCCTCGAATTTGCTTCCAATTCTATAGTTTTCAAGAGTCCAAGTTTCTGCAGTACAACACGTTTCATTCGAACACCCGACTCCGTCGGGTGAGAGAAAGGAGGACATCGATGGCCAAGCGAACCAGTGTTCTCGTTTTGGTGGTCACCATGTGTCTTACGGTGGCTATGTTCGCCGGGTCCGGCGATGATACGAAGAAAGGTGTCAGTCGCTCAGGGACAGGATCATCTTTGGCAGACGTTCCTGGGTTGATCAATTATCAGGGCGTTCTGACAGACGATGGGGGGAATCCCCTGGATACCACTGTTTCGATGACTTTTACGGTCTACGATTCGGAGACGGGTGGAACCGCTGAGTGGACAGACACTCACGGGTCCGTGACCGTAACTGGTGGTCTTTTCAATGTGTTATTGAGCATTCCCTCAGCTGTCTTTGGGGATCCGGATCGTTGGCTGGGATTAGCTGTCGGTGATGATCCTGAGATGACTCCCAGACAGCGAATGGCAAGTGTTCCCTATGCTTACTGGAGTGGTGGTGGTTCCGGTACTGGCGAATGCTGGAACTGTCCTGATGCTCCTGACAGCGGGCCGGTGTACACGCTTCTCAGTCCTGTCGGCATCGGGACGACGGAGCCTGAGAGTGATTTACATGTAATTGGGAATTCCTACGCCGTGAAAGGCGAAAACGACGAAAGCTACGGCTGTCTCGGCCACTCGTTGCCAGGTATTCCCACGGACTGGAGAGTCGGCGTGTATGGTAAGAACACGATCAGCGGCAACTACGGCTACATCGGAGGCCCTTTCTACGGTGTGTACGGCAACAGCTCCGATAGTTACGCCGGATTCTTTATGGGCGATGTGTACGTGAAAGACAACGTAGGCATTGGGGCCACGAATCCTGTGGCAAAGTTGGATGTGATGGGCAGCATAGCATTGGGCTACGGTGATTGCCTGATGGTTCGGGATTCTTTTTCCCCCGGCACGAACAAGATTTTGAAAACCGGCTGGGATGGTGTTCGCGGAGACTATCTGGATTTGTATGTTCCGGGGGTCGGCGAGTCGAACGAGGGGGTGAAGATGTCGCTTACGGAGAACGGCCATGTGGCTATCGGGACGACCGACCCGGGAAGTCACAGAATCCATGTAACGTCCGACGGCGGCGGTGTGGCCGGTGCGACGGCTTTCATAGAGAACACGAGCCCTGACGGCCTGGGTATGATTGTCGAAGCGACTTCGACCGATCTTCCTCTGCTCGTAACCCAAAAGGGTGAAGGTGATATCTTCCGCTGCGATAGCTGGACTGGTGGTTGGCACGTCGCCTTTCGGGTTGAAAATGACGGCAGGACGACGTGTTCGGTCCTGCAACTTACGGGTGGCAGCGACATCGCAGAACCCTTCGATGTTGTGGAGCCGAGGGCCGTAGAACCCGGCATGGTGGTCGTTATTGATCCTGAGAATCCCGGGAAATTGAAGGCCTCGAATAGAGCATACGATCGATGCGTGGCCGGCATTGTGAGCGGTGGGGGGGGCGTAAAACCGGGCTTGATCCTGACACAGGAGGAGCTCTTCGATGGGGATCACCAGGTGGCCCTGACCGGCCGCGTCTATGGACTGTGTGATGCTTCGTACGGTTCCATAGAGCCGGGAGATCTTCTGACCACATCTCCAACGCCGGGCTATGCCATGAAGGTGACAGACTACGAACAGGCTCAGGGTGCGATTCTGGGAAAAGCCATGACAGAGCTGGATGAAGGACGTGATCTGGTTCTCGTCCTTGTCAGCCTGCAATAGGGAGGAGGTGCTGTGAATATGAAACGGTTTCGAATTCAAATTGCAGTTACGCTCAGTCATCCGGGTTTTCTGCCAATTGCAATCTTACTTCTGTTTTCTGCATTTGCCCATTCAAGAGAACTCGGTGAACATGAGGTGAAGGCCGCTGTTGAAACATGGGTTCGGTATGTAACGGCAGAGGCAAGGCCGGATGCATTTGTCGAACGAATGGAGCCCTATGAGGTCGACGGAGATATTGTGGCCTATATCGCCCATCTGTCCGGTGGCGGTTTCTGTTTGTGTGGTGCAAGTCAGCTGCTTCTCCCCGTCTCCATCTATAGTCCGCGCGGGAAGTATGACTCTCGAGATCCGCATTGTCAGTATTTTTTATGGGAGATTGAAAACAGGCTGAAATGTCTTCGTGAAGGATTGGAGAATAAAGACAGGAGTGTGCTTCAATACGAAGACATCCTCTCACAGAGAGAGGATGTCTGGCAGGATCTTATGGCCGGCATTGTTCCGACAAAGGAGATCGGTTTCTTTGACGGACCGCAGTCGATGGTGATCGATATGACGTGCGGATGGAGACAAAATTGGCCGTACAACAGCGAATGCCCTGTCCTGCCCGAGGCGAACCCGTGGTATGTTGTTGTGGGCTGCACCGGCACGGCCATGGCACAGATCATGTATTACTGGAGATGGCCGAATACAGGGATGGGTAGCCGCAGTGTGGACTATGAGTACCGCTGGACGAACAACTGGATTACCGAGCCGCTGGCAAATGATCCCAATTTTCCCGTGCCGTGGTGGCCGTGGGACAGCCGTCTCAGATACGATGCCGTGAATGATGAGCTGGAAATGACCGGTTACTGGGATGAGAGTCTGATCGGAGGTGCGCGGCAACATGCCGGTACGCTCAGTCCAGCAGCAGATTCCATGGCCTATTTAAACGCACTCAATGCCCTGTATAACAGGCTGACGCGAGGGTTTACGAACTGTCCGGCCAATTTCGGGGCGACCACATATCGATGGGATCTCATGGACGATCTCCATTTGAACGATCCCAACAATCCGGCCGATCCGCTGGATGCCGGGGACACGGCGGCGGCAATCCTCTGCCATCACGCCGGTGTGGCCATCGATATGTACTATGGGGTCATGGGATCGGGAGCATGGCTGTGGCATCCTCAGTTGAGAGATATGGTCGATGCTCTGGAGGATAATTTCCGTTACGACCACGATGCCAAAGGTCAAATGAGGGATGATCCCGGTGATGTCGAGACGATGATCGAGGAGATTCAATGGCTTCGGCCCGTGGGTATGGCGGGCTATGGACCGGGTTGCGGGGGCCATTCTTTTCTCGCCTTCGGCTACAACAGGGCCACTGACCAGTTCCTCATGAACCTGGGAAATGCGGATTACGATTTCTGGTGGTTCACTGTGGATCAATGCTGCCCAGTCGATCAGAGTATTGCTATTCAATTAGCTCCTGAAGACGTGGTGAAGTTTGTGGGGGACGACAGCCCGGGTGACGGTTCCCCCAATAATCCTTACGAGAATATTGAGGAGGCAATAGACGAGGCTCCAGATTATGCAACCCTGATTTTCAAGGCCGGGACAATCAACACTTACTCCGCAGCCATGCTCGTTATTGATCGACCTTTCACTTTGAAGGGTTTTCAGGTGACCATACAGGAGGACTGAGAATAGGCTCTTTCACACAGAGAGACTCGGAAAACTCAACGACCAACGGAAGGTGATGTGATTATGAGTACCATAAAAAAGGTAAGGCAGTGTGTTCCAGCGGCTTTTCTCCTTGGCACGACGCTTCAAATTATGCTCTCCCCGGTTGACGCCCAGATGGTCGAACCTCACTTTCGAATGACAACTTGTGTGATGAATAGTGGAGGTGGTTCGGGACATTCGACCAGCTTTGGTGTGCGGAACTCCGTGGGGCAAGGGATGCCCTCAGGGATTTCACAGAGTTCACATTTTTGTGTCTTTGCCGGACTCCAGGCGTGCACAATGGATGAATATAGCCTGCCGACCTCTCAGAGGGGCGACGTGAATGGAGATATGAGCATCAATATTCTGGATGTGTTGACGACAGTCAATCACATATTGGGCATTGCTCCTCTGACAGGGGACGCCCTTATCCGAGCCGATTGCAATGCGGATGGTGAAATCGATGTACTCGATTGCCTGGGCATTGTCAACGTGATTCTGGGCCTTGGCGAATGTGAGCCTTGATTTCAGGGGATTATACGAAGATCTTAATTTTTTGATCATGGCCATAATGGAATCAAACCTCAAATTGTGAATGACGCTTTGTTCAATTGGTGGCGGACCGAGGTGCATATTTGTTGGTACAAATTGCAGAATGTGTAAACCCGAATCCATGTGTAAGAAGAAAGGAAGAAAGCCAATGGATAAGCGAATGTTGCTTGTTGCAATAGCCATCTCTTCTGTATTGGTGATGGCAAACTTGTGCCTGGCAGATGTGCCGAAATTCATCAGTTTCCAGGGAAAACTCCATGACAGTACCGGCACTCCGTTGAGCGGCCAGTATGAAATCACCTTTTGTATTTATAGTGTCGAATCAGGTGGGACAGCTCAATGGACAGAAACAATCGGTGTGAATTGTGAGAACGGTATGTATAATGTCATTCTGGGTCTGACGGCACCCCTGAATCTTGATTTTGATGGAAAGTACTGGCTTGGCATACAAGTGACAGGCGGTGATGAGCTCACACCGAGGTACCGGCTCGTCAGTGTACCGGGTGCCTTTCGGGCGGCGGTGGCCGACTCGGCCGTCACAGCTGCATCGGCAGAAAATACTGACAAGCTGAATGGAAAACACTCCAGTGCCTTTGCCGACTCTAACCATCAGCACGATGACCGGTACTATACTGAGACTGAGCTGAGCACATCTGATGGTGACTCTCCCAACCAGGGATCGAATCGTATGAGCTGGAATAATTTGACTGACGTACCCCAAGGCTTTGTTGATGGGACGGATGATGTTGGTGCTGCGGGTGAAGGCGTCTCTCAGATCGATGCCGGCACCGGGATCACCGTAACCAATCCCACAGGTCCGACGGCAACAGTTGCTGCTGACATCGGAGCCGGTGCCGATCAAGTAGCTGCAGGCAATCACACCCATGACGCGGCTGATCTCACCTCCGGCCTTCTGGATAATGGCCTATTGAGCATGGGACACGGCAACGGTATTGATGCCGATCAGGTAGACGGAAAACACGCCAGTGCCTTTGCCGATTCAGGCCATCAGCATGACGACCGGTATTTTACCCAGACAGAGTTATACACCAATGATGGGACGGTGAATGAGCCCGGGGATCCAGTGAGTTGGAACAAGATTAAGGACATTCCGTCTGGCTTTGCCGACGGCACTGACGATGTTGGGGCGGCCGGTGGCGTCTCACAGATAGACGCTGGCACTGGCATAGTGGTGATCAATCCCACCGGTCCGACAGCGACAGTGAGTGCAGATATTGGTATGGAGTCTGACCAGGTTGCAGCTGGTGATCACAAGCATTCTTCCCTGAATGCTGCAGACGGCGATCCAACTGATGCCGTCTATGTTGATGATGATGGAAATGTTGGCATTGGTACCACTAACCCGCTGGCACCGCTTCATGTCAGCTATAGAAGTCCAAACAACAGTTGGGGAGAAGCAGCATTCATATTGGGCAATCCAGCAGGAGGAACACGGACATCATTATATCTTCTTGTGGATGGGACTACAGACGTAGCACAATTCACCGGGTCTGATCTTGGATTAAAAATCAATCGGGATGGTATATTTTCTATAGCCAATATGGAAAACACTCGTACTGATCTTCTCATGAACAGCACCGGCGACGTTGGCATTGGAACATCATATCCGTCCGAGAAACTGGATGTTGAGGGAAATATCAAAACCAGCGGAACCATCACCAGTGGAAATTCGATTGTGATCGATGGGACGAACAATACGATTACTGCCGATGCGCTGGAATTGCATGTCGATGAA
Source organism: Gemmatimonadota bacterium (assembly GCA_020348925.1). GTDB lineage: Bacteria > JBHIER01. The sequence continues at coordinate 4,198,295 of CP070758.1, read as the reverse complement.
GGACGGGCTCTGCGGTTAGAGTCTGACTTGGATCTTTGGGGTGAGCTGAGTATCAATCTTATTGGAGGCTACAGCGGTAACAGTGTTACGACCGGCGTGGCTGGTGCAACAATTGGTGGTGGTGGGAGTGTTGCGGGCATCAATCGCGTAACCGACCATTACGGCACAGTGGGTGGGGGGCGGGACAACCAGACTGGTAACGACAATTCGGATCTCTATGACGCATATAACGCCACCGTCGGTGGGGGAAGTAACAATACTGCCAGCCAGAGTCACGCCACTGTTGGTGGGGGTGAAGGGAACAATGCAAACGGTCCGTTGGCTACGGTTGGAGGGGGTACTGGTAACACCGCGGGTGGTATGACATCTACAGTCGGCGGAGGATTTAGCAACACCGCCAGTCACACCCACTCCACCATTGGCGGGGGTTTAGATAATATAGCAAGTAACAACAAAGCTACCGTAGGTGGGGGCTACGATAACACAGCCAGTGGTGAGGAATCCACAATTGGTGGAGGGTCGGAAAACACCGCCGTTGGTGAAAAGGCTACTATTGGTGGGGGTGAGAACAATACCGCTCATGGCTGGAAGTCAACCATCGCTGGGGGCCACGATAATTATACCTTTGCCGACGTAAGCACGGTGGGTGGGGGTGAGCATAACGACGCAATGGACGAGTGGACGACTATCGGAGGAGGTAGGAGCAATACTGCCAGTGGTATTACATCAACTATCGGGGGGGGAGCTAACAACACTGCCAGTGGCGATGAGTCCACAGTCTCCGGTGGTAAGTTTAACATCACCGTTGGTGAGGGGGCCACTGTCGGCGGGGGCATCTATAACAGGGCCCGGGGCACCTGCTCCGTGGTTAGTGGGGGTGGGGGAGGTGATGCTGCTGATTCCAATTCGGCAAGTGGGAACTACAGCGCCATTGGAGGAGGTCGTGGAAATATTGCTAATGGCACTGGTGCTACTGTGACTGGGGGATATGACAATACTGCCAATGGTCATTATTCAACTGTCGGTGGAGGAAGTGAGAACATTGCCGACGGTACATTTTCCTTTGCCGCCGGGCATAGGGCACTCGCCAACCATGATGGATGCTTTGTCTGGAGTGATAATTCAATTTACGATTTCTCTTCGACTGGGCTGGGCCAATTCATTATTAAAGCTTATGGCGGTGTCGGCATAGAGACAAACGATCCTGGAGATCATCAATTAGCAGTGGTCGGAGGAAACAGTGGATATGACGGTTCAACCGCTCATATTGTCAATCATGCCTCTGATGGGATGGCTTTAACCCTGGATTGCAATACGAGTGATGGTGTCATGGTCATATCCCAGCACGGCAGTGGATACCTTATCAGGGGTGACAGCTGGGTAGGGGGTTGGCATGAGGTTTTTAAGGTAAAAGAGGATGGGAGTACCAGTGTAGGAACCGGGAATCCGGGAAGTTACAAATTATATGTCAACGGTTCCCTCGGTGTAAACAGCAGCACCGCAGAAAAGATCGGCGGGGGAAGTTGGGGTACCCTCTCAGACAAGAGATTGAAAGATATTAAGGGCGAGTTTAAAGATGGTATTGAAAAAGTTTTGAAGCTCCAGCCAATTCGCTACCAATATAAAGAAGAGAATCAACTTGGGGCTCCTTCAGAGCAGGAATATATTGGATTGGTTGCTCAGGATGTTCAGGAAGTTATCCCGGAAGCAGTGCGTGAAGCTGATCATGGATTCCTTGTTGTGGATAATGATCCAATACTCTGGACAATGCTGAACGCAATAAAAGAGCTAAAGGCGGAAAATGAGGCGTTAAAACAGAGGGTTGAAACTCTGGAATCGAAAAAATGAGGGAAATAAGTTCATCCTCGAAAATCCTGCTATTTCAAGCCCTCAAGAAGATGCTCCTGTTGCGGTGAACTCTGTGACTCTTGGTAAAGGCGTTCTTCGTCCCGTGGATTCTTGGTAATTCACAATTGGGTAGTTATGGGGAAACTGTATTTCATACAATGAGACAATACGAAAGCTGAAGTAGACAATAATATTTCAGAAAACCATCCACTCTACAAGGAGGGTGACATGAAAAAGATGGTCGTTATTCTCTCGGTTGCTTTGATTTTTTCCCTCTTCATCGGGATGAATCAAACAGCCGAAGCCCAGGTGAGCGAACAGGATTCCCTGGCGCTTGTGGCCCTGTATGACAGCACCGATGGGGCAAACTGGACGGACAACACCAACTGGCTGACAGGTCCTATTGCAACATGGCATGGGATTACGGTATCTGAAGGACGAGTGACGGAAATTTCTCTGAATAATAATAATTTGATCGGAACCATTCCGCCGACACTTGATAATCTGGACAGTTTACAAACTTTGTCTCTCCATACGAATCAATTAAGCGGCGCAATCCCGGTTGAATTGGGCGGTCTGTTTCATTTGAGACTTTTAGAACTCAATAATAACCAGTTAAATGGTAGTATCCCAACCGAGTTGGGAAATCTTTTGAATGTGCAAGAATTGTATCTTCATGCCAATCAGTTCACTGACAGTATCCCATCAGCATTAGGCGATCTGTCCAATTTGCAACGTTTATATCTCAGTGATAATCAATTAAACGGCAGTATCCCCTCAGCATTAGGCAATCTATCTCAGTTGCAACGTTTGGATCTCCAAAATAATCAAATAAGCGGCAGTATACCGCCCGTATTAGGTAATCTATCCAATTTGCAGAGATTGTATCTTTTTAATAATCAATTAAGCGGTAGTATTCCGCCTGACTTGGGTAATCTGTCCAGTCTGCAATATTTAAATCTCCGCAATAATCAATTAACGGGCGCTATACCAATAGAATTAGGCAATCTGTCTCAGTTACAAAATTTGTCTCTTTATCAAAATCGATTGAGTGGGTCTATTCCACCCGAGTTGGGCAATCTATCCAATTTGCGATATCTTTACCTTTATGATAATCAATTGAGCGGAAGTATTCCTTCTGAATTGGGCAATTTGACCAATTTGCAACTTATGCTACTTAGTGATAACCAATTAACTGGTACTATAACGGTAGAATTAGGTAATCTTTCGAATTTGCAAAATTTGAATCTCCGCGGTAATCAATTCATTGGAACAATTCCCTCCGAATTAGGCAATCTGACGAATTTGAACTCATTGACTATCGCTGAGAATCAGTTAAGTGGGACTATTCCATCTGAGCTGGGTGATCTTGTGAATTTGGAAACCTTATTGTTATATAATAATCAACTGGTTGATATGCCTGATTATATCAGCAGTCCTATGAGTTCCTCTATTCAGGAATTAGAAGTCCAAAACAACAAACTCACCTTTGAGGATATTGAACCCAATGTTGGCTTGAATGGTTTTGTGTATTCACCCCAGGATAGTGTGGGCGAAGAACAGGATACAACCATAGATGAAGGCTCGAGCCTGGAGCTTGGAGTTACTGTCGGAGGTTCGAACAATGTGTATCAATGGATGAAGGATGGGGTCGATATTTCAGGGGCGAACAGCAGTTCATATACAATCGCTTCAGCGGAATACTCCGATGGAGGAATCTACATGTGTAGAATTACCAATACTGTGGCCACTGAATTGACACTATACAGCAGACCCGTTGATGTGTTCGTAAGAAGTTTAGGATTAGAGCAGGATTCTCTCACCCTCGTTGCCCTGTATGATAGCACGGATGGGGCCAACTGGACAGACAACACCAACTGGCTGACAGGTCCAGTTTCCACCTGGTATGGAGTTGGTGTATTGGGTGGTCGTGTAACTACAGTCTCTTTGAATGGCAATAACTTGGTTGGATCAATTCCTCCTGAAATTGGCAATCTAACAAATCTACAGAGCTTAATTCTATACAACAATCAACTTGCAGGTTCCATACCCCCTGAGATTGGTAATCTCGTCCATTTAATCTTGTTACGGCTCGATGACAATCAGCTAACAGGTCAGATTCCGGCTGAAATCGGTAATATGATAGACCTGGAAGAATTGGCTCTCTATTACAATCAATTGTCAGGATCAATTCCTCCTGAGATTGGTAATCTAAACGAGTTGACCTATCTAAATTTTCATACGAATCAGCTCGAAAATTCCCTTCCTCTTGAAATTTTTAATCTAGTACATCTGACGAATCTGAACCTGTCTCGCAATCAATTGAGTGGTTCTATTCCTGAGGAAATAGGAAATCTAACACAATTGACAACATTAAGATTGTATGAAAATTCATTTACAGGCACTATTCCTCCTGAAATCGGAAACCTCACCAATCTTGAAAAATTAGATTTTTACGCTAATCAATTTTCAGGCACCATCCCAATAGAGATTGGCAACCTTTCGAAATTGGAATTGTTAAAACTCAATCAAAATCAACTTTCAGGTCCAATCCCGGCCGAAATATTTCATTTAACCAATTTAACTGTACTAGATCTTCACATCAATCAGCTTTCAGGATCTATTCCAACTGAGATCGGGAACCTGACCAATTTGATAGTTATCAGTCTCAGTAGCAATGAATTTTCAGGATCAATTCCAATTGAAATCTGGGATCTCACTCATTTAGAAGAATTATATATGTATGGTAATCAACTTTCAGGTTCCATTCCCCCTGAAATCGGTAACCTGACCAATTTGACAAGAGTATTTCTCCACGATAACCAACTTTCAGGCTCTATTCCCCCTGAAATCGGTAATCTCACAAATTTAGAACGTTTGTATCTCTATGACAACCAACTCTCCGGTTCCCTTCCCCCTGAAATCGGCAATCTAACAAATTTAGAATTTTTATATCTTGAGAGAAATCAGCTTTCAGGTGCGATCCCACCAGAGTTAGTTAGCCTTCATAAATTAACAGATTTCCAATTGTTCGATAATCATTTTATTGATCTGCCTGATCTTTCTTCTATCACTACATTGACACAATTGGAAATCCAGGGCAACAAATTCACGTTCGAGGATATCGAACCCAATATCGGTGTTCCCGATTTTGTCTATTCACCTCAGGACAGTGTGGGCCAAGAACAGGATACCACAGTCAATCAAGGCTCAAGCCTGGAGCTGGCCGTGACTGTCGGTGGTACGGCCAATCAATACCAATGGATGAGAGATGGAGTCGATATTCCAGGGGCCAACAGCAGTTCGTATACAATCGCTTCGGCGGAGCTCTCCGATGCAGGAACCTATGTGTGCGAGATTACTAATACAGTGGCCACTGAATTGACATTATACAGCAGGCCCATTGATGTAGTTGTAAAAAGTTTAGGATTCGAGCAGGACTCTCTCGCCCTCGTTGCCCTGTATGATAGCACGGATGGGGCGAACTGGACTGACAATACCAACTGGTTGACTGGACCTGTTTCATCATGGTATGGAGTTACCGTATCTGGTGGACGAGTGACTGAGATAGATTTAGAGCAAAACAATTTAGTGGGGATAATTCCCCCTGAAATCGGTGATCTGACAAATCTGGAAAGATTATATCTTTCCCATAATTACCTTACAGGTGCCATTCCTTCAGAAATCGGAAATTTATCCAATGTCGAGTACCTCTATTTAAAGGACAATGAACTTACAGGTTCCATCCCGACAGAGATAGGGAATTTAGAAAGTTTAATGGATCTGTATTTGAGCGAAAACCAACTCGAGGATTCAATCCCACCAGAAATCGGTAATTTAGTGCAGTTAAGAGGAGGAATTTATTTCAATTCAAACCAACTTTCAGGTTCTATTCCACCAGAGTTAGGTAATTTGGTGAATGTGCAGTTTTTGGTTCTTTTCAACAATCAACTTTCAGGTTCCATTCCACTAGAGATTGGAAACATGAATAGGTTACGAGCCTTGAACATTCATAGCAATAATCTCTCAGGTTCCATACCACCTGAAATCGGAAACCTCACCGATCTTGAAAGTTTGTATCTTGGCGGCAATCAACTTTCAGGATCAATTCCAACTGAGATCGGGCATCTGACTCATTTAGAAGAGTTATCACTGTATGGAAATCAACTTTCAGGTTCCATTCCCGCTGAAATCGGCAATTTGACAAATGTAACACTTTTATACCTTCATGAAAATCAGTTCTCTGGTTCCATTCCTTCAGAAATTGGTAATCTCACCAATGTGCAACGGTTATATCTCAGTTTTAATCAACTTTCAGGAGCCATTCCCGATGGATGCGCACATATGCTCACATTAAGTAATCTAAGAATTCATATGAATTCATTGACAGATTTACCAGATTTATCCGCAGACACAAGTTTAACAGATTTGCAAATTTACTCCAACAAATTCACCTTCGAGGATATCGAACCGAACATCTTTGTTCCTGGTTTTGTCTATGTACCTCAGGATAGTGTGGGCGAAGAACAGGATACCACAGTTAATCAAGGCTCAAGCCTGGAGCTGGCCGTGACTGTCGGTGGTACGGCCAATCAATACCAATGGATGAGAGATGGAGTCGATATTCCAGGGGCGGAAAACAGTTCATATGTGATTGCTTCAGTGGATTCATCCCATGCTGGTTCGTATATATGCAAGATCAACAACACGATCGCCACCGAATTGACACTCTACAGCAGACCCATCACTGTGGCAGTGTCAGGGGATGTCGGGATCACTCACACTCAGCATCAGAGTCCGGACGTGTTTGCATTGTTCCAGAACTGTCCGAATCCGTTCAATCCCATCACAGATATTAGGTA
>CP070758.1:4132947-4191485 GCA_020348925.1 Gemmatimonadota bacterium | reverse complement strand
GATGCCTGGGGATAATGTAACGATGGAGGTGGAGTTGATCACGCCGATAGCGATGGAGAAGGAGCTGCGGTTTGCGATTCGAGAGGGTGGTCGGACGGTTGGTGCCGGTGTGGTCACCGAAATCCTGGAATAGATAACGAACATGATGTGTTAAAAAGAGTTTTTGACTAAGGGATACTCATCGTGGCAACACAGAAGATCAGAATTCGACTGAAAGCATATGAGCATGCAATGCTTGATCGCTCAACGAGTGAAATTGTGAGAACTGCCAAGCGCACCGGAGCGAAGGTTTCCGGACCGATTCCTCTTCCCACGAAGAAGAGCATCTATACGGTTCTTCGATCACCTCATGTCGATAAAAAGTCTCGGGAACAATTTGAGACGAGGATTCATAAGCGACTCATTGATATCTACGACTCAAATCCACAGACCGTCGATGCGCTCATGCGGCTTGAACTACCAGCTGGAGTTGACATTGAAATTAAGATTTAACCTGAATATGTGGACCTCAGACGAGGAGATTCGATCGAAATGGTAGGACTCATCGGAAGAAAAATTGGAATGACTCGGATCTTCAATAGTGTTGGCAATGTGTTGCCAGTAACCGTTATTGAGGCTGGTCCGTGTCCTGTCGTCCAAGTTAAAACCCAAGAGAGGGATGGATACACGGCAGTACAGTTGGGATATGTGGACAAAAAGGTAGCGCGTACTCCAAAGCCGTTGCGAGGTCATTTTCAAAAGGCTTCCCTTCCTCCTCAAACAGTGCTGAGTGAGTTTCGAATGAAAGATGTCTCGACCATGTCGGTTGGGACAAAAGTGAGCGTCGACCTTTTCTCTCCTGGGGAGAGGGCCGACGTGACAGCAATGACGAAGGGAAAAGGTTTTACCGGAGTGGTGAAAGCGTACGGTTTCCGGGGTGGCAGCCGGGGGAGTCACGGGGGATCGAGCTATAAGCGTGCTCCGGGTTCCATCGGACAATCGGCAAATCCATCGAGGGTCTTCAAAGGGAAAAAACTTCCGCGGCGGATAGGGGGTCAACGAAAAACAATTTTGAACTTGGAAGTGGTCCAGGTTATTCCGGAAAGAAATACAATCATCTTAAAGGGGGCGGTTCCCGGGCCGAATGGTGGTATTGTTTTATTGAAGAAGAGTAAAATTCGCTCGATGGAACGTGCTCAATAGGAAAAATGGAAAGAGTTTCGAAAAAGGAAGTTTCGGTAGTCAATAGGAAAGGGGAAACAGTGGATACTGTTCCTCTTGCTCCAGACATCTTTGATGTTGAGCCAAATCAACAGATCCTCTATGAGGATGTAAAAGCCTATTTGGAGAATAAACGACAGGGAACTGCTTGTACAAAAGGACGCTCCGAAGTGCGTGGGGGTGGATCAAAGCCGTGGCGCCAGAAGGGGACGGGCAGAGCTCGTGCCGGAACAAGCCGATCTCCTCTTTGGATCGGGGGTGGTGTTGTCTTTGGCCCAAAACCTAAGTCGTACCGAAACGCTCTGCCCAAAAAAATGAAGAGACTGGCTCGCCGCTCGGCGTTCTCGATCAAGGCGAGAGGTGATGAGATTCTCATCGTAGATGATCTGACATTCGACGAACCCAAAACAAAGGGAATGGTCTCCGTGTTGAATCTTTTAGGTATTGGTGATAAGAAGGTACTATTTCTAACAGCCGGGGCCGATGCGAATCTTCTCAAATCCTGTCGTAATATTCCAAATGTGACGGTGAAGCCAGCCCGTGATGTACCAGCCTACGATGTCCTCAATTGCGAGGTCATTCTTATGACGAGGCATGCTCTGGCGCACATTGAGGAGGTGTTAGGCACATGATTGATCCGAAAAAAATCATTCTTCGACCTCTCATTACCGAAAAAAGCTCGAAAATGAAAGAGGCCGAAAATTCAATAGTTTTTCAAGTGAATAGAAGGGCCAATAAGATTGAAATCAAACAAGCGATCCAAAAAATGTTCGATGTTCACGTTGAAACCGTCAGGACGATGAACGTGCACGGAAAGGTGAAGCGAATGGGGCGCTTTGAAGGGAAGAGGCCCGACTGGAAAAAAGCCATCGTTACCCTGAGGGAAGGAGAAACGGTCGATTTTCTTGAGCCGACATGAAATTGATGTGAACATGTGGTGAAACATTGTAAAAAGTACTTTTCGAAAGTAGAGCAAAGATCATGGCAGTAAAAAAGTTTAAACCGATAACGCCAACGTTGCGATTTAAAACTGTCTCCACGTTTGATGAAATAACAACTCAAACACCCGAGAGGTCACTTCTCGTCTCGCTGCCGAAGAAGGGTGGACGGAACAACCATGGACACATTACGGCAAGACACAGAGGTGGTGGGCATAAGAGGCTGTACCGGATTATCGATTTTAAGCGAGACAAAAAGGGAATTCCCGCAAAAGTTGTGTCGGTGGAGTATGATCCGAACCGATCTGCACGAATAGCATTATTATCTTATGCGGATGGGGAAAAACGATACATTTTGGCTCCTTTCGGGTTACGGGTAAATGATGTCGTTATGTCCGGTGAAAAAGCTCCCATTAAAGTAGGAAATGCTCTTCCTCTGTCGAGAATGCCTTTGGGCACCCTTATTCACAACATTGAACTTCAAAAGGAAAAGGGGGGGCAGTTGGTCCGGGGGGCAGGATCGGTGGCTCAGCTTATGGCCAAGGAGGGCCGCTATGGTCATATTCGTCTTCCGTCCGGTGAGGTTCGTCTTGTGCCTTTAGAGTGCTTCGCAACAATAGGACAAATTGGAAATTTGGATCATGAAAGCATCACATCGGGAAAGGCCGGGAGAAGCCGCTGGCTGGGGCGGCGACCTTCTGTCAGAGGTGTCGCCATGAATCCTGTCGACCATCCTATGGGAGGTGGTGAAGGGAAGAGTTCCGGTGGAAGACACCCATGCACACCATGGGGAAAACCGTCAAAGGGACTGAAAACAAGAAAGACCAAGAAGAGATCGGATGCACTCATTGTGAAGAGGCGAACATGATGTTTGCAGAACGGCGATATAGGAGGAAAATACAGTGGCTCGTTCAATAAAAAAAGGACCGTTTGTCGACACAAAGCTCTTTAAAAGAATTCAAGAGATGAATAAGACTATGGAGAAGAGGGTTTTGAAAACGTGGTCCAGGCGATCCACAATCACTCCGGAATTTGTAGGTCATACTATTGCCATTCATAATGGGAACAAGTTTATTCCGGTATATATTACCGAAAATATGGTCGGTCACAAATTGGGGGAATTTGCACCGACCAGGACGTATCGCGGGCACAGTGGCAGAGTAACGGAACGATCGACAACATTGAAATAACATCGATAAACGGAGTTATGCCTAAACAGTGAGTATGATCTATGGAGTATAAAGCGAAAGCACGATATGTAAGAATATCTCCGAGAAAGATGAGACAGGTTGCTGACTTGGTCAGGGGGAAAGATGTCGAAGAAGCCCTCAATATACTCCATTTTACTTTAAAAGCGGCCTCAACACATGTGGAGAAAACCATACGGTCAGCTGCCGCCAATGCAATTAATGTGGCTGGGAGCACGCGTCTCAAAGTAGAAGATCTCTACATTAAGGACGTTCAGGTAGATGGAGGGCCCAGCCTCAAGCGATTTCGGCCTCGGGCTATGGGTCGGGCGACGAGAATTCTGAAACGGACGAGTCATTTGAGTGTCGTTCTCGAGCAACGGGAACAGAAGTAGGAAACCCCCATTCAGGAGGTGATGATTGGGACAGAAAACGAATCCAATAGGACTGAGATTAGGTATTAACAAAACGTGGGATTCAAAGTGGTACGATGAGAGGAATTTCGCTCATTGTCTGAAAGAAGATCTGATGCTGAGGCGGTACGTTCGTAATCGCTTGCAACGAGCAGGAATCTCAAAAATTGAAATTGCACGTGCTCCTAAGACAGTAACCGTTGATATTCATACCGCCCGCCCTGGGATCGTGATCGGTCGAAGAGGAGCCGAAGTGGATAAGTTGCGCGATGAGCTTCAACATCTCATTGGAAAAGAAGTATACATCAATATTCAGGAAATAAAGCGGCCGGAGTTGGATGCCTTTTTGGTTGCTGAGAATATAGCCTCACAGTTGGAGCAACGGGTCTCCTTTCGAAGGGCGATGAAAAAAGCCATCAGTTCAACCATGAGAATGGGAGCTGAGGGAATTCGAATCCTGTGTTCGGGCCGGTTGGGAGGTGCGGAAATGTCTCGTAAAGAAGGATACAGGGAGGGACGTGTTCCTCTTCAGACTTTTCGATCGGATATCGATTATGCCAGTGTTGTTGCTCGTACTACTTACGGTTGCATCGGTGTGAAAGTATGGATTTGTAAGGGGGATATTATTGGTCCCACTCCGGGGGCATCGAGTCAGGCTTGAGAGAGAGAAAAGAAAGGATGTCATAAAAAGGGAAGCCCAATATGTTAATGCCGAAGCGAGTGAAATTTCGAAAACAGCAGAGGGGACGGATGCGAGGGGATGCAAAAGGGGGTGCGGTTCTTGATTTTGGCGAATATGGTCTGCAGGCTCTTGAACCGGGTTGGATCACGAGCCGACAGCTTGAAGCTGCCCGGGTTGCTATGACTCGCCATATTAAGCGGGGAGGGAAGGTGTGGATTCGAGTTTTTCCCGACAAACCCATTACGGTGAAGCCAGCTGAAACGAGAATGGGAAAGGGGAAAGGAAATCCCGAATACTGGATTGTTGTGGTGAAACCGGGTCGAGTCATATTTGAACTGGAGGGAGTTTCTTTAGAACTGGCGAAGGAAGCAGTCCGCCTTGCCGGAGGTAAGCTTCCCATCAAAACGCGCTTTCTGCAACGCAAAGCCTTGGAGATGTAAATATATGAAGAAAACCGAGCAAATTCGTGAGATGTCTCTTTCTGAAATGCAAACCCAGCTCCAAGACTTAGAGGAAGAATTGACGAACCTTCGCTTCCAAAAGGTAACGAGTCAGTTAGACAATCCTCTTCGGATCAGGGTGGTCAGAAGAGATATTGCCAGATTGAAAACCATCCTTCATGAACACGAGAAGGGCATCAGAAATGTATCCTGAGCAAAAAGGTTCTGTTGCTGAACCGTCGCAGAGAGAGAAGAGGGCGGTGGAACGCAACAAACGAAAAGTCCGGACGGGGAAGGTAATAAGCGATAAGATGGATAAGGGTATTGTCGTAGTTGTCGAACGCCTTGTTCGACATCCCAGATACGATCGAATCGTGAAGAAGACAACGAAACTCATGGCGCACGACGAGGACAACCAATGCCGCGTTGGAGATAGGGTGAAAATAATGGAAACACGTCCTCTGAGCAGAATGAAACGATGGCGTCTCGTTGAAATTATGGAGAGAACCCCGGAAACATAGTGCAAAGACAGGAGTATTGAGCATGATTCAACAAGAGACGAACATGAATGTTGCCGATAATACCGGGGCAAAGCGTATCCAATGCATAAGAGTATTAGGGGGTACTGGACGAAGATATGCCGGAGTTGGGGATATTGTTGTCGTTTCGATCAAGGATGCCCTCCCTGGAGGTGCTGTGAAAAAAGGTCAGATGTCCAAAGCTGTTATTGTTCGAACGAAGAAGGAAACACCTCGGCGTGATGGTACGTACATTCGTTTCGATGAGAATGCCGCAGTGCTTATAACTGAGGCGGGTGAGCCGAGGGGCACACGGGTCTTTGGCCCTGTTGCAAGAGAGTTGAGAGAGAAGGGATTTATGAAGATTATCTCTTTAGCGCCTGAGGTTATTTGATAATGAAAGTTGCAAAAAATGATTTGGTGCTGGTGATATCCGGCGATGATAGAGACAAAAGGGGCAAAGTATTAAGAGTGTTTCCTGCGAAGCAACGTGTTTTGGTTGAAGGTGTCCATTTCATCAAAAGGCACACTCGACCTTCCCAGAGTAATCCTAAGGGTGGTATTGTGGAGAAGGAAGCGCCCATTCATATCTCGAACGTGATGGTGGTATGTCCGAAATGCAATGAGCCTACCAAGATTGGTTCAAAAATTCTGGAGGGTGGCCGAAGAACACGGCAATGCAAACAGTGTGGTGAAATTTTTGATTAGCAGAGAAAGTCAAACGGTTATTCGCATTGAGAGGAACGCATGGAGCCGCGATTGAAACGTGAATATATTGAGACGGTGATGCCAGCTCTTACCAAGAAGTTTGGGTATGACAACAGCATGGAAATACCCAAATTGGAAAAGATCGTGGTCAATATGGGCGTTGGTGAAGCAATTCAGAATACGAAAGTTCTTGACTCCGCTATAGAGGATCTGATGACTATTGTCGGTCAGCGACCGGTTGTTACCAGGGCAAAACTGTCGATCTCCAATTTCAAATTGAGGGCTGGCATGGCCGTGGGATGCCGAACAACCCTCCGGCGAACCAGGATGTATGAGTTTTTAGATCGACTCATCAATGTCGCTATGCCTCGAATTCGTGATTTCCGAGGACTTTCGACAAAGTCCTTCGATGGGCATGGGAATTATTCACTGGGTTTGACCGAGCAGATTATTTTTCCAGAAATTGACTACGACAAGGTTGAGCGTATCCATGGTATGGACGTCACTATTGTTACAACAGCCAATACAGACGAGGAGGCCTTCGAGCTCCTAAAAGTTTTTGGTGTGCCTTTCCGTACCACGTAGCTCATTGACAGACCTGTTTAGGAGAGAATATTGTGGCGAAAAAAGCATTGATGGAAAAAGCAAAGCGCGAACCAAAGTACAAAGTCCGCCGATACAATCGATGCCACCGGTGTGGACGATCCCGGGCGTATCTCCGACAGTTCGGTGTATGTCGGATCTGTTTCCGGGAACTGGCTTTGCAAGGGCTTATCCCCGGGGTTACCAAATCGAGTTGGTAAGCTTGGAATTGTTTACTTGAGTGATAAGGGAGTTATGCAATGATGACCGATCCTGTTGCTGACATACTTACGAGACTGAGAAATGCATGTCATGCAAAGTACAAAAAAGTCGATGTGCCTGCCTCAATATTGAAAAGGGAGATTGCTCGAATTTTGGTCGAACAAAAGTTCATTAATTCATTTACGGATATCGAGAAAGATCGCCATCCCTATCTTCGGTTGTATTTAAGGTATGATGCAAATGAAATGCCTATCATCTCTGGCTTACAGCGAGTGAGTACTCCTGGACGGAGAAAGTATGTGGCGAAAGATAAGGTACCCAAGGTTCTTAACGGATTAGGGGTGGCTATCATGTCAACATCCAAGGGTATATTGACCGACAAACAGACGAGGGAGTTGGGCATCGGGGGAGAAGTTCTTTGTTACATATGGTAGTGAATTTACAAGCGGTGGAGGTAAAGGGTGTCGCGCATTGGAAAAGAACCGATTGAAATTCCTCAGGGAGTGGAAATCGAGATTCAGGAGAATAGAATTCAGATAAAGGGACCGAAGGGGACTCTCTCCCAGGAGATTCACCCAAGCCTGACTGTAACTGTAACTGAAGGATCCATAGCTGTAACGCGGCCATCGGATACACCTCTTCACAGGTCACTCCATGGTCTCACCAGGACCCTTTTGGCCAATATGGTTGAAGGGGTTACGAAGACATTTCAGAAACAGCTGGAGATTACGGGTGTAGGATATCGAGCCGAACAGCAGGATAACGCAGTCGTCTTTCAATTGGGATATTCTCACCCTATCGTGTTCCGACCACCTGAGGGGATTACGATCACTATTGAAAAAGGCACGCGATTGAGCATTTCTGGTATTGACAAACAAATGGTCGGTCAGGTTGCGGCCAAGATTCGATCCTTTCGCCCCCCTGATCCTTACAAGGCAAAAGGAATCAAGTACGAAGGTGAATACATACGCCGAAAAGCAGGGAAAGCGGCGATCTAAATTTTTTTCAAAGCATGAAACAATGAAAGACAGAAACGTAACAAAACAGAAGGGAAGAGAGAAGCGACGAAGGCGAGTAAGGAAAAAAGTTTCCGGCACCTCAGAGAGACCACGCTTAACGGTATTTCGCAGCTCAAAACATATTTATGCTCAACTTATCGACGATACGCACGGAAAATCTCTTGTCTCAACCTCAAGTTTATCGCCGGAACTTCGTCAGAGGAGAAACGAACTGAAGGGGAAATGTGCGGTGGGAAAAGAGGTGGGGAGCGTCTTGGCGGAAAAGGCAAAAAAAGAAAAGATCACGAAGATCGTTTTCGATCGTGCTGGTTATCTGTATCATGGACGCGTAAAGGCTGTGGCTGATGGTGCTCGGGAAGGAGGATTGGAGTTTTGAGTTTCGAAAAGCCTAAGGAAGAAAGAAGAGGAAGGTTGGCAAAAGAGGAGCCGAAGGAACAAGAATACATTGATCGGGTTCTTCATATCAATCGCGTTGCAAAAGTCGTTAAAGGGGGACGTCGGTTCAGTTTTAACGCTTTGACTGTCGTTGGAGATGGTCACGGCCAAGTGGGTATCGGATTGGGCAAGGCGAATGAAGTCTCAGAGGCTATCAGGAAGGGCGCTGAGATTGCGAAGAAGAATCTCGCGCAGATTCCACTCCTGGGAGGAACGATTCCCCATCAAGTGACCGGTCGTTTCGGTGCTGCTCGAGTTCTTCTCAAGCCGGCATCACCTGGAACGGGTATTATTGCCGGTGGAGCTGTTCGGGCAGTTGTGGAGTGTTCAGGGATTCGAGATGTGCTTACAAAATCCTTGGGTTCACCCAATCCTCACAATGTGGCGAAGGCCACGATGGAGGGTTTGCTGAGATTGCGAGACGCTCAAAAGGTATCGAAGATTCGTGGGATTCCGATTGAAGAGTTGATGGGTTAGATTCCGTTAACGGAGTATGAGCTATGGCCAAAAAGCTGAGAATTTCTCAAAGAAGAAGTGCAATCGGGCGCCAGAAGAGACAGAAATTGACGCTCAAAGCTTTGGGAATTCGAAAAATGAATCAGAGTGTGATTCAGAATGACACCCCTCAGATTCGGGGGATGATTAGGACGGTTGAACATTTAGTGGAGGTTGAAGAAGTCTCTTGAGAGGTGCTTTACGATATGAAACTTAATGAGTTGAAAAAACCACAGGGGGCTCGGAAGAAGAGGAAACGTGTTGGTCGAGGCGAAGGGTCCGGTCATGGGGGGACGAGCTGCCGAGGACACAAGGGCCAGAAATCCAGATCAGGTGTCAAAATACCGGCTTGGTTCGAAGGCGGTCAAATGCCCATTCAGCGGCGGCTACCCAAAAAAGGATTTACAAACATTTTTAAGAAAGAATACCAGATAGTAAATGTGCAAGACTTAGCCCGCTGCGGAGACGAAAAGATCATTACACCTCACGTTCTAAGACAGAAGGGAATCATCAAGAAGGAGAGAATTCCCGTCAAAGTTTTAGGGGTGGGGGAGGTCGCCGAAGGAATGACGGTCAGAGCACATGCTTTCAGTGCGACCGCAAAGGCTAAAATTGAAAAGGCCAAAGGATCTGTTGAGGTGATATGAGATGATCAAAACGCTCCAAAATGCCCTGAAAATTCCGGAATTGAGACGACGGCTTCTCTTTACGATCGGTATTCTTCTCGTATACCGTGTGGGTGGTCATGTCCCCACTCCAGGGACGGATGCAGGCGCGCTGGGAGCATATCTCGATCAGGCAGGGGGAACACTGTTTGGATTTTATGATATGTTTGTCGGGGGAGCATTTCGCAAAGCGACTATCTTTGCCCTGGGGATTATGCCCTATATCAGCGCATCCATTATTATTCAGTTGCTCGGATCGGTAGTCCCTTATTTTCAGAAACTCCAGAAGGAAGGGGAGGAGGGACGGAAAAAGATTACTCAGTATACTCGCTACGGTACGGTCATCATATCGCTCCTTCAATCTTACGGTATTAGCGTCTTCTTAGAAAGCATTCCTCCTGTGGCCGTGGGTGAAATAGCGCGTGTTGTGGTGCCACAGCCAGGGTGGGGATTTCGATTGTTGACCATGATCACTCTGACGAGCGGAACCATTTTTATTATGTGGTTGGGAGAAAAGATTGATGAAAGGGGCATCGGCAACGGAATCTCACTCATCATTTTTATCGGCATCGTGGCTCGGTTCCCGAGTGCAATTTTAGGGGAGTTCCGACAGGTTGTCGCAGGGACACAGAGCATCTTCACCGAGCTCTTCCTTTTTGCACTCATGTACGCCACAGTGGCCTTCGTGGTTCTCATCACGCAGGGACAGCGTAAAATACCCGTTCAGTATGCGAAGCGGGTCGTCGGACGGAAGATTTACGGGGGGCAAAGCACTCATATTCCGCTTCGGGTGAATACGGCAGGCGTTATCCCCATTATCTTTGCGCAGTCAATTCTCTTTGTGCCCGGTACCTTGAAAATGTTCTTCCCAAACAGTGCCATGATGGAATCATTGGCCGGATATTTTGATCTGACTTCGCCTGTATACTGGTTCTTCTACGGCATTACTATTGTATTTTTCACATATTTTTACACGGCGATCATTTTTAATCCAATAGACCTGGCAGACAACATGAAGAAGTATGGGGGATTTATTCCGGGTGTTCGACCGGGGAAGAGAACGTCGGAGTATATTGACCACATTTTAACGCGGGTCACCTTTCCCGGGGCCGTTTTTTTGGCGGCAGTGGCTATCTTCCCCTACTTCATCGTTCGTTCAATGAACGTGACTTACAGTTACGCGGACTTCTTTGGAGGGACAGGTTTACTCATTGTGGTGGGAGTTGCACTTGATACTCTTCAGCAAGTAGAATCGCATTTGTTGATGAGACACTATGATGGATTTATGAAGAAAGGGAGGATTCGAGGTCGGCGCAGAATGTAAGACAGGAGTTCTCTGTTGGTTGAACCGAAAGGATAAGATGAGATGCGCATAGTCCTCCTTGGTCCTCCGGGTTCGGGAAAAGGAACGCAAGCGCAGGCGATTGCGAAATATTGTGGGTTTCTCCATATATCGACGGGGGATATGTTGCGGGAAGCAGCGGATCAGGAGACGGAACTGGGACGTCAAGCCAAAGGATACATGGAGGCGGGGGAACTCGTTCCGGACGAGACAATGATATCCATTATTGAGAATCGTTTGAGTGGGGAAAATTGCAGAGGGGGCTTTGTCTTGGACGGATTTCCCCGGACGGTGAACCAAGCCCGAGAACTTGAAGATTTGTTGAAAAAGAAAGAAAGAGAATTGGATATTGTCTTCAGTCTCGAGGTGGAATCGGAGAGGATTGTGGAGCGCCTGAGTAACCGTCGCCTGTGTCGAAACTGCAATCGGGATTACAATTTACTCAGCAATCCCCCTGAGAAGGAAAGTCGATGTACGTGGTGTGGGGGTGTCTTGTACCAGCGGGAGGATGACAGAGCGGAGACGATCACCAATCGAATGCAAGTTTACGAAGCGGAGACTGCTCCATTGAAGGCTTTTTATGCAGGAGTGGGATTGCTGCAAGAAATTGATGGGAACGGAGACGTCGAAAAGGTATTTCGGGATATTGCCTCGCATCTCAATTGTATAGGTGCATGATTGTTCTGAAATCTGAAAAAGAAATTGAGTCGATACATGAAAGCTGTCATATTGTTTACCGTACATTGAAATTGATTGAACAGAACGTACATCCGGGAGTAACATCACAAGATCTCAATACAATGGCTGAAGAATTTATCATACAATGCGGCGGTCGTCCGGCATTTAAAGGATTCCACGGATTTCCTGCAAGTATCTGTGTATCGATCGATGATG
The DNA here is from genome assembly GCA_020348925.1 of Gemmatimonadota bacterium. GTDB lineage: Bacteria > JBHIER01. The sequence goes on along the minus strand of CP070758.1, from coordinate 4,179,745 downwards.
AAGTCGTACACGGTATTCCGGGAAATCGGAAGTTGCAGGAGGGACAAATAGTCAGTATCGACGTTGGTGTCGAAAAGGCAGGCTATTACGGTGATGGCGCCGAGACCTTCTGTGTTGAACCCGTTTCTCAGGAAAAGAGTGAACTCTTAACAGTAACACGCGATGCTTTGTTCGAGGGAATTTCGCAGGCCAGGGAGGGAAATAGGTTGTCCGATATCTCGTGGTCTATACAGAGCTTTGTTGAACGTCACGGATATTCGGTGGTTCGGGCGCTTGTGGGCCATGGTATTGGAAAGGCGATGCACGAAGAGCCGCAAGTGCCGAACTTTGGTAGCCCAGGTTCCGGACCTGTTTTGAAAGCTGGGATGACACTGGCCATTGAGCCAATGGTCAATGCCGGTGGTTTTGAGGTTGAGACACAAGATGATAACTGGACTGTCGTGACGAAGGATGGCTCGGCCTCAGCTCATTTCGAGCACACTATAGTCATCACCAGAGAAGGGCCGCGTATCCTGACCGATTCTTAAAAGAAAGAGCACTACGAAAGAATTTTACAAAGAGCACATGCCAAAAGAAGAAGGAATTCAAGTTGAAGGGACAGTTGTCGAGTCACTGCCAAACGCGACTTTCCGCGTAGAGCTGGAGAACGGACATCGAGTCTTGGCGCATGTTTCAGGCAAAATGCGCATGCATTTCATCAAGATACTACCGGGAGATAAGGTCACCATTGAACTATCACCCTACGACTTGAGTCGAGGTAGAATTATCTATCGCTACAAATAATGGAAAATGAGAGTTCAAGCATCTGTAAGAAAAATATGTGACAATTGCAAAATCGTTCGCCGCAAAGGGGTGGTTCGAGTTATTTGTAGGAACCCCAGGCATAAGCAGCGGCAAGGGTAGCGCACTAACTTAAAGGAGGATGTATTGTGGCTCGAATTGCGGGTGTCGATCTGCCCCGGAATAAGCGCATCGAAGTCGCTCTCACATTCATTTACGGAATTGGGCGGTCGGCAGCCAAGAAGATTTTGGATGAAACCGCTGTTGATCCGAACAAACGCGTAGAGAAACTCACTGAGGAAGAAGTCGCGAAACTTCGGGCAGCTTTGGAGTCGGATTATAAAGTAGAGGGAAGCCTTCGAACGGAGACTTCCATGAATATCAAGCGACTCATGGACATCGGAGCCTATCGGGGACTCCGGCACAGAAGAGGCTTGCCGGTTCATGGGCAGCGGACGAGTACGAATGCCAGAACTCGGAAAGGTCCGCGGCGCACAGTCGGTGCTAAAAGGAAAAGGTAAACACAGTATTTTCGCTGAAGGAGGAGTGCAGTGCCCCAACCTGAAAGAAAGAAAAAAAGAGAGAAACTGGCCGACACATCAGGTGTAGCCCATATTAAAGCTACATTCAATAATACAATTATTACGATCACTGATTCAAAAGGGGATGTCATATCTTGGGGAACTGCTGGACGAGTTGGATTCAAGGGATCGCGCAAAAGCACCCCATTTGCCGCTCAGCTGGCTGCTGAGGCGGCTGCTAAGAAAGCGCTCGATATCGGGTTACGCAGGATCGAAATCTGGGTGCGAGGTCCAGGAGCTGGTCGGGAGGCTGCCATACGTTCACTCCAGGCTGCTGGACTGGAGGTGACGACCATCCGTGATGTCACACCCATCCCTCACAATGGCTGTCGGCCGCCAAAAAGGAGAAGAGTGTAAATGGCACGATACCGTGATGCACAGTGTCGGTTATGTCGACGGGAAGGAGAAAAACTCTTTCTGAAAGGCGATCGTTGTGTCACAGATAAATGCGCCTTTGAAAGAAGAGGCTATGCCCCCGGACAGCATGGACACGATTCGAGGAGAAAAATCTCCGATTATGGTCTACAATTACGAGAGAAGCAGAAAGCTCGTCGAATGTACGGCATTCTGGAGCGTCAATTCCGAAATTATTACGAGAAGGCGGCTCGTCAGACGGGCATTACGGGTGAGAATCTGCTCATGCTGCTTGAATCGCGTCTCGACAACGTAATCTACCGATTGGGATTTGCTCCCTCTCGTAATACAGCTCGGCAATTGGTTCGCCATCGTCATTTTACGGTCAATGAGCGTGTTGTAGATATCCCCTCATATCAAGTGAAATCGGGTGATGTCGTACGGGTTCGGGACAAAAGCCAAAAACTTGCTGTCATTCAAACGGCTTTGAAACGGATCGATCGGAGAACCGAACTTCCATGGCTGCAAGTGGATAAGACCAAGATGACCGGTCAGATCCTGGCGGTGCCGAGTCGAGATGAAATTCCAACCCCCATTCAAGAGCATTTGATCGTGGGATTGTACTCAAAGTAATCCACAGGGTTTGGATTGGAAGGCCAGTTTTTCGAGTTCGGTTGAAGAGGATTTCGTTTCGAGCCTCTCCAACATATTGAAAAAGAGTAAGCGATTTTATTGAAAACAGAAGAAGCATGAAGTGGAAAAGTTTCGATCATGCCGTTACATAGAAGAAAAGCAAACGATCTTTTTGGGGAGATATAAGAAGCATGAAGTGGAAAAGTTTAATCATGCCAAAGGGTGTTGAGCTTGACGAGAACAGTTTTTCAGACCGGTACGGTAAATTCAGCGCCGAACCGTTGGAGAGAGGGTATGGACACACTTTAGGAAACGCATTGCGCCGCGTTCTCCTCTCTTCTTTACAGGGTGCAGCCATTACCTCGTTAAAAATCGATAACATTCTTCATGAATTGAGTACTATTCCGGGTATTGTTGAAGACGTGACCGAAATTGTCTTGAACATGAAAGAGGTTCGTATAAAATTACATACCAACCATACGAAGAAAGTGGTTGTGGAGCACAAGGGGAAGGGTGAATTGACGGCAGGAGTCTTTCAAACGGATACCGACATAGAGATCCTGAATCCTGATCATCATATTGCGACGCTTGACGCCGATGCCGACCTGAGAATGGAAGTGACGATTGGCTCCGGACGCGGTTATATTCCGGCTGAGTTAAACAGGAAACAAGATCAGCCTATCGGTACGATTCCGCTGGATGCGATCTTCACACCCATTACAAAGGTGAATTATACGGTTGAAAGTACACGGGTAGGGCAACGCATCGATTATGATAAGCTGATTTTGGAGATCTGGACGGATGGCACGATCACTCCTGACGACGCTATGGCAACGGCTGCTCGAATTCTGAGAGATCACTTGAAACTGTTTATCAGTTTTGAGGAGGAGCCGGAGGAGGTTGAGATTGAGGAAGTGGATGAGGAGACCGTTCGCATTCGCAATTTGTTGAGAATGAGCGTCGATGAGCTTGAGCTTTCGGTACGATCAAGTAATTGTCTCAAAGCAGCAGAGATCAAGACCTTGAAAGATCTTGTTCAGAAAACAGAGGCGGAAATGTTGAAATATCGAAATTTCGGTCGGAAATCATTGCAGGAGCTTAACGAGATTTTGAGCAATTATGGCCTCTCTTTCGGGATGAACGTACAACGGTATCTTGAAAAGACTGTGGAATAAATAAATCGAACAAAGATTGAGACGCGGAGAAGTGCAGTGAGACACAGGAAAAGAGTGAAAAAACTCGGGAGGGACGTCAGCCATCGCCAAGCGGTTCTGGCCAATTTAGCAACAGCCCTTATCGAACGGGAGCGAATTCAGACGACGGACTCGCTTGCCAAAGAAAGCCAAAGACTTGTGGAAAGACTCATTACGAAAGCGAAGCTGGGGACCCTTCATACGCGGCGACAAGTGTTTAAAGTGATCAAGGATAAGAAGATCGTGGCAAAGCTTTTTGACACGATAGCTCCTCGATACAGCGACAGAAACGGTGGGTATTCCCGTCTCATCAAAGTGGGGAACCGTATTGGTGATGGAGCGGCCTTATCCATCGTAGAGCTCGTTGGCAGTGAGCTGACGCACGAGGAAGCGACGAGAAAAAAGAGGAGACGAAAGAAAGAGGCTGGGAAAATCGAGGAGAGCGCCTCATCTCAAGATCAACTTGTTTTGGGGGAGGATCGGGAAGAAAAAGATCAGGGGATTGAGACTGAACAGCCTGAGAAGGAGCCCAAAGAGGAGACGCCTTCGGAGAAAGAGCCGGAAAAAGATGATTCCAAAGAAGAGGTGAAGAAAAAGTCGGGGGGCGATTCCGAGTCAATTCCTCCTCAAAAGGAGACAAAGGGTGGTAAGGAGGAAGACTGATATACCTGAGAATAGAATATCCCGCAGGAAAAGGACAAAGAGTCAAAGATTTCTTTTGTCCTTTTTTATTTTTTATCCGTTACGATGAAGACAATCCTGATCGGTTTCATTCTGTGCCTGTGTTCGGCGTCCGTTTCAACGAGTCAGACCTATGAGGCGAGAGCTTTTTGGGTCGTGCGAGATGGATTGATATCTGAAGAGAGCATCTCGGAAATGGTGAACCGGATCGCTCAAACACATTGCAACATGATTTTTGTTCAAGTGTGTGGACGTGGGGATGCGTATTATCAAAGCGACATTCTTCCCAGAGCAGAACAGTTGTCACTTTTAGGAGAGGAGTTCGATCCGTTACAGAGCGTGATTGAACAAGCCCATGGACGAGGTCTGCAAGTTCACGCCTGGATAAATGTCTACTTTGTCTGGTCCGCTCCGGAGCAACCGCAGAGCAAGAAGCACATTTTTCACCAACACCCCGACTGGATAGCCTATACGTCTGAAGGGCGCTCCTTGCTCACTTATGAACGGCCCCATCCGTTGGGTATGGAAGGTGTGTTTCTTTCGCCCGGGCATCCGGACGTTCAAGAGTGGATTCCGAACGTCATTGGGGAGATTGTTTCTCGATATGATATCGATGGCATCCATCTGGATTACGTCCGCTATCCCAACGGTGAGACCGACTTCAATCCTGCGACGCGAATCCTCTTCAAAGAGAGGTACGCTGTGGATCCAATTCAACTGTTTCGAGAGAGAGATGCCTTGGAGAAAGACTTGGGTGTCGAGGGTGTTGCGGCTCTTGACAGCTTGTGGTATCAGTGGCGTTGCCAAAACGTGACACAGACCGTTGGGAGAATAAGGAGGCGGATCGAGACCCTCAAGCCGAAGGTGATGCTTTCCGCTGCCGTCAAGCCGGATTATGATCTTGCCGTGAAGCAATTCGGACAGGATTGGCAGGCATGGATGCATGACGGATTGCTTGATTTCATCGTCGTCATGGCTTACTCACCCGTTACGGAATTGGTTCTTGAGCAGATTGGCATGGCCTGTCAATTGGTTCAAGGGGGATATCTTCTTGCAGGAGTAGGAGTGTACAATCAGGATGTTATCGCCACAATCCAACAGATTCGGGGGATTCGTTCACTCGACGTCAGCGGTGTTTCCCTTTTCTCCTATAATAGTATCGTTGATGATGAGGAGTATTTTCAGTCGTTAAAGGAGAGCAGTTTCCGGCAGGAAGCCACCGTGCCGCGCCTGACTGCTCGTTCCGAATGAATGTGATGTCGATATGAAGAGGAGCGATTGCAACATATTGGATGATATTGAACATATGAGAAGGATAGATGCATCGAATATGCATGCGACCCTGATTTCCTTTGGCCGGCAATGTCAGGAGGCGATTGACATAGGCACGGCTGCTCGTCTGACTTCAGTTCCAGCAGCTGTCTCAAACCTTATGATCTGCGGTCTCGGAGGATCGGCCATCGGTGGTGACATCCTCCGTTCGTACCTCTTCGACGAATTGGAGATACCCCTTGAAGTAAACCGGGGTTATTCTCTGCCACAATATGTCTCTTCCTCATCACTCCTTTTTGTGCTGAGCTATTCAGGAAACACCGAAGAAATTCTTCGCATCTTCGAGATCGGAAACAAAAAAAGTATTCCCATTGTCTGCATAACTTCTGGAGGTTTTTTGGCGGATCGTGCCATTGAGACGGGAAAAAGTTTGATTCGCATTCCTCCCGGGTATCCGCCCCGGACCGCTCTCGGGTATCTTTTCTTCCCTGTTTTGATTGTTCTTTCGAGGGCGGGTTTCATCGGTGAAAAGGACTCGGCCATGGGAGACACGGTCTCTTTTTTGATTGAGAAGACGATGGAGTATCAGTGGTCCGTTCCTTTCAGTCACAATGCTGCCAAAGCGTTGGCAGCACAACTCTTCGACCGCGTACCGCTTGTCTATGCTTCGGAGCGATTTTATCCTGTTGCCAGACGGTGGAGCACACAAATTGATGAGAATTCCGAAATGCTGGCCCTTTCAAACGTCATCCCCGAAATGAATCATAATGAGATCATGGGCTGGCAGGGATTGCGGAAAATGGGGGACAGGTTTACGGCGGTTTTTCTCAGGGACAGGGAAGATCAGCCTGAGGTTCAGAGACGTATGGACGTCACCATGGAGTTCCTGGAATCGGATGGGCTCTCCTACACTGAGGTGTGGAGCGAGGGGGATGGGCTCCTGACGCGTCTTTTCTCTCTCATCTGTCTGGGCGATTTTATGAGCTACTATGCAGCCTTACTCAGAGGAGTTGATCCGACCCCGGTGGATCGCATAGAATGTTTGAAGACAAGATTGAACGAGGTTGACGTTTAACAATTAACAGAGAGAAGGAGTTGAAAAGTGAAAGCGATTATTCCGGTGGCCGGCGAAGGGACGAGAATGAGACCTTACACGTATGCACGTCCCAAGGCCCTTCTCCATGTTGCAGGGAAGCCAATTCTGGCTCACATCCTCGACAAGCTTGAAGAGCATGGCATTGATGAAGTGACACTCATTGTCGGCCATTTGGGTGATAAGATTGAAGAATATGTCAAATCATGTTATGATTTTCCAGCCCATTTTGTGGAACAGACGGAACGACTGGGTATTGCGCACGCTCTCTTTTTGGCCAAGAAGTTTGTGGGGGCCGAACCGCTTTTCATTGTTTTAGGCGATACCATTTTCGAAACGGATCTTGAGCCGGTCTTCAAGGGACAGTACACCTCTCTTGGAATTAAAGAGGTTGAGGATCCGAGGCGCTTCGGAATAGTGGCCCTGGAGGGAGGTTTTGTTCAACGAGTCGTGGAAAAGCCGGAAGAACCTGAGACGAATTTGGCCTTAGTCGGAATGTATTATATTAAAGATCCGCTCCTGCTCATTGAATGCATCGAAGAGATGATCGAACAAGACATGAAAACAAAAGGTGAGTATCAATTGACGGATGCTTTCGAGATGATGATAGGCAAGGGTCACAGAATAACCACCTTCGGTGTTGAGCACTGGTACGATTGTGGAAAGCCGGAAGCCCTTTTGGCTACAAATCGCCATTTATTGGAGCTGAGGGGACAGGACCTCACTCTGGGTGGCTCCGTTGTTCAGCCTCCGGTCTTCATTGAGGAATCCGCCGTGGTAAAATCTTCTGTTATTGGCCCTCACGTCTCGGTGGCAGCCGGAGCGCGCGTCCAGCATTCAATACTCCGAGATTCCATTATCGGAGAAAAAGCCTTTGTCTCCAATAGTATGTTGGACAAATCCATTGTTGGGGACAATGCAGTTATTAAAGGTTCTTTTACCAGATTGACCATTGGAGATATGTCGGAAGTGGAAGCACTTTAGGGAGGATTGTTCATGAGGAATAAGAATTGTCTGTTCACATCGGAATCGGTGACCGAGGGTCATCCCGACAAGGTCGCTGATCAAATATCGGATGCCATACTCGATGCCATCTTTACCCAGGACCCCATGGGTCGTGTCGCCTGTGAGACCTTTGTTTCCATGGGATTAACGCTCGTCGGTGGACAGATCACCACCGATTGCTACGTGGACATTCCCGGTATCGTCAGGCAGACGATCCATGATATCGGTTATACGGATCCAGCTTACGGCTTCGATCATCAAACCTGTGCTGTTCTGACAAATATCGAACAGCAGTCTCCGGACATCGCTTTGGGGGTCGATCGCCAGGGGGCAGGTGATCAAGGGCTCATGTTTGGATATGCCACAAACGAGACCCAAGAGCTCATGCCCATGCCCATTCTCTTGGCCCACAAATTGGCCAAGCGGCTGGCGGAGGTGCGTAAGGAAGGACTCCTGTCCTATCTGCGACCCGATGGAAAAACGCAAGTAACCGTAGAATATCGGGAGGGAAAACCTGTGCGTGTGGATACGGTGGTCATAGGTGCGCACCATGATCCTGATGTCGATGTCAAGAAACTGAAAAGCGATATCATAGAAACGGTGATCCTGCCCATTATTCCCGAGCATCTTGTCGACAGAAAGAACGTGGTCTATCATATTAACGCGACGGGAAGGTTTGTTATTGGGGGTCCCATGGCTGATACCGGTTTAACGGGTCGAAAGATCATCGTCGATACATACGGTGGCGTCGGGAGTCACGGCGGGGGCTGCTTCTCCGGAAAGGATCCGACGAAGGTTGATCGCTCCGGTTCCTACATGGCACGGTATGCGGCCAAGAATGTCGTTGCGGCGGGTTTGGCCGAGAGGTGCGAGATTCAGCTTGGTTATTGCATCGGTGTCACCGAACCCGTGTCGATTATGGTCGATTCGCAGGGGACTGGGACGATTTCCGATAAGAAGATTGAGAAATTGATCAGGGAACATTTCGATTTTACTCCCAGAGGAATGATTGAGCATCTCAAACTGAAGCGGCCGATCTTCAAGAAGACTGCAGTCTACGGCCATTTCGGCCGCGAGGAAGAGGATTTTACCTGGGAAGCGCGGGATAAGGTTGCTGATCTTAAGAAGGGATTATAAAGGGAGGTTAGCGTGAAATACGACATCAAAGACATCACTTTGGCAGACAAGGGCCGCTTGAGAATCGAATGGGCGGAACGCCATATGCCGGTTCTACGGTTAATTCGCCAGCGTTTCGAAAAGGAGAAACCGCTGAAGGGTTTGAATATTGCAGCATGCATGCACGTCACGACAGAGACAGCGAATCTCATGGTGACGTTGCAGGCGGGGGGGGCCAAGACTGCCCTGTGTGCGTCCAATCCACTGAGCACTCAGGATGACGTGACCGCCTGTCTGGTCAAGGATCACGGAATTTCGGTATTTGCCATCAAAGGCGAAGATAATAAAACGTATTACGATCATATCAATGCAGCACTGGATATCGAGCCACACATCACCATGGACGACGGTGCCGATTTGGTCTCGACCATCCACATGGAGCGGCAGAACCTGGCTGAGACGGTGATGGCCGGCACAGAAGAGACGACCACAGGAGTGATCCGACTGAGAAGTTTGGAGAAGCAGGGAAAGCTTCTCTTTCCGTTGATTGCCGTGAACGATTCGGATACGAAGCACCTCTTTGATAACCGCTACGGAACGGGCCAGAGTACGGTCGACGGAATCTTGAGAGCAACGAACATCCTTATTTCAGGAGCAACCGTGGTCGTTGCCGGGTATGGTTGGTGTGGACGTGGGGTGGCCATGCGGGCCAAGGGAGGGGGAGCGAGGATCATCATCACTGAAATCGATCCGGTCCGTGCTATTGAGGCGGTCATGGATGGGTATAACGTCATGCCCATGGGTGAAGCGGCACCGATCGGTGATGTCTTTGTCACATTGACTGGTGACATCAATGTTATCCGGAAGGAGCATTTTGAAGCCATGAAAGACGGAGCCATTGTGGCCAATTCCGGACATTTCAACGTCGAAATCGACATTCCTGCTTTGGAGAAAATGTCTACGGGGAAACGCACCGTTCGGGATTTTGTTGACGAATATGCGCTCAAGGACGGGCGAAAGATCTATCTCCTGGGTGAAGGACGACTCATTAACCTCGCTGCGGCAGAGGGGCATCCGGCCCATGTTATGGATATGAGTTTTGCCAATCAGTCCCTCGGTTCCGAGTTTATCTCCAAAGAGGGTTCCAAGCTGGAGAAGAAAGTCTACCGCATCCCCGAGGCCATCGACAAGGAGATCGCTCGCTTGAAATTGGAGTCGATGGGTGTCACAATCGACACATTGCTCCCGGAACAGGAAGAATATCTCGCTTCATGGGAAATGGGGACGTAGGGAAATTCAAAACTTCAAATCAGAAATTCAAAGGTCAAAATTCCAGAACCGCCGGGATGTTCTTTCTCCGGCGGTTTTTTTCAAATTGGCTCCGCCGTTCATTATTTTTCAGAAAAAGAGTTGCCTGGCAACAGATTTTAAGTTATAATAACGGCGAAGAAGTGATACGAATTCTTGTCTCGAACCATGGATAATACAGTGAGTAAAAAGAGGCTTTTCCTTATTGACGGTTCGGCCCTGGCCTACCGCTCCTATTTTGCCTTCATTCGAAATCCGCTCATCTCATCCAAAGGGGAGAATACCAGCGCCGTCTTCGGCTTCACGAACGCCGTCATGCGTTTGCTGAAAGACGAGAAGCCGGATTACCTGGCCGTGGTGTTCGACACGGCCGCCCCCACGTTTCGGCACGAACAATATGCCGAATACAAGGCAACCCGGGAAAAGATGCCGGATGACATGCGGGACCAGTTGCCGCGAATTCGGGAGGTTATTGAGGCCATGCGGCTGCCCGTACTTGAGAAGGAGGGATTCGAGGCCGACGATGTGATGGGAACCCTGGCCAGGATGGCCAAGGAGCAAGGCATGGAAACGATACTCGTCACAGGGGACAAGGACTTTATGCAGTTGATCGACGCCGATATCACAGTGCTCAATCCCAAGAGGAGCGGTGAGGAAAGTGAAATCATCGACGAGGATGTGGTCAAAGAGAAATTTGGAGTGGGGCCGGAGAAGATGGTCGATGTGCTCGGCCTCATGGGCGATCAATCGGACAATGTGCCCGGTGTGCCGGGGATCGGTGAAAAGACAGCCATTGCGTTGATTCAAAAATACGGATCTCTGGAGGGGGTTTTGGATCATGCCGAGGAGATACCTCGAAAAAACGTTCGTCAGCGTCTTCTTGAAAACCAAGATAAAGCCCGCCTGTCGAAACAGTTGGTGACCATCGAGACCGACGTTCCACTGGAGATTGGCCCTGATGAGCTCTCCTTGAAAGCATGGGATATCGAGAAGCTCACCGTGCTTTTCAAGGATCTTGAATTCACCAAGCTTCTCCAGGAAATAACTCCGCAGGCTCCCGCGCAGGAAACACAGTATCATACCATTCATGAACAGTCCGAACTCGATAGTCTTGCAGGTGTACTTCAAGAAAAAGGAAGGTTCACCATTGACTTGGAGACGACGAGTCAGAATCCGATGCTGGCGGATATCGTCGGTTTGTCCCTGGCCCATTCACCTCACGAAGCTTTCTATATTCCCGTGGGCCATTCAACGGGAAGAACTATGGATCTCGCACGCACGTTGGATGCATTGAGACCACTCCTCGAAGATCCAGGCATTCAAAAATGTGGGCAGAATATTAAATATGATATGATTGTACTGTCTCGAGCCGGTATTCATCTTCGAGGGATCGACTTCGATACCATGGTGGCCTCCTACTTGCTGAACCCTTCGGGCAGGCAACATAACCTTGAGACGCTCAGTCTCGAGAACCTCAATCATAAAATGATTCCCATCAGCGATCTCATCGGGACCGGCAAGAAACAGATCAGTATGGCCGATGTCCCTGTCTCGAAGGCGGCGGAATACGCTTGTGAGGACGCCGACATTACCCTCCAGTTGCGGAAGCTCTTCGAACCGAAACTGAGGAGCCTGGAATTGGATGACCTGTTCCGTACCGTTGAGATGCCCCTCGTATCCGTCCTGGCGAAAATAGAGATGAATGGGGTTTCTATTGATGTCGCATTTCTTGAGTCGATGTCGGACAGACTGGAGCATGATCTGAAGGGATTGGCCGAGGAAATTTATTCATTGGCCGAGGGGCAATTCAATATCAACTCACCAAAGCAATTGGCCGTCATTCTTTTTGAGAAGCTGAATCTCCCCATCGTGCGAAGAACGAAGACGGGCCCTTCGACTGACGTGAGTGTTCTGGAGGAGCTGGCCAAAGAGCACGAGCTGCCCAAGAGAATATTGGACTATCGACAGTTGATGAAACTGAAATCCACGTACGTTGATGCCCTTCCACTTTTGGTTCATCCTGAAACAGGGCGGATCCACACCTCGTTCAACCAAACGGTCACGGCGACGGGAAGGCTTTCCAGTTCCGATCCCAATCTCCAAAACATTCCTGTCCGGACGGAGATCGGCCGGGAGATCCGAAAGGCGTTTGTCCCTGCCGACTCCGAGCACGTCATACTGTCGGCGGACTATTCGCAGATCGAACTCCGCATCATGGCCCATCTTTCCGGAGATCAAACGTTACGCCGGTCCTTTTTGGATGACGAGGACGTCCATCGGCGGACGGCGGCCTTGGTTTTCGATATCGATCCCGAGGAAGTTACACCGGATCACCGCCGTCAGGCCAAGGTCGTCAATTTCGGCATCATGTACGGTATGGGGCCTTATGGATTGGCCCAGCAGTTGGAGATGGATCCGCAGGAGGCACGGGCTTTCATTGACGGCTATTTTGAGCGCTATCCCGGCGTTCGGGATTACACATTCACGACTGTCCAAAAGGCCAAAGGGCTGGGGTATGTTACGACCTTACTGAACCGTCGCCGCTATCTTCCTGAGATTAATTCGGAGGATCGGCGCAGGCGCGAATTTGCCGAGCGGACGGCCATCAATACTCCTATTCAGGGCACAGCCGCGGATCTCATCAAGGTGGCGATGATAAATATTGCGGATGTTGTGACGAAGAAGAGACTGAAGACGAAAATGATCATGCAGGTTCACGATGAACTTGTTTTCGAAGTACCGGTGGCTGAATTGGACGTGGCCTCAGAGATTATTAAGAAGGAGATGGAGGAGGCCATAACCCTTTCGATTCCTGTGAAGGTGGATCTTGGGGTTGGTAACAATTGGTACGAAGCACATTAGGATGTGCCATTGTCGTTCCCGTTCTGAGCGAATTCGCAGGGATACGCGATAACACCTGATGAAAGGAATCTTATGAATATGAATTGTCCGAGTTGTGGAAAAGCAATTGAGAATTGGGAGAACGTTCAATTTTGCACATTCTGCGGAAGGAGCCTCAAAAGTGGCGATATCCGTGAGGAAAGCCACGGATATTCTCCATGGGACGATCGCGCCAATAGAGGTTTCTTTCGGGCTCTGTTCGAGACGTGGGTAGAGTCGATCTTCCGTCCGACGAAATTCTTTGCCGCCATGCCGTTAAAAGGCGGTTACGGAGGACCTTTACTGTACGGTTTCATTGTAGGGGAGATTGCGGTTCTCTTCAGCCTCTTTTGGCAGGGGATATTCATGATGATGGGTACTTTCGGCGAGAGGTACGATCAATTGGAGGCGATGGGTTTGAGTATGGGTATGGTAGCCCTTGTAATTGGTGCTCTCCTGTCGCCTGTGTTTATCATCATGGGCTATTTTATAACTGCCGCAATTCTGCACCTGTGTCTTTTCATCGTCGGTGGTGCGCGGCGCGATTTCGAAGCAACGTTTCGGGTTATCTGCTATGCGGCCGGGGCAAATCTTTTCAACATCATACCGTTTTGCGGGTGGCTCGGGGCATGGCTGTGGAACACATTGCTCAACATCATTGGCGTCAGAGAGGCCCATGAAATTTCGACTGGAAGAGCTTTACTGGCGTACAGTCTGCCTGCTGTCGCGTGTTGCGGATTTCTTGTTTTAGCCTTTTTCTTAGCTTTTCCTCACATCAGCGAGTGGTTTGAATACTGGGGAAACTGATCGAAACACATCAATCGTGAGTGTGTCTAATAAGGACAGTCTTGGTATAAACCTATGAGAGAATCATAGAGCTTCATTGGACATTCTGTTTTATTATAACGCAGTATAGAGTTTTATATCCATATCGGAAGTGTGAAGAGCCGCAAATTCTATTAAGGAGAAAGTATGGAAGAACAATGTCCGCAGTGCGGAAGATCCTTTTCGGAAGGAGGAGAAGATAATACGTGTCCACATTGTGGAGGGAACCCTTCCGGGAAAAGGGAAAGTGCATCCGGTCAAAACAAGGAATACTCTTCCCCATGGGACGATAGAGAAAAACAGGGATTTTTTAATGCACTGGTTGAAACCTGGAAACAGGTGATGTTTCGTCCTGTCCATTTTTTTTCAAAGATGCCTCGAGAAGGTGGACTGGCCGGTCCGCTCTTATACGGTTTTATTTTGGGCGAGATCGGATTTCTCTTCTCCCTCATGTGGGAAGGGATGTCGGTCTTTGTCCCTCCCTTTGTGGATCAGAATGGTTTCGGCGATTTTGTGGGTGAGGCGGCAGGGATTACGTTTTTCATTTTCGCCTCTCCGGCTATTGTATTGGCCGTGCTGTTCATTTTCAGTGCCATTCTTCATGTGTGTTTGTTCATTGTTGGGGGGGCACAGAAAAGCTTCGAGACAACGTTTCGAGTTGTTTGCTATGCTTCAAGCACTGATCTTTTGGAAATCATTCCCTGCTGTGGCTGGTGTGTCGGTCTCATCTGGAATCTGGTATTGACTATAATAGGCATCAGAGAGACACACGAAATCTCAACTGAAAGAGCAGCCTTAGCGGTGCTGCTACCGGCCATCTTCTGCTGTGGATGTATCGCTCTCATTCTTCTTATAGCATTGCCGCATGTTATCGATTAGAAAAGTAGAGAAATACATTTAGCAACACATCGTGAAAGGAGAAGATATGGAAGTGCGGTGTCCGGAGTGTGGTAAAACTGTACCTCATGTTGGTGAAGGTCACTATTGTCCCTATTGTGCTGCAAGTCTGGCCACTGTTGAGGGTGATGAGACCATTCAGGCAGAGGAGGTGATCTCGTATAATTCACCGTGGGATGACAGGGAAAATCTGGGATTTGTAAGAGCATTTATAGATACTTTGATGCAGGTGCTCTTCAATCCTGTGAAATTTTACTCCGGCATGCAGAGAGAAGGTGGCTTGGGTGGACCTCTCTTATATGGCTTTATTGTGTGTGAAATCGGTTTGCTCTTTGCCCTCATGTGGCAAGGCATGTCGGTCTTTATGCCGTCCTTTATGGATCGAGGTGGTTTCGGGTATATGGGGACCCAGATGGCCGGGATGACGTTTCTGTTTTTCATCTCACCGGCGCTTGTCGTCGCCGGATTATTCATCGCCAGTGGTATCCTGCACGTCTGCCTGCTCATCGTTGGTGGAGCCAATCGAGGCTTTGAAACGACATTCAGGGTTGTATGTTATGCTTCCAGTGCCCAGTTATGGGGTATCGTCCCTTTTTGTGGTGGATTTGTTGGGGGCATCTGGAATCTTGTGCTGCAGGTCATCGGACTCAGGGAAGCACACGAGACAACAACAGGACGAGCTGTGTTGGCCGTATTCCTGCCGGCCATCCTCTGTTGCGGATTGACGTTTTTCGGCATCATGGTCTTCATGTCGAGCTTTCGGGGCGGCTATTAATAGGTACGAGTCTCTACTTTGCTTTAATCACAAGCTGTCATTCCGGCCACCGTAATAGAATACGGGGTAAACTCCGTGCCGGAATCTTCTCGGTTGGCTCAATTTCCTCTCTACTAAGGAGATTCCGGGATAAACCCGGAATGACAGGCAGGGTTACTGTTGAAAACATAAACGAACGGAATTCAAGGCGAATAGCTTTCATAAGTCAGATTAAAGAAATATGTTAAATTATTTCTGACCAATTTTATAAATAAACCAAGCTGGATATTAAAAAAGATTCTTCATTCATTGTATGAAAATCAGAGTTGTTCAGAAAGAAAAAGGTGATTTGGACCTGGGGCTGGTCTACGGTGGAATTGGCGTCTTCTGTTTTGTCGGTGCCCGGTTTTTATCAGAGCTGACTGCACTCTTGCCCCGTTGTCCCTTTCATCGTGTCACCGGGCTTCCCTGTCCGACTTGCGGAACAACGCGTAGCGGCATTCTCTTAAGTCAATTCAACATTGTGGGCGCTTTTCTCGTTAATCCGCTCTTCGTCCTTGTCAGTTTTGCTGTTGGTGTTTGGGCATTGAGTGCATTTGTATTGCATATAGCAAACAGACGGATTCAGGTGGTTCAGTTCGACGATGCCAAACCTGTCATCCGTATTCTCCTGGTTGGAACGATCTTGGCGAATTGGGTTTATTTGATATTTGCAGGATTATAGAATATACGCCATGTTTATATTGGGGTGCATTGCTCTGGTGGGAGTTGCACTCCCATCCGTTACAAACCGATCTATGATTTGGCACTTAGGGTTTGGAGTGCAACGTCTTTCCCGCCATATAATCCAAACCTAATATTGGAGTTGCCCGCTTACGTGATGATATCAGCACAAGCAGTCAGATAATCCGATGAAGCAGTAACTCTGGATAATACTATTTTGAAGAGGAGGGTGTGATGAACTTTCGGTTTATTCTATTCTTTTCTATCACAGCAATCCTTTTAAATATCCCTTGCTTCGGGGCTGATCCGATTGTCATGGGGCGGTATCCGGCGCCCTCGCCGGATGGGAACACCCTGGCCTTCTCCTATGCCGGGGATCTGTGGACGGTGCCCATTGATGGAGGGTGGGGGACGCGGATTACGGTTCATGAGGCCTACGACAAATTTCCGATCTGGTCGCCGGACGGTCAGGAGATCGCCTTTTCATCAAACCGCAATGGCAACGATGACATCTTCGTCATGGACGTCCGGGGCGGTCAGCCTGAGCAGCTGACCCATTTCTCCAACAGCGATTATGTGTGCGACTGGTGGCCGGACGGTCGTGGACTCATCTTTGCCTCGTGGAGAAATTTTGTCTATCACCGGCTCCCCGTTCTGTGGCAGGTCGATCGGGATGGAGGGACACCGATAAAAGTGGTTTCGGAATACATGGACGAGGGCAAGGTCTCACCGGACAATGAGTGGTTGGCCTTTGTGCGCGGTCGGGATCGATGGTGGCGCAAAAATTACCGGGGCAGCGGGCAAATGGATGTCTGGCTCTATAATTTCAAAACGAAAAGGTACAGACAGCTCACAAATCACAATGGCTACGACCACTGGCCCATGTGGGGCAGCGACAGCCGAACCATCTACTATGTTTCTGATGAAACTGGAACCTTTAATATCTGGCAAACGGACATCGATGGATCGAGTAAAAGACAAATGACTTATCACAAAGAGGATGGAGTACGGTTTTCTTCAATTTCTCGAAACGGCAGCGTCATTGCCTATGAACAGAGTGCTGACATCTGGACTTTGAAAACAGGAGAACATGATCCAAGGAAAGTCGAGATCTTCGCGGCCAGCGACCAAAAAGCCAATCCAATCGAGCGCACGACATTTTCCAGTAAAGCCACGGAAATGGAAGTATCACATGACGAGAAGGAGGCCGCTTTCGTCATCCGGGGTGAGATTTTTGTCACGAAAATGGATGAAGATGAAAGCACGAAGGCCATGAGAATTACAGACAATCCTGCTCGGGATTATGACATCGGCTGGGCACCTCACGGGGACACCCTTGCTTTTGTCTCCGACCGGAACGGGAACCGTGATATTTATCTTGCCTATTCAACTGATCCCGATGAAAAACGACTCTCGAAATCTTTAAACCGAGATGTCGTCCAATTAACCGACTCGAAGGAAGAGGACCACGGGCCTCGGTTCTCCCCTGACGGGAAGAAGATCGCTTTTATTCGGGGCAACGGAGAGATGTGGACCATGAATCGCGATGGAAGTGGAGAAAAGCGTATCCTGGAAGGATGGGCTGAGCCGACCTTCACATGGTCGCCTGACAGTAAATGGATCACCTTCTCGCGGGACGATGAAGAGTTCAACCAGGATGTGTTCATCATGCCTGCTGACGGCGGTGCACCAGTAAATATCACGCAGCACCCGGATAATGATTTCGGGCCGGTCTGGTCCGAGGACGGAAGAAAGCTGGGGTTCATCTCACGACGTCTGGGCGATACTGAGGATGCGTGGTTCGTCTTTCTCCAGCGCAAAGATGACGAGATGACAAAGGAGGAATGGGAGGACGAAGAGGAAAATGAAAAAGAGGATGATGAAGAGGAAAATGGGGAGAAGAAGAAAGAAGTAAAAATAGAAGTGAGGATCGACTTCGAAGATATACACAAGCGTCTGCGGCGTATCACGTCCCTGCCCGGTGAGGAAGGGCAGTTGGCCGTATCGACTGATGGCAAAATGTTCGCCTTTTCTTCAAATAATGAGGGAAAGAATGATCTCTGGGTGGTCGAATGGGACGGCGAGGATTTAAAACAATTGACCGACGGTGGAGTGGATCCCTTGTACATAAAATGGGATGCTGAGGGCAAAAAGATCTATTACATGAAGAGCGGCGGAACCTTCCACTCAATCTCCAAGGATGGCGAGGACGGCAAAGGATACGCCTATGCAGCCCGACTCGTCATCGATCACCAGGCCGAGCGACTGCAGATGTTCGACGAGGGCTGGAGAATACTCAACGACTCCTTTTACGATCCCAAATTTCATGGAGCTGATTGGGGTGCGATCAAGGAGAAGTATCGTCCGATGGCCGCCCGAGTTCAGTCTCAAGAGGATTTCTACGATGTGGTTCGACTCATGATCGGTGAGCTGAACGCTTCTCATCTTGGGATTTACGGTCCTGATCCCGAAGTTTCCATCACAACAGGCCTGTTGGGGTTGACCTACGATGAATCGTACACTGGAAATGGATTACGGATCGAGACCGTTCTCCCCCGTGGGCCCTGCGATCACGAGGGGAGGAGACTGGAGCCCGGAGAAGTTATCCTGGCGGTCGACGGGATACCGCTTGAGGGGAATACGAATCTGTACGAACAGCTCATTGACAAGGTTGGCGAGAAGGTTCAGGTTGACGTAAAGGGAAAAGATGGCCAGGAGCGAAGGGTAGTCGTCCGTCCCATCAATTATGGCGAATATATGAATAAAGAGTACGATCGCTGGGTAAAGGAGAAGCAGGATTGGGTTGATAAAGAGAGCGACGGAAAGATCGGGTACCTGCATATTCGCGGCATGGGCGTTCCGAGCTTGGAACGGTTTGAGATGGAGCTTTACTCGGTCGCCCATGGCAAGGAAGGACTTGTCGTCGATGTGCGGAACAACGGCGGTGGCTGGACGACCGATTATCTGCTGGCCATATTGTCACCGAAACCTCACGCAATTACTGTTCCTCGTGGTGGGAGGGAAGGGTATCCTCAATCCCGGCGACCCCTCTACGCCTGGAGCAAGCCGATGGTGGCCATGTGTAACCAGTACTCGTACAGCAACGCCGAAATTTTTTCCCACGCTGTCAAAACTCTGGAGCGCGGGAAACTGGTGGGTATGACGACTCCGGGGGAAGTGATAAGCACAGGCGGGACCACACTGATTGACGGCTCCTGGTTCCGTATTCCGTTTCGGGGCTGGTACGTAAAGGGTAATATAGCCAACATGGAGAAGGTGGGTGCCGTACCGGACTACATCGTCGAGGTGCAACCGGGTGATGTAGCAGAAGGTATGGACCGACAACTCGAAAAGGCGGTTGAGGTACTGATGGGAGAGCTTGAGTAATGACGGCAGGAAAATGTTTAGTTATTTGTTAATTCCTATATGTAACATACCATTTTCGTAATTTATCAACTTCCAGTAGATGTGTACAAGCGTAAGCTTGTTCGTGCGGAGGCAAGGTCGGGAATCTAAAAGCAACCCCTCCCCTGGCATTCCTGATTACAACATTATTGACACCACCCCGGGTAGGTTTTAAGTCTTTCCTTTCTTATAAGATCTTATGAGGGTTGAAAATTATAAGTAACAAAAATTAAGATAATTTGTCTAATGTATGAAGAAGTAAAAATTCTAAGAGGTTTTGCGCTGTATAAATACTAATCTTTCTAAAAACCTTATTGAGAGGAAAGTACCGATGAGCCGTATTAAATATTTTATTTTATTCACTTTATTCATTTTCGTGGGACTCTTTGTTTTTACCGAGAAGAGTATCTGCGAAGAAGGCGAAGAGATTGCACTCTGGCCAAAGATAGAACCGTACTTTACTGACTATCTCAAGGTTTCGGATATTCATCAAATCTACTACGAGCTCTGCGGAAACCCGGACGGCAAGCCCGTCTTCGTCCTCCATGGTGGTCCTGGATCAGGGTGTTCTCCGAAATATCGTCGTTTTTTCAATCCCGAGAAATTTCTTATAGTGCTCCACGATCAGCGCGGCGCTGGAAAATCCAAGCCGTTTGCCGAGGTTCGCGAGAATACGACGCAACATCTGGTGCAAGATATAGAACGGCTTCGGAAACATCTAAATCTTAAGAAGATAATTCTCTTTGGAGGCTCTTGGGGAACGACATTGGGTCTGGCATATGCAGAGACATATCCTGACAACGTGGGGGGTCTTATTCTGCGAGGCGTCTTCACTGCGACACAGGAGGAGATCGATCATTTTTACCATGGTGGTACACGCCCTTTTTTCCCGGAAGTATACGACGAATTGTTCGGTGAGTTGCGGAGGAACGACGAGCGACCCCTTCCAGAAATCCTTTTGGAGTTGATCCAGAGCGAAGATGCAAGTACCAGGGAGCAATACAGTAAACTTTGGACACGATATGAGTTCAAGGTTGGTGCACTCGAGACGACGGATGAGTATATTGATGAGTATCTTGGAGTCGAAGCTGTGATGGATAGCATCTATGCCTTTGCACTTCTGGAAAATTACTACATGACCAACAACTGTTTTCTCGGAGAAGGTCAATTGCTGAGTGATACGAATAAAATTAAAGATATTCCCACCATAATTGTGAACGGACGGTACGATATGGTCTGTCCCTGTATTAGTGCGTATCGATTGCATCAGAAACTGCCCAAATCAAAGCTCATTATTGCCGAAAGAGCCGGCCACTGGATGGGTGATAAGCCGGTGGAGAAGGCATTATTGGAGGCAATGAGAGAGTTTGAGTGATGCAGAGACGATGTGTGATGCTCTGAGCCAATTGTGATTTCGTTTGTAGTGAGATAGCTGTACAACTCTGTTTTATGCCATAAGTGACAGATGAAAAGCTCTCATTTAGAAACCAAGTGACAGTAGGTGGGGGTAAGTTATGCCAAGATTGATTGTACGATAACTTTTAGCCGGGGAGGTTAAACATGCAATTTATCGTTATAGCTTATGATGATACTGATGAAGGGGCATTGCAGCGAAGATTGGCGGTTCGTGAGGATCATCTGAAAACAGCCAAGGAAATGTTCGACAGTGGCAAATGGTTATATGCGGCCGGTATCTTGAACGATGATGGGGTGATGATCGGCTCGATGATTGTTTGTGAATTTCCTACTCGGGACGAGCTTGAGCAACAATGGCTGAAAGAAGAGCCCTATATTATCGGGAATGTGTGGAAAAAGATTGATATTTACCGGACACAAGTAGCACCTTTTTGTGTCAACAAATAGACAAGAACGGAAAGGAGCTTGAACAAAGCACGGCTCAATTCTACAAACGTGTCACACCATATATATTGGCAGTTCTTTCAGGATATTTCGTAATGACTCACCATAAGAAGCAGTTGGTCAAAAGGTATAAAATGACGTCAAGAAAGGAGGGGGATATGCTTCCCAGAAAAC
Organism: Gemmatimonadota bacterium; assembly: GCA_020348925.1. Lineage (GTDB taxonomy): Bacteria > JBHIER01. Next base: position 4,158,211 of record CP070758.1, on the reverse strand, counting down.
AAGAGAGGGCGTTTGATGAATTTCAGGCTTCGGCACGAAACAACGATGTATTAGATCCCAATATGACACTCTTGTTCCATCTTGCTGCGGCAATGGCAGTCGGCTGTTATCCTTGAATGGAACACTATCTTGGTGTAGCCAAGAAGGAAGGCATTACTGATGATGAAATTGGGATCGTCCAGTCTATTGTCATGTCTTTAGCCGGTTGTCGGGTGCGATCACAGTTTCAGGAAGTTCAAGGGAGGATGAAGAACAGAGAGTAATTTCCTCTCAGTGAAAAAGATCCCAAAACCGTTGCAGAATCTTTCTTGGGGAGTTTAAATACTTTTTGGATTTCAGAGACAGCGAAGAAAGATACATTGAGGGACGAGGTATACTTCAATTTCGTTAAGCATTAAGAATTGGTCCATAGTGCTGTGAACAGAGGACGAACATCTTTCAAGGAGGAATGGTTCTACCATGTCTGCAATAAAACCTGAAGCTACAGAAAGGACAAAAAATATTTTTGAAGAAGCATGTTGTGTTGAAAACATGGAAGCGAAGTTCGGGAAAACGCTCTCACCTGAGGAAAACGACGTTAAAAGATTTATATTGACCCAGTCACCTGTTTTGGGAAGAATACCATCTATTGATGAGATAAAAAAAGCATTTACCCAATATCAAGATGAGAAGATGGATGCCATTTTGAAGAAACTGGATCAATATGATGTCATCCATCTGGACGAAAATGAAAAAACCATAGCTGCCGCATACCCTTTTTCTGGCTCCGAAACATCTCATACTGTTACTCTGAAAAGAGAAGGATATGGAAAAATCTATACGATGTGTGCTATCGATGCCTTGGGAGTTCCATTCATGTTTCAGTGCGATGTTTCTATTGATTCAAAATGTCACCATTGTGGTGAGAGCATTGAAATAGAAATCGAGGACAAGAAGATAACCTTCTTGAAACCTGAGAGTACAGTAGTGTGGTGTGATTTGGAGTATTCGTGTTGTGCAGCAACATCGCTGTGCAAAAACATCAATTTTTTCTCCTCCGAGCATCATTTTACTGAATGGCAAAAGGAAAATCAGAGAGTAAAAGGTCATCTCCTGCAACTGAACGAGGCTTTTTATCTGGGGAAATTGTTTTTTGAAAATAGGTTACATTGATAGATGAAAAGATGTACCGCATCATTAATTGGATTTGTTTTCATAGCGTTGGCCCTTGCATCAGTATTCTCTGCCCAGGAATATGTGAGTCTGGTTAAGAGGGCACTGGATGACTCAAGTTTCCATTGGAGGTCATTCGAGGCAGAGGATGTAAGACTGTTCTACAAACCGGATTCTTTTGCCGAAAGACATCGCGTGATGCTTGTTCGCAGCGCGAAAGCATCTGTTGAGGAAGTGTTGAAATTCCTTGGAGAGCCTGGGTACGATAGGATTCTTCACGTTTTTTACGTTGATACTCGGAAAGAGATGGACCGAATTATCGGTCGGCCGGTTGCCGGTTATGCGGACTGGACCGGGAGCGGTGTTTTCCTGGTACTCAATCCCGAATGGCGTTCCTTCGATACACATGAGATCACTCACGTACTCTCGATGAGTTTGTGGGGAACACCTGACCCAACCAGCAGGTGGATGGTCGAAGGAGTCGCCGTCTCTTGCGACGGGTGGTGTCAGGAGTACAGCGTTGACGAGATCGCAAGCTACCTCCTGTCTCAAGATCAGCTTCCGCCGCTTCATGAGCTCTTTCGGAACTTCGCGGAGCTGGGCGAGATTCGTGCCGGCTTTTACGCCGCCAGCGTCATAGGATTCGTCCGCAACAGGTACGGCCCGGATGCTTTACGTGACCTGTGGATGAATGGGAGTGGGGATCTGTCCGGATCGTTGGGTTCTACAATAGACGAGATTGAGGCTTCATGGAAAAAGTACTTGAAAGAGACGGCGGGAAATGAAATCCAGATTGATCTGGAAAACATTGAAGAGTTGGAGTGTGGATAATCCGAGGGGTAATTACCGTATGGATATCATTGCCAGTTCTGATTGTTCCGGACGTAGTAATTTCCCTATCCGCCTGAGAAAGCCAGCGACGAAAAAAGAGTATACGACCCTATGAGTGCATGCAACCAAGAGCAGGTTCCAGAAAGGAAACAAAAATGGCCAAACACATCGGAATCGTAGCCTGCAGTGCAGAGGGCGCTGCCCTGTGTTACCGAACGCTCTGCACTGAAGCACCCGCACTCATGGGCGAGCATATGCACCCCGAGGTGTCCATGCATACTCACCCTTTGGCGGAGTACATGGTCCACATTCGATCAGGGAATTGGTCCGAGGTTGGGAAACTCATGCTTTCGTCCGCACGGAAATTGGCCGGTATCGGGGCTGAGTTTGCGATCTGTCCGGATAATACTATCCACGAGGCCTTTGATCAGGTCGTCAAGGATTCTCCTATCCCATGGCTCCACATTGCCGAAATTGTGGGACAGCAAGCCAGGTTTCAGAATTTCTCGTGTTTGGCCATCACCGGCACGAAGTGCTTGATGACCGGGCCTGTATATCCCAACGCCTTGAATAGTTTCGATGTTCAATGCAAGATCCCGGATGAAGATGATCGTGAAAGAATTGACACTATCATCTTCACGGAACTCGTCAACGGTGTGTTCGCGGAGGAGTCCAGACTCTATTTTAATGGTGTCATTCAGAAAATGAAAGACCGTGGTTGCGATGCGGTGGTGCTGGGCTGCACAGAAATTCCTCTTCTCGTTGACCGCAAGGATTGTCCTCTCCCCGTTCTTGACTCCACACGACTCCTGGCCAGAACTGCACTGAAGGTATCCCTCGGCCAGGATCATAATCTGAATCAAAGTCTGTTCCTGTAACGTTGCGCGTCGAAGTGATTCATTCGTATTACTGGGCACATGCCAACCATTACGTCGAATCCGTGATGCTAAGTTCTCTGTGATTGAAGGTGGAACATTATTTAAAAGAGATCGTGAGTTCAGGACAAGAGCGGAGAAAAAGACTTGACATTTAACCCAATATTTTATATTATTTTATCTTATATAATTGAGAAGACTCCAATTGTAGTGCACAGACACAGCAATTTTTTCGGTTTAGTACTATTTTTTTACTTTTTGCGGCCCGACCTTATCGACAGTATAAGGCGGAAACCTTGAAAGGAGTGATGTATGGAGCTCGCGAAAAAGATGTTGAACGCATCGGCGCCGCTGCGCTGGACCGTCCTGGTCCTCATCAGCGGATTGTTGTTTTCCACCTACTGGTTCAACGATTGTCTCGGGCCGTTGAAGAGTCTGATGGAGAGCCAGCTTGGTTTCGACAGCAGCCAGTTCGGCTTGCTCGTCGCTTCGACCACCTGGGCGAACCTGGCTCTGATGATTATTGTCGGCGGCATCGCCCTGGACAGATGGGGCATTCGCAAGACCGGGACCATTTTCAGTCTTCTCGCGACCGGCGGGGCATTCATCGTTGCTTTTGCCAGCAAAGGTGTTTTCGGGCAGGACGAAGGCACCATGCTGACCTGGATGATCGTTGGCAGAATTTTATTCGGAACGGGTCTCGAAACGGTCTGTGTCATGGTTTCCAGGACCATTGTCAAATGGTTCAAGGGCTATGAACTGGCCCTGGCCATGGCGATCAATGTCGGCTTTGGCCGTTTGGGATCGGCGGGCACAAACTTTTTTGGCGTCGACATCGCCGGCGGAAATGCTTACACCGGTCTCGTTTTCGCAGCATCCTTGATCGGTCTCGCCTTCATCATGTTCCTTGCTTATCTCATCTTTGATGTCAAAATCGATAAACAACGAAGCGACCTCGCCGAAGCTGAAGGGTCTTCCGAGGAGGATCAATTCAGGTTTAAAGATCTGACAAACCTGATTACGAACCCTTCGTTCATTTACATCGCACTCCTGTGTGTCGCTTTCTATGCTGCGGTCTTTCCCTTCATTCAGTATGCCCCGGATTTGCTTGTGAACAAATTCGGTTTTTCGCTGACGCTGCCGGACCTTTCCGGGTTGTCTTTCTGGCAGAAAGTAGCAGCATTCTTTCATAACGGTCCCAAAGTGACGAGCCTGATTCCCCTGGGAACGATACTCTTTACGCCCATCTTCGGAAGAATGATCGACAAGAAGGGAAAAGCTGCCAGCGTCATGATCGTGGGCTCACTTCTTCTGATTTTTGCGCACCTCTCACTGTCTGTCATCAATAGCGTGGCCATCGGCTATTTGGGATTGTTAGCCCTTGGTGTTGCTTTTTCCCTGGTCCCCGCCGCCATGTGGCCTTCAGTCGCCAAGATCGTCCCAGAGAACCGTCTTGGTACGGCCTACGCGACGATGTTCACGATCCAGAATTACGGTCTCTCGGCATTTTTCTGGGGCATAGGCAAGATGGTGAACGTTACGAACCCCAGGATCGTAGAACAGATTCAGACGACCAGAGCGCAACTCATTGCCAATGGTGTGAGTATGAATGAGATTCCCCAGAGAATTGAGGAATTGAAGGCGACGGGCGTCATCCCGCCGTATAATTACACCTGGGCTATCTTTATGCTTGTCTTCCTGGGTATCATTTCCATCTTCCTCGCGTATAAGTTGAAAAGGACCGACAGAAGACAGGGGTACGGCTTGGAGCTTCCTTCCGGCCAGGAAGGAGTACCTGAGGCGTCTTAGAGGTTCTGTATTATTGTTGATTGTATTGAGTGGGGGCGATTCCAGGCGTGTTACTGAATCTCCCCCCTTTTTTATCGAATCAATGAGTTTGAGGTCTTATACTTCTTCCTGTCACACAGTTTGTCGTGGGTCTGTCGAAGGGGCCGATTGAGAGGAATGAAATTGGGATCTGCTCCAACGGCTAACCAAAGGGGATCTGATTATGGATTTTTACAATGTGTATGAGGATGAAAAACGTGCAGATTCATATGCGAAACTGGAATTTCCCGGCACCTATTATCTGGCCTTTCGTGATTTGCCGGATATCATAAATGAACATGTCAGAGGAAAAAAAGCGATCGATTTTGGGTGTGGTACGGGACGCTCGGCACGGTTTCTGCGAAAATTGGACTTTGAAACGACCGGGATTGATATCGCACAGGATATGATCCGGAAAGCGAGAGAGACTGATCCCGAAGGGGATTATTGTCTTGTCGAGGATGGCGATTTCAGTAAATTCGAAGATAATACGTACGATCTTGTATTGTCTGTATTTACATTCGATAATATCCCAACAATGGAAAAAAAGGTGAAAAATTTTAAAGAGATAGCAAGACTGCTCAAGAGTGATGGGAAAATGGTTAACTTGGTCTCTGCACCTGAAATTTATACACACGAATGGGCGTCATTTACGACCAAGGACTTTCCCGAAAATAAATGTGCAAGAAGCGGGGATAAGGTAAAAATAATCATGACGGACGTAGAGGATCAGAGACCGGTGGAGGATGTTGTCTGGTCCCATGAAGATTATGAAAAAGTCTACAAGAGGACCGGATTGGAGATAGTCAAAGTGTATAAACCTCTGGCAAGAGAGGATGAGCCGTATGAGTGGGTCAATGAAACACGAATTCCACCCTGGATTATCTATGTGTTGAAAAAAGCATTGAGCCTGAATTATTCATAAAATCAATATAAATGTAACTCAACATGATCATATTTATAGAGTTAAAAAGAATATGGATTTTGAACAATGTTCCACGGCATTGTCCAAGATTGTGTGCTATGTCATTCCGTGTTTATCCCGGAATCTCCTTCATTGAGAATCTGCTGTGCAAATCGAGGAGATTCCTGCATGCGCAGGAATGACAGCTTTTGTTTTTATTTACGCACTATTCGGGTTAGGTAGAGGTCGCAGGATTGTAAGCTTCTCCCTTTTATAAAGCCTGTCTTGAGCCTGTCGAAAGGGCAGTTAGAGAAAGATTTGGAAAAGAAAGGACTCTCTGAATCGGAAAGTGATGTCTATTAAGGGAAACTTTTCGACTTTAAACTTTTTGACTTTTCAACCCACAGATGGGTGTGCTCCCATTTTACCTGTTGAGAGATGACGCAGATGAAGAATTTTGTAGGGATGTTTGGGAAGTCTCCCGTGATCTTGACAGAGGGTAGTATGGTGGAGAGGATTCGGAGGCATCCGTCGATTGAATTGGATCCTTGGATCGCCCACGCCGGCTTGATCTACGAGGAGAAAGGACGGGAGGTGCTCAAGCAAATGTATGGTGAATATATTGGTGTAGGTCGCCAATTTGATCTTCCTTTTATGGCCTTGGCTCCAAGCTGGCGGGCAAATCCTGAAAGACTCCGGCAATCGAAGTATTCCACGCATGCACATGTCAACAGGGACTGTGTCGGTTTTCTTAAAGATATCCGCGCGACATACGGGGAGTATGCCCGATCTGTTTTCATTGGTGGAATGATGGCGTGCAAAGGGGATGCCTATCGTCCTGAAGAAGCTCTATCGCAGGAAGAAGCAACCTTATTTCATCGGGAACAGGCTGAGGCCTTAGCGAAGAGTGGTGTGGACTTTATTAAAGCCGCGACATTGCCGGCGATGTCGGAAGCCCAAGGGATTGGTTCGGTTTTGTCCAGTTATGATCTTCCGTATATCCTCAGTTTTGTGATACGACCTCAAGGAACATTGCTTGACGGAACACCGATTCATCAGGCGATTGAGGCTATCGATACGGAGACAGACCCACCACCGTATTTCTATATGATCAACTGTGTTCATCCGTCCATTTTTGAACAGGCTCTGAATCATGAGGAAAAATATTCAGACAAACTACGAACGAGAATTCTCGGGCTTCAAGCCAACACTTCATCAAAAACCCCTGAAGAGCTTAACAATCTCGAATACCTTGATACATCGGAGCCCGAAGAGTTTGCCGAGCTCATGGTCGAACTCCACAGGCGATTTGGAGTAAAAGTTTTGGGGGGATGCTGCGGGTCGGATGGACACCATATTTTAGCAATTGCGAAAAGAGTGAAAAATGATTTCGTTGTATAGAGCGATAATATTCTTTCTCCGAAAAAGACCGTGGAAAGAAGTGCGACGAGGATACATACTACGATACTTAATACATTGGAAACCAGCTGACGACTCCTTGTGGAAGTAGTATGAGGCCCAATTTTATCACTGAGTTAAAAAATGAAGGAGGAATAATTTCATTATGGATACAGAAAAAGTGATACGAAAAGAATTGTTGGCTGTGCTGAAAGATCACAATGCCCATCTATCGGTTGAACAAGGACTGGCTGAGTTTCCCCTTGAACACATCAATACGCACGTTCCGCACATCGACTATACGCCGTGGCAATTACTGGAGCACATGAGACTTGCACAATGGGACATTATTGAGTTTATAAGAAATCCGGATCATGTTTCCCCGAAGTGGCCTCAGGGGTATTGGCCTTCAAAAGAAGTTGAAGCAACTCAGGAGATGTGGGAAAGGGCGGTCAAAAACTTTTTTACCGATCTTCGATCGGCGGAGGAGATGGTAAAAAATCCGGAGACAGACTTATACGCACCACTCCCTCACGCACCAAAATATACAATATTCCGAGAAATATTGCTCATCGCCGATCACAATGCTTATCACTTGGGACAGTTGGTGTTATTGAAAAAATATTGGAAGAAGCAGTAGTCGTACTGAAGGTGAGATTCCGCAGGGCTCTTCAGGCACGAAAATAGCGTGCCTTTTTTGTAATCCTCCCTAACCCTCCTTTGAAAAAGAAGGGGATAAAAATCTACCTTTTTTAAAGGGAGAAAGAGAGGGATAAAATAAGGATCATTGTCTGGTTGAGGGGGTAATACACCCCACCCAATGTCATCATCCAGCTTGACCGGGTGATCCGCTCCATCCAATGTCATCATCCGGCCCTTCGACGGAGTTTATAGTGAGCGAAGTTAAACTGCTCAGGACAGGCTTAACAAAATGATCCAGAAGGGATGGGGCGGGTATTAGGGACACCAGAAAAAGGCTTGACTTTTAATCCGTTATTTCATATCATTTCATTCAATTGATGGGAGACATGGAGGATACATTACGTTTAAGCAATTCTTGTGAGAGGCAGGCTCAATGGGTGCGAAGGAAATCCTTGAGCATGCATTGAGGCTGAAACCAGAAGAGAGATTTATGGTTGTGGAGGATTTACTGAAAAGTCTAGATGAACCAAATCAAGAATTAGATACTGTATGGGTAGAGGAAGCGGAGAAAAGATTAAAGGCTTATAGGGAAGAGAAGTTAAATGGAATTCCATTAGAAGAAGCCTTCAGGGAATAATAATAGTATGGTGTTGTCTGGAGATTATGTGATTAATAGTTTTTCGAGTTGACCGCGTTGAACATTGATTATACGATAGTCGAATGAAAGTTCGTGAGATCATTAAGATAATAGAGGTAGATGGGTGGTATCGGGTCAAGGCTCGAAGCGGCCATCGTCAATACAAGCACCCACATAAGCGGGCGCGAGTCACGATTGCTGGCAAGCTGAGCGACGATCTTGCACCTGGTACTCTAAACAGTGTCTTGAAACAGGCGGGGTTGAGATGAGTAAATACCTGATAGTGATTGAGGAAACGAACACTGGTTATTCGGCGTTCTCACCAGATCTTCCCGGCTGCGTGGCAACAGGTAAGACGAAAGAAGAAGTTGAAATAACCATGAAAGAGGCAATCGAGATTCACCTCGAAGGTCTCAAGGAAGACGGTGAGCCTATTCCACCTCCTCGGACATACTCAACCTATTGCGAAGTTCCTGCATAATTGAGGAGCGGGAGTACAATTTGATTTTTTTGAATTATAGGGAGAGAGAGACTCCATCGAGCTGTTAAGACTTTGAGAATGGCATGCATTCTTTAATAGTCCTCCCTAACCTTCCTTTGAAAAAGGAGGGATCAAAGTCTCCCATATGAAGGAGGAGGGATCAGAGCTTCTCCCTTTTGTAAAGGGAGAAAGAGAGGGATTAAATAAGGGTCATTGTCAGGTTTGAGAGGGTGATCAACCCTACCCAATGTCCTCATCAAGCTTAATCAGATGATCCACCCCACCCAGTGTCATCATCCGGCTCGACCGGATGATCCAGAGGAGTGGGGATGGGTATTAAGGGCATCAGAAAAAGGGCTTGACTTTTAACCCATTGCTGTGTGTCATTACATTTCACTTACCGATTTTCGAAGCTAAAGAGTTCAAAAATTAAAAAAGTCAAAATTGGCAGATGATAGATGTAAGATAATACATTTTTCATCAAAGGGAGTAGAGAACATAAGAGGAAATGAGAGCAAAGAAGATCGAGATGAAACTCTTTTTTCCCAAGGACGTCTTTCTTATCGAAGGTAAAAATAAGTTAAGATAATCTGTGTGACGCAGAGTGAGTGAGGTATCGCTGTTCAATAATGATATGATCTGACATTTGACGAGATAAACCAAGGAGTAGATTATTATGAAAAGAATAGTTTATTTCCTGCCATTTCTTTCACTTATGTGTCTATTTCTAAACATCTCCTGCAATAATAATTCAATCACCAATTCAAGTGTTTCTAATGAATATTTTCTCAGATATAATATGTCCGGAGGAGTTGGTGGAGGGAATAACACGTTAACTGTTGCGAAAAGTGACAGTGCCTCGTATACCAGTCGCAATTACATAGTACATACTATTCTGGATGAAGAAAAACTGAATGAGATTTATAATACCTTGATGGTTAATAATTTTCTTGGATTAGATTCACAATATTTACCGGATAAAGTCATTATGGACGACTTGGTTTACACAATTACACTTGAGTCATCTACAGCACGGAAAGAAATCGTGGCATCAGGACACTGTAGCGCTAACCATTGTGGTGAATCGAACTGGCCTGATGAATTACACACTATTATCGATTATTTGCAACAAGTCATCACAATGCTTAAGGAAGATGTTCAATCCGGAAAAGTAACAATTGCTTCAAAAACAATACTTGAGGAATGGCCCTTTGGTGACAGGATAACGCTCTCGGATCATTTATACGGGAATGTGGGGGCTGATGAAGAGATATTCAATCACTTTAAGGAATATTCTTTGTGGAATAAACAGGTTGCCTACTATGAGGGAGAGTGGATATATAATCTAAATGGAAGTGGAGGTTACGGTCTTTCCTATGATGATTTGGATACTTTTTATATAGCCATCCATGATAGGAACGAACCTATTCAATGGTCATTTGAGACGAAGCTCTCGGATATACCGGAAGAAGGAGTTATTCTTGTAGGATCTGATTATGTCTCATTGAAGGAAGCAATTGAAGAAATGCATTACCCATGGTATTTTATGGATAGTGATTTGAAGTCTGGTGAATATGTCTACGAGATTGTTGTGTTGCATGGGAGTGGATTTTGAAAATATGAGGTAAGAACTATAAATAAAGATTGAAAATTTCGAAAACAGTTCTGCTCGCCGGAGTCTCGTCCTCCTGCTTCTGAAGGTCGAAAGATTTGAAAGTCGAAGAGAAGAATAAGTTGCAAAGTTCAAGGAGAAAAAACGCCAGCGATCTTTATGAGACCGCTGGCGTTTTTCTATCACTGGCGATATTTTACAAGATCTAACGCTTAGAACATTTCACTAACTTAGGTGTAGAAGAAGACTACTCGTCACCCATATCAGCCCGGTCCATGAATATTCCTGTCTGTTTCGGGTCTTCGATTTTTCCCTTTTTGTAGACGAAGTGATCGCCGCGGTTATCAGGGGCTACCATCTGGACCGACTTGAATAAAGGCTGGCATTCGTCGATGAACTCGCGGTAGAGGTGGCCCTGGGCGCGGGCGTGCATGGGAATGAAAACTTTCGGTTTGAGGGTCTTCAGGGTGTAGTGGATGCCTTCCTTGACTTCGTCCGGCTGTCCAAGACTGCAGCCACGGATGCCCATGAAGCAGATGTCCGGTCTGAGACCCCGGTTTGCCAGAAAATCGATCTCGTCTGTGAATTCTTCCATGAGACCGATGCGGCCGTTGGCGTGGTCGCCGGCATGGAAAACGGTCAGACCGTCGACCTCGACCACCATGCCGACACCGGCGTCGGTGGAGTGGATGGTGGTGAGCTTGAGATCGCCGAAGGATTTCTCCATCCGCTCTGGCATGAAGACATAGGGCGGTGCGTCCTCGGGCTGGAGTCCGATGAAGTAGGTGATGTCATCAATCTGATCGCCCCAGTCGAAGATGGCTGCGTCGAAATGATCGCCGTGATGATGAGACGCGAAAACGGCTACTTTGTAGTCGGCTATTTCAGTGGGAGTGATGTGCCCGTTGCAGATGGCCGGTTTGAGCGGATTCTCCCCCTCAGAGAAGTAATCGAAGATCAACAGGTGGTTCTTGGTCTTGACGGCCCAACCGCTGTGGCCCAGGAACCAAACCACAGCTTCCTCCTTGTTCACCTCACCTATAGCTTCCAGACAACGATTAATATGCTTCGAGCCGCGGCTTTTGGCGCCTTTCTCCGCGAGCATCTGGGCGAGCTTGCCGTGCCCGTAGTACCGGGCGAGATGAAGCGGGGTTTCACCGGTCGGTGTCGCAGCATTCAGGTTAGCACCGCCGGCCGCCAGATGACGCACCGCTTCGAGATGACCTCCAATTGAGGCCAGCTGCAGGGCTGTCCGTCCTCCGCCGTCAGTACCCAGGTTCGGATCGGCGTTGGCCGTCAAGAGGGCTTCCACAAGCTCGGCATGTCCTCGGGCAGCGGCCTTGACCAGGGCCGTCTCCCCGTCCTCGTTGGTGTGATTCACGGTGGCGCCGTAGTCGATGAGCAGTTTGACCATGTCGGTCGAGCAGTTCTCAGCGGCGTAAATCAGAGCGTTGTAATTTCGATGGGCAAGATGATCGACGTTGGCACCCTTCTCCAGCAGGATCCGGGCGCACTCGGTCTGGTCCCGCCAGGTTGTGAAAATCAGGGGTGAAACTTCCCCGGGCTGGGCTGGATTCGGATCGGCACCCCGATCGAGGAGCAGTTGAACGATCTCGGCCTGTCCCTGCATGGCGGCATAACCGAGAGGGGTGCCGCCGTTCCCCGTTTGGGCATCGAGTTGCGCACCATTTTCCAGCAGATGCTCCACGAAACCGCGCAGGCCCCGCCCGCTGGCGACGTGCAGGAGCGTCTCCCCTTGGGGACTGCGATAATAGAGATCGGCACCGGCATCCAGGAGCTGCTGGACGATGGCCTCGTCCCGGCCGTAGGCGGCGAAGCTGAGGGGACAGTCGGCCTTGCGATCGCGGTGATTGATATCGGCGCCCCGTTCGATGAGAAAGGCAACTAATTCTCCGTGCCTTCGCATGGCCGCGATACCCAGGGCGGTGCTGTTATCGCTGTCACCGGCGTCGATATCGGCACCGGCATCCAGAAGCAGGCGGGCGATCTCGATGTTGCCCACATCGGCGACGATATGAATGGGCAGATAGCGGAACTGGTTATCGTCCTGCTGGGTTAGCGCGCCGGGATCGGTTTCCAGGATCTGTTTGACGCGGGCCAGGTCCCCCGCTTCGATGGCCCTGTGGATCTCTCCAGCCAGGGCAGGGAGGGAGCAGCACAGCAGGCAGACGCCGACCACGAGTAAAAGAGCATGTCGGAGCATGGATGGCCTCCTTTTGTGAAAGGGTGAAAAATGTTCATTTTTCTTCAATAATTATCTTCTTCTTTTTCTTTGCTGGCCAAAGAAAAAGAAACACAAAGAAATCCAGCCCGAAGCCTTCGTAGGCTCAGTCTTAAGGGCGCTTTAAATTGTCATATCCATTCCCATGAATTTTAATTTCTGGGATATTAGCGATCCTCCCTAACCCTCCTTTAAAAAAGGAGGGAATGAGCTTCTCCCTTTTTTAAAGGGAGATTGAGAGGGATTTAACTTTTTGCATTTATAGCTATTATCCCTCCTTTTTCTTTGCTGGTCAAAGAAAAAGGAGCAAAAAGAAATCCAGCCCGAAGCCTTCGTAGGCTCAGGCTTAAGGGCATCTAAAACTTAAAATCATTCAACCTCTCTGTTAGTAGACTTGTTTTTGCGTCAGTCTACTACCGCCGGGAGGATGTGATTCTGCACGATCTCGTACACCGGTTCCGCAGTGAAGTAGTTCCCGCCGGTGACAGCGACGACCATATCGAGTTCTTCGAAGATCATGATGTACTGGCCACCCCAGCCCATGGAGGTGTAGGCCCTGTACGTTTCGCCTCCTACATGAAAGGGTATATGCCACCAGAGGTACCCGTAACCGTCACTGCCTCCCCACCAGGTATGATCGAATTCATACCAGATCTGCGTCGATTGCTCCACCCATTCTTCGGACACGATCCTCTGTCCGTTCCAGACGCCGCCTTCGAGGAACAGCTGACCGATCTTGGCCATGTCCCGGGGGCGCAGCTTGAGGTCGCCGTGGGCGGCGACCAGATCGGATCGAATATAGGGCCACCAATAATCGGTGATGCCCAGAGGCCCGAACAGGTACTGGACGGAAAAATCCTCCAGGTCCAAATCCGAAGCGCGATCGATGATTTTTCCCAGCATGGTTACACCGGCTCCGTTATAACACCACACCGAGCCCGGTTCGGCTTCCATGGGTCGGGACAGGAGAAACTGGATAGGATTCGGACTGGTGTTGAAGAGGTAGAGGTCGTTTTCGGAGGTCATCTGTGTGTTCTCATCCCACTCCCAGCCGGCCGTCATGGTCAAGAGATGCTCGATAGTCATCTTTTCCTTCAACTCGTCACTCAAACCATCGTATTCATCGAAAATCTGATAGATGCTCTCCTGTACGCTGGAGATGAATCCCTGATCGATGGCGATGCCGACCATGGTCGAGGTGATGCTCTTGGTCGTCGAGGCCAGGTTGTGGATCCTGTCCCTGTCGAACTGGACGATAGGACCTATGCTCGTCGGGTTGTTGTAGACTTCGCCCTCGAAATACTCCTCAAATACCAGATACCCGTCCTTGATAATGACCAGACCGTGCACCCGCTGGTATTCTTCAGTTAATATTCCCTCGACGGCCGCATCGATATCGTCCTCATCCATGCCCACATCGGCCAGTGACGCCGTCAGCCAGCCGTCACCTGTCTCCGGCGGCTGGACGTATTTATATATTCCGCCGGAGCCGCATTCGCCGATGCCCAAAATTGTGTTGACGATGCCGAGGGCGTCGAGAACGTCTACAACTCCGTCAGCGTTGCAGTCGGCCCAACAGAAGGCATCCCCTTCGAGGACATCGAGTCCTAAGATGTGGTTGACTGCTTTCACTACATCCAGCACGTTAACCGTGCCATTGTCATCCGGATCGCCTGTGTTACAGCTTGAAGGAGGTGCTGAGAACGCCTTGCCCCTGTATACATAGTCCATGGAATGGGAATTATTGTTATCGGCGGCGAGACCCGAGCCATAGAATGTAATTGTCCCCACGGCCGGGGAAGGTGCGACCCAGTCAAAGGACCAGGTAACCGGGCCGTCGAGGGTGCCGGCGAAAGTCCCGGCGGAGGTATGCTTGACGAAATCCGGGCTTGATCCTGGATTATCCGACAACTGGGTGTTTGTATCGTCGGTGATGATGAAGGTTCCCGCCTGCTGGCCGTTTCCGTAGAGAGCGGTCAACTCGAAGCCCCAGCGACTCTGTCCGGGATCGTAGAGCGTTACTGTTAGTGTGTATGTTTCTCCGGGAGTATACTCAGACGGTAAACCCTCGCCATACATGTACCCGTTTCCCGAATTGAGGGGGTAGGTAACATGACAGAAGGTGCAAGTATTAAATGCCGGAGGGTTGCCGGCCATGTTATCCATCGGCCCGCCTGAAAAGGCCCGAAGGATGGCAGAAAATCCCAGGAGGATAAGAGTGCTGAAGATAAGATGTTTTTTGGACATATTTCCCCCTGTCAAATGAAGTCTTTATTGGGGTCGAACGGTCTAATGCTCATGAAGCTCGTCGAAGAATTCCGACTGGCTGAGTCTCGCTCTCCCATTATAAGAGTTTAGTAACTTTTTATGTCAAAAAGGTTTCAGATATTCGGGGTAGAATGAAATGGGACGCGTCAACATTTTTAAGACATTTTTAATCCTTCCCAATCCTCTTTTGAAAAAGGAGGGGATGAACTTCTTCCTTTTGAAAAGAGAGATAGAGAAGGATTGATTTTTAATGTTGAGGTAACAGCTCGAAAAACTTCTGTGGTGGTAATACATCAGTAAGCACAGTCTGATAAACGAAACAATAATTGGGCAGCATCAGTCAAATGCATTGCAGTTCATTGTATTCAGGTCTCATATCAACTTTGAAAGGGGGATCGCAATGAAGAAGCTTGTTGTTGTCTTGGTCGTTCTCATACTGGTCTCGATTCGACTCTTTAGTCAGAGCGATATCGATATTGGTGCCGAGAGAACTGCTGTCCAAAACGTCATTCAGGAAGCGTACGAAGAGGGACTCATCAATATTGGAAATGTTAACGCTGTGCAGAAAGGTTTCCATCCGGGTTTTGCCATTCTGGGTATCAGCAATAACAGCCTGTGGAAGTATCCCATCTACAGCTGGATCGAATCCGTTGAACAGCGGAAGAAAGAGGGCAAGTACCCTCCGGAGGAGAAAGTCACCTTTCAATATCCCCTCATTGATATAACGGGGAATGCGGCCATCGCCAAAATCGAATTTTTTGAAGGGGAGAGACTGAAATATACGGATTATCTGTCCCTGTATAAATTCGAGGGAGGCTGGAAGATCGTCAACAAGATCTTTTTTGAGCATAAGGAGGAGTAGGAAATCGAAAAAGGGGACAGGCTGCTTTTAATCCGTAAGATATGAAAGGGAAGTTGGGGAGAGGGATGTAGAGGGGTATCAATTTCCCAGGATGAGTCCTACCTTGCCGGCGGCGGCGGAGGCCTGGGAGAGGCTTTCGGACACGGATTGTGGGGAGTGAGCGAGGCCGCAGATAAAAATGCCCTCTCTGTCCGTGTCGACAGGTCTCATCTTGGAGTCGGCCTCTTGGAAGAATCCATCTTTATCCAATTTTATATCTAATAACCGAGCTAATTCAATGTTATTTTCTGAAGGAACAAGTCCTGTGCTCAAAACGACAAGATCCGGATTGAGTTTTGTCTCTTTCTTTGTATATCGATCGACAACGGATACGGTCAGACCATTCGTATTGCTCACGTCGGGAGGTCCGTCCATTCTGATAAATTGGACACCCTTTTCCTCAGCTTCTGTGAGATAATCCTCGTTGAATCCATACACCCTCATGTCCCTGTGAAGGATTGTTACCTGAGCCTCGGTATTCACCTCTTTAATCTTGTGAGTATTTTTGATGGCCTCTTCGCAGCAGATACGGCTGCAATAAGAATGAGCCTCGTCCCGCGATCCGACGCATTGAATCATGACGACGTTCTTGCCCTTGAATTCACCATCTTTCAATTTCTGCTCAAGTTCGGTTTGAGTTAGAACGTTTTGATCTTTGCCGTAGTGAAACTCATCAGGTTTGTAGGTCGAAGCGCCAGTGGTGACAATGAGAACGCCGTGGTCGAGAACAGTTTCTGTGCCGTTTTCTGAAAGAGTGGACTTGAAGTGTCCGACTTCACCCTCGAGTTTCTTCAGGAGTGCGTGTGTGTGTACGTGAATTTTTTCGTGGGCTTCAATCCGCTCAATGATCGATTTCACTTTCTCCATGGGATCTTCTTCACCGAGGAGATACCTGAGACTCTGCATGTGTCCGCCGAATGTGTCCGCCTTATCGACGAGATGAACCTCAAACCCTTGCTCGGCCACATCGAGGGCGGCCGTCATGCCGGTGAGACCGCCACCGAGAACCAAAGCCGCAGGGACAGGTGCTGACTGCTCTATCTCCTGAGATGTTCCTGCCCGGACGTTCTCGATAGCTTGAGCGATGCTCTTTTTGGCCTCCTCGATATCCCCACAACCAAAACCGAAGTCGACAATTCCGACGTGTTCCGGATTGAGTCCGAATTCACCTGCCAGTTCTCCGAAGAGCTGATGATGGGATTTCGAATAACAGGGGGTTATCACGATTCTGTTGACGCCTTTCTCCTGCACGGCGCCTTGTATCTCCTGCCTGCCCTGATGGAGGCAGCAGTAAAGACTTTCGCCGACGTGGATTACATCCTGCAATTTTTCAGCGTGTTTTTTCAGCGCTTCAAGATCGAAATTACCCTGGGTGCTATTTCCGTACTGACAGAAGAAGAGGCCGATCCGTGCTTTTTCATCCTTGAATGTTGTCTTTCTCTTTTCCGATGGTGCGGGTCTCGAGCCGTTCGCCGAGATAGCGGCCGCGGCCTTGGCGGCTGCGCCGCTGGCCTGGGCCATGGTCTCGGAAATATCCTTGGGACCGCTGAAGGCGCCGGCGACATACACTCCTTCGTTTGGAGTATTTAAGGGAGTAAAAGCACTGACCGGGCAGAAACCGTATTTATTCGGTCTGATGCGGGTCGAGCGTAATACTTTTCTCGCGGCAGTGGGTGTATGTAGTCCCACTGAAAGAACGACGAGATCGAAATCGCCAGTTTGAGAGGTTCCATTCTCCGAGTATTCAACCGTGACGGTTCCAGTCGTCTCATCCTCCTGGATAGTATCTACATTCGCCCGGTTGAAGGTGAAGCAGAGATCGTTTTTCGCTTTCAGATAATAGTCCTCCGAGCCCTTGGTCAGCGGGCGGATGTCCCGATGGAAAAAGGTTACGTTCAGATCCGGAATTCTCTCGTGGGCGGCAATGGCCTCTTTCAAGGCGTACATGCAGCACACGTTTGAGCAGAAATTGGCACCCAGACCCTCCTCACGGGAGCCGACACACTGGATGAAAGCAATACGCTTCGGAATCTCGCCGTCGAAGGGGCGCATGACGACACCACCGTAAGGACCGGTGGGACTCAGGATGCGCTCGAATTCGATGCTGGTGATGACGTTGAACGAGTTACCGTAGCCCAGGTCCCGCTTGCGCTTGGCATCGAACTCCGCAAATCCCGGAGCGAGAATGATGGCACCGACATTGAGCGTGATCTTTTCCGGTTTCTGGTCGTAGACGATGGCCTGGGGGTCGCACTCGGCCAGACACAGGCCGCAGCCGATGCAGCGACGGCAGCTCAGGCAGCGCTTCGCCTCAGCAACCGCCTCCTTCTCGGTGAAGCCCAGCTCCACCTCCTCAAAACTGAGGTGGCGTTCCTCCAGGGAGAGCTCCGCCATCTTCCTCCGCTTCGTCGGGATGTCTTTGAATTCAGGAATAAACTTTGGCTTCTTCATAATCGATATATCTTTATTTTGCCAGTTCTCTCAAGTAATTGTGAATGCCGTTAGCCGCCGCGTGGCCGGCGGCAATAGCCTCGATGACGACCGACGGTCCTGTATCCGCGTCGCCACCGGAGAAGAAACCTGGCCGGTTGGTCATCTTGGTCCGGGAGTCGATGACGAAGGAGTTCCACTTGGAAATCTCCAGTCCGTGTCCCTCGTGCAGGAAAGAGATGTCAGGCTCCTGACTGATAGCAGGAACGACCACGTCGGCCTCAACCTCAAATTCGGAACCTTCGACAGGAATGGGGCGGCGCCTTCCGCTGGCGTCGAGCTTGCCCAACTCCATGCGCGTGCAGTTCATGCCGACGACCTTCCCGTTCTTGCCAAGAATTTCAACCGGTGCGGCCAGGTAGTGAATCTTCACACCCTCGTGCTCGGCCTCATCGATCTCCCACGGGTTGGCCGGCATCTCCTTGCGCGAGCGTCGATAGAGGATCGTCACCTCGTCGCTGCCCAGACGGAGGGCCGTGCGGGCCGAGTCGATGGCCGAGTTGCCACCACCGATGACGACCACTTTCTCACCGGGCTTTGAGTGATCGCCAAGATTAACCCGCCGCAAAAAGACGATGCAGTCAAGAAAACCCTCAAAATCGTCCTCGCCGGGAACGCGGAGTTTCAATCCCTTGTGGGCGCCGACGCCGATGAAGACGGCCTTGTAACCTTGTTTGAGCAGATCGTCGATGGTCAGATCAGGACCGATGGGTGTGTTCAATTTCAATTCGACACCCATGTCGCAGATGTAATCGACTTCGGTCTGAATGATGTCCCGTGGTAAACGGTACTCAGGGATACCCAGCCAGAGCATGCCGCCTGGGACAGGGGCTTCCTCGAAAATGGTCGATTCGTAGCCTTTCAAGGCGAGGTCGTGGGCCACGGTGAGCCCGGCGGGGCCGGCCCCGATGATGACCACTTTCTCCTTGTAGACCTTCTTTGGCGGCTTGGGCTTGGGAAGTTTTCCCTCTCGGGCGAGCTTCAATTCATAGTCGGCCACGAACCGCTTCAACGCGTCGATGGCAATGGGCTCATCCTGCCAGCCTCTGTTACAGGCGTCCTCGCAGGGATGGTTGCACACCCGGCCGCAGATGGCCGGCAGCGGATTCCGCTCTCGAACAGTGGCCAAAGCTTCCAGGAATTGCCCGTTGGCCACCTGACCTACATATTTTCTAATGTCGATGTGGACCGGGCAGGTCTCCACGCAGATGGGCGTCTCCTTGTCGATGTTGTATATGGGCGGTACAGGACACTGGTTCTGAACGTCGATGGCAGTCCGAAGCGTCAGTCCTTCATTAAATGTATCATAGGGTTTGATGGGACAGACCTGGACACAGACCCCGCAATTGTTGCATTTGTCGTTGACCCGAAAGGGGTCCTTTTGGATGGTGACTTCGAAGTTACCGACCTCACCCTTCATTCGTCCTAAATTGGCGTTGGTTATCAGATCAATGTTGGGATGGCGGTAGACAGCGTCAAGCTTGTGGCTGATCTGGCACAGGGCCGGTTTGCCATGGGGAAAGGTCCGGTCCAGCTGGGACATGGCACCCCCGATGGCCGGGGCATTATCCAGCAGGTAGACCTTGATCCCCCGCTCGGCCAGGTCCAACGCCGACTGGATGCCCGCAATGCCTGCACCGACGACTAAAACCGATCCGTTTTTCTTTTCTTCACTCATACTGTGTTTTTTCTTTCAACAATTTCCTGAATCCCCTCTTTCGACTTGGCTCAGGATAAGCTTTGATAAGGGGACTTCCTTATTGTCTCCCCTATGAAGGGGAGACACAGAGAGGTATTTATCTCAATTGTTCATATAAAACTAAGTGACTAATGTGTGTTTCTTTCATTTTAACAACCCCCTAAATCTCCCTTTAATAAGGGGGATTTTTTGGGTAGTCCCTTTGATAAGGGGAACCTCTATTTTATTTCAAGACGGCAGCTGTTTTCACTTCTCCGGCCTGCCAGAGTGGACTGTTGTTGTCAAAGCCGACGTGGCTCACCAGGCCCATCCTTCTCATGTCGGCCAGGTGGCGCAGCACTTTGAATTTCGGGAGATGCATCCGCTCCGACAATTTGTGCACCGTGTGCGGCTTCTTCATGGTACGCATCAGAATTTCCTGAATGATGCATTCGTCGAGCACGACCTCCTCGAAGAGACGGTTGATCTCGTGCTCGGTGAACACCTCTCCGTAGAGGTTGCCGTCGTTTAGAAATTCCGTCCGTTTGCCAACAACCCAGCGTACCTTCTTGCTCTCCACAACACTCTTGGCCGCCGTCAGTTTGAGCTCGATTTCTTTTCTGTCGATGCCTTCGCTGTAACCCATGGGTCCGAGCTCTTTGATACTGTCCTGGAACTCCGTCGTGAAGCGGACGAACTTGGCCCCCTCGGCGCTGGACATCCAACGCATGACGAGCCGATCCGGGTTAATGCCCAGCTGTTTCAGAATTTTTTGGGTCAAGAGCATCTTCCCCTCGGCCTCGAGGTTTCCGGTGGAGTAATGGCATTCACCCCGGAGACAGGCCCCGACGAAGACGCCATCTGCCCCGTGGAGGTATGCATCTATAACCAAGGCGGGATCGACCCGCCCCGAGCACATGACCCGGATGATCCGGACATCGGTTGGATATTGCGTTCTCGCTACCCCGGCGAGATCAGCTGCTCCGTACGCTCACCAGTTGCAGCAGAAGGCGATGATCTTAGGTCTGTAGTCTTCACTCATCTCTTCACCGTAAGAATCTAAACGTAACGTAGTGCATAGTTCAATTAAGATATCAGATAGTAGATATCAGATGTTTGATGGAATGCTCCTTGTCAAATGAGAATAAATCTGTTTCATGCATTTCTTCTACTGATCTAATGAATGAGAAAAGCATCTTATTCAATTCAGAATATTTGGTTATAAACTTCTTATAAATTCGAGTATCCTTCAAGGACTCCGTTTCATGTAAATAGGTGAGATGTTCGACTGTTTCCTGAGATGAAGCGTATGCTCTAAAAAGGTAACGAATGTATTCTGCCTTGTATCTTCTGAGGGAATAACCTTCTACAATATTGCTTGATACGGATTTTGATGAACGTCTGACCTGACTACCTTCTTCATACATTTCGAATTTCGGCAACTTCAAAGACATCTTATGAACTTGAAGGGCCAGTTCATGAGCGAGTTGGTATATTTTCAATTTTTTATATCCTGCATTCAAAATACTCACCTCATGTCTCCAATCATCTACAATCTAATATCTGCAATCTACCATCTACTATCTATTATCTGTCATCTCTCTTCAAACGCCGCCTCTATCTGGGCCTCGATCTGTTCGTTCGTGTAATGGCTCATCTTAATAGCCCGCTTGTAACAGGTGGCCCCGCATACACCGCAGCCCTTGCAGGCGACCTCGATCATTTTGGCCTTGGTGCCTTTCTCCGTCTCGATCATTTCAATGGCCCCGTAGGGACAGAGATAGGCGCACATGCCGCAGCCCCGGCACAGATCCTCGTCGAAAAGCATGGAGACGATGGGCTCGACGTTCACCTGTTTGTTGGTCAGCGGAATGGAAGCCCGGGCTGCTGCCCCTAAAGCCTGGGCAACACTCTCATTGGTGGCCGCCGGCCAGTGGGCCGTGCCGCAGATGTAGATACCATCTGTGGCGAAATCCACGGGCCGGAGTTTGATGTGGGCCTCCAAAAAGAATTTCGTCTCATCGAGAGGTACCTTGAGCATCTTCGAGACGGTCCCGGAACCTGACTGGGGTATTATGGGCGTGGCCAGCACGACACAATCGCTCTCGAGGGACAATTCCTTGCCCAGGAGGCTGCTCCGAACGTTCACCGTACCGTTCTCGACAACCGGCGGATGCTCCAGCGAGTAACCGACGAAACGGATACCGTGCTCCTTGGCCTGGCGCAGCAACTCCTCGTTGTCGTCGCCGTAGCACATGAGGTCGCGGTAGAGGATAAAAACCTTTGCGTTTGGATTTTTTTCTTTGATGATTATCCCGTTTTTGATGGCCGTCATGCAGCAGATGCGGGAGCAGTAGACCCGTTCCGGCACCCGCGCCCCGACGCATTTGATCATGACCACGTTCTGTGCGTCGAAACTATTATCCCTCAATCTTTGTTCAAGTTCGAGTTGGGTGATCACATTCTTTCCGTCGTAATTGTACATATCCTCGGGAACAAGGACGGAGGCGCCGGTGGCGACAATGATTACGCCCACATTGAGCTGCTTCGGTTTGCCCCTCTTGTGTTCGATAGTGATTTGATATTTGCCGATGTACCCCTTCACCTCCGACACTTCGGAGGAGGTGAACACGTCGATTTTGGGGTGTTCTTTCACAGCACCAATTTTCTGTGCCAACAGGTCCGCGGCATCGATGTTCGAGGGGTATATGCGGTAGATGTTTCTCAGAATTCCGCCGAGTTCCTTCTCTTTTTCAACCAGATAGACCTTGAACCCACGATCGGCCAGGGAGAGGGCCGCGCTCAGCCCGGATATGCCACCGCCCATGACGAGCGCCTTCTCCTCAACGTCAGCGATGATGGCCTTCTTCGGCTCGAGGTAGGCCGCCCGGGCTACACCCATGCGGATGAGATCTTTGGCCTTGTCAGTCGCATTCTCCCATTCGTTCTTATGGACCCAGGAATCCTGCTCCCTGATGTTGACGAACTCGAAGAGGAAGGGATTCAAGCCCGCTTCCTCGCAGGAAGCCCGGAAGAGGGGCTCGTGGGTCCGGGGCGTGCAGGCCGCCACCACAACCCGGTTGAGCTTATTTTCGATAATGGCGTTCTTGATGTCCGTGACGCCGGCCTCGGAACAGGAGTAGAGGTTTTCTCTGGTGAAAACCACGTGGGGCAGTTTCTTGGAGTACTCGGCCACGGCCTTCGTGTCCAGAAAACCGGCGATATTGGTGCCGCAGTTGCAGACGAAAACACCTATGCGAATTTCTTCCATGTTATCTTTCTTCCTGATTCTGTCATTCTGAGTCCGATTTGTCGGGCGAAGAATCTGTTATCTTAAAAGTGAGATTCTTCACTTTTCATTACTCCGTTCAGAATGACAATTCTGATTATATCCTTCTTATATTTTCTTATTTTACATCTATCACGCGCTCTTTTTCAAATCTTTTCTGAAGACGACCTCCGCAGCGCGGTTGGCGGCGGCACTGGCTTGGGCCACCGACTCCGGAATGTCGGCCGGGCCGAGGCAGAAGCCGCAGGCGTAAATCCCGGGGATATTGGTGTCCGTGGGATAGGGGAGGTTCGTCTTCACGAATCCCGACGGATTCAGTTTCACACCCAAAAGTTTTGCCAGTTTGTCCGATCCTGCGCTGGGTTTGGCCGCTGTCGCCAGTACAGCCATGTCCACGGTCAGGCTTTTCACCTCCCGTGTCTCAGTATCCTCGTACCAGAGGATGGGATTGTGATCTTTGTCCTCGGAAATTTCAGCCACCCGGCCCCTTACGTAATTGATGCCGTACTCCTCCCTGCCGCGAATCTCGTACTTCTGGAACCACTTGCCCACGTTGCGAAAGTCGGTATGGAAAATATAGGAGACCGCATCCGGATCGTGCTCCCGGGCCAGCATGGCATCCTTGATGGAGTACATGCAGCAGACGCTGGAGCACCAGGAGCAGTTGTTCAGATCCCTGGACCCGACGCACTGCAGATAGGCGACTCGCTTGGCCAGTTGGTCGTCAGATTTTCTCTTGAGATGACCACCTGTGGGGCCTGTGGCGTTGATGAGCCGCTCGTATTCCAGCCCGGTGATCACGTTGGGCAACCTTCCGTAGCCATATTGGGTCAGGGATTCCGGATCGAAGATGTCCAGTCCGGTAGCCAGGACGATGGCACCCACACCGAGGCTCAGGGTCTCGTCCTTCTGATCGTAGTCGATGGCGCCCTTCTGGCAGACCTTCTGGCAGACGCCGCATTTCTCCTTGGTGAGATACATGCAGTGGTCCTGGTCAATGGTCATGACGGCGGGGATGCCCTGGGAGAAGTAGAGATAAATGGCCCGCCTGTTGCGGAGCCCCATGTCGAAGTCGTCTGGAATCTTCCTGACCGGGCATTTTTCCAGGCAATCACCGCAGGCGTTGCAGATATCCTCCTTGACGTAGCGGGCTTTTTTCAGAACCTTGACCGTGAAGTTCCCGGCCACCCCCGACACTTTTTTCACTTCACTGTAAGCCAGCATGTTGATCTTGGGATGCCGACCGGCATCCAGCATCTTCGGCGCCAGAATTCATATGGAACAGTCGTTGGTGGGGAAGGTTTTGTCGAGCTGGGCCATGACCCCGCCGATGCTGGGCTTGCGCTCCACCATGTGGACCTGAACGCCCATCTCGGCCAGATCGAGTGAGGCCTGTATGCCGGCGATTCCGCCACCGATGACCAAGACGTCACTTGGCACGTTTTCCTCCTAAGGACTCCGCTAAGAGTGTGGTCATATCTTTTATCACAATGTTCACATCAGGATCGTCCCGCATGGCGCAGCTCAGATGGATGTTGCACTTGGGACAGGCTGTGATCAGTGTCTCAGCGCCGGTGTCAAGGGCTTCCTTGAGCCGCTCGATCTGAATCTTCTTGTTGACCCGGGTGCAGTTGATCCAGCCGCTGGACCCGCAGCACAGGGCATCAGGACCGCTGCGGGCCATTTCCTGAAATTCAATACCCGGGATCCCCTTCAAAATTGTCCTGGGCTCATCGTAGATGCCCATGAATCGCCCCAAACGGCACGGATCCTGATACGTCACTTTACCATGATTCTCTTTCAATGTGATTTCATCACTTTTTACTCTGTTAGCTACCAGTTCGATAATATGGACGATGTCAAATTTCAGTTTCCTGAAGAATTTCGGATAGAGATGCTTGAAGGTGGCGTACCCCTCCGGGCAGGAGAAGACGACGCACCTGGCCCCGCTCTCCTTGATCATTTCAAGATTATGATGAGCCAGATTTTTGAAGTTGGCAAAATCGGCTGTCCTGTAGAGAACGTGCCCGGAGCATC
>CP070758.1:4096682-4132847 GCA_020348925.1 Gemmatimonadota bacterium | reverse complement strand
GCGATGTGACACACAGTGTGGACGTGACAATGGAAGTGAGGCGGCTGCCACATTTTCGGGGACCTCTGGCGACAAAGGGGGGAATTGTTCCAGAGGAATATATTTTATTGGAGAACTATCCGAATCCTTTCAATCCCGAGACCAATATTGAGTTTGGCTTGCCTGAGGACAGTCAGGTGAGGCTGAGGGTGTACAACATGCTGGGACAGGAGGTGGCGGTGTTGGTTGACGATGGTCTGGATGCCGGCTATTACACTTTCTCCTGGGATACGGCGGGCCTGCCCAGCGGCGTCTACTTCTACCGGATCGAGGCGAACGATTTTACCGCCACCAGGCAGATGGTGTTGATGAAGTGAAAACCAAGTTACAAAGTTACTAAGTTAATAGGTTGAAGAGCATGTCCTGAGCTGAAGCGAGGGATCGAAAAGTAAAGGAATGAAGAAACCGCTCCGGTCATAAGATTGGGGCGGTTTTTCTTTGTAAGAGAAAACTTCTGAAGTTTCCAAGACTTCGGAAGTTTGGAGTAAGCTTGCCAAATATTCCATAATGTGTGATAAGGAGTGGATGTATTGAGAATGGGAGAACAACTCCATCTCGGATATGAAGACGTACTACTCCAACACCTTCATAACGATGAGGGTCATGTCGTCTTGTTGGGGGCTCTCTTGTGAAAAGGAATTCACTTGGTCGATAATTCTTTCTGAGATTTCTGTAGCCTTCAAATCAGCATGCTCACGGATTATGCGGATCAATCTCTCTTCGCCGAATTGTTCCTCCTTTTCGTTTTCGGTTTCGGTTATACCATCGGAGTACATGACCAAAATATGTCCCGGATTCAATTGTATGATCCCTTCCTCATATGGAAACTGAGGAACGGCACCGATTACTATGCCTCCGACATCTAAGGTTGAATACTCTCCGTGAGGATCTATGACCAACGGAGGATTGTGACCGGCATTTGTATAATGGAGGGATCTCTTTTGAGCATCAAAGATGCCGTAGAAGAGTGTCACGAATTTCTCGGAGCTTGTACATGAATGGAGCAGTCTGTTGACCTGAGTGATACACGGTTTGGGGAGAGGGGAGGAGGAGGCCTGACTTCGAAGAGCCGCCTGAAGGTTTGACATAAGGAGCGCGGCAGGTATGCCTTTGCCTGAGACATCCCCGAGCGTAATGGCGAGCCGGTTGTCCTCCAAGGGGACAAAATCAAAATAATCACCACCGACTTCAAACGCGGGGATGCTGCGCCCGGCTATATCCACACCCGGTAGCTGCGGATTGTCGTCGGGCAGGAGACTCATCTGGATCTCTCGCGCCGTAATGAGATCCCTCATGAGTCGCTCCTTCTCACGCTCCTCCTCATAGAGGCGAGCATTTTCGATCACTTGAGCCGATTGAGTCCCTATGATCGAAAGGAGCCGCTGGTCAGCATCGGTGAACGATCCCTTCAGTTTGTTGAAGAGATTGACGGATCCGATGAGACGATCTTTCACTTTCAGAGGAACGCTCAAGATAGATTTAATGTTGATTTCCACATCCTTGAGGCTTCTGAAACGAGGGTCGGTTTGCAGGTCATTCGTGATGAGTGGTTTTTGATGCTTGATCATCCAGCCTGTGAGGTTGACCCCTATGTGGTAAGGCATTTTTCCGTAACTTGAGTCCGCACCCCGAACCAGCGTCTTCATGGGAGCTGCTTCCTCGGTGGAGAGGAGGGTTATCGACCCTTGTTCCACGCCGATGGTCTTTACCGATTTCTGGACAATCAATTCCATAATCTGATTGACGCTCAAAGTGGAGCTAATGACTCGGGCGAGGTCATTGAGGATGGACAGTTCCTCAACAGCCCTGTGGAGACGTCTGTTTTCTTCCTGGAGGGACTCTAATGATTTTTCCGTCATAGTGGCGTTCGTCCGGTGAATGAGTTGCAGTCAGGATGCCTGTTCCGTACCCGAGGCAAGAATAAGTAATACCCAATAATATCCCTAAATGAAGGTGAAGTCAAGAGAAATTCGAAAAAAAAGGAAGGTCCCGGAATGACCGGAAAAAGTGCGATTGTTAAAAAAACTTGCTTTTTTCTTTTCAATAGCTTATAATTTATAATCTTATAAGATGTCCGAGAGCCCATGTGGGTTCATGGCGGTTTTTTTAGGAAGGTGAATTGCTGGGATGTTTCGACGGTCCTCCATGTCATCGCAGGCGTTTCACGGAACCGTAACGGAAGTGGTGAGAATATTCGCCGGTGTGTGTTCCGCTTTTCTTCTCTTCACGGGAGTTCCGAGTCATGCCCAACACGTCCGCGTCGACTTTGTCAGCCAACGTGCCGCACGGGTGGTGGACATGGATGTCGGCGCAGACGGGAGCGTGTACCTGCTGAACGATGATGCTTCAATCGCTCTTCTGGACTCGCTTGCCGCAAAAGTCATAATATCTCTTTCCCAACGAGAATCTGAATACACCCTGGGCAAGGCTGACTGTTTTGCAACAGACGCGCGTGGGAATTTTTTCATCGGAGACGGTGCAAACGGGCAAATTCTCGTTTTCGACGAGAAGGGCCGTTTTCTCAGGTGCTTTGGACCCGCGGATGATTCAGAGACCAAACTCTCCGAACCTACTGGTATTGCGTGTGATAAATTTGGACGCCTGTTCGTGGCTGACCGGAAGGGGTACGTATTTTGTTACAACAATCAGGGGATTTACATGGGACGGTTGGCAGACCTCGGGAAGCCGGTGGATATCGGCGTCGATCGTTTGGGAAATCTCTATGTTTTGGATGCCGAGGGTGCTGGAATTCATGTCTTTGATTATAATTTTCGGTTGCTCAACACTGTGATGCCGGGAAGTGAGCCCAGATTTACACTTTCCGCTCCTGGAAGAATCTTTGTGGAAGGTGATGGTACTCTGTACGTCACAGACATCGAGCGGTGCAACGTTTTTATCATCGGCTCGGCCGTCACTCCAGGCAAGCCCCCCTCGTACTATGCTCGGTTAGGGGTAAAAGGGCAGGGGCGCGGCGAGTTCAGAAGTCCAAATGCTGTTCTTGTCGATGGGAAGGGCACGTTGTATGTGGCGGACAATAAAAACTACAATATTCAACAATTTTCATTGGTGGGCCTCGATGAAAGGAAAAACAGACTGGTCGTACCCTCAGAGCAGATGCTTCCCAAAGGTGTTGTCTGGATCGGTGATTTCGAACATTCCAGCGCACCCAACTCGCGAGGTCTCAATTCGTTTACGCTGGATTACGAGGGGAACGTATACTGTGCAGACGGGGAGTTCAATTCGATTTATGTCTATACATGGGCGGGGAGTTTTTTGATGAATTTTGGGGGCGAAGGTGCGGATCCTGGCCGTCTCAAAAAACCGATGGGCATCGTCTGGAGTCAAAACAAGATCCTCCATGTCGCAGATACGGGCAACAATCGCCTTCAACAATGGAGCGATTCCGGAGTGTTTCAAGGTCAGTTGGGGAAAAAGGGCGGAGGTTCATTGGAATTTAACGGACCTCATGCTGTGGCGCTTGACGACAAGGGCAATTTCTATGTCGCGGATAAAAATAATAATCGTATTCAGGTACTGGATGCTGAGGGTGCTTTTCTGAGAATGATTGCCGGTGATACAGGTGCACCTCTTCGAAAGCCGGTTCAAGGGGTTGTGGCAGTCGATGGGAAAGTGTACGTGGTGGAAGAGGGGAGCCGCACCGTAAGCATCTTGGGACCGAACGGCAGCAGAATGTCGTTCATTGGCGATGAGGAGCGAGGACCGTTTCAAGATCCGGTCAGCGTTGATGTCGATACGAGTGGAAATATTTACGTGTTAGATACCCGAACCGGAATTCATGTGTATGACCGCGAACGGCGTCCGATGGTGCGTTTCGCTTCTTCAGGGAATCTCATTGGTCAGTTTCGCAAACCGACACACATCGAGTTGGGTCCTGGGGGAAAGATATATGTCTCCGACGCCGAACATAACCGGATATCAATATTCCGTCTGACCCATTTGAAGGACGGTGCTGTCGAAGGTTGTGTGGAGCCGGTTCCGGAGAGTGGCCACGTTGCACTCTATCTCCACGGACAACCTGTCACAATCGATTCACTCTTTTGGGATGGCTCCTTCTTTGTGAGTGGTATTCCCCCAAATGAGTACACGATCCAGATTAAGGCTCCGGGATACGTTCAAACGAATCAGGTGGCGGTGCAAATTGTTCCTGGACGGGTCGTTCGAACTGACATGATACTCCTGGAGGAGAACGGTTCGATCTCCGGGGTGGTCGTTCCGAAAGTATCCGAGGCGAGGGTTCGTCTTAAAAAAGATCTGCAATATATAGCCGAAGCGACAGTGAACCCAGACGATGGTTGTTTTGTGTTTCTTGACGTCAGGCCTGGTGAGTACGCGATTGAAGTGGAGGCGAAAGGGTATGTCAGTCCGGTGATACCTCACACCATGGTCGTGGAAAGCGGAAGGGTCGCCTATGATACAACCTATGTGAAAAAACCGGGCAGTATTGTCGGTTTTGTCAGCCCGCCGCATGTCGGTGCTCTCGTGACACTCTTCAGTCAAGACAAGGAAATTACCACTGTGACTGCCCGTGCTGAAAATGGTATGTTTCAGACTCCAGGGTTGTATGCGGGTCTTTATAGACTCGCCATACGTGCTCAGGAGTACGTCGAGCATGTCGTGGAAAATCTCAATGTCTCAGAGGGCATTCAACTCGATGTGGGTGTGATTCAACTTCAACGGATCAAGAAGACGACGCCTCAGGCGCGATATCTGCTCGAAGAAGGAAGGCGGTTACACCTTTCTGCTGAGTTTGAACGCGCTCAAACGGCCTTTTTGGAGGCCATCACGACTCAGGAAATGAACGACGAGGATCTCTCCGAGGCATATTTATGGTTGGCGTACTCCTATTTCCCATTTTCTGAACATTCGTCGAAAGTCGAGGAAGCTCTCAAGAAATCAATTCAGTTGCATCCCGAGAATGCCCTCGACGAGAGTTTTTCACCGGAATTTCGACTTAAATTCGAGTCTTTGAAAAGCGAGATGCAAAAGGCAGATTAAGATTGAAGTCGTTTCTATCTGGAGATTGATTTCATGATTGGGAACGTTGTATCGCATTCCAAAATAGTCGAGAAGCTGGGTGAGGGAGGCATGGGAGCGGTGTTTAAAGCAGAGGATACGAAACTGAACAGACCCGTTGCCCTGAAATGTCTTCCACCCCAACTTGCTTCCGATGAAGATGCAAAGAAACGCCTTGCGCAAGAAGCCCAAGCCAGCTCAGCCCTTAATCATCCCAATATCGCCACGATTTATTATATGTTCGAGGAGGGAGGTCTGGAGTTTATCTGTATGGAATATGTCGAGGGTCAGACCCTGAGTGATGTTCTCGGTTCAGATTCACTTCCTATTGAGAGAGTGTTGGATATCGCTATTCAAACTGCCGACGGTCTCTCCGAAGCCCATAAAAAGGGGATCGTTCATCGGGATATCAAGTCCGATAACATCATGGTGACTCCTCGCGGTCTCGTAAAAATTATGGACTTTGGACTGGCCAAGTTGAAAGGGGTGAGCCGTCTTACCAGAACAGGAAGCACTGTGGGTACCATTTCGTATATGTCTCCTGAGCAGGCTCAGGGGTTGGAGGTTGATTACCGAACCGATGTGTTTTCCTTGGGGGTCGTTCTTTATGAGATGATAGCGGGCCATCGCCCTTTTCGAGGGGAGCATGAAGCGGCCATTCTCTATTCACTGCTGAATGAAGATCCGGAACCCGTTGAGGTCATTCCTCAGGTACTGGCGTCGGCTATGGCAACGATCCTTCAAAAATCTTTGGAGAAGGATAAGGCATATCGATACCAGACCATGGAGGAGATGCTGGGAGACTTGAAGGCGGCGAAAAGACTCCTGGAGGGAACACCGACCCCGACGACGCCGGGTCATGATATCACCCCCGGTGGGGGAGAAATGGGAACTGGAATTCTTGACCCGGAGGAGCTCATTGGGCAAACGGTGGGGAACTATCAGATCATCGAAGAAATTGGACGGGGTGGTATGGGTGTCGTCTACAAGGCCCTTCAGACGTCACTGAATCGGATCGTTGCGATGAAAGTACTCCCAAAACAGTATACTCGGGATCAAGAGTTTCTCGGTCGTTTTCGACGTGAGGCGAGGGCTGCCGCGGGATTGAATCATGCCAACATTATTCAGATTTACGAGATTGGCCAACAGAGCGGCATTCACTATTTTATCATGGAATACATTGAGGGAAAGAACCTTAAACATCTTATTGAGGAGAAAGGGGCGCTGCCGATTCAACAAGTCCTCGATATTGCTTGGGATACGTGCAAAGCTCTCGATTTTGCCCACAAGCACGGTGTTATCCACCGCGACATAAAACCGCACAATATTATGATCAGTAAGCTGAAAGTGACGAAAGTGTTCGATTTCGGTATTGCGAGAGCTGCTGACAGCGGTGGTTTAACGACGACCGGAACGAGTATCGGCACGCCTCAGTATATGTCCCCCGAGCAAGCACGAGGGGAAAAAGAGACGGATGGAAGAGCCGACCTTTACTCTCTGGGAATTGTTCTCTATGAGATGCTGGTGGGCAAAGTGCCTTTCGAGGGGAGCACGGCCGTGGGAACCATGTATCGACACGTCAATGAAATTCCTATGGCACCCTCCCAAAAAAATCCCAGTATTCCGGAAGAGCTTGATCGGATCGTGCTCAAAGCCCTCCAAAAAGAAAAAGAGAAACGCTATCAAACCGGAGAGGAGATGATCGAGGATCTCCGTTTGGCCAAGGAGAAACTTTCCGGTGATAGAGGTACACCATCCAAGAAAAAACCCCATCGTCGTAAGAGAGCAAGACGCATCGTTGTTTTAATGGCCATTATGCTTGTTCTTGTGCTTGGTGCTGCAGCGATCTATTACTTTGAACTCATGACGCCGTTCGCCTTGGTCCTGAAAACAGAACCCCCCGGTGCCTCCGTTACCGAAGCCGGCGTATTTCTTGGAACCACTCCCTTGAAGATGACGAAGGAACAAATCGTGTTGGGGGAGCACACGTTTCACATTTCAATGTCCGATTATGCGGAGGAAGTCCATCGGTTTTCCTTGAAGGAGAGCGATAAGATTGATCTGATTTTACCCCTTTCAAAATCATTTGGAGGACTTTCAGTGGAGAGTGATCCCTCCGGTGCGCAGGTTGTACTCGATGATGTTTCTCGTGGCACAACACCTGTGCAAATTGAACAACTGAAAATCGGTGCTCATACTCTGACCTTACATCTTCCTGGGTACACGCCCTGGGAGGGTCGCGTCAATATTTCTCAAGGTGCTGTCGACACCTCGCGTTCTCGTCTGTCGCCTCTCCCGTCAACATTTATCGTCTCCACTGTCCCTGAAAGTGCCAGCCTTTGGATTGACAGTTTAGAATACGAAGATCAAACACCGTTGACACTTTCGTTAGAACCGGGGGAACATCT
The DNA here is from genome assembly GCA_020348925.1 of Gemmatimonadota bacterium. Taxonomy (GTDB): domain Bacteria; phylum JBHIER01. The sequence continues at coordinate 4,125,366 of CP070758.1, read as the reverse complement.
TATCAATATCATGAAGGAAGGTTTTGTCCCTCTCGAAACACTGCTCACGTTTCGGCCTGGACAAGAACATCCCGAACAGTTCATATTATCATCACTTGAGGATGCCGTCGTTTTTGGATCTCTTAAAATTCATGCGACGCCCTGGGCGGAAGTTTTTGTCGATGGGAAAAGCTTGGGAACAACGAAGGAAAAGGGAACTTTCGAGAAGATCACTGCTGGCAGTCACAAGCTCAGACTGACACATCCGAACTATTTTCCGCATGAGAGGAGGGTGCACGTTGGTGACAATGAGGTGGCATCTGTGTCGCATGACTTCACGGCAAAAGGATCGCTCAATATTACCTGTATCGATGAGTACAGGAACCAAGTTTTTGGTGAGATATGGATTGACGGAAAAACGCATGGTACACCACCTAAGGTTATTCGCGATTTATTCGTGGGCCAGCATCAGGTACAGATTATTAAGGACGGATACACGACGGAAACGAAATATATTACTATCAAAGCCAATGAAAGAGAAAAGATTCAATTCATTATGAAGGTTTCTCCCTAATCGCTTTGAAAGGAATATGGGATAACATATCGGTTACGGATTCTGTTTTCATATCCGGCAAAACGATTCAAGTTTCCGAAATTGCTGTTACCAGAATACGTTCGAAAATCCAGAAGAGGTCATACTCTCCCAAAGTCTGCACGTGACAATACGCATCAACGTTTATTCAAGGAGTTCATGTCCTACACAGAGGTATCATTTATTGAATCGTAATTTTGTTTTTTGCTGTCAATGTCCTCATGTTGTTGATGGCCCAAACAGGAATTTTCAACTATGATATCGCTGTTTCAATGAGTCTCCATGAGCCAAAGAGGTGGATCGGGGAAATGGGAGTTACCATTGCCCTCGGATTCAATGTGGGAGATGTTGTTCAAGAGATATTTTGCGTTCTGGCAATAATTCGTCTTTTTCGCAGAAAGGTATATCGATCTCTCACGCCTGCCGGATAGTATCTCTATGCAGGAAAAGAGGAGTCCTTTCAAATTCCGGGCTCTGCTTTTTCGATACACTGCACCGTTTTTTGCTCTGCGTTCTTGTTGGGACGACTTGTATTTTCTATTTGGTCAACAATCGACATAAATTATTGAGAAATTATGATATCCAAAGTGAACCGTTACGGAGCTTGTGGAGAACACCATGAGAGTGCTCGCAGACAATGCCCCACTCATGGTGTCGCAAGTGTCCTATTTGATTTTTTATCGGAGATGTAGCCTCTGGCAGGTTTCAGCCGTACGGATTGTATCGACAGTCGTTGATATGGAAAGGGAAAAAACGCGTTTTCAAAACCGGATTTGTGGGAGGCAGACGCCTTTCATGGGAGAACAGCAATTGTGGCACGGTGGTTCTTTGCGAGAGCAGCGGGAGAGATATCAGTCGTATTGTGAGAAACCGATGAGGTGATAAAACGAGGGAGTAAAAATGAAAAAATCTGTGGAAGTAAAAACCATTGTTTTCCCTACGCCAGTTTTCATTGTCGGAACGTATGACGAAGAGAGTAAGCCGAACGTCATGACGGTTGCCTGGGGAGGGCTGTGTTGCTCGGATCCACCTTGTATTGCCCTCTCTCTCAGAAAAGCAACGTATTCTTACGGCAATATCGTCGAACGAGAAGCCTTCACCGTCAATATTCCTTCTGAAGCACATGTTAAAGAAGCAGACTATTTCGGAATCACTTCAGGCAGGAAAAAGGATAAATTTTCAACAACCGGCTTAACGCCTGTCAAGAGTGACTTGGTGGATGCTCCGTATGTGAAGGAATTCCCTTTAATTTTAGAATGTCAGCTTCTCCACACCCTTGAATTAGGACTCCACACACAATTCATCGGGAAGATCATGGACGTGAAAGCGGATGAAACCGTCCTTGACGAGGCGGGACTTCCTGACATAAAGAAGGTCAATCCCATTGCCTTCTCTCCCGGCAATCGCATCTATTATAAAATCGGGGAGTTCCTGGCCCAGGCATTTTCAATAGGAAGAGAGGTGGTGTGAAGACTGACAACGAGCATTGTCATTACGAATGTTTTCGGATCGACTGTAAATCAAGCTGAAGGATACACAGAATGAATTTTCATGAGTCAACGGTGTTCATTGTGTTAGCGGTCATAAATGTCATAGCTGGAATGGGATGTCCCGTGCCTCTTGCCAAACGTGTCGGGCAGGTGGTCGAAAAATCAAAGAGTGTATTTCGCTATTCTGTTTTTCTTGTTGGGGTCTATTGCATTGAATGTCTTTCTATGGCCGTGGGAATGGGGATACCGGTGTTGAGCGTGGGGATGGCTTTTGTCTGGGGTGTCGTGTTCGGTTTGTGGCTGCGGGCCCGCACGTCAGTGCGGCAGGCCCTGAAAACGGCGCTTTCACTTTCCCTGTACACCTGTCTCCCCGCGGTTTCCTTCATCACTATTCCCGTCGTATTGTGGATTGGTGGAAAAAATATTTTTAGTGTTGAGGAAGGCATCCTTTTCGGCATTCCCGAATTTCCGTTTGTGCTGAGACCGGTGAGCACCATATTGGGTTTCTATGCAGTCCTGGCAATAGGAGCCGTCGTTTTCAAAACGGTTATTACAACCGGTGAAGTGAGTCTCATCCTTCATTTCGGGGAAGGGGAACAAAAAAAATGTCTCACAATTTCAGAATAAGATGGCGTTGGCTGCGGTTTGTGTATATCTACACTTTTGTCGGGGCCGGTGGATGTGGTGTAGCAATGCTGTGTATTCCACATACAATTCAATCAACCCTTGGATTTCCGGTTCAGGATCCGGTCGTATTTGGCGCGTATGCCAGTGTATTGATCGCATTCGGTATAGGATCACTGCTCGGCCTTCGATCCCCTCTGAAATTTGCACCGCTTCTCTTCATGCAACTATGTTTCAAGTCGATCTGGTTGATCGGTGTTCTTCTGCCGCTTTTCATAGCAGGTCAATTTCCAGGACATGCATTCCTTACAGCCATCATATTTGTGAGCTCCATCGTCGGCGATTTGGTAGCGCTCTCGTTTTCCTATATATTGATGACACACCATTCATGAGGTGACCCATCACAGAGAGGCATGTTTTGAAACGGTGAAAAGCTTGGCGGTATGAACGTAAAAATTATTATGAATCCTCAACGGAACTGAAAAGTTTAAAGAACTACCATTGAGAAACGTATTGAACAGTTTACGAGAAAGGGAAACCGGATATGGAAGCAATACTTCTTTCAGGAATTTTGGGTTTTGGTTTTGCCGTTCTCCTCTTTATCATACTCTGGATTATGAAATTGCGGCGCGGCTCATCGGGACCAAAAGTGCAGATCCATACATCCATCGAGGACCTTCGGTCCGTCGGTGAGCTCGTCGTGTTCAAAATTATCACGAAAGAGATTGTTACGACGGCGGAACACTGGTTCGGAGAGCGAGGGAAAAAATATTTTCAATGGCTCGTGTCGACAAAGAAGATGGCCATGATATTCGAATTCGAAATCGATTTTCGGTACGATCTCCAGAGCCCACATTTTGTCATCGAGGGCAGGGGTGATAACCGCTATCTTTTAAAAATGCCGAAGTGCATTTACGAGGTACACATCCGGGATATCAGCTTCTACGATGAACAAAGCGCAAAACTGTTGCCGTGGCTACTGCCCGGTCTCCTTACGAAAGCTTTCGGTTCTGGTTCGACAGAAGAGGATAAGAATCGTCTCAAGGAAGAAGCAAAGCAGCAAGCTGCGCAGATGGCTGATCATCTTGTACAAAAGATGCGATCCGAAGTCCAAAACTCGACCCGCAAGACATTGGAGGCGCTGGCCAAAAACTTCGGTGCGGAGGACGTGGCATTCGATTTCACCCACGCCGATTTGATCCGCTCGAAAGTAGAGACTGTTTTGCAGGAAACAGCTGAAAAATAGGATTGGAAGGAAAAAGATGGATCGAAAAAACGTTTCATCGGGTTCTCCTTATGAAGACGTCATTGGCTTCTCGAGAGCGGTAAGGATCGGCAATATGATTTCCGTGTCGGGAACAGCACCGATTGCTCCCGATGGCTCGACCGCACATAAAGGCGATGTCTACGGCCAGACAGGGTACTGCTTGGAGATTATGAAAAGAGTGCTTGAAGAAGCGGGTGGGAACCTTGAGGATGTGATTCGAACGAGGATCATGCTCAAAAACATCTCTGCATGGAAGGAGGCCGCAAAAGCTCACGGGGAATATTTCTCTCACATCAAACCCGCGTGTACCTTTGTCGAAGTCAAAGGATTCGTCCAAGAGGATTGGCTTGTGGAGATTGAAGCCGATTGCGTCATAGCGGAAGAATGAACCCATGCAGGTATGTGCCTCCAGACCGAAGTCCCTGAAAAAGAGATAACAAAAGGAGAAGAACCATGAAGATATCAGACATTCTTGTTCCCCTTGATGTCCCCCGGCACGCCCAGGATGCCTATCGAAGAAACTTTATGGAAATAACGAAAGCGAGCGGTCGACTCATGCTTTTTGCCGGCGACCAAAAGGTGGAGCATCTCAACGACGATTTTTTCGGGGAGGGGATTCATCCTGATGATGCCGATCCTGAGCATCTTTTTCGGATCGCCCACAAGGGAAAGATCGGTGTTTTTGCGACGCAGCTCGGTCTCATAGCGCGCTATGGGATGGATTATCGGGACGTGCCGTACCTGGTCAAACTGAATTCGAAGACGAATCTTGTCAGTACCAAGCAGATGGATCCGTTCAGCAATCAGTGTCTCGATGTCCATCAAGTGGTCGAATTTCAGAAAGAGAGCGAACTGAAGATCCTCGGTGTGGGGTATACAATCTACCTGGGAAGCGAATTTGAAGCCGACATGCTTCATCAGGCAACGCAAATCGTGTACGAAGCCCATACGCAAGGTCTCGTGACGGTTTTGTGGGTGTATCCTCGGGGGAAAGCTGTATCGGATGAGCGGGATCCGCACCTGATTGCAGGTGCAGCGGGTGTTGCCGGCTGCCTTGGTACCGATTTTGTCAAAGTCAATTATCCGAAGAAAGAGAAGGCGTCATCGGCGGAAGTATTTCAAGAGGCCATTTTGGCGGCTGGCAGAACCAAGGTTGTGTGTGCCGGTGGTTCCAGTAGGGCTCCGAAGGATTTTCTCCAGGAACTTCACGATCAGATCCATGTGAGCGGGGCTTCGGGAAATGCCACCGGTCGGAACATCCACCAGAAGGGACTCGATGAGGCTGTAAGGATGTGCGATGCCATTTTCGCCGTTACCATTGAAAACAAGAGCGTGGATGAAGCCTGGAACATTTACTCAAGGGTATGATGAATGAGGTGTGCTTCGATGATGGAACTCGTTTTTGTTCGACACGGTGAGAGCCTCTGGAATCTGGAGAACAGATTTACCGGATGGACGGACATTGATCTCTCGGAAAGAGGTCTTCGGGAGGCTCATGAAGCAGCTCGGGTCATGAAAGAAGAGGGATATACCTTCGATATCGCTTTCACGTCGGTGCTCAAACGGGCCATCAGAACCCTCTGGATCATTCTGGACGATATGGATCTCATGTGGATTCCGGTGCATCGGTCGTGGCGGCTCAACGAACGCCATTACGGCGATCTGCAGGGTCTCAATAAAGAGGAGACGGCGGAAAAATTCGGACACGAGCAGGTCCATTTGTGGCGGCGCAGTTACGACGTCCCACCGCATTCACTGTCTGAATCCGACAGTCGTCATCCAATCCATGATCCTCGGTATACGGGGATACCGAAGGATTTGTTGCCTGCAGCCGAATCCTTAAAGCGCACCCTCGAGAGAGTCCTCCCGTACTGGCACGGAACAATTGTCCCTGAATTGGAAAAGAGAAAGAAAGTTCTCGTCGTAGCTCATGGAAACAGTATCCGAGCGCTCGTGAAATATCTGGATACCATGTCGAATGAGGACATCGTCATGCTCAACATTCCCACAGGTATTCCCCTGGTGTATGAGTTCGACAAGGAATTGAAGGTTCAGTCTCACTTCTATTTGGGTGATGAGCGGAGGGTCAGAGAGGCTACGGAGTCGGTGAGAACACAACTCTCGACAAATAAAGAATAGGGACGAGAGTATCTCGGCCCGAAAGCAGTGCAGCGCCCTTCTTGAGAATTGCGCATTTTGAGATCTGCAAGGGGAGTATTTCATCCAAACGATGGCTCGCGGTGTCCGTGAGGCTCAAAACTTCTCATCGTATTTCGTCCAGAGATGATCCCCCAGATCCCAACATTCCTTTACTACTTTTTCGCCCCATTTTTTGCTGTAGTCGGTTAAGAAGGCTTTCGCTTCCTTTGGATTTTTTTCGAAAAGAGCCAAGGCCTCTTTTTCGATCCTTTTCTGATTTGCAAACAATTCGGTCTGGAGCGGTCCCCAGACGGCTTCGACGTCCTGGCGCATGTCACCCCATCTCTGAGCAGCCAAAGTCCCGGTCCGATTAAAGGCCCACCAGGCGGAATCCCGAGTGTAGCCGTTTACCCGGCCAGGTGTTTTAAAAGATTGTGGAACATCAGTAATACCGCAATAGAGCGGTACGTAAATTGATGATGCCACGTTGTCAAAAGCGAGCCAGACGACCCCGCCGATTTCATGCGGCAGCTGATCCCTGGATTGGGTGATGGTGGCATACATGGTGTACCATCGGGCAATGGGGCGCTCCCCGCGCCAGCCCCAACCACCGTTAATGTTAAAGATGTGGTTCATGTCGTATGGCATAAACGGGTTGGCCAGAGGGGAGATTTCCGTTTTCCCCTCTTCGTTGGTCCAGGTGATGTTTTTGATAAAATTGAAATCTGTCCCTTCAAAATAGTCCTGGAAAATTGAGACCAATTTCTCCAACGTGACCAGCGTATCTGGCCTCACGGAGAAAGGGTAGTTTTCAGAATTGGGATGAAGTTTCAGAGATGGTGCCACCAGGTCCAGCACACGCCATTCTCGCCGTCGGGCGGCGAACGATGTGCGACCCTCGGGGTCGTAGGCGTAACAGAATTCAAAAGGTCCCGATTTCGGGTTCCACCATCCACTGTCCTGGGCTACCGAGAACACATTTTCTGAGGCCATGAAGGAGTCTGGATCATGACGATCGATGTGACGGATACGACTGGCATTGGCATTGACAGAAACATGATCATCTGGGACGCGTTGCGCGGCCCAGATTGAACCGACGTTTCCGGCTCCAGGTCCAACAATTTCCAGGTGCCAGACTTCCCTTGTATCGGCAACGGTCAAACATTCCCCCTCATCGATATAGCCATATTCTTTCGTCAGGTCACCGGCCAATTGGATGGCTTCCCGGGCAGTTGTGCATCGTTCAAGCATGAGTTGCACGAGCTGTTGACAATCAATAAGACCTTGCTCGGAATGAAGGGATTTTCGCCCACCGAAGGTCGATTCGCCGATCGCCAATTGATGGTCGTTCATACACGGATACGCCGTATTAATAAAGCCATGCGTATGTTCAACTTGTGGGATTTCACCGACCGGTACGTGGGTGTATGCCGGCATGGCCAGTGAATCCTCATTCGTGCGTTTCACCAGAGTGACCGGTGCCCCTTTTTTATGGTTTTTTGCCGGCATGATGTCCAACCACGAACGCGTGCGATGGCTGTCACAGGTGTGAGACGTTGTAACCCAGCCTTCTTTGGAGGCCTTTCTTCCTATAGTAATTGTGGTGCAGCCATCCGGGCGCCCATCAATCCAATCAGTACTCTGTGCAACGACAGGCGAGAATTGGAAAAACAGAAATATAGCACAAACAGTGCACGTTGAGAAACATACTGAACGTTGTTCAAGCACCCTCGATGTTAAAGAATGTCCAGACATGAGACCTCCTTTGAGACGATTTTTTCTCTATGTTTCACACCACGTTATGAATTGAATGAAAAAGCACGCTTTACGATTCTGGTGAAAACGGTTCATGCAATGGACATGGAAATTATGAGATTTCAATATGAAATGCAACATTTTTATCACAGCTTCATTGAGCAAAACCTTTCACTGGGAACGGACAGGGAAAGACGCAGAGCTTCATTTCAAATCACAATTGGATAACTTGGAACCTTTTCCTTATAGAATAAGTTTAATTCAACAGTAGGGGGTGAGATATCCAACTTTTTCGAAGGAGGTGCAGACGATGAGAAACGTCCATCGCCTTGCCTATGTCACAGTGTTTACCGTATGTATCGGTGGCCTTCTTATGTGCTCAGCCGTTGCTTCTTCCCAAGAAGCATTTCTGTGGAAAACGGACGATGAAGGTGGCTGGCTGGGCGTCTCTATTCAGGATTTGACGACGGCGCTCAAGGAAGCCATGGACTATGACCGTGATGTGGGTGTATTGGTCAACGATGTTGAAGACGGCAGCCCTGCCAAGGAGGCCGGGATACAAGAAGGAGACGTTATTATCCGCTATGATGGAAAGCCGATTTCGAATACAGGGAACCTGATCCGCAAAGTTCGAGCAACCGATCCAGGCGAAAAGGTCGACATCGTAGTCGTTCGGAAAGGGCGGGAATTGACGGTCACAGCCACAATCCAGGAGAAATCAGAGGGTCATGGATACTGGTTTGAACAGAGAGACAGGGTAAAACCTCATCTCTTGAAGGAGAAGGCGGAAAGGAGAGGGTGGCTGGGTATCCATCTCCAGAATGTGACCGAACAATTGGGTGAATATTTTGGAGTCTCCGATGGTGACGGTGTCCTTGTTACCGAGGTGGTCGAAGACAGTCCTGCGGAGAAAGCCGGTCTGCAGGCAGGAGATGTGATTGTCTCGTTTGACGGCGAGAAAATCGACGATGCTGCGGAACTCATTGAAGCTGTCCGTGAATCCGTGGAAGGGGAAGAAGTTGAAATTGAAGTCATACGGAACAAGAGCAAACAAATGATTCGTGCGGAAATTGGTAAAACTCCCCAAAAATATCGCCGATCCAAACGAAACGTCTTTGAGCTTCCATACATTGGAAGGCCATATTTCGATGACTATCTCGAACGCTGGGAACACTTTGACGAGGAGGATGAACTCCAGGATAAGATGTGGCAGTACCGACTCCGTGGAGATATCGAGGAAGATGCTCTGCGGGATCTCCAGAAACGCCTCAGAAAACTCGAGCGCGAAATCGAAAAGATGAAGGACAGGTAATAGACTGCACCCAGGGATTCAGGTGCGCTGTTCATCGTGTGAAGATTCCTGGAGTAGCCTCATGCTCTTTTGAACAAAAGCCCGCCCGAAGGTCATTCGGTGGGCTTTTTGTGTCGAAGAGATTCATTTCGGTCGTTCAACATGAAGCCATTTTTCAATGGATCCTTAGACGTTCCGATGAACCGGCAGGATCAAGGTGACTTTTGTCCCCACGTTGACGGTGCTGTCAATGTCAATGTTTCCTCCGAGATCATCAATGACCCTTTTGCATATGGCCAATCCGAGACCCGTTCCATCGGTTTTGGTCGAGAAGCTCGGTTCGAAGAGTTTTTCCTTCTGGTCGTCCGGGATTCCGCAGCCGGTATCAATAATGCGGATGATGATGTATTGCTGTTCTCCATTTTTATCTCGCATACGTTGCGTTGATATCTCAATGTTCAGAGTACCTCCACCTTGCATTGCTTGGATGGCGTTTTGGATCAGATTGACAAAGACTCGCTGCAGTTCCTCCGGATCGGCCAGGATGGGAGAGAGAGACTTTTCGTACTCAGTAACGAGCGTGATTCCTGTAAAACTATCACTGAACAAGCGCAGACTTTCCTGCATAATATCTTGAACTTGACACGCCTGGACTTTTCTTTTCGGTAATCTGGCGAACAAGGAAAACTCCGAGGCAATGTTTCTGAGAACATCAATCTGATCCGAAACCATTGTGGTTGTCTCTGAGAGAATCTTTTCAAAATGTTCTGCCTTATCTTTGTAAGCCTGTACGAGATGCTGGATCGAGAGTTTCATTGGGGTGAGTGGGTTTTTGACTTCGTGCGCAACCTGACGGGCCATCTCTCGCCAGGCAGCGTCTTTTTCCGCCTGCACGAGCCTCTGCTGACTCGATCTTAAATCTTCAGTCATTTTGTTGAACGAGGCAACGAGATCGCCGAGTTCGTCCTTGGCCTTCATCTCGATTCGAAAACTGAGATCACCGGATGCGATCTGCCGTGTGCCCTTTGTCAGCTCTCGTACGGGAGAGGAGATTCGTCGTGATAGAATGAGTCCGACGAGGAGGGTCGCACAGAGAACGAGCCCATAGATAACCAGTATGACAGAAATTGTTTTCGCCGTCTCCTGTTGTACGGTTTGTTCCTGATAGATGGTAGGAATGGAAAGAACACCGGCGGTTCTGCCCAGAATGTCTCTCAGGGGCTGATAGCCTTCGATGTACGGATGCGTTCCCATTATTCTTTTCGCGTAGAAAAATTTTCTATCGAGGAGTTCAATGTTCAGAAAAGCGTCGCCAAGAAGTTTTTTCATGAGGAACTCGGATTGGAATAACTCCGGGCGTGTCGAGGCGATTTCGATACCCCTGTGATATACATTAATGTCACGTCCCACTCTTTGGCTCAATCTTTTGCACAGTGCATCGTCGATAGGTCGAAGATATTCAACGGATCCAATATACTCGCTCTCCTTTTCGGCATCGATGATAGGAACAACGGACCCGATAGCAAGGAAGGGTGCATGAGAATAAAAAACGCGTGGCGTATACGTGAATCTCACCCGATCTCTTATTTCATCGCTTGCTCGTCCCGCTGCATTACTCCAAAGCTCATCACCCTCAGCGTTACAAAGCGTAATCGTTTCCTTCCTTGGACGAAGTGCGGTGAGTTGGTGTTCCTCGGGTTGGTTCAGAAAATCGATGATCTCAGGGTTGGATGCAATTTCTCGAGCAGCAGTGATCGTCTCTTCGTCAAGAAGCGCACGAACACGCGTGAGATCCTCTTCGATACGAGATCGGATCCAGTCCTCCTGCTGAGAGAGAACAACATTACGGCCCAGAAAAGCCATAACAAGCATGGGAAATATGATGAGCATCGCAAAGGACAAGAGCAGTTTGTCTTGAAACCGTTTAATAGATATGATACCGCGGATGTTGCCTCGAAGAACGACAACGCTGATCCGATACAAGCCGTACAATGATATGATCAAGAGGAGATAGGTAAAGAGCAAGCGCAAACAGTCGTGGATGATCGTCCATATTTCTGCTTTCCCGTAACCGACTGAGACCATTCCGACCACGCTTTCGCCTTTTTGAGGAAAATAGAAATTTACGAATTGTCTGTCACCGATTTTTTCACAAATGCGTAAATATTCTATTTTTTCGTCGAACATCTTGTTGAGGATTTCTTCGGATGGACGTCGCCCTCTGATAAAAGCCGGAGCGGTTGATTCGACGAGTGTTTCTCTCTCGTACATTGCGACGACCAATTCGGTCGGTCCATATTTGTGAGTGAGCTGTCCTCCGGGTTCAAAGGGGCGAAGGGGTGTGGGGTATACGCCACTCAGTCTGGTCAATGCACCCCAGGGAGATTTTGCGACAGGAATGTTTACAATGACTGCCCCGTACAATTTCCCCTCGTCAAAAACGGGAGTTGCACCTGAATAGAGGTCTATCTCTTGCCCTTCGATATGAGCTCTGCTCAGCGTGATGAATTTTCCGCTCACGTCCTCAATTTCCTGCAGAACGGATGCAGCCGTTTGTTCCAGTCCAACAGGCGTAGAAATATCGAATTGACTGACATTCGAACCCGCTTCATCCAAAATAGTGATCGAGCTTCCAAAATTCAGATGGCTGAGAGGACTTCTCGCCCACTCTACGAACGCCAGACTCGCAAGATTTATATGTTCCTTATCGGCGAGGGATTTTTGAATATTCATGCTCTGGCCAAAGTAATCCAGACTGTTCTCCAAAACAAAACGGATCCAACTTTCCGTTGGTTGGAGAGCTTCCACGGTTCTCTGACGGATAAGAAGATCCTCCTCTTTCATTATTTCCTTACGAAAAATTGGAAAAGAGAGAATGGCACAAATGCCTGTAAGTATGAATAAAAAAACCCACCTGTTTCCAGTCGCTGCGACAAGGAAACGGTCTGTCACAGAAGCAAGCATCAGGAGAGCGAGAATAAAACACATTCTCTCAATGAGGTATGTCGGCTGGTTTGTTGCAAGTAGCCAGAGCGCCCCTGCGAGACTATAGGCAAAGAAAATCCAGGTCCACCGTGATATCTGAGATCCTATTGCATTCCGGAGAAGGTGTTCGATCAGACAGAGGCCAAGCAGACTGAAGGAAAGAGTTGCCAGGCTCAACAGGAAAAGGTTTGTCATCGTAACGAGCAGGGGGAGAGAAGAGAACAGCTCAAGATAGTTGAAGAAACTCAGGGTTGAGTCGTGTGCAAGACTCCGTATGCCTGAGATGTACGTCTCGAAGAGAAAATGGATGAGCGCCACAATTGGCAGTACAGCAATGAGAGCGAAAATTCTGGACGGAATTCGTGCGGTGGTCCCTTTTTTTGAAAAGAGGAAAAGTCTCCACCCCAGATAGATATTCACTATGAGAACAATGAGAGTTATCAGAAGCTCACCGGCGGAGCGAGAAATGCCAAGGAAGAAGGGAGACGCGTAGTGGATCGGGTCGAAGATTGAAAGAGTAAGGACCTTCGCAGGAAATCCGATAAACAGGAGTCCATATCGGACGGTCCATAACACAATGGTCATTGTGCAAAAAGTCACAAAGTACCTTCGAGAGATTTTTTCGTGTCGGTTTCGCTCCTGAAGAACAGAGAAGTAAAGAATTCTGAGGAGTCTTATGAGAACGTACACAAAGATGAGTCCGAGAAAAAGGATTGAAATCCTGATGGATTTTGTACGCTGCACACGCATGTAGCTTTCATATGAGGGTTTGGATAAACGAGCCACCCCGAGGGTATTGTTCTCCAGATCCGAGAGTGTTACGGAAAACTCTTCATTGTCAGACGGGAGCCACACGCCTGAATCAATGTTATCCCTGCTGGTGGTAATAAAATCGAGACGAAATGGTGCACGGATATTCGCGGATACATCTTTTTCAAAGCTCCATTGTCGAAGCGATTTTATCTGAATTGGAATGTTCAGTCGTAATGGTCTGTAGACAAAGAATGAACCCAGCACTTGTCCGTCCGGTGTGTTGAGCACATGTTCTCCGACGCACAGCGTTGTGTATATTTGACCGGTGACAATGGAGATATGCTGTTTTAAGAGCTCTTGTGGTGGAAACGTGACACCTCTCCAGGCAACGCTCTGCCTATTTTTGTCAAATACTTCAAGACCGTAATCGCCGTGAAATTCAGGATCAATATCAGACAGAATTTGAAAAATGGTGGCTCGGTTCTCGATATTGGGATCTCCGAGTGCTTTTTTCAATGTAGGATGGTCCGCAACATTTCTGGCGAGTTGTTCCGCTGAACGAAGCACATCCTGAAAACTGTTCCGGATTGTCTCAGCGTCCTTACGCAGTGACGATCGAGAGAGGCTTTCCCAATTTCTTTTTGCGTTGTACGAATTGATTTCGAAATGTATTTTCGATCCTAAGGGAACGGCCAGTAAAAGTAAGATGACCGGAAGAAAATACCGATGAGGACGAAAGCCAGTCACTCGTTTCTTTCTCCAATACATATAGAGAAGAAAGATGTAGAGAATGAGTAAAAGTATGGTCGTTACAATTGACAGAAAAGAGTGTTGATAAGCAACATCAATACTCAACAGGATCAGAGGTGTGGCTGTGAAGACGAGCACAATCCAATTCTGATTTTTATTTTTTTCGATTTTTGTAAGCGTGTTGAATATCGTAGTGAATATTTCCATAAGTTTTCATTGACTGAGAAAGGATTGAGAGGGGAGCGTCAGAAGCAACTCTCAAATTTATGGACCCACATTGGAGCCACTGCTCGGATGCTGTTTCTTGGATTTTTCAAGTGACATGATGTGTGTGATGAACCATCGGTTGTTGACCATGGTAAGGGCAATGTAAATCTGATCGCTGAGTTGACTCCCGTCACGCAATCGCATATATGTGCGATTTGCGAAGGCATGGGGATTGGTGTTTCTTTCTTGAACTTCGATAATTTTAACGAAAGTGAAATCGTTAGTCTTTGTATTTTGAAACAGGTTTTCGAATAGATAATAGGCTTGATTTCGACTGTATAAACCACTTTCAAGTCCCTCATTTTCGAAAGAGATGATTGTTTTGACATCACCCAGATAGTCCATAAGCTTTTGAACGTCAGCCCCTTGCCATGCTCTCCGGATATCATTGAAAACTTCTTTCGGAGTTTGAGGTTTTTTGCTCGGGGAAACGTCTGTGGCGTTGCGACCGAACGTGTCTGCGAAAATTCCGACCGCAAGAAGGACACTGATGATGCAAATTTGGTTGTACGTGATTTTCATCGACTCGACATTCCCATCGGGTGAACGGAAATTATGTTTTCAGTATAATATATCTTCGCTTCAACATTGTCAACACCTTTTTCCGTGTGTGCCATGAAAATAGCGGTCGACGCTGCCTATCGTCAACCGCCCTGCCCTTCGGGTAAAACCACCCCTCGCGAGCACACGTTCCTGTTCGTGTTCGAGTTTTCTGTCTGGTTATCGTTGTGAACCTCGTCTCCTTGCAGAGGTTGCACTCCGGGATGGGGCTGCTGCTTTGCTGGAACTCGGACTCGAGGTTTTGGATGTTTGTCTCGTGACCGCCGGAGTCGATCGACTGATCGTTCGGGGGGGTGGAGTTGGAGTTTGACTTATGCCCGTTCTCCGTACTGGTTTTGACGTGACACCGGTTCCTATCTTCCGCAACGTTTTCAGTCTTTTTTCATCCCTCCCAAGAGAGCCTTGCGAGGTGATCGAACGCCTCGACGTGACAGACGTGGGTGATGAGGGACGCGTCTGAAATCCCCGCCTCCGAGAGCTCTTTTGCCATTTTAGCGATCCACAGTCGTAAGGACTATAGGGAGAATAGCGAGTTGTGTAATAATAGGGGTACGTCCAATACGGATTTCTCCACCAATAGGTCCAGGGTTGATAATAGGTCGATACGTATCCATAATGGGAGTACGGATGATAGGAGAAAAAAGGATCGTACCAGGGATCATAGAAATCGTAATCAGCGTCATAACAGTATTCTCGATAACAGGCGTTACCCGAGCGCATTTGAAGTACTGTGTAACATCCGGATGTTGTCATGACGATCATCAGGATACCGAACACGATCAAAACATTGGCATATTTTTTCGACATGATGGGCACCTCCTTTTTCGATTTAGAATCGGTAAGCCATAGACAGAAAAACTCTGTCGGCCTGAATCTTCTCCGTCAGATTGTCGGTGGTTTTTTCCCAAAGACCGTGAACAACAGCGACGTCGATCTTGACCGTATTATCGACCAGAAAACCGGCGCCGACCGTTACATAGTCCCTGTCTCTTTGAATCCGACCATCGTTGCGGGGGAGTGGGTCGTTGTAATACCCGGCCCGCAGGGTCACATCGGATCTGGGAATCGCATATTCAGCACCCATATGATACGTATAGACTTCTCGGTAGGAATTTTTGAAGACCCAGTTGTCCGAAATCATCCAGTAGGGGCTTTTGTATTCGGTCTGAGTCCAATCCACGTATTCGACATCGGCGGCAAGTGTAAGATGGCGGAAAGCGATGGAACCACCCAGACCGACGCGGTACGGCGTTGTGATTTCATATTCAAACTCCCCCTCATCGTAATACCTGAAAAACAGTGTGTCGGTTTGCTGCGTCCAGAATTCTTTGACCGTAAAGGTGACAGGAGAGGTAACGGTCAGTCCGAAGGAAGCATATCTTCGGGCGCGGAGAAGAGCTCCGAATTTCAACCCAACGCCACTGTAATCACCATCGATGGTGTCAAGATACCGATAATCCCGAAAAGGATCTTGGGTATCGGAGACCAGATAATCCCACGTATACCTGTCATCTCCCGTCCAAATATTAAGGGCTCCTCCCAGTGAGAGCGACGGTGAGACATCGATGGCCCCGCCGATTGACCACGCGCTCAATCCACCCGATTCGGTTTCCAGGGCATCGACATATTGCGTGGGCATCCTGTTTGAGTTTATGGTTAACAGATTGTCGAAGCTACTGAGACGGTTGTAACCCAATCCCAAAACGAGACTTCCTCGAACGGTTGGTAGGGGATAGGCCAGACCGAGAGCATTCAGGCGAGTCTTTGATTGAGAGTCCTTCATGCCAAAACCATAATACGTTGCGTTGTTCCTCATGCGATCGTGAGAGAGGGAGCCGGAGATTTCGAGGCGGGGGATCTGGGCAAGACCGGCAGGGTTCCAATAGAGTGCTGAATAATCATCGGCTACGGCCAGGAAAGCACCACCCATACCCATGGCACGGGCCCCCGATCCGAAGAACTTACCGATAAGCACTTCGTCTTGAGCATAGCCGTCCCCGGAGAGACATATTCCGGTGAGGGATAGAATGACTCCCAGGGTTATTATCCGTTTCTTGAAACAGGGCTTCATCGTCAACCTCCTTTTCAGATTCCGTGCAGTGTTCGTCAGGAACAGAGCGATACTGTGAACAGGGCGAAAGCTCATCTCTTTTTTCTCCCTTTGCTCGACGTACCCTTCTTGGGTGGTGAGCTTTTCGTGGATGGTTTCCTTTTTTTCGAAGGCGTTGCCTTGTGTGGCTTCGATGATTTCTTTTCTTCCGGTTTCGATTTCGGCTTTGAAACACTGGGTGTACTCTTGCTTTTCTTATTCCAATCAGTAATCTTATCCCAGAAACTTTGTTGCCGTTTGGACGTCTTGCCCGTTCTCTTTTTCACATCTTCCGGAGACGTTTTTTCCTGTTTTCGTTCAGGGAGCGTTGGCTCTGTGCGGCGTTCGTATTGCGCATCATACTTCGAGCGTTCTCTCGAGGGACTCTGTTCTTTTATGATATTTTCCTTCATTGTATCCGTGGGGTTCGGAGGTACTGTCGAACGACCTGTCCCACGACGCCGCTCAATATCTGACGTGTGTTCCAAATCGCTTCGCACCTTTTCTCTGTCGACAGGTGCCACATCGGTTTTGGAAAATCCAATGTTCTTAAATCCTCGCCGGCGTGCATACCGCTCATTCGTATACGTCGTCTGTGCTGTCTGGGTCCGTCGTCTGACCCTCCAGCAACCCCGACGGTAGCGGACTGGCGGGTGGTGTGGTCTCCAGTATGCCCAGTCATCGTACCAGTCATAATCAACGATGACGATTTCAAAACCAAGGCAGACATCCACATACGGATGAAAAGAGACGGGGCGAGGCCGGTGGCAATCATAGCACATATAGCGAGGGTACCATACTCGTTGCTCGATGTAAAAGTAAGTGCTGTTTGTGATATATTCCTGCTCGCGAGACCCGACGGGTACGATAAGATTCGTCAGGTGGAACATGCCCTCGTAAGGATCACCTGTAATGCGGTCGATAAGGTCAGGGTTCGGTTCGTAGCGGGTATCATAATACCTCCGCCAATGGGGTATGGTGATGGGCCGCGCACTCGCGACCGCAACGATGTATTCGATACCCGAAGGACCGTTGACAAGCAAATCATGATGGTCCCAGGAATCCGGTATGCGCCGAGTCCTGCCCCCATATACGAAAGGATCATCATCGTAGCCATAGGGATACAGGACCCTGACAGAGCCTTCGGTGTCGATGCTGAATACGGCAACATAGCAATCATGGGTCGGTCTGAAATAGACTCGAAGGCGTTCTCCGGGATAATAGACCGCAGCTTCACCCCTGTCCACCCACACATCAACGTCGAAACGGTCAAACGTTCCCTCGTGAATATGAGTAACCCCTTCTTGTGATTCAAGAGCGGAAACTCCGGAGAGGAGTATACTTGCCAGGAGAAATACGCGTCCTATCGAGCGGATCATTGAAATCACCTCACGCTTTCACTTTCGGACAGTTCACTGTTTCGCTTCTGAATGCGTTCTCGAACGAGTTTCAATTCCGGGTTACCCGGATCAACCTGGTAGGCCCAGTCGAACGTAAGAAAATTGCTTCCTACTTGGATGACACGAAACTTCGCAAAGTGGTTATCTTCGGTCCAGACTATGTAGGTATGCCCAGCGACAAGTTCCAGCCAGTCCATGAGGATCCATCCGAATTCGGGAGCGTAGTCAACATCGTCGATTGAGGTCGTATAGCCGAAATCTTGAATGTCAGTATTGACCGTAGCCCTCCACATGAAGGGAATCCCCTTGTCGATCTCGAAAAATATATCGGCTCGACTGTCTGTATACGGCAGCACCAGCTGAGAGGAGAAGTCGTAACCGGCATCGTTCGGAAAGATATGAAGGTCCCACAGTCGTGCGCCCCATCCTTCAGGTCTGGGCGTGTCAAAGACAAGATCGAAACTCAGTTCACTCTCGTTGCCACTGTAATCGTAGGCGCTTACGGCGTAGTAATATGTTTCGCCGTTGAGGACATCGCGGTCAACAAAATTGGCAGACGGTGTCGAGGCGATGAGGGTGTAATACCCCTCGGGCTCTGAACCGACATACACATTATAACCGGCGAGGTCCTGATCGTTGTTTGGATACCAGGAGATATAGACCTCCCAGTTACCGGTCACGCTCGTGACCCCTCTTGGTACAGCTGGGGGAGTGTAATCGGGACGGAAACAGCGGCGTTCCTCTTCACATCCGACCAGGAGGCTCGCGAATCCGATGAGAAGAATCATTTTCGTTCTCTTTTTCATGTTCAAAATCTCCTATTTTCAGAATGCTCGTTCATCGTTCGTCTCAATTCATCTCCAACGCAAATTGTATACCACAAGGGGAAACAGACGCATCCTTTGACTGGCAAGTATTATCGGGAATTTAATATTATAATGAATATCAATAGGTTGTGTATGATCCATAGGTGCCTGTGCCCCTTTTCAACCGATCACGTGCCATGCCATGGGCAGTACTCTTTGAACCCCAATTGTCCTCAAATTAGGACAATGTTTGTCCTTATTTTTGGACATTTTAAATTGTAGAAATCGATTGACTTTATCTCTTTTGGATATATCTTTGAAAGGAACTTATGATTTCGTGTTGGCTTTTCGCATAACGACAATGTCGTGTTTGTTTGACCCTTTGCCGAGTGAATTCGTATTCACATGTTGTGGTGAGGAGAACAATGGAAGGATTTGCGGATCTTCATGTGCACACGACAGCATCTGATGGTACAGTATCACCTGAGAAGATCGTAGAGCTTGCCCTCCAAACCGATCTGAAGGCCATTGCTATCACTGATCATGATGCGATCGAAGGTATCGTTCCAGCCATCCATTCGGCAAAAAATCTCGACTGCCAGGTTGTCCCAGGTGTTGAGTTGAGTGTCACGATGAATGGAATAGATATGCACCTTCTGGGGTATTACATAGATTACACAGACAGTCAATTTGCAAAGAGATTGGAGTTTTTCAGAAAAGTTCGTGAAGAGAGAGCGGAGAAGATCGTTCAAAAACTGAACGAGCTGGGTATCCCCATTGACTTTGAAAACGTTCGAAAGATCGCTGGAGAAGGATCTATTGGAAGACCCCATATTGCCGAGGCGTTACTGCAAGAACAGTTCGTGACGTCATTCAATGAAGCTTTTGTTCGGTTCCTCGGCTATAATAATCCTGCATATGTGCCTAAATTTAAGATGTCCCTGGCTGAGGCCATCGACCTGGTCCGGTCAGCCGGGGGCATATCCGTCTACGCTCATCCCGGAACAGTGAAAAAAGATGAGCTCATACCCGGTTTTATAGCTCAAGGCCTACAAGGTTTGGAGGTTATTCATCCGGATCATAATCCATCTGTCACGAAACATTATACCGATGTTGCTCGCAAATTCGGACTGATTGTGACAGGGGGATCTGATTTTCATGGGCCCCACACAAATATGGCGGCTATCGGTCGATTCAAGGTCCCGATGTCGTGGCTGAAGGAGCTGGAAAATCTTCGGAATAACATGTGATACAAAATGTTCCATTCTGCCTGTCTTCACACATCAACATGTTCCCGATCGGTATGAAGCCATATCCCTCTCATGCAGAGCTCTTCTGCTGACTTTCGTACGACCGTACAGATTGGGTTTTCCTCGGAAGCATTCTGGGCGAATGCTGCAATTCGTATTTTTGTGGGAACTATTTGGGCCTTTATCACTCCGTTAAGAAGAATGCACAGGGAATCAAGGGCGCCAAACGGAGGACGGCGTAGAACAGCATTCGAAAACTGCTTGATTTGTACGAAAGAATCATGTATACTGTATTATATTGCAGCTTGAGTCGACGAAGGAGGTCCATGTGCAAAAATCGCATATTACATCTCATCAGATTTGTGTCGTGTTCATTTTCATCATTTCTTTTTTCAATATCCGGTGGGTTTCTGCGGAGCTGCGGGGAGAGACGCGGTTTTCGGTCATCGATGAAGCGTACGATGAGGGAACGATTGACTATGAAACCGCGCTGGTTCAGAAAGTCTTTTCAATCTTTCGACCTCAGAATGTTGATGCTCGATTTAAGGCTGAAGGTCTTGGACCGGAAAAGTGCGCCACATCGCTTTTCATGGAAATAGGAAGTCAGTGGTCCGTACTGAGTCCGGAGACCCAGGCTCAACTTCTGCCCTATTTGCTGCGGCCCACAGAAGCTGGTCAGGACCCTTCTTGGGGGCACGCGTATACAACAGATCCTGAATTCTACGACACGCCGAGCGGTCACTTCAGAATTTGGTACGTTCGAACGACCGATGATGCCCCGGATTCGATTGATGTCAATCCGAGGGATACTGTTCCGGATTATGTGAACGACTGTGGCGCTATTTTTGATTATGTCTGGACACGAGAGGTCGATGCCTTGGGCTACCAGGCGCCACCTCAAGACGGAGACTGGTATCCCCAGGGAGAGGACTTCGGGGACGATTCGCGATACGACGTTTACATTGAAGATCTTGGCTGGCAGACGGTTTTCGGATACACGCAGGGTGAATATGTGACCACCGGTCGGAGTGCCACGAGTTACATTGTCGTTGACAATGACTATGATTGGTATCCGAGTTATAATCAGGGAAAGCTCTCCCTCGACGGGTTGAAGGTCACCGCGGCCCACGAATTTTTCCATGCCATCCATTTTGGCTACGATGCCGTTGAGGAATCCGACCGATACTGGATGGAGATTTCATCGGTATGGATGGAAGATATGATGTATGACGACGTCAACGATTATTTCGCCTACCTGCGATGGTTCTTTGACGATCCGGAAGCGTCCCTCGATGAGTTCAATGGACGACACGAATATGCAAGTTGCATTTGGGCCATCTTCCTTTCAAAGAAATATCACGTCGATATTATAAGAGAGATCTGGGAGGGGTGTGTGACGACAAATGCCCTGAATGCCATGCAAACGGC
Source organism: Gemmatimonadota bacterium (assembly GCA_020348925.1). Classification (GTDB taxonomy): domain Bacteria; phylum JBHIER01. The sequence continues at coordinate 4,103,940 of CP070758.1, read as the reverse complement.
CTTAACCGAGAGAGGTAGCAGCTTGGCGGAGGCATTTCAAGGGTTTTCCGTATGGAACTATTTCACGGGAAGCCGTTCAAATCCGAACTTATATTATGAAGAAGGTGCTGATTATCCTCTGCTGAAATTTGAGGAGAGACACCTGTCCTATCCTGCGTCCGGCTCCGGACTGGTGAACCACTTGGGCGCCAACTATATAGGCTTTGCCCCTCGAAAAACCATCGGCGGCTTGCGGATCTCATTTACCGGGATCTCCAATCCGAATTGGAAGGTGATGGTTATTGAATATCTGAATTCAGAAACCCACTTTGCCAGGGAGATGACACTTGACGACCTCAACAGAGGTGTCCATGCCACCAGAAACTGGAAGGATTATCTTGAGATCGCACTTATTCCCAGTGTGGTATCGACATCAGGACAAAATTATACGTACACTTATGATGCGGAATATGATCCGGACTTGGGTGCAAGTCTCGAGGTATCCGACGCCCCGCACGATTTCGGCAGTGTGCTCCTGGGCCATACGGCTGACTGGGAGATGATCGTCTCCAACCGAGGGACAGGCGCTCGTACTCTCTATACTGTGTCCGCTATGCCTGAAAGCATATTTACGATTCAGGACGTGTCACTCCCGCAGACCCTCGATGTCTTGGGGAGCATTGCAATTGTTGTGACGTTTCGTCCCAATGAAATCGGTGTCATCACCGGTTCTGTCACACTCACGAGTGATGATCCGGCTGCACAGGAGATCACGATCGGTTTAAGCGGTGCCGGTACCATTCCGAGTGCCGTCATGCAGAATTTTCCGAGCCCCTTTAAAATTTCCGAGCACAAAAAAACCTATTTCCCCTTCAATCTTTACAAAGATGCTGAAGTCATTTTGAGCATACGCAGCATAGCCGGGGATTTGGTATGGGAAAAGAACCTGGGCGAATTAAAAGCAGGCCCGTACCAGAACGTGGTTATTCTCGAGGAGAGCGAAAGCTACTGGGAAGGAAAGAATGAGCACGGAAAGACGGTTGCGTCAGGGATTTATCTCTATTCGATCAGAACCGAGGATTTTGTCGAGACGAAAAAGATAGCCGTCATCCGGTAGTATGACGAATACACATCACAGGACGCTCCTGAAAAAACCTACTTTTTTCTTTTCACAAAAAGGCATTGACTTTGGAAAGGCTCCGTTGTATTTTTGGGAAAGTGCACCTGATATATGCTTGTAGATTTGCCCTATACATGTCCAGAATATAGTTTTAAAGTTGCATTATGGGAATACGAAGAGTCACATTTTTCTTCACACTCATCATCATGAACCTCTTCCAGACAGGCTCCGGTCTTGCTACGAAGTATGCCGGTGAGTTTTTAAGTATGGGTGTTGGGGCAAGAGCCTTGGGAATGGGAGGGGCATTCGCGGCCGTGGCCAACGATGCCAGTGCAGTCTACTGGAATCCTGCCGGCTTGATTCAAGTTCCCCAACGGGAAATTGCCATTATGCATTCAGAACGGTTCGCAGGGATCGTGAAATACGATTGGCTGAGCTATGTCCATCCCCACCAGGACGAAGCGCGGTTTGGGACCTTCGGGATCAGTTTGATCCGCTTGGGCGTGGATGACATTCCCATCACGACCCTGCCTGACGAGACCAGGGACTTCAATCCCCATGACAACCGCCCCTATATCCTTCGGAGGGTTAGTGATGTGGAATACGCCCTGTTCCTCTCATACGCCCGGAGCACAAGTGCCGTCCTCTCTTACGGTGGCAATGTGAAAATACTGCGAAAGAGTGTGGACAAGTATTCGGCCTGGGGTCTGGGAGTCGATGTAGGGCTTCTCTTCAAACCCGTCGAACGGTTCAGTTTGGGGGTCAATCTCCAGGATGCCACCAAAACCCTTATTGACTGGGATACAGAAAATGGGACCAGAGAATGGATTGCGCCCACGTTGAAAATCGGAGGGGCATACGTGTTGGGACTTGATTTTTTGCGTGGGTATCTCACTCCTGCTGTGGATATTGATATGAGATTCGAGGGGCGTAAATATGCATCACGGTTTCACTGGGGTGATGTGAGCGCCGATGTCCGCTTCGGAGCGGAATATTGGTTTCGAAATATGCTCGCTGTTCGGTTGGGCTCCGATGACATTGGCCGGTTTTCTGCGGGAACCGGATTCCGGTTCGGGCAAATGGGATTGAATATTGAACAGATCGCTCTCGATTTTGCATTTCTGACCAAGGGAGATTTGGATAATACATACAGGATCTCTGCAGCCGTAGGATTTTAGATGGATTTTTTTGACGAACTCAATCGAAAGCTGGTCCATCTCTCTTCATTATGCATTCCGATTGGAATTTATTTCTTGCCCAAGAGGACGTGTGTCCAAATTCTGTTTTTCCTGACCATTCTTTTTCTCTCCATTGAAATATTGCGAATGGTCCACAGGCCCACTTCGAAAATATTCTATACCTTTTTCGGTTCGATACTGAGGAGAAAAGAACGATTCACATTAACCGGCTCGACAACGCTCCTCATGTCCTCCCTGGTGTGCGTGCTCATTTTTCAGAAACCCATCGCCGTTGCCGCTCTCTGTTTTTTAATTGTGGGTGACACCATGGCAGCTCTGGTGGGAAAAACTTTCGGACGCATCAAGGTGTTCCGCAAAACGATCGAAGGGAGTTTGGCCTGTCTGGGGACGTGCATCATTATTGTTCTGATCGTTCCACCGCTGGACTTCGTCGTCGGCCTGATAGGAGCAGTTGTCGCGACACTCATAGAACTCCTTCCCATTCCTCTGGATGACAATTTTCTCATTCCCATACTGTCCGGTGCAGCCATGCAGTATATGTTAACGTTCGTCTAGAACGTCCACTCGATGGGATGTGAAACGTTCGATGACAGGAGATGAAGATTCGCGTATGGAACAAGGCAGCGTAAAATGGTTCAATGAAAACAAGGGGTATGGATTCATTCGACGTGACGACGGATCTGATGTCTTTGTCCATTATTCAGATATCCGGGGAGAAGGATTCAGAACGTTGGAGGAAGGCCAGCGGGTGGAGTTTGACATCGTTGAAGGTGACAAAGGACCGCAGGCTGTGAATGTTTTGAAAAAGTGACTCTGTCCTGTTTGAAAGAGCGTGCAAGGGTATCCCGTAACCCCAACACTTTGAAACGTTGGGGTTTTTTTAGACGTCACCGGCCTGATATTCAAATTTTTGAGCGGAGTATGACGAGGCGATGAAACAGACGGAGTTTCGAAGAGGCTATGTAGCCATCGCGGGGCGCCCCAATGTCGGTAAGTCCACGCTGCTCAATGCCCTGATTAAGCAGAAGTTGGCCATTACTTCGCCGAAGCCCCAGACGACCCGTCACAAAATCATGGGCATCCTCACCGAGCAAAACTATCAGATCGTCTTTTTCGATACGCCCGGTCTCTTTACCCCGGACTATATCCTTCAGTCGATGATGGTCAAGACCGCGCTGGCGACCATGCATGAAGCCGACGTGGTTCTTCTTCTCGTTGATGCGGCAGAGAAAGGGTATCATCTCGATCCAAAGATCATCGCTGAAATACATAATGTGTCCAAACCTGTTCTTCTTGTTATGAATAAAATCGACCTCGTACCGAAAGAACACATCCTGCCGCTCATAGATGCGTACCGAGAGATCTATCCCTTCTCAGAGTTGATTCCCATCTCGGCTCTCCAAAAGGAAGGGCTTGAGCATCTTCTCCAGGTAACCGTTTCCTATCTTCCCGAGGGGATCCCGTTCTATCCTGCAGAGGCCTTGACCGATCAGACGGAACGATTTTTTGTCTCCGAATTGATTCGGGAGATAATTTTTAAAAAATTCAAAGATGAAATTCCTTACTCGGCAACCGTCAAAATTGCGGAGTTTAAAAAAAGAAAAAAATTGTACATCAGAGCCGATATTTTTGTGGAACGAGATTCTCAAAAGGCCATACTGATAGGGGAGGGGGGAAAGGCCTTGAAGGAATTGGGGCGGAAGGCTCGCAGAGAGATCGAGATATTCCTGGAAGAAGACGTCTTTCTCGACCTGTGGGTAAAGGTGCGAAAAAAATGGCGAAGAAAAAAACACGATGTCAAGGACCTGGAGTACACCCCATAACAGTTCTTCGTGGATAACTTTTTCGTATTTCTATGGGTTTGAATGATCAGAATTATGCGTTGCTGAAGGAGCACTGCCTTCGCGAGGGATCAACTCTTTTTGGGGTTGCAGATGTCCGCCAAATCCGTCAGACCTTCCGCCTGCCAAGTATAAAGGAAGAACTCGACTGCGGCATATCTCTTGGCGTGCGGTTATCCGGCGCTGTGCTTGCAGAGATTGAGGACGGACCGACTCTGCTTTATGCCTGGCATTATCGTCAAGCCAATATTGTGCTGGATAGAGTTGCCTTTCGACTGTCAGAGTACATACAAGAGCAGGGATACCGGGCGCTACCCATCGCAGCGTCTCAAATTATTGACTGGCGTCAGCAGATTGCGCATCTGTCTCACAAGCATGTGGGTGTCTTAGCGGGCCACGGTTGGATCGGACGCAACAATCTTCTGGTTCACCCGCAGTACGGCGCAACGGTCCGCTATGTGACCGTTTTGACTGATATGCCTCTGCCGACCGCAAAACCTTTAGAATTTGGCTGCAACGCATGCCGGAGGTGTCTTTCTGTCTGCCCCTCTCAGGCCTTGGGGGAGACACCGGAGGACTACAATTTCGATCGGTGTTTCGAACAGCTCAAGGCGTTTCGGGATAAGAGGAAAATCGGACACTACATCTGTGGACTGTGCGTCAAAGTATGCAAGGGAAAATCGGTACATGGGAAAAGTCAAACATCCTCCCAAGGCGAAATTGATCATAGCAGTGACGGTCACTGCTGAGGAGCTGTTCGAAGAAGTGCACCGAACACTCCAGGTACATTTCGGTCCCGTCGATCTGGAGAGCAGTATCTACCCATTTACGTTTACCGATTATTATCAGGGTGAGATGGGGAGTGCATTAGTTAAAAAGATTTTTAGTTTCGAGAGACTGTTTGATAAATCCGAGTTGGCTGCGATCAAGATTCAAACAAACGGGATTGAAGAACAGTTCACCGTACTGGTGGGTGATAAAAGAAAGCGGCGCACGAATCTTGATCCAGGGTTTGTGACGGACTCGAAGCTTGTGCTGGCCAGCACGAAAAATTTCAGCCATCGGATTTATATCGGGCAGGGCATCTTTGCTGAGGTCACGCTGCGGTATTTACGGAAAAGTGGATTTGAACCGCTCGAATGGACCTATCCTGATTATCGAACCGATCTCGCCAGAAATTTCTTCGCGGATGCTCGGCAGCGCTATATGGAACAGGCGCGAGGTGCGTGATGGCCGAATTGAGATGGAATCCGATACAGGGACAATGGATTATTGTCGCTGCGCATCGGCGGAATCGTCCGCACCGGCCAAAGGAGTGGTGTCCCTTTTGCCCGGGGTCTGGCAAAGTCCCGGACGGGTATGACGTTTATGCCTATCCCAACGATTTTCCCTCTCTCATGGAAAACCCTCCGGAACCGGATGTTGAGAGCTCACCCATCTCTCCGGTGGACACATTGAGGGGAGCGTGTGAGGTCATTCTCTATTCGCCTGAGCATGAGGCAACATTGGCGGATTTACATCTCGATCACCTGAGAAAACTGATAGACCTGTGGCGTGAGCGCTATGAAACTTTGGGATCGAAGGACTTTGTGAACTATGTGCTCATCTTTGAGAATAGGGGTGACGTTATTGGGGTCACCATAACCCATCCTCACGGACAGATTTATGCCTATCCATTCGTTCCGCCGAGACCGCAACGCGAACTGGCCAACGAAGAGAAATACTGGGTGGATAGGGGGCGTTGTCTCTGCTGTGACATTATTGATTCTGAAAAGGACAATGGCCGAAGAATCATCGTGGACAATCCCCATTTCATCGCCTTTGTCCCGTTCTTTGCAGCCTATCCGTACGAGGTGCACCTTTATCCCAAACGCCATCTTCAATCCCTGTCGGATCTGACGTCCGAAGAGGCAAACTCTTTTGCCAAAACCCTCAAGGCCGTGGTCCGGAAATACGACAACCTCTTTGACATGACCTTTCCCTACATGATGATTTTCAGCCAGAAGCCTACGGATGGCGGTGCGTATTTGTACCATCATTTCCGCGTTGAATTCTATCCGCCACTGATGGATGAAAAAAACATCCGATACATCGCCGGCGGTGAGACCGGCAGTGGCGTTCAAGTCAACCCCACCGATATTGAGGCGAAGGCCAGAGAACTGAGATTAGGGGCTCCGGAAAAATCGGAGTGAATTCCTCTCTATCATCATCAGTGGGGGCCGCTTCTCGCTGTGATCATAGACTATGACTAGCCCTTTCATACTGATGCAATGGAGAATTGGTCGAGTACCCTTTTTATTGAATCTCTGGGCGGAACGGATTGGGGACGATGGATTCGAGAACTTATTTAGGGAGATGATCGAAGCCAAAACTTCTTCAACACATGGTTTCTTAAGACTATTTAGGAAGAATCATGGGCTTGACTTGGAAAATGTTGGAGGTTTTACTCAAATCGTACTGATTTCTGTGATTCTTGGATGAAATATTAATCTTTGATGAAAAATCCTTGTGTTGTTTAAAATGAAAGTGTTCAATAGAAGGAAAATAATATAGAACTGAAAGGGGGTAAATTCTATGCCGGAAGAGAGATTTGGGTTTCATCTGTTTGATTTCATGATGTTCTGGATAACAGCGTGGGCCTTGTTGTGCTGGGGATGTTGTATAGTTCCTGGGTCGTGTTGACAAGTTTGGCATCTGGGACGACAATGGTTCCGACTCTTTCTCCTATAAGTATTTCTTTTCTGCATCTTCTCTGGAAAACCGTAGTTCTCTTGTTTCGAGTGGTCCGGTGTTTCTTTTCCCTTGGTCTTGAAGTTATGTATCAGGAGGTTTAGGGAAAACGACGCTGTCATTGTGGGAGAGGTAGGTGCCGACTGCTCCCTGTGTCTTTTCCCGGGCACGACGCCGAAAAATTTTGGCGTTCGGGATCCGAGTAATCGAAGATCCTCATCCTGTACAAAAGCGACCTCATCAACTGTTGTGAAGATCCTTTTCAGCAACCCACGTACACTCAGAACTGCTCTCCGAAGATTTTCGTCGTCAATTTCAATTAATATTTTATTGTCATATATTACTTGACTTGGACGGTTTTATGATTTTTATTTAGAGTCGAATATGTG
>CP070758.1:4038557-4096582 GCA_020348925.1 Gemmatimonadota bacterium | reverse complement strand
TGGTGTTGGTGTGGTCGGTGCCGTCTTATTTGGTGTATTGGGCGCAGTGATAGGGGACGAATTTAAAAATCGTGATCATGATGATCCACCGGAAGGCTTAATCGGATTTGTAGTAGGATCCACTCTTGGCAGTACAGCGGGTGTGTGGTTGGCGGGTAAGAAATATAAAGACAATGGATTATTGGTAGGAGCGTTTTCTGGTGCTTTGGTTCCTCCATGTATTGGAATACTCGTGGCCACGTCGAAGGAAGGGAACGATAGTAGTTGGGACGTGTGGAGCCATGCTTTCTTTGGATCCATGTTTTCTCCTCTTGGTGCAACCATAGGATACAACATATTCCGACGTCCGCAGGCTTCCGAGACAGGGTCATTATTCCGTATTGAGGAGGATAAAACTCTGAGAGCCGGAATCCCTTCTTTTACATTCAGGCCTATTTCGTTACCAGAAGGTGAAGTTACATGGGAGTGCAAGATTACGTTGGTGAATGTGCAATTTTGATTTTGCCTCTTGGAGAAGTTAAAAGGAGGTATGATGGTATGTTTGAAAGACTTCTTTTCCACGTATTGCTGTTTATCAGCATAGTTGTTCTGTCCTCTGAGCGTGTTTGTGCTCAGAAAGAGGAAGGCGAGATCGTTGTCATCAGCGAGCGTGTGGGCGAGTCAATCGATGTGGAGGAGAGAAACACGTACGGTCTGTTCCCAACCTTTGAAGGATTCCAATCAGCGGTTTTGCTCAGGTTACCTGACGAGAGTTACATCTTGAAGATAACCTATCTCGATGAAACAACGGGTGAAGAAAAGGTCAAGCGAATACCCGAGGTAGAATCGAGAATAGAGAATTACATAGAACATATTGACCACTTCGAGGAGATACAAACAAAGAAATATCTATATAAGAAAAAACGACCCATCGTTCCGGGCACCCGTGTTCGCATCTCAGCTCCAAATTTATATGTGAGAAAGCTTGAGGGAACTGTTGTGGTGCTGGAATCCGACACTCTCATATTGAAAACTGATATTTCACCGGATCGAATGGCAATACCGCTCGGTTTGGTGGAGAGTTTTTACATTAGTCGTGGTCGGGTTCATCGTGGCAAAAACGGGCTGAAAGGCGCCGGGATCGGGTTTCTTATAGGTGGTGCCGGTACCTTTACCGTCGCAGCTATGAGCGACGACCCACGGTTGATTTATGGGGTTGTTGGGGGAGGCATCGGCGGTCTTGACGGTTTCCTTATTGGGGCAACTGGGAAGAATGCGACCTATGGTTTCCTTGCTGGTGCTTTAATAGGATTTATAATAGGGTCTGTGGGCTCGGATGTGGAGGCAGATTTACCTGAAGGGTCTCTATCCCTTATGGGAGCAGGATTTTTTGGCCAAATCGGCATGATTTTTGGTGCCATCGTCGGAGCTACAAGCTCTGGTGAGAGGTGGGAAGAAGTACCATTGGACAGAATTCAAATAAGTGTCGCTCCCAATAGTGAGAAAGGTTTTTCACTTTCGGCGTCGTTTGCCTTTTAACGCAGCAAGACACCTGAAGATAAAAATCAATTTTGCAAATGAAGAGGTATGTGGTTGTTCTAATATTCTGATGCCATTACGGCAAGAAAAGGAGGGAATGAAAATGAAACGTACCATGTATCAATCGGTGTTGATAGTCGTATTGCTTGCTCTCACCTTTGTGACTTCAGGATGCAACAAAAATCCGACATATTCTAATGGAAGTTTGATCGAGACTATCTTTGCCGGTACTGGTGAAGAGGGTGTCCTACGATCCACTGACAATGGTGATAACTGGAAACAATGCAATAATGGTTTACCAGAGTATATTGTGGTCAATACACTGACCATAAATTCGCGTGGGCATATCTTTTCCGGAACATCTGGGAAGGGTGTTTATCGTTCCTTAGATAATGGAAATAGTTGGACTCAGATTAATTACGGTATGGCACCTTCTTTTGTCTTTACACTTGCCATTAATCCAGCTGGGAACATCTTTGCTGGGACAAATGGTGGCGGTGTCTTTCGCTCTACTGATAATGGGGAGAGCTGGAGGGGAACTCAACCAACCGGATATAATATTAACTCCTTGGTCATTAATTCGAATGGGGACATCTTTGCAGGAACTGATGGGGATGGTATCTATCGTTCCACTGATAATGGAGATAACTGGACCCACTTGGTAGCGGCCTTGCCAATGTTTGACAGTGTTGAATCTTTTGCTGTCAATTCAGAAGGGGATATCTTTGCCGGAACTTGGGGCAGCGGTGTGTATCTATCTACTGATAATGGGGACAGTTGGACGAGAACCGCTTTGAGTAGATCTGTCTGGTCTCTTGCTATCAACTCTCACGGACACATTTTTGCCGGGGCTTATAATAGTGTGTATCGCTCCACGAATAACGGTGCTTACTGGTCGCAGATCAACCTGTCAAATGCCTATAATGTTCGAACTCTTTGCATTGATTCACGTGATAACATTTTTGCTGGTGCTGAGGGTGGAGTTTTTCGCTCCACTGACAATGGAGATAGTTGGACACAAATCAATGACGGATTGCCAGATATAGATATACTCTGTTTTGCTTCCAATTCAAACGGGGATATCTTTGCAGGGACCGATGGCAAAGGTATCTTTAACTCCACTGACAATGGAGAGAGTTGGACACAGAATAATATTGGTCTACCAATAGTTTCTGTTTTTACTCTGGCTGTCAATTTCATCGGAGACATCTTTGCCGGAACTGCTCGTTGGGGCATCTTTCGTTCTACAGACAATGGGGATAACTGGACACAGTTGATTAACGGTTTGCCCACCACGAACGGTACAATGGAAGATATCTTAACTATCGCTATTCATTCGAGTGGGGACATATTTGCTGGGTTGGATGATGCGGGGCTCTTTCGCTCCATTGACAACGGGGAAAGTTGGGAGCAAACCAGTATAACAGGAAGAGATACCCGTTCTATTGTTTTCAATACAAGTGGCTACATTTTCGTTGGGACTCGCTCAGGTGTTTTTCGCTCAACTGACGATGGTAATTTATGGGAATTGACCGGTTATGATGATGATGTCGATCGAATTGCAATTAATTCGGAGGGACATCTTTTTGTCGGTACCGAGTTGGATGGTGTCTTTCGTTCCACAGACAACGGAGACAACTGGACTCAGATTGGCTTATCTGATCATCCTGTTTTTTCTTTTGCCGTAAATTCGAGCGGACATATCTTTGTGGGCAGTTTCGTCATCTTTCGTTCAACGAACAACGGTGAAGAATGGACGGAACTTACGAATGGCCCAACGGGCACTTATGTTCTTTCGCTTACCATCAATTCAAGCGGGCATATCTTTGCTGGTACTGGCATTTTAGGAGGTGGGATCTTTTGCTCTACTGACAATGGGGAGAGTTGGACACAAATTGGCTTAACAGACGTTTCAATTATTTCGCTTCTAATCAGTTCGAATTGACAAGGGAAAACACTCATCTTCGAATTTATTATTGATAATGTGTTGGAAGGAGAAAGAAATGAGAATTTCAACTGTCATTTTACCAATTATTATGCTCCTTTTTACATTCTTTGTTGATCTCGATGCTCAAGAAGAGTTGGAACTTGCCCCAGGCTCCCGGATCCGGATTTCGACACCTATCTCTCAGAGTGGAGAAATTATTGAGTCCTTTGTATCCTTAGATGCCGACACCCTTCAGTTGAAAAACTGATTCCTTATCGGCTTCGATTGTTGTGCCGATCACTTTGGTGGAGAGATTTGATATGAGTCGGAGTCGTGGATAGGGGATAAATACAAAGAACGGATTGAAGGGTGCAGGCATTGGTCTTCTGGTTGGTGCTGCCGGAGGTTATCTCGTCGGAACATTCGTTGACGTTGACCCCCTCGCGAAACTCTGTGCAGCCATTGGCGGCACTGTTAATGGTGCTATTATTGGAGCAACTGGGAGAAATGCAACCTATGGCTTTGTGGCGGGAATGGTGATAGGAGGATTCATAGGTGGGAGCACTCGGGAAGGAGATTTAGCCATGCGTGACGCAATTCTTCTGGGGGCTGGACTCTTCGGGGAAATCGGCTTGATCCTCGGTGCTATTGCCCAGCTGTTTGGGTGGGGCCAGTACTGGGAGGAGGTACCGTTAGAAAAAATTCAAATAGGTATCGTGCCCAATAGTGAGAATGGCTTTTCATTTTTGTCTTTGCTTGCCTTTTAAAAAGGTTCAGAGGAAGTGTATCATGTTTCCGAGAATACCCTTTCTGATAGTGTTATCTATGAGCATTATTTGCCTCTTTTTTCGTAAACTTCATGCCCAGGAAGAGGGAGGAAAAATCGTTGTCATCAGCGAGCGGGTGGGTGAGGTGATTGATGTGAAGGGGAGAAACAGGTTCTATTCACTTCAAGCCATTAACAATTTTGGTTCGGTGATTTTGCCCATATTACAAGGTTGTTAATGGAGAATCCCGCGGAATGTCACTCGGTGTGCATCTTGCTAACCTGGATTATTCATACAATCAATGCAACAGCGACGTAACGTATTTAATTTATATAGTTAAAATAAACACTGCATTTGAACTTTTTACCACGATATCTTCCACAAATGAAGACTATGTCATTCCGGATTTATACCGGAATCTCCTGAGTTTTGGATCCGTTACACCAATCGAGGAGATTCCGGCACTTCGGCCGAAATGACAGTTCATGAATAAAGCAAGCTAATAAAAAAACAAGGTGATATTTTGATCAATTCGCTTGCGACATTAGCCATAGCGGGAGCCGGTATGGCACTATGTTCGGAACCAGACGAAAGGTTGCTTTGTGTTGGCGTCGTTACGCAGCTTATTGCTTCAATTACAATTGGATTAAAAACTGATAAGCTTTTTGACAGTCGGTGAATGAAATAAAACGAGAAAAATTGTTGCAAAAAAAATTAGAGATGTTGAGCCATTTCAGAATCCCCGAACAGGTATGGCTTCATGCGCTTATTTTTTAACTCCCTGAGTAAGAGGAGAGTGAGATCGCAAAAAGGAGACTGGCTGCTTTTTTGTGAATCTCTATGACCTGTTGAAAAAAGAGTGTTGAAAGGAAAAATCCTTCTCTCAGCGGTGATGCGGAAGATGCGGGATCATCCACAGAACCGTCCGACTTTGCGGGTTGGAAAACATGGCAAAATCATGTTATATCCAACCCGCGCTATCGAATGCTCTCAGTGGTGAGTTCTTCAGCCGGCCTTCTTTTCCTTCTCCTCCGTCTTCTCCTCCAGCTTCATCTCTTCCTCGATGCCGCTCGTCGCTTTTTTAAACTCCCGGATCCCCTTACCCATACCACGAGCGAGTTCCGGGAGGCGTTTCGCGCCAAAGAGAAGGAGAATCACGAGTAAGACTATAATCAATTCACCTGGTCCAATGGCACCACCAAACATTGTGTACACCTCCTTTTTCAAAACAGTTTTTTTCATCTATAAAAGAAAAGATATCTTCTCAACAAAACAACAGAAAAAATAACACCCAATACACTAATACTATTCACCTTCAGGGAGAATCCGAAAGTGATTGTGGCCACAATGAGATTGAGTGTGGCCGGACCAAATTCAGGGCGGATGATAGGATGTGTGAAAAACATCTCGACGACACTCCCCTGAGGGAGGATGAAGGCCAAGAGTTCACCTACTGCGCTGCCAATGATGAGTCCGACGATGATGAAAATGAGAAGAATACTTAAGTTGCTTTTTTTATAGTGCATGGTTGTTCCTCAAAGATTTCGATTTCGAGTGCTATGGATGTAAGGCTTTACGGTTCTCTTGACGATACTGAAGCTCCATTCGAAGATACCGCAAAGAATGTAACAGACCATCAGAGGGAAAAAAGTGAAGGTGGGGTTTATCACGATCACGACAGCACTGAGTGTTAGAATAAGAACCTTGGCTTTTTCCTTGCGGGTCGTCAGAGCAAATCCGGGCAGTCCCTCGTAGCGAATGGTACTTATCATGAGGATGGAGAGAAGAAGCGTGAGTACGGTTGTTGTACCAATAGTTCCGACTATCGTAATGCCGTTGCTTGTAAAAATGATGAGTGCGGCAATCGTCATGCCCGCCATGGTGATGGGTATCCCTCGAAAATATCCCTCGCGAACTCCTTTGAAGTGGAGATTAAATCTGGCCAGGCGAAACGCTCCGGCTGCAATATAGAAGAACATGAGAATCCAACCCAAAAACTCCAATCGATAAAACTGATATTTGTAGAGAAGGACAGCCGGGGCGACCCCGAAAGATATGAGGTCGGCCATCGAATCAAACTCGACACCAAATCGCGTTGAAGATCCTGTAAAACGAGCAATCTTTCCGTCGAGACCATCCAGAAAACCAGCAGCAATAATGAGCCACGAGGCAGCGACATATTGTTCGTTGAGACTATAGGCTACGGCCAAGAATCCGCAGAAGAGATTGGATACGGTAAAAAAATACGGGAGTGCCCAGCCTGTTTTTTTCATGACAACACCCCGATGATACTTTCACCAGCTCTCACTCTATCACCGATCTTCACTTTGATCTCTGTGTCGACTGGGAGGAAGTGTTCTACTCTTGAACCGAAAGTAATCATACCAAAACGCTCTCCGGCCTGTACAATATCTCCCAGGCACAGGCGGCAGACAATGCGTCTGGCAAAAGAACCAGCAATTTGTTTAATGAGTATTCGACCGCGATCACTTTCGATACCGATGATCTGTTGTTCATTGTATTCAGAGGATTTCTTTCGAAAAGCCGGTAAGAATTTCCCCGGTTTATGCGAAAGAAATGCAACAACCCCTGACGCGGAGTTTCGGTTGATATGGACGTCGAGGAGGGACAGATAGACCCCCACGGCAATTCCATTTCCTCCCAGAAAGAGGTGTTCGTTCACCCGTTCCAGAGAGCACACACGTCCGTCTGCAGCCGAAAGGATAAGACCGCTTCCGCGGGGAATGGTTCGCTCCGGGTCTCGAAGAGACCATCGAACGAAGAGTAAAACACCAATATACAGTGAAAAAATGCACAACAGAACAAGATGACGAGTAAGCATAGTGAGAACGAACAAAAGGATCGCCAAACCAACGAGGATCATTGTTAATACGGAACGATTATTGGCCATTGCTCGATCTCACATCTCCTCTGTGACTTTTTTCCCAAGGCCACGTAAACCTTTCGCAGGCTATGTTCCCAAAATCACAGTGAGATTCCATTGAGTGACTTTTTCCAAAGTTCCAGTGAGCTTCTATTGGGTAACTCTCTTTAAAATTTCAGTGTACCCTTTCTCAGGAGTTTTCGAAAAGATACTGAATATGTCTTTTTTCGCCTCAGGATCGTCTGTGATGTCCCATAAGACGATTGTATCGGGAGAGATCTCGTCACCAAGCACAATCTTATCCTCGGCTTTCCCAAATTCAAGGTAATACTCGATCAAGCGGAGCTTCCGGCGAAGAAAGAAGGGGACCAAGACTGCGTTGATACGGGTCGAAATCGCTTTTATCCGTCTGAGTTCCTCTTGCGTGGCCAAACCATGAGCGGAAACATGGGAATCGTTCATAGCCACTTCTTTGAGATCCGACGCTTTCGGGTAAAATTCGAAAATCGGTGGTGTCAAGGGACTGTTCTTTTCGAAGCCGTATCTTTTCGCAAAATCGGGAGTGGCTATGTTTCGAACCACGACCCGGAAAGGAAACATGTCCAGCTTTTTCACCAACATTTCTTTGTCATTGAGAGTTTTAAAGAAATGGTTTAAAACTCGAAAACTTTTGAGATAGAGAAAGAGCCGTGCAGAGATCTGGGTGCTGCTCGTTGCCCTTTTCTTCACCGTTTTCTTTTTTTTCCCGGCAGGGATCTTATCGAGAAATTCGAGGATGCACATGCTTGGATCTGAGGTGGCATAGACTTTCTTCGATTGTCCCTCACAGATTAACTCCTTTTTGTCCACAAAGTGCCTCCTTTCGGTAATTCTTCTTATCCTAATCCAGTACGTTTGAAAAGATAATCGATATTTTTAAGATGGTGATCGAGATTGAAACAGGCCCGAATCTCGTCTTCGGATAAATAGGATCGAATTTTTTCGTCCCCGAGGAGGAGCTCTAAAAAGTTTGAGGTCTGCTGCCAAGATGTCATGGCATTCTCTTGGACGAGCGCGTAGGCCTCTTCTCTCGTCAAACCTTTCTTCACCAGCTCGATCAGGATAGATTGGGAAAAAATAATACCTCCTGTTGCTTCGATATTGTGTCGCATTCGCTCAGGATACACAGTTAAATTTTTCATGACATGTGTAAATTTCGTGATAACATAGTTGAGGAGGATGGAACTATCGGGGATAACAACCCGCTCCGTTGCCGAGTTGGTAAGATCGCGCTCGTGCCACAGAGCCACATTTTCCAAAGAGACAAAGGCGTTGCTGCGAATGACCCGGGCCAAACCCGAAATTCGTTCGCACAGGATGGGATTTCGTTTGTGTGGCATTGCCGAAGATCCTTTCTGACCTTTGGCGAAAGGTTCTTCGACTTCACGTATTTCGGTGCGCTGGAGATTGCGAATCTCGGTGGCGAACTTCTCCAGAGAACTGGCGATGATGGCCAGGGTCGTCATGTATTGAGCATGACGATCTCGCTGCAGGATTTGGGAGGAGACCGGCGCAGGGTTCAATCCCAATTTACGGCAGACGTACTCTTCAACAAAGGGATCAATTTGGGCCATGGTCCCTACAGCCCCGGAAATCTTGCCATAGGCAATGGTCGCCCGGGCCTGCTTGAGCCTTTCGATGTTTCGTTTTGTTTCGTCGAACCACAATGCCATTTTGAGACCAAAGGTGATGGGTTCGGCATGAACGCCGTGGGTACGGCCCATCATGACTGTTTTCCTATGTTCCAACGCCTTTGTCTTGAGAACTTCTTTCAACCCCGCGAGATCCTCAAGGAGAATATCACAGGCCTCTCGAATTTGAAGCACAAGAGCGTTGTCCACCACATCGTAGGAGGTCATGCCAAGATGGAGGTAGCGGGATTCATCCCCTAAACTTTCGGCAACATTTGTTAAAAAAGCAATCACATCATGTTTTGTCTTTTTCTCCTCAAGCTCGTTGATGCGCTCTACCTTGAAGGTGGCTTTTTGCCGTATGGCCTGCGCCATCTCCTTCGGTACGATTCCCAGTTCTGCATGGGCCTCACAGGCCAAAATCTCGATGTCGAGCCACTTTTGAAATCTGTTTTCGGCCGTCCAAACAGCTCCCATGCGAGGGAGTGTGTAACGCTCAATCACTCCTGCTACTCCTTGAAGAATGAATTCCGTTGCAGAAAGAATGATACTGTCGTCCTGCTGTCTTTATGGCGTCACCTCTTCCAACTTGAGGGGGATGCTCATCTCTTTTCCCCGTCGCTGAATAGTCAAGTTATAGATGTCCCCAACCTGTCCCTCCGCGAATGCGTCGATAACGTCATCGGTATCTTGCACGATTTTTGTATTCACTTTGAGAATAATGTCGCCGATTTGAAGCCCGGCGAGCTCGCCAGGACTGTCGGATTCTATTTGAGAGATGATGGCCCCATTCGTTGATTGTAAGTCGAGGCTCTGAGCGATGAGCCAGTCGATATTCTGAATGGAGATTCCGGTCCAGAAATCTCTGATACGGCCGTACTGGAGCAGCTCATCGGCAACCTTTTTTGCTCTGTTGATAGGAATGGCAAATCCGATCCCGATGGATCCCTCAGAATATTGTCCGCCGGTGAAGATGAACGTATTGATTCCAATGACCTCACCGTTTGAGTTGACCAGGGGACCACCGCTGTTCCCCTGATTGATGGCGGCATCGGTCTGTATCATGTCTTTATAGACTCTCTCTCCGGGATGAGATTCGAAATCCCTGTGGAAGGCGCTGACAACGCCAATCGTTACGGTCGGTTTCGATTTGTCCAAGACGAATCCGAAGGGATTGCCAATCGCAATGGCCCATTCGCCAATAATGAGATCATCGGAGCAGCCGAGAGTCACATATGGGAGGTTTCTTTCGTCGATCTTGAGTAAGGCGACGTCGAGCCGCGAATCAGAGCCGACGACTTTCCCCTTTGATTGCGTCCCGTCTGTAAGGGTGACCACGATCTCCTGAGCGCTACTGATCACATGTTCGTTGGTCAAGACATAGCCATCCTCACTGATGATAAAGCCCGATCCAATGCCGTACACTTTTCTTTGATATTCCCTGCGGAATTCGGGGAAGAAATGTCTCAGAAAAGGATCGTCAAAAATGGACGGAAACAACCTTGTTCGAATGATCTGGGTCACCGTAATGCTCACGACGGCCGGCTCCACTTTTTCGACAGCACGGACAATGGCATTCCGACGTGACGTCGTAATCTCGTCCTGATTCGATTGCAAGGTTTCACTTTGGTAAGGTTTCCTGACATGAGTGGAGTCGAGGTGAACGGTTTGAGGCACTCCGGTTGAACGAAGGTTTGACGGTGCCGTATCGTGCTTACGTCCGACAGTATTCAGACCGATGAGAATTATTGCCAGGACGACCATGATTCCGAAGACGAGGACTCTGAATCTTGATGATCGTGTATGTGACTTCTGTTCCATTGTTTCGATTACGAGGTTTTTTTTGTTACTTTTTCCCAGTCTTCCTGAAAACGTTTTATTCCGATATCAGTTAAAGGATGTTTCACTAACTGTTGAATTACCTTGAAGGGAACGGTTGCGATGTGGGCCCCTGCAAGAGCTGCTTCCACCACATGAAGCGGATGTCTGATACTGGCCACGATGATTTCGGTATCAAATCCGTAATTTTCATAGATGGTCACTATTTGGCGGACGGAATCCATGCCGAAGTGACTCATGTCGTCGACGCGGCCGACGAAGGGGCTGATAAAGCGTGCCCCTGCTTTGGCGGCGAGAATGGCCTGGCTCGGTGAAAAAACGAGGGTCATATTGGTCCATATGGACTCCTGGCTGAGGATTGTGACGGCCTTCATTCCTTCGGTACTCATGGGGACTTTTATTGTGATGTTCTTTCCGATTTTTGCCAATTCTCTGGCTTCTTCAACCATTCCCTCGGATTGCTCACTGACGACCTCGGCGCTGATGGGCCCGTCAACGAGAGAGCAGATCTCGATCAGTATTTCACGAAACGTTCCCTTCTCTTTGGACAACAGAGTCGGATTTGTCGTGACACCGTCGATGATACCCAAGCTTACGGCTTCGCGAATTTCAGAAACATTTGCTGTGTCAATGAAGATTTTCATCTATTTTCCTCCTTTGGAGACGGCCGCTCTGAGTGAGAGTTTGGATTTTTCTGAGTTTTTTCAATATGTTACCTCCATGAGACAGAGGCCTTGAGCCGGGGCAGTCGGCCCGGCCTTCCGTCTGTCCTGTGCCTGCAAAATTGTGTTCACATCCGAGGGATCCTTCCGACCCCGTCCGATCTCAATCAATGTTCCCACAATGGTCCGAACCATGTGTTGCAGAAACCGGTCAGCCTCGACTTCGAGAGTCAGAGTATTATTCTCCGAGGCCCATTTGATGTTGAACAGAGTGCATGTGTAATCCCTTGTTTCCGTATCCGCTGAGCAGAAGGAACGAAAATCATGTTTTCCTCGAAGCAGCTCCGCGGCCTGTGCCATTGTTGAAACGTTTAATTGATAGTTGAGATACCAGCTGAATTGCCGACCGAGGGCCTTTCTCCCTCGAGAGATACGATATTGGTATCGTCTGGATTTGGCAGCGAAGCGAGCGTGAAAATCTGACGGTACCTCTTGAACATCATGAACAACAATATCTTCTGGAAGGAGGCTATTCAGCCCACGGCACATCGTTAGGACGTCGAGTTCAGAATCCGTCTTAAAATGGGCAACTTGGCCCAAGGCATGGACTCCGGTATCGGTTCGACCCGCGCCTATAAGATTGACGTCTCTGTTGACTAAAGTCCGCAGGGCAGTTTCCAGTTCTCCTTGAATTGTCCGCTTCTCCGCCTGGACTTGCCAGCCAAAAAAATCGGTTCCATCATATTCAATGAGTAATTTTATTGTTCTCATACGACCTCATTTTCATTGAAGGTTTCTCATTTCCCTCAATGAATCACAAAGGCACTACTGCACAGGATACCTATAAAAAAGATTGTCAGATAATCTTTTATACTTAACGTACGGACTTGAAAATGAGTACGACCTATCCCCCCTCGGTAGCAGCGAGCTTCCATTGCTATCGCCAATTCATCGGCCCGGCGAAAAGCGGAGAGAAACAGAGGGACGGTCAGCGGGATAAGTGCTTTTATTCGTCGAATCAAACCGCCGCAGAAATGGGCACCTCTGGCCAATTGCGCTTTTCGCAGTCTGTCAGCTTCCTCGATAATTGTTGGAATGAACCGTAAGGCTATGTTCATAATCATGGCCAGTTCGTGGGCAGGCAGTCCGAACCGTCGTAATGGTTTTAACGTATGTTCAACACTGTCAGTGAGTTCTGTTGGAGAAGTGGTTAGAGAAAAGAGAGCCGCGGCTACAATAAAAATGGCCAACCGGAACGAAAAGAAAAGACCTCTTTCCAATCCTTCAAAGGTGATATTGACTCCCTTCACCGGAAATGGGGGTATCGATGTGCCCGCAGTAAGGAAGAGATGAAGGACACATGTGATTCCGAAAAGCCACAAAAATGGGCGCAGGTTTCTCAGTATCATTGTTGCCGGAAGTTTCGCAAAAAGAATCGCCAACATACATATGAGTGATACTATTGTCAGGGAATAGAGCGTTTGTGTGCACAGGATGGGGATCATGAGAAAAATCAAAATAAAAAATTTGGTTCGAGGATCGAGTCGATGAACAATCGATCGCGTGTCTCTGTATTGGCCTATTGTGATGTCATTGAAAGAAAACATCGTTCAATTCTTCAAAAACGTTAATTTTACAAAATTTTGTTTATTAATGATTTAACATGTAAAAACTCATGTATGACGGCCTGTAATTCCAACGCCCCGACTTCGCGAGACTTGTGCCTTCCAGTTGAGGTGAAGCGTCGGAGCCACAAAACCCCACTTCAATGGATCTCAGGAATACCATAACATCTTAGTGGCAGTAAGTCCCATTGAATATAGTATGTTCCCTTTCCGTTGTCAAACAAAAAGTGAGTATAGAAAAATTTTACAAAAAGGTCCATTTTTCCTTTGACAATGGCACATTTTTGTTGTATACTGTGCACGTCTTAGAATATCTTATTTGATGACCGCCGATTATATGGAGACAGTTGGTTCAACTTTGCGGTAGAGGAGTTATGCAGATATGGGAATCGTAAAACGTATTTTGGGTTATCTCATCCTTTTAATTCTCTCTTTTGTTCCTGCCGGAATCGCATACTACTACGGTGGCGTTCCAACACTGATCGGTAAGTTTTACCTGGGGACCATCGTCTGGGTGGCAATCGCCTGGGGCGCTTTGACTCTCATCAGAAAAGGTGAGGAGGAAATCTGATCGTTTGAGGTTTTCAGAGGAAAAGATGGAAGGTTCCCGACCCTGGGATTTCGGTTAGGAACCTTTTTGTTTTCAAAAGCTTACAGAAAAAACTATGCTACAGCGTCTCTTACTCCTGTTTTTAATCCCTGTTTTTGAGCTCTTTTTTTGCGTCGCAACGATTTCAGAAAATTTTGAATACCAAGTTCTCCATAAGAGCGCTGTCGTCTGTGATCTTCACTGCGACACAGTTCTGCGACTCATTCAGGGTGTTCCCCTCGGGGTGAGAGGGCAGGGGGGACATATAGACGTTCCCCGCATGAAAGAAGGAGGCATTGATTTACAGGCTTTTTGTTGCTGGGTGCATCCCCAGCATGTACCGCCTGAAAGCTCTGCTTTGAAGATTCATAGAATGATAGACGTCCTGTCCGATCAGTTCGAAATCAATTCTGAATCGATAGCCGTGGCCAGGACCGGGACTCAGGCCGAAGCGATCATCGCATCGGGAAAGATTGCGGCAGTCCTTGCTATTGAAGGTGGCCATGCGATAGAGAACAGTATTGAAAAACTGAAAACGTTTCGAGATCGCGGCGTACGATATATGACCATAACCTGGAACAAGAGTCTCGATTGGGCTGATGCTGCCGCGGATACGGCTCCGCAGCACGGCGGATTAACCGATTTCGGAAGGAAAATAATCAAAACAATGAATGAGATCGGGGTGATTATCGATGTCTCCCATGTTGCCGAAAGCACCTTCTGGGATATTATCGAGACTACCGAGGATCCCATAATTGCTTCCCATTCTTGTGTTTATAATCTGTGTCCTCATTTTCGAAATCTCACGGATAATCAGATCCGAGCGATAGCCCGGAACGGAGGTGTGATCGGCATTAATTTCTGTTCCAGTTTTTTAGACAGCACCTTTGGCCGCAAGTATGATATTCTTGAGACAAAGTACCTGACTGAAATCGATTCGTTATGGGAGGTCTACAAGGGGAACCGTGATCGGTATGTTGAGGAAAAAAATACTCTATTAGGCAACGAGTTTCAGTCGATCAGACCGCCTCTTGACCGGGCTGTCGATCATATTGATTACATAGTCAAGCTTGTTGGTTCTGAGTATGTGGCTTTGGGTTCTGATTTTGATGGGACAACCAGCTTACCAAAAGGATTGGAGGATTGCAGTAAAGTGCCCGCCATAACAAAGAAATTGCTCGAACGCGAGTATTCGGAGGAAGATATACAGCGCATCCTCGGAGGGAATTTTTTACGTGTGTTTAAAAAAGTGTGTGGTTAGATCCCTTCAAACATGAAAAGGAATCCAACCCAAGAAAGGAGATGACGTATGGTTCGTTCTGTTTGTTTCGTGGCTCTACTGATTGGAGCAATGGTGGTGAATTGTTCCAATACTATCGATCCTCTGACCCATATTTCGGAAATTAAGGTCGTTCTCGATCGCTATTACATTGCCCAGCAGAAGGAGGACATGACCGCTCTCTCAGCGCTTTTTGCCCAGGACGTTGATCTTGTCGTTTTCGGAATAGGAGTGGAGGAACGCCTTGTGGGATGGGAGGCTGTTCAGGGAATGTTTCAGAGACAGATGGATTCTGTAGAAGGGCTGCAGACGCACCCGGCGGATCAAGTGACCAAGATATCAAAAGGTGGCAAAGCTGCCTGGGTCTCCTCGCTCAATCACGTCCGCGGGACGATCGGGACTCAGACGGTCGAAATGGATTATCGGACCACAATTGTACTGGAAAAGCGGGGCAAGAAATGGCTCATTGTCCATGTTCATAACTCTCTCCAAACGGGTCAGGAAAGACAGGGCTCATAATCTTTCTTTCAACCTGAAACTGTATGCGATGAACGCGCCTGGTTTTGCAGGAATGACGAGTGGAGCGCCACCCTGAAATATTGAATCGGAAGCGGGCAGGGCTTCTCTTTATTGATATCCAGGAGAAAATCTCTGCGGTGATGCTCCATCGCCACACCGTGATTGAAAATACACTGAAGCTCATTCGGGCATGTCACATGATGGACGTGCCCGTTTTTATTACCGAACAATATCCCCAGGGACTGGGGCCCACGGTACCGGCCATTCGAGAAGCGCTGGCAGGAGTGAGTCCACTGGCAAAGCTGACCTTCAGTTGCTGCGGCATTGAGGGACTCGTGGATCAATTTCGGGCAGGTGATATTGAACAGATCATCATTGTCGGCATTGAAGCCCACGTCTGCGTTCAACAGACGGCACTGGATTTACGTGCTCAAGGATTCCAGGTACATGTGTTGAGGGATTGTGTTTCGTCCCGCAAGGAAATCGATCTCGAAACCGCTCTCCAGCGAATGCAGTCAGCAGGGATTGTTGTTTCCACACTTGAAGCCGCCCTCTTCGAGCTGCTTGAGAGGGCGGGCACCCAGGAGTTTCAAGAGGTTTCGAAACTGATCCGGTAGAACGACTCTGAAATACAGTTTCGGCTTCCGTGTGTTTCATGAATATTTGGGGGGTGGGGGAGCTGTCTCGGAGGATGAAAAAATGCCGGAGGTCGGACTCGAACCGACATGGAGCGAACCCCGGGGGATTTTGAGTCCCCTGCGTCTACCAATTTCACCACTCCGGCAGGTTATATTCAATTATAATCAAAAAGGGTGAACGTGTCAACGAAAAAGTGAAGAATTTCACTCTTTATGCTTCTTGATTGTATGTTTTCTATCTATTTAATTTAATACATCTTATCTGGATTCAATTGCCTGAAAGTGATCTCGAGCCTATCTTACACGTTGGCCACACGCACTGGCTAATGCCCAAAATCTCATTGACGATACCCAGAACATCCAGAACGTCGATGGACCCATCGGCATTACAGTCCGCCCTTCATTGAGCAGCACTATCCGTGATAAAGTTAGTGCCAAGGATATGATTGATTACTACCAAGGCATCCAGTATGTTTATGTTACCATCACCGTTGACGTCGCCTCTTAAACCCCAATAAAATCTGCTACCATGCAGATGCACATGCAACACCTCTTCGTCTGGATCATTGCTGAAAATAGTAAGCCATCCGCTATCTGATGGGAAAGGGGGGGTATCTGAGAAAAATCCTGGTACAAAATTAATGATTACATCTGTCGAGTCTGATCCCTCCACAATGAGAGATTCAGCTGAAGCAGTAAATTCGTGATTACTCGAAGATATTTTTTCACTTGTAAAATACCCTCTCCGTCGTTATATATTGTCAATGTTTGATCAGATGCGTGATTAATCCATACAACGCCCCATTCCAAAGAGTCCGCTTCGTCTGGATCATTGCTGAAAATAGTAAGCCATCCGCAGAAAGACGGATATCCGGGTACTGAGAGACAGGTCCCTTCACGGACATTGAGAACCCTAAACTGGAAACAGTTGCACAAATCACAACAGGGAGGCAGGGTAGTGGGGCTAACAGATACAAGAGCCATCCTTTGGTTTGCTTTTGAATCTTTTTTTTAGGCTTGTCCACAATATTCTTTCCTTGAAATCATAGATTTTTTACATTTCGTTCACTCAAATTGTTATTCGAGGAGAATCATTCGTTTTGTCGCGATAAATTTACCAGCTTTAAGTTGATAGAAATATATGCCACTTGCTACGTCCTTTCCAAACCCATTTTTTCCGTCCCAAGAGACAATGTACTGTCCTGATTCCATCACATCGTCCATCAAAACGTTCACTCTCCGTCCCAAAATATCATAGATATGGAGGGTAGTATGGATGGGTGATCTACTATCTGGTATCTGATATCTGATTTCTGTCGTCGCATTGAAGGGATTGGGATAGTTTTGACTCAAGTTAAAATGCATCGGCATGGTACTTAGTTCTGTTTCCGTGCTCGTGGAAACTGATGTTCCAAACCACTTAAGAATTCTCTCGTACATCTCCACAAGATCCGGCCTTGGCACCAGGTCGCCGTTCTCCAACGAATCCACGATGAAGAAGTCCTGCCAGGGGAGATAGACCGTCTTCGAATGACCTCTGTCCAGACGAACCCCGGCTCCGTATTCCGGGTGATCTTTGTAGTGAAAAATCTGCTCGGCATCCTCTGTCAGCTCGACGAGTCTATCTGGCCACAAATTTAACTTAGGATACGTTGGATCCCATGCGTTTGGAAGAAAGTTTATCTGGATGCCTGCAAAGTCGCCTTCACCGATGGCCACGCTGTCGTAGCCGGCTCGGTCTGACCCGCAGTTATCACTCACCGCCCCGATCACCCCGAAGTAGTCGTGTAAAAAATCACCTTGGGCCAACGCTCCTTGCCAATCGCAGCCATACTCCGGATGGGCGCAGAAGTAGTCCTGGTCGATGTAAAGCAGGTTGTGTGGATTATTAATTGTACCCGCTTCGAGCCATTCAACGAAAGGGTTACCAGCATAATCCCGCCCAGGCAATGTATGTTTACAATTCCATCCGGAAACGATGATGGTTCTCCACCCCCAATTGATGACACTCGCATCAATACCCTGATGTTTCCGGTTATTCCACACTTCAAACTCATACATCTCCCCGTTTTCATTTTTTATGAAATCGAAAAGGTCAACGCAGAAAGTGTCCAGATCAGGACGCTTCCAATCGTCCCAGATAATGAGTACATCCGCCTCGGGATGTTCGGGCTCTGTTCTGGTAAAAGTGACCTTACTGGACTGGGCCGCATCGCCGACCAGATCGGTCGCTTCGATCCAATAGGTGACAACATCTCCTGTTGCCAGTTCAGGGATCTCCGCCCTGAAGAGGCCTCCTTCCGGAGAACCTTCCATGCTGAATTTATCCACCGTACCGTTGATATCGTACACAAGCATTGCTGAAGCCACGCCGGCCCTCGTCGCGTCCTCAGCATCGTTGTCAGTAATAGTTGCAGTGATTGAAAAGGGACCCGGATCGTATGTATCGTTCTGAACCTTCATACTCTTGATGCTGGGAGGTGTATTTTCGTAATAATTGACCACGGCTTCAAACCATATGAAATAAGAGCGGATGAACCAGCCGTCATGGACTCCATCCGGGCCGGTGCCGGCCGAATAGAACTTGAAGAAGTTGTAGGGGGTCGTCCAGGGATATTCGGCACCGAATCCCCATCCTGAGACATGGTAGAAAGGGGAAGTGATGAAAAATGGTTTACGACCCAAGTCCACGTTTCCTATGTACACTGAGCTCACGGGAAGCTCAACCCATGAATTATCGTAAGGTCCAATATTATTGAATGTGAAAAAACGCCCAAAGTAGTGTTCCGAATCCAAGGGATTCCATCCCAGGGGGGAGTGGTCCCAGAGTCCTGGAACCCAGTTTCCAGGATCTGTAATCGGATCAAATGTTCCGATCCATCCGTTGGCATCAACGCTGTCCAGCGAGTAGATCTTCGGATTGTACTTGCTCCCATCATATACATCGATGAGTATTTTTCCATGATAATTTACGATATAGAATCGAACAGCAACCAAACTGCAGGCTGCCTGCGGTTCGAACCAGACCAGCAGGGAATCACCGGGATCGAGAAAACCGAAGTTGATATCGGGTTGTCTCTTTGAGCGCCAGGTTATGGTGTCGACAATGCCGTGCGATCCAACAGGTCTATCAGGGTCATTTCGAAAAATTCCCTCTGTAGCCATTATTTTTTGTTTGACCGACCCGATTGATTTCACATCGGGGTCTTTGTGTGTCCCACCCGGCCTCAGAATGTCATACTCCGGGGCGAAAGCAACGGTAGTTAGCACGTATGACACCAAACATATCAAGACGACTATGACCGCTTTTCTCATCGCATCCTTCCTTTGAAAATCAATCTTCCTACATATAGTCATTTTAAAAGGATCATCCTCTTCGTATCTGCGAAATGTCCGGATGTCAAACGATAGAGATAGAGGCCACTGGATACATTGAGCCCATTAATGTCCCGCCTGTCCCACGTCACGGTATACTGCCCTGATGTTTGCTCCTCATCTACCAGCGTCCGCACTTCTTGACCAAGGATGTTGAAAATCTTTAGGGTCGTTGGGATTGGCAATCCTGTATCTATTATCTGATATCTAATATCTGTCGTCGAATTAAATGGATTGGGGTAGTTTTGGACCAACTGAAAACCTTTTACAGTGCCCATAAATTCGTCATCACAACTGAGAGTTTCGGGTGTTGGCCAGTGCCAAAACCATTCCAGAATCCTGGCATACATGTCCACAAGATCCGGCCTCGGCACCAGATCACCGTTCTCCAAAGAATCCACGGTGAAGTAGTCCTGCCAAGGGATATAGACGGTTCTGTACTTTTCTCGATCAAGGCGTACACCAGCTCCAAAGCCCGAACCGCCGGGAGGGTCCGCATATTTGAATATATATTCTGCGTCGTCTGTCACGTCCACGATCCAATCGGGATATATGTTCCTCTCCGACCAAGCCGGGTCCCAGAGGTCCTGCTTAAAATTGATTCGAATATCTTCAAAATCTCCTAGACCGATGGCCACACTATCGTAATCTTCTTCGTCGGATCCGTGATTGTCGCTGACGGCTCCAATGACCCCAAAATAATCGTACATGAAATCACCAGGTGCCAATTCTTCTTTGGTCTCATCCCAGTCGCAACCGTATTCTTCGTGAGCACAAAAGTAATCCTGGTCTATGTAGAGGAGATTGCGTGGCTCCTCTTTGGTGCCAGCTTCGAGCCATTCGGCAAAGAGATTCCCGGAATAATCTCGACCTGGGAGTGTGTGTCTGCATTCCCAGCCAGAGATGTAGATAGTATTCCAACCCCAATTGATCACACTGGCATCGATACCGTTTCGCTTCTGGACGTTCCATACTTCAAACTGCAACCGGGGTTCTAAACTGGCAAACAAATCGACGAAGAATGTATCCAATTTCTCATACCGTACATCATCCCAAACGATGAGGAGATCCGTAGCCGGATGTTCCGGCTCGAGTCTGGCAAAGGTGACGGTTCTCGATTGGGACGAGGCGTTGTGGAAATCAGTGGCTTCAACCCAATAGGTGACGACATCCTGTGTGGCCAGTTCAGGTATATGTGCATTGAAGAGACCTCCTACCGCAGGTCCTTCCATGGTTGTTCTGTCAATGATTCCGTTGATATCATAGACAAGCTCGGCAGTGGCAACACCGGCTCTGGTCTCATCTTCTGCGTCTCTGTCAGTAATGGTGACCGTAATAGGGAAAGGACCTGGACCGTAGGTATAGTTCTGGATCTTCAGATCACGGAACGTGGGAGGAGTATTCTCATAATATGTAACAATCGCTTCAAACCACATGAAGTACGAGCGGATAAACCAGCCGTCATGTATTCCGTCTGGGCCAGTGCCGGCTGTATAGAATTTGAAAAAGGTGTAGGGCGTTCTCCAGGGATATTCGGTGCCAAATCCCCACCCTGCTTTTTGATAAAAAACGGTGCTGACGTAAAAAGGGTCTCTGCCCAGATCCACTTCCCCCTGGAGCCCATAGGCGGTGGGAATCTCGGTCCACGCCTGCGTATGAGCCCTGGTTATGGTGAAAGGAAACGGTCCCCAGTAATGGTGTTCAGGGTCTTTGGCACTCCAGCCTAAGGGTGAGTTATCCCACAGCCCAGAGATCCAACCTGCTGGATTTGTGATCGGCTCGAACGTTCCGATCCAACCGTTTGCATCGACGCTGTCGTGAGACGAAACCTTAGGATCATATCTGCTAGCATCCCACACGTCAAAAAGTGTACCTCCCTCCCAATTCATCACGTAGAATCGAATGGCGATGAGACTGCAGGCTGCAGCGGGCTTTAACCAGACCAAGAGGGAATCACCTGGATTGTGAAAACCGAAATTGACGTCCGGCTCCTCAATTGAACGCCAGGTGACTGTGTCTCTCATGTCCGGAGATCCCCAGACTCCAGCTGATCCAGCTCCCGAGGAATATGCTGCGGCCAACCCCTTCCTTCCCTTTCCACTGATCCTTTTGGCATCGAGATCATGAGGTGTTCTCCCCGGCCCCAGAATATCGTGATGTGACAGTAACGTCGTTGAAGTTAAACCATAGAGAAATAAGCAAAATACTATGAGTGCACCATTTGTTCTCATCTTTTCCTCCTGTGATACGATGTATTTTTTGGTATCATAATTTATTGAATAATACGGTCGATATTATCCAACGTGAACAGAACTCATTTTAGTAAAATCATTCCCTTCGTTTCTGAAAAAGAATGTGATCGTAATCGATAGAAATAGGGTCCGCTGGACATCTGGATACCATTGTTATCCAAACCGTCCCAGAAAACATTGTACTGTCCAGGCATCTGCGTTTCATCCACTAATGTTCGTACCTCCTGGCCGAGGATGTTATAAATTTTAAGGGTAGTGTGTAGGGGGAATCCGCCATCAAATATCTGATATCTAATATCTGTCTGTATATTGAAGGGATTGGGATAGTTTTGAGAGAGACCACATTGGGCAGGCTGAGCTGTATTAAATCCCTCCACGGAAAGTACCCCGCCTTCACGATACATCGCCAGTCCGCCCGGGGTTCCGATGAATACCTTACCGGAGTCGCCGATAGCAAGAGCGTAGACATAGTTATTGGGCAACTCGGAG
Source organism: Gemmatimonadota bacterium (assembly GCA_020348925.1). GTDB lineage: Bacteria > JBHIER01. The sequence goes on along the minus strand of CP070758.1, from coordinate 4,074,549 downwards.
TTGCTCTTTTTGAAAACCACCCAATCAGTTCCGTTAAATTTCGCCACACCACCTTGGGTACCGATCCAAATATTCCCGGTGCTGTCGACCGCAAGGGAGTAAACATTGATGAGTGCTGTACTCGAATTGGCTTCTTTGTAAACCCTCCATGTTTTGCCATCATATGTAGCTACGCCCTCGGATGTGCCAATCCATATATCTCCCGAACGGTCCGTAACTAAAGAAAGCACCTCGTCCGATGGTAGTGGTGAATTTGATGTGAAATATGTTGTCCAATAGGATCCGTTAAAGAGAGCTAATCCGTAGCTCGTCCCAACCCAAACCTGTCCGGACTCGTCTGTGGCTACGGCGCGGATGTAATTGGTTGGAAGACTGAAGGACCCACGGGTGTAAACGTCCCAGCTCTGTCCATCGAATTTGGCCAGTCCTCCTCCCCAAGTCCCAATCCAAATGTCGCCTGATCCGTCGATGGCAAGGGCTTTGACGTTGTTGTGAGGCAATTCCGAGTTCCCTCTGTTGTAAACGTTCCAATTCATGCCATCAAACTTGGCTAATCCACCATCTTGTGTGCCAATCCACACGGCGCACGAATCATCGCTGGCAAGTGAGTAGATGAAATCATCGGGAAGTCCGGAATTTGCCTCGTTGTATGCCGTCCAATTCTTTCCATAAAATCTGGCCAATCCGGCTCTTGTCCCTATCCAGATCTCTCCCGATGGAGTAGGAGCAAGGGCCCAAATGTTGTCGCTGGGGAGTCGTGTACTCGTGCTATAGAGCCACCAGTTCGATCCATCGAATTCCACCAATCCTCTTCCCCAGGTTCCTGACCATATGTTTCCGGCTTTGTCCACAGCGAGAGTAAGAACAAAATCATTGGGCAGCCCCGAGTTTTTCGTGTTGTAGTTCGTCCATGTATCGTCGTCAAATTTGACCAGTCCGCCTCCCCACGTTCCCATCCAAATAGCACCAGAGTCGTCCTTTGCCACACAATAGATTGTGTTATGCTGTATTCCCGAATTCGCCGTGTTGTATACGTTCCAGGAAGTTCCGTTGAACAGAGCCAGGCCCTTTCCCCACGTACCGATCCATGCATTCCCAGAGCTGTCGAAGGTCAGCGATTCGATATAGTTTGCCGGTAGGCCTGAATTGGATGTGTTATAGAGGGTCCATGTTGTGCCATCAAATCGAGCCAGGCCGCTTGAGGTTCCAATCCACAGGTTCTCAGAACAATCAATAGTCAGGCACGTGATCCAATCGCTCGGCAGTCCGGAATTGTAACTGTTATAGACGGTCCACGTCAGACCGTCGTATCTGACCAGTCCTTTTCCATATGTTCCAATCCACGCTATACCCGATTCACTTATGGTGAGAGACTCCACGTCGTTACTGGATAACCCAGAGTTGGATGTGTTGTAAACCGTCCAACTGACTCCTCGGAGGATTGCCAGTCCTCCTCCCATCGTCCCAATCCATGGATTCCCGTAGCGATCGGTGGCCAGAGAGGTGACATGATCCTCAGGGAGTTCGGAGTTATACGAATTATACACAGACCAGGTTCTGCCATTAAAGATAGCCAGGCCCCCTGAGGTTCCAACCCATGTGATTCCTAAGTTATCGGTGTGCAGGCATAGAATGTCATCATTAGGAATCCCGGCCATTTTCTCATTGTAAATAATCCATTCCGAATGCTGTGCATGTGATAGGACTATCAAGGTACTCAAAAACACCAGAAGGCTAATAATACATGCGAGGTACTTCATAGCTAATCCTCCTTCGATACGGATGGAGTTAATTATGGACATTTCTCCAAATTCAAAATCAATCTTACAATTTTTACAATATCTAACACATTAATCACCTCATCGCCATCGCACTTACCTGGAAGACCATTGCCATCGGCAGCCCACAATTCATGCGACGTTGGATCTGGACCGGTCTTCAGAATAATGTTCACTGTCCGAATGAGGTCTGCAGCATCCACGACGCAATCGTTATTGACGTTTCCCTTTACGTTATCTTCACATATGAACTCCAGAATATTTAGTCCGAGATGCTTGTCGACCAAGTAAATGTAATTTTCATCCACACATACACCGCACGCCCAATCAGGGGTATCGTATTCCCAGACGAGGGTGGGTGAAGCCGGATGAGATATGTTCACAATTCGCAAAATACCGCCTGTATCGTACCCATAGGCTACGTATGCATATTCATCCTTGACAGCCACGTCCCAGGCACCGCCAAGTTGGTTGGAGTGGTAACCGACTAAAAATGGGGAGGTTAGGTTGGAAATATCTACAATTTGAAGATGGCATCCAAAATCGACCACATACGCATAATCGCCTATGACGACTACACGCTCGATGTGGCCGCAGGAACCGAAGCCTCTGACCACCAGAGAAGGTGAGGTTGGGTCGGAGATATCCAAGATCGTAAGTCCATGGGGGCGATCACCTAAAAAAGCATAGTTGCCGGTCACAGCAACAGCGGAGATATAACATCTATAACTTCCTGTTCTGAAAGGTGAAGCCGGGTTTGATATATCGATGATGTGAAGGCCGGAAAATCTGGAAGCCACATAGGCATAGTCTCCGAGTACTGCCACACCAACAGCCTCATCAGAAGTACCAACGCTTCCAACAAGGGTCGGGGAGCATGGATTCGAAATATCAAGAATGAGAAGACCAGAATAACCACTCGCCACATACGCATAGGAATCGGAGACTGCTACATCGTAGGCATACACTCTTGGAGCATCATAGTTTCCTACCAGGGAAGGCGAGGTCGGGTCGGAGATATCGATGATCTGCACGGAACTCCAATCAGCCACGTATGCGTAGTTTCCCCTTACAGCAACTTTATAGGCCCATCCTGGGGTATCGTATCGTCCAATAAGAGTAACCTGGCCCGCTGCGCCGCGGAAAAGTATGGGAACCAGTGAAATGAGTGTTATGCCGATGATGAAGTAATTTCGATACATTTTCAGATTCTTGTTTGTGCTGTCATGGTCAAGCATATTCAGTATTCCCTTCTTGAACGATGTTACTTCAGGAGCAGCATCTTCTTGGTTGCCGTGAAATTGCCAGCTTCGATTGTGCAGAAATAGACACCACTGGTAACCTCCACGCCGGACTCATCCCGCCCATCCCAGGTGACTGTGTATGATCCTGCCTCTTGCGACACATCGACCAGAGTTTTTACCTTCTGGCCCAGAATATTATAGATTGTAAGGGTCGTTGGGGTAGGTGATCTCATATCTGGTATCTCATATCTTATATCTGTCGTTTCATTGAATGGATTTGGGTAGTTTTGGAAAAGACGGAATGAACTTGGTGGGTTTGAATCCCCATTCTCTTCGAAAGAATCTATAAATGTGATATCCAAGCTGAAGAAAAGGTGTTGCGCTTCTCGACCGTTTTGATTCACTTCCACAGAAAAATTGATGATAGGCGGCCCAGGTGAGCACAGATTCGAGACAGAGAAAACATAGTTGTCGATGCTCTTGATTGTTTCTCCTGCAGCTATGTCACCAAAGGAAGCAAAACTGTCGGTGATGGCAGCGCATTCATTCAGAGTCTTGAGAATTCCGGTAACATTTGAGGCCAAAGTATTACCGATATTTGATAGACTGAGAGACAATTCGATGATTTCATCATATTCAATGAATCCATTCCCGTTTCCTTGACTCTCTCCGATTTCATCATCGTCAATGCTGTAATCAATTGAACTGCTTATATAGGGACCGGGGATAGGCTCGTAATATTTTACCACCGCCTCAATCCAGACTGAGGTGCTGTGAATGAACCATCCGAAATGTTCACCATCAGGACCGGTTCCCCACGTGGTATAACTGAAAAAGTTGAAGGTATGGTACGGCGTCGTGCCCTCATTTTCTCCTGCCAGACCACCGCCCCAGGTTTGGTACAGCGTGATTGAGATGAAAAAGGGTTTATTACCCAGGTCGACTTCACCCTGCAGTCCATAGGCAGTGGGGACTTCAATCCATTGTCCGGTGTGGAGTCCGGTTACAGTAAATGGAAATAAACCCCAATAATGACGGGCAGAATCGTCCTTATTCCAGCCGATAGGGGAGCGCTTCATAACTCGGCCTGGAATCCACTTACCACCCTCAAAATCACCGATCCAGCCCTTACTATCTGTACTGTCGGTCGTCGTGATATGGCCGTCGTAGCGTGAACCATCCCAAACGTTCAACAGAAATGTGCCCTCATAATCGTAAGAATAGAACCTGATGGCGAGCAGTGAACATGGCGCCAGGGGCTGAAACCAAACTGCCACAGTATCTTCAATACGGCCATGTCCCTCCCAGAAATTGACGGTCGGTTCGGGTAATGTCCGCCATGATAGTGTCTCGCAGCCACTGCTTCTCTGAGTGCCACCTGGGTGAAGGACTTTAACCTGACCAACCGCAGTTGAAGTGAGTGAATAAAAAAAGACTACGAAACATGTAAGCTTAAATCCTATGTGCGTTTTCATCATAACTTTCCCAAGTTTTAAAACTGTAGAGGGGGCAACCCGGCAGGATTGCCCCCCCTCTATACCTACCTCAATAAAATCATCCTCCCGGTTATGAATGAACTGGTGTGGTTCTTTTCGGTCGTATTGTTTGTCTCAAGTCTGTAGAAATAGATACCGCTGCTTACTTCCTCTCCACTGTCGTCGCGTCCATCCCAGGTTACGATGTAAGAGCTTGTTCTTTGAGGCTCATTGACGAGTGTCGTCACCTCCTGTCCGAGAATGTTGTAGATTCTGAGAGTTGTGTGGTGGGGGGATCTCATATCTGATATCTCATATCTTATATCTGTCGTCGCATTGAACGGATTTGGATAATTCTGATAAAGAATGAACGCACTTGGAGGTTTTTCATTGTCATCCCCTTCAACATTGGTTGTATGATAGTATTTCACCACTGCTTCAATCCACACGGAGGCGCTGTGAAGAAACCATCCTGTATGCTGACCATCAGGACCGCTTCCCGATGCCTGATACTTGAATGTATGATACGGAGTAGTACCCTCATTCTCTGCGGCTATCCCCCAGCCCTCTGTTCTGTAAAACGTAATGGAAAGAAAAAAGGGTTTAATGCCCAAATCCACTTCGCCTTGAATTGCCCAGGCTGTGGGAATCTCAATCCACAGTCCGGTATGTTCCCCTGTAATCGTGTACGGAAGAGGTCCCCAGAGGTGGTGTTCAAGATCTGTATCACTCCATCCAACGGGAGAATGGCCGAGGATGTGTCCAGGGACCCATCGGCCATTCTGGAAGTTGCCGATCCAGCCGTTACTGTCTGTACTATCAGTGGTCGTAATGTGGCCGTCGTAGCGTGAGCCGTCCCAGACATCAGTCAGTGATGAACCTTGATAATCATATGAATAGAATCGAATAGCTATCAGACTGCAGGCGGCTTGGGGCCTGAACCAAACAGCCAAGGAATCCCCACGATCAAGACCAAAGTTCACCGTGGGTTCGGAGAGTTTGCGCCAGGTGAGGGTGTCATAGTCGCCTTGGTTGAGAATAGCGTCGGGTCGAAGCACCTCAATCTGACCAGCCGCAGTCGAAGAAAGGGTACAGAGAAAAACCACAATTGGTATTAGCTTCAGACCTTTGTCCGTTTTCATAGTTAATCTCCGTAATTGTAAAGGTGTCGAGGGGGCAACCCGGCAGGATTGCCCCCTCCTCTATACCTACCTCAATAGAATCATCCTCCTGGTTATGACAGAACTGTTGTGGCTCTGTCTCACCCTCACCGCATCAGTTACCTCAAGCCTGCAGAAGTAAATACCGCTGCTCACCTCTTCACCACTGTCAGCCCGGCCATCCCAGGAAACCATGTATGATCCTGGATCTTGTGGTTCGTTGACGAGCGTCTTCAGTTCCTGTCCCAAGATGTTGCAGATCTTCAAGGTGGTGTGGACATGGTATCTACTATCCGGTATCCGATATCTGATCTCTGTAGTCGAATTGAACGGATTCGGGGAGTTCTGGTATAGTACAAATTTCCCGGGTATTGTGTGGGAATCTCCGGATGGATTCGTTCCGAGTGTGTGATTCTTCGTTCCAAACCACCAGAGGACGTTTTGAATCAGTCGGGCAACACCGGCACGGGGGACAATGTCTCCGGATTCAAGCGTGTCAACGGCGAAATCAAGCTGCCAGGGGATATAGACAGTTTTGAAATGACCGCCGTTGTATCGAGTACCAGCCCCAAATCGGTTATCTTGATATGTAAAGAGGCGAGCCGCTCCCTGTGCTTCGCTTTCGATCCAATCAGGCCAGTTCCAGCGCTCCGGGGTGTCGGTCAAAGCATCCGGGCGGAAGTTAATGGGCGCATCAACGAATTCCGCCGTAATAGGATCGCCTTCAATGCCAACAGCCACACTGTCGTAATCTCCATCATCTGCGCCGTGGTTGTCACTGATGGCGAAAGCTACGCCGAAATAGTCGTACATGAACTCACCCGGGCTCATCTCTTGATCCCAGGCACAGCCGTACTCCTCTTCGTGGACGCAGAAGTAATCCTGATCGATATAGAGAATGTTGTGCGTGTCAGGTGAGGAGAACGTTTGCACTTCGAGAAAGGAGATGAGAAGATCCTGAGGCGAATACTCTCCACCGGGCATAGTGTTGCGACAACCCCAGCCTGCCACAATGATGGTTCCCCAGCCCCGATCAAGGATCGAGGCATCGATGCCGTTATGGGCAGCGACGTCCCAGTACTCGTATTCATACAGATTACCTTCCTCGTCTAAGACAAGATTGTCCAGTAAATATGTATAGAGGCTGTCCACCTGCATGCCGTCGTTGATGAGGAGGAGATCGGCTGTTTTGTGATCAGGCTCGATCCGTGAGAATGTGTGCGTCTGGGAGCGGGAGCAGAGTCCTGGGGGATCACATGCGCTGATGTGGTAGGTAACCGTATCCCACAGGTCAAGGGCAGGGATTGTTCCTGTAAATGTACCACCCTCAAAGGGACCGTCCATGGCCGTGCTGTCGGTTACGGTGTTGAGAGTGTATACCAGATACGCACTGGCCACGCCTGCGCTGGCCGGATTCTCCGCGTCCTGGTCCGTAATTTCGGTTTGAATTGGGAACGGGCCAGGACCGTACGTGTCGTTTTGTACGGTTGTGCCTGAGATATCCGGGGGCGTGTTTTCGTAGTAGCACACGATCGTCTCAATCCAGGGGCTGAAACTTCGGATGAACCAGCCGTCGTGAGTCTCATCCGGTCCGCAGCACTGGGCGTAAAACTTAAAGAAACTGTAGGGGAGATAGTCTGGGTCGTCGCACAGAAAGCCCCAGCCGTCTTTCTTGTAGAAGACGGCGCTCACATAGAAGGGTTCACGTCCCAGGTCGACCTCGCCCTGAATACCATAGGAGGCCGGCAGTTCGACCCACGAATCGGCGTGGCTCTGCGTCACCGTGAAGGGGAAAGGCCCCCAGTAGTGATGCTCCGGGTCCGTGGCGTTCCAGCCGAGGGGAGTGTACCTGGGGCCCATCACCGGTCCTGGACTGATGACCGGAACGTTAGTCCCGATCCAGCCGTTGGCGTCTGTGCTGTCCTGGGTCGTGATGTGCCCGTCGTATCGACTCCCATCCCAGATGTCGAGAAGCATGTTCCCCTCCCAATCGAGGACATAAAATCGGATGGCCAAAAGGCTGCAAGCCGCCGTTGGTTGGAACCAGATGAGCATCGAGTCCATATTATCGAACCCGAAGTTGATGCCACCGATACCAGTGTAAGCGCGGAGCGTATCAATGATACCGGTAGGCTGGGTCAATACAAGATTGGACCGGTCGGCAGCCACACTCTTCATCTTGAAAGGCTTTTTGATGAGCCTCACGTCCGATGAAGAGCCTCCGGGTTTCAAGGTCGTCCTCTGACCTGCCAGTATCGGTACCGTATGGCCGATACACAAGGTCAACACGACCACTGCCAAAACCGCCACCTTTTTCATCGTCACCACCTCCTTTTGGGTGATAAAGGTGAGCGGCTACCCTCCTAAAGGTATTTTTGGCATATGTTCGAATCCTTTTTACCATTTTCAATACTATTCTTATCTCAAGCTTGTTTTCAATTCGGGCTCGTGAGGACACTCGTCCTCCCGGCCTTGAATGTAAGTTTGGGAGAGCGAGACTCTGTCGAGCCGTCTTCACTTTAGCATAAGCATGCGCCTTGTTTCAACAAAATCCCCTGCCATCAATCGATAGAAATAGACTCCACTGCCAACATCATTTTCATCTTCGTCTTTAGCATCCCACTGAATACAATATGTGCCTTCTTCCTGCACCTCGTCGACCATTGTTTTTATCGTCTGTCCAAGAATGTTATAGATCTTCAAGGAGGCGGTGTAGGGGGATCCATAATCTGCAATCTGATATCTGATGTCTGTTGTTACATTAAACGGATTGGGATAATTCTGAAAGAGCCGAAAATGTGATGGTAAAGGCTCAACAGAATCATTCTGAATGGAGGTTGGCGATTCGTAGTATTTTACGATGACTTCAAACCAGGGAAAATATGAGCGAAGGAACCATCCATCGTTAGGAGCAGGGCCTCCGGGACTTGAGTAGAATTTGAAAAAGCTGTACGGCCCGTTTCGTGGATAGTCTTCCTGGGTATGAAAGCCACATCCGCTTGTTGTAAAAAAACAACCGCCGATATAGAAAGGATCTTCACCTATATCTATATTCCCCTGTGGTGCTGAAGTTGCGGGAATATCGACCCATGAATTCGAATCTGATCGTGTCACGTGACAGGAACACGGACCCCAGAAATGTCGATCAGGATCTGTTTCACTCCAGCCCAGGGGGGAGTGATCTGACAGATCGGGGTACCAACACGAGCCGCAGGTGATGGGCTCGAACGTGCCCCACCGTCCTTTCATATCAGTGCTGTCCGTTGAATATATGAGAGGTTCGTAATGGCTCGCATCCCATATATCAAGAATAACAGTCCCCACAAAGTTGACCGGTTTGAAACGAATTGAAATGAGACTGCAGGCCGCAACCGGTTGAAGCCAGACTAACAAAGAATCACCGGGATCACAAAACGGAAAATTCACGATCTCCGAGGCACCTTCTTTCCGCCAGGTTAATGTATCAATACTACTATGGATATTAATCTTTTTGATGAAGTTGTTCTTCAGTGGAATGACCTCAGAGCCCGATTGATTCGGTTGGACCGATGATATCTGACTTAAAAAAAGCACTGTATTGAAGAGCGACACCATGACTATGAAAAGAACAATGATGAGTATCTTATTTTTTCTTTTCATCCCTCGTGAATCCTATTTCAAGAGCACCATGTGTTTCGAGTCGATAGAATCATGTACTCTGAATTGATAGAAGTAGACGCCACTTGCCACGTCTCTGCCCAGATCGTCCTTCCCATCCCACCGGGCTGTGTACATTCCCGGCTCCTGATGTGCAATGAACAATGTCCTCACCTCTTGGCCTAAAATGTTATAAATTTTAAGAGAGATGGGGGAGGGGCATCTACTTTCTACTAACTGATATCTTATATCTGTAGTAATATTAAACGGATTCGGATAGTTTTGAAAGAGATGGCATTGATTTGGAAGTGATAATTCGGATTCAGTGTGTTGCACAACAGTCTTTGTTCCGAACCATTCAAGGATTTTTTCAATTGTTGCTATCAGTCCCGGCCTCGGTATCAAATCTCCGTTCTCAAGGGAATCGACGGCGAAGAAGTCCTGCCAGGGGAGGTAGGCGGTTTTGTAGTATCCTCTGTCCAAGCGGACTCCGGCTCCAAATCCGGAATCCTTGAATTCGAATATTTGTTCCGCATCTTCCGTCAATTCAACCAGCCAATCGGGCCAGAGATTGTATTCAGGATGGGTTGGGTCCCAGGCATCGGGCAGGAAGTTGACACGAATGCCTGCGAAGTCGCCTCGGCCGATGGCCACACTGTCGTACCCGGCATCGTCCGTTCCATGATTGTCGCTGATGGCATGGGCGACACCGAAGTAGTTGTACATGGTCTCTCCCTCGGTGTGTTCTTCATCCCAATCGCAATCGTACTCTTTTCTGTGAGAACAGTAATAGTCCTGATCGACATAGAGAAGGTTGTGAGGTCGATCAGCTGTTCCTGCTTCGAGCCAGTCGATGAAAGGATTTTCGGCATACTCTCGCCCGGGCAGCGTATGTCTGCACCCCATTCCTGAGATATAGATCGTGTTCCAACCCCAGTCGATCACACTGACATCAATTCCACGATGTTTTGGAATATTCCAAAGCTCATGATCGTATCGAACATCTAAATTGGAAAAAAGATCGACAAAGAAGGTATCCAAATCCGGATCGTCCGCATAGTCCCAGATGACGAGAATATCGGCTTCAGGATACCGGGGTTCGAGTCTGGCAAAGGTGATCCTGTTGGATTGAGAGGAAGCACCGGCAAAATCGGTTGCCTCGATCCAATAGGTTACAGTATCGCCAGGACTCAGTTCCGGAAGACGTCCGGTGAAAAGTCCGACTTCTGGGGATTCTTCCATGAATACTCTGCGGGTGACTGCGTGAATTTTGTAAACGAGTTGAGCGAAGGCTACACCGGCTCTTGTCTCGTTCTCTGAATCTTTGTCTTGAATAGTCACGCTTATGGGAAAAGGGCCTGGGGCATACGTGTCGTTTTGAATCTTCAGATTACTGAAAGTAGGAGGTGTGTTCTTATAATATTTGACAATAGCTTCGAACCAGATGAAGTACGACCGGAGAAACCAGCCGCTGTGTTCGTTGTCGGGACCGCAGCAGGCAGAATAGAACTTAAAGAGGTTGTAAGGAGTAGTCCAATCGTATTGGGCGTAAAATCCATATCCCTGGCTTATGTAAAAAGCGGCCCCGATAAAGAAGGGTTTAGAACCCAGATCGACGACTCCCTGGAGACCGGAGCGTGCAGGAATTTCGACCCACGTATCGGCATCCTCTTCGGTCACATTGGAGGAGCATGGGCCCCAGTGATGGTGCTCGGGATCTGAGGCACTCCATCCCAGAGGGGAATGGCCTATGATGTTCCCGGGTATCCATCCGGATGGGTCGGAAATGGGTTCGTATGTGCCGAACCAGCCACGGGCATCGGTGCTATCATACGAATATATTAAAGGATCGTAATGGGATGCATCCCATATGTCAAGAATGACTGTCCCTTCAAAATTGATTGGCTTGAAACGAATGGCGATGAGGCTGCAGGCCATTTCCGGTTTGAGCCAGACTAACATTGAATCTCCGGGATTGAGAAAACCAAAAATTACAGGATTAATTCCCGCATCGTTTTTCCAGGTCAACGTGTCGAGGGTTCCGTTTGAGAAGCTCACTTCTTTTTGGATTTTGGATTTTGATTCTTGGATTTTTTCAGAGTGGGGAAGAGGAAACACATCATTCTGAAAGGCCCCCGGTCTTAGGATGGCGATGTGATCCTCTGAAGCGTGGCTCGTGTTGCAAAACAGCAGTACAAAGATAATCGACGAAACAATGAAAACGGTCCTCATGCCCCGCACCCCCTTGTGGGCAAAAGTGTCTGCTATGCAAAACGCGCCCGGGAAGCGTACCGAGGGAAGTTACTGGCAGTCTGGTGCAGATTCGATGGTGTGAGCCCCTTGCCTGTCATGTTTCCCTCACCACCAAACGGACTCGAATACAAACCGACTCTCAGTGACTTCGTGAGAGCATTGAGACGAAAGGTCTGAAAAAAACTGAAAAAATCTTCTCCTTTACTTATCTGACATAGACCATCCTTTTCGTGGCGAGAAAATCGCCGACCTCGAGTGTGTAGAAATAGACGCCGCTCGGAATTGCGTTGCTGTGTCCATCGTGAGCATCCCAGGTGACGGCGTAGTATCCGGGTTCTTGAATTCCATCGACAAGTGTTCTCAGCTTTTGTCCCAAACAATTGAAAACCTTCAGAGAGGTGTGAACAGGATAATCGACATTGGGGATATGATATCGAATCACAGTGGATGGATTAAAGGGATTCGGGTAATTTTGGAATAACTCATACCTTTCAGGAAGTTGATTCAACTCCAGATGTTCCTGTACCGGCGTTCCGGTGTCACGTCCGGCTCCTGTGAGGCTTATGATTGCAATGGGTTCCTGGGGATCATTAGAGGTTACTCGGAAACGATTCTCAAGGGTGTCTTCTGTCGTCGGTTGAAACGCTGTCCGAAATTCCTGGCTTTCTCCGGTTTGAAGGATTATGGGAAGAACATTTTGATTTAGGGTGAATTGCGTGAAGTCGGAGTGAATGTCAAGAATATGTAAGTCTGCCGAACCATGATTTGTGATTAAAAATGGCCATTCGTTGGCATCCCCTATATCCACTGTACCGAAGTTGTGCTCCCTGTTCGACAGCTCGATGAGCGGACTTTCACCAACCGTGAACAGCGCATTCTGCGTTATGGAGACGGGGCGGCCCTCGTTCAGGGTGAAGCGGTTGAACTCGAGAAGCGTTGTCTGGCCAATATCGGCATCATCCGATACCTGGAAGACAAGAAGGAGCAAAGCACCGCTTCCTTGGATGGGGTAGAGGCCTGGGAAGGCGATGAGGGCTGAGTTTCCAATGACGTTGAACATGGGATCCAATAGTGTCCACGTTTCCGTCAATGTCTGTTCTCTTTCGAGATCAAGGAGCGTAAAAATGGTTGTATCGCACGTAATGGAACCTTCCAAGGAGGTTATGGAGTCCTCTATTTCGACGAAGGACGTAACAATGGGAACACGAATAGTCTCTCCAGGTAATGCCGCAATGTCAGGAATGCTTACATTTATCGTGTCAGAAGTCGTCGCTTTGTTGGATTTGGCAGAGGCTTGTGTTGATGAGAATGCAATTACAACAATAAGAAAAAGTCGAAAAAATGAAAAAGATCCTGTGGTCATGTGACCTCCTCACTTCCTATCTGTCGTGTGTTCAAAATTTTTCGATTGATTTCATTAGGATATCGCTGGCAGGCATTTTATGAAAGAGGGACATGAAGGAGGGTAGCATTCTTTCATGTGACAAGACTGTCATCTCTTCTTAGGACCCGCTCAGCGATATCCACTTTCTCCGAAACCATGAATTCTTGTTCCTACTTCAGGAGCACCATTCGTTTCGTTTCTATCCAGGCTTCCCCAACCGGGACATTTCCATCGGGGGTGTCACGGCCGTCTATCCTTAATTTATAAAAATAGATGCCGCTGGCTGCCGGAAAGCCGTTGTTATCTGTACCATCCCAAGTGACACTCTGTGGACCTGGCTCCTGGTGTTCCTTGACTAACGTCATCACTTCTTGTCCCAGGAGGTTATATATTGTCAAGGTAATAAAAGGGATCTCATCGGCGACGGTGTTCCGGATCCCTGGAACGGTATATTGAATCTCGGTTGAGGAGTTGAAAGGATTGGGATGGTTCTGACGGAGTTCGTACACTAAGGGTGCGTGTACTATGGGCTTGATAAATCCTCGAATATTCTGAGGTGAAGGGATCCGCCCCTCATTGAAAAGGATTGAGATTTCCAACGGGCACGGCGAATCGAAGTTTGAGCGGGCTTCAAACTCGATCTCAACAATCGGACCGGAATTTTGAAGCTCTTGATACCCTGCCATGGCGATTTTTATTGAGCCATTCTTGTAAATGTGATATGCAATTTCCCAGTCACTCGTCAACGCTGTGGTTGATGCGCGTCTGGCACTCAGCTCTTCTGAGTTATAGGAGAGCGTGATATCGGCCGAAAGAATCCCTTTCGGATTATTGACTCGTAAAGGAAGCGTGAAGGTTTTGTTGAATTGAGGGATCACTTTGGCCTGATCGATCTGAATTCCATCATCGGCTGCAGGTTTTGCCAGGGCAAAACCAGGCCAGTTCTGGCTCACGTCGCCATACACGACTGCATTGTAATCGGAAGTTTCATTATGCCTAAGATTTTCGAAGCACCGATGCGGTGGTTCGAAGTGCCATGTCCCTATGCGTCGAGAAAAAGCTGAGGATCCATTGCAGTTGTTACACACGACGTATTGAAGAATGAGAGAGGCATCATAGGCGCTGATGGTTCCATCTCCGCTCACGTCGGCAGCAATGGAATCACCGGAGCTGAAAGGCAAAAGGTGAATGACATGGCGCGAAATGAGGGCAGCATCGTACGAGCTGATGATTTGTTGGCTCGGAGGTAACTGTTCTCCGCGTATGGGGAAGATGCAGTATCGTCCTCCTGTGGGAAGATCTGGGAATAGATATTCGCCTTGGATGTTCGTCGTTGTTCTTTCGGTCGTGAAACTGTAAATTTGCAGCACGACACCGTTCACGGCCTGTTGCGTATCATAATAACGGACAACTCCGGAGATTGATTTTCCCTGGATATGCAGGAGTCCGTCATTTTTTCGTGTGTTGAGGATTCCTTCGTTGAACAGAACGCTTGAGATGCGAATAGGACTGTTCGTTCCGGGGGGAGTTTCCTCGTTGACGTAGAATTCGATTCGAACGAGTGGGATTTTTGTGGTTTTACTGCAGCTCAGAGGTGAAGCGCTCGCCATGCTGATTTTTACGAGACCGGTTTCGTCATCAATCTTTGAGGAGACAATTTCCCAATGATCCTTGTCCAATCCGTCGGTGGAAACGAGAAAGGCTGTGAGAACAGAGGGATCGTAACTTAGTTTGATATCACACGAGTATATATCCATGAGTTCGAGGTTTTCCTCAGAGAAAGAATCGATCAGAATAGGGAATCCTATGGTGGCACCAGGATCGATGCTATCTTGGGGCAGACAGATGTGAACCCAGGGAGTTTCTGGAGGTTCATTGTTCTCCGGATAGTTCAAACTGACGTCGCCAAAGACGAAAGCCGAATAGTTCTGATCTCTCAGATCGGATGGTAACGCTTCGTAATTTGTCCCTGCGGGAGAGAAGGCCCATGATCCCGTATGGCCTTGATTTGGTTCTCCGACTGTGTATCGGGAGATGAGAAGGGCATCCCCGGGGTCGATCATTGAATTTCCATTGACATCGGCTGCGCTGGTTCCGCATGCTCCAAGTTTGTATGTACCAGTCAGGTGGCGAAGAATAAGGGATGCATCGAAAGAGGAGATGATATCCTTCGACACATCGTTCTTTACGAGGGACGAAACGGTGTAGTTTCCACCTTGGTTCAGACCGTGAAATCCATACCAGCCACTTTCACCTGTTGTTGCGTTCAAGGTATCGTCCCCGGATAAGGAGAGTTCAACGCTGGGGATTTCAATCGCTGTCGAACAGTAAGTGACTGTCCCCGAAATTGTGTGCTTCAATACTTGAAAAAACCCGTCCTGGGTTTCTGCCCAGGGATAGCCTTCATTAAAAATCATCGATGCCAATGTTAAGGGACTGGTAGCTCCGGATGAGGCGTGCGAATTGACACGCATATGGATTCTCATCAATGGCGCAGATGGACTTCCGTTCCATTGAAGAGGGAAACTTGCTGCTTTGGCAGTAAAAAGATGTCCGTTATTGTTGTCGATACGATACACCATCTGACCCCAGCCATCAGGGACAAGTCCGGTGTCGGAAAGTGCAACGATTTGCAGAAGTGAAGGATCGTAATCTATCTGCGCTTGATATGAGAAGATGTCAATGGAGTCCGAAATGGAGGATGCAAAAGTGAGAATGACAAAATCGGTTCCTGCTGCTGCTCCGGTATGAGGAAGGCTGACAGTAATGTCCGGCACATTCGTATCGCGAATGCCTGGCCAGTTTTGACTGACATCACCATAGATGATCCCTTCGAAGAGTAAATCCGACTGGTCGGAGGGGAGGTCGGTATAGCAGAATTGCTGAGGGAAAAAATTCCAATTTCCGGTTAATTCCTCGGTTTCCAAACCGACGACATATCGCAAGATGGCGGATACATCTAAGGCCGAGACCTGATTGTTTCCTGTGACATCCGCAGCTATTGAATCGCATGGACTGAGAGTATATTGTCCAACCAGGCTGCTCAGTACCAGGGACGCGTCATAAGAGGTGATGACCTGTTTGGAGGCACCGACCATGTGGGCTTCGAGACAGAAAGTTCGACCTTGACGTAGACCGTCGAACCGAAACGTACCGTCCTCATCCGTATTTCCAGTATCTGTCGTGTAACCTGAAAGGTTCAATGTGACATTCGGAATCGGTTTCAAATTTTCACAATAGGACACATATCCGGACAGAGAGTGAAATATAAAACCAGTTTTATCCGCGTAATACCAAACCGTTCCTTTCTCTCCCACGGACCATCCCTCGTATAGACTTACAAAATTGGTGGCCTGAAATCCTTCTTTCACTGCCATGGGGGTGCTTTCCCACGAATTTCCTCCATCCCTCGTCGAAAAAATGACGACCGAACCGTCGGTCTTTGATCTTCCCACGACCCATCCCTGTTGAAGGTTTTGGAAAGTGATCGACCCGTAAGTGTAGTCCGGATCGAGTTGAACGATGTTCCAGTCCTCGCCACCATTTTCAGTGACGAGGAGATTGTCGAAGTTTCCCGAGGCCCATGCAACAGCGTGGTTGACAGCTTGAATTTGGTTCAGGTCCTCGTCAATTCCGGAGATCTGTTGCGTCCACGTTTCACCCGCGTTCGAAGTGTGTAATATGGCTCCACCGGTTCCCACAGCCCATCCTCTGTTTCTGTCGGCAAATTGGATATCGAACAACGGTCCCCCTATAGGGACTTGAGCTTCAATATACCATTCCGCACCATCAGATAGTCCGTGGAAGATGGTTCCGAGATTGTTATGTTCACCTACGACCCAGATATTGTCTTCATCGACATAATCGAGATTTCGAAATGTGCCAGCCGGTGCTTGGATTGAGGACCATTGTTCTCCTCCGTTCTCAGTTTTGAGCATTCCCCCTTCATACGAGATGATCCACCCTTTACCGATATGAACAAAATCAATCCCCATGAGAAGTGCATCCAGACCGCAGCGCTGGGTTCTCCAATTTCTGCCACCATCTTCCGTGTGAAGAATGGTACCGTTCCAGCCGCAGGCCCAACCGTTTTTCGAGTCGACGAAAGAGACGCCCGTTAAATTGGCATTGGGTCCGTTCATGATAGGGTTCCAGGTTATCCCGTTATCCTCAGTATGAAGGAAAACACCACCCGCCCCGAAAACCCAGCCGCGGTGTTCTTCAGAGAAATGCACGGCATAGAGGTTTGCGTTGGCAGGAACGGAAATTTTGGTCCATGTCTTGCCACCGTCAGTCGTGTGAAGGGTCGTACCGCCGGATCCTGCGACCCAGCCTGTTTGGACGTCTGAAAACGAAAGAGCTTGGAGCGACCGATTTGTGCCGCTTTGCTGGTTCACCCATGTGGCACCACCATCTTCTGTCACAAGGATGACCCCGTTTTTTCCAACCGCCCATCCTTTTGTCTGGTTGACAAAAGCGATATCAGAAAGATCTTCAGCTGTCGGGCTGGAGACGGACGTCCAGGTACTTCCCCCATCCGCAGTGTGGAGTATTATACCACCATTTCCTACGACCCAACCGTTTTTTTCTGTTTGGAACGTCACGGCATTGAATCGTGGTCCGTAACTGATTCCGGCTCCTTGCCATAATTGGCCACCGTTCGAAGTATATAAAATCGTGTACTCCCCAACAGCCCAGCCAAGGGTGTCGTTGATACAATAAATATCTTTCAGGCGTGCATCGGTACCGCTGGATTGAGCAGTCCAAAGGGCACCCCCGTCAGTACTCACTGCAATTCCCCCCCTGCTCCCAACGATCCAACCGTGGGATTCATCGACGAAGTGAATTGCTTCGTTGATGTTCGGTAAACCGACCTCTCGTTCCGACCATGTCGTGCCTCCATCAGTCGTTTTTAAAATAGTCGAACCGAAATGGTCACGGCCATATTGACTGTATCCGACAATCCAGCCGGTGCGCCCGTCGTGGGTGAAAGAGACATCACGAATCACATCGATATCGTATGGTACGGACCGTTGGAGAGTCCACTCACCAGTTGACGCGGTTGCTCTCCTTACGCCGAAGAGTACGATGAGACACATGAGAAACGGAATCAGAGATGATTGTACGAAACATCGTCTGAGAGCCGCAGTCGCAGGTGATTGTGTGAAAGGCAGTGTTGTCATAGTAAATTCCTTTATCTCAGATACTTAAACCCTAAAAAATGATACGCAATTTGTGTGCCTACGCCAATGTGCTGGCAAAAATAATGAAAAAAAATATAATTAAATAATTAACAAGTATTTGTATTGATATACACACAGTCAGAAATGAGACAGAGATGCTGGTAAAAACGATACTGTGCAACATTTTCACGGGAAAACTGCAAAAAATGCGTGAACTGGAGATCCTGTCACTCTTTAAAAACGAATGGAACATGTGAGATTGAATGAAGTGGGGGTTATTTCGGGAATGAACGAAGTACTCTTTCCGTCACTCACATCTGATTTCGGTTGACTGACGGCGGCGTCGATGTGAGAGGATATCCAAACAAGCGCAGTGAAAATTAGGAGGTAATTTCTTTTTTTGTGATACGAGTTGTATCGATCGTACGTCGCTTCGATAGTGACGGGATCTCTCGCACGCCGATATTCGTCGTGCGCGTCTTCCATTTTCAAGTGCAAATAGAGCGTTGCGCCGAGGTTGATCGTGTGCACAGTAAAAATTGCCAAGGCCTTCTGTTTTTGTCCTTTATACAGTTGTCCCCATCCTGGGACAAGGAGCGATCTCCAGGCCCCTCCGGATCGCTTATCTTTTGTGATGCTGATTGGAAAAGGCTGCACGGGCTCTCTTTCGATTTTTTCTTGGCTCGTTTCAACAGCCGCCTTCGCCTCGCTGAAAATGGCAATGATCTTTGGGGAAACATAGATTGGATCAAGGGTGAGGGAAGGGTCCAAAGTGAGGGCTTCCTCGAAATTCTCTTTGGCCTTGTCGTTTTCTCCCAGAGCGGTATAGGCAAAACCAAGGTACGTATATATCTGAACACGGATTTCTTCCGATGGTGGCGGATCGGTTGTGAGGGCTTGATGGGCTAACGTTATCACGTCAGTGAACTGAAATTGTGTATATGCTTCTATGATCTTGTCTATGCTTTCCCGCGTCTCCTCCTGGCAATGGACGGGACACCAGATCACAATCATCAGAAAGATTGGGAGAATAAGAACTCGATTGTTGAATTGCCTTGAAAAGAAGTGCATCGCAGTGATAGATACTGGTGTTGTAGTTTTATGAAAACTTAATCGTACCTCTTCACAAATTGAATTTCCGTGATGGTTTTGAAAATCTTCAGAAATGATGGACAGCAGGGTATTTCACTGTATCTAATTTTGACTATTCGATGAAAAGTTCCGTTAAATTCCGGTTCACCCTCAGGGTTTCACTTGCGACGATCCCTATTTTCTCCTCGAACACTCCAAAGCGCGGATTTGCCAATCGAAGGGTATGAGTGCCGGCGCGCAACATGATCGGTTTTGCCAAGGGCGTTGTATCAATGGAATCTTCATCCAGGATTACGGTTGCCCAGGGATGGACGTTGACATCGAGAAAGCCCACCTTCGTGAGTAATGAGACATCGATTCGTGTCCGTTGGTTGGATTCGATTTCGACATTTTCAAAATAGGGAGGGAAATCGGGATTGACCAAGGCAACTTTATGGGACCCGATTTCCAGAGAGATATCATTTTGAAGTGGTGTCGTGTCGATATAGCGATCGTCGATGTACACGTCGGCCCACGGGAGGCAATTGATCTCCAACGTACCATATCCGGTTTCCAGCGGTTGCTCTTGGAGGGGGGGCTCTTCGAATTGATGTTCTCTCAACCCATTCGGGGCTATCTCCACCGTATCCATCCCAGCAGGAGTGGTTTCCGTCGCAGACTGCTCGGGTGGCTTTTCTTGACCGGTTTGCGGCATTTCTTGTGTGATTGTCTGAACCTGTGGGAGCGTCGGAGTCGTTGTGTCCGGTTCTTCGTTTTGAGACGGTTCCTCAATTTCGGGGGTGTGAAAGGTGAAAGGCTCTTCTGTTCTGTCTTCGGAGCCCTTTGGAAACAGGATCAATCCGCCAGCGATAAGGGCGACTAAGGAGATACAAACGATTCCGATTACGGCAAGGCGCGTTTTAGACAGCCTCCGTTTTGATGCGGGAGACGTTACGACGATCTGACCTTTGTGCGGAGAAGAGATATAGGCTGCCAGATCTTCCTTACCGACGAGTTGTTCTGGCAAACTCGAACAACGATGTATGTCCTCCAATATTTCATCGCACGTTTGATACCGTTTCGAAACCGATTTTGTGACCATTTTTTCCAAAACGTCTGCCACGTCGAGGGGTACGTCTTTTCGGATGTCTCTGATTTTTGGAGGGTCTTCCGTTAACAGTTGTGTGATGCAGGCGGAGAAGGAGTCTCCCTCGTATGCCCGTCGTCCTGCCAGCATTTCGAAGAAGGTCAGTCCCAAGGAAAAAATGTCCGACCGACCGTCTATCTCATCACCGCTGGCTTGCTCGGGAGACATATAGGCCGGTGTTCCGACGACTCCGTCCTGGGCCGTAATCGAAGGGTAATCAGTGATCAGGGCCAGACCGAAATCGGTTATCTTGACCACGCCCTGTGTTGAGACAAGGATGTTTGCCGGTTTCATGTCGCGGTGGAACACCCCTTTCGAATGGGCATGAGCCAAGCCTTTCAGCGTGCCTCGTAAAATAGTCGCGGCGATTTCAGGTGGCAGAGGTCCATCGCGATCTATGATGGTTTTCAAGGTGATACCATCGACGAACTCCATGGCAATGTAATACACATCTTGCCACTTCCCATAGTCGTACACATCTACGATATGTTCGTGTTTGATGCGGGCCGCTGCTTTTGCTTCCCGTTCGAATCGTCGAACGATATCTTCTTCCCGTGTCAGATGCGGATGGAGCTGCTTTAACAGGACAAACCGTTCAAGAGTGCTCTGATACGCCTTGAAAACGGTGGTTGTGCTGCTTCGAGAGAGCTCCGCAATAAGTTCAAATTGGTCGATGCGATCCATCATTGTTCCCACTCTCGCAATCTGTAATGGAGCCATCGAAGTGAAACACCGAGTCTTTTGGCGGCTTTCGTTTTATTCCCGTCACATTCGTCCAGCACTTTTAAAACGAAATTTCGTTCCACGTCTCTGAGCGTCTGCGCTTCATTCGTATAGTCGATGGACTTAGGAATATGCAGATCTTCGCTTCGAATAGTGCTGCCTCTGGCCAGAACAATGGCACGCTCGATGGTGTTCTCGAGCTCTCTCACATTCCCCGGCCAGTGATACGTTAAAAGTGTATCCATGGTTTTCGAAGCAATCCTTTCGATGGGTTTTCCGCTCGTGTGACAATATTTTTCAAAAAAGTGCTGGGTTAAAAGTGGGATGTCCTCTTTGCGTTCGCGCAAGGGGGGCATGTGGATGGATATCACGTTCAAACGATAATAGAGATCCTCACGAAAAAGCCCTTTTTTCACCTCATGTGCAAGATCTTTGTTGGAGGCGGAGATGATGCGCACATCAACACGACGGGTTTGTGTTTCTCCGACGCGCTTGATTTCGCCCTCTTGGAGTACGCGGAGCAGTTTCGTCTGAATGTTCGGGCTGATATCACCGATTTCATCGAGGAAAAATGTTCCATTGTCGGCCGCCTCGAAAAGCCCTTTTTTGTCCTCTGCCGCTCCTGTGAAGGAACCCTTCTTATGCCCGAAGAGTTCGCTTTCAAGAAGCGTCTCAGTGAGGGCGCCACAATATTGGGCAACGAAGGGACCTTCTTTTCGACTGCCGTTATAATGTATAGCCCGGGCTATGAGTTCCTTGCCCGTACCGCTTTCACCCTGAATCAGCACGGAGACATCGGAGTCTGAAATTCTTTCGACGATGTCCAAGATTTGGCGCATCTTGCTGCTTTGGCCGATAATGCCCTCAAATCGAAATTTTTCCCGAACCTCTTTTTTGAGTCTGATGTTTTCAGCTCGCAGTTTCTCATACAATTGAGCATTCTCTATTGCAATGGCTGCCTGGTTGGCAAAGGCGGTGAGAAACGCGAGACTTTCCTGCGTGAACATACGGCGTTGACTTCGGCTGTCGACATAGATACACCCTATGAGTTGTTCTTTGATGCGCAGGGGGACGCACGCCACTGACAGAATTCCATGAAAGACGACGCTTTCAGAGCCTTTAAATCTCGGATCCTCCTGGGCATCGTGGGTGAGAACAGGTTGTCCGTTCTTGAGAATGGATTGGACAACACTGGTTGAAATCTCAGTTGTGTCTTTGATCGATTCATCTGAAATGTTCCGAGCAATTTTTACAGCCATGTCACCCGAATCACTGTCACGCAAAATAAGAAATCCTCGTTCAGCCTGTAAGGCCTGCATCGCCCTGTCCATGACGGTGGTCAATAAGGGATCAATTTTTTGGATCGAGTTGATCTCTTGGCTGATGGCTAATAGTGCGTCGAGGTGGTTTTTCTCCATGGGTAGGGGATACTCCATTTAGCGTCTCCCAGTGACAAAAAACTCGACACGTGGAGACTGGCTGAAATTGCCGTATTCATCAACGATCGACACGAGCCAGAAGTATGACCACCGACTGTCCAGGGTGTCGTTCACAGTTATGCTTGTGTCCGAGGGCAAGATGCCTTCCCGAGACCAGGACCACACGGAAGGGAAGGCGCTGATCTCAACCGAGTACGTGTATGCAAAAGGGGCGGAGAATTGATTCCAGACAAGAAGGGGTTGGGGATCAACCTGATCTCTGTCAGCAGGGGAGACCGTTGAGGGTGATTGATGGATGATCCGGACAAGATACTGGGGATCGGATTCGGTCTTGAAACTGTTTCTATCGGTAACGATAAAAATGGTTTCTTTTCCCACCAATGCTTCAAGAGATGTCTCAGATATCTCCTCCGGAAAAATTGTGACCGAAAACCGATTGGTATTTGACTCACGAATGAGATGTTTGTAAAATTCGAGATCGTCAACGGTGACGGCAACCGAATCGATGTCGGAGAGTCCATCAGCGTCCTCCACTTGGGCATCGAAGTGAAAAAAATAGACGTCGTCGCCAGTAAAGGATTTGTTGTGCTCGGACGTAACGCGGGTTTTTGAAAAGTGGGGCACGCCATTGAGGGCAAGATGGACGGTATCTCGTTGCCCGGCGATTATTTGAACGCTGGCTGAGTCCTGAGAATAACCCGTTTTAAAAGCAGTCACAACATAGTTTCCTGAGGGTATGTTGTCCATAGTGAAAAAACCATCTCTATCGGTTGTCTCACTCCCCTGAGGAGGATCGAGCGTCACGAGCACCCCTTCAATACCTTCTGAAGGCTGTGCTCTTCTTGTAATCGTTCCTGTCAACACACCCTCATCGCGATATCCGTCAGATTTCGGATCAAAAGGATTGTCACGTTCAGCATCAGGTATACATCCCCATAAAACCAAGAGAGTAATCGTAAGGATACAGATCATACTTTTCACAGGAGTTTCCCTTTCCTGCTTCATCAACGTGTTCCCAGCCTCCCTCTCTGTTTCGCACCTCAATATATGAGAAGTTCTATGGGGTTGCAAGCTCAAAATCTTTGAGGCATAGGGATATACCGGTCATCCCTCAGCCGTTTATGCCTCTCGCAAAATGTGTCATTCTGCTGAATAAAAAACATGAAAAACTTAACTTTTCCCTTGACAAAAAGGTTTTAACATATTACACTCTAAGATGTAAGGGTTGTATAGCGATGAGCCCATTGAATTGAAAATGAAGGTGGGGCTGTAGCTCAGCTGGGATGAGCGCTTGTCTGGCAGACAAGAGGTCACGGGTTCGATCCCCGTCAGCTCCACCAAATGCTTGCACTGAGGGAAGGAACCATTTTGTTCCGGAAGACCGTAAGAGATGAAACCTCCTTTGTAGAAAAGGAGGTTTTTTATTGGGGAGTTGTAGAATAGTGTCAGAGGGGAACGATTTCCAGAGAATAGTTATTCTTGGCGCGGGAAGTTGGGGGATAACGTTGGCCTGTCATATGCATCGTTGTGGCTATGGTGTGTCCCTTTGGGAGTATCGTGAAGACGTGGCAGAGAAGTTACAACAGGAGCGCCGGAGTCTGGAACTTTTGCCTGAAATTCTGTTGGCCGAATCTATTGAAGTCTCTTCGCAACTGGAGGAGCTGTTGGTGGACCAGTCGATGATGCTGGTCTTCGTCGTGCCATCCCATGTTCTCAGGGAGGTTGCGCAAAAGGTCGCTCTACTCATGACTCGTGAACTTTATGTCATCAGCGCTGTGAAGGGGATCGAGAACGGAACATTCAAAAGGATGTCCGAAATTCTTGAAGAGGAGCTTCCCGATGGCCTTCAGAGCCGTATTGCCGTTCTTTCCGGTCCGAGCCATGCAGAGGAGGTGAGTCGACAGATTCCGACCTCTGTTGTGGCGGCCTCTCTCAGACAAGATGTGGCTGAAACGGTCCAAAAGGTTTTTATGTCCCCCCACTTTCGAGTCTATACGAATCATGATTTAATAGGTGTTGAGTTGGGTGGGGCTCTCAAAAATATTATTGCCATTGCTGCCGGGATATCGGATGGTTTGGGGTTTGGTGACAATACGAAGGGGGCTCTTTTAACACGCGGTTTGGCCGAGATCACTCGTTTGGGAGTTGCCCTGGGTGCCGAGCCGTCCACATTTGCCGGACTTTCCGGGACTGGGGATCTGATAACAACGTGTTTGAGCCGTTACAGCCGCAATCGCTATGTGGGCGAGGAGATAGGTAAGGGGAAAACGTTATCGCAGGTTCTTGAGAACATGGTGATGGTTGCTGAAGGAGTCTTGACCACGAAAGCCGCGTACCAGTTGGCCCAGCAGTATCGAGTGGAGATGCCTATTACGAATGAAGTCCATGCCGTACTTTTTGAGGACAAAGAGCCCGCCCGTGCCGTAAATGATTTAATGATGCGGGCGGCAAAAGCTGAAATGTGGTAATAAAGGAGAATCGTCTTTGACAGATCCTTCGACGACAAAATTGTATTACTCCATCAGTGAAGTGAGCAGGCTCACTGGTCTGAAACAACACGTACTCCGTTATTGGGAGACGGAATTTCCATCTTTACGTCCGAGGAAAAACCGAGCCGGGAACAGGACCTATCGGATTAAAGATATTAAACTCATTTTCCTGATCAAGCGCCTTCTGTATACCGAAAAGTATACTATCGAGGGTGCCCGAGAGAAATTGAAAAAACCTCACGAGGAACTTGCAGATCAACTGGAACTATCATTCGAGGAACTCCAGATCAGAGATCTCTTATTTCACATCCGTCAGGAATTGAAGGAGCTGCTGGTGGTGGTGAACCGGAGGCAACCTGCCGTTCCTGAGCGATAGAGGCTATTTTCCCCTTGCACGCTCTCCCGTTTTTTGGTATATTGAGCCTGTTCGGGGCGTAGCGCAGTCCGGTAGCGCACCAGCATGGGGGGCTGGTGGTCGCTGGTTCAAATCCAGTCGCCCCGACCAGGAAGCGGTGATCGTACCCGATACAGGTTGGGATCGCATCGTGCCTTCTTTCGATGATATTGCTCTTGGGAGCAGATTTTTATCTGCTCCTTTTTCAGTTATCACTCACCGAAATCTTTTCAAATGTCTTTGGGGAACATCATCGGAGTTGACTGCGGTCGTTGAACACCTCATGAAATGCTGCCATGCTGATTCTCATAACAAATGATGATGGAATTGAGGCGAAAGGTCTTCGGACACTGCATTCCGGCCTTTCGAAAAAATGGGAGACGGTTGTTGTCGCTCCGGCACAGGAACAGAGTGCCACGAGCCATTCCATGACCCTCAATCGTTCCCTCAGATATCGTGATCTGGGCGGTAACGTATTCAGCGTCGAGGGGACACCCACGGATTGCGTCATGTTTGCCGTATACAGTCTCTTGCCTCGGAAACCGGATCTCGTTGTATCGGGCATTAATCATGGAGCCAACCTTGCCGATGATGTGACATACTCAGGAACTGTTGCGGCTGCCATCGAGGGAACCTTACTGGGCATTCCCTCTGTGGCTATCTCCGTACCCAAAAAAGGAAATCCGACCTTCGATCGACACAATATTTTCGATGACGCTGCTCGATTTTCAGGGCAACTGGTTTCAAGAATCCTGAAAGAGGGGATGCCGGAGGAGACACTCTTGAATGTCAATGTTCCCAACTGTTCCTGGGACGAAATTGATGGGGTGCGGATTACTCGTCTCGGAAAACGCATCTACCGGGATGTCATCGAACGCGAGAGGGGATCTGATGGGCAATCGTATTTTCGCATTGGTGGGAACGCCCCCGATTGGGAGGGGAGTGAGGATTCCGATGTGAGCGTCATTGACCGAAATATGATCTCAATCACGCCTCTCCGTCTTGATCTGACCAATTACGAAGCCATGGAACATTTGAGAAAGTGGGAATTCTGACGAAATGCTGTCATCTCGCGTGACGGAAATGTGAGGAGATTGATTTTGAAAATTTCACAGAGAGACTTACAGGAGGACCTTCTTGGATTATGCCATTGCCCGTGAGCGCATGGTCCAGAACCAATTGGTTGCGAGAAAGATTACGAATGAAAAGGTTTTGGAGGCCATGCGCACCGTGCCACGCCATGAATTTGTTCCGAAAGAGCTGTGGGGTCGTGCCTACGGAGATCACCCGCTCCCCATCGGTCAGAGCCAGACCATATCCCAGCCCTACATGGTGGCCCTGATGACACAGCAACTACAATTGGAGAAAACCAATAAGGTTCTTGAAATAGGGACAGGTTCAGGATATCAGGCTGCAATATTGGCGGAACTGGTGAGGCGAGTCTTTTCTGTTGAGCGTGTGCCCGAGCTCTCGTCCCGGGCCCGCAAGGTGCTCGATGGACTGGGATACGGTAACGTTATCATCAAAACCGGTGACGGAACCTTAGGCTGGAAGGAGTTCGCCCCTTTCGATCGGATTGTTGTTACGGCCGGCGCTCCGGATGTACCCAGCGCTTTGGTCGAGCAGTTGGTCGATGGCGGTCGTATTGTGCTTCCCATAGGAAATACGTATGTGCAAACCTTACTTGTCGTCAAGAAAAAGGGGAAGAAGATCGAACGCAAAGAGGTCTGTGGATGCACCTTTGTGCCTCTTATCGGCGAGCAGGGGTGGGAGAATGGTTGACCAGATTGCGCACTTTTTATCCGGAGTACCCAAAGAGTTGGTCACGATATGTATAGCTATGTTGCCTGTGTCCGAATTGCGGGGAGCGATTCCGTGGGCCCTGGCGCCTCCGCCTTTCGGAGGGGGGATGACCTGGTCTGAAGCTTACAGCCTTGCAGTCTTTGGGAATTTCATTCCGGTTATTCCGCTTCTTCTTTTCTTGGAACCCGCCTCGAACCGGCTCCGGAGGTATCCAGTTTTCGACAAATTTTTTGAGTGGCTCTTTACCAGGACCCGGAGGCGGGGGAAAATTGTGGAGCGCTATGAAGCCATCGGTCTCATCCTCTTTGTGGCCATTCCGCTCCCAATAACAGGGGCGTGGACCGGAACCGTAGCCGCCTTCATTTTCGGCGTGCGGTTCTGGTATGCTTTGCCGGCCGTCGTTGCGGGTATTTGTATTGCCGGTTGTGTTGTCACACTGGCTTCATTGGGTATCATTTCAGTGTTCGGTATTACTGGCTGAATGGTTTTGAATGTCACTCAAAGAAAGAGCGGCATGGGGCAACTTAACCTTGCTCAAGCAGTGCAATTATAGTATATTTGTACAAATTCGAATATTATTTCGTCGGGGCGTAGCGCAGTCCGGTTAGCGCGCATGCTTCGGGAGCATGAGGTCGGCGGTTCAAATCCGCCCGCCCCGACCAACACACTTTCAGGGAAATCAGGGACAGAGAGATTGATTTCCCATTTTTTGCACATTGTGGCGTTGTGCAGAGCCCTGTCATCAAAGGGATACGCTTTGTGGCTATAAAACCGCTAAGAGTCGTCACCAGTAATTTCCCCTTGACAGATACTTCACATTACACTATTCTTGACAATATCGATAACACACTCTATGAGTTCAAGGTGATGAAAGGGAGTGGTTTTTTTCATTGAGATTTCAATTTTAACGGGCAGCAAAAGTCATTTTTTGTGAAAGCAAACAACACTCTGAAAAATTAAAATGCAAGGTATGTTTCACCTTTAAAATGAAAAAATTATGTGGGCGATCAATAGAGTGGGCATTGTTACAACGATACCTTTTTACAGGAATTTCAAATTATTCGAAACAGAATACATCTGTTCATCGATTTTCAGTGAATCATATCTAATATTTGGATGATTGATGATGCTCATAAAAATGAAGGTGCCATTCATATTTTCCCTTTTGCTATTCTTTGTCTCATACCAGCAAAGCACATTCGCCACGGTGCAACAATCAAGACAGACATCGTAGACTGTCTTGAGAGCCATGTGGTCAAATCCGTGGTACTGAGCAATGACAATATCAGCTGTCCCCATGAGGTGGGTATCGATTATCCGGAAAGTGAGTCCTGCCCTGCCTGCCCGTATTGGGTGGGTCGAGAGAGATGGACAGGTGAGTCTATTCACTGAACCGAAGGCGGTCAGTCGTCGTGAGACCTACTGAAGACATTCCGCGTTTGAGAGAGATGAGAGATTTTCCATGAGCACCCCGAGGGTTTATAGAATTGGTGTGATTGGAGCCGGGGTCTGTGATGAAACTATCGGGCGCATGGCCGAGGAGGTGGGGCACCACATTGGACGCAGAGGCGGACTTTTACTCTGTGGCG
Source organism: Gemmatimonadota bacterium (assembly GCA_020348925.1). Lineage (GTDB taxonomy): Bacteria > JBHIER01. The sequence goes on along the minus strand of CP070758.1, from coordinate 4,045,781 downwards.
GCCTGGGAGGAGTCATGGAGGCTGCAGCGAGAGGGGCGAAAAAAGCTGGTGGCACAACCATCGGTATCCTTCCCGGGGAAAATGCGCGCGATGCCAATCCGCATATTGACATCCCCATAGTCACCGGGATGGGAGAAGCCCGTAATGTGATCATTGTTCGAACAGCAGATGCGGTGATTGCGATCTCCGGCGGTCCCGGTACACTGTCGGAGATTGCTTTTTGTCTCAAACTGGGTGTGCCGCTCGTGGGCCTGAAGACATGGGACATTGGATCAAGTATGCATCATGTCGCAACGGCTTCTGAAGCTGTTGATCTGGTGTACCGATTGCTCGAAAAGAGATAGAGGAAATCTACCCGTCACTCCGTACCTGTTTATCAAGAGTTCTATGTCTAAAAACGTCAGAGCCCACGCCATAGTCTCCGGAGTCGTTCACACGGTTGGGTTTCGGTCCTTCACGGTCCGGTTGGCCAATGAATATGGACTCTGCGGCTGGGTTCGGAATATGCCGGATGGAAGTGTGGAGATCGAGGTCGAAGGGAACAGAGGGCTTGTCCTGGATTTTGTCGAGGAAGTGCGGGTCGGTACTCCTGCGGCGAGGGTAACGGCTGTCGATGTTCAATGGGGATCGTATACAGGGGAGTACAAGGAGTTTCATGTAAAATTCTAATGTGCGGAAGTTGTTTGATCCGCAAAATTGGAATGTTTTATGAAGTGTCGCGTGCTTCCCTTGTCATGCGCCTTTGTGAAAGAGTTCGGAGAACGTCTCGAAGTTTCCCTGTTCGAACAGACGATACCGTATGGTCAGTGATGTCCAGTCTTAGTACGCGGGACACTTTGTGAAACAAGGCAAAACGAAGAAATATCATTGTGCGAGTGAGACTCTTTCTCCTGGCTCGTCATCCTTAGTGTGCTGAAACAGAGTGTAGAATTATGGGTTGCATTTTGCTGGGGTCCCACTTATTTTCTCACTGGATGATAAGTGTGGGATGAGGCGGTATTGAAGTGATGAGCGAACAGGTTTGCCGGTTTCAATTGGGCGTAAGAGTCGTCGAAATTTCGGGAGGTGGCTGATGGTCCGTCCTTCATGACCGTGGTGTTCGTTTATTTGTTCACCGTCAGGTAGGCACTTATTGTAAAGGTGAGGTGTTACGAAAATGGCCGCACGAGACAGAGACAGAGGACAACGGTTACGGCAGATTCGAAAAAGTCTCGGTATGAATCAGAGGGAATTTGGTGATCGCTTCGGGAAGACAGGTCCGGCAGTCTCCAACTATGAGTTGGGCCGGTTGCCTGAGGATAAAATATTGAAGAAAATTTACGATATGGGTTTTTCTATAGATTGGCTTATCTCAGGAGAAGGCCAAATGCGTCGCGGAACCGGGGAGTCGGAAAAAATGTGTTCCACCATCCTTGAGGGTACGAAGGAGGGCCTTGTGATTGTCCAGGATGGACTTTATAAATTTGTCAACAAAGCAATGGAACAGATTACGGGATATCCGGCTGAGGAACTTATTGGGTATGAGGCGGGACTCCATGCTATTCCTGAAGAGCGAGAGCATATCAAAAGAATTTATGATACGTTTGACCATACTGGGATTTTGCCGGATCACGATATTTTTACCGTCCTCTGCAAGGATGGTACGGAAAAGAATGTGAAGGTGTGTTATGCAACAGTCCATTATGGAGGCAAACCGACTATCCTGGCGCTAGTTCGAGATATGACCGACAGACACCGTCTGAAATCTGAATTAAGTGATGTGGGCGTTTCTCTGAACCGCGAGGAGCGGAAACTCGTCCGGATTCTCAAAGTGCTTCTCGAAGAGATGGTACAGGACTGATACCCATCACAGCTCACGATCCCTAAGTTCATTCGAGGGGTCGGCGTGCTTTTCGACGTTTTGGCTTACTTCATCAAAATCATTCTCCTCGTCTCCGACAGTTGCCCGCCATTTCCTGACAACCGGTAGAAGTACACGCCGCTGGGAACTTCGTTTCCGAATGTGTCTCGACCATCCCAGGTCACCTCATAATATCCGGGCTCTTTGTCCTCATCCACCAACGTCCTTACCTCACGGCCAAGCAGGTTGAATATTTTCAAGGTGGTGTATTGTGTGGACTGATCACCGATGACTGGCAACTGAAAACCGATTCGTGTGGCCGGATTGAACGGATTCGGATAGTTTTGACTCAAGGTGAATCTCGTGGGCAACCGCTGCACTTCGATTTTGATCACAACGCTGCCTTCAACCCACACGGGTTCTCCGTTCGGCACTTCAACGGAACCTCCAGCCAGAGATGCTTTGACCGAAAGATCACTCGGTACGTTTGAGACGTCTAAGGTTATGTATGCCCCTTCGTCTGCATGAAGACGTATGGTCCAGCGGGCGGGACCGACGTTCTTGATGTCTCGCAGAAGCTCCGGGCCACCACTCTCAAGATCCGCTGTGAAAACCGCTATGTTATCCTCCTGTGGCAGCGGCGGTGGCGCGAGCAGATCAAGATGAGGATCATGGGTCTTGCTGGCCGTTGCAGCTTGACCGAATTCGAGTACGTGTGTCTGCTCGTTCCGCGTGATTCCAATGTGAGCCATCCATTGAGGTTCTTCAACCGGCAAGACAGAACCTTTCAGCGGAAGTGCACCGGAGGTCTGCACCTCAATGGTGCATTCGTACAGTGCATAGATCCAAAATCCATCGCCCGGCCAGATGATGTTCGTGGTGTAGTATTGACCTGCTTGATAGCCGTAGACTGAGTTCGCTGCAATACAGCTCAGCATGGCTGGCTGCCCGGTACTGACATCGATAATGTCCGATACGGGGACGGGTTCAACCACGGATCCAACGAGGTTCCAGCCCGGGTTGAGCGTGATCGTATAGCGCTCCAGAGGATATCCGAGTATTTCGGGATGTCTACCAAGGTTGTACAGCAAGAAGTATCCGCGGCCGTTGTCACCAAGGTCTGCCTCCTGATACATGCCGTCATACTCCCAATATGCCACTGCAAATGGAAAGAGAATGGACAGGTCGAATGTGCCCGGAACGATGGGCAGTGATACGAGGTTCCAGCCCGGTTCCATAACGTAGTGGAAGAGGACAGCGCCGGAAGAGACCGCAGTGGTCGTCGGATCGTCCTCGGCCGGTGTCTCCGGATCATCCGTCGGTTCGGAGGGGACCTCATTGCTCGTGACAATTCCCTGATTGACAATTTCTGTGACAGGTGGGAGTGGGTCTTTGACCGTCACTCTGAACGTCACAGTGGCTGACCTCATTCCTCGCAGATTTCCGAAATAGACTCTTACCTCAGTATTGCCAGGCGTGTTGCCTGAGAGAACGATGCCGCGGCTCGTCGTCACACTCCCGATGAGAAGATTCGTATTCGGATCAGGAGCATCAAGGAGGTACACTTCTGTGACATCTGTGGCAATCGTGTTGCTCATATTCTCCACGGACACCGTATACTTCAAAACATCTCCCGGAGTGAGTAAGCCGTCGTGGTCATTATCGATGAGGAGTGTATCGTGTTTGAAAGCCTCCAAGATCACGACGGTTTCTTGGACAGTCACCTCGACGGCGCTGCTCTCATTGCCGGCCCGATCCTGGGCTGTCACGTGGACAACATCTCCTGTACTAATGAATGACGAGACGACGGTTGTAAAGCTTCCATTTCCAAGTGCGGTCGTTGATCCCAGGAGCGTGGTCAATGCTCCGTCATTGTAGAAATTCACGGTCAGTCCGAGCTTAAACCAATCCTGACCGACGGCTCCCAAATCTCCCACGGCGGAGCCGTCATCTGTGATAATGATTTTTGACGCATCCGGTGGCGAAGGGGATGTGACATCGACGAAAACGTGGAGACCGGTGTTCGGCTCGCCGTCCTCGATATCCACCAGGTTGCTCGCTGTATCTCGACCTTTAATCCGCACCTCAGCGATGCCATCGCAGGTGGAATCGGCACTCATTAAATCCCACGTATAAAAGTACATCACCGTGTCGGCGCTCGGCGGTCTATCATTAACCCATCGGGATTGCTCCCACAACTCGTCTGCATAGGCCGGCACGCCATCAATATCGATCCTCTCCCCCTGGGCAAAGATGAAGATATCCATCCAGCTCCACAAACGGCCGTTGCCCACCACGGGCAGCGTTTGATCGACCGTTGTCGTAATGAGCACCTTTTGTTGGCACGTCAGAGGAATATCTCCGAGGGTCGGATGTGGAATGGTGGGCAGCGGTGTGCCGTCCGACTCCTTTGTATATGTAAGGTGATAGATCGGATCCTTCGAATCAAGAATAATAGAGCTCGTATCGGTTATGAAGGTCGTCGATCCATCGAAGCTGAGATAGATTTCGGAGACAAGATACCACACGCCGTCATCTCGGTCTGCCTCATCGTAGACTTTCCAATCGTATCCGTAAAAGTCGTGCATCCCGGCAGTATGAATCGCCCAGGTCCCTGTTCGCGGGCCAGCGGCTCGGAATATGGGATGTCGAACAGGATTGGTGCTTCCCCTGGCGGGAATGTGAAGGAAGATGGAGTCGACCGGGCTTCCGGTCCTGAAGCGATAGGTCACATACAGGTTTGACCCGGGATAGAGATTTCCCGCAGCGTCCGGATGATCCCACCACAGATCAAAGTCTGGATCGTATGTGTATGTCGTCACTTGAATCAACGTATCCCCATCGGCTGGGGAGCCATCGGCGACGTCAATATAGGGACAGAATGTGGAGGCAATGGCTTGCGGAAACGTATTTCCCCGCTTAAAAATGATCCAAAAAGCCCGGGTGACAGTCGGATCGTCATCCTCAGGCGTGTCCGGATCGTCTGTGGGCTCGGGATCGGTGTGATCGTTCGTGACGATTCCCTGGTTGGCCACGAAGGTTACACCGATTGGAAGCGGGTCATTAATGATCACTTGAAATTCGATCTCGACCTGACCTCCGCGCCCAGGTAATGATCCGACGGTGACGGCGACCGTCATGTCTCCTTGACTGTTGCCTGAAGTGACGGTTCCCTGACTCGTGGTGACACTTCCAACGACCAAAGTGGTGTTTGGATCCGGTGTGTCCTCAAAGAGGACTCCTGACGCTGCGGTGTTGCCTGAGTTCATAATAGTCACCGTGTAGAGGAGAACGTCACCGGGGGTTGGCTGTCCGTCATGGTCGACATCTTCATGCAGCCTATCCCTCTTATAACTCTCAATGAATGGTGCAATCACGAGCGGTGTATCGGTTTCATCATCATCCGCCGGATCGTCAGGATCGTCCGTCGGTTCAGGATCGACCTGAACGCTCGTAATCCATCCCTGATTGCATACTTCAGTGAGGCCGGCGGGAAACGGGTCAGCGATGACAACCAGAAATGTAATGGAAAGACTCGTCCCACCCTGGAGGGTCCCGATGTCAACGCGGACATCACTCTGACCCGGATGGTTGCCTCTCAGGATATTACCCTGAGTCGTCGTGACGCTTCCAACAACGAGAGTCGTGTTCGTATCCGGAGTGTCGTTAAAGAGAACGTCGCTGGCATTCATGTTTCCGAGGTTGACGATAGTCAGTTCATAGAGGAGTGTGTCACCAGGACTGGCAACGCCGTTCCCGTCGCTGTCGCCAACGAGGATATCCCTCTTGAGCGCCTCGATTATGGGGGAAGCCTCTACGGGAGTGATCGTCTCGTCGTCATCCTCAGGCGTGTCGGGATCGTCGGTCGGTTCATCAGGCAATCCACTGCTCGTCACAAGACCCTGATTGGCCACCTCGTCGACGCCAGCCGGTAAGGGAGCATCGATGACGACTTGAAACGTAACGGTGACCTGTCCTCCGGCGCCCCCGATGGAGCCGATATCAACGCGGACATACGTGTGGCCACTGCCGTTGCCTCGGACAATAGTGCCCGCCGACGTTGTGACACTTCCGACGACAAGTTCCGTGTTGGCATCCGGTGTGTCAGTGAAGCGGACATTTGTAGCGGCGGCATTGCCTGAATTCGTGATGACGACCGTATACTTGAGAATATCACCCGGACTCGGCACACCGTTACTGTCTTCGTCGGAGTGGAGGACATCCCTTTTGGTGGCCTCCAAGTTGGGTGAAATCGAGAGCTCCGTAATCGTTTCATCATCCTCTGCAGGAGTATCAGGGTCGTCGGTGGGCTCATCAGGCAACTCGTTGCTGCTGATAAACCCCTGATTGATAACCCGCTCTGGGATACCGGTGGGAAAGGGACTGTCAATGAGAACCCGAAAGCGAATGTCCACACTCCCGCCTCCTGGGACGGTTCCCACATCGATGGTCACTTTCGTATCGCCTCCACCGTTGCCTTCAGTAACGGTTCCCTGGGATGTGGTGACACTTCCTGCGATGAGAGCGGTGTATGGGTCAGGCGTGTCAGTGAACACAACATCGGAGGCCGCCTGGTTTCCGGAGTTGGTGATCGTAATGTCGTAGCGGAGGACGTCGCCAGGACTGGGAACACTATCCCCGTCGTTGTCCTGATGGAGAACATCCGTTTTTGTGGCTTCAATGACAGGTGCGGCGGTTAACGGTGTCACCGTTTCATCGTCTTCATCCGGCGTGTCCGGGTCGTCAGTGGGTTCGTCGTCCAGTTCGTTGCTGCCAACGATTCCCTGGTTTTCCACTTGGTCCACTCCGGGTGGGAGTGGGTTCTCGATAATTACCCGGAATCTGATGGTCACACTTCCGCCTCCGCCTGCAATCTCTCCGATATCGATCTCAACATAGGTATGACCGACGCCGTTTCCGGTGAGGATTGACCCCTTCGTTGTCGTCACACTTCCCACAACAAGGTTGGTATACATGTCCGGGAAATCCTCGAACGTGACTCCGGTGGCGGAGGTGTTTCCCGAATTCGTAATCGTAATATCATATCTCAGTACGTCTCCCGGGCTGAAAAGACCGTTGTCATCATTGTCCATAAAAAGTGCGTCTCTTTTAAAAGTCTCTAAGAGAGGAGCAGCCACCAGGGGTGTGTCAGTGGGGTCATCATCCTGGGGCGTATCCGGATCGTTGGTGGGTTCGTCCGGGGTTTGGGGGATGTTTCCGACGAGGCCCTGGTTGCTGATCTCGGTCACCTCCGACGGCACGGCGCTGTCCACGGTGACCCTGAAGACGACGGTGACCGAGGTGCCGGCGTTGATGTTGATGCCGGTGATGTCGACCAGGCTGGCGGAGGAGCCGTTGAAGGCCCCGGAGGGTATGCTGATGAC
>CP070758.1:4001037-4038457 GCA_020348925.1 Gemmatimonadota bacterium | reverse complement strand
CGAGCCCACCACTGGTTGCGCTCCACTCACCGTCGAGTTTACGGACCAGTCCACAGGCGACATCACGTCGTGGGACTGGAGTTTCGGTGATGATGAATCGAGCACTGAACAGAATCCCGCGCATCAGTACCAGAGCGCAGGAACCTTCACTGTCAGATTGACGGTCACAGGACCTGGTGGTGACGATACTGAGATAAAAAACGACTACATCGCTGTGGATCCCCTGCCTCAGGCAAATTTTTCAGCCAGCCCCACAAGCGGACCGTCTCCACTGACCGTTCAATTCACCGATCTCTCCACAGGTGACATAGACTCCTGGTTCTGGGATTTTGGCGACGACGGAACAAGCACCCAACAGAATCCAAGCCATGAATATCAGACCGAGGGAACGTACAGCGTCATACTAACCGTGACAGGCCCTTGCGGCCCAGATACCCTTACTGAAACAGACTACATACACGTTGGTATCCCAACAGTGGACGTGGCAATGACCGATGATCTCTTTTTCGATCCTGACCCGGTTTACATTGGCGTCGGTCAAGCGGTCCGATGGACGACAACGGGGACTGCAGCACACACCTCCACCAGCGGAACCGGACCGAATGATCCACTATCCGGTCAACTGTGGGATTCAGGTCTTCTGAGCACCGGCGAATCCTTCACGCATCACTTTGAGGATACCGGAACGTATCCCTATTACTGTATTCCTCATTTTGCTCAAGGCATGACCGGCACGGCCATCATCTGCGCGCTGCCGGTGAGTGACATTAACGGCGACGGCAGTCCGGATGTTCTTGACATACTCTCATTAGTTAACCATATTCTCGGTATCAGCATCCTTGAGGGGTGTGAGTTCTGGAGGGCCGACTGCAACCAGGACGGTACTCTTGATATTCTGGATGCACTGGGAATAGTCCGGGTTATCCTAGGTGTGGGTAAGTGCCCGTGATGACTGCAAACCTGTTAGCATAAATGTATCAACTCACGGTTGCACTTCTTTTGCTGAAACAAACGGAGGGTGAACATGTCGGAAAGACATTTGTTTCTCGGGTTTCTCCTGATTATGGGTTTTTCCGCTATTTTCTGGGCATACTCCAGCAACCCACCCAACGGTCGGGCCGGCGACCCACCTTCGAGAATGACCTGCACGCAGTGCCACGACTCATTCGCCCTGAATTCCGGGGACGGAATGTTGTCCATAGACAATGTACCGGATATCTATACACCGGGCGAAACATACACCATAACGGTAACACTCTCCGATCCTGGACAGAGCCGCTGGGGTTTTGAGTTGACGACGCTTGATGATGATAACGCTCAGGCAGGTACGATCGTGGTAACGGAGGACACAAATACCCAGCTCTCAGACAATTCGGGCTCCAATCCCGATTACATCAAACAGAGATCGGCCGGCACCTTCGCCGGTACAAACGACGGACCCGTCTCCTGGACCTTTGACTGGACTGCCCCATTAACCGATGTTGGTGAGGTCACTTTCTACGCGTCGGGCAATGCGGCCAACAACAACGAATCGACATCAGGAGATTACGTTTATACTGCGTCAGCCACATCTTCAACATGTGTGAAAGGTGATGCCAACGGCGACGGCACCATCGATGTTCTGGATGCGCTCAGGGTAGTCGGCTTTATTTTAAGTCACCCACCCATTACTGGCGAAGATTTCTGTCGAAGCGACTGTAATATTGATGGCGCGATTGATGTTTTAGACATACTTGGAATCGTCAACGTCATACTGGGTACCGGCACATGTCCGTAGAGAGTATAGAAAAACGGTTTGAAATCAAAGGATGTATAAACCCACAAAAAAGAAGGAAGGTCTATCGTGTTAAAAAGACTTGGCATAGGGTTCATGCTGATTATATTCATCTCTATGTATTTCCAATGTAGTGATGACGAAAACTGTGTTGAACCTGGAAATGGGACCGACGGGGAACCCTCATTTGCCTCGGACATCCAGCCGATCTTCTCCGCAAGCTGCGCCATCTCCGGCTGCCACGATGCGACAACCGCCAGCGCGGAGTTGGTATTAACAGAAGGGCAGGCTTACGCTCAACTGGTGGATGTACTGTCCACTCAGGACGCCGGTAAGAAACTTGTGACGCCCGGCGATGCTGAGAACAGTTATCTCGTTATGAAGCTCGAAGACAGAGCGTCGGTCGGATCCGCCATGCCCTTGGGAAGCACGTTATCCGACGAGGAAATCCAACGGATCAGGGACTGGATCGATGCCGGGGCGGAAGACAATTAGTTTTCATTCTCAGTTTTTGTTATCCCGCTATAGAACAGGGAAGGACGACATGCGCCGACACATATTCTACGCAGGAGTGTTCGTGGCCATTCTTCTCAGCACGCACACCGTGTCCCACTCAGAGCGGATCAATCCCACGGCCGCGGGGAGCCCGGCCCGTAACCACGCTGCACCATCAGCTACACAATCCAATGACATTCAATTTCTGAAGCCGGCCTTCTGGACTCGCCGTCTCATCAACCTTCCGACGACACAAACCCTATTCAGGGGGGAACTCCTCTTTCGAATAGCTCACCGCTACAACCGTGCGCTGAGAGACGGGGAGGATCATCTCTTCGGTCTCGACGGACCGGCGAAAATACTCCTGAGCCTGGGCTACGGTATACGGGACAACGTGAGTGTCACTCTCGGGCGTACAAACCTGAGCGACGTTGTTGAACTCTCCTGCAACTGGCGTTTCATCGAACAGGGGAAACGATACGGAGTTCCTCTCTCAGCATCTCTGAACGTCGGGGGAAGTCTGGAGACGGAGCGGTGCGAAGACATCTGGGAGTCCGACAATCTGAAATTCAGCGCGCAACTGAGTCTGTCGCATCAGGCGAGTGAGTCCTTCGCCCTCCTGCTTGTACCGGCCTACTCTTCCAACACGAACCCTTCGGCATCGTCATCAGAGGGAACCCTTATTTTGGGATTGGGAGGGCGGTTTACGTTCGTCAGCAATTTATCCCTCATCTGGGAATCGCTGCCGCATTTATCCGGCTATGAGGCCGAGTCACAGGGCTGGGGCGCGGGACTCGAATATAAAACCGGAGGTCACGTCTTTCAGGTTTTTCTCACGAACATGCTGGGCCTCACGTCGGACCAATTCATCCCGGGTGGTGATTTCAAAATCACTGACAGCGACTATCGGCTCGGCTTCAATATTTTCAGATCTTTCTGGTTCTAAAACAGGAGGTGATCGCATGGCATTTCAAAAAGAACTCAGGAGACCGATTCTGACCCTACTCTTTCTGTCAATAGGGGGATGGCTGCTTCACTTCCGCGTTCACCCCATTTCGATCAGTCCGTCGCATTATGTCCCCTTCCTCTATGGTCTGATAAATATCTTCATCGTCCCCTTTCTTTTCAGCACCAAGAAGACCGTCATCATCGCCTATGCGATCAATGGCTTCGGTGTCATCGTCGGATCAATTCTCATGACCCACATGAGCCTTTCGAGCCCGCCGGATGCCTGGACCCTTCCGGCCATCGTGTTCCAAACCACGCTGGCCGACATCTTTCTCCTCTTTCCAAAACTTTTCATCGGGCATACCATTCTATTACACTACTATCCGAACGGTTTGGGTCGCCTCTTTACGACCGCTTGGTGGGTGAAACATTTTTGCTATGTCACTATCGTCTATTCCGCAGGTCATTTTCTGTTGAGGTGATATCATGTTAAAGCATTTTATCCGAGGACGGAAGGGCTGGTGGATCCTGCACATCATCGTCATGGCCTTCATATTGTGGCTGGGGCGATTTGTGGGATTTTTTTGAACCACCCTCTTTTTATATCTCTGAGTCTCTGTGGCGAACAGTCCAGGTCAGATCTCTTCTCGATTATCAAAATATCTCAGCACCAATCCATTTACATATTTTCTCACTTCCCTCCAAAATAATAGTTGACTTTCCCCCTCTATTTTTTAACATTAAGTAATTGATAGTTTTCGACCGGGTTCAAAATAAGAGATAACTTCATCCAAATTTCAAACTCTTCAAGGACGCCCGTATGCCCTTCAACCCAAAAACACTTCAGACAAAAGAAAGGAGAACTTCATGAAAAAGAGGATTTTGGCCGTAAGCATTGTCAGTATCGTTATGATACTGATAGCACATGCTGAGACCTCTGAAATTCCCCAGCTCATCAGCTTTCAGGGAAAGCTCTTTGACACCTCAGGCAGTCCATTAACCGGAGATCATGAGATAACCTTCCGCATTTACAACGCTGCCGAAGGCGGGACAGCCCTGTGGTCTGAGACGAGTACTGTGAGTTGTACGAATGGCTTGTACAATGTCATTTTAGGATTGACGACGCCCATCACCCTCGATTTTGATGGCAACTACTGGATCGGTGTGCAGGTCGCCGGTGCCGGGGAGCTGTACCCTCGCTATCGGATCGTCAGTGTCCCTGTCGCTTTCCGGGCAGCGGTGGCCGATTCCGCAACCCGTTCCGGTTATTTGGACGGAAAAGGTTCCGGCGATTTTGCCGATACCTCTCACACCCACGACGGCGCGGACATCACCTCAGGGACAATCGGCACCGACCGGCTCCACATGGGACCTGGCAGCGGCCTGAACGCCGACCTGGTGGACGGAAAGCACGCCCACGAGATGGGTGGCGGAAGCGTCCACGACCACTGGGGTGAGTCGTGGGAAGGCGAAGAGACAGGCCTGGATCTCTTCGCTCTGAATGACGGAACCGCCCTCGATGCTTGCTCCGAGGACGGGTATGCCATTGAAGCAAGAAGCGGCGGGACAATTTCCGTATACGGGAACACCGGTAACAGCGGCCTGCAGAAGCTTGCGGCTGGGGTTCTGGGTGAAGGCTCTTCATCCCACGGCATCGCAGGATTAAGCAGTAACGCCGCCGGTGTGGCGGGACGGTCGGAAAACGAATCAGGTGTGTACGGGTACAGCAGCTCATACCGGGGTGTCACCGGTGTGAGTCAGGACGGGACAGGTGTCTACGGATCGAGCAGCGGGGACTATGGTGTGTACGGGATCAGCCAGGGCGGAAGCGGCGTCTATGGCCACAGCGCCAGCAGCGGCCAGAAGGTGAGTCCGGCCGGCGTCGTCGGAGAAGGCCGCCACGCGCCGGGCGTTGCCGGTTACAGCTACGACGGATACGGCCTCTACGGTCAGTCCGGTGAGAACAGCCCCGGTGTGTACGGCACATCATCAGGCGACAGTGCCATCGGCGTCTACGGATCCGGAGAGGGCGACTACGGGTACGGTGTGTACGGCAAACATGCCTCAACCTACGGCAGCTACGGGGGACTTGGCGGGCTCCAGCATGGGGTGTACGGTTTCTCCCAGGCCGGCGCCGCCGTCGTGGGGGAGTCGGGAAATCTCACAGAATACGGATATTACGACGTCATCGGCGCTCTGGCCAACGGCGACTACCTCTATGGATACGGCGTCTTCGGCGCCTATGAAGATCTCTCCGGACAGCTCGGCTCCAACGAGGGGTACGCCGGTGTCTACGGTCGGGCCGAAAGCGGCGTCGGGGTGAGCGGACGGAGCACAAATAATATGGGCGTTGTCGGTTGGAGCACACATGATACAGGCGTCTACGGGCGGAGCGACAACAGCTACGGCGTCCATGGTCGGAGTGATGGCGACGCCGCGGTCTATGCCGAGGGGGATCTTTTTGTAACGGGTGAATACAGAGGCGACATTGGTCCGAACAACGGTGCCCCCTTCCCCCGGCCCGCCTATGACAGCGGCTGGAGAACCATTGCCCAGGGGGAAACACAAACGCTGAATCACAACATCGGTGGTGACCCGGACAACTATGTGGTCGATCTCCAGTTTAAAGGGAGCAGTGGTGGAGCCCATCAGATGTACTACGGCCTGGACTGGGATACGAAAGACTATTCCACAGGCGGCTACTGGCGCGACCTCACGGTAACTTCCATTTCGGTCTATCGAGGGGGTGACGATACCACCATCAGTAAAATACGGGTGCGCATATGGGTTTATAACTAATTTAGAATCGAAATTTCATTGCGCACACATTGCATACGGCCCTTTTTCTTTAAATGGTCGCGTGTTCGAGCCTCAAAAAAAGTGTTGACTTGTTACACTTTTGTGTCAATATTTGAAGTGTGAGTTTTTTATTTTGATATCCGTTAATCAAAAGCAACGGATATACCTGTCGACCCAGAAAAATCTTTAAACGAATTTTAAGATTTTTTTGAGGATACCTTTTGTCTGATATAATTTTTATACAAATTAACCAATCACTTTATCATTGAATCACTCCTTCGGGAAAACGAAAGGGGGGAACTGATGGTTAGGCGGATCTTGATCGTTGGTGTCGTCATCGCCCTGACAATGGCGATAGGAATCGCTTCCCTATCTGAAGTACCGCAACTCATCAGCTTTCAAGGCAAGCTCCATGATGATGCTGGGATCCCGCTGACCGGCGGATACGAACTCACTTTTCGGATCTATAGTGTCGCGACAGGAGGAACGGCACTATGGTCGGAGACAATCAATGTGGAGTGTGAGAACGGATTGTACAATGTCATCCTGGGAGGGACACATCCGATAGACCTCGACTTTGAGGGGCGGTACTGGCTGGGTGTACACGCATCAGGTGATTCGGAGGAGATGTCGCCGAGGTACGGCTTGACCAGTGCGCCCTATGCCCTTCGGGCAACATATGCGGATAGTGCCGGAAGTGTCCAGCCCTCCGCCCACGATCACGGTGGTGAAACATGGACCGGTGATGGTACTGGGAACGGCCTGACACTGGAAAATTACGCCACCGGATTAAGAGCCACAGGTACCGATACGTGTATCGTGGTTCGCAGCACCACTGGTCCGGCTATTTTCGCCGTGGGCGGTGACACGACAGAGGTTTTTCTAAAAAGAGACTTTGATCTTGACGGAACGCCTCCGGACTACGAAAAATCCGGTATGGTAGTTGGGTACGGAATCTCTTATTTTTCCGGCGTTCATGGCCATAGCGATCAAGGGTGTGGCGTGAGCGGTGTGGCTGGAGGGACCGGCCAAGGCGTCTACGGTTGGTCTCCGACTGGCACCGGTGTCAAAGGCGAAAGCGATAACGGATTGGGCGGCTCTTTCCACAGCAAGACGGATTACGGCCTTGTGGCCCAGAGCGATGTGGGCAAAGCGGCCAAGTTTGAAGGTGATATCCAGACCGAAGGAGAGGGCTATTTCCGCAGCCTTCATATCTTGGACACTGAAGGCCGCAGCATCATTACGTTCGATCGTAGTGGCTCAACCCACGGAAGACCGGAGACCTTTGAGGACATGCTCTATCTCAAGAACCCCAATACCGGAGAGATAACCCATGCTTTCGATCAGTATTTGGAACGGCCGCCATGAGGGGCAACATCCACACCGGGGGTGAGGTCTATGCCAAGAGCTTTGAAACGTATTATATCGAGGGTGGAGCTGGCAGGACAACAGGAGCAGCGCTGCAGGAAACGCTCGTCACCTCCTCCGTCGATTCTTGGGGTAATGCCAATTACCTATCGGTCGAGGCGAACACGATGAACGCCACGTTCCAGATGACTTCGGAGGGCGGTTTCGTCATCAATCGCGAGGACGGCGGCACCAATAGCCTTGATCCCTCAGGGATATCTTTCACCGATGAGGGAGGATTCGTGCAAGGGCTATGGAGGAGTACGACGGGTGATTTTCAAACTCAGGGAGATTTTTATGCAGGAGGAACCAAGAACGCCGTGGTTCCCACCAACGGCTCCGGACAGCGCAAACTCTATGCGGACGAATCCTCCGAAGTTTACTTTTTCGATCGCGGACAGGGACAATTGAATCGTAGAGAAGTAACGGTTAAACTGGATCCATTGTTTTTAGAAACCGTAACCATTAATCATGATCATCCCATGCTGGTACAGATAACACCGACAGCCGACTGCTACGGGATCTTCATTGCCGGTAAAACGGCCACAAGTTTTACAGTGAAAGAACTCATGGGAGGAACGTCAGCCGCCACCTTTGACTGGGAAGTGGCTGCCAAACGAAAAGGATACGAGGATGAGAGGTTAGGCCTCTTCACGCCGGAGGCCCAACGGAGATAGCAAAGAGGTTGGGTAGAGGAACGAAACCCAACATATAAAAAACTTACGGAGTGCAATGATGCATCATTGCGATATATTGAAACGATGAATCGTTTCACTCCGATTTCAGAAGTTATAAGATTAATTCTCGTTGGGTTTTCAACCCAACCTGTTCTGTTCATCATTCACCTCCCGGTTGTTTCGGGAAACAGAAAGGAGGAAGCACATGGCTAAGCACCATGTAGTCCTTTGCATCGTCATCGCCCTGACACTGGCGATGGGAATCGCTTCCTTGGGTGATGTGCCGCGGCATATCAGCTTTCAGGGTAAGCTTCACGACAACGCCGGGAATCCACTGACCGGGCTGTACGAGGTGACGTTTCGCATCTACAGCACCCAATCCGGTGGCTCAGCTCTCTGGTCGGAGACGATGAATGTTCAATGCGAGAATGGGCTGTACAATGTTATTCTGGGTAAGACAAACCCGATCACCCTCAACTTTGACGGACAGTACTATCTGGGGGTGCAGGTCACGGGTGACAGCGAGCTCTCGCCCCGATACGAGTTCACCTCCGTACCGGGTGCCTTTCGGGCCGCCGTGGCCGACTCCTCGGCAACATCCGCCTCGGCG
The DNA here is from genome assembly GCA_020348925.1 of Gemmatimonadota bacterium. GTDB lineage: Bacteria > JBHIER01. The sequence goes on along the minus strand of CP070758.1, from coordinate 4,029,747 downwards.
GTTGAGGCGGACAAAGTGGACGGAAAGGACGCCGCTGAGTTCGCAGCTTCCGACCATCAGCACGACGATCGCTATTATACCGAGACCGAGCTGAAAACGAACGATGGATCGGTCAATGAGGCCGGGGATCCGGTGAGCTGGTTCAAGATCAAGGACATGCCCGCCGGCTTTGCCGATGGCACGGATGAAGTCGGAACGACGGGTGAAGGTATCTCCCAGATCAATGAAGGAACAGGAATTACGGTCACCAACCCCACAGGCCCGACGGCCACTGTGGCGGCAGATATCGGCACCGGCGCCGATCAGGTTGCGGCCGGCAATCACACGCACCATTCCCTCAACGCCGCGGACAGTAATCCCACGAATGCAGTTTATGTGGATAATGACGGCAACGTCGGTATCGGGACGACTTCTCCTGATGTAAACTTGCATGTTCAAGGAAGCGAATATGATGAAATTAAAGTAGAGTCGACTGTTTCTTGGGGAAATGCATCTTTAATAGCAAAAACAAGTGGAGGTATGAACGATTACCTCCAACTTTATAAAGGCGGACCTACCACAAGTGGTAGTACCGCGGGGGGGATACCTCTCGCCAATCTGTCCAGTCTCAGCTCGGGCATAGGTGCAGGACCCTTGATGCTGCAGGTTATCTCCAGCAATCCAATGTATTTCGTCACCAGTAACCAGGAAAGAATGCGCATCACCTCCGATGGCAACGTCGGTATCGGAACAACGGATCCGTCATTGGAATTGCATGTGGGAAATGGTGGAGGTTTAGCACTGCAAAATGAATATGGTGGTGGTGCCTCAGTGGAATTTTTAACCACAGATGGTAGCGGTATGAATTCACAGATCTATTCTGATAATACCGGGCTGACATTGTGGACGGACAGTGGCAGGGATATACTGCTAACAGCCGGTTCCAACGTCGGTATCGGAACAGCGAGTCCGGCAGAAAAGCTCCACATAGCCGGTACCTTGAAAGTCGATGATACTCTGTTTGCAAATACAGTTTCGAGCAATAGCCCGCTCAGCCTGCAGACGGATGGGACAACACGGCTATACATTGATGATGCATCTGGTAATGTCGGCATCGGGACGATGAATCCTGGCGCCGGCCTCGTCGTTGCAGGAGATGGCCTGTGGAACTCCGCAATTGGGATTATAGATCGTAGCAATGGAGCTACGGAATGGCGAATGAATGTGAGTGGCTCAACTTTCGGAATCACCAAGGTTTCAGGATCTACCTTTACACCCTTCAGGATTTTAGTCGACAGTTTCACTGACGCATTGGTTTTGGGAGCAGAGGGAGTTGGTGTCGGGGTGCTTAATCCACAACACAGATTTCACGTGGAGGGCGAGGAAAGCGAGCATGCCGAAGACGGCCATGCTGTCGGGTACTTCAAGAATACGGTTACCGAAGAAGATGCCGCGGCCGTTTACGGGGAATGTGCCAACACCGACTACTATGGCTTTGGTGGATTTTTCACGGGAGGATATACAGGTGTTAAGGGACAGGTTCTCCCGACAGGGAGTAGTTCCTATTATGGAGTCTATGGTGGTGTTGAAGGTGGCTCAGGTACAAACTACGGAGTATATGGTTATGTCAGTGGTTCAGGCACGAACTGGGCCGGATATTTCTCCGGTGATGTCTACATAAGTGGCGATGTACTTCCAGCGGCCGGCTCGTGTAAGATCGACCATCCCCTCGATCCGGAGAACAAATACCTGTCCCATTCCTTCGTGGAATCTCCGGATATGATGAATGTTTACAACGGCAATGTCACACTCAATGCGAAGGGAGAAGCCGTGGTTGAGCTTCCCGACTACTTCGAAGCATTCAACCGGGATTTTCGTTATCAACTTACTGCCATAGGCGCAGCCGGACCGAATCTCCACATCGCCCAAAAAATCTCGGGAAACCGATTCAAAATCGCTGGTGGAAAACCGGGTATGGAGGTCTCATGGCAGGTGACCGGCATCCGCCAGGACGCCTATGCCAACGCTCACCGTATGCCGGTTGAAGAGGAGAAATCCGTCGAGGAGCGGGGCAAATACCTGCATCCCGAAGAATACGGACAGCCGGAGACAATGGGCATAGAATATGAAGAGCGACAGAAAATCAAACAAAGTAGGACCTTACGTTCCAAATAAGAAAAACCTTCCAGATATTTTAATCTTCTGAAGGTTGACAATTGCAATATGAAACATTACATTCAACAAAGAAACACGGAAAGGAGGAGAAAAATGATACTGCTGAAAAGAAGTGCAATTGGCTGGACAACTTTATGCATGTTCCTTGCAATCACCATTGTCTTCGCCGGTAAAAATAGCACCCCGTCCGGTTCGCCCGGCCAGACAAGCCTCGCCGCTTATGAGAGCAAACCGAACGTCATCGACAGCGGTGGCGGCAAGGCGACGTCGTCGAGCTACGTTCATTTCGCCTCCATCGGCCAGGTGGCCATCGGTCCGGCCACCTCTTCAAGCTTCCAGAACGAGGCGGGATTTTTCACGCCCGAAGCCGTCTCCGAACGCGACCGGGGTGACTGCAACGGCGACGGGGAGATCGATCTTTTAGATATCCTCACAGCCGTAAATCACATTCTGGGGACCTCACTTTTAGTGGGGGACGACCTCTGGGCGGCCGATTGTAACGGTGACGGGGAAATCGATCTTCTCGATCTCATCAGCATCGTCAACGTCATCCTTGGCATTGGGGAGTGCGTACCCGGCCATTGCAGGACGGAGATCACACCTGAGACACTCGAACTTCTAAAGTCGCTGGAGCCATACCTCCCGACTGAAGATTTTTCAGAAATTATGACTATGGTGAAGGAGGTCCAGGTTCCGATTGAGTACAGCTTGTCTCAAAACTATCCCAATCCCTTCAATCCCTTGACCACCATCGAGTACTCCCTTCCGGAAGCTGCCAGAGTCAGGGTTGAGATCTACAACACACTTGGGCAGATAGTGGAGGTGCTGGTGCATGACCTTCAGGAAGCCGGGTACTATGCGATCACCTGGGATGCCGGTAAAATGCCCAGCGGTGTCTATTTTTACCGGATAGCTGCTAATGGTTTTACGGCGACCAGGCGAATGGTGCTCATGAAGTAGAAAAGGCGAAAAGTATAGGAGGATTTCGGAAAGCCGTTCCGATCTTTTGATTGGAGCGGCTTTTTCAATTGAGCATCCGGGTCCACATTGGAAGGAATCCACCCCCATGGAATATAGGACACTGTAGGAGTGCAATGATTTATCATTGCGACACGATATATTGAAATGATGAATCGTTTCACTCCAGCGAGAGGAATACAAAAATCAAAATATCATCTCGTGCACTGTCGTGCTCACAGGTCATTCGAAAGAACCTCCCAAACAGTGCATCTCTCAAAGATACCGTTTTTCTTTCAACGCTTTCGTAAAAAACTCCCTTGCTTTTCCCTCCAACTGTGTGTAGATTTGATTTTCAGCACTCTATTTTTGGGCGTTAATCTTAACATTTTCTCCTGCAGTCCAGTCACAAGAATGTGAGGTGGAACCATCACTTCGTTGATAAAGAGGAAATTCAGTCAATTTATCCCTGTCGCAGTTATCTCAGGGATCGCCATTTTTTTAATCCTGCGTTTTCTGGACAATTATCCTCAGAAAGCCCCTTCTCACGAAACTCACAGCCCTCAAGAGGCCACTGAATTTCGGGATACTACTTCTTCCGATGAATACTTTTCCCTCAATGACTCAACAGTCTCGGTCGTGGGTGAATTCGAATACACGACAATCTGTGACACCGTAAAAAAGGGCGAGTCCATTTACTATCTGCTCCTGGACCACGGAATTGATAACAACAGTATCCATGAACTGGTCTCTGAGTTCGACAAAATCTTCAATGTCAAACGCTCCTTCCCCGGAGATATCTGCACTGCGATCTGTGATTCTTTGAACTCGATCCGTTGGTTCGAGTACAGACGCGGAGATAGAGAAATCTACGTGGTCGAACGAAAAGGTGATTCATTTACGAGCTATCGCAAGGAGATCGAATGTATCAGAGTGGCCAGGGCTGTTGAGGGTGAGATCAAAACCTCCCTGTATGAGGCCATGGTCGATTGTGGATTGGGAGGCGAGATCATTTTCGCCTATGCCGATATTTTTGCGTGGGATGTCGACTTCTACGTGGACGTGAGGGTCAACGATCGGTTCCGGCTGCTCTTTGAGGAATGCTCTCTTGACGGCAGAGTCATCGAGTACGGACGGATTCTGGCGGCCGAATATCTCGGTGAGGAAGCGAATGTTACAGCAGTCCTGTTCGAGGATTCCACAGGTCACGGCGATTATTATGACCGGGCGGGCCAGTCGCTGCGTAAGACTTTTTTGAAGTCGCCCTTCAAATATGGCTACAAACGGATCAGCTCCGGTTTCTCCTGGAGCCGTCTTCACCCCATTCGAAAGGTTCGGCGTCCCCATTTAGGGATAGACTATGTCGCTCCAAGCGGCACACCTGTGATAGCCATAGCCGAGGGTATCGTCGAGTTCGCCGGACGGGAAGGGGGGTTCGGGAAGTACGTCAAGATCAAACACGGCGGAGGCATCCATACGACCTATGGCCATCTCTCGCGTTACGGCCGCGGCGTTCGGAAGGGAGCGCGAGTGAAACAGGGCCAGGTGATCGGCTATGTGGGAGCCACAGGTTTGGCCACCGGTCCCCATCTCGACTACCGCTTCATTAAGAACGGTCGCTACGTCAATCCGCTCCGCGTCAAAGTGCCCGCCGCTGCTCCGGTGAAGGAAGCGTTCATGGATGAATTTCACCTTATGGCCCAGGGATTGACGGCGGCCTTGGATTTCCTTCTCGCCTCAGATGTGGAGTCCTCTCCAGACACCGTGCTTTTTGAACCCATGGAAGAGGTCACCGTTTCGTCAATCCCAGAATCATCCCATTCAAAATGAAGCGATTGACAATCCTTCTCACCCGGCTGTGTCTCTGGGTAATTTTCCCAATCTGCCTGTCGTGCGCGGGCAGCAGACATCTTGGATCCGTCATATCATATTTCCCAGCTGAACATCATCCTGTTCTGCTCTTGAAAGCCGAGGAGATTCCACCAATCCGCTCACGGATTGAGCGCGAACCGTATGCGTCGTGGTGGAAGTGGGTGAAGAGGAGAGCGGATGAAGCCCTGAGCGCCGACATTCAAAAAACGACTCTCGAGCGAAAAAAGAGCGAGTATGCCAAAGCCCTGGCCTTCGCCTATGTCGTGACTGAGGACACAGCTTATGCTGAAAAGGCCGCGGAGATCCTCGGTTCAATCCGCACCCGCTCCAATGGAGGAAATTGGGGAGATATCCATCAGGAGATGGATGCTGTTCCCAATTACTGCCAGGCTTACGACATGATTGCATCCTTTTTGAAACATCATCCGAATACCCATAAGATAATTCGGGACAACCTCTACAATGAGGGCCATAGATTATACACGTACTCTTCCCTCAAAGAGACGGCCAACAACTGGCGCATCAGACGCTGCGCCGCCCTCGGAATGTGCGCCCTGGCCATTGCCGACTACGGTGAAGGCGGGGAAGGAAGCGGTCCCAAAGACTGGCATTCGAGTGCCATCAAGGGGTTCTTGAGGACCATCGATCACCAGACCACCTCGGACGGCGGACACGCCGAGGGGCCAAACTATCTCAGATATAGCGCAAATCTGTACATCCCGTATTTGACAGCCCTGTATCGTGCAACCGGTCAGAACATCTTTCAAAGGGAACCCCTACAATCTCTGCACGACTGGGGCATCAAGATCCGTCTGCCCAATGGCCAACGACCGAACTTCGACGACGCGGCCTTGGACTGGTTCTATGGAGGGCTCTTCGCCGCACACACTTCTCATCCATCTTTTCATCAGTGGGACTGGGTCCAGGCTGAGGGTGAACATTTCTGCCCTGGGTACAAAAAGATCGATGCCCTCTGCCATTTCGACGATGGCATCGAAACGAAAGGACCTGTTTGGAACCCAACCCTCTTTCTCCCCGAAGCCGGAAACGCAGTTTTCAGAAGCGACTGGTCACCAGATGCTATCTATATGCTGCTTCTGGGAGAGCATGGTAAAGCGCAACTTCATGGTGGTGCCCACGACCAACCCGACCCCATGAGTTTCATCATTTATGCCTACGGGAAAATGCTGGCCCTCGACGGCGGATACATAAACTGGAAGGAACGCCACAAGGTGAACAAACCGAAGAACCATAACCTTATCTTGGTCGATGATAAAGGACCCACCGCACCCAAGTGGTTCCTCGGATGGCACGGTGGAACCGACGCGCAACTGCAAAACTATTTTGCCACGCATTTCTTGGATTACTGTGAGGTAAAAACCCGCTATCAAGGTGTGGACTTTGTGCGACACGTATTCTTTCCGGAACATCGATACTTTATCACGGTCGATGAGATTCGCTCATCCGAGAAACACCACTATACATGGCTGCTTCACGGCAACGGTCTCTCATCCGACGGAACCTTCACCCTGACCGAAAGTGGTGGTGTGTGGGTGCAGGATGACGTCTCATTCCATGCATTTGTAACGTCACCTTCCGAAGCAATCATCTCGGAGCGAGAAGATATCCACTCCCTTCACTACGGCGAAGAAAGAAACCATTCCTTAATCGCTGCGGAGACGGAAGCGGAGGATACCCGTTATCTCGGTGTCCTCTATCCTCGAAAAGAAGGCGATGCCTTGCCAACAGTTTCCGCTTTCAAATATGAGACATTTGATGGAGTGATCATCCGACGGGGCGGTTCGATGGATATTGTGGCTATCCAAGAGGGAGACAGCGAAATATCCATTCCCGAATCAATGACAGGCCACAGTCCAATCCGTACGAACGCAAAGATTTTCCTGGCCGGTTTTCAAAACGGAATGTTGAAGAAACTGTCCGGTACCGGTGGCTCTTTGTACGAACATAACGATCTTGCGCTCTTCGCTTCCGATAGGATCATCACTCTTGCTATACAGCAGACAGAATCGGGGTTGACCGGCCACGTGAGGGGTGACGGATCGTATCATCTCGAATTCACATCAGACCGACAGCCCACCGCTGTCTTTTTCAGAAACAGCCCCATCAATTTTCAATACGAAAACGGGAAAATCGTATTATATTTGGAGGGCGAGGGGATTTTAGAGCTGCGATGGTAGTGTGGCTTGTATTTGAGAAGAAAAATAAGATGTCAAGATTTCCGGTGAAACAGGGCCAGTCCCCTGATCCCTCAGAGTATCTTACGGAGCGCAACGATGCATCGTTTCACAGTGTCCCCTTAAAAGTAAGAATAATAGCTCGTTTCGCACCAGTATTCAATGCAGATTGAGTTTCATGTGAATTTATGTCATGTCCACGAGGATAGGAATCCACAGAACGTTATCAAGTCGACATCGAATAAAATCGGAATCCTTTTTTCTCAAGCACGATTCTCAACATACAAGAACTGAAGAATGAGTAAAACTCCTGAACGTGTGAAACGCTCTTTCCGTTTGTCCCTTTATCTTATCTCCCTTTTTCTCATCAGTTGTTCAGCTCGGATGGAGATGGCCCGGTTGCCCCTCCCCCACGTCACGCCCGAATTGGAAACCCCAGAATTTTGGACGGCGAAAATCGATAACCCCGACAGTGTGCTCTTGACTTCCGAAAACATAGACAGTCTGAACAGGGATATCGCCTCGAATGTCTATCTTGTTGATGTATTACTCATTGGAAACAAAGTCTCCGGTGGACGCATTAGAAAGGCAATCGTAGGAGACTTCGAGCATCACAAAAAAAGAACACGCTACGGCCATAATAATTATCCTTTACCCGAATCTTTTTATAAAGAAATAGAGCGGCGGATGGATCTGGATTCCATTCCTGAAAAAATTGATGTATCTTTCGGTCTCACCACCCGGCGAACAGACATCCGGTCTCTCCCTACCAGCGAAATCGCCATGGAAAAGAAAAATGACTATGAGTTTGATTACTTTCAACACTCAGCTCTGGGGATTGGTGAACCTGTTGCATTGTATCATTTCAGCAACGATAGAGCATGGGCCTTTGTCCAGGCTTCCTTCACTCACGGTTGGGTAAGAACCGTCGACATCGGTATTGGCGAAAGCAAGAAGGACATCAAAGCATACCTGAGACCGTCGGAAAAATTGGTAATCACAGGAAATATTGTTCATGTGTACAGCGACTCCACCCGGACACGTTTCCTCGGCAGTTTAGGCATGGGTTCGACGGTGCCACTGGTTCGGAGTACTGAAGAAGGCTATGCTGTTCAGTTCCCCTTTCGAGATGCGGACGGAAATCTACTCATGAAAGAAGGATTCATTCATGGATCGGAAGATGTCTCTGAGGGCTATGTGCTCTATTCGCCAGCCAACGTCCTTCGCCAGGCCTTCAAAAGTCTGCATCAACCCTATGGATGGGGTGGGATGTTTGAGACGAAGGATTGCTCTCGGTATGTTCTCGACGTTTTCGCCACCTTTGGAATCGATTTTCCCCGCAACTCACGTTCTCAGTTAAAAGCCGGTCAGTCTATCGCGGCATTCGATCGCGACGTTTCAAAGAAACATAAGCTTGAATCTTTGCATTTGGCTCGTCCGGGTTTAACCATCATAGGTTTTCCGGGGCACGTCATGATCTATCTCGGCCAGCACAACGGACGTTTTTATGCCATCCACAACACCTGGGCATACAGGAAGAAACGGTGGTTCGTCCAGGACACGAAACATATCGGAAAGGTCGTCGTCTCCGACCTCACCCTCGGTGAAGGCAGTAAAAAAGGCTCCCTCCTCGAGCGGTTGACGGAAATTCGGCATATTGGATTTTAGACATAAGGGAGGACTATCTCAGTTCTCATTTACTTAATAACGCTCAATCTTACTTCGTCGGCTATCAGTGAATAATTTTGAATCCCTCATCTTTCCAAAACTTACGGGACAATGAACCTCTAAGACTGCAAATGGAAAAAAGGAGCAGAACACAATCCAAGAATAGAATAATGATTGTGCGTCACATGGTACCTTTGAAATACGGGAGAACCGAACTTATTTTTTGGCTTTGTGAAAAGGTGGGACAGTCCCCTTTTTATATTACGAAAACAATCGAAACGATAAATCATTTCACTCCATTACTGATCATTCACTTTTTAACTCACAGAGCACGTAATCTGGAGTGCAAAGATTCATCTTCGCCCATACAGTTTCTGAACAACACTCTAAAAAACGCTTGAAAGCACAGGGAGCGGTTTGTATCTTAGAACATAGTTCTAAGGCCAATTCTTTTTCAAGGAGGGAACGCGATGTTCGATATGATCACACAAAGAAGAGATTTTCTGAAATCTTTGCTCGGCGGGATTTCCATGGTGGCGCTGGATTGGAGCGCGCTTCCCAGGGGATCAGGCGCGAATCAGGATGATGATCGGTATGATGCGATTATTATCGGTTCAGGACTGGGTGGATTGAGCTGCGCCGCAGCCTTCGCCCGTCAGGGCTTTAAGCCACTGGTTCTGGAAAAACACTATATTCCGGGTGGATATGCGACGACGTTTAAACGCAAAGATTTTGTATTTGATGTCTCATTGCATTCCACATCCGTTGACGATCGAGACGGATTATATAATCTCATACCCGGTTTTCCCGAAATTACAGATGCTGAGTTCGTTCCTCATCCTGATCTCTACAGGGCGGTATTTCCCGACCATGACCTCCGCATACCACAGCAAAACATCCCGGCCTATATTGAAACATTGAAAAGCCTCTTCCCGGAGGAAAGGGAGGCCATTGAAGGGATCTTCGATGATATGGAAGGTTTGACCGAAGACATAGGCAAGTATACGGCCGCCGGCGGTCAGGTCGACATGAGCAGTTTTCCGGTTGATTTTCCGTATTTGTTCAAAAGCTTCGAAAAAACATGGGGTGAAATCGTTGATGCTCGGATCAAGAGTCCCAAATTGAAAGCCATTGTTTCAGCTCAGTGGCCCTACTATGGGCTCCCACCTTCAAAACTGGCTACCCTGTACTATGCCCTCCCCTACTACGGGTATCTCAGTGGTGGTGGATTTTATGTCAAAGGTAAATCCCAGAGGATCAGTGATGCTTTCGTGAGGTTCATACAAGACCGCGGCGGTAAGGTCATGCTAAAGACTGAAGTGAAAAAAATCTTGGTGAGGGATCATGCTGCTTACGGAGTGAAAACCGAAAATGGGAAAGAATACTATGGGAAAGTAATCGTCTCAAATGCCAATGCCTACGATACATTTCATTCCATGATGAACGAAGATGAGCTCTTAAAAGACTACTTACAGCGAATGGATACTTTCAGCGTGAGCCTCTCGTGTTTCCAGGTTTTTCTGGGGTTGAAGAAAGATTTGATCGGTAATCTCAATAGGAACGACACCGAGATTTTCTACTACCCAGGATATGATTTTGATTCCAGTTACAACTCAGCCCTCAAAGCTGATATTGAACATTGCGACTTTCTCGTTACGCTCTATGATAATATCTATGACGGCTACTCACCTGAGGGTAAGAATATTATCAACATTATAGCACTTCAAGGGTACGACTACTGGAAGATGTATGAAGCCGACTACTTCGCCAATAAGAAAAAAGCCTATCGAGCTGAGAAAGAGAGGATGGCTGATATTCTAATAAAAAGAGCGGAGGAGACACTCCTGCCGGGTCTTTCGGATGCAATCGAAGTGAAAGAGATCGGTTCGCCTCTGACGAACCTTCGTTACACCGGCAATTACCGCGGCGCGATCTACGGGTGGGATCAAACTCTGGATAATTCAGGCCCAAACAGACTGGCGCATTCAACGCCAATACAAAATCTCTATCTCGCAGGCGCCTGGACCCGGCCCGGCCATGGTTACGGCGGTGTTCTCATGAGTGGCCCGGAATGCTTCAGAGAGATTATGCAGAATTGGTAACCACGAAATTCGGTGATAAAAAAAGGAAAATAGAATGACGACAAAGGCATCGGTCGATGAATTCTTGGCCCTCAAGACACTGGCCATAGTTGGTGTCTCTCGAACCGGAAAGAAATTTGGCAATGCCATCTATAGGGATCTCAAGGGAAAAGACTATCGCATATTCCGGGTACATCCTGAAGTCGAGACCATCGAAGGCGAACCATGTTATCCCAATCTCAATATGTTACCCGAAGAGGTTGGGGGAGTTATAATAGTCGTGCCACCCCAGGAGACCGAAAAAGTCGTCCAGGATGTAGCCCTTGCAGGCATCAACAAAGTGTGGATGCAACAAGGGGCAGAATCGGAAGAAGCCATCCAATTCTGTAATGAAAACGGCATCAGCGTTGTCCGTGGAGAGTGCATTTTAATGTTTGCTGAGCCGGTTGGATTTTTACACAGGACCCAACGCTGGGTATGGAAGCTCCTTGGTAAACTGCCAAAATAACCTTGGCCCGCAGCTCGCTTACTCTAACCACCACATTTCTATCTTCAGCAGTTCTTTCTCCAAGAAGTGATACAAAAAAGCGGCCGTTTCTGAAACGACCGCTTCTGTTTCGATTTATACCTATGGAAAAAGTTCTCTTTGTCCCGTTTGAAGAAAGCTTCCTAATACATCCCATCCATCTGGAATTCGCCGATGTCGTACCACATTCCGGAGTGGGACAGGGAATCGTACTGGGCTTGAAGCAAATCGTAGTGATACTCCTCCTCCTGCTGGATCGTCTTGAAGATCTTCTTCGCCAGTGAATCCTCCGTTCCGTCCGTTGCCTTTTGGAAGAACTCTATGGCATCCTTCTCGATGTTCATCGCTTTTCGTAAGGCATCCAGCTCGCTGGGATTGACATCTTTCTTCTCTTCCCCTTTCTTCTCGAAAACGGGGACTTTCCCAATCCTGGGCGCCTTTTGGGCCAGCTCCCCCCAATCGCCGCCTTCGGTGACAGTATCGAAGATCTTTTGAAACGTCCTCAGATGGTCTATCTCATCCTGGGCGAGCCTCTCAAACATTTTCTTGCCGAGCTGGTTCTCGGTCTTCTGAGCCGCTTCTTCGAAAAAAGTACGGCCGTCTTTTTCCAACTGAATGGCCATTTTTATCGCGTCTACAGCAGCAGGACTCAATTCACTCACTTTAGCCTCCTTGATAAGAACGTCCTTGACAGATAACCTATTTTGCAGCCTAACAAAGAGTTGGCAATATACGGCGATGAATGCACTTTGTCAAGGAAAAACAAATCTCTCGTTGAACGAATAATAAAAGCTGGATTTCTTGGCTCTTCGCCGGTTTCACTGCACCGGGATAAACGATCGAGAAAAGTACTGAGAGGTTTATCAACTGGAAATCTGAGGAAGGAACGTGATGTCGCCGAAGGAATGACCCTCGGGATCGGTGATGCGGAAAAAGAAACCCCACTCCGAGATGGTCTGACAAACCTTGATGAGGACCGTATTCGTACCCTCCTGCAACGCCACAGAAATAATATCGCCGTCAGCCTTAGCTCCCCGGCGCATATTTCTCGTCCAGACTTCCTCATCATTGAGCCAGACCCTCACCCCATCGTCCGTCCCGATCCGAAGCTGTGCTTGCCGAACAATCGGGGAATCAAAGGAAAGAAGCCCATAGGCTACAACCCAGGTGTCAGGATCATATATCTCCTTGAGGTCGATGTAACCATCGAAGAGGCCGTCCTGCGCCTGTCTCCAGTGAACCTTTCCGTTTTTTCCGTTGTGTAATTTCGTCAGATTCGTCTCCCGCTCAGGTAAAAACTGGCGATGGAATCCGCCCTTATTCTCAAAAGGCCCGATGATCCACCAATCGGACTCCCGGGGCGTCCCAGTGGAAACCAACGCCCGTTCAAGAGCATCCTCATCACCAATCTTCTGGTAGAATTCAAGAAGAAAATATTGCGCACTCGCTTCAAAGCTTGGATTTCCTAATTCTTTCGCTTTTTTAAGAAATTTCTCAAAAAGAGCTATCACGACTTCGGGCTCATCCGATCTTTGTGCCAGGACCTGGGAGCCTATTTTGGCATCGTAAAAACTGATTCCAAGCTTGTTCTCTATCGATGGGAGAGCGAGATTTGATTCCCAACGAGCCATGGCCGAATCGATATTTCCCTGTTTCGCATCGATAAGCGCCCTCAATGAAGTGCACGTTGCCCTGTTACGATCATTCTCCGAGAGCTGCCACGCTTTCTCGATATAGGGCTCGAGCCTATCAATGTAAAGATCATTGTACACGCATGTGGCCACAAAGTGAACAAGATCAGTAAAACTGTCCTCCCGTAAGAGTCTCTCACCGGTGTTTTGAAACCATTCATCAAGGAAACGCTGGGCTTCAATCGTGTCACCTCGATCCATGTACAACTCTCTAATCTCAGAAATAACCCCGAAGTCATCCGGATACACCCTGAGCGCTTCGACATATGCCGCCAACGCTTCTTCGTCATCGTCGTTGGCCCAATACGTTTCCCCTATCAATTCGTATCCGCCCGATCGAATGGCCTCACTGGGAGCCAACTCGATATAACGCTGGAAACAGCGCTGTGCTTCTCCAAACTCCCCTTTTTCCTGATAGGCAAGACCCATATGTATCCACGGATAGTGAAGATCGGCTCCCAGTCGTATTGCCTCCTTATATTCATCAATAGCTTCATCCAGGCGACCGGCACGCTGATAAATCTCACCGATACTGTCATGAGGGTTCGGCTCATCAGGAGCTAATTCAATATATTGCTTGAGGCTCTCCACCGCTTTTTCATGCATTCCTATGGCTGAGTAAAGATACCCCAGTTGGTTGTACACGAGCTTGTAGCCTGCGTCTATCTCTAAAGCTGCCTCATAGTGATTAATGGCTTCATCGAACCTGCCCAGATCATCGTATATGTTTGCTAAATTATAATGGGTCTCTTTATCGTTGGGGAAGAGTTTTGCCATCTTTTCGTAAATTCCCAGCCGCTCGACATAATCGCCCTTTAAATTGGCGTTGAGGGCCATGATATTCAGTCGCTCTCGTTCCGTGACATGGTCCGAAAAAACGACAGCCCTGGTCATAACCTGTCGCGCTTCATCAGCCCGGGCAAGATTGATATAGGCACGGGCCAAATGGAGATACGCCGTGGCAAACGTTGTATCGATGGCCACAGCTCTCTCGAAATTGTTGGCAGCTCTCTGATAAAACAGTTTCTCGAACTCTGCCAAGCCTTCGGCAAAAAAGCGATAGGCTTCGATGGAGTTTGTCGAGACGTCGGCCAGGCCTCTGTCAAACTCCACCACTCCCTTCAGGGTCAACTTCAGGCCGTCTCTGACCTGTCGAGTTAAATCGTCCACCAAAGTGAAGACCTGCTCAAGGCCCTCCCCCTCGACACGATCCGCCTTCAGCAACTTGCCCGTCTGTACATCATACAGACGACAGTCGATCCGAATGGTATTGCCGATACGGATATAACTTCCCACCAACGCCGTTTCCACTCGAGCTTCCTTGGCTATGGAAACAGCTGTGGAGGCATCCACTATTCCCCCTTCATCGATTCCCAACTTTTCCTTAATCGGGGCAAGATCCTGCTCGGTTACGATATCCACATATCGAGACTGAGAGAGATCGGTAATAAGCATCTGGGGCAACCCGCGACGCATCCAATCAAGCTCTGCATCACCGATCACATTCTCGAAGTGAAAGACGGCAATGGATCGTATCTCCTCCGGCTGCACCTGCAATGTGGTAACCAACCCGGACGGTTTTTCGGTCTGGCGCATGACAGCGCTGTCCAATTTGATCTTCTGGTTTTTGTCCTGGTTTCCACACTGCGAAAAAACCAATGGCACAATCGCCAGGACCCCAAACAGAAAATAATATCGAAGGTCTCGTTTCATCATGAATCCTCACGTGATTTGTAAAACAGATCGGTCATTTTCAACCACAAAAAAGTGTTGCGGTTCGGTCTTCGCCGAACCGCTCTCTAAGATATAACAAAGACGTGTCTCCCTACAAGTATAAAATAGACCATATCTCTCTCAGAAAGTTTCAATTAAAAAGGCAGATGCTGGAGATTTGAGGGGTGCTATCCGATGCCGATTGGTGGTGTTTTTCTCTGTTTTTTCTTCTTCTTAGCGCCCATACTCTTGCATTCGTTCACCTCACCTCCTCCCCCTGCCACGTCCTGTCTCCGGTATCCTCTCTTGCGTCTCCTGTCTCCTCCCCATCAATTTTTCCTTCCTCCTCGGCACCTCACTTCTCTGTTCCACCGCGCCCCGTTACCCCCCGCTACATCCTTCACTCTGAAGAACAGATGTCCCCTGATATCGGTCCTATCTGAAGAATAGAAATCCCTTGACATTGGCCTTGGCTTTGGTATTTTTAAGAATTACCAGGGGAGAAAGACGTTCAGACCCCGGGACACAGAACACTTCAAAGAATGTCCCAACAAAAAGCACTGTCATGAAATGAACACGGAGGTCTTACGATGACAAACGTAAAAACGAAAAAAGGTGTTATTGCAATTCTAACCGGTGGTGGCGATGTGCCGGGTCTCAATCCTGCCATCCGTGCGGTCACCCTCCGGGCTATTCACGAAGGATATCAGGTTATCGGGCTCCGTCGAGGATGGGCCGGTATCACAGAGTTGATACGGGATAAGAAAGTCGATAATAGCGAGAGCTATCAAATTCTCACCGAAGAAATCGTGAATAAAGTCGGAAGGACAGGCGGCACCTTCCTGCACACCTCTCGTACCCGCCCCAGTCATATCCCCAAAGCGAATGTCCCTCCTCACCTCCAGGACACATACGCCCATGAAACGAACGATCTCACACCAGAGGTCGTTAAAAATCTGGACTTTCTGGGTGTCGATTACCTCATTCCCATCGGTGGTGACGATACCCTCGGCTACGGTGTGCGGCTCTATAAGGAAGGCGTGAAAGTTGTGGCCATTCCCAAAACCATGGACAACGACGTCCCCGGAACGGAATACTGCATCGGATTCAGCACTTGCGTTACGAGGACCATAATGATGACAAATAGCCTGAGGACAACAGCGGGATCTCATGAACGGTTCTTGGTTCTCGAAGTTTTTGGCCGCTACGCCGGTTTCACTGCCATGCTGCCGACCATGGCCGGTGCCGCGAACAGGTGCGTCATTCCCGAGTACAAATTCAATATCGAACACCTCACAGAACTGCTCACCGAGGATCGCTACAAAAATCCAAGTAAGTATTCTATAGTACTGGTCTCAGAGGGAGCCATGTTCGAAGGCGGTGAAATGGTGTTTCAGGATACGGTCAGAGATGCCTATGGGCACGCAAAATTGGGCGGCATCGGTGACCTTGTAGCAGTAAGATTGAAAGGGCTCTCACCCAAATTCAACAACGGCAAACCCATAAATGTCATCAGCCAGAAATTGGGGTACATCGTACGAGGGGGTGATCCGGACGCCTGCGACTCCGTCGTCCCCATGGCCTACGGGAATCTGGCCTTGGATCTTATTTTGGAAGGAATTCACGGGCGGCTCGTCGTGCTGAAGAACGGACGATATGACAATGTACCCATCGAGGTGGTCACAAGTTCCAAGAAGATTGTGAACGTCAAGAAAAATTACAATACCGAACGTCTGCGGCCGTTTTACAAAAGTTTTGAAATGCAACCGCTCTTCATCATGACGAGTGAGGCATAAGAACGATCGCCGCTTTCTCGTCTCAGGTGAGTATTCTGAGTATCTCCAAGAATCCGCGGCTTGAGACGAGTGACCCGCGCGGCACGACGTCCTGCTCTTTCATCGCTACCCCTCGGCACCCATGCTCCTCCGCTATGTCATACCGGATTAGCTAACAATCTGTGGTAGGAACGTGATGTCGTCGAAAGGATTTCCCTGTGGGTCCGTAACGCGGAAGTAGAACCCCCAAGCATCCACTATCTGACACACTTTGATGAGGATTGTATTTGTGCCTGCTGCCAACTCCACGGGGACAATATCACTGTCAAAAAAGGCGTCGCGCCGTAAGTTTCTCACCCAAACCTCTTGCTCATTGAGCCAGACTTTCGTCGCCTCATTCGTCCCGATCCGAAGTTGGGCCTGGCGGGCCGTCGGGCAATCAAACGTAAGAAATCCGTAGGCCACAGTCCACACTTCTGGATCGATCAGTTCTTTCAAATCAACGTATCCGTCTAAGACGCTGTCCTGTTCTTGCCTCCAATGAACTTTTCCGCCCTTGCCCTTGTAAGATTTCGTCAGGTTGATCCTTCGCTCCGGGGGAAACCGGTGATGAAACCCTTTGTTGTTATCAAAGGGACCGATGATCCACCAATCTGATTCACGCGGGGTCCCCGTCGCTTTCAGCTCTCGCTCCAACGCCTCATCGTCCCCCGTCGATTTGAAATAATCCATAATAAGATATCTGGCACTGGCTTCCAGTGTGGGATTGGCCATCTCACGCCCAAGATCAACCAGGTCTCCGTAAAATGTTAGACGCTCCTCCGGATCGAATGTACTCTTGGTCAGGGCCTGAGAGATATTTTTCATCGAAAATCTAGACAATCCCTGTCTTGTCTCCAGGGAGAAGAAGGGTGGAACGGCTTCTCGAAAATCGGCCAGGGCCGAGTCGGTTTGCCCCTCCTGCAAACGGGCCACGCCTTGCAAGTACGTACAGAGTGCCCTGTTTAAATCGTTTTCGGCCAGTTCCATCATCTTATCAAGATACGGATCCAACTCCTCAGGATGGATGTTGTTCACGAGACAGGTCTGTAAAAAATACCTGACAACAGCAAAATTGTCCTCCTCCAGTATCCTTTCTCCGGTGCTCCAAAACCACTCTTCCTGGAATTTTTTTGTCTCCGATGTATCGCCCTGTTCTGTGAACAAGTCACCGATCAGGGTAACGAGAGAGTAATTGTCAGGATAGACTTTCAACGCCTCGCGAAATGTTTTCAGAGCCTCTTTGTACTTACCTCTGGCCCATTGGATTTCGCCAACAGACCGGATACCGTCCGACTTGAGATACCCACTGGGACATACATCGATATAGCGACGAAAGGCGTTCAGGGCTTGATCGAACTCCCCCTTATTCATGTACGTCGTGCCCATGTGTCCCCAAGAAAAATAAAAATCGGATTTAAGCTTCAAGGCTCTCTTAAACTCATCGATGGCATCATCGAAGCGACCTGCCTCCTGACAGATCTCGCCGATGCTATCGTGGGGATTCGGCTCATCTGGGACCAGCTCCATATACTGTCGCAACGTTTCCACACCCTTATCGTACTGCCCTCGTCTGGCATACAGATATCCCAGGAAATTATACGGATGGATATAGGTATTGTCGATCTCCAGGGCCGCCTCATATTCCCTTATGGCCTCATCGTATCTTCTGAAAGCGCTGTACACGTTGGCCAGTCGAAAGTGGGCCTCCTTGTCTCTCGGAAAGAGTTGAACCATTTTCTCGTACGTCTCGAGCACCCTTTTCGAATCGCCGTTCAACTCGGCATCCAGAGCAATAATGTTGAGCCGCTCTCTCTCGGTGACGCGGTCGATCAAGGCCACAGCCTTGGCCAAGGTATTCCGTGTATCCCTCCCCCGGGATAGTGCCGCGTAGGAGATGGCGAGCCTCGCATAGGCAGTCGCAAAGGTCGTGTCGATCTCCACCGCCCTCTCGAAGTACTCGGCCGCGTCATCATAGAAATACTTATCGAACCGCTCCAATCCTTCGGTAAAATATCGATATGCCTCGATGGAACTCGTGGTGGCATCGGCAAGATCCTTGTCGAACTCGACCAATCCCTTCAAGGTTGGCCTCAGACCGTCTCTGACCCGTTTGGTCAGCTCATCCACCATGGGAAACACCTCCTCCAACCCCCGACATTCCACCCGGTCTGACTTCAACAGATTCCCGGTCCGTGTCTCGTAAAGCTGGACGTCGATTCGGATGGTTTCCCCTATCCTGGCAAACCCGCCCACCAACACCGTCTCTAAGCGCGCCTCCCGTCCAACAGAGATGGCCATGGTTGCACCCAGCGACTGGTGATCAGTGATCCCCATCCTCTCCATAATCTCGGCAAGCCCTTGCTCGCCAAACACATCCACATATCGGGACTGTGACAGATCCGTGATCAACATTTCCATCAGTCCCCGTCGCATCCAGTCCAGATCCTCATCTTCGGTCACATTTTCGAAACAGAAGACCCCAATCGACCGTCGTTCTTCGGGTTGAATCTGAATGGTTGTGGCCAAGCCGGTGGAGGCTTTGGCTTCACGCACGGCTGCACCGTCCAACTTAATCTTCTGCCGGCCATCCCTCTTCGAACATTGGGAGAAAAGGACGGTCGTGGACAGGACCATCGTCCACACAACAACGTTTCTGAGTAGTGTTTTCATTCTCGCTTTTTTGACTTTTAAACCTTTCGACTTTTCGACTGAAAACGAGACCTTTTCGTCTCACGCATTTGATCACTTTTCTCTGAATCTGTTACAACTGTTACAATATAAGACTTACTCTTCACGGAAAAGTTTCAAGCAATAAGACCGATGCCAGAGAGGACCGTAATTCATTCAAAAACAACACAAAGAGAGGTTCATTTTCTCTCTTCCCAGTTGTATCCCCCAAAATCCGCTTGACCGTAACTCAGAACCCATAACTTCAAACTCAACTTGCGACGTGCGGTCCAAAAGTAATATCCCGTAAACCATTTCCCGCCGGATCTGTAATACGGAAAAAGAATCCCCATCCAGAAATTGTCTGATAGACTTTTATCAGGATTGTATTCGTTCCCTCTTCCAATTCCACAGGAATGATATCGTTATCCGTAACCGCTGTCCGACGTTCATTCCGCACCCAAATCTCTTCTCCATTGAGCCATACCTTCGTGGCGTCGTCCGTTCCGATACGGAGCTGGGCCCGTCGTGCACTCGGGCTTTGGAGGGAGAGAAATCCGTAGGTCACACCCCATGTGTCCGGTTTCATTAATTCTCTCAGATCGATGTATCCGTCGAAGGTGCCGTCCTGGGCTCTCACCCACCGCACCCTCCCCCCTTTCCCTTCATATGATTTGGACAACTTGATCTCCCGCTCCGGCGGGAATCGGCGATGAAATTCTGCCTTATTCTCAAAGGGACCGATGATCCACCAGTCCGACTCACGGGGTGTTCCTGTGGTCGTCAGTCCCCGTTCCAGGCTGACCCCGTCACCGATCCTCTCATAGTACTCAAAGAGAAGATACTCCGCGGTGGCCTTAATATTCGGATTATTAATCTCCCTTGCAATATCGAGAATCTTCTCATGAAATGTCACTATCGTTTCACGAGCGGCAGAACTGTCGGCCATAGCTTGGGAGAAGATGGTCATGATCTCCGCCTCAATACCCCAGCGCGTCTCAATAAGGGGAAGGCTCAAAGCTTCCAACCACAGGTTCAGGGCGGAATCGGTATCCCCTTGCTCGAGACGAACCGCCGCCCGCATCGAGGTACACTTGGCTCTGCTGCGAGGGTTGGGCGCTACCGCCTGAGCCCTGTCAACAAAGGGTTCGAGCTCATCGATACGGAGATCGTTTTCCAGACAGGCGTACACAAAGCCGAGGAGATTATTCATGACGCCATCATCCGTAACCTTCTTTCCCATACTCTCGAACCATTCCTCAAGAAACATCTTCGCTCCGATCGTATCCCCCTGATCAGTGTACAGTTCTGCAATGAGTGAAACAAAGAAGAAATTATCCGGGACTGCCTGCATCGCCTTTTGAAACATCTCCAACGCTTTTTCATATTCACCTTCAATCCAATGAATTTCACCTACATGCCTGTAGCCATCCGTCTTGATGGCATCACTGGGAGCCAGGTCTGTATATCGCTGATAGCATTTTATAGCTTCATCCAACGCCCCCTCATCCCTGTAAGCATCACCCATATGGTGCCATGGGAAATAGAGATCCGGTTCCCGTTTGAGCGCCTCTTTGAATTCACGGATCGCCTCATTGAATCGACCGGCCCGTTGATAGATCTCACCGAGGCTGTCATAGGCGTTGGGCTCGTCCGGTGCTGTCTCAATGTATCTCCGGAACGTTTCCACGGCCTTATCGTACATTCCCTGTGACCAATAGGAATATCCCAATTGGGTCAGCACGAGTTTATAGGTGTGATCAATCTCCAGGGCCGTTTCAAAATGGGCGATGGCCTCGTCAAATCTTCTGAGTTTCGAATAGTTTCTCCCCAGTCGATAGTGCGCCTCCTTGTCATTTGGAAAACGTCGGACCATCTGTTCGTATATTTTAACCATCTCTATGGGATCGCTCTTGAAATCGGCATCGAGGGCCATGATATAGAGACGCTCCCGTTCAGAGATTTGATCGACCAACCCTACAGCCCTGGCCAGGGCCTTCCGGGCATCTTCATGTCTATGAAGATTTGTATATGTGAGGGCCAGTCGCCAATAGGCCGTCGCAAAGGTCGTATCGGCAGCGACTGCCCTTTCGAAGTAGTCAGCCGCTTCCTCATAGAGGCAGCTTTCATAACGCCCCGTACCCTCGGTCAAGAGGCGATAGGCTTCAACGGATTTTGTCGTCACATCGGCCAGATCCTTATCAAACTCAACAGTCTCTCTCAGGGTCGGCTTGAGACCATCCCTGAGGCGTTGGGTGAGCTCGTCCACCATGGTAAAGACCTCCTCCAGCCCTTCTCCCCTGACGCTGTTGGCCTTGAGAAGCTTTCCCGTGAGGGCATCATACAGATGGGTGTCGATCCGGATGGCCTCTCCGACTTTGACGAAGTTCCCCACCAGCGCGGTCTCCAACCGGGCTTCCTTCGCCACGGCCACGGCAAGCTGTGTATCCAGCTCTCGATCCTCGGGAATCCCCATCCTCTCCATAATGTCGGCGAGGTCCTCCTCACTCAGCACGTCCAGGTACCGGAACTGTGACAGATCAGTGATCAACATCTGGGTGAGCCCCCTTCGCATCCAGTCCAGCTCTCTGTCACCAGTAATATTTTCAAAACGAAAAATCGCAATGGAGCGTCGGCTCTCAGGTCGAATCTGGAGAGTCGTGGCCAATCCGGAGGAATCCTTGGACTGGCGAAGAGTGATGCTGTCCAGCTTTATCTTCTGCTGGCTATTCCGCTTCCTGCAGTGGGAGACGGTCAATGCCGTGACACATATTAAAATGATGGGTACGAAATATCTGGAGAACAATCGCATATTTTTTACTTTTCGACTTACGACTGCCTGACTCCGGCTGTTTGGTCTTTCGTATCTTGTCTCTTTCTTCTTTTTTGTAGTAAATAAGACCTTGACTCACTCTGAAAGTTTCAAACTCGTTGAACAAACCAAGCCTTCCAAGGACACCAGCGAAATCCTCCTAATCTCCGCACTCCGAAAGGGAGAATCAGGTTACAGTGTCGTCCCAACATCATGTTTTCGGTGAAGGGAGACACCCTTCCCTTTACCCGGACTGCAATTCTCATGAAGCACTTATCACGTCTGGGAGAGGGGTGAGGAAAATCTTTTCCCTCTCAACACCTTCACCGGGTGCAATAAAAGTTGCATTTCGAGAAAAAAGAAGTTAATTTCAATTGTTATTCTTTACCATTGAGAACGAATGGCTCTCGAGTACGATCACCTGACGGGAATCTTATCGATAAAAGGCAACGCGAAAAATTTCCCGATCCTCAGGAAAGGGGGAATCCCCCTTAACCGAAATACGGACAATCCACAAGAGAATGTATTCAAAAGGAACTCCGACACTCTCCAAATCCCGCTTTCTATCCGGGTTGCAGTGCCCGCTACGGTTGTGGTTTGAGTGCTACGCTCCTGTTCTGGCCGGAGAGTCCTCTCTGGCTCAAAAAGCTCGAATGGAGATCGGTCAGGATGTGGGCAGACTGGCGACGGAACTTTATCCTGGTGGAGAACTTATCGAAGAAGATCACGTTCATCATGAGGACGCCGTTCGAACGACGAATGCCACCATGACCTTTTCGGATGTGCCGGCCATCTTTCAGGCGGCTTTCCTCCACGACGACATCCGGATACGCACTGACATCCTCGAAAAATTCGACAGGAATCGCTGGAACCTCATCGAGGTGAAATCAGGCGTGAAAGTCAAAGCAGATTATCTGTACGATCTGGGTATTCAGTATTATGTCCTCAAGGGATCCGGATTGGACATCAACCAGACGTGCATCATGCATCTGAATGGAGATTACGTCTACAACGGTTTCCAACTTGACGTGCGCGATTTTTTCCATTTTCAAGATTTGACAGATCACGTCGTCTCAATTCAGAGCAAGATCCCATCCGAGTTGTCAAAACAAAAAGAAATTCTTGCCAGACCTGAACCGCCTCACATGATTCCGTCTCTCTCATGCAAACCATCGAACAATTGCGAATTTCGGACACATTGTGCCAAAGATCTTCCGGACTATCCTGTGATCGAACTCCCCGGCTTAACTCAAGCAAAATGGGATGCATTGGCAGAACTCGGCACCCTAAGTATTCGGGACATCCCGGATTCCTTCCCGTTGTCAGAGCTTCAACAGCGTGTTCGCACCTGTGTGATCACGGAGGAGGAACATGTTGACATGACGCTCCAAACCGAGCTGACGGATATTGAATTTCCGATTCACTTCCTTGATTTCGAGACAATGGGTCCGACTATTCCCTACTATGCCGGCACGAGTCCGTATCAGACAATTCCATTTCAGTGGTCCGACCATATTCTTTTTAAGGATGGCAGTCTGGAGCCAAGACATTTTCTCTGGGATGAGCGGACGGACCCCAGAGAAGAATTCATCCGCAGCTTGCTTGAAACCCTGGGGCAGGTGAGCACTATCTTCATCTATACCGATTATGAAAAAAATATTTTGAAAGGATTGTCCGAACAATTCCCCGACTATCATGGGCCCCTGCTTGCCACGTTGGATCGGATGAAGGACTTGTGTGCGATCGTTAGGACTCATTACTACCATCCCAAATTTCATGGTTCCTTCTCCCTGAAATCGGTGCTTCCGGTTCTTGTTCCCGATATGCGCTACGACGACTTGGCCATCCAGGAAGGCGAACAGGCATCCCTCGAATATATGCGTATGATCGAACCTTCGACACCCTCTGAAGAGAAAAAGAAAATCCGACTCAATTTAATCTCCTATTGCGGGCAGGATACCCTGGCTATGGTGAAAATTCGGGAGGAGCTTTTGGGAAGGGCTTAACTCTTTCTTTCTCTTTTTAAAAAAAGGGGTCAGGTAGAATAAAAAAATTGGTGGAGGTCAAAAACCACCACCCATATTGCGACATCTTTGAAAAATCGTTACCAGTCGCCACCCTCGAGACCGTCCTGATCCATCGTGAGGGACTCGTTCGGAGTTCCATCCTGGTCAACATCGCCAATTTCAATAGCTGTGGCTACAAACGTCTTTCCAGCCACGGTGACCGAATAATCATACCGTGTGTCGGCTCCCGGATCTTCAAAGCCCAAGTTGCTGGCCACAAGAGCCGCTTTGTTCGCTCCCGCAACATAGAGATCGTGCTCCTGAAAGTAGGAAATTTCCAGTTGAAAGAGTTGTTTCAATATCGTTTTGGCTTCAGACTTTTTCGCCTTGCCAGAGGTGTAGGTATAACGAGGTATTGCCAAGGCCGCTAACAGACCCAAGATAACGACCACGATTAATAACTCTATAAGTGTGAATCCATCTCGACTTTTTTTCCAATCAAACACTCTCACACACCGCCTTTTGAATCGGAGGTTACGCGTGATGGCATCACTCCACTTCTTAACAATATGCAATGTTTGTGCCAAAATAAAATGATTTCAATAAAAACTGCATGAAAACGGTTTAAGTCGTTAATAATAAAGAATAACAAGGTCTCTCTATGCGAAACCCGAATCTGCTGCAAATGCGATTTCTCAAAAAAAACCGATATTTTGCAGTGGTTTTTTACATTGTACCTAAAAAAGAAGCCCTCTGCTCCTTGGAGCGGTGATTCCATGTTTTTTAAAGAAATTTAAATCGGAGCTCGATTTACCTAAATTCATCTCGGACAGGAGTGCTTTCTCCCCTCTTTTCTTCAAACGAGAAAATAAGAAATAATTTTCTCAACAGGATCATCGAGACAGCATGGGAATTCAATCCGATCCGATTCTGGCTTCATACCCGCACACAGGATCGTCCCAGAGCTCTTGAATTTTATAAGAGGGCAGGATTTGTGTAGTACAAAACTGAGGGGAAAATGCAAACGGTAGCGATTGATGAAATGCACACTTTTTGAGCCCTCATCGCAGTCACAATCGCAAGGCTACATGTTGCAGGGAAGGGGTTTCGGCCGAAGATGCATTGACACCCTCCCGCGATTGGGCATAAAAAAAGGGTCTCTTTACCGGTTGGTCGTGATGATCCGATAAAGAGACCCTTTTCACTTTGTTTGCCGGATTTATAACTTCACCACCTTATCTGCCCTGAGGCCTTTAGGATCTTGAATGATCTCAAACTCGACCTCCTCACCCTCATAAAGGGTCTTGAAGCCCTCACCCTGAATGGCAGAATGGTGGACAAAGACATCATCTCCAGACTCCTGTCCAATAAATCCAAATCCTTTACGTTCATTAAACCATTTTACGCGTCCGACTGGCATAACCGATGTCACCTCCTTTCGCTCAAGCTTTCGAATAAAATACGACGGGTGATGATCGAACAAGCTACTCATCACCCGTCGTATAATCCGTCGATGGTTTAGCTACCTTTCGAAAATCTCGCTCAAATGTAAAACTCCCGAGGCTAAAAGTCAAGGGAATTCTTGATTTCTTTCGTTTTCTCACAACAGGGAGTAAAACTCGGACAAAGAGCAAACCTAATTTTCACCTCAATTGCGCAATATTAATGATGTCCGCTCTGCGCCTCGAGGAGATTCCCGCTGAAGCCTTTCCCGCAACCGATGCGGGCGGGAATGATCGGCTTAGTACTCCCGATTCACCGTCATTCGCTCGCCTCAAGCTGTTGCAGACTTGTTTCCACAATCAGATTTCTCAACGAAACGGAGTCGAAAAATCCCTTGTTCAACACCCTCATATGCTGAGTTCTCTTAATTGCTCATAAAGGACAGCTCGCCCAATCGCTCCTATGAGGTTTCTGAAAATTTTTTCGAAAATACTTGACTGGCCATCACCGACGTCATACATTCAAAGAGTCAGCATTTGAGGAACTTTATCAGGAATTTTGAAAGGAGGTATATGATGAAAAGAATTTCTGTCTTTGTAATTTCGTTCCTCCTCGTGGCAGGAGTCGCCTCAGAGGTCTTGGGGAGCAAGATCGGTCTGGGTGGATTCGTGGGGACCAATATCCCCGTTGCCCAGGAGGACGCCGGTACTAGCTCTCTCTTCGGTTTCAAGGCCCGTCTGGGTCTCGTTCCTCTTCTCGGGTTTGAGGTCTTTTACACGAAACTGAGTCAAGGGGAGTCGTCGGCTGAAGTTTGGGATGATGACCAGAGCATGGAGGGAGGAAGTATCAACTCCTTTGGATTGAACCTCATCCTCGGTTCAATGTCCTGTGATCAAGGTGTCCATTTTCATTTCGCCGGTGGTATTGGGTCTTATTCCTTGAGTAAAAAAGGTCCTCCTGATCAGAGCCGTTTCGGGTTCAACTTCGGACCGGGCTTAGAGATTGGATTAGGGAAATTGTCAGCCGAGATAAGTCCAAAAATCCATATCATCACCCTTGACGGTGGGGGTTCCAGGAAAAACATCGGGATCAGCGGTGGACTCAACTACTACTTTGGACTTGGAGAAGCCTACTAAATATTATTTATCAATGTCTGAACCAAGAGGAGTGTTATTGAAATGAAATCATTATTACAGCGAAAGAGGTTCTTCATAGGAGGATCCATTTTCCTCTGTCTTGTGTTTGCCGGTTGTCTCCTCATTACCAAAACCTTTACGATTGTGGTTTATATTGAAGCCTCAATCAATTCAGAAGAGGACAATATCGGGTCGGAGTATTTCACCCTGGAGGGAAATGACGTCTGGGAGGACCACAGGGACGAAATAAACAGTATTGAATCCGTGGAGTTTGCGGCCAAGATAACGAATCAGGAGGACACCGAAGCCACGGGCCAGATCTACATTAGCGATAATGGTGCTTTGAACACACTGTCCGCCATTCAGAACAATGCAAGTCTTGTACTTAAAGGCATAGTTATTCCCCCCAATCAAACAGTAGTCATTGAACGAGAGGAGTCGACCCAATATCTCATGAACTTTGAGGAACTGAAAGCCCAAGTGGAGAGTGGTGACTTCTACGTTTACGCCATTGCTGAGAATGTACCCTTTCATATTGTTGTTGCCGAAAGCTTAGCGGTCATAGTCTCCTTCACGGCCGGGAACTAACAGAGCAAGATCTTCGATCCTAAAAAGCAGAGAAATGAAAACAGAGAGGCAGTGGGTTCGCTGCCTCTCTTAGAGTTTCCCAATCATTGTGTTCTTAGAATGACTCAAGGTCGTTTAGACAACAGTTTATCTTTTCTTCCACCATCTTTTACTTTTCACCACCTCCAGAAAATGACCAGTTGAGGCACATTCTCGTTGGTAACCATATGAGGTTCTATGCCTATCGATAACTTTTTCCTTGCTAATACAAAAAAAATTTTTATTTTTCAAGATCCCCAGATTGATGGGATGGGGAATGTTGTCAAGATTGGCTCCTAAGAGTATACTCAATACAAAAAAATTACTGCAAGATGCATATATCTCTATTTAAAAAAACAAGTGTTTTTAAGTTATCGCTGATTATTCTTGTGTCGGGATGCTTGAGCCTGTCCCTCTGCGCTGACGATAAGAACGGGGATGCCGGTATGATCGTTCCTCAGCAACTAATAAGTTGGGAGGATGCGCTCCAGAAATTGGAATCGAAATTCGGTTTAACATCGGATGAATACGCCCTCATCGTGAGTATTCCCGAGCAGAAA
This sequence comes from Gemmatimonadota bacterium, assembly GCA_020348925.1. GTDB lineage: Bacteria > JBHIER01. The sequence goes on along the minus strand of CP070758.1, from coordinate 4,001,843 downwards.
CTTCGCCTTGTGAAAGGGGATGAAACCGTCAGATTGTACAATATATCAACGTCAAAAAATGGCGCAGGCAACCGAGCCGGAAGCCACAAAACACCTTTGGGAACACATAGTATTGCCGAGAAAATCGGCCGGGGCGCCAAATTCGGAAGCATATTCAACGCTCGCCGAAACACAGGGAGGACGGCACGCATCTATACTGACAACTCAGAGACGCGAAAAGATCTGAAGACGACGCGCATACTTTGGTTGAAGGGAATGGAGCCGGGCATCAACAAGGGCACTGGAGTCGACACGTTCAGACGCCTCATCTATATACACGGAACTCCGGAAGAAGGATTGATCGGAACGCCTGCCTCACACGGATGTATAAGAATGAAGAACGGGGATGTGATAGAGTTGTTCGACTTCGTACAGGAAGGTACGCTGGTTGAAATTTACAATTAACCCTCTCCTGTTTCGGATCACGAAAAACCGATGAACCATAATAACATATTGGAAAATAGTGCCTTGAAAAAGACCGTGGATCGCTGGATGAACGAGGTCTGGCAAAAGAGAAATGTGGACGCTGTTGACGAACTTCACACATCAGATTTTGTGGACCGAAGTCCTGCCGGTCGATCTCCTGATAACAAGGGCTTCAAAGAAGGCCTCGTCAGATTTTACGAGGCTTTTCCCGATTTCTTCGCAACAACAGATGATCTTGTCATTGATGCTTCCGAAGAAAAAGTTGCAGTGCGGTGGTCCGCCGTGGGTACCCACGAGGGCCAGTACATGGGGGTCCCGCCGACGGGCAGACGAATTGCCTT
>CP070758.1:3949480-4000937 GCA_020348925.1 Gemmatimonadota bacterium | reverse complement strand
AGAACGCTCAGAGCAGAGTATTGAGAGATTTCAGCGCGGAGATAATGATTGAGAGAATAGATGCTCTTTATGAGCAGTTGTTATCGCACACAGGAGAGTGGCAATAATTTTGATAAGAAGCGCGGGATTGGACTTGTGCGCGTACTCAATACTTGGCGCTAGCGGTGACTCATAGTATGCGCGAATTCCCGCTCGCCTTTTCTCAAGTCTGTTCTCTTCAGAAACAGTCGTTCCGGTCGATGTACCGCACTTGCCGCGAGCTCTATGGGAATCTCCTCGCTGCACAGATCATATTCTCAAAGAGGGAAATTTCCTTCCAAACGGGATATTGCACATGTGGTGCCATTCTCAAATTTCTCCACTTCATGTGACCGTACGAGCCTCATTCCGGTCGGAATGACAGGCTTTCATTATGGGTACTGAATCAAACTCGGGACAGACTTCGCGAAGCGGAGCCGAAGAGTTTTTTTGCCACGACCCGGTAATCTGGAATGCCGTGAGAGACCAGCGCGGAAGCGATCGAAAGTCGATTTGAAAATCCTATATCATAGGAGTGTTCTGAAAGCTCGCCTTGGACCTGACTCTCAGAGAGATTTCATGAATACTCCGGTAAGGTGTTTTTCCCGGCGCAACAGACGCAACAATTAGCATTGACCCTCTGCACATGATTTTTTGGAGTACCAATCATTGCAGCAACACCATTTTCTTCGTCTCTGACCACACTCCGTTATGTACGGACAAAGTGAAAAGGTAAATTCCACTTGGGACATTCTGCCCTTGTGCGTCTCTTCCGTCCCATCCTACAGAATACACACCGGCCTTTTTGTACTCATCGACGAGGATTGCGATTTCTTGAGCGAGGATATTGTGTATTTTTAAAAGAACACGATCATCTTTCGAGAGTTGATAGTCTATCGTGGTGTTCTTATTGAAAGGATTTGGATGATTTTGACTGAGTTGGTGGCCCTGAGGTATGAACACCGGAATGGAAATTGCCGCAGAATCAGCTGTTTCCTGGCTTCGAACATAAACCCGGTTGATGATTTCCTCGTCAGGAGGAAAATTCGCGTCAGAGGATAGGGTTAAAGAAACTGTCGATGCATCATTCACGTTGAGAGCTCCAATATTCCAGGTTACGGCATTTTCCTCGGCATCAAAGACCCCTTCGTTCGTGCTGTTGACATGGAAGGTGTAGGGTGGTATGGGATTTGTGATGACAGTGTTTGTGGCATTCATATTTCCCACGTTGCTCAATCGTGTTGTTATAATGACAGGTTGACCGGGAATGATGATCTGAGGGATGGTCCAAGTTCGGAGATCCCATTTTGGGGACGAGAGGACGATTGTCGTGTCAAGAGCACTGGCTGAAAAACCTTCAGAGCAGGTGACGGTTGCCCTATTTATAATAACCGTTCGAGGTGAAAGGGGGCTTGTAACACTTACTGTGAGCGTCACTGTCTTTTCTTGATGGCGTTCCAGTTCTTCGAGAGACCATGTCACTTTTTCGCATGATGGGTCGTATTGGCCGCCATTGCTGGAATTGACGTAGTCGGTATGTTCGGGAATAGGGTTCGTTATCATGAGGGCGTGCGCCGTTTCTCTCCCGATGTTTTCGCAATGTATTCGGTAAAGCATCTCGTTTCCTGCTGAAACGAAGTGATCCCGGCTTTTGATGAAAAAAGCAAACGCGGGGAACCCCGAAGTGGTCGCTGTCGTGTCTACAGTGGTTACGCAAAAACTGCTGTCGGAGCTTTCCTCATCACATGTGATTTTGGCTTCGTTGATGATGGAGGTCTCACCGCTGAATGTGCTGTCTATGCGCAGGATGAGCTGGACGGCGAACAGACTTCCGGGTCGGACCTCTCCAATTTCCCACGAGATACTCTCCTCCGAGGAGTCGAAAAGACAACCCTGGGTGCAAGAAACAAAGCTTGTTTGCCGGGGCAAAAGGTCAGTAAGCAGAACGTTTGCGGCAGAGGTGTCCCCTACATTGGTATATTGTAAATCGTAGACGATCTCCTGGCCAGGATAAGCAGATATCACAGGAGTCGTTTTGTAAATCTTGAGGATGGAGATATAGGTGATGGGTGTTATGAGAGTTGTATCGCTGTGTATGCCTTCAGCGCAGGATATGGTTGTCGAGTTCACGACTTCGGTTCCATGGGGGATTCCCTCGAGGGTTTGAACTCTCAGAATGACGCGGCCTCCCCCAGCGGGTTCTATTTCTCCCAGGTCCCAGGTGACGCAATGACAGTTTCCATTATAGATGCCGGCTCCGGTACTCAGCAAATATTCAGTCAGGGGATCCAGAATGCTTACAAGTGTTGCGTTCGCAGCAGGGGAGCCGCCTGTGTTTTCATAAGTGATTATATATATAATGGTTAAACCGGGACGGATGGGATAGTAAGGATCGCTAACGGACAGACGCCATTGTGGCGCAGAAAGACTGTCCGGATGACTCGAGGCACCCTTCCCCTGAGCGTCGAGTCCTCGGATCGTCAGTGGATTGAGTATCAAGGCCAGGCAGGGGATGAGATAACGGAGCTTTTCCCTGAAATGCCTGGAAAGTAAGATGTGGAGCAGCATACGTTTTCTCGCTAACGTGGAGACCACGCGTGTCATGTCTGTCTCCTATGCTACCCCCTCAGATTGCCCTTCAATGTGTTATATTATAAAAATACAGGGGTTGTGTCAAGGTTTTTGTGAATGGTTTCCTCTTTGAATCAGTTTACAAGGAGATTCCAAAGGTCAGTCTGTGTGTATCCCCCAGATCATAATCGTATGGAGCGTAAGCATAGTCCAGGCGATACATGTTGAGCCTGAGTCCTATGCCAGCCGAAAAGCTCCGTTCATCCTGTCCGAATTGATAGCCGCCACGTAGGGCGAGACGTTGGTTCAGGCTGTATTCGAGACCGGTGTGAAAGGTCGTTCTGTAGTCTGAAGCTTTGTTGACATCGGCTGTGAAAAGGAGGGTGCCGTTGAGCGATTCAACTGTCGATACATAATTGAGACCTACCTTCGTCGTCAAGGGCAAGGGCGTCTCTTCGTTCCTCATGGTGCCCATCTTTCCAATATTTTGTATGACAGCCCCTAAGGTTACATTGTCAATTCCCGGGGAAATACGAGCTCCTAAATCGAGAGCAAACCCTGAGGATGAGTAGATGTGGATCTTTTCATAGAGAATTTTGAGCGTCATACCGAGGCTTATCTGTCGAGTGAAACGCCTCGCATACGCCCCGGTGAAAGCGATGTCGTAGGTGCTGAAGGTGCCGATCAGTTTTCCGGTTTGTGGAGCCCTGTTCTCAATGTCTCCAACGGTGTTGAACAGGAAACCTAGACCGAAACCGTCATTCCCAAAGGTCATTGCAGTTCCCACAAATTCGCTCCGGATGTCCTGGAACCACTGGTTGTGAATGAAAAGAACATCTCTGCCATCGATGGAGTTGAGTCCTGCAGGGTTCCACAGCGGCGCGGTGGCATCGTTTGCTAGGGAGACGTAGGCGTCACCCAGAGCCCCGGCTCTGGCTCCAAGGCCAATTTTGAGGAACGAGAGTCCTTTGGAACCGGCTTTGGAATAAATCTCTCCCGAGAGGGCGGGCGGTGAAGCCATAATGACTATGAGGACAACGGAATACAATTTTTTCATCTCGTTTCTCCTGCAAAATCGTTAGAGAGATGGTACGAAGTCTCAGTCCGAAAAGCGATAGCCCAGTGAGAAGAGATGTGTGCTTCCCAGGCCCCTCATGTGGGCTATGAAGGTGTAGTCGATGCGCATGTCGCCCCATTGCACAAATTGAAGAAAGCTTCCTCCGGCTGTCAATTCACCATCTTTCAAGCCGGCTCGCAGGCTGAACTGGCCATTGACCCGGTATTCACCGCCACCGTAGAAAGCCACATCCTGTTCCGTGTTTTTACCGACATCGATAGCCAAGAGGAGTTTGTTCTGGAGGAGTCGGTAGGCTGAGCCCATCCTGAACTGAAGGGGGACTTCGTCCTTGGTCGTCGTTTCTCTTTCCCAGTAAGAGGTGTTCCATGTATATTTGGCGTTTATATTCTGGACCACACCACCAATCCAGAGTTGAGGCAGAATGTGAAGACGGGCGCCGGCATCGATCCCAAAGCCCTTGGCCGTCTGGTCCTCCAGTTTTTGATATAAATATCTCATTCCAATACCGAGGGCTCCGTATCGTCCGATCTGTTGGGCGAAGGAGAAGAAGAAGGCGTTGTCGGAATAGGAGAGATCACCTGTAGGCTGCCCGTTCGTGTCACGACCATCGATGTTCGAATCTCCGGCGTTGATCCATCCGAGGCCGAGTCCGCCGTTCGGCTTCAGTTCCGTTACGAAACCGATAAAACCGAGTCTACGGTCGAAGGACATGAGGGCGTAAGAAAGGCCCACGTCCTGTCCCATAATGAGGGCTACACCCGCCGGATTGTATATGAAGGCCGAGTGGTCGTCGGCCACAGCCGTGAAGGCGCTTCCCATGGCCAACGCTCGTGCTCCTGCTCCTATTTTCAAAAATGCCCCAGCATACCCTCCGTGACCATCATCTGCCCGGAGCACGTGGGGAAGGAAAGCCGTTACGATCAAGATGTACGTGATATTCTTTCTCATCATACCTGTTTAGTCCAAGATAACGATCTTCCCATGAGCTGTTCCGTCTTCTGCTTTCTCGACCACGTAATAATAGACTCCATTGGCCACAACCTCACCACCCTCATTTCGCCCATCCCAGATTTCAGAGAAATCCCCGGGACCGCGGAACTTCCCGTCCACGAGAGTTCTGACGTGATCTAGAGCAAAATCGTAAATCTTTATGGTTACTCTCGTGTCTTTGGTCGTGTGATATTGGAGTCGAAGTGGTGGGAGATCGTTGCTCTCCCAACGCAGAGGGGACCAGGGGTTGGGGTAGGCGTATGTCTCCTCTTTTTGGGTCGGATCAAAGGCCCGGAAGACAGTCCAGCTGAGGCCATTATCCTCGGTCTTCGCCAGTCCGTCGGCGCCACCGGCCCAGAGAACCCCGTTGTGGGCTCGCACGGAGTAAAATACGCGCCAGTCGATCCTTTCTCCGGTGTCTTTGTCCACCATTTGCGGAAACGTACCCCAGGTCTCTCCACCGTCGTTTGATTTCATGAGTCCATTGTCCGTGGCCGCATACACCGTTGATCCGTCGAAGGCGAAATTGTGCACGAACTCTCCTTTGAGAGAGGTCTTCCAGGTCAGGCCGTTGTTTTCGGTCTTGCTGACGCCGTAGTATTCGCCCGGGCCTTCCGCCTTCCAGGTGGCCCCCCAGATGACGCTTTTGCCGTCATACTTCTGCTCCCCCAAGGCCACGACGAAATTTCCGGAAAGTCCCGCGTTGTCGTGGTTCATATTCCTCCATGTCCGACCGCCGTCACTACTGCGGTTGATACCGCCGGCAGTACCAACCCAGATGTCGTTCTCCGTCGTGATCACGGAGAACGCACGGTGATTCAGATATTTCAAGGGATCCCACGGAAATCGGTCCGGAACCCTTGTGGTCCAACTGGAACCGCCGTCGGCCGAAAACTGGAGGCTCTGCCCGAAACTGGCCAGCCATATGCTGGAATCCGTGAGAGCAATGTCGTAGGACAAGCCCTGGATGGGTGTGATCCCCGGTTGCGGGATGTGGGTCCACGTGTCACCGTCATTGAGGGAGTAACTGAGACCTCCGCCCGTTGGCAGATCGTCACCCTGGACGGTGGTGTCATAGGCTGTGGCGACCCATACGATGTCGTTCCGTATGGCGATGGCACTCACACCGCCACGACCGAGGCCGTTTCTGTGATCATAGGTAATCCATGTCTGACCGCCATCCGTTGTTTTATTTAATCCGTTGCCGGTCGCCACCCAAATGGTACCGTCGTCAGCAAGGATGTCGATAATACCATTTCCGGCGAGACCTGTCGACATCTCGCCCTCAAACGTGAACGAACCCTTGTTGAGTAGTTGGGAGTCCCCGGAGTTTATTGATAAGAAAAGAATAAAAATTGAAAGAATATGTGTTTTCACTGTGCCTATTGAATAGTAAGGATGTGAACTATCGTGTTTGACTTCGCCCCACTTCGATCCACGGCCTCGAATGTCCAGACGTAGTCTCCTTTTTGAGCTGTTGGATCGAAAATAGCCTTGAAGGAGTACACACCGTCGCCTGGAACGACATCACCGAACGTTCCATCATCGAAGAGCGGGATTGGAAGTCCGTTGTTTGCCCATGTACTGTCAGGCTTCAAAGATGTGAAGTGGACCGAATCTATATCGGCCAGTCCCTGGGGATCCACCACCTCCAGCGTGATGAGAAAGTTGTCGATCCCTGCGCCCGAATCGAAGGTATCTGGGACCGAGAGATTGAAAATCGTCGGAGGCCAGTTATCTTCAAAAATAACCTGTACATCGCGTCGAACAAGATCGGTTACGTCTCCACTTATGTCAACGGCCTGAAAAGAAAAGGGATAGAATCCAACCACACTGTCAGCGAAGGCTGGCGTAAAGGTCCCCGTAAAAATACCGTCCGCATTGATCGCATCCGGATCAATACCATCGTCGTAGATCGTGTCCGTGTTGATCACGGTTGGGTTTTCCCAATGATGAATTCTGAAGATCACAAAACTTAAATCGATAACACCCTGGGGATCATCAGCATAGACTTTACAAAGGAATTCGATCGACGGATCGACTGAAATAATGTTCGGAAGGGTGATGTCGGATATTGAGGGTGGATCGTTTTTCGATCCCAGAAGAGCCGGGACGGACGCAACGACAACCTCGCTGCGGAATCCTTTGCTGTCAACGGCTCGAAAGAGAAAGAAGTAGAGGCCCTCCTCACCCTGAGCGAAAGCGGTGCTGATTTCCCGGGAAAAGACGCCATCGAAAGCGATCAGATCGCCGCGGGCGGCTGAATCGTTGAGCAGAGTGTGGAGCGCGACGGTCATGGAATCCGGTCTGAGCACCGTCAGGGATGCCGAATCGATGTCCGCCGGACCCTGAGCGTCATTGATGATAGCGCTGACGATAACCTTCGTTTGCGTTCCGGTCCACATTTTCTCAGGGACTCTCACCTCAGTGATGGCTGGATTCCGATCCTCAGGCTCGAGAGGGTTGTCATCCGCGCAGGAAAGGATCATATTCACTATGATAATAAAAAACATGCACAGAGTCCATGGACGTTTCATACTCAGTATCCTTGAAAGTAAAAAACCGAGTGCGCCACTTTGTTGGCGACCCGGTCATCTCTCCGTGTATTGGAAACGCCAATACTTCGATTTGCTAAAGGTCGCCGCTCAATGGCTTCACAAACTACTCTCGAACTGTCAAATTACACACCTTTAGCAAGTACGTATGGGCATTCTCCTTTCTTTGGTATTTTGACGTAAAATAGGTCAAATTTGTTCCAGTGTCAAGTTTTTTCATCGCGAGGTGTCCACTTTTTTGATAAATCATTTGAAATGTGTCGAATATCGGGAGAATTTCGCTCCGGAATAACATGAATGGCATCGATGATGTCACTCATATTTCCTGAACCGTCCCGTTTCATCTGTGTCGCCACCGGCACTTTTTCAAAAATGTGGTAAATTCTATTTGACTTGGCCTTCGAAATATATTTCATTTATAGAATTAAATTCATGGGGAATTCTGTACATGTCGGAGCTGGAGGCTCAATGTGCGCCTGACTGATATTATAGATGAGGGATGTATTAAAATCCCTTTACAGAAAAAGAGTAAAAGAGGCCTCATCAAAGAGATGGTCGATCTTTTGGATGGTGCCGGCAAAATTGCCGATAAGGATAAGGTCCTGGACTCCGTTTTAAAGCGGGAAAAATTGATGAGCACCGGCGTGGGAAATGGTGTGGCCATTCCTCACGGAAAATCGGAGGGAGTGAAACACATCCAGGCAGCATTCGGCAAGACGGCCGAAGATGTTGATTTTCAGTCTCTCGATGGAAAATCTGTCCGATTGATTTTTCTCTTGGTTGGACCGGAAGAAGATCCTATTCTTCACATCAAAGCGCTCAGCCGGATCTCACGATTGACCAGTCATAAAAAGTTCTGTCAGAAATTGCTCCATGCCACGTCCGCTGATGACGTCATTCGGATCATGAATGACGCTGAGGTGATGTTCACCGAAAACGGCTAATTTTCTCCTTCCCGGGACAGAACCGGTGCATCCTCGTTGTCCTTTCAATGCTGAAAAAGATGGTTTCGTGTAAAGAATGCAAAATCCCATTGAACATCGGTGTTCTCTAAGCGGGCTTCAAGAACTATGAGTCCGCAGACCGCAAGAAAAGGGTTCGTCTCGAGGTACTGGCCCGTCGTACTCTGGGCGCTTCTCATTTTCGGTATCTCCTCTGTTCCGCATCTATCAACTCCTGCACCCACCTTCAGGATTATTGATAAGATATTTCATTGCATTGAGTTCGGTATATTCGGATATCTGCTTGTGTCCGCCATTGCAGCGACGAAAACAAGTCTGTCTCCGAGAAGGATTGCACTGGCTTTTATCATCGGGACGCTTTATGGATTCTTTGACGAGATGTATCAATCAATCATACCCGGCAGAGCAGCAGATCCGTATGATGCCGCGGCAGACGCCTTGGGGGTCCTTACTGCGATTATCCTATGGATTGCGCTGCATCGTCGAAAATCTCTTGTATCTTAATGAGAACTGGAATTTGAAATTTTTTTGAGAAAAACATCGATGGCCTCACATCTTCACCGTCGGGGCATACGAGTTATATCTCAGTGGATAAATCATTTAAAATTATTGTTTTTTCTGTACGTTCGTGCGTTTGTGCTTAGTCCTCACAGGATAAAAGAGAGCTTGACAAAGATTCGTCAGACGTATAACTTCTTTGAGAGAAGATTTTGAGGTTGTGATGTCAAATATGATGATGAATGATTTCATGATCAGCGTCTCCGGCGTTCGTGGAATTGTCGGCAGGAGCATTTCACCCGATATTGTCGCGAGATTTGCCGCTGCTTTCGGTACATTCATGGAGCGAGGGCACGTAGTGATAGGACGGGATTCGAGGGAATCTGGTGAATGGATGAAGCATGCTGTTGTTTCCGGGCTTCTCTCGACAGGGTGTGGCGTCGTTGATCTGGGCATATGTCCAACCCCAACGGTGCAGCTGATGGCCGAGGAATACGACGGCGGGGTGGTCATTACGGCCAGTCATAATCCCGCAGAATGGAATGGGTTGAAATTCATCCGTGGGAATGGTCTGTTTCTCGATACCGATCAGGGGGCGGAACTTTTACATGTCTACAAGCACAATACAATTCATTATGCGAATTGGGATGCGTCGGGGGATATTGTGCACCGGCGAGACGCTCTGAAAGGACATATCGATAGAATCCTTCGGTTGGAGTTATTGAATGTCGAAGCGGTACGGCGACGGAAATTTTCTGTGGTAATCGATTGCTGTAACGGGGCAGCGAGTACAGTCGGACCTCAACTTCTGAGTGCGCTGGGGTGTGAGGTAATTGCGCTTCATTGTCAACCGACAGGTGTCTTTCCTCACAATCCCGAACCTGTCCCCGCTCATCTGGATGATCTCTGTTCGGCCGTCAAGAATAAGAATGCGGACGTCGGTTTTGCACTCGATCCCGATGGGGATCGTCTGAGCATTGTATCGAATCAGGGGGAGGCTCTGGGTGAAGAATATACCTTGGCCATTGCCGCCAAATATATGGTGTCGAAGAGGAAGGGTCCTGTGGTCGTCAACCTTTCAACCTCGAAGATGATCGACGACATCGCCGCCGAAGCGGATGTCCCGGTCATACGGACAGCGGTCGGGGAGATTCATGTCGCACTGCGAATGCGAGAGGTGGACAGCATATTCGGGGGAGAGGGTAACGGTGGGGTGATCCTTCCGGAAGCCCATTACGGGCGAGACGCTTTGGTCGGTATAGCCCTTATTCTTCAAGCCTTAGGGGAATGGAGAGCGGCTCTCTCAGAAGTGGTGGAGACCATGCCCAGATATCATATTGTCAAGCGTAAATACGAGCTCAGGGGTGAAGAACCTGCTGCCGTGATGGAGATGCTCGCCGATGTATATGCGAAACAGTCTCCTGATGTCAGCGACGGGGTGAAAGTGAATTGGTCGGATCGTTGGGTGCACGTTCGAAGTTCGAATACGGAACCGGTTCTGAGAGTGATTGCAGAAGCTCCGACGCACAAAGAGGCCGAGGAACTGTGTGATGGAACGATTCGGACAATTGAGAGTCTCAAAGAGAGTCAAACGTTGCGTACGACTATGTGAGGATAACGATGTGTGGCATTATTGGATATATTGGACCGCGAAATGCTGTGCCTATTCTGATTGAGGGGCTCAAGCGCCTTGAATACAGAGGGTATGATTCTGCCGGTATCGCTGTCGTGGATGGACAGCGGGTGCAGTGTCAAAAAACCAAAGGGAAGATTGCCGCTTTGGAGGAAATGGTCAAAGAAAACCCCATGGCAAGCAACGTTGGGATCGCCCACACACGCTGGGCCACTCATGGAGTGCCCTCTTCAATCAACGCCCATCCGCATCTTGATTGTGCCTCGAAGATCGCGGTCATTCATAACGGTATCATTGAAAACTACGCTGAACTCCGCGAGACCCTCATCAATCGCGGACACACGTTTCGAACGGATACGGATACCGAGGTGTTGGCCCATTTGATCGAGCACTATTTTGAAGGGGACTTGACCCGCGCGGTGAGAAAAGCGTTGAAGGGTGTTGTGGGAGCATACGGGTTGGCCGTCATTTGCTCGGATGATCCGTCCAAGGTGGTCGTTGCTCGAAATGGAAGTCCTCTGGTTATCGGTATCGGAGATGGAGAGTATATCGTTGCTTCGGATGTATCCGCCATTGTGGATCACACCCGACAGGTGATCTACCTCAAGGATAGAGAGATCTCAGTGATTGAGAGAGATACGTTTCAAACCATGACGATCGATAAGGAGCCGGTTACTCCTGAAATTGAGGAAATTCTGTGGGATATCGATACCATCGAGAAGGGAGGATTTCCCCACTTTATGCTCAAGGAAATATACGAACAACCCGAGACGGTACGAAACACATTGCGGGGACGGTTGGATCAGGAGGAGGGAACTGTTCGTTTTGGGGGACTGCTTCCTTTCAAGGAAGATCTGCGACGCGTGCGGAATATTGTTATCACCGCTTGCGGAACCTCATGGCATGCGGCTCTCATTGGCGAGTACATGATCGAAGAATATGCCCGTATTCCGGTTGAAGTCGAATATGCCTCTGAGTTTCGCTATCGGAATCCGATTGTTGAAAATGGTACGCTTGTGGTGGCCATAAGCCAATCGGGCGAAACCGCAGATACGTTGGCGGCCATGAGGGAGGCACAGCGGCATGGGGCAAAAGCTCTGGGAATTATCAATGTGGTTGGAAGCACAATTGCCAGGGAGTGCGACGGCGGGATTTACATTCATGCCGGTCCCGAGATCGGTGTCGCATCGACGAAGGCTTTTACGTCACAAGTGACGGCTCTCGCTCTTTTTACCATCCTTCTGGGTCGAATGCGAGGTATGTCCCGGGATCAAGGAACGGAAATCATTCGTGCCCTCACAGCCATCCCTGATCAGGTTCAGTGCATTCTTGATCAGGGAGAACACATTCAGAAGATTGCCCAGTGTTTCTTTCGCCAGAACAATTTCCTGTATCTTGGGAGAGGGTACAATTTTCCTGTTGCACTGGAGGGTGCCCTGAAATTGAAAGAGATCTCATACATCCATGCCGAAGGATATCCTGCCGCTGAGATGAAGCACGGCCCCATCGCTCTCATCGATGAAAATATGCCCGTCGTTTTCGTTGCAACCCTTGACAGTGTCCGAGAAAAAGTGATGAGTAACATTGCCGAGGTGAAGGCGAGGAAGGGCTCGGTTATCGTTATAGCCAACGAGGGTGACGAGAAGATGGAGAAGTACGTTGACAATGCCATATACATCCCAAGAACATTGGAGCTTTTAACACCGATTCTCTCCGTCATTCCTCTTCAGCTCCTTGCATACCACATGGCAGTATTAAGGGAATGTGATGTCGACCAGCCCAGGAACCTGGCGAAAAGCGTGACCGTGGAGTGACGATGGCCAAGCGAACGCTCCGGGTTCAGAAATCAAAGAGGCGCCGGGTGTGGGAGGTCAACCCGGCAACACGTGTCGTGGAGAGCGAGAAACTCTATCGTCGATCGAAAGAGAGCGCGCGCGCGAAAGATCATATTCGAAGTGAGCTGACCGAAAATGAGCCCAGGCTCATGAGCCGGATCCTGGGCATAGATTTTGGGAGTCGAAGAGTGGGTTTGGCCGTGAGCGATCCCCTCGGTATCACCGCTCAGGGACTGGAGACCATAGAGTACGCACATGAGGAAGAGCTGTTTGTGCGATTGGCTGCTGTGATTGAGGCGTATGAGGTGGCCGAGATCGTCGTGGGACTGCCGCTCTCATTGGACGGAACGTGTGGCGAGAAAGCCAAGACGGTCCAGGATTTCATCGAAAATGTACGGACTCACTTTCGGCTGCCAGTGGTCCCCTGGGATGAGCGACTGAGCACCACCGCCGCCCATCGCACCATGCACGAAATGGGCAAAAAAGCGAAGAGAGCCAAGGGTAAAGTTGATCGCATCGCCGCCGCACTGATTTTGCAGAATTATTTGGATCGTGTCCGGAAAGATAACGAATAACTGGATGATTTTTCTATCCCTCCTTTTCTATGAATCACATTCGAGTCCACCTTTTTGAAGCTGTTTCACTCACACTCTTCCCCCTGTTTCTCCTGTTTGTGTTCACCTTTTTCGTCCCCCAGTCAAACTCGATTGATGGTGCAGGCATGCGGACGGTCGTTGTTTCCAAGGGAATGGATGTGCGCAGCATAGGTTCCTTGCTCGAAAAAGAAGGTATTATATCCGGGAAACTTCAATTTCTCTTGGCGGTAAAGTTCTTCGGGAAGGAGGAAAACCTTCAAGCCGGTCGGTATACTTTTCCTGAGCGAAATTCGATCATATCGGTTTTGAACCGTTTGGTCCAGGGGGAGGTTGCCTACGAAAAGGTAACCCTGCCGGAAGGATTGACGGCTGAGGAAGTGGCTCACCGATTCAAGGTTGCCGCTGCGATCGATTCTCAAACGTTTCTTCATGTAATAGCCGACACAGGTTTTATCCGTACTCTGGAACTGCGAACCCACAACTTAGAGGGGTATCTCTTCCCAAGCACGTATATGGTTTATTGGGAGATGGATCCCAGAGAGATTATCGCCGGGATGGTCGAAGCCTTCAAGAGGGTTTTTTCTTCGGAGTATGAGGTACGAGCTGAGGAGCTGGGGCTCTCGGTTCGGGAGGTTCTGACACTGGCTTCTATTATCGAGAGGGAGGTCATGGTTCCGGAGGAGAGGCCCATTATCTCGGCCGTTTTTCACAACAGGCTCAAACTCGGACGTGCCTTGGAATCCTGTGCCACAGTTGAGTACGCTCTGGGTATTCATAAGCCACGCCTGACCGAGGAAGATTTGCAGGTTCAGTCCCCCTATAATACGTATGTGTACGCCGGTCTGCCGCCGGGGCCGATATGTAATCCTGGCAAGGCGTCGATCGAGGCCGCTCTCTACCCGGCCGACGTCGATTACCTTTACTTTGTCTCCGAGGGCAATGGACGTCATATTTTCAGTCGATCGCTGGAGGAGCATACTCGGGCGAAGTGGAGGGTGAGACGGAATACTCGTAATGAAGAAAAGTGAAGACGTTCGGTCGGACGTAACGACCGAAAACATCTTGAAGGATTTAAATCCACAACAGGCCACTGCCGTCACGTACGGCGATGGACCTGTGCTGATCGTGGCAGGGGCCGGGACCGGGAAGACGAAGGTGATCGCCCACCGTATCGCGTATCTTATCGCATCAAAACGGGCCAAGCCCGAACAGATCCTGGCGCTCACTTTTACGGAGAAGGCGGCGGCGAAGATGGAGGAGCGGGTGGACATCATGCTGCCGTATGGGTTTGCGAACGTTTGGATCAGCACCTTTCATGCTTTCGGAGAACGCGTGTTGCGAGAGCATGCTCTTGAACTCGGGCTGACATCTGATTTCATGACACTCTCCGAAGCGGAGCAGGCCATCTTTTTTCGTGAACACCTCTTTGAGTTTCCCCTGGACTATTACCGCCCTTTGGGCAATCCGACGAAACATATCAGTGCCTTGACGAAGGTGATCAGTCGGGCGAAAGATGAAGACGTTACTACCGAGGAGTATCTTGAGTTTGCCCGAAAGCTTGAAAAAGAGGCTCGGGCCCAGCCTGGTGAGCCAGAGTTGGAGGAAAAGGCTTTCCAGCAAAAGGAGATAGCCGGGACGTTCCAAAGGTACCAGGATCTCCTCGCCAGGGAGGGGAAGGTCGATTTTGGCGACTTGGTGGCCCTGACCCTCAAGCTCTTTCGTGAACACCCTCTGATTCTGAAAGCGTATCGAGGGCGGTTCGCATACATTCTCATCGATGAGTTTCAGGACACGAATTACGCCCAGTTTCAATTGATTCGGCTTTTGGCCGAAGAACATGAGAATGTCACCGTTGTAGGCGACGATGACCAGTCCATTTACAAGTTCAGAGGTGCAGCCATCTCAAACATCCTCAATTTCATGGACACGTATCATCGTGCGAAACAGATTGTCTTGACAAAGAATTATCGTTCCTCCCAGGCCATATTGGATACGGCCTACCGTCTCATTACCCACAACAATCCTGACCGCCTCGAAGTGCGCAACACTATTGACAAGCGACTCTCCGCCAGCGATCCTGAAGGGCAGCCCGTCTGCCATCTCCATTACGACACCCTGGCCAGCGAATCGGATGCAGTGGCGAAACTGATTGAGGAGAAGGTGGCAACGGGCCAATATGCCTTTAAGGATTTTGCCATTTTGGTCCGGGCCAACAACCACGCCGATCCTTTCCTTCGGGCGTTGAATATGAGGTCCATTCCCTTCACGTTTTCCGGAAGTCGGGGGCTCTACAGTCGTGAAGAGGTGCGTTTCCTTATCTCCTTTCTGCGAGCCATCTCCAATTTCAGCGACTCGGTCAGCCTCTATCATCTTGCCGGCTCGGAGATGTATCAGATGGATATGACCGATCTGATCCGGTGCATGACCGTGGCGAAGCGTCGAAATAGGACGTTGCATCACGTCTTCGAACACGTGGACGAAGTTTCCGAATTGGACGTATTGTCGGCGGAGAGTAGGGCAACGATAGGGAAGATCCTCTCCGACATAAAAAAATTTGTCGACCGCTCCCGGGACCACCAAACCGGCGTCGTATTGTACCAATTTCTGACAGAGAGTGGCTATTTGAAACGGTTGACTCACGCCGGGACCGTGATTGCCGAGCAGAAGATTCGGAATATCGCCAGGTTCTTCGATGTCGTGGGCAATTTTTCCAACTTAACTGCGGAAGACCGTGTGCTCCAATTCGTCAGCCATCTCGATCTCCTTATCGAAGCAGGCGATGATCCGGCCACTGCCGAATCCGATCCAGACACCGATGCGGTCCACGTGCTCACAGTTCATAAAGCCAAGGGGTTGGAGTTTCCGGTGGTCTTTTTAGTCAGTTTGGTCCATGATCGGTTTCCTGTTCGCAGGCGGAGTGAACCCATCGCATTGCCGGATCCCTTGATCAAAGAACTTCTACCCGAGGGTGATGTGCACCTTCAGGAGGAGCGCCGGCTCTTCTATGTCGGCATGACGCGGGCCCAGAAGGAGCTGTACCTCACAAGCGGACGGGACTACGGGAGCGTCCGTCAGCGGAAGGTGAGCCAATTCGTCATGGAGGCCATGGACAAACCGCGTGCAGACGAGGAGTACCTCCGCACCTCCGCCCTGGAGGCGATCCAGCGACACGCTCCTCCTCAAGAGAGCTCTCCCGATGAGGCTGGCGCCATCCCTGATGACCAGGTCCTCAATCTGAGCCATTTTCAAATCGACGACTATATCACCTGTCCTCTGAAGTACAAGTACATCCACATCCTCAGAGTCCCCATTCTGCCCCACCACTCTGTCGTCTATGGCCGGGCTATCCATGAAGCGATCAAAGAGTATCACCGCCGGAAGTTGAACGGTAGACCGGTCACTGCTGAGGAGGTGATCACCGTTTTCGAGCGGTCTTGGATGAGCGAGGGCTTTCTGACGCGGGAGCATGAGGAGCGCAGACTGGCAGCGGGGCGCCGGGCCTTGATCAATTTCTTCGAGGAGCAGGAGCGATCTGGTGTTATTCCAACATATGTCGAGGAGGAGTTCAGCTTTCACCTGGGGAGCAACAGGGTCGTCGGCCGTTGGGATCGGGTCGATGTTCGGGAGGACCAGGTAATTATTATCGATTTTAAATCATCCGAGGTAAGGGAACAGGAGAAGGCCGACGAAAAGGCCAGGAAAAGCCTCCAACTGGCCATCTACGCCATAGCCTATCAGGAAAATCATGACAGGGTGCCTGATCTGGTTGAACTCCACTTTTTGGACTCTGGATTGGTCGGGAGGGCTCAACCATCAGAAAAAAGGTTGGAGCGAACCATTGAGAAGATCTGTCAAGCGGCCCAAGGTATCCGGGCCAGAGACTATACGGCGAAACCGGACTTTAACAACTGTAGGTACTGTGCCTATTCCAACATTTGCCCGGCCACGGCCAGCAGTTGATGTTCCTCCGTCGCTCCCAGTTTTGAAGGTGAGTGAAATCTGTTGCTCTTCAAGGTCAGAGACGTTATTATTGTATGAGTTATGATTGCGATACGGAATGCGGTGAATAAGATATTAGGGCATAGTTGAGTTGGAGTCAGCATCGATGGATGTCATTATCATTGTGGTGTTGGGTGTGTTGGTTCTTGTATTCCTCGCAGGACTGTGGGTCTTCATGAGACGGCAGGAACGGCGCTGGCAGGAATTCCAGGAGCGGCAGGGGAAGGATCAGACGTTTCAGGTGATCACCGAGTGGCTGAAAGATATGCGGGGCAGTCTGGACAAGAATCGGGCTACATTTACGGAACAGTTGGACCGGACACACAAAGTTATCGGCGAACGCTTGGACAATGCCGCCAAAGTCATCAGCGCAGTAAACAAAGAGCTGGGGCACGTCCAGGAGATCGGGCGGACCATGAAAGATTTTCAAGACTTCCTCCGTTCACCAAAACTGAGAGGCAATATCGGTGAACAGGTCCTGAGGGATCTCCTCGAACAGATACTGCCCAAGGAGAATTTCCGGATTCAGCATCGATTCAAGGCAGGCGAGGTTGTGGACGCCGCTGTTATTACCGATAAAGGTCTTATCCCCATCGATGCCAAATTTCCCATGGAGAACTTTCGGCGAATTGTGCAGTCAGAATCCGAGGATGAGAGGGAGCGGGTGACGAAAGATTTTGTACGGGACGTGAAGAAACACATCGACACAATCGGTCGGAAGTATATCCTGCCCCAAGAGGGAACGGTTGACTTTGCCGTCATGTACGTTCCGGCCGAGGCCATCTACTATGAGATCGTGATGCACAACGCCAATCTCAATACATACGCTCATGATAAGAAAGTCCTTCTCGTTTCACCCAACAGCTTTTACTATTTTCTCCGGGTCATAATGCTGGGTCTTGAGGGAAAGAAGATCGAGGAGACGAGCCAGCGCATTCTCGAGGCTCTCAGTACTATCCGGAACGATTCGACGAAATTTCGCGAGAGCCTGGGCGTTCTCAATACTCATCTGACGCACGCCAAGAATGCCATCGATCGCGTGTGCACGGATTATGAGCGGTTGTTTTCCAAGATTGAGGATACAAGTCGACTCAAAGCCTCCGAGCACCCAAGGTTGGAGGGGGAAGCGGTGGCTCTTCTTTCGGAAAATTCAGAAGAGAATCAATAGCAATTGACATTGTGATTCGGACAGGTTATTTTAAACGTCACAATGCGAAAGACAGCGGGACAGACTTTCGAGTCTGTCCTGTTTTTTGAATGCATGCTATTTTGTGTTCGAGGGCTATTTTCTTGGAGAAAGAGAATTACGGAGTGAAATCAATACTTGATCGACTGAATCCCGCGCAAGGAGAGGCGGTCAGACAAACCGAAGGCCCGCTCTTGGTTCTGGCCGGGGCCGGCAGCGGAAAGACCAGAGTGCTTACTCACCGCATTGCTTTCCTGATTGGTGAAAGGGGGATCAAGCCCTGGAATATCCTGGCGGTGACCTTCACGAACAAAGCAGCGGGAGAGATGCGGGAGAGGGTGGAGAAGCTGGTCGGTTTCGGTTCCAGGGAAATCTGGCTGGGAACCTTCCATTCCGTGTGTGCGCGGATCTTGAGGCGTGAGGCCGAGCGGGTCGGTTACGGCACCAATTTCGCGATTTACGATCCTGAGGATCAACTGAAAGTGATCGCAGAGGTTATGAAAGAACTCAATATAGGCGAACGTGAAACCCCGGCGAAAGCAGTGCGCGCCCACATCGATGGCGCCAAGAACGAAGTCATCGGCCCGGACGAGTATGGCTCATACGCGGGCGGGTATTTCGAGGAGAAAACGAGCAAAATCTACGGGGAGTACCAGCGCCGTCTGAGGGAGAACAACGCTTTTGATTTCGGGGACTTGATCATGCAAACGGCGGTGCTCTTCAAAAAAGATCCCGAGGTGCTGGGCCGGTATCAGAAGCAATTCAGGTACATTTTGGTCGATGAATATCAGGATACGAATCATGCCCAGTATGTGCTCATCAACCAGCTGGCCTCGTCCCATCGAAACCTGTGTGTCGTGGGTGACGACGATCAGTCCATATACGGCTGGCGGGGCGCTGACATTAAGAACATTCTCGATTTCGAAAAGGACTATCCGGAGGCCAAGATTGTTCGTCTGGACCAGAACTACCGATCGACAAAAACGATCCTTGCTGCAGCCGGGGCAGTCATCGCCCATAATCGTGGCCGGAAAGGGAAAGAGCTGTGGACGGAGAATACTCTGGGGCAGAAGATTGTCCTCATGGAGGGGTATGATGAGCGCGAGGAGGCACAACATGTCGCTGACAGAATACAGGAGGAGCTGGTCGCTAATGGGAGAAGCCTTAAGGACTTTGTCGTTCTCTACCGCACCAACGCCCAGTCGAGAGCCCTCGAGGATCGACTTCGCGGCTCGGGAATTCCCTATACGATTGTCGGTGGTCTGAAATTTTACGAGCGTAAAGAGGTGAAGGACGTTCTGGCGTATCTCAAAGTTTTGGTCAATCCCAGGGATACGGTGAGTCTGAAACGGATTATCAATGTTCCGAAACGTGGCATCGGAGAGGTCACGGTCACGAAATTGGAAGCATTTGCTGCAGAGAGAGAAGTCATTCTCTACGAGGTCTTTGAACGGCTCGAGGAGATCGAGGGTATATCGCCCCGGTTGAAGGATATGCTGGGTAGTTTCTGGCAGCTTATGAAGAAGTATAGGACGAGGAAAGAACAGGAATCTGCGGAAACAGTGGCCAGGGAGTTGATCGAAGCATCGGGTTATCTCGAAATGCTTGCTGCCGAGGGGACCATCGATTCCGAAAACCGGGCCGAGAACGTCCGCGAATTACTCTATGCCATATCGGAGTATATGGCCCGAACACAGCAGGCAACCTTGGAATCCTTTCTGGCCGAAGTATCACTGGTGACGGATATCGATCAATGGGACGACCGGACTGAGGTGGTGACGTTGATGACCCTCCATTGTGCCAAAGGTCTGGAATTTCCTGTGGTCTTCATCACCGGATTGGAGGACGGATTGTTTCCCCTCGCCCGTGTTTTCGACAATCCCCACGAGTTGGAGGAGGAACGCCGGCTCTTCTACGTGGGCATGACGCGGGCAAAAGAGAAACTCTACTTGTCATTAGCCTGTCGACGGCATCGGTACAGTGAGAGCCTGGGCAGTTTGCGCTCACGGTTTTTGGAAGAGGTCCCTCTTGATTTCTTCGAAGAATCATCGGCAGAGGGTATAGAAGATATTCTTTACACTCCTGAGGAATATCACTCTTCGAACTCCCCCTCAGGTTTTCAGGATGAACTATCTTCTTTTCCGCATCTGGAGGTCGGGCAATGGGTGATCCATCCCAGTTTCGGACGCGGTCGTATTTTGGATAAAGATGGGCGGGGGGAAAACCTTAAGGTAACCATTCTGTTTGATCACGATGTGAGGAAGAAGATCATGGTCAAATATGCGAATCTCCAGCTATCCTGATGCTCGGGGGTTATCGGCTGAATAGAATGTATTTTGGAATATGAAACTTGAGGAATGTGTTCTATGGATAGAATGAGAATAGGGTACCTGGGGTATGGATCCTACATACCTTCCGTAGTTGTTACGAACGAGGATCTCGAGAGGATAGTGGATACGAGCGATGAGTGGATTCAGCAGCGGACCGGTATCCAGACACGGTTTGTCATGAACAAGAATGAATCCGTTCTCCAAATGGCCGTTGAGGCGTCGAAGCGGGCGCTTGCCGACGCAGGACTCTCGCCAGATGACATCGGTGACATCCGGGTCGGGGTCAATACATGGAACCGATTTCCCAGCCTGGCCACTCAGGTGCAGTACGCTCTTGGAACGAAGGAGTCCTCAGCCTCGGACGTGTCTGCAGGGTGTTCTGGTTTCATCTATGCCGTAGAGGATGCATTCAACAAGATCGTTATTGAAAAGATGAAATATGGGAGAGATGTGAAAACCCTCGTGATCGGCGTCGACGGCCTCTCGCTTGTGGTTGATTGGACCGATCGGACGACCTGTGTACTGCTCGCCGATGGAGCCGGTGCCGTAGTTATGGGACGGACAGAGGATAACGAGATCCTGGCAACATGTACTGAGGCGGCAGGCAAATATGGGGATCTGCTCTATTTGGATGAATTTTTAAACAATCAACTCACTGGTGAGAATCAGGTGTGTTTTTCGAATGAAAAGAAAATTGATCGACCTTTTCTTCACATGCAAGGAAAGAAAGTGTTTCCCGTTGCAGTTCGGACCATGATCAGTAACATGAAGAAAGTTATTGAACGCTACAATGCGAGCTCGTCAGGTGAGCCCATTCGACTTACAGATGTTGAATATGTCTTTCCCCATCAGGCTAATTTACGGATCATCAAAGCGATTGCTGATTTTATGAAAATGCCACTGGAGAGCATTTACACCGATGGGATCAAAAAATACGGGAATACGTCCGCTGCTTCGATCCCCATCGGCTACGTTGATACTCTGGGAAAAGTGAAAGGCAAGATCGTCATCGATGTCGCCTTCGGCTCCGGCTTCGCCTCCGGGGCTATACTGAGGAGGGCGTGATGCACTGAGTGGTTCAAAATAGAATACTGTCATTGCCGATCGTTCGATGATACCCAGAACAGGCTCGATCGAGCAATCCAGGGACAGCATCCTCAAATAAAAATTTTCATTTTCCTGAATCCTCCGGTCATACCGGAGAATGACCTCATGAAACTACACACCCAATGCCATCCGGTGGCCGCCGTGTACAACGAGCAGCTGGCCCGTGATCCATCCTGCCTCTTCGGATGCAAAAAAGAGCACCGCATTCGCGATATCTTCAGATTTTCCGACTCGTCCTGATGGAATCTCCGGTATAAGTGATTCTTCCATTACGGATGAAATATATCCGGTTTGAACAGGTCCGGGAGACACAATGTTGACGGTGATTCCGAATGGACCCAATTCCGCAGCAGCACTGCGACTGTATGATTCCAGAGCATATTTGCTCGCTCTGTATGATATTTCCCCGGGACAGCCCCAGGCGCAATCAGCGCTGATATTGATAATTCTACCCCAGGCACAATTCTTTGTAATGATTCGCCGTGCGAATTCCGCCATGGCCAATGCCGCGGCGCGTGTATTCACAGCAAATTGGCGATCGTGACTCTCAACCGTGATGGTCGATTTTAAAGGACCGCCTTCCCATAACGATTTTTCATCCTTCAAGATGGAATCCGGCAAAAATGTGTCGGCGGCATAATCGGCAGCGTTGTTGACAAGAATGTCCACGTGTCCGAAGGCTTTTTCGGCCCTATCGAACATCTCCGGAATTTTTTCCGGATCCCCAAGATCGGCCTCCCATGACTCCGCTTGTCCGCCATCTTTTCGTATCGATTCTACAGTTTCATGTGCGGTTTTCTTTTGCTGTTCGTAGAAGAAGAGCAAACCGGGTTTGTCTAAATCGTCGGTCGTGTTCATATCTCTTGGGGATGCTACTTTCTGTCTGAAGTAGTGAATAAAAACTTTTACTCCTTGGGATGCGAACGCTTTTACTGTGACTGAGCCTATTCCATGGGGATTGTTTCCACCAGTCACAACAGCCACTTTTCCCTTCAGTCCAAGATCAATCATGACGTCTCCTTTCACGGAAGCTTCTCTGAAAAATAGGGAAGGATTCAATTTCTCAATCGGTCCGCGCGGACACCCATTTTCATAATTCCGTGTCTTTTGTAGGAGGCCGAGACTCTGTCGAGTCGATTCTAATCTTTTATATAGTATTCAACCGTTGTGACGACTCGAACGACCTTTTGCTCGGGAGAATTCCAATCCCTGACATTTATAGAGAAGAGTCCCTGTGTTGCCTTGCGGATTTTACCGACTTTGCTCCCTGAATCTCTGGCAAATTGTTCGGCTGCTTCTCTGGCATTTTTCGTGGCTTCGGCGATCATGTCAGGTTTGATCTCATTCAAACTCGTGAAGAGAAACTCGGTATTCCCTCCTGCCACCAGGACAACACCTTTCCCTATGAGCTCGACGGAGTTTTCCATCGCCTGTTTAACCAAGGGGACCTTGTTCGTTCGGACACTCATGGTTTGCTGGGCAGTGTAACGAAATTTCGGCATAGCCTGTTCCCCGTAAAGGGGTTCCGCCTGAGAATCC
This sequence comes from Gemmatimonadota bacterium, assembly GCA_020348925.1. Classification (GTDB taxonomy): domain Bacteria; phylum JBHIER01. Next base: position 3,978,040 of record CP070758.1, on the reverse strand, counting down.
CTGATTGAAGGTGGTGACAGAGACATTTCTGATTCATCAAAACCTACATCGAGAAGAAACTGCTGTATGGTGTGGCGTTTTGAATTCACGGTTCCATGCAGGGCAATCAGGTCATTGCCTGTCTCCTTGAAGGACAGCGGCCAGATGGCCAGGTCCGCTTCAACATTCCGCTCGGCCAGTCCTTTGACCGTCACGTACCGTTCTGTCGCGCGCGTACTATAAAAGGCAACACTCATGCTGAGGCCGGCAATAATAATGCCCAGACCGATGGCAATGCCCGAGACTGCAAAACCCCGGGACGAATTCTTGTCCATAATTCACCTCCTTTGATGAATGTCCACTTTATGATAAAAATGTGAAATCCTCCCCTTCCCTCCTTTGAAAAAGGAGGGAGAAAGTCCCCCTTTGCCAAAGGGGGATTTAGGGGGATTTAATATGTATTCATACCACTATCTCAACTGTTGAATTTCTACGATCGTCTGGGAGATGTTTCCCTGACGAGAGATTGGAGAAAGACTTAAGTCCCAAATAATTTTAAAACCAGGAGACATCTCCTGAACTATTGAGGACGGAAGTCGGTTTATTTAAAAATGTTTTCTATAACCTCCTTCGGATAGTCAATAGGTGACAGTTCTTCCATCTTGCCGGCCTTGCGGGACATGAGGCCTATCAAGTGGCCCTTCGAATCGATGACGGGAGAGCCGCTCAATCCCGGCATGGTATTGTCCGCAAGTTCCTTGGTCGAGATGATGATGGATCCTTTTCGTGATTCGACGAAGTTCCCTTCGTAGACCACCTGAGGGCAAACCTTGTCCGAGTATCGCCAGCCGACGATGTAGACTCTCTCGCCCTTTTTGAAAGGTTCTGTCCTGAAGGTTAGAGGCTGGATGTTCGATAATTTTTCCTTTATCGTGAAGAGGAGCCAGTCCTTTGAGGGTGGTATGTGATCGATGGGTTCCTCCGGATTCTCGTTGATGAGTGCATCGACGATGACCGAATCGGCCGGATTGTTTTTGGGGAACATCTTCCAGCGTTTTAAGGTGCTCCCAAAAGAAACGGAATTCATATCTTTGGATTTAAAGTATATCAGGATATGCTTCGCCGTTGCTGCCAGTGTGTCCTCACCCGTATCTAATAAGAACGAACAACCGGCTATAGGATAACTTGTATCAGCATACGTAATCTGATTTATCATCGTAATTTGCGGCCATTCATTCTGAGGTTTTTCGGTCCATCGTTCGTTTTCGTTTGACTGTTGGGAGTGGCTGCATGCGAAACCCGATGTAAGAACGAATAGAAATGTCAGCAAGTATTTCTTATAATTCATAATTTATTCCTTCCTAAGCACAAGAGGTGAAGTAATCGGACCTGTCCCTATCGCGGGGAAACGAGAGGGGAGCATCAACTTTAAGCCCCGCTCAAATAAATATACCTTTGAAAAGGTCACACTGCTATTCTCGCTTAATACTGACCGATATCCACGCCTCACTTGTCTCGTGTAAGGTCGTCTCAAGATCGGGATCGTTCCGGATAGCATCCAGGAAATCCTGCATGCTATGAGATTGCGAACTGACGTTGTGAGCGGTTATGGCGCCACCGGGCCTGATCCTGTCCCTCAATAATCGCAGGAATTTGATGTAGTCCGACTTCCAGACGTCCATGAAAACAAAATCGAAATCCCCTTCGATCTTGGGGATCTCCTCGAAGGCGTCGTTGATTCTCGTGTCAATGACATGGTCCAGTCCTGCCTTGCGGAAGTTCTCCATGGCTTCCTTGGCTCTCAAAGACTCTATCTCGATGGTGATCACCTTGCCGCCGGTCTTTCGGAAAGCCAGCCCCAGCCACAGTGTGGAGTACCCGTTGGAGGTACCGATCTCCAGTCCTCGCGTGTAATCGTTTTTTGTAATAAGATTATAGAGAAAACGGCCGTCCTGGGGTGGAATGTTCATGCCCCCATGCTCGTAGGGCAGGTGCTTGAGCATAGGCAGGACCTTCGGGTCGTCGATGCCCCGGAAGGGATCTTCCAAGGCTTCATCAGTATCAGGTGGGATGAAGAGTGACTCGTCTATGGAGGTGTTGTGCTTTACCTCATCGAAGACGTAGGTGCTCGACCCACTCTTCCTGCTCATGGCGATACGAAAGGGGCACTTAACGCCGTCCACTTCGCGGTAGTCCAGCAATTCCCAGTAGTAGCCGATGTAGATCAGCATGCCGGTCTTGACGTCGAAGTTACATGAGTAATGGGCTTTTTTGAGCCCTTCCGGTTCGACTGCGTAAACTTCACGTCCATAGAGGGTGTCCTTACCTGCCACAGTAAGACCGGGAAAGTAATTCTCTATGTGCAGAGCGCCCTGCGAATCCATGAGGAACTCGAGTTTCGACCTCTTCGGACTCTCTTCGATTGTGATGCTGTCGGCGTCTTGGGTCCAACCAATTTTACCGTTGAATACCTCCTTGTAGATACCATCTGATCTGTGCTCGATATAGAGCGATTTGTCAGGAGTTCTTGCATATGCCTCAAAAGGTACTTCTTCGTAGGGAGGTTTTCTCCAGGGAATATCGTGGATCAGTTTCCCCGTGCACACTCGGCTCGTCAGTCTCTCGATGGCCTCGCGTCCTCCGATGGCCTGAATGTATCGCTCCAGAATCTGCTCCACTGAGGGAAGCGTATTTAAAGAATCGGCATAGTTCCTTTTACTTCCTTCAATTTCTTTAGTGCTGGAATCCTGGGAGCTCAAGGCGGTGATGTTTGAAATGAGTGAAGTTATAGAAATTATGATGAACAGAGCTGTCAGTACAACCAAACATGGGATGGTATATTTTTTCATCGTTCACCTCCTTTTCAATTGTAGTATATAAGATAAGAGCAGATTTGTAAAACGCAACTGAATCATCTTTGAAATAATCGTCGGAATTTTAACGATTATGGATTAATAAATCAAGCTGAAGATATACATCGGTATTTCATGCTAAGGTTGTGATAAGTAAATCATACAAGCGGAGTTGATAATAGGGAAAGAAGTTGAGAGGAATGGGAATTATAGCCATTTTTTTCTTTAACGGGATTTATCGAAAATTATTTTGTTTCTCGCTTTATTGCTCCAAAATATGGTAAATCGGTGCGATCCGACCAAATGCCTCGGCTTTACGGAGTCAGTCGAGTCGAATTTTCTTTTGATATTGCGGAATATTTCGATCGAAGGCTCCTCGTATAATTTCACTTTGGCTTAGGCCTAAGCGATCAGCTATGGCTTTTAAGACTTTTTGTTCTTCGTCTGTCAGATAAATCGGTATCCTGAGCATTCTATGTGCCTCCATGTGGTATACATATGTAATGTGCATCGTCTGCTGATATTTGTCAAACTCTTTGTAATCAGAGAAAAATGGAGTCTCAGTCTAATTAGCTCTTGGGATATTCACCTTTCAGGTCTCATGTCAGACCAATCAAGGAAAAAGAGGACTGTTCCTTATATTTTTCGGGAGGAGATGTTGCCTTATATGGAATGCATGTTGTATATTAGACTCTATTCGGAGGTGGCTGTTGGTATTAATGGATGAAGACATGCCAAACATACAATGAGGTGTTTTCGACTTAAGGGAACGAGCACATTGAAGTTCAAAAGAATGATAACTCACAAACACATTCTCTGTCTTGTGATTATTTTGGCCGCAGCGATCAGGATCATCTATATGTTCGAGTACAGGTTCAACTCTCCTTTTTACGATTATATCCTCCTCGATTCGGAAGTGTATGACACCGCAGCCAGGACCATTGCCTCAGGGGAGTGGATCGGCGCCGAGCCCTTCTATACCGCCCCTCTATATCCTTATCTACTTGCGGTCATTTACAAATTCCTGAGTGATGAGCATCTCCTCGTATATCTGTTCCAAACGGTCTTAGGGTTTTTAAACCTTGGGATACTGTACTTTATTGGCAAGAAGGCTTTTAACAAAAACACAGGTTTGATCGCTTTTATCATAGCTCTCCTGTACCCGACGTTTCTCTTCTACGAGACGAAGCTTATGGCCACAACACTGGCAGTATTCCTCTCACTTCTCGTGCTCCTATGGTTCATGAAAGTGAAGAATAATCCGAAGAGGATATATTGGATGATTGGTGGGGTACTCCTCGGTCTGTCCCTCGTGAATCGTCCGGCAAATCTTCTTTTTCTTGGTTTTATTCTGGTCTGGATATGGATAGGATTCTCCGTTGCCATAAAAAGGAAATTGATCTTCACCTCGTTTCTGATTCTCGGGTTTTGTGTAAGCGTGGGGCCGGTGACACTGAGAAACTACCTTGTGAGCAATGATTTCGTGCTCGTCTCCTCCCAGGGAGGGATTACGTTTTACCAGGGGAACAATCCAAGAGCAAAAGGTCTCTACGTCTCTCTCTCCGAATTCTCCGGTTCGCCGTTGACCCAGGGGCAGGAAGAGAAGAAGCTGGCCGAAAAGGCCCTCGGAAGATCCCTTAAGAGATCTGAGGTGATTCGTTACTGGTCTGGCAAAGGGATTCAATTCATTCTCGAAGATCCCCTTCGGTACATGAAATTGGAGGTCATGAAGGTGTATCGTTTCCTGAATAATTTTGAATATTCCACGGAATACAATCTCTCGACGGAGAGGGAATACATAAAAACACTTCGCCTTCTGTTTATACCTTATGCTTTTATTATCTCATTTGGGCTGTATGGTTTGCTCGTATCAAGACAACACTGGAGAAAACTGACGCTGCTCTATTTCTTTCTCACAGCGAATTTTCTGGTCATGATGCTCTTTTTTGTCTCTTCAAGATACCGGCTGCCCGCCGTGTCGATTCTTATTCCATTTGCGGCTTTTGGTATCAGTGATATGTATGAACGGTTGAGGGGCAAAGCCGGTCTGTCGCGTTTCGCTCTCATGATTCTTGTTCTCCTCTTCTTTCTCCTGTCCGTATCCAAAATCGACAACGCCCACAAGTTTCAACTGGGAGGAGGACATTATAATCTCGGAAATCATTTTTTCGATAAGAAAGAATATGGACAAGCGATCAAAGAATACAAGAAGAACCTTGAAATCAATCCGCGCAGTCTCTCGACACTTTATAATCTCGGAAATACATACTCTATGAGCGGACGTATGGATGAGGCTTTGGACACGTACAAGGAGGTTGTGAAGATCAAATCCCACTTCAAGAAAGCCCGCCTCAAGATGGCGCGGATTTACGAAAAGAAGGGTAAAACGACCGAGGCCATCCGTGAATACAGGGCATTCTTGGAAAAACAACCGGATAACAAAGAGGCCAGGGAAGCATTACAAAGGTTACAGGGTTCTATGAACAACTTAAATTGAGCGATTCTTGGCGACCAATATGACTTAGATGTCATTCTGAGAACGATTTATCGGGCGAAGAATCTCTTACCTTATGAGTGAGATTCTTCACTTCGAGAAACTCCGTTCAGAATGACAGATACAGTACTTCAGTCTTAAAAATGGTTCAGCTTAGAAATAGATAAAACTTACCTTGTGATTGTGAGAACGACTATTCAAACACATCGAGGTCGGATCCGACGATGACTTTTCCCTTGTAAGTTTGCGATATTTCTTCCAATAACTGCTCTTCCGTCGCACCCCAGAAAAGAATGTGATAGAAAACGAGCAATCCCGGTTTGAGCTTATTGGCAATGTCGGCGAGTTCGTAGGTCGATGTATGATTTTGAGAGTGATACATTTTCCAGAACGCATCCTTTTTTTCAAATCCACTCTGAGAATAGACCTCGTGAATGAGAATGTCCGCACCCTTGCCGTATTTTATGATGTTTTCACAGGGCGCCGTATCGCCTGAAATGACGATGACCTTATCGGGTGTAGTAAACCTGAAACCATAAGCATTCGGCCAGCTCCCATGTTTTACTAAAAAGGCTTCAACTTTAACATGCTCATCCTCGTAAATGAGACCCTCAGTTATCTCGTGGGCGATAACGCGCCAACCCTGATTGTTAGCCGGCTGGAGACCATACAAGCGATATTTTATGTCATCCTGATAGGCCTTCAGGATGTTATCCGTCATCTCTTTTATTCCTTCGGATCCATAGACTTCCAAAGGTTCATCTCTTCCCTGAACCCACGGCGTCAAAATGAGATCCGGATAGCCGACCGTATGATCCGAATGTAAGTGGGTGAGAAAAGCCCTCTTCAAATTTATTATATCCAGGGCTTGAATATTTCCATCATATCGAGGAGATAACGCGGCGGCTTGTCGGACCAAACCGGGGCCAAAATCGACGATGTATGATGTTTCATTGACGACAACGGCAACGGAACTGCCGGAATGTTCTGGGTCAGGATTTGGGGTACCGGTGCCCAGTAATACCACTTTCGTTGTAACCGAATCTGTTTGATTTCCATTCACTGTTAGTGTTGCACAGAAAATCACCAGTAGTAATAGTGCTGCTGTCCGACATTTTTTCATTTTTTACTCCATCGGCTTGCGAGGATGCCCGTCCTCACAGTTTCCTGTTAAATCCGAAATTCAAATCTCAAAACTCCTTGTGGAAGTTTTTATCATATGCATTCAGGATTTGTTTCGGCATTCGAGATTCTTGCTTCGAATTACAATCATCTCATTCCCGTCCCTTGACAATTATGATGTCCGCCTGTGATGCCTGCAAGCGATGTTTGGCCAGGGCCTGATATTCCGGTGACTCATACCAGTGCTGTAGCTCCTCTTCACTGGGAAACCGGATCACCACGGCTCTTGTATAAGGCCAATCGCCTTCAAGGATTGTGGGACCGTCATCGACTACGATGACTTTGCCATTATATTTCTCGAAGATATCATCGTATCCCTCAAGGTACTTTTCATATTCCTCGAGATCGTAGATCTTGATGTAAGCTATAAAATAGTAACTCATGTGCTGTTCCTCAAACCCTTTGAGAAGTATTGGGATTATTCCCTTTTTGGAAATCGGTTCGGGGAGATGCTCACCCTTCCGTTAAAGGAAACAATATGCTTATTGTTGATTTATTTTAATGCTTCTTCCTGTTGCGTGCATTCATCCACGGCAACAAGATGCCAAGCACGATGCCGAACCGGAATGATGTAGCCCAATCCACTGTGCCCTGACCATGAACTATCAAATTCCAGAGAACGGATACGATGGATGTCACAACAAGGGCCAGCACAAATGTAAGCAGAAATTCAATAATTGCTTTGCCTATTCTTTTCATTTGAATGTTCTCTCTCTAAATATTAGAGTACATCTTTAAGAAAATTGTCCATGAGCCGATTCGCAAGCGGCTTCATTTTTTGCTCCTGCTGGTGACATTCACTTACGACTTGTTCTTTACTTTTATCTACCTCGGCGAGTTCATCTGCATACTCTTCCGCCCATTTTACCGCTTCCTTAGTGGTAACTTCAAGGTGGAACAGCATGCCCGCTATATTTCCCTTCCGGAACATCTGATTTCGGCAGACATCACCTTCAACAAGTAACTCAGCATCGGCAGGAAGATCAAAAGTGTCACCGTGCCACTGAAAGACAGGGAATTGAAGTGGAAATCCATCAAGTAAAGGATTACTCTGCCCTGCTGGGGTAAGCCGCACCTCATAACCACCAATCTCCATCTGCTCACACTTCCGTACCTGAGCCCCAAGAATCTGGGCCAGGATTTGGGCACCACAGCAAATCCCGAAGCACGGTTTTCCAGCAGCGATAGCGCCCGAGAGGTATTCGTATTCTTCGAGCAGAAATGTGTGTTCACGCACCTCATTGGCAGATATGGGCGTACCACCGATAAGGAAAGCATCGCATTCGTCGACCGGTGGAAAGGAACACTCATCATAGGCGTGGATCAATCTGTAGTCGATGCCCCGATCAACGAGATGTTGTTCGTAAAACCCAAATCCTTCGATTTCGCAGTTTTGGATTGCTAAGATCTTCATTTTTTCCGCCTCCCTTGTGAGTTATAAAAAAGGGGACTGTCCCCTTTTTCAAGTATCCAGATCATGAACGGACTCGTATCAGGCTCGAACTGAGAATATGAGTAATCACCAAACAGGTTGCGGATAGAAAAACCCTGGGACTGAATGAACGCTTCAAAGTCGTTTTTTTCGTGAAGATAGAATGTAATATCGATAGAATATTTGGAAAGAGTTTTTCCATTCGTATCTCGAATTTCATAAAACTGGGAACCACTGACCATGTGCCTCTCTGGCTCGTAGTTTTCGATGGCGGAAAGAATAAGTGTTCCGGTGTTATCGGGGAGATAGTACTTTCCGTATTGTTTGAGTTGTCCGTCTACTGATGCGAGCCTGATGAGTGGATTGTGCAATGTACATATGAAACGGCCTCTATGGGAGAGGTGTTCCCTGATGGCTGACAGCGCATTGCGCTGATCTGATGGGGATACAATTTCAGCAAAGGAGTTGAAAGGAAGTATGATGAGGTCAAAGGTGTCTCGAAGAGACAGGTTGCAGACGTCCATCTCATAAATCTCGGCAGACAATCCTCTGTCCTCAAGTTTCCCACGAAGGATCGCCAGCATTTCCCCGGAGCTGTCAATACAAGTTAGAGGTAGACCGGCTTCAATGAGGGGAATGGACACCCGGCCCGTGCCGGCCATCAGCTCCAGAACATTATCACAGCCCTGTGCCTCCTTGAGAAAGAACGGCACGTCGACATCAGTTTTGACGTATATGTCATACAGATGTGCAACTTTTGAATAGTCTATGGCGGGCATATTCAATGGTCGACCTCCTCTTCAATCGGTTGACAGGATCGAAGAGGAAGGTTTTCTCAGATGCTCGTGTATTATGCTTCTTCTTGAGGTCCATTTATGAGAACGCGCAAGTTCCGACCAAGCGACTCATACTCCTCCAAGAGATCCAATGTGTTCAGTTTTTCTCTCGTTACCGCCGGGAGTTCGGTTGACGGAACTCCCCTGAGTATCATTGATGTTTCATCTTCGGAGAACTCACCATCTTCAATCGTCCAGGTGACAAAGTGCCTGTTCATCGGACAGACATCCTGACAGATCATGCATCCGATGAGACAGTTGTGCCAGGCTGGATCAACCCAGGCAGGGAAGGGGTTCGATCCTTCGTTTAAATACGTGATGCACTTCTCTCCGTGAAATACAAATCGTTCGCTGCTCATGGCCCCAGTAGGACACTTTTTCACACAAGCAACGCAGGTATTGCAGCGGTCCATTACGCAGTAATTCTGCCAATGATCTTCAGCATGTGGCATATCGGAGAGGAACGCTTTCAATCTGAAATAACTGCCCCACTCCCCTATGTATGCCATGTTGTTTCTCCCATAGCTCGCCAGCCCGCTGCGTACAGCGAGAGATTTCACAGGAAGAACGGGATCACGTGTCCGATAGCCGAATGTGTGTAAGGTTTGTAGGATAGACTTCAATGCAATTTTATCCGTATCGTATGAATACGTGGGAGGAACGATGGTGACATACGGTGTGCCCGAATATTCGAATGTGACCTTTACCTTAGGTTGGGGAGCGGCGATGAGGATGATTGATTGTGCCTCGGAGAAATCCTCCGGTATGTCGAAGGTATAGTATGAGAGCCTATCGTTGTAAAACGTGTTATCGAAGGTCCCTTGTTCGTAGAGACGCTCGAAGTCGGCCTTCAGATCAGCTAAGCGATGAGTGGACAAGATGGTGCTCTTGAATCCTCCTTCGGCCAAACTCTGAGTCAGTTGTTCAGCAGCTTTTTCCATTCTATCCTGTCTTGGGCGAACGCGCGTGGAAGAGATGCGGCGCGTCAATGTGAGAAGAAATCGGTTTCTTCACTTGCGCGATGTTTATACGCTTTAAATCAGGTGTCCGGCGAATTCACCTGCATTGCGAACGAAGATGGTAGTATTGAAGCCGCTGACCATCTTCATCAGTCTTGCAGCGTACTCCGGTTCTTCGCCCGGCTTGGGCTCCATCAATCCGAGAAAGACAATATCCGCTTCGTGACTGAGGGCATGCATGACTTCGAGGACTGTGCGATTGGGCGGTTTGATGATAACTTCCGGTTTGGCCCTGATTCGTGTCTCAGCAATGAGTGTATTGAGGTTGGCAGTCATGTGTTCGCGTTCCTCCTGCTGCAAAACTATTGAGCGCAGTACGATCTTCGCGTCCCTCCATTCCGGATTGAGGTTGAGCAAATGGGCGAGCAGAAGCATTAAGTCGCCATTGTCCTGAAGGCCGCGCCACCAGAGATCGATCTGTTTGCTTGTACCGGGTTCATGCGCCCACTTGAGATTGGCAATAATAGTACTCTTGCCCATTCTCGAGATAGCTCGCATGACACGCAGGATGGAAGCCAGTCGATCCTCCTTTTTAGGCATGCCGAACAGGACCGTGTTGGATTTGAGCCCGGCTATACCGTGTGCCTGGATGGTGTCGATGGCTCCACTTTCATAATCAGGTACGACATTGACATTGCTGAAAGCGACCAGACCTTCATTGTGCAGGAGCTGATCCATCTCCTGAAGTTTGTCGTTGATGTCAATATTTTCACGTTCCAGGTCACCTTCAATGAGATGACATGCCGTGACGATACCGCGGTTCTGGTTGAACCAGTTCGCGAGCCGGACCATACCGGTCCGTTTCTTTGGATCGGCCAGGAACAGAAGGATATGCGGTCGCCAGTTGCGGGGATCGCTGCTGTGGCGGTGAAGCTTTAAGAGGGAGAATCGTGCCAGGGTCACCCACAGGCCGGCCCGAACGTCTCCCCAACGTTTGCTCAGAGACCGCCGCCTGAGGTGGAAGAAAAGTATCGATTCAAGTACGAGCGCGGCGACACACGCGAACGGGTTGATCAGAAACATGACCACCACGGCGCCGAGGCACCCGAAGAGTGAAACGTACCAGGGGACGTTGATGGTGGGCCGGTAGGATGGGTCGCCCACAAGCTTTTCAAGGCCGGCGCTGAAGTTAATCGTGACGTAAAGGGTCAGAAAGAGAATCGTCACGAACTGGGCCACGGCGTTCAGGCCCCCGAAGGCGACGGCAGTCAGGGCGATGGTGCCACTGATCCATGTGGCGATAGTCGGTTGCCCGGTCCTGGAGACGCGGGAAAGAAATCGGGGGGCCAGACCATCGTCGGCCAAGGCTTGGAGGACACGCGGCCCACCGAGAACACTGCCGAAAGCGGAAGAGAGTATGGCTCCCCAGATGCCCGGCAGTAGGAGCCAGACGCCAAGTATGGCTATCTTACTCCAGATAATCCCAGGTTGGGCAAGTTCTTCAAAACTGACCCGGGAAGATATTCCCAAAAGAATTGGAACAAGGAGATAAATACCGGCGCCGGTTATTACGGCCAGAAGGGTGCCGAGAGGGATTGAGCGCTGGGGATTCTTCAAGTCACCGCTCATACCGATACCGGCCGTAAAACCGGTTACCGCCGGAAAGAACACAGCAAAGACGTACCAAAATCCCTGGGGTGCCGTCCGATAGGTCGCGGTCCATTCCGGCGAGCGGAGTCCCCCGGTGAAGACACCGATCATCAGAGCCACCAGCGTCAGTCCTACCGCTGCCATGATGGGCAGCTGCACTTTCAGAGCCAGACCCGCGCTTTTGCCGGAGACGGCTGTGATGGTTACGATGATGGCCGCTGTGAGGATCTGAATTGTGTAGTCGGGCATGGCACCCCAGGCATCCGGCCAGAAGGATAGGATCGATTCGGCCAAGCCGAAGCTATAGAATGTGATGCTCAAAGTGCGGCATAAAAAGAGGGGTATACCAATGGCTCCCCCAAGCTCCAATCCTAAACTGTGGGATATGAGATAGTACTCGCCTCCCACACCGACGCGCATGTTTGTGGCGATTGCCGAGGCGCTCAGAGCCGTGGTGAAAGTGATGGAGCTGGCAACGAGGACAATGAGGATAGTGATGCCCAATCCCAGGTTCCCCACAATCCAGCCGAAGCGCAGATACATGACGAGTCCGAGGATGGTCAAAACGCTGGGTGTATAGACGCCCAGAAATGTGCCAAACTTCTGAGCCGGCTGGGGTTTTAACTCTGTCTCCCCATTTATTGAGGGGAGCGGTTTTCTTCTTACAGGCATTTGATTGTGGAGGGTTGCGATCTCATAAAAGCATTATGAAAAAGATTAGTTCTCGTCTTTACCGGAAACGAATTGCTTTTTCTTTCCTTCATAGTCTCCAAAGCTTTCTCTCGGATGGGACACATCTCATGCGATGCAATCCCACAAATATACGGCTGTGGCAGATTGTTGTCAAGAACTAATAGTGTCGATGACAACCTATGTTTTTACTATAAGTTAAAAAATATTTCATTGTATGAAAGGAGAGAATTTCGTGAGACGGTACCTTCTCAGCAGATTCGGACGGAACTCGATTTATCCGATGCTCCGAGGAGCATATGTCAGTCGACCGTAGCATTGACCGTGGGGAGCACAGGGGGCTTGGCAATGTATTCGTTTTTTCATTGACACGGGACAAAAGGTTTTGTAAAATAATGAAAAATGTGCTATATTATTCTTGTGTTTGGGGGTGCGCTGATGACCGGAAGGGAGGGTTGTGCGCGAGGTGTCATGTATGGAAGGACTGATGTATGAAGACGGTTGGTGTGATACCGGCCCGATATGGATCGAAGCGATTTCCGGGGAAACCTTTGGTCGATCTGTTTGGGAAACCGATGGTGCAATGGGTGTGGGAGGGTGTGTGTCAATCCCGGCGGCTTTCGCGAGTCATTGTGGCCACCGATGATGATCGAATTTACAAAACCGTCTCCGCCTTTGGAGGGGAGGCAGTTATGACGAGATATGATCATCCTTCAGGGACCGATAGGGTGGCCGAAGTCGCGGCTGATATGGAGGTGGACGTCGTTGTGAATATACAAGGCGATGAACCTCTTATCGAGGGGCGTATATTGGATAGGCTTGTCTCCGCTTTTGATGGTGAATCCGGTGTGGAGATGGTGACGTGTGCCGCCCCTTTTGACAAAGACACCCGGGAGATTGATCCTCATACAGCCAAAGTCGTTGTGGACAAGAACGGCTTTGCCCTCTACTTTTCCAGATGGCCTATTCCCTATGCTCACCAAGAGCCGAAAGGTGCACAATGGAAAGGCCCTCTCCAACATATCGGTGTCTATGGCTTTCGCAAGAACTTTTTAATGACCTATACGACCCTCTGTCCGGCACCGCTTGAAGAAATCGAGGGACTCGAACAGTTGCGAGCTCTGGAACATGGATATCGGATCAAAGTGCTGGAGGTGGATCATCAGCCCTTGAATGTGGATACGGAGAGGGACTTGGAGCGGGTGAAGACGATTATGAGGGAACGGGGAATTCGTTAGGAGGTTGAGGTTGCCGGAAAACTGCACAAAATATATCGTCGTAGCTGGAGGGGTGATGAGTGGTGTGGGAAAGGGGCTGGCCACGGCTTCGATTGGTAAGATCTTGCAACAGTACGGATTTAAGACGACAGCGGTGAAGATCGACCCCTACATCAATTACGATGCTGGAACACTCCGGCCCACCGAACACGGTGAAGTCTGGGTTACAGAGGATGGCGGTGAGATCGATCAGGATCTTGGAAATTATGAGCGTTTTTTGAACATGGAGATCTCCAAGCGAAACAACATCACCACGGGCCAGATTTATAAAGCCGTCATAGACAAGGAACGGAAAGGGGAATATCTTGGAGAAACGGTCCAGTTCATCCCCCATATCCCGAACGAGATTAAGCGACGCATCAAAGAATCTGCCAGAGGGTACGACGTCGCCCTGGTTGAGATTGGTGGCACCATCGGTGATTATGAGAACATTCCCTTTCTCTTTGCCCTCAAGAGTATGGAGCGCGAGATCGGGGAGGAAAATGTTATGTACATCCTCATCACCTACTTACCGGTGCCAGGGCATATTGAGGAGATGAAGACGAAACCGACTCAGCAGGCCATTAAGATGTTGAGTGAAAATGGGATCTTCCCCGATTTTATTCTGTGCCGGGCAAGAGCCCCTTTGGACAGAGTCCGGAAAAAGAAGATAGAGACGTACGCAAACATAGATGCTGAGCATGTTATTTCGGCCCCCGATGTGGATACGCTTTACTCGGTTCCCCTCAACTTCGAGAAGGAACGGTTAGGACAGAAAATTATAACTAAATTGAAACTGCAAGCGAGGAAAAAGCCTAATTGGCGTCGCTGGCGGGAGTTACTCCAGCATGTTGAGCATCCAACCAAACGGATCACTATCGCCATGGTCGGAAAGTATGTGGATATAGGCGATTACAAACTGGCCGATTCGTATATCTCCATCAATCAGGCTCTCGAACACGCGGCAGCGGCCCATAATGTCGGCATCGATATCTCCTGGATCGATTCGAAGGAGCTGGAGAAGGATAGGCGGAAGATCGAGAAACTCAAGAACTATCATGGCATTCTGATACCGGGTGGATTTGGAGCAACCGGGGTGAGGGGTAAAATGAGAGCCATTCAATATGCCCGGGAAGAGGGCATTCCATTTTTGGGTTTGTGTTATGGATTGCAATGGGCAGTAGTAGAGTTTGCCCGAAATGTGTGCGGATACAAAGAGGCGAATTCCACTGAAGTCGATCCGAAGACAAAGTATCCGGTGATCGATATTATACCCACACAACGGGAGATCATTGCTGATCGTCGATACGGAGCATCGATGAGATTAGGGGCTTATGCCGCCACACTGCGCAAAGGAACAAGGATCTTGGATTTGTACAAGCGGTCCAATAGGCTCAAGGAAGATATGGTCAAGATCGCCCAATTGGAGAGGGATCCGGGGGAGCGGTTTCGCTTGGGCGTTTTACACAGAGGTGAAAAAGTTGTCCTGGAGAGGCACCGCCACAGATATGAAGTGGCTCCGCAATTTGTCGATGTTCTTGAGGGCAACGGTCTGATCTTTTCAGGCTATCATCAATGTGAGGATGGAACCAAGCTCATGGAGTTTCTTGAGTTGCCTGCTCATCCTTATTTCGTGGCCACGCAAGCTCATCCGGAGTTTAAATCGCGGCTCGAACGTCCGGCACCCCTCTTCACCGGCTTTGTTGAGGCAGCCGCTTCCGCTGGGTGATTGAGGATGAACGTGAACGTTCCAACGACGAAAACGGTTTCAGTTGGCTCCGTGCACATCGGCGGGGGACATCCTTTGGCGCTCATAGCGGGGCCGTGTGTCATCGAAAACGAAGAGGTCGCACTCGAAACAGGTGAGCGAGTTCAGGAGATAGCGCAACGCGTGGGAATGTCCTTTATTTTCAAATCTTCCTATCTGAAGGATAACCGGTCTTCCGCTGAGACGTATCAAGGGCCGGGATTGAAAATGGGATTGAAAATTTTGGAGAAGGTTAGAGAATCGATTCATGTACCGATTCTTTCGGACGTCCATTGTGCTGCGGAAGCCAAAGAAGCAAGTGACGTTTTGGATGTGGTTCAGATTCCGGCCTATTTATGCATGCAAACCCAGCTGACTCTCGAAGTGGGCAAATGGGCCAAGGCGGTGAACGTGAAAAAGGGTCAATTTTTGGATCCGCACGATGTGCGGCATATTGTGGGGAAACTCGAAAATGTCGGGAACACCAATATTTTGCTCACCGAAAGGGGGTCCTGTTTCGGGTACCACAATTTGGTTGTGGATATACGCTCTCTGCCGATTATGAGAAGGTTTGGATATCCGGTTATCTTTGATGTAACTCATGCTATCCGCGTGTATGGACGATCCAGTAGCGATCCATCGGGGGGGCAACCGGAATTTGTGCCCTATCTTGCCCGGGCAGCTGTGGCTTCCGGATGTGACGCAATATTTATTGAGACACATCCGTGTGTGAAAGAGGCTCTGTGCGATGCAGCAAGCATGTGGCCGTTAGCAAAGCTTGAAGGATTATTGATTCAATTGAAGGCCATTGACGATCTCGTGAAGAGCAATTAATTTTGGTGTTCGGTCTTGAGCACATGAGTGTTCCATTAGGGTTATGAGTGCTGAGAAAGGTAAAGAGGTGATCCGCATTGAGGCAGCTGCCGTGGCTGCCCTTGAAGAGCGACTTGACAAGGATTTCGAAAGAGCCCTTGACATCATCTTTCACTCGAAAGGGCGGATCATCGTTTCGGGCATGGGAAAATCCGGAATCGTTGCAAAAAAAATTGCAGCGACGCTGTCCAGTACAGGTACCCCAGCTATTTTCCTCCACCCCGTTGAGGGAGTTCACGGAGACATGGGTGTTGTTCAAAGAAACGATGTGGTCATCGCCATCTCGAAAAGCGGAAACACCGACGAACTCTATCAACTGGTTCCACTCTTCAAGCGGATGGGTATACCTATTATTACATTAACCGGGAACCGAGACTCACCCCTTGCCAAGAGAAGTGACGTGGTTCTGGACGTCAGCGTCAGGGAGGAGGCATGTCCTTATGATCTCATTCCGACGGCCAGTACAACGGCCACTGTCGCTATGGGGGATGCACTGGCAATTGCATTGCTCCATCGAAGGGACTTCAGTCCTGAGGATTTCGCTCTCCTCCATCCTGGTGGTGCTCTGGGGCGACGGCTTTTACTCACTGTCGAGGATGTTATGCTGACAGACGACGAAGTTCCTATCGTTGATGAAGATTTCTCCATGGAAAAAACCATCTTGGAGATGACTGCCAAACGCGGTGTCACCAGTGTCGTCGATAGAAACGGAACATTGGTGGGGATCTTCGTTTATGGTGACCTGGGAAGATTATTGGAAAAAACGAAGGATATCTTTGATAAAAAAGTGCGGGAGGTTATGATTCGAGATCCCAAAACGATTACACAGGACAGACTGGCAGCCGAGGCTCTTCAATTGATGGAGGAATACGGGATAACCTCCCTTGTCGTCATCGATGCTGAACGACGTCCGATAGGCATCGTTCATCTTCATGATATTATGCGGGCCGGAGTTTATTAAGAGGGCAGAGTATGATCTCAAGAACCGTAGACACATTTTTTTTCGGTATTGCCCTGCTGTCCCTTCTGAGTTGCCAGAGGGGAGAACAGCGGCCCATGTCTGAGGCAACAGGAAAGGAGACTCCCTCGCAGGAATCATGGAATTCAACAGTCATTCTGTCTGTCAGGGGTCAGAATCGAGCGAAAGTATGGGCGGGGCACATACTCAAATTTGAAGAAAGTCATATTATCAAGATGGATGAAAGGATTCAGGTGGATTTTTTCGATGACAACGGGAACCATGTCTCCGTGCTTACGGCCGATGGTGGAGCAGTGAATGAGATCTCTCAGAACTTAACGGCCTTCGGCAATGTCCTCGTTCTTTCCGAAGGAGGATCACGTTTAAAAACCGAGAAACTGGAATGGCACAATGAGAGTCAGAGGATCCTTTCGGATACGCTGGTGACTATTCAGAGTGGAGATGAAGAGATTACGGGCGTCGGTTTTGAATCGGACGCTGATTTGGAACATTGGAAGATCAAAGAAAATATTACTGGGGTGGTGAAGAGAAGAGTTACCGGAGAACCGTAGAAGTGGAATCTGGAACCCGAGAGGTGAGATCTGTTGACGATTGCGTCGGAGAATCTGGTGAAAGTGTACAACAAACGTAAGGTCGTGAACGATGTCAGTATTGAGGTACATCAGGGTGAGGTTGTGGGTCTCTTGGGTCCAAATGGGGCGGGAAAAACTACATCTTTTTACATGATCGTAGGGATGATCAAGCCCGATGATGGGAGAGTATTGCTCGGCGGTGAGGAAATTACGTCCTTGCCCATGTACAAGAGAGCTCGACGGGGTATCGGTTACTTGCCCCAAGAACCCTCGATTTTTCGAAAACTGACCGTGGAACAGAATATTCAAGCCATTCTGGAAACAATGCATTTGCCCGGGGAAGATCGCAAACAGCAGTTAAAAACCCTCCTGGAGGAATTGGATATAACCTCTCTGGCAAAGCACCGAGCCTACACCCTGTCTGGAGGTGAACGGAGACGAGTGGAGATTACCAGAGCCCTGGCCACGAAACCAAAATTCATTCTTTTGGATGAGCCGTTTACCGGGGTCGATCCCATTGCTCGCGAGGATATTCAGGGAATTGTATCTCAGTTAAGGGGAAAAGGGCTCGGAGTCTTAATTACGGATCATAACGTTCGAGAGACACTGCAAATTACGGACCGAGCATACATTATGAGCGAGGGAAGGATTTTGAAATCAGGGACCGCCCAGTATTTAGCAAACGATCCGGAAGCGAGACGGATCTATCTTGGAGAAAAATTTCGGTTGGATTAGGATTGACGGAGGAGGGAAAATTTGATATGAAGTCGCCAGGTTTGGATTTATCTCAAAGATTGAAGTTGGAGCAGAAACTTGCGCCTCAATTGATCCAATCGCTGCAGCTTCTTCAATTATCGACGTTGGAACTGGAACAGTTGTTGAAACAGGAATTGGAGATAAATCCATTTCTGGAAGAGACCACGGACCTTGTCGAAGTGAAACAGACTGAAACGACGGAGGAACCCCGGGACGAAAAAGAAGAGGAAATCGCAGTTGACCGAGATCAGATCGACTGGAGCGAATACGTTCGCGATGGTTTCGAAATGGGATACAGTAGCCGGGAGGGTGATGGGGATCAAGAGATGGTCGAAACATATCCTCCTCGAGAGGAAACTTTGGAAGAGCATCTTCTCTCCCAGTTAAAACTGACAAGTCTGTCCGAGGATGAATTGAGGATTGGTGAGAATATTATTGGAAATTTGGATGATGATGGATATCTCACATGTCCCATCGAGGATATTGCCTCGGCTGTTGCAGTTCCTGTTGATGACGTGGAGAAAGTCTTGAAGGTGATACAGACATTCGATCCTGTAGGCGTTGGGGCAAGAGACCTTCGAGAGTGTCTCATTATTCAGTTGAATCGGAAAGACGTGCAAAATCCTCTCGTCGGGTCTATAGTTGACAAACACTTGTTAGATTTGAAACGAGGCCGCTTTGCACTCATAGCAAAGACCTTGGGAGTGAGCGAAGAGGACGTGCACAAAGCTGCGGCGCGGATTGCTCGGTTGAACCCACGTCCAGGCTGGGGACCTTCGATGGGAGCCAGAACGATTTTCCCCGATGTGATTATTGAGAAGATTGAGAATAATTACGTCGTCATGCTGAACGATAAAAATTCACCCATGTTGAGGGTGAATCCTCTGTATCGTTCCGTTCTCGAAGGGTCTTCGACCTCGAGCCCTGAGACGAAAAGATACGTCGTCGACAAGCTCAATGCTGCTCGATGGCTGATTAAGTCCATTGACCAAAGACGGTCCACAATATTAGCGGTTGTGAATTACTTGGCTCAGGCGCAGCGTGATTTCTTGGAACATGGCGTTACCCGTTTGAAGCCCATGGTCCTCCAGGAGGTCGCGGAAGCACTGGAGATGTCTGTTTCTACCGTCAGCCGTGTAACCAGTAATAAATATGTCCAGACTCCTCGCGGTATCTTTCCTTTGAAATATTTTTTCGATGCAAAGATTGAAAGTAGAGCCGGAGAGGAGGTGTCTTCGAAGCGGGTGAAAGAGCGAATTACTCGCCTTGTTGAAGAGGAGAATCAAAAGAAACCCCTCAGCGACCAGGAAATCGCGAATAGATTGAAAGAGGAGGGTTTCAACATTGCCCGGCGTACAGTTTCAAAATATCGAGAGCAGCTGAGAATAATGCCAGCCAGATTTCGCAAACGATAATCCGGCTTTAACATTTCAGAGTTCCTATGGAAGGCATCACGGTCGAAAAACTCATTGAAGAAAATCGGGAGCGGCTCGATTTGGAACTTTTATGTGGTAAAAGCGGGCTCAGTAAACTGATCACGAGGAATGACATTCATCGCCCTGGATTAGCACTGGCAGGTTTCGTCGATCTGTTTGCCTTCAGGAGGGTTCAGATTCTCGGAAATGCTGAGATCGCCTACCTCAGAAGACTTTCGCAGGAAGATTTAAAGCAAGCGCTGGAAACTCTGTTCAGATTCGATCTTCCCTGTGTCATTATTACAAATGCAAATGACCCTCCAGGGGTGCTTCGTGAAATTGCCGAGCGTTCTGGGATCGCTCTTCTTCGAACAAGCTTTCCCACGACGAAGTTTGTCCATCTCTTCAATTATTACCTGGATGACCGCTTTGCCCCACAAACGACGATTCATGGCTCCCTCGTGGATGTCTATGGTGTGGGACTCCTGTTCACCGGAAGGAGTAGCATCGGGAAGAGTGAAATTGCTCTGGATCTGGTGGAACGAGGTCATCGTTTGGTTGCTGATGATGTGGTCACGGTCACAAGAAGTGCTCGGGGTTTACTTCTGGGTAGCAGCAATGATCTGTTGCGACACCATATCGAGATTCGCGGAGTAGGGATCATTGATGTCCGGAGTGTGTTCGGTGTGCAAGCAATTCGGCTTCAGAAGAGAATTGAGGTTGAGGTACAGCTTGTTGATTTCGATGAGACTCTTGATTACGAAAGACTCGGGATTGAGGAGGAGAAATCGGCGATTCTTGAGGTGGAGATACCACAAGTGACAGTTCCCATCTTTCCGGGAAAAAACATTACAGTCATCGCCGAAGTGATTGCCCTCAACTATCTCTTGAAGATATACGGTTATTATCCTGCAAAGGAATTTAGCAAAAGGCTCCACGAGGCGATACGAAGCAAAACCCAGGCTGATCATTATTTTCGCGAGGATACAGAATAGGATTTTATCCAACGATGATAGGAGGAATTCTCTTCACGCATGGCAAAATCGGACAGGAGCTGCTGCGCACGGCTGAGGGTATCATAGGGAGACAAGAAAATGTGGTGGCTTTGTCGAATGAGGGGTGCTCTGGGGCAGCCATGGAAGATGTCCTGGGCGAAGCGTTGTCAAGAGAAGGTTTTCGAGATGGCACCGTGATCTTCGTCGATTTAGCGCGGGGAAGTTGTTGGGTAGCTGTGGAGAGAATGAGGCGGAAACATAGAACGGTATACGTTGTCAGTGGCGTCAACTTGCCTATGCTGCTTCAGTTTTTCTACAAAAGGAATGATCTTGAACTGCCGGTCCTTGTTGAAAATTTGCGCGAAGCAGGGACGGCAGGAATTGAAGTAGGAAATTATACCTTATTTCCTCCTCGGTGATCACTGAGGACGGCGGTTCATCTTTAGAGATATAGGCGAACGGATGGCTCTTGTTCTTGTTCGAATAGATGATCGTCTCATTCATGGCCAAGTCATTCTGGGTTGGGCTCATGCATTGCATCCCGATCGCATCGTGTTGGTCAACGATAACATTGCCAAGAGTTCTTGGCACAGAGAAGTGTACGAAGCAGCAGTCCCTTCGGAGATCGGCGTATCTATCTTAGGACTTGACAGGGCAGTGAAGTATCTTACCGAAAGGGAGTTCGACGAAGAAAGAATTCTTGTCATTGTCGAGTCTCCTCGGAACGCTTTAAGTCTTGTGAGGAAGGGGATTGATATCAAGAGTGTCAATGTCGGCGGATTGCATCACACCGAAGGGAAGGATCGTTTGCTTCCATATGTATATGTCACGAATCAGGATATCGACGCTTTTAAAGAGCTGATAGCTATGGGCGTTGAGGTAGAATGCAGGGATGTTCCTACAGCCAAAAAAATAGATATGCGAAAACTGTTATAGAGGAGAGTTGAATGAAAGGAAAGAAGACTGAATTGATCGTCGGCGTGTTCTGTCTCTGTGCGATTATTATCCTGATCGCAGGCATTCTTTTTCTTAAAGAATTCAAATTCAACCGTCATCGATATTCCGTTACGGTCCTTTTTGACAACGCCAGTGGGTTGAAAGAGGGAGATCCTGTCATGGTGGCCGGAGTGAGAAAAGGTTCAGTCAAATCCATTGCTCTACGACAAGGGAAAGTTCAGGTTGATGTGTTCTTGGAGTCAGATGTCCACTTGAGCGATGATTCCAAATTTATGATTATGAGCAGTGGGTTCGTCGGCATGAAATATGTGGAGATTGATCCCGGGGAGAGCGGCCATCCTTTGGATCCCTCTCAAGTTGTTGAGGGCGTCCATCAGACCGATCTTTTTGAGGTGGTTGGAATGTTGGGCACTCTTGTTACCGAGGTCCGTCAATTGGTTGGGAAAATTGATCGTTCAATAGGTGGAAGTGGAATTTTAGGCTCGATAGAGCAAACCTTGACCGATGCCCAGGTTTTGATGAAATCGATTCGATCTCTTGTCGATGAAAACCGACCGGGTTTTAACGATGCGGTTCGGGACTTCAAAACGACCTCACAGGAGCTTAAAAACCTCGTCGGAGATAACAGGACAGTCATCGATTCCACAATCATGCAATTCAGTTCTTCAGCGGAACGCTTCGATACCGTCCTCCTTCGTTTGGAGGAAATTTCTTCGACCTTCAAAATTATCAGTGACAGGATAGATCAGGGTGAGGGAACTCTTGGTGAATTGGTGAACAGCCGTGAACTCTACGACAAGCTGCAGAGGACGACCGAGGAAATTAACCTTCTTATCGAAGACATCAAAAAGAACCCCAACAAATATTTCAAGATATCAGTTTTTGATTTTTGACGATACATTGAACGCCTCGACACCTCACGTCCTTTCATGCATAACATACTCATGAGCTGTAACAAGTATCATATGTCGCGGTTTCTTTCATCGGGAGGCTCTTCTCCTCGCTCGTAATAATATGGTCCGCATTTCATTAGGGATTCTTTCAGGTTATCAATGGAACGGTCAGACAGATATGGGAGCAAAGATCAGAATAAGAGTTGAAGATTGAAAATAATAAAAAGAAAATATGAGACGTGTCTGAAGAGAGCTGTGGTGGAGTATCGATTATTAGACAACGTTTCTACGCTTGATATCGTTTAAAAAAGAGTTGAAGGTTTTGATTTGATCCTATATCATCAAACGTCCTTAAGGCCGTTGCATCAGATCGTGTCTCTCGAGGCTTCGATGAGCGTGAAGCGTGGAAATCTGTGGGTGATGGCTTGAGAGATCCAAGCGTAAGTTGTTTAGCAGTGCTTCCAATCCGCAGGTCTTATATGTCGAAGCGAAAGATGGTGGTGTCTTCAAACGTGGCAGGCCGAAAGTATGGAATCCTAAAAGTGATGTCGCTGACGACGGGCATGTCAGTATTACAGATGTTCTGCTCTTGATCGATTTCCATGTTGGGTCGGTGAGGCCGACATCCGGCCAATTCCGGGCAACCGATCTCAATGATGACGGTACATTGGACAAAGTGATGTTGTCTTGATGGTAAGAGAAATTCTCGACTGATGTGGACTGATCTCCTTATTGTGAGTCTGGTTGGGGGAGTCGTTGCTGTGGATACGACGGCGGCCTGGCAGGTTATGATCTGCCGACCAATTGTGAGTGGTCCAGTAGTTGGTCTCCTCCTTGGTGATCTTCAGACAGGCCTTTTCATGGGAGCTCTGATGGAGCTGTTGTGTGCTGGTGCCGTGCCCGTCCGTGCTGCTGTTTTCCCTGATAGTAATGTAGCCAGCGCTGTGGCAGTGGCCATGGCTGTGAAATTCCAGCCCCATGCGAACATCCCTCATTTCGTAATTCTCATATCAATTCTGTATTCGGTGCCCGTAGCTTTTATCGGAAGCAAGCTTATCGTCTTCATGCGAACAATAAATTCGACGCTCATGGAGCGGGCCTTGAAATTTGCGAGAGAAGGGAAAGCCAGAGGCGTTGAACTTCAGAATTGGTTGGGTGTGATCCATTCTTTTGGACGCGGTTTTGTGTACAGCGGGGTGACACTTCTCTTAGGTCTCATGGGACTCACCAAAATGGCCGGATTTTCGCTCCTCTTTGGTCCGGAATTCGGTGAGATCAGTACTCTCTCTCTCATGGCCTTAGGTGGCGCTGTGGTGTTGACTATTTTCGGATCGAAAAAAACAGTTTCTTTCATCGCTGTAGGATTCATAGGTGGAATTTTAATCTCGATACTGTGAGTGAAATTCACGGTGCTCTTAGGCGAAATATTTTGGGTATGAACGCAGCGAGTATTAGAAAAAGCGATTGGATACATATATTTTTCCGATCGTTCTATATCCAGGCAGCGTGGAACTATCCCAGAATGCTTGCATTAGGATTTGCCAACTCAATGGCGCAAATTATAAACAGGATCTGTCGAACAAAGGAAGAGCGAGTCGACTTTCTTCTCCGCCACCTTGAATTCTTCAACGCGCATCCTTATTTCGCCTCTTTCGTTCTCGGGGCAGCAATTCACGTGGAAGATGGTCGGAGGAATGACAAAAGTGAGCGGGTACGCAAGATCAAAAATGGGCTGTGCGGGCCGCTGGGCTCCCTTGGTGACCAGTTCTTCTGGAACGGTCTTCGCCCTCTGGCCGGAATTGTTGGGGCTGTCATCGCTCTTCGCGGGAGCCTTTGGGGACCGATTGTTTTTCTGGCTGTTTACAATCTTCCCCATCTATGGGTACGCTATTGGGGACTTCGGCGAGGATTTGAATTGGGTCCACGCGTGTTTTCTGAACTCGTCCGACCACTCTACAAGAAAAGCATACGAAGTATACGCGTGTTAGGGGCCATAGCCGTCGGGTTCTTTCTGAGTGTTGAATGCGTTTCCAGTTTTCAGGTCTCTATTTCTTATTTGGTTCTTTTCCTCCTTTTTATTATTTATTATTGGGTTGCGTTGAAGAGGCGAGTTTCACTGTTCTTCGTTATTCCGGTAGCATTGATCATTGGTTTTATAACGGCGTATATTAGATGCTCTTTGTGATATGATCGAAAAGAAGGTGAGGATACAAAACAGGCTTGGCCTTCATGCTCGGCCAGCAGCACTTATTGTGCAAACCGCGGGCAAATTTATTTCGAATATTACTCTTGTAAAAGACAGTCTTCAAGTCAATGGAAAAAGTATCATGGGAGTAATGATGTTGGCTGCTGAGTATGGAAGTGAAATTGTAATTCGGGCAAATGGATCTGATGCCGAAGCTGCAGTCGAAGCCTTGGAGGCACTCATTCAGTCAAAATTCAATGAGGAGTGAAGGATACGGCCGTGGTGAATTCCAATAAAAGAAGACGCAGCAGGAACCTGAAATGTTCAAACCCAGAAGTCTCCATTCTGAAAGGCATTCCTGCTTCACCGGGTATTGCCATCGGGCATGCACATATTCTCGATCTGGAGCGAATGTCGGTCAAAGAGATTGATATCGAAGAATCGCGCGTGGAAGTCGAGGTGAAACGGTTTGAAAAGGCAGTGGCGAAAACGAAGAAAGATTTTGCCAGCATTCAGAGGAAAATTGCCAATCAATTAGGAGAGGAGAAAGCACGAATATTTGACGCTCATCTCTTAATGTTAGAAGATACAATGGCCATTGACGAAACCGTCGATCGTATCAAAAAGCAAAAGAAGAACGCCGAGTTTATCTTTTTCCAAAACCTGGAGAATGTGAGAAAGACTCTTCTGGACACAGGAGACGAGTATTTAAGGGAACGAGCTGTGGATCTTCAGGATGTCGAACGTCGAGTATTACGAAACCTGGCAGGGGATGGTCAGGAGAGTTTCGATCGTCCGGAGGGGCAAAGTATAGTTCTTGCAAAGTTTTTAACTCCGTCGGATACGGCTCAGCTCGATCGGAACAAAGTATTGGGTTTTGTGACGGATCTGGGTGGACGAACTTCTCATGCAGCCATAATGGCCCGTTCCCTCGAAATTCCTGCTGTGGTCGGTCTCAAGGAGGTGACCCAGAAGGTCTGTCCTGGTGATCTTCTCGTAATCGATGGAGTCCATGGAATAGTTATCGTTAATCCTGATGAGAGGACGCTGCTTGAATATGAAGAGAAGCAGAAATTATTCATCGAGCACGATCTCGAACTCCTCAGTCTGAGAGATGAACCCGCCGCTACGCTGGACGGCAGGAGTATTGAGCTTCAAGCCAACATAGAACTCCCTGACGAAGTTGAGACCGCTCTGTCGCACGGGGCCCGAGGCATCGGCCTCTTTCGCACCGAGTATCTTTACCTGGCTCGCTCAGATTTGCCGAGCGAGAGTGAACAATACGAAGCGTATGCATCAGTTGCCGAGCGGATGAATCCTGACCCTGTGGTGATTCGTACCCTCGATCTCGGTGGTGACAAATTTGTTTCAGGATTGAATATAGCCCCGGAGCCGAATCCTTATTTGGGCTGGCGTGCCATTCGCATCTGTCTGGAAAGAAAAGACATTTTTAAGATGCAATTGCGCGCTATTTTAAAAGCGAGCATTCATGGAAATATCAGAATTATGTTTCCCATGATATCAGGACTGGGCGAACTTCAGGAGGTCAAGAAGTTCTACTATGAGGTCCAGCAAGAATTGAGAGAGGACGGAATTCCTTTCAATGAAGATTGTCATATCGGTGTGATGATTGAGGTTCCTGCGGCTGCCCTGGTGGCTCGGGAACTATCCCAGGAGGTCGACTTTTTCAGTATCGGGACGAATGATCTCATTCAATATACTATTGCTGTCGACCGCGGTAATGAAAAAATCGCGTACCTGTTTAACCATTTTCACCCAGCTGTGCTGAAGTTCATTCAAATGATCATTACGGCGGGGAAGGAGAGAGGTATCTGGACAGGGCTCTGTGGGGAAATGGCTGGGGATCCGCTGTGCGTATGGTTGCTGTTGGGTATGGGTTTGGATGAATTCAGTATGAGCCCGATTGCACTTCCTGAAGCAAAACGCTTGATCCGGACAATAACTTATAAAGAGGCACTCGAGATTGCTAACGAGGCATTGTCCTTTACGAAAGCGAAGGATGTTGAGGATTTTCTGCGGAAGCAGTTGCATGAGAGATTAGGGGAAATACCGTTATAAGATCGGATCGGAGCTGCTATGGATAAACTCTGGGCACCGTGGCGTATGAAATATATTCTTGCCGAAAAAAAGGAGGGGTGCATTTTTTGTGAGGGTGTGGTCCGTGGTGACGACAGAGGAGGTCTCATTTTGCACAGAGGATCTTCCTGCTTCGTCATGATGAACAGATTCCCTTATAACAATGGTCATATTATGGTGGCTCCCTATCGGCATGTGGGTGAATTTGAGGATTTGAATGATGCTGAATCTCTGGATTTGATGAAGCTTCTCCAGCTGAGCGTGAGGACATTCAAAAGAGTACTGAATCCTCAGGGATTTAATGTCGGAATCAATATTGGACAGGTTGCCGGCGCAGGAGTTATCGACCATATCCATGTCCACGTTGTGCCCAGATGGGATGGGGACACGAATTTCATGCCGGTTCTCTCGGAAACGAAAGTGATCAACGAAGAACTGGAGGAAACGTACGACAAACTCTTTAAAGAATTTGAACCCTGAACGCGGGGTCCATTTTCTCTGCAGAATTCTACCGAAGAATGATGGCCTGTTTCGGAAAAGAAAGTCCATGACTCTGAAGGGTTTGACATCATGCAGGTAGGCATTGTTGGTCTGCCGAACGTCGGTAAGTCTACACTATTTAACGCCTTGACGAAGGCGGGGGTGAAAGTGGATAACTATCCCTTTTGCACCACCGATCATCACGTGGGTATGGCGGAGATGGATGATAAACGCCTTGACCATATTTTTGAAATTGGTGAATCGGCGAAGAAGACGCCGGCCGTTGTTCGCTTTGTAGATATCGCCGGGCTGGTCAAAGGAGCCAGCAGAGGTGAAGGACTTGGCAATAAGTTTCTGCACCATATCCGCGAAGTAGATTCAATACTCCACGTGGTCCGCTGTTTTGAGGATACTCAAGTGACCCATGTCGATGGCACCATCGATCCCATCCGTGATGTTCAGACTATTGAGACTGAGCTCTTGTTGGCTGATTTGCAAACCGTCGAGAAGAGAAAAGAGAAAGTGAAGAGACAGGCGAAATCGGGGGACAAAGAGTTTCAAGAGGAGCTTGTCATTTTAGAAAAAATCGAGAACTCTCTTAATGATACTCAACCTGTTCGAGAGCTGGAATTCAGTGCTACGGAACGCGAAATCGCCGGTCAGTATTTCTTTCTCACGTCGAAGAAGATCCTCTATATGGCAAACATAGATGAGGACTCCCTTGCCGCTGGCGGGAATCGATTCACCAAAGAGTTGGAAGAGTACGCAGCCTCTCAAGGGAGTTCGGTCATTCACGTCTGTGCCAAGTTAGAATCTGAACTGGCGGAGTTGGCTCCCGAGGAAGCACAAGAGTTCTCATCGGACATGGGATTGACTGAGTCCAGCTTGAAGAAGGTGGTTCAAGAAAGTTATGAACTCTTAAATCTTATCACTTTTTTCACATTCAATCCCAATGAAGTCAGGGCTACACCCATTGTGAGAGGTACCACTGCCTCTCAAGCTGCGGGCAAGATACATACCGATATGGAGAGAGGATTTATAAAGGCTGAGGTGGTACCGTTCGAGATATTCAGACAGGCTGGTGGTTGGTCTCATGCCCGTGATCAAGGATTGCTTCAGTCAGAAGGGCGTGATTATGTTGTTCAGGACGGAGATATCATCTTCTACCGTTTCCATGTGTAACATGGCTCAGAAAATAAAGGTTTGGTCAAAAGCACCATCGTTGTTGGCTGTTCTATTCGCAGTGAGTTGCTGTGCGTCTCTTTTTTCACTGGACTGTCG
>CP070758.1:3915700-3949380 GCA_020348925.1 Gemmatimonadota bacterium | reverse complement strand
ACGGCCCTGACCGACCAAAAGCTTGACATTTTTCGGAATCTCAACAGCGAGCCCAAAGACATCGTAGTGATATTCACCTTCGGTAATGTGAATGGGCAGCTCTTTCGTTTGAAACCCGATGGCATTGAGAAACTCGAAGAGAGTTGGCAGCGCCTGATCTCTGGGGAAGAATTCATCAGGCAGAGATGCACTCTGACGCAGCGCGTACTGAATATCCCAAGGATAAAGAGTTTCAAGGTCAAGCGCACTCTTCATCGAATCCACAAACTGTCTGTACGGCTCCCTCGTCTGCTCCTCAAGTTCTATCATAATCCTTTCCAACCACGAGGCATTGATAGATTGAACCATCAAAGAAAATATCCCGTAGTCCATTTTCCTTCCCAAGGGTTCCAATTTCTCATTCCTCGTGCGGAATAACCGGCGCAGATCTTTCTCGTTCGCCTCCGAAAGCTGGCTGAATGCCTCCCACGCCCTGCGACGTTTCTCAGGATCACTTTCCATACGGATGATTCGGTTCAGTTCAGTCTGGGAGGTCTCCACCCCGTTCAGACTGAATCGGAACAGATGATTGCGTTCCTCAAGCAAGTGCTCGAGCGTATAGATGTCTTCATCCTCCTCCACATAGGCTCCCAGGAAACATTGGGTCCAGATCTCAAGGCGTCTCTTCAGTCTGGGATCGACGTCTGCAGGAGGCATGTATCTCCAGTCACTAATAATCTTCCGGTACAGACTATCGAGCAGAATATCCGAGAACTCAGCCCGTATGGCGTTCAGATCACCAGGGTCCTCGCCAGAGTACAGATTCCAATTGGCTCGTCCCATTCGGATGCAACTCTCTTCATATCGTTTTTCCAACCGTTCAAGCAGTGAGGCCACATCTTTTTCACTCTTGACATCTTCGGCACTCTCAGGCATCTTCTGACAATGAAACAGAGAGAGGAGCATCAGGAGTGCTGTCACAGCCAGGAGTGCGCGTTGCATTACGAATTTCCGTATTTGCGGAATGCCATTCTTTTGAGGAGACGAAAATCTGCACATCTTTCTATTATCCTTTTAAAATTTGTTGAAAGACATGTTCAATAGCGTCTTCAACGTTTTCGGGTTGGGTTCCACCCCCAAAAGCTAAGTCCGGGGAGCCACCGCCACGTCCACCGATCTTGGCGCAAGCCTCGGCGACGAGATCGTTCATTGTATACGGGAGCCCCTTCGAACACGAAAAGACCAGCTGCCCTTTTTCATCACAATTTCCAAGAAGTGCAATCGATTTCTCAGATTCAGTAATCATGGTCGCCAGAGTTTTCATGTCCTCCGACGGACGATTCTGATAAACGGCCTTGACGATTTTCAACTCGCCGAGCACAGGAGCCTTTGACAGCAGCTCATGCACCTCCATGTCCAATGCTTTCAGCGTAACTTCCTTCACGTTTGCCTTGAGTTCCTTGATCTCGTCTGTCTGCTTCATGACAAGAGAGAGGACATCAGCGCCTCTGGCTGAAAATCGATCCGCCAGTTCTTCAACGGTTTCGCTCTTCCACCTGTATTCCGTGAGAGCCCGGTTTCCGCACAGGAATTGAATGCGAACGTGCCCTCGAATCTTCTCCCACCGACCCGTCTTGATGAGCCCGATCTCTCCGGTGCGGCGACAGTGTGTACCACCGCAAGGAGTAAAGTCAAAGCCGTCAATTTCTACAATCCTAATCCGACCTTTCTTCTTCGGCGTTCTTCTCAATGGCATTGATGAGAGCTCGTCTTCAGATCTCAAATACGTCTTGATGGCCCGATTTTCAAAAACGATCTTGTTGGCAACATTTTCAACTGCATGGGCCTCTTCACGACTCAGGGTTCCCCGAGCTATCTCGATGGTCGATGAGCCCTCACCCAGGTGCGCCGACTTTGTGTTGGCATCCAATATTCGAAAGAAGCTCTGCGAGAGCACATGCTGGCCGGAATGCTGCTGCATGAAATCAAAGCGCCGCCTCCAGTCGATACACCCGCGAACGCCATCCCCCGTAATCTCTCTCTCGAGAACGTGAATGATTTCGCCATCCTGGTCCACCACATCAATAACTGACACATCATTGATGATCCCGCGATCACACTGTTGGCCTCCAGCGGTGGGATAGAAACAGGTCCGATTCAGTATCAGTGCCGGCTTACCCTCGATCTCAACCCTGTCAACTACGCTGGCTTCGAACTCAGTGCGGTAGGGCTCATCGAAATAGAGCCGCTCTGTCATCAATCGCCTTCTTTTTTCGTGGACTGAAGTTCGAAAACAAGAGCAATGGCACCTTTGTCCGACTTCGATCGGTGCCTCAATCCTTTCGGAACAACCACACCGTGACCTGACTCCAAAGAGACATCGCCCTTGGTCGTCTGAATGACCATCTTGCCATCCTGCACGAGGAAGAATTCATCGGAGAACCGGTGCGTATGCCAGTGATACTCTCCTTTGATCTTCGCGCACCGGACAGCCGAATCATTCACCCTTGCCAGGTCAACCGGCATCCATGCCGTCTTCAACTCTTTCTTCACCCTCTTGAGGTCAATACGCTCAAGCATCTCTTCACCTCCGTACGAAACGAAAAAAGTTCAGCCTTCACACTCTATGCAACCTTGTCAATTGTGATGGGCTCCCCCTCGGTGACATCTTTGAACACGGTTGCATCGCCGACAATACGACCGAGGATATTCACCGGACTGTACGCCCGAATTTCATCACCTCTACTGGCCGGCGTTGGGCCGAAAAAGATACAGAAGGCTTGCCCCATCGGCCAGTATCCCACCTCACCCTCATGTACGACTTCCCGGGCTTCCTTTTCCAGCTCTGCATCCACCGGTATCTTGAAATAGACTTCATCACCCCACCTGTTGGCGAATCCCTCCACCGGCAACGCTTCCCACAATAGTATAACGGTTGAGGTATCATGAAGTTCGGCCTCAGCCGTAATCGATCCCACTCCGATCCTGATTTTCTTAGTCATACCATCCATAACCCCCACTTAGAATCCACGCTCTTTTCACTCACGAGAGGAGGAACTGACTGTCCGTTTTTTCATTGACTCCGTGTGTTCCGTCTTCCCTGTCCCACACCATCTTGTTTTCAACTGCCTTATAGAGATTGACTTTCGCCTTCGGACATTCCTTTTCAATGGACTTCAGGATCTCCTTCATTCGGGCCCGCTTCGAGGTGAGATTGTTCGGACATTGACAGAGCTGGGATGGAAAACCGCTCTCTTTCGCAAATCGAAGAATCTCCCTTTCGGGCACGAAGACCAGAGGTCGGATGACGGTGATTTTTCCCTTGAAGAACAGGACCTTTGGCTCCATCGTCTCCAACCGACCGTGAAAAAAGAGGTTCAGGAGCGTCGTCTCTGCGACGTCGTCAGCATGATGTCCAAAGGCCACTTTATTGCAGCCCAAACGTTGTGCAGCCAGGAACAACGCCTTTCTCCGATTCCAGGAGCACCAGAAGCAGTTTGGTGTTCGGCGCTTTCCATCCTTATCCAGGGTCATACGAATTTGTTCAAAGGAGAATTCTATATTTACGCTCTTGAATAATTTTCTCAAGATCTCCTTATGAACACAACCCGCGCACCGAAAATCCGACTCAACATGGACAGCCACGAGGTCAAAGGAAACTGGGATCTTCCCTTGATCCAGTTGAAGCAATCTCAGCAAAGTCAGACTGTCTTTCCCCCCTGACACGGCCACCAGGATCCGATCACCATTGTCGATCAGGTGATAGTGCCGGAGAGCTTTGTTGAATTTTTTAAAGAGGTTATGTGCTAATGTATTTTCCAAGCCGTTCTCTTGTCAATCTGCTGCAACACGTTCAGGAAAACGCCCTTCATCGATTTTTACAGTACTGATCTCGAACCTCCATGCGCAGCGAGAACGTGGAGCCTCCATCGATCACCATTCATTCAATATGTGCAGCAACTCCTCATGGATCAGTCCGTTCGTTGCCACCATCTTTTTGCTTCCAAACGTCCACGGTTGGTTCCTTCTATCAGTCACCCTCCCGCCTGCCTCCTGAATCATCAACACTCCGGCAGCCCAGTCCCACGGGGACAGATGAGCTTCCCAGTATCCATCCAAACGTCCGGCTGCGACGTAGGCCAAATCAAGTGCGGCCGAACCGCCCCGCCGGACACCCTGAACTTTCGGCAGGACTCGATTGAACTCCGGCAGATTGTTATCTTCAATTGTTGCCCGTTTGTATGGGAAACCGGTGGCCACAAGAGATCGGACAAGGCGATCGGCTCCGGAAACCTTTAACGCATCCCCATTCAGAAACGCACCAAGGTTTTTCACCGCGGTAAAGGTTTCATCCCTCATCGGATCATGCGTCACCCCTAGAATAGGATCGCCCCGCTGCTGCAAAGCCAGGGAGACACAAAAAATCGGAAATCCATGAGCATAGTTCACTGTGCCGTCCAATGGATCAATAATCCAGAAAAATTCCCTGTCCTCCTTATCCTCAACCTCCTCCTCGGAGAGGATACCATGCTTTGGATAGTGGTGCCTGATGGTCTCAACGATAAAACGCTCGGAAGCCAGGTCGGCTTCCGTTACCAGATCAATCTCGGAGCTTTTATACCTCACGTCCAAGCCCCGTTGAAAATGATTGAGGAGGATATGACCAGTCCTTATTGCTACGTCCACTGTGAATTTCAATATTTTTTCAACTTCACTCATCACGTTTGTCGACCTCTCCAGGCTCTCTGCTAACTGATCAGCCACTCCGGTTTCTTGTTCGATTTTGGGAATCGACCGTAAAAAAAATCATCCGCCCATTTTGCACCTCGGCGCGCTACGACCGAATGTTGTGCTGCGTAGCGCACAGAATTATGAACAAATGTGTTCGGCTTGCTATACGGGCATACGTTCATACATACTCCACAGTCAGTACCGCTCTTACGCCAGTATGTGTAACACGCCTCCTGGTTGACGAACCATTTCTCAACACCTCGGACGATTTTCTTATCCCCTTGTGGAATAGCTCCAGAGGGACAGTTCTCTGCGCATTTCGTACACGCCTCACAAAAATCGAGAGCGCCGAAGGAGATCGGCTTATCAGGTACAAGAGGCATATCGGTCGTTACCGCGCCAAGGCGCACCCGCGGACCAAGGTTCGGCGTCATCAACAGACCGATTCTTCCTATCTCTCCCAAACCCGCATCGACAGCGACGGGCGGGACGATGATCCGGTAATTTCCATCGATATGCGCCCGCGCCGAAAACCCCAGCGAGCGAATGTAGTACGCTATCGATATGGCGATCGTGGCCGCTTTCACATATTGGTTTGCGGATTCAACGTAGACGGTCAATGAAGGAGCTTGTCGAACCATGAACCGATCCATCTCCACAGTGAAGACGAGAGCAAATTTGTGATCGAGCTTCACCACATCACCGTATTTTCCTTGACCTCGACCAACATGGGTGTACGTATGTCCTTCGTTCAACACCGCAATGCCTGCGTCTCTCCCACCATAATATTTTGCAAGTCCTTTCAGGCGGAGAGACATTCGCTCAGGATCGATATCCCTGTTCTCCGCATGTGGAGGTGCCTCGGTAGTCCCTCGTATATCCTCCAGAAAATCAAAGCAGGCTTGGGGAACTGGACTGTTGATGACGTGATAATTCTCAGAACCGGGTTCGTACAGCGTGGGCATGCGCCGTACCTTATCGTCGGTCGTCTTCAACTCAGGATGTCTCCTGTAATAATCATTATACGCCTCCGAATTCTCCTGATATCGCATCCTGGCAAAAATAATATCGCGCTCATCCAACCGCTCCAAGGGACGTACAATCTGCAACGACCCTTTCTTGCCGAAGGGCACAAAAAGGATCAGGCCAAACAGCACAATCCCCACGATTCCCAAACCAAGGATCTCGGCCCGATACACATACAGCTGCGTTAACAGGAGAAACCATACGAAACATAGCGGGACAAGGACGATCAGACCCATGAATACGGCTCTCGCCTCTTTCTCAAGAACACTTGTCATGACAAAAGCGATCGAGAAAAAGATCAGAGCACATCCCGCAATCCAGCCGATGTAATCATACCACATCATGAAGGGATGACATGCGTTCCCACGGTTCTCAGGGATTCATCAAGAGTGGAACTCATTTTTGTTTCTTAAACATCCGATCAAGTTTCTGTCGTGCACTGACTGAAGATCCAGATTGAGACCTCGGCCCCGGTTCGTCCTTGAAGACGAAATAATCGCAGAAGTTGCCCTTTTCTTTGTCGGCAACAGGCTCAGCCTGAGGCTCTCGGCATTCATGATGGGACAGCTTGTCATAGAACTTACAATTCAAACAACAATGGAGATCCGCATCGCACTGAGGACAAGCTTCCGTCCGGCCGACCGTTCTTTCAACCTCGACCGCCCGACCACATCTGTAACATACTTTCATAGGCTCCCTCGTTTCACTGAAAATACGGTTGGGATGTGTTACCATCCGTATCCGCAACGATGAATCGTTGCACTCCATATCCCTGAATAGAGCACTGAAAAGGAATGAAGCGATATGTCATACCTCATTTTTTTAACAATTTTTACCCTTTCGGTTTCAACGGCCGAACTTCAATCCGGCTCATCAGTGCCTGTTTTGATGATGTAACGACATCCACAACCGCCTGGGCAATATCTCCGGGATGAAGTTTCCACGATTCTGCATCAGGAGAAGTTCCACGGAAGGAGGTATTCACCGATCCTGGCAATATGACGGAGACCTTGATATTATGCTCACGGACTTCGAGCATGAGGGACTCAGTGAATCCTACGACACCGAACTTTGAGGCGCAATAGGCAGAGCCTCCACGAAACCCTGCCGTTGACGCCAATGATGCGATGTTGATAATATGACGAACCGTATCCTTTTTTCCTTTGAGCATTTCTTTCAATGCAGCTCGCGTGCAGAAGAACATACCCGTCAGGTTCGTCTCGATCTGGCTGTTCCAGTCTGCGTCACTGAGGTCGACGACGTTGGCAAATGCTCCAACACCAGCATTGTTCACAAGAACATCTATGCCTCCGAAACGATCAAGAGCCGAAGAGATGAGTCGATCCGCCTCATCTCTCCTTCGTATGTCTGTGGCAACAGCAAGCGCCTCGCCACCCTGCGACTCAATCTGCCCCACCAATTCCTCAATATCGGACTGCGTCCGGGCTGCAGCCACTATTTTGGCACCCTTCTCCGCAAAAAGCAGACAAATTTCTCTCCCTATTCCCTTACCGGCACCTGTCACAATTGCAATTTTCCCCTCCATTGGAAGCATAGTGAAACCCTGTGTTATAGTTAACGTACCGCGGCGATTCGAAGGTATTAATATAATACCATTCTCCGGATAATTTCAAGGACAATCTCAACAGAGACTATCTCACACGTATCCCGTTATGTTTTTCTCGGAAAAAAGAGGGGGGCGCACACCCATGCGCCCCCTCTTTTTAAGGTTCGATCGCACTCTCGGAACGCGAAACTGGACTCGATCACGAATCACTTTTCAAACAGAGCCGGATCTATCTCCGTATTAATGAGCATCTCCTGCACCTCAACACTGATGTACGGTTCCCCATCGGCCTTGATGTCACTGCGAAAAGGAATCTTAATCCCGTCAACCTCTCGGTAGTCCGTGAGCGATTCCTCCATACTCGCTGCACCCCTCATCGTGGTCCCTTGATAGTCTCTCTTGACGACGAGATGCGTTTCCTTATCGAGGTACATTTTTACTGAATTCCCCTCTTCGTCCTTTATCAGAATTTCCTCCGCCGTTTTCCCTGCAACCTCCGTTTCTCCTAACGATTGAACAACGAGGGCAGTGTCTCCGCTTCTTTGAAAAAGCAAGACCATATCCCGGAACAAACTTTTTTCCATGTCCTTCCTTTGTGACTCGTCCAGATCCTGAGTGCCCTGAGGACCGGTGGCCCAGGCCTGGTCGCCGCGCAACACCTGGATCATTTGCCCAAAGGGCAGGGAGATCTCAGTCCTGTTTTTGTCCGGATAAACCGTCATCTCCCTGGCCGTGGCCTCCATCGTCCCGCCTTGAGGTATGAAAATCGTTATCTTGCTTTCAAACTTCATATTGGCAATGGCCTGAAACGCGTTCAAACCTCCCATGGCCTCCACCGCCTCAGCCAGCAATGCTCTCCCCTTCTCCAAGCTTTCAGGAGTGGCTTCAGGAGCTTCCTCCTCCGGTGTCGGAATTGTGATGTCGATCTCATGCACCGCACCCAGCACTGAGAGCGGCTCGTCGAAATCTTCGGGTTTCCCTACCACCAAAATCTGGAGCTTATCAGGACGGAGATTCTCCTTGGCGGCCTGCAGCACATCGCTCTTGGTCACATTCTCCACCCCCATCTTGGTCCGGTTGATGAAGTCGGAGGCATACTCGTAATAAGCATACTGCATGAGGCGAGAGACGATCTCGGCCTTCGAGTCAAAATTGAAGACGAAACTGTTGAGATAACTGTCCTTGGCCTTGGCCAGCTCTGCGTCAGTCACTTCCTCCTCGGTGATTCGCTCGATCTCCTCCAGCATAATCCCGATGGCATACACCGTGGACTGCGACTTCGTCTGACAGATGGAATAGAAAACACCCGGATGATCAAAGTCTGCACCGTAAGCTCCACCCACATGATAGGCCAATCCCTCCGCTGACCGAATTCGTTTAAAAAGACGATCGAACGAGAGAATCTGATTCATAACGATTAATGCCGGGTAGTGAGGACTGCTTTTCAATCCGCCGATGTGGCCCATCAGGATCCAGGACTGATTCACATCGGGTTTCTCGATGAAATTCACTGAAAATTTGTATTCATACTCCACCTGAGGCTTGGGAGGAAATTCAATGACCGCCGGTGCCCATCCGGTAAAGGCGTTTTCGATCTTTGCCTTGATCTCTTTGGCTTTGAAGTCACCCCACGCCGCGAAGATAACGTTGTTGGGATGAAAGTACCTCTCATAGAAAGCCACCATATCATCCCTGGTGATCGCCTCGATTGTTGCATATTCCGTGTGACGAGCGTACGGGCTTTCAGCTCCGTAAATGATCTTGTCGAACTCCCGATAACTGATCGAGCCAATGTCGTCGTTCCGCCGCGAAATACCGGTCCGATGCTGCATCTTGGCCAGGTCTATTTTATCCTCGGGAAAAGCCGGATGCATCAAGAGATCTGCCAGGATTTCCAGTCCTTTCTCAATATCCTCCTTGAGGACAGACACGTACACGTATCCCGAACCTTCCCCGATGCTGGTCTCAACGGATGCTCCCATACTCTCCAAAAGCTCGTCGATCTCATCCCCCGTCATCGTCTCAGTACCACCTGTCCGGAGGACCATACCGACAATTGATGCCAATCCGATTTTGTCCGCCGGCTCGTAGATCGATCCCGTGCGGATCATGGCTCGTAAATCCACAGTTGGGTACTGATGGTCTTCGACCAAGAAGAGTTTCATACCATTCTCAAGAGTCTCCTCCTTCACATCCGGCATCTCTATTTTGCTCAGAGATGGATACTCGAACTTATCCTTGGGACCCTTCTGGGCATCAGCGAACCCGGCTGTGAACAAAACAACCAGAAGGAGCAACCCAACTGGTCGAAAAAATCTCCAATATTTTCTCATGGCTCGACTCCTTAACTTCAAAATGGTTTCCATTCTCCGTTATCCCTCATCTTCAGGAATGATCTCACCGATAGTGCGGTTCTTTTTCACAAGATATGCCTGTGCGATCCGCTGGATATCGCCGGCCGATACCGCCTCGACGCGGTCGATCTCACCAAACAGATTCCTCCAGCTCCCTGAAAGGATATCATAGTTCGTCAACATTCGGGCCATACTGCTGTTTGACTTCATTCCATCGATCAGACCCTTCTTGGTGCTTCGTTTATACTTGCTCATCTCATCTTCAGAAGCCAGCTCCGCCTTGAGTTTCTCAATTTCATCGTCGATAACAGCTAAACATTCCTCGGAAGTATGATCCTTGGCCGGCACTGCATAGACTGCGAAGAGACAGTCATACTTATTACCGGGCCAAGCGCTCATTGCCCCGACCGCCGCTGCGATTTTTTTCTCCTTCACCAAAACGGTGTACAAACGTGAAGAGCGCCCCTGACCCAAGATGTTGGCCATGGCATCGAAGACGAGATCATCCTTGTCTCGGACGTTCGGCCGATGATACCCAACAACCAGAAGCGGCTGGGCCATGGCCTCCACAGTCACCCGCCGCTCTCCCCACTGTTCGGGCTCAAGAGTTCGAACTGTCTCAGGTTTGGGTTCAGTCGGAATCCGACCAAAATAGGTCTCGGCCATTTTGAAGACCCCATCAGCGTCCACATCTCCGACAACGGCTGCCGTGAGATTGCTCGGACCGTAATACGTGCGGAAGTAGTTACGCATATCTTCCCGGGTGATCCGTCTCAGGTCGGACATGTGGCCGATGACCGAGTGATGATACGGATGAGCTTTGAATGCCATGGCAAAAAAATCTTCGATCAACTTTCCCGTTGGCCTCGTTTCTATGCCCAATCGTCTCTCCTCCATCACGACATCTTTTTCCTTATAGAACTCTCGAAAAGTCGGATTGAGGAATCGATCCGATTCCATGGCCATCCAGAACTCAAGCTTATTGGCAGGGAGGCTGACAATATACTGTGTCGCATCGTTACTCGTATAGGCGTTCACACCGGAGCCGCCCTCACGTCGTATCATGTCAAAAAATTCGTTGTTCACGACATATTCGTCCGCCTTTTTTCTCGTCTTCTCAAAGAGGGTATCAAGTTCGGCAATCCTAACAGAATCAGGCTGGATACGTCCCTTCTCGTGAACAAGCTCGTCAAAAATTTGGTCGAGCTCTTTCCTCAGCTCGAACTCGGCCTCATAGTTTGTCGTGCCGACGACCTTGGTCCCTTTGAATGCCATGTGCTCCAGGAAATGAGATATACCGGTGATTCCGTATGATTCGTTGGCACTGCCCACGTCAGCATATGTGTGGAAAGAGACCACCGGGACATCCTCCCGCTCCAGTACGATGAATTTCATGCCATTGCTCAGGACATACTCATGGCAATCTTTTTCAATCTCCTTGAAGCCCTGAGCGAAGCATAATCCTGCAAGACCCAACAGAATGAAACCACAGAGAATGATAGACACGTATTTTCGTTTCGAACAGAACATGAGACCCACTCCTTTCATGAAAACGTTTTTTGAGTTCGTACATATGATACTCAATGGAACCAATCTCACCTCCTTTCGTGCAACTCTCATTGCGAATCCCGCACCAAGGGAGGAATAATCTCCGCCTGGCTTTCTCTCTTTTCAGCCTATCTGTCATGCGAGCGAAGCGAAGCAATCTCTCGCCAACAAAAAAATTGCCTCTCCCAGCCGTGCGAAGCACGACCCTCTTCTCAA
Source organism: Gemmatimonadota bacterium (assembly GCA_020348925.1). Taxonomy (GTDB): domain Bacteria; phylum JBHIER01. The sequence goes on along the minus strand of CP070758.1, from coordinate 3,937,959 downwards.
TGACACTGCGTGTGTCATTTCTATGCGGTATCCCATTTACAAAAATATGTACAAAGCTATGTTATGCATACAAAGAAGCATCATATTCTTTCCGTTTTTGAGGTTGTCTTAAGATACACAAATTCGTCTTTTTTGTCAACAGAAAAGGTAAGTTTATCAGAAATTGAAAGTTACTCTTCCCAAGGCACCGCGTTCGCAATCGTTCAAAAATTCCTGGAGCAACAGGAGAGACACCCTGACGACCCTTGAAGTAACAAAAGCGTTGACAAACAGCGTCAGAGCGGTTATTATCTATTCAAGATATCATGATGAAAGATTTGAACGGTACAATTTTTGAACACGTCTCATTTTTACTGTCGCCCTCGACTGAATCATGGGAAAGTTATACCACAACAAGAGTGTCAGGATACATGGAAATGCCTCCATTCCCGGACAGGGACCGTTAGAATTCCATCGACGACTGCCTGACTACAACGTGACGCCCCTCATCTTTGCTCGAAAGCTCGCCCAGAGACTCGGAGTTGCTCGCGTGTGGGTGAAAGACGAGTCAAACCGACTTGGGCTCCCGGCATTCAAGATCTTGGGCGCCTCCTATGCATTCTACCGGACACTCATGGAACGCACAAGCTTTGAACTCGAACCATGGGATACCATCGAGCAATTGAGAGAAAAGCTCACATCGCTCCGTCCCCTGACACTTGTAACGGCTACCGACGGAAATCATGGACGGGGAGTGGCCCGGGTTGCCCGGTTGTTTTGGTTACACTCGAAGATCTTTGTGCCCAGGGGTACGGTCCAGGCCCGCATTAATGCTATCGAATCAGAGGGTGCTGAAGTGATCGTTGTTGAAGGTGATTACGATGAAGCGGTAAAAGCGGCTGCCAACGAACAAGATCGAAACACGTGGCTCATTCAGGACACAGCCTGGCCGGGCTATGAAACAATACCTCGGTGGATTGTGGAAGGCTACTCGACCATGTTCTGGGAAGTACATGAACAATTAAAGGCCCTGAAGAAACCCGAACCTGATGTCATCGTCGTGCAAATCGGGGTGGGCAGTCTTGCGGCAGCAGTCGTCCAGTTCTACCGTGGCCAAGGAAGCTCGCCGGCTCCTCGAATCGTCGGGGTCGAGCCGGAAAGGGCGGCCTGTGCCTTCGAGTCGGTCAAGGCAGGCCACATGGTCTCGATCCCCGGTCCACAGACATCAGTCATGGCCGGATTAAATTGTGGGACTCTGTCAATCATAGCCTGGCCACTCATCCGCGATGGGATCGACGTTTTCGTCGCTGTTGACGACGAACGAGCGTTCGAAGCCATGCGGCTTCTTGCTGAAGACGGGATCATTTCCGGGGAGTCGGGCGCCGCCGGACTGGCCGGATACCTGGAGCTGTCGGAACATGATACGACTGGCTCCATCCGAGAGAAATTGGGTATCACTGAATCCACCAGAATCCTCCTCATCTCCACGGAAGGGGCTACGGATCCGGAGATGTACCACCGTATAGTCGGTACACATCCAAACTTGGGGTCGGAACGAAACTGAAATGTCAACGTTCGGTATTCATCAAAGAAGAACCTTTCGCTCTCGATGGTGGTTGATTATAATTTGCACCATTGCCGTCATTGCACGTATTCTATTCTGCCTCCTTTTCCTGGATCTTCAGAGCGACTACTACTGGGAGTATGGGGAGATTGCGAAAAATCTATATTCCGGTAAGGGCTATTCGTTATTTAACTGGGATGGTGATCACTACGAATTTCTTTTCGATGAATCCGCTCAACCGCAACCTTCGGCCTTCATGCCTCCCGGATACGTCGTCTACTTACTTCCGTTTTTGACTGTCGAGAATATTGTGGTTAGAAATTGTCTCATTCTTTTCGGCCAGATTGCTCTTGGAGTGTTTTGTATTATTATTGCGTACACTTTTACAAAACGGTATTTTTCGGAAATTTCGGCCATAATCTCCTCAGCCTTCATAGCGCTTTCCCCTGATTTCATCTATGCAACGGTTTCCTACACTCCGACCATATTCTATCATGTGGCGGTAATTTCACTCCTCATTTTCTTGTACGAAAAAAAATCCCTGTTGCGCACAAAAACACTGATCGGCCTTGGACTCTTAATAACCATAACCGTCTATTTTCGGTCGGAATTTCTACTCTACGCCGGATTTATTCTCATCTCTTTTCTCAACCGTCGAAAAATGAAACCTTTTTTCGTTGTGGCAAGTGTGATCGTCCTTCTTCTCCTGCCCTGGCACCTCAGAAACGCGAGCACCTTCAATCGAAGTTTCGTCCCTCTCACGACGAACTTTGGCCTCAATTTTTATCGGGGGCACAATCCGTACTCCATTGGGAACTGGGACGATCCGAGCGTCGAACGCGAGATAAAAAACTTCGAGCCGGGGGAATCGTATGAATTAAAAATGAACGATGCATATTTTGGACACGCCATCGAGTCGATAAAAGCACGGCCTGTCAGGGAGCTGCAAAACATTCCTGTAAAAATCTTCCATCTCTGGCTCTTCAACCCCGACGAACCCCGGACATCCAATTTGGTGTACAGTATACCCAGCATCGCTCTGGTGCTGCTCTTTCTTGGAGGCACCTTAAAGACAAAATCGTGGTCCAAACATCGCTTCGCATACTTATTTCTCGCCCACTCCACAGTCATAGCCGTTGTATTTTTCGCTCTCCCCCGGCATCAAGCCATGATGAAAATAGGGATCATCCCCTTTGCCGGGGCCGGGGCAGAAGAAATGTTTCGATGGCTGCAAAATAAGGTGCGGATTTCTCAATGGACAGAAAGAATTCTCAAACATTAAAGACGTTCCTTGATTCTCATAAGATGGATATTATGTTTTTCAATCGTACGATGTTTCTGATAGCGGTTGCACACCTGTTGTTTATTTTTCATGTGATGGAGAATCCTCTGCCTCGAAAGACCCAATGGAACTTGAGAAGCTCACTACTGACAGTATCAAAAATTTTTTCGATCTCATCGGCGCACTTTTTGAAAGATATCCGGATTCCTCTTCAACGATGACTCTGTAAACAATCCTTGAAAGGGATAGTTTAAAAATATGACCTAAACATAGAATGTAGAATATTGTACCCGGTGATAGTAAGGATATGAGATGATTCTTCGTATACCCAAACCCATCTCAGGTGGACTCATTCTCTCCTACAAATGCAACGCCGAGTGTCTGCACTGCATGTACGCCTGTTCTCCGAAATGGAATGCGGACTGGATGTCCGAAGAGAACCTGGGTAAGATCTTGAGCCAATTGGCCGGCACGATAGAACCGGCTCCTTACGGCCCTGAATCAATAGGCCTCAATCATGGGCTCCACTTTACCGGTGGCGAACCGTTTCTGAACTTCGAGCTCCTGTTCAAAGCAACGGAGATGGCACATGAATTGGGAATTCCCTCCTTATTCGTTGAAACGAACTGTTATTGGTCGACCAACGATAAGGGAACGAGAAATAAGATGCGACTCCTCAAAGAAAGTGGAATGCGAGGGATATTAATTTCGGTCAACCCCTTCTATCTGGAATTTGTACCCTTTGAACGAACGGAACGTGCCATTCGAATCGGTCTCGAAATCTTCGGCCAAAATGTGGCGGTCTATCAGCCGGAATATTACAGACGATTTAAAGAATGGGGAATTCAAGAAAGACTGAACATAGACGATTATCTCAAGCTCGAGAGGAAAGAGGAGTTCATGAGAAATGTGGAATTTTTCATGAATGGACGGGCCGCCTATGCATTGGAGGAAAGACTGCAGGGAGCATATCCCAAATATCCTGCCGCTGCCTTCTTCAATGAGCCCTGCGTGCCGTCGTTCGCACGACAGTGGCATAACCACTTCGACAATTATGGAAATTATATCCCGGGATATTGTGGCGGGATATCGTACGGCGATTGCAGGGATCTTGACTCATTACTGAGAGAGGGAATTCAACCAGAAAAGCATCCCGTACTGAGCTTCTTAATAAACGAGGACCTCCAAGGCCTTTTCAACTTTTCGAAAGAGTACGGGTACAAGGAGGCACACACCGGCTATTTCTCAAAATGCCATCTCTGTACTGATATGCGGAAACACCTTGTACGAACAGGGGATTTTCAGGAACTCCAGCCGAAAGAATTTTATATGCATCTGGAGTAGTTGGAAAATATTATCTTTTACTTATGCTGACTTGGCCCCACAAAATCTATCGAAATCTATTCTAAAAGTTTTCTTTTTATTGTTTAAACGATCATGGCCTGTACAATTCCGGTGGCACATTTCCCGGACTTTTCCCGGAATATCGGAATTTTCTCAAAGAAAGTGTGTTGCATCAACCGAGGAGATTCCCCGTAATAAATACGGGGCAGGCTCTGCCTTCGCAGGAATGACAGTCAATACATTATCCTGGTTAGAGAATTACGATTTTTCCTCTTCTATCTTGAAGATGACCTTGGCCAAAGGATCGGGGCATTGCCACTCCTCAAGGAGGTCCAACATCCCCTCCCCCTCCTCGGTCTTCATGATCGCGCCTGTGAGGGGCGGCAAAAGGCTCCCCAGGGCAAACATGCAGATACTCTCCCCCGGTGGGATCACCAGGCGGGCATTCTTGATGTAAAACGTACTACCAACCTTGGTACGGCTGCATGCCCCCTCGGCTTTCACACAGGTCACCTTCAGATCTTTAAAGGCCATCTGATTCTTTCTTGGCTGTCAATAAACGAATGAGTGATTGTCCTCAATCTACTTCAATACGCTGATCGGGACACGTGTACTTGTTACTTCCCAGATGATGAAGCGTCTTCGCCCTGGGATCATCAACTTTTAAGAAATCGTCGAAGAGATCCTCCTCCACCGAAGCCGCAAGGACTTGACCCACGAATAGGGTATGATCCCCAATCCCAAAAGAGTCGTATAGCCTGCACTCCAAGTGGGCTATGCATTCTTTGATGAGTGGCGCTCCGACGTGAGCTGCATCCTCTGGCGTCAAACCAAACTTCCTGAACTTATCAACTTCCTGGCCTGACACCGTACCACAACCGTGGACCTCTTTGAGAAGAACATGTGACGGCACATTAACTACGAATTCACGACTCTCTTCTATGAGCTGATGCGAATATCTCCCCGGTGCAATACTGACTGCAACCAGAGGGGGATCCTTGCTGACCGGCGTCTGCCAGGCCGCCGTCATTATGTTCGGCCTGCCTCCAGACTGACTCGTGATGAGCACGGTCGGCCCATGATTGATGAGTCGATTCGCCTTCGAGAGAGGTATTTCAATCTTCATTGTGACTGTGTTTTTTTGGCAGGTTTCTTGATCTTCGGCTTCCACACCTCGATGAAATGTTTTCCTCGAAACAGTCTCGGATATTGCCTTTTGGCCCGTTTTACGGCTTGAAGGGCATTCTTGTTTTCCCTGAAAATTGATGTATAAAAAAGTTGGGAGAAGACGGCCAGATCGTACCAATAGGCTCGGTAGTTCGCCCCGATAAAAAGCTCGCACTGCGATTTCTCGACGAATTCTCTGGCAAATTGTTCCTTGCCCAGCATACAGGCTGAAGCGAAGACGACCCGATTCTTTAAATAGCGATACAGACGATGCAGCTCGAGCTCCTCCACTGTCTCAACGAGATCGTCCTCCTGCCCCATCTCATACACGATGTGTTTCATGTTGAAAGGGAATTCGATTCCCAGTTTTCCCGTGGGTTGATCGACAATCCCATGGGCTGAAATGTGAACATATTTCGCCGGATATCTTGAAATGAGCACACCCATTTCTGCCGGAGTGCGGATCGAAAAAAATCTGTACGGAGCGGCCATCATTCGAAAGAACTCCTCCAAAAGTTTTCCCTCAGAAGGTCCTTCCTCCTCTTCAAAGAAAGCACCTCCCGTATGAATATCATAGTTGACTTCGAGTATCAGCACTGCTTTCTGCCAAGGCATGGTCACACTCCCGAAACGTACCTGCTTTCATCCAGAACCATCATCGTAAGAATAAACAATGGCTTTCTTGAGGAATGCATCTTTGTGTCTGGCGGTTTTAAGGGTAACGATTCTGCACCTTTTCGGACAACCGAATTTCTTCACGAAAAGCCTTCCGCTTCAGAAACACGGAAAAATGGTACATGCCAAAGAGCTCAAGGGCAAAGGGTCCGAACCCCAAAAATCCCACGACGGGCATTTCAAAGTATTTGATGTTTTGGGTTATGGGAAACGTGTAGATCCACTTGGTGTGGGCCCAGTAATTCCAGAATTCCCAGAACAGACCGCAGACATACCCGGCCACCATGAGGGACAGAATCGTGTCCAGTTTCCCATTTTCCAAATCTCCGAAGAGGGACGGACGACCAACAATTTTATTCAATGGATCGAGAACAAGGATGAAGCCTACCCATACAAGACCGAAGAGATAGACCGCAATAGACTGCCGAAAGAGAAGAGGGGCAATTAAGAAAACGAGCCCGATGACTATCCAAAAATAGAGAGCATTTCTTGTGACGTGCACAGCTTTCATTCGGGCCTTGTCAAAAAGATGCAGTGTCTCCAACAACTCCGATGTCAGAACAATTGCGGGAATAATTGTGGCGAACGACCAGCAATACCCAAACAGTCGCAGAGCCATATTGCCCGGGAGATTGATATATTCCCAGTTCACCAGATGAAGGTTGTACAGTTCAAAGATGACCCACAGAACAATTGACAGCGGCAACAGTGTTAGGAATTTCTTGGGACGATGACAGATGAGGGACTGGCCCTTCAACCGGTAAATGATAGCGTCCACGAGAAGGATATATCCTGTCCACGCTGTCGGTGTCGTCCAGGAGATGAAGGGCTGCACCTGAAAGATGAGGGTAACCTTAACGAAGACAATAATCAGGATACCGATGTAACCGTGAATTTTCATTCGTTACGCATTAATCCAGCTTCTGAAACCGATCCTCCATCTTCTTCATAATATCCGGCATGGTCGTGTATTCCATCTCATCCATGGGGAGCCGGTGGGGCTCGAAGGGTCCGTGGTGGCGGATATAATCCGCTATCTCGTTGGCTTTCTGACGAGCCAGATCGAAGCCCGGATCGTCGAACATGTCCCGCGGTCCGATGAGGCGTCCATCGGCCAGTTGAAATCCGGCGGCGATCACCCGTGGCGGTCCGTCGAAACGGCTGGGGGTAGACTGGTCGAAAGAGACAGGCATGATGGGGCCGTGATGCGATCCGCGCATGAATCCCTCCACGAGATGCGGAAAAGCGAAAGGCTCCAACACCTCACCAACCGCCGGCAGTCCTGATTGGCAGCGGACGATGAGGACCGGATCGTCTTTGCCCACGTACTTGCCGGCGATGAGGCTCAGACGGTCCGTTGAAGCCGCGGCACCGATCTCCCCATCGCTCTTGCGGTAGACGGCTTTGATCATAAAGCGGTTGATGGAACCGATGAAGGCCAGCAAATCATACATCTCCTCGGGACAGGAGAGCCTGATGGTCTTGTTCTCCTTGATATCCATGACTTCAAAGACGAAGCCGCCGTGCATGTTGGTGTCGATAATGAGCCCTGCCGTGTTAAAAGGATCCGCGAACATTCTGAATACCGGCATACTCCACGCTCCCGGAGACGTCTTATCGGCCATGAATATGATGATGGGCTCGCTCTTCCGTTCCACAAACTCCATCTCCGCGATCCCGGGTCCCATCCCCTTGACGTTCCCCGAAAAGGCGTCCTTGAGTAAATCCTGACCGGCACCGTAGAGTTTCAGTTTCTTCGCCTCCTCCGTGCATTGAACAAAGGTGTTCCACGCCAGCTCGTGGACTTCCTGATCCTCGGTGCCTTTGCGATGTGTCATAATGAGCTCAAGGTCGTCACCGCAGTGGGTCACATAAAAATCGACCAGCAGTTTTTTATGACGAGCCTTATCGAGCCGTTCCTCAGCCTTCTTCAAGATCTGAGGATGCGAGCTTGAATGGCCCACATAACCGCCAATATCCGCTTTGATAACACTCAGGGTGATCTTATCGGGCATTGGGACCCTCCTCTCGGTTGAAATGAACTTGAGATACACCAGACTATTCGTAACCGAACCGGATCAATCCCTTGCGGGAAAGTGTAGTATATGGCTTTTCCCGTGAAAAGTCAACCGGAAATTTTAATTTTTTCCTTGCATATGGGATGAAAATGATGTATTTATGGGAAACTGCTTTGTTGCTCCAGCTATACACATATCGCCACACTTGAACAACAATGCACAGTGTTTGTGGATACCGACGATGTTTATACGATTCTTATTGTATCTCCTGTTGATATATATCGTGTATCGTTTAATCAAGAGTCTCTTCGGCAACTTCTTCGAGCACAGGCGAAGTGAGGGGACGGAAGTGGGGGGAGCCACAAGGTCCGAGCAACCTATACGAAGCGACATCGATGAGGCGGAGATCGAGGATGCGACGTTTGAAGAGATCGAGGAGGACTCTCGCGAAAAGCCATGATCCGTCCTGAATTTCATACTCTTTGAACGCATGCCTGAGACAGAATCCCAACACGTCCATCAGTCCTATTCCACCCGTTCGGCTGTCGGTCTGTTTCTCGGACCTCTCGTTTTCCTCATCCTCCTCATCATCCCGACCCCATCAGGTATGACCGCCGAGGCTCAGAAAATGGCCGCCATCGCCCTCCTCATGGCCACATGGTGGGTCACCGAAGCCATACCCATTCCCGCCACGTCCCTCATCCCTGTCGCGCTCTATCCTCTCCTGCACATTTCGGATCCAAAAACAGCAGCCGCTCCGTACGCCAACCCGCTCATCTTTCTCTTCATGGGAGGGTTCTTCATCGCTCTGGCCATGCAGCGGTGGAACCTCCACAGGAGAATCGCCCTGTTGATCATTGCCACCATCGGACTGACACCGAAACGCCTCATTCTGGGATTCATGATAGCCACAGCCTTTTTATCCATGTGGATCTCCAACACAGCCACAACAGTGATGATGATGCCCATCGGTCTCGCCGTTATTATGAACATCCAGCAGCTTCTCAAAGAGAACCGAATGGACAGGACGAGGGGAACTCGGTTCAACTTCGGGACGGCTCTTATGCTCGGTATCGCGTACTCGGCCAGTATTGGTGGCATCGGAACCCTCATCGGAACTCCCCCCAACCTTATTCTCGCCGGAATCGTCTCGGAAATGTATGGCCGGACCATCGATTTCGTCACGTGGATGAAAGTGGGCATCCCCCTGGTCTGCATCGTCCTGCCCCTGGCCTGGCTGTACCTGACGAATCTCGCCTTCCCGGTGAGATTGAAAGGCATCCCCGGCGGTGAAGCAGCCATTCGGAGGGAATTGAGAGGTATGGGCACAATGTCCCGGGGCGAAAGGACCGTGCTCATCATCTTCATTGCGGCCGCCCTGGCCTGGATCTTCCGCTCCGAAAAAACGCTTTTTGGCGTAACATTGTATGGGTTGGAAAGTTTCTGCCCTTTCATCGACGACTCGACCATCGCTATCGGCGCCGCCATCCTCCTCTTTCTCCTGCCGGAACGTGTGAGTAGTGGACGATTCATCCTGAACTGGGAATGGGCCATGAAGATACCGTGGGGAGCACTGATTCTGTTCGGAGGAGGACTGTCCCTGAGCAAAGGATTTCAGATTTCAGGTCTGGACGCCTGGATCGGCCATGGGGTGACCGGACTGCAAGGAATCAGTCCCATCTTCATAACCCTCATCATCGTGGCCAGCACGGCCTTTCTGACCGAACTGACCTCCAACACCGCCACGACTGCCATGTTGCTGCCAATTTTGGGAACAGCCGCCATCGGTATGGGTCAGAACCCTCTCCTTTTGATGATCCCTGCAGCCGTGGCAGCCTCACTGGCCTTCATGCTCCCTGTGGCAACCCCACCCAATGCAGTGGTCTACGGCTCGGGGTATGTAAGGATTCCGGACATGGCCAGAGCCGGCCTCGGCATGAATCTCATCGGTATTATGATGCTCACAATCCTGACGTACATCGTGGCCATGCCTGCCTTTGGAATCATCCTCAATCACGTCCCCGGCTGGGCCCGCTAAAGATCATTGGGTCACGAATCCGGCAGTTCGTCCTGTCGGGATTTTTACCCTTGACAGCCCTCCTTTTTTTTATATATTTCGGAACTCCATGGGAGAGTGAGCTAAGAAAATATCAGAATTGGAGGTAATTTTTATGGTGAAGATGTCGTTATATCGATCTGTTTTTGTGTGTGGAATCATGGCCTTGCTGCTTTTCCCGCTGTCGCTTTCAGCGCAGGATGCCCAGGCTCAAAATGTCGAGGCTGCGGAAAAGTACAACAGAGGATTGGAGTTGACTCGAGCTGGGAATTTGACCGAGGCCATCGCGGAATTCCAGGCCTCACTGAATCTGGACTCGCTCAACGTCTCTGCCTGGTACGCACTGGGCACCGCCTACAAACGGAACAAGAATTATGACCGGGCAGAATATGCCTATCAAAAAGCGGTGACGATCAATCCCCGCTATGCGGAAGCCCACTACGCCCGTGGTCTGATCCAGCAGCAAAAAGAGAGTTATGCAAAGGCAATCGAGTCCTTCGGTCAAGCCATCAATAATAATACCGATTACCCGAAGGCATTCTACAGTATGGGATATTGTCACCTCAAACTGAAAGACAACGAAAAGGCTGCCGACGCCTTTCAGAGAGCCACAACGCTGGACTCTACCTACGATAAAGCGTATAAAAATCTCGGTGTCGCTCTTTCAAATTTGGGAAACCACGAAGAGGCGATTGAGGCGTATAAGAAAGCAATTGGGATTAAACCGACCGATGGGGTGGCGTATTACCGATTGGCCGCTGCCTACAATAAAGTTGGCAACCATGTGGAGGCAATCAACGCGGCCAACAGCTGTCTCAAGCACAAAGCGAACTACGCCCCGGCCCACCTGGAATTGGGCGACGCCTACAAAAAACTGGGACAGTATGACAATGCCATCGCCGAATACAGAAACGCGGCGAAGAATCCGAAATACAGAAGAGCCGCCGAATACGAAATCGAACTTTTAGAGAATCCCGACAAGTATTCACAGTAAAGAGCACAGCATCCCGGACGGTTCTCCTTGAAAATTTGAAGGTGCTACTCTCTGTTGAGAGGAGCACCTTTTTTTTGCTTTTCCTTCAAACGACACAACTCCTGAAACTGGGCCGTCAGCTTCAGAACGAGGCCATCATCCCCCTGCTTCTGAGCCTTTTTCAGAGCCTCCTGAACGTCTCGCAATTCTTTCGAAATTCGTGCTCTCCTTATGAAAAACACGTAATCGTAATACAGGCGATCAGGTTCGTCTGAGGGCACGTCCTCCATGGCCAGGCGTGAGACCAAATTCTTGGCAGAAGGACGACGTAATTTGTCGATAAGAAGAGCAGTGTCAAAGGCTTCATCCTCTCTCCGAAGATCGCACATGAGCTCGACGACCTCGCGCACGTCAGGCTGTTCGAAATCGTCGAGGGCAAGATCAGCCATCACGTTCTCAAGCAGATGCCCTTTGGCCAAGATGAGCTGCAACAGGCCCTGTTCGGCCGTCTTTGACGTCGGCTGCGTCGTCTCGAGGGCCTGCTCCTCTTTCGGAACGTCTCCGCGTCTTCTCGCGGTATTGACAGAGCGTTGAATCACCCGCTCCTCAATTGAGAACTCCTCGGAAATCTTTTTAATCCATAAACTTCGCTTCACTTCATCCTTTTGCTTGGCCAACACCTCGACAACGGTTTCGACCGCTCGAGCCATTCCCTCAACAGTGCTCATATCGTGGGTTTCGCTTGTCCTCTTCATGATAAAATCAACGAACGAATCGGTCTTACGCAAAAGAGCCGATAACCCATCTTTTCCCTTCTCGCGGACATAGCTGTCTGGATCCGCACCGGCCGGAAGTGAAGCGATAGTGACGTCCAAGCCGTTGTCAAATAGGGTCTCCACACCGCGAAGGGCAGCCTCCGCGCCGGCCCTATCCGCATCGAAGAGGAGAATGACGTTCTTCGTGTACCGGCCGATCAATCGAGCCTGGTCCGGTGTGAAGGCGGTGCCTGAAGAAGCCACTACGTTTTGAACGCCGGCTTGAAAGAGGCTGATCAAATCCGTATAGCCCTCCACCACGATGACACGCCCGGTTTCACGAACGGCACCTTTGGCCTGAAACAGCCCGTAAAGTGTCTTGCCCTTGTTGTAAATAGATGTCTCCGGCGAATTGACGTACTTCGGTTGTTCCTCACTTTCGGACAGGAGGCGACCCCCGAAGGCGACGACGTTGCCCGTAAGATTGGTAATGGGAAACATCACTCGATCCCGAAATCGGTCGTAGTATCCCCCCCCTTTCTCCCTTGGAACGACGAGACCCGCTTTTTTCAACACGTCAGGGGATATTTCTCTCTCCGGTGCATCCAAGAGATTGCTCCAGCCCGGTGGTGCATAGCCGAGGCGGAACAGGTTCATCATCTCTCTGGAAAAACCTCTCTTTTCCAAGTATTCCAGAGCCCTTTTCCCGGCGTTCGACCGGAGGAGGACTCTGTGATAGAACTCGGCTGCAAAGGTGTTGGCGGAGAACAGGGTATCAGAGTCCGCCCCCTGCTGTGCATCGGCACGTCTCTTCGGAAGATTGACGTGTGCCCTTCTGGCCAGATATGTGAGCGCTTCCCAGAAACCCAACTTCTCGTATTCCATGAGGAACGTGAATACGTTCCCCCCCTTTCCGCAGCCGAAACAATGAAAAATTTGCCGCTCCGGATTGACGCTGAAGGAAGGTGCTTTCTCGTGATGGAAAGGACAGAGTCCAAAGTAGTTCTTGCCGCGTTTCTTCAACGGCAGGAACTCTGAAATCAGCTCGACAACATCCGTCCGATTTCGGACCTCATCGACGATATCATTCGAAATACGAAAGGGCATCTTCCTTTGCTCCCAAATCAGAACACTCTTTTGATGCGCAATGCGTCGCGCAAAGAAGAGGCGGCATCAGAATGAAGGCTTGAGGATTACTCCTCTCAGGAGTATATCCACGTTCCGTTTTGTGATGAATATATTAGGAAAAATACGATGGACTTACAAGGAAAAACTTATTGCTACTCACAAGAGTTTGTGGGTTCTCAAATGACCTCAGCCGAGAAAAAACTGAGAGAACGGCAGACATCACATTCTGGTGAGTTCCACAACGGTCACTCCTGCCCCTCCCTCGTCCCAATTTCCCAGTCGTTTCGCCTTGACTCGCGGGCAACCCTCCAAGAATTGATGAATCCGCTCCCGCAGCGCACCTGTCCCTTTTCCGTGAATAACCCGCACCGAACTCAAACCGGTCACAAAAGCATCGTCCAAGTATTTTTCGAGGATATCGCAGGCCTCATCACCCGTCATCCCCAGCACACTCACCTCTGTGGATATGTCCCTTTCCCTGGTATAACTGACTCCACCACCCCCGTATCGAGGCATATCCCCTTTGTCCTCTGCCGGCTTCAACTGGGAAAGAGACAATTCCACTTTCGCCCTGCCGGCCTGGAGGAGCACTCGTCGGTTCGAATCGGGCTCCGTCAGGACTGTCCCGCGGGCGTTCAACGAGGGAATCCACACCTCCTGGCCGGGAGTCACGCGCTCGAATCCCTTATCATCATCAATGAGGTTCTCCTCGAGCCCCCGCTGCACCTCGTGTCGGACTTCGGCCACCTCCTTCTTCGCCTTCCTGATGATTTCCCTGGCCGCCTGTTCTCTGCGGATCTCCGCCACGGTCTTTTCAAGAAGGGCATTCGCCCTGGCCAGAACGTCATCCGCCTGTTCATAGGCTTCCCGCCGAATCTCCTTGGCCTCCTTCTTGGCCGAGGCCACTTTTCCCTCATACTCCGTAACAAGGTGCTTCAAACGACGGTCCTCATCCTCGGCACTCCGCCTTCTCTCCTCATACAACTGGTGGCTTCGATTGAGTTGGGCGATCAACTCCTCCACCCTCCGTCCCTTCTCCCCAACATATGACTCAGCCAACGAGGTCACCTTCGAATCCAGGCCCAACCTGTTGGCAATCTGAAAGGCATAGCTGCTCCCGGGTATCCCGGAGCAGAATCGATAGGTCGGCTGCAGGGTGCGATGGTCGAACTCCATGGACCCGTTCTCCATGTCAGGATGTTGATGTGCAAAGGCTTTGAGTGCACCGTGGTGTGTTGTCACAACCATACATCCACCTCTCGCCGTTAAGACTTCCAAAGCGGCCATGCCCAGGGCCGAACCCTCGTCGGGATCAGTGCCTGCACCGAGTTCATCGATGAGGACAAGGCTTCTCTCGTCAGATTTTTCCACGACGATCTTCAACTGCTGGAGATGGGCCGAAAAACTGCTCAGGTCCCGTTCGATCGACTGTTGGTCGCCAATATCGGCGAAGACGAGGTCGAATACGGCCAACTCAGTGCCCTCAGCAGCGGGCACGTGCATTCCCGATTGGGCCATGAGGATCAGCAAGCCGACGGTCTTCAGGGCGACCGTCTTGCCTCCGGCATTCGGGCCGGTAATGACGAGGGTTCGAAAACCATCACCCAGCTTCAGGTTTAACGGCACCACTTTCTCCTTGGCCGAACTCTCTCTCCTCATCAACAGGGGATGCTTGCCACCGACAATTTCGATCCGATTCTCTCTATTGAGGATCGGCCTCGTTCCCTCAAATTCAAGAGACATGGTCGCCTTGGCATGAATAAAATCCACCTCCCCCAACTGCTGCGCAGCGATCCCGATCCCATCGGCATGCTGGCCTATCCACTTGGTCAGATCGGTCAGGATTGTGCGAATTTCCCGTCTCTCCGAAAGCTGCAGCTCACGCAGCCGGTTATTCCGCTCAATAACGGAAAGCGGTTCGATGAACAGAGTTGCCCCGCTGGCGGACTGATCATGGACCACACCTTCGACCGTATTCCGGTGCTCGACCTTTACCGGCAGAACAAACCGCCCCTCTCGAATCGTGATGACCGCTTCCTGGACGGCACCTTTTCTCTGAAACTCGGTGAGGGCTTTGTCCAAAGTTTTGCGCAACGCATCGTGGGCTTGCTTTTGTTCACGCCGGATGTTTCGCAGCGCTTCGCTGGCATTATCCGATAGTTCCCCCTTGTCGTCGAATATTTTGGACACCTTTTTCTCAAAATCCGGAAAGCCTGTGATGGGCTCAACGACCTCTGAGAGGAGAAGATATTTTGTCCGGCGCTCCTCGACATACTCCTTCACCAACCGCGCCGTCTGTAGGATGTGATGGATTTTCAGAATCTCGGGTGGGGCAAGAACCATCCCCTCGATCCGACACTTTTTGAGAATGGGTCTGATATCCTCACAGGTCGCCAGAGGGAAGGGATCATCAAACTGGCGCAGAGCCTTCAGCTCGCTCACCTGATCCTGCAACAGCTCGAGCTGATCCGCATCCTGAATGGGGGCGAGGCGGTTCGCGAGCTCGTATCCTATCGGGCAGAGGGTGAATCCGGCCAAAATTTCTCTGATCTTGTCGAACTCCAGAACCGAGCACGTCGGGGCATCGATCACAGGGTTGTGGCCCACCTACCCAGCCCCTTCGAGGATACCCAGAATCCTTTTCAATGCTTTTTCTTTCAGCTCTCCGGGGTTGACGGTCCCGCTGTCACTCAAACTTTCAAGAAACTCCTGATAAATGGACTTTGCCGCCGGGGTGAGGAACTTCACGCGGTTAAACATTCGGGGCGCAACCGTCTGAACGGAAGGCCCTAAGGTGGAATAATCGATATACGACTCGATATTACGGGGCCAGGAAAGAAGCGTTAATCCCAGCAGGATGAGGCTGGCAAAGAGAAGTCCCTTTACGAATCCAAAAAACAACCCCCCTAAGCGGTCCAACCATCCCAGGAGGGTCAATCGAATAAGCTTTGAAAGGACGGCACCAATTATCCGTATGGTTATAAAAACAACTATAAAAATAAGCAGAAAACTGATAGCGAGAGCCACGGCCAAAGGCACATCAGCCAAATCAATGAGAAGCAAAACGCCGGTGTCCATATAGACAACGGCGAGAATGAGTGCCCCCAGAACAGCTATGAGACCGAAGGTCTCACGGATGAGCCCCTTTTTGCGGCCTGTGTAGAGAAAAAAGCCCAAAAACACTAAGATTGCTAAGTCCAAAAGGTTCACTGAGAATTCTCCTTACCGGTTTCACGATCTTGGTGATGCGCTCCTTTCTCATATCTTCTGTTGCTCTTCCACCCCCTCACTCCGTGAGCCCTGAACGATTCACCGTCCACCAATCCTAACAAGGAGGATCGTTCTCCGTGCTCTCGGAACCTTCAAGTCTCTTACCTATTTCTCTGAACAAAATCTCTTTTTAAAAGCTTTCTCTTCGCCGAATTGATCTTTCTCTTTCTACGCTCACTCGGTTTTTCAAAATGCTGTCGTTTCCGAATCTCGGAGAGAATCCCTTCTTTCATACATGTCTTGTTAAATCTGCGCAGGGCTTTCTCGAAAGATTCGTTTTCCCGTATATGAACACCCGGCATCTATCGCAACACCCCCTTACTATAGTTAATTTCATTTGAAAATATATCAAAAATTTGTCATGATGCAAGGACTTTTTTATGCTCAGGTGAGAGTGAAGTCCTTTAACTTATTGAAATTGAAATTGTTATATGTTCCGATCAGCATGCGATGCACTGGAGAGCCCCGTTCGACTCAGGAAATCCTCACGGTTCGGATCCTATGCAACAAGAGGCTTCTCGTAACAAAGTCAAGGTTTTGCACTATATAGCGTTGACAGGTATCCGGAGCCTTGGAGAGAGTGGGATCTGAGAGGCCCTTTCCCTCTCAGATCCCACGCGATATTTACCACGGGATGAAGCTCAATACTCCTTGTTATCCCTCGTTTTGTTTCCTGTTTCGAGAAAAGCATCCATCCCCTTCTATTCCTGTTTCACGAAAAGCAGCCGGTTCCTTTGTACACCTTGGGAGAAATTTCGGGGGCTTTCCGGAGATATGCTCTGCAACCTGGATTATTCAGAAAATCAACAGAAATGGAGGTAATGGGTACATTTTATAGAGTGAAAAAGAATACTGGTTTTGAACAGTATTCCACGGCACTGTCCACGATTCTGAGCTGTGTCTTTCCGGGTGCATCCCGGAATCACCTCCATTGAGAGTCTGTTGTGCACATCGAGGAGATTCCCCGCAATAAATACGGGGCAGGCTCTGCGTGCAAAGGAATGATAGTTCTATTTTTATCCGCATTATCCAGGTCAATAGAATTGTCAAAAAAAAACTTGACAAAGAGTTTTCACTGTTCTATTTTACTTTCGTGTTGAGGGGCAGGTGTGGCTGAGAGGTGAACCCTATCTTGGCATAACAAAACTCGACAAGAAAAGAAAAATTTATTTCGCTCTTCTCCTGAAAAAGAGATGGGACCACTCATCAACAACTCGAGCCGCAGGTATATGATCCGTAATCACATAAATACAGAGTCTTCAATAATCAATAGCGGACGGTTTTTGAAACATCGTTTTGTCCTATGGTGGACGACATGACAAGGAGGATTCCATGCGAAGAGGGATGAAGGGATCCGTTGCTGTGACCACCGTGTGTGCGATCGCTGTGATCGCCACGCTGAGTTTTGCCCAGACGACGCCGACGGTGAACGGTCTCTTTTACGGCGACGGCGATGTCAATAACTACTATTTTCTGGCTGAAAATCCCGGGCGCGGAACCCTGTATTACAATCTTTCAGGCAATATACTCTACCTGGCCGTGGTCCTCAGTCCCAGTGTCAACGATAATGTATTCGGCATCAAGAAGAATGATGTCGATGATACGTATCTGGAGAGTGCCTGCTGGAACGCTGAATGCTGGCTTCCCGGTCCCGGCCACAATGCGAATGATCTCATCGCTTCCGATCATCTCGGGATCACCCTGACCTGCGGGGACAGCAGTTGGACGTGGTCCCAGGATTACATCTACGACCCCAACAAAAATCTTGATCCGGCGGAAGCCGATTGGGTCTCGGATCCATATTGCTCCGGACCCGGATGCGACGCCGCAGGCACACCGCCAGGGGGACTCATTTCCAGCGCCAGCTCGATACAATGGAATATGAACAATACCCTCTGGGATGTTACGGGTGGTGGCATTCGGCCATACGCCGAATGGAAATCTCCTGACAGCACCTATGGCAAACCCGGGACGAACGAAGATGTGCATGACAACAATTACCCTTACTTCGACAGCACATGGCGCTGGGAGTGGTCGATAGTGTACGAAATGAGCATCGACGTGAGTGGCTGCGGAGGCAATTCGATTTTGGTTTGGCCGTACACGGCACATAACTCACCGTCCAAGGATGGGATAGAGGACGTGCCCTTTGATTCGGTCTTCGTGCCGCGATTGGTAGTTGAGAAAACCCGCACCATCCCGACCGAAGCGTGTGCAGGGGTGGGGGATTCGGTCACCTTCGAAATAGTGATTTCCAACGGAGGTCAGACAGATCTGGATTCCGTGGTGCTGATGGATAGATACGATCCCGACTGTCTCACTTTTGTCGAAGCCGATCCGTTACAGACAAGCCTCTTGGCTGGAGCAATTGTGTGGAATGATATTGGGCCTCTGTTGCAGGGTGCCAGTACAACGGTTGCAGTCCGTTTCACAGCCAAAGCCGCTTGTGGAACCTCCGCCGACACGGCCGTCGTCACCTACGCCGAGGATGAATTCGGCTCGATCCTGCCGGTTGTGACGAGCACAGCGCAGGTGAATATATCACCATCGGAATTCAGACTGACCAAAACCCGGATCTCTCCCGAAACCGTTCTCCCTGGGGATCCTGTCGTCTTTGAGATCGATATCGCGAACACAGGTCCGACCGAGATCTCTCTCCTCCCGCTTGCGGATACGTATGATCCGGTGTGTCTCGACTTCGATTCCGCGGTGCCAACACCTGACGGCCAGGCGGCTGGCTCGCTCACTTGGACAAATCTCGGGCCGTTGCCTAATGGGGACTCGAAAAAAATAACGCTCAATTTTTCGGCAACTGATGGCTGTCTCTGCGGCTGCTCGATTATTGACACCGCCGCTGTCAGTGGAGCCGAGGACGAGTACGGCTGCACGCTTCCGGATAAGCAGGACACGGCTTTCGTCGATATTGACGAACCGGGAGTCCATGTGTTCAAGGAAGTAAGCTCCCCTGTTGGCGGAGTCGCTTCATGGGGGGAGGAGGTGACGTTCCGGATTATTGTTGAAAACACAAGTGCTTCTCCCGTGTCACTACTGCCTCTGTACGATCGTTACGATCCATCGTGTCTCAGTTTTGTCTCCGCCGAGCCTCCAGCCGATTATACTGAACCGGGCCTCATCACGTGGAACACTATCGGGACACTGGATGTCGGGGCCTTTGACACGGTGTACGTGGTCTATGAATCTCTCCCCGGGTGCTGTGGTGAAACCGGGGATACGGTCTCCGTTGAGGGAGCCGAAAGTGAAAACGGCACGCCCGTCCCGGATGATTTCTGGACCACCTTCGTTTTTTCCGGTATTCCGCTCTCAGCGTCGAAGACAGATCTCCTCGTCAATGACTGGGACGGAGACGGCACGTTCAGTGCCGGAGATGATATTCTGTATACGGTGACAATTATCAACACCGGAGCTGGCCCGCACAGTGGTGTCGTCTTCCACGATACGCTCGATGTCTCCATGACTCTGGTTGACGGCAGTGTGACGACGACACAGGGGATCGTCACAGCCGGAAATATCTCGAGCGACGATGTGGTCGCTGTAGATGTCGGAACGATTTTAGAGGGAGAGACGGTGATCATCACATTTCTCGCAGGCATAAACGATCCGATCGCGCCGGATATCACGCATATATTCAACCAGGGCCTCGTCACGAGCGACTTCTTGCCATCAATACTCACGGACGACAGTGCCGTCCCAGATCCCTGTAATCCGGATCCGACAATAACAGGGACCACCCTGAAATGCCCGATCATTGAAATAGACATCTGTCCTGAAACGACCATCGCCAAGCCGAATTCAGTCTTTCAGATTTGCATCTGTGCCTCAGAAGAAGGCCCACACGCTCTCGCTGACGAGTACGTCAATTCCTTCAGTTTCTGCCTTCAGATCGATACGACGGTCATATTCTTCGACTCCACGATCACGTTTGAAAATACCTGTCTCGATTCATCAGGCTGGGATCTGAAGTGGAAACATCCAGACGGGGATCGCAGCCTGGTCCAGATGTGGCTGATCGGAGGGGGTGAAGCCAACAGCGGGGTCGTGTGTGACAGCTGTCTGGTCACGCTACAATTTCTCGTCAATGGCTATGCCGCCCCTGGTGAGCGTTCGCCTTTTCAGTTCTGCGAGGTCATCATCAACGAGGGCTGGCCGTGTGTTGAGACGAGGGGAGGGGATTTTATCGTCAACCGTCCGCCGTACCTCACCTGGAACGGCGAGGCTGTGAACGTGCCCTTCGATTCCATCAAGGTGCACTTGAGTGAGAGCCACACGTACAGTTTCACTCTGGACGCACACGATCCGGACGGCGATTCTCTCCGCGTCTGGGTCGAGGAGGTCTATCTGCCCGGCGGCTGCGCCGAACCGCCAAACTGGCTGAGCCCGGTGGCCTGGGCTGACTCGGTCAGGGCCAACGGCGAGTGGGACTTCCAGTGGCACCCCACCAAGGGCGACGACTGCGACTCGGTGACTGTGGACTTCGTCGTCATGTCCACCTTTGAGACAGGGCAGCCCTTGTACGATACCCTGAGAGTCGATTTCATCGTCCAGAACTGCGACATCGCCGCGGCCTGGGGCAACTGGCCGCCGAAGTCGTGTGTGACGGACATCGGTCTCATCGATTATCCCGGGTTACATCCGGGGTTCGTGCAGGTCCCCTACGACAGCACGGACAACGTCATAGACCAGGACGTGTGGGCCTGCGGCAAGTTCGAGATCCCGGTGGACATCCACTTCGATTATGCACCGCCGTACGTGGCGATCTATTCCCTCTACTTTGAGGTGGACTACGATCCGACCCTGGAGGTGTTCGAGGTGGGCAACGAGGGGCTCGTGACCGAGGACATCGGGGTGCTGACGTACAACATCGACGATGTGGCCGGCAAGATCTACGTCACCATGGCCTTCAACTACAACCTGGTCGACGAGATCACGGCCTGCTTCGGCCCGGGTCATCCGACCAACATCGACAACCACTGGTACCAGATGTTCTACGTCGGCTTCAAGATTCCGGACGATGCCGTGACCTGCACCTACTACGAGCTGAGCGTCGATAATCTCGTGGTGAACGAGGAAATCACGCTTGAACCGGGTATGAACAGCTGCTGGGTTCCGAAG
Source organism: Gemmatimonadota bacterium (assembly GCA_020348925.1). Lineage (GTDB taxonomy): Bacteria > JBHIER01. The sequence continues at coordinate 3,916,618 of CP070758.1, read as the reverse complement.
CAGTGGCTGCACGTGCAAGACTTCGAGAGCGCCGGTTGGGTCTACTACAGCGATACTTACTTGCCGGTTGAGGGTGTGAACATCTTCCAGGGCGATGCCTGTTACGAGGGGGCGCTGGCGGATGTCACGGATGATTTTGGAATGTATGGTGTAAAGCCGTTTCCCGGCTGCGCCTCGTTCTGCATCTGGCCTGAGATGGACAACACCCTGACGGTCCAGGATCAGATCGTGACCTCTTTCGACGCGACCATGATCCTGCGCATGCTGTGCGGTGCCATGACCCTGAGCCACAACGACTCGCTGGCCGCCGATGTGACCGGTGACGGGACCATCGGGGCCTTCGACGCCTCGGTCATCCTGAAGTGGGTGGTGACCGGCTACGTGGGCAACGATCTCATTCCGGCGCACTTCATCGGGGACTGGATCTTCGAGGGCGACCTCGGTTGTCTTTACGCAGGTCCGTATGAACCTGAGTGCATGTGCTTCAGCGATCTCACTTCAGGGTTCTTACTGTGCTGGGAAGCGGTCATCACCGGTGATGTGAGCCAGAACTACCCGGGTCCGGCCAAGGTTGTGGCCGGCGATCTTGACGCCAGGGTCGTGGGCAACGTCCTGACGATGGATCTGAGCAAGACCAGCGCTGTCGACATGGTGATCGCCTCCGGGGCCGAGCTGAAGGTGGCCGACGTGACGGCCACCGGTCTGGTCGAGTGGGCGGCTGACGGCAGGACGATCCGTCTGGCCGGCGCCAGCGAGACCGATCTGGGCGTGGTCACTGTGACCTTCGAGCGCGTCGTGCCGACGGAGCTTGAGATCACGGCTCGGGCCGACGAGGGCGCACTCATGACCTCTGTGGTCAAGGTGGTGCCGCTGCCGACGGAGTACAGTCTGTCGCAGAACTATCCGAACCCGTTCAAC
>CP070758.1:3822858-3915600 GCA_020348925.1 Gemmatimonadota bacterium | reverse complement strand
CGAAAGGAGCTGATAAGAACGTATTGGACACGGTCTCCAATCAGTGTCCGGTTCAGGATGAATAAAAGGAGTGTCATTTTTTAGGGAAATAGTCTATATTATGAAGCGAAGCCGACGGATTCAATGCCCAGAGCATTGTAGAGTCCGCACCTTCGTTCGACATGATTTTAACTGTAATTGAGTGTGATTGTAAAAGAGATTGGATGCAATCTTAAGACTCTTGCTTCCAGTCAGCTTCTCATACAGTATTCCGGCTCAACTAAGGATAAAATCCTTACTGTTGGGCGTTGCACGTCAAATCTCCAGCCAGAGGGGAGGCATATCATGGCAATCCGAATTGTGCGTCTCGGCACTGATAGGTCTAAGGGAGAAGGACTGCGCATCGGAACGGTGAGGCGTCCACCACGTGCCGTACCCAAGCACGAATACGCATCGCAAAATTGGTATGACGTGTGGCTCCCAAACGTAGCACCAACCTCTGAACTCATGAAACTGGGGCGGGTTGCTGAATCCGAGAAAGACTGGGCTGCATTTGTTAGGAAATATCGCGCCGAGATGGCCGATCCTGAAAAGAGCAAGATTCTTGATCTGCTTGCCGCGCTGTCTCACTCCGCAGACTTCTCTGTGGGCTGTTATTGCGAGAACGAGGCGGGCTGTCACAGGTCCATACTGCGCGAGTTATTGGCGGAAAGAGGGGCTAAGCTCGAATGAGTCTGAATGCGGCGCAGCACAAGAACATCCAACCACGCTGCAGCAGTTGCCTCGCTAGAGCTCGTAACGGAGTAGTCCGTTGGGTATCGGATAAAGGTCTTTTCGTGAATTCTGTCAATCTTGGTTACAACATACGGTCCTTTGCGTAAAGTGAAAGTAATGACTTCCATTGATACTCAGCATTTTATTGAATAAACGCAACTTGCCTTGTTCGAAAAGTGAACATGTACCCTGACGGTGTATATTCCCTTCGGTGAAAGTGGGATTGACAGAGGGGAGTATTTATTGTCATTCGAACGGAAAAATCCCGGAGGTTTGAGCTTCGGGATTTTTTATTCATGGCATGAAGTCTTACTCTTTATCCTTCAACTCCTGCGCGCGGTAGTAGCGGGCACGGTAGACCTTGTCCTTGTCCTTCTTTCTCCAGGCCAGAATGTCATCCACGATTGCGTAGAACGCCGGAATAAAGAAGAGTGTAAGAATCGTTGCAAAAGCCAAACCCCAGACGATCGTATTGGCCAATGGTGCCCAGTCGGCCGATTTTCCTCCCAGGCCAATAGCCATAGGTAAAAGTCCACAGACAGTCGTTATGGAAGTCAGCAGGACGGGTCGCATTCTCGTCACACCGGCCAGTTTGATCGATTTCCAGCGACTGAGCCCCTGCTCGCGGGCGTTGTTGATGAATGTGATAAGGACGAGGGCATCATTGACAGCCACGCCGGCCAAGGCCACGACCCCATATAAGACTGTAATACTGATGGGATACCCCCCTGCAATGAGGGAGATCATGGCGCCGATAAAGGCAAAGGGAACGGCAACGAGAATGATGAGAGGTTGTCCGAAGGATCTGAACTGACCTCCCAGTATCATGTAAATGAGAATGATACCGATGAGAAAGAGGATACCAATGTTTGTAAACGCTTCCTTAAATTCCTGAAACTCTCCGCCGAAATCGAGTCTGTATCCCGGATACCGGTCACTGATATCTTTAAATGTCTCAATGAGGGCACGGTTCGCCTCCACGGAGCTTGTTACCTTATTATCGATATCAGCCGAGATGGTGATGGCGCGATCCCGATCGAACCGCCTCACAGAGGCGAACCCGGTCTCAACGCGGATGCTGGCCACATCTCTGAAGGGAACGAGGGGTCCCGCGGGGCTCAGGATCATCATGTTCTCAATGTCATCGATCTGTTTCTGCGAGGACTCCTGGAATTTCACGACCACCTCCACCTCTTCGTCTCCGTCCCGCAGGATCGTGGCCGTTTCGCCTTCGAAGGCATACCGTACAGCCACAGCGATCTGTGAAGTCGAGAGATTGTAGAGAGCGGCTTTGTGTTCGTCCACCTCTATGTGCAGCTCCTTTTTCCCTTCAACAAAGTCGTCCCGTATATCGTACACACCCTCCATGCGTCTCAGCTCCTCTTTGACGATTTCGGAAACCTCCACAAGCTCATCCAGATATTTGCCCTTCACTTTCACCTCCACCGGTTTCCCTACAGGCGGACCGGTGTTTATTTTCCAAAATTCGATGCTCGTGAGACCGCTGATGTTCCCGGTCCTTTCACGCAGGTCCGCGATGATTTCGTCGAGGCTTCGATCCCTTTTCTTTTCGTCCTCAAGCACGATAATGAGTTGGCCCACGGATGGTCTGAAATGCCAGTCGGTCTCTGTCTGCATGAGGCCTGTGTTGGAGATCACGTTTTTCACCTCACTGGGGGGCAGAGCCCGAGCTTGGTTTTCAACTTGGAGGACAAGTTTGTCCATTGCTTCCAGGCTCGTCCCTTCAGGGGCCGTAATCCATATGAAAAAATGGGGTATTTCCTCACCGGCAAACATCTCGACGCCGACAAAGGGAATGAGCCCTACACTGAGCAGAAAGACAAGGACAATACCACCCACTGCCCAGTAGCGGCGTCTGAGCATCTTCGTCAGAAGACGACTGTAGATTTGCCGTATTCGTGTAAACCGAATGTGGCTGTGATTATTTCTTGTGTTCTTGGGCATGCGGCTCCAGTCGGCAAAGTGGGAGGGGAGCACAATGAGGGCCTCGAAGAGCGAGGCGACCAGGGCCAGAGAGACAATGATGGGAACGATACGCATGAACTTACCGACGATACCTGGGAGAAGCATGAGTGGCAGAAAGGCGGCAATGGTCGTCAAGATCGTGGCCAACACGGGAAAGGTGACCTCTTTCGTGCCGACGACGGCCGCTTTGATCGGAGGGAGCCCTCGCTGCATGTACCGGTAACAGTTTTCGATGATAATGATTGCGTCGTCGACAATGATTCCCAAGACCATAACAAGACCGAAGAGCGAATTCCCGTTTAACGATCGCCCGGTGAATCTCATAAAGGCAAAGGTGAACATGAAGGTCACGGGAATTCCGATGGCCACAATGAGGGCATTGCGCCAGCCCAGGAAGAGATAGAGAATAGCGACAACCAATATCATTCCCATCCATGCGTTCATTTCGAGCTTATGAAGAATGTCTCGAATGTCGTTTGACGTGTCGCCGGTTAAGGTGATTTCCACATCGTCCGGAAGCGTGGTCCGGTATTCCTCGACGATCTCTTTAATCTTGTCTATGATACGTATGGAGCTTCCCTGACTTCTTTTGGATACTGAGAGTGTCACGGCCGGCTCCCCATTGAGGCGAGATATAACGTCAGCTTCCTCAAAGGTGTCCGACACCTTGGCGATATCCTTGATCTTGATCTGACCGCCTTGGCTGTTGGATCGAATGATAACATTTTCAACCTCTGCCGCAGCATCGAATTCACCTTTTGTTCGGATGACATACTCCGAGCGTCCTATTTTGACCTTACCGCCAGTGAGGTTCAGATTTTTTGCGTTGAGGGCATCGATGACCTGGGACAGGGCTATGTGATATCCGTTGAGTCGATTCGGATCAATTTCGACCCAGATCTCCCTGTCACGAACGCCTCCCAATTCAACTTTGGCCACATTCTTAATATCCAAAATATCATCGCGCAAGGCATCGGCTATCTTCTTCATTTCCCGTTCAGGGCGTTCTCCGTGAAGCACAACACTGATCATGGGCATAAAATCCGACGAGTCAAAATCCCACACGAAGGGAGTCTCGGCATCTTCCGGTAAATCGACCTGGTCCACTTCAGACTTCAGATCCTGGAGGCGGCGAAAGAATTTTTCCGCGCTGATATTTTTAAATTTCACACTGATGAATGATGCATCCTCACTCGATTCCGAGGTGATGGATTCGATATCATCCACATCGGCAATTTCATCTTCGATGGGTATGGTGATCAATTTTTCAATCTCTTCGGGGCCAGCGCCAAAATAGTTGGTAATGATGAAAACCCAGTTAAAATCAACGTTCGGCATGATCTCATGGGGAATAGTCAGAAGCGAATATGCTCCGATGACGATGACGAAAATCATGAGTATATTGACAAGAACCGGATTTCTTACCGAGAATTTTGCTACCCACATAGTTGGCTCCAGTGAAAGGCTGTCACAAAGAAGAGAAGAAACATTATTTTATATTATTCTGGACGGTTACTTTGGTACCGTCACTGAGGTTCTCCTGACCCACGACGACGACATCCTCACCTATGGCGATACCCTCGCGTATCTCGATCATGTCTGGAGCTTGGGCTCCAATGTCGAGGGTTCGCTTTGTTGCTTCATCACCGTTTACGACATAGGCAATATATTCCCCCGAGCGCTCGAGGATCGCATCACGGGGAATGAGGGGGACATCTTTAATCACCTCGACAGCCACCCTCACACGAGCCACCATGCCTGCTTTGAGCGGATGATCTCTGGAGTTCTGGATTAGAATTTCCACAGGGAATGTTCTCGTATCAGGGCTTGCCTCCGGTCCAACCGTGAACACCTTCCCTTCAAAGGGTATACCGGGATAGGCCTCGACGGTCAGCTCCACACCTTGTCCTTTACGCACTTTCACAATCTGCTCTGCCGAGAGACCGATGTTCACTCTCAGACGGTCAGTCTCTACGATTTTTACCACAGGTGTACCGGGAGCAACCGTCTCGCCGACATCGACCGAGCGTTCCGCGACCTCCCCGCTGATCGGGCTCGCAATGCGCGTGTCTGAGAGCTGGCGTTTGGCCATCTTTAAGCTGGCTTCGGCTAAAAGATAGTTGGACTTACTCACCTGTTCGTTTACGCGGGCTGTTTCCAATTCAAATTCTGTAATACTGCCCTCAGAGTAGAGTTTCTCGTTGCGTTCAAGGTCTTTTACCGCCTTTTCGTATGTGGCTTTGGCTTGCATTTTCTGAGCCTCCGCCTGATCTGCACCCAAGCTTAAGAGTTCCTCGTCCAGCTGCACGAGGAGTTCGCCGATCTCAACGTGTTGGCCAACTTCAAAATTCACGCGGGTGATTCTTCCCGAAGCCTCGGAGGCGACGTACGCTTGTCGGAAGGGTCTGATCGTTCCGGTCGCTGTAATGGACTGTGTCATGTTCCCGGGACGCACGTGAAAGATCTCCACAGGAACGACCTTCACGTTCTCTTGAGCCATGTTCGTCTGCTCGTGAGATGCATTTTCTGAGCGGGTGCAGGAGTTTATCAAAGTGACGATCAAAAGTGCACATAACAGCAGTACAATATCTCTCATTTTCATTACGTCCTCCGTGATGTATAATCCAAAATCCAATCGACAAAATGCCATTCGCAACAATCTACTATCTGGTATTCTCATCTGATGTCGGATGTTCCGATCGTCCCCATCGATTTTTCCAGGTCCGCCTTCGCAATGTGATAGTCGTAGAGTGCATTGATGGCATTTACCTTCGCTCCGGTGTAAGCCACCTGGACATCGATCACTTCTACGTTCGAGGCCATACCGACTTCGTACTTATTTTCAATAATGCGCAGGTTTTCTGCCGCCCCCTCGACGGCCTTTTGGGCAATAGTGACCTTCTTAAAGGCCGATTTCACGTTGAGGGAGGCATTCGTCAACTGCATGGCAACGGCTCGGCGGTACTCCTCCTCGGCCTGTTGGACACTTTTGAGGTGGGCTTTTGCCCTTTTCAACGAGGCGTATTCTGAAAAGCTGTGAAAGATGGGGATGTCCACGGAGACGGATGCGCTCCAGTCTTCGAAGCTGTCCAGGGCCAGGGTGTTGTTTCGTTCCCAGCCGTAACTGTAAATAAAATTGACTTTGGGCTGAAATCCTGCCCAGGCCAATCGAACATCAGCTCTCTGGATATCGACGGCGGATTCCATGGCTTGGATACCTGGGTGATAATCCATGGCTGTGTCAATCAAAGTTTGAATTGGCTCGATATCATCCCGGGGCATTCCCTGAATCGGTTCCAGTTCGAAGTGTTCCTCATACTCGACTCCCATCACGTTTTTTAGGGCGGTCTCAGCAATGGCCAGTTGGTTTTCGACAGTAATGAGGTTTCCCTCATCGTCAGCCAGTTGAACTTCCCAGCGCAGCTCGTCGGCACGGCTGCGCAGCCCCACCTCCATCATTCTTCTGGTTGTGTTCAAATGCTCTTGTGTAGACTGCAGGGTCTCTTTCATGAGAGCAACCATCTCCTGGGCCTTCAACACGTTGAAATACGACTCCTGCACCCTGAAGATAATATCCTGCTTCGTTTCATCAAGGGAATGCTTCTGTTGGGTCTTGGAAGCTATTGACATGCTCACCCCTGCCCAGTTGGCACCACCATTGTAAATCGGTTGGATGACATTGATTCGGGTTCCATACGAGTTCAGCCAGGCACTCGGCCGAATGTCATCGGGATCGACTCCGGGGAAATCAGCAAAATATTCTCTCCCCACATCGTAAAAGACATTGGCCCGGCGCACGGTGGCATTATCGAGACGGTTATACCCGAACTCAACATCCACGTTTGGTAAAAGGTTGAAATACGATCTCTTCACCTCCCAACCGGCTGCTTTGAGATTATATGCCGCACTCTGAAGGGCGGGATTTTGACGCAGCGCAATATCGATGGCCTTTTCCAATGCGATCTTGTTTTTTTGGGCTGCACAAGGTTGAACAGTAAGAGATAAAAGAAGACAAAAGAGCAAAAATATAAGCGATGCGTCTCGTATAGAGTTATGCATACTCCTCATGTTCCTCTTCCTTTTTCTATCATCCTTTGTGACCAGTTGCTTCACTCCACTCGGAAATTGACTCTATTTTCTGAATAAGACGTTGTATCAGTTTTTGTTCAAAAGTCAAATGCTTGAGACCATGTTCAATAATCATAAACCAGTTGAAGGGGATTTTCCCTTTATATTCGTCATGTATCCCTTTCAGATCGGAGAGGTGCTGGATAAGAAGTTCCATCCGCTTTTTTAGGGCGGCAAGCGTACGCTCTTTCGAGAGACCGCAGACGAAGGCCACACCTAAATAGAAAGGCCTGTTCGGCTCTTCTTTGCACGTCAGGAATTTTTCGACCAAATCGGCCAGCATGGCTTTGCCTTTTGATGTGATGGAATAAACACGACGCTCTGGCATCTTCCCCACTTTTGCCGTCTCCATCCTGACCATGCCCGACTCCGCCAGCTTTGTCAACGAGTGATAAATTGAAGGCAGGGTAATCTTGGCCCAGTGGTCCATCTGGCGTTCTTTAATCTCCTGATTGATCTGATACCCGTACATCGGCCTCTCGTTCAACAGCCCGAGAATAGCCAGTTCGTTCTTCGACATCATTTTTTCCTTTCAAAGTTCCAAAATTAAATATTTCTCTTTAGACTATTTTATATTAGAATAGTTTCAAAAAATAATTTTTTTAGCAGGGAATGCAAAAAAGGTGGGCGGGTTCCCATGAGGCCATGCACATGCAGTGTGTGGAAATGGATCCAGATGTTGAAACGTGACTTGAATTTTCTTTAGTTACACCACAGACCGTACAATGATCTTGTATTTGAAGATGTCTTCTTTGAATTCTTGTTGCACACCATTTGGACGGGCCCCGGGGGTCACGGTGTCCTTGACGAAAAAATATTGTATCTCAGCATGGTACTTTCGGAGTGACACCGGAAAAGGAGACAGGTTCTCTTTAATCTGATGAATGTGTCTTCGACATTGGCAAGAATAGTCCCCGTTGAGTTTGAGGTCGAGTCAAAGAAGGCTTTTTATATTTTCCTCGATATCGGACGAATAAAAAATCCTTGACAAGAAATAGTCTTCATATTACTTTTGGCGAAGAGAGGAAAAGTGAACTTTTCGATGAATAGAGTGTCGGATCTCGCCGGTACAGGATATTGGTTTCTGTGGGAGATCGATGTGTGTCGGTATCAACCAAAACCGGACCTCATAATGGACGTAATTGTGAGATACCTTTGGGTCCTAACGGGCTTCATTATGTCTGCACAATCGATCTCGACAATGACCCTGGGCCGACAGAAACGGTTGGAGGATCTGTGAAGGATGTCCGACGAAAAGATGTCCGAAAGCACCGACGAAGTCATCGAACAGTTGCTCTCGCAGAAATTGGAAGCTGAGTCCGCGAGAATCTATATCCGGTGCTATTACGGGAAAATGGTTTCGGCCCACGATGTGGCGGATGCCCTGGGCCTTGGGTATCACTGTCTGCGAAAAAAATTCAAGAATAAAACAGGTCAATCCATCGGACATTTTTTAATCCAGACAAAATTAGAAGGGGCCAAGGAGCTTTTTCAGAAAACGAATTTGAGCGTCAAGGAAGTATCCTTTGAGGTTGGCTTTCGAGATCCTTCTCATTTCTCAAAGATGTTTAAAAAGTATGTCGGTGTCCCTCCCCTGGAGTATAAAACAAACAAAGACGACTCACAGCATGAGCATCTCAATTAGCCCATGAATTTTCTCAAAATGTCCATTGCTTTCCTGTTGACAGAGAGATCTTATTTCTTCATCTTTGAGATACGTTTTTTACCTGGGGAGGAAAAGAAAACTGCATTCATGCTTCTGAAGAAAAACTGATCGAAGGTACAGATCTGTTGAGCTAGAACTCGCAGTCAGGCGGAGAGACCGATCTGGAACGAGATCCCTTCAGGATCCCATGAAGATCCTTTTCCTCAAAATACTGAGAAACAGGATGCGTCATGTTGAAGAGAAACAGTCGTGAGGGTGGGACGTTATGAACGATACGTTGACGATCAAGGATGTACCGCTCTCGAAAGATGCCAGGGTTCAAAGAGGACCTCTTCACATCGCGTATGATATCACGTATCGGTGTAACATGCGGTGTTTGCATTGCTTCAATTTGAGCGGGGAGAGAGGGGACAGGAGAAAAGAGCTCTCCGATGAAGAGGTGATTCGATTTTTAGATGAGGATATACGATACTTAAAACCATATTCATTCTGTTTCTGCGGGGGCGAACCGTTCTTACGAGAATCACTTTTGTACGAAGGCTTTGAAATACTGAGAACTGCGGGGATAAAAGCCTCTCTGGTGACCAACGGTCTGCTTTTGACCCGTCAAAGGGCGAGACGATTGAGGGACGTTGGCGTGTACCAGGTTCAGGTCAGCCTGGACGGTTCGCGAGCATCCACCCATGAGCAGCTGAGACTGGCCCCCGGATCATTTCAAAAAGCACTTCATTCGATTGACAATCTTCGCCGTGAAAACATTAGAGTGGGCGTCGCCTTTACACCGACAAAATTCAACATCGGCGAGATCGAAGACGTGGTCGATCTGGTTAAAAAACGCGGTGTGGGTCTGGTTCGGATACAGCCACTGATGATTTTGGGACGGGCTCTGCCGAACCAGGAGAAGATTGTGCCGACACCTTACGAATATCGCACATTGATACAGAAGATACAGATCCTGAATGGTTGCCAAGATATGAGGGTCGAGTGGGGTGATCCTGTTGAACATCTCATACACTTTCGAAACAAGGCGGACGGTTTTTGCCCCTTCGTGACAATATGTGCGGACGGTAACATTACGGTTTCGCCCTATTTGCCGCTCTCTCTCGGAAATATCCGCAAGCATTCATTGAAGTCGTATTGGGATGCAGGGCTCGGTCGCGCCTGGAGCCTCTCGATCGTCAGGAAACTCGCTCGTCGCATACGAAGTGTTCCGGATTTTGGAAAAATTGATCCCGACACACCGACGGTGTTCTATGATGATTGTCTGTTCATTGATCTGATTGATGAGAATCCGTTTGAGGCTGGGCACGAATGAAGTTGTCCCAAGCCGATTGTCGTACATGTGATGCAGAAAGGGGAAACATTATGCCTCAATTCAGTCAGGATCATCATATCAAGACGTACGGTCCTCACGGAGTAGACCGCGAGGAATTGTTTGAGCGGAGTTTGGGGAACGACGTCACAGTTGCCCTGGCCCGTGAAGAGGATATCGATGACATTGCATACTTTATGAGCTTGTTCGGGTTTTTTCGTTCGAATTCGAGAGGTGCTCCCAACCTTCCCTTTTACGTAAGCCCCTCATTACCGCTGGGAGCATACTCAGAAACTGATATCAGATCGCATTTGTTTAAGTACACCGCCGCTTTTTTCCTGTTGCGAAAGTGCGATACGCCCTCAGCGCTTCTGAGTTTCAGATTCCCTCTTCCTCAGTATTCTTACCGAGCAGCGGTCCTTGAGCTGATTCTCAGTTTGTACCCGAAGACCGTCCCTCACCCTATTTTGTCAGCACTTCTCAATTTTGCTTTCGACTGTCTTCCCGGTGTTGCCCTTGTGGAATGTACCAAGGTGAAAGGGCTTGTGGTGAAACGTTCAAAAGGTATTAGAAGAATCTGCGATTTCTTTATCCACAACGGTTTTTCAAAAGAGTCGACGCTCCGAGATGAATTTGGACCGAAAAAGGATGTGATCATTTTTAGTCGGTGGTTCACGCAGCGGGGACAGCAGAGGATATGAAAATGAATCGTATTACCCACATGAATTGGGATATCACAGGAAAGTGTAATTTGAGTTGTCGACATTGTTTTACGGCCGACGTGTACAACAACATGAGGGATTTGGACACGGAGCAAGCTCAAAGAGCGATCGATGTCTTTGTCGAGGAAGGTGTCAGAAGTATCGCGATACAGGGGAGGGAGCCGCTTATTCGCAGGGATCTCGTTTCCATACTACAGTATGCCGCACGCAAAGGCCTTATCTGTACCTTGTGTACGAACGGCACGCTCCTTCGCAATGAAAAACAGGTGCATGAACTGTTGAATTCCGGAGTATCCGCTCTGTATTTCAGTCTCGATGGGGCAAGGGCCGAGGACAATGATCGCATGAGAGGTGAGGGAGTGTTTGCTGAAGTGATCGATGCGATCCGTATGTGTGTTGAGCGCAATGAAGCCGAGTTCAAGCAGGTCGATGTCTTCGTCAGTTTCACGCTGTCAAACGCGAACAAGGCTCATTGTATCGATATGGTTGAAGTGTGCAACGATCTGGGGGTGGATCGACTCTATATCGGTGTCGCCGCTCCGTTGGGACGCGGACGCGTCCACAAGGGGGAACTCATCACTTCAAGAAGAGAGATTTTCTGGGCGGTGGATCGCATGATTGCACGTTCCCTTGAGTTCAAAGGCGGAACACGTCTGTTTCTCAAGGGAAGTTCCCCTAGAGAAATTACCTTTTATAACGTGAAACATGGTACTGATTTTCCTGTTATTTATCCGAGCTGCGCTCTTCTGGAGGGGAGCTATTTTATGAAGCCGAACGGAGATTTGTATCCGTGCAGTTCTTGGTTATCCGCCCAAAAAGTGACGGCCCTCGATATCTTCAAAGTTCGGGGATGGAATGTTCGGACCCATTCACTCCAAGATATAACGAAATCCCCGTACTATGCACGGGTGCAGCAGTTTGTCAGGGATACGAATACGAACAAACGTGCCGATATATGCCCGGACTGTGACTATTCGGAAGTTTGTAAGTTATGTCCACTGAGTGTGTTACTCCTCGGGGAGGAGGCCCTGGAAAACTGTCGGGTCGCAGCCGAGGCAATGGGAAAACTGTCGTTGCACTGCGAGAATATGGGTCCCCCGGAGGAGCTCTTTCCAGCCTTGAAAAGAGATCTCATGTGGAACGTGACCGATGATGTGTTAGAGGTGTGGAGCGTCACCTCCGACTATACCCTGAAGCGAACGTTTCAATTGAACCCTGTAGGAAAAAGGATATGGGAAATGATCCATACAGGCACGCCTTCTTTTGCGGATCTCGCGTCGGCAGTTGAGCCCAAAAAGCCCAATATCGCGATACCGCGAAACGATATTTTACACGACGTTGTACAATTTGTGAACAGACTGCGGTTTGAAGGTTTTGTAGAGGTAAAGAGAATTGGGTAGGAGCTTACGATGATGGTGCCTCCAAAGAATACCAAAGGACCTCAGCCAAAATTCGTTGAGGAGAATCTCGACTATTTCAGGGAGGAAAAGGAGGGATGTTTTACATTTCTCTCCAAGCAACATCCTGAGACGCAACAGTTGCTGCTTAACCGCACAGGTGTGGAAATCAAGGAGTTGTGTACCGGAGCACGCACCTTGGAGGAAATCCACGCACAGCTCAGGGCGCGATATTCGAACGTCTCTTCACACACCCTGAGGCAGGATATCAATAATGTCATTCGAAGCTTCTGGAAACTTGGACTGATAGAGTGGATCGGTTCGAATCCCTTCTCTAAGATGTATGCCCAAAAAATGGGAAATACGGCTGAAGCCTATGTTGCCACCGAAGAAGATGTGGGGGAGATCGTTGCTTTATTACAAAAATTTGGTATTCCAAAGGAGCAAGAACATCTGGAGCATAAAAAGCCGTTTTACGAAAATCCTGTTTTTCCCCGTGATGGCTATGATGAAACCGTGATCCGACAGAAAATTTTTTTCAATACGGAAGGTTTCTTTGTGTCATGTGAGGATCACACGCTTACGGGACTCGTAAGTCTGACGTTTCCCAATGCCTGGCTGCCCGATAGGACGACAATAATCGGACTGATGCTCAAGGCAAACGGAGAGACACCGGTTGTCTTTTTTTCAAAATTGTTTGATTTCGCCGTTGCACTCTTGCCCAGCGTTCTTCCCCCGCAAATCCGTTGTACTAAGGTGAAGTGCTTGCAGTTGCAAGATAGTGAGAACATGGCCAACGAGCGCATACTCGATTTTTTATCAGCGAAAGGTTTCAGTGAGGAGGCGAAATTCAAGGATGAACTTGGTTGGGGTAAAGATCTGCAGGTCTTTAGCCGTTGGATGCTCGCGTAATACTTCGTCTCTCCCGGTGGAATATTGTATTGGATTTGCATCCATCAGGAGAAAGTGTGAAAGGAGGTGATGTCCGGTGAATGAATATGAGACGCCCCTTATCCTTCCTTTGGGAAGTAAGGATGATAGGCCGGCAGCTGTGTGCACCTGGATCGCTTGGGTTCTTGTCGCAGTGTATGCTGCAGCTGCTACCGTTGCCGGTATTGCTGTTGCTGCCGCAGTTGTTGCCGGTGCAGTGTTTTGGAGCACGTAGGATTCTGTCTCAAAGTGACTGCCTTGTAGGGAGCGTGGGCGCGTGCAACGCACTTGGCAGTGCCCACGCTTCCCTCCAGGTTTTATGGAATCTCGCTGTTTTTTCGCTCACAAAAATTCGTTGAAAGCAACACCTCGCATCTGTAGAGGGAGGGGTGTCTGTGATGACATCTGAAATATTCTTCATGCCATTGTTCAACAAGGCCATAATCAGCCACCTTATGGTTATCGTTTTTCTTTTAGGCTTGATCGTCTATAATGTTTTGCACACACGAAACAGGATGTCGTGCTGTGTAACACTGTTTCTCATTTTTCTCGTTCTCTGTTCCGTCTGTTGCAATCTCTATGCAATGTATCACACACGCTTCGAGATGACGTCCGATGGCTTGACCATTAAGCTGGGAATTCAGAGTATGCGTTTTCGTGTCGAGGAGATATGTGAGGTTTCGATTCCCGATTCTACCCTGAAACCGAAGCTGAGAACGTGCGGGTTTTCACTTCCGGGGTATAGTGGAGGATACCATCAACTGAGAAATAATGAACGAGGGCTCGTTTTCGTGACCACGTTCGAGAAAGCTGTCGGCGTTCGAACACGTGATCGTGTGATTGTGATGAGTGTGGAGACGCCCCGGAGATTCGTAGATGCTTCTCACAGGTATTGGAAGATTCGAGAGGGAGAGTTGGACGGCGCGTTGTAGGGCGGTCATTCGATACAACCACAATAAAACGTTTCATGAGAATTCAGAACGTGCCAGAAAAGAACACCAAGAAATCGTTGTTTGCTGAAATACCCTGGTTGAACGGGGAAAGGGCGGAATACACCATTGACTGGGTTCGGAAGAGTAAGGAGAAAATAAGCATTGGCGAACTCGTGATTGAAAATAGGCTTTCAAAAGAGATGGAAAATGATTATATTTCAATCATAACTCAAACCAAAATGTATCATACCAGCTACACTGAGGAGGTAACCGTTCTTGCGAACAAAGGAGATTACAAGCCCATTGTGACGCACATCAGTCTGCAGACACCCGAGGGTGAGACCATCAAGGTGAAGGGACATTACAAGGGCAGGAAAGTGGATATTTATGTTGAAACCGCTCGCGCAAAACATAAAACGAGTATGAATGTGCCTTTGAACGTTTTTGATAACTATCAGGCTCATTTTCTCATACGTTCCTTATTGAACACATATACTGGATACTCCGCTTCGATCTCTGCTGTTCATATTTTAAAAGGAGTTGTGACCCATCCGATGCTCAAAGTCGAGGCCAAAGAGGTTGTGGTGGTTCCGGCGGGGAAATTTGTTTGCTGGAGAATTTCTTCGAAAAAGGAGCTGAGAAATGAAGTACAGCAATATATATTGATTTCCGAGCAGAGGCCTCATCCGATGGTGAAGAACGTCAAGGGAACCCAAATTATTGAACTGACCAATTATGTTATGCCGTGATGGAGGTCTGTCGCCGTTCAAGGAGGAGAATGTATCGTTATGCATTTCAATGTTTCGAGGAGGGGATGAGATGAATATGGCCGCTATAGTACTATTCTGCGTCATTGGATTGATCGGTATCATATCTGGATGGCTTATTTGGGCCAAGAAAACACTGTGGCTGTTGGCTGGATACGATCCATCGAAAGTAGAGGATAAAGAGGGATTGGCGAAGTTTGCGGGCTTGCGGATCTGTCTCATCGGGATATGTTTCGCTTTCTTTCCCGCGGCCCACCAATTGGGGAACGTGTTCATGTGGATTTTACTCCTTCTCTTTTTGGCCATTGTGCTCAATACTGTTTTGGGGTGCAGAAAATTTGAAAAATGAATGACGATGGTATGGTGTACCGGTGAACGTGACGGAATGAAGAATACGTCTTGGGCTCCCCTGGATCATTGCGTTTTTGAAGAAATAAATAATTTCTTAACGTCTCCCAGCCTGTCTCCCGAAGAAGGTGATGAACATTCTTGATAGAGTAAAGAGTTCTCAAGTTTCCAATACTTCGTCAGTACACAGGCGTGGAGGGGAAGTCCTTTTCGGAGAGGCCCCTTATGGCCATAATGAAGCGTTCACCTACGATATTCTTGTTGATGGAAAAATTCAAACGGAGCTCAAATATGTTCTTGCGATGACAGGAGAGGGGCAAGGGCAAAAATTCTACACGGTATCAGGTTTCCTTGGGAAAGAAGAAGTGTTTGATTCCGAAGTAACATTTTACGAAAGCACCTATGCACCGGTTTCCTCGAAAAAAGTTATGAATTTGGGCGGAGGAACGGTTGAGGCATCGGTTGCATACACCACGCATCAGGCAACAGTGCACCTTCTCTTGCCGAAACAGGATCGTTTCTCTGTCCCTCTTCGAGGAGCTGTCTATGATAACGAACAGATAGTCCATCTTCTCAGGACTGTGGACTTCGAGCGAAGACGTGCGGCATCTTTTTTCTATCTCTATCCCTTTGCAAAACACGTCCAGACCGCTTTTTTCAAGACCATCGGGTCCGATACTGTGACGGGAGATGCCGGGGAATTTCTGTGCAGTGCCATTGAACTCAGTGTTCCTGGACAGAGGGTACTTTTGTGGTATGCTCAAAATCACCCTCACCCCATGGTACGGTATCACTGCGAGACGCACAATATGGTACTGGAGTTGAAACAGTATCATCCAACAGTCTCATCCCAAAGGATGGGCAACCCGTTACGTTGAACTGAAGATATTCGAAGCTCTGACATGATTACGGTCGGCTCGAGAAAAGTCTTCTCCGAAAATTGTTCGCGCAGGGGCGCAAAGACACAACTCCAGAAAAAATAACAGTATGTTCGAAGCTTCTTGTCTGTGATGTTTTTCAAATCAGATACTGAGGTGCAAGTTTTTTTTTGAACGTCTCTCTATTCACAAAATTTTGGCACCTGGTGCATTCGTCACATTGTGAAATAGAAGAGACGATTGTTTCATGATATGTATCGCTTCGGTGGACGTCTTCTTGCACGCATCGCTTGAGAGCGTTGCCGGCGAGAGAATCATTGGATAGGCTTCCTTCAGATTTTCGTCGAACCGCGAATTCGCCATAGAACCAAAGAGGTCCGGGTTTCTTCACATTTCATACTCCTCTCGTCGAAAGGAGGGGTGTTCGTTCTGTACGATTTTGTTCACAGTAGATACACAAGAGCATTGAAAACATATGGCTTGAAGTATATAGATACAATAGCTTTGTGCGTCATTCTTCTTTTCGTCTTTTTGTTCCTGTCCCTCATCACTCCCATTTTGACGAAGATAATTATTGACGATGTTATTATAAACAAGAACTTGGGATTAATGAGAATCTTGTTGGGAGTGATGCTGGGGGTTTTAATTTTTGGAACGGCCTTGGATATATTCCAGAATTACGTTTTTGTTCGGATCGATCAGAAAATTGATTTTGATATCAAGTTTGACTTTTACGCCCGCATTTTAAAAAAGATCCCTGTACACTTCCTGGATTCAAAAAAAAGCGGTGAACTCCACTATAGGATTATGAGGGACACCGACGTAATACATCAGTTTATTGCCGCCACCCCAATAAATTTTTTCATGAATATCATCATTGCACTTTTTATTGCGGCCGGCATGTTCATTCTCAACTGGAAACTGGCATTGGCTGTGTTTGCCATCTTTATCGGTCATGTTGTAACCATATTCAAGTTCTATAAACCTATTATCAAGTATTCACGGTTGGTCAAGGAGAAGGCTGAAGACATAACTGGCAGAATGATCGAATGTCTGGGGAATTTGAAAATGATTAAAGGATCAGCTGCGGAAGGATCAGAACTTCTGAGATTTCATCGGGATCTCCATGATTTCGTCATTAAGAAAATAAGAAGCTTTATGCTCACCAAATGCTCGGCGAGCACTGTCAATTGTATCAACAATCTCTGGGCTTTCATAATTCTTTACTACGGTGGACATTTGGTGATTCATGAGAGTTTGAGTTTAGGGGGTCTGATGGCGTTCATGATGTTTGCCAACAGACTCTACAATCCCATTACCACAGCGACCAATATCATTTTGAGTTTGCAGGCGGCTTTGGTCAGCTTCGATCGCTTTTATGAAATATATGATGTTCGTTCTCAATGCGATGAGGGGAATGTCGTTCCGGGTGCTTTGGAAGGCCATATTTCATTTCGGAACGTGAGCTTCGGATATTATCCTTACAATCGAGTGTTGAAAAATGTGACGTTTGATGTTTCAGGAGGATCAACGGTTGCCATAGTGGGACCGAGCGGGAGTGGAAAGACGACTCTGTGCGGTCTCCTTTCTCGCTATTACGAGCCCGATGAAGGAGTCGTCATGGTGGATCATGTGGATGTTCGAGAAATTGATCTGAAATTTCTGCACAGCCAAATGGGGATTGTTCTGCAAAACACTTTTGTTTTAAGTGGAAGCGTCAGGGAAAATATAGCATACGGTAACAGAATCTCCGATGATCGAAAGATTATTCAGGCGGCAAAGGATGCCGGATGTCATGATTTTATCCTTTCCCTTCCGGATCGTTACAGAACACAGGTCGGGGAGAGGGGGCTCCGTCTTTCCAGTGGACAGGCTCAGCGCATTGCCATCGCCAGGGTTTTTCTGAAAAATCCGAAGATCGTCATACTTGATGAGGCTACGTCATTCTTGGATTTAGAGACCGAGGCTCTGTTGCAGAAGAGCCTGTTTCAGCTTTCAAAAAACAGGACCACTGTGATTATTGCCCATCGGCTTTCGACAGTCAGAGAAGCTGACACGATCTTCGTTATGAAGGACGGGGAGATCGTTGAGACGGGGCATCACGAGGAATTGGTGGAGAAGGATGGATTTTATAAAAATCTCTACCGGAGTGTGCTGTCTTCTTAGAATTGGGTTGAATCATTTTTTCGGGACGGCGCATTTCTCACCCTTTTATGGTCGCGGAAACGTCGCCACCGGGTACAGAGAGTCTTAATGCGTCTGAGACATTGTGGAAGCCGTCGAGGGAACATTACAAACCAGGAATGCGTAGCTCCCGGGGATATACTGTGAATCTTTCATAGTTCCTTACTCGTACAGGAGCCTCGGATCGCACCTCGGCATACTCTTTTACACAAGACACCTCCTTCTCGAAAGAGGGTGCTTTCAGAACTTTAACCTGGATTCTTCCTAAAATAAACATGGAGGTAACGTAACATGGACATATGAGGGGAGAAAAAAATATCGGTTTTGAACATTGTTCCATGGCATGTTCTACGATTCTGTCCTATGTCTTTCCAGGCTTCCTTAGTAAGAAATGAAAAATGAGACAACTTTTTTCAATCTATAGTAGCGTAATCTTGGGAATTAGTGAATGTGAACCTTGATTTCTGTGATTCTTGAGGAAATCGAATAACAACGCTCAATTTCTAACGTAACGGTTTTCATTGAAAATCTGCACTTTCAGGGGGAAGCGTGGAATCCAATTTCTATTTCATGCTTCCATTCCCGGAATCGAGGTATGCCCCTCACTCCGGAGCGTGGAGCTCCGGTACTTTTCTTTCCACAGAACCCTTTAACTTTTCCAGTCTCTCTTGCAGCCGAATCGTACAAGAACCGCCGTGCGTACGGCGAAAGTTTCCGTTATTCCTAAATTTTAGGCAATTTTCGAGTTGACAGACATTGCCAAGAGATGTAGATTACGATTTGGTATGCATCGTTTAGTAATCAAGATATGACGTTTCACAGGAGGACCGATACTTATGGCGAGTGACGTTCGCGAAAAAATTGTGGCACCGCGCGGGATTGAATTACAGTGCAAAGGGTGGCATCAGGAAGCGGCGTTACGCATGTTGATGAACAACCTGGAGCAGGGGGCCGATCCTGACAATCTCATTATATACGGCGGGACAGGGCGAGCTGCCCGCAACTGGGAAGCGTATGAAGCCATAGTCCGTTGTCTCAAAAATCTCGAAAATGATGAGACGCTCCTTATACAATCGGGCAAGCCAGTGGGGATCTTTAGAACCCATGCATATGCGCCACGGGTCCTCATCGCCAACTCCCTCATCGTGCCTCACTGGGATACCGACACGACATTCGATGAGTTGGACGCGCAAGGCCTCATCATGTACGGCCAGATGACGGCGGGCAGCTGGATCTTTATCGGCCAGCAGGGAATCCTGCAGGGGACGTACGAGACTTTCGCCGCCGCTGCCAGAACACATTTCGGTGGAGACCTCAAGGGGAAATTCTTGTTAACTGGTGGACTGGGAAATATGGGAGGAGCCCAGGCCTTGGCAGCGACCATGAACGGGGCCGCCTTTTTGGGAGTGGAGTTTCGCCGCGAAATTATTGAGCGGGTCATACGCGAGGGGCTGTGCGACCGTCTGTGCGAAGATCTGGACGAAGCCCTCGACATTGTCCTGAAGGCCAAGAAATGTGGTGCAGCGATCTCCGTCGGGCTGCTTGGCAACACCGCTGAAACACATCCCGAAATATTACGGCGAGGCGTGATCCCGGATCTTGTGACCGATCAGACGTCGGCCCACGAACCGAAGCGATACTGGCCGAAAGGTATGAGACGGACTGAAGCCGAGCGTTTGCTGGAGACGAATCCGGAGGTGTACGTCGATCGTGCCAAGGAGTCGATGGCCGACCATGTTCGGGCCATGCTGGGCTTCAAAAACTCGGGGGCAGTGGTGTTCGATTACGGGAACGGCATTCGCCAGTACGCAAGCGAGAAGGGGGTTTCAAACGCTTTCGACATCAAAGGATTTGTTCTCGAATACGTCCGACCGCTCTTCTGCCAGGGGCGTGGCCCTTTCCGCTGGGCGGCACTGTCAGGTGATCCCGAGGATATTTTTAGGATTGACGAGGTCATACTGAGAGAGTTTCCGAAAGATTCGGTTCTGATCAATTGGATCAAACTGGCTCGAAAGCACCTCGATTTCGATAAACTCCCCGGGCTTCCTGCCCGAGTCTGTTGGTTGGGCTACGGGGATCGGGCCAAGCTCGGATTGTTCATGAATGCGATGGTCAGAAGGGGAGAGATCAAAGCTCCCATCGTTATTGGGCGTGACCATCTGGATTGCGGTTCGGTGGCCTCTCCCTTGCGGGAAACCGAGGGGATGAGAGACGGTTCCGATGTCGTGGCCGATTGGCCGATTCTCAACGGATTATTGAACGCCGTTTCAGGGGCGAGCTGGGTCTCGGTGCACGACGGGGGAGGGGTGGGGCACGGCAAATCCATTCACGCTGGTCAGGTCGTTGTAGCTGATGGGACGTCAGACATGGATATCCGCCTGGAACGGGTGTTGAACAATGATCCGGGCAGTGGTATCGCCCGTCATGTTGATGCCGGCTACGAAGAGGCGATGAGGACGGCCCGCGAAAAGGGCGTCGTCATACCCCTGCTCGATTCCTAAATACCGAGGGAACATGGTCGCGAAACTTCCGTATTCTCAAAAATTATTGGATCACTTTCAACATCCCCACAATGTGGGAGAGATAGAGAATGCCGATGGTATCGGTGAGCTGACGAGCGACGTCTGCGGTGACCTCACGGTCGTTTACATCAGCGTGAAAGATGACCGCATCGTCGATATCAAGTTCAAAACGTTTGGGTGTGCTGCGGCCATCGCCTCCAGTAGTATTCTGACTGACATGGCTCTGGGCAAGATGTTGGATGAGGCGCTCCGGATCACGGATATGGACATTGTGAAGGCCATGGACAATGGCATACCCAAAGAGAAGATCCACTGTTCCGTACTGGCGGCAGACGCGCTTCACCAGGCTATTACCAATTACAGGTCGAAGGATTCGAAAGACAGGGAAGCGACCTTTGTATGATGGAAGAAAGAACCTGCGATCTCCTTGTTCGAAACGCTCGACAACTGATCACGCTGCGTTCATCCGAGCCCGGACCACGATGCGGGAGGGCGATGGAGGATCTGGGTGTCGTTGAAGATGGTGCCGTTGCCGTGCGAACGGGACGCATAGTGGCGGTTGGAGTGACGGATGACGTTCTCTCGGAAGTTGCGTTATCCCCAGGTTGTATCGAGATCGATGCCTCAGGAAAGATCGTTCTGCCGGGCTTTGTGGATGCGCATACCCATCCGATCTTTGTCGGATCGCGGGATGACGAGTTTGAACTGAGGATCAAGGGGGCGACCTACCAGGAGATCGCTCGGCGGGGTGGGGGGATCAGAGCGACCGTGCGAAAGGTGCGGCAGGCTTCGAAGCAGGAGCTGTTTGAAGCGGCTCTGCCTCGGCTGGACCGAATGTTGGAGCATGGAACCACAACGATAGAGGCCAAGAGTGGTTACGGGCTGAGCACTGAGGATGAAATCAAGATGCTGGAAGTAGTCCGTGATCTCCAAGAGAGCCATCCAGTAGATCTCGTTCCGACGTTCCTCGGGGCTCACGAAGTCCCGGACGAGTACCGGGGGAAGAAACCTGAATATATTGAGCTGATTCTTCATGAGATGATCCCGGCCGTGGCCGAGCGGGAACTGGCCGAATTTTGCGATGTTTTTTGCGAGGAGGAAGTCTTTGACGTCGAGGAGTCGAAACTAATTTTGACGGCAGCCAGAGAGGCCGGATTGGAGGTGAAGCTGCACGCCGATGAGCTCAGCCCTTTTGGGGGGGCGGAATTGGCGGCGGAGTTGGAGGCCCTGTCGGCCGATCATCTCGTCGCAGTATCAGATCAGGGTATTATGGCTTTGAAATCACAAGGTGTTATCGCCGTGCTGCTTCCAGGAACAACCTTCAGTTTGGGATGTCGCCAGTACGCGCCTGCCAGAAGGATGATCACAACAGAGGTTCCGGTGGCCCTGGCGACAGATATGAATCCGGGAAGCTGCCGGACCGAATCGATGGCCATCATCATAACGTTGGCCTGCGTCATGATGCGCCTGACCCCAGCCGAGGCGATCGCTGCCGCGACCCTCAACGGCGCCTGTGCCGTCGCAAGGGAGGGCGCAATCGGCAGTCTTGACATTGGGAAAAAGGGTGATATCGTCATCTGGGACATGCCCCGATACTCGTATCTGCCCTACCATTTTGGTGTCAATTTCGTGGAGATGGTGATCAAGGATGGGAAGGTCGTCGTTGATAAACGGAATAAAAATTAGAGGGACAGCTCTCCTATTGCTTGTGGTGGGGATCGCAGCCGGGTGCTGGTATTATTCGACGTCCGGCTCTCTTCTGCCTTCTCATATCAAATCGGTTGCCGTCCCTCTCTTCGGGAACGAGACGACGTGGGAGTACGGCATCAAGGAGAAACTGACGGACGCTGTCATCGATGCCTTTGCAGGAGATAATACGCTTCGTGTGGAGAGTGAGCGAAATGCCGATTCGATTCTGAGGGCCTCAATCGTTTCGATAAAGGAAGTCCCGTTCACGTACGATCAGCAGGAGCAGGTTCAGGAATACAAGATGCAGATTTTTCTCACTGTTCGGTTTGAAGATGTGAGGGAGAGAAAAGTCATCTGGGAGGATAACGCCATGGAGGGATGGGGGATCTATTCCACGGGGGATGAAGAGTGGGAAGACGGCATAGATCGAGCGATTGAGAAATTGGCTTCGGACATCGTCAATAAAACGGTGGCGGGGTGGTAGATCGTAAATGAACAATCCCAAATCCATAATTCAACATCCAAAAGAGGGCCCAGAAAGAGAATCTGTATCACTAATCGGCTTCTCTGGTTTCAAGAAGGAACAAACTGCGCACCATTGCGGGAGGACGAATGAATCCACATATATTTCGTCAGTATGATGTTCGGGGCTTGGTCGATGAGGATCTGACCGAGGAGGTCGTGACGAATTTGGGGCGGGCTTACGGGACATTCCTTCAGCGATTAGGGCTCAAAAATGTCGTTTTAGGGCGCGATGTGCGTTTGAGTTCGACGCGATTGCGAGACGATCTTATGGAGGGCATTCTGTCCACAGGGTGTACTGTGATCGATATCGGGGTTGTTCCCACCCCAGTCCTCTATTTTTCCATCGTCCACTTGGAGAAAGATGGAGGGGTGATGATTACGGGAAGTCACAATCCTATTGAATATAATGGATTCAAAATGTGTCGAGGAGTTCTGTCAATCTATGGGGATGATATTCAACAATTGCGGGGAATTATCGAGAGTGGCCGATTTACGTCTGGTAAGGGCCAGCAAGACGTGTACGACATTGTTCCCGAGTATATCCGAAATATCGAGGGAAAAATCAAGATTGAGAGACCAATAAAGATGGTCATCGATGCAGGGAATGGAACGGCAGGAGAGATTGCCCCGCGAATCTTTGAGGATCTCGGTTGCCACGTCGTGAAATTGTACTGTGAACCTGATGGTCGATTCCCCAACCATCTGCCGGACCCTACTGTTCCTGAGTATTTAAAAGATCTTATTTCCAAGGTGCACCAGGAGGAGGCAGATATCGGTATCGGATACGATGGGGATGCCGATAGGCTGGGGGCGGTTGATGAAAAAGGGGAAATTGTGTGGGGAGACAAACTTTTGGCCCTCTATGCCCGGGATATTCTCCGAAACGAAAAAGGATCCAAGATCGTCTTTGATGTCAAATGCTCTCAAGGTCTTGTGGATGACATCACAGCGAACGGGGGCGTTCCCGTAATGTGGAAGACCGGTCATTCTCTTTTGAAGGCGAAAATGAAAGAGGAGGGTGCACCGGTCGGAGGAGAGATGTCAGGACATATGTTTTTTGGAGACAATTATGGCTATGACGATGCCATCTATGCCTCGGCACGACTTGTTCGGATCCTGTCAGAGAGCAACCGGCCCTTTTCGGTCATGACGGCGGACATTCCCAGGTATTACTCGACCCCTGAGATACGAGTGGAGTGTTCGGAGGATAAGAAGTTTGAGATTGTAGATGATGTAAAAAACTACTTTAAAAAAACATATGAAACCATTGACATCGATGGAGTAAGAATACTATTCAAAGATGGTTGGGGTCTTGTGCGGGCTTCGAATACCCAGCCGATTCTGGTCATGCGGTGCGAGGCGGGAACTGAGGAGCGATTACTGGAGATCGAAAAAATCATTATTGATAAACTGCGGGAATATCCGTCGGTGAAAGTCTGAGGTGATGATGTACGCTGTATTAATGGCCGGGGGGAGCGGGACCCGGTTCTGGCCGAAAAGCCGGGAGAACATGCCGAAGCAATTGTTAAACATCATCGGTACTGATACGATGATTCAAGCTACGGTGGCCCGGATCGAGCCGCTTATTCCTCCTGAGAACGTCTATGTCGTTATCGGGCAAGCGATTGAAGATGAAGTGCGACGGCAGCTGGCCAACATACCTGGGGAGAATGTTCTTGTTGAACCGTGTGCCAGGAATACTGCTCCCTGCATCGGATTGGCGGCAGTGACCATACAGAAGCGGGATCCACAGGGTGTTATGGTTGTCCTGCCGGCCGATCATGCTGTTGAACATGAGAGACGCTTTCTGAACGTTGTGAAAGCGGCGGCTCGGGTTGCCACAGAGGGTCCCAATCTTGTCACGCTGGGTATCGTCCCCACGCGCCCTGAGACCGGATACGGATATATTCGGAGAGGAGAACGGTTGCAGGAGGTGGCTGGTCTTTCAATATGGAGCGTCGAACAGTTCGTCGAGAAACCCGATCTCGAACGGGCCAGGTCGTACGCGGAATCCGGTGAGTACTTTTGGAACAGCGGCATGTTCGTGTGGAGCGTTTCAACAATACTTGAAAAGATGCAACAACATATGCCCCAACTATATGAGGGATTGATACGGATTTCGCAGTCGCTTGGTGAAGGGAAAGAACGTGAGACAGTCCAAGGCGTGTATGAATCCCTGCGACCCGAATCCGTCGATTATGGTATTATGGAGAAAGCGGAGAACGTCCTTGTCATTCCCGGCAATTTCGGGTGGAGTGATGTGGGAAGTTGGGCTTCCCTGGCTGAAGTGAATCCTACGGATGCGGAAGGAAATGTTGTCCATGGACTTTTTGTAGGGATAGAAACGGCCGACTCAGTTTTTGTTGCACCTGAGAAGCTGGTCGCAGCGATCGGTGTCAAAAATATAGTTGTTGTTGATACAGGGGATGCTCTCTTGGTGTGCTCAAAGGATCGCGCCCAGGATGTGAAGACAATAGTTGAAGAACTCAAAGATAGGGGACAAAGAGAGTATCTGTAAGAGAACTGTTCCGATCATTTTCCTTTTATTTTTTTATTCGTGTCACTCGTTCACGCCGTTTTGTTGGGGATCGTCCAAGGGCTGACGGAATTTCTTCCGATCAGCAGTTCGGGACATCTTGTTATCCTCCAACACCTCATCGGATTCAAGGGCCCGGATGTGCTGTTTGACACCTTTCTCCACATAGGAACATTGCTGTCCGTGTGCATCGTTTTCAAAAGCGATCTGTACCGTATGGGTCGGTCGCTTGTACGACGGGAGAGAGACAGCCCGGACTTTCGCTTACTGGTTCTCGTCAGCCTGGGGACTCTTCCGACAGCCCTTATAGGATATATCTTCCGGGACTTCTTTGAGAAGCAGTTTGCGGCGCTGCTGCCAACAGGTTCCATGCTTCTGGTGACAGGGGGCCTTCTATTCCTGTCGGATCGGATTACCTCGAATTCGAAGTCTCAAAGTGAGATACGAAAGAGAGACGGATGCTGTATTGGTATCGTCCAAGGCCTATCCATCTTCCCCGGTCTGTCTCGATCCGGTTCCACCATCTCCACGGGAATTTTCCTGGGATTGGAGCGAGAATGTGCCGCTCGTTTTTCATTCTTGCTCTCCGTTCCGGCGATCGCGGGAGCGGGGATGCTTCAGATATTCGAACTCAAGGAACTGAGTGGCAGCCTCCTCTTACCGTTCGTGATGGGGACGCTCACATCCGCCGTAACCGGTTATGGGGCAATTCGAATACTCCTGAAGATGGTTGTACGGAGAAAGTTGTCTCTTTTTTCATATTACTGTTGGACCGTTGGATTGGGTGTTCTCTTGGTATCTTTAATTCGCATATTCGCTTACTAAACTGAAATTTTACCAAAAACACTTGACAACTTTAGGGGGGCAGTGTATATTTGATTTTTTGAAGGCGGGAATAGCTCAGCTGGTAGAGCACCACCTTGCCAAGGTGGGGGTCGCGGGTCCGAATCCCGTTTCCCGCTCCAGGCGGCATAGCCAAGTGGTAAGGCAGGGGTCTGCAAAACCCTTATTCCCCGGTTCGAGTCCGGGTGCCGCCTCTTGCTTTTTCCCAGTGGTTCTGGGGAAAAAGCGCTCTTATATGCCGGGGTGGCGGAATTGGTAGACGCAAGGGACTTAAAATCCCTCGTTCCGTTGTGAACGTGCCGGTTCGATTCCGGCCCTCGGCACCAATGCTTGCATTCGGTATTTCATAGGTGGAGCACGGGATGGTTGGCTGTTCCGAATTGGACGGGAAGAGAAACAGGGTGATAGGGGCGATTAGCTCAGTTGGTTAGAGTGCTTGCTTGACATGCAAGAGGTCACTGGTTCAAATCAAGTATCGCCCACCATGCTTTCTTTCGTGCTCTCGACGATATGACATGAGTTTCAAGGACAGATTTTTTCGCTGAGACGAAACGTAGCTCAAAGCCCTTATGGGAATAGAGACAATACCCTCTCATCAGGCTGTGTGCTATGAAGGAGTTGATCGAACGGATAACCGAGGCAATTGTTGATTATCCCGAAGATGTTGATGTGCGCATCGTCGAAGGGGAGGGGGTTACGATTTTGGAGCTCTCCGTGGCGAAATCGGACATGGGGAGGGTCATAGGCAAAAACGGAAAAAATGCCAAATCGATGAGAACGCTCTTATCTGCCGTAGGAAAGCGAAAGGGGAAAAACGTTGTGTTGGAAATTCTCGAATCGCCCCCTTCAGAACATGAGTGAGGCCTATGTTTTCGATTGAAACGATGTGCGGCTTGACCAAGATTCCAAGGATGCTCTGTACCTTCAAGCGGGGTGTTTTCCTCTCCGCGTTCTCAGTGCTGCGTTCCTATCGTTCTGAGTAACCGATATGTTTTGTGCATGTATCGTACAGAGGACATGAAGTTGAAACTTTCAAGTTGTGAGGAGGTGAGTATATATTAGAGAAGGAGTTCGAATAAACAACCAAATCCAGGCAGCACAAGTTCGCGTCATCAGCTCCGAAGGGAAACAGATAGGCATCATGAGTAAAGCAGAAGCATTGCTTCTGGCCCAGCAGGAGGAGCTCGATCTTGTTGAAGTTGCCCCTGATTCAAAACCTCCCGTTTGTCGCATCATCGACTACGGGAAATACCGTTACAAGCAGAGTAAGCGTGCAAAAGAAGCTCGGAAGAAACAGCATGTTACTCATATTAAAGAATTGAAAGTCAGACCCAAGATAGAGGATCACGATTTTCGATTCAAGTTGAAACATGCCCGAGAATTTCTTAGCAGTGGAAATAAAGTGAAACTGACAGTTCGATTTCGGGGTCGAGAGATGACCCATGTTCAATTCGGAGAGAAAATCCTCGAACGAATGGCCGATGAACTCAGTGATATTGCCACAATCGAACGGGAAACAAAATTTGAAGGACGGAATATGGTCATGATTCTTGGCCCGAAATAGAACTTTGACCCAAAAGGAGAACTATGCCGAAGATTAGGTCCAATCGTGGCGCAAAAAAACGCTTTGTAAAGACTGGAACCGGAAAGGTGAAAAGAAAAAGAGCGTACGCGAGTCATATTTTATCAAAAAAGACTTCAAAGCGTAAAAGAACTTTAAGAAAATCAGATCTCATAGATTCAGCTGACGTGAAAAGAGTGAAGAGGATGATCACGTAGCCGGAGATTCGTGAGCAAGGAGTGACTTTGAAATGCCCAGAGTGAAAACGAGTGTCGCTTCGAGACGCCGGAGAAAGAAAATCCTAAAAATGGCAAAGGGATTTCGAGGCGCCAGAAGCAAATTATACAGCGTAGCCGAACATAGTGTACAGAGGGCACTTGCCTATTCCTATAGAGACAGAAGAATACGGAAAAGGGAATTTCGGCGTTTGTGGATCAGCCGGATAAATGCCGCGGCGAGATTGAACGGAATGTCGTATAGCGTCTTTATGCACGGATTAACAAAGGCCGGTATCGAAATCAACAGGAAAGTTTTGGCTGAATTGGCCGTAAACGATCCGGCAGCATTTTCTGAAATTGCTGTCTCGGTAAAGCAGGGTCTATCACAGTAAGTGGAACGCAATGGAAACAGATGAGTATATTTCGGTCATTTTATTAAGGTGAGAAAGGTGGAACAATGGAGTTTCAGAGTTTAGAGCAGTTAGAGGAGCGTGTGAGCAAAGCAGTCGAACTCATGACTACATTTCGGGAGGAAAACCAGGAACTCCAGAACCAAAACAGGGAATTGTTGGCGAAATTGGAGGAATACGAGAGAAATCTCCAGAAGCTCCGTATCGAAAATGAGGAGCTTCGGGAAACTCAGAAAAAAAATGAACTGTCGAATGCACATCAAGAGGAGATCCGGAAAAAGGTAGAGGGGATGTTGTCAAAGCTGGATAGTGTGTAATGGATTTGTGTCCAGTAGTATCTCCAGTATCGTGGTTGGGGGGAAAACTACTGACACCACGAATATGAGAAATGAACTGCCACTTCATAGATAATTCTGTGAATTTCACAATGTTTCGAATCAGCTCTTTTACTTGATGAAGGCAATTATGGCGGAGAAGGACCGACCCGTAAAAGTGAGTATTTTTGGAACCGATTACCCTATTAAAGGCGAAGCGGATCCAGAATATGTTGAAAATGTAGCGCGATACGTTGACGAAAAAATGAGGGAGGTCTCGAGACATTTATCTCTCCCTTCGACGACGAAGGTGGCCATTTTGGCTGCTATGAATATCACCGATGAGCTTTTCAAAGAGAGAGCCGAGCGAGAAAAGACGCTCGCGGAGATGGAAGAGAAAGCAGCAGAAATTTCGGGATGGTTGGGAAGAGAGCTGATGGAAGATGCACCGTGATGTGTTGGCAGGAGGGAAAATTTGGACGATCATATATAATGTATTCTGGTAACATCTGAACATCTTTATTCCGTTTCTTTTTATCCCTACTCGTTCGTGGTGTCGACGCGAGGGAAGAGCCTCGTCAGTTTGAGTGCACGCTTTTCCCCCGATTGTCGCAGCGTCAGGTGGGGTTTTTTTTGAAAAATGAAATCGGATAATGATACAGATCTTTTTGGAGAGGAAAAAAACGGAGGCGCATTGAAGACCGCTCCATTGGCGAGACGTATGAGGCCGACCTCCATCGATGAGTTCGTTGGACAGGATCATCTTCTGCAGGAAGGATCTCTCCTGCGCAGGATGATCGAATCAGACCGTTTCACGTCCATCATCCTGTATGGTCCCCCCGGTACGGGAAAAACATCACTGGCCCATATTATCGCTGAGACAACGAAGTCATGCTTTGAAAGGGTGAATGCTGTCTCATCTGGTGTGTCCGAGATTCGCCAAGTCGTTGGCCGAGCCAAGATGAGGCTCCATCAAACCGGACAAAAAACGATGCTTTTCATCGATGAAATCCACCGCTTTAATAAAGCGCAACAGGAAGTTCTTCTGCCCGATGTTGAAGACGGTCACATTATTTTGATCGGTACGACAGTTGAAAATCCATTTTTCTACATCGTATCGCCCCTGATTTCGCGGTCGCATGTTTTCGAATTGAGGGTTCTGTCGAAGGAGGCTTTGAAAAAGTTGCTTCAAAGAGCCCTCACCGATACAAAGAATGGCTTGGGGGCTCTCCATATCGAGATTGAGGAAGAGGCTGTGCAATGTTGGATCGATCATGCTGAAGGTGATGCGAGGCGATTTCTCAATACTCTTGAGGTTGCAGTGTTCAGCACGACCGCCTGTGAGGATAAAATTGTGATCACGCGTACTCGAGCGGAGGAATCCGTGCCGGGGAGGGTATTTCGGCATGATCGGAATGGGGACAGTCACTACGATATTGTTTCTGCTTTCATTAAGAGCATGCGCGGCTCGGATCCGGATGCCGCCTTATATTGGATGGCGCGAATGATCACTGCTGGTGAAGATCCCCGTTACATTGCGCGGCGTATCATTATCTGTGCCTCCGAAGATGTCGGCAATGCTGATCCGCAAGCCCTTGGAGTGGCCTCAGCTGCCTTTACGGCAGCTCAATACCTGGGGATGCCTGAAGCGCAAATTCCTCTGGCCCAAGCCGCCGTCTATGTAGCAACAGCGCCCAAGAGCAATGCGTGTTCCAGTGCAATTTCATTGGCGTTAGAGGACATCCGTGAGGGCCAGATGATGGACGTCCCGGTGCATCTGAAAGATGCCCAATATCCGGGGGCGAAGCAACTGGACCGCGGCCAGGGATATCTGTATCCCCACTCTTACGAACACGGATACATCAAACAGGAGTATCTCCCCAAGCAGCGGAAGTACTATACACCCTCGGATCGTGGGTATGAAAGGATTATAAAGAGACATTTGGAGAAATTGCGGAATCTAAGCGAGGCCAATCTTAGAGAATAGATAACTTACTTTTAGGATGTTGAGGAGGAATCTGAAATGGATATAAATTACTTTTTGATTATCTTTGCAGGTCTTGGGGCTCTTCTTTTCTTTTTCGCCGGCTGGATTGCCAGTTACAAGATCGGTCAAAGCAAGATTGTGAATGCCGAAAAATTTGCTGAGAAGATCATTGCCGATGCGCAGAAAGAGGCGGAGACCCAGAAAAAGGCCGCCATGTTGGAAGCCAAGGATGAATGGTACAAGGCCAAGGTACGATTTGAAAAGGAGACACAGGCTCGACAGTTAGAAATACAGCGGATGGAGAAGAAGACGGCAGAACGGGAGATGAATCTTGATCGCAAGGTCGACATTTTAAGTAAAAAGGAGCGCGAGACAAAGGACAAAGAGCACTCGTTGCATCAGAAGGAGAAAGCGCTGCGAGCCAAGGATGAACAACTGTCACGACTTATTCGGGAACAGAACGTGAAATTGGAACGCATTGCCGGACTTACGACCCAGGAAGCCAAAAAACTTCTTATGGCGAATCTGGAGTCGAAAGCCAAGCAAGAAGCGGCCCAGATGATTAAAGAGATTAAAGATCGAGCGCAACAGACGGCGATGAAAGAGGCGAAGGAAGTTATCAGTTCTGCGATTCAACGATGTGCCGCCGAGCATACGGTCGAGACGACTGTGTCGGTCGTCTCATTGCCGAACGATGAGATGAAAGGTCGTATCATCGGCCGTGAAGGGCGAAATATCCGTTCTTTCGAAATAGCAACGGGGATCGATGTGATCGTTGATGATACCCCTGAGGCTGTCATTCTTTCCGGGTTTGATCCGATTCGACGCGAGGCCGCACGGATCGCCTTGGAAAAATTGATCATCGATGGGCGTATCCATCCTGGACGCATTGAGGAAATTGTAACGAAGGCGAAACAGGAGGTCGAAGAAGATATTTTTGAGGCCGGAGAGCAGACCTGCTACGATGTCGGCATCCACGGACTCCACACCGACCTTGTGAGACTCTTAGGAAGGTTGAAGTACCGAACGAGCTACGGGCAAAATGTTTTACAACACAGCAAAGAAGTTGCCTACCTTGCAGGCCTCATGGCGGCGGAACTTGAGTTGGATGTGAATGTCGCGAAGCGAGCCGGGCTCCTCCACGATATCGGAAAAGCCTTGGATCATAATGTTGAGGGGACACACACCAGTATAGGTTTTCAAATTGCAAAGAAATATAATGAGAATTCCATCATTCTCAACGCAATTATGGCACACCATGAAGACGCTGAACCGGAATCGCTTATCGCCGTGTTGGTCGGTGCGGCGGATGCCATTTCAGGGTCCCGGCCCGGAGCCAGGCGCGAGACATTGGAAGCCTATATTAAACGTCTGGAGCAGTTGGAGGAACTTGCTGATTCCTTCAGCGGTGTTGAAAAAG
Organism: Gemmatimonadota bacterium; assembly: GCA_020348925.1. Lineage (GTDB taxonomy): Bacteria > JBHIER01. The sequence goes on along the minus strand of CP070758.1, from coordinate 3,883,572 downwards.
CTTACGCCATTCAAGCTGGGCGGGAGATCCGTGTCATGGTTCAGCATGACAAGCTTGATGACGCCCAAGCAGCTCAATTGGCGGAGGATATCGCTGGGAAAATCCAATCGGAAATGGAATACCCGGGACAAATCAAGGTCACAGTAATACGGGAGACCCGCGCCGTTGAATACGCCAAGTAACACGGGTACCGTGAACTGTCTTTTCATTGCTGATATCGTCGGAAAACCTGGGCGTCGCGTTGTCGCCGAGATGGTTCCCGCCCTCCGCAGGGAGTTTGCTGTCGATGTGTGTGTGGCAAATTGCGAAAATGCGTCGGCGGGAAAGGGGATTACGGTCAAAGTCGCCCAGGCACTCTTCACTTATGGTATCGATATTCTTACCTCGGGGAATCATGTGTGGGATCGCAAGGAGATACTGCCCTTCATGCAAAACAGTTCTGCGATACTCCGCCCAGCCAATTATCCCCCTGGGACCATAGGCTCCGGATCGCTCATTTTTCATCTTGGCAATGGATTCCCGGTCGGCGTGCTCAATTTGCAGGGAAGGGTTTTTATGCGGGAACTCGACTGTCCTTTTCGTGTCGCCGTGAAGCATGTCGAAGAACTGCATCAAGTGACGCGGATCGTCTTCGTTGATTTTCACGCGGAGGCCACATCGGAAAAGATGGCCATGGGCTGGTACCTCGATGGAAAGGTCAGCGCCGTGATCGGCACACACACGCACGTGCAGACCGCTGACGAGCGTATTCTCCCCGGGGGAACGGCGTACATCACGGATGTCGGCATGACGGGACCGCACGATTCTATTATCGGCATTCAGACAGACGTTGTATTGAATCGATTTCTCACCCAGATGCCGGCGCGATTCAGCCCAGCCGATGGAAATTTGAAATTCTGCGGAGTCGTGATTACGGTGGAGGCCCAGACGGGAAAGGCGCTTCACATTCAGCGGCTCATGTTGGATCTTCAGAATAAGGAGGAAGAGTAATCATGGCGGCAAACCTTATCGATGGACGGCGTATTGGTTCAGAGATCCGAGAGGAATTGCGAAAACAGGTGGCGGACTTGAAGAAACAGGGCATTGTCCCCGGTCTGGCGGTGATTCTCGTCGGCGATGATCCCGCTTCTCGCATTTATGTCCGGATGAAGGAGAAGGCCTGTGTCGAAATGGGATTCTATTCTGTGACAGAAAGGCTGGGCAGGGAAACCAGTCAGTCCGAACTGTTGCAACGCATCGAACAATTTAATAATGATCCGAACATCCACGGTATTCTCGTCCAACTGCCTCTTCCCGATCATTTGGATGAAGAGCAGGTACTTATGGCTCTCTCACCGGAGAAGGATGTCGATGGCTTTCACCCGGTGAACATCGGCAGACTCGTCGCGGGGAATCCGTTTTTGCTCCCAGCCACGCCCGCCGGGATTCAGCAGCTCCTGATCCGAAGCGGATACACACCTGAGGGGAAGCATATCGTCATTGTGGGGCGCAGCAATATTGTCGGGAAGCCCATGGCCAATATCTTAATTCAAAAAAAAGAAGGGGCCAATGCAACCGTAACAATTTGCCACACAGGAACATCAGATATTCGTGCATTCACGAGGCAGGCGGATATCCTTATCGTGGCTGCCGGTCGGCCTGAATTTGTAACGGGGGATATGATCAGACCAGGAGCTGTTGTCATCGATGTCGGGGTCAATCGGGTCGAAGATGCTTCCTCGGACAAAGGGTATCGACTTGCAGGGGATGTTCATTTTGCATCGGCCCGAGAAGTGGCTGCAGCCATTACGCCTGTTCCCGGTGGGGTGGGACCGATGACGATTACGATGCTGTTGAGTAACACCGTTCAAGCCGCCCGGTTCTTTCGAAAAGAAGAGGAACAGGGATGGATTGGAACTGATGAGGCCGGCAAAGGAGACTACTTTGGACCGCTTGTCGTGGCTGGTGTGTATGTCAATCGTGAAACGGAAGCGAAACTCCGTCTCTTGAACATCCGGGACTCGAAGCGAGTGTCGGATACTCGAGTGAAAAGCTTGGCCACCGAAATCAAGAAAATATGTCCTTGGAATGTTGTTGCCATCGGCCCTGAAAAATATAATACCCTGTACGAGAAGATGAAAAATCTGAACAGAATTTTAGCCTGGGGACACGCGCGAGCCATCGAGAATCTTCTTGGAAAAGTATCCTGTGCAAGGGCGTTATCCGATCAATTTGGCGATGAGCGATTCATCTTGGATGCCTTGCTGAAGAGGGGAAAGGAGATCAAACTGGAACAGAAGACGAAGGCAGAGGATGATATCGCCGTGGCCGCCGCATCTCTCTTGGCTCGGGCCGAATTCCTAAGTCGTTTGGAAAAATTATCCAGCAAGTGGGGTATTGCTTTTCCGAAAGGAGCAACGAAGGTGGTCGAGGATGGGAAAAAATGCGTAAAGAAACATGGACCGAACGTCTTATCCAAAGTTGCCAAAGTGCATTTTAAGACAACACGAAACATACGATCGTAAAAGATGTGTTCCGCTGATATTTACAGTGTTACTGAAATTACGAGAAAGATCAGATATCTGTTGGAGACGAGTATTCCTACCGTCTGGATCCGGGGAGAACTTTCAAACTTCACCCATCATACGTCCGGTCATATGTATTTTACCCTGAAAGATGAGGAGTGCCAGATCAAGGGTGTCATGTGGAGGGAGGATGCTGTGCGCCTCTTTTTTACTCCTCAGAATGGGATGAAGTTGCTGGCGCAGGGGGATGTTTCCGTTTACGAACGGGCTGGTCACTATCAATTGAGGGTACGACAGATGCAACCCATGGGAATCGGCGAGCTTCAAATGGCCTTCGAACGGTTAAAGGCGAAGTTGCTTCAGGAGGGATTGTTCGCCGAGGAACGAAAGAAGCCTCTTCCCCAGTATCCCACACGTGACGGTATAGTCTCCTCACACACCGGGGCTGCTCTCCGGGATGTCGTTGAGATCATTCACAGGCGCCTCCCGGGAACACAACTTGTTCTGAATCCTGTGAAGGTTCAGGGTGAGGGAGCTGCTGAAGAGATTGCACAGGCCATCAATGCTTTCAACAGTTATGGGAAAGTCGATGTGATTATCGTAACCAGAGGGGGTGGTTCCCTGGAGGATCTGTGGGCCTTCAACGAAGAAAGCGTAGCAAGAGCAATCTTCGATTCGGAGATACCCGTTGTGTCTGCAGTGGGTCATGAAGTCGATGTCACCATCGCGGACTTCGTTGCGGATGTGAGAGCTCCGACACCATCCGCCGCTGCAGAGATGGTGGTTCCAGATCGAAACCAGCTTGTTGAAAATGTGCGGGTTCGTGCCGCACATCTGAAGGAACTTATGGAGAGAAAAATTGCATCGTGGGAAGATCGGATCGAATCGTTCAGACTCAGCTACGGTTTGAGGCGACCGTTCGACATGATTGAACACTATGAACAGAGGTGTGATGAATTGGTCAAAGATCTCTCGGTGCATGTGGATTATTTTATGAAAGAGAAGGAACATGCTCTTGTTCTTCAGAGGGATAAGCTTGAGGGGTTGAATCCTCTGAGTGTGTTGCGGCGCGGGTACAGTATCTGCAGAACAATACCGGGGAGCGTCATCATCAGGGAGGCCGGCACCTTAAACATCGATGATCAAGTTGAAGTGATGTTCCATCGAGGTACAGTCCAGGCTCGAGTGGAAGCTGTGGGGGCGGAGTGATCGACATGGCGACAAGCGAATTTGAAATGGCGTTGAAACGATTGGAGGAGATTGTTCGAGAGTTGGAAAAGGGGGATCTGTCCCTGGAGGATTCGCTCAAACTCTTTGAAGAGGGGATGGAGATGTCCCGAACGTGTGCCCAAAAACTGACGGCGGCCAAGGAGAAGCTGCAGTTGTTCCATCGCGGGAAAGATGGAACGTTTCAAACAGAGCCGCTGGACAAGACGTGATTCGTCGAGCAGAGATGATGGATGTCAAACAATATCTGTTGAAAAAAAAGAAAGTTATTGATGAAGCCCTGGATTGCTTTTTACCTCAGCCCGATGTCTATCCCTGTTCGATCCACCAGGCGATGAGGTACAGTGTGATGGGCACTGGCAAGCGATTTCGCCCAATTCTGACCGTTGCAACATTCGAACTATTGGGCGGTGAGGGTGATGGGGATATTTTGCGCGCCGCGTGTGCTCTCGAGCTGATTCACACCTATTCCCTCATCCACGACGATTTGCCGTGCATGGATGATGATGCCTGGAGGCGTGGAAAGCCGACCCTGCATAAAGCCTTCGATGAATCCATCGCCGTTTTGGCCGGGGATGCGCTCAGCGCCCTCGCTTTTGAACTTTTGGCGTCAACAGGTCGTTCGGATATCATTCACGAAGTGGCGAAGGCCATTGGTGCGCAGGGCATGGTCGGAGGTCAGGTCGTCGATATTGAGACTGAGGGAAAACCTTTTTCATCCAAAGATGTGGAATATATACATTCCCAAAAGACGGGAGCACTCATCACTGTTGCTGCTCGTATTGGAGCCATCCTCGCCGGGGCCGGTATACAAGAACTCACATCGGTTACTCGATTTGGCAAGGATTTGGGATTGGCTTTTCAAATTGTCGACGATATTCTCAATCTCGAGGGCGAAACGGACACCTTGGGTAAAAGTACCGGCACTGATGAGAAAAAGAAGAAGGCCACCTATCCGGCTCTTTTTGGCCTCGAACATTCGAGGCTCGAAGCACAACGGTTCATAGAGAAGGCTAAAAAAGAGCTTGATATGTTGGGTACATCCGCATATATTCTCAAAGCGTTAGCCGATTTTGTAATTCAGCGTACTCGATAGATTCTCGAGCTCATAGAGAAGGTATCGAATGGAGAGGTAATCTCGGTGAGCAATATTCTGAAAACCGTCAATTCCCCAAAAGATATAAAAAGGTTGAGCATACCAGAACTGGTGAAACTTGCCGGCGAAATCCGGAATGTGATTATCTCGGTTGTCTCGAAAAACGGGGGTCATTTGGCCCCGAGCTTGGGCACCGTGGAACTGACGCTGGCTCTCCACTATGTCTTTAATGCTCCCCAGGACAAAATCATCTGGGATGTAGGACATCAGACGTATACTCATAAAATCATCACCGGGCGGCGGAAGGAGTTTGAGACGCTGGGGCAATATCAGGGATTGGCCAAATTCCCGAAAAAAAATGAAAGCCCCTACGATCCATATGGCACAGGCCATGCCAGCACCTCTATATCGTCCGCCTTAGGCATGGTGTGTGCCCGTGACATCGGTGGTGAGATCTATTCTGTTATTGCCGTCGTGGGAGACGGTGCTCTCAGTGGCGGACTGGCCTTTGAAGGCTTGAACAATGCCGGAGAACTGGGTAAAAACATCATCGTCATTCTCAATGACAACGAAATGTCCATCTCGAAAAATGTTGGGGCCCTGTCGAAATACATGACTGATCTCATTTCTGCTCCCCTGTATAATCGGCTCAAGTCTGACATTTGGCAGCTGACGGGAAAATTGTCGAAGGTCGGAAAACGAATCCAGACACTTGTTCATCGGATTGATGAGGGTTTGAAAGGGATCATCGTTCCAGGTATGCTTTTCGAGGAGTTGGGGTTTCGGTATTTCGGCCCTATCGATGGCCACAATCTCACCCAGCTCATCAGAACGCTCAAGCAGATACGGACTCTGTCCGGTCCCATATTCGTTCACGTGCTGACGAAAAAGGGGAAGGGGTATAAGTATGCCGAAGAGGATGCGCCTCGCTTTCATGGCGTGAGTCCTTTTGAGCGGATGACTGGAACTGTTCAGACCAAGGGGACTGTTCCGACGTATACCGAGATTTTTGGTCGAACCTTGGTCAGGCTCGGTGAGGAGGATCCTCGTATTGTAGGGATCACAGCAGCAATGTCTGAAGGCACGGGAATGAACCGTTTTGCGAAGAGATTTCCGAGACGTTTTTTCGACGTGGGAATTGCCGAACAACATGCAGTTACCTTTGCCGCCGGCCTGGCAGCTCGTGGGTATCGCCCCGTAACCGCCATCTACTCGACATTTTTACAGCGCGCCTACGATCAGGTGGTGCATGATGTGGCCTTACAGAAATTACCGGTTGTGTTTGCTCTCGACAGGGCAGGAATTGTCGGTGAGGACGGACCGACCCATCACGGGACTTTCGATTTGAGTTACTTACGCCATGTCCCCAATCTCATTATTATGGCCCCCAAGGATGAGAACGAACTCCAACACATGATGAAGACTGCCTTGGCTTATGAGGATGGTCCGATTGTTCTTCGGTATCCCCGTGGTCGTGGTGTCGGTGTGGTCCTGGATTTGTCCTTCCGCACCCTGCCGATTGGAGAGTCGGAGGTGGTCGAAGAGGGTCGGGATGCAGTTTTTTTAGCCATTGGGTCCATGGTTGCTCCTGCCCTTGAGGCAGCTCAGGAACTCAAGAAGGAGGGCTATTCCGTTGGTGTTGTCAATATGCGCTTCGTGAAGCCTCTGGACAGAGCTTGTGTGGATCATGTGTGCCGGAAGACGGACACAGTTTTTACACTTGAGGAGAACGTGCTGACCGGTGGATTTGGAACCGCCGTACTGGAGTACGTTCTGGAGGCGGGATATTCCAAGGTCTCGCTGAAACGGCTGGGGTTACCCGATGCGTTTATCGATCATGGCGGTCGGTCAGAGCTCTTACACATGCTGAAGTTGGATCCTGAAGGAATTGCGCAGGCCGTCAAACAGGAATTACAGCGATGAAAGAGGGATATCCGATCACGTCCTTTGGTATTGTGGCCAACCCTCACAAGGATGAGACGAAGAGGATCGTTCCCGAACTCATTCGGTGGATTGAGGAGAGAGACCTCTCCTTTGCTCTGTCGGAAGAACTTGTGCCCCTCGTCGGTTACAAAGAGAAGAGTTACCCCGTTCCGGATTTGCATGATAAGATCGAAGCATTGATTGCTCTGGGAGGGGATGGGACCATATTGGCGGCAGCCCGGGCCATCGGTGTCGATAATGTGCCTATCTTAGGTGTCAAGGTGGGAGGGTTGGGATTTCTGGCGGACATTACCCCTGACGAACTGCCCCAAACACTTGATAAGGTGAAAGCGGGCAGATACGGTTTAAGCGAACGGATGACTCTTGAGACGATCTTTAATGCAAAGGCTTACGTTGCTTTGAATGATATTGTCATCGATAAAGGGGCGTCGCCGCGGATTCTCGACCTCTCGATCCGCATCGGCGGAAAATTTGTGAATACGTCAACGGCCGATGGTTTGATCATTGCAACTCCCACGGGGTCCACGGCCTATTCACTTTCGGTCGGTGGGCCGATTGTTCATCCTCGGATGGAGGCTATTATTCTCAGTCCCATATGTCCCCACGTCCTGGCCAATCGCCCCATGATTGTCGCAGGCGATGAGACCATTGAGGTGACGATTGAAACGGCCCGGGGCGATGTGAAACTCACCGTTGACGGCCAGATCAATTACGCACTTCAGCAGGGTGATAGCGTTATCGTCAGAAAGGGGAGCAGCTCAGTAAAGCTTGTCAGGGCCAGCAGCCGAACCTACTACGACGTTCTGCGGGCAAAATTAAAATGGGGGGTACGTGAGGGGTGATACAGAGACTGCACGTTCAGAACTTCGCTCTGATCGATGATGTGACGGTGACGTTCGGCCGGGGTCTCAATGTCATCACCGGGGAGACGGGGGCGGGGAAGTCGATCATTCTAGGTGCTCTCAGCATGATTTTAGGCGAACGAGCCAGGATTGAGGCCGTCCGGACGGGGAGCGACATGACGATTGTTGAGGGTATCTTCACCTGCGGTTCTGAATCTCCACCGCTAGGCTTGTGCCGTGCCGCCGGAATCGAAACGGACGGTGAATGTTTTACGTTGCGCCGGGAGATGGGAGTGGATGGCCGAAGCAAAGCTTTTGTCAACGGTCGACCGATCACACTGTCTCTGTTGAAAAAGATGGGCGATCTGCTCGTTGACCTTCACGGGCAACACCAACATCAATCGCTGCTGAATGTTGATTCGCACGTCGATTTTCTGGATACCTTCGGTGCCCTGCATTCCCTTCGGAATCACATCGCGGAGTTGTACGATTCATACCAAGACACATTGCGACAGGTGAAAGAATTTAAGGCACAAGAGGCTTTATTGAGACAGCAGGAGGAGCTCTACCGTTTTCAGCTGAAGGAGATACGAGAAGTGAATCCCCTGGAGGGGGAAGAGGAGGACCTGGAGCGCGAACGAAATCTCCTTGAGAACAGTGAGAAGCTGTGTCACTCTGCGGATGAGATTTTCGATCGGTTGCATCAAGCGGAGGACTCCATTGTCGATCGTTTACATCTCCTGCGGAATACATTCGAAACCATGAGCCGCATTGATACGCGTCTGACCGACCACATGAAATCTTTCGACGATGCCCTTCAGGAATTACAGGAGCTGTCGGATTTCCTGCTCACCTATAGGCAAAAAACCGAATATGATCCTGATCGATTGGAAGAGGTCCGGGATCGACTGGGCGCCTTCAGCCGTCTCAAGCGGAAATACGGTGGATCACTGGAACAGGTGGTCCAGCACCGTCGGTTCCTTGAACAGAGTTTGGCTCAGGTGGATGGATATGGTGATCGGCTTGCCGCGCACGAATCGGAACTTGCGCGAAAGAAAGAGGAGTTGGGGAGGAGATGTGTCACTCTTTCCCAGAAGCGAAAATTGGCTGCGCAAAGACTGAAAAAACTGGTGGAGAGTGAGTTAAAAGATCTGGGGATGAGAGCCATACGGTTTGAAATCGGGATTTCATGGCTGGAGGACGAGCATGGTATTGTCGAGCTGGACAGGGATCGATACAGTGCGGATCATCGTGGTATGGATCACGTGGAGTTTTTCATCGCTCCCAATGTCGGGGAAGAGTTGAAACCATTGGCAAAAATTGCCTCTGGGGGTGAGATTTCCAGAATCATGCTCGCGATAAAATCCACTCTGGCCAAACTGGAAGGCGTCCCCACCATGGTTTTTGACGAGATCGATATTGGAATCGGGGGAAAGATAGCGGAGGCGGTCGGGAAAAAATTGAAAAAGCTGGCCGGAACCCATCAGATTATTTGTATTACGCATCTGCCACAGATTGCCAGTCTCTCAGAGGAGCATTATGTCGTCGCCAAGAGAGTGCATAAGGGGAGAACTGTCAGTGCCATTTCCCAATTGGGCGAAAGGGAGAAAGTCGGAGAGATCGCTCGATTGTTGGGAGGGAAAGACGTCACTCCGATTGTACGGAAACATGCCGAAGAGTTGGTTGCAAGAGCGGGAAGGAGGTAAGAAAGTATTTCCAGAGCCATGTCACTACCCATTGCGTCCATGCAAAAACTGAACATAAAAGAAGTTTTCTACCTCCCAAATTTAGTCACTCTGAGCCGTCTTATTCTTTTGCCGTTCATTTTTTTTTGTCTCCGGCAGGAGACACTGGGTTCGAACCTCGTCGCAATTGTTCTTATTCTTGTGGCGATTCTGTTTGATGCTTTGGATGGATACATTGCACACAAGCGGAACCAAGTTACCAATGTCGGCCGCATATTGGATCCCCTCGTCGACAAAATCTCGGTGGGCTGCGGTGTCCTCTTCTTGTTGATGCTGAGGGATTTTCCCCTGTGGGCCGCACTCGTCATCTTCAGCAGGGATATTCTTATTCTTCTCCTGGCCCTTCGTCTGATCACAAGGAACGATTTAATCACTTCGTCCAATTTTCTTGGAAAGACGACGGTGACAGCGTTGGCTGCCATGATTTTATTCTATGTTGTTGATCTCCAACCCCATGCTACCATAGCCACGTATATTGCCGTTATCCTTGTTCTTCTGTCAGGCCTGGATTACTTTGTGGGCTACATGCGAATTGTGAGAACTTCTCGTGAGGTGCAGACGAAATGAGCGAACAGAGTACGGATGTCTTTTTTGCCGATTTGCGGGCCGGTTTTAAAGAGAGCCTCCTCAAAAAGGTAGGTCGGCTCTTCCTGCAGGCCGGTTTTTCAAACATTGTGATGCAAGATGATCTCGTGGCGGTGAAGATTCATGTCGGTGAGGAGGGATGCACGGCCTACGTTCGCCCGGATTTTGTTCGGGTCATCGTTGACGAAATCACCACGGCTGGTGCTCGCCCTTTTTTAGCCGAGACGAACACCTTGTATCATGGGCTGCGTTCGAACTCAATTGGACACCTGAAGCTGGCAGCCCTCCATGGATTCACCGAGGCCAATGCCGGAGCACCGCTGATAATATGCGACGGACTGACGGGTCAGAATTGTTGTGAAGTTCGGATCGACCAGTCGCACTGTCAGGAGGCTTTCATCGCCTCGGATATAGCACGGGCCAACGCAGTGGTGAGCGTGGCCCATTTTAAACTCCATTTGGCAACCGGGTTCGGCGGGGCGATAAAGAACGTGGCCATGGGTTGTGCCAGCATGACCGGAAAATTGGCGCAGCATTGCAATGTCCGCCCATTCGTGGATACCAAGAGGTGCACGCTCTGCGGTCGTTGCAGAGACGTGTGTCGATACGGAGCCATTCGTCTTGAGGAGAAGGCGGCCCTCCTGAATGAGAGTAAGTGTGCCGGATGCGCCGAGTGCATCGCATCCTGTCCCACCGAGGCCATTCGGGTCAAGTGGGATGCAACATCACGTGATCTGCAGGAACGGATGGTCGAGTATCTCTTCGCTGTGGTCAAGGGGAAAGAGGGGAAAATGGGATACCTCAACTTTTTAACCAACATCACGCCAGGCTGCGATTGCATGCCATTTTCAGATGCCCCCATCGTCCCGGATATCGGAATCCTGGCTTCCCTCGATCCCATAGCCATCGATCAGGCGTCGATTGACCTCGTGAACCGATCCACGGGATTCGAGAACACGGCCCTCAAGGAGCGTTTCAAGAGCGGGCATGATAAAGTGAGGGCCGTCTATCCTGATATCGATTGGGAGGTTCAGCTACAGTACGGGGAGCGTTTGGGTCTGGGACACAGATCCTATCGATTGATCACCATTTGAAGGATCCGGACAACATGAACAAGGCTCGGAGAATAGAAAAACTGCGCCAGGAGATTCGGAAACACGATTATCTCTACTACGTGAGAAACGAGCCGATCGTTTCGGATTATGAGTATGATCTGCTCATGCAGGAGCTGATCGCACTCGAAAAAGACCATCCTGAATACGTGACGCCGGATTCACCCACACAACGTGTCGGAGGGGAACCAACGGAGGAATTTCCGACCGTCGTTCATCCCGCTCTGATGCTTAGTCTCGACAATACCTATTCTCACGACGATCTCCGCGATTTCCACCGTCGGGTTACCGAGCTCTTGCCGGGGGAGGATATAGAGTATGTGACGGAGCTGAAGATTGATGGCGTTGCAGTCAGCTTACGGTATGCTGACGGATTTTTTGTGCAAGGGGCTACCCGTGGAGATGGCGTTCGCGGGGATGACATCACACCGAATTTAAGGACGATTAAGTCCGTTCCTCTCCGCCTTCTGAGTGACGATCCAGGCCTCATGAACATCGAGGTCAGAGGAGAGGTGTACATTCCCAAACCTATTTTCAGGCGGATGAATGCGGAGCGGGAGAGCAGGGGCGAGAAACGTTTCGCGAATCCGAGAAATGCTGCCGCCGGTTCCCTCAAACTGCAGGATCCCAGGCTCGTCGCTCAGCGGGGCCTGGAGATTTTCATCTATGCGTTGACTTCAGAGGGTGAAGCGCTGTCCCACTTTGAAAGCCTCGGCCTCTTGGACACCATCGGTTTTCGTGTGAATCCGAATGCCACGTTGTGCTCCTCCATCGATGAGGTCCTGGCCTCCTGTGCATCGTGGGAGATGAAACGTCACGATTTGGATTATGAGACGGACGGCATGGTGATCAAGGTCAATTCCCCTCTTCAGCAGAGAAAACTGGGCAGTACAGCCAAAAGTCCCCGCTGGATGATTGCGTACAAGTTTCCCACCCAGGAGGCCACGACCCTGTTGCGGGATGTCATCCTTCAAGTCGGTCGGACAGGAGCCGTGACGCCGGTGGCCATCCTTGAGCCAGTGCAATTGCTGGGGACGACGATCTCGCGGGCGACACTTCATAACTTCGAAGAGATGAAAAGAAAGGATATCAGGATCGGCGACAGTGTCGTTTTGGAAAAAGGCGGTGAAGTAATCCCGAAAGTTATCCGGGTGATCAGGGAAAAGCGACCGAAGGGGACGACTCCCTTTGGTGAGCCACGGCGGTGTCCGATCTGCGGAGGCCCCCTGGTCAGATTGCCGGATGAGGTGGCTGTTCGATGCGAAAATGTGATGTGTCCCGCCCAGTTGAAGCGGAGACTGTTTCATTTCTCGTCCCGCGGCGCCATGGATATTGAAGGATTGGGCACAGCTCTTGTTGATCAACTGGTGGAGGGGAGGCGAGTCCAGGATTATGGGGACCTGTACTCCCTGACCGAAGAAGATCTTATCAGACTGGAGCGTATGGGTGAGAAATCGGCCCGAAATGTAGTGGCTGCCATAGCCAAGAGTAAGAACAATCCGCTCTACCGTTTGATCTTTGCCCTTGGTATTCGCCACATCGGTGTCACGGCTGCGCGCATTTTAGCCGAGCACTTCCGTTCCATAGACGAACTGAGAATGTCATCCCAGGAAACTTTGGATGCTATTCGTGAGATCGGACCGACCATGGCTGCCAGTATCGTTGCTTTTTTTGCGAACAAGCAGAATCTTGCGGTTCTCGAAAAGCTCAGGCGGGCCGGCGTCGCTTTTGAGACTGCAGGGCGCGATCGAGGGGAAGAGGGACTTCCGCTCGCTGATAAGACCTTCGTTTTGACCGGCACATTGAAGAAGTATACGAGGGAGGAAGCCGGCGAGTTGATACGATCGTTGGGGGGAAAAATCAGTTCGAGTGTGAGCACGAGAACTGATTACGTTGTCGTTGGCGACCATCCGGGCGCCAAATTGAAGAAGGCGATGCAGCTTTTCATCACGACATTGACCGAAGAGCAGTTTGGGGAACTCCTCGGGCAGTGAGAGAGCAACGCAAGCCGACCTCTATCAAATTGGTTGCAGGGAAGCATGTGAAGTATGAGCGAATTTTTCGAAGGGAAAAATGTGTCGATCGACACTTTTTTCTTGACAATTCACATTTTTTATGTTAACATGAAATGTTTGGTCGGGATCCATTATGTCTGAATGCAGTCCATAGGGGGGGAGAGATACGTGAAAAGAATTCTTTGGAGCATGTTGGCGTTGGTCGTGCTGGCCACAGCGGGGTTGTACTTCGGCAGACGGTCGAAAACAGATGACGTTTCGGAGTCTCACACGCCTCCTGCGGGTGATTCCGATAGTCTCTACCATATTGTGGACGAGATGCCGCGGCAGATTAATCCGCTGGAAGTTCAGTATCCCAAGGAGGCGTTGGATGCGGGAATCGGGGGAACCGTTCATATCAAGATGATTCTGAGCAAGGAGGGTCTTGTTGAGGAGGCAGAGGTGTCGGTCAGCTGCGGTGTGACAAGTCTTGATCAGGCTGCTTTGAATGCAGCCCGGCAGTTGAAATTCACGCCCGCCATCCTTGATGGAAAGCCGGTCCGCATGCGACTTTATAAACCCTTCGTCTTTGACCCGGATAATGTGGAGAAGAGGCATCCCAGTGAACGGTAACGTTATTCCTCTGATCTCTGAGGACGAGATACACGGCACGGTGAGGGAGCTTGGGCGACAGATCTCGTCAGAGTATGACGGCAAGGTTCTCCATGTTGTCGGCGTGCTTAAAGGCGCCTGGATATTTATGGCCGACCTTGTCCGTCGCCTGACCATTCCGGTGAAGACCGATTTCATCGCCGTGGCCAGTTACGGATCCGGGACGGAGAGTTCGGGAACAATAACCCTTGTCTCAGATCTGAGAGACTCGATAGAGGGCAAAGAGGTTCTTCTTGTCGAGGATATCGTTGACACGGGTTTGTCTCTGCAATTTCTTCTGGAGACGTTATGGGAGCGAAAGCCGCAGAGCTTAAAAACGTGCGTCCTTCTGGACAAACCCGATCGGCATGCCGCAGAGGTCAACATAGACTACCTTGGAATGACAGTCCCGGATCGATTTCTCGTCGGATATGGCCTGGATTACGATGAGCAATTTAGGAATTTACCGTACATTGGGTATATAGAATTAAAAAATCATATTGATTGAGTGAGGCAGGAGATGGCGAACCTTTTTGTTGTGGGAACCCAGTGGGGTGATGAGGGCAAGGGAAAGATCGTTGATGTGTTGGCTAAGGAGGCTGATATAGTCGCCCGTTTCCAGGGCGGTCCAAACGCAGGACACACGGTTGTCTATGATGGCCAGAAGTTCATTCTCCACATCATTCCGTCCGGTATCCTTCACCCCAACAAACGATGTATCATCGGTGATGGTGTGGTTGTGGATCCGGGTGGTCTGCTGGAAGAGATCGAGGGTCTGACGGATCGGGGCATCGAGGTCGAGGGGCGACTTTTTCTGAGCGACCACGCCCACCTCATTATGCCCTACCATAAAGCCATCGATGCCGAAAGCGAAAAAGCACTGGGGAAAAAGGGTATCGGAACAACAAAGAGAGGTATCGGGCCAACGTACGCCGACCAGGCATCCAGAATAAGTATTCGCTTTTGTGATCTGATGGACGAAGAGATCTTCCGGGAGAAATTGGAGCGCAACCTCAAGGAAAAAAATTTTCTATTGGAACACTATTACGGAGCAGGTTCCTTCGATTCCAAAGAGATTGTGGCGACATTCAAGAAGTACAGGGAGAAGTTCTCGCACTATGTCACAGATACACGGACCATTCTCAAGGACGCCTTCAAGAGCTCCAAGAAGATACTCTTTGAGGGAGCCCAGGGGACCTTACTCGATATTAATCATGGAACATATCCTTTCGTGACCTCCTCGGCTACAACCGTAGGAGGGGTCTGTTCGGGTTTGGGTGTTCCACCGAAAATGATACACACCGTTTTAGGCGTTGTGAAGGCCTACACCACCAGGGTGGGGGGAGGACCGTTCCCCACGGAAATACATGGCGATACGTGTGAACAGATACGGCAGAACGGGAGTGAGTTCGGTTCCACGACGGGTCGCCCTCGTCGCTGCGGCTGGCTCGATTTTGTGGCACTCCGCCACTCCGTCTGGATCAATGGCATCGATCATCTGGCCATTACCCGATTGGATGTACTGGACGGATTGGAGGAATTGAAAATTTGCACAGCATACCGATATAATGAAGAGATACTTGTCGATACCTTCCCTCACACGGAGGTATTGGATCGATGCGAACCGGTTTACGAGACGCTGCCTGGGTGGAAAACGAAGACGGAAGGCACTCGGACATACGAAGACCTGCCGCAGGAGGCCAAGGACTACGTGACCCTCATCAGCGATACCCTGAAGGCTTCCCTGGCCATTATTTCCACCGGCGAGAGCAGGGATTCGACCATCATAAGGGAGTCGTTGTACTGAGGGAGCGATGAGTACCGCTGGAAAACGAACAGGCACAGACATTTCTGTGGAGGATTTGAAACGCCGCATCACCGTGGCACGCGGTGATGAGCCCGGCGATCTTCTGTTGAAGAACGCTCGTCTGGTTGATGTGTTTTGCGGTGAAGTGCGCGAATCCCATGTGGTCGTCAGTGGTGCTTTCATAGCCGGCATTGGGGAGTCCTACACGGAGGGGAAGCAGGTTCTCGATCTCCAGGGGAAGTATTTACTACCAGGCTTCATAGACGGGCACGTCCACGTGGAAAGTTCTCACGTGACGCTGTCGGAGTTTGCCCGGGCCGTTGTTCCTCGTGGAACGACAGCGGTCGTCATCGATCCTCATGAGATCGCCAACGTCTTGGGATTAAACGGAATCGAGTATATGCTCAAGGCCAGCGAGGGAATTCCCTTGGACGTTTTCGTCATGGTTCCCTCCTGCGTTCCGGCCACACTCCTGGAGACGGCCGGCGCTTCCCTGGGGGAGGATGAGATCGCGCAGGCTCTCAAGTACGATCGGGTTCTTGGATTGGGGGAGATGATGAATTTTCCCGGCGTCATCTTCGGAACACCCGAAGTCCTGGGGAAGCTCGTGATCTCTTCCAAGTCAGGGGTCGTCATCGATGGTCATGCCCCCCGGGTTGCGGGTCCGGAGCTCAATGCCTATGTCACAGCGGGAATTGGATCCGATCATGAATGCACAACACGGGAGGAGGCCGAGGCGAAACTGAGGTTGGGGATGCGGCTGATGATTCGAGAGGGATCGGCCGCCAAGAACCTGGCTGAGCTGCTCCCGGTTATCAATGCATCCACTTCGAGGCGTTGTCTATTCGTCACGGATGACCGGCATCCGGAAGATCTGCGGGTCGAAGGCCATATGGACCACATTCTACAAAAGGCAGTCTCTTTAGGACTTGATCCTGTGATGGCGGTCCAACTCGTGACGTTACATCCGGCGGAATATTTCGGTTTGAAGAGACGTGGGGCTGTGGCACCCGGTTATATTGCCGATCTTGTTGTCGTTGACGACCTGAAGGAATTTCATGTTGAGACTGTTCTCAAGTCCGGCCAGATAGTCGCTCAAGAAGGTCTGATAAAAAGTGATATTCCCTTTTATTCCAGCGATACTGTTTTCGAGTCCGTGCACCTGCCGCCCCTCTCTGAGGACAGCTTCAGAATTGAAGCCAATGGGTCAAAGGCAAGAGTAATCGGGCTTATCGAGAATCAGATCGTTACGAGACATCTTGTTCAGGATGTCAAAACGGAACTTGGAACAATCGTTTCTGATCCGGAGGAGGATGTTTTAAAAGTAGCTGTTATTGAACGACACAGTGGAACGGGCAATATAGGACTTGCTCTCGTAAACGGATTCGGTCTCAAGAAGGGAGCATTGGCATCGTCGGTGGCCCACGACGCGCACAACGTTATTGTCGTCGGTGTGGACGACGGTGATATGGTCAGAGCGGTCCAAGAGATTGGGAGGATGGGTGGTGGATTTGTGGTGGTCTCGGACAGAGACGTTGGAGCGTCACTTCCGTTGCCTGTGGCCGGTCTCATGTCCGATCAGCCTTTGGAAACAGTCTGCGAGGGGCTCGATCGTGTGCATCAGGCTGCAAGGGATTTGGGCGTTCGATTGGACAGTCCTTTTACAACACTCTCATTTCTGGCCCTTCCGGTCATACCTGAGTTGAAAGTGACGGATCAAGGGCTGGTGGATGTGAATACATTTCAAATTGTGGATTTGTTTGAGTAGAGTGGAAGGAATAACACTATTCAGAGTTTCTTAAGGAGGTGACAGTTATGGCTGAAGAGGAACGGAAAGAAGAATCTTCCCAAACAGCAGAGTCCGCTCAAAAGAAAGAGGGTCCTGCAGAGTCTCAGAAAAAAGAGGAAGCACCGGCGGAAATGAAACCGGCGGAGAAGAAGGGGGATCGTGAGCCGACACCACCACAGGAGCTGGCCAAAGCCGACATCGGGAAGAGGGCGGTTGCGGCGATTATCGACATTGTCATCAGCTACATCGTCGGTCTGATCCCTGTCATTGGGTGGCTCATTGGGGCTGCCTACATGGCTTTGCGCGATGGGTTCACCTTCGAACCGGTTGACGGTCAGAGTTTGGGTAAAAAGTTATTGAACCTCAGAGCTGTCATGGTTGAGACAGGCCAGCGGTGTGATTACGTCTTGTCGATCAAGCGCAATCTCCCTTTCATAATCCCCATGATTTTCATGGTGATTCCTGTTGTCGGCTGGATCATCGGGGCCGTTTTGTATCTCGTTGCCATCATCATCGAGGTTATTCTCGTCATCACTGACGAAAACGGCGAGCGGATCGGGGACAAGATCGCCGGGACGCGTGTCATCGAGATTACATCATAAAGTATTCTGTTTCTTCTTTACAGCGTTCAAAAGAAAGGGCGGCTTTCTCTGCAGCCGCCCTTTTGGCCTAGTTCCTGCCTTCACTTCTTTGATGTCGGCAAGGGCGGAGTTTTAAAATAGGTTTGAGTTTCCACCACTTATCCTCATTGATTCCAGACATGGAAAGCTAAAGACTGTTTGCTACGTGTCTCCGTGACTCTGAGTCTCAGTAGCGAGTCATGCAGGACAGAAGTCATAACCCTCATCAATATTCACGACATTGAAAGAAATTTCCTTGACATTTATCAAAATGTTTCATATACTTAGATTAAATTCAACGAATGAATAACATTTTGGATGGTGGAGCAAATTGAGGCGGTGGTGCTTTGGTACGATAGGCCCATTCCCTGGATTGGAGACAGACTCTACCGATGAATTCGTATTGACGGCACGTGGAACCTCATTGACAAGACTGATGACCTGGGGAATTCGATCTCCTCACAACAAGGAACTCTCGAACTGGTTGCAAAAGGCCGCTCGGCTCACAGGCCGTCTGATTCTTGTTCCTAATGAGGAAGAAGATGGTACTACTCGAACACCGCCGTTGAAGGATCGATTCGAGGCAGGTTTGTCATGATCTCTTGTACTCCGAGTACTCTTCGACATCTCGGGTATCAAGCATTTCTCGGCGAAGGCTCAGGAGATGCAGCAGTATCGAAGGACAAGCATCTTACTATCATATTGGCGACACGCAAGTGAAAGCTATCGAGGCAACATACATACACGGAAGAAAACATGGAGAGGACCCCAATAACAAATTCACCCGACGCATGAACGCGCAGGTGTTTTGTGACGCTGGACCGTGATAATGACATCATGTGTTCATGAGAATTTCCTTCCCATGAGTCTAAGATAAAAGACAGGAACCAATGAAACAAGAAATCCCAAGTTTGATTGAAACATTGAACCAGAACAATATTTCGGCCCTCTATGTGGAGAATGGGAAACAAGCTTTAAAGAAGGTTCTTTCAATGATTCCTGAGGGCAGTATCGTTGGATTTGGCGATTCTGTTACATTAAGGCAAATAGGCCTTGTCGATGCTCTGGAGAAGGGCAACTATACTTTCCTGAACCCATGGCAAAGTGGAGTCAGCGCTGAAGACAATATGCGGCTTAAGAAGCGAGCATTGACTTCCGACGTGTTTGTGACGGGTACGAATGCTCTGACGTTGGACGGCAAAATTGTCAACGTGGATGCCCTTGGGAACCGTGTCGCCGCCATGCTCTTCGGGCCGGACCAGGTCCTAATAATAGTAGGAATAAATAAGATTGTGAAGAGCCTCGAAGAGGCGCTGGAAAGGATCAGGACGACGGCTGCTCCTTTGAATGTGAAACGTCATACACATTTTGATCCGATGCCACCATGTGGTGAAACAGGCGAATGCATTGATTGTTCATCTCCATGGAGGATTTGTAATAAAACAGTTATCATTGAAAGGCAGTTTGATAACGACACCTATAAGCCGGTCATCACCGTGATAATAGTTGGCGAGGAATTGGGATTGTAGCATATCCTTCCGCGCGAAACATCGTGGAAACTTGTACATCTGGTGATGCGTGGCCCGACCTTGTTGTGCACCAGACCCTCGCAAACTCGCGGCGGTGAGCGAATCCTTGCACCGCTTACGACACGGATGGACAGATGAACGTAGAAAAAAACTCTCAGGGACCATTCGAAGCACTTGATTTCCAGCCGTTCACAGCGTGGTTTGGATTACGCCGCAGAGTGTATGAGTCAGAGAGGTTCGTCTTTGAACGGGAAAGGGAGCCTCGTGCTCAGAACTCGATTTGTCATACTCTCAATCCTGATTTCCCAATCAATTACTTGCACCGGCTGTCCGCTGACGACATGCGGACTCTGTGTCACGACGGATCCGGTTATTATTATCTCCTTCGCCCACACAGCTCCGCGGAACACGTCGTTTTAGGAGGGCCTCTCCAGCACGGTGCACAATTCTTTCTTATGATACCAGACTCAAATGCGGCTGCTTAGGTTACTGATAGTTTCGAAACCTGTCGAGAATGACAGGTTCTTCTGCAAGCGTTTGTGGAAACTCAAAATCGCCCCCCATTTTGAACGAATATGCAAGGAGGTATCTTTCGATGCTTACACCAGATCAGGCTTTCAAATTGTCAGGGTCGAGAAAGGCCGTCGCTCTTTCCCGCCGCTTCCGGGATGGGGATCTTGAAGATATTGCGCTGCGTTACGCCCAGGTAGGAATACCCTTCGTCTCGGAGCACTCCGCTTACCTGACCGTACATTTCAAATCTCCCGAAGCACTAAGCTTTTCAAGAATGAAACACCTCGCGGCGGATCTCCATGCTTCCGCCGAGGAAAGCGACTTCATGTGGGTCGCTGTGACCGGCGTCAGCTTCGATCAGTGGCGTCGGTGGAGCGAAGAGAACGCCATTCCCCTGGACGATGCACTGTTCGAGGGGCGCGAAGTGTTGCACCAGGTTCTGGCAGACCATCAGCCGCCCTACGCCCTCGACGGCGGTGAACTGTTCTTCCAAATCAAGTCACTTCAGGAGGATAAGACGAAAGAAATAGCAGACAGGGTTATGGCCGAACTTGGCGACGCCATCGATGAGGAGAAGACAAACTGCACCATTGGAGATAGCCTTCACAGCGGACGCATCTACGGTGGTCGGATGCTCCATGGTTTGATTTCGTCGGTAGACCCGGTGGGTTTCTCGGCCCGCGCGATCGTCGGGGACGAGTTCCCCCAACACAAAGGAGGATGCTTCTGTCTCACGCAGCGATTTATTCATGACTGGCAACAGTTATTAGGCATGGCGGACAGCGAGCTCGAGAACTTGATTGGCCGCGATCACGGCGGCAACATAATCGTTAACGACGACGAGCGAGCGCACGTCAAGCTGGTTCGCGTCAATGACCCGGACGGGGTCAACTATCGCCTGGTGGGGCAGAGTCAGCCCTTTCATCGCTACATGAAGCTCGTTCGACACAATGGCGAGGACGGAGTCAAGTACCGCGTTGAGGAAGAAAGTCCCCCCGATCGTTCGGCGAAAATCGGCCCAGGAAAAGAACTCGGTATCTATCAAATCTCTTATGCCAAAAGCATTATGACCTTCGTCGAGGTATTGCAGAACATGATTGGAGACGAGAAACATTACATCAAGTGTCGCCACCTCAATGTATCGCATGCCGATTTGGGGAACCACTGGTACGTGCCCAGTGCTCTGGAGCTCGAGCTGCCTGCGCCGCATCGCACTCTGACCGTACTGATGAACGAATTCTTCAATATCCGCAGCGAGAATGGATTGATGTTTTACAACACCAAGGACTATCTCTATCGTGTGGGCAACCGCGCCATCGACCTCAAGCCGCATCCCACCGACCGGGTTATCGAGCTTCTGGGATACACGTTTAGCCGATGGCACGATACCTGGTACCGGCGCCGAGCGGCACCCGAACTCGGCCACCTGAAGGACTACCTGGATGAAAAGGACCAGCACTTGCTGAAGGTTTCCGTGGCGGAGCGCAAGGGGCTCGCGGTCAAGAAGACGTTGGAACTGTTGAGTAGTGAAGAGCCCGGTCGCAGATTCGGCACATACCGTATCCATCCCAAAGAGATCATCGTCGGCGTAGTGCCGGATTACACCCTCGGATCGGGGTATGAGGTGATGCATTACCTGCAGGAGGACGAGCGAACCGAGGCGTTCGTAATGAAGCTGAGCGAGGGGGGTGCGGCAGGCCACAACGTACCCAACTACCATCGACTACTGGAGAAGGGAATCGGAGGTCTCCTCGACGAAGCAGAGCGCCTCCGCGCCAACGCGTCGGATACTGAGGTGGAGCAGTTCTTTCAGTCCGTCATCTATTCGCTCGAGGGAGTGCAGACCTATATGCGCAACTACGCAGCTCTGGTGCGAGGAATACTCTCTGGTATGCGGTACGGCTCCCAGCATGACAGGGAAAACCTGAAGTCGATTGCCCAGCGGATGGAGAAGCTCGCGAACGAATCCCCGACGACCTTTGTGGAAGCTGCTCAGCTCGTATTCAGTATGCATTGCTGCATGCACATCGCAGGAGAGTCCGTGTCGATTGGTCGACTGGATCAGCTTCTCGCGCCCTTCTACGAGGCCGATAGGATCACACCGGACGAGGCCCAGGAAATCATCGACTGTTTCTGGATCAAGATGGACGAACAGGTTCTGTTGAATCACCGGCATTTCAACGACAGGCTATCCCGCGGCTCCGTAGCCATTACGTATGAGGGTGGTGACTTCCCCCAGGGTGCTGCCCTCAACCAATGGGTGCAGCAGATCACCGTAGGGGGCTGCAAGGCAAACGACGCCGAGACCCCGGAGGACGGGTGCAACGCGGTCACCCGCATGTGCCTCCGTGCAGCTCGGCGTCTGCCATTGAACGCGCCTTGTCTGTCGCTCAGAGTTCACCCCGATACGCCGGACGACGTCTTGGAGGAAGCTGCTCGTTGCGTCCTTTCCGGTGGAGGACACCCCTTCCTCATTAACGACGACAAGATCATTGCGGGGCTGTTGCGAAGTGGTGAGGGGATCATCGAGACCGGAACCGTTGTAGATCTCGCGGATGCCCGCGACATGGTTTGCGATGGATGTTTCGAGACCATCATGGCCGGCAAGAACGAGTTTGCTTTCTCCTTTGTGCCGGTTCCAGATGCCATCGAGATGGCCCTCAACCGAGGTCGCACGTACGCCGCAGCGGGACCCATCCACATCACGGGTCTCAAGGCGTCTTTCCACTCGAAACCGGCGGAAGAAATCGATAGTTGGGAAGCGTTCTACGAGCTTTTCCTCGAGCATTATCGTTACAAGCTGATCGATTTTTACAACGGCATGCTTTCGCGCTATGGCAATCTAAGCAAGGTATGTCCGAGTCCGTTACTCTCAGCGCTGATCGACGATTGCTTGGAACGGAGCCGGGACTTGACAGCCGGCGGCGCTCGTTATAAACTGCTTTCGCCGTTGATGAGTGGTATCGCAACCGCGATCGACTCGCTGTGGGCCATCCGGCACATGGTCTTCAGCAACGAGGCGGTATTCACCTTGCCAGAGCTGGTAAATTGCCTCATTTGCAACTGGGGCTATGACATGAAAGAACCGTTCTATAGCAGCACGATCGGTGAGGGTCGGATTGCCGTGCAGGCCGAGCGCTTCAAACATTTGCGCAATTATGCCCTGGGACTGTCCAAGTTCGGTCAGGGACATGAGGAGGTGGACCGCTTCGCGCGTAAGGTGGTGAGAGATTTGGTAGACATGGCGTACGACTTGATCCGCAATCCGAAGAACCCGATTTCCGAAAAGCTGGAGATCCTGCGCGGCCGCTATGGCACGGACGAGTGCCCTTTTGAGTTCGTGATCACCCCGGGCATTGCAACCTTCGAGGATTACGCCGGTGTGGGCTCCTTCCTGGGAGCGTCCGCGGACGGGCGGCGGAACGGCCAGACGGTGGCGTCGGATTTCAGCCCCTCCTCGACGCCGCTCGATCTCCCCGTGCCCGCGCGCGGCCGAGTGGCGATAAAATCCCTGCACTCCTGGGCAGAGGGTAAAACAGCATACGACGATCCCGCGCATACTGATCCCATAGGCGTGGGCCTGTCGTGCGGTTCTCCGGTCGATATCAACATCCGGGAGAACTTTCCCCTTGAACAACTCAAGGAACTGATCCGGCAGTTCGCGGAGGGGAAGATCGGCCCGAACATGATGTCGATTAGTTGCGCGGACCCCAGCACGTTGGAGGAGGCGCAGCGCTTTCCGGAGCGCTACGATCTGGTGCGGATGCGCATGGGAGGCTGGAGCGAGTTTTTCGTCGCCATGTTTCCGCATCACCAGGAGCAGCACAAGCGCCGTCCTGTCTTCGAGGCGGCCGGAGACCCAGAGCACGTCACCGCTGAGGTGCAGACGGCATGGCGAGGATTGGTCCGCCGGGGAGTCGATGACGAGAGCGGTCGCCAAAAGAAATTGGACTGCTGACGCCGTCGTAAGAGGGAAACGATTTTGGCGGAGTAGGAAATAGTGGCACTGAGCACACACATCGTTTACTTCTGTCAAGAGAAAGAAAGGAGAATCAGGTCATGCGCAAACGCAACAAGAAAACAGGCATTTCAGTCCATGCGATTGCCGGTACGGAGGTCGTACTGCTTGGACTGAACGCAGAGAAGCAAGCGGCCAAGGGTCTGCTGGGATTTACCATTTCCAAGCGCAAAGGAAAAACAGGTAAGTTTCAACCGTTGCGTGGCGATCGCGATTTTGAAGGAATCACAAGCAAAGTGCCGGTTATTCAAGCTTTTCAGTGGAGTGATTATGTCGTGGATCCGAAGAAAACCTATACCTACCGCGTGGTCCCTGTGTACGGTAGTCCCGCAGCACCTGAAAAGGGAAAACCGGTTGACGTAACGATTACTACTGAAGACCCGGAGGATAAGACGCACGCCGTCTACTTCAACCGCGGCGTCGCCGGCAGTCAGGCCTACAGCCGCCGGTTCGGCAAGTACCGCAGATGGTACAAGGATGAGGCTCAGGTGGAAGATCCGGATGAGATGAGATTTACCGAATTCCTCAAGCCGGAAGATGTGCCACAGCGCGAGGCTTACAAGTGGCTGTCGCGAGGGCTTGAAGAAGCCATGCTGCGTTTCATTGCCCAGGCCAAAGGTCCTGAATATTCGATACGCGCCGCGGTGTATGAGTTCACCTATCCCCCAGTCATTCAGGCTTTCGTCAATGCCCTGGAGAGGGGAGCTGACGTCAAAATTGTGCACCACGCCAAACGACAGAGTACGTATCGGCTTAAGCGGAACTACGATGCTGACACCACTGTGAACTATACGAAGGGTGGACAGGAACCGGCAACGTACACGAGCAGAGAAGTGATCAAAGAGGTGTCCGGAGATAGTGTCTGTGAGGCGGCCAAACAGGCCGTGAGCCAGATCGGGATTTCCAATGCCAAATATCTGTCCGCATTCAAGGAAATGATGATACCACGGACAATCACACAGATCTCGCACAACAAGTTCATTGTGCTGCTGAAGAACGGCAAGCCCATACAGGTCTGGACCGGCTCCACGAATTTCACGGCCGGCGGAATCTTCGGCCAGTCCAACGTGGGACATGTCGTACGGGACGAAGCCGTGGCGCAAAAGTACTTCGAGTATTGGGCTAAACTTTCCACCGATCCCAAGAAGAAGTCGGCGAAATCCGATCCTCCCGATAAGGGTCTTCGGAACTGGACGATCCTGCAGCAGTCGGATCTCCAGGGACCTCCGCCGCCAAATTCCATGACTCCGGTATTCAGCCCGCGGCTGACCAAGGCCATGCTCGACTGGTACGCCGACCGACTGGATGCTGCGGAGAATTCCGTCTTCTTCACCGCAGCCTTTTCCGTCGCTGATGAAATCTTCAAAAAGGTGAAAAGGAAGAAGCCGGTCAGCGGCGGAGGACCATACCTGCGCTATCTTTTGCTGGAAGGTATCACGGGCCTCATGCGGCCGAAGTACCCCCTCATGGCCAAGTGCACGCAAAACCGGATAGCGTGGGGCGATACCTTGAAGAAACGGGCAGGCGGTAAAGATAAGCACAAACAATTCATCGAAACGCTGACGGGATTGAACGACCATGTCAATTATCTGCACACCAAGTACATGCTGATAGATCCGCTCTCGGACGATCCTGTGGTGATTACCGGTTCTGCGAACTTCAGTGAGGCCTCCACAGTCAACAACGACGAGAACATGCTCATCATTCGGGGCAACAAACGCGTCGCCGACATATTTCTCGGGGAATTCATGCGGCTGTTTAACCACTTCAAGTCGCGAAATGAGTTGAACAAGCTGTCCGACGAGGAAGCGGAAAAGGCAGCATATTTATACCCTGATGATTCATGGACGAAACCCTACTACACCGATGGGACACAGGAGCTCTCTGAAAGGCTGTTGTTCAGTTAGGCGACGGAAGATTTCTCTCTGACACTCACTGTTCCTGGCTGTTCCGCTGAACGGAGTCGGTGCGGGGAAGAGGCTTGCGCTCGCACTGTTGAACCCGACAAAACAGGAGTACGAAGAAATGGCCATTCAATTTGACGATGTTAGCTTCTATTTCTTTGATTTTGATGACAACATCATGTTCTTGACCACACCCATATTCATCCTGAACACGGAAACGGAGAAACCCGAGCCGTTCAGCACCGGTGAATTTGCCACTATTCATCCTCTCCTGGGACAGCCGGGCAAGTGGGAGAACTATGCCATGTTCGACGGGAGTTACCGTAACTTCGGTGATATTCCGGCAGACGAACTACAACCCGGTCAGAAACAATACTTTGTGGAGGACATTGAAAAGGCGATTGAATCGAATGAGCGGAACTGGCAAGCGCCCTCCTGGGATCTGTTCGTTTACGCCTGCAAAAAACAGCGGCCCGTCTCGATTATTACTGCCCGGGGCCACAGTCCCGGGACCCTGAAGGTCGGTTTGCGCGTACTCGTCGAAAAAGGCCTGATCCCGCGAGAGCCGAATTACCTCACCCTTTTACCCGTAGGAAACGATGAGGTGCGCCGCGAACAACTCGACGATCCCGGCCTGATAAAGACCACACCGGCATTGAAGAGAGTCGCGATCAAGAAATCCGTCGACAAGGCGCTGGAAAAATTCGGATCCGATCCAGAACACCGCTTTGGCATGTCCGACGACGATCCGCAGAACGTGAGCCTTATTTTAAGGGCTATGTGTGAATGCAAGAAAGATTACATCGACAAACGTTTCTTCGTGATTAACACACACATGGGAGAGAAGGTAAAACTCGAAGTGTTTCCCGTCGATTTTCCTGTGACACGCCAACCGGAAAGCGCGTTTGTCGAACCGCTGGAATAATATCGTTGTGGTTTCCTCACAACGATACAATCAGCATGGATGGATCAACTCGAGTGAAGAAGATCGGCGGATCCAACGGACTGTGCAGGCTTTGTGGTTTGCTAATCGTTGGCAAGCAACTTATGTACAAACTGAAGGAATGATAGAACCTTTCATTCTTAAGGAAGAGAGATAGTGAATTCCATTCCTTCGAAAAGTCGTGGATCATTAATTGACAGATATGCTACCAAGTCGGTTGCATACGAGCTGCTCCTGTGGCTTTTCTTTTGGGGTTTGTACAGCCTCTGGGCCGGATATTCTCCGTCTTATCCCAAATCACATCACAGCGAGCCTTTGTTCCCACTTGTTGTTCTGGGTTTTATGTTGACGTTTTTTTTCATCTTTGGCGATCGCAACGAATTCAAGCTCCTCATAGCCAATTCAACCATAGCCCTCATTTTAGTCCCCGGTTTTCTTGTTCTGAATATCTATCGTGCTTCTACAAAACAGTTCCCCGATGCATGGGCTGCGGCCGGTATTCTTTTTTCTCAATACACCTTCTTCTTTATCCAAAGCATTTTTCTTTTTCTTTCCATCATGCTTTTTCGCTATACAATCAGGCGCTGGAAACTAACGGACACTTCTGTTAGAAACCGATACTACCTTGCCATTGCTGCCATCATCGCCTTTTTTCTCTTTGCATCTGCTCTCGTTCTTTTTTTCGTATTGCGGGTAAGGGGAAAGAGTAGTGGTTTGGATATGTATCGACAAGAACGAAGGTGTGAGTTTTGCTCAATGGAGTAACAGCAAAGAACTGCACGTGGACAGAGAGAAACCCGCAATTTGGATATTTCCCCTTTTGACTTGTAACTGAGTATGTGATTGAGATGAAATGCTCAACAGTGCCATTGCCGTGTTGTCCTCAGTGTCATGGTGAACTTATTCTGCGCGACAAGGACGGTGATGATGCCGTGAATAGGGGAGCCCTGTCGTGTGCGCACTGTGAGCGGAGCCTTTTCATTCAGAAGGGTCTGAACATCTCTCAGTTGTAAAAAGTATTCCCTGTATCTCAGGGACCCCGAAACCAACTGAAGATTTTGAACGAATAATAACTATGGTTTGTGCATCAACCGAAAGACTGTCGGTGTTTCTCTCTTTTGTGTCGCATCACACAATCGAGACCCCTAATACAGTGAGGTGATACCGCAAAATTCAGGCATGTGAAACCCAAACCTTTAGCTGGTCTGGGAGAGATGGGGCAATAAAGGAATCGACATGAGTGAGCTCCATAAAACAGGATCGAAGATCGGTTCAACAGGGGAGCATGAGAAATCGTCCGCTGACGATGGTGTTGATGTCACCCCGATCCGGTGGATACTTTCTCAGAGCCCCAGGCAGCGACTCTTGGTTTTGCAGCGAACTGTCCGGTCCATTCTGAGATTGCGTGATGTCCGATCCATTTTCGATCTTGATCTGGTCTATTCGAGAGAGGCCACAATCTGGTAGGATTAGGAAAGGTACTCCAGGAGCTGGTGATGGTGTCCCGCGATAAACCAGATATCTCGCCGACAAACTCCCTTCCTGGCAATACAGGATATAGCCTTTTGATGACGAAATACGGGCCTTTGAATTTGGGGGGAAGTACGTTGGGTGGTCAGGGGTATGGTGCGTTGTCGAAAAAAACGGAGAAAGTGAATCTCGGAGACGGAACTCACAAAATTTTTTGACCTGCCGACCCTCATCAATATGAGGGAACACCTTGAGTGTGATCGAGACAGGGCTCTTCTCCACATTCTTCGAAAAACATTGGAGGAACATGGAGGAAATTGAAGGTATAGCGGCGAAGAATAACGAAAAAGTGAATTGTAATATTCTTTCCTTCGATTCCAATACAATCTATACATTAGACCTGTAGTTTTTTAACCAACAGAGCCACCCGCCTCCCCAACTTCGCACCATTCTCAGCCGCCAGTTTGTCCGGGGCGCCAAGACAAGCGACGCCGTAGTGACCGCTGGCGTCCAGGGGGTCGCCGACGATGATCATGCCGTAAATGAGCATGGCCTGGATGATGGACAGCATCGTCGTCTCTTTTCCGCCAGATGGGTCACCGGCTGTGGAGAAAGCCGCGCCGATTTTTCCTTCCATGTGTTTTCGGATGCCGACAAACTTGTCGAAGATCTCCTTCATCTCCGCCGCCATGGCTCCAAAATAGACGGGGCTTCCGGCAATGATGCCGTCCGCTTCTAAAAAGTCATCTTGTGTAATCTCGGACACGGATTTCACGACACATTCGATGTCTTCGACTTCTTTCACTCCCTTGGCTATTTCTTCGGCCAGCTTTTTCGTGTTCCCCGATCGCGAGTAGTACATGACTAAGACTTGCATTATAGGTCTCCTTTCTTTTAACTAAACGCTCCTGGCATATATTCATTCTTCGAGAGGGAATCGATGTTCCTCTTCATCTTATACGATGTAACTCATATTATTTTAACGCTTTATGTATTGCGGTTATCCCGAAGAGTAAGCGTTTGAAGGTCACCTCTGAGAAACCGGCTTGTTTGATAATGTCCGATAGTTCTTCGGCCTCATAGAACCGTCGTATCGTACGCGAGAGATAGGCGTAGGGCGTGCGCGATCCTGAAATGATGAATCCGACAGGACGCACGAAGAGCCGAACGTAGGTGTGGATGAGCCACCTGATGCATCTTGAGGGCGGCTGGCTCGTTTCCAGAATGACGAAGCGCCCGCCCGGCTTGATGATGCGGTGGAATTCTCGGAAACATTGAATCAAATCGTCTCGGCTGACTTTGATATTCCGTGTGGCAAAGGAGAGGGTCCCCAGATCGAAGGTGTTGTTGGGAAAAGGGAGCTGGCTCGCTTCCGCCAGCGTCAAGACGATATTTTCGGCTTCCGGTTTTTCTTTGAGATGACGCAACATGGGCAGGGAAAAGTCGGCAGCAACGACGGTCACCTCATCTCCTCCGATTTGCCGGAGAGAGAGAGCCATTTCGCCTGTCCCGCTGCACAGGTCCAGCCATTGTGTTCCGCCTCCGGAAACCGCAACCTTCGCGGCTGTCCTGCGCCACAGGATATCGAACCCAAAAGTCAGCACATGGTTGACGAGCTCGTAGGTGCGCGGCACCTCAGAAAACAGTTTTTGAATGCCTACATTCATCTTTTTTCCTGTGTCCTACGAAAGAATTTCTTCGACAAGGTGAAATCGATTGAAAGGTGGAATGAGCAGAATTCCGTTGGCGAAACCGCGCAGTTCTTTTAGAAGTTCTCTGGCAATACTTATCCATTCTTTTTCCCCCTCTTTCCCTTTCTTCCCCTCCATTCTTTTCAAATATCTGTGCGGAATTGTGATACCAGGCACCTCGAAGTGAACATATTCAGCATTTTGAGAGGAGACGAGAGGAAAGATACTGACCACTATAGGAGATCTCAGCTTTTTCAAAGCCTCAAAATGATCTCTTTTTCCTTCGAGATCAAAGATCGGTTGGGTCACTATAAAATGTGCCCCATGTTGTATCTTTCTCTTTACGATCTCGATTTCGCTTGTATCTTTTTGCCCCATTCCCGCGCCAATGCCGATGAAGAAATGGGTTTGCTGTCCAACCGGGTTTCCAAGAAGATCAACGCCCTGGTTCAGGGCCGACATCATTTCGACGAGCCCGTCCGCGGTGAGATCGTAGACGCCTGTGGCGAAGGGATAATCGCCTATGGAAGGAGGGTCTCCACCGAGGGCCAGCACGTTTTCGAGTCCGAGGGCAGAAGCGCCGATGAGATCGGATTGGATACCAAGAATGTTTCTGTCCCTGCACGTGTAGTGAATGACGATCTCTTTCTCAAGAGCATCCTTCAGAAGCTTTCCTGCAGAAATGGGAGACATTCTCGGTTTTGCCATGGGACTATCCGAGACATGTATGACATCGATATATTCTGCATATGGCTCTATTTTTTTGATGAAACCCTCAAAATCGGTGTCCCTGGGTGGATCGATTTCAAGGGCGATGGCGTCCCCTCTGTCAAAAAGCGACGGCAAATGCGAAGTGATTTCTTCTCTTTTTCTGACCTGTCTCTGTTGGGTGATCTCGATTTTTTTGGTTTTCCTTCTACCGGGTGTCAGTCCTTCAAGGTTTTTAGTGAGGAGCTTGATATGCTGGGGGGTTGTACCGCAGCATCCGCCGATAACTCTCACTCCGGATGCCAACAGTTTTTTCCCGTACCGTGCGAAGTATTCCGGATTGTACGGATAGGAGAATTTTCCTTGAGTGAATTGAGCCAAACCGGCGTTGGGCATGGCACACAGCTCCTTGTCGGTTACTGATCCCATTTTTCTGATCGCTTCGTAAACGCTCTGAGGGCCTGTGCCGCAGTTGGACCCGCTGACATCGACCTCTTGAACGTCGAGCCTGAGGGCCGCTTCGTACGGATTTTTTCCAAAAAGAGTGAGACCGTTGTTGGGAAAGGAAGCCTCAGCGATGATGACGATCTCTTTGTCTATTTCCCGTGCTATGCGTATACCCGCTTGAAGCTCATCAAGACTGGCAAAGGTTTCGAGGAGCAAGAGGTCCACTCCGCCTTCGAGGAGCGCCTCAATCTGTTCCTTGAGTATCATCGAGATGTCCTCGTCTTTCAGTTTCTTCTCCCGGTCAAGAGGTCTCGTTACAGGACCGATGGAGCCGGCGACAAAGGATCTTTTCTTGGCAATACGTTTTGCCAGTCGTGCTCCGAAATAGTTTATCTCTTTTACTTTTCCGCCCAGATCATAATATTCCTCCAGGATAGAGGCATTGGCACCGAACGTGTTTGTGGTGATAACCTGAGCTCCCGCATCGATATACTCTTGGTGAATTCCCATCACGACTTCCGGCATGGAGATGTTCAGCTCATCGTAACAGTGTCCTTTCGGAATGCCCCGTGCATAGAGTTGTGTGCCCAGAGCACCGTCAAAAACGATACAATTCTGGTCCGCGAAAAAGTCCCCGAATTTCATTCGCGCTCTCCTGACATGTCTCCGACCGCTCGCACATCGTCATCAGTGTCACCGCCACGGCTGGGATGAGAAAAAGATAGAAACAAAAGAATCTTAGGCCGGTGTGTACCAAATCGGATTTGTATAAACGGTATACGCATTTTTCCCCTTCCTGGATGTTGCCTCCAATCGAAAATAGACCGGATCTGCCGTTTGAAGAGACGTGTTTTTGATTTCGAAATCCCGAGCATTGGAATAATCTGCCTTGAAGAGAAATTCCTGCTTTTTCTCGTTCCGATCCTTCAGATTGCCAGTGTACAGTGACACCTGTTCTATGTCTCCAAATTCTTCTGAGGATCTGCCTGTTATAACGATGTCCACTTTTTTTCCTGAAATTTCTCCACCGATTCCGACCGTATTTCCCTGTTCATTCCGGGCAGACAGGGTGGCAAAGGGACCTGAGGTGACTATGATGTGTCCCTTGGCTAAGGCTGTCAGGATTGATTTTTCATTGAATTCGTTTTCACAGAAGATACATGTTCGAACTTTGCCAAAAACCTTGTATGGTGATTCTATCATTTTGACGAGGGGAATTCTTATTTGACGGAAAACATTAAAATCACCATGTGAATCGTCACCACCGATACAATAAATGCGCCTCCCTTGGAGCAACATCTCAATCCATCGTTTGTACCCTTCATGAAACGATTTGTCCTGCTTCCCGTTCCAGAATTGGAGTCCGCAATAATCTGTGAGGGCGTGATCTTCTTTTTCCCAATGTCCTCGGCGAAGCATAAACCGTTCACCCAATGTAAAACGCTCCTGTGGGTGAGCGGCATAAGCGATACCCCCGTCTTCCTTCACTATCCGAAGGACCTTCTTCAATGGCAAATCCGGTCTCGTCCTGAACCAGCGTTCGGCCCCGTCACCACCGCCTGGTATAAAATTATTGATTCCATAGGCGAGAAGGTGGATATTTTTATTTCGCGCACTGCCGCATGAAATTTCCTCTCCCAGAATTGTTTTGAATGAACTTTTACCGTTTTCGTTCTGTATGTCCTTTTTTAGCTTTTTCCACTTCGAGAGATTGTGATCATAATGCAAAGCGTTTCCGTATGTATCGTCCAAGTCGTAGGAGTGATCCGTTATGGCTATCCAGTTGAGACCCATCGCTGTTGCCAGCTGGATTGTAGCTGATACCGGAGCTCCAAATTCCACCTGGTCGTCGGAGTGAAAACTGTGGCAATGCGATTCGCCGTAATACCAGTGCTCTAAAGCCGGAAGCGGCTCCTTGGCGATGTGCACTTTCAGAGGAGATTTCATTATGCCTCGATAATTATGGTTCACAATATGGTGAGCGTGATGTCCCTGCTGGATGTTGATGTACACGGAAATAAGAATATTGCCTGAGTACTCTTTTCTCGGTGCAATCAGAAACACATTGTACCAGTGATAAGTTTTTATAGGATAGGGGGTGGCCCATATCGTCTGATTCTCTCTCGTTCCGTCATCATAGAGCATCTCAACGGCGATTGATTCGAGCGATATGGGAAATCTATCGGCATGCTTGATAATGCACAGAAGAGGAATCTTGCATCCGGGATTGATACGCCATGGACAATCGGCGAGAATTTCGGGCTGAGCATGCCACAGTCTACTGAAAAAGAGATCAAAAGTGTAGTGAATTTCTGGGTAGAGGGCGACATAGAAAGGATTGAAAGGGATGTCCATCGGTTCTCCTATTTCATGTATCCGGCTAACATCATGCGCAGTCCTGCGGGAAACAGTTCATATTCGGCCTTGACGACCACACCATTTTCGGTTGCCGAAAACCAGAGATACGTTTTGACATCCTCCTGCAGGAGACGGTTCGTGAGGACGTCTGTTTTTCTTGTCTGCTCTTGGAAATTGGAATGACGGTGAAATTCGATTTCAACCTGTACGGTTCGATAGGTACCAATCGATGTTGCGATCATCTCTGTTTTGAGTGCCTCCGCTCTGACTTCCCAAATATTCCCGGCGGCATAGACTGGGAGACGCAGAATCTCTTTGGGTTGAAAAGTATGGTTCATCATGTAATAGAGGGCGGAGAAGAAGTTGTGAGTCGGAGCAGCCAGGGAAATTTTTTCCCCCTCAGCGCTGAGTATGCAGAGGTTCTTTTGGTCGAATTGAAAATGACAGCCCTGACTCAAATTCGTCTGCTCGATATTTTTTGTGTAGAGAAGCGGAAGACAGGTTGCTGTATCAATAAGAGTGCTGTATTTGTTATCGATTCGAAAGAGAACGGATGCTGCCGTCAGGGAGGTGGCACGGGTCTTCATATATTTTCCACTTGTGCCGTCATCCATGAGAGTATCGGAGATGGTGATGGTACCTTCTGCCACTGTCAGGCCCAAGTATTGAAAGCTGTACACATAGGTTTCTTGGCGTTGCGTTTCACCGGAGCTCAAGACGGACGGAGCGGAGAATGCGAAGAGGGTACAATGAATAATGCACCAGAATCTGAGTTGCAGAAGAATAGGATATCTCATGGGAACGGTTTCTCCTCAGCGGCGTGTTCGAAGTGCAATCTCATTTTCGATATGAGAGGCAGGCCGACAAGTCCTGGAATGAGAATATCGATAACGAAGAGAAGGAACGCTCCGTTTAAAGCTGCGGCTTCGGCCACTCCGAACTTGGAAAAGAAAAAAACCGCAGCGCCTTCTCGCAGACCCAACCCGGCAATTGTGATGGGAAAAGAATTGATGGCCATCGTCAGAGGAATGGCGATCAGTGCTGACGCCGGGGACACCGTCTGAAAGGATGATACAAGAATGAAGAACTGGAGAAATACAATGACAAAGAATCCCATTGAGATCGCCAGCAGAAGTGCGATGTGCTTTCGTTCAAAGCTGTCCCAGGACGACCACAACTCTGCGATTTTTTCGCCGTACGGGAACAGAAAAGAGAGCCGGGAGAGAAGGGAACGGATGAGTTTCAACTGAAATCCGATAAAAAGTGCACTGACAATTATAAGAGCTCCTATAAGTGTTCTTTGCCAAAGCATGATGCTGATGCCTGAGACGATCAGTATGACTATGAATGCATAAGCCTTTTCTAAGATAACGAGGCCAGCAGTTTTGATCGTGGTCGAAGATTGAAAATAGAGTGATCGTCCGACTTCGCCAACCCGTCCTGGGGTCACAAGACTGAAGGCCAATCCTGCCAGAATCGACTTGAACGCGTGTCGGGGTGTCACAGCGATGGCCACTGTCTTAAGAATATAATGCCATCGGATCAGCTGAAAAATGAGATTGACTGGAACGAATAGGAGAGCCAGAATAAAAAATGAAACTCGAAGGGATTGAAAAGCCGATCCAATTCGATGTATGTCAACCTGAAGAAGCACGATCCCCAGAATGAGGAACGTGAGTATGATCTTCGCGACAACGAGATATTTTCTCCAACGCAGAGTCATTTCGTGTTTCCCTAAGTAAGCCGTTCCTTTTTTATATACAGGCTCTTTATACCTTCAGAACAATTTGTGCACAGTGCATAGGCTTTTCTGTCGCTCAATATGTTTCTTCGAAAAGCGCTGTACTGCTCATTCTGCCAAATATTCTCTAAAGATGATTCTTCGAAAACGTTTCCAAAAGTGAACTCGTTGTCTTTGTCGAAGCAGCAGGGAACGACTGTTCCGTTCCAGTTGACGACGGGACAGAACCACAGCCAACGACAATTGTTCTTCAGTTTCCCCCTCATACGGAAGGTGTCTCCATGAAAAAGGTACCGTCTGAATTCCTGTTGGGTGGGGAGAAATTCCTCGGCCTCCTCCACGTTTGTAACCTGAACTGTTTTGAGGGTCAATTTGTCGACCTTCAGCTCTCGGGCTAAATCTTCCATCGCCTTGACCTCATGTTCATTGTGTCGCATGACAATAAATTGAAGATCGATTCGGGGACTTGCGCTCTTGAGAATATTCTTTTCGTCCGTCACTCCTCGGAGCCCATCGACGACTGTCTGAAACTGTCCATTCTGTCTAAAACGATTGTACGTTTCCGAACTTGCACCGTCCATGGAGACGATCAATTCGTCCAAGCCCGATAGGATAAGATCTCGCACCTTTTCTCTTGTACCTAAAAAATGACCATTGGTACTCGTGATGACGTATATGTTTTTTCTCTTTGCGAATCGAATCATTTTGATAAAACTCTCGTTCAGGAAAGGCTCGCCCACGTTCCAGAGACTGAGGAGCAAGAGATGTTCGTGAACTTCGTCGATGAGATGTACAAAATGTTCGTAAGACATTTTTCCTTTGGGCCGTGTGAGACTATCGGAGCCGGTAGGACAGAGGGGACATTTGAGGTTACACATATTCGTAGGTTCGACCATAAGCATAAAGGGATGGCCCCACGCAATCGGTCGCCGGATCAGTTTCGAAAGAAGATACGAGACCAGCACAATGAGGACGTTCACTGCCTTTTTGGTGGTCGCGTGTCTTCGAAGGATGGTCATGGCTGACCGAATCATTGGACCTCCGGCTTCAAGCGCACAGCTCGTCGTGCACGAAGTACTTTCTTCATATTTGACAGAAATTCTTTTGGAGTGCGGGGGTGCAGGAGCAGGGATCGTTGAATGTAACAACTTGTCCAGCATCCAGAACATCTCCTGTACTCCGATAAACGCTGAGTGTAGGCACGATCGGAGAAGATCTCTCGTAATTCATGCTTCAAAATATTTCCAATAGGTTCCCCCCGGCACAGATGAACATCTCCGGTTTCCATGATTGTGAGGCGGGTGGCGAGAAGGGGGGAGGTCAAAAACGGGCAGTGTTTTTTGAACCCGTTTCCATCGAGAAACACCTTGATTCCCTGGAGAAAGGGTTTCAGCGTCAGGATACGGGGATGGTCGATCAAGTATGCTATGAGCCGGTCAAGATCCTGTCCGAGGACAGGTCTGAGTGCCTCATCATTTTTTGTGGATGAGGTCACTGTATGGTAGAGACCGACAGTCACATCCCATCCCTTCGCAGCAATATGGTGAATCATCTCTGGGATTTGATCCATATTGAGGTTGTTGAGGACGATGTTTACATAGAGAAGGGAGTGTGATCGTAAGTCTCTCCGCATCTCTGAGATGACTTCCATATGCTTGAGTACAGTCCGTGAGAATTCAGGAACACCACGAAGATCGTCCCCCACATCATTCAGGCCATCCAGGGAAGTCTGAATATTGATGTTATGCCTCAGAACGTATTCGGCGATGTGCTCGATCGTTTTCGTCGTATTGTACAAGCCTGTGTTCAGAGTCACCGCCACCGGAAACGTCTTTACCGCCTCGTGCAACATTTCATTCAGATGCGGTACGAGAGTCGGTTCGCCACCGCTGATAAAGCCGACGTATGCCCCGTAATCTCTCAGCCGCCTCGCCATGAGGGCAAAATCGTCCGGATTGACAGTCGGCGGTTCGGTGCTCTTATTGTAAATGTTGCATTGACGACATCGCTGGGTGCAGAGTCGGGTTAATCTGATTTCAGTGCTCGAATTGACCGGACGTCTGGCTAAGATATTCGCAATTCCCTTCTTCGCCGGTTTGACAATTTTTCGAAAATTCACCAAAAAATCCTTTTCAAAAGACACTCATCGGTTGTAGTATCTCTCTTTCCAGGTAAAACCGCCCGTCGTGCCCAAAATCCCAGTTACAACGATGTAGGGGATGTGCACTAGTTCCCATATCGGAAAGAGTGCGAGGAGGTCGTGCCGTCGAAACATGTGTGTCCCCTTTCCGATAACGGCAAAGTCGACACCGGCCTTGACCACAAAACTGATCCAGGGAGCGAAAAAGAAGTCCTCCAGAACAAGAGACAGAGGGAGGGTTATGAACAGGAGCACATTGAGGCTGAACGTAACCACTAAGTAAGCGAAGAATTTTTTATTGAGTTCGATTTGCATACCGCTGTTCGAAGCCCACCTTCTTTTTTGATTGAGGAAAGCGCCCACTGTTTTTTCCGGTCGTGTTGTGACAAAGGATTCCTCAGATGTGGCGAATCGGATCTTCCACTCCGTCATAGTTGAAACGAGTTGGAGCAAGAGGACGTCGTCTCCGGAGGGGCGGTGTCGAATTCTTTCGAACCCACCGACACTTTCAAAGGCTTCCTTCCTATAGGCCAGATTTTGGCCGGAGGCGGCCCACGGGAGGTTGTTTCCAATTGCGCCTGCGGCGGTGGTCATGAGGGCCAGAAAGTCGATTGCTTGAAGTTTCCCAAACAGGCTCAGTTTTTCATCCGGGGTACCAACTTGTGAGAATCCCGCGACCATTCCAATATCCTCCTCAAAATATGAGATCATCCTGTGGATCCAGGTTGGCTCGACGAGGCAGTCGGCATCCGTTGTCAGTATGATTTCCCCACGGCTTTTTTCGATACCCGCATTGAGGGCGTACTTTTTAGGCGCCCAGTTCTCTGTGGATTCTTCTATCTTGAGGAGGGTCACATTCGAATTGTCCTGGAGATAAGATGTCACGATTTCCGATGTCCTGTCGGTCGATTGATCGTCGACGACAATGATCTCATATTTACCCTTCGGGTACGTCTGGCTCAGGAGGGCCTCCAAACACGCACCGATTGTTCGCTCCTCGTTTCTCACAGCTACGACGACAGAGACCACAAATTCCCTTTCGTTCGTTCCCCGCCGTAAAAGAGATAAACCTCGAAGGAATTTGAGTCCTTCAATACCGTAGAATGCTGTCAGAAAAAAAAGAATGAGAATGAATCCAAACACTATTTTCCCCTGCCGCGTTCTTTATTCGCAATCATTCCTGCAGGGACCTGATCCGGAATGCCGGAATGATGGTGTTGGCGGTCGCGCAAGGTTCTCCATTCGAGCTTCACGTCATTGATAATTCTAAGTTACATAAAATACATTCAATACTTCTCTGTCTGACACATTTTTTGAACCGTCCGGGTTCTTTGAATTATTCTTTCCACGAATACGTGCACAGGGTTCCCCACAATCCGAAAATGATAAGATAGGGTATATGTACGATCTCTGCTACTGGAAAAAGAACGACGAGATCTTTCCGATTGAGAAGAGTACATATTTTCACAAGAAGAGGAAATTCCCCGAACGCTTTGGCGCCAAGTACATACCATGCAATTGAAAAATGATTCCAATCGAAGAAAGAGATCCACAAGGAAACGAAGAGAAGGATGTAAAATGAATAAAGGGCCAGGAGAGAGAGAGTCAACCAGGGGGGATAGAGAAATCCTTTTGAGGCCCGCCTTTTTTCCTGCTGAATGTACGGCCGGGCTCCTGAGGGTGGTTTTGTCCGGACATAGGTTTCAGACGATACGGCATATCGGGTTTGCCATGAGGTTTTTCGGTGCACGCGTTGAATAAGGAGGTCATCGTCTCCGGACCGCACATGACCAATCTTTGAAAAACCGCCGACATCGTAGTAGACCTTCTTTCGATAGGCCAAATTTTGGCCCGTACACGTGAGACCTTGACCCCAACCGATACTCCCGGCGGCAACGGCCGCTACAGAGATTCGTTCGACTGACCGGAGTCTTTGAAGAACGGTCACCCTTTCTCCGGGTTCTTCGGTGTATGTGTAACCGGCCACCAATCCCACGCTCGGTTCAAAGTACTTGATCATGCCGCCGATCCACGTTGATTTCGGCAGGCAATCGGCGTCTGTCGTCAGAATGATCTCGCCTCGACTCTGTCGTATGCCAAGATCAAGAGCCCGTTTTTTCCCCACAAGGGGTGAGGGTTCGGTTCCAACATGAAACAGACGAAGATTTTTGGATCTTTCCAACATGGTATTGACGATCTCGGGCGTACGATCGTGCGATCGGTCATCCACGACGATGATCTCGTATCGCTGCTGCGGATAATCCTGATCGATGAGGGCCGTGACGCAGTGTTCAATGTGTCTGTCCTCATTACGAGCGGCTACGATAATGGAAACGAAGGGCGTTTCATTATTCATGCCATTCTTCAATCGGTGTAAGCCGATGAGGAGTATGACAATGCCGCAAAGATACAAAAATCCCAATCCGATGAGGCAGATTGTTATCAGTGTGAGATGCATAAAAATGAGAGGATATGTTTACACGTTGTTGATCCAGCGTAGCAATCGCATATCCCGTGTCTTCTACACGGAGGCTCGTCTCAACAATCTCAAACGAAAGGTTCCGGAAACATACGGACGCTCCACTTGGGACGTGCAATCACTCATTTCAGACTTTTGTTCAGCGCCTCAGCGTACTCGATATTTCCAAGTCGTGTAAGATAGCGATTCCCTCATTTTTATGCAACATATTTTTCAACATGAGGATTTTCATTGACATAAGGCTTTCAGCACGCCTTATTTGAATACC
Source organism: Gemmatimonadota bacterium (assembly GCA_020348925.1). Lineage (GTDB taxonomy): Bacteria > JBHIER01. The sequence continues at coordinate 3,843,447 of CP070758.1, read as the reverse complement.
GGAGTTACGAAAAGAAAGGTGCGCTGATTCATGAACACAATTCTCGGTCGATATGGGGTCGTTCTCTTGCTCGCGATCTATGGGGTGGGGTTGGGGTGTGCCGGCATCCGACCGTATCCCCGGTATCCGTTCCGAGGGGACACGAGGTGTGGGGGCAGGATTGCAAAATGCCGCGAAAAAATCGAGAAAGTCATCACAGCCTATCTCGGCACTCCGTACCAGTGGGGTGGTGACAGTAAAGATGGTCTTGATTGTTCGGGTCTTGTTGTTGTGGTTTTTCAACAAGCGCTTGGGATCGATCTTCCGCACAGCACTGAAGGGCTTTTTGCGATGGGATATCATGTGGCACGGAAGCGGTGGTGCTTCGGAGATCTTCTCTTTTTCTCCGAAAATGGGAAGCGGGCAACCCATGTCGGGATCTTCGTGGGAGAAAATCGGTTTGTGCACGCAAGCGAGGGCCAGGGGGTAACAATTTCAAAATTCGAATCACCGTATTTTCAGCAGCGGTATGTCGGGACACGGCGACTCGATCTCTGAAGCGCTCGTGCCCCGTTTCCTGGAAACGCTTTCTGCCGAAGCTCCGTGCGGTTGTTTGATGGAGACAGAATCTGTCGTTGTGCCACAATTTTTCAGCTGTATGGAAAAGCTATTGATCTTGGTACAGTGTAAGCTTATATTCTGTTCGATTTAACAGTGAGATGGCGTTATCTGGAAAAGGCTGAGAAACTCGAAAACTCGGATGTAGGAAATGACACTTTTATCCATACCGGTTCTACTCTTCGCAGTCGTCATTCATGAGGTAAGCCATGGTTGGATGGCAGACAGATTGGGCGATCCAACAGCGCGATACGCGGGGAGGCTGACATTGAATCCTCTTCCGCATATCGACCTTTTTGGCTCTGTGCTGCTCCCGGCCATGCTGCTTTTGAGCGGCTCACACTTTTTGTTTGGGTACGCCAAACCAGTACCGGTAAATCCGTACAATCTACGAGATCCAAAAAGGGATATGATGTGGGTCGGATTGAGCGGGCCGGCTGTTAACATAATCTTGGCATTCTGTTGCGGTATTCTTTTTCGACTCTTGTATCGCCCAGGAGTCGTGGGCGTATTTGGTATTCCGGTGAGCTTCTTGGCAATAGGAGTCATCATTAATTTGGTCTTGGCGTGTTTCAATTTAATTCCTATTCCGCCTTTGGATGGTTCGAGAATTTTACTGAGATTTCTTCCGCCGGAGTATGAGTATTCCTTCCTGCGCCTGGAGCGATACGGCATTTTCATCGTCTTTGGTCTCATCATTGTGGGCCCTATGATCGGTCTCAATATCATCGGATGGATTCTTTTCGCATTTGTCACACCGTTTTGTTTTCTCTTTACAGGATATTCATTTACGCAACTGTATTTCATAGCGAGAATGTTGGTGTAGTGAAGATTGGCCGAAGTTGGGATTTTCTGTGCGTCGCGGCGAACCATGAATGAAGGTCGACGAATTGTTATTTTGGCTGAAGGTGCCTTCGGATCCTTCAGTTCAAAGACGGGGGTCGGAGCTCTTCGGTATATTCCTGATGAGGTGGTTGCAGTCATTGACAGTACGAAGAGCGGAAACGTCGTCGATGACATCATCGGTTACGGCAATGGGTGTCCGATCGTAGCTTCCCTTGAAGAGGCACTTCAATACAGACCGAATACCTTGTTGATTGGGGTGGCACCACGTGGTGGTGTCTTGCCCGAAGAATGGAGAGATATTATTCGGGAGGCCATCGAACACAGGATGACGATAGTCAACGGACTCCATTTTTTCCTGTCTGACGATGAGGCGTTTGCATCATTGGCACGCAGAAAGGGAGTCGTCATAGAGGACCTTCGAAAGCCTCCGCGAGAGCTTCCTATCGCCTCCGGAGCAGCGAGACACATCGACTCGCATGTTGTCCTGACTGTCGGTTCAGATTGTGATACGGGCAAGATGACGGTGACCTTTGAATTATTCAAAGAGGCTCGGCTGCGGGAGCTGGCAGCGGATTGTATTCCCACAGGACAGACCGGAATGTTGGTTTGGGGAAAGGGAGTCGCCATTGACAGGGTTGCCGGCGATTTCATGGCAGGTACGGTTGAAAAAATGGTCCTTGAGTCTTCCATCCGTGCAGACTGGATATTTGTTGAGGGTCAAGGTTCGCTGTTTCATCCCGGATATTCAGGAGTGACCCTGGCCCTCCTTCATGGATGTGCTCCCCAGGCGTTGGTTCTCTGTCATCAACCCAGCCGGAAGTATATTGGAGAATATTTGGGAGATACCTCGTTCCCCATTCCGCCACTTCCTCAAGTGATTCGGCTCTACGAGGAGGCGGCGCATTGGATACGAACGACAAAAGTGGTTGCCATTGCCCTGAATTGTTACGATCTGACTGAGAAGGAGATTGCGGAGACGATTGACCGGATCGAGGATGAAACAAAGATTCCTACTACGGATTGTATCAAATTCGGAGCGGCGAAATTGATGGATGCCCTGGAGGACTCCCTGTGCGACTGAAATATGAGCCCCTCGATTTGAGAACGCGACATGTTTTTCGAATTTCGCGCGAAGCCCACAACGCGTATCACAATATTTTCATTGAAATAATTCACGAGGGCGTTGTCGGATACGGAGAGGCGGCTCCGTCCGGATACTTTGGGGAAGATCAGAAGAGCGTCGTCCAATTTCTTTCGAAAGCAGCTGCCGTTTTGGGCGACGATCCTTTCCAGATCGAGGCGATTTTGGATCGTCTCGGACAAATCTCGCCGTACAGTCGTGCCGCCGCGACCGCCGTTGATATGGCCTTGCACGATCTTGTGGGAAAGCTTCTGGGTATCCCCGCCTTTCAACTTTTCGGATTGGACAAGGAGAAGGCCTGCCGAACCTCTTTCACCATAGGAATTGATACGATTGAACACATCCGACAGAAGGTGAGAGAGGTCCGTGATTTCCCTGTTTTGAAAGTCAAACTGGGTACGGATTACGATTTTGAAATACTGAAAGCGGTTCGCGAGGAGAGTCAAGCCGTTCTTCGCGTCGATGCCAACGGGGCTTGGACACCGCAAGAGGCTGTCGAAAAAATAAACAGGTTTGAAGCGTTTGATGTCGAGTTTATCGAACAGCCTGTTCCGGTCGATGATCTTGAAGGTTTTGAATTTGTGAAAAAGAGGACCCATCTCCCCCTTTTTGCTGACGAACCCGTCCGGATTGCAAAGGATATTCCGAAATTGGTCGGCCGAATTGATGGTATTAATATCAAGCTGATGAAGTGTGGGGGGGTGCGTGAGGCCCTGCGAATGATTCATGTAGCCCGGGCTCTCGACATGATGATCATGTTGGGATGTCGGGTGGAGAGTTCCGTAGCCATCACCGCCGCTGCGCATCTTTCTCCCTCAGTTGATTATGCCGATCTCGACGGGAATCTGCTCACAACGAATGATCCCTTCACAGGAGTCCTTCTGGACGAGGGGCAACTCATCTTACCGGAGAGACCAGGATTCGGAGTCGTGCGGAGAGAAGAAATGTCACACGAACAGATCGTGTGATTTTTCGAGGAAACCATGAGCATGAAAAGATACCACCGACCTCGCCGTTTTTCGATTCGAAAAAGTTCTGAGGAAGAGTCTGGGGAAAAGCGGTTTAACTTCCGAAAATACCGGCGGAAGGAGCCGATAAAAAGTCATTACATTCTGTGGCTGTTCATTGTTTTTGCTGTTGTGCTCTTCCTGGTCCGGTGGTTGCGGAGCATCGGTTGACAGAGTGCCCTGTGAAATCTTTCTCCGACACCGATCTCTGCGATCCCCTGAATAATCTTCAAGTGGCAATTTGTGGGTGAGAACACCCAAACCCTCTGCAATAAGAACCTCCTCCGTCTCATCACTGTTCTCCTGAATCGTCAAATAGTGCCAAGTCAATATATTATATCCTATTGTTTTTCAATGTTTTGCTGATTATTCTCCGGGGCCGTACCGATTGCAGTCCATGCCTGGCATGAAAATTGCGGAATGACTGTTTGTTTTTCGAAGGGTTTCGACATTGATGTATAATGTATCTTTGAAAGGTGAGCATGTTTCGAGTAAAAAAACGTTATGCCAATCCTATCCCATGGTTTTCATGAGGTGATACTCAGTATGTTGTGTGATACAATTTAACGGGATCAAGAGACATTCTGTATGATCACAAAGATTGATTTTATGTTTTTGCGGAATGCCTGTTTGAGGAGAGGCGCACAATGAAAGATGGCCATACGGAGGAAGATCAGCGGAAACAAGAGCCGCGAGAGGGAGATCGGAACGGTGTTGAACCGGAGAACGTGAAAGATAAAACAGATCAGGCTTTGAGGACACGCCACCTCTCCGAGGATCGATATCAGGCTTTATTCGACCGTTCTCTTTACTGTGTGTATGTCCATGATTTTGAAGGTCGGTTCCTGGACGCAAATCAAACAGCCCTGGATTTGCTTGGTTATAATAGAGAGGATATTCTTGTCCTCGATTTTTCGTCCCTTCTTGATGGCGATCAATTGGAGAAGGCTCACAAAGCCCTCGAAGAGATCAAGCAGACAGGCGTTGAGCGCAAGCCAACGGAATATCAACTTCGGAAAAAGGACGGGAGTTTCGTTTGGGTTGAAGCGGAGTCATCGGTGTTATTCAGAGATGGAATTCCCTATGCTGTTCAGGGAGTTGCACGTGATGTGACCCACCGCAAAACGACTGAAGCAGCCCTGCGAAATGCCGAAGAACAATTTCGAAGCCTCTTTGAGAATTCAATGATAGGTCTGTATCGAACCTCTCCAGAAGGGGAGATCTTCATGGCGAATCCCGCACTGGTCCGAATGTTGGGTTATTCTTCCTTTGAAGAACTCAAGAATCGAAATTTAGAAGAAACCGGATTTGAGCCCAATTATTGTCGTTCTACGTTCAAGCAGCGTGTTGAACGGGAGGGACAGGTCACAGGCCTTGAAGCCTCCTGGACAAGGAGTGATGGCACAACCATTTTTGTTCGAGAGAGTGTCCGATGCGCCCGTGATGAATCTGGAAATGTCCTATACTACGAAGGAACGGTTGAGGATATAACGGAACGCACGCAGGCAGAGGAAGCGCTGCGAATCGAAAAGGCGTATCTTGAACAACTCTTCGAAAGTGCTCAAGAGGCAATTGTCATGGCTGATATGGAGGGGAATGTTCAGCGCATCAATAGTGAGTTTCGCAGACTGTTTGGCTACACCCGCGAAGAGACCCTTGGGCAATCTTTGGACGAGCTCGTCGCCCCGGGTGAGCTCCTGGAAGAGGCCGAGTCTATTACGGCCACTGTATCGAGCGGAGAGAAAGTTGCCGCAGAGACCTTGCGTCGACGAAAAGATGGTCGACTGTTCAATGTTTCAATTTTGGCTTCGCCGATTATTGTTGGCAAAGATCAGGTGGGTGTCTATGGGATCTACCGTGATATCACAGACAGAGTCCGAACCGAGAAAATACAACGTGTTCTGTATCAAATCTCAAATGCAGCCAATACCACCGAAGATCTCACAAAGTTGTACAAGTCGATTCATCATGTTCTCGGCACTGTTTTGGACACAACGAATTTCTTCATAGCCCTGTATGACAGAGACAATGACGTTATTTCACTTCCTTATTTCATCAATGAAAAGGACAGTTACACTTCATTCCCGGCCGGGAAATCACTGATATCGTATGTCATAAGTCAGGACGCATCACTTCTGTTGACAGAGGAGGACATCAGGAAGTTGAAGCACACGGGTGAGGTTGAAGAAGTCGGAGCGCCTGCGAAAGTTTGGGTTGGTGTTCCTCTCCGGGTGGGACAGGATGTTGTCGGTGCTGTGGGTGTACAAAGTTACAGAGATGTTTCACGGTATACTGAAAAGCATTTGGAGATTCTCGAATTCGTCTCGGATCAGATTGCATTGGCCATTCAATTTAAGCAGAAGGAAGAAGGATTGCGCCTTGAGAAGGCATATCTCGAGCAGCTGTTCGAGAGTGCCCAAGAGGCTATCGTGATGGCTGATAACAACGGCAGAATTATGCGGTTGAATAGTGAATTCGTCAGGCTCTTCGGATACGAGCGCGAGGAGGCAATCGGACGCTCGATTGATGATCTTATTGCTCCCGAGAATCTCCGGGACGAGGCGGTTTCAATTACCGATAAAGTGACGCATGGTCAAAACGTTGCAATTGAGAGCCTGCGACGCCGCAAAGATGGTATGTTGATCAATGTATCGGTGCTTGCTTCACCGATCAATGTGGGGGAGGAGCAGGTGGCTCTCTACGGTATCTATCGTGATATAACGGGTCGTAAACAGTCGGAGGAAGCGTTGCGGGAGTCGGAGGAGAAATACAGGAACCTCATCGATCAGTCCCGTGATGCTATTTATCTGTTGTTCAATGGAAAGTTCGAGATCATCAATAAACGTTTTGAAGAGCTCTTCGGATACAATCAAGAAGAAACCAATGCCCCTGAATTTAATTTCATGAATCTGGTGTCGCCGAAAAGTGTGCCCGTTATTGAGGAGCGCATTGAAAAAGTGAAGCGGGGTGAGACCGTTCCGCCCCAATATGAGTTTACGGCCGTGTCCCGAGACGGCACAGAGGTCGTCGTTGAAACCTCGGTGTCCTACATACAATATAAAGGTGGTATAGCCACCCAGGGTGTTCTTCGCGATATCACTGAACGGGTGCGAGCGGAGAAAGCCTTGCGGGAATATGCAACTGAGTTGGAACGGAGCAATCAGGAGCTCGAACATTTTGCCTACATTGCTTCTCATGATCTTCAAGAACCCCTGCGTATGATCGCCAGTTATATGCAGCTTCTCAAACGGCGGTACTCAGACCGTCTCGATTCAGATGCAACTGAATTCATCGGGTTTGCGGTCGACGGGGCCGTTCGCATGCAAAATCTTATCAATGATTTGCTGGCTTTTTCGCGTGTGGGAACGCGAGGGAAGCCCTTTAAGCCGACGAAGTGTGAGGACGTGCTCAAGCAAGTCCTCGTGAATCTGAAGGTGGCCATCGAGGAGAGTCAGGCCAGAGTAACTCATGATGCCTTGCCAGCAGTTGTCGCTGACGGAACGCAACTCGTACAGGTGTTCCAAAATTTAATAGGCAATGCCATCAAGTTTCGCAGTGCCATGAATCCTGAGATACACGTTGGTGTGGTGCGGGACAATGGAGAGTGGCGGTTTTCCGTAGCTGATAATGGTATTGGCATCGATTCGCAATATACGGAAAGGATCTTTCGCATTTTTCAGCGTCTGCACACGAAGGATGAGTACCCGGGTACCGGTGCCGGATTGGCCATTTGCAAAAAGATCGTCGAACGTCACGGAGGACGAATCTGGGCTGGATCGCAACCTGAGCAAGGGTCCATTTTTTATTTCACAATTCCAATGCAAGGAGAGACGTCATTATGACAAGTCAGAGAATCGGTAAACCTATCGAAATTTTGTTGGTTGAGGACAATCCGGGAGATGTGCGTTTGACCCTGGAAGCTCTCAAGGAAAATAAAGTTAGCAACAATCTGCATGTGGCGAGTGATGGTGTTGAGGCTATGCGTTTCCTAGGCAGAGATGGCGAATACAGTAATTCTCCTCGGCCTGATCTTATTTTGCTTGATCTGAATCTCCCAAAGAAAGACGGTCGGGAAGTGCTTGCTGAAATTAAAGAGGACACACACCTGCGCCGAATCCCGGTTGTCGTTCTGACGACATCACAAGCTGAAGAAGATATTGCGAAGGCATACGACCTCTATGCAAATTGTTATGTCACCAAACCAGTCGATCTGGAAAAATTTATCACCGTTGTGAAATCTATCGAAGATTTTTGGGTAACCATTGTGAAGCTGCCGCCGGATGGGAAGCAATGAGTGGTGCATCTATCAAAGTTCTTCTGGTTGAGGACAATCCGGGCGATACGCGTCTCATCGAAGAAATATTGACTGAGGCAAAAGGTACAGTCTTTGATCTGGAGTGTACTGACAGAATTCCGAGGGCCCGGGAGTGTCTTACCGGTGAAGATTTTGATCTTGTTCTCTTGGGTCTCTTACTCCCTGACAGCCAAGGGCTCGACACCTTTGCCAAGATCCGCACCCACGCCCCTGAAATGCCGGTCGTCGTGTTGAGCGGACTCAACGATGAGACAATCGCAGTGACAGCTGTGCACCAGGGAGCACAGGATTATCTGGTGAAGGGACAGGTCGATTCGAATGAAGTCGTACGCTCGATACGGTATGCGATTGAATGGAAGAAGATGGAAGAGACGATCAGAAAATTGGCGTACTTTGACCCCCTCACCAGTCTCCCCAACAGAGTGCTCTTCAACGATCGTCTCAATCTGGCGCTGGCCCACGCGCACCGTAACGAGCAGAAATTGACGGTTATGCTGATCGATTTGGATCGATTTAAAGATGTGAATGATTCCTTGGGACATAGTCGAGAGGCCCCACTCCTGAAAGTCGTCGGAGTGCAATTGACCCATCTGTTGCGCCAGGAGGATACTATTGCCAGAATGGGAGGAAATGAATGTCTTCTTCTTTTACCGGAGATATCAGGTATTGAGGATGTTGATCGGGTCGCTCATAGAATTTTGGAGATTTTTCAAAAGTCCTTTGCCATTGATGGACACGAACTCACGATTACTGCCTGTATCGGTATTGCGGTGTACCCCGAACAAGGACCGGACGCCGATAGACTTATGAAGCATGCGGACATTGCCATGTATCAGGCGAAGGATACAGGACGTAACGGTTATCAGATGTACATGTGACGGAGAACAAAATTATGCCTCGTGTCTCAACTGAAGTTTTTCCCCCGGACGGTGCTGTTGTATCCCATCGTTGCGATGCCTGTTTCAGTGCGGGAGAGGTTCTGCGATCGCGCACGGGTTGAGGGAAACATGACTGAGAAGCCAATATACCTTCTACTCATTGAGGATAATCCCGGCGACGCGCGGCTGATTCAAGAGATCCTTCATGAAGTCAAGGGCGTTCAATTTCGCCTGCATTGTGTTGATCGGCTTGCGGCGGGGATAGAGTACCTCGAACAAAAAGAGATTGACGTCGTTCTGTTGGATCTTACGCTGCCCGACAGCCGAGGATTTGAAACGTTCACCAAGATACGGGAGAAGGTGCCACTTCGACCCATCATTATTTTAACCGGTCAAGACGATGAATCTTTGGCGGTAAAGGCAGTCAGAGAGGGTGCTCAAGACTATTTGGTGAAGGGCCAGGTTGAGGGCGGCATACTGGTGCGATCCATTCGCTATGCCATTGAGCGGAAACGGGTGGAGGATGCGAGCAGGTCGATTGTTGAGCAGTCGCTCCAAGGGCTTGTCATTGCCCAGGGCATACCCCCTCGAATTGTTTTTACCAACACGGCAATGGCTGACATTTTGGGCTATTCGGTTGAGGACTTGGCCTCCCTATCGTCCGATCAATTACAATCCCATCTCTACCCCGAGGATCGGGCTGTTTTCTTCCAGCGCTTTCAGGATCGATTGGAAGGGAAACCTGTTCCCTCGCGATACGAATTCCGCCTGATCCGACGGAACGGGGACATCTGCTGGGTCGAGATGTTTGCCAGCCGGATTGAATATGAAGGGAAACCGGCTATTCAGGCGGCATTTGTCGACATTACCGAACGAAAGCGAGCGGAGGAAGCCCAGAGAACCTCAGAATTACAATATCGATCGACAATCGATTCAATGGGGGATGCCATTCACGTCCTTGATCGCAACTTACGATTTCTCTTATGTAACAGGGCGCTGAAACATTGGAATAAAGAACTGGGCATAGAAACAGACATCATTGGCCGATCTGTTTTTGAAATTTATCCCTTTCTGTCGGAAAAAGTGGGCGATGAATATCGGGAAGTTTTTCATACTGGGAAGATGCTTATTACAGAGGAAACCACGCGGGTCACCCGGAGGGAATTCATCACAGAAACACGAAAAATTCCTGTTTTTGAGAATGGACAGGTGTCGCAAGTCGTGACAGTTATTCGAGATGTTTCCGATCGGAAAGAGGCCGAGAAGGCGCTCCGGGAAAGCGAAGAGAAGTACAGAAGTCTCATCAACAACTCTCAAGATGCCATCTACCTGTTGCACGATGGGAAATTTGAAATAATCAATAAAAAATTTGAAGAGCTGTTTGGCTATACGCAGGAAGAAACCAACGCTCCTGACTTTAATTTCATGAAATTGGTTGCGCCGAAGAGTCGGAGTTTGATTCAGGAGCGGGTTGAGAAAGTGGAGAGGGGGCAGATCGTCTCTTCGCGCTACGAGTTTACGGCTCTTTCCAAGGAGGGCGAGGAGATCGAGGTGGAACCCGCAGTTTCCTATATCCAGTACAAAGGAGGTATTGCCACCCAAGGCATTCTGCGTGACATCACCGAGCGAAAGAAGGCCGAGGAAGCTATCAGGAAGAGAGCAGCTCGTCTGGCACTCATTGCCTCTGTCGGTCAGAAAACCACGGCGATTCTGGAACTTGATGAGTTGCTGCATCAGGCGGTTCGATTAATCGGCGACGCGTTTCACTATTACAACGTGATCCTTCTTCTACTGGAGGATGAGACACTGGTTCTCAGGGCAACCACATTGCCACCTCTGCAGCCGTTTGAAAACCAGGTTCGACTGCAAGCCGGGTCCGAGGGTATCACAGGGTGGGTGGCGAAACATGGCGAACCTCTCATCGTACCCGACGTGAGCAAGGAATCTCGATATCGCGCGTCGCTGAAGGACATGGAGACACAATCCGAAATGGCCGTACCTATTGTGTCGAAGGGAACGATCATTGGTGTGCTGGATGCACAGAGTGCTGAGATCAACGCTTTTTCCGAGGATGATGTCTTTACCTTGCAGACCCTTGCCGATCAAATAGCGGTTGCCATTGAAAACGCACAACTCTATGAGCAGGCGGAGCAGGAAATTGCTGACCGTAAGCGCATGGAGGAATCTCTAAGGATTGAAAGGGACAAGCTTCGAATTATCTTGGATAACATGCACGCGCAAGTTGTGATGGAGGATCAGACGTACAACATCATTTACCAAAACAGGAAATCCGTTGAGGCGGTTGGGGAACGAATCGGCTCGAAATGCTATAAGGTTTTTCGACTCGGTCAAAAGCCCTGCAAGAATTGTTTCTGTGCTGTGAATTACTTTTTAAGAGAACAGCAGTCTGATCCGTACATGTACACCAGTACTACGGCAGATGGTTTGACTCTGGAAACCTTTGCCATGCCGATTATGAATGAAAAAGGAGATCGGGTCGTTTTGGAAATAGCAATGGACATCACGGAGCAGGAAAAACTGAGATCTCAACTTCTTCAGTCTGAAAAGATGTCCGCCTTGGGATTATTAATATCAGGCGTGGCGCATGAACTCAACAATCCACTCACAGGAGTTCTGGGGTATGCGCAACTGCTTCTTATGTCGCCTGACCTCCCGGGAAAGTCGAAGCAATCGCTGCAGACCATTTGTCAAGAGGCGGAGCGGGCTCGCAAAATCGTTCAGAATTTGCTGACCTTCGCCCGCCAAAGCAAACCGACGAAGAGAATCCTCCAGATCAACAAGGTTGTTGATCAGACCTTGGAACTCAGAGCGTATGAGATGCGGGTGAATAACATCGAGGTTATCCGGGAATTCGATCCCAAGTGCCCTCCAATATTTGGTGATGAACATCAGCTTCAACAAGTCTTTATGAATCTTTTTATTAATGCTGAGCAGGCGATGCTCGAGGCTCATGGGAAGGGACGCTTGAAAGTCACCACACAGTGGCTGAAGGAATCGAATATGTCTCAAATTTCCTTCCAAGACGACGGCCCTGGTATTGCCGAAGAACATCTTTCCAAAGTGTTCGATCCCTTTTTTACTACGAAACCAGTAGGAAAGGGAACCGGCTTGGGACTCTCAATTTCCTACGGAATTATCAAGGAGCATGGCGGAGTGATCACGGCTGCGAATGAGAAAGATCGAGGGGCAAAATTCACCGTTACCTTACCCGTGCAGATGCCGGGGAATGCGGAAAATCAGAGTCTCCCAATTCGCATCGAATACACAACAAAACTCGAAAACAAGAAAATTTTGATCATTGACGATGAAGCACTGGTGGTGGATTTAGTCAAAGAGGCCCTGGAAGGGGAAGGACACACCGTGGAGATGGCCTATGATGGAGAATCTGCTCTCCGTAAGATAAAGGAGGACAATTACGATGCCATAGTTTCCGACCTGAAAATGCCAGGCAAGGACGGGGTAACGATCTATCACTTTTGCCAAGAATGCAAACCACGCTTGGCGGAAAAATTTCTCTTTTTGACAGGTGATGTGGGAAACTCCGACACCATCCGTTTCATTGAAGATTGTAATATGCCGTATCTTTCCAAGCCTTTCGATGTTAAAGATCTTGTTGCCGAAGTCAACCTTCTTTTTAGAGGGGACGCATGAACGATGTAAGGTATGATACGACGACTCTGCTATTTCACCAATGGTTGGCGAAATCCCCCTGTGAGTCTACGCAGGATTTCTCTTTCTGACGGCGATATGCTCGAACGAAATGTCCATCGTATTCGTTCACTGCAAAGGATTCCTGATGCTTCGATGATGCTTGCCAGATGCTTTTCCTTGGAAAAGAGCGTTTGGCATGAAGTTTGCTAAAATCATGTTAGAGAAGAGAGCGTGAGTACGATGGGTGGGCTATTCTTGAGTATGTGATGTGCTGGATGATTCAAAGAAAAGACATTTTTTTTGGTTCTATTTTGACATTGATGTGTAATGTTCATAGATAAGGTCAGGAGGTATTGTCGCTATGGATAGCAGGGGTCTGCTGTGCAGTTCTGACATAATAAAAAAACTGGGCATCAGCTTGAGGCAGTTATACTATTGGGAGTTGAAGGGGATTGTCCGACCACGGTATGTGCAAATGGGATCCAGGAAGTTTAAGCGATATACGAGCCGGGATTTTCTTCGATTAAAACAGATGAAGGAGTCGCTGGACAAAGGATATACCCTTGAGGCCGCCTCGAAAAAAGTGGAGGAGATGACCGAGCTCGTTTTTGGAGAGGTTCGGTCTCATGATATTCCCGGAGATTGAGCTCGCGGCCGCAATCCTGCAGAAAATCGGTACCATATTATTTCTTGAATGATAGTGAACAGCAATCAATGGTCGGAATATTACTACCTACATTGAGGAGCAATCGATGGCCAGAATTTTAAAATTGGGCGAGATGCTCGTCCAGGATGGCCGTATATCGGAGGTGCAGTTAGAAAAGGCGCTGGACCGTCAGGAACGTCAAGGGGGCACGCTGGGGACGAACCTTACGGACTTAGGATTTATCACAGAACAAGACCTTTTAGAATATTTATCGAAACAGCTTGGTGTCCAATCGGTCGATCTTTCTGAAAAATCTCTGGATCCAGATATTGTGGGCCTGCTCCCATCCGATGTCATAATCAAATTTAAAGTATTACCTCTGGAGAAGTCTGGCAGGCGATTGTTAGTGGCCATGGCCGATCCCACAAATTTCTTTCTTCTCGATGCTCTCAAGTTCCTCACAGGCTGTACGATTGAGGCTCGGGTTGCCACGGATTCTGCCATACAAAAGGCCATCGAAAAACTGTATGACACGGGAGATTCATATTCGGAAGTGATGAGGGATGTTGAAGATCTGGAGGTTCTGGTAGAAACGAAAGAGGAGGAAGATTTTGAGGAAGTTGATCTTGAGTCCGCCGTTCAAGAAGCTCCTTTGGTTCGCCTGGTCAATAGCCTGATCATCGAAGCTATTCGAAAAGGGGCAAGCGATATTCATCTGGAACCCTTCGAAAAAGTATTTCGGGTGCGGTATCGAATTGACGGTACGCTTATAGAAATGCCCCAATTGCCCTATCGTTTGAAGCCGGCTGTCACCTCCCGATTGAAAATTATGGCAAGCTTAAACATCGCAGAACGACGCATTCCTCAGGATGGACGGATTAAAATCCGGCTGGCCAATAAAACTGTTGATCTTCGTGTCTCGACGCTACCCACCGTCTTTGGAGAAAAGGTGGTGATGAGGATCTTGGATTCAAGTAATCTGACACTTGATCTGACGAAGTTGGGATTCCAGATGAGTGCTCTGCAGAATTTTGTTAAGGCCGTTAAGGAACCTTACGGCATTGTCTTAGTCACAGGGCCGACCGGAAGCGGAAAGACCACGACGCTCTACTCAGCCCTGAGCATGCTCAATACCGTCGATACAAATATTATGACGGCGGAGGATCCGGTTGAATATAACTTGCCCGGAATCAACCAGGTGCAGGTCCGACCGGAGGTCGGTCTCAACTTCGCTTCTTCCCTCAGATCCTTCCTGCGGCAGGATCCGAATATTATTATGGTGGGGGAGATTCGAGACGTTGAGACCGGAGAGATTGCTATTAAAGCAGCGCTCACGGGTCATTTGGTTTTGAGTACTCTCCATACGAACGATGCCCCCAGCACGATTAATCGACTGATCGATATGGGGATTGCCCCTTTTCTCGTGTCAACGTCTTTAAATATGGTGATCGCCCAGAGACTCGTGAGAAAGCTTTGTTCACACTGCAAAGAAGCGGTGCGCGCGAATGATGAGATGTTCAACGAGCTGGGCATTGATCCTCGTGATAACGGCGATATGCGGATATTTAAAGCGCAGGGATGTTCGAACTGCAATCAGACGGGATACAAAGGGCGTTTGGGTCTTTACGAAGTGATGCCGATCTCTTCGGTCATTCGTCGCATGATCCACATTGAAGCATCGACTGAGGAATTGAGAAACCAAGCTGTTGCCGATGGGATGATTACGTTGAGAGATGATGCGCTCATCAAATTTAAAGATGGCATCACCTCGTTTGAAGAGGTTATACGGGAAACCACAGGAAAGTGATCGGGAAGGATAAGGCCATGACTGAAAAAGACACTCACAAGAAGTTTGATCTGAATGAAATGTTGGAGGATATGATCGTCCGGGATGCATCGGATTTGCATCTGGCGGTTGATTCACCTCCGTTATTTCGCATCGACGGACGGCTCGTAAGTATCGACCGGCATCTGTTGTCTCCGGAGAACACGCAGAAGTTGGCCTACAGTATGATCACCGAGAAACAGAAACGAATCTTTGAAGAGAACAAGGAGCTCGATTTCTCTTTTGGCTTGAAGGATGAGGCCAGATTTCGAGTGAATGTCTATATGGAGAGAGGTTCCGTGGCCGTGGCTCTCCGTCGACTCCCCGTCGTGATTCCCTCTTTCGCAAAGTTGGGACTTCCTCCCATCGTCAGCGATATGGCCGGAAAACCGCGAGGGCTTGTGTTGGTGACAGGACCGACGGGCAGCGGAAAGTCAACAACGCTGGCCGCTATGATCGATAAAATAAATCGGGAGCGATCGGACCACATCATTACGATCGAGGATCCTATTGAATACGTCCACCATCATCGCAAATGTCTGGTGAACCAGAGAGAAGTGACGCTGGACACGGAAACCTTTAAAGGTGCCCTGAAGTATATCTTGCGGCAGGATCCTGATGTGGTCCTCATTGGAGAGATGCGGGACCTTGAAACCGTGGAGGCGGCTTTGACTATTGCTGAAACGGGTCATCTTGTCTTGGCCACCTTGCACACCAACTCCTGTGCTCAAACAATTAACCGAATTATCGATGTCTTTCCCGCGCATCAGCAAGTTCAGGTTCGAGTTCAGTTGTCACTTTCTCTGGAAGGCGTTTTGTCCCAAACGCTCATACCGAAGATAGGTGGGGGGAGAGTGATGGCGATGGAAGTGATGATCTGTACCCCCGCCATTCGGGCGCTCATTCGAGACGACAAAGTTCACCAGATATACAGTCTCATGCAGGTGGGCGGGCGGTACGGCATGAAGACCATGAATCAATCTCTTTTCGAACTGGTCACGAAGCAGGCCATATCCTCATATGAGGCCATCATGCGAAGTCCTGATCCCAAAGAGCTCGACGATATGTTGTCAAAAAGAAAACCAGCTATGAGTACTGCAGGGAGGGTTTAATAATGGCTATTTACGTATACGAAGGGAAGAATCCTGCCGGTAAGAAAGTCTCCGGTGAGGTTGAGGTTCGTACAACGGACGAGCTGTACCGTTGGTTTCGGGCCAACCGAGTTACTGTCACAACCGTCAAGAAGAAGAGGAAAGAACTCATTTTCAAAATTGGCACTGGAATCAGATTGGGGGAAATAGCGAATTTTGCCCGACAATTTGCCGTGATGATCGGTGCAGGATTGCCCCTTTCACAGTGCCTGGCAGTCATGGCCAATCAGGTTGATAACAAGCATTTCCAAAAAGTTCTGCGCAGTGTCTCCCACAACGTCGAGAGCGGTAGCACCCTGGCTGACAGTTTGATCAAGTACCGCAATATTTTCGGCGATCTCTTTATCCATATGGTCGAGGCAGGCGAATTGGGGGGTGTCTTGGATGTGATCCTGAGACGCGTCGCCACATATCTGGAAAAGACTGTCGCACTTCGGAGGAAAATAAAAGGGGCCCTTATGTATCCCCTCGTCATCTCTGTGGTGGCCGTTGTCGCCGTATGTTTTATGCTCATCTTTATTATTCCGGTTTTTGCCGATCTGTTCGCCGATTTTGATGCGGAGCTGCCCGGTCCGACGAAGATCGTTCTCTTCCTGAGCAATATCCTCCAGCACAACTTTGTGTACCTGATTATCGGTATTGTGCTCCTCATCGTTGGTTACAAATTTGTGACTCGAAAGGACAAGGGCAGGCTTATTCGGGATAGAATTTTCCTGTCCCTCCCCGTCTTCGGCCCAGTGGTCCTCAAGACGGCTATTTCCCGATTTGCCCGAACACTGGAGACTCTGCTGTCCAGCGGTGAGGCCATTATCGAGGCTCTGAATATTACGGCCAAATCTTCCGGAAATATGGTCATCGAAATCACGGTCAAACAGATGGCAGAGCGTATTGCGGGCGGTCAGACCATTTCCGAACCACTCAAAGAGAGCGGTGTTTTTCCTCCAATGGTCGTTCAGATGGTTGCCGTGGGCGAACAGACCGGGGAAGTCGATGTCATGCTTGGGAAAATAGCCGATTTTTACGAGGACGAAGTGGATACGGCGGTTCAATCGATGACATCGGTGTTAGAACCGATCATGATCGTTATTTTAGGAACCGTTGTTGGAGGCATGCTCATTGCCATGTATTTGCCTATGTTTGATCTCATCGGAGCAGTGAAATAGTGAAGCAGGAAGGTCAAAAAGGACTGAAGGAAGGACCCTCCAAATGGTCTGAGGAGTTCATTCGCCGCGTCTGGTGGATGTCTCTTGTTCGAGTCGTGGTCCTAACCCTCCTCATAGGGGCGATCTATCTTTTTTTCAGAAGTTTGAAACTGAACACCGTGCTCTGGCCCTTACCCCTTGTTTTGTTGGCCACGTATCTTGTGACGGCCTTCGTGTGGTTTGGTGTGAAAATCGGTGTGAAGAAGGGGACGGGGATCGTTCATCTCATGTATTCCCAGCTCATCTGGGACATTTTTGTCATCACGGAGATCGTCTACTATACAGGCGGGATTGACAGTCCTCTCATTCCTCTGTACTTTCTGGCCATCTTCGGAGCCAGCCTCTTTTTGGGACTCAAAGGGAGTATCCTCATAGCCGGTCAGTCGAGTCTCGTCTACGGGCTGCTTATCTGGACTGAATTTAAGGGGATTATTCCGGAAATGTTTTTTGCGGGACAACTCTCCTCCTCGACGTATCAGTTTCAGGCTGTGCTTATTAACATCTATCTGTACATCTCATTTTTCTTCCTGTCCGCATTTATCAGTGGGTATCTCGCGGAACGTCTACGGCTCAAAGGCGAAGAGTTACAGACGACATCCAACATGCTCAAACGGATGCGCCTGGACACCGACAACATTATGAAAAACATGTCTGGAGGGCTCATCACCGTTGATTATGAGGGAAGGATCGTCTACTTCAATAAAGCTGCGGAGCACATCTTGAGCTATAGGGAGGGCGACGTGAAGGGAAAATACTGTCAGGAGGTTTTTGCCCAGCGAATGCCCGATCTGGGACGCATGATGATGGAGACCTTAGAACAGGGAATCATTCATTCGAGACGGGAGATCACCGTCAAATGCGGTCTGGTGAAAATGAAACCCATCGGTCTCACGACAGCGCTCGTGCAGGATGAGCAGGGGAGAAGGGGTGGGGTCATTGTGAACTTTCAGGATCTGACGGATGTGAAGCGAATGGAGCAGATGATGAGGCGGGCCGACCGTTTAGCAGCCGTGGGGGAATTGTCAGCCGGGATCGCTCATGAGATTCGAAATCCCCTAGCATCGATCAGTGGGGCGGTTGAGGTCTTGAGAGAGGCCGTTCCCGTGTCCGGTGAGAACGAGAAGCTTATGACTCTCATTGTCCGAGAATCGGAGCGATTAAATAAAATTATCAAGGGATTCCTCGACTTCTCCCGACTCAAACTGCCAACGGCAACAAAGGTTTCTCTGAACGATGTTGTCGATGAGGTGTTCTCTCTCATTGAAAATCATCCGAGTAACAACAAGAACATTACCGTACTGAATGAGATTGGAGTACAAGCGATCTCAGTGCAATTCGATGAAGATCAGTTAAAACAGCTTCTCATCAATTTGCTGGTTAATGGGCTTGAAGCGATGCCAGAGGGCGGTGAGCTCAAGATTGGTGTGCACTCGAGTAACGGATCCGGATCGTCTCGAGACAGTGGTGATGATGTTCGTATCTTTGTCTCCGATACCGGTGTTGGGGTTGAAGAGAAGGATCGTGATCGCATCTTTGAACCCTTTGTGTCAACCAAGAAGAGTGGAACAGGTCTCGGGTTGTCAATTGTTCAGAGAATTTTAGAACACAATAAAGGACGGATTGAAATCGAGAATAATAGAGAACAAGGGGTCACGTTTCTCGTTTCTCTGCCAAGATGTTGCTAAACAGTGACCCTTATGGTCACCGGGTGCTGACCTGAGAGTTGAGCCGTATGAAAGGAGTGATAGAATGGCATTCAAATCGGTGCTTGTCATAGATGATGAAGAGAGCATGTGTGATTTCTTAAGGATCATGTTGGAGCGGGAAGGTTTTACAGTTCAGATGGAAACGGATGGCAGAAAAGCCTTCGAAGTGGTAGGGGGGAAGCGGTTCGATGTGGTCATCACCGATATTCGGATGCCCGGCACCCATGGGTTGGAGATTCTGCAGCGGGTAAAAGAAATTGATAGGACGGTTCCCGTGATCGTCATGACGGCCTATGGGACCAAAGAGGCGGCCATTGAGGCGCTCAACGCGGGAGCGTCCTTTTTCATCGAGAAGCCCTTTAAGAAGCGGGAGTTGATGGCTTATGTGGATCGCGTCTTGGAGGTTTCAGGATTGCGTCGGGAGAATCGGCTGTTGCGGGAGTGGGTCGGTGGGAACGGAGGTTTGGATCGGTTGATCGGGAGCAGTTCTCAGATGGAGTCGGTGCGGGAGCACATTGTGCGGGTGGCGCCGTCGGATTCGACGGTGTTGATTCGGGGAGAGAGCGGTACGGGCAAGGAGCTGGTGGCCAGTGCGATACACCACAACAGTTTGCGTTGTGAGGGTCCGTTTGTGCGGGCCAACGTGGCGGCTTTCTCTGAGGGCCTGGTGGAGAGTGAGTTGTTCGGTCATGAGCGGGGGGCGTTTACCGATGCCAAGGAGCGTCGCATCGGTCGATTTGAGATGGCCAATGGCGGGACGTTGTTCATAGATGAGGTGGGTGATATCAGTTTGCGCGTGCAGACGAAATTGTTGCGGGTGATTGAGGAGCGCCGGTTTGAACGTGTCGGAGGTACCGAGACCTTGCAGGTGGATGTCCGGTTGATTGCGGCGACGAATCGCGATTTGGAGCGGGCGGTTCAGGAGGGTCAGTTTCGGGAGGATCTGTACTATCGGTTGAATGTGATACCGACAGTGATCCCGCCGTTGCGTGAGCGGGGGGGCGATGTGGAGTTGTTGGTGAATTATTTTTTGGATCGTGAGAAGGAGCGCAACGAGGGTGAGGCGGTTCGCGTCTCGAAGGGAGCGATGCGTTTTCTGACCGAGTACGATTGGCCGGGGAATGTGCGGGAGCTGGAGAATGTGGTGGAACGTGCCGTCCTTCTCTGCGATAACGGAACCATCACTCCTGAACATCTCCCGGAGACAGTTCGAAATCCGAAGCTCAAGCCAATGGCCTTCGTGGACGATACCTTTCTGCCGACCATGGAGACTATCGAGAAGGCATACATCTATTGGGTGCTTCAGGCCAACAAGTGGCGCAAACAGAAGGCAGCTGAGATGTTGGGAATTGATCCGTCCACCCTTCATCGGAAAATAGAACGGTACCAGTATTCCCGGGACGAGATGGACTGAGGAGGGAGGTCCAGGGTGGTGATTGTGTCTACCGCATATTGCGCTGGCGTTTTGCAAATGTCAGCGTTTTTTTCGTGGCTGGTTTCCTGCGGCCTTACTGGTACGGATGTTGCAGGGATTATGTAATTTTATGATTCCCATGAACTTATTGTCATCCAGTCTGTTTTTATGGGAAAAGGATTTTCTTGG
>CP070758.1:3776964-3822758 GCA_020348925.1 Gemmatimonadota bacterium | reverse complement strand
GACAAGCCAAGCCCCTGAAATTCTTCACCGTCGAATTTTGCACTATACCGACCCTCATCAAACCTCAGGGTGTCCCCATTTTCATACAAACTCGTATCCGGGGGCTCCTGCGTCCAGCTTTGAAGGGCTTGCACTGTAATGCGATAGTCCGAGAAAAACCTGATGCTCGCATCGACCCCGGCTACACGATTGTATCCGGAACCAACCTCCCTGTTCGTAACCATTGCACCCAGAAAGGAATCCTCCCAGACGTCATGTTTCAGCCTGAACACATTTGATACTGATGTCACACTACTGGGGACGAAATCGCTCTGCTCTTGGAAAGGCACGATGAAAGGCGATCTCTCATCCTTGGCCAGGATGTATCCGATTGAGGTCTCGTTCACTCGCCCTGTAAGCTTCGCGGCCAAAATCGGGTCATTGATCGTTCTGGTATACACAGCGTGGATTTGGCTGCTGAAAATATCGTTGCCCTCCAGGAAAAAGGGCCTCTTTTCAGGGTAGAAAAGCGCAAAGGGGGTATTAATGTCAATTTGGGCAACATCAGACTCAACCTGACTGAAATCCGGATTATAGGCAAAATCGAGAGTGAGATCAGAGGTGAGACCGTATTTGAAATTGAACCCTATAGCACCGTCAACATCCTCGTTTTGAAAAGGCGACTCGGGATCGTCACTATCCTCCAAGCTCCCCGCCTGAAAGGAGAGCGCATAGGGGAGAATCTCCATATTGCGCCCGGCGTTCACACCTCGTATACCCTTCAACACGGCGGCTTGACATAAAAAACAGGGATTATCCCGATCCCGCGAGGGCCACGAGATCTCCTCTAAGCTCTCACGGGGCCGGAGTCGGATACAATGGAACCCCCACTCCTGTTCCTCCCTGTTGGGGAAACGCAAACTTTTAAAGGGGATAGCCATCTCCGCCACCCAGCCGTCATCCACAATGCGGCCGGCCGAGTGCCAGACAATGTCAAATGTCCCATCCTGTTCTTCCATGTTGCGAAGGATATCGACCTGCAATCCATAGGGATTCACTCCCAACTGATAACCGGTCTGATAATTTTGAAATGTATCCAAAATAATGAAAATTATATCATCCGCTCTGAATTGATCCCGATCACTCAGCGTCGCCCGTATGGTCGTTGGATCATCGTAACAATGAAAACCGATGTAGAGGGTATGATCATCATACGTCATCCAAACCTTCGTCTCCACGGACGGCTCCACATTATCTCCGGGCTCAGTCTCAAAAAACGTTTCAAGCCGTGCGGCTTGCACCCAGCCCTCGTCCCCCAACCTCCCATCAACGTGAATCCAGCCCTGCAATTTCGGTACCCAGATCTCCACATCGACAGGAGGACTCGCGACAACGTTCTCCCCCCGAGACGTCATGCTGTCAGCGGAACCCTCGGTCTGAGCAAAAGTCCCCTGCCCGGGGAAAATGAGTACACCACCAATGAAGATGAGTAATAACAAAATTTTCGCTATCATGTTCCCTCAGTTTCTTTGATTTCTTTCAGGTTATTTTAATGTATCATATAAAACGCCGTGAGTCAATCCTAAACTTCAGTTATGACATCGCGAGAGAGTGGACACAGATCTCGATCTCGGTACTCTTGCCCTCTGAAAGCACTCCGACATTCCCCAAGGTCCTCACCAAAAACCATGGAGCTCGGAACGGGCCTCTCACGGGAAAATTTCATGAAACGCACAATCGGACAGAGGCGTTGTCTTTTCTCGACTTTCCACTGTTACGAATGTCAGGGGTGATTGAATCTACTGAATAATGCCCAACCACTCGCTAAAAATCAGAAAGAAACGGTCAATTAACAGGGCTATTCTGGTCATAACCGTGTATCCGTATCCCGCTCCAAATCCGATCATCAAGAACGCGACGCCGATCTTTGAAGTTATTCTTGTGAGTCGTTCGTACTCCTTGGAGCAGAAGAAGTAACTCAATGTGCAGATGAGACCCAGGACAATGAGGGGGTTGGTGAGGGTCTGCAAAAACGTGAACAGGCCCGGCTCCTTTGCGAATGCCTTCACGGAACCGACATCAATAATGGGGATTAAATTGGACTGAATATGAATAACCAGATCACCTGAGGCAAAGCCGATGACCGCCAGCCCAGAATATGTTCCGAGGATGAGTGCCATCGGCCAGAGGCTGATCCATCCTCCCCGAGGAAAAAATCGGGCAAAAAGAAAGAGCCCCATAATGAGAGGAACAACCGGCCACCAATCCAATCCCTTGGTCAAAGGATGCCATATGTTGGGCACGAACACATTATGAAACTGTACGGCAATCACATAGCCTGCAGCGATACCGACAAAGAGATGTTCGACAAACTTGTACAGGGGATTGTCCTTGTACAGGAAGCTGAAGACGCAGAGCGTCAAAAGTACTGCCACTGTCGTCCAGAAAAATTCCATCGCTCAACCTGCTCCTCTCACCGAGATTCTCGAGATCCCCGGTGCACCCAGTACAATACGTTTCCCAAGACAATAAACACAATGATCATCAAATGACCTATGGTCAAAGGATCCATGATGCGTTTCGCCCATCCCGGAGCGCCGATGAGTTCCTCATATTCGGCCCCGCCAATAATCCCTGTTACAAGACCCGAAATCTGGTTCGATTGATAATAGGGCATGAGAAACGGAACTCCGGTGGCCACGACAGCGCAGACGAGAGGGATGTCGAAGCGAGGCTGCACATATTTCGCATACTCCCTGCCTCCTGGATATCCCGCAGTCAGGCTGATCAAAAGCTGAAAATCGCCGTAATCTTTGACATCATGTAAAAGAGAAATGCTGTCAATCGGTGTCCGATAATAATCCGTCGGGAAGGTGTTTCTTATATTTTCTCCCATGGCCACCATAGTGGCTTCTCGACCCTCCTTGAAGCCCAGGTTGACGTAATCACTCCCGTAGATCTGGCCATATTCCTCAGCCACTATTTTCAAGGCACGTTCTGCCATGGGCGGTCCTCCCTCCCACAAACTGAAGGAGACAACTTTCATATTGCGCCTGAAGAGATGCCGGAGTATGGCCAGATTCATTGGGTACACTTCCGCTTTCGCTGCCGGATCGTAATCGCATGAGAGTAGGATCCTCGCTTCGGCCGGAAGCTTTTCGATCTTGTCATAAAAATCCCTGACCGGTTGGCTCACCTTCATCGGTACCCCGACGGGCAGGAGAAGCGGTATGATGACAGCCAGAGCCAAGCTCAGGAATATAATGCGCCTGTCGAATACCTTCTGTTTTCGGGTTTCCAGCACGTTTATTCGCCTCCAAGATAGGAGCGCTCTATTCCGAAAATAACTCGCAGACCGGTAGCAATCGCACCCAGGGCTGCACCGATGAGAATCGCCCTGTAGGCCACCACATTGGGGACGTTCATAATCCATTCGACGAGATCCGGATATCGCGTCCAAACGAAATTGTAGACCAGGGGAATACGCCCCACCATGACAATAAGGGCTGTCACCGCTAAAAATCCTGTCTGCCACGTCCGAATGCGAAAAGAACGAAAGGCAGCCGATGCAATGAAAAAGGCGAGGCTGGCGTACATGGTGGCCATCATGGGCATGTACATTTTCATATAGATGCGATCGATGAAAAAAGTGCCCTTCGATAAACCCTGAACCAGTCCAATCACTAAAGTAGCAAGGAGGGCCAAGACCAAGACAAGCTTGTACCCCCAGTCTTTCTCTCTGCGAAGTATCTTCGATCCATTCACCCGGAGGATGTTCGAGACACCCAGAACGTAAGCAAAGGAGAGAACAATGATGGCCCACCGCTGAAAACGGCTCGCCAGAAAACTGACCACGGGATGTTGCACAAAGTATTGAAGGATCATAAAGATCCCGAAAATAAAAGTGATGGCTATCGGGATTTCCCGTCGCATTCTTTGACTCCAGGGATGACGAGCGTGGGAGCCGAATCCCTTTGCTGATTACCGAACAAGGAACCAGCCACTGATCGTAGGAATTCCAAAGAATTCCAGAATCGATCCGACACCCAACAGTACAATGATGGTTGCTTTCACAATATCTGCTGCCTTGAGCGTACCCAACAACTTCGAGTCTTTTGAAATATAAGCGCTTGCAGCGTAGAACTCTTCGCCGATGAGGGTGTGGTCACATGTGGCCACAATAAAGGGCAGCTGTTGTGTCTCGGCTGTGCCTGCGATCTGAACCGCCCCAACGCTGTGGCCTATCTCCGCCAGAATGAGTGCTTCCGCGCCGAATCCTCCCAGATAGAAGGACGCCGCAGGCTCTTCCCGAAGCATAATTCCGTCCACCGCTGCAGCGTAGGCGAATTGATCGTCAGATAAATATCGAATATTGTCGGGATCATACGCATCCAATTTTCCTGCTTCATCCATTCCTTTCTTTACCGATTCTTCAGCCAGGGGGATAAGAAATGCTCGATTGAGCGGGACAATAAGTCTGACATTATTCTCCGCAGCTTTCTTCGCGACATGAACAAGAATGGCCATGCTGGCAATGGTTTGGATGTTGTCCACATCGAAAACCCCGGGCACGTAGACGACCGGTTTGCCCTCTCTCGACGCCTGTTCAATGGCCTTCCCCATAGCCTGAATACCAGCAATCTCTCGCATGCGAAGCTCTTTTCCCCTCTTGGCCCAGTTCGTCAGGAGAATGACGAAGACAAAAAAGATCCCCACAATCACAAGAACATTGAACCGCTCCCAATGGATCCACTCCGCATCCGTTCCTTTCGACTGCTTCGCATCCGAGTTCACGAGGAGCTGTTTCCCCATTGTTTGAGACGGTGTGCTTGGTTCAGGTGTCTCAGTGCCCTGAGCGACGGTAGCCGTAAGTAAGAATGAGGAGAAAAAAACGATGAACGACAATCTTGTCATTACGGAATCCATACGCTACCCACGGTCGACTCTTGTTTCGAACATTATCATCCAACGATCCACGAATTGGCTTGATCCCTTGGAATTATCAGAGAAAAGATCCAAAGAACCCCGACATGACCGATTCTGCAACGTCCTCCCACCAAAAAATATGGAACAGATTAACAAAGTTTTACCAGGATGTCAAGCAAAAAGTTTTGTCATGCTGACTGGGGGCAGGCACAGGACCACCAGCCTTATTGAGTTCTGGGTTGAGGTGATCGAGAATGATTGGAGGGGGAATAAAATCTTTTTTCCCGTGCTATTGTTCTCCGAGTGTAATATTTCTACGGGACTCATGCTGTTCCGCCATCGATTCTTCCTCTTGTTGAAAAAATAGAGTTAAAGACGACACGATTTGGCTCACAATTCATCGCGGCCCCAATAGTTTTCGACGCCACAGAAGTCATTTTCCACCGGAAGATCCTGAGCTATCCGAGCATCCAAAATTTTGAAAAGATATGAACTGCCATCGCTTCTTAATCGTTCAGCGACAGGTCCCCAGTCAACCGCGACGCCCAATTCCTTTTTCCCTCTGGAATCAATCGCCACCGGACAACAGGAGTTCGCCGCTGAGCGCTCGCACTCCGCGCAAAGGGGAAGCCGCCGTTCCTTAGCCCTTAAGAGTCCTTCCTCCACACCTCCAATCGCATTGCCCCATATCATTATACACCTCACCCCAGCGATCCCTTGGGCATCTTTCGCCTGCCGAATACAGGGGTGTAAGAAGGGATTTCTGGACATCAACGGAAGGCTTTGAGAAAACTCTCCTTGTAGAGTCTCCCTATCGGAATTTTCTTGTCTCGCACCTCAAGGTGATGTCTCTCGATGAGACGAATGTGCTTCAGACCTACAATGTACGATTTGTGCACCCTGTGAAACTGTTGCGAAGGAAGGATATCCATGACATCCTTCATTGTCAGGAGAGACATGATCTTTTTATCTCTCGTTACAAAGGTCACATAATTCCCTGCACCTTCCACATACTGTATGTCCTCGATCTTGATTTGATGGGTTTCAG
Source organism: Gemmatimonadota bacterium (assembly GCA_020348925.1). Lineage (GTDB taxonomy): Bacteria > JBHIER01. The sequence goes on along the minus strand of CP070758.1, from coordinate 3,816,805 downwards.
AACCGCTCTTAATGAGAACGGTGTGTTTGCCGCGCTCCTCGGACTTCGAGTTCGAGATGTCGGAACGCTCGAGTTGATGTATGAGCTGAAACTGTTTCAAAGCTCTATTGGTGGCTTTGAGAAACCGGTCAAATTCAATGGGTTTTAGAAGAAAATCGACCGCGTCGAAATCATAGCTCTCAACGGCGTATTCTGAATACGCCGTTGTAAATATCACCAGAGGCTTGTGTATGAGGGATTTTAAGAATTGAAGCCCTGTAAGATCCGGCATGTTGATGTCCAGAAAGATAAGATCGACGGTATTGATCTGCAGATAATCCAACGCTTTCAGAGCTTCGCGAAAATTCCCGCTAAGTTCCAGATAAGGTACCTTTTCGATGTAATTTCCTAAAACTTTCAACGCACGCGGTTCGTCATCAATGGCCAAGCATTTCATAACCATGCGAAACCTCAATAGTGTAACACCAACCGAACTGAGAATGTATCGTCGGCTTGGCGAACGGTGAGCTCATGATTTTTCGGATAGAGCAGCTCCAGTCGCCGCTTCACATTTTCAAGACCAATCCCTGAAGTGCTCTCCAGAATTCCCCTTACCGCATGATGGACTGTATTCTCGACGGAGAATATCAATCTCTTGCTGTTTATACCCAAACGCATATCGATGGACGAGGCATCACACAAACTGATGCCATGCTTGAAGGCGTTCTCCACAAAGGGTATCAGAATCATAGGCGGAATTTGTATTCCGTCCATATCACCTTCCACTTGAAATTCGATGTGAATTGCATCCTCATCTGAAAAACGCATTTTTTGCAGTGCGATAAAACGCTCGAGTTGCTCGACCTCTTTCTTGAGACTGACCTTCTCCTCGCCGCTTTCGTGGATCATATAGCGCATGAGATGAGATAATCGGGAGATACCCTCGGCAACGGTTCTATCCCCGTGTTCCAATGCCATTGAAAAAAGATTGTTTAACGTGTTGAAGAGAAAATGAGGATTGACCTGAGATTTCAGTAAGCTCAACTCCGTCTGGAGCTGTTTCGCCTTAATCTCATGCAACTGCAATCTTTGCCGGAAGCCGTGTTTCACAAATTTAATAGCCGTCGTCGTTACCAAGACAAAGATGATATCGATCATCCATTGAACAATATTGTTCTTCGTCCCGAAAAAATTGGAAAAGTAGAGATAAAAGAGAGGACTGAGGACAACAATGGTGGCGATCACGAGGCTCACATACAGGGTGTATCTCTTGGCATTGAAAAAATGATCGAGAAAGTAAAAGTGAAGATAGACCGGAATGGTCATAAGAATAACGAGACTCAAGGCTAAGGTCAGAGAGAATAGGACCGTGGCCGAAGCCGCCAAGGATGCGAAAGAGATGATGAGGAAGATGCAAAACCAGAAGGTCAGGTGATATCCTGTTCGCCTTCTCAAGAACCCATGTTTTTTCAAGAAAACCATGACGCCTAAAATATACATGTTGGGACCTGAAGCTCAACCGTTTTTTGACGAATGGTCCTTACACAGTTTCCAAACCCCTTCATCAAAAATTTCATCATCTTCATCCATTCCTATTTGACTGGCCGCATTCATATGACTACCTTAGCCTTGCAATAAGTTTCATACGGCTCTCAAAGAAAGGAGACATCTCATGAAACACTGGATCTACATTTTTACAATTGTCATTCTGTGGAACGTGGTTGTTCAGGTGCACGGGGCTCTACTGCTCGAGGATGCGACAGACACGCCTGAAGATTCCGCCTCTTCATTTTTAGGAGGTGTGTACGGCACATATCCCATTTTGAACGAGTCCGAATTGAAGGAGTGGCAAGAAAAAAATGACCGAATAGAACAGGCGCTCAAACGGCATCAGGCCGAAAGGACGCAATACCTGGACAGTCTCAACACACTCATGCGGTCAGACACCGTCTCTGTCCGCAGGCACTCTACGTTTTTAGGAGGACTTTTTACCTTGCCAAAATTGAGTGACCGGGAGAAAGAAGCCAAATCGCTCAGAAAAAAGATCGCGGCGGTCCAAAGCAAAATTGAAAAACTGAACGAAAAAATTCCAGAAATGAAGCTTGAACTGAGAGCATTAAAAGAGTTAAAAAGGAAACACGAACAGTATCTTGAAAAACGAATTTTATGGGGGTTTTTAAGCTGGGAAGTGAAAAAGAAATCGGATCGGTGAAGATCGGCAAATTTCAGAAGTCAGGTCTGACATCACTTCAGCAACATCATCTTCTTCGTTACAAGACTTCGACCCACTTTGAGTTGATAAAAATAGGTGCCGCTCGGTAATCCGTTCCCGTCAAATGTGAATGAATACTCACCAGGCGACATCTCCCTTTTCACAAGAGTCGAAACTCTTCGTCCCAGTGAATCATAAACGTGCAGCGTGATATTCCTCTTTTCCTCAATACGGAATCCGATGTGAGTTGAAGCGTTAAAGGGATTGGGATAATTCTGATACAATTCAAACCCGCCCGGCACGGATGAACCAGGTGAACTTTCAACTGACGCGACAGGTTCAATAATCTCAACTTCGTCCAAACTCCCCACGCCGACACCCAGGGCATGTGCATGTTGGACCGTATAGTTGATCTGCCACGATGAAAACGTATCGTCATAGCCTTGAAGAAGAAGGGAACAATAGAGATCAACAGCAATCATATCACCGCTCATGATGAGCAGATGAATGCCGTCGAGAATTTCCGCCCCAGGATAGTCGGAAAACGGACCGTTGCCGATGAGTACGCTTCGAGCATCGACCACAGTCAACTCCGGTTGGATAACCCGAGCAATTTCCGCAACTTCTCTTAAAAAAGACTTATCGCGGAGACTGTGAAGGTACTCCCGTGACCTACTCGCGCCCGATCCGGCCACAGCGCCCACATTGTTCTTGAGCGCCGTGCTCATGTGGGCCAGAAAATGGCGTTTGATGGAGGTGAGACTGATGATGATCGGGGCATCATACGCATCGGAATAGACCGAAATATTCGGTTTCGAAGGATTCCATAACGATTTACTGGCTAATGTTTTGATAAATGGGGCTCGGCGAACATCGTACGTCTCTGAGAAATAGACGGCCTCGGCTCCCGTACCGCTCAATGTCTTCTCCAAATTGATGTGATTGTAAACCCGACTGGCCGAATGAAACCCGACATCGCCCACCTTGACACTCCCACTCGTTACGCCTCCAATTTCCCGAGCTAAGGCAGCAATGGACTCCGCGCTGGAAATGGCGGGGTACACATCCGAGGCGTTCAGATTCGGTTTGATGAGGACATCCTGATTGCTGTCGATCAGTTTTTCAAGTCCGCCGATCCGCTCCAGTCCTGTCCGCAACATCTCTCCGAAATCCGTACCCGAGACACACACCAGAATCGGCTTGCCCTCACTGGAAACGTACGGATTCGGAATTCTTTTTCGCGGCGGAAAGGCCGTCACACCTGCGTTCGCTCGTCTGGGAAGTATATCTCTCCCCAACAGAGACAGCATCCCCAGTGAGGCTATTTTTTTCAGAAACGTTCTTCGCGGATGTGTCTGTCTGCTTTGACTTTTCTCTTCACGGCGACACATGTGGAACCCCTCCGATCTTCTGAACGTGCTGTATGGGTGCCCCGAATTTTCAGGCTTATGATACTACCATGTGACCACACCTGCGGAGGATATGTTTCAGGGCTCGGGGGTTTAAAGCTCCGCGTCTGACTTTTTTCGGCGAAAACCGCGCGGGTGGAATTATCTGAGCAGCGTCATCTTTTTCGTCAGGAGATGCGGCCCAACTCTCAATTGATAAAAATAGAGGCCGCTCGGCACGCTGTTCCCGTGAAATTCCACCGAATACTGACCAGGGGCCATTTCGCGGTTCATTACCGTTGAGATTTTTCTTCCCAGAGCATCATAGATGTAAAGAGCAACGGAATTTTTGTCATGGATTCTGAAACAAATTTGTGTTGAGCTATTAAAGGGATTGGGATGATTTTGATGCAGTTCGAACTGAAGAGGCATGGTTCCGTCCTCAAGATTCTCGACACACGTGTATGTCTCCGCAAATTCGACGTCGCTCAATTCTCTCACTCCTAAGCCCAATTCATGAGCCCGATTCAGGGTGGGCATGATTTGGGACGACGAAAAATCGCGATCATATCCTTGGAGAAGAACGGAACAGTAAAGATCAACAGCCATCATATCGCCACTTATGATCAGAAAATTCAAGCCGTGGAGGATCTGAGCGTCAGGCATATCGGAAAAAGGACCGTTGCCGACCAGGACGCTCCGCGCGTCGACAACGGTCAATTCCGGATTAATAAGGCCGGCTACTTCGGCGACCTCCTCCAAAAAGGAATTGCCACTGAGCCCATGAAGATATGCTCGTGATTCCGTCGCGTCCGAGCCGGCCACAGCTCCCACATTATTTTTCAGAGCCATACTCATGTGAGCCAGATAATGGCGTTTCATGCAGGCAAAGTTGACTATGATCGGTGCGTCGTAGACATCGGTGTACACCAAATAGTCCGGTTTGGAATCGCTCCACGACGACCTCCGGACATTATAGGTGTCAGTAAAATAGGCTGCCTCGGCTCCTGTTCCTGTGAGTGCGCCCTCGAGATCGATATGGGCGTACACATCATCTCTCGAATGAAATCCCGTGTCCCCAACCCTCACGGTTCCCGTCGTACGTTCCGCCACTTCTTGAGCCAGTGCTGCAATGGCCTCCGCACTGGAAATAGCTGGATAGATATCGACCCCATTGAGATTCGGTTTGATGAGAACGTCCTGGTTGTCATTGATCAGTTTGTGAAGACCACCCAGTCGCTCGAATCCAGCCCTCAGCATCTGTCGAATATCAGTCCCAAGAACCGTGACAAGGAGCGGCTTCCCTTCGTCAGAAACGTATGGATTCGGTATTCGAGCACGGGGAGGATACACCAGCGGGTTGGCTCCCACAATTTTGGGAATCCCCTTCACGCCAAAGAAAGACCAAGCCCCAACCGTCACCACTTGCCTGAGAAATTCTCTGCGGGTGGAGATGGTTAAACGATCGCCTTTATTCACGTGTTTCATGGGGTACATTGTCTCTTCGTATTCGGATATTGTTGAGCCATTAGCCACAGAGCCTTAGAGCGCCATGTCTCATAATACCTGCCGCGCAGAAATGTATCGCAAAAACTGTGCCCAGGAATGCACGGGAGTGTCTCGCCACAGTTTTCTCCCTTAACGTGCAAATAAATAATCATCTTACCGAATATCCGCGGGAATATCTGTCGACGTGGTAACGTGCAAAAAGATGCACTTACAGGGGAAAAATCACTTCGGGCGTAGTGATCCCTTGCCAGGCACTCACATATCGGCTCGTGTCTCTGCTCTTCACATACCTGCGCCTTCAGGGGAGCGGTTTTCGGGAGAGAGGTTCTCTCTTCCGGGGCATTCATTGCTGTGGTGGTGTATCCGCTTGCGACGACGGCAGCTCATAACAGTCATCAATCCCAACCATACGCAATAAAGAAATCCTGCCCAGTCCACCACTGGTTCTCCATAAAGCCCGCCGAAAACGGCGATTGGGACCACAGCGAGACCACTTATCATGAGGACGAGAAATTCGAATCGATTGAAATCGCCTCGCCGATATCGAAGCGCTACGAGAACCATACCTGATAGAAAAAGAGATCCACCGGCCACGGCAACCATGATCCATGCGGTCATTATCTTCCCCTTTATACTTTTCGATTGTTTGCATATCCGGGCTCCGCCGAGCGGGCAACTGACCAATACAGAGATGCAAAGGCCAGTTCGACCCACATGGCGGAGATGATGACTCCGACGAAACAAATCATCAATCCCGCGATAAATATGGGAACCGACACGAGCCCGATAAGAAATACGGTCATCGAATGTCCGGTCGTAAGTCTCCAGCTCTCCTTGAGAGCGTTGATCACATCCATTTTCCTATCAACGACCAAATAGGGAACAAAGGCCAACTTGCAAGCAAAAACGATCCCCGGGACAAAGCAACACAGTATTCCGATCCCTATGATTGCCCCGACGATGAAGTGTGCCAGGACAGCATTCAGATAATTTTTAAAAACTTCAAAAATGTCATTGACCTTTACGTCCTCACCTCTGGCCCCCTTTAAGAACGCGAAATCGATTCCATATTCAAGGGGCCAGAAGAGGACGAGTGTGTACAGAAGGGAAAAACTAAAAAGTTGCATCGCAAAGAACGGCGGAATTTCGTCTTTGAGAGACAATCCCGCAGTTGGAAGTGTTAGGGCTATGGCAATCACAGTGATGACGAAAAATTCAAGAAATTTTTCCCGCATGATATTCCATGCATGACTGTAACAAGAAAGAACTCCGGGGGAAAGAGGAGATTCCAGCCGCTGTTCTCCATTCATCTGTTGTGTCACGTCCACCTCCTTGGTGAGAAATCGAAAAGGGCACTGTCGCGGGCGTTGAGTGAACTCCGCGTGATTCGTAGTCCATCACTGCAACAACATCATTTCGACACGTGTCAATTCATGAGGGTTTCACTTCTCACGAATCAGCTCAACACGACTCCGAAGTTTTGAGAACAATGCGGGGAAATTCAATTGTGCCCCCGTGAGAGCCCAGGGAGGGTAGGAAAGGAACGCCTCTCTTCGACTCAAAAGAGCTCCGCTCCTCTCTCCAAGAGACCAATGGCTTGCTTCAACAGGAGGGGAGTCAGAATCACTGTCACAGCAACCATGGCCACAATGGCGGTGAAGACTTTTTGATCGATGATACCGGCACTTAGGGCTATCGAAATGACGACCAGCTCCACGCCGGTTTTGGGAATGAGGCCTATGCCGATGACGAGAGATTTTTTCAACGTGTACCGAATTATTCTCCCACCAATAACCCCCCCAATATTTTGCCGGCGATGGCCACAAGAATGATCCCCAGAGCCAGTTTTCCGCCCTGCATTAAAGCAGCGAAGTCGATCCTCGTTCCCAGTATAGCAAAAAAGAGAGGGATAAATAAGCCGTAGGCCAAACCGTTCACTTTGTATTCGATGTCCTTTGCCTTGAAATCGGGTTGGAGAGCGAGAATCATTCCCGCAGTGAAAGCACCGATGATCATATGCAATCCCGTAACTTTGGCCAAAAGTGAGAAAAAGAAGATGACGCCGAGCATAATGCCCAAACGCTTTTCAGCAAAAATAAATCTATTGGTGATTCTGGCTAAAGGCCTGAGTAAAAAAATGGCAAAGAGCGCCGAACCGACAAAAAACGCAATAACTTTGAGGAGTATAAAACCTACTCCGAATGCCGTCAGGGTGGCGTGTGGTTGAGCCATGGATACGAGGATGGCCAGGATAAAGAGGCTCAGGATGTCATCGATAATGGCCGTTCCCAGGATAATCATGCCGTAATCGGTCTGTAATCTCCCCAGATCCATCAGCGTTCGCACCGTCACTCCGATGCTGGTGATGGACAAGGCCAAGCCGAGAAAAAGGTTGCCAATGAACCCGTATCCAAATGAGTTCCCGATAAGAAAACCGGCCATGAAGGCCACAGCGACCCCGGGCAGGGCGACGATGAGGGACTCTTTTTCCATGCGGATGAGCCTCTTCAAGTCGACTTCCATATATCCGGCCGAAAAAAGCAGGAATATGGCCCCTACTTCCCCGAGAAAGACCATGGACTCGATGTCGTATAAAGGTTTGTGAAACAGGACTGGTCCCAGGAGATGAGAGCCCAGGACGATGCCAGCGGTCAGCTCGCCAAGATGGCGGGCTGTCCCAGTCGCTCCATCGCCTCCCCCAGCAGTTTGGCCAGCACCAAGAGCAGGGTGATGGCCAAAAATATTTCTCCCATATGGAGACCGGATTCTTCCATAATGCTTTTAATCCTCTCTGACCATAGCTTCGTAAAGGAGCGGCAGCATATCTGTCGGGGTAACGATTCCGAGGAATTTCCTCTTGGCGGTGAATGGGAGAAGCCCCTTCTTTTTAATGACCGGAAAGAGAAACGTGTCATCTTTGAGCATGAGCTGGGCCAACTGAGAAGCTTTGTACCCCGGGGTGACTGTAATAGGATCAGGTTCCATAAACTCGCTGACCGGTTTGAGAGGATCCATGAGCGAGACCAAGCGCAGCAATTTTTCGGTATCATCCACCTCGTGGTGGGGTATGAAATAGATCTCCAGAAGATCTCTTTTCAAGGCCATACCCTGGAGGAGACCGTCGTCAACGACAGGAATACCTCCGAAGCTGTGATCCAGAAATATTTTGACAATCTCGGCCATCGGAGTATCTGAGGTTACCGTGATCGGCTTCGTATTCAGAAAATCGGCGACCACCAAATTCCCCAGTATTCCGATAATTTTGTATCTTCCATTTTTCCCATCCTCACGTTTGTTCGCTTCGAATCAATGGAGACCATGCGTATTTTCCTTCCTCTTGTTTCTCTCGAAATCATCCTCGGTTGGATCTTTGCCAGCGCACTCTCTCGCTGACGAAGAAGGGCCCGTTTCCTCTTGAAAGATTTCCATTTTTATCGAATCAATGTAACTCTGGAACTTTCGGCACATTCGCCTTGTATAAGACTGATGATGTACACTCCCGAGGCAACACTGTTTCCGTGAGCGTTTTTCCCATCCCAGGGAATATAATGTACTCCGGCTCGGAGCGGATGATGGACCAGCGATCGCACCTTGCGCCCCAGTGTGTCATAAATTGTCAGTGACACGTTCTCATCCCGATGGGCCGTAATTTTGATTTTACATTGTGAGTTGAACGGGTTGGGATAGACAGAATTCAAGCCGAAGGTTTTCGGACTTTCACCACTCCCTTTGAGACCGTAATGGAACCCGAGATCCAGGACGTCTTTTAAGGCTCCCACGAAGCTCACCGCCTCATGCATCAATCCGGTTGAAACTCGGATATGGTGCCGCATTCCCCAGCCGGAGCGAACCAGAAAACCCCGGGAAGCAAGCTGGGAGACCACCGTCTCGGCGTCTGTGCCAACGTCAATCATCATGAAATTTGTTTCCGAGGGAATGAAATCCAAACCCAAATGGGTGAACTCGGTTTCAAGAAAGCCCTTCACCTCGTCGTTGATCGCTACGGTATTGTTCACATGATTCATGTCATTCAGGGCCGCTTCGGCTGCGGCCTGGCCAAGGTTGCTCACCGTTCCGAACAATTGCGTCGAAGCGATGAGAGGGGTATATTCGGAGGAAGCCACAGCATATCCGATGCGGGCTCCGGCCAGTCCGAAGGCTTTGGAAAACGTTCTCACCACAACAACGGGCAGTCCTTCGTCCACGAAACGGATGCAACTTTCGTAATCGGGGGAGTGAACGTAATGATGATAGGCTTCATCCACCACGACCACGATACCTGTGGGAACCTCTCTGATGAACGCCTCCATATCGGTTTTATTGATAACTCTTGCCAGAGGATTATTGGGATTCACCAGGGATATCATCCTGGTGTTGGACCCAATAGCCTCAAAAATACCCTGGAGATCAATGTCATAATTCTCATCGACCGGTATTTCAACAACGCTGGCGCCGTTCGATGTCGCATCGTAACCCATCTGGGAATACGTGGGGGTGGCCGTAATCATCTCATCGCCAGGCCCTAAAAAGGCATCCGCTATGAGGCGAATGACTTCCGTCGCGCCAGCGCCCACACAGATGTTGTTTTGTTGAAGACCATGATGAGCTGCGATGCGGCTTTCCAGATTTGAGCAAAACCAGTCAGGATAACGATGTGCCATTGCAACCGCTTTACTCATCGCCGCCCGTGCCTGCGGTGACGGGCCCAGAGGGTTTTCATTGTAACACAAACGCCCTGGATAATCAACAGCGTGTACCCCAGGAGTGTGATCATACATTTCCGGTTCAACGACAGAGAGATAAACAAGGCCCATTGCGGAAGCGGACGAGCGTAAAAAATTTCTCCGCGATAAGGTTTTTTCGAGAGCCATAACATCCTCTCCTTTGTGACCATGGTTTATGTCCAAAATGATGGGACCGGGAAATTCATTGTCCTCGGTATTTCCCGGCATTCTTTAACGCTGCGAGTCGAGGGATGACCTTCCGGCAGGTTTGGAACATTCCGGAAGTTTTGTCTATCGCACCCATTGGATTCCCTGAGAGGGCAAAAGGATTCATCGCCCATACGATGTGTCTTATGAGGCAAAACTAACCCGGCGATGTGGAAAAGTCAAGTAATGAGTGCGACCTCCCTTGCTGATCATGGGAAAAGCCGAACCGATTTTCGCTCGACGCGAATGGAGAGCTTGTTTCTGCGTTCCTGAATAACATTTCGGTTGGTCGATGTATCATTTCATTGGTACGAAACCTCAACGTTGTTACCACTTTCTGGACTTCCCATACTCTCTGTAATAAGGCGAGGACGGTGACGAGATTTCTCGAGGGACTTGTTTGCAGCCGTACTGCCCGACAAAACGGAGCCCTCTGCCCAATGGGCCCTCGAACGGGTCAGTGAGAAACGTGCCTCTGACCTCGAAGAATATGAAACCGATAACGAAAGGGAGTACAGAGGTGATCCGAGGCACCATGCCTTTATGATAACCTGTCAACAGAACGGCATTGAACAACGCTTGCGAGCATCACACCGGCTGCACAGTGAGACTTTTTGAGAGTGGACTGTTGCTATGTTTGAACCGAAACATTGCAGAATTTAGGTGGTAATGAGTTTCCCTTTATTCAACAAAACTTGATTTTCTTAATTCGGGAATCGTGGGCCCATGGCGGTTCTAATGGGGAGAATTTTATGGTTCGGATGGGCTGTGATGTGCCTCCTGTCATCTCGACAATGGCATTCTGAAAAGGCGCGGTCATACAATTTCTTCGATCACATGATCAGAATATGTTGACTCACGTAAAGATCTTCGATCGAAGGCGCAGATTGACGGAAGAGACGAGGTTTTTTATTTCAAAAGGTTTTGAAACATATGACGGTCTGTTTTTTCTCAGAAAACGAAGAGCTTCCGGGGGCAATAATGTCCCAGTTTTTCTCCTGACACTGGAGATCGATCTCAGCCCCGCTTTGGACCGGCATCGTCGGGTCGGAGAAGACGGCATCGAAGTAGTCCTCATCGATTTTTCTGATGGCTGTTTCTCCACCATTCGCCATCTCCACACTCTGCCCCTCTCTTTCAAGAAGCTCTCTGACGAGTGCTGTTATACGTGATTCATCGTCAACAGCCAAGACGGTCTTCGTTGCGGTGTCAGCCGCGATAACCACCGGTCAAAGCTCTTCATCATTATCGAAATCTTGAATGGTACCGACTGGCAGTATCACTGTTAAGGTGGCCCCTCGGCCCTTTTCACTCACAACAGTAATGGGGCCTCCGTGCTCTTATATTATGCTGTGAGAGATGGAGAGCCGTAGTCAGCCTGCCTCCATCATGTGATGGCAGTACGGCTTGTTCGGCGTTGATGATGATGTTCAAAAAGACCTGCTGGAGTTGGTGCCCATCAGCCAAAAGGGGAGGGATTTTCGGGTCAAATTTTCGAACCACCTCGATGGTACTCACATTCATCTCGTAAGCTCTCAACTCTAACGTACGGTTGACGATTTCGTTCAGCCGAACCATTCTCTTCTCAGGTTTCCGTTGACGCGCGAAGGTAAGCAAATTCTGAAGAATCCCCCTGGTCCGCTCGGCTTCGCGGTTGATTTTTGAAAGATATTGTTGCGCCTGCCGCGGAAGGTCTTGAGAGGTCATCAGGAGCTGGGAAAATCCAAGGATGCCTGTCATGGGATTGTTCAGTTCATGAGCGACCCCTGAGATCAATTGACCCAAAGTGAACATTTTTTCTGATTGCAACAATTGTTTCTGTAACTGCTTACGTTCAGTGATGTCGCGAACGATGTGAACGGCTCCTACAATTCCGAAGTGCGCATCAAGGATGGGATCGACCGTGATCGAAGCCCACCCTTTCAGGTTGTCGAGATAGAATTCCCCGCTCTCTGAGGTCCGACTTGTGAGCATTGTCTGAAAGGGACAGTTCTTTATCGGACTCCTCGTACCGTGGAAGATTTCATAATATGAGCGGTGGATGAGATCTCCAAAGGTCAGACCGAACATTTGAGTCGTCGTCTTGTTGCTCCGCTTGATACGGCATATTGTGTCGATGATCGAAACAGAATCGACCATAGCATCGAAGGGCACGCGCCATTCCTGGGCGGCTCTTATGAGCAACTCCTCATTGCGCTTCTGTTCGCTGATATCGTTGCAGGCGCATATGCCCATGATGATCTCACCTTGGGTATCACGGAGAGGGAGTGTATCCACGCGAACAATGCACGAGGATCCGTCGGCTCGACAGTCCGCCCATTCCAAACAGTAGAAATTTTTGCCTGCAAAGACGTCTCTGATTGTTTTCCTTCGAACCCGGCGGTCTTCGGGGCGGGCAACGTTCCTCAGAATGGAAGGATCCATTATTTCTCAGGCCTTTAGGCCGTACAGTTCTTCATAACCCCTGTTCCAGATTTGGATCCTCCCTTTGCGGTCATATCCAAAACAGGCGATTGGGAGATTGTTGAACAGACTGCGGAATTACTCTTCCGAAATCTCAAACATCCCCTCAGTTGAGATTCCTGCAGCCGTGAGGTGTTCACTCTCCATATTTTTATGAAGCTGCGAGCCCTCTCCCAGGCAGAACAGTCATGTTTTTAAGGGATACTTACGAAACTGCTTTCGATATGCTGAGGGTGTCAGACCTGCTATTTTTCGAAAGACGTACGAAAAGTAATTCTGTCTTCTGAATCCCACGGCGGTGGAGACGCTCTCTAGTTTCCAATCGTTTTCCCGCAAGTATTTCTTAGCCAATTCGATACGCCTTGCATTTTTAAATCCAACAATCGTCATACCCGTATCCGCCTTCATTTGCTGTACCAGATCCCTGTATTGTGCTCCGAGGGAATTGGCGATCTCCAGTGTGGACATTTTTTTATGGACATTTTTGTTGATAAATGTCTTCGCTCTGGTCAGAGTGGTTTTGTGGGGCCTGCTTTTTTCGATAACTTTTACGACAGCATTTTGGATATCCCGAACCCGAAAAGGTTTGGTGATGTAATCTTCCACCTCATATTGAAAAGCCTTCACCGCAATATCCCTTGTCCCTCTTCCTGTGACCATGACCACAGGTACGTTGATTTTATACTGATGTAATGCTTTCAGGAAGTCGAGTCCGTTCATTCTGGGAAGCTTATAGTCCAAAAAAATCATATTGATATCATTTCGATCCCGAAGCTGAGCCAAGGCTTCTTCACCGCTTGCTGCCAAAAGAAGGTCACAATGATCCTCAAGTATAACGGAGAAAGAGTCCCTCACATCCGAATCATCATCGATCACCATTATTGATGGTTTTCTCGGCCTTAATTGTTTCACACTTCTTCGTTCCGTGTTCATATCATGCACCCCTCTCCTGTGTTTCAACCAAACTCTCAAAAATACATAGATATTGCTATAAAGCAAAAATAATACCGAGAATCCTACATCTGCCCACGAGAATGTCGATTCTTTTGATTATTTGGAAGTTAGGGATTTCACTGGTCATACTTTTTTGGAACGATCACCGTGATACATGTGTCGAAAAAAAATGACACGGTTGGGATAGGGGGCGATTATTTTTTATAACTATTGATTTTTAAAGAAATTGGAGGGGTGTCAAAAAAAAATGACAATTGCAAATTATTCTCTGGATTTTCAACTTCGTTCTCTCACCCGGATTATTCATAAAATCAACACAAATGTGATGTAACATGCACATTTCATAGAGTGAAAAAGAACATTGGTTTTGAACAGTATTTCACGGCACTGTCCACGATTCTGTGCTGTATCATTCCGGGTGTATCCCGGAATCCCCTTCATTGAGAGTCTGTTGTGTATATCGAGGAGATTCCCCCTAATAAATACGGGGCAGGCTCTGCAGGAGTTTATCCCGCAGTTGTTGCGGGACGGGAATGACAATCGATGCATTCAAAGGATTGGAAACGAAATTATATATGACTGACAGATTTGTGCCGATTCAGCCCGTATTCTTGGATTTTGTTGAGAACGGTGGCTCGGTGCACACCTAACAATTTTGCCGCTTGCTGCACGTTTCCGTTGGTCAGCTTGAGTAACTTCTCAATATATCTCTTTTCAAAGGTTTGCCTGGCCTGCTTGAGACTCAGTTCCTCGGGGATTGTTTCAATAGCCGCATCAATCTCATTGGTAAGCATGTTCTGGGGTATCATATTCATGGGTATTATTTCCTCCGTTGTCAGAACAACGAGTCTTTCCATTAAATTTTCCAGTTCCCTAATATTTCCCGGCCACCGATAACTGGTGCAAATCTCCATAACTTCATCGCAGACACCTTTGATGTTTTTGCGGAAATCCCGGTTGAAACGCTCCAAGAAATGGGCGATCAGAAGTGGAATATCCTCCCTCCGTTCTCTGAGGGGAGGGATACAGATGGGCACGACGTGGAGGCGGTAAAAGAGGTCTTCGCGGAACGTTTTTTCCTCTATGGCTTTTTTCAGATCTGTGTTGGTGGCTGCGATAAATCGTGCATCAATAGGAATGACCCTCCCTCCGCCCACCCTTTCGATGGTTTTCTCTTGAAGCACTCGCAAAAATTTTGTCTGCATATCCAGGGAAAGTGCACTCACCTCATCCAAAAAGACTGTTCCGGTGTCGGCCATCTCCAATTTCCCTGTTTTTCTTTTATCGGCAGATGTGAAAGCTCCTTTCTCATGACCGAAAAGTTCGCTCTCCATCAGAGATGAGGGAATAGTGGCGCAGTTGATGACCACAAATGGACGAGAGGAGCGTGCGCTCCGCTGCCACACGTAGCGGGCGATCAATTCCTTGCCGGTTCCGGTCTCCCCTGAAATGAGCACCGTTGAGTCCATACCGGCGATCCGTTCGATCATAGCCAAAGTATCCCGGATCGCCTTCGATTTTCCGATGATGGACGTGGATTGAAATCTACTGTCCAGTTCGGAGCGAAGATAGATATTCTCCTTCTCCAGCTCCTCAACCTTCAAGGCACGAGAGATGGAACGTTTCAACTCTTCAAGCTTATAGGGTTTACAAATATAATCGAAAGCTCCGAGTTTGATTGATTCCACCGCTTTCTGGATTTCCTTCACTGCAGTGACCATGATCACCTGCAGCTCATCGTCCCTCTCTCTGATGGCTTTCAGGGTTTCGAACCCATCCATTTCGGGCATGAGGATATCGAGAAGGACGAGATCGACCTTCGATTTTGATATGTGATCGAGTGCTTCTTCACCACTTCTCACGGCAACAACGTCGTATTCATCCTCGAGAGCCATGATGAGGGTTTCCCGGACGCTCGGTTCATCGTCAACGACGAGTATCGTTGCATTCATCACTTTTCTCCTAAATGGTGAAAGGGAATAAGGTACTTACAGAAGCTTGAAAAATCGGATGTACAGTATGGCGAATATAAGAGGATGAAAGGCTTCTTTTATTTCGTTGGAGTGCATCAATCAAATTTCCCCAGTCTGGGTCCTTTTGGGTAAGAAGATGACAAAGGTTGTTCCCCGACCGACTTCACTCCGCACTTGAATGGAACCTCCATGGTCTTTTACAATTCTGTAGCTGATGGCCAAGCCGAGACCGGTCCCTTTGGAGCGGGTACTGAAGAACGGTTCAAAAAGTTTCTCCATGTTTTCCTCAGCAATCCCAAAACCGTTATCGGAGAAAGAAATTTCGACGAATCCAGGGTATAAGGATCGTTCAACGGTGTCTTTGCATTGAGAGGCATCATAGTCCGCATAGGCACTGGCGATCTTCAGTTCCCCACCGTCGGGCATGGCTTGGAGAGCGTTCTGTATCACATTCAGGAAGACCTGAGAAATATGTTCTCGGTCGACTCGGATGACAGGCAGGTTCGAGGCAAGATCAAGGTCCATACGGACACCGCATTCCGACGTCTTTTCCGCAAGAACATCTGCGGCTTCCTTCACTATTGTATTGATTTGGGTATCTTGGAAGTGAAGCGTTTCGACCCGGGAGAAGTCGAGGAGATCGTTCACCAAGTTGATCAAACGATCCACTTGCGCTGGCACGATGGCTTGGAACCGCTTTCTGAACTTTGGATCGTTGTACTTTATCGGAAGCAGTTCGGTAAATGTGCTCAGTGAAGTGAGCGGTGTCCGAACCTCATGAGCAATCGAGGCCGCCGTCGTCCCCAATGTGGCAAGCCGTTCTGCCCGTTTCATGTCCTCCTCGAGCTTCTTGATCTCGGTCAGGTCATTGAACACGGTGAGGACACCAATGGTTTTGCCCTCAAAAGTTTTGAGAAGTCGAGTATTCACCTGAAGCGTAAGTTTTCGATCTTGGAGATTCTTATATTTCACCTCGATGTTTCGTATCTCTTTTCCGGAACTCAAAGCCTTGAAGATGATGTCTCGAAAGGAAGGATCGAAGGATACTATCGATCTCACATCTTTTCCCTTGACGTCATCTTTCATCAGACCAGTGATTTTCTCGGCACTCTTATTGAGCGTAACTATGCTGCCCCTGAGATCGACGGTGATGACACCGCTGCTCATCGACTGGAGGATATTTTCGTTGTAGCTGGAGAGTTCGGAGAGTTGAGCCATTTTCTCCTCGAGTTGTGTGTCTCTCTCGACCAGACCCTCGATCATCTGATCGAATGCCTTAGCCAGCTCGCCGATCTCATCGCCGGAATCAATTCGAACCCTGTAGGATAAATCGCCTTTTCCAATTCGTCGAGTGGCATCCACGAGTTTATACAAAGGTCTGGCAATAATCCTTCCTAATACCATGGAAAGAAAAATACCACTCAAAAATGCAAATGCCCCTATTGTCAGTACGGTATTTCGCGTCTTGGCAATTTCACTATAGGCGCTCTCCAGCGAGAAGATAATTCTGGCTGTTCCCACCTTTTTGTTCAGAATCATAACCGGGACGGATACGTCCCAAGCCGGTGTTGTGCCACCATGTTGGATTCGAACAGAGCGTTCGGAGTTCGCCCGGATAGCATCCGTTGAGAGTGCGTCCGCCAAAGTGTGACCGACCAACCGTGTATCATTATGGACCAGGATGTTTCCGTCATTATCGAGGATCATGGCCTGTATGATATCTTTTTTGCTGTGAACGCTATCAAGAATTTCCTGCAGAACCAAATAATCATCGGCCACAATGGCTTGGACACTACTGTGAGCCAGGACATAGACAAGATCGAAAGCACTGATCTCCCTGTCCTCGAGAATTGACCGCTCCTCGAGATGATTGACCACGATGACGATAACACCGATCACCATGAGAATAAGGAGAGAGATTGACAACAGAAATTTGATGCGCAGTTTCATCGATAGAGCATGATTACAGAGCGTGCTTACAAAGTAATCTCCTGGAGTATTCGCAAAGCGTCACCTTCTGATACAGGTTAGAGGGGTACGTATTCAACATTATTCAATCGAACAATACCCAAAGGATTCACAGAGAATCCTTCGATACAACTTCGAAGGGCAAAGGTCTCTTTACTGAAACTGATAAAGAGACAGGGTAAATCCGAAACAATAATTCTTAGTGCCTCATCATAGAGCATCATGCGCGTGGGTTCATTCATTGTGCGACGCGCCTCCTCTAATAATTGATCGAAACTCGCGTTCGAGTAATGGAACAAATTCCCTCCGCTCTTCCTTGCCCGGGAATGGAAAATGGGGTACAGAAAGCCGTCGGGATCTACTATGTTGCCTCTCCATCCGTCTACGAAGAGGGATGCTTCTCCTCTCATAACGCCTCTATTATACTCATCCCAATCTTCATAATACTTTATGTTGACCTGGATGTCTATCTTTTTAAGATTTTTTTTGATTGCTAAGGGGAGGACGCCTGCCCGTTCCGATATGCAGTAACACCACAGGTCAACAGAGAACCCTCGAGTATATCCTGCTTGGGCCAAAAGCTTTTGAGCGGCGACAGGATCATACGGCAACTGTTCTGATAGCGAAGAAAATGTCCCCAGGGCTGGGGGTAGGGGGCTGGAGGCGACCAGACCTTTTCCTCGAAGCATCGTATGCACAAATTTCTCTTTATCAAAAGCCAGAGCAACGGCTTTCCGCACTCTTGGATCGTTGAAAGGTTTTTGTTGACAGTTGAAACCAAGCACATGCACCCCGAGATCTTCACTGTAGATTAGTTCGACATCCTGTTTTAGATAGAGCTTATCGATCAAAGTCGCTCCGACATCCTCAATGATGTCTAAGGAACCATCAAGCATCTTCTCCACTCTGTCAATGGATTGAGGGACTATGACAAATTCTACTCTGTCGATCTTTGGCGGACCTCCCCAATAGGTTTCATGTGCCACCAGGGTGATCGATTTTCCCTCTTTCCAGCTGGCCAAGCGAAAAGGGCCTGTCCCCACGGGGTGTTTCCCGAATTCAGGGCCAAATTTTCTCAGAGCGGATGGGCTGATGATAGAGGCTCCGAAACAATTGGCCAGCGTATGGTAAAAAGGAGCATATGGATAGTGCAGTTGAAAACGGACTGTGAACTCGTCGAGTATGTCGATGCGTTCGATCATACTCAAGGTCGAGCCTCCATACACATTTTTTTCAGTGAGGTAGAAATCGGTCTCCGGATTCATTTGCCTGTCGAAGGATATTTTCACGGCTTCAGCATTGAAAGAGGTTCCGTCGTGAAAAGTGATGCCCCGACGCAGATAGAAAGTCCATATCGTTCCTTCAGAATTTACCCTGAGTGATTCGGCTAAGGCTGACCTCTTGAAAAACTTACCCCTCTCATAGTTGACCAAGGTATCGAACATATTGGCCAATATTTTGCTTGCCACGAAGTCCTCCGTCTCTGCCGGATCCAACGATGATGGAGCACTTGAAACACCAAAACGAAGAACGACAGGGTTTCTTTTCGAGGAACAGGAACACAGGAGAATGAAACTGAAGAGAGCAATAATGCATATTTTTGGAAAATGGAACATGTAACATACCTTTCATTTCTCCAGAAATAATACAATGAAATTTTTCAAATAGCAAGGCATTAAAAAAGAGGCACCATTTTTTCCTCAATCGTGCCTCTTTTTTATGTTTCCGACTAAGAGCCAAACGCCTTTATCTGGTAGGCATAATTACTCCGATATCATGCTGCAGTGAGAGGGGGATATCTTTGTATTGTACACAGAGCGAACACAATCGAAGCAACCAAACTTATAAGACGATACATTTTTCTCATTCCTTTCACCTCCTTTCTTCGTGGAATGAAATATTGAATAGTTGTGGTAAATGTTCCCTCAAGATCTTAGGTTATAAACGGTCTCTTCCATTAGTTGCCAACGTGATGAAAGAACTCATGTGCCCTGTTTCTGATAGTTTTCCCTCTGAGATTTAACGTGTGATAGGTAGGCATCACACGTCGTATGAAAAAATCTACTATGAAGCGGACATACTGGATGCGACGATCCTTGATTCGGTATCGGTAACCTAAATAATCACCCAGCAACTGTCCGTCGTTTCTCAATCGTTGTTCGATGGGGGTTCCTTTATGGACCGTAATCGACGGTTCTATGGAGAGAATACCCTTTTTGCCATGCCAGTAGGGGCGGATATCTGACAGAAACTCCAAATTTCCCTTCACGTCCTCCATGGTCGAATACGGGTCGAAAAAGATGAAGGCTATAGTGTATGCGACACGGACCGCTTCTAAGATCTTCAGCGCTCTTTTGTTCTGTTCAACGGTGGTCTTTTTGTTGAAGCGGTCCAATCCCTGCTGGGTTCCCGATTCAACGCCTATGAAGACCTTTTTCAAACCGGCCTCCTTCAACGAAGCGAACAGGTCTTGCTCAACGGCGTCCACGCGGCAGGATACGATAAATTGGACGGAAAGGTTTCTCTTCCTTATTTCCGAAGCCAGGTTGAGGGCCCACGTTTTTCCTCTCTCGCCGGGCCCGATGAATTGGTCGTCGGCAAACTTGAAGGGGATCCCGGGGAAGGCGGAGGCAAGCATTTCAATTTCATCCACAACGTGTTTCGGTGACCGGGCTCGCCATTTGGGACCTGAGGAGGTGCCGTAGAATGATCGTATGCTGCAGAAGGAGCAGTTGGCATAGCATCCCCGGGAGGCCACCAGACCGATGGCTCCGCCTTGATCAATGACGCGTGGTGTCATGTTCCTCGAAGGAAAGGGAAGGCGATCCAAATCCTCGATCAAGGGCCGGGGAGGATTTTCCCTGATATTATTGCCCTCCCTGTACGTAAGGCCGGGGATGCCTGCTAAGGAGCCGCCGTCGGCCAAAGCCCTCATCAATTCTACGATGGTGTCTTCTCCCTCTCCACGAACGACGGAGTCCACCTCCGGAAAATCATGAAGAATCCGGGCATGGTTGAAAGTCGGGAAATGGCCTCCCAGTGTGATGTGGCAATTTAATCCGGCGCTCTGTAATTTTCGGATCAATCGAAAAGTGCGCCGGGCGTTGATCTCCTTCACGGAAAAACCGAGGATATGGGGGTCGGTCTTCATGATCTCTCTCACAAGTCGGTGTGCGGAGAGATTCTGCAAAGGGACACTGAGCGTATCAACCTCGTACCCCTTTCCGCCCAATGCTGCGCACAAATAACCGAGACCCAAATGTTCATACGGTTCGACAATCCCACTGCGTGGGGCCGGATCAACAAACAGTATACGCACTTTTTCAGATCCTTTCCGTCGATGAGTGCAATGAACGGTCTATGAGGTGGGTACGAAAGCCGTCGTGAGAAACCGTTCCCTGATGTCCTTCTTTCTCGTTAACCACCTCTGACGGAAACTCTCGCAATCGAGAGGTCTGTTCTTCTCATTGCCCAACAGTTCGGCCGTTCTCACCTGAATTTCCTCAACGCTGAAAGGCTTGGGAATATAATCGCTCGCTCCACTCTCTATTGCATGTAATGCACTGTTAATATTTGAGTACGCCGTGAGAATAACCACCGGTGTCATCGGACAAAGGCGCTTTATTTTCTCAAGGACATCAACCCCCCCCATGTCCGGGAGTACCAGGTCCAAAAAAACGAGGTTTGGCTTCATGCTCATGAAAACGTTCAGCGCCTTTTTGCCTCCATCGGCATCCCATACATCGTACTCATCCTCTAAGATGACTTTCAAAGAATCTCTTACTCCTTCATCATCATCAACCACAAGAATTTTTAAGCGTTGATCTGGCATTGTACACCCCCTTTGTCTTATTCAAGAGAACAGTCCGGTGTTAGAGATGTGTCTTTTTTTTGCAAATTGTATGCCATTTTGAGAGTCATGATGGTAATCGGATATAAGACCAGAAAAGTAAAAAGGATACGAAGTTTCTTTGACGTGTATCCTGTCTCAAATGGGACACTATGGAGTGTTAAAAAAATTCGACACTTCCTTTCGACATGATGGCATGTTTCAATTAAGATTTTGTTATTAAAAGAGTAAAAGAATGGGGGGGAGAAAGCGACACTTTCAAAAAAAATCACACGCTCAATTCAACGAGGTTCTCTTCTACATCTTCGCCTCCTCGTCAGTGCTGAATGTTTTTCTTTTTGCCTCGAACTTCCGAACAGTACCCGCAATGTCATCTGCGCTCACCACTGAGGAGATGAGGGCGATGCAGTCGGCACCACTTTGGGAGACCGCACTCACAGTCTCCAAAGTGATTCCTCCTATAGCCACGATTGGGATAGAAATGTTCTCTTTAATCTGACGGATGACGTCCACCCCGACAGGAGGGCCCGTCTTTTTCGTTTTCGTGGAGTAGATGGGGCCGATGCTTATATAGTCGGGTCTCTTCAAGGAGGCGATCAGGGCCTGTTCGAGTGAATGGGTCGAAATTCCAACGATTTTATTCGGCCCCAAGATGTCTCGAGCCACTGATACAGGGAGATCATCTTGTCCCAGGTGGACGCCATCAGCCTCCACAGCGCGAGCGACATCAATTCTGTCATTTATGATGAATGGGACATCCGATGCTTTTGTCACCTTTCGCAAGATGACGGCCTCCCTGTAGAACTCGGCTGTGGAGGCTTCCTTGTCGCGAAACTGAATAACATCAGCACCGCCTGATATCGCTTCGCAGACTACTTCCTCATTCGTCCGCCCTTTGGACAGGCAACGGTCTGTAATGACATAAAGTTTCCACTCTTCAACGCGTTTCATTCCATTTTTTTAATTCGGTATGTATCTCTTTTTCCAATGTGTACAAGCTGAATCGAATCTTTTTGAGGGAGACGGGAATGTTTTCATCGAGGAGCTTTGAGAATTCCTCGAGAACTCGGCAGGACTCTTGGGCACGTCTTATATTGGCCCACAAAATGTCCTCACAGTTCTTTCGGGAAGTTCTATCGAAGACCCTTTCAAGGCCTACATCATCTTCACTCTCCCGGGCCGAAAGAAGGGTCTCCTTGGACAGCGTGAGCTGACCCACAAGATCTTCTACTGCGTGGCGCTTCACTTTCAGTCTATTCGTTAGCTGAGCGTCATTGAGGACGAGGCGAGCAATCTCCTCCACAACCCGGAGACCTTCCCGAAGCCGATTGGCGTTCGCATCGATAATCCTAACAATCCGATCCCTCTCCCGTTTTGAGGGCATAAGCACTCGCTCTCTCACATGTGGGGCTGGTGGACTTTCGCTTTCGTAATCCGACCATCGCGCATAACCGGTACAATGCGCAGGGAGTTGACCTCCGCACAGACGAGTAAATCCTTGCTGAATCCTATTCCGGTCAGATAGCGCCCGTGATCACAGTTCCGAAGGAGGGCCTTGATTCTCTTCTCGTATTTCCTCAACAACACCTCTGCGGCCACCGCACTGTCGTTCAGTTCAAAATTATTCTCCCCCTTCATCTGAAGCCCCTGAAGGAGCATCCCGCTGCACACGGCGTCTTCCAAAGAGAATCTGCCCTGATTCCCGGCGCACAAAATATGAATATCACCCTTCTCTTGAAGAAGGTAGTCCACAACGGTTGAGACGTTGACAAAAGCGCATACGACTGTGATCGCAGAAAACCTGCTTTTGACTAAGGCCACAGAGCCATTGCTGCTGACAAAAACAATGTTTTTCTCTTTCACTATCTTCTCTTTGTATTCCCGGGGTGAGTTTCCCAGGTCGAACCCATCGATGCGTTTCCCCTCTCTTTCACCGCAGAGAAAAACGGATTTTCTGTCGATGTCTGTGGCCAACAACGTGGCTGCCTCAATGCTTTCGGCGGGTATGATTTCTCGACCTCCGTTCGCGATGGCTGTGGCAATGGTTGTACATGTCCGCAAGACATCAATGACGACAACTCTCTTGCCTCGCAATTGATCTTCCGTTACTCGGTTCAAAGTGAAATAGACATGAATTTTCATTTCAATGCGCCTGTTCTATGAATACAAATGAGTCATTTATGAGAGCCACTCTTGTAAAATGGTGTTTTCACAACACGTGCCCCCACACGTTTTCCCCGGATATCCAGACCGATCTCGGTTCCTACTTTCGTATGGGGAGTTGAAACGTATCCCAGACCAATCCCTTTTTCCAGGGAAGGGGAGAAGGTTCCACTCGTCACGGTGCCGATCTCACTTTCCTCCTTGTGTATGTTCATGCCCTTCCGGGGGAATATTTTTCCATCAGTTTCGAATCCAACAAGTCTCCGCTTCAGCTTCTCTTTCTGCACCTTGAGCAGGGCTTCCTTGCCAATGAAATCGTCTTTATCGAATTTGACCACCCATCCCAAACCTGCTTCCAAGGGATTGGTCGTCTGATCAATATCATTTCCGTAGAGGGCGTACTTCATCTCAAGTCGGAGTGTATCTCTGGCACCGAGGCCGATCGGTTGAATGTCGTATCGACGACCTGACTCCATGAGCGCTTCCCATAGAGCGACTCCGGCTCGGGGAGCACAATATATTTCGAAACCATCTTCCCCGGTGTACCCCGTTCGAGAAATTAATGCGGGATGTCCTATCACACTTCCCGGTTGACAGTAATAATAACCTAATTTCCGACAAAGGTCAACTTCAACGAGCGGAGATAAAACCGTTTCAGCCTGAGGACCTTGGAGCGCAAGAAGGGTCGTCGCATCGCTCTTATTTTCTAATTGTACTGCCCCGCGCAGATTGTCTTGGAGCCACGAAAAATCTTTGTCCAGATTGGCTGCATTGACCACAAAGAGGTAATGATCTTCCAGTCGATAGACGAGAAGGTCATCGACAATTCCACCGTCAGGATAACACATCACGGAATATTGAACCTGATTGACTTTTAAATCGGCGGCATCATTGGTCGTTACGCGTTGCACGAAGGCCAGAGCATCATGCCCTTTGATTTCAAACTCGCCCATGTGGGATACATCAAAGAGCCCGACCGTCGAGCGCACCCTCCGATGCTCGTCAATAATGCTCGTGTAATAGACCGGCATGAAATACCCTGCGAAGGGAACGATCTTTGCCCCCAGGTTTTCGTGAATGTTAAAGAGAGCGGTCTTTTTTATCGCCGTGGATTCCATTCCTCAAGCCTTTCTCACATCGTGTGACAGTTTTGAACCGTTGTTCACTCGCAGAATGGCATCCACGAGTCGCGCCGCACGCACCGTTGGCTTTACGTCGTGAACACGAAGAATATTCGCTCCATTCATAATAGCCACCGCCACGGCTGCCAGAGATCCCTCGAGACGGTCGTCAACAGGTGCGTCCAGAATTTTACCTATAAATGATTTCCGCGATGCTCCAATGAGAATTGGATAACCCATACTTGAAAATTCCCGAAGCCTCTTGAAAATCTCCAAATTGTGCTCTACCGTTTTTCCGAAACCGATTCCCGGGTCAATGACAATCTTATCCTTGTGAACACCCGCTTGAAGGGCATTAGTAACACATCTTTTCAGGGAGGTGTAAACGTCTGAGATAAGATCGTCATATTCTGGATTCAATTGCATATCCTTGGGTCGCCCCCTGATGTGCATCACGATCACGGGGACTTCGTACCGGCTCACAACATGAGCCATGTCAGGATCGAAATCCAGACCGCTGATGTCATTCACCATGTGTGCGCCCGCTTCGAGGAGTTTCTCCGCCACCTGCGATCTGTATGTGTCGACTGAAATGGGGACATGAAGCTCCTTCACGAGTTTTTCAACAACCGGTAAGGTGCGATACAATTCCTGTTCAGGAGGGATTGCATCGGATCCGGGTCGGGTCGACTCACCGCCCACATCGATTATGTCCGCCCCCTCTTCCACCATTTTCGCGGCTCTGTCGACGGCCCGAGCCAACCCTTGAAACCGACCTCCGTTTGAGAAGGAATCAGGGGTGACATTGAGAACTCCCATGATGAAAGTTCTGGCCCCAAGATCAAGATTATGGTTTCTGCATGTGAGGGGAAAAGGCGAAGGATTCTCCATAGAAGGGAGGAACTCCTGAAGGTGTTGTGCGATATCCGTGAGACCGAAAGGTTGACGAGAAATTTTCCCCACCAGGCTCTTAAACTGTCTGAGCGTTCCCATCAGGAGAACGTCGGATGTTTTGGCTTTCCCGGTTATGACGTCTCGGGCAACCGCTGCATCGCCGCCCAGGGAGAGCATCTCCTGTTTCAAGATATTGGCTGCTGGCGAAGAAACTTTTTTCAACTTGATGCTCCCTCCGAGAGCTTTCGGAGCCATGATATCGAGGCTGTAATCATCAACACCGATCCGCTTCAGTTCCGTTACTGCATCAGCGATTGTGTTTACGCATATAAGTCTCATACTTTCAATTGATTCCATGGTATTCGTATCCTTCCTGTGCCGGACACAGAGAGGTAAAAGTATACTATAAAAATACATTCGAGTCAACCTCTTTTTCGGAACCTTTCACTTTCAGGCAGAGACAGGAAGTGTCTTTTGGATAAAGATGTAAGTTTCTACTGGGGAACTGAAACATTTTTACTTTCTCCCACGTCGTATTGACAACAATCTGTAAGAGAGACAGTTCGCAATATACAGCTTGCAGAAGGCGTTTGTACTGAATGAAGGGGTTCCCGAAACTGTAGACTCAAACAATACTGAATAAGGAGAAGTGACGTGTACTCGAAAAAAATATTGCGGTTTAGCCCTTTGCTCGCAATGTCGTTCCTCATTTGTTTCGGAGGCGGGTGTGGAAAAAAAGCCCAGCCTCCGGGTAACGTTCTTGTCAACAAAGTTGATGAAGATAAGGACGGATATTACGGGAGCTTTGACCTTCGCATCGATGCCAACGGGCAGACCGAATTCGATACCCTCGAGGTAAAGGCCAAGATCATCTCGCCGGACACCAAAGATACCATATGGACCGACGTCTGGACCTTAACGGGAAAGGTGACGGAAGACGCCCACACCGTGTCCTTAGAGAGCAGTGATTTCCAACTGACCGAACCGATGGAGATCGGTTTGAAGGTCGTCCTCTTTGATTCATCGGGTTCCAATGAGTTCGATGCTGACAGCTCGTTGTCTCTTCTCATCGACGACGACGATTCCCAGGTCCTTATCAAAGCGCTGTTTGCGGAGCGGAGCCCTTCGATAACCAACCAAGTCGATCGGGATAATGATCAATTCTTCGAGAGGTTTGATCTTCAAATTGATGTCAATACTTCCGCCAAGAAGGCCACAAAGGATATCAAGGCCAAGATCGTCTCCAAGACGACACACGATACACTCTGGACCAAACCTTGGCAGATTAAGGGCACGTCGCCGAAGGATATGTTCACTCAGACGATCGAAGCCGATGAATTGACCCTCGAAGAACCGGTGAAAATCTCTTTCTCTATAGAGTTGTACGATTCCGCCGGTCAGGAGCTCCTTGAGATCGACAGTTCCCTGACGGTGCAGGTCGACTACGATACCGCTTCCATCATTAAGGCCGCTTTTAAAAGGGAGGAGCGGCGGGATGGGCCTCCTGAACTGCCGCCCGTACCTGTAGAGATTGCGACCGCGAAGCGCAATGCGGTGTCCTCATATCTCGTGGCCACAGCGACCCTCGAGCCGGAAAGACGGGCCGACGTTGTGGCCAAAGTATCGGGATTGGTGGGAGAGCTCTTTGTCGAAGAGGGGCACTGGGTCAGGGAAGGGGACGTTCTGGCTCAATTGGACGACGAGCGTCTCAAAATTCAGGTAGACCAGGCCCTGGCCGACCTCAACCGGCTGGAGGCCGATTATAATCGGGCCGGAAACCTCTTTGAAAAAGAGTTGATCAGCGAGGAGGAGTACGAGAACTTGCGGTTTCAGTACGAATCCCAGAAGTCGGTTTACGAGCTGCGAAAACTGGATCTGAAGTATTCAGCCATCACTGCGCCTATCTCCGGGGTGATTACCGAGCGCCTTGTCCGTATTGGGAATCAAATCAATGTCAACCAGAAGGTCTTTGCCATCGCCAATTTTAATCCCCTCGTGGCCAGGGTTTTTATCCCCGAGAGTGAAATGAGGCGATTACGGGTCGGTCAGCCCGTGAAAATAGTGATCGACGCCAACGGTGATGAGCTGCACGATGGTCGCGTCGCCCGGGTCAGTCCTGTGGTCGATCCGGCCAGCGGCACGGTGAAAGCCACCATCGAGGTGACCGGAAGCAGCAAAGAGTCTCTCAAACCCGGCATGTTCGCCCGTCTCAAAATTATTACGGATACCAAAACGGACGCCATTGTCATACCCAAACGGGCCCTTGTTTCCGATGATGGGAAGCAGGCCGTCTTTGTTGTCACGGAGAACCTGGCTCGCAAGAAGGAAGTTGAAGTCGGTTTCGATGACGAGGGCAAAGTGGAGATTCTGAGTGGTCTGGAGGAGGGGGAACAGGTCGTCACCATCGGGCAGAGCGGCTTGAAGGACAGCACGAAGGTGGAGGTTGTTCAATAAAAAAGTGAAGGTATTGCTCCGCTGACCAAATAATAGGATAAAAAACATGAAAATAATTGAGCTTTCGACAAAACGCCCCGTTACCGTAGCCATGTTCACCCTGGCGGTGCTGCTCTTCGGACTGGTATCCCTTCAGCGATTGCGGGTGAATCTCCTGCCGGAGCTGACCTATCCGACCCTGACGATACGGACGGAATTCGAAGGGGCTGCACCCGCCGAGGTCGAGAATCTGGTGACCAAGCCTGTTGAAGAATCGGTTGGTACAGTCAGAAACCTCTTGAACATGAGTTCGATTTCAAGATCCGGCTGGTCGGACGTCATCCTGGAGTTCCAATGGGGTACTGATATGGCCAATGCCGCCCTGGAGGTGCGACAGAAGCTGGATATCCTGAACCTTCCCCGGGAGGTGAGACAGCCGATCCTGCTTCGTTTTGATCCCTCGAACGACCCCATCGTTCTGGTCGGGCTCACGGGCCAGGCGGAGCTCAGCGTGCTGCGAATTTTTGCCGAGGAGCACATGAAGAAGGATCTGGAAACCGTGGAGGGGGTGGCGGCGGTCAAAGTGAGCGGCGGTCTGGAGGAGGAGATCCACATCGAGGTGAATGAGGGCAAATTGGCCCAACTGGGTTTCAGCATCGCCCAGATTTCCCAGCGTCTGGCCCAGGAGAACGTCAATCTTTCGGGTGGCAGCCTGAGAGAGGGGACGGAGGAATACCTCGTTCGCACGCTCAATCAGTTTAAACGTGTCGATGAGATCGATGATGTCGTCATCGGTCAGAGGGAGGGTGTGAAGTTCTATCTGAAGGATGTGGCGGCTGTCTCAAAATCTTACAAGGAAAGGGATGCCATCACCCGGATCAATGGTCAGGAGGCCGTGGAGATCGCCATCTACAAGGAAGGTGATGCCAACACGGTGGCCGTGGCGCGACATGTAACCAGACGCCTCAGATCGTACACGCCGCAGGCGTTGGGTTCAATGAAGCTGACGACCGTCTCCGATCAGTCCCGGTTCATCCAGCGGGCGGTGGGCGAGGTTCGGGATTCGGCCATCATCGGCGGTCTGTTGGCCATGATCGTCCTCTTCTTTTTTCTGAAGAACATGCGCAGTACGGCCATCATCGGTTTTGCCATTCCGGCTTCGGTCATCGCCACCTTTCTGGCCATGTATTTCGGCAAGGTCACACTCAACATCATGTCCCTGGGGGGGCTCGCTCTGGGCGTGGGTATGCTCGTGGATAACTCCATCGTGGTTTTGGAAAGTATTGACAGATACCGAAAGGAGGGGTTCGGTCTGTTCGAAGCCGCCAACAAAGGGGCCAGCGAGGTAGGTACTGCCGTCATCGCTTCGACACTGACGACCATCTGCGTCTTCTTCCCGATCATTTTTATCAAGGGTGTTGCCGGCCAGCTCTTCAGGGATCAGGCCCTGACCATCACCTTCTCGCTGATCGTCTCTCTCATCATCGCCCTGACACTCATTCCCATGATCGCGTCACGGGAGCACCGCGGGGGCGCTGTTGTGGAGAAGACGACGACCGTCTGGTTGCAGAGAATAACGCGGGCGCATGTGTCACGCCGGGGTTCACGATCCGCATGGCGCGAAAAACGCCTCATACTGAGGTGGCTGCGGACCTTCATCTGGGCTCTGCGATTTCTCATCACCTATGTCCTCCGTCTGGCGTGGGAAGGCGTCAGCGGCATCGGCCTGTGGTTGTGGAATCATGCTTCGATCCTGCGTTGGATGGGGCAGACCGGCAAAACCTATGTTGACAGCTATAGGTGGCCCCTCTACTTCCTTCTACCGTTTTATCTCCTCCTCCGTTTTCTGATGAGTATACCGGGGTGGTTCGTGAGGGAATTGTACTGGGTGAAAACGGCCGAGAAACGCTACACCGTGAAAACCCGTCAAAAAGTATGGTTTCGGAAGCACTGGCGTGAACTGGTCGCTCAACACGGCGGCAGGTTCGTGGCCCTCCGCGAGAATGGCGTCGTCTGCAGCGGAGAGGACAGATGGGAGGCAAAGCATCGCTTCCTGGAACAGTATCCCGGTGAAGTGAGAGCAATCTGTCGCGTTCCGACGAGAGCGAAAAGGGAGAAGGTAACCCGGATAAAGTTCTCGGTGCTGACCGCATGGAAAACAATCCTCATTCCAGTACGATTTCTGTGGTGCCAGGTGGTGAGAGCGTTCATTCCCATCATCCGTATTCCCTGGAACATTCTCAAGCCGCCCTTTTTCATCGTTCGTTTCGCCGTCACCCTGATTTTCTCCCTGATCGTGTTTCTGTTCACGAACTTTTTTTATACACTGGTCGTCGTTGGCAAGTGGGTGGGGAAGAGGCTGGGCGCGTTTCTCCTGGCCTACGCCGGACTCCTCATTTTTTTCACCCTGACCGGACAGGGGCTGAAACCGCAAACCTATGGTCTGGCCGTTCCCCTGGCCATCGGATTGCTGCTTGTTCTCAAAATCTTGCTCAGTTGGTTTGACAGAGGGTTCCCGGTCCTGGCCAAGGCCTATCCCCACTTTCTCGGGTGGGCTCTCAACAATAAGGGTGCGGTGCTGGCGTCGGCCCTCATCATCTTTGTCGTCTCGCTTCTGGCGATCTCCTTTTTGGGCATGGAGCTCATCCCCCAGTTCTCCCAGGGTGAATTTACCCTGGCCGTCGATTTTCCCGTGGGGACGCCGATTGACGTCTCGGACGTCCTGCTCAACCGCATTGAGCAGGCTGTCAGGGATGATCCCCGCGTGGAAAAAATTTACAGTATAGTGGGCACCGGCAACAGGATGACGGCCGATACAGAGATGGAGGGGGAAAATCATGGTGAACTGAAGGTGGTGATGAAGGATCCGACCGACAAGAAGGCGGAGGCTCATGTAAAAGAGCTGATGCGCCGGGAGCTGACCCGGGTGCCGGACGCTGAGGCGGAATTCCTGTCGCCCACCTACTTCACCTTTAAGACACCGATCGAGGTGGAAGTGACGGGATTTAACATCGAGCGGTTGAAAGAGAGCGCCGACCGCGTCGTCGCCGCTTTGAGCACAATTGAAGGCTTGACCGATGTCCAGTCGAACCTTGAAGCCGGCAATCCCGAGGTTCAGATCGTCTTTGACCGGGAGCGGGTCGCCGCTCTGGGGCTGGATATTTATGAGATTTCCCGGCTGGTCAGAAACCGGATCAAGGGAGATATCCCCTCGCGGTTTGCCATCGGAGAGCGCCGCATCGATATTCTGGTGCGGGCAACGGAGGGAAACCGGGCGACCATCGATCGGATCAGAAACCTGACCATCAATCCTGAGGCTGAGGTGCCGGTCAACCTCAGTTCCGTGGCCGATGTGCGGGTCGATATCGGTCCCAGTCAGATCCATCGGCTGGGCCAGCAGCGGACGGCCCTCGTCACCGCAAATGTGGTCGGTCGTGACCTGGGCAGTGTCTCCCGCGAGGCCGGGGAACGAATCCGATCGGTGACGCTGCCGCCAACTTTTTCAGCCTCTCTGGCCGGTCAGAATGAGGAAATGATGGTGTCGTTTGCCTCACTGCGCTTTGCCCTGCTCCTGGCCATTTTTCTGGTCTACCTCGTGATGGCCTCTCAGTTCGAATCGCTCCTCCATCCCTTCGTCATTATGTTCTCGTTACCGTTGGCCCTCATCGGTGTCGTCGCGGCACTGCTCCTGACCGGCCAAACGATCAGCGTCGTCGTCCTCATCGGAGTGATCTTGCTGGCCGGCATCGTCGTCAACAACGCCATCGTCCTCATCGATTATATAAACCGGTTGCGGCGTCGCGGTATCGAGAAGTACGAGGCTGTCATCCAGGCGGGCCGCGTGCGTCTCCGTCCCATTCTCATGACGACGGCCACCACAGTCCTGGCCCTTTTGCCCATGGCCCTGGGCTTCGGTGAGGGGGCCGAGATCAGGTCACCCATGGCCATCGCCGTTATCGGCGGGATGCTCACCTCGACGATCCTGACCCTGGTTGTTATCCCAACCCTCTACACGGTGATGGACAGAAAGCAGTTCGTGCCTGTTGTGGAGTCCAGTTCGAAAGGGGAAAAGACTTCAGAAGTTTAGAAAACTCCGGAAGTCTGAGAAGATGAGAAAAAAATCGAATCACGAAATTCGAGTGCCGACACACATCCGAAATCTAAAATTAACAATGGAGCAAAACGTTTTTCGAATTTCGGTATTCTTATTTAGGATTTAGTGAATGAACATTCCCGATTTTACCATACGCCGTCCCATCACGACGGTCATGATCTTGGTCAGCCTTGTGGTCATCGGTGCGGTCTCTATCTCCCGCCTGCCCCTGGAGTTCTTGCCCAATGTCGAATTCCCGGGCTTGTTCATCTACACCCCTTACCCCAACTCTACGCCCAACGAGGTTGAGCAGAACATCACGGTCCCCATCGAGGAGGCCATCGGCACCATGAGCGGTATCAGGCGCATAGAATCCTACTCCGGGGACGACTTTTCCCAGGTGAACGTCTTTTTCGACTACGGCAAATCGATGAACATCCTGGGTGTGGAGGCCAGGGAGAAGATCGACCGCGTCATGAACGAACTGCCGGACGACATCGACAGGGTCTTCATCTACCGATTCTCGGCCACGGATATTCCCGTGCTGCAGATGCGGATCTCCTCGGAGCGCGATCTGTCCAACGCCTATGATACCCTGGACCGCCTGCTCAAGCGCCGGCTGGAACGGGTGGACGGCGTCTCCCGGGTCGATCTCTACGGGGTCGAAAAAAGTGAGATTTTCATCGATCTTAAAGTGGACAAATTGAAGGCCTACAACGTCGATGTCGGCCGCCTCCTGACCACCCTGCGCAATAACAATTTCTCTCTGTCCGTGGGTGATGTGATTGACGGCGGGAAAAAGTACGCCGTCCGGGCTATCGGTAAATACGGAAGCCTTGATGACGTGGAAAATATTATTGTGACCGGGAGAGGCGTTAAATTGAAGGAGATCGCCGATGTGGAATTGGCTTCCCCGACCCTGACGTACGGCCGTCATCTGAATCGCAACTATGCCATCGGTCTTGATATTTACAAAGAGTCCGGGCGAAATACCGTGGAGATAGCGCGCAAGGCCCGGACCGTTATCGAAGACGTCGGGAACGAACCGGAGATGAGGGGGATCAACCTGTGGTTTTTCCTGGATCAGTCGGAGGAGATCATCGATTCTCTCAACGAGGTGAAGAAGGCCGGTATCTACGGCGCGATCCTGGCCATATTTGTTCTCTTCTTTTTCCTGAGAAAAGTACGCACGACGCTTATTGTGGCTGTGGCCATCCCTTTTTCGATCATTACGGCCCTGACCTTCCTCAAAATCTTCAACGTCACCCTCAATGTCCTGTCCATGACCGGACTCATGCTGGGCGTCGGGATGCTTGTCGACAATTCCGTGGTTGTGGCGGAATCTATCTTCAGACACAAGCAACAGGGTGAATCCGCGAAGGATGCAACGACGCTGGGCGTGAAAGAGGTCGGCACGGCCATCTTGGCTGCAACCCTCACTTCGACCATCGTCTTTGTCCCCATTATCTTCGGCAGAAAGGACGATCTGACCGTGTGGTTGAAGGACTTTGCCCTGGCCATTTCCTTCACCCTTCTGTGTTCCCTCTTTATCGCCATGACCTTCATCCCCCTGACCACCTCCAGGTTCCTCAAGGGGGAGATAAAGGAGAAATCGAAGTTCATCCGAAAGGTCACGAAGAAATATGTACGAATCCTGGGATGGACGGTTCAGTCGACAAAACGGGCTCTCCTCGTCTTTTTTCTGGCCCTCATCTGTCTGGCCGGCACATGCGGCGGACCCTACAAATTCATGAGCAAGGATGAGGTTGTTCGGAGTGCCCAGCGGTATATCAGAATCCGATACTTCATTGATGAGAATTTTACCTTGAATACTGTGGAGCGCATGGTGGATCGTGTCGAGGAATTTCTCCTGGAGGACAAGGAGCGGTTCGAGATAGAATCCGTTTACAGTTACTATCAACGCGATTACGCCATGACGTCTGTCAAACTCATCGACTGGCGTGCGGGGAGCAGGGAAGTGCCGGAAATCATGGAGGATATCCGGACAGGACTGCCCAAGCTGCCGGGGGTCCGGCTTGTCATGGGTCGGCAGCAACAGACGGGAGGCGGCGAGATCACCGTCTCGGTCCGTCTTCAGGGGGATAACAGCGAAGTTCTGTCCGGTATTGCCAGGGAGGTGGAACGACGGTTGGAGCGTATCCCGGGATTGGCCGATGTGCAGACCGACGACGAGGCCGGTGACGAGGAGATCCAGATCGTCGTCGACCGGGAGCGAGCCAAGAATTTCGGTATCTCCGCTCAGCAAGTGGCTCAGACCGTTTCCGGAACGCTGCGGGGGACCCGGCTGTCGAGGTTTAAAGACGTCGAGGGAGAGATCGAGATGAACCTCCAGCTCCAGGCCTCGGATCGAAAGGACGTGCGGAGCCTGGAGAAAATAAACCTTATCAGTACTTCGGGAGAACCCGTCTCCTTAAAGAGCGTGGCCGATCTCATCGTGCGAAAGGGACCTCGAACCATCAGGCGGGAGGATCGCCGGACGACGACGACCGTGTACGCCAACCTGCAGGCGACCGATTTGGGTCGACTCCGGGGCGAGATCTTCCAGCAGATGGCGACCCTGGAGATGCCTCCCGGATATTCCTGGAGCCTGGGCCAGCGCTTTGAGCGGGAGGAGGAGCAGCAGAGCCAGATGTTGTGGAACTATATTATGGCCATCATCCTCATCTATCTGCTCATGGCCTCCCTCTTTGAATCCCTCGTTCACCCCCTGACCATTCTGACGGCCCTGCCCTTCGCTTTCGTCGGTGTGGTCTGGTTCCTCTTTCTGACACATACGCCCCTGACGATTATGGCCAGGATTGCCATCCTGGTCCTGGTCGGCATTGTGGTCAACAACGGCATCGTGCTGCTGGATTATATCAATCAATTGCGGCGGAAGGGAGTTCCCCGCGAGGAGGCTATCGTCCGGGGTGGTGAGAACCGTTTTCGCCCGATTGTTATGACTGCCGCCACAACGATCCTGGGGTTGGCACCCATGGCCTGGGGAAAAGCCCAGCTGCTCGGCGGGCTCATGTATTACCCTATGGCCCGGGCCATCATGGGCGGCCTGGCGGTATCCACCGTCCTGACACTCCTGGTGACGCCTTCAATTTATCTTCTCTTAGATAAACTCAAGGTCCACACCGTCGGCATCTTCTCGGCCGTGCGGTCGAAGAAATAATTTATAGATCCTGCTTTATCCACAACTGTCATTCCCACTGTTAAAAAAACAGATTTATTATTATCCATCGAAAGTAGTGACAGGCTCCTTTTCTCAGCTCTGTAAGTGTCGAGAACGACGATGGAATCCTGGGCTAAATATATAAAGAAGCCGAATAGAGATCTTGAATAAAACGAGATCGGAATTCCGTTCGGGATATTTATGGTTCACACTCGCCCACACCCAGTATCACATTGATAATACCCAAAGCATCTAAAATGTCCACGCTCCCATCGCCATTGCAGTCGGCAGTCCAGTGCTCGTTGGGTGTGAGATCGCGGTTGTTGAGAATGGAATTCACGAGCCTAACCACGTCAATAATGTTGATCTGACCGTCACCGTTGATGTCCCCTTTGTAACCCTCAGTGATTGTGAGTTCGAGATCCTGTGTACATATGGCCGAGGTTGAATCGGTCACCTTTAGTGTCAGAGAGATCGTATCCGATGCATTCGGTACACCTGCTATCACACCAGTCGTGTCGAAAGTGAGTCCCAGCGGTAAAGAGCCGGCTTCCAGGTTCCAGCGGTAGGGATGCCAACCGCCCCACGCTTCGAGGGTCTGATTGTACGGGACTCCCACGATACCGTTCGTCAGTGAATCTGTCACTATAGCTAAAGGAAGAATACAGACTGTTTCATCAGAAAAAGACTCCGACCAATTACCGGCCACGTCTTTGTATTTCACGCACACTCTCTTCGTTCCGGAGAAATGATTTCCGCCGTAAGCCGACAGGTCCCAATCCGGTCTCGTTGGAGAATATTCTTCATGTGAAGACCAGTTGTTGCCGTCGTTGCTGAATTGCATCTGAGAGAGACCGCTCAATGTATCGGATGCAGTCAAGGCATCCAGGCTCACCATCAGCGAGTTGATTGTATCCGCACCGTTCTGTATGGAGATTGTCCCAGCAGACGGTGGCGTCGTATCCTTGAAAAACTGCCAGCTCCATTCACCCGACTCCCCCTCCACAGCCCCTGAGTCGTCTGAGGCTTTGAAATAGATCGTGTGACTGCCGTCCGGAAGATCTGAAAATCCTGGGATGGACCAATCTTCCTTGTCCCAGGACGTCCCGGAGATATCGGAGAAGAGGATTGTCCATGTGCCTTCATACGAATCTATCTGATACCAACCATCAACCAGTCCCATGTCATCGTAGAAACCGAAAGTGGAGAGTATCGGGGCGGTGTTGTAATACTGGTCCGCCTGTTCTGTTATTGGTTTTATTATTGGGGGCCAGTTGTATTCCATATTGTCCAGGAAAAAGAGTCCTATTCCCGCTGTGCCAAGGGAGTATCCAGTGTTATAGAAATCAAAGCTTTCCCAGCGGTAACCACCGGCAGAAGTGTCAGCAATACTCCCAAGCCAGAATGCCGCCCCTTTGGCGTACTTCAGCCAGTGTTCATTACGGGTCAGAGTGTAAAAATCGAGAAGAAATTTCCCAACTCCTGTAACCCCATGGCAAAAAGTAACATCGGAGAAGCCACTCGCTACCGTATATGGCCACCTGTAACCACCGCCATCAGGAATAGCAACGTTGACCGACCAGTTCGCCCCTTTTTCGGCGTATGCCAGGTATCTCTCTTCGGTCGTAATCGCATATAGTTTCATAAAGATAAGGCAGGTTCCGGCAGGACCGTGACACCATCCTGTACTAAAAAACACACTCCTTTCGCTTTCTTCACTCCACCATGTACACTCATGTTCTGTTTCAATGGCTACATCCATCAACCACTGGGCTGCACCTTTCGCATATTCCAAATAAATATCGTCACCCGAAACACGGAACAGCTCTGCTAAAAAATACCCGATTCCTGCCGCACCGTGTGAGAAGCCGGTAAAGATCTTATGCGAACCAGTAGACATTTTCCACTTGTATCCGTTCCCGTCAGGAATAGCCTGACTCACCAGCCAATTACCTCCGTATCTTGCATACTCCAGATATTTCTGGTTTCCGTCCAACTCATACATCCTCAATAAAAAGAGGCCAACACCTGCCACACCACCAATTATGTCAGTATAATACGATCCGGAGTTTTGAGTATAAGGCCATTTACATATATCCGGTCCTTCAAAGACGGCCACATGTAAAAGCCAATCCGCCGCTCCCATGGCATGGTTCAGATACCGTGTATCCGAAAAGATCTCATAGAGATCGGCAAAGGCATCTCCAGTCCCTGTCACTCCTGTGTAGAATCCTATCCCATACGAAGAGAGCCGTTGTATCATCGGCCATTTGTAACCACCACCCTCTGGCACCGCTTCGTCGATAAGCCATTGAGCACCACCTGTTGCATAATGGCGATATTGCTCCTTCCCGGTTGTCTCATAGAGCCTTGAGAAAAGTTTGACAATTCCAGGAGAACCATAATACAGGTCTGTAGAATGATAACCACCATCAGCGACATCAGGCCACTTGTATCCGTTTCCATCGACTCTGGCCTCATTCATCAACCATTCGGCCGCACCTTCAGCATAGTCTAAAAAGCTTTCTGCATGAAGCATCACGGATGTACTGAGAATTATAATGACACAAATAGCTATCATAGCAAAGAGCCGTCCGCTTATCATTGGAATCCTCCTTTCTTCAAAGGTACATGGGATATTCCATATTTGAGAATACAGTTCTTCTCTTTACTGTTTCTATACTTGAAGGTATTTGATACTATTTCATCAATACCATTCGCTTTGTGGTCGTGTACTTACCTGCGATCAATCGATAGAAATAGACGCCGTTTGCCATATTCGATGCATCCCAGGTTACTGAATAGTATCCGGGCTTCTTCACCTCATCCACCAGGGTTGATACCTCCTGCCCCAGAATGTTATAAATTTTCAGGGTAGTGTGTATGGGACGTCTCCTATCCGCTATCTGATATCGAATATCCGTAGTTGGATTGAAGGGATTGGGATAGTTCTGAGAGAGATGGAACTGTGTCGGAATCTGGGCTTCGTTTTTCACCAATCCCATGAATTCCGTAAAATCATCCGGCGAAAGGTAGGATTCCAGAGACTGGCAAAAGTGGAGCACTTCAGGGGTAATTTTGAACTGCGAAATCGACGGTCCACACTCCCCAATGCCCAGAACCGCATTGACAATCCCCAAAGCATCGAGAATATTCACACTCGCATCACCATTGCAGTCGGCCCGGTCCAGAGGATGCCCGATCAGGAATGAATTGCCCAAGATGTGGTTGACGACAGCGAGGACATCCAAGACATCGATCCCACCCAGGCAATCGATATCACCTCTTTCAATACTGCCCTGTTCAGGATTATAGAGGTTCGGACAATTGTCCTCCTCACACTCATTCAGCGGATATTCGGGATTGCCGTATCCGTCGCCGTCGGTGTCCAGGCATGTATCGCACACATCGCCCATGCCATCGCTGTCTCCATCCGCCTGGTCGTGATTTTCATCTTCCGGACAGTTGTCACATGTATCTCCGACACCATCACCATCGGTATCCCTCTGCTCAGGATTGAACTCCAGAGGACAGTTGTCATCATCGTTGAATATCCCGTCCTCGTCAATATCCTCTGAGGCGGGACTCAGGTGAATACCTTGATTCCAGGAGACATTGACGAGGGTCCCGTTACAACCGTTTCCGGAACGGTCTTCAATTGTCCCTCCACTCCCTTCATTCATCTGCCAGTAGCCGACCAAACCGGGCTCATATCCGGTCAGGTATGAATCCATATGGGATCGGATATCGTCTGAGGTGCGGGCAATATCCCACAGCCGCACTTCATCGATGACACCATGAAAAGCTGAACCATAGTTTGCGGAATTCCCGATGATCATTTCATGCTCGTCCACACTTCCGGAGGAATATACTCTTCGGGTGGTCGGCTGCTTCTCGCCGTTGATAAAGACCTCGGCTCCACCGGAGCTTTTGTATGTGGCAGCAATATGTTGCCATTCCTCAAGATGCATCGAATTCTGGGGTGTATTTGAGTAGCTCACCCTCCCATCCTCATGAACGATCTGAAATACGAGACTCGAATCATTCATGATGAGACTTTTTTGTATGAAGCGGAGAGAGAGAACACCTTTGTCGATAAGAGTTCCATTATGGATTCTTTGAAATTGATCCCATCCCAGTGGCTTTATCCAGGTCTCTATCGTCACACCATCTGTCAGATTTATATTCGGATTCGGTAGACACTGGACGTAACCGCTGTGTCCGTTAAAGTGAAGGGCGGCTTCACCGTCGAAGACAGTAATGTAGTTTTCGTGGTTCGATACTCCTGAAACCGAGCCATCAAAAGCCTCTAAACCCACGGTATACGTACCAGGCTCTCCGTACGTCCAGATCGGGTTTTGTTCGTAGGAGTCGATCGTCCCGTCATTCTCAAAATCCCATCGCCAGGTTTCGATGTCCCGTAATGATTGGCCCGTGAAACACACCTCCAGTGGAGCATGTCCGCACCTTGGCTCACCTGTAAAGGACGGCACGAAACCGGTTGCGTCCTTGGTATAGACGTGGACGTCGTCGATGTAAGACCCGGGTTGCGTATGCTCGTTGTCGGATTGAAATCGAAATCGAATGCGAACGGTGTTCCCCGCGTATTGTGTGAGATCCAGTACAACCCGACTCCACCCACCCACCGGGGGTATCTCAGGATCGTCATTGACTCCGCCCATCTGCCCGCATAAAGGATAAAAAGTGGTCCCGTCCAACGTGATATCTA
>CP070758.1:3745046-3776864 GCA_020348925.1 Gemmatimonadota bacterium | reverse complement strand
GTTTGAAAACAAGAGATGTGCCTGTTTATACTGAGTGGCGCGTCGAGCAAAACCCAAAGTTATAACCGTATGGTCCAGACGGAGACCTGTTCTCTGTTCAACCTCCTGAAACAATTCTCGTTTTGCCTGAGCATGAGCATGTTGGATTTCATCGAGGGGTATGCTCACTGCATACCGTAAGTAACGATTATCCTGGCGCCACTCTGGGATATGCGAATCATACAACTGACAAAAGGGCGCCGACGTCCACGTTATTGCGTGAACACCATTTGTGATAGAATTTAAAGGATAGTTGGGAAACATATCCTGTGAGATCTGTTCGTGACGCATGGATACGCCGTTGATGTAATGGGAAAAAAACATTCCCAGATAGGTCATATTCAATTCCTTATCAAAAAGACATCCCAGGGTCTCTATGGCCCTCGTTCGCTCCTCACCAAGGACGCGCTCGACCAGATCCGTTGAGAACTTATCATGACCTGCGGGAATAGGAGTATGCGTTGTAAACACACAGTGCTTGCGAATTTCATCGATATCGGTTTTCGAAGGGAGTTGTAGACCTCGTCCCTTCGCCTCGCCCTCCAAGAGCGCCAACACGAGAAGAGCCGAGTGTCCCTCGTTCATGTGGCATACTTGGATGTTCTCGTATCCGAGGGCAGCCAACATGGCCATACCTCCTATTCCCAGAAGTGTCTCCTGGCACAATCGATAATGAGCATCGCCGCCATAGAGGTGGTCCGTCAATGTCTGATCCCATGAATCATTTTCCTGTAACGCCGTATCCAGGAAATAGACAGGGACCGCATGACCGTTGATACCCTGCACCTCATACTTCCACACACGTATATGCACGGTGCGTCCATTCATGGTGCATGTTGCTTGGGACTTCAGTGGTACCAGGAAACTTTCTGGGTTCCACTCATACGGGCTCTCCGACTGGTTTCCATCGCCATCCAGATGTTGGCGGAAATATCCTTTTCGATACAGCAGTGTCACGCCCACCATGGGCACACCAAGATCCGCTGCGGCCCGAACCGTATCCCCGGCCAATACGCCCAATCCACCACTATATGTCGGTATGGCTGAATCAAGGCCAATCTCCATTGAAAAATAAGCTACAGTGCGCTTCTTCTCAGACGCTTTTGAATTCGAAGTGTTCATAGAGACCTCATGGTGTAACAGTTAACCAAGGATTACACTCATTTCTGTTTTCTTCCATCGTCGTCAAACTTTACGCCTCGATGAGCGAGCTTGACGAAAAAGTATCCGGCAGCAAGGGCCAAAATAATGGCTGCCATCCCCAATAATGTTAATGCACTGAGTGTTTTAAGATCAAGGATAATCACCTTCCGTGCAATGGCGATCATGGCAACGAGGAAGACAATCTCCACATGCATCCGCTCTTCTGTCAAATATGATTTAATCGTATCAATGAGCTCCAATCCGATTAATATCATGAAGAAGAATCCGAAGACTTCGAGAATCTCCTTGAAATTCA
The DNA here is from genome assembly GCA_020348925.1 of Gemmatimonadota bacterium. GTDB lineage: Bacteria > JBHIER01. Next base: position 3,775,366 of record CP070758.1, on the reverse strand, counting down.
AAAGTAATTTCGGCTGTTTTATCAATTCCCTCCCAATGATGATACCGAGTTCAACAGTTAATACCAGGACGACGAGCATCATCATGACCATGAGAACAAGCACGATGTATCTCTCAAAGTAATTTAATACTTTCGTCATACAGTATCACCTTTCCTTTCACGTCATTGCCATACGGGCAACATATATCATCACCGTTTCTTCACCGGATTCAAGTAGCCGTGTATACTCGATCGTGCGTCCTGTATGGTAATGAAGGCCTTCGGATCAATGATGTTCACCAGGGTCAAGATCTTTTTCACCTCTCTTCTCCGGCACAAGGTATGAATGAGCTTGACCGGTCCGTCCTTGCCGCGCGCGTCGATGATGGTCGCACCGTATCCATGTTGCCAGAGTATTCCTGCCACATCCTCAGGTGTGTAGCGGGAAACGACTCTGACCAGTGAAAATCCCATGGACAGCTTTCCTTCGATGAACATGCCAATGTACGTCCCCAAGGCGAATCCTCCGGCATATCCCAAAATATGCCAGACATCCGTCAGACTATGGATCACTTTCGAGATGGCCAGGACGAAAATGGTTACCTCGACAAAACCTATTATCGAAGCGAAGAGGCGCCGACCCTGAATAATGAAAATCATTCTCACGGTCCCCAGGCTCATATCACACGCCCGCATGCAAAAAACCATCAATCCTCCTAATACAGCCTCCATTCTCAATCCTCCCTGCGCAATGAATACAAAGCTCACGTCTTTCGTATTTCAACGTTCAATGAGACACCGCACAAAATTACCATTCCATTGTTTCCAGATGTTTCCGCAGCTGCGTCATTGTCCGAAATTTTTTCAGAATAATGGACTGTTTCAGACCGCTGCAGATATACTTTACGGCCTCCGGGTGTCTCTGATAGTGGCGTGCGCCACCAAGGGTGTCGTAGAAAACACGTATCAAGAAACAGATATCCGTCTGCCTGTTTTCACTTTTCGATCCTTCCCAGTGAAAAAGATCGATGAGCTTCAAATCGAACGCAAGCCCGAAGCGCCTGACAATAATATTATCCAGATGCAAATCGCCGTGATATTCGTTATGAAGATGGATTTCTTCCATCCCTTTTGTTAGAGAATGGAGGAGATGAAGCGCTTCGAAGGGCTGGAGCCTGTGGCCCGGATGTCTCTTCAGGAAATCGGACAACAACTCCCCTTCAACATATTCGGAGACAAGGACAGTGACCGGGACCTTTCGATACCGGATCAGCTCTTCGGTGTGGTACTGGATCAAAATCGAGCAGTGCCGCAACTTATGCAATTTTTTCGCATACCGTTTCGCGGTTCGATTGCCTATATTTCTTTGAGGGAAAAAGAGCTTGGCGGCCCTGTCGATGCCGGTCCTCATCTCCCGAATTTTGTATACTTCCCCCTCCCATCCCGACCCGAGCTTGGAAATGATTTGATACTTCCCAGCCAGCTCATATCCAGGAGGCAAGTCAAAGTCTGTAATGTGTCTTCCTTGTTGTGTCTTAGGATTTTTCACAAAAGAGCTTCGACTTTCAATTGGAACTAATTATTCACCTTCAAGTCACATCCCAATCCCGGTTTGGGGTTCGGGAAAAGCGTTCCGCTTCGAATCATGACCGCACCTTCGGAAGGATCGTTCACAAGACCGATATGACCGTCGAGATCGGCATACATGACGTTCGGTCGCGCCAGGGCGAAATGAAGACCGGCCGCGATGCCCAAGGCCGCTTCGTCCATACAGCCAACCATGGCCTCCAATTTCGCTGCCTTTGCCACTGCATTGATATGAAGCGCCTCAGAGATGCCTCCAACCTTCATCAGTTTGATGTTGACCATATCGACAAGGTCGCGGCGCGCCAGGCGAAAAGCGTCACGCAGTGTCATGAGACTCTCATCCGCCATGACAGGGATGTGGACGCTGCTGGTTACCCTGCCGAGGAGATCCGGTTCACCTTTGGGTGTCGGCTGCTCAATGAGTTCCAGGTGAGCGGCCCGTGTACGCTCAACAAAGGCGAGGGAGTCCTCGACCGTGTACCCCTGATTGGCATCGAAACGAAGTTCCACATCCTTGCCCACCGCTTCTCTTACCTTGAGAACACGCGCTGTATCGGACTCTACGTCCTTTCCCCCTTTGAGCTTGAGACTTGTGAAGCCACGGGCAATCCACTCCTTCGCTCTCTCCACGGTCTCCTTTTCAGACAGAATGCCGATGGTCACACTCGTCTTGATTCTGTCACGAAATCCTCCCAATAGTTTCCAAACCGGCAGGCCGGCCGTTTTCCCGACGACATCATAGAGCGCCATATCAACGGCAGCAAGGGTCGAATACTGTTTGTTCAAAATACCTTTCAGCCGCTCCAGGAGCATGGCCGACCGCAGGGGGTCCGAATTCAAAAGACTTTGCTTGACACTGTCGTTCAGATTTTGGAGCACGCCTTCCGCTGTTTCACCGGTGATATGCACATCCGGGGCGGCACAACCGAAACCGACAACACTGCTGTTGGTCTCGATGCGCAAAAAAACGTTCGTCGCCGTCTCCACGGTCTCATAGGCGATGGTGTATGGCTCCTCCAGTCGCATGGAGACAGGCCATGCTTCAACCTTGGTGATCTTCATAGCACATCCTGCTCATCAATACCTCTTCTCGTAGATCTCATCCAGCGTCATGCTTTTCAAGTCTTCCACGAATTCAACAAGATTCTTGATCATAACGTCCCATATGCGTTCGCCCTTCTGGCGGCTCGCCTTTTTGGGATCCCCGAGCACACCGGCCTTGGATATTTTAGCCGTCCTGGCATACCATTCCACGCTTCGCTTCGAGCTGAAATTGAGATAACGGCTGGAGAAATGGGGAACAAACTTCCGTGCTTTCTCCACATCGACCAGATGAGGCCGGGTAGCCAGGGAGGTACTCGTCTCGATTTCCCCGGCATGGACATCGTTCGGTGTTTCGATCATCGCAGCAATGTCCGCATCACTCGACTCACCGGAGTCCACACAGGTGAAGATATGCGCGTCACGATTAATCATCTGAGCGGCAAATTGGAGGGCCGGCGTGTTCCCACCGTGTCCGTTAATAATGACCAATTTCGTGATACCGTGCCGGGCTGCGTTCACACCGATATCGTAGACCAAACGCCCCAGCGTATCGTTGGAGATACTGATCGTACCCACAAAATCTTCGTGATGATACGAAACGCCATAGGGAATCAGCGGCAGAACCAGAGGTTTGGGATCGCTGCATGTCTCCGCAACCCGACGGGCCAGGTAGTCGGCATCGAAGGCATCCGTGTCCAAAGGCAGGTGAAGCCCATGCTGTTCCACGGACCCAACCGGCAACAGGGCGACGTCGACCTCCTTCAGTCTCTCTTTTGCCTCCGGCCAGGTCAGTTCGGCCAAGATGTGCTTACTTTTTTGACTCGCCCGACGTTGCCCATCGGAGGATGGTGGTCCCATTTCACCTTTCGGATTCTCAAAAGGATAGGGCTCGACAAGAGCCGGATCAGAGAGAGGATCAAATTCGAGCCAGACACGGCCGCTGCGCCGAACGGCCCCTTCGGCGTGTTTGAGAAAAATGTTAAAGAGAGGTTGACGAAGATCAACAGGTATACCCTCTATTGGGGACCGCTCCGGATCAATTCTGAGCTTCAAAATTTCGGGGTGTTGTTTGAAACCTTTCGAAATCCCGAAGGCTTTCGGAAAAATGTTTTTCTCGGCCAACAGAGACATCATATGCTGAGCCCCGGCCGCCTCCTGGTGCACCTCTTTTTCTGTCAGGCTCTTGAGGCAGTATTCTATCTGGTTCTTTGAATATCCACACAGGCCCGGATCTGCCCCCAGGGCTTTTAGCATACCTACAATTCTCCGACACTTCTCGCACCGACCGCAGGGATGTATTCTCTCCCCCTCTTTGTGCGCGGCGTGGCATGAGACCTGATGCTGCTGGAGTTCAGGGTATCGCTCGGCCAATATTTTCTCGATCAACATCTCAGAAAGCGACCTCACAATTGAGAATTGAGTGACACCCCAATTCTTCCGTCCGAAGTAACGGGTCAGGGCATTGTCAAAGTACATGCTTTGATCGTAGAGACCGTCGTAATGAGGTATGCCTTTATGAGACAGCCTTCGCGTTGTATCGTATTCGTCACCAATAATGAGTCTCCCGATACCCCTTTTTCTGAGGAGGGGCAGGGCACCGAACAAAAATACGGCCACCGTCCACAGCCGGAGGGGATACTCGTCTGAACGGAGTTGGGCAAAATCCTGGCGTATGAAAGGAAAATGTCGCAGCATCCAGGCGAATACCCGGTCCGAATTGGTCCACACCCGGGCCGTCTCCGGAACGTGGCTCTTGAAATGTCGGTAGGCGTTCAAGGCGGTGAACCAGTGGCGCCCGGACTCATTGATAAAGATGGGGTGCGTCTCACATCCCATCTCCCGCAACAGGCCATAACTCAAGAGGCTATCCTTCCCCCCGCTGCTGAGTATGGCGTGGCGAGTCCGGTGGATGGTCCAGGCATCCAATTTTGGAATCACATCATCAGCACGGGAGGAGGATCTTAATTCATCATTCGAAAAAATGAGCTCCGCCCGCAAGTACTTCTCCCGCTTCAGCGGGGGGAGTTTTGCCGCCCCCTTGAGGAGAAAGGGATTGGGTTCGAGAAACTTCTTGACGTATATCTCGCGAGCCGTATTATCCGCCATCTCCTGAATGAACCGACGATCCCGTCGGTCGAACAATCCGTGAAAGACGATTTCATCACAGAACAGGCCGTAGTTGAGGGCCACCTGGGCCGCCATCACCGAGGCCACATTGAGAGAGGCCGGCTCCCCTGGATCGAACACAGTTTCTTCGAAGCGGTATTCGAAATCATAGACGTCCCTCACCCCATTCTGAATCACCGTGTAGGGCGCAATGATGCGCTTTTTCTCAAGCCGGACCGGACCGACCTCCAAACGTCGAATGACACTCAAAACACCTAACGGATCGTCTTCTGTCCGTTCTCGTGGGCGACCCTTGGGCATGGTTCTTCTCCCTTTCGTTTCAGGCATAGGTCCTACAATCCTTTTTTCAAATAGGTAAGAATGGAGGACACAATCTCGTCGGCTCCATACTTCAGGACATCGGACGTTGGCAATCCGGTCTCTGTCTGTATCCTCTCACACACAGCCGGGATCTCTTCCTTGGAGAGGTTCTCGTGATTGATCGTAATCGCTATTACCGGCTTCCCCGAAACGAGCTCGATGGCTTCGATCTGCTTGTGCAGAGGATGAATTTGATACCCTGGAAATCCGTCGTACTCCTTTCTCGCCGGCGCATGCTGGAGAATGACCGCATCCGGGCGACCGGCTGCCAGAATTTCGTAACCACCGGGATAGGCCGGATTCATGAGGCTGCCCTGTCCTTCGATCATAATGACGTCAGGGTGGACGTCACGCCAGGCCGACCAGACGGCATGTTCGATCTCGCCGGCCACGAAATCGTTGACGAGCGAATCCAGGATGAGGCCGTATCGAACCCCCTGCATCCAGGCCGTCTGGCCCGTGCCGATCATCTCGGCAGTGTGACCGGCAGCCCTGAGGGCCTCTACGAGGATCCAGGCCGTCGTCCGTTTGCCCACGGCGGAATCAGTCCCTAACATGGCGATCTTCAACGAGTCAACCTGCTCAATTTTCCCGCTGAAAAAGTGCAGCTCGCTTCGAGGCGGCGGTTTGCGGACGTCGCGCAACCGGACGCCGCAGGCCGACGCCAGGCCCGATAGTTCAGGATCCTCGGAGAGAAAATCGTGCAGTCCACAATCCACGTTCAGGCCAAGCCCTATCGCCTCCTTCACATCGTCCCTGGCCTCGGGACTCAGCCGCCCGCCATCCGGGGCCAGTCCGATGACGAAGTGGGTTGCCGGAGTTGTTCCCGACCTCGACGCAGCCACTGCTGTCTGGACATCCTCAACTATCGGCACATTCTTACTCATGCCATCTAAAACGAAGCCGGCATCTTGACCGGCATATCGGGAATCGATAACGGACAGAACGTTGTATCGATACGTCCTTCTCACCAAACCGTGGGCCGTTTTACCATTCGGGGTCCCAAAAGCTCCATGGCAGTACACAATGGCATACCCTTCCGGAAAGGTGCTCACGTTTTTCTCCCTGTAAGAATAACCACATAGCGATCACTGGTGAGCGGTTCCTTCTGGTGATGATCCAGGAGAGCAATCAGGCCGGCCGTGGAGGCAGGAAGCACGCTCAAGCCTTCCCGCTCCCGAATCAACTTCGAGTAGAGCAACATGTTCTTATCGCTGGCATAGGCCGCCCAACCTCGGGATCCTCTGATGGCTTCCAGAGCATGATTTCCGTCAAAGGAGTGCCAGTTGATCAATGGCTCATTTATGGCCGTCTCGTGAATGTGCTGGGGATCGAGATCGTCACACTGGGACGAATTCTTCAAAAAGGCCTGAATGATGGGATTTTTCCCGAACGAGGAACCGGCAATAATCTTGGGAATTCTGGAGATTCTTCCGCGACGATACAGGCTTTGAAAGCCCTTGAAAATTCCAGCCAGTGTCGTCCCGTTGGAGACCGGGACAGCAACCGTGGCCGGAGCATCCCTGAGTTCATCGTAGATTTCATAGGCGATCTCACCGTAGGCCCTCATTTGCTGGATTGTATTGGCCCCCCCGGGATTGGCATCGTATATCTCATTCCGCTCGGCCCGTTTTCTGGAGACGACCACCGCCTGTTCATAATCGCCCGGCACCCGTACGATTTCCGCACCAAAATCGGTCATCTCTTTGACACGCTTGGTATGATATGTTTCCGGAATATAGATAATGCACTTCAAGCCGGCCAACGAAGCAGCCAGGGCCACGGCAACGCCATAATTACCACACGTTGCTGTGGTGACGGTGTCGAATCCCCGCCGCATGGCATCCATGGCTTGGGCGAAGGAGATGCGATCCTTCTGTGTACCAGTGGGATTTCCCCCCTCAAACTTGACATAGATTTGTCGGAATCCCACCTCCCGCTCAATATTGCGCGCCCGTGACATGGTTGTATCGCCCACCTCGGAATCCATGATGTCCTCGAAAGCCTCGATGCGTTCTTCCAAAGGACGGTTCACATCTGCGGCGACTTTCTTCTGTGTCTCCAGCTCAGGTGGCAGACGCAGCACTTCGGACGTCGCACCATCCAGGAGGTTAAGACCAAATCCACTGTCAGGCGTATTAATGGTATTCCTCTTTATGGAAGCGTCTTCTTTTGAGCCTCGATGAAACATTACGAAATCTCAGACAGTATCTAAAATTATGGACACGTGCCAATTCCATCATTTAAGAAACCGGATGCAACGGTCTCACATGTCAAGAAACATCATGTGTCACCATTCCGCATTCCGCCCAGCACATTTTTTGCACCATACCTCACAGGCTTCACTTAACTCACATAAATAATAACACTTTTAATTGATCCTATCAATCAATTTTTTACATAACAGTGTTCTTCCGTCGATTTTTTCGATACACCTCTCACGGAAATCTTAAGCATGTGAGCGGAACAGATTTCAATAAAACACCCACGGTGCTTCATGCAATCCTGCAGGGAACACGAGACAGCATCTTTCAGATTGCCTCTCTCACAGTACTATCCTCATAAAACATAATGTGTTACATACCATTTCTCAACAGCATCGACTTCCATTCAGTCGTTTCAGACATTCCGAGTTTTCGTAAAAACCGAACAATAACCATGTCTTCCAATTGTTGCCAATTCTTATACTTGTATTCATCAAAAAAGATTTGCCCCCCAGCCATCATGGCATGACCACCAGCAGAACCCAAAGTGCCAACTATCTGCTTCAATATATTTCCCGCCTTTGCATGAGGATCGCTGCAGCGCATCGAAACGAACAATTTTCCTTTGAACCGTCCGGTGGCAAGAGACCAGCCAATGCGCTCGTGCCGCAAAAGCAAATCCGCAAATTGTGAAACAAATTCCGGAGACTTTACCTTCCCAAGATGTACATGTGTGAGATGGCGAAATACCTTCGCCTTTCGCAGGGATCTTTCCAACAGGACAAAGTAGGACTTTGGTAATAGAGGCTTAACGATTCGTGCCAATTTCCTTATGTTGGCTTTTGGGTAGACGGCCAAATACGTGCTTATGTCCGACGCTGAGGCTTCTCGCCCCAGCTCCTGTGTCTCACTCCGGATAGCATAAGCGACTGCAGTTGCGATATCAACCGTAACACTTAAACCTGCGGCTTCCAAATATTCCAGGAGCATTGTCGCACATGCGCCATATTCTGTGCGTATATCAAAGAAAGCGACTTCGAAACCTTTTCTCTTTCCGTGATGGTCGATAACAATGGTCGGCTTGATATCCCTGGGAAGACTATGATTGTTAAAGGCCGGTTGCGTATCGACCATGGCGATATGGGGATAGTGTTCCCAAGCAATCTCATCGACATGGATCAATTTCATCTTGAGCTGCTGAACCATAGCCCTATTTTCTGCTCGAGTAACGACTCCTCCATAGGCGATATGCGTCTGAGAACCGTATCGCTTGCTCACCAAATGCGAGAGAACAAACGCACTGGCTAACGCATCGGGATCTGGATAATCGTGCAAGAGTGTCAAAAGAATATCGCATTTCCTGAGTAATGTATCGAGTTTAGCTAATTTGTCTTTTATCATGGGCATTGTTCTTGTAACCTTTCCCTCAGTCATTTTTTAGATAGAACTACCACCTGTCATGGACAGCTCATCCTGATCTTCGCGATGACTGAAACATATGCCTTTCAGATAATGGGGCCACTCTGATATTGATTCCCGTCGAGATCCCATATTATTTAAGGAATTCCTGTTGACTGTTTCTTAAACATGAAAATATCCTGTGCCCTCTTGATGGCAGAGGCGGGTCCTACAAAGACAACATGGTCGCCGACCTCTATTTTTGTGTCACCACGGGGGACAACAAATCGCTTTTCCCTGATAATGGCTGCCACAACACACTCAGTTGGAATCTCAATTTCCCTGATAAGATTTCCAACCACTCGAGATTTTTCCGGCACAAAAACGCCAACAAGACTGGCTTCACCTGTCCCTATCTCAAAGAGTTCAGCGACACCGGGCCGATCTAAATAGTTTTCCACCATCGTCGCAGTGGCCCACGGTGCACTGATGGCAACGACACCATTCTCCTCAAGAAGAGGTACATAATCGGGATCCTGAACGATGGCAATAACCTGACTCAATCCAAGTTGTTTCGCCTGAAGCGCGACAATCACATTGCGACCGTCATCGTTTGAGGCCGCAATGGCGACATCGATATTATCCAATCCCACCTGCTCGAGCAGCTCCCTCTTGGTACCATCACCCTGATATATCGGAACATTGAAACGCTGTTCCAGCTCTTTGCACCGGACATCATCCTCCTCGATGAACGTGATTTGATGTTCTGACGAACGAAACATCAGTCGAAATTCATCCTTGGCTAAAAGTCGATTGGCGATATTTTGAGCCTGTTTTCCTCCGTCAATTATGAGCACACGCATCCGTTTCCTCCGTTTTAAAAGAATGAACACTTTGATCGCTGAAAGAATTTCCCGTGTTCTCCGAATCTCAGCTCGATTGGTCGGGCGGATGAGGTGGATACCTCCACCTGCGAAAGTGAGCACACCACCCAGGAGAAAGCTTCTCGTCTCCAGAGCGGGCACGAAAAGCCAGCAGGAAAGAATTCCCAATATCGGAATAAATGGAAACAGAATCACCTTAAAGGGACGCCGTAAGTTTGGCATACGCTTGTGGAGTGATATCACGGCGTAGTTGACAATACCGAGCCCCATCAAGTAGCCGAAATCACTTACCGAGGCAACAAATTTCACGATTCCTGATGCACTGAATAGAATGACAACAAGGGCGCATACGAAAAGGGCTACGTGTGGTGTGCGATAGTGGCGATGAAGCCGCGCGAAAAAAAGGGGGAAATGTCCATCCCGACCCAGGGCATACAAAACCCGTGCACTGGCCCCCAATGTTACACTCAAGGCCGAGAGACTGGCCATGACGGTAGCCACAATGGCGGCCCAGCGTCCCCAGGCTCCGAAGAGTCGATCGGCGGTAAATATGAAAGGCACATCACTCCGGGCGAGGTCTTCATAGTTGACAGCTCCCATCATAACCCACACAACAAACACGTAGACAGTCACACCTACCCCTAACGTGCTGAGGATGGCTCTGGGGATAGTCTTCCCCGGATTAATTATCTCCTCGGCGGCCACAGTGATTAATTCGAAACCAACATAAGAAATGTATATGAGAGCCATGGCAGGTACGAACTGCTCATATCCCAAAGGGGCCATGGGTTTGAGGTTTACAGGCTCGACCTGAAAGAGCCCCAACAGTGCAACTCCGACGAGTATCGCAAGCTCCACGAGATTCATGAGGTTATAACTTTTATCGATTCAGAAATCCCTCTGAAGTTGACAGCCGTAAATACGAGCGTTGTGAGAAGAGCCAAAAGAGGGACGCTTACATCGGGCCAGAAATAAGCCCGGATAGTGAGAGCAAAGATAATGACATACATAGAACAGGCGAGAGTATTGCCGATCCAGAAAAACCAGCCTGTGAAGAATGCCACTGATTTGGGAAGTGTACGGCTGGTGAAGGAGTATCCCCCACCGGCAAGGGGGATGGCGGCGCCGAGCTCGCTGTAGTTCAGGGCCGTAAATACGGTGATGAGCCCCATAACCAAATAGACAAAAATGCCGAGTGGTCCGACCATATGAGCCAATTCGCCGGGCAGGGTAAATATACCCGGTCCCATCATGGCGCCAATGCCGATCATCACGGCCATAAACAATCCGATGTTGCGTTTGAATGTTACTTGTTCTCCCATATGTGTACGCTATGACTGTTGTGCAGACAAGGTGCCCTGGAAACTTTCCTGAATCATCCGCACACAGAGTTGTTTCAAATCCAGCATCTTCTCCCGCGAACACCTTTGTCTATTCTGATTAAATATAATGTCAGAGTACCGCCAAATCGAGGAAAGAGCCGCCAAACCTTTGAACTATCTATGAATAACTTATGTGATTCCACTGGGAGAAGACCGAGGACACCGAAATCAATGTCTCATCCTTGCACCCAGAAGAATAATGTCACGCAACACTTCCTCACTGCGAGCTGCCATCCATCTTTTATCGAAAGATGAATCTTGGACAATCTGGGCGATGGCCGCTAAGGCGCGCAAATGAAAGGGTCTTTCGTCACGACTACCCACCAAAAGGAATACCGCGTGCACGCCAGGTGCTTCATCTGAGAAGGATATCCCCTCCCTGCATCGGACGAGAAGAATGTCGAATGTCTTCTCACCTTCCACAATGATGTGAGGAATAGCGAGATACGGATTTATAACCGTTGAACTTTCCCCTTCCCTTTCGACAAACAATTTGAAGAGCGTCTCCGGATCGGCTTTCAATCTTTCAGCTATTATTCGGGAAGCCATTCTGAAAAATTCATCAGCGTCAACAGTATGATCAATATCGAGAATATGGCTCTCCTCAATGAGATGATCAAAACGATCCATGAGCATATCATCGCGTTCCCTAATGATCTCTTTCAACTCGGCCTCGAGGGAATGTTGGGTCAGATCTTTCGCCGTAATCCTTTCGATAAGATGAAGCAAGGCGTATTCCCGGTATGATCGTATGCGTCCGTAAAACCAGTAGACGAGGAATCCTCCCACAATAAGTATGATGCTTGACAACAGCGCTTCCCGACCGATTTCATAAAGGAGGATCAGAAATCCGATCGTCCCCACGATTTGAATCCAGGGATACAAAGGGGCTCGGAAAGGGGGCCGGTAGTTTTGAAGTCGACCCTCTCGTAGGATCACGACAGCCAAACCTGTAAATATATATGTCAGGATCAAAACGCTTGAGGCCGCTTTGACTAAAACATGGAGCGGGAGAAACATGGCGGCAATGACAACAGTCCCTGTAATGAGAATGGAGATATAGGGTGTTCCGAACCGTTGATTGATACGGCCGAAAAAGTTGGGTAGCATATCATCTCGAGCCAGCGCCAGCGGATACCTGGAACCTGACATAATACCCGTGTTGGCAGCCGACGCCACGGCTAAAATCCCGGCAATACCGAACAGAATCGACCCCCCAGAACCAAGAAATACTCGAGCGCCGTCGGAAATTGGATTGAGGGAGCCGTCAAGCTTCGCACCGCCAAGTGTCCCGATGGTTACAAAGACAATGGTAAGATAGCACAGAGTGACTACAATGAACGAAAGAATCATACCCCAGGGCAAAACACGACCCGGTTCCCTCACCTCCTCGCCCATACTGGCAACTTTCAGCAGACCACCGTAGGATATGAAAATGAAACCGGCGGTTGAAAATATTGAGGACCAGCCGTAGGGTATGAAAGGCTGCATGTTACGCAAATCGACCTTCGGCAGACCTCGAAAGATGTAAAAGAGAAGTGCCGCCAGCAAGCTCATCACCAGTACAGTCTGCAGGTTTCCCGCCTCCTTGATTCCGATAATATTCACAACCAGAAAACTCAGACAGAGTAGTGCGGCTACGAGGTGCGGATTGAGATTGGATATGATTGCTACAATTGTGGCAATGAAGAAGAATTCGTAGGCACTCTTCAATGCTAAGGAGAACCATGTTATCTGTCCGTAAACAGAACCGACTCCAGGCCCCATGCTCCGAGTCACGTAAAAATATGTCCCGCCCGCTCTGGGCATAGCTGAGGCGAGTTCTGCCTGGCTCAGCATCCCTGTCAGGGCCAACAGGGAAGCCAAGAAGTAAGAGAAAAGAAGAGCCGGCCCCGCCTGAGCATAGGCCAATCCGGGAAGAATAAATAATCCCGAAAACATGGCGCCTGAGCAAATGCTGAATACGTGGAGGAAATTGAGTTTTCTTCTTAGTTTCATAATGAATCCGGGTTTCTACTCATCAAATGTAATCCAGTATCGTTGCTGCCATTCCCATGCTTTCCTTTTTCGTCAAAAAGAATCTCAGGCTTTTTGTTCTCCTCGTGCACTTTTGTTCGGATGCTCCCAATCTGGCGTTCAGCCTTTTCGATCCCCCTCTCAATTCCTCGAACTTCCTCAAGCAGTCTTTTAATGGCATCATCTCCTAAGATCTGGGGAACTTTCTTCTGAATGAGATCGTAGACTCTCCTTCCAAGTTCGGTGAACTTCTTCTCTTTTTTACGATTGAGATTATGAATCAGAATCTTAATTTTAAAAATGCTCAGAGTTTCCTGTCTTTTGACAGTTCCCTTTTCCTCGTCTTCTCTCATACTGCATCTCCCTTCCCCTCTTCTTCGCTCCTTCCGAAAGTTGGGTCATTTTCCGAGCCCGTTTGCCCACAAACTCATTTTAAAATCGCTTTCTTATTCTGAATCCGTTGTCTGCCTCGTTGGAAACCGGTCGGTCACAGCAGATGAACCCCCATGGCGTCTACCATTGTACGATCACTTCGCGTTTCCCCAGTCCTCTGCTGATTTGACTTCGATTCCCATAGAGATGTCAATGCACCGTCTCCTTCGCCTGTTCATCTTATCCTTGACTGTATACGTTAGCTCTTCGAAGCTATTCGGAGATATCCCAGGGCTCGGAATGCCAACGAAAAAGCGGATTCTTTGAAACCATAATTTCCAACTTCTGACCCGTTTCTCTCTCTCGAAAGAAATCGTAGATACCTCCAAAATCATTCATCCCTCATCGACACCTCTTTCTCCGAATCCTTCATGCCTTTTCGACAAACTCACGGTTCTTTTGGTGCCTGCGATGACGGTTTTTCAGCCTCCTTCTCTCTCTTCTTGGCAGCCCCCTCTTTTTCTAACGCTTTGCCGGGCAATCTCCTAATCCCAATAATGACGACGATGACAATGAGGATTATCCCAAGGGCTAAAACTACATATGACGCTGTCTCGCGGCTCTTAAGCTTTTCCTCCTTCTCCATGACCGCTGTTTCTCTTGCACGCAAATGAGCCTCTCTCATGTCGAGCTCCGATTCCTTAGCTTTTAATTTCTCCTCTTTATTTTCCAGAGCCGCGATGAGAGCTTCCAAATCCTCTTTCAGCTCAACCTTTTTTTCATCAATCGCTGTCGGCACGTCCTCCACTTCTTCTCCCCTTTCGGGCTTTTCCACGATCACTTCCTCTTGAGGTACGCCGACACCTTCTCTTTTCTCACATGAGGGGAACAAGAATAAAAAAGTGAGGAGTAGAATCAATACTTCCCTCATTGTCATAGAGTTCTTATACATCACATCTTTCCTTTTGTTTTCAAGATTTATTCGGTAGGGAAGTGTGTCACTCCCCTGCCGACAGTCCAGAAAAAAGCGAACTCTTACCAAACATCTAATCAGAGGCATTCACCTCATGATGGTAGAATGTATCCTTCCTTATCTTTCCATCTGTTTCTGATAAATGAATTTGATCAAATTCCTCCTTGAACACTTGAGGTTATTTGTATTACTTCTTCGACTTAAGCGCCGAACAGAATAAGGGGGTTAATAATCCCGTTATATTTCTTTTCCCTAAATTCTTGCTTCATTCAATTGAGCATCTGATGCTGCACCTTCATCAATCCGAAGTAATCTGTCCAGTTTCTGCTCAATCAAAATTCTGGGAAATCCACCGTTTATTTCATCCACAACGCGACTTTCCTTGAAAAAAAGAATTGTCGGTATTTCGTATACTCCGTATTGTTCGCACAGTTCATTGTTTCGATCTTTATCTACTCTATAGAATTGCACAAGATCTTCATACTGCGCTTCTGTCTTTTTCAATATTGGTGCAATGATATGGCTCGTCCCGCACCAGTCGAGAAAAAACTCAACTACGACCACTTTTTCATTAAACAGAACTTCCCTTTCAAAATCACTGTTGTTGAGCAACGTACGCATTCTCTATTCACTCGCTTCTATTCTCATTCATCGAAACCAACTCCGTAGTGGTATATTACAATTAGCATACCAATAATAAAAAAGCCATTTGGATTGTTATCCAAAAGGCTAAATTTTAATTGTTTATGTCTTTTACTGAGGAAACAGAGCCTAACAGATTTTCATATCATTTTTTCCATTATTTCGTGAATTCCCGAAATATCGGGAATTCAATTCTTCCGTTTGATTCCCAACTTTTTCATCCTTGATTCCAGTGTCGTAGGCTTCATCCCCAAAATGTTTGCAGCTCCCCTCTCACCGCTTACCCGCCAGTGAGTCGTTTCCAGCACTTCTGTGATATGCGCTCTTTCAACCTCCTCCAATGTTTTCACGGTAGAAACAGCGGCAGATACATTCTGCGGTAAGAACCAGTCGCCAATTTCGAGCTGGCGCCCCTTACTGACAATCATCGCTCTTTGAATTATATTCTCTAAACCCCGCACATTTCCCGGCCAGTGGTATTGAGTCAATCTTTCCATCACTTTTTGCGGGATTCTCTCAATATTCCTCCCCAATTTTTTATTGTACTTTTGAATAAAAAACTTAACCAATAAGGGTATATCCTCCTTACGTTCTCGAAGCGAGGGAATATGAATCGGAAATACATTCAGGCGATAGTACAAATCTTCGCGGAAATTTCCTTCTTCCACTTCTTTTTCGAGATTTCTGTTTGTCGCAGTGATAACGCGAACGTCACACGTGATTGTTTTGGCACTTCCCAGACGTTCGAATTCACCGTCTTGTAGAACTCGTAAGAGCTTCACCTGCATATCTATAGGGAGATTGCCTATCTCATCTAAAAAGATTGTGCTGCCATGGGCTATTTCAAAACGTCCAATTTTTCGAGAAAAAGCCCCTGTAAAAGCCCCTTTCTCGTGACCAAAAAGCTCGCTTTCAATAAGATTTGCCGGTAACATCGCACAATCAACCTTAATCAGAGGTCGGTGGCTGCGAGGGCTGATACTGTGAATAGATCGGGCAATAAGTTCCTTCCCGGTTCCGGTTTCACCGAGAATGAGGACCGTTGCATCTGTTGATGCGACCTGTTCCACTCTCCCCAACACTTCTTTGAGTATGTTGCTCTGACAAATTATATTCTCAAAATTATGAATGCGCTTGATCTCATTTTGCAGATAGACGTTCTCGCGTTGAAGCTGGTTCTTCAATCGCTCAAGTTCTGCCAGGGTACTTCTGAGATCCTCTTCGGTTCTTTTTCGCTCACTCAAATCGTGAAGAAAACTACAGCAATACGCCTCACCTTCAAGTTCAAGAAAATGTTGAACCACTTCAACCGGTATCCAAACCCCGTCCTTTGTGGGCTGGACCTTTTCAAAGGTATGGACTCTTTTGTCCTTTGTAATTTTCCATCTTTGACGCCAGACCTCTTCATTCTCTTCCGGATGAAGAGCGTACAATTTTGTCCCAACAAGTTCCTCAGGGGTATACCCCAAAAGCCTGCAGGCTGAATCATTGACGCGGTGAATGCGTCCGTCAGAATCCAGCCAAATAACTGCATCTTTCGCGTGCTCGATTGTAAAATGAGAAAGAAGCATATTTCTATCGGATTCTTTTTGCAGATTCTCCATCCAACTCATCCAATCACACTGTATTATCTTGTGCTTAGTTACGTCTGATGAGACACTTTGCATTCAAAATATAACACTCTCGATGTTTTGTCAAGGCTCTCTTAAGGAAATATGTTGGGAAAATGGGATATCCTGGTGGAGCTGTTACAGTGCCCCACCATTTCATGCAGCGCCATCTATCGTATCTTACTGTTGTGGAACAAATTGCAAATATCTTTATTCATCAGGCAATCTGAGTCCGCAGCCAAAGCCAATCAAAGGGATCAGTGCCACCACGGCAAGCGCCGGGGTGAGACCTATGTGGTCGGCAAGCATACCGATGAAGGAGACGGCAAGTCCTCCCAAACCCCATCCGAAGCCCATCATGAGTCCGGACACGGTACTGATCCGAGTGGGCATAAACTCCTGGGCCATGACGATACCGACAGGGATTGAGGACAGGAGCACCATTCCTGCCAAAGCCAATCCAAGCGTTGTCCATAAGCCGGATGTGTAAAGAAAAACGAAGAGAAAGGGTGTCGATAGCCCTAAGGACATCAAGATGATCTTCTTGCGACCTATCCGGTCAGACCAGTATCCCCCGAACAGTCCACCTACGGCTCCACAGAATAAAAACACAAAAATGGACGTGCCACCGACCATGAGAGAATATCCGCGCTCCTCGAGGAGCAACGGAATAAAGGTCCCAAAGGATGTGACAACGGTCGCCCTCAGAAAGACGATCAACCATAGATATAAAAGCGGTCTGTAGGTGAAAGCAGACCACCCTGTGAACCCATCATTACTGGCTTCCTTCGCTGTGATCTTGGCACGAGCGATATATTTATACAGGAGCATGGAAATAATGACTCCCGGGATTACGGCGACAAATGTGTTTTCAAATCCCACTATCGAGACTATGGGTATGATGAGGAGCGGTCCCAAGGCATAACCCGCATTTCCACCTGCTGAGAAAATGGACATACCGAGGCCCTTCCGATATCCCCCGGCAGCTCCGGCCAAGGCCGCACCCTGGGGGTGGAAGAAGGCTGTCCCCATTCCTCCCATGAAAATCACAAGAACAAGAAGTCCATAGCTTCGAGGCAGACCTATTGAGCTCATGAAGATCGACGTGAGCAAAGGCCCCAGAACGACAAAATACCTCCGCCCCAGACGGTCGGCCAGATACCCATACAATGGCTGGGCTAACGAAGATGAAACGGCCAGCACTGACGAGAGGAATCCAGTCGCAGCCATTGTCAGGCCGAATTTTTCCACTACGACTGGGAGGAGCGGCGCTAAAAATCCGGCATACGTATCATTGATCAAATGGGCAGTCGTGAGGAGCGCGATCTGTCCCTTTTGAATCCCGTATCGTTCTTGAGAGCAATGGGGTACGCGTTCCATTGTTAGAAGTAACCCGATGAATTAGGGTATTAATCCTGATATATTCCCTTCGTTCTTTCGTCACAAAGCCAACGAACAACATCCCTCTGTCCTTCGAAGATGCAATAATAACACCGCTAAGTCTATGTGTCAACATATTTCTTTGGAACCTCGGGAGGATCGAACCGTCAACTGTTTGTGCAACGACCAGAAGAGTATCTCTCTTATAGAGATGAGGTCGAAAAACAAGAGTGTGAAAAAATGTTCGGAAAACTTCTGACGACATATACAATTGTAATCGCGCTCCTATTCATAGGAGCCTGTCGAAAAGATCAACCGCCAGATTCGAAGAAACTGACTGTCAAGTATAAAAAACAACTGAGAGAGGATCCCAAGAATATTGCAGCCCGTCTCGGTCTGGGTAAGGTCTATATTGCTCGAGAGATGCTGAAACAAGCGGTCGATGAGTTTCAGAAAGCAACCGAGATCGATTCGACCTCTTTTGAAGCGTATCACGAACTCGGTGTCGCCCTGAGAAAGTTGGACAAATACGACGAGGCAATCCGTGCCTTACACAAGGCTATACAACTTGATTCTCTCGCCGCAACAGCATACAACAGCTTGGGATTGACGTACTACCAAAAAGGGGAGAAGGAGAAGGCTCTGGATGCATTTTTGGAGGCCGTCCGCCTCGATCCGAAATGTGCTGAGGCCCATTACAATTTGGGAGCCATGTATCGAGATCTTAAAGACAGCGAAAAATCCTCGTACCATTGGCAGAGATACAGGGAATTGCTAAAATAGAAGCGCTGAGACAAGGGTAAAGCGAAGAGGGTATGGGAACGATACGTCGCTACCTGTCATTGCGAGGTGAATTTAAAAGTTTTGGCTGTTGGTCTTACCTCATTTTGAAGAACCATCATCCACTGCCGCTTAAAAGACCTCACAGGCATCGAGGTGTCCGCATTTTTCCTGGGAACCTCCCCCCTATAAGACCGTCAAATGTAATATGTTCCATGTAAGGGTGGGCCGAGCCGAGATCCCGAGGACAATGAGAGAAGGCCTCGCACCACTGTCAGAAATAGAACGATCTGCAAAAAAAATAAGGAAAAGCCCAATAGAAGAACATTCCCCCCCAAGAAAGTTCTTGATTGAAATGTTTCTTTATTGTATCTTGATAGCTCTTATGTGGTTAGACGTTCTTTGCTGAAGAGGACAGAGAATTTATGGACGAACAGCATCGACACTGGGAAAGTTGGGCGAGCAGTTTTGACCCCGAGAGTGTCACAATTACAGGCACTGGACCCCGGAAACCGAGATACAGACTCAATCTCATTCTGTTCCTGGCGACCGTGGTGACAACCCTTTTCGCCGGGACACTCATGGCCGGTTACAATCCTTTGACTGATCCAAGGCTGCTCTATCGGGGTATCCCCTTCTCCTTTTCCCTCATCTTCATACTGGGGATCCACGAAATGGGTCATTACTTCGCCTCCAAACGCTGCGGAGTAAAAACAACACTGCCCTACTTCATACCGGTCCCTCCTCCCTTCTTTCTGGGTACTCTTGGAGCGTTCATAAAGATTAAGTCGCGAATTTTCGACAGAAAAGGGCTCATGGACATAGGGGCCGCAGGTCCTCTCAGCGGATTTGTCGTCTCGGTTGTGATCATCCTGATCGGATTGAAATTGTCCAGGGTTGTCGATGTCGGTGAAATAGGGGCGGGCTCCCTCCAGCTGGGAGAATCATTGCTCTTCTCTTTTTTGTCCAAGATCGCCGTCGGTCCTGTGGCGGCGAACCACGATATTCTCCTCCACCCCATCGCCTTTGCCGGCTGGCTCGGTCTCTTCGTGACCGTTCTCAATCTCATACCGATCGGCCAATTTGACGGCGGCCCTATCGCCTATGCCCTCTTAGGAAACAACCACAGGTACCTGTCGGGCATATTCTTCTTAGGTCTGGTCCCCATGGGCTTTTTTCTCTGGCCCGGATGGTTTGTATGGATCATGTTTGGAGCCATAGTCGGTTTGAAACATCCGCCCCCAACTGATGATCGTACCCCTTTGGATTCCAAGAGAAAAATAGTCGGTCTGATCACTCTCATTATCTTTATCCTGTGTTTCATACCCACCCCAATACAACTGACGTTTCAATAAATCATCCGTCGAACACCTGCATCCTCGTGAGGAGATCTTCTCAACAGTGAACACTTTCAATACGCGGATCCCTTCATCCCTCATGCAAGAGAAAAATACGCACATGAATGTTCGTCCACCGCTGCGTGAAATCGGAGAATTGGCAAAAGAGTCGGCCTCTTTTGTCGAACTCACTCAAAAACTCCAAGAAGGGCCGAAAAAGATTGCACTCACCGGACTGCACGGTTCTTCGAAGTCGCTTCTTCTGACCCATCTCTTTCAGGCGCTATCGCGCCCGCTCATGATCCTCACCAGCACCACCCAAGAGGCAGAGGAGATCAGAGATGATCTCGAAAGCTTCATTGGTCGGGGATCGGTGCGCTACTATCCTTCACGGGATGTCCACCCCTTTGAAGGCAAAGCGCCGACCGCTGAAACGCTGGGATCGCGTCTCGAAACTTTGGCTGATGTAACCGCCCAACGCACCCTCATCGTCGTAGCCCCTATCAAAGCTGTTCTTGAAAAAGTGTTCTCGCCGGCAACGTTCTCATCGCTTTTACTCGAACTTCACGTCGGTCAAACCGTCGCCTTCGACCGGTTCGTGTCCAAACTCGTCGAACTTGGATTTGAACGGCAGCCCCTCGTGGAGACTGTGGGACAATTCAGTGTCAGAGGAGGCATCATCGATCTCTTTTCCTTCGCCTCAAAGGCACCTCTGCGACTTGACTTTTTCGGCGAGAGCATCGAATCCATCAGATTCTTTGACATCCAGACGCAACGATCAACGAGTCAGCAGCAGAGCGCCACCATCCTGCCCTGCTACGAAACCCACGATGTCGGGGAAGTATCATCGGCAGATGAAAGCTGCACGCTTTTTCAATATCTTCCGGGGGACACCATTCTTTTTCTGGAAGAGCCAAGTCTCATTCATGATCAGGCTCAACACATCTCGGAACAAATCCAGATACAACTCCATCAATACGATTCTGCCCATGACCGGCTCAAATCCTCAGGCTTTCTAAGTCGGATCGAGGACTTGGAGAACCAATACCGTTCATACTCAGTCCTCAGCCATTCATCATTATCGGCAAAGGGGAAAGAGGTCATCGATATCGGTGCCAAAAGCCAAGAATCCTTTCACAGAAACCTCAAACTCCTTCGAGAGGGCCTCCTTCGATTACTGAAAAACAATTACCGCTCTTTTCTCATTTGCGACAGTCGTATTCAAGCGGAGCGCCTCGAGGAGCTGGTCGAGGATCTCAAGGGAAACATCCACTTCATCGTCGGTCATATCCATCACGGTTTTCTCCTTCCCGACGCACAATTAGCCGTGTACACCGATCACGAGGTGTTCCTCCGGCAGCGGCTCCCCCACCATCTCCCAAAGTATGAAAGCGGAACACCTCTCAGGGACTATGCGACACTCCGCAACGGCGATTTCGTCGTCCACATCGACTACGGTATCGGTCGATTCGAGGGTTTGGAGCGCATCACTGCCCGGGGAAAAGAACGGGAATGTCTGGCCATCACCTACCACAGCAATGATCGTCTCTTTGTCCCCATAGATCAGTTGCAGAGAGTCCAAAAATACGTCGGAACAGAGGGAACCGTCCCGACCCTGAGTAAGCTCGGTGGCATGCAATGGGACCGCACCAAGGAGAAGACGAAAAAGGCCATTGCCGACATGGCTGCAGACCTCATTCGGATCGGTGCCACCCGCAAGACACAAACGGGCCATGCCTTCCAGGTGGATACAGAATGGCAGATGGAATTGGAAGCCGCTTTTCCATACGAGGAGACTCCTGATCAGTTGAAAGCCACCAATGAGGTAAAACAGGACATGGAGCATCCTGCACCAATGGACAGGCTCATCTGTGGAGATGTCGGTTACGGAAAGACCGAGGTGGCCATTCGTGCCGCCTTCAAAGCGGTCATGGACGCCAAACAGGTCTGTGTTCTGGTCCCGACGACTATTTTGGCCCAACAGCATCTCAAAACGTTCCTCGACCGGTTCGGGGATTATCCCCTTCGGATCGAAATGCTCAGCCGATTTAAGACCCGAAGTGAGCAAAAGGAGATCCTGCGGAATCTCAAAAATGGGACTGTCGATATTGTCATCGGCACCCATAGGCTCCTCCAAAAGGACATTGGATTCAAAGATCTCGGTTTGGTGATCGTTGATGAAGAACACCGATTTGGGGTCACCCATAAGGAGCGCCTCAAGAAATTGAGAACGCTTGTGGATGTTATGACTCTGACCGCTACACCCATACCCCGAACCCTGCACATGTCCCTCATGGGAGCCAGGGACATGTCGATCATTCATACGGCCCCGAAGGAGCGGCTGCCTATTCATACGGAAATTTCCCAGTTTGACGAAGCCCTCATCAGGGGAGCCATTTTGCGGGAAGTCGATCGTGGTGGTCAGATCTACTTCGTTCACAACCGCGTCCAATCCATTCGAGCGATGGCCAGCCTGTTGGAAAGAGTCGTCCCCGAAGTCTCGGTGCGTATTGCGCACGGTCAGATGGATGAAAAACATCTGGAACGAGTCATGATCGATTTTCTCGAAGGACGATTTAACTGTCTCGTCTCGACGATGATCATCGAGGCCGGCCTGGACATCCCGAATGTGAATACGATTATTATCAATCGAGCCGACCGTTTCGGACTGGCGCAGCTCTATCAACTCCGCGGGAGAGTCGGACGGTCCGACAAAATGGCCTATGCCTACCTGCTGATTCCGCCCTTCCGAAGCCTCACGCGAACAGCACGCCAGCGTTTGCGGGCTCTGGAGGAATTCACCGAATTGGGCTCTGGCTTTCAGCTGGCCATGAGGGATCTCGAGATTCGAGGCGCGGGAAATATCCTCGGCCCGCAACAACACGGATTTCTGGCCGCCGTCGGGTTCGATCTCTACTGCAAATTGTTGGCCGATGCTGTGATGGAAGCGCAGGGCAAATCCCCCGAGGAGACACCGGATCCGAAGATTGAAATTTCAGTTTCCGCTTTCATCCCAGACAAATACGTACCGGACGGTGACCAAAAAATGATGCTCTACCAGAGGTTGGCAAAAATAAGTGACACAGAGGAAATCAGGGATTTGGAAGAGGAGCTGACGGATCGCTTCGGAACACCTCCCAAACCGGTCCAGTCACTTCTGTCCGTTATTGCTGTGAAACTTCTCGCCCGGCAAGTGGGGGCGGGAAGAATTGTTCTCTCCGATCATCTCTTGCGGCTTGAATTCTACCCGGGGTATGATTCACACCAAAATGTGATCAAGAAGCTCATCTCCAAATCATCGGTACCCTTTGAGTTCCAAGCAGAAAAACTCTTGATCGCCAAAGCCAGCGTGGCGGCTCACAATGACGAAGAAGTGCTCAGCCTGATCAAAAACATCTTGCTTCATCTACTGTAAGGTCTTATATTATGAATAGTTACTTTTAAACCGTTGAACACACTACCGAAGAAAGGAGAAGGCCATGAGAAAAACAATTCAGTGTGTGTGCGCAATTCTGACCTCTTTCATCATCCTCCAGGTCGGTTGCTCAAAACAAGAGGGCATGATTGTGGCGAAAGTGGGTGGTGAAAAGATCACGTGGGGAGAATTCAAAGAAGGATACATAAAATCGCCTCAGTATCGCCGCGCCCAGGACGACTCCGCAGCAAAGAGAGAGTACCTGGAATCGATCATCCAAAAAAAGTTGATCATTCAAGAATCGTACAGGCAGGACTTGAATAAAAGCGAGGACGTCTTGACTCAGGTTGAACAAACGGAAAAAGGTCTGATTTTGCAATCTCTGTATATGAAAGAGATTGTGGAAAACATTGTGAGCGACTCTGAGATTCGAGAATTTTACGATCATTCGAACAAAGAAGTGAAGGCAAGTCTTATTCTCATAAAGGCTCCACCGAATGCATCACCCGAGGAACGCCAAAAGGCCAGAGCCAAGATCGATTCCCTTCTGATCGTGATAAAAGAGAAAGGCGAAAATTTCGGCAAAGTGGCCATGGAGCACTCAGAGGATCCTACGAGTGCGAGAAACATGGGCGATTTAGGATTCGTCGAATGGGGCGCGTGGGACGATGCATTCCAACGTGTGGCCTTCACCCTCAAACCGGGTCAGATTTCCGATGTCGTCGAAACCCGATTTGGATACCATATCATTAAGGTTGAGGCACAGCGGGAGGCCGAACGAGGCAGCTACGATCAAATGAAAGAGACGATCCGCAATAAATTGATGGGTCAAAAGAAGAATGAGCTTCGAAAGAAAGCCGATGAGTACATAGAAAATTTAAAGAACGAGAAAAGTCTCAGCTTCGAGCAGCAAGCCTTGACCTTTCTCAGCGAAAAAAAGAAAGAAGGGGATCTCAACGCTGCACCATTGACAGAGTCTGAGAAATCGACAGTTCTCGCTCGATACGATGGTGGTGCGTTCACAATCTCAGACTATATGGAGTGGGAGAAGGAGCTACCCCCCAAAGCCAAAGCGAGAGCAACAGATGTCGCCAGCTTACAGCGACATATCGAAGGAAAGCTCGTCAATGATTTCCTTGTCGAGAAAGCAAAGGCCTTGAATTTGCAGAACGAACCCCATATAAAGAAAAAGATCCAGGAGCAACAAGAACAGCTCATGGTCAAGGAGTTCAATAAGAACATTGAACAGAACGTGATTATAACAGACGAAGATGTAAAAACCCATTTTGATCAGCACAAGGAAGACTATGTGGATCCGGAGAAAGTGAACATCCAAGAAATATTAGTCAAAGACAAAACCGTTGCTGAAAATTTACTCAAGCGAATGAAGAGTGGTTCGGATATAGCCTCCTTGGCCAAGCAGTATTCCGAAAGAAAATGGGCGGCAGAGCGGGGGGGAGAATTCGGCTTGTTCACAGAAAACCAGTACGGTCCCATCGGAAAAGAAGCGTTCGCCCTGGACGTTGGACAATTTGGTGGTCCGATCAAAGTCACGAACGGATACTCCATTTTCAAAGTGACTGATAAACAGGCAGCTCGCACGAAGACCTTCGATGAGGTGAAATCCACGATCAGAAGGGATCTGGAAACTGAGAAAAAGAAAACAGCCTTTGATGATGTTATGACTTCACTCAGGGAAAGAGCAGATGTTGACATCAACTTTCAGATTCTCATAATGAACGTCGCTGAGGAGCAACCGAGCGAACAAGATAAAAGTTAAAGGCACCTTCGACGCCATAGCTCCGACGCGACCAGGAGGAAACGGCCTCAGAAATAACTGTCCCTTCGATGAGCATGCCGCACAAAAAAAAGTTCGCAAGGAAACCGATGAGAGATTTTTCAGGTTGCAACCGCTCAACGCTCCCCTGTGAGGGCAAGACAAGGAGAATCTACCGTTTCAATTGTTATTTCTGGCTCACCGTTATCTTTCTCTCCATCATCATTGGATGCTCCGGGCAAAATAAGAAAGGTACTGTGGTAGCCAGGGTAGGAAATCAAACCTTATATCTGGAAGATATCGAAGCACTCACATCATCGGAAGAGGAACGAGCCTCTGCCGTGGCGAAAAGGGAATTTGTCCGTCAATGGATTGACACTGAGGTCCTTTACAGGCAAGCCCTCAGGGAAAATCTTCACCAGGATATCCGTCTGAAACGAGTGATCGAGCAAATGGAAAAAGAGCTTTTGGCTGCAGAGCTGATGGAAAAAAGGGTGGGCAGTCAGATGGCCATCACCAACAGCGAGATTGAGGAATATTATCTCCAGCATCGTGATGAATTTATACTGGTCAAACCGCGCCTTCGAGCCCGGCATATCCTTGTGAATTCCCGCGAAAAAGCGACGGAAATCAGAAATCGTTTAGTCAATGGAGAACCTTTTGAAGAGCTTGTTCGGGAGAACACTCTCGACACCGAGACCATCGACACAGACGGAGACCTCGGTCTCTTCTTCCGGAACGAAGCGGATCCAGCCATAGCTGAAGTCGCCTTTTCCATGGAAGTTGGAGAATTTTCCCCACCCGTACAAACGGAACGGGGATATCACATCATTCAAGTGACGACCATACAGGAGGAAGGAACGACACTGACCCTTGATGAAGTATGGGACGAGATCGCCAATAAGATTTTTACCTCCAAGCAGCGTCATGCCTTTGATATGTTGATGAAGGAACTGAAAGAACATGAACAAATCGAAATCTACTGGGATCTTATCGACTCACAAAACGAGACAAGCAACAATGTTAAAATCAAACGTTAGTTTGCTGAATCGGTTTTTCATAGGTCTATCCGTCTTTTGCTTGGTTTGGCTTTCGAGCTCGTATCCTGTTCACAGTCAACAGGTTCTTGATCGGATTCTTGCGATTATCGATGAAGAGATTATCCTTCTCTCCGATCTCAATGAGGCCCTTCAACAGGCAGCCGTTCAATTGGAGTTGAATCCTCAGAACGACCGAGAGAAGATCGAGCAATTGAGGACCGAACTCCTCAATAGAATGATAGACGAAAAAGTACTCCTCGTAAAAGCCACAGAGGACACGATTGAAGTGAAAGACAATGAGGTCGAACAGACTTTAGAGAACCGCATTCAACAGATGATCGATCAATATGGTTCGGAGGAGGCATTCAACAAAGAGCTCCTGCGGTACGGCCTGACACTCAAGGATCTGAAAAAACGGTATCGTGATGAGATTCGAAACGAACTCCTGGCCGAAAGAGTGATGCAGCTTAAAATCGCTGATATTGACATTTCACGTCGTGAAGTCGAAGAATTTTACGCAACATACAAAGACAGCCTCCCTGAGCAGCAAGAAGCCGTTCGCATTGCTCACCTCCTTTTGGAGGCAAAACCAGGTGATGATGTGAAGCGTGAAGCCCTTGGACGCATTCAGGACATTTTGAATGAGTCCAAAGCTGGGGCGGACTTCGCAAAATTGGCCGAGCAATACTCAGAAGGCCCGAGCGCATCTGTCGGGGGCGATCTCGGCTTCTTCGGGCCCGGGACCATGGTCCCAGAATTTGAGCGCGCAGCGTTTGCCCTGGACGTTGGAGAGGTCAGTCAAATCGTTGAAACACAGTTTGGGTATCATATTATCAAACTGGAAGAAAAGAGGGGAAACGAAATACGAGTACGACATATCCTTATAAAGATGGAGACCGGTCTTGAAGACGAAGAACGGGCCAAAGAGGATATTGAAAACCTCAAAGCACGAATCGATCAGGGTGAAGACTTCGGCGCTCTCGTCAGAGAATATTCGGAAGACCCGACAACTGCCCCCAAGGGCGGTGAACTTGGCTGGTTCTATGTGGCTCAGATCCCACCTCTTTTCAAGACGGAGATCGAGTCCCTCGACGTCGACCAGGTGAGCGCTCCCATTAAAAGTGATTTCGGATATCATCTCATAACAATCCTGGAACGGAGAGAAGGTGGAACGCTCTCTCTCGAAAATGATTGGGACGCCATCAAAGGTCTGGCGAAACAGTATAAGGTGCAGGATCAGTTCCAGACCTGGTTGCGAAACCTGCGGGAAAAAATGTACGTTGAGGTGCGATTGGAGGATTGACCGCGTGTGCGGGTAGACCAGTTTCTCAAAACCTCCTGTCTGGTGAAACACCGAACCGAAGCGAAAAAAGCCTGCGATCTCGGCGTCGTAACGGTGAACGGGCGGCCAGTGAAAGCGAGCAAGGACGTTCGCCCCGGCGACATCATCAGTGTGAACTCAGACAGCAGATTCTTGGAGATGGAAATCCTCGACATCCCCCCGAAACAAGTATCGAAGAAAGAAGCCAAGAAGTTGTACCGTATTATTCATGACGAGCACAAAAAATTGCTCGATTTTTGAGTGCAAACTCACATTTTTTCAACTCATACACGGTCAATATTTTCATCGTTTAAATCATGAAAGACAAACCGCTTATTGCCATCACAATGGGTGATCCTGCCGGCATAGGTCCTGAGGTTATTGTTAAAAGTCTGGCAACATCGGAGGTTAACGACGCGTGCACTCCTCTGATTGTAGGATCGGCATTCATCATACAGAAGGCTGTTGATCTGATAGGATCGGACATTGCTGTGAGACGGTGTGAGAACGCCACGGACATCGATTTTCATCCACATACAATTTCGGTTCTTGATTCTATCTCCGGTCCTGTGAATGCCATCGAGTTCGGACATGATTCGAAATTGACCGGACAGGCATCAGCCCAGGCTGTTCAGAAAGGGGTCAAGCTTGCTCTGGAGGAAAAGGTTGATGCCATCGTGACCGGGCCAACTTCCAAGCACGCCCTTCATCTCGCCGGATACATCTATCCGGGCCAAACCGAATTTCTGGCCGATCTCACACGTACGCCCGAGGTCGTCATGATGATGGTCTCCGAGAACTTGCGAGTCGCTCTGGTCACCACGCATTGCAGTCTCTCCGATGTCACGCCTCAAATCACAAAGGAAACTGTCCTCACAAAATTGACGATATTGAACACTTGGTTGCAAGACTACTTCGGTCTCAAAAAACCCAGAATAGCCGTCTGTGGGTTAAACCCCCATGCCGGCGATGGTGGTATCTTCGGGCGCGAAGAGATAGAGATCATCGAACCGGCGATTCAAAGGGCGAAAAGCCTGGGTCTGACCGCGGCCGGACCCGTGCCGGCCGATACCCTCTTTGCGCAGCTCAAAAAGGAGCCGTACGACGCTTACCTGGCCATGTATCACGACCAGGGGCTCGTCCCCGTAAAGATGGACGCCTTCGGAAAGGGTGTGAACGTAACCCTGGGCCTGCCCATTATCCGCACCTCACCCGACCATGGCACGGCCTTTGACATAGCCGGAAAAGGTATCGCCGACCAGGGCAGTATGATCGAGGCCATAAAATTGGCGGTCCAAATGGCCAGGGAAAACCGATAAGCTGTCCTCATTCTTGCACCAAGCATCTGTAATACACCTTAAAATTCAAATCTTTCATGCCAATCGTAACAAGAAAGGTGAAGCGGCAAACATCGCAGCTCCCTCCTTCTCTCCGAGCGCAGCCGAAGGGTAATGAGGTTTTGTCTTGTCATGATATTTTCAAAATATATATTACCATAAAAGGAAAAGTCTCTTGTCATTGTGAGTATGCAATGGTGATCAATACCGCGATGAATTGAGTCAGCTCTTGAAGCGGACACGAGACGCCTCGACTCCGCTCGACATGAAGAAGTATCAAGCAACCGAAATCCTGAACCCGTTACCTTACAAAGGATTGCTTCGATCGAAGGCCAAACCGGCAATCATGAAAACACCTTTCCTCACCCTGAGCGGAGACGAAGAGTGAGGACAGCAATCACAAACAAAGTCGAGGAGGGTCAAGGATATGCGTTTTTTCACAAAGGCACGACCACTCATATGCACAATTATCATGCTGTTCTTTGCCTGCTCCAAGCCGTCAAAGGAGGTGACCGAGCTGAAGCACTTCCCTCTCAATTCCATGGAGGACATCATCACCAGATCGGGCGTTGAAATTGATAAGGCTATCTCCAGCGACGGAGGGGGATCGCTCAAGATTAAGGCTTCCGAGCCGAGAACAGTAAACCTGTTTGAAACCGGAGATATCGACATCGAGAACGCCCGCCTCATCTATAAGGCGCGCGTTCGGACGGAAAACATCCAGGGGCAGGTGTACCTGGAGATGTGGTGCCATTTTCCCGGTAGAGGGGAGTTCTTTTCCAGAGGTCTCCAAACGCCACTGCAGGGTACATCCGATTGGACGACAGTGGAAACACCCTTCTTTCTCAAGGCGTGCGAAAATCCCGACCGGGTCAAACTCAATCTCGTTATCAATGGCAGCGGCACTGCCTGGATTGATGACATACATCTCATTCGAGGACCACTGCAATGAGTTTTATCTGTTTCCTTCAAGCCCCGATTTCATTGGGAGGGGAGAGAAATTAGCAAGATGAAGGCAAAAAATTCTCAATGTTTTGACGATGTCAGATTCTTCCCTTCGGTCAGAATGACAAGAATTGAAAAGACACATTAAAATATTGTACATCTTACTTTAACACAAAAAGAGGAGGTCAGGTCTGATGCGGAGAACAATTCTGCTTCATTGTCTATTCAGTCTTATACTTTTGGGCATTGCGGGGTGGCTGCTGCAATGTGCCACGAATCCGGTCACCGGAAAACGGGAGTTCATGCTTATGAGCGAATCCCAGGAAATACAACTTGGCCGTGAAACCGATCCTCAAATTATAGCCTCTTACGGATTGTACCAGGACGATGCGCTCACCCGCTATATCGAC
>CP070758.1:3736373-3744946 GCA_020348925.1 Gemmatimonadota bacterium | reverse complement strand
TCGGTAATGATCATAGATGTCGATCGCTTTAAATTTTTCAATGACACGTACCGCCACGTTGAAGGGGATCGAGCGTTACGATTCATTGCCGAAAAATTGAGCGGCGCTTTTCGAAAAAGCGATATTGTGGCAAGGGTCGGGGGTGACGAGTTCGGGGTACTTTTAGCCGATACCGGCCACAGAGAGGCCGTGCAGCTCGCGGATCGAGCACGCAAAATCGTTCGTAGCGCATCATTTCATCCGGGGGAGACGGGGAGAAGCGTTGCTCTCACCATTTCCATAGGGGTAGCCACGTACCCCACACCGAATAGGGAGTTGGCTGCTCTCTACGATGAAGCCGACAGAGCCCTGATGCACGGCTCTAAGAAGGCCGGAGGTGATAGTGTGTACGGCTATGGGGAGGATGGTACCATAGGCTAAACGAGGGACCTGTTAAATATTAGGCTCTTCGCAGGAATTTTTGGGTAATTCTCACCTTTGCTTCTATGATGCCCCGAAACCTGGATCGAGGGGGTGATGGGAAGGCCAAAGAGAAGAGAGATGACATATGGTCGCCATGGGCTTAATAGCAAAGGGTCTTCTCTCCTTCTTTTTTTGCTTTCCAAAGAAAAAGAAGCACAAAGAAAGGCCAGCCCCAAGCCTTCGCCGAGGCCATCAGCGAAGCATGGCGCTGTTTTTTACAAACTCGCCTTCCCTGCGGTCAGGCTCAGAAAACGGAAAAAACGGCTGCTCCATGCGTCGGATGGCCTGATCGGCTCAGGCTTCAGGGCATAACTGATCCAGAATGCCCCCAATCATCTATTTTCTCGCTGTGATAGGAAACATGAAAAATACGATTCTATATCCCGTATTTTTCAGAGGAAGCTCATTTGACAATCCAGAATTCCTGTGAGGACCAAATGTGAATTTGAAATTGTTATCCGGTATAATTTCAAAGAGCCTCAGATATGTCTTACGCAAGCATCACATCATATCGTTTTCAATGAAATCACTCATGATTCTCTGTCGAGGTGCAGTCGTATCGGCAAAGTCACGGTGACAGAGAAGTACTGCGTACAAACTTATAACCTGGCTTATTCATCAACTGTCATTCCGGCCAGAGTGCCTTAGGTATCTTGTCATAATCTCTATTCAGGAGATTCTGGGATAAACTCGGAATGACATACCCTGCATGAGTGGAACGAGTCATGGAATCAAGTCGGTAACCAGGGTTTGTATTAACCATAATAATATTTAGATGATACATCTCGGTCACATCGTTTGTATGAATAATCAACGATAAGTGTGATCTTGGAAACACGTTGTAACAGCCAGTAAAATAGTCCAAAAAATACTTGACATTTTAAAAACAGCTTAATATCTTAAAACACTTATATCTATCCGTGGTAAGTGGAGAATTTTAATCAAAATTCAGTTGTAGGTGAAAAATCATCTTGGTAGTGTTAGCTATGGAAACTCTTGAGGGAGCACATTCTATAGAAAGAGTGGAACTCGCAAGATATTCGGTGGGCGAGGAATATGGTCAGGAGAGCCCTATTCTCCGCCGGGTCATGAATGCCACAAAGCATCGGGCACCGGCCGGCTTGCTGATGTTTAATCCTTTTAATTTTTATACTCTTACAATTTAACATCTGTTGTCACGACGGCAATCGGGAGTTACAGGTGGTCATGAGTGCCACCTGTCGTGTCGGGATCGCGAAAGCCCTCAGGGCGATTCTCTTCCCAGGCTTCGGAAGAGGGATTTCTTGGCTTTATTTCGAAAAAAAGCCTCATTCCTTCGGACTATTCGAGGAGTGAGAAATTGTTTCATTATATCACGAGATAAGGAATTTCTGGACTGGTGAAGATGATGAGTCATATACGTGGCTTGGATGTGGGATCCCCCTGCGTGAGTGAGGTTTGTATCGACCATGCTGACTCAAGGGATTGAAAAGGAGTTTACGCATAACTTACATGAGATTAGAAAATCGAAGGATCCTCCTGAAGAACAGGCGACCAGCCATAATTGATTTGTAGGAGAAAAAGGTAATGAAAAAGATTGATTGTTATCTGCTAATATTACACAAAGTTAGGGAACCGCAGGACAAAGAAGTACGCGATGACTTAGTCCGTTTGTTTGATGGTAAAATGGTTAAGAATTTCAGGGAACCTTATGAAAGTATTCTTGAATATGACGATATGATTCCTGATTGTTGGGTTTACGAGGGGAAAATTTCTTTTAAAATGGTTTTTCCCAGAGGGCGGAGAAAGATAAAACGAAGAATAAACATTCATACGGCAACTACGGCAGAGTATTACAGAAGACTCTGGAAGGATTGTCCTCATCATGTTGTTCTGCTTGATTTGTTCCTTCCAGAATATGAATCGAGCAGGCCACGAAAGGAAACAGGAATTCGTCTATTACAAGAGATAAAGCGTGATCATCCGGAAACCGAAGTTATTGTCTTAGTTGATGAGGAAGTTTCAGAGTGGACGTTAGAGGTAATCGAAAAAGGTGCATTCTTTTTTGTTAAAAAACCTTTTGTTTCTCTCGGTCTTGTCAAAGTTCTCGTAGCTCGGATTCTTCAAATGATTGAAGGTTCCTTTCGAGATCCTCTTACCGGTCTTTATAATAGAAGATATTTTGAAATTACGTTAATAAATCTATGGAATGAGTATCGCAGAAGGACCAGTCGGCACCAAGACCGCAAAGGGAAAAATTCTATCTCAAAGATAATAATTGATCTAGATGATTTTAAGCTGATTAATGATACCTATAGCCATTCAGAAGGAGATAAAGCGCTGAAGTTTATTGCCAGTAAAATAAGAAAGAGGTTCAGGCCAAATGATACAAAAGCAAGGATAGGCGGAGACGAATTTGGAGTCATTGCTCCTAATATGGATCACGAGAGGGCTTTGGAGCGGGCAGAGAAACTTCGAAAAGAGGTTGAGAATACTCCTGTAAAACTCAAAAAGAAGAGTGTAGAAGAAAAAGTAAAACTTACAATATCTATAGGAGTTGCTACATATCGCAATCCAAATGATGTTTCCAGCGCTCCTAAGTTTGAAGAATGTGCTTTTGACGCTTTATATGGAGCAAAGGGTATAAGCAAATCCAGGAAAAAGGTTAAGAGAAAACATAAGAATATAGTGTTCGGTTATACGGAGGATGGAGATATTGCAAAATACTCTGATATTTTTAAAGAAACCTCCAAATCTGAAAACTGAGTTAAGAATATATAAGGCATAAAGGATGAAGAGATGGTATATAATGAAAATGATCAGTGGAGCCAGAACAATTCAACAGAAGATGAAAATATTTGCAAACTCATTGAAGAAATCCCAGGGGTGATATGCCTTAAGGTTTGGCAGCATTCCGGAGAGTATCACTGTGTCGTTAGAGCGGAGCGTGTCGATTTGAGAAGGGCAAGCAATGAGATACGAACGCTTCTTCACAACCGGAAAGGTATTGAGATTCGAGAAGAAAATATACATTTTACAATGGCGGGACAGCAGATCGAGACGCCGAAAGTCCGAATTGAGTTGCTCAGCGTGCATATCCGGAGTACAATGAATAGCTATGGTGTTGACGTAACGTTAAAATATCGTGAGAACGAAGTAACAGGACATGCTGAGGGAGCATTCGATGGGGAAGAAAGACTGAAAATTGCCGGTGAGGCAACACGGGAAGCACTTACGAAATTAATTCCCGGAAAGGGTCGTCTTGTTGTGAGAGAAATAGAGCGTATGAAGATAAAAGATAAAGAGATTATTATTTCTCTGATTACTATTTCATACCGAGGCGAGAGAATACACTGCGGGGCGGCGCTGAATCGAGGAGATGATTGCGAAGCTGTTATTCGGGCAATTCTTGATGCTGTCAATCGGTATATCGATGTTCTCCTGAATAATTGAAGTTTTCAAGAAGATGTAATCTTTTTGATTAATGAGAAGTTGTGTTCACTATCTAAATTTTTAAAATAGGATGGAGAGTACTCAAAATAACATCCCTGATGGCATCTTGGACATCATTCTGAAAACAGCGCTCGAAGTCAACGGTGTTGCTCATGCAACGGTTAAAAGAACAGAGAGTGGCTATCAATTAAAGGTTGTTCCTAAATCGGGTATTGATATTCGAATCCTTCGAGAAGCGATTCGCTCCGCCGCAAAGGAGAGAGTTCCACTATTGGCCGGGGATATCCTTATTTCAGTAGAGCCAGAGAAAATTATTGAATCAGGTGCTTTATCGAAATCTGAATCGAAGATTGGATTGGTCTGTGCTGACATAACATCTGTTGGGAAAGGACAATTTACGATTCTTGTGAGATTGAAGAGAACAGTGATGTCATCACCGGAAGTTAATGAGACGGAGTGCACTAAAAGCGGAGCATATCTCACTGAAAACGTTATCCGACTGTCGGCCGAGACTGCACTTCATGCAGCTTTGGAGCTTTTACCCGAAGTTGTTAGTGGTGCAGTGATAGGGACAAAATTTCTCGAACTCTGCGAAAAAAATTTGGTTGTTGTGTTACTCACCCTTATTCTCAATGAAGGGACTGTCAGCGTCTCAGGATCTTCTTGTATACAAGAGACTGTCAGTGTTTCAGGGTCTGCTTGTATACGAGATGAAGTTCACCTGGCTTCTGTCATAGCAACCCTCAGGGCAATCAATCGATATTTGGAGAGCGGAAATCCGTGAAATCATATAACAATATTATTGCTTAAAAAATATATTTTTTTCTTGACAAATTAGTTTCTTTATTATAGTATTCAATTTCAATAGTGGTACCATGCGAGCGCCCAATGAGGGAACGCCAGATTTGATGGTGAAAAATTGAGAGAGGGGAGTTGGAAAATGAGACGCTTCAAAATAAGTTGTACTATAACCCCTGTTTTCATCGCCGCCGTATCTTTTCTCTTTATTTTTCAGAATACTCTCAGTGCAAAAAATGAATGGTGCCAGGCCCAATCCAAATCAAACGGGGATATCGTATTACAATTTCAGATTCCGGAAAACGTTAAGGGTCAGGCAGAGTATTTTCGGATTGCCCGGGCCACGGATGCTGAACAGGCTGGCGTCCACGTGGCCGATATCCCATCACATCTGAATAATTACAGAGATGACAGGGTGTCGCTCGATGATGATACTCCTTATTATTACACAATTCAACTCATCGATTATTCCGGAAAGATCATCCCGGGAACCGAGTTCAAAATAACAGCCGTCGCGGACGGTATCCCACCTGACCCCGTGACCTGGATTGCATGCAACGCGTTGCCCAATGGAAGTATCGAGCTTCTCTGGCAAGCGGTGGAAGATACAACAGGGCCAGGGGAAACGGTCGTTCTGAATGATATAACCAATTATGAGATCGTGAGACGTGAGAGACAGAACGCCCAGGTTACGATGACGGACACAATTGCCTTTACCCGCGTCGACTCGAGTCTCTCGAAATGTGTTACCAAGAAAAAGGGTGACAGATGGCGAACCTACTGTTATACATTGGACGGGGCCGACTGCGCGGAAGATTGCGCGACGCTCAGATACATCGATGAGTGGGAGTATCTGAACTGGAATTATACATACCGATATATTGTCATTCCCATAGACCATGCCGGGAATAGAAGGGAAGAGGGCAATGATTCTACGGGATTTTGCCACACCGATAATAACTATCAGGCGGTGCCTGTGGATCCTCTCCCGACCTGTACCAGAGGCTTGAGCCGGATGCTCCAATGGCAACCCGTGGAGGAAGCCGTTGGGTATGAAATTCAGTGGAATAAAGAACCGTATGGGACCGGCGTCTTTGACACCAGTGTGACCGTCAATGTTGCGCTCAACGACCAGACCGTGGATCATTCCTCGGGGGGTATCTATTGTTACAGGATAAGATCGATCTATAAAAACGATAGAAAGAGCACCCTCTTTTCCGATACGGTTTGTTCGAACCAGGATCATACACCTCCCCGTTATGATGTATCGGGTTTGGAGATCAGCAAACCGTGCTCGAGCTATGACCGAAGCGCCGACATTTGTTTAACGTGGACCTACCCCGAGGGGGAATGTACTACTGATGACTCGTGCGGTGTGTGCTGGTTTCGAATCGTACGATGGGTGGGAACAGACACCGTCGATACCATCATCGTGCGGGACTGTGAGAAGGATTTGTTCAGCTATTGCGACAGGTTTGCTATCAGGTTTGATAATGATTTCTGCACGGAATACAACTACAGGGTCGACCCGGTTGATTGTGTCGGCAACTCGCGGGAAACAGGGAAGATCGTTCCCATTGTGCAGACGTGGACCAGAAAACTGTGTGCTCCGGTTCCCCGGTTTGTGAGCGAGTCCGCACCAGTTTGTACGGTTGATTGGGGCGGAACGAACGGGAAAGACTTCATATATTATATCGAGTGTGCACGTGCCAAGAGCTTCAGTCCTGGTTCGAAATGTGATTCTCTCCTGACGGACGAAAGCCAGTGGGTGCACGACCTGCTGTCCCTCTATATGGCCCGCTGTATCCCTGCCCGGGATACCCTCTACTATCGGCTCAAGCAGACGAAAGTTCAGTGTCCGGATGTCTGGAGTTGCTGGTCCAATATTGACAGCCTGTTTGTCGATTTTGAAACGACAATGTGCACGGTCAAGAATGTGAGGACCCTGGCGAGAGCAGGCTGTTCGATCTCCCTGTGCTGGGAGGAGCCACAGGCCGGGGAGTGCTATTTTCCTGATAGTATTGCAATTGAGAGAGCCGAACACGGATCGGAACTCTGGTTGGATTTGAAACCGGTTCTGGGACCGATCCCCTTTACCGGGAACACGGAATTATGCGTTGTGGATACATCCTACCGTCTGCCGATGGGACATCCTCTCAGATTGGAGAATGGTACCTATTACGATTACAGGGTCTCCTTGGTTGACAGGTTCGGTCGGGGGGAATGGGTCCGGGCGGATGCGCCCGCCGCGTGTGATTGCACGACACCAGCGAAGCCCGAAATTTTACTGTGCAATTCGGCGGCTGACAGCGTATGCTGGAGCTGCGCGGACGATTCCTGCTGGGCCAACGGGATCGTGGAGCCCTTCTGCGGATTTTGGAAGTGTCGCAATGATACCTGCTGGCATCGAGGGGACACGAACACGGTCTGCAGGTGTCCCGATACGTTGGAATCGTCGGACAGTTTCAGAGTGGCCTGGTCGAGAAGCGATCGATGGTTACCGTCGATGACCTGGACAAGCCTGTGGTACGAAGACCGGTGTGTGACGGTTCCGGACCAGCCGGATCAGCCTCCATTGTCCGGGGAGAAATATTATTATACGATACAAGTGAAGGACTCCGTCGGGAATGAGAGCGCCTGGTCGGACACCGTGTGCTGCTGGCAGGATCCGATACCACCTCCCTCGGTGGACCTGCGGGTGGAAATAATAGATGGTGTGTTCAGCGAATTTTTTCCGTTTGTTCAAAATGAAGGAAACAGAGTCGATTGCGTTTCCTTTTTCACGAAGCTCGAATGGAATCTCGATGGTATTCTGAGGCCGAACGATGTCAAAGGCTACTTTATATTAAAAGATGGTGTCGTTGTCGACACGCTCCACTATGCCTGGTACAGATCGTGGGTCGATTCTTCGAGCAAAGTTGTCGTGGCCTGCGATGGAGGCCCCCAAACCATGCCGGACGATACAGGAGACCTGTGCGATTATACGTATGCCGTATTGACATTCGATTTTGCCGGAAATACGTCCAACGATAAGCAAAACGTCTCGATCGTGTGCGATACCTTGAACCCATTCATCGCTTCCGGACACGCTCGACCCTGTTCTCTCGTTTCCGATATCTATGTGCCCGCTTCAGCACCATTGGTCCTATCCTGGGAATCCATGCAAGAGGTCGATGAATATGTGGTTGAATATTCGACGCGGGATTATCCGGTCTTCGAATTTTATGTCGATCGAATCGATACCGTCTCCTGTGTTGATGGAACGTGCTCCTCGCGACCACTCGATTTGTCCGATCGCACGGTTTTTGGGGACAATAAGAAATGGTTTTTCCGCGTCAGGGGGATCGGTTCCGACGGCAGCCATTCTCTCCCTTCAGCGCCCCGATCGTTCAGAGTCGATCGAAAGAGACCTACGCTTCGGCCGGACGAACCGATCTATAATGTTGTGAACGGGTGTCAGATTCATGTCTCTTTTGATGATCCCAGCGATTATGATACGGGGGAGAATTGCGGTCTGGGAAGTGGCACGGACTTCTATGAGTTGTACAGGATTATGAACAGCGATACGACACTCGTGGATACTCTCTTTAATGATCTTGAACCGATTGAGGACTGCTGTTTTGATAGTATTGGTCTCGCATCGCCTGTTCTTTTAACAGACGATCTGAGCGATATTCCGTTTGAAACCGGCGAGCCGATTACGTATCTCGTCGTCATCGGGGATAAGGTGGGGAATATCTTCGAGCGTGATACAACACTGACACATATTGAGTGCATCCAGAGGACGGACACGCTCTCTTTTTCTCCG
The DNA here is from genome assembly GCA_020348925.1 of Gemmatimonadota bacterium. Lineage (GTDB taxonomy): Bacteria > JBHIER01. Next base: position 3,736,446 of record CP070758.1, on the reverse strand, counting down.
GATTGTTGGCACATGATATCCGTCCCCATTAAAGGCACTATGTTGGAATGCCCGTCGGACGTATTCCTCACGT
>CP070758.1:3711555-3736273 GCA_020348925.1 Gemmatimonadota bacterium | reverse complement strand
CAGTTCCGAAAGTCCGTCATCCACGTCGCCCCCATGGAGAGCCATCCGTTTGAACAGACGGAAATCTCATCGTAGGTACCTCCATAATAGCGAAAGGTGAAGGGCAAATCCAGCACCTCCGTATCACCTCGATAATAATCGGCCCAATCCCCTTGTTCAGGCAGCGGTTCATCAACGAAGCTCAATACGGTCCCGGAGCCACCATACTCAGGATCTATCTCGAACCACGCGTAGGTAGGACGATCGTAGTAGCGCCAGTCCCCGTTATCGTACGCCATATATCCGTAGGAATCCGGCCCCGTGGGATCCGAGGGGGATGGAACACCAACGGACAGAGAAAAGGTCTGTGTATCCCGCATCCCCGAATCGCTCTCGAGATACAGGGTAAATTGAGCTTGATGTCCCGAATACGTTCTGAGATTTGCTGAGACGATAAAAGGATCATCCCCATTCCATCCGTGGGACCCGATGGAAATTGATCCGAAGTCCGCAGCGTGATCGATGAGATCAATATCTGGGTCGGACGTACTCAGGATCCCCCGGATATTTTCTCCATTCTTGTCCCCCTCATTCCGAAGAGTCATCACCAACTGAACTGTCTCACCGGGATCGAGCAGGCCGTTGGGGGACATCTGATCGGAATCTTCTATCTGAACGTCCGACTGAACAAAATCCGGCGCCACAACCGCAAGACTGAGCATATTATCCCACGTGTTGCCGCTCCCCTCAGTAATCCTTAGCGACAGGGCGGCCTCGTGTCCATCAGGACAGTCCGATGCGACGGAAAGAACACACGCAGCCTGACCCCACACCGATTCCCCCGGCTCCATATCCCCGAATTCCACTACCGGTTGCTGGACAGTTACATACGGATCTTCACTGGCTACCACACACGAGACCGCATAGGCTGTCTCTCCGGTGCCCACGTTCTCCATCATCAGTGAGACCTCCACTCGCTCCCCGGGATTGACACGCCCGTCACCATCCCCCTTACTCTCACCAGAGGTATCATCATCAACACCATAATCTGACAGGGCGAGGGAAAGGGCGGCTTCTTCAGCAACGACGACAGCCTGATACGGCCTGTAATTCTGCCCGGTCACTGTCACCGTCATAGAAATCCCCGCCTCCGGAGAAACCGGTAAACGCACCTCCCCCCCCGATCCTGTAAAATCTCCGGAGAGTATTTCACCGCCACCGGTCAAACAGACATATGCACCCTCAACAGGACGATGACCCGAATTCCTCACCCGCACCTTAAAAATGTTCGATCCCACCTCTATCACGGCCGGGTGCTCAACCGTAAAGAGCCGTGGAATATCCGTCCACATCGCAAGGCTCGGATCTCCGATGAGTGTGTACATATAAAAATAGCACTCCACAGAATTCCAGGCATGGCCTGGTCCCCTGTTCAAAGGGTATTGCATGTACAGTTCCATCTTGGCCCGGGCAAATGCCTGTCCGATTGTTGTGAGCGAATCGTCTAAGATCCCGGCATAAAACGCTCCATCCAGAACGTTATTGAAATACACCTTCGTATTGCCTGCCGAAGGACCGATTGCGGCGATCCCCCCTCTCGGGTTCATGACGGTTCCTGCTCGCAGCCACGCCTCCGCCGCACAATCCCCAAAAAAAGCCGCCTCACTGCAGGTCATATCAGTAACAACCGGTAACATGAAACCATTTTGCAGGGAATAAATGTTGGAAAAGTCACCTGGCGGGGAGGTCCATCCTCCCCAACCGACAAATCCACGGTAGTTGACAAAAGAGACACCTGAATTTATCACATTTCTAATAAAGCCCACATCACATTCCATATCCATTCGGAACGTTGTGTCCACCCGGGCATAGCCGTTATCCATCAATTTATCCCGCACCCAGAGCTTCGTCGTCCTGGCGGTAGCAGTCCCCCCGTAATTGCAGACCATGAGAGCACTGCTGTACCAGTCCGTCTGTCCCAGGTATGGATCCCTCTCGTAGGAAACAATCTTATTCACGACGGTCCGCAGCTCAGAGGTTGATGATACCGACAAACGCCCCAAAAACACTTCCGGCATATAATCATCTCCCTCCAGCATACTATACGGATGATCGGCTGCATCCCAAGGCCAATTTGGATTCCAACCCGCCTCCATCTCATCATAGTAGAAGAACGTTGGGAGCTCCTCGACATCTCCAACCAGAACAACATACTCCGGGCTGACAGATGCGTTCGAATAATAGTTCTCAATATAATTTCTTATCTGATTATTATCCGGATTATATCCAATCTGCGACAGCCGCACCACGTCCGTGTGATATCCCTTCTGACGCTTCCACGCAACAAGGGGCTGCAGTTCTTCATAATAGATATCAGGCGTCACAATGAGATATCCTCCTCGCTCCACCTCCTGGGATGAATCAGCATCATAATTCAAGACTGAACTTCTGTAAAACTTCTCAAAGGCCTCCGACTCACCGCTGCTTCGCCGCCCCCCTGTGAAGGGAACTCCAGCTCCCCGGTATGTCAGCCGAACCGTGAGACTCCGGTAAACCTTCAATTTTCCGCGCAACGGATTGTACTGAACGGGATGCACGATAAGGGGAACCACCCGAAGACCCCGAATAGTGAGCGGTGTCTCGACCTCAACGATCGACTCCGGGAAAAAGGAATCCCGAGCATACAAAACGTGGTCACGAGTAATCTCCCTCTTGCCTTTCCTCGAATGCTCTAACTCCTGACACGGAAGCACCCGTACATCGTTCAGAGTCGTATACTCCGCATGACCCGTCTCCACGTCAACGGAAACACCCGGCGGCACGCACACAAACCTGGCCACAACCGGCAACTCCGGGCGACCGGCCTCAATCGCCCAGCCGGCTCCGAACAGTCGTACCTTGTGAAAAGTCTCCCCTCCCTCGTCAACTCCCTCAATCGCAGGTTCACCCAACTCTATCAGAATCTCCGCCCCAAAATTGTCGGAGGCGACGACCGTAAATTCCGGAACATCTTTATCCGGCAAAGATTCTGAGGAGGAACCGTATTGAAAAAGGAGAACGGAAAGAACACAAAAAAGAAGAGATCGTTTTCTCATGGCAATGTTTCCCTCCCTTGTGAAAACGGGCCTGTGGATACAGCCATTCTTTGTTCTTACGGGAACGCAATCCGAGACACACGGCTTCCCGTCTTATTCATGGAGTTACTTCAAGGTATCTCTTTGTCAATATTTTGTCAATGATCCCCAAAATATCTACAACACTGATCTGTCCGTCACCATTGTTGTCCGCTGCCCACAATTGTCTCACCGATGGATTGAGACAGCCATGGCTAATCTGAACGGTCATGATCACATCACGAACGTTGAAAACGCCATCACCATTGACATCGCCCTTGTCTCCCACGTACATACACCACTCCGTGATGTTCCTCATCAATCGTGCGCGCGTCTCAGCATGATCCTGGCCTATAAAGCAACCGACCCCCTCAAATCCAAAGGCGAAGTAAACCAATTTATACCCACCGTAATACTTGAGCCCGGCAACATCATTTGTCGTAGAATACGTATACACCGGGCTGGCTCCAGGGAGGGGAACAATAACGCTTGGGGAATTCTGGTTTCCAGCACCACCGTGGACAAGGCCGAGAAAATTGGCCTGACTGACCCCGGCAATTAAATGCTCCTGCGGCACCCCCACTAAAATGTCGATTCCAGAAGCATCCATCACATAGTCCGCACGCAGGTAATCATGGTAAAAGGCCGCATCCTCCGCAGTACCATCTTCAACCAGATCATAACCGATATCTTGGCCGGTTAAAAAGAGGCTCCCTCCTCGGTGGAGAAACGCCTTCAGCCTCCCCTGATCGAAGGGTGTGAGGGTCGAATCGCGCTCGTTCCCAGCAAACCACACCAGGGTTTTGTACTCACGGATCATAAACGTATCCAATCCGCCCTCGGTGAGTCTGTCGTAATAATCATACCCCCAATCCTGAGCGCTCAGCGCCTCTGTAAAATAGGTTTCAAGCGTATCACCACCATCATCATCAACAAGAAGAATAGGGGCCCGTTCGACGACAATGCGGAACTGCAGAACAGTGCTGTAATGGTCGCCGTTCGAAAAGACGGACAGCTCGAACGAGGCGTGATGGTGGGATATCTCGTCATCGAGCGTAAAAACGAAAGGGTCGCTCAGATTCGTACCGATCGCGGCGGCGGCAATGTCCGGAAAATCTGCCGCATCATCGGTCAGAGTTATGTGGACATCCTCGGTTGTTAATCTGCCCCAGACGCCGGTTGCCTGACCATGCCCAACATTCTCAAGGGTGATCCGCAACGCACTCGTCTCCCCGGCCTCAGGTCTTCCATCCCCATCACCCTGAATTTCCTCGACACCATGGATCTTGTATACGATGACAGGAGCGACCACCTCAACATTAAAATTTGTGGAGGAGCAGTAGGCTCCTGCAGTCCGTGTCTCCACCAGGAATCGGATGATATGGCCGTTCTCACACGCAGGCTCGATATCGACGAGAAACGGCCCATTGCCCAGGATCACATCTCCAGGCCCGATATCGGAAAATGTCTGGACGCTGTCCCGGATCAATGCGTTGGGGTCCCCACTCTTTAAGATTGCTGACACCTCCGCCGCCATTTTCTCACCATAATTGATCAACCGCAGGTGCAGCTCAATACGCTCACCGGCATCCGCCAACCCATCTCCATCCCCCTGACTCCCGGCCACAGCATCATCATCCATCTCGGAATCGTAGTAATTGAGATATGGTCCATCCGGAAGCACCTTCCCCGTTGTAAACTTGATCGCCGCTCCATCCCCCAATTCCAGTGCCCCGGGCGGATACAATCCCGCATACGTGTACTCCACACCACCCTTTTTATCCGGCGACTCAATTCCCGCTGTGGCAAAATTCCACGCATAATCGCTGTTGCTCACATTCCGATACTGAAAGAGTATCTCCCCATCTCCGGTCACGGTCTCATAATACTCAGGATCATGTAATATGACCTCAAAGGTTTCCAGTGCATCATCATAATCATTGTGCACTCGGCTCCACTCTACAATATACCTGTGGCCCGGTACATCATGATAGGTAAAGACCCTCCCACCCCCCATGTACAGATCATCCCAGAAGGGGGCAATAATGTTCGGTGGGTTGAGAATCGCCGGAATGGACCAGTTCCGAAAGTCAGTCATCCAGGTCGATCCCAGGGAGAGCCACCCGTTGGAACAGACGGAGATCTGATCGAACGTCCTCCCGTAATATCGAAAGGAAAAGGGGAGCGTTAAGACACGCGTGTCCCCCTGGGGATAATCAATCCATACGAGATCCTCGGGTGCGGGCTGATCAACGAGCCACCCCACAGACCCGGAACCACCGTAGGAAGGATCAATTTCCACCCAATCGTACGTGGGTTTGTCATAATAACGCCAATCAGTGTTATCGTAAGCGAAATAACCGTACGAGTCAGGCCCTACAGGATCTGATGAGGAGGGGATTCCTGTTGTGAGTGCCACCCCGACTGTATCGATCATACCCGAACCGCTCTCACACACCAGGCTGAATTGAACCCGATGGCCGGTGAAGGTTCTCAAATCCGCTCTTATCACAAGGGGATCATCCGTCGTAGTTCCTTCCCCTCCGACGGGAAGAGTACCGAAGGTCGCTGTGGAATCGATGATGGTGATCCTCGGGTCGGCCGTCCTGAGAACGGCCCAGACATTGTCTCCAGATTTCCCGCCGGTATTGGTTAGAACAACCCCCACTTGGACGGTTTCGCCAGGATCGAGCCGCCCGTTGGGGAACAGCTGATCGGAATCTTCAATCTGAACATCGGACAGAACAAAATCTGGGGCCTCAACCGCAAGGCCCAAGAAGTTCCTCCACCTGCGTTCGTCACCATCAACAATCTCCAACGTCAAGGCAACCTCTTGTCTGTCAGGACAATCCGAGGAGATCGAAAGAACGCATGGTTCCCGACCCCACACACTTTCCCCCGGCTCAATATTCCCAAAATCCACCACGGGCTGATGAACGACTACATACGGATCATCACTCTCCACCACACAGGAGACCGAATCCGCAGCACCACCGCTCGCCACGTTCTCCAGCAAGAGAGACAACTCCAAGCGTTCGCCGGGATTGGAGCGACCATCACCATCTCCCGTACTCCCGCCCGAAGCATCATCATCGATCCCATAGTCCGAAAGAACCACGGAAACCGAAACCTCCCGACCGACCATAACAGCCTGATATGGTTTGAAATTCGGCTTTGTCACCGTCAGGGTCACAAAATCACCGACCCCCACGGAAAGGGGCAGATGAACCCAACCATCCGACCCCGTATATTCTCCTGAAAGAATCTCATCGCCACGCGTTAAACAGACATAGGCTCCCGCAGTGGGAAGATTTCCCAAATCTTTCACCCTCACTCCCAAAACACTCGATCCGACCTCGATCACAGATGGATGTTCGACCGTAAAATAACGTGGGATATCGGTCCACATGTGAAGCCCCGGATCTCCGATCAAGGTGTACATGTGAAAATAACACTCCACAGAATTCCAGGCGTGACCCGGTCCCCGGTTCAGCGGGTACTGCATATACAGCTCCATTTTTGCTCGGGCCAAAGCTTGTCCCACCGAGGAAAGCGAATCGTCAAAGACACCGGAATAGAAACCGCAGTCCATCACATTATTGAAATAGACTTTGGTATTGACGGCGGAAGGACCGACGACGGCAACGCCCCCCCTCGGACTCATGACCGTCCCGGCCCGCAACCACGCCTCGGCCGGGCAATCATCATAAAAGGCCGCCGCCCGGCAGACCATGTCGGTAACCACGGGAAGCATGAATCCATTCTGTAATCCGAGGATGTTATAATAGTGATCCGGAGACGTCCACCCGCCCCAGTCGAGAACACCCCGGTAGTTGATAAACGACACGCCTGAATTCACGACACTTTCAATGAACCCGATGTCGCTTTCAAAATTCGCGAACGAGAAGGACGTGGGCACATCGGTATAGCCGCTATTGAGAAGCTTCTCTCGCACCCAGAGTTTCGTCGTCCGGGCGGATGCATTGCCCTCGTAGTTGCACACCATGAGGGCCCTTTTGTACCAGTCCGATTGGACCATGTACGGATCTCTCTCGTAGGATACAATTTTATTGACGACATTATGCAATTGGCTCACGGAGGCTACCGACAGCCGTCCTACGAACGCGTCGGGGAAATAATCATTCCCCTCCAGCATGCTGTACGGATGATCGGCGGCATCCCAACCCCTCCCCGTCTCCATCTCATCCTGGTAAAAGAATGTCGGCAGTACCTCGACATCACCGATAAGAACAACATATTCAAGGGGAACCGGCGTGTTGGCATAATGGTTTCGGATAGAATTCCGTATCCGGTTGTTGTCAGGATTCGACCCGAGCTGCGACAACCGCAGCACATCCGTGTGATAGCCTTTCTGCCGTTTCCACTCGACAAGAGGCTCCAACGCCTCGTAATACTCGTCAGGGGTCACAAAAAGATATCCCCCACGGACCCCTGCCGATTCCACACTCCTGTAATTGACCACCGAGCTCCTGTATAAATCCTCGAATGCTTCCGATCGGGCAAGGCCATCACGATCACCAACCCCTGAGCCACTTGCCTCACTGTATCGCAATGTTATCGCTAGGCTCCGATACACCTTGAGCTCTCCACGAACCGGATTATACTGAACCGGATGCACAATAAGCGGGACCAGGCGAAGCCTCCCCATTCGCACCGGCGTTTCCACCTCCACAACATTTTCAGGATACAATTCATCCGAACCAGACAGCCCTTCATCAATGACCGTCCTCTCCCGTCTCGCAACATCGGCCTCCTGACTGGAACGCACCCGTATATCTCTCAGGATCGTAAACTCCCCCTGTCCGGCCTCCACCTCCACGGAGATACCGGCCGGTACTGCCACCAGTCTGGCCAGAACGGGCAACTCCGGCCGGCCGGGCTCCGTCGACCAACCAGCCCGGGACATCCGTACCTTGTGAAAAATTTCATCCCCTTCGAGGATCGCCTCAATCTCAGGTTCACGAAACGCTATCAGGACCTCTGCTCCCATATCATCGGAAGCCACAAACGAAAACTTCGCGCCATCCTCCTGAGACAGAAATTCGGCCTTCGAGTCAAAGCGGTAGGTGAAAATGAACAGCAAGCCCAAAAGTAGACATACACCCCGTTTCAACAGCATCATAATTCTCCCCTTGTATCCCGTAAGATCAGTGAAGGTCTTTCACAAAACCTTTAAAAGAATTGGACATAAAAAAATCGCGCAAGTTTCAGAAAACCCGCACATTCGAAGAAAAAACCCTTCGCCAAATCCAACTGGGAAACTGATCGTCCCCAAATTGCACAGAACACTTATGTCCTCTCCCCCTCACACCCACAATTTCGAACGAACTGCAAAAATCCTGCCGATAGAAATTCCGGGAAAGCTCTTTATCTCACTCGGGTATAGAAAAAGAGGGCGGTCTCTCAAAAGGTGCGGCCTTGAAAGCCAGTCCTAAAGAAGAAGGGTGCATGGAATTGCACTGCAAAAGAGGAAGGTCCTTGCAGTCTTTTTTTGGTGATGCATACTTACGACGAACACAGAATCCACTCAGTGTCATCATGACATCTTCAACCCAGGGTATATCCTCCTCCCTACTAAAGCATAACAGACTGTTCTCGCTCGATGGAAACTCGAGAAAAGACCTCTTCCGTTGCCCTCTCCCGAAGGCGAAAAATCAATATACGACATTTTTACCATCTTGTCAATTTTTTTCAAAAAGCCATCTCTGTAGTGCCGTATTCCGATCCGGAGAGACCGGTCTCCTCTGGAAGACCGAGGGTCCGGTGCCGTCACGTGAATGCCCCACACATGCAACAATATCCCTCAAGCTTCGGATGTCCTCTCCAATCAGGACCGCGCTTCCGTTCTGACATCTCACCGTTCCTCGAATAAGGAACGGTCCCTCGGAGAAAAGTCTCGCCCCGTGTCTCTGATAGGCATCGGGAAAAAGGACGACCTCGAAGGTCCCATGAACGTCCTCCAGAGTGAGAAATTTCATGAGTTTCCCACCGGCTGTCCTGGCTCGCCGGGAGGTAATGAGCCGGCCGGCCACCTTTACCCGCCTGTCGGCATAAGCAGGCAGATCCGTGCTGGGCAAAATTCCCTCCTTCCCAAGGGTTTGCCGATACAAGGCGAGAGGGTGGCAGGTGACAGCCAGACTCAGGATATCCTGCTCCATGGACACTTTTTGAGAGTCCGGATAATCCGGGATTTTCGGGACGGTCGTTGGCATCCTGAATGTCTCGGGCACGGAGAAAAGGGTCGCTTCGGCCGCCTTTTTCTTCTCCTCGAGGATCCCCTCGAAGATGAGGCTCAGCTCCCACAGCAGTTCCGGCCGTGTTCTGCCGAACCCATCCATACTCCCGCATTTGATAAGGTTCTCCACCTCCGACCGACCGATATCGACCCGCCGGCAGAAGTCGTCGAGGGCCCCGAAGGGAGCATGCGCCCTCTGCCTCAAGATGGATCTCAACGATCTTGCCGTCAGATCCTTCACCCGCATGAGCCCTATTTGCAAGATGTTTTCTCTCGCGGTGTACTCCTCCCGGCTCCGGTTCACATCAGGAGCAAGGATCGCTACGCCCCATCGCCTGGCCTCCTCAACGTAAGCCGAGGCCGGGTAGTAGCCGGCCCGGTTGGTCAGGACGGCCGCCAGAAACTCCGCCGGGTAGTGAGCTTTCAGATAGCAGCACCGGTAGGCGATGCGCCCGTAGGTAGCGGCATGGGCCTTGCAGAAGGAGTAGGCGGAGAAGTTGGCCATCCGGAGCCAGATCGACTCCGAAACCGCCTGCGGGATTCCGCTGCGGCGGGCCCCGACCATGAACCCCTTTCTGTGCTTAGCCATCTCCTCCGGCGACCGCCTCTTCGTCACAGCCCGCCGCAGTCCGTCGGCCTCAGCCAGACTGAGACCGGCCACTCCACTGGCCACCTTGAGGATGTCCTCCTGATAGAGCATGATTCCGTATGTGTCTCCCAGAATTTCCTCCATCTTCGGATGAAGGTAGGACACCCTCTCCAATCCTCGGCGATACCGGACGAACTGCTCCTTCATGCCCGCCTCGGCCGGTCCCGGCCGAATGAGCGACAGAGCCACGATCACATCCTCAGGCGTCTCGGCCTCTATCTGCTGCAGAAGGTTCCGCATGCCGGGCGACTCGATCTGAAAACAGCCCATCGTGAACCCCTGGCGGATGAGAGCCGCCGTCTTCTCCTCCCCCTCGGGGAGACGGTCCACGTCGACCCTCCTCCCGTAATTCTCCTCCACCATGCGCACCGTGTCGGCCACAATGGTCAGCGCCCGTTGTCCCAACAGATCGATTTTGACGAGGCCCAGCGCCTCGATGGCGCGCATGTCGTACTGTGTGACAACAATTCCCTTTGTGGCCCGCTCCAGGGGAACCCAGGTGGGCAAAGGCTCGCGGCCGATGACGATGCCGCCGCAGTGGATGCCCAGATGCCTGGGAAAACCGGTGATTTTTTCACTGATGCGAAAAATGATCCTGTACGGCTCCTGATCGATGGGAATATCCCGGCATTCGGGAATGCGGCCCATGGCATCGTCCAGCTTCGAGACGCCAAAAGAGGGCAATCGTTTGGCCAGGGTGTTGATCTCCGATGGCGGCAACCCGAATACTTTGGCCACCTCCCTGAAGGCGCTCCGGAGCCGCAGCGTGGCGTAGGTGCAGATCATGGCCACCCTGTCGCGACCGTACTTCTCGTAAACGTACGCCAGCACCTCGTCCCTCCCCCGCCAGCACAGATCGAGATCGATGTCCGGCGGATCGCTCCGGAAAGGGTTGAGGAACCGCTCGAAGGACAGGTTGTAGCGCATGGGATCGGCGTCGGTGATACCCAGGGCGTAGGCCACGAGACTGCAAGCCGCCGAGCCCCGGCCCACGGCCGGAATGGTTTTCGACCGGGCAAACCGGACGATGTCCCAGACGATGAGAAAGTATTCGGTAAATCCCATCCGATGGATGATCTTCAGCTCGTAGTCCAGGCGCTCGGTCAGGTCCCCCGTCACGGTTCGGTAGCGCTCCGCCAATCCCTTCGAAGCAAGCCTCCGCAGGTACGAGGAGGCTTGCTCCCCCGGAGGAACGTCACATCCTGGAAAGATCGGCTCCCCGGAGGGAAGGTTCAGTTCGCACCGCCCTGCGATCTTCACCGTGTTTGCCAGGGCTTCCGGGATCTCCCCCAAGACGGCCTCCATCTCCGCCTCCGATTTCAAGAAAAAGGCCTTGTCCGCGACCTCGCCCGGGACTGCGTCGCTCAGCGTCTTCAGGGTCCGGATCGAGGCCAGAGTGCGGTGGACGAGGTAATCCTCCGGTTTGAGAAAATGGACGTTGTTCGTGGCGACCAGTGGCAGTCGGCGTCTCCCGGCCAACCGGACGAGACGGCGGAGGAGCCTCCGCTGACTCAGCTCCGCCGTCCACTGGAGCTCGATGAAAAAATTTCCAGGCCCGAAGATGTCACTGTACCGTGCGGCGATCTCCTCGGCCTTCTCCGTCTCGCCCCTCAGGAGCAGGTTCGGTATCTCGCCCCGCCGGCATCCTGAAAGACAAACGAGTCCTCGGGCGTATCTCGCCAGAGCCCCCGGGGGTGCTGCCGGTTCCTTTCCCCCCCCGTTCAGGTGTGCCTCAGTGATGATCCGACAGAGGTTACCGTACCCCTCCCAATCCCTCGCCAGAAGGACGAGATGGCCCCCGCCCGCAACGATCACCTCGGCCCCGAGGATCGGTTTGATGCCCTGGCCCATGGCTGCCCGGTAAAACTCGACACCCGCGTAGAGGGCGTTGTGGTCCGTGATCGCCAGAGCCTGCATCTTGAAGCGTTGTGCCGCTTCAATGAGCCGGTCGATGCTCGCCGCCCCGTCCAGGAGGCTGAAGTTGGAATGGCAGTGGAGATGTGTGAAGGACATGGATACCTCACTGTTTGGATATTCGAGACCTGTTCGTAGTGAGCTACGAAACGCGGGGGAGAGGGTTCATGGACTTACTACACAAAATTTCACCGCGACAGTGAGGGCGTCTTCAACCTCAGGCCCTCCTCGTCCTCGGAGTAGAACCGGCGCAGTTGCATGATGTCACCGTAGTCGATGGCGTTGAACCCGTACTTGCTTCGAATCCGGTCGATGCCGTCGTTGATCCTGCCTCTCTTGTCACCGTTCAGGTCGAGAAGATCGCTCTGTCGGCCGACGGTGATGAGACCGCTGGCCGAGACCCCGACGAGGCGCACGGCCACCTTGCGGGTGTGTATTTGGGAGAAGAGCGCCAGCACCTCCCGGAAGAGGGTCACATCGTCGTTCGTCGGGACGGGGAGCGTCCGGGATCGGACGATCTGTCCGAAATCGCCGTATCGAATTTTGCTCGTGATCGTCCGGCATTGTCGACCGAGACGACGCAGCGCCATACCCACCCGCTCGCACAGATACTTGAGCACGGAGCGGATGAAGGCCCTGTCAACGGTGTCCTGCTCGAAGGTCGTCTCCCGGGAGATGGATTTGGGCGTGCGAGTCCGGACCAAGACGCGCCCGTCGAGGCCCCGGGCTCGCTCGTGGAGCAGGCCGCCGATGCTCCCGAAGGTCCGAAGCAACAACTCCTTGGGCAGGACGGCCAGCTCACCGATGGTGCGAATGCCGAACTCATGGAGCCGCCGCTCCGTCGGTCGCCCGATACCCGGCAACGCCGACAGGGGCAAAGGGGATAAGAAGAGCTCCTCGCGGCCGTGCGGCACCACCACCCGCCCCTTCGGTTTCCGAAGGCCGGAGGCGACCCGGGCCACCACCTTGCTGGAGCCAACGCCCACCGAGATGCCGAGACCCAACTCCTGGAGCGTTCTCTCCTGTATGCTCGAAGCAGTCCGCCCGATCTCCCCGTAGAGCCGCTCGCAGCCCGTCAGGTCGAGGTACATGTCGTCGATGGAAGCGGCCTCCACCTCGGGCGTGAAGGTGCACAGCAAGCTGTACAACTGCCGCGAAAACCGGTCGTAATCGGCGAACCGTCCCGGCACAAAGACCGCATCCGGGCAGAGCTTCTGGGCCTGCCGCAGCGACATGCCCACCCTCACCCCCAGGGCCCGGGCGTCATACGAAGCCGAGCAGACGCACCCCCGGATCTCCGGCACGCCGCCGACGATGACGGGCTTGCCCATCAGCTCCGGCCGGAGCACCTGCTCCACAGAGGCGAAAAAAGCATCGACATCGACGTGGACGATCCATCGACGCAACTGCTTGGGCATAAATCCTCCTTCCGTCCTCCTCTTCTCTTCCTTCTTGCTTCCGCCTTGTTCTGCCTTCTCCTACCTTCTCAAGCCCTTTTCTGCCCCTCTTATGCCTCTCGAGTTTCACATCTCCCGGTAAAGCCCGATCACTTTGCCAATCACGGAGACACTCTCGGTCCGGCACGAGAGGATGGTCGGCTCCATGTCCGGGTTCTCCGGCTCCAGGCGGACGCGCCCCTGCTCCCTGTAAAATCGCTTCACCGTCGCCTCACCCTCGATGAGGACCACGGCAATTTGCCCGTTCTCCACCATCGGCTGCGGTCTGACCACCACCAGATCGCCGGGGCGGATGCCGGCGCCGATCATACTGTCACCTTTGACCCGGAGGAGAAAGCAGTCATCGCCGTTCACCCACTGCCTGTCAAGGCTGATGGTCCCCTCAATATCCTCCAGGGCCAGGTTGGGCTCACCTGCCGCCACTCGCCCGACGATAGGAAGCTCTAACGTCCGGATCAGGGGATGATCGACCAGGCGGATGGCCCTGGATCGACCCCCTTCACGCCTCAGGTACCCCTTCCGTTCGAGAGCGTCGAGATGGCGATGCACGCCGTGCGTGGAGCGGATGCCGAAATGGTCGCCGATCTCCCGCATGGTGGGCTGATACCCCTGCTCCCGGATACACCGGGAGACGTACTCGAGGACCGCCTTCTGCCGTTCCGTGAGAAGCTGTTTCATGGGACACCTCCATCGCACTATGCCTCATATGTGCCATTGCATTCTCCGTCTTCTTGCCCCTTCCTACCTTCTCCTGTGAATATAGTGAAAATATGTTCACTGTCAAGGAAAAAATTTCTCCCCGATTATTCACCGCTCACTGTGACACACTCGGAACAACACGGCATACCGTTTCCACCTCCGCCGAACAGGTGCCTTGCACACGCCCCTCTCAGAATTTCCCGCGGTAAAGGGAATCGAAGAAAAGACAACGGTTTGATGTGTAGAAATTGGTTGCCCAAAGAAGTCATTTAGGTTAAATTTCAATCATACGTTGAGTGCAAAGGAAAGGATCTTTTTCGAGATGACACGCACAACATCAAAAAAAGTCAAGGCCATAGCCCTGCTCTCCGGTGGTCTCGACAGCACATTGGCGATAAAACTGATCAGTGATCAAGGGATCGATGTTCTGGCCGTCAACTTTTTCAGTCCCTTTTGCACCTGTAACCGCCCCGGTCGATGCGAGGCGAAAGAGGTTTCGGACAAACTTAAGGTCCCTCTCAGAAGGATCGGCTTAGGGCGTGAGTATATCGAGATGCTCAAGTCACCCAAATACGGATATGGTAAGAACATGAATCCATGCCTCGACTGCCGGATAATGACCTTCACCAAGGCCCGGCAGATCATGGAAGAGACAGGAGCCGATTTCGTCTTTTCTGGCGAAGTGTTGGGACAACGACCCATGTCGCAGCGGCGCGATGCCATGCGCATTGTGGAGCGGGATTCAGGGCTCGACGGTCGCTTATTGCGACCACTGTCGGCAAAACTGATGAAGCCGACAATCCCCGAAGAGGAGGGTCTCATAGACCGTGAAAAGTTCCTGGCTATTCAGGGGCGATCGAGGAAGGTCCAGATGAAACTGGCGGAAAACAGCGGAATAGACGATTACGCCTGTCCGGCGGGAGGGTGCTTGCTGACTGACAAGGGTTTCGCGGACAGACTCCGGGATCTCTTCGAACACGGTGAGGATTCGTTATACGACATCAATCTGCTCAAAATCGGCCGTCATTTCCGGCTCCCGACCGGCCAGAAGATCATCGCCGGTCGAAATGAAGATGAAAACGAACATTTGAATGCCTTGGCCAAGGAAGAGGATCTGAAATTCAGTGCGAAGGAGCACGGCAGCCCAATCGTTGTCCTGCGCCGAAGTCGGGCAAGAAAGATCATGGAACGGGCAGCTGCCATATGTGCCCGATACAGCTCGGGCCGTCATCAAGCCGAGGTCGCTGTACTATACTGGTTCGATTCCCAGGATCCAACGGGCACCCTGAGGGTCAGACCAATCAAGGATCAAGTGCTGAAGAGATATCTGATTTAAGTGTCTGGAAAGAGGGGAGAATGACCGAGAAAATCGGCCTGGACATTATTGAGGTGCACAGAATTGAAAATGCGATCCGAAGGTGGCAGGACCGCTTTTTAAAAAGGATCTACACGCAGGCTGAGATCAGATACTGTCGAGGCAAGCGAGCCCGGAGCGCTTCCTTCGCGGCGCGCTTCGCAGCCAAAGAAGCGGTCTGGAAAACCCTCGGTCTCAAAAAGGGACATAATCCTCTCTGGTCCGAAGTCGAGATAGGGACCAACCAGGATGGTGATCCCCATGTTATCCTGAGAGGAAAAGCAAAAAAAGTGGCCGCGGGAAAAGACATCGCCCTCAGCCTCTCTCACACATCGGAGTATGCAGTCGCTATAGCGCTCCTGATGAGGCAAACATGAAAGTTGTCACGACGCAACAGATGCGGGAAATTGATCGTGTTACCATAGAAGAGTTTGGAATTCCGGGGCTTGACCTCATGGAGGCGGCCGGGCAAGGTGTCGTCAATGCGATTGAAGGGACCTTCATCGACATCAGCCACAGTCGGGTTATCATCTTTTGTGGTAAGGGGAACAACGGTGGCGATGGCTTTGTCGTCTCCAGATTATTGACGGAGAAGGAAGCGGATGTCGAGACCTATCTTCTTGGTAAGAAGAGCGAGATCAGCGGTGACGCCAAAGTCAACCTCGACCGTGCGGTAAACATAGGCCTGAACGTGAAAGAAATCTCCAGTCTTGATAACATCAACAAGCCCTTGGAGGCCGATATTGTCGTCGATGCCATCTTGGGTACCGGCATACAGGGCTCTGTGAGAGGCTTTCCGGCTGAGGTGATTGACCTCATAAACAAATTCGAAGGGACAGTCGTAGCCGTTGATACTCCTTCGGGTCTCAACACGGATACAGGGGCAGTTGAGGGTCCCTGTGTCCGAGCAGATGTGACAGCGACGATGGGGCTTCCCAAGGTGGGTTTGCTGCTATTTCCCGGAAAATCGTACGTCGGCAAACTGGAAGTCGTAGACATCGGTGTTCCTCCGGAGGTCATTGGTGGCGCCGGCATCACCATCGAATATGTGGAACGTGAGGGCATCGCCCGGCTTATTCCTCGACGAGCACCCAACGCCCACAAGGGCGACTGCGGACGGGTGGCTGTGGTGGCCGGGTCCGTCGGAATGACTGGTGCTGCCGCACTCTCCTGTCAGGCCGCACTGCGAGCGGGGGCCGGTATGACGATTCTTGGAATTCCAAGGAGCCTCAACGACGTCATGGAGATCAAGCTCACCGAGACGATGACGAAGCCTCTGCCCGAAACGAAGGAACGGACCTTGAGTCTCGCAGCCGAGTCAGGCATTGAAGAGCTTATGGACTGGGCCGACGTTCTGGCCATCGGACCTGGCCTTTCCCTGAACAAAGAGACGCAGGAATTGGTCCGGAACATTACTCGAAAAGTGCGGATACCTACTGTCATTGACGCCGATGGCCTGAACGCTCTTGCGGGTCACCACGATTGTCTGGCAGATAGAAAAGCGGAGTTGATCCTTACCCCCCACGCGGGAGAACTGTCCCGTCTGATCGATCGGCCGATCGGTGAGATCGAAGCGCATCGGATCAGTCTGGCCCAAAAAGTGGGCGAAGACCTCGGCGTAGTGCTCGTGTTGAAAGGGGCTCCCACCGTTGTAGCCGATCCCACTGGCACTGTTCACATCAATTCAACCGGAAACGCCGGCATGGCTACGGCCGGCTGCGGAGACGTTCTCACCGGTTTGATTGCCGGTTTGCTGGCTCAGGGATTGAAAGGGCCTGAGGCAGCCGTAGCCGGAGTATTTCTCCACGGCGCTGCGGGCGATTTAGCCGCTGAGAAAAAGGGAACATTGGGAGTTATCGCTGGTGACATTGCCGAGAAAATCCCAGCGGCTATCCGTCACTCCCTCAAAAGCAAGTCATTTTAAGAGAGCCCCGTGCACGGAGGTGAGACCGTTTGATCATGGCTAATAGAATCTTTTCTATCTCTACTCTCTCCGCTCTTATGATTGTTCTGGGGCTCGTCTCATTGGCCTCGGGCCAATCAACCAGGTTGCGCTACGAAGAGGGAGATTGGGTCAGTTACACGGATTTCAGGTATGTCAACTCCATCTCAGTCGGTCATCAATATATCTATTTTGGAACAACGGGCGGTGTGACGCGCTACGACCGCTATTTGAGTCGTTGGGATACTCCCTACACTATGAGCGACGGGCTCTATGAGAACTGGATAGAGCGCGTCGCCTATGATCCGGCCAACGAATACATCTGGTGTCTCACCCGCTCCGGGTACATCAATTACTATCACCCCACGGAAAAAAGGTGGCACACAACCTCCTCCATACCGACGGGCCTTCTTCTCACGAATCCTCCTCCAATTGAGTATCCGGACTTCATTACCGATTTCAAGTATACTTTTTTTACTGAGGGATACAATGCTACTCTTCAGGACCGCAACCTCCGCACCTATCCCATCCATTGGTCCGTCATTGACAACTGGGACATCATGTGGATCGCCACCTGGGGGCTCAATGCGGGTACCGCCGACATGCGCACTCAGAAACTGGAGATGCTGCAAT
Source organism: Gemmatimonadota bacterium (assembly GCA_020348925.1). Taxonomy (GTDB): domain Bacteria; phylum JBHIER01. The sequence continues at coordinate 3,718,277 of CP070758.1, read as the reverse complement.
TCGGCCTCATCGAACCCAATGTTGCCTCCATGATCTTCGACGATTCCGACATGTGGTTTGCCGGCATCGGTGAACTCCAGGGTTCTCAGGGAATTACGAGATTCAATCGAAACAGCACCGAATGGTCTTATTTCGAGGCCCGCCTCATCGATGGTCTGCGAAGCGATAACGTTACATCCATGGCCGCAGATTCTCAATTCGTGTGGTTTGGAACGTACGACGGACTGGCTCAACTGAACAAAAACAAAAAATCGTGGAAAACCTACACAATCCTCCAAGGGTTGAGCGATAACGTAGTTATTGACTTGGCCTTGGATGGGGAACGTCTCTGGATTGGCACAGCTTTCGGACTCTGTTCCACGGACAGAAAAACCGGCGATATTACCAAGGTATCGAATGAGAACATTGCTACAGCCATAGTTTATGATGTCCAAGTCGATACTGATCGAATCTGGGCAGCCACAAACCGCGGACTTTTTTTCAAGCCAAGAGAGAGAAAGGAATGGGAATACTTCGAAGATCGTCAGGACCATTTGGGTGGCGTCGTGGTCGATATGGTCGCCGATAGCGAGTCGGTTTGGTTTGCCGCGCTGCCATCCTGGGCAATCGATGAGAGACTCTTTTTCCAAACGGAAGCCCACGAGTTGATCACAGGAAGACCCTCGATACCCGGGAAGGAATCCCTTCCCATCTCCCTCTTTCTGTCGGTCTTCGATAAAGAGTCCTCGCAATGGCAGCAGTATTTTCCTCCAGGAATTTATTCCTTCGGTACCATTTACGACCTGGCCATCAATGATCGCGCGGCGTGGATCGCCACTGATGAAGGCGTTCTTAAATTCGATCGACTCCGAAACACGTGGCGGCGCTTTTCCATAGAGGACGGCCTGTTACATAATACTGTCCAGACGATCCTCCTTGACGGTGATTACGTTTGGTTTGGAACCCCCCAGGGAGCCACCCGTTTCTACTGGAACGATCCCTTTCGGATCGACTAAGTGTCTTTACCGACTGTTTTTATACATGTGGGGGAAAACATGCTGAGGCTGGAACAATTATTCAAAGAGACTGAAACATCATGAAAGTGGGACAGATAGGCGAATTCGGACTCATTGACCGTATCAAAAAAAAGGTGCGCAGCACATCCGAAGCAATCCGACTGGGTATTGATGATGATGCTGCCGCTTTTGTACCCAAAAAGGGGATGGTGATGCTGCTCACTACGGACGTCTTTGTCGAGGGCATCCATTTCGACTCCTCTTACGCAACACCCTACCAGATCGGTTGGAAGGCCATGGCCGCAAACCTGAGTGACATCGCGGCCATGGGCGGAATTCCCCGCACCGCTGTTGTCTCCCTCTGCCTTCCAGATAAAACCGACGTGGAGTGGGTGGAGGCCATGTATGAGGGCATGGAGAAAATACTCTATCGATTCGGAGGGTACATCGTCGGTGGTGATACGTCGGCCGCCCTCTCAGAAATCGTCATCAACATTGCCTTAACCGGTGAAGTTGAAGGCAAACAAATGGCGACAAGGTCCGGAGCAAAAGTGGGCGACGTCATCTGTGTTTCAGGTGATTTGGGAAGTTCGGTAGCGGGATTGAAGATCCTGAGAGAGCAAAGAAAAACAGGAGAAGAGATCCCTGAGAAATGGTCATATATTATGGAAAGACATCTTCTTCCCCTGCCACGGATTCATGAAGCCAGGGTTCTCGTGGAGGAGACGAACGCCCATGCCATGATCGATATCAGTGACGGCCTGGCCTCTGAGATTCATCATATATGTGCTTTGAGTGGAACAGGGGCAAGAATCTATACCGGAGAGATCCCCCTCCATTCTCAGACGAAGCTGGCGGCACAAGAATTTGGCACACCCTCGCATCATTACGCCCTTTATGGAGGAGAGGATTACGAGCTCCTCTTCGCACTGCCTCAGAAGAGAGCAGAAGAGGTCATTGACATCATCGAGGGAGAGACAGAAACGAAAATATCCACAGTCGGAGCCATTGTGGAAGCTCATTGCGGCATAACACTCATCGACGAGAATGGCGATCAAGAGTCGCTCCCCTTTCGAGGGTACAATCATTTTTCGAAAAAAATGGTCAGAAGAAAAATATCCTGAACAATGTTTCACATTCGTGATAGGAGAATGCGACAATGGGTACTCATTTGATCCGTGTTGCCCGATTCATGCTTGTCGGTGTGTGCCTTCTTACAATGCTCGGATTGAGCTGTCACAAGACACAGATAGCCGAACAGAAAGAGGTTCTTACCTTGCGTCTGGAACACACTCCGGTGAGAGAGCACGCCGGCCCGGGCGGACAGGAGATCCGGGCCAGAATCATCTCCTCACTCGATTTGAAAGAAGGTGGGGTAAAGCTCTTTTATAAAGAGAAGGGGGGAGATTTTCTCTCACTGCCCATGACTTCAATGGACCAGGCTGATGAATATTCAGCCGTGATCCCCTCCCATTCGACCGGAACAAGGATCTGCTACTACATCCAGGTAAGCAGCGTCACGGGAACACCTTTAACATTGCCTAAAAATGCCATTACATCGGGGAAGACATACGCCTTCACCTTCAAAGGACAGGTTTCACCGTTTTTATACGTTCTTCACTTCTGCTCTGTTCTCATCGGACTTTTACTCATCCTGCTGGCGGGATATTGGGCTTATCTTTTTCTCAAACGCGGAGAAAAATTGGAGGCTCTGACGAAGGTGACGCTGGCCGGAGCCATCCTTCTCTTACTGGGTGGTATTCCTCTACATATGGCTGTGAAATATCAGTCTCTTGGAAAAATCTGGGAGGGGTTACCCATCGGAACGGACAGGACCGATTCTCTTACACTCCTCCTCGTTCTCTTCTGGATGGGTGTTTTGTTTCTCTTCAAAGGAACGTTCTTTCAAAAGGAGAAGGAGAAGAACTTCGTCTCTGACAAAACCTTCGCCTTGATTGTGCTCATTGGGGCTCTTCTTACCGTGATCGTTTTTCTTATCCCGAATTGATGAGTCCCATACATATACACCACCCTCATCCAAGAAAGGAAAGACACGACTATGGTTCCACAGAAACTCTTTCTCACCAAAGGTGTGGGAAAGCATAAAGAGAAATTGAGATCCTTCGAGGCGGCTCTCAGAAAAGCGGGTATTGAAAAATTCAACCTGGTACGAGTCTCCAGTATTCTTCCCCCCGGGTGCAAAATCATCTCAAAGGATAAAGGACTCAGTCTGCTCAAACCAGGTGAAATCGTCTTTTGCGTCATCTGTGATAACAGTACAAACGAACGGAATCGCCTCCTCGTGGCCTCCATAGGAATTGCCATCCCAACCGAAAAGGAGCAATATGGATACCTGAGCGAACACCATACCTTCGGACAGACGGACGATGCAGCCGGGGACTATGCCGAAGATTTGGCGGCCAGCATGTTGGCCTCCACTCTCGGCATCGAATTCGATGCCGACCTCGCTTGGGACGAGCGACGGGACGTTTATCGCATGCACGACAAGATTGTAAAAACCCGAAACATTACGCAATCGGCTATAGGGGATAAGGGGGGTCTGTGGACATCCGTCATCACCGCGGCTGTCTTTGTACCATGACATTTGAAGGCTCAAGGTGTCGAGGATCAACGGATTCGAGTAAAAATCAATTCAACGCATCTCTCGAGCGCGAATATCCTATAATTCACAGGTCCTGAACCTCTTGAGTTGACTGTAATTTCAAAGGAGAAGTTTATTGAAGAAAGAAACATTGCTGAAAAACCCCATTAAACCTTTTGAGGTAAAAACCGGAGAATCCGTGGCAGACTGTCTGCAGAGGATGGAATCTATCTCCTTTCAGGGCCGGAGCATGGGTACCGCCTTTCGCATCTGGGCGGACATGTTGAGGGACGAAACGACCATACTCATGGGACTTTCAGGGGCCATGGTGCCGGCCGGTATGAGGAAAATCATTGTTTACCTCATCGAGAACCGTCTCATCGATTGTTTGGTTTCGACCGGGGCGAACCTCTTCCACGATTGTCACGAGACGCTGGGACAATTTCACTTTCGAGGGGATCCCAACTTTGATGACGTCACCCTCTATCAACACGGGATCGATAAAATCTACGATACCTTTGCCAGCGAGGAGGAATTTCGAAATGCCGACAGGTTCATTGCCGATTTTGCCAAAGGGTTGGATTCTCACAAGAACTACACCACAAGGGAATTTCTGACTCGTCTTGGAACAGAGCTCGGAAAGCACAAGGGTGAAGACGGAATAGTAACAGCGGCGGCAAAGGCGAACGTCCCCATATATTGTCCGGCGATCGGAGATTCATCCATAGGAATCGCCCTGACACTCTTGACGAAAGAGAAGGGAGAAACAATTCAGTTCAATGTCATCGGTGATGTTGAAGAATTGACGAACATTGTGATCGATTCCAAAAAAACAGGGGTCATATACATTGGCGGAGGTACTCCCAAAAACTTTATCCAGCAAACGGAAGTCGCTGCCTCCGTTCAAGGGCGAACGGTGAAGGGCCATGATTACGCGATACAGATCATTGTCGATGCTCCCTATTGGGGCGGACTTTCGGGCTGCACCTTCGAAGAGGCGCAGTCCTGGGGAAAGATCTCGGCGTCCGCGAAGAAAGCGACCCTGTACTGCGATGCAACCATCGCCCTCCCTTTCCTAGTGACTGCCTTGGCTGAGAATGCTGAAAATATCCAGCGGGGTGTCACTGTGACATTTGGGCTGGGTGAACATCTCGAGATGACGGTATCATGACGGCAAACACCAGAAAAAATTTCCTCGGATTACCTGAAGAGTATTCGGCCGAGGCGGATGCACGCTTTGTCGTTCTGCCCATTCCTTATGAACAGACAACGACATATGTCAAAGGAACACGATACGGACCAGAGGCTATTATTGAGGCGTCTCAACAGGTAGAACTCTACGACGAAGAGTTTGGTAGTGAACCATACACAATTGGAATCTCCACCGCCCAGGATGTAGATCCGAATGCATCACCACAGGGTACCCTCGAAGAAATCTACCGATCTGTTTCAAACATCCTGGAAAAGGGTAAGACACCCATTGCCTTGGGTGGAGAACATAGCATAACGGTTGGAATCGTAAAAGCCTTCACCGAAAAAATCAAAGACGTAACCGTTCTTCAACTGGATGCCCACGCAGATCTTCGTGATGAGTACCTCGGCTCGAAATTAAATCACGCCTGCACCGCCTGGCGGCTTTTGGAGTACGCTCCAATCGTTCAAGTTGGCGTACGAAGCTTGAGTAAAGAAGAAGCGGACTCCATAAAAGAGCGAAACCTCGCTGTCTTCTTTGCTCAGGAGATGAGAAAGAATTCCTCTTGGGAAAAAGTTATTTCGCAGCTTGGGAAAAATGTCTATGTGAGCATTGACCTGGATGTTTTCGATCCCGGCATCATGCCCAGTGTCGGCACGCCCGAACCAGGCGGATTAGGATGGTACGATGTTTTAGAGCTCGTGCAAGGTATCGCTCGAAAAAGAGATATCGTCGGCTTCGACGTCGTCGAACTCTGCCCCCAGCCCGGCAACATTGCCCCCGACTTCACAGCGGCAAAGTTGATTTATAAAATGATCGGCTATATTGTTGCCTTCGGCAAGATCTGAACAAACTGTTTCAGAAAACACACTTATTTATAGTGAGGAGGGATCTTTTGAAAAAGGAAAAAATCGACCCACGTGCTCAAAGGCCGGACCAGATAGTACCCGGCCAATATCTTATCGATGACTTCACCCACCAGGATCCGTGGCGCATCTTCCGCATCATGGCCGAGTTCGTCGAGGGCTTTGAGGATCTGGCCTATCTGCCACCGGCCGTGTCCATATTCGGCTCGGCAAGATCCAGGCCCGGAGACGATGACTACGACAAAGCCGAAGAGATTGCCCGCCTGCTGGTCAAGGAAGGCTATTGCCTCATCACCGGGGGCGGCCCCGGCATCATGGAGGCGGCCAATAAAGGGGCCATCGAAGCCGGGGGAGAATCCGTCGGCATCAACATTGAGCTCCCCATGGAACAGAAACCGAATAAATACCTGACGAAACTGATCAATTGCCGCTATTTCTTCGTGCGCAAAGTCATGTTCGTCAAATATGCCCAGGCTTTCGTCATCATGCCCGGCGGCTTCGGCACCCTTGACGAATTCTTCGAAGCGGTCACCCTCATTCAACCAAATAAAATACTGCCCTTTCCCGTCATCATGTACGATAGCCAGTACTGGGCAGGTCTCATTGACTGGATAAAAGGAAGACTTCTTGCAGAGGACAAAATTTCCCAATCAGATTACGAACTCTTCCACATCGTCGACGACGTTGAGAAAGTTGTGGAGATTATTACCTCCTTCAAACCTCAAGAGTTGACGAAAACCGTATGAAAAGAATCCGCCTCCGCTATGACGAGCTCTTCAATTATTGACGTCTCAGGCATAAAGATCGGTCACGCCACACATGAGAAAGCCCTGACCGGCTGCACTGTCATACTCTGTGACAATGGGGCGGTGGCCGGCGTTGATGTGCGAGGTTCTGCTCCGGGTACTCGGGAAACGGACTGCCTTGACCCCATCCATCACGTTCAGCAAGTTCATGCCGTGCTTTTGACCGGAGGAAGCGCTTTCGGGTTGGCCGCTGCGGATGGTGTCATGCGTTTTCTGGAGGAGAGAAATATCGGTCTCAAAATTCGGTCCGTGTGTGTGCCT
>CP070758.1:3702687-3711455 GCA_020348925.1 Gemmatimonadota bacterium | reverse complement strand
GTTGATATGAAAGCCCTTCTTTTTCTTTGCTAGTAAAAGGCTATTGGGGTCGCATCTTTAAAGTTTAATCTTCCCTCCCAGTTTTTTGATGGTAACGTCCCTAAGTTGATATGAATCCCATTCTTTTTCTTTGCTGGCCAAGAAGAAGTGTGTTCGCTTTGCTCAACACTTCCAAGGGGCTCTCGCCCCTATGGCGGATTTCTATGCTCCGCCAGCTCGCATCGAAATCCTGTTACCCCTCGGAGGAAAGTGCATCCTTTCCTCCGAACCACCTGATGTACCTTTCGGAAATATTGACAATTTCCGAAAGGTGGAAGAAGCAAAAAGAAAGTCCAACCCAAAGCCTTCGCCGGGACCATCTGCGGCTCAAGCTTCATAATTTGGGGTCACATCTTTGATCTTTAATCTTCTCTCTGTTATGTCTCTCCTGTTCTTAACACCCTCCTGTTGTCCCCCCTTGATATGGGGGACGATAATAGGGGAGACAACAGGCTCCTCGAATCCTCGAACCCCTACAGTGAAAAAACGCCCCTTCCTCGTTTTTTCAAACGAGCGGAAAGAAGGCGTTCTGTGACCCGACGGATACGATAGCAGCAAACCATCTCTCCCTTCGAGAAATGTTCCTAATCATAGAGAATGAACCATGAGGCGGGAAGAAATTATTACATACTGCCCCAGGTTGAACTTAACTCCGCTTTATGTTCCCTCTACTTCTTCAGTGGGGAACGGGAGAATCCCCTGCCCCCATTCAAATCTTTTTAAGGAGAATTCTCCCATTCCTCCGATGAAAAGAAAAATACACGGCACTCACTTTTCGATTGCGTGCAATGAATGATTTTCTAAAAAGATTGAAAAAAGTGAGTGCCTTCTTCGACATTCTCTGAGAAATTAATATCCGAAAATCCCTGTTCACGTGAGTCGCTGCTTCTTGTCGCTGTACGAAGTTCATCGGGTGTGAAAACCGGTGCATTTTTCATTGAACCGTGCCCTTGATTGAAAACTTGTCAGGTATATAAAATTGCAAGAAGTGTGCCGGAATTCGTGCTTCGAAAATCTTTGCAATCTAAGACTATGTTTATTTATAAATTATGAATGATGAATAAAAAAAACGGTGGGTCTTGGAGTGGAAGAAAACAGCATTAAAACGTAGGATTTTCCGACAATAGAATTTGTTGTATATCCGTAAAGTGCCGTATGTTTCTACTATATTCATGAGTTATACGATTGTCGGAAAATACGACACTCCCCTCGCATTTTCCGCCATTTCGGGTTCTCCCTCGGGGGGCTCACTTCCCAGAATGTCACGCCGGCACTTTACGATTTTCAGTCCGCTTCATTTTTGAGGGGTGTTCGGAGCGGAAAGATTAGGGGGGAATGGCCTTCAATTTTTCGTCGATGGTTTTCAGGCAGGAGTAACACAGTTGCGGTGGCTTCAGATCGATGTTCTCGACGTAGGTTGAGGGTCTCATCACGCACAGATCATTCCGGCAATGGACGAGGCCGAAGGTGTGGCCGAGCTCGTGGATCGCTTCTTTCTCCAAACGTTGCTGCAACAGTCCGTCGTTTTTTGGGAGACCGTAAAATTCGTTTCTCAGCCTCTGCGTTGAGACGATGGAGGCAGGACCGCTGAGCTGGGCTTCGCCGAAAACGAAGGTGAGGATAGGAATGAAGAGGTCGAGATCGGTGACGCCCACTATCCTGAGAGCGTCCTTTGGCTTGATATCCACCAGCTTGGCCAGGAGCAGGGAAGAGTTATGCTGTTTCCTGGAGTGGTCGTAAGCGAAAGAGGGATCGATGGGGAGAAAAACGATTCGTGTTTCTCGATGGAAGGATGATGAGATGTGTTCCAGAAGAGGGATGAGGAGGGATTCTTGTGGCAGATGTACAGGAACAACACAGATGAAAGCCATTCACGTTATCTTTTCAGGCCGTATTTTTTAATTTTGTTGTAGAGGGTGACACGATCGATTTTGAGGACCTCGGCAGAGCGTGTGATGTTCCACTCCATGCGCTCCAAAATATGCTGTATATGAGTTTTTTCGATTTCCTCCAGGGAATCGGACGTCAGATCCGTTTTCTTCGCACTGAGCTGAAAGGGAAGATCCTCTGCCATAATACGGGGCGGTTTGCCGACAACCATGGCCCGCTCAATGGCGTTCTCCAATTCTCTGACATTGCCCGGCCAGTCGTGCTGAACCAATAGATCCAAAGCCCCGGGTGAGATCTGGGTGATTTTTTTGTTCATCGCCAAGGCATATTTCTGGGCGAAGTGGTTCGCCAGGAGCGGGATGTCCGAACGCCGCTCCCGCAGAGGGGGGAGGTAGATGGAGAAGACATTGATGCGATAATAGAGGTCCTCTCGAAAGGTTCCCTCCTCGACCATCTTTTCAAGGTTCTGGTTCGTAGCACATATAATCCTGAAATCGACAGTGATCTCCTTGGTTCCGCCCAGACGTGTGAACTGCTTCGTCTCCAGCGCCCGCAACAGATCCATCTGCGTCTTTGTACCGATACTGCTGATCTCATCCAGGAAGAGGGTGCCTCCGTCGGCCATCTCAAGTTTCCCTTTGCGCCGGTATTGGGCGCCTGTGAAGGCTCCCTTCTCGTGTCCGAAAATCTCACTCTCGAGTATCCCCTCTGGCAGAGCTCCACAGTTGACAGGGATGATGGGAAAATAGCGGCGCGGGCTGTTGCTGTGAACGGCCCGGGCCACAAGTTCCTTGCCGGTCCCGCTCTCACCGTGAATGACGACAGTGGCGTCGGATTGCGCGACCGTTTCGACCAGCTCAAAGACCCGTTTCATGGCTGGGCTGTCGCCGATGATTTCATCGAATTTGGACAACTCGTCAATTTTTTGGCGGAGTTGGATGTTCTCCTCTGTCAGTTTTCGCTGGGCAACGGCATTTCTGATGAGGTGGCCCATGTCGTCCGGATCAAAGGGCTTGGTGATGTAATCGAAGGCGCCCTCCTTGAGTGCCTGCACGGCCGTGTCCACAGAGGCGTAGGCCGTAATCATGATCACAATCATATTGGCGTCGATCTCTTTGATTCTCTTCTGGAGTTCCATGCCGTCCATACCAGGCATTTTGATATCCAGGAGCACGATATCCCAGGAGCTCTCCTGCAGCTTTTTCAAAGCCATTTTGGCGTCTTCGGCCGTGTCCACCCGGTAGCCGTCCTCTTTGAACCAATTGTACAGCGAGTCTCTCACAACGAGCTCGTCGTCCACAACCAGGATCCCGACATCTATATTTTCCATGACCGTTTCTTACTCCCTAAGCGACAGCTTCTTCTATTAATTCAACGCGTTTCTCGTCCTTTTCAGGTTCTTGTCTGGGCAGCGTGATAGTGAAGATCGTTCCCTTGTCAGGTTCCGATTGAACGTCAATTGCGCCGCCATGTCGCTGTATGATTCCGTAGACGACAGACAAACCGAGTCCGATCCGTTTCTCGTCCTTTTTGGTTGAGAAAAAGGGATCAAAGATATTCGGCCTCACCTCCTCGGGAATTCCGTGGCCTGAATCCGAAATGGCAATGCGGACGGTATCATCGCCTTTCTTACAGTCGGTTTTTACCTTCAAGGTCCCACCCTTGGGCATGGCCTCGACACTGTTGACGAAGAGGGCAATGAAGGCCTGTTGTAACTGGTTGGCGTCGCAGAAAATGATGTCGTCCTCCTCACATAGAACTTTCTCCAGAGTGATCCCCTGAATTTCCAGGTGGTGATTCACCAACTGGAGGCTCTTCTCTATGATCGTGTCGAGACTCTCATGCCGGAAATCGCCCCCGGTTCTCTTGGAAAAGAGGAGCAAATTCTTAACAATATCACCGCAGCGCGCTGTTTCGCTTTTAATAAACGTCAGATACTTCTCCACCGACTTTTTTTCCTCGGATGTTACACGCTCCTTTTTGAGCATTCTCATGACGAGTTTCGTATAGGTGAGCACTCCTGCCAGAGGATTGTTGATCTCATGAGCGACTGTGGCGGAAAGCTTTCCGACGGAAGCCATCTTTTCCATCTGACACAAGTGATCCTGCGCTTTGGAGAGGTTGCGCGTCATGAGATTGAAAGACTGGGCGAGATGACCTATCTCATCGGACGATTGGATGTCTATTTCATGGTTCAGATTGCCGCTGGAAATCTCCTGAGTGCCTGCTATGAGTTTTTTCACAGGAGAGTGGACCATAAAAAAGATGAATCCTGCCGAGAGTATGGTGACTATCACAATCAGGAGAACCGCATACGAGATCATTCGTGTTCTGCTTTCGGCCACTCTTGTATCCACCTGAGCCAAGGACATTTTCACATCCAGAACGCCGAGAACTGCTTGCGTGGAGGGATGAGCATGGCATTCGGCGTTGTAACAACCGGGCTCGTTCATGATGGGATTTATGACGCCCATGACGCGATGGCCCTGAGGCGAGGAAAAGATTCGGGAGCGTTTTGTGATGGGTAAAGCTTCCAGGGGTTTCTCCTCGGCGTGACACACGTAGCAGGCTTCAGCCTGGAGATCGACACTTGTTCCGTCCTCACCCGGGGTGGTGGAAAACATGATTTCACCCCGTTTGTTGTAAATTCTGATCCCGTCCATTCCGGGTTCGTCACCGAGGGTTTGGATTGTGTGGTACAGGTCATCCCTGCGATTCAAGAGCATGCTGTAATGGGTCGATCTTTTGATCACGTCACTGACCCGGTTGGCGGAGAGGTGTACGTTTTCCATGAGGTGGGAGGTATGAACGTGAATATTGATATACGTATAGAGTCCGAAAAAGACGATCATAACTGTTAGCATAAGGCAGACAAGTCGGAAACTGAGTAATCTTGTGAATTTCATCGTTCTCCTGCGCCGTGAAAAGATTGTCAGAGTGCGATCGATCAGATACTAATATATAAAACTGACGTTAAAATCAAAAACGAAATTTTTTCGTTATTATGCAAAAAAGATCCCCTCAGCTTCAGATTCTCACGAACTCGTGCAATGAGGGGATACTTGTATATTTTAGTTATATGGGGTTTCACTCGCCAGTGTCTCAGATCACAGAAGATTGCTTGAAAACCGCTTACTTTATCTTGAAAAAGGTGCTTACGATTTCGAAATATCTTTTCGGACCGATCATATCCCGGATATGATCGAGCATTCTTCCGCCGTCACACAGTGTCGGCCCCACATGCTTCCAGTTTCCTCTCAAGTGAGATTCAAGTGTTGTTCTCAATGTCTCCAGTTCCATTTTATGGTGAGGAGGTATCTCATGTTCACGAGAGAGGTATTGAAGGTCGCGGTGCAAGTCTTCAGGTTCTATTTTCATGAGCCAACCCTGTTCATAGGGATTTCTGTTAATGAGAGTTGGTTCCCTGGAGAGTCGGTGGTTGATGGCAATCACGGCCCCGGTAAGTGGAGCAATAATGGGCAGCGTTCCCTCCTCTTCAACAATCCAACAACAAACCTGCCCACGGTCCGTTCTATTCCTCACTGTTGGTAGAATGGCCATCTTTATTCCGAGAAGAAATTTCCCAGCAAAACCGTCAAGGCCTATCTTCACGATGTTAGGATTTTCGATATCGACCCAGGTATGTCCGGGGTGATAGAATAAACCCTCTTGAAATTCTATGTCGTAAAATTCTTGAAAGATCTTGTCAAAATTTATGGTTTCGTTAACCACCGGTGGATTTTTCGCAGCCTCCTTTTCTGTCGATATCCTTTGTAAGCCTGAGTGTCTCCCCGAAAGTGTGTTTTGAGAAACAGATGCTTTTGCTCTCTTTTTCAGAACCTGATCAAAGGGACATCTCTCGCACTCATACTCGTAATCGCACAACTTGTACGAGACGACCCCGGCTTCCATCCAGACACACTTCAATTCCCCTTCGGGGATGAGACGCCCTTTTCGCTCTTTTCGTCCCTTTTCTTTTTTCACAATATCATCGTCTCCTTCAACCTAAAAGAAGAAAAGAAATGTAATCTTCGTCAATAAGGCGCAACGCACCTATTTCTCATTCTTCGGTGATGAGAAAAAATTCCTTCGCTATTGTATCCCATCTCTCTGGATCTAAGTTTCTCGCCATACCATCAACGGGCAAACCTCCATCTTGATACATGAGGCCAAGCTCATAATTGCCCCTGGACAGGAGATTTTCTCTCGCCTCTTCTATCCACCTTTTGGCAAGATCACCAGACAGGAGACTTTTGACATTCGCTGAAATCCTCGGTGCACGAACCTTCATCAACCAGCCTTTACCATAGGGATCAGTATTAACTGTTTCGGGTGAATTGATGAGTTCTTCATTCACCGAAAGGATTTCTCCGTCTACCGGCGAAAGCATGTCGATTGGTCGCGAATTGACCTCCAAGGACCATCCCTTCTCCCCCTGTCTGAGTGGGGAACCGACGCCCGGCATGTGAACGGCATCGATTTTACCCACAAGTTTCTGAGCAAAATCGTCCAGTCCGATGGTGGCCACGTTCTTGTCGTCTATTCTTGCCCAGGCATGACCCTGGTGATAGAAGACGTGATCCGGGAGCACAAATCCACCAACGACATCTCTGATCCTTCTTATGACCTCTCTCACTCTCATCTGCTCCGGACCCGTCAGGAAACGCCAATACAGGACGAATCCGACAATGAACACGACTGCTATGAGGTACTCAATTCCCAACGTCCGAGTCATATAATCTAACAGGGTATTCATAATGCATATCCTCCTTAGGTATTGTGTGAGTAGTTTTCAGGGGCAGCCCTCCAAAAAACTGCGCCGGCTTAAACCGTAAAAACATACTAACTCCATCAGCGGCCCTTTTCAACGGAGAGCAATCATCATGGATTGTAATAAGAGGTAATGGACTCATTCTGCCTTCCTGACTATGGGCTTTCATCAAGAGAATTACATAACATGAGAATCCCAATGAGAACATCTTTGGTCATGAGTGAGCGAATTGTATACTCCACATTTTAGTAGGTATAATCCTCCTTTCTCTAATGTTCTTCACCCCCATATTCTCTGAGTACGGCCATTCGGTTCACAATCCATCTGTAAACGAGAACTCCTATAGTAATAATGGTTACGGCAATAACGTATTCCGTCCATTTGGGGTACTCACGATGATGAAGAGTCCAATTAAATGTGATGATAGAAACGTTTAGCCGGTTAAGGATGAGGCCCACGATGGTTATTACGGACGAAAATCGTATAAGAGCGACATTTCTGTTTCTGAAGCCAGATGCGAAGAGAAAACAGGGGAGAAGTACGAACAAGACCATCTCGAAAAGAAACCAGAGACCATATGGTGTGCTCAGGAAGTTCCAATGGCTTCCATGGGCAATCCCGACAACCTTCATCGCGAAATAGGTGAAGAGCACAACAGATGCAGCTTTCCCGAGCCCGAGAGTGAGGTTGTCCAAGTTTGCCAGGAAGCTCACATCGGCTCTGTCGCGAAGTAGTTTCGCAGAGAGTGTGCTCACAAGGATAACCATGGAAAGTCCGGCGAAGATGGAGGAGATGAAGAAGAACACGGGAAGATAGGGCGAGTACCAGAGGGGATGTACTTTTCCCGGCATGAGGAGAAAGAGAGCTCCCAGACCAGACTGATGGAGTGTCGACAACATGACGACCAACATGGCAGCACCGACAGTCAACTTCGAAATCCAGCGACGGAAACGAGTCTCACCAAGCCACCCCAAAATGGCCGGAAAGAACTCGATCAAATAGAGAAACACATGTGATGCCACCGACCAGGACACGAAGAAAAGAATCGAGGCGGTACCGTAAGAGACCAGCATGGGATAAGGAAGTCGCCACGGACGACCCAGGTCAATAAGAAGAAAGACGACGGCGGAAATATAGCCCAATAGACCTATAAGAACAGCGGGTCTGAGGAGGGGACGGTATTCTCTGAGACCAAACAGATATACGGCCGAGGCCATAACAAATCCCGGAGCTGCAAGGGGAACAACGCAAAGGAGTCCGAAACCGATAAACAGTCCCCACGGATACGTATTGGAAGGATGCATGACAACCGTCAGACCCTGGATGTATCGAAGTACAATGAGAGAAAGTCCGAAGAGAAGGATCAGTCCAGTGATAAGGTTGAATGGGGTGAAAAGTGATTTCATATATTGAGCAAAGGTCTTGCTCATGAAGACCTTTTCCCTGGCCCACGATTGAAAGTCTCCAGTACGAACGGCGATCTCCTCCATTATTTCACCCCCTCTCTTTTTTTAGTCGTGTCTGTGACTTCAGCAATTGTATCCCGACGTTTTGCCACAGAATAAAAGGCTCCCAGAAGAGCCGGCCATATCACGAGTACGGCAGGAACCATTGAGAGAAATCCCCCGGCACGGGCCAGAGGTGGAGTTTTATCGATGTCCTTCTGGAATCCGATTTTCTCGAAGGGAACTGCTGAAAGGTACAACCAGCTCGTTCCCCCGGCTTCATACTCACCATAAATATGGTTTACGTATGCGTCTGGATCTTCCCGAATCCGTTGCCGGGCAATATCGATCAGCTCGTTCCTTTTGCCGAATAGGATAGCTTCAGCAGGGCAAGCTTCGGCGCATGCCGTCACATCGCCCCCTTTAATCCTGTCATAGCAGAGCGTACATTTGCTAACCCTTGGACTGAAGGGGCTGGCGTAGTCATAGGCGGGGATGTAGAAGGGGCAGGCAGTCATGCAGTATCGGCAACCGATACATATATCCTCATTGTATGTAACTGCTCCCTCAGGCGTCTTCTTGAAGGCACCTACGAGGCAGGCGGAGGCGCAAGCCGGTTCGTT
>CP070758.1:3681058-3702587 GCA_020348925.1 Gemmatimonadota bacterium | reverse complement strand
CCGGAAAAGATCGATTGCGCAGAGTTGGAAAAGGAGAAGTTTGCAACCCCTACACTTATGCGCAGTATCATAGATGCTGTGGATATTCCGATTCTTCTCATCAATGACAAGTACGAAGTGAAATTGATGAACCATGCGGCCTGGAAGAGCCTCCCAATTGGTGGAGAAAGCGGACCCCTCTATTGTTATCGGGCTTTCCACGATCGGGAAATACCATGCGATGGCACTGCTCATCCCTGCCCCTTTGAGCAGGTTCGAAAAACGTTACGCCCTGTCACTATGTTACACGAACACGTCTCAGGAGACAAAGAGAAAACCCTTGTCGAGATCATTGCCTCGCCGCTGTTCAGCGAAGATGGTGCATTGACGGGTATTGTTGAATCGGTTCGAGACATCACCGAGCGGGTGCGGGCAGAGGAAGCTCTCAAAGAGAACGAGGAGAGATATCGGTTGCTTGTGGAACATTCAGGCACGGCCATCACGCTTTTTAATAGGGATGGCGTCGTGTTATGGATGAATACCAAGGGGGCTCTCAATCTCGGTGGAGCACCGGATGCTTTTGTGGGTAAATCAATGCATGAACTTTTTCCTGAGAGGGGCCATGAGCTACTGGAAAGGAATCGTCGGGTTTTCGAGTCGGGGGAGGGGGATTATTTTGAGGATGCGTTTGAACTCCCTGCTGGCAAACGTTGGTTTTCATCGAGCATCCGACCCATCAAGGAGACACACGGCGAGCCATTTGCTGTTCAGATCATCTCTCAGGAGATTACGGACAGGAAGCGGGCCGAGGAAGCACTGCAAAGGCTCAAAGATGAACTGGAAATGCGGGTAATGAAGCGCACGGCAGAGTTGCATGCTGCGAATGTGAAACTTCGCCAGGAGATTGCTGAGCGAAAAAAGGCGGTCGGAGAGCTCAGGAAAAGTGAGAGGAAACTTACAAAGCAGAATGTGCTCTTTCAGGAAAAAAATATTGCTCTCAGGGAACTGACAGGGCAGTTGAGGGTGGAAAAAGAGAGAATTGAGGGAGAGGTCGTGGCCAATGTTGACAGTCTTTTGCTTCCGCTCTTGACGAAACTGCGAAAGGAGACGTCGTCTCTTGACAGTATGTACATCACACTCTTAGAAGAAAATGTGAAACAACTCATATCCTCCTTCGGGAATAGGATTTCGAGAAAGCTGCACAGCCTGACCCCCAAGGAGATCGAAATCTGCAACATGATCCGGAGCGGACTAACGTCCAAGGAGATCGCCCGTCTGAAACATTCCTCGCACAGGACCGTGGAAAGGCACCGGAATAACATCCGTAAGAAGCTCGGTTTGTCGAATAAGAAAATCAACCTAACCACCTACTTCAAAGATCTTAAAACTACTCGCCATCTCATAACGCGTAGATTTCGTACGCATTATGTACATAATCTTACCATATTGACAACACGAGTAAATTTGTTTAATATATAAAAATCTTAGGTTTGTGTTTTCCGTGAAGAGATGGATTCCTTTTGAGCTCTTGATTCGTGAATGGAGATACAAATCTTTTCGAGGGAAGGATAGTATTTGTCATATTCAACCACCCCGCTTTTTGTGCATCATTCCTATGATCAAGATCTCTTTGATCATCATCTGTTTTATTTGTCTGTGATGAACCTCTTAATAATGAAAAGGAGTTGATATAAAGGTTTTTACGCTCATTCAAGTGATTATCCATCTCTTCCTATGCACTGTTTGAGGAATTGAGTCTCTCAATAGGGAGATGTTATTTTTCTAACTGTCATGCTTGTCCCTTGAAAGCAGGAGCGGAAATTCATAAAGCCCACTCCTCTGGAATCCTGATGGAACCATTCAGGCCTGATCCGATTTTTCAGGATACGACATCATCCTCTTGCTCACAAGGTGCATACTCGACCATTTCGGTATTCCTTTTTGATTTTACCGTTTCGAAAAGAGGGAACATAGCGGAATTTTTTGGAAATTGTATTTTTCAGATCTTTTGAATAATCAGTTACAGAGTTAATTTATACGTTATTTCCGTATCACCAAAACAAGAGAGGAGATAGAAAAAAGTCCGGAATTGAGAATTCGGGAAATCGATAAGAAAAAAGACATGTTACCTCCCGAAGTTTTAAAACTCCCGGGAGGTTTTCTTTTGCCCGGAATGACGGGAACCTCAACATTGAAACATGTAGGAGGAGTGGTTGTGTTTTCCACGGCACATGGATACTATTATACGTTGTAAGGTATGGAGCGGTTGGCAAAGGGCCGTCACGAATAGCGCTGCATTAAAATTTTACCCAGAGCTTTGCCGAAGAACAGTGCAGTTTAACCCGAAAATTTTATTGAGGAATGTGTTACCTGCTGGGGACTCAAAGAGATGAACCGCTGATGCGGTAACTCGGTCGTATAGGAATTTCCTTTGGAAGCTATTATTGTTCCTTGCACAACAAATGCAACACAAGCTTTTCTGAAACGAATGGTTTATCTCACTTGTTGAGAGGAACCCGTTCTTTTAGAAATACAAAGGGCAGTGGGACACAATGGAGATGAAATATATATCCCCGTAGCAATATTCGCCCGGCGTATAGAAACCGGGGGATCAAGGTGATTTTATCTGGGAAAAGTCACCTGTCCCCTTTTTCCACCCATGACGCGAATGTCTAATGGAAATCCGCCGTCAAGTCCACCACGAAGCCGTGATTCTCCAGCGCGCGGGTGATAAGGGTATCGAGCCTCCCCTCCACCTTCACGAGAACAAGCTCATCGAGGTTGAGATTGATGACATACAATGACAATATTCTGTTCTTGCGTGTCTTGTACAGGATAAACGTAATCTCGTCCTCTTCCTTTGCCTTGACAAGAGTTTCCCACCCTTCGCGCTTCAGCTTGTGCTCTACGTCCTTGGGCCATCGAATCGAACGCATGGCGTGAAGACCGGAGATCTCCTGGACATTCAACTCGACCCGTTTTATGCAGGAGAGATAATCCTGGACCTCATCCTCGACGTTGGCAAAGCCGGTGATCATTCTCGCCAGTGACAGGGCCACCGGCCCCAGATTCAGTTTGACCTGGGTTTTCATCGTAGCCGGCTCGATCTGTGTGGCCACAATCCGTTGGATGCAATCTAAATCCGGAGTAAAAACACATCCTGATACGAGTGGAAGGATCAGTCCAAGAGTTACGATAAGGATAATCGATCTCGATTTCATCTGATTCTCCCTATTCTTTTGGAACGTGAAGACGTCCGGATCGAATCCAGCTCCGGAATGCTGAACCGGCCGTACAATTTCTCCAATGATTCCGGAGTGATCTCGCCGACGATATTGACGAAGGCTGCCTCTTCATCGTATTCGACAGCGATGACGACCATGCCATCAATATTTCCGTTCGTCGACTTCATGTAGACGTAGACCTGTTCGTCGTAATCCTTCACCCGGACGATTTTCTCCCATCCCTCCCTGTCCAATTTTTGGCCCATGTCGGTGACCCTGGTACTGATTTCGTCAGTGTCCTGATCATCGATGGAGAACGTGCGAACTTTGATCAGCTTGATTTTGGAGAGCAATTCCGCGAGTTCGGGCTCCTCACGGCGCATAGCCACTCGAACGATTGAAAGAAGCGGCTCTTTGACATAGACTTCCACTGATGTCTCTCTGTCCTGGTAATCATCGAAGGAGCCGAAATCGAAATAGCCGGGGAGCTTTTCCAATTTCTCATCATCGGCCCCAGCGTTAAAGGCCAACAGGATCAATAGAAGTGCTGCGGAGATGAATAATGCTTTTTTCATGATGTATCTCCTTTCTCTTTGTTGGTATGAATGGCGTCGAGACTTTTTTGAAGGGGACGGATCACCTTCTGCGGGACAACCTCTTTCTCAATGATCTGTTGCATGCGGTTTGTGGCGTAATTGACGTATCCCAGGGCCATGTAAATGTCTTTCTTGGCCTGAGCAATTTCCTCTTCGGTGTAATGGGGCCGCTTGTCTTTAAAGATGAGACTGGGGTGATAGATGCTGAGAGAAACAAAAGCCACAAGAATGAGAACGAATCCCAAGGAAAAACCCAGGTCGTAACGCGGCCGCACTTGAGACAGGGCTGGCAGGAGTCGGCCAAAGACTGTCTTACGCCTGGTTTGCACCCGAGCGAGTACTTTTTGTACAACAGAATCAGGACATGTTTGCTGCGGGAAACAATGGAGTTCAGCGGCAATGTCCTTGGCCAGCTGTAATTTGATCCGACAGTCGGGACAATCGGCGACATGATCACGAATGTCCTGACTGAGATCCAGGGCAAGATCCCCATCCACAAAGGATTCCAAGAGACTGTCGATTTTCTTACACGTTACCATTTCCATGCTTCCCGTTCAATAATCATTTTCGTATATTGCGCTCAGATGCTGGCGCAGCAGGCGCCGGCCACGGTGAATGTAGGATTTGACAGAGTTGATGGGCATGTCCAGCACTTCGCTGATCTCTTCGTATTTCAAATCTTCGATCTCTCTCAAAATAATCACGCTCCTCGATTTCTCCGGAAGTTTGGCTATCGCCTTTTTGATATTCCTTCTCAACTCTTCTGTCTCAACATCAGATTCCACGAAAGGAGCCGGGAGATCAGGGTCGCGTTCACCCGAATCAAGCGGCGGTGGCGTTTCAGGCCTTGCCCCCCTTCGCCTCAACCAGTCGATACACAGGTTTCTGGTCACCTTCGTGACCCAGCTCTTGGTCAGTCCAAGGCGGAGTGAATCCATGTTCTCCCATATCTTGAGCAACATCTCCTGTGTCAGATCCTCGGCGTCTTCACGAGTGCCTGTAAAGTAGTAGGCGTAACTGTAAATGAAATCCTTGTACTGCTGTGCAACCCGTTTGAATTGAGCCGTTTTCATCTTCTTCACCTAAAGAGACGTATGCAGGAGAAAATTGTTACATCGTGGATAAAAAAATGTGGAAGAAACAGTACGAGGGTACTCACAGAAAGCCTCGATCTCACTGATGCAGCCTGTTCCACCTTGTTTATACCGGGCAAATTAATTATATTTGCATCGGCCTCAGGAAGGCACGAGGCGCCGGTAACATCAATACCTCACTCATATTATAAGACCCCGATGACACTGTCTTAGATTCACTGAGAGTGAAAAGGGTAGAACTCTTCTATTTTGCAGGAGAGAAGAATAATCGAAATGTCAAAGAAACAAGATTTCTATTTCAACATGAATCATCTCAAAAGGTTAAGTTCACTGTTCGTGGGACTGATCCTGTTCCTATTCACAAGCGATCCGCTGGCCGCACAAAAACATCTCACTGTGGAGCAGGTGTACGGCAAAGAAAAGTTCGAAAGCGCTTCTCTCGACGGTGTGCAATGGAGACCGGATGGGAAGGGGGTTACGTATCTTCGGACCGACGAGGAGACCGGAAATCTCGAAATATGGAATTATGATATCGACTCGGGCCAGCGATCCCTTGTCGTAAGTTCAGAGGAAGTGAGCGTTCTCGGGGAACAGAGACGAGAAAAGCGGTTCACCCTGGATAATTATATATGGTCCCCGACAGGCGCGGACATCTTGTTTCCCGACAAACAGGATCTCTATCTGTATCATCTCTCCTCAGGGGTCCTCAAGCGACTCACCGAGGACGAGGAGGAGGAGCGTGATCCTCAATTTTCGCCGGATGGTACCTCCCTCGCTTTTCTGAAGAGAGACAATCTCCATGTCCTCAATATTGAAACGGGGACGATGACGCAATTGACGAATCAGGGGACGGCGCACCTTCTGGTCGGGCGCTTCGACTGGGTCTACGAGGAGGAGTTTGATATCAGGACGGGATTCTTCTGGTCTCCGGGCGGCAAGTATATTGCCTACTTTCAAGTTGATGAACGCCACATCCCCGAATTTCCCGTAGTCGACTTCATCCCTGTGCACAATGAGATGCACCCCGTGCGGTATCCGAAACCTGGAGATCGAAATGCGACCGTGGACATCGGAGTCGTACCCATAGAGCGGCCTTTTGCGACGGTCTGGATGGATCTTGGTCCAGAGAGGGACGTTTACATACCTCGTATTCATTGGCATCCGGATGGCGAGAGACTGGCTATCCAGCGTCTCAATAGAAAACAGAATAAACTTGAGCTCCTCCTAGCGGATGTGAGGACAGGACAAAGTCGAATCATTTTGACTGATGAGGTGCAGGACGGCTGGATTGAAATGAATGATGTTTTGACCTTCCTGGAACATGAGAAAGCTTTTCTCTGGTTGTCCCAACAAGATGGCTATACCCATTTGTCCCTCTACGATTTGGAGGGAGGGTTTGTGCGCCAGCTTACAAGCGGGCCTTGGGATGTGACGGAGTTGGTGGCGCTTGCTGAGGAGAGGGGAAGAGTATACTTTCTTGCCACGGAGAAAAGTATTATCGAGCGACATCTCTATGTTGTACGTCTTGACGGCGCCGGACTTGAGAGGCTCACGACTGGTGATGGTTCTCACGAAATTAACATGAAACCGGACAATGCGTATTACCTCGATACGTATTCCAGCATTTCATCACCCCCGAGAGTATCGTTGTATACGCACACTGGAAGTTTGAAGGAGATACTTGAGCCGAACGAGATGAAGGTGTTGTTTGAGGAGTTTGCACTCTCACCGCCTGAGTTTTTGAGCGTTCTCTCGGATGACGGTGTTCAATTGAATGCCTTTATGATCAAACCTCCGGATTTCGATCCGTCGAAAAGGTATCCGGTTCTGATCTATACTTACGGGGGGCCTGCTTCGCAGATAGTTGTAAATGAATGGAAGAAGGGTATGGGTAGGTTGTGGCATGAGCTCATGGCTCAGAAGGGTTATATTGTTTTCGGTCTTGACAATCGCGGGACCTTTGGGCGGGGAACTGAGTGGATGTGGACGGTATACAAAAATCTGGGAGAATATGAGGTGAGGGATAACGTGAGTGGAATCAAGTATCTTCAGACCTTGCCATATGTCGATCAGGACCGCATAGGTATGTGGGGTTGGAGCTATGGTGGATATACGACATGCATGTGCATGCTGAAAGAACCTGACTATTTCAAGGTGGGCGTTGCCGTCGCACCGGTGACGGACTGGAAAAACTATGATACCATTTATACTGAACGTTACATGAGTACGCTTGAGGATAACCCGGAGGGATATGAAAGGAGTTCTGTCATGCAGTACGCCGATGGTCTCAAGGGGAAACTGTTGTTGGCCCACGGCAGCTCTGATGATAATGTCCATCTGGCGAACACGATGCAGTTGGCAGTGGCATTACAGAATGCTGGCAAGCATTTCGATTTGATGATCTATCCTGGGAAAGCCCACAGTATTCTGGGTGAGGAAGCGAGGGTTCATCTCTTTGAGATGATTACGGAGTATTTTTTGGAGAATCTTTGATTTGAAGTCGAAAAGTCAAAACATAAAATTGTGACTCTGCTACCATGAAGCCATCCAACGAGACAATGAAAAATGGAGAGATGCACGTCCCCGAACCCGTCGAAATCACCGACGTTCTCGACCTTCACGGATTCTTTCCAGACCAAATCCCTGAGATCATTCGCAATTTTATAGAGAGCGCCGTCGAGAAAAACTTGAAGAGTCTCCGGATCATTCACGGAAAGGGAAAGAGCAGGTTGAAATACGAAGTCCGAAAAGCGCTCCGGAGCAATCCTCATGTTCTCTGGTTTGGCGATGCTCCGGCCGGTTACGGTGGTTGGGGAGCGACGATCATTGAATTGAATGATCAAAACAAAGGTGAGGATCACAGCACGGAATGAGCAAACCTGATCTGATATTATTACATGCACCGGCCATATACGACTTTCGGACACGTCCGGCTCTGCTTGGGCCAATAAGCGATGTGATCCCCTCGACGCCCGTGTTTGAGATGTATCCCATGGGCTATCTGACGATGACGAACTACTTGAGGAGTCACGGCTTCGGGGTTCGAACGGTCAATCTTGCATACAGAATGCTGAGCGATCCCGGTTTTGATCCGGAGAAATTGGTACGATCCCTGAGGGCACGGGCCTTCGGCATCGATCTTCACTGGCTCGTTCACGCCCAGGGAAGTATGGAAGTTGCTCGGCTTGTGAAGAAACATCATCCCAAGAGTCCCATCATCTTTGGTGGATTTTCCGCATCGTATTATCATCGGGAGCTGATCGACTATCCGTATGTCGATTTCGTCTTGCGGGGTGATTCCACTGAAGAGCCTCTCCGGCGCCTCTTAGAGGCAATCAATAAAGATCGGAAACCTGAAAATATCCCCAACCTGACCTGGAAGGACGAACGTGGTGAGGTGTTCGAAAATCCTCTCTCCCATGTGCCCGATGATCTTGATATGCTCTCCTACGATTACAAGGGGATGGCCAGGTCCGTTTTTCGCCATTTCGATCTGGCCGGTCACGTGCCCTTTAAAGACTGGCTCCGTTATCCCATCACGGCCGTGACCCTGTGGCGAGGGTGTCTCAACGACTGCATCTCCTGTGGTGGATCGAGGACGGGCTATCGCAGGGTCTGCGGGCGGAAACGCCCTGCCTTCAGAAAACCGGAGGATCTGGCTCGGGATATCCGGTTGATTTCGACGTACTCGAAAGCGCCCATCTTTGTCCTGGGGGATCTTCGCCAGGGCAACGGCGACTACGTCGATCGATTCTTCGCAGCGATGGAGCAGAAAGCGGTGGAGAACCATGTCGTCATCGAATTGTTCAATCCTTTAACGGACAATTATATTCATCGTCTTTCGAGGGTGTTCCCCAATTGTAACCTGCAGATCTCGCCCGAGTCCCACGATCCTGAGGTTGCCAGAACCTTCGGTCGGGCCATTGACAACCATGGTCTTGAAAAAGCTCTCGATGAGGCTCTCTCCAACGGGGTGAAGAGAGTTGATATATTCTTCACCGTGGGGCTCCCCAAGCAGACACCCCATTCAGTCGCTGAAACCGCCCGATACTGTGGCGATCTTCTCAAGACATTCGGCAGGGATCAACGGGTCCATCCCTACATCGCTCCTCTTGCCCTTTCCGTTGATCCGGGGAGCAGGGCTTTCGAGGAGCCTGAGAAACACGGCTACAGATTCTTCTGTCGCACGTTGGAGGAGCACCGGGAGGCCTTCCTGCAGCCCACGTGGAAGCACATGCTCAATTACGAGACGGCGTGGATGAACCGCGACGAGATTGCCCAGGCAACGTATGAAGCTGCGTTCCAATTGAACCAGATGAGGGTGGACCACAAGTTGTTGGATGCGAGAAGGGGGAGTGAGATCGCAGCACAGATCCGGGAATCCGTGAGGGTCATGAGGCGAGTGGACGAACTGAAAGATGTAGGGGGGAATGTGGAAGGGGAGCAAATGAGACAACTCATGTCGGCCATCAACGACATGGGAGGTTCTACCATCTGCGAAAAGCGAAAGTTGGAGTGGCCGACACGGTTGGGCTCCATCTGGGGTTTGCTTTCGCGGTGGCTTATGCGTGGAAAGAGATAACAGATAATAGATGAGGATAAGAGAAAATAGATTGGGGACTTTACATTGTCTGAGCTGCGGGACATATTCAGAATAGAAAAACATCCTATACTTACAGTCACATCCGCGAAGCGGATATCCTTCACCTTCAACGGGAAAAAATTGTATGCTCACAAGGGTGAGGTGATCACATCGGCACTGTTTGCCAACGGGATCCGTATCTTCGGGCATCATCCCAAGGATTCGAGCCCACAGGGGATGTTCTGCGCCAACGGACAATGTGCCCAGTGCACCGTCATCGCGAATGGTGTCCCGGTGAAAGGCTGCATGATCCGGGTCGAGGAGGAGATGAGTCTCCAGTCCTGCGATGGTCTCCCGGAACTTCCGGAAGTGAGGGCGTTTTCTGACACGTTTGCACAACATGGTGAGGTCGAAACCGAGGTCCTCATCATCGGTGGTGGTCCGGCTGGGATTGCAGCGGCAATTGAACTTGGAAAAGCTGGTCTGGATGTCCTCATTGTTGATGACAAGCACCGGCTCGGAGGGAAGTTGGTACTCCAAACCCACTCCTTTTTCGGCACTGTGGAGGATGTATACGCAGGAACCCGTGGTATCGATATTGCGACCAGACTGACTGAGGAGGTGGGGCGGTTTCCTCATGCGAGTGTCTCGCTCAATACTCAAGCTGTGGGTGTCTTCAGCGACGGAAAGATCGGGCTTGTTCGCGGGGAAGAATATTTTTTGACCGTTCCTAAAGCCATCCTTATTGCATCAGGTGCTCGCGAAAAGGGGCTTCTTTTTCCAGGCTGTGACCTGCCCGGAGTTTACGGAGCCGGGGCATTTCAGACCCTGGTCAATCGGGACCTCGTGCGTTCCTCGGAGAAGCTCTTTATCGTTGGCGGCGGAAACGTTGGACTCATTGCCGGTTATCATGCCCTGCAGGCGGGCATAGATGTGGTCGGTCTCGTGGAAGTTATGGACAAAGTCGGAGGATATAAGGTTCATGCGGACAAGTTGAAGCGCCACGGTGTACCCATCCATACGTCCCACACTGTTCTCGGGGCTGGAGGTGATGGTCGATTAGAGAGAGTGACTATTGCCCGAGTTGACGCTTCCTTCAATCCTATTCAGGGCACTGAACGAACTTTTGCGGCCGACACGCTCCTGATAGCCGTCGGTTTGGATCCCATTGATGAGCTTTATCTCCAGGCCGAGAGGATGGGCATGAGGGTATACAGTGCCGGGGACTCCCAGGAGATCGCCGAGGCCAGTGCCGCCATTTTCAGCGGTCGAATCGCCGGCCGCCACATCGCCAGGGATCTTGAAAAGGGTGAGCCCGTTCCCGAGGAATGGTCTCAAAAGGCCGAAATATTGAAGAGCAAGCCGGGAGAGACCTTTCCCCTGAAAGCGAAGTCCTTTCCCTCCGGTCTTTTTCCCGTCATCTTTTGCCATCAGGAGATCCCCTGCGACCCATGCACAAAAATCTGCCCCAAGGATATGATCGTCATCCCAGGTGACGGTATCATGTCTATCCCTGAGATACACAAGGACGAATGTACGGGCTGTTACCGCTGTGTCGCCTTTTGTCCCGGACTGGCCATCACACTGGTCGATCTGCGGCAGGAGGGAGATAGTGGCCTCGTTACGGTACCCTTCGAGCTCTCCGAGGATCTCATCAAAGTGGGTGATGAGGTAGACGCCATGGAAATTGAAGGCCGGGTACTCACTACGGTCAAGGTGGAGAAGGTAATACAAAGAAGAGCGTACGATCGAACACTTCTGGTGGTTCTGCGGGTGCCCAAAGAAATCGCCACCTCCGTTGCAGGATTCAAGAGAAAGGAGGTTGTTCCATATGGGGCTTTAGGCGAAGGGTATCAGACGAAGATCGGCGATGAGACCGTCGTCTGTCGGTGCGAGCGGGTCACCGCAGGGGAGATCCGACGGCTCATTCGTGAGGGCGTGCGGGATATGAATCAACTGAAAGTGCTGCGATGCGGTATGGGTGCCTGCGGCGGGAAAACGTGCGAGCCTTTAATCCTCTCTTTGTATAAACAGGAGGGGATTGATGAGAAAGAGGTCTTTCCGTATACGAAGCGTCCGCTTCTGGCGGAAGTTCCCCTTAACGTGTTGGCCGGGCTGAAAGAAGAATAAATATTTTCAGGTACATGCAAAATACAATTTGAAAATTGAAAAACAAAAAAACTGCAACGTTCTAAGAATGAAAGCTCAGATACAAGAATTTGTGACCACTTGAAACCCTCGAATCCTTGGACCCTCAGAGTATCGGGATCAAACTGGAATAACGTATTCTAAAAACGCATATTATGAACAAAAACACGTTTGACATCATCATCATCGGCGCAGGGAGTGTTGGACTTCCCACTGCTCTCTATCTGGCCAAGGAGAAGCTCAAGGTGCTTGTACTGGATATCTATCCTTCAGTGGGGCAGGGCCAGAATAAATGCGCCATCGGCGGTGTGCGTGCTACCCATTCCGATCCGGCCAAGATTCAGACCTGTCTGAAGAGCTTGGAGATCTTTGCCACCTGGAAGGATGAATACGGAGATGATATCGATTTTGAGCCCGGGGGATATACCTTCCCGGTTTACACAGAGACTGATGCGGCAAACTTAAAGACACTTCTGGACACACAGAAGCACTATGGGCTCAATATCGACTGGCTGGATGGTCCGGATCTCCTTGATGTGCTACCGGGCATCAACCATAACGGGCTGTTGGGGGGAACCTATTCACCGGAGGACGGCCATCTTTCGCCCATCAAGGCTGCTGCTGCTTTTTATCGACAGGCGAAAAACTTGGGAGTCGAATTCCGTTGCGGGGAGAGAGTGATAGATATAATTCAAAACAATGATGCCGTGAGCGGAGTGAAAACGGAGAGGGACACATACACTGCTCCTGTGGTCATCAATGCAGCCGGTGCTCAGGCCAGAGAGATCGGGGACATGATTGGCCTTGATCTTCCCGTGTATCCCGACTGCCACGAGGCCGGGGTAACAGAGCCGGTCAAACATTTTCTCGATCCCATGGTGGTGGATATCAGACAGTTTCCTCGTTCAAAAAACTTCTATTTCTATCAAAACTTCGAAGGTCATTTCATTTTTTGCATCACACCGTATCCCCCTATTGAGGGTACTGACCGGCGGGCGACTTCCTCTTTTTTGCCCGACGCCGGCCAGCGCCTCATACGTCTGTTCCCCAAGCTTCAGAATATCAAAGTGCGTCGCACCTGGCGGGGTCTGTACCCCATGACCCTTGATGGCATACCTATTATCGATGAGATCGACGAGGTCGAGGGCTTCTACGTGGTAGTGGGAATGTGCGGACAGGGCCTCATGCTTGGGCCTGGTGTGGCCGCAAACCTGGCCCATCTTATTTTAGACGGAAAACCGCTCCTGCCCGAAGAACTCTTCGATTATTTCAGCTATTATCGCGATTACACCGGATGCTCAGAGGCGCTGCGGTAACAATCACCCTGCGGATGTGAAAAACGCCCTCGCCGGAAGTCTCAAATATATGAACGCCTGAAAAAATACCGAGGGGAAGAGGGTTGAAATCAATTTTCGGTGCAATATTTTGCACGCCTGAAAGCTGAGAAACTTTTCTTCCGGTAATCCCATCAAACGTACAAAACCGACAAGAAAGGACTTAGACTGTCAGCAGGACATTTAAAAAATCTCGGCACATGTTTTGCGGATATTCACAAAACGGCATTGTGAAGTTGCTCTCTGTGTCAGGAGAAAGAGGTGCTCGTTGCAGGTCATTTGAAGGCATGAATTGATGTAAAAAGTTTGTCACGATGAATGACTTTTGTTGTCTAAGGGGTTAGGGGGATTACGATACAATCGTTCTTTTTTGGGCAATGAGGATAAATTTACCTCTCGAGTACTTGAAAACGTATTGTCTGTAAAGGTGTTCATCGATGATTAATACATTGGAAAGTTTTCAAAGGAGAGACATTCATTGAGAAAATCTGAGGTATGTCAGCAAAAAGCAAGGGAGTCCGTCTGTAACATACGTCGAGCGGATCCTGAAAAAACCTTCAGAGGACGGTATACTCTATGGAAGAACAGATCGTAGCCGTCTTGCAGATATCCGGGCGGACTGTCTTTGGACTGTTCCCATACGTTCTGGCGGGCCTCGTTTTGGGAGAAATCTTGAGACTGGTTCCGTGGAAAGGATGGATCTCGAAAGGAAGCACAAAATTCCGTCTCGTATCGATAGTGGTGTGTGCCGTTTTGGGCATGATTTCGCCGTTATGCACCTACGGAACAGTGCCGGTGGTTATCACTTTTTTTCAGGCAGGATTTCCTCTGCCGCCTCTGGTTACGTTTTTGGCGGTTTCATCATTGATGAATCCCCAGCTTTTTCTCATGACCTGGTTCTGGATCGGCCCGGAGATGGCGGCGATCAGGGCGGGTGCGGTACTCGTACTTGGGATTCTTCTGGGTCTCTTCCTCCTGCGGCTTCCGCAGAAGTGGATTCTGAATCCTGGCATATTTTCGAAACATCCGGATCCGAGTGAGAGCAGAGGGGGTTCGCCCAAGAGATTGGAGCCGAAAAAATTTCTCCTGAGCGTCTGGAACAGTTTGCAATTTATAGGATTTTACATGGTTATCGGAATTCTGTTGGGGTCCCTGGTTGAGGTGTATGTGCCCGGCAAATATCTTACGGCTCTTTTTAAGCCGGGGCAGACCTCGTCGGTGCTGATGGCCGCTCTGCTCGGGGTGCCGCTCTACCCTTGTGGTGGAGGAACAATCCCCCTGGTGCGCTCCATGATGCTCAAAGGGATGAGCAAGGGCTCTGCTCTGACCTTTTTCATCGTCGGCCCGGCAACCCGCGTGACCCCGCTGATGGCCCTGGCCACCGTGTTACGACCGCTCTTTATCGTTCTCTATATTTTCAGTCTGATTGGGTATTCGATTATCGCAGGTGTGTTGTACCACTAAAGAGAAAGGAGGAGAGACATGAAACTCTCTGCGCCGCAAAAGGGTTTTTTGGGCATCATCCTGACGTTGATGATGGCATCCTTCCTGTTTCAGGGCAACGCCAGCATCGATGATGCTTTGGTCCGCATACCGTTGACGGTTCGGCTCCCGGAAAAACAGGTCGTTCTCCCGCAATCCACGGTGGGTATCGTCCGGTCTTCCCAGGATGATGCTCAGGACATTGGGTACGATGAGATCAGGGCCATGATTGAAGACGCCGTCGACAAAGCGGGTGGATTTGAAACGCTCATTCAGGACGGTGATGTGGTTGTTCTCAAGCCGAATCTCATTTCGCCGTACGACATGTCACAGCAGGGGAGAGACTTGGCTCAAAAGGTCAACGGAGTAACCACAGATTACCGGTTCGTCAAAGCGGTTGCCGAGCTCGTCCGCGAGCGCAATCCCAGCGGAGAAATCTACGTCATGGAAGGTTCCGGTGTGGGCTGGACCCGGGACAATTTTCAAGCCCTGGGCTATACGCCGCAGAGAATTCAAGATGCGGACGACTTCATCTGTATCGAGGACTCGAGTGGCGGATGGCGGGAATACGATTCCGACAAACTGGCCGCCGTGGAGCTGCCCGATTCCCTGGCTCTCTACCCCGACAATCGGAAACCGAACCGAACGAGGGCCATCTATCTCAACAGACTCTACTACGAAGCGGACGTTCTCATCTGCCTGCCTGTGTTGAAAAATCATTATATAGGCGGCGTTACCGGGGCCATAAAGAATGTGGGCATCGGTGCCACACCGGCCAGCATTTACGGGAACTTCGGCGGACAATACCCGACGCAAAGGGACTGGGGGATCGATCACCAGTATACCTACCTGCAGCAATGGCTCCACGACTTCTTCCTGTGCAGGCCCATCGACTATGTGATCATGGACGGCCTCCAGGGACTGCAGCACGGCCCGCTGTGCAACTGTGGACCAGGATATCAGTCTCCGAACATCGAGCATGACCAGAAGAACATGAGACTCGTTCTGGCCGGCCGGGATGCCGTGGCCGTGGATGCCATAGCGGCCCTCATCATGCGTCATGATCCTTTGAACGTGCCCCACCTGACCTATCTCCACAACGACCATGCCGGCTGCGCTCACGCCGAGCTCATCAGGGTCGAAGGCGTCATGGTCGATGAGGTCAAGGAGGATTTTGAAAGCTGTTCCTACGGGACATATTCCAAGTTTTACGATGACACCCCACCGGAATTCCAAATCGATTATGCAGCCATAGAGGGCGATATGTTGTATCTGAGATTGACCGAGACCGAAGAAGTGGCCAAACTCGAAGTGGCCATCGACGGAGTACGCCTCATGGAAATCGTCATCCAGGACTTCGATGACATTGCGCTCTCCATTGGTCCTGTTGAACCGGTGAACCATCAGATCACCCTTTTCGCCTATGACCAATACCTGAATTGTACCCGAGTCGAATTGGAACGCGGGGATGTGGATGACGACGGGATCGCCGATTGGAACGATAACTGTCCCGATGACTACAACCCTGAGCAGGATGATGGGGATGGCGATGAAATTGGCGATGTCTGCGATAATTGTCAGGATGACTTCAATCCGGATCAGGCCGATGGTGACTACGATGGTACTGGCGATGCATGCGATCAGTGCACCGATACCGATGACGACGGATACGGCGATCCGGGGTATTCGACTAATACGTGTGACGAGGACAATTGCCCGGAAACCTTCAATCCTGACCAGATCGAGGTTGACAGAGGAGACATCAATTGCGAGGGCGGCAGCGACGTCCTGGATGTGCTGGCGGTGGTGAATCACATATTAGGCAGCCATCCCCTGGCCGGTGCCCCTTTGGAGCGGGCCGATTGCAACGGCGACGGAGGTGTCAACGTCCTTGATGCCCTGGGGATTGTGAACGTGATTCTGGGGATCGGACAGTGTGCACCGGAGGCAGGCAGACCCAAAGTCACACCGGAGGTGAGAGCGTTTTTGAAATCGCTGCAGCAGTATCTTCCTCCTGAAGAGTATGCACGCTTTATGGCCATGGTCAAAGGATTGCAGATTCCGGATCAGTTTCTTCTGTCGCA
The DNA here is from genome assembly GCA_020348925.1 of Gemmatimonadota bacterium. Taxonomy (GTDB): domain Bacteria; phylum JBHIER01. The sequence goes on along the minus strand of CP070758.1, from coordinate 3,686,064 downwards.
AAATTTCCCGAATCCCTTCAATCCTGTAACCACTATTCAGTATTCGGTGGTCAGTGAGCTGTCCCTCCCGCACGTCAGCTTGAAAATTTACAATAGCCTGGGACAGGAGATTCGAACCCTGGTGGATGAGCTTCAAAATCCCGGACAGTATACTGTGACCTGGGACGTGGAGGATGCGTTGGGCGTCAGTGCGCCCAGCGGGATCTATTTTTACCGTCTCACTGTGGGTGATTTCACAGCGACCAGAAGAATGCTCCTGCTGAAATAGCTCTGGATCTCTCTTTCTGACCTTGAGAAGGATCTGTGCCTATGAGAAGAATACTCTTTAAAAGTGGATTGTGTTTGTTAGACCTTATCCTCATCCTTCTGTTGTGTGGCATCGCCCATGCCGGAGTCAAGCATGTCATCGTCATGATTGCGGATGGATGGGGATACAACCAGATTACGGCCACTCGGTACTGGACAGGCATCGTCAGAGAGTATGAATCCTGGAATAGTGCTTACCCCATGAGCACCTTTATGTGGTTGGGAAGCTATGATACGGATCAGGCTTGGAGCGATTTCAACTATGTCCTTTCGCGCTACACAGACTCTGCAGCCGCTGCAACGGCCATGTCGACAGGTGTGAAGACGTATCAAGGAGCGATTTGTTTCGGTCCGGGAATGCAGCCGTTGGAGCATGTGATCGAACGAGCAGAAGCCCTGGGCATGGCTACCGGGGTGATTACGAGTGTCCAGTGGTCACAAGGCACTCCTGCCTGTTTTGTTGCCCATAACCGCTCCCGTAATAACTACACTCAAATTGCCAGGGAAATGGTTTACGACAGCGCTGTTGACGTCATCATGTGAGCTGGGCACCCGATGTATGATGAGGAGGGTAACCTTCTGAGCAGCAGTTTTTATTATGAGTACGTCGGAGGTCAGACAACCTGGGAGGAACTCATAACTGGTGTTGCAGGTGGTGATGGAGATGGTGACGGCATCGATGATCCCTGGACTCTTATTCAGACGCGGGAGGAGTTCCAGGCTCTGGCCCACGGTCATACACCGGACCGTGTTCTTGGCACGGCCCAGACACGTTTGACATTGCAGCAGGCACGACCGGGCGGTCCGGGCCCGAACAATCCTCAACCTCCGTATACTGAACCCTTCATCTCGACCGTTCCAACCCTGGAAGAGATGACGAGAGCTGCTTTGAATGTTCTTGACAACGATCCCGACGGTTTCTTCCTGATGATCGAGGGTGGTGCCGTCGACTGGGCCAACCATGCCAACCAGCTCGGTCGTATGATCGAGGAGCAGATCGATTTTGATAACGCCTTCGAGGCAGTACTCGAATGGGTGGAGGCGAACAGTAATTGGGAGGAGGCTTTGGTGATAGTTACTGGCGACCATGAGACCGGGTACCTCTTGGGGCCTGATTCGGGTACGCCGGCAACCTTCAATCCAATCGTGGATAACGGTGCCGGCGTTATGCCGGGCTACAGATATTACTCAGGATACCACACAAATTCCCTGATTCCACTGTTTGCCCAAGGTTTCGGCAGCGAGCGCTTCGAGGCGTATGCGGCACATAGTGATATTCAACGTGGTCCGTACATCGATAACACCAATATCGCCCACGTCATCTTTAGCTTATACAACGAGACGGCTATCGTGACTGCTTCGCACATCTGTACTGCCCCGGGGGGCATGGCTACTGTTTTCATCAATGTTGATAATCAAACGAAGATTGAAGTTTCTGTGGATAGTGCTTACTTTGAATTGGGATATGATGAGGACCTTTTGACTCCCATCGGGATTGAGGCAACAGCAAGGACGATCAATTTCGGTGAATTCGGTTGGGATATTCCGAATCCTGGTTTATTGACCCTTCGTATTTCCGGGAACACGATTGAATGTGGGATCGGACCCGTAGCCGAGGTACAATTCGCTCTCAGTGAAGAGGCACCTGTTGGTGGAAGTACGCAGCTTTTCTTTCGTGAAGTTGACTTCGTGAATGCTCAGACCGGGGATCTTCTGGTGTTTCATGAAGGAGGGACAGTCTCCTTCGGAGAATTTACGAGAGGGGACGTCAGCTCCGATTGTGCTGTCGATATTTTGGATGTATTGGGTGTTGTGAATATTGTCCTGGGAGTGGGAGATCCGCCGACTGAGGATGAATTGTGGGCGGCGGATTGCAGTGGAGACGGAATCGTGAACGTCTTGGATGCTCTCGGTATTGTGAATGTGATTCTGGGGAGTGGCCAGTGCGAACCGGACGCCGCTCGACCCGGGATTACCCCGGAAGTGATTGCGTTTCTGAATTCGTTGAAGCCTTATCTGCCTGTTGAAGACTTTGTCAGGTTTATGGCTCTGGTCAAGGAAGTGCAGATGCCGATCGAGTACAGGCTCAGTCAGAATTATCCCAATCCCTTCAACCCTTCGACGAGTATTCAGTATTCAGTCTTCAGTGATCAATCCCCCCTCCATGTCACTTTGAAGATTTACAATGTATTGGGGCAAGGTGTGAGAACACTGGTCGATGATATTCGGAACCCTGGTTCTTATGAAGTGTCCTGGGACGGGAGGGATGCGTTTGGCAAGAGTGCACCCAGTGGGGTCTATTTTTATCGACTCTCAACGGATGAATTCACAGCAACGAAGCGGATGGTATTGATGAAATGAACTTCGATATTTAAGGAAGAAACCTGAGGAGGTTTCTCGAAAGCAAAGTATAAAAGTTCTGATCGAGGAGGTGTCGTGAAAAAGCGAGTTTTCCGTGCAGGCATCGTCGTACTCCTCATTGGCTTTGTCGTCTCCGTCTCTTCCCAAATTATGAGTGGACAGAGAGAGAGGGGGGATGTCAATGATGATGGAGAGGTTAATATTCTGGACGCTCTTCGGACAGTAAATATTGTTCTGGGAACGTCACCACCGCCGAGTGAAGAGGATCTCTGGGCGGCCGATTGCGATGGTAACGGAGAAGCCGATGTTCTCGATGCTCTGGGTATCGTCAACCTCATTCTGGGGATGGGAACGTGCGTTTCCTCCTGTGATGAAGTGGACTGCGACGATGGAAATCCCTGTACTGAGGATTACTGCGATTCGTTACTCGTTCAGTGTCGACATGACCTACTTGATCCTGGAACACCATGCGATGATGGCGACCCTTGTACGGAAAACGATGCGTGTGCTGATGGAATCTGTCAAGGGATGCCGAAAGACTGCGACGAGGGTGATCTGTGCACGGATGATTTCTGTGATTCGAATACCGGTGAGTGCAGCCACACTCCGATGGACTGCGGTGACGGCGACGCGTGTACGGATGACTCTTGTAATCCTTTGACTGGTGAATGTGAGCACATCAGTACCTTCGATCCATGTGAAGAGGGTGATGCCTGTATGGCCATAACGAATGGATTATTAATAGACGGCACAGGTGCGGAGCCAATACCGGATGCAGTTATTCTCATTGAGGGTGAGTATATCAAAGCCGTGGGAACGGGGTCGAGTGTGGAGATTCCCACAGGGTCAGAAATAATTGACGTCCAGGGAGCGTATATATTACCGGGATTTATGAATACCCATGTGCACAATGCATATAACGAAGATAACTTGCAGGAGTGGGCGAGATCCGGAGTTACGACAGTGCGCGATCTCGGAGGCGTCATAAGTTCTCCAGAAGAGACTTTTTCCATACGGGATGCTCTTCTCACTGACAATAGAAATGCGCGACTCGTGGCTGCAGGACCGGTTGTAACGACGGTGGGCGGCTACGGAAACTATCCGGTGACGTCACCGGATGATGCGGAGGAAGTCATTCACTGGCTCATAGATGTCGGAGCCGATATCATCAAGATTGCCATTGAGGATAATCTCCAGGGTCGGACGTGGCCCCTGCTCTCCATGGAGGAAATCACGAGGATTGTGGATACCGCACATAACAGGGGGAGACTGGTCACTGCCCATATCAGCCGACATTACCAGCTTGATATGGCCATTCAAGGCGGAGTGGACGATGTGAATCATATGGTCATCAATTATGTGTCCGATGGGCGTATTGCGTCCATGATCGAGGAGGATATGTACTGGGTGCCGACGCTTGAGCTCTGGAACGGTTCGGACGAGTTACATAACCTGAATTGGAGTGCAGCGGCAAGAGATAATCTTCAGCGTTTTGTTCAGGCGGGAGGGAAAGTCGCCTTGGGCACGGATTATAGTGGATACGTGACTCCGTTTGATTTAGGCATGCCCATTACAGAAATTCGGTTGATGGTTGAGGCGGAGATGACGCCCATGCAGATCATAGTTGCCGGGACGAAGCACGCCGCTCATGTATGTGGTCTCGAAGATAAATTGGGAACCATTGAACCGTGCAAGATTGCCGATATACTTGTAGTAAATGGCAACCCTCTCGACAACTTGGAATCTCTATTAGATGTTCGACTGGTCATCCACAACGGGGAGATCATTAGAGAAGAATAATATTGGAAGGAAAAAGTTCTGATGGTTCCCCTTAGCTTAGGCCGGGGAAATGAGCCAGATTCCGGGTGTTTTGATGAGACGAAATTCAAGAACAAGAATAAGGAGAGAAAACAATGAGTAAAAAATACCTTTTCATAGTTTCATTTTTACTTCTACTGTTGTTTGCTCAATTGCCAATGTCAGTAATTGGAGATGATCGTGTTTACGAGGAAGGCACGGTATGGCTCATAATCTTTGTAAGGACAAAGCCGGGTATGTTTGACAGGTATATGGAGAATTTGAATGGAAGATTTCGGAAAGAATTGGATGTGGCCATAGAGAAAGGCTTTCTCCTCGATTACAAGATCATGAAAAAATGGCCGGCGAATCCTGACGATTGGGATGTCATGATTATGGAAGCATATCCGAATATGGCTTCTTTTGATGAATTTCAGAAGAAATGGGATGAGGTCGATGCAGCGGTTTTCAAAACTTTGGGTGAGCGCGATCAGGCCATTGTGGATCTCGAATCACTCCGAACGATATTGGGAAGAGTCATT
>CP070758.1:3672897-3680958 GCA_020348925.1 Gemmatimonadota bacterium | reverse complement strand
GTCCAGTACGCCGTCGTCGTCGGAGTCCTGGCAGTGGTTGCCAATACCGTCGTCATTGAAATCCTCCTGGCCGGGATTGTATACCGCCGGACAGTTGTCACAGACGTCACCCACCCCGTCCACATCCCCGTCCTCCTGACCATGATTGGGATCGTCAGGACAGTTGTCGAAGAAAACCGAGACAGTGTCGTCGTCCCTGTCATCGAAGACACAGGGATCTGTCCCCCCGTTGCATTCGTCGCCGTTGAGGCCGAAATCACCATCGCAGTCATCACCAGGCGTGAGATGTGGACAGACATCGGCAACGTCGCAATCACACAGCTCGCATGGGCTATCCAAGCAGGCGAGAAGCGCCGCCGGTTGTGCCCCCTCGTCGATCAGGTCGCACAAGGGTACTTCGCACGGGGGAGAATAGAGATCGCACGCTTGCCCCTGTGTGATGAGATCGGGAAGGGTCGTCCCATCACAGGTATAGATGTCACAGGCACTGGCACTGCAATTCAGGAGATCCCCTACGGCTACATCTTCATCAACCAGATCGCACAGCTTCGTCGGATCGCAGTCGTATATGTCGCACGGATCCGGAGGTATTGGACACTTTAAAAGCTCGGAAACGGGTACGTTTTCGGAGACCAAATCGCACAACTTACCCGAATCACACTTGTATATACTACAGGCAGGTGCCCCACACTCAAGGAGATCCCCGACACCTGCGTTCTCAGTAAGCAGGGCACACAGCTTACTTGAATCACACTTATATATGCTGCAGGCAGGCGCCCCACACTCAAGGAGATCCCCGACGGGTACATCGTCTGAAATCAGATCGCACAGCGTTGTCGGATCACATTTATAAATACTACAGGCATGGACTTCGCAAGACATAAGCTCTCCGAGGTCCACACCCGATTTGATCAGACTGCAGACAGGGACAGGTTCAACGCACTTTAAAAGACTGCACGCCGATACACTTCCCAGCATCTCTTCGAGAGGGATATCGCATTGCTGATAGAGATCGCAACTCATGAATGCACGCAAAGTTTCTATATCTAATTCAAAACCTCCAAAGATACTTCCCAGCAGAGCGAGAAGTTCCTCAGTAAAAACATCATCGAAGCATGTGAGAATTTCCTGTGTGCTTGCACCCGCTTTGTACGTGCTACAGGCGGATACACCACAAAAAAGGAGAAAGCACGGTGGCACACCCTCTGTGAGCAACGAATCCAAAGTTACACACTCATCCTGGAGCAATTGGCACGAATATGAATACGATATGAGCAACAACTGCTCTTCTCCGATGAGACCTCCGAGCTGGTCTCCAAACAGCGGAATGACCTCTTCGGCACACGCTGTGTAATCGTCAGGGGTGACACCCTTATCGTACAGAGAACAGCTAGTGGCGGTTTGCATGAACGTGAGAAGGCACGGCGGCATTCCAAAGTCCAATAGATCATTCAGGGGAACATCGGAGCACCCCATCAGCATGGACAGGACCATAAACAGCGGGTCCATTTCCACGCCAGATCCTGATCCTCCTTGACCTAATTGAGTGAGTAGATCGATCAGAGCTTCCAACTCTTCACTACACGCGACGAGATCGTCAAAGGTCGCGTCATAGATCAGATCGCAGAGATCACCGCTACCTGGGCCTCCCTGCAAGAAAAAATTAAGAATCTCACATATCATGAGATCACACGCCGTTACACCGAGCTCATCCGGAGGTATATCGCATTGCTCAACTATAGAGCAATTGATAATAGCACTGAAGAATGGTGCTAATTCTGGAGAAAACAAACCTATTCCAGAAGATATCATATCCTCAATCAACTGGGTAAAACATGGGATGACCCCCTCTAAGGTCACGTAATCGAGCACCTCACAGGAAATGGTGACACCGCCGATGGAAATGTTTAGCATCAGGTAGCACGGCGGTAAGCCAGCTGCCAGTATCTCTTCAATAGAGAAGTTGCATTGTTGTAAAGCAAATGCTAAAAAGAATCCTGCAGGCAGACCGGACTGAGACAGATCGACAAACTCCTCTACACATGTCACGAGTTCCTCATAGGTCACACCTTCATTGAACAGACTGCAGACGTAAGCCTGGTTACATACAATGAGGCTACACTGCGGGACACTCTCACACGCGTACAATTCGTCGAAGGTGTAATCGCCGGACGGGTCGTAATCTTCGCTGCAAGCGCAGCCTTCACTGTCCCAGCACTCGCAGGCATCCTCATACGCCTGTCCGAGAACCTTCAAGGGAGTCACCAGCATCACAAGACCACACACCGCAATAATAACAAGCATCACCGTATGACAACAATAAGAAGTACTCTTTTCCATCTCTGTTCTCCTTACGTTTTGGTTGGCAGTAAGCAATACTAAAAAGAGACAGTATTATTTTGTTTTCATGATTTCAGAATGGTGGTCCCAGGTTGCCTTTTCAGCGTTTTTTGCGGATAACCCCTTTTCGGAGCTCGTTCACATCACGCAAGGTTGATTTCGGACAAACTATGACCATTCCAATAATAGCCCCATTTCTGCGGCATGTCAAGAACATTTTGGTTTTTTTATTGGGTTGAGAGATGGAGGATTTCCGTGACCCTGCAGGACTTCCGAAGTTTTTCAGACTTCGGAAGTCTCACCATCGGACTGAAACGATCGATCGCTTCGACACACCGCAAAGTCACCTCAAAACGTTTCACATATCACAATAATTATCGCACTCCAAAAGACACGCTTCCAGGGTAAAAACAGGCGCAATAAAAAATTGTTTCATAGTGCGAAGGTTGAGACTGCGATGTCTCTGTCAGAATCGACACTCATTTCTGGGCAATGGTGCCCAGGACGACGACGCCGCCCAGGCCGACGGCGAGGAAGTAGGAGAAGAAACGCCACAGCAGAACGTAGACACCCAGCACGGCTGTGGGCATGAAGATCGCCATGAGCGAGGCCGCCCCGAACTCGGCCACGCCGCTGCCGCCGAAGGTGGGGCTGAAGTAGAGAATAAACTGAAGGATAACCTGGATCATGAGCACATCGGCAAAGTTGTGCTTGATACCGAGCCCGGCTAAAATAGCACTGGCTGTCGACAGGTGGAAAGCGAGGGAAATGGCACCCATAAGGATGGCCAGTATGAGCTTGCCCTTGGCCTGTCGAAAATAAATACCGATACAGTAGAGAACACGATCCAAGCCACGCAGGGCGGCCTTCAACCAGGCCCGGGTTTGAAAGATCTTCCACTGGAGCCGTTTTTCCAGCATGAGTCCGAATTTACCCAGAAACCGCTTCGTCTCCCTGGGCTTGACAATGGCGATCAACCCGAAGATAAAAACGGCGAGATAGATGAAGGTGACAAAGCTGAAGAGGATCTTCAGCCCGAGATAGGAGATAAGTCCCTGATGGAAAATCAAGACCACCAGGCACGTCAGGAAAAGGATAACCTGGGTCAGGTAATTCACTACATAGCTTGCGACCAAGGCTTCTTCAAACCCAACACCACCCCGGTAGAGAATATAGACCTGCATGGGAACCCCACCCATGCCGAAGGGTGTGACGGCGCCCAGGAAAAGATTGCCGAGGTTGGCCTTGAAAACGCTCCAGTAGGAGATGGCCGTGTCGATGCCCCATCCCAGAATCTTCACCTTGAGGCTGTTGAAGCCCCAGCTCAATACCATAAGAAGAACGGCTAAGAGGATATATTGGGGCTGCAGATGGCGGAGGCTGAGCCAGCTCTCCTGGCCACCGGTCAGAAAAACCAGGAGGAGAATACTGGCCAGGCTGATGAGAACAAAGAGCTTCAGGCCGTGTTGAATCGAACGTCGTGTAAGGAGTCTTTCCACCGATTCACTCCTTCATTCAAATGGACATCTCATAGATCCGGTAGGTTTTATATACTTTTGCCCCCAATCGCTCCAGGTTCCGTTGGACAGGGATATTATCCTCCAGAATCCAGGATAACTCCCCGCGGACGTATCCCTTTTTTGTCCCGACCATGAAGCTTTCAACACCGAACATGGCGGCGATGCCCCTGTTATGATACTCATGGATGACGCCCATTATGGGCACGCGGACACCATCGATTTTCCTGGAATGCCACAGGAGTTTCAGCAGACCGAAGGGGAACAGCCTCCCGTTTATCCTTTTTAGAGCCTGATTGAGATCGGGAAGAGCCACGGAAAAGCCGATGGGTTTCCCCCTGACTTCCGCAAAGAAAACAAGGTCAGGATCGATTATCTTCTTCAGATGAGAAGCAAGGTGATTTATCTCCTCGTCTGTCATGGGGACAAATCCCCAGTTGCTGCTCCAGGCCGCATTATAGACCTCCTTGACGCGTCGAATCTCCCCCTCATAATCCTTCATGTTCAGCTTACGGATGATGATACCGGCTCTTTTCCTGATCTTTTCAAGCTTTACCCGGAGATCCTCCGGCGGCACTCGATCTGCTGTCAGGGAATAAGCATAGAGATCCCGGCCTTTTTTCAGCCCGAACCCGTCCATGAAATCCAGGTAGTACCTGGGATTGTACGGCATCATAATGACCGGACTGGAATCGAAGCCATCGATGAGGAGTGCACACTCATCATTTGTGGAAAAGTTCATCGGCCCCCGCATCGTATCCATTCCGCGTTCCCGTAACCAACTGCAGGCAGTCGAAAGGAGAGCATGGGCCGCCTCAATGTTTTTGTGGCACTCGAAAAAGCCGAAAAAACCTGTCTTGTCATTGTGGAACGAAATATGGTTTTGATTGATGATCGAAGCGATCCGGCCGACAACTTTTCCGTTTTTTCTGGCCAGGAAGAATTCGACGTGCGCATGTCGGAAGAACGGATTTTTCTTACGATTGAAAAGGCCCTTCTGTTCCGAGATGAGAGGGGGAACCCAAAGGGGATCATGACGATATACTTCCCACGGAAAGGTAATAAATTGCCGAAGCCCCTTTTTATCTCTGACAGGTTCGACTGTGAGGTTGTTCACCGGCATGGTTTGATGTGGGTCTTGTGAATCTATTGGATCGAAGTTCCCTCTATATTATCCCTATGTTTTTACCTACTTTATGAAAAACTTTCAAAACCTTATCCAGTTGATCCTCGGTATGCGTGGCCATGTAACTGGTGCGAATGAGAGCCTCGTGAGGCGGAACCGCCGGACTGATGGCCGTATTGGCGAAGATGCCGTTTTCAAAGAGTTGTTTCCAGAAATAGAAGCAGTCCTCGTCCTCACCGATCAAAATCGGGATAATGGGCGTCTGGCTCTGAATGGTGTTGAAGCCCATACTGTCAAATCCCTCCTTCATCTTCCGGGTATTGTGCCACAGTTGTTCCAGGCGCTCGGTGTCGCTCTCCATAATCTCGAGGCAGGCCAGAACCGTGGCCACGGCGGAGGGCGGCATGCTGGCGCTGAAGATGAAAGCCCGGGAGTGATGCTTGATGTATTGGATGACGATCTCGTCTCCGGCGATGAAACCACCCAATGAGGCGAAGGACTTGCTGAAGGTACCCATAACCAGGTCTATCTTGTCCCCGATGCCGAAGTGATTTGCGGTACCCCGTCCGTGATCGCCCAGAACCCCAATGGAGTGGGCGTCGTCGACGTATACCTTCGTCTCGTATTTTTTCGCCAGGGTAACCAATTCCGGCAGATTGACGATATCACCTTCCATGCTGAACACTCCATCGGTCACGACGATTTTACCCACGTCTTTATCCTTGTGAGCCTCCAATACGCGTTCCAGATCTTCCATATCATTATGCTTATACTTGAGAGTCTTTCCGAAGGCCATGCGGCAGCCGTCGACGATGGAAGCGTGATCGGAGCGGTCGGTGAACATGAGATCGTCTTTGCCTACGATGGTCGCTATGGTCCCGAGGTTCGTCTGAAAACCCGTGCTGAAGACGAGCGATGATTCCATCCCAACGAAGGCAGCCAGCCGCTCCTCCAACTCCTCGTGAATATCCAGGGTGCCGTTGAGAAAACGTGAACCGGTACATCCGGTACCATAGCGCTCGATGGCATTGACCGCCGCCTCCTTCACCTTGGGATGATTGGTCAGGCCGAGGTAATTGTTGGAGCCGATCATAATCATTTTCCGGCCGTCAATGATCACCTCGGACCCGGCCCCGGACTGGATGGGTTTGAAGTAGGGATATATGCCGGCTTCCATGGCCTCTTTGGCACGCGTGAAGTTGCGACATCGAGCGAAGAGATCCATAATGAGACTCCTTACACCAAATTCATGCCAATTTTTAACTTGCGCCCCGTGGGGGAAAGTGGTATACTTTACCTGAAACACGCCCGGGTCCGAAGAGGCCGAAGTCTATGCGTGACGACGGACTTGCAAAAGGGCGTATCTTAAAACAAGGATTTAATATACGTATCACCTTCATCAGAATCAAGAGAAGTTTTTTAAAACGAAAATTTAATATGCGTGTTCTCATTACAGGAGGAAATGGCTTCATCGGCAGCCATCTGGTCGAAGCCCTGGTGAGAAAGGGATACCAGGTCCGGTGTTTGATCCGGAAGACAAGCAATCTCAGATGGTTGAAGGATGTCTCTGTGGAATACGTGTACGGTGAGGTCAGAGATCCCTCCTCTCTGGCCGGGGCCGCGAACGGGATGGACTACGTCTACCATATCGCCGGTGTCGTGGAGGCGAAAGAGGCGGAAACCTTCTACGAGGTCAATGTTCAGGGAACCGGTCTTCTCCTTCAGACCTGCCTCGAGCATGCCCCCAATCTGAAAAGATTCGTTTACGCCAGCAGTCAATCGGCGGCCGGACCATGCACCAAGGGAGAATGCGTGGACGAGTCCGATCCGCCTCGACCCATCACCCATTACGGGCGCAGCAACCTCCAGGCCGAAGAAAAGGTGCTCTCCTACAAAGAGAAAATTCCCGTGACCCTCATCCGCCCGCCTGCCGTCTACGGTCCCAGGGATACCATGGTACTGAGCTATTTTCAAATAGTGAAAAAAGGGATCAAGCCGCTTTTGGGTCTGGGCCGCAAGAAATACATCACCCTCTGTTTCGTGGAGGATCTCGTCCGAGGGTTCATTATGGCCGCGGAAAGTCAAAGAGCCGCAGGACAGACCTATTACATCGGAGACGAAAAACCTTACTCCCGGGCCGAGGTGCTGGACGCCATCGCCGAGGTGCTGTCAGTCAGGGCCGTCACGCTTCATGTGCCAGACTTCTTCGCCCAGGCAGCGGCGGGATTCTCGCCACTCCTGAGCCGCATCGCCCCGAAGTCCGCCACCCTCTCCTGGGGGAAAGCCAGGGAGCTGGTCCAGAGGTACTGGCTGTGCGATCCCTCCAAGGCCAAACGCGATTTCGGATTCGAGTCCCAGGTCGGATTGAAAGAAGGATTAAGAATAACGGCCGATTGGTATCGGGAGCAGGGGTGGCTGTAATGCGAGATTCAGGGGAGAAGCCTGATTTGGAAATTTATGCATGACGACGAAATTGTACTCGAATTGAACGGACGTGAATGACACCCCTCTGTTGTCTCACCTTCACAAGAGAGGCACGTTTATATGTTTCAAAACGCTCACCGAGCCTCTCTCGATATACACGCGTATCTAATCGTGACGCCAAGTACAACCAAAGCTCCATGTCGTTCTTACGGCATTACCAACGGGAATGATCACCTGTCAAACCGTTTTCACAAACACTGTAGCGATGAACATAATTTTAGATTGAAATCCTGAATTTCAATTGAAGCACCACGATTTGCTCAGGTTACACATGTTGCTCAGTGGCATTGCTTGGATCATCCTTTTTCAAGGATGATAAAATACTGGTATACCTCACCTGCTTTATTCACAACTGTTATTCCGGCCGGAACCTGTTCTAGGATGCCGAAATCTCCTCGCTTTTTTTAACACACGCTCCACTCAGGAGATTCCTGGATAAACCCGTAATGACATATCACAGAATCGTGGATAGTAGGGCGGTACAATGTTCAAACCAACATTCTTTTTAACTCTATAAATATTTTTATATTACGTTACATTTACGTTGATTTTATTAATAATCCAAGCGAATTTCATTCTTGAGTTTTACCCCCG
>CP070758.1:3668265-3672797 GCA_020348925.1 Gemmatimonadota bacterium | reverse complement strand
GTTCATCCAGCCAATCCTTTATCTCTTGTGTCTCATCAATATCATTAGGTGTATCCATCAAGAAGAAAGCCCGTCGCTCCTCGCAATAACTGGTCGCCACGGATATCACTGTGGCTGCTTCAGTTGAAGGTAGAAGGTTAGTACCAGACACAATAGCCGTTCTCGGGATACATAAAATATTGAAAAGATCCACATCCTCTAAGGCGTAGATGCCGGTCTTGCTGGCACGATCGCCAATCAACGCACTACCATCAGGTGGATTTCCGTCTTGGCCAGATTCCCCATCCCCTTGAGCAGAACTGCCAATAGCTGTTCCAGCGCCCAAAGTGTATTCCTGGACGTTGTTTGTAGCACCGCTGAGCGTGTCAAGCTTGAGTTCTACCACTGTCGTGGTATCTGATGCGGATGTAGCAAATGTGATCCTGTTGCTGGGATTACCAGAACCAGACAGCACACGCAGATACTTTTTATCCTGTATCTCGACTCGGGCGGAGGCAAAGCTGGTGTTGTCCGGCTTGGCCTTGCGGATAGCAGCTTCAAGTATCGAGCGAGCCTGAGTTAGCGTAGTTGGAACGCTGGAAAGTACTGCCGAGGCAGTATCGGTATCAATAGTCACATCTACAGTCGGTGAGGATGATGTCAATGAAGGGAAAACCGCGAGATTTCCTGATACGGTGCCGTTCGGAAGTGGCAAGGTTGAATTGCCTGCATTGACCTGCACCAGCTTAGAACCAGTCCGATCGTCGTTGACTACTGTCTCCACAAAGTTCTCATCTGCGGAATTCATAGAAAGGTTACGGAAGGACTCCGACCGATTTATCCGGGAACCAACATACTCATTGACAACCATATTGAACAGATTGCTGGGATCCGTAGTGTTTAAGTCAATGCTAACACGTAGGTTGTTTCCCCAGATTCCCTCACTGATTGAAGTCACTGTAAGTGCGGTTATGCCTTCTATGCCATCCTGAATTTGAACATCCGCTTTACAGGGATTGCCGCTAGCGGTACGAATTACCCAAGCTTCAGAACCGCCGTTGAGGAAGAATTGCTGGATGGCATATGAAGCTTCGCTGTTGATGTTCAGTCCTCCGAATTCACGCTCAAAGTCGGCCATGCTGAAGATCTGAACAGCCTTATCCATTGGTCCTTTCGTAAAATATCCTATGAAGGCGGCGATTGAAGTGGCAACACCCACAATAGTCCGTACACCGCTGGGTATCTCCTCGATATACACGCCTGGATATGTTGGTGTGATAGGCATTGTTATCCCTCCTTTCTCAATTTTTTTTCGTTGCTAACACCGAATGATGATGTCAATCTCTATTAGGTCGTCGCCTTTCTGCCGACGAGGATCTCGATGGACGCGTCTGCTCCCATCGCGTTGGAGAAGAGAAGTTTTCCCGGCGCCTCTTCACTAAGCAACCCTACTGCGCCGTCGCCCATGAGCAACTGCTGTGCATCCAGCTTAATGGGGGTGGCCGTATCTACATTGACTTTGTAAGTCAGATTATCGTCATACTGATCGGATCTGATCAATAGAAACTGCACTTGACCTGGACCGCCGGGTTGGATCTCGATGTCCTCATTTTCCGCGTCTTGGGGAATGACCACCTCGATCTTATCATAGGCGTCAACAGTTATGGTCTGGGAGGTCGATATCTTCGGTCCGCCGACAACCTGAACGTTCAACGTCCAATTAATCGTCTCAGACATGGTTTATCCTCCTTCCATAAAAATTCTTAATTATAAGATATCATTAATGAACTATCGTTTATTTTTATTGATTTTGTATAAAAAAACATCCCTGTATTGAACTTTTCGTAACAGACCTTTTTCAAGAAACGAGTCCAAGACGCCTGTCACATCATCCACATACTGATCCGCTCTTTCAAATTCCAACCACCACCTCGTAATGCCCTCCACCGTATCACCGGCATCAGGATGCTTCCGAAGGTAGTTCAGGATCCTCTCTGCACGCTCTTCCCTACGTACGTGTCCATTCATTGGTTTGTCCCTTTTGACACATATTGCAAAGGTTATGCCCATTCATTTGATATTTATAACATAATAATATTTTTGATGTTATGAATACGCTTCGAGAGAGTTAGGAGAGAAATCGTCACAAACGGATTACTTTTTCAGTGAGGATGTGCTGAATACCAGTTAGTTTCGAAGTACAATTTTTGTGACGGTTTCGTCACTTTGTAATGACGTGGCGTTTTAGAGGCTCACGTATGGTGTCCCAAGTTCGTTCAGATGCGAAATTCTTTCGGGGAGAGATTGTGTCTCTTGAGGAGGTTCCACAGGGCTGTGCGACTTTTTCCCGCGGCATTGGCAGCTATAACCATATTGCCCTTGTGTTCGGTGAGGAGTTGGGTGAGGTAAGTTTTTTCAAAATCATCAACGACTCTCTTTTTTGCCGTTTGAAAATGTTCGAACTCTTGATTTTCCTCTTGTTCCTCGGGTAAGGAAGAAAATTGAACATCTTCAGCACATATCAGTTCAGAAGGGCACATTACTAAAAGTTGCTGGATCTGATTCTCAAGTTCTCTGATATTGCCGGGCCAAGAATATCCGATGAAGGTTTTCATGGTATCATGAGACACTTCTTTCGATTCCATGCAAAATTCTTTAGAATATTGATTCATGAAATGCTCCACAAGAATCGGAATATCCTCTATTCTCTCTCTCAAGGGTGGAATATGAATTGAGATAATGTCCAGTCTATAGAAGAGGTCTTCCCTAAAAGCTCCTCTGTTGACGAGACTTGGGAGATCCTGATTCGTGGCCGCGATTATTCGTATATTTGCCTTGTGGTATGTCGAGCCCCCGAGAGGCCTGTATTCGTTGTCCTGAAGAAGGCGAAGGAATTTAATCTGAATATAAGGACTGACTGCTCCAATTTCATCCAGGAAAAGAGTACCACCTTCCGCTTCCTTCACGAGACCGGACTGTGGGAATTTGGCATCCGTGAAAGCACCTTTCACGTGGCCGAAAAGCTCATTTTCAAAGAGATTCTCGGGAATAGCACCACAGTTTACCGGAACGAAAGGTTTATCAGCTCTACTTGATAAATAATGAATGGCTCTGGCTGCTAACTCCTTGCCTGTGCCGCTTTCACCTGAAATTAATACGTTCACATCGCAGGACGATATCCGGTCGATCTTTTCACGGAGTTCCTGAACACCCTTGCTCCTCCCCAGGATCTTCTGTAATCCAAGCTCTCTCTTGAGCGCCTTCTTTGCAGACTCGCGCTCCGCACGGAAGTCAGACTCCGATACTAAATTGTCATTTTTTCTCTCTGGATTTCGATGATGCGACATCGCTTGACCCTGCTCTGTGATGATCGGGAAAAATAGATTACTGGGGAAGAACTGAACTCCCTTTGATCGCTCACTTCTCAATTTGCATATCAGAAGTGAGCACACTGAAAGCTCGCGACCGTGACGAAGGACAGAGCTGCCGTAACAATATCCTCGACCGCTTTGGCTCGCTATCATTTTATGCGCTTTTAAATGATATAGAACCTATTCAAGTGTGAAGTAGAAATATCTCCCCTTCTCCGAAAAGAAGAAAGAATTCGAGGCAACCGTGGCCTCTGAGGCAATGGTGGCAGTCATAACCACCGGTGCATCCTCTCGCCAAAATTACAGGAGTAGCATAAGCAAACAAGCAAAAATGTACAGAATGATTTCTCTTCTCAACCTGCCCCATCATTCACGTTCACTGATACTAAGAATGAAACTATATTTACTATATGAAATCTTTCCACCAATGTCAAGAAAAAATTACAGGAAATTCCAATTCAGAAACATTTTTGTCTCAATACGTGCCATTGCCAAATAATGTGTTATTTGACAATTTTTTGTCAAATACGATTTTGCTGTGGGAAATTGATAGGCGGCATACCCATACTACGATTAGACAAAAAAACCGGGTGATGTACCCGGTTTACGGCCTTTCAGTTTCTGGGTAATGTGTTTTGTTTCTTCGTTCTGAATCAGTCCTACCGCAATGTCCCTTCGTAATGCGTCGTGAGCTGGCGCTTGCGAACAAGAGGATTGCTGTAGTCGGGGAGAATCATGGGGGCAATTTTGTCCTTCTCGATGCCCGCATCCTCGAGCTCTTTGTTGTATTTCTTGACGTGCTCCAAGGTCAATGTTCCATCAGCGGCTGCCTTCTCCTTGACGTACTCGGTCGCACTGACACCGGCAATCCGACCGAAGACGGTCACATCGAGCAGCGAATTGCCCATGAGCCGGTTCTCGCCGTGTATGCCACCGGCCACCTCACCGGCAGCATAGAGGCCTGGAACACTTGTCTCACACTTCGAGTTGATCTCCAAGCCGCCGTTCTGATAGTGCAGCGTCGGGAATATGAGCATCGGCTCCTTAGTGATGTCGATCTCGTACCGGTTGAAGATCTTCCACTTGCCCGGAAACTCCCGGCGCACCGTCCCCTCCCCTTCGAGCATGTCAATCATGGGCGAATCGAGCCAGACACCCTGCTTCCCGGTCGGTGTCGGCACG
>CP070758.1:3650538-3668165 GCA_020348925.1 Gemmatimonadota bacterium | reverse complement strand
GGAAGAGCTTTCTTTATTTGATATTCTTACCAAACCCGAGATGGATTTGACTCGGAAAGATAAATCTAAAGTTAAGAAAGTGGCAAAGGAGTTACTTGAAAAGTTGAAAGATGAAAAATTGGTTCTAGATTGGCGGAAACATCAGCAAACGAGAGCAGATGTTAAGTTAACTATTGAGCTAATGCTCGACGAACTTCCCCGTATCTTCACACCAGACATTTACAGTCGGAAGTGTGATGCTGTTTATCAGCATATCTATGATTCCTATTACGGGGAGGGGAAGAGTGTTTATGTGCAGGCGGCATGATGTATTGGAGAGATCAGAAAAGTAAAGAGGAACACTCTTTACAATGCAATTTGCCATAAAAGGTTATGTTCCATTTTTCATTAAAGATATCGAAGGACAGTGTCGGAGAGGGTCAACCCGTAAATTTTAATATTGATTTTAAAGGATTGATGCTCATCGACTTTGAGAAAGAATGGGATGATTTGGGAGGGGGATTTGGTTCAGGAGGAGGTTAGCTTCCATCGAAGTCCGGATGACTGACGGGGAGTCAATGTGCTAAAAGGAGTACAGGCATCATAAACCGCTTTCGTTCTTTTAAATGGGGTGTGACCCTGTTTATAACGACTTCGGGTATAGTGAAATTTACTTGATTTTTGTATGCTCGATGGGTAAATTCATATGTGTAAATTTCATGTTCTGTTCAGCTATAGCTGATCGAAGAGGAGGGAACTCATGAGAGACAGTTTCATTGCAGTCTATGAGGATGGCATATTAAAACCTTTAACACCTGTAGACTTCAAGGAACACGAAAAAGTAAATCTAAAAGTCGTGAATGAAAAAAGCACGGTTTTAGAAACAAAAGGGATGGTTAAGGGAAATCCCAAATTCATCAAAGAGGTTGCCGAGAGCAAGGAGTTTGATGAATGGAACCTTTAGTTAATATACCAACCGAGGAAACTGTTTTTATCGACGCTAATATATTTGTGTACCATTTTTGTATGACTGCCGATTCAATCGATGATAGGTGTACTGAATTTCTTCAAAAAGTAGAAAGTGGTGTAGTTCAAGCATTCACTTCCACGTCTGTTGTTTTGGAGACGTTACATAGGGCGATGATTTACGAGGCCACAGAAAAAGCAGGATTAGAACCAAAGGGTGCGATGCACAAATTACAGAAGAATCCTGAGTTCATACAAAATCTCACTCAATATTCAACAATCCCTCAAAGAATCTTGGATTTTGGCACTCAAATTTTCACCATCTCCTATCAAACAATCTTGGATAGTCAAACTTGGCGCGAGAATTATGGTTTGATGGTGAACGACTCGATTACCGCAGCGCTGATGGATAGGAACGGGATTAAGAACCTTGCAACGAACGACACTGATTTCGACAGAATTCCCGTTCTTCATATTTGGAAGCCAAGTATATAGTCAACCTTAAGAAAAAATCTTGTTTCTAAATGCTCTCTCTATGCCCCTTTCCGAGAGAGAGAAAAAAAATTTCAACTCCTTTTATTAAAAGTGAACCATCGCCTTAATCTTGACCAGGGTTTTGCAATTTTGCTTTTGATTGTTAAAGAAGATTTAATTTTGGAGAGGAAAAGGGGACAGGCTGCTTTGTGGGAAGGAGAAGGTGAAAGGGACCTTTTTAAGTCAAAAAGTCGAAGAGTACAGCGGGTTGGAGAGCACTGCGATACAGTGTCCGATCCAACCCGCACATCTCTGTCCACACATGGCGATCTCGTTAGCCTGCCTTTTTTTCGTTCTCCTTCGTCTTCTCCTCCGTCTTCTCCTTCGTCTTCTCCTCCAGCTTCATCTCCTCTTCAATACCACTGGTTGCTTTCTTGAACTCCCGTATTCCCTTGCCCATACCCCGGGCGAGTTCTGGCAATCGTTTTGCTCCAAAGAGGAGTAATATCACAAACAAAACTATCAATATCTCTCCTGGTCCGATGGCGCCACCAAACATTGTGTACACCTCCTTTACTCAATACACCTTTTTTTCATCTATAAAAGAAAAGATATCTTCTCAATAAAACAACAAAAAAATAATACCCAGTATAATGATACTGTTCACCTTCAGAGAAAATCCGAAAGTGATCGTGGCAACGATGAGGTTGAGTGTGGCCGGACCAACTTCCGACCGGACAATGGGATGCGTGAAGAACATTTCGACAAGACTCCCCTGGGGAAGAATAAAAGCCAGCACTTCACCGACGGCGCTGCCGATGATAAGCCTTACGACGATGTAAGGAACCGGGTATACTCCTTATAGTTGATTGCAATCCATGATGTTAAGCTCCTATTTTTAATCCCTCTCAATCTCTATGTCTGCATGCTTATAAAGTTTCTTAGTTCCTTGGTTGCTGAATTGCTGAGCAGCAAAGTCTGAAAGGCGAGGATTGAGGAAAATTGAGGGGAATAGAGTGTCCATAGCTTTGTCCGTTGACAATGAGATGACTCCGGATTAGATTGTGATTTGCATATGAAGAGAAAGGAATTGATAAGGCATCTTACTTTGCATGGTGACAAGGTCATCAGAGAAGGAAGGCGACATACGATTGTTTAAAAAGGTAAGATAAGGAGTGAGATTCCTCGCCATAATGAAATACTTGACCAATTGGCGATGAAAATCTGTAAAGATTTGGATATTCCATACCAGAGGTAATTATATGAAATATCGAGCAATCATAAAACAAAGTGCTGAGTGGTGGATCGGCTGGTTAGTAGATTTGCCTGGGGTTAATGCTCAGGAGAAAACAAAAGAGAAATTGCTGGAATCTCTCCGAATCGGTGCGGAAGATATGCTAAAAACTGAGGTTGAAGTACCACCGGACGGGCAGTTGGAACTGGTGGAAGTTCCTTAATGACATACAATATCCCATCTTCTCCCGATTCACCCCAAGTTCACAATCGGGGTCAAACCTTTATTCATCAAATAGTCCAAAGATCTAAAAGTCGAAAGGTCAAAAAGTTACGAAGTTGAAGTCTACGCGGATCAAGCCTTCAAAATTTAAAAAATTAGTACATACCATTTATAAATCCCTCTCATTCTCCCTTTAAGAAAGGGAGATGTCAATGGAAGGAATTATTTTATTGACCCCCTCTCAATTTCCCTCTGGGAAAAGGAGAATATGGCCGGTTTAAGGGCAGACATCAGAAAAGAGACTCATAGTCTGGTAGACATACATCGATACAATTTGAATCAGGAATAGCTCCAGGAGGCAATATGAAACGCGTTTTCTACACGTTGTGGAATCGTTTGGAAAGGATCAGTGTCTTGGACACAGATTCTCCTGCTCAGAGGCGACAGAAAGTCATTTTGGTTATGATTGCGCTGTTCTGCTGCCTGACCGGCGTCATATCTATTGCACAGGGTATACGTAATTCACGTCCTTTGGTTGAAATTTTAATGCCTCTTCTATTTACCATTGTTGTTGGAACTGCTTTATTCTTTTATTTCCGGACCAAACGATTCCCTCATCTTCTTTATCCCTTCTTAATTATGATCCTGTTTATTCCCGTTTTCTTCCAGATCAGTATCGGCGGTTTCTCAGGACAAGGTTCTGTTCCCATCATATTCTGGTCAATCTTAGCTCCCTTTGGTTCATTGATGTTTCAGGACACCCGAAAAGCGACCTGGTGGTTCGTTGCCTATCTTGTACTGGTTTTTCTTTTTCTGTCTCTAGACCAACATTTTGCACGATTTGCAGATTTTCCCATATCATTTTCAGAATTAACCCCTTCCCATGGTGACTTAATGGTGAGTTATGGAATAACTATAATTGTGCTGTCGATAATCATATTTATCTCCATGCGTTATTTTGTCAACGCTTTTCAAAAAGAGCACGCCCGGGCCGAGCAATTAGTACTTGACGTAACAGAAACAAACAGCGAACTTGAAGCGACGCTGACCGAGCTGAAAGAAACTCAAATAGAATTGGTCCACTCCGAAAAAATGGCTTCTTTGGGAAAGCTGGCTGCAGGTATCGCTCACGAGATCAACAATCCAATTGGTGCGCTCAAAAGTGCCGCAGATATTACGGCCAAATGTTTTTCGAAGATGGAGCACTATTTCAAAAGAAACGAGAGATTTTCCGAGATTGAGAAAGATATCGATTTTCAGAAATTCTTTCAAATCCTTAAAGACAACAGCCGAATTTTTTCATCCGCCAGTGATAGGGTTGCAAATACGGTGAGCAGCTTTATACATTTTGCCCGCTTGGATGAAGCTGAGTTTGGGAAAGTCGATATTCATGAGGGTCTTGACAATACCCTGACTGTGATTCAGCATGAAATGAAAGATGGGATACATATCGTCAAAGAATATGGGGATGTTCCCGCGATTGCCTGTTATCCGGCAGAGTTAAACCAGGTGTTTATGAACCTGTTGACGAATGCCTTCCAGTCGATTGAAAGGGAAGGGAACATCAGAATCCGCACGTTTGTCGAAAAAGGAACTGTGCATATTCAGATTGCTGATACCGGAGTTGGTATGTCGCCGGACAGGATTCAAGAACTTTTCGATCCGAGCTTTGAGAGGAACGGATCGAGGGTGAAGGCGGGATTGGGACTCTTTACAAGTTATAACATCGTACGGAAGCACAAGGGACAATTAAAGGTAGAAAGTGAAGTTGGAAAGGGCAGTCTGTTTACTGTCATGTTACCGACGGATTTCGAAAATGAGAGAGAAGTGTAATGCTCCATGAGAAAAAGTTCAAGTTTCGAGGATGCTGCCAACGGACCCTAATTGTAATGATACTCATATTCATTTTCGTTCTTGCAGTCGGTTTTCTTTCCGGATGCACCTCCCGCCATTCGAAATTGAGTCGTTCCGATTTCCAACACAAGAACCCTTCACTTCCTTTTGAGATAACCGAAGGTTGGCAATATCGCTGGGGAGATTCTCCCTTCGACAAAGACCGCGTGCCTGTTTGGACGTCAGAGGAAAGCGAGGACTCTCATTGGAGACGGATTGATTACGCAAAAGGCATCGTCAATCCTCCGGACCGTCAGGACCGTAAAATTCTGTGGTTGCGAGTTCCTCTGCCTGAAAAAACCTGGCGGGACCCGCAGATTTTTATCAGAAATCTGAGATTTGCCGGTGAAGTATATCTCGAGAGCAAAC
This sequence comes from Gemmatimonadota bacterium, assembly GCA_020348925.1. GTDB lineage: Bacteria > JBHIER01. The sequence continues at coordinate 3,663,028 of CP070758.1, read as the reverse complement.
TTCTGTATCGCTTTAAATCAGTAAATGTTTCGGGGCAAGGCAGATTCACCGAGGATCCTTTTCACCTGTTTCCGATTGACAGTGATTTCCAGAAGAAAGTTTTGTACTTCCGAATATATTCTGAAGATCTTTCATTTGTAGGCCTCCAAAAGGTGCTTATCGGTTCTCATGCGGATATCATACACCTCCTCGTTAAAGAGAGTTCCATGGGAATTATTTTCGGGTTTTTGTTTCTGTCCACAGGGCTCATACCACTCATGCTCTTTATCACCAGGCGAAAGGGGAAAACGTATTTTATATTCGCTTCCCTCTGCTTTAGTTTTGGATTGTGGTCGGTAGCAGGAACCCCCATGGATCAGTACTTTTTCACTGCTTCCAGGTTTTGGTTTTCTTTTTCGACGGCACTTCCGTTTCTTACGGCTGTCACGCTCTGTGCCTATTTTGAGCAAATCTTCGGCGCCGGACGGAAGGCGATACTGAGGCGGATGTGGCAATTCTTTCTTTTATATATGGTTGTTGCCCTGCTGTTAACATACACAAGTCTCTTGCCTCTGCGTACACTCCTGACAATTCTGATGATCTTTTTTGCCTTCTTCGGAGCGGCGATCCTTGTTTTGTTCGGCACCAGTCTCGCAGCAGCCCTTCGTGGAAATAAAGAGGCTAAAATTATAACAAAAGGATTAGCTGCCCTCTGCGTCTTCGGCATCTATGATATTCTGGGTGGAGTCTTCAAAGTTGTTCCCTGGTCCAAGAATACGTACCAGTGGGGCATGTTCTTTTTTATCGTCTCTTTGGGATTTGTTCTGGAGCGCCGTTTCCAACAGTATGCCGTTGAGCTTGAAAAATCGAACGTAGCTTTGCAGGAATACAGCCAGACACTGGAACAGAAAGTTGAGGAACGGACCAGAGAACTCAGGGAAGCACAGGACCAGCTCATTATGAGAGAGAAAATGGCATCATTGGGAAATTTGGTTGCCGGAGTTGCCCATGAAGTGAACACCCCTATCGGGGCCGTCCATAGTGCAGCCGATGTCACAAAACGCTGTATTGAAAAAATAAAAAGTGTCCTGACATCCAGCAGGGACTTGGATGAAGTCAAAAGCAGCAAGCAGTTCCAAAACTCGATTGCAATACTCGAGGACAATAACAAAGTCACCATTACGGCAAGCGAAAGGATAGCAAGAATAGTCAGAAGTCTGAAGGCATTTGCTCGCCTGGACGAAGCTGAATACCAACAGGCGGATATTCACGAAGGTCTGGAGAGTACCCTGACGTTGGTTGAACACGAACTGAAGGACCGAATAACCGTTGTCAGAAACTATGGGGAGATTCCTGAAATACACTGCTCCCTGAATCAGTTGAATCAAGTTTTCATGAATGTATTGATGAATGCCGTACAAGCTATTGAAGAGAAAGGGACGATAACGATCAAAACGGCCTTCCAGGATACCGACGTCATTGTAAAAATTGCGGACGACGGGTGTGGGATTCAATCTGAAAATATTAATAAGATTTTCAATCCGGGTTTTACCACCAAAGGTGTAGGTGTGGGCACGGGCCTCGGTTTATCCATCAGTTATAACATACTTCAAAACCACCGTGGTGAAATCAAAGTTGAGAGTGAGGTTGGCAAGGGCAGCACCTTCACGATCGTATTACCAGCCGATCGAGGTGAAACGGGGGAATCATATTAAATTTCAGAAATTCCTAAATATTTCTTGCGAAATAGTTTGAGGGGGCGTGTTGTTCACAAAAATACTTGACAGTAGGATCGGAACGTGCTATATTCGATGCATATTTATTGAATGTTCACCTGTGAAATTAAACAGGGAGGTGGTGTCTCTCAAAAATTGTTGGCTAAGCACATACACTCCTTATCCATCCACTTCAATCTCAATGTCCTGGTTCTGATTTTCCACATGATAATTGTTCGTGGGATGCGAAAGCGGTCACGACGCTGCTTTCGGCCGTGGGACTGAGAACCCCCGAATAGAGTCACTCTGTTCAGAATAAGAAACCGTTCCCACTCTAAAATTGAATAGGTCCGGTATTTAGACTTCACACCTTTGGAGTTTGCAGCCACGCCAAAAAACGTGCGTGGAGTTGGTCACGACGCCTTCTTTACGCTCGGTTGAAAAATACATAAATGTGGAGGTGGATGTTTTTTTGAAAATTAATCGTTTTCCTGTTCTAAACGAGTGAAGTGTAGGTTCCTTCTTAGTGATTCTACACAGATCTAAAACAGTTTCTGGTGATTTTGTTGTTCAAAGGAGGTGATTTTGATGGTGAACATTTTAAAAAAAATGGGCGTGGTCTTTTTTGTTGGAGGGCTCCTTTTCACCTTTGTATTAAGCTCTTCGGCTCAAGAAGCAGCAAAAGAAACCATCACATGCCCTAAGTGTAGGCACACCAACGATTGGTCCAATGATTTCTGTATTAACTGTGGATATTCTCTGAAAGAGGCCAAAGCAACAAAGAAGAAGGCCGAAGAGGAAAATTTGGAGGCCGAGCGCACGGCAAAAAAGGCGCTAATTCCTGAACTTCAGGAGGAAAAACCGAAGGAAACATCGGTAAAAATCTATGAGGGTCCGATTGATCCCTGTCGCCTCTTTCTCATCCCCACTGCTGAGGTGCTCAATTCACTCGAAATCAGTTTGGGTGGGGGTAGTATCATTGGTGAAATGAAGGAGGAGAAGAGACCCTTTTTGGGACGTGCCAGTATTGGCTTAGGAGATGTAGCCGAAATCGAAGCCAGTACCATCGGGATGATCAGCGGTCTTGCCAAGGGATCCGCCGCCATCCCAACCGCTGCCTTTAAGCTGAAAATTCTACCTGAGAGAGACACATTTCCCTATGTTGGCTTTGCCGGTGCACTGCGAAGCTCCCTTTGGCATTCAGAGGAGCGTGACACGGTCAAATTCCAGAAGAGAGTATCCACACTCTATTTCGTGGGATCTAAGACTTTTGGGGCTTTAAGCCTGCACTTAGGAACCAGCATCAGCGACTTGCGTATCAGGACGAAATACAGACATAATAATGCGCTTCTTTCTCCAACTCCTGAACAGGTAGAGGCTTGGGACAAGGAATACGTGAATAAAAACATCACTCGTCCATTTGCGGGTTTGCGGGTAGAAGCGAATCCTAAAACTTTGCTGATGATTGAATTTGAGTATATCCCCGAATATGATTTCGACGAAGAGGATCCGACTGTCACTCGAGAGCAAATTGAGGCAGTATGGATGGTGATAGCTGGGCTAAGATTCTTTGCTTTTGATTGGTTGCCTCTTGACAGCGGCGTAATGTATCGAGGTGACTATCATGGCATCGGTGATATGCACATTCATGCCGGTGTCAATATCAACTTGCCATTACCGAAAATAGTGAAGGCCCGGCGGGCGAAATAGCAAAGCCACTTAACTCTTCAGAGGCCAGTTGGTCACATCTTAGTTCATTTTTTGTTCGCATTAAAGGACGATTCTCATTTTGTATTTTTTGAAAAATAAGGGGGGTGATAATATGATTTTTATAAATAGAAATATTTCGTATGTTCTCATCTTCTCTTTGATTTTGATGTTTGTCTCACCCTCATTTGCTCAGGAGAAGCAAAAACAGGAGACGGTTCAATGTCTCAATTGTGGTACCGAAAACCCGGCTGGAGCTAAGTTTTGTTCCAAGTGTGGGTACAAATTGCCTGAGAAGGTCACACAACCTGAGCCTGAGAAGCAAATTCCGGAAACTGAGCCCGCGGTTCCCCAGGAGGAACCTTCTGAACCTGAAAGTGACGTTAAACCTGCGACGACAGAGGAAGTTGCACCTGAAACAGATGAGGAACTTGAAATTAAGGTCCTCTACGACTATGGGATAGTGTTGTTTGAGAACGGAGCTTACCATGAAGCTGTTGTTCAATTCCGGAAAGTAGCCAGAGATGCTCCTTCGACCTTTTACGCCGAAGTTGCTTCTCAAATGATCAAAGCGTGCATTAAAATGGACATGTATGAAAAAAGACTGAAGGCAGAACAGGAGAAGGGAAAGGAAAAGGAAAAGGGTAAAGGTGACCCTTTTGCAGCAGGTTTCTTGGGCGGCTGCGCAGGAGTAGCGGCAGCACTCCTGTTGTTAGTGCTCATTGTATCGCAAGCTGATTAATAATTGCTGTACATGATATTACCGTGAGATAATCAAAACACTTTTACTGTCAGGACTGAATATCAGTCCTGAATATTTCTTTAATGCTATCTCATTGAGATAGGGGAGTGATGTTTTTTGGGGTCACGAATTCCTCTCTTCGGGGTTGTGTTTGTCACAGTCCTGGTTTGGATCTTATCCGCTCCTCCGGTTCAAGCTCAGGGCAAGGGTGTGACGTGTGATAGTGAACTATCACTAAGATCAAAGCCTCTTGTACGAGACATCAACGGGATTCCCGTCTTCTATTATTTTGAAAGTGAATATCAGCGAACCGATGAACTTTGTGTCTCAACTGTACAAATAATACCCCTGGTTACGATTCACCTCTATAAGGTATTTGTCTCGCCGTTTTTGGGAGCGCGATGCAATTTTTATCCAAGTTGCTCGGAATTCGGGTTTCAAGCTTACAGAAAGTACGGTTTTCTGATTGGCACCATGATGACTGCTGACCGATTGAGCAGAGACCACGGCTTCATCCCCTTCGGGGGATATCCCAGGGATGAAAATGGACGTTTTCTTGATCCAGTTGAAGATATTTATATCTTCAAAAACAACAGAGGGAATCACTACAGAAAATGAATTCATGTGAATTGAAAAGAGTTAAATTCGTTGTGCTCGTGACTGTGGCATTACTTGTATTTGTATTTGTTCCCCTCACCGGGAATGGACAAGAGCAGAACATGCCGATTTGTGAGATGCGGGGAAGACAGTTGGCTTTTGCCGACAGGCTTCTTGCACAGGAGGATTACAACTTAGCTGTATTGGAGTATCAACGTTTTCTTTTCAATTTCCCCATGGACTCATTGGCAACTCTGGCTAAATATAAGCTGGGGCTTTGCTACATGGGATGTGAGAAATGGGATCAAGCCCTAAAGGTCTTCAAACAAATAACTGATGAGGAGGAACGAAATAAGTTTGTTGAGGTTTCCCTTTTTAGCAGCGGCTCTTGCTTTTCCCGGAAGGGGGAGTTCGATCTTGCTCGAATTCAGTACCATAAAGTGATTGGAGAGTTTCCCCGAAGTGAATTGGCGGATGATGCACAATTTATGTTAGCACTGACCTACATAGATGATTGTCTCTGGTTGGAGGCTGCCGATGAGTTTATGAATCTACCCAGGAAATTTCCCCAGAGTCCATTCGTACCGCTGGCTGAAAGATTGGCCTTGGAATCGGCAAGTGGTAGTCAACTGCCTCATCGTTCAGCTGTCGCCTCTGGTATACTTTCGGCGGTTATTCCAGGAGCAGGCCAGGTTTGGTGTGGGAGAGTGGCGGATGGATTCTTCTCACTCCTGCTGACGGGTACGTTTACGTATTTTGCAATAAAGTCGTATCAGGATGACAAAAAAACATCAGCCTGCTTTCTTGGTTTCTTGGGATTCTCCTTTTACACAGGAAACATTTATGGTGCGGTCAACTCGGCCAGAAAATACAACTCCAGGAATGTTGAGCAATTTCAGAGCAGATTGAAGATGGAGGCAGCGAGTGCTTACAAGTAGTCGATCAGCAGTGGATTGACCTTTGAAAGAGCGCATTACCATGGCAGGTGGAGGTTTGGTTCAGGAAATTTTACGGCTGAGGAATAGACGATAATGTTGTTTCTATTGCCATTTTTTTCGTCGATGTCACGACGCCTTCTTTACGCTCGTTTGATAGATTAATGAGTAAGGGGGCGTTTTTTTGTCTTTTCCCAGAATAGCTCTTCAATTCTAAACAAAGGAGTGAGCATCAATGAAGCAAGTATCGATACTCATGATGTCCTTAGTAGCCTTGTCGACAGTGGTTGTTCCGGTCAACGTTGAATCGGCCACCTCTGATACTACAGTCTTCCTCTCTGGACAGGTTACCGATCCAGGAGGAAATCCAGTGGAAGGCGTTTCCATAAGGGCCACGGATTGGTTGAACAATCGGCAAGGATATGGGGCCACTACCGAAGATGGCATCTATAGGATCACTCTGGCACGAGGCACCTATATACTTGAGGTTTCGTCACCCTGGGGCAGTGAACTTCTTGATCGGACCATTTTTGACGTCGAGGTTCCGTCGGATACAAACTTGGACATCGTGTTGGAAACCGGATTGACACTCGCTGGGCGCATTACATATCCCGATAGCGACCCTGCGGCAGACGTTCACCTGTGGCTCGGGACGGGAACGTGGCAGAGCAGTGCCTCATCAGACTCTACTGGAGCCTATGGCTTCACCGGACTCAAACCTGAAACCTATATATTGGAAATCAATCCCGCTGAGGAGAGTGGATTTCCTTGTCAGACCATTACCGATGTGAACGTCAGTGAAGACATCACTCTGAATATTACGCTGAGGATTGGGGTCTCCGTCTCCGGATGGGTTACTGATCCTGAAGGGGAGCCGGTTGCCGATGTTTCTGTAACCGTCTGGGATGAAAATGCCTTGGGTCGAGCGACAGTCCATCCCTCAGGGAATAGTTGTACTTCGATCGATGGAAACTACGTCATAAATCTGGCAGCAGGCACATACGAATTAGATATTTTCCCACCTGAGGAAAGTGGTTTGCCCCGACAAAGTATCAGTACTGTTCAGGTCACCGGCGACACTACGTTGGATGTAGAGTTGAAGGCGGGTGTTGTTCTCTCGGGCTGCGTCTCCGACACCGACGGAGAGACATTGGAGGGATTTTTAGTCACGGCCCACAAACTGCCAACGAATGTTCACTGGCCTTGGGGGACATTTATGACCGAGACGGCATCGGATGGAACCTATCAACTCATGGTGATTGAAGGGAACACGTATGATGTGACCTTCGGTACGTATATTGGTGATGACGGAGTTCTCTCCGGTCGGAGGGTTTCGAATATCGAGATGGACCAAGATAGGACATTGGACATAACGCTCGCGCCTCTGTACGAGTCGTTTGAAGTTCGGGGAATCATCAGGGATAATTATGGACAGCCCATGTCTGAGGTCTACATCAGTGCTTACGAGTCAACAACGGGCAACTTCTCTTGCATTATCACCTACCTGGGCATGTACTGGCTTGTTTTGCCAGCAGGGACTTATTCCTTTACCCTCGTCTCTTTTCTTCCGGGAGGCGAATCTACAGAACAATATATCGAAAATGTCGTAGTCGAAGAGGACATGATCAAAAACATCACAATAGACATCTCCACTGCTGTTGAGGAAGAGGTGGGATCGTCGGGAATTCCGAGAACCTTCATCCTCTATCAGAATTATCCGAATCCGTTTAATGCTCGGACAACGATAGGTTATGAACTAACCAGAGCATGTAAGGTCCGTCTGACGATCTACAACGTTCTCGGTCAGAAGGTTAAAACCTTGGTGGATGAGCCCAAGGATGCTGGGTATTATACTGTTACCTGGGATGGGTGGGATCACTTTGGCAAGGACGTGGCCAGCGGGATCTATTTCTATAGGTTGAAAGCAGGAACATTTACCCAGAGCAGGCGGATGTTACTTCTGAAGTGAGTCTTTTCAAATCTTGGGAGGAATTGATGCTATAATCATATGTTTATTTGATCCATTTGCTTCGTTGAGAATTACATGGCTTTGGAGATTAATAGACAATTTCACTATTTCTAAAGATGGCATTAAGAAAGGAGGTAGTTATGTATAAGAGATTCTCTATCGTTTTAGGCTTGATGCTTGTAGCAGTTGCAAACTATGCCCAGGAAGGTTGGTACTGGCAAAATCCTTTACCGCAGGGGAATTCACTAAGAGCCATTTATGTTTTTGACCAAAATATAGCAGTCGCAGTTGGAGATGGATGTACAATTATTAAAACTACTGATGGTGGAATACACTGGGATGTGCAGAACTACACAATAGGAGTAATAAGCGGGTTGGAATCAGTGTATTTTACAGACTCCAACATAGGGTGGGCAGTTGGGGTCTACTACTACAACACTAATATTTATGGTCGAATTCTTAAGACCACAAATGGCGGAGTAAGCTGGACGAGTCAGATAAGTGGAACATCACATTGGTTGCTTTCGGTCTATTTTATCGACTCTACAACAGGTTGGGCAGTTGGAGACGATGGAACAATTCTTAAGACTACGAATGGTGGAACAAACTGGACGAGCCAGACAAGTGGGACAACAGAATGGTTGAGTACCGTTTGTTTCGCAAATATGAACACAGGTTGGGTTGTTGGAGGATACGGGACAATTTTAAAAACGACGGGTGGCGGAACAAACTGGACTTCTCAAACCAGCGGAACATCAGAGGGTTTGAATTCCGCCTGTTTCATCGATCCCAACACGGGGTGGGCGGTTGGGAATTACGGCACAATTCTCCACACCAAAGATGGCGGTACAAACTGGATAAGTCAGACGGCTGGAACTGTATGGAAACCTTTTTTGGAAAATCTTAGATCTGTTTATTTCACTGATAGCAATACGGGTTGGGCAGTTTCAATCCAAGGCTCGATTATCAAAACTACAAATGCGGGAACAAACTGGACAATTCAGTCAAGTGGAACATCACTGTGGTTGGAAACCGTCCATTTCGCGGATGTTAACACCGGTTGGGTGGTTGGAGCGCGGGGCACTATTCTCAAAACCACAAATGGTGGAACAAGCTGGAGACCTCAAACGAATGGGATAACAGGATCTTTGAGGTCTGTCTATTTCATCGATGGCAATAATGGTTGGGCAGTAGGTGGATATTCTGATGTCTCCAGTACAATTCTCAAGACCACAAATAGTGGAACAGACTGGATTTCCCAACCAATCAGTGACTCATACACGTTAAATTCTGTCTTTTTCACTGATTCAAACACAGGTTGGGTGGTTGGAGATTATGGTGTTATTCTCAAAACAACAGATGGTGGGGCAAAATGGACAACCCAGATAAGCGGAATGCCAATCAATTTGAAGTCTATCAATTTTATAGATTTCAACACGGGCTGGGCAGTTGGAGGTCGTAGTGAAATAATTCTCAAAACTGTAGATGGTGGGACAAATTGGGATGTACAACACTTTGTAGAGGGAACATACAACTGGCTGGGTTCTGTCTATTTTACGGATTCCAACACAGGTTGGGCAGTTGGGCGTTATTACGACGATGAAGGCAACCATGGTATGATTCTCAAAACTACAAACGGCGGAACCAACTGGGATGTACAACATTACGTATGTGGAATATCCAGCTTTTTAGGATCTGTCTATTTCATTGATTCAAACACAGGTTGGGCAGTTGGTGGCTGTTACGACGGTGAAAACTATTATGGTTCGATTCTCAAAACAACGGACGGTGGAACAAACTGGACAAGTCAAACAAGCGGAACGTCATGGGATTTGAATTCTGTCTATTTCATTGATTCAAACACGGGTTGGGCGGTTGGAGATTATGGTACAATCCTCAAGACTACGGATGGTGGGACAAGTTGGACGAGTCAAAAAAGTGGAACGCTCAATAGTTTTAATTGTATCTATTTTACTAATTCCAATTCAGGTTGGGTTGTGGGAAAAGGTGGCACAATCTTACATACAACAACTGGCGGTACTACTTCAATAGGAGAAGATAACAATCATTTTGTCGAATTGCCAGAGGGTTGTAACCTGGCCCAGAATTACCCGAACCCGTTTAATCCAACAACCAGTATTCAGTATTCAGTGGTCAGTGATCAGTCCCCACCCCACGTCACTCTTAAGATTTACAATATCTTGGGGCAGGAGGTGAGGACGTTGGTGGATGAGGTTAAGGAGCCGGGGTATTACACGGTGACCTGGGATGGCCGCGATCAATTCGGTAAAGATGTAGCCAGCGGTGTGTATTTTTTCCGGCTCTCTACTTCTGATTTCACGTACACCAAACGCATGGTACTTTTGAAGTAATGTTTTCATGTTTCATAAATTTAGAACGTTTTTTCAAACGCTTTCCAGATCTTTCAAGGAGGTGACGGAAAATGAGACAGGTTGTGTTGTTCGTCACAGTATTACTCCTGGCGATTGGAGTCAATACGTTCGTTCCAGTCCCAGAGACAATCGCCGCAGACAGAACCTCGGACAAAACATCTTCTTCCCAGTCAAGCATCGATTTGGCGGCCGGGATTCTGGATTCCGGTGAACTGCAAAACTCGGTCTATAATAACGGACTTCTGGCGACATCGGGATGGTCAGGATATATCGTTCCTGAATTGCCCGCCGGATGGTATAAGGGATACGGATATATCCCTGACTTTAACCTCTGGATTGGAATCCCGGAGGGGTCGTGGAATCCTCCGGGGATTCCAGGTCCGACCGTTTCCGAAGCACAGCTTCATGGGGGAACTGTTCAATCCGATTGGGATCCGACCCCGGGTTCCCTGGGTAAGTATCACTCGGGGGATGTGACTGTTGGTGACGTGATTGCCGGTGCACCACTTTCGAGTCTTTCTCTCGTGGCTACCAGCACCATTCCGGAAACCTGGCCTTGGGATCGGGACGGCAATAGATGCTGGCCGGGTTTTTGGGCCAAAGACCCGATAACCGGAGAGGAAATAGAAGGCCTTTTTACGGCTGATAAAGAGGTTTTCTTCAGTATCACCGACGACCCTTTCGCCAGCCGGGATGAGCTGCCCGACCAGGGATTCCCCATTGGAGCTCAAGTGGACATCCAGGTTCTCTCCTACGAAGGATTTTGCGCGGAGGATTTTCTCTTCTACACCTGCAAGCTGATCAACGACAGCGACTGGTATTACACTGGCGTCTATGCAGGATTCTATTTCGACGCAGACGTGGAAACATACGATGTGAATGGTATTATTAATGATCGAATGGATTGGATGGACTTGATCAAAAAAGAATGGGACGAGGATCTGCAGGATACGGTCCACTATAACATGGCTTTTATCTATGACTACAGGCCGGCGCCCAACTGGAGACCCTATGTTGGAGTAAAATTACTGGAGACCCCCAATGGATCGAATGGCAGGGAGTTAGGTCTAACCGACTGGCACTGGTTCGAGTGGGAGAACAGACCCGGTATGGTTATAGAGGAACGTAAGGAGCTGATACAATATAAAGTGATGAGTGGTGACACTACCGACCTGAGACCTGAGGAAGATATGGCCTATTTCCATCCGGATCCAGAGAGTAATCTCGATCCCCATTTCGATTCTCCGGAAAAAATTCGAACGATGTATCCCAACGGGACCGATTGTGTGTTCATCATGAGTTCAGGCCCTTTCGAATGGGCTCCTCATGAGACCACAGCTTTCTCATTCTGCCTGATCATGGGTGACGATCGTGAGGATCTGAAATACAATGCCCGAATCGCGCAAGGTATGTATAATACTCATTATCAGCACCAAAAAGTAACCGTTCTATCTCCTAACGGAGGGGAGATCTGTAGTGGTATTCAAGAGATAACATGGGAGACCCAGAGCATTACAGGAGAGCCGATTTCTGAAGTGGATATCTCTTTCAGTCGCAATGCTGGTGGAACATGGGAGATCATAGCAGTTGATGAAGAAAACGACGGAGTATACAGTTGGAACACGGCAGATGTTCCTGATGGCGTTTTTTATCTCATCAGGATTGTCAGCGGGGGTGAACTGTGCGGCGAGGATATCTCCGACGGCTTCTTTGCGATCGACAATCCTGGAGAAGTGGCACCGGAGGTGATGGTGCTATCACCCAACGGCGGAGAACATATCAGTGGTGTGTACGAAATCACATGGGACGCTGGAGATGCCGACGGGGATATCATCACCATTTCAATTGAGTACAGCGCCAACGGGGGCGGATTCTGGGAGTTCGTCGTTTCCGGACAGGAGAACAGCGGCAGCTACATGTGGGATACGAGATCTTTCGCCAACACTAACTTCGGACTGATTCGAGTGAACGCACAAGATCCGACATCCCTCATGGGGGAAGATCAGTCGAACACGATATTCACACTATACAATGAGCGAAGGGCGACCATAGCGGTAACTCCTCTGCCCGGTTCATTGGGCAATGGATTCATCAGAGCTATTGTCATCGACTCAACAGTAGTAACCGGGCATCGCTACATTATCTCCTTCGATGATTCAACCATGTTTGACATGCTCCTCTACGATGTTTTCGATGAGGACAGAGGCATATATGTTTTAGAGCATAGAGATGAGATAGCCACCGAATGTGGCCCCGAGATTGAAGGGCCATTCTTTGATGGTTTGCGACTGAGCATCAGAAGCTGGGATGGTGTCGATTTCTGGGCCGATTCCAGTTACATGGTTCTCGGGGACAATACGGTTACGACCAATATGGATTTTTTCGCTTCACCCTTTACCCCTGTTCCCTCCGATTATAAGCTCATATACACCGAAGATGGGGACACTTCCATC
>CP070758.1:3624217-3650438 GCA_020348925.1 Gemmatimonadota bacterium | reverse complement strand
CACACATCGTAGGGCACATTCTCACACGGGTAACGCGGACTCCAGCGAATAGCCCGCGCATGCACCGGCTGCACCCGACGCCCGTCCGGCCCCACGTAGATCCGCTCCGGATAGGGCAGAAACTCGATCTCCACCTCACCCCACTCGCCATTACATTTGAACCCCCGCACCTTCAGGATCACTGATCCGTCCGGCTCCAAACCGTTTGGAACGACTGTCAGATAGACTGTATCTGCAATACCTGGCTCGACAATAAAATCTTCAGCACTCAGAAGGGCCTCCCATGCGCCCGGAAGATCCTCCAGGGACAGTTGAAACCGCATCGCCTCGTCGTGTTCGTTGTACACAGGTATGGCGATCGGATCGAGCCCCCACCGCACCGGCTCATGATCCCACGGCTCATCCGGCCAGATCGTCATCCGACAGCGGCGGCTCATGTACCATGTCGGCTCCGGATCTTCGGAACAGAAAGTCATATCCCTGGTCCACCGCACGACACTATTCCGCGCCCACCAGTTCTCCTCGTCAGAATCGTGATGATACCCGCATTCACACATCACCGTATCGACCCCACCGGCCGGAACATACGCCGTCTCACGACACAGCGGATCGCCATTGAGCGGCACGGTGAACAGCCCCCACGGCGCATCATAAAATTCCACGTCCACGATCGCACCGGTATCACAGGCACTGTGAAAAACGGCGCGCACCGCGTAATCATCGCAGACGCACGGATACGCACCGCGGTAAGGATGGTGCCACGTTATGTCCGACTCCCGGATCTCGATACAGCCGGCGTTGTATTCCAGACAGACTTTCACCATGTACTCGTAGCCGGTATAACACTTCCACGCCTCCTGCTCCGCATTATAGATCCACGAGAAACTTTCAGTATGGCCGGCATCACCCAATATTCTGGGTCTGTCCCTGCCCGCCTTCATCGTCCAGACGATATAGAAACACCGCTTGGCCGGAATCTGAATACACGGCCCATCACCCAAATCGACCGTCTCCCAGTTCCAATTCCCTATGATACTGCCCGAGTCAAACCCAGCCAAGGGCGCACCCAAGGGACTCTCTCCAAGACCGAGCGGCACACAGGGCGGACACACCCCCTCAGGGCCGAGATGGACCGACAGATTCACAGAACCGGGATCGTACCACTGGAAGGAGATCGACGTCAACCGGGCCTCACCACCAAAATTGTAAAAACCCACGGCATAGGTGTCCTGGTCCGCTATCTGGGGATTGCTGCCCACGAGAAAATCATCCGCCTGGCCTATCAGGTTGTGATCCAGACACGTATCGCCCCAGCCCACGGCCGGTGCCACGCGCAGGGGAAAATTGTTGTTGAAAACATACGGATCCCCTGCCTCCACAAAAAAACTGGTGTAATAATCGGTGCAATCGCTCGACGAGAGCACACCGGAATTGCCCATCTCACCGTGGCCCAGAACGAGGGGATTGGGATCAGTAGCCGGGTTCGGATCCAGCGTGCCCTGGTCCAGACACGTGGAGCTCAAGAGCGTGCTCGGCGGCAGGGTTAAAACCAGGTCGTACGTCCCTCCCCCGGGTGGCGGGGAAACGATGAACTGGTAATACCCTGAAGAACCATTGTGAATGATCGTGATCGTACCAGGTCCGATGACATCGACCCGCCCTCCGGATACGATGCCACCGGTCACTTCGTCGTAGAAATATCCTGTGGGGTCGTAATCCTCATAATCGGGAATGCCGTCACCATCCCGGTCGCCGTCGCCCTCGTCCCTGTCGCGCAGACCGTCGCCGTCTGTATCCTGGCAGAGGTTGCCGATCCCATCGTTATTGAAATCCTCCTGGCCGGGGTTGTAATGGTTCGGACAGTTGTCGCAGGCGTCACCCAAGCCGTCAGGACATCCATTGACCCCGAGACCGTATCCTGTTCCCTTGGGGCTTCCACCGGGACAATCGAAAATATCGCTGTCCGCCTGATCATCGTTGGGCTCGTTCGGGCAGTTGTCGCCCTCGTCGCATATGCCGTCGGTATCCGCGTCCGGTCCGTCGTTGGCCGGATCATTGTCCGGATTCGGGCCAAAGTCATCGGTGCCCACGGCACAATCATCACAGCCGTCGGTATCGATGTCCTGGCACACGTCCGGGTCCAGTTGGGCGGTATCCGGACCGTCCGCCACGCCGTCGTTGTCGTCGTCGGAGTCGCAGGCATTCCCCTGACCGTCGCCATCGGTGTCCGCCTGGCCTGGGTTGTAGGCGTTCGGACAGTTGTCGGCACAATTCAAAAGTCCGTCTCCATCGTTGTCCGCTTCGTTCGCCGGCACCACCGTATCGCAGTTGTCGTCCAGCCCGTTGCATCGTTCCGGTGCGCCGGGATAAATCGCGGCATCGGTGTCATCGCAATCGGTGTTGTCGGCCACATACCCCGGGGGCTGGCTACAGGCTTGCTGGGACACATTCGGGTTCCCGTAGGTGTCACCGTCGCTCTCCTCATACCACGGACTGCCTGTCAGGTTTGGATCGTCATCGTCCACCAGACCGTCGCAGTCGTCGTCCTGCCCGTTGCACACCTCCGGCACGCCCTGGTTTATTTCCGGGTCGGTATCGTCGCAATCGCAGTCGGTCGGGTACCCATCTTCGTCCTCATCGCTCTCCCAATACTCACTGGCCACACAGTCCTGAAGGTCATCAATCGAAGCGCCAGCAGCAATGAGATCGCAGGGCGTAATGGTGCAATCCGGGAATAATAAACTTACGCTCTGCAGTCCATTAATGACATCACACGGTGCCACTCCGGCATTGAGCAGATCAACCACAGGCACACCACAACCACAATAGAGAATTCCGGCTGCCATAAGATCTGCGCCCACATCCATATAACTCCGATAAGCGGAGACTATTTCAGAAACAGAGACACCGCACTCGATCAACTGACAGGTCCAGGAAACCAATGTATCAGGATTCGATGAAAATAACTGCGCACCACATACTAACACATCTGAGCCGCTCGCGCCGGCAGCAACGAGATCACAGGGAGGGGGTACGGCACATTCGGGAAGTCCCAAAAAGCTTGCATACAAAGATCCTGTAATGATGTCGCAGGCTTCCAATCCGGCCGCTATCAGATCGGCCACAGACACACCACAACGACAGTAGAGAATACTTGCCGCTGCAACATCCCCAGTCTCATTCCCGGCAATACTGCGAAAAACGGAAACCATTTCAGAGACAGAGACACCGCACTCGATCAACTGACAGGTCCAGGAAAGCAACGTATCGGGGTACGTAGAAAATATCAGTGTCGCACATTCAAACACCTCAGAGGCGCTGGCGCCGGCAGCGACGAGATCACACGGAGAAGGCATGGCACACTCTGGAAGACCTGAATAGGTTGGATACAACGATCCTGTAATGATGTCGCACGCTTCCAATCCGGCCGCCATCAGATCGGCGACAGACACACCACAATTACAATACAGAATATAAGCTGCTATAATTCCACCTCCGAATACACTTTCATAAGCGGAAACGATCTCGGAGACAGAGACACCGCACTCAAGCAACTGACAGGTCCAGGAGATCAAGATATCCAAGTCGTCAGGATATGCCGTCTGCCAACACTCCAGCACCTCGGAAGGGCTTGCGCCGGCAGCGACGAGATCACACGAACCGACGGTACAATCAGGGAATTCGAAAAAGCCGCCACCACCGAGCGACCCTGTAACGATATCGCAGGCCTGCAATCCGGCCGCCACCAGATCAGCGACAGATATTCCACACCCACAATAGAGTATACCTGCCACAATGGCATCAGGATAACTCATACTGCGAAAATAATCGATCAGATCGGAGACAGTGGCGCCGCACTCGAGCAGCTGACAGGTCCAGGAGACCAACGTATCCGTGTTCATCGGATGCAGCATTAAACCAGCCTCAAGCACCTGTGATACGCTGGCGCCGTCAGCGAAGAGCGCGCAGGGATCCACGGAGCACTCAGAAAGGCCTAACTGCTCATAATATAACAGTCCCATTTTGATATCGTTCCACTCCAGCCCGGCCTCTATCAGATCAGCAAGAGACACACCACACCCGCAATACAGAACAGCAGCTGCGATTATTGCCCCAGTCTCACTCGCCAAAAAACTTTCATACGCAGCAACCATGTCAGAAACAGTAACGCCGCACTCGAGCAACTGACAGGTCCAGGAGATCAACGTCTCAAAGTCCATCCCCCCTCCCATGCCGATCATCAGAATCCCTGATACGCTGGCGCCGGCAGCGTAGAGCGCGCAGGGATCGACGTCGCACGTGAGACCGAGAAAAAACTGTACACCTGCAATTCCCTGAGTGATATCGTCCCACACCAGTCCGGCCGCCAAAAGGTCAGTATGAGACACTTCACACTCACAATAGAGAACGCCGGCCGCCATAGCATTATTCGCGTACATACTGGAATACGCGGCAATGATGTCAGAAACAGAGACATCAGGGCACTCGAGCAACTGACAGGTCCAGGAGACCATCGAGTCCGAGCTTATGGTCGCCCCGCACTTCAGTATCTCAGTCACAGAGTCAGTCACAGAGACAGTGTACGTTTCAAGGCAATCACAGCCGTCGGTGTTCCAGCAGTCACAGGCCGTCTGCCCGCTGGATTCCGAAGGGGCAACCAGCAGCAGAATACTTGCGATGACAACAATAATAACCACACCTTTTGCAATAAGATTTGTTTTTTTCATCATCTCCGCCTTTCGATCATTATCACCGGATCCACAATCATGACCGCCTTAAGTATGTGTATTTGGCTGGTTTCGAAGCATTGGTGTTTTCACGTGCAATGTCCCTCAAAAAAATCTCTCGCATCGGGTTACAGCATGTGAAAAAAAGAATCCGCAAAAGATAGAGGCTTACTCCCTCATGAGCTGATGCAACCTCCACTTGACTCCTTAAAAATTGTCTTAAATTACTAAAAACAAATAAACTTGTCAAGATAATTCTGATACCTGTATCATTTTTCTGAAACACCGGGCCTCTTCAAATCGTATCGTGCACTCCAATATTCGTTGTGATTCGGTGTTTTTGTGAAAAAAAGTATGAAGAATTCAGACGAAAATGCCCCATTTTTTCAACTTATCCTTGACACGAAGGCTTTTAGACGTTACTATTTGAAACAATTCTCGGAGATGGGAGTCTGAGAATATAATACGATCGAGCGGATTTTGATAGGCACGGTGGGAAAAAGAATCTGAAGTTAAAGGAAAGGAATATGAGAACAGTCCGACTTCTTCTCTGGAGTGCGTCTCTTCTCGGTATGTTGTGTGTCTCCGTGACAGAAAGCAGTGACTCGACAAGGCCATCGCTCCACGGACGGAGCAAAGGGAAATATAGAAAAGGAGAGATTGCCGTAAAATTCAGACCCGCTGTGGAGACGATCACGATCAAAGGGACCGGAACCGTTGCTCACACGGGCATCGCATCCGTTGACAAACTTCTGGCCCGCTACGAGGTGAGGAGCATAGAGAAACGGTTCAGGCACAAGCCGATTCCCAAAAATTCCGGCCTGCCCGACCTCTCGCGGATCTATCGACTCCGTTTTCCCGAGACGTACGAGCCGAGACAGATCTCCGCAGCCCTGGCAGAAGATCCGTCCGTCGAATATGCCGAGCCGATCTTCATCAACACCGTCGAAGAGAATCCGAACGATCCCAAGTTCCTCGAGGACAAGCAGAGATATCTCACTCAGATTTACGCTCCGGAAGCCTGGGATATTGAGCACGGTGACAGCACCATTGTCATCGCCATTGTCGACAACGGGACCGACTGGGGACACCCTGATCTTCACGATAATATCTGGACGAACGAGCTTGAGGCCCAGGGCCTCCCCGGCGTGGATGATGACGGCAACGGTTACATCGACGACATCCACGGGTACGATCTCGCCGAAGACGACAGCAACCCGACCAATGCGCCTTCCGGGTTTTCCAATAATCACGGCACGCATACAGCCGGCTTGGCAGGGGCCGTTACGGACAACGGTCTTGGCATAGCCAGCATCAGCTGGAATTGCGAAATCATGCCGGTCAAGGCCAGTTTCGACGAGGAACCACAGTACGTCGACGTCGGCTATGATGGAATCCTTTACGCTGCTGAGAATGGAGCCGACATCATCAGCCTCAGCTGGGGAAATTTCAAGAATTACTCCCAGGCCGATCAAGATGTAGTCAATTATGCTTACGGCCTCGGCAGCATCGTTGTCGCCGCCGCCGGCAACGATCCCTCAAGTGATCCTCACTTTCCCTCAGGGTACGTCAACGTCATCAGCGTCGGTTGGGTCAGCAGCCAGGATGTCAAGGCCCCAACCGGGGCATGGGGCATCGGCGTCGATGTCTGTGCACCGGGCGTGAGTCTCTACAGCACGGTCCCGAACAGTCCCTACTACGGGTACAGCAGCGGCAGCTCCATGGCCTGTCCCCTCGTGGCCGGGCTGTGCGGGCTTGTCAAGGCGCACAACCCGGAGTGGAGCAACGACGAGATCGTTCGTCAGGTCGTCCTGACAGCGGACAATATTGATGAGCAGAATCCCGCCTACGTGGGGCAGTTGGGCAGTGGTCGGATGAACGCCCTGCGTGCTCTGACAGAAATCGAGCCGCCCGAAGTGACGCCCAGATTAGAGCTTTTCTCGGTGTCCACGGACGATGCTTCAAGAGGCGACGGAGATGGCCTCTTCGAGCGGGGGGAAGAGATCACTGTGGCAGTAACACTCCGGAACTACGCCGTCAGCCCTGCCACGAACGTGGCTGTAACCATCGGCACGACCGATCCCGATCTTGTGATTCAGGACGGTTCTTCCGTCATGTCCTATTTCCCCAGCGATACCTTCGCCACAACGGTGGAACCCATGTCCTTTTCCGTTGCCGACGAAGCCGAAGCCCACATGGCAAAGCTGTACATCGATTTCACCGCGGCGGAAGGGGGCAGCGGATCGGACACCATATTTGTCATCATCGGCCAGATGCCCATACTGCTCGTGGACGACGACGATGGGGATAACAACGTCGAAGATTTCTACACGTTCCTCTTCGATTCACTGGATGTGCAATACGCCCACTGGGACCACCTCATCATGGGACCGCCCTCGGGAAATCTGCTGTCCGCCTTCCCTGTTGTGATATGGTTGTGCGAGTGGGCCTTCCCAAGCCTTGAACCCGAAGATCGAGCCGCCATCGGCCACTATTTGGACAACGGCGGCAACCTCTTTATCTCAGGTCAGGACATCGGCTGGGATTTCTACGATCCGGACGGATACGCTTTTGGATTTTCGGAGTGGTATGAAACATACCTACATGCCGTCTACTATGAGGACGACAGTCCGGTTCACGACGTCGTCGGGGTCGACGGTGACGTCATTGGCGACGGTCTCTCCTTCGGAATCTGGCAGCCCGGGCGCAAGAGTGATGAACAGTATCCTGAAGAGATTGAACCGACGCCGGATGCCGATGCCATTTTCTTCTACAGCGGGAACCAACACCACAAGACAGGGATTAAATTTGAAGGACCATACAAAGTCGTCTATCTCGGTATTGGTTTTGAGGCCATTGATGAACGCTACACGCCCAATCCGGACCCGGAAACCCGCTGGGAAACCCGCTTGGAAGTCCTGAAACGAATCCTCAACTGGATGAACTTCGTTCAACATAAGGAAATACGGGATCGGGAGGGCACGACCCAACCCATTCCTGTCGCAGCACAGATTACGGATGAAGATACCGACATCACAGATGTGAGCCTGTTCTGGAAAAAGGGGGAAGATGCGGACTTCATCGAAACCCATATGAGTCACCAGGGAGGGGGCCACTACACGGCGGAGATCCCACCACCGGGGGATTCGACGACGTTTTCGTACTATTTTGCAGCCCACAATCCTTACTTCCAGTGGAAGACACCGGTCGGGGCCGGCTCGGCACACGGGGACATATTTTCCTTCCACCTGGGGCTCGACATGGTCCCACCGGAATTTCAAAGCATCGAGCAACTCCAGGATACGTACCGGAAGAACGGATCGGTGCCGGTCAAGACCGTCGTCAGGGATAATATCGGTATTCAATTGGTATCCCTCTATTTTCAAAAGAACGACAGTCCCGTGGACAGCGTGACCATGACGCCGACAGGGCAACCCCATGAGTACGAAGGTTTTATAACCTGGTCCGGAGATACAGGCGACGAGATCGGGTACATGATCGAGGCCACAGACTCTTCGGCCAATGCCAATACAACCACCTCGGCCACGTTCTCGTTTTTCATTGTCAATACGGTTCTTCTGGATGATTTCGAGTCGGGCACGGACAAGTGGGATCTGGGGGAGGAATGGGGCCCGGTCCTGCCGGGGCACAATTCTGTCTATCTCATGACCGACAGCCCCTCCAAATTTTACGAAAACAACGCCGACAACGCCCTCACCCTCCTCGAACCCCTCGACCTGTCGGCCTGTTCGACGGCGGCAGTGACCTTCTGGCACCGCTATAACATGCAGCGAGATCATGATTTCGGATTCGTGGAGGTCTCTCCTGGCGGCGAAACATGGCATCAACTCGTCAGCTACACGGGAGACCAGTTCCGGACGGTGAAGGACAGCCTGTCCCTCGACGAGTACTGCGGTCCTGGCAACGAACAGGTTGCCTTGCGTTTCAGATTGGTCAGCGACGCCAGTGACACGAACGACGGCTGGCACCTCGACGACATCACCCTCTGGGTCGATATGTTAATGACAGGCGTCGACCAGCACACCGCCGCTATGATCCCCGAAGCGTTCACCCTGCAGCAAAACTACCCCAACCCCTTCAATGCAGGGACGGATATTCGCTACGAGCTGCCCGAGGGACGACGTCAGGCAGACGTCTCTCTGAAAATATACAATCTCTTGGGTCAGGAGGTGCGGACCCTGGTGGATGAACAGCAGGCGTCGGGTTTCTATCTGACGAACTGGGACGGCCGGGATCAGACCGGCCAGAACACCGCCAGCGGGATCTATTTCTACCAGTTGATCGCAGACGGTGGCCGACTGTCGGAGACGAAACGGATGATCCTGCTGCGATAGTTTTTTTGTGTGCTCATGAATTCGTCAACACTTTTTCCACCTGATATCAGACAAAAAAACCGCTGCTGGTCTCAACCGGCAGCGGTTCTCTCTCTCTACACACAAAGCGTGTTCATTACTTCATGAGAATCATTCTCTTCGTGGCACAATACGCTCCGACTTCAAGACGGTAGAAGTACAGGCCGCTGGCAATTTCGTTGCCGTACACATCTCTCCCGTCCCAAATCACGGTATAGTACCCCGCTTCCCTGCCTTCATCCACCAACGTTCTGATCTTTTGACCGAGCGCGTTGAAGATTTTCAAAGTGACGTGCTGCGTCTTGGCTTCATCACCGGCAACCGCATATTGAATACTCGTCGTCAGGTTGAACGGATTGGGATAGTTCTGGGAGAGCGCATATTCCCTCGGAGGCGCGGCAGACGCCGTCACTCTGCCCGTGAGCGAGGGCAAGTGTGTCTCGTTCAATCGCGCCTTCAATTCGAAGGGACAGGCATCGCCCGGTTGCGCGCGCGGAGATACCTGCACGGCGATCTCAATACATTCGCCGCCCTTATCAATCGGTTTTGTACCGGCCATCGCAATCCGCATGCGCCCCTCGGTCACTTTGAATTCGAGCAGAAATTCTGACGTCAGATCTGTCGTTATGGCATACAGCGCCGTGATAAAATCCGGATCGTACGTCAGATCGAAATCGGCGGCGAGGACATTTTCAGGATTCACAAGAACAACGGGCACGCGGAGAATCTCACCCGGTGTACCCTTCACATGGGACACTTTAATTCGGTCGGGTTGTTGAGGCACTCCCTTCAGCCCCCCCAATTCGCCCCAGTTCCCACTGACATCCCCAAACAGGATCCCTTTAAAGTCCTGGTCCGTATAATCGGCATCGAGAACCGGAAAATCGATTCGCTCCGGCCGAAAGGTCCAATCCCTTCCGATGCCGAAATCAAAAACGATGCCGACCACGAACCGAAGGATCTGAGAGGCGTCCAAGGCACTGATAGTCCCATTTCCCGTAACATCCGCCGCAATCCGCTGATCTTCAGCGAGCGTTTCCAAGCCGACAATGGACCGTGTCACCATCGACGCGTCAAAAGCTGTAACAGCGTCATGACGGTCACCTTCCTTGGATGGCCTGACCGCATACCCTAATCCGCCAACCAAATTCCCAAAGTGATAGCCTCCACCCTCATCGGTGAATTCGTTAAGCGCGGCGGAACCGGTGATACTCAAAAGCACGCTATCAATGGGCAACCCCGGACTGTGCTCCATATAATATCGAACCGCTCCACTGATGGAATAGAGTGGAATTTTCAGAACACCCGGAATCGTAAAGGCCGCTGGATCGCCGTCATTGAACTGAAATTGCGTCAAGACGAGATCGCTGGAGTCCCCGGGCACAACGCGGGACGAGACAGCGAAATTGATATAGAGTAAGGTGCCTGCTCCTCTCAGAGGCGAGAGACTTCCAACAATACCGAAATCTATTTGACCCTCAGTGATATGATACGCCAGGGGCCCCCAGGGTTGCGTCATGGTTTCATCGATTGTGACGCCGAGGGCGGTCAGCACATCGGAATCGTAGGTCAGCGTCAAATCGACTGAAAAGACCGAATCCTCGGTCCGCACCGTATCCAAAAGGACGATGGGCAGGCCGAAAACAACCCCCGCCGGTCGTGTCGTATCAGCAACCACGACACGAATGGTGTGTTCCACTGTGATGGTTGTCGTTGTCGTATCAGCGAATTGACCGTCGGAAACGTAAAAGGTGATGTCAGGATAGATCCCGATATCACCGAAATTGGGTGTCCAGCGAAACGTCTGGGTTTCCGCATCGAACGTTGCTCCCGCGGGCACATTCGCCGCCGAAAACGTCAGTGGATCGCGGTCAGGATCCGAAGCTGTGACCTCAAAGACGAGGGAAAGTCCCTCGTGGGCCGTTTTGTCATCAACGGGATCGAACTTCGGCGGACGATTGATGAAGAAGATGCCATCCAGGGTGTCAACGGCCGGCGCACCGTCGTTGAACCGGAAGTCCTCGAAGTGGAGCACCGATGAATCGCCCACGGAATGGGTGGTATCGACGGCGAAGGTGATATAGACGAGCGGACCATGTCCGGACAGCGGTGTCACACCGGACATCTCAATATCAATTCCTCCCGAAGTGATACTGTACGTCGGTGATCCCCAGCCCTGGGCAATGGTTCCACCCGAAAACGCCCTCAGGGCCGTAAGGAGAGTATTGTCGAAAGAGACGCTCATCTCAAGGGAAAAGACGTCCAAATCCGTCACATCTTCGACCAACACCGGGATCGAAATCTCCTGACCCGGCATGGCCGATGAATCGGGAAATTCCACAATCACATAGTAGCCCGTCCCGTAGAGCATGATATTCAGCACCGATTCATCGCAATCGTCGCTCACATTGGTCAAGCTGGCCGCTGTCCGCCCCTGAACCATGGGATGAAACGACAGAGGGATCGATATGTTCTCCATCGGCAAAATCGTCTGCGGAAAGGCGAGTGAGCTGAATTCGAACTGTGAAGAACTCGTATAAATGGTATCGACATTCAGATTCCACGTCCCCACATTGGTCACTTTCACCGTTCGCTCCCCTGACCGGCCGATCACGACGGGTCCGAAGTCACAGTAGTCTTCCGAGAGAAGTATATCAGGAGCGACACATATGGCGCTCAACGAAACGCTCAGGATAGCCTCATCAGGATCATCGGAACGGATAAACATGGTTCCTATGATTGAACCGAGATTGGAAGGCACAAATCCTATCGTAAGGGTCAAGGTGTCACCCGGCGGTACCACCTGGGGAAAGAGAGGATCGAGAGCGACATAATCGGAGGTATCGGCGTAGACTGTGTCCACCGTCATGGCCGCTGTGCCCACGTTCAGCAGAAGCAGCTCCCACGTCAGCGTGTCGCACAGCACACCGAGACCGAAATAATGATTCGTAGCGGATATGGCTATGTCAGGCACAACGCCGTTCCCTCCCACAGAGACGGACAGCTGAGACTCGTCCGGATCATTGGACATGAGCTTCAATATCCCGGATATGGGTCCTGTTTTGGACGGTTGGAATCTGACGGTGACCGAGAGCGAATCGCCGGCTCGAACCGTGTCGGGAAAGAGAGGGCTCATGATTGAAAAATCGCTGTTGCTCGTCGTCACGGCACTCACAATGAGGTCTCCGTCGTCAAGATTATACGCGGTAAAAACCCACTCGGCAAAGGCGTTGACGACAACATCGCCAAAATCATGCGTCGTTGCAGACAGGTGTATATCAGGGACGACTCCGGTTCCCACAACACTCACCAGTAGTGGTGATTCATCCCGATCATTGCTGAACAGTGACAGGATTCCGGCTCTCAAACCGACTCCCGAGGGAGCAAAGCGCACTGTCACAGAGCCATTCTCCCCTGCCGGGATAGTATCAGGCAGGATTGATCCCACGAGGGAGAAATCAGAATGGTCGGAATCCACGGCATAAACCACAAGATCGGTCAATCCGAGATTTTCGATAACGATCATCCAGTCCCTGTATTCACCCAAGAGCACTTCTCCGTACCCGTGACTCGTGGCTGAGAGGTTTATCTCCGGATCGATCCCCACACCGCTCACGTCAATAATCAACGTCCCCTCGTCAGGATCGTCACTTTCAATGGTCACCGTACCGCTCAACAATCCAACAGCAATCGGATGAAACGAAAGCATCGCCTCCAGCGTTTCCCCTTCATGCAGCACAAAGGGCATGGGATCGGTTGCCACTTCGAATTGAATGGGTGAAGCAAAAACAGATTGAATCGTCAAATCGGCCGTGCCGGTGTTGAACAGTGACAACAGAGTCCGGGCCGTGTCCGCAACCCACACTTCCCCAAAATTGACACTCAGGGACGAAACGTCAATGTCCGGCAGGACACCTCTTCCGAACAAAACGATCTGTTTCTGCCCTTCGTTCGGATCATCACAATGAACCGTAGCCGTGCCGCCGAGAAGACCGGTTGCTGTCGGTTTGAACGTCAGAATTCCGGTGAGACTGTCCCCGGACGCGATGACCTGTGGAAACGGCGGAAATTGAGTTCCGAATTGATTCGGCGCAACGGTTATGGCGTTCAGGGTCAATTGGAGTGTCCCCCGGTTGTAGATCCGCAGTGCACGTCCGAGAGAATCACCCACGAGAACATCTCCGAAAAAGAGGCTGTCCACAGCCACATCAATATCCGGTCCTGGCAAAATAGTAAAGAATTCATCCAACGATTGGGGCGGTATTTGGTTCGTGCTCATATCCATAAAGACGACATCGGAGAGGACAAGGGGAACAGCGCCGGGAAGAGCTCCGGGATCGACATCAAAAACGGTTTCGACGACAGGCCCGGTCCCAGGACCGATAATTGAGCCGGTCGTGCTCGCTAAAAGGACATCGACAACTCCCGGACTTATCTCTGACCAGTTAAAGTAGCTCATACTGCTGACGCGAGATGTGCGCTCGACATCGGTAATGGTCAGCAGGCTGGCAGGATAATTCAGTGTAAACTGGACTAAGGCCACTGCCATATCATTTCCCAAGGCGATGGGCACGATATTCCCCTGGCTGTCCTCTTGGCCGGAACCGCCGACCACCGAGAGTGTTGCTGGCGGATAGTAACCGGTTCCTGTCACAGAAAGGGGCAAAACCCCTTCGTCAGGATCATTGCTGAAAATCGTCACCGTTCCAGAGATCAGACCCAACTGGGAGGGGGTGAAACTCACAGTGACATCCAAGCTCCCGTCAACGGGCACAAAGCGGGGAAAGCTGGGATCCAACACCTCGAAATCCGAATGATTCGAGGCAATATCATCGATGGTCAACGTCGCCGAGCTCCCCAGATTGGAGATCGTCACGACCCAGGTTTCCGTGTCGTAGCCCATGACACTTCCGAAATCGTGACTCGTGGCAGAGACGGAGATATCAGGTGCAATGCCGGATCCTGAGAGTGTGATGGTCGAAAGGTTTTCATCCGGATCGTCGCTGACAATGTAAACATTGGCGGACTTCAACCCAGGACTGGCCGGCCGAAAAGTCAGGTTCACGGAAAGGCTGCTGTCCGGTGGTAAGGATTGCGGATACACGGCACCCACAACGAAATCTCCACTGGAGGACGTGATATAATTGATGGTCAAATTTTTCGTCCCGATATTGGTCACGGTCATATTCCAGATAGATTCGTTGCCCACCACAATTTGACCATAATCATGGTGGGTCACAGGGATGGAAATATCCGGTTCGGTCACAGTGAAGACACCGCTCACGGCCGTCGTCGGTATGATCCCACCCTCCGAATCGTACACAATGAGGCCGGAAAGGGTCAACGGGACATCGGTATAATGAACCCCGGAATGCACGGTAAAACGAACGTTGGTTATTGAGCCCGTACCTGCGGCTATCGTGTCCCCCTCAAAATCCCAAATCAAAACCGTGATCTGGCCAGGGATCGATTCCGACCAGTTAAAAATTCCCATTGAGCTCGTTCGGCCTGTGGACAATACATCGGTGACTGTCAGAAGGCTCGTGTTGTAGTTCAGCGTAAACTGCATCTTGCCAACGCCAACACTGTTCTTTAAATCAACGGATACAATATTGCCCGTACTGCCCGGGTCACCAGCTCCGTCTCGCACAATGAGCGAATCAATTTGAGCATCGGCCGAGTTGAAAGAGATACCCATAACGAATACGATCAGAAGAAAGAACGGGATTCGTCTCTTCAAAACCGGCCTCCTTTGTGCAATTCCGATATCATAATCCCATCATGTATCAGGTCCAGAAGTACCTCTCTTTGTGCCCAAAAGAATTTTCTGCCCATAGGTCATCCTCAACGGAGTAAGAGAACTTTGCGTGTCGCTGTAAAACTTCCGGTTCTCAGTTGACAGTAATACACACCGCTGTGTACCTCACGCCCTTGGTCATCCCTCCCATCCCAGAGGACGTTGTAATAGCCTGGTTGCTGCAACTCATCCACCAATGTTCGAACATCCTGCCCTAAGACATTATAAATTATGAGGCTCACATTTGTTCTCGGATCGATGTTTGCCAAGGCATACCCAATTTTCGTCGTCGCGTTGAATGGGTTCGGATAGTTGTGAGAAAGACTGTGCTGCTCGGGAACAGAAGATTCGGGTAGCATGAAGAGCCCTGTGACATGATCGGCCGCAACGATATCCTCATTGACGATCCCCGAAATTTCGAAAGAGAGAGTTGCGACAGCGGTTGCCGCAGGCGAGACCAGAAATGTCAGACGCACAAGCGTTCCTCCACCCTCAAGATGTTCGGCTCCTGCCAACGCGATATCCACGCGGCCCCTCTGGTCACGGTACTGAATCATAAAGGCGGAGGTAAACGGTGTCCTTTCGACGCCAACAAGATCGAGCAATGCACTATCGTACTTCAATTGAATATCAGCCGAGATGATCCCGTCGGCTCCTTCCAACAGCACTGGCATCGTGACAGGGTCTCCCGGAACAACTGCAATGTCTTCGGGAACAACGATTCGCGGCTGAGGAGAACGAACAACCTCTTTCCCCGCGCCGGCTCCGCTCCAATTTCCACTCACGTCGCCGTACACGAGGGCGGTGTAATTCTGACCCTGCAAATCGGAAGCGAGAAAACCATAATCCCGAGCTTGGGGGATGAAGAGCCACTCCTTGCCAATGGGAAAGGCATCAATTATCCCCACTCGAAACCGTAGAATATGGGACACATCGTACGACGTGATCTGCGATCCTGTCACGTCTGCGGCTACAAGCTGGAGCGAATCCAACTCCTGCTGATCGACAATGTATCGTAGCACGAGGGCCGCATCGTAAGAATTGATGGCGGTGCGCACACCCCCAGATTTCGAAGGGGTCACTGTATAATCGCGCCCGCCGGGAATATCGTCGAATTGATACAAACCCTCATCATCACTCCAGACGCTGTCCTCCACTCCCCCCTCAAGCGTCAGGAGCACACCATTCACCGGAGTCTGATGTTTGTAATAACTGACTCTTCCGGAAAGAGTGTAGGCGGCCACCGTGACCGAGCCGTCATGGGGAAGTGCCACCGGAACCCCCTCGTTGAAGACCATATCGCCCATGACGACGGGTGTCGATTGGCCTGGTGTGGCATCATGGAACACCTGGAAATCGATAAAGACCAAAATTCCATGACCACCGAGCGGTGGTGCAGGTGCAGGTGGCACGGCTCCGGACATGTGAACCCAGATCTGATCCTCATCGGTATCAACCTGGAGATCCCAAAACTCGGCAATAGTCCCGACGTTCGAGGCACCCCGCGCTCCCAGTATCCTTTTATCGAAGACCAACCTCATCTCGGCCGAGGTAATGTTCAATCCTGATACATCATCGACGACGATGGGCAAGACGAGATGAGAACCCGCTGGAACCGACGTGTCCGGTACGGTTACGTTCACCACAGGGACACCCTCCCCGATCACATGAATGCGCACCTCCGCCTCGTCAGGATCAGTGCTCATGACGGACAGCGTATCAGAATATATCCCGACAAGAGAGGGTTGAAAGAGAACGGAAACCTCGAGGCTCCCACCCGGAGCGATTGTTCTGGGAAATGTGGGCTGGTCAATGGTGAACTCGGGCAGAGCAAACGTCGCCGAATGGATGACCAATGATTCATCACCTCTGTTCGCGACATAGAGCCCCCAATCAGAGGAGAGTCCGATACCTACAGGACCGAAGTCATGACTCAATTCCGAAGGATCGATGTCGGGTTGGGTGTGAACCGTATTGATAAAAAACAAAACAAGAGCGCACATCAGGAATGTATATCGCACAGTATATCGCTCCGTTCTCTTATTCATTCCAAGTCATTAAAAAATGTAATCCTTACCCAGAGATGGGCTATACTTGTCGCAATAATAATAAATAAATGTTCCTAACGCAATAAAAAAATTACATATATGCATAAAAATATTCAGACGTCACCGAAGGCATTCACGGACATATCTCTTTCTCATTACATAAGTTATCCCTCAAAAATGACAAATCAAATATAACTCATAAAAAAAGAGAGACATGCGTATACACTCCTTCTCTTTGGCTCCCGCAATTATCCCTCTCTCGTCCCTCGTTTTGAGAAGAATGTTTAAAAAAGGCAACATCCTCCCCCATAGTTCTCATCTCTTACTGCCCTAAACTACACAATTATACATCCAAGATACAATATTGTCAAGTACTTTTTTAACTTTTTTCGTGAAGGTTTCTGAAAAAGTGCACCGTCCTCCTGAGTCCCTCTTCAAGCGAGATCTTTGATCTCCACCCGAGGGATCGCTCTGCTTTCGCGGCATCAATAACACTTCGAAGCTGCTCGCCGGGACAGGCAGGGCCATGAGTCGGTTCCGTATCAGCACCAGTAAGTTTCCAGAGCATATTGCAGATCGTATTCACATCCGTCTCTGTACCGGTTCCGATATTGAATATGTCGGACGTCTCCTGCTTCAGAGCCAAAAGGTTCGCCTGCGCGACATCTTCGACGTACACATAATCGCGTGTCTGCGTCCCGTCCCCATTGATGATCGGCCCTTCGTTCTGCAGAAACCTGCGAGAAAAGATGGCCACCACACCGGCCTCACCCAAAGGATCCTGTCGGGGTCCGTACACATTCGCATACCGCAGACAGACTGAGCTGAGGTCGTGAACGACTCTGAAAAAATGAAGGTACGTTTCGACCGAGAGCTTCGCCACGCCGTAGGGGGATATGGGTCTCTTCGGATGATCCTCAGTAGCCGGAAATGAATCCTGTTCGCCGTAAATGGCTCCACCGGTCGAGGCGAAAATTACTTTGTGGACACCAAATTTTACGCACAGCTGAAAGAGGTTTAACGATCCCAGGATATTCACCCGGGCATCATCCACAGGATCAGCCACCGATTTTCGTACATCAATCTGGGCCGCATGGTGGTTCAAGACGTCGGGCCGCACCTGAGCGAACACGTCCTCCACCTCAGGTCGACACATATCCACCACGTAGAGAGGAACCTGAGACGGCAGGTGTTCTCTCTTTCCATGAGAGAGATCGTCGAGAACGGATACCCGGTATCCTTGGTCCAAATAGGCATCAACAACGTGGGAACCGATGAATCCGGCTCCTCCAGTCACAAGAATATTCATCGTCCCTCCTCACCTCTTGAAGGCCCCGTTCCAAGAACAGAGTATGCTGTTTGCGAACGGGATCTGTGCGTCACTACCGATCCTTTCCGGCTTCCCCAGTCCGAAAGGTATGGGCGATAACATCCAACTGTCTCAAATACGGTTCTTTGCTCATGCCGGGTGCAAAGACCGCAATATCGATCATGTAGATCCTCCTGTTCGCCTCATCATAGAAACAGTAGCTGCGGAAAGGGCCTCCTGCCGCGTATCCCGAAGCAGGTGTCTCGTTCTGCCATAATCCAGAAATTCGGTACGCCTCCCACTCGAGAAACCGTTCTCTCGTAACGGACGTGTACTCCTCAACAATTGCATCGCCGTTATAATGGGTCGCACCAATTTCAGCCCGTTTGCCCAAACACCACGCTTCCGTCAACACCTCCTGGGTCCGGGCATCCTCCCAATAGACGAACAGCCACCGATCCGGAACGGTTTTTCGAAAAAAGAGAAAACGTTCTTCGGGGAATTCCCCATCGATCCAGTAGTCGCGGGGTACCCGAATCGCCCAGCCGTAAGTGCCGAGCAACTTCTCTTCAATTTTTTTCTGCTCCATTTCCTCATAGAGCCAGGCTTTGACTTTTTCGTTGAGATCGGCTTCCATCGTCTCAAAGATCTCCTCGCCGTTCTCCCTGAGATGTTTTTCCAGCGCGGTCTCATCCTCGCCTGTGAGAATCGTCAGGGTTTGTTCCCGCGCCCAGATATCCCTCTTCTGAAACATATAGGCTCGACCCGCCAGCACCCGGGTCCGAACCTCACCGCTGATCAGCGAACCGATCAACGCCACCGTAGGATCCTCGCCACGCAGGGGCGCAAGAAGCAAGATGTTCTTAAATTTTTGAAAAAAATCGAAATCCTCGGGATCGGCGATTCGGAGGGAGAAGATCTGTTCCACCTGGGGGGTGACGACGGTCCGTCCGAACAGGGATCGGATGGTGTTCTCGAATCGATCCCACGTAGCCGGAGAAACGACCACAACGATCTCATGGTTTGATCCGATGGCCTCGGGCTTCAGACAACCACCGAGCACAATCGGAAACATCAGTCCGACCAGAAAGAGATATCGCATCATATCCAGCTCCTCAACTCCGTTCGATCCTCGCCAACCGCAATCACACCCCACAACTCAGGCCCTCTTCACAAGTTCCCCTCAGAACGCATCTTCGTCCTCAATTTCTTGTGGGCCCACGGGCATCAATTACTCAGTTCGATGCGTTCCACATTCTCCGGCACATTCATGTGAAATCGATCTTCAGAAATTCCGCGATTGACCCTCCCCTCCTCCAGCGTCAACAGGACACGATGGTCCTCAGTGCCCTTATGAATTTCGATTTTCGTCGGAAGCCGGAGGCCGTCGAACTTTTCGTAATGCATATAGTCGTATCGCATCTCCAGGTGTCCCTGATCGTCGAAAAAATCACTTCGCGTCACCATGAGACGTCTCGGCTCCACCCGGTGGGTGTGCCCGCCTCCATCTCCGCGAAAGGTGAGGACATACTCCCTTCCTTCGACGTGAAAATCGACGAGAGAATCCAAAGCATCCCGGGCCAATCCCGCCTCCCCCAAAATGACACTTTCCAGATCCCCGATGTCGAGCCGTATCCCGGTCATCAGCTCAAAGTTTTCCGCCGTCGGTCTCCCCTGAACCAAGTAGTTCGACAAGGGATAGTAGACCCAGATCGTGTCGCCCCTGACGGAAACATTGGCCACGGTGACGCCCAGAAACCCCTTCACCTCAACCTTCAACAGATCGGGTTTCCGATAGGCCAGCTTGGCCACAGCCGTTTCACGCGTTGCAGGTGCATACAGTCTGATCTGAACCTTGCCCTCCAGGTCGATCAACTTGTCGACGTTATCGCTGATGGACTCAATAATTTGTTCGGGAGTGGCGTCCAGAGTCAGGGGCGGTCTCAGAAAAAAAGGAGTACATTGACCGAGAAGAAGGAGCAGGACGCCACCGCAGACGGCGAAGGTTTGGAACCGCTGCCTCGAGCCCGCGAAAAGGGCCCTCCGTTGTCGACCGCGTCTCACGAATCCCGTTACTCCTTGCCCCTGATCCGCTCCAATTTCCGTAATATGTCTTCGCTGTCCTCTTCCAATTCAAAGGCTTTCTGCCACTGGGCCGCAGCCTCTTCCAATCTCCCCTGGTGATAATAGACTTCCCCCAGATGGTCGTAAATGACGGCGTTGTCCTCGATGTGTTGAAGCGCTTTGAGGATATACGCCTCAGCCTCCTTTATCTTTCCCAGACGAAAATAGACCCAGCCCAGACTATCAAGATAGGCTCCGTTCTCAGGGTCCAGGGACACCGCTTTTTTCAGCATCTTCAAAGATTCCTTCAAGCGCACTCCCCTGTCGGCGTACATATATCCCAAATAGTTTAAGCCGGAAGCGTTGTCAGGATCAATGTCGAGAAGGTGCTCGAAAATTTCCACCGCTTCCTCGAACATTCCGGCTCGCTCATAGCTTGCTCCTAAATCGTGGAGGGCCGGCGGGAAATCGGGCTCCAGCTCGAGAGCGCGTTGGAGAGCCGCAATGGCTTCCGGATACTGTTCCTGTTGAGTGTAGGAAACGCCCAACAGGTACAAGAAACGACTGTTTTGGGGAAATTTCACCGTGGCATCGCGGAAAAGATCCACGGCTTTCTCTGTCTCCCGTTGATCGAGATAGGCGTAGCCAAGATTCATCCAGCCTCTCGGATCGGTGCTGTCCAATGCCACAACCTTTAAAAAATGCTGGCTTGCCCGGGGATAATCATCCCGCGCCAGGTACGTTCGCCCAAGATAAAAAAGGGCGTCGATATCAGAGGAATCGTCTTTCAACAACTCGCGAAAAACAGTCTCGGCTTCGTCATAGCTACCGGCTGTGTAATGAAGAAATCCCAGCATTCGTCTCGCCACCCGGTCTCTCGGTGTTCTTGAGACAATGTATTCGAACTGTTCGACAGCATCCTGCCACCTCTCCAACGTAACCGACAACTCCGCGATGCGACGCCTGAGCCCCAGATTCTCGGGATTATGGGACAGGACCTGCCGAAACGCTTCCACAGCCTTCTCCGTCTCCTCGAGAGCTTCGTAGACGGATCCCAGACCGTAATGGGCCTTGAAAAAATCGGGATTCGCTGCGAGTGCTCCTCGGAAGGCCCAGAGTGCCTTTTGAAAATCACCCCCGTCGCTGTACAATGTCCCCAGTTCAAACCACGAATCGACGTCAGTTGAATCCAGCAGGACGACTTTTTCGAGTTGATCCCGCGCCTTTTCCGCCTGACCGCTCAATTTGTACATGCTGGCCAGAAAACGATGAGCTTCAAGATCCTCGTTGTTCACCCGGACGGCCTTTTGCGCAGCCAACGTCGCGCTCTCGTTTTTATTCAGGGCCCGGTAATCTTTAGCAATAGCCAGATAAATCGACGATGATGTGGAATCATAATCCAAGGCTTGATAGTACTCGACCAGAGCACGATAGTACTCCTTCTCAATATCATACAGAACGCCCTGGCGGTAATACTCGAGGGCCTTGGGATGGGGCTGCGCGGGAGCCTCTCCCGAGGATGGGGCCGGGACTCTGTGAGCACATCCTCCCGCTCCGAAGCAGACGATCCAGCCGAGGCTCAGGAGAAGGAAGACAACACCGTTCTGTACATTTCTATTCATGATACTGTAGCGGCCTTGTCTGCATGCCTGTTCCTGAAACAACGCATTAAAAAACGAAAAGAAACAGATCCTGTGGTAATATACCCACCGGTATATTTAATAACAAGGGAAAATTTTTTGATTTTTCCCTTGACTTTGTATTGAAATAATGATAACGTATATCCTCAGAATAGGTGACGTACTGCAGCCACACAATGATAGACATGGATACAGCTGGCGAATACTAACTTTCTGCAAGCCAGTATGTTACATCTCTGCGAAATGGAAACCGAAAGGGTCAACCTGACAACGAAGGAGGGAAGCGTGGACCAGGAGGTACGAAGTCCTCCCCTCAATCATCCCCATGTTCACAAGCGATAACACAAACGCATAACGTATTCACCCATAACCGCGGAGGATAACCGCATGGCAGCAGAAGAACGCGACGCACAATCCGGAACATGGAAGCCTTACGTACCGGCAGATACCTCGATGAAGGAGTTCACTTTCCTGGCACTCTTGATCGGCCTTGTCATGGCCGTCATCTTAGGTGCGGCCAACGCCTATCTCGGCCTCAAGGCGGGCATGACCATTGCGGCGACCTATCCCGCGGCCGTCATTGGCATGGCGGTGCTTCGTCTGTTCAAAGGCTCTATCCTCGAGGAGAACCTGGCCCGAACCGTGGGCTCCATCGGAGAGTCCATCGCCGCCGGCGCCATCTTCACCATCCCGGCCTTTCTCATTTCCGGCGTATGGGCCAAGTTCGGCACGTTCCAACATTACGTGGAATCCACAGCGATCATGATCGTCGGAGGTATTATCGGCATCCTCTTCGTCACCCTGTTGCGACGGGTCATGGTCGAGGATGTTGAACTGCCGTTCCCTGAGTCCGTGGCCGCGTCGGAAATTCACAAGGCCGGTCGAGCCGGCGGAACAGGAGCCCTCTATCTTTTAGGAGCCGGTCTCATGGGAGCGCTGGTTCAGGCTCTCAAGCAACTGAACGTCTTTGCTGCCAGCTGGGAGAAATTCGTCCCCTTTGCCCGATCAAGCATCGATCTGAGAACCGGAAGTGCCATCCAAGGCAGCGGTGGTGCGCTCCTCTCGACACCTGGAGTCAGCCCCGCTTATATCGGCGTCGGATATATTATCGGCCCCAGATTGGCTTCCCTCAACTTCAGCGGCGGTCTCCTCAGTTGGGGATTGTTCGTGCCCCTGCTTCTCTATTTCGTCGGTCCGACCCTGGAAACCGGTATGGGTCACGGAGAAGAAGGCTGGACGGACCAAGCCATCGCTGTCTGGAAGTATATGGTCCGGCCCATCGCCATCGGTGGCATGCTTATGAGTGCCATCTACACCCTCTACCGCATGCGCGCCAGCCTCATTGGCGGCCTGAAACGGTCCATCGGCGATGTCAAAAAGGGTGCCGCCGGAGCCGCCCAGATCTCACGCACCGACAAGGATATCAGTCTGAAATGGGTGGGGCCCGGTATTGGGCTGGGAGCCATCTTCACGTTCATCATCTATCAGCATTTCAGCCACAACGTCGGGGCCGCCCTTGTCGCGACGCTCGTCATGATCGTGGCCGGTTTCTTCTTTGCGGCCGTGTCCGGTTACCTGTGCGGCCTCATCGGCTCCAGCAACAACCCGGTCAGCGGACTCACCCTGTCCACCCTCATCGTCGCAGCTATCCTCATGGTCATCCTGGGCATGAAAGGTGAACCCGGTGTGGCAGCCGTTCTGGGGGTCGCCGCCGTCGTCTGTGTCGCCGCAGCCGTTGCCGGTGAGATGCTCCAGGATCTCAAGGTCGGCCACATCCTGGGCGGTACCCCCTGGAAAATGCAGATCGGTGATGTCATCGGTGTCATCCTGGCCGGTGCCATCATGTTCTTTCCCTTGCTCATTCTCCATCAGGGCGATATCAATTCCGGCGGGACAGGCTTCGGCGGAAGGGCTCTGCCCGCTCCCCAGGCCAGCCTCATGGCGTTGCTCTCTCAGGGAATCGTCGGTGGTGAGATGGCCTGGCCCCTCATCATCGTCGGGATACTCATGGCCATCGCCATGATTCTGGTTCAGGTGAAAAGCCCCATGCTCGTCTGCGTGGGCATGTACTTACCCCTGGAAACGACCTTCGCCATTTTTATCGGCGGGCTGTTCCGGGGTGTTTTGGATAAGCTCGCGGCGAAACGCCAATTCAACGCGGCGCAAAACGCCCGGGTGGAAAACAACGGCATCCTCATCGCCTCCGGTCTCATCGCCGGTGAGGCTCTTGTTGGACTTGTCTTCGCCGCCCTCGCCTTTTACAATATTTCTGCGCCTCAGATTTTCCGAAATTCGTCTTTCATCACCAGTCTCTTCGTCTTCGTCATCATCGGCTTCATCCTGAACTACTTCCCCCTGAAGAACGCGGGCAGCCCTGATGAGCCGGCGCCACCCAGTCCTGTCACGTGAGGCGAAGGAAATGAAAGAGAAGGAAAACGGGGTCGCTCTGAATCTTCTGGATTTGACACCGCATCGAAATCACCGATGGGAGACTGACGGCGACAATGCGGTCGTCGTCCTCGTCCCAAAGTTTCGGAACCGTCTCCTCGTCTCGTGGCTTCTCCCGAGACTTCGCAGCCAGCACTTCAGAGTGAAGCTCGACGCTTTTGGAAGCCACGTCTGGCTCAACTGCGATGGCTCCAAAACCGTGCATGCTATTGGTCAAAGTCTCAAAAAACGGTTCGGCAATTCTGTTGAACCTGTCTATGATCGCCTGGGCGTTTTCATAAAACGATTACAAAGCGAACGATTTATTCAACTCACGGAAAAGAACGACCGGGCAATGGATCAATAGAACGTGCCTGGAGAAACGACACTCTCAGCGAGAGCATCGCCGGTGGGGTCATTCTCTTTCCGCAGACTCGACTTTTCAAGGGAGGTTGAAATTTTATGAACTCACTTCGGGAAGCGGCGCATATTGCCGTCCGAGATTGCCTTGGTGTCAAACCGGGTGAATCGGTCCTTGTGATCACTGACATCGAAAAAAGAAAGATCGGCTACGCCCTCTGGGAGGCAGCCCGAGACTTGGGCGCCGAAGCGATGATGACCGAGATTCTCCCCAGAAGAACCCACGGCGAGGAACCGCCGAAAGCCCTGGCCGAATTCATGAAGCACGTCGACGTTTTCATTGGTCCGACATCGAAATCACTTTCCCACACCAGAGCGAGGCAAAGGGCATGCGAGGCCGGGGCGCGAGGGGCCACTCTGCCCAACATCACCCTGAGCATAATGAGACGTGCGCTGCAGGCCGACTACACAAGGATCGCTGAGGCATCTCTCAGGGTGGCCGAATATTTAACCAGAGGAGCCACTGCCAAATTGACGACCCGAGAGGGCACCAATCTCATCATGTCCCTCGTGGGCATGAAGGGCATGGCCGACACCGGGCAGTTTCACAAACCTGGGGAGTTCGGTAACCTTCCCTCAGGGGAAGCCTACATTGCTCCCGTCGAAAACAGCGCCCACGGGACGATCGTCATCGACGGCTCCATGGCCGGCATCGGCCTGCTCTCAGCGCCCATCCGGTTAACGGTTCGAAACGGCTACGCCACCAAAATTTCCGGCGGAAGAGAGGCACAGCAGCTCAGCAAACTGACGCGGTCCTTCGGCCGGCCGGGTCGAAACATCGCCGAATTGGGACTGGGAACGAATTACAAGGCGAAAATAACCGGAAACATCTTGGAGGATGAAAAAGTGGCCGGCACCGTACATATCGCTCTCGGTGACAACGCATCAATTGGCGGAACGGTGAGTGTCCCCAGCCACATGGATGGGCTCCTTCTCAATCCAACTCTCGAAATCGACGACCAAACGATTATGAGAGACGGTAAGCTCCTCATATAAATGCGAGCATCCTCCACGACAGGAATAAGATGTTGAGTATACCATGTACTGATCCTTTCCAAACCGACCTCCGTATAAAAAAACCGCTCCGGTTTTGAAACCGGAGCGGCCTCCTGTAGAGCAATGGTCTCCCTGAGAAGTGAACCCACCGGGAGATTGGACCTTTGCCTGTCGTGGCGAGCGAGGGGGTGGAACGAAGCCGTCTCATGCGCTCGAGCGTCCGCACCGTCCTACCGTCAGGAAGACGGTCCTCATCGCAAACGACAATTGAGTTTCTACTTCATGAAAACCATGCGCCTTGTCTCCGTATAGTTCGATGCCACGATACGGAAGAAATACACGCCTGTGGTCACTCCGGAGGCGTCCCAAGAAACGCTGTAGTACCCGGCTTCAAGATCCGAATCGACCAAGACCTCCACT
>CP070758.1:3619416-3624117 GCA_020348925.1 Gemmatimonadota bacterium | reverse complement strand
CCGGCCAAGTGTGATGTGACGGGTTCGTCCGGGGTGCCGGATACGACGGTGACGTTGATGGATCTGTTTGAGATGCTGTACCATATAGTTGGCGAGAAGAGCCTGGGTTCGCTGGAAGATGTTTTCGACCCGAAGACATTGATCTGGGCGGCCGATGCCAACGGCGACGGCCTGGTGAACGTCATCGATTTGATGAAGTGTATCAACCGGGCCGTGGGTGTGTGCGATCCCAAGGTGACGGTGACCGATGTACAGATGGGTGATGTGATGGGTGTGGGTGGCAGGACTGTGGTCGTGCCGGTGAGTGTGGCTTCCGAGGTGGATGTGGCCGGTATGGTGCTGCGGTTTCGGTACGATCAGGATATGGTGATACCGGGCAACCCTGATCTGACGCAGCGGTCTCAGGGGATGGAGGTTCATTCCAGGATTGTCGGCGAAGAGCTGGTGGTCTTCCTGTCGAGCATGAGGGGAGAATCTATAGAGGCCGGAGCCGGTTCGGTGGTGCGTGTTCCGTTCACCGTGGTACATGATGTGGACGAGGTGAGTATTGATGTTGTGGAGCCGATTGTCTTCACCGCTGATGAGGGGATCGGTTTCGGGCATGGTTCAATGTTTACTGTGAAAGCCAGTGACTTTGCGCCGGCGGCGTACAGTCTGGCCCAGAACTATCCGAACCCCTTCAATCCTGTGACGCGTATCGAATATGCCTTGCCGGAGGCGGCGAAGGTGAAGGTATCGGTTTACAACCTGCTGGGGCAGGTGGTGGAGGTGCTGGTGGACAGGAGACAGGAGGCCTGCTATCTCAAGGTCGATTGGAATGCGTCCGATATGGCCAGTGGGGTCTACTTTTACCGAATTGAGGCGAATGATTTCACGGCCACGAAACGGATGGTGTTGATGAAATAGTATCATATGACCCCAGGAGGGATAAATCATGAAAAAATATAGTGATGTCAAGTTGATTTTTCAAGGTTTTTCTCCCTGGGTATTAGATCGAGGTATTGTTGAACCACTTTTTTACTGAGTCTGGCCAGTTGGACGATACGATCAAGGTCATAGATGCCATGTTGATAGAGTGTTTGGACTGCTTCAAAGTCCTTGATGTATCGATCGACAGCCTCTTTGGAATGGTTGGTTTTTCTGGCAATAGTCGGGGTGAGATAGCCCTGTAGATAGAGGGCAATGATCTCCCGTTTGTGAGTGATGGCGCCGGAGAGGTCATGGATGTTTCCCCTGGTGGGAAGGATTCGCCCCGTTGTTCTTTGATATTCATTGACATAGTCGGTGACTGCCGCATCGCAGACGTTGAGTAGAACAGCCAGGTCCAGTTGAGAGAGTAATGCTCCCTGGTCATAGGCTTGTTCACACCATCTGACCATCCGTCGGATTCGGAGCTGACGAGATGAGAAGCCTTCTTTGAGGGACTCGATGTCCTCGTCAGCCAGAAAGGTCAACAGCACGGGTTTGAGCTTTGTGTTGAGCATTCTCTGGCCTCGTTTGTGCCGCGCTTCGACATCAACAGCCATCCAGACCAGATGACCGTAGTTGATGTAGAGGCCTTCGGGTTGAGGATTGGCCAGGATGAAGTAGCGTTCGATGAGTTTAATGATATCATCGACAATGGCTCTGGCGCTGATTTCTCCCTTATCGTAGCCGTAGTGGTTGAGGAACCGATAGAGAAGAAGCTGTTTAAGAGATTTGTCGTTGATGCGTCGGAACTTCTTGAGACAGGTGTCCTGTTTAGAGAGTTTTTTCATCGGTGTTTCCTTTTTTTTCCCTGGGTTCGGGGTTTAGTAACAGCTTCAACCGTTGGTTGTCAAGATGCTGATACTGTTTGTACAGTTCGATGTATTCGCCGATGAGTTTGTCAGAGAAGCCTGTGACGGTTCGGATCTGTCCTGGTGAGAAGTTCTGGGTGTGGAGTTGGACAGTCTGGGTAAAGTGCTTGAGGTATTTGAGCACGGCGGTTTCGGAGTGATTGGTTTTCTGCTCGATCTGTGTGAACTGGTATCCTTTGAGGTAGAGGTCGATGATCTGAGTTTTGTGGGAGATGCCGGGTCCCATGTCGTGTTTCCATCCTCTGGTCACGATGAACAAGCCCCTTTGTCGCAGTGCCCGGATATCGCGTTTGACGGTGGCCGGGCTGGTGGTTAATAGGACAGCCAAGTCTTCATAGGAGAGGACGGCACTCTGGTCATGAGCTTCTCTGGTGAGTCTGAGGATGCGATGTCGCCTCAAACCTGCCAGGCCCTGGTCAGCCAGAATCTGTAGATCGGAATTGAAGTCATTGAGGGTCAGCGTGGTGGTGATTTTTCTGGCCAGGGCGATGTGTTTGCTGGGTGGCTCCTCGGCGGCAATAGCTTCATAGGCGATCTGGCCTGATGAAAGTTTGATGTTGAGGTGCTCGTTGAAGTAGGCAGAGATTTGTCGAAAGTACGCTTCGGCAATAATAGGTGTCAGGTTGAAGTCCTGGGAGATCTTCTGAACGATGGCATTCTTAACGTTCTTGGATTTCAACCGGATAGAACCATAAGGATCTTTAGATTGGACTATCATATGAACCTCCATGAGAAAAAATGCAATGTTAAATGCGAATATAAACCACAATCCTCATGGGGTCAAATGATACGAACATGAAGTAATACATAGGATTCAAGGGTCCAAGGATTCAAGTGATACAACCTCCCGGAGATATTGAACCTCTGGGAGGTTTTCTTTTGTTTGGGTAAGGGTGAGATTCCCTCCGAGTATAGACGATGGAGAAGTTAGAGGGATTGAAGATCGTCAGAGAGATATCCCCATTAGGGATGAACGGAAAGGGACTTAAGTCCTCTGCTATTTTTCGTTCAAGAGACATCTCCTGAACGAACGAGTACGAAGTTTTTGCAAGGTTTGGAAGAGCTTAAATGCGAACCCTGCTGCTGCGGATGTTGATGCTTCCGTTTGTGGTTTTCAGCTCGATGAGCGGACCGCCGTCGTTGATCTGTCCGGAGAGATGTTTCTTGCCGTATCGCCCGCGGACAGTGATTGGGAAATCGGTATCGATGTGACCGTTGGTCGTCCTGGCGTTGACATCGGCGTCTATGTCTTCAGGCAGTCTGAGCTCGATGCCGCCGTTTGTGGTACGAATGGAGATATCCTCAGTGATGTCAGCGCGGGAAGAATATCGCACCTCGACACTTCCGTTTGTCGTGCCCGCATCGAGACCGCCATCTATGTCGATCAATTCGATTCTCCCGTTGGTCGTTGAAACGTCAAGAAACCCTTTCATATAAGCCATTTCAACTTTTCCATTGGTGCTGCTCACTTGAGCTTCACCCTCAATGTCCTCGACTTCAATACTCCCGTTCGTCGTTCCGATTTTCAAGTCGACCCGTTCGGGGACGGTGATCCTGTAGGTTACGGAAATCTGGGGTTTCTTTTGACCGCCGAAAATGGCGCTGAGCGCACCCCCGAGGCTTTCGCCCCCGTGCTCGTACGGATAGTCCGTTTCGACGATGACCTCATCGCTTCCGCGCGTATCAATTTCGATACGGAGTTCCTCCATGGCTTCTCGTGCCACTCGACGACTGGAGCTTTTCACCTTTTTCAGGGCCTCGATACGAACCTCCTCCCGATCCCACGATGAGATTTCGATACTCCCGTTCTTGTTTGCCAGGGCGAAGTATCCACCGTATTCCAATGGCACTGTTTTCTCGAACCGTTCTTCGATGGTATCAGCCAGAAGCAGACCTGAGGCCAGAACAATTATGGCCACGGCGACGCATGACTGTTTTAAGATTTTCATCGAAATCCCCCTTGCGTAAAAGTTGTGAATTCGTTGAAACGGTACGTTCGGAATATTTTAGATCTCGCGTTCGTCTTTTACAATTTGGACGTGAAGAATCGTCAAATGGTTTCATATATTTTTTTGATTTCATTTCCCCTGAAAAAGTGAATACCGCCGGAACGCCAGTTCCTATCCGGCGGTATTCGAAAGAGAAGGAAAGTGATTGAATTAGAAGAACTTTTTGATCTCCTCCTGGGTGAACCGTGTCTCTCCGTCCTCGCCTATCTGAAACGACTGATGTCCGATGTTGATAATGACATCGTTTCCCAGGGCCAAGAATTGGTTTGTTTCCGGCAAGGCCCGACTGATCTGAAAGTAGGCCTCACTGAACCGTTTCACCTTGATGAGCTTCTGATCAGGAGTGTAGTCGTTGTCCACCCAGCCATTGTCCTTGAAATAGAAAGTTTTGTTGGCGATCTGTCTCACTCCTGTAATCCGCTGCATTTCACCTGAGGCGTCGAAGAACTCGTTCGTCGGTGCCATGGCCTGAGCCCTCAACCTCTTGGCGTTTTGGGCCTGGCCCACAGCCCACGCGCCCTTTTCAACTTTCTTCGCCCTGGCAAAATTCTCCCGGGCCCTGTCTTCGAGTTCTTCCATGGCCACGTGAACATCCATGTCGACGAGAAAGGATGTGTATTCGGTCATGATGCCGTATTTCTTACTCAGCCTGACAACTTCGTCGACCAACTCCTTGTTCTGACCGTGGAGCCGGATTTGATCGATGAGGTATCCGATCTTTCGGGAAGCCCACAGGCGGGGGATGAAATCGTTCGTTTCGGAACGAGAAGGAAACGAACCTTCATACGTGAATTTCTGATTTTCACCTCCGGCTTTCCCGGCGAGGCGGATCGTCGTGTGGCCTTCATTTTCGT
>CP070758.1:3574201-3619316 GCA_020348925.1 Gemmatimonadota bacterium | reverse complement strand
GTACATCGACCGGAACGACTGTTTCTGAAGAGAACAGACATGAGAAAAGACGACCGGGAATTCGCGCATACTATGAGACACCGCTAGCGCCAAGTATTGAGTCTGCGCACAAGTCCAATCCCGCGCTACTTATCAAAATTATTGCCACTCTCCTGTGTGCGATAACAACTGCTCATAAAGAGCATCTATTCTCTCAATCATTATCTCCGCGCTGAAATCTCTCAATACTCTGCTCTGAGCGTTCTGACCCAACTCCGCGGCAAAAGACTTATCTCTCAATAGCCTTTGAATTCCAGCGCCCAACGATTCCGGATCTTTAGGAGGCACTAAAATTCCAGTTTTATCATTGTCAACCAGTTCCGGCACCCCCTCCACAGATGTGGCCACAGTGGGTTTTGCCATAGCCATCGCCTCGGTGAGTGCCCGCCCCAGACCTTCCCACAGGGATGAAAGAACGAAGACATCAAAAACATTCAGAATTTCCGGTATATCGTCTCTCTCGCCTAAGAAACGAATATGGTTTTCGAGACCGAGCCTGTATGAAAGTCTCTCCAGTTCTTCTCGGAGACTGCCGTCGCCGACGAGAAGGAACATGACGTTGGGGATATCTTTGAGCACATGTGCCGCGGCTTGAATAAAATACTGGGGTGCCTTCTGCGGAGAAAGCCTGCCCACCATGCCGACCACAAAATGTCCTGGGGGGATGTCGAGCTCCCTTCTCTTTTGAGGGACGTCCGTTTTTATACTGAAACTATCAAAATCTATCCCGCTGTAGATGTTTACAAATTTTTCCCGCTGGGCTATTCTTAAAGCCACAGCTTTTTCCAAATTCAAATTGGACACCGTAATCATTTTGTCGGCCCACTTTGAGGCCATTTTTTCTAAGAAGATGTAAAACTT
The DNA here is from genome assembly GCA_020348925.1 of Gemmatimonadota bacterium. Classification (GTDB taxonomy): domain Bacteria; phylum JBHIER01. The sequence goes on along the minus strand of CP070758.1, from coordinate 3,618,416 downwards.
CCTCACAAAAAAATTCATGTAATCGTTGAATGGAAAGCCATGAATGGTGTGAATAACGACAGGTACCCCGGCCAATTTCGAAGCCGCTCTCCCCAAAACACCAGGTTTCGAGCTATGGGTGTGAACAATATCATATCGTTCGCGTCGAATATGCATATAGATTTTCCAAAATGCGACAAAATCGCTAATGAGGTGAATTTCCCTCTGGATACTTTTCTCAAGGAGAACTCTGATTCCCGGAATGTTTTGGGCTCTTTGAACCCAGGACCCCGCTGGAGAACTCAGCAATGTGACGTCATATTTCCTTTTGTCTAAGTGACTCACTGTGAGAAGAGTGTTGTCCTGTGCACCTCCCACAGGCAGTTCGGTAATCATATGTAAGACTTTAATCTTCCGCAAAACCGCTCCTCTCAAGTTTCGGATTCATCCCGACTTCTCATACACCTCTCTATAGGTTTCCAGGGTCTGCTGTGCCGCTGTCTCCCATGTAAAATTCCCGGCTCTCTCCACACCTTTGACTTTCAGTTCCCTGAAAGTAGTGTTGTCCGTAACAATTTTCTCCAGGGCTGCCGCAATTTCTTGCGTATGAAACGGATTCACCAATATACCGGCCTCACCAACAATTTCGGGAAGGGAACTCAGATTGGAAGCAATCACAGGAACACCGTTATTCATAGCCTCCAGAACGGGCAAACCGAAACCTTCGTAAAGTGAAGGCATTACAAATACTTCTGCAGTCCGATATATGATCTTTAACTCATCATCTCTAAGATGTTCGGTGAAGATCACCTTTTCCTCTAAGGCAAGCTCTTGAACCTTATCAAGGGGTTTTGAATAACTGGAGTAAGACCTCCCCGCAATGACAAGTTGGAACATTCCTCCGATGCTTTTTTGAAAAATATCGAACGCCTCAATCAGGCGAATGAGATTCTTGTGGGGGAGCTGGGCACCCACGAAAAGAATAACCTTCCCTTTGATTCCGTATTTCTTGTAGAATTTCGAGATATCCGCGTCGGTACAAGATATATTGTGTTTCAAAGGACTTCCAAGGTGTACAACCGAAACCTTATCGTGGGTGGTCTTGAAGACCGACATGATATCATCTTTCACGCTCCTCGACACGGCAATCACTCGCTGAGCCTTTCGAATTGAGAGACCCATCATTGTTTCCATGTAAACTCGCTTCAAATAAACTCGTGTGGAACCGCTTTGACATTTATAAAACTCAGGATGTTTAATGTATTTGAGTCCATGAACAGTAATGAGCGATGGAATATTGTGAAACCACGGTAAATCAAAATGCGGATGATGATAGACATCGGGACGAACACGGTTCATAATTCTGGGAATGACAAAATGCGCTCTCCAATCCAGACCACGCAATCCCACGGGTATTTTCACCAGATTGGGAGCCTCCAAACTTTGGAGCTGATGAGTAACACCGATTCCAGAATTGGTTAAAAGAACATACTCATTTTGTTGATCGATCCGCAGTAATGCACGCACCAGCTCATTCAGGTATCTACCAATTCCGTCGGTTTTCTCATCCGAAAGGTGTGTATCAATCAAAATGCGCATATGTTTTACCTGCATTCAACTTCTGTTGAAATGAGGCAGTTCCGCCATTCTGTCATATCACGGGTAACGTACTCTCCACTCCTGTTCAACCTGCGGTCCCCACACACAACACGCGATTTCTTCAATTAGGTAACACTCACATGTCGGCCCCATGCCACGCCTCACAGTCCCATGTCCGAGCCAATTCACGTCTACCTGAAAATCTCTCTTCAAGACTCATAATTTAACGTACCAAAGTCTTTCAGGTATGATCTTTTTTTGAGATTTCAAACTTCAAAACGCGGTTCCACGTATGAAGGATGTCATCCATTACGTCCGCATAATCTTTCGCTCTATCTCCATGAAGCTCGATTCCCCGACTCATAATTCTTATCACGATCTGTCAGCCAATATCTTGGAGAAGCTCCGCTAATTTGCCCGTTAATTCAATTCTGTTATACCTCTCCAATACACCCCTCTCAACTTTCTTCATCGATAAACGTCCCTCTTTATGAAGCATGTAGTAATTATATAAGTTTTCTTTTATGTTTTGAATATTTTTTGGATGCACCACCACGCCGGCTTCTGTCCGACAAATAAGCTTCGCGGCTTCGCTCTCTTTTGGAATCAAAGCTAAAATGGGTATTTCGTGATTCAAATATTCGAGGAGCTTCCCCGTAAGCATTTCTTCTCCTCCATGGCCGACATTCAGGAACATCAATAAAACGTCGGCGCTTTTTTGATAACTGATGGCCTCCCGATGGGGAACGTAACCCATTATTTTAACAACATCTTTCAATCCATATTCCGAAATTAAGGATTTGCAATCTTCAGCGAAAGTGCCAACAAAAATAACCTGAATATTTTTTCTGATTTCAACAAATTCACGTAACAGCAACGCCATGGCCTCAAAGAAATACTCTGGCGAATACATATCGAACCTTACTTGCCCAGTATAGCATACGGTAAATTTGAGGAACTCTTTTTTCGGAATATTCTTAAAATCACATGGGTCGAATCCATTCTGAATTACCGAAAATTTCGAGGCCGGTATATCCGGGTACACTTTCCCAAAATAATCAGACATAGACTTCGTTGCGGTGACAATCGTATTCGCATTAAGCAGAATCCTGTGTTCCATGAAATGTTCAACCCGTTTTCGAAACCGATTCTCCCATGCTCGGTAGGAGAATTGTGTCCAGGCATCGCGGAAGTCGACCAACCATGGTTTCCGGGTAAGTTTTTTCAAAGCATATCCCGTAAGAAAAGTAGAGAAAGGACCTCCAGTTGTGTAAATAACGTCGATCTTATGTTTTTTTATTATTTTCATCGCTGAAACGAAAGCCATGGGCATCCACCCTACTTGCGTATCCGGTATCAAAATGAGGTCACGAATGAACCACAGAAACTTATTTTTCATCCCCGTGATTTGTCGCTTCCTTCCCAAGGCGGAATTGACTTGACCTCTTAATGTCTCTCTCCGAAAGACATCGGTCCTTTTCTTACTCACCAAGCTTTTTGTCCGATATATCTTTGTATCTCCGGGTACATCCTTTACTATATCTTCATCGATCACATCAAAATATTCACCGGAGACCGTGAGGACTATGGGTTCCCATCCGAAACGCGTCAGATATTTCACAAATTTCACAGTTCTCTGCACACCCCCACCCCCTGCAGGCGCGAAATTATGGGAAATTATCAAGAGTCTTTTAATTGTTCTTATTCCTTTCTAAAGGACCGTCTTATCCCCTTTGTTCCACTGAGACCCATGTATAACTCCTCTATCTTGCTCATGACCAGTTTCTCATCATACTTCGATCTGATGAGATCGGAGTTTTTCTTGAAAGCGGTTTGAAAAAGTTTCGGTTTGTTGATAATTTCGATGATTCGTGCGCCGAGAGCTTCCGTATTCCCTATCGGGATCAAGAAACCGTTGACTCCGTCCTCAATGATTTCTCTGTTTCCAGGGATATCGGTCACTATCGGATAAAGTCCCGAGGCCATCGCTTCAAGCAGAGCAACGCTAAGACCGTCGGATAGGGAGGTTGAAACGTAGATATCCGCTTGCTGGAAATATCGTGCAAGCTCCTCATGAGGTACATGTGAAATAAACCTGATGAAGCCATTCACCTTCAGTTGACATGTGAGAGTCACCAATTGTTCTTTCTGGTCACCGTCACCAATTATAAGGAAGCGTGCGTCAGGAATTTCCTCGACAACATTCGGTACGGCCTCTATGAGCATTCTCACATTGTAAATCGGGTTGAGACCTCTGACACAGATAATCAGAGGGTTCGCAAGCCTGGTTCCCCGGTACCGTCGCTCCCGTGAAATTGCGTTGAAATGATCGGTGTTAACAAAGTTTGAAAGATGAACAAGTTTTGAAGGCGCACACCCCAGCTCTATCACTTTTCTCTTCATGTGCTGCGCAACAATAGTGACAACATCAGCCTTATGCAGAGCGAAACGAACTACCATTCTGTCAATCAGGGAATGCTTCGGATGCACTAACACGTCCGATCCATGAGCAGTCAAGATCAACGGATGATACCCTGTCCATGAAGCGATCCAACCCGAATCGGTTAAAAAATGAGCATGCACAATATCAGGTTTGAACTCCTTCAGTACTCTCTTCATATTGAAAGCTCTTTCAATTCTATAAAGTGCTTTTAAAATTTTTTTAACTGACTTGAACATCGGAAATGGGGCCTTCGGAGCACCCAATTTCGAAACCTCAACACCACGAATGGATTCAAATTCCTGAGAAAACATTTTTACCCTGTGGCCTCGTATTTGAAGATACCTTGCCCATCTTTGAAAGTGGATACTCCTGGCATTACATACAAGGCAAATTTTCATTTTATTAGTTCAGACTCACGATCGACCATGCGGTGAAGAACATACCGGGTTGCATCTTTATGCAGGGATCAATACATTGAAATCCCTGATGTTTCTCTCCGAGAAGGCTGTTCCCATTCTCAGTCAAAACCCGTTTCCTTCGAATGCATGACCGATTGTTGTCTCTGAAAATAAATATGGTTGATACTCACGGTCAGCGCAATAATTATCCACAGCATCTTATTGAAATGCTGCGACAAGAATAAAGATCCGACACAAAAGCCGATAAGGGATATTTCCAGACCCTGCGATATCTGGAGAAAGAACGAATCGTTTTCGTGAAAAGCCGCCTGTTGCACTCGTCGTTGATATCGCCACGTCATCCAAAGTAAAGATGAGAAAAAAAGAATTCCCAAAATACCCATCTCTGCAGCGACATGTATAAACATATTATGGGCGAAGCTCGGTATGAACACCCCTGAATAATGCACAGAATGGATTATAAAATTTCCAATGCCAACCCCAAAAAGTGGATGATCAAGAAACATATTGAGACCACCCTTAAAAAGCATCATACGCATCTGAATGGATCGATCGATCGACTTTGCACTTAATGTTCCAATCCGCTCCCAGACTTCACCAGGAAGAAGAAGGATTGAACATCCTATAATCGATACAAGGAGCAACACGGCTATTTTTTTCTTCCGAGCTTTCATCATAAAGACAAAAAGAATAGCACTTAAAGCGAGGAATCCACCTCTTGAGAGAGTAAGTGGAATTGTAAAAAAAATAATTACGCTAACAAAAAACAGGAATATTTTTCTCTTTTTTCCTCTCTCGGCCCTCAGAAGTGCAATTGCTAAGGGAAACACAGAAACAAGCGTCAGGGCCAGATTATTTGGGTCTTGTCTGGTACTTGCAATTCGGTTCATCCATACCGCAAAGTGGGGTGAAGAGAGAAATTGATACATACCCAAAAGCGAAATTGAAAGTCCGGATAGAATAATGACCCATAATACCACTTTCAAGAATCTTGCCGAGTCGACGATATTAACAATCAAGATGTATAACGCGACAACTTTTAAATAGACCGTCATTGACTCGAACCCGCGACCAAGATCGGTACAGAAAACGAGGGAGAAAGTTGCCACTGCTGTAAATGCATAAATGAGCTGATTCTGAGGAGACCGAAGAACAACTGGCTCGGTGGCCAATCTTTGTAGAATCCAGGCTGCAATAGTCACCGCCGCAACACCCAGATACAAACCGCCAAGAAAAAAGGCAGAAGCGCTCGTGATGTTGAAAGCGATGCATAAGAGAAGGCCCAATTTTGGCTCAAACAGGATCAGGAGTCCAGCCAATACGGAACAGAAAAGAAGTATCCCCAGTATCCCAAGCTCTTTATGAAAAAAAAGATACAGGAACGCTAAAATTCCCACGCCCTGTATCAGCGCCACCTTCCACATTGAAACACTTATATTCCTCAGAGATATCCCTTTCGCTGTTATTCTTTCCACCGAAGTTTCTCCCCAACAATTCCTGTAGAAACGGTATCGTGCAACGTCATATGCCCTGGCACGATCCTACGTAACTACTTCCGTGCCACCACAACAATATAGAGTCCCCATCGTTTCGACTCATTTTCAGAGGTTAATAGCCTGAATACTTTGCTCGGTAATCGATTTGAGAGATGATAGAACAGCGGGGCGGGTAAAGTAAACAGAGTTTTCGTCTCTATAGATCTGAGTCCGCTGCGCCGACAGAGTTTTGTAAAATACCTGGGTGTCCACCTTTCTTCATAGCCGTGAAACGTTGTCACGAATCCTCTCAATCGGGGAGCCAAAGTGACCGCACGGCGCCTTCTGATCATATGAACCCAGAGTGCATTCCAAATCAACCAATCGAGCCTGAGAGCATTCGGGACTGAAAGAACGATCCTACCGCCATCCTTTAACAGTGAAACCCAATCATTCAGTATTTTTTCATGATCCGGAAAATGTTCCAAAAGGCCGAAGGATATTATTCCGTCAAAGCTTTTCCCTTTGAATTCTAAACGGGCTGCGTCACCCATTTTCACTGCGTCTGCACGGGAAATTTTCTCCAGATGTGTCTTTGCCTTTTCAATGGCAATTTCGGAAGAATCAATCCCTATGCAATTTATATCTTTCCCCAGAAGGTATGTCACCCACTTTCCGATTCCGCAGCCTATATCCAAGACGAAGTCACCCGCATCGAAACATGAATTAAGAATTGCTTCAATTTTTTCGGAATAAGCATTCCGCATATATAAAGCCAAATTTGTGGACGCATCCACCTCTGCTATCGAATCCTGGATATTATATGTATCCCAATGCTTCACTGTTTCTTTTCCTTATCAGGTGGAAGAAGTTTTTTTTTAAAACCAATTTATTCAATTGTTCCAGAACAAGAGACCGATAAGCGTGAAAATCTGCCGGCTTGATGATGAGGGTATCGAAAACTCTGTTTTTCGAAATTTTCACAAAGTAGTAGATGACGATGAAAGTCTGTGCGGTGTAAGAAACGGTCGAGGCAAAGGCTGCCCCTGCGATTCCCCATTTCGGAATGAGGAAAAAATTTAAAGGAACATTGAGAAACAGCGAAGCTATCGACGCTCGAGTACTGAAGATAGGCATCCCTCTTCCCGACAAATCACCGGATAAAACTTTCGATATACTCAGGATGACGATTCCGGGAAGAAGTATTCTCAGCGGTACGACCGACGGCAGGAAAACTTGTGAATAGGCAATACGAATTATTATTTCACAAAAGACGAATACACCCAGGGAAAGTATGATCATCACAAATACCGTATTTCTGCAGATCTTCGGCGTTAAGCTGCTTGCCTCTTCCATAGAAGATGACGACACCTTTGGAAATAATGCGGTGCTCACTGAGTAAGGGATATCCCACAGAAGCTCTGAAAAAGCAACAGCGAGGGAGTAGTACCCTAATTGAGTAAATCCCAAGAAATACTGAACAAAAAACATGTCTAATCTATAATTCAGAAATTGGGTACATGTCCCGAGATGCGCTTTGAGACCATAAACGAGTGATTTTTTAAGAAAGTGCACATTCATTTTTAACCGTAACTTAACCCGCCGGCCTACGAAAATCACCGAGAATACCGTGACACTCATCGTTGACAATATCCAAGCCGATACAGCACCCATAACTCCTGTCTGAAAAAATATGGTAAGAACAATCAAATACAATATGAGTGTGGAGGGCGCCAAAATCCACAAAACTCCTACCTCCTTGGTACGATCACTCCCCAGAAGTATTGAACTGAGATAAATGTTTAGTAAGCCGAATGGGATCATCAAGCTTGCAATGAGGATCTTCTTGTTTTGAACGTCCTTGAGCAGAGAGTCAGGTATGTAATCGATTGAAAAAAAAAGCAGGCCGATGATGATGAATCCCAAAAGCAAGGCAACGACAAGAGATGTTGAGGCAATATGAGATATGTTGTCTTTTCACCGACCAGTATAATAGACATTAGAAACCCCGATTCCAAGATTTCCAAGTGTTGTTAGGAGTTTTGGAATCAGGGTTATGAGTGCAAACTGTCCTTTACCAAAGGGTCCTAAGATTCGATTAATCAAAACACTCTTAGCGAAATTCAGTATGCACAAAACCATCTTGGATGAAAATATTATCGCTGTGTTTCTTAAAATATTCATTCCTGTGCATTCTTTCTCTTTCGCCTCAAGATGTTTTCTCTCAACCAGTTCAAGTCGCTTCGAATCGCTTGAGAGATGCCCTGAACCCTTTGATAATCAGTATTCTTCGTTCTGTTGAGTCGCTCCAGATACTCCTTCAGAAAGGCGTAAGACGTACTCAAAAAGAAACTACATATCCCAGCAACTATCACGATGACTTTTCTCTTCGGTTTCGTTCTTTTTTCAGGCGGCACAGCCTGATCCAAGACCTGCACTGTGGGAGTATCCTTCGCCTCCTGAATTTTGGCCTGTTCATACTGACTCGTCAACAGCTCGAAAATCACCTCCTGAATCTTAAGCTCCCTCATTAACCGGGCCAATTCGAGCCCGATAGTCGGGACTTCCGAAAAGGGAACATAAATTTCACTGTTTCGATCGGTCTCCGTTGAGTCATCGCTCTCCGGTTTTCCTCCCGCACCGAATTCCATCCGCTCCAACTGGTTCTGCAGAGCGTCAATCTGAGTCTGAACTTGAACGACATTTGGATTGGTGGGTTTCATAGTGGCCAGCAAGACATCTCGCTTCACCTCCAGGGTCCGCATCTCGCCAATGACTTCCGCGGCCGCTTCAAGGGCTGCCGCCGTCTGCTCCGGCAAAGAGATGGCCTTATATTTCTCCTGAAAGTGACGCAGATCCTCCTCTGCGGTCCTCAGGGCCTCCTTGTTCTGAGCCAGACGTTCTTCAATGAAGATGCGATTATTCCGCGCTTGAGCAACATTTAACTCGGTATTCTTTCTATCGAGCTCCTGGACGTACGCGTTGGCAATGGATGCTGCCCGCTGAGGCATTCGATCTGTGGCCTGAAGCTGAACCACACCTTCTTCCGAAATCTCGACCCGTGTTCTGGTCCCGAGAGTCCTTACCGCCTCCTCCATATTCTTGGAGTTATAAATATCCATTAAGTTCAATTTCTGAACCACACGTTCTCTGACCGTCCTGCTCTCAAGTATAGCCACATACATAATACCGGGAGTGGTGATTCCCGGTATACCGAGCCCCCCCAAAGGAAGGTCGCCTAACATTGAGGACAGCCCCATTCCGAACGTTTGTTCCTCGGGCGGCAGAACGGTCGTCGTGGCCCTGTACCACTTGGGAAGGATCAGACTGATTATGGCAGCGAGAAGGCACACGATGAGAAAATTAAGAAGAATGAACTTTCTCCATTTCACGAGCACATGGAGGTATTCGAAAATATTGGAATCGCGAGCCATGGTTCTACTCAATGGAAAAACTGCCGATATTTAGTAGGCGATCTGTTTGATCACAATAGCTACTGTCGCTATCTGTGCCGAAACCCACATAAAATCTCGAAAAAGGGCCCACCAATCTCTGTCCGGCTTCTCTGGAACCCAGACGGTATCGCCAGGCTTGATCTCATTCACCTCATCCGGTCGCAACCATACTCCTGTGTCGCCCTTAATGAGTCTCACCTTACTCTTGCGAGCCTCTTTGGTGTATCCGCCCGCCTGATCAATATAATAATCAACGGACCCTTTCGCTTTATAAATGATCGAGCCGGGGTTGTCCACCGCCCCACTGACGGTGACGGTATTCCGCACTTTTGGGATGGTTATTATATCCATAGGTTTCAGAACAATGTCCTGGGATACATCACGGTCGTTAAACAATCGTTCAAAGTCCACAACAACGATACCCGGCTGCTCTCTCGATTTTGTTTTGAAATACTCGCGCTCCTCAGCAGTCATATCTGCCACACTCATTCGACGAAGGCGTTCATATTCGGGATCAACAATCTCAGTATAGATCTGTCGGATCACTTTGGCTTCATCGAGAGAAGCATCGACAGTAAATCCTCCGGCCTTCTCAATAATCTCACTCAGATTTGTATTATCCTTGTCAATGGCATACTCCCCTGGATAGCGAACCTCTCCTTCAAGTGTAACGGTTCGCCGTATCCGCCACTCCGGCTTCGATCGTATGAATACCTGATCGTCTTTTTGCAGGGCAAAATGCCCGTCCGGATTATCTTGCCCAAGAAGCGTGTCCAAATCTATTGTGAGGTGTTCGGTTGTAAGCCCATCGGGTAGGAAGCGAACAATTTCAGCTTTTGTCAAGTAAGCTCCGCTGGAAAGCCCTCCCGCTATTTTGATGAGATCCTTGAGTGTGTCTCCCTCTTTATATTCGTAATCACCGGGCAAGTTTACAGCCCCTGAAATGCTCACAGAATCCAATTTTACCGGAACAAAGATGACATCACCCTCAAGAACATAGGGATTATACTCTAAATTTCCTGTCCAATTGAAAAGGACCAAATCGGCAGAGAGGATTTCATGTTCTCCACGTCGTATTTCAATTTTCCGTGTTGATGATTTCGGGGTGAATCCGCCAGCCCGCTCGACCAAAGCGGAAATTCGATCAATAGCCTTAGCCACATATGTCCCGGGAATGCTGACTTCTCCCAGGACAAATACCCGAAACTTGCGGAGCTTGCCAAGGTTCACCGTCACCGTGACATTCCTAAATTTCTTCTTGACCTCACGAGCGATAGCCTTCGAAGCCTGGGCCAAGGTCTGATCACCAACACTTATGTCTCCAATCGTAGGTATGAGAATTTTTCCCTCAGGAGTAACCGCACTCCTTGGCGGAATAAGAAATTCGAACCCCGCACTCACATCTCCCCAAATATTGATGATCACTTCATCCCCAGGACCCAAGACATACTGCTCCGGGTCAATGATACCCTCCAACGCTATCTCTTCCATGAGCTGAAGCTGCATCTTGGACTTCCATTCTTCCTTCAGACTGTCAATTTTTACCGTTTCCGTAACTCCTTGTTGGCTCTGAGCCTCACACAAGGTCAGAGTGTGAAGCAGAAAAAGGACCGCGACCCATAGAAAACAGAACAATTTCAATCTTCCGTTCAACAGCGGATCGAGAGAAGAGGGGGTCCGTCGAGATGTGCATCTCGATTTAAACACATGAGAGTGATTCATGATACTTTCCATACGACACAAAAGGTTTTTCCCGAAAGCTGACATTTCCTTGAATTCTATGTTGGCGCGTACGACAAGGGAGTGAACCGTCGACCAACAGGCTGAATTTTCGAACAGAGATGAGAATACCGCTCACTTCCGACATAAATGTCTATACAATCCGATGACCGGCGATGTTTGCTTTGATGAACCTTCAGTTTCGCATAGTGCAAACGTACGTGCCGGTTGTATAAAATGCCTCATGAGGTCAATTCCTCGCCTGAACCGTTGGCTTCCTTTATCTGCCGAAAGGATATCATCTTCCGATTCCGGCGTACTCGAAGCCCAATTCCCTCATTTTTTCAGGATCGTATACGTTTCTGGCGTCAACAATTTTTGGCACATTCATGACCTCTTTAATTCGCGGGAAATCGAGTTCACGAAATTCATTCCACTCAGTCATAACCACAAGGGTATCAGTATGTTCGGCTACACTGTAAGGATCCTGACAGTATTCAATATCCTTCAGGACTTTCTTCGCATTCTCCTGGGCTACGGGATCGTACGCCTTGATCGTAGCCTTGTGCTGGATCAATTTTTCAATTACCGTAATCGATGGAGCTTCACGCATGTCATCGGTCTTCGGTTTGAACGAGAGACCCAGAAAGCCGATACATTTTCCCTCAAGGGATTCATTCATTTTTTGAATCTTCTGGAAAACGACTTCTCTCTGATTTTGATTCACAGCAATGGCTGCTTCCACAATGGATATTTGCGAACCCGCTTGTTCAGCAATTTTAATCAGCGCTCGCGTGTCTTTGGGAAAACATGATCCCCCAAACCCCGCACCCGCATGCAAGAATTTCGGTCCAATTCTACCATCCAAGCCCATGGCCTTGGCGACAACATTGACATCCGCTCCAACCTTCTCACAGAGATTGGCTACTTCGTTAATAAACGAAATTCTCGTTGCCAAATACGCATTCGATGCATACTTGATCAGTTCTGCCGTTTCCAGGTTCGTCTTGATAATCGGCGTTTCAATCAAGTACAAGGGCCGGTATATTTCAGACATGATATCCAGGGCACGATCGCTTGTGGCGCCAATAACAACTCTGTCAGGTCGCATAAAGTCCTCAAGAGCAGATCCTTCCCTCAAAAACTCCGGATTTGAAACGACATCAAAAGGAATAGGTTTTTTCTGATGCGTTCGAACGACGTCCGCCACCTTTGCGCCCGTACCTACGGAGACGGTACTTTTATTGACCACCACCTTGTATTCGGTCATGTTTTCCGCAATTTTCTCCGAAACAGAGAAAACCTGAGATAAATCCGCGCTTCCGTCAGGGAGGGAAGGTGTCCCCACCGCAATAAAAATAACCTCTGACTCGCGAATACCCCATTCGACGTCGTCGGAAAATCCGAGTCGTTGTCTGGCTGTATTTCGTTCAATAAACTCTTTCAAGCCCGGCTCAAAGAACGGGACCACCGAATTCTTAAGCAGTTCTATCTTCTCCGAATCGACATCGACACATAAGACCGAATTGCCGAAGTCAGCAAAACACGCTCCCGTTACGAGACCAACATATCCTGTCCCGATCATACAAATTTTTCTCATCGTTATCTCCTCACTTTGAGTGGCTACTAACCAATTTTAAAGGCTAAAAATACCACAATTGTTCTATTTTGTCAATATCTTTTTAGATGCGCGCCTAAGATACGCAAAACTAACGTATTGATTTTGATGTGTTTCTGGCGCCCATTTTGTCCGCGTGGCTATCATAATATGGGTACCATCATTCTCCGACCCGGAGAAAACGCATCGGCAATTGAGGCGCGTTTCCGTGTTGGACCGAAGGGTACCCACAGGTATGGGACCGCTCTTGAGAAACGTAATCCCCGGCATCTCGATCGGTTCAACCACAACATCATTGACATCTGAACACCCTTTATTCTCCAAATGCACGGTCATTGTAAACGTCGTACCCGATAGCATCTCATCCGGCACTCCGAGGGAGACGAGAAGAGGGAATCGGCCGTTCTGCGATCTGACATAGGAAAACGAGGCGGCCCCTGTTACAGCCCACTCCAACCTTCGGTACGGTCCCCGCTTCCCCCAGGCACCCCGATTGAGATCGTGCCAAAAAACACCCTCCACCGGTGCACCCCCGTACAGACCGTCAACCGCTTCCGTCACTCGTCGATAAAACTCCTCAGGCCCCGGAGGCTCCGTGCTTCTCTGCAGCAGCTCCCAATCCACCGACTCTCCGACAATAAGATTCACCCGCCCTTTTTCAAGATATGACGACCAGCTCTTATTCATCTCCCGGCAGTGATCCGCATTCGATTCATAGAGCATGACCGCACACCATGAAGCCCCCGCATCGTGGAACATAATCGGATCCTGGCCGTGCTCCTGACCGTGTCTCCAGCCGAGAAGGAAGACCCACAACGGTTTCTTCAAACCGGATCGTTCAACAATAGTACGTATGTTCTGTGCCACTCTATGCGCACAGTACCATTGCCACTTCTCGACAATTCCGGAGTCCTTCTCGACCTCGATCTCCAAGGCAAGCCACCTTCTCTTCTCAAAAACTGAGTCGTCATGCCATTCACACGGTGTTCCGACACTCATTGCTCTCACGAAATCTTCCACCATCTCATACCCACCAAAACCTGTTCTAATGTAATCCAGTCCGACGTAATCGACATGAGGATCAGCATCCAGCATCCTCACCAAACCAATGATGTCGGACAGCCGTTTCTCATCAGTGATTGAAACGCGGTGAGGTCGGTACATTTTTCCCGTCGGCTTCCAGTAATCCCACGAATACGTGTAGTCGAGCTCCTTCAGATTTTCACCCCAGAGAAAATAACATCCAATCCAACCCCCAAAACGGAACCCCGCTTCCTTGGTTTTTAACGCCACCTCTGGGAAAAGCCGAACATTGAGCGGATACCATGGATCTTGATCGGTGACACCGGATTCTCCTTCCATGGTTTGGCCGACCGAATACCAGATCGCATCGGCCCCGAGAAAACGCGCCCACGTTAGGAAACTTTCCTCTGAACCGGAAGCATCGAAGGGAACGGGAAAGGGCGTTTTGAGAAAATCGATCGTCGACTCTATGGTCATGACACACATGCCCGGCTCCAAGGGCTGTAGCGGTCTTCCGATGATTTCGAAGGGCGCCCGGGCTCGAAGGGTGTCCGTTGAATCCGAAGCGAACACCTCCGTTTCAACGACATATGTTCCCAAAACCGGATTCCAGGGAATAGGCCAATACCCGTGCCAAAGTCCCTCAACACCGCCGAAAAGACAGGGAACTCGGACCATTTGAGCGATTGTGGGCACGACAGATCCGTTTCGAGAGACGGACGCATAGATTGTATCGGGAGCAATAAGATGTTGATCTGAATAATTGAGGTGGACCGTAACTTCAACGATTTCATAGCGATAGTAGGCAGGCTTTGATGTCGTTACGGTCACAGACGACGAATCTGCTCCCACATCGCAAAAAGATATTGAGTGGAGACAAATGAGGAAAAAGAGGCGGAAACCCGCACATGCTGAAATTCGGAGTATTTTCAATGGATCAGGATTTCCTTTTTCTGCTGCCAGGTTTCACGATGGGGATTCCGTCCTTACACGAGGGACACGCCTCGGGTTGGTGCACGACGACGTCCATTTCAAGGAGAGGGATAAAGGGGACGTCCAGTGTGAATTTGCCGCGGCTGCGATCGACAATGACGCCGACACCGACGACGTCCCCACCGTTTTTCTCCACGAGATCGATCACTTCCTTGACCGAACCCCCGGTCGTAATAACGTCCTCCGTCACCAACACCTTTTCTCCGGGTTGAATAGAAAATCCACGCCGCAGGCTCATGACGCCGCCCTCCCTCTCGGCAAATATCGATCTCTTGTTCAGAACGCGTCCCACTTCCTGTGCCACAACAATACCTCCGATCGCAGGAGCGATGACGAGGTCGATCTCCTTCCCGGAGAAAGCGTTGGCGAGTTCACCGCAAAGCCGCATCGTATGCTGCGGATACTGAAGGAGCAAAGCACACTGAAAATACTGCGGACTGTGCAGACCCGATGTCAGAAGAAAATGGCCTGATAAAAGTGCACCCGTCTCTTGGAATATATTGAGCATTTCATCTTTCGCGATCATGATCAAAACCTCCTTATTGCAAACGTTCGAATAACCTTCCTGTGCTTGAAAACGTAATCATCTGAACGACCCTCCTGCCTTTTGTTTCGCAATGGTCACGACCTCCATGTGTTGATGGCCTCACGAAGTTCTTTTGTTTTCGCCCGAGCCGCATCCGCAAAGTCCTTCCCGGCGGAGGCGTAGATGATCCCGCGGGAGGAATTAATTATGGCCCTTTCGCCCTTCTTGTCCGTTCCGAACCGAACCGTTTGGCCAACATCCCCCCCCTGCGCACCGATCCCGGGAATGAGAAACGGAAGCTCCGGAGCAATCTCACGAACCTTTTTCAGTTCTTCGGGATGTGTGGCCCCGACAACCAAACCGCAATTCCTCTTCTCATTCCATCGGTTCACATTTTCGGCGACGAGTTGATACAGCGTTTTCCCCCCAAGCGACAGATATTGGAAATCCTTCGATCCGGGATTTGAAGTAAGACACAATACAAACGTACATTTCTCCTCATAATCGAGAAACGGCTGAAGCGAATCACGACCGAGGTAAGGACTGGCAGTGACGGCGTCGCCACCATAATACTCGAAGCAACTTTTTGCGTACATGCGGGCCGTATTCCCGATGTCGCCCCTTTTCGCGTCGACAATTTTGATAACATCGTCCGGAATATGATCAACGGTCTTTCGGAATTGCTGAAGCCCTTCGGCACCCAAAACTTCATAAAATGCGATATTGAGTTTATAGGCGCAGACGAGATCGTGGGTCGCATCAATAATGGCCCTGTTAAAGGTTAGAACGGGTTCGCCCACGTCATGCAGAAACGTCGGTATACGATTCATATCCACATCCAGCCCGACACACACAAGACTTTCATTTTTCCGACAAATCCGCTCCAATTTTTTTATAAATAGCGATGCCATTTCTATCTCCCTTCTCCTAATTCGAGCACCTTGATCCGGACCGGTGCCGTTCCCGACTCGATCATATCCAATTCTTTTGCCGCCCCATAAGACAGGTCCAATATTCTCCCTTTGACAAAGGGACCACGATCGTTGATCCGGACGATGAGTTTTTTATTATTGTTCAGATTCGTCACTTCTATTCTTGTCCCAAAGGGCAGGTCTTTATGCGCAGCTGATACGCCGTACATGTCGAAAACCTCGCCGTTGGCGGTTTTCCGCCCATGGTATTTTGACCCGTAATACGAGGCGATACCCGTCTGAACGGTGTCCATTCCACCCCCGACACGGTACCTCGGCGTCGTGGAACACCCCTGAAGGGCCGTTCCGACGACAATCCAGAGAAGAAGAGTTTCTCTCACCGCTCTTCTAAGGCTCAATTGTGAGACTCCCTATCAGCTCGGATATTGATTCCAAACCCTCCTCCTCAAGGAACGTTTTCAACTCCTCAATAATGCGTAACGGCGTTCTGGGATCAACAAAATTGCCTGTACCGATCTGAATGGCTGTCGCGCCGGCGATAAAGAATTCGAGGGCATCCTCCGTCGTTGTGATGCCACCAACTCCAATCACCGGAACGGTCCCAAGTCGAACGATTTTCCACACCAGAGCCAAAGCCACCGGTCGAATGGCCGGTCCGGAGAGACCACCGGTGATGTTGGCCAGCTTCGGCCTGCGACTGTTAATGTCTATGGACATCCCGACAAGGGTATTGATGAGTGAGATGGCATCAGCTCCGGCATCGACAACGCTTTGGGCAATGGTCACTATATCGGTCACATTCGGTGTCAATTTCGCGATAACGGGGAGATGTGTCGCTTGACGCACGGCCGCCACAACCGTGTGAGCTGTGCTCGGATCACTTCCAAAGGCCATCCCTTCGCGTTCGACATTCGGGCAGGAGATGTTTATCTCAATTCCTGCCAGACCATCGCACTCGCTCAGAATTGCAGCCACTTCGGCATATTCACTCACGGTGCTGCAGGCAATATTGACAATAATGGGCACATCCAGGGATCGCAAGAACGGCAGTTTCTCCTCAATGAATCGGTGAACGCCGACGTTCGCCAATCCGATGGCATTCAGCATTCCACACGGGGTCTCCGCAATCCGCGGCGGAGGATTCCCCGGCCGAGGATGGAGAGAAATCGACTTGGTGACAATACCGCCCAGCTTCCGAACATCAATGTGATCGGCATACTCCTCACCGTAACCAAAGGTGCCGGAGGCAACGAGCACCGGATTCCTCAAACGGATGGCGCTGACTTTCACTGACAGATCGACGCTCATTTCAGACAAACCTCATTCATATCAAAGACAGGGCCGTCTTTGCAGACCAGCTTGTACTCGGGGCAAGCGTTTTCTCTATCGGCCGCCAATACTGCGCAACCATAGCATGCTCCGACACCACAGGCCATCCTCTCTTCCAGGGAAACCTGACAAGGCACATTATATTGACGGGCCATGTGAGCTACTGTGGCCAACATCGCACCTGGCCCACAGGCATAGAGACCGATTTCCGATTCCGAACCAAAATCTCCGGCCCTCAACCGGGTATTGAGGAGTTTCGTAACAGTCCCACAAGAGCCTCGCCTCCCGTCCTCTGTCGCGACGTCAACAGAAGCACCCGAGGACTCAATTCGCTCAAGTCCGACGATCTCTTCAACTGTTTTCCAACCGGCTAAAACGAAGACCGAATGGCCACTCTCACGAAGGCGTTTGATCAGGAATGGGAACGGCGCAAGACCAATCCCACCGGCAACGAGGACTGATATCCTCCGCTCGTGGTCAACGCCAAACCCGCGTCCCAGTGGGCCGAGGACCTCGATCGATTCTCCCTTTCGCTTCGAGGACAGAATGCGAGTTCCAGATCCTACCACTTGGAAAAGGATCTCAACACCCATCACTTCACGATCAATATCATGGATGCTAAAAGGCCTGGGCAGAAGAGGATCGGATTGAACATCTGCACGGATATGGACGAACTGACCCGGTTGCGCACCACGACATATGGGCTCCGAAACAAATTTCAACCGATACACATCACCTGAAAGTCGTTCATGGGATAGAATGTGACAGGTATGGATGGGCATACGTTCGCAGATCTACCATTCTTTAATTACGGGTGACATCAGTTTCAGTATAAATAATAGGCCCCTCCTCCAGCAATTCCCTCTCAATATCATCGAGGTTCAATGATTCTTCCGGTGTTACGTCTTTTTTCTCCTTTTTCTCTTTCCTTTTCGGCTGTTTCTCCTGCTGTTTCGCCCGTTGGACCATTCCAAGTTTTATTTTTGCTTCACCGCCGAATTCCGTATCACCATATTCGTTCTGGAGTTTCTCGTAGACCTCCTCAGCCGCCTGTGGATTCGACACCACATATTCTAAAATCCAGCCAATAGTATAACCCGCCTTCGGCGCATATGAACTCTCGGGATATTCGTCAATCACTTTCTGATAGGCCCGTATGAGTGAATCGACATCCCCTCCCCTCAGAAACATTGTCTCAGCCTCAAGAAACTGTTCTTGAGCCAAGGACGAATCCTGTTCAGGTGTCGACCGTTCTCCTAAAGCCACTCGAGCGGCCTTATCGTATGGTGTTCCAGGAAAATTCGCAATCGTGCTCAAATAGGCTTCCTGCGCCGCCGTGGCCTCGTTCAGAATTATGTCAGTTATCCAGGCTATCGCATACGCCGATTTCGCGCCATAATCACTCTCGGGGTATCTGTCCAACACGGTTCGATAGTGTTTCAAGGCCGAATCGGCTTTGAAAAAATGGAACAAATAGTGTTCGGCCAATTTAAAATGGACTTCGGCCGTATCGACAGCTGCCCCTTGATTTTCAATCGTGGCCGGAGGAGTGTCCGATGCAGTTCCCGGAACATGTTCACGTCCTGAAACCTGTCCGGGTACCGGGACTCCGGGTTGCGCCTCCGTCGCAGACCTCGGAAGATTCACCAGCCCGGTTCCTGGAATTTGTCCGGGAAACGCGACTCCGGTTTGCGCCTCCTCCTCCAGCGCACCCACACTCGCCAGGATGGAGTCGACGAGTTCATCAAGAGCAGCATCATCAGATCTCATCACCAGCGTTTGATCTCCCAACGAAGGTATCGACGCAGCAACCGTCGAATCGACCGGCGGCGGTGAAAGCTTGTAATAGAGGCCCGTCAATTTTTCGATATTTCTACTGATACCCTGGGCCTGCTCCGCATATTGTGATTTGGCATATTCCATTTTCACTGAATCGAGATGCTCCTTGGCTTTTTCGAAATCCTCGAGAATTTCAAGATAAATCAATCCGAGTCTGTACTGGGCTTCGGCAGAGCTTTCGGACTTTGGATAGTCCTCTATGATTTTTTCATATTCTGAAATGGCGGCCTCCAAAGCCCCCTTTTCCGCTTCAGATTCGGCAATCTCCAGACGAATGGCCGAATAATAGTCCATGTTTCGGGAGTCCCTCAGAAGTTCCTCAAAAACATCAATGGCCTGATCGTACCTCCCCTCCTCTCTCAAAGATTGCCCGACACTGAACATGGCATTCAGTTTGAGCGTATCGTGTGGGTCGAAGGAAAAAACCTGATCATAGGCTAATCGGGCTTCGTAGGGGCTATCCAAGAGTGTCAGGCACTGTCCGATCCTGTACTGAGCCTCAGCACTTCGAGAACTCTTGGGAAACCCCTTCACAACCTTCTCGTATTCCCCCAAGGCATATTTATAACGGTGTTTGAGAAAAGCCATTTCAGCCAAGAGAAATTGGGCCTCAGCGGCCCACGTCCTCGCCTTTTTTTGAGTCACAATGCCGGACAAAGATTTTTCTGCTTTCACATAATCACCGTTAGCGAAATATGATCTCCCCAACCAGAAGGTGGCTTCATTGCTCAAATTGCTCTCGGGAAAATTTGAAATGAGCTCGTTAAATTTTCTCTGTGCCTTCGAATATTCGCCCTTACGATAAAAGGCCTTTCCCATCAAGAGAAGAGCATCGTCCACCAACTTACTTTTGGGATAGAACGTTATGACCTTCGAAGCCTTCTTGATAGCTTTGTTATACAAGTCGATCTCCGACGAGGAGAGTTGAGATGTCGTGGAGCGTTCTCGAGCCTGTTCAGCTTGCTGAAAATATTGTTGAGCATTATAATACGTATTGAATCGAGCACACTGCAAAACAGATGTCACAACCAGGATCGCACCTAATAAGTATATTATCCTCTTCATGGAATGTGTACTATCCTTTTCGAAAATAAAAGAGTCGGCGTCATACAAATCAAGATACGGAAGAAATACAATGACGCTGCCAGGATCAAGTCACCTCCTACTGCCGGACGAAGATCGCTTCACAAAAGTATTGAGAGAAACGATGCGCTGTTACGGGCGTAATCCGTTCCACGCCGGAGAATCGGTTGCGGTTCACATCGCTCAGCAGGCGTCACCATCGTTCTTAATAACTCGAACACTCTTTCCAGCATTTTGTTCCTTTCTCCTTGATAATTTTGGCCTTCCGAAGTATGAGCAAACGCCAAATTGAAATGGCTGGAGGAGAGGTCGCTTCGTAATACTCAGGGTTTTTTCGCAAAAAATCCCACGTTTTTACATTCTGTTTTTTTTGAGTAACTCCACAAGATGAGGCATTATTTCACCTGACGGCCCCAAAATCGTTTCATCCATCTGACCCGACAGGACCGTTTCCTCAATGTTAATCTCACACACGTAGGCCCCGTTCCTCCTGGCCACAAGCGATAAGGATGCGGCTGGTTGAACGACGCCTGAGGTGCCGATGTTGAGAAAGACCGTACTCCTGGAGGCCGTATCGAAGGCTAATTCCAATTCCTTCTGCGGCAGCGACTCTCCGAACCAAACCACATCAGGCCGGAGAAGTCCGCCGCAGTCACAATGCGGAAGATCATCAATTGTCCTGCTCACACCATCTGTCTTGGAACATGAAACGCACCTGTTTTTTGTAATATTGCCGTGCAATTCAAGAACTCTCTTACTGCCTGCTCGCTGGTGTAATCCGTCAACATTCTGAGTGATGAGAGTGAAGGTGTCGCACATTTTTTCCAACTGTGCCAAGGCGTAATGACCGGGATTTGGATCGACTTCCGAGATGAGCTCACGCCGATAATTGTACCACTCCCAGACAAGTGTGGGATTACGCATGAACGCATCGAAATTGGCCAATTCTTCCGGCCTGTATTTTTTCCACAGACCATCTTGCCCGCGAAAGGTCGGCACCCCGCTTTCAGCGGATATGCCGGCACCTGTGAGAACAGCCACGGCTTCCGCAGATCGCAACCTATCAATGAGCGCCGTTGAAAATCGTCTTGTCTCAGTCATAATATCCTTCAAAGAGATCGATGAAACCTTCTTAACCACTGCTCAAAAGTATACTATATTTCACCATACAGATCAAGTCTTTTCAGATTCTTTGGATGCGGGTTTTCGCAATTCCCGCCTCGCACCCTAAGAAGAAGACCGATGATTGCTATGCTTGAAAAACTCAGCTCTTCGTAAATCCCTCAGGAGCATATGCGGCGTATTTCCGTACAGGGTTACAATTTGGATCACAATATCACATGGTGTTGAAAGATGGTCCTTGAGCTTCGAGTGGATTTCCTGCTGGTGCCGGAACGCAATCAAGGGAAACTCGCGGACGGTCCCGATACCTATATACTGTTCATCGAGTTCCTCAGCAGATGTGGATTTGATGTTGACGCCACGGCACATGAAAAATGGATTCGGATTCTCCCGACCAAAAGGAGCCAAGAGATCATACTCCCTGAAAAAACGTTGATCAAAGGCACATAAATCTGTTTCCAAATCAAGTCGTCTGGAGAGTGTGACCGGTACGACCATGTCTTGGATCAGTTCTTTCAGGCGTTCCTGAAAATCTGTAACATATTCCGGAAAGAGCGAAAAACCCGCAGCCTGCTTGTGACCTCCGAAAGTGATGAGGAGATCACGACATTGACTCAAGAGATCCACAAGGTCTATTCCCTTGGGAGCTCGCCCTTCACCCAAATATCGATCCTCATAGAAACTTAACATAATTGCAGGACAGTGATGGTCTCTCATGAGCTTTGCAGCGGTCGCTCCGAGGACACCGGGTGGCGTCCGCTCATCGACAATCAAGATCAGGTTTCTATCATGGTCCTCTCCCACCTGCTCTAAAATTCGCTGGTACGATTCGAGAAGCATCTGTTGCCACTCCTGGCTGGCCTTCCGAAGTTTTCCAGCTATCTGAGCTGCCCGATTCCGGTTCTCTGTCTGCAGGAGATCAAAACCGGCATTCCGACCTTTCACCGAATGAGCGGAACTGAGAATCGGAATCATTTTCCTCATCACAAATCCTGTTTGTATCGTTTCGTTCTCGTTGAAAAGGTCCCCGATAGCACCTAAACCTGGTCGCAACCGTTTATTCATGAGCTCAAATCCCAATCTTGTAAAAACTCTATTCTCGTCAACGAGAGGGACCTTATCGGCCAGTGTCCCCAGGGCTATCAGATCCCCGATCTTGTCAAAAAATGGGTGCACGGCATGACCCCGCTCCAACAGGAGCGCCTGAGCTAATTTGAAACTCACTCCCACTCCTGATAACTCTCTGAAAAAATAGGCAGAATCACTCCGTTTCGGATTGACAAAAGAAAAGGGCAGGGGCACGACATCATGCACCTCGTGATGATCCGTAATAATAATATCGAGGGGAAGCCGGTGGACGTTTTCACCGATACGCCGACTCTCAACTGCGCAATCGACAGTGACAATGAGTTTCGCACCCTGATGGGCGAGTCTGTTCACATTGTCAAAACTGAGTCCGGTGCCCTCTGCAATTCGATTCGGAACATACGAAGAAACCGAACCCTGGAGCTTTCTTATCACCTCGCACAGAACAAGGGCGCTCGTCATTCCGTCCACATCGTCATGTCCGTATATAACAATAGGCTCCTTTTCGTCCACAGCCCTTAAGATTCTGCGGACAGCGATCTCCATATCCGGTAATATGAAGGGGTCGTGAAGAGACTCAAGTCTTGGGTGGAGAAAAGAGAAGACCTCCTCCGTATTTTCATATCTACGGTTGGCAAGAATCGTTGCTATTGGGCGTGTTAAGGATAATTGACTCGAAATAGTTTCGACCAATTTGGGTCGAGCGTTTGGTAACCACCAATCATGCAAAAACATATCCATGAATTACTTTGAGCTCATCTCGCAGGAACGATCGTTAAAAGTCATACCGAAGTCACATTGAGCCCTGAACACCACAGTTCCGTCCTGTCGAACAGTCTCATGGAACCACAGCTCAACGGACAAATATAGCATACAATAAAAAAGCCCCAACGTCAAGCCCTTTTTCAATTTCGACCGTCTTTTCTAACGAAATGTAGCAGCCGGCACGATCCCTCCTTGATTTTTATGCTTTTCTTATGTATTTTTGACCCGGACTTTCATCTCTGCTGAAAGGGGGAACTATGAAACCCAAACAGGTCCTTGCCCGTCTCTTCATGTCAGCCATCATCCTCGTGCTCCTTTGCGGCTGGGGTTCGGTAATTGCTTGGCAACAGGCTGTAGTCTATACTATTCGGGTCTCTTTGGATACGCATGAAGAGAAGTTGACGGGCCACGAAATTCTGATGTACACCAACAATTCACCCGACACTTTGTACGAGGTCCACTTTCACCTCTATCAGAACGCGTTTCAACCGGGCAGTTACCTTGATAACAAATTTCGGTCACGACACAATTACACCCTGGCAGACCTGAATGGGGAGGACCGGGGCTGGATTCAGATCTCCCATCTCCGAAACGGAAGCGGGGATCTCCTCGCCCAAGAGACGGACAATACCATCATGAGAGTTCCGTTGAATCGACCCCTCCCACCCGGAGAGCAGGCGGCCTTTGAAATGGATTTTGTCACAAAGATCGGCAAGCGAGCCTGGCGGATCAATGCACAAGGTGGTCAATTCGTGATCTCCCAGTGGTATCCGAAAATATGCGTCTACGACGACTGCGGCGGCTGGCACACCGATCAGCACTTCGGCCACGAGTTTTACGGAGAATTCGGCTCCTTCGATGTTGAAATCACTGTGCCATCGGATTTCATTGTCGGGGCTACCGGGGTCCTTATAAACAGAGCGGACGTCCTCCCAGACACTCTCATGGAAAAGCTGGACATAAAGAATTACGGAGGTACGCCTGAGTACCTGTGGCCCAAAATAAACCTGCGAGGCGATACAACAAAAACGTGGATCTTCCGGGCCGAAAACGTTCACGATTTTGCCTGGTGCGCCGATCGCACCTTCCGCATCGGTACTGCAGAATGGGAGGGGGTTCATATCTACACCCTTGTCCGTGAGCGAAAAGCTCACACCTGGCACGATGCGGCCGAAGCGACACGCAACGCGATCCGCCTCTTCTCGGAGAACTTCGGCACGTACCCCTATCCTCAGATGACGGTCGCAGACGTCGATCAGGGTATGGAGTATCCGATGATCGTCATGTGCGGTGGGACAAGCCCCAGTTATCAGTACCTCTTTTACCACGAGATCGGTCACAACTGGTTCTACGGAGCTGTGGGTAGCAACGAAACGGCCTACCCCTGTCTCGACGAAGGCTTCACCACCTACCTGACCGCCTTCGCCCTGGACAGCCTGGTCGAGGAATATGAAAACCTCGACTGGCCGGACCTCAAAACGTGGTACGAGAGAACCTTCTATCAAAAGAGAAACATGCGCCTGTCACGCTACCACAAATATCTCACCCTGGCCAAAACAGGGTACGAGGAGAAGGTCCTCATCCATTCCGATCAAACCAGGGAGCGACTGACGTATCGGAACTCAGCCTACAACAAGCCGGCCATCACCCTCTACATGCTCGAATATGTCTTGGGGGACGATGTCTTCAACGAAGTAGTACGAACGTACTATGAACGCTATACATTTCACCATCCGTATCCTGATGACTTCATGGCCATCGCCGAGGAGATCAGCGGCCGCCCTTTGCACTGGTTCTTCGAGCAGTGGTGGAACACGACGAAGACGTGCGATTATGCCGTCGCTTCCCTCAAGAACAAGAAGCTGTCCAGCGGACAATATGAAGTGAACATCGGGTTAAGGCGTTGCGGCGAGATTATTATGCCCATCGACCTCGTGCTCACTCTGGCCGACGGCACACGGCAGAAGCTCATCATCCCCATCGATCAATTTTCGAAACAGGAGGAGGGAGCCATCGTTCTGGAGCCATGGTACGGCTGGGATGAATTCAATCGGATGTACACAGCATCGGTCAGCCTTCCCACAAAAGCGATATCAGCCGAAATCGATCCAAGCCTCCGCTTGGCTGAAACGAGCCGGCTCAATAATCGGTCCGGTCTGCTTCCCAAACTCGACGTTCGCCTGGACAACCTCTATGTGGACTACCCCACGTGGGACGCCTATCACATCACTTTTCGTCCCTCCTTCGCGTACAATGACGTCGACGGTCTCAAGTCGGGATTGATCTGCGAGGGGAGTTATATGAAGACGGAATACAGCGCCGATCATCACTTCCGGGGAGGCTTGTGGATCGGTCCGATGAGCGGTGAGTTCGATTATAATATACACTACACAACTCCGGTCAGGCATTTCGGACGGCTTACCAATTTCATCCTGAAGGGTAGCCGTATTGAGGGCCGATCGGAAATCGCCCTTGGATTCAGCGATGTCTACCGGCGCATGCTCGGAGGATTCCCTTATACGACCCTCGATCTGACGGCACAGCGAATGGAGCTACATGATGCCTCCTATCTCATCTCACCCTGGGATGATGGTGTCGTTACTACCGTCGAAGCACAGTTCGGCCATCACACCCGAACCAGGCGAGTCCACACTCATCTCTGTGCCAGCTTTGTCACCAACACCTTCAAGAGCGATTACGATTTCAGTCGGGTCGACGTGGCTGTCGTGAAGAACTTCAATCTGGGCCGTTCCTGGCACATGAATAGCCGATTCTACTGGGGACACGGAGAGGGTGATGTGCCGATGCAACGACAGTTTTACCTCACTGGAGCCAATCCGGCCGAGGAGTACGACGCCCAATTCTATCGAAGCAAAGGAGGGCTTCCGAATGTTTGGCGGAAAGACGGACATCTCCACAAGGGCGGTGGAGGGAACATGCGGGGTTACCTGGAACAGAATGAAATCGGGAATCGTATTCTCGCTTTCAACCTCGAACTCAATTTTCCAAAAATATTGAGGCGCCCTTTAGCAACACTACCCTTGATCGGAAAACATCTCAGCACAATCGAAAACTATGCCTTCTTCGATATGGGGGACATCCGCCAGAAAGATTACACCTTCACGTTTCAACACGACGCCGGCCTCGGCTTCCTCTGGACGGTTCCCAAAATACCCCCTCGCTTGGGAAAGTACATCATCCGTGCCGATTTCCCGGTCTATGTCAGTCATCCTCTCCCGGACGAGGATGAACTCGAATTCCGCTGGCTGGTGGCTCTGGGTCATGCATTCTAAACGCTTAACTGATTTTCTATTGACTTGAGACTCTCTTTGTTTTATTATTCGTCAAGTTATGGAAATACATTTCCAGACCATTTTTACATCTCCTTTATACACTTAGAGGTGAATGAAATGGGACTGACTGTTTTGGAAA
Organism: Gemmatimonadota bacterium; assembly: GCA_020348925.1. Taxonomy (GTDB): domain Bacteria; phylum JBHIER01. Next base: position 3,591,579 of record CP070758.1, on the reverse strand, counting down.
TCAAGGTGGGAAATGCAACGGATCACGATGTTACCGAAAATGTAAAGTCTCTCAGTGATTCCGGGACCATTTCTTCCGCAGGACCCTCCTCGAAAATGGCCATTTCCATTGACGACGATTTCAAATCCCTATATGGTGGAAAAAGACTTGACGACTACTATTTCCCGACCCATAATCCACATGGTCTTCCGGGTGAGTTTCCCGCCTAGTATTCTGACGACCCTGAAGAGAACGAAAAGGCCCTGACCGGAGTAAGAAAACCATAGAACTGGCTCGATGCAAGCTTGAAGAAGTATAAAATCGCCTTTGCCATCATAAAATATCATGGTATTATAAACCTCACCTTTCCAAAGGAGGCTGTTATGAACGTCAAACGGTTCGTGATCGCCGGTATCGCCGTCTTCGTGGCCATGATGATCCTCGATTTCATCTTCCACATGGGTTTGATGGGCCCTGTGTACGAAGAGATACAGGAGGTTACACGGTCCGATTCTGAGATGATGAAAGTCATGCCCATCGGGTATATCTTCACTCTCCTGTGGGCTTTTCTCTTCTGCTATATTTTCATCAGAGGCCGTGAGGGCAAGGGCCTTATCGAGGGCGTTCGGTTCGGGATTCTGATGGCTCTTTTCTACAGTCTCATTACGTCCATCTGGCAATGGACGGTCTACCCCATCCCCTTCAAGTTCGTCATCTACTGGTTCCTCATCGGACTCATTGAGATGGTCATTCTGGGCATCCTGGTGGCCGTTATTTATAAGCCGCTTGAGGGAACGGGTACTCCTGTTACGGAATAAAGTCATACTTATACGTAAAAACAGAATGTCATTTCGACACTCTTAGGGGGCAGGAGGACAACTCCTGCCCCAGCCTGATTTGGAGTTAGAATTCTGCCTTCGCCCCAACTCTTGAAATCCCCTCTAACTCCCCTTTGAAAAAGGGGAGGACCTATTGGATGCAATCTAGACACACCTTGACTTTCCTCTGTCTCATCCATATATTTACACTCCACTTTGGAGCGTGTCCATCATTTAGGGGTGTGATAACTATACTACTTTTAAAATCAAAGGAGGTGGCGTATGACAAAAGGTTTTGCCCTTGTGGCATTCGTCCTGATAGGGCTGGTCATGGGGTCGAACGGGGCTCATTCCAAGGTCTTTCCCTACAAGGTCAACGAGGTCATCCTGGACAACGGCCTGAAAGTGGTCTCCGTTCCCTACGACAGTCCGGGATTGATCGCCTACTACACCGTTGTCCGGGCTGGCTCGCGAAATGAGGTGGAACCGGGCCGATCCGGCTTCGCCCACTTCTTCGAGCACATGATGTTCCGGGGGACGGAAAAATATCCATCCGATAAGTACGATGAGATACTGCAGAGCTACGGCATCGACGACAACGCCTTCACCACCGATGATTACACCTGCTACCATCTGGTGGGCACGAAGGACGCTCTGGAGACCATCATCGACCTGGAGTCGGACCGGTTCAAAAACCTGAAATACTCGGAGGAGGCATTCAGGAAGGAGGCCGGTGCGGTCCTCGGCGAATACAACATGAACTCATCCAACCCCTTCTTGATCATGTTCGAAAAGCTCCACGATAACGCGTACACCACTCACACGTACAAACATACCACCATGGGCTTTCTCCAGGATATCGAGAACATGCCCAACCTGTACAATTACAGCCTTCAGTTCCACGACCGCTACTACAGGCCCGATAACAGCATCATCGTCGTCGTCGGCGACTTCGATCAGGACACTCTCATCCGGCTCGTTAAGAAATATTACGGCGACTGGGAGCGAAGCGACTACAAGGTGGATATTCCTGTCGAGCCACCCCAGACCGAAGAGAAGACAGCCCATATCACCTGGGACAACCCGACGATGCCGATTCTCCTCATCGGGTACCATGGTCCGGCTTTCAGTGATCGGCAGATCGATATGCCGGCTCTGGACCTCATGTCCCAGCTCGCTTTTTCAGAAAGTTCGCCCCTCTATCGGAAGCTTGTGGTTGAAGAGGCCGTCGTCGAATTTATTTACGGTGGCTGTACCGATCATCGAGACCCGCCGCTCTTCACGATTGTGACCCGCATCAAGGACGAACAGGATATGGAGCGGGTCCGGGAAGAGATCTTTGCGGCCATCGAAGAGACGATAAAATCACCGGTCTCAGAGGAACGTTTGGCTGAGATCAAATCCCACATGAAATACAATTTCGCCATGGGACTTGATACTCCCGGCCGTATCGCCGGGACGTTGGCCCATTATCTCCAGATGACGGCTGACTATGAGACGGTCAACCGCGTCTACATGCTCTACGACCAAGTCACACCCCAGGATGTTATGGACGTCGCTCAACAATATTTCGGCGTGGAAAATCGTACCATTGTGACCCTCACCTACGGAGGTGAGAAATGAACACAACAGGCCGTTTTTTTGCATGTGCGCTTACACTCATTATGATGGGTACCATGATGAATTTCAATGCATACAGTGAAACAGAGGTGAAGACAAGTCAAATTCCAAGCCCCGATTCACCCCTCATCGCCTTCCGCATATTCGTCCATTCAGGATCAATCTATGATCCACCGGGCAAAGAGGGGTTGAACACACTCACGGCCAATGTACTCGGATCCGGCGGAACGGAAGAATTGACGTACCAGGAGGTCATCACAACCCTGTACCCCATGGCCGCGGGGATCGGTGTTCAGGCCGATAAGGAGGTGACCGTGTTCACCGGGAATGTCCACAGGGATCATCTCAAGAAGTTTTACAAGATTTTCTCTGACCTTTTGCTTCATCCGAGGTTCGATCCCGACGACTTTGAGCGCAACAGGGACCAGCTACTCAACTATCTTGAAAAAACACTTCGGGGCACCGACGACGAGGATCTGGGCAAGGAGGCTTTGAACATTTTACTCTACCAGAACCATCCTTACGGCCATCCCAATGAAGGCACAGTCCAGGGGCTCAAGTCCATCACTCTCGATGACGTAAAACGTTTCTACAAGAAAATGTACACCAAGGACCGGATAACAATCGGCCTCGCCGGCGGATATCCAGCGGAGTTTATCGAGAGGGTCAGACAGGACTTCGAGACACTTCCCAAGGGCAAGGTCAAACCGATGGGTCTTCCCGATCCTGAGCCCATCGACGGTATTGAGGTTTTGTTGGTGGAAAAACCCGGTCGGGCATCGGCCATCTCCATCGGTTGTCCCATCGATGTGACCAGGGCGGACGACGATTTCTACGCCCTCATGGTGGCCAACTCCTATCTGGGTGAGCATCGCATGTCGGTCGGCGTGCTCTACAATACTCTCAGAGAAGCCCGGGGCCTCAATTACGGAGATTACTCCTACATAGAAAACTTCATCCAGGGCATGGGCCGCTTCGCCCGCCCCAACATTCCGCGGCGGCAACAGTTTTTCAGCATTTGGATCCGGCCCGTGGCCCAGGAGAACGCCCTTTTTTCACTGAAAGCAGCGGTCAAGGAGCTCCAAAATCTGGTTGAGAAGGGACTCTCCGAGGAGGATTTTGAGCTGTCGCGCCAGTTTGTCCTCAATTACTCCAAGCAGTGGACCCAGACATTGAGCCGCCGACTTGGATATCAGATGGATTCGGAATTCTACGACACGCAGCGACTCATCAACGAGATCGGCTCTGATTTTGAAAAGAAGCTGCCTCTCGAGTATCAGGTGAAGAATTTCATCGAGAATATTGACGAAAAACTGCGCACATTGACCGTCGATGACGTCAATGCGGCCATCAAGAGATACCTCCAATTCGAAAATCTCAAGGTAGCCATGACCTGTGAGGATGCGGTCAAGGTAAAAAATGCTTTAGTGACCAATGCCATCACGCCCATAACCTACCAGGATCCCGGATCGACGCCACCTGAGATTTCGGAACAGGATAAGATCTACGAGGGTTATCCGTTGAATGTAACCAGGGTCAACATCATCCAGGCCACGGAGATATTCGAGAAGTAACGCTCCGCCCCTGAGGGACTCCCTGTGCCTGCAACTGAGGCACGGCTTGGCCGGCTTGAGACTGCTTCGTCCTGCCGCCCCAAGCACGATCTCCGTGGCGATGGTAAAGTCTCCGTCGTTTCTCTCTGTCATCGTATGGGTGAAAAGGGAGGCTTCGATGATCGAAAGAATGAGAGCAACCACGACAAAGCGGACTCTTCATGGAGTCTCCGAGAAACTTTCGTTCCCTTTATGAGTCAAAAAGCTGAGATCAAAAAGTTTACAGAACACATGGACACTGCCAGCAAGACGGTGTTCACTCCATATGTTTTTTCAAAACGATAGAGCGTCATATTGAAGTAGATAAAGTGCGTTATACAGGGACCATAATCCGCCCTCCGAGCGAAGCAGGGAGCTATCTGTTACAAGTAACGTACGGCTGCTCGCAGAACACCTGCACCTTCTGTCCGACGTATCTGGAGAAATCCTTCGGCGTGCGGGCCGAGCAAGACGTGTTGGAGGATATCGAGATGGCCAAGACGGCAGCCCCCCATACGCGCCGGGTCTTCCTGTGCGACGGCAATGGGCTCGTCCTCAGTCAGCGCCGCCTCAAGACGATCCTTGAAGCTCTCAATTCCGCTTTCCCGGCTCTTCAAAGAGTAGGCATCTATGCCAATGCCCGGGACATTCTGAACAAGAGCAGTCAGGAACTTGCGGAACTCTGCAAGCTGAAACTGACCATTATCTATATCGGTCTTGAAAGCGGCAGCGACGAAGTCCTGCGCCGCGTGAAGAAGGGTGCCACCTCCCAGGAGATGATTGAGGCCGTGCGCCAAGCTCAGGCTGCCGGTCTCAAAGTTTCCGTCATCGGATTATTGGGTCTCGGAGGTCTTGATATGTGGCGGGAGCATGCGGAAGCGACAGGCAGGGCCGTCAGCCAGATGGATCCTCGCTTCTTCTCCTTACTCACCCTGATGATCGTCCCCGGAACAGAGCTCTATGATGAATGGAGACAAGGGTCGTTCGCGCTCCCTGAACCCTTGGACATGTTGAGAGAGATGCGACTGATCATCGACAATTTGCATGGACTTTCCGGCTGCATTTTTCGAACAAATCACGCCTCCAACTATCTCCCCTTAGCAGGGACACTGCCTCGGGATAAAGAGAAATTAGTGCAGACCATTGACGAAGCGCTTCACGCCGGAGACGCATGTCTCCGCCCCGAGTTTCTGAGAGGTCTGTAACCCTGCCCTTGCGGATGAACCGAACTTTTGGCACTGCCCGGAGTGTCTCGACGGATAAGACCGGGATGCACACTTCTCACAATGCATGAAAAAGGAAAAAGATCGTCGGCGTGACATCCTCAGAATCTGGAAAAGAATACCTCTCTGCCCTTGCCTTCTGCCTCCTGTGTCTCATATGGGGTTCCACGTGGCTGGCTATTAAGATAGGGCTGGAAGATTCACCTCCCTTTCTCTCAGCAGGCCTTCGTTTCGCCCTCGCCAGTGCCGTCCTCACCATCATAATCCTGTTGAAAAGGATATCGTTTTCCCGCGAAAAAAAAACCTGGTATCTTATGATCCTCACCGGTCTTCTCGTCGGCATGGGGTACGGAGCCGTCTACTGGGGAGAGCAGTATATACCTTCAGGCCTGACGGCCGTGCTCTTTTCCACCTTCCCCCTCCACGTCGCCCTCTTCTCTCACTTTACCATTCCCGAGGAGAAGCTCAGTTTTAAAAAAATCTCTGGAATAGCCGGGGGACTGTGTGGGGTCGTCCTCATATTTTCCGATAATCTCACCCTGGGAACGAATGCAAGCCTATGGGGTGCGGGAGCCCTGCTCTTCAGCGCGGCAGTTATGGCCGCAAGCAACATCATGGTCAAACGGGACCTGACGCAGGTGAATCCCTTCGTCCTGACTGCCGTCCAAATGTTCTTCGGGGCGATCCTACTCCTCTTCTGCGGATTGATGCGGGAGAACCCGAGCGATTTTCTTATCACAAAAAATTCGATCGGGGCGCTGGTGTACCTCTCAATGATCGGGACCGTCATCGCCTTTGTCATGTACTACTGGCTTCTGAAACGAATTCAAGTTACGCGGCTTTCTTTTATCGTCCTGGTGACACCGGTCGTGGCGGTTTTTCTGGGATGGGTCATACTCGGGGAAACGATGAACCTTCGCATGATCGCTGGCAGCGCCCTCGTACTGGGCTCTGTCGCCTTAGCGGTACGATAGGTGGGAGATCCCTCAAGGGACGTCATTCGGTGAGCGTGACGAGGTTCTACGGCGGCTCGGATAAGGGGCACTTCGTCGAACGGTTAGGGAACCGTCCCTCCTTCCCGAACTCCGCTTGGGAACGTAGCTTCTCATGGGACAACCGCTTCCGTTCAAATATCCACCCCCAAGGGAACCGATAACGGGGGAACTCCTCTCCTGTCAGGCTACGCTTTGCGACGCAATTGTCGTATGAGCGGCGAGAAACTCAGAAATCCCTTATCGAAAAAAAGCACGTGAAGGCTTAACACGAGATAGCCGAGATCCCGGAGAATCAAACCGACGGTCACGCTGTGACCGCCATCCGTGACACGGAAGCAGCCACAATCGATATCGATGCCTCGCAGGACGGCGGCGGACAGGGCGATGCTGAATACGAAAAACATGAGGGAAACGATGAGGGCGCTACTGCGGATGAACAGGCCCAGGATGAGGAATAACCCGCAGAAGAGTTCCACCCAGGGCAATGTCACGGCCAAGAGTCCCACCAGGGCTGCGGGAAGCATCCGATAGTTGGCCACGGCCTCGGCGAACGCCTCCGGATGAAGGATCTTATCGTAGCAGGCGTACAGGAACGTCGCCCCTAATAACATCCGAAAGAAAAATCCCAGGATTTTGTGCGAGACAACTTGCTTCAGAAACTCGAAAAAACTCACCCCCTTCTCTTCTCATTTGTTACCGACAACATGCTCGGTTGGGGCTCTGTTCTGTCCCTTTTATTCGAATGCATCCACCGGGTATTGTGCTTTGACCCACAACGGCCATCCGTCCAAAAGGACCTTTACATGTGTAAAACCATGTGCTCTTAACGCCTCGGCCAACTCAGCACTGCTATCGCACGAACCTCCGCAATAGGTGATGATTGTTCTGTCCTCCTGGATCAGAGCCTCGAGGTCGGCCTTGAGCTCTTCGAAATCCTCCCAGGGCAGATTGATCGAGCCCAGGATGTGGCCTTCAGCATAATCCTTCGCACTTCGGGAGTCGACAAAAAGAGCGCTGTTCGAGTCAAAGGCTCTCTTTGCTTCAGGAAGCGTGACCGGCGTTACGTCGCTATTGTTGAGAATCGAATCAATCTTCTGTTCGGGACTGACGGCCCTTTCGCCGCGCAAGACGTCGATCACAAAAGAGAGATTCACAGTAAAGCCGATCAAGGATGAAACAAGAATAATCCACACCGCCTCCTTTACAACGGACCGCCACACTTTTCTCGGTTCCATGTGTTCACACTCTGCATGTGCTGGGTTCGTCTCTTACGTCGAGGGTTTGGCGCGAACTCTCCCGTTCACCGGAATTTCCACCTTCGGCTGAAGCGAATCGTCGGTCTCTATCGTCAATGTTCCATCGAACTGCCCATCAGGCGCGTTCGCCTCTGTGGTGACTTTGATTTGGAAGCTTTTCCCGGCTTCTCTCTCCTCCACATTCGTCGTCAAAAAGCCCAAGTCGCATTTCACTTTTTTGATCTTGAGTTTTTCCTTACTCGTCGACACGGTGATCGTTTTCGTCCTCTGATCTCCCTGATTGACCAGGCCGAAGGACAGTTGCTCTGGGATGATGTTCAAGTTGCCGCGAACAATGAGTGTCAGAGGAACTTTCACCTCAGGATCGTCCGGCGCATCGGTGTGAAGGGTCAGGGTGCCGCTGTCCCTTCCGATGTCGACTTGGTCCGAGGCATTCAGAAGCACAGTGTAACGTCTTCCCTCCTCCAAAGTCTGAAGTTCCGTCGACACATGCAACACGTCACATTCGACCTTCGTAATTGCGAAGGTCCCCTCTCGCTCCTTGTGCACGGTGACCGTCGCCCCCTGGTTCTCCTGTTCCTTCTGGACAATGAGAGTTACCCGATCCGGGACGAAGACGATCTCCCCGGTGATCGTGGCATTCACATAGACTGTAATTTCCCGCGCGTTTTCATTGTCCGTGTAGACTTTCACCTGTCCGTCCAGACGGCCCCGCGGAGCTTTCGGGCTCAGCGTCACTTGAACGACATAGCCTTCACCCTCGGGATTCTTTGAAAGCTTGGTCGTCACATATTCCGACAAGGACTCCACCTTGTTCACTTTCACCTTTTCGCCCTCACCCGGTGTGACTGTGACCTCCCGCATTTGGGTATCTCCCTGGACGATCTTGCCGAAATTGAGCCGATCGGGTTTGCACGCCACCGCCTCTTTCACAATGCCTTTTACCTTCAACGACAGCTTCTTGTTATTGGGGTCGTTCGTTTCAACCGAAACGGACTTGGACTGGGAACCTTTCCGTTTCCCGGAATTATAAGTGACTTTTATTTCACCTTCACCCTTGGGGGGAATAACCTTTTCCGACAGCAACGCTGCCGTGCATCCTCACGAGGACCTCACATTCTCTATGACCAGATCGACTTCACCCACGTTTTTAAATTTAAATACGTGGGGGACCTTTTGGTTCTGGTAGACCGTACCCCAATCGTACACCATCTCCTCGAATTGAATTTGCGGCTGAGGCCCGGTAGCAACGACTGTGCCTTCAGCTGTTTCACCTGAGGACACCTTTTCCCCTTCAGCCACTGGCGGGACGACCTTGTTGCCCGCGTTTGAAGCAACGAAATATATTGCTGCCACGCCAATGATCACAACAACCACCAGCGCCACTATTCTTCCGACCGTACCTTTCATGTTATCCTCCTTTCAAAACAATGACAGCAACAATGTAACGGTTTTTTACGTACTGCGGAACTCTCATAATACGTTGAACTCTTTTTCGATCCATATCATGTGAAAGTCTCTGAGTCGATATCACCTCCTTATTCTGGCCGCATCTCAACCCTCCAGAGAGAGTAACGTTCGAATATCATTTTCAAACGTATCCCGTGGGTTGGGGGGAACTCCAACATATTTCTTGAAAATCCGACCCTCTTTCGTAAGAACAAAGGTCGTCGGAATACCTCGCAGGCCCCCGTACTTCATGGCCACGTCATGGTTTCCGATGAAGTTCGTATAGGCGATCGAATGTTTCTCCACAAAGGGTTTCACCAGCTTGGCTCCTCCCTGATCTAGGGCCACTCCGACGATCTCGAATCCGGCCTCCTTATACTTCGTATACAGATCGTTAAAGTGCGGGATGAGCATGTGGCAGGGCCCACACCAGGTTGCCCAGAAGTCCAATATGATGACTTTGCCTCGATAGTCCGACAGTTTGCCGGTTCGACCGTTCAGGTCGTTCAGGGTGAAATCCGGTGCAATCTGAAGATCGGCGTGCGTAGCCTCCTTCTGCCTGCCCGAGCACCGCATCCCATTCACGGTCACTATCAGGACAAAGAGGAACAGACTCCATTGTTTCATTCGAATCGGCATGATGTGCACCTTCCTATCCCAAATTGAGCCACGGAAACCACTGCATGAGTACGCTACTAATAATAGAGAGATAATTCGTAAAGATGAGGACGCCGACAACGATCAGGAACACTCCGCTGACGATCTCGATGGTGCGGAAAAACTTCCACTTCATCTTACTGAACATGCCCAGGAAGAAATTGATGCTGAGGCCGGTAATGAAGAAGGGCAACCCGAGGCCGAGCGAATAGATGGCCAGAAGGGAGATGCCCTGCAGCACCGTCTCCTGAGTCCCGGCCACAATAAGAATAGCCGCCAGAATCGGACCAATGCAGGGCGTCCAACCAAAGGCAAACGCCAATCCAATAACGAAGGAGCCTAAAAGGCCGACGGACTTTTGTTGGGCTTGAAACCGCTTTTCGTAATATAAAAATTTAAGCCGAAAGAGACCGATGGTGTGCAGCCCGAAGATAATAATGAGCACCCCGGCAATCTTGGTAATAACCGTCAGTTTGCTCAACAGAAACTGGCCCGCAACCGTGGCCGATGCCCCCAGGAGAACGAACACAGTCGAAAATCCCAGAATAAAGGCGATTGAATTGAGGCTCACCTTTCTCCAGACCAGTTTTTTATCGTGGCCCCCTTTGAGCTCATCGAGGGAGATTCCGGAGATGACGGATATATAGGCCGGAACGAGCGGCAGGACACAAGGTGATCCAAAGGATATAACACCCGCAATAAATGCCGCAAAAATAGTCACTTCTTCCATAAATCAGTACCTTTGAAATAGATTTCGTTCTCTCAACTTGGGATGCCTCGGGGGCACGTCACATCGAGCATGTGCTCACTATCCAAATCCGAGACCATGGCATAGGTGACCCCTTCCTCCTCCCAGGACAGGATGTTGTAGTCCCGAAATTTACTGATGCACAGCTCGCAGTTGTGAAACTTCACGAGGCAGAGCCGGCAATCCTGGAGTTGAAGCTTATCCTTGGCACACAGCTCGGCGGTCGAAACCTTTGTCACATACAGGGACAGCGCGCGCCCGTCCCCCTGATAAAAGAGGTAGGCCACCTTCATCCCCTTCACATCCAGGATCCTGCCCCCGATGAGGTGCATATGTGGCCCTTCGAACCGGGGCACCACGATGGCGTACCCCAGTTTCCCCTCCAACCAGATCTCGATTTCATCAGCGTCGGAGGAGACCATTTCCGACGGCTTCTCAGCCTCAGCGTACTGCATGTGATCGCCCACCAGCTCCGCCAGCAAGGGCGGAGGTCCTCCTTTCCCCCTCAGGGCCACCCAGGTCCCCGCCACGGTGACAGCGACAAGGGCGGCGACGGCCCAATTCCAAGCCGGTCTCAGTCCCATCCACGAGCGTTCGGAACGATCCTTCACTTCTCTCTTCTTCTTTTCAAATACGTTTCGTTTGACCCTTTCGAAGACGTAAGCGGGGGCTTTCTCTTCGCGGCCTTTCTCCCAGACGGTATTCCGAAGCTGTTGCTCGAACTCGTACATTCGTCTGCACGACGGACACGACGCAAGATGTGCACCGACCTCGGAGTGGCGCTGCCCGGACAGCTCGTGGTCCAGAAACTCGTGGAGACGGGTTGTGGCTTGTTCACAGGTCATCTCATCTCCTCCTCGCGATGCCTTTCTCCACGGCGTAGTCCCACAGGCTCTTCTGGAGCATTCGCCTCCCTCGAAAAAGCCGTGATTTGACCGTCCCCAGCGAGCAATCCAGAGCATCCGCGATCTCTTGATACGTCAAGGATTCCAAATCCGACAGAAGAACGACGGCTCTGAACTCCGCTGGAAGGTCATCGATGGCGCGTTTCACGTCATCGCTTACGAGTTTCCCCAAAAACTCTTCGCCCATAACCTCCCCGAAGTTCGGAATCTCCTCTTCAAATCTATTGAAAATGTAACCATCCTCAGGGATCTCAAGAGAAAGAGCCTGGGCTTCTCTTTTGTCTTTCCGATAAGTGTTAAGGTATGTATTCATCAAAATTCGAAAGAGCCATGCCTTGCAATTCGTGCCCCGCTGAAACTGATGGAAAGAGGCGTAGGCTTTCATGTAGGTTTCCTGAACGAGATCTTCGGCCTCCCACGCACTCCCTGTCATTCGGACGGCGGCGTTGTATAGGGAATCGAAATGGCTCAGTGCTGTTTCTTCAAATTCCCCTTGCTTCGTCCGGCGTCTTCGCCAGCGCCTCATCGAACCATCCCCCCCTGCACTCCGGCCTCATGCCGCTGGTCGAAATATCGTCCGCCGTTCTTTACGCTTCGCAACATAAAAAAACAAATGTCCCGCCCGAAAAGTTCCCGCATCGGGCAATTTTTGAAAAATTGTCCTGTCGCGTACAATACGGCCTCCCGCACAATAGTCACTCCCTGCCTGTCATTGCGAGCCCCGGTACTGTATCCGGGACAGGCGCCGCGAAGCAATCTCCCGCGTTCTGGAATAAAACTGCTTTCACCTGCCGCCTGTAACACGGCCTCCCTGGCAGTGACACTGTCTTTGCGTTTACCACATATCACCGCATTTATCATTATACATATTCTGTATCCCAGTGCCTCTGTGGCCCATCTTTAAAATCAAAAAGCCGCCGGTGAGGATGTTTCACGGTGGCTTACGAGGGACGCAGTGGAGGCGGTGGGAATCGAACCCACGTCCGAAGATACGGTCACAGGGACCTCTACAGGCTTAGCTTGCTTTTTGAGTCTCATGCCATCCGGCTCCAACAAGCGGGATCCGGAGGGCACCAGCCGATAAAATCTCACCTCTTCTCCCTCGGCGTGAAGGAGAGGCCAGCCTGTTTTTTACGACGCCCTCATCCAGCCCAACAGGCAGGGCCGGTGAGAACGAGCTGCATTAAGCAGCCAGTGCGTAAGAATAACCGTTTGCACTTACATTTGGTTCCCGTCAGTTTAACGAGTTATTGGGAATGCTCGACCTGCTATCCCTGCCCCCTCTATCCCCGTCGAAACCTGTCGCCCCCAAAATATTGGTACGCCCACAGGGACTTGAACCCCGAACCAACGGATTAAGAGTCCGCTGCTCTACCAATTGAGCTATGGGCGCACGGTATCAAAGAACATCCGACCCGGCTCTTCTACCCCTCATCCCAACGTACCAAAAATATGACTCCGAATCGGTCGCGTAGATCTCAATTTCTCTCCGGATCGGGCTTCCAAATATATTATAGACGCTTCAGCATGTCAAGAGTTTTATAAAACTTAGAATAGCAGGGCCATGAGGTAATCGGGCCTTGACAAAGAAATTACAGAATATATATTGGGAACTTGAGGTTAGTAAACTCAACACACGTTATACGGAGGTAAAGAGGATTGTAACATAGACACCTGATCCGTTACCCGGTTTGCCTGTTTCGCTATCAACATCCTGACCAGAAAATACGAATACTAAACGCTCTATTGTAACTCAACTCCTTTTACCCCATAAAGGAGGAGCTAATGTCTGAAAAACAAAAGATATATACTGCTGTGAGTGCAATTTTGCTGCTTCAGTTTTTACCGCTCTCTGCTCAAAGGAATACAATATCCGACTCGAGACAACAGCCCCTGCGATATCAACCACACACGACACAAAAAACACAAAGGGAGATCCCCCGATTCAACGTACACCTTCGACATCATCATAACTTCCAACGATCTTGCTCATCCCATAATCAGGTTGCCTGCAACCGTCACTGTCAAAAGGAGTATTGGCGATGTTTCACAAGACGGCTCTATTGATATCGTTGATCTCATCTTTGTTGAATATTTCATTTTGGGTATTGGCTTCGAACCCACACAATATCAATTGTGGGCTGCAGATATCAACGGGGATTGCGACATCGACATTCTTGATGTAATTGAAATAGGTCATCAGATGTTACCAGATCGATAGGACAGAAGAGCCACCTTTAACTTGATTAATTCATAGCACAGCAGAGCTGCAATCAAGTATTTACATATTACACAAATGTGCTCAGCAAACAAACTAAGTACAGTACTCTATGAGCATACTAGAGAATCAGGTGATCAGTGAGCAGGATACTCGTTGAAGAGGGCAAAAGAAGAGAGAAAAACTGAAAGAATAAAGCCTTCTCATGCCTTCTTAGGCCCTTTGACGTTTGAAGGGATCAGGAGACAGGAACATGAAAAGAATAGAGCGGTGGACACAATACATCTGATATCCCGGTTATCTGATCTTCTTCCCACTGATGCGCTGATGTTCCGATGTGCGTCCCACTTGGGCTGAAGAATGGACTGACGGAGGACAGTGAACATAAAACTTTTCTAAAAACAAACTTTTATGTTGATATAATATAGCATATTGTATTTCGATTGTCTCTGTGTCTCAGTGCCTCTGTGGCAAATAATCCAGGCTCAAGGTTCGGCAATTAAAATGACAGCCTTTATACCCAGAACAATACAATCTCTTTCGTGCCTTGTCATAGTTTCATTCCTCTTTTTTTCGTGCTTTAAAAAACAGGGCCACGAGGCAATCGGGCCGGAGCTGCCGAATTACACCGTTTCCGGCAGGGTCTTCCACAGTGTCACAAATGAGCCGTTGCCCGGAGCGAGAGTGATTATCGAAGACCAGAGTGCTCTCACAGACAGCCTCGGCCAATACACCATCTCCAATGTCCCCGGCGGAGCAAGCCATAACGTCACCGTAACAAAGGCGTACTTTGAAACGTTCGAGACAATTTTGCTGTTGGGGTACGCGGATCTTGACTCTTTCGATATTATCCTGGGCAAAATCATCTACTTCAGCGATCGATTTCAAGGGCCATATCGTGAACCGAACGGACTTTGCTGGACTGGGGATAATCCGTGGTCCAGTGACGGGCTTCGCAAAAGAATATACAGACTCAACGGAACGTTGAACTGGGTGAACTATCTTGATTCACCCGGCTCTTTTCCTCCCAAGGAGAAATACACAACCCCCTATGGCTTAACGGCCACCCAGGAAGGTGAAACCAGGTATCTCTGGGTATCGGTTGCCTTCGACGATGGAGCTGCGTATACGTATAAATCAGCCGTCAGGTCGGACGCAACCCTTTCCACGGAAGCCCGCTATAAAACACCGAACAGTGTTTATGGGCCGGATGTTACGGTTCTCCTCGACGATCTGACGTACGACGGAGCACACCTCTGGTCGTGTTCAGCAAGAGAACACAAGATCTATAAACATCAAAATGATATGAATGTTATCGAAACATACGATCCCCCGGACGAGCGACCCTCAGGTATCGCCTGGGACGGAAGCAATTTCTGGTTGACGACCCAACGTTCCAACAGACTGTATCTGCTGAATGGAGACAACCTCACGTCAACAGGATATTACGTCCTTCAGGAATCACCTGTAACAGGCCTTGAATACAGAGATGGCTTCCTCTGGGCTTGCAAACACGGGAGAACTGGCTGGTTCTACAAATATCGTATCGAATAGGAACGTCGCAAACGTTCAAGGTGCCAGGTTAATTCTTTGCCTGAACATTTCACTGCATTCTGTAAGAACTCACTTCGGTTTGTGATCCCATTTTTTCTCAAATATTCCTTTATTCTGTGCCTCTCTTGTTCCCGTCTATCCTTACTCAAAGGCAAAAGCTGTAACAGCTCCCTTACATTGTGAGAAAGGGCTATCACGTGTGTCTTGGCCTCGCTAAATGCTTTTACGTCGGGAAAGTAATAGTATGGTGAATCGCTATTGAAACAATTCGAAATGTGGTTAAGAACAGTCAATTTGTGCATTACTCCTTCAAGACGTGTGTAGTAAGGACTCAGTAGCTCCTCGTTCGGAGTATCTTTTATTTCAAGCTCAAAGTTACGACCCCATTCGTCGTATTTATTAATGTATCCCCTTGTGTCAATTTCCCCTTTAAGCTCTCCATGTAACTCTCTCAGGAAACGTACGAGATTTTCTTTCATGGCTTCATCTGCTTTCGGACGTATCCTTATAATTTCCCTGTCTCGTTTAGTTTCAAGTACAGGACAAAATCTTGGAAGGAACCCACCCATAAAGTCATTTGGACGTATTCTATCTCTAATCCACGACAAAGCGGTAGCTCCAAAAATGCTAATGTTTGTGTGGCCTATCACCTGAACATTTTCACTTCGAGTCTTTCTCTTATAAGCACCTGATGGAAGTGGTTCATACAAATCTGTTATTAGAGACTTGAATCCTTTTGCGTAATCCTTTGATGCATGTTCAAGAAACATATCAAACTCACCAAGAGGCATTAAACCCTTCAAATCGCTACCGAAAAAAGATTCAGTTGAAGAAAACGTCGGACATATAAGTTCGGGATCTACTTCATTTAGTAATTTGACCGATTGCCGAATACAAGAACCTTTTCTCATATAAGAGGAATCTCCTATCAAAAGGGTGTAAAGGTTCATGTGTATTTTGTCGTCACCCTGGACTATATATATCTTGTCTGATGAAACAGTACCAAGCATCATAATTGCAGTCCATTCATGGTAAGACCTTGGGCCGTCTATCCAGGGTTCAACCCATTTTACATATGTCTCTATGAAACCTCCCGTCCTCCCATCATCCATTTCATTTTTCCTTTCTTTTCATATCACTTTAAAGAACTACTTGTTAATTCAATAGACCCTTATTTAAAACATAGATGACACCACTTTTTAAATTTTCTGGGGTCTAATTAATCTCAACTAAACACCGTACATTTTCAGCTATTGTATTGATTGACCATTCAAAGCTATTTTGGCCAAAAATTTCCCGATGTCTCGCTGAACACAGACTACAGAGAGTTCGAGCGTTATCCCAGAAATATTTTCCGTTAACACATCTTCTTTCTGCGACTATACTCTCTGCGTCTTTTAAGCACCATTCGCAATTATTCATCTTTTACACCTCCTCTCACTTCTATCATGCTAATGGTTATCTTTTGTACTACCGAAAATGAACAATCCCTTAGTCGACCTAAGCAATGCCATAAACTTTTTGAGGTCAACCGCAAGATCACCATTGATAAACTTGATTTGTAATTCTCTAATACGGGGATTGTTCTCGAATATAAAAATTATTTTACTGCCGTTTTTTTCTGTGTCTGTTATGGGGATTTCATGATATAGGAGGGTTGTTGCGAACTCAATATCTGTTACTTTTATTTCATTTTTCATCTGATAACCTCCTTTCATCGAATAATTATTTTCATCTTATCGCTTCTTTTTGAAGCAAATAAAAAACACCACTCCTTTTTATAATCGCCACCCCTCACATCCACAACCCATAAAAAGTGGCGTTGAGTTTAGTTTGTTTCGACGACTCATAAGAGTCTAACAAAACGCTTAGCGACTCTACGAGTCGTGATTTAATCGTCCTTTATTTAGGACAACTTAATAATAATTCGTTGTCAATACCTTGTCAAGTTTTTTTTCAAAAAAACGCATGCTGTATAAATAAAAATGGGGCTTGCGGTTACAAGCCCCTTTTTAGACAAAGTTGATTGTTAATGATAAAAGTTTGGTCGTTTCAACTGCAAAATTTGCAGCTCATTGAAATCGGATCCGGTTCTTCAATTTAAATACAAGTCTGTCGAAATCACAAATGCCAAAAATCCCCACTCTGTGAGGTATACCTATTTCCCCTAAAGTACGCGCCTCCTGTCGGCTTAGAAGTGGCAAATTCGACGTTTTAAAGACCGTGCTCTATGTTTACCCAATACCAAAATTCCCCACTCTGTGAGGTATACCTATTTCCGATTTTCAAAAAAAATTTCCCTTTTTTTCGAGATTTCCCTTGTGATCACAACAGAATATAGTGCAAATCAAGGCTTACCCAAAT
>CP070758.1:3537836-3574101 GCA_020348925.1 Gemmatimonadota bacterium | reverse complement strand
GCTCTGGCCTTTTTACCCCAGTTGGTATTGGGCAGCAGACTGCAACGGACCGCGCGGAAACTGCAACGGAGATGGCATCGTGGATGTCCTGGACGCTTTGAAAATCGTCAATATAATTCTACAATTAGATGAATGTCTTCCGGGAAATGTCATCTATTTCAATTCCTTTGAAACCTCAGAAGACACTATTGACTGGATAGGCTTATCGACCAGAATGTTTATCGATGATTCAGTACCAGGGTGCGGAAGAAAATCTCTCCACATTGGAGGAGGGGCAGCTTCCATGCAGCCGATAGCTATCCTTGAGTTTCAACCGCAATCCAAAGAAGGATATTATACGATGAGTTGTTGGGGCAAAAGTATGAATTATGGAAGTATCGTCTTAACGACTCCGGAACATGGATGGGATGAAGACAATATAATAGAATTGCGCATAGAAGGTCCTGAATGGAATTTGTATACAACTGAGGAGTCCGTATTCTGCACCGGTAATCATAGACTGCAAATAGGAATAATTGTACATGGGTACTTTTCCGGTCATAGTATATTCGTAGATTGCCTGAAAGTTGAGTGTGTAGAATAGTAATTTAAACCAATTCATAGTGGATTGATCCCAAATCTTGAACATTGAATGACACGTGTCCAAGGAGCCATATAATGACAAAGAATACTCTTTTCTTAATTCTAACCACAGCATTTATTTTATTACTAAATGGCGGTGTCTTTGGCCAGATGGTGCTGAGAGTGGATGATATTGGATTCGCGTGCACGGGAGACACTAATAGATCTCTCACAATCAGTTTGGAGAATGATGGTAATGTCGCAGCTATTCAATTCGATATGATATTCGATCCTGACTGTTTCACTATCGATCCAGCGAGTTTAACCAGGACAGATCGATCTGCGGACTTACACATATTCCAAGCTAGCAATCCTGATCCAGGCGTGGTGAAGTTTGCCGGGACAGGTATCGGCACATTCATCGCTCCAGGTTCCGGTTCGATAGCTGAGTTCACCCTCGATATTACTTGGAATTGTGCAGAAGGGGAATACTATCCTTTGACTCTATTCAATACAAAGCTTGCCAACTCTTCAGGAATGGAATATACACACTCTGTTGAAAATGGTTATATAGATATATTTTGTTGTGATCCAATGTTGGAAATATCATCTGCAGAGTTTGATCTTGGCGATATATGGATCGGGAGCGTAGGAATTGATACATTGATTATTTGTAACGTAGGAACTCGAAGTGCTAACGTACATATTTTCTCTGAAAATTGCGCCAGCGCTTATCCGAATATCTTTGAATTAAACGTAGGCCAATCAAGAGATGTCATAGTTTCTTGCCACCCTGAGAAACCGGGACCATGCGAAGGAATTTTAGAAGTATCAGGAGGAGGATGGGTTGAAGTCCCTGTGACATGCAACGGTGTCATCCCCGCCCGCTCGAAAGGTGATATTAATGGTGACGGTGTCATAGATGTTCTGGATATCGTTGAAGCTGTTCATATTTTCTTAGGTATTTACAATCCTTCGTCAGAGGAATCCCAGGCGGCTGACTGCAATGGGCCGACGTACAAATGTGACGGGGATGGGGTTGTCGATGTGCTGGATATAATGAAGATTGTGAATCTCATCTTACGAATGGACGAATGTCTTCCCTCGAATATCGTTTATTTCAATTCCTTCGAATCTGACGAAGACACCACAGGCTGGCGATGGATTTTTCAGGAGATGTTTGTAGCCGATCCGGCTCCCGGTTGCGGAAGACAGTCTCTGTTTATCGGTGGGGGCTGTACACAGCCCGCAGCATACATTGAACTACCATCACAGGCAGAAGACAGTTATTACATAGTGAGTTGTTGGGGAAAGGCGAACGAAAGCGATCGAGGGGGGAAAATCGTATTAACGACTGGCGATGTCGGCGAAGAAAGAGACGAAACAGAATTAATCATTCATGGGACAGAGTGGGTATCGTACGCGTCTGAAGAGTCTCTCTATTGTCCGGCAGATAACACACTGAGAATTGAGCTGTGGATAGGAGGCTTCGTACCCGCCTATATGTTCGTCGATTGTATCAAAGTTGAGAAAGTCGAATAAACACTGTAGGGTGAATCCCGTTGTTTCATAGAACAATAATACTTCTCCACTGCATCCTCATCCTGACACTTCTCGTTTCCTGTTTTAAAAAACAGAAGCACTGGGTGGACGCTCCGGAACTCCCCCACTACTCCGTCTCCGGAACGGTGTACCACAGCGTCACAAACGAACCACTGCCCGATGCAAATGTAACTATCGGTATAAACAGCACTGTCACAGACAGTCTCGGAAATTACTGTATTTCGAATATCCTCGGCGGAGAGAACCACACTCTTACTGTGACCAAAGCATATTTTGAAACCTTTACCACATTCTTTCTCATGGTCTACGAAGACCTGAATTCTTTCGATATCACTCTCGGCAAAATGCTTTACTACCAGAGTTCAAAGAAAGGACCCTCCCCCACACCGAACGGATTAGCCTGGACCGGGGACATCCCCTGGACGAGCGCCGGAACGCGACAGCGTATCTATGTGCTCAACGACGCTGAGGGTTTGAAATGGGTGAAGTATTTCGATTCCCCTGGCTCGAATCCCAATAAGAGCTCCTACACCACACCCTATGGATTGACAGCCACGGAAGAAAATGGAACCCACTATCTCTGGGTTTCTATCGCCTTCGAGGACGACAAAACGTATCTCTATAAAATGGCCGTTCAACCGGATACAACCCTGCGAACAGAAACCCGGTATGACACACCGGAGAGTATCCATGGACCGGATGTGCATGTCCTTTTTGATGACGTAACATACGATGGGATAAACATGTGGTCATGCTCATCCAGAGAAAGCAGAATCTATAAACACGGACCAGATATGACCGTGATCGAAACCTACGATCCGCCAACGGAGCGTCCATCCGGGATCGCCTGGAACGGCCAACGGTTTCTACTCAGCACCTCTCGATCCAACAGACTTTATCTCCTCCAAAAGGAAACTCTCGAACCAACAGGATTTTACGTTTTTTATGACCCTCCAGAAGCAGGACTCACATATAGAAACGGTTTTTTATGGACATGTAAACACGGATGGCAAGCGTGGCCTTCTTATTTTCATCAGTATATTTTGGAGTAATCCAAAATAATTATCGTGTCGCTTCGCAGTTCGACCTATTCATGCCTCTGCAATTTGCAAACTTTTCCCTTGATTCTTAAAAAGTTTCACACTATAATGACCCTGATAAAAGAGGCAGAGAGCATTCGGAATCGGCTATTCATAACAAATCATGTGAAAATGTATGGTGAATCTTTCTCATCTTGACCTCTGGCAGAATCCGAAATCCAAAACACAAATTTTAAAAAGAAACACTTTGATTCGATGAAGAGAGTCCATTTAAAGAAAAACGAGGAACGACGGATAAAAAAGGGTCATCTCTGGATCTACAGCAATGAGATCAGTGATTCATTGAAAGACTATGAACCCGGAGAACTCGTCGATGTCTTCGATTTGAAAAGCAGCTTCGTCGGTCGAGGTTACATCAATCCTCATTCCTTAATCTGCGTTCGGATTCTGAGCCTCCATCAGGAGGAGATCGACGGGCATTTCTTCCAGCGACGTATCCAGAACGCTTTCGAATACAGACAAAGGCTCGCATGTGAACGTGAGTTCTATCGTCTCGTCTTCAGTGAAGGT
Source organism: Gemmatimonadota bacterium (assembly GCA_020348925.1). Taxonomy (GTDB): domain Bacteria; phylum JBHIER01. The sequence continues at coordinate 3,570,367 of CP070758.1, read as the reverse complement.
GATCTTTTACCCGGGCTCATCATCGACCGCTACGAGGATCATTTCGTAGTGCAAACCTCAACGGCTGGTATGGAAGCACAACTCGATCTGATCGTTGAGGTGTTGGATGACCTTTTTCATCCGGAAGTGATTCTCGTTAAAAATGATAGTACGCCTCGGGAACTCGAGAACATCCCTTTATATAAAAAAGTGATGAAGGGCACTCTGAAAGGTCCTGTTGTTGTACGGGAAAAAGATCTGAAACTTGAGGTTGATCTCTTGGAGGGCCAGAAAACCGGACTCTACCTTGATCAATGGGAGAATTACAAGAGGTTGAGGAAACTTGTCGCAGGCGCTTCGGTCCTAGACTGCTTCTGTTATTCCGGTGCCTGGGCCCTCCACGCGGCTCATTTCGGGGCAGATGAGGTCACCGGCGTAGATACTTCCGAAAAGGCTATTCAATGGGCAGATAGAAATGCCGCGCTCTCCGATTTCTCAGACAGGAGCACGTTCCACGCCGGAAATGCCTTTTATACCTTAGCGCATTTTCATAAAAAGCACAGGAAATTCGAGTGCATTATCCTTGATCCTCCGGCTTTTGTGAAAAGCAAATCAAAATTGACTGAAGGACTGAGGGGCTATCGGGAGATCAACCGTCGAGCCCTGAACATCCTCTCACCCCGAGGCATCCTCGTCACCTGTTCCTGTTCCTATCACGTCGATCGCGGAGCTTTTCTGTCTTTGATCCGGGGAGCCGCTGCCGATGTGAAAAGAAAAGTCCGGCTGATCGAACTCCGAACACAGGCCCCGGATCACCCCATTCTTCTCTCCATGCCGGAAACAGAATATCTCAAATGTGCCATCCTGGAAGTAGAGTAAAATCTTGAAGAAACCGCACTGACAGAAATACACACGAAAGAATCTCTTGCGTCAAGGGTCTCGAAACATTAATATTGGAGTCACTTTTTAGGATTTTGAGTTTTGGATTTTGAATTATAGGTTTCTGTTTTGATTTTGGATTTGGGACGTGGAATGTTAAACCTGAGGAATTAAATAAGCTTGAGGTTTCCGCAAAAACGATTCTTAGGGCTTCGAACCGGAGGGTATGAGCTCCGGCTCTCGGGCAAGTGGCTGCTGATCGGAATATCAATCGGTGTTGTGGCCGGGTTCGGGGCAGTCATCTTTTTCTACCTTCTGGAGTGGAGCAACATCTTCTTCATGAATTTCCTGTGCGGCTATGTTCCCCCTTCTCCGGGCGGCGAAGTGATGAGTTCACCCATTGTGGGGGAATACCGTCGCTGGGCCTTTCTTTTCGTTCCGGCCATCGGTGGTTTGCTGGCCGGTTTGCTCGTCTACACCTTTGCGCCAGAGGCCGAAGGACACGGTACCGACGCCGTCATCGATTCATTCCATAATCAACGGGGCATTATTCGTAAGAGGGTGCCGGTTATAAAGACTATTTCATCCATCCTCACAATCGGGTCCGGCGGAAGCGCGGGTCGTGAGGGACCCATTGCCCAGATCGGTGCCGGGTTCGGTTCCTTTCTGGCCACGAGGCTGAAACTCACCAGCCACGAGCGTCGGCAGATGGTCATCGCCGGTGCCGCGGGCGGAATAGGAAGCATCTTCAAAACCCCACTCGGAGGTGCCATTTTCAGTGCGGAGGTGCTCTACAAAGAGGATATTGAGGCAGGAGCCATCATTCCATCCGTCATCTCCTCAATCGTGGCCTACTCCATTTTCTCCTCTTTTCACGGCTGGGGCAGGCTCTTCTCCTCAGCCGAATTTAAGTTCACACATCCCGTGGAACTGATCTTCTATGCCATCTTAGGGGTGTTTTGCGCCCTCATGGGAGGGCTCTACATAAAAATCTTCTACGGGCTACGCGACTTCTTTCACCGCATACCGATCAAGAGCCATTTCAAGCCGGCTCTGGGCGGTCTTCTCTTGGGTGTGCTCGGTTTTTTCTTCCCTCAGGTTCTGGGCATGGGCTACGGCTGGGTGCAGCAGGCCATCAATGGCGAGCTCACCATCCAGTTGCTGTTGACCCTCGGTCTGCTGAAGATGTTGGCTACCGGGTTCACCATCAGCTCAGGTGGAAGCGGCGGCGTGTTCGCTCCTTCTCTGTTCATCGGAGGTATGCTGGGCGGTGCCTTCGGGCTGGCAAGCCAAAGTCTCTTTCCGCAGAGTATTACACAACCGACGGCTTTTGTTGTTGTAGGCATGGGCGCTTTTTTTGCAGGGGCGGCCAACGTTCCCATCTCAGCCCTCTTCATGGTCTGTGAAATGACCGGTGGATACGGCTTGCTGGTACCCATGATGCTTGTCTCGGCCACAGCTTTTCTTTTCGGACGACGGTGGTCCATCTACGAAAAGCAGGTCCCGGCTCAGAAGGATTCACCGGCCCACATCGGCGATTTCACCGTCAATATCCTCGAACAGATCAAAGTGCGTGATGCCTTCACTCCTCAGGAGGACGTCCCACTGGTTTACGAGCATACGCCTGTCAGGGATCTCCTGAAAATGATCTCCCAAAGATCGGAAACCTATTTTCCCGTCATCAACGAAAAACATGAGCTCCGGGGAATCATCTCATTGAGAGACATTCGCACCATTTTCCTTGAGAACGGACTTCACGAACTGGTCATCGCCGCCGATCTCATGACGAGATTGGTGGTCGTTACACCTGACGAGGATCTCTACAGTGCCAATCTCAAATTTATCGAATCGGACTATGGCATGATTCCTGTAGTTGATCCTCAAATCAAAGACAAAGTTTTGGGATACCTCACCCACGAGGATCTCATAGGTGCCTACAATAGAGAAATGGTCAGAAGAAAGTTCCCAGGAGAGTGATTCTGACAGAGATCGCGCAAGGAAAGACATTGAAATTATACGAGGGTCTCACAACCTTCCAACACAGGTTGCATAATCATGAAAAGGAAACTCGGATTTATTTTCATCCTTCTCCTTCTATTCGTCGCCGTCCGCATATGGATCTTTCAGATGTACTATATACCGGGTGACGTCATGAGTCCGACCATAGAACCGGGTGACCGCGTTCTCGTTTTCAAACCGATCTACAAATTCCGTAACCCCCATAGAGGAGAGATTGTCATCTTTAAAGATCCACGTCAAGGCAAGAGAAGCTATGGGAGGCGATGTGTTGCGATCGGCGGCGACACCATCGAGATGAGAGAAGGCCTCGTCCACATAAACGGCTCAGTACTGCACGAACCCTATCTTTTTCCAGCACCACCCGATACAATCGATTGGCCCCCCGAGGTCGATGTCTGGAACAACTGGGGCCCCTATACCGTCTCTCCAAGGTCCATCTTCGTAATGGGTGACAATCGAGGCGCGGCTACCGATTTTGACAGCCGTTTCGACGGTATGCTCGACGTTCGACACGTCATCGGAAAAGTGATCCACAGTTTTTAATTCCCCTTTCAAAAGAAGTTCGAGCCTATCCACGCTCATTCTTCCCGATGCATCCGCTTCTCAGTTTTCAGGCCAGGCTCCTGCCATTCGGTTCAAGAAATGTTTGCAACTTTTCCGCATTTCGGATCGTCATAAAGATTGAACAGTGGAATTGAAAGGGAAGTGCCATGATTACTACAAAACATTTGAAAGACATAGTTATTTTAGAGCCACAGGGCGTAATCATGGGGGGGCCGGAGACGACGGAATTTCGAGCAACCCTGGAAGAACTCCTCTCGAAAGATCTGAGAAAAATTGTCGTGGACTTGCAAGAAGTGAAATGGATCAACGCTGCCGGAATTGGAGTACTGGTGGACGTACTCACCAGGCTCAGAAATATGAGCGGTGATCTCAAATTAGCTCGCTGCTGCGGACGAATCGGCACCATTATGCAGCTTCTTAAAATGGATAATCTGTTTTCCCACTACGAGACGCTTGAAACGGCAATCGCCAGTTTCGCCTAATCCCCTCTCAACACCTTAAAATCCGTCTCTTTCTCATATGTAACAGTATCCGTCTGGTATTCATCTTTCCGAGAAAAAAACGTTGCTTCCTGAAGCGCCTTACATATTTTTAGGCAAAGCGCTATTGTATTTTTTCAATAGGATAATAGTGTGACGCGTATGAGATTCATTGAGAAAATTTTTCTGAAATATTTGGGGCTCCGTCGTATAGAGGGCACCCTCTGTTTTGATCGAGAGGTGTTCGATCTGTTTTTGTCAGCGCCCTACGATATTGCACCGAACTTTCAAGGTTCACCGCCTTCGACCGCGAAGGACGTTCGTTGTAGGGATCACCCCCGATTCGGACGATTCGTGTATGCCTTTGCCAAGTACTACAAACCCCACTGTATTGTTGAAGTTGGAACACACTTGGGTGGAACGGCCGTAGGGTGGGCGAAGGCCATCGTTGAAAACGGCAGGGGAAAACTTATCTGTATCGACAACGACAGTTATTCGGAGGGTACATACCCTGCAATCGCAAGAAGAAATCTCATCGAGACCGGCATAGCTGATGAACATCTTGAGCTGCACAACGGCGATTCAAAAGCGATCGTTCCCCACATTGCCGAAGTTTTCAGGGGGAAAGTTGAAACTTATTTAGTCGATGGTGATCATACCTATGAAGGTGCTTTGACGGATATTGAGAAGGGGCTTCCCATGATGCGTCCGGGCGGTTTCATTCTGGTTCATGATGTCGACAAGAACAGAAAAATGGATGAAACGAGCCAGGATCATCCACACCCGGTATCTGAAGCTTTTTTCAGAGTAATCGATGGTTCTAAATACGAATGGTGCATCCTCAAGTTTATCAGGAAGCACTTGGGTGTTATGAGAGTTACTTAAAAACGGGAAAAATCCACATTGTACCGGGAGTCCTATTCGCTTTCTCATGAGCGAAAAAGGCTCTCTGAGAGAGATAGGTTTCAATATGAGAGTTCAAGAAGAGAAGGAGGTGACGTATGACAGGTCATGTTAAGGTCGTCGGAATTTTATGGATTGTATGGGGTGCCATGGGTTTGATCATCGGGCTGTTCGTCGCATCTCTCTTGATCGGAGCGGGTCTCATCGCCAAAATCGAAGGCGGAGAACCCGAAGCGTTGAGTATCCTTACCATTATCGCCACTTTTATCACCGGGCTTTTTCTGATCCTTTCACTTCCCGACATAATTGTCGGCATAGGCATACTGAAACATCAACAGTGGGGCCGAATTCTCGGATTCATTCTTGCGGCACTGAACCTGTTATCCATCCCCTTCGGGACCGCCTTGGGTATTTACACCCTCTACGTACTGCTATCCCCTGAAGGTCAGGCCATCTTCGAAGGTAAAAAAGTCACAGAGACATAATGAAAACGTCCAGGGGTTGGGGTTACGATACCTGTATCGTACGAGGCCCTCTCCAGTTAGTGGTTACATATTTTGCGCAATTTTGTGCGCTTTTGTGGCTAAATGATAAAAAAGAATTGATTGACGTTTGGGAAAATCCCTTCCCGTGGGATATCTCTCTTCTTTCAGAGGCCACGAATTGGCCGGCGTAACCTCTGAGATTTTTATTCCTCACTTCAAAGGTCCGATGGCCTTTTCCACTTCCTTAAGAATTTGACCGGATTTCACCTCTGCGGTAAGTTGATTGATATCGTCGTAGAGGGGTCGATCTTCCTCCAAATGATCGACATGTCTTCGAACAGCATCATATGCTGCCTGAATACCGGGACCGTGCTTCCACGGTTTCCTGAAATCAAGGGCCTGGGCCGCGGCCATCAGTTCGATGGCAAGAACCCCATTGGCGTTATCGATGATCTGTCTCGTTTTGATGGCGGTTGTCATACCCATGCTGACGAAATCTTCCTGGTCAGCAGCCGCCGGGATCGACCCGGTGGCAGCAGGATGACTGAGCACTCGATTCTCGGAGACGAGCATTCCGGCTGTGTACTGAGTGAGCATGAGTCCGGCGAACATGCCTGCCCCCTTCGTGAGAAAGGCAGGGAGCCCCATGCTGAGATTGGGATTGAGCAGCCTGTTGGTTCTTCTCTCTGACAGAGCAGCCACAGTAGTCACGGCCGTCCCCAGAAACTCCAGACCGAAGGCCAGGGGCGTCCCCTGAAAGTTCGCACCGGTGATGACCGTCCCCCCATCATCCGGAAAGAAAATCGGGTTGTCACCCACACCGTTCAGTTCCGTAAGAAACATCCCCCTTGAAAATTGAAGCGTGTCCTTGGCCGCACCGACAACCTGAGGTGTGCTTCTCAGGCTGTAAGCATCCTGAACTTTTTTTCCCTTCTCTTTCAGGTAATCGCTGCCCTCGACAAGCCGTCTGATATTCTCGGCACATTCGATGGCTCCCTGATACCCTCGCGCCTTGTGGATCCTCTCGTCATAGGCCAGCATATTGGCGTTGAGGGCATCGAGCGTCATGGCTGCAGCAATTTCAGAGGTCTTGAGCCAGCGCTCCGCATCGTAGAGCTGAAGAGACCCCATACCGGTGATGACGTTCGATCCGTTGATGGTGGCCAATCCGTCGCGTGCCTCGTACTCAATGATGGGAATACCCGCCTTCTCCATGGCCGTCTTACCGTTCATGCGCTCACCCTGATAAAAGGCCTCACCCTCACCCATGGGGACAAGGGCCATCTGGGCCATGGGGGAAAGATCCCCGCACGCCCCAACCGATCCCCGCTGACACATGACCGGGGTGACACCCCGGTTCAACATGTTCACAAGCGTTTGAACAATGAGGGGCCGGACACCTGATCTTCCATTGGAGAGGACATTGATCCTGCTCAGAATAGCCGCCCGTGCTGCATCGACGGGGACCGGCTCGCCGCAACCGGCAGCATGGCTGTAAATGAGGTATTTCTGAAAATCGCGGGTCTGCTCGGGCGTCAACACAACTTCGGAAAGCTCCCCGATGCCAGTTGTAACCCCATACATGACAGCCTGTTCTTCAATCTTTTTCTCAACAATCGCTCTGTTTTCGAGGATTTTATCTATGATTTCTTGTGGGATCTGGACTTCCTCGTTTTCCCGGGCCACTCGAACGACATCTTCGATAGTGAGATGATCTCCGTCAACACGAACTGGCATTCTTTACCTCCATAATTTTGATTCCTATTGTGAAATTCGGCCGGGGGCTCTTATCCCGGGGTTTCAAAGAGATCATAGTATAGTTCGATTCCTGAGATAAGTCAAGAAATTTATTCAACTCAAATTGTTTACAACACTTATGAAGAACTCATCTTATCCGAAATGCAACACATGCTCAGGCTACGTTGGAGATTCAAGTTGTGCTTACGAATTCGGGAGGATTCACATGGAAAAGCAAATGGGCTAAAACAGATCGGATCGTCTCCATCCATGTCTCAGAGATGTCTCGTGAAGAAATCAAGCTGATCGCTTACGGCTTTTTCGAAATAATTTCCGGTGTAGATATCAAAGTGGCCGATCGGATAGTGTTTCACTTCTGACCCACCTCCCATTTTACATGCAGCTTCTTCAATGACGCTCATCGGGACTGGTTCGTCATGATCACAAATTTGAAGCAGAAGCGGGCAACGCACGTGCTGGGCCTTTTTGATCGGCCTGTATTTGTCCATCCGTATCATGATACGAGCACAGGCTTCGTTAATAAAACTCTCCGGTGCAAGTTTTTCGAGAGCTTCATACGCTTCTGAAAAAGCCAACATGGCAACACTCCCCGGCTTGCCCACGATAGGTATTTTATGGGGCGAAAGACCGAACCAGGATCTGACCATGTCACGTTGTCCGTGCATTATCATGCGAAGACCCTTTCTGAGGCCTTGTATTTTATATCCAATCCTTGCTGCCGCGAAACCATCCAGCCAGGGACATTGTGCGACGACACACGCAACGTTGTGATTTTTTGCAGCAGTTACGATAACATGCCCGCCGCTGAAAGAGGTGCCCCACAGGGCAATTCTTGCCGGATCGATCTCCTTGAGACCCCGCGCATACTCGATCGCTGCTGCATAATCTTCAAGTTGGTACGGGATCCAGATCAACTGTCGAGGTTGGCCCCCGCTTTCGCCAAAATATCGGTAATCGAATGCGAGCACTGCGAAGCCTGCTTCCTGATAACGCACAGCATACGATTCGAGACCCATATCCTTGGTGCCTCCGAGACCATGTCCCATAATGATGCAGGGAACCGGTGCGGACACATTCTCAGGCACGAACAGCCATGCGCTTAATGATGTTCCTTTAACCTTGAAGCTTACATCCTTTCTTGACGAGGGCAGTTTTGCGTCCACACTCTTCAACTGCTGATTCGATCTTTCCAGGCGTTGCTCTGGAACCGAAAAGCCAGGGATAAAGGCCACGAACGCCAGTTCAAGGACAAATAATCCGACAAGAATACCAATAACTTTTAGAATCAGTATTACCAAAGCCATCTTCATTTCTCCTTAATTATTGAATTATGGAAAGTTGGGCCGTGAAATTTACGGCTGTTTGCGCATTGACTACCCGCCTCTCTCATTCGAATTTTTAATCCTGCCATGGAATCTGATTTCATATGTAGCCCCTCAGGAGTTTCGGCTACCTTATGAAAAGTTTATCCCGCATACCCTAATTCAAATGTATTGAGATTCGACTTCGAGTTATATCCTGGCCTGGTACTTGTACAATTGATAATAGCGACCCTTTAACTTAATCAGATCTTTATGGTCTCCCTGTTCGGCAATCCGTCCGTCCTCAACGACCAGAATCTGATCCGCCTCTCTGATCGTGCTGAGCCTGTGGGCGATGACAAATGTCGTTCTGCCTTTCATCAGTTTCGCCATGCTCTCCTGAATAAAGAGCTCGCTCTCTGTATCCAGGTTGGACGTCGCTTCATCGAGAATCAATATTCTCGGATCGGCAAGTATGGCTCTGGCAAGAGCCACCCGCTGTCTTTGACCGCCGGACAATTTGACGCCCCGTTCACCGATGAGTGTATCCAAGCCGTTTTCAAAGCGCTCGGTAAATTCATCGACGTGTGCCGCAGCCACGGCTGCCAGTAATTCCTCTTTTGTCGCCTGGGGTTTTGAAAAGAGAATATTCTCGGCAATGGTGCCTTCGTATAAAAATTCGTCCTGCAGAACAACACCCAGATGGGAACGGTAGCTCTCCAGCCTGACCGTGGAGAGATCGATGCCGTCCACCGTGATTTTGCCTCTGTCCGGCATAAAAAACGAGGCGGCCAGACCGGCGATGGTCGTTTTCCCCGAGCCGGATGAACCGACAAGCGCAATGACCGAACCGGCGGGCGCTGAAAAGGAAATATCCTTCACAACAGGTGTGTCCCTGTCATAGGAAAAGCTCACGTCCTCAAACACAACGCAACCCTTGATCGTGTCAAACGTGTGGATCCGTTCCGGCTCCTCCCCTTCTATGACCGTGTTCATTATCTCTTCGGTGCGGTCGAGACCGGCAAATGACTCGGTCATCTGACTGCCGATATTGCTCATCTGTACTATGGGCGCAATCAAGAAGCCGAGGTACAGGGAAAAAGCGAAAAAATCACCGATCGTCATGTTACCGTTTAAAATCATTGTGGTCCCCAGGCCCATGATGACGACGCTGGCGATCCCGAGCAAAAGTGTCGCCGAGGATGTCACGAGGCTCGTTGCCGTTAACGATTTTTTCACATTCAGATACAGACGTTCGACGCCCTTGGCAAACACACCGATTTCATAATTCTCCGCATTGAACCCTTTGATCACGCGGATACCGCTCAGCGATTCCGTTAGACGACCTGTAACCTCGGCATTGATCTTTCCTCTCTCGCGAAAAATAGGGCGGATAAAACCAAAGGCCTTGAGCGACACCAGACCGAAAACAATCAACGGCACCAAGACATACAGCGTCATCAGCGGATTGATCCGAATCAGCAGGGACAGGGCTACGATTGATGTCAGGATACCGCCAAAAAGCTGTACCAGTCCTGTCCCCACCAGGTTGCGCACGCCCTCCACATCGGTCATGATTCTCGAGACCAGTTCGCCTGTTTTGGTGTTGTCGAAAAATCGCAGGGGAAGAAAGATGATATGCTTCTGGACCTTCGACCGTAAGACGGAGATGAGGTGCTGCGCCTCGACGCTCAACAACCGGGTGAGGGCAAAGGAGGAGACGGACTGAACGAACACAGCACCGCCGACGGCAAAAAGCAGCGGATACAACAGTGACGTGTTCGATTTGGAAATGACCTCGTCGATGAGATACTTTCCCGCGCCAGGCAGTACAAGCCCTGAAAGACGGTTGATGATGATGAGAATCATCCCCACAAACACCAGTTTCTTGCGCGGCCAGATAATCTCCTTCAAGACATAGCCGACACTTGATACCGTAATTCTCTTTTTTTTATTATTCTGATGTGCCGGGTTCATATGTTAAACATGAAATCAGTGGTGTCAACGCGACAGAGGAATCCTTAATGAAAATGATCGCTTTTCTAATGCAGTTCAAAGAACTCGCCGAAGCGTAACGGACAGTTCAAATTCTTCGCCATCACGCGATACCGTCAGAAGGACTATTTTACCTTCCTGCCGAAACATCGGTCGCAGATCCCAGTAATCCAATTGTTCGGTAGTTCTACCGTTGACTTTTGTCACAACATCATCAATCCGAAGCCCCGCTTCGCTGGCAGGAGAATCGGGGTGCAGGGCGGAGACGGCAAGATATCCCTCTTCATTCCGTTTCAACGTCATACCGGTCATATCATGTTCAAACGGATCTGTAAACCTGTGATTCGGCTCGATAAACATTCTCTGTGACGGATAATCATACGTGAAGTTGAAACGCGACAGCACCGGCAGCCCCACAGTGGCCTCGTGAAAAACGATGCCGCCGTAATCTCTGGAGACAAAGCTCGCCACTATATCATCCACCTTGTACCCACCAATTTCAAGGCTCCGGACCCGGCCGTAATGACCGTGCATCTCACCCTGGACGCCAAAACCCAGGCTGGCTTGGATAGTCTTGTCAGGCAGCCCGATGGAGTTGGCCTCATCCGTCACGAGAAACAGCGGATTCCCGTCACCCAGATCCATCATGATATCCAGAGAAAGAGTTCGACCGTCCGACAATTCCAGCCTCGCAGGAATAGCCCAGGCACCCTGGGGGAGAGACTTCATTGGAAGCACCGCGCCTTTCCCGGTGTATATGAACTTCGTGGGTTCAGTGAGGGTTACGATCATAGTATCGAAATTGAGTTCCACCACAAAATGCTTCAGGAACGTGCCACTCACCTGACCCTCGGCACCCTCCCAAAAATTGCTCAGACCGGAGCTGAACGGCGTGACGATGGCCGTCTGGCCGGTAAATTCCACACCCGGAAAGCGGATGGTCACCCCGGAGGCCGTATTGGAATTGACACGGTTGCCTTCGCCACCACCACCAACTTCAACTTCGCCGTCATATGTGAGGCCCAATGAATCAATATACGGACTTCCGAAGAACAAGATCTGATCCCAGAGAATACCGTTATCCAGAAGCATGCGCACTTTTTTACCGTTCACTTCACCCTCAAAACGGATATCCTCGCGGTAGAGCTCAAAGGGGAATTGCACCTGTCCGTCCTCCGACAGGATTCTATAACTACCAGGAGGTGGCCCAAGAATTGAATTCTGATCAGTGCCAAAAACGCACACCGGCAGAATGACAATCAAAAAGAAAATCAATGGTAGCCTGATGATGTACTCCCACGACAGAGCGTGTCGATCCAGAGAAAAACGTTTAAATCGGTTTATATTCATGGGGTGTCCTCCAAAATTTCGGATCGCTTGACTGAATAGACACATTTCTATATTAAATCGTCACTCGAATGCAATAAGTGGGATACCGGCACCGCGTTCTCATTGAATATCATATACCCACTGTGGTCCAATCTTAGTTGCCCTCCGTGGATGCAGGCGGTATATGTTCAAATCCCAATTGCTTATTGAAGCTCCAGACATCAAACGCTTGCCACAATTCCTCTATTTTCCCGTCTTCAAAATAAAAAATCGAGATGCCCTGACTTATCACCTCCTTGGGCTTACCATATTTTACGTTTATACTTCGCCATTGCCAACGTACCGCCACCTTGTCTCCTTCAGCCAAGAGGTCCTCGATGTGAAACTTGTACTCAGTATTGTTGGTGATATGTGATGTGATGGCTTGCTTGAGAACATCCGGGCCGACTTCCTCGGACTTGGCGCCATTGTTATATTTCACGAAATTCGATGCGAGTATTTCATCCGCAACATTCACATTCCCCTGATTTATTCCCTCTTCGAAATAGAGCCGAACGAGTCTCTTATGATCATGACCGCGTGAGAAGCGGTTTGCGCACCCCAAATGAAGTGTTACGATAAATACAGCGAATACGATCCATACGGTCAAGAGAACCACCTTTGGCGAAGTTTGGACCATTCTTTCCATGGCATCTGCTCCCTTGCTTGAAATAGAGGTTAACGTATTCCCAGGAGGCATTGAACGTCGCCCTGAACCCGCGTCATGATGAGTGTAGTGACGATGGTAGCCCGAGTTAAATTGCCTTGTCAGATTGCATCTCTGTCCTCAATTGAGGATTCACCGGCCACCTTCATAGCGATCTTGCCCTTCGCTTTCTTGCCTTCTCGGTTAAGAACTGCGTGCATTTTATGGTCGTCTTCAAGTCCTTTACCTCATGAGAGAACTCTCTTCAAAGGTGCTCAAAGTATGCTCATTTCTGTCTCGCAGGTGAAAATCCTTGAAACCCCCTGCATGACTGAATTGAACATAACATAATCTATGATAAGCCGAAATGCACTCTATTTATTTCACATTAACTGAATTGCATGGAAGTATAAGAAAAATTCAAATCGATATCTTTTATGAAGCTGAACCCAAAACGGCGAGTGGATCTTTATCTTGACCGAAGAGCCTTTCTTGAGAAAATATCTTCGTTATTATTTAAAGCGATCGGCTTGAATAGTGTACATTTCTTTGTATAATGTATCCTGATTCATCAACTTCTCATGACTACCTTGTTCTACTAAACATCCTTCATGAAGAACCAAAATGTGATGGGCAGCACGAACAGTAGAGAATCGATGGGAAATAATTATTGTTAAACGATTTGCCATCATTGCGCTAAATTGCCTATACATTTCATACTCGGCATACACATCCAAAGCTGCAGTCGGTTCGTCCAAAATCAACACGGGTGCATCTTCTCGCATTAATGCACGAGCCAGACCTATTTTTTGCCATTGACCAACCGAGAGGTCGATGTTCGATTTTTGAAAGAGACGTCCGAGATAGGTCTCATATTTATCTGGGAAGCGTTCAATAAATTCATGCACTCCAGCAAGTTGCGAAGCTCTTTGTATGGACGATATATCATCAATTCTTTCGATATTCCCATATCCAATATTTTCACGCACGGTCAAAGGATAGCAGATATAATCTTGAAAAATCTCTGCGAATATTCGATGAAGACTTTCCAAATCGTAGTCTCTTATATCTCTATCATCAATAAGTATCTGACCCTCAGTAGGATCATAGAGGCGAACTAAAAGTTTTATCAAGGTAGTTTTTCCAGCCCCATTTTCTCCGACTAAAGCGACTGATTCCTTAGGAGGTAAAAAAAGGCTTATATTGTTCAATACCAATTTATCGGTCTGCGGATATTTGAATGAGACATTTTTAAACTCAATACCCTTTCTGAGTATTACAGGTGGTTTCACATGACCACTCCGATTTCCAATCACATTTGCTGGACCTTTAAGTGCGCCCTCGACCTTGAAAGGGTCAAGGTCTAAGAACGAAAAGAAGTTTCCCAGAAAAAGCACATGCTGAAAAACCTGTCCTGCATAAGAAAACACCGTGGATAAACCACCTTGAAAGCTTGATACTGCTCCAGTATAAAACACAATATCACCAATGCTGATTGTTCCACCAATCGCCCGGTGTAAGATATAAAGCCAGATAAGTGAAGAACCGGCAATAGTAATAAGGTTAACCAGGAAGTTTATCACTGCCTGTTTTTTAAGAAAGGTCTTTTCAATCTGTCTAAATTGACCCGTGAAAGATATGAACCGATCGAGAAAGTGTTTAAAGAGACCAAACAGTCGAATCTCCTTGGCGACTCCTCTCCGAGTTACTACACTTGAATAATAACTACTCATACGACGAGGTTCCACGAGACCCGTAGTAATTTCCCATCTTCTTTTGGCAAAATATCTATTGGAAAAAATTTGTGGTAGAGTCGTTGCAATGATTATCATAACACTCACCCAGTGTAATCCAAAAAGTATGGCGATGAAACTTATAAGAGTAACAATCGTTTCAATGACACTGAAGAAAAGGATCATGACATAAAATATATCGCCCGTGGCACCCACATATGCATTTTGCACCATATTCAAATTAGTTGGATTTTCAAAAAAAGCGATATCAAATTCTGAACATTTGCGCATAATGGAAATTTGAGCATTTTGTTTGACGCGAAGATCCAACCACGATGATGCACTTGTCTGTAAGGTACTGATGATATGTTGAATAACCCATATGCCAATCAATAATGCGATCCATAGGGATAAATCCTTTAAGCCACCACTCCTTTGAGTATTCAGAAGATTGACGATACTGTCAATCACATTTTTTACAATAAATAAATTTGCCGCAGGAAAAAGGGCGGATATAATGTTGACTATTAATATCAGGATAGTGAAAAACTTACCCGTTTGCCAGGTAAAGGCGAGTGCACGGAATAGAAGCGAGAACTTGGCGTTTGTCTGTTGTATTGGTATCTTGAAAAGATCGGACAAATCAACCATAAAATTCTCTGTCTATATTTATGAATTTATTGGGGAATTACAAGGGGGTAAAACACTTTTTTCTAAAAAATTCTCCCAACTCCTACTCGATAGTCATATCTTTTACAAAATCAAAGGCTTTCGGATTCCGTTCCATGATCTCTGCATAGAGAATTAAACCTCTTTGAAACTTCAAACTTTCATGAGGGCAGTTTTCTCTCTTCCTTGCATAATCAAAATGGTGGTTTTTCGTTGCTTCAGCTAAACATAATGAACAGAGTCTGACAGCCCAGCAGTTTGTGCAGTCTACAGTACTTTCATCGATATATCTTTTAATCAGAGACCATACTTTCCGACGTTCTACACCGGTTCCCACATTGCCAATGCAAAACGTTTCTCCCTCCCTTTCACATGGGTAGAGTTTACCCTCAACATTCACAAACAACCTTCTTGTTCCAGGAACACAGATACCATTAGGTCCACAACTTTTTCCCATCGGCTTCCGGTCCCTCCGGTGAATTGTTATTAGAGATCGTTCAAAAAGCTCGCCTAAAAATTCATTGAAAGATGTCGTGGTGGAATTAGCCCTCAAATCAACATACCGTTCTCTTAAAATCTTAAGATGCGCCTTCAGTTGAGATTTGTTTTCCTGATCCGAAAAAATATTGAAGAAATTTGTATCGAAGGAGTTTACAAAATTGACACTCAGGGTATTTAGGGCAACCAACTCATTAGTAGAGAAAAACCGATAGACTTCTAATAATTTATATGGTGGAGAAAGTGTGACCGTAAAAGAAACTCTGTCTTTGAAGTAGTCTTTGTCCATTTCTTTCAGTTTTTGCAGATTTTTACTAACTGCGTTAAAAGACCTCCTACCATTTTTGAAAACTCTATATCTATCATGCACCTCTGATGGTCCATCGATGCTCACTTGGAGTAATACATCGTTATCTATTAGAAATTTCATTACTTCTTCATTATGTGATGTTCCGTTGGTAGTAATGTGAAAGATAATGGGAGGCCATTTGGTGGATTTTTTAATATATTCTACGCTTCTTTTAATAAGATCGAAATTGAGCAAAGGTTCTCCTCCATAAAAAGATACATACACCTTCTCTGAAGCCTGACTATGCGAGTGGAAATAGTCTATCGCTTTTTTTGCAACCTCCCAGGACATATTTCTCATCGAATGTTTTCTCGAGTAATAGTAACTTCCCGAATAGGTACAATATTTACATCTCAAATTACATCTCTCCGTAACGTTCAATATAAGATCGCTTAACTTACTTTGCAAAGACTCGCAAAAATGTTTTTCACACATCGGGTATTCCATCGTGATTGGCCGATCAGAAGAAAATATGCCCTGAGATTTATAAGAATTCTGAATGTAATTTAAAGATTCTCTGATCGATTTTGCCTCGTATTTCTTCGTCCATTTGCGAATAATCGCCGAAGGGGAGAGCGTACCATAGTCGTCTATTATGTCGTTAATTATTTGACTGGTTTTTATTATGTTATTCGTATTGACATCATAAATATAATGATTTTTTGCGGTCTTGAATTTATGAACAAAAGGACTCTGTTTCATTATATATTCCCCCCTTCTTAACCTTCCCACTAATCAATGGGCGATGACAAAAGAGCAAATAGTTATTTGTTCCTCCTCTTTACCCTTTCCGAAAAGGGGCGCGTGAGCCGCCTCAGAACTGAGACGACTCACGAGTGCAACCTGAAACAACGGGTGAGTGCAAGAAATTCTAGCCGCTATACTCCTCTTGTACCGCTCATATTCTTCCGGGTTCCTGAGAACTTCAAAGATGAGTGCCTCGGGTTCTCTAGTGCGTTTCGGTTTCTTTATAAGTTGCATAAACAGAGACGGTATTGCTGGCACTAGTAGCATCACTGTTTCTTGCAGAATTCACACCTGGCGGGCAACTACAGGCGCAGCGGCAGCCACTCTTGCAAGCGTTTGAGTCGCACTTAGAAGCATAGATACTATCAATACTACACTCACCCCAATCCATCACTTCACTCATGGTTATCACCTCCTTTCCGTGAAATTCCAAATAACAGATCCCAGAATACAAATACATTGTTGCAGAAGAATTTAATAATTCCGATTTCCAACCAGGGGAATTTAAACTGTATCGGATGGGTCTCCTCTGGTTGGCCTGGATTTCCGAATGTAACTTTTTATCAATATATCAGAAATACATGAAATGTCAATATAAATATGCAACTGGCGACTTGATGGGATTCGTTTTTTTTGCAAAATTCTCCTGGTCGTGGATGTAGGGGAAAGATCTCAGAGCTTTTTGTCACTCATATCTTGCAAACAACTTTTTGAACGTGAGGTTATAACTGAGCCTCTCCTTCACGTTTCACGATGCATAAACGACATTTATTCCTGCAATCCCACCAAACTTAATCCCATCGATTTTTGGAGCAACTGTTGGCTTGCCGAGCGGTCATTATAATCGTTTGTAACGTTGCAGTTTGGACAGGCATTTTTATGGTGCGGATCGTCCAAAACCATTGGAATCGCTGTAACTCGGCGATCATTCCTGTGGTCCTGTGGGGCAAAAGAGGTTGCCTCCGAGAGTTGTTGAAGGATAGAAAGAGCAATAAGAAAGTCCATCCTGGATTAATCGTAAAATCAATCCGAATGTCAGTCAAATGGGTTGCTTTCACAACATTACAATGATTTAGGGCTTTCAACTCAACTTTCGCTTATTTTCGAAATCGCCCCATAGTTTCACTGGTCGAAAGAAAGAACTTTTTCATAATAATTATGGCCAACCCACGAAGCAGAATCACGGGGAATTCTTCGATGAAACACTCAATGATCAATCCTGAGGAGACCTTTTTTCAGCACGTTTTCAGGAACCTGCACAAGAAGGGGATACTTTGACGGATCAAGCCAACGGAGCAGTGTCAGGAGATGCTCCTTCGACATGGCGGTGCAACCCGCTGTCGGTTGATCCGGGCCTCGCCAGACGTGGAAAAAAATGGCACTCCCCCTTCCCTTTTCAACCGGATCCATATTGTGCTTCACCACAATCCCCAGTTCGTAGAGGTCATCATCGCGCCTCATTCTCTCGAAGGACGTCCAGTAGTAATACGGATCTGTATCCGCTGAATCGTCCAGGGATTGCCATTGATTATAGGTGGGTGAGTCGACATCGTCGATGAAATAGTCGTGTTCGGCTGCCTGCCGGTAAGGGTAGGAGCTTCCATCCGGCCTTTGCAGATCATAGCCGAAGGATGTTCCCAGGTCGAACACACCCGCCGGTGCTCTTCCGTCTCCCTCCATTTTCTGGGGGCCGGCCAGATTAAGAGCATGAAGACCTCTCCCCCAACCAAGACCGTTTCTTCCGAGAACGACAGGTATGTCATCGCATTCTGCCTTCCAGCCGGATTCAGTTCTGCCAAAGAGCCGCAGTGTTCCTTGAACATCATTCCAGGAGGATACGGTCACGAAAAGGATCTGGCGCGAGTTCTCAGGTAATGTCAAGGATGTGAGAATTCCGCTCTGAAAATCCCCCCTTCCGGAACATCCCACAAAGGAAATGAGTACTGAAATGGATATCATGTGGTGAAATTTCACACGCTCTGTATAGCGCAAGGCTCTTATCCTCCCGAATACGATGAAAAGCACCAGCAATTACTTTTCCTTATGAAATATAATGACTTACACTATTGAATACAAACATAATACTTCATTCATTCTATCCTCTGTTTCAAGTTTCAGCACTATTTCCTGGACGCCTTGCATGTATCCCGAGAAATTGACAGCAGGTGTAAAATCCCCAGGGATCTCGGACTCCGGAAAGATCGCTAAAAACAGTTCCTGGAGCGAAATTTAACTTGACAGTTCACTTAAATTTAAGTATTTTGAAGACCGCGAAAAAGCGCTATATTCGAATGTATGAAAGTGTAACTATTCCACGTGACCAACAAAGTCGGGAGGGTCAAAATGGATGTAAATGACCGGAAAGTACCCACCCTGATTGAGCGCAAGACTGACAAGACAAACCACAAACTCACACTGGATGTCGCAGGGTGCGAAGACGCCGCCAAGGAGTACCTTGATGGCTTGGGCATCACATATAAACTCGACGACGCTCAACTCAAAGCCACATTCTCTTTGGATACTGAAAATGATGCGGAGAATTCCGCACTGGATACGCTCATTACTGACGCCGGAGTTGGCAAAAAAATCGCCGGCTACGGCATTGTCCGAGCCCTTGCGTTTCCGCTGGAATTTCACGAGGAGGTCGAAGAAACCGATTACGGTAAAGTGGCAGCCGCAACAACCGTGCTGATTGGTGATAAGAAAAAGAGAGATAAAGGCTTGTGGCTATGGGAATACATTATCCCAGTCCTGTTGGCCTTGATTGTAGGTGTCGGCTATGCAGGTCTGGCCACTCACCAACGGAATATGGATACCTACGTACCTGTCACAATTGACCAGCTCAAAGGTGAATGGTATCAGGAATATTCGAGCATTTCTGGTTTTGACGCCTGGCTCCACCCCGCAACGAACAAATTTTTTCTCAGTTTCCCCCTCGATTCCATCATTACTGAAACGAAAAAGTACACCCTTGTCGCCTCTGCACCCGATACGATCTTAATTGTTGGAAATATTACAAATACCGGAGGTATCTGGTACCCTGATGAAAAGCAGTTTGTTGGCAGTGGCGAGGAGCCTGTGACCTTCCTCAATCCGGATTCTGCGGGCGTTGAAGATTACGCAGCAAATATCGTCGATCCGATGACGCTGGAATACAACAAGGTCGATCGTTTCAGAAACTACTTCGAAGAGGGTCAAGAGAAAAAGGATGCTCAGCTCACCGGGCGTATCGTCATCGAGGAAAATGATTTCTTTTTGCCTGTCAAGAGTGGAAAAATAAAAATTATAACCCAGAACGAGCTGCAGAAGCTCTTTCTGCCCATTGCGCAAGAAGCGACACTCATGGGTCATATGCGATTCTACCAATGGATCAATGAAAATGATCCCAACAGGAGTCGAAAAGAGACTCAGATCATCGGAGAGTTCGATCTCAATGTAGCGAAAATCTTAGGGAAATACATGTAGCATCAAGACAAGGCACATTCTGTTTTGGGTTGTCTAACGATTATCTGTGTTTTTTTTGCCGTCACCACATTTGCTTTAGGATTCCTCATCCACCCACTATGGATTGTAACTATCATATTCCTGCTCTTTGCCATTGTCTTTAAAAAAAGATAGAACTCTAGAGAAAGTGACCTAACATAGTAAGCCCTGCGGAAATCACTGCGGGGCTTTTCCATATCCTCAAAATAAAACAGAGGATTTGAAAAAACGAGGAACACTCATGAGGATCGGAATCGTTTCTGCCTTCGGAAAAGAGACGAAACCACTGCGCTCGAAACTTGAAGAGATCAGAAGAGAGTCAATCAAGACGTATGTTTTCTTCCTCCTTCGATACGGTGATGAGGATGTTATGGTAGCGAAAACGGGTTCAGGAAAAGTGCAGGGGGCTGAAGGAGCGAGGCTCTTGATCGAACGGTTTCACCCCGGCATTATTGTGAACTGTGGTGTTGCAGGCGCGATATCCCCGGAACGCAAGATAGGTGATGTTGTTATTTCAAGGCGAGTCATCGAATACGATACCATCGATGATAACAATTTGAAAGATAAAGTGTATTACGCAGATGCAAATTTGTTTCATTATGCCCTTCAGGTTTCAAATGAAACAATGCAAAAGCGAAAAACTGTCGCTGGCGACGTTCTCAGTGGGGATCGTGTTGTAAAAGAAGTACATGAAAGGGAAGCATTGTGGAAACGCTTTCAAGGAGAGTGTGTGGAGCAGGAAGGAGCAGGAGTGGCCAGGATCTGTCAATTGCACAATATCCCCTGGATCGTTATAAAAGGCATATCCGACCGTGCTGATGAGCACGCGCTCACTGATTTCAAAAAAAATGTTGATTCCGCTTCTAAAAATGTCGCTCTCGTGACTATAGAAATTATGAAGCGGGTTTTGAGGGGACACCCTGGTACGAATATATAGATCGCTTTATTACGACGTCTCTTACGTAAGGAACATATTGATCTTTATGCCGAAAGTGAGTGTTATCATACCGACATACAACAGAGCCGCCTTTTTACCTGAAGCGATTGATTCGGTGCTCCATCAAAGCTATCAGGATTTTGAGCTTATTCTGATCGACGATGGTTCTGACGATGACACCAGGGATATACTGAAACCCTATCAAGGTCGGCTCAACTATCACTATCAGGAGAACGCTGGCATCAGCAAAACTCGAAACACAGGGTTGCGTATTGCCCAGGGAGAATTTATTGCTTTCCTGGATTCGGATGATCTCTGGACGAGGCGCAAACTTGAAAAACAGATGGAAATCTTTGAGCAGATTGATGAAGCCGAGATATGCTATACAGACGAGGTTTGGATCCGAAAAGGGGTTCGAGTCAACCCGAAAAAGTATCATCGCAAATACACGGGCTGGATATTTCAGTACTGCATTCCCCTCTGTATTATCAGTCTCTCCTCGGCACTGATAAGGAGAAATCTTTTTGCTCAGGTTGGGCTCTTTGACGAACAATTACCAGCATGCGAAGACTACGACTTATGGCTCAGAGCATCCCTGGTGACACCCATCCATTTCATTCCTGAGCCTCTCATTATCAAACGCGGCGGACATCCCGATCAGTTATCTCAAAAGTACTGGGGAATGGACAGATTCAGAATTACAGCCTTGGAAAATATTTTGAAGCATCCCAATTTGACCGATGATCAAAGAGGTCTCGTCATTCGAGATATCGTCCGGAGGTGCGAGATTCTGGCCCAAGGATATGAGAAGAGAGGAAAAACGAAAGAATGGAACATATACAGACGAAAGAAAGAACATTATGAGAGGTTCCTGAGATGATCTACAAAAAGGTACCAATTGTCGAAATTGATCTTCGGAACGATCGGTTCCGAATTTCGTATATGCCTCATCGTAAGCGATTGACCGAGTCGATACATGCTATTGGACTTATCCATCCGATCATCCTTCGAACGATAAATTCAACAGAATACTGTCAGATCATCTCCGGATTTCAGAGAGTACAAAGTTGTATCGACCTCAACATGAAGCAGATTGATAGTATTATCTACAGCTCTGACGAACTCTCCGATGCAAAGGCCCTTTTACTCAGCCTGCATCAAACAGTGACAAGTCGTGCCATGAATCTCATTGAGAAATCATTGTGCCTGCGGAAATTGAGTGAGATCGGTCATATGGAAGAAGCGACTCTCATCACCGATATCATGCCTCTCTTAGATCTCGAACCCGGTAAAAAAATTTTTCAAAACGTTATGCGACTCTGGGAATTGGACGATCACCTCAAAGCGTATATTGTCGAAAATAATGTCGCTCTCAGTAATGCGGCTCTTTTTTCAAGCTTCTCAAGGGAGGATCAGAAGAACCTCTTTGATCTCATTATTCCACTCAGGTTAGGCACGAACAAACTCAAGGAGTTTCTCACACATATTGACGAAATCCGCCACCGAGATGAGATTGTGGCCAGCCAAATCATCGATAGTGAAATGAAAACAATACTCGCGGATCAAAATATGCCGACACCTCAGAAGATCGAAACAATCAGAAAACGTCTCAAAGAAAAACGGTTTCCTGCCTTGGCTGCATTGGAGAAAAAAATACAGAACAACCTGAGACAGTTGAAGCTACCGCCGGAACTATCCCTCTCAATTCCTCCCTTTCTTGAGGGAGAAAAATTGAAGGTTGATTTTTCATTTAAAAACGAGGAAGAATTAAGAGAGATTATCATCAAACTTACCGCTCTTTCCAGACAAAAGGAGCTTGAAACCATTTTAGAAATGCTCTAAAGCCTTCCAAAGAAATGTTCAAACCAAAAAAAATCTACATTGACGTTGAGGTCGAAAATGCCTCTTTTACTGAAACCATTCTCAACAATCTTGCCGGCGTACCGATAGAGTTCATCGATGATCCTCGTCTTGCCACCGACGAAATTCTTTCCAAGCCCGATCCCATCGGTCAGGGGAAAAAGCATCTCCTCATTACCAGCTATAAAGGTCGGATGCTCAAACCCTGCCCCGGAACTCCAAAGGTTATTTGCTGTCACTATCAGATTTTAAGTCCTGTCATCGGTTGCCCACTCGACTGTACCTATTGTGCCCTCCAGATGTATTTCAACAATCCCTTGATCACTATGTATGCCAACATAAACGATCTGATGCGAGAGATGGATGAAAGGCTTCAAAGAAAATCGGGATGGCCTCTGCGCATTGGTACCGGAGAGCTGACGGACAGTCTTGAGCTTGACCATATTACTGAAATGAGCAGACTTTTCATACCCTATTTTTCTAAAAAAAGCAATGTCCTGTTTGAACTCAAGACGAAATCGAATCAGATCAACAATCTCTTAGATTTAAATCATGGTGGTAAAACGGTGGTAGCCTGGTCGGTTAATCCACAGACTATTATTGACAAAGAGGAAATGGGGTGTGCATCCCTTGAAGAGCGGTTACAGGCTGCCCGACAATGTCAGGAAGCCGGATATAAACTGGCTTTTCACTTCGATCCAATAATCTACTCTCCTGATTGGGAAGAAGGTTATGAAAGTGTCGTAGAATCGTTATTCGAATATATCGATCCTCAAAACATTGTTTGGATCAGCCTCGGCACCTTTCGTTACCCGCCAAGTTTAAAACCCATCATTCGGGAGCGATGCCCACGGAGCAAGATCATTGATGAGGAATTTATCCCTGGTCAGGATGGAAAAATGCGCTATCTCAAACCCATCAGGGTTGGGATGTACTCGAAAGTCCTTTCGCAGATCCGATCCCACAATCGAAATGTTTTCATCTACCTTTGTATGGAAAGCACTGATGTGTGGCGCAAGGTATTTGGTTGGACGCCGAAAAACACAGCAGATCTGGCCAGAATGTTCCGTACCTAAAAATCCCGTGATAAAAATTGAACGAGAAGTTCATGTATGGTGGGTCATAGATTTCTTCGGATCAGGTCGATGAACGCTTTGGGGGCTTTTGTCGGGCGACCATCACGATTGAGAAAACAGTGGATTGTATAACCTGTGGCCAACAGTGTCTTTTCCGGTTCGTCGTATAATTCATAGTCGATCCGAATCGTGGAG
This sequence comes from Gemmatimonadota bacterium, assembly GCA_020348925.1. Lineage (GTDB taxonomy): Bacteria > JBHIER01. Next base: position 3,546,444 of record CP070758.1, on the reverse strand, counting down.
CGTGGTATTTGTGTGATCATACTTTTCACAACGATGACATCATCATAGTGCGGACCTCTTTTATACTCACAGTGGGCTTCAACAACCGGCAGACCCACTCCCTCTTTCTCCATATCCGAATACGGCGAACCCAATTCGCGGAGCAATTCCGTGCGCCCTCGCTCGAAGAACTCGAAATACCGGGTATAATAGACCACACCCATCTGATCGGTGTCAGCATAGATCACCCTTATTTTCGTCTTCCCAATAATCATTCACATAACTCGAATTTAGCGGATTACGGTCGGATGTATCTTCATTCTCTTTCTTTCGCCTAGTCTCGCCCGCTAATGCCTTTTCAACCCCTCTGATCCCCCTTATCCGCTTTGTACTTCATAGGTATGCTCTACGACAACATTCCTCCTGAGCGACTCTCCCACTGAGCAGTACCTCTCCTGTGAAAGCTCAACAGCTTTTTTCACTTTATCTTCAGGAAGATTTTTTCCTTTCACAATATACTTCACTTGGATATGGGTCCAATACTTGGGATGTTCCGGTGCAGACTCGCCCTTGACAACGATCTCAATATCATGAAACGGAACTCTCATTTTGTTCAAAATCGAAGCCACATCAATGCCTGTGCAACCGCCTAAGGCGATAAGAATTATCTCTCCGGGGCGAGCTCCGGTATCCGTGCCTCCGACCTTCTCGCCAGCATCCATGAGAATCCCGTGTTTCGAACCACTGTATCCGACAAATCGCAATCCATCAACCCATTTCACTCTCGCCTCTGCCATGTTCGCTCCTTTCTTCAGCAATTGTTTGGAAACGTACAAAGAATCCGGATAAGAATGTTAATACTATTATGATAAAAAATCAAGCCGAAAATAATATTGAGGTGCTGGGAACACAGCTGAAAAACAAATCACAAAAGTGGCTTCTCCCTGGAGAGCTTCAATCAAGGTGCTCAAAAATGATGCTCGAGCAGGTCATACCGGCTTCTGCTTTCAGGAGTTCGGATATATCCGTTGTCTTGACAGCAAATCCCTCGGCCCGAGCGATCTGAACCGTCTTTGAGAAGCCGGAATGCATGAAAATTGTATCGTTTACTCTGAGCGCATTCGCCGCCTCAGATTCATCTTCCGGCACCTGAATAATCCGGAAATTCGAAAAAGGCTCAAGATCCAGCCATGAGGCATTTACCAAAAGGGCCTTCTTGTCCAGAGTAGTACAGGCGGATTTCAAATGCAAACAATCCTTCAAAATGACAGGAATTATTTTATATCCAAAGGGTGCCAGGAACCTTTTCAGAGATTGAATCCCAGCCTCATTCGTTCGAGGTGACAACCCCACAAATATGTCCCTCCCAATTTTCAACACATCGCCGCCATCCAAGGTAGCCGGAGGCTCAATGCGCCTTATTTTTCTATATTTGGCCAATTCCTGTTCGACGCCGTTCACTTCTCCTCGCCGGGATGCAACTCCCAAATTGGCCATGATCGCGATTTCGTCAACAACCACAGCTGTATCCTCAAGAAACGTCGAGTCAGGATAATCGCGGTTAACCGACAATTCGATGACATCGAGTCCGCAGTCACGAAGCAATTGGCAATACGCCTCATGTTGCTTCACCGCTCGATCGTAGTCGATCGGCTCCCTGTTACGATACGTTACCTCGCATTGACTGATGTTGGGAGAGACAATATGAGTCAGGGCAATGAACAAGGTTTTTCCTATCTTGAAGTTGCCATTTCGAACGCCGTCTGAAATCTGAGCTCCAGCTCTATTTCTCCTCAATCAGAAACAATTTCCCCGAAAGGAAATCCGTAATCCACAACCTGCCTTCACTATCCACCTGACCCTGGGTAATAAAGAAGACGGCATCGCCATACTGACCTCTCACATAAAAAGAGACATTGCCTGAGTCGAATATTGTATCACCGTAGGTATACATTTCCTAATGCAATAGGGTAAATTATTCATTAAAAGGATAGAAATGAAAAATATAAAGAGATTCAGAATTATGAGAGGTAATAATGATCTTCTCTCTTAAAACAAAGAGGTTATCAGGAAATCCTTCATATGGAATTGGAAACGCTTTGCCTTTTTCTTTTACCTCTTGCAGCGTATTGCTGAGATGGTTTGCAACGTAAACTTTTCCACCACAGAGGCAGAGTTTGAGCGGACCGTCACCAGTTTCGATTTCACGACTGGAGAAAATCGTTTTGTCGACAATCGAAACAGTATTCGATTCGAAATTGGCTATATAAAGATTCTCGGTCTCTACGATGAAATCTGTGGCCGTCAAACCCAACAACAACCTCTTCTCAACCTTCTGCGAGTCCGGATCGATGACTTGAAGAATACTTGGATCTTCGTTCCCTTCCCCCACTCGAACGAGATAGAGCCAATGCAATTCGGGATCGTACTGCAAGATCCTCTGGCTAATTTCCCTGACAACCGTATCCCCGAGGGCAATCCGTTTGATTGGTTCAAAGAGGCGAACTTCATCCAGCAATTTCCCCAAGAAATGTTCCTCCCCTCCCCAATTGTTCTGACTATAATACAAAACGCCTTCGACATCCAAAGCCATTGTGTGGGCCTGTCGGGGGACACGCCGGTCATAAAAACTGAGATCATCCTTGTCAATTGTAATGATACCGTTCTTTGCATCCCATATATAGACGGTCGGCCAGTAGGATTGATGCGGCCCATAGGAAAGGTAGACATTGCCCTCCGGACTGTAAGCTGCCTCTACCGGGTAGTCATAGGGTACTGTATGAACTTCGTATTGACCGCTCGGATGGACTTCGGCAAACTGGTCTTCGTTGTTAAAGACGAGAAAGCTGTTTCTTCCTTGCAGCTCGATGAGATCTATAGGTGCCCAGCCGGTATGAATTTTCTCGTACCGTTCCGTGACCGGATCCAATACATTTACCGCAGCACCAAAGGTGCCGTTGACGGCAGTTGCACCTTTTGGAATATAGAGCAAATTTGTAAGGGGATTGAAAGCCATACTGAACATATGAGGAATAATCCCTAAATGCTCGATTCTTCTCACGAGCTTTCGTGTCTGCAGATCGATAACATCGATCTCACCATGGGCCCAGCTCCCAATGTACAGGTAATCATTTTCCAAATCGATGGCACTGGCATCATTGCCATAGGCGGGAAGTTTGATCTCATCAATCCTTCCTCCGTTTTCAAAATCTACAACATGCACCGATGGATGGTTATCGTAGGGAACATAAACCTCGTCCCGTTTGGGATTGTAGATAATTCCTACACCTTCGGTGAATTCAGGAAGCTGTACAATGATATCATCGTTACCCAGGACATCGACCTTTGCCGCCTCGATCACTTTCCTCGCATCCGTCTCCACGACAACATACAGACGATGGGTTTTTTCATCGTAACCGGCGAGATGCCAGCGCCCGCCACTGGTAAGATCGAGTCGCCTCGAATCAACAGCCCGCCCGTCATCGGAATTGAACAGATAGAGGGTTGATGTGTACCCATCGATGGCAATAATTTTTCGGAGCTCGTTGTCAGCAACAACCTTTCGAATTGGCGGAGGTGGCGTCTGGTTGAGGTTTATGAGTTTCTCCCTGTGATCCAGCCAGGTGCGCATTCTCAGCTTGTGCGATTTCGCCTCATAGAATCCCATCTCCCCGCTCTCCCGCCCTGCGATGAAGACATTGCCGGTGCTTTCATCAACGGCAACGGATTCAAACTGGTCGTCGGTCGGAATCGTCTTGGCGGATCTCTTTTCGGGATGAATAATGTGGAGGCTCTTCGATGCAATGAGACAGATATCCCCCGTGCCTCTATTCAGAGTCATCGCCTCGGATTTGAGATGCTGCAGTGCCCGTCCCCCAATGGGGATATTCACGACCGAGTGCGTCTCTCCATCGATAATCGATACCGAGGAGCTCAGAGTGTTCGCAACAATGACGCGATTTCGACTAGGATCAGTTTGTACGAGCAGCGGCCCCGCCGCATTGATTTCGACACCGATTTCCTTCAAAAAATCCACTGTCTTCACCGATATCTCAGCCCCCGCTGATACAGTCAAACATAGGACCAGAATAATAATTCGTTTCTTTAACATAATCAAGTCACTCCTCCTTCAACCATCATGTATCACTGTTCATGAACATGCATTATGTCCCTGTTTTTAGAAATGAGATCACCGTACTGCCCTAAATTATACTATTTTAGGGCAATAGAAAACCTCTTTATTCAATTTTAATTCTGAAGTCTTACAATTCTGATGATAAAAATGAGAAGTTTTAAGAAGGGATTGTTTTATGCCATATGGGATTGCTTAAGCGGGGCTTACACTTCCATCGAATAAATTCGAAAAAGTACAGAAAACTACAGAGTATTAAGGGGCAAGAGGACAACTCTTGCCCCAGCGTAAATCCAATGAATACGCGTCTTCGAACGGAAAGAGACGCATAAAAATCCGGCTGTATCAATCCCTGACAATGACCCTTCCGGAAGCGGTGCGTAATTCGATCTCTGGCTTGCCAGAACCGCGCTCGACAACTCTTCTTTCATAGATGTGATAATCGTCGAAGGTTTCTTCGTAACTGTATTCAAAGGGGCAGGAGATGCGACCCCTGTCCTCACGCTTGATCATGACCAGTGTAAAATCATCACCGAAATCGTCAACTTCGAGGACGACCTTGCCGGAAGCCGAACCGGCCGTGATGTCGTGCCCGGGAAGTTTATCGAAAAATAATGCAACATCTCCAGAGGCCGAAGAAAACTCACTCCACCCCAGAAGCTCCGTGTCTCGAACAACGACATCACCGCTGGCTGAACTCATCTCCACGTCGTCCATACATTTGCAGTTCCGGCATTTTACATCACCGGAAGCCGTTGAGAATCGACATCCCTCCTCGATCATGAGGTTCTCCAGTTCATAATCGCCGCTGGCCGTGCTGAAATCAACGTCCTCAGGGATTGTCATATTCTCGAGGATATAATCTCCGCTGGCCGTACTGAAATCGGACCGGTCACCAAGCTTCATCTCCGAAAGAACGATATCACCACTGGCCGTTTCGAAATCAATTTCGGCGGAGACGCCCCGACAATCAAGATTACCCGATGCATTGTTGATCCGAATGGATGGAGGATCGGCCTGCTCGGGAAGAAGGATAGTCCACTCCACTCGGCCTCGTGAGGTATTCCCCCGCCATTTTTCTCTGATATACAGCGTCTCGCCTTCCTGTTCCACGGTGGGGTGGAAACTGCTGCGCGGATGCACATCCTCCCTCAACTCGACGACGCCCGTGCGTCCGTCCGCCGGGCGCAGGATCACATCACCCGATATCCCTTTCACCTTGATTCTTGTCACACCGGAAAATTCCCATTCCTCAACATCCGCAGAGATATCGATAACACCACACCCCAGAATCAGGCACAGCAGCACGACCCACATACAAAACTTCTGCATCATTTCCTCCTTTCGCGGATAAGGTTCCGGTTCTAATGTGAAAGCTTTCTTTCCGTCCTCCAAATTCTTCGAATTTGAGACAACAATACTCACACCTTTGTTTCATTTCGTCGGACAAAGACTTTGTAAAAGAGACGCACCTGAGATGATGAAGGTTTACATCATATTCCATTGGGACAATTACAAATAACCGATGTACGGTTTTCACAGTATCATATTTGTACGATTTCAAGAAACGAGTGGAGATCATTGGTAATGCAGGGCAACTTTCTTGTACGAAAGCAGTTTCGGAAAAATTGAAACAAATTGAAACCCCCAAGTGTCTAAATAGTGTAAAAAATTTTACACAAAAGGAGAACTCTGAATGAAAGATCAGCAGAACGGATATCTCAGCAAGAGGGAGCGGCAGATCATGGACATCCTCTACCAACTGGGCCAGGCCTGTGTTTCCGATGTCGTGCAGCGCATGCCCGATGAGACCAGTTATGACTCCGTCCGAATTACCCTCGGCATTCTGGCCAAGAAGGGCTACGTCGTATACCGCAAACATGACCGCCGTTACATCTATTCACCCGCTGTCTCCGCCGAGAAGGCATCACGGAAAGCGACCCGGGACCTGATTCGGACGTATTTCGGCGGATCACCTTCCAGGGCCATCCTGAGTTTGCTAAATACTTCCTCCGGGAAACTCTCCGAGGAAGAGATTGAACGGATAGAGGCGTGGTTGGAGAAGGAGAAAGGGTCATGATGGATACAGTCACTATTGAAATGATGGCACGGGCTGCGGCAGAGATAGGTGTCGCTGTTTTTTTGAAAGCGACGCTGCTGGTGACGGCCGCAGGGGTGGTAGCTTTGCTGCTGAGGCGATCCTCAGCGGCGGCGCGCCAGTTGGCCTGGAGCACAGTTTTTGTCATCCTGGTGGTTCTCCCTCTGGTATCTTTCACGGTACCGTCCTGGCAGTTTGGCTCCCTGGAGGAAATCTGGCTGGACGCCAAGGGCCCAACCGGTGTATCCCACACGACATCCTTGGATCCCGAACCTGTGGGCGAAAGAAGCACAACAGCACCGAATGCCGCGAAGACATCAGAATCCACCACCGATAACAAACCGTTTGAGCCCTCGCCTCTCAGGATGATGGCCCTGATACTTCTGGGATTCTGGGGGATCGGTGTCCTTTTGAACCTCGTGAGGCTGACCATCCATCTTCTTCGTGTCTGCTCCCTCACCCATCGCGCTCATCCCCTCGATCCGTCGGATGTCTCCAGCCTGCCCGTCCCTCTGGCGACCCGCCTCGGTCTTCTGCGAAGTGTCCGCTGTTTGGTGAGCGACAACATCTCGATACCCTTTGCCTGGGGAATATTCAGACCGGTGATCATATTCCCGCCTGAAGTACGGACGTGGAACGAGGAGCAAACACGAAGTGTTCTGCTGCACGAATTGGCCCACATCGCCCGCTGGGATTATTTGCTTCATCTTCTTACGCAAATTGCCTGCGCCTTCTACTGGCCCAATCCACTGGTCTGGCTGGCAAGCCGCCGGAGTGCTATGGAACGCGAACGGGCCTGCGACGATTACGCTCTGCAGCAGGGTGTCCGAAATCACGAATATGCGTCCTACCTCCTCCAGGTTGCCCGTTCCCACGTGAAACGGGCCAGACCGATGTATGCCGTCACCATGGCCAGAGAAAACGGATTGAAAGAAAGGATTCGGTGCGTCATGAATGAAAAGCTAAACCATACCTCACTGAGCACGGAGAAGTTTGTCCTCATCACCCTGGCATTGATGGTCCTGATGCTGCCCTTCATAACACTGGATGTTTTTGGAGTTAGACAGTCTATACCTGTAACGGGTGATCTCATAATGGACTTGGAAGCACACAGAGATCCCATAATCCGTCAGAGAGCCGCCTGGTGGCTCGGGGAGCACGAGGATCACGATGCTGTGATACCACTGACCGAAGCTCTTCGGGACGGGTCCGCCGATGTGAGACAGGTTGCCGCCTGGGCCCTCGGTGAGATCAAGGACAAAAAATCGATCGTCCCTCTGATCTGGGCTCTCGAAGACAGTGATCCACGTGTGCGTGAGATGGCTATTCTTTCACTGGGAGAGATCGAAGACCCGGTTGCCATCGATCCGTTGGTTGAGATTTCCAAAAGAGAGAAAGACATGCGAACAGCTGTGGTGTGGGCTCTGGGCGAGATTGAAAATAGAGGCAGTCGAAAGGCCGGATGGGCCCGGGAGGAGATCTTCGCGGATTGGAATTGGAGATCCTGGGAGAACGACCAGGTCTGGGCCGGCACCCTGATGAACGGACCCCTGGTGAAAAGAGTAACTGATGGATTCAGAGCCGATGAAGGGGCCATCGATTATACCGAAAGCGTGCCCTCATTACTGAGGCGGCTTGAGGACAAAAAGCCGGACATGCGCCGAGAAGCGGCTTTCAACTGTGGCCTCATCGGTATCCGTGATACGTGGGATTCTCTCCGCGACATCGAGCGTATCGTTGATGCTCTCCTGGAAACCCTCCGCGATCCCGAGCCCGAAGTTCGGGCCATGGCGGTCTGGGCCCTGGACGAGATCAATCCGTCACGATCCCACCATTTCCGCCGCGACCGCGATCACTACAAACACGACTATGATCATGAGTACGAGCGCGATCACCGCCACTAAAGTGTATGAGATCGCGCAGTATATATATCCTGTGCAACGGGTGAAAAGGGATATATATCCTTTGAAAAAATTGCATCCAGCATATATATAATGGACGATCAAGGATGGGGAAACAAGCCGTAACCGTAACATTCAACGATACGGGTCTGTCTAGAGCTTGCCTCGGGGCTTCACAGCCGTAACCGACAAAAGTAATTTGAAGTGGCGTATTAAAAATTCTGAAGGCTCAACATTCTGAAAGGTGAACGGATGTTAAAACGAATCGTACATGCGGGATTGGCCATGCTCCTGTTTGGGCTGGGGCTATATGGCTCAGCTTACACATGGGATATCCAGCGGGAGAGAGGGGATGTTAATGGTGATGGAGCCATTAATGTTCTGGACGCTGTCCTGACGGTAAATATTGTTCTGGGAACGTCACCGCCGCCGAGCGGCGAGGAGCTCTGGGCGGCCGATTGCAATGGTGACGGCGGGGCGAATGTACTTGATGTTCTG
>CP070758.1:3443879-3537736 GCA_020348925.1 Gemmatimonadota bacterium | reverse complement strand
CGGCTGGGACTGGGACTTCGGCGACGGCGGTACGTCCACTGCCCAGAATCCCAGTTACTCCTTTGACGAACCCGGTATCTACACGGTCCCCTTGACGGTCAGCAGCAGCTCACAGGGCTGCAACGCAACCGAGACGAAGATAGACTTTGTCACCGTTCAGGCTTCACCTGTTGCCGACTTCACAGGGAATCCGACCGGTGGCGAGGCACCACTGACGGTGAATTTCACGGATCTGTCAACAGGCAATCCTGATACCTGGTCGTGGGATTTCGGTGACGGTGGCACCTCGACGGAGCAGCATCCGACCTACGAGTACCAGAACCAGGGGAAGTACACAGTGACGTTGACCGCCAGTAATGCCTGCGGCTCTGATATTGCCACCAAAGTTGATTACATCGATGTGACCGAACCGCAGCCACCTATGAGAGCCTACACCTTGTCCGATATTCCAGTTATCGGCACAGTGACGGGCAATTTCACCGACACGTACACCAGTGATAACGTTTACGAGGTCATTACTGAGGTTGAATATACAGGGCATCCCCGCAAGAGGTACAGCTACCTCGAGCACAAGTGGAATTTCAATATCGGCAGCGCCACATCGGCCACCTTTTATGTGGAGGCTTATCGACCGGACAACAGCGATGGCGATGATTTCACCTTCGCCTATTCCACCGATGATGTTACCTATAACGCCCTGCTGACTGTCGCCAGTGCGGCTGAACAGGTGTACTCCGCCGACCTCCCGGGCGGTGTCAACGGAATCGTCTATATCCGTGTCACTGATACCAACCGTTCCTGGGACTATACCTCCCTGGATCCGGTGTATATCGACGACATGTATATCGAATATGAAAGCCAACCGGCCCCGCCGGTAGCCGAATTCAGCGCTTCACCCTCATCCGGACCAGTTCCGCTCACGGTCAATTTTACGGATCTCTCCTTAGGAAACCCTGACACATGGGACTGGACATTTGGTGACGGTGGAACCTCAACGGCGCAAGATCCCGTTTACGAATATACGGCTGTGGGAAAGTACACTGTCACGTTAACGGTTACCAATTCATACGGTACAGATTCCGAAACGAAGGTTGACTACATCAACGTCACAGATGTTGGCATTACCGTGCATGTTTATGACATGGTCGTTGGTCGTGCAAAGGTCGGCCCGAACTACATTGGTACCTGCACAGTCACCATTTATGACAACCTCAATAACCCGGTTTCCGGTGCCACGGTGTCCGTGACCGCCACCGGCCCCACTGGAGGCGATTACAGTGACGTGACCGTTGGAGACGGCACGGTCTCTTTCGAAACTGCCGGGATGAAGAAACCCTCGGGTGAATGGTGTTTCGAGGTGACCGACGTGACGCATGCGTCCTATACGTACGATCCTGGTTCCAACAATGTGACCATGGCATGCGAGAGCGGCCCCGTTTTTGGAACCGGTGGTGCGGTCACACTTATGGTGCCGCAGGTGTTCAGTGTTTCGAACTCTCCGAACCCTTTCAACCCTGAGACGGAGATTCACTACACCCTGCCCGTGAACGCCAACGTGACATTGGAAATCTTCAACATCGTCGGTCAACGGATCGCCACCCTGGTGAATGAAATGCAGAATTCGGGGTATCACCGTGTCACCTGGAATGCCTCCGATGTGCCCAGTGGCGTCTACTTCTACAGAATTGTTGCCGGTGAATTCACCGCCACAAACAAGATGGTGTTGATGAAGTAAGTTAAGATCAGACTTCCGAAGTCTTCAAGGCTCCGGGAGTCGCACTTCATCTTTGAAAAGACATGAAAAGCCGCCCCGGTCGTCAAACCAGGGCGGCTTTTTCAATGCTCGAAAAAGGAGGGTGACATTTGTGTCTTCCCGCTGGGGAGTAGCGGGAAGACATGGAATCATCCAGGCGGCTGAATTCTTACGAAAATTGTAATTTCCTGGCCGGTTTCAACAATAGTTCCGGAAAAGAGTGCGGTAAAAGGGAGCCTGCCCCCCGTTTTTTCCTTGACATTTCGTCTAAAAATACCTATAATTAAACAATCATTAAGAACAGCACACCAGATATCGGAATCGTGATCTTCTCCCAGGACAGACTTTTGTGGTTATGAAGATGGGCTCTCTGAATGGAGTGGCAAGGATACTTTGATCGTTCTTGAGAGTCCGTTATTTTTTCGATCTCACTTTTTTCTTTCTTAAACTCGAAAAGGGGGTGATGCGCTCGAGACCGGCCACAGAATCTCCATGAAAGGGGGTGATAAGGGTTCCGGACTGTGTCTCTATCTCCATTGAATGAAAGGGGGTGGCTCCTGGCATTGTTTGTTAAATGGTTCTCGTGTCTGTTTCAAAAATGGTGTGCCTTTTGGAGGGGGGTATCATTATGAAAACCGTAATAATTGTGAGTACATTCATTCTCTTTGCCTTGTCTCAGAGTGTCATGGCCCAGGGCATCGGTGATGTTCAAGACATTACGAGATTAAAAGAGATTCGGGTTCCTTTCCAGCCCGTCACTTCTCTCATAGCAGAGGCGGATCAGCAGTACGTGCCAGATGCCATTGTAGTGGAGTTCAAGAGAGAGGCAAATGTACAGCCGGTTTTACAGGAAGGGATCATAACGACCGGCATTGCGGCTGTGGACATGGTGAACAAAGAGTTTCAAGTGACCAAAATGTACCGGGAATTCCCTGATGTTGAGACGGCTGCCGAGGTGAGGCGTGTGGATGCACCCGACCTTTCTCGGTACTACATTGTGAAGTTTGATTCGGGCAAGAGTCTGGATGACGTCGTGAAAGCCTACTCGGAGAATCCGAGCGTGGACCATGTGGAGAAGATCGGTGTCCATCGGGTGTTCGAGTCGATCCCGAACGATCCCTATTTCCTGTCCGACCAGTGGAATTTCTACGACAGCGATGACAACGACGTGGATGCCACGGATGCCTGGGATCTGGAGACCGGCGATGCCAGCATCCTCCTTGGAGATCTGGATACGGGACTGCAATACAACTCGCGTGACTTGGGTGGTCTGTCGCCGTACACCGAAGGGAATGTCTGGATCAACTGGGCGGAGTACAATGGGATAAAAGGAGTCGACGATGACGGCAACAGCTATGTCGACGACTGGATCGGCTGGGACTTTGTGAACGGCGGGAGCAATTGCTGGCCGGGTGAGGACTGCTATACGGAGGACAACGAGCCCACGGATTTCAACGGTCACGGCACGCACGTGGGCGGCATCATGGGAGCTATTACGAACAACAGTGTCATGGTGGCCGGGCTTGCCGGCGGCTGGAACGCGGGGATGAACGATCCGGCCAACGGCGTCAAGGTCATGGCCCTCCGGATCGGCTGGTCGGGCAACTATGGTGGGCAGGAGGTCGGCTATGTCCGCATGGATTTCGCCGCCCAGGCCATGTACTACGCCGCGAACAAGGGGGCGACGGCCGTCAACTGCAGCTGGGGATCGTCCAACACCGGGGGACTGGGGGCGGCCCTTGACTACGCCATTGCCAACGGTGTGCTCGTCGTGGCTGCTGCGGGCAACGACGGTGACAGCGTTCCCGACTATCTGGGACAGCGGACGGATGTTCTGAACGTATGCGCCGTCAACAACAGCGATGTCAAACCCTGGTGGTCGGACTACGGCACGTGGGTGGATGTTGCTGCTCCTGGGGTAAATGTGATTAGCACGTACTCGTTGCACTACAACCCGAACTATGTGGCCTGGGTCAGTGGCACCTCGCAGGCATCCCCTCATGCGACCGGAGAGGCCGGTATCCTCAAATCCTACGATCCCACTCTGACCCGGCAGGAAATCTTCGACCTGATCGTGGATTACACCGACAACATCGACGACCTCAATCCCGGCTACGAGGGCCTTTTGGGCAGCGGCAGGATCAATGTGTTCAAAGCCTTGGATGCTGTTGTTGCACCGTCTGTGACGGTTATTCAGCCCAACGGTGGCGAGGTGCTCTACATCGGGCAGGTTTACACCATCATGTGGGATGGGTCGGACAACGTGGGCATAGATACCACCATTGTCGAGTATTCCGTTGACGGCGGCCAGAACTGGTGGGTCATTGCAGAGTTGTCGGGTAACCCGGGATCCTACGACTGGACGGTGACCGGTCCGCCGTCGGACCAGTGCCGGGTCCAGGTCACTTGCTGCGACGCCGTCGGCATGTGCGGCTCCGACATGTCGGACGAGGATTTCTGCCCGCCGTACAAGCGGGTGGCCCGGAACTTCAGCATCGCCTCAAAGGATGCTCTTGTACCGAGGGAGTTCGGTTTGGCTCAGAACTATCCCAATCCGTTCAACCCCACCACGAGGATCGCCTTCGATCTGCCGAAGGACTGTGAGGTGGATCTTTCTGTGTACAACGTATTAGGACAGAAGGTGGTGACTCTTATCGGCAGAGAGCTGGTGGCCGGTCATCATGAGATCACCTGGAACGCGGAGTCTGTGCCGAGCGGAGTCTATTTTTCCACCATCAAAGCTGGTGAGTTTACTGCCACGAAACGGATGGTCTTGATGAAGTAGAGGATAATATCAATCCACGCAACACCCCGGGGTCTGGTAGATCCCGGGGTGTTGTCTATTCCATTATATGGGGTATTTAGGTTTTGAAATGCATGTGTATTCAAAGGTCGTTTTGTGGTTCTTTGTGATTCCGCTGAGTATAGGGGCATTGAGACCGTCCACTGTTTCATATGCGACCTCTTCGTCTTCTCCACAAATTGAAACCTATTTGGACTCACTGACACGTGCCACGTATGAGTGCATTTCAGCTCTGGTCGAATCAAGTACGGGCTTACCCCATGATCGTTTTGACGCTTCACTTTTTGATATTTTTCCACAATTTGCTGTCGTCCGTGCTGTTCCCAAGATCAATGTAGCACCAGGGGCCTGTCTGACAAGCTGTCGCTGCATGAGCCCCAATTGTTGCCAGAGTGGTCATTATGGATTGAAGGTGACATACGAAATGCCGTTTGGAACCTGGGGTAGCTACAATTTGAATTCGCCGGGCTTTGATGTGAGTGAAGCTGTTTGGTTACAAATTTGGATCAAAGGCGCTCAAGGTAGTGAGAGATTCGAATTTGTTCTGTGGAGTGATTGTCAGGGCGATTTCCCGGGCCGGCCCCAGAGTGCTGAGATCACTGCCAGCCAAACGTGGGAGCGGAAGCGTATTCCTCTCAAAGATTTCTTGTCGTATCACATTGATCTCTCCTCACTATGTCGTTTGAGCATCGGTTTCAATGATGGGATGCATCCAAGCGGGACGATCTTCCTGGATGAAGTCGCTTTTGTGGATAGCAGTGGTGTCCCAATTTATGTGGCATTCGATGAGGAGACGAACGTGACGAATATCGGCCTCTATATTACCTCCCTTTTGATGGCCATAGACCTGGGATTGGAAGACTCAACGAATGCCGTTGCCACGTTGAGCAGGACATTGACAAGCATTGAGTTTTTCCGGAAGTGGCACGGTTTTCCACAGACCCATAACCACGTTGTGTCCTTGAGTCCATCAAAAGGTGACACCTGCATCTCTTTTGTTGATCTCGGCAATCTTGCGGCTGGACTTATCCTGCTGAGGCAGCGCCTGCCTGAGTTTTCAGATCGTGTCAGTGCCCTGTTGAGTGCCATGGAGTGGGGCTGGTTTTATGATGAGGGCGTGGGGGTACCATATGGTTGTCGCTACCCGGATGGGCACGCTTCGGATTGGCACTATGATTGGCTCTGTGCCGATTCTCGACTGGCCCATTTCATCAGTATAGGAACAGAAAAAATACCGTGTAGTTCCTGGGATGGGCTCAATCGACATCATGAACCACCGCAATGTGTTGATGCCGATTTGTGGCATTATGAGCCCGGCTGGGATGGTGGCGGTTTGTTTATGGCTTTTCTGCCCGCTATCTTTCTGGACGAGAAGGATAGTCTACGCATATCTGCTCGAAACTTTGTGCTGGATCAAATCTGCCATGCTCAACACATCGGTGCACCGACCTGGGGGTGGTCAGCCACAGCACTTCCACCGTACGGTACGGAGTATTGTGGATACGGATGTTTGCAGGATTGCATTTTGGTTCCTCATGCCTGCATCCTATCATTGAGTACCGTTGGTGTTGACACGGTGTATGAGAACTTGCTTGCCTTTGAAACATTGGGAGCGAGAGAAACCGGTTACGGATGGTGTTCGGACGTTAGACTTCGGTTTTCCTGCTTCATTGAACTGGCAGACTGGGGAACGCGCTTCAGTTTACCTAATTTTGGACCAGAGCATGGCTTTCCTGAGTTTAGCCAATTATAGAAAGAAGGGACGAATTCGACAACTATTTTGCCAGGATACGGTAGCCTGTAAAGCTGTAGAACTGATACCGGACTATTCTGAGAGTTGTCCTGTTGAGGATAGTCACGATGGTATAGGTATCCCGAAAAATTTTGTTTTATATCAGAACTATCCCAATCCCTTTAATCCAATAACGAAGATCGCTTTTGATCTGCCGAAAGAATGTGACGTGGATCTTTCTGTGTACAACGTTTTGGGACAGAAAGTGGAGACAGTAATCGGCAGAAAATTGGTTGCAGGTCATCACGAGGTCGTCTGGAATGCGGAGTCTGCGCCGAGTGGTGTATACTTTTACACCATCACGGCGGGCGAATTCAGCGCCATGCGCAAGATGATTCTGATGAAGTAGAGGATAGTATCGCTGCATGAAACACCCCGGGGTTCATGAGACTCCGGGGTGTTTCTGTTAAGAGGGATTAGGTCCTTTCGAATGAAGACGTACATTTGAAAAATAACATATTTTCCTTGACATACGGTGTGAACGATACTATAATAACCATATGTCTGTCAGTCGGTAATACATTATGTTGAGGGAACAAAAGAAATACTACCTCGCAGCGATTGAAAATGCAATAGATCTGTTCACCATGTCATGTTGAGAGGAGGGACTTCATGGGAAGGTTCGTTATTGCTCTTGCCGTCGTGCTCTGCGTTTTGTCGACTGCGGTCTACTCGGACACAGGGGAAGTGAAGCTCATCCGTGTCGATCTCACGAAGAAAACTGAAGCCGAAATCCTTGAGCTGATGAAGCTCGGTCCGGATGTTGCCTTTTATAATCCGGATGAATACTACGTCGATATTGTCGCCCGCGGCAGCGAGGATGCAGCCATCGAGCAGCTCGGTTTCAAGATAACTGTTCTCATGGAGGATCTCAGAGCCAGAACGAAAGTACTGCAGGCGCAGGAGTATTTCGACCACTTTCACTCCTACGCCGAGATGCTGGCGGAGATGCAGGCCGTGGAAGCCGCCCATCCGGGTATCGCCAAGGTGTACGATATCGGTGACAGTTGGGAAAAAACCCAGAGTTTAGCCGATCGTGACATTTGGGCCATCAAGATCTCGGACAATGTTGCCGTTGAGGAACCGGCTGAGCCTGAGATCCTGTACATGGGCTGTCACCATGCCCGGGAGATCATCACACCCGAGCTGCTTCTGTATTTCATGAACTATCTGGTGGATAATTACGGCACGGACCCCCAGGTGACGAATATCGTGGACAACCGGCAGGTCTGGATCGTTCCCATGGTGAATCCCGACGGTCTGGAGTATGTGCGAAACGATGATATCTGGTGGCGCAAGAATCGGAGGGACAACGGTGATGGCACCTACGGAGTCGATCTCAACCGCAATTACGGTTACCAGTGGGGTTATGATGATTATGGCTCCAGTCCGAATACGAGTGGCGCAACGTATCGCGGCACGGCGGCCTTTTCCGAGCCGGAGACCCAGGCCATCCGCGATCTGGTAGAGTCCCACAATTTCGTCATCGCCCTGTCTTATCATTCCCATGCCGATGTGTATGTTTTCCCGTGGAATTATATTGAGGCCAACACGCCCGATCATGCAACATTTATATGCATTGCAGGGGGCATGGCTGCCTTCAACGGATACGAATATGGCAATCCCCTTGCGGGTATCATGTACCTCGTTAATGGTGGCACAGACGACTGGATGTACGGGGAGCAGACGACAAAAAACAAGGTCTTCGGTTTTACCCCGGAAGTCGGCCATGCGTTTCATCCCGATACGACGGAAGTTATAGCGTTGATCCTGGAGAACCTGGGTCCAAATCTATTCGTGGCTGAATATGCCGGAACGGCGATGGAATGCGTTATGGTACAACCATCCAATATTACCGTGGGTCACCGGGCCGGTGATTATACTTATACTGTAGATTGCAGCAATCCGGGCATGAACTGGACCGCTTCAGTCATCGGCGGCGGTACGTGGTTGAGTATCATTTCCGGAAGCAGCGGAACGGGCGACGGGACCATACAGGTGCACTGTAATGAAAACGCAGGTGTCGATTTTCGAGTCGGAACAGTGGAAGTGGTTTCACTGACGGCGGACAACAGTCCCGTTGAAGTGACGGTGACCCAGTACAACGACCGGGATGCCCTCATCTGGTTGCCTCCTGATGTGACCAGCACCAGTGCGGTGGCCATGCAGGCTGCTCTCACGGCAAACGGAAAAAGCTCTCTCATTGCCGATGAAATCAGTTATTTCGAACTGGGTGATTTCGATTACGTCTTTGTCTGCCTGGGTATAGCACAGCAATGTCTGCGAATGAACAGCAGTTTCCCGGAGGTGACACAGCTTGTGGATTACCTGAATGGAGGAGGCAGACTGTATATGGAGGGGGGCGAAACATGGGCCTATGATGAACAGACTGCCCTTCATGACATGTTTTATATCAATGGGTTGGATGATGGTCCCTATGAGGGTGACTTGAATACGATTCTTGGGGCCAACGATTTTCAGGGTATGGACTATACCTATTCGGGTGAGAATGTGTATATAGATCGGATCTCTCCCATATGTCCTGCCAGGGAGATCCACAAAAACGATTCCCCGTCCTATGTCTGCGGTGTGGCCCATGATCCCACAGGGGCGCCATACCGTACCATCGGTACATCCTTCCAGTTCGGGGGACTGGATGATGCCAGTGCCAGTGTTTTCACCAAAAACGATTTGATGAGCGCCTATCTGGACTTCTTCGATAACGGCTTCGTGGGAACAACGGCGGGCGTCTGGAAAGCCCTGTGCTGGCTTCAGTCCGTGCAGAACCCT
Organism: Gemmatimonadota bacterium; assembly: GCA_020348925.1. Taxonomy (GTDB): domain Bacteria; phylum JBHIER01. Next base: position 3,528,598 of record CP070758.1, on the reverse strand, counting down.
GATGGTTCGTGGGCCCACGAAGACGGGCCCGGGACAGGCAGTGTGGGGGTGACGGCTCTGGTGGCTTTGGCCTTCATCAATGCCGGCGTCGATCCGCTGGATGCAACGGATGTGGTCTGGTCGGCGTTGAATTGGCTCCTGACCCAGCAGAATCCTGACGGATCCTTCGGTGCATATAAAACCTACGAGACATCGATAGTCGTCTGGGCACTGTCTGCTGCTTTATTTGTCACAGAAGACTACTATGAACCGCCTGCCTTGGTTACGGCTGTCAACGACGCCAAGAATTATCTCTTGTCGGCCCAATGTTACGGATTGGCGGCGGATGGCTGTACGTATAATCCAGGGCATGCCGATTACGGCGGCTGGGGATATCCCACCTGCAATTGGGCCGACATGTCGAACACCCAGTTTGCCCTGTTAGCTTTAAAAGTCGAGCCAGGACCCCTTCTGTCGGATTATCCTGACAGGCTGAACGCTGCCATCGATTATGTCAGCAATTGCCAGAACCCGGATGGCGGCTTCCATTATACCAGTCCGGGAAACGGAACCGAACCCTGGGGTGGAGGCGCCTCCTATGCCAGTATGACGGCGGCAGGGATCTGGGCCTTGTATTGCTGCGGTCTCGATGCCGCGGATTCAAGAATCATTGACGGGAAAAACTGGCTGTTCGCTCAGTCCGGATATCACAATCACAATCCCGGGAATATTTTTGATCCGAATCTGTTTTACTATTACTACGTCATGACCGTGATGAAGGCCTTCACCATGCTCTGGCAGAGCATGGTGATCGATGCTCACACCTGGTACGATGATTTCTCGGCGGAACTCTTGAGTCGGCAGGATACCGAAGGCTGGTGGCGAGGGGTGGATCTGGCGCCCTATCATCCCGAAGATACGGAGAAGAAGGTCTTGGCCACAGCCGAAGCCATTCTCGGGCTGCAAACGTGGGAGACAGCTTTTACACCGGACAGCTGGGCCAGGTGGGAGCTGTCGAGCCCGGCCGACCTGTTTGTCTATGATGCCCAGGGAAACCGCTGCTGGATCAGTTATGAGACTGGTGTGATCGAATGCGGTATACCCGGCGCGGTCTGCTCCGGGCCCGAACCGATGAGCGTGACGATTCATGCCCCTAAATTGGGCGAATACCGTGTGGAGGTGGTCGGCAGGGAGACGAGCTTTTATACCCTGACGATGGTGGGCGTTTTTGAAGGGACCCGCGTCTTCTCCGATACCTGCAGGGAATTCATAGAGATGCTTGAAACTCATGAGTGGTCGACCGGTGTCTTCGGAGGGATTATTGGACCGATAACCTTGTCGACAAACTTTCCCCCGTCTCCACCTATCGGGGATTTCTATATCTCAGCTCATCCGAAGGAGCAGCTTGTTGTTCTTCCGATGGCGCCTGGTGCGAAATTGGTTTCGACGCAGACGGAGAACACGATGGCATCGGGTCCTGAAATGGTTGAAGTGGGTCAGACTGCGACGTATACAGTGACCGTTATTTCATTGGGTGGATTCAGCGGGCCGGTGAGCCTGAGTGTGTGCAACCTGTGCTGCAATCTGATCGCCGGCTTCGGACCCAATCCGGTGCTGGTGCCGCCGGCCGGATCGGTGAATGCCACCTTAATTGTAGAGGCATCATCGACGACGCCGGTGGGAATCCATCCGTTCATTCTTCTCGGTATGGACGAGACCGGAATGCTGCGTCACACCTCCGAGGTGAGGTTGAAGGTGATCGATGCGCCGGATTTCACCCTAACGGTTGCACAGGACACGGCCTTTGTGCTACAGCGGGGGGGGACGCTGGTCGCGACGACAGTTACCTCACTTCTTGGCTTCAATGAGGCCGTCGAGTTAACTGTTGAGGGATTACCTGCCGGGGTGACCTCCAGCTTTTACCCCGATCCGGTCACACCGATGCCCTCCGGATCGATCAATTCGGTCTTGACTCTTCGTTCGTCGATGGCCGCTCCTCTGGGTGCCCACACCGTGAGCGTCACCGGGGAAGCTGAGGACAGTTTGGTTCACAGCGACGAGTTCGTCCTGGTCATCGAGGAGAGCGGGGACGATCCGACGGTGGCACTGAGCATCGAGCCGCCGCTGGTGATTCAAAAACCCGATTCGTATTTCGATGTGTGTCTCTATTCCGATGATATGAGCGGTCTCTACGTCAACACCCTGTACGGGGAGATCTCCTTTGACACGACCGTCGTCTGGTTCGATTCGACCATGGTCTATGACAGCACGTGTCTGGATTCGACGGGCTGGGACATCAAGTGGCATTTCAAGGGAGGGGCTCACGACACGGTGCAGTTCTGGCTCATCGGAGGTGGGGATGCCTCTGAGGGGATCGAGTGCGGCGGGTGTCTGGTCAATTTCGGCTTCTGGGTGGATGCCTCTGCAACTCCGGGGGATACGAGTTTTATCACCATTGAGGAGATCTTCTTCGACGAGGGTTCGTGGGAAACTGCGGCCGAGGAGGGCATGGTGATCGTCAACCGTCCGCCGGAGCTGGTGACCGCGGTGGATGAGACAATTTACTACCACGAGATGTATGAGGAGTGTTTTGATATTGTGGCCGTGGATGCGGACAACGACTCGATCGTCCTGTGGTCGGAGCTGGACCCTGAGCCGTGCGACGGTGCCGGGGAGGATACGGTCAGGGGTCTGGGCTCGACCTCCATGGAATTCTGCTGGCGTCCGCTGAAGCTGGGTGCGTGCGACACCCTGGACATCGACTTCATCGCCATGTCGACGCATACGACGGGCCAGCCGCTCTACGATACAGTATCCACCACCATCGTGGTTGAGGATTGCGAGATTCTGGTGGCCTGGCCGGACACGACGTGGCATGCCGGGGGGTGGCTGGAGATTCCGGTGCGGATCCATCCTGACTACGAGCCGTTGGCCGATCTGGACGTTGTTTCCGTGACGCTGGTGCTGTGTTACGATCCGGAGCTGATGACGGTGGGGGAAGTGGGCAATGAAGGTCTGATTACGGAGAACTGGGGTGCGCTGACCTACGACGTAGATGAGGAGGGCGGCACGATTGCCGTCTCCATGGCCGGCAATTATCCGCTGCCCCAGTCGGATCCCATCTGCACCTGGTACGACATGCTGTACGTGGGGTTCTGGATCGATCCCGAGGCTGAGGAGGGCGCCTGCAACTATCTGTGTATCGATCATGTCATGTTCAACGAGGGTGAGCCCGCCGCCTGCCATGATGATGGCGTATTCATCGTCGTCCGCCATGCGATTGGCGGGAGCGTGTCGTACTGTTCGACGGGCGTGGCCGTGGATGATGTGGCCATGACCTTGACCTGGGACGTCGACCTGGACGGTTTGATCGATGAGGTGATGCTGAATGCCACGGATGAGAACGGCGACTACTGGTTTTACCATCTCTACGGGTCGACGGGGGAGTATTGCGTCACCCCCTCGAAGGCGGGCGGTCTCGGGATTCAGACCATCACCTCCTACGATGCTGCCATGATCTTGAGGACCATCTGCAATGCTGTGACCCTGGATTCCTGTCAGCTGGAGGCTGCGGATGTGACGGGTGACGGGACGGTGAGTGCCTTTGACGCCTCGGTACTGCTGAAATATGTCGTCACGCAAAACACGAACGCGCCTCTGATACCGGAGAACAGTATTGGCAGCTGGCTTTTCTTTCCACCCGTTCGCTGTACCGTGTCGATCAAGGATGACGTGCCGGACCAGGACTTTTATGCCGTTCTCGTGGGCGACGTGAGCAGGAACTGGCCGGGATCGGCTGGTCCGAAAATTGCCGCCGGCGGGATTGAGGTTGAGATCAACGATCCTGGGATCGTCCTCACTTTTTCCGAGCCGGTGGCAGCGATGGATCTGGTTCTGAGAAATGCTGCTGATCTGAGACCTGCGTCCGTCCACATTGACGGTGCACTGGTCGAGTGGCGGACCGACGGGGACGAAATCAGGGTGGCTGCGGCCGGTGAGCGGGATTTTTCTCAAGTAGCATTAACTTTCCCTGAGTTGTTCCGCGCTGTTCTTGACATTGAAGCCATAGTTGATGAGGCAACGATGCTGACCGCCACGGCAAAGGTTGTACCCCTTCCGAAAGCGTACAGTCTGGCCCAGAATTATCCCAATCCTTTTAATCCCAAAACAAAGATCGCATTTGAATTGCCGAGGGAATGTGATGTGGATCTTGCTGTCTACAACGTTTTGGGACAGAAGGTGGAAACCCTCATCAAAAGAGAAATGACACCGGGTCACCACGAGGTCATCTGGTACGCGGAATCGGCGCCAAGTGGTGTCTATTTTTGCATCCTCACCGCAGGTGATTTCAGCGCTGTGCGCAAGATGGTCCTCATGAAGTAGATTTGAGGTCAGACTTCCGAAGTCTCGGGGACTTGGGAAGTCTCTATTTTCTCACGGAGGCAGGAATTTCGAGAATTCTCGGTTAAAAGCAGAGACAGAAAAGGCCGCTTCGGTTTCGAAACCGGGGCGGCTTTTTCGTTGCTCAAAAAAGTTCTCTTTTCCTTCTTGACACGGTTGTGTGAATGATATATACTATGTTCATACTTCATCGTACATATGATTAACCTCGACCAGATCTCGAAACGAATTTCTGGCAGTTAGGGTTGCTGTCAAGACAGGGCGCGGACGACAATACTTTTGAATGCTGCGTATTTCGTTCACGTTGGGATGATTTTGTTCCGCACGCCTGACGGATATTCCGGCCGCATGATCCTCGTCAATCGGGCCGGGAGTCACAACCATTCCACAAGAAGGGGGGTGATAACGGAGCGAGGAGTCCTGTTTCACCGTCAACCCAAATTGTAAGAGGGGGTGATCTCAAAAAAGTGTTTTGTCCGGCTGAGGGGGATGTTGACATATGAAAATGTATGTTAACAGGAAGCGTCAACCTTTCTAAGAGATGTTGGGGGGGATATCGCAATGAAAAAGCTTGTATTGAACTCAGTTGTATTATGGGCAGCGGCAGTTGTTTTGAGTCTCCCGGTTTTTGCCGGAGAGATTGAGCCGAATTTTGCCGCCTATTTGGGTACAATCTCTGATGACGACTTTGCCTCTGCCATCGTCTATCTCACGGATCGTCCAAACATAAGGGCTCTGGATAACGCCTTACGGGCGGAGAGAGCTCCCCTGGGCGTGAGGCATGAAAGGGTAATCCATGCTTTGCAGCAGGCGGCTGACAGGTCGCAGCCAACCCTCCTGGGCTATCTCAACAGCAAGGCGCAGGCAGGAGTCGTCAAAGGATATACGCCTTACTGGTTAATGAACTTAGTCGTTGTTTCCGCGACGAAGACCGAACTTTACGGTATCGCTCAGCGTCCGGAGGTGGAGGCTGTTGAGTCCAATTTCAGAGCCGTATTGATCGATCCTGTTGATGTCAGGGCTGGTTCTCCCACTCTCGGCATAGGGGTAACCAACAGTCTCAGAGCCATCAACGCGGACAGGGTGTGGCATGAGCTGGGTTATACCGGGGCCGGCAGGCTGATCGGCGGTATGGATACGGGTGTGGATGGGGATCACGCGGCCCTGACCGATAGGTGGAGAGGCAACTGGCATCCCTGGCAGGAGTGCTGGAGAGATGCTCTGGGAGGAGGAACGACGTATCCTGTGGACAACCATGGGCACGGCACGCATACCATGGGGACCATGTGCGGGGCAGGACATGCCACCGGTGATACGGTCGGCGTCGCCTGGGAGGCGCAGTGGATTGCTGACAATTCCATCAACCAGAGCGTCGGCCCGGAGTTCGATAACGACGTTCTGGGCGCTTTCCAGTGGTTTGCCGATCCGGACGGTGATCCCGGCACCACCGACGACGTTCCGGACGTGGTGCAGAACTCCTGGGGAATCGACGGGCGCTTCGGCTATGATTACGAGGACTGCGACTACCGCTGGCAAACGGCGATCGAGGCCTGCGAGGCCGCGGGCGTCGTGGTCACATTCAGTGCCGGAAACGAGGGGCCGAGTGCGCAAACCCACAGATCACCGGCCAATATCTGCAATACGTCCACGGTCAATTTCTCCGTGGGTGCAGTGGACGCCGAAAATTATGGCTGGCCCTATCCCATTGCCTCTTACAGCAGCCGGGGGCCCTCGGACTGCGACGGTGTGACCATCAAGCCGGAAGTGGTCGCACCGGGGTCTTACGTTTACTCCTCATACAATAATGGGGGCTATGTACGAATGAGCGGGACCTCGATGGCCGGTCCTCACGTGGCTGGTGTGGTCGCCCTGATGAGACAGGCCAACCCCAATGCCGACGTGCAGATCATCAAGCAGGTTCTGATGAATACCGCCCGGGACGAAGGGACAGCGGGCGAGGACAACACTTACGGATGGGGATGCATCGACGCCTATGAGGCGGTTCTGGCCGTTATGGTGACCGACACGATACCGCCCGAGGTGACCGTCACTGCGCCCAACGGCGGCGAGATCTGGACCGTCGGTCAGGTTCATACCATCACCTGGGATGCGACGGATAATGTGGGCGTGAGTCGGACCGACATCTTTTATTCCTATGACGGCGGCTCAAACTATGATCTCATCGATAACCTATCAGGAAATCCTGGCACCTATGACTGGACCGTACCCAACACGCCTTCGACGACGTGTCTGGTGAAAGTGGAAGCATACGATGCCGCGAGCAATGTCGGGTCGGATGTGTCCGACGGTTACTTTACCATCGAGGAAGCTCCCGCCCCCTATGTCTGGGTGAAGAGCATCGATCTCTCTCTGGTAACGAAAGGAAAGACGACCAACGCGGTGGCCGAAGTACTCATATGGGATCAGGCCAACAATCCGGTTTTTCGCGCGTCAGTTTCCAGTCACTGGGACGGCTTGACGACCGATTCCGATGTCTTTATGACCAAGAAGACAGGTGTGGGAACCTGTAATTCCGACAAGCTCAAGGATCCCGTCGGATGGTGGTACTTCTCTGTGGACGATGTGGTCGTGGCCGGGTATACGTTTCGGAGCGATCTTGGCGAGACCAGCGATGCCATCTATGCCGGAGGGGCCAAGGCGGTCGGTCCGGTTCCGGGTGGTTTCTCACTCGCCCAGAACCATCCCAATCCCTTCAATCCGGAGACGGATATCAGCTACGGTATTCCGACTGAGTGCATGGTCCATGTGGCGGTCTATAATCTGCTCGGACAGAATGTGGCCACTTTAGTAAGTGAACGTCAGTCCGCTGGAATATACACCGTCACCTGGAACGCCGCCCATGTGCCCACGGGTGTGTACTTTTACAGGATCACAGCCGGTGAATTCACGGCCACGAATAAGATGATTCTGATGAAGTAAACCTTGATTTTCAGTTAACGCGCCCCGCAAAAACCGCCCTGGTCCGATGACTGGGGCGGTTTTTTCCTGCTCAGTAAGAGGACAGGCACTTTTGTCAGGCGACGATTTTCGAATGGGGTTCAGTAAAAGATGCGACTGGGAGCAATGAAGCCTCAAAAGAGGTGCAATTGGAATTTCGCAACCGGATTCGATGCGTGTTGTTGTTCCCTGTCTCACAAATACGACACAGATTTTTCTTCATTCCATGGCGTATTTGGGACGTCCCAGACTATCCTTTCCCGTTTCATGGGTAAGAGAAAGAATAAGTGGCCTGTCCCCTTTATTTGGGCTAAATCACCCATTTTCGGCGAATGGTCCATCCGTACCTTCTCTTTTTTAATGACACCTGTATCCCCGTAATTGGCTGCTGAACAAAAAGATACTTGCTTACATCAGACTCTTTGGCATCTTGGCATTCCTTTCGCTTGTATTTAAATTATATGTGACATTGGTGTTCAATGTCTCTTTCAGGAAGGGCTGATCATGGAACGTCCGGCAGAAAACGGGGTGGGGAAAAGGAGGGGAAAGCCTCGAAACATGAAAAGAAGAAAGAAGAGAAACGAGAATTGGCACATCACCCTTGGCGATCGGCTCATTCAACAGGGGAAATATCAACAGGCCATGGCGGAATATAATAAAGCTTTGAAAATACTGCTGGATTAATGGAACACGCATTTTCAAGAACGTCGGTTCTGGTGTAACGGAACTCGTCGTTTTTTCGAAGTCTCTTATCGTCCCTTGGTTACATGATTGTTGTCGGAGATGTGAAGAAAGGCCAAAACAGCTTTGAGATTTAAAGGAGGTTCCTATGTTTTTTCGGAAGCCCGAATATGTTGTGTCTGGAATCGGCGTGGTGCTCATACTCCTTTGTGCCTCTGCCTCCTCCCAGAAGGGGATGCATAAAAACTGCGGCGCACCGGCGAAGATCGAATTCATACTCACACAGCAAAAAGAGGATATCAGCACGTTCAATGGAAGAGCGAATGATATAAAGAACGAACGTCCTGGAATAGGTAGTGCCGTTCGAAAGAAACAACAAATGAGAATGAGAGAGGCTGTTTTCTCGAAGAAGGTTCACCGCTCCGAAAGTACCATGGTGACGGGGGTCACTATCGACAACTACGAGCCCAACGACTTCTTTCATCAGGCGACCCCGATCGCCTACGGAGATTCCCTGTGTGATTTGACCATAGATCCGCAAGGGGATACCGACATTTTCGGTTTTTCGGGCTCCGAGGGAGATGAAGTGACCATTGATATTGATGCTTCCGTTCTCGGATCGTCCTTGGACTCATATATCTATCTGTACGATTCGGATACCACGACAGTCCTTGCGGAGAACGACGACGCGGACGGCTGGGATTCTCGGATCGTGAATTTTAGACTTCCTCATTCGGGAACGTTTTACCTTCTTGTTCGGGATTTCTCCCACGGCTCGGAGGGCGGACCCGGGCATTATTACTGTGTAAGCATAACCGATGTTCCTGTTCTCATGGGGGGCATATCCGGTCATGTCTACGAGCGCGATGGTGTGACGCCCGTTGCGAACACGGAAATTGATGTCCTGGATGAAGATTTCTTCTATTATTCATACGCCTGCACCGACTCTACCGGCAGATATACTGCCCATGCCTTGCCTTCGGGGATCTACTATGTGGAGGCCACGGGTTGGGATTGTCTGACCTGGGAGAGACTCTATTTGAGCCAATATTACGACGACACTCCGTATTGGGAGAATGCCACGCCGGTTTCGGTGGAAGCTCCGGATACGACCTTCGGGATTGACTTCAGATTGGGCACAGGCGGGTCTCTTTCTGGCTATGTCTATGAGAGCGATGGAGTGACGCCTGTTGCGAACACGTTTGTTACCGTTTTCAGTGTGAGTGGAGAACGAAATTCAGAAACATGCACGAATTCGTCGGGAAAGTACGTTTTAAGTGTTTTACCCCCGGGGAGCTATTATGTCGGAGCTCCGGGGTGGGACTGCGAGTCCGGGGACCCAATATACGAGGGGCAATTCTATTTCGAGGCATCGCACTGGGGGGAGGCCACTCTGGTATCGGTTCAGGAATCGGACACGACCTTCGGAATTGATTTCGAGCTATCAGTCATGGCTCCTCCTCCCTGTGTGGACGACACATCCCTGAGCGGCTTCTACGCCGGAGGGACATATCCCGGGGTTGTCTACAAGTATAATGCTGACAGTACTTGGAATGCTCTTTCGCCTGTGCTCGGGTATTCCGTGCTCGCCCTCGTTGATTACGAGGGCACGTTGTACGCCGGGACGATGTCCGGGAGTCCGTGTTTCTATTCCATCGGTCAGGTGTGGCGATACGACGGCGATTGTGTGTGGACGCTGGTGGGCGATGATATGGATTTTATGGTGAATACGCTGGACGTCTATCAGGGGAATCTCTACGCCGGCACCACAGGGGGTGGGGCGCGGCTCTACAAATACATGGGTCCTCACAATTGGATACTGGTTGTGGACTATCCGGACTGGGCCGGTGTGCGCAGCTCGTATCTGTGGGAAAAGGACGGTTTGCTCTATCTGGGCGATCATGGTGTGGACAATATCGGACGCTTTGACGGGACGGGTTTCGTGGAGGTGGCCGAGTTGGGCGGAAGCTGTATCTGGGATTTTGAGGCCTACGGTGCGGAGCTCTATTCCAGTGCCTGGCTCGGTCGCATGCACCGGACGTCCGACGGTCTGCATTGGTCGACGAGTCTGGATTACGATCTCGAAAACAGGGAGATCTGGCAGATGGAGTCGTATCAGGGATTGTTATGGTACAGTAAGGATTGGCGCGGTTTTGGCTTGCCCGAAACGCAGCTCTTTTCCTACAACGGAACTTGGTCAAATCTGATCTGGCGCACCGCTGTCGATGAGCTTCATGAAAGCGTTCTGTCAATGGCTTCCGACGGAGGACAGCTCCTTCTCGGTTTGGGTGTGGAGCCGACGTACTACTGCTCGTGGTTTCCTGAAGGTCCTGGGCAAGTATACAGTTTCAATGGATCTTCAGGAGTTCCTGTCTCCGAACGGATGGGCGTCGGCGTTCAGGTTCTCCGTTATGTCGGTGATCTGTGCTCGGATGGTGACGGGGATGGTGTGTGTGATGTCGACGATAACTGTCCGAATGTGTTTAATCCGGGTCAGGAGGACGGTGACGGTGACGGGACAGGCGATGCGTGTGATGTGCTCCGCGGGGACGTGACCGGAGACGGCATCGTTGATCTTTTCGATATCGTCACAACCGTCAACTACATCCTGGGAATTTGGTCATTGGGGGAGAGTGCTCTCGTTGCGGCCGATTGTAACGGTGATGGTGATGTCGATCTTCTGGATTTGATCGGTATCGCTAACGTCATCCTGGGAACCGGGGAGTGTGTGCCTGGTGCCTGCAAAACGGACCTGACGGACGAGACCTGGGAGGTTCTGAAGATGGTACAACCTCACGTGACACCGGAGCACTACAACAGGTTGATGGCTCTTTTAAAGGCGGAGTTCCTGACACCCGTTGAGTGTAGTCTTCAGCAGAACTATCCGAATCCGTTTAATCCGGTTACAGATATCAGATATCAGATAGCAGATAGTGGATCTCCAGTTCACACCAACCTGAAAATTTATAATATCCTGGGACAGGAGATACGATCTTTGGTGGATGAGGTTCAGGAGCCCGGATACTATACGGTCACCTGGGATGGGCGGGATGGGCAGGGAAATGACGTTCCCAGTGGAGTGTACTTTTTTCGGTTGTCAATTGGGAGCCATTGGTCGGAGACGAAGCGGATGGTGTTGATGAAGTAAAAAAGCATGCCCCGAGTTTGTCGAAGGATCGAAAAGCATGTCCTGAGCTTCGTCGAAGGATCTAACAAATAACCTCCCGGGGTTGGAACTTCCGGGAGGTTTTCTTTTGTGCGGATTTGAATCCAAAGATTCACACCTCTTTGTCATTTCGAGTGTAACGAGTAATCTGTCCGTGCTGCCAACCCCGGATTTCTCCGCTTCACTCGCAAAGACAGGCACAGTATCTGTCATCCCATGCTGGGGCATGAGTTGTATGCCTATCCCAACAAATCGACAAATCGGTGGGAGTTCAACTCTCAGAAGAGCAGTTCAATTAACTTAATATTTTATCAACAAATTAGCTAAATTGATCATAAAGTATCTGTTGGAGGAAAGCATAAAAATTATAAAAAAAAATGCTTGACATTTTACATATAATTGCATAATATCAAAACTGAATATAAGAGAGGGTATGCATGCGGACAAAGTTTCAACCCGCGATCCCTTTAACCTAAAATATTATATCCGCTTCATGGTTTACTTGAGTTAACAGGGACGACTTCATGAAAGGAGGAAGGGTGGTTACGGCAGCCATCTTTCCGTCAGAGTATAGAACGCCTTCTGTACCTCGTTTGAATGAATGAGGGAGAAGGTGTTTTTTTGTTGTAATTAAAGGATTCAAGGGTTCAAGGATTCGGGGGAATCTAAGGGAAAACGGAGAACGGAAAAAGTATATAGCTTTCTGTATCACGGACGTTATCTGAGGGTCTCAGGGGTTATTTTCATAACAACAATTCCACCATGATGAGGGAATATCTTGTGTTGATGCGGAAAATGTTCCCCCCTTTTTCAAAGGGGAGTTAGAGGGGATTGTTTCAATGAAAAAACATTTCCTTTATAAAATCCCCCTAAATCCCCCTTTACGAAAGGGGGACTTGAGGTGTGGCTCCTTTACAAACGGGGAACTTTTAGAGGTGGTTTCTATACGAAAGGTGGACTTCTCATCGTCCCCCATATCATGGGGGGACTACAGGGGGGTGTTAAGAAAAAGAGTGACATGACAGAGAAAGGATCAAAGATCAAGGCGGTGACCCTTAATATAGAGGATTCAAGGGGCCAAGGATTCGGGGATACGAGTGGGACAAATGATGTGTCCTTTCGACGGAATCCCGCCAAGGCGGGATGAGTGGAGAAATCTGGTTTGTTACCATTGACAGATCTTCGATGCGGCCTGGCTTTTTTCGGAATAACAGGGGGGTGTTAGGGATAAGATTGACAAAACAGAGAGAAGATCAAAGATCAAAGATGTGACCCCAAATATTTGAAAGGAAAGAAATGATTTTGCATTTTGATCTGTCATTTTGCTTTTTGATGTTTGATTTTTTCAATTTCTGTTAAATAGGAAGGAGGTTGGATCATGCGTAGGAGAAACATAGTCCTTGCTGTCGTAATGTTCGTTCTGTTTTTCGTATGGGTTTTGGCGTTGTCGGAGTATGCCGGGAACACGGACCCCACCAATCCGCCCGGTGCTACATCTTCTTATACTCTTGAGGACATCTACAACCGGCTGGACACCGGAGCGGACGGTACACAAAGTACCTTTACGGAACCCACCAGTGGGCCGGGGAGTACCATGTACACTCTGAATCAGATCATGGACAAGGCCCCGGTTGCGGATAACACAGATGGAGCCACCAAAGCGGATGTGGCATGTGGCAAGAAGTATTGGAGCTTACGCACCGACGGCAGTGGTGGCAGTAGTTGGGGATTGCAAACGGGCACAGCGCCTCAATATGTAGCGAAAACCGGGCAGGTTGTCTCGTATGTCACAGGAGATGACGGGTACTACCGGAATGGGGGTCTGCCCGTCGTGGTGCTTTCATGGCCTGGTTCTTCCTTCGGGGGTTATAATCGGGCGTCGTTCAAGTGTTATGATGGAACGGCGCAGTTTACGGACAATGGGGATGGGACGGTGACGGACAATCTGACCGGCTTGATGTGGACAAAAAGTGCCTACTGGCCGCCTACTCCTTGGGAAATGGCCATTTCCGAAAGCAAATCTTCATTTGCTGGTTACAGCGACTGGCGGATGCCGAATATAAATGAGTTGCGGAGCCTTTTTGATCCAGGCCTCTCCTCACCTTATCTGCCAGCCGGTCATCCGTTTACCGGCGTGCAGTCGAGCCTCTACTGGTCGAGTACTACGTTCGAGGACGTTCCGACTTCGGTCTACGCCTGGGCCGTGGACTTGGAAGATGGCTCCGTGGACTTCTACGTTAAAACCGAATTCTACTTGTTGTGGCGTGTACGCGGAGGAGAGTAACCTTAAATCCCAAGCTTGTCCTCGACTCCGATCGGGGATCCAAATGATAAACAGAATGGAATTGAAATCTAAATGAAATTCGAATTGAGCGATTCCTGGCGCAAAGTCTGACGTAACTGTCATTCTGAGTCCGATTTATCGGGCGAAGAATCTCCCACCATTCGAGTAAGATTCTTCACTTCGCTTTGCTCAGTTCAGAATGACATTTATGCAAAGTATGCTTATTAAATCGCTCAGCTTAGGTGACTCATGATAAGGGAAAAATGAAAGGAGGTTACATCATGCGAAGCAGACACAGAGTCCTTGCCGCCGTAATGTTTGTCCTGTTAGTAGTATGGGTTTTGGCGTTGTCGGAGTATGCTGGAGATTCTGATCCCACCTATCCACCGGAGTCTACATCCTCCTACTCTCTGGAGGACATCTATAATCGCTTGGTTACTGGCGCGGAGGATGGACCGAGACCATTTACGGAACCTACCGACGGACCGGGCACAGCGACGATGCACACTCTGAATGACATCATGGACAAGGCGCCAGTTGCGGACAACACCTATGGAGCCACTAAAGCGGAAGTGGCACATGGCAAGAAGTATTGGAGTTTACGCACCGACGGTAGTGATGGCAGTGACTGGGGGGAGGAAACCGGTAGTCTTCATGGCGGTTGCACATGCACCGGCACCATGAATGGAACCCGGTGGTGTGATAATGGAGATGGGACAGTGACAGATTTGACCACATGCCTGGTATGGTTGAAAAAGGCTGACTGGGGTGGGCAAAAAATGTGGGTGGACGGCATTGGTTATGATGATGCTCATACGCGAGCAGGCATTTTGAAGGCTGGAAGTGCTGGTGCAGACTTGAGCGATGGTTCTACAGAAGGCGATTGGCGGTTGCCTACGAAAACAGAGTTGTATGATTTAACGCACGGAACAGAGCAAGTCCGTTCAGATACTCCGCGCGCCTTTTCCGGCGTGGAGTTGGGCAGCTACTGGTCGAGTACTACCTTAGCGGACCTTCCGAACTACGCCTGGATCGTGGTCATGTCCGATGGCTCCGTGCACCACTTCAATAAGAGCTACAGCGTCCCATTTGTGTGGCCGGTGCGTGGAGAACAGTAGAGTCTTTGGTACTTTGATACTTTGTTGGGGGGATGCAAGGGGGGTGTCCCCACTTGCCCGCGAGGATTTCGAGGAGCATTGAATCAATAAAGTGATAAGGATGAGTAGACAGAATGGCCCGGTATGAACACCTGCCCATTTTTCGTGAGGCGTATGATTTGAAGGGGTGCCACACAAAAATTCCCCCTTTGAAGGGGGTTAGGGGAATGTAAAAGAGATGACAGAAAATGCATCAACAAAATTATCTATACCAGAAGGAGGTCACATGATTGATACTGGACAGTTCTTTATTTACAATTCCCTATATGAATGGAGGCTGGATCATGCGTAGGAGACACATAGTCTTTGCTGCCGTAGTGCTTGTCGTGTTTTCCGTATGGGTTTTGGCGTTGTCGGAGTATGCTGGTGATTCTGATCCCACCTATCCACCGGGGTCTACATCCTCTTACTCTCTGGAGGACATCTATAATCGCTTGGTTACTGGCGCGGAGGATGGACCGAGACCATTTACGGAACCTACCGACGGACTGGGCACAGCGACGATGCACACTCTGAATGACATCTTGGGGGAAGCCCCTGCTGTTGATGAAGCCAATGGCGCTACCGCAGCGGATGTGCTCAGTGGCAAAACTTTCTGGGGGCTGACCTCGGGAGAATGGGGGACACAAACAGGAACAGCCGCGGCAGGAAGCGATGTGCTGGGAGCGGAGGGATCGATAGCTTTTCCAATCCCTGATGGTGTCTATTCCGGGAAAACGGCCACGGCCCAAGATGGAGACCTGCTGGAGGGAAATATCAGAAGCGGAATTGACATCTTCGGAGTCTCAGGTACCCTCATTGAAGCCAGCGGAGCAGCAAGAGTCCCGAAAACAGGGGTAACTAAATGTTTAAACGATGAGGGTCTGGTTATACCCTGCGAAGGCACCGGACAGGATGGGGAGTATCAACTCGGTGTATTACCAGAGTGGTCGCCGAGCACTGGTGTTCGTGGTGCGTATACTGTTTACGGATTTACGGGAGCTCGATTCACAGACCATGGTGATGATACGGTCACCGACAACTGGACCCGCCTGATGTGGACAAAAGGAGCTCCTCATGCAATCCATCGCGTTATTGACGCCCTTAACTTCTGCAACGATTTTTCATTTGCTGGTTACGACGACTGGCGTCTGCCTAATGTGAATGAGCTGCATAGTTTGATTGATCTTACACAGAGTGGACCTGCTCTTCCTGCAGGGCATCCGTTTAGTGTATTCACTGGGCTTCCTTTCTGCACGAGTACTTTGGACCCTGGTGAACATGGTTTCTATTACGTAAGCCTGAGTGATGGCGATGTGGGAGTCTTTGACTTAATACAACAAAATGACAATTGTTCTGTGTGGCCGGTACGCGGTGGACAATAGACGCTTAAATCTAAAGCTTGTCCTCGACTCCGATCGGGGATTCAAATGATATAAATTATATCACACAAGTATCTTTTCACCATTCACAGGGAGGGTTAGAATGAAAAGGAGGCTGGATCATGCGTAGGAGATACATAGTTGTTTCTGCCGTAGCGTTCGTACTGTTTTTCGTATGGGTTTTGGCGTTGTCGGAGTATACCGGGAACACGGATCCCACCAATCCGCCCGGCGCTACATATTCCTCCACTCTGGAGATGATCTTCCTTCGGCTGAAGTATGGCACGGCGGTTGCGCAGAGCACCTTTACCGAACCCACCACCGGGCCGGTGACATCGACCATGCACACCCTGAACGACATCTGGTATGCTGCCCCGGTAAGGAACAACCTCTATGGTGCCAAAACTACCGAAGTTTTGGCAGGTAAGAAATTCTGGGGGCTGAATGTGAATGCGGGAGAATGGGGACTGCAAACCGGCGCGTTATCTGCGGGTGGGTCAGCCTGCAATGGAACAATGTATTCCGATGGTGTTCATTTCTTCGGCACTCGTTGGTGTGACCAAGGTGATGGAACGGTACTGGATATGACCACGGGTTTGGTATGGCTGAAAGATGCCAATTATTTAGGTGGCAAGATGGAGTGGGATCTCGCAATAATGAGACCTCTAACAGAAATAAGAGATGATGGTACTACTCTCACAGATGGTTCTGTGTGGGGTGACTGGCGGCTGCCGACTGTGGATGAATTAGACGGAATAACCAATGGAAATGAGTATATTCTATCCAGCAGACCAGGTCCGTTCGATAATGTGCAGTCCGGCTACTGGTCGTCTAGTACTTCATTCTACACCTTTCCATACTACGCCTATGGCGTGGACACGGTTAGTGGCGACGTGGTCCACGGCAATAAGGGCTACGCCAACTACTGTGTGTGGCCTGTGCGTGCCGGACAGTGATTTGGTTATTTTGATTAATGAGAAATATGCCCCGATACGAGCATCTGCCCATATACCGCAAGACATTCGATCTTGCCGTTTTTCTGAGAATATGGTTATGGATGTATGAATATGAATGTATGGTCTTTGAAAGGGAGTAGGGGTAACACCCCCCTTAATCCCCCCTCAAGGGGGGACTACCAACCTTCGTCCCCCCCTCAGTGGGGAATGGGAGGGTGCAAACCTCAAGGGGAGATTGGAATTTACCCTTCGAAGGGGGGCCACACAAAAAATCCCCCTTTGATGAGGGTTAGGGGGATGTAGATAAGAGATGAAAGGAAAACACATCAACCAAATCATCTATAACATAAGGAGGTTGTATGATTCATAATTCACCATTCACCACGCATTTGGAAAGGAGGTTGGATCATGCGTAGGAGAAACATAGTCCTTGCTGCCATAGTGTTCATTCTTTTTTCCGTATGGGTTTTGGCGTTGTCGGAGTATGCCGGGGATACGGACCCCACCAATCCGCCCGGTGCTACATCTTCTTATACTCTTGAGGACATCTACAACCGCCTGAACGACGGCACGGCGGGTTCGCAGAGCACCTTTACCGAACCCACCGCCGGGCCGGTGACATCGACCATGCACACCCTGAACGAGATCATGGGTAAAGCCCCAGCTATGGACAATAGCAATGGCGCGACGGCGTCTGAAGTCCTGTCCGGCAAAACCTTCTGGGGATTGACCTCAGGGGAATGGGGGCCGAAAACAGGTACGGCCGCGGCAGGCAGCGATGTGCTGGGGCCGGAGGGATCGCTGGCTTTTCCAATCCCGGACGGGATCTATTCGGGAAAGACGGCTACAGCCCAGGATGGAGATTTGGCGGCTGGCAATATCAAGAGCGGAGTGAATATCTTCGGCATCGATGGCGACCCGAATGTGGTCAATACCAGCTCCGGTGATGCGACTGCGGGCGATATTCTCAGTGGCAAGAAGGCTTGGGTTGACGGTAGTGAACTGACGGGTTCAATGGCGAAAGGCAGCAACGTCTCAGGACCTGAAGGGAGTAGAACATTCTCCATCCCGAATGGATTCTATTCCGGGAAAACAGCTACGGCCAACGATGCCGATCTTATTGCCGACAACATTAAGAACGGAAAGAACATCTTCAACGTATCGGGCAATCTTCATGGCGGTTGCACATGCGAAGGCACCATGAATGGAACCCGCTGGTGTGATAATGGGGATGGCACTGTGACTGATTTGACGACATGCTTGGTATGGCTAAAAAAGGCTGACTGGGGTGGAGAAAAGCCGTGGGAGGACTGCACTAATCATGATGATGCTCAGAGGTGTGTGGGCGTTTTGTGTCCTGATTCTTTGGATGCAGGTCTAAGTGATGGTTCAGTTGTTGGCGATTGGCGTTTGCCCACGAAAACTGAGTTATATGCATTAGCGGAAGGAACAGAGCCGGTCTGTTCAGGTACTCCGCGCGCCTTTACCGGCGTGTATCCGGGCATCTACTGGTCGAGTACTACCTACTGGTCTTTGCCGGAATTCGCCTGGGGCGTGAACCTGGACTGTGATCCATTTTTACGTGAGTTTGTCTACAATAAGGGCAACCTTCTCTCCGTGTGGCCGGTGCGCGGAGGACAGTAGATCTTCAAGTCAAAGATCAAGAATGAAAATGCAAAATGACAAGGCAAAATTCAAAAAGGATTTCAAGGAGAGGCTGTACAGGTTTGTTTTAAAGCTCATTGAATTCCTGGATGGCTTGCCAAAGGACAACGTTTCCAGAAGACTTGGAGATCAACTGTTGCGCAGTGGTGCAATTATTCCTGGGAATTACATTGGGGGCCAGTCGGGAAGCAGTAAAAAGGATTTCACAAACTATCTCAACACGTCATTGAAATCTGCCAACGAGAGTAAACTCTGGCTTGCTCTTCTCCGGGATAGCAAACGCGCAGGGGCAAAAGAAGTGGATTGGTTTTTGAAGGAGCAGGATGAAATAAGCAAGATATTCGCAACGAACATATTGACCCTGAAAGGAAAGAGGTCATTTTGCATTTTCATCTGTCATTTTGCTTTTCGATGTTTGATTTTTCATTTTTCTCTGAGATGAGAGGAGGGAACATTATGAGTAGGAAAATGATAGCGGGCATGAAATATTCCGTATTGACTGCTCTGCTCCTGCTGAGTATAAGTGGCGTACTCCAGGCACAGACCGGCAACATCGACCCGGTGGACAAGTGGGCCTGGGGGACCAACGTGGGCTGGCTCAATTTCCGGCCAGTCAACGGCGGCGTGACGGTCTACGCCGACCACCTGGAGGGTTACGCCTGGGCCGAGAACATCGGCTGGATCAGACTGGGCACCCATGAGAGCAACGGTGGTCACTCCTACGACAACACCTCAGCGACGAATTACGGTGTCAACAGGGATGTCTCAGGCAACCTGTCCGGTTACGCCTGGGGCACCAACGTAGGCTGGATCAACTTCAATCCCACATATGGTGGAGTAACCATCGATCCTCTCACCGGCAGCTTTGACGGCTATGCCTGGGGGGAGAATATCGGCTGGATCCACTTCAAGAATACCTCCCCGGCATACAATGTCGTCACCACTTTCACGGATACTGACGGGGATGGCGTGGATGATGCCACAGACAACTGCCCGGGCACGTTCAATCCGGATCAGGCCAATGGTGACGGCGACGGGGCCGGAACCGTGTGTGATTGTGACGATGCCAACCCCAATAACTACCCCGGTAACGCTGAAGTGTGTGACGGTCAGGACAACGACTGCGACGGGCTTGTTGATCAGAACGATCCGGACTTCGGAGGCTCGTCCGATTTCGACGTGAGTGCAGTCCCGGCTGTGGCCAGGGTGGAGTGGTTTGGAGGGTTTCTGGGGACGGCCACCTACGATGTGACGGTCAGCTCCGTCGATTGCTACACCAGTTCGGTGAGCTTGAGTGTGACGGGCTTGCCGCCTGGGACGAGGCGGTACTACTTCGATCCTGGTGCTGTGGTGACGGTGCCGGCCCGGGGATCAGAGACGGTGATGTTGGTGGTCCAGGTGACGCGCAGTGTGGGTGTAGGGGACTATCTATTGACTATTGTGGGTGATGATGGGAGCGCGACGAAGACGGACGACGTGACGCTGGAGGTGAGGCGGCCTTCGCGTGAAAGGTTGGTGGCCAAGGCAGGAGCCGGGGTGCCTGAGGAATTTGTCCTGTCCCAGAACTACCCCAATCCCTTCAATCCTGAGACCACCATCGAGTTTGGTTTGCCGGAGGAGGGTCAGGTGAGGCTGAGGGTGTACAACATGCTGGGGCAAATTGTTGGTGATCTTGTGGATGATGCGCTGGAGGCCGGCTATTACAGTATTTCCTGGGATGCGACCCAATTGCCTGCCGGTGTCTATTTCTATCGAATCGAAACAGACAATGACACTGACACCAGACGGATGGTGCTCATGAAATAGCGGAGAAAAAAGTCTAAAAGCATGTCCTGAGCTGAAGCGAAGGATCTAAGAAGAAACCTCCCGGAGGTTCGAGCTTCCGGGAGGTTTGACATTTATTTGTGACCAGTGGTCAGAGGCCGATGTAATATTGTAAGTTCGGCACTTTTTTTGTGCGGTGGCCTTGGAAATTGAGATTCCCTTTCACTTTGATTCACAAACAGGGGTTATGGAACCAGTTTAATAATTTAGAGATAAATACTGTAACATATGGCATAAAAAATGTGTTGACATCGCACATAATATTTATATATTTCGCATAAGGAGGTGATGTCACTTGAGATCGACTATTGACATAGATGATGACCTGCTCCAGAAAGCAATGAAGTTGACGAAGGCCAAGACAAAAAGGGAACTTATCAATATGTCACTTCGAGAGATTATTCATGCGAAACGGAGAAAAAGGCTGGTGAACAGATTGGGAAATTTCAATCTGAACCTCACCCATAAAGAGTTGGAAAAAATGCGGGCGGATGAATGAGTCCTGTTCTTATCGATACGTCATTATGGATCTTGGTTTTCAAGGAGGGGGCACCGGAAGCTCCAAAAAAGGAGGTAGGGAGAATCATTTCTGAAGGATCAGCCGCCACGTGTGGGATGATTCTTGTGGAGCTTCTTGGCGGGACTCGTACGCCCAAAGAGTACGTTGAGCTCTTGGAGGAGCTCCAGGCACTCCACTATTTGCCTGTAACAGACCGTGTTTGGCTTTCTGCGAGCCGACTCTCCTTCGAACTTCGGCGGAAAGGTCTGACCATCCCATCAACTGATGTTCTTATCGCCTCAGTGGCATTGAACTCCAAGTGTCTTCTCCTACACTCTGATCATCACTTCGAACTGATTTCAGAACACACCAATCTCAAATCTCACATTGTGGAATAGTAACGTCGATCTTTTACTGATCAGTGAATAATAGGCTCCGCACTGGGGTAAGAGTATAGATGTTGCCCCAAAAAGTATGATGCGTGGATGCGAGAGGGAGTTTAACACCTTCCCGAGTGGGGTTGCCACGCTATGAACCGCTGTGGTTCATGGCTCACAATGATTGTGGAGTCACTCTGGAGTTTTAGGACGAACTCAAAGGAATTTAATTAAACCGCACGCCGCCGAAGACGACGGCGCCGATGACGACGAGGATGCCGAGGGGTGTGATGAAACGGACGAGGAAGCTCCAGTAGGGGCCGGCGAGAAAATTGGGATTGCCCACTCTCATCTCCTCGATGACTCTGTGGCTGCCCCAGATCCAGCCGGCGAAGAAAGCGATCATCAGTCCGCCGATGGGCAGCATGTAATTGACCGCCAGGAAATCGACGAAATCGAAGACGTTCATCTTGAAGAAAAAGGTCCAGTTCCTCATCAATCCGAAGGAGAGGGCCGAGGGAATACCGATGAGAAATATGATCGCACCGGTGCTCAGAACGGCTCGCTGCCGCTTCCATCCCTGTTCGTCGATGAAGTAGGCCGAGACCACTTCAAGAAGGGAGATGCCTGAGGTGAGGGCGGCGATGGTCATGAGGAGAAAAAAGAGCGTCCCGAACAGGATCCCGCCTGGCATCTGTTGAAACACGGCCGGTAGGACGTGAAAGACGAGTCCGGGGCCGGCGGTCGGGTCGAGATTCATGGCAAAGACGGACGTGAAAATGGCCACGCCGGCCAGGAGGGCGATGAAGGTGTCGAGAAAGACGACCATGAGTCCGTTGAAGGGCAGGTTCTCGGATTCGGACATGTAGCTGCCGTAGGTAATCATGGCGCCCATGCCCAAGCTGAGGGTGAAAAAGGCATGCCCCAGGGCGATGAGGACCGCCGTCGGGGTGATGCTGCTGAAATCGGGCTTGAACAGAAAGGACAGGCCCCTGCTTCCACCCGGCAGGGTGACGCCCCGAATAACGAGAAGGATCAGAATGATGAAGAGCACAGGCATCAGAATCTTGCTCCATCGCTCGATGCCGCCTTTGATGCCCTTGGAGACGATCAATATGCACAAGATCATGAAGAGTGCGTGGATGACGATCGACCATAACGGACTTGCGGAGAACTGGCCGAAGTGTTCTCCGGCACTTGCCGGGGCAGGAAAATTCTGAAAGACCCCTGTGACGGCTTTATAGGCATAGGCCATCATCCAGCCGGCAACGACGCTGTAGTAGGAGAGGATGAAAAAACCGGCCAGAATGCCGAGGGATCCCACCAGGAACCAGAGGGAGTTGGGCTTCAGAATCTTGAAGGCTCCCACGGGATTTCGCTGAGCTTTGCGGCCGATAGTCAGCTCGGCCAGCATGATGGGCCAGCCGATGATGACGATACAGAAAAGATAGACGAGGACAAAGGCGGCCCCGCCGTTTTCACCGGTGATATAGGGGAATTTCCAGACGTTGCCCAGGCCGATGGCCGAGCCGGCCGCCGCCAGGATAAATCCGATTTTCGTACCCCATTGCTCTCTCTGAATCGATTCAGGATCGTTCATGCATCAGCTCCCTGGATGAATTGAATGTGAATGCCGGTTGTGTATTTTCAAACATGTCGGGATAATATTAATATCAGCTTCGACGAAAACCAAGAATTTTCACCTTGAATATTCGTCCGATTTTTATTTCGTCTCCAGTAGTTCGCACGAGCTGGATTATTCATTAAATCAACTTAAATATGACGTAAGATAAACATATTTAGAGAGTTAAAAAGAATATTGGTTTTGAACATGGTTCTGCACCACTTTCCACGATTTAAAGCTATGTCATTCCGGGTTTATCCCGGAATCTCATTAATTGAAAGTATGTTGCGCAAATCGAGGAGATTCCTGCATGCGCAGAAATGACAGCTTTTGTTTTAATTTAAGCATTATTTGGGTATACTCGCTTATCCGATTCTTTATTCGATTGGAGATGTCGTCCCTTCTTTAAGGCAATGCTCAGACAGAGGATGAGTCCTCCGTAGAGAACAATACCGCCTATGATCAGGGTCAACCAACCACCGAGTGATATGGTCATTTTCTCTCCTTTTTCCACCTGGTGCGCCCCAACAGAAAACTCACAACGATGAGTGCGATGGTCAGTCCCCAGCCACCTACCCAGAGCGTCCACTCAGGATATGGCGGATTGTTTGAGGAGCCGAAGGGTGCGGACAGTTCGCCCTTGAACCAGAAAAAGAGCGTCAATATGAGGCACATCGGTATGAGATAACGGATGAACCATTCCCACCAGCGACCGATTCGAAACTCCGACACCGAGTTGACAAAGGCCCGGAGCTCCTTGAGATCGTAAAACCAACCTACAGCGAGACATTGGAGGAGCGCCACGGCAACGAGCCCGACATCGCCGATCCAGTGATCGATGATGTCGATCCAGTGCGATCCAGAGCCCAGAGCGAGAGGGATCCCTAAGAGGAAGCCGAAAAAACAGAAGATGATGACGGCCTTTCCTTTGGGAAAAGGCCATTTGTCGGTGAGCCCGGCAACGGCTGCCTCAACCATGGCGAAGGCCGAGTCGATGCCCAGGGTCAGTAACATGATAAAGAAGATGACGCCGAAAAGGGAGCCGAGGGAGCCCAGTTCGTTTATCAGAAGCGGGTAGGCGATAAAAGCCAGGGAGCTTCCGGAGCCGATGGCGTCCATTCTGCCGGCCAGCTCAACCCCGGTCAGACCGTGGGTCAGGAAACCGAGGGCGCTGAAGACGGCAAATCCGCCGAAGAACGAGATCCCGACGTCCGACAGGCAGGTGATGAAGGCACTGTTGTTGATCTCCGCCGACTTTGACCGGTAGCTGGCGTAGGCGATCATGATACCCCAGCCCAGGCCGACGGAGAAGAAGACCTGGCTGAAGGCCAGGAGCCAGATGTGCGGATCGGCCAGGCGCGAGAAGTCGGGATTGAGATAGAGGGCGATCCCCTCGCCCGCCCCGGGCAGGGTGATGCCCCGGAAAAACATGATGACCAGCAACAGAGCCGGCAGAGGGACCGTGACCATGACCACCTTGCCCACACGTCCGATTCCCTTGTAGATGCTGAGCGCAACGGCGATCCAGGACAGGGCCAGTCCGCCGACGATGGGCAGACACAGTCGCCCTTGAATGTGAGGTCCGGCAGTCTTTTTGAGAAAGAGATCGGAGTAGAAACTTGCCGGGTCCGTGCCCCAGGCTTTGCCGATGGAAAGAAAGAGGTAGTTCCAGGCATAGGCCAAGATAACGCAATAATAGATGGCGATGAGGGCACTTATTCCGATGGCCCACCAGCCGATGCCTTCAAATGATGGTCGGATTCGGTTGAGGGCTTTCGGTGCGGCGCCCTGAAAATATTGGCCCAGTCCGAACTCCATGATGAGCAGGGGAATGCCTGCCACGAACAGGGCCACGAAGTAGGGGATGAGGAAGGCACCTCCTCCGGATTGATAGACTTTATAGGGGAACCGCCAGACGTTGCCCAGACCGATGGCCGCTCCCACGGCCGCGACAATGAATACGCCCCGGCTGGCCCACCGTTCCCGTTCAAGGTGCATGTCGTGTCCTTTGGTGGAAATCGGACAAGAATTTAAATGGTTTTGTTTGGATGCGCATGAATACGTGTATGCACAGTCGTGTATGGGTGAATGGTACAGTGACCACGTATGAGAGATCCCGGTCAAAAATTTCACAAAAATAAAACAATTTCGCCCCGGAATTCAAGGAAGAAATGGGATTTCTTCGTGAGATGGTGCATTTCTGAAAAAACATCTTGACACGTCTTTATTACGGGGCTATTATTTGGCCGATCTTACCGGACGGCAGGTCAAACCCGAAGAAGATCTCGGTCGCTCATACAAGTGTTTTGAATTGAAATACGATCGTGTTGAGAATCTTCGACACGTTCTGAGTGTTCTTTGAAGCAAAAGAATCGTTTTTGAATGGGATAATAATCCGACGCATCCTCGAAATTTTTAAGAGAAGGGAATTGGGTGTCAATGAGCGAAGATGAAAGGAGGGAATAATGGGCGCCCGAAATGATGAGCTCCTGACCAGGATAAAAAAGGAAAAGATCCAATTCCTTTATCTACTCTTCACGGATATCACCGGTGTTCCGAAGAAAGTGACCATACAGGCCGCACAAGCCGGCTCCGCTTTAAAACACGGGGTCTGGTTTGACGGATCCTCCATTCAGGGATTTGCCCGAATCTACGAGTCGGACATGCTTCTGAAACTGGATCCCGAGACCTTTTCAGTCCTTCCCTGGTCGAACGAAGGGGGGAAGGTCGCCCAGATCATCTGCGATGTCTATACTCCAGATGAAGAACCCTTCGAGGGCGATCCCCGGGGAGTCCTCAAGCGAGTTGCGAAGCGGGCCAGGGAGTTGGGCTTCGTTTACAATGTTGGTCCTGAAATCGAGTTCTTCCTGCTGGAACGGGACCGACTGCCGGAACTCATTCCCCATGACCGTAAGGGCTATTTTGACCTGGGCGTCCAGAGCCGGGCGGTGAGGATCTGTCAGGATACCATGACAAGCATGGCCCAAATGGGAATTCAGTGCGAGACCTACCATCATGAGGTGAGCCAGGGGCAACATGAGATTGACATCTCCTATGACAATGCCTTACGCGTGGCCGATGCCGTCGTTTCCCTGAAGCAGACTCTCAAGACCCATGCCATCGGCAGCGGCTTGAAAGTGACCTTCATGCCCAAGCCCATCTACGGCATCAATGGGAGCGGTATGCATGTGCATCAGAGTCTGGCCGACCTGAGAGGGAAAAACCTGTTTTACTCCCCAGGGGATAAATACAATCTCTCGGAGCTGGCCTATCACTTTCTGGCCGGCCAAATACGGCACGCCAGAGCGCTGGCTGCAGTCGTCGACCCTACGGTCAATTCCTACAAGCGTCTCGTACCCGGTTATGAGGCTCCTATCTATGTCTGTTGGGGTCGGGTGAACCGCTCGGCACTTTTGCGAATTCCCCAGGTGACCCGGGGTAAGGCCAGGGTCGGAGCGCGGGTGGAGCTGCGGTGTCCGGATACATCCTGCAACCCGTATCTGGCCTTCGCCAGTATGCTCGCTGCCGGGCTCGATGGCGTGCAACGAAAGTGGAAGCCTCCGAAACCCGTCGAAGAGAACGTGTACGGTTTCAGCGACGAGCGGCTGGAGGAGATGGGGATAGCCACGCTCCCCGGAAATATTGCCCAGGCCGTTGATGAGCTGGAGGGTGATGCTGTCCTCAAAAAGGCCCTGGGCAAACATCTGACCGAACAGTTTGTTGGTGCGAAGCGGAGAGAGTGGAGAGATTTCTCCACGCAGGTGACGCCCTGGGAGGTCGAACAGTATCTCTGATACTCATTGTTACTGTGAGCTTTTGGTATGGATCTTTTGCCGCATACGTCTCTCGTCGTGGGGAAAAGGCAATTCCCAGTCGCTTTGAGGAGAGATGAACTCCTTCACAGAAAAAGAGGGAAGGTATGAGAGCACAAAAATCTTTACCTGTTGAACTTTTGTACCTTCTTGTCGTTGGATTGTTTCTCTTGAGCCTGCCCATTTCGAGTTGGAGCCTGGACGTGGTCTCAATCGAACCCGCTGATGGGGCCACTGGAGTGGATACATCGGTTACGATGCGATTCGAGTTTGATGCTCCTGTGGATACAACGGTACGTTTCGAGTTTCCGGAAGATTTTTTTCTCAGCATGTTTTTCAACGAGGATCTTATGGGCGATCCGGATTCCATAGTCGTCAGCCAGGATCTCAGAACAGTGGAACTGTATAATCCCCACTTGAAACCGGATACACGTTATGTCTTCGGACTCATCGGCGCCTTCAGCACAACAGGAGAGCCATTAGATAAGCCGGTCGCTTTCACTTTCACCACCGGGGATGCCCTGCCCACCGGAACTGTCTCCGGAACCCTCAGCTCCGATCTGGGGAATCCGACCGATGCGCTGGTGGTCCTCTTCGACAAGCTCTTTGATGAAAAGCCCGAGGCCCTGGTTGTTGTTTCGTCAGTTGATGGGATCTACACCTTGAACTATGTCCCCGGAGATACCTTTTTTGTGGCGGCTGCTAAGGACATCGACCAGGACGGTGAAATATTGGCCCATCAGGGCATCGATATTTTCGCAGTCTATGATCCCGACAATGATGGTTTTCCCGATCCTCGCATCACTTCCGAGAGTGGTGAAACGACGGGAGTCGATATGGTCCTGATGACCTGGATGGCCATCACCGCCAGGCAGCGGTATGATGACGTGCTGATCGAGGCGGTCAACTGGTCCCCCGACGCGTACCTGGTTCTTGCCGCCTCTGAGGTGACGCCTGCCGGTGAGGGATATATATGGAATTTTCAATTTTACTCTCCATCAAAGGAGGAATACTATTCAATCGCCGCCTCAAGCGAGATTGTCTGGGAGTGGGCAATACTGGATGATGATGATGATGGGCTGCCTCAGGATTCGGTTGCTCTTCCCTCTGACTGGATTGACAGTGATGTGGCCGCCGACACCGCCGAGGCTCACGGTGGTGCGCAATTCCGGGCCGATCACCCGGATGCACAAACGGTAGCCGTGCTTGCGAATGCTGACTTGTTTGGCGGTGACAAGAGAATGACGGGGTATCATACGGTTTCCGATTCCAATGAGGTTTCGGTCCTGTGGATCTATGTGTATCAATCCGAGGAGGTCGAAGAAGATTTCATGATCCCCCTGGATGCGCTGACCGGGGAATTTATTGAAATTCAGCAACCCGTGCCGAGCACCGCCCGCTTCACACTGGATGTCGTCACTGACGCGGCCGCAGACTGGTCTTCCGACGCCGAGCTGGTTTTTGTCGGCACCCATCAAAGCTCAATCACGCCCACGGGCAAAGCCATGACCTGGTTTTATATTTATTTCTCACCTGCCAAGGATTCGGTCCGGGCATTTATTGGGTCGAATGGTATACTTTTCCACCAGGGAGACATCTGGGAGCCGCCGTCGCGTGTTTCCCTGCCGGAAGGATGGGTGGATAGTGATGTCGTTATGGCCACTGTGGAGGCTGCAGGTGGCGCAGACTACCGGGCCGAGAACGACAGTGTGGCCGTCGAGGGGGGAGTCACCCGGAACTTCAACCCCTTTATCCCGGATGATGCGGCCTGGAAGATCAGGTATACTTCAACAACGAGTGATCCGATGGATTTTTATGTTGACGCCCTGACCGGGCAATACATGACCGACATAGAACCGGAATCCTGGGAATCCGAGCCACTCCCTGTGTCCTGCAATTTGTCGCAGAACTACCCGAATCCGTTTAATCCATCTACAGATATCAGATATCAGATAGCAGATGATAGATCCTCCGTCCAGACCACGCTGAAAGTGTACAACATCCTGGGGCAGGAGGTTCGAACACTTGTAAATAAGGCGCAGGAACCAAGCTATTTTACTGTGAGCTGGAATGGCCGTGATGAGAATGGGCTTGAAGTTTCCAGCGGGATATACTTCTTCCGGTTAACAGCAGGACCATTTACAGATTCGAAGCGGATGGTTTTACTCAGATAGGAATGCGAATGTTTGAGTTTGTGTGTTCTCTTCATAAACCCTTATTCCAAAAGGAGGTGTGCTGTGTCTCGTTGTTCGTGTGTAGCGGTCGTTTCCATTGTTGTGCGTCTTGTGAGCCTTGCAATACTCTGTTCGTTCTGTTTTGAGGGAGTGAGCATGGCGCAGGATTTGTACATCAGTGATGCCCAGAGAAAATCGGTGATCAGTGACCTCGTGGCCACCCATGGTGAGGACCAGCGCGACAGAATTGAAAAGGGAGTGCATCAGGTTACTCAGTTCTGGAGAGACGAGGATGGTTCTGGCGAGGAGTTTGCAGCCTTCTGTGGTAAGTACTTCATTACCGACCCCGAAGTGCTTCAAAAGACCGCCGACCGGTACGAAGCCATGTTCGAAAGCATACGTGGACATCTTACCGAGATGGAGCGGGACCTGCGCTGGAACATCGACGTCGAGACAGGTACTCTTCTGCCCGTTGACTATCTTTTTTTCGAGTATTCTCCAGGGGCTCATGTCAACGACGACATGTTCAGAACGAAGATCGCCTTCGTCTGTCTCCTCAATTTCCCTCTGTATACCCTCGAGGAGCGTTTGAAGCTGGGGCCGGGGTGGGCCCGGGAAGAATGGGCCCAGGCCCGTCTTGCGGAGATGTTTTCCGCCCGGGTTCCGTCGGAAGTCTCCCAGCAGATCGACCAAGCACGTGCAGTGGCGGACAACTATATCAGTGAATACAACATCTTCATGCACCATATCCTGACGCCGGAGGGGGAGCGGCCTTTCCCTCGTGGACTCAGGCTCATCACGCACTGGAATCTCCGGGACGAATTGAAAGCCCAATATGCCAGTCCCAAAGGACTGCCCAAGCAGGAGATGATCTATCAGATTATGCAAAAGATCATCCGTCAGGAAATCCCGAATGCGGTCATCAACAATCCGGCTGTGGACTGGACCCTTTCCACCAACGAGGTGACGGTCTCATCCATCGTTGACGGGGACATCCCGAAGACCTGGACTGAGCAGGGAGAGCCGGGCACAGCCGTTGACAACTCACGCGAACCGGACACTCGTTACGCCAGGCTCCTGGGGATGTTCAAGTCGGAACAGGGAGCCGATCCGTACTATCCGACCACACCGACAAAAATGGATCGCCGCTTTCAGCGCAACAGAGAAATCCCGGAGGATAAGGTGGAAGCACTTTTCGATGCGGTGCTCTCTTCCGAAGCCCTGGCCAACACGGGCAAGCTCATCGAGCGGCGGCTGGGCCGAGAACTTCGTCCCTTTGACATCTGGTACGACGGGTTCAAGGCCAGGGGAGCGTATAACGAGGAAGAGCTGGACAAACTGGTCTCCGAGAGGTATCCGACGGTGGAAGCATTCCAGGCCGATATGCCCAATTTGCTTCGGAAACTCGGGTTTACTCCTGAGACGGCCCGATATCTCGCAACAAAAATCGATATCGATCCCTCCCGCGGCATCGGCCACGCCATGGAGCCGGGCCGGCGCAGTGACAAGGCCCATCTCCGCACCCGAGTTCCGGAAACGGGCATGAACTACAAGGGATACAATATCGCCATCCACGAGTTCGGCCACAACGTGGAACAGGTCTTTTCCCTGGGCCGGGTCGATCATACGCTGCTGCGGGGGGTACCCAATACAGCCTTCACCGAGGGTTTTGCCTTTGTCTTTCAGGCCCGGGATCTGGAGTTGCTGGGTTTGACCAAGGACGATCCGGAGACCGAACACCTGAAGGCCCTGGATAACATCTGGTCCACGGCGGAGATCGCCAGTGTGGCCCTGGTGGATATGAAGGTCTGGCATTGGATGTACGATCACCCCGAGGCCACGCCGGCGGAACTGAAAGAGGCGGTCATTGGGATCGCCAAGGATGTCTGGAACCGGTACTACGCACCCATTTTCGGTGAGAAGGACGTCGATCTCTTGGCCATTTATTCTCACATGATCGATGCGGGGCTCTATCTGCCCGACTATCCTTTGGGTCACATTATCGCTTTTCAGGTTGAAGAGTACATGAAGGACAAAAATCTGGCGACAGAGATGGAGCGGATGTGCAAACTCGGATCCATCACCCCGGATCAGTGGATGCAGCAGGCCGTGGGTCAATCTATCTCAGCAGAGCCGATGATTCTGGCGGCGGAGGAGGCGCTGAAGATGATCAAAGATTAAGCCCTTGTTAAAGTAATTTTTGAAAGGAAATACAGGTCGGATTTTTCCGGAGATAACATCTGTAAAATAAGACAGGCGTCTCTTCAATTTGCATCATGTTCTTACTGTCTTGGGGATTCCGGTATTCCGGCAGGAATGACAGTTAGGAATTGAGGCAGGAGGAACTGCAGGGAGTTTTGAATATGGCGGATATTATTGACTACAAAATCTTCGGCGACGATATGCAGCTCGTTGAAATCGAATTGGATCCCGGTGAAGGAATCAGGGCGGAGGCCGGGGCGATGATGTATATGTGCGAGGGAATTGAAATGCAAACGTCCACAGGCGGCGGTCTGTTCAAGGGCTTCAAACGAATAGTCACCGGGGAGAGTTTCTTTATCACGACCTTTCTCTATAACGGAAAAGGGAAAGGGCATGTTGCCTTCGGTGCTCCGTATCCGGGCAAAATCATTCCTCTCGAGCTGGATAAACTCGGAGGTCGATTTCTGTGTCAAAAAGATGCCTTTTTATGCGCCGCCAGAGGTATCGAAATCGAAATAGCTTTTACGAAAAAAATCGGAGCAGGCCTGTTCGGCGGTGAGGGATTTATCCTGCAGCGGCTCGAAGGTTCTGGGATGGCTTTCGTTCATGCGGGTGGCACAATAGTCACGAGAGAACTTAAAGCTCATGAGACGCTGCGTGTTGACACAGGATGTTTGGTGGCCTTTTCACCTTCTGTTGATTACGACATCCAATTTGTCGGTGGATTCAAGAACGCCCTCTTCGGCGGAGAGGGAATTTTTCTCGCCAGATTGACCGGGCCGGGGCTTGTCTATCTGCAAAGTCTGCCTTTCTCGCGACTCGCCGACCGCATCTTTGCTGCGTCCCGCTTTCAACAGAAGGGCGAGCAGAAGGGTGTCGCCGGTATCGGGGGTGATCTCTTGGGTGGGCTCCTGGGTGGCGACAAATCATATTGACCGAACCTGATAAAACAGCACGAAGTAACAGGAGAGCGAAATGGACATTCAGGAAATTAAGACTGAAAAACTCCAACCAGAAGAGTTTGTAAAACAGAAAGTGGAGGAGATATCTTCTACCGTAGGCACAGGCTTTGCTGTCAATGCCCTTTCCGGGGGAGTCGATTCTTCGGTGGTGACGTTGTTGGGTCATAAAGCGTTGGGCGATCGGCTCAAGACATATTTCATAGACAGCGGTCTCATGCGGGAAGGGGAACCGCAGCAGATTGCCACATGGTTCGAAGATTTGAGCGTTCCGATAGAGGTTATTGACGCCAAGGACCGGTTTTTTGATGCCTTGAAAGGGAAAACCGATCCCGAAGAAAAGAGAGAGGCCGTTACCCAGACATTTTACAAAGATATTTTCGGCGATTTGATCAGAGAGAGCGAAGCACACTATCTCTTGCAGGGTACAAACTACACGGACGTTGAAGAGACCGTGGCCGGCATCAAGAGACAGCACAATATCTTGGAGCAGCTCGGCATCGACACCGAAGAGGCGTTCGGATATAAAGTCATGGAACCGTTAATCCAACTGCGAAAATCGGGAATACGGGAGGTTGGGAGAGTTTTGGGATTACCGGAAGAGATGTACAGCAGACCGCCCTTTCCCGGACCTGCGCTGGCGACACGAGTCATAGGGGAAGTCACGCCAACCAGAGTCGAAACCGTCCGCAAAGCTACGAAAATTGTTGAAGAGGAGTTGGGTGGTGTTGGTGCCTTTCAGTATCTGGCGGTGCTGCATGAAGACAGGGTTACAGGAATGAGAGAGGGGAAGAGAGACTTTGGACTGCAAATAGAGGTCAGATGTTGGGACAGCACGGATGCCAAGGAGGGATCGCCCACGAGACTGCCTTATGAAACTCTGGATACATTGGCGGCACGAATAACGACGGAAGTGCCCGGGGTGGTGAGCGTCACGTACAACATAACCGGGAAACCGCCTTCGACGATTGAGGCTATTTAGCCTGGATACTTCATGAAACCACCTTAAACTCAACGGAACATGAATATACCAGGTTAGATATCTTTCGAATGATGTCGAGTTTTGGCCTTCGATCTCCTCAAGAAAATCGCACGACTTTCGAAGTCTTGCAGACTTCGAAAGTCCGATGCCATCATGCTTGAAGCATTTGTGCCCTAAGCCTTATGGAACAGAGAAAAATAGCCATCATTGGCCTTCCCGACGACAAGCAATCCTCTTTTTTGAGAGGCCCGGCACAGGCACCGCAACAGATACGGGATGCCTTCCATTGTGATTCGACCAACACATGGAGCGAGAGCGGATTGGATCTCGGTGGCGATTCCGTCATTGTTGATGCCGGTGATGTCGCCTTCAACAGTTCTGAAAATCCAATGGAAAGGATCGAGAGTACCATTACAGACCTTCTCAATAAGAAGTCCATTCCCATCTCACTTGGCGGTGATCACGCGGTGACGTATCCCATCATCAAGGCTTTCAGTGAGAAGTATCCCAGGTTGCATGTTCTCCAATTTGATGCCCACCCTGATCTTTATGACGAACTCGATGGGAATCGGTACTCCCATGCTTGTCCCTTTGCCAGGATCATGGAGGAAGGACTCGTCGAGCGGCTGGTTCAAGTGGGTATAAGAGCAGTGAATGGTCATCAACGCGAGCGGGCACAAAAATTTGGTGTTGAAGTGAATGAGATGAAGGACTGGCATGACGATCTCAGCTTCGAATTTAGCGAGCCATTATATATCTCTTTTGACGTGGATGTCCTCGATCCGGCCTTTGCCCCGGGCGTCTCACATCACGAACCGGGAGGATTGACGACACGGCAAGCGATCAGACTCATTCAGAATGTCAACGCGCCGGCTGTTGTCGGCGCGGACATTGTCGAATTCAATCCCGACCGGGATCCAGCAGGCATCACGGCCATGGCTTGTGCTAAGATATTGAAGGAAATCGTGGCGAGGATGGTGGGATAATTATGCATTGAACTCGGAACGAAAAACCAAAACTCCGGGTTCAACATTTCAGAGATTCAGAAAAACGACTCGGTTCTCCAGTTATCTGGGGTTGACACCTTCGCAGCACTCTTCCGGGAAACATGTCCGTCTTGGGCATTTTATCCGGGAAGGTAATGCTTATCTGAGACATGTGCTCATTGACAGCGCCTGGACTGTTATTAGGCATGACCCACATTTGAGGGCGAAATATAATCGCATTCGAGCTCAGGGCACCGAAGCCAATATAGCCTTCGTGGCCGTAGCCCGATCCTTGGCCATCCGTCTGCGACGGTGCCTACTCGATCAACGCCAGTATGTGATTGGTATCTGTTAACATGATCGTTGTATTGCTTGCTATGAAGTTATTTCCGGACGGCTGCGATGTCATTCCTTAAGCACTTGATCACGATTTTGTCTCGAATTTTCAGCGTCCTCTGTTCTCATTTACGAATACATGAGCTTGTCGGCCATCGCATGTGATGGACCACAAATAGCAGATTGTCAAAAACAAGCAATAGCACGATCCTTGAAAAAAATGAAAAAAGGGTGCTGTTTGATATAGCAGAACCATATTTCATCCCCCTTAAAGCGTGTAAGGGATTGAGTGATTCGGGAAAGTCTTCTATACGAACCCCTCAATAACAGCGACGTTCGGTGTCACATGTGCCTGAGGCGGTGCACCATATCTGTGGGGCAGCGTGGTTATTGCGGCACGCGTCGTAACAGGGAGGGGCGGCTCTACTCGCTTGCATACGGTCGCGTTGTTGTCCAACACGTGGCACCCATCGAGATCAAACCCCTCTTCCATTTTTATCCCGGAAGTCGAGCCTTTTCTTTGGGCTCCCACGGATGCAATTTCAAGTGTCCCGGTTGTCAGAATTGGGACATCGCCCATCAAGAGCCTAGAGAGAACGGTGAAGAAGGCCAGTATATTTCACCGGAAGAGGCTGTGTTTTTGGCAAAAGAGCACGGCTGTCAGGGTATTTCCTGGACGTATAACGAACCGACCCTGTGGTTCGAATACACTCTCGATGGAGCGAAGCTGGCCAAACAAGCGGGTTTGTATACCAATTATGTGACGAACGGATACATGTCACCTGAGGCTTTGGATCTCATCGGCCCTTACCTGGATGCTTTCCGTGTAGACATCAAAGGTTTTCGCCCAAAGACATATAAAAAGATTGCCAACGTCACAAACGTGGGAGAGTTGTTGAAGGTCGTAGAGCGGGCCAAGGGGAAGTGGGGGATGTGGGTGGAGGTTGTTACGAACATTATCCCGGGGTATAATGACGACGTGGATGAGCTGAAAGATATTGCGGCCTGGATTGTAACGCGACTTGGAGAAGAGACACCCTGGCATGTGACCCGTTTTGTCCCGCATTTCAAGCTGTCCCATGTACAAAAAACTCACGCCAAAACCTTGGAAAAAGCCAAAGAGATTGGACATGAGCAGGGTCTCCGGTTCGTCTACCTGGGAAATATCCCCGGCCATCCGGCCGAGAACACCTATTGCGATCGGTGCGGAAAACTCCTCATCGAAAGACACCGATATTCAATTCTCACCTATACGCTGCGGGATCATAGTTGTCCTTGCTGCGGCAATGAAATCCCTCTTGTCGGCACTTGTGTCTCATAAATGGCCCAGTTGGGGCTTTAAGGGAATTGACGAAGAGGTGCTACATTCATGAGTGAACATGGTGGTCGCTGAAAGGACCCCTCTTGACTTGTTCCGAACACTTCTCTATATTGGTATGTTGCCGGAATGAAGGAGCATCTTTTCAGCGCAACTCGTCTGCGAGGAGGTGTTCGTCATCAAGACGCTTTGGGATGTCCGATCTCATGGTATTCCTGAGTGCAGAGGTTGAGGGAAAAGGAGAATGAATGACCGGAAGATTGAATCTCGTCCGTATTTCCGGGTTTCAGATAGCCATTGACTATACGTGGTTCATTATCTTTGGGCTGGCCACCTGGGGATTGGCGACGGGGTATTTCCCGAGAGTCCTCCCCGGCATGTCTCCGTTGATCTACTGGGTTCAGGGTTCGATTGCCACGGTGATGCTCTTTGCTTCGGTTCTCCTGCACGAGTTGAGCCATTCCCTCGTGGCCAGACGGTACGGTATGGAGATACGAACCATCACGCTGTTCATATTTGGGGGTATGGCGGAAATGGCCGAAGAGCCAAAGGATGCCTCCTCGGAGCTCAACATGGCCGCGGCAGGTCCCGTTACGAGTCTCGCTCTGGGGTTCCTGTGCTGGATCGTAGCATTTCTGATGAATTCCATCGTCACACCTCAGGTGGGCACTCTCATTCGATACGTCGCATATCTCAACGTTGTTTTGGCTCTGTTTAACATCATTCCAGGTTTTCCCCTTGACGGAGGCCGCGTCTTGCGGGCCGTCCTGTGGAGGAGGACGGGTAATTTTAAAAAGGCCACGAATATCGCGAGCCGCGCGGGAAAGATGTTCGCCTACCTTCTGCTCATTGTTGGGATTCTCAGCGTAATTGGAGGAAACTTATCAGGCATATGGTATGTGCTCATCGGAACGTTTCTCCATCAGGCCGCTCAAATGAGTTACATGCGAGTGGCGTATAAAGAGAATCTGTCAGGCGTTACTGTAGGCGATTTGATGAGTCGAGATGTCGTGGTCGTTGACGGTTCGCAGAACCTCGACACCCTTGTCGAGGATTTCTTCTTTAAACATCGGTTTCACGGTTTTCCCGTTCTTGACGGCGATCGTATTACTGGATGTGTCACGCTGCACGACGTCAAGGAGATTCCCAGATCTCAATGGGCCACGACGAGGATCAAAGAGATCATGGCGCCTCTGCCCGCTATCGAGAAGCTTCATCCACAAGGTGAGGCCGTTGAGGCGCTCAGTATCATGCTTCGGACCGGACAGGGACGACTCCCCGTCTTCGCCGGAGATACATTGGTCGGTGTCATTACCAGAAGAGATATTATGGATTTGTTTCAAATCAAAACCGATCTGGGTACATAGAAGAGAGCGGGATTCATCATGGGCAATGAAGACGCAGTGACACATGAAAAACTCATTCAACTCGAACAGGTGGCTCACTCCGGCGAGAGGCTTGTGGTGCTCACTCACGACAATCCTGATCCCGATGCATTGGCCAGCGCCGAGGGATTGAGATATTTGTTTCAGAACAAATGGGGAGTTCGCGTTCGAGCGGCCTACGGAGGAACAATTGGTCGTGCCGAGAACAAAACCATGCTGCGTCTTCTGAAGCTTCGATTGGAACCTGTTGAAAAGCTGAATCTCAGAGCGTTCAAGGATTTTGCCCTGGTCGACACGCAACCCGGCACCGGTAACAATTCCTTACCACAGTGGGCTGCACCGACCGTGGTTATCGATCATCATCCCCGGCGAAGAGGATTCAACGCCCCGTGTGTTGATGTCAGAGAGACGTACGGTGCTACTTCTACCATTGTGACCGAGTATTTACAGGAAGCCGCTCTTGAGATCCCGTCTCCTTTGGCCACAGCACTCTTTTACGGGATAGCCTCGGATACAAGAAATCTCGGTCGCCAAGCTACCGAAGCGGATGTGAAAGCCTACATGACGCTGTTCTCTTCGGCAAACATGCGGACCTTGGCGAAGATAGAATTTCCACCACTCCCCCAGTCCTATTATACGTACGTCGATCATGCTTTGGAGAATGCGTTCATCCACAAGAATGTCATTGGCTCTCGGATCGGATCGGTTGAGAATCCGGATATCATACCAGAATTTGCCGATTTGCTCCTGAGGCACGAGAAAGCGACGTGGTCCCTTTGTCTGGGACGATTTGAGAACAAACTCATAATCTCAGTCCGGACATCAAACCCCAGAGCCGAGGCCGGCCGTATTATCCGACGCCTCGTGGGGAGGAAAGGGAGAGCCGGAGGCCATGGCATGATGGCTGGTGGGTGGATGGATTGTTTCTCCGCTGATGAAAAGGAACTGTGGTCATTCGAGGAAAAAATCATAAGAAGATTTCTTCGGCTCCTGGGGAAAAGCGAATCTGCGCAACTCGATTCCCTCGTTGTGCCCGTAGTCGAGAGAAAAGAATCTTAGATGGAAATCATTCACCGCCGAATATTTCGATGAGAAAAAGACCACAACAAGCGAAGTCTGCCACGTTCGGTCAAAGCATCGCGATGTGGGGTCCTCATATTGAGGTGCCTCAAAAATACGAAAGAGCCGTTGCGGAATGCACGCGATGAAAGATAGCAGAAAAACTCAGGTTCATCGTTCAGAGGAACAGGAAGAGGTGCGTCACCAGAGTGAAGGAACGGAAACAAATGAGTCTCAGGAGAAACTCTTGGAGACTATGCACCACGAATCAAACGGATTGTTTCGGACGCTGTTTAATAACCTCCCCATCGCCTGTTTCGGTTTCGACCGGGAAGGCAACATCCAGATCTGGAACAGAGCATTTGAGGAACTTTACGGTCTCAGGCCAAGGGAGATTGTCAACACGTCACTTTTGAAGAAATTGGCCGATTCAAGCGAGCGACGGAGAAGGAAAAAAATCCTCGCTGCTGTCTTTAAAGGACAGAGTTTTTACAGCCTTGAATGGAAAGACCAGCGGGCGGATAAATCGATATGTTATCTCCTCGCGAATACCTATCCTGTCCGCGATGCCCTTGGCAGGGTGATGATGGGTCTGTGTGCCTGTGTTGATATGAGCGAGCGCAAACAGGCGGAGTTGGAATTACAGCGATACTACGAGCACCTCGAAGAGATGGTTGAAGAGCGTACAGCTCAAGTCCATAGAATCAACGAACAATTTAAGCGGGAATTAAGGGAGCGCAAACAAACTGAAAAGGCACTCCGGGAGAGCGAAGAGAAATACCGACTGCTGTTCGAACATTCGGGCAATCCGGTAACACTTTTCGACAGAAGTGGTATTGTTTTGATGGTAAATGTCATAGGAGCGAAGAATCTTGGCGGAGCGCCAGAACATTTTATTGGAAAGTCGATGCACGAACTTTTTCCAGACAAGGCCGTTGAGCTCTTGGAGAGAAATCGTCAAGTCATGGATTCAGGTGTGAGTTGCGGTTTCGAAGATGCCATGGAACTCCCATCAGGGAAGCGATGGTTTTGGTCGAACATTCAGCCTTTAAGAGATATCGATGGCGAAATACATGCTGTTCAGATTATTTCTCATGACATTACAGAGCGAAAGAAAATGGAACAAGCTCTTATTGAGGCGGAGGAACGGTTTCGAACCCTTTTTGAAAATGCTATGATCGGTCTCTATCGGACGACAGCTGACGGCCAGATACTTATGGCGAATCCGGCGATGATGCGCATGCTGGGGTATACCTCCTTTGAAGAACTTGCTCGCCGCAATTTAGAAGAAACGGGGTTCGAACCGGAATACCCGCGCGCGGCATTTAAAGAACGTATGGAAAATGAAGGTGCGGTTATTGGCCTCGAATCTGCCTGGGTGCGACAGGATGGAAATACTGTGTTTATTCGTGAAAGTGCAAGAGTTGTCAGGAATGAGTATGGCAAACCGCTTTATTATGAAGGAACTGTCGAAGATATTACCCAGCGCAAGCAAGCGGAGGAACAGATTCTTCTGGCAAATGAAAGACTCCAATATTTGCTTTCCATGACGTCGCCAGTCATTTACACTGCAAAAACTTCGGGTAATTACGAAGCCACCTTTCTGAGCGAAAACGTCATTCGAATGGTTGGATACGAACCGAAGGAATTTCTTGAAACTCCTCGTTTTTGGATTGATCGTATACATCCTGATGATGTTCAGCGTGTTGTGGAAGATCTGCCCACCATTTTTGAGAAGGAATTCCACACATGCGAATACCGATTCCAAAGGAAAGACGGCACATATATCTGGATTCGCGACGAGATGAAACTCGTGCGGGATGAAACGGGGAAACCGCTAGAGATTGTCGGCTGCTGGATAGATATTACCGAACGCAAACGATCCGAGGGACAGATCAAAGCTGCGCTGAAAGAGAAAGAGGTGCTTCTCAGGGAAATTCATCATCGAGTAAAAAACAATTTACAGGTTGTATCCAGCTTGCTTGATCTTCACAAAGGAGAGGTTGCGGATGGAGGAATATTCGAACTTCTTCAGAAAAGTCAAAACCGCGTGAAATCAATGGCAATTATCCACGAACAATTATATCAATCTCGAAGCGTATCAAAAATCAACGTATCTCAGTACATCCGACGTTTGACGAATCACCTCTTCCAGTCCTATGGAGTAAAAACCGGTACCATCGAGGCAAAAATTGACGTGACTGACATTTTACTGGATACCGACGAGGCTATTCCATGTGGTTTAATTCTTAATGAACTGGTGTCAAATTCCTTAAAACATGCCTTCCCGGGGGACCGCACAGGAGAAATTTTCATCGGCTTTCATCCCCAAGGCGAGCATCAGCTTACCTTGACTGTGCGAGATAATGGTATTGGGTTTGAAAGGGATATCGATCTCCGAAACATTCAGTCATTGGGATTGCAAATGGTGATGCTCTTGGTGGATCAACTCAAGGGCACCCTGGAGTGCAATGTCTTTGATTCAGAAAATGGGCGGGATGAAAGGGGCACAGAATTTATAATTCGATTTCCAACAGCGGCATTATCATAGCGCACGTTGAACGTTTGGAAGCGTACTGCGTGACAGGGAGATGAAAGCATAGAGGATATTGCCGTGGAGATCGATTTCAAAGTGCAGAGAGATGGTTCACCCGAGACAGCGGGTTCCAATGTGAAGAAAAGAACGAGGGGAAGATGCGGCCACCAATGAATACTGAGTTTGGGAGGAATCGGTGAAAATTCTGACACGGTACGTTTTAAAGGCTCATATCGGTCCTTTCTTTTTTGGATTGACTATCATTACGTTCGTGCTCATTCTCGATTTTATTATTGATATATTTGATTTCATTCTCGGAAAAAGTTTGAGCCCTTTCATCGTTTTGGAGGTTTTCGTCCTGAATATGGCCTGGATGTTGGCGCTTTCTCTTCCCATGGCCGTGTTGGTGTCGACACTCATGGCCTTCGGCCGCTTGTCCGCAGACAACGAAATCACAGCCGTGAAGGCGAGCGGCACGAATCTCCTTTCGCTTATTGTCCCGGTTCTCATATGTGCTTTCGGCTTGGCCCTCTTGCTCGTTTGGTTCAACGACCGCGTTCTTCCTGAATCGAATCACAGGGCCAAGAACCTTATGTCGGCCATTCACCGTAAGCGACCGACATTGACTCTGAAAGAGGGTGTGTTTAATAATTTCCCCGGTTACAGTATTCTCGTCGAAAAGATTGATAATAAAACCTCTGAGATGAAAGGGGTCACCATCTATGAAAAGCAAGAGAAGAAAGCACCGGTTACTATTCGAGCCCAACGGGGAATACTGGACTTTTCTCCTGAAATGGATAGATTCACGATTACGTTGTATCACGGTGAGATCCACGATCGGGACAGTCAGTACCGGCGGATCACCTTCGAGAAACATGTGCTTCACGTGACGGGATTGGGCACTGAATTGAAACTTACGGATTCGAAGAGGAGGGGCGATAGGGAAATGGGCATCCGGATGATGCAGGACAAAATTGGAGATTATGAGGATACTGTGGAGGAACACGCAGAAAAAATGAGGCGCATCGTTGAAACGGATCTCAAGGATTACCTTCCTGAACGGTCCTTGGCCGCTTTTTCTGATTTGTCGGATATTCCGCAGGAAGTCATGGATCGGCTTTACAGGGAGAGAAGAGGGGTTCTTCAGAAACTGCAAACGGAGGAGCGCATTATTCAAAATGCCCTGAAACAGATCAGCCGTTACAAGGTCGAAATTCACAAAAAGATATCGATCCCAGCAGCATGCCTTGTCTTCGTTCTGGTCGGTGCTCCTCTTGCGGTTATGACTCGACGAGGCGGATGGCCTATCGCTTTGGGGATCAGCTTTTTTTT
Source organism: Gemmatimonadota bacterium (assembly GCA_020348925.1). Taxonomy (GTDB): domain Bacteria; phylum JBHIER01. The sequence continues at coordinate 3,486,585 of CP070758.1, read as the reverse complement.
CTTCGTCTTGTATTGGGCGTTCCTCATAGGAGGTGAGCAGTTGGCAGATCGGCGGATCGTCCCGGCCGGATGGGCGATGTGGTCTCCAAATATAGTCATTGGTGGGATCGGACTCTATCTTCTGAGATGCGCCGTCTCTGAGAGGTTTTTTCGATTCAGGAGAAGGCGTGAGACAGCACACGACCATGATCCATAATGGAAACTTGACTCGTCCCGGCGCGGGGGGAGAATTGAGAACTATTCTTTTCGCAAAAAGATCGGATTTCAAATGACAAAAACTCAATGGACAACCGTCAGCGTAGCGAGTCAAAGGAATTAAGGATATGTTTGGATCGTCGGAATTGCGAGGTTGTTCCGAGTTTCGGATTTCAAAGCTTTCAAGGTCTTTTGGAAGGAAGGAAAAGTTTCCGTCGTATTTATGGTGGTGGTTTCCTCGACACGTTTGAAAAGGATATTTGAATGCGCATAATCGACCGATACGTAACGAGACAATTCGTAGCAACACTCGGCGCTGCCCTTATTGCATTCGTCGTGATATATGTTCTTATTGACCTGATTGAAAACCTCGACACGTTCATCGATAACAACACTCCCCTTGTTCTTGTCGTCAAATACTACCTCCTGTACGTGCCGTTCATGGCCAATCTCACGTTACCTGTGGCCGTTCTTCTGTCGTGTCTGTTCACAATCGGTCAGATGGTGCGGCACAATGAGTCTGTAGCCCTTAAAGCCTCAGGAGTAAGCCTCTATAGAGTTCTCCTGCCCCTTTTCAGAATTGGCATTGCGATCAGTCTCTTCGCACTTCTGTTCAGCGAGCTCGTTGTTCCCGAAGCGAACCGTCGGAGGGCGCATGTCGAACGTGTGCAAATCAAAAAGCGTCCCTCTCAAGATATTCTGCGAAGAAGGGATATCTATCTCCAAGACACGCCAAGGAGACTCATATACATCAATGAGTACGCGAGCAGAACACGAACTGCCAAGAAAGTCCTCATCCAAGTTTACGATGGAGATAAACTTGTCGAACGGATTGATGCGGGTACTATGATCTGGGAAAATTCCGTTTGGGTTTTAAAACAGGGAGAGAGAAGAACCTTCGAAGATGACGAGGAACAGTTCGAAACATTTTCTCTGTTACGGCGTTCGGATTTTGATTTCACTCCCGACGATATTGCTCAACGCCCGAAGGATCCCGAGGAAATGAATGTTCTCGAGCTCAGAAAATATATTGGACGTGTCCAGAGGATGGGGGGTGATGCGCAACGATGGAGAGCTGACTTTCATCTCAAACTCTCTTTCCCTTTCACGAACATGATCATTGTTCTTTTCGGTACAGCCCTGGCCTCGGTCCGTCGAAAGAGCGGAGCCGCGGTCGGCTTTGGAATCAGCCTTTTTATCTGCTTCGTCTATTACACGGTGATGGAAGCCGGCCGGGCATTCGGCCGGACAGGTGATTTACCCCCGTTGGCCGCTGCCTGGATTGGAAACGTGATCTTCGGTCTTATTGGAGTTACGCTTCTGGTGAAAGCACGGAAATGAAAATCTTAAAGGTTCGGGGATTCGAGGCTCAAGCTATTGAATCAGGGTATTCCTTTCACCTGGTTCCCTGGTATTTCGGTTTCTTGAATGCGCAGCTTTGATCATCTCTACCATCCCACAGCCAACTCGAGGGCATGGTACCACTCGGCCTTGTGGCCAGGGTATGTTCCCAATTCCTCTCCATAATAGACATAATCGATATTAAATATATAGAGGTTGAGACCAATTCCAGCTGAGAGATAGCCTCGATTGCAGCCGGCTCTGAGGTCAAAGACGAAAAGCGTCGTCGCAGCACCCACATGAAGCTGTTTGAAGAAACTGTCTCCAGAGGTGAAAAGGAGATCTTCAACGTCGGCGGCCACGACCCCATTCCTCAGAGAGAGCCAGGGCAATGTCTCCCACCGATAGGCAACTCCTGCTTTGAGATTTCTCGATATACTCCGACCTCCTATTTGGCTGAGGACCTCTGTCATGACGAAGCCGAAGTCAAGTCGCGGTTTTGGGGCGTAGAGAACACCAAGATCGAGACCAATTCCTCTCTCATCTTTGCGCAAATTATTGTACGCCGGCTTCAACACCTCGTTTGTTCCGCCAAGGTTCGCAGCGCCAATTTGAACTAAGCCGCTTGTACGGCGGCTGACATATTTCCCGGTTACCCCGAGCGTGACTTTGTCGCTTACCGGTTGTGAATAGCCTGATACGAAAACAAGGTCTGAAACAGCCTGGCCGTAAACCTTTGGATTGTATATCCCCTTATCCACTTTGATCCAGATGTCGGTCGTGTTGAAAATCCCGATCCCAAAATGCTTAAAAGAAAGACTGAACATGGGAGCGAACCTGCTCTTGCCCCACCGGTCCTCATACGGTGTGATTTCCTCGAGAAATTCCTCGAGGTTCTCGAGGGATGCGCTGTCTCCCTGACCGGCGTATAAGCTGTCAAAATGTGCGAAATCCTCTTGATGGTCCACGATAAAATTTGCCACGTCCCAAAAATTATCGTCAAGGCGCAGTCGGAGACTGGGGATGACGAGGTCGAAGCCCACTCGGCTCAAGAGTGCAGGATTGTAAACCAAGACGTTCGCATTATCGCCCGCAGCCACATAGGCTCCGCCCATTCCCAAGGCTTTCATATCAGGTCTGAACACGGGAGGATGGGAACCGGCACATGTGGAACTTCGAGAGGAGAACAATACTGCCAAAATGAGAACAAAGGGAAATCCCCGTGGCGTTAAAAATCGTAAGATAGAATTTTTCGCTCTCTTTCTAAACATGATCCGTATCCTCGTCGATCAGGCCGTCATCGTCGTCGTCAAAACCATTGAGCTGCTCCTCGTCACTCATTGCATCGCCGTCGTTATCCCTATCATCGTCGTAATAATATTTGACGATGGTTGTGCGAATGTCTTCGAGAAGATTTCTGATGTTCTCCTCACTCGTCCCGGTGGTCCATCTTTGCAGGGTCGCTATGAGGAGGTCGTCACTCTCTTCGATGAGATCTAAAACGTAATTGATGAGAGGATTGATATCCTCCGGATTCACTCCCGAGGCGTTGATGGGGAGGGAACGAGGCTGACTTCCTCCTCCCAAAAATTCATGGAATCCCGTAATATAATATTCCTCCAAAGTCGATGAGTATCTGATATCGAGGAGGAGATCCACATCATTGATGGTGCTGTCCCTGTTTGTGTCTCTCAGTCCGGGGAGGGCGGTGAGGAGAGAGGCGAAGGCCAGGTCAATATCGATGTCACGGGCACTGATACTCCCGTGAGTTTCGCCGTCATATATGGGACGCAGGTCGTTCACAATGATCAGATTGACCCTGTATATCTCGTCAAGAACGTCGATCTCATTGTTGTAGAGGGGTAGTGAAGCCCCATCTTGGCAACGATCTGTTCTCGCCTGAGAGACCTCCTTGACCAGATCAACAATGTCAAAGTGAGCACCTCTCTGGACAGCCTTGGCGTGATAATATCTGGCATCGGCGCTGGCTGGATTCTCCTCTTTTGCCCGAGCGAACTCTTGCTCGGCTTGTGCATAATCCCCCTGCCGCATGAGCTCCATGCCTCGATCCAAATGAGATTGTTCGTTCCTGTGCGTCCAGCCCAGGATATTACATCCGGGCAAGGCAAGGGCAATGAAAAAAATGTAGGGTAAAACCGTTTTCATATTTTTCTTTCTAAGGTGAAACGCCCTTCACGAGTTTTCAAGTTACGTGACGTTCTCAGTGAGATACAACTTCTCATCCCGAATATATTCCTCAACCCCTTTGGGTACCAAATAGAGAATACTTCTTCCCTCTCGGACTCTCCGTCGAATATCTGTTGATGAGATATCGATGTTTAACACGTCCACGAAAATGATCCTGTCGCCAAAACGATCATTGACCCTTGTCAGATCAAATCCAGGACGCGTCGTCACAATGACATGACAGAGCCCCAAGAGTTCTTCCGGTTTTTTCCATGTATCGATTTCAAAGATACTGTCTCCACCCATGATGAAGAAGATATCGGCATGCGAACCATACGTGTTTCGAAACTCTTTCAAGGTGTCGATAGTGTATGATTTTCCATGGCGCTTCATTTCCATGTCAGATATTTCAAAATTGGGATTGTCTCGGACGGCCAGCTGGGTCATGATAAATCGATGCTGGGAATCGATCAAGGGGGAGTGCACTTTATGAGGGGGTCTGGCTGAAGGCATAAAAACGATTTTATGCAGGGAGCATTGCTGACGAACCTCCTCAGCAACGATGAGATGCCCGAGGTGGGGAGGGTTGAATGTACCTCCAAAAATTCCAATGCGGGTGATACTTGTTTTCAATCTTGTAGTGTCGTGCACGATATATTACAATTCAATATTTTCGACTGAGCCGAATGTATGAGATCTCTGTGTCGTCGCCTGTTCTATCGAATCTCCTGGATTCTTTTCATCGCCTTCTCGGCCACTTTTTCAGTTGGATAGTTCGTGACCACCTTCTCATAGGCCGACAGCGCCTTGGTGTATTCCTTTTGATTCTTGTAGACTTCACCGAGGGAGTATTGGGCCTCGGCAGCCCACTTGGAATCCGGGTATTGAGTGAGTATTCCCTCAAAAGAGAGAATCGCCGCCTGAAAATAATCCAGTTTCAAATAAAGGCGGCCAGTGTCAAAGTCCTTCTTGGCCAGTTTGTCCCTGGACAATCCTAACTTCTCGCGAGCTTGATCAACGAGTTCGCTCTCCGGGTAGTCATCAAGTAATTTCTGGAACGCCTCGATCGCCTTCTGGGTGAACTCCTGGTCGAGACCCGTGGGCATCGATTGATCAAAATAGCACACTCCGAGCATGTATTGGGCGTCGTCGGCATAGGTACTTCGGGGGTAATCCCTCAAAACGCGGCGGAATTCCGAAGCGGCCAAAGCATATTCCTCGGCGCAGTAGTGGGCCATGCCCAGGCCGTACTCCGCATCATCAACATAATCGCTTCCGGGAAAGTTGAAGATAACTTTCTGAAATTCTTGAACGGCTTCGAGACAATCACCTTTATCGAGTAAACGCTTGCCGAGGTGATATCGCTCTTCAGCGTCGAGTTCTACTTTAACCCTGTGGGAACCGCAGCCCACGATGAAAAGAGCCATCAAAATTGTGAAACTCGCGAAGACCCATCGTGATCCAAGTTTTAGAAATATTGTACTTTGAAATCGTTGTAATTGATCCATAGACATAAATCTCAGTACTGTCTCTTTTGAAACCAGCGCTCCCACCCGACCACGGAGAGCGATTGACGGAAAACCCACTCTTGGGCACCGTTCTCCGCAATACTCCCTCGCTTGCCGATCTCAAGAGCGATGTCAAGCGTTCCTCTCCGTTCTTTGAAGAAGATACTCGTCCCCATTGTGAAGAAGGTCTCGGAGGGACGATTTCCGCGTGCGTCCCTGTAGTACCATGGTTTGTGATAGAACCCTATCCGCCACGGTCTCTTTTGAAAAAAGGAAGCCAGTTTGTCAGGGGTCGGTGTTACCTCGCAACCAAAGGAGTACCGAGTCGTATTCTCATATTCTGGGACTTCGGTTCCATTCAATCTGAATTTTTTCCACATTCGAGTGTAGATGTCTGCCCCAATTGTGACTCGAGGGAAAAGCCGGCAGGTTGTCCCAATGCCGTATGCATCGGGGAAATCGAGTTCGTTTTTCTCCTGATCCATTGTGCCGGAGACGGAGCTCCTTTCCGTCGTCGCCTCAATGGTCCCGGATCGGCTGAAGAGAAACCCGAACGTCCACCGGCGATGGGGTCGAAGGGCGATCCCGCCGCAGTAGATTTGGCCGAAATAGTGCGTATCATAGAGATCATCTGAGTCCTCAAACTCCGAGTTGGAAAAATCACGCCTCCACTCTTGAGTAATCGATCCGAAGAGGAAATTCGCACAGAGACCGAAGTAGAGTCTGTTCCCAAAATTCTTGGCCAATGTGACAGAACCAAGACGCGTGCCCCCGTCGGCGGAGACGTGCAATGTGTAAGGCTCATTTGGGGTCCCCGTATCCGAACCGAGATGGAGACCAGTGTCCCTGAGGTGAAAATTGACATCACTGTAGGGAGCAATTCCACCGCCGATGACAAAACCATGTGAAATGGGGACTACGAGGCGCATAAATTTCGGTCCCCAGGAGTAAATGTTCGTCCTGGATGTGCTGTCTTTCACTTTTCGTTGTTCAAAGAGGAAGACGGCTGTAACGGTCGTCGTATCCACAGCACCGACGATGGCCGGATTGATGAAACTGACCCCGCGTCCCTCGAGGAAAGCCAGGGTGATTCCTCCCATTCCTCTCGCCTGTCCATCCACGGGATACGATATTTCCCCAAGTCCGTTTATGGAGAAGATGGAATCGCCCCAACCAGTGGCGTACACGGATGTGAGAACCAGGGCAAAAATGATGGTTATGACCGACTTCATTCTAAGGCTCACTCTCGCTGACCTCCTCGGTGCCCTTCGAGCCGAACTCAGGCGGTGTGGCGTAGGCCACTTCAAGTTTCGGGCCGAGCCCGGGATCGCTTTGCGATGAATGAAAGACAGAAGAGGTTATATCCCAATCCTCATCGATGGATTTCACCCTCAGCCCGTAATTCTGTCTCTTGCCGCTAATCCAATCCTGAATCACGCTGCGAATATCAAAGACAATGGCATCTTGGCCGAGAGTTACCGTTTTCTGATCAATCGGCTCTGACTCAGTATCTGAATCGAATTCGAGATCGTCCCAGTTGGGACTCGTGACGGCGTAAATACCGACATTTACGTTATTGAAAAAAGAATTGACGTCATCCGGATAAAGTGTCAGCTTGCCCCAAATCACCGTAGATGCTTCGGAGATTGAATCCGGAATTTCGAATTTCAAAAAACTCCGGTATGAGAAAGAAGTTCTGTCTCTGTAGCCGTTGCCCACCACCAATCGGTCCGTCCAAACGTCGGCCGGCCAGTCTATATCTCGGTTGACGACAAAGACATCCTCAATGGAACCGAGTGTTGTATCGGAGGTGTCGGTCTCGGTCCAGGTAATGCTTAACAGAGGTGTCAGAAACTCGGAGGAATAGAATTTCTTGATGAATTCTGTCCCTTGCGTCGTGTTAAGCTCCTGGGCGCTGCTCAAGAGAAGGCTGATGAATAGGTGCTGACTGTCGATCAAAGATTGGATCTCCTCCGGCGGGAGGGAAAAGGAGAATATATTGTCACTTGAACTCTTTACTGCTACGGTCTCCACAGGTGTCTCGCTCAGAGGGGAGTCGAAGGTTAGGGTGCTGTCGCTCCAGTCCGTTTCGGTCAGGGAGATAATGATCCACATACTGTCGGCTTCAGAGAGCTGCTCCTCGGAAATAACATCGTATGTGGCCAGTATGACTGAGGTCTGGATGACCTGAATATTCTGGGGTAGCTCGAACTTGAGGAGACTCTTCGTCTGAAAGCCATGATATGCACCCACAAGGAGCAGGGGACCTGTATTGGCCGGGATAGCTTCATGGTAAAAGGTATCCTGCGCGGCTGGCTGAAAGCAGACCTCCCGGAATTCGCCCCAGTCATCTCGGTCGATGACGTCACTTCCCACAGGGGTGCTCTTGCGCTCGTCGCAACCAAAGAGGGTCAGAAGAATTCCGACACAAAAGAATAAAAAAATCCGTCTCATCGTTCCTTTTCTTTAACTCATTTGAGCATAGAGTGCCAACCTACTCACTCCCGATCCGATCCCCGCCCAAAAAATTTTCCTAAATATACCACCAGTTCTCCTGTTGTCAACTCAAAAATCCAGTATTTCCAAGGAATAAACCCCGAGTATCCGGAATGACCCGTTCAGTCTGCGACATACCGTTTTTAGCAGTCATCGATCCAACATTCAGTAACAAAGACACATACAGGCCGAAAAAGATCCTTGCCAATTTCTTTTGAATGTGTTACTTTTGATGAAAGTTCAGCAAGAACAAGTGTGATATACACTAAGGAAAACTATATTTGGAATTTAAGAGGTTCGTATGAGAAGTATTCTGGTCGTACTCGACGGTCTTGGTGACAGGGGATACGATGTTTTTGAAGGGGAGACGCCCCTTCAGGCTGCGCATACACCACATCTCGACCGGATTGCGGCCTTGGGTGTGAACGGTCTGTATCACAGTACCACGCAAGGCATGGCCATGCCGAGCGAGACGGCCCACTTCTGTCTGTTCGGCTATGATATTGGTGACTTTCCCGGACGAGGACCGTTGGAAGCCATTGGGGAGAACATTTCCATGGGCGATGGAGACGTTGCTCTTTTGGCAAGGATATATAGCGTTGAGGAGAAGGGTCGTCTTCTTGTATTGCGGCAGGAGAATCCTGAGGTTGATGCCGAAACGTGCAGGCTTTTGCACAAGGAGGTCGGACGATACGAAGAGAATGGTATAGAGGTTGAATTTGTACCGACAAAGGGGATCCAGGGTATTCTCATTTTGAGGGGTGAGGTTTCACCGAGGATTACGGATTCCAATCCCATTTATGAGGGCCGTCCTTTGATGGAAATCCTGCCGCTGAGTGACACTGAAAAGGGGAAACGGACAGCTGACGTCTTGAATAATTATCTCGTCTGGTGTTATCAAAGACTTTCACGGCATCCAGTCAATTTGGACCGGGCGAGGAGAGGCTTGCCCGCGTTGAACGGTGTGGGGACACAGAGAGCGGGGGGAATGAAGCATGTACCGCCTTTCAGGGAGAGATGGGGATTGAAGGCGATGTCCATTGCTTCGGGAGCTGTGTATCATGGTCTGTGTGCCCTGATTGGAATGGATTGTTTCAAGGTGGGGGATACCGATGCACCGGACAAGGATCTTCGCGAACGGTTACGAATTGCAAAAGAGACGAAGGATTTTGATTTCGTTCATGTCCACACGAAAGCTGTCGATGAAGCTTCTCATACGAAGAGCGCACAATATAAGAAGGACGTTATTGAGAGAATAGATCTTGCTCTTGCTTACGCTCTTGAGGAGATCATCCCTGATGAAGAGATCCTCTTCGTGGTGACTTCCGATCATTCGACGCCCAGTTCCGGGGCGATGATCCATTCCGGCGAGACCGTGCCCTTGACGATGGTGGGCAAATATACGAGAAGGGACGACGTCGCGGCATTCAATGAGATAAGCTGCGCGAAAGGAGCACTTGGGTTGGTGAGAGGGAGAGAACTCATGCACCTTATTTTAAATTTCCTGGATCGGGCTCAGCTTGTGGGACTTAGGGATTCGCCTGTCGATCGACCGTACATTGTGGCCGATGCGAAGCCTTTACGTGTGAGATAGACATTCATGGACGTTCGATTCTTGGACATATTGGGCAACAAGCCTCAGTTAGTCTCTGAGTTTCCGACCTGGATGCTCTCCGATACGGAAATTGACGAATTGCGGAAAATTGACGATCTCGCCATTGTTGAAATTGCCGGAAGAGACAGCATTGCGGCTGCGATTGAGTCCGCAAAAACACGAAACCTTGATGCCATACTCCCCACCATCGCTTACACGGCCACGGAATATGGGGACTGGGAAATCCCTTTTCAGAAGGTGGAGTTTCTCAAAGGGAAGATGCAGGAGTGTGGCGTGAAGGTTTTTCTTCCCCTCGTTCTCGGTTCCCCGGATTTCTGGTGGAAGCTCTGTGGGAGATATGCGTCACATCTCTTTAGAGAATTTGGATTCTACACACCGTGTATCGGATGCCATCTGTATTTGCATGCCATTCGTATTCCTCTTGCCAAGAAGATTCGGTGTCAGCTCATCATCGGTGGTGAGAGGGAGAAGCACGACGACAGAGTGAAGATCAACCAGATCGATACGGTTCTCGATGCGTATGAAAATTTCATGGCGTCGTTTGGGATTGAACTCCTCCTTCCCCTGAGGCATATACGATCAAGTGGGGACATTGAAGGTATTATCGGAGAGAAGTGGGATGAGGGTAGCAAACAGATGCAATGTGTGATGAGTAAAAATTATCTTGATCGGGATAATGACGTCGAATACTCGAAGAAGAAAATTGAAAGGTTTCTCGATGAATTTGCGATGAAAGTGGCGGAACAGGAGGTACAAAAAATACTCAAATGATTCCCTGAAGAGAAAAGGGGACAGGCTACTTTTTTCTATTTCATTTCATGAAACTGTCTGAAATTGTTGGATCTCGTTGCGAAATTATAATTTAAAGATATTTGAAATCTGAACATGGCCAGTAGTTTTATCACAAAATCAAAAGTGAGAAATCCATGAAATGAAAAAAATAACCTACCCCTCTTTTCAACACATGTTGAACGTGGTCCGAGCCCAGTGTGCATTTAAAAAAACCTTGTTTTTCGATCACAATTGGCAGAAATCACTCAGAGACACGCATCCAATCCCAAAATAACATTCACAATCTTGAGTGCGTCCAGGACATCGACACCTCCATCGCCGTCACAGGTGCCCAGTGGGCCATTACAATCGGCTCGCCACATTTCATTCGGACTGAGTTCTCTCAATTCAAGAATACTGTTCACGATCCAGACAACATCCAGGACATTGAGGGCACAATCGGTATTCACATCGCCCTTGTTTTTTTCGCAGACCGTCACTGACACTGAATTTGTGCCTCGCACCGAGGGATCGATCTGCGATGTGGCAGTGAGCATAACTTCATTGATTGATCCCTCAACGGCCGTATCGGGAATTGTTACTCTAACTGAAAGGGTTGTATCTGTTCCTGATGCAAGAGTGAGCTCAGAGGAACGAAAATTCAAATTCCAGCCCTCATCATCTTGGATTTCGATATCGTATGTATCCGATACGAGACCTTCGTTGTGAATTGTAAAGGTAACCGGTACATCTTCTCCTGCTGCGCTGCCTGTATCGGGTCCACTCGTAACTTTCACCCCTGAAGTGGGGATAGCCTCAGGCACTTCCCGCGTGAGGCAGTGGATGGCACCTCCGAACTGATTGAAAAAGTATTGGCAGTTTATTGGTACAATTTCGTGGTCCGGCAGCACAGATTGATATGCTGCTATGGCTTGCGAATCTGCAGGTTGTTGATACACCGGTAGAAAAACCTGATTGTCAAGTATGAGCGAATTTATATATGTATAATAATAATTCCATGGGACCCGCACCACATCGAAGGGAGTGCCGGTCCAGGCCTTGAGGGTATCAAAAACACTGGCAAAACTCTCCAAGAGGTTGTATTCCACAATCGTCGTGTCTTCAGACTGTGACACCAAAACCGTTGTCGCGTTCAGGAACTTGGCGAACACATCAATGTGAAGGAAATGTCCGCTCTCTTGACACGTCTCAAAAACGAGCAATCGATCGCACCCAAAATACGCCGCCATCAGAGAATCTCCCTGCGCACGCGATAATGACGGATTCAAACAATAGAAGTGATCGGTCACGGCAACCAATCCCCTCCCATCCGTTATGAAATGGCCGCCATCCAATTCGTATCCAGTATCGTAACATTCATAACCAAACTCGAGGGAAAAAAATCGAGGGAAATCGTCAGCCTGAGGCAAGTACAGGCGATAGCCCGTATTTATGACCGCCAAATCATGGCTGGAATCGTACACGAAGAAGGGCCCAAAATCCCGCATCCAGAAAGGAGAACAGGGATAGACAAGAAACTTGATGTTATCCATGGAACACCCTGTTCTTGCGATTTTTCTCCTTACAGAAACCCGGTCGGTCTCACGCTCCAAACCGATATAGATAATATTGGTGGGATCCATGTTTCTGATCAAAGGCAGAAACATACCCTCCAAATCCTGTTCGTACTCCAGATCCCAATAAATAATCACTCCTCGACAGGGTTCAAACTCGGCCGGCGTCCGAACAGGTGAAGACGGAAGACGTTTCGATTCGTATATTCTTATGTCTGCTGATGGTGCGGTGCGTTCCTCTGTTGTCATTTTTTTCGACCAGGGAGGAATTTGAGCACGAGAAAAATCACAAGAATGAGCATCCTGTGCTTTCGAGCCATCCGGAGAGCCTGTGAGCATATCACCGCTGCCACAAAGTACACACAGGGCTACCAAACCCATGATAGCTCTATTCGGGTGACAGGCGAACATTTTTTACAATCCTCTCGGCAACGAAAAGGAGATTTTGGCACGGGGCCGGAGTGATATCTTGAATTCGTATGGATCTTTTTTTTGATGCCACTTTTTCTGTATTTTCTATTGAAAGAAACCCACTGTTTCAGAGGTGCAGTATATCACGGTGCGCATGTTCCCGTTCCCAGTATGACGTTAACTATGCCCACGACATCCGTGATATCGACCTGTCCGTCGCCTGTACAGTCGGCCCGGTCGATGGGGCTTCCTATCAAGGGGGTATTCCCTAATATGTGGTTGACGACCGATAGGACGTCGAGTACGTCAACGCCATCAATACAATCGATATCCCCTCTTTCAACCGGTGCCTGATCCTGATTGGAGACATGTGGGCAATTATCCTCGTCACACGTATTGGCTGCATAGTCCGGATCACCATATCCATCGCCGTCGGTGTCGGTACACGAATCGCAGGCATCGCCGGTTCCGTCAGTATCTCTATCCGTTTGATCGGGATTCATGAGTTCAGGGCAATTGTCGCAGACATCGCCTGCACCATCCTCATCCTCATCCCCTTGATCAGTATTAAAATCCTGAGGGCAATTGTCGCTGCAATCAAAGATTTCGTCTCCGTCGCTGTCTCTCGGCGATTCATGATGAATGCCTTCACTCCAGGTCACATTGACTGCTGTCCCATCATTGCCATGGAGAGAATTATCAGAGACCCTCTCTCCGTTCCCCTCGTCCATATTCCAGTATCCCACCAACCCGCTTTCACTGCCGCACAGACGGTGGTTCGTGTTTTTTTGAATGTCCTCTTGAGTTCGTTCATGATTCCAGATTCGAATTTCATCGATGTGCCCTTCGAAAGACCCCCCGAGATCGGGAGAATTGCCTATATAGAGATCAACGTCCGTGTTCTCTTTGATGGCACCGGTGGGGGGCACAGGATATGTGACATCCTGTTCAAGGCCGTTTCTGTATATTGTGACGCAGTCGTACCCATTGTATGTTACTGCGATATGCTGCCATTGGTTTAGTACAATCGAACCTTGAGGCGCATTGGAATAACTCATCACTCCATCCTCATGCATGAGTATGAGGAGCAGGCTGTGATTATGACAGGGAGGAAACGAATCAACAAGACAGACGGAGATCGTTCCCTTTTCGATCACTCTGGCGAATCCGATGGTCGGAAATTCACCCCAGCCGGTGGGATATATCCACGCTTCCAATGAAAAATTATCGGTAAGATTCAGATGTTGTGAGGAGGAACAGGAAACGTAACTGTTCACACCGTTGAACAGGACCGCACTTTCACCGTTGAAAACTTGAATATATCTCTGCCGTGTTACGGTCCCTGAGAGGGCATCGCTCGAGACCTCCAGGCTCACGGTGTACGTCCCCGGTTCCTCGTAAGTCCAAAAAGGATACTGTTCGTTGGAATCGGTGATGTTATCATGATCGAAGTCCCACGTCCAGGCCCTGAGAGGATGCAGCGTCACCGTCATATCCGTAAATTGAACGTCCAATGGCGCGTGTCCTGTTCTTCGCTCGGCCTGAAAATAGGGGGAGGGAGCATCAGTCATAATCGGATGCGCGATAAAAAAATCCCACATGAAATCGTTTGCATAGATATCCCTTTTGGGCCAGTAGTGTCCACCTCTTGTGAGGGTAAATAATATGATGTCCGCCCGCGTGGAAATCGCGGACCATTTCGTTCCGAGTATGCCGTTCTGATTATAAATGGTATCAGGATCCGGGTCGCACCCGTTTATTTCGATCCAGGTGTTGATGACCGATGCGACCGATGGAAAATCATCGTCACCTTCGAAAGGTACTCTCGGATCGTCTACATCCTGGAAATGGATGATCGGGACCGGCCGACTCGGATTGATCTCTTCCAAGACCATCTGACCGGCCACAGGTGCGATGGCGGCGATTTTTTCGGACAGTTCCGCAGCCAGGCGGTAGGACATGAGTGCTCCCGCGGAGAAGCCTGTGACATAAATGCGTCTCAGATCAAGGGCATATTCACTCGAAAGAGTATCAATGAGCGTGGAGATGAATCCGACATCGTCGATATTCGAATCGTAAAATCCCCCGTAATTCCACCCGCCGTTGACGCCAAAGGGATAGACGGCGATGCATCCTTCGAGATCGGTTTTGAGACTCCATTCCGTAATGCTCTCGAAAGAAGAACCAGAACTGCCACCGCCGTGCAGGCCGATGATGAGGGGGACGGCCGACGAGCCGTCGTAGGATGGAGGACAATGCAGGATGTACGTTCTTTCGAATCCATCGTAATATAGTGTTCCGTATTGCCCTTGAACTGCACCCCAGGTGAGCGCGGTGAGAAGAAAGAGTAGACAACAGTGATGGGCTTTCCTTTTCAAGGCTTCATCCTTTCATTGTACGGCCGGTTCTGATCTTTTTTCTTAGACTATAGGACTGCGCTGTTGTTGTTAATGTTTCATCCCTGCATTGTCGGATTATGTTTGTGTCCTGGGCACAGTCTCATCGGGTTGGGGAAATATTGAAAATTCCGGCCCGAATTGCTCCAGGAACTCCAAGCTGAAGGCCCTGAACGTATAGGAGATGGGTAATGTGATGACGGAGTTTATGTAGGGAATAATCAGAAATATGAAACCGATACAACAGGTCATGAGGCCGGCAAGGATAACGCAGATGATGACTGACACGTAAAAAAAGAGGACAAGGATTCCGTAGAGTAGAAAGTGCAGCAGATGACGGCCGAAGAGCTGGAGGAATCGGCCCCAGGCGGGGATGACGGTCACGTTGTTCTTATACATGATAGGGACCACGAAGTCGTTCAGAAAGAGTGCGACGTATGCAGCGGTGACGATCAGCGAGAGAGCCAGCACGGCCAATCCAAGAGTGGACAGGGCAGTCGTCCAAAGAGGGAAATAGCTCTCGTAGAGATGATGGAAAACGAAGAAGCTGAAGACCAGGAACGCCATGAAAACGATAAAGCAGATGACGCCGAAACAGAGGCGCCAGACAAACAGTGAGTTCCCTAATCCTCTGAATTCATACCACGGCTTGACGACCTGTGCACGATCATGAACCACGTTGTCGAGAAACATAAACTTCCCTCTCGAACTGAGCCACGTTAACAGGATCCCGAGAACAATAACAAATATGAAACCGAAAAGGATGAGGGTGAACCATCCGGGATGATCCAGAAGCCAATCCCAAGCGACAAGCGGGAAGTTGAGGACATCCTCAACATCGGCATCTCCCCTGCCATCACCCCCTGATCCACCCTCTCCGGTCCAATCCGTCAGCCCGGCCAGAAAAGCGGTGAATCCTACGACGAGCCACTTGTGTATATCGAAAGGCTTAAAAAGAGCCTTTGTCATTCGGCCCCATGCGCGAGATAATGGGTTTATATACGCTATGTTCATTGTTCCTCCTTCATTTCGGTATGGATACGGTGTTCATATCATACGTCTTGACTCTTTTTGATAGATATTACAATTTCATCAATCCTCCCTAACCCTCCTTTTTACGAAAGGAGGGGACCAATTCTTTCTTATTTTCTCTCATCATTTTGCAGCTGTTCAGCAAAACTTTGATTCCTGTCATTCTGAGCGACGCAAGGAAGCGAAGGATCTCAGGGATCATGCTTTCGTAATGATGCAAGCAGAGATTCTTCGTCACACTGTTCCTCAGAATGATATTTACGCATAGTACAACAAATCAACAGAGTACGGCTTTCTTTGACTATGCATCCTCCACTGCCTTTGATAATTGTCTCAACCATTCCTCCATAATATCGAGGTATTCAGGGGCGTAGTTCTTCCATCCTCCTGAGCTTCTTCTGTCTCTTTCACTCAAACAACCGGTTTTGCACTGGATGATGTTATGATCTGTGTTGGGAATGAGCTCAATCCGAAAGTTCTGATTTCCAGCTTTTTCGAGTGCTTTCTTGTAAGCCTCGACTCCCTGCAGTGGATCTACCTGCGTGTCCTTTTCACCGAAAAAGGCCAAAACAGGAATGGTGGTGATTTCAATAATTTCCATTGGGTTGAAAAATCCTTCTCCTTCGAGATCGTGGGGTTTCCACTCCTCTTCCGGCCGAATGTCTGTGACGAATTTCATTTTCTGTACGATTGGATTTTCCACGAGCGGTTGTGCGTGTTGCAGATATTCCTGATAGGTCCGTGCCGTGAACAGTCCGGCAAAATGCTTTTCAGCCTGCCGGGCTTCATTTTCGGAACTGCCCTCGCACAGCAGTTGTTTCCGGATCAAGTATGCCGTTTGATTGATACCACTCATGCCGGGACAGCTGACGGCGATCATAAATGAAATGGCATCGGTCATGGTGAATGCCTGAGGCATGACGTAACCAGCCTGACTGATCCCCCAGAGGCCGATTCTCGCGGAATCGATTGATGGATGTTTTTTCAACATCTCGATGGCATCCACCAGGATTTCAGCCCGCTCATACCGCAACCGGTCCCTATCAATCTCTCCTGTGGATTTGCCAGTTCCGGGCTTGTCCCAGGAGAAACAGGCATAACCGGCTCGAAGGAAACGGCTCATAATGGGCAGATACGTGCCGTAGCTCGTCCGGTCGTTGGGTCCATCCCCGTGTACGAATATGATGACTGGGCTCTTGCCCTCAACCTCAGGTGCTCTCAATTCCCCTGCCAATGTAAATCGACCCGAGTGGAAGACAAGTTCTTCTCTCATATGAGGGACATGTTTTGGAAATGAACATGAAAGGAGCAGCAAAAACAAGATCCAGAACATAAACGATTTCACTGACTTCGTAGTAATCGCCCAATTATTGTAACGTCGCATTTTCACGTTGTCCTGACCACTATGTATTGGTCCCTTTTCGGTGACAAAAGATTCAATTCCAAGGTTGAGTGTCTGAGGCATCGCAAGACAAGGCTGTGGGCACCATATGCATTCGTAATACTATGTAGGCCAGTAATTCTACAGACTGCTTGACGGTGAATGAATATGATTTCGTTTGTTATTAAGGGTGACTATATCAAACAAATTCCACGCCCTCTTTCTCCCGCAGGAGGATCATGCCGAGGGTGACACTTGATACCGGAACCAGAATTATTGCCAAGGGTGATAGAAAGACGGACACCTCCAAAGCTCCTGCAACAAGATTAATGTAAGCATACGCCTTCAACAGTTCGTTGTGACCGGTGCCAACTTTAAGCAGTTTGACGGCGATCAGAATGTCCACAATACCTATGATCACCATTGCCACAGCCATGAAGCAGAGGTAGGTGATAGTCATACTCTCTTTCGAGACCGGCCAGAGTGTCATGAAAATGCCTTTGAGGCACAGACTGAATACCTGAAAAACGATAATCCACCCTATGGCAATATTGATGACCATGTCGAGCTCATGGGTGTTGTAGCGTTCATTGAGGAGGTCTCGGAACACGCTCAGCGTGTACGCTGAAATCCCGGTAAAGAGGATAAAGAGCATGTCGCTGGGGCCAAAATTGGGCCCATGATAGTGGAATTGTGATTTGGCAATGATATCGTGGATGATACCGATGAAAAATGCCATGGGAAATAGAAAAGCGCCTGCTATGGCCAGCCAGCCTGCTACTGAATATTTTCTGCCGCTCATGTCTTTGATCTCCTCAGCCTCAAAGAATTATTCTTAAAGCAATAATCATGTCGTTAGACGTAATCGGGAATGTATTCGAGTATGTCACCGGGCTGACAGTCCAGCTCCCGGCAGATTGCCTCGAGGGTGCTGAATCGGATTCCCTTCACTTTGCCGGTTTTAAGCAACGAAAGGTTCGTCATCGAAATGCCGATTCTGTTCGATAATTCCGTCAGAGGCATCTTCCGCTTCGCCAGCATCATATCGAGTCGAATTTCTATGGCCATAGGAACCTCAAAAATTATGAAGTGCGACCTCTATTCCTGAACTCGTCGTGGAAAATAATATAGAGAATTATTTTAAATATGTCAATGAATATTTTATGTTTCACATAAATTTTATTAATTAATATTAAAATTTGACATCATCGTTTCAGACAGCGATAGAGCGAGTGTTATTCTTAATCCGATCATTGCGAAGAATTGTTTAAGGGGGGGTGGATGGTTTAAGGAATAGAGGAATAAACATAAGATAATAAAGTACAAAACGATAGAGAATATATGGTATTTTAAGGAAAATGCGGGAAAATAGAGGAGAATTGTAAATGGTTTTAGGGATTTTTAAAAAGCGTGAAAATGACTTTTAAAAGAGTATTTCAAATGATTTAATATATTGAACCAGGGAGGTAGAATAAAAAGAAGAGGGGGCGCTAATATGTAGCACAGCGCCCCTCTTTGCTTCAGCTCGGGAGAAATAATTGTAGATCTAACGAAGAGCATTTATATGCTCAGCTGAGGCCCTTTTTAGCGAGATGTCGTTTGTTATATCGCCATACAAGAGGAAAAAGGATCAACCAGGCGACGAATATGTAAGGGGAATGAGCCGGGTTATTAGATACAGCAGCAATAACAATAGAGAAGATGATACCAAAAAAGATGTACCGAACAAAAGGAAATTTCTTTTTTTGTTGTTTGACGAGGTCCTGAGCTTCTGATCGCGTTTTTTCCTCTTCATAAATGCGTCGACGATCCTCCGGGGTGAGCTCGTGCGACATATCATCACTCCTTTGTTACGGGTGATAAATTACAGGGGAATCCACTTTTTAACTACTCATCACCTCCTTCGGGTGGTCGTGCTGCCCCCCCTCCTGATTTTTTAGAGTTCAAATATTCACGGATTAACTCCTCCAACAATTCCAGAAATCTTTTTTCGTGTGCCTTTGTAGGGCTGTAAGTGCAATATTGGCAAGTAATAACCTTTTCTCCCTTTTTGTCGTTCCAAAATGAACACGGCATATCCCCTCCTTTTTGAAATCCACCTAACCCTCCAAGTTTAAATAATCATTCACCAACTCTTTTATTATTACAAGCAATCGACGATCCTTTTCCATTGAAGGCAAATTCGAATCTCGAACCATAGAAAAAGTCTCTTTTGTGGGTTGTTTGTCATTGCGCCTCATCTCTCCCTCACCCATCATAAGCCACTTGTTCTCCACAATCCATTGTGATGTGATAGTACCCTAAACCTATGCTCACAGACAGACGAAACTTTGTATGTCTGAGATTGTATCCAACATTTACCGCCCAGTGATGTAACTTGAAATCACTGGCAAAAGCGGGCAACCAATTGACCTTTACAGGAAAGAATGTCAAGGATCCGTAATGGTCGAGAGCAAACAATCCCAAGCCCGCTGGATTGTAATAAGGAGATTCTTGATCGCTCAAGGCCACGAAGGCCTGTCCCATTCCATTGGCCCGGCATAAGGAGAAATTCTGAGTATGAAAGTGCAGCCTCAGTTTGAGCCAGACCTTCAGAAGTGGTCATTGCAACCAAAAAGACTGCAATAATAGAGAGGCATAAAATCAGCAACATCTTTCATTCCCAGAGAATGTGGTGACCGTTCACGTTCGTCACTCCCTTCTCACATTTTACGTTGAAACATTGTTCCCTCAACAGGCAAAATTCAATTTTTGAAAGAAAATAATTAGTTTCACCGGAAGCATTCTTTATGAATACCATGATTTTAACTGTAAAGGTCTCACATTTACGCCATATGTTCGCAGACTTTGCGCAATGGATTTCCGAAAGTTCCAGTTAAAGAGCTTCCTGGTATATGGGAAGTTATGGGATGTTTTCTTCTATTCAAGAATAGTACTATCAGGATTCGCTGTCAAGCTTTTTTTACAATTGCATTTTCGAGAATTCCCTTGGGTGTGGAGATGATACCTTGAGGGTGTGCGGTTATTCTTTAATGGATGACGCCAATAAAAAGACCCTCATATGTATCCCGAGCACTTCAACAGTGCATTGGACTTGACACACAACGTCAATCGGAAATACAGAGCTGAGGCTCAGTTTCGGTGACTGTCTGGAGCGTTGATTCTTTTATCCCGTATGTTTCGAACAGGTGTCTGTTTATTTTCGATAGGAGTATTTTCGAGGAGAGACCGGTCTCTTGAGAACTCTTGAATTCTATATGAGCTGAAAAAACGAGAATGTCCGGAGTAATGGTCCAGAGGTGAACACTGTGAAGTTCTTTGATCTCAGGGAAGCTGACCTTTAAATCTTCACTGATGGTGTCTGTATTTAAGCCAGCAGGAGCCATCTCCAGGAGGATTCGCGCCGATTCTTTCAATATGCCGAAGGCCCAGTAGGCGATGACACCTGATATCCCAAAACTGACGAGAGGATCGAGTATATTCCAACCGGTGTACGAAATGACGATCGCGGCAATGACGATCCCCACGGATGACGCTGCGTCCGCAATCATGTGATAGAAGACACTGCGGACATTGAGATCATCTTTGTGGCTGCCGTGGAGGATGAAAATACTTGCTCCATTCGTTACGAGCCCAATAAGAGCTATCAGTAGCATGTGGAGCGCAAGAATTTCCTCCGGATGTATAATTCGCTGAACCGCTTCATAGAGTATGACACCCACAACAAGAATGAGAAAAAGACCGTTGATGAATGCGGCCAGTATTTCTGCGCGGTACAGTCCGAACGTTCGATGATGGCAGGGAGGTTTTCGGGCGATGAGAATGGCAATGAGACTTATTCCGATTGCGAAAGAGTGGGTGAACATATGTCCCGCATCGCTGATCAAGGCAATGCTGTTGGTCAAGAAACCACCGATGAGCTCGACGATCATGACCATCAACGTGATGGAAAGCGACAGAATGAGCTTCCGCTTCTGGACAGCCCGGTATGCGAAGAGATGTTCGGTGAAAGGACTCAAGGGCACTCCTCCACTCCCAAAAGCAGTCTCACAATCTTGACTGTATCCAGGATATTGATGACACCATCGCCCGCACAGCTTCCTGCCGGCCCGTTGCAGTCGGCAGCCCGAAACTCCAAGAGGGTCGGCGCGTGTCTCTTTAAGAGTATGTTCACGGCCAGAACCGCATCGAGACCGTCGATCTGTTTGTCCCCATTCACGTCACCTCTGATGACCTCTGTTGTCTCAATCTGGGTCGAAAGGGTGTCGTTGTACCAATTCCCGTCACCGGAAAGGGAGGTGATGACGGTGACATTATAGAAGGTCTCCGGATCGGGCCCCACTGTCCGTGGCGCGAAGGCTACCAGTTGCGATGCCCCTTCAGCCAGATCACGGACACGCACCGTATCTGCATATATTCTGCGGCCGCTGGAGTCAATACGACATGATACGGTGAAGCTTCGAGGATCAGAGCGATAATTCGTGACCGTGGCCGCAGGGGTGAGTGCCGTGCTTATTTCTATTTTTTCGGGAAGATCAATGGAAGCAACACCCACATCAGGTCCGCCGGTCCCGAGGGCGTAGAGATTTCCGTCGAAGGAGGCGATGTAGAGGATCCCCCTGTCGTCGATGGTGGGCGAGGATTCGATTTCGCCACCCGTCGAAAAACTCCATCTGAGGGTTCCGTCAGGATTGATGGCGTACACTGTCGAATCCCGCGAGCCAACGTAGATCACACCGCAGCCGTCCACGGTCGGGCAGCCGTCGATCCAGCCGCCGGTCGAAAATTTCCATTGTAAGGCTCCTCTGTTGCCCTCATCGCGAATGGCATAGAGATGGCCGTCATATGAGCCGATGTAGATTGTCCCGTCCGGTCCAAGGGCCGGTGATGACTCGGCACCGTCGTCCATAGGGAAAACCCATTTGAGAGTACCGTTGGGATTGACGGCAAAGAACACGGAGCGCACCGGCACCGGGGTTTGTCCGTGTGCCCCGTAGGGGTCTGTTCCGACGTAGAGGGTTCCGTCCGGGCCGATGGCCGGCGAGGAGTCCACAAGATGACCGTCGTAGAACTGACCGGTAGCATACTGCCACCTGACGTTAGCGTATGTCAGGGAATCCTCAAAGGCATACAGATGGTGGTCCTTGGAGCCGATATAGATCTCTCCATCCGGACCGATGGCGGGCGAGGAAAAGACGCACCAATCGGTCAAGTAGTTCCACTTCACGGCACCATGAGGATGAAGAGCATAGACGTGAAAATCGATGCTCCCCACGTATATGGTTCCATCAGGACCGAGAGCCGGGGATGAATAGATCCAATGATTGAGGTGCGTTTTCCATCGCAATTTCCCGTACGTGACGGAGTCTTCGATGGCGTAGAGATGTCTGTCGAGTGAACCGACGTAGAGGGTCCCGTCCGGGCCGATGGCCGGTGATGAAAAAATTCCGTTCGTTACCTTGAAACGCCACTTCAAGCTTCCGTCAGGATGAATGGCGTAGAGACTTGAGTCGGTCACCCCTCGGAAATTCCAGCCGGCCCCGATATAGATGGTGCCGTCTTGACCGATTGTCGGCGAGGAGGCTATGCCATCGTGTGCTGAGAAGATCCATTTGAGAGTGGGCGTCGCAGGGCCGCTGTATGGGGTCCGGCCGGTGTGGCTTCGGTCATGCCGGAACATCGGCCAGGGACTTTCGCCAGCCGCCGCGGGGAGCACATGCGTAACAACAATACCTATCAACAGTGCCGCTTGTTTCCACGTCATTGAGGTATTCCTTTGTTTTTCAAGAGTCCGGCGGTTCAAATGTCAGGCATCTGGGGAGGATACTTTACTTTTCCTCTCTTGCGTTCGTTCTTCTTCAAGTTCCTCAATCTTGAGAATGAGGTTCTCGATATTGGATCTGTTTTCCATAAGTTGTGTAAACTCGTTGTAGCTTTTGATACTGAACACACTTTGGACCATAGGTTCGAGAAAATTGAGAGCTTGGCAACCCACGAAATTGAGGGGTTTCGTCGATTCGAGAAAGATGACGGCCGGAGCTGAAAGGCCCCGATCGACGATCTTTCGAGCCAGCCTATCCAGGAGATCCTCTCGCCCGGAAGCAGAGGGTTTGTTGTGCCGTTCTCGGTGTTCGTGTGTCTCAGTGGCCATCGTCGGTCTCCATGTTCAGCACTTCGTTCATGCTCCCGGTGCGGTACCCCTCCAGATCAAGGGCGATGTACACATACCCGAGTCGTTTCAGTTCCCCGATAACCTTTGCCCGGAAATGCTGATCGAAAAACCTGCTCATCTCCGCACCGCCGACTTCAATCCTGGCTATGTGGCCGTGATGTCTCACTCGGACGGTTCTCATGCCCTGGCGTCTCAAAAAAGTTTCCGCCCTCCCGACCTGTCGAAGACCTTCAGGCGTGATTTCAGTTCCGTAGGGGAAGCGAGATGCATAGCAGGCAAGGGCCGGTTTGTCCCAGGTTGCCAACCCCATTTTCTTGGAGAGCTGTCGGATGTCGTCCTTGGTCAACTCTGCCTCCTTGAGGGGGCTCCGAATTCCTAACTCCTGGGCGGCCTTCATGCCTGGTCGATAGTCACCTGTGTCATCGACGTTCGTGCCGTCGGCGACCCATGTTCTGTTTTCCTGCCGCGCGATCTCTTGCAGTTGGGAAAAGAGCTCTCCCTTACAGTAGTAACATCTCAGAGGCGTATTGTCCCGGAAGCCCTCGACATGCAACTCATGAGAGTCGAAGGTCAAATGACGCACTCCCAACGATTTTGCGAATGCCTTCGCTTCTTTGAGCTCTTCGGAAGAGTACGTCTCCGAGTCCGCGGTTACGGCAATGACCTTATCGCCCAAACAATCATGAGCCATTTTCAGTAAAAACGTACTGTCCACACCTCCTGAAAAAGCGACGAGGAGGCTATCCATGTCTCTTAAAATCTCCCTCAACGTTTCAATTTTGTCATCAACGGTCATGAGTTTTCCCGAGCGTCCTTTCTTGTTACTGTGCGAATTTAATGATATGGCTATTGTATTTCGGCGATTTCACCATTCCGTATGGTGAGAAAGACGACGTGCGTGTTGGATCGTTTCCCGGCGGGAAAGGTGATAATTCCGGTGGTCCCTCGGGCATTCCGGGTTTCCGCCAAGAGGTCACGCAATTTCTTGCGAGATTTCGATCCTCGGCTGAAGTTGTCCAGGAGCAACATCGCAGCATCATAGCTCAGGGCAGCCACCTTTGTGGATGTTTGCCCATAGCGTTGTCGATATCTGTCCACAAATGTGAGATAATCCTCGGAGAGGTTTCCCTCGAAGAAATCGGCGGCGAAGATTGCCCCTTCAACGTACTGTCCGCCGTTACGGAGCACCTCATCCGAATTCCAGCTGCTTCCGCCCAGCAACTGGGTGCGGATCTTTTGATAGGCGATCTGTGAAGCGAGAAGTGGAATGTCCTCGGGGTAGGCGGCCAGGAAAAATCCGTCGATACTGTCCACAGGAGGAAAGAGCTCTTCAGCGGTGGTGTCGATGAGGCCGCTCGTTTTCAGTTGGAAGAGTTTCCACTCCCAGGCCGAAGAGTCGGCCTGCTCAAGGTCCAGCCCGGCGTCCCGGATGTGGTTCAATTGAGGCCCGAAATCCGTTGCCCCCTCGTAGTACCATTCGTGGCTGAGGACGGTTCCGCCCAGTTGTTCGGTTTTCAGGACAAAGCCTGTAGCCAGGTCCTTGCCATATGGGTCTGACACCGCCAGTACGGCAAATCGTCTCAGCCCAAGGTGTTCTATAGCATACTCGGCCACAGCTGCCCCCTGGATGGAGGGCGTGACATGGAGTTGAAAGATGTAGGAACCGATGTCGGCAATTCCCGTTTCTGCCGCCGTCGGGGTGATTAAGGGAACGGCCTGACAATTGGCCACAGCCGCTGCACCCACAGTCGTTTCGCTCCGCACAGGACCGATTATGGCCTGGACGGATTCCTGATTCGTGAGTTGTTGCGTCGCGATCACGGCCTGAATGGGATCGCCGGCCGAATCTTCAATGACGAGATCTACGTTCGTCAGGTTCGAGTACCGGACGGCAAGTCTGATTCCCTGAACCATTTCCTGCCCCGCGTCCGAAAAATCGCCGGTGAGTGGAGCGAGAACACCGATTGTGAGTCGGGAGAGCTTGGGCGTCGCCCCTTCAGCCAGAAGAGTGCTGTCCGGATATCTGCGATGGAGACGTTCAATCTCCCCGGAAGTTAATTCTTCGGCGATGAGGGTTATGAGTCGCGACCGGGCTTGTTCCACGAGCCTTGAATCGCTGCCGACTTCGATGGTGATCAAATATTCCTCGGCTGCTCGAGCGTAGTCACCCTGGCCCTCATGGCAGTTCCCCAGAAGATAGTGACCGTCGTCCATATACGTTGACGTCGGAAATTCTCGCAGAAGTCTCTCTGCACTCATGATGGCTACATCGAAAGCATGAAGCTTGTAATGGGTTTTGCCCAACAGCAGGAGAGCACTTGAGTATCTCTGATTATGTGGAAGAGTTAGGATTTGTTCCAATCGTTCCTGGGCCGAACGAAATTTCCCCCTTTGATAATCGGCCATAGCCTGCACGAAGAGACGTTCTGCTTCAGGATTCTCTTGCAAGGAGTTGCAGAGATTGGGGGAGCCCAATCCGCTGATGACGGCGATGAAGAGAATACATAATGTTCCAGCGGAGTGTTGCGGATCGTGTTTCGGAAAGTGCCTCTTGGAATCGTGTAACCGAAAAGGGCTGAACAGATGTGATAACATATACGTTCTGAGTAGAATGAGGTTTCAAGAGAGATAACCACATTGGGTGTGGCTACAGGTGGAATATGTAACGAACTTAGAAGGTGTAATTCCCAAAATCTTCAGGATTGATGCGCTGCAGGCGCGCCCGCAGCTCCTCCGCCCGTTGTTCCTCGGATATGTCGGAGGATTCCTCGTCAAAGGCGAAAATCTTCTTCGAAACAAAAATGGGCGCTTTCGCTTTCAGGGCCAGGGCAATCGAATCACTCGGTCGGGCATCGATCTTCACCAGTGAATTCTCATGCTGAAGGTAGATCTCCGCGTAGAAGGTCTGTCCCACGAGATCGTTGACCACCACCTTGAGAACTTTCGCTCCCAGTCCATCGATGACGGTTCTCAGCAGATCATGAGTGAGGGGTCGCTTCATATTAAGGCCGGCCAGCTCCATGGCAATCGCACTGGCTTCTGCTGGTCCAATCCATATGGGAAGAATGCCTGAGCCACCGGACTCCTTGAGCAGGACGACGGGCGAATTGCTATTGGAGTCAATAGCCAGACCTGAAACGTTTACCTTTCTCATTGTACCTTCAGCGTTCATCGTCATAAAGATCTTACCTTGGCCGCGTGCGAGTGAAATGATCGCAATGCATTCGAAAGAGACGGTATGTGTCACACCAGCAGCCTCCCTGATTTCGGAATATAAGGCAATGCCGACTGTAGGTCAAGGAGAATATTGTATTTTCGTCAACTTCTTTGAAGTCCCCCTTTGTCTGAAGCTCTGTTGTTGAGCTCAATTTCACGAACAGAGTCGTCGCTTCTCTGAAGCGACACCTGAAAACAGTCGAGTCTACCTGAGACCCAGGATGTAATTAACGATCGTAATGGCATCGATGATATCGACGGCACCGTCTTCGTTGAAGTCGGCCGCCCATTGCTGGGTCGGTGTGGGGGAGAGCAAGCCCAATACGATGTTGACCGTGGCCAGAACATCGAGGATATTGATGGATCCGTCTTCGTTCACATCTCCCTTTTCCGGCACAATCTGCAGCCACGATATGATATTGTCCAACATATCCGCCCTCATCGGTTCGCTGGCACCGGTCAAGGTTCGTATTCCCTCGAATCCGATGGAAAAGTAAACGACTCTGTAATCCCCCCCGTATTTTATCCCGGCGGCATTTCCCGAGGGGCTGTAGTTGAGCGTGTTGTTTGCCCCCTCCCCAGGGGCTATGACGTCGGGGCTCTCTTGGGCAGCATCGAGCTGCAGCAGCCCAAATTGACCCGAAATGGGATCACCGGTTATCCCCTGCAGGAAATACTCGCTCGTTTCATCGGCCTCAAAGGTGGCGTGGAGATAATTGCTGAAGAAATCGATCCCATTGCCCCTCTCGAAGAGATCATGGCCGATGTCCTGTCCGCTGAGGAAGAGACTTCCGCCCGCGTCAAGGTATGCGGCAAGACTCGCCTGATCAGCGGCACGAAGGGTATTGTCCCGTTCGGCACCGGTCAGCCAGACGATGACGTCAAAGAACATTAAGGTGTCCCCCGGAGGACCCTCGGCGGCGACATCCCACATCTGGAAGGGAATAGCTTTGATCGATAACGGATTGAGATAGGGTCTCTCGTTTTCATCACCGCCGTCGTCGTCCACCAGCAGGACCCTCGGCGTCCCGATGGTCAGGTAGAAGCTGTCGAGGCCTGTGTACCCGTTCTGTCCTGTGAAATTGAGCTTGAACATGACGACGTGGGTCTCTGCCGCGGGATGCACCTCGATGGTGAAAGGTGTGTCCTCGTTCCCCACCATGGTCCCGTGTGAGACATCGCCGTACGACGAGACCGCTGACGTTATTTCAATATCCGGGTCCGTTGTACCCAGACTTGCTTCCAGCCCGAAGACGTCTGTGCCGATGTTCTCCAGGGTAACAATCACAGCGACCGTTTCACCGGGATCGGGCCGCCCGTCTCCATTCCCATTTCCGTCGTCGACCCGATTGATGACGTACGAGACGAGGGGGTCGGTGATGATGCTCTGTTCCTTTAAAATCCAGTTGTAGGGATCGAGGAGGACGTCCGTGGGCTCATCGTTCACCACGAGTTGAAAGCGTTCGGACCCTTCGTCGACCCAGAGGGTTTCCACGATGATGGTGTCACCCGCGGCTGTGGCAATGGCCATTTCGACGGGCATGGTGAAGACCGGACCTCTGGACTGGATCTGATCGATGAAGCCCGTGATCTCGAAGCTGTCTCCGAGATCGTTGCTGTTCCAGCCCCAGTAGTATTCCGGATGCCACACATCGTAGACCCATTCCTCAAAGAACCAGTCCAGATCCTGGCCGGAAATCTGCTCGCAGGCATCCTTCAACTCCTCGGTCACGAAGTTGCCGAAGGCGTACGTCTCATAGACGCTTTGGAGGATCTGGAAAAAGTTTTCATCACCCACCACGTGGCGCAGCATGTGCAACACCCAGGCTCCCTTGTCGTATACTTCCGAGACGAAAATGTTCCCGGCGTCGGTGATGTCATATCGGTAGACCGATTCTTGCAGATCCACTGCGAGCTGGGTCGTGACCATATAATCCTGTAAACCGTACGATCCGTCGATGTTTTCCATCCACAGGGCTTCGGAATAGGAGGCAAAACCTTCCTTGAGCCAGACGTCGTGCCAGCTTCCGACGGAGACGGAATTCCCCCACCAGTGGTGGGACAGTTCATGGGCAATAATGGAATCCCAAGAGTGATCACCGGTGATGTAACTGGAACCGTAGCTGGTGCATGTCTGGTGCTCCATGGCCGCATAGTAGCCGGTGTATTCGGCCATACCGTATTTTTCATCGATGAAAGGGTACTCGGTGTATTTGGAGGCGAAAAACTCGATCATGTCCACGATTTCGTTAAAGTCCTCCAAAGCGAGGGCGTAGTCCTCAGGATAGACGTAATAGTCCACATCCATCGCCTGCCCGCCAGCGCCTTCATAGATGTCCGAGAATGTTCGGTAGGGATAGGCCGTAATGGAGACGAGATAGGTGGCGATGGGATGACCTTCATGCCAGTGCCAGGTCTGGGTGCCGTCACCGTTGTCGACGACACTTTGCAGCGCGCCGATTGAGGCTAAGACGAGGTTGTCCGGGAGCGTTATATGGAGATCCATGGAATTCGCTTTGTCCACCGGTGTGTCCTTGCAGGGCCACCACGCCCGGGCGAAGAAGGGCGAACATTCGGTATAGACAAGGGGATTATTGGAAACGGTCACAAAACTCAGGCCCAAATTTCCCTCCCAGGGATGCCCGTTATAGTTGAGCACCACTTCGAAGCTTTGACCCGCGCTGTAAGAGGTCTGAAGCGAGACGGTCACTAAATTATCAGTATGGGTGAATCCCGAGGCATCCCCGGTTACTGAGGTTACTGGCATATCATCGTAGAAGTTCAGGACAATCTCGGTTAAATCCGAAATGAGACTCGTCGCCCTGAGGGTCACGCTCCCGTCCAGAGTTTCATTGTCCACATCGACATCGAGATCGAGCCGGTAATACGTGACATCAAAATCCTCCTGGCCTTCAACCTGCAAGAGAATCGGCTGTTTGGCCGACCGAATGGCCTCTTGAACGGCCTCCTGCATCCTTCTCCGCTCTTCTCTGATCCGCACGAGGTGCTCTCTGCCCCGCTCGCTCTCTGCGGAGAGGGGGATAAGGAGCAGCGACAGAAAAGAGAGGAAGATCCACAGCCTTTTCATGGCAGACCTCCTTTGTGTATGATGAATGAATCCTTTTCCGATAGATGCCCAAAGAAGCGTTCCCAGTACCACGTGCATCATATTAGCAAAAAGTGTCCGCCTTGTCAAGCGTTTTTTCACATAAAGCTCAGGACCTCAAATCTGTGGACAATGAAAAAGAAGTTGCCCCTCCAAGCGATTTGGGTTATACTTTGAAAAAACAGGACGAAAAGGTGGGTACAATGACTGGAGTATACGGAGCTTGCCGAGTGTGAGATTCTTCACTTTCATCGCAATTACAAGTCTTCTTGTCCTCTTTCCCTTCCCATCGGATGCCAGCAATGCTCGTTGGTCCGATACCCTGTCGGTGACCGTCGGGTCCGATCTGTGCCGAGATCCCGTTCTCGCCACGACGGGTGATACGACGTGGGTGGCCTGGGAGACGGACAGGAACCGGAACTGGGACATTTACGCCCGCTCTTTTACACAGGGGGTGGGGTCCGCTCCCATTCAAATGACCGAATCGGACAGCAGCGATCTGACACCGGTATTGGTCAGGGACCGTACCGGCCTCATCTGGTTTGTCTGGGAGTCCAAGCACAGCGGGCTGTGGAAGATTTACACGCGGGCCTTCGGCGGCGAGACCATGACCGAGCCCCAAGCATCGCCGCTGAACACGGTCGGCTCTCTCTCCCCCGATGCCGCTGTCGATCGGTCCAACAGATTGTGGGTGGTGTGGCAGTCACCGGGAAGTATGGCCCTGGACAGCGCCGATGTTTACGCTAAGTATTACGATGGTGTGGAGTGGACCGATCCCTTGAACATCACCCAGCATCCTGCCAATGACGGGTTCCCGAAGGTCGCGGTGGACTCCTCCGGTCATGTCTGGGTCGTGTGGCAGAGCGATCGTGCGGGGAATGAGGACATCTATGCCACGT
Source organism: Gemmatimonadota bacterium (assembly GCA_020348925.1). GTDB lineage: Bacteria > JBHIER01. The sequence goes on along the minus strand of CP070758.1, from coordinate 3,456,285 downwards.
ATTACGATGGTGAGGCCTGGCTGGATACACCTCTTCACATTGCCTCGGGGCCGAGCGGTGATTTTTCACCGCGGATTTCGGTTGACAGCAGAGGGCGTGTGTGGTTCGCCTGGATGTCCAATTTTAACATTTTCACTCGGTTCTACGATGTCGCACTGAGTGCCGTCTTTCAGGTGACGGTCGGATATTACGTGCATCAGAATCCGTGCATCTTCGGCGACGCCTCGTCAAATCTCTGGGTGGTCTGGACAAAGGAGGAGGACGATGAGAATATTCAAGGCAGATATTACGATGGTTCTTCCTGGTCCACCTTGGATACCACCGCAGCGTATGTGGGGGATGATCGGGCTCCTGCTCTTGCCACGGACTGGATGGACAATCTGTGGCAGGTCTGGGAACACTAAGGGGATATTTTCCTGAGACATGCCAATGTCCCTCCCGAGCCTCCGAGGAGCGGTTTCGAACCCGCGGCAGGCGTCGAAATTCGCCAGCAGCAGCCCAGCGTCCAGTGGGATGGGGCCGACGAACCGTATGAGCTCATGCACTATGTGGTCCAGATTGACGATGAATTATTTGCCAATGGTGAGGATTTCCTGTACAGCACACAGGACGGGGTGACCTCACTCTGGGTTCAGGATTCCCTGACGGATAACACCCATTGGTTCTACCGAATTCAGACCGTGGATCCGACCGAATTGGGCTCGCCGTGGTCGGAGGTCCAGGATTTTTACGTTGATGTGTACGATGAGCCTCCACAGCCACCCATAAATTTTTCAATCATCGGGATGATTGGTAGTGAAGTCAGAACGATCGCGCCCACCTTTGTTTGGAGTTTCGGTGGTGATAACGATCCTCTCGATACAGCCGAGGCGGCATTGTATCGAATTCAGGTTGATGATAATCTCAACTGGACCGACCCGATCCAGGTGCTTGAAACTCAGGAGGGAGACACGACGAAGACATGTGATCCTCTGGAAGAGGACAAGAGCTATTTCGCCAGAGTGCAGGCCATTATCAAAACAGAAGCTCTCCCGTCCGAGTGGTCCGACACCCTCTTCTTCTGGATCAATACCTATAATAGTGCTCCTCAGGTCGCAGTCCTCAATCCAAATGGCGGAGAGGTTTGGTCGGGCCAGCAAACCGTCAGATGGTCAGCGACCGACCTTGACGATGACTCTTTATCTCTGGCAATCGCCATCAAGCTCAGCCGCGACAATGGGAGCAGTTGGGAGGATCTGCCTGAGACGGATGCGTCTGGAGAGTCGATGTCGAAAAACGACGGTCTCTATCTCTGGGATATTCCCTCCGACCTTCGAGGCAGAGCATTTCGAATGCGGGTCGTCGCTACGGACACGAACAATGCATGGGGGAGCGATGATTCGGATGCCCCCTTCGTCATCTCTTCGCTGGAATTGGACTGTCAGCCTCGTCTTTTTTCTCCGAATGGGGATGGCTACGATGATGAGGTGATCATTACCTTTGATTTCATTGAAGAATCGGATGTCGCAGTAAAGGTGTACGATCTTGCAGGCCGTCTTGTTCGGCTTTTGAACCAGAATGTCCGCATTGCTCTCTATGATAATCAGCGCTTCATTACGTGGGACGGTCGGGACGACGAGGGCCGCCTCGTCCCGAACCGTCTGTACATCATCGCGGTAACCATAACGAACGGCAGCGGCACCGAGACGAGGACCAAGACTGTGGTGGTGCTCAACCAGTAGAATCGCTCGTAAAATGTGCAACGTTATTAGCCTTAAAGATCGAGTAGCTCTCATCGCCTTCGTGATACCGTTGTGGGTGATTGTGAGTGTTTCCATCAGTGACGCCCAGGATGTGCCCCTGGGAGCCCGGCCCGCGGCCATGGGGGAGGCCTTTGTGGCTATCGGAGACGATGGGAACGCTGCCTTTTGGAATCCTGCCGGTTTGAGTCTGCTCCAAAATATTGAAATACACAGTATGTATGCCAACCTCTATGCTACCGGTATCCAACACAGCCTCCTCGGCCTGGCCTTTCCCTTCAGAAACTGGGGCAGTTTCGGATTGGCCTGGTCCAGAATTGGGTTTGATGACTTCGAGCTCACCTATGGGGAGAACCAATTTCTGTTCTCCTATGCTTTGCAGTTGCCATATAAGGTCTCCTTCGGCGTCAATACAAAACTCCTGCGGACCGATGCCGAATATGAAAACCGAAGCTTCGGCGATGCTTACGGGTGGGGTTTTGATGTGGGATTATTATTTCGATATTTCGAGGGATTCAATGTGGGGCTCACGCTCAAGGATATGGGGGATACACAGGTCGAATACGATACGGGAAACTCGGCGCCTGTCCTGCAACAATCGATCTCTTTTGGCATCGCATATCGGTTGACGGACCGACTGCTCTTAGCGGGCGGATTGGACGATCGGCTTCATTACGGCGGTGAATACTGGCTCTCCGATGCTTTTGCTCTGAGGGCCGGTCTTCAGGACGATCTCGAATCGAACGAACCCCTCAGCTGGTCCTGTGGGGCCGGGTTCCGGTTCAAAATATTTCAACTCGACTACGCCTATGTGGATGTGCCGACCCTGCCCAGCACCCACCGCGTCTCCTTCGCCCTGCGGTTCGAGCAGGAGGAACCGTGGGTGCGGATCGAATGGGTCCGCCTGAACGATCTTTTCGCCGCGCAATATAAAAGGTATGTCGAGCATCCTATCGGATCGATCAGCGTTGTCAATGTCAGCGACAAAACCATTTCGGTCAGGGCCGGCATCGAGTTCAACACGCTCACGGACGGGCCGTTTTACAGTGACGAGGCGGTCATTCTCGGGCCGGAGGAGTCGAAAGAGATTCCCCTGTTCGTCATATTCAACCGGAATGTTTCAAGCGTGAGGGTCGATTGTACGGTTCAGGGTCGTGTCTCCCTTCTCTCTTTTTCTGAAGAGGAGAGCCGTGAACGGGACATGGAGACGTCCCAGAAAGCGAACGTCTACGGACGGAACGCCATACGGTGGGACGATGTTCGGAAGGTGGCCGCTTTTATCGAGCCCAAGGACGAGAGCGTGCGGACTGTGACGAGCCGTGCCCTGAATATCCTCGATGAGGATGTCTCCTTTCTCCCGCTGAATCTTCTGCACGCCATCGCTCTTTTCGATCTTTTGGGGGAGTACGGCTTGGTCTATACCCCGGACCCGCAGACGCCGTATTCGTCGGCGAGCCGTCAGCATGAGATCATCGATCATGTCCAGTATCCCCTCGAAACCCTGATCGAGAAGCGCGGCGACTGCGATGACTTCGTCGTTCTGTACGCCTCCTGTCTGGAAAACATCGGCATCCCGACGGCCATACTTGACGTCCCGGGCCATCTGCTTTTAGCCGTGGACGTCGGATCTGGTGAAGGCGATGGGGCTCCTTTGGGATTTGAGGAGAACGCTTTCCTGAGTCACAATGGTAAAATGTGGATGCCGGTTGAGGCGACACTGGTTGGGAGTCCCTTTCACCAGGCCTGGCAGGAAGGAGTGAGTGCAGTCGAGCAACGGCGCGAGGAGCTTCAGGTGGTTGAAGTGGATGAGGCCTGGCAATCGTATCCTTCTAATGAAATTGATGTCGAAGCCCCGCCGGTCTCAATCGAAGCTGCGGGGACACATCTTTTCTCAAGAGATCTTGACGAGATCAGAAGCAGAAAGTACCAAAACATTCTGACAGGGTACGAGACGTTTCTTGAGGCTGATGCGCCAGCATGTTCGACGTACAATGAGATTGGAGTCCACTTGGGTCGGGCGGGGTTGCTGGACGAGGCCATCGATATGCTTCAGAAGGCGTGCCGGATTGACGGCAGCTCGTCACAGGTCTTCAACAATCTGGGCGTGGCGTATTCCAAGAGAGGTCTTTCTCAGGAGGCTTTGGAGGCTTTCACAAGGGCTCTCAGCCTCAATCCGGACGATGCCGATGTCCACTTGAATCTGGCCTTTCTCTATTTTGAGTTGGGCGATCTGGAACAGGCGCAGCGTGAGTATGAGGAGGCCGTTAAAATCAATCCCGACTATGAAGGGCGATTCGAATTTTTGGAAACAAAACCGGACAATCAGAAAAAAGAGAGACAGGGAAAACCCACAAGAGGGAATTTCATCTGGCGTTGAGGTTACGAGCCCTCTCCGGTGTCATTGCCCGACTTGATCGGGCAATCCAGGAGACTCAGGTTCTCAATAGGAATTTGGGTACGAAGAGTACAGATTTCTCACGGAGCCTGTCCCGAAACCCGGATCAAGTCCGGTCAGGCCTGTCCTGAGCCTGTCGAAAGGCAGGATGATGAATTGAGTAGGACGGCAGAGCAGATACACGCTCTCCCGTGCTTCTGTCATCCTGAGGAATCCCGTGTCGTTGCACGGGATAGACTCCGTGACGAAGGATCTGTGTCGAGATTCTTCGCTTTGCTCAGAATGACGGAAGTGTTCGAAACATAATCTATTCGTAGTGGCTCGCGAGGACACTATCCCTACCAGGATTTATAAATCCAAAATCCAAAAATCAAAATCAAAAATTTGATCGGAAAAAAGGGTATGTGGTCATTTGATTTTCGGATTTGTTGCGGATGAGCACTCCATGATTCAAAACTCTGTTTGGGCACGAGGAGACCGAGAGAGACCTGGACCTTCAGGATCCCTAAGATACCCTTGTCGATTTTCCCTTTTTCCATTATATTCACCCCTCAGGTCGAATGTGGAGGAATGAATTTCGGTCGGGTTGCTGTTCAATGTACGTGTTTTTCGTATCAGTAAGAAACGTATCTCGCTGTGTGTTCTTTCCAAGAAAGGGTAGTTTTCGTATGAGACATATCCGTTTGACACTGGGGCTGTTGTTGGTGTTGTGTCCGCTTTTCTTCGGAAAAGTTGTAGTCCACGCAACGGAGGAGAAGAGGCCTCAAAAATTGAATGCGACCGCTTTCGGAAAAATAGTGAAGGCTTATCAATCGAACGAAATCGACTACGAGACCGCGCGTACCTATAATGTTTACGCTGTCAAGGACTACGGGAAGCTGCCCGAAAAATTCCGGGGGGAGAAAAAAACGCGGTGCGGGATGTTGCCCCTGTTGCATGCCTGGCGGGATGTGCACAGAGTGAGCGAAACCACTCGAAACATCCTCGCAAGTTCCATGCAGCGCCCCACACTCAGTGGACCTGAAACCGTGATCACGACCGCCCATTTCAGGATTCACTACACCACCTCGGGTGTGGATGCGGTGTCTCAGGGATATGCCGAAAATGTTTCGGATTATGCGGAGGAGAGCTGGAGCAAAGAGGTTGAGGAGATGGGCTGGGACGCTCCGCCGCCGGACGGAATCGATGGGGATGAATACGATTTCTACATCGTGGATAGTGGCATGGGGGGTTGGGTCGGTTACTGCCAGCCGGAACAGGACGGGCCTGATCCCAACCAGGAGGACGTGACGAGTTATATTGTGATTGCGGCCGGCCTTGGGCTGGACCTGGCCCAGGTAACGGTCGCCCATGAGTTCAATCACGCCTGCCAGTTCAGCTACAGCGACCGGGAGTCGGATTTCTGGTACGAGAACTGCGCCACGTGGATGGAGGATATGGTCTACGACCGGGTGAACGATTACTCCAACTATATCTCCAGCGGGTGGGAGAACCCCCTCTACTGGCCGGAGCTGCCCATCACCAGGGCCAACGGCGAGTACGAATACGGGGCCAGTGTGTGGGTCTTTTATTTGACCGAAAGGCACACCGACAACGACATGCCGAGAAGAGTTTGGGACCGCAACGGCGCGAATCAGGGAAACCATACGCTCGATGATATTGACCATGTCCTCTCCACGCATTACGGCAGCAGTTTCGAGGAGGCTCTCAAGGAGTACTCGGTGTGGCGGTACTTTACCGGGTCGAGGGATGACGGGCAGCATTTCTCGGAGGGAGGCAGCTGGATTGATTCCTACGTGGGATCTTCCCACATCCACACCAGCTATCCGGCGGAGGGGAATCAGGATAACAAGCCGCCCGACTACTACGGCACGAACTTTATACAGCTGAATAGACCGGCACTGGGGGTGGAGGAAGGGTTGCATATCACCTTTGACGGGCAGGACGGACGCGACTGGGCGGCCATGGTGGCCTACTATCCCGGGGTGGGCTTCGAGGAGATGAATCTCGGTGGAGGTGACGCCGGTTCCATGTCCGCGGACTGGGGAAGCTCGAGCCGGATCATCCTCATCCCGGTGGTCCTGTCCTCGTGGGGGACTCGTCTCGCTTACACCTATACCGCACAGCAGGGTGCCGACGCGACACCGCCGACCATGGAGCCCATCGCCGAGCCACAGGGTGCATGGTACAGCACCTCGCCCGCTTTTTCCAACTTCGGGTTTGACGACGGGTTCGGGTTGGATGACGGCTGGTATCAACTCAACTCCTGCTCCGGCGCTTGGCTGGAGCTCTTTACTAACTGGGGCGGTGTCTCCTGGGACGACGATGGCTGGTCCGTCCCCGGCTTCGACGATCTGTCTCAAGGCAGTCACACCATATACTTCAAGGTCGATGACAGCGCCGACAACGTCGGGGGTGGGTGCAGCTGGAGCTGGTGGTTCTCCAAGGATACTGTCCCGCCGGAGGGGCCGACCGATGTCGCCAGTCCGAGCCATGATGTGAGCCTCTGGTCCGACAACCCCACCCTGGAGATCATCTGGACCGATGCCGCTGATCCTGCCCCTGGAAGCGGCCTCGACGGATATTCGGTTGTGTGGAACAGATTTCCAAGTGTTGTGCCCGATCAAACGGTGGATGTTGGAAAGGGTGAGGAGCGAGCCACCTCTCCGCCCCTAAGTGGTGGTGACGACCATTACTTCCACATCCGGTGTGGGGATGTCGCCGGCAACTGGGGAAATACTTTCCATGTGGGGCCGTTCTGGATTGATCTTTCGGCACCGACGGACGGCACAATCTCGGTGCATGGTGGTGATGACACAACCACCGTGGCCATCGTTGGTCTGGATGATCTCAGGGCTGCGGATGCCCTGAGCGGCATGGGCGCTGGGGCCCGCATGCGGTTCAGCAACGACGGGACCTTGTGGTCCGAGCCTGAAGCTTACGCCGGTGTCAAGAGCGGGTGGGACCTGACGGCCGCAGAGTTTGGCGGCGACCTTTTCGATGGCGTAAAAACCGTCTCCGTTCAATTTCGAGATGTGGCCGGGAACTGGTCCGAGCCTTTTCAGGACGACATTTTCTATGACCCCTCCCTGACTATTGTAACGAACGCAATGCAGGATGGATATGTCGGTTTCGCATACAACGAGACTCTCTTCGTCGTGGGAGGAACCCCGCCGTTCAGTTGGAGTATCGTGGCCGGTTCACTGCCGGAGGGGCTGACCCTTGAGCCCACTGAGGGTGTGATTTCAGGGACGCCCTCAACCGCGGGCATAATGGCCGTCAGCGTTGAGGTGAGGGATTCGGAGATGCTCAGCCATATTCAGGATCTCTCCATCACTATCCACGAGGGATTGAAGGGCGATGTGAATGATGACGGGATGATCGATATTATCGATGCCCTGCTTGGGGTGAACATTGTGTTGGGCACTGAGGAACCGAGTGATCTCGAATACTGGGCTGCTGACTGCAATGACGATGACCTGGTGGATATCGTCGATGTGCTGGGGATCGTCAATGTCACCCTGGGCCTCGGGACCTGCTTGACACCTTAGTGAGTGGGAAAATGGTTCCTGGTATCCAAACTGAAGTCGCACCGATTCGTGAGGGCACTCTTTTTCCCGCGTGTCTGTCATCCTGAGGAATCCCGTGTCGTTGCACGGGATAGACTCCGTGACGAAGGATCTCTTTCACCAAATATGGAGGTTCTTCGCCGTGCTCAGAATGACGGAATTGTTGAGGAACACGTTCTCTTCGTATCAGTTCGTGAGGACCCTCGCCCTCTGGAATCGTAAATCCGAAATCCGATACTCAAAATTTGAAATTCGAACCAGAAATTGTTTGCGGAACGCGGTCTTCCAGCCCTATATTTGAAGAAGAAGAACGGGGACCCGATGAGTTTTATTATACTTTTAGAACTATTATGAATATGAGTTGGCACAATAGAATCGATCTGCGGGGAAGCATAATATGTGCGACTCTTGCCGTCGTCGTCTTTCTCCTGTTCTTCGGGCTGTCCTACACTTCGTTCTTTATCGGTTTCGAGAAAAGGACTTACGATATCTTCCTGAGGCTTCGTGGGGGGTACGACCCCCATCCGGACATAATCCTCGTCTTCATCGGGGACGACACTATCGAGAAGATCGGAGCCTGGCCCATCAGCCGGGATTTCTACGCCACTTTCCTGCACATTTTGTCCGAATACGATGTCCGGGCTGTCGGGTTCGACCTCCTCTTTTCGGAGCGGAGCACCGAGCATCCCGAGTACGATGAGCAGTTGGTAAACCTGACCCGTTCCTCCGGCAATGTTTCGTACCCCTATTTCTTTTATCTCGAAGAGGAGCAATTTATCCCTGAGGAGTTTTGGGTCTCCTCGGATGTGGCCAGAATCGGTGAACCGGTTCCGGAGAAAGAGACGAAATACAACCGTGCGCTCGGCGGGATTTTCCCCTTTCAGGACCTTATCCTTGCGGCTTCCGGAACCGGCCACGGAAATATCCTAGCCGATGAGGACGGCGTCGTGAGGAAGAGTCCCCTTGTCATCGAATATAATGGTGAACTTTACCCGTCCCTGGCCCTGTCCATGGCCGGTGATCTTCTGGGCGTTGAAAAAAGTGACGTTCGCATTCAAGGAAAATGGATGATGATGACGGGCTCCGATGGGATTTTTGTCCGAATCCCTGTGACGTCGAAAGGTGAGATGTTCGTCAACTATGCCGGCGGTCCGGGTCGCTACACAAACTACTCCTTCATCCAGATCCTCCAGAGCTACAGACAAATACTTGAAGGCGAGGAACCGCTTCTTTCCCTCGAGAAACTGAGAGACAAGATCGTTTTCGTGGGGATGACGGCTACAGGGGCAGCCAACGTGCGGCCGACGCCCTGTGCCGATCATCAACCGCTTCTTGAAATTCAAGCGAACATTCTTGATAATATCCTGCAGGGGAATTTCGTTACAAAGGCAGGAGTGGGATCTGTCCTGTTCAGTATTCTTCTGTGTGCGCTCGTCATCGGTTTTCTCTTTCCGAACGTGGGAACGGTTCGGGGAACGATCATCTCAATCCTGCTCTTGATCGCCACAGGTGTGTACGCGTACCTGTCCCTTGCCATGGGGAATGTCTGGATGCGTGTCAACCAGACGTGGGGGGGCGTCGTGTTTTCGACCCTCTTCATTCATATCTATCTCTTCCGGCGTCAGGAGAAGGAGAGGCTCGCTGCTGAACGAAGGGCTCTTGAGTTGAGTGAAGACCTGCTGACGCGAGAACGGCATCTCAATAAAATCAGGGGGGAGATCGAGAATCGGCAGAAGGATCTTGAGGCCATGGGTGATGAGGAGATATCGGACCGGGTGGCAATAATCATGGAAGAACGGGAACTTCTGGTGAAGGAACGGGAGAAGCTTGAAGAGCAGACGAGAGACCTGAAGGGAAAATTGTCGCACGTCACCGGGCGCTTGAAGCGGGCCGAGGCGTATCAATTCGCGAAGGCGGGGACAGGTCCGCAGCGAGAAGAGCTTCGGGGCGAGTATTCCCACATTGTGGGGGATTCGTCGAAGGTCCTAGAGATTCTCAAAGTTGTGGATCGCGTGGCCGAGTCGGATGCCAGCGTCCTCATCACTGGTGAAAGCGGCACCGGCAAGGAGCTCGTTGCCCGGGCCATTCATTATAACAGCCGCAGGAAGGACGGGCCGCTAGTCATTATTAATGCCGCAGCCATTCCCAGGGAACTGGTCGAGAGCGAGCTGTTCGGCCATGAAAGGGGGGCCTTCACCGGGGCAACGGCGAAGAAGGTCGGCAAGTTTGAGCTGGCCAATGGCGGGACGATATTTTTGGACGAGATCGGCGACATGCCTCCGGGGACTCAGGCCAAGCTCCTGCGCGTCATCGAGAGCAAGGAGTTCATGCGGGTGGGGGGGGCCGAGACCATTCGCGTCGACGTCAGGATCGTTACCGCCACGAACAAGGATCTTCAGGCCGAAATGGAGGCCGGCCGGTTTCGGGAGGATCTTTTCCACCGGCTCAATCTCATCCCGATTCACATGCCACCACTCAGGGAGCGAAAAGAGGATATTCCTGTTCTGGTGAAACATGCTCTCCATCGGAGGGCGGGTGAGGAGCCCCTTCGTATCAGTGACGAAGCTATGGGGCTTCTCATGAGCTACACGTGGCCGGGAAATGTGAGGGAGCTGGAGCAGTGTATTGAGAGAGCTCTTCTGCTGCGGGAAAGTTTAATGATTCAGGCCGAGGATTTGCCGCCGAATATTAAGGAGACCGTCTCAGTCTCTGAGAAGGTCTCTGAAGAAATCACATTAACCGGAGCAATGGAGCGGTTTGAGAGAGAATTCATTATTGAAGCACTGAAGAGACACAATTGGAATAAGTCAAAAACGGCTGAAGCCCTCCAGCTCGGCCGCCGCAATCTTCATAAAAAGATAAAGAAGTATGGCATTAATGAATCGGAGCGACTGTAATCTCAATCAAACGAAGTGGGAACAAGCGGGTTCTTTTCACTTTAAAGTATGAAGATGTGTGTGCCCTGGATTCCTTTGATTGTCACGAGGTGAAAGGTCAATCAAGGAAAGGCATAAACCTGCTCATCCGGGAGAAGTATTAAAAGATTTGTAATTGGCACCGGCGGATGTGCCCCTGACGGATGCGACGAAAGTATTCCTCAGTATGTGTGAAGTGTACTGGAAAAAGGTATTAAATTCGACTCTGAGCGCGGCATCGCAGGAGAACACCCCAAAGAGGTGCGGAATAGCATGGACATTGTAAATGGTTGAGGGAGAAGATTCATGATCAATCGGGTTTCATTCGAACAGGGGGAACATGAGTACGAAGCTCATTGAAATATTGCTTATAGAGATAAAAAAACTCTTCGATGATTTGATTCTTCATGAGAAGAAAAGGGATAAAATAGTATCGAAAATAGATAGAATGCGGAAAAAAGACAAAATTCCTGATGAACAATTTATGGAATTGGTGAACCGATATCATGATATTGCCGTAAAACGGAGGAAATACAGAGTAGCAAGAAAATTGATCAAGAGCTATAATCTTGGCTCGGACAAATTGATTATGGTTTCGCTCAGTGAAATTGAGGTGCTTCTCAAGCAAATTGCCTTTAATCCTCAAATCGACGAGCCATTCATCCTCATTAAAAAGATAAGAAAAAAAGACAAAGTTCCTGATGAACACTTTATGGGATTGGTGGAAAGATATTATAATAATGCCATGGACCAGAAGAATTTTGCTATAGCGAGGAAATTGATTGAAAACTATAATCTTGGCTCGGACAGATTGATTGTAGTTTCGATGGGTGAGATTGAATTGCTTTTACGGCGTATTGCTCTGGGACGTCTCCAGTCGAACGAACTGTTCAAACAGATCGACAAGATCAAGAAAAAGAACAAAATCCCTCATGAGAAATTTATGGAATTGATAAGCAGATACTGTGACATAGCCGTGCAAAAGGAAAAATATGAACTGGCAAAAAAGATTGCCAGGCGGTATAAACTTTAGATCACCAGGTGCGCTTTCATGATCGCCCAGTATTTGTATGCTGGGCGAAGAAGTTTCATCGGGATGTATATCCCCGTAAATCGTTCAATAACTTTACAAACCATACAGTATGAGAATAGGACGCTTTGACAGTTTGATCGCTATGAATGTCCCTACAGGTCTTCCGCACAGGATACATATCCTGTGCGATCGATGGGGGGATACATATCCTGAGCGATCGACCTCGGCTTCCGTGTTGTGTGCGTCCCCTCTGGTCATCTGTAAATCTGGCCATCTGGAAGTCTGGAAATTGACATGATCGCCTGCGGTCAATTTTGAGATTCAAAGCCTGTGCGGTCAGGATATTTTGCTTGTGTGAACCAGTTCGCAGAATTTCCATAATCTCAGCCTGATAGTGAGTCCGAATCGACTCACTTTTTGTGTTTATGGGTCCGAAAGGGCACCCCTTTCATCACCCAGACAGTGCACATCATTTCAATCCATAGAGGCACATCTCCCTTAATCCATTGAAATACAGAGAATTCAGTTATTCCTGTTAAATATTGTCCTTTTGAAAAATGAACTGGCACGGGGTTTGCAATTTATTTGGAAAAAATGGACAATGTTTGCTGAAGAAAGGAGATGGACCATGAAAGGAGAGGAGAGAGTTCAGATGTGGATGTCATCGATATGTCGTTGGTTTACAGGTGGTTTTGTAGTATCGGATGACACGATGAAAGAGGGGGATCAATCGTCCGCAGCAGCTATAATACGAT
>CP070758.1:3421910-3443779 GCA_020348925.1 Gemmatimonadota bacterium | reverse complement strand
CCAACATCGAAAGCAACTTCATATGCTTCGCCAGGAAACGTGGTTGACCAGACAGGCATATACGTGATCCCCCGTGGAGAAGTCGTATATTCGTAGATGATCACACCACCTCCTGTGGTCGGCGGTGGCAATCCCTCAAATCCCTGCGATGTCGCAACAAGGAGCTCATCCTGCCCATCATTATCCACATCAGCCACCATCACGGCTTGGTAGGAAATATAACCCGCTCCCTCTAAATCTAAGGACTGTGAGAAAACCTCGATGTTTTGTGTGAAGATTGTGAAACTAAACAATACAACAGAAACTGTCAATATGAAATCCAAATGAGAACCCATTTTTTTCCACTTCATTGTAATTCCTCCGCTTTTAAAAAGGATTTTGACTTCATTTTCAAGGTGCTATTTCAAAAAAACTGTAATCCTTATCTACAATTGCGATAGATTATGCATCGTTCACCTCCTTGAAAGATTTTATGGTTCTTAACAAATTGCCTTGGGTCACAATCACCTCCTTTCTTCAAGTTTGATCGGTTATGAGGAAGAGACTAACCGATTCAAATTCTGAATTATGCAAACTGTGTACCATTTTTCAAGGAATCCATAGTAGCATACCTAAGTTCACTTTTTATTTGGGGATGAAAAAATTTGCAAAATTATAAAATTTTTTAACTGTGGATAATATGCGACAGTCGAAGGCGTAACAAAGTAGTATAAATGCAACATGAAATTGAGAGATATTTACGAAGATTTTTCTTTTTCAGATGAGTTAAAAATCTGAAACTTGAAACATTTTAAAATCTTCATTTCACTTGAAAACAGCTTCAGTTTTTCATAGATTTAGTCGTACTTTGTGTTTGTTGAACTCTCTGTTGCAGGTACCAAGAAGATTATGACAAAAGATCTTACAACCATATTAATGTAATCGAGAGATATGCCTGTCATCGGTGTTGGGGGCGGGATCGCCAGCGGAAAAACAACCGTCTGTAAGTTCTTTGAAAAATGGGGCGCTCATATTGTCGATGCGGATGAGATCGGAAAAGAGGTGGTCGAAAAAAATCCCGCTCTTCTGAAAGAGTTGTCAAAAGTTTTTGGAGACGGCATTTTTCATGACGACGGAACCCTCGACAGAAGACGATTGGGGCACATCGTTTTTCATAATGAAAACGCTCGCAGGAAACTCAATGCCATCGTCCACCCCACCCTGCTGTCCGAGCTCACACAAAATGTTCGAGAGCGGCTCGGAGAAAATCGGGAAGCTGTGGTCGTCATCGACGCTGCCCTTCTTTTGGAGTGGGACCTTCATTCACTCCTGGATGTCCTTCTTGTTGTGGAGACGACAGAGGAAAAACAAACGGAACGGCTCATACAAACTGCAGGATTGACTCGAAAGGAAGCCCAGGACAGAATCCAAGCGCAATCTCATTTTAAGGAGAAAAGGACGAAAGCCGATTTTCTTATTACAAACAACGCCACAGTGCAAGAGTTAGAAGAAAAGGCCAAAGAAGTGTGGGAAAAGATTAAAACTTTAAAACTAAAAATCAAAAATCCTGAACCAAAAAGGATATTGCATGAATCACAGTGATCGGATTGAACAACTGAGCAAGCTTAAAGAAGAGGCCAAACGCGGAGGTGGGAAAAAGCGGATAGATGCGCAACACGCCAAGGGGAAAATGACAGCGAGAGAGCGAATCGAACTGCTTCTGGACGAAGGAAGCTTTCATGAGTTGGACGTGTTCGTCACCCACCGAGCCACAGATTTCGGCATTGATAAACAAAAAATATTGGGCGATAGCGTTGTCACTGGGTGGGGATATATCAGCGGCCGCCTGGTTTACGTTTTCTCGCAAGATTTCACCGTTTTCGGCGGAAGCCTGTCCGAGGTCCATGCCGAAAAGGTGTGCAAGATCATGGATATGGCCATGAAAAACGGCGCCCCCGTCATCGGCCTCAATGATTCCGGCGGAGCCCGTATCCAGGAGGGTGTCGTCTCCTTGGCCGGTTATGCCTACATCTTCTTGCGGAATACACTCGCCTCAGGCGTGGTTCCGCAAATCTCAGCCATCATGGGTCCATGCGCCGGAGGAGCGGTGTACTCACCGGCGATCACCGATTTCGTCATTATGACGAAGAATACGAGCCACATGTTCATCACCGGCCCGGACGTGATCAAAGCGGTGACCCGCGAGGAGGTGTCCTTCGAAGAACTCGGCGGGGCCATGACGCACAATACAAAAAGTGGCGTGGCCCACTTTGCGGCGGAGGATGAAAAGGATTGTATTGCTTTAATTCGCAGATTGCTGAGTTTTATTCCGCAAAACAATATGGAGGATCCACCGTTTCTGCCGACCGATGATCCTCCCGAGCGGATGGATGAAAACCTCAACACCATCGTTCCCGAGAATCCAAACAAACCGTACGATATGAAAGAAGTGATCAGACGGATCGTGGACGACAACGATTTCTTCGAAGTACACGAGCACTGGGCTCAGAACATCATTGTCGGCTTTGCCAGGCTGGCCGGCCATTCGATCGGCATCATCGCCCAGCAGCCGGCCGTTCTTGCCGGCGTTCTGGACATTGACTCGTCCATAAAGGGTGCCCGTTTCATTCGGTTCTGCGACTGTTTCAACATCCCCATCATCACCTTTGAGGATGTGCCTGGATTCCTGCCCGGTGTGGCCCAGGAGCACGGGGGCATCATCCGCAGCGGGGCAAAGCTGTTGTATGCCTATTGTGAGGCCACCGTCCCCCGTATTACGGTCATCACTCGAAAGGCGTACGGTGGAGCCTACGACGTGCTCAACTCGAGACACATCAGAGGCGATATCAGTTATGCCTGGCCCACGGCGGAAATAGCCGTCATGGGACCGGACGGAGCCGTGAATATTATCTTTCGCAAAGAGATCGCAGCAGCCAAAGACCCCGAGGCCGAAAGGGCTCGACTCATTCAGGAGTACCGCGAGAAATTTGCCAACCCCTACATTGCAGCGGCCAGGGGATATATTGACGATGTCATTGAACCCCAGGAAACCCGACCGAGGCTCATTCAGGCTTTGGATATGCTGTCCAACAAGCGAGATTCCAACCCACAAAAGAAACATGGTAATATACCGTTGTAGAACAAAGAGTTCTATTTTTTATTGAAAGTAATTTATTAAAAAGTCTCTTTCCTATAAAGATCATGTTTTCAAAAATTCTCATTGCCAATCGTGGGGAGATCGCGGTCCGCATCATACGAGCCTGCAAGGAGATGGGGATTCGTGCCGTGGCCGTGTATTCGGAGATCGATAGAGACGCTCTTCACGTCCGCTTTGCCGATGAGGCGTATCTCATAGGTCCTGCTCCTGCCCGGGAAAGCTACCTTCGAATTGACCGCATTCTTGATGTCGCCAAGGAAGCGAATGCTGAGGCGATCCATCCGGGCTATGGCTTTTTGGCGGAGAACGATACGTTTGCCCAGGCATGTGAGTCTGCAAGCATTGTCTTCATTGGCCCTTCGCATCAAGCTTTGAAGGCCATGGGTGACAAGACCATAGCCCGTCAAATGATGATCAAAGTCGGAGTGCCGGTCATTCCTGGAACAGAAGCAACTGTTGATAATCCAACCAGAGCCCGAGAGATAGCCGAGAACATCGGCTATCCGATCATGATAAAGGCCGCCCTCGGTGGTGGTGGTAAGGGCATGCGGATCGTTCATCATGCAGATGAATTGACCAGCGCCCTCAGGGGTGCGCGCTCTGAGGCCGGATCCGCCTTCGGGGACGACAGAATTTTTATCGAGAGATACGTGCAGGAACCGAGGCATATCGAGTTTCAGATTTTAGCCGATGCCCATGGTCATGTCATTCATCTTGGGGAGCGTGAGTGTTCCATTCAGAGACGCCATCAAAAGGTGATTGAAGAGTCCCCTTCAACGGCATTGGATGAGAATCTGCGTCAAAAAATGGGTGCGGCAGCAGTAAGTGCGGCACAGGCCGCACGGTATACGAACGCCGGCACAGTGGAATTCCTCCTCGATAAAAAGAAAAAATTCTATTTTCTGGAGATGAATACGCGACTTCAAGTTGAACATCCTGTTACAGAGCTCGTAACGCAGCTCGATCTCGTCAAAGAACAGATACGTATTGCTGCCGGTGAACAATTGCATCGAACGCAGGAAGAGCTCACCATACGCGGCTCGGCAATTGAATGCCGAATTTACGCTGAGGACCCGGACAACAATTTTTATCCGTCGACAGGCACAATTCAGCACCTCATCAAGCCCAGTGGACCAGGCATTCGCGACGACGGCGGCATGTATGAGGGGTGCTCAGTGTCCCTCTACTATGATCCCCTCATATCCAAGCTGGTCGTCTGGGGAAAGGATCGTACCGAGTCCATTGCGCGCATGAAGCGAGCGTTGAGGGAATACATGATTACTGGAATTAAAACCACGATCCCGTTCTGTCTCAAAGTGATGGAGAACGAGCGCTTCGTCAGGGGCACCTTCGACACACATTTTATTGAAAAAGAACTGGAACACGGACCCAGCGGCCGCGATGGAGATGAGTGCGAAATTGCCGCGCTGGCCGCAGCACTCGCTGCCCACCGAGCACAGAAAAGCTCCATGCGTGAGAAGGGTGCGGCACAAGGAGAGATCTCGAGTCCCTGGAAAATGGAGGGAAGAAGACTGGGATTGCGTCGAGGGATCTGAGTGCGACAAAGAAGACGCTACGCTCCGTGACGACAATTCATCATCCCAGAATTTGTTTTGCTTGCGAAGAGAAGGCTGTTCGATTATGTATGGATCGAGCACTGAGGTGGTTGGCAGCAGATGATCCATCATCCGTGAAACCGCCTGGGACGAAGTGAAAGGAAATACCCTTGAAATATACTGCAACGCTCGACGATCGAAGGTTCGAGATCGATATTGAGGAAACGGGTCGTCATCTGTCTGTCCATATGAATGGAAAAACGTTGAACGTCGATTTTATCAAGCTGGCGGAAGAAATCGATTATTCACTGCTTCTCGATAATGTCTCCTATCAGCTGATTATTGAAGAACAGAGTGGCATCTATCATGTTCATATCCATGGACACGAGTACCCGGTCTTGGTTCGGAGTGAACGAGAGCAGCAGCTGAAAGGAGTCATCCCTGAAAAAGTGTCGAGCTCAGGCGCCGAAGTAGTGAAAGCGCCTATGCCGGGAATGGTCGTCGAGGTCGAGGTGCATGCGGGTGATGCGGTCACGAAGGGTTCCGGGCTCGTTATCGTTGAAGCGATGAAAATGGAAAATGAATTGAAATCTCCAGTTGACGGTGTGGTCAAAGAAGTGCGCGTCCAAAAAGGCGATACGGTTGAAAAAGAGAGCGTTTTAGTGATTATTGAATGAGACTATGAGGACACCGAAAGGAAAATTATCGGAGCGACAGGAATTGCCTGTGACAGGTTCCGGGATTCCTCTCGCACCGCTCTACACGCCCGAAGATACTCAAAACCTTGATTATGCCAGCGAGCTTGGGGAGCCGGGCCACTATCCGTACACCCGAGGTATTCAGTCGACCATGTACCGCGGACGGCTTTGGACCATGCGCCAATACGCGGGTTACGGAACCGCTGAAGAGACAAACAGACGGTATCACTATCTCTTGGATCAGGGACAAAGCGGTCTCTCGGTTGCCTTCGATCTCCCGACTCAAATGGGATACGATTCCGACCATCCTTTGGCGGAAGGTGAGGTTGGAAAGACGGGTGTGGCCATCGACAGTCTGGAAGACATGGAACGACTCTTTGCAGGGATTCCGTTGAACAAGGTTAGTACCTCGATGACGATCAATGCCACGGCACCGATACTTTTCGCCATGTATATGGCACTGGCCAAAAAACAAAACGTATCGTTGAGCGACCTGTCCGGAACCGTGCAGAACGACATCCTAAAGGAATACGTGGCCCGCGGTACATACATCTACCCCGTTGCTCCTTCGATGCGACTTGTAACGGACCTGATTGCATACTGCAGTGAGCATGTTCCCAAATGGAATCCCATCAGTATAAGCGGCTATCACATTCGCGAGGCAGGGGCAACAGCGGTTCAGGAAATCGCCTTTACCTTCGCCAATGCGGCTTCGTATGTCCGGGCTGCGCTGGAGGCAGGCTTGGACATCGACCGTTTCGCACCGCGATTATCATTTTTCTTTAACGCTCATAACGATTTTTTTGAGGAGATCGCAAAATTCCGGGCTGCGCGTCGGCTCTGGGCCCGGATTATGAAGGACCGTTTTGGAGCTCACAATCCGAAATCATGCAAGCTGAGATATCATGTGCAGACTGCCGGATGTACGCTGACAGCCCAACAACCCGACAACAACGTCGTTCGAGTCACCCTGCAGGCTTTGGCGGCTGTCCTCGGCGGGACACAGTCGCTTCACACGAACTCGCGCGACGAGGCACTCTCCCTTCCGACCGAAGAATCGGCGCAAATTGCCTTGCGCACGCAACAAATCATCGCGTATGAAAGCGGCGTTCCGAATACGGTAGATCCTTTGGGCGGATCGTACTTTATTGAGTATCTCACCCATACGATCGAGAAGCAGATTGTTGCATATCTTGAAACGATCGACAGCATGGGTGGTGCGCTCAAAGCCATCGAACAGGGATATATCCAGCAGGAAATCCATCGGAGTGCCTATCGATACCAGAAGGAGATCGAAAACGGAGAGCGAACCGTAATCGGCGTTAATGCATTCACCTCCGAGAAGGACGAAAAGGAGCACCTTCTCACTGTGGACCCGCATGTTCGGACAGATCAGGTTGAACGCCTGACACACCTCAAACAACGGAGAGAAAAAGATCAGACTCGAATTCTTTTGAGCGAATTGATGCACACGGCAAAGAGCCACAGGAATGTCATGCCTTCCATCTTAAAATGCATTGAGGCCTATGTGACAATTGGTGAAATATCGGACGTTCTGCGAGAAGTCTTCGGAGTGTATGGCGGGCAGAATACCTGAGGAAGGAAAGGAGAGCGCATGTTCAAAAAAATTGCCCACATCGGTGTCGCCGTGAAGGACCTTGAGAAAGCCAAACACCTCTTCTCGGATATTTTTGGACTTGAACTCTTGAATGAGGAAGTGATCGATGAATATCAACTCCGGCTGGCCGATCTGAGATTGGGAGATGTCGAGATCGAACTGCTTGAAGGTTTGAGTGATCATTCGACAATCACCAAATTTATCGAGAAACGAGGTGAAGGTATTCAACACATATGCTTTGAAGTGGATGACATCCACGCCGCCCTCGGGACGTTGACCGAGAAAGGCGTGGACCTGATCGACCGGAATCCCAGAGTTGTTCGCCAGGGACGAAAGATTGCATTTTTACGCCCCCTCGATACTCACGGCGTCCTCATCGAACTGGTCGAAAAACAAAAATAATTGCGGATACCTTCTCTCTTCACACGGTACTTTGATGGTGTGTTTTGCAAAAAATTGTCAAAAAAGAGATCCCGAGATTGAAATCAATTCAAGGTTGATTCTCGTAGGTATCTTCGAGCATTGGAGATAGACAATTTCCCTTGGAACACCGCTCTTCTTTTCCCTAATGGCATGTATTTTGCGATTTTTTGATGGAAGTAAGTGTCAGTCTTTTCTGCCGACCTGGTACACGTCCAGAAGAAAAGAGAAACAGATGTAGGTGAAGGTACACGGGTGGAGACAACGAAGGTAGAATAAAGAGTGAATGCAGACAACGATACCATTTTAGTCATCGACCAAGATCTTGAGTCACAAACCGTTCTAAACGAACTCGTCCAAAACATGGGGTATGACGTCAAACTCGAAGACGATGTGCATCGTGCATTTCATGCGATCGAACATCAAGAGTACGCGGTTGTAATCACCGATACCACGCTGAATGGGTACTCGGGTTTGGAAGTTTTACAGCGGACGAAAAAATATCATCCGATGACAGAAGTGATTATTGTCACGGGTCAGGCTACAGTGGATTCGGCCGTAGCTGCATTGAACCTGGGCGCCAATTCCTTTATTGAAAAACCGATCACCTTTTCGGAGCTCCAAATCCAGATCAACCAGGCTCTGGCAAAACGTTCGTTCGCATTAAAGACACAAAATCTTTTAAAAGAGTCCGAAGTACTCCGACCCGATGTAAAAAAACATCTTCACGATTTGATCGGTCTCTCTCAACTCAGCAGGCATCTCATTGTATCCGTGGATTACCATCACATCATTGACACGACTCTGCGTGGCTTGGAGGCGCTGTTGCCCGCCGAAGTTTATGCCATACTTCTCATGAGCGAAAAAGAGGCGCAGCTCCATGTGCGCAGCAAGGAATCGGGTTTTGAGACCTATCTTCCTGAAATGAAAAAAAACCTTATAACAACGTGGAAGACGCTGAGTGAAAAACAATTCAACTCGGAGACGATTCAAGTCTACTATAAAGCCGAACAGCTGGAGCAACAAGAAAAGGTATCAGCCGGTACTTTCAACTCCGAATTGTGTTTACCGCTTCTGGTGCAGTCGAAGGTCATTGGACTCGTGCAGATTGTTCGGGCGAGCTCTGCCGCCTTTGATGCTGACACCGCTCAGCTTCTCACCATCATCGCCGATTACGTCGCGACCCTCATTGATAACGCTTCAAAACATCGTCACACGCAACTTCTGGCATCAACGGACGGTTTCACAGGACTCTTCAATCATCGGACAATCCACGAGCGCCTGAAACACGAACTGGACCGATCCCGGCGGTACGGATCGCCCTTATCTCTCATTATGCTCGACATCGATCTCTTCAAAAAAGTAAACGATGCGTATGGACATCTCCAAGGGGATATCGTTCTGCGGGAAGTCGCCGACATTTTAAAAACATCCACACGAGAGGTTGATCTTCTCGCTCGATACGGTGGAGACGAATTCGTCGCTGTCCTGCCGGAGACACAAACGGAAAACGGTGCACTTCTTGCTGAACGCATAAGAGTTGCGGTGAAAGAACATGCCTTCCACGTTTCGGATGATACAATTCATATTACCATAAGTCTCGGCGTTGCCACCTATCCGCACCCAGACGTAAACACGAAGGACGATCTTATTGAGCGTGCCGACAAGGCCTTATACGAGGCAAAGCACAGCGGCCTCGACAAGGTGGTTGTGGCCACAGCGCATGACACAACATTTGGGAAAACAGGATGACTGTTCCATGGAACTCACAAAAGAGGCGATCGACCTCATAGAGACCATAGCTGAAAAAAGCGGGAAATATAAGAGAGAAGCGTATCTTTTCATGTTTGAGGCCTTGGAGTACACCCTCCGAAAATTGAACGAGCGCCGACATGTCACAGGACAGGAGTTACTCCAGGGCATCAGTGAATTTGGGAAATCCGAATATGGGCCGATGACCAAAACCGTTTTCGAATACTGGGGTGTGACAAAAACAGAGAATTTTGGACGAATTGTGTTCGATCTTGTCGAGGCTGGGTTGATGGGGAAAACTGAAAGTGACAGTATCGAGGATTTCAAGGACGGTTATGATTTCGATGAGGAGTTTGTTCAAAGCTACAAAAGCAATTCCAAGAGACCATAAAGGTCTCTTGGAATGAAGTATTCATTCGACACTTTGAAAGTGTTCCGGAGCCATCAATCCTACCCTTCCCCTCATTGCCCGCTTCATAGATCCTTTCGAACCTCATCACTTCCATGCAAGGTTACCCGAAAAGAGCGTCCACGAATTCCTCGGGATCAAAGTCACGCAGGTCTTCGATGTTCTCGCCGATACCGATCATCGTAACCGGAATGTTCAATTGATCTTTGATGGCAACGACAATGCCCCCTTTGGCCGTTCCATCCAGTTTCGTCAAAACAATACCTGTCAGATTCAACGCTTCATGAAAGCGCTTCGCCTGGGATATTCCGTTCTGACCGGTCGTCGCATCAAGCACCATGAGGGTTTCCTGGGGGATTCCCTCCTGCTGTTTCGTCAGAACTCGTTTTATTTTTTTTACCTCCTCCATGAGGTTTACTTTCGTTTGCAAACGGCCCGCTGTATCAATAATGAGCACATCGACCTCCCTGGCGCGAGCCGCCTTGAAGGAATCGAAGGCCACCGATGCTGGATCGGCACCCATTTGATGGCTCACGATATCCACATCCGCACGGTCTGCCCAAATTTCAAGCTGTTCAATGGCCGCCGCGCGAAACGTGTCGGCTGCCGCCAAAAGGACCTTGTTCCCTTGGTTTTTATAGCGATAGGCCAGTTTTCCGATCGTCGTCGTTTTCCCCGTACCATTCACACCGACCATTAAAATAACATGAGGACGAGTTGACGACGATGGGGGCAAAGGTCCGGCAGGTGCCCTCTCAGTCATAAACACGCTTCTGATTTCATCCTTCAAGAACGGGACGATACGTTCTGGAGCATTCGCACTCTCCTTGTCGATGCGATCTCTGATGTTATCGATGATTTTCGAGACCATGTTCACGCCGACATCGGTTTGAAGTAGAATATCCTCGACTTCATCCATGAGATCATCATCAATTTTACTCCTGCCGATGATGGCATCGGTTATCCGCCCGATCAAATTTTGCCGGGTCTGTTGCAGCCCCTCTCTCAGTCGTTCGACGATACCCATTCTGATTGAGCCTCCTGTGTCATTTGTGTCAATGAAAAAGCGGCCCACATGGGCCGCCCGGAAAAGATAAGATACGAGAACTCTACGATCAAGAGAATTTATTGTCCCTCAAGCTGCTTCCTCGAATTTTACCGACACGAGTTTGGAGATACCTTCCTCCTCCATGGTCACTCCGTAGAGTCTGTCAGCACCTTCCATTGTCTTTTTATTGTGCGTCACAACGATAAATTGAGTCGATTTGGCAAACTCTTTCAGGGCGGCCGAAAATCTGACGACGTTTGCGTCATCAAGCGGGGCATCGATCTCATCGAGAATACAGAAGGGACTCGGCTTCACGAGATAGATGGCAAAAAGAAGCGATATCGCCGTCAGGGTCTTTTCGCCGCCCGAAAAGGCATCGATACTTCCAGGTATCGTTCCGCGAGTGCAGGCGCGAATTTCAATGTCGGCTTCCAAAGGATCAACTCCGGGTGTTAATTGGAGATTCGCCTGCCCTTTTCCGAAGAATTGAAGAAACGTTTCTCGGAAATTCTTTCTAATGAGGGTATAGGTTTTCGTAAAACGCTTTCGAGCCGTCCTGTTGATTTCCGTAATCGTCTCTTTGAGAGATTCCTTGGCTTCCAACAAGTCATTGCGCTGAGAAGCAAGAAACTCAAATCGGTCATGCTCCTCCTCGTACTCTTTCAACGCGAGCAGATTCACCGGTCCCAGATGTCGTATCTTCTCTTTCAACCGTTCGATTGATTGTGGAGCATGTTCGACGTCAAAGTCCTCCGACAGTTCGGCGGCGTCCACATCTATCCCGTATTCATCCAGAATGCGTTCCTTGCGATGCCGGGCGCGGTGTTCGAGATCTGAAATTTTCATCTCCGAGTCGTGGACCCTCTCGCGGGTCTCTTGCTCGGATAGGCGCAATCCTCTGATTTCTTCCTCACAAGCTTCAATGTCTTGTTCCAGTGTAGTATACGCTTCCCCCTGGGTTGATAGCCTCTCTTTGAGATCCGTATTTTTTTGAAGGAGTGTTTCAAGCTCCGCATTCTTTTCGGCTATTGCACACTGCAGCTGCTCAATTTCACTCTTTGCCTCGCTTGTCTCCTTCACTTTCCGCTGTAACGTCCCTTTGATGTCTTTCTCAATCTCCCCAAGCCGCTGTATATCCTCCTTCAGTTGATTGCAGCGCCACTGTAAGCTTACGACTTTCAAGTTGAGTTCCTGAACCTCCTTCGTTTTGGCTTCTTTCTCTGCCTCGTACTCGCTGAGTTCCGAACGAAGCTGCCGTCCACATGACTCGGCCTCTTTCTTCTCTTGTTCAATCTCCGTGACTCGAGCTTCAGACAATCGAATCCGCTCGCTGAGTTCTTCAGCTTGGGATACCAGAGTCTCCTGTGAAGTACCGAGCGATTGCGATCTGTCACGGAGACCTGATTTTTGCAGTTCCAAATTTCCCATAGATTTCTCGAGCTCCAGCACTTTGATGCGATGTTCCTCGACATGACCGTTAAGGGATTCAATCTCCTGCAGTGTCCGGTCGCACTTGGCCTGAATTTCATCGTGCCGCTTCTTTCTTTCGTCCAGTGTGATTCTGAGGTTTCGCAATTGCGAGTTGAGTTGCTCAACCTCAGCCCTGCGACCAATCAAGCCATCCCCTCCCTCCCCTGCCGTACCGCCTCCGATAACGCCGGACCGGACAAGAGTGCCGTCAAGCGTAACCACAGTGTACCCATTTTCAATAGATGTCATTTCACGAAGGTTATGTTGGAAGGCAAGAGCGCTCTCTACATCCTCGACCACAATAATATCACGAAGGAGAAATTCCTTGGCCCGGTGAAATTCATGTGAACACGATACAAGATCTGTGGCCCAGCCGACAAATCCGTTTCCCTTGAGGGTGGCAGGATCAAACCGCTTCGCTTCACGCCGGGGGATGGCGTCCAAAGGGAGGAAATAGGCGCATCCTTTTTCGCTCTCCCGGAGTTGATGAACAGCCTTCAGTGCAGCCGCGGTATTGTCCGTCAAAATATATTGTTCGACGCTGCCTAACGCCACCTGGAGGGCCTTTGTCAACTCGGACGGTATTTCAAGTATGTCTCCAAAAACTGCCCGAACACCGGGAATTCTTGGTGAGTGAGAGACTATATATTTCACCCCGGCTGAGTATCCTTGTCCCTCATCGAGTGATTGCTCAAGCACCCTCAGTTTGGCCTGCAGTGATGCACTCTCCGAGTTCACAGCCCACAATGCCTCATCGCTTTGTTTTCGATCACGCTCGAGCGTGTGAAGCTTTTTTTCACACTCGCCCTTTGTGACCAACATTTTCTGGAGCGTCTTGTGTGTCTCCTCGAGCTCGCCCCGAACCCTCAGAATGTTCCGGTCCAGTTCCTCAGTGCTCGTTTGAACGCGCTTCTTTTCCTGTTCCAGCTCACTTTTTCTCGCATGGAGCATGTCATATTGGGCTTTCAAATGATCGAGTTCCTTGGCTTGTTCCGCAAACAAAGGCAACAGTTCTGCGATTTTTCTTTCCCCCTGGGCAGCAGCAATTTTATGTTGGACATATGTTTTGTCGCTGTCGGAGAGTTTCTTCTGACTTTCGGAGTGCGCCTTTCTCTGTTCAACAAGATCTTGAGAAACCTGAACCAAATCTTTTTCAGATCTGATTTTTTGTTCCCCGGTCACTTTCATTCGTTGATGCAATCCCTTCGTTTCCTCCGAATTACGCTCTATGCGTTCTTCCAGAGATCGCACCCGCTCCCGGGCGACGGATAGAGACTCCTCAACCTTGTGCATTGCATCGGCATATTCCTGAATCCGGACCTGAAGTTGGGAGCGTTCGCGTAATGCACTCTGGTATTGCGTTCGGAGGTGCTGGAGTGTCTCCTCCTCCTGGGCAATGTGTTCTGTAATGCGTTCCTGTTCCTCCTGGAACTGAGACAAATGCTCCTGAAGAGGACCGAGTTCCCTGTGAATGGCCTCTCGCTCCCTTTTTGCTGAAGCGATTTCCAAGTTTCTCAACCGATCCTTGTAGGTTTCGAATCGACGAGCTTTGCCCACCTGATACTTCAGACTTCGAACTTTCTTCTCCACTTCGGACACGATATCACTGATACGCAGCAAATCCGCTTCAGTCGCCCTCAGCTTGTTCATCGCTTCGTGCCGACGAACCTTATACTTCATGACCCCGGATGCTTCGTCAAAAAGGCGGCGCCTCGCCTCGGCCCGGTCGCTGAGAATATCGTCCACCATACTCAATTCAATAACGGAATAGGCATGGGCGCCCATCCCTGTGTCGAGAAAGAGATCGATGATATCTTTGTGTCGACAGGACGTTTTGTTCAACAGGTAATCGCTCTCGCCGGACCGGAACAGACGACGGGTGATCTGAACCTGGGAGAACTCGATGGGCAGGATATTCTTCGTATTTTCGATCTTCAGGGAGACCTCAGCCATGCCCAGCGACTTTCGTCCATTGGAGCCGTTGAAAATAACCTCCTCCATCCGGTCCGTACGGAGGATGCTGGGGCGTTGTTCACCCAGAACCCAGCGAATGGCGTCGACGATGTTCGTTTTTCCACATCCGTTCGGGCCAACAATCGCTGTGATGCCGTCTCCGAATTCAAGGTTCAGTTTCTGTGCAAAGGACTTAAATCCGACAATTTGTAATTCTGAAAGGTACATTTTACTCTTTTCTCATAGAAACACAACACCTTGGGTCTATTGGAACTTCAAAATACAATGTATAGTATGGAAAGTCAAGCATTTTTTAACAGTGTGGGAAAAAAACGCCGCAGGAAGGGATGCCCCGATGGCTCACCGTATAGTTTGCTATCTTATAAAAATTTCTTGACTTGCGCATTTTGGAACGTTATACTTTCGGGGAACTTCGGTTCGAGCCGGGCGTTCTTTTGATGTATCATGTGTGATTCAGTACAGGAGAAAATTATGCGCTCAGTCTTTTTTGTTGCACTTGTCTTGACAGCTCTCGCGGTAACTCTTATATCCCAACCTGTGTTATGCTCAGACATTGATTCGAAAGCGGGAACGACGGGGTATGGCTTCTTGAAAATCGGGGCAGGGGCTCGCCCGGTTGCCATGGGCGGTGCCTTCGCCGGGGTGCGGGGCGATATTCATTGTTCCTATTGGAATCCTTCCGGCTTGGCCTGGATCGAGGCGAAACAAGCCACTGCGACCTACCGCAATTACTTATTGGACATCCAATCGGGATTCATCGGGTATACCCAGCCGTACAAAAACATGGGCGTCTTTGGGATCACGGTACAATACGTGAACTACGGCAATATTGATCAGATTGACTTCAATGAAACCACTGGTCAAATTGAACACGGTGGTTCCTTCGGAGCTCATGATATCGCCATTGGTCTGAGTTACGGACGATTGGTTACCGATGAAATATCAGTTGGTGCAACCCTTTATCCTCTCATCCGCGAGAGTATCGATCAATACTCTGCCACAGCTGTCGCCTTCAGCTTCGGTTTCCAGTACCATCTTCCTGTAGAGGCCGGATTAACGGTCGGCGCTGCTTTCCAGAATCTGGGAACAACTCTGAACGGATTCACCGACGACCACAAAGACGATCTTCCGGCAAATCTCAAACTCGGTGGTGGCTTACGACTGGCCCATCTCCCAATTTTGATCGCCCTCGATATAAACAAATCGATCGACTTGGCCAGACCCGTGGACCTCGACGAACCGAATTTCAAATTCAACCTCGGGACGGAAGTGACCCCGAACGATCTCCTTCATTTCAGGATGGGTTACAGGGTGAACAGTTCGGATCTCAAAGTGGGCAGCAGCAAAGACACCTTTGTCGGTTTCACCGGAGGTTTTGGGCTCAATCTTCGTTCCTATACCCTCGATTACGCCTTATCCTCCTTTGGGGAACTTGGCTTCGTTCATCGTATCACGGTGAGTGCGCTTTTATAGGTTTCCCTCCTTCCCCTCTCCGTTCCGTACGAACCACCGACACCACGCACCGTCCTCCGCACGGTCCGTTTTACATTCGAACAATGTTCATCAATCGTCTGCGGACCTCGATCCCAATAAGAGCCGAAGAAACCGCCTTCACAGCCGCCCCGGGGAGCAGGAGAAGAAAACCGACTTTTACCGTTTGCATCAGATTCAGATCTTTACCGAGAATGAAGTTTGTGCAGATCCACAGATATGTGAGGCCGAACAGATATACAATCAGGAGACCGCAGAGCGAAGTCACGAGAGCGTAAAAAAAGCGGATTTCTTTTTTTCCCTCGACGAGCGCTCCGACCACATAGGCAGCTGGCACAAAGCCGACAAGATAGCCGAAGGTCGGTTGGAGTATATAGCCCACGCCCCCACCCCTGGCAAACACCGGCACACCTATAAGACCTATGACCAGATACATCAGTTGGCTCAAAGCTCCGAGTCGTGAGCCTAAAAGCATCCCGGCCAACAGGACGAAGAGAGTCTGCAGGGTGAAGGGGACATACGGCAGAGGTATCTCTATTTTCGCCCCAACTGCCGTCAATGCCACAAAGAAAGCAACCGCTACAAGATGCCGTGTGGCGATTTTTCCTTTTCTCTCCTGTGAATCGTGTTGTATCAAGGCTTAATCCCCTCTTGTTGCTTCTTTTTCTCTTTCCTGAGGCCACGCCTTCGCGCCGTCCATGCTGAAAATCACTCCGAAGAAACGGAACTCTGTACTCACAAATTCACGCGACGAAACATTTTCTGTTCGTCCGGTCGGACCCTCTGCACATATCATCGTGAAGACGCATGAGACAGACCTCCCAGACTGAGGTTGACGTTCCAGTACACTCTTGAATGAAAGAAGCTGTCGTCTCCTTTCCAGGGGTGCGCGTAACCGAAGGATAGCGTCACTGGGATCAAGTACCCCACCAGGAAATCAACAGAGAGCTCGATTCCAGATGAAGCCAATTCGTTCGCAGTTCTCTGTGTATCAAAATAGTATAGATAGTCTGTAAACAGTGAACTATGGATTTGTCTCAGATAAACGGGCCACGTTCCATAGCCCCTTTCGACATTCATGAGTTGCACGCGATATTCTAGCGTACTCTCATAGGCTCTTTTTCGCCAGTCGACATCCACAAATCCTCTGATGGATTTGGACAAAATCGATAATGAATTTCTTGTGTTTTGAATATCGGTCGAGTGGACACCGAACCCTGTAAAGAGGACATGATGCCGGGTACCAGGCACTCGAATATATTTCTGAATCGACAGTTTTCCCAGAGAAAAGGTATGATCGCTTGAGAGCGCTTTGTCATATCGTTCGAATCCGGTCTCAACAGAGATACCCTCTTCATAACTTATGTATCGTGGGTATCGACGAGCACTTGAATATCTAAGAGTGCCGTAGGAATAACCCAATTGTCCCTGAAAATAGGGACTGTTTTCCGACGGAAATTCTCCTTCAGCATCCGTATATTTTGACAGACCAAGTCCTGCTTGGACAGAAAATTTCCGGTCAATTTTTACAAATGGCAATTCAATACCGATGGCGTACTTTTGAACGCGTTCCCAATAAAATTCGCTGTCATCATTTCTCAACGGAGCATCCAGGTCACGGGGCAGTATGAGATCCTCAGCATGGAATAAGACATTGGGGTACCACTGCGAGTTGAGATAATCAATGCTGTATATCGGACGCTTGTGCCCGAGACTGTACGAAGCGAGGACCGTGTAAAAATGTTGATTCAACACATCTTTCCCCAACAGAAATATTCCCAAAACACCGCTCGTATCATCGACAGATAAAAACGGAAAGCGAATTGGCTTGAAAAGTGTTTGAAGCGGGTTGTATTTCCTCACTGGGACACCAGGAGTGAGAATCGTTGGTATTGAAGTATTCTTTATGAAGGCGGATGAACTCTTTTTATAACCGTATACGAAATGATCTCCCTTGTGAGCACCATTGTCCTCGAGACGAAAAGAGGTTAGATTTTCAATATCCGGCATGTCCATCACGGAGACATCAAATCCATTCGAATGGTAACCGACGAAGGCAATTTTTTGTCCGTCATGAGAAACTCGAGGGTAAAACGCTCCGCCCACGACGTTCGTAATTTGGAAAAATGCACCATCGCGAATATGATAGGCAAAAATGTTGAAGACGCCTGTTCTATCCGATGAAAACAGAATAAATCTCCCGTCGGGTGACCAGGATGGCGTGATATCCCACGCTTCATCTTCGCACAAGGAGAAGAATGAACTGTCCTCAAATTGATATATCCAGAGATCCATCAATCCACCCCTCTGCCAGACGGGGAGCGCAACCGCATTCCCTTCCGGTGAAAATTGTGGAGCAAAGAAGTACGTCTCATCAGCGCCCTCTATCAACACAACTTCTTCATCCCCTTCTTTTTGTAAACAGAGATTCGTCTGCCCACGTTTCTGAACTATATACACCATGTTGCCGAACCTGTCAACGCTGGGATGAAAGGCACGGTGCTTCTTCGTCATGCGACGGACTTTTTTCGTCTTCATTTCCAAGCAATAGACATCCGAGTAGAGCGCATTTTTATCGTACATTTCAAATTGCGAGAAATATAAATTCCGCCCCTGAGAATCCAAAGAAAGTTGTGGAAGATGGCCGTTTACCGGAGCCATCGTTTTCACAACTTTTGACTGGACATCGACACTTTTAATGTATGCGTGGGCATCATAGGTGCTATTGAAGAACAGGATTTCTTTGTCATCCCGGGTCCATTCAAGTCCCCACGTATCGTATCCGACGTTGGTCAACTGTTCGACAGATGTTATGCCTTTCCGCTCAATCTCTCTTTTTTGACGTTCGTATTTTTGATGCAGATCAAGTTTCCAGTGCTCGTATTTCCTTTGAATCGAGCCATCCCAATAATACGAGAGATTTCCTTCAAAAGAAAACGGCCACAATTTTTCACTGTTGGCCTGGCGAAAGCGAACAATTTTATCAATATCCTCTTTCGCCATATACCGATACAATGATTCTCCGTAAAGATATGGCGTCACTCCTCCCGGCCATGTATCTACGTAAGGACCGTTTTGATCGAGATGATGAACCTTATTTTCCAGAAAGGCCATTCGGAGGTACATATCGTAGAGGGGATCGATACCTCGTCCGCCATTTGTCAGTTCCGTTTCGAAAAATGTTGCGAAGCCCTCGATCATCCAGATTGGACAAAGCATGTTCGGAGTGTAGAGTCGTCCCAGGAGTGTTCGGATGATCTCTGGAATGCCGCCAATCATATCCATATCGATGACATGGCAGTATTCATGGAGAAGGACAAAACTTAAAAAATCATCGTAATGACCGATGCCTAATGTGCACTGGGTGGGTGAAAGGTATATGGCATTGTAGAACACGAACGTGGTGGCACCGAATAATACGTCACTGTAATCACTGAGCACAATATGTGTTTTTTCCGAGGGAACATGTCTTAAGACGGAAGTGCACAGGGCGTGTACTCCTTCGGCTTTCAAGGCGACTTTCTGTGCAAGCGCAGCATGCGTCGTCGGGTAATGAACGAAAAAATGTTCGGTTTCCATTGTCCGCCATGCGAGTCCGGGTGGAACTCCAAGCTGAGCAGTTGTTTCGGTTGATATGACTATACTCAGGCACAGGACAGCAGAAAGGTATCGAAATTTGATCATAATCTTTTTTATTTTTTTCCGTAATGCAAAACAGTTTTCCTGAGGAATCATTTTTTTTCACGGAATCCTGGACCCTCGCAACGATCATGGTGTCGTAAGGCAAACCTTTGTATCTTCTCCGATACGACCCTCATCTCTATGAGAAAAGAAGTACGCCCTTATCTTAGAAACGTCTCGTCTTCCTTCGCTAATTCAAAGAGAAAGACTTAATGAGGTTGAAAGCCCCTCTTTTCACGGGGAAGTGAGGGTAGTCCGAACGGTGAAGCGGAGCCCCAGTTTGGTCAAGAAACTCCACAGAGATTGTGTAGGTCCCCGGCTCGATCTCGAAATCGCCGATGAGGATGCGACCTGGCAGCAGGCGCGAACAGCGCAGGTCGGCGTTCTCGATGATGTCCGTGCCGACATCGATGGCGGCTTTTTTCAACCAGCGGGCCAATTTGTTCTCCGTCTTTTTATCCGCTTCCTCTTTCAGCTCGTGGGCTGCCAGTCCCTTTGCGACGGCTCTTGCCACGGAGCGAACATAGATGAGTGATTTCTTGGCCTCAAAGGTCTCTTGGGCCACCTTTCCCACGTCCTCCAGGAGTCCCAGTTCACCCGCAGGCTCTCCGTCAACGAGAATTCGGATTCGATCGATGAACGATGGTCGCGAGGCAATAACCGGAATGGCGAACTTGAAATAGTAATCCTCCGAAACCTGTAACGGAAAGTGACCGTATTCCTCATCCCCTCTTCCCGGTCCGTCGTACAACACCTGGACGAGATCGAGATCCTTGTCCGTCCGAATCCGGAGGTTCAAAGCTTCTTTCACAGGGGACAAACCGGCCATGGCAACCACGCTGAGGATGGCCTTCCCGGTGGAGGTGTATTTCACATCAGGCACAGGAAAGCTGTACACGTGGGACTGGGAGACAAAAGCATCGTGGAGCCAGTCGTAGTCGATCCGGGCATCGTCCAACATCCCGTCGGCAGCATACATGTGCATGCTCATGTACCGGGCAAAGGCATCATTGTGGAATCTGACCTTCTTGACATCGTACTTCAAACGTACCTCCTCCGCATCGTCAGGAGAAGAGCGCTGGAGTTTTTCAGCGGCCACGGCGTACTTCTGCTCGAGGAGCTCGAGTTTCAAATTTGCCCGTCGAATCTCAACAAAAGCATCATCGAATTTTTTTAACTCTAAATAGTTGAGGGCTTTAAAGAGATTAGTATAGAGCACTTCGTAGTCCTCACCGGGGTATTCCAAAACGTTATCGTTCAGAAGGAGTGAGGCCGCCGTGCGGGAGACGCTCTTGGTGAAGAGTTCCTCTGCCGCATTCTCGGCCAGGGTGAGCTTCGTGTTGCTGATGTCGTATTGGGAGGCGTAGAAATGGGCCAGACCGGAATCGATGAAATAGAGAAACCGATCTTTCTCGGCAAATTTTTTCGAGTCTTTGGCTGCTTCTATTTTTTGGACCGCAGACTCGTATTTCCCGGACTGGAGATCCGCGGTTATGGGTTCATAGAATCCTTTGCGGGTGGCCAGGAAACTGCATCCGAGGAAAACGAGGAGAGCAAGAAACCACCACAGACGGGTTCGTTGCCTGTATGGATGTCGCACGTTGGACCTACCGCTTCCATTCTCCCTGGGAAATCCCTTTCTTGATCTTCTTGGTTCCGATCCAGGCTTTTTCGTTGTTCTCGATATCGATCAATTCGAGATCCGTCTGATAGAATTTCACCTTCTCCCCTTCAATTTGATCGATAATCGACTTAATGGCCCCCAGGAGCAGGAAATCCGCGCCCGTCTCCTCGCGAAAGCGCTTGACTGTCTCATCAGAAGCGAACTCCTGTTGATCGTAGCGCTCTTCTCGGACATCGTCCCGTTGAATTTTGCTGGCCACGAATTTCACCTTCCCCGAGTTCAAGAGTTCGCGTTCAAAATCCGTCGTGAAAGTCTCCGTATCGATGTGCTCGGAGCTCTTGTTTCTGATCGTGCCGACCGTCACCACAGGTTTCTTCCCCTTCGCTTCGACATAATCGATCAGCCACGGTCGGGAGAGGCAATCGGCAATCATCTCCTCGGCTACCAACCGGGCGTCGGTATCGTTCCAGTTGCCGCTCAGGTCAGTTACGGTATCGGTGTCGAGACGCGTCACCACCCTCTGCGAACCGCAGGCGAAGAGCAATCCGACAACAAGAACCAACAAGGCTATCCTTTTCATCTTCTCTCCTTTCTGAATATGGTCAAACGCACCACTCTGTGTCCTTTCTCATTTCCTCGCCAGCCGAATTCTTGGACACGTTCAGACTGAGTATAACAAAACACCGGCCCTCTGTCAAGGGGAAATTGTACTATTCCAAAATTTTCAATTCAGGGTATTTGGTTGATCGGGCCAGTGAGGAAGTTCAATGGGTTTTCACTTCGAATTATCCCCCCGTTCGGAAGGATGATTTCTCGTGACAATTCTTCACTTCTCCGTCTTCTGCATCAGCCAGCACATCACAACCCACTGAAATGCACCCAGCCAGGAAATGACAAGGGCCGTTAAAAAATAGTCCAGTAACCACCACGATTCAAAAAGCCTCGGTCGGAAAATGGCCACCAACGCAAAGGCCACCCAGTGGCCGAAGCAG
>CP070758.1:3374264-3421810 GCA_020348925.1 Gemmatimonadota bacterium | reverse complement strand
AGGATTTCACTATATGAAATTGTATCTCAGTAAATATGAAAACACAAACCCGTGTTCATCTGACAAACGACGAACGTTATTAAATCAGTACCCTAATGGCAGCCGGTTATAGCCAAAATCTATTTCTGTGATTGTTGGGGGAAATATTGACTTTTTTAAAAAATTGGACAGTGAAGAATATCTTTGATATTCAACATTTGTAGGTTTCTTAAAAAACGTCTGATTTGTACGCTGAACTACTCCAATTTAGGTGGTTTGGCTTTTTTATTTTCCGATATATTCCGACATGTCGGAAATGATCAGGTAACAAAAAGTCTAAATTCTTGTACAATTTTTATTACTTGCAGAAATGGGCGAAAAACTCTTGATTTGCTGTTCCGAGTTCACTATTATTGCCCTTGTGGAGAGTTTAGGATCTCAATAGGAGGTGATGCTACTCGACTTTGTCAATATCCGTTTTAACCAAGATTAGTTCATAAAATCTTAGTTGACTTTCATAAGCAGCAGACTAATCACCTTTATCCCTGATTTCATCAGGGCAGGAAAGGAGGGATAAAATGTTACGTCGAATCCTATGTACCGGTATAATTTGTATTCTCCTGGCTGGATTCGCTTGGGCACAGATTCCTCAGACCATGAGTTATCAGGGGATGCTCAAAGATGATGCCGGCAATCCTGTGGCCGACGGTACAGTCATCATAGCTTTCAGGCTGTACGATGTGGAGGAGGAAGGCACAGCACTCTGGGAAGAAATCCGGGAGGTCGAGATAACGGACGGTCTGTTTCATGTGATTCTGGGCAGAGGAAAACCCTTGAACCTGCCCTTTGACAAGCCCTACTGGCTGGGCATAGAAGTTGAAGGAGAAGAGGAACTCACACCCCGTTACGCTCTGACTTCTTCTCCTTACAGTTTAAATGCATTATCGACCATTGTTGAGCCGGAGGCTGGCCAGAGTTTTGCAATTCGTGATAGCCTGGGCGAGCAGACACACATTCTGAGTCAGAATGGGGATGTGACTCATAAGGGCAAAGGATACTTCGAAGGAGGCCTGGAAGTCATTCTTGGTGATACGAGTGGAACACAATCCATGAAAAGTAATAGTATTGACGCACTTCATGAGCTTACTTCAAATGAAGACAGGGCGATCTACGGTTACTCCGCAGTCGGAGTAGCTGTTGCTGGCTTTTCATCGACTAATGTCGGTGTATTTGGGAGTTCAGGCGATGACGCGGGCGTTTGGGGTGTTTCATCGATAAATATAGGTGTTAGGGGGGAATCAATAAGTGGCGGGGGCGTTTTTGGTAAATCAAGGACTAATAATGGTGTACAGGGGGAATCGGAAGATGGCATGGGCGTTTTTGGTGACTCAAGGGAAGGGGTAGGTGTAATGGGATGGGGGCATTCAAGCGAATCCATAGGCGTTTATGGCAAATCAGAGACTGGTACCGGTGTTTATGGAGAATCAGACGAATCCACAGCCGTTTTTGGCTCTTCACCCTATGGTACCGCTGTTTATGGTTTATCAACCGATGACGTTGGCGTTCTTGGCAAGTCAACGAAAAGTGTTGGTGTACAGGGGGAATCAACCGATGACGTTGGCGTTTTAGGCGTTTCAGATTCAGAGAATGGTGTTGGTGTCAGGGGGGAATCAATAGATGGCGTGGGCGTGTATGCATCTTCGGATTTTGGCACAGGACTTTACGCTTATGGATTGGATGTAGCGGCTGAGTTTGAAGGTGATGTACTCATAGAGGAAACTGGTAAACTTAAAATAGATAACGTACCGGAAGATCCGCAGTCTGAACAATTCCTCGTCTGGTCAGGTGATAAATTTGTAAAATGCAGAACCTTGCCCTCCGATACCGCAGAGGGTCATGAGTGCGGCTGGGAATATGATGAAGAAAGTGGTATTATTTCCACAGACCACTTGGTTGTTATTGAAAATGCGCAGGGAGAAATCTTAGCTTATTTCAATCATCCTGAAGAATACAATCTCATTAAAGAACGTTTGAAAATCGATGGTTGGCTCTTCATTACAGACGAGGCGGGAAAAACAGGTACTATCATTAACGAGGAAGGTATTTCTGTTTTTGATTCGGCAGGTGGACCTGCTCATATATTCAATCAGGATTCGTCTTTTCACTACAAACCCGAAAGCTTTTATGAGGATGTCATATTAAGGGGGCAAGATGGTAAGGGCATAAAACTGGTCAACGACAGCGAGGAAACCATTGCCGGATTTGGCAGAAAAGATCTGGGTACTGACAAAATACTGGCAGTCTACGGTAAAGCTGAAACCGAGAACGATGCCGCCGGAGTTTTTGATGGTGATGTGGAAGTGAACGGCGATCTGCATGTCGTCAGTGACGAGGGTGATACTGTTACAAGTTTTTATTCCGATGGCACCTCAAAACACAAAGGGCTTGAAACCTATGAAGCCGGTATAGAAATTCCCATTGGATTGGGAAAATATATTGACATCAATCCTGAAGTTGGGATCGCTATTCGTGAGCGTAATGGTGGGGACTATTACTTTCATGCCGATCCCGATGGGAATGCCTTAATCAAAGAATTTTTGACTGTCAAGAACTGTTTTGTGTCTGACGTTCTCCAAGTTCAGGGTATTCTCAGTAAGCCTGCCGGTTCATTCAAAATCGACCATCCTTTGGACCCGGAGAATAAATTCCTTTACCACTCCTTTGTGGAAAGCCCGGACATGATGAATATTTACAACGGCAATGTAGCTCTGGATGAGTCCGGTGAAGCCTGGGTGGAGCTGCCCGATTGGTTTGGTGCCTTGAACAAGGATTTCCGCTATCAGTTGACCTGCATCGGCGGATATGCACCTGTGTATGTTGCCGAGAAAATCCAAAGCAACCGGTTTCAGATCGCAGGCGGTCATTCTGGATTGGAGGTGTCATGGCAGGTGACAGGTATTCGCCAGGACGCTTATGCAGAGGCCAATCGTATTCAGGTTGAAGAGGACAAGTCCCCGGAGCAGAGAGGCACCTATCTCCATCCGGAGTGTTTTGGCAAGCCCGAGTCGTATCGTCTGAGTTATAAAAAATAAATGCTCCCAAGTTCAATGCTGGGAGTGATGGATTTCTGTAATTCTTGGGTGAAATCATTACTTTTTGCTGAAATTCCAGAGTGTTGGTTATCTTTGATATTCATTACTATTGATTATTATTCTTTTACACATTTAAATTTGTAATACCCTACTCTTTTTTCCGAACGAAAAGCACACCACAAACGCTAAACATTTAGACATCCCTTCTCAATTATCCTCCCTGATTCTCTATGCCCAAGAAAGTCATGCCACAGCTCGGGGGAGATATCTACAAGAAGGACCAGATATTTTTAGTGCCGATACCAAAACCTGAAGAGACGATTGAGCCAGATCTCTGGGGAAAGCCGGTCAAAGACATTGAGGAGGACTGGTTCTACGACCCGCATTAATACGAACAAAGCCAGCAAGAGCCCCTGAAGCTCTAATTTTGATCGGTTGACACTGAATATTTCAGAGGAGCAGGGGTGCAAGAGTGCAGGGGAGTACAGGAAAATGAGGGGAACCAGTATGGGTAAAAGTATTATTAATGTCCTCAGGATAGGGAATTGAAAACCATGCACTAAAATAGCCAGCATCTTTGCGGACTAAAGTGTAGTCGATTGATCTTGATCCTGCTCTTCAATCTTTGATCTCCTCTCAGCCCTTCTCTCCCTGTAGAGAATGATGTGATACACGACACTCATCCAGAAAAGGAAGAAGACGAGGAGTGTGAGCAACTTTGAAATGGACCAGAATACGATGAAGAGTCCGAACAGGACGAAGGGCGTCATTTTGGATTTGGATATTTTTTCAAAGGTACTGTCATGCTTTTTATACCATTTCTCCACGTTACTGAACCCGTCTTTGAACCACCGAAAGATCCTGATGACTGTTTTTCTCATTATAATGAGTATCAAGACAATGAGCACAATTACGACCCACTTGATCGTCCCTAAGATCCAGTTTTGTGCGTAGACGACACTCATGGTGAGGGGATCTTCGGTCTTGACGATGGTTTTGGCAAACCTGTAGACCTGTCCACCGGTTGGGATCTGTATCTGTATGGGCAGTATGCCTACACCTCCGGAGACGGCCGCCTGGGGCTCCTGCTGGGCGAGGCCCTCGAGGCGTCCGCTGAATTCGAGCTCGGTCTGAACCTGGCTGGAGAGCTGCTCCTCCTGGAGCGGAACATTTCTGAACCGGCTCTTGTACTCCTTTCCCTTGTACGCTCCCCTGAGCTTGTCCCAGTACATTTCGTCTGATTCCACAGCGTCCAAGTCGGAAAGCTCCTTCATGGCTCTCTCGTTGTACTGCCTCTGTGCGCCTTTAAAAACGTTTAATCCGCGGATGATCTCCTCCTTCTCCAGGGTACTCCTGAAATAGATGTACGAATAGTCGTTGGGCAGATACACGGACCACATGAGCTGACTGATCAACAGATCTACGGCCGGGAGCGCCGATGCCCGGGAGCCCGACCAGGTAAATCTGTCCTCCACCAGACAGTAGATGACCTCGACGGGGAAGGTGTCCAGACGGTTGTTCACCGAGCGGGAGCGGATAAGGGGCACTAACAGCTTCCCGTGAGAATTGAGGGACGACTCGACAGGCTCGTTACCGACGAAGACGCTCCAGACGTCCGCTTTTTCAGGAACCTGGATCTCCAGAAACTGCTTGGCGCTGTTTCGTACCTGATACACCAAACGATGGACCACCTTTCCGTCCTCGGTAAAGAGGGTGACAATGTTGGCGGAGTTGATGGTGGCCACCGGTACGGCGATTTTTTCGTGCTTCTTGATATCAAGCACCAGACTGAACGGATGCTTGAGATATTTGAATCCCATAATGAGGGGTTTGGCGGACTTATTGATCAGCTGGGCTGGAAGTTTCGGCGTCGCAATCGGCTCCAATCCCACGCTCTCCGTCACGAGCACCTCGGCGCTGGTATTGAGCTCGATGCCGATGAATCCAGTTTCACGAACCGTTTCCAGCGCCCGTATCCCGGAAAAGACGTTCGCCAACCCGGTCGCTGACAGTGGAATCTCAGAAGTGACTCGCACCGTCACGGATCCCTTCTTCCCATACGTGAACGGGATCAGGATCAGGCGTTGCCCCTCCTGTTCGGTCTCCTGCCACTCGCCCACGCCTTCGCCCGTTACGGTGAGCACATTGGTATTGTCCGGGATGGCCAGCTGGACAGCGTCGACCTCGCTGTGAAGGATGGTGTAATTGATATCCGAATTGATCTTGAGCGCATCGTCATCGATGGAGATGAGATGATAGACCTCACTGTAGAGTTTGGGCGGGATCTTCTCGGTGATGGCCACCTTCTTTCGCCAGCGGATACTTACAGTCCGGCCCGGCGTGATGACTGCGGAAACAGTCGTGGTATTGCCCCTTGTGCTGCTTGCGACTTGTTGAGCCTGAGGGATCTCCACATCAATATCCTTCAAGGGCAGCTCCAGTTTCAGAAGCGTAATGGGCGTCTGCTGAATGGCCAGATCGATCTTGTGGGGACCTTTGTCCAGTGAGGTTTTCAGGGAGAATGAAGCCGTCACTTCGTATTCACCGGCACGCGACAGGATCACGTGGTGATATCCGTTCTCGCTGATCACCAGCGCCTCTTTGCCGTCCATTCGTATGTCTTCCAGAGCGATACTCTGCGGAAGAAGCGGTATTCTTAAATAGGCGCCCTGTTTCAGGACGTGGACGGTGAATATCCCGACGAAGGCCGTATTGTCCTCCGCCATTTTTCCGGAGTATATCGCCTTGGTTATGAGATAATCAAAGGGGGGTTGCGTCTGAGGATCGGCAGGAAGCCTCATCCCGTCAATCAACTTTTTGAATTCGGCGCGGGTCAGAACCACATTCCCCTGCCTCACTGTGTGAGGTGGTGTTGTTTTTACGCCGGTCTGTGCCACCAGTTTTTGGTACGTCTCCAAAGAAAGCACGATCTCGTCTTCATCGAGATTCACCAATTTTTTAAACTCATCCCAGGGAACAGTCAACTGACTCCCCTGGCTCATCAGCTCATCAGCCGAGATCCCTGTCAGAAAACCACCGCATATGAGGATTATTATTCCGACGAGAGCTGGCAACATTCCTGTTCTCATTGTACTGTTCTCCTATTAAAATTCCACAAAAATCCTTAGTCATGTGACACAAGACATCAATGTCACATCTTACACGAAGTGCGATTTTCATGCCAGAAGATGAAGTGTTAAAAGTAATATTGATTTAGTTGTCTGTATTTATTAGGGTTATGGTGTAAAATTATATAAATTGACCTTCATAAATAAAAGGATGTACCATTCCATATCAGGAAGACTGGATGAAATCACCCAATCTTTGCTCCATACAAAGTATGGTATTTTTTGGGATCTAACGTACTTTCTTTATGAAATGTCATTCCGGCCCCGTTATAGAATACAGGGGAAAATCCGTGACGGAATCTCCTCAAGCAGGGCAACGGAATCTCAATTCAGGAGATTCCGGGATAAACCCGGAATGACTGCTCATGAACAAACAGGTCAATCGTTTCTTAACTGGAAGACTCACTTTCTGAACGGGTAAATTGCACACGTTCTCCTATTTTCCTCTGTCTGCACTTTTTTTCTGGGAAAAGATTTTTTGTGATAATTTATTGTGCTTCAAAGATATATCAGGTAAAGAGAGTCAGGCCAAATCTCTTGGCACAAATTTCGCAACATAACAGTTTTGATATAAAGTCTGTGAGATTAGCCGAAGCACGTTCAACATTGGTGTTCAATGTCGCTCTAATCGTAAAATCTTTTTCGTCCTCGCGGAGGAGGTCTTGATCGCATTGGCAATCCAAGGAGGTAGCATATGAGAAAAGCGGGCTTTGTCTTCTTATTTTTCCTGTGCTCGGTCTGTATAGCTTCGGCCGATGTTTCAGTGGCTATTTTGAAGGGCGAGGCGGTTGAAGAGAATAAGGCAGCGTTATATATATCGGCGGTCGATGATGCCGGCAGACCGATAAAAGGTCTTTCCGAAGAAAATTTTGTGCTTTTTATCGGAGGAGAAAAAATTGAAGATTTTGCGTTAGAACCTGCGTCCACCGTTGAGGAGCCTTTATCCATCATTCTGGGAGTGGATGTTAGCGGAAGCATGCGCGGCAGGCCTTTTGAGGAAACCCAAAAAGCCATTTCCATCTTTTTGGATCAACTGGAAAAGAAAGATTTTGTGGTTCTCATGAGTTTTGGGACAGCGGTTCGGTTCATGACCGACTTCACTCAGGAGAGGTATATCGTGAGAACTCAGGTTGAGGCCTTGAGACCTGTCGAAGAGTGGACCCACCTCTATGACGCCACATATGAGGCTCTCAAAAAAGGAAAAGATGCGCCGACTACCAGGACGGCCGTCATTCTCCTTACGGACGGGAAGGACGAAGGAAGCGAGCGCGTGGCAAAGGATGCTGTGGACATGGCCACAGGTGCTTCT
Source organism: Gemmatimonadota bacterium (assembly GCA_020348925.1). Taxonomy (GTDB): domain Bacteria; phylum JBHIER01. Next base: position 3,414,302 of record CP070758.1, on the reverse strand, counting down.
GTTCCTGTTTTCACCTTAGGCTTCGGCCATGATATTGACAGTGCCTATCTCCAGGGGATTGCCCAAGTGAGCGGAGGAGATTTTGCCACGACACCGGAACCTGAAAGAATCCCGGAGCTGTATCAGGGGGTCTTAGATCAATTGAAGAACCAGTACATGATAAGTTTCGATTTTGCGAAGGAGCCTTCCACGTATAAAGCGAGCCTTTCTCTGACTTATGGAAACCTCACTGCCAAGTCCACAAAGGAATTTCTCTTTAATCCCACCGGTGCTCCGATTGTGGTGGCTCCGCCAGTCGCGGAGAGAGTTATGCCGCCTCAAAAACCGTGGTATGAGAGCTTGACGAGGCAACAGTTGATCGTCCTTGGATCGCTTGTAGTCGTGCTCCTTGTGCTTATCATCATTTATATAGAGAGATCGAGAAAAAAGATAAGAAAGGAAAGGGAAGAGAAAGAAGGCTGGATGAAACAGATTGCGGAAATGATAGAAAGCAGTGACACCGAGGACTGTGAGCTCGAATACCCATCGGAATATCCCACCATTGTGCATTACTTTGATTCCCGATCCGGTCAGATGACACAGGTGGCTAGGAATGCACCGGATGTTTTACTTCAAATAGACTGTCTGAAGAGTTCGGTTCCTCTCGTGCACGAGGGTGTTGAGGTTCTCGATGAATTGATTATTGCCAAAAAGTCGAAAGAGCGAGCCTCTTTTCGCAAAAAGGGAGTCGTGTACCTCTGGACGAGGAATGAATATGTTTCCAGGGCAAGCCAAGAAAGAGACGGCCATGCCAGGATATTTGTGAGTGAGGGGGAGAGGTTTGCCATCGAGGATCTGGGAAGTATGAACGGAACTTGGATCGGAGGGAAAAAAATAGATGGCACGTTCCCCTTGCAGGACGGAGACGTTATAGATTTGGGTGGGAAGGATGGCATACGTATCGTTTACAGAGAAAGCGATCAAGTGAAGAGAGAGTTTGAACAGACAATGGTTAGCAGATAATAATGGCGATTCATGAAGGAGAAAATTATGGGACAAGATGACACACTCAAATGGGTACATGAGGAAAAGGGAGGCAGTGATGAGGACCCAAATGTCACGAGGGTCCACAAGGGAGAGGTGGAATCCCCGGGAATCCTGCAATTGACGAAGGTAGGCTCTGAGGGAGAGAAAGAAGCTACCATCGAGACTGTAGACATACCCTTTGTTGAGCTTGAAGGCGAACCCTTTAATCCCTTTGAAAGCTTCAGTGTGCTTGCCCTCGTTGATGCAGCCCAGATAGTGAAAAAAATACGGAAAATCCCTGCCTTCATGCATATCAACAGGCCTGTGACCATACTTGGGAACAGTAAAAGGGCGGATTTCAAAGTGGATGATTTCGAAACAGTGCGGCCGGAGCACAGCGCTGTTGTGTTCAGGAATGGGTGTTTTCACATCTTCCCTCGAGAGGGAAGTGTGAATGTCAATGGAAATGAGATATCTGAGGAAGGCCAAATCCTCCGAAACGGTACACAGATAAAAATGGGTAGCGCCACGTTTCTTTTTCTGACTGTTTTGAAATAAAACTGCACATACATTAGGGACAAGCAACTTCCTGATAGAAAGACCCTAGGAATTATTTTTTTAGATTGAGTCCCTCTATGTCCCCCTTTGTAAGGGAGGAGAGGAGGGATTTTTCTTTTTGGCCCGTCGCAAGAATGTAGTGTGCTTTCAAGCATTCGTTTTGGTGATTTCCCGGCTCCTGAATCGCTTGAGCGATTGAAAGGATAAACAGAGTTGATATTCAAAACATGTATATTATTTACATCAGATGCGGGGGGAAAATAGTATTCCTCTTCTTTTTCTTTTCTGGCCAAAGAAAAAGAAGCAAAAAGAAAGACCAACCCAAAGCCTTCGCCGAGACCGTCAACGGCTCACTGCGCTGTTTTTTCCAAACTCATCCCCCGCTAAGGCGAGGGATTCAGACACGGAAAAAACGGCCGCTGTGTTCGCCTTTCGGTCTAACGGCTCAGGCTTCAGGGCATTGAAGAGCCAATACATTACGATAATATATTTTTTTGATTCCTGGATACAAAAAATATGTAATTCTGTATGATATGCTTTGAGTTAGGTTCTTTGAAGTCCAAACATTCTCGTGAGTACTCGTGAAATGAGCAGGGCAGGAGTTGACCTCCTGCCCCGATATATATCAGATGAAATTGAGTCCAGAGACTTTTTATCTTAGTTGAGTCCTCTTTTCTCCAGTAACGGTTCGATCTTGGGTTCGGTCCCGCGGAAGCGGACGTAGAGTTCCATGGGATCCTCAGTCCCGCCCTTGGACAGGATATGCTTTCTGAAGGCCATGCCGGTCTCTCGGTCAAAGAGGCCTTTTTCCACAAAAGCCTGGAAGGCATCGGCGTCCAGCACCTCGGCCCAAATGTAACTGTAATATCCCGATGAATATCCGCCGGAGAAGATATGTCTGAAGTAAGGACTTCTATATCGAGAGATAATTTCCGGGATCAAACCTATTCTCTTGAAGGTCTCATTCTCAAATTCGATCGGGTCCAGCTCTTCGGGTTCGGTCAGGGTATGCCAGTCCATATCAAGAAAGGACGCCGCCAAGTATTCGACGGTTTTGAAGCCCTGATTGAATTTGCCGGCTTTGTCGATCTTCTCGATCAACTCCTCGGGCATGGGTTCTCCTGTCTTGTAGTGTCTGGCGTAGATTTTTAGCATCTCCGGTTCGAAGGCCCAGTTTTCCATAATCTGTGATGGAAGCTTGACAAAATCCCTGGGAACATTGGTACCGGACAGTCTTTCGTAGGTGCACTCGGAGAGCATGCCATGGAGGGCGTGCCCGAACTCGTGGAAGAGCGTCGTCACTTCGTCGAGACTCAACAGGGATGGATTGTCGGCCGTCGGCTTGGAGAAATTACCCACATTGCAAATGATGGGCCTGATATCCGTCCCGCCGATTTTCATCTGTTCCCTGTAATTGCTCATCCATGCCCCGCCGCGCTTGCTGGCGCGGGGGAAATAGTCTGTGTACAGAATGCCCACATGAAACCCATCTTGGTTCTTGACTTCGAAGACTTTCACGTCTTCGTGATACTTTGGCATGTCCTGCAACTCTGTTAGGGTGATACCGAACAGCTTGTTCGACAGCGTCACGACACCGTCGATGACATTCTCCAACTTGAAATACGGCCTGGTCATCTCCTCATCCAGGTCATATTTGGCCTTCTTCACTTTCTCGGCGTAGTACCACCAGTCCCACGATTCGAGCTTGAAATCGTCCCCTTCATCGTAAATCATCTGTTGAAACTCGGCTGCCTCTTGCTTGGCCTTCGCCAGGGCCGGTTTCCAGAGCTGATCCAGGAGTTTGTAGACATTTTCGGGCTCTTTGGCCATGTACTCTTCCAGAATATAATGGGCATGGGTCTTATATCCCAACAGCTTGATCCGCTTCACCCGCAGGGCAGCCATTCTGGACGCTATTTCTTTGTTATCGTATTCGTTGTCGTTGTCGCCGCGGTTAATGTACCCCTTGTATATTTTCTCCCGAAGATCGCGCCTCCCGGAATACTGAAGAAAGGGGATCCAGCTCGGTTTATGCAGGGTAATGACCCATTGGCCCTCATGGCCACGCTCCGTAGCCGCTTCGGCAGCGGCGCTGATGACGTTTTCGGGCAGACCGACCAGATCCTCTTCACGTTCGAGAACAATGTAAAAGTCATTGTCCTCCTTGAGAACGTTATCACCGAACTGCAGTGACAGCAGGGACAACTCTTCATTGATCTCTCGCAGCTGAGCCTTTTTCTCCTCGTCGAGATTGGCGCCTCCCCTGACAAAATCCTTGTAATACTTATCGAGAAGTTTCTTCTGCTCCTTTGTGAGATTCAGTCTATCCTTCTGCACATAGACAGCTTTCACTCTCTGAAACAGATCCTCGTTGAGGAGAATATCATCCCTGTACTTTGAAAACATGGGGGATGCTTCCTGGGCAATCTCCTGCAATGTATCATTGGTGTGGGCGCCCAGTAGGTTGTAGAAGACCAACTGAACTTTAGACAACAACACACCCGATCGTTCCAGCGCTTCGATAGTGTTCTCAAAAGTCGGTGCCTCGGGGTTATCGACGATGGCCTGAATTTCCGCCTCCCCCTGCTTGATCCCTTCCTTGAAAGCGGGCATATAGTGTTCTTCCTGAATTTTCTCAAAGGGAGGGACACCGAAGGGCGTATCGTAATCACTGAAAAACGGATTCTGAGCATAGCCCGTAATCGAGCAAAACAGCACACACACGGTAACAAACGGTAAGACCAACATCTTCATTCTGCGACCTCCTTTCAGTCAATTATTGTTTGAAGACTCTTTATTAACAGTACCAAGACAATATTCCGCTCGATAAAGTTTCAACTAATTGAAAATCGCTGCAGACGAGTTTTCAAAAGCCGACTCCTTCGATTAAGCCTTTCCGTCACGCGGATGATGCTCCAATCTTTTGCGTTATAAAAGTGTGATGTCTCGCTCACAGTCGTTATAACTGGTCGAGTAGGGCGTACAATATAGGCAATCCGGAGATCAAAGGCAATTGATTTCAATCTTACATCAGAAGTAAAAAAAGGGGCATATCCCTTTAGCAAAGTTGTCGTCTCAAGTTGAAGAACAGAAAGTAGTAGTGCCGGTGCAAGAAAAAGATATGCCCCTATCGTCAAGAGATCGAAGGAAGATCACATTGTTAGTCTAAAACCATTTCTGTCGAAAAGAGGTGGGCGTACTCACCATAGCCCTCCCGCTCAAGGTCCTCCGCGGGAATGAATCGAAGGGCGGCTGAGTTGAGACAGTACCTCAGACCCGTGGGCGGCGGACCATCTGGAAATACATGTCCGAGGTGGGAATCGCCGTGTTTGCTGCGCACCTCGGTACGAACAGCGAAAAGTTTTCGGTCCTCCTTCTGCACAATGTTTCCAGGCTCCAGGGGCTGGGTGAAACTGGGCCAGCCGCTACCGGATTCATATTTGTCCAGTGAACTGAAAATCGGTTCACCCGAGACCACGTCCACATAGATTCCTTCCTCTCCGTTGTCCCAGTATTCATTATGAAAGGCAGGTTCTGTCCCGTCGCGCTGGGTCACCTTGTACTGTAAGAGTGTGAGCTTTTCGCGTAAAATTTCGTCACTCGGTTTCGAATATCCGGTTGTGTTCGAAAGGAGCGCGGCCTCCGATTTGTCATCACCCCAGACCTTCTTTAAAAATTGATCGCGTCCGGAATTCCACCTGTAAAATTTGTAACGAAGTCCGTTCGTCTTGTAGTAGTCCTGGTGATAATCCTCGGCCCTGTAAAACTCGGTAAACTTCACTATTTCAGTAACAATGGTTTTGTCGAAACGGCCTGATTGTGTCAGCTCCATTTTGGTTTCCTCGGCCAGACGCTTCTGGTCCTCGTCGTGGTAGAAGATGACGCTCCGGTACTGTTCCCCTCTATCGACGAATTGCCCGCCCGGATCGGTCGGATCAACATGCTGCCAGAAGACATCGAGGAGTTGCCTATACGAAACTTTTTGTGGATCGTAGAGAACCTGAATCGCCTCCACATGACCGGTCTCTCCCGCTGAGACCTCCTCGTAAGTCGGGTTGTCCTTGTTTCCCCCTGTATAGCCGGATATAACCTCAACCACACCCTCTACTTTTTCGAAATCGGCTTCCACACACCAAAAACATCCACCGGCGAAAGTAGCCGTACGCAAATTGTCATATTCCGCAGTCAAACCGATGGCCTTTGGATTGGTACTGTTTTTGGGGCGCTCGATGGCAATAGCCAATGCCCCCACGGCAAACAGCAACGTAACAAGAAACGCCAACTTCATTATAACCACCTCCTCATTCTCAAAACTCCTGTGGAAATGGAACCGAGTAAAATCTCGTTTTTTTACTCACCATTTAGTCGGTCGAACAGGAGAAACCTTACACCCTTTGGCAACAATTCTTTCCGGTTCCATTCCCACCGGGATGAAACCATTCCCCCAAAAGTGCTGTCAAAGGATCTAATTCGTTCACACGTACGGTTTGGACGTTGTATCCGATTCAGCGAGGTTCTCATGAAAAAAGATGTTGCTGCTCTTTGTGTTACTTTATTCTTGCTGGTCATTGTTCATACATCAATTTCCTCTCAGGAATCGCACTCGTATGGAAACCGACACGATAACCGGAAGATTCTGGAATCACTCTTGAAGAAAGCTTCTTTTGATTTCGATAACATCTCTTTCGAACAAGCGTTGCATATGTTAGCCGAGAAAGGAGAGGTTCAATTCTATTACGACAGAAGTCAGATTCCCTCAGATACCAAAGTATATCTGAGAGAGGAAAACGAGATCATCTTCAATGTATTGCTTCGCCTTCTCGACATGACAAGGACAGAGTTGTCCGTTTTGGATGACGGCCGGATGGTCATCGAACCTGCTTACGAAAAAACGTTTCCGAAAGAGGGAACCATAACGGGACGAGTACTCGATGGTGCCACGGGAGAACCGCTTATTGGAGCGAACATACTCGTTTTAGGAACAAGCAAAGGGGGAACGACAGATCCGGATGGGTATTTCACTATCCCTTTTCTGCGTCATGGAGTGTACTCGTTGCGGTTTTCATACATCGGGTATAAAAGCCAACAAATCGATACTATCGTTCTTTTCAAGAAAGACGAAATAGAAATTACTGTTGAATTGGAACCGGATATCATCTCGTTGAACGAGATCGTAGTCACTCCAAGCCAGTTTACAATAATGGGAAATGTCCCTCCTTCCCGGCAAACCTTAACCCATGAGGATATTCAGATCATGGCTTGGGGTGAGGATACCTATCGGGCCATTGCGCGGCTTCCAGGTATTTCATCCAGCGACTTCTCGGCGAAATTTACCGTTCGCGGCGGGGAGCACGATCAGGTTCTGGTTCTTATCGACGGTTTGGAGCTCTATGAGCCTTTTCATCTGAAAGATATCGAGGGGGGAGCTCTCAGTATCGTCGATGTGGAAGCAGTTGAGGGTATCGATCTTTTGACCGGCAGCTTCACGGCCGAATACGGCGATCGGATGAGCGGTGTCTTCAATATGAAGTTGAAAAGGGCAACGGAAGGACGTAGAAGAAGCGCCCTGGGTATCAGCTTCATGAACGCGCGAGCGATGTCTGAGGGGACCTTCAGCAATAACCGGGGGGCGTGGCTCTTCTCGGCCCGGAGGGGATATCTCGATATTGTCCTGGATCTCATGGGTGAGGAGAACCAACCCAGCCCGACGTACTATGACATCCTGGGCAAGACGGAATATCGGCTGAGCGATATACACACCCTTTCGGCCAATCTGCTTCATGCCGGCGATAGAGTGAGTTTTACGGAAGACGATGATGATGTTGATGACACGTCGTACGACAATACCTTCGCATGGCTGACGTTAGTGTCTGTTCCGAACAAGAACCTGTTTGTGCGGACCGTTGGATCATACACCAGGATGACGAGCCGTAGGGAGGGGATAGGTTATCTTGGAGATAATTCCGACCTGGATTTTACCGTGTTGGACGAGAGGCACTTTAACGTGTTCGGTCTGAAGCAGGATTGGAATCTGGGGATCTCAGATCGGTTGGTCTTGAAGTGGGGTTTCGATCTGAAAGGGCTCAATGGTGACTACGACTATGACAGTGTGAAGTACCTGTACCGTGATGCTTCGTTGGATAGCGAAGATGTGACCAGTGTAGATATTCATCCTTCAGGGAGCAGAATCAGCGCATATGTGGCCCCTCGGGTCAGCAAATTTTCTCCCCTGACGGCGGAGCTCGGTCTGCGGTACGACCGGACGTCATATGCCGACGACCTATTTTACAGTCCGCGTTTTAATATCGTATATGCTCTGGGAGAAGGGACGTTCCTGCGGGGGGGGTGGGGATATTTTTATCAGAGCGAGGGCATTCACCAGATCCGCGTTGAAGAGGGAGAAGATTCATTCCATCCAGCCTCTCTCGCCGAACACTGGGTTTCGGGCTTCGAGCATCTTTTCAAAAACGGACTACATCTCCGGTTGGAGGGTTACCATAAACGTTTGTCCGACCTCCGTCCGGATTTCAGAAACTGGTCGAATGACATCGAATTCTTCCCCGAGCTGCAGTACGATCGCTTCAGGCTTAACGTAAAAAACGCGCGGGCGAAAGGGATAGAGACCTATCTGAAATACGACCGCGGCGGAAAATGGTCATGGTGGGCCAGTTATGGACTGGCGAAGGTGGTGGAGGATATCGAAAGTCTGGAGTTTGAGGGAATTGTGTACACGGAGGATGCCGGTGAATATCCCGGGAAATACGATCAGTGTCACACCATTTACTTTGATCTCAACTTCAGGCCAAATCGAAACTGGCATTTCAACCTCTCGTGGCAGTACCACACGGGCTGGCCCTATACCTCACGGGTTATCAAATCGGAGCAGCTGCCGGACGGCAGTACTGTCTATTATGAGACCACCGAAGATTTTAACGGTGCCACCTATCCCTCCTACCACCGCCTGGACCTGAAAATCAATCGCCATTTCTACACCTCCAAGGGACGCATATCGGCTTTTCTGACGTTTATCAATCTCTACGACCACGGCAATGTGAGAAACTTTGATTATAATTGGTATTGGAATTCAAGAAAAGGCTATATTCTGGTCGAAGAGCCCGAATACTGGTTTCGCCTGCTGCCCTCTGTTGGGATAAGCTGGACCTGGGATCATTGATTTCGATTCATAGTCCTATTCTTCATTTTTACAAAATGAAGTAGCTTCTCTCTTTCTATTCCAAAACCTCAATAATAATATCGTTCTGGTATACCCGCTTTTTAAGTTTATATTGTTGGAGACGGATATTGTCATTAAAATGATGTTCCTTTGATTGGTATTTTTCATTCGCAATATTTCACGGCCCGTTTTCTTTGCATGAGGTATAACTGGACAATCTATGGAAGAACAAGAATTACTGGAAAACATCAAGGCGGGTCAGGTGGGCGCCTTCAAAACTTTGGTTGAGCAGCATCGGGAAAAGGTACGAAATGCCTGCTTCCGGCTTGCTCGCAATAAGGTTTTTTGGCGTGCGACGTCTTAGAAGATGAGCAGGAAATGTGATGCGACAGTGACGAAATTCAAAAAAGGATAAAAACATGAAAGGAAAGCTTTTTCACGTACTACTCACCGGAGTAGTTATTCTCTTGGGCAATCCCCCCACATGTTTCCAATCACAGAAGGTCTGGGCCGAAGAGTATCTCATCGTCGATACCGATCAAGGTGCATGCTATAACACGATTACCGAGATGGTCTGCCCTCAGTCAGGACAGTCCTTCTATGGGCAGGATGCCCAGTACTATGGGACGCAACCGTCCTATCAGGATAACGGCGACGGCACCGTGACGGACCTCAATACCGGCCTGATGTGGCAGAAGACTCCGGGAGAGAAAGTGATTTTCAGTGAAGCCGTGGCTGGAGCCTCGACATTCAGCCTGGCCGGGTATACCGACTGGCGGCTGCCGTCCATCAAGGAGCTGTACTTGCTGATCCTGTTCAGCGGCACCGATCCCAGCGGCCCGGAGAGCGGATCATCGACGCCCAGTACTGGTCGAGCACGGAATACGTCTCGACGACCATGGGCGGCAGTGCGACGACTTTCGGCGTCAACTTCGCCGACGGGCGGATCAAGGGTTACGGCAGGGAGTTTCCCGGTGGCGGAGAGATGGAGCAGTTCGTGCGCTATGTGCGGGGCAACTCCGGTTACGGTCAGAACGACTTCTTAGATAACGGCGACGGGACCGTCACAGATAGGGCCACGGGACTGATGTGGCAGAAAGCAGACGACGAACATGGTTATAACTGGCAGGAAGCCCTCAATTATGCTGAGAGCTTAATACTGGCCGGCTATAACGATTGGCGTCTGCCCAATGCCAAGCAACTGCAGAGTATTGTCGATTATACCCGGTCACCGTCAACCACAAGTTCGGCTGCCATCGATCCGGTATTTAATGTCACCTTGATTATTAACGAAGCCGGACAAACGGATTATCCATGCTATTGGACCGGTACGACCCAAGCCAGTACCCGCACGGGACAGGAAGGCGGGAATGCGGCTTACGTCGCTTTCGGCCGGGCCATGGGCTACATGAACGGACAGTGGCAGGACGTGCACGGCGCCGGCGCCCAGCGAAGCGATCCCAAGGCCGGCGATCCGGCTGACTACTCCACCGGCCACGGTCCTCAGGGCGACGCCGTTCGCATTTACAACTACGTCCGATGTGTTCGAGACGCCGGTACTACTCCGGAGAATCAGGCACCTGATACACCTGGGACACCGGACGGATCATCCTCCGGCGGGATAGATACGGAGTATATGTACACCAGCAGCACGGGGGATCCTGAAGGTGATGATGTTTACTATCTCTTCGACTGGGGCGACGGAACCGACAGCGGCTGGCTGGGACCGTATGCTTCGGGAGCTCAGGTGAACGCGCTGCACATATGGAGTGAAGCGGGGTTATACGAGATGAAAGTAAGGGCAAAAGACGGTAACGGTAATGAGAGTGAGTGGTCGAATGCATTGTCGGTGTCCATTGCCGGAATGCCCGAGGAGAGAAGGGGCGATGTCAACAATGACGGAGCCATCGATGTCCTGGACGTGCTGGCCGTGGTTCGTCATGTCCTGGAAAGGGATCCTTTGGTCGGAGATGCCCTTGACCGGGCAGACTGTGACGGGAACGGCGACATTGATGTCCTTGATGTATTGGGTATTGTAAACGTGATTCTGGGCATCAGCGAGTGTGTCCCGGAGGCAAGCGGGGTCAAACGCACCCCTGAAATAATGAAGATATTAGATATTCGATAGCAGTCCCATGTTCTCCTTTCTGCTGTAGCGGTTGGACTGAGAAAGATTGAAGATTGTCAAGGAAATCCCCGGCCAATGTGCATATGGAAAATGACTTGACAGGATTTCTGGTAAGCCATATATTGTCTTTAATAGACTCCTGAATAGAAATTATAACGGTTTTAGAACCGTTATAATTTTGGAATTTGGGAATCACCCATCAGACTGACAAATACCATACAGAGAGACGCACGGTGGAGGAAGTGACTTGTCATGGGAGTGAAAGCAGCAACCCTTTTGAGACAGCTTGAGAAGATGAAGAATTCTTACGGCTGCGGAGCCGCCACGCGGAAGCTGGATCTCTTGGGAAAGCTCGAACGCCAACGGTTGGACAAAGCCAAGGAAGTCTATCGTCTCCACGAGTTACTCTCTTTCCTGCAGGCTTACCCTGACAATAAGTTTGTTCTCGAACATGTGGAGCGCATGCTTGCTGTGTTTGCCAGGCGTAGCGACCTGCGCCTACGTCGTCGAGAGCTGGCCGATACGGGCATCGTCGGCACAGACATTTACTACCGCTTCTTCTGGCCCACGGCCTGTTGGCTCGCCAAACGGTTCCCGGATAACCTCACCATCGACTGGACCGAGTTCACCAACAAACAAAAGCTGGTCGATATGCTGGTCATGCTTCTGCCCTACTCCGAGTATCCTTCTCTCGACAGTTTGAGCTTTTCACCGAGGGAATGGCTCGACCGTTTGAAGGGTCCCGGCGAAACGGACGCGGCCTTCCTGATCCGCCGCTTCGCGGCCCTGAGGGCAAGCTCCTTCAGCCGGGAGAAGCTTTACGAGGATCTCGACATCCTCATGCGGCTCGCCCCAGGTCCGGGCACGCCGACACGCACAGGTGCGAAACTGCCCGGGATGCCTGTCATCTATCAGAGCAAACCTCTGTCACGGACGCGACCCAATCTGAGGCAGGAGATCCGAAGGCCACCGCTTCGGGTGCGTTTTCTCTCACCCGGTGAAGGTCAGCGATTGGTCGATGCAGCTGTGGAAGCCATGATCACCCGTGCCCGGGACCTCGACGCCTTCGCCTACGGTGACATGAACGACGTCAGGCTGGTCGATTGCGGGCAGGGCCTCCAGTTCGCCTGTATCGGTCAGATTCCTGAACGGCGTTTGCTCCTGGAGACGGTTTACGGCTTTTTGACCATAAAGAACGGCGTGCCTATCGGGTACGTGCTCGCCAGCTCCCTGTTCAGCTCCTCGGAGATCGCCTACAACGTCTTCGAGACGTACCGGGGGGCCGAAGCCGCCCGAATCTTCGGGCGCGTGCTGGCCATGGCGCGACACCTCTTTGGTTCGACTGCCTTCTCCATCGATCCATATCAGCTCGGACACGACAACAAAGAAGGTCTCGTGTCCGGAGCCTGGTGGTTCTACTATAAACTCGGCTTCCGCCCCGAGGATCCGGAGGTGCGCCGGATACTTCGATCTGAGCTGCGGTGCTTGCGCCGGAATCCCCGGCATCGCTCCAGCCTGGCGACCCTGCAGAAGCTCTCCTCCGAACCTATGTTCCTTTATCTCGACAAGACAAGGCAGGATGTCCTGGCGAAGATATCCATTGGAGAGCTCGGCCTGAAAATCTCCCGCCTGTTGGCGGAGCGTTTCGGGTCCGACCGGGAGAAGGGGGTGCGGACGCTGTCGCGCGAGGCGGCGAAACTTCTGGGAGTCAGGACCCTGCGGAATTGGTCGGCTGGTGAGCGTCTGGCGTGGGAACGTTGGAGCCCCCTCGTCCTGACATTGCCGGGACTCTCCGGCTGGAAACCTGAGAAGAAGCGTGCGCTCGTAAAGATCGTCAGAGCGAAGGGCGGACCCCGCGAATCCGACTTTGTAAGGTTATTCGACAAACATCGGCGCCTGCGACGTGCTATCATGAAACTTGCGAGGGTAGCATCTTGAGGAAGAATCCTTTCACGATCAATTGAATCTGGGTAATGCGTTTCCTAATGTGCTTTGAACCAGTGACCGTTTGAGAAGCAGAGTGAATGATCGCCGAGCGAAATAAGAAATGTTATGTTGTCTCCTTATACCAATTATCATAGCTAATTTTGAGACTACGAGAGATTATGGCAGATGAAACATTGAACAAAGTTCTATTGCCGGAAAATGTGTGCTTCGGGTGCGGGCACGAGAATCCCAACGGATTGAAGATTGAAATTGAACGGGACCCGGATAATGACGATCGCCTCATAGGTACTTTTAATCCCACGAATTACATGATCGGATTTCCCGGCATCACTCATGGAGGAGCGATCTACACCGCTCTCGATTGCATGGCATTTTGGACTCCGACTGTTTTACGGAGCGAGATGAAGGTGTTCTGGATACTTCGCTCCGCGAACATAAAATATGTTCGGCCTGCCCATGAGGGGAAGCTCCTCTCACTCTCAGGATGGATTGAGAAGGAGGGGACTCATGTGGATTTTGCGTTGGTACGAACTGAAGCCCGGGACGAAAAGGGGAGACTTCTTACCGAGGCTAAATTTGAAGTTGTTCCATTAGCACTTGATAAATTTAAAAAAGTTGCCGGCATAGAGGAACTTCCGGAAAACTGGTGTGGTCTCATAAAAAAAACAAATAAGCCCAATATATACATAGATATTCGATAAGAGGTTCGCGTCTCCACAACATATCCTGAGTTCCTGTTAGACAGTGTCCGTTCTTCGTGGCATGACAAGGATTTGCCACGCCTTTCGACCGAGAAACTATTGCCACAAAGGTGTGTCTAAAAGTTTGTTCTTCTGTAATGGTTTTTCTGCGACCTCAGAGTCAAACCGTCTCTGGATACGCGATTGGCATCTATTTTGTCCCCAAGAGTCTTCCTTCTGCTCACTATCAAAAGGGAGAAATCGCCATGCATATCTATATTGTTTTCGCCCATCCCAGCAAAAAATCTTTTACATGGGAAGTGCTCGAGGTATTCACCCAAGGATTACGGGACGCAAATCATACCTTTGAAATCTGCGATCTCTACGAAATGAATTTCGTTACCGATATGGATCTGGATCAATATACTCGTGAGTCGTCCTTGGATGTCGATGCACAAGTTCCCCAAGACGTCAAGAGAGAGCAGGATAAAATCGACAGAGCAGATGCTTTGGTCTTTGTATATCCCGTCTGGTGGAGCGATTGTCCGGCTAAACTGAAAGGGTGGTTCGATCGAGTCTGGGCATATGGGTATGCGTACTATTATGAAAACGGCGAGCATCTCATTTCGAAGATACAAATTGAGAAAGCTCTGGTTCTCTGTTCGGCAGGACACACGGTGGAGCATCTTGAGGAGACCGGGATCGCAGAAAGCATGAGACAGATCATGCTCAATGATCGCTTGCTTGGCGTGGGCGTGAAGGCGGCCGATATGGAGATTCTCGGTGGGATGGTTGAACATGATGAGGCGGTTCGCTTGAAAAATCTGGCAAGAGCATATCAACTCGGGAGAGACTTTTGAGTACATTCGTTCGTAGTTCTATTCTCAGATCGAGCGCCACTGAGAGAGTTGAGGAACGTACTTTTTATTGAAAAGGTTGTCACGGATAAAATTCAGGAGATTTCCAGAAAAAGGAAAGAAGCGCGTGGCAAACTGTTCTCTCCAAATTCTAAAGTGCATAAAAAATTCTCGAGCCGGGGAAAGCTGTTTATTCAGATGGGACATGAACCAAGTAGAGAAGGTACTTATTGCCCTTGATGTCATGGAGAGTGTATGTGACACGGAATAATTTTGAGAAAAACAGTAAAAAATGGGATATCACAGTATATCGCTTTGCCTAATGTATAATACTACTGTTGGCATTTCATAATAAGTGTGGTTGGCTTGTACATTTGATTATAAATTAGGAACGATAAGACATCGGTCTGAAATGGTTTTATTCTCAATTGCTATAGACAGTCCTGACATTTAAATGAGACGAACCGCATTGTGGGAGAATGTTCGAGATAAGATGGAGTCAAAGAAAAACAGTGACAATGTTACCCAGATTAGGAGAGTAACATGGATCGGTATAGTCGTCAATCTGGGTCTGGCGATGGTAAAATTTATCGTTGGCTTTTTAGGCTCCAGTCAAGCAGTTATCGCAGATGCAGTGCACAGCATATCGGACATATCTACTGATTTTGCGGTTCTCTTCGGAGTGAAGTATTGGTCCGCGCCACCGGATGAGGATCATCCCTATGGACATCGACGAATTGAAGCATTGATCACTGCCGTAATTGGACTTGCTCTCCTCATTGTCGCTTTTGTATTAGGATATAAATCTCTTACCACTATTCGCGATGATCATATAGGACAAACGGCTTGGATCGCAATCTTAGGTCCATCGCTTTCTATCGTGAGTAAGGAAATATTGTATCGGTGGACAGTTAAAATAGGTTATCGAGTGAAATCTTCTGCTGTTGTTGCCAATGCATGGCATCATCGATCGGATGCTTTAAGTTCAGTACCAGCGCTCATTGCTGTCGCAGCTTCTGCGACGAATGCAAAATGGGCCTTTGTTGACCATATAGGAGCACTAATAATTTCCATTTTTATTTTGAAAGTCTCTTGGGATATTGTCAGGCCGTCATTATCGGAACTTATCGATCGCGGGGCCTCAACGAAAGATCATCATATTATAAAGAAAATAGCAAAAAATGTTCATGGTGTGAAGGGGGTACATGCCATAAGAACTCGAAAGTTTGGGTCTAATTTACACGTCGATCTTCATATTTTAGTTGATGCGGAAGTTTCTGTTCGCTTGGGCCATAACATTTCGGAAGAAGTAAAAAGCGAACTTATCGGAAAAGGTCCCAACGTATTGGATGTCGTCGTTCATCTGGAACCCTTTGAAATTAAAAAATAAAATTTTATGATTTATCACTTTCATAGTGCCTGACAAATGCAACGAGACTGTTCTTCCCAGCGGCGTACTTCTTGCTTGCCAAGAAGAGTCCGTTCCATCATATGTGCAAAGAACAACATGATGCAGAGAATATACATGATTCCATTAGGCTCAAATTTCGCCATAGAATCTGACAATTATTTTTAGGGATACATTTCACGGTGTATTGTTTTTCGATCATATGGGTGTCTCTCTGCCCTTGTACGAACCCTGTGGAATCTTTTTCCAACGGGGAAAACTACACCGTGGAATGCACTTGTGTGGTGCATAATCCAGCAGAAACACTTTAGGGCACGGTTTGATTTTCGAGACTGACGAAAAGAGGTGAACCTATGAAACTCGTCATTGACAATGTGGGTAAAAGGTACAAAGGTAATGTCTGGGGACTGCGCAATTTCAGCCTGGAGTTGCGACCGGGTATATTGGGCTTACTGGGTCCGAATGGCGCGGGCAAGACGACGCTGATGAACATTCTGGCGACCGTTACCAAACCCACGGAAGGCCGGGTCACCTGGAATGGAAAGGATACTGCCCGGTTACCCAATACGCTGCGCGCAGTGCTCGGTTATCTTCCGCAGGATTTTGGTATTTACCCCAACCTCAACGCAGTCGAATTTCTGCAATACCTGGCGGCCATCAAAGGTGTGAGCGGCAAAGCGGCGCGTCGACGGATCGACGAGCTGCTGCAATTGGTCAATCTCACCGACGTCTGCAAGCGCCCCCTGGGCGGTTACTCGGGTGGTATGAAACAGCGGGTGGGCATCGCCCAGGCCCTTCTCAACGACCCGCAACTTCTCGTCGTCGACGAACCGACCACCGGTCTTGATCCTGAGGGGCGCGTCCGTTTTCGGAACCTCCTCTCCGATCTGTCCGGCGAACGCATCGTTATCCTTTCCACCCATATCGTTTCCGATGTGGAGGCCACAGCAACCGAAATCGCGCTCATTCGTAAAGGGCATCTGCTGCAGCACGCCGCGCCTGAGCAGTTGTTGCAAGCGGTAGAAGGCAAAGTATGGATGTGTACGATCTCCAGCCACGAGTTGACATCGTTCCGCCAGCAATATCTGATCAGCAGCACCGCCCGGCGCAGTGACGGCGTGCACGTTCGCATCGTTGCCGACGCTCAGCCCGCAGATGCGGCTCAAGGTGTCCCGCCGACATTGGAGGATGCCTATCTCTATTCCATTTCTTCGACACAGGGTGCGGCTCAAAATTCGGAGATGCGAGAACAATGATCGTCCTTCGGAGTATGTACCATTTCATGCGGTCCGATTTTCAAGAGCGTGTCCGGAGTTTCAGCTTTTTGGTCGTGGTGATAATGACCCTCTTTATGGGCTATTTCTTCGTACCGCCAAGAGATGCCAATTATCAGACCCTCACGCTGGGGAACGCGAGAGGTGTCTACAACTCGCCGTGGGTCGGTACCATGTTTGGAGCGATGAGCGCAACACTTTCTCCACTGATCACTTTTTACCTGATCAATAATGCGGTGAGACGGGATCGTAAAACAGGGGTGGGTCGCATAATTGCCGGCACGCCGACGAGCAAACCTGTCTATGTTCTGGGAAAGTGGTTGAGTAATTTGGCAGTATTATCCCTAATTCTCTTCATTTTAACAGTAACGGCGCTGGGGATGCAGCTCTTCCGGGGGGAGGACAGGCACATTGACTTGTGGTCACTGGTGGCGCCGATCTGGCTTATGGGTTTGCCCGTATTGGCTAGTGTGGCTGCGATGGGCGTGTTGTTTGAAAGTGTTCCTTTTTTGAGCGGTAGTTTTGGAAACGTGGCGTACTTTTTTTTGTACATGGCCATGCTGCCGCTCTTTATTGCCGGGACGACGGATGCCAATGGAATGTCTCAACCTTCCTGTGACTTTTACGGAATGTCCCGGCCGATTGCCAGTATGCAGCGGGAATTACTCAAGATTGATCCGGATTACGGAGGAAGTTTAAGCATTGGTGCTGAAAAGTTTACGGCTGATCCCATAATCTTTCGATGGGAAGGCATCGTCTGGACGCCTCGAATATTTGTTGAACGTCTGATGTGGTTCGGGATAGCCATGGTTCTCGCTCTCACTGCCGTGCTGCCCTTTGATCGCTTCGACCCCGCCCGCAGGCGCGATAAGTCGGGCCATGGTGTGGGTCAAAGACTCAAGGTCTTTGGACTGTCCAAACGTACGGTGGAACTACCTGAACGGAGAGATCCAGCCCTGTCCGGTAAGGACCTGATCGAGGTTCCGGTAGCCGACCTGAGGCCGTTGAATGATCGAAAGGGATACTGGCGTTTTGGCACTGTGTTGTTGGCGGAATTGCGTCTGGCGCTCAGGGGACACGCATGGTGGTGGTACGCTGGCGTTGTGGCTTTTGTCGTCGGCGGCGCTGCAACCAAGCCCGAAGTTTCACTGATGATCCTGTTTTTCTCGTGGCTCTGGCCTCTGAAGGTCTGGTCGATGATGGGCGCGAGGGAGACACACCATTTTACGTACAAACTGATCTTTTCCGCTTCCCATCCCCTACGCCGCCAGCTTGCTGCGACCTGGCTGGTTGGAGTGTTTTTCGCTCTCCTGTTAGGGACCGGAGTAGCTCTCGGTCTTGTAATAAGGGGTGAAACGGGCCAACTGGTTGCCGTGTTGCTGGGAGCCGTGTTCATTCCGTCCCTTGCCTTGGCCTTGGGAACCTGGAGCAATACGCCCCGCATGTTTGAAGTTATCTATCTGATTTTGTGGTATGGGACCTTCAACCTTGCCGGGGGCATGGATTTTAAAGGCTTGGCCCTCGAAGATG
Source organism: Gemmatimonadota bacterium (assembly GCA_020348925.1). Lineage (GTDB taxonomy): Bacteria > JBHIER01. The sequence goes on along the minus strand of CP070758.1, from coordinate 3,395,741 downwards.
TAAGCTGGGAGATTCCTTTTGTCTGCCTGGGGCTGAGTCTCCTTTTGTACGTCGTGGCAGTGGTTGGAAGGTGGAAGGAGTTGCAGAGGTGAGGATCGTTCTCAGCGTCTATCATTTGATGCGGGCCGATTTTCTGGAACGTGTCCGGCGTTACAGCTTTTTGATCGTGCTGGGGGTGACCGTGTATGCCGGCTATGCCATGGTGCCCCCCATCGATGCACTTTACAATGCTTTTGTTGTTGGCGGTCAGCGGGGAGTCTACAACTCGGCCTGGGTGGGGACGGTTTTTGGGGTGGTGGTTTCCACGCTTCTTGTTCTCATCGGTTTTTATCTCATCAGAAACGCCGTCAACCGGGATTACGAGACGCGTGTGGGGCAGATTATTGCCACCACACCGATCAGGAAGCCGGTTTATGTGTTTGGGAAGTGGTTGAGCAATCTGGCCGTGTTGACTTCGATTCTCGTTATTCTGACCGTGATGGCCCTCATCATGCAGATTGTCCGGGCCGAAGATACGAACATTGATCTGTGGGCACTGATTGCACCGATCTGGTTCATAGGATTTCCGACCCTGGCCATCGTGTCAGCCGTGGCGGTTCTTTTCGAAACGTTGCCTCTGCTGCGCAGAGGCATCGGCCAGGCGGTTTATCTCTGCCTCTTTACATGGTACATTGCCCAGCCTTTTCTGTCTCCGGAGACACTTGTTCCTTCCAATGATTTTTCCGGCATATCGAGGACAATGGTGGACATTCGAGAGTTGTTGGAATCCAAAGGTGTTGACATCAACCAGGGCACAACCGATCTGTTCGAGCCGACTGGCGGTCGCGAGGTTGTTCGCTTTGTCTGGGATGGCTTGGTTTGGACTGCAGACATAATCCTGGAGCGTTTGATGTGGTTTGGCCTGGCGGTGGCGATTGTTCTGGCCGCAGCACTTCCCTTTGATCGCTTCGATCCCGCTCGCCGGCACCTTCGGTTGCGGAAGAGACGAAAAAAGCCCAAACGGAAACGGAGAAAGCAAGAGACGGACTTTGAAGCGACTCTCCTGGTAACGAATGAATTGGTTTCATCTCATGTTCCCAATGTAGACGTGCAACTGACGCCTTTGGATGAAAAAAGTATGCACGGCCGTTTTTGGAACATGGTTCTGACTGAATTCCTCCTGATAGCGAGAGGACGGAAATGGTGGTGGTATATGGTGACCGTCGGTCTGATCATAGCCAACCTGGCCAGCCCGCTTGAGGTCTGTCGCCGATGGTTGATCCCCGCTGCCTGGATCTGGCCGATCTTTCTCTGGTCGTCCATGGGCAATTACGAAAAACGGTATCAGACACAACAGATTGTATTTTCCACGGCCCGTCTGGTGCGCCGTCAGCTCCCCGCGATCTGGCTGGCGGGGGTGCTGGTAACCGTTATCGCTACCAGCGGGAACGGGCTGCGTTGGCTTTTTGTCGGTCAATGGAATCATCTCGGCGCTTGGGCCGTGGGTATTCTCTTTGTGCCCTCGCTCGCTCTGACTCTCGGTGTCTGGACAAACGGGGGTCGGCTTTTCGAAATGGTGTATTTCATTGTATGGTATTTGGGTGCATTTAAAGCAGTGAAATTTCTCAATTATATAGGTTCGACCGAGGCTTCGGTCCGGTCTGGTATTCCTTTATACTATTTAGGCATTACTGTTCTCTTGATTCTATTCGCTGTGATAGGGCGAAAGAGACAGATTCATAAGTAAGAATACATAGAGTGAAGGGATGTGAATTGTGAATTCATTCATCTTTTGTTCTCTGTTGTGCAACTTCAATCCCGTATGTATTTTCCCCCCACGCATAAAAAACTTTTCAGACGACGGAGGATTTCAATGAATGACATAAATGAGATTATGCACGATTTGGAGCATTCACCGAAAATCTTGGAAAACCTCATTCATTCAATTCCCACAGAGCTATTGAAGAGAAAAAGAATACCAGGGAAGTGGTCGATTCATGAGCACGCTTGTCATATAGTTGCTGCTCAACCGATGCTCATCGATCGTTTCAGATTGTTCTTGGATGAAGAAGAACCTGTCATAGAACCGTATATACCTGGTAAAACGTTTCCTGATGACAACCTAATGAATTTGGATTTAATATCAGAACTGAATAGATTCTCAACATTGAGAGCCGAATTATTAGATGTCATTCATACTTTTGAGAAAGAGCAGTGGACAAGAAAAGCGAAGCATATTGAGTACATCGAATACACACCCTATATTATGCTCCGTCACATTCTCATGCACGACCACTTTCACATGTACCGCATTGAGGAGCTGTGGTTAACAAGAAACGAATTCATGCCATGATGAAACATAAAATGCTTACATTGATAGCGCTATCAGGTGCGATAATTGTCGGATGCATATTGTTCGGTAAAAGTTTTATTTTGGAAACCGCATTTCAGGAAGTCGTCATTTACGATACGCACATCCGTCCCACCGACGATATGACCTTGGTCTACGTTCCGGCGGGGGAGTTCAAGATGGGCAGCGGTGGCTTGAGATGGATTCGCTGGAGTGGTAGTCTGGGGGATGGCGATCTGGCATTGCATGTTTTTCGAAATGAACGACCAAGGCATACGGTTTACCTGGATGGCTACTGGATAGATCGGACCGAAGTGACGGTGGCCATGTTCCGTAGATTTACGGAGGCTACTGGTTACATGACGACAGCGGAAAGAGATGGTTGGGGAAAACCGTGGAGAGCGGGGCCAAAGGAGTCGGAATGGCCCAGGGTGGAAGGTGCCGACTGGATGCACCCACACGGTCCAGGGCCGGTAGCGGAGGACGATCACCCTGTCGTACAAGTGAGCTGGGATGACGCCGCGGCTTATTGCACATGGGCCGGAGGAAGATTGCCGACAGAGGCCGAGTGGGAAAAAGCAGCGCGATGTACCGACGGGCGGATGTATCCCTGGGGAAATAGTTTCGACGGAAGTCGATTGAACTTCTGTGATTCTCGATGTCCTGTCGAACGGTGGAGAGATCCTGACTATGACGATGGGTATGCCTTCACTTCCCCGGTAGGGAGCTATCCTGACGGAGCCAGTCCCTATGGCGTATTGGATATGGTCGGGAATGTCTGGGAGTGGGTGGTGGACTGGTATGATGAGAAATATTATGAGATTTCTCCTTACAAAAACCCTGCAGGGCCGAATTCGGGGACCTTCCGCTCAATGCGGGGAGGGGCGTGGTACGATGGAGAGGGCAAAGCCTGGACAACGTGCACCGTCCGCCATCAGAATCCGCCCTGGGATCGTTACGAGGATGTGGGCTTTCGCTGCGTCGTTCCAAGCAGATAGGCAAATTGAATTCATCCAGGGTGAATTATTACATGTTGATATTTTCAAGCCTGTGCATCATATTCTGTCTTATACTCGATAAAAATATGACGAATAGGTTCCACCTTTTTTGAGGAGGTGTTCATGATGGCGTGGCAAAAAAGCTTCATTCTTCTTTTGATCATTAGTTTCGGCTTATTCTCAATAACAGTAAGTCCACTTTCAAATATTCTGAAAGATAAAGAGCCGATTGTTTATCCGAAAACACACAAAGATGACGTTGTCGATGGGTATCACGGCGTCATGGTACCAGATCCGTACCGCTGGCTGGAAGATCCCGGTTCACCGGAGACACGGGAGTGGATCGAGGCCCAGAATCGCCTAACGTTCGAATACCTGGAACAGATTCCGGAACGTCCGCACATCAAAGAACGCCTGACGGAATTGTGGAACTACGAGAAGTACGACCCGCCCCGGAAGCATGGAAATCGTTACTTCTTTGAAAAAAAGGATGGACTGCAGAATCAGTATACGATCTACACGATGACGTCTCTTGACGAGGAACCAAGAGTTCTGCTTGATCCAAACATATTGTCCCAGGATGGTACGATTGCTCTCACCGGGTGGGTGGTTACTGGTGACGGACGATTGATGGCCTACGGTCTATCGACGGCTGGGTCGGATTGGCAGGAATGGTATGTTCGAGATGTCGGGACGGGTGAGGATCTGAGTGATCATATCAAATGGATCAAGTTCTCCGAAGTTTCATGGACGAAGGACAATAACGGATTCTTCTACAGCCGATACGATGAGCCCGACGAGGCGACGAAACTTCAGGAGGTAAACTATTACAACAAACTGTACTATCACCAATTGGGGACACCGCAGGCGGAGGATGTTCTCGTATATCATCGTCCGGATCAGAAGGAGTGGGGTTTCGGAGGTACGGTCACCAGCGACGGTCGTTATTTGGTCATTGAAATTTATAGGAGTAGCGAAGAAAAGAACCTCGTATTCTATAAAGATCTTCAAGAGGAAGTAGCGGAGGTTGTGGAGTTGATCAATGCGTTCGAAGCCGAGTTTCTGTTCCTCGATAATGACGGACCGATCCTCTGGTTTAAGACCGATTATGGAGCACCACGGGGAAGGGTGATTGCCATTGATATACGAAAACCGGATCCGTCGAATTGGCGTGAGATCGTTCCTCAAGCCCAGGAGACGATAGATGAGGTACATGTTGTAGGCGATAAGTTCATCGTATTGTATTTGAAGGACGCCCGGACGCAAGTCAAATTGTTCGACCTCAAAGGTCGGTTCGTTAACGAACTTGGCCTTCCCGGATTGGGAACAGCTTATGGGTTCGAGGGCACGCGGAAGGATGACGAGGCATTTTATAGATTCAACAGCTATACAGATCCGGGGACGGTCTATCGATATGACTTTAAGAAAGGAAGAAACGAACTGTTCCGTCGCCCGAAGGTCGATTTCAACCCCGAGGATTATGAAACAAAACAGGTTTTCTTTTCAAGTATGGATGGGACAAGGGTGCCCATGTTTATCACCCACAAAAAGGGCTTGGAACTGAACGGTCAAAATCCTACGATGCTTTATGGCTACGGCGGCTTTAACATCTCACTGACGCCGTACTTCAGAGTGAACCGAATAGTGTGGATGGAGATGGGTGGTGTCTATGCGGTGGCGAATATTCGCGGTGGCGGCGAGTACGGCCAGGAGTGGCACGAAGCCGGGATGCTATTGAAGAAGCAGAACTGCTTTGATGATTTCATAGCCGCAGCCGAGTGGCTGATCAATAATAAGTACACGTCAAGGCAGAAGTTGGCCATTTCCGGTGCCAGTAATGGGGGAACGCTCGTGGGGGCGTGTATGAACCAGAGACCTGACTTATTCGGTGCGTGTCTGCCTGATGTCGGCGTAATGGATATGTTGCGGTTTCACAAATTCACCATCGGCTGGGCCTGGGTATCAGATTACGGTTCACCCGACAATCCGGAAGAATTCAAGGCGTTGTACGACTATTCACCTCTTCACAATCTGAAACCTGATACAACGTATCCGGCGACGCTGGTTACGACATCGGATCACGATGATCGTGTGGTGCCGGCCCACAGCTTCAAATACGCTGCGGCATTGCAGGCAGCGCATGCGGGCTCTGCCCCTGTTCTCATTCGCATTCAGACTAAGGCCGGACATGGCCTGGGTAAGCCTACGACGATGCGGATCGAGGAGGCGGCGGATGTGTTGGCATTTTTAGTGAGCACGTTGGGTATGGACATTGATTGAATGGTAGTGAATGTTACGCCCGCGCATCAGGCGTCTCCAACCGGTAAGGTGGGTTGTTGCTGAATTGTGGATTCTGGGAATGCGACCGGAATGACATACAGAAGTCTCGGCAGGAGTGACAAGAGAGTAGTTTTTTGAAAAGATTTATCGACATCGAATCAACGGTATATATCTTCACAAGTGTATGAACCTGAAAACGTATGAAGCCTATCCTGATTATCAAGGCTGGAACAACTTTTGAAGCTACGGCCCGAGCTTTCGGCGATTTTGAAGATTGGACTATCCGGGGTATGGGATTATCGAAGGACGCGGTCCGTGTCTTAGCAGTGTTTAGAAATGAGTCTTTGCCAACCGACGACTCGTTCTGCGGGGTTGTTGTTACCGGATCCCACGCCATGGTCACTGATCGCGAGCCGTGGAGCGAAGAACTTGCCGGATGGATACGGGGAATAATTGAGCGTGGGACTCCCTTTCTCGGGCTGTGCTACGGTCATCAGTTGCTGGCATACGCCATGGGCGGTCATGTTGGAAACCATCCCAGAGGCAGGGAGATCGGGACCGTTCGAATTGAGATCGAAGACAAAGGGGCAGGCGATGAGCTCATAAGCATCTTACCGAGAGAGTTTCTTGGTCACGTCACACACACGCAGACGGTTCTGCGCTTGCCTCCTGGTGCCCTGATATTAGCAAGCAATGCATTTGAGCCGCATCACGCCATTCGGGTCGGCGAATGTGCCTGGGGTGTCCAGTTTCACCCCGAATTCGAGGCGGCCATTATGCGATCCTACATTAATGAGCAATCTCTGGGGCTGAAAGCGGAGGGATTGGATATATCATCGTTGCGATCTGGAGTGGTTGAGACTCCGCATGCGGCGAAGATTCTTCAACGATTTGCATCTCTTGTGAAGGCGGGAAAATAGCGCCAATAAAAGGAGCTTACATTGTGCTTGTATCAAATTATTGTCATAAGGAGCACCTTAAAATGTCTACCAGACTACCCAAATGTAAAATCACCGTTCTTAAACGAACTGTAAACCATGATTTGATTGAAGAATATTTAGAGGATGAATACAAAAACACTGGGTTCTGTGAATGTTTTTATGATGGTCAGGAATTTATACTCGAATCCGAAGCTGATTTCCAAAAAGTTCCTCAGAAATTTTGCGACTGGGCCTGGGCGGACATACGAAAAGATATCATGACTATTGCTTATGGTGCCCATGTGAGGGGTATCAAACAACGTGGTACTCTCATAACCGGCTGCACAGACTGGTTTCGACCTGTCATATTTAAGGTGGAGAGAATGGAAAATGACTGATACGGATACATACATAAAGCAGTTACAAGAGACGCATCCTTTGCGAGAACCAATTCTCCGGGAGGTAATCCAGACGTTGAAATTTCCCCCCGGAAGTCATGGCCTCGATGCGGGATGCGGAATCGGCCAGCAGGCATTACTACTTGCCGAGGTAGTGGGTTCAAGGGGGCATGTCACGGGTCTGGATATTTCCCCGGAGTTTATCCTGTGCGCGAAAGATATTGTGAGAAAAGCAGGACTGTCCGAACGGATTAATTTTCAGAAAGGAGACGTGAGGAATCTGCCTTTTGATGATAACACCTTCGACTGTGCCTGGAGTTCGGACTGTGTGGGATATCCTATCGAGGAAAGATCCCTGTCGGTGTTGAAAGAGCTTGCTCGGGTGGTCAAGCCCGGGGGTACTGTGGCCATTCTGGCCTGGTCTTCGCAAATGCTGCTGCCGGGATATTCCCTGTTGGAAGCACGGTTGAACGCCACCTGCTCGGCGCTGATCCCCATAGTCACGGGAAAAAAACCGGAGACGAACTTTCTCCGTGCACTGGGTTGGTTTTGCGAAGCGGATTTTGATGAGCCAACAGTTCAAACCTTCGTAGACGATGTGCACGCTCCTCTGCGTGACGATATTCGCCATGCTTTGATTCTGTTCTTTCAAATGCTCTGGGGCGAGAAACAACAAGAAGTATCGGAGGAGGATTGGGCTGAATATGAGCGTCTCTGTCTGCCGGAGTCACCTGACTTCATTTTAAACTGCCCGGATTACTATGCTTTTTTTACGTATTCGGTGTTTCATGCTAACGTAAAGTGATATACGGTAAAACAGAGTGTCATATGTTCGGAGTTAGGTTTAAAAAATAAATATTATAAGTCAAAAAGTCGAAAAGTCAAGGAGTCCATAAGTATCGAATATGAAAGGGGCAATAACACAGAGATGCAAGAGAACTGAGGAAAGGAAGCAGAAGAAAGGAGTACGAAGATCGCCAAGCGGATTGTTCTTGGGGCTTAATCGTACATACGTTCAAAGAAAAAGGGTTCCGGATATATTAGGAACCCTTTTTCAATTCGATGCGACTGCAGGATGCTATTTGACCCTGCGGATCATGATATCGCCGTTAAAGTTTTTAAACGAATACTCCGGTCCGCCCCCGTTGATGGTACCGTAGAACGTCCGCTCAACCCGAACCCGGTACTTCCCGTCGTGCCCCCGGTCATTCTCCTCGAATGTTTCGGCAGGCCTCTCGCTGCGCGTGATTTCAAAATCACTGTAAACATCGCCCATATCGTTCTTGATCTTGACGTTGCATTTCAGGTTCTTGGGAAACGTGACATCGATGTCACCGTTCAAGCTGCTGAAAGACATGGGATTCTCTGAATCCACCGCCTCAAAGGTGACGACCACGTCTTTATTCAAGGCATGGGCGACCACGGAACCGGATATGCTTCGCAGCGTGACTTTTCCGTTCGTATTGTTTACGTCGAGGTCGCCCGTCACGTTCTCCACGTAAATATCTCCATGATTGACGCAATGTAGATTGAGCGACGTGTTCACCGGGACCTTCAACTCCACATCGATGGTCCTTTTATAGGAAGCTGTCGAGATCTCTATTCTGTTGTTGTGTTCTTCCACCTCAAGAGAGGTCGAATACACAGGAATGCGGAACATGCCTTTCGTCTTCTTGCCCCGGTCTTTTCCCTCCGAAAGTTTGCGGGTCCTGGTCTTCGCCTCGACAATCACCTCCACTCCTTCGTAGCCCGTCACCGTGATGCCTCCGTTCACCAGACTCAATTCCACATACACGGGCTTCGAAGGATCCGTCAATTTGACATTAATGCGATCGAGCGCCTCTTCTTGAGTATACACCCACCCCAATCCGGTGAAGAGGGACAGAACGATGACGAGGGATGCTTTTCGAATCATAATAACCTCCTTTTTTTGCTCTTTCTTTTTTTCATCTCATCACTATGGACAAGTCGTTTCCAAAAAGGTTGTGAACTATTTTCATTCAAGGCGGTTTTAGATTTGGTAGACCGCGAATGAAAATCTTCAATGATGATAACGCCCTCCAGCCCCCTTTGATAAGGGGGAACGTGCATGAATTCCCCAGTGATAAGGGGAAACACGGGTGAAAAGTTTTTCATTTTTGAATTTACAATTTTCATTCAAAATCAGTAGCATCAGTTGCGATATATAGCTACTACTTTTTCAGGATAAACATATCCCCGTTGAATCCGTCCAGCTCGATTTCCGGCCCGCCATCACCTGCCCTGACCGCTGTTTCACGATTGACCTTGTAGACATACCTGCTTCCATTTTTCGACGAGCTCGTCTCCGATTGTATGGGCAGATACGATACAGGGAAATCGGAGTAGATCTCACCGTTAAAGGTTTTCAAATAGAAGTCAGCGGATAACTTCGGCAGGAAGTGGAGGCGAACGTCCCCGTTGAGGGAACCGAACCGGCTGTTCTTCGACGGGTTCTTCACGAAGTCGACGGTCACATCCCCGTTGACCGCATACACCTCTCCGGACCCACCGATTCTCTCCATTTCTATGCCGCCGTTGACGTTGTGGACATCGTAATCCCCATCGATATCCCGAACGAGGATCTCCCCATCGTTCACCGTACTCAGTTCCACCCACGTCCCCCGGGGTACCTCAATCTCGAAATCATAACGAGCTTCGTAATGGATGTGACGCCGCTTGCCCCTGCGCCGGGAGCTGCCGTCGTAATCCCGGAAGGGTCCATCCACATACAGTTCGATCATATCGTCTTTTTCTGTGATGTCCAGGTAGACCTCCTCTTCGATTTCTGCCAAGATTCTCTCGGTGCGAGCCGAAATGGATCTCGCCGCCTTGACACGAATATTATCTCCGTTGTAACCGGTCACACGAATGTCACCCCAGACGTTGTCGACGATGAGGAGGTTCTCGGCCTGGGTATCCTTGAACTGATACGTTTTCTCGATCACTTCGGTCTTTTCCACGTCGGCATGGATGATCCCGAGGATGAAGAGAACGAAGATCGCAGCGACAGCAAACAGTGTTTTAATCATCGTACACCTCCCGTCAAATAAGCTCGTTGATCCGTTTCTCGGCATACTCCTTGACGGTCGGATCGACCTGCTGATTCCCAATGAGGTCTCTCAGTGCTTCCAGCGACCGCCGTTCTCGAATCTCCACGAGGAGATCGATAAGGGATATCTGAACCAGTGGTGAGGTCTGTTGTGACAGCGATGCAATAAGTGCCTCCCGAATCCCGGGTCGGTCACTGAAGGCGAAGAGGGCGTCCACCGCGGCCAGACGGACGTTGACATTGGGATCGGAGTTCAATGTGCCGAGAAGGACTTGCAACAATGGCCCTGTAGGATGTTTGATCTGCTCTGTGTACTGAATGCCCCGCAAGCGCTCCCCCGAGGAAGTCTGATTCATCAGCGACACGGAGACCATCTGCCGCATCTCTGAGATTTCCTGGCGGAGGGCAGCCATCTCACCGTTACCATGTTCCCACACCTGGACCCGACCGCCGATGAACAGACCCACGATCAAAAGGACCAGCGCATACGCCAGTTGGAGTGCGGGTCGTTTCGGCCAGAGAGATGCGATGAAACCCTCGATACGCCCGGACAAGGGGATCTTGTGCGGTTCCCTGTGTTTTTCACTCTCCAGCATGGCGTAAAAACGGCTTCGCAGGGCCGGTGACGGCTCGCTCTCGGGCAGGCGGTTCAATCCCCTCCACACGATTTCCATCCGCTCGAGCTGAAGCCGACAGGTTTCGCATTCGGCCAGATGGTCCTTGACAGTCCTCTTTTCGGCAGCCTCCACCGCACCCAATACATAATCGATGATCCGCTCTTGAATGTTCTCACACGTCATGATGCATCACTCCCCGCAAGTTTATGGTATGCATTCGTTAAATCTTTGAGGGCCCAGTGGACGCGGGCCTTAATCGTGCCCACCTTGCAGCCCAGGATTTTCGCAATTTCTTCGTACTTCATGTTCTGGAACCGGCTCAACAATAACACCTCTCGCTTTTCCTCCGATAGCATCCGCAGCGCCTTCATCAGGAGAGCCTTCTCGTCCTTTTGAAGGGATGTGTCCTCCGGTGTGGGGTCACTACTCACCAGTGATTCGGACAACTCTATTTGGTCGCCCTGATGTTTGTTCTTCCGATAATAATCGATTTTCGAATTGTGGGCGATCGAGAACATCCACGTGGTGAATTTGCTCTCCCCTCTGTATGTGTGGCGGTATCTCAATATTTTATGGAAGACATCCTGAACGAGATCCTCGCTCGTGTGCGGATCCCTAGTCTGTCTGAAGAAAAAGTTGTACAGATGCCTGTTGTGTTTCTCGAACAAAGGACCCAACCTGTCCAGGTCGCCGTCCCGTACCGCCATCATGAGCTCATGATCGTCTGGCAAATCCGCCCTCCTGGTCACATGTGAACCGTTCAATGATATAGACACGTATTTTGTGAAAAAGTTAAAAAAAAAGTCGGAGCGTCAAAAAGTTTTTAAAGTTGAAAAGATAAAGAAATGTGGGACTGTCATTCATGGAGGATTTTGGTCAGGAATCCGGGGGCAGATCGGTTTCCTCCTTCTTGAAATGGGTTATTTCAAGAAAACAAGCAGACCGCCTGATACAAAGGCAACGACCCACCAGATATAGGCGTACCTCGAATAGAGGTGGAGGTGTTTTGTGACGGAAGTGTTCCCGCCCCTCTTCAAGCGGAAGCGCCACATCGAGATTGTATCGATCAGCATGGCGGCCAGTGCGGAATAACCCAAAAAACCGTGGAGGGTGAAGGGAGAATTCGGCGAACCGACAATCATAAAAGCCGTCGCGGTGATATCCGTGATGATGCCGATGGTCAGAGCAGTCAATACCAGAATAGTGATCCGATGTTTTCGCTGTTCAGTCAGAATGCCGATGGAGTAGAAAATCAGGGCGACAACGACGATGCGTGTCCCAGTCACCAGTGTTGGATTCATATCTTCACTTCCCTGTTACACAGGATTTATAAAAGTTCAAGGGGGAGAGCCGCGCCTCTGTGGCGAATGATCATGGTCCGGGAATAATTCCCCGTATAGATAGTGTTGAGTGCCCCGATAAGCTATTCCGAATTTTTCGGTTGGTGACTCCGGAGAAGATTCCAAATTTGCTCGAAACAGGAAACAAAATTTTTTCGATCCTCGTCCGACGAAAGCTTCGATAAAAACTTCGAGAACATGTCCGTTGTTTCCTCCTTTCTCTTCTCCATGAGTTCCAGTCCCTTGGGAGAAACGGATAGGAGCACCTGTCTCTGATCCGGTTGCTCGTGTTCTTTCTGGATGTAGCCGGCCGTAATCATTCTGTTCACCAGTTCGGTTCCGGTTGATGGGGCCAGGTTCAGTTTCTTACAGAGTTGGGAAAGGGTTAAGGAGCCACTCGCCTTGAGGATGATCAACGTCTGATATTGCCGCATCGAGAGCTTTGCGCCTGAAGGGTGGTGGCGCCCGAGATCGTGAAAGGCATTCATAATTTTTGGCGTCAGTTCCGCCAATTTTTTGGCCTCTTTCATTTCGGTCTCTCAATCTTTTTGAAATGTGGTTTGAAAACCGAAGAAAAATCTTCTGCCCACGTACGGGCCGTAATCCTTGTCCGTGTGATCGGTGAGGTTCGTTGCTCCAAGTCTCAGCCTCAGGTATTCATTCGCCGTATAAGATAAGGTCATATCGATCTCATTGTGAGCATCTTTTTTCACTCTGGAGAGATTTCCGGAATGCCCGGAGACCGCCAAAATGTCCCGCTCGCTGAACCATTGATTCCGCAAGGAGAATTTCAGGCGATTTTTCAGCAGACCATAGACGATCCTCAGCGAGGCGGTGTGCGGCGAGATCTTTGAGAAAGCGACGTCCTCCTCTTTCTGGGCGATGTCGGTGAAATTGTAGGACAGCGTCGTGGTGAAGTTGGGCAGCAGGTAGAGACGGGCCTGTAATTCCGTACCCTTGAATGTGGCACTTTCCACATTCAGATAACTGTAGGTCATGGGCCCGGATTCGTAATCCACGATCATGTCCTTGAATTTGTTGTGAAAAGCAGTGGCGTTGACGAGGAGCAGGGAGTTCCACCTATACTCAAACCCCAGGTTGCCGCCGAGGGACTTTTCGGGTTTGAGATCGGGGTTTCCGACCACTCTCAGGGGCATTCCAGGAATGGGAATGGGGAAATCGCTGTATAACTCTATGAATGATGGTGCGCGGAAACCGGCGCCGTAAGAACCTCTCAGTTTCAATCCCGAGGAAAAAGTATACATGGCGCTCATTCGGGGGCTGAAGTATCCCTCGATATCGGTGATCTTATCATATCTGCCGCCAAATGTTAGGGTGAGGTTGCGGATCATGTCGGTCTCGACCTGGGTGAAGGCACCGGTTTGCTGCCGGCTTTGCACGCCTGGCAAGCGTTCATTCTCATAGTCGTTGCTGGACAAGTCGAATCCGAAATCGACCTTGACCTTCTCAAGCGGGATGGCTGCGAAGTCCGATTTGAACCCATAGAGCTCGTCTGTGGTGGTGTCAAGGGAGGCAGAGCCCTGTTGGAGGGATTCGTATGTTCGAAAATTGTCGGCATAGTAGCCGGTCAGTTGAAGCTGCAGTCGGCCCGAAACAGCCCTATTCCAGACGAAGCTCGAATTGACGTTTTCGATGTTGACTCTATTGTCGCTGATGCCTCCCATAAAGGCCGATTCCGACGTCTGTTCATCCTGCCTGTATTCGCCCCGAACTTCCAGGTTGCCGATATCAGGATGCGTGTACCTGGCCTTCCCGTTCACACTGCTGGAGAGGGTCTTTTCTATTTCGATCTCCGAGGCACCCTGGTCGAAGCCCTCCCTGAAATGGTCGATATTGAGAAGGTAGTTGAGATCTTTTTTCCCACCGGAAACGGAGAGGTTGCCGCTGTACAGGTCGTTGCTGCCGGCCCTGCCGTTCGTCTCGATTATCAGGTGTTGGCCATAGTCTTTGGTAATGATATTGATCACGCCGCCCATGGCATCGCTTCCGTACAAGGCCGAGCCGGGGCCCTTGACGATTTCCACATGATCTATTTTGTCGGCATCGATCACATTGAGTTGAACGCGGTTGTTCAGTTTACCTGAGAGGGGAACGTTATCGACCAGCACCAGAATTCTCCGGCTGTCGACTCCATTCATATAGAGAAACCGGTTGCCGGTGGTGCCAGATTCGATAGCAATTCCCGGGCGATCCTCGAGAACTTCGGACAGGTCCTCGGCCCCCTTCTCCTCGATTTCCGCCCGGGTGACGATCTCGGTGACGACCGGAACGTCCTCCATCAGCTTGTCGGTCCGGGTTGCCGTGACGACAATTTCCTGGATTTGGAAGAAATCCTCCCGCAGGTCGAAGTGAACGAAAACATCCTCATCCGAGGTGACGGTGATCGTCCTTACGTCCGCTTCATAGCCGACGTAGGTCGCCTGGAGCCGGTATTCTCCTGGAGGCACCCGATTGATGGTGAACAGGCCCTGTGCGCCCGACACGGCTCCCTGTTTTGTACCGCCCAGAACCACATTGGCGTTAGGCAGCGGATCTCCGGTATGAGCGTCATGGATCCTGCCCCTGACGGTCCCGAAGTCCTGGGCAAAGGTGGCCGTCGTGAATACGAAAAGAGCAACGATGAATGACACATATCTTGGAAAGAATCTGTGCTTCACTGTGAACACTCCGCGGGCGTTATGAAAATGCATGACGTACTCCTCCCCTCAAGAACGGTGTTGAAGAAAGATATTGATTTGTAGAAACAATCTTTTCAACCACAATAATTCGTTTATGCGAATATTTCGCAAGTGCGAAATATAATGGGACGAAGGTGAATGGGCAAGATATTTTATGGATGGACTCGAAAAAGCCGGTCTCTCATTATGAGCGCTTTCATGGCGGGCCTTGATGACAGAGGTTTTCTTTGCCAGTGACACTTCAAAGTGGTATCTGTCATTTCAAGTCCCGCAAGCAATTACGGGATAAGCTTCACGGGCTAATCTCTTGCTTTGTAACACCTCACACCGGATTGTATGCCACCGCTCGCAACGACAGGTTCGGTCAAACTGACCTTTGAGACCGGACTCACGGATAAAACGTTGAATGGGGAAAGCACATGGAGTGTCCCCGCAAATCTCTGAGACTATACGACTGTGGCAGGGAACCCTATTTTGCCTGACATGTTCCGGTCACATGCCCCAAAATTGAGGAAATACCCCAGGCGTAAGTTGCCCTCCTCTGGGTGGGGTAAATCCTTTCATTAAAACGAGAGAGAATATGAGGTGGTTGTATTTGTTGCACTTCGAGAGGATTGAACTTTTAGCGGCTTATCCTGAAAAAGACACTTCTGTGAGTATTAAGGAGAATTGAACTCAAGGGAGTCCTCTGGGTACGTTTCTTGCGGGTTTGTTGTATGGTATGATGTGCTTGTGCGATCTTTGATTTTTTATTGTGGCGGCAATTTTTCTTTGAAATGAAATTTGGGAATGCCATATTATGTTCGTGTGACTTGTGGAAAGCTCAGGGCTTCGGTGTTTTGTGTAAGAGCGTTTGTCCATGAAGAAGCAGACCGGAAGAAAGTCGGTTTTCCAAGCAATAGGCACTGCAGAGAATATTGATCGAGCCGAACACCTTAAGTTTCTAATGGCGCAAGAAGGATTACCCGAATATCCCGTGTGCAAAAGGATACAATGACGGAATTCGAGTACAATTTACTCATAATTCAAAAGGATGGGGGGGTGAGAGAGTACCTGGTGGACTTGTTTGAGGGAAAACCTCCGGAAACCGGCGACAACTCTGGAGAGGTTGTCAAGTCCCAGGAGTTCGAAGGGAAGATCGAAATTCAGACTGATGAGAGCACCAAAAAAGTTACGCGAAAACTTTATATACGAACGGCAAGGTCTGCCTTGGATTATATTCTCTGGTGGGAATGTCATCGGCAGCATGCGGTCTTGCTTGATCTTGAGATACCGGCGGATCAATACGCCCAACCTAAAAAAGCCACCGGTATGGATCTCCTCAGGAGAATTAAAAAAGTTCATCCTCATGCCCAGGTCATCGTCTTCACCGACCGAATGCTTCAGGATGAAGCGATTGAAGCAATTCATAATGGTGCATTTTACTTCATTCCTCAACCACAGATATTGGGTATGTTCGTCAAGGCTCTGGTCAGTCGAATCATCGAGATGAAGGAGGCTGAATTTGTATCCCATCTGGACGGTCTTACAGGACTTAACAATAAATTGTGCTTCAATCACCTGTTGGAGGAACAGATAGTATCGTTCGGGGAAAGAGGGGAAAAAGGAGAGAGACGCATTTCCCCACGGTCATTATCCCTCATGCTTATAGATGTTGATGATTTCAAGGCTTTCAATGATAGATATTTACATGTTGATGGTGATAACGCTTTGAGAGCCATAGCTGAAATGATCAAGGACTCTTTCCGGGCAAGTGATATCAAGGGGAGAGTCGGCGGAGATGAATATGGCGTGGTCCTGCCCGGTGTCGGCCATCGGGAAGCTCTCGAACTTGGTGAGCGTTTGAGAAAAAAGGTCAGGAGTGAACCGATTGAGCTCGAGACAGAGGAGCAACAGGTGCCATTGACAGTATCTGTAGGCGTTGCAACGTACCCTTCGCCGATTCCCAGTCTCGAAAAACTCTACAAAGCGGCCGACAAGGCTTTGCTGTTTGGTGCGAAGAAATATGGCAAAGATGTGGTATGCGGATATGACGATGCGAATAATATCTGTAAATACACCGATCTCCAGATGAAATTGAAACTGTGATTGGAGAGTAAAAAGAACCAACAATGAACGATTGTAAGCAAACATTTTGATGTAACTGTCATTCTGAGAACGCGTTGTGGGTGAGGAATCTCTTAACATGTGAGTGGGGTTCTTCATCGCGCTATGCGGAGCCTGTCCCGAACTTGATTCGGGATTCGGAATGACAAATCAAGCGAATTGATTTTATAAATCGCTCGGCTTTGGAAGAGACAGCCACGAAACAATCAATGTCGTTGAGAGAGATGATTTCATGACGTCAAGCTCCAGAATTGAATGGATGGGCTACGATATCCGTAGTCAGAAGGATGAGGGCATAGATCACATTTCCGTTAAGGTCAGGCTCTCATACCAGGGTAACGAAATAACAGGAGAGGCCTCCGGTCCTCGTGCTCCCAGGAGTTTGTTGAGGCTGGTTGCTGTTGCCACCTTGAATGCGGTGAGGAAGTTTTTCCCGAATTATGGTTCATGGTACGTGGAAGACGTAGTTCCATCTTTGAAAGGGACGACATCGTATGTGACAGTTTTTTTAGATCTTATTCGACCACGGGGAAGCCAACAATTCATCGGCACGGCCTTTATTCAGGAAGACACCCAGAAAGCTGTCGGCCTGGCTACTTTGAATGCGATAAATCGCTTTCTGGGCGCTTCACAGGAGTGACATCTCTCCTTTTTGGGCGAAGTGCAGAATGTTTTGAAGCATTCCTTTTAATCTTTTCATATACATATCATATATGGTACGCCTCGGACGGTGCCTCTTAGCCAATAATCCTCAAAAATCAAATTGACAATTTCTTGTAAGTTCAAAAATTCCAAAGAATTGCCTTGACACAGGTGTTTTTACATACTATTATTGTGGGCGAAGAGATTGAAACCCATAATTAAATTCAAATGGAGGTCTTGCTGCAGAAATTTGTTAATGTTATCGCGGCGTCATCGCATACATGATGATTGAAGCTGGTGATTTTTGAGTAAAATAGATAGGCTAGGAACCTGAGGAGAATCCCATGAATTCGAATAGAATGACAGAGCTGTCGCAGTTGATCCAGGAGCAGTGGACTGCGCATAACAGCGCTATGGATAAAATATACTCCTCATCCCACACGGTCCGTTTCTTTTGCAAGCCGCCCTGGATTTACAAACTGCTTCGAGTTACTGCTGTGCTCACGGCCAGAGATGATGGATCACAGGCATTAGGAAAGATCGAAAACGGTCAGGTGATCCCTGCCGAGCCTTACCTGAGGAACCCTCTGAAGCATAAATACCCATGGGATAACTACATCAAGGATTGGATCAAATTGGCAAATCTGCAATTGCTTTGCTCTGGCGCTCGTTTCGGCCTCGATGATGACTGCATCACCTACACACTTGAGAAGAATACATTCTTGCATGAAAGGGAATGCTGGGACGAGCCAACTGATGCACAGAGCACGGAAGAGTTTTTCAATCAGCGTGCTGCGGAATCCCCGGACAGCCCGTACCGGGACAGCGTGATACTTCTCTTCAGATGGGGGAAGGATCCTGATCACCCTTCACTGCAGGCATGCTCCGATGTAACCTCAAACCATGTCCTCATGCCGGGACAATAGAGAGACTGGCCGTTTTACATGGACGGTCATTTGGTGTTTGGCAACAACCATCTTACTCATGAGTTTGGTCATTTCATGGGATTGGTTCATCCATTCCCTGAGCTCATTATTAAACTCATGGAACTGGCCGGCAAGGGGAATTCCAAGAATCTTCCTTTAACTCCGGCCAATCTGCCGGAAATGGAGGGAGTAACAGAGCAGGATGTAGAGTTGAGAAAACAACAGGCGCTCGATTACATTGCTACGTGGCCCTTTTCTCTTGAACAGGACAACTGTGGTCGTCCTGATGCCGGGATCCCCGACGATTACAGCATCATGGATACACCGATTGACATGGGGTTTGGATTGCCGCTGGTTCATGGACAGCTCGCCTGCCAAGATTCGTTTAACTATACCTTCACCCGCTATCACTGGACCGATCTCCAGGAAATAAAGGACTCAAATGGGAAGGTGATATGGTGGGAACCGAAACCGGGAGCTGCGCCTAAGATTAATGAAAATGTATCTTTGAATGACATCGTCAGACGCAACACTATGAGCTACTGGCAATGCAATCCCGAGGGTCTGAGGTTCTCACCAGATCAGGTAAAGAGGATGAACTTTGTGCTGGAGCATTTGCGTCCCAATTTAGTCAGTCGGGTCGTTCAGGTTAATAGATTCGTGCATTGCTGGATGGTGAGGTTGCCTCTACTTATGAAAAGGTTCATACCGCCTTGGGAACCGGTCGTGAGAGCACTGCTGTTCCCGCTGGAAATAATCCTCAGAGTTCTCCTGCCCCGTTCCTGGCAGGCATTAGTTGTTGTCAACCGAGTCGTGCGTGGATATCAATCGTGGGATCCAGACAATCTGAGCAAGTATCTGGTTCATTTAAAGCGATCTGGCGTACTCAGAGAACCTCAGAGTGCAACAACTGAAGTGCTGAATCGATCGTTGGCTGAAAGATCAAATATATCTTAAATAGGAGGGCACCATACTCGTTTTATCTCCGATAACCAAGGACTCAAGAATACAAATTGAGGAAAACAGAGTTAAACAGTTGAAGAGTCCAGAATTCGAAAAGCCATAAGCGGTCAGTTCGTTCGTGTTACAAGGATCGATCGTGTTTTCGTTTCCGCACCGTCAATTCCCGTTTGAAAATCCAATTTTCGTCTCAACCAACCCAAGATTTCGGTGGAACGGTTCTTTCTCTCATTGCGAGAAACCTTCCGTTCATCGAGTAAAATACTCCTTTTGTCGATGATTTCAACCTCTGATTTAACTGTCCGCAACCATCCTTCTGCATCGAACCGTCTAAAAGGCAAATGTCACACGAGATCTTTTAAAAAATGGAGGCTGTTATGAAGCGCGTGATATTCTCTTTTCTTCTGACGTTCGCTGTGTTGAGCATGATCTTTTCTGAAATGCTTTCCGCGAACGATGCGAAGGATGTTGAAGTGCATGCCATCCGCCTGGAAGAGCCGGTGGTCGTTGACGGCATCCTGTCGGAGACCGTCTGGAACAACGGATCTGAAATTTGCGATTTTATCCAGCGGGATCCTGATGAAGGCTCGGAACCGACAGAGAGGACAGAGGTGCGGGTCGCCTATGACGATGATGCCCTCTACGTTGGGGCCAGGATGTACGATTCCGCGCCGGACTCCATAATTGCCCGGCTGGGCCGCCGTGACCAATGGCCCAGTGCCGACTTTTTTCGGTTCTATATCGATCCCTACTACGATCGGCGCAGCGGCTTTTATTTCGGATTGAATGCCGCTGGGACCTGCGACGACGGGATTTTGTACAACGACGAATGGAGTGACGATTCATGGGACGGCGTGTGGCAGGGGAAAGTCAATATTGACAACAAGGGCTGGACGGCCGAGATGCGCATCCCCTATTCTCAGCTCCGTTTCCAAAAGAGGGACAGATATTTGTGGGGAATCAATTTCCGGCGATGTATCGAAAGGAAAAATGAACATGCTTACGTCGTCTATACGCCGAAGGACGGCAGCGGATTCGTCTCCCGTTTCGTCGATCTGGTTGGCATTGAGAATATTCACCCCGCCCGCCAGGTGGAAATATTGCCGTACACTCGACTGAAAGCGGAATATGTTCCTGCCGAGCCTGATGATCCCTTCAACGACGGCTCGAGATATCCACCTGACATGGGGGCCGATTTTAAGATTGGTCTGGGAAATAATCTGATCCTGGATGCCACGGTGAATCCCGATTTCGGGCAGGTTGAGGTCGATCCGGCGGTCATCAATCTGGGTGATGTGGAGACCTTTTACAGCGAGAAGCGACCTTTCTTCATCGAAGGCTCCTCGATCTTTGAATTCGGATACGGGGGCTCACGTAGCCACTGGAGTTTTAACTGGGGTGGTCCGAATTTCTTTTACAGCAGACGCATTGGCCGATGTCCTCAGGGAAGTCTTCCCGATCATGATTGGGCTCAGATTCCAGAGGGAACCCAGATTCTCGGGGCGACCAAACTGACTGGAAAGATCGGCAACAACTGGAATATTGGTACACTCCACGCCTTGACTGGTCGTGGAGAGGCCAAACTCGACATCTCAGGTCACACATTTCGGGCGGAGGTGGAGCCTCTCACCTATTATGGGGTGGCCCGTGCTCAGAAAGAGATAGACGAGGGGAAACAAGGCCTGGGCTTTATTTCTACCTTTACAACACGGATGTTTCGGGACGACCGACTGAGAGATGAATTCAACAGCGGTGCGAGAACCTTTGGTCTTGACGGTTGGACATTTCTGGATTCTGAAAGAAGATGGGTCATATCCAGTTGGGTGGGCTTGACGCATGTCCGCGGGAGCAAGGAGCGGATGCTTTCCCTGCAGGAAAGCTCGGGGCACTATTTCCAGAGACCGGACGCTTCCCACGTGAGCGTCGACAGTTCGGCCACATCTCTCTCTGGTTATGGAGGTCGTATCCTTGTGAATAAGCAGAAGGGAAATGTAATCTTCAACAGTTCACTGGGAGTTATTCACCCCAATTTCGATTTGAACGACATGGGTTTCATGTGGCGCACGGATGTGATCAACGGTCATCTCGGCGGCGGCTACAAGTGGACCAAGCCCGGAAAATATACCCGGTACGTTTCGCTGATCGGCGCCGTGTTCCAAAACTACGACTACGGTTGGAACAATACCTGGCGG
>CP070758.1:3356681-3374164 GCA_020348925.1 Gemmatimonadota bacterium | reverse complement strand
ATAGATCGAAATTGGTACAAATAAAAAATGGGATCAACTTATTGATTATTCTCACAATAGATTGAACCCAAATATCTTATGAAAAAAGCCGGGATCGTTTTTTCAGTCCGTTGCTCCTTCGGCGATCGTCCACAATGGGGTCGCATCTTTGATGTTTGATCTTCAGATGTCCGAGGGTCGCAAGGAGCATGGGAGCAGAGGTGCAGAGGGGTGGAGGAGAAAGGGTGAAAGAGTATATGAGTTGAAGCGTGAATGTGAACGATACAAAGGAGGAAACAGGAGGCTTGGATAGGGTTTGACCCGAAACATACTATGTTTCTCGCTATGAAAGGGAGATGGGTGTCCGTTTTCACGAGCAGATGTTGAGTAGACGTATCCCCTCTTGACACAGCGGTTATTTTTTCGCAAATTGTGGTATAAAAGTATTATTTGAAAGTAATATGGTTTGAATCCAGGACAGGTTGATGAAATTATGAGTATGAGAGAAAAAATTCTTCGAAAGCTGGACGCATTAAAGCCTGAACTTAAAGCCCGGTTCAATGTGCGTGAGATTGGTCTGTTTGGCTCCTTCGTTCGGGAAGAAGAGATGGAGACAAGCGATATTGACATTCTTGTAGAATTTGAGAAACCTATCGGATTCTTCAAATTTATGGAACTTGAGGAATATCTTGAACTGCAACTTAAAAGAAAAGTTGATCTTGTTTCTAAGAAGGCTTTGAAGCCTTTCATAGGGCAGTATATTCTTGAAGAGGTCATCACTGCATGAGAAAAGATCTGAGAGATTATGTTTCAGATATCCTGAATTCGATCATCGAGGTTGAGGAATTTACTTCCGATATGGATTTTGTGACATTTTCCTCAGATAAGAAAACAGCCAATCTTAAAGGGTCAGACATCAGAAAATAGATTTTGAGGTTTTCGATCCCACCCAATCTCCTCCTCAGACCATGCTCAGGACAGGCTTTCGAAAAGGGAAACTTACTCGTGCTTCCTGTCATGTCCACTTTAGGTTTGACCGCCGAGAAATAATTCGATTATTTTAAGTTGAAAAAATACGGGAGACTGAGCACGGAATACGGTAGAGGAAATGCAGAATACGGAATACGAACAGTAGAGGACAAAAAAAGGATAAAATAAGAATAATTCTTGTCTTGACAATTCTTCACTTTTTGTGCAAATTGAGAGTGTTGAATAGAATCATTCGCAATGTGGTGAAAAATAAGGAGTGAATCAATGTTGAGCCATTACACTGCAAAATACACGAAAGTAGATTCCGGCTACATGGGACAATTGGTTGAATGGCCGGAGGTTATTACTGAGGGTGCATCCCTGGAGGAATGTAGGGCAATGTTGAAGGATGCATTGTCAGAAATGATAAAAGCCTATCGAGAACAAGAAAAAGAGATCCCGGTTGGTGGGGCACTTTTAGAACAGGTACCTATCGAGTTATAGTATGTCCATAAAACGTAGTGACCTAATAAGGTATTTTGAGGAAAACGGCTTTTTCTTTCTGCGTGAAGGTGGAAATCATTCCATTTATACAAATGACATCAGGACAATACCCATAAAAAGACAACGAACGATAGACAGAATTACTGCCAATGAATTATGCAAGCAAGCTGGTTTGAAACCGAAATTCTAAATCAGTTCAGGAGCAAAGAGTGCAATAAGGTGATCGGCTACTTTTTGCAAAATATTTTTTTGGGAGGTAGTATAGCAGACAGGATCGCAGTATACGGGGTCGCATCTTTGATGTTTGATCTTCAGATGTCCGAGGGTCGCAAGGAGCATGGGAGCAGGGATGCAGAGGAGCGGAGGAGAACAGTATACGGGGTCGTATCTTTGATCTTTGATTGTGTGAAATCAACATGTCACCCTGAGCTGTGCGGTTTGGGATCTATATCACGGCTTAAAGAGATCGAGGACGAGCATACAGAGACTCTGTCCGCGCATCCGGGAACAAGAAAGGGCTGGTTCACGACCTCATGATAAAGAATACCACGCCGAGAAGGGCGAGGATACCAAGCAGTACACAGATTATGACCTGGATCTTTTTATCTCCGCCGGCGTGGGCGCCGAGGGCTTGGGTGAGAAAATCGTCGATGAGCATCCACTCGCCGTGCCCGTCCCTGATGGTGATATTGTTTGTTTCTGTAAATTTTCGAAGATCGTCACCGGCCTTTTTTCGACCTGCAACCATTCCTGCAGCAATTCCTATGGCAAATCCGGCGCCTATACCTGCACCAGAGAACATGTTGCCCTCCTTTCATCGTAATCAGCTCACAGAAATCAACTGAGCGTACTCGGCTGATCGTAATCTGCAATGTAAAGCGTAGCTCTGCTAAATATGCTCATTAGATGAGGGGACGATTGTGTAAGTTTCGCTGAGGCGAAAACGGAGGGTCGAACAGTCAGGCCGAACAATACTTTACAGGGTGAAGACGAGGGGGGAAGAAGAGATAAATAAAGAACGTTGATTTTAGCGTTCATGTAATTATATTCCTCTTATAGGGTCAGACATCAGAAAATATTGTCGAAGCCGACCGATACCAGAGATATCTGTTTTCGCCTTCCTGCGTGGCCATTAAACCATAGGGGGTGGTGTATTTCTCCCTGGGGGGAAGGAGCCCGGCGCGTCGAAGGAGCTCATCCACTCCAGCGCTCCGTCGTGCACGTACATTCTTTTTCGGAGCCCGTCGCTGGACCAGGTGATGTCACCGATCCAGGCCAGCCCCTTGGATTCACCTGTCGGTCCCTGAAACAGATCGCTGAAGCTGAGTATTTTACCCAGGACAAAATCGAAGGAGTCGAGATCCGCATAACCCATTGTGAGATATGTTTCGAAGGTTTCAAAGTGTACCTTGGAAACGGTGACGGCGTGGCTTTCCCCTCCGGGGACGTGGAAAACGGCGTACCGGCGGAGGCTGTCGGTGGTCGCACTCAGGTCTTCGATCGTCACCTGTGCGCCGGGAAGCGGTTCGTGGGTGATGCTGTGAAAGACTGTACCGGAGACGGTGTAATTGGGCAGCTCCGGGCCGATTGACTCGTGACGCTGTTTGTTGAAGCAGGAAGGGTAAACAGTGCGAATAGAATGGAGTGCGAAAACTGTAAAATGTTATGCTTCGTTGGAAGCAAGCATTTAAGCTATCCGGTGATGTGTATGTTGTAAGATGGATGGTGTGTTTGAAACAGAAATCTCTGTATCATAAAGATTTTACCCTCACCAAGTCATTACATATCTGAAATTGATAAACATCAAGGTACACACTCGCCGATCCCCAGAATCACATTCACAATACCTATGAGATCGAGGAGATCGATTTCCCCGTCGTCGTTGCAATCGGCCGCCCACAGGTCATCCCCCTCGAGGATCGAAGTGTCCAAGATATGGTTTACGGCTGTGATGATATCCAGAAGATCGACGGCCCCATCTCCATTGGTATCCCCTCTCGTCCGGCTTGAGGCACTGTTTTCGAACCATACAATCCGATTGGATTGAAACCCGCTGACCAGCACATCGATATCATCGTCACCGTCAATGTCGGTTGCGAAGAGATGCCAGGGACCACCAAGGGTATTTGAAATCGTATGTTGAGTGAAATTCTCATCTCCGTCGTTCTCCCACCAGACAACAGTAGACATACTGTAGGATACGCCTACAATATCTGTATCACCATCACCGTCCATGTCGACGGCCTGCACCTTTGGGGCCGAGAAGAACGTCTCGGAGATTGTCTTTTGGGTGAAGGTCC
This sequence comes from Gemmatimonadota bacterium, assembly GCA_020348925.1. Lineage (GTDB taxonomy): Bacteria > JBHIER01. Next base: position 3,370,412 of record CP070758.1, on the reverse strand, counting down.
TGTTTCCCTCATTGTGCCACCAGGCCACGCCACCAGAGCCGAAGGATGCACCAACGATATCCAGCAGATCGTCGCCATCCACATCCGCAGCTTCGAAAAAGTTACAGGAGCCGTAATTTGTGGTGAAGAGATGCTCGGTAAAACTCTCGCTGCCGTCGTTTTCCCACCAGACATGGGTATCCGTGTTCTGGCTTGATCCGATGACATCAATGTCATCATCCCCGTCGAGATCACAGGCAAAAACGTCGTAGGGGGAGCTGACGGTTTCCGTGATGGAATGCTCGGTGAAGTTCTGGTTTCCGTCGTTTTTCCACCAGCGAATGGCGCCGTGACCTTGAGAGGCCCCGATGACATCGATATCGCCGTCATTATCCATGTCGATAGCGAAGACACCTATTACCATTGAATACCCATCCGTGATGACGTGAGCCGTGAACCTTGCGGTGCCGTCGTTTTCCCACCACTTTATGAAATTAGCGGTACTGCTCGAAGCCAAGATGTCCTCATCTCCGTCCGTATCTAAATCCACCGCCAATATACAGTTCGAGCCAGGAAAACTGTCTGATAAAACATGCTCTGTAAAGTTCTGGTGTCCGTCGTTCTCCCACCAGCTTTGATATCCCAGGCCGCGTGAGGCGCCCAGAATGTCTAAGTCATCGTCCTTGTCCAAGTCGGCGGCGTGGACGTAGGATGCGTTGGTGTAGCCGGTTGTAATGACGTGTTCGGTAAAAGTGATCTGCGCGTGGGTCAGTGAAGAAAGACAGGCTACAATTATAACTGTTAAGATAATGTGCCGATAAGGGAAGCTCCTCCTATGCATTGTATCCTCCTTGTTACTCATCTAAGAATTCTTTGTTGTGAAGTCGTTGTCGAGAAGAGGAAAAAAAGTACAGTCACCTTTTTCTCTCATATCAAAGAAAGTCATTCCCGCGTTAGCGGGAATCCAGTGAAATCAATATACCGCTGGGAAAATTACCATAGACCCGTTCGCATTAAATAAAAATTTCAAAGGAATATAACATACTATTTATTTTTAGTCTTATTAGCAAGAAAAGCAAAGGTGTCTGACGAATCGAACAGCATCACCTCCTTCCAAAATCCTGACTGAGAACATCATACGTTTTCGCTCTTCGAAAATATGAGGTTTAAAGAGAGTTGGCAAGGTTTTTTTTACCATTCTTGAGTGAGTATGAAAGAGCAAAAAAGAAGTATGTCATTCGGGGACACTCCTTGCAACCAATTCTACGAGGGTCGACCCTTCAAAATTAAATATTTGCGAATGGGAGCACATTAATTGCGAAAAAGAAAAGGGGACAGGCTACTTTTTGACCGAACAATTGCATGCTTAATTTGGTCCGATCCGAATAAGGCCTTAATGATTTTTTAAATCCGTGGCCAGAAGGTGATTCTGGACGCCGACCTTGCCCAAATCTATGGTGTTGAGACAAAAGTGTTGAATCAGGCTGTTAAAAGGAACGTCGAAAAGTTTCCTGCATCGGCTCACGGCGTTGTTTTTTCCAAACTCGTCCCCGATTTTCTGGGACTCAGACTCGGAAAAAACGACTCTACGCTCGCCGGACGCTCCAGCGGCTCATGTTTCAGGGCACTCTCACCTCCGTTCCCCGGTAACGAAGGATTCGGTTCTTCCTACTCCCTCCTCCAAACTCCAACTTTCCCCCAATCCCCTCATACATCTCGAAAATCGTAGAATTTCCGAGATGTTCAAATAATCCAATTCCCCGTGGTCCCCCTTTGAAAAAAGGAGACGAGAATTTTCTATGCTCAAGAAACAGAAAGATCCTTGGGTGCTGATCCAAAGGCCATCTCATGATCCTTCGAGTCTCAACATAAAAATATTCTTAAAATTTCTTGACATAAGTCTATTTTTCAACAATATTCTACGTTGACAGATAGAGGTTTCTCGTTCTTTGTTACCAGAAATCGTACTCAGGACTATTTTTTAACTCCCTGATATAAAGAATACATGAGGGAGGAGGTTGAATGTCTAATGGAGGTCACCTCTTTGATGTACGATTTTTCAGATTAAGGCCAGTCCTTCAAAATGTAAAGAAGGCGCTTCATCACAATACAAGGAGCGGAACATTATTCGTTACGAACCGATCCAGATAGGCAACCATTAACCCTTTTCCTGCGGAGGTAGAGATGAACGTGAAAGTCCTGCTTTTTCCGGTCGCGCTCCTGTGCGTGTCAGGTCAGGTCTTCGGCCAGTATGATTGGCCCATGGTAAACGGGTGCAGAGAACAGACCGCCTGGGCCGAAAATGAGACGGAACTGGCTCCCCCCTTCGAATCGAAAACGTTCGATAATGCACCCGGAGGAACATGGCTCACGTCTGACGATGGTATGTTATTGTTCGGTCAAGGGAACACCGTTCACGCCATTGATCCCCAGAACGACACCTTGCTGTGGTCCTTTAAAGTTGACAGTGCAGGTGGCTCCATCGGATGTGCCCCGGCCTTCGTCAACTCCCTCGTGCTGTGCGGTGGGCAGGGTGGCACAGGCCTCTTTGCCCTGAATCGGGAAACAGGAGAGGAAGTATGGTTTAAGCCCATCGGCAGTTTGTACACCCGCAACCCTATCCCAGATGGCGATCGGGTGTACATCATCAAGGACAGTCTCTATTGCCTCGACGTGGCAGACGGCTCGACTGTCTGGTCCTTTCCGGTTTCAGGACAGTACACCCCTGCAGTGGACGATTCTAATGTGTACACCCGCGGCTACGCTCTCAATAAATTCACCGGTGAGATCAAATGGCAGGCTAGTTTCAGGGGTGGGCTGATCATGTCCGTGGACAACCAGTATGTGTATGCGGAAGACGGTTCCAGAACGATCCGGGCGTTCAGAAAAAGTGACGGTCAGATTGAGTGGACGTATGAAATTCTGGACGGACAGTTGCCCTTTTACAACGGTGGGACCGCGGCCGTTGCCGATGACTATTTCTGCTTCACGGTGTTAGAAACCGCGGATACAAATTCGGCGGTGTATGTCCTTGATAAAGCTACGGGTGTTTATCTCTGGCATCAAGTCCTCGATGTGGATGGAATTTATCCCCCGAGTATCGCCAACGGCATTGTCTATGTGACGACCTGGTGGAATGTGCAACAACTCTGGGGATTCGATCTCGCTACAGGGGATTCGATCTTTTTCGACGATTCGAGGGGTCATTGGTATCAGCCCATCATCGCCGATCGTACCCTCTATGTTCCCTCCTCAGGTGGTCTGACGGCTTTCTGGAAAGCGGCAACCTCGGTCGAAGAATTCGGGATCACGGAGCTGCCCCAAACCTGTCTCCTCGCCCAGAACTACCCAAATCCGTTTAATTCCACGACAGCAATTGAATATCAGATAGCAGATGACAGATCGTCCATTCACACAACTCTGAAGATTTACAATCTTCTCGGCCAGGAGGTTCGGACGTTGGTGGAAGGGCTCAAGGAGCCGGGCTACTATAGGGTAACCTGGGATGGCAGGGATGAGTCAGGAGCCGAGCTTCCGAGCGGCGTCTATTTTTACCATTTGAAGTCCGGTACCGTGAGTGAGACAAAGCAGATGGTGTTTCTGAAATAGTAAAAAGGGGGACACATCCTATTTCTTAAATCCACTCCTTCTCTCACTTCCCGAGGCTGGGGCCGGACAGGCCCCGATATTATGATCAGGACAGGCAGAACGGGCTGTGAGAGGGAGATATTTGGTTTGGATGCGCTGGGCGATCGGATCTTGAATGGTGAATGGGCAGTGATCGAAAAGATTGCGATAAAAGTGGTGAAGGTAAGAAGCGAACAGTCGACACAAGCGAATTGCGGGGTGGATCTGATTCTATGTGGGAACGACGATTGACATCAACTGAAACAAGCCGCTGAGCCCCGGAGACACCCGTTCAAAAGAGCCTTCGCGACCGCACCCTTTATGGGTCACTGATCTCCTAAAACGTGAATTCCCCTAAATGATTCATCATTCCTTGACTCGCACCTGGGCGAAGCGCCTCTTGCCCATCCTGATGACGGTGCCATCCGACGGTTTGACGGTCTCGTCTATGGATGCGACCTTCTCCCCGTCGATCTTCAGGCCGCCCTGCTGGATGAGCCGTCTCGCCTCGCTGGTGCTGGGCACCTGGTTCGTCTCCATGACGAGCTCTATGACGTTCACGCCCCCCTCCACCCACTCCCTGGGGACAGCCACCTGTGGCATGTCCTCGGGCAGCTCCCGCTTCTGGAAGACACTGACAAAGGCCTCCTCAGCCTCCGCCACCTTGTCTTCCCCCTGGAATTTGGCCACAATCTCCCGGGCCAACCGCATTTTGGCGTCTCTGGGATGAAGTTTTTCCGACCCCAGGTCTTTCTCAATGGCCTCGATCTCCTCCAGCGGCATGTCCGTCAGCAGGGTGAAGTAGTTGATCATGATATGATCGGGGATACTCATAACCTTGCCGTACATCTCCCCGGGTTGCTCCCACAGGCCGATGGCGTTGCCGTAACTCTTGGACATCTTCATGGTCCCGTCGGTGCCGACGAGGAGCGGCAGCGTGATGGCGATCTGTGGCTTCTGACCCACAGCCCGCTGCAGCTCCCGGCCGATGAGGAGATTGAACAGCTGGTCGACTCCGCCGATCTGGACGTCGGTCTCGAGCTGAATGGCGTCGTACCCCTGCATGAGGCAGTACAGAAACTCCTGGAGATGGATGGCCTCCCCCTTGTCGAATCGCCGCCTGAAGTAATCCCGCTCCAGGAATTGGGCCACAGTGAAGCTGGAGGCCAGCTTGATAACATCCTCAAAGGTGAGCTTGCTGAGCCAGGTACTGTTGAATTCGACCCGGGTTCTCCTCTCGTCGAGAATCCTGAAGACCTGGTCGGTATACGTCTTGGCGTTGACCTTCAGCTCCTCATCGGTGAGCATCGGGCGTGTCTTGGATTGACCCGAGGGATCGCCGACCCTGCCGGTGAAATCCCCGATGAGAAAAGTGATCTCGTGCCCCAGATCCTGAAACTGCTTCAGCTTCTGAATGGGCACGATGTGGCCCAGGTGGAGATCCGGGCTGGTGGGATCGACACCCAGGTAAACCTTCAGAGGCCGGTCCGCCTTCAGTCTGTCCCGTAATTCTTCCTCCATGTTGCGCTTGGTGACATCATCGCCGTAGTCCACACCGCGCATGAGGACTTTAAATTGTTCTTCGACCGATTTCATCCTTGATCCCTTTCCTGTGCTTCACTCTGTGACATATCTCCTGCGTCCATAAGAGCTTTCGAATATACACAATCACTCCGGGAAAGGCAACTACAAAAAGGATATGAACGTTGACTTCGTCCGTCCGGCTCCAATGAGACTGGGTGAATAGCGTTGCGCTGTGAGTCGAAGGAATTGTGCGGAAAAGGCAGGGGGGGAACTCAGTACCAGTAGCCGAAGGAGAAATAGACCCGGTCCTCGCCCTTCTTGGAGCGACCGTAGTTGACCTCCGCCGGCCCGACAGGTGTCTCGACGGCCAGTCCTACGCCCCAGGCCTCCTTGATCCTGTCGCTCCGGAAGGTTTCGGCCTCCTGCCACAGGTAACCCACATCGTATCGGCCTGAGAGGTACAGATCAAGCCAGGAGAACCAAGGCGTTTTGTAGCGGTATTCGATATTTGCCCACAACAGCTGGCGCCCTACGAACTCTTCATCGTGAAATCCGTACAACCTGACCGTGTACTCTTCGCCGGGATATTCGTTGTAAATACGGTTGCCGCCGACCTTGAAGCGTTCCGAAAAGGGTGTGATGAGGTCCATGGAGCCGAAGCTGAATTTAGGGTGGAGCGTGTGTCTTGAAAAGAAGGTGGCGTACGACTCGAGGGTGCCGAAAAACTTGACGTAGGACGCCGTTCCTCCCAGGATGTCGTCGGCGAGCTCGAGGAAAAGATGGGAGTAATTTCCAGAAACCGGGAAAGGATATCTGTCCAGGTTATCGACGGCGGATCGGAATATGAGGCTCCTGATCTGGATGTTTTCTTGAGGGCCTTTCTCCGAATTCGTCCTCAGTTTCACCTCCTCCGCTCGCCCCTCCACAGAGACCGTGCCGAGTCGAAAAATCTGTTGCCCGATGGCAAATCGTGTGCCCCATCGCCGTTCCCTGTACTCGGTGCGTCGAACATTGTCTGAGCCGTAGTAATATTGTTCGCGTCTTCTGTGGTATGCCGAGCCACGGTAGGTGAGATATGTCCTGAAGAACCGGTCGGCCCTGAGATTGATCTCATACCGCTGCCGCCGCTGCCCGTACTGGAGGTGAAGATTGAACTTGCCGCCGTATCCGAAAAGATTGTCGTCATGAAACTCAATGAACCCCTCGGTCTCATATTCGCGATCGTATCGGGTTCCGAGCCTCAAGAGGTCGAACTTTTTCTCTACCACATCGAGACAGACGCTCGTTGAATCCCCCGATTTTTCAATATTCAGGTGGACTCTGTCGAATAATCCGGTGCTGTAGATGTTATTGATACCCCTGTTGGCCCTATTGAGATTAAACACCTGTCCGGATTGAAGGGGGAACTCCCGCAGGATGACGTGCTCTCTGGTGCGACGGTTGCCGGAGATGTCGAAATTGGAAATTCGACCCTCCTCGATGACGACGGTTACGATTCCGGTCCCTTCGTCGAAATCGATGTCGTCGATTTTCGCTAAGACATATCCGTTTCTGTGGTAGAGGTTTAAAATGTTGAAGACATCCTGCGCGCCGGTCCTGAAGTTTAGTGGCTTCCCCGGCTCCGAGACGGTTTTGGCCAGGATAGAATCCGTGGGGAACATCGTGTTGTTCATCAGAATAATCCTGCGGAAGGGTGGATTCTCGTGCGGGTCGAAGCGCACGTGTGCCACAGGGGGGTCAGGGGTGGTTGTGTCCATCTCAACTGTGGCCGTCACCGATTGAAAGTACCCGAGGTCGTAGATGTGCTCCAGGTCTTGGTGGACTTGCGTGAGATCGGCAATGTCCCCCGGTCCGGTCGAGATCTTATCCGATAAGACCTTATCCTCAAGAGTGTTCAACGGTTCGACCGAAACCGTCGAAACGGAAAACGTGACGTCGTTGTCGATGTGCACCGCTTTTTCATGGAGCAATTGATGTATCCGGTCGAGCTTGCCCCGGGCGGCCTCCTCGCCCCAGCTGATGAGCCGGTCGATGCCGCTGAAGTCGAGGGAGGAATGGTCTCGGAGGTTGGGATCGATGATGACATCGGCTTCCGGCATCTGTCTTTCGTTGGAGATCATCATAATGATGCTGATCACCTGATCCGCAACTTCCCAGGGGGATTGAAGGTTCTCTTTGGAGCGGAGGCTGTTGAGGATATTCACGGCTATGACGATATTGGCTCCCATAGCACGAACGACGTCGATGGGCAGGTAGTCGACGATACCCCCGTCCGCCAGGAGCCAGTCGCCCCGCTCGACCGGGGTAAAAAGGAGAGGAACGGTTAAACTGGCGCGCAGAGCTTCGCCGAGATCGCCCCGGGACAAGACGACCTTGTCGCCTGAGACGAGATCGGTCGTGACCGTTCGAAAGGGGATGTTTAATCGGTCAAAGTCGCCGCCGGATCTGTAATTGGCCTCAAGCGTCAGACTGGTGAGAAGGTTGCTCAGCTTCTGACCGGCGGTATATGCGGGCGGGATGTAGGGCTGAAACCCGGCAAATCGGATCTGGAGAAAGTGTTTGGCCTTCTCCTGTTTCTGACCTAAAAAGAGGTCGGTGCGGGCCGGTGTGTCCACGAACAGATCGGCCCAATCGATGTTTAAGGCCAGGCGTTCCAGCTCCTCGGCGGAATATCCGGCCGCATAGAGACCGCCGACAATGGAGCCCATGCTGGTACCGGCGATCATATCAACCTGGATACCGGCCTCCTCCAGCGCCTTGAGCACACCGATGTGGGCCAAGCCGCGCGCCCCACCGCCGCTCAGAGCCAGCCCCACCTTGGGCCGTTTGATCTGGCGGTACGGGAGAAAATTGGCCCGCTCTCGAGCTGCCGGTTCGAGTTTCAGCTCTATTCTACGAACGACCTCGGATTGACCGAGAAGAATCCCGGGTATGAACAGGAGGATGAAAAGGTACGTGAATCGTCTCATCGTCTCGGAAAAATGTGGAACAGATCACCCTATCAGCGGAGCGATAATATTTTGTCGCGCGGGATTGAGTATCCGACGGGGCAGGCTCCGCAACCCTGATCGCACATGTGTTCCCTCCGATCCGCTGATGCTCTGCTTCCCCCCGATGCCCTGATCTCCTTATGCGCTGCGCCTTTTCCATTGCGCCCTACCGCGACAGGTTGTCGTTTTGAAAATAGCCCGCCTTTACTTTGAATGCAAGGTATAAATTGACTCGAAAGAGTCGGTACGATCGAACCAGCCTGTGGGTCATCGGCGACAAGAATGGGATTGAATTGATGAATTTAAACATTAAATTAGTGTACTGACGATTTTGTGTGGGAAAATTTTAGAGGGAATACCGTGAGGGGAGCTTGACACAAAGACGCGGATCGGACATTGTACGAAGGAGAGGACTATGGCTGTGAGAAAGATCTATATGGATAACAATGCGACAACGCCCCTGCATCCTGAGGTAAGAAAAGCGATGAGCGAGGCCATGGATGTTTATGGGAACCCTTCCAGTCTTCACGACTTCGGCAGAGGGGCGAGGCAGCTTGTCGAGTCGGCGCGGGACCGCGTCGCCTCCTTTATCGGCGCGAAACCGGAGGAGATCGTGTTTGTCGGGAGCGGGTCGGAGGCCAACAACGCCGTGTTGTCGATTATTTCCTGCCAGTCGAAAGCGTGCGAACACAAATATCAGGGTGCCAATGAGATTATTACGACGAAGATCGAGCATCCCTGCATTCTTGAGACATCAAAATGTCTGAACGAACGCGGTGTCGATGTCCTCTATCTCGACGTGGATGAGCATGGCAAGATCGATATCGGGCAATTGGAAGGTATGATTTCGGAACGGACGAGACTCGTGTCGGTCATGATGGCCAATAATGAAATTGGTACCATACAGGATATTGAGGCGATGGCGAGGCTTGTCCATAAGCACGGGGCCCTGTTTCATACTGACGCCGTCCAGGCCGTGGGGAAGATACCGGTGGATGTTCGGGAGCTGGACGTGGATTTCCTGACCCTGTCAGGCCATAAGATTTACGGGCCGAAAGGTGTCGGGGCACTCTATATCAGGACTGGAGCACCCTTCTGTCCCTTGATACGGGGGGGACATCAGGAGCGGGGCAGAAGGGCCGGGACGGAGAATACGCTGGGGATCGTCGGTTTTGGCAAGGCGCTGGAAATGCGATCCGTGGAGATGGAGCCTGAGGAGAAGCGACTCCTGGAGTTGAAGGCACTTTTAAGAAAGGGCATCGAGGAGAAGATACCGGATGTGCACTTCGTCGGGCACCCGACGGACTGTCTGCCGGGCACACTCAATGTCTCCTTTGAAGGGGCTGAGGGGGAGGCCATTCTCCTCTATCTCGATCTGGAAGGAATTGCCGTCTCGACAGGCTCCGCCTGCGCTACGGGATCGCTGGATCCCTCGCACGTGATACTGGCCACAGGACTCCCTATGGAGTGGGCGCACGGGTCGATACGCATCAGTATGGGGCGCGAAAACACGATGGAGGACGTGGAGTACGTGCTGGAGGTCCTGCCTCGTGTGATTGAAAGAATCAGAGAGATGTCAACTGTCTATACAAGGAGTTGAGCATGGCCGGACCGGAGTGGGCATATACCGAAAAAGTCAAAGAACATTTCATGAACCCCAAGAACATCCTCGTGAATGAGGACGAATACGAGCATGACGGAAAAGGTGTGACGGGCAACGTCAAATGCGGCGATGAGATGATGGTCGTCATCAAGGTCGATGCGGAGCGTGGCGTCATCACCGACTGCAAGTGGAAAACCTTCGGCTGCGCCAGCGCCATTGCCAGTACCTCCGTCATGTCCGAGATGGTCAAGGGTATGAAACTGGATGATGCGTACAATCTCTCGGCCAAGGAGATCAACAAGGAGCTGGGCGGCTTACCGGACCACAAGATTCACTGTTCCGTTCTGGGCGACAAGGCTCTGCGTTTGGCCATCAACGACTATTATCGGCGCCACGGGATGGAGGAGAAGGTGCGTCAGGAGGAGGCGCGGGTCGTGTGTCAGTGCATGGGAGTGACCGACCAGGATATCGAGCACGCCGTGCTCGAGGGCGCGCGGACCTTTTACGAGCTTCAGGAGATGACCAAGATTGGGACCGGCTGCGGGGGATGTAAAGAGGAGGCGAGAGAGCTTCTGGAGGAGTACAAGGAGAAGCACTTCTGTGAAGCTTGAGGTTGAATTTCAGAAGGACAAGGTGGAACTTACCTGAGAAGAAAAAGCTGTACGCAACACCCCCCTGTCGTCCCCCCTTGATAGGGGGGACAATTGGATGTTAGACCTATGAAAAATGCGACCACACCACAAGTCCCCCTTATAACAGGGGGATTGAGGGGGTTGTAAAAAATGGTTCGAACACACTACAATCCTAAACTTAAGCATTTCGCCCGAAAATTGCGGAAGAGTGGAACACTGGCTGAAGCAATACTCTGGCAGGAATTGAAAGGCAGAAAGATCAAAGGGTATCAATTCACTCGTCAGAAGCCGATCGGTGACTATATTGTAGATTTTTACTGTCCGCGCCTCAGTCTTGCTGTTGAGGTTGATGGGGTTAGCCATGATGAGCGGCTTGAGCGCGATAAGATTCGACAGACTGAAATTGAGAAACAAGGTTTTCGGTTTTTACGCTTTCTTGAAAGTGACGTCAGGCATAATCTTCCAGGCGTTATTGCAATGATCGAGCACTGGATAGAGAGGAATGAAAGACAGAAAGGTAAGAATTTGAATAGTGAATAATTTGACACCCCCCTGTCGTCCCCCCCTTGATAGGGGGGACATTTGGAGTCACGCTTATGAAATGGGCAATCGCACTAAAAGTCCCCCATCTGAAAGGGATTTCCCGCGAACAAGTCCCAATTGTAAAAGGAGCTTCTCACGAAGAAGTCCCACTTATCAAAGGGGGATTGAGGGGGTTGTGTAGACAAAATCAAGAACACAGGAGCAGGTATGAGAGATGAAAACATTCTGAAGAAAGTCGTCGATGAACTGTGCCGTCCTGAATCGTACGAGACGGTCTATCATCGGCCGTCGCACGGGGCCTCCATGCCGTCCATTGAACTCTTGTCGGAGATCGTGGAGCGTTTGAGAGCGGTGCTCTTTCCCGGATTCTTTCATGATTCTGAGATTATGCCGGAGACGATGCCGTTTTCGACAGGCTCAAATCTGGGTAAGGTGCAGAGGCTCCTGGCCGAGCAGATAAAGAGGGGCTACTGTTTCATGTGCACTGCTGAAGATCCGGAGAAATGTCTGGATTGTGAAACCAAAGCTCAAGGACAGACTCAAGCCTTTCTCCAAACACTGCCGAAGATTCGAAGCTTGGTGGCGACCGATGTGGTGGCGGCCTATGAGGGAGATCCGGCTGCCAAGAGTCCAGGGGAGACGATTTTCTGTTATCCGAGCATTCGGGCCGTGACCAATTATCGCATCGCCCACGAGCTTCATCTTCAAGATATGGAGATCATCCCCAGGATTATTACGGAGATGGCCCACTCCCAGACAGGGATCGACATTCACCCGGGGGCGGAGATCGGGGAGCGGTTCTTTATCGATCATGGAACGGGCACAGTTATCGGCGAGACATGTGTCATTGGAAAAAATGTGCGGCTGTATCAACAGGTCACTCTCGGGGCAAAAAGTTTTCCCAAAGATAAGAACGGTAGATTGGTCAAAGGCATCCCCCGCCATCCCATCATCGAGGAAGACGTCATCATTTACTCCGGCACGACAATCTTGGGTCGTGTCCGCATCGGGAAGGGATCGATTATCGGCGGTAACGTGTGGCTGGACCATGATGTGGAACCGTATACAAGGGTGATACAGGGCAGAGAGCCGGAGCCGATTGCAAAAAGAGCGTAATACGGTCGGTTTTATTCCATTTGATTACATAGGTATTGATCGCACAGGATATGTACCCTGTGCAACGGCACGGAGCTCCCCAGAATGACAAATTCTTGTGGTACAATTAACATTCGATGAGTTACGAATTTCAAGTGAACTCTTATTGAGACAGGATGTCGCAGAAAAGATGACGAACGCCATCCGCATAAAAGGGGCCAGGCAGCATAATCTGAAGAATCTGGATATCGAGATTCCGCGCAATACCCTGACGGTGATCACCGGGGTGAGCGGATCGGGGAAGTCTTCACTGGCCTTTGACACGCTCTACGCCGAGGGACAACGGCGATACGTGGAGTCGCTGTCGACGTACGCCAAACAGTTCTTGGAGCGGATGGACAAGCCGGACGTCGACGCCATCGAAGGGATCAATCCGGCCATCGCCATCGAGCAGAAGAACCCGGTCAAGACGTCCCGCTCCACCGTCGGGACGGCGACGGAAGTTTACGACTACTTGCGCCTGCTGTGGGCCCGGATCGGGAGGACGTTCTGCAGTAACTGTGGAAAAGAGGTCAAGGCTGAGACGGTACAGGGTGTGGTGGATAAAACCATGGAGTTACAAGCCGGGACGAAATGTCTGATTCTCTTCCCCTTGAAAATCGATACGACTCTCTCAATGAGAGAGGTGGCGAAGGATTTGATGTCCCAGGGATTCATCCGTATCATGGTCAACGGTGAGGTCCTTCCCCTGGATCCGGTTCCGCCCATCGATTCATCTTCATGTGATACACTCTTTGTCGTGGTGGATCGGCTCGTCATCAGCCCGGAGATTGAACAGCGCCTGGCCGACTCGATCCAGACGGCCTTTCTGAACGGCGACGGGCAGGCCTATGTATACGCCCAGGGTGGCGAATTGCGCGGATACAGCGAGCGCTTCGTCTGTCTGGATTGCCACATCGAATACAAAAAGCCGACGCCGCAGCTGTTCTCCTTCAACAATCCCTACGGAGCCTGTCCCGAGTGCCGCGGTTTCGGCAACAAGCTCCATTTCGATCTCGATCTCATCATCCCGGATAAAAGCAAAACACTGGCCGGCGGAGCCGTCGAGCCCTGGTCCAAATCGAAATGGTGGTACTATTTCAAGGATGAGCTGGAGACGCTTTCCAAAAATCACGGCGTGCCCCTCGAGGTGCCCTTCGAGAAACTGAAGAAAAAGCACAGGGATATGGTCTTGCACGGGACCGACGATTTCGATGGCGTTTTTGAGTTCTTCGATTATCTGGAGAAAAAGAGATACAAAAAATTTGCCCGGTTTCTGGCCAGACGGTATATGGGGTTGCGGGACTGCCCGATGTGCCACGGAGCGAAGCTGCGGCAGGAGGCATTGCACGTTAAAATTGCGGACAAAACTATTGCTGACATAAACCGCATGACAGTCCCGCAAGCACGAGAATGGTTCGGTACTTTGAAACTGACGGAGTATGAGGGGACGATTGCGGAGCAGCTTCTCAAGGAGATCGGGAACCGTTTGGAATACCTCATTGATATAGGTCTCGATTATGTCACCTTGGACCGGATGACCCGAACCCTCTCCGGTGGGGAGGCGCAGCGCATCAACCTGGCGAACTCACTTGGAGCCCACCTGGTGGGCACTCTCTACATCCTGGATGAGCCGACGATAGGCCTTCATCCGAGGGATACGGACAGGATGATACGGATCCTCAAAATGCTCAGGGAT
>CP070758.1:3327359-3356581 GCA_020348925.1 Gemmatimonadota bacterium | reverse complement strand
TCCTATCTTCCCCACGACACTCTCCACTTCAGGAATAGCCCGAATCGCCATATCCTGCTTCTGAAGCACGTCCAGACATTCGCCAATGGAGGCATGGGGCATGGTCGTCGGCATCAACAGATACGAACCCTCATCCAGGGGAGGCATAAACTCCTTACCCAATCCGGGAAATGTATGACTGACGGTCGTTACCAGAGGAATTGATCTGATCCGCTCGGGTAAGAATCCAAACACCCGGTCAAAACCCAGCCAGATGGTCCCCCCCAGAATGACCAGCAGTGTAGGTATCGAGAGAAAGAGCACCTTATGCACAAGGCACCAGCGCAGAATCCTTTCATAGAACCGCTTAAAGACCTGAAGAAAGATAAGGAGACCACCTATGAAGAGGGCCACGAATATGAGATTCAGCAACAGTCCTTTTTCCGGACCGATTGGCACCCAATGCCTGGCAAGGAGAATCCCCACAACAATGACAGCCAGTCCATTCACGCCGTATGGAATAACTTTGAGAATCTTCCCCGACAGATTCTGTTTAAAGAAGGGATAGCCTCCCACCAGGATGACAATAAAACCCACCCACCACGAGAGAAAGATGCTTATGATGATCCCGGCGACTACCAACAATCCGGACAGGATTGACCGGAGCTTTTTACCGTTGACCCTGCCGGCGAATATGATGTGAGCAAAGGACGGAATGATTGTCAGGGCTACAATAACCGAAGCAATGAGGGCGAAGGTCTTGGTATAGGCCAGTGGTTTGAATAGTTTCCCTTCCGCAGCTTCCATAGTGAAAACGGGCAGGAAGCTGACCACCGTCGTTGAAATTGCCGTTACCACGGCACCCCCGACCTCCGAGGCGCCGCGGCGGACGACCTCAAGACGGTTTTCCTCCGGGAATGCCGCCTTGAGGTGTTTCATGATGTTTTCACTGACGACAACACCCATATCCACGATCGTCCCGATGGCGATGGCTATTCCGGAAAGGGCGACGATATTGGCGTCCACCCCGAAAAGCTTCATGCCGATGAAACACATGAGAACGGCCAGGGGAAGAATACCTGAGATGAGAAAAGAACTCCCGAGATGCATGACCATAATGATGACCACGATGATCGTCACCAGGATCTCATCCGTCAGGGCGGTGTTGAGCGTGCCGAGGGTTTCATAGATAAGACCGGTGCGGTCGTAAAAGGGTACAATCCTGACCTGGGATATTCTTCCGTCAGGCAGCACTCTCCTCGGCAGTCCGGGGGAGATCTCCTCAATCTTCTTTTTGACATTGCCGATGGTGGCCAGGGGATTTTCGCCGTACCGGGTGACCACAACACCTCCGACGACCTCGGTTCCCTCCTTGTCCAGGGCACCCCGCCTCAAGGCCGGCCCCAGGCTCACCGTGGCCACATCCTTGATAGAAATCGGGATATTGGCGTTTACTTTGACGACCGTCTTTTCAATATCACCGATGTTTTCTATAAAGCCCAAGCCCCGGATGACGTATTCGACATTATTGACCTCGATGGTGCGGGCTCCGACATCAACATTGGACATGCGCACCGCATTAAAGATCTCGCCCAGTGTCACCCGGTTTGCCCTCATGGCATCGGGATTCACATCGATCTGGTACTCCTGGACAAATCCGCCGACCGAGGCCACCTCGCTGACCCCCTCGGCAGAAAGGAGAGCATAGCGGACATACCAGTCCTGGATGCTCCTCAACTCATTGAGATCCCAGCCTCCTGTCGGCTTGCCGTCCTCGTCCCGCCCTTCCAGCGTGTACCAGAAAACCTGTCCCAGGGCCGTGGCGTCCGGTCCCATGGTGGGTTGGACACCCTCCGGAAGGGTGCCCGCGGGTAAGCTGCCAAGCTTTTCCAGAACGCGGGAACGGGACCAGTAGAAATCGACGTCATCCTTGAAGATGATGTAGATGCTCGAGAAGCCGAAGAAGGAGAAACTTCGCACCGTCTTCACACCCGGGATACCAAGAAGCGAGACGGTGAGGGGATAGGTGATCTGATCCTCCACATCCTGAGGGGAGCGACCCATCCATTCGGTGAAGACGATCTGCTGATTTTCTCCGATATCAGGAATGGCATCCACCGGCACCGGGCTGCGCTGAAGCCCCCAGAAATTCCAGTCGAATGGCGCCACCATGATCCCCCAGGTAACCACAAAGAGAATGACAAGGGCCACGACGATCTTGTTCTCAAGGCAAAAACCAATGAGACGGTCAAGCGGTCCCATTTTCTTATTTTCCCAGCCGGTGTTTTTTTGCGCCATGATTTAAAATTCTCCCTTTACCTCACCGCATCTGAGCATCATGGCTCCGTAATAGGGATTGGCGATTTCCTTGCTGTCCTGGACCCAGGATGCACCCTCTCCATCAAAAGCCATCGAACAGTAGATCTCATACAGAACGATCGAATCGGGGCGGCCGAAAGTTCGAATAACCTCCAGAATCGCATGTGACAGTGTGGCAAAGGCACGACGAGCGACATCGATGTCATCGGTGCCAAACGCTTCTTCCGAGGCGGACTCGATTCTCCTTGAAAGTTTCATCCATTTTACGTGTGCCTCGTCTTCGAGAACGCCCATTTTTGCCGCTTCCAGAGCATGGCCGATATGTTTCAGTGAGCCTTTCGCCTTGGCAAGATCGTCGGAAGCCAAGGCCTTCTGGGTCTCAAGATATGTTGACAATACCGACGAGAGGGAATTTCTGAATTCATCAGCACCAGGGGTTTGCCGGGATGCTTCTGGTTTTTCCGAGGTATGCGTGCCGTGACTGTGGATTGGAGGAGGACCACCCCCCTCGGGATTCATCATACTTGGCTTTGCCTTTATCTGAAGGGCGCTATCAATTTTAAAGTTACCTCGAACCACAACCATTTCGCCCTCCTGAAGACCGGACTTGACGATATAGGTATCGTCGGTCCGGGGACCGAGTTCGACAACCCGACCTTCATATGTCGGGCGGTCCGTACCCTGAACTTCGACGTAGACGATCGCTCGTTTGCCGGTAATCAGAGGCGCACTGGCCGGTATCACCAGGGGATCTACAGTTCCACCCGGCTTTTCCTGAGCGACGGCTTGCCCTCCGTCATTTATGTTGGCCCGTATTCGTGATCGAACGAACATGCCGGGTTTAAGACGTCCGTCCGGATTGGGGACATTCACCCGAAGCCTGACGGTCCGCGTCTTCTCATTCAGGAAGGGATCGATGAAAGCGACCTGGCCCAGAAAAGTTTCTCCCGGATACGCCTCTGCCGTAAATTCCACATCCTGTCCGCTGTGAAGCCACATCATATCAGATTCGTATGCATCGAGAGAAACCCAGACCTGCGAGAGATCGGCGATTGTGTATAGAGGGGTGCCCGTTTGGACATACATCCCCTCAAAACCCTGCTTTTCGATGACGACACCACCGACAGGCGCCCTGATGGTGGTATGGTCAACAACCTTTCCCCTCCCCTTGATCTCGTCAATCTGCTCGGTACTGAGCCCCCACAGCCTGAGTCTCTCCTCAGCAGCCAGTCGAAGGGAGGTGGCCATCTTTTGAATCTCCTCTATAGTACTCCCACTCACCTTCTTCTCGCCGTCAATTGCTTGAAGAAGCTCTTTCTGCGTGGATACCAAATCCGGGCTGTATATGGAGACCATGGGATCACCAACTTCAACAGAGATACCGGTGTAGTCCACATACAAACTGTCAATGCGTCCGGGTACCCAAGCAGTGATGTTGGCCAGTCGCGTCTCATCATATTCCACCTTCCCGACCATCTGGACCGCGCTCATGACCCGTTCACGCACCACCGGAGCTGTCTGGATTTCGGCCAGAGCCTTGGCCGTCTCAGACATCGTAAGCTGCCTGGGATGATCAGTATCTCCTTCATCCCCCTCGAACGGCACAAGATCCATGAAGCAGATGGGACATTGGCCGGGGTTTGGCAGTTTGATTTGAGGATGCATGGAGCACGTCCACATCCGAGCCTTGGCTTCAGTCTCTCCAACCATAGTGTTTCCATGCTCTCCGGGAGGATGTGGTGGTGATGATCTGAGTATGTACCCCAGCACAAAGGCGATTGTAAAGACCAGTATGATCTTGACGTATCCTCTTTTCCTCCCCTTCGTGCCCAGAATTTTTCTCACTCTTTCACCTCCATGTTTTTCTCTGTCTAATATTCTATAATACTCGCACCCACGACTTCCTCCAGCCGTGCAAGAGCCTTTTCAAAACGAACCAGTTCCTCGTAATATTTCAATTCATAATTGAGCAGCGTGATGAGATTATTGAGCAGCGTCAGGAAATCCACTTTCCCCACCTCATAGCCGGCAATTGCCGATTCCAGCGATAGACTGGCCTGGGGGATAATGCCGGTACTGTAAAGTTTTATAAGCTTGTCGGCCGTCTGGGCGACGATATAATGATCTCTCACCTTGAATAGAACATCCTGCTTTGTCGCCTCATAATTCTGGCGAGCCGAATTGAGATTGAGTTCCGCCTCCTTGATCCCGTACCGTTCTTTCCTGCCAAAGTAAAGAGGTACTTCCACCCCGATGTTGAAATCCCAGATATCTCTGAACCCGTCCTGACGATTGAACCATCCTGCCTTCAGAGTGAAATCAGGATAGTACTCTCGTCTGGCCAGGGAGAGGGCGGAACTGTTCCTGTCTATGGCCAGTTGGGCGGCCAGCAGACGGGGTGAACTCTCGAGGGCCATCGCGTTTAATTCTCCCAGCCCCTTTTGAAAAATGGATTGCTTCAGTTCGTCCGGTTTCCCCAAAGGTTCGTAAGGGGGACGGTTGAGGAGTGCGTTTATCTCCGCCTCAAGTCGCCCCTTTTCCTGCTCCAGATCGGTCGACCTCTCAATCAGCCTCGAGACCTCAACCTGAGCCTTTAAAACATCTTGCTGAATACCTTCCCCCACCGCATATTTGGCCTCGGCAATCTGCGCAAATTTTTCCAGGATGTCTTTATCTTTACCAATGACCTCAATTGATTTGTGCACGAAGAAGAGACCAAAGTACGCCACTTTTAAACTGGAAATGACACCGAATCGTGCTGCATTGAGCAGTTCTTTCTGCCGTTCGGTTTCCACACCCACAATCTTCCCTCGGAGCGACAACTTGCCCGGGAACGGGATCATCTGGGCCGCTGTTACACCCACCATGCTCATTGGATCTTCGCCAAGGGTAAATTCATCAAACCCCGCATTTCGGATACCGAACATGAGCTGAGGGTTCGGTAATGCGCTCACTTGTGGTACCCTGGCCTGTGTGGCTTGCCACCTCTCATTCGCTGCCAGGATTTCCGGATTCTTCTCCAAGGCTTCTCCAATGAGTGAGTCAAGTGTTTCGGATGAAACCTGGTGAAGCGCGCTTCCGACAATCATAATCACGCATATCAGCAACAAGACTTTCTGAATTCTCCCCTTCATGAATCCACTCCTTTGCTCCTGTTCTTTGCGGAGACGTATTGACCGACCATAGTCCGCAACATTTCCGGTTCAAAATATCATCTTCACGTATCGATGAAGACCGATCCGGGCCAAGCCGAGTCATTGCCGTTCATGTTCATGTGTCTGTGCTTAAAAATAAACATTGTTCAGATCTCCGCAAGGGAAAAATCTTCGCCTTTCTGAGAACTTCAGAGTGCATCTCTGCTACACGAAGCCATGCCTCAATACCGGATCAACACATACCTCCTACTTCATAAGAACCATAGTCTTCGTTGCTGTGAAATTCTTGGCGGACAATCGGTAGAAGTAGAAGCCGCTGACGGCCTCAGTACCGTTGTTGTCACGACCATCCCAGCGCACAGAATAGAATCCCGGTCTCTTCTGTTCTTCAAGGAGAGTCCGGATCTCCTGGCCGAGGACATTATAAATCTTCAACGCGACACGATGCTCCCCATCGCCACTTGCCCCAGGTATCTGGAATGCGATTTCAGTCTCAGGATTGAAGGGATTCGGGTAGTTCTGGAAAAGCCGATAAGATTCGAGATCGACTGCACCAAGCGTAATGGCTGAGACCGAAGTCATGGCCTCGATTGATTCTCCGTTCGATCCGGCCACAATGGCCTCCCCGATACACAACGCACACTCCCCGGCGGCCCCTGCAACGGGCTCAAAAGGTATCTCAACAAGAACAGCCGGTCCTGCCGGAATCTGTTTTCCCTGAGTACTGTAAAAGAGCATGAGAATCTCCGAATCTCTTTGAGTCCATTCAAACGTCATATGCTCCGTCTTGTCCGTTCCTTTCGGGATTCCAGGGCGCAATTTTCGCCCGTCATACGTCACTGCCAACTGAAGACCGGACACCGGGGTCTCCGTCTCCAATGAAATCGGAATCGTCACACAACGGTCACGAACAACAACGCTCGAGGGAACTCGTAAAAATGCCTGCGAACGCCACCCCGTCTCACCTCCTTTGGGGCTGACTCCGAGAATGATGTTCACAACTTGTAAGACATCGAGAATATCGATCGCCCCATCCGTATTCAGATCAGCGACCTCAATTTGTTCCGGGGTCGTGTCCTGGCCGCCGAGAATGATCTGCACCAGCACAATGGTATCCGTAATATCCACCAGACCATCGCTGTTCAAGTCTCCCTTTTTCGGTCCCATTGGGGTGGCAAAAAGTCCGTAGTAAGACCGGATTGAAGCTTGTGAGACCAAGAATATATTCTGATCCATATCCTGCATTGCCGCAGGGACATCGATCCACTGCCCGCTCCCCTCATCCCAGTACCTCAGCATCATCCCATCCTCCAACACGCCGATCAACATTTGATCATCGTAGTGGAGATGGAGCCCGATGCCCTGCCCGAATCCCATCTGACCACCACCCATCATCCCGTGCCCCATCGGATCCGAGATGTCAACGTGATACCCTCCGATCATTGTCGAATCGTTGGGCCAAGGCACACTGTCCGGGTGCATCTCCACAAAATTGCAGTAGATCGAATCGGGGAAATGGTGGTGCATCATGCCTCCCGGTGGAAACTCCAGCCAGTCCAGAGAATCCGTCGGGCAATGGATGAATGTCGAATCCTCACTATCCCTGTATATCCAACCGGGACCGTGATGATGCGTCCCAGAACCGGGCGTAGCAACATCCCATTTCCAGGCGAGCATACCGCCGAGCATGTTAAAGACTCGGTCGAAACCCTGACCATCGAGAAAAAGACTGGCAGAGACACTCCGGTTCCCGCTCCGGCAGACGACAATTATCTCCTTATCTGAGGGCAGCTCTTCGTATCGTGCCTGGAGCACACCGCTGTTCCACGGCATATTGATTGCTCCGGAAATATGTCCGGATTCATATTCCCACGGCTCCCGGACATCCACAATCACCATCTCATCGCCGCTCGCCATTTTCTCATACACCTCAGACGGAGTGATGTTCTGATAGGCAAAAGCCCCACATGCGGACAACACCAATCCGGCCAAACCGAATGACAGTACCTTTCTCATAGTTCCTCAATCCTTTCTATCTTATCTCCGCTTGAAAAATGGGGGCAGGGGATTGAACCCCTGCCCTTTTTCCCCACATACTTCTCTCCACTCCGCTTACCTCTTGATATAATCCTCCGGCGCCTTCTCGAA
Source organism: Gemmatimonadota bacterium (assembly GCA_020348925.1). Classification (GTDB taxonomy): domain Bacteria; phylum JBHIER01. Next base: position 3,348,980 of record CP070758.1, on the reverse strand, counting down.
CTTCTCCTGACACTGAGTCGAACAGAAATAGTACTCCTTACCGTGAAATTCTGAGTGAACACCGTCCTTCGAGGAAACCTTCATCCCGCACACCGGATCAGCCATGCCCGCAGAACCTTTCGTGGCATCAGATTTGTGAGACATTCCGCAAGAGTGTCCTTTTTGATCCTTCTCAGAACCGGTACTGCTACACCCCATATAGCCAGTGTTACCCATCACATCGCTTCCAGTCGCTGCCCCAAAATTCATTTCAGAATGGCCATGGATCTCCGACTTCTTCTGTGCTTTCCCGATATATTTCTTCGGCTCTTTTTCAAATATCTCCTTGCACCCGGCGCAGCAGAAATGATAAGCAACACCGTCGTAATTGCTGTAGGTCGCCGTAAGCTTGTTGGCTTCACCACCCATCACCGGACACGCAGCCGTAAGAAATTTGGCAGGATTTTTAAGAAAAGCATCCATGGCTGCCTCGGATGCGAAGTACAATGTATAGGACGCCGGGGCTTCCGCCCGCTTCATGACCCTGTCCGTCACAGGACAAACGACCTCATCCCCCTGCGTCTTTTCAATCTTCTCGCCACGAGGGTGCTCATGCTGCATCTGAGCTTCACCAGAAGATCCAAATACCAGCGCACCCATTGCTATCATACTCAATACAAGAAATGTCCTTTTCATCTTATAAGCCTCCTTAAAATGGAACTCAATTTACAACGAAAAACAATATTCTCTCGCCAAGAGCTTTCGACATTCTACATGACTTCCTCCTTTCCTCATTCCGTCATTTTTGCTGCTTCCACTCTCTTCATTTCCCGGCTCATTCTGACATCTTCTTCTATCGGTTTTTTCTTTCGAACGAGACAGAATCCGGTTATTATCAATCCCATGCTCACCCACCAAAACAATCCGTAGTGAAAAACGTAATATCGAGCGAGGGAATGACCATGTTCCATCATGGAATTTCCTTCGGCCTGAAGGCCTTCACCATGGATGTAACGTTGGGCCATGCACGTTCTTCCGTTCTCTAACTTCCATGGAAAGAAGAGCACAGTCCCAACGACTCCCACCAGAACCAACATGAGTCCTATCTTATTCACTTTCATTATCCCGGTCACATTCAACTCCTCTTTCGATTCACACAATTCTCAGGCAAACATCCTTTGGGCAACTTTCAATAGACCCTATCGCAAGTTCCGTGCCATTTTCGGTACCAAAAAAATAAGCCGTTCGCGTTTCTCGCTAACGGCTTATTCCCAAAGGGTTACAAACCTCTCGAAGGTGACGTTTCTTTCTGTCGTATATTGAAGAGCAAAAAAATGCAGAATAATCTTCATTCGGTGTCGATTATTCTGCAGGAGGAAGAACCAGGTTTTAACCTGAAGGTTTGAAAAACACCGCAGGCTTTCACCAAAAGAGGGAACAATAGCGGAAAATTTGGTAGGACGAATAGGTAGGTTAGCTTATCGTTTTGTCATAACCCGGCTACTCGCCTGCGGTTGTCTTTCAATCTATCTTTCGGCTTCCCTTTCAAACAAATCGACTGAAAGGAAAGGAGCATAAATGAGTTCGTCATACAACTGCCCCTTTAATAAACAAATTTCGTGCCAGAACAACAAAAAAATATAAAAAGATTACTATAGTAATGTAATACAAGGGGATACAATTAAAGAGTCAGAATTCAATACAAATGCACGTGCACAGGGAGAGGTGCAATTCATGCACTTTTGTGCACGAATTGCTTGAAACCAACCGCTTCATGCGAGTTCGTTTGTCTCATTATTAGGAACGCACCTCGGAGGGAGCGTTCCTCAGAAGGGGGAACTTCTGCACTGGGCAGGACAGAGCAATTGTCTCGTCTCAAGTCGTCACTGCGAGGAATGTCGTGCGGAGCAGGGCAGGAAGAAGCGCTCTCTGTGTTCGAGAAAGATTGCTCCGCTTCCCTCACATTATCAGGTGTGAGGCAAATATCGCATGCGTACTTTGTCCCGGGCTCTGCCCGGTGCCCGCAGAGACAGCTTAAGAAAAGAGATCGCGGGCTGACGTTTGTCCCTTCGGCTGCTCCCAGACAAGGTTCCGAGGCATCGGAAGGCTGGCAATGACTGCCACTGATCAGGTTTTTCTCGATGGCCCTATTTTTGAAACAAACGCGAAAAGACGGCAACGAACTTTCGAACCATAGCATTTAGCCTTGGAGTCCCAATTTCTTCATTTTATACATCAAAACATGTCGCGGAATCTCCAGTGACTCCGCCGCTTTGGTCTTGTTCCAGCCCGTGCGCTCCAAGGCTGCAAGAAGAGTCTGCCTTTCAACTTCGGCCATGGAGAGACCCTCTGTGGTGACCTCGAATTCTTTTCCCTCGAAACGCCCTGTCCGAAGTGATGAGGGGAGTAAATCGGACGTTATCACCCCGCCTCCGGCCAACACGACGGCCCGTTCCACCACGTTTTCCAGTTCCCGGACGTTGCCCGGCCAGTCGAACTCGTAAAGAATCTTCATGGCATCGTCAGCGACGGTGAAGGATTTTTCCCCTCCGTATTTCCTCAGGAAATGATCGACGAGCAGGGGAATATCGTCCTTCCTCGCTCTCAAAGGTGGGAGCACGACGGGTACAACGCTCAGCCTGTAATAGAGATCCTCGCGAAACTTCTCCTCGCGGATTAATTTTTCAAGATCCTTGTTGGTTGCTGCGATGATACGGACATCGACTCGTATCGGCTCGGTAGCACCGACAGGTTCAAACTCTCGCTCCTGTAAAAAACGGAGAAGTTTCGCCTGGAGGTCGCTCTTTAAATCGGCCACTTCATCGAGGAAGATGGTCCCGCCATCAGCCAACTCAAACTTACCTTTTTTATCCTTCATCGCTCCGGTGAAAGCACCTTTCACATGGCCGAAGAGTTCACTCTCCATCAGATTGTCCGGAATGGACGCACAGTTGATGGCCATAAAACGTCTTTTCTCCCTCGGACTGTTAAAATGGATCGCCCGTGCAATGAGTTCTTTTCCGGTGCCGCTTTCTCCCAGTAGAAGAACTGTGGCATCGCTCCCTGCTACCTGGCCTGCCAGCCGAAAGACCTCTTCCATCCGGGCGCTTCGCCCCACAATATTCTTGAATTGATACTTCTCAGACAATTCAGTTTGCAGGCGAATATTCTCCGAGAGCAATTCCCGCACCTTGATCGCCTTCTCCACGACGAAACTCAACTGCTCATGGCTGAATGGTTTCGTGATATAATCGGTAGCTCCGAGGCGACAGGCTTCAACTGCATTCTCCACGGTCCCATGGGCAGTGATGAAAATGACGATCGCCTCTCGATCGATTCGTCTCACCTCCTTGAGGACCGCCATGCCGTCGAGCTTGGGCATCATCAGATCCGTGAGTACAATGTCGAAAGAACCGCCCTTGAAGATCTTGAGTCCGCGTTCACCGTCACTGGCCGTCGCCACCCGATGGCCGTCTTCAATCAACATATGCTCCAGAACCCGGATGAAACTTTCGTCGTCGTCAATGACTAAGATTGATCCCATAGATTCTTCCGCTTTCCCTCCGCTGAAGGAAGAGTAATTGTGACTAAGGTTCCGGCTCCCTCCTTACTCTCCAGCCCGATTTCTCCACCGAGCTGTTGGAGAGAGCGCTTGGCAATGGCCAAGCCCAGACCCGTTCCCTCGGCCTTCGTCGTATAGAAAGGTTTGAAAACGTTATCGATCTCCGCCTCCTTTATCCCCTTGCCCGTATCGGAAACGGTCACTGAAGCGTAGGGGTGAGGGGAGGTTCCTGCCTTCGGGGCTTCTCTCTTGAGTGAAGGGGAGATGAGGATGCGCCCACCCTCTTCCATTGAGGCCATGGCATTCAGAAGAATATTGAGTAAGACCTGTTGCAGAAGCGTCTCATCGGTGAATACTGTAATTGTCTCCGCAGGTTTCACAACAATAAGATCGATCTTTTCCTTGCGAGCCTTTGCGGAGACGAGATCGACCACGGATTGAACGATATCACATAAGTTTTTTTCAACCATTTTCTGCCGCTTTTGCTTCGCCAGTCCGAGATAGCGCTCGACAACCTCATTCAGACGATTGACCTCCTGCACCAATATTTTAAAGAATTCCATGTGCTTGCCACCGGCCGGGAATTCTTTCCTCAGAATATCGACGGTACCTCTGATCGATCCGAGAGGATTTCTCACCTCGTGGGCCAAACTGGCGCTCAGTTCCCCCATAACGGCCAATCGGTCAGAAGTCCGGAGATGATCCTCCATTTCCAGGAGTTTTTCGGTCTGCCCCCTCAGTTTTTCGTACGATCGTACCAGCTCCTGGGCATTCTTTTGATACTTGTTCCTCTGCTCCACCACTAGCTCAACCATAAGACCTGTCAGCAATCCCCCCACGATGAACATCACGATCTCCAGAAACCGACTCAGATTTCCCAAGCCACCACCCCACTGAAAGATGACGTGGGGCAGATAAATGAGACCGACGACCGCGGACACGACAATCCCGCCTCTCAAGCTATACCAGAAGGCTGCCAGGATAATGGGGATATAATAAGCCCGGGCGTATATGGCGTGGAGATGAGGGGATTGAATGCTGGTAACATAATGAAGAAACGAAATGATGACGACCAAGAGGGTAATCGCAAAAATTCTCTTCCCTTCGATGTTCAATTTCATCGGTGATGTCCTCTCCTCCTGCTCATTTTAATTATTCTTGCTTCAGGTTTTCCAAGAGAGACCACATTCTCTATGGAAATAGCGTATGAACATACTGTTTTTATTCATCAAAGTCAAGAACTCTCCGAAATTTCTCAGGAAAAAGCTGTTTTGGGAGCGAGAGTCTCGGGAAGGAGGAGAAGAAGTGCGAAGAGGCTCAGACACGACAGAAATATACAAGTGTTCCAGATCCCGAGAATCGGAATCAAAAGGGAACCGCCGATAAGGGCTCCGAGACTTGATCCCAAAACATCGACACCATAGCCCTTGGCTCCGGCATGTTCGGCTCTCCCCCCTCCTTCAATGTAGAGCTTGTTGGCCAAAGGAAACTGCGCTCCACCCAAGAATCCACCGAAAGCGATAAGAACTGGAAAAAGAATTTCTGTCGAGAGAAACACAATTGTGTTCCCGCTCAAAACCGTAAGGCCCTTGAAAGCACCAATTATCGCAAGGGGATACACGCAAAGAGCACCCTGTATTTTTATAATACTACCGTGCGTCACATTTTTCCTGCCGAGGCGCCTCGTCATCCACCAGCCTCCGCTCGTCAGTCCCACCATAAATCCCGTGAGAAGAATGCCAATCTTTGAGTATACGAATCCATACAGAATCTGAAAACCGATGAGAAGAACCACCTCAAAAATAATTTCCAGAGCCCCAGTGATCCCAAGGACCACAAGCAGAGTGGATCGTCGCAGACCGACGGAGCGAAAGCCCCACCCAAAAAGAAGAAGAGAAACCGCCCCCAGAGGAAGAAGGATCCACGCCAGGGTCACTCGACCGAAACTGCGCAGGACCGAGGACAAAGGGGACTGAAATTGGGTCGTCCACTGAACCATATTGTAAAAAGCAGTGATGGGATGAAAGTCCGTATTCGACGTCGTGTGGTCTGCCCTACGAATGCGATCATGCAGGTAGTCGATCCGTTCGCTTGCAAGTCGAAAGGGGAGATAATACTCACTCACATAGTGCGTTTCAATCCGTCGTTCCTTGAGACGTTCGACAAGAGTGTGCGTGTCATATGTGAGCACACCACTTTGTTGACAGGCTAAAAAGATGTTCGTGTTGCCGGGGAGGATCTTCACCTCGGCAAAAACCTGTCGAAGGGTACGATCGTAACTGGCCAAAAGTATTTGAAGATCATTGCTGATGTAATTTTCCGCGGACGTTATTCGAAAGGAGACGATCCCGTCATCATTTAAAATTCGCTTCGTCTCCCGATAGAACTCAAGAGTATAAAACCTGTTGAGCTGGGCCGTGAAGGGCTCGGGAAGATTGATAATGATAACATCATACTTGACTGTCGCGCGTTTCACGTAGAGTCGCCCGTCGAGATGGTGCAGGATCACTTTCGGATTATCCAGCATCAACTGCTCTTTGGATAACACGCGCTGGGCCACTTGAATAACAAGAGGATCGAGCTCTACATATGTCACTTCGTCAACCGGATGCTTCAGGATTTCCTCAAGAGCACCACTCACACCCCCCCCGATGAGCAAAACACGATGGGGATGTGGATGCTCCAAAAGGGCAAAATGAGCCGACTCCTCTGCCACGAAGCGATCCGGATGGGCACACAGAAGCAGTCCGTTCCCGAAGACATTTCGCTGTTCACCTCTCTCGTTCACGGTAACGTTCCCATAGACAGAATCCTCCGAGGAGATCAATTCAAACCCTGGCCACTGCCAGCGGAGTGAGGACCAATGTAATGTATCAAGACCCCACACACCGAGAGCAAGATCGGCAACGAGAATACCGAAGACAGCAAGAGCCAGTATTTTTCTTTCAAAATACGATTTCGAAAGAGTGATTATGAATGCCAAAAGGAGGTTGAACGTACTGACCAGCCACGCGATCTGAAAAGGGTGCAGAACATGGATAAAAATATAGCTGAATAGTACACCGCCCAGGGTCGCCCCCACGGCTTCGAAAACGTAAATCCGTCCGATATGTGTAGCTGCCCGGTTGGTTTCAGCAGTGAAAAGACGACAGCTTAATGCAAAAAGAAAACCCAGCACACTACACAATGGGGCCAACAGAACGAAGGAGATACCTGCCATGGTGAAGAGTCCCATAATCTCGCCCGGCGAAACACCAATGACCAGTTTTGAGATCCGGGTCATGACAAGGGACAGAGGGAGAAATAATGCCAAGAGCATCTGACACAGGACAAAAGCCTTTATTCCGCGCCCATTTTCTGTCACCAATCTTCCCAAAACAAGACTCCCCACCCCTACCCAAAAAAGCCAGCAGGCCAGAATAATCCCCAGGGACATCTCGTTTCCGTAAAAGACCACCAACAGCTCACGCATCAGGACCACTTGCCCGACCATGGAGGTAAATCCCAGACAAATCCAGGCGAGAACGAGTCTCCGCTGCACCATACTCCTTTTCATAACTTAGGCAACCGGTATCATCTGAATTTTTGAAACGAATGTGACCATATTCTTCTCGAACGTGCCCTCAAGAGTAACAGCGGAGCGATCCGTGCAGGCGGGGGACCGCGAAGCGCCATAGGATCGGTCAAGCCCTCTCGAGAAGTGACCGGTCAAAGGAAACCAACTTCTGGTACAAGTGTACCTTATCGATCAACGTGCATCAACAAAGCTCCCGTCTCCGCTCACCCCCTGACACATTTCAGGCATCATGCCGGGTTAGTGTGTTCATCACATAGGGCTCAGAATTGTTCTCCTCCCACCCACTATGATTCTGATCGTTTCAAGGCAAAAATTCGTGACCATCCCATGAGGATGGACATCGCATCGCGATGACTTCAATGCCCTCTCTCCTAAAAAGGGCCGCCATGACTCCTTTTCCATTGACAAGTTTATGGTCACGCCATACATATTCACATCCACAGGAGGGACTCCGATCTTTTGTTATTGCCCTTTTCGCCCCAACGATACGGGCCAGCCTCAGAGCTTCCCGAGCACCGCGGAGATACGCGGCGGTCACATCGATCCCTCCTTCTGTTAGAACGAAGGCTTTTCCCCTGAGCACATCGTCTCCGTCGCCGCCTTTGATCTCAGCAGGTGTCCGAGGTGTCGAAAGACCTCCCAGTTGCTCAGGACATAGGGGAAGGGCATTGCCGGAGGTAACCAATTCGGCTATCTCAGGAACAAAGTTGTGTGTCCCATCATATGTACAATTCACTCCAACGAAACAAGCGCTAACAATATATTCCATAGAAGCAGAAATCCAGGGAAACTGAGCGAAAATATGCGTCCGATCATTCCATCCAACGGGCTAACGAGAGGTCTCCCTCCCAAGACTATTCTGTTTCTTGCCTGGACACCCCAAAGGCCTCAAGGCTCGACACTGTCACTTGACCGCAAACTTACTGAACCCAATACGCTCAAAGCACAAAGGACGAAAAATAAATTCCAAGTCCAAAGAGTGAAGAACCGGAACAATGCCTCTTAAATATCAGGAGGATCTCGGACATCTGTATTTGGTCTTTGCTTTGATTCTCGATACCTGCCCTGAATGCTATCGAAGAATTCGGTTTTCCTGTTTCTCACACTTCATGTCGTCACCGAAAAAATATTTCACATTCTGATCGGGACAATAAAAAAACCCCACCTAAGAGTGAGGTCCTCAGAATCAGTCACAGTCGTCGTCTATTTTAATCGACGACCTCATCGGCATAAAAATAATTCAAAGGATTCTGATGTCGCCCATTCAATTTCACTTCATAATGGAGGTGGGAGCTTGTCGATCGACCGGTACTGCCCATTAAGGCGATTTTTTGACCTCGCTTCACCTCCTGCCCTTTTTTAACCAGACTCTTCTGAAGGTGACCGTAGCGCGTCTCTAAGCCATATCCGTGATCGATTATCAGAAGACGACCCAAGTTTTTATCGTGGATGCAATTTTTAACCGTACCATCCGCAGTAACATATATAGGTGTCCCTTTCCTGCCAGCGATATCAACACCGCGGTGGAATTGGCGTCTTCCGGTAAATGGATCGCGACGTCGTCCGAAATACGAACTGAACCATCCTTGCGTGGGCATGATTGTCGGCGTATGATCGAGGAGATCCTTCTGCTCTTTGAATGTGCTCTCAATTTCATCAAAACTGGTTTTAAGCAGAGCCGTTTCGCGCAACAATTGATCGATGTTCACTTCCATGGAGGGAGGAAGACCTGAGATACTGGTATTTGAATCGAATTCATCAAAAGCGAGCGCGGCGCCTCCCACGCCGACTTTCCTGGTCTCTTCGTCGATCTCCGGTAATTCAGCCAACAGCCTCAACAACCTATCTTGCTGAGCCAGAAAATCAATTTCCGATTTCAAACTATCAATTTGTGAATCCAATTGGCCAAGCTGTCGAATATAGAGTCCCTTCTCTTCAATCAACTGGTCATACGCCGACCTTTCCACAGCCTCATTATAATATCCCCACATATAAAAGCAGAAGATCCCAATCCATACGGCACACAGAAAACCGACAACACATATAAAAAAAACGGGCAGTTTCATCACCCGAACCTTTGAGCTATTATGATCTGGAATGACCATAATAGTGAATACTTTCTTAATCATAACCTTTACTTTATCTCACCTCGAGAATTCAGAAACAACAGGTATCAAAGAAACCTTCACACATTTTCTCTTTTTTTAAATCTATCTCAGACCTGTCATCCTCGACCTGTATTTTATCGTCTCTTGTGATTCTTCCAGTTCCACAATGTGGCCAAGGTTATGAAGATTGTTTTTCACTCAATTTCCCCAATATGTTGTGGTTTGCTATTCATTACACACAATATAATGAAGAAATCAGACAGCATCAAGGATTAACTTTCCATTTCTTCAATCGCGCAATGGAAAAAACGCGGGTGTTTTACAATTGCGGCTCCATCACCTCATTTGCGTTTTTTTTTGATAGGTTTATGAAGCTCTTCTTTCAGCAGCTTACCCGGTTTGAAATGCGTCTTCCGCCGAGCGGGCACGTAAATGATCTCACCGGTCCGCGGATTACGAGCGGCAGGCTTCGGCTTGGTATCCTTAACTTCAAAAACACCAAAACCCCTTATTTCTATACGGTTACCTGCAATCAACGTATCTCGCATGGCAGTAAACAGGGCATCGACCATTTTTGCGGACATATTTTTTTTGAACTTCGTAACCTCGCTGACCTTTAAAGCCAAATCCTTCTTGGTTATGGTCATGACTCCCCCCTGACTAAGGTTCAAACAAGATTAAATAACTTATTATTTTTAAGTTAGAACTAATATAAATATAGAGTCTCACCTTTGTCAAGCAAAATTTTTAATTTTTTTAAGACTGAATTTTTTCATTGATCCCCTCATAAATAATATGCTCCTACAATTTTTTCGTTGTCCACAGCATTCATAACCGACCCCCGAAATCGCATATTTTCTATTCACAGGATATGATCCTATTTTCAATGACCCTTATGCCGCCTGCAGTGCAGGGCCATCGTGTTTCGAGCGAAAGTCAACCGGTGAAGATGAGAGTTTATGAATCACGGTGGGATTACGAAGCCCGTATCGTTTCGAGGTCAAGTAGTCTGTGTTATTTTGTTGAATTTTGTGGCCATAGAAACCGAGAAGCACATTTCATATGAAAGTTTTTATCGAACGGCGAGCGCCGTTGCAATTTACAGCGAGGCAGGAATTTTCCCCACACCTGACAGGGGCACCAGCCGATCCTTTCAATCAGAGGAAAATTGCCACACAGGGCTCAGACATTACGTTTTCGAAGATATATTTGACCGTTTTCCTTCAGTCTCTTTTTTTGAAAAAAAGCGTGCCGATTCTGAAAAAATTACGAGGGCCTCGAGGAAAGGCCGTTTCATAGTGGAGGGATAATATCCTGGGCGAGCATTGACAGTTGGGAGAGATGGTTGCGAGTATCGGATGCACAATTACTGTGGCAACTTCCTCCATTTTAATCCATCCACATCCGTCAGCTCGCCCAGGTAGGGGAGCATATCGGTTAATCGACGATCGCTTCATGCATGCGCATTCCCCTTATTCATACCTACGAAAGTGCCCTTGACTCCGAAACTTGAAACGCGTAATTCATCTGCATTATAGATTTCCAAAAAATCTATTTTTTTACATGATACTCCTCAGGCCCATCTGAGACAAAGACTAAAGTGTCATTCTGCAAATCTCACCTCATACATCCCATTCCTTCGAGCGGACAGAGAGACAGGCACTCACCCCTGTCAGAGGAGACTTTTCATCGAGCGGTTTCATTTCATAAAGATTATGCTTTCCCCACCCGGACATATCTTCCATTACAAGGAGATTCTTCCTCACTCGGTTCATTTCTTGATCGCTCTGACTCTCCTCCCTTCACACCACTGCCAGCAGAACAACATTTTCCTCTTTCTTTGACTAATTGAAATAGAGAAAAGTATACCGGTGGAGAAAAAGAGATGTAAAAAAGTCGAGTGTTTCAACTAAGTTCAATAAAATTATAACATTAAATGAATAAAATCCGAAGATGTGTGGTGAGAGATGAAATGAAACGCAACAGGGATGGTGTCAACTCAGTTAACGACTAAATCTCTTCTATTCTACTCTTTGTATAAAACTATAAAAATAAGTAAGTAATAATTGTCTACAATGTGGACGCTCTTGGCATAGCAATTGAAAACTCTCTTGACATTCCTTCAAGAGAGGCCCAATTCCTTCATCATCTTAATCATGCCCTGTCGACTAATCCCTAAATCTTCTGCAGCCTTTGTTTTATTATTCTGATACTTTTCCAGTGCACCGACAATGGCTTTTCGTTTTATGTCCCGCAGAATATCCCTGAGCTTCTGACCTTCGATCTGTCTGGGAATGGAGCCACAGCTTTGAAGGATCTCATCGGGCAGATGCTTGGGTTGTATATTTTCGTCACTTGCTGAAGCCATTGTAACAGCGCGTTCCACGACATTTTCCAGCTCCCGAATATTTCCCGGCCAGTCATACACCTCCATCAAACTCATCGCTTCTGAACTGAACCTCTTGAGTTTCGTCCCCGTGGACTTTTGAAAGTTCGCTAAGAAGTGATTGGCCAGTAAAGAAATATCTTCCTTCCGCTGACGAAGTGGAGGTAAGTTCACTACAACGACGTTGAGCCGATAGTAGAGATCTTCCCTGAATGAGCCCTGGGCTACGAGTTCTCTCAAGTCACTGCTACTGGCGCTGATGATCCGGACATCAATCTTTTTTGCAACAGTCGCTCCCAGGGGACGGATTTCTCTCTCCTGTAAAGCTCTCAGGAGTTTCGCCTGGAGATGAAGACTCATAGTACTGATCTCATCCAAAAAGAGGGTACCACCATTTGCCTCCTGAAAGAGCCCGATTTTATCCTTCACCGCACCTGTAAAGGCACCTTTCACATACCCAAAAAGCTCGCTTTCCAATAAATTTTCCGGAATGGCTCCACAGTCCACCGGGACGAAAGGCTTTTCTCCTCTGGGACCATTGACGTGAACGGCACAGGCTACGAGTTCCTTCCCCGTACCGCTCTCACCCTGAAGAACAACACTTGCCTCGCTCTGAACAATCTGCTCCAACATTTTAAAAACCGACTGCATTGCCGAACTTCGACCGATAATGTTCCTGAATTGATATTTTCCTCTGACCTCTTTCTTCAAAGACATATTTTCCCTGGAAACCTTCTCAAACAATCGCGCACTTTCGATCACCTGTGCGGATTGGGAGGAGAGAATGGACACAAGTCTCACATCATCCTCGGTGAACGCTGTGCCTCCCTTTTTATTGCACAGGTTGATCGCTCCAACCATTGTGCCTTTTGAGACGAGCGGCAGGCTCAGCGCACTCTGAATTCCATGATTCTTACGACGAAATCCCGGAAACCGGTCGTCATTGGACAAATCCTTGACCATCAGCGGTTTCTTATTCTGCAAAACCCATCCCGTGAGATTTTGATCGACCGTGTATGTGGCATCTTGAAGTTCGCAATGTTCGCACCGGACAACGGTCGTCATACCATTTGGGGCTTCAGGATTGATGATCGAAATGGAGCCCTGGGCACTACCGGTGAGAGAGATCGCCTCGTCCAGAATGATTTTCAAAATGTCCTCCACCTCCATTGTCGAGCTGATGAGGACGGCCACCTTGTTCAGGGCTTCCAATTCTTTGACACGCTGATTCAGAGTGTCGAGCTCCTCTCGAATCCCATGCTGACCATATGCACCTTTCGTACACACTGGAACCTTTTTACCGTACCCCTGTTACATAGATCTTTGGTCTGTTAAACCGAAGAACCGCAGATGACCACTTCGAATTCTATCGAAAACAATCCTCAGCCTCGATGAAACTCCACGGCTTCCTTCAGGATCACATGATTCAATGTTCTCGCATTCTTGAAGCTCTTTGGCACAAAAATCATTACATCTCTCGATCTCCGGCATGATCTTGGGGAGGACGTGATAAGCCAATAAGGAATGGGGTGAGTGAGGGGACTTGAACCCCCGACCCCCAGGGCCACAACCTGGTGCTCTGGCCACCTGAGCTACACTCACCACATCGTTATCGTACAAAATGGAATATACATACCTTTTGTGAGATTGTCAAGACTACGAACAAAAAACATATGCACATGCGACATATTTTCGATACATTTTTCTCACATCTGAATCAAAATCAGCAGTAACGCTGTCAAATACGGTTACAGTATCAGAGGTCCGTCGTCCTTTCGTAAAACTTCACACAAGGAGGCATGATGAAGTTCAACACAACCAAGTCGTTGTTTCGTGTACGAAAAGTCATCGGTTTCACTTTGACAGTCATTCTTCTCTTTGCTTTTCTCGTCTCAACCGCAAGTGCCCAAGAGGTGAAGAAACTCCCTGCGCGTGATGAGATCGACAAGAAATATAAATGGCGTCTGGACGACGTCTACGCGACCGATGAATTCTGGGAGAAGGATTTTTTAAAAGCAAAAAACATTTTGGATCAGTTTAAACGTTACGAAGGGACTCTTGACGAGACGGCCCAAAACTTGCTTGAGTGTTTGGAACTGGACAACCAGGTCGGCGAGATTCTGGGGAAATTATACTGGTATGCCGCCCGACGGAACGATGAGAACATGGCCGATCAAACTTATCAGGCCATGCGCGATCGTATTGCCAGTTTATATTCTGAGGTCGGCCAGGCGACCGCCTTTATCGACCCGGAGATAACAGCCATCCCTGAAGCCAAACTCTGGGATTTTGTCGAGCGCAACGAAAAGTTAGAGGTATATCGCCACTACTTCGAGGACCTCGTCCGCTCCAAGGCCCATATCCTGCCACCCGAACAGGAGGAAATCCTGGCCATGGCCGGGGAAGTCACTCGCGGTCCGTATCAGATCTTTAACATGTTCAACAACGCCGATATCAAGTTCCCCAGTATCGTTGACGAAGATGGAAATGAAGTTGAGGTGACGAAGGGTCGCTTTTTCAGCTTCATGAGATCTTCTGACCGCAGGGTTCGACAGGACGCATTCGACGCCCTCTATACCGAGTACAACAAATGGTCCAATACTCTGGCGGCACTCCTCGGCTCCCAGATCAAGCGCGACATCTTCTACGCCAAAACACGAAAATACGATTCATCCCTTGAATCTTCTCTGGATGCAGGAAATATACCGGTGGCCGTTTACAACAATTTGATCAGCACCATCAACGACTATCTCGAACCGATGCACAAGTTCATGAGTTTGCGAAAGCGCATGATGAAGCTCGACGAGCTCCATTCTTATGACCTCTACGTGCCGCTTCTTCCGAAACTGAAAAAAGAGATACCGTACGAGGAGGCCATGAACCTACTGGAGAAAGGGCTTCAACCCCTGGGGCCGCAATACATCAGGGATCTGAAGACGGGGTTCAAATCCGGTTGGGTCGATGTCTACGAAAACCAGGGCAAGCGTTCCGGCGCTTACTCCTCCTATGTCTACGGCGCGCACCCGGTCATCCTCATGAACTACGACAATGAGCTGGACGATGTGTTCACTCTGGCCCACGAGATGGGGCACGCCCTCCACTCCTACTACACCGGGAACACGCAGCCGTATATCTACGGGGATTACAGCATCTTTGTGGCAGAGGTGGCCTCGACCGTCAACGAGGCCCTTCTCATGGATTACCTGCTGAAAACGACGGTGGATCGAGACGAAAAGCTCTATCTGCTCAACCAATATATCGACAACATCCGCGGTACGGTCTACATCCAGGTCCTTTTCGCGGAGTTTGAGAAGACGGTTCACGAAAGGGTCGAAGCCGGCGAGGCATTGACGACGAGAGAGTTCAATGCCATTATGAAGGATCTCTACCAGAAATACTACGGACCCGATTTCGTCATGGACGAGATGTATGAACTCAACTGGGCGCGGATACCCCATTTTTATCGCACTTTTTATGTCTACCAATACGCCACAGGGCTTTCTGCAGGGGAGGCCTTGGCCCAAAAAATCCTGGCCGGGGACACCGAAACCCTGGACCGGTATCTCAGCTTCCTCGCCAGCGGCAGCTCGGACTATTCCATTAACGTCCTGAAGGACGCCGGCGTCGACATGACTTCACCCGAACCTGTTGAAGCGGTGGCCAAACTCATGGGCCGCCTGGTTGACGAAATGGACACGTTACTGCAGGAATAGATAAAATCCATTCCGGTTGAACCGGATGGTTTGAGGGACGACAGAGCTTCCCCCTCAAAACCGGGGCAGGATTCCCCCTCCTGCCCCTTTTTCTTTGAATGCGTCTCAGGCTCCACATGCGCCAGCATATTATTATCCCTCTTTTTCAAAGTGAAACTGAGCGTTATTGATCACTTGAGACATATCAGCCAAGTACTTTGTCAGATTACCCGAATCATTCCACACTCCAAGAGTCATAAACGATTCTCCTAATCCCTCAGCCTCGGATCCCTCCCGGTGTAGAAACCTCTTTATCCCATCTCAAGGAGAATCGAAGAACGAACAGAGACAAAGAAATCTTTTGCATTTTTATTTCATTGACTATAATTTACTCGCCGCTTCTAAGAATATCATTACACTCATTCAAACAGGAGGTTATTCATGAAACGGGTCCTATGTATCTCAGCCTTGTTTTTAGCCCTAGCCTTTTCACTTTTCGCCCAGGACAAAAACCCCATCACTTTCGACGACCTTTTCGGTATGGGGCGGGTGAGTGACCCACAGATCTCTCCCGACGGTGAACGGATCGCTTACACCGTTACCTGGTATGATTATGAGGAGAACAAGGGGAACAGCGACATCTGGCTCGTCCCCATCGACAGCGGCGAACCCATCCAATTGACCACCAGCCCCGAGGGCGACTCCCACCCGCGCTGGTCGCCCGACGGGAAATCCATCGCCTTCATCTCTTCAAGGACTGGCACATCACAGGTGTGGATGATCCCGGCCGATGGCGGCGAGGCGAAGCAGATGACAACCATCTCCACCGGTGCCTCCGGCGTCGAGTGGTCGCCGGACGGTAAGCACCTCCTCTTCACCTCCGAGGTCTACCCCGACTGCCCGGACGATCCCTGCAACAAGGCCCGGGACGAAGAGAAAGAGGAGAGCAAGGTTCAAGCCAGGCTCATCGACAAGCTTCTCTATCGCCACTGGAACGTCTGGCGGGAGGGCAAGGTCAGCCACCTCTTCATCGTTCCGGATTCAGGCGGTGTGGGCACAGATCTCACACCGGGTGAGCGCGATGTCCCGCCCATCTCATTGGGCAGCGACCACGACTACACTTTCTCCCCCCAGGGAAAGGAGATCTGCTTTGTCATGAACCCCGACCCCATGGTGGCCATCAGCACGAACAACGACCTTTTCACCATCCCCACCACCGGAGGTCAACCGAAGCGGATCACCACGAGCAAGGCCAACGACAACCAGCCCCAATACTCCCCGGACGGCCGCTACATAGCCTACCACGCCATGGAGCGGCCGGGATTTGAGGCCGATCGGTATCAGTTGATGTTATACGACCGACACACAGGCGAGATGAAAAGCCTCTCCAAAGATTTCGACTACACGGTCGAGGATATTGTCTGGTCGCCGGACAGCAAGACGATCTATTTCACCGTCCCGGATCGGGCGTACACCTCCATCTGCTCAGTCCCTGTTACAGGCGGTACAATAAGAAAGATCGTCACCAAGAGCTTGAACGATCAGCTTCGTCTCACTCCTGACGGCAGGAACTTCGTCTTCCGACATCAGGAGGCCGATCTGCCGTCTGAAATCTTCAAGGCGGATATCACAGGGAAGAAACTGACACAGTTGACCCGTACAAACGAAGAGCGGTTAAGTCAATTGGAGATGAACGCTCTCGAGGAGTTCTGGTTCATCGGAGCCAAAGGTGATTCGGTCCACGGGCTTCTGCTCAGGCCACCGGATTTCGATCCCGGCAGGAGATGGCCCTTGATCTACCTCATCCACGGCGGGCCACAGGGAGCCTGGGAGGACGAGTTCCACTATCGCTGGAACTATCAGATGTTCGCTTCCCCCGGTTACGTTGTTGCCGCCGTCAACTTCCATGCTTCCACCGGCTACGGTCAGGAGTTTACCGATGCCGTGAGCCGCGACTGGGGCGGTGCGCCGTATGAGGATCTCATGAAGGGCATCGACTACCTCACATCGACCTACGATTTCATCGATGTCGACCGCATGGGCGCTGCCGGGGCATCGTACGGCGGCTTCATGATCAACTGGCTCGCCGGGCATAATCATCCTTTCAAGTGCTTCGTCAACCACGACGGGGTATACGATCAGGTGAGCATGTATGGTGGTACTGAGGAGCTGTGGTTTCTGGAGTGGGAGTTCGGCGGCACACCCTGGGACAACCCTGAGGAGTACGAGAGGTGGTCGCCCAGCACCTATGCCAAGAATTTCAAAACGCCCATGCTTGTTGTTCATGGTGAGAACGACTTCAGGGTCCCCAACACACAAGGCTTTCAGGTCTTCACTGCCCTGCAGCGCCATGGTGTTCCTTCAAAACTACTCTACTTTCCGGACGAGGACCACTTCGTCCGCAAGCCCCAGAACGCCGAGCTGTGGTGGAAGACGGTCCACGAGTGGTTCGCTGAGTATCTTAAGTAGCATCTTTCCGATTGTATCATGTCCGCATGCTTTCTGTGGGAATCCATTGCTTGCTCAAAGTAGATTCCGGGTATGAAAGGTTCCTGGCACTCTTATTCCAGTTTTAAAAATTGTTTTAGCTCAGGAATACCCTGAAGCCTTCTCCCCAAGACCGACAGGCGAACAGAGCAACGCTTTTTCCGTGTCTGAATCCTGTACAGCGTGATGAATTTGGAAAAAACCAGCGCAGTGAGCTGTTGACAGTCTCGGCGAAGGCTTTTGGCTGGCCTTTCGTTTTGTCTCTATTTTCTTTGGCCAGCTAAGAAGAAGAAAAAATCATAACTTTTTGGGGTCGATATAAAAGATATTTCAGGGTCGATTACTTCTCTCTTTAACATTCACGTCATACATTCTATTCGTGAATCCGCTGAATCCCCAAGATGAAAGCTAACAAATGATCTCACACATTCTGTGCCGAACCGGATTTCAAAGCGAATTCTCAATTTCTCATGCCTGATTCTAAATGACAGGCGCTAAGATCACAGGACTACTTACCCCCGAAGAGCAAGCGCTCCTCCTTGACCTTCAGAACCCTGCTGAACCGCTTGGCCATGGTAGGCGAAAGTGGGCGTTTCCCGCGCTCGTAGTCGCTGACCATATTCTGCCGGATCCCGAGTTTCCTGGCCACATCTGCCTGCTTGAGGCCGGCTTTGAGCCGGGCACCGGCGAGGAGATTTCCAATCCGGTTTTTCTCCATCTCTTTCCAGAAATCGATCTCCTCGACAGGCACAGATTCTTCCGCCTCGTCAAGAGACAACACGGCGACATCATACTTTTTCTTGATCCAAGCGAGGAATTCGTCTACATGTTCGCCGTGGATCGATAGCTCAATATGGGGCTTTTTCACGAGAGCCAACATAGTATACCTCGATTTCAATTTCTCCTTTTCGACACGTCCAACAGGCCACGTAGTGGTATGTCAGGTGGCAATGATAGCTATCCTTTCCAAGTTGCGAGAAGTTCTGCCAACTCTTCTGGATTGGCCCGTCTGCTTGAAGATCAGTAATTAATAGAAACAGAAGCTTCTGCACATCTTTGGGTAGTTTTCCCAATCCACCAGCAACCCTCTTCTTAATTCTGACCTTATATTTCATGCTGGTAATAATATAACCGCTTGAGTGAAAAATGCAAGTAATATTTCAAGGAGTGAATTGCTGGATTTTGAGATGTCAGTGATACTACGAAACAACATTTGGACTCAATTATGCTACTGAAATCTTCCCTCAAAGCCTTATCAAGCCTCTCATACCTTGTCACGCCCTCTCATGCCTTCTATGAATATTTCTATTTTTTAAATCTATCCCCCGCATCGAGAGAAAGAGTCAAACGGAGACTTGACCCCTTTGATATAAGCTATATGTCATCAGGTATAATGAGAGGAATGACCTTTCTCCTGCTCTTTCGATACACTTTAAAATCACAGTCCAATGTGAAAATAACACTGTCCGTTATTTGCTCTGCCATTCGAACGAGACAGCCATCGGCCAATGACATTGGGATGTCTTTATACTTATTCAACAATGTTTTTACGGCACGCAATTCATCTTTCAGACAAAAAGGGATGGTGAGCAATTCTCGCTCGAGAAGACTCAATACATGTGAAGCACCATTTTCATACTGTCTCAATAAAAAACACGATTCGGATACCACTGCTTCACACGTTAGAATGGGTGGACTCATTGCCCCAAAATGTGTGATGGCCCACTTATGGTATCGATCTTTTTTATTGAGGAAAGCGACAAGCGGCCCGGTATCCAGTAATACTTTTTGAGGCATCATGCGCCGTATCTTTTGAGGCGTGCTTTGTTTGTTGATAGGTCGGATGGACCCTCAATACTGCCTGCAAGATCTCTCGATAGATCCAGGAAGGAACCCGGCTTGATACCATCGTGCGATAAGTATTCCGTGAGCGCACGACGAACAATTTCAGACCTGCTCATTCCGTTTTGGCGGGCAATGGTATTCAACCGCACCTCAAGAATTTCAGGAAGTTTCAGAGTGATTGTCTTCATTTTTTTATCAACCTTGTTTGTAATACCTATTTGACAAAAAGGTAATACTTTTATTATGGAAAGTCAATGAAAATTTTGTGAGAACATAGTATCCGTTTAAAAGCAAAATAAACTTCCTATGCCTTGCGAAATAGAGACCAACAAAAGGTGTCCCTTAGCTTACTTGCCTTCAAGATCTTCAATTTTCTTTTTTATCTATTTTAAAAATAGAATGTGTCCCTATTTTTATTAGGGATTAGCTCTCAGGAAAGAAATATATTTAGTTAATGAAAGTCTGCACAAACATTGAAATAATTAGGCAAATGGATAGACCAACATAGCAGCATGTATATCTTCTATTTGTTCTTTGTATTAGCTTAGTTGAGTATATAGTACTAACAACTTGTGCCAAATTGTTAGAAGATATCCTGAACTTTCCCCGAAAAAGTGGACACGTAATTAGGTTATTGTTGTATCCTTTCAAATTCAAATGGAGAACGATAGTCGAGAGATGAATGCCTTCGTATACGATTGTAGAAGACTTCAATGTATTCAAAGACAGACTCCCTGGCTTCGGCTCTTGTCTGATATCTATGAAATTGAACCAACTCTGTATTCAAGGTGTGGAAGAATGACTCCATAATAGCATTGTCATAGCAATTGCCTTTTCCAGACATGCTTTGGGTGAACCGATGGTCGGTGAGAAGCTTTCTGAATTTGGCACTGGCATATTGAACACCTCGATCTGAATGGAAGATATGACCTTCAGTCAACTTCCGTCTTCCTAATGCTTGCTGCAGGGCACCCAGGACCAGCTCCTGGCCAAGGAATCGACTCATAGACCATCCAACAATGTGTCGGGAATAGACATCGAGTATGGCGGCTAAATAAAGCCATCCCTCTTGAGTTCGAATGTACGTGATATCTGATACCCAAACCTGATTTGCAGAATCGGTCGTGAACGTTCTGTCGAGTATATTGGGAGCTATCGGCAAATGATGACGGGAATGAGTCGTTACCTTAAACCTGCGCTGAATCTTCGATCTGAGGCCGTTGAGACGCATCAGACGGGCAATTCTGTTGTGACCGCACTGAATGCCTTTAGCATGAAGCTCGGCAGTCACCCTGGGGCACCCGTACAATCCTCGACTGGATCTATGGATCTCTTTGATTCTGTCCACCAATTGATCATTCTCCTTGTCCCGATGGCTCTTGGGCCGCTTCCTCCAGGCGTAATACCCGCTCCGGGATACAGCAAGCACGTGGCACATCTTTGTCACTCTGAATGCGGAGCGGTGAGTCTCGATGAACTCGAATTTCACTCGGAGCGTTTGGCAAAGAAGGCCACGGCTTTTTTTAAGATGTCACGCTCCTCCTCTGCGTCTGCCAGCTTCCGCTTCAGACGCCGAATCTCTTCCTCCTGAGGAGTAAGATGACCTTTTCCTGGAAACGCATCCTCAGACTCTCTGAGAAACTCTCGCCTCCAGCGACTCAGTACATTCGGATGAAGACCGAGATCTTCTGCAACCGATTTGAGGGTTCGACCATCCTGATTCACCAGTCGAACGGCCTCAAGCTTGAACTCCCGCTCAAACCTCCGTCGCGGCTTGTATGGGGCCATGACACACCTCCATTGTTTCTTGATAATATAGAAACTTTTCGGTGTGTCCACAATACCGGGGGAGGATCATGACTCCATAATAGCATTGTCATAGCAATTGCCTTTTCCAGACATGCTTTGGGTGAACCGATGGTCGGTGAGAAGCTTTCTGAATTTGGCACTGGCATATTGAACACCTCGATCTGAATGGAAGATAT
>CP070758.1:3252401-3327259 GCA_020348925.1 Gemmatimonadota bacterium | reverse complement strand
GGTCTGCCTGGCGTTTGTTTCTGCCAGTCCTGTCCAGACGGGTGTGGTGGCCGGCACCATAAACTGGGCGAATCTTGGCCCCTTGGCTGCGGGTGACAGTACGACGGTGACGGTCAATTTCACCGCTCTTGCTGCATGTCCGTCGGTCATTGACACGGCGACAGTCAGCGGTACCATTGATGAGCATGGTTTTTTGGTTCCGGACATTCAGGATACAGCCTTCGTTGATATTGATTCGTCAGGGATACATGTGCTGAAGGAGTTGATCATACCTGCTGGCGGAGTGGCTTTGGTGGGCGATTCGGTGATCTTCCGGCTCGTGGTTGAAAACACGGGTGCGACGGTGGTGACGCTCCTGCCGGTGCACGATTACTATGATCCGGCCTGTCTCAGTTTCGTTTCAGCCGATCCGGCGGAGAATGTGGCCGTACCCGGTCACATCACCTGGAGCAATAGAGGTCCCCTGGCAGTGGGGGCGTTCGACACCGTGGAGGTGACCTTTCAGGCCCTTGCGGCGTGCGGTGTCACGGAGGATACTGTCTCTGTTGAGGGAGCCGAAACCGAGTTGGGCACACCGGTTCCTGACGATTCCTGGATTACCCAAGTCAATCTCGTGGAGACAAAGATACAGATTGACAAAAATATCATTCATCCGTCCCTCGGCTTTGCTCAAGTCGGTGACACAATCAGCTTCGGTATTACGGTTGTCAATACAGGCACGTCGATCATTACAACCCTTCCTCTCCTGGACACATATGATCCGGGATGTCTCTCTTTTATCTCTGCAGAGCCGCCTCCCGACGCACACGTAGCGGGAATCATCACATGGGACAACCTTGGCCCCTTAGATCCGAGCCCCTGTCCAACTTCATGCTTTGAGATAACGGTCAATTTCGTTGCGACAAGCGTCTGCAGTGCGACGATTGATACGGCGGGTGTGGAGGGAGCCAAAGATGAATATGGCTTTCCGGTACCGGACGACTCCGACACGGCAAGTGTTGACATTGTGGAGACGCTTCTTCAAGTAACAAAGGTACTCATTGATCCTCCAGGTGGGATAGCACAAGTGTCCACCAATCTAACCTTCCGTATCACTGTCCGCAATGAGGGGACAACGACTATCACCCTCCTTCCTTTGACTGACAATTATCCTGAGATGTGTATATCGCCAGTGAGCGCGACAGTGCCGTGGAATGGGGACGATGGTTCTGTGCTTACCTGGAACAACCTGGGACCGTTGGCTCCGAATGACAGTGTGGTCGTTGACGTCACTTTCCACGCTGATCATGCTTGCGCCTCGGCCACGAACAGGGCTATCGTCGATCAGGCTGTTGACGAGTTCGGTGATCCAGTTCCGCCGGATGCGGACGACGCCACTGTGATTTCAGGGTTTCCCGTTGTGCTGTCGGCTACGAAATCCGATCTGCTCTTTACTGACAGAGACGGTGACGGCCAGTTCAGCCCGGGAGACGATATTTTCTATCTCGTGACAATTACGAACAATGGAGTGAACGCGGTTACCGGTATAGCCTTCGCCGATACACCGGATGTGAATACGCCTCTCATCGTGGGCAGCGTGGCGACGTCCCAGGGGAGCGTCACCCAGGGGAACGGGCCCGGGGATACGGCTGTTGGTGTCAACATCGGTACGATGTTACCCGGCAACTCAGTAACGATCACATTCTTGGTTACTATCAACGATCCATTTCCTACAGGCGTCACGCAGATTTGGAATCAGGGGGTCGTGACAAGCAACGAAGTTCCAGATGTCTATACTGATGATCCGGACACGATACCAAGTAACGATCCGACAGGTACTGTGCTGAACTGTCCCGTCATTTCAATGGGCATCTGCCCTGAAAGAGTCATCGCCAAGCCGGACTCACTCTTTCAGGTCTGCATTTGTCCTACAGGGACAGGTCCGCACAATCTCGCTGACGAGTACGTTAATTCCTTTAATTTCTGCCTCCGGTTTGATACGACAGTCATATTCTTTGACTCCACGATAACGTTTGACAATACGTGTCTCGATTCTTCAGGCTGGGATTTGAAGTGGAAACATCCTGATGGAGACCGCAGTCTCATCAACGTGAGGTTGACTGGCGGTGGTGAAGCCTCGAGTGGAGTAGAGTGTGATAGTTGCCTGGTCGCGTTACAATTTCACGTGAATGGATATGCCTCTCCTGGGGAAAGTTCGCCCATTACATTCTGTGGGGCGATGTTCAATGAAGGATGGCCCTGTATTAAAGTGACAAACGGGTTCTTTCGTGTCAACCGTCAGCCGTACCTCACCTGGAACGGTGCACCGGTGGCCGTGCCCTTCGATTCCATCAAGGTGCAACTGAGTGAGAGTCACACGTACAGTTTCACTCTGGACGCTCACGATCCGGACGGCGATTCGATGCACGTCTGGGTCGAGGAAGTCTATGTGCCTGGAGGTTGTCAGGAACCACCCGCCTGGCTGAGCCCGGTGGCCTGGAGCGACGCTGTCTTAAGTGACGGCGAATGGGATTTCCAGTGGCATCCCACCAAAGGGGACGACTGCGACTCGGTGACCGTGGACTTCGTCGTCATGTCCACCTTTGAGACAGGGCAGCCCTTGTACGATACCCTGCGGGTCGATTTCATCGTCCAGGACTGCGGCATTGCCGCGGCTTGGGGCAACTGGCCGCCTCAGCCGGCCAATGTTCCTGATGTCGGCACCATCCCCTATCCCGGTCTCCTTCCTGGAACCCTGCTGGTGCCTTACGACAGCACGGACAACGTGGCGGGACAGGACGTGTGGGCCTGCGGCCGGTTCGAGATCCCGGTGGACATCCACTTCGACTATCCTGAGTCGTACGCCGTTCCCATCTGGTCCCTCACCTTTGAGGTGGACTACGATCCGACCCTGACCGTCTTCGAGGTGGGCAACGAGGGGCTTGTGACTGAGGATCTGGGGACGATGACCTACAATCTCGATGAGGAGAACGGGAAGATTCATGTCACCCTGGCCTTAAACGATGATCTCGTGGCGGCCATCGCGAATTTCTACGGTGTCGGTCATCCGACCAACGTCGGGAACTACTGGTACCAGATGTTCTACGTCGGCTTCGAGGTGCCGGATGACGCTGTGGGCTGCACCTACTACGGGCTGAGTGTCGACCATCTGAAAGTAAACGAGGGCTCTCCTACGACCTGCTGGGTACCGCGGCAGTGGCTGCATGTCCGGGATTTCGTGGTAGGGGGCGAAGTGCGGTACAGCGATACAGGCGTACCGGTGCCGGATGTGATCATATATTGGTGTCCATACGAGACGTTCGTAAATTGCAGCAACGAGGACGGGGAGGCTTCTGATACCACTCAGGGTCTTCTTGCTGCTTGGGGTCACTGGCCACCGCCGAGTGGATGCGACAGCTTTTGCATTGCACCTTACAGGGAGAACACACTGACAGTCCAGGATCAGATCGTCACCTCCTACGATGCGACGTTCATTCTGCGGTCCATATGTGGAGCCGTGACGCTGAGCCACAACGATTCCATCGCCGCCGATGTGACGGGCAGCGGCAGCGGGCCTTTCAGTTACGACATCACCGCCTTCGATGCCTCGGTCATTCTCAAGTGGGTGGTGACCGGCTACGTGGGCAATGACCTGATTCCGTCGCATCACATCGGTGACTGGGTCTTCGAATACGACGGAGCGATACCGGCGTATCGGTACTGGCCGTGGGTCTGCTACAGGAATTTCTATCAGGATTATCTCAATGAGAATTGGGAGGGCGTCATTATCGGTGATGTCAGCCAGAACTGGCCCGGTCCGCCGGCCAAGGTGGTGTCGGGCGAGCTCGAGGCAGAGATCGCCGGTAACACGCTGACTGTGGATCTGGGGTCGGCCAGTGCCGTGGACCTGGTCATCTCCGGTGCAGATATGAAGGTCACGGATGTGACGGTTGACGGTCTGGCGGAGTGGGCCGGGGATGAGAAGGGTGTGCGCCTGGCGGCTGCCAGTGAAAGCGAGCTGGGTGTCATCACCATCACCTTCGAGAGATTGGTGCCGGGCAAGCTCGATGTAACCGCCCGGATCGATGAGAGCACGCTCATGAGCTCGACGGTCAAGGTCGTTCCCATGCCCACCGAGTACAGCCTGGCCCAGAACTACCCCAATCCCTTCAATCCAATCACGAAGATCGAGTATGCGCTGCCTGAGGCGGCGAACGTGAAGGTGGAGATCTTTAACCTCTTGGGTCAGGCGGTTGATGTCCTAGTGGACGGCGATCAGGGGCCCGGCTACACAAGGTGATGTGGGATGCGTCCGACATGGCCAGTGGCATCTACTTCTATCGGATCAGGGCGAACGACTTCAAGGCAACGAGACGGATGGTGCTGATGAAATAGAGTTAAAGAGTCAAAAGTCGAAGAGTCTAAAAGCATGTCCTGAGCCCTTCGACTTAGCTCAGAGCCTGTCCTGAACGAAGTGAAGGAATAAACTATAGCGAAGGATCTAAAGTGCGAAAACCGCTCTGAACATTGTGGTTTCAGGGCGGTTTTTTTCATGCTAAGTACGAGACTTCCGAAGTCTTTAAGACTTCGGAAGTCTGAGGCCCTACCGTGGTACAGACTTCAGTCTTCGAAAAGGTATAGAAAAAATATCGTTTCATTTGGTTCTCGAAAAATAGCCTATCCCTTTATTGAGCAGTAAAATCATTCCTTCCCCCTGAGCGGAGTCGAAGGGTGATGACACGAAGGATTAACCAATCAAACCGACCAAGACTCCAAAAGTCTTTAAGACTTTGGGAGTCTACATTATGTATCCCCCAGACACCGATCCTGAGAAAATTTCGTACCATTCAAAAAATAATTGACAAGACTACTTAATAATATTATTTTAAAATCCTTATTTGAGGGGACGGTGACAGAGTCTGTTGTCAGTCACGTTTCATGAAATTCATCTTCAATCCAAAAAACTATTTTGCGTCCAACTACTGTCAATCGTATAATTATATTATTGTCCTACCAAATCACCTAAGGAGTGGCGCAGTAAAACCTTAGCTTAAGGTATTCCTGTCAACTCGTTCCTGCCATCCGAGACTGGGCCAATCTGGACTCACCTGGGGTGAACCTTGGAGACCAGGGAAGCACCATCGGCACAGAGTGTGTGGAACTCGTTAAGGGACAAAACGGACAAAGGAAAGGAGGTGAGGCCGAACATTGACGCTTAGATGCCATTGTGGGAGCTCTGAACATGGAGGAGTGGTATATCAATCAAGCCAGACCCCCAGAAGAGGCGAGCTGGGCCTCTCGGGGCTCAGGAAGCGGGAATTCACCGAGTGTTCGAATTCGCGTAGAACGTTTGACAGAACTACGTCCTACCTAAAAAAAGGTTAGTCAAATGAATATCGGGAATATTATGAGACGGTTGAGATGGTGGCAGGCCACGAAGGACTTGGCACCCCTGACCTCTGTTCTGGCATTGGCCCTCTTGTTGCTGCCTTTGGTCTCAGCGCTGTGGTTAGGGGCATACGCCGCAGATCCACCTACGGCGAGGGAGGAGGCCGCCGCACTCCAGGCCTTCAGACCGGAGAACCCCCGCGTTGATAATGTGGAGTGGAGTTTCAAAAAGCTGGCGCCTCACGGTGATCCCCTGGCCTTCTGTAAGGCTATCGGCGACGATCCGTGGGAATGCAAGCATTACCAGGGCATCGTGCGGGGTGAGGGCCCCGACGGCACGCCGTACTTCTTCCTGACAAGATGCGGGAACCACGCCGACGCGTGTCCTTCCGAGGATGACGACCCTGGCGAACTACTGATCGTGAAGATGGGATCGAGGGATAAGGATGGTGAACGACTCCGGTCGAATCGCCTGGAGACCGGAGTACACATGAAGGATACCACGCCGCCAGTGGTGGATTATGGAGCTGCCCACATCCACTTCGACGGGGGCGATTGGCCCGCATGGATGCATCCGGGCGGTATGCAACTCGTTGGCAACGTCCTATTTGTCGCCATGGAGCAGCCATGCACGGGCGGTTTCGAAGTGGTGGACGGCAGTTCCAGTTGCATAGACAAAATGGACTATGGCGCCATTATGCTTATAGACGTTAGCGAGCCAGAAGCGCCCAGACTGATCAAACCGATCTATATCACTGATGTTCTCAACCCCCCCTCCCCTCACCACGACCTCCAGATTGCCGTTGTCGCTGTTACGAAGGATCCAGTGAGCGGCAAGTATCTCTTTGCCATCACCGGCGGCAGTTTCAACAAGAGCAGAACCGTGTGGTTCCTTGAATCGACCACAGATTGGCTGGATATGTACACAAAGCTCCAGTTCATTGACGAATGGACAAGCGACGAGCTCCCGGATGAGTCCGATTGGTGTGGCAACTGTGGGACAACGTGTGGAAAGCCACACCTCCCGTGGCTCCCGTGCAGGTTGGAATGGCAGATGCTGAATTTCGTGCGCGACAGCAATGGAGACCTGTATCTCATCGGCACGGACAACAATACGCCCGCAACTTTTGACTGGCCGGTGGTTGATGGGGATGGGAAGGACTTGGCGCGGCTGTTCAGGGTGACTCGCAGCGGTGATGAGTTCAGCCTTGAGTACATTGCTGAGAAAGAACTGAGGCTGAGTGCCCCAGAGATGGGTGATCTTGACGCGGCGGCTGGCGTTTACGTGAGTCCGTCGGGACAGTTGATGTTGTACACCGCGGACCACGACAATGAAGGGCCACCAGGGTGGGACGGCTACCCGGTCCTGGAAATGGGCGAATTCAGGAACATCGACGTCCGCCAGGACGGCTCACTGCCCAATGCGCGGTGCGGTGGCTGGGTGGAGCTGTACGCCGAAGCCGAGGGCTGGTGGACCACGAAGCGCAGCTTAATTTTTGACTTCGTTGATCGGGACAAGGACGACTGGCGTTTGCTGGACGATTACGACGATGGATTTGGTGATTGGACCAGCTCGGTCAGATGGAACTTGGCGGAGGGGCAAGTGGCCTGGCTGTGTGAACATGAAGATTATGAAGGCTACTGCCTCAAGCTCACCAATTTGTCTCGGGTGGACGTGTACTACCCGAGTGGCGAGTTTGAGAGGTTTGAAACAGCGCAAGAGGGAAGCGGTTCAGTGAAGTATATCAGCGACCTAAGTGGGGACTTTAATTTCAATGATAGAATAAGCTCGGTCAAGATAGAGAACCCACCGGGATTCCTTGAGGTGTGTGATGGCATAGACAACAACTGCGACGGCCTCAAGGACGAAGGATACGGACACGACGACGATCTCGACGGCTGGGGCGCCCAGTGCGACAACTGCCCCGACGTTGCCAATCCCGAACAGCTTGATAACGACTGGGATGGGGTGGGCGACGTCTGCGACGCTTGCCCCAACGATCCGGACAACGATGCCGATGGCGACGGCGTGTGTGGCGATGTGGACAACTGCCCTAATAATGCTAACACCGGCCAAGAGGATGCCGATGGCGACGGCACCGGGGATGTCTGCGACACCTGTACCGATACTGACGGCGATGGCTACGGCAATCAAGGCTACGTGGCCAATACCTGCCCGGAGGACAACTGCCCCGATGATGCCAACCCCGGTCAGGATGATGCTGACAATGACGGTATCGGTGATGTCTGCGACGCCTGTCCCAACGATCCGGACAACGACGTTGACGGGGATGGGGTTTGCGGCGATGTGGATAACTGTCCCAACGATGTCAACGCCGATCAGGCCAATTCGGACGCCGATACCCATGGCGATGCCTGCGACAACTGTCCGCTGTATGAAAACGAGGATCAGGCCGATGAGGACAATGATGGGATTGGGGATCCATGTGACGACTGCCTTGTGGCTGTTCCGGGTGTGGACAGGGTGGAGTGGCTTATGGGGCTGCTTGGTTCGGCCACGTACGATGTGACGGTCAAGTGGTTTGGCTGTTTCAGTCGTCCGGTGAGATTGAGTGTATCGGGGTTACCGCCCGGAGCACGGAGATACTTTTTTTATCCGAATACCGAAAATCCTGTGGTAGAGCCCACGTCGAGTGGCTATGCGACCTTGAGGTTGTCGGTCGAAGTAACGCGAGTGGTTCTACTCGATGACTATGGCTTGACCATCACCGGCGATGACGGGAATGTGATACACAGTGTGGACGTGATCATGGAGGTGAGGCGACCGCCGCGTTTTCGTGGGCCATTGGCGACAAAGGAGGGAGTTGTTCCCGAGGAGTTTGTGTTGTTGGAGAACTACCCCAATCCCTTCAATCCTGAGACCACAATTGACCTTGCTCTTCCTGAACGGCACCACGTGAGTGTGGTTGTGTACAATACACTTGGGGAGGTCGTGAAGGTGCTGGTTGACGAGGAGTTGGATAGTGGGTATTATAGCGTTATCTGGGATGCGGCGGGTTTGCCCAGTGGGGTTTACTTTTACCGGCTGGAAGCAGGACAATTCACGGCGACGAAGCGAATGGTGCTCATGAAATAGAGTCAAAGAGTCAAAAGGTCGAAGAGTCTATAAGCATGTCCTGAGCGAAAGCGAGGGATCGAAAAATCAAAAAGTAGTATTGCTCTGTGCCCGTGTAAAGGTACGGGCTTCTCTCAACACGGAGGAGAGACCAAGCGTTCCATAGCAGAGTGCGTCGCATTTATTATGGAAGGAGCGATAAGAAACCGCTCTGGTCATGGGATGAGGGCGGCTTCTCTGCTTTTTCATGTCCAGGTTCGGGACCAACGATGACCATCTGAAAAGAGAAAAATCGCCCCCAGATTCCGATCGTGCAGGAGTTCTCCGGTCGGTAATTTGAGATGGGAAGAGATTGAAATGTGCCTTGGCCTTTGCGGTCGACAGCGAAAAAAAACGCCCTGTGAGCTCCAGGGCGCTCTAATACGCACTTTCAACAACGCATAGCAGGAAGAAGAAAATATGTGATTGTCTGAGACGTATCCACAGGTACCAAGTGGGAGGGATACGTCTCGTATGCTCTGTTGCCTCGATTATTTGACAATCATAGTCTTATCAGCGATACGTATCAACCCTCCAATCGCTCAGGACGATGGTCCGGAGAACCCCTCAAAGTTCATCAATCCATCTGCTTCCTCAGAAACGCCGGCCGCTCCAGGTCCTCCATATCCGCCGTATTGAAAAACGGTGTCTCCACTTCACCTTCGAAAATCATCTCCTTCTGAATGTCCTCTTTCCGCTTAAACGCCGGTATCTCATCTTTTCTCTGGAACGTCGGTCGTTCCAATGTATCGAGTTTTGTGCCGATGTAATCCATGGATCTTGTTTCGGCCATTTCAATCTTTTTCGTGAGTCGCTCTTGCTTGTTAAATCCCGTGGCTATGACCGTGACCCGCAGCTCATCGTCGATGTCCTCATCAATAACAGCGCCAAAGATAATATTGGCATCGGCCCCAGCCGCCTCCAAAATGATGGATACGGCATCGTTCACCTCGTACAGTGTCAGAGCCGATCCTCCGGTGATATTGACCAACACTCCCTGGGCGCCGGCCATTGAAACCTCCTCCAGAAGCGGGCTGGAGATGGCCTGTTTGGCGGCATCAACGGCCCGATTTTCCCCGGAACCATATCCCGTCCCCATGAGGGCATCGCCCATCTCCGCCATGACCGTCTTGACGTCCGCAAAATCAAGATTGATGAGCCCGGGAACGGTGATCAAATCGGAGATGCCCTTCGTGGCGTGGAGCAGCACCTCGTCAGCAAGTCCGAAGGCCTCCCGGAGCGGCGTCTTTTCGGAGACGATGGACAGCAATCGCTGATTGGGGATCACGATGAGCGTATCCACACGTTCCTTCAGCTCGTCGATACCTTCGTTGGCACGGTTCATGCGCTGGCGCCCCTCGAACAGAAACGGTCTTGTCACAATCGCGATCGTCAGGGCTCCCAGGTCCTTGGCAATCTCGGCCACGACTGGCGCCACTCCTGTCCCTGTCCCCCCACCCATCCCTGCCGTCACGAACACCATATCCGTATCTGATAAAACGTACACGACCTTATCCCTATCCTCCTCAATAGCCTGTCTCCCTCTTTCCGGATCACCGCCGACACCCAATCCCGTCCTCCCAATCTGAATCTTTCGCTGTGCCCGTGACAGATCCAGAACCTGGGCATCCGTGTTGATGGCAATAAACTCAACACCGCTGAGCTGTGCCTCAATCATCCGGTTCACTGCATTGCCTCCCCCCCCTCCCACTCCGACCACTCTCATTTTCGCCTTGGATATGTTCTCCTCAGCAATAGTAAAACTGACCACTGGCAACACCTCCTTCGCTGCACAAAACGCCTGTGACGTGTTAAAAGAAATCTCGAAACCAGCCTTTCATACGTTCCAAAATTTTTTCAAAAGGGTTCGACTCACTGATGTCCCAAAATCCGTTATCGCCCGTCCGATGCTTTTGAGCATAATGGATGAGCCCGATTCCCGTCGAAAAGACCGGACTTTTCACTTCATCCATTGTCTCGCCGATCTCCTGCGGTACTCCGAGCTTGACCGGGAGGTCGAAGACCTGCTCGGCCAGTTCTACCGAACCTTCGATCAACGAGGATCCTCCGGTGATGACGATACCGGTCGTCAGAAGGCCCGCGTAGTCGGACTTTTTGATCTCTCGGCGCGCCAGACTGAAGATCTCCTCCACTCTTGGCTCGATGACGCTGCACAGGACGCTGCGCGATATCTGCCGGGACGGCCGACCGCCGGTGCTTTCCACCTCCATGACCTCATCCTTGTCCATCATGGTCTGTAAGGCGCATCCCT
Source organism: Gemmatimonadota bacterium (assembly GCA_020348925.1). GTDB lineage: Bacteria > JBHIER01. The sequence goes on along the minus strand of CP070758.1, from coordinate 3,316,505 downwards.
TTTCGATCTTGATCTCCTCGGCCTTGTCCACCGGCGTTCTGAGTCCGATGGCAATATCGTTGGTGACATTTCTTCCTCCGAAGCCGATGACGGCCGTGTGTCGGATACTTCCCTCAAAGAAGAGAGCGATATCCGTCGTCCCGCCCCCGATATCCAGCAGTCCGACACCAAGCTCCATTTCATCTTGAGACAGGACAGCGTAACTCGAAGCCAGGGGTTGGAGCACGAGATCCTTCACTTCCAATCCCGCCTTCCTAATACTGTTGTATATGTTCTGAGCCGAAGTGACCGCCCCTGTCACGATATGGACCTCCGCTTCCAATCGCACTCCGGCCATGCCAACGGGATCTTTGATACCGGATTGGTCGTCCACGACGTAACCCTGCGGAAGAACATGAATAATCTCTCGGTCCATGGGAATGGCCACGGCCTTGGCAGCGTCGATGACCCGTCTCACATCACCGGGGGTGATCTCATGATCACCCCTGGAGACCGCAATAACACCCCGGCTGTTAATGGACCGAATGTGGTCCCCGGCAATCCCGGCGTAGACGGACGAAATCTTTTTCCCGGAACTGCGCTCAGCCCTGGCCACGGCAGTCTTTATCGACTGGACCGTTTTCTCCACATTGACCACGACACCGCGCCTGAGCCCTTCCGAAGGGCTCGTGCCGACACCCACAATGCGCACCTCACCATCGGCACCGATCTCAGCCACAATGACGCCGATCTTCGTCGTGCCTATATCGAGACCCACAATGACCGAGTTTTCATTCCCCATGCTCGAAACCGTTCCTCCTCCCGTACTGCAGAAAACATGCGGTGTTGAGCAGGCTTTCGCCACGAGAGAGGGACAATGGCGATTGTTTCAACATCAAAGCGTTACGGGTAGAATAGTCACAATCACCGACTACTCACCTGCTCAACAACGGCATGTCAGGACTCTGAGCAGGCTATGGCCATTTGAGAGGGACAAAATACGGAGAGAGAATGTGATGTGACAGGAATGGTAGGCTTGCTTATCGTTTTGTCAATGAACCCTGGCCAGTCACCTGCTCAGATTTTTTATGTTCACGTTTAAACCATTTCGCTGTTCTCCATAGACGTTTTATCAGGGGCTGGAATCAAAAGAAATTTTCTCCTTTCTTGAGTTTTAGTGTGATTATTGGGCGTCAACCTTTCACTGCCTTTGATTCCAGCCCCATGTTCGTAAATCTTCTCGGCCTGACAAGAATCTGATTCGAAAAGCGCACATCGATATATTCGGCCTCTATCCCCTTCCGCTCTAAATCCGCCAGGACGACAGGAAGACTGGTCAATTGTGACAGAGAGCCCGTCACCCCAATCCTGACGGGAACACTCCTGTCACCGGCGTACAAAAGCGGATGTGCCATATCGCTCAGATCGATCTCGGTAATTTCAAGAGCTCCGTTCGAGTTCAATGCGGCCGCGGCCTTGAGAAAAGAGACGGCCCACGCTACCGGCTCAGACTGAAGCGGCTCCCCAAAGCGGATCTTTTCTACCCCAATCCCTGTCAAGAGCGGGAGATCGGACCACTGTTCCGGAGCAATGGGTGGAAGCAGTACGCCCTCGTCGTCGACCATACCGATCATATCGGCCAAAAAGGCCAAGGGCTTTCTCTCCTCGATCGAAAGGAGAAGCTTTGAGGGCAAACGACGTTTCACGTCCGCCTTTCGCACAAAAGGATCCTGGGCAACCCTCCGCTCCACCGCATCGACATCGCACCGGAAGATATTACAGTCCTCCTCGATCCCAATCAAGCTCAAGGCCCTCTCCTCGGAAATGATATGATGTCCCCGCACACGAATCTCTTGGATCTCAAAGAACGGCGTCTGAAGAGCCCACGTGTAGACGTGATGGCCCATAAGGGCCAGGAACCCCAACACGGTAACTACGACCGTCGTCCGGTTGAAGGCTTTGATAAGGGCGAGCAGGACGTGTCTCGGTTCTCTCACCGCAATCTCATTGAAATACATTTTTTTCGTACTACGCATCTCTCCTCATACCGCCCCAAGGATCGACGACATCGATTTCCAATCCGAGGAGAACACCGGTCGCGCTGTGGACCCGCTCCCGGACGCGCTCGATCAACTCGAGCACATCCTCCGATCGCGCCCCACCGCTGTTGATGATGAAATTGGCGTGCTTCTCGGAAACGACCGCCCCACCCACCCTCATCCCCTTACATCCGCATTCATCGATGATCCGACCGGCAGATTGATGTTCCGGATTTCTGAAGACGCAGCCGGCACTCCGTTTGTTCAACGGTTGCGTTTGTTTGCGACGGGCCATAAGACGTTCCATTTCCAGACGAATAGCATTTTCAGGCGCAGGCTCAAGTTGAAACGAGACTTCAGTAATAATACAGCCATCCGGAACGAGGTCTCCATGCTCGTTTCCCAGGGATGGTGCATCTTTTGTCACGACATCTCCCTTGGGCCCCATGGCGGTGACGCGCGAGAGTCGATCCCGAATCCCCCCGGATCGCGTCCACGCTGCGGACGACACCGCACCACCCACAGTACCCGGAATGCCGACTGCGAATTCGAAACCTCCCAAATCATGTTCGGCACAAAAGCTCAACGTTTTCGAGAGATTTGCCCCAGCTCCTGCTGTGACGCGTGTCCCTTCACTTACGATCCCTTTAAAGTGCCGACCGAGGCGCAGAACGACGCCTCGAAATCCCTCATCATGGAACAGGAGATTTGTTCCGTTCCCTATCACAAGAAAGGGGATCTCGTTCGATAAAACAGCGTCCTGTACAATTTCCACATCCTCCACGCCGTCGGCCCACACAAAGGCATCCGCCGGACCGCCTATCCCGAAGGAGGTGTGAGACGAAAGCGGTTCGTTGTGAAGCACACGCCCTTGACACTTTTTTTCAATGAATGCCAGCGGGCCACAGGTATTCATTCGGGGCCTCTCAGTTTTTCCAATATCTGCTCTCCCACCGTCCATATATCGCCGGCACCGAAGGTGATCAGAAGATCCCCTTCCTTCAGTCCTTTGAACAGCGTTTCAGGGACTTCGGTCATGTTTTGGATATAGAGGACTGAGGGATGATTGACCTCCCGGGCCGCTTTCGCCACCAGCTCCCCTGTGACCCCCTTCATCTCCTTTTCCCGAGCCGGATAGATATCGGTCACGACGAGCACATCGGCATCGAAGAAAGAGCGGCCAAATTCCCGGTAAAAATGCCACGTCCTGGTGTAGAGATGGGGCTGGAACACGGCGATGATGCGACCGTCCCACCCGTGCCGTGCACCTTTCAGGGCGGCCTGAATCTCGGTAGGATGGTGTCCGTAATCATCCACCACCGTGACACCACGCTCCACTCCCTTCATCTCAAACCTCCGGTGAACACCGGTGAATTCCTCAATCCCCTGCCTGATCGTCTCAAATGGAATCTTCAATTCGCCCCCCACGGCAACAGCGGCCAGCGCGTTCTTCACATTGTGAATTCCAGGGATACGCAATTGGACTCTTCCCGCTGCTCCCGAGGCTGTGACAACCGTAAACCGGGAACCGAAGTTGATAAACTCGATATCCACGGCTCTCACATCGGCCTCCGGTGACAGACCGTACGAGACAATCGACCGTTCCATTCTCGGTACGATATTCATCAAGCTTTCCTCATCGATACAGAGGATGATCGACCCGTAGAACGGCACCTTATTGGCAAACTCCACAAAGGCCGACTTGAGATCGTCGAGATCGGTATAACATTCCAGATGTTCCGCCTCCAAGGTGGTGATCACGGCAATGGACGGTGACAGTCTTAAAAAGGACCGATCGAATTCATCCGCCTCAACAACAAAATATTCACTCTCCCCCAATCTCGCGTTCGCCTCAAAGCTCCTCACCTTTCCCCCCACGACAATTGTCGGATCGAGCCCCCCCCGTGTGAGCACCGAGCCGATGAGAGACGTGGTCGTCGTCTTGCCGTGGGTTCCTGCGACACCGATGCCGAATTTGATGCGCATCAGATCGGCCAGCATCTCCGCCCGGGGAATGATCGGAATGTTCTGGTTCTGAGCCTCCACAATCTCCGGATTGGATCGACTGACGGCGGCCGAGTAAACGACGAAATCGACATCCCCGAGATGAGAAGAGTCGTGTCCCTGATAGACATGAACACCGAGCTCCTGCAATCGTTCGGTCACTTCGCTGCACCTCAGATCGCATCCGGAAACCCGATACCCGACGTTGGCCACCACCTCTGCAATTCCGCTCATGCCTTCGCCACCGATGCCGATGAAATGGATATGTTTGTTTTTGTTACTCTCGTGCGTCATGGCTTCTCCTGGCCCCCTGCGAGTTCAAACATGGCCCCCACAATATGTGCGGCAGCCTGCGGGTATCCCAAGGCTTTACATCTTTCGATCATGCGCCTTCTTTTCCCCCTGTCCTGGAGAAGATGTTGGATGGCGTGAACGACCCTTTCTCCGGTCAAGGCTCGGTCCAAGATCATTGTGGCCGCTCCCTCGTCAAGGAGAATTCTCGCGTTCAGCTCCTGGTGGTTTCCTGTGGCATACGGATAGGGGACGAGAATCGCCGGAACCCCAAGCCTGGTGATCTCAGCCAACGTACTTGCCCCGGCCCTGCACAGCACCACATCTGCACTGCGATAGGCATCAACCATGGAATCGATGAAGGGCAAAACCTTGACCCGTAACCCGTACTTCGAGGCTTTCCTTTTAACGTCCTCGAAATCGGCCAGCCCCGTCTGCCACAGAAGCTGCAGGGATCCGTCAGCCATGAGGCCCTCCAGTGCCGCGAGAAGAGCCATGTTGATACTGCGGGCCCCCAGACTGCCTCCAAAAACAAGAACCGTGTCGAGATCCTCCCTGAGCCCGAAGAGGAGACGTGACTGTTTGCGATCATTTGAACGGAAACCGATCCGAGTCGGATTGCCCGTCACCCGCAGATTGTCTTTTCTCCGATAGAAAACTCGGGATTGGGGGTAACTCAGGAGCATCATCGAAACCCATCTGGCCAGCCATTTGGTCGTGACACCCGGACGACTGTTCTGCTCGTGAAGCATCGTTGGCAGCCTGCCCAGGACCGCGGCCAAAAGGACCGGACCGGCCACATATCCCCCGGTCCCGAAAACAATATCCGGTGAAAAGCGTCGTATGAGACGAAAACTCTGAACAAGACCTCTCACTCCCACGAAAGGCAGAAGAACATTTGAAAGAGCCAGCCGTCGTTTCAATCCAAAAATGGAAATGAAGGTGATATCGAAACCCGCTTTGGGAACAAGGGACGCCTCGATCCCCTTCCGAGTTCCGACAAAGAGCATTTTCGATGTGGGCGCTCTCTTCATAAGTTCCTGTGCAACGACCAGGGCGGGAAACACATGGCCCCCCGTCCCGCCCGCAGCAATGAGTACTTTCAGCGTTTCACAATCAAGATGGTCTCCAGGGAAAGACACTTCTCCCTCACCGATTGAACACTTGTAGCCGTGTCCTCATATCTCTTTTATGAACCCGCACGTGACCCGCCTGTGTTGAAATGTTCAGGAGTATCCCGATCCCTGCCAGTGAAACCAAAATCGACGATCCTCCATAGCTCACCAGCGGCAGCGGCAAACCAGTCGTGGGGAGAACCGCACAGGCCACACCGATCTGAATAAGGGCCTGGCCGAAAATCATGAAGGTCAGGCCGAAACCGAGGAGAAACCCGAAGAGATCCGGAGCCGACCGCGCGATCTTCAACCCCCGCCACAGGAAGACAAGAAACAGCATCATGACAATCATTGTTCCGATAAATCCCAATTCCTCACCGATGACTGAAAAGACGAAGTCGGTGTGGGCTTCGGGCAGATAGAACAGCTTCTGCCGCCCCTGACCCAAACCGAGGCCCCACAATCCTCCTGACCCCAAGCTCACCAGGGATTGGTTGGCGTGATAGCATATTCCCCTGGGATCCAATTCCGGATTGAGAAAGGCAACGATCTTCCCCCACCAGTATGGCGACCGATACACGAACAGAGCCAAGATGGAGACCAGAGTCGTTCCGACGACAGCCAGATGTTTCAATCGCGCTCTCCCCACAAAGAGCAGAATCATGCCGATCATCACAACGATGGCCGCCATCCCGAGATCGGGTTGTTTGATAATAAGTCCGCAGGCAGCACCCAGGATTATGAAAGGTGGCAGGAACCCTTTTGTAAAACTGTACAGGTGAAGCTGACGTCTCGCCAGAGAATCGGCAAGATACACCACCAGGGCCAGTTTGGCCACCTCGGACGGCTGCAGCGTAAAAGGGCCCCATCTGAGCCAGCTCTTCGCCCCCTTGATGCCTTCCGAAGTGAAGGGAAGGTTCGGAATGAGCAGCCAGACCAAAAGTGCAAAAGCCAAAAAGAGGAAGGGCAGGGACAATTTCTCCCAAATATGATAGTCGACTCTGATCAAAACGAACATGACCATCAATCCCAGGAGAACCCGCACCACATGTCGAAACAGAAAGAAATGGGTGGACCCGAATCGCTCTTCAGCAAAGGGAACACTCGCGCTGTAAATCATAATTGTACCTATGCCCAGGAGAATAAGGGTTACAGCAAAGAGTATGAAATCGGGCTGGAATCTTCTTTCAACCATGATGCTCTCGGTCACGTATGCGGCGCACGGCGTCCTTGAAGCGAGCCCCGCGCTCCTCATAATTGTGGTACATATCGAAGCTGGCGCAGGCCGGTGAGAGCAGGACGGTGTCGCCCTCCCGCGCCGACTGAAAAGCCTTGTCCACGGCCTCCTCCATCGATCCCGCTTCAACCGTCTCAACGACACCACTTAGGGCATGCCTCAATTTCGGGGCCGCTTCTCCCATGAGGATCAAGAGTTTCACCTTTTCAGCCACAGACCGACGGAGTGGACCGAAATCGGTCCCTTTCTCCCGACCACCGGCAATCAGGATGATGGGTGTTTGAAAGCTCTGCAAGGCACACTGAACGGAGACGACGTTGGTCGCCTTCGAATCATTGATAAACGCTATTCCTCCGACATCGGCCACCCATTCGAGCCGATGCTCAACACCTGCAAAGGTCCGCAGTACTTTTCGAAGTTTGGAGGTCCCGAGACCTTTCGTCTTAGAAACAGCCAGGGCCGCTGCAACGTTTGAAAGATTGTGGGGTCCGGGGACCCGAATCTCCTCCACCGAACACATCTGTTCCTCCTGCCCTGAGAGGCGAGCCGTGAGAACCCCTCCTGAGACGAACACCCCCTCCTCGAGATCTCGCGCAATGCTGAAGGGAACGATTTTGGCCGAGATCTGCCCGGCCAGTCCCATAACCCCTGAATCGTCGGCATTCAAGACAGCCACATCCCTCTCATCCTGATTTTCAAAGATCCGCGCTTTGGCCGCAACGTACGCCTCGTAGCCGGCGTACCGGTCAAGATGATCCGGCGAGAGATTGAGCAGAACGCTCACCTCGGGCCGAAAGGCAACGATCGTCTCCAATTGAAAACTGCTCACTTCCACAACGGCGATCCCCTCGGGCGGAATGCTGTCGGCACTGTCTGAAAAGGGCGATCCGATATTTCCTGCTACGGTCACAACCCAGCCGTCCCCGGTGAAGAGCTCTCCCAGGAGCGCGGTCGTCGTCGTCTTCCCGTTTGAACCCGTCACGGCAATGATGGGGGCGCGACAGAACCAGGAGGCAACCTCAATCTCTCCAACGACAGGAATTCCCCTCTCATGCGCCCGTTGTACAACCGGAACATTTTGGGGAACACCCGGACTGATCACGACATACTCCGCACCCTCCAGAAGAGTATCAGGATGCCCGCCCCATTCGATGTGAACGCCCTGACGTTCCAGCTTTTCCGCCGTCTCCGGCAACTGCTCCTTTGTCAGCACGTCGCTTCCCACCACCTCTGCTCCTTTCCGTGCGAGCAGTGAAGCCACGGCCACACCGCTGCTGGCCAAACCAAGAACGACACACTTTTTTTTTCGCACATTGCCCAGAGACACACTCTTGCTCCGCACCTACCGTATCTTAAAGGTGCTCAACGTTAAAAGAGCCAGAAGGACTGCCGTAATCCAGAATCGCACCACCACTTTCGGCTCTTTCCACCCCTTCAGCTCAAAATGATGATGCAGGGGAGACATACGAAAGATCCGCTTTCCCCTCCATTTGAAGTACGCCACCTGGAGAATAACGGACAGGGCTTCTGCCACGAAAACCCCCCCCACTATGATCAGGAGCAACTCCTTTTTCACCAGGATGGCCAGCATCCCCAAAGCTCCGCCCAGGGCCAAGGCTCCGGTATCGCCCATGAACACCTCGGCCGGATACGTGTTGAACCATAAAAAACCGAGACAGGCGCCCAGGAGCGCAGCGCAGAAGACGGTCAATTCACCGCTCCCCGGCAAGTACATGATATTCAGATACCCACTAAACTTCATGTGACCCGTGACGTAGCACATGCCGGCCAGGGCTGCGGCCGACACAGCCACGAGTCCTACGGCCAACCCATCGAGTCCGTCAGACAGATTGACGGCATTGGATGCCCCCGTAATGACGAGGACGACAAAGGGAACATACAGCCAAAAGAAATCGATTCGATAATCCTTCAGAAAGGGGACGCTCGTCTGGGTCGCCGCCTCCGGTGCCAGGGGAAAGAGGTACAGAAGAAGGCCGACTATGATACCCAGTACAATCTGCCCTGATATTTTATACTTAAACACCAGACCCTTCGAAAATCCCTTCACGACTTTGAGATAGTCGTCAATGAAACCCAGAATTCCCATCCAGGCGGTCACAAAAACGATCAGCCACGTATACGGATTCGTGAGTTTCGCCCACAACAGCGTCGGGACCAAGACGGAGATAAGAATGAGAATACCCCCCATGGTCGGAGTGCCCGTTTTTCTCTGATGGGTCTTTGGCGCGTACTGACTGATCTTCTCGATCACCTGGGTCCTTTTCAGTCTTTTGATGACGTACGGACCCAAAAAGAAGCTCATGAGAAGCGCGGTGACGGCGGCGTATGCTGCCCGAAAGGTTATATACTGGAACAGATTGAAACCGCTCATAAATTCTTTTAAAGGATATAACAGGTGATAGAACATGGTTAGCCTGTCTCCGCCGATGTCTGTGCAACCTCTGAGCTCCCCCGCAGGAGTCCCTCAACGATCTCCTCCAGGCCCATCTTCCGCGATCCCTTGACCAATATGAGGTCACCGCTGCGTCCGATCTCTCTGAGTCTGTCAACAACCTCATCTCTGTTCTCACACCGTTGGACCCGCTCCTGAGCCATCCCCGCTGCGACTGCCTCTTGCGCGACGAAGTGCGCGAGGTCCCCCAGGGCGAAAAGGTAATCGACACCGGATTCGCCGACGACCTTCCCAATGTCCTGATGGGCTTGCCTGGCCCAATCGCCAAGTTCAAGCATATCCCCTAAAACGGCGATTCTTTTCCCGCTGCAGGGTATGTCCATCAGTGTTTGCACCGCGCCTCGCATCGAGACCGGATTGGCGTTGTACGCATCGTTGATAATTCGAAGGCCATTCATCGCGCGCATTTCCATTCTCATTGGCTGCGCTTGAAATTCCCCGAGAGCAGCCCTCATGCGCTCCCTCGGAATACCGAACTCCCGCCCGACGGCAATGGCCGCCAGCGCGTTATACACCATCGACCGCCCGGGCGTGTGCAGGGCAATATCCAGACCGTCATCCGTTTCAAAGGCGATCCCCCCGGAGGCCGTTATGCGGACGCCCGTCCCGCGGACATCCGCCTCTCCTTTGAGACCGAAGGTCACGATCCGACCCCTCATGCGCCGACGCTGTCCCATCACGAGTTCGTCATCCGCATTGAGGACGGCCGTTCCCGAGGGGCCGAGACAATCCAGGAGTTCGGCCTTGGCCCGCGCAATCTCCTCCACACTGGGAAAGAATTGGATGTGTGCCGGACCCACGTTGGTAATAACACCGATCTGAGGATCGCAAATCGTTGCCAACCGTTCAATCTCCCCGGAGCTCCGCATGCCCAATTCCACCACGGCAAAATTCTGCGCGGATCTGAGGCGAAAAAGCGTCAGGGGAAGTCCGATGTGGTTGTTCAAGTTGCCCTCGGTTTTCAGACACACGCCGTGCGTTGACAGAACAGCAGCCACCATATCTTTCGTCGTCGTCTTGCCGTTCGTCCCCGTGACAGCGACCACGGGAAGTGAAAATCGGGAGCGATAGTATCGGGCGCACGCACCAAACGCCTCGAGCGTATCCTTCACGACGATGGACCTTCCTCCGCGAGTTGGCTCCCCACACTTGGCCTTGGCCCAATCTTCAGAAACAACCGCTGCGACGGCCCCCTTGTGCCAAGCTTCCTCGGTGAAGTCATGGCCGTCGTACCGTTCACCCTGAAGAGCGAAAAAAAGATCTCCATTGTTCACCGTCCGGGAATCGATGCTCACCCCCGTCGGACGGACCTTGCCCGCCCTCTTCAGGTCCTCGCCCCGAAGCGTCCCGGCCGTGGCCTTGACCACATCACCGATCGTCAGGTGTTCCATCATGAAACCGTCTCGCGGTATGTTCTCAAAATCCGTTCAACTTCGGCTCGATCACTGAACGGTATCCTGTCCCTGCCAATAATCTGATACGCTTCGTGCCCCTTGCCGGCAATAACGACGCAGTCACCCTGCCGGGCCAACCCCAGGGCTTTTTCAATGGCCTGCCGCCGATCCGCAATTTTTTCGTAAGCGCTGTGAGGGGGGAAACCCTCCTCAATGTCGCGCAAAATCAGTTCCGGATCCTCACTTCTCGGATTGTCCGAAGTGATAATAATACGATCGGCCAGTCGGCTGGCCACCTCCCCCATGAGCGAACGCTTCCCGCTATCACGATCCCCCCCGCACCCGAAGACTACGATCACCTCGCCCCGGCTCAACTCTCGGGCAGCGGTGAGACAGTGCTCCAGTGCATCCGGGGTATGCGAGTAATCGATGATGACCGTAAACGGCTGACCTCGGTCGATCCGCTCAAAACGCCCTTCAACCGTACCGATGCGCTCCAATCCTTCTTTGATCACTGATGGTTCTATGTCCAAGGCATACCCGACCCCAACCGACGCCAGGGCGTTGTAAACGTTGAACCTTCCCAGAAGCCTGAAATCGACCGCAAACTCGCAGTCAGGGGCATGAACGGTGAAATGGGACGCCTGCGCTGTCAGAGAGAAGCCGTTCGCCCAGACGGAACTCTCTCTATCAAAACCGTAGGAGAGGACAGGTGCCTTGGAAACCTCCATCATATGACGCCCGGAAGGATCGTCGCGGTTAATGACTGCCTTGGCTCTGGCCCAATCGAGGGATTGGAAGAGCATACTCTTGGCCCGCTCGTACTCATCGAGGGTCTTGTGAAAATCGAGATGATCCCTGGACAGGTTGCTGAAGACGCCCACGTCAAAATTTAGTCCGAAGACACGGTCCAAGCTCAAGGAATGGGACGAGACTTCCAGGACCACAGAACCGATGCCATTGGCGATCATTTTTTTGAACAGACCGTGGAGATCCAGGGATTCCGGCGTCGTCAAACCTGCCGGCAGCCGTTCATCGCCCATCCAATATTCGATCGTACCGATAAGGCCGACCTTGTGACCGGCAGCCTCCAAAATACTCTTCACCAGGCGCGAGATGGTCGTTTTTCCGTTCGTTCCGGTTATTCCGATCAAACTCAGCTCTTGGGCCGGGGCTCCGTAGTATTCCGCCGCCAACAGCGCTAAGGCCCGTCGTGTATTTGGAACCTTCACCTGAACGACCCCATGCGCTCGATACGCCTCCTCCACCACCACGGCCACAGCTCCCTGCTGCACGGCTTGGGGGATGAATGCATGGCCATCCTGACCGATCCCCTTCAACGCGACGAACAGATCACCGGGCTCGACCGCACGGGAATCATAGGCAATTTTTCGGAACCCGATATCGGACTCACCGATAACGTCGGCATCCGGAAGAACTGAGAGTATCTGTTTCAGGTTTGAAACCATCGCATCCTTCTCATTCATCTGTGAGAACCTGGGACAACAGCTCCCCTCTTCCCTGTGAGGCAAGCCCCGCTTCCCGATGAATTGAGACGAGCATGTCGTCGGTCAATCTCTCGACCTGGGCCAACAGAAAATTCTCGACAGGGCCGTCAGGGAGGTGGACGATTCGCTTCATAATCCGCCCGAAGGTGGGCGCCGCGACCTCCCCGCCCCAATAGATTTGTTGAGGTTCATCGATGACGACAACTCCCACAAGCTGAGGGTCTTCGGCCGGCAGGAATCCAACAAAGCAGGCCATATACTTGCCTTCCCTGTACCCCTCGCGGTCGGCCTTTTGGGCTGTGGCGGTCTTCCCGGCGACGGTGATGTGATCCACCTGAGCCTTCACCCCGGTGCCGCGATCCACCACCCCCTTTAAAAACTGGGTCACCAGTTCCGCAATCTCCGGTCTGAGCACCCTTCGAATCTGTTTCACATTCATCTCTCTGATCACATCGCCATTGTGGTCGACCACTCTTTTCACAATCTGCGGTTGCATGAGGCAGCCACCATTGGCCACTGCGCCGTACGCACACGCCATCTGGAGAGCCGTCACGGAGACCTCTTGCCCCAGCGCCATGGTTATCAAGGATCGCCCCGACCATTGTGTTTGATCCCTCAGCACACCGTTGACCTCCCCCGGAAACTGAACCCCTGTTTTACAACCGAATCCAAAATTGGTCGCGTACGTGTAAAAGGTCGTGGGTCCGAGCTTCAAGGCAATCTTCGCCACAGCTATGTTCACAGAGTGTTCAATGGCCTCACGAAAGGTGACCCAACCGAATTTCTTCCAGTCGTGGAGAACCGTTCCCGCATAGAGGAAAGAGCCGTTCTCCGCATAGATCGAATCCTCGGGCTGGACGATCCCCTCCTGCAGGGCCGCAGCCGCAGTGACCACTTTGAAGATACTGCCGGGTTCGAACAGGTCCGTGACAACCCGATTCTTTCGTTGGGCCTTGTTGTAACGATTGACATGATTGGGATCAAACTCCGGGATATTGGCCATGGCAAGGATCTCACCGGTCCGGGGGATTATGACGACACCCATGGCCCCTCTGGCCCCGTATTGGTCCACAGTGGCCAGGAGTTCTTCCTCGACGATCGATTGACAGCGGGCGTCCAGAGTCAAGACGATATCACACCCGTCCTGCGGCGGATCATAGGGAAGCGTCACGTCGGAATACCGTCGGCAATTGGCATCCATCAATATGATGCATTTCCCAGGTGTCCCCGTCAGCGCGGAATTCATATCCATCTCGATCCCCTCGATGCCGCAATTCGTTGTGTTGGTGAAGCCGATCACCTGGCCGGCGAGCTTTCCAAAGGGATAGTATCGCAAGACATCTCTTTGAGGACAAATTCCGGGTATGTTCAGGGATCTGATTTGTTCGCCGACTGAGGGCTCAACTTTTTTGGCCAGCCAGATAAAATCGCCGGACTTGTTCAGAACCTCCGACACACATTTCCGACTCTTTCCCAAGAGGGGTGAGAGAAGAGAGGCGGCGCGGCTTCGGTCCTTTAAGGAGTCCGGACGGACGCCGAAAGAATCATACACAAGATTTAACGTGAGTGGAGTCAACCGCCGGTCGTACACCGTACCCCGGTTCGGCTTCAACTCCCGGAAGCGCAACTGCTGCTGCGCGGCGACGCTCTGAAAAATGGAGCTCCGCTCCAATTGGATGTAGACCAGTCGACCAACCAAAAGGAGCCAGAAGAACAGTCCACCCATGAGAATGAGGCGGTACCGTCGGATGTGTGTTTTCTCAATCATCATTCGGAAAAGTCTTCGGGAGCGAAACCAAGCGCTTGATCCGCACCCAGATCGATATGCATCTTTGTCCAATCAGCAGGCGAGCGTTCAATGAGAAGAACGCGCTCTCTTTCAGGAAACGTCATTTTCAAATCATGTCGCGCCCGCGCTGTGATCTCCTGTCCATTAGACAAGGAGACCACCTGCACGAAAAGCCGGCTGTTCTCATCGTCTACTTCTTGGATCTCGCCCCTCAAGGTATGAATCGTGGAATCGAAAGAGATGACCTGATACTGTTCCCAGAGATAGAACACCATCAGAAACACGACAGCGAAGAGAATAGCCATATATTTCCACAGGACCGCATTCCGAACGCCAGAGCGCTGTTTTGCGTGGCGCTTGACAAGCCCCATGTGATGTCGGACCATGTTCCCCCTTATATTTTCTCAGCGATCCTCAGGCGGGCGCTTCGGGCCCGATTGTTTCTTCGCACCTCTTCATCATCCGGTCGCAGGGCACCTCTCGTCAGCACGTTCAACTCCACCGCCCGATCACAGGCGCAGACCGGCAGATCAGGAGGACAGATACATCCCTTCGACTTTTCGGAGAAGATCGACTTCACGATTCTGTCCTCCAAAGAATGATATGAAATCGTCACAATGCGCCCCCCACCCCTCACAACAGCTATAGCGTTCAAGAGACCCTTTTTCAGACGGCACAATTCATCGTTGACCTCGATTCGAATGGCCTGGAAAATTCTTGAAAGCGTCTTCACCTGAGGACCTCTCGTTGGAATCGCACATTGTACAAGATGGGCCAAATGGGACGTGCTCTCAATGGGCCTTCCCTCGCGCGCTCTGATGACAGCCCTGCTGATCGTGCTGGCGTACCGCTCTTGCCCGTAGTCCCGAAAAATACGTGTCAACTCATTCCTCGTATACCAGTTTACGACATCCCGTGCCGTTTTCGATTGAGACCGGTTCAGGCGCATATCCAAAGGACCATCATGGCTGTAGCTGAACCCCCTGTCCGGCGCATCGAGCTGCAGGGACGAGAGCCCCAAATCGAAGAGAACTCCGGCCACCTCAGATATTCCATTCTCCTCCAAAGTCTCTCCAAGGGCAGAAAAGTCCGCCTGAAACAGGCTCACGTTCTGCCTGAAACGGGCGAGTCGTTTTCGGGTCGCCTCGACCGCATCAGCGTCAAGATCGAGACCAATGACGGTTCCCGACGCTCCCAAACGGTCCAGAATCGCCTCCGCGTGACCGCCGCCGCCCACGGTGCAATCGACATAGATCCCTTCACGGTCTGTGATAAGGGAACTCACAACCGTCTCTTTGAGTACCGGGATATGTTCCGGCTCACGAGAACCTGGATTCAATGTTGGCTCGCCTAGAGATGGCAACGTGTACAGAGTATTCATGTCGCGAAAACAGAAGGGTTCACTCAGATAGAGGCATGTAACGGAGCCATGCCTATTCCGTACCAGTTACATTCTTCGGAAACTCCTTTCGTATTTCTCAAAGTCCCAGATCTCCATGTGATCGAGCATACCTACGACGACCACTTTTTTGTCCAATCCGGCCCTTTCCCGAATGTCCTGGGGTATCGTCATGCGCCCGTTTTTGTCCACATCGATGGGACAATATGAGTCGACAATCTCCCTGAATTTCTCCTCCCCCCCGTGCTGCTTTCGCAGCCGCATCAATTCATCGACCCGCTCTTCCCAAAGTTGTTGCGAGTAGAGATGGAGTCTATCACTCTTCTCTCTCGTCATATGAAATTGTTGCTTGGATTCTATTTTCAGGGCCCGACAGAGTGGAGCGGGCAGTTTCAACCTGCCGCTCTCAATTGAACAACGATATTGGCCGCAGAGATTATGGAACATAGCAAGTCTTTCCTTTTGAAACCATCCGGATTCAATGAAGCATAATACCGATGTCTTCCAATCGACGTCCAATTCATTCCAATCTATACCATATTGTGCCATAAGTAAACCAATTTTTTCCAATTGTCAAGGAAAAAATGAAGGAAAACCAAAATTTTTTGGGACTTAACTATATGTGGTATGTGTTATGCCGAGGGAGTACAAGATGAAAGGTATTGGCAGATCCTCGTCGCATCCCGCACCATGCGCAGGAATGTACCAGCGAGATCTGTCCGCGCCTTCAGAACGGATGGATGGCAAAGGGGCGTTATTTTTTGGGGGGGGATGCGGGCATAGTGAGAGTGGAGTCCCCCTCCGAAGTCCGTCAGAAATTCTTATTCAGGACAATGAGGGCTTTGGGATTTCGAATGCTACCGCGTACTTTGAAGCCGAGGTGAAAACCGGTATCATTTTCCCGAACTTTCTTATTGAAGGTCTTGGCTGTCCGAACCGCGTCGATGGCACTGATGACCCGATTCAACACGGCTGCTCCGACCATGTTGAGGGCACGCCGATGAGCCTTGCGGCTGGCATCCCGAACCTCGTTGAACTTTTCCCGTGATTCTGGGCTGTCCCACTGCCAATGGTAGAAGTCTTCGTCCCAGTAAACGTCATTCCATTCTCTGGCGTGCAACCGATCCTCGTTGTAGCTCCTGACATCAGTGTATGCCGCGACATGCTTAAAAAAATCGTCATCCTTCCCCTCCAGGGAAACGTTTGCGTGAGCCACGGAGTAAAGTTCGTAATCTCTCTTTTTCCAGGCGCTATAGTGTTCAAAGGCTGCGAAGCTTGACCACACGGCCGCCTCGGCAGCCAAAAAGATCTTTCCCTTCTGGGGCGATCCGGCGTACCATTCGCCCAAACCCGGCACAAGGAGAGACAGAAAAAATGCTTTGCCCGGAGATTTGGGAGCCTCGCGCCTGTCCTGGGGCAGAGATGGCGATTGAGGATCCGGGGTCGAGATGCACTCGACCACAGCGGGAAATTTGGCAGATGTCCTTCGGGCCAGGCCATCACAGCCCGAATTCGCTTCGCCGAAAACGTGCGCTGCACAAAACGTAAAAACACCAATGAGAATTGTCGATAGTATTTTCATAAGCCCTCAGCTAATGTGACAGAGTGAATCCCGCAGGATTTCGGAAAAGGCACGGGCCCAACTCCAAGCCTGAAGAACCGTCACAGTGATCAGTAAAATTTATGTGATAGAACAAGTTGCGGGATATACTCACCTTCATACTTCTTCATGCGCAAGCGCACGCTCGTCTTATTCTCGGCGTGTTTCAGATTGTAACTTCTGGCGGACCGAGCCGCATCGATGGCGCTGATCACATGGTTGAAGAGGATGACGCCAAACATTGTCTTGGCCCGTTTGAAGGCCTTGTTGGCCTCGTGGCGCATGTTCATATATTGATCGCGGTGCGCCGATTTCACGTCAGCAATATAGGGGTCAAAATGGGCAGAATCGACTCCGGCCAACACCCAAATACCTATATCATGGTTCGGAGCCAACGTGCTATCCCCGGGCAAAAGATTCAGAGGAGGTCCCCAGACATCATCCCAGCCGTAAACGAACTGGTCGTACTTCCCGATCATTTCGTAGTAATCATGAGTTTTATCCCAGCCCCGAAACGTTCTGTCGACCTCAATCTCCGGTAACCTGTGGGTCAGCTCTTCATCCAGCGTGATCAAGGCGCTATTATCCTCATACCACTGACTCCACGCTCCATACCAGCTTGCGGCCGTAGGGGGAATCACTCTATTCTGAACCTCGTCATATCTTTGATCGTTATACTTCTCAACATCCCAATATTTGTCGGCAAAGACCTTGTACTCATCCTCCTTATCATTACCAGAAAGTTGAGCCATGATGGCCCACGCTGTCGCCGCGGTTTCAAGGCCGAAAAAAACGGCGGCCCGAATTTTCGCTTCCGCGTACCACTGACCCAAGCCGGGAACCAGCGCCGACATGAAAAAGGCCCTGCCCGGTTTCTTCACCTCAACGATTTCGACCTTCTCCTCTGCCACCGTATCCTGCCCCGCGGTGGCCTGGGAAAGAGAAGCCTGTTCCGCCGTTTCCGAACCGTCTCCGATAGCTTGAAATGGCGAATAGATCGCTCTGGGCCCGAAGGTCTGGTTCGCTCTGCTCGTATCGGTCAAACCTCCACCTGCTATCGCAGCGCACAGCATAACCGTCCATATACTAAGTCGCATGACGTCCCCTTTCATTACAGTGGAAAAGAGTCCCCTGATCTCTCCCTTCATGACAGTCAAAAACAGTCCCACGATCCCTCCTTTCATGACACGCAAATTGCAGTCTACAGAAATCCGAAAAGAACGCCGAAATAACAACGCCATCCCGGCTCCGATATGACGTCCCGTAAAACGTTCCCGTTGACCCGCTCTTCTTTCACTATACGATCGAAGCCGTAGGCCGCTTGAAAGAAAACCCTTGTGGGATATGTATAGAAGGAGTAGGTTTCCAGACGAAGTTCGGCCCCCACATCCTTCTTGAACTCCCACAGATCGAGCTTATCGCCGTTCCAGGCGTTCCCCGCATCAGCGAAGACCGCCCCGTACAGCTTGTCGAAATGAAGATGAAGAAGTTGTTTCCCCATGCTCTTGAAGATAGGAAACCGATACGTCAACCGTCCCAGCAGCATTTTCTTGCCTTCGATGCTGTAGTACGAATAGCCCCGCAATCCGTCGATAGCGCCGACGAAAAAATTGAAGAAATCATCGATCTCCGGGTCGTCTAAGATCCCGGCCCGAATGATTCCGGCCCGAAGTTTGGCCGTGAGGGTGTGCCGGTCCAGGGGCATCGGAATATATTGCTCCCAGTCGAGGGTGAGCCGATTGTAGAAATAGTTCCGATAGATCCATTGAATCCCAAACGTCCCCAATTTAAAGGGATTCTCGGGATCGAGGAATTTGTGATAGAGGCGCGCGTAGGTCAGCTCAATATTATGTCCGGCCGAGGGATTAATTTCCTCATCGAATGTCCCATTCAGGAACCGGTCTTTCCAGCTCAGTATAAAATCAAAACCTTTAAAATAAGTATACTTGAAAAAATCGACGAAGGCTTCTGCCGTGTCCGGATGGACATAGTTTTTTGCGATGGCCTGATAATCACCGGCGTAGGAGCTGTATCGTGCCGTGAAACTGACCTCCTGATTATTGGAGAATAGGGGCAGAATATTGAGATTGTGGCGTAATCCGACATTCGCTTCATTCAAATTAAACGAGCGCTCTTGATCCAAATACTCGACCAACCGGGTCTGGTAATCTTGGTCCTCATAGTAGAACGAGTCGATCCCGGCGATCTTCTCGTGTCTCGTCTGCTTGTAGAATTCAAGAAAGAGCGTTGGGGCAAATTGTCGCACCTCATACAAAATGAAGAGGTCAAGATCCTTGTCCCTGTTCATCTGAGCCCCGGCGAAGAGCGATTGCTTCTCAAGGATATCGCCGTTCGAGAAGTAGAATCCGCCTTTCAGCGTCCCGTAATCGACGGCAATTCGGGGATAGATGAAGAAGCTGGAAAAGGTCATCTTGTAAGGCTCGGAGACGGATGTCACATCAACCGGGTCCCCGGGATTGGGAACGCACTCGGCGACCTCCGAAGGATCATACTGGGCAAAGGCCACCTCATGACGTTCGAACGTATCCGCGAAAACGACAAGGCTGTAACCCTTCGAACTGTACGAGGCGTAGGAGATCTGCTTCTTGGACGAATAAGAGGGCATGAAGGCTCCGCCCAGAACGTTGGTGAGGCGAGAGAACTGCTCGTTCTCCAGGGAGTAGGAATAGAGGTTGAAGATGCCGTCGATATCGGAACTGAAAATGATCTCCTTTCCGTCAGGCGTCCAGCAGGGATCTCGATCGTCACCCGGAGAGACGACGAGGTATCGGAAGTCGGAACCGTCAGGTGCGATCATGGCAATGTTCCTGTGGGTCCCCTTCGATTCTGAAAAGACGATCCGTTGGCCATCCGGGGACCACTGCGGATTGTAGTACTGGGTGCCATCATCACTATTGGTTATATATCGTATGTCAGACCCATCAACGTTCATTATCCCCAAGTTATTGCTCCCATCGCTGTTGGACACAAACACAATCTGTCTTCCATCGGCCGAGAAGGCGGGATCCTTGGCCCGAAGATCGCGGCTAATTCTCTTCTGTCTGCGTTCTCCAATAGTATATATGTAGAGGTCGTTGAAACGGGAGCCGTGCCTGTTCGGGCGGTTCCGCTTGGAGTACACGATCTCCGTACCGTCCGACGACCACGATGGTGGAGAGCTGATACCACCAGTAATTTTTTGGGCGTGCCTGTCGGGAAACGTGAGCAGATACAGACCGAGAGCACTGTAGTCACTGCCTCTGTTGGACAGATAGACCAGTGACTTGCCGTCCGGCGACCAACAGGGATGAATATTCAGGTAGCCATCGTCCGTCGTCGTGAGCATCTCCCCTTCGATCTGAGGCTCACCGCGCTCCCGCCTGACGGCTTCATACGTGTCCCTCATTTTGACGACCCACTCTTGGTACAGGTCCTCCCCCGTTTTCCCCAGGACCCGCTTTGTCGCTCCGTCGAAATTAATGCGGTGCAACGGCCTCATCGCCCGACATATTTTCCCCAGGCTTTCAGGACCGTAGGCGTCGAGAATATACCGTGCCAATCCGTAACCGTGATCGTACACCTGTTCGTTCCCCAGACCCGATTTCCCGAAAACACACATTTCGTCGTAGCTGAGCATGTTCCCCTCGAGAACGGCCATGCGCAGGATCATATCCCGATGGGAATCCCAGCAATCGTAACTGCAACTCGGAGCCTGACACTGGGCCATCCCCTCGGCGAACCACATGGGTACGACCGTCATGGCAAAGGGATACGAGACGAGACGATTGGGATAACCGATGAACACATCGGGTCGCTTCTCTTCTTGATAATCGATATACTGAAAATAGAAGGCCGGAATCTGACGATAGATTTTTCGCGCAGCATTCAGGCTGACCATATGGGTGAACTCATGGGTGATCACGTTCCACAGCCAATCGCTCGTGCCGCGCAATTCGTAATCCATGCTCGTCGCCCAGATGACGATTTTGTGATCGTAGTAATACGTAATTCCGTTGGCGTAGTCATCATCATCGCGAAAGATGAGATGTATTTTGTCCTCA
The DNA here is from genome assembly GCA_020348925.1 of Gemmatimonadota bacterium. Classification (GTDB taxonomy): domain Bacteria; phylum JBHIER01. Next base: position 3,295,616 of record CP070758.1, on the reverse strand, counting down.
AACTCATAGTCGTACAGGGAGGTCACCGGGCCGTAAATTTCCTCGGCAATCTGGGCCGCTTTCCCCGCCGTGCGCTCCACCCCCTCATGGTAGTGGATGAGAAAGTGCTCGGTCTCAAAAGTCCGCCAGTTCAACTCCGGGTGGTTGTATCCGTGAGCTTGCAGCTGCAATGCGCACATCACTCCGACAGTCAGAAGTATGAGTTTCGCTCCTTGAAAGCCTATTCGACGCATGTCTGTTCCTTATTTCGTCACGGCTATTTTACAGAAAGCCGCCTCTGTCCCCTGGGAACCGCTCGCCTCAACCCGGCAGATGTATACCCCTGAGGCAAAGTCGGTGAGATCCCAGCGCACCTCGTTTTCGGTATGCGCGGAACCGGGTCCTGTGAATTCGTCCACCAGTTCCCCAGCGAGATTGAAAATTTTAATCGTGACCGATGCCTCACGGCCCAGTCGATATCGGATCAATGTCGAATTCCCCTCCGTCGGATTGGGAAAGTTGTAGACCGATGCCTCCGAGAGCAATTCCTCCTCAGGAATATCCGGCGGAAGGTGAGATGCCGGATATGCCCCAGTATGCTGCGCATCGTGGGCATACATGGGCCAGGGTATATTTTCTACATCGTATATCCCGGGAAGGTCCCACATATACAGGTACCCGTCATCGGCTCCGACCATCACCTCAACATCCCCATCACCGTCGACATCCAACAGAGCCGGCGTCGAATGCACCGCTCCACCGCAGGCTAAAGGAAAACCATCAACCACACTTCCATCGTGATGATAGGCCAGGAGTTGTCCCCCTGGTGATCCGGCAAGAACCTCGAGTTCATCATCACCATCAATGTCACCGATTGCCGCCGAAGAATACGGGCCGTCTCTCGGGCTCGCTCGATTCACCGTCACCGGCCAATTTGGGGAAAAGGACGCATTATAGTTGAAAACATGGATTTTGTTTGATCCCGAGACCACGACCTCCAAGAAACCATCGCCATCGAGGTCACCCAACGCCGGTGGGCTCTGGAGAGGCGCGTCCACAGCGTTGCCTCTGTCTCCATCGCCTGAAGCAAAATCGTAATGCATTTTTATCGAATTTTGCAGAACAGTCACGACGTCATTTCCTTCAACTCTGTCAAGATCACCGATGGCCAAGCCAACAACAGGCCCATCACTCGAACCCAGCGTCAGACTGGGTTGCATCAAATCAATATCACAGATCTTCGTGAACCCGTCGTCAGATCCGAACACGACTTCAGAAAATCCATCACCATTCAGATCCGAAGCCGAAGGCGTTGTCGAATTAGACCACCGGCTCGCGTCCGTCCAATACGTATCCCCATCTGCCTCCAAAGCGACGCCGAGACCATCCTCGATGGCCATGACGATTTCGAAACCTTCCGCCCCCCGCCCCGCGTCAGCCAGCACCGGAGATCCCACAATGCCACTTTCTATGAGAACGGGAAATCCATTTTTAATGTCCGCACGTCCATCCGCATCAGTATCCCGGGGATGCCAGACATAAACGGCACCCTGAGCCGTGGCCACGACAATCTCCAAAGTCCCGTCCCCATCCAGATCACCCAATGCCGGGGAAGACAGGATGGAATCCTCGGTCTCCGCGAAGACCGCCGCTTGCACCCAGGTTGTGTCGCCTTTTGGATCAATCATAAATACCGAGTCAGCATTCGAGATGAACTTCGATCCATCGTGATTCCAGACAAAAACTTTTCCCTCCTCTGAAGCCAACACAACTTCTATATCTCCATCATTGTTCAGATCACCAGAAACCGGCGAATTCGTACCGATCGTTGCACCCAGGAATTGCGGCCAGCCGTCCTGGTACGTATCCAGGGACACTTTGAGACTCATGACAGGACCGGACTCGCTGATATGCGTCACGTGAATATGACTGTTCGCCCCCGAAGAGCTCCTGCTGTCGGGAACCGATGTCGGGGTGAAGGAGATCCCGTTGGCCAACGCCGCTGATTCATTCCCGGCATAGTAGGCGTCCTCATCATGGCCGAAAATCCATCCGTAGCTGGCCCCGATCTCCTGCACGCCGTCGGCCTCCTCGAGATCAACGCCCTTGTGTGTGGCATCGACATTGACCGCATTGCTCGAGAGCCCATCGGCAATGACCTGCTCATCGATATGCCAGATCAGCAGTCCTGATCCGGGAAGGCCCCAATCGTAATCATCGGCAGCCACAACGACGCCCCCTTCGACCGTTATTGTCGTATCGCCGTCAACATCCCGCTGCCGATTCTCGATCAAGAAATATTCGGTCGGCGTGATGTTCACCTTGACGGCTTCGGCGCTGCCGCTATTCAGGGCCCATGCTGCAATCTCGAGATCCTCCCTTCTGTTCCGAACCTCGAAAGGCGCCACCCATCCCAGAAAAGCCTTAGACCAGATACAGGGCTGCGCCGGAATGCGGCTTGCATAGTTCTCGAACCCATGATCCATGAGTCCCCATAAGCCGATACCGGACCGACCGGTATTGGAATCGAACAGACTCGGCAATCCCAATTGATACCCGAACAGATGCGCTGCGATCCCATTGAGCCCCAGTTCATATCCGTCCTGACTCTCCGTCTCCGGCAACCACCATCCTTCCCGGACAAACCCGCCTTGAAACGGAATGCCCTGATAATTAGGAGCATCGCCAGCCAAATATTTTTTGAATTCATCGAAATTGTAAAAGGCTGAAGGAATATCTTTTTTGGAGTCCCGCCGCAGGTCGCTCTCGCGCCCTACCCCTGCGTGAAAGACGAGAAAGCTGTTGTACGAGGAGAAGGTCAATTCCTGAAGGGACGAGTCGGCCAATTGAATGGCGTCGCGGAAGAAGACGGCCAAGAGACTGTCGTTCTCCGCCTCCGTCGCACCTGAGGTATAACGAGCCATGGTGCCTGGAAGAACTAAGGGAGCTTCGGCTTCCTGCGGAAAGAGATCGTACGCAAGAATCAATCTTCCGTGAGACACGGCATCGTAGTAATTCTTCAAGAATCGCAAATGGCGTTCGAAGTAGTCGTAATCATGAGGCGGCGGATCGATCTCGGCCTCAGAATCCGTGGAAAGATCGAAGGTACCATCTCCGGTGATTTCAGGATCGCTGCTGTCCGGCTGGAATTCAATCCGCAAGGCCAAGAGTCTTATGGTGTCGGATTCCTCCGAAGCGAACACTTTGGGGAGACGTCCGGGTCCCTGCCGGTTCAACCCCAAAAGGTTTGACGTCGAGACACCGCTCTTCCGGAGTGCATGGAGCTTCCCAGAGTCATCGCCTTGCCCGTCTCCCTTGACGCCGGTGGAACTCAGGAGGCTGATCCCGACGGAGAGTATGACAGATGCCAGTCGTTTGAAAGCCATGTGCCCTTCCCTTCTATTGAATCTCTGCAGCATCATTTCCTACATCAAGCGTCCTCACTTGGCCATCTCCATCAGAATCTGATGCTCAATGAAAAACGGGTATTGTCGGCCAGGGGAGAATCCGGTGCCGGTATGAAAGCGGCGTCGAAGACGAACATGCTGTATTTCAGCCCTGCCCCAAAGGTTAAATAGGGCTTCCCCTCTCCTGTATTATAATAGGTATCCCGGAAGAATCCCGCTCTCAATGCGACCCAGGATCCGTACCAATACTCGAAACCGATATTTTCGATCACTTCGTCCATTTCGGTTTTAAAGGGTTTATCAAACCAGGAGGTAAGGAGTGCTTTGTAGAAGACATCGGCTTTATCCTCCTCTTTCTTGACCAGTATCTTGCTGAAATCGGCCGACAGGATGAGGCTGTTATATTCGGTCTTGAAGATTTCATAGGCAAATCCGATTTTTAAATTCTGGGGCAACGGATCAGCCTGTTCGGCGTCGATGTAAGCAATGGACGGTCCGACATTCTGAAGCGCAATCCCCAAGGAGAGGCCGCTGAGCAGAAACTTTTTTTTCAGAAAACCCAAATCGATGGCGTAGGACGTCCCGGTGCCGGAACCCTTCTCGCCCCCCGTCCCCTCGGGAGCCAAACGACTGTAAAGAATCTTCATCGTGACGCCCGCCGATGACCGATCCGACAGGAGCGCTCCGTACGAGAGTCCGACCGCCGTATCAAATGAGCGAAAGGTCCCCAAGATATCTCCGACTTCGCTCGTCCTCACCTGTTCACCGTACGACATGTAAATAGCGCTCACGCCAAAATTACCCCAACCCTCCTGCTCCCAGGCGTAGGCGAAAAATTCATGATAGAGGTCGTTGGCGAAGGCAGGCAGCCAATTCGTATGAGACATTCCAAATACTTTTCCTTTCTGAAAACCCAAACCCGCCGGATTATAGTAGGTTGCCCAGGCATCATCGGCCGTAGCGACAAAGGCCTCTCCAGATCCCGCGGCCCGAGCACCCGGTTTGATCATGAGGTACAGAACCGCTGCCTCGCTTTGGGCATAGACCTCGGACGAGCAGACCATGAGGACCGCTCCCAATACCATGATAAGAAGAAGTCTTTTCATGACGTTACCTCCTTCAAAGATGTACTGTGAAACATTTCTATTAGACACATCCCGAACACAATTGTTCCTTATTTCATAATGATAAGTCTCCCAATGACCTCGTGGCGTCTCCCTTCGATCCCTGATGCGATCATTTTGTACAGATAGACACCGTTGGCCAGGGCATCGCCATCTCTATCATACGCCTCCCACGAGATATGATTGAAACCGAGATCACCGGGAGCAGAAAAGGTCTCGATCAGGCGTCCGGCCACAGTATAGATCTTGATGAGAACCTCTCTGGCCGGTCCTGTCAACTCGTACGTGAAGTTCGTCTCTCTGAAAAAAGGGTTGGGATAATTCATCACATGCAGGAGACGAAAATCCTCGGCCGAAGCCACTCGCAGCGAAAGCAACTGTACCGAGGCGTTGTTATGATTGTCCCAGGCTTTGACTTCTATCGTATGATCGCCGGCATTCAGATCCGACAATTCATACTCGATGGTACCCTTCTGATAACTGCCCTCCTCGTAGACGAAGGAGGAGGTCAGATCCTGGCGGGTGCCATCGTCTCCATCTATTCGCAGCACAATCCAATGGCCCGTCTCCCCGGTAAGATTGATGCCGCTGCTGTCAAAGAGTGTCGCCGTCAAGATCTCATCGGATCGAACGTAATCGCCTTCGGCGAACGTCTCCTCACGTCCCTTGATGGTCAATTCGATCAGGGGTCCGACGGAATCGACGACCTCAACACTCCCCCCAACCGTGGATAAGGAGTCTCTGTAGCCGACTCCGTCCGACGCTTCTCTGAACGCGTAGACACACAGTCGCCCCGTCGTACCGTCATATGTTATATCTTTCGGAATAACGAACTGCGTCCGAAACGTTCCCTGTGTCACGGGCACGAACCCTCGGAAAAGGACCGCACCTGGGAGCTGATAGCGGACCTCCCTGTTCGTCTCCGGAGTGATGTGGATAATATCTCTGAGCGAATCGAAAACATCCACAATCGCTGTCCCCTCGAACTCTTGCAGGATCGTTCCAGTACTATCAACCACAGCTCCTTCAAGGGTGATCATATTTAAAGCCTGCAACGTCGCCGGCTCGAGGTGCGTCAGAACGACTTCATGACGGGGGGTACCAAGCGTCTGGGCCGGATCTCCGAAGAGGAGGTACAGACGGCCGTTTGAGGCGCTGGCCGCTTCCACCTTTCCTTCCAACAGGGCCATCCCGAGGGGCCGGGTTTTCCCATGCCCAAAACCACTCAAGAAAAGATTGGAATAAAATTGTTGGCTCAGGTCAAGGTTCGGTCCGGACGAGGTCAGTCGCGAAGCGGCAACCGAGGCAATGGCTCCCCGGTTCTCCAGCCTGACCAGATCCTCCGCCATACTCTCCTCAATGGGATGATCAAACACCCCCACATCGCAGGTGAAGGCGGCTAAAAGAAATGGCATCGATTCGTTCGTCAGCCTCGGCAGATCTCTGGAACTTCGAAAGACATGCTCGTCGGCCATGACGTTGTATCCCCCGTGACCGATATAATTGAAGAGAAGAACGCCCTTGTTCAAATGCGTCAACAGATCCTCGTTGGCCGAGGGTTTTTCGCAGTTTTGGCCGAGCTCGTACCCCATGAGATAGATTTTGATCTGCTGGAAATTCTTCGGAAGAGTGTCGGACACCGTCTCGGAGTCATTGGTATGACGGACGTTCCAGGATTCCTCCTGGCAGCCAACCAGTTCGTCATCGGCCATGAAGAGCATTCGGTTCCGCCACTGTCCGAACGTGGGCCGAAGATCGTAGTCGATGATCTTCGCCACCATATGTTGCACCTGCTGTCTCGACCGGGCCGGGAGCCGACCGATACACATATCAGGCAGGATACCTGCATCCAGATAGACGTACCAGTCATCGTAGGCCTCACTGCCGTTCTCGTAGGGCGGGACCCAGTTTCCAGGACTTGTGAGAGAGTTGTTCTTATAATCGTAATTACCGTCCCCCACTAAAAGGACATATTCCGGCTGAACCTCCCAGTTTCCGGCAGCATATTTCAAAAAATCCCGGATCGCCGTCGGATCGAAGAGCCCCCAGGAGAACTCGTCATAAATGGCGGAGGTGGTGATCACTTTCGCCTCGTATCCGGGGTCAAAATCCCGGCGATGGGCTCTCAACGGCTCCACGTCCGGGACAAAACCCTCGTGGGTCACAATAAGATAGTCGGCCCTGTTCGATGGATCCCTCAGTTCCCAGGGCTCTGCTCCGACGATACTTATGGGACTCTTCATCCGCTCCAATGCCACAGCCAGGTATCGTTTCTCGATGAAAGGATCTTGAACATCCTGAAATGCAAGCGTCTCGTCTCGAGTCACATGATACAGGGCGGCCACATTCTCCGGATCGGTGACATCGAACACCAGGATTGAATCCTCCGGGAAACCGGACAGACGATACTCGACAACCTCCGAGCCCCGCGGAGCCGAAAACGCAAGCGAGCCGTGATGAGCCTCAAAGCGCCTCCAGTATCTGATTTCATACCAGTCGAAATAGAACTGATCCTGGATCGTGGGATCTGAGCCCGGTTGTCGCACATGCTCGACTCTCAGCTCGTTCTCCCCGTCAACGACCCAACCACGCCCACTCTCTTGAATCGTGAGTACGTTTTCACTGTGAAACGTTTCGTGGGAAATGAGTCGATTATTGAAGGAGACCTTGACCTCATGGACAGCCACTTGACCCCTCGTCTTCCCCTTCATCCTGAGCGATACCGTGCACACAGAGTCCTGCAGGGCCCCGGGCAAATCCGCCCGAAAGGACCCCGTCTCTCCTCCGGAGGAGGTCCGCCAATACCACGTCAAGCCCGAAGCCTTGGGGTTGATGCCCTCATGTTCTTCGTGGATCCTGTCTCGAAAGCCATGAAAGCGCTCTGGATTGGGAGCGGTCGGCGAACCGTCTTTGGCGGTCATCCGCTTGCCCTGCTGCCCATTCGGCCCAAAGGTCAACCAGTAGACGTTGTCGTCCGTAAACCTGTGGAAGTAGTGCGCGTAGTCATCCACATCGGGGTCGTAATCCCAACCTGAGACCCCCTGCCCATAAAAAATGATGTGATCCCCAGCATCAAAAGTCCCATCCTCCTCCCCATTCACAATGATGGCAATCTCTGTGAGAGAATCCGGACGCGGCTCAAAGACATCTCTCGGGAGCTCCCTCCCACCCCCATAGGAGATCCTGATTGTGGCGGGATCGATGGCCGCCATATCTTCAACGACTTCCGACAGATCATCAAAATCCACTCGATAGATACCATCTTCTCTGACCGTCATCTTGATCCATTCCGCATCGTCTTGAAAAAGAGAGCCCTTTTCCAGTCGTACGTGCGGTCGCTTTCGCCATCGCTTGGACGTCTCATAATTGATGAGCGTCCTTTGATAGACGTTCTCGAAGTGATCCACCGAGGACCCTTGGGGATAGGGCGATACAGTCCCGCTTCCTCGAAAGCGGATGGACACGGATATTTTGGAATGAATTCGGAGGATACCTGTAACCGGATTGAATTGAAGGGGGCGGAGAATGATTGCCGCGACCCGTTGATTTCTGAGAAAGGAGGGTTGTTCAACCTCGATGACACGCTCCGGGGTAAAGGCGTCTTCGGAGTAAAACTCCGGATGAGGGATGTACTCCTCCCGAAAGAAGGTATCCTCAGCTTCGGTGGGACGAACGAGTGTCGGAACCGGACCAACGCGATAGCCCCCCCTCTCCTCATACGCGGCATCAATAAGTGCTGCCTCAACATCACCCTCCAGGGGAACACCCACCAGAAGCCTCATCTGAGGCAATTGAGGAGCGCCCACCTGATCCGTACACCCGAAACCGGCGAGCCTGACGCGATGGTATATCTGACCATCGAAGGGAAAGGTCATGTCCTCAATCTCCGGCACGTAATAGTCGAAGGTTACTCCTGTCTCATCGGTTCTCCGCAGGAGAAGCCCCGTCTCTCCGGATCGGGCCGTCTCCAGGGCGCTGTTCAAGGGAGCACCCCACATGAGTACTCCGAAAACCACGGCTATGTTTCGTCCAAAATTCATAGAACATAAAAATACCGGGTCTGGTACTCTCTCCAACCCGGCCTTCTAAAAAAGAAAGCTCGCCTCAGGGCCTGTGGTTGGATGCCTTAGTATTTCTTCCTTTTGAGCCTCTCGTGACTCTTGAAAAACATGCTCAAAAGAGCGATACAACCAAACCCTTTAACGAACTTTTATACGCTAATCCTTTTCTCTTCTATTCTCTTATCAATTCTCCACACGATCTCATGCAAAATGCGTGCACTAAGATATAAATGAAAAAAGATCATGTCAAGCATTTTTTCTCAGTCGAGCAGAGTCGCTCCATCGCGCCGTATTCACATCACAATTCTTAGACGAAAAGCCACCGCGAGAGTTCCTCCCGCGGCCTCATGCAACACAAGTTCAAAAAGGTGTTTCGCTCGCCATCCCTCTTCAGCATTATGACTGCCGCTACTTGAGAAGCAACATCTTCATCGTCTGCCTAAAGGTGCCGGCCTGGAGCCGGTAGAAATAGAGCCCGCTGGCCACCGATACCCCACTGGTGTCTCTGCCGTCCCATCTGATCGTATAGTAGCCGGCCTCCTTGACCTCATCGGTCAGAGTGCACACCTCTTGGCCCACAATGTTGTAAACTGTCAGAACGACACGACCCTCGCGGGGAAGCTGATATTCGATCACCGTCTGCAGATTGAAAGGATTGGGGTAGTTCTGGGCGAGAGAATAGACGGTCGGCAGCGGCAGCCCCAGATCCAATGAGATGTCGGGATAAGGCACTTCAACGGGCATGGAAGCGCAGTCAAGACCGGCCACAAGAATGTCCTCAAACTCCAGTCCGGCATCCCCCCGAACCCCGTCAAGAATTCGAAACGGCAGGACGACAACCGGTCCGGCGCCGACAGGTATCCGTTCTCCTCTCTGGCCGTAAAGGAGCAGCGTGATCGCCCCGGATTGGGCCTGCGATGCCAGAGTCATGGCGGCGCTGCGCGGTGTGCTCTGAGGTTTTCCGGGGACGAGCTTGCTGGCATCGTAGGACATCCGCAACTGAAAACCGGCTGCCGGTTGGGTTGCCCTGACATCAATCGGTATCAACACCTCTCCCCTGGTGTGCACCAAGGGATTTGAGACGGTCACCTGGGTCTGGACAAACGTCCCCTTCAAGGGTGGCGCGAGCGATGAACACGGACCCAAACCCAAAATGACACGGACAATGCCCAGAACGTCCAGAACATTGATCACTCCGTCCCCGTTACAATCGGCGGCCCATAATTGGTATCCTGTCGGCACGTGGATTTCCAAAATTATATTGACAACCGTCAGGAGGTCCAGCACATTGATCGCCCCATCCCCGTTGACCTCTCCCTTTTTACCGAACAGAAACTGGCCGGACTTTAAGCCGACACTGAGAGGGCTTACTTCGGGGTCCTGGAGAAATACATCTGACAAGGTTACAAAAATAGACTCACCAGGTGTCGTCGCTTGATAGACATTGAAATAACATTGGGCGATAGGGCCCTCTCCAGGACCAATAATCTCAGGAGCTGCCATACTCACCCGAGTTTTACCCGGCTCGATTTCCTCCCAACTTAATTTCATCCCCGATGTCCGAGAAGTGGGACTTATTTCGGACACTTCCATGAGATCACCCACATAATTCAATGTAAAATGCACAAAGCTCACATCAGCCTCATTTTCCAGATCCATGTTGACAGCCTGGCTTATCATTCCGGGAATTCCATACCCAGTCTCAGCAGAGAGTATCTGCTCGGCCGAAACAACCAACTCCACAGTTTGTGTTGTGTCATAGCCACTACCTGATGATATGTGGAAAACGAGAGACCCGGTGAGCTCGCCATCACTCTTCCCTCTGAGTCCTAAATCCGAAGCGACATCGAACGTAAAGACCGCTCTTCCTTTGTCTCCTTTGACAATATTCTCTGGAACTGTTGTTATTTCCAGCGGCCAGATTCGAGGTAAAAACCAGGGAATATGAATCACTGAAATGGTAACGAACGGAATACCACACCACACACATATGTTCCAGATTTCAATAATAAGAATATTATCCGAAGATCCAACTTCAACAGCATTCTGAGGGACACAATCCCGCACGCCCGATATCAGCAAACACAGGCAACACAGAATGACAGTGATAAGAAACGATGTTTTCTTTGACATTCTCAACACACCCTTATATCAGAAAAATAATTATTCCTCCTCGCCTTACATTACATTGCTACTTCCTAGAATTTTTGAATCATATCAGCGAAATCTATAGTTTCCAACTTCAGTCGATATGTTCCCCCTTCACTTTTTCAATCAACTCTTCAGGGACAGCTTCCTTCATACCAAGACTCATAAGGTAGCTTGCTGCCAATTCCCGAATCGAGGATTCCGGATCCGTGAGCATGGACTTCAATGCCTCCACGACACTCGGCTCGGGAGACGGTAAGCCACAATAGGCAATTGCTCGAAGTGGTCCAAGAGCACTCCTCCGGATCTCAGCACTCGTATCCTCAAGAGCCACGATGAGCAATTTCGCCAGGATCTTCTCAGTTTGCATGTATTCATCATCACGCAATTCCCGGGGTCGAGTCATATATCCTAAAGCAAGAGTTACATTTCTCCGTATTGCGATATTCGTACTGTTTAATGAGTCCTCCAATACAGGAAAGGCTCTCCCTTCCAAATTCTTAAAAAAGTCTCGAAATTCTCTCCGTTTTTCTGGAATCTCAAGATCCTTTTGCTCCAATCTCCTCTTAATCTCGACCACAGTTTCTTCCGACAATTGTTCTGAATTCTGAGCTGTCGGTGTTTTCTGTTGATTGTCTTCCTGCATTCCCGCTTCCACTCTCCCCCTCCACAGAACAGAATCAACTGCTATCGCGAGCATTATGGTGAGAACAAAGAAGCCGGCTATCGGTAAGTTCAATTTTATGTCTCGAATCATAACCTTGCCTTTCAAAACAGAAGGTATTATAAATTTCAATTATAGGCTATCATTTTCATCTCGGACTTCATCAAGGTGATTCGGAGCACTGTGGCAGAACTCCGTAACGCCATCTGTTCTATCCCTTTGATAACTCATCAGACAGTAATCTGTGCCGTTGCCCTCATGACACCATACGCCGGCTGGGTGCGCATTATCAGTATTGGCTAAGTTGAAATGATGACCGATTTCATGAGCGTCGGTATCTGCGTTAACAGTAGGGGCATTCGCGGCAAAATCATCCTGTATTTCTTCCAGGAAAATATAATTATAGTTATTCCCCGCATGAGATACTCCATAAACATTATCCCCTACCTGATTGTAGGCACAGCCTACCACATGGATGTAATTGACATCCCCCCTGTTTTTGAACCAGACATCGGTGTAGTCTGCTCGCGAAACACCCCCCGTCCAGTCCCGCCGATAGGGCACTCTATTTCCACCATCGGCAAGAATACTCACCTCGACAAAACATCCTCCATCTGAGCCGTCAGCTCTCCCGCCAAAAGCATTGTCCGTGCGGCCTGTAACATCCGCATCGTAAACGCCTCGTCTTGGATCAGCAACAGCAGCACCTCGTCCATTTGCCCGTGGATATTCTGCGTCATAGTTACTTTGGATGTCTCTGTTGGAATCTGCAGCACTTACCACAGTCAGAGTGTTGCCGGCTATTCCTCTCACCACTATTCCCTCCCCATTGGGACTATTGGCATCAAAGAGAGTCAACGTATCACCCACATTTATTCCATTAGTGCTCCGAACCGAAATATTATCGGGATTGTTGTCCGCATCGGCATTAAAATCGGCTGTTAGATCTGTCCCGAATTGATACATCTGGTCCTCTTCAATATAGATTCTCTTCCAAGCGACGAGAAGCCCTGAAGATTTCTTTTCAGTGAAGGTGGAATCTCCGCAACTGGCGTCGACAATATAGTTGTCGCCGGCGTATCGGTTGGTGACGGTCAAGTTCACGGCGGCTTTCCCTTGGGCATTGGTCCGAATACCGATCCTGATGACACGGCCATTGCCATCGGTCTTTCTCGTTCCCGGCGCCTCCGTGAAACCGGTGGCAGAACCCAGATTTCCTCTTCGAAACGTGGCGTCGTGATTATCGTTATCAGTGTTATCCGTCTCATAGGACGATCGATCATCCGGATCCCTCGTTCTGAAGTATACGATTTGCCCGGAACCGCTGTTCGTCGTGGCGGTGACCTTGACAATACGATCCTGAGTCTGTTCAGTGGTCCGGTAGACGTTGTCATGCAGCGTTGAGATCATCACCTTGGTATCGCCGCTGGGTGTCACGGACAAGACGACACAGTGCGGTGTCGGTGAAGGGCTCGGCGAAGGACTGGGTGAGGGACTGGGCGAGGGTGACGGAGATGGGCTCGGTGAGGGTGACGGAGACGGGCTTGGTGAGGGGCTCGGTGAAGGGCTCGGTGAGGGTGACGGAGACGGGCTTGGTGAGGGGCTCGGTGAAGGGCTCGGAGAGGGGGACGGTGTCGGCGATGGTTCCGGCTCCGGACAGGGGATGTGCCAGATAATCCCGACATAAATGACCACAGGCTCCACCTCTGGGGTAGGTTCGCATTCGTTGGTATCTGCCGTAAATCCCCAGGACCACATGCGGATATCTCCCGGCAGTAATGAGCACATATCGGACCACATCTCGTAGCGGAACGTCCAGTTCAGACACGGGGTGCAGCCATCGTAATCGGAGGTGACACAGACCCCTTCACATAGTGGGGAGAGGATCTGGATGGACGAGAAGTAGGGCGCATCGACGCAGACCAGTTCTTCCAGAGGATAGTAGAAATAGTACCAGCCGGGTTCCTCAATGGCGTCCGAATGAACGGCCGTCTCAGAAATGACAGGTCCTATCTCCGGACACTCGGGAAAGCTCATGTCGGCTTCACACACAAGGGCCCTGGCTTCGAACAAACATGGGGTTGGAAAACAGAGGGGCCCGATCCAGATCTCTTTCACCTCGAAGGGATTGATCCTATCCGGAAAATCCATGGCCGTCGGATCCTGATAGGCGAAAAGTTGCTCGCCGTTGCCGAAAAGAACATCATGACTCGACCAGACCATCTCGGTAAAGGTAAAATGGTGAACAACAAGGGAATCCGGTGACAGGGCGGCCTTGGGGAGGACCGGGGAGAACGTCTCGGCTGCTGACAGCGATGTCTTGCCGGGCGCAAAGGGTGCGTCATCGTACTCACCAACCTTGACAACCGAGCCTTCGATATGTGGTGCGCACAGAAAAATGAGAGAGAGGCAAAAGACGAGTAATGTCTTATATCCCTTTCGTCCGCCTCGAATCATATCGACCCCTTTGAATACGACACGTCCTTGAAACTCCATCAAAGGATTATACAATAGGTAAAATAGAGGGACGGCTTCTTGATGTCAAGTCTTTTTTTCATCTTTTAGTTACACCATCTATTTATATGTTTCTGAAAAACTTATCCGAGAAATCCAATCCGCCTGTTTTGAAACCATATCCCACAGGAGCCCTCGACCCGTGTCATTTTTCAAGATTCAGGTAATTTCTCACCAGAGCGCACATTAGAAACCACCCGAGCTGCCTGTTCCGTTGGTTCTCCACTGATTGTGGATTGGGCCGCAGATTGTTCCCTGAGCCGAGCGATCGTTCGCACCAAAGTACCGGAGACATGAATCTGAAAAGGGCTCTTCGACGAGGGGACAGCGACCGTCGATGATAGAACCAACCATTGAGAGAACAACCCAATGTATTCATTTCATTGGAGGAGATCATGGATCATTTCCTCGGTCAGGGAAAGCACAGCACTTTTCCCAGGCGTCGTTTCTGATGTAAAGGTCTAAGCGCACACCCTGCCGTAACTCATAATTTTCAATATGATACTTTTCTTCAAGCATGGATTCCAGATCCTTCTGCTGGGCGGGAGATCCTATAATGACAGGGGCATCCGCATCGTCAATGATGCGACTAAAATAGCCCACACTGGAGTAATCTCTCAAATACCACGGCAGAGGCCAATAGTCAGGAGATAGAACCTTGATCTCGACTCCAGTGCCCTCCGGCAAAGCACCGGAGACCTGCTCTATCCTGGAGACCAACTTCTTAATATCCCGTTTCGTCTGAACGTAGGTTAATGGATGCGTATCGTTATCATAATCGAAAAAACTCACCCGTATTGAGTGATAGCCCAAAAAACAGGTCATGATGATTGCTATATCCACGGCGAAGATGAGCAGTCCTCTCCTCCTCACGAGGCTGTTCAATATCTCATTGGCCGCATATCCGGCTGAAAGAGCGAAGGGGAGAACGATATTCATCAGCAGCCACGGGGTTTTGTAGGGGATGATGGAATAAGCTCCGAAGATAAAGAGCGCCCACAACGAGATAAAGATTGAGAACCGAGTGCTTCGACGAAAACTGTAATACATCCCGACGAGACCGAACAGGAGTACGGGCAGCTCGAACCGGATCATAAGCTCTAGGTAGTAAAAGAACGGTTTCTGGTGCCCTTGACCGGCGATCCCCTGACTCGCCCAGATCCTCACCCCGGAGAAGAAGCCGTCCACCCCATGCCAATTGGTGAAAAAGGATGAATAGAGAAGGACGCCTATTGCCAATATTAAGAAAAAACAGAAAATCAGGACGGATCTCAGTCCCCGTGCCTCCGCCCAAATACTTGCGAGAGTCTCCCTGAGTCTTGCCTTTCGCATTCCCCCATCAACAGAAAAGATGCCAATAATGACAGTGCCGGTCAAAGCAGCTGTCCATGCGGCAAGAGTTATTATCAAGGTTTCTTTGATCGTCCACAGAAACGCCAGACTTGCACCGAATCCAATGACCAGCCACAATTTTCTGTTCTCCAAATAACGGGAAGCAAAAACAATGGCCGTCAAGGTGAAAAAGATGAAATAGCTCTCGTGAATAATCTCCCGGGAGTAGTAGACGTTAATGGGAGACAGCGCGAGCACAATCCCGGCCGCAACCACCCCGGCTTCGCCGATACGTCGCCGAAGAGGAATCAAAAGGAGAAGAAGACCACTGTTACAAAGAGCAGGAAAAAAACGCAGCGAAAAGGTGTTGATGCCCAGCAGATAAAAAGGGACAAGACCCAGGTAAGAGAGAAACGGCCCGTGATGCATGGTGGGATCGTAAAGGTAGACACCGGTGCGATACAGGGTGACCAGGTTCCAGGCATGCACCCCCTCGTCTGAATGGAGGGGCTTGAGGTCAAAGAGAAACAGTCGGAGAAAGAGCGCACAGATAAAACATACATTGAACCAGACAAGTGTTTTCGTTCTCAAAGTGATATCTCCTCGGGCAGGGGAATTTCTCTCCGTCTTTCTTGAGACATGTGTTCCATCTCATATCTGAGACCTGAACGTGCTGCGCCTCATCATGCCCAACAGATCCGGACTCTTTGAAGCCCCATTCCAACAACCGGAACAAAGATGAAGCATTCCTGCTGCGGTGAAATCTTTTTCCCTCCGAATATTTGGAACGGTCGCCCGTTTTGCCCTTGACAATTATTGAATATCACACTATAATAGTAAAATTACAATTAATATACCACAATTGATGTGTAATACAATAAAATTTTCACACCGACACGAGCAGCAACTACGATGTCAGCGAAATCGAGCGAGAAATCCGAAAATCCCGGGGCGGACTACCGACGGCTTCATGAGGTTGAAGTCTCCGTCGTCATGCCGTGTCTGAACGAGGAGAAGACGGTCGGCATCTGTATCGAGAAAGCGAAAAGAGCGCTCGAGGAAAACGACATACGGGGTGAAATCATCATCTCGGATAACGGATCCACCGATACGTCCGCCGAGGTCGCAGCATCGATGGGTGCACGAGTCGTCCATCAAAACGTTAAGGGGTACGGCAGCGCGTACATGAAGGGCATCGAAGCCGCCAGGGGGAAATACATCGTCATGGGGGATTCGGACAACACCTACGATTTCTCCGAAATCGAGAGGTTCATCCGGCCGCTCAGACAGGGTTTCGACATGGTCATGGGAAATCGGCTCAAGGGACAGATTCTGCCCGGAGCCATGACCGCTCTCCACCGCCTTGGCAATCCTCTCTTGTCCGGAATCCTGAACCTCTTTTACAAAACCGGCGTCTCCGACGCGCATTGCGGCATGAGATCGTTCACCAAAGAGGCTTACAAGACGATGGATTTACAGACCAGGGGTATGGAGTTCGCATCGGAAATGGTCATCAAAGCTTCGAAAGCCGGGCTCAAGATCACTGAAATTCCAATCACCCTTCATCCCAGACCCGGTACTCCCTCGCATCTCCATTCTTTTCAAGACGGCTGGCGGCATCTGAGATTCATGTTGATGCACTGTCCGACCTATCTCTTTCTCATCCCCGGCTTGAGTCTGTTTCTTCTTGGGCTGCTGATGACGATCGTGTTATTACCCGGCCCTCTGAAGATAGGAGGCCATGGGTATGACATACACTTCATGGTTCTGGGAAGCATGATCGGTCTGTTGGGATTCGAAGTGATAAATTTGGGACTCTATGCCAAGGCCTATGCCATACAACACAGCTTTGAACAGGAGGACAAAATTTTCAAAATGCTGAAGAGTTCATTTTCCCTCGAAAAAGGGTTGTATTCAGGCGGTGGACTTTTCCTCATTGGTGTTCTCATCGACGCCTGGATTCTCTACAAATGGATCGCCAGTGGATTCGGTCCTCTGCAAGAAGTGAGAGCGGCCTTGCTCGCACTCGTTTGCATTGTCATTGGCGTCAGGATTATTTTTTCATCATTTCTCTTGGGAATTTTGGGTATTTCGAAAGAATAGGCCGGCATTCCCTACAGATGGTGCAATCCGCAAACAGACTCTTTCAGAATAATTTCAAGAACCGTCGAGATACGCTGTGAGTAAATGGCTGACACTGGTTCTGTCCATCGTCATCATGTTTGTGCTTCTGAAGCTGGCCGATTTCAAGACCGTCTGGAGCACGTGGCAGATGGTCCGTTTGGACTATGCTCTGGCAGCAGGAGGACTCCTCTCCTCTACGATTCTGGCCAGGGTTTTCGCCTGGCAATACCTCTTGAGAAGAGCGCAGGAATCCATCACGTTCTTCAGATTGCTGCCGTTGTTGATCATCGCCTTCTTTTCAGGCATAGCGCTGCCCGTGAGAAGTGGCGAATTGGTCGGACCCTGGATCGTCAGCACATCGGCCAAACTTCCGTTTGGGAAGGTCGTCGCTATTCTCTTCTGTGAGCGCATCGCCCACATGTTGGTCCTTTTTATCATCATGACCTGCTCCACTCTGATCAACCTCGACCTTCTCTTGGGATCCCAAAAGAGACTCTATCCTCTCGCCTGGATTCTCTTCGCACTTGCGCTTGGAGTGATCCTCTGGATGAAAAGAGGTTGGATCATTGGCAAAATCAGGCAGAAGCTCCTCTCTTTTGAAAAGACGAGTCATCACGTCGATCTGTTCCTCGAGACCGTCACGGCCCTTTCGCGAACAGGTTCACACATGGCCATGCTCTTCATCCTGTCCTTCCTTTTCTGGGGGTGCGTGATCCTGGCCTATCATCTCCTTCTCCGGTCGTTGGACATGAACTTGAATCTGTCACAAACAGCTTTTGTTTCCTCCCTTTCTACGTTGGCCGGTACTTTTATGGTCATCCCTGTGGGACCGACCGAGGGCATTGCCTCCTCGCTCCTGATACAATTTGGTTACAGTTATCCAGTAAGCATATCCTTCGCCTCGTTTTACACCATGATGTGGGTCGGCCTTCTCGGCTCTTACACTCTTTTCTCCTACGGAGTTCTATCCCTTATGGGTAAAAGGATTTAAGAAATGTGGGATCGAAAAAAAAGGTGCGCGCTCCTCCTCTTTTTCTTCTTTCTCTCGGTCTACCTGTTGGCCATGGGTGGTCGGAACGTCTCGGTCGATTCCGGTCCCAAATACGAACTGACGAAAAGCTTGGTCGAGAGGAGGAGTATCGCTATCCCGTGGCGCGTTATGGCCACTGAATCCCGACACGACGACAAGATCTTTAGTCCCTACGGCCTCGGATTTTCGGCCGTGGCGGGAATCTTTTATTCCTGGGGAAAAGTCATGGAAAGGGTGATCCCTCCCGAGCTCCATCAGTACTTCGCCAACGGGGATCTCCCCTACTTCTTCACCACCACCACGAATCAGTTCATCATGGCCCTCTTCTGTATGGTCTTCTTTCTCTTCTGCTGCAAGTTTGGGTATCCGATATCCGTATCAATGATTCTCACGCTCATTGTAGGCCTGGGCACGAACGTACTCCCCATGTCAAAATTCTTTTACGGGACGGGTCTGCTCATGCTCCTGATCTGGCTTTCCCTCTACCTTCTGCTGGGTTATAAGCTCGAGAGGAAGCCCTATCACCTCTTTCTGGCCGGATTCTTTTTGGGAGCGTCATCACTGGCGCGATTCCAAGGATTTTTCGTGGCATTTCCGGCGGTCACATTATACATGCTTGCGGCTGTGATTTTTGACCAGGGCCGAAGAAGAGGTTTGCCTGAAATTGTGAGGGATGTACTCCTCTTCGGCGTCGGATTCATGCTTCCCATGACTATCCTCTTTTATTACAATTATGTGAGATTCCTCGATATCTTTGATGTTTCCGGCACAGGCCTTCGCCACTTCTCGGGAAAGGTGTATGTCGGTCTCTACGGGTATCTTTTCAGCCCTGGGAAAAGCATTTTCATCTGGTCCCCCCCGGTGATCCTGTTCTTCTTTTCCATAAAGAAATTCTATCACGACCATAAGTTCGAATCCCTCCTGTTCCTGTGGATTATTCTCTTTCAAATCGTCTTCTATTCCAAAAGCGATTTCTGGCACGGAGACGCGGGATTTGGCCCGCGATACATCGTTCCCATCATTCCCTTCATGATCCTTCCGGTGGGCCAACTCCTCACAAGCGCACACATGAAGACCAGTCTGCCGTTGAAGCTTCTCTTCTTCGGCGTATGCTTTGCAGGGATATTTGTCCAAATGGTCGGTGCCTCTGTGAATTTCGATCACTTTTGTTTCGTCCGCTGGCATATTATCGAATCGGTTCGATTCGTTCCCCACTGGTCCCCCCTCATCGTCTACTGGAACGAATACATTAAAAATGGCGATGTGTTGTACTGGTTTTATGACCTGCTCAGGTCAGATGCACCGCTCTCTTTGAAATCCATCATCCTCATTCCTATCCTAAGTCTTCTCACGACACTCATCGCCATGCGCAGTGCGCTCAAGGAAAGTTTCACCCTCTTCCATTTCAGCAGGGACAAAATCTTTCTGAGGGAGAAAACCAAAGAGATGTCACGCCTGTTCACAAGGTACCGGCGTGAGACGTTGATATCGTTCGTCATTCTCATCGCTCTTTTGTTCGGATGGCAGATATATCAATCGACTCACACCTACACGTTTCACAGAAAACCGTTTCTCGATGAACCCAGGGTTTTCGACAGGCGATCCCAAAACATCCAGCAGCTGCAGGGTAAAATCCACGGCCTGGTTGGCGACTACTATGAAAACTATTACGGAGAGAAAAAATTCAGACAACAGGACCCTCACATCGCCATCGATATCGCCACGATACACAAGAAACCGAGACCGATACCCGGTGAGCTGTCAGTG
The DNA here is from genome assembly GCA_020348925.1 of Gemmatimonadota bacterium. Lineage (GTDB taxonomy): Bacteria > JBHIER01. The sequence goes on along the minus strand of CP070758.1, from coordinate 3,275,466 downwards.
CAGTGGAACGGCAACCTCTTCGTAGAACAATCAGGCATATATAAAATCATGTTGGACTCCGATGACGGCTCACAACTCTTTCTGGACGGTGTCTATCTCATTGACAACGGTGGCACGCATCAGAGACAAAAACGTATTGTGACATTGCATCTGTCCGAGGGATTTCATCCGGTCACAGTCGAGTATTTCGAAAATGGTCTTGGGGACGGACAAATGTATCTGTGGTGGGTGAAACCGGGCAGAAGGTTGAAAGAGATCATCCCGGAAGATGCTTTCTACATTCCTGAAATCAACAGCGAGGAAAAAAAGCATTACGAGCTCGGTCTCATCTATCACCGGCATGCTCTCTTTCAATCTGCCAGGATGAAATATGAAGGAGTGCTGCAAAAGAATCCCTCTCACGTTGGTGCCATGATCAATGTGAAGAGAGCCGAAAAGCATCAACCGCCGGTGGAATCAGGACTGAACGGAACGTATTTCTGGGATCCCGAAAAGGATCAAGAGCCGTTTTTAACTCGCAGAGATGCGCCCATATCCTTCGGGAGTGAGAGTCTCAAGCATCCCTTTCACTCCGGTCAGGACTTCTCTGTCCATTGGACAGGGGAACTGTGGGTGCCACGAAGCGGGGAGTATAATTTCAAGCTGAAGGCACAGGGCAAAGCTTCCGTCAGTTTGAATGGTGAGCCGCTCTTGAAAACTCCGGAATGCGACGATGCAACAGGCGCCGTCCACACAGCAGCGGTGTTTTTAGACCACAGCCTCCATCACATCGAAATAAAATATCGCAGCTCAACAGAAGGTGCTCAGATTGAGCTTCTGTGGCGACCCCCGGATGAGGAGATGACCCCACTGCCGGAAATCTATCTCTGGACACACAGTTTGAATGAGAAGGATGCTTTGTCTTTTTTCAACTGGAGTTCTGCCGAATATTATCATGCTCAAGGGAACATGCCCAGAGCCGTGGAGGCATGGCTCACCACTGCCGCGTTGACTCCTGGTTCGAAAAACGCGATCCTCCGGGCCGTTGAAGAAACCTATGTCAACGGTCTGACAGGGGAAATCTATTCCGGAACCGCCTTCCAGGGTCAGCCCGTAATGACCACAAGATATCCTGAAATCTCAATCAATTGGACGGATAAACAGACGCGGCCCCTGCCGGACTCTTTGAGCGCAAAATGGACAGGAACCATCTTCATCGAGACAGAGGGCGAGTACCAATTCGCTTTAACCTCAGACGATGGATCGCACTTCTATGTGGATGACGAAGAAGTGGTCAATAACGGAGGATTCCATCCCATACAGAAAAGATTTGGTTTGCGACGATTGTCAAAAGGATTTCATAAAATCGAAGTTCGGTACATGGATAACGGTATCGGCAACGCTGAGCTCTGTCTCACCTGGATTCCTCCTGGCGAGACCAGGGAAACCTTGATCCCCGGGGAAGTTCTCTTCATCTCTGAAATCAGAAGTCTCAACGACCGGGATTTCCAGCTGGCAACGTTGTATCAGCGCCACCGATTCTACGATGAGGCACGGCAAAAATGCAGAGCGCTGCTACGGAGAGATCCCTTTCACTCGGGTGCCCGGAAACTTCTCGACGCCGTTCTTCTCCAACTGAGGGACAGCGCCTCACAATTCGTGCCTCAGGGTGACTCCGCCTCTCACGGACGTGGGATATCAAACCGAGGTGAAGAGCTCTGAACAGACGCACGACAGGTGCGCGACGTTGTTCGCACAAGCCACCACAGCATTTTCCGCAAGACCGGAATGAGAGCGCGCTCTCACAGTTGAAGCAGCTGGGTCGCGGCTTGGAACACATCATCCGGGGTAATCATCTCCATACACCTCCCGGAGGTACACCGATACTCCCATCCCAGCGAGGTACAGGGGACGCATGACAGATCCTTTCGGACGATGACATGGTCGGAGCCGACCGGTCCCCACTTCCTGGAATCCGACGGCCCGTGCAATGCTACGATAGGTGTGCCCACGGCGGCTGCAATATGCATTGCCCCCGTATTCCCGCAGATGTACACGTCACATTCGGCAATGAGCGCGGCCAACTGTTTGAGAGAAGTCTTGCCTGCAACGTCCAACGCCGGGCATTTCATCTTCGAAATAACAGAATGGGTGAACCTCCGATCGTCACAATCGCCCGTCAAGATGACGGCAGCCTCGTATGTTTCGATCAATCGATCGCAAACCAGAGCGAATTTGTCCGTATCCCACAGTCTTAAGCTTCCCTGGAGAGCCCCCCCAGGATGAACTCCGACCAACAGTTTTGAACGCTTTTTGAGCTGCCCCGAGAGATTCTTCGCAAAATGGACGTGTGATGCATCATAGGAGAGCCGGGGTGGTGTCGCTTCGCCGGAAAGGCCGAGAACCCGAACGAGCTCCAGGAAACACTCCATTTCGTGAAGGTCATTCTTATGGGTGACTGTCTCGGTGAACACCCAATGGCGATGCTGACCAACCGTTCGGAAACCGATTCTCCTCGGGGCTCGGCTTAAAAACGTGATCAAAGCGCTCGTTCTCAACCATTGGCCGAAATCGATGGCCAGGTCATATTTCGATTCGCGGAGCGTGTGCAGAAACCGAAAAACCTTGAGTGGTTCTTGTAAATACTCTTGATTATTGAAAACCAACTGTTGATCGAAATAGGAGCAGTTCTCGAAAATCTCCTCATTGACGGGATAGGCGACGAGATGAATTTCCGCCTCGGGAAATCCCTCCCGTATCGAACGGAGCGAGGGGAGTAAGAGGACGGCATCGCCAATCGCCGGAGGAGCTACGACCAAAATCTTCTCGAGCGGATGAACGGATCTCCGTCTTCTGATCAACCCCAGAAGTCTGTCGAAATGTCCGAACAAAAAACAGAGAGGTACGCCGACATTTCGATCGATGAAGCGCATCCTTTTGTACCCCTTTGCAGCCATAAGAACTCTGAGGCGATCCCTCTGGTTCCCCTCTCACAAGGACCTGAGAATGGATGTTAAAAATTCACCCGCCATACCCTCCGTCATCGTCACAAAGGAAGGGGAGTTATTCGAGCCCTTGCGTGATGGCAAAAACGGCAATGCCCGGATTTTGAAAATTGTTTCCCACACCCCTCACACTTCTGATTTCAAGATACGCTGGCATCTTCCTGGCATCTGTCTCAATCTCCAAGACCGTGAGACTCTGCCTCCCGTCACCTTTCCAGATCAGCTTGCTCTTCGGCGGATCCTCCCAGTAATCCCAGACGTCGATCCCCGAAACAACCTCTTTCTTGACAGACGTACCGTCCGTGTAATGAAGAACAATATCCGCGCAGTGCATTATCAAGCCCACGACAGCAGCCCCGTCGACGGCCAACCACAGACTCCTCGTAGGGACTCTTTTCAATGGGATCTTGATCCGGTAATCCGACATATAGGCGGTCGTAATCGTCGTCCCCCGCCATGGAAAGTCGGACTCCGATAAAATTGAGAAGGGGACACCTTGCCATTTCATCATGCCCCCCTCAAGATCAGCGAAATGGTTCTGCACGATCTCCGGCTTGAAAGGGTCCTGACGATAATCGGAGTTACTGAGCTCTTTGAAATCGAGAGTCTCAAACGTACCATCCGTCAATACCTGGGTGATGGCAAAAACAGCAATACCGGCATTCTTATTCTCATTTCCCACATTGGTGACACTCATGAACTCTATGCGCTCGGGTATCTTGTCGGACTCGGTCACAATCTGCAGCGGTGTCAGACTCTGCGCACCATCTCCCTGCCACAACACATTCTCCTCCGGTGGCAATTCGCGATAATCCCAAACGTCAACACTGGAGAAAACCTCCTTTGTCGTCACGGATCCGTCCGCGTAATGGACCACGATGTCCGTACACGCAACCTTCAAGCCCAACATGAGTCCGCCATCGATGGCCAGCCAGATGGCCTGCGTCGGGAACTTTTTCAGAGGGACATCAATTCTGAAATCGGGACGGTAAGCGGTCGTAATGGTTGAACCGCGATCCTCCGGATTGCGAAAAGGAGGAAGTATTCGAAAGGGCACAGAATTCCAAACAATCGTGTCGGCCTTCAAATCCGGGAAGTGGTTCATGACACCTTCGGTCCAATCGGATCGAAACGGATCGCGATGGTACTTGGAATTGACATACCAGCCGAAGTCCACCATGGCAAAATTGTCTTGCATCTTGTAATTGACAGGGGCAGGAGACGTATTCATCCCACCCAGAAGAACCAAAACATTCGCTGAAATCAAAACAAGAAAAAAGAAAACAGTGGATACACGGAGATGCCTCGTATGCTGTCCACGAAACCAGCTCGAGAGCCGTTTCATGAAAAAGAGGGTGAAACATGATATCAAGAGCACCACGAAGAGGACGAACCAGCGAAAGGCTCCCAGATATTTTAATTGATCCAACATGGTGTCTCTCACAACCAACGGACTGAGCTCAAAGAATCTGCCGAAAACTCCAACCTGCCCCTGAAAAATCTGAGAAAAAGAGACGTACCAGTGGGGTTCGATCAAGCCAAAATGAAATTGAAGAAAGAGAAGATAATTCCAAAAAACAAAAAGAGATGTGATGAGATATTGAGGGAGGGGTTTGAGCCTATCGAAAAGGGCTGCCAATCCAAAAACAAAGAGGGGCAGACAATTGATAAATCTGCGATGTCCGAAGGATACACCCGCATAGGTATCAAGGGCTTTTGAATTTATGTAGACCTGGAGGCAAAAGGCCACAAGCAGCGCAAGGGATAGAAATCTGTCTCTCCTGTACAGGAAATAAAAGCCCAGTGTCGCCAGGATTAATACCGGCGACCAGGCAAAGAGACCGTGGTGGGACGAAAAGAGAACGGCGTTGATCGCAGCGTCGTGCGCTTCCAAAAACCATTTTCCCTGTGGAATGGTGATAAAGGAGCCGTACAGGACTTTCCAGACGATCATCTGGGGCAGACAAGCGAACAGAAAAGCTGACAGAAAAAAGAGGGTTCTCTTGACGAAGAACGGAATGCGGCGAAGCTCCTCCCGCCCACTCCCACCAAAGAATTTTGAATGCACGCGCAGTTCAATAGGCCCGATGATCCCTCTCCATCTTGCATCGTTCGGTTTGACAGCTTTTTCATGTATCGAACTTCGCAGAAAGGCCGAGAGCGCTTCCAGAATCGGGATGATGACATACAGAACGTTCTGCCATCTGATCATCGACATAAGTCCCCCCGCAGCTCCCAACAGTATCCATTGAAAGGACGTCCGACCATGCCTGGTTTTGTGCCAGATATAGATGAAGAGTGAAACGGAGAAGGCCGAAGGTATGTGTGAGAACGTCCCGTCGAAGAACATGTAATTCCAGAAATTGGTAGCAAACCAGATGGCAAGGACAGAAACACAGGCTGCTCTTCGGGAAACGTAGTCCTTGGCCACCTCGTAGGCCAAAATGAGGGCCAGGAAACCATAGAAACACGTGCCGAAATTGGTCATGAATATGTACAGAAAGGAGTACCCGTCAGGGGGAATATGGAACCCAAAAAGATTCAATCCAAGTGTCAGCACATGGGCTATGAGAAAAAATGGAGCCCATACCAGGGCAGAACCGAAGGCGAAGACGTTCCGGACGTGGCCTTCAGAGGTGAGATGGAAGAAATATTTGGACGTCTGATAGTGCGAAAATTCGTTAAAAAGAGAGAAATCGCCATCAATGACCAACGATCGGAGGTATGAGTAATAGCCTATACCGTCAGGATTAAAGAGTGCAGGTTTGAGGAAAAAGAACGCGGAGAAGACGAAGAGAACAAGTAAGACATAATAGGACCTATCAGGAATGTGATTGCTTTGAGTGAATTTCTTTTGCCCCATACACACCTGCCTGCCGCAACCGGCTTCATGAACCAGGAATTATTCGAACTGTTCAGCCTCGTCGATAAGCATGATGGGGATATCGTCCTTGATGCTGTACCGGAGTTTACACGCATGACAGTTGAGTTTCTGGCGTTCCCGATCATATTCGAGGTCACCCTTACACGCCGGACAGGCCAGGATTTCCAAGAGGGCTTTATCCAACATTCGTTTCCTCCTTTTCGGCGTTCGGTTCCTGAAACAAACCCATACGGGAAAATTTTTCGATCCGTTTGTCCAACAACTCTTGAGGAGGCATCCCTCCCAACTCCCCTAAAACTCTCTCGAGGGTCCTTTTCAGAATCGAGGCCGCCTCCTCGTGGTCAAAATGCGCTCCGCCCAGCGGTTCCGGAATGATCTCATCGATCAGCCCCTGGACCATCAGATCCTGAGGGGTCAGTTTCAAGGCCTCTGCAGCTTGTTCCTTTTTTTCGGCACTACGCCATAAGATAGATGCGCACCCTTCGGGTGAAATAACCGAGTACCAGGTGTTTTCCATCATGAGCAATCTGTCGCCGACACCAATACCCAGAGCTCCACCGCTCGCCCCTTCGCCTATGACGACCACAATGATGGGCACGGGGAGTCGTGACATCTCGAAGAGGTTTCGGGCAATGGCCTCGGCCTGGCCCCTCTCCTCAGCTCCAATACCGGGATATGCACCCGGTGTGTCGATGAGGCACACAACGGGTCGTTTATATTTGGCCGCCAATCGCATCAACCGAAGGGCCTTTCGATAGCCCTCAGGATTGGCCATTCCGAAATTTCGATACAAGTTCTCCTTAGTACTGCGGCCTTTTTGATGCCCCACTATCACAACCGTCCTGTGGGCCAACTTCCCCAGACCGCCGACGATAGCCTTATCATCGGCGAAAAGGCGATCGCCGTGGAGCTCTACAAAATCGGTTATCATGAATCGTATGTAATCCATGGTGTACGGACGCTGGGGGTGCCTGGCGAGCAGAACACGTTGCCACCGGTTCAACTTCGAATGGATGTCTCTGATGGCCTTCTCCAGCTTCTGCGCCTGTTGCTTCAAGTCATCTTTGAAGGCGGGATCGTGATCCAGCGAACGGGCTCGCACGTCGTCGAGTTCCCTGCGAAGCGCAATAATCTTTCGCTCAAAATCATGACCGGTCTCGTTCATCCCTGAATCCCCTTTGACCCGGAAATGAGGTGCCACAAGAATCTCAACACGATCTCTCCATCCAACAGAAAAGACTGATTTCGGCGGTAATACAGTTCGTACTTCAACCTCTCCTCAGGATCCAGATTGAGTTTTTCTTCGAGTTGGATTAATCCTGTGAGACCAGGTTTGTGATATGCATTCCAACCGTTGTTCCCACTCCGGGCGGTGCTGGGCCTCAGGCAGGAACCGACCAAACTGATGTCACCTTTTAAAACAGGCCACAACCACAGCACCCGATGGACGTACCATCGTTCCATAAAACGATAGACAGGAGAAACTCGGCCATCGGTGGCAGTTCCCCTCGAAAATTCCCTTAAAGTAACCCGTGAGTTCTTCACACCGCAATACTCCCTGCTCTGGAAGTTGAACGCTCCTCTGCCAATTCTCACCATGAGCACCTGCACGATCAGGAGGGGGGAAAGGAGGACGAAACCCATGCCGGCGACAACGATATCGAAACTTCGTTTGATCACACGAGGCCACGGATGAGGCGGCTTATCAGAGACGTCAACAAATGACATCATCCCCAAGTTCTCGATGCTGGTCTGACCGATCATTATCTCGAAGGGTGATGGAACGAGTTTCACATGGACTTTCGGATCACGCACGGAGGACATAAGTTGAAGTGTCTGCCGATACGGCAACGAATCGGTGGACAGGATGACCTCCTCGGCCTGACAGGTCCGCACGATCTGGGGCAATTCTTCGACCGTGCCCAACACTTCCACACCGTCAACCGTCTCACCGACGCGAGCTCTATCCCCGTTGACCAGACCTACGACGTCGTATCCGACCTCCGGATGACGCCGGAGGCGCTCCACGAGAGCCCTTCCATGATCATCCGTGCCAACGACAACCGCCCTTCTCCGACGGAGAGCTCTTCCTAAGGCTTGCCGTGAGAAGAGACGAAAGAGGATTCGCCACCCAGGCAGGAGGAACGTCACGCCCACTGCGGCGTAGGCCAGCGCTCTTCGGGAAAATCCATATTCTTCAAATTTGAAAAGATAGATGAATCCCACCAGCAATGCTCCCGCCACGGCTGCAGTGAAAGCCCGGGAAATTGAGTGTTTTCTCCGTCCGTACAGACCCATGATGGCCAAGCTGAGCATCCACACGATCGACGAGACTCCGTGGACAACGCCATAGGATTTCAAAGAATAGTGTGGCGGCAGAGACACGAGGGCACCAAACCGGAGAACGATAGCCAGGGAGACGGCCCCGTTGATGAGCATCAGGTCGATCAGCGGAACAACACTTTTTCGAAAGAGACGGCCGACAATTGAAAAAGTGGCCTTGAGAATGATCCCCAAGGTGATAAACCATTTGAAGGGGATCAAATACCGCCGTCTCATGTGCTTTTGGACGAAAATATACATCGCGTTGTAGAAAGCGAAGAGGCTGTTCACCTCACTCCTGCGGATGCTCTCACCTTTGTAGTGTACGATCTGAGTTGTCGGAACATAATAGATCTTCCAGCCACGCCTCTTGATACGGTAACACCAATCGAGGTCCTCCCCGAACATAAAGAAGTCCTCATCCAGAAGACCCACGTCATCGATAACCTCACGCCTGAGAAACATACACGACCCTGAAAGAGCGTCCACTTCATTGACCTCGTCGGGATCGAGGAAGGTCAGGTTGTACCGGCCGAAGAGCCGACTTTTCGGAAAAAGTCGACTCAAGCCAATCAACTTGAAAAAGGCGACGCTGGGTGTTGGAAAACTCCTGCGGCAGGCGGCTTGCAACGACCCATCGGGGTTGAGGACCTTACATCCCACCGCGCCTGCCTCCGAATGATTCTCCATGAAATCCATCATGACGCGGATCGTATCTTCTTGGACGATCGTGTCGGGATTGAGCAACAGGATGAACCGGCCACGGGCCAGTTTCAGGGCTTGATTGTTGGCCTTGGCAAATCCGAGATTTTCCCTGTTCTCGATCAGCACAACTTCCTTGAACTCGGACTCGATAAGGGCCACCGAACCGTCAGAGGAGCTATTGTCAACGACCATAATTTCCGAGGAGAGCCCTTTCACTGTCCGCCGGAGGGATCGCAGAGCCTGTTCGAGATAATCTTTCACATTGTAATTGACAATTATGATGGTGACGTCAATCATGCATCGTCGTCCTTCTGTTCTGTCTTTAAGAATGCCTAAACAACGAAGGTGTGCAACAAACAGAAATGTACGCCTGAAGCTTCCGTCTCTGATCTGATCTGAACAATCTTTTGCATTCGGAATTCATATCGCAGTGTGTTTTAAGTGTCTCTTCGGTGAAGCATTTCGCTATTTCATCCGGCCGAGAAGGCTTTGAAAGCGGAGTCTCCACACCATGACGATCGCCTCACGGACAATTTTCTTCGACATCTTTGAGGAGCCGACCAGCCGATCAACGAAGATGATGGGAATTTCGCTGATCGTGAATCCCTTCTTCCAAGCCTTAAAGGTCATTTCAATCTGAAATGAATAGCCGTCAGACTGGACGGCATCCAGGTCGATAGCCTCCAACACGTGACGCCGAAAACATTTGAACCCGCCCGTGGCATCCCTCACTGGCAAGCCGGTTATGAATCGGGCGTAAACATTGGCGAAATAGCTCAGCAGCAAGCGTGTCATAGGCCAGTTGACCACATTGACGCCCCTGATATATCGCGACCCTAAGACGAGATCGAAGTCTCGAATCTTCTCAAGAAAGTGGGGTATGTACTTCGGATCGTGGGAAAAATCCGCATCCATCTCGAAGATGTATTCGTAATCCCGCTCGAGGGCATATTTAAAACCGGCAATATAGGCCGAGCCCAGGCCCGATTTCCCCGGCCGATGGAGAACATGAACGCGCTTGTCCCGCTGAGACAATTCATCCGCAATTCGCCCTGTGCCATCAGGTGAGTTGTCATCGACGACGAGGATCTCAAGGCCCGGTTCAACCGAGAAAACTGTTTCAACAATCTTTTCGACATTATCTTTTTCGTTATACGTCGGAACAACTATCAAAGATTTCGCCATATGATTACGCTCCTCTTTGTGCAATTTTCAACGTGCGGTTTCCTTTTCAGTCATCGTATCAAAGACAGCGGCCGTCTCCCATTTTCTCCGATGCCACAGCAGGACCGAGATCCCGAGGAGGATTGCAAACCACAGAGTACACCCACGGACGAGAAGTGTTGACGACACGGCCACGGGTTTTGTCACTCCCCTCATCATAGCCAGGGCCACGAGCGAACCCTCAGTCCCTCCCAGCCCTCCGGGCAACATTGTGACTGCACCGACGAGGGTCGAAAAAGAGTATATAAAGATGGCACCGAGGAGCAAGAACGGCACGTCCAGAGCTCGAAAGACAAAGAAATATGCGAAGCCTTCGGCAAGCCACGCCGGAATGCTCAATCCCACGGCCAGGCCCAACCGCTTGATACTGAGCAGATGTCGTGTACTCTCATACGCGATCCGCACCCTCTCCGCCCATTTTGCGATTTTGGGAAACCGTCCGCCCCTGGAGAGCAACCCCTCCCAAAATCTCCGGCAGGAGATGAGCCCAAAAAAGAGAACGATACACACAAGGCTTGCAAGCGGCACATACCAGCCGTAATGAAAACTGACAAGCCCTATGAGAGCCAGGACCACCAAGGCGACAAAATCCGTAAACCGTTCGGCGAATATAATGGGAGCCGTCCTGCTCATCGGGACCCCGCATCGTTGCTTCACCAGAAACGATTTCAACACTTCCCCGAACTTTGCAGGTGTCAATGACATAGCTAATCCCGCGAAAAAGATGGCCAGACTCTCCTTTGCATTCAGGGGTACACCCAACACTCTCAAATAAAAATTCCACTTGAAAAAACGCAAGACATAATTTACGAAAGCCAAACCCAAAATCAAAGGCAGAAAGTCCCATTGGAAGTGGCGAAATGACGTCCGGACCTCTTGAAAATCGGCGTACATTCCCAGGAGAAAAAAAATACCGATCGCACCAGCCGTCGTAATGATCAATCTTCCTTTGAATTTGTGCCACACAATCTTTTGTGAAATCAGCCCCCTGCTCTCAAGGCGGTCCTCTCAGGGTTCAGGTGTCCTTCACAGGATTCGGCCACCGCTGCGCGCTTTTCCCAGACGAGTTTCCAGGAATTGTCATTCTGACCGGAGCCCGAATCACGTTCGGGATAAATACGCCGGGTCGAAGCATCCGTTGCCCTGACCCTTCTCTCGTTCAGGACCTGTCCTGAATAAAGTGAAGGCGCGGGCTCCGCGCAGTGCCTCGGACCCAGAATGACAAGGAAGTCGTAGTCTCTTAAAGAATTGCTCACTTCAGCCTGCATATTCTTGAAACAGTCTCCCCCAATCCGTTTCCAGGATCTTGTTGACCCGCTTCCGCCCCACAAATGGATACCAAAAACAGTCATGATAGACCTTCGAAGCAATATAGGACCAGAAGACCAGGGGACTTCTCAGAAGAATCTTTTCAAACGGTTTCAACCAGCCGTGATAGATCGCTTTCTGGCCGCGGCTGGCGAAGGTGTCGGCGCAATGGAAGCCGAAATTGACATCGGAAATATCCTCGCCAATGATCTCAATGTCCGAGACAGACCCGCATCCCAATCCCCGTTCCTGAGCCAATCGAAGAAAATCAAGAGACAGGGGATCAAATCCCATCATGTGAGCAGCGCAGGCATCGAGTGCGACCTGATCACTCGAGGCCAACAGATAATTCTTTACTTTCGGTATCATGGCCCGGGGGCCCGGACCATCACCGGCAAGCGTGCCATCGGTCACGGCAAAGATACCGGGGTGTATCTCCTTCTGAATGGTGAGCAGATCAACGAGGGTCTCATGAATGACGCTGTGCGTCCAATGCCGGTGGGTTTGAAGCAATCCCCCGAAGGCGTTCTTCATCGCCCCTGTCATGGTCGTAAAAACATGGGTCTTCATCGTGGGAAGATGAATGATATTTTTCCCGATGAAGAATTCCGGGATCTCGATCCCTCTGGGATAGACCTTGTCCAGGACCATCATGGGGTGGTTCGGTTCATACGGGCTCCACTGGGCACCATTTTGAAGGTAGAGGGTCCGCAAGCCGTATCGGCGGCCGACCGGAGCCAATCTGTTCCTGATCTCCCCGACTTTCGATTTGACCACCACTGTGTCGTTGTGGACCAGAACGAGCTGATCCTTCGAAAAACCGTCCTCTATAAGCGTCCGAATGACACCCTCCAGTTGCCACGGGGTCGTCGAACAGGCGGGGAAATACTTATGCCAGGAAATGTTGATCTTGAGAATGGTCTCCCTGCTCATGTCAATGGAGCCCCTGTACTCCGCCATGTGCATGAGTCGGGCGTAATCATCCAAGACCGTCTCCGGTGTCGTCTTTAAAACCGCCACTTTTGGTTTCAACATCTCAAGCCCTTCAATTACTGAATGTAAAGAATGAACCCTACTGCCACAATCCACAGAATGACATCGATCAAGAGCGGACGGTCAGCGAAAAGATCCTTGTCAGGATTGCCTCCCCCCTCTTTGACAAAAATAAGGTAGAGATAACGAAACAGACCGTATACGACAAAAGGAATCGTAAACTTCAAATTCTCCGAACCAAATTTTTGTACCGTTGCCTCGGACATCGTGTACAATGCGTACGAGAGGAGCGTTGAGGCTGAGGCCACAGCAATGAGCTGGTCCAAAAGCGTGAGACTGTATTTTTGAAGCACCTCTCGGTGCTCCGCAGAACCCGATTCCAGGATGACACGTTCATGCCGCCTTTTACCCAGGGCCAAAAAGAGCGACAGGAAAATGGTGCACGTGAGCAGCCACGAAGAAATATGGACCTCCACCAGCACGGCTCCTGCTACGACGCGAAGGATGAAACCCGTCGAAATGGCCAATACATCAAGAAGAACGACCCGTTTTAAATAGAGAGAATAACAAACCATGAGGATAAAGTAGGCCAGAGCAGTTAACGCAAAAGAGAGGCTGAGGAGACACGAGAACACGATGGAAATGAGGCTCAACAGGACGGCGAAAACAAGAGCACCTTTCCTCGAAAGCAGACCCGAAGCAAGAGGTCTCATCCTCTTCGTCGGATGGGCCCGATCCTGCTTAATATCGACAATATCGTTGATCAGGTAGACCGAACCGGTCAATACGCAGAACGCCACGAAAGCCAAGCATGTTTTCAGAAAAAGGTATCCGGCGAAGACATTTTGAGAAAAGATCAACCCCGCAAAAATGAAGAGGTTCTTCGTCCATTGGCGGGGTCGCATGGAAATGATGAGTGCTGAGAGCATGCCCACACTCCTACCTCTTTGAAAATTCGTCATGCTGTGTCATCATCCGCCTCAGCCCCTCCTCCACCGCGGCAAACGCAATCCCGAACTTCCGCTTCGCCCTATCGGTGCCCAGACCTGCCCGAAGAGGACGCGGGGCGTGCAGATTGAGCTCTTGAAAAGAGACCGGCATAATCAGATCCTCGTTTAATCCGAAAGTACGTGCGATCTTCATGGCGAAATCGTACCTGCTCAGCCACTCACTTCCGGCCAAATGCAAGATGCCCCGAACCTCCTTTCGAAGGGCAATCACGATGCCGTCGGCCAGATCATCAACCAGGGTGGGATTGCCGTAGAGATTTGTGGCCGCATGCACCGCTTCACCTCTGGCCAAGGCGGAACATACCCCCTGTACAAAATTGGCCCGCGCTGTGGCAACGGAACCGTAGAGCAGGGCCGTACGAACGATCGAATATTCAAGGGCCATGTGGTCTAAAAGCTTTTCCGATTCCAATTTTGTGCGACCGTAAACATTCACCGGATGCGGCTCTTGGTCCTCAGCGTAGGGGCCTGACGTGCCATCGAAAACGTAATCCGTTGAAAGCTGAAGAAACTTCGAGGCGCACCGTTCACATCCGGTCGCCAAATGACGCACCCCCTCCACATTCACTCCCCACGCCCCCTCAGGATCGCGTTCACAGGCATCCACATCGGTCATGGCCGCAGCATTGATTGTCCACTCAGGACGGATCGCATGCAGGGCCTCCAGGACGTCTCCCCGAGTCGTGATGTCGAGCCGGACGTACTGCTCTAGGAACCCTCGCACAGGAGATTGCTCCCGCAATCCAATCCCATAAACGCGGTATGACCGGGAGGCCGCCGTTGCAAGCTTCTGGCCCAAAAGGCCGTTACACCCAACAAGAAGCACTCTTTTACTGTTTCGCGCCACCTTTCCTTTGAATATACTTGCCCCCGGCTTCGGCGAGAACCGCACCGCATAAAAAGAGGAGCAGAAAACCACTCACGAGCGAGCCGGTTCTGAAAGGTCGTGAATGATAGGTGAACAGGACCGAGTGGTTACCCGGTTCAAGCTGAACGGCTCTCAATGTATAATCGGCTTTGAATATTTTTTGAGACGCTCCATCGACGCGGACCCGCCAATAGGGGAAGTAGTTATCGCTTAAGACGAGGAAACCGGGACGTTCCATCATCACGTCGACCTCAAGGCGGTTGCCGATATACGCAAGCCTCTCGACACGACCGACACCGAGGCTATCGACGTTGGACGGCTCCACGCCCGGGTCCTCTTCGAGAAGAACCGTGTTCCGGTAGTCGAAGGTGGGGTCGGATAGTCGCTGCAAGATCCCGCTGCTATCCGCCACCTCGAAGTGAGAAGCCACCCACGCCCGGGGCAGGGCTCCCACATTTTCAAAAATTTTGACACGCCCCCCGTCGAACACTTCCCGAAAGATCCCCCGCTGTTTCATCTGGTCAAAATACGGTTGCAGCGCTTTTTCTCTCGGGTCCCAGAGGAGATATCTGACATTCAACACATCCAGGAACGGAGGCATGAGCAGGTTTCTTCGATCCTTTCCGGTAAAAGCATTGTACCACTTCAATTCGTTATCGTGGAACCCTGTCACCGATTCTATACGGTGGACACCGAGCATGTTCTCACCGTAAGCTCGACCTAAGGGAAAGACACGAAAAGGGCCCTCTTCTTTCTCCCTCTGTTGAAGAAAGCCGATGACGCGGTCCGCCCCCAAATAGGTATTCGGGTTCACGACCTTGATGAACTGAGCATTGATCCGCCACGTATCGATGAGAACAAGAGGAACCAGCACGCCGAGAAAAAGAAGAGACGAAATCTTCCCTTTCAATCTGGCCCACACCAATCCAGCCGTTGCCAGACCGAGACACATCACGATCCACAGGCCCTCTAAAAATCTTGGAATATTGACGAACATCGCTTCACGTTTGGAAGAAGCGATGTTCATATATATCGTGTTCGTCCAGAGAGAAAAGAACCCCGACCGCGCTCCCGTGAGAACAATCCCTGTCAGGAGAACGACTCCGCAGGCGACAGCGATCCCCTTTGTCACTCGATCCCGTCTTCTTGCCTCAAGGGGGATTTCCAGGAGGGAATGAAAACCGACCGCTCCCATGAAACACATCGCAAAGGAAAAAAGAAACATTATCATGGACGGTCCGCGGAAGAGTTTCACCCCCGGCATGAAAGCGTAGAAGAGATAGAAGACGGGCGTATCCCCGCCCAATCCGTAAATGACTGCTATTATGGCGCAGATCGAGAAGAAGATGATGCGCCGCGATCGAAAAAGAACGAGGGCAAACACGGCAAAGATGATTGGGATGATTCCCGAATATTCCGAATTCAATTTGAAAGGGTTTCGCCCCCAGTACGTATTTTGCTCCGTCACACTGTCCCCCGAAAATTCTGGCACAATGAGAGAGGCAACCTCCTCCGCGTGAAGAGACCAGGACGTGGCGTGGGCGAAACCTGTCTTTTCCTCGCGCACGGAGAAATTGTTGACAAAAACATAGGAGGGCAAAAGCTGCACAAGTCCAAAGCCCAATCCGATTAGCAACGAACAGACAAAAGAGAGCGTCATTTTTCCAATGGCAGTTCTCGACTCCTTTTTGTCCCGCCAGAACAGGACCAATCGAAACAGAAAATAGAGGCCGAGACCCCACAGGGCAAAATAGGCCATTTGTACGTGAGAGCTCAGGATCAGCAATCCGACTGCACCGCCCAACATGATGAAATAAAAGAACCTGCGCGTCTCGAGACCACGCTCAAGGAGAAAAAAACATAAGGGGAGAAGGGCCATAACGAACATCTTCGCATCGTGTCCGGCATAAACGAGAGAGACGAAAATCGAAGCGAACATGTAACACAAACCGCCGAAGGCCGCAGCATATCGATTCAGCTTGGCGCTTTTCAAAAAAAGAAACATGAACGCTCCGGCGAGAAAAACATGCAGGATAAGCTTGAAACCCATGGCCCGGTGCAACGGCATGAAAAATTTGAGAAGGGAGGTGGGATAAAAGGTGTCCCCGTGCATCGCATCAATGAAAGGCAAACCGCCGAGTATGTAAGGATCCCATGTGGGAAGTTCATGATACTGACGCACGAAATCCCGATAGACACCCCGAAAGAAGACCCCCGAGGGAATCGAATCTGTACCGAAGAGCATCCCCTCGGAGAAGAGAAATTGATTGAAGAGGAGCACGACCAGGAGCACGTAGAGGCCCATGACGATCCAATCAAAGGTCCGCGATGAGAGAGCGCGCGAAGACCTTTTGGGGGACACATGACCTCGAGACGGTGTTCCCCTTTTGGGCTTTCTTCTCTTTGATGATTTCTGAGATCCCATAGTGATTGCCATGCTCACCGAGACACGTTCACAGCTTCAAACCAATAGCGGCACCGGCCAACTCGCCGGCCGTAAACCATAGTCTCGCCAACAAAGCGACAACGGTGGCGAAATGTATCGGAATGAGAAAGCTTAAAAACGTCGTCAGAATACTCTCCCGAACACCGATACCCGCAGGAACAAAAACCGCCAAGAGTCCGATGACGTATGAGGCCGAAAAGATACACACAAAATCAGGAAAGTGACGATAGGAAACCGGGTATACTGAGTTGACAAACAAGAAAAAAGCGAGCCCGTACACACCCCAAATGAGTACATAGAGCAGAAACAGGGTGACCATTGTTTTGAAGCGAATACGAATCTCAATGCGCTCTTTTTTGAAGAGTCGGAGTAAGAAATTCAATATCTTCTCAAACACGGAAGGATACAGAACAACAACGCAACACGGGATAAAGAACAGAAACACATAAGTATATTGCGCGAATTGGACCGTCCCACTCATCAGAATATAGGCATACATCAACAGGAGACCGGAGAGAGAGAACAGGGACAGCCCCAGAACAATGGCCGTAAACGTCCGAACCTTGGGTACATTCTCCTTCTCGCACAGGTACACCATCCCCATAATTTGCCACACTTTGCCGGGCAAATAGCGACCCAAATTCGAAAAGAACCAAATCCTCCACGAGGCCTTGAAAGGAAGATGGCTCCCCAACGTGCTCAGGATATACCTCCAGATCTGAACCATGCATGTCAGAGCGAGAAAGAGAAACAGGAAGGAGATACACAATCTGATGTAATCGAGATTCCACTCATAATCGCGAAGAGCATCCCAGTTTCTGTAAATGTTGCGAAACAGAAAAAAGAATATCGCTCCGACAACCGCGTACTGTACTATTTGCTTTGTCGTCTTATGGATTCTCATGTCCCTCATTCACATTACGTCGTGGTGGTGAGATCGTGTGCAAGAAGGTGTCGGTCGCCTTGGCCAAACTTGATTCTTCGGCCAACACGGCAATATTTGCATAGTTGATGTGAACGTGATCCTCGATAAATTCCCGCAACGCCTCTTTCAGCGCAGCGGGGTTCTCAGGAGGTACGACCTTTCCCACACCGTATTTTCGAGTGTACTCAGCCATATCTCCAACATCCGTCACAATGACCGGTGTATTCATCTGCATCGCTTCCCAGAAGACAACGGGCATGCCCTCACTCCGCGACGGAAGGACGACAGCATCGGAGGCTCGGATATACGAGGTAACCTCCGCTGGGGAGGCCCATCCGGCAAAGGAGACCCGATCACCCAACCGCGCCTCTGATACGGATTTCTCCAAAACCGATTTCTCCTCTCCGTCGCCTACAATATGAAGCTCAGCCTGACACCCTTCCTGGCGAAGTTTTGCCAGGGCCTCTATCAGAACATCCACCCCCTTGACCCTCTCCAGGCGCCCAATATAGACAAATGTCTTCTTTCCTCCGGTCTTTTCCAACGGCGCAACGCGTTCCTGCGGTAAGACCCTATTCGTCGGCATGAATGCACACGTTTTTCCAGACCACTGGGATACCTTCGCGATCAAATTTCGACTGTTGGCAAAGAGGTAATCCGCATGCACCAAAACTTTTTTGATCACCGGGCGAAATACGGGATTGCGCCCGTAGACATTGATGTCCGAGCCCAATGCCCAGACGGCGTAGGGAACACCTGTCTCCTGGTGCACCCGATACGACAAATATCCCCCCGGAATGGCCCAGATCCCAAGACAGAGATCGATGTTGAGGGTCTCAACCAAAGATTTGAGAATACGAACACCGTTACGAAGGAACGTCGCCAGCTTGATAACGTGAAAGGGGTTGAAGATGCTCAGGTTCCCCAGGCGCGTCTCCCCCCGGCCCCAATCGAAATAGTCAACCCGAAACGGCCAGTCCGAAACGTCTCCAGGAACCACAGGAGCGGCCATGCGAGGGGTCAAGATAGAAACCTCCTGACCCTTCTCCATGAGCATGTGGGCGAAGTCGGGCGTCCAGTTTCCGAACACATCATTTTTGAAGCGCGGAAAGCAATGGGTAATGATACATATCCGCATAACGGCATCCGAGCGTATTATGTTCTTGAGCGATGTTTCAGTTCCTTTTCCAGATGCTCAATCTTATCCCTCTGGGCAACAATTAGTTCTGCTAAAAAACCGGTGATAAACAGTTGCACTCCGGACAGAAAGAGCATGGTCGCCAAGAGAACGATGGGTCGGAAATGGAACGTTCGTGTGAACCATTGAACGAGAAAGATGACGCCAAAGATGAGGCTGACACCGATCAATATTGAACCCAGACCACCGAAGAACAGGAGCGGTTTCTGACTGAAGACCAGTTGAAATTTGAGGCCGATGACATCCAGAAATGAGATGGGAATGCGCATGAGTCCATACTTCGATTTCCCATGTCTGCGGGGATGATATCCCGTCTTCACCTCCGTTACTTTGTACCCGTGCGAGGCGGCAAGCATGTAGATGTAACGATGCCAGTCCGACCGCAACGGCAAATTTTCAATCAGTACTCGACGAAAAGCCTTGATCCAGTTCAAGTCATGGGCGGAAACATGAAACAGGAGACGGCAGACAAAATTGTATATCTTGGAGGCAACGATTTTCACATCCCGCCTTCCCTGTCTCCACCCAACCACCATATCAAAGCCCTTTCGGATCTCCGATAAAAGGAGGGGAATGTCCTCTTCCGGGTCCGACTCCAAATCGGCCGGCAGAAATACGATGACATCCCCCCGGACGTGTTGGAAAGCGGTCCGGAAAGCTTCGGTCAATCCGAGATTGGTGCGGTGATGAACGACCTGAACGAAATCGTACTGAACGGCTGCCCTGTCCGCCTCATCACCCGTGCCGTCCGTACTGCCGTCATTCACCAGGACGACCTCACCGTCAATGTCGTGGTCTGAGAACGTCCTGGCAATTTTGCTCACTAAGGGGTGGATGTTCTCTTTCTCATTGAGTGCGGGAACGAAAACGGACACTTCCGGATTGGACATGTTCTCTCACTTTCAGAAGGGTGTTGCCGTCCGGCGCTTCATGACCAGGATTTACCGGGTCGTAACCTCCACCACCAAGGCCGAGATCCTCTGAATCTCAGCCTCAGTCAACTCGGGAAACATGGGCAGCGATAGAACCTCTTCTGCACATTGCTCGCTCACTGGGAAATCGCCCCGCTTATAGCCGTAATCGGCGTAAGCAGGCTGGAGGTGAAGGGCAATGGGGTAATGAACACCGCTGGCGATCCCTTCCTCCTTCAGCTTATCCTGGATTTTCTGGCGATCTTTCGTCCGAACCACGTAACAATGATAGACGTGCTTGGCGTACTCTTTCTCCACAGGCGTCACAACATCTGCCTCTCGCAGATACTGGTTGTACAGCTGACCGTTTCGACGCCTCTTCTCCGTCCAGTCGTCGAGATGCTTCAATTTCGCACTCAGAATAGCCGCCTGCATACCGTCCATGCGGAAGTTGTACCCCTCCATCTCGTACTCGTATTTCCCCCTGCGCCCATGGTCGCACAGCATGCGCATTCTCTCGTTGCTCTGTTCGTCATTGGTCAGGATCATGCCGGCATCGCCGTAGGCCCCCAGATTCTTCCCCGGAAAGAAGCTGTAACACGTGAAGGGACTAAGACTTCCGATCCTTTTGCCTTTGTATTCCGAGGCGTGGGCCTGGGCAGCATCTTCGATCACCGTGAGATTATGCTTCTCGGCGATCTCAAAAATGGGATCGAGATCGGCCGGCTGACCGTAGAGATCGACCGGTATGATGGCTTTGGTTTTTTTTGTGATGGCCCCCTCGACAGCCGACACATCGATGTTATAACTGTCCAACTCGATATCAACGAAAACGGGCTTGCCGCCGACGTTGGAGACGGCCTCCGTGGTGGCGATAAAGGTGAAAGGCACGGTGATGACCTCGTCCCCCGGCCCGATCCCGCAGGCCCTCAGCGCCAGATGCAGGGCCGTCGTTCCGGAACTGCAGGCCACACCATATTTGGCCCCGCAATAGGCGGCAAACTCCTCCTCAAACCGATTGACGTTCTTGCTTCTGACAAAGGCCGTGGTATCGATCACCTCTTGAATAGCCTGATCAATTTCGTCCTTCATCGTTTGATACTGTCTTTTCAGATCGACCATAGGTATACCCATGTCTCCTCCTTCTCGGATAAAAACGAATGCAACCCTTTTCGTTTCTTTGGTATCTCTTATTCATTCGAATACGGCTTCTCACACAATGCGTACGGACAGCGCAACGCGTCAATGGTTTTCACGATCTGGGCTGGATTTCCTGTTACAACCGCCCTCGCAGGAACGTCTTTCACCACAACGCTTCCGGCACCGACCAAGGCGTCTGTACCAATCTCAATGTCGGGCAACAGGGTGGCATTCGCTCCGACCTTTGCCCCGCGCCGTATCGTTGCGCCCTTGAGGCATTCCTTCGCCTTGGGACAGAGCGGGTGCAACGCGTTCGTCACCACAACATTCGGGCCTATCCAGCATCCATCCTCCAGGATCGAATATTCCGGAACGAAAGCCTGGGAGTGAATGCGGACATGGTTGCCGATCTTCACGTGGTGCTCGACCACAGATCCTGTTCCGATACTCACATCACGACCGATCTCGTTCTCCTCTCTGATCATCACGCCATGTCCGGTTTGAAAATTGTCCCCAATCACATTCCCGGCATAAATGACCGTATGCGATCGCAGAACCGCCCCGGCTCCAATTTCGGTCTTGAGTTCTCCCGGCTCCCGGCCCCTGGGTGGCAGCCCGACGATGGAGAAATCTCCCACCACCGAACCGTCTCCCAGTTGGACATTGGGGTATATTTTCGCATTTGTATTCATTCACCTTTCCTTTATGCTCAGAACGCGGCAATGCATATCCGTCGGTGTTCCCCTTTACGATATTTTCACCGCCGCACCATCATGTTTCAGGGATTGCTGGGCAGCCTCCAAGACTTTGACGCCCCTCAATCCCTCCTCACCGTCAGTTAAGGGTTTCTTGCCGTTGACGATGCAATCGATGAAATGCGAGCATTCCACCTTCAGCGGTTCCACAAAATCGATCTCCGGGATAAACATGTCGCCGGCTCTCAATCGCAGCTGAAATTCGCCAAACCCCTCGAACTCCCCGAACGACTCATTGATATTGATCTTATCAATACCTTTATCGTACACCACAATTTTTGCATCCCTGCTCACATCGTCATAGACGACCATCTTTTTACTGCCGACCACCGTCATTCTGCGCACCTTGTTGGGATCGAGCCAACTGATGTGGATCATCGCCTTCATACCATCATCGAAGTCGAGATGCATAAAAACAACATCCTCAATGCCCGGCTGAATGTACGATTGCCCTTTGGCGCTCACCGAGACGGGCTCCTGGCCCACAAGATATAAGATGATGGACACATCGTGTGGTGCAAAATTCCACATGGCGTTGATATCGCTTCGTATCCTGCCCAGGTTCAACCGACTGCTGTAAACATAGTAAATATCTCCAAGTTCATTGTTATCAACAAATTGTTTCAATTTTCGGACAGCCGCATTGTAGAGAAAAGTATGGCCGACCATGAGGGTCTTGCCCTTCGACTCGGCCAGTTCGATGAGCTCTCTGCATTCGTCGCTCGTGAGCGCGAGAGGCTTCTCCACCAAGACGTGCTTGTCGGCCTCCAATACTCTCTTGGTCAGTGAAAAATGGTTATCGGCGGGTGTCGTGACAACGAAGGCATCAATATCCGTGCGGGCCAAAAGAGATTCGACCTCCAGGGTGGTTTCCACATTGGGAAAATGTTCTTTGACATAATCCAAACGGTCCTGTCTGAGATCGCACACAGAGAGAAGGTGCGCTCCGGGAAGCTGATGGAAGTTCCGAATGATATTTGGTCCCCAGTATCCGCATCCGAGAACGGCAACGGTAATGGTTCCAGACATAGCACTCCTCGCAATTCACTAAAATACAAATGTGTTATCTTTTCACTTCAGTTGATAACCGTTCAGTTTAAAGTGTGAAAATATATATAAAAAAACTTAAAAAAAAAGATAAAAAGGAACCTCTCCCCGACATATTTTCCTGATCTCCTGGTTTCTTCAATAACTCTCATTCCGGCCCCGAAGTCTCGGGGAATCTTCTCGATTGATGCAACAGATCCTCTATTCAGGAGATTGTCCGACAGGCCTGGAAATGTCAGAGCAGGGTGTTGCGGAGGATGCTCTGGAATAAAGTTGAAGACCAAGGTTCATTTTAATTCCATAATTATATTTATGTTACGTTGAGTTTACGGAGATTTGCGAATG
>CP070758.1:3227982-3252301 GCA_020348925.1 Gemmatimonadota bacterium | reverse complement strand
TCCTGCACGTGTTCACTCTTCAACTCGGACGCTCCTCTCTTAAAACAGCAGGACCGCTTTCGAATCCTTCGTTCTCACCTGTAGCATTGCCTATGACCTTGTCCATACTATTCGTTACACTCTTCGAAACACTCACCTCATTGGAGAGATTCGAGGCGAGCACTTTTGATATTAAAATATAAAAAAACATCAAGTTTTCCAAATGTTTCACAAGAAGTGCAAAGGATCAAAACCCGGCTGAGGAGAATATCGACAAAAAAGAGACCGGCCTGAAGACCGATCTCTTAAAGTGGCACGCCCAGAGGGACTTGAACCCCCAACCTTCTGATCCGTAGTCAGATGCTCTATCCAATTGAGCTATGGGCGCATCATGTGAAAGGACTCGTTTTTATGCGGTAAAATTACAACACGCTTCATCGTTTGTCAAGGGTTTCCTTCACAATTGTTGGGGAAGTATCGAGGAGCGTGATGCATATTGTATCCCGTCGCATGATCGTCACACAGGTGGGGCGACGCTCTCTTCCCAACACCATAAATGATAAAAACAACCTCAGAATAAAAAATTCTGAGGTTGTAAAATTTGGTAGCGGTAAGGGGATTTGAACCCCTGTTACCGGCGTGAGAGGCCGGCGTCCTAGACCGGGCTAGACGATACCGCCGCCAGGAACGGGTACAAGTGTACGTCAGCGGCTGCTGACGTTCTTTATTTTCGAGATGGCTGCCCCCCAGGGATTCGAACCCCGATTGACGGATCCAGAGTCCGCTGTCCTGCCATTGGACGAGAGGGCACTGTGAGTTTTCAAATTTATGAAATAACGCGAACAATGTCAAGCGCAAAAACTCTGAACAGATATGACTTAGAGAAATACCGAAATATTATCGAAACCTCTCCAGGTGACATCCCGTTCCGTGTTTCGATCCATCTCCATATCTTCCTGGGGGCCCTCGTATAATCTTTATGCTCAAACCAAATTCTATCGATTGTGAATCGTATACATTTTTTTATTGACAATTAGGGTTCTACTCATGATATTATTGCTGCAAGGGACAGCTCAAAGAAGCCGCACTTCAAAAAGAGCGCAGAATATTTACCCATTATGACCCATCACGGAGAAAAAAGAATGGAAAACCGTGAGTTCGTATCCCTCTTCGAGGAAAACCTATTTCTACCGAATTTACAGGCAAGGACGAAGAAAGACGCAATTGTTGAGTTTGTTGACCTCTTCGTCTCCCAGAAAAAAATCAAAGACAAAGAGATTCTCCTGGAAATGCTTCAACAAAGAGAAAGTCTCGGAAGCACTGGTATTGGTAAGGGTATCGCTATTCCTCACGGAAGAACACTCTCCACAACAAATTTGATCATCGCCTTTGGCAAATCCAAGCTCGGCATTAAGTTCAAAGCCATCGACGGGAAACCTGTCCATTTGATATTCATGATTATTGCCCCCTATTTAGATAAGAAAAATCGTTATCTTGTTGTTTTAGGAAAACTTGTCGAGTTGTTGGGGAAAAAAAAGATTCGGGAAAAACTTCTGCAGGTGAATACGTTCCAAGAATTTAAGGACATCATCGAAGGAGGAAAGCTGAAGTGACGGAGCAGTTGAAAAATCTTATCGTACTGCAGGATTTGGATCAGATGATTGCTGACGCGACGGATACTGAATTTGCGAAAAGTCAATCAAAAATGGGCTTTAAAATGGATGGTTTGGATAAGCTCCAGGAAACAAGAAATGAATTGGCCAAGAGAATCGATGAAAAATTATTAAAGACGTACGAACGGGCTGCTAAAAGATACAAGCAGGCCATTGTGCCTGTCAAGAGTGGTGTGTGCTTGGGCTGTTTTGTGAAGCTGCCGACAGAGGTGGCCTGCCGTGGACAGGAGGATTTTATCAAAACGTGCGAAAACTGTGGGCGTATTCTGTATTGGGTAGACTATTCGTGAACGTCGTATAACCCTCCTTCGATCACCATTCACCTTTCGAAGAGATTCCGAAAATGCGGTAAAACCTTTATGATGTGATGGCCGATTCCTCTTCAATACTTCCACCTTCAATATTTTTTATGCCTCTCACAATGCGAGAACGGGTTGGGATGTCGCATATTTTCGGTGATGCGAATATCACGGTTCACTCAAAATCATTCCAAGGGGGGGGACATCAGCACCATATTCGGGGATATCGGCGTCGATTTATCCGAAATTGACATCCAATCGGGTGATAGTAATAAGTCGCAGAGCGGCCTTTTCTCCAAGCTTGACTATAAATCCGACGGGTTCGATCGTGCCGCGAAGAAATTGAGGATCTTTGCATCCCATGTCTTCGGTGATATTAATGTAACGTAGGTTCAACGCGTTCAGATTCTTCATTATGCCAGCCAACCTGACACCGGATTACTTAGCCGCAGAAGAGAGATACAGACAGGCTAAAACACCGGCCGAGAAAATACAGGCCTTGAAGGAGATGTATGCCACGATCCCCAAACACAAGGGGACGATGAAGCTCCAGGGTGATATAAGAAAGCGAATCGCCAAGCACAATACCGAGCTTCAACAGGAGAGAAAAGCAGGAAAACGTGCAGCAACATTCCATGTGGAGAAGGAAGGGGCGGGTCAGGTCGTCCTGGCCGGACTGCCCAATGTTGGAAAATCACAACTTGTATCCTCCTTGACACATGCATCTCCCGAGGTCGCCGAATACCCCTTTACGACCCGAATGCCCCATCCGGCCATGATGCCCTTTGAAAATATTCAGATCCAGCTGGTCGATCTCCCACCCATTTCAGCCGATCATATGGCATTCTGGGTGCCGAACATTATCCGCAACTCCGACGGTGTCCTGCTTATGGTCGACTTAACAGCCGATCCTCTCATTCAAACGGAGACTTCTCTGGAAATCATGAAAGAATCGAAATTGGCCCTTGTTCGTGAGGAGCCGGAGGTCGATCCATGGAGCAGTGTGGCCTATAAAAAGACCATGATCGTGGCAAACAAAAATGATTTCGATGATTCCGAAGATACTTTTCACATATTGAAAGACCAATACAGTGCTTCTTTTCCGATACTGCCCGTTTCCGCAAAGCACGGAAAAAACCTCGAAAAGTTGAAACGTTCTGTTTATGACATGCTCGGCATCCTCCGAGTCCATTCCAAGCCTCCGGGCAAGGAGGCCGAATTGGACAAACCCTTTATCCTGAAAAGGGGGTGTACGCTCCTCGATTTTGCCCAGATGGTGCACAAGGATTTCGGGGAAAAGCTCAGATTCGCCCGTATCTGGGGATCGGAGAAATTCGACGGTCAGCGGGTGAATAAGGACTACGTTCTCAATGATGAGGATGTGATCGAATTGCACATGTAACGGGCATCAATTCCTTTTGATAAATGCTTTACTTATCAAATGGTATTCAGGCGTCAGCGTCTTCCTCTTTTCGGGAACAGGTCCCCTCTGGATCTACATTTGTGGCTACTGATTCCTGTCTTAGAGATTTCTTGATGCTCGTTTTGGAAAGAGCGGCTGCAAAACTTCATAATTCTTAAGACCCGAACTCTCGCCCGGCATTCTTTTGTCATTGCGAGCGACAGCGTCGCAATCTCACGACAACAGGACGATTGCTTCATCACTGTGCTTCTCGCGATGACAGGAGCGCTGGCCGTTGAAAAGGGGGATAATCTCTTGGCCTGGCCGCGTCAGGGATAAATGTGGCGTTAACCCACCACTGTAACAAATTTTTATCATCCAGGTTTGAGAAAGTTTGGTGAAAATTAAAAAGTAATCACGGATCAAACTTTCTGTTGATTTCCTTTGAAGCCATACTTTTTAGTCCTCGTAGCAAATTAGGAACAGGTCTGATAATACTACATTTTCTTTATCCCTTGGGTTTTACATTCAATTCAAAGAAAGGTAACATGCATTATCTCTCAAAAAGAGATGTTTACCTTTAACTTTGAATTTTTATCTTAAATAATATTTTCTCCTACTCTGAGCGATTTATCGGACCAAAGTACCGATTTGTCATTCTGAACGGAGCAATTAGAAGTGAAGAATCTCACTCATAAGGTAAGAGATTCTTCGTCCGATAAATCGAGCTCAGAATAACATCTAAGTCATATTTGTTTGTCAAGAATTGCTCAATTTAGGTTTCTGAAAGTCTAACCCATCGATAGCACGAAAGCATATTTCTTAGCTGACGTCCCTATGTCTTATTTGGCACAGATCAATGAGATTACTCATTAATCTCATATCTATCGGCGCGTCTGTGGAATGAACGGAGACTTCCTTCCATTATTTTTAGAAGCCAGGGTTTTTGATGTTCGTCATCGATGGCAAAACCCGATATGATTTTCTTCACTTTTTCCCCTCTGGTTTCTAAAAGAATGTAATTGTCAGGATCCGTATTCACGGCCAACAGAGGATTGTTCGTAAAGAGAATCACCTGCTGGTAATCTTTATATCTTTTGATGAGGGGCACAAGGAACTGTGCGATATCCTCATTGTCAAAGTGTGTCTCCGGTGCGTCAATAATTACCGGACCGAAATCGCTCATGACAATAACCATACACATCAAGGCCGTCCTTCGCAGACTCCTGCTGAGGGTGAAGAAGTCTCTCATTTTTGGCTTGCCTGTATACCATTGGATATTGACAGAGAGCTTGGAGCCAACACTATCCGACTCGAGGAACAGCAGCGGTTCGTCCTTCTCTCGAAGAAAAGAGGGAATTGAAAACTTTTTATTGAAACGGCGCTTGTTCTTTTCTGTTGGGTTTCCAAAATGTTTCACCAAAAAGGAGTTCAATCCCTCCCTCGACGAGATCAGTTCCTCGATTCTCGCAGCGTTGTAAAAATTCGGTTGTATGTGTAAATTATCGGCCTGCTCCAAATCAATCTCTTGAGCGGTCGTTGCACTGTCCCCGAGAGAATATAATTTGACATGATCGTCTTTCTTGCTGCGCGAAAACGCGTAATACTGCGACGCTGCACCCTTCAGCTTTTCAATAAACAGAGTCACCTCCCCCTGCGCGTGAGGAAACTCCGGATCGACCGCGGCCTGCATCAAGTCGAAAATATAAGATTTCCCCGATCCTTTCTTGCCGGTGATGCAGTTCGCATGACGATTGAACCTCAACATTTGCTTGCCGAAGAATGAATTATGGACGGCCACGCTGTGAATATACAGCCCCTCGAACTCCGGCGTCTGGACATCTGAAATTCTCACCCGTGATGAGGGCATTTTGATTGCGGTTCGAAAACCTGAAAAAGATGGCTCGGTCATCTTGAGGTAGGTGTGTCTCTTCGCAACGGTCGGCAGATCATGGGCATCGGAGCCTTGAAAATATGCAAGGGGCGTTAGGTCCTCCTTCAAGCGCAGTATATCGATCCAGTCTTTCAGCGTTTTTTGTAACTTCTTATCCTTTTTCGAAAACCGTGACGGCTTCACGATCTCGACGGCACAGAGTTGTTTGTGGCGAAGCACATTCTTCATTGCACCGCTATTGATTTTGTACAGTTTCAAAATGGCCTGATCGCTGCCGTCAATATGCGCCAGTATTGGAATTCCGCCTTTCTGAACAATGAGACGAATCGCATTAAAGGGACTCGCCGTCCCAACTTTCGGATTTTTCCCCCAATCATCGACAGCAAAGCCGACCTCGTTCAACAGGTCGCAGATCATGAAATGAACTTTCCTGCGGGGATTTTGAGGCGGAAAAATCGCCAAGATGTGTATCCCGGTTGTGCTGATTTCGGTGCCGGGGAATATCGTCAAGACTGTCTTCCCCTCCCTCCTGTTCACTTTCCGGGCCTCATCGTCGATCAGCTCATACCAGGTGGGAGCGGCCAAATCCATGGCTTTCTTAGTAGATTCATCATCGGCCCAAATTGTACCAATGCCGTTGTGGTCGGTGACAGCAACCAGTGAGAGGTCGACCTCACAAAAACGACGCACAATATCCGCCGCGATTTTACGGGCATCCTTCAAGATCGTTTTCTGGATTTCATTCACTGCGCGGCCATAACCGGGGGTCTTTTCCTTCGGTGGGTATTTTATCTTGTACGGATTGAAATTATACCGATTTTTTCCCCGGGCATCTTCAGAAGCCGGCGTATGAAAATGGAAATCGGCCTTGTAGAATTTCGCTCCATACTCCAGGGCGTGGGCCGCTTGAAACATGTCGAGAACAGGTTTTTTCGATGCCATGTTTTCCTCCTTATCCGAAGCCTGTTCCTATCGTATCGCTGTTGCAGTGAGATAAAATGAGCAGAATTTCATCCGGGAAAACGCCTTTCACAATCCTCACACCCCGGGTGTTCCCATTGAGTGGAGTTAAACTCGCACTCCATCGGCAATTTTTTAGGGACAGATCCGAAAGAACTCCGGAATCCCTCGGAGAGTCCCACTCTTATCTTTAGCAGAGAAACGGAATCGATGAATCGGTCCTGGTATAAAGCCGGGTTTCTCCAATCGCCTGAACTTGATTCGAGCTTGGTGAAATGAAAGAAGAGAAAGATTTTAATAATATTTCAAGTTGAATTCACCCGAATCCTTGAATCCTCGATTCCTCGAACCCTATTGAGAACAACAAAACGCCTTCTCAGTCTTTATTAAAACGAGCGTAAAGAAGGCGTCGTGACCAGCTCTACAACACGCTGTCGGCTTGGCTGTAAGTTTCAAAGATGCAAAACCTAATTATCAAGCCTATCCGATTGTATGCAGAGAAAAAAACCTCCCTTCACAACAGGATTAAGTTCATTGAAGCACTCAATGCTCCTAATGCGAAGGTTGCAGCCATGACCACCTTCGCATCCCACGAATGAGAGAGAGTACATGTGCGGAAACGTATAAGCGTAGATGCGTTTAAAAGATTTTGATTTGAAATTTTTCCCCTTGACCTTCCTCCGTTAAAACGTTTACGTCCACGTCTGACAAGAGTATTCTTAGTATAGTCCTTTTTTTCAATTTGTCAAGGATAAAATTCATGTTTTACAATTATTTGTCATTATTTTTCATATTTTTTCGGAGAACCATCTAAATATATAAATTTTAAGACATTAAAATTCTTAGAGTTGGATGAGATTCATGTCCATGAGCATTCGAATGTGCAAAAAAAACGTAAATTTATAATTTGGATTATTCATAAAATTGGTAAAAAATAAATTAACATATTTATTCTATGTGACTTATGAAAATTATCGGTTTTGAACTCCGTTGGCTTCTGCTTTCCACAGAAACCCTGCCTGTCATTCCGGTTTTATACCGGAATCTCCTTAATAGAGAGGATGTTGATCCAACCGAGGAGATTTCCAGATAAATCGGGACCGGAATGACAGCTTGTGAATAAAGCAGGCTCAAAATGTATTGACGTTCCGATAAGTTCGGCTGTAAATGAACGGTTACAAAGAGCCAGGACAAGTAGGCATTTGCAAAGGGGTCCTGCCTCGATTGAGACACAACGAGCGACAGGAGGTAATTCTTTGTCCCTGCGATCGAAAAGGACTACGCCGAAACCCTGCGCATAATGTCGAGCATATCCCGGACTGCTCGCTCCAATCCTACCAAAACCGCCCGCGATATGATAGAGTGGCCGATATTGAGTTCCTCGATGGGCTCGATGGCGCAGATGTTGTCCACATTCTGGTACGTCAGGCCGTGGCCGGCACTGACGCCAAGGGCGAGCTTCTCAGCCAGAATCGCCCCGTTGCGCAGCCGCTCCAATTGAGCCACCTCTTCCTCCGCATCCTGCGCATTGGCGTATTCACCCGCATGTAACTCCACCACGTCCGCTCCGACTTTCGCAGATGCCTTGATCTGGGCCATGTCCGGATTAATAAACAGGCTCACCACAATTCCTCCGGTCTTGAGGTTTGCAATCGCCGATGAGAGTTCGCCAGAAAGATTTACGACATCCAATCCCCCCTCGGTGGTCAGTTCCTCCCGCTTCTCCGGAACGAGCGTGACCATGTCGGGTTTTGTCTTCAAGGCGATCTCGATCATCTCCTCCGTGGCGGCCATTTCGAGGTTGAGATGAAGCTTCACCACTTTTCGTAAAATTTCCAAATCTCTGTCCTGAATGTGCCGTCTGTCTTCACGGAGATGGACCACGATCCCCTCAGCTCCCGCTAACTCAACCAGAAAAGAAGCAGCCACAGGATCCGGTTCGTTCGTACCACGAGCCTGGCGCACTGTGGCGACGTGATCGATGTTTACTCCCAGTCTCATAGGAATACCTCCATGAAATTGAAGTGAAAAATGAATAGTTCAAAAGGCAAAGCGCGGTAGACAGAATCAGTTCTCAAATTTCCTGATAAAATCTCCTTTCTTTCATTGTGACCTTTGATGATTGAAGCCACTTTTTTAGGGATAGTGAAAACTGGCACCTGCCTCTGCCAGCGATAGCGAAGCAATCCCATGACAGAAGGAGATTGCGGAGCCTGTTCCGAACGAAGTGAAAAATCTCCGTCACACTTTGCTCCTCGCAATGACATGAAAAGACGAGGCTGTTATGAGAAACCCTGATATTGCATGTTTCAATGAACACTTTTCATTTTCAAGTGAGCAATTTTTCAATTGCGTTGGTTCACTCGATAAGCTCCGAAGCATACACAAATGTGATACCCTTCTTTTCCAGCTTCGGCAATTCTTTTTTAAGCACTTGCAGAGTCAGTGGGCGGCAGTGACCAATGGCTATCACCGAATCCTGGGTCGTCGTCAATTCATACAATTCCTCCAACTTCGCTCGGATTTTTTCGATCTCCGGTTCGTTGTCAAGAAACAATCTGGATCGCGTAGCTTTGAGACCTATTTTTTTTGCAACGTCGTAGGCTTTGGATTTGCTTGAAGTTCTACTATCGACCCAATAGAGTTTTTTCCTGCCAATCTCCCTCAATACCGCCTCAATAACCGTATCGTTTTCCGTGACCATCGATCCCATATGATTGTTCACTCCCCGAATGTGGGGCACACTCTCGAGATTTTTCTGAACTCGTGCTCTGATTTCGGGAAGAGTCATATGAACAGAGATGGCACCCTTGCCTGGATCCATCTGGGAGTTATGAGGTTCCATCGGGAGATGGAGCATTACTTCGAATCCACGCTGGTGCGCTTGTTCAGCAATCTCCTTTGAGGCTCCCAGACTGGGCAAAACGGCGAGTGTCAAGGGTTGGTTGAGGCTCAGAAATCCGTTACATGTTTCATTCATGCTTTCACCAAAATCATCGATGATGATTGCTGCTTTCCCCTCGCCTCGTTCGAGAGAGGTATCTCTCCTTAAAATAATTTTACCGGTTGTATGATCCCGGACACCTATGCTCAGGGTGACGATTGTTCCAAGGCCGTTCTCAGAGCCGTCGATGACGCCTCCACCCAGTTGTTGAACCGCCTTTGTCACTTCGAGATTGCACAGGGCCAGAGGAAGATTCACAGGGACTCTGACTCTGGTCCTGGTATATAGTGGAAATTTGGTTTCAGCGCTCATCTTCAGCTGGGTCCTTTGAATCCAGTCCGGCAGAACCCCAAGATCCGTCAGGGCTCGAACTGCAGCCTCGTCCAGCATATCAGCCAGGGTCGAATAGTCGGGGGGGACAACACTCAAAGTCACTTCGGGATCCTCTTGCGAAAGCTTCTCAAAGGGAAGGAAGCCAACTCCCACAACGACCACGAGCACAAGGAGACGCTTGGCGGTATTCCGACTCTTCGTCTTTTGTCTCGTCCCTCGGCGGGATCGATATCTTGCAGAGGTGACCGATTTGCTTCTTTTTGCCACAGGATTTCTATTTTGGCCAGAGGAGAACCATACGATTCTTCAACTCGTTCTGGTCAGGGTAGTAGAGGAGGAGTTCGACTTTCCCATCTCCATCGAAATCTTTCGCCACCGCGTGTGAAGAGGTTCGTACCTTCTCTACAACTTGGGGTTTATTCGTAAACACTTTATGTCTGTCGCCGAAAAAGACCGAGAGTTCTTCTTCCGCCGTGCCCACGGCTAAATCTTTACGGCCATCGCCGTTGTAATCGCCTTCAAATTCAATAAGCGGGGAGGCTGTTCCTCCCCGGCGAGTGAAATCGAGCTTGAAGCTCACTTTTGTACTGAAGTCCGGTTCCTCAGAAAAAAGACCTTCCTCCCGGTTGAGATAGACCAGGAAGCTGATATTAAATTTCTTCATCAGCAACATGCTTACCACAGATTTGATCCCCATTTTTATCTCGGGCTGTATGAGGTCAAGCCGGTTGTCACCGTCGAGGTCAACAAGATATGGCTGTGAGATTGCATCGTCCGCTGTCATGAAATGATCGGGCGTTTGGCGAAAAGTATTCCCCCCATGGGCCATGTAGAAATTTGTTTCAGTTTTTGCATTCGCCAGACCACCCTTCATTTTATTGACCACGATATCCATGTACCCATCCCCGTTCAGATCGTCCACGGATAAGAGAAGCTCAACCTCATCATTCTCCAGCTCATCGTCCGTGCGAAGCTCCAGTTGAAACTCATGATCCGGGGAGGAACGGAAAGCGCCATCCCTGTTCTGCAGAAATACGTTGAGATTATCCTCCCAGCAAACGAGAACATCAGTACTGCCGTCGTTATTAAAGTCTTTACATTCAATTTTGGGGACCCGGTAGTCTGCCCTCATAGCGTACGAATAGTTATCACCCGGCGTTTCAGCGGACACCCTTGTGGGCATCTTCACCGGAAACGTCTGTGTCAGCCGATAGGCTCCATCCTCTCCCCGGGACCACAGCTCAATCGCTCCAAATTTTGGAATAAGTATCTCGTCTCCAACATTCCGACAAATGTCCCGGGCAAAGTTCCACGTCGGGAGATCATCGTCCTCACCCAGACAAAAGATGGTTGTCGTCTCGATCACTTTCCGGTACTCATCGACAAAGGCTCCGTTCTTCTGTCCGTAAAAGTGAATTCCATCTCCCGACATTAAGACGATCTCCCGTCCGGGATCAGAACTGATATCTCCGATGTCCAGGATGGCCGCCCCAGGATCAACCTCCCAAATTTGATTCGGCTCTGGATCGAAGAGCCGTTTTCCTTGTTGCCAGAAGACCGCCAACCAGCGTCGCGTATGAGGATGGCGCTCAGTAGCGTAGACAGCAAGAACGTCAAGCAGACCATCGTCATTGAGGTCCTCGACAGCCCCATCAACAATTTTTCCTTCGGTCTTGAGGGTCGTACGATCAAAAAATGAACCTAAGACTTGCGACAGGGGTGTGAGCATCAGAACAGTTATCAGGAATAGATTCTGAACGCGATTCATTGCTTCACTCCCTTTTATGAAATCAAGAATTGGGATTAGAACTTTCTCATAAGTCTGACGGTAATTTCGATTGAATTCTTCCACCGATCCAGACGCTTCGCAAAATTTATGCGAAAACTATTTTCCAAATCGGCGAGGGCCACTCCTCCATCGGTGTTTAGGTCCCTGAGCTGCAGGTTCTTGTTGCGATTGAAAGTTGCCCCTGTGTCGACGAACAGAATGAGCTGCAGGGTGCGTACGATCGAAATGTTAGACCGGCCGAGGATATCCCCGCCAAAGAGATAATAGAAATTACCCAACACCATTCGATCTCCGGTGAACACCTTAAAGGGAAATCCCCTCAAGCTTTCGATCCCACCCAGATCGAATCGTTTCTGTTCAGGTACGATGTCTGGCCACGTCCTCTTATGAAAACCGGCCATGACACGAATGACCGCCTGTTGATTACCGAACGTACGTTGATAACGCTTACTTTGTAACCACAGCCGCTGAAAGTCGAAATCACCCCCGAAAGGATCACCCGCCTTTTCATACTCCCCTCGAAAAATCCACCCCTGACGATAGCCCATCATGTCTACCTCAGCGGTGGCCACCAGACTCTCCATTTTCCCTTCGTCTATTGAAGGGTTGTGTCGGAATTTTTTATCACCCCCAAAGATACTCCAATCCGTACGTTTGTGCATACCCTCATAACGATCGCTTCGAAATTCAAGCCCCAATTTGTACACCTCACTAATATTCTGACTCGCAAAAAACCGCCAGCCCTTGCGTCGGTAATAATCCATAAAATCTTCACGAAACAGAAGGGCGGCCAGAGTGTTCTCCAGTCCGGAGACGATCCATCGATCCTGTGTATCGGTCAAATCATAGTGGGCTGCCCCTATTTCCAGTCTGTTCATCCAAAACCAGGATCGTTTCAAGCCGACTTCATATCGCCATTTGGAGCTTTCAAAACCGTAGCCCAGGTACCCGAAAACCTCGAAATCAGCCTTCGCCAGCTTGGGAGGGCTCACACCAAGAAATATTCCTTCCACCCGATTGTATCGTATCTTCGATAATTTAACTATTCTCTTTGCCGCCGAGAAGGGGAACATGAAGGACGATATAAATCCTGATGATGCAGCCAGTGTTGTCGGTTGGTCCGAGCCCACGAGACCATTCTCGTACCGTCCAATACGTGCTTCCTGTTGGGCTTCTATCGAATGGCCAAGGGGAACACAGAACACACAGACTATGAGTACAATCCGTTGAAAGACTCTTTCTCTGAGCATGCGATGCTCCTTGTGAAGAATGAAACACAGATCGTTTTTTCAATAATTGTCCCGGAAATGAACCTCATGAATTCAACAGTTGCCGGTCATGATATTTCGATCAACGCAATTCCCTGAGGCTGCGCTTTATCTCCGTCAACTCCTCATCAGTAATGTTCCACAGTTGCGCGACTTTTGTGTCGATCGCCTCCTCAATCTCTTTGAGAAACAGCCCCTCTGCCTTTCCCTGTCCTGGAAGCCCTACGGTCCCACCGCTACGAAGAACTGCCAGCCGATGGGCCTGCAGAGAGAGTTCCGCAAGTTCTTGGTGACCTGGATCTGAACGGCGAAAGCGGGGGATGGCCACATGTTCCAGAATATGGGGTGATCCGAAACTCCCGGTAGCTTGAGAAGAATAGGTTGTTATGACGATTCGGGCCAGAGACGAGTTTAATACAGCGCAGAAAAAATGCGCCTCATCCTGTTTTTCAAAAGGGACCATGGTCACCGTTTCGAGGGGAATTATGGTCTTTCGATTGAGAAACCTGTCCTCTTTACGACTGATCACACAGGCTGTTATGTCCGTCCCAACTCGGGTCCATACCACCTTGAAATTCGCATATATATCAGGATTCGTATTCCCCAGAATATAGAACGGCTGTCCCTTGCGGAGTTGAACATATCCAGAACGGGCAACAAGGATATGCTCAAATTCTTTCAGATACGCAAAGGTCTTTGGAAAAGCTGTTTCCATGGCAACCACCGCTATTGGCTGCCATGCCGTTTCTTCAGTATGAGGAAGAATGATGTAAAAGTCTGATGAGTAAAACCATCGTGACACCTCACGTCCTCGGAGAACCGGATAGAGCAAATCCGGTTCGATAGGCTTTTGTACTTTTGGAATCGTTCTCTTTCCGACGTTCTGGAGGTTCTCAACCATAACCGAATCATCGGATCTTTTTTCTGTGATCCCGACCAGATAGATACCGTTCGCCCACGTGCATACTCCCGCTCTTGCCTCATAGTCTGAAGCGCCGATAATTTTTCGCAGTGCGATCAACGTCTTGGCTCTGGCAGTGATCCACGAGGAGACCATATTTCCTTCGTCAACCGGTCTTGCATAAAGTTTGACGCGCTGCGTCGCTTCCATCACTTCGGCAAGGGTCTTATCAAATGAGATTTTTTCACCCTTCTTTTTCCGCCAGAGTGTATACGGAACGGGATATCTTGTCGACGCGGCTTTCTGTACAACCAATACGCTTGTTCTGTTTGGAACACCTTCAAGTGGTTGGAGCTCTGCGACATCGTCCACATGAATAACTTTAACAGGTCGGTTCTTGTCAAGTTGGAATCTTCGAAAAACCTCGCCTCCCTGGGTTTTCAACACAGTTTGAGTGATCACAAAGGCCAATCTCCCTTTGTCCTTGAGGTAGTTATCTATATTTGCATAGGTGAAGAGCAGAGCACAATCGCGTTTCTGTTTACCCAATTCGAATGGCACGCCACCGGATTTCGCTGGCAGCTCGTACTTTTCCCACAGTTTTCCTGTTGCCATCCGATATTCTGGCGCCAGACATTCCCAATTGACCCAAGGCGGGTTGCCGACGACGTAATCGAATCGATCCTCATAGATCGGGGCAAAGGCATTTTTGATAATTTTGGACCAGATTCGGTTTCGGCCTTGTCGCTCGAGGTTCACCATGGTTTGGTATAATTCAACTATGCTTGATTTCGCCGCATGAAAACTCTCATCGTCAAGACCACAGGAACGTCTGGCCCGCTCTACGAAGATATCGACACCTGATTGGAGACGCACACTCTCATCCAAAAGGGAGGTCAGACTGTCGACCTTATTGGCTTGAACAATCTCGGAGGGAACAGAGAATTCCCCGACCGTTGTCTGCAGAAGGTATCCCTTTGAGAAAAGTTCAATCTGCTCCTGGGGCACGAGAATGGAATCGGTGAAATAGACGGGGATTTGGACGTCTCCTTTCATGTCATGAAGGAGATCACTCAGGGCCATAATGTAGTTTGCTCTGGCAGTAATGACGGCCAGAGGATTTAACTCGAAACCAACCACATTGTTAAGAATTTTATTCAATACGACCGATGGATCCGGAAAACGACCGAAATGATCCTCAAGAAATTGGCGGATTCGATTGATGATGAGCACCAGAAAAGTACCCGAGCCGCAGCTCGGGTCCAGGATCCGCTTGTCTGGATTCCCCTCATACCCAACCTGGTTGAGCAATCGCTCCGCCAGCCAATCCGGAGTGTGGTACTCACCGAGATCGTGGCGCAATTTTTTAGGAATAAGATTCTGGTAGAGCTTTTTCAGAAGGTCCTGAACCTCCTCCGGAAGAAATGAGACTGTCGGTGGTTCGTACTGACTCAAGGTCGCGCACACCTCCCTCACCATGCCTGCTACAACGCCGTCCCAGGCTACCAGGTACCATGAGAAGAGGTCTCCCTCCAGAAAATTCCTCACCCCGAGTGCATGAAAGCTCTCTCCTTCCTCAAGGGAAAACATTTTCTCTTTGAGAGAGGCGTCCTCAAGGAGGGACAACTCCTGTGTGAACGAAGAGCGGTTTTTCACATGACCCAGGAGTTCAGCCACCAAAAGTTTCAGGAACAGGGCGAAGTACGTGTGCACGGAGAAGAGCAATGGTTTCACTCGGACTGTTTTCTCAATCTTGTATAACTTCGCCAACGTTTTTGCTTTCTGACCAGCCTGGGGTATTTTCTCTCCGTAAACGATCCCAAAAATGCGATCCCACTCCCGGAATATCATTTCAATCTTTGGATGGGAAGCATTGTTCAACTTATTGTAAAGTGTGGTTAGACCCAAACGGGTCACCGCACTCGCCGGACCGAAGTCTCTATTCAGTTTCCCGGGAGAGAGGATCTTGCGATGCAATGCCTGCATTGTATTGAAGAATACTTGGACGGATTCAGCCGACAGAGGCCGTGGATCAGTGGGAACGAACTTGCCCCGCCGGGGGAAGAGAAAGAGAATACGGCGGCCGTCCGTGGCGACGCCGGCGAGAAGCCGTCTCTCCTTTGCGGATAGATCTGTGATTGTTCGAGCAAGCTGTTCTATCGTCTCACTATTTCCGGGAGTGTCGTTGCTCTCTCTCAGTTTCCCCGGCTTCTCGTACGCAATAACAACGTGGCCCAAGACGGTATCAGCCCCACCAGCCCCGACAATGGTTCGCTTGAGCTCGGGACGAATGGTTAATTCCCAGCCGGTTTCATCTGTATATTGACGGAGCACATTTTCAAATTGGGTCTGAACGTCGGTTTCTGATTTGGCGCGCTTGATCGCCTCAACAATTTTAGCAGCTATTGCCCGAGTTTGAGTCATCTCTGCCTATCCTCAGATTATCTTCTCCACCGCCGATTGATATTTCAAGGGTGCAGCATACAAGGTATTCGAGAAAGATAATAAAAAGAGAGCACAAGAAAAACCTTGAACTTTCATTATGTTTGAAGTCTGGCGACCAGCTCGGTTTTAAAAAAAGAGATTGAAAAAGGATAAAATGCTTTATAGTTTTAATTCTCAATACGCTGATGCCTGTCACGTGATGAGGCTCACTGAATTTTTCATCCTTCCGCGGAGTTTAAAGGACGTCGCCATGAACAGTTTGATTCTGGCCTTGAGTGCATTCGTACTCTTCACCCTGGGGTACAGGTTTTACGGGCGTAAGATCGAAAAACTATGGGAAGTGAATCCATCGAGAAAGACGCCCGCTGTTGAACAGTATGATGGTATCGATTACGTTCCGGCCAGGCACTGGACAGTACTCTTCGGACATCACTTCGCCTCCATCGCCGGAGCCGGTCCAATTATCGGGCCCGTTATAGCGGCCATGGTGTGGGGCTGGCTTCCGGCAGCTCTATGGCTCATCGTCGGCTCCATTTTCCTCGGAGGAGTCCATGATCTCTCTGCCTTTATGGTCTCTCTGCGACACAGGGGGAAATCCGTGGCAGATGTGGCGCAATCTGTCATGGGCTTTCGGGCCAAGATGATATTTGCCATGTTCGTATGGCTGGCGCTCGTGCTCGTGATCGCCGTTTTCGCTGCGGTTGCTGCAAGGACGTTGAGTACCACCCCCGAAGTGGTGATACCGACATTCGGGGTTGTTGGTGTCGCTGTCCTGGTGGGTCTCTTAATGTATCGCTGGAATGTCACTCAGGTGCTGGCCACAATCATCGGTATGACCCTTCTCTTTGGACTCATTCTCCTGGGATACTTCGTTCCCATC
Organism: Gemmatimonadota bacterium; assembly: GCA_020348925.1. GTDB lineage: Bacteria > JBHIER01. The sequence continues at coordinate 3,235,534 of CP070758.1, read as the reverse complement.
TCCCTGGGACCGAATGCGGCCATAATCTGGACCGTTATTTTGCTCCTCTACGCCTTTGTCGCATCGATCATGCCGGTGAACATCCTGCTGCAACCCCGGGATTACTTGGTCTCCGTTGTTCTCTTTTTCGGACTGATCTTCGGATATGCGGGCGTGGTGATCACGCACCCGCCCATGCATGCTCCGGCTTTCATCACCTTTCATGGGGATCAAGGGTACCTCTGGCCGATGATGTGCGTCATCATAGCCTGCGGCGCCATCTCGGGCTTTCACTCCCTGGTTGCCGGCGGAACGACGTCCAAGCAATTGGCCAACGAACGGGATGCGAAAAAAGTGGGTTACGGGGCAATGCTCCTGGAGGGCGTCCTTTCGGTCCTGGCCCTTATAGCTGTGGCTGGTGGGCTCTATTGGAGCGAGAATGAGGGAGTGCCGGGTCTCATGTATCCCCGGCTGATGGAGGGAGGAAACTGGATCGTGACCTTCGGGACAGGATATGGGCAATTGGTGAAACCTTTCCTCGGTGTCTTGGGAATGTTCGTGGGAATCATGATGCTCAAAACTTTCGTCATGACGACCCTAGATACGGCCACACGAATTGCGCGATATCTTGCCGAAGAATTGTTCGGCGAAGGGTTGAAGATCAAACCGCTGCGTAACAAATACGTTTCAACGTCCGTGATCTTTGTGATCGCTCTGGTGCTCGCCTTGGGCAGCTGGCAGGCTATCTGGCCAATTTTCGGGGCTTCGAACCAATTGATCGCCGCCCTCGTTTTGATCGTTATCAGCACGTACTTGTTAAGCCGCGGGAAACATGCGGCGTACACGCTCATCCCGGCCATCTTCATGCTGATCACGACCATGGCCGCCCTGGTCTACAAATCTCTCGATTTTATCCGCGGCGGGAAAGCTCTGTTAGCCGTTGTCGGCCTTCTTCTCTTCGTCCTCGCCCTTTTTATCTGTTATGAAGCCGCACGAACGTACGGCAGGCTTAAAAAACGGCAGACCGGAGAGAGCCCCGTGTAGGAGAACCGTCCCCCCGAAACAGAGCGACAAAACGCCGTCTCGTATGAAATAAGAACTTACGGATTCCAAATTTCCGATCACTGTATTTTCCCAAAATCTTGGTATCAAAGAACAATTTCAAATTGATTTGTTTAAAAAAATGGTTTTCCCCCTAAAAATTATGGAGCTCTGTGCATAAAAAAATTTTTTACGCATAATCCTCAAATAGGATTTTCCATGGGGCAAAAAATTTTTGAGGAGATGACGGTATTTCCAGGGTTTTCCCGGAATAACTGCACTGGCACGCACAGGGGCACAAATGAAAACTGGACTGGAGTGCATCTGGTGTCGAAGAGACTGCACGCACCTAACCAGTTATTGAATAACGAGTTTGGCTTCCGAAACTTCACTGGCCCGGAAATATCCCAAGGGGTAGAGGTTCGGCCGGGTCATGTTCCGAACATTGCCCCGTATGGGTGTTGAAGGTGTTTCCACGAAACCCGTTCCCCCGGTCTGTTCGTAGAGCAGATCATGATACGTAAAGGCCGCCTCCGTTAATCCGATCTGTCGAACCAGAACGGTGTCGCCCGCCGTCAGGGTGACCTCGGTGTTCGGCTCCTTACCGGTGATCCTCCCTCCGTCATAGAACTCATCCGAGCTGAGGAGATCGTCCCGCGTACCGGGATTGGGATTGAGGAGGTAGTTCCCGTTTTTGTACAGCAACCAGTAATAATAATTCTCCTCATCCGGCGGATCGGAATAATCGATCCGGACCCTGATACCCGCCTCGTCGAAAACGGTTTCCTCCTCATAGATCTGGTAAATGGAATCTATGGCCGCCACGGAGGCCAGTCTGCCGGTCCCCTCGTAATGATCGCCCTCCCAGTCTATGGATAATGTATACCACTGATCAACCTCAGCATACTATGAACCGGTTTCATACAGACCGGGTACGGTGTGAGATTCAGTAAACGGGTAATTGCGTCCAGATACTGTGACAATGACGCGGGCGCCGGCGGCGACAGGGGCGGGTTCGTTACTGAAGTAAGGGGCCGTCGTCGTCAGTCGAATGCGCTGATAGCCGGAGGGAGATTCTTTGATCAGTTCGATGCGGCCTTCGACAACCAGGCGCACCGTCCCCTCATCAAGGTTGATCTCGATGACATCCGTACATGACAGACACAACAGAACGATGAGACAGGAGAATGTTGATATAAACTTCATGATTCCTTTAAAACGTGACGTTATAGGTGATACTGGGAACGATTCCAAACAGAGCCAGGCGAATGGCTTCGGTTTCCAGGGCCGAGTCCTCCACCTGCTGAAAGCGGATGAAGGATGCGTTTTTACGGTTGAACACGTTGTACAGGCTGAAAATCCAGTCTCCGCCCCACTTTTCCTTCAAGGTAAAGGAGATATCGATACGGTTGTAATACGGGAATCGTTCCCCGTTTCTTTCTTCAAAATGCGGAACGATGATACCATCATATTCATAGCGGCTCTCCGGATAGGTTGTCGGTCGACCACTGCTCAAAATGCAATTGAAGGCCATATCCCAGGTGGTGTTGAAACGATAGACGACCGACAGGGAAAAATCGTGGGGTCTGTCATAGACGCTGGCATAATACCGTCCGTTGTTCACGCCAGGATCCGAGGGCGAGACTCCCGGTACCCGCTGTTCGCTTCTGGAGAGGGTGTAGCTCAACCAGCCGTTCAGGCGACCCCTGCTTTTTTTCACCTGGAGCTCACACCCATAGGCCCGGCCGTCGCCGGAGAGGATCTCCGTCTCGATGTGATTATTCATCATCAAGTCCGCGCCCGGCACATAATCGACCAGGTCGTACAGTCGTTTATAGTATCCCTCAAGGGAGCATTCAAAGGTTCCGTCGCGGATATCCCGGAAATATCCCAGGGCAATCTGGTCGGCCCGCTGCGGTGGAATGAATGGTCCACTGGGAGCCCAGATATCCAGAGGAGAGGAGCTGGCCGTATTGGATATGAATTGAATATATTGGCGGGTTCTGTTGTAACTGCATTTAATGGAGGCCGGCCGGGAAACCTGATACTTCAGCGATAGCCTCGGCTCAAGACCGAAGAAAGATTCCATTGTTTCCCACGAGCCGAAAGCTTCGGAGCCGACGACGCGACCCTCTTCATACAATCCCAGGTCAGAATTATAGACCACCGGTGAGCCGTTCTCATACAAGGGGATGTTCTGTCGTCCCAGACGCTGAAAGGAGGAGAGGCGCATCCCGTACTGAATCTCCAGGCGGGGTGAGAGCTTCTGGTCGTAGCTGAGATACGCATAGGGCTCGAGGGCGTATTTCTTGTCGAGCCGGGCTTTCTGAATTGGAGAATCATCCAGGGGTACGATGGTCCCCGGATTGAATGCGTGGTGAATGAGACCGAAGCCGAAATCGATGGCATTTCTTGTATTGATATAATAGTAGCCGTCCATCTTCAGGTCGACGTTTTCAATATCGGCCGACCATCGGTACGGCGCGGCCGTATAGAATTCGGATGCATAATTGTACGTACTGTAGATCAGGGAGATGTTCGAAAAAATCCGGTCATTGAAGAGATGATTCCAGCGCAGGGTGAAAGCGGCATTGCCCCAGGAATTACCGAAGACATCGGCAAATTCAAAAGAATCCCTGCCGAAATATCCGGAGAGAAAGAACCGGTTGCGCTCGTTGGGGCTGTAATTGGATTTCAAATTCAGATCGTAGAAATAGGCGATATTGTCATTATTGGCCAGCTTCAGAAAGAGATCGGCGTAGGACCTTCGGGCGCCGACAAGAAAGGACCACTTCTCCTTCCAGATGGGCCCCTCGAGGAGAAACCGGCTGGCAGCCAGCCCCAGACCACCTTTGAAAAGAAACGATTTCTTGTTTCCTTCCTTCTGACGAACGTCCAGGACCGATGCCAGGCGACCCCCGTAGCGGGCATTGATACCACCCTTGTAAAGTTTTACCTCCTTGATGGCATCGGGATTGAAGACCGAAAAGAAGCCGAAGAGGTGGGAAGCGTTGTAAATGATTGATTCATCCAGGAGGACCAGGTTCTGAGCGGGACCACTGCCACGGATACTGAAGCCGCTGCTGGCTTCGTTGGTCCTCGAGACTCCGGGCAGCAGGGTCAGGGTTTTCACCAGATCGGCCTCACCCAGGACCACCGGGACCTGTCGAATGGTGGCTGCGGTCAATTCGGCCACACTCATCTCGATGGATGTGATGTTCTTCGATTCCGTCGCACCGACGGCAACCACTTCCTGAATCTGTATGACCGACGGTAGGAGTTCAATGTGCAACGTGGTGTCGGCATCAAGATAGATCTCCTTCTCCACGGTCTGATATCCTATATAGGAGGCACTGATGGTCCACGTGCCCCGCAGCAGGGTGAGGGAGTAAAACCCGTATTCGTTGGTCGCCATCCCGAGGCGACTGTCCTTGATGCGGACGTTGACCCCGATCAATTCCTCGCCGCTGTCAGCGTCGCGGACGTAGCCGCTGATGGTGTGCGTCTGAACAAACTCATCCTGGGCCACAAGGATGGACGGAGCAAGAAGAAGTACGCAGAGCGCGCCTTGATACCATCTTTTCATAGCTGAACAATGACGGGCGGGAAACACTTCATGGGTGAGAACTTCATGCTTGATGTTCACTGCTTTTACTCTTTGACGGCTCCTTTCAACAAATCAGAACACTATCTGCCTGAACATACTCCACCCCAAAATGTAATGACCCCTTCCGCTTGAACAAAAGAATTTTTCACGGGCTGAAGAAAAAACGAGAGCACGTTCAGTCACATCTCAAAGATACGTTTTTTTTACCGTACAGAATAGTGACACGCCTGTGATTTGAAAAGAAGAGTGTAGATGTTGGTAATAAAAAATGCCAACAAAGATTCAGAGAGAAGAATATCTATGGACTCGTGGATCATTCGATCGAATATTCTGAAGAATGTGCAGTATCAGACATATTCGCCACTTCCAATTTTTATAAAAAATAGAATGTTTTTCCACGATTCGCGGAATTCACCCTTCTCTCATACATTTGATGAGAGAAGGCCGCCTCAAAATAGACTGAGACGGCCCTCTCTCAATTCTTAAGGGGAACTATCACTTCATCAGAATCATCCTTTTGGTGGATGTGAACTTATTGGCCCTGATTCGATAAAAATAGACACCGCTGGCCATAGCACCAGCTTCCCACTTTACTACATGAGAGCCGGCCTCCAGGTCGCCATCAACCAAGACCTCCACCACCTGGCCCAGCGCGTTGTAAACCTCGATCCTCACCCGCGCCGCTTCGGGCAGCGTATATGAAATACTTGTCTCCGGATTGAAGGGATTCGGATAGTTTTCGTGCAAGGCGTAGGCCGTGGGCTGCACCGTCACCGGAGCGAGGCCCATCGAAAGATTCGTCCCGTCAAAGGCGTAAACCCTGTATTCTCCTCCGAACCGACTCACATCAGTCCACGAGGTCGTGCCCCGGTCCACCATGCCCACGTACTCACCATTGCGGAAAAGAACGTAGTCGGTGACACCGTGGATCTCCCACGGGTTGCCCAGCCAATCCCGCCCTGTCTCCAGGAGCCTGTCGTCGGGGGAAAGGCTCCAGCTCACTTCGCCCCCAATGATCCGTATATCCATCGGGTCGGCTGGAGGGATGTTATCCACGCTCCGGCCGAAGGCCGGTCCGCACAGAGCCGATTCATCGAGCCCACCGGCCACCTTCCTCACATCCAGCACAAAGGCTCCATCGTCACCCTCCGCCTTGGGATAGATATGGGTGACCACCGCCTGAACGAAGTAGTCGCTGGCCGTTCCCGGAAAACCGTAATCAGGCATGATGATCCTAATCTTGCCGACCGGGTCCGGGACACGGTCGATCGGAGGAGCCGCCGCAGTGCCGTACTGATACCACAGTGGATTGTCCTTCTCGATCCACACCTCCGAGAGCACCGCATCCACACCTGAGAGATTTTTCACCCGCAGCTTCATCTTGGACTCCGTGGGGTGAACGGCCGCATCAGGGATCTCAAAGGTATAGAGCTTCGGCCTCTCCGTCAGCATAATATCAGGATTGCCCGGCTGCTCCAGGGGCGTCATGGTTATCCATCGCCACGACCTCCAAGCATAATATTGAACGTTCTGAATCCACCAGGGCGGCCCGCACGTCTCCTGCACAAAGGTCATCCTGGCACGGTACCCTCCAGTCGAACAATCCAGATCTTCGTAACAGAGATTGATGGAACCATTACAATCCCAAGGTGAATCCCAGGGGTAGAAATCGGCCCGGTAATCCAGAATGGGGTAGATCTTCCGATACACCTGATAGTAGTCAATCGTGTTGTACAGGCCCAGACCGGGGTGGTTGTCCGAGTAATCCCATTCGACGGCGATGTAGCCCCCCTGGTCGTTGGGCAGATCGGACACAATGAGCTCATCCGGTTGATCGATGAAGGCCGGCTCGATAATGATCCAGTCGGATCGGCCGTAGACGATGAGGTCAGGATCCCAGATCTTGACCCGCTCGGCGTCGATGACGAGGCGGTTGGTGGGAGAGGTGGCGATGACGGTGAAGTCCCGCGGCCCCTCCAGAAGCTGGTCCCCCTGGGGCAGCAGCACCCCCGGCTCGCTGGCGCTCAGGTCGATCCAGATCGAGTCGGTGTAAAGCCTTCCGTTCATATGAATGGGCACAACCTCCACCCTAAAGGGCACGTTCTGCATCCCACCTCGGGAGACAACAAACAGACTGGCCAGCGAGTCAATGGGTTCAGGTATGATCACCAGGGTGTCGGATCGGCCGTAGACGATGAGATCAGGATCCCAGATCTTGACCCGCTCGGCATCGATGAGGAGGCTGTCGCTGGGATAGGTGGCGATGACCATGAAGGTCCGCGGCCCCACCAGGAGTTGATCCCCCTGAGGCAGCAGCACTCCCGGCTCACTGGCACTCAGGTCGATCCAGACCGAGTCCTCGTAAAAGGGTTCGTTGTCCGACCAGGGCGTCACGGTCACCGGAAAGGGGACGTTCTGAACGCCACCGGGTGAGTCAACGACAAGGGAATCCAGTAAATAGATCGGCGCCTGCGACACGATGATAGGTTCGGACCGACCGTAGGCGATCAGGTCAGGATCCCAGATCTTGACCCTTTCGGCGTCGATGATGAGACTGTCGCTGGTAAAGGTGGCAATAACCATGAAGGTTCGCGGTCCCTCCAGGAGCTGGTCGCCCTGGGGCAGCAGCACCCCGGGCTCGCTGGCACTCAGGTCAATCCAGATCGGACCGTTGTAAATCTCATCGTTCAAATCAAATGGTGTGACCGTCACCGGAAAGGGCTCATGCCGTATGCCGCCCGGGGATGTGACTGCCAAAGAGTCAACAACAAAGGGCATGCCGAGGATGATGTACGTCTCACCTTCATCACTTAAGACTGGTATCGTATTGGCCCAGGGAGCCCCGATGATGACGTCATCGATTTCGTCGCCGTTCACGTCCCCGGTGGCCACTGCCCTACCCGTGAAATCCTCCTCATCATCGCC
>CP070758.1:3191437-3227882 GCA_020348925.1 Gemmatimonadota bacterium | reverse complement strand
GGCTGCGGTGTCGCCGATACCGAAAGTGATGGGGATGGGACACCGGACTGTAATGATGGGTGTCCGGCTGATCCTAACAAAACGGATCCGGGAGTGTGTGGGTGTGGCGTGGTCGACACGGACGGCGATGGGGACGGAACGCCGGACTGCAATGACGGCTGCCCGGCTGATGCGGCTAAAACGGATCCTGGCGTATGCGGCTGCGGTGTCGCCGATACCGAAAGTGATGGGGATGGTGTGGCAGATTGTTTTGACATCTGTCCAGACCATGATGATTTGCAGGATGCGGACTTCGATGGTTTTCCAGATGGTTGTGACAGTTGTCCTGCCGATCCTCAGAACGATGTTGACCATGATGGTATTTGTGGTGATGGAGACAATTGTCCCTCTACGTTTAATCCGGGTCAAACAGATTCTGATTTTGATGGCATTGGTGATGCTTGCGATGGTTGTCCCGAGAGCGATGGTGATGGAATCTGTGATCCTGATGATAACTGTCCAACAATCCCAAATCCTGCTCAACTCGATTCGGACGGAGATGGGTTCGGTAATGCCTGCGATAATTGTCCAAACGATCCGCTAAAAGTTGACCCTGGTATTTGTGGTTGTGGTGTGATTGATTCGGACACAGATGGTGATGGTGTTCCCGATTGCAACGACGGTTGCCCTGCTGATCCGGAGAAGACAGATTCAGAAGTCTGTGGGTGTGGCGTAGTTGATACTGACAGCGATGGAGATGGGACGCCGGATTGTGATGATAATTGTCCGAGTGATCCGAACAAGGTAGATTTAGGAGTCTGTGGTTGTGATGTCGCCGACACTGATAGTGACAGTGATGGGACACCGGACTGCAACGATAACTGTCCTGTCGATCCCGACAAGAATAATCCTGGTATTTGTGGCTGCGGTGTGCCTGACACTGACAGCGATTGGGACGGTGTGGCAGATTGTTTTGATATCTGTCCCGGTTTTGACGATTTACAGGACGCTGATGGCGATGGTATTCCTGACGGCTGTGACAACTGTCCGGCTGATCCTCAAAACGATATGGACGGTGATGGTGTCTGCGGAGATGCGGACAACTGTTCCTTTACGTTTAATCCGGATCAAAATGATTCAGACCAGGATGGCATCGGCGATGCTTGCGACTCTGAGGGGGAACCTGATATTGACGTCTCACAAACCTATCATGATTTTGGATCGGTCACAGTCGGCGACTGTGTCTCCTGGACTTTTCAAATTGGAAATACTGGGAATGCAATATTGACTTTGGCTCCTGTCAGCCAGGGATGCCAGGGTTACACGATTACGTCTCCCGCTTTTCCTCTTGATCTTGATTCGGCTGAGTATGCCGATGTGATCATTGAATGTTGTCCGGTCTCGGATGTGATATATACGTGTTCCTTCACCTTGAGCAGCAATGATCCTGATGAGCCCGCCAAGTCTGTCACAGTAGTCGGACAGGGGGCTTCGTTACAAATACCGGCAATTGAAGTTAGTCCTCTCAGTTACAGTTTCGGTTATGTTACCATGAATAGTACTGGTTACGCTGAGATATCCGTGTGCAATGTGGGTGATGCACTCTTGACTGTGTCTGGCAGAGATCTGGATATAGGGATGTTCAGCGCTTCTTCACCGGCTCTGCCGTGGATGATAAATCCCTCGGAATGTGTTGTCATGACAGTATCCTTCTCACCATCAGCCACAGGATACCACTCTGGTGTGCTGATCATCAGCAGCGATGATCCTGATGAGAATTTTGTGACGGTATCTCTGTCAGGATACGGAGCGAACGGTTCTCTTCCTGATATCGATATCTCATTCGAGGACTATGACTTCGGAGATGTTCATGTTGGGTCATGCGAGGATGTTCAATTGAGTGTGTCCAACAGCGGAACTGCACCTTTGAACGTAAGCTCGATACTTTCAAATTGCACTGATTTTGACATCCAAACTCCAGTCGTACCCTTTGAAATTCCTCCAATGGGGTGCAGAATCATAGAAGTGACCTATTGTCCTTCGGAGCTGGGGTTTGAGTCGTGCACGATTTCAATCTGGAGCAACGATCCTGATGAGGAAATAGTAATCTCTACTGTTGAAGGCACAGGCGTTGATTCGCAGCCTGCTGTGCTTGCACTTCCCAACTGCTGCGGTGAGCCCGGTGGTTTGGTCGGAGCGCACATGGATCTCAACAGCAACGGGAAAACGATATGTCACATATACACGGAATTATCTTATAATCCGACGGTCGTGAATGTCGTGGATGTTGCTCCCACGTCGCGAAGTTCGGGAATGAGCAGTTTTCAATGGTCAAAACCTCGAGACGGCCAGATTGTGATACGTGTTAACGACGGAAACGGTGAGAGCTTACCCAGAGGTGAAGGTTCCATTGCCGAGATTTTAATGATCATGAACACCATGGCTTCAGGGGGTGATCAGAGTTCCCTTCACTTTCATATCGCAGAACTTCAGGATGGGTTGGGGATTGCCCTTCCAATCAATACCCAGAATGGTACGGCCGCAATAGCATCCTCCGGGGATCTGAATCTGGACGGGAGTATCGACGTCTTGGATGCAGTTATCATTGTCAATATCATCCTGGATATTCATATACCACAGGGTTACGAGCTGTGTGCAGCGGATTGTAATAAAGATGGCGACGTCGATATTTTGGATGTTACCTACCTCATTGCGAATATTCTCGACCAGGGAGGAACCGGTGCCAAGATGGGATGCACACCCTCTCTCATTGAGGTCGGCGCCGTTGAAAAGAGTGAGAGCAATACCTTTACCGTACCGATTGAATATACGAGTATCATACCCCTCTCCGGATTCCAGATGAAAATTGGCTTCGAGAGCCATGTCGATATTCGCTCGATCCGGAATGCAGGACGAGGTGAAAAAATGACATTGGCCAGTGCCTTTGGCCGAGAAGAAGCCACCGTATTGCTCTATAGTCTTGACGGTGAGTGTATTTCCTCGGGAACGGGTCCAATGGTGATCCTTGAATTTCTTGCTCACGAGAAACTGAGAGAAGGAGAGCAGCTTCACATCACTGAGGCTCTTGCCGTAAGTGCGGACGGAGTTTCCCTGCCTATTGAGATCGGTCGCAATGAGTTGAAGCTCGGAGTCAAGCCTCAAGAGTTCTCTTTGTTTCAGGACTATCCCAATCCCTTTAATCCAGAAACGAACTTAGTCTTCACCGTAGCAAGGAGTGGGTGGGTTACGATAAAAGTATACAATATACTCGGTCAGGAAGTCGCAAGCCTTGTTGATGAACGAAAAGATGTGGGTAACTACAATATCTTTTGGAATGGTACGGATTGGTTCGGCAGACGGCTCAGCTCCGGCATTTATATTGCACAGCTCAGGACGGGTACACAGGTACAATCAAGACGGATGACGCTTTTGAGGTAGAGGGCGGCTTATCGTAGGAAAGATGGAACACGGCCAGTCACCTCTTCTCCGGGGTGTCTCATAAAGGGACACCCCGTTTTTTTTGAGGGTTGACCTCCGCGGATAGACGAAATCACCGGCAGGCTGCCGTGTCTCCCATCGGACCCAGATCTGGAGAGAGAGTGTCATCACGGCCGGAACAGTCTGGTGTCAGCCACCATGCTTTCCGAACATCGGGGGCGACCTGACATGTTGATCAAGGTTTATTCCGCTTCAGCAAAAAATGGGACAAGCTGAGGGAAAAGGATCTTTATGGTTGTTCTCAGAAATGATGACTATTGGAAGCGTCCGGAAGGAGGGCAGCCGTGGCCGATCCGAAGCGAAAATTTGCTGCACAACAGTGTGCAGGTGGGGCAGGATGATACTTCGCACAGAAGAGTCGGCTTGAAGAAGATGCGGGCCCCTGTGAGGCGATCGGCAGTCTTCTCACAACAGTATGTTTTGTTGGTATACATTTCTATTCAAGATGGGATTTTTAGCGGCGGAGGTTCCAGTCATCTTTATCGTAGCGTTCGAGACGCAACTTTTCAACCAATGCCTGTTCCTCATCAGACAGATTATGCTCAATCAACCGACAGCCGAAGGCTTCTTCAAAGCCCCTGCGCAGTGCATCGCAGATGGTATCGAACTGCGGCTTGTCGCCGAGGACCTCCGATAGGGTCGTGACCTGACCCATGGATGTGCCGACTGGCGTCGGGGGGCCGTCCGAGCGGAGGAACCTCGCGAGGTCCCTGTAGCCTGATCCGGTAAGGAGCGAGCCGTGTTGAAGAATGACGCCGTCGAGACGGCGTTGAGCGCTTCCGATCAACTTCTTGCCCCGGTATACGATCTCGTATCGTCCTGCACTGGAAAAGCAGGAAGGATTGTGCCTGCCGATCGAGGTCGCACGATGCAGGTTTGCTTCCAACCCTACGTGCTTCAACCCGCAGATGAGGGCCAATCCGATACGACGGTAGGTCTCAGTTATGGTACCGCCTATGCCTGGGCCATTCTCAGGAGCAACGACTGAATATGTCACTTCCTCATCGTGGAGCACAGCTCTACCGCCTGTGAGCCGTCGGACGATATCTACTCCTTCACGAACGCATTTTTCGATATCGATGTCCTTCAGGACAGGCTGCCCGTAACCGACGGAAATAGCACGCGGTCTCCATCCATACACTCGAACCGTCGTGGGCCTGTGACCAGACAGAACCATCCCCAGGAGCGTTTCATCGACTGCCATGTTGTAACATCCCCGGGAAGGTCCGGTGTTGAGGAAGTGCCACTTTCGAACCATGATGATTCCTTTCGAGGAATGGGTGAAGAAAGTAGGTTTGGAGTGTCAACTTGAGTGTAAGAAGCTCGAAATTCGAATCTCAAAATAAGTAATTTTTCAAAACAGTATACCTTCGCTCAGCACTTCAAAGTTGTTCATTCGAGTTTTTCTATTTTGAACGTTCGGTTCGGATTTTGGATTTCGTACTTCGAATGTTGAGCTCGATCGGGCTTACGGCCCGGCAACAAAATTCCCGTCTTGAGACGGTAATCGCTTACTTCATGATCTCCCCAATCTTTTCCAGTGCCTCCTTCGCAGCTTTTTGTTCGGCTTCCCTTTTGTTTCTGCCCACCCCTGTCCCTCGAACCGTACCCTCAGCCTCGACAACGACTGTGAACTCCTTTTCATGATCAGGACCTGCCTCTTGAATTATTTTGTACACGGGCTGACCGCTTCCCACGCCTTGATAATGCTCCAAAAGGAGGCTCTTGTAATTGGTGTGCTCCTCGGCTGAGATGATACTATTCAAATCGTGAAAGAGATGTTTCTTCAGAAAGGATTGAACCGCCTTCTTACCACCGTCGAGAAACATGGCCCCTAATAAAGCTTCAAATCCATCCGCAAGAAGTGAGGCGCGAGATCGTCCGCCGGATTGTTCCTCCCCCGGACCTAACAGGAGATAATGCCCTAACCGCAACTGTTTTGCTTTTTCGGCAATGACATTTTTACTCACGATACGGGATTTGATCTGTGTAAGATCACCCTCCTGTTTTTCGGGGAAAGTGTGATAGAGGTGCTCGGTGACAACGATATTGAGCACAGAATCACCCAAAAATTCCAATCTCTCATTCGACGGAATTGTACTGTGACCGTTCATGTGGGTATACGATCTGTGGACGAGGGCCATAGTTAACAGGGAGGAATCTCGAAAGACATATCCAATTTCTTTTTGAAGATCTTTCAGATGTGACTGTATGTCCGATTTTGGGAGGGAACGACCGAACCGTTTGTGCAAAATGGAATTAAGTAACTTCATTTTAAAAGAAAACGAGAGGGAGAGTTCTGTCTGATACTCTTTCCTCTCGTTCCTCTCGATGTTCTGAATGGCTACTGCTGTTCATTCGGCGAAAGATTGTAACGCCAAAGTGACATTATGGCCACCAAATCCGAAGGAGTTGGACAAGGCAGCGCGAACAGTGTACTCTACGCCCTCATTCGGAGTATAATCGAGATCGCATTCGGGATCGGGATGTTCGTAATTGATCGTCGGTGGAATAAAGGAGTGTTTGATAGTAAGGATGGTAGCAATGCATTCGACTACACCAGCGGCGCCCAAAAGATGTCCGACCATAGATTTATTGGAACTGATTTTCAACGCGTGGGCGTGATCCCCGAAAACAGTTTTAATGGCCATCGTCTCGAACTTGTCGTTCAATGGTGTTGATGTGCCGTGAGCGTTGATGTAATCGATATCCCTTGGTTCCAATCCACCATCCTGTAAGGCGATATTCATCGATCGGACAGCTCCTTCTCCTCCCGGGGCGGGTGCCGTAAGGTGGTATGCATCGGCCGTCATCCCACAACCAACCAGTTCGCAGTATATAGGAGCGCCGCGAGTCTTGGCGTGGTCGAGTGTTTCCAGAACCACTACGCCTGCCCCTTCCCCAAGAATAAAACCGTCACGTTGAGCATCGAACGGTCTGCTCGCCTTTTCTGGCTCATCGTTACGAGTGGACGTTGCTTTCATGGAAGCGAAGCCACCCACGGCCAGGGGCGTGACCGGTGCTTCTGATCCACCGGCGATCATGACGTCGGCATCACCCCGCTGTAAAATGCGGCAAGCATCAGTTATGGCATGGGCACTGGTGGCACAAGCTGATACGGTGGCGTAGTTCGGTCCCTTCATCCCAAAAATCATGGAGATATGTCCTGCTGCAATGTCCGATATCATCATGGGTACAAGGAGGGGGCTCATGCGACTTGGTCCCTTCTCCAATAAAATCTTGTGCTGACGTTCCCATGTACCTATCCCCCCGATACCTGAACCCACCACAACGCCAATTCTGTTCGGATCCTCTTGCTGCATATCAAGGTTGGCGTCGGCCACGGCCTCTTGAGTGGACACCACCGCGTACTGAGTATACAGATCCATGCGGCGCAATTCTTTGGGACCAATGGACTGACTCGGATCGAATCCCTTCACTTCAGCAGCGATCTGGTTGGCAATATCGGAGGCATCGAAGCGAGAGATTCTTCCGATCCCTCCTCTTCCCTGCTGCAATGACTTCCAGAAGTCATCGACGGTATTCCCAACCGGTGTAACAACTCCCAAACCTGTGACCACGACTCTGTTTTCCATAAGACGCACACTCCTCTGGGGAAAAAGGCATTATTCCTCCTGGACGTGTTTCTCCAAGTACTCAATGGCATCGCCAACAGTACTCATCTTCTCCGCATCCTCGTCAGGAATTTCGATACCAAACTCCTCTTCGAAAGCCATGATCAGCTCCACCGTATCGAGGGAATCGGCACCCAAATCGTCGATGAACGAAGCCTCTCTCGTCACCTCATCCGGGCTCACGCCCAGCTGATCAACGATAAGATCTCTCACTCTATCCTCCAATGCCATAAAAATCACCTCCTTTTTTCCGTTCCGTCGTTATTTCGTGCGAGTAACGTATTATGTTGTTTCTCTTTCAATTTTGAACGTTCAAAAAATACGGGTCAGGTCATGACCATCCCACCGTCGACATGTATGACCTGACCTGTAATATACGATGCATCTTCAGAGGCCAAGAACGCAACCGCCTTGGCAACATCCTCGGGCAGTCCGGGCCGTCCGAGGGGGATGGAATTGAGAAAAGCCTCTACCGCTTTTTCGGGAAGAGATTGTGTCATTTCTGTTTCGATGAAGCCAGGAGCTACTGCGTTGACAGTAATACCGCGCGGAGCGAGTTCTCGGGCCGTCGTCTTGGTGAGACCGAGAATTCCGGCTTTTGATGCCGCGTAATTGGCCTGGCCAGGATTCCCGATGAGACCAACCACAGATGAAATGTTCACAATGCGTCCCCTGCGCTGTTTCATCATCACTTTGGCCACAGCCCTCGTACAAAAGAAAACCCCTTTCAGGTTGACGTCGAGGACAGAATCCCAATCATCATCCCCAAGTCTTACGAGCAAATTATCCCTCGTAATACCGGCATTATTGACCAGTATATCGATGCCGGGTAGTACGCGGGTACTTGTCTCCACCATGGAGGTAACGCTTTCGGGGTGCGCCACATTCACTTCGAGAGCAACGGCCTTTCCGCCTTTTGCTTCTATGTCCGCAGCCGTCCTGTGTGCCGCACCAATGTTCAGATCAGCGACGACGACATGTGCTCCTTGTTCCGAAAGTTTGAAGGCAATAGCCTGTCCTATTCCTTGAGCTGCTCCGGTGACGATTGCGCCTTGATCGCTCAGATAT
This sequence comes from Gemmatimonadota bacterium, assembly GCA_020348925.1. Lineage (GTDB taxonomy): Bacteria > JBHIER01. The sequence continues at coordinate 3,219,702 of CP070758.1, read as the reverse complement.
CCCATGTCTTCGATTCCTTTAAGAAACTTTCAATGCCGGGCACGTCTCCGAGACTGAGTATCTCCGCTTCCCTGTTGATTCTGCGCATCAGACCACGCAAGACCTTACCCGGTCCAATTTCGAGATAGTGATCGATGTCCAATTGTCGCATCCTATTTATCGAATCATCCCAGAGAACGGGATTGACGATCTGTTTCGCCAGGGAGGTCCGAATGACCTCCGGGTCTTTCACAGGTTCGGCCGAAAAGTTTGAAATGACCGGGATTCGGGCAGTTGAGATGTGAACGGTTTTCAGGGCGATCTCCATGCGTTGTGCGGCACTTCCCATCAAAGTTGAATGAAAAGCGCCCCCTACGGAGAGTTCGACCGCTTTTGTTGCCCCCATCGCTTTGGCCATGTCGATGGCTCGGTGGACAGCGGTTCTTGCCCCTGAGACGGCGATCTGTTCGGGAGAATTGAAATTGGCGGGTTGAATCGGACCCGCCGAACCGGCCTCCTGACAGATCCTTTCAACGATATCTCGAGAAAGCCCGATGATGGCCGCCATGGTGCCGGGCTGTTCTTCACCCGCCTGCTGCATGTATTCCCCGCGCTTTTTCACGAGATCAATAACATCCTCGGAGCTGAGGGCACCGGCCGCTTTCAGAGCCGTATACTCGCCCAAGCTATGGCCGGCAGCAGCCGTGGCTTCGAAGCCTTCTCTTTCGAGAATCGACAGGACACACAGGCTATGGACGAGGATTAACGGCTGGGTGTATTGCGTTTGACGCAGTTTCTCCTCGGGGCCCTCGAAGGAAAGTTTCGCGAGATCACATCCAAGAATTTCATTTGCCTTATTATAGAGTTCTCGGATCATTGGAAAAGCTTCATGCAGGTCCTTTCCCATGCCGACATATTGTGATCCCTGTCCAGGGAAGAGAAATCCGATTCGTTTCATGGTGCTCTATTTTGAAATGAATGCCCTACGCTGTGCGTTTCTGTTCTTTAAAGCCACACTTTTCCTCGAATCAAGATGGGCGATTGCCTGGTGTCATACGATTGTTCTGTTCTTCACACGCGGACTCTGTGGTTTTCCGTGACTGGAACCGCGGTATTCATCGCTTGGAGTTGGTATTTGATCTGATTATTAACTCCTGAATTGACAATCCGTAAGGCTAAAATTATGGCATTTTTAATTGCTTTGGGAGAAGAGCTCCCATGGCAAATGACGCACACGCCATCAATACCAAGAAGAGGTGCTCCTCCGTACTCCTCGTAATCAAGTTTTCGTTTAAACTTCACGAATGCCGGGGCCAGAAGAAATGCACCCAGCTTTGAACGCACATTTGAGGCCACTTTATCCTTGATTGTTGAAGAGACAAGTCCGACGATGCTCTCAGCGAATTTTAGAATGACGTTTCCGAGAAATCCATCGCAGACAATGACATCAGCTGCGCCGCTGAGAATATCTTGGCCTTCCACATTACCAACGAAATTGAGTTGACTCTCCGATAGCAGACGATACGCTTCGAGGGTCAGGTCATTTCCCTTGGTTCGTTCCTCGCCAATGTTGAGCAGTCCGACTCTTGGATTGGGGCAACGAAAAATATGGCGATAATAGAGACTTCCCATAATACCGAACTGAAGAAGATTGATGGGTTTACAATCTGTATTCGCCCCCACGTCAATCAACAGGGTTATTCCTTTCTGATTCGGGAGCACAGAGACAATAGCCGGCCGATGCACACCTTCCAACCGTCCTGTCGTAAAGAGCGCACTCGCCATGACGGCACCTGTGTTTCCAGCGCTGACGACAGCCTGGGCTTGGCCCGTCTTCAGTAAATCCATCGCCACAACAAGGGAGGAGTTCCTCTTTTTTCGAAGTGCGGCTACCGGCGATTCACCCATCTCAATCGTCTCAGCGGCTTCGACGATGCTCACAGATTGTGGTCTGTATCGATAGGTAATATGGGAGAGTTTCTCCCTCAAGAGCGGCCCATTCCCCACGAGAGCAATTTCTACATTGCCATTGAACAGTTTTGCCGCTTCAATAGCGCCCTTGATGATGGCATCCGGGGCATGATCTCCACCCATAGCATCAACAGCAATTTTCATACAGTCGTCCTCTAATGTAGATTGCGTTCGAAAAGATCCTACTAAACTTCGCGAGGCACGATGACCTTTCTACCTCTGTATGAGCCGCAACTCGGACACACCCGGTGGGGCAACTTCGGGTGGTTGCACTGCGGACATAGCGCCAGAGCCGGAGATGTTAACTTCCAGTGTGCCCGTCTTTTATCCCTACGAGATTTCGATGTTTTCTTCTTAGGTAGTGCCAATTTCTTCCTCCTTTTACTTCGTTTTTAAATCAATGCGCAGCGTATTACCTCTGGAAATCCTTCAAAACGGCCCACCGCGGATCCGGACTGCGGGTAATACAATCGCATTGTTCTTGGTTCAGATTACGTCCGCAAACGGAACAGAGGCCCTTGCAATCAGCACGACAGAGAGCTTTGTAGGGCACAGCCAAGAGGATGGCCTCGCGGATGATCTCGATAAGGTCGAGACTCTGATCCGTGTGAGATATTCGAATGACCTCGCCGTCCTCCTTTCGTTCCGGGACATTCTCCCCCAGAACGAAGTAGGCCTCCAAGGGAGCCTGCAGATTGTGCTGGAAAAGCTCTAAACAGCGATTGCATTCCAGGCTCAGCGGATAGGTTACATCGCCTTTTATGATGAGGTTGGTGCCCCTTTTCGTCACTCCTGCGTTCACCTTCAGAGGCATTTCCGACTCAAGCTCCGTTGGAAGGTCAACAAGTGTCAGGTCTACTTCAAACTGAAAGGAATTCTCACCTTCTGTTAAACTGAAAATATCGATCTTCATAATGTGCAACATGTTACGGCATGGTGGATTTCTTCAGCATGGACAGTAACTCTTCACGGCTGAAAAAGAAAGACGTCTCTACCTGAGCATTGCTCAAAGAGTCGGAGGCATGCACAACGTTTTCCTGTTTGTTTGAAGCCAATTTTTTTCGGATCGTTCCCACAGCTGCTTCGGCCGGATCTGTGGCTCCGATGACTTCCCTCAAACGAGTCACAGCTTCCTCTCGCTCCAGAACGAGAGCCACGATGCGATCCGAAACCATAAAAGTGAGGAGATCGGCGTAAAATGGTTTTTCTCGATGCGCGGCATAGAATTCGGCCGCTGTTTCAGGCTGAAGCCGAAGCATCTTCATGCCACAAATACGAAATCCCTCCTTTTCAATTCTGCTGATGACTTGGCCGATTCGGTTTGAACGGACGCCATCAGGTTTAATCAACATGAGTGTTTGTTCGATCATTACTGTCAAACTCCCTGAAAAATAAATAAAATAATAACGTTTGCTTCCTCATTCTGCAAGAAAATTCTTTCATGGGGTGTTCTCTTGGATTGCGGTATCCCTTATCTCACGTGCAGGGTGATGCCCGATATCCGAGATAAACTCCGAAACAAGAGACCATCCCTGTTTCATATTCTCTCTGTATGCCATCATGAGTTGCTGGGAAGCGCTCTGTGTCGACGAATCCTTAAAATTCATAATGGGTGATACCCTATCGAGGTTTTGAAGGTATATGGTATCTTCGGCAGCCACCGTAAGGCGGTATATGTCGCGCAGGCGTTTCAGAAAAGAGAAGATTCCGGACAACCGCTTCAGCTCAGAACCTTTGTCTGGAATCTTGTCCGATAGCTCATCGAACAATTTCATAGATACGGGGGTCTGAATATGAAGAGCTGCTTTGTACATGAGCATCACCATTTCAATATCACGGAGTCCTCCGCTATTCTCTTTGATGTTGAAACCATCTTCCTTGACCCCGTTTTCATTCACATGGCGAGCAAAAATCTCCTGTGCCATCTGCTGAATATAGGTATCTTTCTTATTGTATATATGGGGTTGTATGATCAATTGTTCAAAAGCTTTTCCGAATCTCCGGCTGCCCACGACCATTCTTGCTCCGAGAATTTGGGATTTGTCGATAAATGAATCCTCTTTATTACTTTCGAAGAGTTCTTCGAGTTCTGAAAAAAGTGTGACGTAGTGGCCGTACCGCTCCGCAAAACGGAAGTGGGGGAGTGTTCCCCGTTTGACAAGCTCGGTATTCATCTTACTGATGATGGTTGTACATTTTTTTCTCAAGGCTTCATCGCTTGAATTCAGAAGAACAATAATATCGTAGTCATCATCGAAAGCTTGTTCCCGGGCATGTCCGCCTGCCGCAAAGACGGCCAAGAGATCTTCCGTCTTCAATTTTCCCTCGCGTTCCTGTTCCACCTCCTGCTTACAGATATCGAAAAGCGTTTGAAGATAGTTGTCTGAAAATTCCGTGAACTCGGCGTTGGTTTGTTCTATAGGAGCACCGGCCAATGTCTCAAGGCCCACCCGAAAGAATTCGATATCATGATAATGCCCAAGCTGATCTTTTTTTTCGCGAAAGGTTTTCAGATTATCGATCTTCCCGAAAAGACCCTTGGCCAACTCTTTTAACCGATCCGTATTATCCAAGTATTGAATGTATTCAGGATACGCATTGATAATTCTTTGAAAAAAACGTTTGAAATATCTATTACTACAACAATGAAGCTGACAGAGATTCACCAGGTGATCTCTCAACTGAGCCACTTCCTCCTCCCAGACATTTCCCTCAAGGAGCTTCTTAAACCTGAGTTGATCTTCCTCGGATAGTGCCAACAAGTAATTATTGACCAGTTTCGGATAATGGTTGAAGATACGGGTTATTCTGTGAATAACATCATGACTCTGGCTCAGCGCCTCCAGTGAAGCTTCGTTGAGTTCGTTAAAAAGTTTTTCTGAAGCAACCTTTTTCCTGTTTTGATACAGGATGACGAGCAGCCTCATGAGGACCATAAAAGCATAGTTGCTCCAGTCTGCGTACTGAGCGATCCATTTGATCCTTCGTTCTGTGTCCAGGGAGTTGAAGTCGGTTACGAATCGCTCCAAAAGTTGTCCATCTCCTGTTTCAAGGGCTCCCAGAACATCGTCCCAGAATTTCGTCCCCCTGAAAAAACGGGAAGCCTTTAGAAAATCTATAACCAAATTCCCCTCGTACTGTGTTTCAAGCTGACGTGTGCTGAGCATTACCGAGAAGACACTTATTCGCTCCAGATGTCGTATTACGTCCTTGAGAAGAATTTCGATGGGATCTTTTATGCCGTCTATATGCTCATAGTAGTGGATGAGCAGGTGATCCCAGGCTTTGATGACCCCAACATCCTGGTAGCCCATGGCTTTGGCTACGGATTGCAAGTTCGAAATGGTGTCCTCTCCACCCACATAAATTTCGTCCTCTTGAACAACGAAGAGCTGATAGAGAAATCTGAACATTTCCAGAAAAGTGAGGGATCTGTCGAGAGTTTGAAATATCTCCGTATGGTCGGGATCGCGTTCCCCCAACTGTTTTAAAATATCCCAGGCATTGACTTTTCGAATGTTGAAAATGGATTTGCCTGCAAAGAGGAGTCCCTTGAGCATCCGCAAACCGTCGTCCTTGGGATTGATACTGTTCGTCTTCATCCTCCTGATCAAGAGCGATCTGACCTCGCCCAGCAGGCCCCGCAAATAGCCTTCATGGAAACGGTTGTCACCTTGTCGCTGATAGTAATAGCGCTGGGTGACCTCCCGTCTGAATTTTCGAAAGAGATGGTTGCTTCCGGTGATGGGGGCTGCCCCGAGCATCTCAGTGATAATGACGAAATCCTGTATCTCTTTTTTGAGGAGGTCGTTATACTCCGCGATCGAGGCGGAATAACTCTGCGTTCCGACATGTTCGGAGAGGTAGAGGTGGAGGGGAACCGACTGCTTGAGCATACTGTGCTGGAGTCGACCAACGGCGAGGTTAAGATCTTTTCGTTTTCGCGATCCATCATCAATAATCCCCACATCAATATCATCCTGATCGGCCCGCGTGCCGACCCCGCAGATCACATATTCCGGGGTGCCGTTCTTGTCGAGAAAGAGATTCAGGAGCTTATCCATGTGACAGGCGGTTAGCGCCCTGAACTCATTCCCAATCTGTCTCATGAATCCTTTGTAGACGGTATACCTGTCGTCCGAAGTTGCCAGATTGAGGGCAAGCACATCGATGGCACTGATGTTCATGTTGAGGAACTGGAGGGCATAATAGCAGCCCAGAAAGGTAAGTTTCTCCTCCACATTCCGGCCAACGGCCATGACCGTGTCCATTTCGCTGGCGAGATCGGGGGCGGTCAGGCGGAAGTGGACCTGATCGATCTTACCGCAGGCTTCCAGGCGATCGATCAACGTGTCCTTATGCGCTGATATGTTCTTCAGATATTTTCGGTGATGGTTACCCAGTTCTCCGACTCGGGCCTCGAGTCGAGTGTAGGGATCGAACATGTTCTTTTCCTCGGAAGTGATTTTCCTCTTAACTGAGATCTTTGGCTGCCTGTAATCCGGCTTTGAAGGCTTTCACATTGAGTTCCTCGGTGCCCTTCGGGACTCTCGCCAGGATTGCCGCTTCCACTGCCTCCTCGGAGACGACCTTGGCCAGGCCGGTGATGATCCCAAGGGCAACGATATTTGCCACCAGAGCTTTTCCGACTTCCTGCTCTGCGATAGCAATGATCGGTACCTTGAATACTTTGAACGAACCCTCAGGAATGTCCTTGACTGAATCTGAATCGACGAGGAGTATACCGTCGTCCTTTAAATCCTTCCAATATCGACTGCAGGACTCCTGGGTCAGGGCCAAGAGCAGATCCAAATTGACCGCTTTGGGGTAGTCGATCTCATCATCGGAGATGATGACCTCCGAACGGCTCGCACCTCCTCGCGCCTCAGGGCCGTAGGATTGGCTTTGGGTAGCGTTCTTGTCGTCATATATGGCCGCTGCTTCGGCCAAGACTTTCCCAGCCAAAACCAATCCCTGGCCACCCTCACCGCTTAGTCGGATTTCGGTTCGAAAGCTCATGTCGTTCTCCTTATCTGTAATTAAAGATAAAAAAATAACTGATTCTTCCCCTCCCTCGTTTATTGCGTTCCCTTCGAAACCAGTTATTCGGTTTTATGACTTGACTCGATCGATTAGCTTTTGATACTCTTCGGTGTATTCGGGGAGATCGAGGTCGACAAGCACTCCGGTGATGATTTTTTCCTCCAGCTCTTGCGGGTCCATTTTCTCGGCACGGCTCTTCGGAACAGCATGATCCTTGAGCCAATTCATCATTTCTATGACAGACCGCATTTTGTTCCGGCGACCGTATGTTGTCGGACAGGGTGTGAAGACCTCCACGACCGAAAATCCCTTTTTCCGGATAGCCTTTTCAATAAACTTGTCCAGAACCTGTGGTCTGAATACTGTTTCTCTGGCGACGAAACTGGCCCCGGCAGCTTCGGCCAGACCGCTGATGTTGAAAGCGTTTTCCGTACTGCCGTAGGGAGCAGTGCTGGCTCGTTTGCCAAAGGGAGTTGTGGGGGAAACTTGACCGCCTGTCATGCCGTAGATCCAGTTGTTGAATAGAATCACCGTCAGATCGATATTTCGTCGTGCCGCATGTATATAATGATTTCCACCTATGGCTGTAGCATCACCGTCGCCGGTAACCACGATGACGGTAAGCTCCGGTTTGGCCATCTTTACACCGGTGGCGAAAGCAATCGCTCGACCGTGAGTGGTGTGCAGCGTGTTGAAATCGACGTAACCGGGCAGCCGGCTCGAGCAACCGATGCCGGAAACCATGACGATTTCATCTTTCGAGAGGCCGATCCGATCGATGGCCCGCAGCATTGCCTTCAGGGCAATTCCATCGCCGCAGCCGGAACACCAAATAAGTGGAAATTTGTCTTTGCGCAAATAGGCTCCGTAATCAAACATGCTAAGCAACCTCTTTGATTTTTTCGAGGATGACCTGTGGTCGCACAGGATCACCATCAATACGGTTGATTCGAATAACGTCGGTCGAACCTCGGCTGGCCCATTCCACCTCGTGAGCCATCTGTCCCAGGTTCATCTCCGGAACAATGATGTGATGCACTTTTTGAGCGATGGAGAACACTTCATCCTCAGGAAATGGCCATAGGACGATCGGTCGAAACAGACCGACACGAAGACCCTCTTCCCGGGCTCGGCGAACAGCCCAGCGGGCAGAGCGGGACGTTGAACCGTAAGCAAAGACGGCCACATCCGCGTCATCGAGTTGATCCCTTTGGTTGTCGGTGATCTGGTCACGATAACGCTCGATTTTCCGATTGAGCCGACGGAGCAGAAGGTCGATCTTTTGGGAATCGTTGGTTGGGAATCCTGTTTCATCGTGACAGAGACCTGTGACGTGAAACCGTATGCCCTCTCCGAAACTGATCATGGGGGGAATATCCGATTCCGTCTGTTTATAGGGGAGGTAATCCTTGTTTTTCGGATCACCCTTTTGGCGCTCCACAATTTGTATCTCGCTCGTATCCGGAAGCACAACTTTTTCACTGGTATGGCCGACAATTTCATCCAAGAGAAGAACAACCGGTACTCGGTATGTTTCGGATAGGTTGAAAGCTCGCACAGTCCAGTCAAAAGACTCCCGCACGCTCGAAGGTGCCAAGGCAATGATCGGATGATCTCCGTGGGTGCCCCAGCGGGCCTGCATGACGTCACTTTGCGAGGGAAGGGTCGGCAACCCTGTGCTCGGTCCGCCTCTCATGACGTTGACGATGACGCACGGGACTTCGGCCATCGATGCGTATCCGATATTCTCCTGTTTCAGCGAGAAGCCCGGTCCGCTCGTAGCCGTCAGGGATTTGGATCCGGCAAGGGAAGCACCGATGACGGCGCCCATGGCAGCGATCTCATCCTCCATCTGAATGAACTTACCGCCAACTTTCGGAAGTTCCCGCGACAGGATCTCAGCGATCTCTGAAGAAGGGGTTATGGGGTAACCGGCGAAAAAGCGACAACCCGCGGCCAGAGCACCCTCCGCACAGGCCTCATTGCCCGTCATCACTCGTATTCGGTTTTTTTCTTTCGTTACCATGAGTCTCCAGTTGGTTTATGTAGAATCAAGTCTCATCTTCGTACACTTCAATAGCAAAATCAGGACACCGCAGCTCGCACAGTTGGCACAGCGTACAATTTTCAATATGGACCACTTCCGGGAATCCATCCTTCATGACCAAGACGTCTTTCGGACAGAATTCGACACAGATAGCGCAGTTTTTACACCACTCTCTCTTCACAACGATGCGAGATCTCTTCTTCTTCGCAGTTTTTTCAGTCATGCCTCTTTTCTTTGTATTTGGGATTTATTTCTCTTTCATCCGGCGGACACTGTTGCTCGTGCATTTTGGACAGGTCCGTTCCTGGGGAACTCCGGGTGTGTATGTGTCCGTATATTCATGTCCGCATCGCAAACACTTGAACTTCGCTTCTTCAGCCATAGACGACTTTCTCCTCTCTTCGTTTATTCCGATGAAGCGGCTGTCACTTTGGGCTTCTTCTTGCCCTTCGCCTCAGCCTTCGCCTTTGTTTTTGGTTTGTCTCCATTGCTGAGGATCCGTATCGTCTCCTCAATCTCTTGCTTTGATACTGTTTTTCTCAAGTTTTCGGCCGCACGCATTATGCTTTGCCATCTCTTGGCTTCGGCAGCTGAGCACCACTCGAGCTGCAACCGCTCGGGGCGAATACCCTTCTGTTCCAGCTTGTCCCATATTTTTTCAATCCGCTTCTGGGTCCACCTGTTGGCATCGATGTAGTGGCAGTCAACGAAATGGCAACCTGAAACCAGGACCACCGGAGCACCTTTCTGAAAAGCGTACCAGATGAATTTTTCATCCACGCGGCCGCTGCACATCGTTCGTATGATCCTCGCATTGGGCGGGTACTGGATTCTCGAGAGGCCTGCGAGATCCGCCCCGGCATAGGAGCACCAGTTGCAGGCAAAGGTGCAGATCTTCTCCTCCGGTTTCTCCTCGAGCATGGCATCGATCATGGAGAGGATCTGATCGTCGGTGAAGTGTTTCATGGTGATGGCTCCGAACTTGCACTCTGCAGCGCAGGTGCCACACCCTTTGCACGCCGCCTCAATAACTTCCGCCGGAGCCTTCTTCTTTTCGATCCGGATGGCTTTATAGGGACAGACTTTCACGCAGATACCGCACGAGGTGCACAGATCCGGATCGATCTCGGAGGTGATGGCCTCCACCTTGACCCTCCGCTGACTGAGGAGCCGCTCCGCCCGTGCTGCCGCACCGGATGCCTGGGTGACGGATCCCTTCACGTCCTTGGGTGATTCACAGCATCCGGCTAGGAAGATGCCTCCGGTCGGCGAATCGATGGGATTGAGCTGGTAGTGGCTTTCCGCCAGGAAACCGTCGGGGGCTTTCGAGAGGGTCAAGATTTTCTGAATATCCGCCGTCTCGACCCGCGGTTCGACGCCGACGGATAGCACCAGCATATCCAGCTCGTGATGTTCAAGCTTTCCGGTGGTCGTGTTCTCCACAGCCACTATCACGTTCTTGGTCTCCGGGTCCTCCTCGACGTCACCGGGGATGCCTCTGATGTACCTGACGCCCATCTCCTTGCTGCGTTTATACAGGTCTTCGTATTGCTTTCCGAAGGTTCGGATGTCCATGTAGTAGACGTAGCATTCCATATCGGGGTAATGTTCCTTGAGGTAGAGGGTGTCTTTGACCGTATTCATGCAACAGATGTTGCTGCAGTAAGGATGGCCTCTCTTATCGTCCCGAGAACCGACGCACTGGATAAACCCGATGGATTTTGGAACCTTGCGGTCGGTCGGTCTGAGAAGTTCGCTGCCGGTCACATAGCCGGGACCTGTCAGGATCTCGAACTCCCAGGAAGTCATGACATTTTCGAACTCCGTGTAATGGTATTCATCCAGAACGGTCGGGTCGATCACATCCATTCCCGTGGCCACAATGATGACCCCGACGTCGAGTTCGATGATACTGTCTTTCTCGTCGTAATCAATGCACTTCGGATCACAGACCTCCAAACATTTCCCGCAGGCAATCGGATTGGTGCCGAGACAATCCTCCATGTTGATGAGGTATGAGGCCGGGACAGACTGGGGGAAGGGAATATATATGGCTTTCCTCGAGGCCAATCCCAATTGATGCTCGTCGAAGGCCACAACAGGACACACCTCGGCACATTTTTCACAGGCGGTGCAGGCGTCCTCATCCACATACCTGGCCTTCTTGCGAACATTGACATGAAAATTGCCGATGTAACCGGTGACGTTTTCTATTTCCGAATAAGTGAGAAGTTCAATCTTGGGATGTCGACCGACATCCATCATCCTCGGACCGAGGATTCATATCGCTCAGTCCATTGTGGGGAAGATCTTATTGATATAAGACATCAACCCCCCAATGGTCGGCTCCTTCTCGACAAGATAAACTTGATAGCCGGCATCTGCCAGGTCCAGGGAAGCCTGCATTCCGGCTATGCCGCCTCCGACAACGAGGGCGGCCTGGGTGACGGGGACTGTCAGCTCCTCCTGTGATTCAAGTTTTCTCGCCCGTGCCACGGCCAACTTGATCGTATCCTTCGCCTTTTTCGTGGCCTCTTTTCTGTCGTGGTGCACCCAGCTGCAGTGCTCCCGGATGTTGGCCATCTCAAAGAGGTAGGGGTTGAGGCCGGCGTCGGCGCAGCACTGTCTGAAAGTCGGCTCGTGCATGCGAGGTGTGCAGGATGCGACGACGACCCGATTGAGGTTCTCCTCTTTGATAAACCTTTTGATCTCCTCCTGGCCCGGTTCGGCACAGGTGTATCTGTTCTTGATGGAGAAGACCACATCGGGCAAGGTTCTCGCGTACTCGGTGACCTCATCGCAATCGACGGTGGCGGAGATATTGATTCCGCACTCACAAACAAAGACACCTATTCGGCGTTCATCTTCAACCATAAGCTTATCTCCCTAATTTGCTGCATGAGTTTTCAATATGATTCTACGTTTATTCACCTCACAAAACTGAGGCTGTTAAAACAGTTAAGTCCTGTATGTCAATTCCGATCTGATCGGAGATGTTTTCGTCCTTCTGGGCACACTTGAAGTGTATGTAACATTTGGGGCAAGTGGTGACCAAGAGATCGGCGCCTGTGGTCTTGGCGCTCTTTAAACGATAGGCCTGAATCTGCTTGGAGGTCAGGTTGCAATTCATCCAGGCGCTCGTCCCGCAGCAGACGGCCGTATTTCTGTTCTTCCGCATCTCCACCAGTTCCAATCCCGGTATGCTATTCATCACTTCCCTGGGGGGATCGTAGATGTTCATGTGTCGTCCCAGACGGCAGGGATCCTGGTACGTCACCCTGCGATCGAATCGATTCAATTTCAGTCCGTTCGAGGAGATGTGTTCAGCCATGAATTCTGAAATATGGACAACATCGATGTCAAACCCATCGACATATCCGGGATAATCGAGCTTAAACGTCCTGTATCCTTCGGCGCAGGAGAAAAGCACTCTCTTGGCACCGCTCTTATTGATCTCGGTAATATTGTGTTTCGCCAGCTTTTTAAAGTTCTCCAAATCACCGGACCAGAGCAGATCGTGGCCGCAGCAGCGCTCGTTTTTCAGGAGCACGGGCGTGATATCGAGATGATTCAGGATCTTGAGAACGCTTTTGGCCGTGTCCAGGGTGTTGACCTCGAGATCGGTGAAGAACGCGTCGAAATAGGGCAGGCACCCCACGAAATAGACCAGCTCCCCTTTATCGGAGTATGTGAACTCCTTCGGCACCCATTCCAGCCGATTCTGGTTCATGGTCGGCGACGTCATGATTCGCATGAGGGATTGGATGGCACCGCCGTGGGAACACGTAGCTTCCCTTCCGTTCTGGAACGCCTCAAGGCGTATCCGCTTCATGAACTCGGTGTATTTGACATCGGCCGGGCAGCGGACGTTGCACATGCCGCAGGTGAGACAATCCCAGAGGCGTTCGTCCTGCAACAGTTCCTCCGCGTAGCCCTGAATGAACCTGCCCACATTGAGCCGGGGTGAATAGGCGTCGGTGAACCTCGAAATGGGGCAATTGGCCGTGCACTTGCCGCACTCCAGACAGTCATTGACGTGTGTCGCTTTGGCGATCGTTTCAATGTTCATCATGATTTTTTCCCATTTTCTGAAAGAGGACTCGGTCCCAGCCGCGTGATCTGATCGACGAACTCGTTGATCAGTTCGGCCCATCGGATGCCCTCGGCGGCCGAGACCCATTCCAGGCGAAGGCGCTCATCCTCCAGACCCAAAAGATGAACGAGTTTCTTTGTCTTTTCAAAGAGCTCGACAGCCCGATAATTTCCGAAGATATAGTGGCAGTCGCCGAAGTGACATCCGGAGACGAGCACCCCGTCGGCTCCCATCTCGAAGGCTTTCAGAACAAAGGCCGGCTTGACCCGTCCCGAACACATGGTGCGAATGACCCGGAAATGAGGTGAGTACTGGATGCGGTTCACGCCGGCATTGTCGGCCCCGGCATAGGAACACCAGTTGCAGGCAAAAGCCACTATTTTGGGTACGAATTTCTGTTTCTCAGTTTTCTTCGCTGTTTTCTTCTTTGCTGTCGTCTTTTTCTCAGTCATTTTTCTCTACCATAATGTGAGCTTCTTAGAGATCTTGAAAATGTCACTGTGAGGAGGGCAGAATGATAACATGAGATTGCTTCGCTCTCGCTCGCAATGACAGATCTTCTATAATCCCTCCTCCAACATCGTCTCCAGCATGGCCTCGATCTGCTGATCGGTGAAATGCTGGGCGGCGATCGCCTCCGTCGGACACCAGGCGGCGCAGGTTCCGCAGCCTTTGCACAAGGCTTCGTTGATGCGTGCTACAAAAATTCCGGGAGATGTCTCAACCAATTCAGGCGCGTGGAAATCACAGATGGAGACGCACGTTCTACATCCCCGGCAGAGAGCTTCGTTCACCCTACAGATGGTCGGGTCGAGTTTGATCCTCTCCCGGCAGACGAGGGAGGCCGCCTTGCCGGCCGCGGCCGAGGCCTGGGCCATGGATTCGGCCGCACTTTTGGGACTCTGCACGCAGCCTGCCAGAAAAATCCCGTCGGTTGTCGTTTCCACCGGCCCGAGTTTCGGATGGCGCTCCATCATGAAACCGTCCGGGCTTCTGGGCACTTTTAACATCTCCTTGAACGTATTCGTATCAGGCTCTTTGGGAACCATTCCGGCGGCCAGAATGACGGCATCCACCTCCATATTCACGGTGTCGTTCAGCATTGTCCCGAAGGCTTGAATGCGAAGACCTTTTCCGCTTTTTGTCACCACAGGTTTCTGGTCGTCGGGGTATCGAATGAAGACGACGCCCACCCCCCGGGCTGCGCGGTACTGCTCCTCGGCCCCGTGGCCCACCGTCCTCATGTCGCGATAAAACACTGCAACATCTGTCCCCTGTTCTCTGAACCGGAGAGCCTGTTTCACCGTTGTCGGACAGCAGATGCGGGAACAGTGGGGATTGTCCTCATTTCGTGAGCCGACACACTGGATGAAAGCCACCCGTTTGGGTTTTGTACCGTTGATGAGAGCCTCACCACCGTCGGTTTGGGCGAAAATCCCCTCCAGATCCATGTTGGTCAGCACATTGGAGTATTTTTCATAATCGTACTCATCCTTCGGATCGTACACGTCAGAGCCGCTGGCCAGAATAATGGAACCGACTTTGAGCGTTTCTTTCGTCGTGCTCACTTCGAAGTTTCCCACAAAGCCGCCCACTTCCTTGATCTCTGTTTCGGTAAAAACCCTCACACCGCTGGCTTTTAGCTGAGCCAGTTTGCGCTGGAGGAGATCCACCGCCGGCACATTTTCCGGTAGGAGCCTGTCCAAAAATCGCAATCGCCCACCCAACTCTTTTTCCTTTTCCACCAAGGTGACCGGAAACCCCTGTGCATCCAGATCGAGGGCGCTCTGAATTCCTGCCGGGCCGCCCCCGATGACGAGGACCGATCCCTCCACGGAGATCTCCTTTTGTTCCAGAGGCTCGAGCCATTGGGCCCGGGCGACGGCCATCCGTATCTGATCCATGGCCCGCTGTGTGGCGAGAAGCGGTTCTTGAGAATGAACCCAGGAACACTGGTCGCGCACGTTGACCATCTCGAAGAGGTATGGATTGAGCCCGATGCGGGCGCACGTCTCCTGAAAGATCGGCTCGTGGGTCCTCGGTGTACAGGCAGCGGATACGACCCGGTTCAATCGGTGCTCTTTGATCATTTCTTGAAGCAGTTTCTGACTCCCGTCCGAACAGAGGAAGAGATCATTCTGAACATGAACGACGTTCGGTAGGCTTCTCACATATTCTTCCATTGTTTCGATGTCCAGAACACCGGCGATGTTGATGCCACAGTGGCACAGGAAAACACCAATGCGAGGTGGACCACCCACATCGATCGGTGTGATCTCCTCTTCGGTTTCTGGCAGCCGGAAATCGGCCACATACTTTTCCGCACCGGCGGCAGCTCCGGAGCCCTGAGCCACGGAATCAGGGATGTCTTCCGGGCCTGAAGCGCACCCGCAAAGAAAGATGCCTTCCTTCGTTGAGCGAAGGAGCTGTGCGTTCTCCTTTTCCGTCTTGAAGAAACCATCCTGGCCCAGTTCAATACCTAACACGTCTGCCAATTTCAAGGTGTCCGAAGACGGCAGACCGGCAGAAGCCAGAATGACCATATCGGATACGACCTCCATAGGTTTCCCAGTCAGTGTGTCCTCCACATATATTGTGAGATCATGAGATGCCGGATCTTCGACGATCTTCGATGGTTTGCCCTTGAAATATTTGATATAATCTCGCTCTTTCGTGCGATTGTAGAATGATTCGTATCCCTTCCCGAAGGCCCGTATGTCGGAGTAAAAGATGGTGATCTCCTCGATCTCAGGGGCATGGTCTTTGGCCAGCAAAGCATCTTTGACCGAATTCATGCAGCAGAACAGAGAACAGTACTGGCAGTCGTTTTCACCCCGAACGCCGACGCACTGGACAAAAGCGATCTTTTTCGGCACCCGCCGATCCGTCGGTCGCAGGACATGACCCTGCGTCGGTCCGGAGGCGTTGAGCATGCGCTCGAACTCGAGACCGGTGAGGATGTTTTGTGAAACGCTGTACCCGTAGGTCTTCATCGTGTACGGATCGAAGACATCGATGCCTGTGGCTACAATGAGTGAACCGACGCTGATCGTCACGTCCTGTGGTGCCACATCATAATTGATGGCGTCCCGTTCGCATGCCTTTCTGCAATTTTCGCAGACGAGGAAGTCGTCGTTGAGACACGATTCTCTGTCGATGACGAAGGTGTTTGGAACTGCTTGAGAAAAGGGCGAGTAAATCGCTCGACGGGCTCCGAGCCCGGCATCGAACTCGTTGGGGACCACTATTGGACAAGCGTCGGAGCACTGACCGCAGCCTGTGCACAGGTCTTCGTCCACGTATCTCGGGTGCCTGCGGACCGTCACCCTGAAATCGCCGGCTTTTCCCTCAACGTGAGTGACTTCCGAATAGGTGTACAGCTCAATGTTCGGATGTCGACCGACATCCATCATCTTCGGCCCCAAAATTCATATGGAGCAGTCCATGGTGGGAAAGGTCTTGTCGAGTTGGGCCATACGGCCGCCCAGACTGGGTGCCTTCTCCACCATGTATACCTTCACCCGGGAGTTGGCCAGATCGAGGGCGGCCTGGATCCCGGCAATTCCTCCGCCGATAACAAGAACGCCTTTGGTTTCCGTTTCAGTCATTGTTCTAGACTCACGCAACTTTCGCCAGCAAGGGTTCTGGCATGATTTTGTGCATATTCAATCCCACATCCTCAGGGCTCAGACCTTGGGCTAAGCCCAGCAGCTGGAAGTAGTAAATGATGGGAATATCGAACTTGGTCTTGAATTGTCTGGAAATTTTAATCTGTCCCAGGTCGTAGGCGTCGAAACAGGTCGGGCAGATGAGACCCATGCAATCGACGTCCGTTCTCTTGATGGAAGTGAGTATGTCGAACGTCATCTGTGCGGGCATATCCGGTTCCATGCACGCTTTGCCGCAGCACAGCAGATTGGCGTCATGCTGAACGGGCTCGGCGCCGATGGCCTCCAGAAGTCTCTCCAGAATGGTCGGTCGGTCGGGATCATCGACCTGCATGATTTTACTCGGTTTGAGAAGATGGCAGCCGTAATGGACAGCAACGCGAAGACCGTTGAGCGGTTTGACGACCGATGCAACCACCTTATCGATGCCGATGTCGTCCCGGAGAACGGTCACGATGTGTCTCACCGAGACGGTCCCCTTGTATTCTTTCCCGATCTTTTTGAGTCGCTGGTTAACCCTCTTTTTCAAAGCCTCATCGTGAGCCAGATGATATCTCGTCTCGGAAAGCGTGGCCGTGCATCCGCTGCACATGGTGGTTATATCCAATCCGGCTTCCTCAGCGATGCAGAGGTTCCTGGCCGCAATGGTCAACCAGGTCAACTTATCCGAGGACTTAAAATAGATCGGATCCGGGCAGCAGGTGAAGCCGTCGAGATCCACGAGGGTCATTCCCACTTTGGACATGGTCTTCCTCACCGCGGCTTCAAATTGAGGATATTTCACGGAAATCATACACCCGAAAAAGGGGACGTATTTCTTCTCTTCACTCATAACGGGGTCCTATCGTTCTTTTTCAGTCAATAGCTCTTGAATGTCGGAGACGGGAATCTCCTTCAATGTCTTCAGCCCCAAATCCACTCGCCTTTTATCGACAAGGGCGGTAAGCACGGTCGTCATACCCTTTGTCTCCACAGTCTTGACCATGCTGCGAACATCTTCCGGGTTCGTCTCTCTCTTGGCGGCCATGTTTTTCATCGCCGTAATCACCTCGACGGGACGGACATCCTGGGGACAGCGCTCGTAACAGTTGTAACAGTTGGTGCACTCCCAGATGATGGATCCCTCTTCAAGCAGAACCTCTTCCATACCCACTATGGTCTGGAGCACAATACGTCTCGGGTTGAATCCACGTTTGGAGTATCGCGCCGAGGGGCAGTCCCCGACGCACGCGCCGCACTGAAAACAGTAGCTGTGCATCTCGCCACCGATGGTGGTGTCCAATTTTTCTTTGAAGTCGAAACTGATCTCAACCATTGGATCGCTCTCTGATGTTATGCCTTCTTGGCCTTAGCCTTCGGCTCAGCCTGAGCCTTCTTTTGAGGCGAGGGCTCCTTTTTTGCCCCTTTCAACGCCATACCGAAATCGTAGCCTTTGTTGAAAGCTTCCAAATTCTTATCGAGGAATCTGTCGGGAACAGATCCGGGGATGGCTTTTCTCATGGCATCCGCCGAGACAACATCACTCATGGCTGTGAAAAAACCGAGCATAACCAGATTGGCGAAAATTCTGTTGCCCATCTCCTCGGCCATGCGGGTGGCCGGTATGGCGTACATGGTGATTTTGTCCCGTATGGGTTTTGGTCTCACCAGATCCTCGTCGATCAGCAGGAGGCCTTTTTTCTGCAGTTCGGGTTCGAATTTGTCGTATGCCTCCTGAGACATGGACACAAGTATGTCCGGAATGGTGATATAAGGATAGAGAACGCGGTCGTCGGAGACGACAACCTGGGCGCTGCAGGCGCTTCCCCGGGCTTCAGGTCCGAAAGCCTGGTTCAATGTCGCATGTTTCTCATCGTACAGGGAGCATGCCTTTCCAACGATGAATCCCGAGCGGATGATCCCCTGGCCACCATAACCGGAAAAACGAATCTCAGGCATCTTGACCTCCGTATTTTACGTATTTATCACCCAGAACGTGGCCTAATCTCTCGTTCATGGCATCCAAGAACGTGGGTCTTTCCTCGTTGACGAAGGTACCCACGACAATATCCTTTTGAAATTCAATATCCACATCTTTCGTATCCGCGCCGTGCTTGATGACGGAGTTGTCGTGATAAAATTTCATGAGATCGAGACCGGTCCCCAGCCTGTTCCTCCGGGCGTACAGGGTAGAACACGGTGCGATGATTTCGATGAATGAGAATCCGGGCTTTTGCAGGGCCTCGGCCATGGAATTGGTCAGGCGACGGATGTGGAGGGCGGTCCAACGAGCGACGTAGGTGGCTCCGCAGGATTCGGCCAGGTAAGGCAGGTTGAAGGGGTGCTCGAAAGCTCCGTATGGAGCGGTGGTTCCTTTGGCGGTGAGCGGCGTCGTCGGTCCTACCTGCCCGCCGGTCATGGCGTAGTTGAAATTGTTGACACAGAAAACCTTCAGATCGACATTCCGCCTGGCCGCATGGATAAAATGGTTTCCCCCGATGGCGATGAGATCCCCATCACCGCTGAAGACGACGACCTTCAATTCAGGGTTTCCCAGAGCCAGACCTGTGGCAAAGGGGATCGCTCGACCGTGAGTTGTGTGGAAAGAGTCGAGCTTAATGTAGCCCGCGACTCTTCCCGTGCATCCGATGCCGGAGACGACACAAACCTTATCGAGATTCATCTCGAGCTGCTCCATAGCAGCCACGAAAGCCGTGACAGCCGTTCCGATCCCGCATGTGGGACACCAGATGTGGGGAATCCGATCCATACGCAGGAGGGGTTCCATGGGATGATCGATCTCTTTTTTCTTGACTGGCGTTTCTACCGCTTTCATCGTACCGCCTCCTTTATGGCCTTGAGGATGTCCGCCGGATCGTGCACCCAACCGCCTCCATGGGGGACATGAATTGTCTTGGCTTGCCCGGCCGCACAGCGTTCCACTTCGAGGACCATCTGTCCATAGTTGATCTCGGGAACGACCCATGCCTTAATCTTTTTTGACAAGGCGTTGACGCGTTTCTCAGGGAAAGGCCAGACGGTGATGAGTCGGAGGATACCGACCCTGATCCCGGCTTTTCTGGCCTCCTCGACGGCTTTCAAGGCCACCCGGGAGGTGATGCCGTAAGACATCACGATGACCTCGGCATTATTCGTGGCCTCCTCTTCGATCTCGATAATCTTATCAGCGTGCTTCTGGATCTTCTCCAACAGCCGGCGGACACATTTCTCCTGACATTCTGCGTTGATGACCGGATATCCACGCTCATCGTGGGTTAAACCGGTGGTATGAATTCGATATCCATCACCCGCTTTGATGATTGGCGGTACCATGTCATCATCAGGTAGGTAGGGAAGATACTCATCCTTGGGCCCGTCGTACCATCTCCGAGGGGTAAGCTCAATTTCGTCGGCAGGGGGGATGACCACCTTCTCCGTCATGTGGCCGACGCACTCGTCGGTCATGACGAAGGTCGGGACACGATACTGTTCGGAAAGATTGAAGGCTTTGATGGTCAGTTCGAAGCATTCCTGCGGAGAGTTGGGTGACAGGGCAATGATCTCGTAATCGCCGTGTGAACCCCACCGCACCTGCATCATGTCGGCCTGACCGGTGAGGGTCGGCAGACCGGTGCTGGGTCCGCCTCGCTGCACGTTGGCGATGACGCAGGGGACCTCCATCATGGCTCCCAATCCAAAATTCTCCATCATGAGAGAGAAGCCTGGGCCTGATGTGACGGTCATGGCCTTTCGACCGGCCCACGCAGCCCCCAGAACGGCCGCTATGGAACCCAGTTCATCCTCCATCTGGATGAAGACGCCGCCTATGGTCGGGATCCGTTCAGCGAACCGTTCGGCGGTCTCCGTTGAAGGCGTGATAGGGTATCCCGCAAAAAATCGGCATCCGGCGGCTAAGGCACCTTCGGTGATGGCATGATCGCCATCCAGATAGTGAGCCCCGGTCAGGACACCTTTCGGATCTGCTTTCAATGTCGTAACCTCCCTTATGCGTTGAGAAGTGATGAGAGACGAATCTCACCCTCTTGTATCTCTCATTTTTTTCTTTGAATAATTAACTTTCTGAGACCGTTTCAGCTTCTTTCTTTGTGCAGAATATGGCGAATTCCGGACAGAGCATCTCGCACAGTCTGCAGTTCACGCAGTCTGCCTCCTTCATGACTTTCGGAGGATGATACCCCTTGACGTTGAACTCCTCGGACATTTCGAGGACGTCCTTGGGGCAGTACTCAACGCAGAAAGCGCAGCCCTTGCAGCGGTCCTTGATGATGTGGAGTTCACCGTGCGGGGTCTCTATCCGGTCTGCATCCAGAGGTATGCGCCACATTTTCATCGTCTTTTTCTCCCTTTCAGGCGCTACATATACATGAAAACGTTTTCAATTCTTTCACTTGCCCAAAGCCTGGGCTACGGTCTGTCCGATGACGGCCGGGCTATCGCAGACCTGGACACCGGCATCCTTCAGTGCGGCAATCTTTTCCGTGGCCGTTCCTTTGCCGCCGGCAATGATGGCGCCGGCGTGGCCCATTCTCCGCCCCGGGGGTGCCGTTTTGCCGGCCACGAAGGCAACGACCGGTTTTTTGACCTTTCCATCTTTGACCAGCTCAGCGGCCTGTTCTTCGGCCGAGCCCCCGATCTCGCCAATGAGGACCACGGCTTCCGTCTCCGGGTCATCTTCGAAAAGGGGCAGGAGGTCGACGAACTGAGATCCCACGATCGGGTCACCACCGATGCCGATGCAGGTGGTCTGTCCCAGTCCCAGACGGGTCAACTGATCGACCGCTTCATACGTCAGCGTGCCGCTTCTGGAGATGACCCCAACCGAGCCCTTCTGATGAATGGCGGCTGGCATGATACCGACTTTCGTTTTTCCCGGAGAGATGATGCCCGGGCAGTTGGGGCCGATGAGGCGGGTCTTCCGATGGCGCAGGTACTCATAGGCGTTGATCATATTTTTCGTAGGGATGCCTTCGGTGATGCAGACGACAACTTCCACACCGGCTTGAGCCGCTTCCATCACCGCGTCGGCGGCAAAGGGGGCGGGTACGAATACGACGGAAGCATTTGCTCCCTCGTGCTCAACGGCTTCCGCGACTGTATTGTATATTGGCACGCCTTCAAATTCCTGGCCCTTTTTCCCCGGCACGACGCCGGCCACAACCTTGGTGCCGTATTCGATCATGTGACGTGTGTGGAAGGATCCTTCTCCTCCGGTGATCCCCTGAACAGCCAGCTTTGTATTCTCGTCAACTAAAATGCTCATGTTTTGAACCTCATCATAATAGAACCGTTCTTGGCATACGACGTCATGCTCCTCGAGCCGCAGCCACCGCTTTTTCAGCGGCGTCTTTGAAGTCGGTGGCAACAATGAACTCCAAGGGTGATTCCTCGAGAAGTTGCCTGGCCTGTTCGGCGTTCGTGCCTTCCAAGCGCACGACGATTGGGACAGTAACCTCGACCTTTGTAAGGGCATCGACGACACCCTGAGCGACACGATCGCACCGGACGATGCCACCAAAAATATTGATTAAAACCGATTTCAACTTGGGGTGAGCAAGCAGGATGTTGAATCCGTTGGAGACAGTCTCGGAGCTGGCCACACCGCCCACGTCCAGGAAGTTGGCCGGCTCTCCGCCGGCGAGCTTGATGATGTCCATGGTGGCCATGGCCAAACCTGCGCCGTTGACTACACAGCCGACCTCGCCATCCAGGCGGATATAGTTGAGATTGTATTTCGAGGCTTCGACCTCGGAAGGCTCCTCCTCCGAGAGATCCCGCATCGCTTTGGCCTCAGGATGACGATAGAGCGCGTTGTCGTCAAAATTCATTTTGGCGTCAAGGGCTAAGACCCTCCCATCCTTGGTTACCACCAGGGGATTGATCTCAGCCAATGATGCGTCGCTCTCTTCGTAGGCTGTATAAAGCGCCAAGAGGAATTTGATGCACGCTTTGACCTGATCGCCCTCCAGGTTGAGAGCGTATGCCAACTTTCTGGCCTGAAAGGGTTGAAAACCTACCGCCGGATCGATGTATTCCTTTACGATTTTCTCAGGGGTCTCAGCGGCCACTTTTTCAATCTCCACGCCGCCTTCCGTTGAGACCATGAACACATTCTGGGAGCGTATTCGATCAAGGACGATGCCCGCATAGAGTTCGTTGAGGATGTCGATCTGTTCCGCAATGAGAAGACACTTCACTTCCTTTCCCTGGGGGCCGGTTTGGGGAGTGATCAGCTTCATGCCCAGCATGTTCTGGGCGATCCCCTGGGCCTCCTGAGCGCTGTTGGCCAGTTTTACCCCGCCGCCCTTACCCCGTCCTCCGGCGTGTATCTGAGCCTTGACGACGACCCTGCCGCCCAAATCGTCCGCGATCTTTTGTGCTTCTTCAACAGTAAAGGCGACGCTGCCTTCGGGTACTGCCACGCCGAACTTCTTTAAGATTTCCTTGGCTTGATATTCGTGAATCTTCATGGGTTTCCGCCGTTTAGTAAAGAATGTACTTTTTACTCATTGTAAGGAACGGACAATCGTTGTCCCCGCTCTCCCCTGAATGGCTTCCTCCACTTTTTCGATGGATGTGATGATGACTTTTTTCCCGCCCCATTCGATGAAATTGATGGCCGCTTTGACCTTCGGCCCCATGCTGCCGTATGGGAAATGCTCCTGATGCAAGTATTCGTGAGCTTGATCGGCGGTCACACAGTCCAGCCACTTTTGTTCGGGTTTTCCGTAATTGAGGGCCACCTGGTCGATATCGGTCAGGATAATGAGCTCCTCGGCTCCGATCTCTTTGGCCAGGACAGCCGAGGCCAGGTCCTTGTCGATGACCGCATCAACCCCTTCGAATATATTTCCGTTTTCGATGTACACCGGAACCCCTCCGCCGCCCGCGGCGATGACGACTGTGCCGTCGTCCACCAATTTTTTAATGGCATTGGCGTTCACGATATGGAGCGGTTTGGGGGATGGTACAACCCTGCGCCACCCTCTTCCGGAGTCCTCTTTCACCTTCCACCCGTTTTTTTTCGCCAGATTCTTGATCTCTTCTTCCGAATAGAACTGGCCGACGAATTTCGTGTATTTATCAAAGAGAGGATCGCCCGGGTCGACAACAACTTGAGTGACGATGGTCACGACCTCACGATCGATTGCCGCCGATTTTAGTCCATTTTGGAGGGATTGTTCGATCATGTACCCCATGCCGCCTTCTGTATCCGCGACACAGATTCCGAGGGGTAGAATGGGAGCTTTTCCACGGGCCAGTTCAACTCTCAGGAGTGCATTACCAACCTGGGGACCGTTGCCGTGGGTGATGGCCATGCGATATCCCACTTTGATGAGCTTCATAATTTCCCGGAGGCTCTCCCGCGTCCGACGGAACTGATTGGCAATGGAGTCCTCCTGCCCTTTGGGCGAGATGGCGTTTCCTCCCAAAGCCACGACGGCTGTCTTTCCGTTGAGTTTCGGCTTCATAATTTCTTAACTCGCGAAGACTTAAATGTCGGCCATGACGTCCTCCAGGTTGGGTTTTCCAATCTCCTGAAGTTCGTATTTGAC
The DNA here is from genome assembly GCA_020348925.1 of Gemmatimonadota bacterium. GTDB lineage: Bacteria > JBHIER01. The sequence continues at coordinate 3,195,348 of CP070758.1, read as the reverse complement.
CCGAACCGAAGGTTTATCGATGGAAATGATGCGACGGAGATCTATGGGTGTGCCAATAACGACCGCCTCGCAATCCACCGCCTTGATTGTATTTTCCAGTTCCTTGATCTGTGTTTCACCGTAGCCCATGGCCGGTAAGAGTGCATCGATATGGGAGTACTTCCTGAAGGTTTCGGCGATAGAGCCTATGGCGAACGGGCGTGGATCGACAAGCTCGGCAGCTCCGAATTTTTTTGCCCCGATCGTTCCGGCACCGTAGCTCATCTCGCCGTGGGTTAACGTGGGTCCGTCCTCAACGACCAAAACCCGTTTTCCCTTGACAATCGATGGATCGTCCATGTAAATGGGTGACTCGGCGTCCACAATCATCGCATTTGGATTGGCTTCCTGAATGTTGTGTTTCACTTTTTCAATATTGGCATGCTCGGCAGTCGTCTCTTTATTTATGACAACGGCATGAGCCATTCTCAAATTCGCCTCTCCGGGATGATACCGCAGTTCATGGCCGGCTCTGTGTGGATCCGCCACAACGATATGAATATCGGGTTTGTAAAAAGGAAGATCATTATTGCCGCCGTCCCAGACGATGACGTCCGCTTCTTTCTCGGCTTCCTCCAAAATTGCCCCGTAATCGACACCGGCGTAGACAATACGTCCCTGTTCGATGTGAGGCTCGTACTCCTCTCGCTCCTCTATGGTGCATTCGTGTGTATCAAGATCATCATATGATGCAAATCTCTGGACTTTCTGTTTCAACAAGTCACCGTATGGCATAGGATGGCGGATGACGACGACCTTTTTTCCTTTCCCCTTCAAAATGTCACAGACTCTTCGAGTTGTCTGGCTCTTGCCACACCCCGTGCGAACCGCACAGATCGAGACAACGGGGCGTGAACTCTCGATGAGGGTTGGCGCTGAGCCTAAGAAGACGAAGTTGGCCCCTGCTGCGATGACAGCGGAGGCTTTGTGCATCACATATTCGTGTGAAACATCGCTGTAAGAAAAAATGGCCTCATCCGCTCTCTTTTTTACGATAAGATCGACGAGTTCATCCTCGGAATGAATCGGTATTCCCTCAGGGTAGAGGGAACCCGCCAATTCTGCCGGATATTTCCGACCTTCGATATTCGGTATCTGGGTTGCGGTGAAGGCAATAACGTCATATGCCTCGTTGTCGCGGAAGCAGACGTTGAAGTTGTGAAAGTCACGTCCCGCAGCACCCATAATTATTATTCGAATTTTTTTCGTGCTCACGTTACGAATCCCCTGAAAAACAAGTATTTTTCCGTTCCTTTCGGCCTTTTTCTATACCTGTTGCTTCCTCTTCATGTGCTGACATGAGAAACGAAAAGTCTCCATCTCCCTTCAAGCGGCAGCCGTGGGGGCCAAAAGAATCCTTAAATATATGAACTTTTATTCTCTTGTCAACCTCTTTTTCGGAGTGCGTTTATAGTGATTTTCGTGTGAAATGGGATCATCCGAAAAGCACAGGAATCTATGTGTGAAGAGACAAAATCTCAAAAAAGCAACGCTGTGTCGAATTCCGGTGATTCTAAAAGAATGCTTTGTAGAGGGGGGCGGTGCACAATACTATTACAGTGAAACCTCCATTCCATCGAAAGCTAAACGAATGGAAGCGACCCCCAATTTTGATGCGAGTGAACGGACGTGATCTTCCTGACCCTCGAGCTCCGGAGGTATATGGGTTACAACCGTTTTCCGAACATGTTGTTCTACGAGAAACGAGAGGATGTCCTCAATGTCTATATGAGTTCCCTCGATGAAGAGAAGATCGATGTTTTGACTGTACGGGATGATGTCGTTCAAGGAGAAAAGATCCGCGGAGTAGACAACGGTCTTTTTATTCCACTCAATTTTAAAGGAATAACTCTCCAGAGTTTTTTGGGGATAGTGTGACGACACAAGGTCGCGATATCCTTGAAGGTGTGAGTTCGAGAAGGCCGTAATAGTGAGGGCGGTATTATTAAGAAAAAAAGTCCCAGAGTGAATGGGTTCTATAGTAGTGGGAAAAGGGAGTTTCTCCGGAAAGATATAAATATTGGACAGCCACTCTGCGAGAGCCACAGTCCCCTCTTGGGGAATGTAAATTTCCAGTGGAGCGGTCCTTTGTCCCAGGTACATCATTTGGAGAAGCATAGGCAACCCGGTGCAATGGTCGGGATGCATGTGCGATATGAAGATTACACCGATCCTGTGGTGGTTTATTCTACATCGTAACAGAGAAGATGAACATCCCTCACCCGCATCGAAGAGATAGCATTGTTTTTCAGTATCAAGGAGAAGGGAAGCGTGGGTTCTCTCGGGCACGGGCATGCCGGAAGCCGATCCGACGACGACGAATTTTGGCATTATGAAACCTTCACCTCGCATGATGATATGAGGAATACAGGGGCGGCTTCGGAATAATCGATGATCATACGCTATGCTCTTGACGATCATCAAAAGAGTGAAAATTGCAACGAACGGTCGATATCCAGAAAAGAAAAAGAGGGCTAAATTCGAAAAACTCACCCTACCTCAATACGGTAAAGGGTTTTTATAGTCACCTTCGGTTTTTTGTCGTTGCTCGCCCCCGATCCAACGAGGGGTCACGGCAAGTAGCCTCAACCTCCGGGGACAACCTTCAAACGTCAAATTCGAGAGGTTTTTCTTTTTAGCCCTCTTCCCTAAGTATAAATACTATTTTTTCAAATGCAAGCTTTTTCGTGAAAGTTCTCCACAATCATTTGGTGTATTTTTCATATTCTTCGCGATGGTCCGGATCCATCTCAATCAATCTCTGAAAAAGGGCCGGATCTTTTTCTTCCTCGAAAAGCGGTCCGAATTCAAAAAAGTGATATTTCAGAAATTCCTTCATTTTCTCGTCTTCTTGATTTTCATCAAACATTTTACCCAACTCAATGACAACAGCCCGACAGTACCTTCTTGCTTTTGCCCCGTTGCCTTCCTGATGGTATATTTTTGCCCTGAAAAATATAGCATGTAACTTGCGAATGGTCTCCCACTCTTCGGACGCTATTTTCTCAACGAGCTCGGTTCGCTTATCCCAGCCTGTGTGGAAAATGCTCTCTCCGAACATGGCATTTTGACACACTTTCTTAGCCTGCTCATAAGATGGTTGCCCCCCAAGGATTGCTCGCTTGTCCATCTCGGCACCAACGATCATGTATATATAGAAGTCGATGAGACCTGTCAATGGATCATAGCTATTATCGTCACGGAAGAGGGGTTCGTTCATCTGATACGGAAATTTACAAAATCTGTCTTTAAACTGGATGTCCCTATTGTTTGAAGCTTGAAGTTGCGCCGAGTAGCGATCCTCATATTGCGCGCTGGCATCCAGGAGGCTCATAGTCAATGTGATCGGTATTTCAAAACTCAGAGGATTTTCAAACCATTGGGAGTTGTCGATATAATCCCGGATTGTATCATCAAGACCCTCCACCCTCTCTTTCTTCGTCTCCGGCAGCTGTGTAAGATCGAGAGCAACCTCGCTCTTGAAAATCTGGGCTTCAACCGAGACATTGAAAAAACACATGGGTCCCCACGTGATCATGAGTAGCAGGAACCACCATGTTTCTGAAATGAGTCTGACGCAACTCTTTTTCTTCATACGCACAATCCTTTCATGCTGTCTGTTGTCACGACAAAAGCATATAAAAAAAAGAAGGGGGTGTCAAGGGATTTTTCCCCCAGGTCTCCTCTTCCTGGAGGAGTCCTAAAAAAGTCTTTGGAAAAGAAGTTCAAGTATATTATTATTATCGTTTAAATTATATATGTTAAGATGTGCGTGTGCCTCAGGAGAGATGAAAATTCAAAGTGACAGCAGGGAGGATAGAAGTGCAACTTCTTGATGAAATTCGAGCGGCCGTAATCGAAGGCCGATGGGA
>CP070758.1:3106025-3191337 GCA_020348925.1 Gemmatimonadota bacterium | reverse complement strand
CAACCGGACCTTGAGCAGCCGGTCTATGATTTCACCGTGTATGACGAGCAATGGAGCGCTGTTCCTGCTGAGATGAGAATTCTGGGAAATATCGCGCCTCAGGGTCCCAGGGATGAGGGGCGGTGCCTGCCCGGTTCCTGGCTGCCCGTTGATGAAGTTCAGTATGTGGATTTTGTGAAAGCAACGGTAGAGCGCTATGACGGCGACGGCGTCGACGATATGCCAGGGCTTGTGAATCCCATCACCTACTGGCAGGTCGGGAATGAGCCGAATGACGCTGTACGTTCCGGCTTCGCTCAACTTCAGCGTATGACGTATCAGGCCATCAAGGACGTCTGTCCTCAATGCCAGGTCCTCATTGGCGGGGCAACGGGTTTCCCAAATAATTACATTGAAGATTTTGATACCTTCTATGCTCCGATTTTGGCCGATCTCGCCGGGCAGGGTTTCGATATTTTCGATTTTCACTGGTACGGAACGGCGACGGGTGAATACAGACTTCTGGATACCATGTCCGGTCGGGATGTCCTCACTCATGTAGAAGCCGCGCTTCTGCGCTTCGGGTTCCCGGATGATGTTCCCATATGGATCACGGAGATGGGCTCCTACTCCGGTGATCCGGTGGATTTCGGAAAACAGGTACTTCCCTTTCAATCCGAGCGCCAGCAAGCGTCGGACTATTGCAAGCGCCTCATCTATCCTCTCTCCCGGGGCGTGAAGAAGGTCTTTCCCGCTTTCGGATTGATGGAGGGTTTCAAATACGATGACGGCTATTTTGATCATACGGGTCTCATCTATGATGGCGAGGATTTCGGAAAGGGCAACGATCCGGAGGACGGCGGCGATCCGGGCATGGGGGTGAAGAAGCTGGCCTACTATACCATCAAAAAGATGACGGAAAAACTCGAGGGGAGTGATTGGGAGAACATTCATATCATTGAGACTGGTGTCGAGAACACTTACGCATACAGATTCAAACGCGATGACTTACCGGTCTGGGTTGCCTGGTGGGATTATTTCCTCGATCCGGATTATGAGTCCGGAGATTCAAAACAGGTCCACTTCACCAATGGTATGAGCTCCAGAGTTGTTGCAAAGAATGTTGTCCCCCGTTATTCTTCAGGATCCGAGGTGTCTGATTATGGTACTGCATTTTTTGTAGACACCCTGAACGTATACATGGGAAACGTTTTCGTTCCTGTGGGGCAGGACCCGGTTATTATTGAAGTACTTCAAGACCCACCGGAGGAAAAAGGTGATCTGAACAGAGATGGGGTCATCAATATTGTTGACGTCCTGCGAGTTGTTCACCTGATTCTGCATCTACCGCCACCACCGACTGATTACGATCTCTGGGCGGCGGATTATAATAGCGATGGCCGGATAGACATTCTCGATGTCGTGGGGATTGTCAGTGTAATCCTGGGCACGGGTCATTATGGTCCATAAGGAGAAGCATGGTATGAACAGATATGTCATAATCAAAAGTAAGATTCATGTTTTTCTCTTGGCGATTTTAGTATTTATTGCTTCCGGAACCATATCTAAGAACTATGGGCAGAAAAATACTGTATTTCCTCAGGAGAAGATAGACAAAATCTGTTTTGAGAGTCGACGAGGGAGTAGTATCCCTTCTCTGCAACATTCTACCATGAGAACTAAATTTCCTTTTGAGATGCAAGGAAAGCACATTCTTTTTAGCAAAGGATTCATTGAGAGTAGAGTCCCGAGTCTTGAGGCGGACAGACAGGGTGATCTTTACATTGGTCCTGATTATGATACGGTATTCATAGTCACGGATTATGTTCAGGAAGGTGATATTATCATTTTTGGCGATGGTATACTTGTAGTCGATAACGCGAAACTCACCCTCTCCGGACAACTGTGGATTCAAGACCAAGGGCAGGCTCTTTTCAGGAATAACGCTCACCTCCACTATAACCAGTTCTATGTGGGTCAGTATTATGCCTGGTTGTTGGATCGTGCTCCGTTTGAGGCCTCAGATGCTACGGTCGATGCCAATGGTGTCATGCATTTTGTGCAACTGCACGACAACAGCACATATATGGCCAGGCGGACAACATTCCCTGACTGGACATTCAGAAAAGTTTTTGACAGTTCGACTCTGATTCTCGAAGATGTTGATTATGTGGGTGATCTTCTGGTGGATGACTCCTGCTCCGTCCACTTCACCCGCTGCGACACGCTCATGCCCTGGTTCGAGACTCCGGATGGATCGATTATTGATATTCAATTTCCAGCTCCGGATGCCGTTGATCACTTCGAATTCTCGGAAGCGACCCCCGGCGTGGACGGTGTCGGCTTCACATTTATCGTTGACGACTGTCGGGAGTGCTGGTGGTCGATGGAAACATTTCCCGGGTGTTCTGTTGTCGTCAATAATTCAATAATAAGAGGATCGTGCTTCAGGATACCCAGTAGCTCAAATACCTTCAGCATCGAGGGTATAGCAAATTACGATATGCACTCCGACCTCAATGTTCCTCTGCATGACAGGCACGTGCAATATGTAAACACCTATGTCTACTGGTGGAACTGGTATCCCATGGATCAGACGGTTTTCTACATGGATTCCTGTGTTTTTGGAGAGATGATCGGGAAGGGCGGTTCTGAGATATATGCGGCGCGCAGTACGCATAGCGGACACACGATATTATTAGGATCGATAGACAGTGCTTTTGTCTCTTTCACCGATGGATTAAGCCAGGCATTCGTTGGCTCGTGGAATGCGTCAACATTGCTCTTAGTGAATTCCTCTGTGCTTTCTCTCATGCCGTATCAATCTACGAATCTGGCCCACGGAAATTCATACTTTTTAGCAGTCAACTCTTCCTTTGATTACGAACCGGAAGCTATGGATACAGCCCTCGTCATGTTTGCTGCCATAGAGGGTCCTGACACTGGCTCGGTTGAGGCAATGGTTTACATATTGGGCTCGGCCTGGACAGATGCGGGACCGCAGAATCCCACAACGTTCGATCATTACAGACTCTACTGGTCTCCTGTGGAGGAGCCCTCATGGATGCTCATTGCAGAGTCGACAGGTGAAATTCATCATGATATTCTGGGCACATGGAACACATTGGGGATCGATGAGGGTGATTACGATCTGCGCTTGACAGTTTGGGATAATGTTGGTGATAGTCTGACTGCATTTAAAAGTATTACCATGTCTCATATTCTTTGCACAAAAGGAGACGTCAACGGTGATGGAGCTATCAATGTCCTCGATGTTGTAATGACGGTGAACATCATTTTAGAAAACCACGATCCTACGCCGGAACAATTCGAAGCTGCCGATATGAACGGTGATGGTGCGGTGGACGTTTTGGATGTCGTGGCCATAGTGGGCATTATCTTGGGGACAAGTGAGTAAGAGTTTGCTCAGGGAAATATAGATTGCACTGTAAACTTTCATCGGAAAAGATCTGTTGAAACGACATCGACAATTCTATCCAAAGCCGACCGATTTATGAACTCAATGAACCAGATGTGTCATTCTGAACGGAGCAAGGCGAAGTGAAGAGTCTCACTCGTGAGGTAAGAGATTCTTCGCCCGAAGACATCGGACTCAGAATGACATTTGAGTAGTGTTGTTTGCCAAGAATCGCTCAATTTAGGTCTATGAAATATACACTTGTTTGTGTGTTGCCGATACTCTGTTCACTCGCTCATTCGGATACGTTGACTGTCATCGAAGAATTTCAGGCTCCCTGTCCCAGGCCCTGGGGGTTGGCCTGGGACGGGACACATATATGGGTGAGTGACGACAGTCTGGGAAGAATTTCCATGGTCGACAACGCTGGTACATGTATCGACTCCATGGAAATTTCAGTTGGTAATTTGAGAGGGATGACATTTTATCAAAATAGTCTCTGGGTCATCAGCAGCACTGGATCCGGCTTTCTCTTTCAGATCGATACTGACAACAAAACAATAATCGATACGGTTGATATTCAGAGATGTTGTCCGTTATGGGGTGTCTCTTTTTGGAACTCCAAATGTTACATTTCCTACGATGGTGGCTACGGATCCTGCATGTATGAATTCGATTTGATGAATGGAACAAGGAAAAAACTCTGCTGTGCTCACCCGGGTGCTCTCACCACGATACGCGATGTTCTGTGGTGTGTTCGCATGGGCAGAGGGGATGGTGCGGGAAGATATGTTATGCCTCTGACGATCGAGGATGAATGGTCTGATGAAGAATGGGAACTCCGTCATGATCTCGGTTTTTTCGCGATGGGAATAACCTACGATGGACACCATATATGGTTGTGTGATCGCAATGCCGGAAAAATAAAGAAGATGGAGAAAATGGGTGCTGGTGATGTCAACGGAGACGGGATCATAGATATTCTTGACGCTGTGGTGGCAATAAACATCATGCTTGGAACAATTGAGCCTACTCCTGATCAAGTATGGCTTGCCGATATGAATGGTGATGGTGGAGTTGATATTTTGGACGTGGTTGAGATCATAGAGGAGATTTTGGGATAGGTGGAATTCGAATGTTTCCTTTCCCGTAACCTCTTTTCATGTCAGATTCCCGAGACGTCTCTTGATCGCCCAGGAGGTGACTGCTGGGCGAAAAATTATATTGGGATGTCTATCCCTTCATACTCCCCCACAGGATAGAAATCCAGCGGGGTCAGTCGTCTTCTATTTAGAGATTCAATGGCTGGCTTTCTATGGATGAAAAAGATTTTCTCCGCTCGTGTGAGTGATTATATTAGTGATCACTGAACGCATGCAACTTTTTCGTATAGTGAATAAGTTTGTAACACCACAGTGTTTATCTAAGAAGAATGTATAAAAGAGATATTGTTCTGAAAATTATTTGTTTCTTCATCTTCACCGGGCTGCTGCTGTTTTCGAGTTCGGCCCGTTCGCAGAGTTATCTTGTCCACACCTATACCGAAAACGATGGTCTTCTCAGCTCAACGGTCTATGATATTGCTCAGGATACGTCCGGAGTCATGTGGTTCGCGACACGGAGAGGTATATCCGGGTATGATGGCCTCCGATGGACCTCGTACACAGAATCTGATGGATTATCAACGGATTCGTATGCCTTTGTTGAGGCTGACGAAGAAGGCGTCGTATGGGTATTATCCCATCCACCCCTTCTGAGCGTGTCCTCTTTTGACGGTACGACATGGATTCCACACCCGGAACCAGCCGATCTCACCCCCGCTTTCAATTATACGGCCTTTGAAATACTTTCTGATCGTCATCAGAAAAGCATCATTGTCGGGACCAGTTCTCAAGGTGTGTATCTCTATAGAAATGATGCGTGGAAACATATAACTCTGGATGATGGCCTTTTAAGCAACAGAGTCAATGGTATTGTTTCGTTCGGTGGGAATTTTTACGTCGCCACGGACAATGGATTATCCCTCATCCGGGGGACCGGTGTTGACAACCGTCTCAATGAACGGTTGCCGCTTCCCTCTTCGAGGATCGTTGGAATCGCCATTGAAAAAGATATAAAATACGCATATGGACACGAACCAATCTGGCTCCTTGGCGAGGATTGGATTGGTACTATCGAGGATGGAAAGTACACACTTCTTTCACAGGCGGTCGAAACTGTCACTGATGATACGTATCATTATATCATCATGCGGCCCGATTCCCATGGTGGTCTCTACTACGGGAATCCGTATGATCTCTTTTACCTTGACAGGAGCTCGGGTTCTTGCGAACACCTCGGTCAGGAGAACGGTTTGATCACAGAGGGGGTCCTCTCTCTCTTGATTGACAGAGAGGAGAACGTCTGGGTGACAAACATTAGGGGCGTGAGTAAGATCGCCAGTCGTCGATTCGCGAATTACCAGAAAGTGCATGGTCTCCTCGACAATGAGGTGACTGCGATTTTAGAATACGAGCCGGGTAAGTTATTATTCGGGCATAATAACGGATTGACCTTCTTCGACGGGAGCAATTTTACAACGCTCCCCTTTTCTGCTGAATATGCAAGTCATGCGGAGACTCGGGTCCTCGATATTCGTTCGGACTCAGAGAAGAACATGTGGGTGGCTGCCTCACCCTTGGGATTGGCCAGGATTGATCAAAACGGTATCACGAAGTGGTACAGAAGAAATGAAGGGTTGGCCGGTTCCGTCACGTCCGTTTTCGTGGAAAAATCAGGGAAGGTCTGGGCCGCGTTGAGCGAAGGTCTTTACGCGCTTCATGATGATACTTTTGCGCGTGTCACCACAGGAGATCTTCCCCAGGCGTACATGCGGAGGATTTTTCAAGGTCCTCAGGGGTCGCTCTATTTCGCCACGATCTATCAAGGGGTGTACGAGTATCGGAATGAGAAATGGTATCAATATGTCAATCCTGCGGAGGAAGCGGCAAACAGCGTATATGCCGTTGTAATGGATTCTCGGGGAGAGATCTGGGTCGGAACTTTGGCCGGCCTGTACCGGCTTCAGAATGCGTCGTTGGTAAAGTTTGAGACGGATGGGTTCGAAATCAGCAGACCCGTGTATCTCATTATTGAAGACAATAAAGAACGACTCTGGTTTGGAACGGACAACGGAGTGATCCGGTGGGATGGAGAACATGTTCGGGAATATACCACGTATCAGGGTTTTGTGGGAAGAGAGACAAACAGGGCCGCCGGGATTGTCGATAGTCGCGGGAACATATGGATTGGCACGGATATGGGCGTATCCTGTTATCAGGAGCAATTCGATAGTGACTATGAGAGTATTCCTCCACCTCAAATTGAACTCCTGCATATTGAAGCTTCCGGAGTGAATCTGTTCCATAATACTTCCCATGAATTGAACTACGACAGGAATAATCTGATATTTCATTTTAGGTGCGTCTCATTCATTAATGAGGAGTTCATTCTGTATCGATGCAAACTCGATGGGTTCGAAACGGAGTGGACGCCAGAGTATCAGTCTGCCGATCGTCAAATTCGATATACAAATCTGAAGCCGGGTCATTATCGATTTCACATTCAGGCGAAGAACGCATTAGGCGTGTGGAGCCCAATCAGGTCCTCCGGCGTCATAGTCATTCAAAGGCCATTCTGGATGCAGTGGTGGTTTTATATTCTTCCTTTCATGTGTATTGGATTGGTCTTTGGTATCGTGGCATTGCACATTTCTCGGAAGCGCTATACGTCTCGTCTTGAAGGGGAGATCCGGGAACGGACAAATCAACTTCGGGAGAGTGAGGAAAAGTACAGACATCTCATATCGAACGCGACTGATGCCATCGCAACGGTTGATTATGACGGCCGATTTTTGATCGTCAATGAAGCCGCAGCCCGCATTATGGGAGGGGAACCGGCCGATTTTTTCAATAAAACAATATGGGACGTTTTCCCCAAAGAATTTATTGACGAGAGGATGAAAAAGGTACGAGACGTCTTTCAAAGCGGTCAAGGGTATGAGAGCGAGATGTGGATTCCGGTAAATGGTGAGAAGCAGTGGTTTCGCCTGAGTATGCAGCCCATTCGCGATCAGTCGGGGAAAATCACGTCCGTGCTCAGTATCAGTGCGGACATTACCGAGCGGAAGCAGGCGGAACAGGCGCTTCAGAATTCCGAGGAGATGTATCGAACACTGGTGGAGACGTCTCCCGATGCAGTCACTGTGACGGATTTGAAAGGAAATATCACATATGCATCGAAGCAAACGTGCGAGCTGCACGGGTACGCGGGTGGCGCGGAGCTCATTGGAAAAAATGCTCTTGAACTCGTCGCTCCGGAGGATCGGCAGAAAGCGATCAGAAACACCCAAAAGACCATCAAAGAAGGAGCGGTCCGAAATATTGAGTATACCTTAATGAAAAAGAATGGGAGTCGTTTCATCGGTGAATTGAATGCATCATTGCTCAAAGATGCGTCAGGCGAGCCGAAAGCCTTTATCGCCACGGTGAGGGATGTCACGGAGAGGGAACAATTAAGGACCCAGCTCTTGCAGACAGAGAAGATGTCTGCATTGGGTCAACTCATTTCCGGGGTCGCTCACGAGCTGAACAATCCACTGACCGGTGTCCTGGGTTATTCTCAACTCTTACTCATGTCACCTCACCTCTCCGAAGAGGCGAAGCAGTCCATCGGAAAGATTAATCAGGAGGCCGAAAGGGCTCGGAAAATCATCCAGAATCTTCTCGCCTTCGCCCGCCAGCAAAAACCGGAGAAAAGAAGGGTACAGATCAATGAGGTCATCAACCGGGTGCTGGACCTCAGGGCCTACGAGATGCGGGTGAGCAACATAGAGGTCGTTAAAAAATTCGACCGGAAATGTTCTTCGCTCTTCATCGACGAGCATCAGCTTCAACAGGTTTTTATGAATATCATCATTAACGCGGAACAGGCCATGCTGGAAGCCCATGGCAGAGGGCGATTGGAGGTCACAACTTCCTGTGATCCAGAACGGGACGTCTTACAGATTTCGTTTAAGGATGACGGCCCAGGGATCGCCGATGAAAATCTTTCGCGAATTTTCAATCCTTTCTTTACGACGAAACCCGTCGGCCAAGGAACCGGTTTGGGACTTTCCATCTCCTATGGGATTGTGGAGGAGCATGGAGGACGTATCACCGCTGTGAGCCGTGAGGGGCAGGGAGCGACCTTTACGATCGAACTGCCGGTCGGTGCGGTTGTGGCTTCGGAGCTTGCGGTAACACCCGAGCAACCCGAGACAAATTTTGAAATCGATCGAAAGAGGATCCTGGTCGTTGACGACGAAGTGTCCATTGTTGATCTCATTCGAGAAGCCCTCGAGAGAGAGGGGTATGATGTAGAGATCGCCTTTGATGGAAAGACCGCTCTTCAGAAGATCGATGAGGATCGTTTTGATGTCATCATCTGTGATGTGAAGATGCCGCACAAAAGCGGTGTCGATATTTACAAATACTGCGAAGAGAATAAGCCCGCCTTCGCTCGACACTTTCTTTTTCTCACAGGAGATGTGGTCGCTCCAGAGTCCCTTCGTTTCATCGAAGAGAACCGATTGCCGTATCTCTCAAAACCCTTCGATCTGAGAGATCTTGTCTCCTCGGTCGATGGCTTTCTTCACACCTGAGGTTCTTTTTCTCATCGGAGTAAAAAATGCATCCTCATTGTTTCTAAGCATCATGTGCGAACACCAAAAAGAATGTGAGGCTCACGGCACGGCACAGTATTCATACTTCCGACGTTAAACACCATAGTTTCACACTATTTGGGTGATATGACCCATTTATAAGATCCTGCTGTCCCCCCCTCAACCCGACCAAACGAAGTATTTTTTAGTTCTAACCATATGAATATTTGTAAGATGGATATCTTAGTCCTCGCCGGCATTAAAAAAGAGACAAAAGGCACACTATTTGCTACTCTTGTAGAACAACAGAAGAGCAGTTTCAAATGAGCGAAGGCATTTCTACTGCTACAGACGAAAAACAGATTGGATGTCTCACGTATTTTCGATGAAAGGAGGTTGTCTCATGGCTGTGAATGAAGAATGGATTGAGCTATCACACACGACCGACAGTGAAGTCTTATGGATCAAAGGTAAAAAAGTCGACATGGTGAGAGTGCGCAAAGACAATCCTGAAGATCCCAAAGATCAGGATTATGTGGTCCATTTTACGCTCAATGGATTTGATGGGGAGTTCGTCTTGGAGGAATCATTACGCAAACCGTACAAATCTCAGGAAGCGGCACGAGAGTGGGTGAGACGCTTTCTGTCGAGGAATTCCTCGTTTCAACCGGCTGCCAGTTAAATCCATCGCACATCGGACAGTTCAGGTGACTTGGCTTTGCCGCCGAGTTCCTGCGAACGTCCTTTTTTCGGGTGTACCAAACTCTGGAGCCCTCGGGGCCGGATAGAAACGGCATCCGGAGGGCTCCATGAGGATTGCCCACGTCCCACATGTATCCCTGTGAAGGGAAAAATTGAAGATTGTTCTTTCGACGCATTTTTCCAGTGACGTGAATTTTTCGAAGGGTTCGTCAATACCATGAAGACACCTGATCCCCTCAGGTATCTTACCCGAGGCGCATAACCATGGGCTGCCCATCGCTCCCATGGGACAGAGGCCCCACAGAAGAGCACCTAAGGTAGATATCCCAGGGCGATCTTTGTTCCTCTGTACTTTATACTATACTATTCGATTCTCCAGTCACTGCTACCACTCCCCTGTATCCTGTACCTCTTTTCTTTACCTATTCTCCCCAGCTCCTCCCCTCCATTGAGGCTTTTTAATCCTCGATAAACTCACGTTATGCTTTTCGACACCCTTCAGGGTTTTTGACAATTTTTTGCACAAGTGCACGAAATATCAAATTTTTACGATATTCTCTTGACATCACCTCATCCTGTGAATATTTTTGAGTGCATTACCCTGGAGCGACAACTGCGGACTTGGAAATTGATTGAGAAAGCAACATCAAAGGAACACAAAACAGTTCTGGAGCTGATTGATCGCCTCGGGTATCGTACTCGAGATGCGGTATCCATGGGCTTCACAGCCCATCATTCTATGAATGTAGAGATGGGGTTCATCCCTGTCCGAAGATGTGAGCATTGGGCACAGAGTTATGAATCCCGGGGGCGATCTGAAGCTTTTCGACGGAAAAGATCAAAGTTCAAAGATGTGACCCTTCTGCCATAATTTGGAAAATTTCTCAATGGAGAAATTTTAGGTCAAGCTGTCAATAATGGTGTTTGGGGGGAGATGGGAGTCAATTTTTAATGTCTGATTTAAATGATAAACAATTATGATCCCTGAAATCCTCTTTGGGAATTAAGGGAAACCCTTTGGAAGAAATTGTAGTTCAGTGTGTAAGTAATTTATCATTTAGGTTCAGATTTTGAAATAACAGTTTTAGCAGTGGGGGATCAGCTCTTGACGTTGGACATTTTCTCAGTGTTTTCGACTTTTGAGGATAGGGAGAGGTCAGTGGCACGGTAAAGTTGTAAACACCCCTCTCAATCTGTTCCTTCGGCTTCGCTCAGGACAGGCCTTGATAGGGGAGACTTGACCAACCGACTGATTCGTATCGCTCGTTCTATTTCACAGACCAACTTTTTCTTTGCAAGTACGATAAATTCTGCAGTGAAGAGCAGTCTACGAGGCATGTATTCTGCAACGAACAATGAGAAAGAGACGGGATTCAAAAAGGTTGATTTGAGAATGAAGGATTACTCAAAATGCAAATTGGATATCGTAAAAGGCGTTCGGAAGAACCTTCCAACGGTTCCTTCTTTATGGGAGCGTCCATCGAAGGAGTGGACGCTTTCGATCGACTTTTTCGTGGAGGACGGAAAACATGAAACGCACTCTTTTTCACGTATTTCTGTATTGTTTGTGTATCGTCGCGAGCGTGCACGGGGAAGACGGTGAAACATTCGTGAGGTTCAATTCGGAATACAGCTATCGCATGTTGGATCACACGACGGAGATTCGTCGGAAGCAGATTTTTCTTCTGAGGATGCGTGAGGCCGGCGTGCTTGAAGATGAGCAGATGTATATCGGTGCAAATATGAACGTTATTGCTGATATTCAGAGATCGAATACTGAGGCGAAATTCGCCTACCTGATGCGGCACCCGACACAGAAAAACCAACGCGGGACATCGGTTTCCGAACTGGTTATCCATAATGTCCAGCTTCAGGTAACAGGCACGGTGACGCCCTGGGCCACCATGTATTTTCACGTGCTTTATAATCCGTTGCAGAGTTTTGGCTCCGGAACCTTAACGGATCTTGAAAGGAATCAACTGTCCCTTCGCAGGGGGTATGTACTCATCGGCGACCTTTCGAAATATCCTTTCTATACCTCCATCGGTAAGATGGCCACGCCCTTTGGTCTGACGGATACGGTGAATCCCTTTTCCGCGTCCACCGTATTGCATGCGTTTGGTGGCCTGGCCTTTGGCGGCCTGATTGGATATGAGAGTCACGGCCTAAATGTGTCCTTCATGGGGATTCAAGGGGGGGCCCAGTTCAGAGTGGCCAACTCGGGTGATGAGACCCCGGATGATGTGGCCAACTACGCGGTGGATATCTCCTATACATTCAATTTCAGCGGGAAAAGATCCCGGTCTCTTATGATAGGAGGTAGTTACATGGATGGAACGGCTTACTGTCAGGAATTCCCAGTCACTCACTTTGCCGGGTCCGACGGTTTCCGCAATCCAGCCTGGGACGTTTACTCGGCGCTGAAATGGGTCCGCTTGACGGTGCTCGCCGAGTTTGCGACAACCACCGATGAGTGGCCCGGGACGCACAACCCGAATCCGCCTCTAAACGTATTCGAAGAACACAAGGTTTCGTCTTTCGATATTGGGGTGAAGTATCATGTCCCGTTGAATTTCATGTCGAAGGACGCAGGGATTTCTGTGGACTTCAGCCAACTCACAACAGGACCTTCCGGCAGCCCGTGGGAAGATCAGAGCCAGTTTGTCGTGGGTCTGGAAGTGATGTGGAATGAGCATACGAAGATTTTTACCGAGTACATCAGGACGGAAGGATATGTCCCGTTAAACTTCATCAGTGGGCCCGATCCGTTCGATCCCATCGGTGACCTCGGCACGACGCAGAGCGAACCCGATGCCATGAGTGATATCTTTCTGGTCGGTCTGCACGTCGCAATCTGAGGTTAGCCTCTATTGTTCATTGTCTTTTTCATTATGGTCAGACAAAGCTAACTCATTGATAATCAATAAAAACTTGCCTCTGACGCATCTTCTTTTACAAATCCCTCTCGATCTCCCCTTTGATAGAGGAAGGTAAAATGGAGCGTCCAATTTTCCCCTGGGTGTCATTGTGCGTCCTGTGGGTGAGAGGACGTTAGGGGGAAGGAACGAAGATCATATTTTTATATTGACAACAATTTCTGAACGCTTATCTTTGCATGTGAAAAATCACAGAACTTCAAAAGAGTTGGCGAGGGTGTAACTCAGTCGGTAGAGTAACGGCCTTTTAAGCCGTGAGTCGTGGGTTCGATTCCCACCACCCTCACCACCGTGCAATCCAAAATCCAAAATTCAAAATCCAAATCCCGAACGACGAAACCTGAAAACTCTGTTCGCAAAAATGTATCGTAATCCCTGGTAGGTGTGTTTTAAGAAGTAGGGTTCGTTTCACACCTGGGGATGAGATGTGTCAGCCCAAATTATCGAACACTCGAAGTGCAGTGATGTATCATTGCACAATGTTGAAACGATAAATCGTTTCACTCCGGTTCAAGAAGCAAGCGTTGTGTGTTTTCTCTGATGCTTTCTGTTTCTTTTTCTTGATTTTCTATCATAAGGCTGGTATATTTTCATTGCTTCGATTGAAGAGGAGGCACGGATGGCTCAGGTTGTTTTCAAAAACGTGAACAAAATATACGATAAGAACGTGGCAGCGGTCAAAGACGCCAACCTCGAAATAAGGGACAAGGAGCTGGTCGTGCTGGTTGGCCCTTCGGGTTGCGGCAAATCAACACTGTTGCGCCTCATCGCCGGCCTCGAAGAGGTGACGAGCGGGGAAATATATATCGACGGTCGAGTGGTGAACACAGTGCCACCCAAGGACCGTGACATCGCTATGGTTTTTCAGAACTATGCGCTCTATCCTCATATGACCGTCTTCGACAACATGGCTTTCGGTCTCAAGATGAGAAAATTCTCAAAGAGTGAAACGAAAAAGCGAGTGAATGATGCCGCCACTATTTTGGACGTGGCTCACCTTTTGGATCGAAAGCCGAAGGCGCTGTCGGGCGGTCAGCGACAGCGGGTGGCGCTGGGCCGAACGCTCGTGCGCAAGCCGAAGGTGTTTCTCTTTGACGAGCCGTTGTCCAACCTCGATGCCAAACTTCGGACCCAGATGAGGGCGGAGATCAGCAAGCTCCACGCGAGGCTCGGGGCAACGATGATCTATGTGACCCACGACCAGGTGGAGGCCATGTCCATGGGGCAGCGCATAGTGGTCCTCAAGGACGGGCGCATTCAACAGGTCGACGAGCCCCTCCACCTCTATGAGAAACCTGCCAATAAATTTGTGGCCGGTTTTATAGGCAGCCCGGCCATGAACTTTTTCGAGGGCCAGATTCAGAGGGAGGACGGACTCCTGTTTCGAAATGGAGAACTCCACCTCAGCCTTGCTCCGAACATGGAATCCGCCTTGGGTCCCTACGTCGGAAAAAACGTCGTCTTCGGCATGCGTCCCGAGCATATTTCATACGGAGGGGAAAGATCAGCCCGCACTGACGGGTCGACCGTTACGGCGACGTTGGATGTGCTCGAGCCGTTGGGCAGTGAGGTGTATCTCTATCTCAGTGTTGGAGATCATCCTTTCATTGCGCGGACCGAGATGAAAGCGATGCCCAAAGCCGGTGATGCGCTTGAAGTGGTTTTCGATATGAACCGAGCCCATTTCTTTGAAAGAGAGAGTGAGCAGGCTATTGTTTGAGCAGCAGCGATCGTTAAGATGTCCGGGCGTTGAAGAGAAGACGAGTGCTGGGTTGCAGAGCCACCCAGCTTTTTTTTCGATAGGGCGGAGTGCCCCGTATCACGATGAATGACGACAAGGCAAAGATCGATATTATCGAATACCTGAGTCGTAGCGATACATGGTATTTGGGCGGGGGCACGGCCCTTCTTTGGGCACCGACGCACCCGCAGTGGCTGGATCACCTCGGTTTTTGGGATGGCGCCCATTATTCCTCGTATGAATTTCAGCCGATATTCACGACGACACTCCTGGATGAGAAGGAGAGAGTCCTCGTCCCGAAATTCGTGTCTCGAAAATGGAATCCTGCCTTTTTGACCCAAACGTATCATGTGGCGGGAAAGATCGAACTGACAGAGACAAAAGCCCTTTTGCCAAACGATTCGTTGATCTCTGAGTTGACGTTGAAGAACAATGCAACCATCCCTCGTATCATCCATTTCGTGATGTGGACAGGACAACCGGTAGTGCTGTCTGAAGCCGAGATTTCTGTGCCCGATGGAATCTGTGATGGTCGAAGGCTGTCTTTTCGAAAAGGTCTTCGGACCGAGGGGCCTGATGATTACGCTGTGACCTGCTGCATGGGCATGAACCGTGACATTCTCTCCACCTGTCTCGCTCAGTCTCAAAACGTGCCCAATCTTCCCAGGTGGGAGTATACTCCCTTTTACGAAAAATTCAGGGACGGGCACCTTCCCCATGAAAACGGTGCCGATCACGTGAAACCGGGCGAACTCCTGTACATGGCTCTTCACACCTCAGTGAAACTGAATCCCCATGCTCGAAAATCTCTCGTATGCGCTGCGAATATTGCGGCAACCGCGCAAGAGTCTTGGGCCAGGCTGGCTGAAACGCTGAGGGCCAAAGAACCTCTTCGGCAGAGTATTCGGAGCTGGAGGACATTTTTTGAACGGGTCCCGTACTTTGCGTGTTCGGACAAACACATTCAAAAGTACTACTGGTATCGATGGTACGCTCTGAAGCTGAGAACAGTATCAAAAGACGGTGCCTCTCCGTCCTGTCAATGGGCTCCCATTCATATGCGAGAGACGAGATGGATGGATACTCCTGACGTGGCCCACGAGAGTTTTCTCAGTCTTCAACAAAGCCAGACAGGGGACGGGAACTATCCCGACACCCTCTTTCCACACACGACGCCAAGTCATGACGCCCCTCCTGCGCCTTGGGCAAGAAGTGTTCTGGCGGTTCATGCCATTCATCCCAATACCGATTTTCTGAAGAAGGCGTATGACTCTCTGGTGAAATATGCCGCGTATTGTAATCAGGCACTCGATGGTGAAGAATCCGGGCTGTACGACGTTCAGAGCCATTTCACAATTGGTCGAGGATACTTATCGAGGAGAACCGAAGCGCCTTCCGACAACAAAGAGGGCAATGAGAATGATAGTGGCAGGCGTTTGAAGGGCGTGGATTCTACGGTCACTATGTATTGCACGAAAAAGGCCCTGTCGCTTCTGGCTCGTACGTTGGGGAGGGTCGGGGAGGCGGAGGACTGGGAAGACGCGGCCGACTGCATAAAGCGAGCCGTTTTGGACAGGATGTGGGATCCTTCGGATGAAATGTTCTACGATGTCGATGCCCGCACACTGGAGCGGACCAAGGTGAAGACAGTAACCTGTTTTTATCCTTATATGACGGATATCGTTGACGAGAGACACGATCGAGGCTTCAAACGTCATGCGCTCAATCCGGAGGAGTTCTGGACGCCTTATCCTGTGGCGTCTTTGAGCCGGGATGATCCGGCATTTCATCCTGAGGCTCGATGGAGGGGGAAGAGAAACCATCGTCCGTGGAACGGGAGAGTGTGGCCCATCGCGAATTGCCACGTCGCGGAGGCCCTGGTCAACGCAGGCAACCGGGCAGATCCATCTCTCATATCGAAAGCGGTCGAGCTCATGACGAAGTTCATCCATATGAGATTCTCAAAGGATGATGTCAGATTTCCACATTCGTACGAACATTACAATCCCATGACAGGTCAGCCCTCTCTCTATCGAGGCTTGGATGCCGTTCAAGATTCCTGGATGGTGGATCTCATGATGAAGTATGTGGCAGGAGTTCTACCGCAGGGCAACGGTCAGCTCGTCATCGATCCCTTGCCCTTTGAGATCCAATGGCTGCGAGTGGATCGTGTTCCCTTTCGAGGACATGTTGTCGGAGTGGAAATTGAGGGTGAGGAGGTCCGGCTCTATGTGGATGGTGTTTTGAAGACGTCCGGGCAACGTGGTGAGAAAATCGAACTTGATGTGTGATCGCGTGTGCGCACCACCTCCGTATGAGGTGAGGGGATGAAAGGTCGGTGCGTCGGAGTGAATGGGTGCCCACCGTTTTGACAAAACGACCCAGCGAGACGTGAGCCTGTCAACTTCCCCCCACTTTGGGGGTTGACAAAAAAAGGTTCGATCGTTAAATTGCCGGTGCCGTTTGAAAACATTTGGAATTAGGATAAGTCGGCAGGCAACGTCGTTCCCGGGTTGAGCGCGTGGATCGATTGGTACGAAAGGAGGAAAGATGAACCGATTACGTCCGAAGGATGTGTTTGGAACCTTGAAGAAGCATATGCTCGTCGACGGGTACGAGATGGTATTCGATTTGGAGAAAAGCAGGGGGATACACATCTATGATGCCCTTGAGGGGAAAACCTACCTCGATTTTTTTACCTGTTTTGCCACATCCCCCATAGGTTACAACCACCCCAAGATGACGACCCCGGAGTTCAAGGAGAAACTGGCTCGGGTGGCCGTGAACAAACCCTCGAATTCGGATGTCTACAGCCTTGAGATGGCGGAGTTCGTGGACACATTTTCAAAAATTGCCATACCCCCGTTCCTGCCCCATCTCTTTCTCATCGAGGGTGGTGCCCTGGCCATCGAAAATGGACTCAAGGTCGCTTTCGATTGGAAGGTGAGAAGAAATTTTGAAAAGGGCTATAAGGAGGAACGAGGGACCAAGGTCATCCATTTTGTGCAGGCCTTCCACGGGCGAACGGGCTACACCCTCTCCTTGACGAATACGGCTGATCCCCGGAAATTCATGTACTTTCCGAAGTTTGACTGGCCGCGAGTTCTCAATCCGAAGTTGACCTTCCCACTGAATGAAGAGAACGTAAAAAAGGTGCAAGAGGCTGAAAAGGAGACCGTTCGCCAGATTCAAAAAGCGGTTGAGGAGCATCCCGACGATATTGCTGCCCTCATTATCGAACCGATTCAGGGTGAAGGCGGGGATAATCACTTTCGAAATGAGTTTTTCGTTCAACTGAGGCGGCTCGCCGATGAACACGATTTTCTCCTCATGTACGACGAGGTGCAGACAGGCATTGGCTTGACAGGAAAGATGTGGGCCTTCGAGCATTTCGATGTGCAGCCGGACATCATTGCTTTCGGGAAGAAAACACAAGTCTGCGGGATCTTGGCCGGCACGAGAGTAGACGAGGTCGAAAACAACGTCTTTGTGGAGCCCAGCCGAATCAATTCGACGTGGGGTGGCAACATCGTCGACATGGTCCGGTGCCAGAAATATCTGGAGATCATCGAAGAGGAGAAGCTGGTGGACCATGCGCGAACGATGGGTGATGCCCTGTTGAAGGAACTCCAAGGATTTGAAAAAGAGTTCGCGGATTTGGTGTCCAATGCCCGGGGCAGGGGTCTCATGTGTGCCTTCAATCTGCCCTCATCAGAGATTCGTGACGAATTTCGTAAGATCGCATTCCGAGAAGGATTGGCCATTCTCGGCTGCGGAGAACGGACGATCCGTTTCAGGCCCCCGCTCAACATTGCGCAGGATGAGCTTGATCAAGGTTTGGACATTATTCGGAAGAGCCTGAAGGGGATCGCGGCAAAGGGCGTACCGCACGTCACGAGACTTGAATTGTGATTCCGTAACCCTTCCGTATGACGTACTCGGTGGATAGATGATTCGGACAAACAGAGAGAGATTGGTCGTGATGTCGGTGCTGGGGGAGGTGGTCAGCCCCATTTTCAGAAAGATGCCGTACAACATCAGCCCAGAGGGTGAGGCCGTCGTTCTTCCTGGAGTTGGAGGCATCACGTATAACGTTCGTATCGGGGACAAGGCGGTCGGTTGGGAGGGAGACCATGTTGAACCGGGAGTGAGCATCAAGAACCTCGAAAAAGGGGAAGGGAAGAGTGCAAACACTGCCCTGAACATCCTCTGCTGTGTGGGAAACGAGGCCAGAATGGTCTCCGGGGAGGCCAAAGGAGAGAGGGGTGTTGTGACGGGGAAACACGGAGGGATTGAACATGTCCTGGTCGATTTCGAGCCTGAGATTCTGAAGACATTGGTCATCGGGGACAAGGTGATGGTTCGAGCGTGCGGCCTCGGATTGAAATTGCTCGACTGCGCCGATGTGAGAGTGATGAATATAGATCCCGGTCTCCTGGAAAAGATACCTCTCGCCTGTGAGGACGGTGTTCTCTCCGTTCCCGTTACCCAGGCCATACCGGCAGCAGCCATGGGATCAGGTATCGGCACCTCCCATGCATACAGCGGCGATTACGATATGCAACTCGCCGATACCACGGTCATTGAAGAGCACGGGCTTGAGGATGTCCGCTTAGGGGATCTGGTCGCCCTAATGGATGCCGATCACACCTACGGCCGCGTTTACAGAAAAGGGGCGGTGTCCATCGGCGTCGTGGTGCACTGTGATTGTGTCGTCTCAGGACATGGACCCGGTGTGATGACCGTCTTGACCTCCTCTCAGGGAAAGATACTCCCGTCCATTGATCCCGAAGCAAACGTGGCGAACTATATAGGGATTCGCTGATCATCGGTGCCTCCCTGTTGAGTGAATAAGGATGAGCGATATGGTCTATTCATTACAAACCAGTTGTGTCTACGGTCCCGTAAACTCCCGGCGACTCGGAAGCTCGCTGGGCATAAATCTTCTCCCATCCGATGTGAAGTTGTGCTCCTTCGACTGCGTCTACTGCCATTACGGCGTGACGGAGGTGAAAACGGTCGATCAGGCGGATTCGGTGGTTCACTTCCCATCCCTGACCGATGTGACCGATGAACTGAGGCAGGCGCTCAAGAGCTTCAGTGATCGACACGAGCGTCCGGAATACATAACCTTCTCAGGGAACGGTGAGCCGACCTTGCATCCGCAGTTCAGTGGGATCGTCGATGAGGTGAAAGCCCTCCGAGATCAATACGTCCCCGACGTGCCGGTGGCCGTATTGTCGAATTCGACGACCGTTCACCTGCCTTCCGTCCGGGAGGCCCTCATGAAGCTGGACAGAAGGATTATGAAACTCGATGCCGGTGATGCCGAGACATTCCAAGCGGTGAATCGACCTGCCCCTTCCTTGGACCTGGAAGAGATTATCGAAGGGTTGTGTCACTTGAAGGATCTTTCCATTCAGTCCGCTTTCATGAGAGGAGGGGTGGAGAATATCGGCCGACGGGAAAGAGAATCCTGGATTCAGGCCCTCGAGCGGATCAAACCCAACGACGTCCAAATGTACACGATCGATCGTCCCTCGGCGGATGGCCGAATCGAAAGGGTGGAGCGATCGATTTTGGAAGAAATCGCTCAGGAGGTTGCGGACCGGACGGGGGTGAAGGTGAGGGTATATTAGAAAGCAGAGAAGCGTAACGGGAAGACGCTTCGAGGAGACGGACTGAAAAGAGGGGTATGCTCTTTCAGGGAGAACGGCAGCGGATGAAGGTCCACGGTATCACTGGGACAACCGAAACGGTGACACGGTCGATCCTCCGAGGGTTGATGCTCGCTCTCTTTGCTGCGAACGCCGGCTTTTCCGAACCTGAGGGCACCATCGTAGGGAGCGTCCGTGATACGGAGACCAAAATTCCTCTTGTCGGAGTCAATATCGTCCTGGAGGGAACGACGCTGGGAGCGACGACGGATGCCGAGGGAAAGTATATCATCCCGAACCTTCCACCGGGAGAGTACAGCCTGAGAGCTTCTCTTGTTGGTTATCGGGACGATCGTTCGGAAAATGTGAGGGTCACAAGCACGATGCCTGTCAGGGTGGACTTTGAATTGCAGCAGAGGATCGTGCAATTTGAGGAGATTTCCGTCACGGCAGCCCGTACTGAAAAAGATGTTTTTCAGACTCACCATGCCGTCACAGTGGCGCAAGAGGAGGAGATCGAACGGAGAACACCCCGCACGACTCCGGAGATTCTCAGGGAGGAGGTAGGAATTTTCGTGCAGAAGACCACGCACGGGCATGGTGCGCCTGTTGTAAGGGGCTTGATGGGGTACAACGTACTCGTTCTGATCGACGGGATCAGGCTCAACAATTCCACCTTTCGCTATGGACCCAACCAGTATGTCAGCACCGTTGATCCCAAAGACGTGGAGAGGATAGAGGTGGTGCGAAGACCGGGCTCTGTTCTCTACGGAAGCGATGCACAGGGCGGCGTCATCAACATCATCACGAAGGGGCCAGGCAATGTGCAAGAGCAATTCAGGACGTCTCTCGTGTGCGCCTCAAAATATTCCAGCGCTGATAAGGAGAGGATGGGGCGTTTGGAATTGAAGGGTGGCCATCGTAAGCTCGGGTTCTCGATTGGGGCAACGTACAGAGATGTCGGCGATCTCAGGGCGGGGGGGGATTTGGGGATCGAATCTCCAACCGGGTGGAGGGAGATCGATGGGAACATCACACTCTGGTACCAGCCCTCCGAGAAGCACCGATGGAGATGGATTTATCAGGCCGTGCGACAAAAGGATGTCCCCCGGTATGATCAATATCCGGAGGGGAGGTATGCAACGGGTAAAAAGAACAGCGGTGCGTATGCCACCTATCTGTATTCGCCACAAAATCGAGATCTCTTGTTTGTGGATTACCGTGTGAGCCACGTGGCGCCCTACATTGAAGTGCTGAGAGCGACGATTTCGTACCACAGACAGAATGAGGGGCGGAAGAAGCGGAAGGAAGGGGAGACGCTGTTGACGGTCGAGGAGGATAACACGAGAACCCTGGGTATCGGTATCCAGCTGAATTCCAGTCTCGGGCGGAGACATCGCCTGACATACGGCGTCGAGGCTTACAGGGATGACATCGGCAGCGAGAGGAGGGATACCGAGGTCGAGACTGGGCTCAGCGAATCGAAGAGATCCAGGTATCCTGATGGATCATCTTTTCAGAGTTATGCCGTATACGTCCAGGACGAAGTCTCAATTCTTCCGAACGTTTCGGTGTCAGTCGGGGGGAGATACAGTTGTTTCGGATTGAAGGCCGATCTTCAAGATTCCACCTTTGGGGCCATTGACGCTGCGACCGACGCAGTGACCGGCAGTTTCGGCGCGGTGTACGGATTAACACATCATGTGAATGTCACTCTCAGTATTGCCCAGGCCTTTCGGACTCCCAATGTCGATGACGAAACGACCTTCGGCGATTTCCACGCCGGCATCGAGGTACCCAGTCCGGGTTTGAACCCGGAGAAGAGCATCACTTACGAAATTGGCCTGAAAGTCAGATCTCGGTCTCTGAGCGGCGCTGTCGCCGCATACGTAACTGAATTGGATGACCTTATTGACCGCGAACCGAGCACATACCATGGTTCGCCAACTCTCGATGGCGAGCAGGTCTGGAGGAAAGTCAATATCAACGAAGCCCGCATCAAGGGTTTTGAGGCACATGGGGAATGGTTCGTCGTCCCGAGTTGGTCTCTCTTCGGTCATTTCACCTGGACGTCCGGAAGGGATCTCAGCAGGGACGAGCCCCTGCGGCGGATTCCGCCGGCTTTCGGATTTCTCGGAGTCCAATGGAGTCCTCTTCAGCGGAGGCTGTGGGTCGAGTGTTTCAGTCGATTTGCGACCAGGCAGGATAAGCTGTCCGCAGATGATGAGGCCGATGTGCGAATCCCGATAGGGGGGACCCCGGGATGGATCACGCACAATATCAGAGCCGGTTTTCATGTGACAGATGTTGTACGAGCGAGCGTTGGTTTGGAGAACATCCTGGACAAGGCTTACAGGGAGCACGGGTCGGGGATTGACGGGCCAGGAAGGTGCTTCATCGTATCTTCCGAGATCTCCATATGACGTGCCCGCCCAGAGGCGCTGTGAAGCCTAAACGTTGCACGGAGTGATTTTTGAGACTATATTGAGGATGAACAGTCCGAATTCTCGAGGCACGAAGACCGACAGGACGCAGGAAAGGACTTTCGTGCACTCTTTTTTTTACTTTTGGAAGTTGAGGACCATCATGTCGCGATCCAGAAGAGTGGCGATGGCGGTCGGATTCTTGGCCACCGTCATCGTTTTGGGCACCACGTCCGGTCAAGAATCGGAAACACCGCAGAAGAAGGATGAGCCCTCTGTTGAAAAAATAGCTGAGGGTGTTTATCAAATCGGCGCTGTCGTCCTTGATCAGAACACCAACGAGCTTTCCATGAAAGGCGAGATAAACATGCAGCGAGGCTTGATTGAGTATTTTGCCTGCACGCGATTTGGGAAATTGCATGAAAGTACGTTGGTGCTGGACGTGGAGCCGTATCAATTGCAAGTGGCTCTGCTCCTCATGGGGTTGGAACCGGGCGGAAATATCGAGTACCAGGGGGATGCCAACACCCCCCAGGGTGATTCGTTGGAAGTCTGGGTGGAATGGCAGGAGAACGGGAAGCCTGAGAGGCATCGGGCTGAGGATCTGGTGTACAATATCGCTGAGAAGAGGACGATGGAGCAGACCCCGTGGATCTTCACAGGTTCGAAAATCGTAAACGGAACGTTCATGGCTGATTTCGAGGGATGCCTCATTGCAACCTTCCATGATCCCTTTGCGATCTTGAACAATCCGCTGCCGAGCGGGGCAGACGACACGCTCTATCGGGTCAACGAGAGCCTTGTGCCTGAGAAAGGGACGCCGGTGAACCTTATTCTAAAGGCCGTGAATGTGCGGACTGAAGATTGACAAGGATATCTGCTATGAAATTCAAGAAGAAGCTTCTTCGAAAAGGTTTGACAGCCTGGTTCATTGTTTTCCTGCCCTCGAGCCTGGCCTTGGCTCAAAAAAGCGATTCGGTGAGATCGGAACCTGTTATCGAGATCTCCCTCCAAAAGGAGGTCGAGCATGCTATCGAGGTGGGGCTCAACTGGCTTGAGCAAAACCAGCTGGATGACGGTTCCTGGAGCTCATACCCTGGTATCACCTCTTTGGTTATTACGGCCTTCCTGAGAAGCCCCAGAGGGTATACTGAGGAGAATAATGCCGCGGTGTACAACGGCATTCAATTTTTGTTGCGCTGTGTTCAGCCGGATGGTGGGATTTACTTACACGATATGCCGGGGTACAATACGTCCGTCGCTCTGGTCGCTCTGGTGGCTGCGGACAATCCCGACTATACGGAGACGATCCGGCGAGCCAGGGATTTTCTGATCGACCTCCAGGCGGACGAGGAGGAAGGATATGATGCCAGCAACGTTTTCTACGGCGGCATCGGGTACGGTGGTGACGAACGGCCGGATATGTCCAATATGCAGTTTGCCCTGGAGGCTCTCAAGGAGTCGGAAAATTATCGACCGACGAGCGAAGGGACGGGAGAGACGCTGGTCTATTCTCAGACCGTGACCGGCACCGCCGCCGGCTCCAAAGAGCTCTTCTGGGAAAAAGCGATTCTGTTCCTTCAACGCTGTCAAAATCTGAGGGAGTCGAACGATCAGGAATGGGCCTCCGATGACGGCGGATTTGTATACTACCCCGGATTCAGTCAGGCCGGTGGCACGACGTCATACGGGACGATGACGTATGCGGGCATGAGGAGCTTTATCTACGCCCAAGTGGACCGTCACGATCCGCGGGTTCAAGCGGCGTATGATTGGATTCGAGATCATTTCACTTTGGATAAAAATCCCGAGATGGGTGACCAGGGCCTGTACTATTACTATCACACCATGGCCAAAG
Source organism: Gemmatimonadota bacterium (assembly GCA_020348925.1). Taxonomy (GTDB): domain Bacteria; phylum JBHIER01. The sequence goes on along the minus strand of CP070758.1, from coordinate 3,166,943 downwards.
CCTTGGACGTCTACGGGGAGGAGATCGTCACCGATAAGAACAACGTCGAACATAACTGGCGAGAGGAGTTTCTGAAAAAGGTCATAAGCCTTCAGCACGGCGACGGGTATTGGGTGAACCAGGTGGGACGATGGTGGGAGAATAATAAGGATCTCGTGACGGCCTACGCGATCTTGGCCCTTGAGCAAGCCCTTTCGCTGAAAGAGCTGGAGGAGTAAAGATCTCAGAGAGCGCTTGCGATCCCTGCTCCCGCAGCCTGACGCAATTAAAGCTTGACAATTCTGTTGGAATTACCATATTTATACTTGTCAGATCATGGGTGGGGGGGAGGTGTTGAGGATCTCCAGATTTCTCTATCGGTCGTTCACTCTAAAAGAAGGAGGGTTACTATGCGGTATTTCCGAAAATTGGGGATGGTGACGGTACTTGTTGCGGTTGCTTTTTTGGTCGTGAGTTGCGGTGAGGACGGTGATGGTGGAACGGGGCCCTCGGATGGCTGTGCTGCCGGGCGCTTACAACTGTCCTTCAGTCCGAGTCCAGCCTACGTGTCCGCAGGCAACAGTGTCACCCTGGAAGTGAAGATCCTCAATCCGGAGAATCTTACCGCGGCCAGGGTCGTCATCACGTATGATGCCGACAAAGTGGAGGTGACCGGCATCGATATCACCGGATTGGCCGACAACCTCTTTACCAGCACCGGGGCGAGTATTGTCGTCTCGGAAATGGACTACTCTACACCCGGCACGGTCATTTTCGGGCTTCTTGGGAGAAAAGAGGGATTTCAGGGCGTTTCCGGGGACGGGCCGATTGCTGATATTACGTTTCGGGCCAAGGTGGCCGATCCTACAACGGATCTCACGTTTGAGACCGTCGAATTGTACGACTATCCTGTGGCGAATCCACCGGTACCGGTTGCGGATGTCTGCTTCAACCACGGGGAAATTCTTCCACCGCAGTAACGGACCGCGGTCTCATAATCGAATTCTTTCAGAATGGCCTGCTCAAAAGGAGGATTGTGAATCATGTTTCGATCAAATCGTTTTGCCGTGAGTGCCTTAAGTCTCATCGTCCTGATGTCTTTTTGTTCGTTGGGAATCGGCCAAGAGGACGCCGTGCTGAAGAGAGCGAAGGACTTATTGAAGACATATCGACCCTCGGTTCCGCAGGTGCGTGAGGAGACACAGATCGATCCGGCCAGCACTTGGAGAGGGGCGATGAAGAACGCAAATTCGGATCCGCGGGTCAACGTGATGCCGACGTACTACACGTGGCCCAATCGTGAAATCGTCGTCTGGGGCAATGTCCACTGGGGCGATTCGGGGACAGGAACGTACGAATGGGTTGTCGGAGACAGTGTCTATACCGGAACGGTGACAGATGATCATTACATCGCCGTGAACCACACGTTTACGACCTTCGGAGTGAAGACGGCCAGGCTGACGGTTACCGACGGTGACGGGGCCTCGGACTCCGATGAGGTTCGGATCAATGTTCTGGCCGATGTGACCGAAACCAGGCGACTGGCCGCCATCGAAGACGGTCTTCGCTACCTCTATACGCAACAGTATTCGCAGGGCTACTGGTATACAACGTCCTACGAGTACGGGGTGGGCACCACCGGTCTGTGTATTTTGGCTTTTGAGAACCAGGGGCATCTCCCGGCCAATGATATCGATACGGACATTTATGCTGAGTATGTCAAGTTGGGTCTGGACTGGCTTTTTGCCTCTTCTCATGTCGGGGTGGTGGATATCGGGATGCAGCTTGCCGGAGATCCGGACGCGAATGGGGATGGAAAAGGGACGTATGTGACGAGCAACAACTACGCCAACGGGATTGCGCTGTTGGCCATCGTAGCCAGCAACACCCCGGATGCCGTCATCACGTCCGGGCCGCAGACCTATGTCAACGGCGTCACGTATCGCCAGTTCATGATCAACGCTGCGGACTGTCTGGTCTGGAGCCAGACGGATACGACCCGCGCCGGTCGGGGCGGGTGGCGGTATTCTTCCAGCACGGCTGATTACGGCAGCAGCGATAATTCCGCCGTGCAGTGGCCGGCCCTGGCTCTCGAAGCGGCGGAAAACTCGTGGGGCATAGTGGCCTCGGGTTTTGTCAAGACGGAGCTGGCAAAATGGTTGTACAACAGCCAGGTGAAGAATCCGAGAAGCGATGATTTTGGAGGCTTTGGTTACACCTATGATGAGGAGATCGATAATATCACAAAGACGGGTGCTGCGATCTGCTCCCATTCCTATCTGAAGACATCCGCCAGTGACACGGCCATCGAAAATGCGATCCAGTTTATGGTCAACCACTGGAATGATACGTCCGATGAATACGGCTGGCGGGAGCATATGAACGGTAATTATTACGGCATGTACGCCGTGGCCAAAGGCTGTCGGACCATTCGATACCCCGATGGCTCCAATATTGTCACCATTGGAGCCCACAACTGGTATGACGAATACGTCGATTATCTGATCTACGATGCCAGCTATGGTCATGATATGAATGGGAGTTGGCCTGTGGGTCAGTGGAGTGGTTGGGGGGGATCGATTGAGGAGTTGTCGACGGCTTTTGGCGTCCTCATTCTCAGTCCCGGGGTGTTCGAGCTGCCCCCGGTTGCCGTCGTCGTGGCCGCCGATTCTGTGCCCCCGAACAGCCCGGTGGACCTCGATGGCTCCCAGTCGTGGCATCAGGATCCGGACAAACATATCCTCTCCTGGAAGTGGGATTTCGATAAATCCGACGGGGTCAATTGGAACAATCCGGATGCCGAGGGCAAAGCGGTGACAAACGGGTCTGGCTACTCATTGCCCCTCGGGGTCGATCGGGATACGGTCTATGTGACCCTTCAGGTGACGGACGATAGCAGTCCCACGATGACCGACACCGACGAACATGCGATCATTGTGAACCGAGGCAACCATCCCCCCGTGGCCGATGCCGGAGGCCCCTACGCGGCCCACGTCGGCCAACAGATCACCTTTGATGGGAGCGGCTCATACGATCCTGATCAGGGAGACAACATTGTGTTGTACGAGTGGGATCTGGATGGGGATGATGCATACGACGATGCCACAGGTGTGACCACCACCATGACCTGGAATGTGGAATACTCGGGCTTTGTGCGCCTCAGAGTGACCGATTCGAACGGAGCCATAGGAGAATCGCAAACCACCTCGGTTTGGACGTCACTGAGAGATCTCAGCATCGCGACGGACGACCTCACCATTTCCAACATGTTTCCAAATATGGGGGAGAGTGTCACCATTTCGGCAACGATCCATTGTCACACCGATCAAGGCGCCACAGTGGCTGCAGTCACGATTCGATTCTACGACGGTGATCCGGACGTCGTTGTCAATCCCATCGGCAGCGACCAGGAGGTGTTCAATCTCACCGACGGTGACAGCAGAACCGTTCAGATTTCATGGACCATGCCGGACCTTGATGCCCACGATATCTATGTCCGTATCGATCCTGATGGAGCCGTCGAGGAGTGGAACGAGGGGAACAATGAAGTTTTTAAAACAATAGGCTCTTCTGCAACGGCGCAACTCTATTTCGAACCGGATCCATGCTATCTCTTCGGATCGGTCTCCTCAGTTGTCCATCTGAAAATCAGGGATGTAAAAAACCTGTTGGGAGCCAGCATCACCTTCTTCTTCGTGACGAACAAGGTGGAGCTGTTGAGTATATCCGAAGGGAGTTTTCTGTACCAGAACAACCCGGACAATACGGGGTTCATGTCTGATTTTGATAACACGAACGGGACCGGTTCCGTTGAGTTTTCTCTTTTGGGGGGGATTCCGAAGGGGATATCCGGAGGCGGGACCATTGCCAAACTGACCTTTAAGGCCAAAGTGGCGGATCCGTCCAGTGATCTTCCTTTTGGAAACTACACCCTGCGCGACACGCTCAATGCGACCATTGACGTGACCCACGATGACGGGCGGTTTGAGGGCATAGGGGATGGAGATCTGCTGTGTGATTTCGATAACGATGACGATGTCGATTTCGCCGACTACGCCCTGTTTCTCCAATACTGGAACGCCGATCCGGACGATCTGACCGGGGATGTGGCCAGATATCCCGGTCCCGGCGGTGCCGGAAGCCCGCCCTGGTCCAAGACGAACTATCCGTTTCCCGGAGAAGGTGTCATCGATTTTGAGGATCACGTGGTGTTCGCCCTGATGTACAACTGGTACAAGGAGGCGGTCAGAGGCGGTGGGGCGAAATATGTCTCCGATCCGGAGATGGCGGGTCAAGCCCTGGTCATGCTCAAGGCTGAGGCGTCTGTCCCGGTAGGGGAGGTGTTTGCGCTCCGTCTTGAGGTTGAACAGGTCAACCGTCTTTTGGGAGCGATGGCGCAGGTTCGGTTCGATCCCGACATCTTGGAGGTCGCTGACGTTGAGCAGGGCCCGTTTCTGGGCAACAACGGCGCGCTCATTTCGATGGTGAAAGGCGTGGACGCCCATCACGGATCGATCGAAATAAGCGTCGTTGCTTTGGGTGGACAACCGCTTGGCGTCGACGGATCCGGTACGGTGGCCGTCCTGAGGTTCACGCCGAAACGAGAAGGCACCACCGACATCCGTATTGAGACCTCAGGATTGAGGGATATCATGAACCGCACCATTCCCCTGATGAACCGGAATGTTCATCTGACCATCGGAACCGATGCCATTCCGTCAACGTATCACCTTTCGCAGAATTATCCCAATCCCTTCAATCCCGAGACCGAGATTCAGTTCGGATTTCCCGAGACCGGTCATGTCCGGCTCCAGATCTATAACCTTCTCGGTCAGTCTGTGCGGATTCTTGTTGATGGAGTGAGGGCTGCCGGACGGTACAGCGTGCGCTGGGACGGAAGGGATGATGCCGGGGCCGATCTCCCGAGCGGTGTGTACTTTTACGAGTTCGAAGCCGGTGATTTTCTCGAAACCCGAAGGATGGTGCTGATAAAATAGAATCAAGGGAAACCACATCTTCTGACAAAAGAGGTAGAGCACCCGCTCTACCTCTTTTGTTTCGCCCGGATGCTTCGCCCCAGAGACACTGAGACAGAGAGACGATTGCAATTCGCTATGATATGTATTCCAAACCCGACAAATTCCTCAGGTCAGCTCAAAGACGAAAGCTCAACATAGCCATTTCTGTAAGTAGTGCACCATAGTTGTTTATGAATTCATCGAATGAGGGTTCTTTAATTTTTCTATGGAACCAAAAATTCAATTTTCTCATTGCAATTTTTTATCCCCTTCGATATATTTGTCCCATTAAGAATCGATTGAGAAATTTCGCGATAAATTTTATGGACGTGCAAGAACTGGAGGTGTGAGTGGCACAAAAGTATGTCTATTTTTTCGGTGATGGCAGGGCTGACGGGCATGCCACCATGAAGAACCTTCTGGGGGGAAAGGGGGCCAATCTGGCCGAAATGTCACGCTTGGGCATCCCGGTTCCTCCAGGTTTTACCCTGTCCACTGAAAGCTGTACCCACTACATGCGGACCGGGGGGAAATATCCCCGCGGGTTGAAAAGTGAAGTTGAACAGACACTGGCGCGGGTTGAAAAACTGATGGGACGCACCTTCGGTGATCCCTCGAACCCTCTCCTCTTTTCGGTCAGGTCCGGGGCCAGAGTTTCAATGCCCGGTATGATGGAGACGGTGCTCAACATCGGGCTGACAGAAAAAACGCTGCCCGGTCTCGTCGCCAGAAGCGGAAACGAACGCTTCGCCTACGACGCCTATCGCCGGCTCATCATGATGTTTTCCGATGTCGTGTTGGAGAAGGCGGCGGGAATCGAACCGAAAGGCGGGGTCGGTATTCGTCAGCAGCTCGAGCATGAAATGGGCAAGATGAAAAAAGCCCGAGGGATCAAGGACGATACCGGACTGGATGCCGAAGATCTCAAGAAGCTGTGCGCGCTCTTTCGACAAAAGGTCAAGAACGTTCTGAAGGTCGATTTTCCCGAAGATGCGCGAGAGCAGCTGTGGATGGCCGTGGGGGCCGTCTTTCGATCGTGGATGGGCAAGCGGGCCGTATCCTATCGAAGGATCGAGGGGATTCCGGATGGATGGGGAACCGCCGTCAACGTCCAGACCATGGTCTTCGGAAACATGGGTGAGCATTCCGCCACCGGTGTGGCTTTCACCCGGAATCCGGCCACCGGAGAAAACAACTTCTACGGGGAGTTCTTGGTCAACGCCCAGGGGGAGGATGTGGTGGCTGGGACGAGAACGCCACAGGCGATCAATGAGACATCCAAAACCGAGGCGTCGAAACATCTTCCCTCTCTCGAGCGATTGATGCCTCAATTATACAGACAGCTGATGGGCGTCCGGAATAGGCTCGAAAAACACTATCGGGACATGCAGGATCTCGAATTCACCATCGAGCACGGGACCCTCTATATTCTCCAGACCCGGGTTGGCAAGCGAAATGGTGTGGCGGCGGTGAAGATGGCGGTGGATATGTGCCGCCAGCGACTCATTTCCAGGGAGGAGGCACTGTTGCGGGTCGGACCGCATCAACTGGATGAGCTTCTCCACCCTATGATCGATCCGAAAGCCGAACGCAAGGCCGATCTCTTGGCCACGGGGCTCCCGGCAGGGCCGGGGGGGGCTTCCGGGCAGATCGTCTTCACCCCGGAACAGGCTGAAACGTGGGCCCGGGCAGGCAAAAAGGTTATTCTGGTTCGAACGGAAACGAGCGCTGAGGACGTTGCCGGGATGCATGCCGCCGAGGCGATTCTGACGGCCACGGGTGGGATGACGAGTCACGCTGCTCTCGTCGCCCGCGGCTGGGGCAAGTGCTGTATTGTGGGGTGCGGTGCTTTGAACATTCAGGGTGCGAAGAAGAGGCTGCATGTCGATGGACGCATCTTGAAGGAGGGGGATTGGATTACGCTCAACGGAACAACGGGATCGGTCTACGCCGGAGCATTGCCTCTCATTGCTGTCGATCCGGAGCGAAATCGAGCCTATACGGATCTGATGAAATGGGCCGATGGCGTCAGACGCTTGGGCGTCCGGACCAATGCGGACCGTCCCGAGGATGCGACTACGGCGCGGAGGCTGGGAGCGGAAGGCATAGGTCTGTGCCGAACCGAACACATGTTCTTCGGCCCGGGGAGGATAACGGCCGTGCGTGAGATGATTCTGGCGGATACGGAAGATGGCCGGCGGAGAGCGCTGAAAAAGCTTCTTCCCCTTCACCGGAGGGATTTCGCCGGAATCTTTCGAGCCATGGCCGGTCTGCCGGTCACCGTGCGCACCTTGGATCCGCCTCTTCATGAGTTTTTACCCCAGGATGAGGCGGCGCAGAGAGAGTTGGCCCGCGATCTGGGCCTTCCCCTCAAGCACGTCAGAACGAAAATCGAGGCTCTGCACGAGGCCAATCCCATGATGGGCCATCGCGGCTGCCGTCTGGGCGTAGCCTTTCCGGAAATTACGCACATGCAGGCGCAGGCCATCATGGAAGCGGCCTGTCGCCTGGTCAAAGGTGGGGTCAAGGTCTATCCCGAGATAATGATTCCCCTCGTGGGAACCAAGGAGGAGCTGGAGAACCAAAGAAAAGTCGTCGTTGATGCGGCTGAGGCGGTCATCGAGAAAACCGGAGTGAGAGTGAACTATTCCGTCGGGACTATGATTGAAATCCCCAGGGCGGCACTGATCGCCGACGACATCGCCGAAGTGGCCGAGTTCTTTTCCTTCGGCACAAACGACCTGACTCAAATGACCTTCGGCTACAGCCGGGACGATGTGGGCAAGTTTCTTCATGATTATATCGTCAAAGGGATTCTGCCGGATGATCCGTTTCAATCACTGGATCAAGCAGGTGTCGGTCAATTGGTAGAGCTTGGAATAAAGAAAGGTCGTAGGACCCGCCCCAATTTGAAGGTGGGGATTTGTGGCGAACACGGAGGAGATCCTGCTTCCGTGGAGTTCTGTCATCGAGCGGGCATGAATTACGTTTCATGCTCTCCGTTTCGGGTGCCCATCGCCCGTCTGGCTGCTGCCCAAGCAGTTGTGAAAGAGATGAAACAACCAAAAAGGAGGTGAATAGAGTATTTGGTAAGAGGCATTTGAACATCTATTCAAGGAGGAGGTCTAGAATTGAAAGATCAAACTTTCCTATATATTTGTTGCATTACGCAGTTGTTGAGCACTTCGAGTAAAAATACTTCACAGGAAGGAGTATCGAAAATGAAGAAAAAGATACTGATTGCCTCGAGCCTGCTTACCGTTTTGTTCGCATTTTGTTTGGCCCAGGCTGGGGTAACGATGTACGGTCAACAAGGTCTGCTTCGAGTTCATTCGGCACGAAGCTGCTGTCAAGGTCTGTTGACCGTGAACCTTCACAACGAAGGTCGGTATGAAAAAGATGTGTATATTCCAATTGACAGACCGGATGCCACAGGCAAGGCGTACTACTTGACGACCCATATTGGGCTCACCTACGGCATTACGGATTTTCTGGAGGTGTCCGGGGCCACTCTCTTTTTGAGTGATGTCGGTCGGCAGACCTGGCCCAGAAAGCAGTATAAGGACAGTGAGGGGATCGGAGATACGCAGTTGGGTTTGAAGCTCAGCTATCCTGGAGAGTTATCCGAATTCATTCATTTTGGCCTGCAGGGGTTCGTCGTTCTCCCCACAGGGAGTAGCGACCAAGGGGTGGTTGGTGTTCGCAAGGGCTTTTTTACCAGAGATGAGACGTATGGCGGAGGCCGGTTGCTCGTCGACCTCAATTTCGAAAAGTTTGGGTGTTATCTGAACGGAGGGTATGTGGCTGTCAACGAGGATAGTCTCTTTCCCGGCATGTTCGGTCCGGCTTCGAATCAATTCATCTTTGGGGGTGGCGTGGAATACGAGGCCGGTCCCAAAGTGATCATCTTTGCGGAAATAACAGGCGAGCATACGGATGCGGATTTCCTCGAGGAGAAGATGGCCCTCCGTGTTACCCCCGGTGTACGTCTTTTTGGTCCGGCGATCCCGTTGGACGTGGCGGTTGATTTTCGGCTATCACCGGAGGAATCGGGACAGCCAGACTGGAATGTGATTCTGGGTTTCAGCGTGGGTTCGATGCTGCGGCCGACGACCGGGATTCTTTTTGGAAAAGTGATCGACGAGGAGACGGGAGAGCCGATTTCGGCCGTGGTGAGTTTTCCTGGCACCATGGTCCAAAATATTTCCACCGATCAGTTATCCGGTGCTTTTGAAGTCACTCTTTCTCCCTCTGAGTATACGGTCCTTGCTTCGAATCCCGACTACTATTCTCAGACGAAGAAGGCGGTCCTGATCAGGGCGGGGAAGAGAACGCAATTGGACTTAGCTCTCAAGGCCAGACCGAAGGAGGGAAAGATTACTGGCAAGATTGTCGACAAGAGAACAAACGAACCGATTTCAGCGACGCTCACTTTCCCGGAGATTGCGGTGGAGAGTGTGAAGGCGGTTCCCGCCACCGGCATGTATGAGGTGACGTTACCCGAGGGAACGGTCGTCGTCAGAGTTGAATGTGAGGGTTATCTGACGCTCTCGGAACCGGTCGTCATTAAGAGGGACGAGACCGAGGTGAAGAACTTCAGTCTCGAGCCGCAGATCGTGCCCATGGGGAAACTTACAGGACAGATGACGGACATAGCTTCCGACTCCGTGTTGGTGGGCCTTGTTACCTTTATCGATACCGATATCCCCTCGGTTCGGACCGATCAAGAGGGCATTTACTCCGTGGAAGTATCACCGGCGACGTATCGTGTGAAGGCTGTTGTTAATGGGTATGTCGAAAAGATGGTACCTGTCGTGATCGAAGACGGAAAGACGACCCTTCAAAACTTCGCCTTGCGACGAATTCCGAAAAAGGGTGAAGTTATCCGCCTCCGTGGCATTACGTTCGAATTCAACAAATCGACCATTCGACCCGGCTCGTATCCGATTCTGGATGATGCCGCTCAGACCATGATAGAGATCCCGGAGCTCAAGGTTCAAATCGAAGGCCATACCGACAGTAAGGGCAGTGACGAATACAACCAGAAACTTTCGGAAGCCCGGGCCAATTCCGTGCGGAATTATTTGATAACCAGACATCAGATAAATCCCAACCGCATTGTCGCTGTCGGTTTTGGTGAAAGACGCCCAGTGGCTGACAACGACACCGAAGAGGGGCGTCAGTTGAACAGGAGAATCGATTTTGTCATTTTGGAATCGAGATAGGGGGCAGGGTATCCACCCAAGGAGTGACCAGTTCGAAATGAAAAAGCGTGTCTCCCAAGTATGAGTAGGACCATAGTCATCGCCAATCAGAAGGGAGGCGTGGGCAAGACGACCACGGCAATCAATCTCTCAGCCTGTCTCGCCGTGGCCGAAGAACCGACGTTGCTTGTGGATGTCGATCCCCAGGCCAACGCCACGAGCGGCCTGGGGATCGAGGTTGGCCCTGAGATGGAATGTATTTATGAGGTGCTCACGGGAGATGCATCTCTCGGTGCGACGCTGCATCACACGGAACTGGCCCATCTCCAGCTTGTACCCTCCCATATCAGGCTCATTGGGGCCGAAGTGGAATTGGTCGGGATGCAGGCACGAGAGATGCAATTGCGAAAGGCCCTTGAAAGGATCAAGAGTGATTATCGTTATATTATTATCGATTGTCCCCCTTCTTTGGGTCTCTTGACGTTAAACGCTTTGACAGCGGCCGACTCTGCGATTATTCCGATCCAATGTGAGTATTACGCCCTGGAAGGATTGGGTCAGTTGCTCAATACCATCCGGCTGGTGCAAAGGCGTCTCAATCCGAATCTCAGAATTGAAGGGGTTCTGCTGACAATGTTCGATTCGCGGGTCAGACTCTCAAAGCAAGTCGCAGAGGAGGCGCGGAGTTTTTTTAAGGATCGGGTTTACAGAACCGTTATCAGGAGAAACATACGCCTGAGTGAAGCTCCCAGTTTTGGAAAACCCATCATCCTCTACGATGCCCAATCGATGGGAGCTGACAATTACCTCAGTCTGGCAAAGGAAGTGATGAATCATGACGAAGAAAGTCTTGGGTAAGGGGCTCCAGGCGCTCATTCCTGAACCGTATACCCATCTCATTGAAGATGAGAAGCAGCTCATCCAGGTTGAACTCGCCCGGATCAAACCCAATCCGTATCAGCCGAGGGAGGAGATGGACGATGCGAACCTTGAAGATCTGAAGCGGTCGATCACTGAAAAGGGTGTTCTCCAGCCATTGATCCTTCGCCAAGCGGAGGATGGCTTCGAGCTCATTGCCGGTGAGCGCAGATATCGAGCCGCCAAAGAGGCCCGGTTGGAGACGGTACCGGCCATCGTTATGGACGTCACGAGTCCGGAAGAGATGTTGGAGCTGTCTCTGGTCGAGAATATCCAGCGGGAGGATCTGAATGCCATCGATCAGGCGAAAGCGTACCAGAGACTCATGGAGGAGTACGCACTGACCCAAGATCAGGTGGCTCAAAAAGTGGGAAAAAATCGCTCGACAGTGGCCAATTTTCTACGGCTGCTTCAATTGCCCGTCTCTGTTCAGGAGAAGCTGAAAACGGGCTCCCTGACTATGGGTCACGCCCGGGCGTTGCTTGCGCTTGAGAAAGAGAGTGATCAGGAATCACTCTCCGATAAAATAGTCCATCGCGGGCTTTCAGTCAGGCGTGTCGAGGAGATGGTTCGGAACATCATGCACGATCGGGCCCTGAGCACCGGTCGTCGTGGTCCCAAGAAACCGGCCCAAATTGTGGCTCTGGAAGAAAAATTGCGGCAGTTTTTCGGAACGCAAGTTCGAATTCGACAGACGATCGATAAGGGGAAGATCGAGATCGAATTTTATTCCTCCGAGGATCTCGATCGCGTCATCGAGTTGCTCCTGGGTGAGGGGTAGGGGGAATGCGATTTCCCGTCGTCCCACGCTCCGGCGCTTTGTCCGCAAAGCATGTTCTTGAGAGGCGAGCGCAGAGCGGCAAAGGGCGACTGTAACCGTAAAAAGCTATTGACATTTTCAAGGAGGACGCATATATTGTTCCTCCACCGTTGAAGGGTATTGCCGTAGTCTCATTTTACCAATTTTAGGACGTTGTTGAATCTATTCAAAAAGGGAAGATATTTCTCGGTTCTGGTTATACCGGATGGTGATGATCGGACGTTCAGTTTTCGCCTCAGTTCCGCATGGTGCAAGGTCGTTTGTCTTGTCGGTGCTCTGTGCGTCATCGGGGTGATATTGATGACGGTGAATTTTTGGAGGATGGCGAGGACCGCATACAAGGTGGAGATACTGGAAAGAGAAAACAGACATTTGCGAAGAGAGAATTCAAAGGTTCTGCAGCTTCAGAAAACCCTGTATGAAATGAAAGAGATCGACCATCGGTTGAGAAGAATGGCGGGAACGCGGATCGAATCCGACAGTCTAGCCATCGAGGAGAAGACACCCTTGAGCAGCGGCCAACTGTTGCAGCTCGCTCAGAAGATGGACGTGGGCATACCACATGAAATGTCTGAGGAATGGTATTCCGAAAAGGTTCCAGACCGCATTTTTGACATTTCTGAAGAATGGTTACGGACGACGCCAAATCTCTGGCCCGTTCAAGGCTGGGTTTCCGCAGAATTCAATGTGAATGTGGGTCCGCTGGGGAGGCGGCACACGGGAATTGATATCGCAGCTCCATCCGACACTCCTGTGAGAGCCGCGGCCGATGGTATTGTCACGTTTGTGAACTGGACCCACGATTTGGGAAACCTCGTCATGATTCAACATGATGCGTTCGTCTCCACTCGCTACGGCCATAATTCCAGGGTTCTCGTCAGGCAGGGTGAACGGGTGAGGAAGGGGCAGACTATCGCATTTGTGGGCAACTCAGGGCGGAGTTCGGCGCCCCATCTCCATTTTGAGATATGGAAGGAAGGATCTCCAGTCAATCCCAGAGAGTATCTGTTGAGGTGACGGAAGCCGAAAGAATCGGAGAGTAACTTTATTCAGGAGGGAGAAGAGCATGACCAACAAAGAAAAAGTCGACACCGGTCGGCTCAACACAATCATTGGCGGCGGTTCGATATTTGAAGGGACGGTTGAAATTGAAAGCAGTATCCGAATTGATGGAACGTTAAAAGGGAAACTCGTCTCCTCGGATACATTGATTGTGGGCCCGACGGGTGTCGTGGAAGCGGACATTCAAGTGAAGAAAGCCACTGTCGGTGGTCGGATTTTAGGCTGCCTGGTGGCGTCTGACCAGACTGTTTTAGAGTCGAAAGCCGTTCTTCTTGGAGATTTAAAAACGAGCAGCCTCGTCGTTCATGAGGGAGCGGTCTTCAATGGAAACTGCTCGATGGGAGAGGAGAAATCATTACTTGAGAAAAGGGAGAGTCTCTTCCCGAAAAAATCAAAAGAACTTGAAGAGGAGAAATCCACTCAGAGCACAATATCTCTTTGAGATTTCCGTTCCTGACTGCGATTGGATATGATACGCCTCCTTTCTACCACCCAAAATGGAGATCAGTATTTCCCAGAATACAAAATCGAGCCAGGTCCAATACGATCTGCCATCTCATTCGGCCCGCAGGGTCGACCGATAGTTCTTTTTCTACCACGGCAGTCAGTTCGTTCCGACACATTCATTGTTTGAGCAATAATTCAATATCTCTTGTGCAAGGAGAGTTCCTTTGAGCCTTGAAGCTTTGAAAGATATTAAGAGTACGGAGATCCGGGCAGTCCGACGGGTCGAAGAGGCGCGCCACCAGGCGGCCGAACGGCTGGCTGCTGCCAAAAAGGCCGCCCGTGAGGAGATCGAAAAAGCCCGCGCACAGGCGAAAACTGCGATCCAACAAGCTCTTGATTCGGCTGAAAAGGAGGCCGAGCGGGAGACAGGGGATCTCCGGGATCAACACCAGATGAAGCGCGATGACCTCCAGACACAGGGGCATAAGAACATGGACAGAGCTGTGGCGCGCATTATGGAAAGGGTTCTCGGATAATGGCCGTTGTCCCCATGTCAAAGGTTTCCATTGTATGCCATCTCTCGGAGCGCTCCGCTCTGATCAAGGAGATGCAGGCCCTCGGTCTTTTGGAAATAAGCCATTTCAAAGAGAATCACCCCGAGCCGGAATCGGCACAATTTATCCCGCACACACGTGAGTTCCCGCAGGGGTTGTCCGAGAGACTTGCGGCGGTGCAGACGGCAGCGGAGTTTTTAAAACCGTATATGCCGCAACAGGGCGTCCTGTCAAAATTGGGTGGAGAAAAAGTTGAAATTACACCCCAGGATTACTACTGGGTTACCCAAGAGTTCGACTTTGACGGACTCGTTGGCGAATGCGTGGACCTCTCCCGACAGGCGGCTGAACTCAGGTCTCGTCTGGAGAAACTCCGGTCCAGAAAGGCATTCCTGAATCCGTGGACATCCATTGGAGTGCCCCTCGACGAGCTGACTTCAACGGAGAGGGTCGGTCTCCGCTTCTGTACCATGCTCACTTCCGATTATACGGAGATGATCCAGGATATGGCAGAGACCGTTCACTGTGAAACGGTTCACCAAGATCAAACACAGACGTACTTCGCTCTCCTGTTCCTCAAGGAGATGGAAGAGGCGGTCACTGAGCACCTGAAACGCTTCGACATCACCGAGGTCTCGCTCTCCGGATTCAGCGGGACGCCCAGGGAGGCGGTGCAGGACATTCAGGAGGAGATCTCCGCCCTGCATGAGGAGAACAAACGGATTGATGAGAGGGGGCGTCGGTTGGCGGAAAACCGGCCGCGACTTCTGATTGTTATGGATCATGTGATGAATGATCTGGAGAGAGAAACGGTGCGAGAGCGTCTGGCTTTTACGGACAGTGCGTGTCTGATTGAAGGGTGGATGAAGAGAAAAGATGTCGACAGAGTGCGCGCGGATCTCGAGGCGAAATTTCAAACTGTGAGCGTCCTGGAAACGGAGGGACGGGCAGAGGACGTTCCTCCGGTTGCGTTGGAAAACAGGGAATGGGCGAAGCCTTTCGAAATGGTTACCGATCTCTACGGAAGGCCGAAATACACCGAGATAGACCCGACACCTGTTCTGTCCCCATTCTTTGCCGTGTTCTTCGCACTGTGTGTGACTGACGCCGGCTACGGACTCATGCTCTCCCTTATTTCGCTCCTGGCGCTGAGGAAGCTGCGACCCGGGCCCGGGATGAGAAAACTTTTTCAACTGCTCCTGGCGAGCGGACTCCTGACGATTGTGGCGGGAATTGTCACCGGAGGATATTTTGGGCTCGATCTGACCACAATGGATCCAAATCATCCCTTTGTGATCACTGCTTACAGCTTGAAGGTGTTTGATCCCCTTGAGAATGCTATGACTTTTTTTGCCTTGGCATTGGGCTGTGGCGTGGTCCATGTCTTTGTCGGGTATGTGGTGAAACTCTACGGGGGGATCGCGTCGGGGAACGCTGTTCGTTCAATTCTCATTCATGTTCCCTGGCTCATGGCCACAGTCGGTTTGGGCCTCTCGATGATCGGATTTATTATAACACTGCCCTCGCCCGTGGTGAAGGCGGGCACGTTCCTGCTGTTGTGCGGTGCGGGGGGGATATTTCTCTTTCAGGGATTGGGCAGTAAGAATCTCTTGGTGCATGTCGGCAAGGGGTTGGGAGGACTGTACGGCATCATCGGTGTTTTCGGGGATATCCTGAGCTATTCGCGTTTGTTGGCCTTGGGTTTGGCCACGGCTGTGGTTGCTGGTGTCATCGACATCCTGGGAGGCATGGCATTAAAGATTCCCTATGTCGGAATTCTCATCACGGCCGTGATGGTCGTCGTCGCCCACCTCGTCTATCTCGTCATAACCTGTCTGGGGGCCTTTGTCCATACCGCCAGACTGCACTTTGTCGAATTCTTTTCGAAGTTTTATGAGGGAGGGGGAAAACCATTTGAGCCGTTTCAGGAGAAGAATCAACACACCATCATTGTAAGGGAATAATATGAGCACACGAGTACTTTCGTACACAGCAAGCAGAAGGAGCACACGATGACTCTCATCCCAAGCAAGCAGAAGGAGTACACTATGACAAAGAGAACCCTGTTTGTGTTCGTCGTCGTATTCTTCGCCGTGACCCTCTGGGCTTCGGTGTCCTCTGCTCAGCAGATGACAGGTTCGAGCTGGGCTCTGCTGGGTCCGGTCGCACTCTGTATCGCTGGTGCGGCCGTTGCTGTTGGTTTGGCCGGAATTGGATCGGCCATAGGGATCGGATATGCCGGACAGACCAGCCTGGGCGCCATGAGTGAAGACACGGCCAATTTTGCCAGATACCTTATGCTCACGGCCTTACCTGGGACTCAAGGGATATACGGCTTTGTGATCGGTTTTTTGGTCATGCTCTGGAGCGGCATTTTCGGCGGAGAAACAGCCACGCTGACCATCCAGGAGGGGTGGCAGTTTTTCTTCAGCAGTATACCCGTTGCCCTGGCCGGGTTCCTGTCGGCCATTCATCAGGGCAGGGTCTGCGCCGCTGGCGTCGAAATGACGGCGAAGAAACCGAATGAGGTGGGCAAGGCGCTCGTCCTCGGCGTCTTTGTCGAGTTCTACGCTGTTCTCGGTTTTCTCATGTCCATCATTCTGTTGACCAGGATTCGGGGGTAGACCGACATGGCCATAGATCGGATAACCAAAAAGATCATGGAGGATGCCGAAGCCGAGGCCAAAGAAATTCTGGCCAAAGCCGACAACGAAATTGAAACGGTAAAGGCCGACACGGCCAAGACGGTCACTGAGATTGAAGGGAAAGCTCGAGAGGAGGCCGCGAAGGAGGCGGAACAACAGAAAAGGAGGATCGTCTCCAGAGCACAGGCTGAAATGAGAAAAGAGCTTCTGGCGGAGAAACAGAACCTCATTGACGAATCCTTTCGAAAGGCGTTCGCATCGCTCGCCGAGCTGAATGCCGAAAAGTACTCGGCGCTTATGAAGAAACTCTTCCTGCAGAGCGTGGAAGAGGGTGATGAGGAGGTCATCTTGGCTTCGCACGATAAAGGGATCGATTGGAGTGGACTGCTTTCGGATGTGAATCGACAGCTTTCAGCTCAAAATCGTAAGGGGGCGTTGGCTCTCTCGGGGGAAACGCGGGAGATGGCCGGGGGCTTCGTACTCCGCAAGGGCAGGAAGGAGATCAATTGCGATCTCAAGCTCATTGTCGAATCCATGCGGGAAGCGATGGAATTTGAGGTGGCCAACATCCTGTGGGGAGAAAGGGCCTCCTGACGACCGGAGCGATATCAACGCTCACCTTCGTCGACACCGGCCAAAGCGACGTTGGAGTTTCGCGTGAAACAACTTTCAGAATATCGATTGCCATTTACATATAATACTCACTATGCTTACGGAGTCGGACGTATTCGGGCTTTGGAAACACGACTTCTCCGGCGACACGATATCTCTCGTCTCGTGGGAGCCGAGGATACGGATGCATTCCTTCGCATCCTGGGGGAGACAGATTACGGGGAGACCGTACCATCCCTGAGCGATCCGGATCACTTTGAGGATTTTCTCAGTGGACATATGGCCTCGACACTGAACCTTATTGTCCATCTTTCCAAGAACCCTGAGGTGACGGATCTTTTGAAAATGCGCTCCGACTATTACAATTTGAAAATTCTCCTGAAGGGCAGCATCTCCGGCCGAGATATGGAATTTTTCCTCTCGCCCTCGGGTCAGGTTCCGCCCGCTGTCCTGTTACGAGCGATCCGTGACGAAGATGTCGGCCATCTTCCCGGATACCTGAGACAGACCATCCAGACCATCGAGGGGTTCTCTCCTTCCGATGAAATCGAACCCCAGAGCCTGGACGTCCTTGTGGACAAGGCGATGTTCTCCCATTTTCTCTCGGTCGTGATGAAGGTGGGCATGATGTTTCTCTGGGGCTGGCTGGAACGGGAGATCGATCTGCTCAACATCAAAACATTTGTGCGACTGCTGTGGAGTCAGCAGGCCCCTGAACTGTTGAAGACAAACCTGTGCGACGGGGGATCGTTGGCGGTGGAGTTCTATCGAATGCTTCAGGAGGAGCCGCTCGATGGGCTGCCGCAGCGTTTTGGACAGACGCGATATGCGAGACTCCTCGACGAGGGGATCGCCTCCCTTCAGACAAAAGGGTCATTTGCCCGTCTGGAGCAGCTGTGCGATGGTTTTCTCATCACCTATTTAGGGCGTGCCCGCCTGACCACCTTCGGTCTTGAGCCTTTGATGGCCTATGTGCTGATCAAAGAGTATGAAATTAAGGCAATTCGGACCATCTTCACCTGTAAGTGGAATCATCTCCCGCCTGAATCGATACAGGAGCGATTACCGGATGTCTACCTCTAATATAGCCGTCATTGGTGATCGGGATTCGATCTTCTGTTTTCACGCCGTAGGCGTTGATGTCTATCCCGCTGAAAAGGCCGACGACGTGAAAGCCGCTTTTGATCAGGTCTACGAGGGGGGGTATGCGGTGATTTTTATTACCGAGCAGTCTGCAATTCATATCGAAGAGCGGTTGCGGGAGGCAGCCTGGAGGCCGCTCCCCAGTATCGTCCTCATTCCGAATAATCGCGGAAGCCTCGGTTACGGTCTCGAAACACTGCGGCATGTTGTCAGGAAGGCGGTGGGTGCCGACATCATGCAGGAGGACGAATGAAGCGGCCGGCCTTGGGTCCATGCCGTGGAACAGGAACGGGATAAGGAGCAGTGAAAAAGTTGGTACCGGTCATGATTGAAATTATCAAGCATTGTAAGGAGAGTACTCAATGAAACAGGGCACTATCGTCAAGGTTTCAGGTCCGCTGGTTGTGGCCGAGGGGATGGATGAGGCCAGGATGTACGACGTGGTTCGCGTCAGCGAGAAGAAACTCATCGGGGAGGTGATCGAGTTGAAGGGCGATCGGGCCTCCATTCAGGTCTATGAGGAGACCGGGGGGTTGGGTCCGGGTGAGCCGGTTTTCTCAACCGGGATGCCCCTCTCAGTGGAGTTGGGGCCCGGTCTCATGGAGTCGATTTACGACGGGATCCAGCGGCCCCTCAACGTCATCCGCGACGCTGTGGGCGATTACATTACTCGTGGTATTGATGTGCCCGGTTTGGATCGTGAGAAGAAATGGCTGTTCCAGCCGCAGGTTCAGGCTGGAGATGCTGTGGTCTCAGGCGACGTCCTGGGTATCGTCAACGAGACGAGCACGTGCGTTCATAAAATCATGGTACCCTACGGTCTGGAGGGTCGGGTCAAGGACATCCGCCAAGGTGAATTCACTATAGAGGAAAGGGTGGTTACCATAGAGACGGCCGAAGGCATCAAAGAGGTGACGATGCTGCAGAGATGGCCTGTCAGAAAGGCGAGGCCGTATCAGGAAAAACTGGTTCCATACGTGCCCTTAATCACCGGGCAGCGGGTTTTCGACACTTTCTTTCCGATAGGGAAAGGCGGAACCGCCTGCGTACCCGGTCCCTTTGGCAGTGGCAAGACGGTGATCCAACACCTCCTGGCGAAATGGGCCGATGCGGACATTATCGTCTACATCGGGTGCGGTGAACGGGGGAACGAAATGGCCAACGTGCTTCTGGAGTTCCCGGAGCTGGAGGATCCGCGCACCGGCGAGCCGCTCATGAAACGGACGGTGCTCGTGGCCAACACGTCCAACATGCCCGTGGCGGCCCGGGAGGCGTCCGTCTACACCGGCATCACGATTGCCGAGTATTTCCGGGACATGGGGTATTCGGTGGCCGTCATGGCCGATTCCACCTCGCGATGGGCGGAAGCGATGCGCGAGATCTCGGGCCGGTTGGAGGAGATGCCGGGTGAGGAGGGTTATCCGGCCTATCTGGGGAGGCGGGTGGCCGAGTTTTACGAACGGGCTGGGCGCGTCACCTGCCACGGCAGCGACAACAGGGAGGGAGCGTTGACGATTGTCGGAGCCGTTTCGCCGCCCGGCGGAGATCTTTCCGACCCTGTGGTCCAGGCTACCCTGAGGGTGGTGAAGGTGTTCTGGAGTCTGGAGGACATTTTGGCCTTCCGGAGACATTTTCCCGCCATCTCGTGGCTCAACAGCTATTCCCTTTATTATGAGAACATCGATGATTACTATGTCAAGGAGGTGGGGTCGGACTTCATCGAGATGCGGTCCGAGGCCTTGAAACTTTTGCAGCAGGAGGCAGAGCTCGAGGAGATCGTCCGGCTCGTCGGTGTCGATGCCCTATCTCAGGACGACCGGCTCATTCTGGAGACCTCGCGGTCGCTGCGGGAGGATTTTCTCCATCAGAACGCCTTTCACGAAGTGGACACGTATGCCTCGGTGGATAAGCAATATAAGATGTTGAAACTCATTTTGAATATGCACGAGAGGTCCAAGGAGGCCCTGGAGAGAGGGGCAACGGTTGACCAACTTTCGGAGCTGCCGTTGCGGGAGAAGATCGCCAGGGCCAGATATACGCCGGAGAAGGAGCTGGTAAAAATTGATGAGATATTTACGGACGTCGATGAAACTTTGGCTTCCATTGGGAAAAAATAGTATGAAAGGCACCTGTGTTCTATGCCTGGCCTTGCTCTGGGCGGGGTCTTCGAGTCAGGCCCAGATTGTTCTGACAAGACATGAGATTCCCTCCGACCCCGGCATCGTCAACGAATATTATGTGGAGAGAGGGAGAAGTGTGCCGGTCGATGTGGGCGAGAGCGGGGGTCCGCGGGTGTGGGACTTCAGCCAGGGACCGACGACCGATTCAGAGGCTGAGGCGATTGTCGCCAAGGGGGAGACACCCTTCGGCGGGGAGTTTCCCGAGGCCAATGTGGTCTATGATACGGATGGCATCAACATCGCCGGCATCGATACGGCGGCGGGGTACATGTACTGGAGGCTCGAGGAAGGAGAAATGGCTCTTCTGGGGGCGGCCAGCGAAAATATTTTCGGCGTGCCTCTGTCCATTGTCCTGGATTCGTCACTGATGTCACTGCCGCTTCCCCTGGAATATGGGGCGTCGTGGTCCGATTCGACGTTCTATTCGAACATTTTTGAGGATATAGTCGAAAATCCTTTATATCCGATATTCTCTTCCGATCCGTATCTTGATGCGAAAGTTGAGATAGGATTTGTGAGCCGGGGTGAGGTGGATGCGTGGGGCACAATGATCGTTCCGCAGGGTCAGTACCAAGTGCTCCGAGTCAGACGGCATGAGGTCACTCGCTTGGATGTGTCCGCGTTTTCTGGGATTAATTTCGTGTCTGTATTGGATTCAACACAAACGGTGATTACGTACGATTGGAACGCTGAGAATGTAGGTCCAGTGGCGGCGGTCACAAGTCGTCCCGGTGAGACGAATCCAGGTTTTACCGTGGCCAGCCGGGTGCGTCGGTTGTATCGGACCAACGCCATTTCGAACAGACCCCCGGAGATAAGTTCCGCCGCAACAGCGACCGCTTTCGAGGATCGGCTCTTTTCGTATATCGCCCGGGCCACTGACCCAGATAACAATCCTGTGTCTTACTCCTTCGCCCATTATCCGATGTGGCTGTCCCCTTCCGATTCGACAATTATGGGCACGCCGGGTGAAGGGACACTGGATACAAGCTTCCTCGTGACGGCCACTGACGGTTTGCTCTCCGACAGTCTTGTAGTCAATGTGACCGTTAAGGCCGTGAACGACCCGCCGATTATTCTTCCTCTGCCGGATACGAGCTTCGTCTCCGGGGATTCGGTCGTTCTCGATCTCGGCGGCCATGTCGAGGACGTCGACACGCCGGAATGGGCACTGACGTGGTCTGCCCTGACGTCGACGGAGGCGGTGATCGTCACGATTGGAGAGGGTCAGGCCGTTCTGACCGCGCCAGATTTTGAAGGGACGGCCGAGGTTTTTTTCACCGTAACGGACGATAGTCTGGCCAGCGATAGGGACACCGTGCTTGTGACGGTTGTGTCAGCCAATGTCCCGCCTGAAATAGTCTCTGACTCCGCGGTCACGGCCGTTGAGGATGAACCCTTTTCATATATAGGAAAGGCGACGGATCCGAACGGCGATTCCGTCACGTTCTTCTTTTCAGATTATCCCGGCTGGCTGACCCCGTCCGATTCCGTGATCGCCGGGACGCCTGTTGAGGGCACGGCGGATACGGGCTTTGTCGTCATTGCCTCGGACGGTCTGCTGTCGGACAGTCTCGGGGTGCGTGTCACTGTTCTTGCCGTGAACGACCCGCCGATTATTCTTCCTCTGCCGGATACGAGCTTCGTCTCCGGGGATTCGGTCGTCCTCGATCTCAATGATTATGTGGAAGATGTCGATACCCCGGAATCGGCGCTGACATGGTCTGCCCTGACTTTGGTCGAAGCAGTATCGGTTGAGATAGAAGGAGCGCAATCTATAATTCGGGCTCCTGATTTTGAGGGAATAGCCGAAATCATCTTCACCGTGACGGACGACAGTCTGGCCAGCGATAGAGACACGATCTTGGTAACGGTTTTTGGACCCACGGCTGTTCTCTTCGATGAGGGGACAACGCTTCCAGAGGAGACGGCTCTCCTTCAAAATTACCCGAATCCTTTCAATCCTCAGACAGATATCGAATATCGGATAAGGGGCAGGGGATATGCCGTCCGCACGACCTTGAAAGTATTGAATATTTTGGGCCAGGAGTTGAGGACGCTTGTGGATGAATCGAAGGAACCCGGTTTTTACACTGTCACCTGGGACGGAAGGGATTGCGACGGAAACGAAGTACCCAGTGGCGTTTATTATTACGTTCTCAGAGCCGGTCAAGAGATGCATACGAAAAAGGGTGTTTTGATCAAGTAGCGCAAGAAATGATGCAGGAGAAGTGCATATGCTGAAAGAGTACCTGACTATTCGTGAGATTGCCGGTCCTCTGGTTTTGGTGGAGGAGGTGGAGGGTGTGAAGTATGAGGAGCTGGTGGAACTGCAACTGCCCAACGGGGAGCGACGGCGGGGAAAAGTTCTTGAGGTGGATGGGGATAAAGCCCTGGTCCAGCTTTTCGAGGAAGCGACGGGGGTGGATGTCTTTCAGAGTCGTGTCACCTTTCTGGGCAAGGGGATCGAACTGGGGGTCTCGGAGGACATGTTGGGTCGCGTCTTTGACGGGTTGGGCCGCCCCATCGACAAGGGGCCGGATATTCTGCCGGAGAAGCGGGTGGACATCAACGGCAATCCCATCAACCCCTACGCCCGGGAGTATCCTTCGGAGTTTATTCAGACAGGCATCTCGGCCATCGATGGGCTGAATACGTGCGTCCGGGGCCAAAAGCTGCCCATCTTCTCGGGCTTCGGATTGCCCCACAATCGTTTGGCCGCCCAGATCGCTCGACAGGCCAAGGTATTGGGCAAGGAGGAGGTCTTCGCCGTCGTCTTTTCCGCCATGGGCATCACCTTCGAGGAGGCCGATTTTTTCACCTCCGATTTTCGCCAGACCGGGGCCATCGAAAGAGCGGTTCTGTTCCTGAATCTGGCCGACGATCCCGCAATCGAACGGATCGCGACACCCCGCATGGCCTTCACCGCAGCCGAATATTTGGCTTTTGAAAAGGATATGCACGTTCTCGTTATTTTAACCGATATGACCAATTACTGCGAAGCCCTGCGGGAGGTCTCCGCCGCTCGAAAGGAGGTGCCCGGGCGCCGAGGCTATCCGGGCTATCTCTACACGGATTTGGCTTCACTCTACGAGAGAGCGGGCCGCATCAAGGGGAAACGGGGCTCGATTAACGCTCATTCCTATTCTGACCATGCCGGAGGACGACAAGACCCACCCCATTCCGGATCTCACCGGCTATATCACCGAGGGTCAGGTCATTCTTTCAAGAGCCTTGCACAAAAAAGGTGTGTCACCTCCCATTGATGTCCTCCCCTCGCTCTCCCGTCTCAAAGATAAAGGAATCGGGGAGGGCAAAACCAGGGAGGATCACTCCGATATCTTCAACCAGCTCTTCGCCGCATACGCCCGGGGGAAGGAGGCTCAGGAACTGGCCGTCATCCTGGGGGAGGCGGCTCTGAGCGAGGCGGATCGAATGTTTTTCAATTTCGCCGACAAATTCGAGGCCGGATACGTCTCGCAAGGAGAATATGAGGACCGGACGATCGAGGAGACGCTCGATTTGGGCTGGCAACTCCTGTCGGTCTTTCCCACAGTGGAGTTGAAGAGGATCAGACCGGAGTGGATCGAAAAATATCTGCCTCGATTTCGGAAGGGTGAGAAGGTCGAAGCGGTTGCAGAATCTGGGATCTCCTCCTCATGACGTCTGATCTTTTGGTTGGCATTCTATATTATTGTGAAACATTCTTTGAGGGCTGAACCATGCTCTTAGCGGCGAATCCAACACGCATGCATCTTCTGAGGTTGAAGAAGCGGCTGAAGCTCGCCATCCGGGGGCATAAGTTGCTCAAGGACAAACAGGACGAGTTGATGCGACGGTTTATGGATCTTGTGAAACAGATTCAAGGCCTGCGACAGGAGGTGGAGCGGGACTTGCACCGGGCTTTCGAACGGTTTACGATGGCTCGGTCGGTCATGTCGCGGGCATCGGTGGAGGAGGCCCTGGCCCTGCCGGGAAAGCGACTCGATGTTGGAGTGACGACCCAGCGTATTATGAACGTCGAAGTGCCGCTGTTCGAGCCCAGGGCCGAGGGCAGGATTTACTGTTACGGTTTCGCGAATACCTCCGGCGAGCTCGATGTTTCTCTCCGCTCCCTGGACGCCGTTCTCCTCCGGCTTCTCGAGCTGGCTCAGACTGAGAAGACGATCATGCTGTTGGCCGATGAGATCGACAGGACGCGGCGTCGGGTCAACGCTCTCGAGTACACCCTGATTCCCAGTCTCAAGGAGACCATCCGGTTTATTACGATGAAATTGGAGGAGCTGGAGCGATCCAACCTGACACGATTGATGAAAATCAAAGAGATGGCGGAGGAACGATGAGTGACGTCGCCAGCACGAACGGGATGACCCTTTTCGAACGATGCCGTACACATTTCAAAGGAGTCTCCGCGTTTGTCCCCTTCGTCGACGCCTTTCGTTCATTCGAGAGCATGGTACAGGTTGAGTATCCTGAATCCTCTCTTTCGCCTCGGAATGCAAGTCATGAATATGGGAACTGACGGGCTCAAAGATTTTGTGACAAAGATCGAACGCAAAGAAACAACGATCGGGATTATTGGCTTAGGATACGTTGGTTTGCCCTTACTCATGGAATTTGGGGAGGCGTCTTTTGGCGTTCTGGGGTTTGATATCGATGACATCAAGATAGTGAAGCTGAAGGGGGGGGAAAGTTACATCAGCTATATCTCTTCGGAGAGAATACAGAGAATACAACAAGCGGGACGGATCACGGTCACCAATGATTTCTCCCTCTTGTCCGGAGTGGACAGCATCCACATCTGCGTTCCCACACCCCTCGGAACGAAGAGGGAGCCGGATCTGAGTTTCGTCGAGACGACCGCACGGGAGGTGGCCCGGTATCTCAGGAGAGGCCAGTTGATCGTCCTCGAAAGCACAACATATCCCGGAACCACGGAGGAGCTGTTGCTGCCCATATTCGAGGAGAGGGGAATGCGTGTCGGCCGGGACTTTTACTTGGCCTATTCACCGGAGAGGGAGGACCCCGGCAATAGAGACTATTCGATTCGGACGACGCCGAAAGTGGTGGGAGGAATCACACCCGCCTGTTTGCAGGCCGCGACCACTCTGTACGGCGCTATCGTTGAGAACGTGGTTCCCGTCTCTTCAGCGAAAGCTGCGGAACTTACTAAGTTGTTCGAGAACGTATTTCGAAGCGTCAATATCGCTTTGGTCAACGAATTGAAAATGTTGGCCGAGAGAATGGGCATTGATGTGTGGGAGGTTATCGAGGCAGCCGCCACGAAGCCTTTCGGCTTCATGCCTTTTTATCCGGGTCCGGGTCTGGGCGGCCACTGCATTCCGATAGATCCCTTTTATCTCTCATGGAAGGCCAAGGAGTATGATTTCTCGGCGAGGTTTATTGAGCTCTCCGGTGAGATCAATACAAACATGCCCTACTACGTGGTCGGCCGTACCATGGAAGCACTCAATAACCGAGGGAAGAGCCTCAAAGGGTCCAAAATTTTGATACTGGGTATAACCTATAAGAGAGACGTTGGCGATTTGAGAGAATCGCCCGCTCTGAAAATCATGGAGCTGCTTCAAGACAAAGGAGCTGTTGTTTCTTACAATGATCCGTTTGTTGCGGAGTATGCTCCCTCTCACGGCAAGCAGGGGGAGGTCGTATCCGTCGCACTGGAGCAGGACCTCCTGTCCGAGATGGATTGCGTCCTCATCGCCACCGATCATTCGTCGTACGATTACCAGTGGATTGTCGACGCCGCGCACCTGATTATCGATACCAGAAATGCAACCCGCAGGACCGTTGGCCAGCGGGAAAAGATTGTGAAGGTTTAGAGTTTGAGATGGAGAGGACGACAAGAGGGAGACGAGAAGCAGGACAATTTCCATTCCTCTCCTGTAATCACAAGGTGATCTCGCATGGCTCGTCCTGACAGGAGGGGGGAGATGGCAGTCCCGACACATCCGATTGAGGGTGTTCGGGTGAAAGATCTCAGGCGTATCTCGGATGACCGCGGATATCTCGTGGAGATGTTGCGGAGCGACTGGCCGGAGTTTGAGACATTTGCCCAGTGTTACGCGACCGCCTGTTACCCCGGAGTCGTCAAGGCGTGGCATTACCATACTGCGCAGTGGGATCACTTTGTCTGTATTCAGGGTGTGGCGAGAATCGTTCTGTATGATCCCAGGGAGAACAGTCCGACGAGAGGCGCTGTGAACGAATTCCGCGTTGATGCGTCACAACCCGCCTTGATCAAAATTCCTCCGCTGGTGTACCACGGGTTCACCTCGGAGAGTGACCGGCCGGTGCTCATGATCAATTTCCCGACACAACTGTACAATTACGAAAAGCCGGACGAATACCGCGTCCCCTACGATGATCCTTCGATTCCCTACGATTGGAACAGGAGACGTGAATGAGATGAATCTTTTAATAACGGGTGGAGCCGGTTTTATCGGCAGCAACTTCATCCGCTTTGTGTTGCGGCAGCGTCCGGAGTGTCGGATTACGAATTTGGACAAGCTGACGTATGCCGGAAATCTCCTGAACTTGAAAGATGTGGAGGGCGACCCCCGCTATTCATTTCGAAAAGGAGACATCGGTGATCGTACCCTTGTGCGTTCGCTGTTCAAGGGGGAGCGGTTCAAGGCCGTGGTGCATTTCGCCGCGGAGTCTCATGTGGACAGAAGTATCCTTGATGCGGCGCCTTTTCTTGAGACCAATGTCATGGGGACTCGGGTTCTGCTTGAGGTGGTACGTCAGTACCCGGTGGAAAAATTTGTTCAGATATCAACGGATGAAGTGTACGGATCGTTGGGGGCGTCCGGGACGTTCTCCGAGGTGTCCCCCGTGAACCCGAGTTCTCCGTACGCGGCCAGCAAGGCTGCCGCCGATATGCTCTGCCAGGCGTACTATCGGACCTACGGGGTGCCGGTCCTCATCGCGAGGAGCTCGAACAATTACGGCCCCTATCAATTTCCCGAGAAGCTCATCCCTTTAATGATACAGAATGCGCTCACCGATAAGGAGCTCCCCGTCTACGGGGAGGGGAATCATGTCCGGGACTGGCTGTACGTTGAGGATACCTGTCGCGCCATCGACGCGATATTGCAGCAGGGAAAGGTGGGAGAGATTTACAATGCGGGCGGGAAGTGCGAGAGAAAAAATATCGACATCGTGGAGATCATCTGCATTCTCCTGGAGCAGAAGATCGGGAAGCGAGGATTGAGAGCAAAGATTCGTTTCATCGAAGACCCTCGCGGTGCGGCCCACGACTTTCGATATGCTCTCGATAATCGAAAGATAGAGCAGACCCTGGGGTGGCGTCCTCAGGCGGAGTTCAACAGCAGTTTGGAGCGAACGATCGAGTGGTATCTTGAGAATCGGGCCTGGCTGAACAGCGTCATGACTCAGGAATATTTGGAGTATTACGAAAACGTGTATAAAAGTATATAAAGGTATATAAAGGATGAGGGCGCATGTGCAACCCAACTGTCGGGGAGACGATCGAGCACCACAGGTACGAAGTGATTGTGACGTCGGACGTGAGGACATGAGGCGATTTGAAGAGGGAGATCTATGAAAGCTCTGGTCACAGGCGTGGCAGGATTTATCGGATCTCACGTAGCACAGGAGTTGATCACACGAGGCTTCGAGGTCATTGGGATCGATTCTTTTGAGGGCTTTTATCCGCGGCGGTTGAAAGAATCCAATATGAGTGCTCTGCGTGGAGACGGCGGGTTCACGTTTCTTGAGGAGAACATCCTTGATGTGGATTTCGGACAACTCCTGAGTCGTGTCGAATACGTTTTTCATTTGGCCGCTCAGGCCGGCGTTCGATCGAGCTGGGGAACCCACTTCGACATTTATGCGAAAAACAATATCCTGGCGACGCAAAAGCTTTTGGAAGCGGCGACGGCCTGTCCCCTCAAAAGATTCATCTTCACCTCCAGCTCCTCCGTATACGGCGATACGAACGATCTTCCCATGAGGGAGGATGCTGCGTGCAGACCTGTTTCCCCGTACGGTGTTTCCAAGCTGGCGGCCGAACATCTGTGCCATCTCTATTGGAAGAGTTATGATGTGCCTGTTGTCGCGCTCCGTTTATTTTCGGTCTACGGTCCGCGCCAGCGCCCGGACATGGCCTTTCACAAATTTATAAAGGCGCTGTTGCGTGATGATGAGTTTGAGGTATACGGTGATGGTTCGTCGACGAGGGACTATACCTTTGTATCGGATGTGACGGAGGCGCATCTTTTAGCCCTCGATGCGACTCCTGGTGAAGTTCTCAATGTGGGTGGGGGGAGCAGAGTATCGCTGAGGGGTGTGGTGGAAACACTGGGGGATCTCCTGGGAAGAGCGCCAAAAATAAAATGGACGCACGTGCAGAAGGGGGACGTTCGCCACACCTGGGCGGATCTCAGTAAAATTGAAGAACTGCTTCATTACAGACCCAAGGTTCAGCTTGAAGAGGGTTTGCAGAGGGAGATGTCATGGGTTCGGGAAGTCTATCAATTGTGACCGGGAGAACAGAGACCTCGAAGAGACGCCACGACGAGAGCGGGATTCACCCTGACAAAAATTTCGCATCACCGGAGCTGTTTTGCCGGCCCTGTTTCATGGACGGAGAACACTTTTTCTCTCGGAGAACTCCGCCTTCGATTCTGTCCGCTCATAAACGAAAAGTCAAGCACAATATACCATATTTAGGCGTTTGTTCCAGGTACAAACCCAATATATTGCGTAAAAGCGGATATTCCGCGGGATTCAATAAGTGCTTGAAAATCAATACGCTGGAGCAAAGAATCATTTTTTAATTCCTAAGGCATTGAATTTTTTTCATTTTTTTTAAAAAAAAAGCTTGACAAATGAGGGGTTTGTCTGATATATTACAACGATTTTTAAGGCTGTTCGGGCGAAGGAGAATATGTAAAAAATGCTTGACATGTGTGATGTTATATCTTACATTTTCTCCGACAGTTGAAAGCGAATACTTAAGGCGTCAACCTGGATTACTAAAAGTTGTGAAAACTGTAAAAAAAGACTTGACAAGGGGCTTCGTATATGTTAAACTTGACATAAGGATTGAACAGAGTCACCATCCATATCGTGTAGCGTCTTTTGGGACTTGGGTACCAGGGGGAAGGGTGGGTTTTAAGTATTTTTAAAGTATCATATGTGTTTACGAATGAAATCACTTAATAACATTTACATTACGAAAGGGGGGAGGAACGAACGTACTTATTTCTATTGGTATATTTCTTCATATCATTCAAACCATTAAAACCGAAAGGAGGATGGAGCGTATGGACGAAAAGACGAGTCCAATAAGTTGGAAGCACCAAAAACGTCTAACTCTTAAAAGGAGTGAGCCAATGAATAAGTTTAGGTTACTATTGACTCTGGGAATTGTGGGGGTGCTCATTGTGCTCAGCTCTACAGCGAACGCGCAATGGCGCCATGAGGAAGTGTGGAATTTGGTCAAACCCGACACGGCGGATGTGCCGGACTGCATTCCTTCGACCTTCGGGTCGATCACCAATCCTTGGGGTACGAGGACTGCCTGCACTCCAGCCACACCGGATTCGATGCTCTATTCGAGCAAGCGGACGCCGGTGATCCGGTTCGACTATCGTCACGATCAGGAAGGTGCGGCCATGGATTCGGTGTTGGTGACCCTCATTGGTCGAGGGGCAAACTTCGATCCGGATCAGGACATCAAACCCCTTCTTGCAGGGAAGGACACGACAGCCGGCGTGCAGTTCTACCTGGAGAACGGAGCCCATCCTCACGAGTTCATCCCCATCGAGGATATTCAAGTTCGTATTGCGGATATTAATGGACCGGGAACCGGAGATGACACCTGGAACCTTGTTGACCCGAATACGTGGGAGGCTCTCTTCGATTTTCAAGGGTACGGTATTGAGATCGATGAGGTCACCGAGTATGCGGGCCAGATACGGCTCGAGCATATCCGGGTGTGGATGATCGTCCGGAGTCAAGGATGCCACCTGGTCGAGGGAGGTTACAAAATGGGTGGGTTGGCTCCGAACGACACCTTTGCGGTCCTCATCCAAGATATGGAGGACGTGACGATCAACGGTCCTGACGGATCCGCATTTTACGACCCGACCACGGAGCGCACCGAGATCAACTTCACCGAAGATCACGACTATCGAAGCGGACCGGAATGGTACGACCAGGCCCAGTATATTCGCGGATACGATGTTGAGGAGGGACCGGAGGTTGAGATCATCAGTCCTCCGGACGGCAGTTATACCAGCGACCTCTTTCAGGTGATCCGATTCAGGGCCTGGGATTTCGGCCAGTGCGTCGACTGGTGCTCCTCCTACGTCCTCATCGATACCTGCACCGAGGCCTTCGGGACCGGTCCGGGAGCCGGGTGGCTCGACGTGAACGGCGACGGCAATCCGGATACGCTGTGGATGTATCAGCTGCTCTACTATACGGGCACCGGACAATTCAACGGGTATGAGCCGGTCTATCAACCTTGTGCCTGTCCAGGGCCGCCGTGGCCTTGCGAATACTTGAATGCGAGTCCCGGGTACAACAGACAGCATGCCAGGGATGACCTGGAATTAGGATTCACCGTCTTCCTGGGCAAGGAGTGCATCGATTCGGTCAAGATCGCTCCGGGGCATCCTGGGTACGGAGCGCCGGATTTAGAATGGAAGGACGGCTGGCTCGTCTCGGTCCACGTCCACGCCAAGGATCAGGGAGGTATTTGGAACAGGGACGTCCACTGGAGTTTCACCGTGGACCGCACACCGCCCAAGATCGCGGACATGGAGTGCAGCCACGACGGTGTCGCCTGGAAGGATGTCACCTACAGCACGCTGTGTTACACCAGTGACACAGGGCAGATGGTCCGCTGGAAGGTCGTGGATGACATTGGTCAGGCCTGCGCCTGCGAAATCGAACCTGCGGGTGTCGATCCCGACTCCCTCATGATTGCGGTGGAGGTGGAGGGGTGTTCTCAACCTCCATATATGAGGTATTACTCCCCCGCCGGTGAGCTTCAAGGCCCTGGTCTGGGCACCATCATTGATAGTACCATCAACTACGTCAGATGGGAACCGCCCTACTTGATCTTCGATCCGCCGGACTGCTACTACAAGACCGGCGATCACGTCTGCATCGATGTCTACGCCTGCGATGCGGTCAATGTGCCGTGGGACGAGAACTCGTGGTCCTGCGCTCGGGCAGGCAAGGCTCAGCAGAACGATGATTGCTGTGGCGAGGAGGACTGCTTCGAGAAGAACTGCGCCTGGCTCGAGTCCGACACGCAGGACAATCCGTGCTTCTGCGTCGATACCGAACCGCCCTATGTGGACGAATCGTCGATCTATCCGCCGGACGATTCCTACACCAGCGACTCCTGCACGCCCATCATGTGTCAGATCTACGATCAGATCTGCGGTGGGAGCGGGTCCCCGCATTGCGGTTATGGGAGCGGGGTCGGCGGCGGTTGGATGAAGATCAAGATCACCGACATCGACGGTGGTAAGTTCCATTTCAACTCAGTGGGCGAACGGATCCCCGGCCACGGGTCACCTTTCGACAGAGATAATCCGGGGACAGGCGGCTGGATGGATGTGGCCAACTTCACGCACGAGGCCGAAGTTGCCGGTCATCAGGACACCGTCATTTTCAATCCTCCGGAGTGGCTCGAGGACTATCTGGATGACGGCAGCTTGCCCTACTACGATGGCGACCATATTTGCGTCCAGATACTGCCCTACGATGAATCGGTCTGCTGCGACGCGCCCTACAACATCCCTGAGATACCGTACACGTGGGATTTCAACGTGGACGAGTACACCCCCAGGATGGTGTGGCACTGGGATCACTGGTACGAGCACTGCTGCGAGCTCGATTCCAACTTCGTCTCCTTCGCCATCGTCGATGTGCCGCAGGCCGAGATGGACACCCTGATGTGGTTCATGAATTGGCCCCTCGAATGGCCCGAGTGGTTCAACCAGGAGTTCAACTGCCTCTTCAGCGGCGTGAACAAGAACAGAGTCTGGTTGCAATTCGAGGTTGAGGCCGATGGGAAACGCGACACCCTGGAAGGCTGGGAAGGCAGCAGGAGGATCCACTGGAACCATCCTGACGAGATGGGCTGGTGGTTCGATTGTTATGATGCCGTCTGGCCTGACGGCAATTGCGGTCGGAGGCATAACTGGATAAAGCTCTTCGGAGCGCATCTCAACTGTCAGGCCGCCCATTACTTCTTCAATGAATTTTACACCAAGGGCATCACCACCATCGGCGTCAGAGTCGGTTGGTGCGACCACTGCGATGTCGAGTGGAAGAACATCAGCTGCCAGCTGTGCGAGCCGTGCCCGGTACCTCGTTGGGAAACGGCCAACTGCGGCTCGACCTACTTCGAGATCGACATCGAGCGCTTCCCCTTCATGGAACCGCACAGGTACTGGTCGGACGAGTACCATCCTTTCGATTACTCGTTGAGGACCTGGGAAACGTGTGAGACACTTCTTGATAATGGCGATTGCTGGGAGTGGCATTTCTGTCAGGGTATGTTTCCGGCCGAATATGCCAACTGGTACACGCTCTTTTTTGAGTGTTTCCCTCCCTGCGGCGGTTGTCAAGATCGGATACACGGCCCGGTGGTCGGCCATTCCATCAACACGAACACCGACCACTTCTTCTTCGACACGGCCAGGATGAAAGTCAGGGTGAAGCGGAACGATCAGTGGCATGTGGCCTACGATGCGTATTATCAGCCGGGCTGCGAGGAGTGCGACCTGTGGGGTTGGTACGAAGGGGACAACCGGGTCTGCGTGGACGGTCACTATACCCCTGAGCGGATCAACCTCAAGCTGGTCCTGCCCACGGTCTGGGATCTGGGAGAGCAGCAGGGGCCTGACGGTCCGTTCTACCCGCAGTATCTCCACTTCCAGCACTGCGATGTGGTCGAGGTGAGCGTCTCGGCCCAGGCCGATTTCGCCCTCTTCGGACCGGACAGTCTCCTCGATCTGTGGTGCGAGGAATGTCCGCCCGAGCCCAACAAAGATCTCATACCGCCGGAGAAGAACGGCGATTGTCTTGTGAATGGTGGGGAGACCGATTGGGACGTATGCGCCTGCTACGACGGCATCCCGGATACGACGTACGTCGATGTCCATACCTTCATCTTTGATGTGGAGGGGCCGGAAATTGTTGACATGAACCTCCACACGGTCAAGGGGTACGAGGACGTCAGCTCGTGCAACCTCAATCCGCATCAGGTTACTGATGAAGATTACGGTAACTTCCAGCTGTGGATCGAGGGCGTCGTCGACAATACCGAGTGCGGTGTCGGTTTTGACTGCGATTGGTTTTGGCTCTTTGATCGAGTCCTAACCGACGAGGTCAAGGCCGAATCCAGGGATCAAGTCGACGATAATCTATTAAGGGATTTTCAATACGCGCATATCAACTTCTATCTGGTATCAGCGCTCACGAAGTGGAACGATCTTGATATGGAAATCCCTGCACGTGAGTGGCCGGAGTGGGTGCCGGACTTCATGAAAGATGTTTTCGAGCAACCGGAGGGCACCTTCTTTGAGCAGCATGTTCCCGACTGGGTCTGGGAATGGTTGGAGATGAACGAGTACTACTATTATTGGTATCCTCTCGTACCGTGGGAAGGTGTCGACTGCTATTACAAGCTCCATCCTTATGACTGGGGTTGCGTCTGGCTCGATGTGCCTGAGGATACCCTGTACGCAAAGATCTTCGTCTCCGACAATCTGGGCAATGTCCGGGTTGTCGATTCGAGGGATTACGGCGAGTATTTGATCCTCGATAACGTCAAGCCCATGCCGGTGAAGGTCGAATTCGCCTACGACGTGTACGGCCAGGATATCATCGGTGAGTGCGACGGTCAGACGACCCTGAACATGCCCAGCCGCGTCTATTGCTTCGTCCATTGGAACGATAACATGGATGTGGCCGAGGAGGATTTCTCGGTGAAGTTCGAGGACGCCGCCGGCAAGGTCTGGACGGTCCGCGGTGTGACTCAGGACGACTATCCCAAGGCCCGGGCCGACATGGTCGAGGTGACGAGGCCCGGCTGGATCGGGTCCGACGACAAGACCTGGGTCGGCGTCATGGATCTCGACGACCACCGCATGGAGCAGGGCGATGCGACCATGATGCTCTACCGCTTCAGCGATACGGCCTGCAACCAGATGAAGCCGTGGTACTGCGACTTCAAGCTCTTCAAGGGCTGCGATCCACCCGAGATCTGCTCGCCTCTCGAGGGTGACTACATCTCGGGCTTTGCACCGGATGACTCGTGCACCAATAACCAGCACTACGCGCTGCTGTGCGCCTACTTCTCCCATCCCGAGCTGCTGAGTGACGTCACCTGGCAGTTCCACGATGGTGTGGCCTGGAACGACATCACGGCCACCGAGTATGGCGAGATCGACGACTGCACGTGTTACTCCTGGAGCACGCTCGATGCGGCCGCCTTCGGTCAGGTGGCGACCATCGACCTGAGGGTCATCTCCGACTGTGGTCCTCTCGATACCGATACGTCCTTGGTGGAGATCGATATTGTCGTTGACAACGATCCGCCGGATGTGACCATCACCAATCCTGTCCAGGATCAGGTGGTGACCGCCGACTATCTGGCCCTCACCTTTGAGGTGACCAACGAGGTCTGCCTGGCCGATACGGAATGGCACTACTCCCTGGATGACGGTGAGACGTGGTACGAGGTCGACAATCCCCATCACTGGATGCCGGAGAACACCCTGGCCGAGTACCTGCTCCGCCTGAGGGTGACCGACTGCGCCGGACTGGTGGGTTGCGAAGACGTGACCTTCTTCTGGAGAGCCATCCTCGTCGGCTTTGAGCGCGGCGGGCGTGCCATGGATCTGCCCGATGCGTTCGTGAATGCCATCGAAACGGATTGGCCAGGTCTGTGGGGGCTTGACGATCCCATGGGCGATATCTACTGGATTCCCATCACCACCTACACATACGATCCTGATTGCGATCTGTATTGGACGCCGTGCACGGTCAGGGGTCGTCTCTATCCAGGAGACAATCTCTTCGTCACGTACAGGGTTGGAACAGGGACGCCGGTCGATTCGATCCTGACGCACATCCCGGCCAAGGGGACGAGTAATTTCCCGAGAAATCCCATTTACCGGGATGGCGGACCGAATTCCGGGACGTGGGTTGTGCTGACCAATTACAATGGGTTTGATTACTACGGCTACAACTGGGTGGTCTACGATGAGACCGCGCCGAACGACGGACTGTGGATCGTCAACTCCGAGATTTATGTTGACGGTACCGAGTTCCCGGATGTGGCCTACATCATTCTGGACAGCGAGGATCCCATCTACCACATCACCTACGAGTTCGAGGCTGATGGGGGACCGCTGCCCATGATTGAGCATCCCATTTACGGCATGATCCCGGTGACGACGAGGCAGTTGGTCGACGTTCACATTGAGGTCGACCAGACGGTCAAGCCCGAGCTGCCCGGCGACGGACGGCTGTGGTGCTGGATGGACATCTTCGTTTACGCTCCCGGTGAGCTGGTGGACATCGACGGTGTGCCGGCCTGCGGTGACGAACTCGTGCCGTGCGGTCTGGGCGAAACCTTCGATCGCTGGATGAACCGTCCGCCAATGGAAGATACCACCGATTACCACTACACCTGGAACGTCACCAATGCGAACCAAACCTCCGAGGGTGTGGCCGACGTCTTCGTCAAGGAGCGGGATACCGCCGGCAACCTCGTCGATATCGAGGAAGCCGAGGGAGCCGGGAACACCGGTCT
Source organism: Gemmatimonadota bacterium (assembly GCA_020348925.1). Taxonomy (GTDB): domain Bacteria; phylum JBHIER01. The sequence goes on along the minus strand of CP070758.1, from coordinate 3,130,529 downwards.
CCACATTCTCATCGATGTGACGGCACCCGGTGCTCCTGATGAGACGAAGATCACCATCTGCGACAACGGTCAAGCTACCGGCGATCCTTCAGCGGTGGGCACCGAGTGGTATCCGGATCTCAACGCGCTCAGGGTCACCATTTACAGCGGCAGCATGTTGACCGATGTGTTGGTCGAGTTCGATGCGAACAACGACGGTAGTTTCAGCGCCACGATTGGTGCGGCTCTGACAGCGGGCGATGTTGTTTACGTGACCGCTACGGACCACGCCGGCAACGAGAGCGCTTCGACGGCCGTCACGGTCATCACCTGCGAGGAGCCCTTCGCGTACAACATGAGTGCCGGTTGGAACATGGTGTCGGTGCCGGTGGTTCCTGATGATGCCACCTTGACCACCCTCTTCCCCGACGCCGTGGCCAGTTGGAAGTACAACGGCGGTTATCAGACCGCTGAAGAAGCGGCTGAGGGTGAAGGGTACTGGCTGCTGTACGGTGCCGCTGATCTCGAGGAGATCACCGGTCTGCCGATCCGAACCTTCCAGAAGGATCTCACAGCCGGCTGGAACCTGGTCGGATCCTGTTTCGAGGACGTGGCCATCTCCACCATCGTGGATGTGAGCACGGGTATGTTCCCGACCTGGATTAGCCCGATGAACATCTGGGCATGGGGAGGCAGCGGTTATCTGCCGACCGGTACGATCAAGGCCGGTGGTTCGGTCTGGATGCTGGCCGAGGAGAGCGGTACCATCGAGGTGGCTGTTGTGGATGCGTCCGTGGCCAGAGTTCCGGTCGTGACCGAAGAGATGATCGAGCCGACCTGGATGTCGAGGATCACTGTCCAGAGCGATTCCGAAGTGAAGACGTTGGAGTTCGGTGCTGAAGAGTTGGCCACCAGCGCCTACGATCGGCGCATCGACCGACCTGCTCCGCCGGACGTTCCCTCGACTGACTTCGTGGCGCACTTCACCAGTGACTTCGGTATCGTCTCCAACTTCTGGAGAGACGTGCGGGGATTGGAGGATAACTCATGGAGGCTGAATGTGGATGCTGAATCGGCCCTCACCATAACCTGGGATGTCTTGGCCGTTCCTCAGGACATGGCTGCCAGACTCCGGATTGATGGCGTTGAGGTCGATATGCGTTCGCAGAACAGCATCAGCCTGGCCAAGGGACCGCACGATCTTGACATTGTTGTCAGGACCGTTCCGAAGACCTTTGAACTGGCTCAGAACTATCCCAATCCCTTCAACCCGGAGACGAACATCACCTACGGGTTGCCTGAGGATGGCACTGTGGTTATGAAGGTGTACAACGTCCTCGGTCAGGAGATCAGGACGCTCGTGAACGAGCAGCAGTCCGCCGGTTACTACACAGTCATCTGGGACGGCACGAACGACAACGGCGAGATGGTCTCGACCGGTGTGTACATCTACAGTATCATGGCTGGCCGGTACGTCGATACCAAGCGTATGGTCCTTGTGAAGTAATACGGCTCTTGAAGCCGGAACGTTATGATACAACATAGGCTGTTACCTTGCGAAAGGTGACAGCCTATCCTTTCAAGAAAGACGTTTTCGTATTCTCCGGCCAGGGCGTGTGCGAACAGCCTTGGCCGGAGAATAATGAGAGAGAGGCACAGACGTGCCGTAAGACCTGAGTCCGAAGGATAAAGGATAGTAGAGAAAAAAGCAGAACTTGATTCGTCATCATTGGTGCGTCATCACAGAGGTATCACATCCATGATGATTCCATCAGACACAAGTTCTGCTTTCACGGTACATTGAGAGGTTTATTGAGAGGTTTCATTAGGTAATCGAAAAGAGTTGTTCGTACCCTACACTTGTGGTTTGCATACTTTTCAAAGAGCATGTGTTGGAGGTTTTAGAGGTCGAAAACAATTTTACCATTGATAAGTGCATGGCCAGTCGGTTGCGACCATCACGAAGAGAAAAAGTATCACATTATTCACCTTATTCAAGGAGGGATTTTATTATGAACGTGGTTCAGAGTGCGAAAGCCCGCTGGGCGATTATTGTGGGACTCTCGTTCTTGTGCGTTAGCTTCATGGCTAATGTGTCTGCTGCCGATCCCACCTGGGAAGTGGGTATTGAAGTCTCGAGCTCAGACCCTCTCGCGGGACTTGTCAATCTCACAATCGGTGTCGATCCAGCGGCAGATGATGGCCTCGACAGTTTGGATGTCCAGAGTCCACCTCCGACGCCACCGCCTCACAAGTTGGACGTGTTTTTTCTGGTGGCTCCCTACAAGTTTTGGAAGGACATCAGACCGGATGTAGACATCGAAATCGTATGGCAAGGTGCTATTATCTCGGATTCTGAAACGTACTTCTTCGCGTGGGATCCTGCCGCTCTGCCGGATACGGGTAATTTCATGTTCAATGATACCGTTGACATGAGAACCGTCGATTCCCAGATGGTGACCGGCACGCTGAATCCCATATCTGGGGATTATGAGTACGGGTTCACGATAACCCGATCCTTTGTCGGAGAACTGGTGAGAATCGAGGTTACACCCGAGGGGGCGCAGGTCGTGTGTGGTGCAAATCAGCAATATACTGCTCAAGGCTTTGACGAGTTTGACAACGCTGCACCGACCGATCCGGTCTGGAGCGTCGCCCCTGCGACACTGGGAACGATCGACGTCACGGGCATGTTTACGGCCGATCAGGCTGGGCAGGGATGGATTATTGCGACGGACAATACCACTGAAACTACTATTGTTGATTCTGCGGCTGTGACAGTGACAGCCGGTGAACTGGATTACATTGATGTCACACCTGATGACGCCACAGTTGCCTCCGGATCGGATCAGCAATATACGGCAACAGGATACGACGCCTGTGACAATGCACTTCCTGTTGATGTTGACTGGGAGGTGCATCCGGCTGACCTGGGAACTATCGATGAGGCGGGATTGTTTACGGCCGTTCTGGCCGGTGAGGGATGGATTGTCGCATCTACGAATCCGGTAGATTCCGCTTTTGTGACGGTCGTTGCCGGTCCCTCCGTGACGATGACGATAGCTCCTGACGAAGGAACCGTGACCTGTCCTGAAACGATCCAGTTTACTGCTTCCGGCGTCGATGCCAACGGCAATCCCACCACACCTACGCCTGACTGGAGTGTTTCGCCAACGACACTGGGTACCATGTCGGTTGACGGACTTTTCACACCAGGTCTCGCCGGTTCGGGTTGGGTGATTGCAACCTTGGACGGTTTGGTCGATTCTGCGGCCGTAACCGTCAACGCCGGTGATATGAGTATGATTGTGATCTCCCCGGATCCGGTAAGTGTCGCCTGCGGAGCCGAGCAGCAGTTCGCAGTCCTCGGCGATGACGGGTGCGGCAATCCGTTCACCGTGGATCCAACGTGGAGCGTTTCTCCTGCGACGCTGGGGACCATTACCGAGGGCGGTGTGCTCGTCGGGGATCAGGTTGGAAGCGGTTGGGTCATAGCCAGTGCCGCCGGATTTGTTGATTCAGCAGATGTGACCGTTATCCCCGGGGCTCCGATCACACTGGAGGTTTCCCCGGACGGTGAAGTGGTCATCTCAGGCGAAACACTGCAATATACGGCCCAGGGTCTGGACGCCTGCGGCAATGAGTTCGCGGCAACTCCGACGTGGTCGGTCTCACCGCCCGAGCTGGGGAACATCGATGCCGCCGGTCTGTTCACAGGAATAAAGGCCGGTGACGGCTGGGTTATCGCCGAGGGTTCGGCCAAGGATTCCGTCTCCGTGACTGTTGTCGCCGAAGGGTTGGTGCGGATTGATGTCACACCGGCCTCAAAGGAGCTGGGATACGGTCAGGAGTTCTGTTTCATAGCTTCAGGCTTTGACTTGAACGACAATCCTGTGGCCGTTTCGCCGACGTGGTCGGTGACGCCTCCTGAAATAGGAACGATGAATCCGGCGACCGGCTGTTTTACAGCCGATTCTCTGGAGATGGAAGGCTGGGTCTTCGCCACTGACGGTGAGCTGGTCGATTCGGCGCATGTAACCATTGTCCCTCGCGGACAGATCATCGGAATCACAGTCTATCCTCAGGATACAACGGTAGCGTCAGGTCAGACGGTGACATACCGGGCGATGGCTACGGATGGCAACGTCGAATGGGAGGTAACCGATTCAACCATTTTTGACGCGACCGACTCCTGCAGTCAGTGGTTCAACAATATCTACCAGGCCTGTTACGTCGGAACGTGGGCTGTTATTGGTTTGTATGCTGAGCTGTCTGATACGGCCCTTGTCCATGTCACCATGGGTCCTATTGTGGGCATCGAAGTTACTCCTGAGACAACGGTGGTTTCCGGGAGTGAGATGGCCTATACAGCCATGGCTTATGATGAAGCCGGAAATGAGACCGATGTCACTGGGGTGACTGAATTCGGTACAACGGACCCCTGTGGCTCCTTTACGGATAATGTTTATGAGGCGTGTCAGATCGGAAGCTGGGAGATTTCTGGAACCTATAATGTCACGTTTACCGATGCGATCCCAGTAACAGTTATCCCCTTCGAAGTATCGGTGGATTTGGCAGCCGGTTGGAACATGGTCTCCCTGTCGGTTGTTCCTGACGATTACGACGTCGATGTCCTCTTTCCGGGGAATGTCGGTGCTTTCGGCTGGAACGGATCCGATTATGTGGAGGTCGATGTTTTTGAGATCGGCGACGGATACTGGCTGGCCGTGGAGACGCCTCAAACAGTAGTGCTGTCAGGTATTCCGGTCATGAACTACACAAGTGATATTCTTGCCGGCTGGAACATGGTCGGATCCATAGCCGCTGAAACCGACACAGGAGCTTTTGTTGATACTCCGGCGGGCAATATTTTGCCGAAGACACTGCAGTGGTACGATCCGGCTCTCGGGATTTATAAAATAACGGGAGTCGTTCAATCTGGAAAGGGCTACTGGTTGGCAGCACTTTATGCCGGAACCTTGACGTTGAGTGGGGAAATGCCTGCGGCCAAAACCGTCACAGGTGTTGCGGAGGAGACATTGCCGCTGGCTTCTGTGACCGTGACGAAGGGCACGAAGTCTCAGGTCTTAGAGTTCGGTCTTGCACCCACTGCGACGCCCGGTTTCGATAGGCATTGCGATAAACCCACACCACCCCCGAGTCCGATGGCAGCCACTTTCGAGGCGTACTTTGCCAGTGACCATGAAATCTTCGACAGATACAGCCGGGACGTGCGTCCGTTCGGAACGACGGCCACGTATGTTCTGGAAGTGAAGGAACGCGGCGAGTTCACGCTGGATTGGGATGTAGCGGCGATCCCCCCGGATCTCGATGTCCTCATGAGAGTGAACGATCGGGTTGTCAACATGAGAACAATGAGGTCCCTTACGTTGGAAGGGAACAGCCAATGTGAGATTTCCGTAGGTAAGGGGCTCGTTATGCCCTCTGATTTCAATCTCGCACAGAACTATCCGAATCCCTTCAACCCTGAGACGGAGATTCTGTATTCGCTGCCGCAAGAAACTCAAGTCTCTGTGACAGTGTACAATGTCCTGGGTCAGGTGGTGAAGATTCTCGTGAATGAGAAACAGCAGGCCGGCGTGCACCTGTTGACCTGGGATGGACGAAGCGACACGGGGGAGGAAGTCGCCAGCGGTATCTACTTCTATCAGATGCAGGCCAGCGATTTCACTTCAACCAAGAGAATGGTGTTGATGAAATAAAACACTCAGGGTGAGAGTGTTTGAGATATGGAGCTGGTGCCGGACTGCAGAAGAGAAGGTTTCTGCAGTCCGGCTCAGTCCTAAAGGTAGCAGAATGTGGGGTTCTTCCGCAGAGTTGAAAAAGGAACGCACACCGTATCGCAACTTACGGACCGAAGATGCTCTGCGTTTTCGTGATTTCTTCGAATGAGTAATAATTTCAAAGACAGCCCCCAGGTTCGTGATGCGTTGGATCGGATACGCAAGGGAGGCTGGGATAATGCAAACCCTAAAGACGTCGTCTTTTACGTTGGGGCAAATATCAACGATTACATTCACGGAATGAAGGAAGAGATCGAGAGACAGATTGAGGACGTCCGGGGTCGGATCAACGTTCACGAGGAACTCAATCGGGCCATCGATGAACTGAAAGGGGAATTCGATGAGCGGACTCAAGGTCTCCAAAAACAACTGAAAGGTCTGAAAACATTTATGTGGTTTGTAGCCGGAGGTCTTGTGGCTACAATTTTGGTGTATTTTGTGATCAATATTTGGCTGGTGCCACGGGTTGTCATTCGATAGAGATGGAAGGTATTTGTGACGGGGTGTTGTTGAGAGTGGCACCTTTTCGTGAAGCGAGCAAACGAATATGATTATTCTCGATGTGTTCTGAGGATACAAACAGCGGAAAGTTCCACCTAAAAAGGAAGGGGTAAACATGGGCACATTTATGAAGGAACAGCACAGGAGATTCACGGGAGAGATACGGCCCGTCGCTTGTCTCATGGTCCTCTTTGTATTATTGGTCGTCATGTCCGGTTCTGTTCCGGCTCAGGAGATCCTCCTCGATCCGACCTCCATCGACTTTGGTGAGGTCACCGTGGGCGAAACGGCCCAGAGGACTCTGACGATCTCGAATGAAGGGACTGAAGATCTCATCGTATCTGAAATGGCCTTGGATAACCGGGCGTTCGCCGTAGAACCAACAACCGTGACGGTTTCAGGTGGTTCTTCCTCCAACGTTACGGTTTCCTTTACGCCTGGAAGTGAGGGAGTGATCACAGGAACACTGACCGTCACCAGCAACGATCCTGTTCAGCCGACGGTGGAAGTTCCTCTCAACGGGAGCGGTGCCGGTGGTATAGATATGGAGGCCACTGTGTCTGTTGAGAACGGTTATGGTGATCCGGGAACGACGCATAACAAAGTCGTGATTACGATGAATAACTCAGTTGGATTGGCGGGGATGAACTTCGTTCTCAATTTTGATGCGGATATACTGGACCCGACGGAGGTGGTGCCCGGGATCAGAGCGGCCGACATGAGTATTTTCGAGGCGAACCTGGAGTACGGAACCGGTCAGGTTATTCTCGTCATTGCTGATCGTGAGGGAGATACGATAGCGCCCGGATCGGGTCCTGTGGCCATTTTTTACATTGATGTGTCATCGGAAGCCCTTTTAGGTGAGTATGCCCTCACTTTGACAGATGTCGTCCTGGCCAATTTCGAAGGACAAGAGATTCCCACCGATGTTGTCGACGGCATGTTTGTGGTGACCGGGCCGTCTGGTGATGCGTGGTCGGTTACAGTGACGGCCACACCCAATGATGTTGAGGAACCTACCGTCGATCTTATTTTTGGGGTCGATCCGGATGGAACGGATGATTTTGATCCAGATCTTGATGAGCCAAAAGCACCCACACCGCCTGGAGTTGATTTTGAGGCCTACTTCTCGATTGATGCGGTATTAAACCGACTCACAAAAGATGTTCGGAGTTCGACCGTCCTGACGGTGATCTGGACTTTGGAAACAAAGGGTGTCGCCGGAACATTCACGTGGGATACGGCAGCGCTGCCCCCCGATGCCGACATCATGTTCGACGGAGTCGACATGGGAGAGAGCAATTCCATGGAGTTTGAAGCAGGGCAGAGCTACACGATCACTTATTCCTACGAGGATCAAACGCCACCGGCCGACGTGACCGGTTTGCAGGGACTGGCTGGTGATGGTAAAGTGACGTTGATGTGGACAGCCAGTACCTCCGAAGATGTGCGGGGCTACAAAGTGTACGTCGACAGTGCAGGGGTCCCAGTGGATGAGTTTGATGTGGGAGATGTTTCCTATTATGAGGTCATAGGGTTGGCCAATCTTTGCATCTATACTCTGACGGTAACGGCCTACGATGAAGTCGGCAACGAGAGTGGGGGCGTGTCCGTTGATGTGGAACCGAACGCCGGGTCGTATGCGATTCTGCTTACCCTGGGAAGCAGCGCACATGATGACACGGTCAGGGCCTTTTTCGGCGCCGATCCGAGTGGCACTGAGGGGCTCGACGTCGGTTTGGATTCTCCGTGTCCCCCGCATCCTCCTTTACCGCCTGATTTATTCGCGTACTTTCCCCTGGATCACCCTGTTTTCAAGCAGCTCTGTACGGATATTCGGAGTTCCCTGGACAGCATGGTGGTGTGGACTCTTGTGACCGAGGGTACCGAGGGTGAGATCTGCTGGAATCCGAATGATTTTCCCAACGGCCAATTCGTCCTCAACGATGAAATCAACATGCGGGATGTCACCTGTGCTCAATTTGAGGCCGACGATACGCTGACAATTACGTATACTGTCTGGGTAGCCGTTGAGCCGCATCCGGAGCTTCCCATGCCCGAGGAGTACGTTCTCGTTCAGAACTACCCGAATCCCTTTAATCCGGAAACGACGATTGAATACCGTTTACCCCAGGTGCATGAGGTCAGTCTTGAGGTGTTCAATGTTTTAGGACAGCACATCCGGACCCTGGTCAATGTGAAACAGGAAGCAGGTACGTACACAGTCACGTGGGACGGCTTGGACAAGGATGGCTTGTCTGTGGCCAGCGGCGTTTACTTTTACAGGCTGCAGGCGGGAGAGTTTTTCGATACGAAATCGATGCTGCTGCTCAAGTAGAATATTTCTTTGAATGTATTTGAAAACCGCCGGACTGATGCCTATCCGGCGGTTTTTTTTGAATATATGCATCCTGTTCAAAAAGGGAACCGAAACCACTCTGAGACGTTTCAGTGTGTTGGAATAGGGGATCGTAAGGCTTAAGTTTTTCAAACGGTTCAATTCAGTTCCAGAGGAAAAGAGGCCATTTCGCATGGTACTATATGTATGAATACATCTTCACCGTTTCTTTTCACATCTTTGTTTTCTTTGATACTATGGAGGATTTCATGTCACATGAGGAAGTATTGGGAAGCGATTTAGAGACAGTCGAACGGTTAAAAGAGGCTCGCGAGAACATTCTCCAAGAGATCAGGAAGGTGATTGTGGGACAGGACGAGATTATTCACGAACTGATGATTGCTCTGTTGGCCAACGGCCATTGTCTCCTCATCGGTGTGCCGGGGCTGGCAAAGACGTTGCTCATCAGTACGCTGGCGAGGGTTCTCAATCTCAAATTCAGTCGCATTCAATTTACCCCGGATCTCATGCCGTCCGATATCACAGGTACCGAGATTATTGAGGAGGATGTATCGACCGGCAGAAAAGCCTTTAAGTTTGTGAAAGGGCCGGTCTTCGCCAACATCATTCTGGCCGATGAGATTAACCGCACGCCTCCCAAGACACAGTCGGCCCTGCTTCAAGCCATGCAGGAGCATGAGGTGACGGCCGCCGGAGAGACGTATACGCTGCATGAACCTTTTTACGTCTTGGCCACTCAAAATCCCATCGAGCAGGAGGGGACCTACCCGCTTCCTGAGGCCCAGTTGGATCGGTTCATGTTCAACATCTGGATTGATTATCCCAGTGGATCCGAAGAAGAGGAGATCGTGAAGACGACGACGAGCGCTTACTCCGCGGAGTTGAACCGGATTTTGAGCGCCGATGATATTGTGGCCCTCCAGCGTCTTGTGCGCAAAGTGCCGGTGTCCGACCACGTCATCCAGTACGCGGTGAAATTGGCCCGGAACACGAGACCCGGAGATGATGGTGTCCCGAAGTTTATTAACGACTGGGTGAGTTGGGGTGCCGGGCCTCGAGCATCTCAGTATATGATTCTGGGAGCCAAAACAAGAGCCGTGCTCGATGGCCGGTACAGTCCCTCCATTGAGGACGTGCAGGGGGTCGCACTCCCCGTCTTGAGACACAGGATTGTGACGAATTTCAATGCTGAAGCCGATGGTGTCGATACCGTTCGTATCATCAACGATCTTAAGCGGGAAATCAAAGAGTAGAAACGATGAAAGACTATCGGCGGTTCCTCAACCCTGAAGTTGTTTCGAAATTGTCGAACATGGATCTCAAAGCGAGGCTTGTGGTGGAAGGTTTCATTACGGGCCTGCACAAAAGTCCCTATCATGGGTTCAGTGTCGAGTTTGCTGAACACCGTCAATATATGCCGGGTGATTCGATACGACACATCGACTGGAAAGTCTATGCTAAATCGGACAGATATTACGTGAAGGAATATGAAGAGGAGACGAATCTGAAATCCTACATTTTGCTTGACGCCAGCGGCTCGATGGCCTATCAATCGAACGGCCTGACAAAGTTGGAATACGGCTCCTATGTGTCCGCCGCACTGACGTACCTTATGCTGACTCAGCGCGATGCTGTTGGTCTGGCGATTTTCGATTCGGGGATTCGTCGGTACATCGCTCCACGATCGATTATGGGCCATCTCAACGTTGTGTTGAAGGAGTTGAACGGTGTTGCAGCATCCGCGGAGACGAATGTCTCGGCCACCTTTCATCAACTCGCAGAGCGCATAAAAAGGCGCGGATTGATTATCGTTATCTCTGATCTTTTCGATGATCCGCAAAAAATAATGCTGGGCTTGAAACATTTCCGGCACAAGAAGCATGAGGTGATCATTTTTCACGTGCTCGATCCCTTTGAGCGAACGTTCGCCTATCAGGCCGAAGCCAGATTTAAGGACATGGAGACGGAGGAGGAACTCCCCACGCAACCCTGGCACATTTGGACTGAGTATCGTGAGTTGATGAAAGAACGTATCGAAACGTTTAAGCGTGAATGTCGGGCAGACCTGATAGATTACGTCCTCATGGATACATCGGTCGATTTCGATTACGCGCTGTTCTCCTATTTGAATAAAAGAAAAAGGTTGCATTAAGACATTCTGTGTTGTCTCCAGAGGAAAAACAAGAAACACTTTTTCCCGTGTGAACTCATCGTATGGCATTTCTGAATACAATCTTTCTTTTTGCGTTGGCCGCAGCTGCGGTCCCTCTTCTCATTCATTTGTTGAATCGCCAGAAGATCAAGATCATATCCTTCTCGTCGCTGGAGTTTTTAAAACTGCTCCAGCGTCAGAAGATGCGAAGAGTAAAACTTCGCCAACTGATTCTGTTGCTTCTCAGAACCCTTATTGTTCTCAGTGTCGTGCTGGCCTTTGCCCGGCCTGTTTTGAAAGGGGTCTTCTCCGCGGGACTCAGTGCGCGAGCTAGGACGAGTGCCGTTCTTCTTCTCGATAACTCCTTCAGCATGGGGGTGAACACCCCCAGGGGGACACTCTTTGACATAGCCCGGGGGAGGGCTCAAGAAGTTGTCGGGCTGTTGAGAAATGGTGACGAAACTTGGGTTCACCTGGTGTCCGATGTTTCCGCTTTTCAACAGTATACCCAGAACTTTACCGAATTGCGGGAGACGATCGAAAGCTTCGATCTCTCCAATCGAACGACACATATGCGATCCGCCCTCATCTCAGCGACAGAAGTGTTGGCCCAATCGAGAAATGCCAACAAAGAGGTGTACCTCATCACGGACATGCGTCGGAACGGCTGGCAGGACCTTGCGCAAGGTGAAGCCGTGCCCTTCGTCGAAGACGCGACGCTCTTTGTTCTTCCCGTGTCTTCCGGGCAGACCGAGAATATCAGTATCGACGGGGTGGCGTTTCTCGATCGCCTTCTGGAGGTTGGGAAACCTGTGGGTCTGCGAGCCGTTGTGACGAACCATTCGGATCGTAAGAGGGAAAATATTTTGGTTCAGTTATTCACCAACGGGAAACGAATGGGCCAGACAACACTCGATATTGAAGCGCACCGTACACAGAATGCCGATTTTGTCGTTGTTTTCGACAAGCCTGGGCAGATCTCCGGTTATGTCGAGGTTGAAGATGATGATCTTCTCGTCGATAACAGAGAATATTTTTCCATAGCAGTACCGGAAAAGATTCGAGTCCTCATCGTGGGGCGCAGGGAAGCCGATGCCCATTATTTAAGGCTTGCCCTGAATCCCTTCGAAACGTCACAGTCTCTCGTTCTCCCCACCGTGAGTTCCGTGGATCAATTAGGCCGGTATGCACTGGGAGATTTTGATGTGGTACTCTTAACCAACGTCCCACGTCTGAGTGAAGCGCAACGTTCTCGCTTGCAGAGCTATGTCGAGGGCGGTCGAAGCGTGGTCATCCTTTTGGGAAATGATATCGATCCTCGCTACTATAATTCACAGCTTCTGCCGACGCTTTTCCCCTCGACGATAGGGGCTCCTCTTGGGACCTTAGGTGAGAAAAGTAGTTTTCTTACCTTCGGTCAAATCGAAAGCGAGCATCCGATATTCAAGGGGCTTCTCCAGAAAAGAGAGACAATTGAATCCCCGGAATTTTATCTCATATACGACGTCAAACCCTCTGCCGTGGTGATCCCCATCATCTCCTACAGCAACGGAAAAGTGGCTTTGGCCGAAACGCGCACAGGACGTGGGAGGACCGTCTTGTTCACGTCGGCCGCTGATCCTCAGTGGACAAATCTCATGCGGAAAGGCATCTATGTCCCGCTCTTGTACAGAGTGGTCCAATACCTGGCGACCGATCTCTCGGAGATCGAGGAGCACAACCTCGTAGGAACTGTTGTTCGAAAGGAGGTGGGCGGTTTGGAATTTCATCAGAGGGTGCGCTGTATCGAGCCGACAGGGGAAGAGAGGGCCATAGAGCTCAAGAGTTCCGGGGGGAGTTTCTTTGTTGAGTATGAACACACTGAAAGCCCCGGCATTTACCGTCTGGTCACGGAGCATGAGGATCTCAAGAATTTTGCAGTCAATGCGGATCCTTCTGAATCGGATATGACCCGGATAGAGATGGACCGTATTGAGGAGGCGTTGCAAGGTGTCTCGGTCCACAACGTTGATCAAGAGGAATCTGTGGAAGAGTATGTTCTGCGAACGAGATACGGTCGTGAGCTGTGGAAACAGTTTCTGCTGGTGGCTTTTCTTCTTATGTGTGCCGAGATGCTTATTGCCAGGGAGAAGCGAAGGGATGATGGCGTTGAGGAATCATAAACGGAAACAGGTGCGGTGAACATGGTTGAGTTGGATGGAGCATACGGAGAGGGCGGTGGCCAGATTTTACGCACAGGATTGGCCCTGGCAAGCATACTCAAGGTTCCTGTACGTGTTGTCAACATTCGTGCGAACAGGAAGAATCCAGGACTGAAGCCTCAGCATGTTATGTGTGTTCAGGCTTTAGCCGCTTTGACGAATGCATCTGTTGTCGGCGGAAAGATCAATTCCATGGAAGTTGTCTTTGAGCCGAAAACACTTCGCTCCGGTGAGTTCTCCTTTAATGTGGCCGATCTTAAGTCGAGTGCGGGTTCGGTGACACTGATACTTCAAGCCCTTTTGCCTCCGCTTCTCTATGGACCTGAAAGATCACGTGTCATGATCCGCGGAGGGACGCACGTGGAGTGGAGCCCCCCGGTTCACTATCTCCTTCATGTCTTTCTTCCTACCGTGCTGAAGATGGGTGCTCATGGAAGCATGAATCTCACCCGTTGGGGATGGTATCCCAAAGGAAAGGGAACGGTGACTATTGATGTCGAACCGCTGCAGGAGCTCATTCCGGTGCACCTCGAACAGCGCGGTGCGCTGGAGGCTTTGCGGGGATTATCCGTCTCTTCGAAATTGCCGATGATGATTTCGAAACGCCAGAGGCGGAAGGGCGATCAACTTCTTCGGGAGGCAGGATACGACGCTCAGATCAGGATGTTCGAAACTCCCGCCTCCTGTCCCGGAACGATATTTTTTCTCTGGGCTGAATTCGAAAACAGCCGGGCCGGTTTCAGCACCTTGGGACGGCGGGGTCGTCCCGCGGAGGAGGTCGCCGGGAGCACGGTTCGCCAGTTTCTCGAGTTCATGGATTCCGGAGCCGCCGTTGACGAGCATCTGGCCGATCAGCTCGTCATCTACATGGCCCTGGCCCAGGGACAGTCCTCTATCGTGACGTCTCGCATCACACAGCATCTGCTCACCTGTATTTGGGTCGTGGAGCAGTTCCTGCCCGTCAAGTTTGAGGTGGAGGGGAGCGAAGGGGAGGGGGGGAAGGTGACGAGGATCACGTAATATTGCATATCGAATCCTGATACTGGTTTCTTGAGGCTTGTGAGGCGACTACACGGATAAAAAAATTACAGACTTTGGACATCACGCTTCAAACAGCAATGCGCCAGTCCCATCACCCATCGACCGGCGTCACGAGTCTCAACGTACAGACGAATTTCCCGTTCTTTTTTGCCCGCGCGTCTTTCCTGCCTTTTGAAAACCGACTTTCCCACAGTTCGGACAGATCCATTTCCGCTGCTTGTGGAAGGATCGTTTCTCTTCCACCATTTTTGTTTTACATCTCGGACAGGTCATACCTATTCGTCGGAATAGTCTTCAGCAAATTTCAGCACCGAGTCGGAGAGCCTGGCGAACTCCACCAGGCTGAGGGTTTCTCCTCTCCGTTTCATGTCAATCCCCGAGTGATCTGAAATGGTTTTATATTGCTGCGATGAGAGGTGGAAGATCCCGGAGAGGGCGTTGCGGAGCATCTTCCTTCTCTGCCCGAAGGCGGCTCGCACCACCCGGAAATAGAAGTCCTCATCTTGCACTGCGACGGCGGGAGATTCTCGGATGCCCAGTCTGAGAACGGTGGAGTCGACCTTCGGTTTGGGTGAAAAGGCGGCCGCCGGAATGTCGAAGACCCGTTCCGGGGTGGTGTGGTACTGGACGGCCACTGACAGCGCGCCGTAATCCTTCGTCCCGGGGGGAGAGACGATCCGCCGAGCGACCTCCTTTTGAATCGTGATGACGATGCTCTCGATCTCGGATTTCCATTGAAGGAGGAAAAAGAGTACCGGTGTGGTGATTGAATAGGGGAGATTGCCGACCACCTTCAGTGTATCGTTATTGTGTTGCGAGCATATCTCCCGGAGGGACGTTTTCAGGATGTCGCTGCGGATGAGATGAAAGTGAGCGTGACGGCCGAAGGTGTCCTCAAGGAGATCGCTCACTTTATCGTCGATCTCGACGGCGATGACGGTTCCAGCGATGTCGAGGAGATGGCGGGTGAGCACGCCCAGCCCTGGACCGATCTCGAGCACGGTGTCGCCGGCCTCCGGTGAGAGGGCATCCACGATCCTCCGGGCGATGTTTCGATCCTTTAGAAAATGCTGGCCCAGGCGCTTCTTGGGCCTGATGGCATATTTTCGAAAAATTTCGCTGTTCCCCTTCATATCCGTCTCACCGTCCTCTGGTAGAATACTGTTCGATCGAATGGTGCGAAGTCTGCAGGAGTCGAAGGACGTTCAATACTTTGTGTTAGAAAGTCGAAACACCTTTTTGGCATTATCGGTTGTTTCTTGGGCAAGTTTTTCGAACGTTGTGCCGCGAGCACGGGCGATTGATTGTGCAACGAGTTTGACGTACGAAGGTTCGTTTCGCTTTCCCCGGTAGGGATGTGGGGCGAGAAAAGGACAGTCCGTCTCTAAAAGAAGCCGATCAGGCGGGACTGAGGCTGCGATATCCAGGGCACGGCTTCGGGGGAAGGTGACGACACCGGGGAAGGAGAGATGGAATCCACGGTCGATGGCCCACCGGGCCTCGGCATCGTCGCCGGAGAAGCAGTGGAGAACCCCCCCTGTTTCGGAGGCGCCTTCCTCCTCGATGATCGTCATGGCGTCCTCGTAGGCCTGGCGGATGTGGACGACGATGGGGAGTTTCAGCTTTCTGGCCAGACGGATCTGACGTCGGAAGGCGTCCTTCTGGGTCGAATGCGGTGCGTAGTTCCGGTAATAATCGAGACCGATCTCCCCGATGGCCACCACTTTTTCGAGCCGCGCCAGGGCCGTCAGCTGGGTCAGGGTCGAGCTGTTGACCTGCTCGGCGTGGTGCGGGTGGAATCCGACCACTGTGTACAAATCCTGATGTTCCTCGGACAGGCGGAGACAGGCCTTGCTGCTTTCAAGGTCGACGCCGACGTTGATTATGGCCGAGAGGCCGTTTTGAAAGGCACGCTCGATGACCTGAGGCCTGTCACTGTCGTAGTGCCGAAAGTCGAGATGGGCGTGGGTATCAATGACCATGAGAACAATAATTCATATATGGCTTATCGCACCTTGGCACCGGCTCCGACGTCCCTATCCAAGGTCACGAGGGCAAGTGTGTTGCCCTCTTCGGCTGCCAGGAGCATTCCCCGAGACTCGACACCTCGAATCACCGCCGGTTTTAAATTGACGACGACAACTATTTTTTTCCCCACGAGATCTTCGGGAGCATAGTGTTCGGCGATACCGGCCACAATCTGACGATGTTCCTCCCCAATATCGATTTCCATCTTCACCAGCTTGTTGGCTCCTTCGACCCTTTCTGCGGAGAGGATATCGGCAATGCGAAGATCCATTTTTTGAAACTCATTAAAGTCGATCAGGTGCTCCTCGGGCTGTTCCATTGTTGTCTCCTCCTTTTCTGTGCGTTCGATTCTCGGAAAGAGGGGTGCGGACACATGGACCTCTGTTCCCTCCGGAATCTGGCCCCACGGTTCAATATTGTCAAAGGTCTGATCCTCGAAGGGTGTGCTCTCGAGTCCCAGCTGGGTCCACATCGTACGTGCCGTGTTGGGCATAAAAGGGGCAATCAGGAGAGTCGTAATGCGCAACGTTTCAACCGTATTGTAGAGGACGGTGGCGAGGCGCTCTTTTTTCCCCTGTTTGTTGAGGGTCCAGGGGGCTGTTTCGTCGATATATTTATTGGCACGCCCGACGATGTTCCATATGTGAGTCAAGGCGGTGTGAAATTCGATATCGTCGGCGACTTCTGAAAAAGAATGCCGAATGTGAGCGAGAGCCCCGATGCCGGATGCTTGAAGCGCTTCATCCACCGCCTCACACCCGGACGGCGCGCGCACAACACCCTCCTGATATCGGACGATCATGCTCAGGGTTCGATTGAGAAGATTTCCCAGATCGTTGGCCAGGTCGCTGTTGTAACGGTCGATGAAATTCTCCCAGGTGAAATCGCCGTCCCGTCCGAAACTGCCCTCTCGCAGCAGGTAGTATCGCAGGGGATCGGCGCCGTACGTATCAACGACGTCCAGAGGCTCCACGACGTGGCCCAAGGATTTGCTCATCTTTGCTCCTTTGAGATAGACGAAGCCGTGGCCGAAGACGGTCCTGGGCAAGGGAACGCCGGCGGCCATGAGCATCGAGGGCCAGATGATGCAGTGAAAGCGGGTGATGTCCTTACCGATGACGTGAGCGTCGGCCGGCCATCTGCGGGAAAACAGGTCCTCGTCACTGCCGTATCCCGCGGCTGAAATGTAATTGATGAGGGCATCGAACCAAACGTAAACCACGTGGGATGGATCGATAGGCAGCGGAATGCCCCAGTCAAAACTTGAGCGGGAAATGCTGATGTCCTCCAGGCCACCTTTGATGACGTTGACGATTTCGTTCCGCCGGATTTCAGGCAAGATGAAGCGCGGGTTGGCCTCGATGTGTCGGAGCAATCTGTCGCCGTATTTCGACAGGGCGAAGAAATGGTTCTCCTCCTCTATCCACTTGGGCTGCGAACCGTGGTTGGGACATTTCCCGTCGGCCAGGTCCTTCTCCTGGAGAAAAGCCTCGCAGGATTCGCAGTACCAGCCTTCGTAGCTGTCCTTGTAAATATCACCGTTCTCATGGATTTTCAAGAACAGCTTCTGGACTGCGGCACAATGCCTCTCTTCGGTGGTCCGAATAAAATCGTCGTAGGAGATATCGAGCTTTCTCCAGATCCGCTGAAACTGTTCGGCCATCCGATCGCAGTACGCTTCAGGTGTCAGACCCTGTTCCACCGCCGCTTTTTTGACGTTGATGCTGTGCTCGTCGTTGCCCATGAGAAAGTGAACATCGAAGCCGTCCATCCGCTTGAATCGGGCGATGCAATCGGCCCCGATTTTCTCGTAGGCCGTGCCAATATGGGGAAGCGAATTGACGTAATCGATAGCGGTGGTGATATAGAATTTCTCCTTCATAAACGCTCCTTTGGAGAGTCCTGACTATTCTTTGAACACTTTAAAAATATGGCAGATAGAGAGTGACGGCAAGCCTTTTCTGGGCCGCTTGGCAAACCGTCGAACGAGATAAGGTTCGTGAGCCGTCCGGGTGTCATGTCTTCGCTTGTTCGGGGGCACCTTTCTTTTTCTTTTTGAGATTTTCGTATTTTTCCAAGGTTATTTTCTCCTCCCCTCCGCTTTCGTAGCTGATGTAAATCAGATTTCGAAAGATGTCGGCCCGTTCAATTTTCCCTTTTCCCTTCTCCGTCGTAATTTTTTTCCCGACTTGGGGGAATCGCTCCATCTCGGCTTTATACAGATTCCATTCATAGGCCAGGCAACACATGAGGCGGCCGCATACTCCGGAAAGTTTTGACGGTGTCAGAATGAGATTTTGATCCTTGGCCATTTGCGTCGTCACAGGGTCGAAATCCTCAATGACGGTCGTGCAACACAGTTTCAATCCGCAGCATCCGTATCCCCCGACGCGGCGAGCTTCCTCTCTGACGCCAATCTGGTGCATCTCAATACGGGTGCGATAAATTGCGGCCAAATCTTTCACCAGGGCTCGAAAGTCGATTCTCTTGTCCGCTGTGAAATAAAAAGTGATTTTATGAGCATCAAAACGATATTCGACGTCGACGAGCTTCATGGCCAGCCCGTGCTCTTCGATCTTCGCTTTGCACGTTCGAAAAATGCCTCCCTCTTTATTTCTCAATTCCAGCAATTTGTTTTGATCCTCTTCCGTTGCCTTACGGAGAACGTTCTCTAACGGCTCCCGTCCCTTTTTCGGCTGGGGGAGTCTTCCCTTTTGAAAAACACGACCCATATCTTCTCCCCTCTCAGCAGAGACAATAGCGTAGTCACCTATAGTGAAGGGGATATTGAGGTTATTTAGATAGTACTCTTTGCGTTCTCGTTTGAATGCCACTTCCAATATTTCAATCATGCTCTTGTTCTCCATTTCGAAGATTTTATCTCAGATTTTTCTCTTTTCCAATTGCAGCATCAATCCGATGAGAGCCAGATGTTGATTGACATTCCTATCAATCAACTCGAGCGTTTCTTTGAGCTCATCGATCCAATTGTGGATCTCGGAGGACGAATATTGCTCAATGTATTTCCGCAGGGCTGTGATACGGTCGATATTGACAATCTCCCTGTCCTCCTTCTTTTCATGGAGCAGGAGAAGATCCCGAGACCACAGGAGGGCAATACGCAACACGTCCTTCAATTCGTCACCGTAAAAACGGTTCGTTATGCCTGCGGCCGTCTCCACGATCTGTGCTATCCCCCCTGACATTGCGGTGACGAATATGTTGAGCGCCTCGTCCCTGAGGCGATGAATGTCTTCATTTAAAAACTCCTGGGCTTTCCAGTAGTTCCCCGCTGCCAAGCGGGAGGCGAAACGCGCTTTGGCCGGATCTGCCTCGTGTTTTTCAATCAGGACTTTTTCGACCTCCTCATCCTTCAACGGATCAAAACGAACCTTCTGACAGCGGGAGACAATGGTCGGCAGAAGCGCGTGAGGCCGGCCCGTCGTCAAAATGAGGAGTGTCGCTGCTGGCGGTTCTTCCAGAGTCTTGAGAAGTGCATTGGCGGCCTCGATCGTCATTTTATCGGCGTCACTCATGATCACCACTTTGTATGTGCCTTCGTAAGGTCTGTAGGGGAGTGTCCTCTGCAGTTCCCTGACCGTCTCGATGGATATCGAGGCTTGCTTGGTGAAGGTCGCCTTCCCGTAAGGTTGCTGGGCTTTTTCACGGATGAGTGCCCCAATCTCCTCCGGCTTTAAAGAGGATGGATGGGGAAACAACATCTTCACATCAGGGTGCTGGCCTTTCGATATCTTGAGACAGGACGAACATGTGTGACATGGAGGATCGGAACAGTTGAGGTGCTTGGCCAGAGCACATGCCATGGCATCCTTTCCCACTCCTTCAGGACCATAGAACAGGAAAGCATGGGGAATACGATTCTTGTGAGCCGACGCTGCAAGGATTTCTTTCACTCTCTTTTGCCCGATGATCTCCTCAAAAGCCACGTTCACTCCTTCCTCAGCCACAGCATGGGATCGACTTCGTTTTTCCCCTCTCTGATTTCAAAGTGGAGCATGGCACCCTGGAGGGAACCCGTATCACCTACCTTGGCGATGATTTCACCACCCATAACGTGATCGTTCTCCTCTACGAAAATTTCCGAAGCGTGAGCATAGAGCGTGTAATAGCCGCACTGATGATCGATAATGAGAAATTTTCCATATCCTCTGAGCCAGTCGATCATGATGACGTTGCCTGACGCCACGGCGAAAATGTGAGATCCGTAAGGGGCTTGAATATCGATACCTTTGTTGAGGGTTGTCGTTTTAAAGATGGGATGACGATGGGGTCCAAAGGTAGAAAGGATGTGACCTTTTGTGGGCCAGGGAAGTTGCCCCCGATACTGGGCAAAATCTCCTGAGACCACTTCTATCCCCTCAGCCTGCTTTTGGGCAAGGATGCGGCGTCGTTCTTTCTCCAGCCTCGCGATGATGGTCGCCATGAGTTTGGCCTCCTCCTCCAGTTCCTTCATGGCTTGTGTCGATACGCTGACTTGCGTTCTGACCACCTCCAGGTGGCGACGTCGCTGCGATTGAAGTATTTTGACCCTCTTCTCCTCCTGCTCCTTTTCGAGAAGGAGCTTTCTGTTCTCAGAGTGTTTTGTTTCGAGTTCAACCTGGATTTTCTCCAACCGAACTTGGTCACGTTCCACTTCGAGTAGAATCGTTTTGTCGGTCTCCGCCGCCGCGTGTAAGTATTTATACTGCCGGAAGAGAGTGACAGGCGAAGCGGCCGTCATGAGAGTCTCCAACGGGTGTTCTCCTCGGCGACGTTTGTATATGTCGCGGAGCCTCAGGGCGAGCTTCCGACGAAGGATTTCAAGGCGCTCTTGTGTCGCTGCGAAATCCGTTTGCACCAGATCAATCTCTTTTTTCAGTTCTTTTTGACGCGAGTTCAACCGTGAAAGAAACGTCCGGACTAACGTGAGCTCCTGTTCGGCGATTTGCAGAGAATCCAAAATACCCATTTCAACGCCGTGCAGCTGATCCAATTCCTGTCTGCACGCTTCAATTTGCGCACGAATCTCCTTCAAGCTTCCCTCCTTACGGGTGATCTTCTCATCGATGTCTGCCTGTTGTGCGAGAAGTGCACAGGCGAACGATACATGCAGGAGAGATGACCATAATAATTTTCTTTGCATGCGGATCATGGGAACACCTTATGGAGTCCTGTAGGTCTTCAAGAATTTACCGACCGAATAATTGCTGCCCAGAGCTCCCAAGAGACCGCCGAGAAGAATGAGCATCAATAGAGTATATGGACCGAGAGGGAGAAGCAGATTCAGCTTCTGTTGGGCTGCCCAGTGGAGAGCAGTGAGCCCTCCCACGGAGAACATCCCGCCCAGAACGCCTGCCACTGTTCCCTCGACAACGAAAGGACCTCGGATAAAGCCGTCCTTTGCACCAATAAGCTGCATGATGGAAATGATCTCCCGGCGGGAAAAAATAGTCAATTGGACAGTGTTGGAGATAACGAGCGTTGAAGCCAGTCCGAAGATAAGACCGACAATAATGGTTGCCACAGAGAGTATAAGAATGTATCGGTCCAGTTGTTGAGTCCACTGGCTTCCGGAAGCAATTTCCTCGATACCGGGTGCATTTTCAATATTTCCGACGACGCGTGCGATTCCATGTGACGATCGGTAATCCTCCATCAGTCGTACCCGAATTGATGCCGGTAACGGGTTTGATCCCACAGCATTGATGTAGACGCTGTCGATAGGGGCATCGCGCAGTGCCGCTTCTTTTGAAATGTAAACGGCTTCCATAACACCTTCCTGCCCTCTGATCTTTTCGAGAAAGGTATGCGCTTCTTCGATCGTTACCGTATCCTTTAGGAAAATCTCGATTTCTACCTTTTCGCGGAGACGTTGGACGGTTTCTCGCACGTTCACCGTGACCATTAAGAAAAGTCCGAATATGAGAAGTGACAGCCCGATGGACGATACGCACAGGGCGGCGGTTCCACCCGACTGTTTCAGACCTCGAAGAGCTTCCTTGAAAATATATCCCATATGGAAAACCGGTCGGAATTTATGAAAATATCTGTGAAAAGTTGTCTCTCAAATTTCCATGCGCTTCTCCGATTGAAGGCAAGGTTTGATTTCATTCGGTTCGGTAGGCATGAATGTCAAGATTTCTTCAAACCGCCCCCAATTCACTCAATCTCCCGTCCACAAGGCGGAGGGTACGATGGCGATGGCTTTCAATGTCATGATCGTTGTGCGTTGCCACTAAGACGGCAGTTCCACGAGCATTGATCGTTTCCAGTAAGTCAAGAATATCAGATGCCGCTTGACCGTCAAGATTTCCGGTCGGCTCATCGGCAAGAAGGAGAAAGGGCTCGTTGACTATGGCTCTGGCAATGACCACTCGCTGTTGTTCTCCTCCGGACAGCTCCAAGGGCATGGCATTGCGTTTATGGTGCAGTCCAACTGATGTGAGGGCGTGCAGAGCCCTCTTTTTTATCTCGCTCTTTTTCGTGCCTGTCACTCGTAAAGCAAAGGCCACGTTTTGGAGGACGCTTCTGTCGGTGAGCAGTTTGAAGTCCTGAAAAACGATCCCGAGTTTGCGCCGTAGCAGAGGTATCTCCTTGCGCCCAACGGAATCTGAATGGAAGGTGTCGACTCGTACACGACCCTGAGTGGGAAAATCGGCCATGTAGATGAGACGAAGGATCGTACTTTTTCCCACTCCGCAGGGACCTGTGAGAAAAACAAACTCGCCTCGCTCAATCCGAAATGAGACGTTCTCAAGAATATTCCAATTTGTATATTTTAAAAAAACACGGTCAAACTCCACCATCAGGACAGACTCCCCTTTGATGCTACAGATACTATATACTTCATGCACTTAGTGCATAAAGATAAGAGTACCGAGGGTGACAATCAACTCTTTTTACGGGGATCACGGGAGAGCTTGTAAGGTCCGTTTCGTCGGTACGGTTCTCTCTCCGCAAGGATGCACGAAAAATTATACAAAGCCACAAAGATGCACAGAATGACACAACGGGCCGCGCCGCCGCGGGCATCGTGGCTCGCCGTCTCATCAGACTCTATTTTGAAGTGGTTATTTTAAATGGAGTCCCGGTGGTGGTGGTTTCATCCAACGTGACCCCATTCAGCAATGCCAGATCTTTTTGCCGGTCCTCGTCCTGGGTGAAGGCATTCAGGATTGTCCTGAAAGATGCTGTTTCCTTTACTCTTACAATTTGTATTCTGTTCGGCTCGACGTTCACAATGTGGGGCTCATCGAGGGTCGAGAAGTTTGTCATCGTGTGGGAGAAAGTGTTTCTATGCGCGGCAAAGCGGTCCGGTGTGCTCAAGCCGTGGAGGATAAAGATGTGGTTGTCTTTGGCGATGAAGTAGGAGAGAAGGTTCAGGTTGGTCTCGCCGGATTGGACGTTCGAGAGAAGAGAGTGTGCCTGAAGGCCATTGACCGTTACCTCCTGGGAAGAATGGATTGTCGCTCCTGTCTTTTCCGCGAATTTCTGGGCTGCGATTCCGGGATTTGTGCCCTCTTCAAGGGTCAGCATGATGATCGCATCCTGGGCCTCGGGTGCGATCTGGACTTGTGTCGGCAGATTGGTGACGTTCCAGCCTTCAGGAACGGGGAATTGGAAACGGAGGCTGGGGTGGTAAAAAGTGTTCTTTTCGACAAAACCCTGTCTCGGGTCTTCACCGTAAACGAGTCCGTCTATTGTATCGAAATACTGATCCCTGTTCACGTTCCACTCGCCAGTGGCCAGTTTCCCCTGCCATTCTCTAGCCATTCTTCGAGTCGCGGCGACCCTGTCGGCGGGATTCGGATGGGTTGAGAACCAGCCCGGCAAACCACCCTGCTCCGCACCCCCGGCCAGTCGTTCCAGGCTTGTGAAGAAATCCGCCATTTTAGTGGCATCGTAGCCGACTTTCGATGAGTATTCGACACCGAGCTGATCGGCCTGGCGCTCGTTGTCCCGGCTGAACCGCAGGAAGAGGAGCCCGACGCCGAATTCGGCGTAGCCGGCGTATTTTCGAAAATTCTCGGAGAGTATCTGACCCACGCCCAGTCCGAGACCGGCCAGCTGAGCCTTGCTGTATTGTTGAGCCGTGTGCCTGGCCGTGATATGACCGATCTCGTGAGCGAGTACCGCGGCCAGCTCGGCCTCGTTGTTCATAAAGGATAGAATGCCGCGAGTAACGTAGACGTATCCTCCGGGTACAGCGAAGGCATTCACCACAGGGCTGTCGAGAACCCGGAAGGTAAACTGGAGCTGTGGGCGATGGGAGATTACGGCCATCCTCTGACCGAGATCGTCGATATAGCGGGTGAGCGCATCGTCCTGGTACAATCCGTAAGAGGCTATAATTTGAGGATCGGTTTCACGGCCAAGTTGTATTTCCTGGGATTCGCTCATAAGCATGAACTCCCGTTTTCCGGTGACCGGATTCGTGGC
>CP070758.1:3056903-3105925 GCA_020348925.1 Gemmatimonadota bacterium | reverse complement strand
GAACCACGGCGTCTGGTAATGATACGGGGCCACCACCTGACGGGCAAACCCTCCGATGCCGCCCCACAGGACCGTGTCGTACACAGAACCCTCAATGGACGGGAAGAAGAAACCCCACTCCGCCAGACCGAAGCTGATCTTGGGATAGGCGCTGTTGGGCCCGTCGTTGACCACCGTCACCCAAACATCGTACGGCATGTTCTCGCACGGATACCGCGGGCTCCACTGCAGCCGCTCCACATGCACCGGTTGGACAGGCCGATCATCAGGTCCGAGGTAGAAGTGCTTCGGATACGGCATGAACTCGATCTCGACCTCACCCCACTCCCCGTTGCACTTGAACGCCTTCACCGTAAGAACAACGGGCTCAGTCGGCTCCGGGCCATCGGGAAATACTGTTAAATACACATTTCGCGTTTCAGCCGGAGACAACGTCCCCTGCGTCCAACTTAAAAAGGCTCGCCAATAGTCCGGCAGATCGACGACCGAAAGCTCGAACCGCATCTCCTCGGTATGCTCGTTGTGCACAGGTATGGTGATGGGCGCCAGCCCCCATCTGACAGGCTCCTTGTCCCACGGCCCGTCCGGCCAGATTGTCATCCGGCACCGTCGAGCGAATCGCGTCACATCCCCCAGGCAGAACTCCCCCACCTCATCCCACTCCTTACCACTCCAGGCCACTACAATATTGCGGGCCCACCAATTGTGCAGATCTGGATCGTGATGATACTCACATTCGCATAAAGCCGTTCCCGAACCTCGGCCCGGTACGGCCACATCCTTTATACAATAGGCGCCCATGCCAATAGGCGGTGCCATAAAGAGACCCCAGGGTGCCTCGAAAAAGGAGACACTCAGGGACCTGTCCTCAGGACAATCATTGTGAAAGACCGCCTCGACCGTGTAGTCATCGCACACACACGGATACCCATCCCGGTACGGATGCGACCAGGTGATATCCGGTTCACGGATCTCCACACAGTCCGGCATATAGTCGAGGCACACTCTGGCCATATACTCATAGCCGGGAAAGCATTTCCATTCACCACGCTCAAAGTTATAGTACCACGAATGGGACTCGGTGTGACCGGCATCACCCAGTATTCTGGGCTTTCCGCTCGATTGGATCTGCCACACCAGATAGAAGCAGCGTTTGGGCGGTATAATAACACACTCTTCAATATCCACCTCCTCCCACTGCCAGTTCCCGACAAAATCACCGCCCCCGATCTCACGAATAAGGTCGCCCAGTGGGTTCACCCCAGGTGCCAAGGAGCCGCACTCAGGACAGGTTTCCTCAGAACCCAGGTAGACCCGCAAAACGACACTGCCGGGATCATACCACTGAAAGGCGACTGAGACCAGCCTCGCGGCAGCAAAAGGATTGTAAAATCCCACGGCATAGAGATCGTTCGACGGGTCCGGATCTCTCGGATCACCCATGAGAAAATCTTCAGGCGTGCCGTCGGTGTAATCAATACAGAATATGTGAGCCCCGATTGGGGTGATGGTCGGATCATCGTCCCGAAGCGGTGTCGCAGGGTCGTCTGTCGGCTCATCAACAGGTCCTGCGTCGTCAGAGACAATATTCTCCACAAAACCCTGGTTCGCAATCTCCATCACACCCACCGGGATAACATCGTCCAGGGTAACCTGAAAGACGATGGTCACAAAATCTCCGGCAGCGACATCGATTCCGGAAATAATCACCTCATCCGGTCCTGAGAAGGCATCCGAAGCATCCGGAGGATAACTCAATATCGTCAAACTGTGCGTGTGTTCCGGCCTCTGATCAAGGAAGGTCAGATCTCCAGCATGCTGATTGCCATCATTGGTAATTGTCACCACATATTGAAGAACATCTCCTTGGACGAAGAGGCCGCCGTTGACGTCAACATCGACCTTAGTCACCTCGATAAGGGGAGCTGCCATCAACGGGACGATCGTCGGATCATCGTCGTCAGGCGTGACCGGATAATCGGTCGGTTCAGTACCTGGATTGGGAACATTTTCCACCAGACCCTGGTTCACAATCTCATCGACACCCGCGGGGACCTGACTGTCCACCACCACCTCATAAGCGATCTCGATGTCGACACCGGGCTGACTGTAAAAACCTACGACCCGAATCGGATCGCCTGCCGTAAGAGTCCCTGCGCTTGCCACCAGGCTGCCATCGACATAGCTCGTGTACTCAGGTATAGGATTGGTGTAATCGAGATTCGCAGCACCCCGATTGCCAATGTTCACAATGGTGATCGTATATCTCAGGAGACCTCCTGGCACAAGATCGCCACCGCCAACAACTTCAACTTCCATGTAGGCCTCAATAAATGCACTTGCAACCAAAGGGGTCACGGTGGGATCGTGGGCACCCGGGACGTCAGGATCGTCCGTGAGCTCATCCTCGGCACGGGGAATATTCGTGACCACCCCTTGATTCGATATTTCATCCACATCCGCCCCGACAGTATCGTCCACTGTCACCCTGAAGACAATGATGACGGAATCCTCGACATTCACCGTTATCCCGGAGATGATGACTTCCTCCGGGGTGGATTCGTTCGTCGTTCCCAGATCCGGCAAAACCCCGAATGCAAACGAGAGGTCATGTGTATGGGCAGGGATCTCATCAATATACGTCAGTCCCTCTGCCTTTTCATTGCCTGTGTTCTTGATCGTCACCTTATAGTCCAGATCATCTCCGGGCTCCAAATCGCCACCATTGACATCTATATCTGTTTTCGTCGCAGTAATTATTGGTGCGCTGGTGACCGTCGTATTGATCGTCTCCGGCGGCACCGTCCCCTCGTTGTAGGTCAGGCTCACCGTGTTGTCAAACGTCGTTCCGTTCTCCAGCGGCCAGGCCACATCGCCTACCACCGTAAAGGAGATCGACCCTCCCGCAGGTATTGTCAATCCGCCATCCCACACAATCTCCCCGCTCCCCACAACCCCTCCATCAGGATCGGTCACGCTAAAAACACTCTCATCATAATCATCTGTCAGCGTCACTCCCGTCGCATCAGCGTTGCCGGTGTTCTCTATCGTTATCGTGTAGGTCAACACGCCGCCAGCATCCACCGGATCTGGATCGTCCTCCTTCGTGATGACCAGCGCCGGCGCACTCTCCACCTCCGTACTGATCGTCTCCGGCGGCACCGTCCCCTCGCTGTAGGTCACACTCACCGTGTTGTCAAACGTCGTCCCGTCCGCCAGCGGCGAGGCCACATCGCCCACCACCGTAAACTCCAAAAATCCGCCCGCCGGTATCACCAACCCCCCATCCCACACAATCTCTCCGCTCCCCACAACCCCTCCATCAGGATCGGTCACGCTAAAAACACTCTCATCATAATCGTCCGTCACTGTCACACCCGTCGCATCCGCGTTGCCCACATTCTCCACCCGTATCGTGTAGGTCAACGTACCACCCGCCTCAACAGGGTCAGGCGCATCCACCTTGGTGATGACCAGCTCCGGCGCACTCTCCACCTCCGTGCGGATCTCCACAGGTGGTACCTCTCCCCCGTCGTGGACCACACTCACCGCATTTCCTATCTCCGTCCCATCCGGCAACGGCGAGGCCACCTCCCCAATGACCGTAAACTCAAGCTTTCCCCCGGCCGGAATCACCAGACCTCCATCCCACACAATCTGACCGCCTCCTACGGCTCCCCCATCCGCATCCGTCACCATAAACTTACTCTCATCATAATTATCCACCACCGTCACCCCTGTCGCAGCCGCGTTGCCCACATTCTCCACCGTTATGGTGTACGTCAATGTCCCTCCCGCTTCCACAGGATCCGGGGAACTCGTCTTTGTGATGTTGAGCAGCGGAGCGGATACCACTTCTGCCTCCGTCGGATCGTCATCCTCCGGTGTGTCCGGATCATCGGAGGGCTCCTCGGCATCATTGACTTCATTGCCGTCGCTGTCCCAGTATGCAGTCCCCTGATTCGAGATGATCGTCCCGTTGTCCAAGGGAGAATCCAGCAGAACTCGGAAGGTGATGGTCACGCTCCCGCCGGCGGGCACCGTACCGTTCCAGTCTATGCGATTCATTCCTGCATTGTAAGAGACCACTCCTGAGGATGCGGTCGGCACATAGGTCCCGTCATAGATGGTATGGGCTGGCAGTACATCCTCAAACTCGTTTCCGTCGTTATCCCCTTGATCGAGAGTACCCGTGTTGGACAGGACGATCGTATAGAGAAGGGCGTCTCCAGGCTCCAAAATATCACCATTGACATCCTCATCGGTTTTCGTCACCTCGATGAAGGGCAGAGGGCAGGGATCCACGTTCAACGTCACAACTGGGAAGAGGGTATCCCGTATGCTGCCGTTGGTCGAGTACGAGACCTTTGAGCTCTCCGTTACATTCGACAATATGTTCGTACCAACCATTTCGGAGCTCACATCGAAAGAGACGGTCCACGTCTCCTCCACATCCAGTGTCGCAAGAGCCCATACCAACCTTGTCGTTCCGTCCTCAGAATTGGGGATAATGGCATTGGGCGCGATCGAAGAATTCCCCTCAAAATGAATATGGGGCTGAAGAACATCCGTAATCGTTATATTTGTTAGTGGATTGCAGTCTTCCGGTTGGGCGATATTGATAAAAATACTGCGCAGGGAGTCAGGTGTCGGCGAGTCGTGATAGTGCCCTCCGGTCGTGTCGGCAATATCTTGAAGCAATTGTATCCCGAAAGGAAAACTTTCCAGGGCCAAACCGATTGTCTCGATCTGAATCCCCAACATTCGAGCACTGTCTGCCGCCATAATTGCATATCCTTGAGGCCCCGGAG
Organism: Gemmatimonadota bacterium; assembly: GCA_020348925.1. GTDB lineage: Bacteria > JBHIER01. The sequence continues at coordinate 3,101,114 of CP070758.1, read as the reverse complement.
GATTGGGAAGACCGAGCGGTCTGTTGGGCAATCCGTCGGAAAGGAGAATCTGGACCCCCAGTGTATCCCCCCCTCTTCCGATATCGGCTATCTCATGATTGGCAACACGTATGGCATCCCCAATATTGGTGAACCCCCCGACCAAAAGCCCGTCGATAGCCCCCTTCAGGAGAGTTTTTCCGGCTCCATCCATGGCGGTCAGACCCAATTCCAGGGTAGCATTGTCGCCGAACGCCACCAAACCTGCCCAATCCACATCCCTCATCAAATCGACAAATGCTTTCGCGGCAGATCTCGCACTGTCAATACGGGAGTCGTTCAGCATCGTTGACGAGATGTCGATCACGAGCATAATATCCGCAGGTTTGCCCCTCGGACAAATTCCCTCAAGATCGAGGGTAACCGTTGCAACGTTCGGAATTTCGTAACACGCTTCTTCATAGATTTGACCTGGACTTATCTCTTTGCTCACACCAATGACAGCATCATTGGCCGGAGAGGAAGAAACGAAACCTCCAATGAATATACCGATACCCAGAAGAAAGAATAATACTTTTCTCTGATTGTCAGCGCGCAGTTGTCTCATATTATACCTCCGTCATATAATCGCTATTATATGACACAATTATTACACACGTACGAATCACCGCCGGCTCAACGTGTGAAAGAGCGGTTCTCGTGATACCCATGTTTTTGAAATAATTTGCCCCTCTCAGCAATTATTTCGTCAGCATCGAATTGAAGCCCAGTACCTCCGGTGTTTCAACATGAATACATTTGACAAAAAGGATACCCGAGAGTATCCATGGGATTCTCTCTATACCTCTTTCCTACCTATTTTGTCAGAATCATTTTCCTTGTATCCGTGAAACGGCCAACCCTCAAGGTGTAAAAGTAGATGCCGCTTGAGAGGTCAAGGTTCCTCTCATCCTGACCGCTCCACGTGACAGACTTATATCCGGCCTCCTGCTCCTCCTCCACGAGTGTCACGATTTTCTGACCCAAAATATTGTAAACATCCAATCGCACAAATCCAGCCTCAGGCAAGGCGTACTGAATCTCCGTCTCAGGATTGAAAGGATTGGGATAGTTCTGAGACAAGGTATACTCCGAGGGGAGAACCGGAGAAGACGGATCGAAGACACCTGTCACAGTGATCGTAAAAGTATAGCTGCTTACATTCACAGGAATTGGTTGCAGTTGATCATCCAGCACATTGGCAAATTGCGGCCGGAAGGATATTTCGGTCTCACCACCCGGCGCATCGTCCTTGACCCGTAATGTCAGGCGGTACGGCACACCTTCCATGTTGAGAAGCCAGCCCGGACCTGAGGTCGTCCCCTTGCTGTATTGCACGGCGTAGAGCGTCTCGATAACCGCACTCGTATCATATTTCATGTTGACGTGTTCAAAAGCCCAGCCGTAAGTGGCCGCGGGCGTGAGATAGTCCTCGATAACGGGGATCTCAAAAACATCCGGGTCGTACTGCACATAGGCGTCAATCCCAAAAATCGTAAGCTCGCTGGTCGGAGTCAGGACGACATCGACCGCGATGGCATCCCCTTGGCTCGGATTATTGGTGTTCGCACTGAAGGAAAAATCCACAGGGTCTTCGTCCGTGGCTTTCGCTGAAGGACCGGGATAGGCTGTTCCCCTACTCGAGGGTGGTGACCAGTAGGGGACGTAGGTCACCATCCCATTATTCAGTCCGAAGACTTGAAAATCGAAGATGTTGATGACTCTGGTTCCATCGAAATCGGCTCTCCTGTCCCAATTGGACGACGGGGGGCTCTCGGTGCTTCCATTCGCTCTGGCGAAAAGGGCGAAATCGAGTATATTGACCACACCATCACCGTTGGCATCCCCTCCTCGTAACGATCTTCTGCCATCGTTCTCTGTATAGACAGGATCCGGCGAACCGGGCTCTGGTTTGTAGGCGACTCCCGGTGACGTAAAGTCGATGGTGACCATACCCGGCGCAAAAGAATAGCGGGCATTGGTCATGACCGGCAAATGGTTGCGGTGGTCCACGAGGACATAGTAGCTTCCCTCAGGAACCGGCAGCTGGACCAACCCCTCTTGATCCGGGAACACCTTGAAGCTGTGGGCGATAGAAATTCTGGAATCCCTGAGCTCGATGACGACGCTGTCCCGGTTTCCCATGGTGTAATAGCCTTGCAACAGAACCGAGCAGGTCATTTCCGGAATGGCCTCGACCCGATAGACAATGGTCAGGGTATCACTGCTCTGAAACGTGAGGGAATTAACGAATCTCATGTTCATGGTCTCGTTCATAGTGAAGCTGCCGTCAGGGGGCAAGGTGAGAGGATTCCAGGTGATCGTTCCACCGGTCCCGGCCGTGACGATGTGCCATGTCACGATGAGATCATACGAACTCCGAATATCCGTGGATAAGCGCGGGAAGAGTCCGGTTGCCGGAAAATAGGCCTCGAATTCCACTCCTGGCACAGGGGGAGGACTCGGCTGATCCACCTGCGAATCGAAGTCGTTGCCCGCCTCGGGGTCGACACCACAGACGAGGGTTGTCGGCGCAATGCCCAGATTGGTGCTCTGCAGAATCAGCGGAATCTGCCACGCACCGGGATAGACACCGGTGCCGATAACGGTCAGGGGAACCATGGGTTCGCCAAGGTCGTTCGTGACCAGGGTTAAGACGCCCGATCTCGGCCCAACAACAGACGGTCGAAATGTGACGACAACATCCAAACTCTCCCCCATCGAAACGGCTTGAGGGAACTGGAGCGGATAGGAAACCTCAAAATCTTGGTTGTCGGAAAGGACATCACTGAGCACCAGCGAAACATCTCCAACGCTTCGGACAGTAAACACCCAATCCCGTGACTTGCCCAGCTTCACCTCTCCAAAGTCGTGGTCGGTCACAGAGACATTCACCCCCGGTTCCAATCTTGTATAGACAAGTGTCAGTTGTGCGCCGCTGAAGAAGTCCATGGAAGTGCGGTATCTCATATCGACAACATTATTGAGAGTGAAGATACCGCCTGAGGGCAAATTTTGCGGATTCCAGCTGATCACGCCTCCCGTTCCGTGGGTATTGATGGTCCACACCAGCGTTGTGCTGTCAGAACTCTGGATATCCGTCGCCAGCCGGGTGAACAGGCCGATGCACGGGATATATGCATCGAAAGGAGTGCTGGGTGCTGGGGGTGGACTGGGCGTATCAAGATCGGGATTGAAGCAGATCGAACCGTCCGGATGAGCTCCGACACCTAAAGTCACCGGGGCAACAACAATATTGCTGCTCTGAAGAGTGAGGGCCAACGACCACGTTCCCAGCGGCAGGGCCACACCCGAAACAAAGACCGATACGCTTCCCTCATCCGGATCACTGCTGTTCACGGTGAGACTGCCGTTTTTCATTCCCTCTGCCAGGGGAGCAAAGCCCACAGTAACCTCAAGACTGTGCGAAGGCCCAAGCACAACGGGAAATGCTGGCTCCGTGATCGTAAAGTCCTGATGCTCCGAGACAACGGCGAAGAGTGTCAGATCGGCCGTACCCACGTTGTATATGGTAAATGTTCTCTCAGTCGATTCGCCGATGGCAATGCTCCCAAAATCGACCGTGATTGTGGAGAAATTTATGTCAGGCGTGGGAACCACGATTCCGGTTCCCAGAAGTGTCACCGTTAAGAGGCTCTCATCCGGATCGTCATTGTGCACCGTCAATGTTCCGGTAATCAAGCCCTCGGATGTCGGCACAAATGTGACCACGACATGAAGGTGTTCTCCCGGTGGTATCTCCTGGGGAAATGTTGGAAACGTGACGGTGAAATCGCCGTGATTCGAAGAGACGTCATCGACGCTGAGATTCACAGAGCCGAAGTTGTAAATCAGGAGTTCCCAGTCGCCGAAGTGGCCGATGGAAACATCACCGAAGTCATGCCGGATCTTGGACAAGGATATATCAGGAACAAGAATTCCCGTGCCACGCACTGCAACCGATAGCGTCCATTCGTCCTCATCAGGATCATCATTCACGATGACGAGGTTGCCGATCACCACCCCTGCGGAAGAGGGTGTGAAGGCAACTGTAACGGTCAATGAATCGTCGGGGGCGATCTTCTGGGGAAATATGGGAGAAAGAACATTGAAATCAGAATGTCCCGGGGTCGCCGAATAGACGATTAAAGAATCGCTGCCCCGATTGTAAATGAGCATAGACCATTCGGTGGTGGTGCCCACGATAACCTCTCCAAAATCATACGTCGACTCCGACACCTCAATATCCGGAAGTGGCGCGATGACGCCTCGACCACTGAGAGCAACTTCAATGAGGCTTTCGTCAGGATCATTGCTCTGAACGGACAACATCCCGGTGATGGCACCGAGAGATGAGGGGGTAAACGTGACCACAACGATCAGATGATGTCCCGGAGAAACAAGCTGTGGGAAGGAAGCCGGGGTTGTGATCACAAAATCGCTGTTGTCCGAAGTGATCGACTGGATGGTTAAGGTTGTCGAGCCCATGTTCTCAATATCCAACACCCAATCCGCCGAACTCTCCAACATGACAAAACGGTAATCGTGTTGTAAGGCCGACAACTGGATATCCCCGACACCCTCCGAAATACCCCGACCGGTGAGCGTCACGGACAGGACACCCTCATCCGGATCGTTGCTGGAAATCGTCAGATGGCCGAGAACGGGTTCAGGGCTGTCCGGTGTGAATGTGACCGTCACCTCAACACATCCTGTCGCGGGGATGGTATCGGGGAAAGTCGGCAAAGCAATGCCAAATACGCCTAAGTCAGCATCCATTGAGAACAGGACGAGTGGATCGCTTCCCACATTGCACACCGTCAACGTTCTATCGGCCGTATTTCCGAGGATGACCCCACCAAAATCCAAGACCGTCAGGAGCTCAATGTCAGGCCCCTCCCCCGGTATGCCCGACCCGCTCAAATAGACAGAAACGGTCCCCTCATCAGGATCGTTGGAAAATATGGTCAGGGTACCTGTGATGTAGGTCGCTGACGATGGGGAGAAGGATAGAACAACACCCACGTGTCCGGAGGGAGGAATGGTCTGAGGAAAGGGTGGATAGACCACATCAAAATCAGCATTATTCGACGTAATTGAACTCACCACCAAATCGGCCACGCCCATGTTGTATATCTGCACAATCCAGTCCTCCGACGTGCCCATCACGACGGTTCCGTAATCGTAGCTGTTGGCCGAAATTGAAATATCAGGGCCTTCGCCTGATATCGGCAGACCCGTTCCGCTCAGGAGAACCGTGCGAGTGCCTTCATCAGGATCATCGCTCGTGATGGTCAGCACTCCGGGCTTTGCCCCCACACTCAACGGTGAGAAGTTTATTACAACATCGACGTGACCGCCTGCCCCCAGTATTTGAGGAAACGCAGGGGAAACAACCGTAAAATCATTCCGATCCGAAACGACCGAGTTGACGGTCAGAGGCATGGCACCCACATTCGTAATCGTCAGGGTCCAGTTGGCAGAACTGCCCACTTCCACATTGCCGAAACCATGGCTGTCTTCGGACAGCTCGATATCCGCCTCAGCAATCAGAACGCCGTTGCCATTCAGGGGTACGGTCAGAATCTCTTCATCAGAATCATTGGTGTAAATCGTCAGCGTGGCCGATTTTGGACCCTCGGACGTTGGCTGAAAAGCGACCGTCACATTGAGATCCTGACCCGACGATACTGTCTGGGGAAAAACGGGTGAAATGACCGTGAAATTCGCGTGATTCGAGGTGATTGAGAAAACGGTCAGATCGAGAATACCCACGTTGGTTATAGTGAGCGTCCAGAGTGAAGATGTTCCAACCAGAACTTCCCCGTACTGGTGACTGCCGGCAGAGAGTTGAATATCAGGCTCAGATACAGGGACCCCAGTGCCGTTCACAAATATGTTCACTTGACTTTCATCAGGATCGTTACTGTGGATGGTGACAATCCCTGAGATAATACCCAAAGCGTTCGGTGTAAATCTCATCGAAAAACAATCCGAGCCCCCCGGACTCACAGTAAACAGCGTCGGGTCAGCCGAAAAAGCAGGCATGTTGGAGACGATACTGTCGACAACAAGATACGCCGTCCCCAGATTGGACACGCAGACCTCCACGACGCGAGTGCTTCCGACAACGACGGACCCAAAATTATAGCTGGGCAGAGACACTTCGATATCAGGCGAAGGCCCGGCAATACCACTTCCCACCACGACAATTTCGAGCAACCCCTCATCCGGATCATTACTGCTCACATCCAACGTCCCCACAATTGCTCCTACCGTGGAAGGGGTAAAGGAGACCTCGACATCCATGTCTCCTCCAGAGAGTATTGTTTGCGGGAACGCCGGTGATACAATCGAAAAATCGCCGTGATCCGAATGGATCGAGTGAACCGTCAATGCAGCCAGGCCCGTGTTGGATATGTTCAATTGCCATCCGAGTGATTCCCCGATCAAAAAACTGCCGTAATTATGAAAGGTACTCGACAGTACGATATCCGGTTGTGGGACCGTTCCGACACCCACCACGTTTATGAAAAGAATTTGATTATTGACATCATCACTTTGAATCGTCAACGTTGCGAAGGCGCCTCCCTCAACCGATGGTTCAAAGATGACTGTCACGTCAAGCGAATCGCCAGTGGGAATCGTGTTTGGAAAGGAATCGGAGACAATGAAATCAAGATCATTTGAGAAAACATTCGAGACATAGAGATCAACAGGACCGCCGTTGTACAGGGTAAAAATCCACGATGAAAAATCGCCCAGAAGAACATCCCCGAAGTCGTGACTGACATGAGAAACCTCAATCTCAGGACTCGCCCCGATACCGCCGAGGGCTACGTGCAACGTGCCCTCATCAGTATCGTTACTGATGACGGTGAGAGTACCCTCAATCGCTCCGTAAAGGGACGGCGAGAATGCTACAGTCACAAACAGAGAATCAGGATTTCTCCCCCCCGAATAGCTCACATCCTGGGGAAAACTCTCAGGGTCGGTGATGAAAAAGTCCGGGTTGTTCGATACAATGTCGGCAACGATCAACTGACCCAATCCGCGATTTGCGACACGCATCACCCACTCCTGAATATGTCCGACTTTCGCGTAGCCGTAATCATGGCTCATCTCGACAATATGGATTTCAGGGAGAGGGGTCGGGTCCTGAGCGTAACCAATTCCCACCCATAGTACCATAAAAAACAGAGGTGCGAAGAGATACAATGTACTCTTTCGTATCATGATGAATACTCCCATTTTAAGAAGGGTGAAACATTATAAACTCATATTGAGAAAGCACTTTTTATCTGTATTGCCTTCCTGAAATCGAATTTTTTTCATCAATAATGACACCGTCTAGGGACGCTCACCTCCCATGAAGTTGATCCCTGTGTTCCGACCGTATGTTCCATTATGTTTTCTCTCTCTCAAGCATACCGTCATTCGTGTACTGGTCGATTATTAGAAAACAGTGAGCGACAAAAATACCATTATATGTACAAAGTTATAATTTTACTATTTTTAATGCACTTTGTCAATAGAAAAATGAAAAAAAATTAATTTGTCATTTCGCTCTGAGAATGATTGAACCTCCCTTTTCCACCCGGACAGTCCGGCTGCCCGTCCAAATTTCGGCAAAAAATTTCCGGTATCACTTACTTGAGAAACATCATTTTCATCGATTCCACGTGATCTCCGATCTCCAATTGTGCGATATAAATCCCGCTGTGCACAGTCCGACCGTCATCATCGTCGCCCTGCCATGCGACCGAATAATACCCCGCCTTCTGGGATTGCGCCACCAACGTTTTCACCCGCCGTCCGAGCACGTCGTACACAGCGAGGGTGACCCATCCCCCACGGGCTACCGTGTACCCTATTTTCGTTTCGGGATTGAAGGGAGTGGGATAATTTTGATCAAGTGACATTCCGCAGGGTTCGAGGTGATCGATATTCGTCGAAGTGCGACCGAGAAGCAATTCCTCTCCTCCATCGTCGACCAACGCAAGCAGGTACTCATAGAGACCTTCATGCTCCACATCCTGATCCACGTACCGATAAGGATTCGACCCGGTCATCGTTCCCTGCACTGCCAGTTCTTGAGCGTGACGATCGACGTCCCGTTTTCGGTACAGGCGAAATTCGGTCTGATCGGCATCAGAAGATGTGGTCCAGGTTACGATCACCCGCCCCTTCTCATAGAGCGATAGGAAACTGAGGAGTTGGACGCCCACGACGCGTTGCCCGGTGCCACTCACAAGAACATAGATTTTAAGATTGTCAGGATCATTGCTCGATATGGCAAGCGCTCCTGCTTTCAATCCTTCGGATGAGGGGGCAAAGACAACCTCCACTGTCCTCTGACCGCTGGGGACGATTGTGACAGGAAAAGCGGGTGAGATGACCTGAAAGTCCGCATGATCCGACTGAGCAGAAGACACAACCAAGTCGGCCAGACCCGGATTGGAAATTTCAAAGGACCACCGGGACTCCTGCCCGACGCGTACGAGTCCGAAATTATACTCGGTTGCAGAAACGGCAATGCTGGGCGTTGAGGTCGCAGGCAGCCCCTCACCACTGATGTGAACGGTGATCGTATCCTCGTCCGGGTCATTGCTCGAAATCGTAAGGACTCCGTCCTTATCTCCCACGGACAGCGGTGCAAACCGAACGAGCACTGGGACCATGCCACCAGGCGGGACCGTTTGGGGGAACGGAGGAGAGACAACGGAAAACTCCGACAGACTCGATTGAACCGACGTGACGGTCAGATCGTCCGTGCCCTCGTTCGAAATACTCAGCTCCCAATCCAAGGTCTGCCCGACAGCTATGCGCCCGAAATCATGGCTGTAGGCCGAGAGTGTGATCTCTGGAATCGTCTCCGATACCCCACTCCCGCGCACCGGCAGGGTTATCCTATCCTCATCGGGATCATCGCTCGTGATCGTCAGAGTATCCTGCTGGGGACCGAAGGACGATGGCGAAAAGAGAACGACGACCGAAATACTCATTCCAGGTTGGACGCTCCGAGGAAATAGGGGCGACACGATTGAGAATTCCGCTGTCCTGGGAGCGACGGACTGAACGGTTAAAGCCATCATTCCAGCGTTGGAAATCGTAAAAACCCAGTCCGCCGAACCCCCCACAGCCACGCTGCCGAAATCATGATCTCCCGAGGAGATCACAATATCAGGAACCAGAGCCTCGCTTTCACCGGAGAGCTGTATGAGCAACGACGGTTCATCGGGATCATTGCTTCGCACCTCCAGCGTGCCTGTGGTCAGACCTGTATCGATCGGAACAAAACGGATGATCGCGCCAAGACTCCCTCCAGGAATCACGATCTGAGGAAAATCTCTCGGCCAGGCCACCTCGAATTCGGATCTGTCCGTCGAAATTCCAAAAATCCTCAAGTCGCTCAAACCCCGATTTAAAAGGGTCAAGAGCCATTCCTGTGACTGACCCAGACCGACGCTCCCGAACGAATACTCCCGAACAGGGACGGAGATATCCGGGACGGTCCCGGTACCCGTGAGAAGAACGGTCAGGATACTTTCATCGGGATCATTGTTGGCCACGACCAAACTCCCCACCACCGCTCCCGGCTCGGTCGGAACAAAGAAAACATTCACACCCAGGCTATCACCGGCGGGAATGATGTGGGGAAACTCCGGTCCAGTGACAGTGAAGGCCGGGTTGTCGCTCGTCATACCACTCAGGGTTAAGGGGGACGTTCCCACATTGAACAGAAGCATCCGCCACAATCCCGAGTCGCCCACGGCCACATTCCCGAAGGCATGGCTCATCTCACTCAGGTCAATATCCGCACCGGTTATCATGAACGATCCGCCGATGCCCGATGATACAAGGGGATCACCGTCCGAGTCAAAGGCCTGCACACCACTCACAAAAATCGAAACCTCGCCCACCACAGCACCCTGAGCCACACTGACGGACACATCGGCGACCGATCCATCACCAGGAGGTATGAAAGCGCCACCGATACTCGTAATCACGATTCGTACCTGTCCTGACGTCGGCGTTGTCCAGCTGAAAAGACCCAGGGGTTCGGACCGGTCGGTGGGGACAACCTGCGCCACCGAAAGTTTCTCCGCATCGAACGTCAGGACACACTCAAATCCGAAGACGTCCCTCTTGTTATGAAGAAGAACTTCGATCAGGTTGCCGGTGCTCCCTGCCTCCCCCGACCCACCGCCAACTTCCAGAACAGCCACCGCCGTTCCTTCACCCCTCAGCGTGACCACAGCCTGTCCCTCATCCGGATCGCTATTCGCGATGGTCAGGTGGCCCACTCTCTCGCCCAGAGTTGAAGGGGTGAAAACGACCGTCACCGCGATATTCCCAGAGGGAGGGATACTCACGGGAAAAACAGGGCTCGTAACGGTGAAATCGGGATTGTCCGAGATCGTGCTGTCGATGATGAGCTCCTGAGTTCCCACATTCTGGATCAGCATCGGCCAGCTTTCCGCAAGAGCCACACCGACCTCCCCGAAGTCATATGCAGTGATCGGCAGTGCAATCTCTTCGACCAGGACTGTGAAGAGACCATCGAGGGCCCTCGATTCGAAGGGCAGACCGAATGCATCGAAAAATGCCAACCCTGCGAACGTGAAAAAAATCGTCCGCGGTGGAGCCAACTCCGACACCGTCACGCTCAGCTCCGCGATAGGACCGATCCCATAAGGAATGACCTGGCCGCTAAAATCGGACAGAAGGACAACGATCTGGCCAGGATGAATCTCGCTCCAACTGAACGTTCCCATGTCGGCCCCTCGCCCAGATTGTGTCACATCCGTCACGGTCAAAATCGCCGAATCATAGTGGATCGAAAATTCAGCGTGGGCGACAGGGACGACATTGTCCAGAGTTATCGGAATCGTCAGATTGTGTTCCCCGGGTTCACCCGTTATCCTTTCGATCAATAGAGTTATGGGGGGAGCTCCGATCCCGGTGAGTTCAAGAGTCATCGTCCCTTCACTGGGATCGTTCGAGCGAATGATCAACTGGGTCGCCAACGAGCCCCGACTGGTTGGGACGTAATGAAGTATGAGGTTTACAGAATTCCCAACCTCAATGGTTCGAGGGAAGGAAGGGGACGCGACACTCACATCCGGATGTCCCGTTTCTACTTCCGCAATCGTTACAGGGCCTGTTCCGACGTTTGTCAAGACCAACGTCAAGACGGACAGACTGTCAATAAGAACATCCCCAAAATCGTAGCTGAGAGCTGATACCTCCAAATCCGGAACCAGCGCTTCGCCGTCCAGTGAAAGCCTCACTGATGGTTCATCGGGATCATTACTGGAGACCGTGAGCGTGGCCGATTCTGTCCCCTGTCCCGTCGGTTCAAAAGTGATCGTAACGTCAATGTTTTCGCCTATGGCCACCATCTGGGGAAATGAAGGCGATGTCACGCTGAAGTCCGAATGGTCTGAAGATACCGAATTGACCGTTAACGGCCCGCTCCCATCGTTTGAGATGGTCAGAACCCATTCTTCGGAGTCGCCGACGATCACCCCACCGAAATCATGACCTGCCGCCGAGAGGGCGATATCTGGAGCAACACCTTCTCCGGAGAGGGATACAATCACATTCTCCTCATCAGGATCGTCGCTCACAATCGTCGCCTGGGCCGATATGATCCCCACCACCGAAGGGGTAAACATGATGGTGATATCAAGCCGCTCACCAGCCGGTAAAAACTGCGGGAAGGCGTGTGAGATCACGAGAAAATCGGCACTGTCGAACTCAATGCGAGAAATGATCAATTGCTCACTCCCGGCATTCGTGATCCCCAACACCCACTCGGAGGAAGTTTGGACGAGCAGCTGCCCAAAATCATGGCTTGTGTCCGCCACTTCAATATCCGGCATCTTCACCGCCTCAGCCGACAGTGAGATCCTGAGTGTGCCCTCATCAGGATCCGCGCTGCGCACAGTCAGCGTTGCCGATTCCGCTCCCTCTGTCTCGCTTTGAAAGGCGACGGTCACTTCGAGACTGTCGCCCTCACCGATAAGCTGAGGGAAGTTCGGTGAGAGGACGGAAAAGGCCGGGTGATCGGTCGAAACATCCGTTACGAGCAGCGGAGCTGTGCCTTCGTTGTAAATGGTGAATATCCACTCGACTGCCGAAGCCAAGGGAACGTTGCCGAAGTCGTAACTACTGTGTGACAGGGCGATATCCGGTAAAATTCCTTCACCCGAAAGAGGCAGTGCGAATTCGGTGTCGTCAGGATCGTTACTCAAGATCAGCAGGGATCCGGCCACCGCGGCCATCTCGGTGGGCGTAAATGTGACAATGACGTCAAAACTCTCGTCCGGCATCAGAACTTGTGGAAAGCTCGGAAGCTCAAGGTCAAATTCCGAGTGGGACGACGTCAAGCCGTCCACGAACAGTGTATCAGTGCCAGCATTTGAAACCGTCAGGGTCCACGTATTTGAGGAACCGACTAAGACACCCCCGAAATCGTGCCCATCTTCTGACACACCAAGATGAGGGGACAGGAAGACCGAAAAGAGCCCGTTCACCAGAGTCGCAGGCACAAGCTGACTCACGCTTTCATACAACGTGACCCCAGACAGTGTCAGCGGAGAGGGTTCAACAGGAGCATCCTCTGAAACCTCGAAGTAGACGGTCGCAATGACTCCATCACCGGGAGGTACGAGCACCCCGGAAACAGTGGTGAGAGCAACCCGGACGGTCCCTGACTCCGGCCTGCTCCAGTTAAATCCCAGACCAACTTCAAGGTCAATGCGCGGACCTGGTTGCGCTGAAGTGACAGTGAGAATGTTCGGATCAAACTGTATATTGAAAAAAATACGCTGCAGATTTCCGTCATTTTCCAAGGCGATCTCAACCCCATTTCCCGACGTACCGCGCTCACCTGATCCGGGCAGGACCGTCAACGTCGCTTCTTGAGCGCAGAGAGATCGAAAAGGGATGAGAAACAAAAGGAGGAGACCCCCGAAACATATCCTTCGTACCATAATACTCTTAAACTCCTTTCTTTTTTGCAGCAGTGAAAAGCGATTCAAAAAAGTATTCGAAAAATCCATAGGGCACATACCTACCACGTGTATCTTACCCTATATGTCACAATGGATTCAGAATCTTTGGGAACAGGGACATCAAATTCAATGGTCCTTGCATCCTTTTTTCGATATTCATGAGAACTGATCAATATTTTCCAATCACCGTAGAGATGTTCCACGACAATAATCGTAATAGCATCATCCTTGTGGTTTCTCAGTTTCACCTCCACTTCCTCCTCCCGGACTCGATCACTGATTCTTTCGTGCTCTTGAACACTTCGCTCTCCGACGACATCAAAAGCATTCCCCAGATAAACCCTGACCCGTTCATCTTTCGGCGTGTGATCGATGAGATCTTCACCGATGAACTGAAGCGATTCGTCCTCATCCTGCTTGTAGACCCGGACTTTCCCTTTCGGCAGCGGAAGGCCTAAGCCAGCCTCTGAGCTGTTCTGAAATTCCAAGTTGACCCGAACCTTCTTGTCGTCCTGCCTTCCATCGTAAGTGAAGATCTTGGTCACTTCGACCCGGGCGTTCGGGAAAAGGGACATCTGTTTAATCTGCTTATCTTTGATGGTTGCTCGTCGTTGTAGGGTATACATATGATATTCGAAGAACGCTTTCTCCTCGAATTGGGGAGCTGCTGAAACAGCCAGATCGGCTTTGGCCCGGTAGAGGGGCGTGGGTTTCCTCTCCTCTACCCTGTGAACATCACCAGCAATGAGTTTCAGCTTCGCATCTTCGTAAGTCGCCCCTGATGTATTCTCGATCGATACCCACCCCCCCAGGTCAAGCTGTGTGTCGTTCTGATTGACAACAGCGACATACTCGGCGTGCCAGTTTACTCCGCGCGTCAAATAACTCACTTCGGTCTGATGCCGACCCGCCCGATCGTTTTGTAACAACCAAAGCAGTGTCGGGCGGGTGATGAATCCCTCCGGGAGCGCCGGATATTCGATATGCAGAACAGATGTGCCCTGAAGGGTTCTGATCCCGCCATCTGGATCCGAAAGGACGATATGCGTCTCCTGGGAACTGAGCAATATCCCTTCGAAAACCTTATCGCCTTCAGTGAAGACCCGGATGCTCTTATCGATATACTTTTCCAAAATCTTGCTGGGACTCACAAGATCATACTCGTAATTCTGTTCCAAAATCGTAACGCTCTCCGGTGCCGTCAGGGACGTAAAGTGCACGGAGGTTGGGTCTATTTGGGAGGCAACGTCGGTAAATTTGACCTCGACGATACCCCTCTCTATCGAAAGGGGTCGGACATCCCTGACCAAGGCCAAATTGTTATTGTATATGGTAACGGCGATATCCCTCTGAGGTTCTCCCCAGATAGGGGTCGCAAATACGACGCACAGAAACCACAAACTCCAGGACGCTCTCTGTATGTTCTTCATCTTTTTCATCATGGGTTCAATTCCTCAGTTTTTTGAGACCGTCAGGATCTCCAGATTTCTGTGCAATTTTTTGAGACTGGTCTCGTAGTCCTCTCGCTTCAGACGCTCTCGATCGACAACCTCCTGCGGCGCCCGGTGCACGAAATTCTCATCCTGCAACTTCTTTTCCGCATTTTCCAATTGGCCGGATATTCGGTCAATCTCGAGCTCCAGACGTTTCCGCTCCACTTCCAGATTGATAACACCCTCAAGAGGGAGGAAAACTTCGAGCTCACCGACGACAGCACTGCAAGCATTCTTCGGTCTCTTCACCCCGCGGCCGATATCAAGGTTCTCCACCTTGGCCAGATGCAGCACGTACTCCTTGCAGTGTTCAATGGTTTCAAGATCTCTCTGGCCGTCACCGGAGATCAGAATCCGCACCTGTTGACCCGGAGGAATATTCATGTCACCTCTCATATTCCGGATGGCCACAACAACCTTTTGCACCGTTTCCATTTCCCGCTCAACCGCTGCATCGAGGCGGCGCCCCTCCGCCTGCGGCCAGGGGGCGATGACGATGCTTTGTCCTTGATGCTTCACTCGATCCTTCACCTCCTGCCAGATCTCCTCAGTGATGAAGGGCATAAAGGGATGCAGTAATCGTAAAAATCCGTCAAGCACAACAAGTGCAATATACTGAACGGTTCTTCGCTCTTGTTCATCCTGCCCGTAGAGCCTCGGTTTGATGAGTTCCAAATACCAATCACAATACTGGTGCCAGACGAAGTCATAGAGAATTTGTGCCGCTTCGTTGAATCGGTATTGGGTCAAGGACTCTGTGACGTTCCCAACCGTTCGGTGCAGTCGACTCAGGATCCACCTGTCGGACAATGTCAATGACAACTCTTCGGGTTCCGGGCCGTCGGGCTTGAAATCCTCGGAGTTCATGAGTATCAAACGGGAGGCGTTCCATATCTTATTGGCAAAATTCCGACCGATGACCACTTTCTCCTCCGAGAAGAAGGCATCCTGTCCTTGAGCCGTAATAAGCACCATGGAGAACCTGACGGCATCGGCTCCGAATTTCTCAATAATTTCTAAAGGATCTGGCGAATTCCCCAGGGATTTGCTCATCCACCTCCCCCGTTCGTCCTTGACCATGCCGTGGATGTATATCTCAGGGAAAGGAAGGTGGCCCATAAATTCAAACCCAGCCATAATCATGCGCGCCACCCAGAAAAAGATAATATCGTAACCGGAATTTTGAAAAGAGATCGGATAGAAGTACTTCAATTCAGGAGTGTCGTCCGGCCAACCCAATGTCGAGAACGGCCACAGCCAAGATGAAAACCACGTGTCCAAGACATCCTCATCCTGTCTCAGATCTGATCCTCCGCACCGCGGACAACTCTGGGGGACACCCCGTGCGGCCAGTACCTCAGGACACTTTTGGCAATACCACACCGGAATACGATGCCCCCACCAGATTTGGCGCGAGATACACCAATCCCGGATGTTCTCCATCCAGTCAAGGTAGACAGACGCCCATCGCGACGGGAAGAAGCGAATACGACCATCCCGGACGGCTTGTAGGGCCGGCTCGGCCAGGGGTTTCATCTTAACGAACCACTGGTCCGAGAGATACGGTTCAACCATCGTGTGACAGCGGTAGCAATGGCCGACAGAATGGATATGGGTTTCAATCTTTTCCAGAAGCTCCTGCTTCTGGAGATCCTCGACCAGCACCTCTCGACATTCGAACCGGTCCATCCCTGCGTATCTCGCACCCGCATTCTCATTCATCGTCCCATTTTCGTTCATGACGACCACCGATTCCAGGTTGTGGTTCCTGCCCAACTCGAAATCATTCGGATCGTGGGCCGGTGTCACTTTCACGATACCGGTGCCGAACTCAGGATCGACGAAATCATCCTGAATGACCGGAATTTCTCTGTTCACAATCGGAAGAAGGATCCGTCTGCTCCCAAGATGCCGGTACCGGTCGTCCTTCGGATTGACAGCGACGGCCGTATCTCCTAACATGGTTTCAGGGCGAGTTGTGGCGACCACGATGTGTTCTTCGCCTTGCACCACCGGATACCTGATGTACCACAGATTGCCGTGCATCTCCTTATGCTCCACTTCCTCGTCGGAGAGCGCTGTTTGACACCGAGGGCACCAGTTGATGATGTACTTGCCCCTGTAGATGAGCCCCTTCTCGAAAAGACGGATGAAGGCCTCCTGGACGGCGGCGGACAATCCCTCGTCCATGGTAAAGCGTTCCCGTTGCCAATCACAGGAACATCCCAAACGCTTCAGTTGTTGGGTAATGCGACCGCCGTAACTCTTTTTCCATGCCCAGACGTGCTCTAAAAACTGTTCGCGCCCCAGGTCATGTCTCGATTGACCCTCTGTGGCCAGTTGTCTTTCGACCACATTTTGCGTCGCGATGCCAGCATGATCGGTCCCAGGAACCCACAGCGTCTCAAAACCTTGCATTCTCCGCCATCTCACAATGATATCCTGAGGGGTATTGTCCATGACATGCCCCATGGTCAGACTTCCCGTTACATTCGGGGGCGGTATGACTACACAAAAAGGAACTTTTCCCGGGTTGACTTCAGCATGAAACAGCCCCTGTTGTTCCCACAGGGAATATCGTTTCTCCTCGACGTTTTTCGGGTCATAGCGAGTGGCCAGCTTTTTGCCCTCCATAGAGCTCCTCCAATAATTATATTCACAGTGCAAAATAACATAAAAATCTTTTTGTGTCAACCAAAATTATTATAAAATTTATAGATTTTAAGATCTTAAACAAATTGATCCTCTTCGATTTCTGCACCTGAGAAGGGGACACGAACATGCTCCGCCCCAGCGATACGCTTGAGAAGGAAAAAAATAAGAATCCCCGTCAAAAAACCTGTGGCCACTGTGGAAAAAACGAAATACGGCAACAGAAAAAGCAGCTCCCATCGACGAACAAAGAGAAACAGCGCCATTGTAAGCTGGACGATATTGTGAACGAAGGCTCCCCAAACGCTGATACCGACAACGCTGAATATCCCCCTGAAATATGCGTAAACAATGGCCATGACGCTCACGCTTGCCAGGCCTCCAAAGAAGGAGAATACAAAAGACGGATTGAAAAGGCCCCCGACGATGAACGAACCCAATACGGACCTCACCAGGGCAACAACGAAGGCTTCTCTGACCCCCAAGAGAAAGAGAGCCAGGAGTGTTGCACTGTTGGCCAAGCCCACTCGCAACCAGGGTAATGGTCTCGGCACAGCCGTCTCCAGAACAAAAAGAGCCAAACCCACCGTTACAAGAAAGGCGATACGGACTATTTTCCTGGCATCCAAGGCCACATCCTTCTTCACCCTACCGTGTCACTCCGTTAACTGTCCCGGCCTTTTGGCTCCCCTCAACGTGCACGACGACCCTATTCGGAATGCAGGCGATAACATCCCCGTCTTTCTCCTTGAATCCCATGTTCACGCAGAATTGATGAGGACACGGTGATTGTTTCACCCGAATCTGACCGTTCTTCACCTCAACAACCGTTGCACCCAGTGGTCCGAACACCGACACTTCCTGGTCCAACGAGAGATCCACGCGACGGATCATATTCCCCCCCGATTCAATGAGGCCGTATGTCCCGACCGACCGTTTTCCCGGGAAGACGAAAAGACACACCAATCCGAAAATCAAGAGTGCCCCCATGAGGAGCTTATCCCCGAGCGTAAGGATATGTGTCTTCCTGTTCAAACGGTTTGTTGCGGGGGACAATGAAATTCACACACCTCTGAAATCAGCGTGGGCACCACAGACAGCACACCTGTCCATTTTCAGATGCGCTGCGTGGACGGTATAGCCTTGCCGAGAAATCAGGAGGGAGCCGCAGTTGAAGCAATAGGTGTTGCTGGCCCCGTCCACAGAAATATTTCCTATGTAGACATAGCGGAGTCGTTCTTTCGCCTTGGCGTAAGCTTTTTGCAAAGTCTCCGCCGACGTAGGAGGGAGATCACACTTGTAATGGGGAAAATAGCGAGAAAAGTGAAGAGGCGTATCAACTCCCAGATCGCTTACCCATTCGACCATGCTCTCGATGTCTTCGTCGGCATCATTCAATCCGGGAATGAGAAGGTTGGTCACTTCGACATGACACCCGCTCCTCTTTGCGATGCGAGCGGTTCTCAGCACCGGTTCGAGCCGACCCTTACAGTGGGACCGATAAAAGGAGTCCGCCTGGGATTTGACATCAATGTTCAGGGCATCAATAATTGGTAACAGTTTCAGGAGCGGCTCCTCATTGATATAGCCGTTTGTCACAAGGACGTTGACCATACCGGCCTTGTGTATCAGGGTACCCGTATCGAGGAGGTATTCGTACCACACCAGGGGCTCCGTGTACGTATAGGCAATGCCGACGGAACGAACCCTCCGGGCCGCCTCGACGGCTTGATGTGGAGAGAGCTCTCTCGTCGGGACAACCGTCTGGGATATTTCCCAATTCTGGCAGTAGGAGCAAGCGAAATTACATCCATTGGGCGCAATGGAAAGTATTTGTTTTCCGGGGTAGAAATGATACAAGGGCTTTTTTTCAATCGGATCAACGGCCATGGAGACCGTTCTCGCATAATTGTCAGCATACAGGATTCCGTTTTCATGCTTGCGGCCCAGGCAGGCTCCAACCTCCCCCTCAGCCAGGCGGCATCCACGGGGGCACAGCAGACAATCTATCTTACCGTCGTCTCGCCTTTTGTAGAACAGGGCTTCTTTCCGCTCTGACATGGATCTCCTCCCCTGGATTCCGTAATGAATGAACGACGGCCTCACAGACACGATCTTCCGAAATATACTCCATACATTCCTTCAGTTTTTTTCGGCACGGCCTCGTGCCGTGCAGACTGCACGGACTGCATTCCACATTGGCCGTCAAGCCGATGTCTCCTTCTCCCAGAGGCCAGAATCCGAGTTTCGGATGTGTCGGCCCGAACAGGGCCACGACAGGAACCTTTCGAGCAACAGCCAGATGCATCGGTCCCGAGTCGTGACACACAAAGACGGAACACCGGTCAATCAGCGCCATCAGTCGACGAAGTGAGGGTTGAATGAAAACCGGAGGTTTGGCGTGCATGGCGGCGCAGACTTCCTTCAAAAACTGTCGGTCAGCTTCTCCGGCGAAGAGCACTGTCTGCCACCCTTGCTCCTGGAACGCATCGGCGATGTGTGCAAAACGGACCGGGTGCCAGCGCTTCACCTCACTCCGAGCACCGACGTGTATCCCAATGATCTCCCTCCCCTCGACGATGCCCGCGTTGGCCAATACTTTCTTGGCTGCGAAGATCTCCTCGTCCTTCAGGAAAATTTCGGGCACTCTCTGTCTCGATTCAATTCCCAGTGGACGCAATGCATCAAAATAAAGATCAACGGTATGACGGGTTTCCATGGGCAACCATTTCGCATGGACGAGTGCCCAGCGCGACCAGTGTCTCTTGTTGTAGGCCATTTTTCTCTTTGCCTTGATCCCGACTGTGATCCACCGGCTGCGGAGGTTCCGATGGAGGTCAAGAAAGAGATCGGACTCGTGCGCTCTGAGCTCTTTTGTCAATCGCAGCAGACCACCCACTCCGCGATGCGGACCCTGAACATCCAATGCAATCAGCTCATCAACGTGCGGACTTTCAAAAAAAACTGGTGTGTACTCCTTTTTCACCAACACAGAAATGTGTGCATCCGGAAATCGATTTTTAAGAGCCCTCAGAATCGGGGTGATTAAAACGGTATCACCGAGAGAACTCAGACGCACGACAGTAATCTTCATTATGATCCAGACTCCGCCATCTCACTTGAGAACCAGGGACAGTGCTTCGCTTCGCTCGCAGCGGCAGTGAATGGTTGGGCTTCTTTCTTATTTGCAGACATTCTGGAACACATAAAAATACATCACCGAACTCACGAAAGAGAGTACTCAGGCAAAAGTGTGCAATATCTTTCAGGTCTTGACACTTGGATTCTTCATAAATCAACTGACGAGAGCGTCTGTTGCACCCCTCGGGGAGATTCTCCGGAATACCTGCGAGGCAGGCTCTGCGTCCGCAGGAATAAGAGCTGCCGCTTTGCTCCGGGCAGACTTCAGGTTTCAAGAATTTTTATCATAACCGCAGTTATACTATTTGCAAGACTCTGATGATACTGATGAGCGGATCTTTTTTTGCTTTCTCGTCTTGCATGGAGACAATCTCGAAGTTGAAAAACGGAGCCGCGTCTCGATTGCTGAGCCCAATTCGAAGCTTCGCACCGCTCCGATAGCACAGATACGCAGTGGGTAGATGAAAGGAGTGATTTAAGTCGAGGGCCACATCAAATCCCATCCATTTGACCCTGTTTATGAGATCTCTTGCCGGTAGTGAACTCAAATTGAAATCCTTTTCTGAGAGAGAGATGAAGTTGTCGATGTACGGGCTCTTGCGCACCTTTTCCAGATTAATGCGTGAAACGAAAACCGTTATCTTCCCCTTCGGGAACCGTTCTCGAATATAGGGCAGAACTTTATGGGCACCAACCCCATCCTCAAAGCCATCCGGGAAACAGACCATGATGCTCTCAGCATCATCAAGGATCTTGTTGACATGGATCATCCGATCCTCGTGCTGCAATTTGAGCCACAGCTTCAGAATTTTGAACACCACTCTGAATTTCAACGTCTCAGGCATACACAAAAAAAGTCCCGTCTCTCAAGAAGTGTACTCATCCCAGTTCATCACGTCAGACCAGGCCTGCACATTTCCCTTGGTCTTTAAAAAAAGTATCGCTATCTGCCGCAACACTTTTTGTACTTCTTGCCGCTGCCGCAAGGGCAAGGATCATTCCGCCCCACTTTCTGGCCAACCCGAACCGGTTCGCGCTTCCCGATCCTCGGCATTTCGGCTTCTCGCCGGTGGAGTTCTGCAGGAACCGGGGATCTTCGGTAGCTCAGACCCTCCCCTGTATCGTGGACAGCCCGTAGTGGCGTTCTCCCGAGGCGTGAATCCGGCACCGGCTCCCGAACCAACTGGGCCTTGAAGACCAAACTCACGGCCTCCTCATGAATCCGATCCAAGAGATCGACGAACATCCGATATCCCTCCTGCTTATATTCAATGAGAGGATTTTTCTGTCCGTAGGCACGAAGTCCTATCCCCTCCTTCAACTGGTCCATCTCATACAGATGTTCCTTCCACCGTTCATCGATCACCTTCAGCATTGCCATGCGCTCCAACTGTCGCATCATCTCAGGCTCAAGGGCCTTTTCCTTCTGTGTATAATAATCCTGTGCCAATGTTTCAATTTGCTCTTGGAGATCCTCGGACTTCAGGGATGACCGCTCCTCTCCGGAAAGAGGCACGGTAACGAGCAGGGTTCGACCGACATCCTCCCGAAGTCCGTTGAGATCCCATTGATCGGGATGTTCATCACCCGCGTACTGAAAGACTTTTTGAGCCACGACGTCGCGAAGCATGGTCTGATATTCTTCTCGAAGATCCTCACCTTCGAGAGCGTGGCCCCGGAGGTCGTAAATCACCGTCCGCTGCTGGTTCATGACATCATCATATTCGAGAAGATGTTTCCGGATATCAAAGTTATACGCCTCAACCCGCTTTTGTGCCCGCTCGATGGCCCGCGTGACCATAGGATGCGTAATAACATCCCCGTCCTCGATGCCCAATCGATCCATCACTCCGGAGATTCGCTCAGAGCCGAAGAGGCGCATGAGATCATCTTCCAGGGAGAGGTAGAATCGGGAGGATCCCGGATCGCCCTGGCGACCGCTCCGCCCACGCAGCTGACGATCTATCCGGCGCGCTTCGTGCCGCTCCGTGCCGATGATATGAAGGCCGCACGGCACGCGCTCGTGGCATCGGTATTCATTCAGATACGGGCAGACCTCCTCCCCGGGGTTTGGATCGACAAGAGCGCAGTTGGGATGTTTGACCACACCCGGACCGAGTTTGATATCCGTCCCTCGACCGGCCATATTGGTCGCCAGTGTCACCGATCCGCGTTCTCCGGCGTGAGCGATGATTTCGGCCTCCTTCTGATGATGCTTGGCATTCAACACCGAATGAAGAATACCCTTTCGTTTCAACATCCGGCTCAAGGTCTCGGACACCTCAACGCTTACTGTTCCAACCAATATGGGGCGACCGATTCTGTGCCATTCCTCGATCTCATTGACGACGGCATTGTATTTCTCCCGTCGCGTCCTGAAGATTCTGTCCTCATAATCGGGTCGCCGGATGGATTCATTCGTCGGGATGACAACCACATCCAGCTTGTAAATCTCATAGAATTCCGGTGCCTCGGTTTCAGCCGTTCCCGTCATTCCGGCCAATTTGTCATAGAGACGAAAATAGTTCTGAAGCGTGATGGTCGCCAGAGTTTGAGTCTCCCGTTCGATGGTCACTCCCTCCTTGGCTTCAATGGCCTCATGGAGCCCATCGGAGTAACGTCTCCCCGGCATGAGCCGTCCGGTAAACTCGTCCACGATCATCACGCGCCCCTGATCCACAACATACTCGACATCCTTTTCAAAGAGGGAATAGGCCTTGAGCAACTGTTGAATATTATGGATTTTTTCGCTTCGCTCGGCGTAGATCTTGTGAACGTTCTGGTGCTGCTTCCCGCGTTCCTCGGACGAGAGTGACTCGTCACCCTCGATGCGAGAGAGCTCCTCCGCCAAATCTGGGAGTACGAAAAATTCGGGATCGCGGGGTGAGAGGGTCTCGCGCCCTTTCTCCGTGAGATCAATGGTGTTGCCCCGTTCATCGATGCTGTAATAGAGTTCCTCATCAATCTCACCCATCCGTTTGTCCCTCATATAGTCCATCTCCACCCGAGTCATGAGTTTCTTGGTGCCGGGCTCGTGGAGCAGCTTCGTCAGGCGATTATGCTTGGGGGATCCCCTGTGAGCCCGAAGAAGCTCAATGCCGGCTTCGTACTCCTGCCCGTCCTTGAGCAGCCTATCGGCCCGGACCACAATTTCATTCACCAGCCGACTCTGACTGCGAACAAGTTTTTCGACCATTGGCTTCATCTCGCGGAAGTGGTGGGTGGACTCCGATACCGGCCCAGAGATAATGAGCGGCGTTCGGGCTTCGTCGATGAGGACAGAATCCACCTCATCGACAATAGCGTAGTGGTGGCCCCTCTGCACCCGATCCTCCGCTCGAACGGCCATATTGTCCCGAAGATAATCAAAACCGAATTCATTGTTCGTGCCGTAAGTGATGTCGCACCCATACTCTCTCTTGCGCTGTTCTGGATTCATTTCGTTTTGAATACAACCCACCGTCAGTCCGAGAAACTCGTATATGGGACCCATCCACTCCCGGTCTCGACGAGCGAGATAGTCGTTCACCGTGACGAGATGAACACCTCTCCCCGTCAACGCGTTCAGATAGAGCGGCATGGTCGCCACCAGGGTTTTCCCTTCGCCGGTCGCCATTTCGGCAATTTTTCCCTGATGAAGCACAATAGCCCCGATCAGCTGGACATCAAAAGGAACCATCCCCCATGTGATGTCTTGATCACAGACCTTCCATGACTTGCCCATCATACGCCGACAGGTTTCCTGAACAGTGGCGAAAGCCTCGGGGAGGAGTTCATCAAGAATCTCATCTGACAGAGCGAGCTCTTCCTCCTCAAGGCGGTCAATCTCGCCTCGAATGGTTTCAAGGTTTAACTCTTCGTCGGTTTGAATCGAAAGGTTCTGAAGTTGGTTCTTTAAACTCTGGATCTCGGCCCTGACGTGACCAACATGAGCCTCGATCCTGTTCTGAAAGTCACGGGTCTTGCCTCGCAAGTCCTCATCGGAGAGATGTCTGAACCTCTCGACATGGCCATGAATCTCCTCGACGAGAGGCTTTATCTTATTCACGTCTCGTTGATGCTTCGTCCCAAAAATCTTGGTGACAATTCTGTCAATCATACCGAACGTTTCCCTTCTCCCGGCTCTCAGACGGCCGGAACGCCTCACCGATTATTCGCCATGAGCCAACCGTTGGGCCAGATATTCAGGCAGGCCCGCTTTCCGAATCTTGTCCTGGGCCAACGTGACGTCGTACTCCAAACGGATCAATTCAACAGTCATCGCACTGCTATCGTATATGCAGCAGGACAAACGGGGATCGTTGTCGCGAGGCTGACCGACACTCCCGACGTTAATGATATATCGCGACCCATCCGACAGGGAAAAGGTCGCCCCCTGCAAAGGCCCTGTGTGCTGTTTCCCTTTTTCAAAAACAACGGGTTGGTGGGAATGGCCGATAAAACAGATTCGCTCCGTAAACTGTTGAAACGCTGCCACGAACTGAAAATGGGTCAAAAGATAGTACCATTTTTCAGGTTGGAAGGGCGTCGAATGGACGATGAGGGCATCATCGAGCTGCAGCATCATGGGGAGTGACCCAAGATAGTCCTTGTTCTCTCCACTCAGTTGCTCGGATGTCCATAAGACAGCCATTTTTGCATGTTGGTTGAAATTCTCGATATCCGACCGCCCCACCGCAGCATGATCGTGGTTCCCGGCCACCACGGCATCGGTCAATCCTTTCACTGTATCCAGACATTGCGTCGGGTCGGCCCCATAGCCTACGATGTCACCCACACAGATAAACGTATCCACTCCGACCGATTCGAGATATCGCACGGCCACGTCCAACGCCTCTCGATTCCCGTGTATATCCGAAATAATTCCGTATCGCATCTTTAAGTGAACGTTGTCTCAGAAGAAATCTTGTTCTTCTCCTGGGACACATGAGACATGTGTTTCTTGTGAATGGTATCCAATATTCCGTTGACGAAACCTCCCGATTTTTCAGTACTGTACTTTTTGGCCAATTCGATGGCTTCATCAATGGCCACCCTGGAGGGGACATCGCCTTCCAAGAGGAGCTCACAAATTCCCATCCTCAAAATAATGCGATCGAGGAGAGCAATTCGCGACAACTCCCAATGTCGCACCGTCTCCTCAATCAGACGGTCACATTCAGTCAGATGCTCGGAAACATTCGTTGTCAATCGCGTCGCATACAGCAGCGCCTCGCGCGAGTATTTCCGCCACCGGGAAACATCCTTGAGGACAGTGTCCACTGGATCCCCCGTCATTTCGACCGAATAGAGCGCGTGCAGTGCCAACTCTCTGGCCATACGTCTGTGTCCCATAGTACCCCTGCCTCTCAGACGAACACTCCCTCCACTCCATGCGAGCTCATTTCAACATCGGAAAATGGAGCATTCACCGCCATTTCGTTCTAAATAAAGGTTTTATCACCAGTAAAAGCAAGTGAAAACTCAACCGATGGTTGAATCGGCCTCACATTTGCGTGAAAAGATCGGCCATTTCCACGGCGCTCAGCGCCGCATCCCACCCTTTGTTGCCGGCCTTCGTGCCGGCCCGCTCAATGGCCTGTTCCAGGGTATCGGCCGTTACGACACCGAATATCGTGGGCACACCTGTGACAAGGGCCGTCTGGGCCACTCCCTTCGCCACTTCAGCCGCAATATATTCGAAGTGAGGCGTTGAGCCCCGGACAACAGCTCCCAAGCAGATGACGGCATCGTACTTTGCGCTCTCAGCCATTTTCCGTGCGGCATAGGGTATCTCAAAGGATCCTGGTACCCAAACGATCTCAATCTTGTTCTCGTCCGCTGCGTGGCGTCTCAAACAGTCCAAACACCCTTCCAATAATTGTGAGGTAAGAAACTCGTTGAAACGACTGACGACAATTCCGAACGTTCTCTCTGCCGCAGTAAGCTGACCTTTGATCTCTTTCATTTCCGAACCTCCTTTACCAACAGGATCTCACACACCGCAGGAACCGCGTTCCTACCCAAGGGAGAGGAGATGACCCAGTTTATCCTTCTTGGTCTGCAAATAACGTTTGTTCATATCATTGGCGGGAATTTCAACGGGCACCCGTTCCATGATGGTCAATCCATACGCTTCCAATCCGACAACTTTGTAGGGATTGTTGGTCATAATGCGAATGGTCGACAACCCGAGATCGGCTAAAATCTGGGCACCGATGCCATAGTCTCTCAGGTCCGCGGGAAAGCCGAGCGCTTCGTTCGCCTCCACCGTATCTTTGCCCTCATCCTGCAGCTCGTAGGCCCGGATCTTGTTCGCCAACCCGATACCCCTGCCCTCCTGACGCATGTAGAGAACAACCCCACACCCTTCTTCCTCAATTCTCCTCAGGGCGTATTCCAACTGGCTTCCACAATCGCAGCGCATGGACCGGAAGACATCGCCTGTGAGACACTGCGAATGCACCCGAACGAGCACATTCTCGCACTGAGCCACATCCCCTTTGACAAGAGCAATGTGGTGACTCCCCGTAATTTTGCTCTCGTACATATGGAGATCGAACTGTCCGAATTTACTCGGAAGCCGAGTCACTGCGATCTTCTGTACGAGCACTTCGGTGCGGCGGCGATATTTAATCAAATCTGCGATCGTAATCATCTTGAGACCATGCTCTTGCGCGATGCGGTGAAGCCGCGGCACTCTGGCCATGGTACCATCCTCATCCATAATCTCGCACAACACCCCTGCCGGGGAAAAACCGGCCAATCTGGCCAAATCGACCACGGCCTCAGTATGACCCGCTCGCCGCAAGACACCCCCGTCCATGGCCCTCAGAGGAAAAACGTGGCCGGGTCTGGCCAAATCTCCGGGCTGCGAACGGGGGTCCACGAGAACTCGAATGGTTTCGGCGCGATCGTGCGCCGAAATACCTGTCGTCGTGTTCTCCACCGCATCAGCGGACACAGTGAACATGGTTCCCATCTTAGCCGTATTCTCGTTCACCATGGGATGCAGATCCAAGGCATCGAGACGACTGCCCTCCATAGGAACACAGATAAGACCGCGCCCGAACATGGCCATAAAATTCACCGCCTCCGGCGTGACTTTCTCCGCGGCCATGATAAAATCGCCTTCGTTCTCCCGATCCTCATCATCGACGACAATAAGAATCTTACCCTCCCGAATATCCGATATCGCCTCAGAAATCACATGAAAGTACGACATAACATCTCCTCAATAGCCCATTTCCTTCAACCGCGTTTCATCAAGGATCCCCCTGCTCGGTCCAAGAAACTTTTCGACATATTTCCCAATAGGATCCACCTCGATATTCACCTCATGACCAACCGTTCGGAAACCAAAAGTAGTACCCTTCGCTGTGTGGGGTATAATTGAAAGCACAATGTGTGCATCTCGACTATCCGTCACGGTCAAACTCACCCCGTCAACGGCCACTGAACCCTTGAGAACAATGTATCGGGAAATTTCATTTGGAACTTCGATAGTAAAAATGACACTCCTCTCTTTCTCTTCTTTCGAACGAATGATCCCGATCCCATCCACATGACCGGTCACAATATGGCCACCCATCCGATCCGAAGGTCTCACGGCTCGCTCAAGATTCACCCTGTCCCCCACCCGAGCTTTGCCCAGTGTCGTCGTACGGACAGTCCCCTCAACCGCTTCAAGGCCGAAACTCTGACCCTCAATACTCGTAACGGTCAGACAGACACCGTTCACCGACAGACTGTGGCCGATGGCCAGGTCATCGATGATTTGGGAGGCATGAATTGTCAGTGTCAACCCCCCTCCACCACGCACGATTTTTTGAACGATCCCCAACTCTTCAATAATCCCGGTAAACATCCTGATACCGTCAATTCAAATAACCGGTCATGAGCACATCCTGACCGCTGCGCCGGACTTCGACGTCTCGAAGATGCAGTCCATTCTCGAGCGTCCCGATGCCGATATCCCCTATAGATGGAAGCCCTGAACCCAAGATGGTCGGAGCAACGAAGATGTAAACCTTGTCAACCAACCGGGCTCGCAGGAACGTCGAGAACACCTCACAACCACCCTCGACCAAAAGGCTGGTGATGTCCTCCTCGGCCGCCTTTTTCAACAGCGCTGTGAGATCGAAACGCCCCGCCTCGTTCAGGGGAAGACTCCAAATCCCTACCCCCTTGCTCTGCAAAGCTTCGATCGTCGAAGGATCCCCATCGACGGACGTCACCACTCTCGTTCGCCCCTCGCCGCCGTCGTTGACCACTCTCGAGTCCAGGGGTATGCCCAGCGTACGGGCAAGTATGATTCGAATCGGATTTTTCCCCTGGACGTGCCGGACGGTCAACTCAGGATCGTCCTGGACCACAGTCTTGGCGCCGACCAATACGGCATCGTGCTGCGCACGCAAGACATGTCCATACCGTCTCGATGCCTCTCCGGATATCCACCGCGAACTCCCATTCGAGGCCGCAATGCGACCATCAAGTGTTTGGGCGATCTTCAGACTCACAAAGGGAACACCTGTACGCATGTAATGGAAATAGATTTCATTCAATCTCTCTGCCTCGTGCTCCAGACAACCGACCGCGACGGTTATCCCGGCTCCGCGCAAGTGTTGAACTCCACGGCCGGACACTATCGGATTCGGATCCTCCACAGCGCACACGACCCTCTCTATGCCCGCTGTCAGAATCGCCTTCGTACAGGGTGGTGTCCGACCCGCATGGCAACACGGTTCGAGATTCACATAGAGCGTCGCTCCCTTCGCCTTCGTCCCAGCCTGGTTCAGGGCATGCACCTCAGCGTGCGGTAAGCCCGCCCCTTCATGATAGCCCTCACCCACAATGCGACCCGCCCGGACAACCACCGCCCCCACCATGGGATTTGGGCTCGTCTGACCCCTGCCTTTGTCGGCCAGTTTGAGAGCCCGCTCCATAAAATGTGCATCGTTCCGTCGCACCATAAAAAAAACCCCGATCACAACCTATCGGGGCTCATGGGATAAAACGTTTTTAAAACGGACCTTCTCCCTTCCGGACTGTACCGTCGGCACCAGAATTTCACTGGTTCTGCCATATGGTATGGCTCGCGGGCTTTCACCGCCGGTTGAGGAATCTCACCTCACCCCGAAGGTTGCAATAATTTTTCTACAATATAGTCTTCTCGAACGCCGTGTCAAGACCTCTCGTTGGAAATCTCATTCTCTTTCACAACATTTCTCAGTTTGCTGGGAATCCCTCAGTCGCCCATCTTGATGAATCCCTCCTTCATCAGGCATTGGATCTCTTCGCGCGAGTGCTGAATAATGTCCCCGGCAATAGTAAAGGCTTGCTCCGGTGACAGCTTCCGACGGGCCACACCCTGTTCAATGGCCTTCTGTCCGACAGCCACAGCCTCCCTCGGGAAGACCTCCCATTCGTCCATGGTCGGAACCAGATAATCTTCACGCAGCCCCTTATCCTCGGCCACCTTGGCCAACTCCGTCGCCGCCGCGATGCACATCTCATCGGTGATCGTCGTGGCCATGACATCCAGCGTTCCACGAAAGATGCCGGGGAATCCCAGGGAGTTATTGACCTGATTGGGAAAGTCGGACCGACCCGTGGCGACGATGGCAGCGCCGGCCTCTTTCGCTTCCCACGGCCATATCTCAGGTATGGGATTGGCGCAGACGAAGACAATCGGATCTTTGGCCATACTGGCGACCCATTCCTTCTTGACTGTATCCGGCCCCGGTGTGGACAGAGCAATCAGCACATCCGCGCCCTTCATCGCCTCAGCCGGTCCACCTTCAACCTGCTCCTCGTTGGAAATCTCGCACATATGCCACTTCTCTTTGAACTTCTCCTGTAACTCGGTTCGGCCTTTATGAAGTATGCCCCTGCTGTCGGACATGATCACTTTTTTCGGGTCAACACCCATTGTAATAATCATTCTGGCAATGGCAATATTGGAAGCGCCAGCCCCGATCATGGCCACCTTCACCTCACCGATCTTGCGATCGGTCAATTTCAGAGCATTGATGAGCCCCGCACAGGTCACGGCGGCTGTCCCCTGCTGGTCGTCGTGCCAGATGGGTATGCGGGCCTTCTCCCGCAACGTGTCCAAAATGTAAAAACATTTCGGGTGCGAGATGTCCTCAAGATTGATCCCACCGAAACTGGGCTGTAATTTGAGAACGAGATCGATTATCTCATCCGGGTCTTTCGTATCCACACACAGAGGAAAGGCATCGACACCGCCGAGATATTTGTACAGCAGCGCTTTTCCCTCCATGACGGGCAGGCCACCTTCAGGCCCGATGTCCCCCAAACCCAGGACACGGGTGCCGTCGGTGATCACAGCCACCATATTCCACTTGCTCGTATGTTCCAGAACTCTCTCCGGATGCTCGTGGATGTCTCTGCACGGCTCAGCCACCCCAGGTGTATACCAGATGGCAAAGTCGTCAAAATCACGAATGCGGCACTTCGGAATGACTTCGATCTTCCCCCGGTAAAAAGGGTGCAGTCGCATGGCATCCTCGGCCGGTTTGTACGCCTTGGCCAGCAATTCTTCTTCGGTCATCTTTTTCTCAGCCACTGTCTCCTCCCTTTTGTTCGAAAGTGAAAACGTTTGTTTGGATCGTATCAATTATCTGAGGGAAAAACCTCCCAGACCGATAGAGTTCCATTTACGGAAACAGCCCTCGGTACCGATGGACTTCGGCAATTCGCTCCAGCGCCACGATATATGCCGCCGTTCTCAGGGAGACGCGCAACTCATGCGCCTTACGCCACACGGCTTCAAAACTCCGCACGAGTCGACCCTCTAAACGCCCATTGACCTCATCTTCACCCATGTACAACCCAGTCATGGCCTGCACCCATTCCAAATGGCTGACGATGACACCACCCGAATTGGCCATGATGTCGGGCACGACATGGACACCCTTTGATTCCAAAACTTCATCGGCCTCCGGTGCCGTGGGACCGTTGGCTCCTTCCACAATGATCTTCGCCTGAACCCTCGGGGCGTTGTCCCCGCGGATCTGGTTTTCCAGAGCTGCCGGAATGAGCACATCGACGTCCTTGTACAGCACCTCATCCTTATCCATTTTTTCACCGGGGTATGGAGCCAGACACGTGTGCTCGTCGACACAGCGCATAAGTTCGGGAACGTTGAACCCATCAGGATTGACGAAGCCCCCGGAGGAATCGGACACTGCGATAATTTTCGCCCCCATTTCCGACAGAAAGAACGCGGCGTACCCCCCGACATTTCCGAACCCCTGAACGGCCACAGTGGCACCCTCCAAGGAGCGTTTCAGCTTCGTAAAAAGTTCTCGGGTAATGATGGCTACACCCCTGCCTGTGGCCTCCTTCCGCCCCAAGGAACCTCCGAGCGCCTCCGGTTTCCCGGTGACGACGCTCGGTTCCGTGTGGCCTGTAAACATGCTGTAGGTATCCATCATCCAGGCCATGGTTTTGGATGTGGTGAAGACATCGGGGGCGGGAATGTCGGAATGGGGTCCGAGAATGGGCATGATCTCGGTCGTATACCGCCGCGTCAACCGCTCCATCTCCCCTTCGGACAAGTGCGTCGGGTCGCATACGACTCCCCCCTTGGCCCCACCATAGGGCAGATCGACCAGGGCGCATTTCCACGTCATCCAGGCGGCCAGAGCAATGACCTCGTCTGCCGAGACATTGGGGTGGTATCGCACCCCACCTTTGGTCGGACCCCTGGCATCATTGTACTGACAGCGGTATCCGGTGAAACACGTGACCGTCCCGTCATCCCGCTTGACGGGAAAGGTCACCTGAAGAATCCGCTTGGGGCACTTCAAAACCGTCACAAGATCCTCAGATAAATTCATAGCCCGAGCCGCCTTTTCAAGCTGCATTCGGGCTATGTGTGCCACAGAGGTCTTGTCCATATCCTCTACCCTCTATACCGTTTGACAGGTGATATTAGCTGGCAAGGATCTTCTCCACCTCTTTCTGATCGACGTCCGTTATGTAGGTGATACCGCTCACGTCGGCGGCCTCTTTCGTCAGGGACGCTATATCTTCCCGGCTGATATACTCCAGGGCAAACTTGCGATTGCCGCACATGAGCTGCTGCAATCCCTGAGCGAGCCGCTCATAATACGTGTACAGACCGATGGCCGCTGTGGGCAACTCCTCGAATTTCTCAGGACCGAGCTCCTTCCGCAACTCCGCAGAGGTGACAAAGACTTCATCCTTCGAATCCCCGAACCGCTCCACGTAAACGGGAAGCTGGCCCTCGTTGATACGTTTCCCGATGGTCTTGCCGACCATGGCCGCAGCAAGAGGACCACGGGCCATTCCCACAAGTTTTACGTACGGGGCGCCCAAAGCTATCGCCTTGTATATCTGATCCTCGAAAGTGAACCCGCCGGCGAAGGCGAGCGCCGGGACATACTCCCCCTTTTGAGCCAATTGATGTGTATACTTATACGCAAGCGAATGGATCTCTACCCCGGGAATACCCCACTCGTTCATCATCCGCCAGGGGCTCATGCCGGTACCCCCACCGGCTCCGTCAACGGTCAGGAGGTCAATCTTGGCTTTCGACGAGAACTTCACTGCGCGGGCCAGATCGGCAGGTCTGTAAGCGCCGGTTTTCAAAAACACATATTTTGCCCCGGCCGCCCTCAGCTCCTCAACCCGCTTCAGGAAATCCTCTTCGGTCACCATACCCACACGCGAATGCCGTTCGAACTCCTTGAAGGTTCCATGTTCGAAAGCTTTGATCACGTCGGGATTCGTGGGATCGGGCAGAACGACATAGCCGCGTTTATAGAGAAGCTGTGCCTTTTCCAAATTCTTGATCTTGACCTCACCGCCGATATCCTTGGCTCCCTGCCCCCACTTAAGCTCAACAGTCTCCACGCCGAGTTCACTGATGGCATACTCCTGCACGCCGAGCCGGGTATCCTCGACATTGGCTTGCACGACTATCATCCCGTATCCATCACGCTGCCAGTCTTTGAAAAGTTTTATCCGCCAGGACAGATCCGGAGCCTTGACGACTTTACCACCTTTTATCTCGGACTCGGGGTCCATACCGACGACGTTCTCACCAATCGTGAGGCCCGTGCCGGCCAGAGCCGTTCCGATGGCCAACCCCTCCCAATTGTTCTTGGCAACATTGGTCGATCCCAGACCCGGGATCATGATGGGAAGTCTAAATTTAATGCCCTTATCACTCCCAAAGGTCGATTCCAAACTCACATTGGGAAAAATAGCCACATCGCTATCCTGGGCCACACCAACCGCTCCCACAGCCGTCCCAAGAATGGTGAAATGGGAATAATCGATGGGATAGTCTTTCTCCGATGCCGTGGTGATGAGACCGAAGGGTTGCGGATAAATGACCTCACTGCCCCGGTAAGCCGACTTCCCGATCTCACACATCCCCACGCAACCATCAACACAGGTCACGCACATACCGGAAAAAGGACTAATGGAACCCTCGGTTCTATTTTTCGTCAGTGTCGCAGCTGAACGATTGATCGTCGTAAACGACATTCTGTTCCTCCTTGAAAATCAGGTTGTTCTTGTCGAAAGTATTATGATTGTTCTTTCGAGGTTTTCTCTTTTTTCACCTTCGGTTTTCTCGAATATTCCACTTCACAGGCTACACACGGATCCATGTAGCACATGGCATCGTCCCAGGATTCCAGACAGGGGGGTTCCAGGTTGAGGCAGGCATTGCAGACAGCTTCCTCCACGTCAGGCCCCTGACATCGAAGCTGACAGGCCGGACAGATGTACATACACCCGCCGCACAGGCGACACTGCTCCGATTTGATATCAAAAGGTGTCGTGATTTTCAAATCATCACCCCGGCCCACGAGGCCGATAGCCTTACCATCCATCTGCTCAGCACACATTCGTACGCACAGACCACATAAAATACAGTCGTTATGTTCCTGTTTGAATCGAACCTGTGTCACGCCGAATTTCGACGCAAGATCCTGAATGACTTTGGAACTCGGACAGGTTGCCAAGAGGAGCTCTATGAGCATCTTTCGAGTTCGCACAACTCGTTCGGAATGTGTTCGAATATTCAATCCTTCCTGAACAGGATACGTACAGGAAGTCACAAGCCGAGTATTTTCACCCACTCCTATCTCGACAACGCACAGCCGACAGGCCCCGTAAGGACTCAAACCTTCATGGTAACACAGAGTCGGTATTTCAATTCCTAAAAAGTCCGCCACTTCCAAGAGGGTTGAACCTTTCTCAGCCTCGAATTCTAAGCCGTTGATTGTTACCTTAGGCATGAACCTTTTCCTTTTCGAATACCTCACCATCCTGATCTACTTCAGTTTCTGTTTTCACATCGAGATCACACCGGAGACATCGCCGTGCCTCCTTCACTGCCATCTTTTCTCCGTATCCCAATTCGACCTCTTTAAAATTTTTAGACCTTTCTTCAACGAGCAAACAGGGCATTTCAGGTCGTTGGGTCTCGGCGATCTCTTCGTCCGTCAGTTCAACAGGTGTGACAGAAACTGAGGGTCTCGTCACGGTGTATGTTCGTATGAATTGTTCCCCCCGTAAATATGTGTCAATGGAATCGGCCGCCCGCTTGCCCACAGCGATAGCTTCAACGACCGTACCAGGACCCGTAACCACATCGCCTCCGGCCCAAAGACCCTCTTGATTGGTTGCCAAGGTCTCGGAGTCAACGATGATAGTGTTCCATGGTGATACATCAAAACTCTCTTTGTCAGTTGCGAAGGAAAGATCGGGCTGTTCCCCAATAGCAGCAATGAGCGTATCGAGCTGCAACGAAAATTCAGACCCCTGAACGGGGATCGGTCTTCGTCGTCCACTCTCATCCATTGCCCCCAATTCCATGCGAACACATTCTATGCCAACGAGCCGACCGTTTTCAGTGAGCACTTTTGTCGGAGCAGCGAGAAATTGGATATCGATGCCTTCCTCAATCGCCTTCACGATCTCTTCTTCATAGGCGGGCATTTCGGCTCGTGTTCTCCTATAGATGATGGAGACTTCCTCGCACCCTTCGAGCCTCAGAGCAACTCTGGCAGCGTCGAGGGCGGCGTTGCCACCACCGATAACACCAACCCGTTTGCCGACCTCAACGTCTCTCCCAAGATTGATGTCCGTCAAGAAACGCATGGAAGGGAAGACCCCGTCGGCCTCCTCACCGGGAATGCCCAGCTTGAAACTCTTATGCGCACCGGTAGCCAGAAAGATGGATGCATAACCCTGTTTGTGAAGATCTTCCAAAGTGACGTCCCGTCCCAAGGCGACATTTGTTTCAATTCGAACTCCGGCTTTCTGAATCTGATCAAGATCAGCTTTGAGGATCTCTTTCGGCAACCTGTGTTCCGGTATGCCCACTGCAAGCATACCACCCGCCACCGGTAGAGCCTCAAAGATTGTAACTTCATATCCTTTTAAGGCAAGAAAATAGCCGGCCGTCAATCCTGCCGGGCCTGAACCGACGATGGCCACTTTTTCTTCCCTTTTCGGCTGCCGTTGTATGTCGGGTTCAATTCCGGTTTTTAAGGCATAATCCGTTGCGAATCGCTTCAGGGTGCGTATGGCGATCGGGTCGCCTCCCTCACCAGCCCGACATTTTGATTCACACGGGTGATGGCATACCCGCCCACAGACAGAGGGAAGAGGATTATCCTTCCATATAATATTCAAAGCGTCTTCATATTTCCCATGGGCTATCAGAGCTATATAAATCGGAGCTTCTGTTCCTATGGGACAGATATGTTGACACGGTGAAGAGATGATCTCTTTACACACAGCAGCAGGGCATCTTTTGTATTTTATGTGGGCTTCGTACTCATCTCTGAAATGCCTCAGAGAACTCAACACCGGATTGGCCGCCGTCTGTCCCAATCCGCACATGGACGCATCTTTGACAACATAAGCGAGATCTTCCAACAGACCGAGGTCGGCTTCAGTTGCCCTGCCCTCCGTAATGTCCCTCAGAATCTCTTGCATGCGCTTCAATCCGTCGCGGCAGGACAGACATTTTCCACACGACTCGTCGTACAGAAAACGTGTAAAATATTTCGCGACGTCAACCATACAGGTGTCCTCGTCCATAACAATAAGACCACCTGATCCCATCATGGCCCCCACCTTCTTGAGCTCATCATAGTCGACGGCCATATCCAGATGCTCTTTGGGTATACACCCTCCTGACGGCCCACCAATCTGTACTGTTTTGAACGCTTTCTCCTTTTGGACACCTCCGCCTATATCGAAAATAATTTGCCGGAGGGTAATGCCCATGGGCACTTCCACCAAACCGGTGTTATTCACTTTGCCCACCAACGAGAATATCTTGGTACCTTTACTGTTTTCAGTGCCTATTTCCGAGAACCATGTTCCGCTCCGGTCGATAATAACCGGAACATTGGCCCAGGTCTCAACATTATTGATATTCGTCGGCTTTCCCCACAGACCTTTTTGAGCGGGAAAGGGGGGGCGTTGTCTCGGCCGACCGATTTTCCCTTCTACAGAAGCCATGAGGGCCGTCTCCTCGCCGCACACAAAGGCTCCGGCACCCCGGACCACATTCACTTTGAAACTAAAATCCGTATCGAAGATTCGCTCTCCGAGAAGGCCGTAGTCCTCGGCCTGCCGAATGGCCAGTTTAATTCGATCGACGGCCAGGGGATATTCATTCCGGACATACACAAACCCCTTTGTTGCACCGATGGCATAAGCACCAATGGCCATGCCTTCCAGGACGGCGTGAGGATCGGCTTCGAGAATACTTCGATCCATAAAAGCTCCGGGATCGCCTTCGTCTGCATTGCAAATTATGTACTTAATGTTTCCCGGTGCCTTCCGGGTTAATTCCCATTTGATACCGGTAGGAAACCCCCCACCTCCCCTACCCCGCAGGCCGGATGTTTTTATCTCATCAATGATCTCTTCCGGCGTCAGAAGCAGCAACGCCTTGGCCAAGGATTCGTATCCACCGAAGGCGATGTACTCATCAATGCTTTCAGGATCGATGCGTCCTCTGTTTTTCAGCACGATCAACCGCTGATGTTTGAAGAAATCGATCTCACTCATTGTCGGAATGAGTTTTTCCTCATCAGGTGGAATGTACATGAGCTTTTCAACAGGTCGATGTTTAACAAAATGCTCCTCGACTAAAAAGGGTATGTCCTCAAGCTTCAACATCTGATAATAGATTCCTTCTTGCTGGACAAAGACAATCGGTCCCCGTTCGCAGAATCCGTTGCATCCTGTCGTTATCACCACTATCTCGTTTTCAAGCTTTTGCTTTTTGATCTCTTGTTCCAGAGCGGCTTTAATATCAAACGAATGATTCGAGACGCAGCCCGTTCCTGCACAAACCAGTAAATGTGTTCGATAGGCTTTCAATTCAATCTCCCTTGATAAGACCGATTACCTTTATACAGTCCGTTCACTTCCCACTGCAAGGGTGAACTATCGGCAATAATTCTACTTCTCCAAATACGCACTTTTCAAAAGTCTGTTCACCGTGGATATCATACGCACACGCTACACAGTCCGCTCACTGCCGACGGCAAGCGCAAACTCAGTCACGACATTGCCGTTCAAAACATGTTCGTTGAAGATTCGGGTGATCTTTTCCCGTGTCAAATCGACATATTTCACGGGCGGTTTTCCCAGCACCTCCACGGTAGCCATGGGTTCCCGACTGCACAGCCCTGCGCATCCGGAAGCGGTCACGATAACGTCTTTCACATCTTGAGCCTCGATTTCTTTCAGCAGAGTATCCATAATGTCTCGCGCTCCAGCAGCTATGCCGCATGTACCCATGTGAACCGTCACCTTGGCCCTTCCCCCACCTTCGCGCAGAACAGTGGTTTGTTTGACCTTTTCCCTGATCTTTTTCAAATCCTCTAACTTCAGTTTTGGCATGTTCCCCTCCATCCCTTCATTAAGTTAACCGTGCTTTTATTAGTTGGAATAACGATCATAAAACGCTCTGAGCTCTGTTTCCAATTCCCTGAATTCAACGAGATGGTGTCTACACCCGCGCCGGGAACAGATCTGCACGTGGCCGCCGTCCTTGAAATGCATCGCGACCATGGGTGTACCGCACGCTTCACACGTTCTGGTGCTCTTCAACTCGGATTGGCAGTGGGGACAGAAGAATCTGGTCACGGTGTCGGGCGGGATCTCGTATTCACTTTCTATGGTATAACTGCCATACAACGAGCTCAAACGCAGCCACCCTCGTTTATTCTGAAACTCGATGACGACGAAAATGCTGTCATGATCATCGATCTTGTGTTCGGGATCCATAAGGCTGGTGCGACAGCGGGGGCATTCCACATTGACCTGGATCATTGTTCCTACTCCTTCTTGTCACCCCTCTTGTATGTCTTCAGTATCGAATCGATTTTTTTCGTGGTTGTTTGCCCATAGTAATCGCCATCGACCACGACAATAGGAGCCAGGGCGCACGCCCCGAGGCAGTTCACCGTCTCAAGTGTAA
Organism: Gemmatimonadota bacterium; assembly: GCA_020348925.1. Lineage (GTDB taxonomy): Bacteria > JBHIER01. The sequence goes on along the minus strand of CP070758.1, from coordinate 3,062,292 downwards.
ACTGCATATCCTCAGTATTCTCCCCAGGCCGTATTCCCAGTCTCTTCTCGATTTCATCCAGAACTGAGGATGCTCTTTTGACATGACAGGCTGTGCCAAGACACACCGTGACGAGGTGTTCGCCCCTCGGTTTTAAACTGAAGGACTTGAAAAATGAAGCCACACAGTAGACATCAATAAGCGGGATTTCCAGTTTTTCCGCCACATATGAAAGTGCTTCCTGGGGCAGATAATTGAACTCTGTCTGCACATCTTGAAGAATCGGAATGAGACCTGCCCGATCGTAGCCGTTCTCCTCCAAAATCTTCTCGATCTTTTCTGTTTCCATGTTCATCGTTTCCGAGAGGTTGAAGTTAACAATAAGATCCCCTTACTCTTCAAGTATAGACGCGCGGTCCAGCCGGTTGTTTAAAAGATTCGAAATATAATAAAATTTTAAAAAATAAGCAATAATAAATGTCGACCTTTTTGTCATCTCAGTGAAATATTTTTCCTTCCAAAGTCCGCTTTCCTTTCGTACGTCAAAATACTTCATCTTTTATGTACGTCACAAAATTGGAATCTTGCATTTCCTGACGTGAAAAAATCTTGAAATTGAAATCGAATTTATGTATTCTTACAAATATTATTTATCACACACGAGGATTGTTCGATGATCGGCAAGACGATATCTCACTACCACATCCTGGAGAAAATTGGCGAAGGCGGCATGGGAGTTGTCTACAAAGCCGAAGATAAGAGATTGCATCGAATCGTCGCCCTCAAGTTTCTACCAGCCCAGCTCACAAAGGATACGGAGATCAAGAATCGTTTCTTCCACGAGGCCCAGGCGGCTTCTGCCCTCGATCATCCCAACATCGCCACTATTTACGAAATCGAAGAGGACGACGGTGAGTGGTTCATCGTTATGGCCTATATCGAAGGGCACAGCCTGAAAGAAAAGACCCAGGGCGGTCCGCTACCAACAGAAGAGACTCTGAATCTCGCTATCCAGATAACCGAAGGCCTTGCCGCCGCCCATTCAAAAGGAATCATTCACCGGGATATAAAATCCTCGAACATCATGATCACGAAAACAGGCCAGGTGAAAATCACCGACTTCGGCCTGGCCAAATTCAAAGACAGCAGCCTGGTGACCAGAGAGGGAACAATCATGGGTACACCGGCCTATATGTCCCCGGAACAGGCTCGTTGTGAGGAAGCCGATCACCGCTCGGACATTTTTTCCCTTGGTACTGTATTGTATGAAATGCTCACCGGCCGACTCCCTTTTACCGGGGACAATGATTTGGCTGTTCTCTATTCCGTTGTCCATCAAAAGCCCGAGCCGGTTCATAAAGTTGCTCCGCACGTACCTCACGGATTAGAACAGATTACATCAAAAGCTTTGAGGAAGGACAAGGAGAAACGGTACCAGAGTGCGGATGAGCTTCACAAGGATCTGAATGTTCTCAGGAATGAGCTATTAATCCCTGGTGAGGTTCGCTCCCGAACTCTTGCTGAACAAGAAATAAGAAAGAGGCAACTCACGAAAATCTCAATAACAGTAATAATAGTCTTCTTACTTTTTCCAGGATTTTTTATACTCAGATCTCTTCTTTTTCAACAGAGGTCTGTGGCAGAGCCGACATCCATTGCAGTAATAAGCTTCGAGAATCAGACCGGAGATCAAGCATACGACCATCTGCGAAAAGCAATTCCAAACCTCTTAATTACGAGCCTTGAGCAGTCGCCATATTTACAGGTAAGCACCTGGGAACGGATGCGTGATCTTCTCAAGAAAATGGGAAAGGAGGATATGGAGATCATTGACAGGGATCTGGGCATCGAGCTCTGTCGCATGGATGGTGTGGATGCCATTGTCCTGGGCAGTTTCGTCAAAGCAGGGGATATGTTTGCGACTGATGTGAAAGTTTTGGATGTCGAAACGAAGAGACTTCTGAAGAGTGCCAGCACGAAGGGGAAAGGAGAGGCCAGCATACTGAGAAGCCAGATTGACGAGTTGAGCAGTGAGATATCTCGCGGTGTGGGCATATCAGACCACCGGATAGTAGAAACGCAACGGCCGATTCGGGAAGTCACGACGACCTCATTGGATGCGTATAATTATTTTCTGAGAGGGAGAGAAGATTTGGAAAAACTCTACTATGCTGAAGCCCGCCAATTCCTTGAAAAAGCTGTCCAACTCGATCCGTCCTTTGCTGTGGCCTACCTGCACCTTGCCTGGACTTATGGCATGTTGGGGGACGTGAAAGCGAGAAACGAGGCCTTTGAGAAAGCGAAGACCTATTCACAGAGAGCAACGGACAAAGAGAAACTTTATATAGAAGCAACATATGCATGGACAATGGAGAGCAATCCGGAGACAGGATTACGTATCTTCCAACAGATGGCCGAGAAATACCCCAGAGAGAAACGAGTTTACTTCAATTTGGCTTTATATTACCACAGCAAAAACTTGTTCTATGAAGCCATAGAAAAGTACACCAGAGCGCTGGAGCTCGATCCCAAATATGGATTTGCCCTTAATCAACTTGCTTTCGCATATGCTGACATGGGGAATTTCGAAAAGGCTATCGAATATTTCGAAAGGTATGCATCGATCTCCCCTGGGGACGCCAATCCGTTCGATTCAATGGCTGACATATTGCTTCAAATGGGAAGGCCTGAAGAAGCGATAGCGAAATACAAAGAAGCCTTGGAGGTAAAACCTGATTTTTTTCGTTCTTATTGGAAGATAGGATACATCTGTGCTCTCAAGGGAAACTACTCCGAGGCCATGAACTGGATTGACCAGTACATTAATGTTGCCCCATCCCCCGGCATAAGGGCCGAAGGGTGTTGGTGGAAAGGGCTTTACTACTACTGGTTCGGTAACCTTGAGAGATCCCTCTCCACGCTTGATGAGGCCTCTGACCTGGCACAAGCGGTAGGGAATGAGTGGAGGAAAGTTGTTGCGGACTGGATGAAGGGGTGGATTTATTATGATCATGGAGAGCTTGAACTTGGCCGAAGACATTTCAGCCTCTGGTATGATTTTATGGTAGAGCACCCCCTTCCATACACAGCATCACCATCCGCACCATTTTATACGGTAGAGTTTAGCTTCTACCTTGGGCTGGTGGACTTGAAGGATGGACAGACCGATTCTGCAAAGTCCAGATTGGCTGAGATGAAATCTCTTCTTCCTGAAATAGATCCATCGCATAAGGATTGGATAACATTCTATTACAACGTCTTAAAAGGAGAGATCTTGCTTGCGGAAGACTCCCTCGATAAAGCCGTCGCCGTGTGGGAGAAGGTACCTCCTTGGGAAACACCTGATATGCTCAGCCGATATCTAATACCCTATAACGCACCCTTCCTCAGGGACATACTGGCACGTGCTTATCGACAACAAGGAGAGTTGGACAAGGCCATCACCGAATACGAACGATTGATTACGTTTCATCCAAAGAGTAAAGAGCAATTTCTCATTCATCCCAAATACCACTACAGGCTGGCTCAATTGTACGAAGCAAAAGGCTGGTTCAACAAGGCCATCGATCAGTACATGACGTTCCTTGAAATCTGGAAGGATGCGGACGAGGATCTCCCGGAATTGATCGATGCCAAGGAACGATTGGCGAACTTGTCAGGAGAACGGTGAAAGTGATCGTAACTTGGAGGGTTGCAACGGCTCACTACGCCATAGAAATTACGATGAAAAGCGGGGGCACAAAATGCGCAAGACGAACATCCGTGAAAACCATGACGTGAAGAAAGAATTCGATCGCCTGAATCGTAGGGTCAAGGAGCTTGAAGCCCTGAACCGGGTCTCGCGAGCAATTGCCTCCACAGGAGATGTTAACAAAATTTTGAAAATTATTGCGGAGGAAGCCATCTCTCTGACCGGGGCGGAGCAAGGTTCTATTTTTGTTGTCGATGACCAGACCCCCGGGGGCATGACGACGCTTCTCAGAGGAATTCCTCCCAAAGATCACTCCCTCGCCCACATGATCGATTCACAGCTTACAGGCTGGATTGTCCACAATAAAGAACCGCTCGTCATCGACAAACTGACCGACGATCAGAGATTCCCGGGATTCAAAGGCAAGGAATTTCCTGTCAAAGCGGCCCTCAGTGTACCGCTTGTGGCAAAAGATAAGGTTATCGGAGCTATTAATTTGAGCCACAAGCAGGAAAAAACTTTTTCGCCAGAGGATGTCAGGCTCGTATCTATCCTTTCTTCACAGTCGGCACAAGTACTGGAGAACGCCCGTTTATGTCAGAAATTGTCACAGGAAAATGTCCATTTAAAAAAAGAGGTGGAGAAGCGCTACCAGTTCGGAGAGCTCATCGGTCAAAGCGGACCGATGCAGAAGGTCTATACCCTCTTGGAACGGATCGTCTCAAGTGAAGCAAATATCATCATCTATGGGCAAAGCGGCACCGGCAAGGAGTTAGTGGCCAAGGCTATCCACTACAACGGCCCGCGAAAGGACAAACGATTCGTGGCCGTGGACTGCGGGGCGCTTCCGGAAAATCTGCTGGAAAGTGAACTCTTCGGTTATATCAAAGGGGCCTTCACCGGCGCCGTCAAAGACAAGATCGGTCTGTTCGAGGAGGCCAACGGGGGAACACTCTTTTTGGACGAGATTTCAAACATGGCCTTGCCTGTCCAGGGCAAACTGCTCAGGGCCTTTCAGGAGAAGGAGATCCGACCGGTAGGGGCGACAACCACCACGAAGGTTGACGTACGAATTATTTCGGCCAGCAGCTCCGACCTACTCAATCTTGTTCAGGAACAGAAATTTCGCGAGGACCTTTACTACCGTCTGAACGTGGTTGCTGTTGAAATGCCCCCTCTGCGTCACCGAAAAGAGGATATTTCCATGTTGGCTTATCACTTCCTGACACATTTTCGACAAACGTCCGGGAAACAGACCAGCCGTTTTACTTCGGAGGCCATGAATCTGCTGGAAGGGTACAACTGGCCCGGGAATGTCCGAGAACTTGAAAACGTCGTGGAGAGGGCGGTGGCTCTGGCTGCAGAGGAAGATGAGATGATCAGACCCGAACACTTACCCGGACAATTTCTTGAAATGCACGACGCCATCATTCCGGGGGAAACAGGAACCCTGAATGACGCTTTGAATCAGGTCAAACGACGTATGGTCCTGAAGGCGTTGGAAAAATCCAACGGAAACAAAACCAAAGCCGCTGAAAAGCTTGGCATCAGCCGCCTAGGACTGAGCAAGATGCTCAAGAAGATGGGGATCAATGAATGAGAAGGCGGTTGAGGGCACCAGATGGCATGAGAATCGAAAGCAGGTATAAGAAACTGAAAGGAATCTGTCTCACAACTTAGAGTCCGTTCCTCATAATCACCTCATCTCTCTTCACTTCG
>CP070758.1:3012622-3056803 GCA_020348925.1 Gemmatimonadota bacterium | reverse complement strand
TGGCGATCTGTCTCACTCCTGTAATCCGCTGCATTTCACCTGAGGCGTCGAAGAACTCGTTCGTCGGTGCCATGGCCTGAGCCCTCAACCTCTTGGCGTTTTGGGCCTGGCCCACAGCCCAGGCGCCCTTTTCAACTTTCTTCGCCCTGGCAAAATTCTCCCTGGCCCTGTCTTCGAGCTCTTCCATGGCCACGTGGACATCCATGTCGACGAGAAAGGATGTGTATTCGGTCATGATGCCGTATTTCTTGCTCAGCCTGACAACTTCGTCGACCAACTCCTTGTTCTGACCGTGGAGCCGGATTTGATCGATGAGGTATCCGATTTTTCGGGAAGCCCACAGGCGGGGGATGAAATCGTTCGTTTCGGAACGAGAAGGAAACGAACCTTCATACGTGAATTTCTGATTTTCACCTCCGGCTTTCCCGGCGAGGCGGATCGTCGTGTGGCCTTCATTTTCGTACCGACCGAGGAGAAGAAGTTGAGATCCCTTGAACATATCGGGCAATCGCCGGGGATAGATCTGTGAAACGTCAATACGGCCGAAATCCAGAGCTACGTCGGTCAACACGGGATGTGCAATCTTGCTGTAAAAGTTGGAGATTTTCACCTCGATGCTCTCTTCGGGTCGGACATACTCGGAGACAGCTTCGTTCTGCTCGGACATTTTATCGAGCAAATGGGTGTTCACATCGTAGCCGACGCCGAAGACGAAGATCCTGGTCTGAGAATCGTTTGCTTGGGTCACATTTTTCAAGATCTGAGGATTGTCAGTGATGCCGACGGTCGGCAGCCCGTCGGTCAGAAAGACGATGACATTGAGGTGATGGTCATTGTTCATTTGCCTCAAGGCCGTCACAAGGGCATCGTTGATGTTCGTCCCACCATCGGCATGGAGTCGTGCTACAAAATCCCTCGCTTCTTGGATTCGCTGAGAAGTAGCCTGTACCGGTTCAGAGACAAAGGATTCAATCTCCGTGTCGAAGGAGATGATGTTGAAGAGGTCACCCTCGTTGAGATTATTGAGACAAAAAGTCAAAGCATCTTTGGCCTGTTCGATCTTCTCACCGCTCATACTGCCTGACGTGTCGAGAACAAAGAGGATCTGTTTGTTCATGACGTTGTGTCGCTTCATCTCGACATTCGGGGCGATCATGGCCAGAAAGAATCCGTCTTCTCCGGATTCGCGGTAGGTCAACAGGTTCAGACCGAAATCGCTCCTGGAGACGGTGTAGTAGAGTATGAAGTCTTTGTCAGGTTTCGTATGCTCTTCGACGTAAGTGATTTCGGCACGATGGTCGTCCTGTTTGGTCACGACAATATCATGCGTCGGAGAATAGACCGTCTTGAGGGGAAGCCGTGAGTGAAGCTTCACGGTGACGGATACCTCCTGAAGAGGTTTGGCCGAGAATTATTCGGTGTTGAGCGAATAGCGGTACTGGCACAGACCGGAATCCATGCGCAGCGTCTCCGAGTAGTCCAGGGTGATCCGTTTTTCACCGTGGGCGGGGAGAGGGTAGACCCGAGCTTTGAACATATCCCGCCCGACGTACTCGAGGAGGGCGGGGTCCAGTTCGCGGCGAACAATGTCCTCGTAAATCCGCCTTGCTTCTTCCTTGTCGAGGAGTTTCCCGCCGAGGCGTTCGCCGTCGACCCACATGGAGAATTTCGAGATGCTGGCCTCCTCTGGGATGGGGAAGATGTACGTTCCTTCCAGATCTCTGTGGAATTCGTTGAGGAAGACCTGATCGATCCGGGTTCTGGCCACCTGGTCCGTGATGTCCACCTCGACCCGATGGTATTTTATGGATAAGGGGGGTACTCGGACGACATCGGGCGGGCGTATGGGAATGATGAACCCGTCGGCCAAAACCGGTCCTGATATCATCAGGACCATGAGTGCTGCACAACACAGAACCTTTTTCATTTCTTTCGCCTCCTTTCAGGTAACGTGTTCAAGGGTTCTGTCTGTCATCTATTCATACATACCATCGAGGCGGCGAAATATTCCAAAAAAAATAAAGATCATCTCCAATTTTTTTGATGAATTCATTACTCTCTGTATTGAAGACCAACATAGTCCTGACATATCATAGCATCGATAATGATGACCAAGCCCCTTTCGGCGTTTCGTTTAGGATCACACTCCTTTCCGCTGAAGGATACAGAGCAGATGCCCTGAAACCTGAGCCGCAGATGGTCCCGGCGAAGGCTTGGCTGGCCTTTCTTTTTGCTTCATTTTCTTTGGCCAGCAAAGAAAATGAAGTGAAGTCATTATCTACAAGACGCTCATAGTATTTGAGCCATAACCTTCAACCAAATTGGAGAATAAGCAAAAATAAAAAAATCGCCGAGTTATTTTCAAAACCCGGCGAATGTGAGAATGACACTGCCTATTCTGTTATTCTGTATGTTCCTTCAGGGCCTTCTCCAGATCTTGTATCTGTTTTTTCAGAACGCTTTCTCCCTTTCTCTTTATCAGGCAGTTTCTATTCACTTCCAAGGCTTGAGAGAGGTCTTCTTTTGAGAGGGTCATGTTGGCGACATGGAACCAGCTTTCTGCCAACCTGAGGCACGCTTCGTCCGCCAACTCGCTGTTCGAATACGTCTGAAGAAAATCCCGCCAGGCGTCCCGCTGTTGCTGCCAGCCACTTAAGTCTTGCGATTCCAATGCGCCGGATCTTTGCGCCAAGTTGAGCTGAAACTGGGCATCGTCGGCTACCGGGCTTTTCGGGTAGTTATCGAGGATATATTGGAATTGTGCAGAAGCCGATTCATTTTCTCCGAGTTTTTGGGACCGGAGAGCCTGTTCGTAGGCCAACTGTGATTCGTCTCCAGTCACTGCATACATTTTTTTTGAAGACTTCTGAGTCTCAACATAAGTTCGTATCGCTTCATCCGCCTCTTTGGGAGCTGAGGGGGAAATCGAGACGCGTTCAGCACCTCTGTCTTGAGCTGCAGGGGGAGGTGCTTCGGTTTCCTTTGCTTCAAGCGTCACTGGTGGAGATCCCTTCGTCCCCTCACTTTTTTGAGTCACCGGAGGGGATACGAACTCTTCCTGTCTGTCAAGATCTGCACTGGGCTCTCTCTCTGCAGCGTCCTTTTGATGGGCAGTGTCCTCTTTATCCTCGATCTCAACTTCCCCTTTTTGTGCTCTTTCCGGAACAGTATCGGCTACGCGCTCGACGTTTTCCCGAAATCTCTTTTCACCTGGGGAAGTTACCAGTGTATCGATTCCTTTGTGTTGAATCACGGCCCGACCGACAAAAAAGATGAGGACGACTGAAGCCACGGCTCCGGCTGCTTTGAGCCACGGCCCCGATGGAAAGAGAATATCTCCAAAAACATGTCGAACTTTCTCCTGGAATGATCGGGGAGGGGCTGCCTCGATCCTCCGATGCAATCGGGGTAGGAAATTGGCCCAATACGCCTCGGACGGCTCGTGGGCATATGTTTCCCTGCTCAGGGCATCGAGGTTCTGAAGGGCTTGTAACGCCTCGCCACATATGGTGCAGTGGGATACATGATCCCTGATTTTCTCGGCTTTTCTCTCGGAGAGCTCTCCGTCAATGTAGGGCGAGAGGAGTTTTCGAACTTGTGAACACCGCATTCTCAATCACCTCGCTTATTCGTTCTTTCCCTCAACATATTCTCGTAACATGATTTTCAGTTTTTCCCTGGCCCGGCTGAGACGGGACATGACCGTACCTTTCGAAATGTTCAGCACGTGAGCGATCTCTTCATAGGTGAGATCCTCAAATGTTCTCAGGAGAAAGACGGATCTCAATTTCAGTGGTAAGTGTTGAATTGCCGTCTCTATTTTTTCCCTGAGCTCTTTTTCTTCAATTCCTGTGCCTGGATTGTAGGAAGACGTTGATGCCGCAACATCAAGACCAGCGTTGTCCTCCAGTGACATCTCCACACGACGCCCTTTCCTTTTGAGATGGTTGATACTCGCATTGACAGCGATTCGGTAGAGCCAGGTGCGAAACTCGAATCCGGGTTTATAACTATCGAGGGCCTGATACGCCCGCAAAAACGTTTCCTGAGCCAGATCGTCGGCATCGCTGTGATTTCGGGTCATTCGGAAGGCGATGGCGTAGACGTTCTTCCGGTATTTGAGGACGAGCTCGTCAAAGGCCGAAAGCTGTCCACCCTTCGCTTTCCGGGCCAGTTCTTGGTCGGATGCTGCCACCTCGTTTGGCATGCTCACTGCCTCTCATAATGATATACAAACATATGTGTAATATATTCCATATATTTTTTTTCGCAATACCTTTTACGTTCAGATGCTGTTGTATTTGAATCAAAATTTAGCTCCATTTGATCGTTTCCTTCTCCACAAACCTTAGGAATATTCTCAAATTCGTCGATTTTTATAGGAAGAAAAAGATGTTCTTGTTTCTTGACAGAAAGAAAATATACTTTATATTTCGAAAAGCAGATTGGAACTCAATGCATTCAGGGAACACGGCATCAGGCGAAAGGTCGGAAGAGGCTGTCTGCGTTCAAAGGCTCCTTGTGAGATTCTTTGAGGATTTCATTATGAGGCGAAAAGAGGAAAAGCGGAGTAGTATACAATGTCGGAAATCTGCTGGAACATTTCATATTCATCATCTGATACCGGGCACGTCCGAAAATCCTGATGAGGGGGTGAAGGTTGATGATTGATGATTGAAGATAAACGTACTTTTTTGATCGTAGACGATGAATGTGCATGCAGGGAAGCTTTTCGTATAGCCCTCGAGGATGAATACAATCTTATTGAGGCTGAGACGGGTGAAAAGGCGTTAGAAATTCTACAGAGGAGAGAAAAGATTGATCTTGTTCTTCTGGACTTTTTATTGCCACCCGGAATAGATGGCCTGAAGGTTCTGGAAAGAATGAGAGAACTGAATTGTGAAGTTCCTGTGATCGTAGTCACGGGGAAGGGGACGGAGGAGGTATGTCGCAGCGCGTTCAAGATGGGAGTACGAGATTACATTCAGAAGCCTTTTAAAGTCAATGAGCTTAGGGAAACTATAAAAAGAGTCTGTGGTTCGCCAGAAGTGAGAAAATCCCATGTGGATCAGGCAATAGAGTTTATGGAAGAGCATTATTGTCAGCCGGTTTCTGCCAGCGATGTCGCTCAAGGAGTTGGTTTAAGTTACCCTCATCTGGCTCGTTTATTCAAGACGGAGAAATGTTGTTCCATCGATGTTTGGTTAAATGAACTGAGGATAGATAAAGCGCAAGTCCTTCTGGGAAATTCGAATTTGGAAATCAGGGAAATAGCAACAAAGGTGGGATTTAACGACCAGAATTATTTCGGTCGCGTTTTCAAGAAGCATACTGGGACGTCACCGCTGGAATATAGAAAACAGTTTGTTAAAAATGATTTTTCGACAAAATGATAGGATTGTGCTATAAAATGATAGGATTGTGCTAATATTTTTGCTTGCCAGGGATTTCTAAGAAAGGTAGATTTCTAAGAAAGGTAGATTGGAAAATAATTAGGTACAGGAATTGTTTTTTTCTCCAAGACTGTGGAAAAGGGGATAAATTGAGCAAGTTTAGTTAAAATCGTCAATTGAAATTTCCCAGGGGGTAATCCGTTTATTCAAATTTGATTAGGTTTGAGTGGATATAAATTCTTTGCAGGTACTAAACCTCTTCGGTAAGACAGCAAAATAACCAGATTCTTAGTCGATACATGGAGTGGCAGTGATCAGAGAAGCATTTCGGAAAAGGGGATTCTGAAGAGAGAGGAAGTAGGTGTCATTTCGCAGGTGAGCAAAAGAAATACTTAAAACAGATAATGAGAGTGGGTACTTTTTGAATGCCGTAGTAAGTCTTACGAAAGAAAGAACCAATCATACAATTGGTAAGGGGGTGAAAGCAATGCTTTAGTTATTGTCATTTACACATGACTGTGAACAGGCTCACTAATCCAAAGAAAGAAAGGAGGATGGTCATGTACTTAGTCAATGCTGCTAATAGAAGTCTGATTCTACTATGGTGAGTTTCGCGGTGGTCGTCCTCATGACAGGCTGTAGCGAAAAAGAACAACTCACCCAGACGCCCCCCCAAGACGATCTCCAAAAATTGCCTCAGGAGATAGCTGAAAGAATGGGTGATGAACCGTGCCCATCTGGGTCTTTAATAAAAGTCGATGACCCCAATGCTCCGATAAAAGTCAAGCGTGAAGAATCTGACGCTATAAGGAAAAAACTTGGGGATCCCACCACAAAAAGAAAAACAGGGGATTCCATACGTGCGTCTTGGGGAGATTCTTATGAGACCGCTTACGGCTGCGGTTGGTCGGCTGAAGGTTGGGTTATAGATGTTACCCAACCTTATCAGAATCCTTCCCTGTGGATTGGTGCAGCATCCATATCCTGGCCCCTTCCTATCTGTAATATCTATGTTACCATTTATGTGGAGTGGAAGCCTTTAGTAGGAGGTTCGTGGCAGCCTCTCGCAGAAGGTTATGCGTTTGACTACTGCGCTATGTGGGCGAAAGTGGAAGATGTATTTTCATATTCTCAATCGTGGTGTGCAAGAGAGTGGTCGGGTCATGCATTTTATGATCCTGCTATGCCCCTCTGCCAAGAATTCTATTGCGGCGGTGCTTGGTACCCTCAAGGATTTTCCCAAGATTGTGCACTGTGGGTAGTGGATAAATAGATTTCCCACTACCTTAGCCTACCTATGGAAAAAGGCTTTCCGGGTTCAACGTGGCCACTTCCATTTGAGTGCGCCGTAAGACTGATGGCACTCTCAGCAAATTGCTGGGGGTGCCATCATTAAACTCGATTTGAGTTAACGCATTTATGTTTAGAAAATAGACGTTTGAACAAGAGTGTTTTTGGTGCAAGAGGAAGTATGTGCGGTTATTTTTTGCTCATTCTATTTTATGCATCTTTTTGCATTTTACCCCGGGTCTCAATTGCTCAAGCTTGGTCGGAACCACAACCGGTCGCGGACGATCGTGGAGCTATGCAGCAGTTGTCATTGTGTAGCGGGACAGACAATCGGCTTCACCTTGTCTGGGGAGAGAATGCAGATTACAATGTCGGCGATGACTTTGTCTACTATATTGAAATGCTTGATGATGAATGGACTATACCAATTGCCTTAGCTCCCGGTTCGGGGACCGTTTTTGATCCTCACATCGTTGTCGATTATGACAACATACCTCATGCCCTTTGGGGCGAGAATCAAGAATTTCCCGAACAACCTTTTCATAGTTATAGTCTTCTTCACCTTCAGCTTACGGAGAATGGTGGGAGGATCCCTGATACCCTCATTTCGACGGATTCACCAAATTCTTACCTAGGGAAATATAACATCCGTGTTGGCCGTGATAACACTTTATATGTTTATTGGTGGTTGTCTCCTCCGGGGAATACCATTTGGCTCAAAACCTGGACCGATAGTGCTTGGACCTCCGCCACTCGACCTTTTCCGACCTGGGGGTCGCCTGGAGGTGCGGCTTTTTGGCCTGATCTTTATATAGGGCCTCAAGACTCCCTTCATATGGTTTTCATTGGAGCAAAGGACCAAACTGGTTTTGATATTAGTATCCTGGATCAAAGTTTGAATTATGTCTGGTATTCCTACAAAGCCAAAAATGATAGCCTTTGGCCAGAACCCGTGAACGTCTATCGTAATCCCCATTCCTTTGCCCATCAGCCCCAAATCGTCGTCGATGGGAACAACACTCGCCACATTATTTGGCTGGAAGACCCTGACATGAATTTATGGCCAGACGATCTGTATTATTCATTCTCTCACACTGGTAAAAATTGGTCAGATCCGATAGGACTGTCCTCAACGGGAGAGGTACCCTTATATCCTCAGATCGCTTTGGATAGTAATGATACTATACATATAATATGGACTGAAATAATTCCAAATAAAACCGAAAGTTGCTCTAGGCAAGTTACCTATAGGTTTGGCAGAGAGGCGTCTTGGTCGGACCCCGAAGTTCTCTTTGAGAACGCCTCGGTTATTAAGACGTACCCCGCTCTCACGATTGACCCTCATGATCAAATGCATTTGGTTTGGATTGAAACTGCGGTCGATTCAGTTGAGCACTCACGAGAAATAAAGTATTCACGGAAATCAGCGTATCCGACGAGAGTAGATAGTGATGAGACATGGATTCATCGGACAGTTGACCAACCTATAGCAGTTACTAATTATCCCAATCCATTTAATGACACCACAACCTTCCATATTACCTTAGGGTGTAAATGTTTGGTTTGGCTAAGAATCTACAATGTTACTGGCCAACTTATTAAAACCCTAATAAATGGGAATCTCTTGGCTGAGAAAACATGCGTACGATGGGACGGTTCTGGTCAACAAGGCCAACTCTTGCCATCGGGAATCTATTATTATCGCGTTGAGGCTAAAACATTACCTTCAGAACATCTCTTTGTATCAAGTGATACGTTGATTCTATTAAAATAATTTGGGTATTCACTTTCGAATTGACCAATTGGTCAACTATTCAAGCCTGCATGGGAAACAGGGAGTGGTTGGCTATTCCAAAGTTGTATTGTCCGAACCTATCTCTATGCGGTTTCATGTTGATGCATCTAAAATCATTAATTCGCTCTCTATTCCACAGCTTATATTTCCAATGGATGGTATTATTTTTCAATGACACTCCTATATTACGTTGGGAGCCTGTTCCTGAAGCCGACAAGTTTGAGGTAATAGTGTGGAATTAAAACCCCATGCTTGAAACCTTAGAGAATAATATATTTAGGTCTTTGTCATCTATCGTGACGAGGGGCAAGATGCGGACGCTTTTTTTATCCCCCACCATGTCTATAAGGGTAAAAAAGCATTCTTCACGACAAATGACAAAGACCCTATATTTTTTAGAAAGAGCACCAATGATAGCATTACAACTGAGATTTTGATGACAGCAAACGCACTTACATCCGGTGACACATACTACTGGGATATTTTGGCTCATGATTAACCAAGGTACAGCTGGTCTTACGCAGCAAGTTCCATGGAGTGGGGATCTCTTGTCCAATAATCCAGATAGTGACGGCGTTAACACTCCCACTCCTCCGCATGTTCCTGCAAAATTTGTCTTTCATAAAACTATCCTAATGCCTTCAACCTTCGTACTACAATAAAGCACTCATTGTGAGACAGACAACATAAGTGCGAAATCCTTAAAATAGTTATTGTGTTGGGACAGAAATCCGCACTCTGTTTGATGCCTGAAAGAACGAAAAAACTTGATTTCAATGTCTCGGTGATCATAGTCACTGGAAAAGGTTCAGAAGAGGTGGCTGTTGAGGCTTAGGAATGGAGAATTACATTATCAAGCCTTTCAGAGTTAAGGAGCTAATGAAAATAATCGAAAATGTCTTGACCCCAATCAAATTAGGAAAGTCTTTAGGAGATAAAGCCGTTGACTTCATGGAGGAACTATATTGTCGGCCGATCTCTGCTATAGATGTGGCTCAAGGTATTGGTGTCAGTTACAGTCATTTAGCCCGTTCCTTCAAGGATAGTAAAAACTGTACAGTTGAAATCTGGTTGAATAGATTAAGGATTGACAAAGCCAAATCCCTTTTGAAATGCTCGAATTTGGAGATCAAGGAAGTGGCAGTAAAAGTAGGATTTAACGACCAAAATTACTTCTATAAGCTGTTTAAGAATTCGACCGGGAAATCACCTTCTGGATATAGAAACGATCATAAAAATACCAATTTCAAGTAAAATGTCAGAATTATACGAAAGAATGTCAGAATTGTACGAATGTTTTTACTTGACGGAAATTTTAAGAATTATACTTTGACAGTGATATAAGAGGAGTGGAAACTTCTAATCGATAAGACGGTCATCTGATCGTATAGGTGATTGTATACCTTGGAGTTAGGAGTTACTAAAGAGCAAATTTCATCACACCATATTTATTTTTTCTGTTTCTTTGAATATGAAGTAAGGATCACGTCAACGATGCAAAAGGCATCTTCAAGAGTTATTTCGTTGTCGTCTATACAATCAGCGATGGATAGTTCTCCAAAAGTTGGCTGGTATTGTTCCAGGAAGATGAGTCCTGTTAAAACGACGTCCAGGACATCGACACTGCCGTCGTGGTTCACATCTCCTTTATGAACTACAGAAAAGACGCCATCGATTGTAGTGGAGGGAATTTCCTCAGCAGCAGGATTTTTAACCTGAGTTCTTCCGAAATAGAGTTTGTATTCATTGACTGGAACGGTTTCTGCCACATCAATCTTGACTTCTGCAATTGCGTTAATTCCAGGCTCTAATACATGACCTTCAGTATAGCCAACTACACCTAAAGTTCCTGCATCCTCCTTAGAGAAATATTGAAAAATGCTCCATTCGGTAGTTCTTTCTATAGCACATACACAACAGGGACCACAGTGTGGACATTCTGATAACTCATGATCGCAAACAGACAAAATATTCGGCTCGAAGAGAATATAGATCTCAAAACTTGATACTACATATTGATCATGCTCCAATTCTACATGGATGATATTGCTATTGCTTCCCGGGACTCCTGAGCCATGAGTTAGAGTTAGAACTGCTTCTTGAGATAAAAGGGGCAAAGTTGGTATTGAAACGATTAAAACATAAGAAATAAAAAGAATCTTTTTCATACTTTTTAAGGAATTATGATATAATGACGAGTAACTTTATTTTAATAAAATATGTCATTCGATCTCCACCATTTGGTACATTTAAAATATATAATTCCTTCCTTTGTAAAGTCAAGAGAATTTTTACTAAAGAAAGAGGTGAATTACCATGAAAACAAAGGATATTTTTCTCGTGTTGTGCTTGCTTGTAGTAAGCCTTAGCATATCCAAAATTTCAGAGTCTCAAATTAAAACCACTAAAACTGTACTAAATGGAATTCAATCTGGAGAGACAGCAATAGCCGTAAACCCAGTGACGATGATAGCTTATGTGTGGTATTTAATTACTTAAAAGATACTACATATCCTGGATATGCTTTTACAGGAAACGGTGGAAATACTTGGCCAGACACTGGTTGCATAGCATATGATGGTTTTGATCCTTCTTGTGCATTTGATGAGGATGGTAATGCATACTACGCTTTTGTGAAAAGAAAAACAGCCAGTCAAAGCGCTGGAATATACGTTGCTAAAAAGGGGCAAGGTAGTTCTTTTGATTCAGATACAACTTGTGTATATTCAGGAAATGGAGTAGATAAGCCTTATATCGTAGTTGATAATAACGACGATAACGTAAGGGATAACAATATATATGTAGTCTGGAGTAGATATTCCAAGTTATTTTTTTCATATTCAACAGATCGGGGAGATTCTTTCTCTACTCCTCCTGATACAATTGACGACCCCCCCACAGATATAAGTGCAATCGGAGCGGTACCAGCAGTTGGTAAGGACTCCGATGTTTATCTGGTATGGTTACGCATTAATGTGTTTAAAGATACTGCAGATGTGTACTTTAATAAGTGGGATAAGGATAGTACGTCTTTCAAACAGAATAACATGCAGGAGATTGCTGATGTTGATAGTGCTATAGAATCTTATTCCTATTGCAGTATGCGTATTTGGTCAATTCCAACTATAGCTGTAGATGTATCTCAAACCGGTGATGACCATATTTACGTAGCATATACCCAACATAGGGTTAACGACGTCGGAGACTTTGATATTTACTATGTGAAATCAACAAACGCTGGGACTGACTGGGACAACACCCCTTCCCCAGCAGTTGCATATGACTCCTCAAAGGAATTCCATCCCTGGTTAACTGTAACACCCCAAGGGGAAATTTGCCTTGCCTTTGCTACTAATTTAAACTGCAGTGGATCTTGTTCAGATTTATATCTTGCTTATGGATCAAGCATGGGTAATTTGGACACCTTAGCAATAACCTCAGAGTGTGAAGTGCGTGCTATGGGACAAGGTTTCTACGACTATATTGGCATTGCTTCCACTGATGGCTTTGCGTATCCTTGTTGGACACAAAAGACAGCCAGTGATTCCGGTGTTTATCTGGCCCTTGTTGATTTCCCTCCAGTTAAGCCAACGGGTTTGACACTTGATGACGAAACATATGATTATCCATACCTCACCTGGGACTCAAATCCTGAGGACGATATCGCCGTATATGAGATCTGGCGCTACCCTAAAACCAGCAAGTACGTTCATGGACCCTGGAGTAAAATCGATTCCACAACTGAAACCAGTTACATCGATTCACTATTTTACCTCGACCCGGATGGTCCGGTTAAAGTCAAGTATAAAATAAGGGCCAAAGACGATTCCGCTCAGTATTCTCCTTACTCCGATGAAACACCATACTCGTCGAAGGGATGGATATTAGAACAAAAAGCCTTGGCATCAAGATTAACTTTATTCTCCCTATTCCCCAATTCACCCAATCCTTTCAACCCGGAGACGAAGATTGAGTATACTCTCCCTGAGGTTTCATGGGTAACCTTGACAGTGTACAACATCCTCGGACAGGTGGTTAAGGTTCTTGTCGATTCGGAGCAACAGGCTGGATATTACGAGATTCAATGGAATGGTGAAGGGCTTGCCAGCGGAGTCTATTTCTATCGGTTGACCGCCGGTGAATTCACCGATACGAAGCGGATGGTGTTGATGAAGTAATAAAAGTCTAAAAGTTAAAAAGTTTAAAAGTCGAAAAGATAAAACCTCCCGAAGGTTCGAACTTCTGGGAGGTTTACTTGTGCACGGATTTCAATCGAAAGCTTCCGCCTCCTTTGTCATTGCGAGCGTAACGAGAAATCTGTCCGTGCCGACGGTCCCGAATTTCTCGATTCAGTTTCATTCCACTCTATGATGGGGCAGAAATTGTACTCCTGTTCCCCTTAACCGACATGAAAGATGATACGGGAGAGCGTACAACTTTTCCCGCGGGTAGGCGATCAGAAAGTTCTCCCCTTTTGTAAAGGGAGTTAGAGGGGATTGATGATCGTCAGAGAGATACCCCCATGACGGATGAACGGAAAAGGACTTAAGTCCTCAGCTATTTTTTCGTTCAGGAGACATCTCCTGAACGATCGAAGAGAGGACCCATACACTGTATTCGCTGGCCGGACAGGAGAAGCTTTTTCCTTTTTTTAGCAGGCGTGTGTCTTTATATTTTCACGGAATAATGTGTGAGAATATTCAATAGAGATGAAGGAAAAATTATAATGATCTATTTGACACGACGAGTTGAATTCAGCGCTGCGCACACACTCTACAATCCCGACATGAGTCCTGAGGAGAACGAACAATGCTTCGGAAAGTGCGGCAATCCGAAGGGGCACGGACATAATTATGTCCTGGAAATTACGGTCAAAGGGGAAATAGACAAAAAAACGGGTTTTTTCATCAATGTCGACACATTGAAGCAGATTATTCGGGCAGAAGTCGTCGACGTTCTGGATCACAGGTTTATAAACGTGGAAATCGACTATTTCAAAAAAAACGTGCCGACATGCGAGAACATGGCCATGTGGGTCTGGAGCAGACTGGAGAGTAAGCTTGAGAACTGTTCTCTGCACAGGGTGAGATTGTACGAGACGCGAAACAATTACGTGGAGTATTACGGCGATGCGGGTGAGGAAATACGTTAAGGAATTATTAGAGCAGATCGGTGAAGATCCAAGACGGGAGGGGCTCCGCAAGACCCCGCAGCGGGTTGAGGACGTGCTGTCCTTTTTGACCGACGGGTACCAGCAGGACCTGTCGGCCATTGTGAACGGTGCCGTTTTCAAAGAGAAAGTCGATGACATGGTCATCGTCAAGGATGTCAATTTCTTCAGCCTGTGCGAACATCACCTGTTGCCCTTCTACGGAACGTGTCACATCGGCTATCTGCCCACGGGGAAAATTCTTGGCTTGAGCAAATTTCCACGCATCGTCGAAATGTACAGTCGCAGACTCCAACTGCAGGAGCGACTGACGAACCAGATTGCCAATGCCATTCAGGAGATTCTGAATCCTCTCGGTGTGGCTGTTGTCATGGAAGCCGCCCACCTGTGCATGATGATGCGGGGTGTGGAGAAGCAGGGCTCGACCACGGTGACGAGCGCCATGCTGGGCGATTTTCGCGAGGACGACAAAACGAGGAACGAATTTCTCAGATTGATTGAGAAGTGAAAGAGATATGCTTCAGGCAAACTTTCAATGCATAGCTTGGAATAATCTTAATATATTACTTTAAACAATAACTATAACATTAAGTATTATAAAAAGTAATATATTTAAAACAATCGTCAGTTTTCAAAGAGCACCGCTTTCCCTCACGAACACATAACCATCAAGTCGTTCGAAAAAGGGTGTTCCGAATATTAATTTCTTGACATACCGGTGTTGATCCATTACATTCGTGAATCTTCATTCATATTGTGAATGAGGAATCATTGTGCGAATAATCTTTTCAGGTTCAAAGAGAATCGTAAGAGATGTGTCAGAAGAAAAATTTTTCGACAAATTCCAACAGATCGTCGGATGCGAGACGGATAACGGTGCCGTAATGACAAACAGTACCCATCGAGTACCCCGGAAGGAGCGGGAAAAGGAGCGTCACCGACAGGATGTCCTGGGGATCGCTGAGACGCTTTTAACGCATAAGAGTTACCGCGAAATAACCATGCAGGAGATTGCTGCGGAGGCTGAATTCAGCGTGGGGTATCTGTACAAGCTTTTTCCAAACAAGGAATCGATTTTCATCTCGTTGCTTCGGCATAAACATGAGTCACTCATGTCAGTTATTGAAGAGAAACTGAACGCTTCCCTTGATTTTAAGAGCCGTTTCACAAATGTTGTGAACGCTATCTTCTCATGGCTCAATGACAATATGGACTATGCCACGAGTTCTCTCCGTGATCTGCATGCATTGGCTCATACGGATGCAGGGTTATCCTCCGATTGGCTCAAGTATCAAACCATGATGCACACACGCTTTGAAGCTTTTTTTTCTGGGGCCGTTCAGGAGGGTGTGCTCACGGAGGAGAAGCCACATACCATCTCAAAAACGTTCAGGGCAATCATGTGGGGATTCATTCGAGAAAGGTTACTGTATGAGGATGGAAAAAAGGATTGGACCGAAGAAACCCCGACGGTTGTCAATGTCATTATGAGAGCATTTTCTCCTCGTAAAGGTTACGAGAAAAATGAAAGTGCATAGTATGAGAAGAGCGCACATGATACCTATCATTCAAGGGATGAAGAACGTAGCACACACTCTGGTTTGGTGTTCTGTTATTCTGGCTGGTTTCGTTGGGCGAATTGAAAGTACAGAACGATTGCGACTTTCCCTGTCGGATGCGGTTTCCCTTGCAATCCGTCACAATGAGACCCTCTTGATTGCCCTGGAAGATGAGAAACGGGCCAGCGGTGTTGTGAAAGAGGCCTGGGCAGGGGCGCTGCCGAATGTGGCGTTCCAAGGAACATACCAGGGGAATTTAAAGAAGCCGGCTTTTTTTGCTCCCGAGGAGTTTGGAGGTGGGAAATTCGAGATCGGTGAAGATATCGAGGTTCTGGGCAATCTGAGAATCGATCAGGTGCTCTATGCCTTCGGGCGCGTGGGGAACGCCGTCCAGTACGCCAATATCTTCAAGGAAATGGCTGCTATGGGTGTTGGAAACGCTCGAAGTGAAGTCACCTTCTCGGCCAAGGAAGCCTATTTCAGGGTGCTCTTGATGCAGCACGTGGTCGACATTCAACGGCAATTCCTCAATCAGGCCCGTTCGCATCTTGCGGACATCGAGGTGAAATTTTCTCAGGGGACGACGTCGCGTTTTACCCTTCTCCGGGCTCAGGTTGAGGTCAAAAACCGCGAACCTGAGGTCATCAGTGCCGAGAACGATCTTACCCTTGCCCTGCAGGACCTCAAACGGGTCCTGGGTCTGGACGACACGGCGGAGTGTGTGCTCACCGACTCCCTGGGATACGTACCGTACGATATACGTGAGGAGGTCGCGATCAATGAAGCCTTGAGCCATCGGCCGGAAATTCGTACGCTGGAACTCAATGTGGAGGGAAGGAAAAAGATTCTTGCCATTGAGAAGGCAGGCAGACTTCCTCTTCTCGGTCTCTATGGACAGGTTCTGCTTCAGGGACAGGCGGGAAAGGAGCATCCTCTTGATCCTTTTGACAAGGACCACAGGGCCATCTCGGCCTCGGCAGGTCTGTCGCTGAGCATGCCGATTTTCGACGGCTTCAGATCCAAGGGGAAGGTGCAACAGGCCAGGGCGAGCCTGTATCGTGCCGAATACGAACTGCAGCAGGCCCGCAAGGCGGTGCGGCTTGAGGTGACGAAAGCGGTCCAGGATCTTCGGAGCCTCCGGCGTGAATACGAATCCCAGAGGGCGACCGTCGATCTCGCTCAAGAGGCGTACACCATTGCCGAGACGCGTTTTCTCAACGGTCTTTCGACGCAGCTGGAGCTGACCGATGCGGAGACGGCCCTTCATTTTGCCCGAACGAATTTCGCCGAGACACTCTATCGGTATAATGCTGCCGTGGCCAATATGGAGCGAGTTCTTGGGCGTACGGCTCGAGGTTCGCATGATGATGCATCTGATTTCTTGAACTCTAAATAGAGGAGTGAACTCAATGAGCCGTGGTGCAAAAGCAGGAATCTGGATCCTCATTCTGGTTGTCGTTATTGCACTTTTTGCCATGACCGCCGTCCGCAGACTCGAGAAGGAAGAGGTCTTGAGCATTAGGGACGTGCAGGAGTCCGAAGGGATACCTGTCGATATTATCAGGACTCGTGCTCTTCCGATTGAGGATTGGCGCGAGTTTGCCGGTGTTGCGGAGGGCTATGAACAGGTCAATCTGGTGGCGCCGTTCCGGACTCTGGTGGAAGGAGTGCATGTCAGGGTCGGTGATGAGGTGGCCGCGGGAAAAGTCATCATCTCCCTCGACCCCTACGATCCGACTCTATTTGCTATGAACCTCAAAACTGCCGAGACGCAGTACAGGACGGCCAAGCGGGACAGTATCCGTCTCGAAGAACTGTTCAAGAGCGGCGCGATCTCCCAACAGGAGCTCGACCACGCCCGGGCCTCCACTGAGGCGGCCAGGGCACACTATCTCACGGCGCGTCGGGCTGTGGAGCTCGATACGCCCATTTCCGGTGTGGTGACAGCGGTGAGCGTTGAAGCCGGCGACTACGCCGCCGGGGAGCAGACCGTTGCCACCATCGCCTCGTACGATCGTATTCGCGTTCCCCTCGAACTGAGCGAGTCCGAGCGCGCCCTTGTGAGAGAGGGTCAAGCCGTCCGATTGTTTGTGGATGCCAGCAGATCCGGTGCAGTGGACTGCCCTGGAAAAGGAACCACCGGAAACAGAGATACCGGGACTGCCCCTACCCTCAAGGGGAACGTGGTGAAAGTTGCCTTGAGTGCGGATCCGGAAACCCGCCTCTTTTCGATTGAGGTGATCCTCAATAATCCGCAGCACCTCTTTCAGCCGGGAACGCTGGTGACGCCCGAGATTCGTGTGGCCTCGACGAAAGACCAACCGCTCCTCCCTCCGGGTGCTTTGCTGAAACACGATGGTCTCGATCGGATTTTCGTTATCGACGAGTCCGGAGAACACCCGGTAGCTCGTCTACGGGAAGTGACCCGTGGCTTGGAGAACGGTGTCTTCGTCGCCATTCCCAGCGGGCTCTCCAGCGGGGAGAAGGTGGTGGTCCAGGGGCAGAATAAACTCAAGGATGGTATCCGGGTCAAAATACACGCCGATGTGACGGCTGAATACTTCGAACCGGGTATCTGAAAAAGACAGAGAGCACGCAATGTTTCTTTCCTCCCTTTCCGTACGCCGCCCAGTATTCACCACGATGCTCGTCCTGGCCTTCGTCGTGTTGGGCATCTTCGGCTATCTCAGACTGGCCGTTGAGCTCATGCCCAATATCGATTTCCCTTTTGTCACCATCACCACCATTTACCCCGGTGCAGGTCCGGAGGAGGTCGAAAGCCAGATAACGAAAAAGATCGAGGATGCTGTCAGTACGATTGCTGATATCGATTTGATGGAGTCGATCTCCAGGGAGAGTGTCTCCTTTGTCATCATCCGCTTCGTGCTGGAGCGAAACAGCGATGATGCCGCCAACGATGTGCGGGCGAAGGTCGATGCCATTCTCAACGACCTGCCTGACGGGACCGAGAAACCGAGAGTGGAAAAGTTCGAGATCGGGGCCAGACCCATCATCTCCCTGTCCGTTTCCAGTCCCAGGGGCGTCAACCAGACCTATGCCTTGGCGGATAAGACGATACGCGACCGCCTCTCCCAGGTCTCCGGCGTGGCCACCGTGGAAATCATCGGAGGTCAGAGGCGGGAGATCCAGGTGGCCGTCGATCGACACAAGCTTGACTATTACGGGCTTCCCATTCATGTCGTGACTCAGGCCATCGCCACGGAGAACGTCAATGTCCCTGAGGGGCGAATTATCGAGCCGGATCAGGAGTATACGATCAGGACTCTGGGCGAGTTCTCGAACGTCGAGGAGATCGGCTGCGTTCGCGTCCCACTCTCATCCGGCGGGTTCATCTCCCTCAAAGATATCGCCATTGTTCGGGACACGTATGAGGAAACGCGGTCCCGGGCCCGGTTCAACGGGCAGGAGGCGGTGCAGATCGATATTGTCAAGCGGGCGGGGGCCAACACCATCGAGACGGCAAACGGCATTTACAGAGCGGTTGAGGAGCTCCGAAGAGAGCTCCCCTCGGATTTCGTCATCGAATATGCCCAGGACGATTCGAATTTTATCAGGGACGCTGTCAAGGACGTCCAGCAGAACATCATCATCGGTATTCTGCTGACATCGTTGCTGCTGTATCTCTTCTTGAGAAACGGCCGCGTCACCTTCATCGCTGCCATCGTTATGCCCTCGGCCATTCTGTCGGCTTTTCTCCTCATGCAGGCCTCGGGATTTACCCTCAACATCCTGACATTAATGGCCCTCGGCATTTCCGTGGGCATACTGGTGACGAATTCCATCGTGGTGATCGAGAATATTGTCCGCCATCTCCAGATGGGGAAACAGCCGCCTGAGGCGGCGACGGTGGGCACCAATGAAGTCGCCCTGGCCGTGATGGCGTCAGTCATGACGAACGTCGTTGTCTTTGTACCTATTGCGTTCATGCGAGGCATCGTTGGCCGGTTCTTCCTCCAGTTCGGGATGACGGTTGTTTTTGCGACCATCTTCTCCCTCGTCATCTCCTTCACCCTGACCCCCATGCTCTCGGCGGTCATTCTGAGACGAATTCGGAAACCCAGTGACGAATCCGAGGGGAATGGCTCTTCGAGAGAAGAAGTGAATGTCAGGCCCCACATGATGGAACGGGCGATGACGAATCTGGCCGGAACTTACAGGGGCGTGTTGGAGTGGAGTTTGAAGCGTGGATTCAATCGTGCCCTCCTTTTCGTACTGACCGTCTTTATGTTCGCCTTCGGCATTATGTTGATGGGTATTTCCGGCGGTGAATTTATGCCCAGAATCGACGAGGGGTTTGTCTCCGTGGCCCTCGAGCTCCCCGCGGGAACCCCCCTGAAGATCACCGAAAAAGTTATCACCGAGGTGGAGGGGATCCTGGCCGGACAACCGGAAGTGGCCTCTGTCCTGAGCACGATCGGTGGGGCTGACCGGGGCATTCATGAGGCCATGATTCAGGCAAAACTGGTGGACAGATCTGAGCGTGAGAGATCCGCCTACGAGATCTCCAACAGGCCCCGCCCGAAGCTGGCCGGTATTCCCGGGGCGGATGTCTCGGTGGCCGGGGAGGAACGGGAGGGGGGGACCTCCGCCGACCTGGAAATTGAAGTCATGGGGGATGAGCAAGGGCCGCTGAAGCGGCTCGCTGACCAGGTACTCGATATCGTGGCTTCGACGCCAGGGCTGGTGGATGTGGAAAGCAGCTGGGAGGTGGGTGGGGAGGAGTTGGTCTTTACCCCGGACCGCGAGGAGATCGCCCGCCGCGGCCTGTCGACAGGTGGTGTGGCCGCATTGCTCCGAAATTCCTTCGAGGGAGACGACGGCTCCGTCTATCGCGAGGCAGGGGAGGAGTATTCCATACGCGTTCAGTTCGACGATCCTGACAGGCAGGATGCCCGGGTGCTGAGAGAGATTCGCCTGGCGGCAGGACCTGTGCTCGTACCCCTGACGCAGCTGGGAAGGGTCCAGGTGCAGCGAGGTGAGGCGGTGATTCTGCGCCGCGAGAGGCAGAGGCGGATTACGGTCTCGGCCAACATCGGAGAAGGCACGCTTTCCGAGGTGGTCCGGGAGATCCGGGATCAGACCGATGCCCTGAATGTACCGCCGGGTTACCGCATCAAATTCGCCGGTATCTACGAGTTCCAGCAGGTATCCTTCGCCTCGATTTTCGAAGCGCTCAATCTGGCTATTATTTTGACCTACGTCGTATTGGCCATGATCCTCGAATCCTTCATTCATCCGCTAACGGTTATGATTACACTTCCCTTGGGTCTGATCGGATCGGCCATGGGTCTCTTCTTCGGCGGCCAGACCATCAACATCATGAGCCTCATGGCCATGGTCATGTTGGTGGGCATCGTGGTGAACAATGCCATTTTGCTCCTGGACTATGTGGCCCAGTTGCGACGGCGGGGCGTGGAGTTGAAAGAAGCGATCATCGAGGCCTGTCCTGTGCGGCTGCGACCGGTCATTATGACGAATCTTGCCATTGCTGTGGGAATGGTTCCCCAGGTCCTGGGTACGGGAGCAGGATACGAATTCCGCGCGGCAATGGCTCTGGTGACCATGGGCGGCGTTCTCATCAGCGCTGTTTTCACACTCGTCATTATTCCGTCTCTCTATTTTTCTTTTGAAAATGTGATTGCCAAAATTCGCACGAGACGAAAATCCGGCTAAGAATGAAAGGATGAAGAAACAGACTGTGAGATTTCGATACGCGGTACTTGGTGCAGGCAGACAGGGGATTGCTTCAGCCTATGATTTGGGAAAATTCGGGGGAGCCCGGGAGATTGTGCTCATAGATATTGATGAAAGTGTTGCTGAAGCCGGGGTCGAGCAGATCAATACATTGCTGGACCGAAAAGTTGCGAGTGCCGTCCAGGCCGATGCCCAGGATGTCGAAAGATTGCTGTCCGTTCTTGACGGAGTGACGGCCTTCATCAGCGGTGTCCATTATCCCTTAAACCCTTCGCTCACAGACCTGGCCATTCGTATCGGCGCCCACATGTGTGACTTCGGAGGCAACACGGATGTTGTCCGGGAGCAGTTGCAGCGTGATGCGGATGCGAAAGCGAGAGGTGTCACCATCGTGCCTGACTGTGGCATGGGGCCGGGCATGAATATATCGCTGGCGACCTACGCCATGTCCCTGTTGGACAATCCCCGGGAGGTATTCATCTGGGACGGCGGTCTGCCCCAGGATCCCAAGCCGCCGTGGAATTTTCTCCTGACCTTTCATATCGATGGGCTGACGAACGAGTATTCGGGCCACGCCTATTACCTCCGAAACGGAAAAATCACCGAAGTCCCGTGTTTCGATGGATATGAAGAATTGGACTTTCCTCCTCCCATTGGCAAGCTGGAGGCCTTCGTCACATCAGGTGGACTGTCAACCGCGCCGTGGACGTTTCAGGGAACGCTTGACCGCCTGGAGAATAAGACGCTGCGCTATCCCGGTCACTGGGCGCAGTTTCGGGCCTTTCGAGAACTCGGTCTCTTTGAACGGGAACCTATCGAGATCGATGGCAGGAAGGTGGTGCCGCGGGATGTGTTTCACGCGCTGATTGAGCCCGAGGTGACACAGCCTGAAATCCGGGACATGGGCGTGATGCGCATCAAATGTATCGGGGAAAAGGACGGGCAGCGTGCGGAGGCGATTGTAGAACTCATAGACTCCTACGATGAGAGGACCGGTTTCACAGCCATGCAGCGCTTGACCGGCTGGCACGCTTCGATCATCGCCATTCTGGCTGCACAGGGCAAGGTTCAACGCGGGGCAGTACCTGTTGAATTGGCCGTACCGGGATCCACAATAGTTGAAGAGGCCCGACGGAGAGGGTTTGCCATAGCAGAACGCACGGTATTCGTCGAATAAACGATTTCGGAACATCATACATCTCTCCACTCTGTAATACTCTTCCTTCAATTATTGATGTACTTCATGTATTGATACGAGACATTACGATATTCCAGTAGGTTTTGAGTGAAGCGTTTGAACGGCGGATGTGGTTTCATGAGAAAAAAGAGGAACAATGTGATCGCATTGGGTTGGGTGAGCTTTCTGACCGACATCTCCTCCGAGATGATCCTTCCCATTCTCCCGCTCTTCCTGGCCAATGTCCTGGGGACGAGCAAAGCCTTTATCGGTCTCATCGAGGGTGTGGCCGAATCCTCTTCCAGTCTCTTGAAGATCGGCTCGGGGTGGTATTCGGATCGGGTTCGGCGGCGGAAGTCATTCGCTTTGATTGGATACTGCGTTTCGAATATGGTCAAGCCACTTTTGGCACTGGCCAATACTGCCGGTCACGTTCTGATCATTCGCTTCGTCGACAGAATGGGGAAGGGGCTGCGGACGGCGCCCCGCGATGCCCTAATTGCCGAATCCAGTGAACAGAACAGTCGAGGCAAGGCATTTGGTATCCATCGCATGATGGACACGGTCGGGGCGGTGGTCGGGGCCTCCATCGCTTTTCTGTTTCTCTCCATTGCTTCGGATTCCTACCGGACCATTTTCCTTCTGTCCGGAATACCGGGGAGTATTGCTGTCCTGGTCCTTTCTCTTTGTGTCCGGGAGAAACGGAAAAAAGAGCACGATGAGGGGTTGCATGGATCGGTTCACGTTCAACCTCATGGCGCTGCGACCCAGCAGTTCAAGCTCTTCCTGGTTTGCATCTCAATCTTCACGTTTTCCAGCGTGAGTTATGCCTTTTTTATTCTGCGGGCCAATGAGCTTGGCCTTGCCGAGAAATTCATCCCCCTGGTGTACCTTTTGTATACTATCATGTACGCACTATTCGCTGTTCCAGTTGGCAGCCTTTCCGATAAGATGGGAAGAACGGCCGTTCTGGGAACGGGCATGTTTCTTCACGGGCTGTTCCTTCTGGGATTTTCACTCGCCGATCATGCTCTGCATGCCTTGATTCTCTTTGCGGTCTACGGTATAGTTGTCGCTATTACCGAGACTATTCCCCGAGCACTGGTCTCGGATCTTGTCGTGGCGGACAGGAGAGGAACGGCCCTGGGGATGTACCACACGGCTGTGGGTATCGCCCCCCTTCCGGCGAATCTCCTGTTCGGTTTTGCCTGGAGTCGCGTCGGATCTCAGATTGCTTTTTCTCTGTGGGGCGTACTTTCATTGACAGCTTCATTTTTCTTTGTCATCAATCGTAGAAAGTTTCAAGAATGATTTCACTTCTTTCGATATATCGAGAGCTCCTGCAGAGGATTGACTGGAACCTCTTCGGTCTTGCGGTGGTGCTCTTCACAATGGGTGTTGTTGTGGGACCGAGGATCGTTGCGCGAAATATTCGCTTTCTGATCGCGTACCCCTTATGGATCTACAACTGTCTTGAGAAAATCCTCCGGGGCAGGCCTCGATTTTTCAAGCTTTTTGTCATTATCTTCTGTTTCAATGCGACGTCGCTTTTTCTCAGTTTTCTCTCAGGTTTTACAGGTGTGCTGCCCTTTCTCTTCGCGTTTCTGACTGGTCTCAATGTCTCCATCATCACCTTCAAGGTCGCGGGACGAATGGGATTTGCCGCCATCTTTCTCAATCCCGTGGCCCTTATGGAGCTGCCCGCCGCCTGGATCGCTTTGTCTCTGGGTATGAGTTTGGGTCTGGAAATTTTAAGTCCGGTGATGGGTCTATCGATTTCTCAATTTTTCATGAGTCTCTGGTGGGTCTATATCCTCTTCGTCCTTCCTCTGCTCTTTCTATCAGGTCTTCTTGAGGCGGCACTGATCACCTCTATGCAAAAACATGATTTTGATTGACACAAAAGATTGAAGATCAAAGAGGCGACCCCCGCATGATTCTCGCAGTGAAAAAAAGATGCAGCCCCGCTTTTCTCAAGAGGAGCTGCAAATTTTGTTTTCTATGAGAAATTTCCTCAGGGACACGCATCCAATCCCAAAATCATGTTGACGATCTTGAGCGTGTCCAGGATGTCGACCATGCCGTCGCCGTCGCAGACGCCGGTGGGGCCATTGCAATCGGCGGCCCAGGACTGCTGGGATGTGGGGTATGTAATCTGCAGGAAGATGTTGACGGACATGAGGGCATCCACGATGTCCACGGCACAGTCGGTGTTGGCGTCTCCTTTGACCATATCCCCGAAGGATATCGAGCCATCCTGTAACATGACGGGGAAGGCTTGCCCCTGAAGGTCCGTCATATCGGCACCGAGAAACTGAAGCAGGGTGCTTTCTCCGTAAGGTGCCTCCTGGCTGACGGCAAAATTTATCTCGGCGATGGATCCAGTCCCCGTGGCAATGGTATTGTCGCTTTCGTCGGCTATGTTGAGGGCCAGGTGACCGGATTCGGGGACGTCCCACTCAAAAATGCTCATGGCGGCCGTGCGGGATGACCGCTCCACCGATACGACATCCAAGAGGTCGTCATCGAAACTCAGATCGATAAAGGCACTGTGGGGGGGCGTGTCGATCCACGTCTCATTGTCAACAATGATGGAAACGACAGCGGTCTCACCGGGGGGAACGCAGTACCTGGGCAGGGAGGCCGTGGCGGCACTGCCGGTTCCTGAAAGAGATATGTTCACCGCCGGTTCATCCAGGTCGTTGCTCGTCACGGTCAGTGCACCACTCATATGTCCCACTTGTGACGGGGTGAAGGTCACGGTGACATCCTGACTGTTCCCCGGGGGGACGGTGAGGAAGGTGGGATCCGGGGTGAAATCCGGTTCGTCCGAGCTGATGTCGGTGACCTCCAGATCGATGTTCCCGGTGTTGGATATGGTCAGCATCCATGTCTCCGAAGCACCGCAGTGAACGTAACCGAAATCGTAGCCGGTTTCCGACAGCAGGATGTCCGGTTCCTCATGCTTCTCCACGGTCCAGACGCGCATACTCTGAAGCAGCCCGGAGGGATCGTTTCGAACCTTGTCCGTCGGATCGGTCACCTCGACGGATAATGTGTGAACACCTCCTGCCAGATCGGACCCATTCAATCGATGGGAGGTTCCTGTTGCACTTGAAATAGTACCGCCGTCGAGCCGCCATACTTTATCGAGGAGGTGCCTGTTTGGCCGCAGGACGTCGACGGAAAAAGATATCGATTGACCATCCTCAATGGTCATATACGCCTGCTGGGGTTCGTAGCTCAGGATAGGGTCCAGGATTGCATAGATCTCCACGATCCAGGTTTCCTGGCATACCTCGCAAAATTCCACCCCGAGATACCGCATTTTACATTCGTATTTCGGTCGATACCAGCCGGTATCACAATAGTGAGCTCCTTCGAACAGGCCGACAACAGTTCTGAAAGCGGACGTTTCAGGGGTCGGAATCGGTGTCGAGGGGCTTATCCAGGGGTTCCACTTGATGAGCTCGCGGATGGTCTCCTTGGTTGTGTTCGGCTCGTTGTCAGGATCGTTGAAGGCTGAATTGTCGCCGCCGTATTCGTCACCCAGTTGGGCGAAGGAGTGTCCCAGCTCATGTACGGCAATTTCTGCGGACAATTCGTGCACGGAAAAAATGGCAATGGCACCGCCGGATCCCCCGTACTCTTCGGAATTCACGATCAGCGCCACGATGTCGTATTCCGGGAAGTGGTTCGCCAGGACATCGTAGACTTTCCCCTCCCCGTTGGCGGCGTTCCAGTCGAAAGGGTGGGGTGGGATCGTCAGGAGACGGTGAATATCCCAGCCATCGAAGGAGCTGTTGAAATAGGTATCCGCATAGGACACCGGCTCTCCGGGAGGACAGTCGACAGCCGTGCCCGGATGATCCGTCCCGGATTCGTTCGAGATCACATTGATCCTGTATGCGTTGAAATAGTTTTCATAATTGCTTAAGGGTTCCACACTCAGGAAGTGATCCAGAGCCGCCTGAGCATCGTTTCCGAATGCCGACAGCTCCGATTCCGTGTACCCCTCAGCGAGAAAGACGATGTTGATGCGTTGGTCCGTGGGTCCGTTGACCAGCATCTCGTCGACCGTAAACTGCGAAGAAGCGCTCCCGATCAACAGAAGGAGCGAGCTTACGCAGAGACCGAACATTTGAATCGTGGTTCTCATTTCGCATCCTCCAGGTTGATCTGAATACTCCCGATTTTCACCCTGTCAACAGTTTCTTCGTCTTGAACCCTGGCCTTTGACCCTGTGGGTGTTTTGAAGAGATCGACCCGCGCCAGGTCCTCGTGATAGGGAAGGCGCAGGACGAACCGCCGGGTCTCCTCCAGAACATGAATCTTTCGTATCGCTCCCGGAACATGGGGATCCTCGTACTCAAGTCTCCTGGCGTTCACTCTCGGATCCTTGAACGCACCTTCACCAATCAGATCCCCGTCGCGGGAGAGCATGACGTACGTGAACTGAGAACCTCGGTTCTTGAGGGATTTCTCCTTCAGGCTGCCCGGACGTATGTATATTTTTTCCAGTGTGAAACCATCGTCTTCCATTGTGAGGTTCAGAAAAACGATTTTCTTTTCCTGTCCCTTGGCGGAAACGTCTCCCGGCAATCCCACTGCCAGGAATAAAATCCCGACAATGAGAAGAAAAACCGTAGTTTTCATCCGTTCCTCCTTTCACATGAGGGTGGACTGAATATAACGGAATGTATGAGAACCGAATCATGATGAGCTGCCTCAGGATGTTTCACAAAAAATATGGAAAAACATGGCAAAAGCAACATAAATTTGTGGAGGGATGAGAGCACCACCGTGGTCAAGAAGACGCAGCAAAGATAAGAATATTAATGGGAATTCTTCGATACCTCAGGAGAGGTTTTGTGGAGTCGCTCCAGTTTTTTCAGAGCGTCCTTCAGGGGTCTGAAGTGTCAAGTGAGTGGCATCAATCATTCGATGTTGATGTGCCAGGCACTGTGAACGTGCCTGGCACATCTCTTTGATTTCGTTTTTCGCCTCTTCTTATTTCATCAGGACCATCCGTTTCGTCGCTCTGAATTCATTCGCCTCAATCCTGTAGAAGTAGATTCCGTTGGCCATGTCCGAAGCATCCCATTGGACCCTGTGAAAGCCGGCCTCCTGTTCGATATTGACCAGCACCTCGACCAACTGACCGAGAAGATTGTAGACCTCCACCTTCACCTGCGCGGGTTCGGGCAGAGTATACGAAAAGGTGGTCACCGGATTGAAGGGATTGGGATAGTTCTGGGACAGGCGGTACTCAGCAGGGGGACTGCTCACGGTTTTGACCATGGCCATGAATCTCTCAAAATTTTCCCGGGAGAGATGCGGTTTCAACATCTCGAGAACACCCATCACATCAGCGGTGAGGAGCGGTTTCGAGCCTGCGGGGGGACAGGTGCCGGTCCCTAAGACCACATTCACAATACCCAGGGCATCCACGACGTCGATACCGCCGTCACTGTTGCAGTCGCCGCCGATCTGCTCATACACGGTCGGCAGGTGCAGATCCAGTATGATGTTGATGACTCTCAGGACATCCAGGACATCGATGAGACAGTTGCCGTCCACATCACCTCGCAAGGCATCACACACATTACCGAGACCATCGCCGTTGCTGTCCTCCTGTTCTGGATTGTACAGGCAGGGGCAGTTGTCGATATCACCGCAGATACCGTCCCCGTCGACATCGCCGTTCGGGTCGTTGGGGCACGGATCACACGCATCGCCCAGACCATCTTCGTCGGTATCCTGTTGACCGGAATTGGGATCGTCGGGGCAGTTGTCGCAGACATCACCCACACCGTCCTCATCCGTATCGGTCTGGTCAGGATTGGATAACAGCGGGCAGTTGTCCTCATCGGCGCACAGTCCGTCCTGATCCCCGTCGTCGTCCGCATCGTTGGGACAGGGATCGCAGACGTCACCCGCACCATCCCCGTCTGTGTCCGTCTGGTCGGAATTCATATGATCAGGACAGTTGTCGCAGAGGTTCCCGACCCCGTCGGCGCATTCAAAGAAAATGGGACTATCCTCAGCGTCGCAGGTGACGTCTCCGCCGGTGGGATTGGCGGCGACACATCCCGTCAATTCCCACATGTATTCGCAGCCGTCACAATCGCCCGCATCCACGGTAAGCACAGCGATCGGGCCTGTGCCGGGCTCGATGGCGGTACCGATGCCCGTGGTCGCGAGAATGATGCCCCATTCCCGGTCGGAGTAGGAAAAAATTTGTAAATCGGCGGACCGGACCGTCGCTTCCGCTGCCGTCACGGCGAAACAGTCGGTGTCGAACACAATTTCGATCTGAAAGGCAGCAACTGTTTCGTCAGGGTTGTCCATGTGCAATTCGAGGGTGGTGGTCTCGTCTCTCAGGATCGCCTGCGATTCGATCCAGATCGTCACACCGTCATTTTTTCCGCTGATCCGGTGTGCGCCCGGAATGATTTTCAACGGAGCCGGAAAATCGGTGTCCTCCTGACCGGGATTGAACATCTGTGGACAATTGTCGCAGCCGTCGCCGAGACCGTCCATGTCGACGTCCTCCTGACCGGGATTACAGTGAGCGGGGCAGTTGTCGCACACATCACCCACACCGTCACCAAAACATCCGATCACTATGATTGCATCCTCCTCGGCGCATTCAATTTCAACCCCCCATTCATTTGCACTGAGGCTAGAGGTTACATCCCAGAGGTATTCGGTCTCGGCACAATCACCCACGTCCACCGTGAATACTGCAATCGGTCCTGTTCCGGGTTCAACAAAGGTCCCTATGCCTGTGGCCGATAATCTGACACCCCATTCAAAGGCGGCGAACTGGAAAATGTTGATTTCTGCAGTTCTGACCGTCTTTTCTACCGCCGTCACCGTGAAACAGCCGGTGTCGAACAGAATATCGGTCTGAAGCGCGGCCACTTGATCGTCAGGATTGTCCAAGCTCAATTCAATGGTGTTGGTGGTATTTCTCAAAACGGCCTTGGGCTCGACCCTGAAGATGACACCGTTGTTGGAACTGCTGATCAAAGCAGTGGCGGGATCACTCTTCGGAGCATATGGTGATTCAGAATCCTCCTGGGTCGGATTGTAATGGTGGGGACAATTGTCCTCGATATCGGCAAAACCG
Source organism: Gemmatimonadota bacterium (assembly GCA_020348925.1). GTDB lineage: Bacteria > JBHIER01. The sequence continues at coordinate 3,027,569 of CP070758.1, read as the reverse complement.
TCACCGTCACTGTCACTGCCGCCGATGCAGACTGCCCGATCATAATTTGTTGGGCCGAGTGCACCGGTTGTTTCATTCAACTGGTAGGCCACGCCATCTCCCTCGGAGCTGCTCCACCACCCGAAGATACAGTTGGCATAGGTCGGATTTTCGTGCGCCTGAATGGAGATCCATCCTTCTGTGATATTGACACAGGGATCGAGATGAGCCTCAAAGTACCACAGGGAGCTATACGCGATCGGATCAAAGCCGGTATTGGTTACGGTCGGACGGACGACGCGACTTGTTACGGGATCGCCTGTTCGTCCGGCGTCATCCGTGTAGAAGGTAATCGTGTAATCGGTCACTTTTTCGCATCTCGTCCATTCGTTGTTCATCAGGCCCGCCATAAGGCCCCACCACTGGACGCCACAGATCGTTTCGTATGCGCCTGAGAAATTATCGTAGACCAGCCATTCATACTCCTGATCGCTCGTGTACCACCACCAGAGACCGTTGGGATCGTGGGGATTTTGTCCGAATTGGGTGTCCTGTCGACATTCGAGTTCCTGGATCTGGGAGGATGCGGAGTTATGCATGTCTGCTGATGTTTCTCCGGAGGCTTTGGCCCCCGACACAGCGCCGGACGATGAACGTTCTCCCTCAGGGAAAGAGACTTCGATTGACCAGGATGGTTGCCCCAGCCGGACCCAAAAAAGACCGACCGTCAGTATCAATCCAAACATGAAGCTCACATGATATGTCCTGCATCTCTTGTTCACAACGCACGTTTTCATTGCAACCCTCCTCATGAAATACAAATACAATACAACACGACGGACTCAGATCACCTCAACTCCGTATTAAGAATGTTCAATCATGCGGACCTCCTTCAGGTTGAGAACGCAACCGTTCACGGTGAATCCGATCATGCCGTTACTTCATGAGAACCATCCTTATCGTTTTCGTCCAGAAACCGTCATTCACACTCAGTCGATAAAAATAAACGCCGTTGGCCATGTCGGAGGCATCCCACCGGACACTGTGGGTACCGGCCCTCTGGTCGGCCTCGACCAGCACCGCGATCTTCTGGCCCAAAAGATTGAAGACCTCCACCTTCACCCGGGCGGCCTCGGGCAGAGCATAGGCGATGGTGGTCACCGGATTGAAGGGATTGGGGTAGTTCTGGACCAGGCTGTACTCAGCCGGGATTGGTCTCTCGCCCTTCACCAGTGATATGATCCGGGAGTACTCCTCCGCCGACAGATACACTTGAAGTGACTTGAGCACATTCATCACTTCCGGCGTAAGTTGCGTTCTGCACGCAGCCGGTGTACACTCGCCGGTGCCCAGGACCACGTTCACGATTCCCAGGGCATCCAAGATATTAACGACATCGTCCCCGTTACAGTCCCCCCAGGTGAGGCCATCGCCGGTCAGAGGAGTCGTGCCCAGGATGTGATTGACGACATCGAGTACGTCGAGGATATCAATAACGCCGTCGTTGTTGGGGTCGCCTCTGAGGCCACCGTACTCCGAGAGAGTGAGACAGAGATCCTGTGTGTCCGTCACTCCGAGGTCGTCTGTTACCTCGACAGTAAAGCAGAAGGTTCCCAATACCTCCGAAGCCCCAGAGATGGCGCCTGAATTCGTGTCCAGATTGAGTCCGACCGGCAAAGCTCCGGATGTGATGGACCAGGAGTAGGGGAGGACCCCACCTGTGGCGACGAGGGGGACATTATATTGGATATCCGCATATCCGTCCGGGAGGCTTTCAGTCACGATCTCCAGAGGGCCACAGCCACTGATTACGGACGGACTATCGGTCTCGTCGCAACATCCGGCGTCTTCAACATCGCAGAGCCGCACAAAACAGTCGGTTGATGGTCTATTCGGAATGGTCCAGGAATAGGAGCCGTCGTCAGGGGTGTCGGCGATCACCGTCAACCAATCCGCACCCCCGTTGGTGGAGTATTCGATATGCACAGCGCCACTGGTGAAGTTGGAGGTCCAGGAGATGTCGTGAGTCTCCTCAGCGCACCAACTCTCACCACCGCTGGGTGAAACAATGGCAATGCGACACGCACACCCACTGATTTCGAAAGGAGTGATGGTTTCGGCACAGCAGTCGGTCTGCTGGAGGTCACAGATTCTCACCAGACAAGCTGTCGAGGGGAGATCAGGGGCGATAAAGGTGGGGATAGTCCAGGAAAAACTTCCATCATCAGGAGTGCCGGCGATCACCGGCCACCAGGATGAACCCCCGTCGATGGAAAAATCGATTTTCACAGTGCCGCTCCCGTACTCGGTGAGCCAGGTGATATCGTGCTCTTCGTCAATGCACCATGTTTCACCTCCGACTGGTGAGGTCAGTGTCATGTCACAGGGTGGGATGTTGATTGTGACGATATCGTACACCCTCAGATCGCTCAAGAATCCCTCAAAGGCTCTTCCGACCGAATAGTCATTAATACTGATTGACCTATCAGGGCATACAGAAAAATCGATTTGAAAGTTTGCGGTGCAGGCCAGTATGTCGTCCAGATAGAGCCTGCCCGTTCCGGTATTGGCGTCGTAGGTTACGGTTGCTTCGTGCCATATGTTCGTTGCGTAACGGACAACGCTGTTCTGAACAATAAGACCGTTATTGCCGCTGAGCGTGACGGTTTCTTCGGACTCGAGGTAATAACCGAGCCAACGGCACCCATGTCCGAGCATAAAGACCGGCATGTCTTCTGAGGGATAATCGGTCACTTTGAATCTGGCACTGATTGTGAATGCGGTTTCATTAAATCCTTCAATGTTCGGTGTCTCCGCATTTGTATACCAGTAGAGCCCGTTGCAGTATATTCCCCCCTCCTGGAAAGGTGTGTCTATCAGGGTCATAGGTGCCTGGTTCCCTGTCGCATCGATTCCGTTGGAACTGAGAGGGTAGTGTGCAATGAGGTGCGAGCCGTAGCCGCTGATTTCGAAGGCACCGTTGCTCTGATCGCAGCATCCGCTGTTCTCCGCGTCGCATATCTTCACCAGACAATCGACGGAAGGTGTGTTGGGGATGGACCAGGGGTACGAGCCGTCGTTCGCCGTCAGGGGGATCACCGTCGACCAATCCGCGCCTCCGTTGGTGGAATAGTCGATGGTCACATAGTCACCAGTGTTCCCGGAGGACCATGTGATGGTCTCGATGGCCCCTGCGGACCACGTCTCCCCGCCGTTGGGGATAGTCACGTCAATATCGCAGGGATAGGCGATGGCGGCCAGGACATCGACAATCCCCCAACCGTATAAATTGTCCGGATGATGGGCCTGGTCGGCCGTCATCATGAGGGCCTCACGGACCTGCATGGGTGTCCAATCCGGGTGGGCTTCGAGGACGAGGGCGGCACAGCCGGCCACCAGGGGGCAGGAGAAGGAGGTGCCGTTGCGATCCTGGTAGCCGGAGGGATCCCCGGGATTGGCCAGGCAGGTATCGACGCCTCGGGCGCATACTTCGGGTTTCGTCCTCCCGTCGGACGTCGGACCGGCGGAGCTGAACCAGGAAATCTCGCCGGATACATCCACAGCCCCGACAGCAAGAATCGAGTCGGCATCGGCCGGCGCACCGATGTAGTACCAGGGATCGTCCCTGGCATTGCCGGCCGAGTTACAGACCACAATACCTTTCGTCGCCGCGATATCAGCGGCCCGGGTTGTGACCGCCGTGTTCCCATCCATGTCGCCGTAGGTGTACCAGTCCGTGTAGCTCAGGGAACTGCTGATGACATCGGCGCCCTGGGCCTCGGCCCATTCGACCGCCTCCACCCAGAAATCCTCCTCAACAGGCACCTCCTGGGAGGTGTCCTCCGTTTTCCCCAAGATGAAACTGGCTCCGTAGGCCGGCCCGTAGAGGTTGCCCGGACTCGATCCGCCGGTGACGGACAGGGTTCGGGTCCCATGGTAATCCTGGTACTGGGGATCACCGAGCTCATTCTTGGTATTGCCGTCATCGTTGATGAAATCCCATTCGGCCACGAAATCGATGTTCTGAAGGGACTCGTGTTCGCGATTAAAACCGGAGTCCAGCATGCAGATGAGGACACCGGCTCCGCTGTAGCCCATTTCGTGGACGGCAGGCACGTTGATCTGCTGGAGTTGATCGTAGGAGGGGCCGTAGTTGAGCTGAAAAGATTTCCTCTGGAATGGTGGCCTTTTGAGCGCGGGCCGGGGAGAGGGCAAGGGCTCTCTTGTGTACCCTCGAACCGGTCGTATCTCCCGCACCCAGGGGAGAGAGGCGATGCGGGTCAGTGACTCAACAGGGGCGTTGACGCTGATGCCGTTGAACCATCTGGTGGTCGTTCTGTGTATGGCACCTGTTGCTAAAACCGCTTCGATATAGCTATCCTCCACAGGAAGATCGCGAAAATCGATCAATCGTTCATCCCTCACTTTCCCCCTTCTCCATCGCACCCTGTCGCTCAGACTCTGTTCAACCTTTTGACAGGACGTGCGATACGCCTCTGCAGTGAAGATGCCTTTGTCCGTGAAGAAGACCCAGACGGTGACCTCCTCGTTCAATTCGTTATTCTGTGTTCTCTCCTGCAATGTGTAATGGATAACAGGATCTTCTTTAGCTCGGATAAAAGTATCAGATCCTTTTTCACCACTAATGGAGATCACCGGGAGGAGAAAAATTGTTAGAAAAAGTGTCAGAAAGAGAAGGTTTGGCAGGGGTACTCGAATACGTTGCATTTTGGATTGTGTTCGAGGTTCTTTTGCCTTAGTATCCCCAAGGAAATTTGTCCTGACTGTGAAGTATGTAGTTTGCATCGTCAGATCCTTTCTTCGGACAATAAATGGAAGTGAGTCGGGCAAATAAATGATGTACAAGAGCTTATTCCCTTTCCGTAAAGAGATACCACTCTTTCAATTCAGATCCTTATCCCTCCTTCCGACAATTGGTAGTTTTGTTTTTGACTTAATTTGAGCATGATCCTGTGCCTAAGACGACATTAACAATGCCCAGTACATCCACAATGTTGACACTACCGTCCCCGTTGCAGTCGGCGGACCAGTATTCGGCTTCAGTCGGTGTTTCGACCGCAATGACGATGTTCACGGCAGCGAGGGCATCGATGATGTTCACCGCACCGTCGGCCGTGACATCGCCCCGCATCCCGAAGGTGATCGTACCATCTATGGTTTCATACGTGATGTCTTCTCCATACTCATTTTTGAGAAGAAGATCGGTGATTGGGATGTCGGCGTTCCCACCGGCCGGCGCGGAAGCGTCCACGAGAAAAGCGATCTGAGCGATTGTTCCTGTGCCGGGCTCGATGAAATCTCCGGAGTCATCTGAAATTGAGAGAGAGAGTGTTCCGGGGCCGGGGATGCTCCACTCGAAAGTGCTCATATGCTGAGCATCTTCTCCCGGGAGAATGTCGGTACATTCAATCAGAGTATGGTCGAAGGTACATTCCAGATCCAATTGACTCACAGGGACAGCGAGCCAAGTCTGGTTATCCATGGTGAGGGGAACCTGAGCTATTGCTCCCGGCGAGGAGGCGGCCGAAGGCAGGCTGACGACAACGCGGGCGGCTTCCACTGTCAAGGAGACAGGTAGTATTACCTGGGGATCGTCAGGATCGTTGTTGTCGATGGTGAGTTCCGCGGTGTACTCTCCGGTGGACATGGTCGAAGCGTCAACCATAATTTCAACAAGGAATTCACCCTCGGGATCAACGCTGCCGGACGATGGGCCCACCTCAAGCCAGTCTGTGGTTTCGGTGATCTGAAACGTCAGGTCCAGAAAACCCGGATTGGTGATAGTTATTTCCGCTCTCGTGGTTCCGTTCTCCCCGACCATAACATCCACTGTCGTTGGATTGATGGCGATATCGGGGCTGGCCGTGGCGGCAAGTTCCGCAAGCTTATTTATCATTATAGTCCAAGCTGCACTCGAGAAATAAAAATCTCCATTTGTTAGTACTACGGTACCAGCGTTCAATTCCTGATTGAACATTATATTCGCATTGGACCCGTCATAACCGCCTCCATGGCGCCACCAATTGTAACCGTAATATCTCCCTCCGTACCACATAAATCCTTGAGGTCCATTTACAGCTTCAGGATCGTAGACGGTGGTCGTGAGATCCACGGTTGTGCTGTCTAAGATTGTCACACCATCAAATTGACCGTATTGCACATAGGCAGTGAGGAAATTGGCAAGATCGAGGGCACTTGACCTGAGCTGTCCATCGGGATAGTCGGGGAAGCCGATGTGTCCATAGGGGACGTACGTGTCTAATCTATTATCATATCTGTAGGGCATGGCGACATTGTTGATGTCCAGATCCTCTAAAAACCAGGATGTATGTCTCATGCCCAACGGGGCAAATATATTCTCATTGCAGTATTGATCGAAAGGAATGCCTGTAACGGCTTCGACAAGATAGGCAGCAACGCACGTTCCTATGTTGCTGTAATCCCATGCTTCACCAGGCGCCCACGGCTCAAAATTGAAATCCTCATCGTAATATATTCCACCCGGGGTAAAATATTCCTCGAGGAATTCACCCAAGGGCATGTCACTATCTCCAAAAACAATAACTCCAAGTATAACTGACCAGTTGTCCTGAATACCTGAAGTGTGTGTCAGAAGCATCTGGGGTGTGATGGTGGCATTCGGGTAGTCCGGATGTATCACCTCAAAGGGGAGATAATCATTGATATCGTCATCCAACTGAAACAGACCGTCTTCGTAGACCTGCATCAACGCAGTGGCAACAACAGGTTTGCACGCCGAAAATATAATGAAACTGGTCGTATCGGTAAATTCGGTCTCCTGATCGATGTTTGCATAGCCGTAAGCACCGGACCAGATGATGTCATCCCCCAATACGACCGAAGCAGCAAGTCCCGGCACATTGAGTTCATCCATCTGGTCGAGAAGAAAGGAGTCCAGCTCAGCTCGGGTAACTGCAGCGCTTGCTCTAATACCACCTTCCCGCAGCATGTTACTTGTTTCATTTGTGCTGACCGGCTTCCTTTTTACGATTGTCAACGATTGAGAAGATGCGGAAAGGGGAATCTGGGTGTCTACATCTACGTGCAGTATGAAAATGCTGCACACGAGACCTGCGAGAATCAGGGCCTTTTTCAACATTTACCAATTCCTTTCATTTAGAAGTTTGAACCGTTGGATATTTTAAGAGTAGCCTCAACATCGTACGACCTGTGAATGTTGAAAAAATTACGAAAACTGGTTATGTATCTTTGATTCGCTGTACCATTACAGGCCTCCATAAAAAAGGTTCACAGTTATCTGAATAATTCCATTCTGCGCTTTCATCCGGATTAAGAATGTCGTAGGCATCATCTCCTTTCGGCGGTTTGAATTTTTCTAACCTGGACAGTTTTTGTGTGTTTCATCAATATTTAGTTGCTGAGATGGCAGAAATATTGAAAAAATTTTTAAATTTTTTGCGAGCAATTTTCAATGCCCAAAATGCAAAATGTCTGAATGGGACAACTTTGAATATTATGCAAAACGTTTACTTTCTCAATACAGATGGGCGTGCTGTCTTTGTACCAACTTACTAAACTATTCAAATATTGTCAAGGGAAAATTGACACTTTTTTGTCAGTTGGGGGGCAGTAGATGATCGTGGTGTGGAATGGATGTTTTCTCGGTCAACGTAGTGTGAATGGAACAATGGATGAGGCGAGGAAGGTGATGCGTGTAAGGAGAATCACTGGAGAGGTTGGAGACAGAGGGGGATATACCGTTGTAGAGGTTTTGTGTGATCAGAGCATGCCTTTGACATCAGTGTACATTTTATGCTTCTTCATCTGTGTGCCTCTGTGGCGAAAGATCCTGATTGAAATGTCCAAAAATATGAAGGAGAACGTCGTAATCCGCTTATGTGTCCGTTTCCTCCTTTGGCGGTTGTGGTGTTTTCTCCGGCGCGGCCGCCTTCTTCACTTTCAGTTCCGCTTTCCTCCTCTTCATGCGGGCCTTGTACTGTTGACGGATTTTCATTTTCGTTCGGGCTTGTTTACTCTTGCTTCTCTTTCCTGACATGAATCCTCCTTTTAAAAAATAAGAGACGGTGCTCTCGGAAATGTGGCATGTTCGGCCGATCTTAGAATTTGGGCAAATATAAAAAACTCTTTTACTTTTGTCAACAGGAATTCTCCATCGCTGTCGAGATCTTTGAAGCCTCTCGGTTCATTCCTTGACTGTCATCACGAATTTTTTTAAAAAAATCTTGCATGACCCCTCAAAATGTGTTAACATTGTAAATGTTCTTTTTCCTTTGAAAATCCGAAGGAATTATAATTTCTGAAGGGATTATAATTATGGAATGGAGGATTGAAGTACGAAACAGACCCGGTGTTCTCGATGCTTTGGGATTGGGATTGAAAAAGGACATCGAGGACCTGGGCATCTCCGGTGTGACGTCGGTTGAAACCGTCCAGGTGTATACGATCGTGGGTGATCTTACAAAAAAGGATATCCTACGCATCGGAGAGCATCTCGTTGCTGATCCTGTGACCCAGGAGTACGTGATCGGGGATGGAGAGGGTCCGAAGTCGAGGCGAGGGCAGATGGTGGTTGAGGTTGCCTACAACTCTGGAGTGATGGACCCGGTGGAAGAGTCGGCCACAAAGGCCATACGAGATCTGGATATTCAGGGACTCGAATCGATCAGGACGGCGAAGAAGTACTTTGTCTCCGGGCGGATTTCTGAGGAGCAGCTGGATCGAATCACCGAGAAGCTGCTCATGAATCCTGTCATACAACATGTGGTTCGCGAGAGAGAGACGGCTCACCTTCGCACTGCGGACTACACTTTTCACATAGAATATGTCGATATGGAACATGCCGATGAAGAGGAGCTTAAAAAACTCAGCATTCAGGGGCAGTTGTACCTGGATCTGACGGAGATGAAGGCCATTCGGGATCATTTCAGAGCGCTTGGTCGAAAGCCCACTGATGTCGAACTTGAAACGTTGGCCCAGACCTGGTCCGAACACTGTGTCCATAAAACGTTTCGCGGAATCTTGGAGTACGAGGGGCAAATCATTGATAACCTGCTCAAAGAGACGGTCATGAAAGTGACGCGGGAGCTCGACAAAGCATGGTGCATCTCGGTTTTCGAGGACAACGCCGGTATCATTGAATTTGACGATACGTACAATCTCTGTTTCAAGGTTGAGACCCACAATCACCCCTCCGCCATCGAGCCATACGGGGGAGCAGGGACCGGTATCGGCGGGGTTATCCGGGATCCGTTGGGCACAGGCTTGGGCGCGAAGCCGGTACTCAACACCGATGTGTTCTGTTTCGGTCCGCCGGATATGGCTCACGAAGAGGTGCCCCGGGGTGCTCTTCATCCCAAAAGGGTTTTCAAGGGTGTTGTCGCGGGCGTCCGTGACTACGGGAATCGCATGGGTATTCCGACGGCCAATGGGGCCGTTCTCTTCGATGAGCGGTATCTCGGCAATCCTCTTGTCTATTGCGGGACCGTCGGCATTCTCCCCAGGGAATGCAGCACCAAAGAGGTTCGATCCGGAGATGTCATTATTCTGGTGGGGGGGAGGACCGGGCGGGACGGCATTCACGGCGTGACCTTCGCATCGTCGGAATTGACCGAGGAATCGGAAATGATCTCCAGCGGGGCAGTCCAGATCGGAAATCCCATCACAGAAAAGAAGATGGTTGATACCCTCATCCAGGCCAGGGATAAAGGACTCTACAAGGCTATTACGGATTGTGGAGGTGGCGGTCTTTCGTCAGCCGTGGGTGAGATGGGAAGCGGTGTCGGAGCGAGCGTTCAGTTGGAAAAGGTACCGCTGAAATATAAGGGGCTCTCATATACCGAGATATGGATCTCCGAAGCCCAGGAACGGATGATCGTTTCGGTTGATCCTCAAAAAATCGATGAAATCATGTCCATTTTCGAGAGCGAGGATGTGGAGGCCACAGTCATCGGCGAGTTTACCGATAGTAAGAGGCTTCGACTGACGTATGAAGGAGAGACGGTGGCCGATCTGGATATGGAGTTTCTCCACCATGGTGTCCCCCGACCCCAGAGAAGAGCAACGTGGTCACAGCCCACGCATCCAGAGCCTGATTTTGAAGATCCCCAGGATCTGACGCCCTCTCTGAAAGGCATTCTTTCTTCGTGGAACGTGTGCTCCAAGGAGTGGGTGATCCGGCAGTACGACCATGAAGTGCAGGGGGGGAGTGTTCTGAAGCCTCTCGTAGGGGTGGATAACGACGGACCCGGTGATGCCTGTGTCTTTCGTCCGATCCTTTCATCCGAGCGAGGTGTCATTATCTCCAACGGTATCAATCCGAAATACGGTGACATTGATCCCTATCACATGGCTGCTTCGGCCATTGATGAGGCTCTGCGGGGGATTGTGGCCGTTGGAGGAAACTTGGAGCGCATTGCGCTGCTGGACAATTTCTGTTGGGGCAATACCGATGATCCGGCGAAATTGGGCGCTCTGGTACGGGCGGCCCAAGCCTGTTATGATATTGCCAAAGGATATGGGACGCCCTTCATATCCGGAAAGGACAGCCTCAACAATGAGTTCTCCGACGGCGAACGAAACATCTCCATTCCTCATACCCTTCTTGTTTCGGCCATGGGTATTATTGATGATGTGACGAAGGCGGTATCGATGGATGCCAAAGGTGTCGGGGATGTTGTCTATGTCGTGGGGACCACCAAGGAGGAGATGGGCGGTTCGCATTACTATGCTCTCAACAATTTCATCGGAAACAGTGTGCCTCAGGTTGATCCGGTCTACGGGAAAAAGGTCATGGAGACACTCCACAGAGCTGTTGCCCGTGGGTTGGTCCGGGCCTGTCACGACTGTTCTGAGGGTGGCATCGGCGTGGCAGCAGCCGAGATGGCTTTTGCGGGCGGTTATGGAATGGATATCAACTTGGGCGATGTTCCTCTCGGAAGTGCCGTACATCGAAATGATAGCATCCTCTTCTCCGAGTCGAATTCTCGATTCATAGTGGAAGTATCTCAGGCGCATCAAAAAGCGTTCGAGGAGACGATGCGGGAAGTTCCCTGTGCCCCCATTGGCCGCGTAACAGATGCGCAGGATTTCATAATACGCGATTCGAAGGGGCGGCCGGTGGTGACGTCTCACATCGAGGCATTGAAAGAAGCCTGGCAAAGGCCACTGCGATGGTGATTGAAGCCCCCATGTATTCGGAGTATGTTTCATGAAAGTCAAAACGTGTATCCTCAGAGCCGCGGGGACGAATTGTGATCTCGAAACCGATCATGCCTTTCAATTGGCAGGCTCAGAGACTGAACTGGTCCATATCAATCGCTTGAAGCGGAAGGAACGGGACCTTGCGAATTATCACATCCTTGTCATTCCGGGCGGATTTACATACGGTGATGATATTGCTGGCGGAAAGATTTTGGCCAATGAATTGAAGTACAATTTACAGGAGTCGATCCGAGAGTTTATTGATGACGGAAAACTGATTCTCGGCATTTGCAATGGATTCCAGGTGCTCGTCAAGGCGGGCCTCCTTTCGGGCGACGGCAAGGGGAGGGAGGTTCAACGCATCACGCTCACCTGGAACGACTCCGCGAAGTTCGAGGACAGGTGGATCTATTTAAAGATATTGGATAACAAGAGGTGCGTCTTTACCCGGGGTATGGAGGGCCTTCTCTACATCCCGGTGGCCCACGCCGAAGGCAAATTCGTCACCAGTAATGATGATGCGATGAGGCAATTGTGGGCAAACAATCAGGTTGTTTGCCAATACGTGGATCCCCAGGGTGCGCCGGCGGAGTACCCGTGGAATCCCAATGGTTCGATGGACGCCATAGCCGGAATATGCGATCGCACTGGCCGCATTTTCGGACTCATGCCCCACCCCGAGCGCCATATTCATCCCACGAATCACCCTCGATGGACTCGGGGTTTCCGGTCGAGGCAAGGGGAGGGTCTTCAAATCTTCAAAAACGCTGTTGATTTCGTCAAGCATAACCTGTAGAAAAACCGCATTCAGTCCTCACAGAGAGTGGGGGACTCGTCGATATCCGAATTCGCTCAAAAACACATAAGGTGATAAGGGTCCGGGGAGCGATCCTATCCTAAGAACCTTTGGGTAAGGATGAAAAAATGCTCCTAACTGGCTATAAAGGACTTGACTTTTTTATCCTTTTCGTGTAAATTTGTGCGTGCCTATTGGGAGAGGCGATGAAAAACCTCAGCTGTGTCCCTGTGACATTCCCAACATAATGAATACTTCAGGCAAATACAATCAGACATTGGTCTGAATTATTTCAGACCATACTTAACTGTATATGTTTTTTTCTCGTGGAGGGAGGTGAGAAACGCGCACTTTTAACGTCCGTCCGGGTCCTGTCCGGGACTCTTTCGTCTTAGGTAATCAATGAACAATGGAAAGGGGGTGGTGAGATCGATCGATGTTGTTGAGAAAAGTTTGAGAAGGTTTGAGTGTGCAACATTCTTAAGAGGAAAACATTTCACAACAAGGAGGGTTGGTTAGATGTCTAAAAAGGTTTTTACGATAGTTCTTTCGCTGTGTCTGTGTGTGGCTCTTGTTTCTCTCGGTTTTGGGCGAGACAAAATACGGAACACCTCCCCGAAAGTTACCTCAGCTGAAACACCTCGCGTTCAGCCTGCTTGGAAGACCCTTGAGCCTGCTCAGGTGGAGACACTCTACTTCTACGATTTTGAGGGCGGCACGCAAGGGTGGCAATCGGTCGATGGGACGGATGTGGGGATCAAGTGGCACACAACGAATGATGTCCCGACCGCCGAGGGTGGCATGTACGACGGCAACGCCTGGTGGTGCGGTGAGATCGCCTACGGCTATGACGGGGACGATCTCCTGTACGGGTACGGTGACTGGTGGTTTCAGGTGCTGCGGACGCCGGTGATCGATCTCAGGGAGGCTTCGAGCCCGACCCTGACCATGGTGGCCAACTGGTCGGTTGAACCCTCCGATCCTGAGTCGGCGGATCCGCCTCTGGATTGGGATGGGTGGAATGTCTGGGTCTCAACGGACGGTGGGGCGACCTTTGATGATCTCCTCATTCCCGTCGGTGACTACAATGCTGTCTGGGATACGTCCCAGGCTTACGAGTTTCACGGTATCTATGTGCCCGGCGGCGTCTCCGTGTTCAACGATTCGAGTCACGGCTGGGTCGATGTGGAGTTCGACCTGAGCGACTATGTCGGCCAGGAGATCGTCATTCGAATCAATTTTCTGAGCGACTGGTGTTTCTCAACGTTTTACCTGCCGGGCGGAAACGACTGCGGGGAGCCCGCGGATCAGCCGGGGTACTGGGGCGTTTTGATCGACAATTTCTCCATCGATGACCCGGGCTTGGGCAATATTTTCTTCGACGACGCCGAGGGCCATGGGAATTTAAACCAAGGGGGCTTGATACCTGATCAGGTCGTCAGAGGTGATCACTGGACCCTGACGGAGGACGATTCCTGGAGCCCGACTCACAGCTACCACATCGATTTCGACGATTATTTCGACCTCGACGCCACGTGGATCGAGTCACCATGGATGACCTTCGGTGGAATGTTTGGCTGGTTCAGCTTCTATACTTTAATCGATGCACCGGACTCCGATGGAGACGATGACAACACGCTGGACGACTCCTACAATATCGAGATTTCGACTGACGGGATTCTCTGGACGGCTCTGACGCACGACTACATGCGGTTTCCCGACTTTTGTGAAGATACGACTGCCGAAGGGAACGGGATGAATCCCTTCTGGACTCAACAGAACGATGATACCCTGTACAACGGTACCATGGATCTGGCGCGCTATTCCGCCGCGGATTCGTTCAAGATACGAATCGCACCTCAATCCGATAAAAATCACGACGGCGGAAACGGTATCGGTATGTATATCGACGACTTTATGGTGGAAGCGAGAGGAGCTCCGGCCCACGACGCCGGTGTGCGGAGAATTGATGCTCATTTCCCGAACACGGCGGGCTACACGACCACGGTCGATCTCCTGTTGTGGAACTTCGGTCTGGAAGACATCAACGCCTTCTTCTTCTATCAGGTGGAGGATACGACCTGGACCGTCTTGGGCGGCGATTCGATCCACACGGTGATTATTGCCCCGACGACGGCCTTTCAGGGTATTCTGCCTGCCGGTGTGCAGCAAACCTTCAGTTTCGACTGGACGCCGGCCGAGGAGGGCGTCTATCGCGTCCTGGCCTATCAGTTTCTGCCGGACGATTGGCCGCCCAACGACAGTTTGCAAACGGCCTGGATATACGTGTCTCCTCCGAACCAGGGCATTCTGATGGATCACCATTACGAGACGAGCTGGATCGGGAACTGGGGCATCGGTGAGGGACCGGCCATGCGATTCGTTCCCCCGGATGACATTCCGACATTCAACATTGTTCGGGCTGCCTTTCAGTTTCCCAGTGGCGAAGGGACGGTCAGAATCCATGTTATGGCTGAAGGGACGGAGACAGAACCTGGCGAGGATCTCATCGAACCGATTGAGATCAATGTTCCGGAGGATAGATTTCCTGATATCGATAATGCCTGGAACATGTACAATTTGTACGGTGCCGATCTCTCCGGCTATGAAGAGCTGAGATGTTACGAAGGCGTCTTCTGGACCTGGGCCGAGGTCGTTACCCAGGATACGGATTATCCCATCCGACTGTCCTATGCCGTGGATCCGGATCCGCCCTCAAATTCCTTCGAGTTCGAGAAGAACGAGTGGAAGCGAATCGAGGCAGCAGGTGGTCAGGATTGCGATGCGGTCATTCAAGCCACCATCTCATGGCCGGGCTTGTGCGGCGGTACGTGCGAGGGGACGAGAGGGGACGCCAACGGCGACGGTGGCACCGACGTGCTCGACGTGCTGGCTGTGGTCAACCACATCCTGGGTATCACTCCTCTGACAGGTGATGCCGAGTGCCGT
>CP070758.1:2990551-3012522 GCA_020348925.1 Gemmatimonadota bacterium | reverse complement strand
CCATCGATGACATCACCATGTGGTCGATGGTGGAGATGGGAGACGTCAACTGCGACATGGTCGTCGATATCGTCGATGTCGTTTTCACGGTGAACGTCGTTCTGGGTCTGGAGACCGGCTCCTATGTACACTGGGCGGCTGACTTCAATGAAGACGACAAGGTGAACATCAGCGATGCAGTCCATCTTGTAAACAGCATCCTCAATCCGAAGAGGATGGTATCTGAAAATCAGGGTTCAGCTACAGTTGATACTCGTCTCAAAGAAGCAGCCCTTAGCACTGAGAACGAGTTTATCATCTCTGTGCACTCGGACGTTCCCATCGCCGCTGCCCAGTTCAATCTCACAGTGACTGAAGGGATTGCTATCGGTGATCCAGTCCTGGATGATCAAATCCCTCCTATGACCTTAACCTCCAACAGAAAAGAGGGAGAGGTCATCGTGGTGGTATACAACACTGAGGGAGGTACCATAAGCCCAGAAGAGGACCTGATTCTCAGGATTCCATGTCACACACAGGCAAGACCCGGAGACATTGAAATAAATGGGGTGATTTTGGTCGGTATCGACGGTAATATGATTCCTGTTTCGAATGTAAAAGAAAGCTCTGGTGGTGTGGAGAACATACCACAAGTGTATTTTCTTTTCCAAAATTATCCGAATCCCTTTAATCCTGTCACCACGATTGAATACTCTTTACCCAGAACAAGTGAGATACGGTTGGAGGTGTACAATACACTGGGTCAGTTGGTGAAAGTCTTGGCGGACGGCGAGCAGGAAGCAGGCCATCACACCGTCCAATGGGATGCATCCGATATGAGTAGTGGCATCTATTTCTATCGGATTGAAGCCAAGGGAACATCTCCGAAAAATCAGGTTCATTTCAGGGAAACAAGGCGCATGGTCCTTATGAAGTAAAGTGCTCCAAGAACAGGTATAAGGATACGATATTTCAGTGAATTTCTATAAAAGAAAAATGTCGTAGAGGCGTAGAAAGGAGAATCCTATGAAAAACTTCATCCTCACACTATGTACGTTTATTACAAGCTTTTTTGTTCTTCCCGTCATTTCACATCCCGATACTATTGTCCTCACCGGGGGGACACTCATCGACGTATCCAATTTCGGTCACTCTCAAACGGATATCGAAAAAGCAACCGTGGTCATTGCAGGTCAGAAAATAGTCGCAGTAGGGCATAAAAATGAAATACAGATTCCCAAGGAGGCGAAGGTTATAGATGCAACCGGTACATATATCTTACCAGGACTCATTGATGGTTTTGCCTCTCTGGATAATCAGGCGTATGCAAACGCCTATCTCTATATGGGAGTAACATCTATTGTAGGGATTCACGGTTATCGGCGGGCTCCGTTATTTGAAGATGCCAATCCGTGCCCGAATATCTTTCGCTTTGGCAGCATCGGATCTTTCGAATCAGAAACGTCTGAAATGTTGCACCAAATCGAGGACTTGGCACAAGATGGTGTCCGGTTTCTCATTTTACATTATGGGCTGAGACCTGATCAGCTGCAGCGTGCCGTTGAAAAAGCCCATTCACGGAATATGGTGACTGTAGGGGAATTAGGATATACCTCCTACAAGGAGGCTATTCAACACGGAGTCGATGCGTTTGTTCATTCGGGGCGATATTCCATCGAACTGGCTCCTCCCGAGATGCAGGCTGAGGTGGCCGCCGAGCCTTTCGGACCTCCTGCGAGGCAGTTTCGAAGGTGGTTGGCTGGCATCGATCCGGAGGATGAACTCATACTCGAATACGCGAAAATCTTGGGTTCAGGTTCCGCTGCCCTTATGCCTACGTTGAGCTTAAGCAGTATGGACCTCCCCATCTTAGAAAATCCTTGGAACGAACCTGTTGCGACTATTTTACATTCGCAAGATATCCACTTCCCCTTAGATACCACGACAGGGAAGCACACTTTTGGATCTTCCTTTCAGAATGAAATAGTGAGACTCGGGGAGAATATCATAAAAATTGAACAGAAGTATTATCAAGCAGGAGCCAAATATCTTGCAGGCAGCGGTACGGATATATCCGGGACGATGCCAGGCATTTCTCTTCACCAGGAGCTGTTACTGCTCACCCAAGTGGGTTTGACCGAGCGGGAAGCCGTCGCCGCAGCAACATCCAATTTTCCTGAAATTTTCGGGTGGAAGGAAGTCGGTCAGATCAAACCTGGGTGCCGTGCGGACATTCTTGTCACCAACAAAAACCCACTGGACAACATTAAAAACCTTAAAGCTATTCATTCGGTTATCGTGCGCGGAGAACTCCTCGATCGAGAGAAGTTATTACAATTCAAATCCAAGAACCCGGTCGATACTCCCCAGGGCCCGGCCCCTGAAAATCCCGTACACTCCACACCGGCAATAAAGCAAGAACACCAATATATGATACCTGGGTTGGGAAATCCAGACGTTCGTGAACTTGCAGAAAATGTGATCGCTGTAACAGACCTGTATCATCCTGCCGGTGAAGATGCGGGAACGAATGCCGGGATGATTTTTACCTCAAAGAGCGTGATTTTCATCGATGCTGGTATGAGCATTGCATCTGCCGAGTTTCTCTGGAAAACTGCCGGGGAAAGAATGAAGGGAGATGAGACGCTGTATTTAATTCTAACCCATCGCCACTCCGACCATGTTTTTGGCATGCGCGTGATGAAGGAAAAAGGAGCGAGGGTTATTGCCCATCAGATCTTGAAAGAGTGGTTTGGTGTTTTTAAAGACCGGTACAAAGATGTCATGGTCCACAGGCTCGGATGGAGCCTTGAGAAAGCAGATCAAATATTCGGTGATGTTCTGCTTTCTCATCCCGATCAAATTATTACACAGGATACAGTTTTACAAATCGATGGCGAGGAGATACACTTGCTCACGACACCCGGTCATCTCCCGGATGAACTTTCTGTATACCATCCGAAATCACGGACACTCTTTGCTGGAGATGCAATATATGAGGGCATGAATCTAACGACACATTTCGGAGGACCGGCCGAGTGGAAACAATGGATTGCTCAACTTGAGCGACTGAGAAGGTTGAACATTGATATGATAATACCCGGTCATGGCAAGCCGTGTCCGAAAGAGGAAATTGACCGTAACATCTCTTATCTAAAGGAAATGCTCTGAGTTATTCTCTTCACCCAGCGGACATGAAAAAAATCAGGCCATTCATACCAACCGCTCGTTCTGAAAACTGAGAAGGAGATCGTCGTGATAAAAGGAATCGCTGCTATACTGTGTATTATTCTGATGAGTTCCCTCGTTTTTGCCCACCCTGAAACACTTGTATTGGCCGGAGGAACCATTATCGATGTCGCAAATTTCGGCAAATCCACACACGATATTCAAGATGCCGTGATAGTCATCCAGGGAGAAAAGATTGTGGTGGTTGGGAACCGGAAGACGGTCACCATACCAAGAGACGCCCAAGCCATCGACGTTACGAACAGGTATGTCTTACCAGGGCTCATCGATGGGTATGGGGCGCTCGATAATCAGGCATTTGCCAATGCGTACCTGTATATGGGTGTCACGTCCATTGTTGGATGCTACGGGTACAGGCGAAATCCGCTGTTTCCGGATGCCGATCCCTGCCCGAATATCTATCTCTATGGCGACGTTGGCCATTTTGATATTACCACAGAGGACATGCTGAAACAGATCGAGGAACATGCCAAGAACGGTGTCAAGTTCCTCAACGTGATGTATGCTCTGAGACCGGAGCAGGTCAAGTTGGCCGTCAAAAAAGCCCACGAGCTGGGCATGCCGGCCATTGGTGAATTTGCCAAACTTTCTTATGGAGAGGCATTAGAATTGGGTATCGACGCCATCTTGCATTTTGGCCGATACACCATTGAACTGGCTCCCCCGGATATGCGAAAGAGAATTATTGAGCAGCCTCACGGTCCGGCCTTTCGGGAATTTCGATCATGGCTCACGGATGTTGACCCGGAAGCAGATTTCGTCCGCGAGTTTGCCAAGGTCTTGGGGTCACGCTCTGCCGCCCTCATACCCACGCTGGCAATTCCTGGTGTCGATGCGCCCTTTTTCGATAACGTGTGGAAAGAGCCTGTGGCAAGTATTTTGAATCCCGAAGACATACAAAATCCTTTAAATACATCAACAGGAAAGCATAATTTTAATTCCCAGCAGATGGAAATCGTCTCGAAGTTTATTAATAATACCTTGAAGATCGAGGAACAGTTTTACAAAGCCGGGGTCAAGTATTTAGCCGGCAGCGGCAATGACATCAACGGCACACTGCCAGGGATCTCTCTCCACCAGGAATTGGAATTGTTGACGAGGGTTGGTCTGAGCGAACGCGAGGTCATCGCTGCAGCGACGAGCAATTTTTCCGAAATCTTCAAGTGGAAAGAAGTCGGCCAGATAAAACCTGGCTGCAGAGCGGATATTCTGGTTGTTGACAAAAATCCCTTAGAAAACATAAAAAATCTGAAAGAGATCTCTCTTGTCATGCTGGAAGGGCAAGTGCTTGATAGAGATAATCTTTTGAACTTGGACAAGCAGAATTAGCGTACTTGTTGAGAGGACGTGATATCTCTTCGGTAACATTTTCGTTCATGAATAGGCGGAAAAAATGCTTTGATAAAAAGGAGAATGAGTATGAAGGAGAAAGAAGAAATTCGGAAACTCGTTCGCGAGCATTATGGCAAAGCGGCAGAAAAAAAGGCGATGAGGTGCGAATGTTCTTCACCCCCATCTTACTGCGACAGCGAAAACCAGACAGGATCAGGAGTAAGCACTTTCGAGCAATTTGGCTACGCTGCCGAGGAAGTTTTTGAATTTCACGGGGAAGAATCAACGGGGTTATGCTGTGGGAATCCTCTCACCATAGCAAGGCTTAAAATCGGAGAAACCGTTCTTGACCTGGGAAGCGGCACTGGATTCGACTGTTACCTTGCAGCAAAAAAAGTAGGAGAAACAGGATATGTTATCGGGGTCGATATGACACCGGAGATGGTGAGTCGAGCCCGAGAGAACATTTCAAAATGGGAATTTGAAAACGTTGAATTCCGCTTGGGAGAAATTGAAAATCTTCCGGTTCCTGATGATTCAGTTGATGTAATAATTTCAAATTGTGTTATTAATCTGTCTCCGAATAAACGGAAAGTGTTCACGGAAATTTTTCGTGTTCTGAAACCAGGCGGGCGTGTCGCTATATCGGATATCGTAGCCACAACCTCACTTCCAGGGAATATGAAAAAGGATCCGGCTCTTTATGTTGGATGTATCGCCGGCGCTGCTTCAATTGAAGAACTTGAAGACATACTCCGCACAACCGGTTTCAGTACGATACGAATAAAACCGATTGATGAAACCCGAAAACTCATCCAAGAGTGGGCTCCTGGAAGTAATGCTGAAGATTTTGTCGCATCTGCCACGATCGAGGCAACAAAACCGAAAAAACCGTCAGATTGAAGACTATTCGACAGCAAAATCGATCTCGATGAATTCGTGCCGAAGATCAGAGCAGTTTTCCCAACGCATAGCCAATGATGATACCAACGAGGAGCGTTGTCACCAAGATTCTGGAACCCAAGACATCCTTGGTATACCCTTTTCGCAACGAGAAGAGGGTGACGATATAAGCGATGGCATTCACGATCAAAAAGAAAGGGAGCGATATGACGCTGGCAACAGGTGGGCCAATAATGGGGATGAGAGCGATGAGCCCAACGAGTATGGCAAACAGTTGGGTCACATAACCGAAAAAAAGAACGATGATGACGATTGCTTTCTTATCGAGACCGAGCCGCTGGGCAACACCAATAAAAAGAATCAGCGCAAGAAGAACGAAAATAATTTTCCAGTTCTTCTTGAAAAAATTACTCAGTGTCCGCACGATCACATGTGACATAGGAGTTGAATTCCAACAGCTTACACGAAGGAAGTGAAAGGTACGTAGTGAGCAGACTATTAACTGCTACAGGTTATAAACCATTTCTCCCAAATATCATACCACAAAACAAATGATGCCAAAGGATGTGGAATCTCTCTGAAGATGCAAGTCTCTTGATATTCGTTTTATTTCAGTAGACGTCTACGAATCGGCCAAACGTTTCAACGTAACCGTTAAGAGCTTCCAGAAGTTCTCGACTGATCCGATATGAACGCGTTCTTCCGGAGAGTGAGGATGCTGAAGATCGGGACCAAAGGAAACCATGTCCATTCCTGAAAAACGCTCCCCAATAAGCCCACATTCAAGGCCGGCATGGATGGCTTTCACCTCCGCTTCCTTTCCAAAAAGTTCCTTGTAAATTACTTACATCACATGCAGGATTGGCGAGTCCAGGTTCGGGGTCCATCCCGGATATCCCTCCGGTTGATCGATATCAGCCCCAGCCATTTCAGCAAGTGCCCTGAGCATATCTTTCGTGGCCTGAAGAGCAGACCCAATTGAGGAGCGGCTGCTTAAACCGACTTTAGCGTTCTGCTCGCTCCATGCAACCGTGGCTAAATTGTTTGACGTTTCCACTAAATCGGGAATCTCCTGGCTCATGGCCAGCACTCCGTGCGGTAACCCAAGGAGAAGGTTGAGGAACATCGCTTGCGAATCGGTGTCACACACCTCTGAAACTCGGCCGCTCAACTCCTCAATCTTAAGATCCATATCCTTCTCGACCGCCTTAAATTCAAAAATTATGTCTTCAAAGGCATTCCGTAACTCTTGCTGGAAAGCGCTCATTGCTGCCTTTGGAACAATGACCTCGGCCCTGGCTTCTCTGGCAATGGCATTTCTTTTGTTGCCACCATGAAACTGGATGAGGAAAAACGGGTGGTTTTTTCCAACCTTCCACAGCATTCTCGTTACCAATTTAATGGCATTCGCTCTTCCTTGATCAATATCGATTCCGGAGTGACCTCCCCGAAGCCCCGTGATTGCAATGCTCAATCCCGTACCCTCAGGTGTATCCCTCTTTTGTAAAGGTAGTGTTATGAGGGTATCTCCACCCCCAGAGCAGCCAATGAAGAATGCCCCTTCTTCCTCGCTGTCGAGGTTAAGAAAGGTTCTTCCCGTGAGAAAATCGGGTTGAATTTGGGAAGCACCAGTCAGTCCTCTCTCTTCGTCAACGGTGAAGAGCAATTCCAGTGGACCGTGAACCAGCGCATCTTCTTCCATGACAGCCAAGGCTGCGGCCACGCCAATGCCATTATCAGCCCCAAGCGTCGTTCCTTTCGCTTTAAACCAATCGCCGTCGCGTTCAATCTGAATCGGATCTTTCACAAAATCATGAGCGACGCCCGAATCTTTCTCACACACCATGTCCAGATGTCCCTGCAAGATGACGACGGATGCATTCTCATGCCCGGTACTACCGGATTTCTGAACAACAATATTTCCCACGTCATCTCTCTTGAAATCCAAATTGAGCTTCTTCGCTACGGAGACAACGTAATCACCGACAGCCGTCTCTTCCCCAGAACAACGTGGAATTTTTCGAAGTTCATCGAAATGTTTCCACAGCAGAGCCGGTTCAAGATTTGAAAAAATTGATGCCATCGCTCTTCCTCCAATTGTTATTTTTGGTGCGTAATTTCAACAAGTATCGATTATTAAGGCACCTCTCGTACTCTCAGAACTTGCAAAAATATATAATATTTATGAAAATGTCAATCATTTTCTCACAAAATTCTCGCTTTTCGATCTCTTGCTACCGAATGCAGAAGACCTTGGCAATTCTGATCGAGGAGAACCGTCAGGACGAGACTCTCAGGAGGACTTTGAGAGTCTCCCTCTGCGATGCAATGCCAAACGCCTCAACTCCCATTTCGAATGGCATGATTCTCGTGACGAGTGGTTTGACACGGATCACTCCCCGGGCAAGACCGTCAATGGCCGGTCCGAAAGGACCACACCGGGATCCGATGAGAGTCATCTCATCAACTACGATCGGACTCATATTGAGGTTTGCTTTTTGCGCGAAGGTACTCTTCAGAATGAGGATCCCTTCCGGGCGAGTTAACCCCAGGGCGGATTCAAATCCATCCGGTGATCCTGTACAATCGACAACCACATCTGCCTTTCCCCCTTTGTACTGTTCAGCGAAAGCGGCTGCAATTCCCTGTTGTTGTGCGATCCTGAGTTTGGATTCATGTTTGCCAATGAGGGTCAAGTCACATCGCATCATCTGCATGACCTGAACCACAAGCAGTCCCAGCTTTCCATCACCCAATACAATCACCTTGTGAGAAGACGCAATTGGAACCTGTTCCACGACACGAAAAGCCGCAGCCAAAGGTTCCACGAATACCGCTTCTTCATCAGCAATGGAATCAGGGATCATGTGGAGATTCTCAACTGGCAGGGTTATATAATCTGCACATACCCCATTCCGACGAACAATTCCCAGCACGGTTCTCTCGGGACAATGTTTCTCAATCCCGTTTTGACAGATCCGGCAACTGCCACAACCGCAATTGATCTCCCCGACAACTCTCTTCCCTATCCATCGCTGGTCATGACAATCTTCCACGACACCAACAAACTCGTGTCCCACAATTCCCGAATACGACATATATCCTTTCACTATTTCAAGATCTGTATTGCAAATACCGACACAGAGCACACGAATAAGTGCCTCACCTTCTTCCATGGATGGATCCGGATAGGACATCTCAAATCGCAGCTTTCCATTAAAAACGAGCGCTCTCATGGTTCCTCGACCAGACGGCTTGGAGAAAAAAACCCCTGGAGAACGTTCGCTCCCCAGAGGTCTCTTCTTCTTTCTCCTCTTGAACGATTATTGTTCGAAAATCCAAAGTTTTCTCTTGACGAATGACTATTTCGCAACCCCTGCTGACCTTGAAAAAGCGTTATTTCGAAATCCTTCAGTCTTCTGTCGATGGATCACTTTTCCAAATATTGATTGATATGTTTACTCAAGATTTACTCCTCCATAATCTCTTTTTCCTTGTCACTCAAGGCGTTGTCAATATGCTCTATGTATATGTTTGTCAATTCCTGAACCTCTTCCTGGGCCGTGTGGCTCTCATCTTCGGAGATTTCTCCCTTTTTCTCGGCATTCTTCAATTCGGCGTTTGCATCTCGGCGAATGTTACGCACAGCAACACGGCTCTCTTCAGCAAATCGTTTCACAACCTTCACAAGATCTTTCCGCCGTTCCTCGGTGAGGGTCGGAAACGGCAGTCGAATAATGTGCCCGTCACTTGTTGGTGTTAATCCTAAATCCGATTTCAAAATAGCCTTTTCAATAGGCCCTATCAAATTCTTTTCCCAAGGTTGAATCGTGATCAATCTCGCCTCTGGTGTGGCCACAGTTGCAACCTGTTGAAGAGGAACCATCGAGCCATAGTATTCCACCTTAATTCCATCCAAAAGGGAGGTTGAAGCCCGGCCGGTTCGAACTCCCATAAATTCATGTTCTAAGGCCAGCAAAGTTTTTTTCATTCTCTCTTCAGTATTCTTGAAATTCTCTTTAATCATTGTCTTCTCCCTCTATTCGAGTTCCTAAGGATTCGCCCAGAATAATACGTTTGAATGTTCCCTCTCGCTTTGCATTAAAAACAATGAGAGGTATATTGTGTTCCATACAAAGTGACACCGCTGTGGTGTCCATCACTTTCAGGTCATTCTTCAACACATCCATAAAAGAGAGATACTGATACAATGTTGCCTGAGGAACTTCTACAGGATCTGCAGAATAGACACCGTCGACCTTTGTCCCCTTCAGAATGGCATCGGCACCAATTTCAACGGCACGGAGAGCGGCAGCAGTATCGGTCGTAAAGTAGGGATGGCCCGTACCTCCGGCGAAAATGACGAGTTTTCCTTCTTCGAGATGCGATAGGGCCGCATCTTGTGCAAAGGAATCAATCACACCCTCAACAGAGATGGCCGATAATATCACGGTCGGGACTTTTTGCACCTCAAAGCAACTCTTGAGAGCCAAGGCATTTATATTGGTAGCCAACATGCCCATATAATCACCGGCGATGCGATTCACTCCAGGAAGATGATCCGATGCACCACGAATAATGTTCCCACCGCCAACAACCACAGCGATGTCAACTCCGCAATCCTTGACTTCACGAATTTGAGCCGCAATATTCTCGAGTGTGGGACCATCGATGGCTCTGTGAGAAGCACCTGCCAGCACCTCCCCACTGAGTTTCAGTACAATGCGTTTAAAGAGAGGTGTCTTCATAGAGACAAGATGAACCGACGATGGAATTGAAGGATAAAAATAGACTGACGCGTAACAATCTCAACGATGAGAT
Source organism: Gemmatimonadota bacterium (assembly GCA_020348925.1). Lineage (GTDB taxonomy): Bacteria > JBHIER01. Next base: position 3,002,238 of record CP070758.1, on the reverse strand, counting down.
CCTGATTATTCCCCCAAACGAAATCTGACAAATTTTTTAATAGCTATGTTCTCACCGAGTTGCGCCGTTATCTCGGTAACTAAATCCTTGACGCTTTTATCAGTATCCTTAATATAAGGTTGTTCTAAAAGGCACACTTCCTGAAAATATTTTGCCAATTTCCCTTCAGTAATACGATCGACAATCTTTTCCGGTTTCCCCTGGCTTAATGCCTGTTCGCGATAAATTTCCTTCTCTTTTTCAATACTTTCCTCGGAAAGTGTTTCACGATCAACAGCCAATGGATTTGTAGCAGCGACTTGCATGGCAATCTCTTTGGCAAAATCACGGAAGACATCAGTCCGGGCGACGAAATCTGTTTCGCAATTTACCTCCACGAGCACTCCCAATCGATCTCCTGGGTGTATATATGAGACTATGAGTCCTTCTTTCGTTGCTCGCCCTGCTCGTTTTGCCGCCGCTGCGATACCTTTTTTGCGTAAATATTCAACGGCTTTCTCAAAATCTCCCTGCGTCTCCTGGAGCGCTTTCTTGCAATCCATTATCCCTGCGCCGGTTTTTTCTCGAAGTTCTTTAACCATTGATGAAGTGATTTCCATAGTAACCTCATTCCGGAACGACAGAATTCTCGACGGTCTCTTCATGCGTCTTCGCCTCGAATTCCTCTTCAGCCTGTAATTTCTCTTTACCTTCTAAAACAGCATCTGCGATGGTCTTCGTAATGAGCTTGATAGCCCGGATAGCATCATCGTTACCCGGAATCGGATAGTCGATGAAATCGGGATCACTATTTGTGTCAACGATGGCCATGAGAGGAATATTTAACTTCTTCGCTTCGGCCACAGCTATTTTTTCTTTCTTCGTATCGACAACAAATACAACACCGGGAAGATAGGCCATATCCCTGATGCCTCCCAGAATCTTCTGCAATTTGGCATGTTCCCTCTTGAGGCCTAAAACTTCTTTCTTCGGAAGGGCGTCGAACGTCCCATCAGATTCCATTCGCTCCAGCTCTTTGAGACGATGGACGTTGAGACGAATCGTCTGAAAATTGGTCAGCATTCCACCCAACCAGCGCTCCGTGACGTAGAACATACCGCAGCGTTCCGCTTCGGTTTTAATAATCTCTTGGGCTTGCTTTTTTGTCCCAACAAAGAGCACGGATTCACGACGTCCCACACTCTCTCGGACCAATTGACACGCGTCTTGGATACATTTTTGTGTTTTCTGGAGATCAATAATATAAATACCGTTTCGTTCGACAAAAATATACTTTTTCATCTTGGGATTCCACCTTCGGGTCTGATGTCCGAAGTGGACTCCAGCTTCTAACAGATCCTTGATAGGTACTTCAGTCAAACCGTTTTTCCTCCTTCGTTAAAGAAACAATCGACCCACAGCGTGAGTCGATTGTCAGAAAGACATTATCTCTTCGAGAACTGATACCGTTTTCTTCGTTTGGCGAGTCCGTATTTCTTACGCTCTTTCATTCTCGGATCGCGCGTCAGAAACTGAGCTGCTTTGAGCTGCTTTTTGAAATCGGGGTCAATCTGGAGAAGCGCCCGGGCGATGCCTAATTGGATCGCTCCCGCCTGCCCCGAGAGGCCACCACCTTTGGCCGAAGCAATGACGTCGTACTTCCCCAACAAATTTGTGGACTCCAAAGGCTGTTGAATAATCATGGCCAAGGATTCCCGTCCGAAATACTCCATCATGGGACGATTATTGACGTAAATTTTTCCGTCCCCAGGAGTTAAGCGCACACGCGCGGCAGCTTCTCGTCTCCTTCCTGTCGCATCGAATGATACATCAATTGCCATAGTTTTCCTCGTTTAAGACTACTTAATTTCAAGAACTTCAGGCTGTTGGGCCTGATGCGGGTGAGTCTTCCTGGCATAGACCTTGAGCTTGCGAGACATCTTTCGACCCAATCTGTTCTTGGGCAACATACCTTTAATGGCTAATTCCAAAATCCGCTCGGGTTTTGATGCCAACATCTTTCTGTATGGCGTCACTTTCAATCCACCTGGATAACCGCTGTAACGGTAGTAACATTTCTGCTCACTTTTTCTTCCTGTCACCCTCACCTTCTGAGCATTGATGATGATGACATGATCTCCTGTATCCAAATGGGTCGAGAAACACGGTTTGTGTTTGCCTCGTAAAATGTGAGCCACTTGACTGGCCAGACGTCCCAAAACCTGCCCGTCGGCATCAACAACATACCATTTGCGCTGGATATCACCAGCCTTTAACGCATACGTTCTCATAATCCCTTTTTTCTCTTAAAAAATTTTTTGATACATAGCAAAAAATAGGCAACTAAATTAATGGTTCCTCAAAGTAATGTCAAGTGAAAAATGTTCCTGCCCGACACCCCTTTATGAACCCTCAGTTTTGAGACCGGAAAACTGTTACACCATCTATAATGACACACTCGATTTTTCCCGTAAGTTCCCGTCCACCAAAGGGTGAATTCCGGGACTTCGACTTGAACCGATGCACCGCAACAGTCCACTTCTTGAGCGGATCAATGATGGTCACATCGGCTTTTTCGCCCTTTTGCAGCCGACCGCCTTCGACGCCCAGAATCTGAGCCGGATGAAGCGTCATGGTGGCAAAAGCTGCGGAGAAATCAAACACTCCGGGCTCAACCAACTCGGTCAGGACAAGGCCAAGCGTCGTCTCCAGACCAATAATTCCAAAAGGTGCGGCATCGAACTCCACTTCCTTCTCCTCGATGGAATGAGGAGCATGATCCGAAGCGATCACATCTATAGTTCCATCGGCGAGCCCCTCCTTGATGGCTTCGACATCCCTGGCGGTCCTCAGAGGTGGATTCATCTTCAAATTCGTATCGAAGGTTCGGAGAGACTCGTCATTCAGCGAAAAATGATGCGGTGTCGCTTCAGCGGTAACACGGACACCTCGCCTCTTTGCTTCTCGTATCAATTCTACGGAACGGGCTGTGCTGACGTGGGCAATGTGTAAACGGCCGCCGGTATACTCTGTCAACGCGATATCTCTGGCAACCATGATCTCCTCGGCCACAGGAGGCATTCCTCGAAGACCCAAAAGAGTCGACATGCGTCCCTCGTTCATCACACCTCGTGACGTCAGGGATAAATCCTCACAATGGGAAATGATCGGGATGTCGAACATCTTCGTATATTCAAGAGCCCGACGCATGATCTCCGGATCAGACAGCGGTGATCCGTCGTCTGAGACCGCCACCGCTCCTGCACTCACGAGATCTCCGATCTCCGTCAACTCCTTTCCCTGACGGCCTTTTGTTATCGCAGCGACAGGATAAACCTTTATTGGGGTGCTTTCGGCCTTGCGCAGCACAAAACGAACAACGCTCCCATCATCTATCGGTGGTTCGGTATTGGGCATACACGCGACACCGGTAAATCCCCCAGCCATTGCCGCTTCTGAGCCTGAAACAATGGTCTCCTCGTCCTCCCGCCCCGGTTCTCTGAGATGCACATGCATATCAATAAGTCCGGGAACAACGATCTTCTCGGTGGCATCAATTACAGGCATTGAGGTTCGGGAGGAACTTTTTTGCGTCTTCCGGCTTCTGATCTCTTTTATCCTCCCCTTCTCGATGAACAGATCGGCTTCCTCATCAAAATTGCTGCCGGGATCAATAACGCGTCCGCCTTGAATTACGAGTGACTCGCATTGCCCGTTCTTCTTACTCAACAGTACCCTCCTCTCCGCTCAACAGATACAGGACAGCCATACGAACAGCAACCCCGTTGAGTACTTGGTCCAAAATGAGGGAATGCTCTCCGTCAGCCACATCAGAGGCCAGTTCCACACCACGATTAATCGGTCCCGGATGCATGATTGTCACCCGTTTCTTCAAAGGTCTCAAGCGTTCTTGGGTAATACCGAATCTGTGATGATATTCTCTGGAAGAGGGCAAGAGACCGCTCGTCTGGCGTTCCATTTGAATTCTCAGCGCATAGATGACATCCGCATCTTGAATAGCCTCATCGATATTATAGTTTACGTTCACGCCGAACGCATCAACCTCAACCGGGATCAGCGTCGACGGCCCGCACACTGTCACTCGAGCGCCCATGGTCTTCAAGCCCCAGATGTCCGAGCGAGCGACGCGACTGTGGCTGATATCACCGACGATGACAACATTGAGCCCTTCCAGAGTACCATATTTCTCCCTCAACGTATACATATCCAAGAGGGCCTGAGTCGGATGCTCATGGGCTCCGTCGCCGGCGTTCAGAATCGGTACGTCGAGGCAGCGCGCCAGAAAATGGGGTGCTCCGGGGGCCGAATGCCGCATTACGACCATATCGATCTTCATGGCTTCAATATTCCGAGCCGTATCTTTCAGGGTCTCCCCTTTCTGGACACTGGATGTCGCTTTGGAAAAATTCACCGTGTCCGCCGAGAGTCTTTTCTCGGCCAGCTCGAATGAGATACGAGTGCGCGTACTTGCCTCGAAGAAGAGATTGACGATCGTTTTTCCTCGCAGGGTCGGGACTTTCGGGATCGGCCGTTCGAGAATCTCCTTGAAAGAAGTTGCCGTGTCAAGAATAAGCTCGATATCCTCTTTGCTCATCCCCTCCAACCCCAGGAGATGTCTACTTTTCAGAGCCAGTGTCCTCCACCTCCTCAACAGTTACCTCATCGATCCCATCGACTTCCTCAATTTTCACAAAAACTTCCTGGTTGCGCGACGTCGGAACATTCTTCCCAACGTAATCGGCTCGAATAGGAAACTCTCGATGGCCTCGATCAACAAGAATCGCATACTGGATCGTCCTCGGACGACCGAAATCGGTCAATTCATCCAGTGCCGCTCTGGCGGTCCGGCCGGTATACAGAACGTCATCCACAAGGATGACGTCTTTATCATCGATATCAAAGGGAATCTTCGTGGCTTTGACCAAAGGTTGTTTCAGCCGCTTTCGAAAGTCATCCCGATACAATGTAATATCAAGAATACCCACCGGGACAGTGACATGTTCAATCTCGCCGATCTTCAGGGCGACACGCTCAGCCAACAAGGCTCCTCGGGTCTGGATGCCGATAACGACGAGATCATCCGCCCCGTGGTTGCGCTCCACGATTTCATGAGCGATCCGGGTTACGGCCCGCCGAACATCTTCTTTGCTCAATACTTGTGCTTTTTTCAAACCAGCCTCCTGAACCTCCTGACGGGTGAACCTCTTTCTCGTACGGTTTATCGCGGTTAAAAAAATACCCTCTCGCAAAGCTACAAGAAGGCATTCAACTTGTGACCGATTTTCCACCTCTCAATCGCATCACCCCTTAAACCCCTTACTAGCCTCGCGGGACTAGTTTAAAGGTATTCCGAATTTTTACAAAGTTACGTCACAGAGTGGAAAGAGTCAAGTTTTTTCTGATAGGTGCTGCATATTTTTGCAGCATTTTTAAAAAGATGATTCTTTCTTTGAGTGTCGAAGCAGATATTTTACGGTTTTTCCGAGAAAAGTTGCTAAAATACCTCAAAGAAAGAAATTCATCGCTGCGCATCTGACCGTCCAGATTGCTGTTCGCTGAATTTGGGCATCTCTCAAACGAGTTTTGCAAATGGTCTGTCTGAGTTTCATTGAATTACCCTTGTTTTAGTCAGCATAACAAGCTACGGCTCTTCTATTCTTTATAACTCAGACGAGACGACTCGGGCTTGCCAAAACACTCAGGATGGAGATAGGTGCCTCTGTGCTCCGGAGACTTGTCCTCTTCTACCTGAATACGATTGGCCTCCGCAAAGGCATCCTGGCGAATGCCTGTTACCTGCCATGAGACTTTCATCCCTGGCCTTCCACCGGCGATCTTGAAGCGGTTATTTTGAATTTCTTCCGCGATATAGAGTTTTGGCCCAGGTGCTCCGATAGGAGTAAGCTGGTAGCGGAAATCTTTGTTCAGGGCACCAAACCAATCGGGCAGTTCCACCCAGGCTTCACCGGCTTCATCCAGAGCTACATTGCCGTTGTAAATATTCATCATGTCCGGGCTTTCCACAAAGGAATGGCCGAGAAATTTGTTTTCAGGATCCAGAGGATGATCAATCTTAAATTGACCCGCAGGTTTGCTGATGGCGCCGGTGATAATGCAGTTTTTCACAAAGAGAGTTTCCTTGATCATAGCATCGCCTTCTGTATTGGCGTGAAAACAAAAATCACCTTCTCTATCATGAATAGCAATACCGAGTTCAGGATTGATATCGATAAACTTCCCATCCCCTAACGGAACAGAAAGCCCTGCCTCGTATGTTTCAAGCCCTTTATGGTTTGACGTGCCGTCAGCATTGAGACTGGTGAGTGTATCACCCCCGTCATTTACGATATGCAGGCTGCTGGCGTAGATTTCACCCCTTACCTCCACATCACCATCGAAGGCTCCGGCCAGATCGCCCTCGGTTTCTGCTTTACCATAGACTGCGAATCTTTGTCCTGTATCTAAGTCCTTTCTGCCGAATCCGGCCAGGGTCACTCCTTCGCTATCGACAAGCTTAATCCCTTTGCCGTCTGTGCCCTTGAGTATGACATCGTCTTTGAAGGTTTCGATACCTTTATGAAGCGATGTTCCATCCGCATTGAGACTTATAAGAGTATCTTCATGATCGGTAACAATGTGAAAACTTTTGGCTGAGATCTCGCCCCGGACATCGACACCACCCGTAAAATGAGCACTCTTGTCATTCGCTGTGTCCGCTTGCACAAGAATACCGCCATCAAATATTACCTCATGCGGGAATAATGCACCCTCCGCGTCTAACACGGTTGTTTCAATTCCTTCGGAAGATAAAAAGCTTAAGCGGCTGTCTTTTAGTAGAACATCGCCTTCGAAGGTTTCCGGCCCTTTGTGCGTGGATGTGCCGTCGGCGTTGAACTGGGTCGTCACATTTCCTTCGGCATCCTTGATGAGAACGTTCTTACCAGCGACAAAAATATTGTCACCATCCAGTAGCCAGGCTTCATCACCTCCATTACCAGGTAGGGTTCGGTACTTTACAAACTTGTCACTTGACCAGACGAGGAATTTCTCCTCATTGGGATCAACTGGCACATTGTCTATTTTTAATTTACCGGAAGCCTCAATACGGACATCACCATCGAACTGGGCAGCATCCTTACCACCCGTAGAAAATAGACCGATGTCGTTTTCGGAATAAGCTCTCAAACCATAATGATCTGTCGACTTCCCATAAACACCTGAACCCGTTTGGGAAAGACCTGCAACCCCTGGCTGACTCTCGGATTCACCAATAACACCATTAGAAGTACTGGATTCTCCATATACGCCTACGTGATTCACTGATTTTCCATAAACACCTATGTAGCTTTCCGATTCTCCAAACACGCCATTATCGGATTGTGATTTACCATACACTCCAGATAGTGATTGCGATTCGGCTAAAATGCCATTACCAGATACTGATGTCGCTTTTATAGCTGGATTACTTACACTCTCGGCAAGAATACCACTCCCGTTCGGTCGTCTCGCTTCCACAGCGAAACCACCTCCATCTTTTTCTGCTATTAGCTTATAACATAACAGAACTGGCACCTGTAGGTTCCACGGATTAAACCTGAGATGATCGATTTCGCTGTAACTATCGGGTTTTGATGAGGGCACTTTTCCGAGAGTTTGTGTCGTATCTGAACCGACGTAAAGGTAACCGTCACCCGTATCGATGATACTCATCATGGTATCGGTACCCGTGTTGATGAGTACACCCCCTTCGAAGGTTCCTTTGCCCTCATGAGCAACATCTCCATTCTGGCTCAGAATGTGCGTCTGTTCGCCCTCCGTGTTAAGAATTACCAAATCCTGGCCGGCCACCGGCTCGACGATGGTCGATACTGCATTTAAGCTGTAAGGAGAAGAAGTCAGAGCATAACGGGGTGTGAGTTCCTCTTCTGTCGCAACTGTTATGCCCAGCCAATAGGGCTTGTCAAAGGGCAAGTTCAAGGGATTTTCTCCACCCAAAATCACATGATACAGACCGTCCGTTATCTCTACCTCCCGGATTTCTTGCCAGAGGGCTGTGCCTTCCTCCTCCACATCGTAGAGCTTGAAGGTCATGGTCACTGTACTATCCGCCACAGGATTGCCGGCACCATCTTTGAGCATACCCTGATAACTCATGGTCTGCGGAATCTGTGCCCAAGCGAATCCAGCAAGGATCATACACACCAAAGTAGAAAAAAGGATTGAGCGTAACATTTAAATCTCCTTCTGTTTTAAAGTGTTACAGTGTGTTCCGATACAACCTCGTTCCCAGATTCCGGTTCGGAGATGTTGAACGAGAGACTTTGTTTTGCTCGTCAGTTTTATAAAAACTACATGTTTTCAACTTTCAACTCTCCTTTTGAGAGGAATCCAGCGATAGATCGATATATGGGTAAGCTATGTTGTTTCTTGTTGAAAGCAAGGGGAAAAAAACAGGAGAGTCTTTTTCGTGTGATAAGAAGTGAAATGACATTTTTAAGTACTACTATTGAATTACATAAATATTCTCTGAATAATTTACATATATCTTGATTGGAGTGACTTTGTATGACCGAATTCTATCATTTTGGGGGAGCGTATCCGGAATTGGGTGCTGACTGAGTCATATTTTCTTTGTATTGTGAGCACGTTTGGTTTTTTGGGAGAACCGTACCCAATTCATTGTTGAGGTATTAACTCCAGCAAGCACAAGCGGTGATTTTCTGTTGTTGCCAGGAATTCTTGAACAGTCGAATTTGTGAAATCTGTATCGCATGACCAAAAGACTAAGAGAATTGTGGGCTGTTTGGTATGATTGAAATCCGGCGATTTTCTTTAACTTCTGGTTCAATTGTCTGATGACATTTTCAATAATGTTATTATCAGGTTTTAGATTTGGGTCTTTGAAGCGCCTGACAAGGTACGGAAACCTGAGTCTGAGGATATTCATCCGTTTGATGAGCTTAGCTTTTTTGATTTCATCTTGATGGTGCTCCAAATAGTCCAGAGCTCTTAAGGCCGTCTCAAATTTATTGCATCTGCAGATAATCCTGGTAACAGTAAGAAACCGTTGAACCCAGAGCGTGTGGCCACCAACGGTGTAACGGTATTTGAAATAATATTCAGTGATATTGTAGGCATGATACGTGCAGAATTGATGAGGTATCCCGGCTAGCAGCCATCGAGTTGTCGCATAAAACACTTCCGCCAGATCACTGATGAGTCCCTTGAATGGATATTTTATTACCATCTTGATAATTATGAGAAACCACGCCACGTTAACTTCGTCTTCCCTGGAAACCAAGTCCCAATGAACAATGTCTTGCGTTCCCAAGTCCACAGCAATGAGGAGATACCATTCATCACCTTTTATCCAGATGCATTTTTCATCTATAAACAGATATCCTGACCAGTGAGGATTTAACTCTCTGGCCATTTCAATCGTAGATTTGCAATTGGCACCCAATGCATTGATGATCTGAAACACTCGATAGGGCGCTATTCGAAGTTGACGACCAACTGCTCGATAACTGGATTCCCTATCATAGTATAACTCACAGGCTTTGACTTTGAGAGAGAAATTGATTGAATGACCTTCATCCGGTTTAAAAGCACGATTACAGCTTTTACAGAACCAACGCTGATAACAACACTCTCTCTTTCCAAAAGATGTGGCTCTTTTCTTCGTTCTCTTATCGTGTTTTCTTGTATTGAGATTGCCGCAAAAAATACAGCGCTTTCTTCGCATAATAGACCCCCTTAGCATGTTCAACACGCTAAGTAAACACGGTCTACTATGCAACCCCTTACTATTATAAGCCTTATATCATACCATATAGAAGAATTACAACCAAAATCGTATACGCTGCCCAAAAATGATAGAAATCACTCTTGCCTGTGGCTAATGAACGAGGTTAGGATTGCCAAGGTATTGAATCTAAAGCGATCCTCCTTTGGCAAAAACATTCTTCTTACACTCCTAATAATAGTCGGGCGGGACACCCGAACTATAGTTTGGGGTATTCCTCATTCCCAAACTCTGCCTGGGAATGCATTGTCTGGAGAAGCTCGGTTTCTCTATTGACCTTGTTCGCAAACAGAACGAAAATAATAAGTTGGATTTTAAAGAACCTGTCTTGCCTGTCCCCTTATTTTGTGGGATGATAAGGTCTTTATTGGTTGACAGATTCATGTTTTGTGTTCATATTTAGTGGTCTTCTGTTTTGGTGTCATTCGAATCAGCCTAAAAGAAGGAGTGTAGATGGTGATGGATCGGACGAAATTACAATCGCTTCGAAAGTGTTTCTGGACCACCTCGATTCTATTGGTCGTGGTCTGTCATCAGAGCAACCCTCCACCTTTCTGGCCGGAGAGTGGAACGACTTTTCAAGACATTTCCTGGGAAATTCCGGTTGCAGACAGCACGTCTGTTCTTCAGACACAAGCGGGGTGTTGGATCCTCCCTCAGCCGCCGGACACCGTAAGTCCGAAGATAACGGTGACGAAGCACCGTACGTTCACAGGGCACCCATATCAAGAGCCGCTTGGCCAAGTGGACCAGGAGGTCCTTCACGATAGCGGGGCTATTACAAGGGAGTTTTATCGCTTCGGAAAGGAAGGGATCATGCTTGTAGGATATGAGACTCGTGACTCGACAGATCAATTGACGGTTTATGAGCCGCCCCTGGTCTTGATCCCGAAGAATGTGAGCAATCTGGATACGACCTTTGTACATGAGCAGATTCCGAAGGTCTGGGATGCCACCATTGATTCCTTCAGGCAGGAGCAGAAAACGCGGGTCCGTCTGGTATTGGAGCAAAAAGGTTCAGTGTTATTGGATTCCTTCGCCGTGTTTGCGCTGCTCTATGATATAACTCTATCCGCAGACAAGACGGTTGCTTTTGGGGGAACGGACTTGATTGTGCCGGACGCACTCATCCTGCAAAGCAAGGTGTTGATTGCTCAGGGAGTCGGTCCAGTGCTTGAATGGGGTGTTAGATCGAGGAAAAAAGAAGGGAATGAGTTTGAATCACAGGAAAGGATTCTTGATAGTAAAGATACCGAGCGGAGTGAGGAGTGGGAACACTATATTGAGGTCACACTCCATCGAAAGATCAGTGAGTCGTGGTTGTAGTTTTTGCAGGTGTAGTTCATTTTTAAGTTTCAAGAAATCCAAAAGGCAAGTCACTCCGGATTCTCCTCAATTTGTAGCGTGAGGGAATGAGTATGTCCTATTTTACTTTTTGCATGATATACATCCAGCCCAAGATACAAACTCCCGTCCACGTAATGTTGATGCTTCATAATATGCTTGACAATAACCCAAAAATAAAATAACTTTGGATCAGTTTCTCATAACTAGATTTTGTAACCTTACAAGGATCAAGCCAATAAACCTGCAGATGTTCTATTTAACCCTCAACAGATCTCATATTACAAAGGAGGAGCACTATGGGGAAAGTGAGACCTGCTGTTCTGTTTGTGGTCGCCGTGTTATTGACATGGTGTCTAAGTGTACCCGGGGCGACGGCCAGTGTCATCCTGCTTCAAACCTTCACCGAATCAAATGCGACAGGTAAAAGTTATTTTGGCAGGTCTGTTTCCGGAGCTGGTGATGTGAACAATGATGGGTACGATGATGTGATTGTCGGGGCTAAGGACTATAACTCCTATACCGGCCGTGCCTACAT
>CP070758.1:2971414-2990451 GCA_020348925.1 Gemmatimonadota bacterium | reverse complement strand
CGCTCTACCGTTGCTTTCACAAAATCCACATACTGAACTTCATCAACGGGCAGCCAGGAACCGGGCAGGCACCGCCCCTCATCCCTGGGACCCTGAGGAGCGATATTTCCCAGAATTCTCATCTCAGCAGGAACAGCGCTCCATTGCTCGTCATACACGGTGAAATCATAGACCGGCTGCTCAAGGTCCGGTTGCACGAGAAACCAGAAAGCGTACAAGCCTTCCCGGGTCCAGCCGATCCCGATATTGGTTGCATCGATATACCCGTTATCCGGATAACCCGGTCTCGCAACCTTTGCCGGATGAAAACCGAAGGGTGAGTCCTCCGTCCCGCCGGAGGGATCATTCAGGGGCGGCATCCCGGCCATCTCCTTCACCGCCAATTGTTGGGCATCATCATTGTCCCTGAGATAGCCCTGATAGTAAAGCGGGGGATCTTCACGGCTGTAGAGAGTGTTGATGGGATTCCCCAGGGACGAGACATTCATCCGGGTCCAAGGTGCCGAACCCTGGGTCGCCAGATTCACCAGGTCGATACCATGTTTGCACTGGTACCATAAGGGTGGGTAATCGAACTCAGGGTACTGGGCGCTGGGCGGCTGGGCGTGGTCCCACTCGGCCTGAAGGCGCAGGTACCGGCAGCGGATATGCCCGATGGAGCGCGTCGCTTCCCGCTGCTCCCAGAAGGTGCGATTGGCCTGCGAGGTATTGCGGTAAATACTGTAATGTCCGAAGTTGTTGAAGGCGATCTCGATCTTGTCATTGGACGGATCGTCATCCAATGACCAGGGCTCGTGACACGTCACGAAACTCTCAGACGGGCCTTCGACATCGATAAGATATTTCACCGGCAGCTCAGGGTAACGCCCCAGGCACCCGGCTCCCAGAGTGATGCCGTAGCTGTGCGTCATGACACCGATGTTGTCTTGAATTACATTCGGCCGGGAATAGGCGTACTCGATGACGGCCTTCAGATCGTCCTGGTGGACGAAGCCGTTGTAGTCCTCCTCGCCTTCACTGATATGATCGCGACCGCGACCTTCAGGATTGAAGTGAAATTCGACGAAGCCGTCCCCGGCCAGGTGGAGGCTGCTGTTCTCACCGAATCCCAGTCCACCACCCACATCCACGATGGCCGGAAAGGACTGGCCCGGGTACAGATCTGCCCGGGGTTGAATGATATTGACCCACAACGCGTTTCCATTGGGAGCTGTGACCAGGTATCCCTCGATGACTTCAGTCATATATCCCGGTTGTGCACGAACCGCTTCACCACAGAGCATCTGAACGATAAGCATCAAGAATATGAATCTGAAGGGACATCCAGCAATCCTCCGCGCTGAGATCAGGACATGCATGCTTCCCCCTTTGTTGAAGCGCGTCCACGCCACCAAAATCATTGAGACAATGTGAGCGCTGTCCGTCACTTCAGCCGAAAAAAGGCAGGCTGGACAGAAGAGCATTCACCTGTCTGCCTTGCATTGCTTCAGGCATACCGGATGTACCACAAACTGCGATGAAACGCACGGTTCATCCCACGTGCTGAGAGAAGCCCGGACTCTATTCATGCACTGAGCAATACATCTCTTTTCTATGCAGATTTTTTGGGACGGGTCCGGTTTTCATTGCAACCCATCATTGCCCAAGATTATTTCAACTATCCCAAAAATATCGAAAATGTCGACGACGCCGTCATTGTTGGAATCCGCCGCCCAGATCTGGTCGGGTGTGGGCTGTGTCAGTTCGAGGATGATGTTCACCACAAACATCACGTCCAGGATATCTATGGCACCGTCCCCATTGACATCACCAATCTTCACTTGGCCTTTGATGTAACTGTCATAGCAACAATAACGACCAACCGCGTTGATCCAGTACTCAAGATTTTCCTCGACAAATTGCGGAGAGCCGTCACACACCTCAGCCGACATTCCGGCCAGATGCCAGTCGTCAGGAACAATATGCCAGCTCCAGGATGTATTGAAGCCTCCGTCACCCCAGTCGATAGCACCGTTGATATGGAGATCGCGCAGATCCTCGGGCAACGACAATTGCTCCAGACACTGGGCTATCACCTCGCTGTCATTGGTCGCTACGGTATATTCATATACGGGTACGGACGGCTGCTCGTGAATTCCGACCTTGAAATAGGTAAACCCAGTTTCAATATTACCCGAAAGTTGACTGTGGGCAAAACGAACGGGAAAGGCAACGGAAATAAGAATAACAGCAAGCAGCATTATCTTCTCTCTCATAATCCCTCCAGAATCTGATTGACCATCATGACAATATCCAAAACATCCACCGTGCTATCTCCATTCATATCCGCCGCCCAGAACTGAAGGGGTGCGGGATCGAAAAGATTGAGAATGATATTGACGGCGAACATCACATCCGAAATATCAACGACACCGTCACCCGTGATGTCCCCTTTCAACGCTTCGACGGGATCGAGGGGGAACCCGGTTCGATAGGTGATACAGTCAGGAGGTTCCCAGGCAAAACATATCTCGCTCTCAAGGTGCACGGTCCCTGTCATCAAACCCTGGGTGGTGAACCTCCCGGCGTAGCCATCACCTTCCTCCCACAGGGCCGTCACCATAAAAGACGAACCATCCGGGGCGATGACCCGAATCGTCGGTTCGGCGGACATGGTGGCATAGGAACTGACATGAACCGTCACCGTGTCGCCTATGGTGTAACGATCCTCATCAAGCGTAACGGCAGCACTGATGTACCCCTGTTTCCCCCACATATAGGGCCAGGGATCGTCATTCAGCAGCGGGTGGTTCTGATCGAGAAAGCTGCCGGTCCACACGGGGAGCTGCGGCGGCTCCTCACTCCGGAGCATACCGATCCAGGCCTCGTCGGTCAGACGATCGCTCATCGGCCAGGGAAATTCGTAATAGGAGAAGACCGCTCCCCGCGTCACTTTCAACTGACCTTCGACATTGCAGATCACAAATATACTGAAGGGATACCCGACGCCCTCCTCCAGGACCTGTCCGGAATTGGCATCGGTGTGCACATCGGCCACCACCGGCATCTCGTCCTCCGAATCGGGCATCGGCCCTGCGATCCATTCAGGCGGCTGAAACTCGACGATGGCCTCAATGGTCAGGCCGACGTTACAGATGACGTCATATTCCTCGCCGGTCAGCGGCTGGTTTGTCAGCTCCTTCTCCGAAATCGTCTTGAAAGACAAGAGGAGATCCCGCAGCGTCTCCAGAGATTGGCCGAAGGAGGGAAAGAGGAGCCCTTGATCATCCAATCCGGTGATCATCAACTGGTCAAGGGCGGCCAGCCGCGCATAGAGAAACGGATTGGGTTCGACATAGCCCTGTTCGAGGTACGACGCCGGCGGTATGCTCGTCTCGGTGCCGCTCTGTTTGGCATAGAGGATGGTGTCATGCCGCAGCTCGGTCCAAGATCCCAGGGCCGCATTGAGATCCTTGTCCGTCCAGGCCTGGTTCTGCATAAAGGGCGGATAGCCCTCACCCTTCTCAAACAGGAGCGGCATCAACGAGTAGAGCCAGTTCCAGTAGACATTCTGGGCCCATATGCTATCAGGGTATGCCTCGAATTCTGCTTTCAGCTTGGCCATCTGCTGAACGTAGGCCGGATCGCGCATCTCGCCGTAGACCTCATCCAGGATCTCGTACGCCCGGTCCGATCCCAGGACCGACATGACATCCAGACCTTTTGGCAGGAGACGAGACGTGAAGAGCATAACCAATTGATCGAGAATGTACGAATCCGGAATGAATCGCTGCCCCATGAGTCGAAAACCCTTCGGTTGTCCCGGATAGGAGATCTTCGGACCGGGCAGGTTCATGGCCAGATCCAGGAACTCGTCAAAGGACGAGCGCTCCGAAAAACTGTCCGGTGAAAATTCCGAAAAGCCTTCACCATAAACGTGTTCTGCGATGTCCAGGTACTGATAGGAATCGATGTCGTCCGATTTCCCCACAAAAAAGACCGTCGGCAGGTAAATATTTTCCCATACCTGAAGAACATCGGTCCGGTCGAAGGCCTGGAGGAGGAGGATCGCGCTGAGGGTCGCCTCCCGGCTTCTTTCAGGCTCCATCGGGTCCGCGGCGAAGGTCATTCGCCCCAGCCACATCATGGACAAAAAGTAATGCCTGAGCGAATCGGAGTCGGTGTAATGCCCACGTGGTATATATTGACTGTAATCTTCAGCATAATCGAAAATGGGCGATATTTCAAAGCCCGTGTGTTCCTGAATGAGCGTGAGCTCTGCCAGGAACGGACCGCCGTTGATCCCCGAATCGAAGGTGCTGTCCAGAAGGGTCGCGGCCACGACGAGGTAATTGAGATTTCGTGTTAAAGCGTCCCGAACGCTGCTGTCCTGGGCGGCCTCGTATTGAGCAACCGTCTCATCGAAAAGAGACAACAGCATGTCGTGCAGGTCGCCGAAGAGTTTCTGTTGCTCGATTGTCTTGAGGATCTTATCGAAGCAGAGATGATAGGTGTGGAGCACGGCGTCCGTGGTCACGAAAATAGGAATCCCAAACTCCCGACATTCATTGTAGATATCATATATCTCCTTGTAACCCGTACCGCCTATATCTCTCACCGGTGACACGACGAAATAGTGTGATGCCAGAAGGCTCTCTTCCGCCTCGGTGAACCCGAAATCAGAAAAATTGACGACGTTGCTGAAGTCCGGTTCGACCGTATACTGCGCAGCGTCCGGAACAATTTCAACCAAATAGGGATGATACGTCCCGAATTCGGTCTCCACATCTTCGGTAATATCGGCAATCATCTGTGTTAACCCTACACTGACAAACAGGCAGAGGATAGCGAAGAATAGAACACACATCAATTTCACTCTCATCGTAACAACTCCTCGTTTTCAGGAACAGTTTTTCATTGATACTTATGTTATATACTATTTCAGAAGCACCATCCTGTTCGTTTGGACGTATGCTTCCGCCTCTACTCTGACCAAGTACACTCCACTGGGCAGGGTCTGACCCGAAGAGTCTCTACCGTCCCATCTGACGGTATGAGTCCCAGAAATACATTGCTCATTCCAAAGCACTCGTATTTTTTGACCAAGGATATTGTAAATGACGAGCTTGACATGGGAATCACCGACGAGGTCAAAGCGAATCATCGTCTCTGAATTGAACGGGTTCGGGTAATTTTGCACGAGCCGGATCTCTCCTGGAATCGCATGGATTTCGTCTGTTCCCACGGAGGTGAATTCGTGATGATAAAGATTGTCCGGGGACTGCTGAGCAAAAGCCGGCTGAGACGCCTCCACGTCCATAAAACTGGAAACCCATTCTGGCATTGGGGGCGGGGCATCTCCGGTCAGCATCTCCCGCCAGGTTTCGTCGGTCAATCGCTCGGCGATGGGTTGGGGAAATTCGTAGTAGGAAAAGATAGCACCCTGAGTGATTCGGGTTATCCCGCCCTCATGAACAATGACAAAAATCTCGAGCGGATAACCAACCCCCTCCTCCAGACATTGATCCGTGTTGGAATCCGTGTGGACATCGGCAACGACAGCCATATCCTCCGTATTTGCGTCCCAGAGGTGTTGCGGATCCTGACTATCGGAGACGAGAAACTCCAGAAGCCGGCCAAAACAAAAGATGTTTTCATACTCAGTTGCGGAGAGAGGAATATTTTCCAGCTCTTTGATGGAAATATCCCTCAAGAAGAGGAGCAGTGTTTCAAACAGCTCGAGCTTCTCACGAAATTCTTCCAAAAGCAAATCTCTGGAATGAAGGCCCTCGCGAGTGTACCGGACAAGGCTGGCCAACCGAGCGTACAGATGGGGGTTTGGTTCCACATAACTTTTCGGAGGTCCCGGGGGAATACCGCACGGGCTCATACTCTGCTTGGCATAGAGAATCGTATCGTGTCGTAGCTCGGCCCAGGAGGCCAAGGCGGTCAAGAGCTCTTTGTCCGCCCATGCCAGGGTCCGCATAAAGAAAGGATAGCCCGCTCCCTTTGTGTAAAGCAGCGGCATAAGACAGTAGAGCCAGTTCCAATACAGATTCTGAGCCCATTCCTCAGGCGGTTTGTTCGAAAACTCAGTTTTGAACTCAGTCATTCTTGGGGAATAATTGGGATAGGATGTCTCTTCGTATAAAGAATCCAGGAGCGTGTAAGCTCTCTCCGACCCCAAAATGGCCATAACGTCCAACCCCTTTGGGAAAAGACGGCCTTCGACCTCAGGCAGCACAAGACGGGCGAACATATAGGAGTCGGGGATAAACCGCTGTCCCATGAAACGAAAACCCTTATACGTAAGAAACGTCCCGTAGATCCAGTTTGGGATGGCCGGTTCCGGCAGCTTTTGGGCCTCGGTCATGAAGGATTCCAGAAGGGAGGCATCGGCCAGACTGTCCGGAGGGAGGCTGAGAAAGTCAGACCCATAAATCATGTCAGCAATATTCCTGTAATCCCGGACATTCGGATCGTCGGTCTTGCCCACAAAAAAGACGGTGGATTCGTAGATGCTCCCCCACAATTCCACCTGAGTCGAACCATTCGATTCAAGCGCATAAAGCATCTGAACCAGAAGCAGCGCCTGTAATGTATGGCGTGATGCCAATTCTCCGAACAGTTCGGGCTCCATGGTAAAGATCGTCCAGCCGTACCACATCATCGTCTGAAAATAGGCTTCGAGCGTATCGTTCCTTGTGTAGTGTCCCCTCGGTTGAAACTGACTGTAATCCAACTCCGAGAAAGGACCCAGAACGGGTGAGCAATGGAAGCCGTCATGGTCGGAGATGAGAACAAGTTCGGAATCCACGAAGGCCGACACGATCTCCGGAACGGACGCATCAGCCCCTTTCAAAAGTTTTTTACCCACGCTCAGGAATGCCAGATTATGAAGCAGTGCCTCCCGGGTTTCAGGTTTTTTCGATTGACTGTGCAGGGAAGCAGTAGAATCGATAAGAGTTTCGGTTAAAAGGGCCAGCGTCTCGACAAACTTCTGAACTTCGATCTTGGACAGGAGACCGTCGTAAAGAACATGATAGATATGAAGAACGGCATCAGTCGTTACAAAGATAGGCGTAGCATTCCAGGTGGATTCATTATATATGTCGTACAGTTGTTTGTACTGGCTCTTTTTCACCGTGAAGTGGTTTTGCAGGAGAAATATCGAATCAGCCGCACCCAGCCTCCACGCCACATCTGAGTAGTTCACGACGTTGCTCAAATCCGGCTCAACGGTGTATTCAGGTGCATTGGGCGAGAAATCAGCGAGGTAAGGACGATACGTGCCGAATTCGGTCGCCACATCCAGGGTAATGTCGGCAATCATCCCTTGGCCCAGAACAGTCGAGCAAAAGACGAAGCCGATTACGACAACGCACGTCGCATTATGATGAATCCTTCTCAAGAGAACCATTATGATAGACCTCCTTTTGAATTCTTTGAATGGCGGGTCATCTCACTTCAGCATTCTCCTTGACATCTTAGGTTCTTCCCCCAAAATGTATCTCACAAGATCCACGACATCAAGTATGTCTATGACACCATTCTCATTCAAGTCGGCAACCCAGAATCGATCGGACTTAGGCTCCAACAGACCGAGGATGATGTTCACGACAAGCATGACATCGCTCACATCCAGAACGCCGTTACCGTCCACATCGCCCTTCAATCCCGGTATCGCAACGCCGTCGATGATTGCACGTTGTAACGGATACTCAATAACTCCAAAACCAAGTAAGGTTCGTTTCACAGGTCCTACACCGGGGGCATACCATTCCACCCAGTCATTGTCTGCACCTTCAAATTCGAACCAGAAGCAATGGCACTTCGTAAAAGTCCCGGCGGGAACCGAAACAGTATCCTCGGTGCTCTCAAGATGAACAAGCCACCGCTCGCCACCAGGGATTGCGACATTCCACGTATCGCCCACCTCAGCCGAAAAATCGAGCCAGACCTGCTCCGCGCCACCCGTGAGCATCATGAGTTTCCTGTCCTCCGACATCCGGAAAAGAACCCCCGGAAAATGTCTCGCCTGATCAAATTCGAAGTACAATTCTTGACTGATGCGTTGCGTATCAACGATCGTCTCCGTAAAATCCTCGACATCAGAGAAGGTCCAGCTGTTGCCCACTTGAAGCGGATAGTAGGAAGCCGGGGATTCATTATGAGCGGCTCTCTTTTCAAGAGCCCATATGCTCATTGGGGTGACGATCAAAACCATATTCGTCACTAAGAGTGTGACCACAGCGAAGAACTTTGCTGAACTGTGTCGATTCATCTGTCTCCTCCTTTAGAAAAGAAACAATCCTGCCTGGCCCTCCTTTGTAAAAGGAGGGGACTCATAGCATCCCCCTTTTTCAAAGAGCCTGCCCTGAGCTTGTCGAAGGAGGGATACAGGGAAATTTTTTTCATGGCACTTCTCCCGTGAATTGTATCGGCAGATTCAATTTCTGAGTTTTTATTAAATGCAGCGGACAGACGCACGCGTCACACGGCCCGAGATCCTCCATCTCGCCCACGCTGACCCGCAGGGTATCGCTCGCAATCCAGACCGACCCGATTGACGGGCTCCGATTTGTGCAGCCGGAATAGATGCATCCGCCACCCCAGAACACCCCGATGACCATCGCCTCATCAAAATCGATTTCCGCGGGCGGTGTCTTGTTCCCATAGCCGTCGGTTACGTTCCAGTAGAGCTCCCACAGGTTCGTCCACTCCGAATCCGAGGTTATTACGGCAGTTCCCTTTGGGATAACACAAAAGTTCCCGTAGTCTTCGACATCTTCAAAATCCACAAAGGTCCTGTCCCCAATACCGAGAATGAATCGTATCAAACCGACCACGTCCAAGATATCGATCCCCTCGTCATCGTTCCAATCGGCCGCCCAGAATTGCTCCGGAGTGGGCTCCAGTGTATTGAGGACGATGTTGACCGTCAATACGACGTCCTGAATATCGATCTGCCCGTCACCACTCACATCACCCTTGATGTCTACCCCCGGATGAAGCAAAAACTTCGTTCGATAGGAGATTGTCGTCGTTTCGTATTGCCCCACCTCCGCTGTCACATAAACTCCGACTTCGCCGGGACTCATCCCGGACGTATTGAGATACGCAAGAAAATCGTCACCCTCCGATTGAATATCCGTCAGGCTGAAGGGATCCCCCGTACTCGGGAAAATTGCAACCGCCGGGCTCTCAGCGAAGGGACTTGAGGAGCGAATTCGGATACTCACCATATCACCGACGGTAAATTCCTCGCCTTCAACCGTCGCCACAACGCCGACCAATCCCTGCTTTTGCCAGTAATAGAAACGAGGATCTGGGTTGCCCCAGTTCGTCGAATAGTCCAGAAAACTGGCGGTCCAGATGGGCGGTGCAGGGGGATCTTCGCCTTGAAGCAGTTCAATCCACTTCTCGTCCGTGAGACGATCGTTGAGCGGCCACTCGAACTCGTAGTACGAAAACACCGCGCCTCGCGTCAGCCGCAGCTCCCCCTCGACATCGCAGATGACGTAGATATTCATCGGATAGCCAACACCCTCCTCCAGACAGGTGCCACTCAGAGGATCCGTATGGACGTCGGCGATGACCGGCATCTCCTCGTTGTTCGGGCCGGGGCCTTCCGTCCACGTCTCGAATTCAACAATTGTCTCAATGGTCTCGCCGATATTGCAGATGACTTCGTACTCGTCAAACGTCAGAGACTGATTGGTCAGCTCCTTTTCAGAGATGGTCTTCAGTGTCAGCAACAACTCCTTGAGCGAGGTGAGACTCGGTTCAAAACGTGGAAAAAGCAGCCCCTGATCCTCCAGGCCGGTGATCATGAGATCGTCGAGGGAGGCCAAGCGGGCGTAAAAGTACGGATTGGGTTCCACATAGCCCTGCACCAAACCGGAGTATGGGGGAACGCTCTCCCAGCCGCCTTGCTTGGCATATAAAATCGTATCGTGCCGCAGCTCGGCCCACGAACCGAGCGCGTCGTTTAACTCCTTGTCCGTCCAGGCCTGGTTCTGCATAAACGGCGGAAAACCCTGCCCTTTCTCAAACAGGAGCGGCATCAATGAGTAGAGCCAGTTCCAGTAGACGTTCTGAGCCCAGACCGAATCCGGATAGGCCTCGAACTCGGCTTTCAAATTCATCAACTGATCCGCAGCAAGATCGTGGTAGACCTCGTCCAGAATCTGCCAGGCCCGGGCCGATCCTAAGACCGACATGACATCGAGACCTTTGGGCATCATTCGTCCGGTGTAGGGCATGACCATGTGATCCAAAACGTAGGAGTCCGGAATGAAGCGCTGGCCCATGAGACGGTAACCCTTGCTGGGCTGACCGGGGTACGTAATGCCGGGCTCGGGGAGATCCTCGGCGAGTTCGAGAAACGCTTCGAGCTTGGCCTCATCCGCAAAATCGTCCGGCACCAGGTTGGCAAAATCCGAACCATAGACCTGCACGGCCAACTCTTTGTACTGATAAAAATTGATATCGTCGGATTTGCCCACGAAGAAGACCGTGGGCAGGTAGATGCGCTCCCAGAGCGCCAACGCCGGAATAATATTCGCGGCCGCCTTGTCCAGAGCCTGGACCAGGAGAACGGCGCTGCGCGTCGGTTCCGGCGCCTCGGCATCAAAGGTCATGCGCCCGAGCCACATCATGGACAGGAAATAGTGCCGGAGCGAATCGCTGTCGGTATAATGACCCCGCGGGATATACTGACTGTAATCCTCATCGTACATGAAAATGGGCGAAGTTTCAAAACCTGCATGCTGGGCGATAAGGTCGAGTTCATCCTGATACACGATCCCGTAGCTCCCCGCATCGTATGTCGAATCAAGCAGCGAGGCGGCGACGATGAGATAATCGATGTTCCGTTCAAGGGCGGCTCGAACGGAGGCATCCTGGGCAGCCCCGTACTGGTTCAACGTCTCAAAGAAGAGCGCCCCGAGGAGCCCCTGGAGATCAACGAACAGGCGCTTCGTTTCAATGGTCTTGAGGATCCTGTCGAAGAGCAGATGAAAGGTATGGAGCATGGCGTCCGTGGTGACAAATATGGGCACGTCCTGCTCCCTGCATTCATTATAGATATCGTATATCTCCTTGTAGCCAGACCCCCCGTCATGCCGAGTCGGCGAGACGACAAAATAGTGGGCCGACAGAAGACTCTCTTCGACAGCAGTGAAGCCGAAGTCCGAGAAATTGACCACATTGCTGAAATCGGGCTCGACCGTATACGGCTCAGCGGCGGGCTCGATCTCCACAAGAAATGGATGATATGTCCCGAACTCGGTCTCCACATCTTCGGTAATATCGGCAATCATGTCCTGGGCCGGTATCCTGTTCACACAGAACAGGCCGAGAATCACAATGAGAAGCCCTGCAAAAAACCAACTCGGTCTCGTCATGGTGCGCACCTCCCCGCTTCAGTATTCAAAAGGTCTCAAAGAAACACCCTCTGATTTTTATGCTTCATGTTGATTATGGTCTCTGCCGTTCGAATTTTGGCCAATTATCGTTTGGGAATCGTACCTCCTCTGTTTTTCGTTCCAACGCGCTGGCTGGATGGATGGTCAATTATCGAGCTCCTTTCAAACTGCACAGTGATGTATCATGGATTTCACCCGAATATGTGTCAGATACTTGACGATAAAGGAACCCTTCTCATCGTGAAACCTGTTGCCGCATTGGCAGTCAGACTCAAAACATGCTGGTTCGGAACCCGCAGGAACTTTTCCAAGATGCCTCTCAATCATTCAAAGCCGCTTCCACCCTCGAGCCCCAGGAGTGGATGAAGGAGGAGATCGTCTTCATGAAACTCCTTTGAAGACGCACCTTCGATCCCCATCCCATGTCTCTCCCCCTTCACCCGCAGTTTCAACAAGTCCGAGCAGCGATCCTTATTTCATCAGGACCATCCTGATGGTGGCCGCATAGTCTCCGGCCCGGAGCCGGCAGAAGTAGATACCGCTCGCTACCTGTGCGCCGTATTGGTCTCGCCCATCCCAATCGATCGTGTAGTACCCCGATTTCTGCGGCTCATCCACCAGCGTCTGCACCTCCTGCCCGAGCACGGTATAGATCTTCAGGGTAACGTGCGGGGGGGACTGATCACCGACCACCGCATACCGAATACTGGTTGTCGGATTGAAGGGATTGGGATAGTTCTGGGTCAAGTCATAACGGGTGGGCGTCCGCGACCCAACGGATATCGTCGTTGGCCTGACGACAGCAGGAAGAGCTGTGGCCTCCGGGCTGGCCAAGATGACCTTCTCCAATCGGATCGCGCCTGTTGCATCCATCCCATCCATGATGGCGAAAGAGAGCGACACGATCGGTCCGTCACCGGGGGAAATACCTTTTCCATCGGTGCTGTACAGCAGAACAACCATCTCGCCGTCTTTCGAATTGGAGGCGATCGACATGCTTGCACTGCGAGCCGTCAACTCCGGTTCCCCGGGAACCATGCCTTCGGTATCGAACTTCACAGAGAGCTGGACGCCCGCCATAACCTTCGTGTTCGAGACAGCCACCGGAACCTGAACTGTCCTCACGGACAGATCGGTTCGTACCTCGCTCGAAGAAAGCTCCACGACCGCCCTGTCTCCGGATCCGACTGCGCCCAGAAGGACTGGGAAGGTCAACAGCAGACCAACGGCAACAACGAAAACTCTGTTCATCACATCGAAGGGAGGAAACTTCTGAAACATAACTCACACCTCCTTTCCTCCGTTAAAAACCTTTCCGTCCGAGAAGAAATCCAGACACGGTGCCGCACAGATTGCACCCGTCCTGCTCTTGTGGCAGATGAAGGAGGAGAGATTTATTTTTGTGGGACTCCTTCGAAGATGCACCATCCATGCATATTCCGTTCCTCTCCTCCTTCATCATTTCAGACCGCCTTTCTGACAAGGAGTCCTACTTCATAAGAATCATTTTAATGGTCGCAGCATACGTTCCTGCCTGAAGCCGACAGAAGTAATACCCGCTGGCCACACGTCCCCCGGTGTTATCCCGACCATCCCAGGTGACGGTATAGTGCCCGGATTCCTGGAGCTCATCCACCAGCGTCCGCACCTCCTGCCCTAAAAGGTTATAGACCTTAAGGCTGACATGTCCCTGGGATTGCTGACTGACCACGGCATACCGGATATCAGTCGTCGGATTGAAGGGATTGGGACGGTTTTGCTCCAGGGCGAAACCCTCAGGGATCACATCCGGCGCGGTATCATCATCGACGCCCGTCAAGGTGGATTCTCTCATAACCAGGTCCACACCTGAAAAAACCGTCGGTCCCACATCAACAGGTTCCGATTCCTCAAAGGTATCCACGCCGTCGGAGTCCGAGCCTGCCCAGTAGGTTGATCTGGCCACACCGTTGGCGACCTCCGACGCCTGCACGGTGTATTGGCCAGGGGCCAGGCCGCTCAGAACATAGGTCCCGTTCGGACCGGTCTGATCCCAAGCGACCGGGCGAGAGTTTCTATCGAGGGCATAGACCCACACATTCGAGACAGGGGTCGCGCCGTCCGCCTCATAGATGGTTCCGGAAATCGATCCGCCGCCCTCCCATGCAACAGCCGACAATTCGAAGTCGATGCCCGGGGTGACATCCGGCGGAAGAACTCTGACGAGTGTGGCGTCTTTGGGGTTGAGAACATCGTCGTACAGCTCACCGATAAAACCCGAGGCAAAACACATGACGACGTACTGACCTTGAGGCAGATTCTCGATGACGTAATAGCCTCGTTCGTCTGCGACCGCCATCCCGGCAGCGTCATTCCGATCGGAGATGCTGTTCTGTTGCACGGAAAACGCGAAGACGAAGGCTTCCGCAACGGTCAGGGTATCGGATTCCGGACTCACAGCAGTCACATAGCCCGCGATACCGCCTTCGGATCCCTGTTGCCGGTGTTTGGTCAATTCGAAATTGATATCCGGCGTGCTGCCGGGTCCCGCGACCTCGACATAGGTGGCGTCTTTGGCATTGCGGACGTTGTCGTAGAACTCATGAAAATAGCCCTCCGCCCTCACCGAGACGAAGTAATTGCCGGAAGGAAGATTCGGAATCACGTACGTACCGTCATCCTGCGTCAACGCGATGCCGGTCCACCACCCATCGCCCCGGCGGGCTTCAACCAAAGCCCTGGCAATCGGATGACCATCACCCTCATCAACGACCCGCCCGCTGATTGCGCCCTCACCACCCCACGCTTTCAATGTGAAATTGATCCCCGCCGTCTCCTCCGGCACAACGACCTCCACAGGCGTGGCATCTATCTGAGTGTCCGCATGATCGTACCACTGCTCCTCATAACCCCGAGCGTGGGCCACGACGTGATACGTGCCGGATTTCAATCCGGTGAGCACGTACCTGCCGTGCTCGTCCGTCTCGGTACAATGGGTCGTCCCGAAGGAACCGATCTCGCCGGAGGGAGTCCCATTCATCTGAAAGGCGCACACCGTGGCGAATACCGGACTCCCTTGAGAACCCGACAATACATGACCGGAGATCGATCCACCCGTGCTCAGCCGAAAATCGATGTCAGGCGTCTGCTCAGGATCGACCACTGCGACCGGCGTGGCCTCCTTCCAACCGGGAGCGTCGTCGAACCATTCAGGCAGAAAATCCTCCATCCACGCAACGACATAGTACTCTCCGGTGGGGAGCCTGCCGATCTCGTACCGTCCCTCCCCGTCGGTTCTGACGCAGTGAAATATGTCGGGACCAAGAAGCTCATCATAACCGGGCCATATGTTCCCCTCCTGAAACCACAGACTGTCTCTGACAGAGAAGACGCATACGGTCACGTCGGGAATCGGTCGATCATCGACCTCGGATCTCACCTGGCCGGAGATCGAACCCCCGGTGCCCAGGGCAAAATTGATACCCGACGTCTCCTCCGGTTCGGTAACCGCGACAGGGGTGGCATCCTGCCTGAAGTGAACGCCGTCGTACCACTCGGGCAGGAACCCCTCCGCCCAGACGTGAACGTAATATTCACCGGTCACAAGACCGGTCACCGTATAGTACCCCTCATCGTCCGTTGTGCCACATGCCCACCGATCCGGCCAGAAGGTTTCGTCCGGCCCGATCGGGCCTCCCGGAATCCACGTCGAATCGGCCAGCGGGATGGCACAGACATGTCCATTCGAAATAGGATGACCATCGGATGCCACCACCACACGCCCGGAGATCGATCCACCTGTGCTCAAGGCAAAGTCAATGTCCGGCGTCGTCTGGGATTCGAGCACCGTCACAGCATGCGCCTCTTCAAAATTCCTGATATTATCGTACCACTCGTTCAAAAATCCCAGGGCCCAGACACCGACGAAATACTCGCCGGCAGCCAAACCCTTCAACTCGAACGCCCCGTTCGAGTCAGTGACTGCGCATCGAAACCAAACCGTCGGAGCGAAGCCGGGTTCTATGAAATTGGGATTCGTCACATCAGGATCGATGTAGACCGTATCTCCAACAGGGACAGCGCACACAAGGGCCTCGGCGATGGGCGTCCCATCGGCCTCTGAGGTGACGAGACCTGAGATTGAGCCCAGATGGCCCAGATAAAAATCGATACCGGGCGTCTCATCAGGAGAGGTCACAGGTACGAAGGTGGCCTCATCCTCCGTCTTGACATTGTCGTACCATTCGGCATGGTAGTTCGGGGCCCGGGCTACGACGAAGTAGTCACCTGACATCAATCCCTCGATCCGATACGTCCCGTCCGACTTGACCCTGACGACGTCCGGAAGAAATGAGTAGACAGGTGAATAGGCCGAGACATAGGCGTCCTCGATAATGGTGCTGTCGGTTTCGGCAAGTACCACGCCCGAGATCGAACCTCGCCCGGACTCGATCTGCGACAACCCGAAATCAATGCGCGACGTATTCCTTGGCTCATCCACGCGGACGGGCGTAGCCTCCTCAAAGGTATAGACATCATCGTAATACTCGGGCAGGTATTGGTAGGCGGATACGGAGACAATGTAATCACCGCTTATGAGACCATCGATTTTATAAGTTCCTCCGGATCCGGTAATAGCCTCACCCATCCAGAACAATGAGTCCGGATCATCGGTGGTGAGGGTTACGGCCAAAACATGGGCTCCTTCGATGGCATCTCCGGAATCATCATCGATGACAAAACCCGAAATGGATCCCTCCCCGTGATGCTGGCCGTGATGGGCCAAATGAAAATCGATATCATCCACAGTGCCCTCATCCGACACCTCCACCGGGGTCGCCTCGCGTGGCTCTATGGCGTCGTCGAAAAACTCCGGAATGAATCCCGGAGACGAAGCCTGGAGAAAGTACTCTCCAGACGGCAGTCCGGCGATGAGGTATGTCCCGTTCCAACCTGAGAGCGCCCAGCCCACCGGTTCACCGTCCGGTGACAGCGTGGCCACAACCCAGGCCTCCCGAATCGGCTCCCCCTCATCGTCGGAATTGTCTGCGTATACTTTTCCCGTGATGGCTCCACCCTCTGTCGTCCCAAACAAATTCTCTCTGCTCTGGGAGATCATCATCCATTTCACCTTGGATATTTTCGTGGCAAAGGTGTTCCCCTCGTGGGGATAGCACGGAACCGAGACAAGGGGAACCGTCACGACGAGTAAAATAAGAATGTTCAAAATCAATCGAGCCTTCATGCCGTTTACCTCCTCAGGTTTGAAAAACACCGCAGGCTTTCGCCAAAGAGGGAACAATAGCGGAAAATGCGGAACATTTGGTAGGACAAGTAGGTAGGTTAGCATATCGTTTTGTCATAACCCGGCTACTCGCCTGCGGGTGTTTTTCAGTCCATTTTTCAACCGTTCTCTCTGAAAACCGATTCTCCGGCGCTTGGCGATCCTCCACTCGACCGGATCGCTTCGCCGTTACCATATGAAGCCCCGAATTCCTTCGGAACCTCAAACATCTCTCTCCCTTTCGGAAATTCGAGGAACGTCCGAAAGAGATCATCCCTACTCTACACATGATTTCCATGCATAGGACCGTTATCGTACCCATCCCTCCTTTCTGTTTTGCACATCCATGCACATTCAGGTACATTCGATAGGAGTTCATTTTTGTTGAACCTTTTTTTTCGGATATTCTTTACAGCCGATCTGACCGGAAACATACCGCCAGCGCGGTCCGGAAGGCGAAGGATCATCGTTCTCCAATATTGTTTTGGCTGCCAATTCGGGCTGAATCGTAATGTCCACTTCGCCGAAAAGAGTCGAAAGGTCTTCATTCCAGACTCTCACTGTGTAGGCCCCCGGCGCCAATCCGACTACGGTTGAGGCGATATTGAAGTAACACATGCAGCGGCACGGCTCACCGCTGGGGTGTTCGATGAAATTGAGTATGGGCCCGTTGTGCTCAAAGGCCACATCAATGTGAAAACAACAATTGTAGAACGCGTCGAAGTGGAACACAGAGAGCGTATCGTTCTCATAGACCGCGACAATCGAATCATCCTTCGATGCGGTGGTGATGACCTTGGGATATGAGAGACATTCGCTCTGGGACAATCCTGCCAGACGGGGATTCTTCAGGATGGTGGCCTCACATTCCCCGTACAGCCCGCCGTACTCATTCCACACTTTTATCGTATACGTGCCGGAGGATAAACCCGTAATGGCGGTGGTCAGATCGAAGGGACACATACAGTCACAGGGATGTCCCACATCATATTCGATTAGGTCGATGGAAAACCCCGTCTTGTGCACCACTATTTTCGATTCGAGGCAGCACTGATAATAGGCATCCTGGTGCGTCACGAAGAGCGTCTCACCGCGCAGGGAACAGAGAATTGAATCCTGCGCATAGGACCCATTCTCCCGGGCCTGGTACAGGGGGCTGACGGATGCATTGTCCTCTTGAGAACACCCGTTGAATTGGGTAAGAAGAAAAAGGATGAGTGTCAGGATGAAAAAGAGCTCTTTCGTAAATAGATTTTTGACCTTCACGTCACAACTTCTTTTCAGCATAGGATGACTCACCTCCCCGTAATTTTCGCTGCTCAACAGGCTCCCGAGTGCACAATGCTTGCCGCCGCGGCCGAATTGTTCGTGAAAAGCCGGGAGGAACAGAAACCCGATACTGGAGAGGACCGATATCCGATCAACGTCTCATCAGGTGATCGGGGCCTATCCATCGGCTCGGCTTTCCTTTTTATATATGTCTGGATCAGCATACGCTCGCTTCCTTCGAACATCTATTTCTTTTCCGATGCCGCCGCGTTCTTTTTCACCTTCCATATATACGGCATCGATTTCCGGGGGCTGTGTGCGCCTCGGGTCAGACCGGTGGACTGGGTGGATATATCCACCTTCTTCTCATCACCCTCGACTGCCGGAATTTTTGAGAGTGTCTTTTTGATGAAATCCTCGGAAGGTGACGTTTTCGCCTTCAGAAGATCCTGGAGTTCCCCTTGAGAGGGTCCACCCAGGACCACAATCTCCCCGGACGCCTTTTTCAGCTTCAGGGAGGCGTCCTTTGCAATACGAAGGACCGCATCCTGACTAATTTCCTCACCGACGCTGACCTGGATGAGGGTGTCCTTCTCGCTCTTTTTTTGGAGAGCGCTCCCTTCCACCTCCTCAACGGTGAAAGCCCCGGCTTGGCCCTCATCCTCCGCATGACTCGAATTCATGGGCACACACCAGAGCACTGTAAAAGAAATCAACACTGCTATTGCTCTTTTCATTCCGAATACCCTCCTCACGTACCGTAATGTCCGCCATCGTATTATAGCTGCTGCGGACGATTGATCCCCCTCTTTCATCGTGTCATCCGATACTACAAAACCACCTGTAAACCAACGACATATCGATGACATCCACATCTGAACTCTCTCCTCTCCTTTCATGGTCCATCTCCTTTCTTCAGCAAACATTGTCCATTTTTTCCAAATAAATTGCAAACCCCGTGCCAGTTCATTTTTCAAAAGGACAATATTTAACAGGAATAACTGAATTCTCTGTATTTCAATGCATTAAGGGAGATGTGCCTCTATGGATTGAAATGATGTGCACTGTCTGGGTGATGAAAGGGGTGCCCTTTCGGA
>CP070758.1:2906405-2971314 GCA_020348925.1 Gemmatimonadota bacterium | reverse complement strand
ACTCAGTAAAAAAGTGGTTCAACAATACCTCGATCTAATACCCAGGGAGAAAAACCTTGAAAAATCAACTTGACATCACTATATTTTTTCATGATTTATCCCTCCTGGGGTCATATGATACTATTTTATGATCACAAACTTACCTGTTTTTGCGCCCAAAGCTGATGTGATGTAATAGAAATAGAGCCCCGGTGCCACCTCACGATTTTCGTGGGTTCTCAGATTCCAGACCTCTTCTGAATCGACAGGAGAATTTTCATTGTGTTCCAGGGTTCTTATCCACTCGCCGGCCACGTTGTAAATCTGAATTGTGCACCGCTGGGGCAAACGGGTGAATTTGATCATCCGCTCATCCTGGGACAGCTCCCAGTCGGCGATGACCCGGTAAGGATTAGGCACCACCCGGATCAGATCCAGCTCCGATGCAATGGTGGCTTTATCACCGTGGGGCACCACTGACACGATCTGAGTTCCGGTTGATTTCGAGCTCTGCACAGGAGGAATCTCGGTTTCCTCATTGCCTGCACTGTAGGCCACCACAGCATACCGGTAGGTGAAACCATCAATAACGCTCTCGTCGAGGAAAATCCGACGCCCAGTCGTGTCACCGGCGAAAAACTCACCGTAAAAAATCGTATCCCCATCGACCACCTCAATGATAGCCGTATCAGAATCCACGACTTCCAGGAGTTCGCCCAGACCGCTGTCTGTCCCTCGTTGAAAGGTCGGCAGAACGGAAGACGCCCCAGTGATACCGTTGGCCAAATCCCACTGTCCCAGAGGCACATAATCGACTGTGGTCCCGTTCTCATCGGTGATGGGCAGTGATCCCCAGGTCAATCCCCCGTCTTTACTCCGATATATCTTGTATCCCTCAAAGGGCTCACGATTATAGAGGGTATTGAGCGAATCGCTCTCGCTCCGATCATCCCAGATCAACCTCACATATCCACTACCCACCTCCGTCCTGACCACAGGATCAAGGGGCGGTTTCAAGGGCTTCCAATCATTATCATACAACTGTTGGGCAAAACGGGCGTTCTTGAATAAGGCATCCCGACTTTCCCCCATGACAACGGCCACGGTCAATGTCTCCGTCTCCCCAGGTTCCAGGGTGAAGGGACCGGTATTGATGGTAAACTCGCATTTGTGGCCCTCACGGTAGACGGCTTCGTTTCCCACAGGAAAGGGATGCTCCCACGTCCAGTCATCTATACCGTCACCGTCCAGGTCATCCGGATCCCGGCCAGGCTCGCCGGTTGCGAACCGATTATTGGCGACATTGTTCCAGTAAAATTCATAATGAGAGCTGCCCATGCCGTATTCACTGTCTTTCAGCTTGATATAAAAGGCATCGAAACTCGTCACTCCCAGCTCGCCTGAGCCGTCGTCCTTCTGCGGTGTCTTGAGGAACATGACGCCGGCCAGCGCCGGATTTTCGACGATAGATTCATCCGTCAATTTTGCAGGTTCCGGGTGATCCCAGTCCCCGTATGTCGCGCCGGCTACTTCGCCGTCCCCGTCCCAGCCGTAGGCCATCTGCATGGCATGATCGTAGGCATAGCAATCGGTCTCATTGTAACTGCTGTACCCGGCGTAGCAGGCCCAGGGAAAATCGAAATCGACCAGCATGCCCAGATATGTCTCCGTAATCGGTTTGGGGGAGATATTGGTCACGGCCCACTGGTACACGAGAAAATCATCATAAAAATCCCCACCATAGGAGAGGCCCCTCAGGATTGTATAGACCATCAATTTACCGTCATCCAGGTCAGGGTCTTCGACCACTTCCCTGTTCCTCGAGAAGTTGACCGAAAAACTTTCCTGGTCGGCGAGAAGCTCACCATGGGGCCCCACTCCGGGCCAACCCGTTGTTGAATCGATAAGCAGAGGAACCGGGGAGGTCAATCCCGATTGATAGACATTGCGATATTCCGGGTATCGGCTGGAATGATACCAGTCTTCCGCCGGGTACTGCTCAGGCCAGAGGGCCGGCCAGGTTGACGGATCATCGCTGACGGGAACGCTGGCATCTTCGGCAGGGGCCACATATTCCGGTAATCCATCAAAGTGAAAACCGTCATAGTAACGATAGTAGGTCCTGTCCGCGCTTTCAAAACGGGGCGTCTCGGTTGGATTATCACCGGCCTGGCTCTGCGCCGGATCAAAGGCCGGCCCGTAGTCTTCACAGTAGCCGCCGATATGGAAGGACATACCCACGGTGTACATGATGTGTCGGCCCCCGGGTTCGGGATTATAGGGATACTCCATGGCCGGATGATGGGCCCAGACCGGCCAGCGCATCTGGCCGTCACCGATACAGTTCAGGTTGTTCTGGGTGGTGACCAGTTTACCGACACCGAATTTTCCCCAACGCTGATAGTCCCTCGGCTCCTGGGCCTGGCCATACAGACAGGAAATCAAAGCCAGGGACAGAAGAAGAATAACGCCTCCGATAGATATCACTCGCTTTCCGGTACACATTCAATAAACCTCCTCAGGCTCTTCATTATTGATGCTCTTGTTCATTGGCATTCCATCTTTAAAAGCTGAATTTGAAGCCAAGGCGGACCGTCCTCCCATCGGAAATTCTCGTCGGTACAGCCGTCAGATGCCTCTCCGATTCGCCATCGACATCCCACTTGCCCGTCTGTGAGTATACACTCCGAACATTTCTACGGTTAAAGATATTATCGATTTTTATATAGAAAGTCTCTTTGAGACCGAAGAGGTTGAAATACTTGCTGAGCCTCACGTCCGTCGTAATTTCCCAGGGCATACGTTCGGTGTTCAATTGTTCCGCGAGAACCGTATAGGGACGTCCTGATCGGACACTGGTGATGGCACTTATCCCCCAGCTTTGTGGATCACTGAAGAGAAGGAAGAGACTGATATCATGGGGACGGTCCCAATCGGCCAGAAAGGTTCGATAGGCGATGAATCGGTTTTTCTGGGCTGCATTTAACGGACTTGATGTGCTAATTTTGGCAGTGGACCACGCATAATTAAAGCGGGCTGACCAGTAACCACTCAGTCGTTTGTCCACCATCAACTCAATACCTTTGGCGTTCCCAAAATCAATATTGTCAAGGTAAACATATCCCCCGCCTCCATCCAACCACAAGACCCCCATGAGTTCACCCATCTCCCGGTAAAATGGCGTAAGGTTCATTGACATCTCTTCAGTCAACTGGAACTGAATACCCGCCTCATAGGAAACCGTTTTCTCCGGCTCTGCATTTGGATTTGAAATGCCTGGATCCTGAGAAGCGGCCAGATTCGGTCGGCCGGCGTAATACCCCTCGTCGGTCAGGCAGGAGAGCAGCTCCATGTATTTCGGTAACTGATAAAAATGGCCGTAGGCCAGGTGGAACGCGGCCTTGTCCGAAACTGGGTAAGAGATACCGAAACGTGGACTGATTCGGAATTTTTTCTCCGTGGGAATCATATCGGTAGTATAGGGAAGATTTGGGTCCAGCATATACTCCATATTCGGATCCCAGAGTTCCAAGCGAACACCGGCGTTCATAATCATGCCCAACTCATCGAACTCCATTTTATCCTGGATGTACCCTGCGATTTCTGTGGGTTTTCGTCCGGCATAGGAAAGATGGACCTCGTAGATCTCGCCGTCGATCTCCTGGATAGGTGAGCCGCCGGCCATATCCATGCGGTGAAAGACATCAAGCCATCGGACTTCCAATCCCGTCTTGATCTGATGGTTCTTGGTGACCTGGCTGGTCAGGTTGCCGACAAGTTGCCAAGTCGACAGAGAATCGGTGTTGTAATCATGAACGGCACCGGAAACATAATAATCCTGGTATGTAATTCTATCCCCATAGAGGGGCTTTTTCTCCCGATCCTTGGTCGTCCCGTAGAAAAAATCGGTTTTTTGATACGATCCCATCAGTTCATAGAACGTATTGCAACTGACTGTATGCACCATCTTAACAATGACACCGAAGTTTTCCGTGTCCACCCAGGGCATATGATAGGGCAGATACCTGTATTCGTGTCTGTATTTCCCATCCTTGTTACGGGAATAAAAATAACTCGAAGTAAATTTCAAGCTGGGGGTAGGCTTGTAGATAAGTTTGGCCATACCATTCCATTTGTCTTCCCAGTCCAGGGGGACTTTCCAATCATCGGGAACGTTCTCGTCGGGAACGCGACCCACACGCCCCTCGGAATCCTTCCAGCCGGGAATTTCAACGCCAAAAATGTCAGAACGCCCATCGGTGGACTTCATTTGGCCGTTAACGAAAAAGGAGAGCTTTTTGAGACTCGGTATGGGACCACTCAGGCTAAACTCACCCTGGAACGTATCTCGATCATAGTCATCAATTCCAAAGTTATCCGTATATCCACTGAAACTTCCTGAAAATTTCGGTGAGGCATCCTTCGTGATAACACTGATCACTCCACCAGTCTTTCCACCGTACTCCGCATTGAAGGTGCCAATGATGGTCTTCATTTCATCAATGGTACTACCTGAAGTGTTTTGTATGTATCGGGATCCGCCGTATACATCATCCCCCACTTTTACACCGTCCAGTAGAAAGACCGTCTCATTTTCACGACCGCCTCGTATGTGGAGACCATCACCTGGAGCTCCACTCACGAAACCACTGGCCTCCGACCCCATTTGATTGACACCCGCTTGAATTTCAATCATTTCTGACAATTGCTCGACAGGTGCCTCGGCTATCTCCTGGCCCCCGAAAGCCTGAAGACTGGATGTGAGATCCTTCTGAATCGCCGGTCGCTCGGCCGTCACAGTGACACATCCCAATTCGACTACTGTCGTGGACAATTCGAAATCGAGTTTCGTTGTCACATCAGTTGACACTTTCACCTGGGTTTTGCTCTGGGGCGTATATCCCACCATCGTGGCTCTCAGTGAATACGTGCCCGGTGGGACATTAATGATGAAGTAGAATCCCTCCATATTCGTCGCCGCCCCCAAAGTCGTTCCTTCAATGATAACGTTCGCCCCTGGAAGTGGCTCACCGTTGTCGGCGTCTCGCACTGTCCCGGATATCTTGCCCGTAGTACCTGCAAGTACTCCCGAACAGAACAGAAAAGAACCCACAACCATCAGAGCCAGATACCTGTGTGTTTTCATTTTTTCTACATCCTTCACTCTGCAGTTTCTTGTATTATTTACTTTAATAGAGCCCCACAAGATTTCCTGATGATGAGTTTTGGTTTGAACAGATATCTTTGATTCTTTGTGTCACCATTCAGTTTGCTCAGTAGAATCTCAAAAGCTTTTTTCCCAATTTCAAATGTCGGCTGCCGCACTGTTGTCAACGTAATCGCCGATTGAGAGCTCATCTCGATATCATCGAAACCCACAAGGGCAACGTCATCAGGAATTCGTATACCCTTCTCAAGCACTGCTTTCTTGAATCCCAGTGCTGAAAGATCGTTGTAGGTACATAAAGCAGTTGGTCGTTCATGTAATAATGCAAAGCGATTACCTATTTCATGACCCGATTTGAAATAATTCTGCTCCCCTTTATAGGGCAGGTAATATATATCATCCTCATTCACTTTTTTTCCGTACTCATTCATGGCCTTTATGAATCCTGCAAAACGTACTTCACCCAAAACATTGCCCTTCTCACTCTGGATATACCCGATTCGTTCGTGGCCGAGTTTTACCAGATGCTTTCCTGCCAGGTATGCCCCCATCTCGTGATCAACACCGACGTAATCGACATCATCATCCTCAATATATGAAACAAGCACAAAAGGGAATCCCGCATCCTGGAGTTCTCTCATGTAATCCGTTTTTCTATAGGTATGAAGCATCGATGCAATAATCAATCCTTTCACACCGATGTCTTTGAAATGTTCAACCTGCTTTTCCTCCTTTTCCATTTTGTCTGCTGTATGAGACACCAACAGGTTGTACCCATTTTTATAAGCCGCTGCCTCGACGCCCTTAATGATGAGGGAAAAGAACGGGCTCGAAAGATCCTTTAGAACGACACCTATACTTTTATTCTTCTCCAAATCAAGTTGCCTTGATTTGTTAATATCTGCCACGTAGGTGCCCTTGCCCGCCCTGCTGAAAAGATATTTCTGATTGACCAGTTCTGAGAGAGCCTTTTTTACAGTAATCAAACTGACGTCGTAGGACTGACTGAGTTCTGCTTGCGAAGGAATCTTTTCTCCGACGGATAATATGTTTTCATCTATTTTTTTGCGGATATCGGAAGCAATTTGAAGGTAGAGCGGCGTAGGATTTTCAAAATCGATTGACATATTTTGATTCTCCGACGGTGAGTACGCTGACTGTCGTCCTTAAAATAGTTCCAGAGAAACTCAATATACCAAGTATATCAGGTTTACTTAAAATATAATCTTCG
The DNA here is from genome assembly GCA_020348925.1 of Gemmatimonadota bacterium. Classification (GTDB taxonomy): domain Bacteria; phylum JBHIER01. Next base: position 2,964,937 of record CP070758.1, on the reverse strand, counting down.
TATTTCATTGTCAACTTTTTTCAAATGTATTTCAACTTATTTTTCATATTTACGAGTACATTTGCCATGCTGTCAGAACGTTTCCAATTCAGTCCTTATCTTTTGTTTCAGGAGATCTTTCCTTACTGAGAAGTACTCTCCTCCTCATTTAAGAACCGAAATTCGATAGATAATCTCCTGTTCGAACCAACGCTTCGGAATGTCAACATACAGTATTAGTGGGTAGCACTTCACAGCGGGTAAGGGAAACCAGTAGAGGGATTCATCTTGCCCTATTTCAAGCCGGACATCGCCTTCCACGACCTCCAAACGAAAATCCCGGTTGCCACCCTGGATTGAGACCGCCCCGGGATTCAGCAATTGAAATCTCATATTATGTTGCTGCACAATAGGTTCAATTATTCGTACTTCTGTTTTTTTACCGTGGTACCGCAGTAGAACCGATTTTTCAATCGCATCATCGGTAAAGGTGTGAGTCCAAACATACGCCACACCACCTGGATACTGCCGATTATCTTTTAGTTCACCTGAAGTTGAAACAATTGCACCTAACTGCTCATCCCGATGAATCGAAATCCGGCCATCAAATTCATACAGATTAGTATAGTAACCGCTTTCGTCAGTAAATTCAATTCGTGGCGTTAAACATATGACAGTGTCTTTCACTTCGGGGAAATGCATCGGTTCCCAGCGATGGTAGACTGTTTGACTTGAAATCTGTAAGAAACCATGATTCTGGACCCACAAATTACTTATGGATCCCCCTGAGGGTCGGTACATGTATTTACTTCGATCTCTCCTTTTCACGTCCTTGTAATCGTAGGCAGTAATTGAAGCTATCAAATTTCTTGTACGAGTTAGAACCACATCTACTGTAGGAAAATGGCGTGTCCAGCCAACGTCTTCTGTCGGCAAAGGGGCGATTAATCCTTCCGTTTGATCACCAAACTCAACAGCGAGAGCCAGATTTTTCGATCGAGCAAAGGTTGGGTAAATACACGGAGTGATATCAAAGAGATCCCAATAGTGAGGTCCATATCCGACAAGATCATCTTCAATCATCGTCCGCAGATATGCCAAATTCCGAAAGGCCGCAGTTCGATACCGAGCATCCTCGTGCGCATACAGGCTGAAAAGGATTTGGCACCCATCTGCCGTCTGGCTGCCATACGTTGTCCATTTGTTGGATCGAATACCCCATGATCCATCGATCGAACCGTCTGGAAAAACAAAATAGAGATGATTTTCCAGGGCATTCAGAACATATCGATTCACAAGAGAATCGCCTGTTTCGTGAGCGTAAAGTCCCAACCCCCACAGCGACATATCCAAGTCGTATCCCACATCGACACCGTATTTCACCCCTCGAATTCTTCCTCCTTCCCCTGTTATGAAACCATCCTCATCCATCTTAGATATAACCTGTATGGCCAGTTCACTTGCCTTTCTCAGATACTCCTCAGCAGGAATAACCCGGTGCGTCAACGCTAATGTCGCAGTGGTTGTAGCGCAATAATTGATACTGGCGAATTCAGGATTCATGACATTGACAAGATAATCAGCCGCTCCGGTTATTGAGAACTTCCAGTGTTCTTTCTCGGTTTCAGATAGATGATCCCTCATAAGTGGATAAGCACAAGCCATCATTAACAGTTGGTCGGTCGTTGTCCCCGTCCATTCTTCCGGAGTCTCTTTCCATGAACCCTCCGGGAGCTGCTGTCTGATGAGCCAATTTCCCAGATGTTTTGCAGCTATCAGATATTTGGGATCACCCGTTTGTTTGAAGACGACTGCAAACGGATAAACCACTTCAGCGGCTCGGGTATGATAGACATTACAATGTTTACAATGAAGAGCCCCAAAATTAGAATCCGAGACGCTAGTAACCTGCAAATCAACCAAGCCGTCCACAAGAACACGAAGTGTCTGCGAACATTCGGTTTTTAAAGAGACTTTTTCTCCCACAGATTGACTATAACCATCTCTGTTCAAGACTTCAGCTAAGATGAATATGAGCAAACATATCTGAATCATTCGCATGATTCAATTTTCCCCCAAAAAGGTACTTCTTTTTCCACTCTGCTTGTCCTTGTTGTAGATCCAACCCAGTTCGGCTTTATCCCAGTACGATGTCTCATCAAAGCACCTTGCTTTTTTCCGGTCCATCTGTATGCGAGCAGGCTGGGATTGGTGTACCCGTAAAAAAAAGCGTTCACGTCCATGCCCCTCAGCACCTCGTAGCGGCGCCACCACCATTCGGCAGCCTCAGAGACGGAAAAATCCAGATACTCGTACTGGAGTGGGACAGCGAACCCACTCTCAATGGATACCTTCCCAGTGCGCCATACGGAATCGGCCGATCATGAAGAGACATTTTAAAGCTCGGCCGCTGCACCTTTCAAACATGGAGACCAGGTCTGGATGGCTGGAATGCCAGAAATAGTCAGAACCCGTAAGATCGTCACAGTTTGAGTCAGCAGAACCAAAGATAAAAAAGAATTCCACGTCTCCGCCATCCGCGAACCACTCTCCGGAGATGTCACCTAAATGATACTCAGTTCTCCATGTGCTATGGAAAAAAAGATCATAGCCTTTCGGGTTTATGAAAAAAGGAACATTTCCATAGGTTTCATAACCGTAACCGTCCCCAAGCTCCCTGTTCATGCATTCAACGTATGTCCCAACTTTGTCAAGGGTACCGAATTTTACGCCGAACCCGAAAAAATGATCATCCTGATTGAGTTTCAATCGTATTGTCACAGTTCCTCTAAGAGTTGAATTCTTCTCTCGGCACTTTCGGCAAGAATATGTTCCCCTTCATTGAAAGAAAAGAAATCCTACTCGGACGTTTCCCGTACTTTAGTCAGAAATTACCGCATTGATGATATCTGCTGAATCCTCGACTTCACTTTTTCCATTCTTCTCATTTTTTTCGGTTCATCATCAGTAAACCAATCCAGACCCATTTGATAGGCCTTCACCGCTTTCCCTGTCTGTCCGACGGTTTCATAAAGCTGGCCAAGGCGGAAATAGAGATCAGCTTCGGATGGAAGTATGGCCAAGGCTTTCATCATTTCCTCAATCGCCAAATCATACTGCTTCTGTTCCTCATAAATCTTCGACATGGTTTCATTGGCATCCGGGCTATCGGGTTCAATCAACAGCCATTTCTGACACCATTCCAGTGCCTCATCATATTTTCCGTGATTGATCAACACATCTATCAGGACCTCATAGCTGTCAGGGTAATTTGGCATTTTTCGAATTCCCCTCATGGCGTATGAGAGCGCTTCCTCATACTGTCCCAGTTCGTATCGACATCTGGCAACTCCGGCAAGAGCTTGAATGCAAGTCGTATCGGCGGCATATGCTTTTTCAAGCAGTATGATAGCCTCTTCATATCGCTCCTCGTCAACAAGATCATCCCCATCCCCATAATATTTGGCAGTTTCAACCGGATCAACGATATCCTCAAAAAAGACTCGTTTCTCTTCGTATGAGGCCATGGACGCGGGATCATCTTTGTCCAGGATTAACTCATCGATCACCTCATTTTCAATGTTCATCCCGCGTAGAAGGAGTTTTTTCCCATCAACCTGGACCAATACGAATCCAAAGACCCGTTCCGCGTAGAGAGTCCATTCACGATGGCCGATATATCGCATCGGAGTTCCACCGTTTCCCGCAATCACATACGTTACTGGATGGGCACCGTTTTTCGAGACAATGGGTCGAGTCCGTTCGTAATTGTGATCGTGACCGCTGAACACAATATCCACACCATACCTTTCCATTAAAGTGTGCAACACATTTTTCAACCGAATACGTCTCCTTTTATAGTAGTTTCCTCCCGCCGTGAAAGGAGGGACGTGCAAGGTGACGAATGTCCACGTCGCCGATTTCTTTTTCAGGTCATCGATCAGCCAGGTGTGTTGCACTCCATTCTCAAACAATCCTTCATCATCGGAATCGAGCATAATAAAGTGGGCTTTTCCGTAATCGAAGGAATACCATCTCTCGTTATTTGGCAATGAAAAAAAATTATAGAAGTGTTCCGAATTTTCTTCATGATTCCCAAGCACGGGATAGAGCGGAAATTGACTCATCAACCGATGAGCGGGATTAAAGAACAACAGTCCCCACTGCTTTTGTACGGGACCTTTATTGACCAGATCACCATTATGAATGACAAAATCAGGATTTTTTGAAGCAATGAGATTCGTTATCTTCCTGTGCATAACCGGCCCATCTCTATTGTCACCATAACTGGCAAAGGAAAAAGGCGATTCCTTCATAACGGCTGTTTTGAAAGAATAGACATCGCTGACATCTTTTCCTGACTGGACCCGGTAATAGTATCTCGTTTCACTTTTTAGTCCGGTTAAGGTGATTTCATGAATAGTACTCAAACCTTTTTCATCTGTCTCGCCGTCAAGCGATCTCTTCTCTCCATAGAGGACTTTTCCATTTTCCGGTTTACTGCTCTCCCACATAATTGTGATGCTGTTCGTCTTGACGTTCTGCACATAAGGCCCAATCAGAATACCTGGTGCTCTTGGTTGGCGGGAGCATCCAAGTGTGAGTGTTGCAATCGCCAATAGAAAATGTGGGTTCATAAACTTGCGAACTCGATATGTCTTCATTGCCACTTCCTCTATTGTGAGCGAAATCTCCTCTATGTCGCTGTATTTATTTGGGGACACTTCATCCCTCATAAAAGCACTGTTCTCATCCTTCCCCCGAAGAAACTCATATTTGCCCGGTGTCATCTTCCTGAAGGAAGCCTGGCCATTTTAGCTTTTTTTCGCGAAAATCCAACTTTAAAAGGTATCCCAGGATGAAAAGGATTTGATAGCTCTATACTCGCGAATAGGCTCATCTGAAAAATGTCATCATCTGGCAAGGAATCACTGTTTTCAATTTCCTGATGCACATTCACCGCTTCCAAGGATGACGTTCACAATACCCAAGGCATCCAGCACGTTGACCTGGTCGTCATCATTACAATCGGCACGCCAGAGGGCATCGGGATCCGTAATGGGAACTGTCCCTAAAATATGATTGACCACGGACAACACATCCAGCACATCGACATCCCCATTTCCGTCGACATCACCCTTTCTTCCTTCAGAAATCTCAATATCAAACCAGTTCAGATCCCCGAGTGGTAGGTTACCGTCTGCGGACGTGTAGGAAAGGGTGGATGCCGGATAGGAAAAATCGAAAGGAACGGTTCCAAATCCTTCCTCCCCGAATGAACCGACATTCCTGTTATCAAAAGGTGATGCAAAATCCTTGTCGCCATCATGGTCTTCCCAGACCACCCGAATAATGTTCAATGTCGTGTCAAGACTCGGTCCGGTGGTAAATGGAATGCGCTCGTGGATAAACTGTGACGTATCGACAAGCGCGTTTCCGACATCGTCAATCATAGGAAGAGGTCTGATTTCAAAACCATCCAACACAAGATTCGCCTGTGTCTCAATGATTTCTGAATCCGTATAAAAGTTATTGTTGCGAAATTCGATGGTCTGTGTCAATCCTGCAAGCTGCCAGCTTGTGATCGGAAATATTTCTAGGATATGATTGGAACCAGGAGTGTCGGTCCTGTCACCAAAAAAGCCGGTATTGACAATCAGGTTATTGGTAAAGATGCAGGTGACGGTCTCACCAATCTCGCAAAATTCCACGCCTACATTAACGACCGTGTTGTGGTTGAATTTGAAATACCTGACGAATCCGCTATCGCCCTCCCGCACAACCTCACTGATCAGATTGTAAAAAGTACAGTTTTCAACGACAAGAGTATCGACTCTGTTTCCCCGGCGGTCGAGACTTCGACCGTTATAGAGACTGTTGCTGAGAACGGAATTGGTTATGAAAACACGCTGATCGTGAGCGTCGAACCGGACATGGGATTGAATATCGCCATCGAGATGACAATCATCCACAACAAGACGGATTCCTTCTCCCTGTAGTCTTATGATATTTTTCGGGAACCATGCACCGGATTGATCAACGTTGGTAACGTATAATCCCTTAAGGGTCAGATCACTGGAGGGGCGAAAACAGCGAGATGATTCTCCGCCGGAAACCACTCCCGGAACAATTTTCGGCCGCTCGCCGTCACCGTCTTCGGCCACGATTGTCAGGTGATACCCGTTGTTTTTAATGCTGCTACTTAAAACATAGTACGCATACGGTCCCCTTTCCAGCTCATAGATGGTGTTGGGATCGACCCGCTCACCGTTTCCCAGTGTGTCATTTGCGATGACTCTATTCAATATGCCGAATTCCGTTGGTGATACATGGACGATCCGCTGACCGCTCGCCATGCTGGACAATCCAAAAACAGCACAGACACATGCGATACACGTATAGTGAATGCGAGATTTCATTTTTCTTTACCCCCTATAATATTGTGAAACAGCACGATAGTGATGCGACAGGAATTCTCTACATTGATTTCCTCCTTTGAATGAGTTAAAGTTGATCTGTGAAATTTTGATTATTCTTATTTTCGCTCATATTCTTCTCATACCCTTCTGATACAGCGTGGTGCAAACGTCAGGTCCGTCATTTCGAACTTCCGTGCAACTCTCTCAACGTCAGAACTTGTAGCGTATTCCAAGATCGGCAGTCCAGCCAAAAAATTCATCGTTTGTCGGAAACATCTCCTTCCAAAGAAACGTCCCTTCCGATCGATCAGATATATTATTGAGGTTTACAAAAAGACTCACTCCCTTATGAACTCTCTGCTGCAGAGCAATATCCCAACGTATGAAATCGCTTTTGTACTCATCCAGTTGCTCCCGTATATCCACCTGGTTCAGTATGTTTCCCTGGTAGATCATTGAAACGCGGCCCGAAAAACCGCCTTTCTCATATCCGAGGGAAAGATTGGCAATGTGATCTGACTGTCCTATCATTGGTGCAGTGCGTAATGTATCGATGAATATCGGCATGAAAAAGGGAGGCGGACCATGTTCCACGAGGAGAAAGGGATAGAACGTTTCAGATGAAATATGAGAATAATTGGCATAGATCACCACTCCATTGAAAGGACTTGGCAAAGTCTTCAGATTGGTCTGCAGCTCAACTTCATATCCTTTCACATGCGTTGTCTTTTCTACATTTTCAGGTTGAATGATTATGGTGATTTTCCCAAGATCCTCTTCTTTTTCGACATGACGCGTCCGTGTGTAATCGACGTTCTCCACTTCTTTGGTGAAAAGCCCGATCGTAAACAATCCGAGGCGGTTGTTAAATGACAAGAAACAATCATAATTCCAACTTATCACCGGTTTCAAATCAGGATTCCCCTGCTCAAGCGTGGCACCTTCGTTTGTAAACGTTCGCCAGGGTACAAGATTGTAATAATTCGGCCTGGATAGGGTTCTTGTTGCAGCCAGCCGTATGTCAAACCAAGTTTTTGGTTTATATCGGATATGAAACATCGGCAGGAATTTTTCATAACTTCTAACGCCGGTGGTATCGATCACCCCCCGCATAATAAGTTTCTCTTCATCCTCGGTCTCAATCGGCGTGGCGTAGGTGGCCGCGTAATCATTCGTCGTTTTTTCATAACGGACACCTGGTAGGAACAAGAAGGTGTTCCCGAGATTGAGTTCCACAAGGAGATAACTAGCAGAAATCTTTTCGCTTGCTTCATAACTCCCGATCAGGACTTCGGAATCATAAATATATAAAGGTCCAGCGCTCGCAGGATCTTGACCAAAGGTTTCATTCCGATATATAGCGAAAAAATCGTTGAGCTGGGATTCATCCAGGCCTGGGCCAAACTCGTATTCACCTTTTACGAAATCGTTCGCCTCAAACCCGGTATCTACGAAATTGCTGACGAGAATCCGCCCCTCAGAATCCAGGTCCCAGCGATCCGGATATTTTTCAGGAAGATCCCATACAAGGCCAAAGGATGTCGTTCCGAGTGCTGATACTTCCCTGTCCCTGTTCTTACCCCGAAATTTTCCTCCCATCTTCACATGTCCTGAAACGTCGTCACCGACTGTGAACGGGAGTTGGAAATCAACTTGCGCGGTCATATCCTCATCATCAACCCTCTCTTCTTCAAAAAGACTGCTTTTAAAATACGTTTCATCGAGCCTGTTGTTCGCGGCCAGGGGAATATAGATCGGACCCTGATCCATAATAATGTCTGCCTTGAAGGCACTGAGTTCGTAAAAACGGGTGGTATGCGAAAAAGGTGTCTCCTGAATAGTCCGTGAATACGAAGCTCGCCAATTCATCTGTACGGCATGACCCAAGGGAAAGAGATAGTGTTGACCGTTCATTGAGTTTGTCCACATGTTCGTCAAGAGTTGACGGCTTCGCATCGTTCGTTCCTGTCGATTCGCCTCAAGATTGTATCGCCGTCTTCGTCTCAGTTCATCCCGGTCTGTCTTTCCCCAAAAGCTATTTAGAAACAGGTCACCCAGACCCAGTTCATAATCAAGAGTCAGACTGACACTGTAACGTTTTCTAACTTCAAGCCGGTCACCCAGATTCAGATTCTTCACCAGTATATTTGCTGTTCCGTCCTCTTTTTCTCCGTCGATGATATAATCAGCCTCCATATAGTCGGAACCCCGGTTGGCACGCTGCATACTTCCGGTGATCACGGCGCCGAGCTTATTGTCCCAATATCGGTTACTGAAACTGATGCTGTTCTTATATTGTCCATACTTATCGTCATGTCCATTGTATCCCGATTGCATGCGGACGTCCAATCGTAATCCTTCTCTAGCTTTCTTCGTTACGAAGTTAACAGTCCCTCCTATCGCATCTCCGTCTTTATCAGGAGTCAACGCCTTGTAAACCTCTATGCCCGCCAGAACATCCGGGGACAGCATGCTTAAATCGACGGAACGATCCTGAGAATCAGTTGAAGGGATCCGTTCACCATTCACGGTTATCGAGTTGAACCGTGGGGACAAACCACGAACAATCACTTTCTGGCCTTCACCGGCATTGCGTTGTATCGAAATTCCAGGCAAGCGGCCCACGGACTCAGCGGCATTTTGGTCAGGGAGTTCATGGATCTTGTCCGGTGATACGACATTAACAATTGTATTTGCCGACAACTGCTGATTGATAGCCTTAGCCTGACCTTCCAACTGTTCCGTTACAACGATCTCTTTGAGTTGAATGACATCGAACTGGAGCTCAGCGTCCTGTCGTACTGTTTGCCCTGCTTCCACAATGACTTGAAATTTTGTTTTCTGATATCCGACATAGGATATGACCAAGTCATACGTACCTTGGGGAACTTCCAGAATACGGTATTTACCGTATAAGTCCGTTGCAGCTCCCAGAGTAGTTTTTTCCAGGGTTACATTGGCACCAGGCAGAGGATCACCCGATTCCGCTGCTTTCACATAACCTGTGATCTGACCTTTCTCAGCTCCGTATACAACAACAGATCCAAGAACCAGTGTTATCATGAGCATGAGCACAATCACAGTTTTCGAAAAGCAAAATCGAATGAACATATGATGCCCTCGCTTTTTCTTAAGGTATGGATTCACAAATACAAATATTGCCGTTGAATAATATATCTCTTAACAGGATAAATAACTTTTTGAAGAATTCTCTTGTTTTCCCTTTTTTATTACTTGGCATGAGGAAATGACTATCGATCATTAAGTATTGAACTCTCTTGCATTTTTCATTCGTTCGCAGTATTCTATTAGGCATTCCAAGATTTCCGTATAATGAGTCCTGGTTTAAACAGATGTCCAATATACTTTTTATTCCTATTCAATTTTGATAGAAGAACTCGAATACTTTTTTACCTATTTCAAAAGTTGGCTGCCTGACTGACGTCAGTGTAATTGCAGGCTGGGAACTCATTTGAATATCATTGAAACCCACGAAGATAAAATCCTGGCGAACCTCCCTTCCCCTCTCTAACACTACCTTTGAAAATCAAGAGCCGAGAGATCATTGTAAGAGAAGGGCGCTTCTGCTCGACATTTCAGTTCCGGAAAACGAAACCCGATTTCATATCCCGATAGGTATGAAACATCGAAGCGATAATGAGACCTTTCACACCGATGTTCCTCAAATGTTCAACCTGCTTCTCTTCCTTCTCCATTTTACCGGCAGTATGAGACACTAACAGGTTGTAACCATTTTTATGAGTAGCCGCCTCAACCCCCTTAATGATGAATGAAAAAAATGGGCTCGAAAGATCTTTCAATACAACACCTATACTTTTATTCTTCTCCAAATCAAGTTGCTTTGCTTGTTGATATCTGCGACACAGGTGCCCTTGCCCGTCCTGATATAAAGATATTTCTCATTGACCAATTCAGACAGAGCCTTTTTAACAGTCATCAAACTTACGCCGTAGGACTGACACAACTCCGATTGTGATGCAATTTTTTCCCCAACAGTGAATGTGTTTGTCTCTATTTGTTCTCGAATATCGGATGCGATTTGAAGGTAGAGTGGCGTAGGATTTTCAAAATCGATTGACATGTTACTCAACTCCCAAAGTTCGGAAATACAAGAAACCTTGAGCTCAATTGGATGGATTAGAAATTTGATATACCAGGTATACTAGGTTCAATGCAACCAATATACATAAAAATACCAGAAGTGTCAAGTTTATTTCCCAATTTTTTACAAATATGGGCAGTCAATAGTAGAAAGCTTCGGCACATTGTAACTGCTGTTACATGTCAACGACTTCTGCTATAAGAGATTATGAAATAAGAGTACCTTAAGACACTTTTCCATTTTTGGGCTCATCTTGAACATGTGGGAAAGATTAAGACAACCACAGTACATTGACGTAATATCCATAACTATTATAGTCTTGCGTATCGAATCTGTTTGGATTTCCTTTATGGTTCGAGCCCGTATTCCGAGCTCTCCTGACGCACTTTTTCATGGCACCGTTTGGTCAAAGGATTTTCTCAGCTCTCGAAAAAGGATCCTGTCCCCTCATATTCTTCTTACCTTCTTAAGACATCGATCACCTCAACCTGAGTGAAAATCCACTTTTCCTCGGCGCACTTCAGGAGACACTCCAGCTCATGGGCATCATCAACCCGCTCTCCGGTTGTGGAGATTCCGGTCAGCCTGGCCGTGACATTGACGTTGGCCGACCCCTCTTCCGGAAAGTCGATGTTGAAGTCATAAAAACTCAGAGAAACGCTCGAAAATCGCGAACGGACTGCCGCGGCATGACCGGCGATCTCGTCGGGCGTGTACGTCCCCGAATACGAATCGATGTGGGCTTTCAGCGCGCATTCCCGGGCAAACAGGATCCTGATATTCCGGATCTTTCGCGCCGTGGTGAGGGGTTTTTCCCCGCGATCCTTCGACACCCACTCCGATAAGAAATGAAACTGCTTTTTCACCTTTCCCTCTTCGCCCGGAGAGGAGCACAGGATAGCCATTGTCCCCGATGTCATCATCACGACCATTGTCACAGCGTATCTCAACCTCACCACAGCGGTCCTCCGATAATGCGATCTACCGAAACCTGTCCGAAATCATGGTGCTCCAGGTCCATGCTCCTGTTATCCCCGACGACATACACATGATCCTTTTCAACCTGACGAGACGGTAGGTTCCAGTCACCCGCGTACCTGACATAGGGCTCATCCACCTCTGCCCCGTCAACAAAAAGCTTTCCATCACGAAATTCGACGCGTTCACCTTCAACCGCGACGATACGTTTCAGCAGCATCACTTTCCTTCCGGCAAGACGAACCGCCACCACATCGTCCCGTTGGGGTTCTGAAAACAGATAACGGGGTCTCCAGCAGAAATTGATGCCGCCGTTGCGGTATGCCGGTTCCATGCTGGAGCCCTGAATGCGGAGGGGTATGCAGACACGGCCAAAAAAAAGATATGCGACGATCGCCACCAATGAGGCGCGCAACAGGAACTTTAAAGTTAAAGACGGTAGAAAAAACCGGCGAACTTTTTTGTACGCAACCATCTTATATTTCAGATACGACCTCACCTTCTGCACAACATTTTGAAATCGAAGAGCATGAAAAAAGGCTACCCTAACAAAGGGCAGCCTTCGAATGCCAAACATTTTTACTTGGAAATCTTCAAGAGAGCTCCGATTTCACCTTTACATCTCATCGGATTTAAAATCTCTGTCCATGACCGTCTTGCGACCGGCTTCTCTCGCCTTTTCTATCGCCTGGTCGCACAATCCGCGGACAATGTCCGACAAAACCGGGGCGACATTCCCCGAAGTGTTCATTCCTGACTTTGTGCGAATGTAACCTTTCAACTTTGAAACAACTACCAGAACCTCTCCCCCTTGTTGTACGTCACTCATGTCAACCCTCCTTCGGTTTGAAGTTTTTATCACACCTCGCTTTGATTCGAATGGCAAGAACACCTCTCCCGTTCCGCATTGGGACATAGAACGGACTCAAGGCAAAAAGTCCATCGAATCCTTGTACTTTGCAATCATCATAGTGATGCACCAATTATTTAGGTTTGCAATACCCTCAGAAAAACAATGCCCATGCCGTGATCCCAAACATAACCACATCGAGCCAATGACCGAACATTGCTTCCATCAACTCTTCACCTCCTTCTTGCTCTTATTCCTACGCATCACTATCTTAGCTACCCTCTGGTGTTGGCTTCCATATTCCAAACTCCGAATCCCTTACATCCCCGAACTCCTTTTTCGTTCCCACTTCAATTCTCTGAACTTCAACCACAACTGCAAGCTTCTTTCTTTGTCGACATGTTCAAAATTCTTACTCGCTTCTCCCATCGTGACTCCCGGCCATTTATATGAAAACCTCTGTTGAAACTTTTTATTCAACAAGTTATCAAAGTAATCCAAGGCGATCAAAACAAATTTTGGTGTGCATTCGCTTCTGAAGTCAATATTCTCTTCTGAAAAGGTAATATCTTGTTTGCTTGCAATTGGGTTCGCTGTGCTAAAATGAAATTCTTTGAAAAGTGTTGCCTGGGATGTTCCTATATCTATCATGTAGACATTCGTCTTGAGAGAAATAGCTGGATTATCGCCTGAGTTTATTACATTGATATGAAGACTGCAGAAGGTGTCATGCGTTTGGACAAGACGAGGCGATGAAGCAACGAAGTAGGACCTCCGCCTCATCTTTTCGTCTTTCTGGCCTTCTTTGACTTTTAGATCTTCCCCGTGCTCCAGTTCTTCTGCGAGTTTCAGTCTCTCTTCCCGGAGATCTCTTTTTAAATGCACCAATCGGATTGAAAAAAGGGTAATTATTACAACGAGCGCAACAGCGAGAATCGAAACAATGTACAACATATTAGGTTCTTGAAAAGGGACATACCTCTGAGGCTCATCATTGAGATTCTTAATATATTTTGTAAGACTGTCAATATCATCATTTAACTTTTTGAGACTATCGGATAGGGTCTGGACCTGCTCAGATAAAATTGCCTCTCTTGTCAAATCTCTGACCGGTTCTTCGTTCGCTGTTTGTTCTTCAACTATTCTTGTCCAAGATTTACTCACAAATCCTCTCATGCCAGTCGACAGTCTCACTTCATACCAATCATCAACAGTAGCAATGTATTCTGCTTTTTGGCCGGGGAAGAGTGTCGCAACTACGCGACTCCCTCCTGAAGGGGAGGACCTCACATTGAGCGAGGTTGTGACAGCATCTGATGGAATTACGTGATCGGAAAAAACCGTGCTGCTTTGAGACAACACACAAAAAACAATGAGGAATCTCATGTTCCTCAAGAACATGAACGCTGTACGACCAAGACAAAAACGGAGAAACGATTCCATGAATATTATTCGGAAATTCAGTACATTTTCAAATTTCTTGACATTCGCCAGTTTCGACTGAGACATCCCAAGTGTCGACATAGTTCAGACCGTACACTTATTGAAACGATTTAGGAACAAAGCATGGCTATAACGCAACGGGTGATATGTTCCGTTTGAGAATTAAAAATTCGCCTTAAATAAATACAAATCGAGGGCCTCTGTCAAGTTGAATTATTGTTGATTTCAATAATTGTCAAACGACAGAGTTCCGCATGTCCGAAAACTTGGACTGATCATAACAGATTTTTCGAACGCCAATAAAGAAATATGAGGGCGCTCAACGTCAGGAAAAATCGGGGTGATATTACGGTGACAAGACAGGAGTATCAAAAAGGATGGTCGTTAAACACATAACGTTCGATAAGGAGTCCGCTGCAGGGACAGAACGCCGATGCATGTGCGACACAATTCTTTCGGGTTCAAAAACTGTTATAAAATGACGCCCTTGAGCATTGATCCCCCCTTTCATATGAGATCATTCCGGGCCATCCTGTGCTTGTCCCAAAATCCAAGAGACCCTTTGAGAATATCATTCACTTGGAGAACGAGGGAACCCCTCATGACGAGTGCAAGGATCTAAAAATCCTCAATGCTTCACAGATGAGGGTCAATTGTTAATCCACGGGGGCACATGATCCAAGTCCTAAGATGACATTGGCAATACGAATAAGATCGAGAAGATCGATATCACCGTCACCGTTACAATCGGCGGCCCACAGGGCATCTCCCTCTAAGGTCACGATTCCCAGTATGTGATTGGCTGTGGTAATAATGTCCAGAAGATCGACATCCCCATCGCTGTTCACATCACCCCGGATTGCACAGGAGGAGACCACGATGAAAGCCGGGGCACTCTCCTCGTCGGAGCCACATGTGTTGCTTGCAATTAAAGTAACGGTGTACGTTCCAAGGCTGTCATACGTGTGCGACGGATTCTGCTGGGCGCTTGAATCCCCATCGCCGAAGCTCCAGGACCAACCGGTCACATTCCCGCTGCTCTCATCGATGAAGTCCACCCTCAAGGGCATACACCCCTCTGTTGGAGAGCCGGAGAACCCGGCCACCGGAGCCGCACCGACGGTGATATAATTGTTTTTGATCTCATCATCCGAACCGCACACGTTCCTGACGGATAAAGTCACCTCGTACGTACCGGGAAAACTGTACGTGTGCGATGGATGCTCCTGGCTGCTCGAGTCCTCATCACCAAAGCTCCACGACCAACTCGTGGGACTCATGCTGGACTGATCCGTAAAGTCAACCCTCAAAGGCACACACCCGATGAGGGGAGAGCCCGTAAATCCGGCAATGGGAGTACCTCCTACAATTTCAATGGACATGGTATGGCTATCCATTCCTCCATACTGATCGAAAACATAAAAAACGACTTCGTATAAACCGGCAACTGCATCTTGCCCTTGAAGCGTGAATTCCGCCTCCCAGCGGATAGAGCTCACCGGTCACCCACATTTACCAAGGTTTTCAAGCAGTGCCCCTTCAGGGGCACTCTCCATATCGAACTCCAGCTCGTCATCCGGAAAGAGGGCATCGGCGTATATCGAAAATATCAACCACTTGCCCTCACACCCCGTCGTATCGGCTCTGGACACGAAAAGAGGATCGGAATGGCCCTGGGAAAGGGCACAGAATATTAGCCAGAACCAAGTGCACAGGAAGGCCACGCATATTTTATGGTGAACATTCATCATCGATTCATCTCCCTTAAAAAATGACGGACAACAAAAATCCGCCAAGACAGAAAAAGAACATCGCCAACGCTGCTTTCATTGCAATAATATGTCGCTTCATCCAGCCGGCGATCTGTTCCGAAGTCGTCCCGTAGTACGTCAGGCCAAAAACAATGCAGAGAGGCAGAACGAACATGAGGTTGTACAATACTAGATAATAAAAGGCGTGGAGCCGTAATTCGGGAACACCGGTTACAAAAGCAATCGTGGGCAGATACACTTGTCCCGTACAGAACAATTCTAACAGCGACACAATCCATCCGGTGATAAACGCGGCCAACACGTAACGCCGCATTCTGGCTCTCTTCCGAATCGTTTTATGGATACGCTTTTTGAGAAAGTTCGGCAGCTGAAGCGTGATTTCACTCACGCGACCTCGTCTGATCTTCAGCATATCATAGACACTGTAAGTGCCAAGAATGAACGCCAAGGCTGCGGTTACGACATAGATGATCATGCTCACAACATCGAAAATCTTCAGGGACTGAATGAAATTAAAGATACCGAAACCGACCAGAAGGTACGTCATAAAAACAGCCACCGTAAAAGCAAGACCCACGTAAAGCAGATCTTTCCCCTTGCGCCCGATATAGGTAAGATATGATATAAAAAAGATTATTGTTGCGAACGCGCAGGGGTTCACCCCATCAACGAGACCGCCCAGGAGAACAGTGATTGGGCCAAAAGCTTTGAAACGCTCAATGATGCTCATTTTGGCTTCAGCTTGGAGATCCTTTGCTTCATCCCAGGAGCACATACTCCCCGTATCCCGGAAGCCTTCGACTGCACTTTGGACCCGCTGGTCGGTAATATCATGCTGAACGAAGTACTGATCCCCAACCACCAAGGCCGGAGTCAACAGCCGCTTTTTATCCGGTACTTTTAAAAGCTCGCCGATTGATTCATTCAAGAGCTTATTCTCTATTGTTCCGATATTGAACTCTTTGATATGCAACTTCTCATAACGCTTTCGCAAACTTTTCAACATATGGTTGACGCGATCACATTGCTTACAACCAGGCTGATAGAAATATGCCATGTAAATCGGTTTTTTCACGGATTTCCGCCCGGAAGGCTTTTCCTCGTCATATTCAGGAAACGCACATCCGCCCTTCTCAATACAGCCTGTAATTCGCCCCACGAGATCCCTCTCGATCTCCTTTCTTCCCCCTAAGACAAAGGTATCGATGAATAGAACAGGGATTTCGTTACTCGTGTCTTTGTACTTTTTTTCAAGGTTCGTCAAGAGATTGTAGTTGTGTGGATCATCGACGGCTATCGTTCTGATCTGGAGCCCCGGATACATCTTCTGCAAAGGAGCAACGACCTGACTCATGACATAGGCGCACTCCGTACAGTCCTTTGACAGGAAAATCAGGGAACAGACGCGCGTCGTGTCCTGGGAACCAGTCGAGACCACATCTCCCCTAATCTTTACTTTCAGCTCCCGCTGGTAGGGGTCATTCGAATGAAACATCACATACCGTTCACCCTCCCATACCATGGATTTCAGATTGAACGAGACATGCACCACAGCAGAATCCCCAGGGCCGATGGCAGGTATTGACGTCTCCTTGACCACACAGCCCGCCGCCTCCATCTTTTTCACGATGAGGTCGGTCAAACCGTCATTGGTGATGAGGAGCTCTCCACCGCTGCGCGGATCGGTCGTAATGGAATCGGGGTACCACGGGTTGGGATCGACGACGATTTCGGGAGCTTCGCTCTTTTCGACAATTCCTGTAACGCGAAAGACTGTCCGAGGCTGGTCAGGATCGTTCGAATCGATATAGATTGTCTTGGTGATCCTCCCTTTTCTGCCCTCGGCCCGAAAAGTCACCTTGACATCGGTCGACTCACCCGGTCCGAGTCTTTCTTTGTACCCTTTCACCACACTGCAGGTGGTGCAACTGCTCCGTACCTGTGTGATATGCAAGGTCCCTTTTCCCATGTTTGCAATAACAAGGGGACAGGTCACTTCCTCACCCCGTCGAATGGTGCCAAAGTCCCACATCTCCTGAGACACGTCAATCTTTGGCCCACTCCCCTCTTGGGACATCACGGGGCCTGTGAAAATCACACCAAGACAGAATGCCCAGACCACCAGTTCTGAAAGTGGTGGTCTGGAACCACCGTTCTTACGTTTCTCGAATCGGAATTTCATCGGTCTCGTTTTTGGTGGTTGAGGATGGGACGGCCTTCAAGACCGATTATCAAAAGGATCAGCCGTTTCAGGGCAGAGAGACGCCCCTTAACTCAAAAGCGATCTACGAGTCATCGTCTTCGGGTCGCGAAGCCTCAGGATGCTGGGCAAAAGCATAGTCCGGTACATCCAGCTTCGAATATCGCTCCACAGAGGCGCACCTCACACAGGTTTCGGTATCCGGCAAAACCTTGAGCCTGGCCTGGGGAATCGATCGACCACAGATGAGACATAATCGCTTTGCTCTTTTCCTCGCTCTGGCTGACTTTACTGCCATTGGAACATCACCCGCCTTAATACTTGAGTCTAACATATTACCATTAAACGAGATCCGCCCTTTTCAAGCGATCGGAAATCTCGTTCCACTTGCGAGCCTTAGCAAGGCCTCAGCCCAATGAAACGCCTCACGTAAGTGATCGTTCCAAAGAAATGAGCAATTTCCCATCCTTCATAATCACCTGATCATCAACGGACAGTGTCGGGCCCTTTATGACACCATCCAAATGAACCGGCACAGTAACGGATCCACCCATTGAGGCGTTGTTGCCCACGGCAATATGGACCGTGCCGGCGACTTTTTCGTCCTCCAGGAGAATTCCACTGATCTGAGCCGCATCGTTTGTTCCAATACCCAGCTCCGCGATATTGAATGCGTCTCGACCGTGGGGCTCCAAGAGTCTCCTCAGTTTTTCGGCTTCCTCACCACCCGATATGCTCGTCACAAAACCATCCTTCACCTCCAATTTCAGAGGCTCTTCAACCACACCCACCCCTGCAAAGGATCCATCGACGACGAAAACACCGTTGGCCGTTCCTTCGACAGGAGCCAGGTAGGCTTCCCCCGACGGCAGATTGCCAAAATCACCGGGGTTGAGGATGAGTCCTGTGCTGGCAATACAGTCGCGTCCCTCAATGGACATCGTCAGATCGGTGCCGTTGGGCGCGGTGAGGCGAACGCTTCTTCCACCCCCAACAACTTCGCACACGTGCCTCGTCCGGTCAGCGATGGCGTGATAGTCAGCTGATAAGGTTCGAGCCATCACTTCCACCGTAATACCTGGCAACGTCCCGATCCTTGCCCCGGCTTCACAAGCCTCACGACGGGCCTTCGTGTGGGTCAACGACTTGGATGTCGGACAGAGTACGACATCCACCATCTTCATCATCTCGGCGACAGCCGAGGGTGGATCTTGACCGTGTCCCGGTCTCGGAATCATCTCCACAAGCATCGATTCTGCTCCCAGCCCGATCCCCGCTTCCCACAAGGCGTACCCTATGTTGCGCAATGGTTCGTCGGTAATAACCAGGAATGTCTCACCGGGCTTGAGCCCCATACAATCCTTCACGGCAATGAGGGCTGAACGTTTCAAATCATCCATGAAACTCTCCTCCGCGCTCCATCAGTGGATCTTCAGACGTATGGATGCCATCCCTACCGAAAGAGAAACACAAGACCTGCATGAATGCAGAACTCCTCAATATCCCGCCTGACATCGATGGGATCCCCCTCGGTTTCAATCACAGTCTTGAAACCGTCACGAACCACATGCCATGATCCTCCGACATGTACGGCAAGATCGAAGTTCTTTTTCGGCATGCGGGCAATACCGACGACGAGGCCGCTTGTCACGTTCCAACCGAACTCGGTGTTGCTGTTCCGCGTTCTCGTCAGCCAGATTCCGAAGCCATCGAATATATCGTCGTGGGTGTAAAAGTAATAGAGCCCATACTTGGCGGACAGATACAGCTCAGTCCGCCGATAGTACGCCGAGAGCTGCGGACCCAGGGTGAATCGGATCGACTGGGTACGCGTCTCAACCATAAAACCTGGCTCAAAGTATGGTTCATACTGATACGTAATGAAGATTGCATCGGCGCCCAGGGACACATTTGGAAGATTGCGCAACCCATAGTGTCCCTTCAGTTCAAGGCCTGTTCCGGTATCCGTCACTTCGGTAAACTCAGCCATTGGGATGGCTACAACAAGATCAGCGCCCACTTTCCATTGGGCCTTCACACTCTGCGGGCAGCCCCACACCCCTGAGCATACCGCAACAAGGATCAGTGCTCGAAATCGAATAAAGTTTTTCCCTCTCATAATCACGAACCACGCAGAGTAAATTCCCACGAACACCACAGGCTGTCCGGATGCTCGTCAGGAGGACAGACAATACATCTCGTCTCGAGACGAGGATCGATAGTTTTGGCGAAACCGGAATATTCGACGATGCCGATTGGCTTGCAGGGGAAGTCAGGCAAGCCCTTTCTCTTCCGCGCCGTCTGCACCCGGCAGGACTTCATGGTGAAGATGCAGCGCGAGTCGGTCACCTCGGTGATCGCCTGCTCATTGATATAAGCGTACAGCCGAAAACCTAAGGCCTCTGTGAGAGCAGGAATGCCACCCCCCGACTCCAGACGGAGCCTCTCCATGATCCGTCTGGCTTCTATGACCGTAAATTTCTCCCAGGCGTTCCGGTCAAGCTCCAGAGCGGTCTCCAGATCGGCATCATGCTCAACTTCCAGGAACCATAAGCCATCGTGGGCCAACCAATTTTTGGCTGCATCTCTCAGAAGTTCAAGGAGTTCCTCTTTCGTACAATTCTTTGGTGTGCGCATCATCGAATCCCTGGCAACTTCACTCCTGGTTCATCCATATCACCCATGACATCATCTAACCCAATCAGAAAAAAGCTGTTGCCTTCATTTCGAGACGTCAAGATAAGACACATCTTGAGCGGACGCAAGGACTATTTTTTAAAATCTAAGCCTTTGCACTACATAAAGAAAAGGCAAGATTGTTCCTTGAAAAACATACTCTCACTGATTTGCGCCCTTGGACCAAGGTGAACCGTTGCTTCAGCGCACGTCAAGGGGGAGGTCACATTGTCCGCCCAGGGACGAGGGTTTTCCCTTGAGACTTGTTGCTCCCCTTTCTCTTTATAGGGCTGTTGAAGGACCATTCTCTTCGGTTAAGCTTCCCTGGCCTCCCGGTGCGCATCCCAGTAAATATAGACACACAGGAGGACGAATACGACCAGTCCGAGCCAATTTCCGGCGGAACCGACATTGTTGAAATCGGGAATAAGGAGCGTCCTGTACTTGTCCTCGAAAAATTTGAGGAGGGCTGCCACAACACCGATGATGGCCCCTCCGGCGATCAATCCCGAGGCGATCAGCAATCCCCTATCGTGGCGAGCTTTGGAGATGCTCTCGTCTGTGCTCGATTTTTTGACCAGCCAGGCCACAATCGCACCGACCAAGATCGGGGAGTTGAGCTCCATAGGCAAATACATACCGAGCGCGAACGCAAGACCGGACACCCCGACCATTTCAACAATAACGGCAAAGACGACACCGATGCCGTACAAAAACCATGGTGCTTTCCCTCCGCCCATGAGACTGGAAAGAACAGCGGCCATGGCATTGGGCTGCGGTGCCGGCATGGGGGTCGGATGATGGAGGGATGGAGCAAAGCCGTACACCTTGGCCAACAGGATAATAACGGCCGTCACTGTTACAGAAGAGACGGCCGCGGCAAGTATGTTGCTCCATTGAATCGTCCGGGGCGTTGCTCCGAGCCAGTAAGCGATTTTAAACTCCGTCACAAGCGTACCCGTCATGGATAAAGCCGTACAGACCACACCTCCCACAAGGAGCGTCGCCAACATTCCAGTGGGACCACGGAGTCCGAGTTGAGAGAAGAGCACGGCCGTAACAATCAACGTCCTCAGCGTCATGCCTGAAATAGGCGTGACGCTGATCATGGCGATGGCCCAGGCTGACACAGCGGCAAAGAGAAAGGCGATGACAAGGGTGATGGCTATAGCGACGATCGAGAGGGTGGTCGGATTCGCTTGATTTCCAAGAACAACGAAACGAAAATAGAACCACAGCAGAACAGCGACGCCGAAGATCATGCCAAAGACCGTCGTTATGTTCATATCCCGGTCAACCCTGGTTGTTGTGGTCTTTTCGCGCGTCTGCGCTCGATGGCGAAAGATCTCTCCGAAAGCCTGACGAAAGGCCTTCATGATCACGGACGACATCTTGAGAATGGAGATGAGTCCGGCGGCAAAAATACCACCGATACCGACGTAGCGGGCATAATTGTAAAAGATATCTTCTGCAGGCATCTGGGACAGAGGTTCCGCTCCCTCCGTGATCGGTCCGGCAATGTAATTCCCAAGGTGGGCGAAAAGGGGCACGAGAACGAACCACGACATCAAGGACCCTGCCACTATGATGGCAGCATAACGGACGCCGATGAGGTAGCCGAGCCCACAGATGGCCGCTGACGTGTTCAGACTGAAGACCGCCTTCACCCTGTGGGTGACGGCTGACAAACCTCCAATCATGGCTGTCGTGAAACTCTCGGCCCAGGCATGCATGGAAGGTCCCAGAAAATCGAAGACCGCACCGATCGCCATGGCGTAGGCCAAGACCTTCGCTTGTTTGCCCCCCCGTTCCCCGGTCACCAACACTTCCGCCGTAGCCGTCGCCTCGGGGAAGGGGAGCTTCCCGTGCATATCCGCCACGAAGTAGCGCCGAAAAGGAATTAAGAACAAAACCCCGAGAACCGCCCCAAAGAGGGGCACGACGAAGATTTGAAAAAAACTGGAGAGATTCTCGATCCCCAAGATATAGATGGCCGGCATGGTGAAGACCGAACCGCCGACAATGATTCCAGAGGTCGCCCCAATGGAAAGAATGTTCACATTTTCAATGAGTGTGCTCTTTCGAGCGAGGAGGGCTGAACATCCGATGGCCAGGATCGCAATAGGAATAGCCGTCTCGATGCCCTGACCCAGTTTGAGAGCGATATAGGCTGCCGCTCCAGAAAAGAGGACGGCCATACACAGCCCGAATACAATCGACCGAACCGTCACCTCCACCACACCCCGTTCGGCAGTGATGATCGGGCTGTAGTGTTCACCCTCCTTCAGCTCCCGCCTGGCATTTTCCGGTAGACAGATCTCGTTCTCGTTCCCCATTCGAGCCCCTTACGTATTTCGGAAAGGTCGCACCAACCGTTACAGATTGGCTAAATTCTCACGAATTTCCGGTTGATTCGAGTTCAGTTCCAGGGAGCGTTTCCACTGTTCCTTTGCCTCCTCGTTCCAACCCCTGAGAGCATAGAGTGTCCCTAAATTGTTGTACGCCTCGACAAACTCGGAATCAAGCTCGAGCGCCCTCTGAAAAGCGACGATGGCCAACTCAAAAAACTCCTCATCGTCGGCTTTATCCTCCCAAATTTCTGAAACCTCAAGGTCACTCTTGAGCACTTTAAAGTAGCACACTCCCAAGTTGTAATGGGCGGTGGTGTTTTCCGGATCGATACCGAGGATTTGCTCCAGGAGATCAACCGCCTTCCGTATCTCGTTCCGTTCCCCATACAGAGAAGCCAATTCAACCATCACATCAACATTTTCCGGTTCCGCCTCGAGCCTCTTTTCAAGCTCTTCGATTCGTGTTTCCATGAGTAACTCTCCTTTTGTTAGATTTCTTGTGTGGCAGAGAAGCGAACACGTTGTGGGCAGTCTACAATATACCGTTATTATGAAAGAAGAATCCTTCGGCACGTTGAAGACCCGCCCGGCAATGTTCACATTCACCGCGATGTATCAAATCTCTGTCATGTTCTTCATGCTTCCCTGATCGAGGATTGTTTTCAGAGGAAAATCGGTTCCTTTCCTGATTTACGTGCGAACTTCGTAATACATTGAGAACAAAACCCTTATCTCCTGAAGTTCATCCGTACCATCAGGCCCGGTCCTCTCCATCTCCGCAGTATATTTCTGCTCATCGAAATCGATCCACACTTTGGATAGTCCTACCGTCCCCCGCTCCCTCCCCTTGCTCAATCACCCTCATCTCAAAGGGAGCAGTTTGAAACGGAGGATGTGGTCCTACTCCTGTATGATCAATGAAAGGATGGAAAAAGATGCCGAGAACACAATATATGTGTATCTTCCTCAAATTTTTTCTCCTGAGAACACCGTTTGAATGTCAAACGAAACCTAAGTATACATATTCACCGGTCACAAGTCAACACATAATCGTTGAGATCTTCGATTTCACGTTTTTCGGGTGCCGGAAACTCTTTCATGACTCCGGGTATATTGAACTGAGACTTCCGCAAGCAAGACGAACAACAAAGCTATGATCCATCTCATATGCCGGGACCAATATGAACATCCAAGAGCTGCAGATTTCATCCCCTTAGCGTGCAATCGCCTGCATCTTTACCCGACGTGACAGATACCGAGATATGTGAGCAGCCCCTAAAATCTCTCCGGGGCACAATGCTTTCGAAACAGAACTCCTGGGGAACACGTAACATCCTTTGTCGGTACGTATTTTGCGAAAGACAGAGGCAACGCACGTGGGCTCCACAGAAATTGAACGAAAGACTAGATACGGAGACGCAGAGGAAATGAAACAGGGCGACGTGAAACATTGACAAAAAAATGTGTGTCTCAGATGCAACCGGCTGAAAAGCGTGACCGAGTGGTATAAAGTGTCCATACTTTCAATCATTCACCAAAGGAGGGATATCGTGAAAAACATGGTACTGTGCTCCATCGGTATCTGCGCGTTTATCATACTCTTGACTCCATTGGGCTCTGCGGAGATCTTCTTCACAGAACATCCAATTTCGGGAGAATACAATTCCTGGAGTGTCTTTGCCGTTGATGTGGATAACGATAACGATACCGATCTGCTCGGCTCCACCCGTTTCGGCAGCCGCGTTGCCTGGTGGGAGAACGATGGCCACCAACATTTTACAGAGCACATCATTTCAGCAGCGGCAACTTTTGCCATGGGGCTCTATGCCATTGATCTTGATTCGGACAACGATGTTGATGTGGTCTGTACCCTTCAGGAAGCGGATAGGATCGTATGGTATGAAAACGACGGACTTGGAAACTTCACAGAACACGCCGTCGCAAATTTGCTCTCTCCAAATTACGTGTATGCGATTGATGTCGATTCAGACGGTGACGTGGATATTCTGGCAACAGCATGCGAAGACGGCTCCAACAGAGTAGCATGGTATGAAAACGACGGTCATCAGAACTTCACAGAGCATATGGTGAAGCAGAATTGGGATCACGTCAATAGTGTTCATGCATCTGATGTCGACTCAGATGGGGATGTGGATATACTGGGCACAGCCGCCTTCGCAAACGACATCTCATGGTTCGAAAATGACGGTCATCAAAATTTTTCCGAACATACGATTTTGGGTAGTTGGGGGCGTCCCAGCTGCGTCGATGCAGCGGATGTCGACCTTGATGGCGATATCGATGTGCTTGGGACGGCCTGTCAGGTCAATCAGATCGCTTGGTTTGAAAACGACGGCCACGAGGTGTTCACCCAACACGTCCTCGGAGAAAATTTCATGAGACCGCACTTCGTCCGGACGGCGGACATGGACAATGACGGTGACACGGACATTCTGGGAGCAGCCATCGATAGCGACGAAATTGCCTGGTGGGAAAACGACGGATCACAGCATTTCACAAAGCACATCGTCTCGGACAATTTCAACGGAGCCACGAGTCTTCATCCCGAAGACATAGACACCGACGGAGATGTCGACATTGTGGGAGCGGCCCAATTCGGCAATCAGATCACGTGGTGGGAGAACAAACTGTACGGGGCCGAATTTCAGCCGGACGTCACCTCCGGGCATGCACCGCTTTCGGTTCAATTTACAAATCTGTCCAACGCCTCCTCTCCTCTCACAACGTGGTTGTGGGATTTCGAAAATAACGGGTCCATCGATTCTGAGGAGCAACACCCGACGTGGACGTATACGGTCCCCGGAACGTATTCCGTTGCACTGGAAGTGTCGAATGAATCCGTCACGTATACACAGATCCGGGATGATTACGTTCGGGTTTTTGACGGTGAGAGTGCCCTCCAGTTTAACGGCCGGGACAGCCATATCTCCTGTCCGGCCGCTCCATCCCTGAACATCACTGAGGCCCTGACCGTCGAGGCCTGGATCCATCCCGTAAGCTGGGGCGAAATATTCAATCTCGGCTTCGGCAGGATTCTCGACAAGGGTGGATGCGTTCTTTATCTCGTCGGCACCCATGCGGCTTTCAATGATAACAGCCTCATCCTCCAGTTGTTCCACGATGACGGTTCAAGCAGTTATGCACTCACACCGGTACAATCAATTGTGCTGGACGACTGGCAACACATCGCCGCAACCTATAACGGTGCCACGAGCACTGTCAGAATATATTTGAACGGCGAGGAGCAGACGCTCAGCCAACCCACTCTTCCTTCAGGAATTCTGAGAGACAACGGGGCGGACAATCTCTTCATCGGGAGTGATGTCAGTCTCGGATTAACCTTTGAAGGGCTCATCGATGAGGTTCGACTCTGGAATGTGGTTCGCTCGACTGAGGACATCCAGGCTCACAGGGACAGGTATCTGGTCGGAAACGAATCCGGCCTGGCCGGCTACTGGCAGATGAACGAAGGCACTGGTGCGACGATGACTGACATGTCGGGCAATGGGAACGACGGCACCGTCGTTGATGCTCTCTGGTTTCAGGGCGTGCACCTTGATCCTGCGACAACCGATACCGACGAGGATGGAATCCTTGATGTGGACGACAACTGTATCCATGACCACAATCCGGATCAGGCGGATGCGGACGGTGACGGCCTCGGCGATGTCTGCGACAACTGCCCCCATGAGCCAAATCCGGATCAGATCGACGATGACGGTGACGGTTCAGGCGATGTCTGCGACAACTGCACCGATACCGACGGTGACGGCTACGGCGACCCCGGATACCCGGCCAATACCTGTCAGGAGGACAATTGCCCGTCCGTCCCCAATCCGGATCAGGCCGAGGTTGAGCCAGGCAACATCGATTGCCAGGGAGGTATCGATGTCCTGGATGTCCTAGCCGTCGTCAACCACATCCTGGGCACGACGCCGTTGACCGGAGGACCGCTACAGCGGGCCGATTGCAACACCGACGGCAGTGTCGACATCCTCGACGCCCTGGGGATCGTGAACGCCATCCTGGGTCTTGGTGAATGCTCCCCTGCATTCAGACCAAGAATGGATCCCGATGTGATCCACTACTGCCGGTCCCTCAAACCGTATCTCTCTCCCGCGGACTTTACCCGCTTCATGGCCCTCGTCAAAGCGGAGTCGGCTCTACCGACCCAGTACAGTCTGACCCAGAACTATCCCAATCCCTTCAATCCAGAGACTACGATTCAGTTTGCGATACCGATCTCCTCACACGTCTCCCTGGCCATCTTCAATATGACAGGCGAGCGTGTGAAAGGGCTGATTGAAGGTGAACGGGCACCCGGATATCACTCCATACGCTGGGATGGAACGGATGATTACGGCAACACGGTGAGCTCAGGTGTTTACTTTTACAGGCTGAGGGCTCAAGGTTTCAACCAGTCGAAAAAGATGCTCCTTGTGAAATAGCCTTTTTGAGAACAGACTTTCGTCCCTTCATTTAAAGGAAAGGTGCCACATTATGAAAACGCTTTTTCGTAGTTTGATCGTATGTTCTGTTTTGCTTTTCTGTTTTGTAACCTCCGGCTTTTTGCAGCCTCTTTTCACTGAACACAATGTAACAGACGACTTCAACGCTCCATGGCATGCAGTGGCCATCGATATGGACGGTGATGGGGATATCGATATAGTGGGTTCGGCTCTTGAGGCCAACAGCATCGCCTGGTGGGAGAACGACGGAAACAAAAACTTCATCGGACACAGCATCACCAACAGCTTTGGCGGTCCGAAAGGTATCTGCGGAGTCGACCTGGATTCGGACGGAGACATTGATGTTGTGGGTGCGGGGTTTCAAAGCGATACCGTGGCCTGGTGGGAAAACGATGGCACCCAGAATTTCTCACAGCACATCATCGCCGACAACTGGCAAAATCCAACGTACGTTGCGGCTGAAGACATGGATGGTGACGAGGATATGGATGTGCTTGTGGCCTCATGCCAGGCTGCAAGAGCTGTCTGGTTCGAGAATGACGGCGGCCAGAATTTCACCGAGCATATCCTCAGAATAAACTGGACAGCAGCCAACTGTCTGTATGCGAAAGATATCGATGGGGACGGTGACATCGATATAGCAGGAACAGGTCCCGGATCAAGACAGGTCTTATGGTTCGAGAATACCGGAGACCGGCTCTTCACAGAGCATGTGGTTCAATCCGGTGTGGATGGGCCGACTGCCGTGTATGCCGAAGACATTGACCGAGACGGTCATATGGATCTGGTGTGCTCACTCTGTTTTGGCGGACAAATTGTGTGGTACGAAAACGACGGGAGTCAGTCTTTCACACCCCACGTCATTGGCGTCGATTTTCTGAGAGCCCGCGGGGTGTATGCCGCCGATCTCGACCTGGATGGCGATATCGATATTCTGGGAACCGCCAAGGGTGGTGGTACTGTCAGGTGGTGGGAAAATGACGGAGATCAGGTTTTCACTCAACACGATCTTTCGGAAGACTTTCAGGGTGCAACATATCCGTGTGTGGCCGATTTTGACGGCGATGGGGATCCCGATGTTCTGGCAGCTGCGATTTACAGCAACGAAATCTCCTGGTGGGAGAACAATTTGTACGGTGCCTATTTTCAAACGGACGAAGTGTCCGGTCATGCGCCTCTGACCATCCAGTTCACGAACTTTTCAAACGCCCTCCAGCCTCTCACCTCCTGGGCCTGGGATTTCGAAAATGACGGCACCACAGATTCCGAGGAACATGACCCGGTCTGGACGTATACGCAGCCGGGAATTTACTCTGTGAGCCTCAAAGTCTCTGACGGAACCATCACCTACACCCAAGTCCGGGAGAGCTACATTCGCGTCTTCGACGGTGAAAGTGCCCTTCAGTTTGGCGGGGGTAACGGCTCTCTCCTCTGTCCGGCTGCACCCACCTTGAATATCACCGGGGCCCTGACCATCGAGGCCTGGATCAATCCCGCCGGCTGGGGACCACTAGTCAATCTCGGATTTGGAAGCGTGCTTGACAAAGGCCGATTCACCCTCTTTCTGGTGGGCTCGCATCCGGCTTTCAACGATCACAGTCTGGCACTGCAACTTTTCCACGACAACGGCAGCGGCAGTTTCACCGTCACACCGGAGAATTCCATCCTCCTCGATACCTGGCAACACGTCGCTGTGACGTACGACGGCGCAACCAGCACCATCAGGATGTATCTCAACGGCGTTGAACAGACCCTCTCACAGGCACCTTCAGCTTCAGGACCCATCGCGGACAACAGCGCCAACGATCTGGTGATAGGAAATGACGCCGGGCGGAGTTTTCCCTACGAAGGCAGCATCGATGAGGTCCGGATCTGGGATGCCGTTCGAACCGGAGAGGAGATCTCGGCCACTATGGATTCTTATCTGGAGGGGTCCGAATCCCATTTGGTCGGGAACTGGCAGATGAATGAGGGCAACGGTGAGACAATTACGGATCTCTCCCAAAACGGAAACGACGGAACGGCGGTGCTGACAACCTGGATCCAAGGCGTGCACCTCCATCCGGCGTCAGTGGATGACGACGAAGATGGGATCAACGATATCGATGACAACTGTCCCGAAGTCTACAACCCGGAACAGGAAGATGGTGACGCCGATGGTGTTGGGGATTTCTGTGACAACTGCCCGGATGAAGCCAACTCGGATCAGACCGACGGAGACGGCGACGGAAGCGGTGACCTCTGCGACCAGTGCACCGACACCGATGGTGACGGCTACGGCGACCCCGGATACGCGCTCAATACCTGCCAGGAGGACAACTGCCCTCATGTTCCCAATCCCGATCAGTTTGAAGCCGAAAGAGGCGACATCGACTGCCAGGGAGGCATCGATGTCCTGGATGTGCTGGCCGTCGTCAATCACATCCTGGGCACGAACCCATTGATCGGCGGTTCTCTCAGCCGGGCCGACTGCAATACTGACGGCAGCGTCAACATCCTCGACGCCTTGGGGATCGTGAACGCCATTCTGGGTACGGGTGGCTGTTTTCCCGAAAGGGTCAATGCCACCATCAATACCGACGTGATCCAATTCTGCAGGGCTCTCAAAGCCTATCTTGATAAGGAAGATTTCACTCGATTCATGATCCTGGTCGAAGACGAGATGGCCCTACCGGCTGAGTATGCCTTAGCCCAGAACTATCCCAATCCCTTCAACCCGGAAACAGAAATTACGTACCACATACCGCATGTGAACTCCCCAGTCCACACCACCCTGAAAATTTACAACCTGTTGGGGCAAGAGGTGCGAATCCTGGTGGATGATCGAAAAGAAGGTGGTCAGTATAAGGTAAACTGGAACGGAAAGGATAACAGCGGATCGGAATGTGCCAGTGGCATCTACCTCTATCGTCTTGCGGTCGGTAAATTCTCGTCCACGAAGCGGATGATTCTTTTAAAATAGGCTCGCGTTTGAATGCTCCGCTGTTGTTCATGCGATCTTGATCCGAAGACCGGAAGAATATCATTGAAGCACTTTCTCGAAAAAAGATATGTGCCCCCAGACGTGATTCCTTTAGGGTCGAAGGAGGGATTCCGATGAAAACAACAATAGCCGCTCTCGTCTGTGCTGTTTTCGCACTAAGTTTTACGACCGGGATATTCGCCCAAGACATCAACGTTTTGGCACTGATGTCCGACCGGTACGGCGGAAATACGTTCCTGAACAACGATAACCTCGAGCATCACGGGTGGCATGTCACCTATGCCGGGATCACACAAACAATCCAGCCCTGTGCAAGTTTTCCCGCTCTGCCCATGACGGTCGATGTTTTGGTTTCCGATATCACAGACATCACCCAGTACGACGTTCTGGCCATCATGCCCTCAAGCTGGCGCGATCTGGGAGCCAATGTGTACGATGATATCATAAACGACTCCCAGGCACTCAACCTTGTTGCAACTGCCGTTGATTCCGGTCTGGTCGTCTATACCGTATGCGCAGGTCCCCGCATATTGGCCGCTGCAAACCGACTCGAAGGCGTCACAATCACAGGCAGGCGGGGAGACAGGGATATGTATCTAAATGAATATGAAGCCGCCGGCGCCGTATACGTGGGCCAGGATCATGCTCCTGTGATTGATGGAAACATCGTCACAAGCGTCAGGGATCTCCATTACCATGTCCAAAACATCGAGGCCGTCGCCACTGCTCTGGAAAACACGCAACATCTGCGGGCTCACAGGCAGGGCAAGAAAAAAACGGCCCTTGGTCCCATTCGCGCATCCGGCTCACAACAGGAGGATGAGGTCGTATGGGCCAGAACTTTTGGCGGCATCTCTTCGGAAGGAGGCATGTCTGTAAATGGAACGGACGATGGAGGCTTTGTTCTGTGCGGATATACGTTCTCCTACGGAGCGGGCCACGCCGATATGTATGTCATAAAGACCGATGCGGAGGGACATGAAGAATGGTCACAGACGTACGGCGGTGAGGGCTGGGAGTACGGGTACTCGGCCTGCCAAACCAGCGACGGCGGGTACATTGCGACCGGATATACGACCTCCTTCGGGGCGGGATCAAAGGACGTCTATCTCGTCAAGACCGATGCAAACGGAGACGTCTCCTGGACCTGAACACTCGGCGGTCCCGGTGCGGATGTCGGAAGATCGGTCGTCGAAACGGATGACGGTCATTTCATCGTCGGGGGCTATACCGAATCCTTCGGAGCCGGTGAGGACGATTTTTATTTCATAAAAACAGACTCCGACGGCGACACGGTCTGGACGAAAACCTTCGGTGGCGACCGCTCGGAAACATGTCGATCGGTGTGCACGACACCGGACGGTGGATTGCTCTTTTTCGGCTCCGCCGGTTCTGAAGATCTCATCGCCTCGAATCGCGATTTTTACCTGATCAAGACCGATCTCGACGGACATGTCAGCTGGTCCCGAAATTACAACGGTGAATATTTCTTCTCGTTCGATTGGGGGAACGACGTCTGCCCAACCGCTGACGGCGGATATATTTTGATCGGTGACGGCAGCGTCAACTGGCCCATGGACATGTACATGATAAAAACCGATTCGGATGGAAACCATCTGTGGGAACACTATCTGGGAGAGACGTTCTTTGATTTTGGCAACGCAATATGTCAGACAGATGACGGCGGTTACATACTCTGTGGTATTACGAAATATGTGGAAACCGGCAAAAACGACGTGGTTGTCCTGAAGACGGACCCCGACGGGGCCGTTCTGTGGACAAGACATGTCGGCGGCACTGGCACCGATTGGGGCAACGCATTGTGTGTCACACCGGCCGGGGACTACGTCGTTGCCGGGTATACAGATTCTTACGGAGCGGGTCACTTCGATGTCTGGCTGTTTAAGATATCCGGGCTGTTTCCCCAGTTCGACGCCGAGCCGCGTACCGGCCACGCCCCCTTGGAGGTGCATTTTACGGATCGAACACTGGGAAATGTCGTCTCCTGGCAATGGGATTTTGAGACTGACGGAACATTCGATTCTGAGGCACACAATCCGTCTTGGACCTACGAGGAACCCGGAGTGTATACCGTGCAATTGGATGTATCCAACACGAATCATACCCTGACGCTCGTATCCGAGGAGTACGTTCATGTCTTCGATGGTGAAAGTGCACTGCTTTTCAACAACCCGAATAGCTTTGTCACGTGTGCAGCTGCTCCGGACCTGGAGCTCACCGCTGCCTTCACGATCGAGGCCTGGATCAACCCGCACGACTGGGGAGTTTTCGAAACCTTCGGACTCGGACGGGTCGTCGATAAGATGAACGTCTCACTCTACCTCGTGAACTCATACCTGTCCTTCAACCGGCACTGTCTCACCCTTCAAATGGTCCATGCCGAGGGGCCTGTCAGCTATTCCCATACGCCGGAGCAATCCATTGTTCTGAACGCGTGGCAGTATATCGCCGCGACGTACGATGGTCAGGGCACTGTTCGGATGTACATCAACGGTGTCGAACAGACCGTATCCCACACGACGCACCCCTCGGGCGGCATCAGAGAGAACGGCGATGATGATGTCGTCATAGGAAGCTCTCCGGACCACGGCTGGACATATGTCGGACTCATCGATGAGGTTCGCATCTGGAATCGCGCTCGCTCCGCAGAGGAGATCCGGGGGAATATGAATGTCTGTCTGAGCGGCACCGAGGTGGGTCTGGTGGGCTATTGGCAAATGAATGAAGGGGTCGGTCAGACAATTCACGACAAATCTCCGCATGAACATCATGGGAGTTTAGGGGACGTCTTATGGCGGGAGGGCATTCGTCTGAGTCCACTCACCACTGATACCGACGAGGATGGAATCCTTGATGTTGAGGACAACTGTCCTTACGATGCCAACCCATTGCAGGACGATACGGACACGGACGGTATCGGCGATGCCTGCGACAACTGCCCCCACGAGCCAAATCCGGATCAGATCGACGATGACGGTGACGGTTCAGGCGATGTCTGCGACTCCTGCACCGACACCGACGGTGACGGCTACGGCGACCCCGGGTACGCGGTCAATACCTGTCAGGAGGACAACTGTCCTGCTCTCTCCAATCCCGATCAGGCCGATGTCCAACGAGGCAATATCGACTGCCAGGGAGACATCGACGTCCTTGATGTCTTGGCCGTCGTCAATCACATCTTAGGCACAACGCTATTGGCGGGAAGTCCTCTCGAGAGGGCCGACTGTAACGATGACGGCAGTGTCGACATCCTCGACGCGTTAGGGATCGTGAACGCTATCCTGGGTATCGGAAATTGTGCCGCTGCCCTTTCCACGACTGCGATCACGCCTGAAGTGATGCAGTTCTGCCGGTCTCTCAAACCGTATCTCTCTCCCGGTGATTTTAACCGGTTCATGGCCCTCGTCAAAGCGGAGTCAGCTCCACCGACACGGTACAGCCTGGCCCAGAACTATCCCAACCCCTTCAACCCGGAGACAACCATTCAGTTTGCGATACCGATCTCTTCGCACGTCTCCCTGACCATCTTCAACATAACAGGCGAGCGTGTGAAAGGGCTGATTGAAGGTGAATGGGCACCCGGATATCACTCCATACGCTGGGATGGAACGGATGAATACGGCAAGACGGTGAGCTCAGGTGTCTACTTTTACCGGATCAAGGCCGGGGACTTCACTGCCTCAAAGAAGATGCTTCTGGCAAAATAGAACACGAAACAGACCCAAACATTGAATGTCCGCAAGGGAAGCGGATTGGAGTGACCCACGACCAGAGGGGGTATGTATGGTCCGTTGGAGTTTGGTCGGTATCATCATGAGCCTCATCATTACGGCAGGGGCTTCTGACGCTCAAAACACAGCCGGATATCAACGTATCAACGGGCTTGCGGTTGATTATATCGGGCAGGGTGAACCCGGTTTGAGTCCTGAAATTTTTGCCCCCGGTATGATATCGACGGACGAGGCAGAATTTGCGGGAACTTTCTCCCCCGATTTCAGAGAATACTACTTCACCAGGCGACCGGTGACCCAAGCGGGCACGAACACCATATACGTCACCAGAAAAGTTGATGATGAGTGGACAGAACCGGCGATAGCCTCCTTCTCAGGTGGTTATTTCGATTTTGAACCGCATATCACGCCCGACGGACGGAGGCTCTATTTCGGATCGATGAGACCCTTTGAAGGGGACGGCCCGGCCATCGATATGCATCAATGGTATTTGGAGAAGACGGACACCGGCTGGTCAGAACCACAACCCTTAGGCTCCCCTTTTGTGGAACGCTTCGTTATGTATCCCTCGGTAACCATCGACGGCACCTTCTATTTTACCGGAGAGGACGGCATCTATTGTTCACGATATGGAGACGACGGGTATGAAGAACCCATGCAACTGGGAGACGAGATAAATTTTCAACCGAACACGGCCCACCCCTATATCGCTCCCGACGAAAGCTACCTGATTTTTGACGCCCAACCACGAGGAGAATACTTATCGGATCTGTTCGTCAGTTACAAAAGAAGTGACGGGACGTGGACCCAGGCCATTGGCATGGGTGAAGAGATAAATACATCGGAGTCGCAGGCCATCCCAAGTGTATCGCCCGACGGGAAGTGCTTCTTTTTTTCGAGGAACGCCGACATTTACTGGATGGACGCAGCCGTCATCGAAAGGCTTAAATATGAACCGTCCCTGCGTGTGGATCAAAATACAGGCCACGCTCCCTTGACCGTCCGCTTCACTACCGATTTCTCGAATACACCCCTGCCCGCGACTTCTGTGGCCTGGGACTTCGACAGCGACGGTACCACCGATTCTCAGGAACGAAATCCAACGTGGACATTCGAAGAACCGGGACTGTACACGGTCATTTTAGAAGTCTTCAGTGATACCACGTCGTGCCAGTTATCGTATGACGATTATGTTTGGGTTTTCGATGGTGTGAGTGCCCTTCGGTTTGACGGGGAGCACAGCTCGGTGGTATGTCCGGCTTCTCCATCGTTGAATCCAACCGATGCCCTGACCATCGAAGCTTGGATCAATCCCACCGGCTGGGGAGAAATAACCACGCTCGGTTTCGGAACCATTGTCGATAAGGAGCGCTTCGCCCTCTTTCTCATTGATTCCCATCCCGCCTTCAACGGCCACTGTCTGGCTCTTCAACTGTCTCACGAGAATGGCGCCAACAGTTTTGCAACCACATCCGAGGGTTCCGTTGTCCTCGATACGTGGCAGCATGTGGCTGTAACCTACAACGGCACGGCCAGTCAACTTTCAATTTATATCGATGGTCTCACACAGATTCTGTCACAAACACCGCTACCCTCTGGATCCGTTTCAGACAACAGCACGAACGATCTGGTGATAGGCAATGACGCCAGTGGTGGGCTCACATTTGATGGAGGTATTGACGAAGTACGCTTGTGGAATGTCGCTCGAACGGAGGAAGAGATTACGCGCACTGTGAATTCTCATCTCCTCGGAGACGAACCTGGGCTCATCGGCTACTGGCGTATGAATGAAGGTCACGGCACAACCATCTCAGACCATTCGGGACATGGCAACGACGGAACAGCGGTTGCTGTCTCTTGGATCCAAGGGTTCCATCTCAATCCGGTAAGTGTTGACGCTGATGAGGATGGAATCCTCGACGCTAATGACAACTGTCCTGATGTGTATAATCCTGCCCAGGAGGATGGGGACGCTGACGGTATCGGTGATAGCTGCGACAATTGTCCGACCGATCAGAATTCAGGTCAATCAGATGCCGACAGCGACGGAATCGGTGATGCCTGTGATTCCTGCACCGACACCGATGATGACGGCTACGGCGATCCCGGTTATCCGGCCAACACGTGCCAGGAGGATATTTGCCCTGAGGTGTACAATCCGGAACAGGAGGAGGTGGGGAGCGGAGATATCAACTGCGATGGTGGGATCGATGTCCTGGACATTCTGGCCGTCGTCAACCATATTTTGGGCAATACCCTCCTGGCCGGGAGCCCTCTCAACCGGAGCGACTGCAACGGTGACGGCGGCGTCGACGTGCTGGATGCCTTATCCATCGTCAACGTCATCCTGGGTATCGGCGAATGTTCCCCCTCTTTCAAACCGGTCGTAACTCCTGCTGTGGTTCGCTACTGTCAGTCTTTGAAACACTATCTGCGCAAAGAAGAGTTCACTCGTTTCATGACCCTCGTGAAATCGCCCATGCTCACTCCGACAGGCTCCTCTCTCTCTCAAAACCATCCCAACCCTTTCAATCCTGAGACGGAGATCACCTTCGACCTGACCGAATGCTCCCGGGTAACGCTTGCGGTCTATAATCTGTTGGGTGAAGTTGTGGACGTCCTGGTCGATTCGGAGCTGGATGCGGGACACCATGCAATACACTGGGACGGCTCCGCAATGACCAGCGGCGTCTACTTCTACAGACTGAGGACGGGAGAGTTTACACACATTAGAAAAATGACGCTGATAAAATAAATTGAGACACATTGAACCTGGAGTATTCACAAAATTGATCAGATAATATAAAATGTTTTTTTGACTTATGAAAGTTATCTACTTCCAACTCCTTTCGTTCATGCTTACCACCGGAATCCTGGAGGACGTTGAGCCACCTGAGGCGATTCCGGCATGCCGCCACAAGCCCGGGACAGGCTCCGGACGGAATGACAGCTCGTGAATAAGGCACATGAACAATTGGAATCGGTCAATCCCTCATAATGGAGGTTGTAATGAGACTTTTCTCTATTGTCATGACCCTCGTCGTTCTTATGACCGCGTCTTCCTTCGGAGACGTCAGAGGTTGTCACAAGGGCACATCCGTCATCGAAACGAAGGGGGAATCTACCCAGAAAACAACACTGACATCGCAGGTGGGAAGCCTCCGAATACCTTTCATCGCCAATGAAGGACAGTACGAAGAGCAGGTGCGGTACTCGGCCCATACCTTCGGCGGCCAAGTCTATATCACCTCAAGCGGTGAGATCATCTACACGCTCCCGAAGCCTATCCGGGGAGAAGAATATGTGGGAGTTGCGTTGCTGGAGGAGTTCGTAGGTGTTGGTGCGTGTGACATTGCGGGTGGGGGAATGACCGAAACGAAGATGAGCTGCTTCAAAGGGGCGGATGTCTCAAAATGGTGGAGTGATATTCGGACCTTCGACTGGATCGATCTCGGCGAGATCTACGATGGCATCTGTGTGACCCTCAAGGCCTACGGCAATACGATCGAGAAACTTTTTGTCGTGGACCCTGATGCCGATCCCGGGGAGATTTCACTTCGGTTCAGCGGAGCCGATTTTCTCTCGGTGAATGATGCTGGAGAACTCGAAGTGTATACCGAACTGGGCGTCATCACGTTCAGCGCACCGATAGCTTTCCAGAAAGTGAAAGGAGTGAAAGAGTACGTCGCTGTGTCTTATGTTACCGAGGGATTCGAATATGGCTTTTCAATCGGCCCATATGATCGAAAAATGCCGCTGATCATTGATCCGCTCCTGGTCGCCACCTTCCTCGGAGGAAATGGTACGGAGGGCGGTGATGAATTCTGGTGGATCTGGACGGATATGGGACCTGATGGCAGTGTGTATATCGCTGGCATGACGTCCTCACAGGATTTCCCAAGGACTCCGGGCGCGTACGAGACGGATTTTCGGGGCAATTATGACATCTTCGTGTCGAAACTTGAGGGAGATCTCACGACGCTCTCAGCCTGTGCCATCATCGGCGGAAGCGGTTTCGATCGATCCTGGGACATTACTGTCGATGATGGTGGAGAGGTGTACGTGTCCGGTATCACGCAATCCCCCAATTACCCGACGACTCCCGGCGCATACGACGGCAGTAGGGCGGGTTCGAGCGATGCCTGTGTGTCGAAACTCAGCGGTGACCTGACGACCCTGCTCTCTTCAACCTATCTCGGAGGAAACGGCTACGAAGGCAGAGTGAAAATAGTTCTGGACGATCATAATAACATTTTCGTGACGGGCACGACAGATCATAACTCCTTCCCGACGACCCCCGGGGCCTACGACGAGAGCTACAACGGAGGAAGCGACGACTTTTTTGTGTCGAAGCTCGACAGGGATCTTGCCTCGCTGCTGGCATCCACATTTCTGGGAGGCATGTATCATGAATGGTGGCCCAGCATCACCATCGATGAAGGCGGAAATATCTTCGTTGCGGGTTCCAGCGGCTCCCACGACTTCCCCGTATCGGCCGCCGCCTACGATCCGAGTTTTAACGGCGACCACTCATACGGCCAATGGAACCTGGATGTCTTCGTATCGAAGTTGAACAACGATCTGACGGCTCTGCTCGCTTCCACGTTTCTTGGGGCCGACGATTATGAAGGGTGCCTCCACTTGTCACTGGATGAGGCCACAAATGTCTACGTCAGCGGCCACACCTGGGATACCAACTTTCCCACAACACCCGGAGTTCTCGACGAGGAATTCAGCGGTGACGAGTACTTCATCTCGAAGCTCGACCGCGATCTCTCAGCACTTTTGGCCTCCACCTTCACGACGCCGAACGACGCCGGTCTGGGACATATCTGGGACATGAAGGCCGACGGCAGAGGAAATCTGCTCTGCTGTGGGACCACACCCTCCCCGGATTTTCCCACGACCCTCAACGGATATGATGTCTCTTTCAACGGGGGTACCAGTGAGGCCTATCTCATGAAGCTCGACGATGATCTCACAGCCCTGGTATACTCCACTTTCCTCGGCGGTTCCGGAGAGGAAGGGGCCAGCTCGATGACGATCGACGAAAACGGCGATGTGTACGTTGCCGGTTATACCAATTCCTCCGCGGACTTTCCCCTCTCCTCAGGCGCTTACGATGACACGTACAATGGCGGTGCCAGCGATTGCTTTGTGGCCAAATTCACCTTCGACCAGTTCACCCGCATTTTTGAAGGAGACGCGGTCAGCGATCTCGGTTCGGCGGCCGGCCTGAACTGGATCGACTACAACAATGATGCCTATCAAGATCTGTTTGTGCCCATGCAGGGTGGGCTCAATCGTCTGTATCGAAACAACGGCGATGGATCGTTCACACGGATCACCGATGACGCCATCGTCAGCGAAGGCGGCTCCAACGGCAGCTCCTGGGGCGATTACGACAACGACGGTGATCTCGACGCCTACGTGACAAACGGTATTCATATGATAACCGAGAACTTCTTTTATCTTAATAATGGGGACGAAAGCTTTACGAAAGGTACTGACGACATCATAGTTACTGACCGTGGTGCGTCTTTCCTCTCGATCTGCGCCGACTACGACAATGATGGCGCTCTTGATATTTTCGTGGCTGACCATGGCACCATGCCACCCTCAGGCCCCTGTTATGACCAGCTGTACCACGGCCACGGTGACGGCCAATTCACCAAGATCACCGAGGGTGTCATCGTGACCGATGCCGTCCACTCCAGCGGGGCCAGCTGGGCGGATTATGATAATGATGGCGACCAGGATTTGTTCGTGATAAAGTACGAGGCGGGTGATGTTCTTTTCCGTAATGAGGGCGACACATTTACGCGGATTACTGACGGCGATTTTCTCTCCGAATCGAGAGCGGTGGACTTCAGCTGGGGGGATTATGATAACGATGGTGACCTGGATCTCTTCGTTGCAAGCTATCAAGGCTTCGACAATGCATTGTACGAGAATCGCAGTGCCGACGATTTCTTGAAAATTACAGGACAGGATGTCGTCACCGACGGAGGCTGGTCCACAAGCAGCTGCTGGGGTGACTTCGATAATGACGGTGATCTCGACCTCTATGTGGTCAACGACAATCCGAATGGATCCAATCCGGACGTCCTCTATACGAATGGAGGAAACGGCCAATTCTACCGGTCGACTGAGAGTACGTTCGTGAATGATCCCGGCGTCTCGGGCATCGTCGGAGCAGCGGATTACGACCGTGACGGCGACCTCGATCTGTACCTCACCAACTGGTATAACGACCAACCAAATCTATTGTACCGGAATAACGGGAATGCCAACAACTGGAGCAACATCGCGTGTGTCGGCACCATCTCAAATCGTTCGGCGATTGGGGCAAAAATCAGACTCAAAGCCAACATGAAGGCCAGACCGACGTGGCAGCTCCGGACAATAAATCCACGATCCGGGGGTTACGCCTGCAGCAGTCTGAACGCCCATTTCGGGCTCGCCGATGCCACCGTTATCGACTCCATCAAGGTCGAATGGCCCAGCGGCATGGTTGATATTCTGACCAATGTGCCTGTCAATCAATTTCTCACGATCACCGAGGCAGAATACGGTGACCGGGATGGGGACGGTATTGCCGACATCATCGACAACTGCCCGGATCAGGCCAATCCCGGACAGGCTGACTCCGATACCGACGGTGTGGGTGATGCCTGCGATAATTGTTTGGACGAGTATAATCCGGACCAGGACGACGCCGACGGTGACACTCTCGGTGATGCCTGCGATCTCTGCACCGACACCGACGGCGACGGCCACGGCGATCCCGGCTATCCGGCCAACACGTGCCAGGAGGATATTTGTCCCGAAGTATACAATCCGGGACAGGAGGACGTGGAGCGTGGTGACATCAACTGCGACGATGGGATCGACGTTCTGGATATCCTGGCCGTCGTCAACCACATCCTGGGCAACACCATCCTGGCCGGGGGACCTCTCGAACGGGCCGACTGCAACGGTGATGGGGGCGTCAACGTCCTGGATGCCCTGTCCATCGTGAACGTCATTCTCGGCATCGGCGAATGCTCCCCCTCGTGCAGACCGATAGTGACTGCCGATGTGGTTCGCTACTGCGAGTCCTTGAAACAGTATCTGCATAGAGAAGATTTCTCACATTTCATGTCTCTCGTTCACAAAGAGCTCTCCGTTCCATCCGAATACACCTTATCCCAGAACTATCCGAATCCTTTCAACCCCGATACTGAGATCCAATTCGGACTGCCGAGAACCTCCAAAGTTACCCTCACAGTGTACAACGTGCTGGGTCAGATCGTTGAGGTTTTGGTGGATTCGGAATTGGATGCAGGATATCACGGGATCAGGTGGGATGGTTCCGATTTGACGAGCGTTGTCTATTTCTATAGATTAATGGCTGGCGATTTCACGGACATGAAGAAAATGATGCTGATAAAGTAAAATTAAGGGGGCAAAAATAAAATATAAAGGAGGGTACTCGTATGAAAAACGAAGGGCGCATGCTGATCGTACTGATTGTTTCCTTACTGAACATAGGATATTCTTCCGTCGATCCATCCGAACAACCGCAATCCAGTAATGCGAGCCGGGATATTCCACCCTACCTTCAGAATCAACGGGAAATCGAAACCTGGAACGTCGATCATGTCGTCAAAAAGCCAGGCCACTACACGCAGCAGGACTGGAGAGATGCCATCGATTCGGTCTGGGGCCAGGGATTGCCTACGGAACAAAAAATGGAGATCGGCGGCAGGGCCTGGGATGAGATCGACGAGCGGTTCGGGGCCTTCATGAATCTCGATGTGAATATTGACTCCCTGGGAGCATTATGGGAGGCGGAAATTTCCCAAGGTGTAAGCCGGGGACGTTTCGCCGCCATCCTGAACCATTTCTCCCTGGCCCTGATGGATGCCCACACATTCATTTGTGACATCGGCGTGACCTGGGGAACTCCGCCACGGCCCGGTGTCCCCCTCTTCGTCGTCAGCACGGCCACGGACAATTCCCGGTTCGGCGCCTGCCTGACTCCTCTTCCGGACAGCACGCTACTGGTCTACCGGGCATTGCCCAACCATCGATTGGGCCTCGAACCCGGTGACCTTGTTTTAGGCTACGACGGTATCCTGTGGAAAGAACTATACAAGGAGCTCCTGGAAGCCCAGCTCCCCATCCGTCTCAACTATGTCTGGGGCAGTCACCCCGAGTCGTTCACCCATAATATGCTGCAAAGTGCCGGTCTGAACTGGCACCTCTTCGACACCATCGATGTCGTGAA
The DNA here is from genome assembly GCA_020348925.1 of Gemmatimonadota bacterium. Taxonomy (GTDB): domain Bacteria; phylum JBHIER01. The sequence goes on along the minus strand of CP070758.1, from coordinate 2,922,649 downwards.
GTACAGCACAGGCGACACCCTCCACCTCTCGACGGCCCCTCTTCAGTATCAGTCCGGCGACATCTGGGGTAATGAACAACTGCCTGTACCCGGGGTGGAGATGCCCAATTTCTGGACGGAGGACTACGTCACCTGGGGCATCGTCGAAGGTACGCAGATCGGGTATATCTATATCGCCTCCTGGTCGTGGGAGCAACGGCATCAGATCAGCGAGCAATTCTACGATGCCATCTACGACTTTATGTTCAACCACGAGACCGAGGGTATGATTATCGACATGAGGCTCAATTACGGCGGCACCATGGAGGAGGCCCACGACGGCTATTCCCTCCTGTTCAATACGACCGAGCGCAGGGTCTCCTTCGACATGCGCGGCAATCCCGACGACCGCTATGATATGGTCCCCCACCCGACGCATACGGCGGAAAGGTTTATCATTCACGGAGATCCCGAAACGTACTACGACCAACCCATTGCCGTTTTAACCGGCCCCAATGCCGTCAGCAACGGTGATTGGGAGTCGTTGCGGACCCAGTTTCATCCCATGGTGCGGACTTTCGGGAAATCATCATGCGGAGCCTTTACGCCCTCCGATTATCCGGATCTGGGACATCCCAGTTTTTACATGACCAAAGCAAATGGCAGCGGCTATCTCATCGACGGTCACCGATATCTGGCCCACACCGGAGTTGAGGTTCACGAGGAGGTCTGGCTCACGCAGGAGGACGTGGCCAGGGGCAGGGACACCGTGGTCGAAGCAGCCCTCGCCTGGATCGGCAGCCCCTACTTCCTCAGGGCGGATTTTCAGGCGGATCATACGACCGGTCACGCTCCTCTGACCGTGAACTTCACCGAGCAATCTTACGCCGTTCCCCCGACAACAGCCTGGTCCTGGGATTTCGATCACGACGGCACAATCGATGCCGAGGAACAAAATCCGAGCTGGACGTACCAAGAGCCGGGGACGTATTCCGTATACCTGGAAGTATCCAACGATTCCACTACGGACACACACGTACAAGAGGCTTACATCCGTGTCTTCGACGGGGAAAGTGCGCTCCAGTTTGATGGACAAAACAGTTACGTTGTGTGTTCGGCCGCACCGTCTTTGAATCTCACTGAAACTTTTACTCTCGAAACCTGGATCAATCCCACAGGCTGGGGAGAATTTCCGACCCTCGGATACGGAAGAATTGTCGACAAGAGACAGTTTACTCTCTTTCTCGTCGAATCGAATCCATCGTGTAACAACCACAGCCTGGCCCTGCAACTGTATCACGAAAATGGTACCAGCGGCTTTTCGACCACACCCGAAGGCTCGATAGAGCTCGACACGTGGCAGCATGTTGCTGTCACGTATGACGGTACGACCAGCTCCGTCAGAATGTTTATCGACGGCATTGAGCAGGAAGTGTCACACGTCAGCCCGGCATCCGGAACTATCCGGGACAACAGCGATAATGATATGTATGTCGGAAACGATTTCACCGGAAGTTACACCTTCGAAGGCATTATCGACGAGGTTCGGATCTGGAATATCGTCCGCCCTGAGGAGGATATATCCGGCGGGATTAATTCTTACCTGGAGGGAGATGAGGCCGGGCTGGCCGCCTACTGGACGATGAACGAAGGCAACGGGGCAGTCATTACTGATAATAGTGGGAATAGTAATGACGGGTCGTTAGTTGCCGCCGCCTGGATCCAGGGTTTTCATCTCGATCCGCCGTCCCTCGATGACGATGAAGACGGAGTCCTTGACACCGAGGACAATTGTCCCCAGCAGTATAATCCTGACCAGGAGAATAGTGACGATGACGAGTTGGGCGATATCTGCGATAATTGTCCGAATGATTTCAACACCGACCAGATGGATACAGATAACGATGGCGAAGGGGATGTATGTGATTCGTGCACGGACACTGATGGTGACGGATACGGTGATCCGGGGTACCCGGCCAATAGTTGCGAGGAGGACAACTGCCCCCACGCGCACAATCCGGAGCAAACTACCGTTGAGAGTGGTGATATCAATTGCGAAGGTGGCATCGACGTGCTGGATGTATTACTGACAGTCAACCACATTCTGGACACTGCCCCCTTGATCGGTCAACCGCTCCAGCGGGCCGACTGCAACGAGGACGGTCGGATCGACGTCCTCGATATTGTCGGCATGGTCAATGCCATTCTCGGCATCGGCGGATGTTCCCCTTCTTGCAAGCCGATAGTGAATCCTGAGGTGATCTCCGTGTGTGCGTCGCTCAAACCGTTTTTACTGGCGGACGATTTCCGGCGGTTTATGGCTCTTCTGAAAGCGGAGTCTCAGAGCCCGATGACGTATGACCTCTTGCAGAACTACCCGAACCCTTTCAATCCCGAAACAACTATTGAATATGAACTGCCCCGGGCATCATACACGTCCATCATTATTTACAATATCAAGGGGGAACGTATAAAAGGGCTTGTCGAGGCTGAGCAGGCTGGCGGACACCATTCGGTAATCTGGGATGGTACGGATGACCGTGGGCAGAAGGTGAGTTCAGGTCTATATTTCTATGAGATGAAGGCGGAATCCTTCACTCACATTCAGAAGATGTTACTCTTAAAATAGGGAAGGAATCTCAATTCATAAGGAGGCCACTTCATGAAAAAGTTGATACGGTTCCTCGGCGTCTGCTCCGCCTATGCCACCTTGTTCGCTCAGACAGGTTTCACTCAAATCTCTTTTATCGAAACCAATGTCACCAACACCTTTAACGGCGCCTGGGCCATCGATGTCAAAGATATCAACGGCGACGGTCATGTTGATATTGTCGGGGTAGGATTTTCAGAGGTAATGAGTTGGTGGGAAAATGACGGAACGCAACATTTTACCGAGCATATCATAACGGAGAATTCGGGCGCACCCAGATCCGTTCACGCCGCGGATCTTGACACCGACGGCGATATCGACATCCTCGTCGCCGAATATGGGGGGGGCAGAATTACCTGGTGGGAGAACGACGGAGGAAACGGATTTACGGCCCACACCGTTGATAACGACGTTGAAGGTGCGCACACGGTTTGGGCTCTCGATGTGAACCAGGACACATCGATGGATATACTCTGCTCGGAGTTCGGCGGCGACGGAGAAATCTCCTGGTGGGAGAACGACGGGAGTCAAAACTTTACAAAGCAATTCATATCCGACCGATTCGAACTCTCACCGTTCATTGTTGGTGAAGACATTGACACTGACGGTGACGTGGATGTTCTTGCCTGCGGAGAAACGACCGGCGACATCATCTGGTGGGAAAATGACGGGAACGAGAACTTTTCAGAACATCCCATCGATGAAAATTTTAACTCCGCCCACACCGTCTTTGCGAGGGACCTGGATGGAGATGGGGACATGGATATCCTCGGTTGCGCCTTTTATAGCAACCTCTTCTCATGGTGGGAGAACGACGGTGCGCAAAATTTCGCGCGGCACGCCATAGACACCTTTGAGGGAGCCTTGTGGATCGATGCCGTGGATCTGGACGGCGACGGGGATAAGGATCTCTTCGGTGCCGGAAGTGAAGGTTTGGCCTGGTGGGAGAACGACGGAAGCCAGAATTTCGCAAAGCGTGACATCGAAGGCACTTTTTGCGGAGCCTATTGCGCCCTCGCCGTCGATATCGATGACGACGACGATTTTGACCTTATCGGCGCCGGCCGCAGCTGCAATAAAATCACACTGTGGGACAACGATCTGTTCAGGTACGCCTTTGAGGCCGATCGAACCTCCGGGCACGCCCCACTGACGGTTCACTTCACCGATCTTTCGACACCCGTGTCGCCCATCGCAGCCTGGGCATGGGATTTTGAATGTGACGGCACCATCGATGCTCAGGAGCCCAATCCGATGTGGACCTACGAGGATCCGGGCACGTACACGGTCTGTCTGGATGTTTCGGGCGAATCGTTCTCCCACATCGTTTCCTCCAGGGATTACGTTCGTGTCTTCGACGGCGAGAGCGCGCTTGAGTTTAACGGCGAGAACAGTTCCGTCTCCTGTCCGGCCACGTCGTCGCTACATCTCACCGGTACCCTGACCATCGAAGCCTGGATCAAGCCCACCGCTTGGGGGGAATTTCCAACCTTTGGGCTCGGAAGGGTCCTGGACAAGACCAATATCACGCTCTCTCTGATCGAGTCATACCCTCCCCTGAACAATCACAGTCTCGATCTCCAGCTTATACACAGCGGTGGTACGGTGAGTCACTCAAACACACCCGAAGCAACCATTGTCCTGGATGAATGGCAGCACATAGCCGTAACCTATGACGGTCAAACTGCTGTCAGGATGTTCATCAACGGTACCGAACAGACGGTCACCCACACAATCCCGCCTTCAGGCAATATCGGAGACAACGGTATCTACGATCTCATCATGGGGAACGACGCCCAGGGCAGTTACACCTTCGATGGCGTTATTGACGAAGTCCGGCTGTGGAATAGTATCCGTACCGAAGAGGACATAGTGGCCACCATGGAGACATACGTCGTGGGGAATGAGCCCGGTCTCGTCGGTTACTGGCACATGAACGAAGGCGCCGGAGAAATCCTCACGGATTATTCAGGCCATCATAACGACGGAACGATGGTTGATGCCCTATGGATTCAGGGGGTTCACCTCAACCCGGTGACGGCGGACGTCGATGAGGACGGAGTCCTTGATATTGACGACAACTGTCCCGGCGTTTATAATCCGGGGCAGGAGGATTCTGACGATGACGGTTTCGGTGACGCTTGTGACAACTGCCCAGACGATGTAAATCCGGACCAGGCCGATGCCGACAGCGATGGGATTGGGGATCTGTGTGACGCATGTACGGACAGTGACGACGATGGGTACGGTGATCCCGGCTATCCGGCCGACACCTGCGAGGAGGACAACTGCCCCGGGATCTCCAATCCGGATCAGGCTCCGGTTGAGAGAGGCAACATCGACTGCCAGGGTGGCATCGACGTCCTTGATGTCTTGACCGTCGTCAACCATATTTTAGGGATATCACCACTCGCGGGTGGTCCTTACTCTCGGGCCGACTGCAATGCCGACGATAGCGTCGACATCCTGGATGCGTTGGGTATAATCAATGTGATACTGGGTATGGGGGAATGTGAGCCGACGATTCTGAAACCGTAATGGTTTCGAAAATGATTCTCCTGAACCACCAATCTCTATGATTTTGAATCTTTTAAGACATTTACGTGTCTAATAATGTCACTGTCAGAAATACTGTTTATTGACAGACACTCTTCGACAATATATATTTATGCACGGGAGATCCAGGAGGGGAAGAAGGCTTGGAGCAATCAGCCCCCAATTACAAGTAAGATTAAAGAGATCATATGAATAAAAACGTGCGGCGTCTTATTCTTACATCTTTGTGTTTCATTCTTATATCCATGACCTCGGCCGTGGCCGACGGACACATCCAGGATGGGACCGAACATACTGCTGTGGCTGTGGGTGATACCGCAACGTTCTGGTCTTACAGCAGAAGCTTTTTCTCGACAGGATACTTTCGCACGGAAGCCATATGCCGGGCTGTTGGTGAAAAATGCTATATTTTCGTCGAAACGAATCGATGGACTTTCGGGGATGTCGATTCCGTTGATGTCCAAAATATCTTGACGGCCTTTGAACACCGGACAACAGCCGTCGACAGCAGTGCCTCGGGACTATTGGCCAGCACCGAAGGCATCTATGATAAAGTAACGTCTGCCTTTGGCCAGCCCCCTGACTTCGACGGTGACCCGAGAATCTATATTCTTGTTATGGACGTCAGGGCCGAAGGGTTCTCCGGCTGGAACAGGTATGGTGAGAATTTTCTGGGACCGCTGGCGGAACACGGATACTTTGATCCGGTCAACGAATACTCCGCCAGAGTGGACTCCTTCAGCAACGAGCATGAACTGTTATACATGGATTGTCTTCCAAACAATCCAAGCTCTCCAACGGCTCTGGCCAGTCTCGCTCACAGCCTCCAGCGTCTGATCCACTGGTACAACGATCCCATCGAGGAAAGATGGATCACCGAGGGCTGCTCCATGCTGGCTCAATTCCTGTGCGGCTACGGAGTGACCACCGGCTACTTCGACCCTATGGAGCCCTTTGTAGGCTTCACTGTCTTCACAGACCAGTACGGAGATTGGGTGTGGGAGCCTGATGTCATTCAAAACTCCATGCTCATGCACTATTACTTTGAACGATACGGCTTCGATTTCATCTCCGCTTTGGTGGCGGACGACGCATACCAAGGGATTGAAGCCATCGATACAACCCTCGCCGCCCTCGATTATGAAGACAGTTTTTCAGAAGTTTTCGAGGATTTCGTTCTCACCTGGTATTTCCTCAGTCTCGGTCTGGCTGCGGATTCCAGCTTTTACGGAGGGAAGTACAGTCTGAGATATCTCAGCCCTGAGGATGTGAGCGGTACAATTATCAACAGTTTTCTCTACTGGGGCTTACCGGGTTTTTTGGAGCCCCCCTATGAATACACCTGGACGTCCAGCTGGAGCGCGGCATTCATCGCCATGACGGCCCATTTTTCCGGAGACATAGATTCGATGCTCGTCTTCAACGGAGAGGACGGTTCCGAATACTCACTCGTCGTGATCAAAGCCCAGAACGACTGGCTGCAACCACTGGACCAAGGGGCCCAGGTGGAATTTATCCCCCTCGATGATGAGAATCGTGGATACTGCGATGTGTCCGGATACAAAACGGAGTACCGAACGATCTACATGGCCATCGTCACTCGCTCTTTGGCCGGAAACGGGGCACTCTATATCTCCGATGATATCACTCCGCCCGATTCCCTCAATTTCGTCGTATTTCACGGTCCCATCGACGATCGATCTCTGGATTTGTATGTCTTTTCAAAGGAAGAGCTCATCTCCGGACAGAGGCCCTACCCACTCCTCGAGTTCACGCAACACGACACAACCGACACGTTGGCCATGTACAGGTTCTATCCGTATTATGAGGACCGCCATTCAAATGATCCTCACATATACCAGGGAAACTACTGGCTTTCCAACGACGGGGTCATAGACGTCAGGGTGAACGGTCAGGATGTGAGCGGAAATCACGCCCCGGAATATGAGACCAGTTTCACGGTCAGTTTCATTCCTGCAAAAATAGGAGGCGAAATCGCTTCACACGATGGGAAAGTGAACGTCCGTATTCCCGCTCATAGCCTGAGCAAAGATACGTGGATCTCAGTGTTTCAACAGAACGCTGAAGACCCCATCTATCTTCCAAAGGAAATTCCACCCCGTCTCTCAATCCCGAAAACAATGGGCAGAAGAACGATAGGAGATGTCTATAGAATTGGTCCCACCGGAGCGACGCTTCAACAGCCCGGAATTCTCACCCTTCAATACGACAGGGACGATGCTGCCGACGAACTCACTCAGCCGGCCGTGTACCGGCAGAACGCCGAAGGGTGGGAGTACGTGGGGGGCGATGTGGACTCTCGCCACGGAACGATCACAGTGACGATTGACAAACTTGGCACCTATCAGATCCAGACCGGTTCTCACGATGAGCCCGAGGGAAGCATCCCTTCCTCATATCAATTGTCTCAAAACTTTCCGAACCCTTTCAATTCGAATACAGATATCAGATATCAGATAGCAGATAAGGGATCTCACGTCCACACCACTTTGATAATCTACAACATCTTGGGTCAGGAGGTGCGGACATTGGTTGATGAAGACAAAGAGCCTGGATACTATACCGTGCACTGGGACGGGCGTGACCACAACGGCAGCGAGGTGGCCAGTGGGGTCTACTTCTACAGAATATCGTTAGCTGACGGCACATGGCAGGAAAGCAAACGCATGGTGTTCTTGAAATGATACGAGGAAGAACAATGACATGAGCGTCGACGCTATAAAAAAGACAGTACTATGGAGTACGATCTCTTTGTGTTGTATCCTGAGCACCGGCTTCCTCGATCATGTCTTTGCCGGAGTCACGGGAACGCTCGCCGGAACGGTCACCAACAAGGATGATGGGAAGTCGTTGATAGGCGCGAATATTGTCATCCTGGGAACGAACTTCGGCACCATAGTCGATCCGAAGGGATTCTTTCTCATCAACAACGTCCCCCCGGGAATGTATAAGGTCCGGGCAAGTATGATGGGATTTGTAGCAGAGACCAGAGAGAACGTGAGAATAAGTATCGATCTGCGGACGACGTTGGATTTCGCCCTATCGCCCACTGTTCTCGAGTTCGAGGAGATCACCGTCTCAGCGGAACAGCCTCTCATTCAAAAGGACATAACGTCCTCCACGCACTTCGTCTCAAGTCACGACCTGAACCACAAGCCTGTCCGGTCCTTTCACGAGGTGGTCGATATTCAACCCGGTGTGGCGGGGGGACACTTCCGCGGGGGAAGAAAATCCGAAGTCATCTATTTGGTCGATGGCATTCCGATTCAAGAAGCCCTTGAAGGCGAGGCCGGATCAGAGATCCCGCAAAACGCGATCACTGAAGTGAGTATCCAAACCGGCGGCTTTAACGCCGAATACGGTCGGGCCATGTCCGGTGTGGTCGATGTGGTCACCAAGGAGGGCGGATCGAAGCATCACGGTCAGCTTTCCGTCTATTCCGACCGATTAACCGGCCATCATAACTACTTTAAGGATCGTCCTGTTGACGACGAGAATTACGGTGAGCTCTTTCTCGGTGGACCGGTGAATCACAGAGCCAGTTACCTCCTCTCCTGGAACATCCAGTATCCCTTTGCCCGCTGGCGAAGAGAGGTGCTCGGTTACAAGAGCCAGGTCTTCGCCGATCCGGACACCAAGAAACAGAGCGGTTTGGGTAAGATCTCCTACCGCTTATCCGATGCCCTCAAGTTGAACTTACAGGGCCTGATCTCCATGTGGGACTGGATAGAATACGAACACTGGTGGTACTATTGGAAGGAGAACCTTGATGGTCTTCCTCCACAGAGCAAAAAGAGCTACCAGGTGGCGACGATCCTCACCCATACGCTCAATCCCCATACGTTCTATACCGTGAAGCTGAGCCAGTTCTTTGTCCTCAAGTCGGTCTTTGGAAAGGGAACTCTTGAATACGACTTCCCCAGCGTGGACACCGACGGAGAGTGGCGCATATCCGAAGATAAGATGTGGTGGCAGGATCACAAGGAGGTCATCACCACAGCCAAAGTGGAAGGCACAAGTCAGATCACACCTCATCACCAGTTCAAATCAGGCTTTGAATTCATCCACTATTACTTATACCTGAAAGATGTCAAACACGACACAACCGAAACCTCAGACTGGCGTTTTCCTCAATATAACATTTACGATACAGAATACCATTACTACCCGAAAGAGGGATCGATATACCTTCAGGACAAGATCGAATATCTGGGATTGGTCGCCAATCTCGGACTCCGATACGACTTCTTCAATCCTACTGCTTCCCGTCCGGCCGTTGAGCAGGATACGACCATCCAGAGTGATGAAGGCGGTTTCGTGGTTAAAAATAACAAACGCGTGGCCGCAAGTTTAAAACAACAAATCAGCCCCCGTTTGGGAGTATCGATCGCCATCACTGAAAACGACCAAGTCCATCTCAACTACGGCTACTTTTTTCAGATCCCTTCCTTCAAGTATCTCTATACAAATTTGCAGTACAACGCCGACGGCTTCTCGCCGCTGGCCGGGGACCCGGATTTGAAACCGGCCCAAACCATCGCCTTCGAGGCAGGCTTCAAACACCGCTTTCAGGAAAACTACCTCTTCAATATCACGCTCTTCAATAAAGATGTTTCCAATCTCATCGATACGAAGACGTATCTCCCTCAGAACGAGGATGGACAAGGGGGCTACACTCAGTATGTCAATGTGGCTCACGTGAACATCCACGGAGTCGAAACGTATCTGGAGAAACGGCACGGAAAATTTCTCGCGGGTAAAATAAGCTACACATACATGATGGCACAGGGCACAGGCTCCAGCGAGCGGGAGGGATACGACTGGCTGAATAAAGGCTATCAAGTTCCCATCGGGGAATACTTTCTCTCCTGGGATCAAAGGCATAAGCTCGTTGTGGATCTCGACGTTCGAAAGGAGGACGATTGGGGCATCAGTCTCCTGTGGCAATGGAACAGTCCCTTACCATATACAAAGGACACCGGATATTATACAAAGCCAAACGATGCGCGAATGGAGTCCACCGATTATTTGGACCTCAAAGTCAACAAGGATTTTTCCTTCGACAATATAACAGTCTCTTTTTTGTTAGAATTACGCAACGCACTTGATTCGAAGAACATGTTGTGGGTCGACGCGCAGGGTATACCAGGAGGGATCCTAAAAGACCCGGGCGCCCTTGATCTCGGCCGCCGAATTCGATTGGGTATGGATTTACGTTTTTAACACTGTGTGAGTTATGATGAAAAGAAAAGTGCTGATCGGATTTCTTATGCTGTCCCTCTGTCTCTTGGTCTCCTGCTGGCAGGAACAGCACCATGATTATTTCCCATCCGAGGAACCCAACTATCCGCTTAAGGGTCAGGTCCTCAACTCAGCAGACGGCACTCCGCTCAGTGGCGCACTCGTTTTCCTGAATAGTGAGATCGACACCACCGACAGCACCGGTACATATATTTTTCCCCACGTTTTGGGTAATCCGAACGGATATGATTATACCATCACCATAACAAAAGACTTCTTTGTGACCTATTCCACCGGAATCTCCGTCTTTGCGAGCTCCGAAATCGACACGATTCGAGTCGAAAGTGTTTCCCTCGGAAAGATCTATTATGCTGAGGATATATACAACCCCGGCATGTGGGGCTCCTTCAGCCCACAGGGGGTCGTCTGGCTTGGTTCCAATCTATGGTCAGCCGACTCCATGGACAAGGTCATATTTGCTCACAATTATGACTCATATATGTCTGTGGTCGATACGTTCTTCTTGCCAAACTTCCCAACGCCGAAAGGCAATTTTTACATAGCCCCTCTGGGACTGGAGTGGCATCAGAACTATCTGATCACATACGATGATCGCAAGGACACGTTTTACGAGCTCATTCTCACCCCCGGCGACACCGCGCTGATAAAGACATCCTTTAAACTGCCCTCTGACGTAACTTCAACAGGCGACATCTGGGATATTACATGGGATGGACGACATTTATGGTCCTGTTCTCCAGGATCTTATGATTACTTTCATACATTGAGTAGAAATCCGGACAATGATGTCATTCATCGGCACTCCGGGAACCTCTCCGTGGCTGAGACCTTTCCCACACAGGAGATCGACGATGGTATCGTAAACCCCACCGGAATAGCCTGGGACGGTGAGAAATTCTGGCTCAACTCCCGCGGGACTCATCGCTTGTACATGCTGGATGAGAACCTCCACGTGCTTGGGTACTACGTCTATGAAGAGTTGATCCGGCCTCATGCTCCCTACCAGATTTGCTGGGGCAACGGATATTTATGGGGCTGCTTCCGGGATTCCTGGGAAGGTATCAACTCCGTGGGGGGGCCAACACAGTACATTTACAAATTTGGAAGACTCTATCCATAGGTATGACGGGCGAAGGTGAAATTGAAACGATGGACAACCGATTGAAAATATTAAGATCCTCTATCATCCTCGGGTTTCTCCTCTTTCTTTTCCAGGGGAACGCGACGGCCCAGCCCCCCAGCCTCTTGGCACCACAGCTGTTCTACAGCCCTGTGGACGGCGGAATAAAATTGATCTGGGACAACAGGGCCGAAACCATGGATAATCCCCTGGAGTCGAACAACCTGTTCATAGGCTATCGGATCTATCGGGCTCAATATACGATCGAAGAGTGGCACCTTATCGCCGCCTTCGACAATTCCGATGACAGCGTCTACGTCATCGATGAAAAGGGCGATACGCTGAATAACGGATTGCGGGTGGATTTACCCCCGATAACGCATTCCTATACGGACTCAGGCGGAACATTTCTTGATCGGGACATTTCACGACCCATTAATGGACTACCCTACTTTTACACCGTCACCGCCTATGGACATCCCCATGTCGAGACGGAAAGAGACAATTACATGAAGAAGGACGACGGCACCCCCATCGCCGTATATCCAACGAAACGATATGAGACGGGACATGACAAGTCGGGTTTGGCCGATGTAAAAGTCGTCCCGAATCCATACAAAGCGACGTCCCTTTTCGAGGTCCGCTACGAAGACAAGATCATGTTCACCAACCTGCCGCCCGCGGCAGTGATTTCCATTTATAGCCTTGAGGGGGATTTGGTTGAGACCATTATTCACGACAGCGGCACTGACTCTGAGATGTGGAATTTGATCTCAAGAAACGACCAGTTCGTCGTCAGCGGTCTCTATTACTATGTCGTTCAAACTGAGAGCGAGAAAAAGATTGGCAAGTTTGTGATTATGAGATAAGTCTCTAACCATGGAGTTTATCCGTCAGGATTTTATGATTAGAATGAGATTAACAAAGAAATTCGTTTTTCTCGCAGCATTGACACTTTTTAGTTCGGCTCAGGCCCAGCAGTTCGCCCGGGTCGGGACGGCTGGTGCGCAGTTCCTCAAGATCGGAGTTGACGCCAGGGCGGTGGGCATGGGTGAAGCCTGTGTGGCCGTGGACAACCTTGGAGCCGGAGCCCTTTTTTGGAATCCGGCCAACGCGGTCAATACCGAGGGAACTCATATTATGCTCCATCGCGCCTCGTGGATCGCCGACGTGGATCTCAATGCGGCAGCGTTCATGACCTCCCTGGGAGATTACGGTACCTTCGGTCTGAGTTTCTCCAATCTCTCCTCCGGTGAAATGGAAGTGACCACGGTCGAGCAGCAGGACGGCACAGGCGAAATGTTCACAACGTCAAACTTTATGCTTGGGTTGACCTATGCCAAAAGGGTCACCGATCGTTTCAGTATGGGTGCAACGGTCAAATATGTGGGGGAACGATTGGAAGAGCGACGGGCCGAGGCCTTCTGTTTCGACGCGGGAATGCAAGACGACACAGGGTACCGGTCCTTGAAATTCGGGGCCGTCGTTCTCAATTTCGGACAGCCTCTCTCCTTGGACGGAGAGTATCAGAATTACGACAACGGAACCCTTCTCTCGGAAAAAAGAAACTATAATCCCTATCACCTTCCCATGACGTTCAAAGTGGGCATGTCCTACGAGGTTGCCACCATGAACGGGCACCACCTGCTGGCCACCATCGATGCCATCCATCCCAGGGACAACGTCGAGATGCTCAACTTCGGAGCCGAATATCGATTGGCGGAGGGGCTCGCTCTCAGGAGCGGGTACTCCTCAGGGCACGACACGAGGGGCATGAGCTACGGGGCCGGGTTTCACTTCGAAGCGAGTTCTCTCGGTACCATCGATATCGACTACGCATACACCGATTACGGTGTTTTGGACGGGGTCCAACGAGTATCCATGAACATCCATTTCTGAGAACGGAACGATGAAGAGAAAACATGTCAGCATAATAGCGTGCCTGGTTATCGGTAGTCTTTGCGGCTGCTCGAAGGATCAGGAGGTGCACATTATTGCTCCGCCTTCCGTGGACTCGAAGGTTCAGGCCGGCTGGACCGACTTTACGACTGGCAAATATGCATCGGCGGTTCGACAGTTCGAATCGGCCATCAGCCAGGATGCATCGTGCTACGACGCGTACAACGGAATGGGCTGGAGTCTTTTCAAGCAGGGCGAATTCTCCGCAGCCATCGACTATTTCCAGTTTCTCCTGCCCTTGCGGGAGGTGGAACCCGATTTGGCGGCCGATGCCTATGCCGGCTTGGCCGCCATCTACATGACGCAAAACGAGGATGTCCTGGCCATCTTTTCCGGCTGGGAAGCACTCAACATCGCCGAGGAAAATGGAAAAGAGTATACCTTCACCCACGACCCAACCATAACGGCCGAGGATATCCACGTCATTAACGCCCGCTGTCTTTATAATATTGGAGAGTTCTTCCTTTCGCACGTCGAGGTGAAGGCCGTCGATCCGACATTTCCTCCCCCTGCAATCATCCCTTACACAACTGTTGTCGAAACGGTCGCGACCATAGATTCCACGAGAATTGAATTTTCCTCCTGGTTATCGTGGGGTACGTTGATCTTCTCAACACGCGTCGGAAATGTCATCTCCATCTTATCAGTCTCGGATACGCTCGGCAGCGCCGACTATGAGGTCATATACGCCTGGGGTGAGGGCGGGGATGTCTTTATCACCGCCGAGGATCTGCCACCTCTGGGAACACCCTTCATTATCGAATACGCCTACGTCGACGACTATTTCGAGTACCTCATTCTCTTAGCGGAAAAGGTCCAATCCCTGGCTGCGCTGTAAGGTAGTCTCCTCCCTCGTCTTGTTCCCCTTAGAGCTTGATTCACTCCGAAGAACTTAAGTGCGCAGCCTATAAAAACTGCTGAAAGGCATAGCACACCGACTATCTGATATTATAACCCGCTTTATTCATGAATTGTCGTTCTGGCCCGACGTATCGGGGATCCCCATAATTGACGGAGCAGATTCTCCATTCGGGCGATTTCGGGATAATTTCGGAATGACAGAGCCTCTAATCGCAGAAGATGGCGTGGAACAAAGTTCAAAACCTGTATTCATCCTGACTTTTGAGTAGTAGATGGGTTTGTGAACATGCTTATCACGGAGGTTCAGGGCGTCGGCGTATCTTAAGGGATATCTCCTAACAACAATTTTCGATCCATCTCATTCTCAAGTTCATTCAGATCCCGTTTCAGGCTCTCCGACGCTTCCAACTCGAATGAAATAATGGACAGCAGGGAACGCAACCTGTACAGGCAAATCCAATCCCGTTCAGCATGTATTCTCGAAGTTCTTTACTATTCTCTGTCTGCTTTTTATCTATTGACGAGACTTCATGACTCGCAAAATCAATCGCAATTATAACTCGCTCCAATAGGTATACGTGGCGGCTCGGAGATTCGTTCTTGCTTCTTCAACCGTTTCCTGTGAATAGTAAAGATCTGCTTGTCCCGAACATGTGAAATTTGCTTTGCGATCCCCACCTGATGGAGTTCCGAGAATCATAGCTCCGTATAAATGAAAAGGTCTTCCACCACCAGTAAACTCCGCTCCTTCTGTGCAAAATATATAGCCGTTCCAGGTACCCTGACCGCTCAAGGTCAAATGTCCATCGACGACAAGAACACCGTATCCTTCGATCCGCCCACTCAAATGAAGATCACCACTGCAGTAAGTCACCTGGTAATTGTCGGAGTTTCCATATTCACCTGTAAATTGAGAATAGGTTCCTGACACGACATTGTTGTCGGCAATGCCTTTCAAATAATCCACCGTTTCATATAAATTCACGATCAGGTCGACTTGCCGAACGCTTGGAATGATAGGATCGGTCGTTTCATCGAAATCGGCTCCCCTCACCTGATCCAATTCATTTTCTGCTAACGAGGAAAGAACCGGATTGACCGATACGTTACTGGCAATCCCGAGAATCGGGCTTCCCGTCCCAGGTGTTCCATCAGGAGTGCCATCCGGCCTCCGATCATTTCCATCAATCATCCACGATTGACCGTTGAAGGTCGGATTTGGGTATGTTCCATTCAAACCTGGAACCAGGAATACCACCGCCGGGGGCCACGGCAATTCGAATATTTCAATTTCAGCTTCAAGGGATTTTCTAAAATTCTGCGTTGAAATCCCGGTCGATCGAAGAATGGCCCTGTTGCAGACACCGGTTCTTTGTTCATCATCACGGCCGTCTTCAACACGAACCTCGTAACATCCCAAATAATATGGCTGTGAACAATCATCTTCTTCTGATTCGATTGTTCCGTTAGAGGAATAACAGTCTACACGGCGACCGAAGTTTAATATACCGTCATCTTCAGTTCCGATCGTCCCATCCGTTCCAGCAATTTCATCACTCCAACCATTCTCAATACCGGAATTCATATTATGGAAAGCTCGCTGAAGACCACCTTCAGCCAAATAGAATGCCTTTGACATTTCATATTTTTTACTGGATTCGGTTAACTCAGTATTTGCAAGATATAACGTCGTCAAACCGAGAACCGATACCATTGTTGCACAAAAGAAGATCAATAAGAGAACGCTTCCTTGCTGGCCAACCACATTTTTCACAAAGAGAACGCTTCCTTGCTGGCCAACCACATTTTTCACAAAGAGAACGCTTCCTTGCTGGC
>CP070758.1:2830217-2906305 GCA_020348925.1 Gemmatimonadota bacterium | reverse complement strand
GTTGGATCTTTCGAACAACGACTTAATAAACCCATGCTCAGCGCCCCAATGATGAACGCCGCACTCACGAGAGAACAATATTTTTTATGATGCATTTGTTTTCCTTTCTAAAACAGGGACACATCCCATTTTAAGAATGAGCTCATTTTTTTTGTTTAACCGCACACTTTTACAATGCTCTAATTTTCCACTCACCACTTCTTTTAGTAACGACAAAAACCCGAAAATCGTCCAACATAAAATTTTCACTACCTTCAATAAAAGTCGCGACAAACAGGTAATCTTCAAAATCTGGATGCCAATATTCGAGTGGAGTTACCCACTCTTGGTCCTTATATTCGTCATACTCAAATATTTGTGACGAATAATTGTTATGAAAATCATCCATCGTGTAATTTGAAAAATCAAATTGTGAAAAAGTTTCAGTGACCGATATCGAAGAAGTTGGTATCGGCTCTTCCCAGAATTCGATTAAATACAGAGTGTCTGGGAGAAACGTTTTATATGCTGTCGTATCATTTTCAATATAACTCTTGATAACTTTGATAGAAAAATCCAACGCTTCTGATTTTAAGTCGAGTTCGTCTTTTGGACAAGTTGTGTTATTACATCCCCAGACTATTAAAGCAGTAATGAATGTGATACGAATGAGTGCTCCTGCGATCATTGTTTGTTTTTTTATGACTCGTTTTAATTGCCACTGAAGGTTCGCCAACATTAAGTATTTTATTCGTAGTTGAGCCGGATTATATCCTATGATGCTGGCTAAAAGAAAGAGTTCAAGGATTGCAAATGATTTCTCCTACGATCAAACTCATTTACCGATAAAATCTGTTGAACGAAGGCGCGGACCAAGTGATGCTATGGGCCTTGAATCCGTCGCCTTCACTTTATAATATAGGCTAATTTACAACAAAAGAACACCCGTTTTATCAATCCTGAATCGGACACTGATTGAAAATCTTGTCAGGGTTGTTATTGTCAGTTCCTTTTGAGATTATGCCAATAATATTTTAAAAAGCTTGGTCCCATGTTGATAAGAGTTAAACGGAGACTTGACCCCTTTTGATGACGCCCCAGACGATAGGGTAACCGTGCTTGTCAGCGAATTCCAAAATTTGGGGCCTGACCCCAAATTTTCTCGATTCAAAATATGTGTACTGATAATGTTCGATTTGACTTCTTTAATCTGTTCTTCCATCACATGCATGGCGAAGAAATGACGAAGTGTGTGTCAAGTTGCTTTTACCGCAGTTGTCTCGTCCAGTGAATTGCAAGAAAGTATATGCACCATTTCAGTAAAAGTCAAGGGTTTTTCATCCGGTACGATTGAGATTTAGAGGATATTGGGTTTGAGTGAGGAGGGAATTCGCGGGAAGGTCGTCAACTGTATTCAGGTATTGTACAGAAAAATGGATCATCGCAGAATATGCGAATGCCTTCTCACTTTCGATTCGGTCATGCACCGATTTCTGGATCGATGGGGTGAATGAAAAGCCAAACAGAAGGAATATTTCAGTTTGTCACATAATTTCTATTCTTTTTCTTTGCTGGCCAAAGAAAAAGAATCAAAAAGAAAGGCCAGCCCAAAGCCTTCGCCGAAACCGTCAAAGGCTCATTGCGCTGTTTTTTCCAAACTCTTCCCCGATTCTCGGGGATTCAGACACGGAAAAAACGGCCGCTCCGTTCGCCTGTCGGTCTAACGGCTCAGGCTTCAGGGCATTGAAGAGCCAAGGCATGACGATAGTATATTTTCTTTTGGTTACTTAACTCGAAAAATATGTAATTCTATCTGATATTCTTTGAGATAGGCTGTTTGATAGTCCACCCATTCTTGCGACGACCCTAACAAATTCACGGCTCGCAGGAGCTGCTGCCCAGGATCGTGTTGACGATGCCGAGGACGTCGATGATGTTGATCTCGCCGTCAATGTTGCAGTCGGCCCGTTCAAGCGGTTCTCCTGTCAGAGGAGTGATCCCTAAGATGTGATTGACCACAAGGAGGACGTCCAAGACGTCGACGCCGCCCTCGCAATTGATGTCGCCGCGCTCGACGGGGGACTGGTCGGGGTTGTAAAAATTGGGACAGTTGTCATCCTCATCGGTGATCCCATCTCCATCGGCGTCGCCTGGAATAACTTCTGTGACGGTCAAGAACTGGTTGACATCGACATCCTTGAGAAGGCTGACGATACCGCTTGGCCATTCGATTCTGACCGAGTCGATGACGGTGGCGTCACCCAGGCCGAAATGGGCGTTCAAACTGTTCTGGGCTGCCATGCCCGTCTGCCCTGAAATCTCACGCAGTTGCCACACACCAATCCCTCTGATAGTGGCCTTGACACGAACCTTTGCTCCTACTGCCGATCTGTTTGACATCGTTCCTGCACACTTGACGTTGATCCAGTTGTTCCCGCTTCCGTTATTCCGATAGAGGGTGTTGTTCTCATCATTGACGTTGGCGATAAACAGATCAAGATCACCGTCACGATCATAACCGCCCCAGGCAGCACCTGAGGAGGCTTCGTAATCGGTCGCAATCGGTCCCTCGGTGACTCGAGTGAAAATTCCGTTATTGTCGTTCTCGTACAGGGCGTTAAACTGGGGAGCGTTAATGTAATTACTGGTGACAATCAGATCGAGATCCCCATCGTTGTCGTAATCCCCCCAACTACTCCCTTTGCCGTGCCAGCCGTTCTCATCGACAAGCTCCTGTCCCGTAACTTTGATGAATTCACCGTTTCCTGTATTATTATAGAGGGAATGGCTTGTACCCCTGATTCCCGGGATGAAGAGATCGAGATCACCGTCATTGTCGTAGTCACCCCAGCTGCAGGCGACCGAGCTGTCGGAGAGAATGACACCGGTTGTGATCTCGGTGAAGGTTCCATCGCCGTTGTTTCTGCACAGCGTATTGGTTTCTAATTGAGGTCTCGTGATACAGAGATCAAGATCGCCATCACCGTCGAAATCGCTCCATGCACCCCTTCCTTCCTCTTCCACCAAGCCGATCTCACCGTTGACCGTCTTGTCGAATGCACCGCCATCATTGCGATAGAGTCCGACGTAAACACCCTGGCACACACTCGGCGGGCAGTGATTTCCGGCAAAAAGGTCGAGCCAGCCGTTGTTGTCGTAGTCGCCACAGGCTGCACTGGTCCAGGTTGCGACATCGTTGGCTATGATGCCCTCAGTCACTTTCGTGAAGGTGCCATCACCGTCATTGAGATAAAAATAATTTGTAGCGCCGGCACTGCCGAAGCCCGGATTCACCACGAAGGCGTCTACGTCACCGTCGTTATCGTAGTCCCCCCAGGTGCTGCCAAGGGAGCCGATTTCATTGACTATGATACCATCCGTTACTTTTGTGAAGGTGCCGTCACCGTTGTTGTGATAGAGACAGTTTCTCTGGCCGGCATCATACCAGTTCGTGACGAAGAGATCTAAAAAATCGTCGTTGTCGTAATCGACCCAGACCACACCATTGGAGTATCCACCATCGGTGACCGGATCGCCTGCCGTGATGCGACTGAACCGGTCCAGGGTGAATCTGGCTACATAGCAGTCACTGCCGCCGCCGTTATAGTCCGGGTCGTAGCCGTCGTCTGTGACCGGGAAATTGGCGCTGGCGGTGTACCCGGCGAGATAAACCTCACCTCCGCTCAGGGCCATGGCGTTATCCAAATCCCGCCCGTTGCCGCCGAGGAAAGTTGCGTACAATATCTCAGTGAAATCGCCGCTCAACTTCATCAGGGTGGCATCCAACTGCCCGCCGTTATAGAGATCATCAAAGGCATCTTCCGTCACAGGGTAACCGATCTGATCGGTTACTCCAAACAGCCAGACATCACCCCCCTCGTTGCATCCAATGGCATTGACATAGCCAAAGCCGATATCGTCCGGGGTGAGATATGTTGATGTTAAAAGGTTGGATAAATCACCGTCGAGCCTTGAGACAAATGTTTCCTGGAAACCGTTGTGGTGATCGTCCAGGACACCGGGTGTGGTGGGGTAATCCGTTGAGGACATGTGACCGCTCAAAAGAACGTTGCCGTTATTGTCGAGCGTCATGAAGTAGGCCCTGTCGAAGTCGCTGCCGCCGATAAAAGTGGAGGCGAGCAGGGTCGTCAAGTCATTACTCAGTTTGGAAACACAGATATCGAGATTGGATCGATC
Organism: Gemmatimonadota bacterium; assembly: GCA_020348925.1. Lineage (GTDB taxonomy): Bacteria > JBHIER01. The sequence goes on along the minus strand of CP070758.1, from coordinate 2,902,129 downwards.
GTATTCATGAGGTCCGTTGAAGCTCGTATCGTAGGCGCCTGGTGTTGTGGGAAAATCGAAGGAACCGGTGGTACCCAATAGATATACTTCTCCCGAACCATTTGCAGCAATCCTCACCGATTTTTCATCCTGATACGTTCCACCGACAAATGTTGATGCCAGAATTGCTGACAGTTCGGCATCGAACTTGGTCACGAACAAATCAGAGTTACCCCCGTTGTACCCTTCATCAAAGGCCCCGACCGTTGTTGGAAAACTTCCATGGGTTGTTAAGCCTCCGACGAAGAGGTTTCCGTTGTGATCCATCGTCAGAGCGGGGAATTCCTCCGTCCCGTCCCCTCCCAGAAACGTCGAGGCGTGAAGCGTCGTGAGATCGCTATTCAGCTTCGCAACAAAAAAATCCTCATCACCCGATAAATCCGAGTCGATAGCACCGGGCGTTGTAGGAAAATTTGTCGAGCCGGTTGTGCCGATTATGTAGATATGATCATCTCGACCCAGGCAAATCCTCGGCATTCCCTCTGAGGCATCTCCACCCAGCAGCGTTGAAGCAAAAAGTGTCTTCAAATCGGAGTCAAATTTGGCGATAAAGATATCATAGTAACCAGTGAGGGTGCTTTGATAAGCGCCGGGTGTGGTTGGAAAATCCGTGGAGCTCGTAATCCCAGCGACATAAATATTACCTTCAGCATCAGCGGCCATATCGATATGAGGAACGTATTGCATTCCGTCCATACCAGTTCCCCCGAGAAAGGTGGAACTGAGAAGCTGATCGATGTGAAGCGATTTAGTACTGTAGATGTTCTTCGTATTGTGGGATGCTGCAGGCTGGGCATGTAAACATAAAAGTCCTAAGAGCACTATTGAGATGAGGTTTCGAAAAAATGGTTTTCTTAATTTCATCGTATTCTCCACGAATGAGAGATCATGAGTTTTCAATGAAGCGAATCCTGTTATGGATACCGATCACGGACAAAAGCCCTCAAGAACGATGTTCACTATTCCTAATACATCCAGAATATCACTTTTTCCATCTTGATTGTAGTCACACCCACAAGGTGTTTGAGCGGTTCCTAAGATACAATTCACTTCCCACAGCGCATCCAAGACATCCACCGAGCCGTCTTCGTTGCAGTCCGCGTTGTTACATCGGAAGTCTTCTGACAGAACCTGGGCATCGACCCAATATGTTCGACTGACATAGTCTCTGTTGCTCAAGAGAAATAGATACTTCCCATCGACCGTTACGACTGGGTATAATTCATGAAGGTTTGTGTTTATCGTCTCGCCTACATTCCTCGCTGTTGACCACGTACCATCTTCATTTTTATAACTGATATAGAGGTCGGCATAGCCGCTTTGGACCATATTTACGCGGTTGAAGATAAGATAGCTCCCGTCCGGTGCGATGAAGGGCGTGGCTTCGTATTGCTCGGTGTTGATCGATTCGCTCATTCGAATCGGGGCCATGTAGCAGCCATCCACATACTCTGAGCAATAGATGTCCCACTCCTCCTGGTCCAACGGGCTTCCCCCGAAGTAGAGATTATACGCTGAATCGACGGAGACTTCCCAGTGGACAATGTATCGATTGACCTCATCACCAACGGATTGGGGCTCGCTCCATGAGCCGCCTTGCCTCTGCACGTACCAGATATTTTCTTTGTCTGTGGGTCCTCCCTCAATCAGGGGATGCCAGGAGAGAAAATAGAGTCGTTCCCCGTCCGGTGAGAATGTGGGATCGCCGGAACCGTACTCCGATGAAAATGGTGCCAGTTGAGGCTGTGTCCATGAACCGTCGCTCTCCATGCGCATATACATGATCTCATTGGGGGGTCCGTCCATGGGCGAGTAGTACACTTCAGTGCCCTCAGGAGAGAAGATGGTGGGGCTGTGCAGTTCAAGCGCTCTCGGAAAAATCTCAGGCGCAAACAGCTCAGGTGTAAATCCCGGTGGCTCCTGCCCCAAGTAAGGTCCGGTCTGGGCAACTGTTTTATCGAGAGCGAATAAGAAAATGAACATACTTACTGCAACAAATGAAATTCTTCTGAGACAAGTTGCTTTCATCATGAAAGTCTCCTCAGGTTAAAACTTTGCGTTTACGGACAAAATCCATGAAGGATAATATTCACAATGCACAAAACATCCAGGACATCATCGGAGCCGTCCTGATTGGGGTCGCAGGAGCAGGGTGGGGGCGTGATGCCCAAGATACAATTCACCTCCCATAGGGCGTCTATGATATCCACAAGGCCATCTCCGGTACAATCAGAACATTGGCAACATGTTACGTTTGTCATGTTGAAGTAGACCTTTGTTCCACCATAACCTACCTCATTCCCGACAATAGCATCAAGATCACCGTCATTGTCGAGGTCTCCCAGAGCGACGCGCATACCTCCCCCCACACCTAAAAGAGGACCCACGGAGGTAAATCTGCCCATGCCGTCGTTAATCCAGACATCATTCTGCCCCAGTCTGTAAACGGTACAGGCATCAAGGTCACCATCGAGATCCAGATCGCCCAGGTCTACATAGGTGCTGTTTTCGCCAAAATATTCTCCATGCTCGGTGAACGTGCCCTGACCGTCATTTATCCACACTCGGCTTCCATATTCTGAATTGTTGATGAAGGCATCGAGATCGCCATCGCCGTCAAGGTCGCCCAGGGCTGCGTATCCCCAACCTTCCGGGCCACCCAGATTCTGGCCGCTGTCTGTGAAATGTCCAGTGCCATCGTTCAGCCAGACTTTGTCCGGATTGTATACATTGCTCACAAGCACATCAAGATCGCCGTCCGCATCAACATCCCCCAGGGGCATCCCGCCGCTACCAGTACCGCTTATTGTGGGGTCACCCTGGATGAATTGACCGTTTCCGTCGTTCAACCATATCCGGTTCGGAAGTTGAAAGCTGGTGACGAGGACATCGAAATCACGGTCATTATCAATATCACCGCTCGAGGCCGTTGTCCCACCGTCGTTGGTATTGCCGAGGTGCTGGTCGCTGAAGGCGAATACCCCACTCCCATCGTTGAACACAATCCTTTCACTTGAGCCGTTAAAGACCAGAAAAGCGTCGAGGTCTCCATCGCCGTCCAGGTCTCTCAGGGAAATCCCGTGTCCGGCATTGCCACTGAACCTCTGGCCGCTGTCTGTAAACATCCCGTGTCCATCGTTAAGCCACACTTTGGCGGGTCCTCGACCGTTGGACAAAAATGCATCGAGATCGTAATCGCCGTCCACATCACCCAACCCGATACCAAAGCAGTCAAGATCATCAAGACTCTGGCCACTGTCGACGAAAGAAATTATTGATGAATCCTGGGTTGTAATGAATGTTTGTGTTTCAGCATAATATATTTGAAACATTAAAGCCAAAAGAACCGCCAGACAAGTGTGTTTTTTCTTCATCTCGTCCTTCCAAAGTTGAGTGAAATTGTCTCTGTTATCTGAATCAGATACTCAATGTCATTTATGGACATGAACCATCGAGGATGATGTTCACAATGCACAGGACATCCAGGACATCATCGGACCCGTCCTGATTGCAGTCGCACGAGCAGGGCGGTGGACTGAGCCCCAAGATGCAGTTCACTTCCCACAGGGCGTCTATGATGTCGACGGGGCCGTCACCGGTGCAATCGGCATCGCGGCAGGAGATGACATAGGTCTCATTCAGATAGAGCCGATTTCCCCCGTAGCCTTCAAGTCTGCCGATGAATGCATCGAGGTCACCGTCACCATCCACATCCCCGAGGGAGACGGCCAATCCCTCCTGACTGCCCAAGATCGGACCGAGAGACGTGAAGGTGCCGGTTCCATCGTTCACCCAGACAACGTTGCCCAGTTGACGATGCGTGGAGAATGCATCGAGATCCCCGTCCCCATCCGCGTCCCCGAGCTTTATCCTCTGGCTTTGACCGAAGTATGGACCGAATTCAGTAAACATCCCGAACCCGTTGTTGAGCCATATATTATTCCCCAGCGTTGAATTTGCCACGAAGGCATCGAGGTCTCCGTCACCGTCCAGATCCCCCAAAGCCACACGCCCACCGCCCTCGGATGGCCCCAGGCTCTGACCGCTGTCGGTGAATATACCAGATCCGTCATTGAGCCAGACCCTGTCACCGGCGTCGTTGGTCGTCACGTAGACGTCGAGATCTCCATCCGAATCAAGATCCCCGAGAGCCATGTCCCTGTTCTCCACACCGCCCAGGGTCTGGCCGTTTTCGGTGAACGTACCGGTGCCGTCGTTGATCCAGATTTTGCTCTCCTGCTGATAGATTTCCACCAGGGCGTCCAGGTCATCGTCGCCGTCGATGTCCCCCAGGATTACGGAAATGCCCGCATCCCCGGCATTTCCCAGGTTCTGACCGCTGTCCGCGAAGTGGCCGGTACCGTCGTTCACATATACTTTGTCATGGGCCTGATTGTTCACCAGGAAGAGATCGAGGTCGCCATCACCATCCAGGTCTCCCAGGGCGGCCCCGTGACCGGTTGTCGTCCCGATATCCTGACCGCTGTCGGTGAAAATCCCGCTACCCTCATTGAACCATATTTTATTTGCGTGGATATAATGTGTGACGAAGGCATCGATATCTCCATCTCCGTCAACATCGCCGGAGACAATACAGAAAGTTCGTCCGTCGCCCAGGTTCTGCCCGCTGTCGACAAAGGAGATGACGGGCGAAACCTGGGTCGTATTGAATGTCTTGGTTTCAGCCTGATGCCCTTGAAACAGGAAAAGTGATAGAATCACGAAAAATAAGTCTCTGTTCCTCATATCATCCTCCCTAAGTTGAGAGAAATCAGTCCTTATATCTGAAAAACATGATCGATGCCATTTAAGGACAAGACCCTTCAAGAATGATATTTACAATGCACAGGACATCCAGGACGTCGTCGGATCCGTCCTGATTGCAGTCGCAGGAGCATGGCGGTGGAGTGAGACCCAGTATGCAATTGACCTCCCAGAGGGCGTCTATGATATCGATCGAGCCGTCGTCGCTGCAGTCCGCACACTCACAACAGGTATTGTCAGGTCTCAGATTTTCTATGACTTGGGCACTCACCCAGTAGGGATTTCTTCCATACTGCGGCTCACGATTGGAAAGGAAGAAGAAATAGAGTCCGTCAGGTGAAACATACGGACTGCCTTCACTCGCACTTGAATTGACGGGTTCTCCCATATTGACTGCCGGTGTCCAGGAGTCTCCCGGTCGTCTGAAACTAATATATAGATCGGTATTTCCGTACCCTCCGGGTCTGATCGACGCGAATATAATATAGCTTTCATCCGGATCGATAAATGCGCCCAAATCCATATACGAAGAATTGACGTTGTCATCCAGTCTCTCAGGCTCAGAGTATGATCCGTTCATCTTCCTAACTCGATATATATCCATATCCGTATTCAGATCAAAGTCGTGCATCCGCATGTAGAGGGTTTCGTCTCGCGTAACCGAAACCCGCCATCCTCCACCGAGGGAGGATCGATAGGGAATGTTGATCGGGGATGGAGTCGACCATCCGGTCTCCGTTCGAGTAGCAGACCATACTCCGTAGGACGACCCGCCTGGTCTGTCGGAGATGAAGAATACTTTATTCCCATTATCCGTGAATGAAGGACTGGCGTCTTCGGCAGAACCCGTAAAGGCAGGTGGCTCAGGCGATGTCCACACGTTTTCAATCATTTCCATAAATCTCACCTGGATGCCTGTATTATCTGCCGGCATGTAGATGTCCAGATAGAATTCCTCCAAATCGGGCGTGAATGCCGGGGCGCCATGCCAGAACCAATCGGCATTTGAGCGCAATGACTCGGGCACAAAAATGACGGGCTCCATTCCCGGGGGCTCCTGGCCCAGATAGGGACCGGTCTGGGAAAACGAAAGAGTGAGGGATGAAAAAACAACTGTAACAGCGGCAAGGAAAAGTACCATCGTTTTCATGTCTGCTTCGTGCTTCCCCATGAGCATGTCTCCTTTCAAGTGTACGTGTTATCTGCTTCCGCTTAGATATGACCTCATGAGATCGTAGTATTGGTTTTCAAATTCCTCCAGACTGATACCAAAATGAGTTTGAAAAGCCGCCGAAAACGGTATCCCATTTCGCATATCATAAAATAGATTCAACACATCCTGATGGGATTTGCCCTGTCCTCTTTCATCCAACAGGTATTCCATTGTCAGCTCAAAGAAGGCATAGTAATAATGTATATCCGCTCCCTCGGGAAAATCTTCCCACTGATGAATGGCTATGGGGTTTCCATGGCCGGATACGTTTTGATTTTGTTCGATCCATACTTCCAAATCATCCAGATCTATCCGGGGTTCGAAGCCGTCGCCGACATCCACGGCAATCCCCTCTCGAAACCAGACATCTGTGCCAAGATTAACTGTTCCTTCAATAAGGAATTCGAACACATGCATCAGTTCGTGCTTGACCGTATACAGGGCATAATTATACCACCGCTCATCCATATGAGAGGGGCGGATAGTGATAATATAACAACCCCAATACGCGGCCGCGAGATTTTCGGGGTGAAAGCGGTTGACGAAAACTTGTATCGAATCGTAATCCGGCGGATAGAGAAAATCTTCGAGATCATCAAAGTTGAATAACTGGAGTATCTCGTCGAATTTCTGATCCGATATTTCACCTATCTGCTGTTTCACATCATCATTGGCCCCGTCGCTGTGTACCTGGCACCATTGAAAAGGAAACGGCTGACCGTCATGTGGCCATCCATACGGGGAATATCTGGCCCAACATTCTCCGGGGACTTCCCGTAACTGAACATTAATCGTGAACGACTGTTGTACATCCTCTTGACCATTCGACGCAATGAATAGAACGGGATGATTCCCTAAATTATCGGCCGTCGGCAGACCGATTACCTCGTGCTTCTCGGGATCGTATGTGAGCCATGCGGGTATCTGTTCTGCAGTATAGTCGATCTCACGACACGTTATATTCTGTGCCACGGCTTTATAGGAATAGTCATCATTATGATAGGTGGACGTGTTCGGATTCGAAACGAAATGAAATCCGTTGAGGATGATGTTCACAATACACAGCACATCCAGGACATCATCCGCTCCGTCATTGTTACAATCGCAGGAGCAGGGGGACGAGGACACGCCCAGGATACAGTTGATCTCCGTGATGGCATCCAGAATGTTCACCGGACCGTCACCGTTGCAATCGGCACACTGAAAGTCAGTCGCACCCGTCTGGATAAAATAGACGGCAGTGTCTTCAGGTTTCTGAGTACATGCAACAACACTATCGTCGGTTGCACGATCAACGAAATCTTGTACGTCAAGCCCTGTACAGTTCGTTTCACTGATGTTCCGGAAAACATTGGTCAGGGAATCGATGTCTCCTTCCTGGATTCTATGAATTTGTTGTGCATGAGAGTTATATGTAGGAAAGAACATGAAAACTGCGATAAGCAGGAGATGACTTCTCCTTTTCATGATGATCTCCCTCGTGGCGACACTTTCTCGTATGTATTGAACAGCTCAATACTACATGAGCTACTCTGTTAATACTTGATCAAGCCATTTACGGTATTTTCCTATTGTATGTGAATCGGGTCGTTGATGTCCCATCTCCTTTTCAGTGACGTAGGTCACTTGGACTCCGTTATCCTTGAAGAGCTTAACCAACTCCTCCGTTTTTGATATTGAGCAATTCTTGTCCTGCTCTCCGTGGAAAATGAACAGCGGTGTATTTTCAAATACTTTTGCCTTTTCATCGTCGAGAAAATTTGTATAGATACTGTCGGGGTGTACCTCCGTGTTCGTGCTATAATACGGTAGGCCGGAGAAAACAGCAAGCGCTTTGAATTTGTGCGGAGTTTCGTGGAATGTCCTGTAGACACCGTACCCGCCCATGGAAAAACCGGTGAGAATAATATTGTCGGTATCGACCGGATAATTTTCGATGACCGCATCAATGGCTTCCGCAATATCTTCCTGGGCATTGTCGGTGCAGTAAAAATTCGAGCGACCTCTGGCGAAGGGGCCTAATTCAATGCATTCTCCATTATTGAGAAATGAAAACCCGAACAAGTCCGTTTCGTCCGATCCGCTCCCATGTAAAAATACGATTAACGGATATTTTCGTGAGCGATCGATATGTTCAGGAATTCTCACGCAATACGGTTGGTAGGTGCTGTCGACTTTCGACTGGAATGCTCTTCTGAGAACGCCAGTATGTGTTGCAATGACATCTATTCCTGATGAGGCGTTATTGATATTTTTCACCAATTGCTCAATTCTGTCGCGTGTATTCGGAGCCGATTCATACGGTCTGAGGGACGCTAAGAAATCTTGTGCTCTTTCAATACTGTAGAAGAGAGTCTCATAGCTTCCTTTCGATATCCGATGCCTCGAATTTCTCAGACGCAATTTGATCTCGTCTGAATGAAATGTATTGAAAATTGTCAGTTGATCTTCCCCTTTCACTGCATCAATCGCAGTTTCCCATTGTATGGTGTATTGTCCGGTGGGGAGAGAAGAAACCTCATCCATTTTCGAATAGGTTCTATCGAGCCCCGGCTGTGTATAGAATGATTTAGAGGTATTCAAGATGAGATCGTTTTCAATGGAATAGACTGAAACATTGACCGTTTGCCTCACTTTCTCCGATGTCAATGTAACGATGTGGATGCCAAACTCATCACCTTCATAAATATGATTTCTACCCAGTTGAATAAAATGTTGAATATTGTTTCCGATCTCAGGCTCGGCAAATTTCAAGTGACAATACAGAGGCATCTTATTTTCTTGTGCCATATCACGGTCAGGATAGACATAATAATCACTGGTGGGTTGATCTTGAAAAGCCTTTACAAATTTTAAGTTAAATCCGATATCATCCGATAGCCAGGGATGAAAAGGAGGAATGTCCTTCCAAGGAAGTAACAGTTCAAACGAGAACTTTTCCCCCGTATCATGATACTCCATTTTTGCGTCCTCGCTGAGAGGAACAAAGAGATTATAAATATTATTGACAAAAATGATTCTCTTCGTCCATTCAAGATTTTTTCGATTCACCGCTGAACAGGCGATGACATAAAACTCGTCAGTACGCTCATCGTTTTTTTGGGGTTTCGCAATTAACACTTGAAATCCGTCGCCATTCTGGAAGGCACGGTCGTTGTAAAACATTTGATCATGATCGACTTCTACGTATACATATAAAAATTCCGTTCCATAGCCAAGCCTGTAGTGAAGGGGCACGGTAGAGAATGTTTCTTCAGCATGAAATCTGACATAGTTGAATCCTCTCAGAGGCAATTGTTCTCCAGTCTCATCCAGAATACCGTCGATCGTAGGGGCATATTCCAAAAAATCGATTGCTGGCTCCAATATCTCAGATTCCTGACCTAATTTTATGCAGTTCGGGTCCTGATCCGTAAACTTCGGTTGACTGAAGATTTGGCTGCTGACGACGATGAGTAACAAGAGTATGTATTCAAAGATCGCACAGATCCTGATCATTATGCGCTCCGCTCCCTTCAGATTTCAGGTTTCTTCTTTCAGATAGTATACCAATGGTTTATGGGCACGAACCATTCAGAATGACGTTCACTATGCACAAGCCATCCAGGATGTTGTATGCTCCGTCGCGGTTGCAGTCGCAGGAGCAGGGGAGTGGTGTTATTCCCAGAATACAATTGACCACTGAGATGACATCAAGGACATTTACTGTTCCGTCTTCGTTACAATCCGCACAGTCACAGCAGGTCACATTTGTCTCGTTGAGATAAACCTTCGTACCTCCGTAGCCGACTTCGTTTCCGACAATGGCATCGGGATCGCCGTCGTTGTCGAGGTCGCCCAGGGAGACGCGCAGACCGCCCCTTACGCCTAAAAGAGGACCAGCTGAGGTAAAGTTGCCCGTGCCGTTGTTAATCCAGACATCGTTCTGTCCCATTCTGAAAACGGTGCAGGCGTCGAGATCGCCATCAAGGTCCACATCCCCCAGGACCACATTGGCGGTATGTACGCCGAAATACTCTCCATGTTCGGTAAATGTGCCCGAGCCGTCATTCAACCACACCTTACTTCCGTAGACTGAATTGTTGATAAAAGCATCGAGATCGCCGTCGCCGTCAAGATCGCCCAGGGCTGCGTGTCCCCAGCCTTCGACACCACCCAGATTCTGGCCGCTGTCAGTAAAATGTCCGTTGCTGTCGTTCAGCCATACTTTGTCAGGATTATTGACATAGGTCACAAGCACATCGAGATCACCGTCGTCATCAACATCCCCCAGGGGCATGGCGCCACTGTTTGTCCCGCCTATGGTTGTGTCGCCTGGAATAAATTGGCCACTCCCGTCGTTCAACCATATCCGGTTCGGATGCTGATAGTTCGTGACGAGGATATCAATATCGTTGTCTCCGTCGATATCACCGCTGGAGACCGTTGTCCCCCAGTCATTGGCATTACCGAGACGCTGACCGCTGTCGGTGAAGGTACCGCTCCCGTCGTTGAACAGAACCCTGTCCTGGGATCCATTGAAGACAAGGTAGGCGTCGAGGTCTCCGTCAGCATCCAGGTCATTCAGGGCGACGCCGTGACCGATAGTGCCGCTAAAATTCTGGCCGCTGTCGGTAAAGATCCCGTGTCCGTCGTTGAGCCAGACTTTGCTGGAGCCCTGACCGTTCGTCAGAAAAGCATCGAGGTCGTAATCGCCGTCGACATCGCCCAATTCGATGCCGAGGCAGTCAAAATCATCAAGCATCTGACCACTGTCGATGAAAGAAATGATTGATGAATCCCTGGTCGTAGTGTATGTTTGTGTTTCAGCTTGATATACCTGAAGCAGTACAAACGGTAGGATCGCGAGACACGTGTGCCTCTTCCTCATATCGTTCTCCCAAAGTTGAGAAATGTCGTTCCTGACAATGGCATGAATTATGTAGACATATCATTTATGGGCAGAAACCCTCGAGAATGATATTGACAATACATAAGACATCCAAAACATCATTGGACCCGTCCTGATTACAGTCGCAGGAGCATGGTGGCGGATTTATTCCCAGAATGCAGTTGACCTCCCACAAGGCATCCAAAATATCGACTGAGCCGTCTTCGTTACAGTCCGCACACTCACAGCAGGTCTCATGAGGCTTCAGATGTTCGATAATCCGGGCATCGACCCAGTAGATATCCCCTTCGCTTTTGAAGAAAAGATATTGCCCGTCAGGGGAGATCCTGGCCAGGGCGGCATTCATGGGTATCAGGCTGCCCATATTGACGGGCTCCGTCCATGTATCGTTAGAATCACGGAAACTGATAAAGAGAGGGCAGTCATTGATCCGCGGCCTGTCTTCAGAGTCGAAGATGAGATAGCTCTCATCAAGAGCGATGCAGGGGTGGGTGTCCTCGTATGGGGAATAAACCGGTGAAGGGACGATCTCCTGAGGTTGGTATTCACCACCGATCATGCGCCTTCTGACGATATGATCTTTTCCCCCGATTCTCTGGGTAAAATAGACTGTCCCGTCAAGGGTAGCTGAGGCATAGATATCATAGCCAAAATATATTGGCTCGCTCCACCCAGTGTCGGCTTGTTCGATGTACCAGATGTTCAGCACCTGTCCCGATGGTCCCGATGGTGGCGTCAGGGTAGTAGACGAGAAGAAGATCTTTTGGCCGTCGGGAGAAATTCCCGGCTCGAACACATCATAGTCGCCAAAGAGCTCCGAGACGAAGGGATCGACCCAGATTCCATCCACTTCCTTTGTCTCATAGATAGTATAGTCAGACATACCCTCGACGTAACGGGCAAAAAGGCATCCGAGGCCATCGGGCCAGAACGTGATATCAGATTCGCGGGTGTGGTCTCCGTCGGTGGATATGAATCCCGGGGCGAATATTTCGGGAGTCAGACCCGGAGGATCCTGACCCACATACGGTCCAGAGAATTCCGTGGGCTCCGTTTCATTGAACCAGACCGAACTGGAGCCTCGTCCGAAATAGGAAACGAATACGTCGAGGTCACCGTCGGCGTCCAGGTCTCCCAGGGAACCTTTGCTGCTTGGTTCATTTCCACTCAATCGCAGCCCGGAATCGATGAAGTTGCCCTGACCATCGTTCAACCATACTTCGTTGGGCAGGAGGATATTGTTCACGAAGGCATCCACCGTACCATCGTTATTCAGATCTCCCAGTAGAAAATTTGCCCACTGCGTTGGGTTGAGCCTCTGACCGCCCTCTTCGAACCGGCCAGTACCGTCGTTGAAAAAAACTTTCGTCGAATCGTTCCGCTCCCAGTTCCCCGTTCCAATGAGGGCATCAAGATCGCCATCTCCGTCAAAATCGCCGAGACCGACATCACCGGCCACGACCGTACTGTCAGATATCTGCCATAGCTCAGTAAAAAGTCCATGCCCGTCATTAGTCATCGTACGGAAGCCGACGTCGAACTCCCTCACAAACACGTCGATATCCTCGTCACCGTCCAGATCGCCCCAAGCCAGCTCCGTTCCATTTGGAATGGTGATGTCACTCTCATAAAACTGTCCGTTCCCATCGTTGAGATAAATTATGTGATAATACGTGTACTCCAGGTGATAGTAATAAATATGAACGTCAAGATCACCATCAGTGTCGATATCGAGGAGATGCACACCGTTTCCGCTGTCCTCCGTATCACCCAGATCCTGTCCAGAGTCAACAAAAAGACCGGTACCATCGTTGAAGTATATTTTGCTCGGCTTAAAATACCAGTTGTTGTTACTGCCATAGTTGGCACAGGTTATGAAGGCATCGAGATCGCCGTCACCGTCCAGGTCGCCCAGTCCGACGCCGTGCCCCTGCTGAGTCAGAAGCTGGCCAGAGTTGACAAAGTACCCGCTGCCGTCGTTCAGCCAGAGGGCGCTGAAATTGAACCCCATGTTGGCAAAAAGGGCATCCAGATCACCGTCGCCGTCCACATCGCCGAGGGCAATTTGATAGGTTTCCGCACCCGGAAAGACCTGTTCACTTTTCTGGAAAGAGATGGGGTGTAGTGTTGTGGGGTGGGAGATCTGCGGCAGAAGTAGCGGGAGAAGTGTCCATAAAAACGGGGACCTTATGAGAGAGAACACAATCCTATTCATTATCATGAATTTGACCTCCATGTGATAGTGTTTCGACCTGCACCATGAGACAAGTACGATCCGTAAATGTTTCACCCTCAACTATCGTGTCCAGGCATATCCCAGCTTGACGAAAAAGGTCCGGTCCTGCTGTGTCAGATCATACGATTGGTTTCCCAAATGGTTATCACTGTACCCCAGGAAAAAAACCGTAAAGGGATTGATCTTGTACGAGAATAAAAACTGCGTGAAGAGATATCGGTACTCCGGGTCAATATCCGTCGTGTAGTTTTGAACATTGTAGGCATAATCCACATACTGGACAATTGAACGGAACAAAGTACGGACGTTCAGATGATACACCACCGACAATTGACTGATATTTGCCGTATAGAGATGTTTCGAATCCACGGTCATCCGTTCATAGAGATGATACAGTCCCAGTTTCAAGTGACGACCGAGATTCAGATCGATCTCGGGATCAAAACGGAATCTGTTACCGAGTCTCGTATTCGTGTAATCGATACGGTCTCCCCAGACAAAATGAGTGTGGAACCATATGTTCCCTGTGGGCCTGAGACCGAGACAGGAGCTGAAATTCGTCAAATTGAAGATTTTGCCGCCATACGATTCTTCCACTGTATTGCCCTGAACATGGGCATGGGATTGCATGATCCCTCCGTACGAGATATTCAGTGAAGCGTTTTTCATCAGGGGATTGTGGTCATGATCTTCGTAATAGTTCAGCTCGCTGCTCAGATAGAAATAGGACCACCAACTGTCAGGTTTCCCATACCAGGTGTAATTCACGCCTCCTTCCACATTCCGGTAATCAACCATCGGAACAAATCCGAGATCGGCCCGGAATTGAGGACCTACATCATCATAATCCAGCCACCAGCCCCAGTTTCGGGCACTGTGGTCATACTCCAGAGCAACGAAATAGTCTTTGAAATTACCACGGTCCTGGTCAAATTCACCTGCGATGTTCTCAGGATATGCGGTACTGGAACCCAATGCCTGAAAACGAAGACGATCTGAATTGGTGATACGAATATCCCCGTCCAATCCTATTAAGCGGTTATAATAATCCTTTCCTTCCCGATCCGTAGCCATCAGCCCCAGAGTATAGCTGCGCCCGAGATCCCTTTTATATCGGAGGACCGCTGATGTGTTATTCATATCAAGAGAAGACGATGAAGATCCCTGATTTCCCGGGAAAATCAGGTTGGTTATTTCATCCTCCACTATGTAAGCACCGATAGTATTTTTGTCCTCCTTTCCCGTCAGTTTCGCCCCCCACAGGGGATCGCGCATTACTCTGGTATAGACAGCACTTTTCAGGGTCGTGAAATAGTCCGAGCTTTCTTGGAAAAACGGCCTTTTTTCGGGATACCATAAGGCAAAAGGCTGGTTAATGTCCAATTGGTACGCGTCGGCTTCGACTTGAGAGAAATCGGGATTCAATGTTCCACTGAGCGTGAGGTTCGGGGTGAAACCCCATCGGACCGAAACACCGGCCTCAAAATCCCTGCTGAGTTTACTCATATCACCTTCCGGAAAGTCCGGCCGGTGGTCAGTCTGAGCGCTTATTACTGAAGGAACAACATCTACGTTCCGCCCGGGATTGACATCTTGAAAGCTTCTGATTTTAATAAACTGAGACAGGATGCTGTCATTATTTCTGTCGATTGGAACGGCACTCAACTCATGAAGTACGCTTCTCGGATAAAACCTCATAATGTTAATACCCCAGATCTGGTTTTCTTTGTTACGCTGAAACCGGAGCTGATGAAAGGGAATGGCCAATTCCACTATATATCCCCAATCGGTAATCCGGCCCTGTGATTCGTAGATGGCATCCCAGCTAATCGCCTCACTGTTAGGCAGCCGGATATCATCCGCCTGAATTCCGAAGGGATTGCTTCTCAATGCGAAGGCCCTTCGCTCATCGTTGAAGGTGTCCAGAAAAATGAGCACATAATCATCATTCCAAATCTGATCTCGATCCGTATACCGCGCCCGAATCAATTTGGGGTCGGGGTCGTAGGCCTTGAACCCGATATACAGATGGGACTCGTCGTACAGTAACAGGGCATCTGTTCTTACAGGGGCCGGAATGTTCTCACCGGGATCCGTTTCATAGGGGAGATCGATAACCAGAGCGTTTTGCCAAGCCTCCTCTTTAAGGAAAGCGTCGATAGTGACATCATCATTGGTGCGAGGGACGATATAGGGATTTTCATTTGTTCCCACGTCTGTCCCGGTGTTTCCTTGAGATGAGAGAGGGGCGGACGGCACTCCCTCTGAAATTTCAACACCAGCGATGGACATCACAACGAGATAAGCTATTAAGAATTTTAGGTTTGATTGGAAAAATTTTTTCATTGCTCTCTCCTCTGTGTAATGTAAATATTTTTACATTATGTGACACGGGCTGGTCCGATTTTGTTTCAACGCCAGTTCTGAAAAACAGAAATAATTTCGAAGGCTTCATGAGGTCCTCGAGCACCGTGACCGTGCTTCCTATATACGCGCCATCTTCATTCTGTCGGTGTCATGAAGGTCCTCAAGAAAAAAGTTGACAATCAAGCCTAAATAGAATAATATTGATGTGAATTTCCCAATAAACGGATTTTTCGTACTGAAAATCTTACGAATCATCGACTGAGAGGGATACATAGATGAAAGATAAAAACAAAACTAAAGAACAACTTATTAAAGAATTAAAGGAACTCCGCCAGCGGGTTGCTGAACTGGATGCCAGGGAAGACGATCGTATGGCGGCCCAAAGGAGTAACGATTGGGAGGCTGCTGAAATTCGGATGAAGGATAGCGCTGTAGAATCGTCCATTAATGGCATTGCTTTCGCTGACCTTATGGGGAATATCATTTACGTAAACGAATCTTTTCTACAAATGTGGAGGTGCGAGAAAGAAGAGGATGTTCTGGGGGAACCTGCCACAAGCTTTTGGCACGCGCAGGTGGAAGCTTCCGAGGTTCTGGAGAGGTTACGCAATAGGGGAACGTGGGCCGGTGAGATGGTAGCCAGAAGAAGAGACAGTTCGCTGTTTACCGTCCAGGTTTCGGCGAATATGGTTTTTGATGAGAAGGGTGTGCCCATTTGTATGATGGGTGCCTTTGTAGATATTACAGAGCGTAAACGAATGGAGGGGGAACTAAAGAAACACCGGGAACATCTTGAGGAGCTTATTAAGGCACGCACACATGAACTTGAACAGGAGGTTGAAGAGCGGAAAAAGACGGAGGGGGCATTGCGTGAAAGTATGGAAACAGTGCGAGCCCTGTTAAATGCCCCCACAGAGTCAGCAATACTTCTTGATCTTGAAGGAACCATCCTTGCTCTGAATACGGTGGCGGCTGAGAGATTGGGTCAGAATGTCGAGGATTTGGTCGGTGTGAGCGTTTATGATATTTTACCGCCAAAATTGGTAGCATCGAGAATGGCCAGAGCCAATGAAGTTGTTCGAACCGGAAAATCCGTCCGCTATAAGGACGAGCGTGAGGGGAAAATTTTTGACCAAACATGCTATCCTGTATTTAATGCCCAGGGGGAAGTTAAGCGGTTGGCCGTTTTTGCCCATGATATTTCTGAACGTAAAAGAGTTGAAAGTGCTTTGCGGGAGTCGGAAGAGCTTTTTCGGACCATCGTTGAGGTTGCCCCCAGCCTCCTCATAATAACAGACGAGCATGGACGTAACCAATATGTGAGCCCGAATTGTAAAAAGATCACCGGATATTCTTATGAAGAGCTTGTCGGTACACTCGTGTGGTGGGTTCATAAGGATGATGCCCTTCGGGCAAAAGAGGTTTTTGATCGGGCTCTGAGTGAGGGAATAAGGGGCAGGAACTTTGAATACAAAGCGATCAGAAAGAACGGAGAGATCTGGTATGCTTCAAGCTCGTGGGAACCATTGAGAGATAGTAAAGGGAAATTCAAAGGAGTTGTTATTCAAACGATTGACATCACCGAGCGCAAAAAGGTTGAAAGAGAGATAGAAAATTCCAGGCGAAGGTATAGAGATCTGTTTGAATTGGCTCCAGACAGTATAATAACAATGGATATCCAGGGCATGATTACCTCGTGTAACGCTGCGGTCGGAAGGATATCAGGATACTCGAGAGAGGAAATTGTCGGAAGACATTTCTCAGAAATGGGTATGTTTAAGGCACAGGATATACCCAAATATCAGGAGTTCATCAACGACATTCTGAATGGAGATAACCATTACCAACATATTGAAGTCAATCTCATCCGAAAGGATGGAACAGAGCGTATTGTCGAAGCACATTTCGGTTTATTGAAAGATGGTGACAGAGTGACGGGTTTTCAAGTCATCAGTCATGATATTACGGAGAGAAGAAGAACGAACGATGAAGTGTAAACGGATTCTGTGGCTTTATTTACGACACGAGATCCATTCAAGGGTTCTCTCATGCTTATTTGGACCAAATACCCGACTCTGTTCTTAAATCGAAAGGTGCGAAAGAATGAGATCGCGGAGGAAATCACAGTTCTTTTGAATTGTTTTCAAATTTTCAATGATAGAATTTCACTCCATACATCCTGAAAATATTACAGCGTATATTAGGGGGTGAAAGTGATGAAATCAGATGAAACGAAAACGAAGTTACAGTTGATACACGAGTTGGATAATATGAGCCAACGGATTGTAGAGTTAGAAAAATCTGAGGAAAAACGCAAAAGGATAGAGGTGAGCTTGCGTGAAAGAAAGGAACAGTTCAAACTGCTCTATGAGAGGGCTCCCCTCGGGTATCAATCGTTGGATGAGAATGGTTGTCTTATTGAAGTTAACCAGGCGTGGCTTGATGTCTTTGGATATTCCCGCGACGAGGTCATCGGCAGATGGCTGGGTGAATTCATGGCTCCGTCAGAAGTGGCCAGTTTCAAAAAAAATTTCTCTAAATTTAAAGCTTTGGGTGAAATTTACGGCGTGGAGTATGAGATGGTAAAGAAAGATGGATCCAACTTTATTGTTTCGTTCAGTGGCAGAGTTGGATTTGACGAGAGAGGTAATTTTAAACAGACGCACTGCATTCTGAACGATGTTACTGAGCGTCGGCAAGTTGAAGAAGCATTGCGGGAGAGCGAAGAGCAGTTCAGAAAAATCTTTGAGCTCGGGCTTGTGGGAATTGCGATTGAAACCTCGCATGGGGATTGGATTGATGTCAATGACTGCATGTGTGATATGTTCGGTTATACGAGAGAGGAACTTCTGAAAAAGCACTGGACTGAATTAACGCATCCTGATGACCTTGAAAAAGATATGGTCCAATTTAATAAGCTTGTTCGGGGAGAGATTGACAGCTATTCGTTGGAGAAACGTTATATTCGAAAGAATGGAAAAGTGGTCAATTGGATTATCTCAGTGGCTTGCTCACGTGCGCCGAATGGAGAAATCGAAAGAATTTACGGTCTCGCCGTGGATATTACTGAGCAGAAATTGGCAGAAAAATCGTTGAGGGAGTCCGAAGAAAAGTACCGATTCCTGATCGAAAACGCGAATGAAGGTATCATTGTGGCTCAGGACGGAGTCGTAAAGCTTACGAATCCAAAGATGTCAGAAATTTTAGGGTACACTCCAGCCGAATTGGTTTCGAAACCTTTTGTGGATTTCTTGCATCCCGACGATCGTGATATGGTTATGGAGAAATATATCAACAAACTCAAGGGAGAGGAGACGCCATCCGTTTACAATCTCAGAACGATTACGAAGGACGGAAACATCAGGTGGCTGCAGAACAATGGCGTCAAAATCAAATGGGAGGGAAAGCCGGCCACGTTGAAATTTCTCACAGACATTACCGAGCGCAAGAAAGCCGAGGAAAATCTTCTCGTGTATCAGGCGCAGCTCCGCTCTCTTGCATCCGAACTATCCTTAGCAGAGGAGAGGGAAAGGCGACAACTGGCCACAGAATTACATGATAGCATCGGCCAAATGTTGGCCGTTGCGAAGGTGAAGTTGGGTGCCTTGAGAAAGACCGTCGACGGAGCAGAGATCCAGACTTCTCTCGAAGAGATTCAAGATTTGATCGATCAAACAATTCACCAGACAAGAACATTGACTTTCAATTTGAGTCCTCCCATTCTTTATGAGTTGGGATTTGAGCCGGCAGTGGAATGGTTGAAAGATCAGATTGAGGAGCGACACGGCATCCAGATCTCATTTGAGGATGATATGCAGCCGAAACTGCTGAACGACGATATCCGAGTCGTACTCTTCCAAGCAGTCCGAGAGCTCTTGATCAATGTTGTCAAACATGCCCGAGCTCAACATGTGAAGATCTCCATTCAAAAAGAGCGCGGTGCGATTCGAGTCGATGTTCTGGATGACGGTATTGGGTTCGATATGTCTGTTATGGAACATCACGAGGGTGTGATTCAGGGTTTTGGGCTTTTCAATATTGGGGAGCGATTAGATCATTTGAGAGGAAGTTTCAATGTGGAAACCAAGCCTGGAAAGGGAACTCACGTCACTATGATAGCCCCTCTGAAATCCGATGGGTGTGAGAGGGAGGATGAAGGCAATGAAGACGAAAATCCTTCTCGCAGACGATCATAAAATTGTGCGAGACGGTTTACGGAGCCTGCTCGACAAGCAATCCGGAATGGAGGTTGTCGGAGAAGCGGAAGATGGACGAAGGGCTCTACAGCTGGCTGCAGAGCTTACCCCTGATATTGTTATTATGGATATCGGTATGCCGAATCTGAATGGCATGGAAGCTACCCGTCATATCCTCGATGCAGTCCAGAATGTAAAAGTGATCGCCCTGTCCATGCACTCTGACAAGCGTTTCGTTTCTGGAATGCTGCAAGCAGGAGCCTCCGGGTATCTTCTGAAGGACTGCGCTTTTGAGGAACTTGCCCAGGCCGTCGAGACAGTATTAGGCGGACAAATCTATCTGAGTCCGAAAATAACAGGCGTGGTCGTGGAGGATTATGTGCAGATGACAACACAGATTGAGACGTCCCCTCTCTCTCTTTTAACTTCGAGAGAACGTGAAGTGCTTCAGCTTTTTGCTGAAGGAAAAAATACCAAGGAAATAGCAGCTTTATTGTATGTCAGTGTGAAAACTGTTGAAACTCATCGACAGCGAATTATGAAAAAATTAAACATTCACAATATCCCCGATCTCGTTAAATTTGCCATCCGCGAAGGCCTCACCTCTTTGGAAAATTAGTATCCCAGTTGCAACCGAATGAAATCCGAAGCGCGAAATACGAAAAGCAATAGGATTAAGATTACAAACCCAAAAGTACAAACCGAAGTTTCGATTTATGCTATGGAACAATTGGTCTGTTCCGAATGTTGCCTTTCCATGCCAGCCGATACAGCTCCCGGAAAAATGAGCGACTTAGATCCCGTCATTCTTCCTCAGCGAAGAGAACTCCCGTAAGGTTTTGCGAAGTGAGAAATCAGGGTATTTCTGATTGCATTTCTGTTTGGGAATGATTTAATTTTTTTCTCGAGCTTTGGATAAAAGCGCTCTGAAGAAGAAAGCAAAATTTTTATGAAGATGGACAATGGAAATCTGAGCAGGTGACTGGCATGGGTTATGACAAAACAGTAACCTACCTATTCAATTCCTACCATTTTTTCCGCTTATGTTCCCTCTACCTGCCATAGCCTGCTCAGATGTCCAGTCTGCTCTGATGGTCGTAAAAGTGAGGAGCCTGAGACGTGTTGATAGAGATTCTTTCTGTGAGTTTCTCAGTGACGGAGGGAGTCTCTTTCGTTAAAGGCCTGCTCACCAAAAAGCGCTTAAATAAAGGCTGTTGTTATGAAAGTTGTCATTGTTGACGATTCGGAACTATTCTGCAAACTGCTGAGTTCGGACTTGTCTGATATGCAAGGTATTGAGGTAGTAGGGCAGGCCCATGAAGGATTGGAAGCTCTGACACTCATACAGAAATTGAATCCTGATGTTGTCATCTTGGATATTCGAATGCCTGGAGAAAATGGAATCGGTGTGCTTCAAAAGATCGAAAAGCAGAACGGCGTTCCGGTCGTAATTATGTTGACGAACTATCCATATCCTCAGTATAGGAAAAAATGCATGGAGGCAGGAGCGGACTTCTTTTTTGATAAATCAGGTGAGTTTGAAAAAGTGTTCGAAACACTGCAACATCTTACTCACCCTTCGTAATTTAAGATACCCCTTTGTTCAATGATAGAGAAAGTGAAACCCATCCGAGTCTAACCCGAGAAGATATGAATGGTGGTTTACCGAGAACCAGGTTTTCTCAATTAATTTTTTCCTGCGTTCAGAATTATTAAAAATTGGACACAAAAAACGATTGTGAAAGACTGCTTTTAAGATTTACTATTCAGGAGCTCCTTAAACGGATGCGGTATCAATACGAGCTCTCAGAAATGTACCCTCATGGGTTGTCCTTTACGACAATATTACCAAGGCTGTATAAAGAACATATTGAAGGTTGAGACACACCGGTTCGAAACGTTTTGAAAAACTTTGGAAATAATCTGTCACAGTGTATCTTTATTTTTGTCTAAGGGATTGTGGTTGAATTTAAGTGCAATCTGTGGAATGTTTGTGAAACATTGATTTTTAGGGAGTTTATGTAGTGATAAATCCATTTACGGAGGATAAGAAGAGGGATTCTCAAGACGGCGAGCTTGTGGCTTCGGCCTTGAAGGGAGATAAAGGCGCCCTTGGTAGACTCGTAGAAAGGCACCAGAACTGGATATACAACATTGCCTTGAGAATGGTCGGCAATCCTCAAGATGCCGAGGATGTTGCTCAGGAGGCACTTCTCAAGATTATTACGAAGCTCTCGACATTCCAGGGAAGAAGCAGCTTTCGCACGTGGGCTTATAGAGTAGTGACCAATCACGTACTGAATATGAAAAAAAGTAGCGCTGAGAACAAATTGGTCTCCTTCGATCAATATTGGGAGAGCATTGACGGGACACCTGACATGGATATGCCGGATCAGAACGGAATACCAGTTGATATGCCGTTACTCTTGGAGGAAATCAATATTCATTGCATGATGGGTATGTTGCTCTGTCTGAACCGAGAACTCAGATTGACCTTCATTCTGGGAGAAGTTTTTGGCGTGAGTGATAAAATAGGAAGTGAAATTTTAGAGATAAGCAGAGATCTTTTCCGTCAGAGGCTCTCCAGAGCGCGAAATAAACTGTACGATTTCATGAGGGAAAAATGTGGGCTCATTCAAGACGAAAACCCGTGTCACTGTGATCGGAAGATGAAAGCACTCCTAGATTCGGGCTCCATTGATCCTGGAAACCTCATGTTTCAACAAAATTATATGTACAGAGTGAAGACAATTTCTGGGGAACGTCAGCATCGGTTTCGTAACTTGTTAACCTCGAAGTGTCGGAGACTGTTTCGAGAACACCCCTTTCAAAATTCACCGGATTTTATCGCCTCGCTTCGAGAGATACTGGAGAGCAGCGAGTTCGAACATATTTTCGGACCTGTTCAATGAATCCATTCGTCTTGAACTGAAGGAATATATGTATGATTGGACGTGTCGTTTTTGCCGCACTGATTTCTTTTGCACTGATAGCGATGCCCGCCTGGACAACCGTCATTCATGTGCCGGATAATCATCCGACAATCCAGGCAGGAATCGATGCCGCTGTGCACGGCGATACCGTTTTAGTCGCACCCGGTACCTATTTTGAGAACATCAATTTTAGTGGTAAAAACATAGTAGTGGCGAGCCATTTCATCTTGGAAGGTAATCCTGATTTTATTGAGACAACCGTTATTGATGGCAGTAATTCCACGCACCCAGATACTGCCAGTTGTGTCCTCATCATTTCCGGTGAAGGTTCAGCAGCCGTACTGGAGGGGTTCACCTTGACAGGCGGAACCGGCACAAAATGGGAAGACGAGCATGGTGCGGGTTTATATCGAGAGGGAGGCGGTGTTTTAATCACCTTGTCATCGCCGACGATTCGGAACAATCATATCGTTGACAATGAAGCCATCAACAGGCAGGGGATGACGAGTGCGGGAGGTGGTGGCATTCGGTGCGGCGATGGGAATCCTCTGATCGAAAACAACGTGATTGAGGGGAACCGAGGGCGTTACGGTGCCGGTATTGTCATGAATTACGCAACCGGTACTATTCGAAGAAATTTAATTATTGACAACGGCGGCGGGGAGGATTTTGGTGGAGGGGGTATTTGGCTGTATTCCGTCGGCCCGACTATCGTTGAAAACAATACTATTATCGGGAATTCATCCTTTGGCGGTACCGGTCAGTATGCTCAAGGGGGAGCAGGCGGGGGCATGTTGATCTGGGCTACGACCGTCATCGCCCGCAATAATATCGTATGGGACAATTTTCAGGAAAACGGGGGACAAATCTCCGGCGGCATTGGTTCTGAAATTCATTATTCTGATATTCAAGGTGGACGGGAAGGTCTTGGCAATATCAATATGAATCCGTTGTTTGCTGATGCGGGGTACACTCTTTCCTCAAATTCACCCTGCATCGATGCTGGTGATCCCGGTAGTCCCCTTGATCCGGACGGGACGAGAGCGGATATGGGAGCGTTTTCTTATTATCATCTGGATACTCCCTACATATGGCTTGAAAGCTTTACTCTTGATGACAACCAGGGCAATGGTAACGGAAGAGCGGACGCCGGTGAGATTGTGGATTTTATTGTCACGGTCATCAACACAAGCCTTGATGCCACGGGAGTTAGTGTGACTCTTGACACTGACGATCCGCATGTGGAGATTCTTCAAGGGCAGACTGCTTTGGGTACTTTGGCGATGGGAGAGAGTGCTGACAATACTGAGAATCCGTTCTTATTCTCTGTGACTCCGGGTATCGTCAGTCATGTCTGTATGTTTTATGTGGAGATGAGGGCCGATGGAGGGTATGTCAATGAAGATAGTCTGGAGCTTACAATCGGGACACCCACGATTCTGCTGGTGGACGATGATAATGGTGCTTCGTACGAGGATGTCTACACGGAAGCATTGCGAACGGTGAACATTTTCCCTGGGGAGTGGGAGATGTTGCGATTAGGGTGTCCACCGGTTGAAGAGTTCCAGGCATATGAGGCGGTGATATGGTTCACGGGGGACGATCGGGAGAGCAGTCTGACGGTGGAGGAGCAGTCGGTGATGGAAACATTCTTGGATGGGGGTGGAAATCTTCTGATCGCAGGGTCGAATATAGGGTATGATTTGGTGGAGGATGGGACGGTTGACGATGCGGCCTTCTACAGTGATTATTTGCATGCGGAGTATGTCGGTGATTCCATTGAGGAGACGTTTCTGTATGGCGTTTCAGGGGATCCCATATCCGGCGACTACACGTTTCTCTCTCTGGATCAGGGTCAGGTTTCTCCCAGTGTCATTGCCCCTCGTGAAGGAGCCGGTACTGTGCTTTTGTATTATACGACGCAGCAGACTGCTGCCCTCAAGTACGATGGAGATCACAAGGTCGTCTATTTTGCTCTCGGTTTTGAGCGGATACAGGCCATGAGTGGAACCGATGCTGTGATTCGGGGGACGCTTATGGAGAATGCGCTGCGGTGGTTCAGCTTTGTTCCCAGCCGGGGGGATGTGAATCAGGATGGCGGGACGGACATCCTGGATGTACTGGCGACCGTGAATATTATTCTGGGTGTGCTGCAGCCATCGGCCTCACAGGTTTGGGCGGCGGATTGCACCGGGAATGATGCCGTGGATATTCTTGATGCCGTGGGTATTGTGAATGTTGTTCTGGGGACGGGTACGTGTTCTTCAATCCAGGCGGAGAGGATTTCTCCGGAGGTTCTTGCGTATTTTCGATCCCTGAAACCCTATTTTTCGGTTGAAAATTTTGAGAGGCTCATGGCGCTGGTCAGGGAGGTACTTGTCCCCAATGAATGCCAACTTTTGCAGAACGATCCCAATCCCTTTAATCCGACAACGGATATTAGATATCACATAGTGGATAGGAGATCTTCAGTTTCTACCACTCTGAAAGTCTATAATATTTTAGGGCAAGAGGTTGTAACTTTAGTGGATGAAATGAAAGAACCAGGGTATCATACGGTGACTTGGGATGCTGGTGATAGAGCTTGTGGTGTCTATTTCTATCAATTAACGGTTGGCGATTTCACAGCAACGAAACGAATGATTCTGCTGAAGTGATCATTCTTTTCGTTGCACCTCATGCAGAAATGATTCATCCTTGTATGAATTGTTTCTAAGAGAGAGGCCGTCGGGATTGAAAGTGCATATTCAAACAGTATACAAAGGAGGTGCATTATGTACCAAAGAGTTATGTCGTTGACGCTGATCTCTCTGACGTTGATGGCGTTTTGCGCCGGGGGAACCATTATCAATGTCCCTGGAGATCAACCTTCTATCCAGAGCGGCATCAATGCCGCCGGCCAAGGCGATACAGTTCTCGTAGCACCGGGCACATATTTGGAAAACATTAAAATTTTCGAGAAGAATATTGTTGTCGCCAGCCATTACATCCTCGATGAAGATGAGCAATTCATTGGGAACACGATCATCGATGGCAGCAGTCCGACTCATCCTGATACGGGCAGTTGTGTCATCATTGCCTACGGACAGGATGCCACGACCGTCCTGGAAGGTTTCACTCTGACCGGAGGAACAGGCACCATATGGCAAGACCTTCATGATGGCCTGTACTACAGGGAAGGTGGAGGCGTCCTCATGGATCTGTGTGCGCCGACCATCAGGAACAACCATATCGTGAACAATGAAGCGGTGCTTGTATCCGGTGGTGTCCAAAGTGCCGGTGGTGGTGGTATCCGCAGCGGCGACGGAGATCCCGTGATTGTAGGGAACATCATCGAAGGGAACGCGGGTCGTTACGGCGGCGGAATTGTCATGTTCTATTCGGACGGTGTCATAAGAAGAAATATCATTGCGGATAACAGTGGGGGGGAGGATTTCGGGGGAGGTGGCGTGTGGTTGGCCGGTGATGGTTTTACCGTAATAGAAAACAATACGATTGTGGGTAACTCGTCTACAAGCAGTGGCACAGGCGGAGCAGGTGGGGGGTTGTCGGTTTCGAGCCTTGTCTTCATGCGCAACAATATTGTGTGGGACAACACTCAGAGCACGGGTGACCAGCTCTTCGGCGGTGGGGGATCGGAGATCATCTACAATGATGTTGGGCAGGGACATGAAGGAGTTGGTAACATCGACCTGGACCCGTTGTTTGCCAATGAGGAGTACGATCTGTCTCCGGACTCACCGTGCATCGATTCCGGCGATCCCGACAGTCCCCTGGACCCGGACGGCACACGAGCGGACATGGGGGCGAAGGTGTTCTACCATTTCGATGCGCCGTACCTGTGGCTGGAAGAGTTCACCCTTGACGACAGTGAAGGCAATGGTAACGGGAGAGCCGATGCCGGTGAGACGGCGGATGTGGTTGTATCCGTGTTGAACACGAGCCGGGACGCCACAGGCGTCACGGTAACGCTGCTCAACGATGATCCGGACATTGAAATTGAACAGGGGACATCTTCTTTGGGTGATCTGGCCCAGGGGGAGCAAAAGGACAATGAAGGCAATCCGTTTTCCTTTACGGTGAGGGAGGGGAGCGTGAGCCACTCGAGTTTATTTTACGTGGAGATGGGTGCTGACGGTGGATATGCGATTATCGATAGTGTCGAGCTTATTGTGGGGACGCCGACGATACTTCTTGTGGATGACGACGGAGGGGTGGCGTTGGAGGACGTGTATACGTCAGCCTTGGGTGTGCGAGGCATTTTTCCAGGGGAGTGGAGTGTTTCGGAGTTGGGGTGTCCCTCAGTGGAGGAGCTTCAGCGATACGAAGCGGTAATATGGTTCACAGGGGATGATGGGGAGACCAGCCTGACCTCGGATGAGCAAACCGTCATCGCCGCCTTTCTGGACGAGGGAGGAAGGCTTCTCGTTTCCGGTTCGAATATCGGCCGCGATCTTGTGGAGGACGGCTCGGCCAGCGACCAGACCTTCTATACCGATTATTTGCACTCCGAATACGTGAGTGATTCCATTGTGGAGACGTTTCTGTATGGGGTTGAAGGTGATCCTATCTCCGGCGGATTCACCTTTCTTCCAATAGATGCGAGTCAAACCTCTCCCAGTGTTATTGCTCCCCTGGAAGGTGCGAGTACTGTTCTCACCTATTTCGCAACGCGGCAGACCGCCGCCATCAAGTACGATGGGGATTACAAAGTCGTCTATTTCGCCATCGGAATTGAGGGCATCAATGCCTTTGTCGGGACGAATAATGAGGCCAGGGGGACGTTGCTGGAGAATGCCATCAGGTGGCTCACCTACGTTCCTGTGAATACCGATGTGAATCAGGATGGTGCCGTAAATATTTTGGATGTGCTGGCCACCGTAAACATAATTTTGGGAAACCTGATACCATCGCCTACTCAGGAAGAGGCGGCTGACTGTACTGCCAACGGGATCGTCGATATTATCGATGTGGTTGGCATCGTAAACCTTGTTCTCGGAACGAACACCTGTCCACCGATGGGATCGGCTAAAATTTCTTCCGACGTCATTGAATACCTTCAGCTGCTGGACGCCTATTTGTCGAAAAAGGATCATCTCAGACTGATGACTCTGGTGAAGGCGGTCCATGTTCCGGCTGAGTATCACTTGGCCCAAAACTATCCGAATCCATTTAATCCGACTACTGAGATCAGATATCAGATATCTGGTATGAGATCATCGGTTCACACTACCCTGAAAGTGTACAATATTTTAGGACAAGAAGTGGCCACTTTGGTTGATGAGGCGAAAGAACCGGGATATCATAGTGTAACCTGGGGTGCGTTTGACGTGGCCAGCGGAGTCTATTTCTATCGACTGACGGTTGGTGATTACACAGCAACCAGAAGCATGATTCTGATGAAGTAGTGACCTCCCCCTCACGAAATGGAGCGTAGCATCGTGGTATGCTACGCTCCAATGAAAAAACATGGGATAGGGACTGAGCGAACACTTAGGAAAATAAAAGAGAATATTGTGTGATTGTCCAATGCGTCGCACTGCGTGGTGATCTTGGATTGTCAGCGAATTTTGTCATCGTTTTACCAATATACAAGGAGGCATCTCATGGATCTCTGTTTTCGAGTTCCTAAGCAATGTCCTTCGATTATCAGGCTTATGAGAGGCATGATGTCTATAATGTCGATGTGCCTGACAGTAGCACCATGTTTAACTGGACAGACCTTTACCAAGATAACTCAAGAAGTCATAGTCAATGATGGCGGTATCTCTGCCGGAGTGAGCTGGGTAGATTATGATACTGACGGCGATCTGGATTTATTTGTCACGAATGCCTCTGCCCAAAGAAATTTTCTCTATCGTAATGAGGGCAACGGTACGTTCATGAAAATCACAACAGGGGATATCGTCATGGACGAGTATAGTTCTTCCGGAGTGAGCTGGGGGGATTACGACAATGACGGCGATCCGGATCTCTTTGTTGCCAACCAAGGCGATGAGAACAATAACCTGTACCGCAATGATGGCGGTGCTATTTTCACCAGAATAACGGATGGGGATCTCGTCAATGATAGAGGGGATTCGTATCATTGTGCCTGGGGTGATTATGATAATGATGGCTTCCTGGATCTTTTCGTGACCAATATGAACACATATAGAGACAACTTTCTTTACCATAATATGAAAGGGCAGGGCTTTGTCCGGGTTACGGGTGGGGATATCGCGGGGAGCAGAAGTGTGACCGCTCCCGCCACCTGGGCCGACTACGACAATGACGGTGATCTGGATCTTTTCGTTGGGAATTCTCTTGGAGATAACTTTTTATATCGCAACGGCGGCGATGGAAACTTTACCGCCATTACGGAAGGTGATATCGTCAATGACGGCCGGGCTGCCCTTGCCAGCTGCTGGGGTGACTATGATAATGACGGCGATCTGGATCTGTTTGTCGGAAATTCGGTCGCCTTTGACGGACAGGATTTCAATTTTCTGTACAGAAACAATGGGGATGGTACCTTTACCAGAATCACAGAGGGAGCCTTTGCCGATGACGGTGGAACAACCTGGAGCTGTACCTGGGGAGACTATGATAACGATGGGGATCTGGATCTGTTCGCTTCCAATTATTTGCTGAGAAATTGCCTCTATTCGAATGACGGGGACGGAACATTCACCAAAATTACCGAAGGCATTCTTGTTACTGATATCACGCGCTCGTCCGGAGCGAGCTGGGGCGATTATGATCACGACGGTGATTTGGATCTGTTTGTGGCCAATTGGGATAACCGAAGAAATTGTATGTACGAGAATGATGGAAACGACAACAATTGGATCAATATACTGTGTATCGGGACTGTATCGAATACATCGGCTATCGGTACGAAAGTAAGAATGAAAGCTGCAATTAACGGAAATTCATACTGGCAAATGCGGGAAATTTCTTCGGCTTCCGCATTGCGCAGTCAGAACAGCCTTAATGTTGAATTTGGCTTGGGGGATGCCGAGATTATTGATTCCCTGAAGTTCGAGTGGCCGAGCGGTCTGGTAGAGATCATTACGGGTGTCAATGCGAATCAATTTTTAATTGTTACCGAAGGCGATGTGACGGATTCAGACGAAGACGGAATTGTCGATAGCCAGGACAATTGTCGATATGTGTCAAATCCTCATCAGGACGATGCGGACGGGGACAATGTGGGCGATGTATGCGACAACTGCTCAGAAGTATGGAATCCCTTTCAGGACAATTCGGACAGCGATGGTATCGGCGACGACTGCGATAATTGCCCCGGCTTAAGTAATCCTGAGCAGGAGGACCTCGATAACGATGGTGTCGGCGACCACTGTGACAATTGTCCAGCCGATGAGAACCCGGATCAGGGAGATGGTGATGAAGATGCCATCGGTGATGAGTGTGATGCGTGCACTGACACCGATGAAGACGGGTTCGGCGATCCGGGTTATATGAACAACACATGCGGGGAGGATAACTGCCCTGATCTCTATAATCCTGATCAACGTGATGTTGAGAGAGGCGATATCAACTGTGATGGTGGTGTCAACGTGTTAGATGCACTGGCCGTTGTGAACCATGTTTTGGGCATTGATCCGCTGGCCGGAAACCCTTTTGAAAAGGCCGATTGCAATGGGGACGGTGCTGTAAACATTCTGGACGCCTTGGGAATAATAAACGTCATTCTGGGTATCGGTGCGTGCGAACCATAGAGAATGATGTGCAATTGATGGTTTGTGGTGTTGCACAGGTCAAATGTTCGGCTGAAGACCATCTTCCTCGGAACTATACGCCTCCCTCTTCTTGGTGTATATATCTGGAGTGGTCCGTCAAGGGTGCAAAATCCTTCCTTCCTAACTGGTCATTTTCCTGTGCCGTACCTGACATGAGGTCGGTTTTCGTTTCAAATGTTTTTGATAAACCGATCTCATATATTAAATTATGAATCTTAAAGTCAATCTCGAGAAAATCCTTCGGCACAACTTTTGCGATATCATCCTATTCTACGAGACACGATGGCAGGATTCGGTGCTGAGGTCCATACAATCTTACTCTCAGCGTGATATGAGGGTTCAAGATCACTTGACGATTATGTACGCTGAGAGGAAAATGGAAAAGAGGTTCATGAATAGCGACACACTCTCAAAACTGTTCAGTCTCAACGTGATGGTGATCGAGAAAAATCTAAAAGGAATTACTCCTGATGAGAGTCTCTTTCAGCCTCGGCAGGCTGGCAACTGCGTGAACTGGGTCTTTGGTCACATCGTTGCCACTCGAAATCAGGTTATGAAGATTATTGGCGAGCGTCATGTCTGGAGCCAAGAGGAAGCCGCTCCGTATGTCCGCGGTTCGGCTCCCCTGAAGGACGAAAGTGTGGCTCTGCCACTCTCGAGGATGTTGACCGATCTCCTCGCTTCTCAGAATAAATTACTCACAAAATTACACTCCATATCGCCTGAGGAGCTGGAGGAACCAGTGGAGAACGGAACGGTCTGTGAACAGTTGGCGATTTTACTGTTTCACGAAGCCTATCATGCGGGCCAGCTCGGTATACTCCGTCGACTTCTGGGGAAACCCGGTGCTATCAAGTAGGTTATTCCTCTAATTCATTCTGGGTGAAGTAAAGCGAAGTCGGAGAATCTGGAGTCAAGAGAGTTTCTATGCTTTTACTCGCCGAGAGGCAGGCTCTGCCGAGTGAAGCATTTCATCGATGAAGCAGAAGACTTTTCGCCCGATAAATCAGACTCGGAGTGATACGTAAAATATACTTCAACCTCTCTCACTCAAATTCGATGAATATTGAATTCTCATAAGGTTTCTAAAGGAGATCAACATGCAACGCATTCTCTATGTATTCTTCATTTGTGTTTCACTCGCAGGAGTGATTTCCCCCGGTACCAATGCCCAGCTGAGTGAATACTTGACGATGGATCCCCAGCAAGCCCGGTTCGTCTATGATGATATTCACACCTTTGTACATGCACACGGACTCTTGACTCCGGGATGCGATTCTGTAGCCATCCTTCAATCGGAGTATCTGGATAAGGGGACACCCGGACTTCGAATGTTCATAGAGAAATATGATCTTACGGCTGAACGATTGGTCAAAGCGATCCGAACGCATCCGGAGAAGTATGACTCTCTCGGTGACTTGCCGGATTTAATCTCTGCCAAGGAACCGTCCTATCGCGAAGCTTTTGTTGAACTCAAGCGCCTCATTCCGAACGCCGTGTTCCCTCGAACCTATTTTCTGATCGGAGCCTATCGGGGTATTGGCTCGGGATCAACGGAGGGACAACTCATCTCCGTCGAAAAATGGAAGAGACCGCTTGAAGATAAGAGAACCCTTCTGATCCATGAATTGGTCCATTTTCAACAGGTCATGGCCGTGGGGTACGACAAGTATAAGGCCCTTTTCGGGCCGGAGAAGAACCTCCTCGGTCTATCCATCCGCGAGGGCACGGCTGAATTTTTTGCCAATCTCGTCACAGGAAAAATCACACAAGATGAAGCCGTTGACTATACTTTGAAACATGAGAGAAGGCTCTGGCATTTGTTTCGCAAGGAGATGAATGGTGCGGAGACCGGGGACTGGATGTGGAGCAAGCCGAGCGATCCGGAGCAGCCAATGCACGTCGGCTATGTGCTGGGAAGCCTCATCGTCGAAGCCTATTGCACAAATGCGAACGACAAGTCGAAAGCCGTGCGCGAGATCCTTGGCGTGACCGATTATCAGGCGTTTCTCGAGCAAAGCCGGTACGCGGAAAAATTCGAGGAGTGATCAGAGAGAGCGCCCGAGTGTATTTCTGAGAAAGATGCGGGGTCGTCAATATCGATGGGAAAACTTTGGGCTTACTCCCATACTCCAGTTTGGAAGCAGTGTTGATATGGAAACCGAGTGTCCCTGTGTTGTGCGTTCCCAAACAGAGATTGAGAACAAGGGGAAAAAACGTGAAGGAGGATGGCGGATGTTTCGTTTCAGAAGAGCTGTTCCTGATCTCCTTGATCAGATGGTGGTAAGTACGGTGTGTCTCGTGACAATAAGTTTGATGGGAGTACCAGACCTTCACGGGCAAATCTTTGTCAGGATAGGGGGCGGGGATGTCGTCAGTGACGGAGGGATCTCCGCAGGCGTTGCCTGGGGAGACTACGACACCGATGGCAATGTTGACCTCTTTGTCGCCAACTGGCAGGACCAGAGAAATTTCTTGTATCGTAACAACGGCAATGCCACGTTCACAAAAATCCTGGAGGGCGATATCGTTAATGACATCGCCAGTTATGATCCTTACTCTTCCGGGCCGTGTTGGGGAGACTGTAACAATGATGGTTTTCTCGATCTTTTCGTGGCCAATCAGCGGGACCGGGACAACTTCCTGTACATGAACAATGGCGACGGGACCTTCACCAAGATCACTGCTGGTCCCGTTGTCACGGACGGCGGTGCATCCTTTTCCAGTGCCTGGGGAGATTACGACAACGACGGGTATCTGGATCTGTTCGTGGCCAATGCCTTCAACCAAAACAACTTCCTCTATAGAAACAGGGGGGACGGCACTTTCGAGAAGGTGACTGAGGGCGCTGTCGTTAGCGACGGCGGAGAATCTCTGGGCGCCAGCTGGGGAGACTACAATAACGACGGTTTCCTGGATCTGTTTGTGGCCAACAGGTCGAACCAGAACAACTTTCTCTACATGAATAACGGCGACGGCACCTTCACGAAAATAACCGAAGGGAGTATTGTGGCGGACAATCGGTCTTCCCACGGAGGCAGTTGGGGCGATTACGACAACGACGGCGATCTGGATCTGTTTGTGGCCAATGGCCCTTACAGTGGGGATGGCGAGGCGGATCAACTGTTTCGAAACGATGGTGATGGCGGTTTCAGTGAGATGACAGGCAGTGTTTTGGCGCACAATCCGGGCCGCTCCGGGAGTGGCGTCTGGGCTGATTTCGACAACGACGGGAACCTGGATCTGTTTGTCACCCAGTACTACCAACCGTGCCTTCTCTACGTGAATAACGGTGAGGGCGACTTCACCCGGGTTACGCAGGGCGAGATCGTGAACCGGCTTGGATATGCTTCAGGTGTGGGAGCGGCGGATTATGATGGCGACGGGGATCTGGATCTGTTTCTGGCCAACTGGGAGAATCAGAATAATTTTCTGTATCGCAATGATTCCGAGATGGCAAATTGGTTGAAGGTGCGGTGTATCGGGACGACGTCCAATGCCACGGGGATCGGGACAAAGGTAAGGGTAAATGCCACTGTTGGTGGGAATGGAATTGAACAGATGCGGGAGATCAGAACCAATAACGGCCATCGCAGCCAGAGTGATGTCACTGCGACGTTCGGCCTTGACGACGTTACAATCGTCGAAGGCATGACCGTTGAGTGGCCCTCGGGTATCGTGAATACATATACTGATGTTGCAACGAATCAGGTTGTGGTTGTTGTGGAGGGTCGGGAGAACCTGTGTTTCGGGCTCGATTCGGATCGAGATGGAATCCCGGACGAATCGGAGACCTGTCCGGTTGACAATTGCCCGAGCACGTTTAATCCCGGCCAGGAGGATTCCGACGGTGACGGGCTCGGTGATGCCTGTGACAACTGCGCGGACGTGAACAATCCCGGCCAGGAAGATTCCGATGAGGACGGTGTCGGCAACCTTTGCGATAACTGTTCCGGTGTGGCCAATCCCGATCAGAACAACTCGGACAGTGATGAGCTCGGTGATGCCTGCGATAATTGCTCCAATGTTCGTAATCCCGGTCAGGAAGATATTGATGGCGACGATGCGGGCGATGTCTGCGACAATTGTCCGGAGGAATTCAATCCCGACCAGCGGGATGAGGACGGTGACGGCACAGGTGACGCCTGCGATGCGTGCACGGACACCGATGGTGACGGGTACGGGGATCCGGGCTATCCGGCCAATACGTGTGAGGAGGACAATTGCCCCAATGTATTTAATCCGGATCAGGGAACTGTTGAAAGAGGGGACGTGGACTGTAATGGCGGGATTGACGTGCTTGATGTATTGGCAATCGTGAACCACATATTGGCATCCGCACCTCTTGCCGGTGGTCCCCTTGACCGGGCCGATTGCAACGGTGACGGGGGTGTAAATATTCTTGATGCCCTGGGAATAATAAATGTCATATTGGGTACTGGTGAGTGCACATCTGGAGTTCACTGACCCTTCATTTTACACAGTGCCTCTCACTCGGAGTTGCTCATTGTTATAAGGATGTTATGAGTGCCAATCGGGAGAAGTATTTCATGTTTGTGAAACTTATGAGTCGCACAGCAATTGCCCTCACTTCGTTAGGCGTCGTGTTCTTTTTCGGACTCGCTGATGAGGTAACGAGTCGGTCTTCAAAAATTCATTCAGACGAGAATTTCAATATCCATTCTCCTGTCGATATGACCCGTGATATAGGTTGGAATTCCATCGTTGAACCTTTGCAGGTGGAGGAGGCGGTTCCGGTCCAGGCGGACCTGGATTCATGTTTCATTGGAAGGATGGAAGATTATAATTTGCCCGGCCTGGCCGCGTGCATCATCAAAGACGGTGAGATCATATGGACCGGCTCTTATGGGTGGGCCAATATCGAGAGAGGCATCGAGGTGTCCGATACGACGGTTTTTGAGATGTACTCCATTTCCAAGACTGTTGTCGGCGTCGCCCTGATGCAGCTCTGGGAGGAAAATCTTTTTGAACTTGACGATACAATCAATGACTACCTTTCAGCCTTCCAGGTGATCCATCCTCAGTTTCCTGATACGCCCATCACGTTTCTGATGCTGATGACGCACACCTCAAGTATCATGGACGAGTGGGGTGCTCTGCTCGCTGTGGAATCTATCGGCGTTGATTCCCCGATCCCGTTAGGTGAATTCTTGGAGGATTACCTCACGCCGGGGGGGGCTTATTACAGCGCCGAGGATAACTTTGGTCCTTGGAGGCCTGGGACACAATACGAATACAGTAATGTGGGATCTGCATTAGGAGGTTATCTGGTGGAAGAGATCACGGGCGTTCCCTTTGCCCAGTATTGCAGGGATTTCCTCTTCACACCCTTGAAGATGGAGGAGACGTCGTGGTTTCTGGCAGATCTGGACACCAATACCATCGCCATGCCGTATCGAGGTATTGGTGACGCCTTCGTTCCATTCGGGTATCTGGGCTTGCCGGTCTATCCCTGCGGGCAACTCAAAACGAGTGTACTTCACCTGGCACGCCACCTCATCGCCTTCATGCAAAGGGGTCAGATAGACGGCGTCCGAATCCTTGAGAGCTCTACCGTCGATTTGATGACAACGATCCAACTTCCGGAAGTTTCACCGGCCCTGGGTATCTTTTGGGGGAGATACGGCATCTATGACAGGGTAGTTTGGGGACATATAGGGGGGTATACCGGAGGCGGATCGCTCATGTTCTACAGCAAACAGGAGAATTCTGGCGTGATTGCAGCCACGAACCACAGGCTCAGCTATGCGGCCGTGCTCGAAATAGCGAATGAGCTCTTCGATTTTGCCTCGGATTACGATTTGGATGGAATAGTCGCAGGATATGATAACTGTCCTGTTGTATACAATCCCGAGCAGGAGGATATGGATAACGATGGATTTGGCAATGTGTGCGACAATTGTATAGAAATAAGCAATCCTGGTCAATATGACTCGGATGGTGATGGACGTGGTGACAGGTGTGATGATGACGACGAAGATGGGATCATCGATGTAGAGGACAACTGTCCGGCTGACCATAATCCTGATCAGTTAGATATTGATGAGGATGGTCTGGGGGACGTCTGTGACAATTGTGAAGGTGACTTCAACCCGGATCAAGGGGATGATGATAACGATAGTATCGGTGATGAGTGCGATCCGTGTACTGATACTGATAGTGACGGGTACGGCGATCCGGGTTACGCCGCAAATACCTGTAATGAAGACAACTGCCCTGATATCCACAATCCGGAACAGGGTGAGGCTGAGAGGGGTGATATCACCTGTGATGGCTTGATCGACGTCTTGGATGTGCTGGGTGTGGTGAATCACATATTGGGTACGGATCCATTGATGGGAGGACCACGTGGCCGGGCCGATTGCAACGTTGACGGGAATGTGAATATTCTGGATGCCTTGGGTTTAGTGAATGTCGTTTTAAACATAGGCGACTGTGGATATTCTTCTTCAACTTTCCGGTACCCACTGGAAGAGTATGAAGTGTCTCAGGATTTCGGCAACTTTTATAGACCAACCAACCGGTATCATGCCGGTGAGGATGTTATCGGGGCTGCGGGTACCCCTGTGTATGCCATTGCCGATGGATCTATCAGTCATTCAGGATGGATCCTTGGCTACGGATGGACGATAACCATCGATCATCAGTCTCCTGAGGTGTACTCGTTATACGGTCATTTGAGTACGAGGAGATGGAAAAAGAGAAGCGGTGCTGTCTATAAAGGCGAGCTTATCGCCTATTTGGGGGACGGTGATGAGATCAGTGGTCTGGTGGACTGGCTCGAACCCCATCTTCATTTCGGAATTCGCACAGGGAGCAGGTACGATTACCCCTCCGATGCCAGTGACAACCGCTGGACGGCCGGCTATACCTATGCCTATCCGACCGAGCTGGGCTGGCTTGATCCCACGGATTTTATAGAAGAAAACTCCCGTTAAAGGACAAGGATTGCTATGCAATACTTCCCCATCACGTTTATCCGTATAGTATTTTCTATTATCGTAGTGATATTCTTTCATTCATGTGCACAGGACAGTGCGAAAGAAAAGCCAAAGCTTGTCGTTATGATCACGCTGGACCAGTTCCGTGCCGGGTATCTTGAACGGTACGACAGCGTTTTTACGGGTGGTTTCAGACGACTGCGGGATCAAGGGTGGAGGTACGATACGGCCCTGGTCGATCACGCGCCGACCTTGTCGTGGCCCGGCCATACCACAATATATACAGGCGCTCATCCGAGGACACACGGAGTGGTGACAAATGACATCATTACCGAGGATGGGTACAGGAAATTGATATTTGTTGATGAGGAAGAACACATCCTTGGTTATCCAGATGCTTTGAGTTTTTCACCGAGGATCACAAAAGTTACGGGTCTCGGCGACTGGATGAAAAGTGTCGATCCTGATTGCAGGAGTGTTTCTCTAAATATTACAACGACTGCACTGTGTTATGGAGGCAAACCAGTGCTCGACAAATCCCAAAATCATGTCTACTGGATAGAACCTTCTGCAGGTCAGTTTGTGACATCAACCTACTATCGAGACGATTACCCTGATTGGCTGGAAAAGTTCAACGATGAGATCTTGCCTGAGTATAAAGAAAAACTGGAATGGGAAAATTCAGTACCTGAAGCGTTTCGGCATTTAGCGAGGCCTGATCAAGCTCCGTGCGAATTCGACGGTATTCATACTACCTTTCCCCATCATATCGGAGATTTCTATCAAGAGATACATCAACAAACAGTGAATGCATATTTTTCCAGATTCAGCCCGTACGCGAACGAGGCTCTCTTTGCCCTGGCAAAAGAGTGTATTCAAGTCCTTGAACTCGGAGGGCGAAATGCAACGGATTTTCTGGCCATATCGGTTGGATTGACGGACCGCATCGGACATGACTTTGGTCCGAGGAGTCTTGAACAGCTTGATGTTATAGTAAGACTGGACCGGGAATTGGGAGGATTCTTCGATTTCCTCGATGCGACTTTGGGAAAAAATAACTGTATCATTGCCTTGACAGGTGACCACGGAGGACCGAATATTGTTGAATATGAGATCGAGCAGGGGCGACCGGCGAAGCGGGTCGCCCAGGAGGAACTCAAGAACCTGCTCTCGGAAATAGAAAATTTTATCGACAATTATTCCGGTCCCGAAGAGGCACTCCCGTCCCGCATTGCCCGGGAGCTTGAAAAGTCCGATTTCATTGCCAGAGCCATGACGCCGGATGACCTTGCCGGAAACGGTCCGGCAGATCATATCCTGAAATCATACAGGAATACGTTTATACCTGGTTTGAAAACGACTTTTCCATTGTGGACGGATGAAATTCTCAGGGGCAATGTCAGTCCGAAACATCCCGGCAATTACGGCCTGATCGTGGAGTTTGTTGAGAACGCTCAACTCTATACAGCCCGATCGGCCCACGCCTCTTCGTATTGGTACGATCAGGAAGTGCCCATCATTTTCATGGGAAAAGGGATCTCACCGGGTGTTTCAAAAGAGCCCGCCAGGACCATCGACATCGCT
The DNA here is from genome assembly GCA_020348925.1 of Gemmatimonadota bacterium. Classification (GTDB taxonomy): domain Bacteria; phylum JBHIER01. Next base: position 2,863,199 of record CP070758.1, on the reverse strand, counting down.
CCAACTTTGGCTCATATGGCTGGAGTGCCATATCCAAATACTGTTGACGGGAAAGTTTTAAATATCCGGTAATGTTTTCGGAAGGAGTGGCTAGGGTCGAGCCACTGGAATTGTGCATTCGGCTTTCCCTCATCCCGAGACCGGTCTCCATTTTCCCACCTCCGTTGTCACATCGATGCACATTCCCTCCTCTGTTCCTTCGCTCATTCGCCTTCCAGTTTCCCGTTTCCGTATTCACTTCCCTGCTCCCTTGCATCTCCGCACCTCTGACCCTTGTAACTTTTCGACGTTGTCTGTTGTCCAATGTGAAAAACTGGTCCTTTCTTTCGGGATCCTATTGATTATTTCTTGAGATAAGAAGATTGTAATAGTGTAAAAATCCAATATATTTTTTGCCGGCCAAGCACGAAGAATAAAATGCAACTGAAAATGCCATAATAATGATCAATATTTCAATCATGGTTTGAATGATTCATCATCGAAGAAATTCATAGGAGCTTCTGCCTATGATTGCGCTGCTTACAGATATTGTTCTCACAACAGCCGGCTTTCTGTTGATATTGTTGGCGGTTGTGATACTGAGACAGCATGGTGGAAAGCGATCGAACAAAAATCTGCTCGTGGCTTTTTTGCTGTCAAAATCGTTTTTGATGGTCCGATGGTTCTCATTTCGTTTCTGGATCCTCTCCTTTGAGAATTTTCGATCCGTCTATTACGTGAGCTGTTCGGCGTTTTTCCTGCTGGCACCCTGGCTCTATTTCTATATAAAATCTCTGTGCTACAGAGATTTTTCGCTAAGAAGGAAAGATGCGGTTCATTTCATTCCCTTTGCTGGTATTGTCATTTTGGCCATAATCCGGAGTCAGATTCAATCCTCACCATCGGCTGTGGAATTGACCGTTCTGCAAAATACGTTCGTCTCCCACTTTTGGAAAATGTTCTGGACTGCCAATTTTGTCCAGATATTCTTCTACATCGTCGCCATGCTCCGTACAGTCTATATCTATCAGACAAAATTGAAGAATTTGTATTCATCGCTGGAGAGGATCAACTTACATTGGGTTGTATCTCTTTTGGTCCTTATTTCTTTGCACTGGGTATTCGTCGTATCCAGGAGCACGCTGAGCCTTCTGAATGCACATGTAGGTATTGTTACCAGTATCATGGATTTATTCTCGATAACGATATTTCTCGTTTTTACAACGATCTTGGTTATTAAAGGTTTACATCAACTGAAAATATTCTCGGGAATAGAGGGAAAACAAAAGTATGCGAACTCAGGGCTACCTCAAACCGATATTCAAAAGTATATAGAAAAACTGAAGAATTTTATGGAGACCCAGAAACCCTATCTCATACCACAATTAACCATCGACGATCTCTCCGAGAAATTGTCCATTCCCAGTTGGCATCTCTCACGGGTTATCAACACGTCCTTCAATCAGAATTTTTTTAATTTTATAAATAATTATAGAGTTGAAGAGGCAAAACGCCTCATGATGGAGCCGACGAATAATGACATGACGATACTGGAAATCCTGTACGAGGTTGGCTTTAATTCAAAATCGACCTTTAACGAGGTATTCAAAAAACAGACCGGAATGACTCCAAGTGAGTTCAAAAAATCAAATCAGAACTGATTTTTCATGTTTTCAGCCCGGATCATTCGCCACAAAGATGCAGAGACACAGGGCTTAATAAAATACAATATAAATTGAGTGATTCTTTGCAATCGATACGACTTAGATGTCATTCTGAGAACGATTTATCGGGCGAAGAATCTCTTGCCTTGTGAGTGAGATTCTTCACGTCGCGTTGCTCTGTTCAGAATGACACATCCGGTACGCTGGTCTGATAGAACGCTCAGCTCAGCTCCATATAAGATTGAAATAAAGAGCGGAAGATTCCCCAATCTGAAAAGGAATATAGATTGACAGATTTTCTGCATCTTCAATAATGTAGGAACCTCCCTCCAAATAATTCACCAACCTTTTTTACCTCCTTTTTTTCAAAAAAACGTCCGACTTTCTAAAATTGGTCGACAAGGCACTTCGGTTTTTTATAACTTCGGGCCGATTTTTTCAGGTTGATCCTGAATTTCATCTGAAACTTTCAAACCGGAAAGGAGGTTGTCATGAGAAAGATTCTTGTGGGAAGTGCGCGTCGAGTTGGGATCTGTATGAACGCTTATGCGTGTCAGGTTTCCAAAAATGTCATTGGTTTTGTGTCGGTACTTTTACTCCTGAACACGAATGTTCTGGGAACGGTGATTCATGTTCCTGATGATCGGCCCACGATCCAAAGTGGAATTGCAGCGGCTGCGGATGGCGATACTGTTTTGGTCGCTCCCGGTACGTATGTTGAAAATGTAAACTTTATCGGTAAAAATATTGTAGTTGCCAGCCATTTCGTGACTACGGGAGATGCCAATTTCGTCGAAACGACGATCATCGATGGCAGCAGTCCCACGAACCCCGATTCGGCCAGTTGCGTGGTCATGTGCTCCGGGGAAGATTCCTCTGCTGTGTTACAAGGGTTTACACTCACTGGCGGCCGTGGCACGAGGTGGCATGACGATCTGTATGCTCACATGACATTTCGTGCGGGGGGTGGTATTTTGACCTATAAATCCTCTCCCACCATTCGGGACAACATCATTATCAATAACGAGGTGACAAATATGAGCGGTGTCGAAGGTGCCCAGGGTGGCGGGCTGCTCTGTTACTATGGCAATCCCCTTATTCTCAATAATGTTATCGCATCTAATATTGCCCTTTACGGGGCCGGGATGGTCACCGATTATTCGGGAGGTAGGATTCGGGGAAACATTATGTGCAAAAATACGGCCGGACAGAGCTATGGGGGTGGTGCATAGTGGGTGATCGGAAATGGCCCGGCACCGATTGTCATTGAGAATAACACCATTGTTGAAAACTCCTCGGCCACCAACGGAGGGGCCATCTCCATATTTGGCTTGGTGACCACCATAACTGCGCGTAATAATATCATCTGGGGAAATACCCAGATCCAGGGGGGGCAGATAGCGGGTGACGTGAATATCATATACAGTGATATTGAGGGCGGCTATCCCGGAGTTGGGAATATTGAGGCCGATCCCCGCTTCGAGGACGCCGACTATAACCTCTCCCAGAATTCCCCGTGTATCGATTCCGGCGACCCTGAGAGTCCCTTGGACCCGGATGGCACGAGGGCGGATATGGGAGCACGGGTATATTCTCTCTTCGATGCTCCATTGATACGGTTCTCCGCATACAGAATCGATGACAGCCAGGGGAATAACAATGGTCGGGCCGATGGGGGAGAGACGGTCGATCTCATCGTGATCTTCAGCAATTCGCGGTTAGATGCCACAGGGGTCTCGGCTACGCTCACTGCGGATGATCCGGATGTCCAGATTATAACAGGGACCGCAAATTTCTCTGACCTGCCCAGAGATGGGAGCGCCGATAACGAGGACGATCCCTTTTCTTTCTCCGTCGGTTCTGGGACTGCTGCGCATCCGACTCTATTTCATCTGGATATTTCGGCAGACGGCGGTTATGAAGCGACCGCGAGCTTCGAGCTCATCATCGGGACCACAACGGTTCTGCTGGTGGATGATGATGGTGGCATGGCGTATGAGGAAGTCTACGTGGAAGCTTTGAGGACGAAGGAGATCTATCCGATTGTATGGGATGTGTGGCTGTCTGGTGGGGCGATGACGGAGACGCTCCTGGAGTACGAGGCCGTTGTCTGGTTTACGGGGGATGACCGGGAGAGTACGTTGACCGGCGAGGAGCAGTCCGCAGTAGCCGGATTTTTGGATGGGGGAGGAAATCTGCTGATAGCCGGATCGAACATCGGGTACGATCTGGTCGAGGATGGTTCAGCAACTGACGCGGCTTTCTATGCGAATTACCTCCATGCCGAGTATATCAATGATTCCAATGAGGAGACGTTTTTGTATGGAGTTGCAGGCGATCCGATCTCCGGCGGTTTTACCTTTCTCCCCATGGACCAGAATCAAAGCTCTCCCAGCGTTATTGCCCCGCGGGAAGGAGCGAGTCCGGTACTTACCTATCAAATTTCTGGCGAAGCTGCTGCTATCAAGTACGATGGGGCTTACAAAATTGTCTATTTCGCCCTGGAGCTTGCGCGTATTCGAGCCATGACTGGACATGATGATGAGGTTCGAGGGACATTGTTGAGGAATGCACTCCAGTGGTTCAGCTACGTTCCCAGCCGGGGGGACATCAATCAGGATGGTGGGACAGACATATTGGATGTGTTGGCGGCCGTGAATATCATTCTGGGTGTGATGCAACCGTCATCCTCGCAGATCTGGGCGGCGGACTGTAACGGAGATGGAGACATCGATATTATCGATGCCTTGGGTATTGTGAACGTCGTTCTCGGGACGGGCGAATGTTCGTCATCATTTTCAAACAAGTAGTAAACGCCGCTTCGTTTCGCTAACATGAGTTACTAAAACGCAATTGTACAACCGGAGTTTTCAACCGTTTTTTGACAGTGATCAAAATAGAAAAAGGATTCCGGTCGAACCGCAGACCCTTCCGAACGTATCCGAATCCCGTTACCTTTGAAACAACTTCTTAAAGAGAGGGAACGCTATGAACAGGATATTTCAAGGTATTATTCTCAGCTTGGTTGTGACCCTGACCACCTCCTCAGTCAAGGCTATGGAAATAGCCTTCACTGAGCACATCATCGGAGAAAACTTTGACGTGACCATGACGGTGCGGGCCGTCGATCTGGATCAGGACGGAGATGTGGATGTTATTGGGGGGGCATATGTGGACGAGGGTGTCAAGTGGTGGGAAAACGACGGCAATCAAAACTTCATCGAGCACGCCCTGAGCGAGGATTACGATACTGTTCGGACCGTCGAGTTTGCCGACATCGACGGAGATGGCGATGTTGATGTGGTCAGTGCAGCCTTTCATCCGGACAGGGTCACATGGTGGGAGAACGATGGAGATTGTCAATTCACCGAGCATCTGATTTCCGACAGCTACGGTGAACCCCACACGATCTATGCAACGGATGTGGATGGAGACCTGGATATCGATGTGCTATGTTCGAACTGGGAGGAGGATTTCGTCTGGTTCGAAAATGACGGAAATCAGAACTTTACCGACCACGCCATTTCTCCCCGCATTCGCGGCACCTGCATCTATGCCCTGAAGGACGAACAGAGTATTGTTCAGGTGTATGGCGCATCGTATACGGCCTCCGGCGGCATCCTCTGGTGGGAAAATGACGGGGCCCAGAACTTCACAGAGCACTTTTTTCCCTTTCCCTGGGCACATTGGGTGTACGCGACGGATGTGGACGGCGACGATGACATCGATATTCTGGGTGCGGCCTGCGGCAGCTCCGTCGCCTGGTGGGAGAACAACGGAAACCAGAACTTCACCATGCATACGCTCACGGACAATTTACGATGTGCCGCTTCCGTGTATGCGGCGGATATGGATAATGATGGCGACATTGACATCCTCAGCGCCGGGGAGACGTCCGACGATATCAAATGGTGGGAAAACAACGGTCAACACCTTTTCATTGAGCACTCCGTTACAGGGGGCGCCTTTGATGGTGCCAGCGATGTCTATGTGGCCGACGTGGACGGGGACGGTGATCCGGATGTCCTGGGAGCCGGAAACGACTGCAATCGAATCGAATGGTGGGAAAGCGACCTCATCGGAGCCCACTTTCAGGCCGATCCGATCACAGGTCATGCCCCCCTGGGTGTCCAATTCACTGATGCCTCCATTGTCATGGAGCCTATCACTGTTTGGAGATGGGATTTCAACAGTGACGGCCTCATCGACGCCGAGGAGCAGCATCCGTTCTTCACCTACGAAGACCCGGGCACCTATACGGTATCTCTCCACATTTCGAGCGATACGTTGGAATATACGAAGAGCTCTGACGATTATGTCCGCGTCTTCGACGGGGAGAGTGCTCTCGAATTTACCGGTCAGGGCAGCCATGCCTTCTGCTCCGCCACCCCGAGCCTCAACCTGACGGATGAGCTGACCGTCGAAGCCTGGGTTCATCCTTCGAGCTGGGGTAATTTCCTCAACTTCGGCCTGGGTCGATTGATCGATAAGCATCACATCTCTCTCTACCTCGTCGACTCGTACCTGGGGATGCACCCCCACAGTGCGGTTTTGCAGCTTACTCACAGTGATGGTACGATCAGTTATTCCAACAGTCCCGAAGCCTCCATCACGCTCGGCCAGTGGCAGCACGTGGCCGTCACCTATAGGGGCACGGGCAATGAGGTGAAAATGTACGTTGATGGCATTGAGCGGGTGGTCACTCAATCCATCCCGCCCTCGGGTCCGATTGAAGACAACAGCTCTCATAATCTGGTCATCGGAAATGATGTCACCGGCAGTTTCGGATTTGATGGCATCATTGATGAGGTTCGCCTGTGGAATATCAGGCGCACAGGGGAGGAGATCCAGACCACCATGGACTCGTACCTGTCGGGTATGGAGCCTGGATTGGTGGGCTATTGGAAGATGAACGAGGGCAATGGCGAAACGAGTTCGGATTTCTCGGCACACGGGAATATCGGGATACTGACTAACGTCGCCTGGATTCAGGGTATCAACCTCAATCCTGCGATAACGGATAGTGATGAGGACGGGGTTCTTGACTTCGAGGACAACTGTCCGAATGACTACAATCCGGACCAGGAGGACGATGACGGTGACACCATCGGCGACGTCTGCGACAACTGTCCGGGAGAGGTCAACCCGGACCAGGTCGATGGCGATAATGACGGCAGCGGTGATGCATGCGACGCGTGCATGGACACCGACGGGGACGGATACGGCGATCCCGGGTTCCCTGCCAACGAATGCGAGGAGGACAATTGCCCCCAGGTGTACAATCCGGATCAGGCTGAAGTAGAAATAGGTAATATTGACTGTCAAGGCGCCATAGATGTTTTGGACGTGCTTACCGTTGTGAATCATATTTTAGGTACAATCCGTCTAATAGGTGATCCATTAGATCGAGCCGACTGCAATGGTGATGGAGGTGTGGACATCTTGGATGCTTTGGGTATGATTAATGTGATTCTGGGTATTGGCGAGTGTGTACCAATAGCCTCAGAACGGTTGGAGCCTGGAGGTAACTTTCAATATAGATGATGGTTTCACCTTGTGGCATAAGAGAGGAGGTTTGAGATGAAAAAAGCAGTAGTAACATTGTTAGCGAAAGGAAATGTCGTCATCGGAATCATGATGTTGATTCTTATAGTCTCTCCGATGTATACATACCCTCAGAACCTGCTCAATAATCCTGAAAGTGCTGTCTTCGATGAGGTCAATAACCGGTATCTCGTATCGAACTGGGGGGATGGAGGTGTGGTTCAGATTGACAACGACGGCGTGCAGAGTTACTTCAACACCGATTTTTTGGGAGCCCACAATATCGCTGGCTTGCATATAGTGGGAAACACGCTCTATGCCGCATGCAATACCGGTCCTAATGCGGGGTTGATTGGATTTGATCTGACGACCGGGGAAACAATTTCCAATCTGTATATCACCGGAATGCAACTCTTAAACGATATTACGTCGGATACCTCAGGGTATCTCTATGTAACGGAATACAATACGGACAGAATATTCAAGGTTCGGAGGAACGACCAGAGTTATTCGACCTTTGTTACAGCGAGCCTCTCTTCTCCGAACGGAATCCTGTTCGATAGGAGAAACAATCGGTTGCTGGTTATATCGGAGTCAAGCCCCGGTGCACCCGTTCTCTCTGTCAACCTGCAAGATTCCACGCTGACCGTTTTGACGAATATGAATTTAGCCGCTTGCGATGGCCTGACTCAGGATGATGAGGGGAATATATATATCTCTTCCTGGTCGACTGGCTCGGTGTATCGATTTGATCGCGAGTTCAGCGACCCGCGTCAGGTGGTCTCGAGCGGTCACGAAGGCCCTGCGGATATTGGGTTCAACAAGCGAGACAATATCGTGGTTGTTCCAAATTTTAACGGCAATCGGATGGATCTTGTGACAATAGTTCCATCGTGTATGCATGCAGAACCATTAACAGGCCACTCTCCACTGGAGGTCCACTTTACCGATCGATCAGATTACGATCCACCGTTAACCACCTGGGTCTGGGATTTCAATACTGACGGCACAACGGATTCCTACGAGCAAAATCCTGTATGGACATACATGGAACCGGGTGTTTACTCAGTGAGTTTGAACTTTTCAAACAATTCGATAAACAGAACATATACTGCACAAGATTATATACGTGTTTTCGATGGCGAGAGCGCTCTGCAGTTCGATGGCGACAACAGCGTCGCCCTGTGCGGAGCCCCACCATCCTTGAATTGTACTGATAAACTGACCGTCGAGGCCTGGATCAATCCCTCCGGCTGGGGAAAAGTGCAGGGCATTGGATTTGGAAGGGTGGTCGATAAAGGTAAATACTCTCTCATGCTTATTGGATCCCATCCTGCTTTCAACGATCGCGGCTTGGCCGTTCAGCTCTCGCACTCTCAGGGCCCCGTCAGTTTTTCGATAACACCCGAACAATCTCTTGTTCTTGACGCATGGCAGCATGTGGCCGTGACGTACGATGGTACGACGAGCCAAATGAGAATATACATCAACGGCGTGGAGCAGACACTGATACACAATCCGTCACCCTCGGGAGATATCGCCGATAACGGCACAGATGATCTCGTGATAGGAAGCGATGCCAATAGCGGATTCACCTTCGACGGCATCATCGATGAGGTTCGAATCTGGAATATCGTGCGAACCGGGGAGGAGATCCAGGCCACTATGGACTCATATTTGTCTGGAATGGAGCAAGGATTGGTCGGCTACTATCAGATGAACGAGGGCAACGGCGAAACAATTTCGGATTATTCAACGTATGGAAATGACGGCACATTGACCGATGTAGCCTGGATTCAGGGGGTTCACCTCAATCCTGCGACGACGGATGCTGATGAGGACGGGGTTCTCGACTTCGAGGACAATTGTCCCCATGACCCTAATCCGGATCAGGACGATACGGACGATGACACCATTGGCGATGTCTGCGACAACTGCCCTGAAGAGGCCAATCCGGATCAGGTCGATGGTGACGGTGACGGCAGTGGTGATGTGTGCGATGCATGCATGGATACCGACAACGACGGATACGGCGATCCGGGGTATCCGACCAACGAATGCCAGGAGGACAATTGCCCCTACGTGTACAATCCCGATCAGGCGCCTGTCGACAGAGGCGATGTGGACTGTAACGGCGGGATCGATGTCCTCGATGTTCTGGCCGTCGTAAACCATATTTTAGCTTCGACCCCACTGGCCGGTGATCCTCTGGACCGAGCCGACTGCAACGCTGACAGGAGTGTGGACATACTGGACGCTTTGGGGATTGTGAACGTCGTGCTCGGGATTGGCACGTGTCAACCTTAATTGAGTCATACAATCTTGTGCGGTCTTAGAAGACATCATGTTATTGAGCGGACGGTCCCCATCCTCTTTGGAATGAATTGATGAGAACTGCACGGTTCGCCTTGCACCCGACGGTTCTCACCCTTCAAAGGAGACGATTACGTGCAATTATCCTCGGAATGCAAAATGATTCCTCTTGAGACGTGCAATTCTGTGCGCCCCCATTCGAGAGAATAGGAGGGTGTGTCTGACAAGTCCCATCTGTTGAGTCCTTGTAAATCGTTGTGCTCAAAGCAAGATTTTTTATAACTTTTAACGGAATGTGTAGTGGCACACGTTTTGCAACCGAAACCTTGCAGACAAATAAATATCTGTAATAACCAGAAGCACACCGTCCCAGATGTTGAAGAATCAATCTTATATATCTGTATTTTCTGAGCATAGTTGCAGTCCTTTGTGGATACATTCGGTACGTCCGTCCTCACGGGGAAGGAGGGAAAGGTGAAAAAAGAGCTCATCTCAACTCTCTGTGTTTTTCTAACGGTAACGTTCATCCGCGGGGCGCTCGGGCAGGATGTCAATATCTTGATCTTGATACCCAGTAATTACGGAACCAATTATCATCTTGATAGGGATGACTTCGAGCTCTTCGGGTGGGATGTTACACTCGCAGGAATTACAGAGACGGTCGCAGCGTGCCCTGTGTATGGGGGACCCCTTGGGGCTCCTGCCCTTACCGTGGATATCCTTGTTTCCGATATTACGGATGTTGCCGACTATGATATCGTGGCAGTCATGTCAGGCGGAGGTAATGACGCCTGCGCGGATCTTTTAGCCAGTCAGGACGCATTGGATCTTATTGGAGAAGCAGCTCAATCGGGCCTTGTCGTGGCCGGATTTTGTCCGGCTGTGCGGGTTTTAGCTGCAGCCGGTGTGATCGATGGCAGACGCGTAACGGGCAGTCCGACGTACCAAAATGAGTACGCGACCGCAGGGGCTACATACGTGAGTGGAACAACACCTGTCATCGATGGAAATGTTGTCACCAGCATGATGGGTGATTCCTTCAGTTGGGAAAATTGCGAGGCCCTGGCCAGGGTACATGAACATTTACACGGCAACCTCAAACCTAGAGGTGAGAGTGAGAGGGCAGCCGTTTTGAAAAAAAGAGATGTTTTTACCCACGATGATGCCCTGTGGACCAAAACCTTCGGCGGCAACAGCCTGGAGGGTGGCAGGTCCGTCTGCGAGACCGGCGATGGAGGCTTTCTCGTCTGTGGGTATACTTACTCGTATGGTGCGGGAAACTGTGATCTGTATCTAGTGAAGACGGATGTCGAGGGTAATGAGGAGTGGTCGAAGACGTACGGCGGATCCGGTTGGGATTACGGCTACTCAGCCTGTCAGACCAGCGATGGCGGAATTATTGCTGTGGGATATACGACGTCATACGGGGCCGGCGCGCGGGACGTATATGTGGTCAAAACGGATTCCGAGGGAAACGAGGAATGGTCCCGTACCTTCGGTGACGAACATATGGATGTGGGAAAATCCGTCTGCGAGACGAGTGATGGCGGCTTCGTGATCTGTGGCTATACGAAATCGTTTGAGTCGCAGAACCAGGACGTGTATGTGATAAAGATGGATGCCGACGGTGGGACTGTCTGGACAAGGACATTCACCGGGTATTTGTCCGAGTTCGCTCATTCTGTCATTGAGACACGGGATGGCGGACTCCTGATTGCGGGTTCGACCATTTCAAATATTCAGGGTACTTTTGGTGATCGGGATATCTATCTCATAAAGACGGATGCGAACGGGGATGAGGAGTGGACCAGGACGTTCCATCACTACTATTTTGATTCGGTCAATTGTGTCAAAGAGACCAGGGATGGAGGTTTTATCCTCGCCGGGCAGACCGATATTCTATTCGGAGAGTTGCTCGATGTCTACCTCATAAAAACCGATGCTCAGGGAAATGAAGAGTGGAGAAGAGAATTCGGTGAGGGCACTTACTATGACTATGGGCGGTCGGTCTGTGAAACGACCGACGGTGGCTATCTTGTTTGTGGGGCGACGAAGTCCGTTGAGACGGGAAATGATGTCTATCTCATCAAAACGGACGCGGAGGGAAATGAAACATGGAGTAAGATCTTTGGCGGCCCTGGACCTGATTGGGGGAGTTCCGTCTGTGAGGCCAGCGACGGGAGTTACATTATTACGGGACACACGGGCTCTTTTGGAGCAGGCCGGTTTGATGTGTGGCTCCTGAAGATCTCAAGTCTTTTTCCAAACTGTGCTGCCGAACCCCTCACCGGTCATGCACCTTTGGAGGTAAATTTTCAGGATTTATCCCTCGGGAGCGTCGTCTCGTGGAGCTGGGATTTCAATAACGATGGGGTCGTTGACTCGGATGAACAGAGCCCGAGCTGGATATACGAAGAGCCCGGAATTTACACAGTGACATTGGAGGTCTCCTCCGGGTCGCTCGCCGAAACACGGGTCTTTGAGGAGTATGTTCATGTTTTTGACGGTGAGAGCGCTCTCCTGTTTGATGGAATAAACAGCTATGCGCTGTGCTCGGCCACACCATCCCTGAACATCACCGATGCCTTTACTGTCGAGGCCTGGATCAACCCTGCCGGCTGGGGCGAATTTCCCGGTTTTGGTCTGGGAAAAGTTATCGAAAAAAGAAATGTATCGCTTTTCCTGGTCGATTCCTACCTTACTCATAATACGCAAAGTCTCCTGTTGCAGCTTATTCACGAAAGCTATTCAGCCAGTTATTCGAACACTCCTGAACAGTCCATTGCGCTCGACGAGTGGCAGCACATCGCCGTCACCTACAATGGCGAAGATGCGGTCAGGATGTATATCAATGGTACCGAGCAAACGGTGTCCCATACCATTCCACCCGCAGGCAGCATTCGAGACAACAGTACAAACGATTTCATCATCGGGAACTCTGAGGATCTCGGCTGGACCTTCGACGGCCTCATCGATGAGGTTCGCCTGTGGAATGTTGTCCGTACCCCGGAAGAAATTCAGGAGTATATGAATTGCTTCGCATACGGAAATGAGACGGGATTGGTCGGCTCTTGGAGGATGAACGAGGGGAGCGGTGGAGCCCTTGTGGACAATTCTGTCAAAGGGAATGACGGGGTTGTTGTGGACGCCATGTGGAGACAAGGCGTTCACCTGGATCCTATCACAACGGACAGTGACGAAGATGGGGTAATTGACTTCGAGGATAACTGTCCGGATGAATACAATCCTGAGCAGATGGATGTTGAGGGTGACGGTGTGGGGGATGTCTGCGACAATTGTCCGGACGACTACAACTCGGATCAATCGGATGCTGACCGCGATGGTCTTGGGAATGTGTGTGATACGTGCACGGACAGCGATGGTGACGGGTACGGCGATCCTGGATATCCGGAAAATGTCTGTGCGGAGGACAACTGCCCCGGTGCATACAATCCGGAGCAGAGTGCTGTAGAGCGGGGTGATCTGGATTGTAACGGGGAAATCGATGTGCTGGATGTGCTGGCCGTCGTAAACCACATTTTAGCGTCCAGCCTTCTTGTCGGTGGGCCCTTGGACCGAGCCGACTGCAGCGGTGACGGGGGTGTGGATATTCTGGATGCTCTGGGTATTATAAATGTGATTCTGGGTTTGGGTGAATGTGCATTGGGAACCTCCAAACCAGTGCTCACCACTGAAGTGATGGAGTTTTTGAAGTCGTTGGCGTCTTACCTCCCAGCCGATGACTTTGGCAGGGTTATGTATCTGATTAAAGAAGCGTCCGTTCCTGCAGTGTATTATCTCTCTCAGAACTATCCTAATCCCTTCAATCCAGAGACAACCATTTCCTTCAGTATATCTCAAGCTTCACACGTCCAACTTGCAATTTACAATATTACGGGCGAACGTGTCAGAAAGCTTGTGGACGTTGAAAAAACTGCGGGATATCATTCGGTAATTTGGAACGGCACAGATGAACGAGGTCAAGAGGTGAGTTCAGGAGTGTACTTCTATTCCATAAAAACAGAAGCTTTTCGCGAGACAAAATCAATGGTCCTTTTGAAGTAGTGTTTCAACCATATGTACTGGAGTCAGAGGGCACGCAGCAAACCTAAATCAACACATTTTAACTTTCGAATGAAGGTGGATTATCGTGAAGACTTTTATCCATGCAATCTTGCTATTCCTAATATTCTCAGGAATTGTCCTGGCACAAGAGGCTGGAGAACAGACTTCCGTTGATGAGTCTGCAGTATATCCTGTAAATACCACATTTCCAGATTCTCGTGATGCACTGGAACGAAATTCCGAGTTTCAGTCAATTGAAATCACATACATTGCAAATGAAGGTGTACTCATTACTTCACACGAAACACAGATTTTAATTGATGCATTGTTTCGCAATTTCGGCTCTGATTATCCCTTTCATTCTTACGAAGACCTTGAGAAACTTGAAACAGCAACCACGCCTTATGATTCAATAGACATCGTTCTTGCGACGCACGGCCATGGTGATCATTTTAACTCCCAATCTGTGGGGCGGCATCTTATACATAACGAGAATGCGTATTTCATCGGTCCTTTGCAAACCGTACAACTGCTTCATTCACAATTTGCGGACTATTCTACAATCGAGGATCGAGTCGAAGGAATTACTCCAGATTTTAATCAAGACACGACTGTCATTCGAGAGGGAGTTGAGATAGAAATCTTATACCTGCATCACTGGTTACCTGACCCATCAGATCCAATTGAAAATGTAGGATTTCTCATTACTATTGACGGTAAAAAAATTCTGCATCTTGGTGATGCAAATCCCGCGGAAAACAATTTTGATGTATTTGATTTACAGGAAAGGGACATTGACGTGGCAATTCTTCCCTTTTGGATCCTAATCAGTTCTAATCTGAAAACATTTATCGACACTCATATTCGTCCAAAACAAATTATAGCGGCACATCTACCTCTTTCAGATTCCTCTCCTTTCGTACAGCCGCCTGTCATTAGCGCTGCAATCGAAAATATCCACCCCAGTGCGCTTCTATTCACTGAAAACCTTTTCAGTACAATATTTAGTACAACTATGAAACCTTTTTATGCAAATTTTCAGGCAGAATTAAAAACAGGCAATGCCCCGGCAACGATTCAATTCACAGATTTTTCGACGACACATCTAAGCATAACATCTTGGGCCTGGGATTTTGATACGGATGGAACGGTCGATTCTGATGAACAAAATCCCAGTTGGACATACGATGAACCTGGAATGTACACTGTGAGTTTAGAAGTATCGAATGATTCGCTTTCTCACACTAAAATTCGTGAAGATTATGTCCATGTATTTGACGGTGAAAGCGCTATTCTGTTTGATGGTGAGCATAGTTATGTTTCGTGTCCGGCCACACATTCCCTGAATCTCACGGATGCATTGACCATCGAAGCCTGGATCAATCCTTCCGGCTGGGGAGAATTTGAAACTCTTGGACTCGGAAGAGTGCTTGACAAAAAATATATTTCCCTGTATCTCGTGGATTCTTATCTTTCCTTAAACGATCACAGTCTGGTTTTCCAACTTACACACGCCGACGGTGTAATAAGTTATTCGAATACTCCAGAAGCGTCAATTGTCCTGGACGAATGGCAGCATATTGCCGTGACGTACAATGGGGAAGATGTTGTCACGATGTACATAAACGGTATTGAACAGACCGTCAGCCACATCATGAGACCCTCAGGCGATATCGAAAACAACAGTGGAGAAGATTTGTTCATCGGCAATTCCGCGGATCTCGGCGCAACTTTTCATGGCATAATAGACGAAGTTCGAATCTGGAATATTCTACGGTCCGATGAGGAAGTCGCTGTCAATCTGGATTACTACTTGTTGGGAAATGAGTCCGGGCTGGTCGGGAACTGGCAGATGAACGAAGGCAGCGGGGAGATAACACAGGATCATTCCGGCTTTGGAAATAACGGGACGGTGATTGATGCCACATGGAGAGAAGGTGTGCATCTGAATCCGGCATCAGTGGATCGTGATGAGGACGGAGTGGCTGATTCTGAGGACAACTGTCCTTATGACTATAATCCTGATCAAGATGATGCGGATGGGGATATTGTTGGTGATGTCTGTGATAATTGTCCGGATGATGTAAATCTGAATCAGGAGGATGATGACGGTGATGGGTTCGGTGATGTGTGCGATTCGTGCACGGACGGCGATGGCGATGGGTACGGCGATCCGGGGTATGAAGCCAATACCTGTGAGGAGGATAATTGTCCCAATGTATTCAATCCGGAGCAGGGTGCAGTTGAGAGGGGTGATCTGGATTGTAACGGTGAAAGCGATGTGCTGGATGTGCTGGCCATCGTAAACCACATTTTAGCTTCCAGCCTTCTTGTCGGTGGGCCCTTGGACCGGGCCGATTGCAACGGTGATGGGAGCGTGGATATTCTGGACGCTCTGGGTATCATCAACGTCATACTGGGTCTTGGCGAATGCGCCCCGTCGGTTTCGAGGCCTGTGATGAACGCGGAGGTGATAGAATTTTGCGAGTCGTTGGAACGGTATCTTGCAAGGGATGAATTTGAAACATTTATGGCGTTGATCAAGGCCGAGGTGCGGATCCCCCGAGAGTTTTCTCTGACACAAAACTATCCGAACCCTTTCAATCCTGAGACGACGATTCGGTTTGCGCTCCCACAGTCTGGGCGTGTTCGGCTGGCCGTATTCAATATCACGGGTGGGCTTGTGAAAAAGCTCAGAGAGGGCGAAACATCAGCCGGCTATCATGAAATCACATGGAACGGCACGGATGAGCAAGGTCAGGCAGTAAGCTCGGGTGTCTATTTTTACAGGTTGGTGACGAAAAACTACCACTGTGTGAAAAAGATGATACTGTTAAAATAGTTCTATGAGAACCGTTTCTCTAAGTTTCACTTTTGAGAAAGGAGCGACATTATGAAAAGGCTCTCGGTGTGTTCTGTCGCATGTTTTAGTTCAATCTTATTGGTTCTGTGTGCCACCTCCAGTTCTCCGCAACTTCTCTTTTCGAAGCACACAATCACAAATGACTTTAACTATACTTGGCATGCCGTGGCCGTAGATATGGACGGTGATGAGGACATCGATGTGCTGGGTTCGGCTCTGAGGGCCAATAGTATCGCCTGGTGGGAGAACGATGGAAACCGAAAATTCACCATACATATTATTACCGATAGTTTCAGGGGTCCCAAGGGGATATGCGGGGTCGATTTGGATTCCGACGGTGATGTTGATGTGGTGAGTGCAGGTTTTAGCTGCGATACGTTAGCCTGGTGGGAAAATGATGGAAATCAGAACTTCATAACCCAACATACGATAGTAAGCGGCTGGGGACAGCCAAATTATGTTTGCGCTGAAGACATCAATGATGATGGTCATACGGACTTGCTCGTAACCGCATGTCAGACTGCAAAGGCTGCATGGTTCGAGAACGATGGGGATCGGAGTTTCACCGAGCATATTCTCAAGACAAATTGGACCGGAGCCAGCTGCCTCTATCCCAAGGATATGGATCAGGATGGTGATATTGATATAGTGGGAACAGGACCAGGATCCTTTCAAATTTTATGGTTCGAGAATACAGGCAACCAAGTCTTCGAGGAGCATATTGTGAGAGCCGGTGTGCAGGGGCCCACATCCGTTTACGCCGAGGATATCGATCATGATGGTGACATTGACCTGGCCTGCTCAATTTGTTTTATCGGACAGGTTGCGTGGTATGAGAACACAGGAAGTCAATCCTTCACACAGCACCTCATTGGTGAAAATTTCCAGGGAGCCCGAGGGATTTATGCCGCAGATCTTGACTTAGATGGCGATATTGATATTCTGGGTGCCTCCAGAGGAGCCGGTGCTGTCAGGTGGTGGGAAAATGCCGGGGATCGAGTCTTCACTCAGCACTCCATTTCAGAGGAATTTCATGGTGGGAGTTATCCCAGCGCATTGGATTTCGATGACGATGGCGATGTGGATATCTTGGTGGCATCAATGGATAGAAACGAAATTGCATGGTGGGAGAACAGACTCTACGGAGCTTATTTCCAAACACATGTGACTTCAGGTCACGCACCGCTGACCATTCAATTCACCGATTTGTCAAGTGCCCCCCAGCCCGTTACGTCCTGGGCGTGGGATTTCGAAAACGATGGGACCATAGATTCCGAGGAGCAGAATCCGGGATGGACGTATAACGAACCCGGAATCTACTCCGTTTCGTTGGAAGTTACAAACGGAACGGATACCTATACACAGATCCTCGAAGATTATATCCGGGTGTTCGACGGTGAGAGCGCCCTCCAGTTCAATGGCTCCAACAGCTCTCTGTCGTGTCCGGCAGCACCCTCTCTGAATCTTACCGAGGCCCTGACCTTCGAGGCTTGGATGTATCCCACTGGCTGGGGGGAAATGTTCAATCTCGGTTTCGGAAGAGTTTTTGATAAAGAGCTGTTTGCCCTCTACCTCATAGAGTCACATCCTGCTTACAACGATAACAGCCTGGCCTTTCAACTGACCCATGCCAGTGGCTCCCTCAGTCTTGCAACCACACCTGAGGGTTCTATTGATCTCGATACCTGGCAGCACGTGGCTGTGATGTATGACGGAACAACCAGTGACATCACGATATATCTCGATGGTGTCGAACAGATTCTGTCTCAATCCCCTCAACCATCAGGTCCTCTTATGGACAACAGCGCCAGCGATTTTGTAATCGGCAATGATTCCGATGGCAATCTTGCCTTTGAGGGGAATCTGGAGGAAGTCCGTCTGTGGAATATTACCCGGACAGAGGATGAAATTTTATCCGGCATGAATTCATACCTCGTGGGAAATGAACCGGGGCTCGTCGTTTACTGGCAACTGAATGAAGGCAGCGGTGCAGCCATCACAGACCATTCGGGAAATGGCAATGGCGGAACAGCGTTTGAAATCACCTGGATCCAGGGTCTGCATCTGGAGCCGGCTTCAGCGGATCACGACGAGGACGGAGTCCTCGATTCAGAGGATAACTGTCCCGGCGACTACAATCCTGCCCAGGAGGATACAGATATCGACGGCCTCGGAGATGTCTGCGACAATTGTCCTGAAGAGGTCAATCCGGATCAGACGGATGGTGATGGTGATGGCATCGGTGACGTGTGCGATACGTGCACGGACAGCGATGGTGACGGGTACGGCGATCCTGGATATCCGGAAAATATGTGTGTGGAGGACAACTGCCCCGGTGCGTACAATCCGGAGCAGAGTGCTGTAGAGCGGGGTGATCTGGATTGTAACGGGGAAATCGATGTGCTGGATGTGCTGGCGGTCGTAAACCACATTTTAGTCTCCAGCCCTCTCGTCGGAGGGCCATTGGCCCGGGCCGACTGCAACGGTGACGGGGGTGTGGACATTCTGGATGCTCTGGGTATCATCAACGTCATACTGGGCCTTGGCGCATGCGCCCCGTCGGTTTCGAGGCCTGTGATGAATGCGGAGGTGATAGAATTTTGCGAGTCGTTGGAACGGTATCTTGCAAGAGATGAATTTGAAACATTTATGGCGTTGATCAAGGCCGAGGCGCGGATCCCCCGAGAGTTTTCTCTGGCACAAAACTATCCGAACCCTTTCAATCCTGAGACGACGATTCGGTTTGCGCTCCCACGGTCTGGGCGTGTTCGGCTGGCCGTATTCAACATCAAGGGTGAGCTTGTGAAAAAGCTCAGAGAGGGCGAAACATCAGCCGGCTATCATGAAATCACATGGAACGGCACGGACAACCAAGGGCAGAAAGTGAGCTCAGGAATTTATTTTTACTCGATGGAGACGGATGTTTTCTCTAAGACAAAATCGATGGTTTTGCTGAAATAGTATTTCAAGCGTGGTTTCTTCAGACCGAAGGACGCTGCAGATCCAGTTCAATCGGTATTCCGAATTATAGGGAGGTGGATCATCATGAAGACTTTTGTCGGTTTTGTGCTGTTAATCCTGATGGTTTCAGGAATCTTACTCACACAGGAGGCAAGAACACAGGCTACCGCCAACGAGTTTGAGATCACTTACATTGCAAATGAAGGTGTCTTAATAACATCACATGAAACGCAGATCTTAATCGACGGACTCTATCGCGACGGATCTCCAAACTATGTCGATCTTCCTGACGATGAGCAGGAGAAGATCGAAACGGCAAGCCCCCCTTATAATTCAATAGACCTCGTTCTTTCAACGCACTTGCATCCTGATCATTTTCATGCCCAGTCCGTCGGCCGGCACCTTCTCCATAACGAGAATGCGCATTTCATCGCCCCTGCGCAAACCGTACACGAGCTGAGCTTACAATTTGCGGACTTTGCCGCCATCGAGGACCGAGTCGAGGGGATCGCTCTCGCTCTCTTTCAGGACACGACGGTCACTCGAATGGGTGTCGAGATAGAAATCATGCGCGTCCAACACTTCTATCCCGATGCAACTCTTGAAAATGTGTGTTTCCTGGTGACGATTGACGGTAAAAAAGTTCTGCATCTTGACGATGCCTACACCACACTGGACGATTTTGACGGTTTCGATCTCCAGGATAAGGACATAGACCTGGCCCTTATTCCCTATTGGCTCCTGGTCAACTCCGCTCTGGAACCTTTCATCGAGACGCATTTTCGTCCAAAACAGATTATTGGACTTCATATACCGGCTGCGGATTTCATCTCTATTTATCCAAACATACCGAGCATCAGCGCGCAGATTGTTGACATCCATCCCGATGCACTTCTCTTTACTGAAATGCTTTTCTCCACGACCTTCAGTCCGACGATGAAACCTTTCTTCGCAAATTTTCCGGCAGAATCCAAGACAGGCCATGCACCACTGACAGTACAATTCACAGATGGTTCGACTCAATATTTGCCTGTCACATCCTGGGCCTGGGATTTTGATACAGATGGAACGGTCGATTCCTACGAACAGAATCCAAGTTGGGTTTACGACCAACCCGGAGTCTATACCGTCAGCTTGGAAGTATCGAACGATTCGCTTTCTCACACTAAAACTCGTGAAGAGCATGTCCGTGTATTCGACGGGGAAAGCGCCATTCTTTTTGACGGTGTCATAAGCTCTGTTTCGTGTCCTGCTACACCGTCTCTGCATCTGACAGATGCATTGACCATGGAAGCCTGGATCAATCCCGCGGGCTGGGGAAATTTCCTGACGTTCGGACTTGGTAAGGTGATTGACAAGAACAGTATTACGATCCAGCTCCTTGACTCATACCTTGCCTATCATCCTCACAGTCTGCTTCTCCAACTGAGGCACAGCGACGGGACATTATGTTATGCAAATACTCCTGAGAGCTCGCTCGTTCTTGACCAATGGCAACATGTTGCGGTGACGTATAACGGTGAGGGTCTGGTCAGAATATATATCAACGGTATCGAGCAGGACGTCTCTTTCACCACCCCGCCTTCAGGCAGTATCGAGGACAATAGCAGCGACGATCTCGTCATCGGGAACGGCATGGGCAACTTAGCTTTTGACGGCATGATCGATGAAGTACGAATCTGGAATGTTGTGCGCACAGGAGAGGAGATCTCCGGGACTTTGGACTGCTATCTGACGGGGGATGAGCCCGGATTGGTCGGCTACTGGCAAATGAATGAGGGGAGTGGGGAGGCGATAGAGGATCAATCCGGCAGCGGGAATACCGGGACGATATTTGATGCAGCATGGATCCAGGGTCTGCATCTGGAGCCGGCTTCAGTGGATCGCGACGAAGATGGAGTCCTTGATACTGAGGATAACTGTCCCGATGACTACAATCCGGAACAGGGGGATGCAGATGGAGATGCTCTGGGAGATATCTGCGACAATTGTCCCGATGATATCAACCCGGAGCAGATGGACGGTGACGGTGATGAAATTGGTGATGTATGCGATTCGTGCACGGATACCGACGGTGACGGGTATGGCGATCCGGCATATTCAGCCAATACATGTGATGAGGATAACTGCCCTAACGTCTACAATCCGGATCAAACTGAAGCTGAAAGGGGTGATGTGGACTGTAATGGCGGGGTTGATGTTCTTGATGTTTTGGCCGTCGTAAATCACATTTTAGCGTCCACACCTCTTCTTGGAGGTCCATTGGACCGAGCTGATTGTAATCGAGATGGAGGTGTCGACATCCTGGATGCTCTGGGCATCGTCAATGTGATCTTAGGTATTGGCGAATGCGCACCATAGACCTTCAGAGTGTTTCTTTCCACTAATAGTCTAAAACGCTCTCATCTGAATTATCCTATCAATTCAATCCAATCCAAACATCTTCACGCCCCACTCGATACCTGAATGTGATGTGACATGAGACAGGAAGGTAACAGATGAGGGATCATGGTTCGACACAGTGGAGACGACTAATATATCTCTAAATTTCTAAATTATGATGAGTTAAATCTAAAATTGAAATGTCTTGACAGAATAAGGCGTGAGTTTTATATTAAATCCGTGAATACGTTCTTGCCGGTGGTGAAACCAAAAAAGACCCACACTCCAAGGTCCTGTAGTGAGGTTCACTGTGAACCTTCGTAGAATGTGGGCCTTATTCTTAATGTAGATGTTAGATGCTTAATGGACCTTAACCATCGCAGCACGTTTTGACGCAACGGCTTCAGGAGCAACCTTCTCAAGAAGTTGCTGTTCGATAATCATGCGGTCGATTTTTTGAAAGAGACGGACGGCCGGAAAAGGGCGATGCAAAATCGGGATACCGTTATTCCGATAAAGTCCGGCAAGTCTCGTCTGGACCATATCAGCTCTTTGTAGATCGGCTCCGAGGTTGACAAGAACAAGAAAAGGCACCTCTTTCTCCTGAAGGCTACTTATCGCATGGGAGGAGATGGGTGCTTGCGTTGGGGCAAAAATCACAAAATCGGTCTTGCGGAGGGAAGCTTTCAGGTACGCTTCCTCAACGGTCTTAACCTCATAGTAGCACCGTTTGGACAATGTTTCCTGAAGCTTGGGCACGACCTCAGTGGATTCGCTCTGGTATACAAGCAGAAGCTTTCGAGGAGTGATATAACGCTGATAGACACTTTTGAACAGTTCAGGTTTCATGTTGTATGCATGCCGGAGCGCTTTTTTGTGAACTTCAGAAAAATGCGACAGCTCAAGATCGAGTTGGTCGATTTTTCTTATGAGGGTCCTCGGTTTGGCCGACAAAAGATCCTCAGCTTTCTGGATGACTGATTCGTAATCGCCGTTCGAAAGCTCTGCTGTTGTGGCGGCTGTCTCAGCCAGAGCGGTGAAGCATTTTACATGGGCTTGAAATTCTTCGTGGAGATCTGGTTTGCTCTGGGCGAGAGTGGGATCCTTTGAAGCGGCGTGGGCGTATGAGAAGATGACTGGTAAAGGGCGCAAAAGAGGTGTGATGACATGGCCCACTAAAAATGGGGAGACTGCTTGAGACTTCATGGCTGCACCTCCTTGGTGAGGGGAGTTGTTGAGACACGGACGAAAAATGATGAACAATCGATTCAAGAAATCCAGTTGGAAAGAGAAAGATGAGCAGATCCCGGTGTCAGATTTTTTCGTTGGTGGCGGAATATAGGAAACATGATATATGAATACAAGTAATATTTAATAACAATATAGTATTTATTTTCATATCTCATATTTGAAATTCACATATTCTTTCTCAGAATTCTGGTGAAATTTTTGTCGAGGAGGTGCGATGCAGCTGCAACAACTGGCAGGTTTTTACTGGAGTGGACGATACGGGAGTTTTTCCCTGGCGGCCAAGAGGTTGAATATCGGACAATCGGCCGTCAGCCACCAAGTGAAGGCTTTGGAGGATGAATTAGGGGTGAAGCTGTATGAGAGATTGGGGCGTGGAATTCGGCTCACTCCTGACGGAGAAATATTGTTCGAGTATGCGGCATCGATCATTCAGAAGTTGGACGATATCGAGGCACATTTTGCTGAGATCGCTCATAAGGAGAGCAGAAGAATCGTGTTCGCTGCCTATCGGGGATACATGAGATATCAGTTGCCGAAGTGCGTGGAACAGTTCAAAAGAATGTATCCTGAGGTACAGGTAACGATTATGAACCGAATTCTGGACAGCGATATTCTCTCCATGGTGATGGCGGGAGAGATCGATTTTGGAATTACGGCTTCGTGGAATGACTTCACCGGTATGGACTTCTACGAAACGGCCAAGTATGATATGTATCTATGCACCGCTCCGGATCATCCGCTGGCGAAGAGAAAAAAAGTTACATTAAAGGATATCGCGAAAGAGCCCCTCATTCTTTACGAGCGGCAGAATTCCATCAGAAGAAGGATTGATCAGGTTTTCGAACGACTGGGATTGTGGCACAACGTGATTATCGAAACAGGTGGCGCTGAGGTGATTAAAGAATATGTGAAGCTTGGTCTGGGTGTAACAATCATTTCCGGCATCTCTTTGTCGTTAAAAGATGCGCAGCCTATGTGTATGATCCCAGTCACGAAGTACTTTGGCGAGCTTGGCTACGGGGTGGCTCTTCGAAAAGGGAAATATCTGACACCGGCAACGCGGGAGTTTCTGGGAATACTTGGGGTCGCATTATAATTTTCGATGCGCTCGATTTCGTTCGTTATGAACCTATTACGGGCTCACAAAAGCGATAGCCAAGCCACATCGATGAATCTTTGTAGACATCGATCAATTCCCGTTTTTTGTTTTTGTGAGGAATTTCTAATGTCGCGGCATTTTTTTTACAATCTTCAGTAAAATTATCTTGACACCCATGAAGGAATATGTAATTTATGACAAAAGAGAGGAGGTAACAATGGATCGATTGAAATCGTATTATCAAAAAGAAGTTTGTTCTCTTGTGATGGGCAAGGTTCCAGTGATGAGAGAATACGCCGCCATGATTGCTCTTGTGCTCGTGGGATTCTTCTCGTTTTGGTCTCCGAGCCAGGCCCAGATAACAATTACGATGGATGAGATCCCGTCCATACCGGGAGTGACAAGTGAATATTCTGTTGAGGCAGGGGACAGTATACCTGTAGATCTCGGTTTGGCAGGTGGCCCGCAACTGTGGGACTTCAGTCAGAATTTCACAACGGATACGACCGACACAGTTGTCGAGCGAATTGTGGCGCTGGAGGATACCCCTTTCAGCCAACTTTTCCCCGGAGCCAATCTTGTTCAAGAAACCGGAACGGTGGACCTTATGGGTTTTGATACCGCCAGTGGATACCAATTTATGAATGTGAATGAGGGGAGTCTCGATTTCCTCGGATTCGGTTTTCAGGATACGGCCGGAAATCCACTGGGCATCAACCTCGCGTCGCCTTTGACCATGATACCCCTCCCACTGCAGTACGGGTCAACGTGGAACGACGAGGCCGATTTTTCGGGAACTTTTCGAATCGAAAATCCGGAGGGTTCTCCTTTACCAGGTGATTCCTTGAATGTGAAGATAGATCTTGAGTATCGACGAGAAGGACAGGTCGATGGATGGGGAACGGTCAGGATACCGTATGGCCAGTACGAAGCCCTTCGAGTGAGACGTTACGAGACAACCCAGGTGGATTTTTCCGTCTTTGTGTATTTTTCATATGTGTCCGTATATGCTGACACAATAACCATGTATATTTACGATTGGTACACCGAGAATCTCGGTGCGGTCGCGACAGTCACCGGTCGCGTAAATGAAGAGGATTCCCTCTTCTCCACAGCGATGAGTGCAAGGAAGCTGATTTGGACCAATGCCTTAGAAGAACGTCCGGGAGATATTAATGGTGATGGGGTAATCAATGTCCAGGATGTGGTGATGAGTGTGAATCATATCATGGAAATCGAATCCCTGGAGGGTAATGCCCTCGAGCGCGCTGACTGCAACGCTGATGGCCAGATAGACCTTCTCGATGTGTTTGGCCTTGTGAGCGCCATTTTGGGTGTTGGAGAATGCGAGCCCTCGGTGAAAGCCCCCGGAGTTACGCAGGAAATCCTTGAATATTTGGAAACCTTAAAACCGTACTTTGAGGCCGATGATTTTTCACGATTTATGGCTCTTGTCAAGGGTGAGTCGAGGGTTCCGATGGAATACACTTTGGAACAGAACCATCCGAACCCCTTCAATGCGACGACAGATATCGGATATCAGATACCGGATTGTGGATCTCCCGGACACACCACGCTGAAGATCTACAACATGTTAGGCCGGGAAGTGGTGACGTTGGTCGATGACATGAAGGAGCCTGGTCTGTACAAAGCGACGTGGAATGGGAGAGATGCGCACGGCTCCGATGTCGCCAGTGGAGTCTATTTTTGTCGACTCACGGCCGGAAACTTCACAGCGACGAGGCGCATGCTCTTGATGAAATAGGTCGAACACAAGCCCCTGTGGTTTAGATTTCCGCCCATAGAAAGAGTCAGTCCTCGGAAATTTTAAAAATCACTTGACAAGGACATCCCGATATCCTATTTTGATCTGCTGAGAGGGTTGGATAGTCGATCTGGGCAGGATTGAGCAAGGAGGTGATGCCATTTAGAACTGTCAATGTTTTTTCCCGCGTATACTTGTATTAGACACTGCCCATCAGCTTCAACGAACCCCCATCGACGGAGGGTTCATATGTTCGTTAGGAAACAGCAGATCTCGTATGTTGCATCAGCCTTGATTCTATTCTCAAAGATCGTTGAGTGTCAATTTTGATTACTGAGCGCATTATTGTTTTGATTGTGCAACGTTTTTTTCGTTGAGAGGAGGTTTGACATGCAGTCCAAGAGTATCGTTTTAGTTTCTGTGTTCGTAGTGCTTCTTGCTGGAATAACCTACGGCGGGGAGAACGCAAATTCGGATGTTATGGCAACTGGCCCTGATGAAATTCAAAAGAAACTGAAAGAATTCTGGGTGAACACGTACGATATGCCGGCTGCGCAGTCCTCGGCGACTTTGATCAGGGAGTTATTGGCCAAGGCGTCGCCGGATGAATGTTACTTTGGTATAGGAGATGCCCGGAATGATTTCTCACCCGGCCTTGATCCCGACTCGTGCCGCGCTGAGGGTGGTGTGCCCAAAGTGAACCAGGCTTATGTCTGGGGTCTTGCCAAATCAGGAGACGGTCTCTGGTTCGGTACGGCACCAAACGTCAACTGTCTGGTTAACGGTGGCTACTTGGCCAGCACGGAGGCTTATGAAAACGAGTTCCAGGTGTGCGAGTTTGGTTCAGGCCCCTACTCGCCACCTATACCGGCTGCTGCGGGTGATTGGAGACCGGCTCGATTTTTTGTTTACAATCTCAGGGACAAGACATTGACCGAGAAGACCCCCCTCGATCCAAAAGTCATACAAACGACAGGGATCCGCTCGGCAGGAACCCTCGGTAATGTCGTGTTCCTGGCCGGACCTGCCATGAGCCAGGAAGGAGGGATCAACCTTTTTGCTTTCAATACGGAGACGGGTGACTATCTCGGATCGAATACATTACTGGATTATAATAATATTCGGAAATGGCTTGTGGCGGATGGGATTCTGTACACTGCCGTGGGCGCAGAGGGTGGGGGTGCGATCCTGCGTTGGATGGGGGATGCCAATGATCCCTTCCAGTTTGAGGAGGTGGGGAAAATAGATGCTGATGGGGCTGAGCTGGCACATCACGAGGGGCGAATTTATGTCTCGACGTGGGGATTGGAGGCCGGTATCTGGATGAGTCCGGAGATACCCATGAGCGGTCTCACCAGTGCCGATTCAACATCGTGGACGAAGGTTTGGAAGATGTCGGACTATGATCCGGACCCGGTCTCAGCCGCTACGACCGGCGGCGGCGCCGTAGCGTCCTTTGACGGTTACTTGTACTGGGGCACAATGCATGTCCCGTTGTTTGCGTTGAGAGTTTTTACCATGGTTTACGGAACCCCGGCGGATTCAGCAGCCTACATTTCTGCCTTTCTCGGCACCTATCGGGCCATCAGTATTTTCCGGGGACGAAATTTTGGCACTGAGGAGCAAGAGGTCGATGTCCTGTACGGTTTGGCGGAGTTGCCGGCCTACGATCCCGAGACGGGCTGGGACATCGTGCCGAACAATTTGGGCAAAGAGCCCCTCTACGGGTTTTCGGGCTTCAATAACGTCTTCAACAACTACACCTGGACCATGGCGGTGTATGAGAATCAGCTTTTTGTCGGCACTATGGATTGGAGTTTCTTACTCGGTGAAGATCTCTTAGACTTAGCCGGAGACTTACCGATTGACTTGGTGTGGAACGAGTTCGGTGCGGATCTTTTTCGCTTTCCCTCGTCACTGTCGCCGGCTTTTCCTGAATTCGTGGACGGCGTCGGGAATTATTCCAACTACGGCGTTCGTACCATGCTGGCGGACGATGCGCTGTACATAGGATCGGCCAATCCGATGAACCTCATGACCGATCTGACGGATGATAGACCCGAGGGAGGTTGGGAGCTGATGCGCCTGACGAAGGAACCCGGTTGCTGGGGTGGTGACAGAGGTGACGTCAACAGCGATGGCGCTTTCAATGTTCTGGATGTCGTCTCGACCGTGAGGCACATTTTGGGGATAGCGCTCCTGGTGGACGATGGACTGTGCCTGGCCGATTGCAACGACGACGGAGCGATCGATGCCTATGATGTCTTGGGCATTGTGGATGTGATTCTCGGGACCGGTGCGTGTGCCCCGGGTGCGTGCAATGCGAAGCTCACGCCTGCGGCTCTGGAATTTCTCAAGACGCTGGATTCGTATCTTTCGGCTGAGGATTATGATCGATTCATGGTCTTGGTCAAGGAGGCGTTGACCCCGGCTGAGTATCGTCTTGCTCAAAACTATCCGAATCCCTTCAATCCGGTGACGACGATTGAATACAGCTTGCCGAAAACTTCGAAAGTGAAGGCTGAGGTCTTCAACGTTTTGGGTCAGATAGTGAAGGTGTTGGTTGACGGTGAACAGGAACCTGGCAACTATAAGGTTCGGTGGGACGGTAAGGATGCCGCCAGCGGAGTCTACTTCTATCGCATTGATGCGGATAACTTCTCAGCCACGAAGCGTATGGTTCTCATGAAATAGTTCAAGAGTCTGTGGAGTATTTTTTGCCGCCCTGGTTTCACACCCAGGGCGGCTTTTTTCTGCTACTTGTTGTCATGAACCTTGGTGACAAAACAGAGCCGTTACAAACCGTGGTCAAATACGAATTATCCTCTGAAAAAGGAAGGTTGGTTAGGGAAGGCAAAGGAACCGCCGGAATGGAAATGAAATCAGATCCGATATGAAAGTCATTGCTGTTCTGTCCGTTGAATACAGTCTGGCGTTTTTCCTGCTCGAAAAGAGCAAGCTGTTTCGGCCTGCAGCTGCAGAGGAGGGGATGGCGAAATTACCCTACGGTCGTTTTGATTGGGGTTATGTCTGGCCCGATCAATTGGTCTTGGGTCCGCTTTTTCTTATCGGTGGAATGGTCACAGTGATACGCAGTAATTCTCGTCTCGGACGATTATTTGCTGTTACGGGATTCGCCATGAATTTGTATGCCACCATTTTCTTATACCCTGGATTCCTGGCAGTTGTGTACAGGTCTGGTACAGGAGAGTCGCTTTTCCTACTCCTCCCAGGTCTCATCGGACTTTGGCCATGATTTGTCTGGCAAGAGCAATCGTGGGAGTGCAACCTCTACCGTATAAGCATTTCGGATTGAAAAAGAATAGGACATGAGGATGGCAGTCATTCGGGAATGTACGAAGCAGGATTTCGATCAGATTGTCAAGCTGCTTGGTCAATTATGGCCTGATGCATCTCTCAATATTGAAGATCTCAAAAAGATCTACCAAAAAGGTTTGAAGTCAGATTCCGAATATTATCTATGTGCAACCATTGGCTCTGATATTATTGGGTTCTGCACCCTCGCAGTGAATAACAGCTTGTGGCAGCAAGGGCAGTTGGGATGCATCGAGGAGCTCGTCGTTGATGAAGCCCATCGAGGCAAGGGTATTGGCTCAGAGCTCCTGACGCGAATTATGGAAACAGCAAAATTGAAAGGGTGCCGGGGGATAGTATTGGATTCTGCATTTCATCGTGAGGCATCCCACAGATTTTATGAAAAGAGAGGTTTCGTCAGTGAAGCGTATCATTTTTGGAAGAAGCTTTAAGTGGGTGGGCGGACGTGAAATTCAACAGGAGTGTCGTACGTCATAGACAATCGTTTTTCCGTTTGTTAAAACAGTATCTTATTGACGGGTAATGCATTCGAATCTGAAATTATCGAGTATATATGACTGAAAACTTAAGCTCCGGTACCTATTTCGTTTCATTCGGTCCATGCTTCAGTGTGTACCGGGAATTTTCTTGACAAGAGGAACCCTCAATATTATTATTGATTGCAGTTTGAGGCTTGTATCCGAGATCCTTAGGACCGTTGAACACTCTTCTTTGTTTTTAGAAGGTTTGAATCCTTTGTACCCTGAAGGTTATAAGTGGAAGACATCAGAGATCTTACCCAAACCATCTTCGATACCTTTAACAATCGTGACGTATCGGATCTTGAACAGTGCCTTGCTGAAGATGCCGTTTTCGATTTTCCCGGGACAGAGGTTTTACAAGGACCGAAGCGGATCCTCCTATTTTTCAAAATCCTGTTCCGCAAATATCCTCGTTTAGCATTCACAGTCGAAGACATACTTGTTGATGAGGATCGGGCATGTGCTGTCTGGTCCAATGATGGGGAGGATAATAAGGGAAATCCTTACCATAATCAAGGTGTCACTTTAATCAGGGTGAAGGATGGAAAAATCGTTTCTATCAGCGATTACTTTAAGGACACTTCTTTTGTCGAAACAGGATGAGTTATCAAGCTCTTCGGAATAGGGGTGGTGTCATTCCTGACGCTTGTCCTCGACTTGATCGGGGATCCGTAATCAGGAATCCAGGGGTTGGGTCGTATTTGGATTCCCGCCAAGCCTCTAACCGCGTGGCTCAAGCGGATAAAGTTATGGGGATGACATACTTTTGAATTTTGTCATTTTGATTTTGGATTTAAAATGCATGTTTTAGCATTTTCCGGGAGCCCTCGTCGAAGAGGAAACTCGTCACTTTTATTAGCCGAAATGCTTCGTGGAGCGCGGGAGGGTGGAGCGGAAATTGAGGAGATCATTGCTGAAGAGGTGAATGTTAAATATTGCAAGGGTTGTTTGCGATGTAATCTGTTGAAGCGTTGCGCTATTAAGAGTGATGACTGGCTGGAGTTGAGCCAGAAGATACTCATTGCCGATGTCCTCGTCATTGCCTCACCGATTTATTTTCACCATCTTACCGCATCAATGAAGAAAATACTGGATCGATTCCGTTCTTTTCTCCATGTCCAAATCACAGAGAACGGATTAATATATATTCCCTGGCATGAGTGGAAGAAAGACTTCGTTCTCATACTAACTCTTGGCTCTTCCAGCGATGCCGACGCTCAACCCGTCATAGATCTTTTCAAATACATCACAACCATCCTCGGCCCTCAAAATAAACTCCGGACCATAGTAGGAACTCGACTGGCCATTGCCAATCAGGTGAAAATGAATGAAGAGGAATTACGCACTCTCTATCCTAAATTGAAGCTACCTGCAATTCTTGCAGAAAAGGATTACCAGCGGAATCAGATACTCTTGAAAAAATGTTACGAACTCGGAAAGGAGTTAGCTGAAAAAGTATGAAGCGAGTCTTTCCCGGCCTTGATTCAGGATTCGGGACAGGCTCCTTGAGTTCGTTGCTCAAAATCCCTCATTTCTTATGCTCTTTTGTAGTTCATTACATGAGTGTTGAGAGTGAGGCATAATAATTCGAAAATTCGGGTTGGAATAATACCCAATGAATGTTGAAGAATTCTTCTGAAGCTATGCAATAGTAGTGCTCGTATTCTGAATCCGATATCTGAAGAATCTATGGGGGAAAGCACTATATATTTCGAGAGAAAGGTACGTATTAGTTGGTTGGGAAAGTACGTGTTATCAAAGAAAAACTTCACTGTCAGATTTTGAACAGATTAGTTAGATTTCCCCAAAATTCACAGAAATCACTTCAGAAGCAACATCCGTCTCGTCTCAGTATATTCTTTTGTGGTTAAACGATAGAAATACACTCCGCTTGAAAAATCCTCTCCAACCCAATTCACAAGATGAACACCAGCTTCTATTTCAGAATCCACTAACACGTCAACAACCTGTCCTAGCAAATTACATACTTCAATTTTAACACTGACAGCTTTAGGCAAGGTGTATTCGATCGTTGTCTCCGGATTAAATGGATTTGGATAGTTTTGATAGGAATAGAATTTTTTAGGGATATTTGTTTCGCTGTTCTCTTCAATAGATGTAACGTCGTAGTACTTGACGACAGCTTCAAACCAGATTGATGGGCTGTGGATGTGCCAGCCAAAGTTCCCGGAAGGACCGGGTTTGCCGTGGTCGAGGTCTGCATAATAGTAGAAGGTGTGGTAAGGGGTTGTGCCCTCCTCTTCAGCGGCCCAGCCGAAACCATATGTCTGGTAGAGTGTCAACGTAACGAAAAAGGGTTCACTTCCCAGATTTACTTGTTTGTGGCCTCCTGCATCAGCAGGAAGCTCAAACCATGTACCCAGATGTGTCGAAGTTATAACGAACGGAAACTGACCCCAGTAATGACGATCACTATACAACTCCCATCCGATTGGGGAGTGCCCTAAAACAGGCCCAGGAGTCCATTCACCGTCAACATCATTGCCAATCCATCCGTTTGTATCTGTGCTGTCAATGGTTGTGATGTGTCCATCGTAATGAGAACCGTCCCAGACGTTAGCCAAGCAATCTCCCTCCCAATCAATTGGATAAAATCTGAGTGCTATCAAACTGCAGGGGCCTTCTGGTTGAAACCAGACAGCAATTGAGTCACCCGGACTACCTGGATTGTTCCAGAATTTCATCGTTGGATTGTCCAGGGTTCTCCAACTGAGCGTATCATAGTTGCTTAGATTAAGAGCACCGCCAGGTTGAAGTACCTCAATTTGACCTGTCACAACTGAAGTGAAGAAGCTAAGTGTAAGAACGCAGAACACGAGAATGATGTTCAATCTCTTACTCATCGTCTTACCTCCTTTTTCGATGGATGTGGATAGATTAATACATAATCTATATATGCAACAATCATACCATTCAATATAAAAAAACCGTTGATTTCCCGTATCTTACCTTATTCAAACTATTTACACAACTAAACATGAATATCTGTAATATTTGAATGTATGCATTATAGGCTCAATAGCTGCAAATCATGCATATTTATTTTTTAAGGACTGGGATTAATAGATTGGTGGAGAAGTCTTATTATATTCTATAATCGACTTGGATTTCTATAAATATTGGTGGAAATATACAACATATGCGAAATAATTAAATTGCATGTTTTCTTTGAAAAACATCACTTTTGGAGTTTCAGCTGCTTTGCCATATCTAGTGTT
>CP070758.1:2760907-2830117 GCA_020348925.1 Gemmatimonadota bacterium | reverse complement strand
GAATTTTTGTAAGTTACAATAAGGGAACGACCTGGGAGTTGACCGGCGAGCTGCCCAATTGGCGAAGCGACCGAACGATTGTTAAAACCATCGTTGATTTCCAGAGTAGCATGACGGTATATGCCGCAACTCTCGGACGGTATATTTATAAAAGCACTGATGGCGGTTCGACCTGGGAGATGAAACGGAACGGACTACCCGGCTCCCGCATTTTCGATGTTGTTGTTGATCCGAACAACAGCAACATCCTTTATGCCGCGACGGATAACCGGGGTATTTATAAAAGCCATAATGCGGGGGAAGACTGGTTTGCATCGGTACAGGGACTGGATACTCCTACATCGAGGATCATCCGTTTCGATCCGGACAACAGCTCGCACCTCTTTGTGGCTACCGTCGGGGAGCTCTATTCATCATTTGATGCCGGAACCACCTGGACAGTGCTTTCCGTCCCCTCACCGGGCGACACGATCGCGGAATTTTTCCTAAATCACGGGTCACCGAACGGCATATTCCTGACAACGTCCACTGATATTTACAGAAGTGACGACGGGAGCCTGACGTGGAATGAGAAAGAGATGGTGGACCAGAAAAGTATCTCAACGAGCGGCACAGTAATTTTTACAGAATGGGGGGATACCCTCTCTTTTGTGAACGGTGAAAACGATACGGTCGGTACCATTTTCCCCTATCGTCCCAGCGCTGTTCTGGATACCTACGATGCGGGAATGAGATCGGATCCGCCCATTGATCCCGATCCCGAAGCGACGAAACTGCTGTTTGTCCCAGCCGAAGCACTCCTCTCAGCCTGGATGTATCGGGTGGTCGTTCGGGGTACCTTCGAGAATGGATCGTGGAGGGGAGAGCCGGGGGCCCATGATCTCCACGACATGTCCTTGGAATATGATAACGTCTCTTATTTTATTGCCGGGAAATCGAGTCCATTTGCCCGATGTATCACGACAGACTACCATTAAAAGAGAGAAAGGAGGTGATTGAGAGGGACAGATCGAGAGGGGTAGGATGAGAACTGTGAATCGATTAAGTTGAAAGGGGGTGGTCTGAATAGAACATGAAGATTCGGTAATCCTCTTATCAGTGCAAAGAAACTTTTAAAAAGGGGGGAAAAATGAAGAGGATTCTAATTTTATCAATTGTTGTTCTTGCAACGTTAAATTTCTCAGGAGCCTATGGGCAGAATGTGATTATGGTTGATTCCGGGTACAATAAGATCAGCGCCGCCTTCGAACAAGCGGGTCCTGGGGATGTTATCGAGCTGATAACAAATGGTGGGACGTATTATGAGACCGATAAAGTGACGGCCACGTTTCCCATCACCATCAGGGCGGCAGCCGGTCTGCAAAACAAGCCCGTCTGGGAGAGCGGTGGTGATCATGTCCTGGATATCGGTTCCAGTGTTTGGCTTTCAGGTATCAGGATGACGGGATTTGTCGATGATGAGATTGTGGATGACCGGGATTCAACCAAGTATGCCATGCGGAGCGCCGACGTGGTGGATTCGGGGTATGTCTTGATATGTGAGGATATGGTGTTCGATCATTTCGGTCGCTTTGACGATGGTGTCCTGCAGGGGTACGTCTACCGGGCGGATGCCCCGGCGGTCTATGCTTCCGAGATTCGGTTTACGAATTGCACATTTACCCGCATCCCGAGCTACGGGTTCCGTTTCCGTGAGCCGAGTTCACCGCCTGGTCAGTTTGGCGTGTTGTCCTTTGAGAACTGCACCTTTGCCGAGATCGGTGACTACGGCATGCGGGCCGCGTTGATCTCGGATCCGGGGGTGCCCGATGCGCAGATACGGGTCAATCACTGCACATTTTACGGTGTGGGTAACGACGTGATCCGGGCCGACGATGACGGGGCCAATGACTTCACCGATATTGTGGTAAAAAATTCCATCTTCAACCAGACGGGTCAGATCGTGGATGCCTCCCACGGGACGGTAACCTACTGTGCGGAATTGAACACGAACGGGTTCAACATCGACGATCCCGAAGCTGTGGTCGAGAACATCTATGCCGAGGATCCTGAGTTCCTTTATCCGTAAAATTTCGACTTCACTGTCAGCGAGTTTTTCAAAGGGATCGCAGTGGGTGACGATGGATTGACCGTCGGCGATCCGCGATGGATTCCGGTGACAATTCATCAGGTCTGGCCTGGTGTGAATCAGATCAGTAGTGCTTTTTCCCAGGTGGGTCCCGGGGATGTGATCGAGCTCATGTCGAGTGGTACGTACTATGAAGATTCCACTGTTACGGCCACGTTTCCCATCACCATCAGGGCGGCAGCCGGTCTGCAGATCAAGCCCCTCTGGGAGAGCGGTGGTGGTCATGTGCTGGACATCGGTTCCAGTGTTTGGCTTTCGGGTATCAGGATGACGGGATTTGTCGATGACGGCATTGAGGATGACCGGGATTCGACCAAGTATGCCATGAGGAGCGCCGACGTAGTGGATTCAGGGTATGTCTTGATCTGTGACGACATGGAGTTCGATCATTTCGGTCGTTTTGATGACGGCACATACCAAGGGTATGTCTACCGGGCGGATGCCCCGGCGGTCTATGCTTCCGAGATTCGTTTTACGAACTGCACGTTCACTCGCATCCCGAGCTATGGATTCCGTTTTCGGGAGCCAACCTCTCCGCCCGGCCAGTTCGGGGTGTTGTCCCTTGAGAACTGCACTTTTGCCGAGATCGGTGACTACGGCATGCGGGCCGCGTTGATCTCGGATCCGGGGGTGCCCGATGCGCAGATACGGGTCAATCACTGTACCTTTTATGATGTGGGCAACGATGTGATCCGGGCCGACGATGACGGGGCCAATGACTTCACCGATATCGTGGTGAAGAATTCCATCTTCAACCAGACGGGTCAGATCGTGGATGCCTCCCACGGGACGGTAACCTACTGTGCGGAGTTGAACACGAACGGGTTCAACATCGACGATCCCGAGGCGGTGATCGAAAACATCTATGCCGAGGATCCGGAATTCGGCGATCCCGACAACTTCGATTTCACCGTCAGCGAGTTTTTCAAGGGGATCGCTGTGGGTGATGATGGATTGGTCGTCGGCGATCTGCGATGGGTCAAAGCGAATATGGTATATGTTCCTTTCGGTGAGAACGGAATCAGAGAAGCTATGAGCCAGGTCAGTCCAGGAGGTGTGATCGAGCTGACCACCAGCGGTGGAACCTATTATGAGCATGTCAAGGTGACTGCTACTTTCCCTATCACCATCAGGGCGGCGGCCGGGCTGGCGGAAAAGCCCATCTGGGAGTGTGGGGGAGATCATGTGCTGGATATCGGTTCCAGTGTATGGTTGTCGGGGATCAGGATGACGGGTTTTGTCGATGACGGGATAGTGGATGAGAGGGATTCGACCAAGTACGCCATGCGGAGCGCCGACGTGGTGGATTTCGGATATACATTGTTCTGTGAAGACATGGTGTTCGATCACTTTGGCCGTCTTGACGAAGGTGTCCTGCAGGGCTATGTCTATCGGGCCGATGCGCCGGCCGAATATGCAGAGGAGATTCGGTTTACGAACTGTATGTTCACCCGAATTCCGAGTTACGGATTCCGTTTCCGGGAGCCGACGGTTTCACCGGGCCAGTTTGGGGTGTTGTCATTTGAGAACTGTACCTTTGCCGAGATCGGTGACTACGGTATACGTGCTGCATTGATATCGGATCCGGGAGTACCTGATGCGCAGATCCGTGTCAATCAGTGCACCTTTTATGACGTGGGCAACGACGTGATTCGGGCTGATGATGACGGGGCCAATGACTTCACCGATATCGAAGTGACAAATTCCATCTTTTACCAGACGGGTCAGATCGTGGATGCTTCCCACGGTACGGTAACCTACTGTGCGGAGCTGAACACGAACGGATTCAATATAGACGATCCCGAGGCCGTGATCGAGAACATCTATTCCGAGGATCCTGAATTCCTTGATCCGGATAATTTCGATTTCACTGTCAGCGGATTTTTTGTCGGAATCGCCCTTGGTGATATGGGACAGTGCATCGGTGATCCGCGCTGGTGTCCTACCGGCGGATGTATTGGAACAAGAGGCGATGCCAATGCTGATGGAGCAACCGACGTTCTCGACGTTTTGAGGGTTGTCAATCACATTCTGGGTCTCGATCCCTTGACTGGTGACGGTCTCTGCACCGGCGACTGCAACGACGACGGTGATATCGACGTCATCGATGCTCTGGGCATTGTGAATGTTATTCTGGGTACCGGAGAATGTGCGCCAGGTGTATGCAAAGCCAGAGTCACCCCGGAGGCATTGGCCTTCTTCAAAACCCTTGAACCCTATCTCCCAGCCGAGGATTATGCTCGTTTCATGGTCCTCGTCAAGGCAGAGATGGGCATTCCGCTTGAATACCATCTGGCCCAGAACTATCCGAATCCTTTCAACCCGGAGACGTTCATCGAGTATGCTTTGCCTTCGAACGCGAAGGTCAAGTTGAGTATATACAATATCCTGGGTCAAGAGGTGAAGGTGCTTGTGGATGAAACACTGGAGGCCGGATATCACTCGGTGAGATGGGATGCCAGCACCATGGCCAGCGGTGTCTATTTCTACCGACTCGACTCGGGTTCTTTCACAATGACGAAGAGGATGGTGCTGCTGAAGTAAATTGTCCATCAGTGTTGTGAGGCCGGTTGTATTGTTAATGAGTGAAATATGGAAGGGCGGGGGTAAAAACGTTCCCCTGAGATTCTGTTTTTATCCCCGCCTTTTTCAGTTTTCAATTCCATTAAAGTTATTGGAGAACGTTTCAATAAACGGGTATGAAAGAATTAAATTGGTCCAACCTCATAAGTACGAATGAAAAACTAAAAAAATTTTTCTGTTTACTTTTTTTGAGAACTTTTGATTGGCACATAACGATTCTTCTATTCATGGTTCTTTCATCTGTCTCTCAAGCCGATTCATCCGTCCTTGAGGACAGATCCTATCGGTTTGATGCGGGAGGAGTGGGTTCCACGGTGGAGAATGGGGCCGTTGCCTTGACACAGGCGGACCTGTATACGCCAGACAGAGGATATGGCTGGATTGAATCACCGGACGATGACTTCGTCCGGAATGATCTTGACCGTTCCCGTGATGCGTTCACCATCGACGGCGTCAGGGGAGAGCGAATCTCTTTCCGCGCCGACCTACCAGCCGGTGACTGGTGGGTGACATTCTGGATCGAAGCCGGGACAGAAGATTCAAGCACCATCTCTCTCAGTATCAGTGATCGCCCTCAACAGCTCGGCTGGCAAGCATTCCGTCCGCCGGCAGAACCCAGGAATTCTATTCAGGACGTTTTTCGCCTCTATCACAACCGTGCAACCTTCGGAGAAAACGGTTTCGAATTTCGCCTTGAGGGTGGGCATGATCAGGTACGTCTTCTCGGGTTCACCATGACTCCTGATACGAAACCAATAGGAACTCATCATCTGTCTCTATTGAGACAGATCAGCAAAGCCGGGACGTATGGATCACATGTACCCCTCGATTCCCTGCTTATGGATCTGGAGAGATCGTTGACAATTAATCCGGATGATGCCTTCATTGTATATTGGCGCGAACAGGTCCGCCTCCTTGCCTTGGCTGAGAAATATCTGAATATGATGGGGTGGGAATGGGTCACCAGAGAGACGGGGTTGAGCATCTTCGGCCGTTTTCACCAGGCCGTCATGATACTTGACGGCCTCTTGAATCGGACCGATAGAAAGGCATATCCTCTCTATGAAAGAGCGTTGTGGTACCGGGGAAAACTGCTTTACTGGCTGGCGAAAGAGCGGGGTGGGCGGAACGAAATTTCCGGAGGGCATCGGGATTTGGTCGAACTGTACGGACGCTTTCCTGATAATTCACTTCTTGCAATGTATACCGGGAAACAGATTGATGAAGCCGATGCGTGCGATAAACTATCCGGCGCACCGGGTGCGCCGGCCTGGTCAGTTGCCCAGAGAGAAGCCCTCTGCCGGCTTCGACATATTGCTCATTGGTGGGTAAATGAGCGTCAGGCCGAGAGCGGAGAGTTCGGAGGGAAACTGGGTGACGATGTCGAGTTGCTTCGATGGTGGACTTCCATCATAATGGCGGGAGATACAACAGCTCTTGAGGGATGGAGACGATTGGCCGACTGTGTGTGGAATAGTCCTAAGGTGTATAGGGGCTATGCCAAATATGCCAGTGACGTGGAGCATGCCTCAGAGTTTATCGCCGACACGGCTCCCTGTATGGCAGTCTATGATGATGATCCATTGTATACGGACCGCTTGCGTTATTCTCTGGACTATTTCGAGTCGCTTTGGACCGGTTTGACGTCGTCGGGGAATCGTTTTTTCCGGTCCGCTTGGTTCAGTTCCACTGAGATCGGATCAGAACCCCCGAAAAATCGTGATTTGGGATACAACACCCGGGCTGCCAAGGCAGTCCGGTACTT
Organism: Gemmatimonadota bacterium; assembly: GCA_020348925.1. Lineage (GTDB taxonomy): Bacteria > JBHIER01. The sequence goes on along the minus strand of CP070758.1, from coordinate 2,823,641 downwards.
GGCTTGGAAAACGGGAGATGAAAAAGCGAAAAGACTTCTGCACGAGTGGTCAAAAGCCTGGGTCGGTGCCGCCGCGCGTACTGACAAGGGAAAACCTGCCGGAATCATTCCGGCTTCCGTCCGGTTTCCCGACGAGGCCATCAACGGCGATGAACCGACATGGTATAGTGCCAACATGTTTTGGCAATACTATGACTGGATCTGGCACGCGGGCAGTATGATGATGGACCAGCTTCTTTTTACCTACACCCTGACTGGGGACGAGGAATTGCTTACCCCGATCTACGCGGCTCTTGATCTGGTTCGGGATTATGAAGATGACTACTCCTCACCCTATGATCAAAAAATCACATCGCCCGGCTCACCGGCCTGGGCCGCGGCCGTCCTCAAAAAGAACAAAGGATTCTGGAGTGTCGTATCTCAGTGGCGTCTTCTCACGCGTGATGATCGATATGATGATCTCCTTCTCGCCTTTGGAACACCCTATACCAGTTATCGATTGTCCGGAGAAGAACAGCACCTGCTCGATGGATTGGACACCTTGTTTCAAAGTGTTCGGTATAATGTACCGCTGCTTACATCGGAAGTGCTCCACACTGACCGGGTCGATGTCAGGGGTGCTGATTTACTGAAGGCCATGCTGACAGGTGACGGTATACCTGAAAGTATGTCCCCCTATTATGCCGTTTCCTGGGAGGAAACGGATGAAACTTTTACAGCCTTGGTCACTGATACCGGACGAGACCGTCTCGGAGTGCGGATATTTTCACACGCACCGGATCACCGTGAAATCATCATACGCTTATGGCAGACAGAACAAGGAACGTATCGTTTGATAAGTCGAACAGATGAAGGTACTATTGAAGAAAAGAAGATTGAGATGACTGAACGAGGTCAAAGGGTTTCTCTTTTTCTACCGGGACAGAAATTACTAAGACTTAAATTGGAGAGAAGAAATGATTAGAAGATTTCTTTTTATAGCCTTCGGTTCTCTTCTTCTCTTGGGCTTTGTTTTAGGAGCGGATGAGACGAAGATACAGCTTTTTACACCGGACCCGGAGGTAAACCGCGAGATAGCGAACAAATCCATTTATGAGATTGATTTCCTTGTTTATGATGAAGGTCCTGAAGGTCTCACCATCGATCCGGTACTGCCTTCTCACTGGAAATGGTTGGGAGTAAGGGGTTATACCAGTAAGGGTGAGCGTGTTGAATTCATTTTCAGAAATGGACACGTATATGCCTCGAGTGTTAAAGTGTGTGCATTTCGCAACAGAACGTATCCAGATATAATTACTGGTAAAATCACATCGAATGCCTATACCATCGGATTTCGCAAGTATGACGAAACCATGATATTCGTGGCCACAAACGAACCGAAAGATGTACATCTGGCCATTGACAAAAGCGTCTTTGGCGAGGAAAAAGTTCTGGATTTTCATCTTGGCAAAAACGAGAGCAAGCTGATACGCATTTTCCCAAAAGAACCACCTTATAGACCGTAAGGATACAATCAATGAAAAAAAGTCTTCACGTTTACATCCTTGTGACAGTTGTTCTTTTATTCTGTTCAGCCCGAATTTTTTCAGATTCTCCGCGTACGATAGAGAAGATCAATTCAGACTGGAAATTTCATAAGGGAGATATTGAAAAAGGTTTTCATATCGTATTGGATGATACTCAGTGGGAACCCGTGGATATACCGCACACCTGGAATGCACAGGATCCGTATGATCACAGGGATGTCGATGATGGACTTGATATCACAGTATCCTACTATCGAGGTCCGAGCTGGTATCGAAAATCTATACGATTCGATAATAACGACAGATCGAATCGTATTTCCCTCGTTTTTGAAGGCGCTAATAAAGTTGCGGAAGTATGGATGAATGAGACCAAAGTTGGAACCCATATTGGAGGATGTTCCGGATTTGAATTTGATATTACCTCATATGTGAGATTTGGTGAGGAGAACCTGATCGCCGTGCGTGTAGACAACTCATACCACTATGATATCCCTCCTCAAAGTGCCGACTATACCATGTACGGTGGCATCTATCGTGATGTGTATGTGGTGAAGACAGCATCTGTCTACCTGGGGCATTCCCTCATTTCCACACCAAGTGTTACTCACGATGCCGCGAAAGTGAAAATTGAAGTTCCCGTCACAAATAAGAGAGGAGTAGAATTTAGAGGAGATCTTGAAATTTCACTTCTCAATCCCGTGGGCACAGTTATTCAGGAAACGTTGAAGGAGGTGAGGATTTCGAAAGGTTCCCCGCGTGATATTCGAATTGAGATGAACGAGATAGAGAAACCTCAATTTTGGTCGCCGGATACACCTCATCTGTATACAGTTAGGATAAGGCTGCGAGAGAAAGATGAAATTATCGATGAAATCTCAGAGAGGTTTGGTCTTCGATGGTTCCGATTTGACCCTAATGATGGATTCTTCCTGAACGGCGAGTACATGCGATTGAAAGGTGTCAACCGGCACCAGGACAGAGCAGGCTATGGAAATGCTGTACCCAATCATCTTCACACCGAGGATATGCATTTCATCAAATCCATGGGGGCAAACTTTGTTCGACTGGCGCATTATCAGCAGGATCAGGCTGTATTGTACGCCTGTGACAGTCTGGGTCTGCTGGTTTGGGAGGAGATTCCTGTGGTTCGCTCTGTGGGTAAGGAGAAGTTTTCCCAAAATGCGAAGAATATGCTGCGAGAAATGATTACCCAGCATTCTAACCACCCCTGCATTATTATATGGGGATTGATGAATGAGGTCATGCGGGATCAGCGCGATGAAGAACTTCACTGGGCTGTAGATTTATGCAGAGAGCTCAACACCATAGCCAAAGATCTGGATCCCAGTCGGTATACGGCTCAGGCTCAATTCAAGGATCGGGGAACAGATGTCTTAACAATCACCGATATTACAGGATTTAACAAATACTATGGGTGGTATTCGGATACCTTCGACAAGCTGGGACCATATCTTGACGAACAGAAGGAGCTATTCCCGGATAAGGTGTTCATCATTAGCGAATACGGGGCGGGAAGTGATCGGGGCTATCATGTTGAAAATCCTACGGCCCCTGATTTCACCGAAAACTGGCAATTGAAGCTGCATCAAAGTTATTGGAAACAGATTACGGAGCGAAGATATATTGCGGGTTCCGCCGTGTGGAATATGTTCGATTTCGGCTCCTGGGAAAAGGGGGGAACTATTCCACACATCAATCAGAAAGGATTGATGAGTTTTGACCGGAAGCCGAAGGATATCTTTTATTTCTATCAGAGCTTGTGGACTGAGGATCCGATGGTCTATATCGTTTCGCACACGTGGCGAAAACGATACGGTACCAAAGGCCAGACGAAGGACGTTGAGGTCTTCTCAAACTGTGATCAGGTTGAGTTGTACGTAAACGGGGCAAGTGTAGGACTTAAAACATCTCGACCATATCTTTGGGATGTTAACTTTTCCAAAGGTGTGAACCACATCAAAGCCGTCGGCAAGAAGGAAGATAGCATCGTAGAGGACGAAATTTCAATTTCTTACTTTATCATGGATTAAGATGTATTTGAACTGTTTATCGAAAGAGGTATAGATGCTGTATCCACAACAAAATCGCTGCAGGTCTGTATTCGATCTTTCCGGGTTCTGGGAGATAAAAGTCGACTATGATCATGCTGGCGAAGAGAAGGGATGGGGAGCAGGTTTTGAAGCGGATGCCTATATCGGCGTGCCTGGAAGTTGGAATGAACAACTCACCGAGATGGGCTTAATGAATTACATCGGACCATTATGGTATCAAAGACAGTTTCATGTACCTCCTTTTTTATCGAATCAAAAAGTGATGTTGCGATTTGGTTCTGCTGACTCTCATGCAAAAGTTTGGGTCAATGGAAAACTTGTGGGAGAGCACAACTGCGGATTCTTACCGTTTGAGTTTGATATTAGTTCACTGGTTAACACAAACGAGAGGAATGTATTAGTAGTCCGTGTGTGCAATGAACTCTCGTACGATACGATTCCACAGGGATTATCTTTTGAAGATTATGAAGCGTCCGGCAAAAAGCGAGAACAGACATATCCGCCCACGCATTTTGACTTTTTTCATTACGGCGGTCTAAACAGACCGGTAAAAATAATGCTGCTCAATAAGTTACATCTTCGCACTGTTGAAATCGAGACAACGGTTGAAGGATCGCATGGTATTGTCAAATTGAAAGCTGATTATGGTGATATTACTGATTCGACACAAGTCGAGGTAATTCTTGCCAACGGGAAAGAACAGATATGGAAACCGATCGAGGCTCTTGCATCACCTATCTTAGAAGATCGGTTTGTTATACCCAAATGTCGCTTGTGGAATCCTGAAGAGCCTTACCTGTACAAACTTCATTTCAAATTGTTCAAAGGGGATGATCTGTGTGATGAATATCTAATGGATATCGGTGTTCGAGAGTTTGAGGTAAAAGATGATACGGTTCTTCTGAATGGCAAACCGATTTTTCTTAAAGGTTTTGGAAAGCATGAGGACTTTCCGGTACTTGGAAAGGGACTTTCATATCCACTCATCACGAAGGATTTTCAACTGATGCGTTGGATCGGAGCGAATTCATTCCGCACATCCCATTATCCCTACTCGGAAGAAATCATGCAGATGGCTGACAGGTTGGGATTACTTGTTATTGACGAGGTCCCGGCGGTCAGCCTCAATTTCAAGTATGTTACACCAAAGACACTTGAAAATCACAAGAGAGCATTGACCGAACTGATTGCCAGGGATCGAAACCATCCTTCAGTCGTGTGCTGGAGTGTTGCAAATGAGCCGGGTATCTGGGGGGAAGATGAAGCTCTTTCGGAAGAAGCGGAGAAATACTGGACTGAAATTTTTCATCTTGTGAGAACGCTCGATCCTTCCCGCCCGGTTACCCTTCCGGCTTGTGCAAAATGGGGCACTGAAGATCTTGCATACAAATTTTCCGACATCATCTCAGTGAATCGGTATTGGGGTTGGTATGAAATACCCGGAGATATCGAGAGAGCCGGTGAACGACTCAAGGCTGAATTGGAGGAATTGTACACCCTGTACAAGAAACCAATTCTTGTCTCTGAGTTCGGAGCCGACACAATTGAAGGACAGCATGCTACGTACCCTCAGCTGTTCACAGAAGAGTATCAGACTATGCTGATTGAGAGATACTTTGAAGTTATTGAATCGCTTTCATTCACCGTGGGTGAACATATCTGGAATTTTGCAGATTTTATGACAGCCCAGCATCACCGACGTGTTGTACTGAATCGTAAAGGTGTGTTCAACAGACAGAGGCAACCGAAATCGGTAGCCTTTGCGATCAGAGATCACTGGAAAACGGAGAAATAAAAATACGGACAGAAAACGAATATGGCAGGAATAGATCCGATTGATCTTGTGGTTATCCTTATGTACTTCGCAGCGATATCGTATATCGGTCTTCGGTCATCCAAGAGGGTCAAGGATACCGGTGATTTCTTTATGGGGGGGAGAAAGTTCGGAAAGCTATTGATGGTTGCCAAGGCATTTGGCGTCGGTACCCGAGCCGATCTGGCAGTTGCAGTGTCAGGCGCTTCCTACCAATTGGGGCTTTCCGGTATCTGGTACCAATGGCTGTATATTTTCAGCACACCCTTCTATTGGATCGTGGCTCCGATTTACCGTCGTCTTCGATATCTCACGACAGGTGATTTTTTCGAAGAGCGGTACGGAAGATCTGCCGGTACCGCATACACTGTTATTGCCCTGCTCTATTTCTCCGTGACCATTGGGACGGTTCTCCGTGGTATCGGCACCACGGTCGAAGCCATTACCCGGGGTCAGCTTTCAGGCAACCTGACTATTTTTATAACAACACTTGTCTTCGTGGGGTACAGTGCAACCGGAGGACTGGTGGCCGCTGTCTCCACCAAACTGCTCCAGGGAACATTGCTGCTTGTCCTTTCCCTGTTGCTCATCCCGTTTTCACTATCCGCTGTTGGCGGTTTCTCCGGGCTTCATAAGCAGCTTGTTCCTGAAATGATCTCACAGGTGGCGAGATCGGAGGTGACCCTCTTCTTCATCATCATGGTTGTCATCAACGCCTTGGTCGGGGTCGTGTCACTGCCCCATCACATGGCTGTAGGTGGAGCCGGGAAAACCGAAATGAATTGTCGAACCGGATGGACGTACGGCAATGTAACCAAACGGGTCGTAACCCTGTTCTGGGCTTTTCTCGGGCTTTTCGCCGCAGTTCTTTTTCCGGGACTGGGGAATGCCGCCCGGGAGCAGGCTTTCGGAATGATGATTACACATTTGCTGCCAGCTGGCATGGTGGGGCTCATGATAGCCGCTATGATTGCCTCGGTGATGGCTTTGTGTGATGCCTTTATGGTCGATGGTTCGGCCTTGTTCACCAGGAACATTTACAAGAAATATGTACATGAAAATAGGAGCGAAAAACACTATCTCACAGTCGCCAGATGGTCCTCCGTTGGAGTCGTTGCCATAGGAATCCTCATCGCATTTTTCCTTTCGAATGTGATTTCAGGATTGAAGGCTTTGTGGACCATTATGGCGTTTACGGGAATACCCTTCTGGATGGCTATATCTTGGCGCAGGGGGAATCGATACGGATTCTGGGCCAGTGTCATCGTTACCAGTGGTGTCTATTTTTTGACCAGATCGATTGGCTGGTCGTATCCGGCTCAGATCGTGGCATATCTTTCGACCGGGACGATCACTTTTATAGTGACCAGCCTCGTCACAGTACCGGAACCGGAGAAAAAACTTCATGCGTTTTACGCCTTGCTCCATACACCTGTGGGAGAGGAGTACAAGCTCCGTAACGCCGGAGTAGAGATCGTTCACGAAGGAACAATCCCAGAAGAAGGTGTCGTCTCGGAAAATGACGAACCTGATGCAACTATTCGATCCCTTGAAGACAAAGGACACGGATTATTGATTGTTGATCTGCTGCAGTTGTTCAAGACCTTCAGCTTCAGAAAATATCGGATTGACATTGTGGGTTTTGCGGCGGCGTGGGGGCTGGTTCTGTCGATTATACTTTTAGCCGTTATCATTGCCCGAATCGGCGCGTGAGAGGAGACCAACCTCAAGTAACTATAATATCGATAAAAATGGTCCTTAACATGAAAAAAGTTTTTGAGAAGAGAAGAATACATATCATGAATTTTCATTTCATGACTCCGTGCACCATTCTACTCGATGTCATCCCGGATTTATACCGGGATCTCCTGAATAACGAGTGCTGTCCAAAATTAAGGAGATTCCGGCATTAGGGCCGGAATGACAGATTTTGAATATATTGAACTGGACATGATTACGTACTATGACTTTTGAAAAAGAAAAATATCTGGACGATCTGGAGAAGCGAATCGATCCCGACCAGGAAGAGAAACTCTTTCATGACTGGATAACCTTCGCTGACGGAACCTTCGACGGTGAACTCTTTATTCCCAAAAGAGATCGTACCGCTCTCCCCGCCGTTGAGTGGCCCGAAGTGAGCGTCAATCAGGCCGTAGATGATAAAGACATGATGGTTGTTCAACAGCTTGCCACCTGCTCCCGGGCGCTTGGAGAAGCCAGCGGCGATCTGCTTTGCGTGCGGGCCAATTATGGCACTGGCATTCTACCCTCTCTCTTCGGTGCTGAGTTGTTTGTCATGGACGAGAAATACAATACCCTGCCCACGGTGAATCCTCTGAAGGAGGGACGGGAAGAATTCGAGGTTTTACTTGAAAAAGGTGTTCCCCACCTCAGGCAATCCCTGGGAGGGAAAACGTTGGAAATGGGGGAGTATTTTATCGAAGTCATGGCTGGCTATTCAAACATCAAAAAGTATGTTTATGTCTACCATCCTGATCTGCAGGGACCCATCGATATCTGCGAATTGCTCTGGGGGTGGGATTTGTTTCTGGCTGTTTCCGAGCAACCGGACTTGGTCACAGCGCTTCTCGAGTTGGTAACCGATACATATGTGTGTTTTATGAAGGAATGGGACCGTATCGTCTCTTCGACTGACGAATATTGTGTTCACTGGTCAATGCTCCATAAAGGTCACATCATGCTGCGGGACGACTCGGCGATGAATTTTTCACCTGAAATGTTTTCCGAATTCATCCGGCCCTACGATCAGAAACTGTTGGACGAATTTGGCGGTGGGGCTATACATTTCTGTGGGAAAGGCGATCATTTTATTTCTTTTATAGCGGAAATGGATCATCTGTATGCGGTCAATATGTCTCAACCGGAATTGAACGATCTGGGGATAATTTTTCAGAATACCGTTGACAAAGGGATCAAGCTCATCGGCATGCCCTTGGACGTGGGAAGAGAAGTTATTGCCAACGGAAGAACACTGCATGGAAATATGCACTGCCGCTCGACGCAGCAGGGATTGGGTCGGTGACGAATGAGACAAAAAGTGCATAGTGGAGTAAGCGAATGAGCCTCTGGAAAAAAATCGGCCTGTTTCTGGCCTCCATCGCTCCGGGTGTGTTCCTGGTCGGATATAATATCGGTACGGGCAGCATCACCACCATGGCTTCGGCCGGTGCCGGTTACGGCATGTCACTGGTGTGGCCCCTGCTTCTTTCCTGCATATTCACCTTTATACTCATTATCGTTTTCGGACGGTACACGGTTGTTACCGGTGAAACGGCATTATTCAGCTTCAAAAAACACTTCGGGAAAGGATTGACACTCTTTGTCCTTGGCTCCTTGCTGTTCAGTGAATGGGTCTCATGCATGGGTGTTATGGCTGTAGTGACCCAGGTTGTGCAGGAGTGGTCCAGACCTTTGACATCATCTGGTAACGGTTTCAGTCCATTGATAATGGCTGCCCTTTTCGGTGTGTTACTTTATGCTCTTTTTCTAAACGGAACTCATCGTTTTTTCGAAAAGATTCTGGCTCTCTTCGTGGGTCTTATGGGGATAAGCTTTCTGCTCACTATGTTTATGGTTATACCTGAACCGAAAGAAATCATATACGGTTTGGTTCCTCGTCTGCCGGAAGAATCGAATGCGGCTCTCCTCATGGCGGGTATGGTGGGAACCACTATGGGTGGCATACTGTATGTGGTTCGTTCCATACTGGTTCAGGAAAAAGGATGGACAAAACAGGAGCTCAATCTGGAACGACGCGATGCCCTTATTTCTTCGTCGGTCATGTTTCTTCTCAGTGCAGCGGTTATGGCCTGTGCCGCCGGGACGCTCCATCCTCTTGGTCTGAAGGTTGAAAACGCTATTGACATGGTCAGACTACTCGAACCTCTCGCCGGCAGATTCGCAATATCCATTTTCGTCGCAGGGATCGTGAGTGCAGGGCTCTCATCACTTTTTCCCATTGTTTTACTCGCTCCGTGGTTATTCGCCGATTATCTGAATGAGAAGAGAAACATGAGATCGCTACGATCCAGATTACTTGTGTTGTTCGGCGTTTCCCTGGGGCTCATCGTTCCCATATTCGGCGGTCGTCCCGTACTTATTATGATCATGTCCCAGGCACTGTGTGTTATAGCCACACCGTTGGTAGTCCTATTTATGTATATATTGCAGAATCGGAAATCTGTCATGGGCGAATTCACGTCTGGCACCGGCTTGAATACCCTGATGCTCGTCATTTTTGTATTCACCGTGCTTATGGCCCTTACTGGTATCGTTGGCATTATCGGCATGTTTTAATTTCAGCAAAAGGAGAATAGGATGTTTCATGAATCACTGGTTTGTTGCTTTCTTTACTCTATCACAAAATACGGCTATCCTCCTCCGGCTGAGAAAATCCCGACCTACCTGGAGGAAATGAAAGCTCTCGGGTACCAGAGTGTTGAGTTGGAGGGAATCCGAAGAGATCATCTGTCGACGGTGCATGACATGCGGCACACCATCAAAGAGAAGGCAGACAACCTCGGCCTCAAGGTCGCATACTTCTGTGTGGTGCTGCCAGGATTATCGTCCTCTGATCGCAAAGAAAGAGCAGAGAACCTGGAGTCGTTCAGGAAAGGGTGTGAAATCGCATCGGTTCTGGAGTCGAGAGGTATCTCAGATAACGGACCATTGCCGCCGTACCGTTTTCCAGAAGATATTCCCATTGTCCGGCATTTTGACGAAGAGCTGCTGATGAAGGCACGGTTTCCTGAAAATCTGGATTGGAAAGAATACTGGAATGACTTAGTACACACGATCCAGGACTGCTGTGATATAGCTGGCGAATTCAATTTAGGATTTCACATACATCCCTGTCTTGGTGTTCTCTCTTCAACGACGGATGGTTTCCTCTATTTGTACGATGCTGTAAAGCGCGACAATCTGCGATTCCTACTGGATACGGCGAATCAGTTCGCTCTTAAGGATAATCTGGCTCTGGCGCTGCGCAGATTAAACGGCCATGTTGACTACATTCATCTATCGGATAACAGGGGTTTGAAAATCGAGCATCTTGTTCCAGGCAATGGCGCCATTCACTGGGATACATTTTTTGAAACACTGGATGTGGTCGGATTCAAGGGCCACATCGGCATTGATGTCGGTGGCCAGGAATCCGATGTTGATGATTTGGATGCCGGTTATATTGAAACGGCAAATTGGCTTACGGATAAACTGAATTTGAAATAAAAAAGGATAGATGTCGTGTTATCTCAAGATAAGAAAAGATGTGTATGTATCGGAGTGATTCTGGCAGGTGTAATCGTGTTCTTTTCCTTTCTCCAGTCAGATACTTTCGCATCTTCTGTCACCCATAATGTCCGAGATTACGGTGCTGTAGGGGATGGTTTTCAACTTGATACACAAGCTATTCAGAGGGCGGTTGATGAGTGTGCGAAGGGTGGGGGTCAGGTTCTTCTCCCCGGCGGTACGTATCTATCGGGAACCATATTTATGAAAAACAATGTGACCCTTCATATCAGTGAAGGTGCAACACTTCTTGGAAGTACGGATATTGAAGATTATCCAGCGACCACATCACCCGTTAGACATTACGGGGATAGTTGGGTGCTGTATAGTCTCATATACGGTGCGAACCTGGAGAATATCGCAATTACGGGCCGCGGACTTATTGACGGTCAGGGGGGTGCGTACAAAGTTACAACAAAGAAGAAGCCAGACAGATACATGAATCGTCCTTATGTCATCCGGTTTATCGACTGTCGTCATGTTCGCGTTGAAAATATCCGGATGGGGAACTCTGCCATGTGGATGCAGCATTACCTGGGATGTGAGGATGTGACCATCCGTGGAATTAAAGTCTATAACCACTGTAATAAAAATAATGACATGATCGATATCGACGGCTGCCGAAATGTAATTATCTCGGATTGCATTGGTGATACAGATGATGATGCAATGACTTTGAAAAGTACCTCTGAGCGACCATGTGAAAATGTTACCATTACCAACTGTATTCTGAGCAGTCACTGCAATGCCATAAAGATGGGTACGGAGTCCCACGGTGGATTTCGAAACATAACGATTTCGAACATTGTCGTGAAGCCCTCCGAACACGACAGCCGGATCTACGGAAGAGAAGAAGGACTCGGCGGTATTTCTCTGCTCATCGTTGATGGTGGGGTCATGGAGGGTGTCACCATTTCGAATATCAGGATCGAGGGGACGACGTCTCCCATTTTTATGCGTCTTGGTAATCGTGGACGAACGTATATGGGACCGGAGGTAACCCGTGAGGTTGGCAGGATACGGAATGTGAAAATCAGTAATGTTGTGGCAACGGGGGCGGATACCATCGGGTGCTCTATCACAGGACTTCCCGAGCATCCGATTGAAAACTTGACGCTGAGTAATATTCACATCACCTTTAAAGGTGGAGGGACACTGGAAGATGCCCATAAAACTGTTCCGGAAAAACCTTCCTCCTATCCAGAATCTACGATTTTTGGAAAATTACCAGCATATGGATTCTATATCCGTCATGCAAACGGTGTAACCCTTGATAAAGTGAATCTTGCTTTTGAACATGTCGACGCACGTCCTGCACTTGTATGCGATGATGTTGCCAGCTTAGATGTTTCAGGGTTGCGAGCTCTAAATCCCCAAAGTGACGAATCACTCATTCGACTCAGCGATACGCAAGATGCTTTTATATCCGAATTCAGGTCTGATGATGATTTGGACCTCTTTCTTTCAGTGGAAGGAGACAAGACTGATGGGATTTATCTTACAGGCAATGATTTCAGCAAGGTGAACAGAATATTCGAGGTACAAAAAGGTGCAGTTGAAGAAGAGGTAAAATTGAAAGGAAATGTTCTCAAGCAATAATGGTATAGAGGGTAAGAAATGAATGCATATGTTCGAAAAATCTTAATTTTGCTGACTATTGTTTTGAGCTGGTTCGGTCATGGATTCTCTGAATCCATAGAAGTACCTGTTGTACCAAAACCCCAGATTGTCGAGAAGATGACAGGTACGTTTTTACTTCGACCGGATGAAATTTCAATACGCATTGTTCCATCCGATATGAAAAACTTGGATATCGCAATACGTCAATTACAGGAAGCTCTGGAGATGAAGATCGGAGGTACCGTTCCTCTTCATGAGGAAAAACAGCGATCTTTTTGGCTTGGATTACCGAAGCTCGATGCAGAGTATGACCGAATGTGTCAATCAGCAGGAATCTGGCCGGATGATCGTTTGGGAACAGAAGGCTATGTGCTTCTTGTTGGCGATACCATCATTCTCATCGCAGCCAATGAAAATGCGGGTCTTTTTTATGGTGTTCAAACATTGAAGCAGATACTGCGCGGTTCAACCGATAAAGATAAAATACAAAATATGAAAATCATCGACTGGCCGGATCTGAGGTATCGCGGTATGCAAGATGATATCAGCCGGGGACCGGTACCGACCATGGACTTTATGAAACAGCAAGTGCGCCGCATTTCCGAAATGAAGTTAAACTTGCTCAGTTACTATACCGAGCATGTTGTCGAGACAGAACAGCACGGAGATTTCGCCCCGGCCGGTGGTGCTCTCAGTATTGTCCAGTGGAAGGAATTGTCCGTTTATGCGGAGCAGTATCATGTGAAGCTGATGGGAAATTTCCAATCCCTCGGTCATTTCGAAAAAATCATGGCCTATCCTCAATACCGTGTACTTGGAGAAACAGATCGAATGATTTCGCCGACCGATCCAGAGGCAATGAATTTTTTAAGGAATATTTATGCAGAGATGGTACCCGTTTTCAGCTCTGAGTTTTTCAACGTCAACTGCGATGAGACCTGGGACATCGGAAGAGGGGGATCGAGACAGGCCGTGGACAGTCTCGGAGTGGGAAGGGTCTACGCAGAACACATCATTCGATTGAATGAAGAAGTGAAAAGACACGGCAAAAGAATGATGATCTGGGGGGATATTGTCCTGGAGCATCCCGAAATCCTTGAGATATTGCCTGACGATATCATCATGGGTGCCTGGCATTACAGCGCCTTCGACTCTTTTGACGAATACATGCTGCCTTATAAAAACGCCGGCTTTGAATTTATGTTCAGTTGTGGTGTTCTCAACTCCGGCCGCATGATGCCCGATTACAATATGACCTTCACCAACATCAGGAATTTCGTAAGGGACGGCGCATCCCATGGTGCTCTGGGCATGCTCAACACCGTCTGGGATGACGGGGGCAAGGCGCTATTCTCCCTCGACTGGTACGGAGTAGCGTATGGAGCCGACCATAGCTGGAACGTGAATGACGATCCCGTCGAAGAGTTCAACGATCGGTTCGATCTGGGAATCTACGGGGATCACAGTAACACATTCTCCAGGTCCATCCGGGAATTGACGAAGCTGACCAGTCTCGCTCCCACCCAGGAGATGAATGAGTCTATCTTCTGGAAAGCATTGGTCCCAGATCGAGGCAAAAAACTCGAATTGGACCTGCAGGATTGGGACACTGTTCTTAAAATCACAAAAACTGCCCAGGCGCTTTTGAAGGAGAGTGAACCGACCTTTTACTCGGACGACACGACGTGTATCGCGTTCACGGCCGACCAGTATGCTTTTCTGGCAAACAGCAGGACATCTCTTGTGGAAACCGCTCAATCCTACGAGAGGGCCTGCTGGATACAGCGGGACGATCCTTCTGATGCCCGTCGTTCCTTGGTCCATTCGCTTGTTGAACTCGGGAGCGTCCGAGAAATGCTTGAAGGGTTGCGAACGGATTATCGGACCTTGTGGCTGAGAGAGAACAGGACATATTGGCTGGATCACATCCTGACGCAGTACGATGAGAAAATTCTTAATATCAAGGAAACAGAGCATTTTCTGGTTCAAGCCATCGATGACTTTGACAAGGGGCATTCCCTGCCGCCTCCTTCCGAAGTGAGTCTTGCTATCAGGGAGACATCCGGACAGTATTTTCAATACTGGTTACTCTGTGGTTCGTTTCCAAACGTAGGGTGGAGTGGAAGGTCTATCGATTATCTCAAACCCATGGGAGGAGAATTGAAGGCACGGCCGCGGCCAGGATCGGCGTTCACCACCGCTGAGGATAAGACATACAGTTGGATGAAGTACGATTCACCACATTTTTCCGAGATAGATCTCTTCTCGATATATGAGGAGAACACCGAGGTCCTGGCCTATGCCTATTGCCAGATTGAAAGCCAGAGGGATCAGAAGGTGCGAGCCACCTTCGGCAGCAACGATGGAATAAAAGTCATATGCAACGGAAAAGAAGTATATGTGAATTACCAGAAGAGAGGTCTCATCGTTGACGAGGATGAATGCTATCTCCCCTTGAAAAAGGGACAGAACCATATCATGCTGAAAATAGATCAGAAGAAGGGAGGTTGGGGTTTTTCTTTCAGGCTTCCCGATAACATCGTTCGTAATCACAAATACAAATATCGTATCATTCTCTAAGGGAGGTGTACCATGAGATCCTTTCGGTTCATCCGAAGAACACACTTGGTGATTTTTTCGCTGTTTATGCTCGCCTTTGCAAACGTCGCTGTAGCAAGAAATGATGATTCCCTGAGAGTCGAGATTCTGAGGGCTATTATCGATGGCGCCAACTACGCCAGCGAGATCCTTTTGGATGAGCAGGGGAAATCGCGCTGCGACTACAATCTCATCGAAGGGCGCTGGTACGATTACGAGCCGGCCTGGCATACCGGCCAGGTTATCTATGGATTGGTCCAGGCCTATGAGTTGACAAAAGATTCCAAGTATCTGGAAGCGGCGAAGCGGGCCGGTGACTGGTGGATCGGTCTTGAGATCAAGGACCATCCCAAATTAAAGGGAATGCTCTATACGGCCCACGGGGATGTAGTCGGCGACCGGATCGTCTTCGCGACAATGACCGATGGGTCGGCCGGCATCTATCTTCTGTCCAACATTACAGGGGAGAAGAAATACGCCGAAGTAGCGACGCGGGCGGGGGAATGGATGCTCCAGCATATGTACGTTCCGGAGGAAGGCGTTTTCTATGACAGTATTGATCCTGCCTCGGGTGAAGTATTGAAAGAGAACAGCCCCTTCTGGCCGGAAAAAAAGGAACAGGAACTTTTCGATGTCTCTCGACCCAACAACGAAGGATCATTATACAAGGACATGTATGAATATACGAATGATCCAAAGTATAAAGACGTCTTCATCAACATTTGCGAGAGCCTGGTCGAAAAACAGGACGAACACGGGCTCTGGATGCGGTTTATGCCGAACCATCCGGACGAGGGATCTTTCCATCCGCGATTCAATCTCTGGTATGCGGAATCACTGATTGAAGGCTACGAATTGACGGGCAACGAGCGATATCTTATGGCCGCGAAAAGGACGGCCGAGGTTTTTGCCAGGGTTCAGGCTGGCGACGGGACGATCTACTACAAGAATTATCTGAGTGGCAAGGCCAACAAAAATTCTCTCTGTGGTTCCGCCGTCTCCTTCGCCGCCATAGTCTGGCTACGGCTTATGGAACATGGCGTGGGTGATGAATTCAAGGACAATATCGAGAAATCCCTCTCCTGGGTTTTGAAGAACCGGTTTTCCTCGGACCATTCAGATCCCAATCTCGCGGGCTGTTTTTATGAAATCAGAACGAGACACAAACACGGAAAACTCTGGATCACCATCCGGGATATTGCCACGTCCTTCGGTTTGAGGTTTCTGACCGACTATTATGCCTATATGTTGAAATAGAAAATGGAGATGTAGAATGTTCACTTTGTTGGTCATTGAAAACGGAGAACTGCGTTGCGGTTTTCTGAAGAGATTGTCGGCCGGAGCGGGGGGATTGATGTCCTCCTACAATCGGTTTTTGCGGATACTGCATTCATGCCATTATCTAAGAAAGATGATAAGCTGAGAATATGTCAGATGCAAAGAAACATTTATGTGAGAAGTAGATGCCATCACGAAGACATTGTTTGAAACAAATCGCGAAAGGGATTATGGCAGTCTGCCTGTTTCCGCTGATGAAACTGCGAGGGAGGTCTGCCAGATTCCAGCCGAACATTCTCTGGTTATCCTGTGAGGATATCGGACCTCACCTGAAATGCTGTGGATATATAAACGCGGTAACGCCTGTGCTTGATAAACTTGCTGGCGAAGGCGTACTCTTTGAGAATGCATTTACCGTTGCCGGCGTCTGTGCGCCGAACCGATCCTCTATCATAACCGGGATGTATGCCTCAACTTTGGGCACACATCATATGCGAGGCGGGGGCGAGGGTGTAAAACGTTCTATGAAACCCCATTTGCCGGAAACAGTGAAATGCTTTTCGGAATACTTGAGAGAGGCCGGTTATTACTGCACAAACAATTATAAAGAAGATTACAATTTCGTTACTCCGGATAAAGCCTGGGATGAATCCAGCAGGAATGCCCATTGGAAAAATCGCCCGAGGGGCGCGCCATTTTTTGCGGTGTTTAACTACACCGGTACCCATGAGGGTTCAATTCGTTTGGACGAAGAAAAACGCGCTGAGCGGACACAACGTCTCAAACCCCATCAGAGACAGAATCGGGAGGCATTCGAATTACCACCCTATTATCCGGATACGAAAGTGACCCGGGAGTACTGGGCACGGTATCACGAGCTGATTACTGCGTTGGACTACTGGATAGAGGATCGTCTCAAAGAATTGGATGATGCCGGCTTGAGGGATGAGACCATCGTTTTCTTCTGGTCGGATCACGGCGTCGGTATGCCGAGAGCCAAACGGTGGATTTATGATTCCGGAACACACATTCCCCTGATTGTCAGAATACCGGAAAAATTTCGTCAAAAGAGGCAAGGGACACCTGGGAGTAAGGACGATCAATTCGTCAGCTCGCTGGATTTTGCACCTGCTGTTCTCAATCTGGTAGGATTACTGGTTCCGGAATACATGCAAGGGCGTCCTTTTCTGGGTCCTAATCTGCCCCCTGAACGACAATATGTTTTCTCCATTCGCGACCGAATGGATGAGCGTTACGATCTGGTTCGCTCAGTGAGGGATAAGCGATATCGATATGTCATCAATTACATGTCTTACAAACCCTACTATCAATACATCCAGAGCGCGGAGCAGGGACCGGTGATGAAAGAGATTCGTCGTCTGGAACAGGAGGGGGAATTGCCTGAGACGGTCGCCCTTTTTACATCCAGGAGAAAACCTCAGGAAGAATTGTATGACATTCATAATGATCCGTACGAGATCAAAAACCTGGCTCCGGATCCGGAATACAAAGATATCTTAGAGAAAATGCGTAATGTGCACCTGCAGTGGATACTGGAGGCGAAAGACCTCGGTTTGATTCCAGAACCGGAAATCCTTCGTCTGGAGAAACAGTACGGGAGTCGATACGCAATACTTCAAAAGACAGGTTCGGAGGATTTCCTGAAACGGTTACACGAGACTGCAATTTTGGTTGGAAAACCAAAAGCAGATGATCTTCAAAATTTGTTGTTATTACTGAATGACAATAATCCGTCAGTCCGTTACTGGGCATTGATTGGTATTGGAAATTTGGGGAATGAGGTACAAGGCTCCATTGTCGAGGTAAGGAAATTACTGGATGATTCCTCTTCTACAATCCGTGTTGCAGCTGCTGAGGCTCTGTGCAAATTGGGAGAAGTGTCAGAAGCTCTTCCGGTTTTGGAAATGGAATTACAAAGTGATGAGGAATGGATTCGTCTGCATGCTGCGATCGTGATAGATGAGTTGGGTGAAAAAGCACGATCAACAATTCCGTTTTTACATGAAGCACTCAATGATCAGGATAACAAATACGTGGTTCGGGTGGCAAATCACGCTATCAACAATCTACTCGGAACGAATAATCAGGTAAGATGAATGGCTCCGGAAGAATTACAAATGGAATAGTAAAAAGAAATGGAAAGAAGAGAATTCATCAGACTTTCTTTAGAAGCGGCAGCAGGCATTAGTCTCATTCCGTCACTTTCCTGTAAGGTTGATAAGGGAAATATCCGTCGTACCAACATCATCATCATTATGGCCGATGATATGGGTTTTTCAGATTTAGGTTGCTATGGTTCGTCCATAGAAACACCGAACATAGATCAACTCGCTGAGGATGGTGTTCGATTTACGCAGTTCTATAATTGTGCCCGTTGTTGTCCGACCCGGGCATCCCTGTTGACTGGTCAGTACCCGCATCGTGTCGGTGTGGGAGAAATGATCAATCGCAAGAGAAAGAAGAAACCTCCCGCATATCAAGGCTATTTAAATGATCGTTGCCTGACGATTGCCGAGGCGCTGAAATCCGCCGGGTATCATACCCTCATGTCCGGCAAGTGGCACGTCGGGGAGTATTATCCCAATTGGCCTCTACAACGCGGTTTTGAAAGGTATTACGGCCTGGTCAGTGGTGCCAGCAGCTATTTTGATACGAGCTTCGTCGAACCAAAATCGGACAAAGTGAGGATCATGCTGCGCGACGATCAGGAAATCGTGGAGAAGGGGGAAGGGTTTTTCATGACCGATGCCATCACGGACAATGCGGTACGGATGATTGAAGAGTGGCACCAATATGAAGATCCCTTCTTTCTGTATGTGGCATATACCGCACCCCACTGGCCGTTGCACGCGCTGCCTGAAGATATTCGAAAATATGAGGATCATTTTCGAGATGGCTGGGATTCAATGCGGAAGCGACGATATGAAAGAGTCATTGAGATGGGTCTTGTGAATGAAAAGTGGAAACTGCCGGAGCGCGATGACCGTGTGCCTCCCTGGGAATCTGCTGAACATATGGAATGGGAGATCATGAAAATGGCCGTCTATGCTGCGCAAGTCGACAGGATGGATCAGGGAGTAGGGAGAATTCTCCGCGCTCTGATGAGACCGAATATTGAAGGAAACACCCTTGTTATATTTTTGTCAGATAACGGGGGATGCGATGAGATACTCAGGGGCAATGATCAGGCGGTTACCCCCGGAGGATCTGAAAGCTACATGAGTTACGGCGTCGGCTGGGCCAATGCCAGCAACACTCCCTTCAGGCGGTACAAAAGCTGGATGCATGAGGGGGGCATTTCCACGCCTTTTATAGCCCGCTGGCCGGGTGTCATCGCGCCAGCCAGTCTGACCCACCAAGTGGGCCATGTTATCGATCTTATGCCCACCTGTCTGGACGTTGCCGGTGTGATTTATCCCGATCAATACAGGAACCACGTTTTGAATCCTCTGGATGGCAGGAGTCTCCTCCCAGTACTCCGTGGTGAAGCGCGAGAAGAACATGCGTTTCTCTGCTGGGAGCATTTCGGGAAAAGTGCCGTCCGTGAGGATAAATGGAAATTGGTGATGGATAGTGATCTGAACGAATATGAGCTCTATGATATGGAGGAGGATCGGACAGAGACGCATAATCTTGCTGACGAGTATCCTGAGCGGGTTGAGGAGATGGGAAAAGTCTGGAAAGCGTGGGCTGAAGCGGTTGGAGTATATCCCAAAAAGGTTTCGGAGTGAATGTCATTCCGGTACTTGACCTGAATAACAGGAAGTATATACAGCAGAATAGATAAATTGTAACTATAATGAGACAAGACTGATGAAAAAGCACCTGACTCGTCGTTCATTTCTGCAAAAAACACTGTCAATCGGCGGTACCACATTGATGGCAAGTCTCCTTCCGTCAGGTCAGGCTTTCTTTTCTACGGGGAAGTTGCGCTCCGAGGCGATGTCAGAACGGAATATACTGTTGCTCATATCCGACGATCATGGAATCGATCAGACAGGTTGTTATGGGAATACCATAATACAGACCCCTAACATAGATCGACTGGCGGACGAAGGTGTCCGTTTTACGCATGCCTTTACGACAGCTGCCTCATGCAGTCCCAGTCGATCCTCACTACTGACCGGCCTTTATCCGCACCAGAATGGTCAATATGGACTTGCTCACAGGCAGCATCATTTTTCTATGTTCGATTGGGTGGAAACAATGCCGACGTTACTCAAGCGGGCTAAATATCGAACCGGCCTCATCGGAAAATTGCACGTTGAACCACATTCACTATTTCATTTCGATTATGAAATCTCCTCTGAAGAGATCATGGAGAATCGGGACGTCAGCAAGATGGCGGAGAAGGCAGGTGAGTTTTTTAGACAGAAAACACAGCAGCCTTTTTTCCTTCTTATCGGTTATTCAGATCCGCATCGTCTGAAAAGAAAAGACTTTGGGAACAAGCAGACTTATCCTGGTATCGTACCGAGATCATATGATCCAGGCGATGTCATTGTGCCAGACTTTCTCCCTGACATACCGGAAGTCCGTGAGGAATTGGCTGACATGTACGAAAGCATAACACGCTTGGATACAGGAGTAGGGATGGTTCTGAAAGAACTCCAAAACTCAGGGCAGTATGAAAGCACACTGATCCTTTACCTGAGCGATAATGGGATTCCATTTCCCGGTGCAAAAACAAATCTGTACGATGCAGGCGTTCGAGTACCTCTAATCATTCGTTTCCCTGGAGTGAAGAGGAGGTATGTCAGTGCAGCTGTGATCAGTTTTATCGATCTACTTCCGACTGTTCTGGAATGGACAGGTGTGTCCAGACCGGAATATCCTTTGCCGGGAAGATCATTCCTGTCGATTCTGGATGAGAGGAATCCCCAAGGATGGGATGAAGTCTATTTCTCCCACTCATTTCATCAGGTGACGATGAATTATCCCATGCGTGCTCTTCGCACAAGTCGATATAAATATATACTCAATCTTTTTCCCGAGCTGGAATTTCCAGGTGCTTCTGATCTGATCGCTTCGAAGACATGGCAGGGGATTGTCGATCGGAAGTTGGAATGGATGGGAGCGCGGCGGGTCGAGACATATCTTAAAAGGCCGAAAGAGGAGCTTTATGATATCGAGCGGGATCCCCATGAGGTCAACAATCTCTCTACCGACTCTCATTCTTCTGAGATTCTTATTGAACTGAGAAACAGACTAACAAAAATGCGCACGAATACAGATGATCCCTGGCTTGAAGTTGAGGATTATCAGAGTCATTGAAAATGATGAAATCCCGACTGAAAGAATTGAGTTCGATTCTCATAAAACCAGCAGGGCCGGATTGCAACATGGACTGTGAATACTGTTTCTATCTGAAGAAGGCCGATGTGTTTCCGGAGACGAAGGTTCATCGAATGAGTGACACCATTTTGGAGGAAACCATCCGGCGGGTCATGACCAAGGCGCGGGAGAATGTTTCCTTTGGCTGGCAGGGCGGTGAACCAACACTCATGGGACTTCCTTTTTTTGAAAAGGCTGTTGCGTTCCAAAAAAAATACGGGCGCGGGCAGACTGTTGGGAACGGGCTCCAGACCAACGGGATTCTCATCGATGATTTATGGACAAAATTTCTTCGAGAGTATAATTTCCTGGTAGGACTTTCATTGGATGGCCCAGAACACATCCACGATCACTATCGGTTCATGAAAAGCGGTCGAGGGTCATGGTCGCGTGTTGTCGATTCCGCGAAACGAATGCTCGATGGGGGGGTAGCGATCAATGCACTCACAGTCGTCACTGATTACTCGGTGCGTTTTCCTCAGGAGATCTATGAGTTTCAAAAGGAGTTAGGGTTGAGCTACATGCAATTTATTCCATGCGTGGAGATACATTCACAGGATCCATTTCGAATGGCACCCTTTGCCGTGCCACCGGAGGAATACGGCCGTTTTCTGTGCTCTATGTTCGATCTTTGGATTGACGATTTTGCCGATGGTGTACCCACGACATCAATCCGCTTCTTCGATTCCGTTCTTTACAACTATGTCGATCTGGAACCGCCGGAATGTACTCTCCTTCCTGTCTGTGGTATTTATGTGGTTGTGGAGTACACTGGAGATGTTTACTCAAGTGACTTTTTTGTTGAATCCAACTGGAAACTCGGCAACGTTATGGAAGGCAGTATTAGTGAGATGTTGAATTCCGATCGGCAAAATGAATTTGGCTTGATGAAAAAAGACCATCCCGAATCGTGCAGAGACTGTCGATGGTTGAAATATTGTTGGGGTGGGTGCGTTAAAGAAAGAATTGGTAATGTAAACTACCTCTGTGATGCCTACAGGATGTTTTTCGAACATGCGGATAACTGGTTCCAGTGGTTGGCCGAAGAGTGGAAGCGTCAGCATTCTTCATCGTTAGATTGCACCGTCGCGTAAGGAGACGATCAAATGCTCACGATAGACCGTCGAGAATTCTTAAAGAAATTAAGTATAGGGGCAGCAGGAACAGTGGCATTCACGCTGCCAGGATTGAATTGCTCTCAAAAAAAGAAGAAACCGAATGTCGTTTTCATCCTAGCCGATGACCTGGGTTACGGTGATCTTGGCTGCTGCGGACAGACGATGATCCAGACGCCTCGTCTGGATACTCTGGCGGAAGAGGGAATTCGCTTCACCCAGGCCTACTCCGGCTCAACGGTCTGCGCGCCATCGCGGTGTTCACTTCTCACAGGAAAACATACCGGACATACGACGGTTCGTGACAATAAATCGCACATGGGGATCGGTGCGCCGGACTCCATGAAGAAGCGAATTTCTCTGGCCGTGGAGGATGTCACCATCGCTGAAGTTCTGAAACAGGCTGGATATGTGACCGGGATATTCGGCAAATGGGGACTGGTTAAGAAAAACGTGAAGGATTTCCCTACGCGACACGGATTTGATGAGTTTTTCGGCAAGTTACTTGTTGAATATGGCAGTCCAAAAGACACGCCTAATCCTTACTGGCACAATGAAGAGGCGGCTTTTACTCAACCCCCGTATTTTATACACGACTATTATACCGACAGAGCCTTGGAATTCATTGAACAGAACAGGAGTAAGCCCTTCTTTCTTTTTCTTTCATATCAGATTCCTCATGCTCAAAGCGGAAATATGCCGGACGGGACAAGGCTTCCCCACGATTCGATCTACGCTGAAAAGGAATGGCCCGACTATCAAAAGCATCACGCGACCCTCATCACCCGAATGGACCACAGTGTTGGAAAAGTATTGGACCTGCTCACATCGCTGAAACTTGAGTCCAACACGCTCGTTATCTTCTCCAGCGACAACGGTCCTCACAAAGAGGATGGAAATGATCCCGACTTTTTCAACAGCAATGGACCACTGCGAGGAATCAAGAGAGACCTCTACGAGGGCGGAATTCGAGTTCCCACTTTAGCCTGGTGGCCGGGAACGATTCAGGCCGGAACGGTAAGCGATCATGTGTGGGCCTTCTGGGATGTTCTGCCGACCTGTGCTGAACTCGCAGGAGTCATACCACCGGATGATATTGACGGTGTGTCAATAGCACCCGTTTTCTTCGGCAAAAGCGTGAAGGAGCATGAGTACCTCTACTGGGAAATTCTCCAAGGGGGATTCAGACAGGCTGTTCGCATGGGAGACTGGAAAGCCGTACGTTTCACCATGAAAAATGAATCGACGGAACTCTATGATCTGAAGACCGACATCGGTGAGGAACACAATATCGCAGATCGTTATCCCGATGTTGTTAAGCAGATAGAAACCGTATTTGCTATGGCTCATACTGATTCTGAACACTGGCCGACAACGAGATGGGAAGGGCAATAGATGAAATGTTGAGAAAAAGCATGAAATTGAGACGCATTGCCCCATATGTTTCTTTTATGATTTTCTTTGTTGTATCAATGGCTCCAACAGAGTCCATCGAGCCTGTTTCAGTGGATATTTGGTCTGGAAAAGCAGTCATCAGTGGGCGGTCAGTTCAGGTGGAATTTATATCAGATCCTTTGTCGCTGAAGATCTTATCTGACGAAGAACCAAGGTTTGAGAGTACTGATGGTCGGTTTGTGTTCTATACGATCGATGGGAAAAAGATCCCATTTATTCGAGCAATTCGGATTCACAGGCGCTTTCAGGGATTTTGGGCCGATCTTGTTTCGGCTGATGATACATTCGGACAGTTAAGTGTTACTATGGATGCAAAACAGCATATATGTGTCGAATTGTTACCTCCTCCTGGAAAAGCCGAGGAGATAACATTCGACTTAACTCAGGATAAAAATGAGCATTTTTACGGACTTGGAGATCTATGGTATACGGAATCTATTGACTTGAAGGGCTGTAAAGTCGAGATGTTGAATCGGCAAGGGACACCCGATGAGTGCAATTATGTACCGTTTTTCATGTCCACCAAAGGTTATGGTATTTTTGTGGATAGTGGCTATATGGGATACTTTGATTTTGGAACGTCAGATTCCTCATACATAGAAATAAATTTTCCAGCACCGAATCTGTCCATGCATATATGGATTGGAAACACAATGAGGGACGTTCTTCCCCAGTATCTTGATTTAACCGGCTATCCCGTACTACCACCTGATTGGGCATTTTTGCCACAGAAGTGGCGGGATGAGGGAACGTGGGATGATGTCTTTCAAGATGTTCAGGGTCATAGGGACCATAATATTCCCCTCGGCGTGGTCTGGCTTGACCGGCCCTGGATGCAGGGTGATTATGGAAGTGATGATTTTATTTTCGACGAAGAGCGATATCCGGATGCGGAACATCGAATTCAGCAGTTGCATGACTTGGGAGTTCGGGTCATGGTCTGGGGCTGTGATTTTCTTACTCCGGATTCACGCTATTATCAAGAGGCGTTGGATAATGGTTATCTTGTCGGGGGTTTTGGTATTCAGAATGATGAGCAGCATTTGAACCGTCATCTCATCGATCTGGCAAATCCCGAGGCGCGGGTGTGGTTCAAGAGCATTATCAAGAACGCTTTGAACCTGGGGATCGATGGAATGAAACTGGATAGGGGACAGAAGTACCCCATGAATGTGACACCTCCCAGTGGGAGAGATCCGGCTGAGATGCACAATTATCACTCGTATCTTCTGGTCAAAACATATGCGGAGGCCTTGCAGGAAGTCCGTGGAAAGGATTTCCAATTTACGCCTCGAGCAGGTTGGGCCGGCACACAATCCTGGACGATGAAATGGCCGGGTGATCTTGAAAGCGATTTCAGTCTTGATAAAGGACTACCAGCTATTATCCGCGCCCAATCAGCAGCGGGCCTCACAGGATTTGCATTCTGGGGATCGGATATCGGCGGGTATGGGAATGAATGTACAAAGACCTGCTTCATCCGCTGGGCACAGCAAGGCACCTTCAGCCCATTGATGCAAATGGTCGGTAAGGGAAATCGCTGGGACGCGCCCTTCTCTTGGGATGAAGAAACGGTGGATATATATCGGTACTTCGCAAAGCTGCGAATGAATATGATACCATATATCCTGGAACAAGCCCGAATCGCCCACGAAAAGGGATACCCAATGGTTCGCCATCTGGCCTGGGAATGGCCCGATGATCCGGAAGTACATAGACGCAATTATCAGTACATGTTTGGTGATGAACTACTCGTTGCCTGTATGATCAGTAATGCCACGGAACGTGAAGTTTACTTCCCACAGGGAGAGTGGATCGATTTTTGGAATAGAGACCGAATTATTCGGGGACCAAGGATATTGATGGAAGCAGTACCATTGGCAAAATTTCCCGTTTACATACGCAAAGGGGCTTCATGTGCTTTTGAATTACCAAACAAATCTGAATAATGAATATGCGAGAAGGTGGTGTCGCATGTACATTTTCAGGAGAATAAGGCTTATTATCATCCTTTCACTACTGACACTCTTTTTGTTCAATCGATCTTCATTTGGACAGCGCCTGGTACCGCGGGATTATATGCGCTGGGGGAAATTCGGTGTGGGGAAACTGGTGACGACGCAGAATAAATGCAATTGCATTGCCGACGGCCAGATGCGCTGGCCGGTATGGACCTACCATCCGGTCACGGAATATCCCAATAATCCGGAACCGGGTGAAAGGCATATCGAGTATGCCATCGGAATCTCTTTTCACGTTAGCGATTTCAGCGTATACTATGGACCGAGCTATGATCCGACTCAGTCGACAGAGCATCCTCTCGATAATGCCCGGGTTGAAGGTGACAGCCGAACCCACTATCGTTTTTACTATGATATGCACTACGACGGAACCCTGGATTTCGTTTCTCCTGGTGAAACTGACGGTGTGCCCGTGAGTGGCGACACCCTGACATGGTCCCTTATAACTAATCAGTTATTATCAAATGAGACTTGAAATATGAAAGGATTATGACGTCCGATGTTTGGCATATCCATATTTGATTTTATTGTCCTATTGGCCTATTTCATTGGTATTACGGCCGTCGGTGTCTGGACCAGGAAAAAAATTAAATCTTCCGGCGACTTCTTCATGGGCAACCGTGGATTCGGTAAAGTTCTGATGATTGCCCAGGCTTTCGGTGCGGGGACCCACACCGACCAGCCCGTTTCTGTCGCAGGAGCATCGTACACTACAGGATTGGCTGGTATCTGGTACCAGTGGGTCTGGATGTTTTCAACACCCTTTTTCTGGATCATTGCCCCCATATACCGGCGGCTCAGATACGTCACCATGTCCGACTTTTTTCAGGAAAGATACGGTAATGGTCTGGCAATGCTCTATACCTTTATTGGAGTAATGTTTTTCTGTATGGATATTGGAATTATGTTGAAGGGGACGGCAGTGACCATCGAGGGACTCACCGGCGGTGCCATGCCGGAAGGCCCAACCATCATCGTCGCCACTATTCTCTTCGTCATCTACGGCTTGGCCGGAGGTCTTGTTGCTGCTGTGGTAACAGATCTTATCCAGGGGGTTCTCATCCTGGTCCTATCATTCCTTCTAATTCCCTTTGCCCTGAATGCTGCGGGCGGCATCGGTGCCGTTCACCAGGGATTGCCGGAACACATGTTCAGCCTGGTGGCGCCCCACGAAGTGACGCTCTTTTTCATCGTCATGATCGTAATCAACGGCCTGGTGGGTATTGTCGTCCAACCTCATCATATGGCCATCGGAGGATCTGGCAAAAATGAGATTGCCTGCCGGACCGGCTGGACGTACGGTAATTTTATCAAGCGGCTGGCCACCATGGGCTGGGCCTTTACCGGAGTCTTTGCTGCCTTTTTATATCCCGGGTTAGGTTTCGAAGGACGTGAACTTGCTTTTGGTGTGGCTGCCAAAAACCTGCTGCCCATTGGCTTTGTCGGTCTCATGATTGCGGCCATGACTGCAGCCGTTATGTCTACCTGTGATGCGTTTATGGTTCATGCCTCCGCCCTCTTCACCCGAAATGTATATCTGCGATATATCAATCCCAAGGCGTCGGACCGGAAAACCCTCAGAGTTGCCCGAATTTCGTCGGCCGTCAGTGTTGCGGGCGGTGTTTTCTTCGCATTTCTTTTCCCCAGCGTCATCGGAGGCCTCATCGAAGTGTGGAAGGTGACGGCCTATCTCGGTATCGCTTTCTGGTTCGGTGTCATGTGGAGGCGGGCGAATCGATACGGTGCCTTCTTCAGTGCACTATCCATGGCAACCGTGGCTGTGTACACCGGTCACGTTCTGGATTGGCCCCTGGCCAACCAGATCGCCCTCTACATTCCTGTCGGTATTATCGTTATGATACTCTTCAGTCTTGTAACAAAGAGAGAACCGGAAGAACAGCTCAGGAAGTTTTATACGCTTCTCGATACACCGGTGGGCAAAGAGCAGCGGTTGAAGGACGAGAACGTCGACATCATGCTGGAGGGTATGTCGGAATCTGCCTCTGGAGAGAAGCAGAGGAAAACGTTTATGGAACGGCTATTATCGGATAAAGGTGTGGATCAAGGTTTACTCATAGTTGATCTGTTGAGCTTGCCCAAGAGATTCTCATGGAGGCGGTACCGTATCGACATACTGGGATACATGGCGGCAGTTTGTCTTGTTATTTTTCTTATCGCACTGATGGTGTTTCTGGCTGAGGTTGGATCGTAAAAAATGGAGATGATCATGAAATCGTACTATAAAAGAAATCTTATTCTGTTTCTCATTTTGGGTGTTGCCATCTGGGCAAATATATCCTCCGATGTGTACGCCAAAAACATTTTCGTATCTCCCACCGGAAACAACGCCAATTCCGGGTTAACCAGGGATGATCCCAAGGAAACAATTTCAGCGGCCATAAACATGGCTGATTCCGGAGATGAGATTCGTCTGCTTCCCGGGATCTACCTTGGTAAAACAGAGATTCGGAATTACTATGGCGAAGCGGAGAAATCTCTGGTCATCATGAGTGATTCACCTGATCCTGGATCGTATGCCGTTATCGATGGTGGTGTGGAGTTGGTTGATGGCATAACCACCAGTGGTCCTAATGCTATAGATCTGTCGAATTATGGTTTCGAAATTCGAAATAGCAGATGGATCACATTGAAGAACATTAAGTTTCAGAACTGCTGGGCCCATACGGTCGTGATCCGTTCATCACAATATATCACGGTGACCGGTTGCGATATTCGATGCGGCAAAAGATCGGTCTATCCCAGGGATGGTTCACACCATGTCCTCGTTGAGAACTGCTATTGGGAACAGGATCCGAGAGTGTTTGATACCTGGGACTGGGCATCCTTACATCATGGTGTCGGCGGCGATCCTGCAGGCGTGGCTCCCCTGGATCACTTCAACGGGGCTCTGCTGCATCCCAAAGAGAGCGGGGGATCGCTCATCATGCGAGGCTGCGTTTTGAAGAACTGTTTTAACGGATTCCGGACGAAGCCAAGCACGTGGCAGGAAGACGGGAATGTCGAGATCTATGACAACGTTTTTATCAACGTCAGGGATAATGCGTTCGAGCCGGAGTCTTACGCCTGGAATATCCATTTCTATCACAATGTCATGTACAACTCGTATAAATCCTTCTCCATCGATGATTGCCGGGGGGGGCCCATTTACATTTACGGGAATGTCCAATCCCAAGAGCTCGATCCCGAGATGGGTCTCCACTACGAGGGAGGATATCCTGACGATCTCAGGGGTATCTGGAAGTTTAAAGGGCCGAGTGTTCTCACGGAACCCTGCTATGCGTTCAACAACAGTTTCTACACTTACGCCACGGCATTCAGGGAAGGTGAAGCCACAAACCGGCTCATGAAACATTTCAACAACGCTTACGAATTCTTCTCTTCTCAATCGATGTCAGGTGAAATGGGACTGACGGACTGGCACGATTCTTTTGCATTCGATCACGATGCCGTCAATCTCACCTGGCCGGACAACATCGTCAATCACGATCAGGAGCAGCATGGAATTATTACCGAACTGCTTTTTATCGACGGCTTGGGTAATGATCTCAAATTGAAATCCGGAAGCCCGTGTATCGACGCTGGCACCGTCTTGGCGTTCCCGGAGTTCGACTGGGTACAATCCTATGAGGGAAGTGCCCCGGATATCGGTGCCTACGAGGGCGATCATCTGGTTGAGGGGCCGCCCTTTCGGTACCTGGAACCACCTGTTAGTGGAGACGCGTACGATGAAAAACCGCGCATTGTCCGTCATAAAATCGATGGCGATCAACTGATCCTTTATTTTTCCGATGAAATAGATACCTCAACAGTCAATACGGAGTCGATTCGTCTGTATCAAAATGGTTATCGGGTTGTAGTTATGGATATATTTTTTCTTCATAATGGCTGGAAAATGTTCATCCGAACGGATCGGAATCTGAACGACAACGAACTATCCCTTTCGATGGATCCTTTACCCAGGGGGGTAAATGGGGAAGATGCCACTCACTGGGCTTCTACGATTCCCTTGCCCGTCGAAAGAGTAAAAGGGGATATCAATGAGGATGGTGAGATAGATATTCAGGATGTACTTCTCGTCATCAATATTATTCTCGGGCTGTTTGAACCCACACAAGATCAGTTCTGGAGGGCCAATTACGATAATGACGGAAACATAGATGTTGTTGATGTTGTTCAGATTGTCCGTTTTATGTTGGGAAGCAGATGATATGAGAGTGAGGATCAATTCAAACCGAATTTTTCTTTGTTTCGCTCTGGTGGTCACGTGTTTGCATCACAGGGCGGTTGATTGTACTGGTGAGGATGTGAGAACACCGGTCGAAATTGTAACGGCAGTGGCCGACAAAATTATCGCCGAGTCTCGTTTTGAATTGGTCGTCAGGCCGCAAACGTACAACGTGGGTGTGGAGTTTGTGGATTTCGCTGCGCTGTTCGAGTACAGAGAGAAGGCGATTGCCTACGCCCTGACCTATGTGAAGTCGGAGGAAGCGCGAGACGTTCTCTTCGGCCTTGATTGCAATGGCGGGTTTAAAATTTGGTGCAATGATCGACTTGTATCTCAACGGAAGGAGAGATTGGAGTCGGAAACGAAGGAGATCGCTTATAATATCTTTGTTTTTCCGGATACCATCCGAGTACATTTGAAAAAGGGGGTCAACACGATTCTGATCAAAGCGGGTTCCGCCGAAGGTGATTGGGGCTTTCTGTTTCGTCCCATAACGCCTGAGGGTGATTACAACAAGTCTGTAGAATTTACCATCGATCCCTTTGCACCTGAATTGGAATCGGTACGGTGGCTTTGTATCGGACCCTTTACACCGACCGGGCACTATAATGTTCGCACGGCTCTCGATGAGATTTTTCCGCCTGAGCAGGAATTGAAGCCCTATTACACCCTGGGGAATGCAGTCTACGTCTGGAGGCCACAGAGAGAACGGACGCTCCTGGAATTGAAAATCGATCCCGCCAGCTCATACAGAAGGGATTCCTATCTGGACTGGCACTATGCTCACGGGGGAACCATGTTCGGCATGCTGCACGTCGCCGATTTCACCGGTCAGGGCCGATTTCTGAATTTCGTCCGGCATTCCTGTGATTTCATGATTGAGCATCTCGACTACTTCGAGTGGCAATACCATTACCTCCGTGCTTACCGAGGGAGTTATCACAAGTTTTTCAGAAGGACAATGCTCGATGATACCGGCGCCGCCTGCTTGCCCCTTCTTGAGATGTATCTGCGCGAAGAAACACAAACCTATCGGGATATCATCGATTCCGTTGCGGCGTATGTCAGCCACGAACAAGTCCGCCTGGAGGACGGCACATTTTGCCGGCCCGAGCCCGTTCCCATGACGGTCTGGGCCGATGATCTTTTCATGAGTGTGCCTTTCCTCGTCCGGGTGGGAAAATTAACTGAAACGTACGAATATTATGACGATGCAGCCCAGCAGGTCCTGCTCTTTGCGAAGCGACTTTTCGATTCCGATGCCGGTCTTTTCTACCACGGATGGTTTCAGCAGACGGAGAAACCGTCCATCGCTTTTTGGGGGAGAGCCAACGGCTGGGTGTGCTGGGCCATGGCCGAAGCCCTCACACATCTGCCGGAGGACCATCCTCAGTACGAGCGTGTTTTACGTATATTTCAGAAACATATCGATGGGCTGAGCCGCTATCAGGATGTAAGCGGCATGTGGCATCAGGTGCTGGACCATTCTGAATCCTACGAGGAAACATCGTGCACAGCGATGTTCGTGTTGGGTATGGCAAGAGGAGTGCGAAAAGGCTGGATAGACGAAGAATTTAAGGAACATGCATTCAAGGGCTGGAGTGCACTGAAAAGTAAGATTGATGAAGATGGTACGATTCATGGTATCTGCAGGGGAACCGGCATGGGATATGATCTTGACTTCTATTTCAACCGTCCCACCTTTGATCACGATCCCAGAGGCCTGGGCGCAGTGATGGTGGCGGGGATTGAAGTGGCAAAGATAAGAGAAAAAAGATGAAGAGAACGGTAGAAGGATTGTCGTATATACACGGAAAACCTGTTTCCATCGAGATTGTTGATGGCTCTATCAGCGATATTGTCGTAAAAGAACGAGTGAATGATTCAAAATTCCATGATGTCTATGTTGCTCCCGGATTGATAGACAACCAGGTGAACGGCTACAATTCAGTTGGGTTTGCTTCCACAGATCTTACTGTAGATGGAGTACGATCTGTAACCCGGGCGATGTGGCAATTCGGAGTGACAACCTATCTGCCAACAGTGATCACGAGTTCCCATGAGAGACTGTGTGAGAATTTTTCCCTTCTGGCCGCGGCAACGCATGAGACCGACATTGGCCCTTCAATTCCAGGCTTTCATCTGGAGGGTCCGTACCTTTCTCCGGAGGATGGATATAGAGGTGCCCATAACAGAGCTTGGATCCGAGTCCCTGATTGGGATGAGTTTGTAAAAGTGAATGAGGCAGCGGAAAACAAAATCCTGCAAGTTACCATCGCTCCTGAGGTAGAGGGGGCAATGGATTTCATCAGAAATTGTACAAAGAACGGAATTATTGTCGCGATCGGTCACCATAACGCCTCAACCCAGATTGTTCGTCGGGCAATTGATTGCGGTGCAGTCATCGCCACACACCTGGGAAATGGGTGTTCCAACATGATCCACCGCCATAACAATCCCCTCTGGGCCCAACTGGCCGATGATCGACTCATGGCAAGTATCATCGTTGATGGTTTTCATCTTCGGCCCGAAGAGGTACAGGTGTTTCACAAAGTCAAGGGTTCAGAGCATCTCGTCATTATATCGGATATTACTGAACTTGCCGGAATGCCCGCGGGTGAATATCCCTGGAACGATGATGCAGTAGTAGTAACGCCCGGTGGAATGATACAATACCCGGATCAGAATGTGTTAGCCGGCGCTTCTTTCCCGCTTAGCAAAGGTGTACGAAAGATGATGGAATTCATCGGGTGTTCATTGGAAGATGCAATCCGGATGGCAAGTACGAATCCGGCTTCTCTAAACAATCTAAATAATATTGGGGAATTGAAATTGGGTAAGAGAGCGGATCTGATTCTGTTTAAAATAGGTGAATCCGAACTGGAAATTAATAAAACTTTTATCGCAGGTAAAGAGGTCTATTGTAGAGATGAATAGTAATGACTGGAGGAATGAACAATGGGAAATCGATCTTCCATTGTAGATGCATTTCGTTTGGACGGTAAAGTGGCCCTCGTGACCGGGGCGAGCCGGGGATTGGGCATGGTCATGACAGAAGGTCTGGCAGAGGCAGGTGCGGATATTGTGGCTGTCGCTACGAGGCTGGAAAACCTTGAAGGAATCGTGGAGACAATTACTAAATTGGGGAAAAAATCAATTCCCATGGCGTGTGACGTGACCGACCACCCGCAGGTAAAAAAAGTTGTCGAGAGAACGGTCGAAGAGTTCGGTCGAATCGATATTCTTCTCAATTGTGCCGGAGTGATACGTCGAAGCCCTGCAGAAGAGTTTTCTTACGATGATTGGAATGCTGTTTTGGATGTGAATCTGAATGGGACGTTTCTTTTTTGCAAAGAAGTTGGAAAAGTGATGCTGAAGCAGAAACGGGGCAAGATCATTAACATTGCCTCACTCCTCAGTTTCTTTGGAGGCATTACGATTCCGGCATACGCGGCCAGCAAGGGTGGTGTCGCCCAGTTGACCAAGGCCCTGTCGAATGAATGGGCTGCCCACGGCATCACTGTCAATGCCATCGCGCCCGGTTACTATGTGACGGATATGACGGAAAAGTTGCGTGAAAATGAAGTCAGGTTCAAAGAAATCTCGGATCGCATTCCAGCCGGACGGTGGGGAAAGCCCGAGGATCTAAAAGGGGCTGTGGTTTTCCTCGCTTCGGAGGCATCCGACTACGTGAGCGGTCATATTCTTGTTGTCGATGGGGGATGGATGGCACGTTAAGTGAAAAATATCATACAACACTGAGATGGAGTGAACGGAGAGAGGAATATGAATAATAATCGATTCGTTGGATTTCTATTGAGATTGAGTATTGTTGTCATTGCTTTCACCACAAGTTGCCAGAAAGAGAGTAAGGAAACAACCGAGCTGAAAAGAGAATTTCCAAAATCGTTTCCTATTTCTATTCAAAATACCATAAATTTGGAAAGAAGAGACAGTCCGGTATCTATGGATGTGGGAGCGATTATAAATACGTATCCGGATTTTAATGCTGAGGCTTTTGTTGTTCATTGCGATGGAACTGAAATGGCCAGCCAAGCAATTGACTTGAACGGCACCGGTCAAAAAAATTACATTATTTTTATGAGCGACTTTCTTCCCCACGAGAAAAAGGAATTGGTTCTCCATTATGCTGCAACTGGAAAAAGAAGGAGGGAGTATTCCAAAAGAACTCAGGCTGAAATATCACATAAAGTGGGAGGGAGATTTGTCGATAAAGAATATGAAGGCGGTGAATTCAGAAACGTCCAGTTTGTTCGGGTTCCACCGGAACATACCGATCACAGCACGTACTTTCGGTATGAGGGACCGGGATGGGAATCAGACAGGGTCGGGTATCGATTTTATCTGGACTGGCGAAATGCCATTGATATTTTCGGGAAGAAGACATCCGATATGGTGTTGCATACTGTCGGGCTTGATGGATTCGATTCATATCATGAGATGGCTGACTGGGGTATGGATATTTTCAAAGTGGGAGAATCCCTGGGTATCGGTTCGGTCGGCATGTGGCAGGATGGAAAGGTTCACATGGTCTCAGAGACCGATAGCATTACCTGTCAAATCATTGCCAATGGGCCGGTTCATTCTCAAATTGAAACAGAGTACTATGGATGGAATGTCGGCTCTGATAGATATGATCTCAATTCCAATCTGTCCATTTCAGCGGGGAGTCGACTGACGAAACATATAATTCAAATCTCTGAAAATCCGAAGAATGTATGTACTGGTTTGGCGAAGCATACCCAATGTGATGTGTTGTATTCTGAAAATAAAGATGATGAGGGATGGGGCTACTTTGGTCTCTACGGCCTGCAAAGTTTGGCCAACGACAAATTAGGGACGGCAATCTTATTTAGAAAAGAGGATTTTTTGGATCTGAGGGAGGATAGCCTCAGTCACGTTTTACTCCTGAGACCAAGGAACGGATGTGTGACGTACTATTTCTTAGCTGCCTGGGCACAGGAACCTGATGGAATTCGAACGAAGGAAGAGTTTCATCGTTATCTGAAAGAAACAGTTATGCAATTGAACAATCCCATCGCTGTTTCGTATTAGTTCGGAAAGCTTAAAATAAGGAAAGAAATATTGTCAATGACAGAGAAAATAATTTTGAATGAGAACCGCTTTTTCGATCCGGATCCGTCAATTCGTAAAATCGCCCGTGAGCTGTATGAAGGGGTGAAAGATCTGCCTATTATCAGCCCGCACGGGCACGTGGATCCCAGGCTTTTTTCGGAGAATAGCCCTTTCCCGGATCCGACGGAATTGATCTTCATTCCTGACCATTATATTTTCAGAATGCTCTATTCCCAGGGAAAACTGATGGAATCTCTGGGAGTACCCACCGTTGATGGATCGTGGACCGAGACGGATCACCGGAAGATATGGCAGATCTTTGGCGAACACTTCTCCCTCTTCGCCGGGACACCGACAGGGGTATGGCTGGCCCACGAATTGAAAGAGGTGTTCGGCATTGAAGAGAAACTGAATAAAGAGACTGCCCAAAACATCTACGATCAAATCCAGGAGAAACTGAAAACGCCGGCATATCTTCCCAGAGCATTGTACGATCGATTCAACATCGAGGTCTTGTCTACAACGGATAAAGCAACGGATACGCTGGAACATCATCAAACCATTAGGGAATCGGAGTGGGATGGTCGGGTCATTCCCTGTTTCCGTCCCGATGCCGTGGTCGATATCGCTTCACCGGACTGGATATCGAATATTGAGCTGTTGAGTGAAACGGCGAGAATAGAGATCGATTCTTATCGAAGGTACATCGAAGCTCTGGAAAAACGGCGTACATTTTTCAAATCCATGGGGGCGACATCCACGGATCATGCCGTTCTGGTTCCGTATACCCATCGTTTTAGTGAGAATGAAGTGGAATCGATCTTCCAGAGGGCACTCCGGGCTGAGTCGACGACAGAAGATTGCGCGGACTTCACAGCCCACATGCTCATGGAGTTCGCCCGGATGAGTATCGAGGACGGCCTGGTCATGCAGATTCACCCGGGGTCCTATCGTGATCACAATCTGGCCGTTTATGAGAAATTCGGAACCGATAAAGGGTGCGACATCCCAATCCAGACTGAATATACGCACAATCTGAAGGAATTATTGAATGTCTACGGCAATGATATGCGTCTGACACTCATTGTTTTCACGCTTGATGAATCGACTTACTCTCGGGAGCTTGCGCCCCTGGCAGGACATTACCCGGCAATGCGGTTGGGTCCTCCGTGGTGGTTCCATGACAGTATTGAAGGCATGACACGATTTCGCCAAAGGGTTATTGAAACAGCGGGAGTGTATAATACAGTCGGCTTCAATGATGACACCCGGGCTTTCCCCTCGATTCCGGCACGACATGACGTGTCACGTCGAATTGACTCCAATTTTTTGGCAAGCTTGGTTGCACGCCATATTATAGATAAGCGTGAAGCAGAAAGCTTAAGTCACGCTCTCGCGTATGATCTAGTAAAAAAGGCATATAAATTGGACTGAATGACGAGGTTTTTCAAGCAGCATGACAAATATTTCATTATGATTAAGTGTGGTGAATCAAGCACAAAATCTCGGTTCGTTTAAGTAGTCATTCTGAGCGACCAAAGGGAGCGAAGGATCTTGTTCACACTGCGAGCATTTCAGGTTCTTCAACTCCGCTTCGCTCAGATGACACGCTCACTATGATACATATGAGATATGCTCAACTTTTAAGATCAGGCGTTTTATAATAAAGCGGAAAGGAGAAGAGGTCATGGAACATCCATGGTTAATAAAAAATACGGCTGCTCAAAAGGGACGTTCTGTTTCCATAACACCTGATAATACAGATCTCGAGTTCTTATCCGTCGGACGAATTCTTCTCGAGAGTGGTATGGAACCAATCGCTGTTGAAACAGACGAGAATGAAATTTCTCTCATTTGTCTCCACGGGAATGGACGGATTGAAGTGGATGGACAGACCTTTGATGTATCGCCCTTTGATGGTGTCTACACCCCTCAGAAATGCCAGTTCAAGGTTCGGACTGATGAAAAGTTGGATCTGGTGGAGTGCATTGCGCCGGTTACGAAGAAGTATGATCCGGCTTATGTCCCCTTTTCCAAAGTAAAAAATGACCCTGAACTTCATCAGACCCTTGGTGAGGAGACATTCATGCGGGAGTTGTACACAATCATCGGTACGAATGTGGAAGCTTCGAGATTGTTGATAGGTGTTACCTTTGGAAAAGAGGGGAACTGGACCAGCTGGCCGCCTCACGAGCATGCGGCCTCCAAGGAGGAAGTCTATCTTTACTTTGACATGCCCCGGCCAAACTTTGGTATCCAGTGTGTTTATACAGACGGAGGCGATCCTGAAGCAATGCTTCCCGTGTTTGAAGACGATGCGGTCATTATAAAAGAAGGATATCATCAGAATGTCGGTGTGCCTTCCTGCGGGATCAACTTTGTCTGGATTCTGTGCGGACTTCGGGAAGGAGAGCGGGATTGGAGTGAAGTCAATTTTCAACCTGGATTCTGAGAGGCGGGGTTTTGAAAAATGTCGAAAGTGAATACAGGATACATACTGATGTGGTTGCTCTTTGGCAGTCTGTCTCTTTTCACAAGCTCATTTGGGGAAAAACCAAGACCAATCGTCCTTCGTACAGAAAACATAATCCTTGATATCAAAAGGAGCCCCTTTCAACTCATTCTGAGTGACGATTCAGGCAAACGTATTTCAGAAACCATTCCTCATGCTGCTGATGAGGAGAGTTCATGGGGAATCTATAACGATCAGGGATGGGATCCTATTGTGAATGTCACTTCGATCCAGGAAGGAGAACGATACTCAATCGAAGCATCCTCCCGTTCTGGGAACCCGGTGCAGATAATAATTGAGAGTGTCAATGAGTCGGTTTTGAAAGTGAACATCTCAGCTCCCCAGAACAAAACTGTTCAGTCCCTTGGATTGGCCCTTGTATCAGAACCGAATGAGAAATACCGGGGCATGGGTCAGCGCTTTAACGGATTGGAATTGAGAGGGCAGGAGATCCCGACCGACGATCAGGAATTCACAGTACCTCTTCCCTTCTATGTGAGCAGCAATGGATATGGCATTTATATCGAAACGAATGGCATATTTACAGTCGATTTTTGTACAAGTGATAACTCCACCCTCGTCTTTTGGGCGGAAGGAGACAGTCTCACATACTACTGGATGTACGGCCCTCAACCTGCCGAAATCTCCAGACATTATACTGAGATAACGGGTCGCATGATGTTACCCCCTGAATGGGCTTTCGGTATGTGGAAGTGGCGTGACTGGGTCTGGAACGAGAAGGAGGTTTACGAGGATGCCACCATGCTGCAATCCCTCGACATTCCGGCCAGTGTGATTTTTATCGACAGCCCCTGGTCCAACGAGTATATCGACTATGAGTTCAATCCAAATCAGTTTCCCGATCCTGAGCGCTTGATTTTTGACCTGCATGAAATGGGATATAAGGTTCTTTTGTGGATTGTTCCCTTTATTAATCCATATGCTGATAATTACTCTGAGGCCGAGCGGAATGATTATTTCGTCAAAACACCTGAGGGTGAAGTTTATCAGGTGAGATGGTGGAGACCGTCGGGTACGGATGAGATGGGATTGCATTCGGACCGAACCGGAGGCATGATCGATTTTACCAATCCTGAGGCAGTCGAATGGTGGCAGGACCAGCTCAAAAAAGTGATCGATCTTGGTTTCGACGGATTCAAGATGGATGATGGAGAGCATCTGCCCGATGACGCCCGGTTGCATAACGGAAAAATCGGACGACAGGTGAAACATTATCCGCTACTCTACTACAAAGCTGTCCACGATCTCATGGAACGGGAAAAGCCGGGTGATTATGTGATCAAGTCCCGGGCGGGCTGGCCCGGCTCACAAAAGTATGTTCCCGTTCACTGGGGAGCGGATCAGAATGCGGACTGGGACATGGATAGGGGGCTGCCGTCGGTCATCCGTGGTGGTCAGAGCATGGCCATCTGTGGTTTTCCCTTCTGGGGATCGGACGTCGGCGGATACCGCTGGGGTCCGCACAGGGAACTCTTCATACGCTGGACGCAATTT
The DNA here is from genome assembly GCA_020348925.1 of Gemmatimonadota bacterium. Lineage (GTDB taxonomy): Bacteria > JBHIER01. The sequence continues at coordinate 2,784,111 of CP070758.1, read as the reverse complement.
GGCGCGTTCTGCCCCATTATGGAGGTCGGCGGAAAATCGTACCACGAACCGTGGATGTTCGACAGTGAGACGGTCGGTATCTTCAGACGATATGCCCAGCTTCATGCCCACATGTTTCCGTATCTCTGGCATTACGCGAATGTAGCAGTTCAGGAGGGCGATCCCATGATTCGGCCCCTCTGCTGGCACTTCCCCGACGATTCATACGCCTGGGAGGAGGAGTTCGAATATATGCTGGGCGAGGAGCTCCTTGTGGCACCGATGTACAGACCCGGGAATATCCGGTCCATATACATTCCTGAAGGCAAATGGATGGACTTCTGGTCAGGGGAGGTCCTGAGCGGGCCATTTCGTATCGACAATTACTTGACACAATTGTCACAACTTCCTCTCTTCTTGTCTGTTACACCAGCAACACACGAATTGTTTCTGGGGCCGTTGCTCAACCAGCAGCTGACCGATTTCGAGTCGCGCGTCGATTATTTTACCCGTGGTTTGAAGAAATATATCTTGAAACCGCCCCTTGAAAGACTTGCGGAACAGATGAACACTTTTCGGGATTCGTTCCCCAAAACGTATTGTCCTTGTACCACGGAAGACATTCTTCAATTGGAGGCGGGTGTGAGCACGTTCAATGTTTATCTAAAGGGCGAATATCAACGTGGTCATTTCCCGGATCATGTCTATGAAACTCTCACCCAGCGGCTTGAAATGATTGCGCTCAATATCATGTTGCATGAAAAGCTGTTTCAGGTTCTGGATCGATGAAAGCGAATATTTATGAAAACTGAGAATTTGAAGAAGCTCTTTATTCTTATCTGTCTTGTATCGATATTTCAGGCCGGCTGCCAGACCCAATCAAAAGTGCGGGTCTTGAAACTGGCCCACGCCCTGGATATCAATCATCCCGTGCATCGGGGAATGGTCTACATGGCGGAATTGGTCGAGCAAAAATCGAGGGGACAGGTCTGTATAGATATTTATCCCAGTGAGCAGTTGGGCGCAGAGCGTGAGCTCGTCGAGCTTCTTCAGATCGGCAGTTTGGCCATGACCAAAGTGTCCACAAGCCCGTTGGAGGGTTTCATACCGGAGATGAAGGTTTTCAGTATCCCATACATTTTCCGGGACGAGGATCATCTGTGGAAGGTGCTCAAGGGTGACATCGGGAAGCGACTGCTGTCTGCCGGGGAGAAATACTATCTGAAGGGGATGTGTTACTATGATGCTGGAAGCAGAAGTTTCTACACCAAGGAAGTCCCCATAGAGAATCCCAACGATCTGGAGGGACTCAAAATCCGGGTGCAGAAGAGCCTCACGTCCGTGAAAATGATTCAAACCCTGGGGGGTTCGGCAACTCCGATCTCATGGGGTGAGTTGTACACCGCTCTTCAGCAGGGCGTTGTCGACGGGGCGGAGAACAACCCTCCGAGTTTCTATCTGTCCAAACACTATGAAGTCTGCAAGTATTACAGTCTTGATGAACACACCTCTGTCCCCGATATCCTGATTATGAGTACCCATGTGTGGAACAGCTTGACGCCCCAGGAACAGGAATGGGTTCAGGCGGCTGTGGATGAATCGGTGGACTATCAAAGGACATTGTGGAAGGAAGGAAGTGAGCACGCTCTGGCTGAGGTGCAAAAGGCCGGTGTCAAAGTGATCTATCCTGACAAAACACCTTTCCAGGAGAAAGTACAGTCGATGCACGAATCCTATCGTGGACAACCTGTGTATCGGATCATGAAAGAAATAGAGGCGATTCCATAACAAGGATACAGGTATGAAAAAACTGACTTCCGTGATCGATTCGGTATTGAGCAAAGTGCTCATTGTTCTCATGGCCGTCATGGTCCTCGATGTGACCTGGCAGGTGATCACCCGCTTTATTCTCCAGCATCCAAGTTCGTTTACTGAGGAGCTGGCGACGTTTCTGCTCATCTGGATAGGGTTGCTTGGAGCCAGTTATGCCCTGAGAACCAAGGCCCATCTCGGCATTGATATCCTGACGTACAAATTGAAGGGCATCAAAAGAAACATTTCAACATTTTTTGTCAATGGGTGTATCTTTATTTTCAGTTTCACCGTTCTTGTTCTGGGAGGGATCAGGCTCGTGCAGATCACCCTCGACTTGAATCAGGTCTCGGCGGCTTTGGGCATCAAAATGGGCTACGTCTACTCAGTCCTTCCCATCACGGGAATCATTATGATGTATTATTCTTTCTTTTTCATGTACGAAACATTCATGGAGTGGAAGGGACAGGATACGGAAAAACTGATTCCCGATGAAAGATTAACAGCAACTATAGATTGAAAAGGTTGAAGTCATGAACATATCGGTATTCGTATTGATCATCAGCTTCGTCATCCTTCTGGCTGTGAGTGTGCCCATATCCTACAGTATCGGTATTGCCACGATATTGACCATGCTGTTTACTGTCCAGACCGGGCCGGCCGTGACCACCGTGGCCCAGCGCATGGCAACGGGTCTGGACAGTTTTGCCCTGCTGGCCATCCCCTTCTTTATACTGTCCGGCAAACTGATGGGAAGAGGAGGGATCGCTCGAAGACTCATCAATTTTGCCAAGGTGATCGTCGGTGTGTTTCCCGGCGGTCTGGCCTATGTGAATGTTCTGGCCTGCATGTTTTTTGGGGCCATCTCGGGCTCCGCTGTGGCTGCCACGTCGGCTATTGGTGGTTTCATGATTCCACTGATGAACAAGGAAGGGTATGATAAGAATTTTAACGCCGCGGTCAATGTCACCTCTGCCACAACGGGGCTGCTCATTCCTCCCAGCAATATCCTCATTGTCTATTCCCTGGCTAGCGGCGGGGTCTCCATTGCCGCCCTCTTCATCGCCGGATATATCCCCGGCATTCTGGTCGGCCTGGGCCTGATGGGTGTCTGTGCTGTTGTTGCCGTCAGAAAAAAATATCCCGTGGGGGAGCGGCTCCCGGTTTGGGAGGGTGTGAAGAAATTCTTCGATGCCATACCCAGTCTGCTGCTGGTCGTCATCGTTATCGGGGGGATCATTGCCGGAATCTTTACCGCCACCGAAGCCAGCGCCGTAGCGGTCATCTATTCTTTACTTTTGGCCGTCGTTATCTATCGTGAGGTTAAAGTGAAGGAGCTTCCGGACATTCTCCTGGCCACGGTCGAAACCACGGCCATCGTCATGTTATTGATCGGTACCTCCACGGCCATGTCCTGGATCATGTCTTACGAGAACCTGCCTCAGAATGTGAGTGCGGCCCTGATAGCCATGACCGACAGTAAGGTCCTTATCCTCCTTATCATCAATGTTCTTCTTCTGGCCGTGGGAACCTTTATGGACATGACGCCCGCGGTTCTTATCTTTACACCGATTTTCCTGCCGGTTGTCATTCAGTTGGGTCTGACCCCACTTCATTTTGGCATCATCATGGTCCTCAACTTATGCATTGGTTTGTGTACACCGCCGGTGGGCTCGGTGCTGTTTGTCGGATGTGGCATCGCAAAAACGACTATTGTCGATGTAACCCGGTATTTACTGCCGTTCTTTATTGTCATGATCGTAGTCCTGATGATCATTACCTACATTCCTGAGCTGACCCTGTTTTTACCCAGACTCTTCGGCTATTGACGGATTTTCATCGAATGGAGAGAGATGGAGAAACGAGAACATATTCTGAAACGAATGGTCGACGATGGCTTGGTGGCCGTCATACGGATGGCCGAAACGCAAAACTTGCTCCAGGTGGTTGAAGCTTTAGGCAGGGGCGGTCTTTCGTGTATCGAGATCACCATGACGACCCCCGGAGCGCTGGACATCATCACAGAGCTATCCAGGAAATTGGGTCAGAAAGTTCTCATCGGAGCTGGTACTGTGCTCGATGCCGATACGGCACGTTCTGCAATATCGGCCGGTGCTGAGTTTATCGTCAGCCCCATTTTTAAAGGCGAGATTGTAGAGGCAACCCATAACTACGATAAAGTGTGTGTGCCTGGGGCATTCACACCGACGGAGATATTACGCGCCTGGGAAGCTGGGGCTGACGTGGTGAAAGTCTTTCCAGCAACGGTTTTAGGCCCACAGTTTTTCAAAGACATAAAAGGGCCGTTGCCACGGATCCGGCTCACGCCCACAGGTGGAATCAATCTGGAGAACGCCTCACAGTTCATTGAGGCGGGAGCTGATTTTCTGGGTGCAGGCGGTTCCCTCTTGAGAAAAGAGGCCATTCGCAATGAACAGTGGAACCAGCTCACAGATCTTGCAGCTAAATTTGTGGCAATAATCCGCAGTGCCAGAGAAAAGATCCGGGCAAAGAGAGATCAATAGAAGAAACGAATGAAAAGAGGAGGTTTATTCCGTTGACGAGATGTGTGACATTGCTGGAGGATGCAAAAAACACTTTTTCCCATGAACGCAGGACAATTCGATTTTCCGATGCACTTGAAGTTGAGGTATATCCTCGGTCCATTATAATGAGCGGAGAGGATTATGTTTATTTGGGTATCTCGGGTGGGGTGAAATATCTGTGGATTCTCTTCAACAGCAGTGATGATACGAGGTGGGGAAGTTTTAATGGTGAAATTGTGGCACAAAATATAGAACGTGGGAAGTTGAATCTTAAAAAATGCTCCTTGCATCATCAAAATGCGCTAACGATGCGGAATCTATTTTCCTTTACTGCTCCCACGATTCTTGAGCCTGGACATTCCCTTGGTTTGGGTGATCGACTGGGCTTGGCGGGGCCTGGCCATATTCGAGCCGTTGCGGGAACATCAATGAAGGCGATTCTGGCCCAGCAATCCATCCGGGAGCTCACTCGGACCGAGCGCACACCTGAGGAAGTGATCGATGCAGCCACGTGGGCTGTCTTTCAGGAAGGATATCGCGACGGATTTGGGGCCGATGCGGACCATCTGAAAACGGAAGAGGATATCGACCTGATGGTAAAGGCGGGCTACACGATGTATACCATCGATCCCGGAGATCATGTTGATAACGAAGCCGATATCTGTTCGGGAGCTGAGCTCAGAGAGAAAGTAGGTGCCATTGCATGGTCCGAGCTGGAGGACACTCTCGCAGACTGCGAAAAAAGACACGCAGGGCGAATCATCAAGCTGAGTGACGGGTTGACTTTGAATCCGGATCGGGAAGAAATCTATCGTGCCATTGCGAAATACGGAAGAGCTATTCTTTATACCTATACAATGTATCATTATCTCCTTGATGCTATGTCCGGGAAACCTTTTGAATTGGAAATGTCCGTTGATGAGACGGATGCTGTGACAACGACTTTCGAGCATTATTTCATAGCAACTGAATTAAAGAGATTGGGAGTGAAATTCATAAGCCTTGCTCCACGTTTTATCGGAGATTTTGAAAAGGGCATTGACTACAAAGGGGATCTTGGTCGGTTTCAGAAAGAATATGAAAAGCATGCACTCATCTCTCAACATATGGGGCCCTATAAGCTCAGTTTTCATTCCGGCAGTGATAAATTCAGCGTGTATCATATCGTAGGGAATCTGAGGGGTGGATACGTTCACATCAAAACGGCAGGAACGAGCTATCTTGTGGCCTTACAAACTATTTCATCAAAAAATCCTGATCTCTTCAGAGCGATCCTTGATTTCTCCAGGCAGGGATTTCATGTGAATAGATCGACCTATCACATTTCTGCGGAGATAGAAAATGTTCCGGCGGGCACTCGTTGCTCGGATGATCAGCTTCAAGCTTTATTTGATGACGAGAATGCTCGTCAGGTTTTGCATGTTGGCTTTGGCTCTGTTTTGACTGAAAAGGACAGCGAGGGCAATTATCTATTTCGAGACCGCATACGAGATTGTCTCAAGATATATGAAGAGGTCCATTACGATAACTTGGAACAGCATATGAAAAGGCATATTGCGCCTTTTCTTTAAATCTTTGGACGTCGTGACAAAGGAGAAAAATCATGGGATATTTCGAATCCCTCTTCGGATTGAAGAAGAAAGTTGCCATAGTCATCGGGGGAGGGGGAGTGCTGGCCGGTGCTATGGCTGGAGCTTTAGCCAAGGCAGGTGCCCGCGTGGCCATATTGGATATCAACAAGGAGAGCGCCGAAAAGCAGATGTCTCACATAAAAAATCAGACAGACGTGGAAACTCTGGCTCTCCAAGCGGATGCCAGCAGTAGGGTGCAATTAGAACATGCGAGGGGGGAGATTGTATCTGCATGGGGGCGCGTGGATATCCTCATCAATGCACCAGGCATTAATTCCGGAACGCCCTTTTTCGAAATAACTGAGGACGAGTGGCACAAGATATTGGACGTAAATCTAAAAAGTATGTTTCTTGCCTGTCAGATTTTCGGACAGAGGATGGTCGAGCAGGGGGAGGGTGGGAGTATTATCAACATTTCCTCCGCCTCATCAGGTCCTCCTCTTTCAAAGGTGTTTACCTACGGTATCTCCAAGGCCGGTGTCAATAATCTTACCCAGTTCCTCGCCCGTGAATGGGCGATACATAGAGTTCGGGTCAACGCCATCGCTCCGGGATTTTTCCCGGCCGAGCAGAATCGCAAACTGCTGACAAAGGATCGGATCGAATCTATTTTTCGCCATACACCGATGGCGCGGTTCGGCGAGCCCGAGGAACTGGTAGGGGCAGTACTTTGGTTGGCTTCGAAGAGAGCGTCGTCTTTTGTGACAGGAGCCATCGTTCGGATTGACGGTGGCTTCTCCGCAATGACGATTTAGCGAGCATATCATCCAAAAGGAAAGGCACAATGAAGAAACATGACATTGGCATTATTGGTATGGGTGTGATGGGACGAAATCTTGCTCTGAATATGGAACGTAACGGATTTTCGGTTGTAGGTCTTGATGTCTCTTGCGAACAATTGAGAGTTTCAGAGGAAAAATTTTCTGGGAAAAAGATATCAGTCACAAACGCTTTGGAGGAATTTCTTCAATTACTTGATACCCCGAAAAAGATACTCCTCATGGTACCGGCGGGAGATCCTGTCGATACAGTAATCGGCCAATTACAACCGCATCTGAATGAGGGAGATCTTATCATCGACGGAGGGAATTCTCATTTCAAGGACACTGATAGGCGCGGAATGGAACTCGATGCAGTTGGTCTTCATTTTATAGGAGCCGGTATTTCGGGTGGGGAGGAGGGTGCTTTGTGGGGTCCGTCAATTATGCCTGGTGGACGGAAGGAAGGATACGAACTCGTAAAACCCATTCTCACACGCATTGCCGCTCAAGTTGACGATGGTCCTTGTTGCGCATACATCGGTCCGGGAGGAGCAGGTCATTACGTGAAAATGGTTCACAATGCCATTGAATACGGCATCATGCAACTGATCTGTGAAACATATGATATTCTGAAAATAGCCTTTAAGATGAAGGCTGACGAGGTTCAAGACATTTATTGCACTTGGAATGATGGGGAATTGAACTGTTTCCTCATGGAAGTGACAGCTGCCGTTTTGGGAAAAGTGGACGATGAAACAAATCAACCTGTAGTGGATGTTATCCTGGACCAGGCCGGTCAAAAGGGAACAGGGAAGTGGGCGTCGCAAAATGCTTTCGATCTTGGTGTGGCCATCCCCACTGTCAACGCTGCCGTGGAAGCAAGAATTCTATCGGCCTTCAAAAAGGAGCGAGTTGAAGCTTCGAGAGTGTTGCATGGACCTCCAATACAGTTTAAGGAGAAGAAAGAAGAATTCATCGAATCGCTACGTTGCGCCATGAAGTTGACTATGGTTACTGCCTATGCTCAGGGGTTTGCACTCATGCGCGAGGCGTCCACGGAATACAGCTTTGACTTACAGTTTGCCGAGATCGCTCGCATCTGGAAAGGGGGATGTATAATTCGGGCACGACTGCTTGATTCGATTCGGGAAGCTTTCAAAGAAGATCATGAGTTGGTGAATCTCCTGATAAGTCCTCATTTCGCCTCAATGGTGAATGAATTGCAGAAGGATCTGAGATATGCGGTTCGAACGGCAAATGAGTTGGGCATTCCCTGTTTGGCCTTCAGCGCCTCTTTGGGATATATCGACAGCTATCGTCAGGAGCGGTTACCGGCAAACCTCCTGCAAGCACAGCGTGACTGTTTTGGTGCTCATACCTACAGACGGATAGACAAGGAGGGTGTCTTTCATACAGAATGGCAGGAGCGGATGAAGTGAGTACGGTCATTGGAAAAGGGCTTGAACAAGGATCTATCACCGAGGACGAGATCCGTGCCTTTACCGAGCAGGCCTTGTCTCAATGTAACCTGAGAGACAAGCGTGTCCTGGTCATTATTCCCGATCTGACTCGTAATGCCCCCATCCCGGTGTTCTTTCGACTGCTTTTTGAGCTGCTCGGTGATCAGGTGAAGAATTTGGATTATCTGATTGCCCTCGGTACGCATCAACCGATGGATGAGGAGCAAATCTGCGAGCGGGTCGGCGTTTCGCAGAGGGAGCTCCATCAAAAGTATGAAAAAGTCAAGTTTTTTAATCACGCCCATGACAAACCCGAAGCGTTAGTGACCATTGGAACAATACCGGAGCATGAGATCGATGACATTTCAAATCACCTCCTGAAAGAAGAAGTCGAAGTGACGTTGAATAAAATGATTCTCGACTACGATTTTTTAATAATTATGAGCCCTGTTGTGCCGCATGAAGTGGCGGGTTTTTCCGGCGGGAACAAGTACCTCTTTCCGGGGATCGCCGGGGAATGCATCATTCACTGTTTCCATTGGCTGTCCGCTCTCATTACGAATTCGGTCATAAACGGGACGAAACAGAATCCTGTTCGCAAACTTCTGGACCGAGCGGCGTCGCTCTTGGAGGTCCCCAGAATATGCTTCTGCATGGTGGTGCACGAGAAAAAACTGAGTGGCTTGTTCATCGGTAGCGTCGAAGAAGCCTGGTCACACGCGGCTGATTTATCTCAAATACTTCATATCCAGTACTTTGAAAAACCTTTTCATACGGTTCTTGGTGTGGCACCGCTCTACTATGATGACATTTGGGTTGCGGGAAAGGTCATGTATAAGTTGGAGTCCGTTGTCGCGGATGGGGGAGAGCTTATCATTTATGCTCCTCATATTACAAAGATCTCGCATACTCATGGCGAGATACTTCATCGTATCGGCTATCATGTGGGTGACTATTATTTAAAGCAGATGGATAAGTTTGGCGACATTCCGCGGTGCGTTCTGGCGCATTCGACCCATGTGCGAGGTATCGGTACCTTTGAAAACGGCATCGAGAAACCGAGGATTAAAGTCACCCTGGCGACGGGAATTGCTCCGGAGACCTGTGAGCGGATCAACCTTAGCTGTCGGGATGCTGAGACCATAGATTTTTCCGAATGGAAAGGTCGAGAGAAAGAAGGCATTCTTTTTGTCGAGAATGCGGGTGAAGTTCTGTATAGACTCAAAACGGACACTTCCTGATCGAAACTTTGGAAATACTGAGGAGGTTAGGTTCATGGCTTTGAAGATACGATCTGTTTCGGAGTGTGATGTGGATGTGTTGACATTGGGGGAATGCATGATTCGTTTGAGTCCTCCCGGTCATCAACGGATAGAGTTTACTTCGTCTTTTGAAGCGTGGGCAGGGGGTGGAGAGTATAACGTTGCCTACGCCTTATCGAGATTCGGTCTGCGAACGGGTTGGATATCGAAATTGGTGAAAAATCCATTGGGGTTCTTTATTCGGAACCATGCCAGAGCGGCAGGCATGGATATGAGTGAGGTGGTGTGGGTGGCGTATGACGGTGTAGGGCGAGCCGACCGGATTGGATTGAATTTTACGGAGGTGGGCATCGGAGTTCGTCCCAGTGTAACGCTTTACGATCGCGGTCATTCCGCCGCCAGCCATATGAGGCCTGGCGAAGTAGATTGGGTGCGAATATTTGAAGAACGGGGCGTGCGCTGGTTTCATCTCGGTGGTATTTTCACGGCGCTTAGCGCGAGTTGTGCGGAAGTAGCACAAGAAGCAATGATGGCCGCCCATAGGGCAGGAACAGTTGTCAGCTATGATCTTAATTTTCGAAGCAAGCTGTGGACGAGTGAAAAAGCAATCGAGGTTACAAAGGAACTGATACCCTATGTTACAGTTCTCATTGGCAACGAGGAAGATTTTCAAAAAGTTCTAGGATTTGAAGTCAATGGTACGGATGATACACTGCAGAGACTGCCTGTCGAGGCATACAAGGACATGGTTGAACGGGTGATCGGGACCTATTCGCATATTCAGGTTGTGGCAACGACCCTCCGCGAGGTCGTCAGTGGCCTGTTGAACAATTGGTCGGCTATCCTTTACCATGATGGACAATTCTACACATCCATCCGTTACGAAAACCTCGAGATCGAAGATCGTGTCGGCGGTGGAGACGGATTTTGTAGCGGCATGATCTACGGATTTTTGCGTGGGATGGAACTGCAGGAATGCGTAAACCTTGGGGCTGCCCACGGTGCCTTAACCCAGACGACTCGCGGTGACACGAACATGGTGACCCTGGATGAGGTGCTTCACGTCGCAAAAGGGGGGAGTGCGAGAATAAAGCGTTAGGATTGTGAATAAAGGTTTCTTTTTCATTTCCGAAAGGACCCATCAGATGCAGGATTTTGATCAAAAAAAGTTGAGTGAATTTCAGCCCAAGCACGATTACTTTGTCGGCGTTGATTCCGACGGCTGTGTTTTTGACTCCATGGAGATAAAGCACAAGGAGTGTTTCATCCCAAACATCATAAAGTACTGGAATCTTCAGGCTGTCTCAAAATACGCGAGAGAGGCAGCGGAGTTTGTAAATTTGTATTCGAAATGGCGAGGCATAAATCGTTTTCCTGCTCTGGTCATGGTCCTTGATCTTCTTAAAGAACGGGAGGAAGTGAGGAAAAGAGAGGTAACCATACCTGACCTTCCATCGTTGCGGGATTTCATCAACTCAGGTGTTTCCATGGGTAATCCGGCGCTGCAAAAGGTTATAGACAGGACACAAGATCCCGTTTTGATCCAAACCTTAAAATGGAGTGAAGCCGTCAATGCCGCCATTGCTGACATGGTCACAGGCGTTCCACCCTTCCCCTTCGTCAGGGAGAGTTTGGAGATGCTCAGCCGTGCAGCGGATATCGTCGTCGTTTCCGCAACACCGGGCGAGGCGCTTCAGAGAGAATGGGAAGAGAACGGTATCGCATCATATGCGGCGATCATTGCAGGACAGGAAATGGGAAGCAAAAAAGAACATATCCAGTTAGCCACCGGAGGAAAATATCAGGATCATCATGTACTCATGGTAGGCGATGCACCCGGAGATCTCAAAGCGGCCCGGGCCAATGGAGCACTGTTTTACCCTGTCAATCCGGGACGGGAGGAGGAATCGTGGGAACGGTTCTTCAGGGAGGGATGTAAGAAATTTTTAGCCGGGGATTATGCCGGAGAGTATGAATCGCAGTTGATCGATGAATTTGAGAAGCTCCTACCGGAAATTCCCCCCTGGAAGATCTCTTAAGAACATCCTTTATTAAAATGAAAGGACGCGGGATGGGGATATACATTTTGAATCATGAATGCGATCTTCCCCTTCCTGTTTGAGGATTTTTTATCTTCGGTTGTGGGTACTATGATTATAACAAATAAAGATGAAGTTGCATCATCTGAGCTCAGAACGCATGCCTTGGACATCATCGAGGCCGGAATCCACAGAGTTCTTCCTGAGATTACGATGAACATTACTCTGGAGTATGATTCGACACGGAATGTCCTCAAGATTCAGGGTGAAGAGCACGACCTCTCCCAGGGAAGACTGTTTGTCATAGGAGGGGGCAAGGCAGCTGGACGAATGGCTGATGTGCTCTTAAAAATAATGGGAAAAGAAAGGATTACAGATGGTGTTATCAATTGCGTCGATACTGGGTATGACACACAGCCGATTCATGTAGTGAAAGCATCACACCCTATCCCCGATGATGAGGGTTTGTACGGCGTTGAACGGATGCTGACTCTTAAAGGACAGTATTCCATCAATGAAAAAGATACGGTACTGTGTCTCATTTCCGGAGGAGGTTCTGCGTTGATGCCTTCTCCGGTGGACGGGATTGATCTTGATGAGAAAAAACAGATAACGAAACTCTTACTCGGTAGTGGTGCGGAAATTTATGAAATCAATGCAGTGCGAAAGCACCTGTCACGGGTTAAGGGCGGGCGACTGGGTGAATTCTTTTCCCCCGCAACCGTCATCAGCCTCATCATCTCCGACGTGATTGGAAACGATTTGGATGTGATCGCATCCGGTCCGACGTATCCGGATTCATCGACGTTTTCAGACGCATATGCTGTTTTGGAAAAATATGGTTTGATCTTGAAAGCACCCAAAAATATTGTAACTCACTTAGAAAAAGGTATCCGAGGTGAAATTGAGGAGACGCCAAAAAAACTGAATACATGTTACAACTATATCATCGGAGAAAACGGGAATGCTTTAGAGGCGATGGCTCAGAGGGCAAAAGATATGGGATACTCGCCGTACATTGTTACGGCAGAACAGAAGGGTGATCCGGCAAGAGTCGCCCAGTACAGGGCGGGTGAGATACAGCGTGGAGTATATGAAGGGTATGATGTGGTCCTAATCGGTGGCGAAACAACACCGAAGTTACCCGAAAATCCTGGAAAGGGAGGGAGAAATCAGCACTATGCTGCTGCCTCCTTGTTGGCGATGAGAGACTATGAAGGTGACTGGGTTGTTGTTTGTGTGGGGACCGACGGCTCCGATTACTTACCTGATGTGGCAGGGGTGATAGTCGACAAAGAATCACTGGTCCGTGCCAAAGGTCAGAACATCGATGTCCAATCATACATTGATCGATATGATAGCAATACACTCTTTAATAAGATTGGAGCATCCCTTGTTCGAACCGGGAATACCGGAACGAATGTGGGTGATGTGATCATCTACATTCTGGCGTGAGTATCAACAGCCAGTGATGCTATGTATCCTTCAAGAGTTACAAACATGAAAATAACCATTGGTCTGATTCTGCTTTTTGTTCTGAGCCAAAGGGCATTCGGTATAACGCATCCTTTTATCATCGTGAAGCAATCGGAGTATGCCGCGTTGCGGGCACGGGCTGAAGATTGGCCGTGGTTGGTGATGAAATCGAAAGCCATTGAGGAGGCTAAGAGTTTAGCGTACAATCCGGATGAGAGTCTGCCGTCGAAATGCGTTCGTGCCCGGGAAATTGCCAGTGCGTGTGCTCTTGCTTATATCCTCGATCCGGGTAACAGTTCACTTTATGTCTCAAGAATTGAAACTGTTCTTGCCGATGCCATCGATGATATACGGACAGAGAAGCAGAACGGTTCCGACGACCATGAGTATACTGTGCCCCCTGCAAGTGCAGCTTTCATGATCTATCTGGTTCTGGATATCATGTACACCGACATATCGGTTAGTATACGCCGGGCCATCGAAGACGATTGCGATTACATTGCCGATAACCATAGAAATTCATGGAAAGAAAGCAAGTTTGCCATTGACGGATTGAAAGATTTGTACCATAACGGTATAACGGATACTTTTATTGAAAAAAAGGAATTATATCGAAAATTTATTTTGGATGAAACGACTGGTGACGGCGTCTTTTCCACTGGCCCGGGATACGCGAAGAGCAGGTTATTTATGGATAACCGAATTCAGAAAAAAATGTTTATGGATGTTTGCGAATATCAGGGCTATCACGAGTTCTACGACACACCGAAATTTCAAAATCTGTATGAATGGGTGATGGGCTATAGTGTCACACCATTTAACCGGTCGTATACCTTTGGAGATTCTCCACCGACCAAAGATCTTGATCAATGGGCTGCATCATTATTCAGAGTCGATAAATTCTCTAACAAAGCTCAGCGATATGGAGCATGGCATGTCGGATCGTTAACGGATGAATTGATTCAAGGAAGATTGCTGCACTATATCCTGTGTGACTCGGTTCCACTCTCCCCTGAGAGACCTCCCAGCAGGATTTTCCCAAATGGCGGTGCATGGTTTCTTGAAGATGCAAATACGGATCGGGCATTGGCCGGAGCGTTATGGAATATCCGGGTGAAAAAAGAAAGTCACACCCATAAAGACGTAAATGCCATTCACATTGCCGCGTATGGTGAACATATTCTCCGCAATTCAGGATATGACGGCTGGGGAGCCGGTGAGTGGACGTGGATACACAATCGCTCGGCATCCTCAAATACGGTTATGATCAATAATGAGGATCATTCGGAAAAGGAGGGAGGTGGCATTACTGAGGGACTGATAGGGGAGGATGTGGATTACGCCAGTGGAAGTTCAGGGAGTGCCCTGCCGAACGGACATCATCAGCGAAATTTTTTCTTTGTGAAACCGTTGGACGGCGTGAGTGGATATTTCATCCTCATTGATGAGGTTGATGCGAATGATCCTTCCCATCAAGTCAATGTTGCTCTTCACCCGAATTCCGCAGCTGGTCCGGTTGCTGTGAGATGGGAAACTGAGTACCGCTGGGATATCGAGGGATGCAATTACAGCGACCATCCGGTGTACGTCACCATCTTTTTGGGTACAAAGCCCACCGATGTGAATGTGCACACGGGCTATTTGGGATCGTACAGTGATTGCAGCAGGTATGACGGAAAATATCTCTATTCAACATATGATACGGACGAAAATGGAGAAGCCAGCATCGTATCCGTTCTTTTTCCTCATGATGATATGCATCCGTTGGCAAACGTGGATCGCATAGACTTAGGCAATGCCAGCGGTGCTTCCGTAGATCACGGAAATACGATCGTCGATTGCATTCTGAGTTCCATAAGTCATACTCTTGTGACATATCAGGATATTTCTTTTATTGGCATGGGTCTGGTATATCGTGAGGTAAACGAGAATAATCAATTTTATCTTGTACGGAAAGGTGTCCGATATGACGACGGGCTATCCCCAAGAACAGGATTTGAATCAGATTCAGAAATTACAATCTATATGAAAGGTAAGGACGGCACCGTTATCTCTCAAGGGACGGATATCATTTTTTACTTTCCAGGTATTACGGGTGTGGAGATAAATGATGTTCAAACAAGTGTCATTGAACCGGATACTGGGTGGATAAAAGTATATGTGGATCAGGGGATTCATAACGTATCCATTGAAACCTGCCAGATAATGAAGGGAGACATCAATAGTGATGGTATTGTCGATATTTTGGATGTTGTCAGTGTGGTGAACATTATACTGGAGACTGGTGATCCATCCTCGGAACCTGAGATATGCGCCGCTGACTGCAATGAGGACGGGGTCATCAATATTCTCGATGTTGCGGGGATCATTAATGTCATCCTGAGTATCGGTACATGTCCGCCGTAGTTTATATTCTTGTCGGGAAGCATAAGCAGTTACTAGGAGGTTTGTATTCATGAAAACGTGCGCGCAGTGTTTTTTCGCAGGATTGGTTATGGTTGGTTTGCTCGTAACGTTGAATCCGCATCAGGCTTCCTGCCAGGTGGGGGTTCGACAGGGATCAGAAACGCACTTCCGATGCCCGACAGATCTCCCGGAGATATTTCCGACTCCCGTTGAAGTGGAATACCTGGATCGGTTCCATCCTTTGAGGACAGAGAGCGGTGCTGATCATCTCGTTTTGGTGGCTGACGGGGAGGAGGAAGTACGGGCGGCAAGAATCTTCAATCACCAGCTCGATCTGATGGGTCTGCAGTCCGTTCCTGTGGTTGAGGACATGAGCCGCCGGCCCCCCTCGTCGTCAGTCGCCATTCGCCTGCGGTCGGGCGAATCATCTTTGATGGATCACGGGAAGCAGGCCTACTCCCTTCGCCCGATGAACAAGGGGGGGATGAGGATCATCGAGGCCTCTGGTGCAGCTCAAAGAGGCTTGATCTACGCGGCGACGGCCCTATCCCAACTCGTCTTTCACAGAAACGGAGTACCCCACATCCGGGAGGCGGTTGTGAACGACTGGCCCGCCTACGGCCTTCGGATCGTTAAGATCGACCCGGCTCCTGAAAGTGTGGGATTACTCTTTGACTGGATGGCCCGCTACCGCATGTCGTGTCTGTCCATTTTGGGCAGAAAGTATGCCTGGTGGACGGTCGAGGAAGAGTATGCGGAACTTCTGGATGCCTGCGAGCGGTGGGAGAAGGAGTACGGCGGAGTGGACCTCATGCTCATGTACAATATTTATGAGAAGAAGCATATTGTGATCTCCGATCAGGCTCATGTCGACGGCTTGAAAGAGGTCATAGCCTACGGTTTGGATCGGGGTGCTGACAAGATCATGATCCTGGCCGATGATACACCACCCTTTCAATACGGTGAGGGATACATCCTCACCGATGACAGGGATAAAGAGAAGTTCAGCACCATGGCTGAAGCCCACTGTTTCCTCATGCGTGATCTCGAAAACTGGATACAGTCGCGATCGGGGGAATGCGAGCTGTACTACGCACCGGCCCACTACACGTATGAAGAGATGCATTACGGCGACATGTCTCTGTACGTTGGAACTCCGTGGGAGGAGGACGTCTTCGGGCCCTTTCGCCGGGACCATGAGATCATCGGGCGCGAGCTGCCGGAAAGTGTCTTCATCATCTGGTGCGGCCCTGTTGTTCGAAGCCGCCGCATCACCGTGGAGGATTTTGAGGATTGGAGCGTGAATTTCGGCGGACGAGCTCCGTTTTTATGGGACAATACGATCTACAGTCACCATCCCTTTACGACGACGACGCTCTTTACGGCCTACGATAATGACCTGCCGGAGGATTTTCACCTGATGACCGCGGGCAACGGCATGTTTGTCAACGGGGACGCTGCCAGCGAGATTGGCCGGGTGCCAAGCATGACCGTCAACGATTATCTCTGGAACCCTGAAAGTTACGATTCTCAGCGGTCCCTGCGGCAGGCCATCGCCCACCTCTACGGTCGAGAAGCCATCGAACCGGCCCTCGATTTCAAAGATGCTGAATTGGCCATACGCAGAATGATCGGTGAGCGACTGTTGTGGGAGGAGGCCGATTCCCTGTGGAAAGTCATCAGAAGAGCCAGATTTATCACCGAAAAGAATCCTTTCTACTACCATCAGAATTACGGCCGATTGAAAGCCCTCCGGCTCCAATTAAAGTATTCGGTACCCGAGCCTGACTCCCTGCATCAATTCAAATTGAAAATTGCGATATTGATGCGGGCAAGGGAGGTGGCATTGGAGAAGCTGCATAATCTAGGGGTCACTCGCCTGGTCGATGCATTACGGGCGGACATGACAAAAGAAGATGACGAATCCCTGAAAAAAGTAATAGGTGAATAAAGGTTCGTCATGAAATTAGACATCATCGATTGGTCGATTATTGGAGGATATTTTTTACTTGCTCTGGGTATCGGCTTCGGTCTTCGGAAACGGGCGGGAAAAAGCCTGGTGGAATATTTTGCTTCTGGGCGATCATTACCCTGGTGGATCGCCGGAACGTCTATGGCGGCGACGAGCTTTGCCGCCGATACACCCTTGGCAGTGACCGGATTGACGGCAAAATATGGGGTAGCCGGCAACTGGTTCTGGTGGGCCTTCGCGTTGGGCGGGATGTTCACGGTTTTCGTCTATGCCAGATTATGGCGCAGGGCCAATGTTCTAACCGACGTTGAACTCGTAGAGCTCCGGTACAGCGGAAAGCCGGCAGCCTTTTTGAGGGGATTTCGAGCTCTTTATATATCACTGCTCATGAATTCCATTATTGCCGGTTGGGTAACGGTGGCCATGTTCGAAATTTTAAAAGTGACACTGTTCTCAAAGGAGGGTGCATCTCTCACAGGAATCGATGATTGGATGATGATCGTTATTCTTTTAGGAATCACTGCCGTATACAGCACTCTTTCAGGTCTCTGGGGTGTGGCTGTCACGGACTTCATCCAGTTCTGTATGGCCATGGGAGGCTGTATCGTTCTGGCCGTCATTTCTGTGAACAGCCTTGGTGGCATCGAAGTTGTGCAGAACATGGTGATCACAAACTTTGAGGGCGGGGAACAGGCGTTTCGCTTCCTTCCGGATTTCAGTGCAGTCAATCCGACCATGCCGCTTCAAATATTTCTGATCTATCTTTTCGTCCTGTGGTGGGCATCCTGGTATCCGGGTGCGGAACCGGGAGGAGGTGGGTACGTTGTTCAGCGGATGGCTTCCTCCAAAGATGAAAAGCACTCCCTCCTGGCCACCCTCTGGTATCAGGTGGCTCATTACTGCCTCCGACCCTGGCCCTGGTTGTTAATAGGTTTTGTGGCGATAGCCTATTATCCGGATCTGCGTTCCATGGAAAAACCCGGAAACGGTTTTGCCATGGTGATTCGTGATTTTGCACCGAACGGAATTCGTGGTCTCATGTTGATCGCCTTCTTCGCTGCGTATATGTCGACGATCAGCACCCAGGTTAATTGGGGTGCTTCGTATCTTGTGAGTGATTTCTACAAACGTTTCATCCGAAAAAATGCAAGTGATCAGCATCTGACCGGGGTATCCAGGCTTGCCTCGATACTGATCCTCATATGTGGAGGGATTGCCGCCTGGTTTATGCGGAGTATCTCCGTGGATGAAGCCTGGAAACTCCTTGCGGCTCTCGGGGCCGGCACGGGAGCGGTCTTCATGTTGCGATGGTTCTGGTGGCGCATCAATGCGTGGTCGGAAATTTCGGCCATGATTGCTTCACTTCTCTTTTATCTTGTTGTCAGTCGGTTTGTCGATCAGAGTGAATATCGTTTGGTCATCGTGGCTGCGCTGACGATTGTGGTGTGGCTGGCTGTCACTTTCCTCACACCTCCAGAGCGACGCGAAACATTGACGGCTTTTTATCGTCGCGTACGTCCCGGCGGCCCGGGCTGGGACCCTATTGCCAAAGAGGCAACGGATGTGACGCCCGATCGAAAACTGGGTGTCTTTGTCGTTATGGCTGTGATAGCCGCAGGAATTGTCTATTCAACGCTCCCGGCCATAGGCTTTTTGATCTTTGGGCAGTATGGCAAGGCAATGCTCACTTTCCTCAGTGCCGGGCTGTGTGTCGTGCTCGTGATCTCTCTCATGAAGAAAGTTGGTTGGGAGAGGATTTTTCAGTAAACGAAGGGATATGAATTCATTAAAGAGAACGCTGGATTTCATCAGGAACAGACCGGTCGATAGACCGCCGTTTCACCCTATCGTCATGCGTTTTGCAGCACGGTATGCCAATGTAAATTATAGAGAATTCTGCATCGATTATAAGACGAAATACCACGTCATGATGAAGTGTGCCGAAGATTTTTCCCTCGACTGGGTGACCGTCATGTCCGATCCGTACGCCGAGACGGAAGCCTTCGGCTTGGAGGTGGTCTATCCTGAAAACGATTTGCCCCGGGTGAAACGTACTTTGGATATTGAAGAATTGGAAAGCATCACGGTTCCAAATATTAAAGAGCATCACCGTCTGGTGAACAGAGTCCGTGAGATAGAAGAATATCAGCGCCACGTCGGGGAGGACTGTTTTATCGTCGGATGGGTGGAAGGTCCCATGGCAGAATACGCCAACCTCAGAGGTCTGTCCAATGCATGTCTGGATCTTATTGAATACCCGGATACAGTCCGTTCGGTCTCTGATATCATTATGGAACTTGCCGTGCCGTGGATTACGGCACAAATACGTGCCGGTGCCCATTGCATCGGCATTGGCGATGCAGCCTGTTCTCAGATCGGTCCTCAATATTATCTCCAATTTTTTTTCGAACGGCAGAAGATACTTGTCGAGCATATTCACTCCCTCGGAGCCCTGGCCAAGCTTCATATCTGTGGCGATACGACACACATACTTCCCGATGTGATCAAAACGGGTGTGGATATTATTGATGTCGATCATCTGGTTCCTTCCATGGCGGATTATGTCCCCTTGTTAGGTGAAATGCAAGTTCTATGCGGGAACAGTGATCCGGTGAGTGTCATTCAGAATGGTAATAAAAATGTGATTACTGAGAGTGTGTTTGATTGTTACAGGCAGACCTGCGGACGGGGCATTGTTTCCGCCGGGTGTGAAATCACACCCGAGACACCTCTCGAAAATTTTCGATGTTTTCGAGACGCCGTTCATACTCTTTCAAAATCATAAGTTCGATGAGGTATATTGCCACCCTTCCCTGTTTATATGTACTTCAGTCAGGAGACTTTCGATGAGAAAAAGAATCCTTCTGTGTGAAATATTTTGTGTTCTTTTCTTGATGGAGATCGTTTCTACTCATCTCAGTGGAACAACGGTTCTCTCTCAAAGCGAACCTGGCACGTTATGCATAGCCAGCTGCCAGTTTCCGGTATGTGCCGATGTCTCCGCCAATGCACAGTGGATTCAGAAACAGATGAAGGAATCCAAACAGGAAGGTGCGCATATCGTCCATTTTCCCGAGTGCGCGCTTTCGGGTTATGCCGGTGTGGATTTTGATTCCCTTGACGACTTGGATTGGGGTGCATTGCACAGGCAAACCAAAGCGATTCTTTCGTTGGCGGATGAACTGGATCTCTGGGTTCTTTTGGGCAGTACACATCGTCTCAGTGCAGGGCACAAGCCTCATAACAGTTTATATGTGATCGATCCTGAAGGTCGGATTATCGATCGTTATGACAAGCGATTCTGTACCAGTGATGACTTGGCGTACTATTCACCAGGGGATCACTTTGTGACATTCGAGGTGAATGGGGTGAAATGCGGATTACTCATCTGTTATGATATCCGTTTCCCGGAGCTCTACCGGGCCTATAGTACAAAAGATGTGCAGGTGATCTTTCAGTCATTTTACAATGCGCGCCAGAAGCAGGGCAGCATCCATCCCATCATCATGCCTGTGACGGCGCAGGCGCGGGCTGCCACGAATTATATGTTCATGTCATTGACGAACTCATCGGCACCGTGCAGCTGGCCGTGTCATTTTATTACCCCTGACGGGCTGATCGCTGGAAAACTTATCGAAGATGAAGCAGGGGTTCTTATCTCAACAATTGATACGAGTAAAAGATACTATGATGCCAGTAAACCTTTCAGGGCGAATGCCATTCATGGTAAGCTCAATAGTGGTCAGAGGGTAGTGGATGTACGATCACAAGATCGGAAAATATATTGAATTGCAAGTGATACTATTGAAATCGGGGGTAGAAAGCCATGAAAAACATTGCTTGTGTTCTTGTTTCACTCTTGTTTTCTCTACATATCGTTACAGGAAAAGAGTATAAGCTCTACTATCTTGGCGGACAATCGAATATGGATGGAATGGGCTATATCGCGGATTTGCCTGAGGAACTGAATGCTCCGGTTGAAGGCGTGATGATTTTCCATGGAAATACGGCCCCTGATAATGCGGAAATAGACGGAAGGGGTATCTGGTCCGAGCTTCGTCCGGGTCACGGGAGAGGTTTTGAATGCGATGGCGTTACGAATACCTATTCGGATCGGTTCGGGGTGGAGCTGACGTTTGCTCGACGACTCGTGGAATTGTCTCCGATGACCAACATCGCTCTTGTCAAGTATTCACGCGGAGGGACATCGATAGATCAAGAAGCTGCGAGAAAATTTGGGAGCTGGGATCCGGATTACGGTGACAGTACCGGTGTGAATCAGTACGATCATTTCCTTTCGACGCTACGCAACGCCTTTTCCGTGAAAGATATCGATGGTGATGGAAAAGCCGATCACCTTATTCCATCCGGAATACTATGGATGCAGGGTGAGAGTGACGCCTATTACAGCGAGGAAGTCGCACGACGCTATGAGGCAAATCTGAAGCGATTAATGGATTTGATGCGTGCGGCCTTTCGCATTGATGATCTGCCGGTAGTTATAGGGCGGATTTCTGATTCGGGTCAGGATGCGGATGGAAAAGTGTGGGATTTTGGGCAAATCGTACGCGAAGCACAGTCGCTTTTTGTGGAAAAAGATGGACATGCTGCGCTCGTTACGAGCACGGATCATTATCGGTACTCTGACCGGTATCATTACAGTAGCGAAGGGTATATTGATTTGGGGAAAAAATTTGCTGAATCGGTTGCTGAGTTCGAACAGCGTTGAACTGATGAAAAAAGGAGATGTGCATAGGAAAGGGGACAGGCTGCTTTTTTACTGTGGTTCGTGAGCGGATAACCAGTACCCGATTCACACAAAACTTGGTTTGCTGACGGAGCCTTTTTCTTTGATAGCACGCCCGGAGAGAAGGGAACATCGACCTGCGTATTTGTATTCTTAGCTGAAGCATTTAAAGAATCCAGGAAAGGCAGTTGATAACGACAATTATAATAACATAAATGCAAATCTGTTTCCAGATCCTTTTCCCTTTTCGTCTCTCTTTGGAACTTCCACGCTCAGGAAGATGCAGATTTTTTGTTGTACATTCCTCACAGTGTGTGGTATGCATCCCGGCGAGGCCGGTAATTTTTGTCAATCCTTGAAAAATCACAAAGTTGCTTGCAAAAAGACCTTGACTTTCCCCTTTTTTGGGGTATTATATTACGGTTGATGTTCTAACAGCCATCGAGTGAATCCGTGGTGAAAGGGTCATGAACAAGCGGTCTGAAGAAACCGATCACTTTTCAGTAAAGAGCGGTATCCGAATCTGTGCAGCGGGACGATGAACGCCATCGAAACGAGTTCACAAAAAAATGAACCCTTCCATTTTTGCACCATCGCTCCCTGCTAGCGAGTGAAGAGGACCCACAGGTGAGAATCATCATCATCGGCGCCGGAGATATCGGCTATAATTTGGCGAAGATGCTTTCCTATGAGCAGCATGATATCTATTTAATTGAAAAGGATCAGGAAAAGTGTGCACGAGCGGCCGACACACTGGATGCGCACGTCTTACGTGGCAGCGGCACAAGCATGACTGTCTTGGAACACGTGGGCATCAGAGAAGCTGACCTGGTGGTTGCCGTGACCAATTCCGACGAGGCGAATCTTGTCTCCGTCATTTCCGCAAAGCACTACGGTGTTGGAAAAACCATCGCACGTGTGAAGAACAGGGAATTTTTACGGACCGATGCCCCGATAAACGCCCAAAAATTTGATATTGATCTCATCATTCATCCGGAGTCGGTGGCCGCCCAGGGGGCCGTCCGACTGCTGAAACAGACGGCCGCTACGGATTTCATAGAATTTGCCAAAGGGCAGATTATTGTGATGGGTATCCA
Source organism: Gemmatimonadota bacterium (assembly GCA_020348925.1). Lineage (GTDB taxonomy): Bacteria > JBHIER01. Next base: position 2,760,923 of record CP070758.1, on the reverse strand, counting down.
GCTCGATCGCGAAGAG
>CP070758.1:2757781-2760807 GCA_020348925.1 Gemmatimonadota bacterium | reverse complement strand
GTTTGAGGTTGACGTTGTGAACGAGATCGTCGAAATCCTCGAAGGATCTGGCGGGGAGGTCGACTTTGTCGATCCCATTCCGATGTTGACCGAGGCTGGCGAGATCGCGGCGCTTTTGAGGTACTGATCTCACTAAAGTATAGAAAAAAGACGTCACCTCAAGGATTTGTAGGTACATTTTGCGGTTCGTGTTGGAGATTCGACGAAGTGCTGAATCGATTAAATGACGTAAGTGCGAATTAGAGGGGGATAGACCCCAGGATACCATTACAACCACCTTATAGAAGTAGTAAATTTTTTCATCATCTTTTTCTTTGCTGGCCAAGAACAAGTGTGTTCGCTTTGCTCAACACTTCCAAGGGGCTCTCGCCCCTATACGCGAAGGCTTTCGTCCCCAAACTGACTCTTGGGGACGAAAGGAGATGCTCCACCAGCTCACATCGAAATCCTGTTACCCCTCGGAGGAAAGCAATCCTTTCCTCCGAACCACCTGATGTACCTTTCGGAAATTATCGAAATTTCCGAAAGGTGAAAGAAGCAACAAGAAAAGCCAGCCCAAAACCTTCGCCGAGGCCATCAGCGACGCATAGCGCTGTTTTTTCCAAACTCTTCCTCGACTCTCGAGGACTCAGACAATGGAAAAAACGACCGCTACATGCGTCGGATGGCCTTAAAGACTCAGGCTTCAGGGCATTTATAGAAAAAGGGGGATAGGCTCGATGAGGAGCTTCGCTCAGTATGACATGAGAGAACAAAGGCGAGTTGAATAGGTTTCACTCGGAATGGTACAGAAAATGAAAAGATATCGAATTTATCAAGTGGACGCGTTTACGACGGAGAAGTTTAAGGGGAATCCGGCCGGTGTTGTCCCGGATGCTGATGGATTATCAGACGGTGAGATGCAGTGTATTGCACGAGAGCTCAATAATTCGGAAACGGCTTTCATTCTATCACCGACCGACCCTGACCATGACGTCTGGATCAGATTTTTTACGCCGACGACCGAAGTGCCTTCGTGCGGACATGCCACGATCGCCGCCCATTACGTCCGGGCTGTTGAAAACCAGATGAATTCTTCTACTCTCAGACAGAGGATCGGCATCGGAATCCTACCGGTCGATGTTACAAAAGAGGAAAACGATTATACGATACAAATGACTCAAGGGGACATTGAATTCTACCCTCCCCTGGCCGCCAGTGATTGTGAACAATTATTAGTACACTTAGGTTTGGTTCAAGAGGACCTTGACGAACGATGTCCGGTTCAGATAGTTTCCACGGGACATTCCAAAGTTCTGATTGGAATTAAAAGCAGAAAAAGACTCAACTCCTTATCTCCGGACATGAATGGATTGAGCACGCTGAGCGAATCGATCGGCTGCAACGGGTACTTTGTCTTCACATTGGATTCGAAATCGAGCGATATCAAATCTCACGGGAGAATGTTCGCCCCTGCCATCGGAATTTTAGAGGACCCGGTTACAGGGAATGCGAACGGGCCACTTGGCGCATATTTGGTCAAACACCGTTTCGCTGAGCATGATGGAAACGTTCTGTCGTTCAAGGCGGAACAGGGTGAGGCGATAGGGAGGAGTGGTATTGTGGACGTGACGGTGAAGATACATAACGGGAATCCAATTCAAGTGAAAGTTGGGGGTAGGGCTGTTATTGTTTTTCGGACTGAGATTGAAATGTAGTGGAAATAGGGGTTCAAGGAGTCTGGATTCAACGATTCGAGTGCGATGATTAGAGAATCACGTGTGATAATTGGGAACAGGCTACTTTTTTCTACCATAAAATATAGTGCATATCCCAAAGAGATAAATCTTTCATATTGATTTTATATAACCTGGATTATTCATAAAATTGGTCATGAAATAATTTAATTTATACCTTTAATTTGCCTTATGAAAGTTATTGGTTTTGAAGTCCGTTCGTTTATCCTTTCCACAGTAACCCTGCATGTCATTCCGGTTTAATACCGGAATCTCCTTAGTAGAGAGAAAGTTGAGACAACCGAGGAGATTCCGGCACTTCGGCCGGAATGACAGTTTGTGAATAAAGCAGGATAAACCATTTATCTCCCACCACTCGCGTTTCGCGTCTCATTCTAAAAAACTCACTATTGTTCTCATACTACTGATAAAAGGAGCTTTTTATTTCTCCCCTTTTCAAAGGGGAGTTAGAGGGGATTATTTCTTTGAAATTGCAAAAATGTAGAGCATGAGAATTCAGTTGACAAAAGAATGAGCGGTTCGTACTTTTGGAGAAAAGTACGTGTACGTGAACAATTTGGATCTAAAGGAAGAGCGTGAATGAGAGAGATTAAAACAATTCTCAGACATTGTCTCCTGATCGCTGTGCTGTCCACGGTCGGTCTGTCAGGCAACGCGCGTTCCGCATTTGTGTCCGCCATGAGCCTGTCCGCCGATCCGGATCACTGGGATGCCGAGCAGGCGGATAGTACTGAGGGGAGACATACAGAACCGCAGCTTGACAAGTGGTCCTTGTGGTCGAACGAGACGCAACTGCGGGGAGCGAACATCTACCAGCGCCGTGTCTACCCGGAGCTCGATGGTCCTACTTTTATGGGATCAGGTCCTGTGGGTCCACCGTATACCCAGAGCGATTTCGATAACCTTGCTACTCTTGGCGCCAATTATGTCAATATCTCCCATCCCGGATTGTATACCGAAACACCACCTTATGTTTTAGATCAGGACATCATGAATAATTTGGATAACCTTCTCGAGATGATCGAACAGGTCGACATGTTCGCCGTCATCAGTTTTCGGACAGGTCCGGGTCGGAGTGATTTCACCTTTTACTGGGACGGGGCCGGCGACTGGTTCGATGAGAGCTATCTCAACGACTCCATGTGGCAGAGCCAGGAGGCGCAGGATGCGTGGGTGGCGATGTGGAGGTATACAGCTCAGGCGTACCGGGACCATCCCATCGTCGTCGGCTACGATCTGATGGTCGAGCCCAACTCCAACGAGGTCGGCAGCCACGCCCTCAATGACAAT
>CP070758.1:2730667-2757681 GCA_020348925.1 Gemmatimonadota bacterium | reverse complement strand
AAAAAATCGTCAAGAAATCTCTTGACTTTCTACATAACAGATATTCTTTACTTCTACTCCATTTGGGACAGTCTATGTTTCTGTCAAAAGTGATAGAATTCGACCATAGAAAATCATTCCCCGTCAGATTCAATATTACAGATTTAGGGAAAAAATGCCCCTGGAATGGATAGTGGTGTTTCAAAATACAATTCCACTTCTCATTAGAATAAAAGACTCTCCCACCATAATTAGCTTTTCCCCTTGCTTTTAAACAAGAAACTGAATAGCTTACATATAGATCTATCTATCGCTGGATTCCTCTTAACAGGAGGTTTATAAGCAAGTTATGATCGGTGAAACCATTTCCCACTACAAAATCCTCGAAAAACTGGGCGAAGGGGGTATGGGAATGGTATACAAAGCCCAGGACACCAAGCTTGACCGCACCGTTGCCCTAAAATTTCTTCCTCCTGAACTCACAAAAGATCTTGAAGCAAAGGAGCGATTCATCCAAGAGGCTAAAACTGCCTCAGCCCTACAACATAACAATGTCTCCACTATCCACGAGATTGATGAAACTGCTGATGGGCAAATGTTTATATGCATGGATTATTATGAGGGAGAATCCTTACAAGAGAAAATTGAACGAGGGCCACTCAAGATAGAAGAAGCGATTGACATTAGCAGTCAGATAGCTGAGGGTCTTCATGAGGCCCATGAAAAGGGAATCGTCCATCGAGATATTAAATCTGCCAATATCATGATCACATCCAAAGGTCAAGCTAAGATCATGGATTTTGGTTTGGCCAAATTGCGTGGTCGTACCAAACTGACGAAAACAGGTACGACATTGGGAACAATAGCATACATGTCCCCTCAACAGGCACGAGGGGAAGCCGTGGATCACAGAACGGACATCTGGTCTTTAGGTGTAGTATTGTATGAGATGATCACGGGACAGCTTCCATTCAAAGGCGACTATGAGCAAGCCGTGATATACTCGATCCTGAACGAAGACCCGGAATTGCTGACGGATTTTCGAAGTGTTGTTCCTGCAGAATTGGCACAGGTAGTGGAGAAAACACTGGCTAAAGAGCCAGGAGAAAGGTATCAAAGTGTTGAAGAACTACTGGCAGACTTGCAAGCTATTCGCAAAATATTTGAAACAGCAGATGCGGAAACTATCCCGCAAGAAAAGGCACTACCTTCGATCGCTGTTCTGCCTTTTGTGAACATGAGCGCCGATCCGGAGCAGGAATACTTCTGTGACGGCATGTCTGAAGAACTCATCAATGCACTGACCAAAATTGAAAATCTACGTGTGCCTGCCCGGACTTCTGCCTTTGCCTTTAAAGGCGAGAAAATAGACGTGCGCGAAATTGGGAGGAAGCTGAGTGTGTCAACGGTTCTCGAAGGTAGTGTTCGTAAGGCAGGGAATCGTCTTCGTATCAATGCACAGCTCATCAATGTCACCGATGGTTATCATCTCTGGTCGGAGCGCTTTGACCGTGAAATGGATGACGTCTTTGCTATTCAGGATGAAATATCCTTAGCGATCATCGACAACCTGAAGGTAAGGCTTTTGGGCAAAGAAAAATCGGTAATCTTGAAGCATCATACAGGTGATCTCGAAGCTTACAACCTTTATCTGAAAGGCATTTACTTCTTAAGAATGTATACAGCCGAAGGATTCAATAAAGCTATTGAGTATTTTAAGCATTCACTCCAAAAAGATCCGGATTACGCACTTGCCTATTATGGGCTCGCTGAAGTCTTTTACGCCATCTCGTTTTGGGGGAATGTACCACCAAACGGCGCATACCCTAAAGCAAAAGAATACGCAAAAAAGGCTCTGGAGATAGATGATACCCTTGGCGAAGCCCACGCTGCTTTGGGTCTCGTTTACACATTTTATGACTGGAAATGGAAGTCGGCAGAACGAGAATTGAATCGAGCCCTGAAGTTGTACCCAAACTCAGCGATTATTCACATGAGTTATTCCTGGTTTTTGTCCTTAACTGAGCGTCATGAGAAAGCGGTAATCGAGGCGAAGTATGCACAGGATCTAGATCCGCTTTCAGGCCTCATTAGCGCACACGTAGGTCTTGCATGCATTTGGGGCAGTCAGTATGATAAGGCGATAGAAGAATTGCAGATGACGCTGACGTTGACTCCTGGCTTTTACTTAGCACATTATTATCTCGGTTTAGCCTATGGGGCAAAATCAATGATTGAAGAGGCGATTGAAGAATTCGAAAAGGCGGTTGATCTTGGGACTGGAACTCCATGGCCAGCGATGATTCTTGCAACAAACTATTTTCAATCCGGGAGGAACACCCAAGGAGAGAAGCTATTGAAGAGTTTGAAGCAGAGGCTGAGACATGAGTATATGCCTCCGATGGGATTCTTCTATATTCACCTTGTCCGTGGTGAGTTGGAACTGGCATTGGACTGGCTGGAACGGGCATGTAAGGAGCGTGACAGTTTTCTCCCTTGGTGCAGGATTATACCAATCGATAGCTATCGTATTCCAGATGATCCGAGGTTTAGAGCCTTGCTGCAAGAAGCGCGATTAGACGCATGATCGGCAAAACCATGTCTCATCACGAAACCCTCGAAAGCTTGGTGAAGGTGAGACTTGATTTCTGTGATTCTTGGAGAAATTTAATAATATCGTTCAAACTCCAACAGTGCATGTTTTCTTTGAAAAACATCACTTTTGGAGTTTCAGCTGCTTTGCCATATCTAGTGTTCTCTTAATTTTCTCAATATATCCGCCCTTCCCATCCTCAGCTTTATTATAAACACCCTTAGTCAGAATAATCATTTCCCCGTGAGTCAATTCGTATTCCAATAATTCTATCTATCCTCATAATTCTCTAACCTGCAAGCTTATACTACCCAAACTCAATCCACAAGGTATGGTCTAAAATGTGATTACTGCCGGGCAGCTTCGTGAATGGTAAAATTCGGAAGAATATATAAGAGCCAACCTTCTTTTTGAATCGTCGAGTAAAAAGACCCACAGAGTCGAAAAGTCGAAAAATTACGTGATATAATTTGTAATCGATGGGATCACGGGATCGCGCACGGTTTCCCAATGAGGCGGCGCAGGAGACCGAGCTGGCCCGCGTGATAGGCCTCATGAAACTGTATGACCGCCAGTTGTTCGTATAGCGTACCATCTTCCAAGGGAGCTTCGAGTTCCTCAGGAGACATCTGGTCCAGTGCGGTGAGAAGCTTGTCCTGCGATGCCCTGAGGTCGGTCAACATCTTCGCCAGGGGCAGAGCGATACTCTCGTCCGTCAGAGGGAGCGAACCCCGCCGGTACGGTTCAGTCTCCTCTTTACTCCAGAGAGGACTCTCGCCGATGAGTTTCATGACCTCATTCCGAGTTGAGACGATGTGGCCCAAAACCCAGTTGGCGCAGTTGCCGGCCGACCGTGGTTGAAAAAAACTATCCTCAGGTGTGAACCCCTCCACATTCTTCTCGATGACCATCAGGTTGAGGCCATACAGCTTCGAAAGTGTTCTGCTATCCATAGTCATTCCTCCTTCAATTTTTAGGGTGATATCTCGGGGGTTTTAAAATTTCAGAGATATTGAATTTTCACTTCGATTCTCAATTGGATGCCTTGCCTGTTTTGGGAGTACTCTGCTGTCGGTGTGTTTCACTCTCCGTTGATTTGTTTATCCAAGGCATTGAAAGCCACACGCCAGGCTCGATCCTGCCACTGTCGTGCTTCTTCCCATTCTGCCGAGCTCCTCCACCCCGAATGAATCATGTGAACCTCCGTGGAATCGTCACTCGGAATGAAAGAAACGACCACATGAGTCAACGGATCGGCATCGTTGGCGAAATGTTTGAACTGCTCTGGACTCTTCCATTCGAAGGAGACATATTTCGGCCGTTCGATCGCCGTCACCCTACATCCTATTGTGCTGTTGTTCTGTCTGTCCTCCGGTTCCCAGAACAGTTCGTATTTCCCACCGACCAGGGGTTCCACGTCGGCCACCATCGTCAACCATGATTCCAGCAAGGTGTCGACCGTGAACAACTCAAAGGCCCGGTGTGCATCGCAATGCAATCGAAGGGAATGGTGAATAATTTTGTTGGACACATCTCTCTTTTCAGCGTTCATTCTGGTGGGACTCGTATCGGCCATCACCTGACAGGCCAGAGCAAAAGAACACAGGATGATCGTATTTCTCCCTATGCCGAGAATAATGTTGTGTTCTGAATTCATTTTTCTCTTCTCCTTTTTTATTCGTTCAGATCTCGACAAACAGATCCCCTTCACTCGAACACGAAGCACATCGACGCAAAATTGAGCGTCATCCTTTCAAACTGATGGATCATATCCCGACCGAGATTTCCGTAGAAATAATGACTATTATCCAACGTGTATTCCGTCAAAACAGGTATTTCTTTGAAGAAGATCTCCTTTTCCGAGAATGTCATCCTGACGTTCTCCATGCGATATGCCGGGATCTCGCGATAGCCACCGAAACCGCGCACTTTTTCGATTGACGCAGAATAGTTTGCTTCGATCTCCTCTTCGTACGCTTTGAAGAAAGAAGGATACAAGGTCGATGTACCGGCCCCAGAATCAAGACAAAAAGTGTGACGATTACCTCTGAATATCCCAGCGATCAAGGGTGTCAATCCGTCGAGGCACATATTATGAATGGAGTGTTTGCGAGGTTCTGCAGGAATAAGAACCTCACCGTTTCGTCCGAAGGTGATTTCCCCCAACGCCTCGATAACGGGAAATCCGATGACACCCTTGATTTGAAGATCCGCGCCCGGAATGTACAGATCCTTATCGTCAAACACCAAAAAAACGACATTGTGGAGCACAACCTTGCCGATCTCCACTCTCGAAGCCACACCCAATCGTGCAACGACTTTCATGCCTGCCACATTCAGGACATCCACCGAAACATCGATGATGCGCATGTCGGCTTTTTCGGCCAGTGAGCGAATAATCACTGAAAAATTCGCACCCGTATCTGGACCCAGGAGCAAATCCCGGTCGTTGATCCGAACAGGAAGATAACCGTCTGTCGTCTGAAGCTTCGTTTCACCCTGAATAACAGCCGTTTGTGGTGGCACGTCGCGCAAGGCGTCACACATAGTGAAGGAGTTTTCGAAATCCGCCACTTGTTCCGGGTCGAGGTGGCTCCCGAATGTGCTTAAGATTGTCCCGAAGGTTTCAGATGCTTCCTTGTATCGATGCATTTTGAGGAAATTATCGGCCAGAATCTCGTAACCATCGATCAGGAGATCGACATCCGCCTCGTTCTCTGCCTGGCTCACATAAGCCTGCAAGTACCGGACGGATGATTCCGGTCGGTGGAACTTGTTGTCCACCACGCCCCGATAGAAGAGGACCGTTGAGGACGAGTCTCTGTCCCAACCTTCAAGGACATCTCTCAGATCGAAATACTGCTTGCTGGTGTATAGGTTTCGAAGCTCGGCAGTGAGATGCGCATCGGGCGTCGTCTTTTTCGAATCCGAACAGGAGAGGGTGAAAAGGGCAAGTGTTACAAAAGCAATCCGCTTCATCGAATTTCTTTTTTCCTTTAGCATTCACGGTTGTGGAAATAGTGTATCGGTATCAATTCTCATTTTCGTCGCCCACCCGACGATATATAAATTCCATCTCTTGCGTGTCTCCATCCCTCTGCTCCATGCGCAAAAGAACCTGCATCGTCTCATCGTCTATCATGCGGAATGTCAGACCGTCGAAGATCGCTTCGCTCGAAGTGTGTTTGATCAGTGGAAAATCGACCGTCTCAGTTTTCTCTTCCCAGGCCGTAAGATCCGCATTGAAGTGCTTCAATTTCAGAACAAGACCGTTCGAATCTTGAGCAATGATCATGAGCTCATAGAAGACAACTTTCCCATCCCGGACAAGTTTATACATGCCCATCATTGTCCCGCCGACTGGCGGGCTCCAGATTTCTTCTGCCAGACCTCCGAACATTTCTCCCTGCCAGTGTCCGGCGATCCAGGAAACGTCCGCAATGGTAGCACGAGGTGCCGTATCCGTTTCTTCCGATTTCAATACGCTGGACGTCCCCTGACTGTGTGAAAAGACGTCGTTCCGCAGTGAGAGAACATTGAGTATGAGGATAATGGTGATAAGAACCTGAAATCGATTAGTCATAGCACACCTCAGTTCCTGTGAGAGATTCATCAAAAGACCATGTTCATCGATGACACCCTCATGAATCGAATTCCTTCTTTGTTAATAAAGAGTTAAAATAGACTCGAAGCTGCACGATGGAATCATCAAAATATGAGATGTCCTTGTGTGCTCTGGCTTGCATCATGGCACCTTCCATCGTCGTTAAGATGAATACTGTCATTGCGTCGAAATCGGTATTCGGGGGAAAACTGTTCGATGCATCGTGGAGACATTTTTTGATCATATTTCTCCAATTTTCAAAATTCTTTATCGTCATTTCTCTTACGTTCTCATATTTATCACCCAGTTCAAGGGCGATATTTCCAATAGGACAGCCCAATTGAAAATCATATTCTTCAAGTATCTGCCGATAACCTTCAAGGATCAAGAATATTCTCTCTATAGGATCGGTTGATTTTTTGAAAGCTGGGGCGGCAATCATGGAATCGAGAAGTTCAAGGTATTGTTCCAAAACGGCCACGAGCAGATCTTCCTTCGATTTGAAAAACCAGTAGAAACTCCCCGAACCAATTCCGGCATGGCTGAGAATTTGTGCCACACCGGTCGCTCCGTAACCGTTTTTCCAGAACAGTTCCCTTGCTGTATCGATTATTTTTTTTCTTGCTTCAGATTTTCTGCCCATAATACATCCTTTCTTGAACGATCAATAAAGTAAATGTCTGTATCCGTGATGTCAAGGAAAAAATGTATGAAATAGGAAAAAATAGGAACACGTCCCCTTTTCTCATGTCCTCTTTGTAAAAAAACTCATTAATAAACAAATACTTAATCTCGTCGAACGATCGATCGTTCGGACTTCGAATTATTAATTCGCACAAGGCATACCCTCCGCATCTTGCCAAACGCTTTGGAACAAATCCCTCAATTCCTTGGTGTCTGAATGAAAAAAATCCAGACCTGCTGGTTCACCGATGTCCTGTTGCACTCTCCTGTGAACGACGATGGGAGGCTGTACAGTTTTGGTCAGGAGGAAGTTGAAACAAAGGCGTTTGGCTCGGTGTCTATCGTTGAAGATGCAGGGATAGCACATTCACTTAAAATAGAGAAGGAGAAGAAAAGTGAAATCAATGAGACTCATTTTGGTGGTTATCATGTCTCTCTCCTTTCTTGTGTCAGCCATGACCGAGAGTGAGTACGATCTCTCCATAAAGGTCACTCGGTTGAGTGATAGAGCGATAATACTCAGCACAGAGGACGGATCAGGCCCTCAGGTTGCCCTGGCATCGAGCATGGGGATCGTGGTCATGAGCACACTCTGGTCCCCGGGTATTGCCTCGGAGTATAGGGATATTTTAGAAAAGGAGTTCGGGCGCAGCGATTTTGCATACGCTATCAATAACTGGGACCGACTGGATGTGGTTGGCGGCAACTCCGCGTATGACGATGCGATTATTATTGGGCACGAGCGATGCCGCGAGAATCTCATCCGGCGCCAGGAAAGCCTTGACCGTCATCTGCAGGAATTGATCGACATGTGGCAATGGAAGGCGGGTCTGTCCCAAGAGAGGCTTGCGTCGTACGATCCGGCTTCCGAAGACGCTGCCAGCGAACGGGTCTGGTTGGCCTATTGTCGTCGGATTGCCGACGATTTATCGAAAGGATATTCACTTGTGTTGCCTACTCTCACATTCGGGGATCGATTGACGCTGGATCTTGGAGATATGACCTTAAAACTCTATTACTTCGGCAGGGCCAGTTTTGAAAGCGGTATTCTCATGCATGTACCTGAGGAGAAACTTCTTTTAACAGATTTCCTTTTCCAAGGACATCACTTAGCTCCCACTCCGAACCGGTCGATGGCCGAGCTGGATGTTCCCATTTGGCTGGATGTTCTTGACACTGTTCTGGCGGACGAGAACAGTGTCGAGCGGGTTGTCGGCGGTCCTTCGGAAATACATTCCCGGGAATGGCTGGTAGCGCGAAGGGATTACATCCGGCAGTTGTGGGATGAGGTGAGCGCCGCCTGTGAAGCGGGGCTTGACCTTGAGACGATTCGGGATCGGTTATCCCTTGAAACAAAGTTCCCCTACATTCGTCAATGGGATATCTATACAAATGATGGTCCGGAGTGGACCGAGCAAGAGCATTCTCGAAACATTCGTCTGTTCTGGGCTCAACATCAGACATTCGCTGCCCATGTCGTTCAAAAGACGCTTGCAGAATCGGGAATCGAAGCGGCCGTTCAAAAATATTATGAGCTGCAGTCCGGCTCGGATAATCAAATTCATTTTGATGAAAATTCTTTCAATGCCCTTGGATACACATTGCTTGGCGAAGGTAAGATTGACGAAGCCGTCGAAATTTTGAAACTGAATGTGGAAGCCTATCCCGATTCCTGGAATGTGTACGACAGCTTGGGTGAAGCGTATATGAATAACGGGAATACAAAGCTGGCTGTCGAAAATTACGAAAAGTCACTGGAGATAAATCCGGAAAATACGAATGCGGTTGAGATGCTGGAGAGGCTGAAGAAGGAATAAAGAAGTATAATATCGAAAGAGCCTGCCCTGAGTTTGTCGAAGGGTCAAAACGTATTCTGCTTTATTCATGAACTGTCATTCCGGCCGAAGTGCCGGAATCTCCTCGGTTGGTATAACGGATCCAAAATTCAGGAGATTCCGGGATAAACCCGGAATGACATAGTCTTCATTTGTGGAAGATATCGTGGTAAAAAGTTCAAAAGTAGTGTTTGTTGTAACTCTATAAATGTAAATATGTTACGTCGCTGTTGCATTGATTGTATGAATAATCCAGGTGAGAAAATGTTTAGAAATTTTTGTCCTGAAATGACGTGATGGGAAAGAGGAAACAGAATTGAGCTTACTGCAGATATCACAGCTTTCCAAGATCTATAGAAAAGGTGATATTCAAATTGATGCGCTCAAGGATATTACTTTCAACGTGAATCAAGGTGCCTTTGTGTCCATCGTTGGTAGATCCGGCTCTGGTAAATCGACGTTGCTCAATCTCATTGGCGGCCTGGATACGGCGACGTCAGGCCACATCATTTTTAATGGAAAAGATCTTACCCGGATGAAACGTTCTGAGCTGGCCCAGCATCGGCGATTTTCCGTGGGAATGGTCTTTCAGTCCTTCAACCTGATTCCTCACAGAAGCGCGCTCGAGAATGTCATGCTGGCCCTTACCTTTGGAGGAATACCGAGGTTTCAGAGAAGAGAGAGGGCCACCCAACTTCTCTCCAGGGTCGGATTGGAACAGAGGCTCCATCATAAACCGGCGGAGCTGTCCGGCGGGGAAGCACAACGCGTGGCCATTGCCCGCGCCCTGGCCAACAGCCCCGCCATGCTTCTTCCTGATGAGCCCACGGGAAATCTGGACAGCACGACTGCCAGGGAAATAATAAACCTGCTGCAGGATTTAAATCGCTCCCAGGGAGTGACCATAGTCATGGTTACACACGAACAGGATGTGGCCATCTCAGTTTCCAGTGAGGTTATTCGTTTGCTCGACGGACAAATTGAGCAGTATGATCAAACAGGAGAGGCTCCATGAAACTCCTGGATACGATTGGACTCGGCTTCGATAACCTTAGGCGAACAAAGTTGAGAACATTCCTCACAACCCTGGGCGTCGTCATCGGGATTGGTGCGTTGGCTTCCATGATCTCATTCGGTACGGGCATGCAGAAAAATATTACGGACACCTTCAAAGAGAACGATCTCTTTACCAGCCTCTATATCACGTCTAAAAAAATAGACGTTGAGGAGATGGCTTCCGGTGATCTGGATAACATGGCAAATCTGCTCAAACAGCCGTCCGTCGCATTAACGGATTCGACATTGCAGGAGATCCAGTGTATCTCAGGTGTTGAAATTGCCTTTCCTGAAATTCGTTTTCCGGTGAAGGTTCGCTTTGGGGATCATGAAACGAGAACGCATCTTCAGGCATTACCCGCAGCGATGAGATCTTATAAGCCCTATAACGAAATGATGTCCGGTGAATTTTTCGATGATGATACCTCGTCAACCCTTGTGATTCGATGGGAGACATTGAAGCAAATGAACCTCCTCGTTCAGGATGAGATACGGCCCAAGAGACAATCAGATGGGGATACTTTGAATGGCCTGAGCATTGTTCGTTCCGATTCGATTGTGGGAAAGCCCATTGAAATCGTCTCGGCTGCTCTTGATGGATCCCAACTCCCCTCAAATCCGATGCTGTCCTTTCTCAACCCGGATCGTCCGATAATCAAAGAGTCCGTGACGGAGTTTACTGTCAGTGGAATTCTGCAGAAGTCCGGCACATTTTCCAGCAATCGCCTGAAGGGTGGCATTATCGTTCCGTTGAAGGCTGCTGGGAAGATCCCCAGGCTGGGATTCTCCTCCGTCTGGGAGCTCCTGGGAGATATGGATGAAAAAAACACGTACAATTCAATATATGTGCGAATGAAAAGCATGCGTGATATGGAGCCCGTCAGAGAAAAGATCGAAAAGATGGGACTCCACGTCTTTTCCATAACCGATCAGCTTGAGGAGATCAAAAGAGGCTTTCTGATCATGGATGCCATCCTGGGTGCCATCGGAACCATCGCTCTGGTCGTGGCAGCCCTGGGTATCATCAACACCATGATTATGTCCATTCTCGAACGGACCCGCGAGATCGGTATCATGAAAGCTATCGGAGGAAGCGAGGGCGAGATACGAATGATCTTTTTTATCGAAGCCGGAACGATCGGCCTGATCGGTGCCGTTTTCGGACTGATTCTCGGATGGATCGTGACGCGCATTGCGAATATGATCGCGAATGCACAATTTCTTCCCCCAGGCGAACCATCGGTGGATTTTTTCTATTTTCCACTTTGGCTTATTTTTGGCGCTGTCGCATTTTCCCTCGTCATCAGCCTGGCGGCCGGATTGTATCCGGCCAACCGGGCGGCACGTGTCAATCCTGTTGAAGCGTTACGGCATGATTAATGTACACGGATTTCGGACGTATCATTTTTTACACGAGTTCATTTGTGGACTTCCTGTCTCATACAAGATGTAATCCAATCTTTTTTTTACATGGTTTCGATTCAAAATGAAACCTCTTTGTCGATAAAATGTTTTAATGAATATGTTATTTAGTTTTGGAAGTGCCTTATTTGAAAATTGGAACATCCGTATATCTTTTATGTGCTTTCTTTAAAATCATGAGCAAGGAGTGATACCATGAGATTCTTTTCGTATATTATTCTGTGTTTAACGCTGGTATTCGTAGCGAATGCCGCGATTCAGGGAGGAGAGGATTTGACCGATCCGTATGAGATATTAGAGAAACATTATGAGGCAATTGGTGGATTGGATAAGTTGAAAACGGAGAAAACTCGATACAGCGAAGGTTCGATTGTTATTGAAGGCACGGGACTGGAGGGAACCATCAAGATATGGACGGAAGTCCCGAATAAGGAGCGCCAGGAAGTCGACCTGAAAATTCTCAGGCAAACCTCCGGCGACAACGGGCAATTCAGTTGGGAAGTGGATACAAACGGAAAGCTGCAGATCAGACGGGACGAGCCGACACTTCAAAGGCGAAGGGTGAGAGGATTGATGGAAGTCTATGATCATCTCAATCCCCGATCCGACTATTTTTCTCTCGGTTTTGAAGGTGTCGAGAAAGTTGATGATATCGATTGTTACATCGTCACCATCAAAAACAGTATCAATGAGGACGTGATCCGTCAGTACATGAATGTGAATACGTTCATGCTGGAGAAATCTGTCGTCAAGGAACCGGATGTGGAACGGCACACGCGTTTTCTGGATTACAGAGAGGTGAATGGTCTGAAACGCTCCTTTCGACAGGAGATGGAAATATTGCCCATAGGCCAGAAGATGACGATTCAGTTGACCCGTTTTGAGGGTCATATCGAAATCGAGCCATCGGTTTTCGAGCCACCCGGGGAAGATGTTAAGGACTACCGGTTCATCGATGGCGAGAGTGCCGAAAACGTGCCGTTCAAGTTTCTTGCGGATCATATCTTCATCTCGGTGAACGTCAAAGGGAAAGAGAGATTGTGGATCCTGGACTCCGGGGCGAGCATATCCGTCGTTGATTCCGCCTTTGCTGCCGAGCTTGGATTGAAGGCGGAAGGGGATATAAAGGGTGTTGGGGCCGGTAATACACTCCAGGTTTCATTTGTCGATCTTCCGCCGTTTCGAATAGAAGGAATAGAATTTAGCGAACAAAAAGCTGCATCGGCCGGTTTCCTCAAACCATATGCGCACAGACATTTCGGACTGGAAGTTGTTGGTATCCTGGGCTATGATTTTCTGTCTCGCTTTGTGACGAGGATTGATTATGCCAGCGAGACGCTGTCCTTTTATGAATCCGATGCATTTGAGTATAGAGGAAAAGGTGTTGTGCTCGAGGCACCACTTATGGGCAACACCTTCAGTTTGCCGGTTACGGTTGACGGAACATTATCGGGAACATGGAGCCTCGATCTGGGTGCAGGAGGCGTGAGCTTTCATTATCCATTCGCCGAGGAGCATGATCTCTTGACTTTGAAGGGCATCGACGGTCTGGGTTTTGGGGCTGGTGGTGAGAGTGGGAAGCGGACGGTGCAATTTGAAGCCATCGAATGGGCGGGGTTTACGATCCGGAATCCCCTGATTTCAATGCCGCTTGAACAGGGTGAAGGAGCCTTCAGGAGAAGGGAGCTCACAGGAAATCTCGGCAATTCACTTTTCCGTCACTTCGTCCTCTATCTCGATTACGAACGTCAGCAGGTGATTATTGAGAGGGGTGACAACTTTGAGCATGTGTTCCCCAGGGATAAGAGCGGCCTCCAGCTTGTGCTCAGAGAGGATGAGGATGTTGAAGTTGTTTTTGTCGCTCAGGACACGCCTGCCGCCAAGGCGGGTTTTCAAAAAGGGGATATTATCACAGCAATCAATTCCATCGAAACGAAATACTTGGGTGGACTCCTTGCTGTTCGCGATTTACTGAGCAAGGAGAAGGGTACGAAATACACCGTCACTCTGTCTCGAGATAGTGAGCTCAAGGAAATGACATTAAAATTGCAGGACCTCTATTAGAGATCGACAAGGATTGCTCCAATATGTACCATGAGACAATGTATCAGATGCTTTTGTGAAAGCAGACATTTCTACCTCATCCGAAGATTTATCAATTTGCCCTACCAGTAATCGAATTATGAAATGGCTACCACACATTGTGTATAGAACGTTGAGCGGTGTTCGAATCGGAGGATAGGAGATGCGAAGCGTATCTGCCGTCGCTGTCCTGTGGATGGCGATCATATATGCTGGACCCTTAGCAGGACAGGTGGAGGTTGAATATTCTTTTGACAGCCCGCGGATTTCAGAAATCGTCATAGGTGAAACTCCCTACCATCGGGTGACCATGATCAATGCTCCCAATGGCGGCCAAATAGGTCAGCCGTCTCTTCCGGCGAGAGGGGCACACATCCTGCTGCCTTTTGGCACCGAGGTTGCATGTATTGAGATCGTCACCGGCGAGAAAAATTTTTTAGGCAGTGGCTATACGGTTGAACCTGTCGGGCAGCCGGTACCGCTCTCGTCAGAATCGGAGAGGGAGAAGCTGCCGGCACCGGACAGTACCGTCTATATCTCGGATCGCCCCTTTCCTCAAAATCGATATACGAATATCGGTACGTACGTATTCCGCGGCTATCAGATTCTGATACTGAAACTCCAGCCTGTTGAGTATAGGCCAGTGTCCGGGGAGCTCTATTTTTTTTCGAGCCTCAGAGT
The DNA here is from genome assembly GCA_020348925.1 of Gemmatimonadota bacterium. Taxonomy (GTDB): domain Bacteria; phylum JBHIER01. The sequence continues at coordinate 2,743,745 of CP070758.1, read as the reverse complement.
TATTGTTACGACAGTCGCTGCCAGGAATTCGGAGCGTCCTACCCGGGAACTGAGGGAAGATGAGGCGTTGGTACGAAGAAGAGTCGACAATCCTGAATATGCAGCATCGTATGCTGGCTCTGCGAAGCGTTCTGCTGACAACTTCGACATGTTGATCCTTACGGTTCCTTCAATGGCAAGTGCCTTTGGCCCGCTCAAAACCTACCATGACACGACCGGTATTCTCACGGAGATCCGCACTACCGACGACGTTGGCAGTGCACATCCTGATGACGTCCGCGATTATATCCGGTCTCTGTATCTGAACAATGGGATTCAGTACGTGCTCATTGGAGCTGACGACGACATGATCCCGGCCAAGGATCTGTATGTCGCCTCATGGGAGGGTATTGTTCACGGGGATCAGCCCTATTATGCGTACAATATGCCGGCAGATATCTACTTCGGGTGTCTTGATGGTACGTACAACTATGATGGCGATCGCCTGTGGGGCGAGCCAGAGGATGGTGAGGACGGCGGAGATGTCGACCTGATTGCCGAAGTGTTTGTCGGTCGAGCGCCGGTCGACAATGCCGAGGAGGCGACCCGATTTGTCAGGAAGACCGTCGCCTACTTCACATGCCAGGCTCCGTATCTGCAGAATGTACTGATATGTGCCGAACGCCTTGGTTATGGCGGAGAAGTGGAGTTCGGCGGGATTTACATGGACGAGATCATCGACGGATCGACCAATCACGGATACACAACGGTCGGTATTCCCTCAACTCAGTATGAAATCGAAACGCTGTACGACCGTGACTGGCCCGGCAACGATTGGCCTGCTGAAGAAATCATCTCAAGAATGAATTCGGGCGTACACATCATCGGTCATCTCGGACACAGCAGTCCAACATGGTCAATGAAGTTGCATTCAAGTTCCCTGGTACCTTTGCTTGTCAATGAGGACTCCTTTTTTCTTTACAACTGGGGCTGTAACGCCGGTCAGTTCGATTCTCCCGATTGCTGGGCCGAGTATATGATCTGCAAAAACGATCACGGTGCGTTCGCGGGCATTATGAACGCCCGTTATGGGTGGGGGACATCCCGGACCACCGATCACACCACGGACAGTCCCTCGCACCGGTTCAATCGCGAATTCTGGGATGCCGTATACAGTCTGGCCGAGTCCAAGCGAGGCTTGGGGCGCGCCAATCAGGATTCCAAGGAGGATAACCTGTACCGCATCGATGAGCCGGCAATGCGCTGGTGCACCTATCAGTTAAATCTCTTCGGCGATCCGACGGTGGCTCTTCGCGGACCGTACAACTGCAGCGATCCTGATGCAGACGATGTCTGTGCCGTTTTCGATAACTGCCCTGAGGATTTCAATCCCGGTCAAGATGACACTGATGGTGACGGCGTGGGCGATCTCTGCGACAACTGTCCTGACATCGGCAATCAGCAACAAGGGGATTCGGATACCGATGGACTGGGCGACGTGTGTGACAACTGTCCTGAGAAAGACAACCCGGAGCAAGTGGATAGCGATGGGGATTATGCTGGTGATGTCTGTGACAATTGTCCGGATGGTTTCAACCCTGATCAGGTGGATGGGGACGGTGATGGCCTCGGTGATGTGTGCGATCCCTGCACGGACAGCGATGGGGACGGATTCGGCTATCCGGGATCTGACGCGAGTACGTGCAGTGATGACAACTGCCCTGACCTCTACAATTCGGATCAGGGGGACGTCGAGAGAGGTGATATTAACTGTATAGGTGGCATTGACGTGATCGATGTGATGGCGGTCGTCAATCACATTTTAGAGATCTCGCCTCTTGCCGGTGGTCCTTTGGAGCGGGCGGACTGTAATGGCGATGACCGGTTGAATATAGTGGACGTTTCGGGACTTGTGAATGTGATTCTGGGCACCGGAACCTGCGAACCTTGATGAACCTCACAATTTTGTTTCATCGTATATTCGGAACCAAGATTAGGTTTTCAAGGCGGGTGAACCTGTCCGAATGCCTTCTGTATCCCAACTGAGTTACTGAATCTGGTTCACGGTTAACCGAAAGTGTAAAGTCTCACCGGCCAGGGGATGATTCATATCCACGAGAACAGAATCTTCTTGTATCTCTTGAATCAAGGCCGAGACGGGACGGCCATCCCGTGATTGGAATTGGACCATAGTTCCCGCTATGGGTTGCATGCCTGCATTTTTGAAAATGTCAATGGGGACCTTCTGGACGAGGCCTTCGTCCACCTGACCGTAAGCTTTTTCAGGTGAAATGGCGACTGTTTTTGACTCGCCCACCTTCATACCTATCAAAGCCTCCTCAAACCCTGGAATGACTTGCTTCTGTCCTACGCTGACCCGAAGCGGTGTGTAATTTCGCTCAGGATTAAGAATATCCGCTTTCTCGGCCTCCTCTCTCACAGACGTGTCAAACATGTCACCGTTATCCAATGTTCCTACATAATCCACAAGGACAACCGAGCCTAACTGCACGGATTCCATTTCATCCCCCTCCTTTGGCAATTGCACTGCGGTGTGTGATCCTTCTTCTTTATCGGTTGCAGATCTTTGCCCAACCTCCTCCTTACTACAGCCGAGTAACATTAGAATGAATAGAAAACAAAAGAAAGACATAAAAGGTTTCATTCGAATATCACCTCCCACTCTTTTTTAAGATCGATTCTGAAAGTAAAAAAACGTAACACTCTGGATGAATCCCGGTCATTTCTCAAGCAATAAAAAAATCGCAAAAACGATAGATGCTTCTGCGATTCTAATAATTATAAAACCTGTCTGCCGATTGAATAACCACTAAATCCCAAAAGAGACCATTCGTCTTTAATGCATAAAGCATATATCAATTCGCATCACATTACAAGGAAAATATTGAAAGATTTTGAAACATAAGTATTATAGTGAAGAGTCATTGGTCAGACAAAAGTTGAAAAAAACACTTGACATCTCAAATCTATTATTGTATATTTACGATGTACAATGAATGAGGTGAATTATGGTTTTGGCAAAAACAAGTCGGTTTGGTAAAAAGGAAATCTGGATGGCGGATCTGGCCAAAGCGCTGTCCCATCCTGTGCGCATTAAGATACTCCAGATTCTGTCGAAAAAGAACACGTGTATCTGCGGTGAACTCGTCGAGCTGTTGCCGTTGGCCCAATCGACGGTCTCCCAGCATCTCAAAGAGCTGAAAAGGGTGGGACTTATTCGGGGAGATATCGAGGGTCCCAGGACATGTTACTGTCTGGACGAGAACGTCCTCGAAAAGGCGAGGGTCGCCTTCACCGATCTATTTTCAACGATCTGCAAATGCTGATGAAGGGAGGATGAAAATGGCTGATGCCCAACAACTTAAAGAAATCGTGAAGGAGAGATATGGCCGGATTGCCAGACAAAGCGTCGAGAACAGTTGCTGTTCGTGTTCCACCTGTTGTCCTTCTGATGGCGCGAATCAAAGCACATTCAGCGATAGCTATGATCACCTGAAGGGATATATCCCTGGAGCCGATTTGGGATTGGGATGTGGATTGCCCACGGAATTTGCCGGCATAAAGAGAGGTGATACGGTTGTTGATCTTGGCTCGGGTGCAGGGAACGATGCCTTTATTACCCGGTCAATAGTCGGTGATGAAGGCAGAGTAATAGGTATAGATATGACTCGCGACATGGTTGATAAAGCGAGAGTCATAAGCGAGCAGATGGGATACAACAATATTGAGTTTCGTACGGGGGATATTGAAAATTTGCCTGTCGAAGGGAACTCGGTCGATGTGGTCATCAGCAACTGTGTGATCAATCTCGTGCCGGATAAAAAGAAGGCGTTTTCCGAAATGCATCGGATTCTCAGACCCGGCGCACACTTCTGCATTTCCGATGTCGTTTTGAAAGGAGAACTTCCCGAAAAATTGAGAAAATCGGCAGAGATGTATGCCGGATGTATTGCCGGTTCCCTGCAACAAGATGCCTATCTGAGAACGATCCAAGAAGCCGGGTTCTCCGACGTGGAGATAAAGACATCAAAGGAAATTCATTTACCCGATACAATATTGCGAGAATATCTCACGGACAAAGAAATGGCCGAGTTCAGGGAACGTGGCGTGGGAATTTTCAGTATTACTGTCGTCGGATACAAAACATGATTTTCGTCTTGTAACCGGTTTTTCTATACATACTCATCCTCATATCAAGGGAGGGAGAAAGCATGACCAGGGATGAACAGCGTCGAAAAGCCGAGGCGTTTTTAGCACTTCATAACAAACCTGCGATATTCGTGTTGGCCAACGCCTGGGATGTTTCCAGTGCCAAAATATTTGAGATCGAAGGATTCAAGGCCATCGGTACGACGAGCGCAGGCATTGCAGCGACCTTGGGTTATCCCGACGGTCAGCGTATGAGTCTGGATGAAACGACCGAGGTCGTTCGCCGAATAGTGGAACATATCGACCTGCCGGTGAGTGCCGATATCGAAGCGGGGTATGCGGATTCGATTGAGGGGATCGTAGAGTCGGCGCTGAGGATCTTGAATGTCGGCGCCGTTGGGATAAACCTGGAGGATGGGACCGGGGACCCGTCACAACCACTTTGCGATGTAACCTTTCAGGTGGAGAAGATCAGGGCGATCCGGGAGATGGCGGTTTCGGAAAATATCCATTTGGTCGTGAATGCCCGTACCGATGTTTACCTTGTGTCCGATGGAGATTCGAAAACAAGTTTTCGAGATGCTGTTGAGCGAGGCAATGTCTACCGGGAGGCTGGGGCGGATTGCATCTTCGTTCCTGACGTGGGTGACCTCGATAAGAAAACCATTGCCCGTTTAGTCAACGAGATCGATGCACCTGTGAACATCATAGCGGGTACCCATACGCCACCACTGGCCGAGCTTGAGGAAATTGGCGTGTCCAGGGTCAGCTTAGGGCCGAGACCGATGAGGGCAGCTCTTGCCTTTATTCGAAAGATAGCTCAAGAGTTGCGGAACTCGGGAACATACGCGCTTATGACAGCCGACGCCCTATCGTACGCGGAAGTAAACGACTGGTTCGAAAAGGATGCACCTTGATGTGTTTATCGAAGGGGAATGTGTCTTCATCACCTCCGAAACAAAGACCTGAAAAACGGTGTCATACGATGCAGATTAATAGGAAATAGTTGAAAAGACCTCGGCGTTCAATTTGAATTTCAATGAGCTGTGGGGAGTGTGATATGAAGAAGCGTCTATTCTTTTGTGTCCTTGTTATTGCAGTCCTTACCGGATCTCCAAGCAATCCCGTTTTCGGTGCGAATACCGTCAAGATGACGGTCGTGTATGACAATTACGTCCATCAGGAAGGGACAACTGCGGATTGGGGTTTTGCCTGCTTCATCGAGGGCTATGAAGAGACGATCCTGTTCGATACAGGATACAATGGGGGCATACTCCTCGGTAACATTGACTTTCTGAACGTCGATCTGGATCGGCTCGATGTTGTCGTGCTGTCACATAACCATGCGGACCACACAGGTGGCCTCGGGTCGGTTCTGAGTCGAGCTCCTCATATCACAGCCTATATGGGAATATCCTACGCACATACCAGGAGCCCCTTCATATCCGCGGTTGGGGGAACAACGATTGCAGTGGATGAGTCTGTGGAGATTTGCGAGCATGTGTATTCAACAGGGGAGTTGGAGGGACCGGTGTATGAGCAATCACTCATCCTGGATACCGATGAAGGTTTGGTCGTTGTCACCGGATGCTCACACCCCGGCATCGTCAATATACTCCATAGGGCGAAAGAAGTTCTTGATAAAGACATCTATCTCGTCTTCGGTGGTTTTCATCTTGGTGCTCATTCTGATGCTGAGGTCGATCAGATCATACAAGAATTCCAGGCGTTAGGCGTCGAATACTGCGGTTGCACCCATTGCACCGGTGACCATCAAATTTCATTATTTGAGGAGGTCTATGGAGATCACTTTGTCCCCCTGGGGACAGGGAAGGTCATAGAGGTTTCCATTCAAAATATTTCATCGCACGATTCGGACAATGATGGTGTTCTCGATGAAAATGACAACTGTCCTACACATGAAAATCCCGACCAGGGTGATTCCGACTCGGACGACGTCGGGGATGTCTGTGACAACTGCCCGGATGAGTACAATCCTGGTCAGACCGATGCAGACGAGGACGGTTCCGGAGACGTATGCGATATATGCACGGACACAGATGGTGATGACTACGGGAACCCGGGCTACGAGTCGAATGCATGCGAGGAAGACAACTGCCCACATATGAACAATCCTGAACAGGCTTCTGTTGAGAGGGGGAATATCGATTGCCGGGATGGCATCGATGTGCTCGACGCATTGGCTACGGTCAATCACATATTGGGGACGGACTCATTAGCCGATGCGCCCTATGATCGGGCGGATTGCAACGCCGATGGGATCGTCGATATTCTGGATGTGCTCGGCATCGTGAATGTCATTTTGGGAACAGGGGCGTGTGCGTCCTAATTTTTACGGTTTTCATTTCAAGTCAAAAACCCTATCTTTTCCCCAGATACAACAGAGAAAGAGAGTCTCATTATCTTGGGTAGATAAAATGCTGCATGAGGTTTGAGGTGCACATTCGAATCGTTTTTTGTGCTGACACGCACCTGGGCTTTGATTATCCGATCCGACCGAAAGTGAAAAGGAGACAGCGAGGCCAGGATTTTTTCGAAAACTATCACAGGGTTCTTTCGCACGCAATCGATTCTCAGGCGGACGTGCTTATTCACGGAGGGGATCTTTTTTTCCGAAGTCGCGTCCCTGCGAAAATTATTGATCTTGCCTATGAGCCTCTGATGGAACTGGCGGACAGGGGATTTCCTGTTTTTCTGGTTCCGGGAAATCATGAGCGTTCGAACCTGCCACCATCGTTGTTCTTGAACCATCCGAATATACGAATTTTTGACAAACCAAAGACGTACACCCTCGACCTTCATGGTGCGAGGATCTCATTATCAGGTTTCCCCTTTGAGCGTGAAGATATCAGGGATCGGTTTCGAGCACTGCTGGATGCGACCGAATGGAACGGGAACTCAGCGGACATCAAACTGCTGTGCCTCCACCAGGCGATAGAAGGTGCTCAAGTCGGACCGTCAAATTATACCTTTCAGTATGGAAAAGACGTTATTCGGAGGAACGATTTACCATCGGGCGTTCACGCCGTATTGGTGGGCCACATTCATCGTCAGCAAATCCTGTGGCTGAACGGTCGGCATCATGGGAATAAAATACCCGTTATTCATGCAGGGTCTACCGAACGAACCTCCTTTGCCGAAAAAGGGGAGAGGAAGGGGTTCTACGAAATCCGGTTCGGAACAACGGGCGACACCGGATGGTGCATCGAACATCTCCGTTTCATCGAAGTACCGACCCGGCCCATGGAGGATCTTCGAATGCCTTCAAATCTTACCTTGAAAAATATGAGACCGTTTATTCTGTCGAAAATTGCGGAGTTTGACGAGCATTCAATTGTACGGTTCCAATGCGATAGAGATATTGATGATGAAGTTCGAGAAGAAATGACCGGTCGATTTCTGCGCGGCGTTTTTCCCGAAACCATGAACGTCCAATTCGGCTCAGGTTTCTTCGTCCGAAACAGGACACAGGATCATAATGGATAACTTTGAGAATCAGCAGGAGATCTTTTCACTCCTCCGGAAGAAGATACCCAGGGGAACCGGCGTCTATCTTTTCTCCGATCAGAATGGTGAGATCATGTATGTTGGGAAATCACTGAATTTACGGCAGCGCGTATCGAGTTATTTCCGAACGGATATGATGAGGGTTGAATATCGAACACGGGAAATGATCTCCAATATCGGAGACGTTGACTTCTACGAAACGGATTCGGAGCTGCTGGCCCTACTCCTTGAGGATGCGTTGATAAAAGATTATCAGCCCCGGCATAACGTGCGGCAGCAGCAATATTTGGGGTATCAATATATCTTACTGACAGAGGGTCCGTATCCGACCTGCAGAATGATGGGAAAATCGGACGATCCCGGTCAGGGGCAAACTTTCGGTCCGTACAAGAGCAGATTTTTCGTGAAGGATTTGCTTTATATCATCCGTCGCTTTGTGGGACTTCGTTCGTGCGAGGAGACCGTTCCGACCCGGTTCAGCCTGAACCACGAATTCGGATACTGCACCGGTCCCTGCCGGGGGAAAATATCCCCTGGGGGATACGCCCGCATCGTCGAGAGGGTGGTGGAATTTCTCAGAGGAAATGAGACATATGCAGTTGGTAAATTGACAGAAGCCATGGAGGAAGCTTCGTTGGCACTTCAGTTTGAGAAAGCTGAGGAGTTCAAGGGACGGATCGAATTTTGTGAGCGGTTTTGCACACGGCAACGATTCTTACACCGTTTTAAAGAGGAAAATCTGACGATCCGTGAAAACGGGATCGTCTATGAATTCGAAAAGGGACGGCTGAAGGCTTTAAGGGGTTTCACATCACAGCATCCCGATATCATGACGATTTTGTGTGGGCGAAGGGAAGATTCGGATGAAGATCCACGGTTCCACCTCGACCGGGCCAATATCGTGTACAGCTGGATTCATAATGAGAAAAATGAATGCGAATATTATTTTACGGATGAAAAAATTACCCCATCTAAGCAATGAAAGGAGATACTCTCCTTATATAAAGGGGAGTTTGAGAGGATTCGATCGATCCCTCCACAGAGGTTGGAAACGAGCACTCTGTAATGCGATTAGGGATACGCTGTATTCTACTTGAAGAAAGGATTACTGATGAAAAAGAAACACTGGTTTTTCGCTGCATGTTTGAGTGTTTGTTTCAATCTCCTCGCTTCTGCGACGTTACCGGCTTCGCACATTCCCGAGGGATTTGTTGATGTGAAAGAGGTGATTCCTTCCATCCTCTCGGATATCCGATATTTTACAAGTCACAATTTTGTCGGAAGGCGTATTCACGGGTATTCGGCGGCCAAATGTTATCTCACAAAAGAAGCGGCAGATTCCTTGAAAAGGGTGCAGGAGGAGCTGAGCCGATTCTCATTTTCCCTGAAGATCTATGACGGATACCGGCCACAGAGGGCTGTCGATCATTTTGTCGAATGGGCCGAGGACGTATCGGATACTGTGACGAAGAAAGAATTCTACCCCACAGTTGACAAAAAAAACCTTTTCAAGGATGGTTACATCGCCAGCAAGTCGAGTCACAGTCGGGGAAGCGCCGTCGATCTGACCATCGTGCCTTTGCCGTTGCCCCAGCAGGAACCGTATGTCGACGGTCAAAATTTATGCGAGTGCTATCTGCCCGCGGAGAAACGATTCAAGGATAACGGTATTGACATGGGAACGGGATTCGACTGCTTTCATGAGCTTTCGTGGACCGCCAACGAGCAGATAGGGATACAGCAGCGGGCGAACAGATTGTTGCTCAAGACACTCATGGAGAAGCACGGTTTTCGGAACTACGAAAAAGAGTGGTGGCATTTCACCCTTGTTAACGAACCCTATCCTGACACCTATTTCGACTTTATTATTGAATAGAAGACAACCGGATGATGCGTAAAAAACAAGAGCTGTCATTCCTGCGCATGCAGGAATCTCCTCGATTTGCGCACCAGACTCTCAATTAAGGAGGTTCCGGGATAAACCCGGAATGACTTTGTACAAAATCACGGGAAGTGCCGTGAGATACTGTTCAACACCAATATTCTTTTAAACTCTATAAATATGTCCTTGATACGTTACGTTTATGTTGATGCTATGAATATTCTATGTACAGAAATCCATCCAATTTTCTGATCTTTTTTTGTGGAGTTTAAGAGTGGATGGGGAGATGGGTCTGTCAGGGGAAAGCTTTTCTGCGACTTCCTCACGCTTCGATTCGTTGGAACTCTTGAAAGATGAGTTCGGAATCGAATCATCCAATATCCTCAGAGTGGGAAAATACTTCTTTTAATTTCTGCCCAGGTTGTGAAAGAAGGTATCTTGAGCAGTTGGAATGAAATTATTTAAATACTCAATTTTTATAGTAGCATGATTACGCCATTCGGGGTCTTTCCGGGCCTTATCATACTCTCTCCAGGCCTGCAGAAAAATGAGCTTTCCCTCGATGGGGATGCTTTTCTCTTCCTCGATAAAGGGTTCCCCCCGCGCTTCGTAAATCTCGCCGTAGACGACATGGGCGTACCCGTAGTCAGGATCCAAACGAAGGGCTCTCTTCACGGAACGCTCGGCTTCATCGTACTGACCTATCTCGTTATAGGTTGAGGCCAAATCGGTCCATCCCCTTTTATTCTCCGGATCGAGCGCAACTACTCTTTTATAAGCCGCAATCGCTTCGGCGTTCTTCTTCAGATTGACACAGCAGCCACCCAGGAATTTGTGCGCGTCGATGTTATCAGGATCCATCTCGATGAGTTTCCTGAGTATCTCCTCACCTTTCTCGTTTTCCCCGAGCTCGTAATACTGTTTCCCTAAGTTGAGCATGGCTTGTGTGTCCAGGGAGTCCATTTTCAGGTAGTGGAAATAGACGTCCACCAGCTTCGCTCCCATATCGTTTCGCCTATACAGGATTTCCAGAGTGGAGAGTGATGCCCGTATCTGCCTTTCGGTCTCTTCGATTTTCGTGGTGTACTCCTGCACCTGTTGATCATCCGGACCTTTTTCAGACAGCATTGTATCGCGCTCCTCGATCCAACGCTCTCTCGTCTTCAAATCAACGGCAACTGCCCGTTCGAACTCACGTGCAGCGCCTTCGTCGTTTTCGTGATTGACGTACAGTTTGGCCAGGATCAGATGATACGACGATTCCTCAGGAAACTGTTCCACGACAATCTCGTACTCCGAAATTGCCTGCTCCTCCAAACCTTTGGTCAGCAGGACCCAGGCCAGGCCCCGGTGGAAATATTTATTCTCCGGATCGATCCTGAGGCCGGCCTCATAGACTGTCTGAGCCTTATCAAACTCCTCTAACTTCACGTAACAATCGGCCAGATAGAAGTAAGCGTTTGTGTATGTGGAGTCGATTTCTATCACTTTATGGCCGGGCTCGAGGGCTTCCGCGTACATCCCATTTTTCCAGTACTCGTAGAGCTGGCTGTAATGTTTTTTCCGTGAAACAATTTGAGTGGAGTCGAGCCGGGCCCTCTCAGTCTCCGTCTTCGTCTCCTGAACCGTCTCACTCTGCTCCATGTTTTTCGTGGAGGCACAGTGAAAACAGATGGAGACGAGTATGAGGACACATACAATCAGAATACAATTCAGGGCAGACGATTTTTGCCACATATTTTCTGTCTCCTTCGTACCCTTGGGTGAATGTGCATCATGCATTCATAACATAGCCTGTAATATACACGTCTATTCTGGATTATGCACAGAGAAAAATAGAAGTTTCACTCTTGTTTCTAAAGACTCTTCATCCTGAGCCCCGCATCGCCGCTCGGGATAAACTCCGTCGAATAATGATTACTTTTCCCACCTATTGAAAGAGACGAAGATAATCGATGATCCCTTTCCTCAAAACTAACAATAATTAATGGGCAAGTCCCCCTTATGAAGGGGGGATTAAGGGGGTTGTATTGAAATGCAAACGTTTCTTCCGCTAACCCTCAATTTTCAGAGAAAAATCTTGACAATCTCTTGTAAGTATTGTACTTTGAGGGTAGGAATATGCAAATGTGAGTCCAAAATTAGGGCGTTAAAGACTGTAATTTTTTGGAAAGATCACAAAAGGAGGACTAATCGGTGGACGAGAAATATACGGCACTGATCCGTAAAAGCAAGCTTGAATATGTTGCAATATGCTTGGAGTTGAATCTTTCTGCTCGGGGTGAAGATCTTGCGGATGTCGAGAAAAACCTCAGAGCAGCCATAGAATTGTATCAAGAAGATATCAAGGAGCACCCGGAAACGGTTGTATCCCCTATTTCTCCGGAGGAGTTGATCGAGTTTTTAAGAGAAACAGAGCCGGAGTGGTATAAAGAGCCCGAGGGGATTTCGGAAGGTTTTATTTTTAGGGCTGGGTCCAACTGAACTGTTGAGGGAAAAATAAGAATTGGGTGAAACAAGTTTTCTATTATATTTGACGCCTGATGACAGAATTAGACATTACCACTTCAGTGTTAAGGAAAAAATAACAGAGTTCGCTATTCAATATGAAACTCTAATTGTTGAAAACTGGCATCCTGTCATTCGATATGATACTGCCCATGGCTTTGCACATCTCGACAGAATGCATCCGGATGGATCAGTAGAGAAAGTGCCTCTTCTTTATTGGGATTATAATGAGGCATTGACCTTTGCCCAGCATGATATTAAGTCAAACTGGGAGTGGTATCGTGAAAGATATAAAAAGGAAATGGGAAAATGAACAAGAAGGAACTATTTGAGAAAAATTTAGAACTGACCACAGAATTTAGTAGGTATGTTTTAGAACACCCTGAAGTTGCCAATCGTATACCAAAGGATGCAATAGTTGTAATTCTACCGGAATATGATCAAGAATTGGCAGAGGAGAATCTCAAAATAGCGAAGGCAAGGAAAGAGAAAGATCAACCGATGGTTCTTGTGAGGGTTAAAAAACTTGCTCCAGAAAGAAAGTCTCGATTAGTTAAACCAACAGTAGAGATAGTATCTGCTTGAAACATTCGTGATCGTGCAATGACAACAAGTTGATATCAAGAGGGTCAACTATCGACAAGAAAAGGAGTCATGAAAGAACACGAATTCACCTTGATATTATCGGAAGATCCAAACGAAGAAGAAGCCGATAGACTCTATGGTATTTTTGATGACGGTACGCTTTCCACTATCGCTGGCGTCCCACAAATCCGTTCTCACCGGGAAGCTCCGTCGCTGGAGGAAGCCATTCGTAGTGCTCTGAGAGACGTAACAACCGCGGGATTTGAAGTAGCTCATGTCGAGATAGAACCCCAGACTATGATGCAGCCTGCGTAGGCCGTTGATGGTGGCCTCATCAAAGATTCAAAATCAAGGTTAACCTAAACAATTCTCCATTGTTCCCAAACTCTGTTTGGGAGTGCAATTGACATGGGAACTCTGTTTCCC
>CP070758.1:2720310-2730567 GCA_020348925.1 Gemmatimonadota bacterium | reverse complement strand
TCTTCTTCGTTTTGGTCGGATGGAGGGGCGCCGGTTCAGGGGCAAGACGAATTTCATCCCTGATTTCAACGTATTCTCCACTGATGAGTCTGACACCCGTAATCCTGGTGCGCTGGTCCAATTCAATTCTTTCGGCCTTCACGTAGGTGAGGGGTTGGCCTTCAATTCCATTGGTCCGTATACCTTCAAGATGAAAACAGTCGTAGTTATCTCGCGTCTTAAATATTCCGATGCCAGAAGTTTCCAGATCGAGACTTGCGACAAGCGATCGTTCTGCGGCAGTAAAACCATCGGATTCCATCTTCACGTCCAGAAGATGCACATTCTGTACAGTCCCAAAATGCGGCTTCTCAGAAAAGGACGATCCGATGGTGAGAGCGAGAATGAGAATGACACCTACTGTTTTCATACTAACCGTCTGCCCCGTGAGAATCAGAACGCTCCAACCAGCCTCATCCCGATCATGCAATTTGAGTTCGTCCTCCGGTCGAGTTGGAGGATGATACCAAGCATTCAACACGCAAGAATGCATCTTTGATCTGTATTGAGCGATTTCTGAAACCAAATTACCGTCATTGTCATTCTGAACCTCGAATCGGGCCTGTCCCGGTCTTGAACCGGGATTCGGGACAGGCTCCGCAAAGCGAAGTGAAGAATCTCACCCGGATGGTGACAGATTCTTCATCCGACACATCGGACTCAGAATGACAGTTATGGCATACTTTTTAAAAATCGCTCCGCTTGCGTATAATTTATTTCGGCACGCACGAGCCATGCCCCAGAATCACATTGACGATGCCGACGACATCGAGGACGTCGATCCTACCGTCACCGTTACAGTTGGCCCGCTGGGAGGCAGCCCCGAAAAGCGCATCGGTATTGAGGATATGATTCACCACGGCCAACACATCCACAACATCGACGCCGTCTCTGCAGTCGATATCGCCCGGCTCGACAGAACCCTGATCGGGATTATAGAAATAGGGACAGTTGTCCTCCTCATCAAGAATCCCGTCACCGTCGGAGTCGCCGGCTTCACCTTCGACAATCGTCAGGAACTGGTTCACATCGAAAGACGTAAGAACACTTAAAATACCGCTGGGCCACTCGACCCTGATCTCGTCAATAACAGCGGCATCCCCCAAACCGAAGTGAGCATTGAGGCTGTTCTGGCCCTTGGCGCCCGTCTGTCCTGAAATCTCCCGCACCTGCCACACATCTTCGCCACTGATAATCGCCCTGACCTTGACCTTCGCCCCGATGGCGGACCGGTTCGAAACAAAACCGATGCATCGGATAGTGATCCAGTTGTTGGCGTTGCCGTTGTTTCGGTAAAGCGCGTTGTCCTCGAAGCCCACATTGGGAATGAACAGATCCAGATCCCCGTCTCGATCGTAATCCCCCCAGGCTGCCGCTGCAGATGACTCCAGATCGGTAGTAATCTGGCTCTCTGTGACCTTAGTAAACGTCCCGTCACCGTTGTTTTCATAGAGTGCATTCGGCACAGGCTCATAATAGAGGTTGCCGACCACGACGAGATCGAGATCGCCGTCATTGTCGTAGTCGCCCCAGCTGCTTCCGATGGTATTCCAGCCGGACTCGTCGACCAACTCCTGGCCGGTCACCGCAATAAATTCCCCGTTACCGACATTGTTGTACAATTTGTGGCAGCCATCCCGGCTGCCCGGGATAAAGAGGTCAAAATCACCGTCGTTGTCGTAGTCACCCCAACTGCATCCCCCGACACTATCGGCGACGATGGCATTATGGGTGATCCGGGTAAAGGTCCCGTCCCAGTTGTTTTGAAAAAGGGCGTTTTTGACGTGACCTCGCGTATTGTAGAGATCGAGATCGCCGTCCCCGTCATAATCGCACCACGACCCGTAGCTGCCGTCCTCATCGTCCAGTCCCAGTTCGGTATTATCCATTTGAGTAAAGGTGCCGCCGTCATTCCGGAAAAAAGAGTTCGAGCAGTTCCGTGGCGGACAGTGATGCGACACATAGAGATCCAGATCCCCGTCGTTGTCATAATCGGCGCAGACACCACTCATGGATGTCAGGCGCTCTTGGACAGATGCGTCGTCAGTCACCTTTGTAAAGGACCCGTCCCCATTATTCAGATAGTAAAAGTTGTACGCCCCGCTGGATCCCTGACCCGGATTGGCCAGGTAGACATCCACGTCACCGTCATTGTCGTAATCCGCCCAGCATCCGGACAGCGAACCCCCCTCATTAACGATGAGACCGTCCGTCACCTTGGTGAAGGTGCCGTCGCCGTTATTGTGATAGAGAACGTTTCGCTGGGCCGCGTTGTACCAGTTGGGGACAAAGAGATCCGGATAATCATCGTTGTCATAATCGACCCAGTTCGCACCGGTGGAGAATCCGCCGTCATTGACAGGGGCACCTTCGGTCACCCTCGTAAACTGATCGGTCCGGATACGGACAAAATCGACGGTGTTGGCGTTGAGATTGGTCACGACCAGAACATGGTCCCTGTCGTTATAAAAAATGTCCGCCGGCCCACTGTGCCCGCTGGAAACGAGCGCAGGCTCGCCCTCGAACTCCGGATCGAACCGGTAGACCGCTTCATGACGCCAGGAGGAGACGTAGATGTTGCCGTTCAGATCGGCAGCGAGGCCGTCCAAACCGCCGAAGGGGGTAAAGACAATGGCCGAATCTGCACCGTCTGGCAGGCCGATGGCCGTAATCCGTGCATTCGGCCAGCCGCCGCAGACGATGAGGCGGTTGTGATTCTGATCGTACATAACACCGTTGGGATAGCTCAAACGAATTGATAACGGATTGTAGGTGCGATCTTCTATGTTTATTCTATAAACGCCGCCCCCTTCATCATATTGCATATAATCGGTCACATAGAGATAGCCTGAGGAATCGAAGGCAAGGTCGTTGTAGAAACCGATCTCCGGGATGATCAACGACCAGATTTCCGCGCCGGTCGCAAGATCAAATCCCACGACGGCGGTGTCGGCTGATACGTACAGAATACCCTCAAAAATAACCATACCCACGCTCGAGGCCAGGGTCGTATCGAAGAAGCTCTCCGTGCCGTCCCGGTCGATTTGTACAATATTACCGTCACCCCAGTTCGAAACGAGATACCGGCCTCGAACAACGTCGTACTCCGCGCTCTCCGGCTGGTTGTAAAGATTCTGACCATGGATAAGATTTACACATCCAATCATTACAAAAAAAGCGATAACGATCTTTCGGCAGACCATGATGCCTCCGTCTTCGTGCCACGAGATGTTCCCCTCTCTAAGCCCCCCACAGGTTAACATCCCGTCACATTTTATTATGGAATTACAGAATTATGAAAACCGTTTCGAACGAGTCCAACCCTTCCAACGACAGTAGGACATGGAATCATAGAGTTTTGTTTCGATTTTGACCCTCGTTGACCATGACTTTAAATACTTGTGATCCATCGACGAATTACGAATTGACTTTAAAAAGTGGGGTAATAATAAAAGAACAGGGAGGAGATTAGTTCAATCTTTTAACAACTAACGAAGATGATTTTTCAAAATTTAAAATGTAAGGATTGACCCTCGTTGACGTGCATAAGAAAAGCGGCGCCATAAAAGGCGCCGCTTTCATTGATTCATTAACGTGTTATTTCACTGACACGTTTATTATGGGCTTATCAGAACTGTTTGGTTTGCAGAGTTATTGACAGAAACAGGCAAATGCCCTGAAACGTCACCAGCAAGTTTGGCATGGCAGTGACCCTCGCCATTACTGTCTGTGGTGAACGTGCAAATTGAATACCAAGTTCCACTATTATTAAGGTAAACGGTGTACATGGCATTGGGCACGAGGTCCCAGCAATTTACCTGGACTTCAGTTTTGTCAGCACCCTTGGCGTAGTTCAACATTGCTTTTCCATATGCATTTGGCTCGAGGACATTACCATCAGCATCAACATATGGCACCAAATCCACCTTAACCGCTTTCGCCAGGGCGATTCCTGCCACGAGGGCAATAACAAGACCGATCAACGCGAATTTTTTATACATAATACTTCTCCTTCGATTTAAGATGTACGACTTACGGGTGAATTTATGGGTTTAGGATTTTTCTTATCACCCCCTCTCTTCACATTTGTAAGTAGGGAATTGGATTTCTGTTCTTTCACCCCCTTTCTCTATTGGAACAACTTTTAGTATTGTCCCATCATTTCCCTACGGCAAATTAATGTGTTTAAACTCTATGTAAGCTACGAACAGTTGATCTTAAAAGATCATTCTCACTTCCGCTTCATCCTATAATTTTCGATAGTTGCGTAAATAGCGAATAGTATGCCAAAGGAACGATGAAAAGCAATGAATTCTATCTTGTTGAAAAGAAAGAAATTATTCATTCATGAACGTTACACAAGGAAATACGTCGGCTCCCTCCAAAGTGCATTCGTTGCTCTATAATGCATATTTTACATCCAATCATCCTGCGATTTTTATGTGATGTATATTTGGCCTCGTTATTCGATGGGGGTCACCTCATCCCTAAAAGGAAAAAGAATGAACACCTTGTGCCTGCCGCAGTCAACAAATGCAAAAAATGACTTGACATTCCGTCTTATCCGTAATATAATACTAATCTAACTCAGCGAACTTAGTGACGTTATTACGCCACGGACACATCCTCTCGTTTCTGTAAAGTGACACAGGCTATCTTGAAAGGATTAGATGTCGATAGGTGAGCTGACTCAAAATATATAGACAATCAACTTTTTAATATTTCTGTATGGACTGCATTCTTCTCGAAAAATGTTCTGTTACAGTTCACATTTCACATCACATTTTTTATCCGCTCTCCACAGATGTTCATGGGGGAGTTGAGCGCAGGCATGCCGCACTTAAGATTTCATCAATTGTATTGACACATGAGTAAACATGTATCGGTGTTATGATGAGACGTAAATTGGAGGGGATCTCAAGTGTAACACATTTTATATTTACACACGAATCAAAAGCATACCAGAACGAAAACGGCGAAAGGAGGAACATCATGCACACGACAAGACCCATTCTGTTGTGCCTGTTGGCGTTCTGTTTGGCTGTATTCTCTCATGCGGACAGTGCGTCCGCAGATATGCCGCTCTTTCAGAGCTTTACCGAGCCGGGGAACGGTGGTGATTTAGGTCAGGTTGTGTCCGGGGCCGGGGACGTAAACGGTGACGGGTACGATGATGTGATTGTGGGAGCTCCCGGGTATACCTTGAGTACCGGCCGTGTCTTTATTTATTACGGTGGGGATCCCATGGACAATACCGCCGATATCACCCTGTACGGCCAGGATCCCGGGGATAGTTTTGGCAGTTCTGTGTCCGGGGCCGGAGATGTGAACGACGACGGGTACGACGATGTGATTGTGGGGGCTTCCGGGCGCAACTCCTCTACCGGGTGGGCCTATGTCTATTACGGCGGGAATCCCATGAACACTGGGGCCGATATCTTCCTCTACGGCCAGGATCCCGGTGATCAATTTGGTAATGCTGTGTCCGGAGCCGGGGATGTGAACGACGACGGTTATAGTGATGTGATTGTGGGGGCAAATTACCGCAACTCCTACACCGGTTGGGCTTATGTCTATTATGGCGGGGATCCCATGGACAATGCGGCGGATGTCTACCTCTACGGCCAGAATACTAATGATGAATTTGGCGCGTCTTTGTCCGGGGCCGGTGACGTGAACGGCGACGGCTACGCTGATGTCATTGTGGGAGCAGATGGACCTGACAGGGTCTATTTCTATTACGGCGGGGATCCCATGGACAATGCGGCCGATCTCTTTCTGTATGGCCAGGATCCCGGGGATGGTTTTGGTCGTTCGGTGTCCGGGGCCGGGGATGTGAACGGCGACGGGTACGCTGATGTGATTGTGGGGGCTCCCTGGCGTAACTCCAACACCGGTTGGGCCTATGTCTATTACGGCGGGAATGCCATGGACAATATGGCCGATGTCTACCTGTACGGTCAAAATGCCGGTGATATTTTTGGTTTTTTTGTGTCCGGGGCCGGGGACGTGAACGGCGACGGCTACGCTGATGTCATTGTGGGGGCTCCCTGGCGCAACTCCAACACCGGTTGGGCCTATGTTTATTACGGCGGGGCTCCCATGAACAATACGGCTTATATATACCTCTACGGTCAGGATCCCAGTGATGAATTTGGCCGTTCTGTGTCCGGGGCCGGGGATGTGAACAACGATGGATTGACCGACGCCATCGTTGGAGCTCCTTATTATTCGACAAATGGAAAGGCCTATGTGTACGCAGGTGAGCTGGATACTGACAGGGATGGTGTGTCCAACGTAGACGACAACTGTCCGCACCATTTTAATCCTGTCCAGTTTGACTCCGATAATGACGGGAGAGGCGATGCGTGCGATGAGGTCTTTGATGGTGATCGCGGGCCGTGTTACCCTGAGTGCTGGGGCACGTGCTGCTGGGATCACAATCTGGAAGGATTGGCGGAGGATTATCTGGAGGGTGGCACCCTCAACCCAGATCTGGATTACTACGCTGTTGGGTTTTATAATCCCTGCGGTGAGGCAAGATTGGACACGGTCGCTTTTCAGTGGTACGATCCTGGGACGGTGAACATGTGGATCTCTCTGGGGATGGTGTCGCCGTGTGAGACGTGTGTGCCTCTTCCACCCGGTGAGACCATGCTGGAGGGAGCGCCGTTGGCCGCGATAGGGACGGGAGAGTTTATCGGCAACTGGGAGTGGGAGAAGGTGGACCTGAGTGAGCAGTGTGTGATTATTCCACCGAAGCGCTGCTTTTACGTGGTGTGGCAGATGTTGCCGGGGATGGACCGGCCGAGGATATTGGGGGATGCCGGACACGAGGAGACGTACTCGTGGATCTGGAATTCGGACGATGGTCAGTGGAAGTGTTTTCCAGGATACGAGTACATGGTGCGTGTCTGTCTCGATTACGGCCCCGACTGTGTGGAGATCGACGAGCCGGACATCACCTGGAGCCATCCCTATCGGGGTGAATATCCGTGCATCTGCGACGATTACACGGTGAAAGCGGCCTTTCATAACACGTGCGAAGAACCCGAAGAGGTGGTTGTCGGCTTTGTGGAGGCGCCGTGGGGATTGTTTACATTACCACCGATTGATACAGATCCACTATGTTATGTAGAATCGGTATACCTTTCTGGTGGAAGCACGGACACCGTTGCGTGCGAGTGTGCGTTCCACCATCATCCTGATCATCACAATTGGTGGGCGCGGAACATCATTGTTGGATGGTCCTCGGAGCGGTGGCGTGTCGACAGGGAATATTGTCAGGAGGATACGATACGTCTGGCGCGTCGGTGCCGGATGACGATCTGGCCGGATGGGCCGTGGGACAAGGAGCCGGTCCGTTGGGGGTTGGCGCCAATGACGATCCCGGTGTGGAATGATGGTGACGAGCCGATGGCCATAGAATTATCCCTGGCCGACGTGCCCGAGGAGTGGGCTGCGGATTTGAGTGAAGCGGCTTTGGAGTTGGAACCCTACGGTACTCCTGGTGATCGTCAGAACGTCTTGTTAACGGTGTGGCCGGGTGGTGAGGAACCTGAGGGACCGGTCGTCATCAAGGTGAGGGGTTTCAAGTGCACAGGTGAATGGGGTGAAGTGGAGATCGAGTTCATGCCCTACCCGAAACACTTCTTCCTGGGGCCTGACGGTCGGCCGATCCAACCGGTGCATGTGCAAGAGCTGCGGTGGAGTCCGCGGTATCCGTGTCACGATGTACCTTACGATGTGTGGGTGACGGTGGTCAACGACGGACCCAACAGCGCCTACCCCAAGATCAGCTTCGGCCTGGCGGAGTGGGGCTTCTTCTTCCCGTTCTTTGAGGGTTCTGTGTACGACACGGTCCTGTGGGGCGGCATCGGAGGGTTTGCCCGTCAGGTCGTGGCGCCGTATCATTACCAGACGCCGTGGTTCGAGTATGAGGATCTGAGCTGCAACTACTACCAGCAGTATGCGCGGAACATCGTCATCGACTATCCTGTGATCCGCCGTCATTGTCCTGATCCTGATTTTGAGAGTTGGTGGACGGTGGAAGATTCGACGACGGAGTATTTGCGTGATTGCGAGCGGTGGTTGTGGCCCAAGCACCGGTGGGTGGATGCGGATTCGCCGTGGCCACCGGTAGCGATACCGATTCCGGTGTACAACGAGGAGCCGTATCCGGACAACATCGACCTGTGGATAGAGCCTGATGACATCCCGATGGATTGGGAGTACGCCTTTGATGTGGATGAGTTTGATCTGCCAGCGGGTGAGAGCGCGGAGGCGAACTTAACGATTATACCCAAGGGATCTGGGCCTCCGCCGATGCCGGCCCACGTGATTGTGCATGCGGCCAAGGGGTTCTGCAAGCGGGATACGGATTTTGTGGACATCAAGTTCATGCCCTATACGGGTATGTGTATTCGGGACACCTCTGGGATCAAGTTGGGCTACAAGTATGCGGAGACCTGCGGTGGTCAAGATCCGTCAGTGGTGCCTGGCGATAAGATTGGCGTGGGTCTTATGCTGGACAACGAGTATCCGGTGTCGGCGGTGCAGATCAATCTGATGTATGAATCGGAGTACATGGAAGTGGTGGAGGTGCAGACGACGACGAGGACGGCAGGTTTTGAGTTGCAGGATCGAGAGTTGGCGCCTGGGACTCATGAGATTGCGTTGTATTCGACGCCGTTGCATCCGACGATAGATCCGCCGACGACACCACCGATCCCGCATTGCGAGTTGCCGCCGTCTCTGGGGGATGTGGGCTTGATGTCGATTGTGACGGTTTTTTTCAAGATATTGCCTGGGGCGCCAGCGGGTCAGTGTGCGGACATCTGGTATGAGGATGTGATTCTGGATGGGTTGCTGGACTGGGGGGGTCATCCCAAGGAGCCGTTGTGTTTGAAGTTTGAGGACAAGGGTCAGATCTGTTTTGGTGGGTATATTGTGCCCAACAAGTGCGACGTGACAGGGTTGTCCTCAGCGCCGGACACGACGGTGACGTTGATGGATCTGTTCGCCATTCTAAATCACATCATCGGCAAGCCCGGCTACAATCTGGGAGATATTGAGTACGTTTTTACGCCCGGTACGTTGATCTGGGCGGCCGATGCCAATGGTGACGGGCTCATCAATATTTTGGATTTGATGAAATGTATCAACCTGGCCGTGGGCGTGTGCGATCCGAAGGCGGCCGTGGCCGAAGTGGAGGTGGGCGATGTTGTTGGTATGGCCGGTCGGGCGGTGATTGTGCCTGTATCCGTCTCAACTGAGCAGGATGTGGCCGGTCTGCTGCTGCGGTTTCGGTACGATCAGGAGGTCCTGGTGGCCGGCGAGGTTGAGTTGACGGCTCGGTCTGAGGGGATGGATGTGAGTTCCAAGGTGATCGGGGATGATCTGGTGGTCTTTGTGTTTGGTCAGGAGGGAGAGGCGATTGAGGCCGGTGCTGGTGCCGTGGTACGGGTGCCGTTCACCATCTCAAGCCAGATAGGGGACGAGATAGAGGTTGAGATGGTGGAGCCCGTGGTCTTCACCGTGGACGAGGCCATCAGTTTTAGCCACGGCTCGATGTTCGTGATCAAGTCGGGGGATCTGGTGCCGGTCGAGTACAGTCTGGCCCAGAACTATCCGAATCCCTTCAATCCGGTGACGTCGATTGCCTTCGGTTTGCCTGAGGATGCGAAGGTGACGTTTACCGTGTACAACGTGTTGGGACAAGAGGTAACGGAGCTTGTAAACGGTGATCTGGAAGCAGGCTATCACACAATCGTTTGGGACGCCCATACCATGGCCAGCGGGGTGTATTTCTATCGGATTGAGGCCAATGACTTCACAGCTATCAGACGGATGATATTGATGAAATAAATTGGACGGATGACGTGAGGGGCCACGTTTGGATTATCTCTACGTGGCCCTTTCTCTTGTTCAAACGGACAGGAACAGAATTGATTTCAGTGATTCTCGGTCGAACTGTGGGAGTGTTGAGTATACGTGGAAGATAAAAATTTCTTTGATAATTATTCCTTTTCTCCATTTTTTGTAGGGAGGTGTGATACGATACCGTCAGAAAAACGCTCAGTCTCAAAAGAATGACGTGTTCGATTCATATATATCGAATAGGTAGAACACTTCTCAGCTTTCGTCGCGGTAGGAATGCCGGTTGACCGGCACCCCGCGCACAGATCCGTATGTGAGGGACTACCTCATACGGCTCCT
>CP070758.1:2710148-2720210 GCA_020348925.1 Gemmatimonadota bacterium | reverse complement strand
GACTTTCTGAAATCCATTTTTTCGAACATAGTCTCGAGTACCAATGACAAGCGCTTTGTGTATCTCCTCTGTAGAGGTGAGTCGTCTCCTTGGACGGGGCGCTTTCAAAGGCTTGCGCTGCCTTCGACTTCTGCCCCCAAGTTCTAAAAGCCGAACAGTGTACGGACTTTGAAATGATGATGTTCTTCTCTGAAAAGTGCGATCTTTCGATCGTAGTCTTCTCAGGGGCTCGAGCTTCAGATCGAAATGGATAAAATCCTCCTCGAATTGATTACCCTGGGCGATTAAGACACCATGTTCATTGAAGATCAAACTCTGGCCGTCGAAGACGAGTTCGTCCTGTCCTCCTATAAGATTGACGTAGGCGACAATGGCCCTATTCTTCCTCGCTCTGGAGGCCAACATCTTCTCCCGTTCTCGACCTTTCCCGGCGTGATAGGGGGAAGATGAAATGTTGACAATGAGCTCAGCTCCCCCCAGAAATATTTGGGATTCAGTGACACCATCGGGAATCCAGATATCCTCGCAGATATTCACCCCGACCCGAACGCCTCGTAATTGAAGGACGAGGGGGTGAGATCCCGGCTCAAAATAGCGGTGCTCGTCAAAGACGCCGTAGTTGGGAAGACATATTTTATGACAGACTCCGGCTACGCTCCCGGCGTGGAGAACGGCGGCGCTATTCCGTACTTTTCCCCTTTTGTCAGCGAAACCGACAAGAGCAGCCACTCCCCTCGCATGTTTTGCGATTTTTTTGACAATTTCAATATTTTGATTGACGAAGCGGGACTTCAGAAGCAGGTCCTCCGGTGGATAGCCTGTGACGGCCAATTCAGGAAAAGCCACGAGATCAATGCCCATTGCTCTGCTCCGTTCGAGGCACTCAATGATTTTCCGTGAATTCCCCTCCAAATCGCCCACAGTCGTATTGATCTGAGCAAGAGCTATCCGAAACATGATTATTATTCCTTATTCATCAACGCGTAAACTGAGCTTTTCGCAGAGTTCGCTGAAAAGTGAAAGCCATTTTTCAGCCGCTTTATCGCCTTGTTGAGACTCTGCCTTCATCTCAGGATAGATGTCCTGGAGAATGTCGTAGCATCTGTTCTGTACGTTCCAGAGATTGAGTCGAAAGGGCAGGGAGGGGAGAAGGGTAATGACCGTATGTAACTTTTGGAGCATCGGTATCTCCCTTGGGTTCCTACGAAGATCTTCGGCCAACTGCTCAGCCGTGGATCGAAGTGTATACTCCAGACTCTCTGCGTCGAGTTGAATGCCCTCTGAATGAACCTCTTTGAGAAGCATCTGAACGCGCTCCGGGTCAAGATCTTCTGTCTCGAAAGCGATTCGTAAACTGTTATTCAGGACAACCTCTGAGGCGATGGAGAGAGCCTTTGGAGGAGGAACACCCGAGTCCTTCAGAAATCGCATCAGTGGGGCGTGATACTCGTAGAGCTGGCGGTAGGCTCCGTCAGCTTCCTCAAGGGTCGTTTTCAGGATGCGGTTTAGGATCTCACGCTGCTCGTCTCGAAAGAGTGATTTCAATGAGTAGGTCGCTGTTCCGAAATGCTTGTCCATGAGTCGAAGAGTCTTGGGATAGTCAGCCTGGTCAAAGACATTGGAGAGTTCCCGTACGAGAGTCTGGTGGAGCCGAGCCCCGCGGAATTCTCGAACACCGCAACTGAGGTTGTGATCACCCATGTGCAATGCTGCTGAGCAGAATGTCGAGGATTCCAGTGTCATTTCGGATGTCACTTTCGAACGCTCCACAATAAGCTTTGTTTTTCCCGCTTCGAGTTGTTTCGAATCTTCGCGCTCAATAGTGTAGCAGTAGACGGACGTTTTCTCCGGGTGCTCTCGAAACAATGAGCTTATTGAATGATGAGCGCAGACCTGTTCAAGATCGAGCGTGGCCGGTTTTACATACTTCTGGTAGATGATGCGGCCGTTTTCAAGCACAGGAATATTGCTCTTCGCCCGGCTCAGGAGATCGAGAAACTGAGGTTCGCTATCGTGGCCGAAGATTTCCTGGGCGAGCTGGATGGCACGCCCCGCGTATTGCATGATTTGAACGGTTTCTATACCGGACAATTCATCAAAGAACCAGCCGCAGCTCGTATACATGAGCATGGCGCATCGTTGGAGTTCGAACAGCTTGAGCACCTCAGTTTTTTCAGCTTCGCTCAGCGTTCGCTGGCAGTGCTCCTTTAAAAATGTGTCGAGGTTTTCTCGGGATCGGTTGAGAACGACCTTGATGTAATCATCTCTTGCTTCCCACGGTTCCTTCAAATACGATCGGGCTTTCCCCTCGTACATTTTCACGAATGAATCGCGAAGCCAGTCCAGTGCTTCTCGCAGGGGTGCGCGCCAAGCCTGATGCCATTCAGGATGTTTACCGATTCGACATCCGCAGTCGCTCCTCCAACGTTCGACACCATGGGCACAGCTCCACGAGGTGTTCTCGGCAAGCTCGACTTCATAGGTAGGGGGATTTTTTTCGAGGTATTCACCGTAGTTGGTGAGACGGGCGGTGTTTCTGGACTCGATAAAATGGAGGGCATAGGAGAGGGCCATTTCTCCGAAACGGTGATGATGGCCGTACGTTTCGCCATCGCTGGCAATGTGGGTAAGTTGAGGCGTTTCGACGTTCTCTGAAAAAGCGTTTAGCAATCGTTCCGCGAAACGGTCACCGCTTTTCAAAAGGTTACCGAAGGCCACGTCATGGGATATGGAGCCGTCGTAGAAAAAAAGAACAATTGTTTTTTCCGACGGAAGACGGCACAGGTAGGGCATTTTCGGATCGACCGTTCCGTCTCTCACATCGTCCCACTGTTCTGCACCGATGCGCCGCACTCGTTGTGCCTGATGCGGGGAGAGGATCGTAAACCGGATATCACACTGAGCCAGGATATCCAGCGTCTCAACATCAACCGCCGTCTCGGAGAGCCACATGCCCTCCGGCTTTCTGCCGAAGCGATGTTCGAAGTCCTTGATCCCCCATGAAACCTGTGTACGTTTATCTCTACTATTGGCAAGAGGCATGATGAGGTGATTGTAAACCTGGGCCATGGCGGAGCCGTGGCCGGAAAAATTCACCCGGCTCTCTTTATCAGCCTCCAGAATAGCGGTATAGATATCCGGTGCCTTCTCCTCCATCCAAGCGAGAAGGGTCGGTCCGAAGTTGAAGCTTATTTTAGCATAGTTGTTGACGATCCGGGCTATACGGTCCTGTTCATTTAGGATACGGGAAGTAGCATTTGTGGCGTAGCATTCGGCCGTGATTCGTTCGTTCCAGTCGTGATAGGGAGAGGTGGCATCCTGGAGCTCGATGGCTTCGAGCCACGGATTCTCGCGCGGAGGCTGGTAAAAATGGCCGTGAATGCAGATGTACCGGTTCATACTCGGGACACTTCCGTTTTTTCTTATTTTAAATCCCACTCTATCCCACTTTAAAAAAATAGGACTTTCTGTATTCCCTCCTTTGCGAAAGGAGAGTTAAGGAGGATTCAATGTTTCCAATATCAATCTCCCTAAGTCTCCCTTAAGAAAGGGGGACTATAAGGGGTGTTGGGGTTTTCCCCCAACTAACCTCTCTCATGCTCCGGCAGGGCGACGTATGTCTTGTCACCTTTTTTGTGATAGACGATCTTGTCTTCACGGGCGAGCCAGCCGATGGCCTGATAGACGACGACTGTTTTCTCCCCGACCATTTTCGGGAGGCGTGAAATTTCAACTTTGTCTTTCTCCCTCAGAACATTCCAGATGGAACCGGCCGTTTTAATAATCTTCTCTTTCATAGCACAACTCCTTTCTTAAAAATGTTGTTTTTACAAATACAGCTTGTTATTGCATGTGCAGTTGCTGTGCGGGGAAATAGCTTGTTGATCAAAACAATGCACCAGGTATTTTATCACCCCCCGTGTTCCCGTTTGAAGAATACGACGCCCAGGGGAGGTAACGTCAGGGAGAGGGAGAAATCACGTCCGTGGAAAGGCTCTGAGGCTGCCTCAACACCGCCTAAGTTGCCCACACCTGAGCCTCCATACTCCACGGCGTCACTGTTTAAGATTTCCCTCCAGTATCCATTGAGGGGTGTGCCGATACGGTAGTTATGACGGAGTACGGGGGTGAAGTTGCATACGATGATAAGGATATCGTCCTGGGAGTATCCCTTTCGGATGAAGCTGAGGACGCTATTTTGGCCGTCATTGCAATCGATCCATTCGAAACCGGCCGGATCGAAATCGGTCGCATATAATGCGGGTTCCCGCTGATAGAGCTTATTCAGATCTTCTACCCAACGCTTCATATTCGAATGAACCGGATACTGAAGAACATGCCAGTCAAGGCTCTCGTCGTGTCGCCACTCACCCACCTGGCCGAATTCGCCTCCCATAAAGAGGAGTTTCTTTCCGGGCTGGGCATACATATACCCGTACAGGAGCCTGAGGTTGGCGAACTTCTGCCACTCGTCTCCCGGCATTTTACCGAGAAGCGATCCCTTTCCATGCACGACCTCGTCGTGTGAAAGAGGGAGGATAAAATTCTCGTGAAAGGCATAGATCATGCGAAAGGTTAACTGGTTATGATGAAACTTCCTGTGAACCGGATCCTTGGATATATATTCCAAGGTATCGTGCATCCAGCCCATATCCCATTTCATGCCGAAGCCCAACCCCCCCACGTAGGTGGGCCGAGAGACTATAGGCCAATCGGTCGATTCTTCGGCAATTGTCTGGACTCCTGGACATTCCTTATAGACATCTTCATTGAAGCGACGCAGAAAAGAGATCGCTTGCAGGTTTTCCCGACCCCCGTAGGTATTCGGTATCCACTCCCCTTCCCTGCGCGAATAGTCCAGGTAGAGCATGGAGGCGACGGCGTCCACGCGGAGTCCATCCGCGTGAAATGTGTCCAGCCATTGAAGAGCGCTGCTCATGAGGAAGCTCCGCACTTCGTTTCGCCCGTAGTTGAAGATCAGGCTGTTCCAGTCCGGGTGGATCCTCTGGCGGGGATCAGAGTGTTCGTACAGGTACGTCCCGTCAAAGTAGCCGAGTCCGTGCTCGTCGGTGGTAAAGTGAGATGGTACCCAATCCAGGATAACCCCGATGCCATGCTGGTGGAGGCAGTCAATGAGAGACATAAAATCCTGGGGTGAACCGTATCTGCTGGTGGGGGCGAAGTAGCCGCACACCTGGTATCCCCAGGAGCCGTAGAAAGGGTGCTCCATAACCGGAAGAAATTCGACGTGAGTGAAACCCAAACGCTTCACGTATTCCGCCAGTTTGGGTCCCAGTTCCCTGTAGCTCAGCGGACGATTTCCCTCTCCCGGAACGCGCATCCAGGATCCGATGTGCATTTCATAGATGGCCAGGGGCTCTTGGTGAAGGTTCCTGTCTCTGCGCCGAGTCATCCATTCGCCGTCACCCCAGTCGTAATCGAGATCCCAGACGATGGAGGCCGTCTTCGGTGGCACCTCACTGTAAATGGCGAAGGGATCGGCCTTATCGACCTGATAGCCGCGGTAGCGGGAAGTGACGTGGAATTTGTATGTGCTTCCTTTGCTCAGACCGGGAAGAAAACCCTCCCAGATTCCCGACTGCTCCCGCGGGCGGAGAGGATGGCTCGTCTTGTCCCATCCGTTAAAATCCCCCGTAACGAACACCCCTTCAGCATCCGGAGCCCACACGGCAAAATAGGTTCCCTCTTGCCCCTGGGATGTCACGATGTGGGCTCCTAACTTATCCTGAAGCCGAAAATGGTTCCCTTCGTTGAAGAGGAAGAGATCGTCACTGGTCAGAAGCGATATGTCGTAATTCACGGACATTGGAGTTCTTTCAGTACTTAGACGTTCTGTTTATCACTATTCCCTTTTCTTCTGCAAAAATAGTGTCGCCGCGAACTATCAAACGCGACGCGTTCATCCGAGTTCCTAAAAACGATCGGATTCAGGGTATCCCCCTCAAGTAGGACAGGCGATATTATAATACAATCCGAAGGGGTTGTCAAGGATATAAGAGAGGCATGAGAGGTGGTGTCATAAAATGGCCATTGTACCTCCGGATGAGGGGGGCTCGAGACGCTGGCGTTGTCTATGAATGCATCAAGCTCGGTGACACCGAGCCTCTGCGGCGTTCATTTTTCTGAATCCGTCCCCTCTCATCTCCACTCCCCCACCAGCACAAAGGGTGCCCACAGAAATGGATGAGCATATGACATCCCACCCTCTCTCGTATGAATCATGGAAATCTTCGCCTGCCTCAACGCTTCCGCCTTGGTCATACCACCTTTCAAATTCTCGTAGAAACCCTTCATCAGTTGACACGTCGACTCACCCACACTCCACAGACTGACTACCACCGAGGGCGCCCCAGCATACATGAAGGCCCGGGTCAACCCGATGAGCCCTTCACCGGCACTCAGCTCCCCCAATCCCGTCTCCCACGCACTCAACACCACAAGATCCGCATTCAGTTTCAGGTTGAAAATTTCGTGGACCTCCAGAAACCCGTCCTCCCCAGGATCATCGTCAAGGGCAAAGATGATCCTGGAATAGAGGGGTTCTTCATCCTCGAAGACGCTGTGCGTGGCCAAATGAATCGTCCTGTACCTCCCGGCCCTCTCCTTAAACACCTCCTCCTTGGCCTCCGCTCCTGTGAACACGTGGGTTTTCTGAGTCCCGACAACGGCCGATATCACCTCCACCTCCACCTCCGCCCCGGGCAGTTGCTCAAAAATCCACCCTTCTCCGGATCTCAACAGCAAAGTCAGAGGGGACATATCAGCCTCCGCATCCTTAATACTATCCTGGGAAGCATGGCCGAAATCCGGATTACTAAAGGCCAAGAGCTCTCCCTCAATATTACTCAGATCAGGTTTCTTCTGTAAATAGGGATTCAAAACACTGGCTGATGGAGCATACGAAATGGCAAACTTCTCCGTTAGGTAGGTAACATTCTCATACTGGGAGAAAATTGTCCGGGCATCCGCCTTCACCTCTCCTTTTTCAACAACCAGCGCTTCGAAAGGAAGATTATGCAGTATGCCATCCGGTACAATGACAATATGCTCATCATCTCTCAGATGCTTTTCAATGGGCTGAAACACGAGCCGATAAATTTCGTGAGCAAGCGCCACATCATAGGGCACGTTGGGTAATAGAACTATCTGACCGTCCCGAAAGGCCACAAAGGGTTGCCGCAATTCCTGAACCATTTTTTTCAGCTCGTCCTGTGCGACCTCAATACGTTCGTACGCAACTTCATGACGCCTCATCACCCAGACGTGCATGGCTTCTTCACCCA
The DNA here is from genome assembly GCA_020348925.1 of Gemmatimonadota bacterium. Lineage (GTDB taxonomy): Bacteria > JBHIER01. The sequence goes on along the minus strand of CP070758.1, from coordinate 2,712,906 downwards.
TCAGATATTCCACCAAAACCTCGGTTTTTCCGACGCCCAGAACGATCTCCTGAATCTCCCGCAGGGTCAGAGGTCGTGAAATCCCCGTTACATTTACGGAGGATGGGTATGTCATGTGAATGACGCCTGCAAGCTCCTCGGCAGCCATCCTGGTCAGCCGCAAACTGTCACGAAGAACGCTGATCCGTCCGCGGTCCCGCTCTCCCTCCTCATGAAGGTATTCTTGAGTCAACCGGGTGTTCAGGCGATTCAGCCTTCTTTGAAGGTCTCTCTTTTGAATGAGAATCTCGGTATCAACGTCCTCCGACACAGCGAACTTACCCTGGGAGAGCACATCCAAAAGAGCCCGCGCCTTGGCCTGTTCACTGTATTCGAAGGCCTCCTCAATTTGCCCTCTCTCTGTGAGAAGGTTTACCAGTGATTGATACACCGTTATCTTATCGGCTAAATAATGCGTTTTGAGGGGCTCACTATCCAATTGTTCCCTGAGAGACTCGATCGTCGTTATCGCCTGCTCATAATGCACCAGGGCGTCATCATGTTCACCTTGTTCTTCCAACGCCCGGCCGATACCTCGCTGGGCGGTCCACAGAACCCTGGGCGCATCTATCTCCGAGGCAATTTTCAATCCCTCACGATAGTGGGCGATGGCCGTTTCATAGTCACTCATGTCTACCCAAAGGTTTCCTAATCTGCAGTAATTTTCCGCCTCATTCTCCTTATCACCTATTTCATGAAACATATTGAGCGCAGCAGTATACTGCTCCAGAGCCTTTTCATAGTCCCCCGCCTGACAATACACATCTCCGATTTTTGCAACATTCACTGCCTCACACGGTTTGCAATCGATCTCCCTGTGGAGCGTGAGTGCCCTCTCGTAATGATCCAAGGCTTCATCGAAGTCACCTTGATACCAATAGGCCAAGCCCATATTGGACAGGGACATCCCTTGTCCCTTCTTAAATTCTATCTCTCCGAAGATATCATGGGCCTGATTCAGGTAATCACGGGCTCTCCTGTATTGCCCAAGAATGATGAAAATTTCTCCCATCTCATTCTTGTTCAGCCCCTCACTTCGCCTGTTTCCAACCTCTCTGTTTCTCTGCAGCGCTTGCGTCAAAAGACGTATCGACTCTTGGTACCTCCCCATGCACTTATAGGCAACTGCAATATTTCCGAGGAGCGTACCTTCTCTCCTCTTGTCCCTGGTCTCCCTTCGGATTTCGAGGGCTTCCTCGTAGCAGGACAGCGCCTGCTGATAGTGGCCCAGATTCCTGTGGAGAATACCAATATTTGTCAATGCATTTGCCTCATCAGTTCGTGATTCCACTTCTCTGTGAACGACCAAGGATCGAGCAATGATGTCCAACGCTTGGAAGTAGTCACCTTGTTGCCACCAGATGAGCCCAATGTTGTTGAGAAGCTTGCCCACACCCTTTCTATTCCCGATCTCTTCCTGGAGCGTCAGGGCCCGCTCGTAGTATTCTCTGGACCTGTCGTACTCTTCTTGATACCAGAATTTCACCCCAATCATGATATAGATACAGGCTTCGCACCATGTTTCCCCTAAAGCTCTGCTGAGTTCCAGTGCCCGCTCAAACTTCTCCATAGCTTCGTCATACCTGCTGTTCAGGTAATCCCTTTTCCCTTGAAATTTCAGTGAATCGATTTCAATCCTTTCTACTTTCTGAGTCGTCGACCAGCTTTGATACAACTCCACTCTCTCGAGCAGATAGTCCTCACCGAACAGTTCATCATAGAGTAGAGCCAGGCGCTCCGCTTTGGTAATCTTATCCCTCGCCAGATCGATGTTACCCCCCACCTCCTCCGCGATGTAGTCATTCGTGAGCCCCATGGCCATAGTGTAAGCTCTGTGTCTGTTTTCTCTCACGAGGGCAGTTAACAGATCGGATTCATTCGCCTCCAAGGCATTCAAAATGTCTGTTTCAATCTCGTCCTGGGAATTTCCTGCGAAGGTTTGGCCGGCTAATAGTGTGGATATTGTTGTAAGAAAAAGGATAGAAAAGAGAAGTATTCCTCTCGACCGTTTCATAGCTCACCTCCTTTGCACAGCGTGAGCTCATTCAAAGGAGAGACAATCACATCTTTGCCTCGCAAAAGTTGTGTGTTGTGGGTCATGTGTTGTGTGTTTCATAGAAAAAACGCGCAACATTGAACACACGGCGTAAGACATTTTACAGCGTTTCTTTTTTTCTCCGATAAACATATCGCTTTTTAAATCACCGCTTCGACGTATTATTGCTCTTTGCATTGATAAAGGAACGGGCTACTCTCACCAGGTGAGATATACCATGCGTTTCAGAATAGTCTGTGTTGCATTTATTATATAAGGAGCAATAGGAATCGTCCTTACTCATAAAAGTACACTATTCGTTTATGCTCTTTATTTTTTCGATCATCCTCTCCGCATTCACCTTATATGGCCCGTCGAGATCGACGACCCGTTGAAATTCCTTGAGGGCCTTCCCTCCCTTCCCGAGCTTGAGGTAGGCCATGCCGAGATACCAGTTGGACTGCTCACCAAAAGGATAGCCCTTCAAGAGGACTGCGGACTTCTGCAGCGCATCAATAGCTCGCCCTTCATCTTCTATCATTAAGTAAGAGATACCCAGATAAAAGTACGCCTCACCGAACTCCGGCTTGACCTGGGTTGCCTCGGACAGTTTCTCCACAGCCTTTGAGAAATTCCCATCATTATAAGCAGCCATTCCCTCTTCAAAGGGAGTTTTTTTGATCT
>CP070758.1:2694279-2710048 GCA_020348925.1 Gemmatimonadota bacterium | reverse complement strand
TGAATTCGCTCAGTATGTGGAAGCGGACGGAAAATGGATCGGCAGTCTGAAGATGATGGAGCCGGGTCTCGGGTACAAGCTCTACCTCAGTAAACCGGATTCTGACTACTTTTCCTACCCGCTGTCAAGCCCGATCGCGCGGTACGAATTCGCTTCTGAACACGATATTCATACAAAAGCGGCCGACGTGATGGCCTGGGGTACGAAGGTCGTTGGTGGTCGGAACATTATGCTGAACGGTCCTGACTGGTCCGTGGACCCCCACGCCTATCAGTACAACATGACGGTCACCGGTGTTGTTTCTGTCAACGAAAATGAGTCGAGGGACGAGGGGGACGTCATCGGCGCTTTTGTGGAGGGCGAGTGCCGGGGCGTGGCCCGGCCGCAGTATATAGCGGGCATCGATCGCAGTCTCGTCTTTCTCATGATCCACAGCAACGAGGTGGCCGGCGAGACGGTCGAGTTCGAGGCCTTCGATGCCAGTGCCGAGGTGATCCGGCCCGTCTCTGAGACATTGACCTTCGAAGTTGACGCCGATCACGGCTCTGTGGGGGCGCCTCTCGTCTTTAACGCCGGTGGTGTCCTCTCGGCCGAGCTGACGGATGTCCTGCCTACGACGTACAGTTTGAGTCAGAATTATCCGAATCCGTTCAATCCCACCACCCACATCCGATTCTCCCTGCCGGACGCAGATGGAGACCGGAGACGGGAGACCGGAGACCGGAACCACACCACCCTGAAGATTTACAATATGCTGGGCCAGGAGGTGCGAACCCTGGTGGATGAGGAGCGGGAGGCGGGATACTACACGGCCACCTGGGATAGTAAGAATGATAATGGCAGTGAGGTGGCCAGCGGAGTCTATTTCTGCACGCTGAGGGCCGGAGATTTTACGGCTACGAAGAGGATGGTGCTTATGAAATAAATGAATTGAGAAGCAGAGGAGCAGGGGTGCAAAAGTGCAAGGGATGCTGAGATTTCGGAGTGCGGTGATGTGTCGTTGTTGCTGAGAAATAATTCTCCCCTTTTTTAAAGGGGAGTGAGAGGAGATTCTTTAATGGAGGAAAAAATCCCCCTAAATCCCCCCTTCGACAAGCTCCCCGGGACTAAGCACGGGGCAGGCAGGGCAGGCTCTTTACGAAAGGGGGACTTCTGAGTTGGTTTCTACCACGAGGTGAAGTGGAGTTTGAGGGGGGTATCGTCCCCCATATCAAGGGGGACAACAGGGGGTGTTCGAAACAGCAGAGATAAAACAGAGGGAAGATCAAAGATCAAAGATGTGACCCCAAACAGTTCCGAAAGAATGAGATGATGAGATCCATCAAAAAATCGAGTGTCGCTTTTACCGTCATACTGATTGTGGCTGTCGCATCGGCCCCGGCGCAGTGGAGTGATGATCCCACCGTGAACACACCTCTCTGCACTGCACCGGGCAGCCAGAGTCTCTCTACGGTATACGGCAGCAGATATGGCGTTTCTGCCAGCATTTCCGATGGGGCCGGCGGAGTCATCACCGCCTGGGAGGACAGGCGCTCCGGATCAGGCCCGGATATCTACGTCCAGCGGGTGGACGATTCAGGCACCCCCCTGTGGACGGCCGGCGGTGCCGCCGTCTGTACTGCCTCGGAATCTCAGACCACTCCTGTCATCGTCCCGGACGGAGCCGGAGGGGCCATCATCGCCTGGGAGGATAAACGATCCGGATCGGACTTTGACATCTACGCCCAGCGGGTGAATGCCACAGGCACACCCCTGTGGGTGGCCGACGGGGTGGCCGTCTGCACCGCAGAGCGAAACCAGGAAGATCCCGCCATCATTCCCGACGGGTTCGGCGGGGTCGTTATCGCCTGGGTGGACTGGCGCTCCGGTATTTCAAGTGATATGTATACCCAGCGCGTGGACGGTTTCGGTACGCCGCAGTGGGCGGCCGACGGGGTGGCCGTCTGTACCGCCCCGAATAATCAACAAAACCCCACAATCATATCGGACGGATCAGGCGGGGCCATCATGACCTGGGAGGACGTTCGGCCCGGATCCAATATCGATATCTACGCCCGGCGGGTGGACGCCTGGGGCAATCCCCTGTGGACAGCCGACGGGATTGCCGTCTGTACCGCCCTGAATAATCAACAAAATCCCACAATCATATCGGACGGGTCCGGCGGGGCCATCGTCACCTGGGGGGACGAACGATCCGGCACGTCCAGTGACATATACGTCCAGCGTGTGGACGCCTGGGGCACGCCCCTGTGGACGGCCGACGGTGCCGCCGTCTGCACGGCTCCTGAGGATCAAAGGTATCCGACCGTCGTTTCGGACGGGTCCGGCGGGGCCGTCATCACCTGGGGGGACGAGCGTTCCGGCACTTCCAGTGACATCTATGCCCAGCGGGTGGACGCCTGGGGCATGCCCCTGTGGACGGCCGACGGGGTACCCATCTGCACGGCTTCGAGAGATCAGAGACACCCTGTCCTTGCTTCAGACGGGGCCAATGGGGCCGTCATCGCCTGGGAGGACGATCGTGCCGCATCCTACCGCGATATTTACGCTCAGCGTGTGGACGCCTGGGGCACGCCCCTGTGGACGGCCGATGGGGTCGCCATCTGCATCGCATCGAGATATCAGGAAGATCCCACCATCGTCACGAACGGGACTGGCAGGGCCATTATCACCTGGAACGATTTTCGCTCGGGAGCTCATTGGGATATCTATGCCCAGAGGGTATACGAAAACGGTTCTCTGGGTGGGAGTATCGACAGCGACGGGGATGGCATTCCGGACAACGCGGACAACTGTCCGGCCGTATTCAATCCCGGGCAGGAGGACTGGGACGGGGATGGGATGGGTGATGCCTGTGACTCCTGTCCGAACGATCCGGATAACGATGGTGACGAAGACGGGATCTGCGGTGATGTGGACAACTGCCCCGATGATCCCAACCCGCTTCAGGAGGATGGCGATGGTGATGGAGCGGGCGATGCGTGTGACGACTGTCCCGACGACCCTGACAATGATATCGACGGTGACGGAGTCTGCGGCGACGCGGACAACTGTCCCGGCGATCCCAATCCTTTCCAAGAGAATGCTGATGGGGACGGGCTCGGTGATGCCTGTGACACCTGTCCCGACGACCCTGATAACGATATCGACGGTGACGGGATCTGCGGCGACGCGGACAACTGTCCGGCCACACCCAATTCCGGACAGGAGGACTGGGATAAAGATGGGACAGGTGATACGTGTGACGACTGTCCCAATGATCCGGATAACGATGGGGACGGAGACGGCTTTTGTGGTGACGTGGACAACTGTCCGGCCGTATCCAACCCCGGGCAGGAGGACAGCGATGGTGATGGCCTGGGCAATGCCTGTGACGGTTGTCCGGATGATCCTGACAATGATGAGGATGGAGACGGCATCTGTGGGGATGCGGACAACTGCCCGGCCACAGCCAACCCCGGACAGGAGGATGGGGATGGCGACGGTATCGGCGACGTCTGTGACGGCTGTCCCAATGATTCATACAACGATATTGACGGTGACGGGGTCTGCGGTGACGTCGACAATTGTCCGGTCGCATCCAACCCGGCCCAGACGGACGAGGACGGCGACGGCATCGGCGACGTCTGCGACGTCTGCATCAACGATCCTGAGAACGATGGAGACGGAGACGGTGCCTGCGGGGATGTGGACAACTGTCCGGACGTATTCAATCCCAGCCAGGAGGACAGCGATGGCGATGGAGCGGGCGATGCGTGCGATGTCTGTCCCGATGACCCTGATGATGATAGCGACGGTGACGGGATCTGCGGCGATATGGACAATTGCCCGGCTGTACCCAATCCCGGTCAGGAGGATGCGGACGGCGACGGCCAGGGCGATGCCTGCGATGTCTGTCCCAACGATCCTGACAATGATATAGACGGCGACTCTATGTGCGGCGACGTGGACAACTGTCCGGCAGTGTCCAATCCCGGCCAGGCGGACGGTGACGGCGACGGCGTCGGTGATGTTTGTGACAACTGCCCTGGGGTCGATAACGAGGATCAGGCCGATGAAGACGGGGACGGCGTCGGGGACGCCTGCGACAACTGTCCGGCAGCGTCTAATCCCGATCAGGAGGATGGGGATGGTGATGGTATAGGCGATGCCTGCGACGCCTGTCCGAACGATCCTGATAATGATGCCGATGGTGACGGCGTGTGCGGCGACGTGGATAATTGCCCAACCACACCGAATCCGGCCCAGTCGGATGGGGACGGCGACGGCCTGGGTGATGCCTGCGACGCCTGTCCGAATGATCCGGATAACGATGCTGACGGCGACGGCCTCTGCGGTGATGTGGATAACTGCCCGGGCACAGCCAACCCCGGACAGGAGGATGGGGACAGCGACGGCCTGGGTGATGCCTGTGATGGTTGTCCGCTTGATCCTGATAACGATAGTGACGGCGACGGCGTCTGCGGTGACGTGGACAACTGCCCGGCCACAGCGAATCCGGGCCAGGAGGACGGGGACGGGGACAGTATCGGCGATGTTTGTGACAACTGCCCTGCGGTCGATAACGAGGATCAGGCCGACGGCGACGGGGACGGCGTCGGGGACGTCTGCGACAACTGCCCGGCCGCAGCCAATCCCGGCCAGGAGAACGGTGATGGTGATAGCAGGGGCGATGGTTGCGACAACTGCCCCGATGTGACCAACGAGGATCAGGCCGATGGGGATGGGGACGGAGCCGGGGATGCCTGCGACAACTGTTTGGCCGACAGTAACCCCGGCCAGGAAGATGCCGACGGCGACGGCATGGGTGATGTCTGCGATCCCTATCCCTACGATCCTGAGAACGACGCCGACGGGGATGGTATCCCCGGCGACGTGGACAACTGCCCGGCCATCTTCAATCCCGGGCAGGAGAATGCGGACGGCGACGGTTTGGGTGATGCCTGCGACGCCTGTCCCAGCGATCCTGATAACGATGCGGACGGTGACGGGATCTGCGGTGATATGGACAACTGTCCGGCAGTGCCCAATCCCGGTCAGGAGGATGTGAACGGTAACGGCACAGGTGATGCGTGCGAAGAGCCCGATTTCATTGTGGTGGCGTATCCGACAGAGCAGGTCGTGATCCTGCCTGGCGCAATGGCAAGAAATGCGGACATGATGGACATCGCCTACGATGAGACGGCGACCTTTACGGTGATGGTCATCTCCATCGGCGGGTTCAGCGCGCCGGTCCACCTGTGCGTCTGCAACCTGTGCTGCGACCTGATCGCGAACTTCGATCCCAATCCCGTCGTCCCGCCGCCAAATGATACAACGTACGCAACGCTGACAGTGCGGGCCTCAGCCACGACCGGGACAGGTCCCTATCCGCTCATAATCCAGGGCTCAGATGAGACCGGCATGCTGCGTCATACCGATGAGGTGAGCCTGAAGGTGATCGGCGAGCCTTCCTTCGATCTTTCGGTTGCCCAGGACACAGCGGTTGTGTCCCGGCGCGGGGCCGTAGTGATCACGGCCACCGTCCGGTCTCTTCTCGGCTTCAATGAGGCGGTGGCGTTGAGCGTTTCCGGCTTGCCGGAGGGTGTGACATCCGGCTTCTTCCCCAACCCCGTCACGCCTCTACCCTACGGATCGATCGACGCCGTCTTGACCGTCCATTCATCAATAGCTGCCCTGCCGGGAGAGTATTGGATTACTGTTACCGGCGAGGCCGGGGACAGCCTCATCCGCAGTGACGATTTTCTTCTCATTATTGAAGAGGGCGGGATCGAGCCGGCCATCACCATGAGCATTGATCCGCCGCTGGTCATCCAGAAGCCGGACTCGCACTTTACTGTCTGCCTGTTTTCCGATGACCTGACCGGCCTGTACGTCAATACCCTGTACGGAGAGATCTCCTTTGACACGACCGTCATCCGGTTCGACTCGACCATCACCTTTGAGAACTCCTGTCTCGATTCCTCTGGCTGGAATATGACGTGGCATTACAAGGACGGGGCTGAGGACACCCTGCAGTTCTGGCTCATCGGTGGAAGTGAGGCCTCGGAGGGGATCAATTGCGGCGGGTGTCTGTTCAATCTGGGTTTCAATATCCATCCCGCAGCGACCCCGGGCGATACGGGCCTTCTTACTATAGAGGATGTCATCTTCGATGAGGGTTCACTGCTCCTCACCATCAGGCATGGGCTGGTGATCGTCAACCGCCCGCCTCAAATCATCGCATCAGTGCCGGATACGCTCTATTTCCATGAACTGAGTGAGAGCTGCTTTGAGATCGTGGCCGCGGATGCGGACAACGACTTCATCGTCCTGTGGTCGGAGATGGACCCTGAGCCGTGTGACGGGGCCATGGAGGATACGGCTCGGGGTTGGGGGTCAACCTTCCTGGAGTTCTGCTGGGAGCCGCCGAAGCTGGGCGGGTGCGATACGCTGGACATCGATTTCATCGCCATGTCCACGCATACCACCGGTCAGCCGTTGTACGATACCCTCTCTGTGACCATCGTCGTGAGGGACTGCGAGATCCTGGTGGCCTGGCCGGACACTTCCTGGCACGCCGGGGGCTGGATCGAGATACCGGTGCGGATCCATCCGGACTACGAGCCGCTGGCTGATCTCGATGTGACCTCGGTCTCTCTGGAGTTGTGCTACGATCCGGAGCTGATGACGGTGGGCGAAGTGGGAAATGAGGGGCTCATCACCGAGGACTGGGGGGTGTTGAACTCCAACGTCGACCAGGAGAATGGCAGAATCGCCATCGTCATGGCCGGCAATTACCCCTTACCCCAGTCCGATCCCATCTGCACCTGGTACGATATTCTGTACGTCGGCTTCCGGATCAACCCTGAGGCTGAGGAGGGTGCCTGCAGCTATCTCTGTATTGAGCGTGTGGAATTCAACGAGGGCTCACCCATAGCCTGCACTGAAGACGGTATCTTTATCGTTATCCGCCATGCGATTGCCGGACATGTGGCGTACTGTTCGACAGGCGTGGCCCTGGAAGATGTGGAGATGACCCTGACCTGGGACAAGGATCTCGACGGTCTCATTGATGAGGTGAAGCTGGATACCACCGATATCAGCGGCGATTACGTCTTCTATCATCTCTACGGCTCGACCGGGGAGTATTGCCTCACACCATCGAAGGACGGCGATATCGGGTATCAGACGGTCACATCCTACGATGCCACCTTCATCCTGCGAAGCATCGTCGGAGCAGTGACACTCGATTCCTGCCAGTTGGCGGCGGCGGATGTGACCGGGGACGGCGAGGTCAGCGCCTTTGATGCGTCGGTATTGTTGAAATATGTTGTCACCCAAAATTCACCTGCTCCTCTTATCCCCCAGAATAAAATCGGAACGTGGCTCTTCTTCCCGCCGCTGCGGTGTACGGTCTCGATCAAAGATGATGTGATGGATCAGGATTTTTACGCCGTCCTGGTTGGTGATGTGACCAGGAACTGGCCTGGTCCGCCGGGACCGAAGGCCGTGACAGGCGGGATTGACATTGACGTCAGCGGGTCATCTGTCACGCTCACTTTTACCGAGTCGATCAGCGCTGCGGATCTGGTTCTCAAGAACGTGTCCAGTCTTCGTCCTGTCGGTATTGAGATTGAGGGAGCCGTGGTGGAGTGGCTGGTCGAGGGGGATGCACTCCGGATGGCGATAGCCAGTGAGAGGGAGTTCGGCCAGGTTAGGATCGCTTTTACCGAGCTGAAACATACTGTGCTGGACGTCTCAGCGCTGGTGAATGAGGGGACCGTACTGACCGCCACGGCCAGGATCGTTCCGCTACCAAGTGAGTACAGCCTGGCTCAAAACTACCCGAACCCCTTCAACCCCAGCACAGATATCAGATATCAGATAGCGGATGGAGGATCACCCATCCACACCACCCTGAAAGTGTTCAACATGCTGGGGCAGGAGGTGCGGACGCTGGTGGATGAATCAAAGGAGGCGGGGTATTACGTTGTCACCTGGGACGGCAAGGATGGTTCGGGTAATGAAGTGGCCAGTGGCGTCTACTTCTTTAGGATCGAGGCGAACGAATTCACGGCCACCAGGCGGATGGTGCTGATGAAATAGTGACCTGTGGCATTTAACCAGAAGACGCCGGGAGTGTCAACCCTCGGCGGCTTTTTTTGTTGGCAGATCCTGCCTGTCATTGGGAGAAGGTTATGTTGTAAAATGGTAGAGCGAAGATCTTTTTCACTTTTCCAGGACCTACTATCAATACATAAGCAATTTAGTAAGGTATTATTATTTAAGGAATTGGTATTAAAAATTTCTAAAAATTTACTTGATTTTTTTCAAAAGATCGTATATACTTGTGATCCAGTATCAAACCCAGAATAGGTAGAGGAGCGTTTTTTCAAATAGTGTCCATGCTTTCCATAGTTCTTTGACTTTACAACTGCTGGGTAACGTAGATTTTTTGTCTTCTAACCTGTAGCATAGAGGGAGGGATGGTTCCTCTTTCCGTCTTTTCCGTTCAAAGGATAAAACCCCTGTTTCGCTCGTTTTCGAATGAGTGAGAGGGGGGTTTTTTGTTTCGAGATAAGGGTTCGAGGATTCGAGGGACCGAGGGGTCAGGGGACAACGGAAAAAGGCTGTCCATGAACTGGGAGGGAAGATTAAACTTTAAAGATGCGACCCCAATAGCCTGCGTCCTGTTTCGCCAGGAACAAAGAGTAGGGCGATCCCAATAGGGCGTTTTTCAACACCCTGAAGCCTGAGCCGCCGGAGCATCCGGCAAGCGGAGTGTGGTTTTTCCGGCTGTCTGAGTTCCCGCATAAGCGGGAACGAGTTTCGGAAAAACAGCGGAGCGAGCCGCAGATGGTCCCGGCGAAGGCTTTGGGTTGGACTTTCTTTTTGCTTCTTTTTCTTTTGCCAGCAAAGAAAAAGAAGGGCTTTCATATCAACTTAGAGACGTTACCATCAAAAAACTGGGAGGGAAGATTAAACTTTAAAGATGCGACCCCAATAGCCTGCGTCCTGTTTCGCCAGGAACAAAGAGTATTGGTCTCAGTGAGATAAGGCGCCTTAACCGCATTCTGACATGGTGGACAATAAAGTGTATCGAACTTCCTTAATCGAACTGTGATAAGATGAACTACTTTTAAAGTTCCATTTTTCAAATAAAGGAGGATCTTATGAAGCCCAGACTGAAAAAACCATTTCGTCGTACATTGAGATATGACGATTCAACACATCACAGGTCAACCGTGAACCAACGGATACACGAAGGAGGTGCTCGTATGAAGTCGTTCAAACTTTTGTTGTGGGTCGCAATGATATTCGTCGCTCTGGGAATTGAATCAACATTCGCCCAGTTTGCCCCCCCTGCCAGAGTCATCAATTACCAGGGGAGATTGGTAGATTTCCAAGGAAATATTGTCCACGATACATTGTCCATCACCTTCTCCATCTATAATATACCGGAAGAGGGCGCTCCTTTGTGGACAGAGACCCATCACTCGGTGGTCGTATGGGGTGGTGTCTACAATGTGCTTTTGGGCAGTTTGAGTCCGGATGGAATACCTGACACTGCCTTCAATGAGGGCGGGGAAAGATGGCTCGGGGTTCAAATCGGATCGAACTCGGAGATGCGGCCGAGACAGCCTCTGGTGAGCGTGCCAAGCGCTCTGAATTCGAATATGCTGGACGGCAAACACGCCGACCAGTTCCTATGTTCTGACAGAGCTGATACCATGGGCGGATGCGCTCCTGACATCCCTTTCTTAACCGTCATCAACGAATGCGCAGGCGATGGTATTTTGGGCATGACAAACGGCGGCAATGGGGTGAAGGGCTGGGGTAAAGGGACCTCAAGCTACGGAGGATACTTTGTCTCAGACAACTTCCAAGGCCTGTACGCGCAAGGTGGCGGAGGCAACGAGGCGGCGTATCTGGATGGCGATGTGACCATAACAGGACAAGTGTATGTCACCGACACAACTCCCTCGATCTCTCCAGGGACAGGCGCTTTAGTAGTAGAGGGTGGAGTGGGCGTTGGGGATAATCTGAACGTTGCTCATAACATAATAGGCAGCGGACTGAAGGTCGTGGGCCCAGGTCAAATGGGACCTGATGGTCAACACGTAGCCTATTTTGAGAATACCGACGGGGGGAATGAGGATGGTGTAGCCATTAAGCTGCGAAAAGAAAATACAAGCAGCGACAACCATTTCATGACATTTTACAGGGGAAGCGCAACCAGCAATACTGTCGCGGGCAGGATTGAAGGATTCACGTATCCAGATGACGCTATGAGCCTTCCACCAATGCCTGATTTTAAGAAAATGTTTGATCTTACTGGAATGTTTGATCCAGGTAAAATGTTTGAGCTCACAAACTGGTCTCCTGGCAAGATGCCATGGGGATTCAGCCTGCTGAGCGACTGGGATATCGATATTGATGTAGACTGGGATTTAGATGTAGATATTGACATTGATTGGCCGAGCATAGGTTTCAACCCCGGAATCATTCCGGAATTAACAAAGATAGATGGAAAAATTCCTTGGTTCGATTTTTTAGGCTTTTCTGCGATGCAAACGGCTGCAAGAAAAGAATTACAACCCTTAATTTGCTGGGCATTAGATAATGGGTACGAAAATTTAATCACAGCCGATCCATTCGATTTGATGCTGGCTGTTGTTATCCTTGATGAACAAAATAAGTGCAATCACGGAGGTGTTACGTATGCCTCCGGAGGGGCAGATTATGCTGAATGGCTTCCCAAGCTCGATCCTGAGGAGAAAATGTCCTTTAGTCAACTCGTCGGTGTGCATGATGGCAAGGTTTCGAAGACAACGGCGGGCACTGACCAGATCATGGCTGTATCGGTCAATCCCGTCGTCGTGGGAAATATGCCTCCGAAAGGTGAGGAAAGCGGATATGTCAAGGTGGGCTTTTTGGGACAGGTACGAGTTCTGGTGCGCGGTTCGGTAGAAATGGGGGATTATATCGTACCATCGGGTAATGATGATGGCACCGGTATCGCCGTATCCCCGGAGGATCTCCGTTTAGCGCATGTCTCTCAAGTTTTGGGCCGGGCCTGGTCTGCTTCAACCAACGACAGGATGAATCTGATCAATGTCCTCATCGGGACAAAAACGAATGAATTGGTTGAGATCCTGGAGCAACAACAGGAGAAGATTCAACAACTGGAGTCCAGGTTGGAGTCACTCGCGGAATTGGAGTCGAGAGTCGAAAAACTGGAAGCTTTACTCAGTCAGGAAGGGCCCGATCATAGAACCACAATGGTCACAGAAGAAAGCAAATCGAAGTGAATCCACCACATCCAGGCGAGCCGAGTGGATTGAGAGACGAGCTCTGGGAAAAATATACAAGCATCACCAACAAATCTGGAAGAGAGCCACGCAACTCACAAGGCAATATGTCGTGATCATAAGCTTCAACAAATTGGTTTGCGGGTTGTGGAAGGCAGACCTTTCAATGGAGATGAAACTGGTACAATCAAGGAGTAACGATTATGATAACCGGTAAGAAGATGAGGCGACGTGCGGGAAAGGTAATCGGCCTGTTGATCTGTCTTGCCATCCAGTTCACTGTATCACAATGCTGTGCCCAGGAGCGGTATTTCAGCGAGGACTACATGATCACATCATCGGTTGTCAGTGGTGTCGGCTGTCCCGCTGCTTCAGAATCGTATAGAATTACGGTCTGTTCCGGCGGGCAACCGAATGCCATAGGCTTTTCCTGGAACGGACCGTTTCGTAACTTTGCGGGATTCATTTACACCCTGGGCAGTGATGAGTTTCTCGATATCATCCCGGAAGATTTTGATCCCTTCTTCGGCAATCCCGATTTTACGATCCAGGTTCTCCCCAAGGAAGCCTTTGTCATCCATCCCGGGTCACCGATGAAAGGATCTCTTCTGTTGGCAGGCAACTATGGGGAGACGGCTACATACACTGTGAACATTTTTTCTGCTTACGGTTTCACGGATCTCGTGTATTTGAGTGTCTGCAATCTGTGTTGCAGCCTGCTGACCTGTTTCGATCCGAATCCCGTGACACCACCCCAGGCCGGAAAAGCGAGCTCCACGTTAATGATGAAAGCTTCTGCGTCAACTGATGTGGGCTCGTATCCGTTGATTGTTCTGGGTATGGACAAAACCGGCATGCTCCATCACACGGATGAGATAAAACTGCATGTGATCGACAAACCGGATTTCTCCTTGTCCATCAATCCCGATCCGGCGGTGGTCTCCCAGCGGGGGGCCATTCTTGTCAGAAACACGATTATGTCGCTCTTTGGGTTCAATGAAACGGTAACGCTAAGTGCTGTAGGGGTGCCGGACGGGGTCGCGGCCGGCTTTTTCCCCAATCCGGTCACACCCTTGCCCAATGAGGCGATCGTGTCCATATTCACCATGAACTCATCAATGGCTGCCGATCCGGGTCTGTACACGGTCACGATTGTCGGAAATGCCGAAGACAATCTCACGCATTCCAAAGATTTTGTCTTCGCCATCGATGAGAGCCAGGCTATGCCGAAGATTACGATGAGAATCGAACCGGCGGTTGTCATCAAAAAGCCGGACTCGTCCTTCACCGTCTGTCTCTCAACCGACGATCTGAGCGGTCTGTATGTCAACACCTTTTATGGAGAAATCTCCTACAACACGGGTGTCATGACGTTCGATTCAACCATCAATTTTCATAACACCTGCCTCGATTCCCTGGGATGGGACCTGAAGTGGCATTACAAAGGGGGGACTCCCGGCACCATACAATTCTGGCTTATCGGAGGCGGAGACGCCTCAGGGGGGATTGAATGCGGGGGGTGTCTGCTGAACCTGGGTTTTCACATAAATTCCTCAGCCAGCCCTGGAAATGAAGGATTCATCTCTATTGTCGAAGCAATCTTCGATGAAGGCTCGCTAACGACGACCACAGAAAAAGGTATCGTGATCGTCAATCGACCTCCAAGAATTACATCTTCATTACCGGAAACACTCTATTTCAGTGAGGAGTTTTATGAGGATTGCATTGAGATCATAGCCATGGACGCCGATAACGATTCGATCATGCTGTGGTCTGATTTGGATCCCGATTCGTGCGACGGTGTCGGCGAAGACACAGTGTTGGGATTGGGATCGGTGAAGATGGATTTCTGCTGGCGACCCCCGAAGCACGGGACATGTGATACCTTGGATATTGATTTTATCGCCAAGTCAACCCATACGACCGGCCAGCCTTTGTACGACGTGCTCTCGACAACCATTATTGTCAGGGATTGCGAAATCATGTTGGCCTGGCCTGATACGGCCTGGCATGCCGGCGGTTGGTTGGAAATTCCGTTACGCCTCCATACCGATTACAAACCTCTGGCCGATCTGAATGTCACCTCGATATACGTGGAATTATCCTACGACCCGAACTTGATGACGGTGGGTGAGATAGGTAACGAAGGTCTCATCACTGAAGACTGGGGGATATTGACCCATCACCACGATGAGGAACGTGCAAAAATCTATGCGGCCATGGCCGGCAATTATCCCCTGCTTCAACCCGGTCCCCAGTGGACCTGGTACGATATTCTGTATGTCGGTTTCTGGATCAATCCTGAAGCCGATGAGGGCGATTGCAACTTCCTGTTCGTCGATCATGCGAAATTTAACGAAGGTCTTCCCCTGGCCTGCACCGATGAAGGTGTCTTCACGGTCATCCGTCATGCCATCACTGGGAATGTCGCCCAGTGCAGCACGGGTGTGCCTCTGGGGAATACGCTTATGACCCTGAGCTGGGATGTGGATCTGGATGGATCCATAGACTCGGTCCAGACGACAAACACAGACGAAAACGGCGATTATGGATTTTACCATCTGTACGGCTCGACGGGGGAATATTGTGTCGTCCCCTCGAAAGAGGGTACAGGCACTCAAACCATTACATCCTATGACGCTTCTCTCATTTTGCGGGCATTGGTCGGTGTGATCGATCTTGACTCCTGCAGGTATGCAGCCGCCGATATTACCGGAGATGGCACAGTCACTGCCTATGACGCTTCACAGTTGCTCACGTATGTGATTTCTGGAAATGCCGGGCTTGACCAATCGTCGAACAACATGACAGGCCAGTGGATATTCCTCCCTCGAGAAATCTGCTATCAGTCCCTCAGTCATGATACAACCGATCAGGATTTCCTGGGCATGCTTGTCGGAGATGTCAGTATGAACTGGCCTGGACTATTCAGTCCTAAGTTAATAGATGGTGGGATTACTGTCGAAGTTGGATCACATACGGTCTCTTTTACGCTGCCCGAGCCTGCCTATGGTCTGGATTTCACCCTCAAAAATCTGGGTGATTCCGAACCTGTTGGTGTCGAGATTGAGGGAGCGATGTTTGAGTGGCACAACGGGGAAAACGATTTCCAATTAGCGGCAGCTTCCCAAAATACGTTTTCACAGATTACGATTACATTTGCAAAATTGTCACATGTCAAAGCGGACATATCGGCGATAGCCGACGAAGGACTGTTATTTACTTCCACGGTCAAAATTGTACCATTGCCGACAGAGTTTACCTTGGATCAGAACTATCCGAACCCATTTAATCCCACTACCCACATCCAGTATACTATCTCCGGCAGGGAATTCAGGGCGCAGAGCGGAAAGCAGAGAGCGGAGAGTGGAAATGAAGGCACGGGCTCAGGGCCTGATGCCTTTCGCACTACACTTCTCATATACAATATGATGGGACAGGAAGTGCGATGTCTGGTGGATGAGGTTCAGGAACCCGGATATTACACGGCCACCTGGGATGGATGTGACGAAAGGGGTGTGGAGGTTGCCAGTGGCGTGTATTTTTACCGACTTCAATCGGGAGAATTCGCTTCAATCAGAAAAATGGTCTTGATGAAATAAATCCGCCGACTGCACGGATTACACTGATAAGAGAGAGGTATAAGATAACGGGTATAATATAGAGGTATATGGGCATCCAGATAGAGGGTATGAAGGATAGGTTAGATATTGGTTGATATATTACTGAGTGTGAAGAGAATTTGATTATCCGTTTATTAATTTGTAAGATGTGTGGTACACCTGTGAAGTGGTGAGCCATTCACAGAAATTATATAAAAATTCATTTCAATGGGAAAGGCAGAGAGACGATGAAACGGCTGTCAAGCAGCGCGATACATGGTGTATGGATAATGGCTTGTGTGATGTTTCTGTTTTGGAGTTCAATGTCCTTCGCTCAATGTACGGTCACGGTGACCGCACCGAATGGGAGTGAAACCTGGTGCGCGGGTGAAATCCAGGATATAACGTGGTCCTCGTCGAATACCAGTGGTGATGCAAAGATCGAGTACTCAACAGATGGCGGCTCGAACTGGCAGGAAGTGATCAGCAGTACTCCGGATGATGGCGCCTATTCCTGGACGATTCCAGATACGCCTTCATCGAACTGCTTGGTGAAAATCTGTGATGTGACGGATCCCTCCTGCTGGGATCAAAGCAATGGCAGCTTTACCATCAAGAAAATCACCGTAACCAGTCCCAATGGCGGAGAGATGTGGTGTGAGCAGGCAACTGAAAATATTACCTGGCTATCACAGCATACGAGTGGCAATGTGAAAATCGAGTATTCGACGGACAATGGTTCGAACTGGCTGGAAGTGATCGGCAGTACTCCTGACGACGGCACCTATGAGTGGACGATTCCGGTAATCTCTTCGACAACCTGTCTGGTAAAAGTCTGTGACGAGTTGGATACCGATTGCTGTGATCAGAGCG
>CP070758.1:2681665-2694179 GCA_020348925.1 Gemmatimonadota bacterium | reverse complement strand
TCTTAAATTATCATAGAAAATCCTGTTGTCAAGTCATTCTTCGTTGTTCTTTGACATAGTGCTGGTCCAATAGAGTCTCAGCGGACTCTTCGTCAGTCACCTATTCGTGCTCGGAGCACAGTATGTTATTGGACACCGGTTGCGCAATCAACACCTAGAACCTTTTCTGGTTATGACCCTCTGGCGCTGGCCGGCGTGGTCATCGGTTTAGCCCGTTCCTGGAACGGCTCGTTTCTTTTGAGCATATAATAGATGATCTTGAGCATTTTTCTGGCCACGGCGATTCTGGCAGCCCCCTTTCCATGTTTGTAGCACACCCTCTTATAGAGGGCCTCATAGTGAGGAGAACCGTTGACGGCGTGTTTTGAACATTCGATCAGGATCCATCTAAGCCATTTTGAACCCTGTTTCGTAATATGTCCCCGCCTCACTTTCCCACCGGAGGCATGAAGGGATGGCACCAGTCCTCCGAAGGAGCAGAGTTGACCGTGAGAGGGGAAGCGATGAATGGTTCCGATTTCCGAGGTGATGAGCAGCCCCGAGTAGTAACTGATTCCCGGGTGCGTATCCAGCAGGCGCGCTTGAGGGTTCTCAATCGCGAAAGATTCGATTGTCTCGGTCACCATTTTAATCTCGCTGGCAAAGACATCAGCCAGGCGGGCATAGCATCCGATGGCTTGATGGTAGCATGGGCGAAGATCGAGTGCGGTAAGCCAACGGAGACTCTTCTTACCAAAGATGTCGGTATAGGGACAGGAGAGTCCATTTTTCGAAAGGATAGCTTGAACTCTGTTCTTCAAGCGCGTTCTCATGGAGACCAGAAAGGCCCGTTGACGCAAAATCTCTTTGGTGTCTCGTGTCTCCCGGTCAGGGATATATGCTGCCGGCAACAGGTCGCTACGGAGCAGATAGGCCAGGGTTGCGGAACTGATTTTATCGTTCATGATCCGGGCAGAAGCGATGGCTTTGGTCTTGAGAGGATGAGCAAGCGTGACATCGATATCATGCCCCTCGACCAACTCGTAAAAATAATACCAGTTACAGGTGGCTTCAATGGCGACTTTCGTATCGGGAACAAGGCCGCTCACATAATCGGTGAGACTTTCCCGATCATTGCTGAGCTTGAACTCTCTGGCAACAGTTCCGTCTTCATCCATCTCACTGATGAATGAAGAGTCCCTGTGAAAATCGATTCCGACATACTGCATTGTTGCACCTCCTTGGTTTTGGGTTCCGCTTATCTGACTTTACGATATACCCAAAATCGAGGAGTTGCAACTTTTTCATAGGTGACCCTCTTGGATACCAGCACTTCAACCTGTTGGCCTAGGGTTTTCATTGTGCCTTTTCCAATCGTACTGGCACATCAATGACGATGGTCTCTGTGATCACCGTGCTGCCCGGCATCATCCTGATGGTCCTTGGAATACACATTTGACCGAGGGCTTCATGCAGACTACTGAAAGGATCAACATAGAATCCGGTCCCTCCCGGCGGTACAGAATAATCAACGTAGACAATTAATCCGGCGGGGAGGCCATCGCGAAGCTTGAGAGTCGGATCCCCATATAAGCAAAAATGGTGAGAACAATATATATATCTACACCCCGATGTCATTACCTTCATCCGCATTCTTTGGAAGAGGGCATCCCCGATATGCATTCCATCTTCCACGTCTTCAACAAAATCACCTATGCAATAGCCTTCAGTAGTGGTTCTCCCAACAAAGGCAGCAGCTCCCGCTTTCAAGAATTCATAGGATAGGGTAGGACTGTCTGCCCACAAGACCCCAGTGTAGCAAGGACCCAAGCTTAGTATCACAGGGTTGTAAGTCTGCAAATCGATTGAATCCATATAGTCAATAGTGAACTTGGGTTCGAAGGAATTGTTAAAGATAGCGGTTGGGCTACCATGGCCCGCGAAGTCAATGTAATCGCTTGACGATAAGAGGTCAAAAAACTCCGCCTGAAATGTACACTCTTCACACACCCCGTAAGGCGGTGTCTCGTATTCGCCAATCACGAAATGTACCTCCCTTTCGAGAGTATATCCCCCGCAACGGTGAAGTAAAACTGCGTTTCGAAGAGCAACAACCACTGCCGATGAATTGTGAAACAGATCTGGAAATCTGCTAATCGAGAGCCCCTCATCTACGATTTGGTCAGCATCGAAATCGATATACCAGACGTCGCTTGGAATGGTTTGAGGGTTCTCCCTTGGGCAATATATTTCGAGCGATGGTCTGGGTATGACAGATATGCCTCCCAAAATTATTACATATGAAGCGTTTGTTGCTCCAATAATCACCTCGAGTACTTCCCGGATTTCCATCCAGTCTCCTGTATTTTCCACCTTGACTCCATAATTTTTGAGACACTCCTCGGAGTCCAATTCAATATAGACTGCAGTTAGGTTCTCTGTTGTTTCAAGAATGCTCTGGTATTCATGTATCATTCCATCAAAGCATGGATCCTTTTGGAGGAGGGATGTAGTGATCATCAAAACATCAAAAGTCGCCGCGTCGATGGCTTGCTGAATCGTGGGGTAATCGCCAGGAACGTCGATATCAGCCAGCAAGAGGTGGTTGAACAGCGCGACGAGCAGAAGCCCAGTCCACAAAACAACGAGAGATCGTGTCTGACCCCGCTGTTGACAGGTTCGTACAGATTTCATGACTTCCTCCTTCGTATTGCCTTAAGAAACAGTGAATTGGTAGACAGTGGTTTATATCTGCAGAAAAAAGAAAAACAAGAGTTGAAGAAAACATTCTCTCTATTGTCTTATAAAAGGTTCGATATTTTGAACACGGTTGTTTGATTTCCCCAAGAATCACAGTAATCATGGTACACAACTTGCGATCCCAAGAATAACGTTCACTATACCCAACGCATCCAGTACATTGATCTCCTCATCACCATTACAGTCTGCCCTTATAGGAGCGTCTCCAGTCAGAGGAACTGTACCCAGAATGTCGTTTACCACGGCCAGTACATCCAGCACATTAATTCCTCCGTCACCATTGACGTCACCCCTCTCAGCAGTTGGCAGGACAAACTCCTCTAAGTAAGTTGGCTGAAATCCGGCAAACATGGCGAAGTTTTCGCCCTGGCTTATGCCAGTGGGTATCGGTTGACCCATGGAATACTGTATTCCGAAGTTGGCTGAAGCCATTTGTCCTCCTCCGCTATTCAATGAAGAGGATCGAATTTGAAAGTTGTTGTTGGCTGTTTGAGCTTGCCCAACCGGTGCTGCCACCAGAAGCATTAATAGCAAAATCAGATCTATGCCTACATACCGTCTCATCTCTTTCTGACTATCCATGATCATACCTCCCTGGGTGGTGTTTGGCTACTTGGCGACTGTCTGCCCCATGGAATAGAGTATCCAATTTTCTTTTCATAATTTAATTCTGAACTCTCTTTACCAAATTAAATATCTACTGAAGAGTTACCAGTACCAGCACAAGTCCCTGACTCTGATCCAGTGAGGACATCGCCTTGCCAAGGACAGCGCCATGGGATTTTGGATAGTCCATGACCTTCATGGCGTGTCCAGGGGTGTCTGAGGTAGTCAGCAGGTCGCCAGGCTGGATAGGTCCATATGACGCATCGGCCCAACAATTGACGCGACCGGTGAGTGCCACCTGATGGTCACCTTCAAAGGCATCCTCTTGAGTAATCATCAAACCTGGTTTTATTCCACCTGCTCCACTCACTATACCGGCAACGCATCGATCATATGCCCTATCGGAAATCTTCAGTTTCCCGGGAGTTCCAGGATCAATTACGACAACCATACCCGGCTTAATCGAATCCGGATTTTCAAAGTCAAATGGTTCTGCAATGTCACTTCCACCGGTGATTTCGAGCACATCGGTCCGAGTTGTTCCTCTGACATCAAGCTTTTCTAACGGATTCGTCGTCCCGATACCGATGTTGCCGTTACCGTCCAGGACCATTTGCGTAGAACGTGAGGAAGGATTGGAATTCATTGCGTCTTCTGTCTGAAAATACAGCATCGAACCCGATTCGCGAATCAGTGTCGGATTGTTACCCAATCCTCCTATCCCTTGGCCTCCAACCTCAATGGAGAACCAGTTATTAATAGACGCTGGGAGTGCTGGCAGATACCACTGAAGCCCGATCCTCGCCGCCGCCGATTCGAACCCGTCTGCATAACGTCGAACATGAAGGTTGGATGACGGGCTGGTCGTCCCGATGCCGACATTGCCGTTGTCTTGCACAGTCACCAGCGCACCCGTTAGATCTGTATTGATTTCACCTCCAGAGGATTCGCTCGCACGACCAATGTGAAATCTCCAACCAGTATTGTCTCCAAATCTCAAATATCCTGCCTCCAGCATACCATCGCCTTTTTGGAGGCCAAAGCGATTGTCACCCGATGTACCGACAGACAAGTCAAGATTCGGATTTGTTGTTCCGATACCGACATTGCCCGTGATATCATCTATGCGCATCCGCTCAGTGCCTTCTGGTGCCTCAAGTATAAGTGGACTGGTGCTGGAGAACGCGTTCGCAGATACCGTCCCATTCACTTCAAGCTTCGTCCTCGGACTCGTCGTCCCGATACCAATGTTGCCCTCAGCATCAGAATAAATGCCGTCCGTCTTATAGGCATAGGGCACACTGGCAATCTGCTGCCTGGGTACCATCTCCCCATCCTCACCCACCTCCAATCCTAACCAGCGGTCCGATCCGTCAAATGTATCATGTGGTATCGGTAGTAGTACATTAAACAGTCCACCGTACGTGTTGACACTTTCGGTTTCTTCCCAAAGCAGATCTCCACTCGTAGCTGCGTTATAGAACCTGAATGTAATATCGTAAGCACCATCAGCCACAGGATCCCCGTTCGCATCCGTCAAAACACCCTGGTAATTTATCATCCCCGGAATGGCGGTCGGAGACACATCAAGCTTCGGGTTCCGGACATCGACCTCCGTCCCCTCACCAGAGCCTCTAAAACTGGCGATCACAAAACTGAGTGTGATCGCTGCGGCAATGACTAACATTCGCTTAGCCATTAGTTCTCCCTCCTTGAAAAGGTTAAAAGTAATGAGTTGTCCACCACACATTGCTTTCCACAAACCTGCTACCTCTAAACTCTCAAATTGGCTACTTTTAAAATGAGAGAGATTCCTCCCAATCATATGACATCAAACTACTTCACATGTATACAGAAAAGCAGCTTCCTCTTGTCAACACATGAAGCTGTTCAGAGATAAACTGGGACGCAAGCAAAGACCTCTGACAGAACAACCTTTGCATGCCTTATATAACGACCTTCTAAGAAATCAGAACCGGGATATGACCAACTACGCAGGTTGATATATAAGAACCAGCACGGGAAATTACGAACCAAGCGGATGTACTAATGGAAGAGGGAATTACCTGTGGAAGAGAAATATATTTGACGATTTTATTGTTCACACCACCTCCTGTGTAATTTCATGGGTGAACATCCAAGTCAATCTATATCCAAATATAGAGTCTTTTGGTGTGATCATCAAGTTTCATTTGAAGTACTCACAGGCTGTCAAGTTTCAACAGGAACATGATATAATTTAATACATGCGAAAGTCTTATTCGGGTCGGACCAAATTAAGCATGTTCACCTATGAAAATGTTACATCTATGAGGGACGCTTCACAAAGAAATGAAATAATCGTTGTCAATCACATGTTTATAATGTATTTTCTTATTACGTGCGCCCGTAGCTCAGCTGGATAGAGCGCCGGACTTCGAATCCGTAGGTCGAGAGTTCGAATCTCTCCGGGCGTACTATTTTTATTTAATTTATGATTTTATTAAAGTTATAAAACTTCAGCAGAAACAAATTCCTAACCCGATATCACTTCAACATGAATATATAGAAATAGGGTCATGTCAAGAGTTGTTCGCAATTTTTCATCGAAAACTCCATTTTTAGGCTGCAGCCTTTTGTAACCGTTCTTTGAAAACTATCTCCATCTCAATGATGTGATCTGTCGAGACGTAAGCTCTGTCTGTCACCCAATCCTCAGTGTATTCCAGGATGTAGGTCGTGACCAGCCTTATGTACGCATTTCTGCTGGGAAAGATACCCACAACGTTGGTGCGGCGACGGATCTCCTTGTTGAGCCGTTCCTGGATGTTGGTCGAGCTGATCTTCCGTTTGTCGAAAGCCGGGAAGTGATAGAACTGCAGACTATCCTCCAGGCCTTCCAGGAGACATTCGATGGCTTCGGGGAATCGGTCTTCATACTCTTCGACCAACATTTGAGCATACTGCTGAGCACTCTCCAGCTCCGGTTGAAGCCAGATCTGTTTGAGCTTCTCTGCAAAGCGTTTCTTCTCGGGACGGGTGACATGAGCCAGGATATTTCGCATGAAGTGGACCTTGCACCGTTGCCATTGACTGCCCAGGAACTTCTTTTTGAGAGCCTTCTGGATCCCTTTATGAGCATCTGAGACGACCAGCCAGACCTGCTTGAGACCTCTCGCCTTCAGGTTGTCAAAGACGCTCGTCCAGCTGGCTTCCGATTCTTCGATCCATGGTTCAACGGCCAGGACCTCTCTGTGACCCTCCATGGACAAGCCCTGGACGATCAGCACCGCTGAGTTAATGATCCGGCCATCCTGGCGGATTCTCTCATACAAGGCATCGACCCACAGAACCGGATAGGTCGCATCAAGGGCTCGTGTCCGCCACCTGGAGATCTCCTGATCGAGTCCTTTGGTAATCTCTGAGACCTGGCCTGCTGAGAGTCCCTCGATACCGAGACTCTTTGCCAACCGTTCCACTTTACGAGTCGAGACACCGTTGACATAGGCCTCCTGGATCAGACTGATCAGAGCCGTTTCAGAACGCTTTTTCTCTTGAACAAAGAAGGGGATGTAGCCTCCTTTTCTCAGTTTTGGTACTAACAGGTAAATGGTCCCCAGACGAGTATCGAAGCGTCTGGGACGGTATCCGCTGAAATAGGTTTTTCTCTTGGAACTGTGCTGGTTCTTCTCAGCACCCACTTTCGCTTCCGATTCGGCTCTCATGAACTCTGTCAACAACCAGGAAAGCATCTCAAAAATGGGATCCTCGCTCAGGAGAAATTCTACTACCTTTTGGTTGAAAAAATGCTTAACTTGCTTCGGCAAGGTCATCGCTATCCTCCTTTCATAGTTTGTGAGAAACTATTGGAGTTTACGATGACCTTCGCCCTTTTCAAAGAACGAAAATTGCGAACATTAATTTACACTACCAAATGCAGAATATCAAAGAGAACATGCACTTTTAGTTTTGATAGAAGAGTTGCGATTTCTCTCAGGAATCGCAGAAATCAAGGCTCGCATTTGTCTACCTTCTCTTGGATTAGTCAGGATCTTTGTCAGATTGTAACGACCCTCACAATCTCGTGGGCATGTCTTATTCTGCACAAACCCTCAAACCAAACAGGACATTTGAAGAGTAGACGAAACATTTTGATACGATTCCTCCATTTTTTCTCCTGGAATATCACTAAATTATATCTCTCCCAATACATTGTCAAGGAACAAAAAGTGTCAATTCATCGTTGTCGAAAACTCTTGATGAAACTGCTTATAAATCGGCTGAATTTAAGGATAAAGGGAGGAAGATGGGGATATAAAAAGTCGCCCAAAACGGACTCGAAGTCCGGCGCTCTAACCATCTAACTTTACTTGCTTCTCAAGCAAAGTTCCAAAGGGCTCTCGCCCCTATGGCGCCATGTATCATATGGTGCATGGTGGTTACCCCTTGTGGGAAAGTTCATCCTTTCCCCCAAACCCCCTGAGAACATCTCGAAATTCAAAGAATTTCCGAGATGTTTGACTCTGGGCGCAGGTGTATACAAAATAAATTCTCAATTTTCAATTCACAATTATTTTTTTCAACAACAAAAATTCTGCTTTTTAATAAGGGAGAAGGATTTATTTTTAAAAAATATTAGAAATCAGTAATGTCCGGTTGATGAAAAAATGAGTATGTATAATCTCTATTCGCATAGTTAGTTATGAAAAAAAGTGTCATTTCTCGATTTGAAATCATTATAATGCGTTACCATTCTTTTCGGGCTTTAGAACACGTATACTGCATGTATTTTCTTTCTTATTCGGAAAGGAACTACTTGTTTCAAGATTTTTTTCTACACTATTCTACATTTTTTACAATTACCCTTATTCAACAAAGAGTATGATTTTTATTCGGTTACGGAAAGCTACTACAAAACCCCTTGTGACCTTACTCGTAAGCCATTGGAATTA
Organism: Gemmatimonadota bacterium; assembly: GCA_020348925.1. GTDB lineage: Bacteria > JBHIER01. The sequence continues at coordinate 2,685,903 of CP070758.1, read as the reverse complement.
TGTAACTAATAACCGGACACTACTGATTAGAAATAAAATTTGAAGATGTCAAAATATTGATACAATTAATTAACTCCAAAAATTCCTTGCTTGGTGTAGTAGCAAAATGTATTTTCAGCTTTTCAATGTCAAGGATTTTTCATTCAATAAGGAGGTGATGCTAATCGGATTCGTCGACCACTGATTTGTTTATCGAATTTAGTTAAACACGTAACTTTCAGTACCTATACATCTGATAGTGTAAGAAAACAATACGTTGAATATTCATAAGATACTGCATGTTTTTGGAAAATCTTCATCCTAACTATTGAAAAATGAAAATGGGAGGAGCAGATGATGCGAACAAAACACTTAGTATGTGTGACAGCATTGCTGACAGTGCTTGTCGGATATCATGGTACCGTAGCTCAGGTTTGCTTTGTCAGCAACTATGCCACACCCGGCTATACCTATTGTATTGACGCCGATGGAATATACGCCTATGTGGGTGTCATGGGGCTTCAAATCATTGATGTCACCGATCCCAGCTCTCCATCGCCGACCGGGTCCATGAGTGGGGGTCCGACACTGGATGTTACCGTGAACGGATCCTATGTTTATGTGGCCTGCCTCAATTGTGGTTTCAATATCATAGACATATCTGATCCAGGTTCGCCGACACTGACAGGAAACTACGCCACGCCGGGCCCAGCCATGGGTGTGGATGTGGTCGGAGAGTATGCATACGTGGGAGCACATGAAGATGGCTTTCTGGTCATCGATATCTCAAATCCAACGTCCCCGACCCTGACGGGCAGCTATGATACCCCGGGAACGGCCCGGGGTCTGACTGTAGTAGGAGATTACGCGTACCTGGCAGACGGACCATCAGGTCTTCAGATCATCGACATTAGCGATCCAGCTTCTCCGACCCCGACCGGAAGCATCGCTGCGTACAACGTCGCCCAGGATGTGGATGTGGCAGGCAATTACGCCTATGTGGCTGACCACTCAGGACTCTTCGTCATCGATATCACCGACCCGACTTCGCCGACGCTTGCCGGAGAGTTTGTTGATTCGGGAAATAACGGTGGTGTAACCGTGGCCGGAGACTATGCCTATCAGGCCAGGGACCAAAACGGCCTTCAGATCATCGATATTTCCGACCCGACTTCGCCAACATTGGTTGAAAACTACATTACGCCCGGCGAAGCCGGTGATGTCGCTGTTCATGGATCATATATATACATAGCCGATTATGATGAAGGCTTGACTGTTCTGGAAATCGGGGATTTTCCGAGCTTCCCTGTCGACTCACCAGTCGGCGGAGAGAGCTGGTGCGCGGGAGAGAGCCACGAGATCACCTGGGGTTCGTGCAGTTCCAGCTTCTATGTGATGATCGAGTATTCGACCAATGGTGGAACTGATTGGGAACCGGTCACCGCGAGTACCCCGAATGATGGTTCCTATTCCTGGACCATTCCCGATACACCGTCCATCGATTGTTTGGTCAGGATCTGTGACCCTCAGGATACGGAAATCTGCGAGGAGTGTGAAAGCGCTTTCAAGATCAGCGGATGCGGTCCTCTGGGTATCATGACTGAAACCCTTCCGGATGGTACTGAGAAGATTCACTACGAAGAGTATCTTGTAGCAACAGGGGGAGTCCTCCCTTATTCATGGACCCTTGTTGAAGGTGAGCTGCCATCGGGTTTGAATCTTGATACGGTCATGGGTTCCATCTCAGGAAAGCCTCAGGAATTTGGCACATTCTGTTTTACCATAGAATTACAGGAAGATCTGGGAGCCACGGACACACGGGAGTATTGCATAACCATTGGAGAATATACTGGCATGACCGGAGATATAAATTTCGACGGTGAGATCAACATCCTGGATGTCTTGGCAACAGTCAACCATGTTTTGGGAATTGAAGTGTTAACAGGAGATGCGCTTGGGTGGGCCGATTGCAGTGGAGACGATCAGGTCAACATTATCGATACCCTTGGTATTGTCAATGTGCTCCTGGATATTGGAGAGTGTGCGCCTTGATTCCAGCTTCTTTCGAATTAAGAAGGAGGACATCAAAATGAGACGAACAAATTTATTTTTATTTATTCAAGTGTGTCTATTGGTACTTGTTGGATTTCAGGGCGCGGCGGCTCAGGTTTCCTTTGTCGGCAGCTATGTCACACCCGGTGCCCGGTGTGTTTACGCAGATGGAGCATACGCTTATGTAGGCGCATATAGTTTTTCTGTCATCGATATCTCCGATCCCGGCTCTCCATCGCTGACCGGGTCCTATACTGGGGATTACATCTATGATGTTACCATTGTTGGATCCTATGCATATTGCGCTGCCGGGAATAATGGTTTCAAGATCATCGACATCTCGGACCCGACCACGCCAACGTTGACTGGAAGCTACGTTACACCGGACAATGCCAATGGTGTGGATGTGGTCGGTGAGTATGCATATGTGGGAGCTCAGAATGCTGGACTGATGATCATCGATATTTCAAACCCGACTTCCCCAACCCTGATGGGCGGTATGTATACCCAGGACGCGGCACAGGGTTTGGACGTGGTTGGAAATTACGCATACGTAGCGGACTGGGAAGGGGGCCTACAGATCATCGATATTATCGATCCAGCTTCGCCAACCCCGGCCGGAAGCTTCGAGACCCACGCGGCCAACGATGTAGAGGTGGTTGGAAACTACGCCTATGTGGCCGATTACTCAGGGCTTTATATCATCGACATCAGCGATCCGACTTCGCCGACTCTTGGCGGGTACTATGAGGATTGGCAAAATAACTTTACTGTAGCCGTGGTCGGTGATTTTGCCTGTATGGCTCGCGATCAGATCGGCATTCAGATCATCGACATCTCTGATCCGGCTTCGCCAACGTTGATCGAGACCTACGATACACCGGGCCAAGCCTGGGGGGTAGCTTTATATGGATGTTATATATATGTTGCCGATAGAGATTCAGGTCTGACCGTTCTGGGGAATGCTTATGTCGATATTGCTTCACCGAACGGTGGGGAGAGCTGGTGTGCGGTAGAAGACCATGAGATCACATGGAGCTCATGCTTTACCAGCGGAAATGTGATCATCGAGTATTCGACCAATGGTGGAACCGACTGGGAACCGGTCACCGAGAGTACTCCTGATGATGGTTCATATCCCTGGACCATTCCCGATACACCTTCCATCGATTGCCTTGTCAGAATCTGTGATCCCGAAAACATTGAAAACTGTGGCGTGTGTGAAAGAACTTTCAAGATCAGCGGGTGCGGTCCTCTAGGTATCACGACTGAACAACTACCGGATGGTTCTGAAAAATTTTACTACGAAGAATACCTGATAGCATCAGGGGGAGTCCTCCCTTATTCGTGGACCCTTGTTGAGGGTGAGCTGCCATTGGGATTGACTCATGATACGGTCATGGGTTCTATTTCAGGAAAACCGCAGGAATTTGGTACATTCTGTTTTACCATTCAAGTGCAAGACGATCTGGGAGCTATCGAAACAAAAGAATATTGCCTGACCTTTGAAGAATATACCGGCATGAATGGGGATGTAAATTTCGACGGTGAGATCAACATCCTGGATGTACTGGCAGTGGTCAACCATATTTTGGGAATCGATCCATTACCAGGAGACGCTCTCCCATGGGCAGATTGCAATGGAGACGCTCAGGTAAACATTATAGATGCTTTAGGTATCGTGAACGTACTCCTGGGCACAGGAGAGTGTGTGCCTTGATTTCTATAAATTTTGGAGAGCGTATCCAGAATTGGGTGTTTTTTTGATGGATAGATACATGTAACATTTTGTTGTGAGAGGGATTGCGTAATAGATCTTCTAGTTTTAGTGCGTTGAACGCGCTAAGGAGGTCTATTATGCGAAGAAAACCGTGTGCGTTTTGCAGTGGCAAACGAGCGAAGCTACACGATCGGCGCAAGAGAAAGGTAAGGACTTCATCCGGGAAGAGGATCCGAACGTACCGACGTTGGCTCTGTAAGGACTGTAACAAATCATTTACTCCCACAAAAATCAAACCCGTCAATTTTTCTCTCCAGATCAAAGCCTGTGAACTCTATTATGACAGTGAGGCCAGTTATCGAGCAATTGGTCGACAACTTGGAATGAAAGCATATCACATTTTCCAGATCATCAATGCTTTGGGTGCCAACTGCAAGTCCACCGTAGAGGTAGCCAAAGAGTTAAAGCCTCGCTGGTCAGGATATTT
>CP070758.1:2677670-2681565 GCA_020348925.1 Gemmatimonadota bacterium | reverse complement strand
CTATTCCTATTAAAATGGAGGGCGAAAATGAGAAGCATACTATTCCTATAAAAATGGAGGGCGAAAATGAGAAACATACTATTCCTATTAAAATGGAGGGCGAAAATGAGAAGCATACTATTCCTAACGGCCGGACTCATCTTACTACTCAACAGTGTATCCCTCGCCGGATCTTATTACGGCGATACGGAAACAGAATTCTTCCTCAAGGCCAAAGAGTTCGCTTTCGAACGAAAATGGGAACAGGCCCGCTCCAGACTTGAGGAATATTTGAACCGATACCCCTCAGGCCAGTTTGAGGCGGAAGCGTACTACTGGCTGGCTCGAAGCTTGAATCAACTCTCTGATGAAGTAAAACAGGCAGACGACATGGTCCGGTTGAAAGAACGTGCCATTGAGAATCTCAATAGTCTCTTCGAGCGCCATCCCGACAGCATTTGGCAGGACGACGCCAAGGTACTCAGGATCAAAATTGCGTCTGCGCTCGCCCTGCTGGGACGGATGCAGTATAAGAAATATATTGAAGAGGTCGTCTCGGATCAGGACGGGGGAGATCCGGACTTGTTGATGGCCGCGCTCGAAGCACTGACCGATCTGGAACCTGAGGCGGCCCTGCCTTTGATTGAGGACGTTTTGAATACTCAGGACGATGCGGCGATCCGTAAACAAGCATTGTTTCTTCTCGGAGCGTATCACGGACAGGCGGGACTATCCATCCTGCATCGCGTGGAGACCTCAGATCCCGACGAATCCGTCCGAAAAGAGGCGGCCTTATGGCAGAAACAAATCCAAATGGAGTCGATCCCGGTTCAACTGAACTACTACGGCTACACCGCCCGTCTCAAGAAGGATCGCCATCTCATACAGGAGGGCACATTACACGTGTATGATTTTCCCGCTCTCCGTTCTCCCGGCAGTAAGAAGGTCGAAAAAGAGATTAAGAAACTCTTTAACGGGAAGCTTTCCGACGTCAAGTTCACCATGGGATTGATCGGCGGCATCGAATCCCAGCGGATCTTGCGCTCACAGGGATTATCTCTGCACGTCACGCACAACCTTCGGGGATTCAAGGTAGAGATTCCCGAAGATGCTATCAAGAAGGATTACTTCCGAGTTCAAGGAACGGTGAGTTTCTTCGACACGTATCGAAATAAGGAGCACTTGAAGGATTTCGCCGTAAACGAGGACCACGGTCAGCTGATGGCAATGCGGTATGGCGAGGACGTTGCCATCCTGGTGCTGCAGTTCGAATCACTCGAGGAACCTCTGGACGTCTCGGAGGAGCCTGTTTATCACACGAAGTTCACGAACGTATTTGGAGCCCTCGTCCATTCGTCCCGGCAATCCTGGAACCCGGAGGAGATGCTTGGAGCGGTGCAGGGATCAGTCGTTGAATACGGTCGCGCCAAAGCCGAGATTCCGGGGAAGGAGGGCAAGTGGATCCTCATAGGTGACATTCAGCTTCATAGTAAGGAGCACCTCTTCATCGGTCGCGGTGCCGTTCTGTATGACCCAAAGCAGAACGTTGTGGCGGAAGCGTCCGAAATCATCGTACCCTCCGATGCACCGGAAAAGTACGAGATCAAAAATAAATGAACACCGACCCGATCATCCTCTATGTATCCAATGCGGGGGATGGAAAGGAGTATACGTTTTTCAAACTTGATCTTTTTTAATTCATGTCAAGATTAAAGAAAAAAATGTGGCTTACGACTGAGGACAAGCTCGAAGCATTCGGATTTTTCATCTCCTTCTCTGCAGCGAATACCCCGGCATAATGATTCCGGACACCTCTCTATCGTCATTTTCTTCGAACCTGATCAGCTCGCCCTCCTGCCACTGATCGAGCATTTTAAACGTGTTCCCCGAAACATATTTGAGCCTGACCCGATCCCCCCACGGATCATCACTTGCGGGATCGACAAGGGACAATTCGTTGTTGAGCAGCATGACATGCATGACGGAACCATCGCTCCATTCGTAGGCTCCAACAAATCTCATCCAGGACGGATCGGCTTGAGCCGGTTTTTCTTCGGTTTCAGTAGCCTTCCTGACAACCGGAGCAATAAGTGTCCAGGCTTGTGCTGTAATCTCTCCCGGCTTACCGTCATCACCATTTGTCAAGACAACAACACCGAATTTATCGGCAGGTGCAGCGGAAATCGCTGATTTAAATCCGGGCACAGAGCCCCCGTGTTGAATTCGTACCTGATCACTGACACGAGCCACACCCCATCCCAGACCGCGACCGCCATTCCAGTCATCATAAAGCCAGTGGGGGCGGTGCATCTCTTTCAGCGTGGATCCTTTCAGGATCTGGGCACCACCGGCGGCACCATCTCGGAACTGCAGCGATAAGAATTTAGCCAGATCCTCAACGGTAGAAGCCATATTTCCCGATGCGACCGCGGCCTTTTTGTCAAAGAAAGGTGCAATTTCTCTCGATCGTCCCGGTCTCCGTGAATAATATCCCGTTGCTAAATGAGACATTTCAGAAGACGGGGTGACCGATGTCGAGGTCATCCCCAGCGGGTTCAGAATATGGTTTGTCACGTACTTAGCGTACGATTGGCCAGAGACAGCCTCAACGACAAAACCTAAAACATTGAAAGCGACGTTTGAATACTTGAATTTCGACTCACGCGGAAGGATCGTCGAAGACTCCTGGAACATCTTGATCAACGTTTCTCGATCCGGGAACTCCATGTCATCCCAATAGAGCGCCTCGAACTCGCGGGGCAGGCCGGACGAATGTGTCAGAAGGTGACGAATGGTGATGACCGGGCTGTCGCTGTACTCATCATGCAGATGGAACCAATCAAGATGTTTTGCCACCGGGTCATCCAATTGCAGTTTCCCCGCATCACGAAGATGAAGTATGGCCGTTGCCGTGAAAAGCTTGGTCAGCGACGCGATCCGGTATGCGGTTGATGGCGTGGCAGGTGTCTTCCTTTCAAGATTGGCATAGCCATATCCCTTAGCCCACATAAGCTCCTGATCGTAAACAATTCCGACAGACATGCCAGGTATTTCCTCCTGATACAGCCGGTGCTGAACCCAGGCATCGAACACCTCGATCGCTGCCTTTACGTCGGGATCGTCGATGACGGGTTCTGTCTCAGAAGCAAGAGCGAATGATCCTGAAATTGCATAGAGAATGACTAACAGGACTATCGTGAGTTGAAATTTACTACGTTGCATATGTAACTCCTTTGCATGATATGTTTTTGATCCCTTCATTATGATATGAAAATGTTTTAAGGGGACACTTTTTACAACTGATCGTGTAATTCGGGGACATCATACTCATTTTGTCTCACAGAACGCGCACTCATCAAATTCGGCTTCTCTCAGACTTCGCCGAAGAGAAAAAGGAACAGTGTTCTCGTTTCAATGTTATTGGTCGGGCTTATTGGCATAGTATACTTCTCGTGTTTAAGATAAAGCATTTATTACTGTAACAGCCATTAGTATTGTAGCAATGGTATTCATCAAACAATGCACCCATATCCCTATATACATATTCCTCTTCCACCATACCACATAAAATAATGGTATCAGACCGATAATTCTACTGAATATCTGCCAGGGGGTAAAGAAATGATATACGGAAAATAAAACTGTGTTTATAAACGGTGCCCATTTCTTAAACCTCGAAATGCGGGGGAGTAAAAAACCTCTAAAATAAAGCACTTCCACACTCGGGCCAAAAATTCCATTAACCAGAAATCCCAGGACAAGCGTTAGAAGCAGGGTGCTCTTTGAATAGAGGGATAAATTCGTAATTATCTCATTCAATTGTAACTGATCTGGGAACCAATGAAATACATGGCTCAATAGAAAAGTATCAATAGGCGCAGCAATTACGGTATAACCGACAATAGCCCAGACTAAT
>CP070758.1:2668042-2677570 GCA_020348925.1 Gemmatimonadota bacterium | reverse complement strand
AATTTTGTTCAAAATCTGGCAGTACTCTACGAGTAGTTTCTCTATATGGTTACAGGAAATGTTGTTAAACGTAATGTCTCATTGTTCAAAATTCAACGGATTGAACGAAAAAACGGAGGATGAAGAGAGTGTGATCAATTCATATACAACTACAATGTATATAAAGATTTAAAATGAACACTGTTTTCGAACCACGTTTCATGGCATTTTTAATGATGAGAGACTCTGTCATTCCCGATTTCTCCCGGAATCTCCCGAATAGAGAATCTGTTTCAATGGTCGAGGAGATTTCGACATCCCGGGACAAGCTCCAGCCGCAATGCCAGTTCATGAAATAAGCAGGTTAAATAAAGTTTTCTGTGCCCGCGTATGCACATGTTTCGATTGTCTGGGAACTTTCAACATGATCTTTCACTTATTTGTATCGACCATCATCATTCCATATCCGCCCCTGTTCATTTCATCAGGATCATACGTTTCGTAACAGAGTAATCCTCAGCATTCAGGCGGTAGAAATAGATACTGCTGGCAAGTGCATAACCGCGACCATCTCACGTCACGGAATAGTAACCAGGTTCCCGTATCTCATTGACCAGCGTCCGCACCTCCTGCCCAAGAAGATTGAAAATTTTCAAGGTGATATGAACTGAAGATCTGCTATCTGCAATCTGATATCTGATATCTGATATCTGTTGTTGGATTAAAGGGATTGGAATAGTTCTGGGCAAGACGAAAAGTTTCAGGAGTGCCGATTTCCCTTAATCCCGATAACAACCTTTTCATAGGGAATATCCTTCCCCGATTCGGCGATGGCCTGTTGCACCGCATGGCTCAATCCGGCACAGCAGGGGACTTCCATTATAACGGTGGTGACGCTCTTGATATTGTTCATACTAAAAATTTGTGCCAGTTTCTGTTGATAGAAACCGAGGTCATCGAGCTTCGGACAGCCGACAACGATGGAAGTATCCTTTAGGAAATCCTGGTGGAAACTGGCGTAGGCAAAGGGGACGCAGTCTGCGACTATGGCGAGATCCGCATTTTCAAAGTACTGTGCCTCAGGATTCACCAACATCAATTGGACAGGCCACTGTCGCAATTCCGATTGCACCGGAGGCACTTCCTTTCCCGACCAAGGAGCCTCACGCTCGCTTTTCCACTCCATAACTCTTGACCCCGGACAGCCACTGAATTCAGGAGCTGGAGGGATCTGTTTCTCCTCCATTTCCAGCAAATGGAGCTTCATCGCCTCTTCATCGAACGCTTCAGCTTCCTGTTCTATGATAGTAATCGCATCCTCAGGACACTCACCAAGGCATGCACCCAATCCATCGCAATAAATGTCGCTTATCAACCGGGCTTTACCATCGACAAGCTGAATAGCTCCCTCAGGACAGGCCGGTATGCACAACCCGCAACCTGTACTTTTCTCCCCGTCAATTTCGACAATCTTTCTCTTTACCATTTCCAACCTTCTTAAAATGAATATCTTCGATTTTCTCCTCAGTCTTGCTGATCCTCAAAATTTGTAGAGGTTCAGCGAGCGTGCTATCACATTCTGCTTATGCTGAAAGGTATCTCAAAAAAACATAGAATTCTTTGACCCGAGTCAAAAAAGAAATTTTTAAAATAGTATAAACCGTTCCTTCACTTTCCCTCTATTTTTCCCAGGATCGCTCAAAAACGACTTACCAACCTCATCTCTAATCCCTCAAAGGGCAAGACCTCATAACATGTACCTGCATTGCATGCGGGACCGCCCCTGCGGTCACCGTAGAAGAGATTGAGCTCATGCTCCACGCTGATCTGGTAATTGACGTTTACACCAAGCCAATATTCCGGATCATCCTCAAGAATATCAACAGTCTCCTTATCGTCAGTCTCAAAAGGATCGGTGGATTTTTCCCCGATAAGAGAGAATATGACCTGCGGCGATTTTGAGAACGAGAGTGAGAGAAAATGATTCCGAAAAACCTCTTCTTTATCCGAAGTGAAAGAGCGTGTCACTCTCTGACATTGAAAATCCAATTTCAAACCGTAGGCATAATCCGGTTGCCATTCCACGGTGCTTCCCCATGTATCTCTATCTTTAATGAAATCAAATTCGTCTTTCCCATGATCATAAAAGAGCGTAGTAGACACATTCGGTTTGAAATTCATCAAAATCTCCCCGTATCTTTCCTCAAATTTCGTTTCTCTACCGAGGAGATCATTGACGGCGCGGCTCACGTTGAAGACCGCATTTGCATAACTGCTTATCTTGTAATTGCCTTCGATTTGGTAGCCTCGCTCATTTTGAGGCAAAAGAATGTGAGTTGAACGATTCAAGAGCGTCAAATTATGTTCTTTGACCAAATAGGGTGGGTCGTTGATGCCCAAGTCGAAGGATTGATAGTCTTTGTATTCTATGCTCAGACCGAGGTTCCTGAACAGAAAGTTGAAAGAGAGATACAAAGCATGAGGCTGGTCTGCTTCAAGACTCAAGAATGAGCTCAGCTCCCCCTGAACCTGGGCATATTCACCGTAGAAGTCAAGGTCCATGTCTTTCACCTTCAAGATTTCCACCAGCGATCGAAGGGAACCGCCCCAGAAGGCGGAAGCCACCTCCTGATGGCCTTCGTTTTTATTCAGTCTCACATAGGTGCCACCGAGAGTAAGCCAATTCCATGGCCTCAGTCGCAGCTCCCCTCCCTCAACCAGTCTCTGTCTTCTTTCCAGGTTCTCCACACCCGGTGGAAGACTGCTGTCCAATGGCTCACCCCGCAGGAGCGTGAATTCACTTTTTCGCCACATTCCCTTCAACAACACTCCCTCTAAATCCCGAGAGAAGCTGTACCTCCTTCTGTAGACCTGATCTTCAAGAACCACTCCGGGCAACTCAAAAGCCCTCAGCACAATACCCCTGCCCAGTATGGCATAAAAGTTGCCTATTCTTAACGAAAGATGATCCGTTTGTGCCTCCATATATTTCTGGGTGACCTCGAAGAATTTGCGATCCAATTCCGAAGCCCGAAAAGATTCCAACCTCAAACCGAGAAGGATATTTTGGTAATAATAATCGACATTGAGTTGATCATAAAGGGTAGTGAGGGTTGGAGGATCTGTGTGGGGCAGGTTTCCTAATTGATACTCCGCTAAGTTGGACACAGCCAATTGACCGAGCGCTCCACGCCAACTCAATAACAGAAATATCCAGGTTAATGCGATAAACTTAATTGAACGGAGTGTACTTCTCAAAAAGAATACCTTACTGGATTTGGGCCTTGGGCTCCTTTACGATCAAATGCTTCTCAATCTCTTCGACCCACATTTTTTCATCACCAGGCCTGTAACCCCGATGTACGCGAACAATCTCACCCTCCGGATTGACGAGTACGGATATAGGTATGCCGAAACCCCGGAAGCGACGCAGAACCTGCGAGTTCTTATCCAAAAGAATCGGAAACTGAAGTCCCAAGGAATTGACAAAAGGTTTCACCTTGGAAAGGTTCCGGGGTCCGTCCTCGTTGATGGCCAAAACCATGAAACCTTTCTCCCCATATTCCTTGTACAAATCTTGTAACTTGGGTAAATACTTTATACACGGCTTGCACCAGGTGGCCCAAAAGTCGATCAAGATGGGACCTTTTCCCAGTAAATCCTTCAACTTCACCTTTTCCCCCTCAATAGTGAGCAGATTAAAATCGGGCGCTTTTTCAGTATCACCGTATGAAGCAGATACACAACCCAATAAGAGGAGAGAGAGGAGAAATAGTACTGTTTTTCTACCGGTCACGAGTGAGTTCCTCCACATTCGAAAAGACTGATTCATCAAAGTAATTGTTTAATGTTCAGAATCCATAATGATTTGGTAACGGAGTACGTATAGTACATATTTTCATTATTCACACCCCATAGGTGCACATTTTCTAAATGCAGAAAGCCAATGTTCGCCATACTTACAGACCTTCAAGAATTTCTCCAACAATACCCAAGAGATCGAGAATATCGATATTGCCGTCATCGTTGAAGTCCGCCGCACAAAATTGAGTGGAATTCGGATCGGTCTGTTCGAGGATGAAATTGACCGCCAGAAGAATGTCCAGAACGTCTATCTCACCGTTCAGGTCAACATCAGCTTTCTTGCAATCATCAAGCAGTCCCTCAATGATGTCAGTAACGGTATCCTCATCATAACGCTGACCCAAGCCGCCGGTGGATCGATACTGGACAATTCCTCCCTTGTCAACGATAAAATAATAGTCCTGAGAAACACCATATGTTTCACCCAACAGACTACCGTTGATCAAAATTGGATATGTAATATTGTACGGTTGTTGATATTGCGATCTCACCTGTTGAATCGAACCATTCCACAGATCAATACCTATGGCTTGAAACTCCCTGTTTTGATAAGCTCGCCAGACGTTCTGTTCGATGGACGGTGCCACCGCCCGACAGAACCCTCAACCATAACCCAAAAAGTTGAGAAAGACGACCTGACCGGTAAAATCGGACAGGGAAACGGTGTTCCCGTCGAGATCGGTCAGTGTAAACTCCGGGGCTTGATCACCCACACCAACCTCGGCTTGAATGTCCTGGATCGCAATTGAAAAAAGCAGAAATCCTGTAATTATTATTACCAGCGTGATACTTGGTATACTTCTCATATTTTCCTCCTTAGACAGCATTATATCAATCTCAACGGTCACTCCTTTGCTCTCAGGACGATCTCCTTTTCCTCTCCATTTAACCTCTTCTCAGGATTTCCCGATCTTTCGGGGAATACTCCTCTCCCTTTGTTCAGAAGGCCCGATCATTACAAGTTGAGTTGAAAATCCGAATCATTTTAATCTGTTGAAAGCGTCATATTTGCCTAACATCAAAGAGATTTAATGCATAATTCAGAGATCAAAAGGTGTCGGCACTTTATTACTCAAACTCCTACGGACACTCAGCCAAGCCTAAAATCAGATTAACAATTTTGAGCGCATCCAAAACATCGACCTGACCATCGCCGTCGCAATTCCCCTCCGGTCCGTTGCAATCGGCTGACCAGAATTGGTCTGGTGTGGGATCTACAGCATCCAAAATAACATTTACTACCATAAGTGCATCAAGAACATCGAAGGCACAATCACCGTTGGCGTCACCTTTGGACATGCATGACGAGGAGGAAATTTTATAGATACTACCATCAAAGGCGCAGAAGTAAAGCTCATTATCCTCATCCACGCCAAAGGAGGAGATATTGAGATCCGTATCGAAGAGCTCGGTGTTGGAGGGAGGATTTTGCCCATCATACTGTAATGACCAGATCCGACCTGTGACATAATCTGCGTACAGATATTTCCCTGTCAACTGGGGTGTGCTGGTCCCGCGATACACGAACCCTCCGGTTATGGACTGTCCAAGACTGTGATCGTATTCCCAGATGGGAAAGGTAAGGCCAGTTGTATCACAATTTGAAGGTGGTTCAAAACATGCGCTTCCTTCCATTATATCCCAGCCGTAGTTCTTCCCCTTCTCTATGATATCGATTTCCTCGATGGTGTTTTGACCAACGTCAGCCGCCCACAACCAGCCGGTTTCAGAATCGAAGGAGAAGCGCCAGGGATTTCGGAGACCGTAAGCATAAATTTCCTCGGCATAGCCAAATTGATTATGTGCAAAAGGATTGTCACTGGGTATACTGTAATTGAATCCTATATCGGGATTGTCCACGTCTATCCGAAGAATTGCTCCGAGTAAGGTTTGAAGGTTCTGACCGTTACCCTGAGGATCACCAGCCGCACCACCGTCACCAACGGATATGTACAGATAGCCGTCGGGTCCGAAGGATATCTGACCGCCGTTGTGATTGCTGAAGGGCTGTTCGATTTCTAACAGAACGATCTCGCTATTAACATCGGCCACATCCGGATCCGTACCGGAGACAGTGTAGCGGGCAATCACCGTGCGACGGGGATTTGAAGCCGTGTAATCGACGTAGAAATAGCCATTATGCTCATAGTCGGGATGAAAGGCAAGTCCCAAAAGACCCTCCTCGTTCCCTGACCTGTTGACTCGATTCTGAATATCCAGGAAAATGTCTGTTGACTGGACGTCCTGAGAATTCTCGAAGACATGAATTCTTCCCGCCTGCTCGACGACAAAAATCCTGTCACTTCCGTCACCCGCATTTTGGAGATCGACAGGTCGATTGATAGACAGATGTGGAAAGGCGACGTCCAATGCCAACTCCGCGTGAGCCCCACACATTGGAACAGCCACCAAAAGAACTACCCACAAACCCTTGATCTTCATTTTAACCTCCTCTCACCTGCGAGGGAATCACTTTTGAAAAACCATGCGTTTTGTATCGAGGAAGTTTTCCGTCCGTATCTGGTAGAAATATACACCGCTCGACACTTCAAAACCGGAATCATCCCGACCGTCCCAGGTCACTTGATAATAGCCTGGCTCCTTGATTTCATTCACGAGCGTCCGCACTTCCTGGCCAAGTACGTTATATACCTTCAGAACAGTGTGGATGGATGATCTCCCACCCGGTATCTCATATCGAATATCCGTTCTGGGATTGAAGGGATTGGGATAATTCTGAGAGAGTCTATATTCAGAGGGAATTTCCACGTTATGCTCCACGAGCGTCATGAATTTTTTATATCCAGAAGGTGAGACATAAGGTTTCAAGGATTCCAGAATTTCCATCTCCTGGTCGGAAAGAGCGATTTTAGGAGATACTGACTCACAACCACCAACCTCAAGAATCACGTTCACCAGACCCAGAGCATCGATAACATCAATCCCACCGTCCTCATTACAATCGGCCCGCCGAAAGGATCCATCCTCCAGAGCACGAAGACCCAAAATGTGATTGACGATATCCACCAAATCCAGAAGATCGACGCTCCCGTCGCTGTTCACATCGCCTTTTGGTAATTCACCCTGCAGGGATATCTGGTATATTTTATCGGACTCCGGATCGGAAGCCCACAGGAATGTTCCGTCACACGTCAGTCCCCAGCCACCAGTAAGGAGGCCCGGAATTGCTCCGGTGAGCGAACCGGTGGGACTGTATCCCGTGAGTATGCCTGAGGGATTGATCGCCCAGATATTCGTGCCGTCCCAGGCCAAATCCTTGATCGTATTGTCACTGGGATAGAACGTTGCCCCGAGGCCGCCACTCGTCGTCGTCTGACCGATCCACCAATAACTTTCATCGAAATACCAGAGGTTATTTCCAATACGGGTCACGCCCGTAGGACGCGCCTGTCACCCACCAGGACAATGAAATTCGGCGAGCTCCCGGCCTGTCGTGGTATCCAACTTATAAAAATACTGCAACCGGCTCACCCACAAAGCGCCATCACCGCTCCAGGTGATTCCCCCTCCGTAAGTGTCAGGAGTATCAAAAGGAATGGAATGTACGATATCTCCCGAAGCCGGATCGATCCTAAAAATGGCATCTTTATCGGCATCAACACACCACAGGTAATTTCCATCCCAAGCCAGACCTCTCGCCTCAGGACCCGGTGCGCTGAACTCCTTCACAACGTACTGAGCCGGGGATATCGCGGGGATCATTATGAAAAAAAATAATAACATCTTAGACAAATCTCTCATGGTACAATTTCTCCTTGAGTTCTGTATTGCTCCTCTCCATCGATTTCTATCATAAATCGCTGACTCTTCATCCAAAAGCTGCACTTCTCCGCATCTAACATAACGCGGACCATACAACCCTTTTATTTGAATAAAGATGTCACGTAATGAGAGAAAAGTCTTTGACTTTCGTCAAAAAAGCAGATTATTTGGATTTCAAAATTGATGGAGGTCACATGAGGGTGAACTCAGCGTTCTATTTTGAGAGAGGCATTAGATCTTCATTCCCGAGGCAATTTTTTGGAGGGTCTCCTTATCGAGAATCGTAATGGTCTTACCTCTTACGTCAATAACCCCTTTCACTCTCATCTTCCGCAGGGTCCGCGACAGCGTTTCACTCACTGTACATATCTTTTGAGCCAAGTCGCCCATTTTCATGTCCAAATGAAAAAAATCTCTGTCCTCCTTTACCGAGCGATCAAGAAGGAATTTTGCCAGGCGCGATGGGACGTCCCTGAGACAGAGATCCTCGATCATGCCCGTAAATCCTCTCAATAATTTCGAAAGTGCCCCCAGCATTCGCAAACTGAGCTCAGGCTTCTTTTCCAACAGATATAAAAATTCCTTCTGAGCAATACACAGGAGCTCGGTGTCTGTGGCAGCATCAGCATATGCCGGATAGGTCTCCCCTGAGAACATGGCCGCCTCTGCAAAAACCTCACCCGGAAGGACGATGCGCAGAATTTGCCTTTTGCCTTCCGTTGACAGCTTAAACACTTCTATGCGCCCTGAGTTGAGAATAAAAAGTCTGTCGGCAGGTTCACCCTCATTGAAAATCGCCTCTCCTTTTGCATATCTTTTTTTGGCGGAGATGCCGGCCACGGCATCGAGGTCACCTGCATTGAGCTCAGAAAATAAAGGGCTTTTCTTAAGTATGTCTTTTATTTCCATGTCGATCCTTTTCCACATATACAGAACAGAGAACGGCTTCGTTTTCGAAAAATAGCACAAGGTCCTTCTTGAGTCAAGTTTTAATTTCTGTTTTTCAATATCTTGCCAGATTGCCGAGTAAAGCGGTGGTTTTGAGAGAGGTACGGTCTTCCGGCGAGGATTTGAGATGTTGTACTTTTGAAAGGGATGAGTGGAACGGATCAAGGGATCATGAAGGAACGTTTTCCATTTGGATATCATTTCATCAACATCATTTTTTTCGTAATTGTGTAATGTCCCGCCTTCAATTGATACAGATACACACCGCTCGGAAGTCTCCGACCGCAATCGTTACAGCCGTCCCATTGGAGCGTATACATTCCGGCCTCATGCGCACTGTGTGTCAAGGTTCGCACGCTCTGTCCCAACGTATTGAAAATCGACACGTTGACCATTTCCGCAGTGGGAATTTGAAAATCGATCCGCGTCTCGGGATTGAAAGGATTGGGGTAGTTTTGGGAGAGACTGCAGCATATCGGAATGGTACCATTTCTGCTGACAATCGCCATGAACCGGTCGACATCTTCGGCAGGAAGAAAGTCTCCGAGAGATGTAAAAAACCTCAATACCTCAGGCGTGATTTCTGCCTTAGAACCGCCTGGGTTGCACTCACCCATCCCCAGGATGACGTTCACAATACCGATAGCGTCCAAGATATCAACCTGCCCGTCATCATTGCAGTCGGCACGGTCCATCGTCTCCTCGTCCAAAAGAACGTGACCCAAAATGTGGTTCACAAGTACCAGCACATCCGTCACATCGATCTCGCCATCACCGTCCGCATCACCGCGCAACACCTCCGGTTCAACAGGACCTCCTTTTGGTTCGGAGTTCCCCACGAACAGAACGCTCTGTTCCCCATAATTGGCGATAACGACATCAAGGACACCGTCACCATTGACATCACCAAGTTTGACTGCAGCGCTCACATCCTTGATAGCGGGCAAGTGATTT
>CP070758.1:2660835-2667942 GCA_020348925.1 Gemmatimonadota bacterium | reverse complement strand
GGTCGGATTGAAGGGATTCGGGTAGTTCTGCGCCAGACTGTATTCCACTGGCATACCCACCTCACCCTTGACCAGGGCCATGAACCGGCCGTAGTCCTCGGCCGACAGGTACGACCGCAGCGACTCCATTACCTCCATGGCTTCGGGCGTCAGGACCGTCCGGCAGGCTCCGGGTATACAACCGCCCGTGCCTAAAATGGAATTGACGATGCCAAGCGCATCGAGGACGTCGATGCCACCATCACCGTTGCAATCACCGCGGCACTCGGCATCACCTGTCAGAGGAGTGATACCCAGGATGTGGTTGACCACAGCCAGCACGTCGAGGACGTCGATACTACCGTCGCCGTTGGCATCGCCCCTGAGCCCAATACAACCTGGAGGCGCCCAGTTGATCCGCACCAAAACGTCCCAACAGTCGGTCTGACGATCCATGGTACCGAGATAGTACAGCCAATCCCGCCCTTCATGATCCTCGACGCAGTTGTCCTCGTCCGCACCCCTGGTGACAAAGGAGAAGTTCGTCTCGTCCGTCATCCTGAAGTGGACCCAGAAATCACCGGTTCTTCCGCACAGGTTGTCGTAATCAGGACGCTGGGTCAGATCGACGTAGATTCTGGTGCCAAGTGTGTCGGGGTGTTCGATATAGAAGGGATCGATCAGGTCGGCGCCCCAGGTGGTATCATCAGGTCCGGCATCCTTCACATAGACCCAAATGGGCGTATCAAAATTCCCCATGTAGTCGGGCCGTATGGCGTCGATGCACACACCATCGGGCTCGAACTCTTCGGGAACCGTAAACCGAATCGCAGGACCGACGTCCCCCTGAATGGAACCACCCGACCCGCCTGAGGTCTGGCGAATCGTATTGCCCAGCTGCCCGTGGTATTGCGGGTAAATGGCCACGGCACTGCTGAAGAGCTGGTTGTCTTCCATGATCTCGTCCACCATCAGGTACTGCACTCTGAAGCGAACCGTGTCGATCTCTTCAGGCGTCCAATCGTACTCAAAATAGAACGTATCCAGTGCCGGGACAAAGGGATAGGGAGGTCCCATGGGCACGCCCGCCTCAAATCCGGGGACAGGTTCCAGGGTCTCAGGATCCAGAAGGAACATGAAAGTGACGGCGCTGGGAATATCCGTCTCCCCGATGTTCGACAGGGTCACCGTCACCGGTGACGTATGATTGACCGCGACAACCCAGGGAATATCGATATAGGACACTTCCAAATCGAGGGCCGGTGTGCCCAGCCAGACCACAGTGAACTCATCCATGAACCACCCCTGACCGATGCAAGGATCCCTCAGACAAGCTTCCTGATCACTCAGGTCAGGACCTGGTATTTGATACCCATCGGTATTGAGACGCCAACGGAACCTGATATCATTCCCATTGTGATCGTGGATCTTCAACCCGGTATCCCGATCCCACCACCAGTACTCCCAGGTGGAATCGTTGTCGCCGCCACCGCCGCCCTGGCTGTAAAAGATTTCATGCCAGACACCAAGCTCAGCGGAGGTCTCGTATGAAAAGTGGAAGTAATCATCGACGTCACCGTCGTTCTCCCAGTCGCCACCGGGCATATCCGCCAGGATCATAAAGGATACCCGCGGATATCCCTCAGGCGGAAGAGTGATCCAGTCCGTCACAACCTGGGAGTTGAGATACATCTCATCCGCGCATCGCACAGACTGCGCCCCGGGCGTCCAACCGGAAGGCGGGTAGGGCTCGGTGATGACCGGGGGCCAATCCATCTGTTCCGCGTCAGGCCAACCCGGATACTTCTGATTCAATGCCACATCACCATTGGCCAGGCTCATCTCGTGTCCCGGACACGGTGCATTGGCCACCATCAGCGGCGGGTCTTCCTCGGCATCGGTGAAGAAGATGACGCTGCCATCGGCCACCAATTCGATACTCTCCACCCAGTTTCCACCGTAATGATCCGGCTCGTCGAAGGAGTCCGAACCCCAGTCACTGACGAAGGCGTACCGAAGTTCTATCTCGGAAGCGCCGGCGTAAGCACTCAGGTCAAAGGTGGAGGTGAACCAGTTATCCTCCAATCCGGCCCAACCGGGTAATCCTTCCAATCTCTCGTAGACGGTGTTGGCCATATCGACGCATTCCCAGGCCCGGAGGCTGTCCAGCCGCGTGTAGTCCGTAAAATCACCGTCCGGATGACCGGTGTTGTTCGTGGGCCGTACCACCTCCCACTGACCACCGTCCACTCGCACAAAGACTGCGGAACCGTCCCAATACATAGCCGTGGGGTCCTCGGTATACACCTTGTGGAGAATCGTCAGATTCAGGCTGCCGGTACCACCGGGAATCGCAATCGGATCCCGGGTATCCAGCCAGTCGGACCAGTAGCTGTAATACCCGCTGTAGGTGTCACTGTGCACACCGCACCAGTAGGAATGGTTGTCGTAGGCACCGAAGTCCGTGACATGCCAGTGATATCCGCACTTGCCGTCGACGAACTCCCAACCATCAGGTAAACCGTCCTCAAAATAGACGGTACCGTAGAGTGTCTCCACTTCCGCCGTGACAAAGGGCACTTGAGGAACCTCTTTGCTCACGTTCTGAGTATGTTTCACAACCGGAAGACGACGGGCGAAGCTGACCTGACTCAGTCCGGCTATGATAAAAAGAGAAAGTACTATAAAAACAATGATTTTTCTATGCATTTTGCTTCCCCCAAAAGAAATATTTGTACTACTGTTCCCTGAAAATCTAAGTTCAAAATCCCCCGAATAATGAATTCATGCAACATCAACCGAAACGCATCACCTCCTTCTGACCGATGAGTAACAGACATAAAGCTCTCCCTCGAAGAGCCGTTCAGACACAATGAACCTTACCTCATCATCACCTCCTTTCAAACATATAATATGCGTCTTAATTTAATAAAAGTGGGTTGAATTTGCATCAGTGCCAGTGCTGCTCCTTCATAGCATCGATTCGAAAGATTTGAGTACCCTCCCCATGAACCCAAATTACCGTAAAGAAATGACATTCTCCGAGTCACTTGGGGTCAATAATATTATAAAAAAAGTTTCCTTTGTCAACCTTTTTTTTACTGCATCGATTATGGTTCCCATCTTTAGAGTGCTCCCTCCCAGAACGCATGCCGTTGCAGCATTTCCATTTCCTTTTCGTATAACCCATCACAGGAATCAATCTCATTATCCTAAAAACGTTCAGATTTCATTCATGAATCGCTCGTCGGAGCAAGAACATATCGCAAGCATGTTCCTGTTCTCATACCTGTTGCTATTTCTTTCGAGCCGAACTCGAAGCGGATTGACTTCGAGAATCGTTCGAAGTTTTTTTCAAATCATAAAAAAGAACCGCTGGGTCTCATCATCAGAGACCCAGCGGTTCTGAGAAAATATTCCGTGGAGGTGCAAAGACTACTTCATCAACACCATCCGCTTCGTCGCACTGAAATCACCCGCTTCCAACCGATAGAAGTAGACGCCACTGGCCATCTCGCTCGCATCCCAATCCACACTGTAATGGCCGGGCTCCTTCACCTCATCCACCAAGGTCACGAGCTCCTGACCCAGCACGTTGTACACTCTCAGCGTCGTGCGCGCATTACCGGCCACCGAATACTCGATGTTCGTGGTCGGATTGAAGGGATTCGGGTAGTTCTGCGCCAGACTGTATTCCACTGGCATACCCACCTCACCCTTGACCAGGGCCATGAACCGGCCGTAGTCCTCGGCCGACAGGTAGGAACGCAGCGACTCCAGCAACTCCATGGCCTCGGGCGTCAGGACCGTCCGGCAGGCTCCGGGTATACAACCGCCCGTGCCTAAAATGGAATTGACGATGCCCAAGGCATCGAGGACATCGATGCCACCATCGCCGTTGCAGTCACCGCGGCACAAGGCATCACCTGTCAGAGGAGTGATACCCAGGATGTGATTGACCACAGCCAGCACGTCGAGCACGTCAGTACTATTGTCGCCGTTGGCATCACCCCTGATCCCAATGCAACCCGGAGGTGCCCAGTTGATCCGCACGAGGACATCGTAACAATCGGTTTTCCTCACCATTTCACCACCGGCCGCATGAAACCAGTCCCGACCGTCGTGATCTTCCACGCAGTCACCTTTGTCCGCCGGTCTCTGCACGAAGGAGAAGTTCGACTCCGGCGTCTGCCGAATGTGGATCCAGAAATCGCCCGTGATCCCACACAGGTTCTCGTAATCCGGACGCTCCGTCAAATCCACGTAGATACGTGTGCCCAGCGTGTCGGGATCCAGGATAGTGAAGGGCTCGATGAGATCATCACCCCAGGTTGTATCATTGGGCCCGGGCCCTTTGACGTACACTTCGAAGGGTGAGAGGGTGCCCATATAGTCAGGTCGTATGGCATCGATGCACACACCGTCCTGAAAATCCTCAGGAACGGTGAACCGAATCGCCGGCCCGGTGCCCGCCTGAATGGAACCGCCGGAGCCCCCCGAAACCACTCTTTTTCTGTTTCCAAGCTGTCCGTGAAACTTGGGATAAATAGCGACGCTGTTGGAGAACAGTTCGTTATCCTCAGCGATCTCATCGACCATCAAATACTGCGCCCTGAACCGAACGGTATCGACCTCCTCCGGAATCCACTCGTATTCAAACCAGAAAGTATCCAGAGCCGGTACGTAAGGATAGGGAGGTCCCATGGGCACGCCCGCCTCCCAGCCGGGGATGGGCTCGAGCGTCTCAGGATCGATGAGAAAGAAGAAGGTGACGGCACTGGGAATGTCCGTCTCCCCGATGTTCGCCAGCTCTATGGTCACAGTTGACGGATATTCCACCGAGACGACCCAGGGAATTTCGATCTCGGAAATGGCCAGATCGAGGGCCGGAGTTCCCAACCAGACAACGGTGAACTCATCGAGGAAGAATCCCCGCCCGATGCACGGATCCCAGGTACACCCTTCCGGATCCGCAGTAGGATGGACATCCTCATACCCATCGGTATTGATCCGCCACCTGATTCTGACGGACTGCCCGTTGAGATCGTGGATCTTGAGCTGCGTCTGCCGATCCCACCACCAGTACTCGTACGTAGTATCGTTATCACCGCTACTGGAGGCATAAAAGAACTCGTGCCACAACCCCAGCTCGTCACTTGATTCGTATTCCACATGCCAGTAGTCATCCACGTCACTGTCATTATCCCAGTCCGCCCCGGGCATCTCCATCAACACGAACCAGGACAGCCGGGGATAGCCATCAACCGGCAGATCAAACCACGGCGACACAATAATGGACTGGAGATACGGCACGTCGGCACACCTCACAGATTGCGCGCCAGGCGTCCAGCCGGTCGGTGGATAGGGTTCGGTAATCACGGGAGGCCAGTCCGTCTGCTCGGCATCCGGCCAGCCCGGATACTTCTGCATGATCGGCAGATTGTCTCCGGTCAGATCGATGTTGTGACCGGGACACGGCGCACTGGCCGTCATCTGCGGATCCTCCGCATCGTCGAAAAAGATCACGCTCCCATCGGCCGTCAGCTCAAAGCTCTCCACCCAGCAACCGCCGTAATGATCCGGTTCGTCGAAGGAGTCGGCTCCCCAATCGGAGACGAAGGCATACCGGAGCTGAATAGTGGATTCCCCGGCGAAACTGCTCAAATCAAAGGTGGAGGTGAACCAGTTGTCCAACATCCCTGCCCAGCCGGGCCGCCCCTCCATTCTTTCGTAAACGGTATTGGCCATCTCAGAGCATTCCCAGGCCCGCAGACTGTCAACCCTGGTGTAATCCGCAAAGGTGCTATCCGGATGGACATTCTCCGTGGGGCGCACCACCGTCCACTGACCGCCGTCCGTTCGGACAAACACCGCCGATCCATCCCAATACTGCGCCGTGACATCCTCCGTATCCACCTTGTGCAGGATCGTCAGGATCATGCTGCCGGTTCCGCCGGGAATGGTGATCTCCGGAGAATCGAGCCAGTCGGTCCAGTAGCTGTAGTATCCGCTGTAGACAGCGCTGTGAACACCGCACCAGTAAGAGTGCGTGTCATACGCCCCGTGATCCGTAACATGCCAGTGAGGCTCACATTTCCCGTCGATGAACTCCCAGCCCTCGGGCAAACCGTCCTCAAAAAACACAGGACCCAACAAAGTATCCACCTCGGCCGTCACAATTGACCGCTGCGGCACCTGCTTCAGCATGGGCAGTTTGTGCTGAACAACAGGGAGCCGGCGGGCTACTCCAACCTGGCTCAACCCGACGATAAGAAAAAGGAGTGCAATCAAGGAAACGGTTATTTTTTTACACATTTCGCTTCCCCCTCTATGAAAATGAAACATACGTGACCTCACATTCCACATGCGAAGTCCCCCCTCCGCATTCATAATGAAGATAAGTTCGAAGGCATCCTCCTTTCTCGGTCAGGATTCTCCACGTAGAACCCAGTCAGACAGTGACAGTCATGATGACTTCACCCTCACCACCCCCTTTCAAAGGGGATGGATGTACCCCTCATCCCAGAAAAATCCAGCGCATGACAGCAATTACACTTGTCTACCCTTCATCCGCACCATATCGCCCTCAGACAGGCACACCCCGACATCGCATGGTCTCCCGAACATCTCCTAAGAATCTGATCTTCTCTTCCCACACCCAAGGGCGTGGATGATGATCCTCTACTTCATCAAGACCATTCGCTTCGTGTCGCTGAAATCGCCGGCATCCAGCCGATAGAAGTAGATCCCACTGGCCACATCACTCGCATCCCACGTGACGCTGTAATGGCCCGGCTCAACGACTTTATCCACCAACGTCGCGAGCTCCTGGCCCAGCACATTATACACCTTCAGCGTCGTGCGCACATTGCCGGCCACGGAGTAGTGGATGCTTGTCACCGGGTTGAACGGGTTCGGATAGTTCTGGGCCAGACTGTATTCGAGCGGCATGCCCACCTCACCCTTGACCAGGGCCATGAACCGGCCGTAGTCCTCGGGCGACAGATACGACCGCAGTGACTTCAGCACCTCCATGGCCTCAGGCGTCAGCTCTGCCTTGCAGGCCCCGGGCGCACAACTGCCGGTGCCCAGGATGACGTTGACGATGCCCAGGGCATCGAGCACGTC
>CP070758.1:2642659-2660735 GCA_020348925.1 Gemmatimonadota bacterium | reverse complement strand
GTCCATTCCAATTGACGAGAGACTGCATAAAATGAGAAAACCCGCGTGGCTCAAATCACCTCTGCATGTTGGCGAACATTTCAAGGATGTAACAACGACACTGCAACAATTGCGTCTTCACACGGTCGGTCAGGAGGCCGCCTGTCCCAATTTAGGGGAGTGCTGGGGGCGGGGCACGGCGACGTTTATGATTCTGGGAGATGTGTGTACCAGAGTCTGCCGATTTTGTAACGTTTCAACCGGTCACCCTTCAGCACCGGACGAGGAGGAGCCACACCGGGTGGCTGAAGCGGTGAAGGCGCTATCATTGAAATACTGCGTGATTACGTCCGTCACCCGGGATGATTTGTCCGATGGTGGAGCCGCCAATTTTGCTTTTACAGTGAAGGCTATACGAAGCGCTTGTAATAATACATCGATTGAGGTATTGATCCCGGACTTTGATGGGAATGTGAACTCGCTTCAAAAAATCATCGATGCCGGGCCGGATGTGATCAGTCACAACGTGGAGACCGTTGCCCGATTGACTCCAGAGGTGAGAGATCGGCGAACCGATTACGACCGCTCCCTCTTTGTTCTTGAACAGATAAAAGAGAGTAACCCCGTGCTAACGACCAAATCGGGCTTCATGGTCGGCCTCGGGGAGATCGAGGAGGAGATCCTGGGTACGATGCAGGATCTCAGAAACGTGGGATGCGATATTATCACAATAGGGCAATATCTACAACCTTCAAAAGAGTGTGTTCCTGTGATTGAATACGTTCATCCGGATACGTTTGATGAATATCGAAAATTCGGGGAGGCCATAGGATTTCAATCCGTCGCCTCCGGCCCCCTTGTCCGGAGTTCATATCTGGCCGATCATTATTTCAAAGAGGTTGGATAAATTGTCAGCCCGCTTCATTCACAAGCTGCCGTTTCGGGCTGGGCTTGTCACGGGATGCCGGAATCTCCTCGGTCGGCGCAATGCACTCGACACTGAGGGGATTCCGGTATGAAACCGGAATGACATACAAAGCTCCTGTG
The DNA here is from genome assembly GCA_020348925.1 of Gemmatimonadota bacterium. Taxonomy (GTDB): domain Bacteria; phylum JBHIER01. The sequence continues at coordinate 2,659,709 of CP070758.1, read as the reverse complement.
GAAAACATAAACTCACGAAGTTCAAAGCCAATGAGGAGGTTTTGATGAAGGCACTCATTGTCCTCACCCCTACGGAATCGAAGAGACTCATTGCCAAGGGGGTCGCCGCTCTCCCGGAAGTTACAAATGCTTTGAAGCAAGGTACCATCATCGTTGGCTGGGGCAGCACCAACACCTATGTTGCTCAGGAGATCTCAGGCGAAACTGTCGAGACTGAACGATTCCTGGCGGGGTATATCGGCGGCGGCGAGCTGAAGGTCTCTGAAGGCCAGGATCGGATACCTCCCGTCGTTCTGCACAAGGGGAAGAGAGTCGACGTTCATCCGAAGGATGCGCTCCAGACCTACAGTAGAGATGACGTCTTCATCAAAGGGGCAAATGCCGTCGATCCTGACGGGAATGCGGGTATTCTCCTCCACAACGATGTGGGCGGTACAATCGGCACAGCCATCGGCATATTGGCCGCCCGCGGCTCCCACCTCATCATCCCCGTGGGACTGGAAAAACTCATTCCATCGGTGAAAGAGGCGTCGAATACCTGTGGCCTCGAAACCGTCGATTATGCCACGGGGAAAAAGGTGGGATTCATGCCGGTCATGTATGGCAGGACTGTTAATGAAATCAATGCCCTGCAACTTTTGGCCGATGTCAACGTTGTCCATATCGCCTCCGGCGGTTTGGACGACTCTCAAGGAGCCATCACCTTGGCGGTTTCAGGGGACGGGCACAACGTGGGAAAGGTCATTGAGATCGTCGAAGACATAAAAAATGCTTAGAGTTCGGAGGTTCAGCAACACCCTCCGTTTTTAGAAAGAGCTTGATTCGAGCCCTCCAAGTCTCTAAATTTTCAATCTATCGTATAAAGATTGAGAGTGATTTTCAGAGGAGATGTAATAGTTCCCCATGAGCCTTGTGACCTCAAACCATCCGAAACTGTTGCTCCATATGTGCTGCGCAGGCTGCTCACCGTATGTCATCGATCTCTTAAAAAAGGATTATGAAGTAACAGGTCTCTTCTATAATCCCAACATCCATCCTGAAAACGAGTATCAACTCCGGCTTAATGAGGCAAAAAATCTCGCAAAAACATATGATATTGAACTCCGCTGCGAAGAGTATGATGTGAGCGAATGGTTCGGGTCGATCAAGGGCATGGAGAATGAACCGGAGGGCGGACGCCGCTGTGAAGCCTGTTTTCGCATGAGATTGGAAAAGACCGCTCAGTGCGCCCGGGAGGAGAATTTTGACATCATTGCAACAACACTGACCGTCAGTCCCCACAAAAAAGCCGAAACAATTAATAGAACCGGTTGCGAGGCGGTGAAAAAGTATGGCGTTCACTTTTTAGAGAGCAACTTTAAGAAAAAGAACGGCTTCAAGAGAACAACAGAAATGAGCGAGATCCTGGGAATCTATAGGCAGAACTACTGTGGGTGTGTCTACAGTAAAAAAGAAGGGAGGCGGAAACCATGAAAGCACGGACCAGGGATGGTGAGGTTCGCTGTTTGAACTGCTTCACGCGATTCAGACCGGCAGCCAGAGCGGACAAGGCGAACTGTCCGAAATGTGATATGCAATGGCGTATCTCATGGCCCTATCCGAAGACGGCAAAAATTCGAGGGCCGGTCTGGGACAGTATTCCTGAGCGCATTTCAACATGATCTGAGGAGGAACGGTTCCATGGCATTACATCGAAAAATAGCGTATATCAACCTCACGACCGGGGAAGTCGAGACGAAGCCAATTCCTATGGAGATACGTCGAAAGTACATCGGTGGGCGGGGGCTCGATATGTATCTGTTGTACAACCACACGGATGCAGGTGTCGATCCCCTTGGCCCTGACAATGCGGCCATGATCAGCGCCGGCGTTTTGACCGGAACCCTGGCCTCGGCCTCATCGCGGACGCATGTGGCGGCGAAATCGCCCCTGACAGGTTACCTCGGAAGTACCAACATGGGCGGCTTCTTCGGCCCGGAATTGCGCTGGGCCGGATTCGACCATCTGGTCGTCAGGGGGAAAGCGAAGACCCCTGTCTACCTGTGGATACACAACGGTGAGATCGAGATCAGGGACGCGTCCCATCTGTGGGGAGAGGGTGCTTTCGAGACCCAGGATCTCATTCGAAAAGAGCTCGAGGACGAGGAGATCCAATCTCTCGTCATCGGCCCTGCCGGCGAGAAACGGGTCCGCTTTGCCAACGTCAGGACGAGCCACAAGGATGCCGGCGGTCGGACCGGAATGGGTGCTGTCCTGGGATCGAAAAACCTGAAGGCCGTGGCCGTCCGGGGCACCATGGACATCACCATCAGGCATCCGGAGGAGGCCCTGAAATACAATAAAGAAATTATCGATAAAATCACCTCGACCAAATTCGGACAGATTATGCAGCGCTGGGGGACGATGTTCATTTACGGTGTGACCAACTCGACCGGTCTGGTCAGGGTGAAAAATTTCCAACAAAACCAGCTGCCGGACAGCGAAAACCTCGAGTGTGAGAACCTGGACGACGTGACCATCGGCACGGCCGGCTGCTTCGGCTGCCAGCTCCACTGCCGCCACCGCTACGTCATTAAGGAAGGTCCTTACGCGGGGACCTATGCGGAGGGACCTGAATACACAACACAGGGTGCCTTCGGCGCCGAACAGGGGTGCACCGACTTCAACACGGTCCTGGCCGGCAACCATCTCGTCAACGACTACGGTCTCGACACGCTGGAGACGGGCAGCATGATTGCCTGGGCCATGGAGCTCTATGAAAAAGGCATCCTGACGGACGAGGACACCGACGGATTGCAGCTCAACTTCGGAAACGACGAGGCCGTGCTGGAGATGATTCACCGCATCGGCAAGCGCCAGGGTCTGGGTGATATCCTGGCTGAGGGTCCTCTCCGCGCCAGTGAAAGAATCGGAAGAGATTCGCTCAAGTACAACATACAGGTGAAGGGCATGAGTAACCTTCACTCCGACGAGCGGCCGACACCCTCACTGGCCCTGGGCATTGCCACCTCATCCCGCGGCTCCGACCATCTGCGCAGCCGCCCGGCCATCGATCTGTACCATCTTCCGGAGGAAGCGCTGCGAAAGATCTTCGGCCATCCCACCCCCTATGATGGTCCCTTGAGCTCAGATTTTTCGGACTACGAGGGCAAACCCCGCATGGTTCAGTGGCAGGAGATGTGCTACGAGGCCGTGGACTGTTTGGGCGTGTGTAAATTTCACTCCGTCTTCTTGAGCCCCAATCTGCTCAGCTTCGATGAGTTCTCGAAACTATTGTATCACAACACCGGTCTTGAGTTATCCCCGGCCGACATCTGGGAGGTGGCCGATCGTGCTTACAACATCGAGAGACTCTTCAACATCCGCGAGGGACTGACGCGACAGGATGACTGGCTGCCGGACCGGTACTTCGACGAGCCGACGCCCATAGGACTGGATGTGGCCAGAGGGAAAAGTATTGATCGAGACAAGTTCACAAAAATGATCGATGAGTACTACCAATTGCACGGCTGGGACGAGAAGGGCGTGCCCAAGCCGGAGACGTTAAAGAAGCTTGGTTTGGATAAAGAGCCGTCCCACATGCTTTGAAGAGACTCAATCGAAAGGGAAAGAGATGCAAAAACTCTTAATTGTCGATCACGAGAAATGCACGGGCTGCAGGCTGTGCGAAATGGTCTGTTCGGTCAAGAAGACCGGCGTCAGCAACCCGTCGCGGGCGCGAATCAACATCATCAAATGGGAGGCGGACGGTTTCTATCTGCCGATGCTGTGCCAGCACTGTCAAACGGCAGCATGCATGACGGTCTGTCCCAAGGATGCGATCTCCCGCGAGACTGACCTGAACCGGGTTGTCGTTGATTACGACAAGTGTATTGGCTGCTTCATGTGTGTCGCAGCCTGTCCTTTCGGGGGGATGGGCATAGACGCGACCGAGGAGAAAGTGATGAAGTGCGATCTGTGCGACGGCGAGCCGACGTGCGTCAGTTTCTGCGATCCAAAGGCGATAGAATATATTGATGTCAGCGCGGCGGCTTTGAAGAAGAAACGATCGGCCGGGGAGCATTTCTCCGAGCTGATGAGAAAATTCGTCGGATAGGGCAGGGGAAATTTCTCTTACCATGCATAAGATTCTTTTTGTCGATCCGGATCTGTGCACCGGCTGCAGGTCGTGTGAGGCCATCTGCTCACTCGTTCACGATGGTGCCAGTAACCCCCGTTATTCCAGAATCACAATCGAGACCTGGGGTGAGATGGCCGTTCACATTCCCATGATCTGCCAGCGGTGCATCGATCCCGTGTGCGAGCAGGTCTGTCCGACGAAGGCTCGCAAGCGCGACCCGAAAACGGGGGCTGTGATTACGGACGATGCGATCTGTGTGGGTTGCGAATCGTGCATCTACGCCTGCCCATATGCCGCCCCCAAAGTGCACCCGCTCACGAAAAAAACCATCACGTGCGATGTGTGTCAGGGCGATCCCCAATGCCTGGGCGTCTGTACTACAGGAGCGCTTTCTTATATTCCTGCAGAATGTATTGCTTGGAAGAAGAGGCGGCACGTCGGTCAATCCCTCGCAGAACAATATCGCGGAATTTTGAAACGAATATGATAAAAGGCTGGGCGGGAAAAAGATTGCGGATCGATCTCTCCAGGGGAAAGATCGAGCACGAGCATCTGTCCTCTGATTATCTCGAGTCGTGGATAGGCGGCAGAGGTTTTAATGTGAACGTTTTCTCCGAGGAGACCAAGGCAGATCTTGATCCGTATGATCCGAAGACAGCTTTCTGTCTGGCCGTCGGACCGCTGACCGGTACATGTGCGCCCTGTGCGGCCATTACGTCTGTGGCGTCGAAATCGCCCATGCTTGCGACCCAGACATACGCCACATCGAGCATGGGCGGCCACTGGGGCGCTGAGCTCAAATTTACAGGTTCCGATCAAATAGTCATAAGGGGTCAGGCTGAGCATCCAACATATATTTGGATTCATGACAACGATGTGGAATTGAGAGATGCAACCGATTTGTGGGGCAAAGACACCCATCAAACGACCGTTCTCATTCAGGAAGAACTGAAGGACAGAACCGTTCAAGTGCTGTGCATCGGACCGGCCGGGGAACGTCTTGTTCGATACGCCTCTCTGGTCAACGCCTTTCACTGGGATTCCGGGAGGTTGGGCCTGGGAGCAGTTATGGGCTCGAAGAACCTGAAAGCCGTGGCCGTGAGGGGAAGCCGATCCGCAAGCCTCCATGATCCTGAGCATCTTGCCGCAGTATGTAAAGGATTGATCCATAAAATACAGGGGGACTCGCGAACCCAAGCCCTCAGCTTCGAGGGGACACTCTTCGTCTTGAGAGAACATCAGGGCCAGTCGCCGGGGGGCTCGTTTCAGGACATCAACTCCCGGTATTACCGTAAAAACTATTTTTTCAGCAAGCAAGGGTGCTTCGCCTGCCCCATACATTGCGGCCGCTATACGCACGTGAAAAGCGGCCCTTACGACGGGATCCACTTCGGAGGAGCGCACGGAGAAAGTGTCCGTGCTCTGGGCCCTGAAATGGGAATCGCCCGGTGGGATTCTATTTTAAAAATGATACAGATGTGCATACTATATGGACTCGACCCAGTATCAACGGGCGGGACCATCGCCTGGGCCATGAGGACCTTCGACAAAGGTCTGTTCCGCGAACACGAGACGGACGACATTCCCCTTCACTGGGGAAACGCGGAAGGGGCTGTGAAGCTCATAGAAAAAATTGCGAAGCGTGAAGGGAGTGGTGACACCCTCGCCGAAGGCGCTTTGAGGGCATCCGAAATAGTAGGCCGCCAAAGCGAAGAGCTCGTCGCACATGTGAAAGGCCTTGAACTCGTTGGTCTCAAAGATATGAGAATGAATTCGGCCCTTCATGCGGCTGTCTCGACGGGCGATTGGGATAACCTCAAAAAAGTGATCGGCCTGTCCGGCGATATGAGACATGAACACAATACCCGGAAAAAACAGGGACAATCCGAGAGCGGAGTGAACCCTCCACCAAACATCGATACGATTGCTCATATCGTAAAGCGAACCGAAGATGTAAAATGTGCCGCCGACCTTGCCGGCGTCTGCTCATTTCCCTATGCCAGACTTCCCGTCCTGAATCCTGCGGATTTAATCGAACAGCTGTCGGCCGTGGCAGATCTCGGTCTGGACGAGGAGGCCCTCATCAATGCTTCTGAAAAGGTGATCGCAGATGAGCGGCGTCTTGCAGCACGGGAGGGGGTGAGTCGAGCGGATGAGGAACGATTTCCGATGGATAGGTTGCTCACCGGGGATTCAGAGAGAGCAGGATGCTCACACCAGGAATGGCGTACTATGCTGTCCCGGTATTACGCCCTGAGAGATTGGGAATCTGAAACCGGATTACCCAAAAACAATTCACGCATGAGAGAGACTTCCGAAGTCCTGGAGATTTCGGAAGTCTGACAAGAAAACATGGCGTCATTTCCGAAATCGACGTATTTTCGCCTTCAAGAGAACTGCGAGAGGAGAACGGACCGGTATGATCCCGACTACCCCTTAGTTCTCTTCGTCCTCTTCTCACGCTGGTCTGTCGGGACCGGAATCGTGGCCGGATTTCTGCAGGCTGGAAATCGTTTCCCCCAGCTTGTCAAGATAAGTATGGGGGGTTCGCTGATTCTTATCCTGATCGCTACGCTGTTCTCCATTTTTCACCTGAGTGACCGGCTGCGTTTTCTGGCCATGATAAAAAACCTCCGCTCGCAGGTGAGTTGGGAGGTTCTCCTGGCAGGAGTCTTTACAGGCCTTGTGGCCGTCGATTGTCTTATGCTGTACGTCTTCAACACATTTGGTCTCCTTCGAATCATATCGGCCATCCTCGTCATCATCTCCGGCCTGCTGACTCTCGGAAGCACCGGTTGGGCCTACAAGTTCGTCTCCCACCCTTTGTGGAATACAAACATTCTTTCGGTGTATTCCATCATCTCAGGCTCTCTTCTGGGTGCAGCAACGGTATTTTGGATCGACGCGATCTTTTGTTCCAATATGGCGGGAGGGGCCATACGGATCCTCCTGTTTGCCATGGCTCTTTCTCTTGTTTTTCTGTTCCTGACAGTTTTGAGCTACAAGAGATATGCTGAAACCATACATGATAAGGCCTCGGGAGGAACGTTTCGGGACGGCGAAGATAGGATTCCCCGCTGGTATATTCTCTTGACCTTCATTCTTCCCTTCACCTTTATCTTGGGATCAACAGCAGCGAAGGAGCCCTTGATGATACCCGCGACGGCCATTTTGATCAGTCTCCTCAGCGGGATACTCTTGGAGAGGATATTGTTCTTCTCAATTGAGAATCCAAATTATATGCTTCACACCTTACGGAAGAAGACACCTTGAAAGACGCACAGAGTATATGTTTGATTGTCCGGTATGAAAAACTCACGTTACGCGAGGTATCCTTTCATGATGAAAGAGAAAAACCTTCGACATTTAAAAAGATATTCACGACAGATGCTCTTTTCGGGGATCGGCCCTGAAGGTCAGGAACGACTGTCAATGAGCAGAGTAACCCTCATTGGGTGCGGGGGATTGGGCTCTGTCATTGCGACCTCTCTCGTTCGGGCCGGTGTCGGAAAAATAAAAATCGTCGATCGCGATTTCGTCGAGGAGGAGAACCTCCTTCATCAGATTCTCTATGATGAGGAGGATGCCCGGAAGCATCTTCCCAAGGCTACGGCTGCTCGACGAAAATTGCTGAGGATGAATTCGAGTGCGTCCCTCGAGGCCGTCGTAACGGATGTGCATTACGGCAACATTGAGGAGATCGTTGCGGGGAGCCACGTCGTAATGGACGGCACGGATAACTTTGAGACGCGGTACCTCATGAACGATGCCTGCGTGAAGGGGAATATCCCCTGGATTTACGGTGCAGTGGCGGGAAGTCGCGGGATGTGCACGACCATCGTCCCAGGTGTCACTCCGTGCTTGAGATGCATCTTTCCCCAAATCCCTCCTCCTGAACACCTCCACACCTGCGACACCTCCGGGGTTCTTCTTTCCATCGTTCAAACAGTGGGCTCTCTTCAGGTTTCCGAATGCTTCAAACTGTTGACTGGAAGGCAAACACCATCCGGCGAGCTCATCTATTGTGACGTATGGGAGGGGACGTGTGTCGGGACGAAATTGCAGCGGCAAGAGGATTGCGCGTCCTGCCAAAAAGAGGAGTATCCGGCCCTCAAGGCTCGAGAGGGTGCTTCCGTAACCGCACTCTGTGGGCGAAATACGGTGATGATCACCTACTATGAACCGAAAGGGATACATCTTGAGACGTTGGCAAAAAAGCTCGAACCGGCCGGCCGCACAGAGGTCTCCCCGGACATGATTATGTTTCATGTCGATACCTATCATCTGGTCATTTTCCCTGACGGACGGGTCATTGTGAAAGGCACCGAAGATCCGAATGTGGCCAGAGCGTTATACTCCAAGTACATCGGCAATTGAGAGGAATACGACTATGAAGGTTCATCTTGAAATACGCCTTTTGCCCATGCTGAACAAGGTCATCGGTAAAGAAGAATTGGAATTCGATTTTACCGGTACGACCGTAAAAGAACTCATAGAGGCTTTGATTCAAAAATACGGTCAGAAGGCGAAAGAGGCTCTCACAACCAGACAGGGCGAGTTCGACACCATGATTCAGATTGCCCTCAACAGAAAGGTCTGGATAACTGCGGACAAACATGACGCGCCTCTGAACGATGGTGACATCGTCACCTTCATGCTCCTCATCGGGGGCGGATAATATTCCTCCCATATGGAACAGAAAGCATTTCCCCTTGGATCGAGGACCCAAAGAACGCCTCGCGCTTTTTCACCTTAGATAAGGAGAAGCAGAATGAAGGTCATAGGAATTGTCGGTTTTAAAAAAAGTGGCAAAACCTCATTGGCAGTCAATTTGTGCCAGGAACTTCGGAGCAGAGGATTCACCGTGGCCGTGATCAAGCACTCCGATTCGAACCTCACCCCGGCTGATGTGGACAGCACGAAGATGATCGAGTGTTCCGGTCAGGGAGCTGCCCTGTCCGATTCTGAAACAGTGATCTCTTTTCAGGAGGTCATGCCATTAGAGGAAGTCCTGAAATTCTTCAGGACAGACATCGCCGTTATAGAGGGCTTCAAGGATGAAAAGACATATCCCAAGATTGTGTGCCTGCGCGATGAGACCGAGGCGAAAAATCTCTTTGATGGGCTTCAAATATGTGTCGTCGGATCAGGCGAGGATCTCTCCGTTCCTCTTGTGAGTGACATCCACGAGCTGGCTGATCTCGTTCTTGAAAAATCCTTCAAGCTGCCAAGGTTGGATTGCGGGGCTTGTGGCTTCGACACGTGTTACGAACTGGCCAAAGCCATCGTAATGGGAGAGAAAACCGTAGAAGATTGTGCCTCTCTCCAAGGGGAGGTCGATCTAAGAATTGACGGCGAGATCCTGCCATTGAATCCTTTCATCGCACGGATGATTTCGAATACGATCATCGGTCTGCTTTCATCACTCCGAGGTTTCCGCACCGGCTCGATCGAGATGACTATTGAAAAGTGATCGGATTTTGAAACACCAGCGAAAGGGATCTGACCCTTTTACCCTTGACTTTATACATGAGTAAAACTATTTTTTCCGAACTTTCTTTTCGGAGTATGGGTGTCAGTGACGGACCACCATTGAAACGAGCAACGAGAGGAGGACAGAACAATGGCTATGTCCATTACAGAAGAATGCATTTCTTGCGGTGTGTGCGAATCGGAGTGCCCGAATAACGCAATCAGTGAAGGTGAGGATACATATATTATTGATACTGCCCTCTGTACTGAGTGTGAAGGGATGGATGACGGACCACAATGTGTGGGTGTATGCCCGGTGGAGTGCATAGTCCCTTTGGCAGAGTAGCATGAATATATTAGCCGTTAACGGATTGAGCAAAGTAATATGTAGTGTTTATCGTCAACGGAAACGGATATGGAAAAGTAATATACGCATATGTATCGGTCACGGACAGAGAAGAGTCGGACAGGTGATGTGCCCCGGTCTTGTCACTGAGGATGGGGGACATGCTCTTTTTTCGAGAAGTGTGCAGTGCCCACCTTCATGCCTGCCGAAAAATTACTTTTGAGTAGAAAATGTTTATGGAGAAAAAGATTTTTATAGGTATTGATGTCGGTTCGGTCAGTGCAAAGATCGTCATCTTCGATGAAAAGAATTCTATCCTCGAGGATCATTACAACAGAACGAAAGGACAACCGTTACCGACTGTTCTGAGAGTTATGGAGGATATCCTCACCAGGTTCTCCCCTCATCAGGTTTCACTAGTCGCCGTTACAGGATCGGGTGGAGAGTTACTTGCAAATCTTCTCAGGGCTGAGTTCGTAAACGAGATTGTTGCTCAAGCGAGATCTGTCGGAGTCTATTATCCCCAGGTGCGGACAGTGATAGAGATGGGAGGGCAGGATTCGAAGCTGCTCCTTCTCGAAGAGGAGCCGGGAGATGGGGGAGCACGACTCACGGATTTTGCCATGAACGCCATCTGTGCTGCGGGAACCGGTTCTTTCCTCGACCAGCAGGCCAGCCGCATGGGATTGTCCATTGAGGAGGAGTTCGGTCAATTGGCGCTCAAATCGGAGAGACCACCTCGAATAGCCGGCCGCTGCAGTGTCTTCGCCAAGTCGGACATGATCCACCTGCAGCAGATCGGTACGCCGGATTACGATATTGTGGCGGGACTCTGCTACGCTGTGGCCAGAAGTTTCAAAAGTAACGTCGGTCGCGGCAAGAGCTTCAAAAAGCCGGTTGCTTTTCAGGGTGGGGTGGCAGCGAACCTCGGAGTGGTCAAGGCTTTCAGGGATGTTCTCGACCTCAAAGACGGGGAGCTCATCATTCCCGAGCATTTTGCCTCCATGGGAGCTATCGGGGCGGTCCTTGTGGCGCGAGAGCGTAAGACTGCGATCCAGGCCCCGTGGCCCGGCCTCGACGCCTTAAGATCGCACCTGAAGGTGAAACAGACACCACCGGAAGGGCTCGAAAAGCTCAGCCTTGACTACGAACTGGCCAACGAGCAGGTTCAGACGAAGCTGCACCCTCTGAAGGGCGGCGCGAAAAAAACTGAGGCCTATGTCGGCATAGACATCGGTTCCCTGAGCACCAACGTGGTCGTTCTGGACAAGGAGAAAAATGTCCTGGCCCGTCGATATCTGCGAACGGCGGGTCGTCCTCTCCTGGCAGTCTGTCGAGGCCTGGAGGAAGTGGGACGGGAACTGGGAGATCGAGTCACTGTTTGCGGAGTGGGCACGACCGGTTCGGGGCGCTACCTCTCGGGAGACTACGTCGGGGCGGATGTGGTCAGAAATGAGATCACAGCCCAGGCCACGGCCGCCATACACTTTGATCCGGACGTGGACACCATTTTCGAAATAGGAGGTCAGGATTCGAAGTACATCAGCATCGACAACGGTATCGTCGTCGACTTCGAAATGAATAAAGTCTGTGCCGCCGGCACCGGCTCCTTTCTCGAGGAACAGGCGGAGCGGCTGGACATCAACATCGTCGGCGAATTCGGTGACCTGGCTTTACAGGCCAAAACCCCGGGTCGTTTCGGCGACAGATGCACCGTCTTTATGGAATCGGATCTCGTCTCGTATCAACAGAAGGGGGCCGAAAAGGAGGACCTGGTTGCGGGTTTGGGATACTCCATCGTCTACAATTACCTGAATAAAGTGGTCGGGGAGAAGCGTATCGGGAACAAAATTTTCTTCCAGGGTGCAGTGGCCTGGAATAGTGCCGTGGTGGCCGCCTTCGAAAAGGTGCTGGGGAAACGCATCACCGTGCCACCGCACCACGATGTTACCGGTGCTATCGGAGTGGCCATCCTGGCCATGAAGGCCAAGATCGAGGGACCGAGCCGCTTCAAGGGATTCGATCTGAGTCACAGAAAGTACACCACCACCTCCTTTGAATGTAAAAAATGTGAGAACAGGTGTGACGTCAGAAAAGTCGTCTTCGAAAACGAGAGGCCCCTCTTCTACGGACCCCGCTGCGAGCGTTACGAGGTGGATGAGGCCAAAGGGAGGGGCGCGGATCTGCCCGATCTCTTTGGAGAGAGGGAGCATCTTCTCCTGACATCTTATGAGGGACAATCCCTCCCCACATCAACATCTTCCGGTCCTCAGCGGCAGCGGGTCGGCATGCCGCGGGTGCTCCATTTTTATGAACTCTATCCTCTGTGGAAGGCCTTCTTCTCGGAACTGGGCTTCGAGGTCGTCCTGTCGGAGACCACCAACCGCCAGCTCATCCACAGCTCGGTTGAAAACGATGTGGCGGACACTTGTTTTCCCGTAAAGATCGTTTACGGCCACATTATGGATCTTTTCGAAAAGGGTGTCGATTACATCTTCCTGCCGAGCATCATAAATATGGCCCGCTCAAACCCGAATATATCGCAGAATTACGTCTGCCCTCTCGTCCAGGCCCTGCCGTACACGATACATTCGGCCATACGCTTTGATGGGGCTGGCCCGCAACTTTTGACACCGCCGATTCTGTTTCAGCGAGGGGAAAAACACATTGAGCAGACCCTGGTTCGTTTGGGTAAGAGCTTGGGGAGAACAGCCGCTGATGTGAAAAGTGCCCTTCGAATCGCCAAGGACGCCCAAAGCACCTTTTATGAGAATCTTCGACGCCGCGGCCGCGAGGTCATGAAGGGTCTGTCGCCGGATCAACGCGCCGTCGTCATTATAAGTCGGCCCTACAACGGTTGCGATCCCGGGATCAATCTCGACCTTCCGAAGAAATTGAAGGATATGGGGGTGCTGGCCATTCCCATGGATTTCCTTTCTCTGGAAGACCAGGATATTTCCACCGAGTTTCCGAACATGTATTGGAAGTACGGGCAGAGAATACTCAGCGCTGCCGAGATCGTGAGAAGTGACCCGAGACTGCATGTCATATACATCTCCAACTTCAAGTGCGGGCCGGACTCCTTTATCGAGCACTACGTCCGAGCAATTATGACTGGAAAGCCCTATCTGCAGTTGGAGATCGACGAGCACAGCGCCGATGCGGGAACCATCACACGATGCGAGGCCTTTTTCGACAGTCTTGAGAACGAGGATCAGCGGGAGATCTCCAGCAGGGAATGGCACGAAGCCACGCCCTCGGCCAAAGGACTGGCCAGCAGAACCATTTTCGTTCCTCACATGTCCGACCATGCATACGCCATCAGTGCTGCCCTCCGCCACTACGGTCTGGATTCGGAAGTGCTTCCGGAATCGGATGACGAGACCGTACGGCTGGGAAGAGAACACGCCTCAGGGAAGGAATGCTTCCCTTTTATCGTAACCACTGGTGATATTGTGAAAAAGGTCCAGGAACCGAGCTTCGATCCGAACCGAACGGCTTTTCTCATGCCCTCGGCCAGTGGGCCCTGCCGCTTCGGCCAATACAACCGAATGGATCGCATCATTCTTGGTGAGCTGGGATATCCGGATATACCCATCATTTCCCCGAGCTCTAGGAATTCCTACAGCGAATTCGGCGATTTGGGAAACGGTTTTCAGCGCCGGGCCTGGAGGGGAATTGTGGCCGTCGACCTTCTCCAGAAACTTCTGTGGGAGACGCGTCCCTACGAAATAAATAGGGGTGAGACCGAGAAGGTGTACAAAAAGTGCCTCAAGCTCATCGAGGACGAGCTCGCCGGCACCAACGGAAATCTTGCGGGGGTTCTTGGGCAGATCAAGGAGCGCTTTCAAAAAATCCCCGTCGACAAGAAGACGCGCAAACCGATCGTGGGCGTTGTCGGGGAGATCTTCATTCGGTCCAACCGTTTCAGCAATAACGACGTCGTGACCAAGATCGAAAGCCTGGGCGGTGAAGCCTGGGTGGCCCCGATCTCCGAGTGGGTTCTGTACACCAATCACCGTTTCAAGGAAGACAGTCTGGCCTACGGAGTCTACACAGATTTTGTCAAGGGCTGGATCAAGGATCGGGTCCAGCGGTACGACGAGCACACCATCTCGAAACCTTTCAAGGATATGCTTCTCAACATTCATGAACCCCCGACCTCCGAGGTCCTGGGCAACAGTGCTCGATATATGCATCACACCTTCGGGGGGGAGGCGATCCTGAGTATCGGGAAAGCTGCCGATTACGTCAAAAAGGGGCTCTCGGGCATCGTCAACGTCATGCCCTTTACGTGCATGCCGGGTATGGTGGTCATAGCCATTTCCAAAAGGTTTCGGGAGGACTACGACAACGTCCCCTGGTTAAATCTGGCGTACGACGGCCAAGAGGAAACCCAATCCTTAACGCGGCTTGAAGCCTTCATGCACCAAGTGACACAATTCCATCAGAGAAAAAAAGAATAGAGACACGGAGGAGCTGAGCTGGGCTCACCTCAGAACATGGAATCATACAGACCCCTCCCACAATTTTTAAATACTTGACAAACCCGGGAGGTTATTATAGATTTCAAAGCAGATGCTGATTGGGAGAAGGGGCATATGTACCATTCACTTCAGATAGTTAGGGACAAATCGCACCAATAAGCAAAGAGAACGCGACGAATCGAACACGGACGGGATCAAAGATTTGCTCTCAAACCTCAGTATTTTCCGCGACATTTCAGGTTTATGTCCTTGAAAGGGTGGGATGAATGACATCCTTTTCAGAAAAGCTTTCGGTTCTTTACTTCTTAGGCTTCATTCTGCTTTTTTTCTCCTGCGGGCAGAAAGATCCTCCACTGGAGATGACGAGCGAGGGTGCAATTGCCGTCATGACAGACCCCATCGGCGCCCGCATTTTTCTTGACGGCCTGGACACCGGACGGACCACGCCTGATACCCTCTTTCATATACCTGTTGGTACATATACGGTATCTGTTGTCCTGTCAGGATACGAAAGCTCCCCAGGTTCACATGCGGTCGAAGTTCTTGAAAATAATATAATCCCGGTCGAATTCCTTCTTTTTGTCACGGCCAAGGAAGGCGCCATCGCCGTCGTTTCAAGTCCGATGGGAGCGGCCATCTTCCTGGACGGTACCAGTACCGGAAGAACGACCCCTGATACACTTTCGAATGTGCTAGTGGGTATCTATTCAGTACACATTGAGCTTCAGGGGCACAAAAGTTGTCCGGAGTCTCTGTCCGTTCAGGTGCTGGAAAATGAAACGGTTCAAGCGATCTTCTCCCTTTTAAACGCACAACACGTCGTTCTGGGCGAGGATTTCACCAGCACGACGTGCGAGCCGTGTTTTCCGTCGAGTCTTGTTTTGGACTCACTCAGCGAACGTTACTCTGGATCCTTCATTGTCATCCGGTACCACGTCTGGTGGCCGCCCCCGGGTGATGACCCGTTCTATCTGGATAACACTGTGGAGAACGCCGCCCGGAATGACTATTACGACAATCTCTTCGCTCCCCACCTCTTTCTTGACGGCTCCATCGACGCCGGTCGCGATCACAACGTCTGGGAGACCATCCTTGAGGACAGGATGAAGAGGGAAACCGAAATAGACATTACTATCTCAAATACCACCAACGGCCTTCAGGGAAATGCGACGGCCTCCATCGTATCATGTGCGGATCTCTCCGGCAGGGCGCTCCGGGCACACTTCGTCATCACCGAATCCGGGATAGAATTTGAGGCGCCCAACGGAAAAAGCATTTTTCACCAGGTCATGAGGGACATGCTTCCCGACCCGACAGGCGAGCCGATCACCCTTTTACCGGAAACGAACGTACAGTTGACTCGGGACTATACGATTGACTTTAGCTGGAATCCCGACCATTTACACATCGTTGTCTTTGTCCAGGATAACGATACGCGAGAGATTCTTCAAGCCGCTTCCGATCCTATTCGATGAGAAAAAAACGCAACCACAGAAAGAGAGGAGACGCCTCAATGCAACGTTTACAAAACGCAATGAGATATACCTTGTTGATAACATTGGCCCTTGCCACAATAACTGCAGGAACGTGGGGACGCCCGGATAATTCGGATAATAAGGATGATGCCTTCAACAGGACAGCATCCGTGGATTTCGATTTCCTATCCCTGGACCCGATTAAAATACAGGCCTTGGGAACCGGTGAAATCAAGTTGCACGCAGAGATAGTAAACCTCGGTGATGAAACGGATACGTACGACCTTCTCAGAATTGAAAACCTCCCATCCGGATGGTATTCGGCCATGTGTATCGGAGGCGAGGACGGTTTCTGTCTGAGGCCTGATGTCGACACCTTCCAGCTCACTCTCCATGCCGCGGAGAAAGATTCATTCTCGGCCTATATCTACCCCCAGGATAGAGACGGGGGAGGCTCGGTCACGCTGACCGTCCAGTCAAATGCGAACCCGAGCCTCACAAAATCCGTGACACTCGTGGGCATCACTGCCGGTACGGACGTTCTCATAGTCGATGACGATGGGGAGGAAAATTACGAACAATTCTATGAAGAGGCTCTCACCGGAGACGTAACCTTCGGAACATGGATCCGCTGCTGCAAAGAGGTGGCCTCTGTGGATCTCAACTTCTTTGAGACCGTAATCTGGGCGACCGGCGAAGCCTCGCCGGCTTTAAGCCCATCCGACATAAGCGCCCTCTCGACTTATCTGGACGGAGGCGGAAACCTCTTTATCAGCGGCCAGGACATCGGCTGGTCGCTGTGCGATCCCGCCAGTCCTGATTTCGGCGAGGCGGCGTGCGACTTTTATCGAAATTACCTCCGCGCAGCGTACGAGGTGAATTCCTCTGACGATTTTTCCCTCTCCGGTCTGACCGGGGATGCTCTCTCCCACGGATTGGACATTGAGATCGCCGGAGAAGACGGAGCGGACAACCAGACCTCTCCCAGCGTTGTCTCTCCCCTCGGGCCGGCGAGAGAGGTCTTCAAGTATGACGAAACACGCTGCGGGGCCGTCCGGGCGGAAACGGGAACCTACAAAGTCGTTTACTTCGGCTTCGGCTTCGAAGCCATCAACACTCAGAACATGCGGCAAACCATCATGAGCAATAT
>CP070758.1:2639587-2642559 GCA_020348925.1 Gemmatimonadota bacterium | reverse complement strand
GGTCGTGACCGGCATCGGCCAGGATCCTCGGCCTGTCCATCCCCTCCCTCATCTTCCAGACGACATAGAAACAGCTCTTGGCCGGTATCTGAATGCACGGCCCATCCTCCAGCCCCACCGTCTCCCACTCCCAGTTGCCGATGAAGCTTCCGGAGGCTATGGTATCCAGCGCGAAATCGGCCAGCATGGGTCCCCCGTCCTCCGACAGGCAGACCGGACAGGTGCCCTCAGGGCCCAAATAGACGTAGAGATCGACCTCACCGGGATCGTACCACTGGAAGGAGACAGATGTCAAACGGGCCTCCCCGCCGGGGTTGTAGAACCCCACGGCGTACAGATCCTGGTCCGGTACACCACTCCCCATCAGAAAGTCCTCCGCGTCCCCCACCAAATTGTGGTCCAGACACGTGTCACCCCAGGTCGCCGCGCAGGGGTGCAGCCAGGGAACGTAATCGACGGAAGCAGAAAAATCATTGACCTGAATGATCTCGCCCCGTCCCCCCGGATTGTCCGGGTGCGTGGGGCCGGTGCAGGAGTCCCAGTAATTCAACTCCGCATCAATGAGCCCCGGATGCCACTCCACTTCCATGGCCCAGTCATTTATATTGTCGTTGAAATAGCAGTAGTGTGCGGCGAATCCGGTAATTGGACCGCCAAGGGGGTCGGGACCGATGACCAGGGCCCACAGGCAGTTCGTAAACTCATAGCCGATAACAGTCACATTGTCGGCCCGAATGTGGAAGCCCACATCCCCGCCACCGTCGATGACGGGCCTCGATCCGGCCTGAATCGTAATCCCGTCCTTTGTTACCACCAGGCCCGGCGGATAGTAGGTCCCGTCATAGGTGATGATGGTCCCCCCCACCGCCACAGCGGCGTG
Source organism: Gemmatimonadota bacterium (assembly GCA_020348925.1). GTDB lineage: Bacteria > JBHIER01. The sequence goes on along the minus strand of CP070758.1, from coordinate 2,641,679 downwards.
GGCGTCCGGGATATTATCGAAGCCGTTGCAGCACCGGACAATGGGCTCGCCGTGTATTCCGGTCCCGAGATCCGCGCCGCAAGGCTCCCCGGCCCAGTCGATGTTGACGTAGACCACATTGTGCCCGGCGGCAAACCGGAGCAGCTTCAGAAACTGATCTCCTCCGAGGAGCAGCGTCCCGCAGTGGCCCAATTCGACCGCATCAATCTCCGCCCCCACATTGCCGCTCAACTCCTGGGTTATGCTGCTGTGTCTCCCCAGAACGACATAATCACCGCCCTTGCTTCCAAAGGCAAAGTAGGAGCCGTCAGACGTGGCATCGAGATCGTCGATGGGATCGGTCATCGTCCCGCTTAAGGCCACCGAATATCCCGCACCACCATCATTGTTCAGAATGAACCAGTCGTACGGGGGACAGGGACAAGGAGAACAACCAAAACCACATTCACAGCTCTTATTCGATCCTATCACATAGTTCAGATTGTCGTCTCCGTCGCAGGCGAACTGCTCTTTGCACTGGCTCTCATACGACGCTAAACTGTCGCCGTTGCTCATTCGAAGTAACCACATAAAGGTCCCGCTGGAGGTGGCTGCAGCCACGTAATCCTTGTTCTCGGAGACCCTCACCTCCGTCACTTCGTAGTGCACCTCCTGAAGTGTCCACCACTGAAATTCAAGATTCGAACCGTCGAAATGATAGAGGGCAGTTCCCGCCTCGTATCCAAAGTAATCCACGCCATCTGTGAAGGGTTGCGACGTGGCAATGCGTGACATATCCCCTGTGGCATCGAGCCAGTAGTTTATGGCTGCTGAACCATCCGTGAACTCGTTGTCGATAATTGTACCTCCACCCACACCTCCCGCAAGAACCCCCACTTCACCCAATTCACCTGAATTATACGTATTTGAGGCACAGGCGAAATAAGCGACATAATTGCCGTCTTCACTCAGATCCAATGAGGAAATTTCTTCCGCATAATCATTCCAAATATTAAAAGTTTTTCTCCATAGCTCCTGCGGTGTCAGGCTGCCCAGCCGGAGCTCGACCACGGTGCTGCCCGCAGCCACGGCGATGTAAGGTCTCTCGATACGAATGTCGTTGACACGGCCGGCACCCAGATCAGTTACCGCATAGTTGCCCGCCTCATCCAACACGTAGAGTTTGCCATCTTCTGTCCCGGCAACAAAAATGCCGTCATCGTAGTCGGCAACCCTGACCGTATCCGTTAGGGGTAGGTTCAAGAGGACATCCTGAGCTTGTGTGACCAGCGGTAATATGCATACCAGAATCATCAATGCTGCTCCGAGTAAAGCCTGTTTCATCATTCTCCTCCTTCCCATCAGAATCAATAATAAAAAAGATGTGTCTGGTTTTTGCAAAACAAGGATACTGAAACTATGAAAAGAGTTCATCGATTGCGCCTTTTCGGCAATACAAGCCCCTCAGCATGAAACAATAAAACAATAATTCATACAGGGCTTCTGACAAATCAGAATTAAATTACGATGTAAACATATGTTTGTCAAGTATTTTTTATATTTTTTCACTTCTTACACATCATGATCCTGTTGACGGACAGACGCCCGAAATTTTGAATACTTCGGGCGGCTTTCCCCGGAGTGAAACGGTTCACCGTCTCGTCACATATGTCGCAATGAGACATCATTGCATTCTCCAAAAAAAGCCGCCCTGGTCTCAAAACCAGGGCGGCTTTCGTTCTTTTTTGATCCCTCGCCTTCGCTCAGGACATGCTTTTCAATCTCTCCTACTTCATCAGTACCATCCGCCGGGTGGCCGTGAAGTCGTTGGCCTCGATTCGGTAAAAGTAGACACCGCTGGCCATATCCGCCGCGTCCCATGTAACCACATGATGGCCGGCCTCCTGATCACCGTCCACCAGCTCGGCCACAACCTGGCCCAGAGTGTTGTAGACAAACACCTTGACCTTGGCCGCCTGAGGCAGACTGTAGGCGATCGACGTCACCGGGTTGAACGGGTTCGGGTAATTCTGAGCCAGACCGTACTCGGCCGGCACCAGATCCTCGGATTTGACCACGAAGATCGAGCCGTGACCGAAGGCGATGGCCTCAT
>CP070758.1:2636713-2639487 GCA_020348925.1 Gemmatimonadota bacterium | reverse complement strand
ATGCAGAAGAGGCCTGTTTTTGGCAACTGCAGTAGTTCGTAGATTATTGACTCCCGCTCTTTGGGCATCGGACGGTCGATCTCATCCAGTATAATCAGGGTGGTTCTTGCGTCGTGATCTGTTCACTTCCGTCTTTCTCACCCATTTACTCACTGTGCTATAATAAACACTCAAATAAATCCCCAACCTCCTTCTATACGAATCGGGGTCAGGCCTTAAAAATTAAATTTTCTCAGCTCTTTAATAGCTCTCTAAAATGTCTCATCTATTCGCTCACGGTATTTAAATGAACACTCTGAAAAACTGTGGCAAAGTCCGGATGTCTATCATTTGTTTCCCAGTTTGGTTATTTTCCTGCCATCTAAAGTACAATACTTTTAATATTCTGTCAAGCACTTTTTCAAGTATGATGAAAAAGACCGAAAAAATAAATCAGTTCACTCCAAGCAAACTCATTGATTGAAAAAATTTCATTGGTTGGAAAATTTGGAGTGCGAGGATTCATCGTGGCAGGTATGGTTTGTCTGCATCCTTTTTCTCGTTCACAACCTCCAGTTTGGGATCGAGTTAAAACCGCCCTGAAACGTGAGTCGCTGGACCGTCAGACGAACGGAGCCTTTCGACTTCGCTCAGGATAAGCTCTTGCTTTTTCCGTGTCTGCATCCCCCGCCCTAGCGGGGGATGAGTCTGGAAAAACAGTGGAGTGAGCCGTCTAACTTTCTTTGGTCCGACCCCAATCGATAAATAATTCCCTTTGAAATCCGACCTGAACGCTTTTTTTCGATGGTCAAAACGCTTGCCCAGAATTTATTTCGTATGAGGCCTATTCCTGAATACCTTGATACGAGACACCTTTTCTCACCTCCTGAGACGTCCTGACCATATCCGGTATACTTTCCCGTTTTACGCACTAATTTCTTGATTGATCCGTCATCATTGTTTAAATTGTTTCGGGAGGGTTGGCGTTCATTCTAACAGAACATGAGAGGTGATCCGTGCTCTCACTGGTACATGATATCCCCTCATCCGGTTTTTCTCAGAAAATTCGATTTTCCGTCTCTCCATCGATTAATCCGATGTGTATTTTTTCCAACCACCACCTTTCCTAAGGAGGACTGAAATGCATACGGGCATCAGTCTTTTTCCGATCATCCTCTTTCTCGCACTCCCTCCCTTTTCCCAGGGTACCGGACAGGACACACCTGGCCCGCTGTCGTCCGGCATGCGTCACGAGTACCTCGACGATGAATATATCACTGTTCTGCGTACTGAATGGCAAACGTCACCCGCCTACCGATTTTCAACGGATCGAATATTCACAGCCCAGGTGAATGTTACCGTCAGCGGCGAGAACATTCTCGGTGATGCCGCAAACGAGCCTACAATAGCCGTTGACCCGACCGATCCGAGCCGAATGGCCATCTGCTGGCGGCAGTTCGACACAATCTACAGCAACTTTCGCCAGGCCGGCTGGGGTTACACTACGGACAGCGGCCGGACGTGGACGTTTCCCGGTGTGATCGATCCGGGGGTCTTCCGATCGGACCCAGTGCTGGATTACGACGCGGAGGGCAACTTCTTCTTCAACAGTCTGACCAGTAACCGGGTCTGCGACGTGTTCACGTCGACCGACGGCGGTGCCACGTGGGGCTCCGGAACCTTCGCTCGGGGCGGCGACAAGCAGTGGATGGCTATAGACAGAACGACCGGCATCGGCAGAGGGAACATATACGCTTACTGGGACGCCCGTTACAGCACCTGTTATCCGGGCAATTTCACACGCTCGACCGACGGCGGCCTCAGCTTCGAGGACTGTTCGGTCATCCCGGAGGAGCCCTACTGGGGCGTCCTCACCGTGGGAAACGACGGTGAGCTTTACGTCTGCGGCGCTTCGGACGGCAACTTCATCGTGCTGAAATCGACAAACGCCCAGAACCCCGGCCAGACAGTGACGTGGGATCTTTCCACGGCGGTCTCCCTGGGTGGTGAGATTGTGCTCGGCGCAGGCCCGAATCCCAGCGGATTGCTCGGGCAGGTCTGGATCGCCGTCGATCACTCGTCCGGTCCGAACCGGGGCAACGTCTATCTGCTGTGCTCAGTCGTCCCCTACGATTCCGAAGACCCCCTCGACGTCATATTCTCGAGGAGCACTGACGGAGGAGTCACGTGGAGCCCGCCGATCCGCGTCAACGACGATCCGGGCACTGACGCCTGGCAGTGGTTCGGCACCATGTCCGTCGCCCCTGACGGGCGCATCGACGTCGTCTGGCTCGACACGCGCGCTGAAGTCGTCCAGGGCAACGGCAACGGCTACAACTCCTCTCTCTACTACTCCTGCTCGACAGATGGGGGCGTCACCTGGTCCGAGAATGTACGGCTGTCCGAGGCATTCAATTCGCACGTCGGCTGGCCTCAGCAGGAGAAAATGGGCGATTACTTTCACATGATCTCGGATTCGACCGGCGCCCACCTGGCCTGGGCGGCGACATTCAACGGTGAGCAGGACGTCTACTACAGCCGCATCTCAGCACCAGGCGAGGAGTGCCGGATCACGGTGACCTCGCCCGATGACGGTGAAATCCGGTGTGCCGGGGAGAGCGTGAACATCACCTGGACCTCCGAAAACACCAGTGGCTATGTGAAGATTGAGTATTCGACCGACGCCGGATTCATCTGGCAGACGGTTGTGGCCGGCACCTCCGACGACAGCACTCACGCCTGGACCGTTCCCGCCTCGCCCTCAACGAGCTGTCTGGTCAGTATCAGCGACGTGT
>CP070758.1:2556258-2636613 GCA_020348925.1 Gemmatimonadota bacterium | reverse complement strand
CACGGTATCAACCCCCTTTCGCAATCTACACTACCCGAAATTCATTTAAAAGACGGGCTTGTAAACCGCTTCGCTCGGTTGATAACCGCTCCGCTCAATAAACTTTAGTGATAACCATTGGTAAACACATTTTTGATGTCGGCCTTATATATTTTGCCCCGAATTGCACGAAGCTTTTAACCATCTCTCCAAATACCGGTTCAACGCGTCTAATGTAGCAAAAACAGCTGTTTTATTACGATCCCCTTCAGAAAAGGCACAACCAATAAGTTTTCGTTCATCTCTCGGTGTAAGTGCCGTTATTGTCACAATGATAATATTTCTCTCTTCGCCTATAGACTTAATACTTTCGAAAACAAACGTATGATCTGAATCTAAAAAGTTCCTGATCGCTTTTAAGGTGGCCTCAACTACTAAGCGCAATTGATTCAATTCCGATCCTGGTCCCTCGGCAACTCCGAGGGAAGGAACATTGTCCTTGGTAAGTTCAACCTCTACTTTACTTTCAAGGCCAGGGACAGAAACGCCTACACTTACAAATTTAATTCGAGATCCATCTTTTAAAGCAGTCGACTCTCCTTCAATCTGGGCCACACTAATTTTTTTGTGATCAACCCGCAGACCTCGTTGTGTAACTAAAATCGATTCGATATCGCGAACAATTTGCTTCGGTGATCGACCACGATTCGCTAAAACATGAATCTCTTCCAGTTCTTCCTGTCCATTAAAGGAGACATGAGCAGAGAGCACACCTTGAAGCTGACAAATCAATGCTGTTATCTCTTTACTCTTCCTTTCTTGTTCAACACTATTCATCAACATTTTATCATAGTTTTGGACAATTGTCCTATCGTAAAAGCATCATTCGCATTGATCTAATGCCCATGGAAGACTGAAGCCTACAAAAGTAGATTCCACTCGGAAGAATATTTCCTTTACTATCCAAACCATCCCAGGATACAGTATTATGATTCAAATCCGCATGACCTTCAAAAAGCTTCCGAATCTCTTGCCCTAAACAATTGTAAACACTTAAGGTCACATACTCCTCTTTTGGTGCTTCAAACGTAATGTAAGTAATAGGATTAAATGGATTTGGGTAGTTCTGAAGAAGTGAATGAGTTGTAGGTGTCATAGAAAACACTTTTACTGAAGTAAAACCAACGGTTTCCTCATATCCGTTCACATCCACAGAACTAAGTTTATAGTAATGAATACCTTCCCCCTTTGGAGAATCATCCAGAAAAACATACGAAGGACCCCCAGCAATCAATTCAGTATTGATTGGTTTGAAATCTTTATCAGGAAAACAGCTACGGTAGAGAATAAATCCTAAATGACAACTTTCCTCAGAGGTTATCCAGTTTATGAAAATCTTATCATCATGAAACTGAGCAGTAAAAGATAAAAGTTGCACATGTGTCCCACGCCCTATTCCCCCCAAGGGGATATTTAGGATTAGATTATCTAAATCATTACAACTTAGCCGTAAATTACCCTCAATAGAATCATTAGAGTCTGGTGTAAAAGTAACGGTTGTTTCAATCGTATTCCCAGCATTGATCGATTGAGGAAAAAAAGGTTCAAGAACTTCGAATTGTACACTATCGGTTTCCATAGTATATATATCAAGAAAATTATCTCCTACATTCGTAATGCGCAGTATCCACTCCGCACTCTGACCAATATCGACGGTTCCATATTCATGAATCGTCTCTGAGAGCTCGATGCGTGGAGGTTGCCCAACAGAAAAGACCCCATCAAAAACCTCAATTGCCGGATCTCCTTCATTAAAATTCCAAGATTCTAACCAAAGAGGACTGACCTCACCAAGTTGTGCCATTGGTGACACGCGAAATTGCACATAAACAAGAGGTCCACTTCCCTCCAGAGATTCTACGGCAGCCCAAACCATGCGGAATGTGTTGGTATCAACCATGGCTGATATGAAAAACCAAGCCCAAACTTCATTGTCACTCGGCGTGCCTTCTGTAATTACGGTGTCTCCTGTTAAGGAGATAAGAGATGGATCAAATGTTAAATCTCCCGTGATCGAAAAAATATCTAATCCGGTAACATCATACAAAATAATAATAGGCAACTCAATTGTATCCCCCGGCATAGCCCAAACATTAGGGATACGGACTTTTCCAGTATCAACGACTGATTCGCTTGTATCAGCATTCGAATCCTGCCACCCCCATCCACAACACATTGAGCACATGATGAGCATGCAAATGCTCCAGAAACGCCGCGTCATGAACATTTTGATCTTCCAGTCCCGCAAAAGATACCTCCTTTTTAGTCTATTCAAAGTAAATTAACGCAAGAGGAGCATCGACCTCGTTTCATGGAAATGCATAGTTTCCAATATGTAAAAATAAACTCCGCTTGGAACAGCTTCTCCACTATCATTCGTCCCATCCCAAAAAACTGTGTATCGCCCCGCTCCTTGACGTGCAGAGACCAAGTTGCGTACTTTTTGACCCATTACATTGTATATGGAAAGAGAAATCTGATCCGCTTTCTCGAGAGTATATTCGATCCGTGTTTTAGGATTAAATGGGTTAGGAAAATTTTGAGATAGAAAATATGATAAGTTACCTATTTCACCCACCTTCACTGCAACAGTTCCCAATAACTCTTCCAAACCCTCATTGTCAACTGCTGCGAGTCGATAGGAATACAATCCCGAACCCGGGACTTCCATATCACGGAAAAGAGATTTCCCATCATACATCAACGGTTCTGCCGTTAGACGAGAATATTCAATTTCATTTTCTCCTTTTCGATAAACATGAAAACCTAACACATCATCATACGATGCGAATGTCCACTTCAGAAGAACATCCCTCCCGGTCCAGTATCCAGAGAAGTATGCTAATTGCACATCGACTCCAGGCGTGCCCACACCCAGCAGCGAAAGAGACGCTGTGGGTTCATCAGTATCATTACTTGTAATTCTTAGCTCACCTGTTATTTGGCCTTGACTTTGAGGACTGAAAACTACCGTGGTATTAAGATGGCTATCTGGAGATAACGTTTGCGGCACAGTTATATCGCTCAGAGTAAAGTCGGAAATCGTAACAACAATATCACTAATAACGAGATCCTCGGTTCCAACGTTGTAGATGGTCAATTGCCAATCTTGAGATTCACCGATTTCCACCGATCCAAAGTCGTGCTCTCGAAACGAGAAATCAATGTCCGGTACAGATTCGACAGAAAACCACCCATCAATAAATTCTGCCGGAGGATCACCTTCATTTACCTTAGAATTTAAGAAATGAAGTGGACTCTTCTCACCAGCCTGAGCATCCTCAGAAACTTCGAAAGTAATATTTAAAAAAGTACCTTCTCCCCACAGTGAAAAGTTTGCCGCAATGACTCCAATAATTCGATCCTCTTCTATGGCTGTAAATGCTAAATATTCAGCATTTGGCGTTCCACGCCAAGCATCCGCTAAAGTGCCCTCGTCTGAAACCGAAATAGCCGTCAAAAGTTCTGGATTAAAAACAATGACAAATTCCATGGCCAAAACATTTAATCCTGTGATGTCCTGCAACAGTTTTACTGGAATTTGAAAGGTGTCACCGGCAGGTTTACTCCTATGGGGAATAGCAATAGTCACTTGCTCGAGCGTTTCAACTATTTCAAAAGTACCGTGAAAGAGATTTTTGGGGAGAATTACTCCGTTAGTATCATAAAGTGTGACATTGGTCAAAGTCATTGGAATTTCTCCCAATGTGGCATCACTTCTCACGTCAAAAAGGAATTCAACAACCCATCCTGATCCTGGTTCTACAATTTTGTTTTCATCATCAATGGTTACTCCAATAATACCCGGACTCTGTTCACGCCACGTAAATGTACCCATATGATCGGTTCTCACTGTAGGTTGAATTTCAGACGTGATCAAACGCCCGGAATCATACTGAAGAGTAAAAACAATCTTCGAAATCGCCATTTCATTGGACAATTCAAGTGGAACCAACCGATCTGAACTCCCAAGTGCGCCTCTCCTATCGAGAACAGTCAACGCAGGAGGAGCAGATCCCCGACCTGTAAGAGAAAATGTAACCACTGGATTGTCGAGATCATTACTCTCAATTGTGATTTCGTCCGTCTTTATTCCTGGATTCAGGGGTTTAAAATTGAGGGTGAAATTTGAGCTTGCAGAAGGAGTGATCGTTATCGGGAGTAAAACTTCATGTATTTGAAAGTTCGTACTATCCGCAAGATAAATGCGGTTGAGATGAAGATCATAGCTCCCACTGTTCCTCACTGTCAATGTCCAACTTGCAGTTCGCCCAACCACGACATTACCGAAATCATAGGCCTCTGCTGAGAGTTCAATATGAGGAGCCACACCTGTGCCTCGAACCTGAAGGTTTAAGATGTTCTCATCTGGATCATTGCTCACTATCCGGATCGTATCTATCAATTCACCAAGCATAACCGGTTGAAAAATAAGATTTACCTCAATAGTATCACCCGGTAAAATATTTTGTGGAAACGTGGGAGAGATTACATGAAAATCAGAGGTGCCTGAAATCACTTCGTTTACTCTTAAAAGCACGACTCCAAGATTATGAATGGAGAACGTCCATGACCGACTCTTATTCAGTAGCACTGATCCAAAATTTTGACTCGTTGCCGAAAGGTGTATATCAGGTGCAATTCCCCGCCCTTGCATTGGGATAAAGAAAGAACCCTCATCAACATCATTGGATGTGATGACTAACTCACCTGAAATGAAACCCTCAATAGTGGGAGAAAATGAAATCATAACATCAAGGTATCCACCCGGTGGTACTATCTGGGGAAAGGAAAGAGCCACAATACTAAAGTCAGCGCGATTTGAAGAGATGTCTTGAAGGGTTAAATCGGCTGACCCGATATTTGATATTCGTAACATCCAACTACTCATCCCTCCCACCACGATTTCACCAAAATCATGACTTGTTTCAGAAACATTAATATCCGGTGCAGTGCCCACGCCAATCAAAACGACAGACAATTCTCCATCCTCTGGATCATTATTGAATACAGTAAGTGTTCCCGATATATTTCCTAAAACGGAAGGCGTAAAGTTTACTGAGACCGTGAGACTGTCAGCCGGCTTCACACTTTGAGGAAAAATTGGACTTGCTACATGAAAGTCAGCCTGATCAGTAGTAACATGAGTGATAGAAAGATCGGCTGTTCCTGTATTGAATACTTTCATGGTCCATGACGAGGACGTACCCAATATGACTTCACTATAATGATGACTGTACGCTGACAGTATAATATTAGGAGTTACCCCAGTTCCCGACAGAGTTACGGATAATAAACCTTCATCACTATCGTTGCTTACAACCGTAATGGCCCCCGTAATAGGACCAAGGGAAGTGGGAGTAAATCGGATGGCCACCTCCAAATCTCCTCCAGCTTCGACTGTCTGGGGAAAAGAGGGTGCAACGACCATGAAATCGGTGTTCGTTGTCGTCACTCCCGTGACAGTAAGATCGATAGTCCCTTCGTTGAATATGGTCAATGTCCATGAAGCTGTAGCGTCCAATAGCACAGACCCAAACGCATAATCTGTATCAGATAACGCTATATCCGGAGCTATAATTGTGAAAGAACCGGGTTCGTCAGAGACAGTGAAAATGTCTCCTTCATCGATATCATACAAAGCCACATTTGAAAGCATTAACGGCTCTTCCGCAGGCAAAGCCGAAATGTCAACATCAAAAAAGAAATTGGCGACAGCACCCGTACTCGGGGAAACCACGCGATCTGTCAGATCTTCGATCAGAAGAACAATCTTCCCGGCTAGAGGTTCGGTCCAATTGAAAATTCCCATGTGAGCGGTTCGATTCGTCGGCGAAACGCTGGAAACATCCAGTTTTGATGCATCGTAACTGAGGATACATCGCAACGCAGCGACCCCTCTCCGATTGGTAAGCAAAAGAGGAACTTGAATACTCACACTCCCTGGAGCTCCCGAACCGTTTCCCATGGTGAGTATGGCTGAAGGAACACCTTCACCACTCAGGGTTAAATTCAATGTTGGATCGAAGGGATCATCACTTGTGATGGTTAAGATTCCGGTTCTCTCACCTATGTCTGATGGGGCAAATGAAACGACAACTTCAATATTTCCTCCCAGCGGAATAGTTTGAGGGAATGCAGGAAACGCAACAGAAAATTCAGTGTTATTTGAAGTGAGGGCTTCAATCGTCAGATCAGCTGTTCCATCATTCGAAATCGTAAGTAACCACCCTTCCGAAGCACCAACCTCGACATCCCCAAAATCATAATTCGTAACAGACGGTTGAATAATTGGGGCAAGTCCAATGCCCTCAACATTTAAGAGAATTGTTCCCTCATCTGGATCGTCACATGTTAATGTGAGCATACCTTCTAATTTCCCCATCGATGTTGGTGCGAATTGCAGGATCACCTCTAAACTCCCAGCCGGTGATACGTTCTGAGGAAATGAGGGATGCGTAATTTCAAAATCAGAGTGGGTTGAAACGATATTGAATACCGTAATATGTTCAATCCCCAAATTGAATATTGTGAAGGACCAGTCGGAAGTGGTCCCTATTCTTACAGCCTGAAAATCATGCTCCAAATCAGAAAGATCGATATCGACCGAAGTTCCACCGCCAGTTAAGGAGAGAAATAGCAGACCTTCATCGGGATCATTTGAAAATAATGATATTGAAGCCGATCGTGGTCCCTCCAGGGAAGGTGAAAAAACAATAAGAATATCTAAACTATCGAGGGGAGCTATTTCCTGAGGGAAGGGCGGAGATGTTACAACGAACTCAAAATTGTCGGAATGAACATCGGAAATTGTAAGCAAACCCGTTCCATCGTTGTACACAGTGACTTCCCATTCCTGGGATTGTCCCATTAAGACGAATCCGTAATTGTGCGTCTGGGCAGAGAGAGATATATCGGGAACAGTAACCCTGAAAATACCATCGACAGTTCTCACCGAAACAGGATTCGAGAATGGATCAAAGAGGCTTGCACCTGAGAGTTGAAGAAGCAGGTCTTTCCCGAGCCCGCCTTCCGCGACATCAACAAAACAAGTGGCAACTGGTCCTACCCCAGGATCGATCACCTCACCCGAAAGATCTTGAATGAACACGACAAAAGCATTCGAATCAAGCACTTCCCACGAGAAGGTTCCCATATGCTCGGTGCGCTCAGTGGGTTGGACATCAACGACGGTTAAAACGGTTCCGTCGAAATTTAGAGCAAATTGGACGACACTGGCGCTGGTACCGTTGGAGAGATTCACAAAGACAGGATTCCGTTCACTCCCCGGATTTCCGGAAGCATCCAGAATCCTCAACGTAGCCTCCTGGGCATAAAGGTTTTGAATACTTGCAACCCCAAAAACCACACAGAATAAGAACAGATACCACCTTTTCATCGCGATGATTCCTTACTTTTACAGAGCATTGCTTTCAACGCAAATCTCTATTTGCCAAAAACCGTCGAGGCTATTGAGAAAGCCTCGACGGTTATCTCCTTAGAATTCCAAGAGATTGGCCTCAACTTGAAAGTCCCCGAATGGACATCACTTCAACAACAGCATCTTGATAGAGCTGCCGAATGTTCCGGCTTTCACTTGGCAGAAATAAACACCGCTTGTCACAGGAATGCCCAGTTCGCTCAACCCATCCCAAGTGAGTGTATAATAGCCAGCAGGAAGTTCTTCGCTGACCAACGTCCTCACCTTCTGACCCATGACGTTGTAAATCACCGCGTTAACCATCTCCGATGTCGGTACGGAGAGATCGAAGCTTGTTGTTGGGTTGAAGGGATTGGGATAGTTCTGCGTCAAGTGAAAGTTCGTGGGCACAATGTCCTCACGAACGAGCTCAACCGCATCACACGGCACGAAAAAAGTCCCATCGACAACAACAACTGGCAATGGATTCGCTCCTGGATCGGCAACTTTCGCATTGACGAACGTCAGATCATATTCGCCCACAGCGGCCCCGGCATCCACATCAAAGATAGCTTTGGCAATTGCACCTGTTGTCCCTGAAACGATGGTACCTATTCCCGTCGCCACCAACCTCAATCCATCATCCGTCTCGCTGAAACTAAAAATAGTGAGATCTTCTGTACGGTCTGTCTTGACAATATCGCTCACGGCCAACACTGTTTTGTCGAAGTAGAGATCAAATTGAAAGCCAGCGACATCCTCAGTCAGAGCGCTGTTATCCAGGGTGATGTTCACCTCAACCCCTGTTTGCCCCGGGTCTCCGCAAGCGTCCTCAACCGCTAATATGGCCTCATCCCCTCCTCCCCCACCACAGGGCACGGAAAACACGCCATCGACAACCGAGAGTGGAAGGGCCTGGGCTGCAGGATTGGCCACTTTCGGATTGACAAAGGTGAGGTCGTAATCACCGGAAGCTCCGGCATCCACATCGAAAGTAACAATAGCTATAGCTCCCGTAACATCTGAAATGGTTTGCCCGATACCCGTCGCAACAACTCGAATGCCGTCATCGGTGTCGCTCGTCGAAAAAATAGCAAGATCTTCTGAGCGTGGTGTCTTAGCGACATCGGTTTTTGTTAGAGCGCTCTTGTCAAAATTGAGATCAAACTGAAATCCGGCCACATCGTCTTCGATAGCGCTATTGTCCAAAGTGATGCTGACCTCGATTCCAGTCGCCCCAGCATCCGCACACGGTTCACCATCGATTGCCAGAATAGCTTCCTGCGCGTACCCGCAGACTGCACTCATCACTACAAAGACCGTTAAAACAATAAAAGTCTTCACACGCATTTATAACCTCCTTTAACTAAACAGGATTCAACTTTTCAAACAACGGACGGTACAACAATGAAAATGATGGGTTTTTGAACACCCTTCTACGGAAACTCTTTTTCGAAAGATCACCCCCTCCTGTTCAATGAACGTCGATAAGATTAAACATAATCCTATTTATTGATTTCCTTACATCGGACATGCCCTCAATTCCTATTTGAGCATCATCATCTTTTTTACACTCTTGAAGCCACCCGCCTGCAGTCGGTAAAAGTATACTCCCGTCGAAACATCTTTGCCGAATTCATTTTTCCCGTCCCAGACAATTTGATAAAATCCCCCGGACTGTCGTTCGTCCGTCAGTCTGCGAATCTCTTGACCCAACACGTTATAAACAGTGAGAGTTACATGAGATTCTTCAGGGAGCTGATAGGCAATGACCGTCTCCGGATTGAACGGATTGGGATAGTTTTGAACAAGACCATATTCGGTGGGAAGGGCTTTTTCAAAAGTGATCGGTGTTGACTTCACTTCGGCAGGTACTGCGTTTGCTCCTTCATCGGCGAGGATTACTTCGCGAAAGACCAACTCACTGCGACCTTCCGCATTTTGAGCAATAGAAAAGGGGAGCGTTAAAACCGGATCGTTTCCTGGGCTGATGGTTTTCCCTGTGACATCATACAGTAAAATAAGAATCTTATCATCGGTAATATTATGAGCGACGGACATACCGGCCGTCCGCTCGGTTGGGACAGGTTCTCCCGGGGTCATAATATCACCATTGTATTCTAAGGATATCTGAATACCAGCCAAGGACTTCGTTGTAGTCAGGACTATCGGAACCTCAATATGCGTTCCTGCTTCAAAGGAAAGCGCATCACCTGTAAATATTTGAGCTGCTTTGAGATCTTGGGATGGTTGCTCTGTACTGGCACAGAGCGATCCTGTGAAGACCGTTACACAGATCCCCAGTGCAATCGTCAAATACATTTTAAGACTCACGAATCTATCCTCCTAAAAAGACATTTTCTCTAAGCGGTACATGCGATAAAAATACCGCACAATACAATAACACAATATATTATTTAACAACCAGTTTTGTCAAGGAAAAAATATACCTTTTTCAAGATATTTTTTTTGGTTTGTATGCATCAATTTGGGTATCATTCGGGCCTCCACAAGAAAATATTCCCCTCTGAGTCCAATAGTTCTGGAAAATTCACTGGGACACCTCTCCTCTTTTACTCCCGAGTCTCATATGTCATACAGTCTCATTTACTTTTGACTCATCGCATCACCTCAGTAATTAGAAAACATCAAGCAGCATTAAGTTTCACGGGAACTCTCATAAACCGGACCGCTGGGAAATTCTACAAACTTTTGAAGCGGTGTGGGTCGTTTGAAAGAAGTAAGTCCCCTTCATGAGTGACAGCGGAGCGATCCGCGAAGGCTAAGGATCGCGAAGCTCAAGAGGGTCTGATCGACCCTCTTGAGCAGTGAGCGACCAAATGGAGGTCCGTTCAGAGATTGGGATCATTTTTCAACGAGGCTCGGAGAGTATCAGTGGGATGAAGTCCGCCCCGTGATGTCATCAACCGCCGAAACATTAGATATTGTTTATAATATATTTATATTCTATTGTACAAGTGATCTGAAAACAGTTTCTTGATGTTCTTTTTCGAGACGGTCGTTGGATCGACCGAAATCATGTCCTGCAAATTTATCTTGATAAAAATTGTCAGATTAATTATATTTCAGGTTCTTTTAAGGAGGCGGTTATGAGACTTACAACGAAGGGGAGATATGGTCTTCGGGCCATGTTCGAAATAGCCAAGGAATATGGCAAAGGGCCCATCGCCATCAGAACGATCTCAGAACGGCAGCATCTCTCGGTCCATTACCTGGAGCAGCTTCTTTCCAAACTCCGTCGGAGTGGTCTCATTCAAAGTGTGCGAGGTCCGGGCGGTGGATATGTTCTGGCCAAAAAGCCATCGGAGATCAGTGTCGGCGATATTGTCCGCATTCTTGAAGGACCGATCGCTCTGGCGAAATGTATTGATGAGTCCCTTATGAAGGAAGCGTGTGAGCACGTTGATGACTGCGTGGTCCGCCTGATGTGGAAACGGATCAGCAATAAAATTGAAGACGTTTTAAATAGCATCACTCTTGCAGATCTGAGCAGAGAGATGAAAACAATCGACTGCCTTATCGATACATGTTGAGGTGTTGAAATTACGAGATCGAGCAAGACTTGAACGCAATCTTCGTCCAGGTTCAATCCCGGATTTTTGAAAATCTCTGAAAGAGTTGAAATCGAAAGAACAGCAACATAACGATTGCCCGAATTGAGAGATGAATCGATCGAATAAAAGAAGTTGAACCCATAACAGAAAGGAATTCCCTGTGGCATCTAAATCGGCTCATTCCATTTTGGACCTGATAGGTTCGACTCCTGTCGTGAAGTTGAATAGAATGACTGGCAAGGGCGATGCGCTTGTGTGGGCCAAACTCGAATCGTTCAATCCTGGTGGGAGCGTCAAAGATCGGATTGCTTTGAACATGATTTCAGAGGCTGAAAAAAATGGACTCTTGACGCCTGAAACAACCATAGTGGAACCCACCAGCGGAAACACCGGTATTGGCTTAGCTCTGGTAGCCGCGTGCAAAGGATACAATCTTATTCTGACGATGCCCGAAACAATGAGCATCGAGCGAAGAAAACTTCTGAAGGCGTATGGTGCCGAGATTGTATTAACCCCCGGAGCCGAAGGAATGTCTGGCGCAGTGAAGAAAGCACAGGAGATTGCTTCCCAAAGCAAAAACGTCTTTATGCCGCAACAATTTCAAAATCCTGCCAATCCTGATATACATCGCAAAACCACTGCCCGGGAAATTCTTGATCAAGTCGGAAATAATATTCATGCATTTATCGCTGGAGTAGGTACGGGCGGAACCGTTACTGGTGTGGGAGAAGTTTTAAAAAAGGAGATCGAAGACATACAGATCGTTGCTGTCGAGCCCGCAGATTCTCCTGTCCTGTCGGGTGGGAAACCCGGTTCTCATAAAATACAGGGAATTGGTGCTGGATTCATCCCTGATATATTAAACAGAGATATTCTTGACAGAGTCATCCAAGTTACAAATGAAGATGCAGCCACCACTGCAAGAAAATTGGCCGAAGAGGAAGGCCTGTTGGCCGGTATCTCTTCGGGAGCAAATGTTTGGGCGGCACAACGTGTGGCTCAAGAATTGGGCAGAGGACATACCGTTGTCGTTATTGTGTGCGATACAGGAGAACGTTACTTGAGCACAGATCTTTTCCAAGGTTAGATGCATCGTTCAGAAGCGGAGGAAAATTAAATGAGACGAATTTACATGGATCATAATGCGACGACACCTCTTCATCCTGATGTGTTGGAAACGATGCGACCCTTTCTCACAGAGAAATTTGGAAATGCTTCGAGCATCCATTTTTTTGGCAGAGAGACAAGAGTCGCCGTAGATGAGGCCAGAGAGATTGTTGCACACAGTTTAGGCGCGAAGCCGAGTGAGATCTTCTTCACCTCTGGTGGAACGGAGTCGGACAACTTGGCCATCAAAGGCTCAGTCCATGTCAACGGCAAGGATGATCACCATATCGTCTCTTCGAAGATCGAGCATCATGCAGTTCTCCATACTTGTCAGTCTTTAGAGAAAGAGGGATTTCGAGTAACGTATGTCTCTGTGGATAGGAATGGCATGGTTGATCCTGATGCCGTCGCGGAGGCGATCACTGAGCACACAATACTTGTGACCATCATGCATGCCAACAATGAGGTCGGTTCTCTCCAGCCCATCAAGGAGATCGGTGCTATCTGCAGAGAGAAAGGAGTATCTTTCCACACGGATGCAGTCCAATCTTTCGGAAAAATTCCCGTAGATGTGAATGACGTCAACGTCGATCTCCTGTCTCTATCCGGACATAAACTTTATGGCCCGAAAGGGATCGGTGCCCTTTACATTCGAAAGGGGAAACGAATCACACCGCTGTTTCACGGTGGCAGTCACGAACGGAACCGACGCGCAGGGACAGAAAATGTCGCTGGGATCGTTGGGCTCGGAAAAGCGATACAAATTGCCATGGACTCAATGGAATCCGAAGCGAAAAATATATCCGAATTACGCGATACACTCATGGATCGATTAGCGGAAAAAATTGAACATATTCATTTGAACGGCCATCCCATGAAAAGACTTCCCGGAACACTGAACGTCTCCTTTGCTGGCATCGAGGGAGAATCGATTGTCCTCAGTCTTGACTTAAAAGGTATAGCGGTCTCGAGTGGTTCGGCGTGTACTTCCGGTGCCCTGGAGCCGTCACATGTCCTTGCGGCCATGGGGCTTTCCTCAGAACTCGCTCAAGGATCGATCCGCTTTAGTTTGGGTCGAGAGAATGCGAAGAGGGACGTGGACTACGTCGTCCAAGTTTTGCCGGAAATCATCGAAAGACTTCGAGCCATGTCACCAATGCAAGCAGTATAAGGGCTGTAACGCACAGCGAATTCCAACGACACATTTGAGATGAACTTCTTTCACACGGCATCAGATAAAGAGATTAAATCTGGAAAAATCACCGACATTTACTGTGAACGAACCCTCAAGATTCTGGAAGAGACGGGGAAGACATCCCGCGTGGTGATGGAGGTCCGGGCTGCGAGTTTGCCGAGGAGGTATCATTTTGCCGGACTGGCGGTCATCAAAGAAGGAGCCAAGATCTTTGACGGAACCCCCGTTGATATTGAGATCCTCGCCGAAGGAACCTTGTTCGCTGCTTGGGAACCGGTTATGGTACTGAGCGGACGATATATACATTTCGGCCAATTCGTGACGGCACTTCTCGGACTCCCGTGTCAAGCTATCGGTATTCCTACCCGTGCAGCCCGATGCAAAAAAGCCGCTGGATCCAAAAGTGTCATCAGCTTCGGCGCCCGACGATTGCATCCTGCCATTGCTTCCATGATTGAGCACAGCGCTTTTATCGGAGGGTGCGAGGAATTGCCGTCACAAAATTCGGCGAATTGCTCGATGAAGAACCGGCAGGAACCATGCCTCACGCCCTCATCCTCCTCCTGGGCAGTACAATCGATGCAGTTAAGGCCTTCGATAGAGTTATCGATCCATGGATCAAGCGAGTGGTACCCATCGATACCTTTCAAGACGAGAAGTACGAGGCGCTGCACGTCGCCGAAGCCATGGGTACACGCATTTTGGGAATCCGTCTGGATACACCCGAGTCCAGGCGTGGTGACATGTTGAGTTTGCTTCAGGAAGTACGATGGAAACTTGATCTGCGCGGATTCAACAAAGTCAAACTCTTCGTCAGCGGCGGAATCGATGAATTCGAAATCTTCAGGCTCAATTCGGTCGCTGACGCCGACGGAGTTGGAACAGGTCTGAGCAATGCACCGGTCATCAATTTCAGTCTGGATATTGTTGAAATCGAAGACAAGCCTGTGGCCAAAGAAGGTACGCTTATTGATACATTGCCTGACCCTCAAAAGATTTGAGATTTCGTTCTCAGACAACTTGAACAGAGAACTTTGAAATAGTAATCCTGAATTGGAGGACACATGTATAGCGAAAAAGTGATGGACCACTTCATGAATCCGAGAAATGTGGGTGAGATCTCTCACCCCGATGGTGTTGGCAAGATCGGCAACCCTGTCTGCGGCGATGTGATGCAGCTCTCCATCAAGGTTACGAAGGGAAAAATCGTCGACGCCAAGTTCAAGACCTTCGGGTGTGGTGCCGCCATTGCCACGAGCAGTATGGTGACCGAGCTCGTCAAAGGGAAGACCCTCAAGGAAGCCAAGCACATTTCCAACAAAGTCGTCGCAGAAGCCCTCGACGGCCTTCCTCCGGCAAAAATGCATTGCTCGAATTTGGCCGCCGATGCATTGCACGCCGCCATAGCAGACTATCAGAAAAAGAGGAAAAAGAAATCGTAAGTGGCATCCAACCGAAACAAAAGCAGCACCGTCGTCGTGGCCATGAGTGGCGGTGTGGACAGCTCGCTCGCCGCAGTTCTCTTGCAGCAACAGGGATTTGAGGTAATCGGTGTGACCATGCACCTCTGGGACTACGGGACCTCCGGGGGGAACATAGGCTCCGATACGGCGTGCTGCTCTGTTGAGGCGATGAGTGATGCACGAACCCTATGCCAGTCGTGGAACATCCCACACTATGTCCTGGATCTGAGAGCGGAATTCGAGAAAGAGGTGATCACAGATTTCGTATCCGAATACCTATCAGGCCGAACTCCCAACCCATGCGTCATCTGCAATCAAAAAATGAAGTGGGAGGCACTCTGGACAAAAGCAAAACAACTGGGAGCTTCTTTTCTTGCGACAGGACATTACGCCCAAATTGAAACCGACGCCAAGAATGAACGATACCTCCTGAAACGCGGAACAGACGAACGCAAGGACCAATCGTATTTTCTCTGGATATTAACGCAACATCAATTACAACATACACTTTTTCCCCTGGGATCCATGACCAAAGAAGAGGTTCGAGGCTTAGCGAAGAAACACCATTTAAAAGTGGCAGAAAAGGGTGATAGCCAGGAGATCTGTTTTATCCCCGACAACAACTACAGACGCTTCTTTCAGGATCTGGCACAAGGAAACCGATTGAAGATACGGAGCATAAAAGAAATGAGCACCGTCCCAGCAATGAGCACCGGACCCATCAAGTATCGATCAGGAGAAATTATCGGGGAACACTCGGGGTACCCTTTTTACACCGTGGGGCAGCGGAAAGGATTGGGAATCGCTGCCGGAAGACCCCTCTACGTGACCAGAATTGACCCGTCAGAAAACGCAGTGTATGTGGGCTCTGAGGAGGATCTGTACTGTCAAACGCTCAGCGCGACCCATCTCAACTGGATAGCGATACCTCACCTGAAAGAGCCTCTGCGATGTACGGCCAAAATACGATATCGCCATCATCCAGCCAAGACCTTAGTCAATCCGATAATTGATGATAGAATATCCCTTCACTTTGACGAACCACAACGAGCCATAACGCCCGGTCAATCTGTCGTCTTGTACAACGGTGACGTCGTTATCGGCGGTGGCATCATCGACAATGCAGCCACGGCTGCGTGAGCGTTGAAACCCAATGTCCAAATTCGAAAAATCTGAACGTGTGAACGTGACTCCAAGACCGCAGTTCGTTCAGCCTCGACGACGCCGAATCGAGGGATCCGTTTCAGGCGCTCCCGGCTTTTACCACGAAGCAAGGACCGATGCTGTCTCGGTGGTCGACACGATACTCAGAATGCCAAACAAACGAAAGTCCTCCGTCATAAGAACCATGTTCTTTCTGTTCCTCTTTCTGTTTGGGAGCGGTACTCATCTTATTCTCTGTGCCTGGGAGGAAAAAAGATCCGATCATTTCGTCATTCAACATCACCCAAAAAACGAAACACTTGCCGAATCGGTGCTGCACTCCCTTGAAAAAGCATACCCCCTCGTGACCATGGATATCGGGTATACAGTACAACAACAAATTCGGGTTTACATCACTATTTCAGACCGAGAATTTCAAACTTTGACTCGCAACGCACTGCCCGACTGGGGTATCGGGTGCGCCTTTCCGGATTCATGGCTCATTGTTCTCAAAGCCGAGCCCGAAACGGTTTCCGGGGGCAGGCTCAATCAGATAGCCGTTCATGAGCTCACCCACGTCGTCCTCGGTCAAGCACTCCGCGGCAAAAGAGCTCCCCGCTGGTTCGACGAAGGTTTGGCCATGTACGAATCTCACGAATGGGACTTCAATCAGAGTTTCATCATGGCCAAGGCCGTTTTCACACGCTCCATCATACCATTGAAACGCATTGATTACGTCCTGTCCTTCAATCGCGAAAAGGCCCAGTTGGCTTACGCACAGAGCCTTCTGGCAGTTTCCTATCTTATTAAAGAATACGGCCTCGAGAAATTTCATGACATCGTTCGAACCTTAGCCAAAACCGGAGATATTGTCTGAGCCTTAACCGAAGTCCTGGGTCTCCGCTTCGGTGAATTTGAAGGCCGGTGGTACAAGTACGTCGGGAGCAAATACGGTTGGATCTCTCTCTTCACGAACTCCTTCTATCTCTGGATTGGAATTGCTCTTCTTTTCATCCTTGCCTTTCTCATAAAAATACACCGAACCAAGAAAATCAAGGAGCGATGGGAAACGGAGGACGAGGGATACCACTTCGAGGACGAGCAGGATTACTACGATTATTAATCGCAAGATCTGTAATCACAAAATGATTGACATTATTTGACTCTAAGGGAATCAGCATCAACAATATAAGTCAGTGTTTGTGTTTCCTTAAAAAAACATTAGAAAGTCGCCCACTTTGAGACACGCTACAATTGAGCATATTTTTTTCATCCTTTGATATTTGAAAATGAATTAAGGTCTGATCCTCATAACATTTCATGATACGAACGTGCGGTTATTTTTCCTCCGGATATTTTCCTCCTCTCATTTCAAACCCACGCTCTTCCAGATTATAATGTAAATTCTGCACCTTCTCGGGCACCGAAGCATTCCATGGAAGCAGTGTGCTGGGAAAGGAGGGTGTGACACTCTGCGACGATATCATCTATTTTTTTATCATTATGCTCCGGGTCATGATGGAAAAGAGTCAGTCGCTTCGCCCCGCAAGCCAGAGCAAAATTGACCGCTTCGACATGCGAGGAATGTCCCCACCCTTTCTTACTCCTGTATTCGTCAGATGTGTACTGAGCATCGTGGATGAATAGATCAACCTCTTCACAGAAATCGACAAGCTTCTCCCGAGAATCTTTATTATTCCCAGAAAAATCTAGCTCATTATCCGTCATATAAATTAAACTTTTTTCGGTCTCATTGATTTTGAAAGCAATAGCTCCTCCGGGATGATTCACCTCGGTCACACTAATGTTAATGTCACCAATATTGAGGTCACCTTCACATTGATCAATGAAGTTCATCTTTGCTTTGAACACATCAAAATCTACAGGGAAATATGGCGGACACACTGAATCGTGCAACCTCTTCTTCAGATTCCCCTCCACAGTATCGCACCCGATAAACGTGCATTCACACTTTTCAGAATAGAGAGGGGCAAAAAAAGGAATACCTTGGAGATGGTCCCAGTGGAAGTGGGTCAGAAACAGGTGGATTTTCATCCTGTCATATCGATTCATCACCTCGAGGCCCAATTGCCTGATGCCGGTACCGGCGTCTAAGATGAAAATATCATCACTCTTATCGAAAGTAATTTCCAGGCACGGTGTATTTCCACCGTATTTCAAAAACGTCTCCCCCGGTGTTGGTATAGATCCCCTTGTCCCCCAGAACCGTACTTTCATGTGCATACCGTCTTATATGTAAGAATATGGATTTGAGATTATTTCGTTCTCATGATATACACACCGTCCCAATCCTCAGATGGTGGTGCGTTCAGGAATTCCACGCATCGGCTTCGAAACACAGCAGACGGGGGATCGTCCTGAATCTCTTCAAAAATCTCAAGAGCCTTGTCCCATTTCCGCTCTCGGTAGAGTGCGAGTCCTTTCGCAAACATGTGAACACAGTCCACGTTCTCTTCAGGAAGTTGACCCTTTCTCGCTAAGAGTTCATATACTCGAACGGGACTCTCCTTCCCTTTGACTCGAATCAAGTCAAGTTCTCTGGCCTCAACCTCATCTTGGACACACTTACAGGTACTTTCAGATATCATGATCCACGTGCCATACTCTTTATTCGCCCCCTCAAGCCGCGAGCCGAGATTGACCTCATCGCCAATAACAGTATAGTCAAACCGTTCTCTCGATCCCATGTTCCCAACGATCATATCCCCGGTGTTCATGCCAATCCTCGCTTGTAACCGCGGCCACCCCTTCCGTTGAAATTCTTCGCATACATCTTCCAATGCCGATCGGCATTCAAGTGCTGCCAAACAGGCCCGGAGGGCGTGGTCCGTCTGGGGCAAGGGAGCACCCCAGAAAGCCATGATCGCATCACCCTCATACTTATCCACGGTCCCACCGTAGGAAAGGATAACATCTGTCATCCGGGAGAGATACTCGTTGAGCAACTGAGCGAGTTGTTCCGGATCAAGCTGTTCTGAAATGGTTGTGAATCCTGCTATATCTGAAAAAAGAACAGTCATTTCCTTTTTCTCACCTCCCAATTTCAAGCTCTCCGGATTCTTCAGAAGTTTATCGATGACGGCAGGACTGAGATAGTATTTAAAAGCGCTCTTTATAAATTTTCTCTGCTTTCCCTCCGTCGCATAACTCACAACCGATGTGAGTGCAAAGGTCACAAGCACACCCACCTCCGGCGTCACGAAATCGAACCAGAGGTTCCCCTGAAAAAAAAGAAGTGCGCAGAGGAACGGGACGACAAGAAAAACGCAGAGAAGAGGTATGGATACTCTCAGTGTGTCAAAGGAGGAAACGCCTATACCACAAAGAATATTGAACACAAAGATAAATAGAAAGAGCGTGAAGACAGGAAGCCGTGTCAGGAAATCTCCGTTCAGAATATTATCGGTCGCCGTTGCATGGACTTCAACTCCGGGATAGACGGAACTGAGGGGGGTCGGTTTGAGGTCAAACAGACCGGGAGCAATCAAACCGACGAACACAATCTTATCCTTGAACTCCTCGGGCTCAATAATCGGTCTCTCCCCTGCCTCGAGTCTTACGTAAGACTGGATGACACTGGCGATGGAATAATACGCATACGTCGCAGCACCCCCATGATATTTCAGCAGCATGGTGCCATCGTCCTGGAGAGGCACACTCCTGGGACCAAGGTGAAGCGTGTTCGAATTGTCAACGGTAACTTGCCCGACGCCGAGTATGTCTTGTATGGCTGCCAAAGGCAGCGATGGAAAGTAACGATTCTCATATTTGAAGAAAAGTGGAACTCGTCTGTAGACGCCATCAGCATCAGGTACCATCATAACATTTCCCAGTCCCTGAGCATTTTCGATCAATGCATCAAGAGGAAGTACAACGGACTGAGCCGTCCACCAGCGAATCTGCGATGCGTCGTGCATCTCGAGCGATCTCTCTGTCAGCAGCATCTCTTTCAACGTTTCGTCCACGGAACGATCCTTCTGGCTCAGAAAGAAAGGCATATAGACATTCCTTCCATTCTTCACCGCCTCGGTGAAATGTTCGTCATCCTCATAGCCAAATCCGGATCTCTCGGTGAAGAGTATATCGAAAAGGACAACTTGAGCACCGCCCCTGTTAACGAATTCGATGACGGCCTCATACAATCCTCTCGGCCACGGCCAGGGAAGCGATTCCATCTCCTCGTAATAATCGAGACTCTTCTGATCAACGGCGACGATCACGATGTCGTCCGATGCTTTCTCGGGCGAAGCAAGCACCTTGAATCGCCAGTCCAACGTCTTCAATTCGAAAGGTTCGAAGAGACCCGTGGAGTGAAAAAGAACGATGGCCAGGGTGACACAGAGACCCACCCCTACTCCGCGACCAACTGAATGTTTCAAAACAGGTTGAAGACGCATAGAGAACAGACAGGAAATTGGTTTATATCCCGAAGAAATTTTTTATCTTATTGAGCAGTACCGTAAACGGTTCAACAGGTTCTTTGCCGGCCGCTTCCTCTGAGACAGCTTTCTTCTCAGCGAGCTCTTTTAGCCTCTGTTCAAGAATATGGGAGAGGCTCTCGGCAATAGACGGATTTTGCTTTAAGATTTCTGAGAAACTGAACTTATCAACAATAATAACCTTCGTATCCTGGATAACCGTAACTGTGGCTGATCGTGGTTCGCCCGTTAGCAGAGAACCCTCCCCGAAGAAGTCGCCTTTTTCAAGGTGGGCGATGATGGTACTCCGCCCGTGTACGTCCTGAGCCGACACGGCCACCGACCACTCATGATGATGAAGAAGGAATCACCTTCTTCCCCTTGTCTGACGAGCACCTCTTTCCTTCCGAAGTGCTGTTTTCTGACCTTCGAGGCTAGGAGCAGCAGCTCCTCGTCGCTCAGGGGTTGCAGAATTTCGATTGGGCGCATGGCCGAAACCTTCTCGGCGATGTCCCGCTCCCGAACCACCGCTTCCTCTTCCCTGGGGACCCTCCGCATGTAAATGTTCCTGATGGGAAAAGGAATATGAATCCCGTGTCGTCTGAAGGCATACCAGATCCGCGTGTGGACCTCATCCTCGATCTGATTGTGGAACTCATAATCGTCAATCCAGAATTTCAATTCATAGGTAATGGCAAAATCACCGAAATCGACCAGCCACACTTCAGGGGCCGGCTGCGCCAGGACACCTTTTGATTGCAGCGCGGCCTCGGCCATGACATCCTTGACCGTATTCGGCGGAGCCTCGTAGCTCACACCTACTTTGATGTGGCGGGCGTCGAGCTTATCTGGAGAAGAGCAGTTGATGAGTATCTCCTTGGAAACCGTGGAATTGGGAATGATCACATAGTCGGCATCCAGGGTTTTCAATCCGGTCTCTCTCCATGTCATATTCACCACCTGCCCCTCACAGGATCCGATCAATAGCCAGTCACCAATTTTAAACGGTCGGCTCATATTCAGGGTAATCCCGGCAAACAGGTTTCCGAGGAGATCCTGAAGGGCCAGCCCCACGACGATGGTGACAGCGGCGGAGGTAAAGACAATCGAACTGACGTCGATGTTCAGGATATTCTGGAACAGAGCAAAGAGAATGACGATCACCAAGACCCAGCGAATGATATCTCTGAGCAGGGAAGGCGGCGGGGTCTTTTTTCGCAAGGGGTAGGCATAATCGACAATAATCGTCTCGAAAACGAGGATCAGCGTAAACAGCCCCAGAAACAGGGCCAGGGCTTCGACGGATCGGGACAGCTTCGGACCCATAGGAACAGGGTAGAAGATTTCGAGAATGAGGTAGGCGAAATAGAAAAGAAGCAGAGTGACCGCTGGCGTGATCTTCTTGATGAATCCGAAGCGTCTCAGTTTCATGAGGACGAATTCCGTCACCCCCAGGAACAGGAGAGCACAGATGATCCCTAAAGCTATATTTTCCATGAGGCGTCTCTATCCCACCATTTTTTTCATCAGTTCGAATCTCGATGTTCTGACCTGTTCGGTTCTTCCGCCCATGTCTTCCTGCTGCATATACTGCTTGAGTGCGGCACCCCGACCACCTGGATCCGGATGGCTTTTGATCAAACCTATCTCGGAGGTTTCCTTCTCATACTTCTGTAATATGTCTAAGAAGGAAGTGAGACCCTTCGGATCGTATCCTGCCCCGAAAGCGTACAAAACACCGAATTGATCAGCTTCACTCTCCTGCTTCCGGCTGTACCCCTTTTCGACGAGCATTGTGACGATATCATCCAGCGTTCCCTCGTAGATCTTGGCCAATTTTTTCACCTCATCCGACGAATATTTCTTTCCCTCGGCAACAAGGATGGAAAAGGCATCCATGAGTCGGGATTGCTTGATGGCACTCAGACCGTGTTTTTGACTAACGTGGGCCACTTCGTGGGCGAGAACACCAGCCAGTTCCTCCTCATTCTTCATCAGGGCCACAAGCCCCCGGCTGACAAAGATGAACCCGCCGGGTGCAGAATAGGCCAAGGGATCCGTTGTATCCAAAACGAGATAATGATATCCACCGTAGGTTTCAGGTCGATCCGAAGCCCAGGCGACCGTCATCCCCACTTTATTTACATAGCATGTGAAGCGTTCGTTTTCGTAGACGGTGTACTTTTGAAGAATGTTCGCTGACACGGCTCTTCCGATATAGTACTCCTCCTGCGGGGTCAGGTCCTCAAACCCCTTCCGCGCCGCCTCGGCCACCTTTATAATCGATTCCGCTTTCTCCTCGCCCACTATTTCACCCAGACCCCGCTCGGCAAATTGACCGGCGGCCTTACATCCGAGGAGACATAATCCCAAAAAGAGAAGAATGAGCCTTTTCATTGCTCCCCTCCATATTCGCCAAGCTTTCCTTTTTTCAGAAAAGCCACCATTTCCTCCTCCGATATCTCGATGCTCTCCATTCTGTCGACCCATGTGAAATCGAGATCAGGATGGTTTCTTTTGTATTCGGCTTCAACTTCCATGTTGAATCCCTTTCCCGCAAGCGCAACTTCTTCTGGAGTCGCCTCGGTTTCGACCCACTCGCCGGAATCGAGTTTCAGCTTCTTGGTCTCCACCGCGCTCGAATGAACCCATCCGACATCACCACTGGGTATCTTCACCTCATACCATCCTTTCTGCTCCCCCATCTTTTCCAGTGTATCGCCTCGGTTCGCACGATAGATAGACTTCGCATAGAACTTGGGCGAGGAGCGAACCCGCGTCTCCTTCACCTTGATGGTGAGGGTTTGAGCCCAGAGCAAGCTCCCGATCAGCAATAGTAGACATAAATATATTTTTTTCATTCTTTCCTCCTTTCATAAATGGATCATTGAACCTAATTTAATACTCAAAAGAAAACTTGGCACGAATTTTTTGAGATAAAATGAAAGAAAGTGCTCGAAAAAAATCATGTCTGTGAGCCCAATGAAACTATGATCCCACGGAGTGTGTCGAACCTATTCGAGACATTAAAAAATATACCCATGAGGTTTCATATCAATCAGAACTGTTGGCTGCTTCCAAAGGACCTGTGTCTGAGACAAAAATCCCATCTCATCATAGGGAACGGTCGCATGCAGTCAGGATTATGTCCACAATAGGGAACCGAGGAGGACAAGGAAAAATGATTCCCAGATCCGCTCGAAATACCGTGGTGTGTTTGATCATACTCAGCTCAGTATACGTTTCTCCCGACCCGCTTGTAAGCACCACGGTATCCTCAACTGCAACAGAAACAACAGGCTACAAACACATCGAACTCGAAGCTCTGCCCTGGTTGAAAGAATTTTTGAACAGAGAATTTCCTATTACCCCGATGACGGTTGAATTCGAGGGCATTCAACAGCCACCTTCTTCACCCGTCCGAACTCCGGCCGAGTTCGAGCCCTGCCAGGGCGTCCTCATTTACTGGGATCATGAATTTGCTGGAGTATTGGACAGAATTCTATTATCGATGGTCCAACACATCGATCCTGAAAACACGATATTCATTGGTGTGCGCAATGAACAGAATTTCAATACCGTCGAGAGTCTGCTTATCAATGAGCATTGCGCTTTGGATAATATCTCATTTTTCACGTATTCAAGTAATCTATTCTGGATGCGGGACTGCGGACCCTTTTTCGTCTATGATTCAGACGACCGTTTGGTGGGAATTGATACAAAATATATCGAAAGATTAACTGCATCTGACGGTCTTCCTCCCTTTTTTTGCCAACACTACTGCTTCGATTGCTACGATTTCGATTTTAAATACGACGGGGGAAATTTTATGACGGACGGCAAGGGATTACTTGTTTCCACAGACTACTTTCACAACAAAAATCCAGAGTTAACCTCTGAACAGGCAGATTCTTTGATGGCAACGTACTTCGGTTGTGACCGGTTCCTCGTTTTTCAGGTGTTTGAGGAATGCGCAAATCTTGCCCATATTGACATGTGGGCCAAATTTTTAAATGCCAACACAGTTTTAGTGGCAAAATTTATGGATACCGAGGCTGTGGAGTACGCTCTCCTGGAAAATGCTGCCACTATTTTCAGCACGCTGAAGACTTACACTGGAAGCACATTTGACGTCCTTCGCGTTCCCATGTACAAAGTGAATTCGGTTTCAAGTTATTGCACATATGTGAATTCACTCATCCTCGACAAGCAGGTCTTTGTGCCGGTGTACGACAGTCCCACCGACTCAGAAGCACTTGCGACGTATCAAACGGCTCTACCGGATTATGAGATTATTCCCATCAGCTGTCTCCACTTCGCCCCACGCTTCGGCGGCGCCATCCATTGTATCACCCGGGAAATTCCCGAATCCATCCACCCTCCCGAAGTCTCAGTCCTGGCTGTTTCCACTTTAGGGGGATCAATCGGAGATACTCTCTTCCCTTCCTTCGCCATTACGAATCCCGAGGCCCGGACATTCACATACGAGGTGACAGCGACAGATACTCGAGGTTGGACTTTGAATCCCGACTCATTTGCGCTCTCTCTTCAGGCATGCACGGATACCACCCTTGAGATCATGTGTCTTATTCCTACAACTGCCACGGAGGGAATGGTGAACACGGTCACGCTCACGGCCACCGCTCAATCCGACCCTCTGGCAAAAGATACTGACGCCCTGACGATCACCGTCTGTGAAAACATAAAAGGCGATGCGAATCACGATTGCGTCGTCGACATCATGGACGCCCTCTTCGTCATAAACACGATTCTCGAATTACACGAACCTGAACCGGATCAATCCCTGAGAATCGATTGTAACGGACCCTCGGGCAATTGTGACGGCGACGGTGTTGTCAATATCCTGGATGCCGTGAAAATCGTGAACCTCATTCTGGGACTGGATGACTGTCCCTAAATACATCGTCACGTCAAGTTCTCTTTAAATCAACTTCCTTCTTCATAGCATACCGTGCCGAGACACTCGAAGTCTTGAAGACTTCAGGTGTTTGAAAAATTAGCAGCATTAAATACGAATAAAATTGTAGGGGCACGGCGCGCCGTGCCCTATAAAAATCAGATTTTCTCCAGAAGAAAAATTTATTTCGCGGCAGCTCCTCCGTGCAGAATAAGATTGACGATTCCGATAACGTCGATGACGTTCACCTGCCCGTCACCGTTCAAGTCGGCGTTCTTTCTTTCCTGCTCGGTCGGCTGGTGCGTTCCCAGAACGATGTTTACCGCCCAGACGACATCGATGATGTTAACGTTTCCGTCGAGGTTCACATCTCCATTCCCAACCTCAATGGTCGTCCGGAACCAGTTCAGTATGGCATCCAGCACGGCCGTTCTCGTTTCGGGCGGCTCAATGCCCTCGATGCCGAAGCTGAAATAGACAACTTTGTACGTCCCGTTTCCGAAGGCGACGGCACCACTGCCCGAGGAACGAATATCACCCAGTCCCTCCTCTGTGGTCCGGTCGTAAGTATAGAATGAGAACGCAGGCGGAAGTGGATCGATCTCCCCGGTAAATCCTTGTCCAGTCTGCCCGGATGCGGCTATTGTGATGTCCATATCCTGAAGAATCGGATTCCCAGGAACCGCATTGAGGTGATGAAGCCTGGTCATAAAGTTCACGTAATCGGCATGCAAGTAATTCGAAAAAAACGGGGTATTGCGCAGCGCATACCCAATCATGTTTCCGGACAGAAGCAGGTTCCCACCATTGTCCAGAAAAGTCCGGAGATTCTGCTGTTCGTCCTCACTCAGCGTCTCCTGGGTTGGACCGGTTACCCAGAGCACATCATCGTATTCTTCGAGAACATGGGTGGGAATGAGATCATCCTCTTCCGTGTCCCACATGTCATACTGCACAAAAACAGCCTGGAGTGCATCCTCATAGTAGGATGATAACGCTGAACCGTTGTCATCCTCCACAATGAGCACCTTCCCCTGACCCATGCGCACATGAAACTGTACCACCGTCGAGTAATAGGCGTCACCCTCAAATATGCTCAGCGTGAAGGGAATAACATGAAGCGACACCTCTGGCCCTGTCTGGAGACTGAACGGATTGGCCACATTCTCAATTGTATCGCCGATATAGATGTTTTCGATGAAGGCTTCACCATCCGTAATGTTCGCATCCGGATCGTCCGTGCTCAGATAAAGAACGACGTTGGAGGCGTCTCGTAATCCTTGGTTGTGAAGGGTGACCAACAGCTGACACTGCTCGCCAGGATCGACGAGCCCGTCACCATTTCCTTCACTGTCCTCGATCGAAAAAGAGGCATACCGGATATCAGGCTGCATCGATTCAAGATCCGCCTGTCCCGACGGGGTAATTGTGACGTCATCAAGATAAACCCCCTCCCAGATGTACTCACCGTCCCAGTAGGAGTCGGGTATACTGAAAAATCGAAACCGCAGCTGAGCCTCCCCGACGGGAATCGAGGAGAGGTCGTACTCGTATTTCATCCAATCGCATCTCACTTCCGTCTCGCCACTGGGCCCCAGGGCTCCACCACTGCCGATAAAATCGATCTTCTTCCAGCCCAAACCCGATTTGACCTCGACGGTGATGCCGAACACACCGTAGGTGGCAACTTCAAACCAAACCCAGAAGGAGAGGGTGGAATGGGGGCTCAAACCAAAAGCGGGCGTCACCAGAGGGCAGTCCCAACCAAAGTCGTACTGGTGGGTCTGTTCATCGCCGCAGTACCAGCTCCAGTTCCCTGAGTGGGACCGATAATCACTGAGATGCCACATATTCCCTTCTCCCTCGTTAGTCCACTCGCCCTGGCCACTCTCCATGTTGTCGCCGAACCCCATGGGCCCGATGGACACGAGGCAACCGCTTTCAAAAGTATAGCCATCCTGTGTCGACAGTGTAAAGGTCAGGATCGGGAAATATATGGCCGGACAGCTGTGATCAATGGTGACGGAGAAGGTCCCTTGATTTTCTTCGTCAGGCCCAATGTTCCCCACATTGAGCGGATTTCCAGCAATAGTGACGTGCGGAGTGCTGGTCGCAATGGTTGCCGTGACACCCACGGCGTTGCCCAAACCCGTGTTGGAAAAAGTGACCACCATATCAACCGTCTCCCCCGGCTCGGCGAAGCCGTTCCCGTTTCCCCCGGCGTCGTCAATCTCATGGGCAACATAGCTGAGCACCGGCGTACAGACCGGCAGACCCAGGGTACTCGTCCAGACGTTGCTCGATTGATCGGTTAGGGTAAAGGTCACATACAGGACATGACCGTTGGTCGCCTCGGACGAAATCATGAATGAAAAATCGTCAAGGTGTGCAGGAATCTCCTCTCCAGATGCCACATCACCGCATGTTTTATCCCCATCAAGAACGGTGACGAGATCGTCATCCGAAGACATTGTCACAGTGACGCCATAGGCTGTTTCATTTCCTTGATTTGCGAAAGCTACACCGAGGGAGACGGTCTCGCCCGGATTCATGAGGCCGTCGCCGTTTCCACCGTCATCGGAAAGATCGCAACCGACATGGCTCAATTGGGCACCGGAACCAGTGACGGTGATCGTTCCCTCAAACGGCAGCACATTGTGTCCGGTGACGGTGATATCCATTGTTCCGTTTGAAGAAGGCGTGATATCGAGGGAAACCTGTCCCTGAGCATCGGTTCTTCCAAACGTATAGACATCGCTTCCTTTGTGCAGGCATACCAGGGCATCACCGACAGGCTCGGTCCCGTCGGTGACGGTCACGATAACCCGGTTCGACCCGACGACGACACTGGACGGATGGATGACTGTCAACTCCGCGGGATCATCGGTCCAGATGGGCATCTCCGGATCTCCCAGAAGATTGACCTGATACTGATGAATGCGGTAGACGTTGGCCATTTGAGAGTAGGGAACATAATACGCCTTGGCCAGATCGATGGCCTCGCCAATATGGTAGATATCGTCCATGTAGATGTTATAGAGGAACCGGTGATCGATCCGATCCGAATAGCCGTAACCGGGATTGCCGGGCGATCCCCAACCATACCGAGAGTTCCCGACAAAGGCCACACCACCACCGTGAGGATTGGTGATAAAGTGCTCGGCCACGCAGTCGTAGTCGAAGGCCGCCGGCCAGCACCCGATGGAGTAAATGATGGAGTATGCCGGGTCGTTCGTTAAGGCATCCATATGCTGAGCATAAAAGGATCCGTTGCCCATACCCATAATATACCACATACAATGGCCGTCGTGATTGATGAAGTGATGCCCCTCATTCACAGCGGCCATGACGGACTCGGTATTTTCGTTCCCCTCCGACTGGTAGAGTTTCGTGATGGGATCGAATCTGGGCGGAATGCACTCGTCGTCGATCATATTCTTCCCCTCACCGCCATCGGTGTAGGGATCGGTCCACATGATCTCTCCCAGGAAAAGGAGCTTCTTGAACCGGTCCGTGACTGTGGGTTTCTCGTAGGTCAGAATTTTGTTCACAAAGGTGTTCACTTCTTCCGTCGTATTGACCGAAGCACGGCCGACATAAACGTCTGGGTAGAGATCGACGTTGTCCGCCACTTCACCATAGATGCCGTTGCCGTTATCGTCCCACGTCCCGTCAAGATCCGAGTAATACAAGTCCGCCCGGATGTCGTTCTCATCGGGATGATTCTCGGGGTCAAATTCGCAATCCATGGCCCAGACTATTCTCGCCGGAACCACGTGCGCCTGCGGCGGGCTCGGGCCATAAGTCAAGTCACTGCAGTCACCCCCTAAGAGAACCCAGAGTGTGCCCCAATTCTCATAGGCATCGCGAATGAAATTGCGAATCTGTTCCTGATGATCAACACCCGGGTAGGTTGCGTAGATCCAGTCTGTCGTCACAGTATTCGCCGGTACCCCTTTCTTCGTCTTCCAATCGGCCAACGGTTGAAAATCTGCGGCGTAGTCCTCATCAGTAACGATCACATATTCGTAAGAACCGGGTGGAACGGCGGAAAAAACATCACCCCTCAAACCGGAGCGATCAGACACATCCTCAGGGTTGAGCACGGCCCGTTCGACGGACCGCCGCAGAACAGCATGGGATCGAGCCGCAGGTTTCTTGAAGGATCTCCGTTCAACCTGATTCGAGGAATAATGAATCCGGACGTCGATGCGCCTGTGAAAGAGAAGCTTTCCCTCGGCCGGAATGTACTGAATCGGATAGACGAGCAGCCCGGCCAATCGATAACCGGCCCTGGAGCCGGCTTTCCCCGCCTCCACAATCTCCGTTGGATACAATTCGGTGGATCCATAGACATCTGCTTTGGGCCGGAAAAACTCGATTTCGATCGTCGGTTTCCCGGGCGCACCGTACGGCTGAGGCGGCTGAACAGGGTACAGGCGAAAGATCCCTTCAAGCGCCTCACTTTGCGTTGAGAGCACCTCGACGCGGTTAACGTCTGCCCCCGCAGGCAAGACTACGTGAAGGAGTGTTACCGGGATCTGCGGTTCCCCCACCTCCCTCGAAATATCACAATCGGTCATAGAGAGCACATCGTACTCACCATTCTCAGTCACTGAGAGATCCGACGGTGAAAAAGAGATCGAGGTCGTTATCTCCCCCGAGATGCTCCTGCCATGCGCCAAGAGCAGACACACAACAAGAACCGAAAGAACGAAGGTTCTTCCGTAATAACGGTGCACCATAGGTCACCTCCTGCGTGAATGGGATTTAAATCCGAGAATGAGGATCAGAACATACTCCGGCTGGATCACAACAGTATCTTTGCGGATCCGTTCTGCCTCCATTGCAGAGTAACTGCCTCATTAGTCACACTTGTGCATCAGAAGTTTCAATATGTAAAAGCTCCATGCAGAGTATGACCATCGAAATGTTACTCTTCCAGCATCTCATGATCAACCGTTGAACAGAATCCACGTCTGCCTGAATACAACTCTATAGACTTTGAGCGGTAGAGCTAGAAACGGAATCCCCACATCCAACATCCCATCTCCCATGAGAATGTCTGAACGCTATCGGCTTAATTCTCCATTCAGGATATTTCAATCTTGTTGTGAATTTCGAATCTACCGAACGCAAGATTTCTTTCTTGAGCTGGGCACGTCATCCAAGAACAGCGTTGACGACATTGACCACATCGATGATGTCAATCGCTCCGTCGTAGTTCATGTCCGCCCGGGCAATCTCATCCTCTTCCGGCTGATGCAATCCCAACACAATATTGACCGCCATCACAGCGTCGATGATGTCCGTCGTGCCGTTGCCGTCCACATCACCCTTATCCACGCCGGGTTTCTTGAACCACGCTAACACATCCGCCAACACCTGCACTCGGTCCTCCAAAGGCTCGATCCCCTCCAAACCGAAGGACGCGTACACCACCTTGTACTCTGCCGTTTCAACAGCCAAGACCCCGCTGCCACTTGAAGAGACGATTCCAGGTCCCTCCTCGGTGCTCCGGTCATAATTGAATACGGAAACAGCCGGGCTGATGGGATCGGTCTCTCCGGCAAATCCCTGTCCATTGCTTCCACCTGAAGCCAATGCAATATTCATCCCACCGCCGATGGGATTCGTTGGCGTTCCGTTGAGATGATGAAGCAGTGTCAAAAAGGAAACAAACCTGGCGTGGAGGTAATTCCTGTAAAAAGGTGTGGTTCCGATCTCATAACCGATCATACTTCCGGACAGAAGCAACCGTCCGCCATTATTGAGATACGCCGCAAGATCACTCTGATCCTCCGGCGTCAGCGTGTTCTGCTCCGAAGATCCTGTGAACCAGATCACCTCTGAGTAGTCGAATAAAACGTTGGAGGGAGGCTTGCTCATTCCATGAACGTCCAGGATCTCGTAGGGAATCCCCAGGTGTTGAAAAGCATCAATGTAGTAATTTTCGTTATCAAGCCCACCATCGTCAGCAACCAGTAATACCGTTCCCTGGCCGATGAGCAACTGAAACGTCACATCCTCCTGATACGTTCCCTCAATCTCTGAGAGATGCAGTGAGAAGACGATACCATGCGGCTGTGCTTCATCGCTCACCGAAATGGTGAAGGGGTCCTCCGAGTTTTCGGCGAGAGCACTGCACCCCATACCTGGATACGTGACTTCACTGTGGCTGATCGTTACATCAGTATCGGCTGTCTCAAGAACAACCGATATCTCCGAGACACCTCCCAACCCCTTGTTTTCGATTCGGATGAAGAGATTCACCATCTCTCCAGGATCGAGGATACCGTCCCCGTTACCGGAGACCTCCTCCAAGCTGAAACCAAGATAGGAAATGGCCGGTTGCGTGTATTTTTCGGCTGCCCGGGCCACATACAGATTCGGCCCCAGGTTTTCGAGGATAAGGGGTATTCTCCGCGATGTGTCCGGGTAGAAACCGTCCGCAGGGCCACCCACCTCGGGAGTGAACGCGTATGTCTTGCATTTCGTCGTCTGCTCACCGTACATCCAATCATCAGTTTCACCATTAACGACGTAAATCGTACCCGATAAGGTGTTCCCCGGTTCATATCCGTTGTAAGCGACACAACTATCTGCTATCTCGACGAATATCTCATGATCCGGCGTGTTTTGAGCCCGATACGCCCACGGGTACAGCCACAAGTTGCTGTACGAATGATAGGAAAGTGAAATAACAAAGCTGTGGGCTTCGACAAAATCCCGAATGACCTGTGTCTCCGGCTCTGAAAAGGGTGATGGACCTCGATACAACCAGTTCGCAGGATCAGGACTGGAGCCGATATTATCATACCCCCAAGCGAAGCCGTAATTCCTGTTGAGATCAACACCATCGGTGCTGAGATCGAATTGGCCGTTTCCATTATTATCCCGCTTATTCTTGCGCCAGTCAGTCCCCGTAAACACGACCGCATGACCGTCAGGGTTTACGAGGGGTATGAGCCAGAGTTGACGATTGTTCACAATATCCGTCACCTCAGGATCACTGCCGTAGTTATCCACGAGGTAGTTCATAAAATAGAGGACAATTTCCGGGGTAATGATCTCCCGGGCATGGTGACAGGCCATATACAGCACCTCCGGCTCATCAGCTTCCTCCGTGGTTACATTATCGGAAATCTTGATCGCCCAGATGTCCCGATCGGCCAGACCCTGGGTTTTCTCCCAGCCATCCCCAATATCATAGAGTTGTGCAATCTCAGGATGGGCGGCTTCAACAGCCTGCATTTCAGCCAAGGCCCTATCGTAATCGTGAAAATGATCGAAGTATCCCTGTTGCTTCAATGCCTGCGTATATTCATCGACATCCTCAATCTGAACTTCAATGGGAAATCCAAGGTTGCGATACGCTTCAAGGTGGGAAAGCGGTGCCACCACGTCCACCAGTCGTCCCTCCCGTCCGTAGAAGGTTACATCAGGATGAAGACGCATGAAATCGAGGATTTTTGCTTCCGATTGATTGCTCAAGTCAACCCGTACAAGTTTCTTAACCTCCGAATGGGTGAGAGTAGCGGTTGCAAAAAGCATAAGTACAAGAACAGTAATAACACGGTGCACAACGTCCCCCCTTTTCAAAGAGTGTCAATTTCATTTCACAGATGTCGGTGATCCGAGAATTGCGTTCACAATATTCACGACATCCAGAATATCAACCTCACCGTTTTCGGTATAATCCGCCGCCCAATATTGTCCCTCGGTCGGTTCCACCAATCCCAGGATAATGTTGACAGCAACGACCACATCGAGGATATTGACGGTACCATCCTCATTGACATCCCCCTTCTGTGGTTCGTGCCGAAACCACCGGACGACATGATCCATAAGAGAAGTCCGCACTTTGGCGTGATCGGCACCGAAAGCACCAACGCCCTCGTAGCCAAAGGCAAAGTATACGACCTTATGCTCACCGCTGTATCGGACAGCCGCTGCCTCGCCATAACCCTGATACGTAAAAACAGGTGTTGCCCCAGGAAACGGCTCGATGACGCTGGGTGAATTCTGGTTGCCTGCACCTCCAGCGCCCAAGCTCAAAAAGACGATGTCCCCGGAGATCGGATCCCCGTCCACCCCGGTCACAATATCTCCGGGTGCAGTATCACTCACATACTCGGCGTGGAGGTAGTCGTGATAAAACACAGCGTCCTCGATCGATCCTTCTCCTACGAGATCGTATCCGATGTTCTGCCCGGTTACCAGCAGGTTGCCGCCGCCATCAAGATACTCCTTGAGAACGGCCTGTTCCTCGGACGTGAGCGTCGATGTTCGATCATCACCGGTAAACCAGACGACGGCTTCATAATCAGGAAGGGTATTTACAGGCACGCCCTCAAGGGCCACATCCCACACATCAATTGGATAAATGGTGGCAAATCCTTTCGTATAGTACTCTTCATACATCTCCCCGAAATCATCATCAACAATAAGAATAGTGGCGGGTCCAACGGAGAGATAGATTGAATCCGAAGCTGTGTATCCGTTATCACTGCTGACGGTCACGATAAAAAGGGCCATTTTGCTCAAGCATTCGCTCTCAACCTGGAAAACGAAAGGGTCGTCCGCATTCGTACCAATCTCCCCGTATGCTATACTTCCGTACTCAGAGACATTGTCCGTGATCATAATATCGGGATCCTGAGTCACCAGGGTAACCACCACACCTGTGGCATCGACACCGGTGTTGCGCAGACTGACCGTAAGATGAACGGTCTCTCCCGGGTCCGGACGACCATCACTGTTGCCGGCCTCATCATCTACGGAATACTCGGTATAGGAAAGGAGTGGTGATGTGATGGTTGTGACGTCTTTTAATATCCAGCCGAACCGATCGAGAAAGACGCTATCCGGTGCGGCGTCTACTGTGATCTGGAACGATTGAAAAGCCTGATCGATGACGACCGTGTCGATCACCTCGCCGTTCCTCGTGAAGACATTGAACTCCACCGGCATGGTGAAGACGGGGGCGTTCGTCTGAATCTGGTTCACGTGAACTGTCACCTCATGCATTCCGCCGCCAATATCCTCCGTTTCCCACATAAACTGATATTCGGGATAGCCCGGCGAGTAAATCCACTGCTCAAAGAACCAATCGAGTTCTTCTCCAGTCACCTCTTCGAACACCGCCTTCAGATCATCCGTCGTGGCGTTGCCGTACATATAGCGCTGGCCGTATGTCCGGATACTCTCAAAAAAGAGATCGGTGCCCACCACAAACCTGAGCATGTGAAGAACGCTTCCGCCCTTTTCATACTGGGCCGGAGAAAAGAGCGCTCCCGGAGGAGGATCATAAATGGGATGTCGGTTGGCAGGGGAACTGTCCTCCCAGTTTTGAAAGTACTCTTGAATCGCCAGCTCGGTATATATCCGAAGACCCTCTTCCCCATATAGATATTCCGCCCACAGGGCTTCCGAATAGACAGCAAAGCCTTCGTTAAGCCACATGTGGCGCCAATCCAACAGGGTCACCATATCCCCCCACCATTGATGGGCCAGCTCGTGGGCGACAGTCCACTCACGCTCCCTATCTCCGGTCACCCAGCCGTTCATCCATGTCGTACAGGTCTGGTGTTCCATAGCCCCACTCATAGGGGCCACAGCCGTGCCGTACTTCTCATCCAAGAAAGGGTACTCACCGAACAAGGGCACAAAGCACTCAATCATCTCCACCGTTCGACCAAAATCGTATTGGGAGGCACTGAACAGATATGAAGGCGTATAGAAAATAACCTCCATGGGATCGCCGCCGGTCACAGGATAGTAGGTGTCGCTGAAGGTCACATACCGTGCAATAGCTACGGAGACGAGATAGGTCGCGATGGGATAGGATTCAGACCATGAGTAGGTGATGGTATTGTCAACGGTATTTTCGATTGTCTCGATTAACACACCGTTGGACGCGACGATATATCCGGCCGGCACAGTCGCAGAGATATCGGCGGTGGCCTTATCCCAGGGCTCGTCAAAACACGGCCACCAATACCTGGACAGGCTCGGTTCCACAGACGTGAAGAAAAAATCATTCCCGTGCCAGTACCCGGCCGCCGGCGTCCCGAGATAGGTCACTGCAACTTCAAATTCCTCGCCGGCATCAAAGGTTCCGTTCAAATCGATATAGAGTTCCCCATTCACATGGTCGTACCCCACTGACATTCCATCTCTCCGGACTCCATCCACAGTGAGAGCAACGAAGTGCAGACTGATATTTGAAAGACCGGATTCATTACTTCGACACCGTACAATGACGACACCTGAGAGAGAAGGGTCAGGGATGTCAAAGACAATATCGAGCTCATAGTGAAGCACATCGTAGGCATGGGCTGAATCGGCGAAGGTTTTATATGCCTCATAATACTTCCGGCTCAATTCCTCAGTCTTCATTGCGTGAAAATCATCACGGTATTCGTGAAAATACCGGGATAGCTCTTCCCTGGATCGTTCGGTAAGAGGCACATCCTTCGAATCGTCCCAAGCCCACAGGAAGCCTGACCCAAGACAGATCGCAGAAAGAACGATCAACGCGAGAAAAAAATTTTTCCGGCTCATGGGTTTTCTCCTTTCAAGCCGTCCGACGCAATCTCTTCGATGACGGTATCTCATTATGTAACAAAAGAATGGCGAAACAATGCACGTCAGGGGTCGCCGCTCACATGATTCATTCGGAATTCAATATTTTCACTTTAAACACATTCTCAGTGCGATACCACTCTATCGAATCTCATTCTTCGTAACGCGGACACCCATCGCCTTGCCACTACTCCCCAGGACAGCATTCACGATTTTAACCACATCAACAATATTGACTTCCCCGTCATAATTCATGTCGGCCCGGGCGATCTCTTCCTCACTCGGCTGATGAAGACCGATAACAATATTCACCCCTACAACAGCATCAATAATATCGATGGTCCCATTTCCGTCCACATCACCCTTGTCAATTCCAGGTGCCTTGAACCAGAGCAGGACATCCGCCAAGACCTGGGCACGATCCTCCACAGGTTCGATACCCTCGATACCGAATGAGAAATAGGCCACCTTGTAGACCGACGTTTCCACAGCGAGTGCACCGCTCCCGCTCGATCTGATAACACCCGACCCCTCTTCCGTGGCACGATCATATTCAAAGATTGATACGGCCGGGGGGATCGCATCGATCTCCCCAGCAAACGACTGAGCGTTATTCCCAGTTGATGAAAGTGCTATATCCATCTCACCGACCACCGGGTTCGACGGAGCCCCATTGAGATGGTGGAGCATCGTCATAAAGGAAACATAGTGCCCATGTAAATAGCTTCTGTAAAAAGAAGTGTTGCCCACATCGTAACCGATCATGCTCCCGGATAAAAGCAGTTTCCCACCCTCATTGAGAAAACTCTCCAGGCTGCTCTGATCCTCCGGCATCAGTGTGTTCCTCTCTCCCGCCCCTGTGAACCATATGACCTCCGAATAATCGAGAAGCCCATCGGAAACAGGTTTGGGCACGCCCTGAACGTCGCCAATCTCATATGGAACGCCCAAATATCGGAATGCGTCAATGTAGTAATTTTCGTTCCCGATCCCGCCGTCGTCCGGTATGAGGAGGACAGTCCCTTGTCCAATAAGCAACCGAACGGTCACATCAGCGTGGGAACAGCCCATCCCTTCAGAGACATGCACGGTGAAGAGAATCGTATGGAGGGACGCTGTTTCCTGCACCGAGAACGTGAATGGAGCGGCCGTGTTCCCGGAATGCTCACCGACCGCAATATCAGGGAAAACAGCTTCTCCGTCGGCAATCGATACGTCAGGATCATCCGTTTCGAGATGAGCCGTGATTCCCGAAGCACCCCGGAAACCGATGTTTTCCAAAAAAACGTAGAGGTTTGCTGTCTCACCGGGATCGAGGACGCTGTCTCCATTTCCTCCAACCTCCTCAAAGGAATGAGAGTGGAACACGAATATCGGTTGAAGGACTTCCACGACGAGCCCGCCCTCCCACACTCTCGCCTGATCATCCTCAATAGTGAGTGAAAAGAGTATCTGGTGACCATTGGGGCAATTCTGTGAGACGGTGAAGGTGAAGGGATCCTGTCCCGGGATTGAGCCGCCGGCACCTATGTCGCCGAATGCAACTGTACTTCTGATGAGAGTGACGTACTCATCGTCAGTCTGTAGCGTACCACTCACTCCTGAAACATTACTAACACCTATATTATTCAGGAAGACTACAAGTTCAATCGTCTCTCCGGGATCTACGTATCCATTCCCGTTTCCCTGACTCTCACCGAGATCGTCATCATCTATCATATGTTCCCCACAGGCTACAGCAGATCCGGTCACACTCACATCTGCCCACGAAGCCAGGGCCGCAGCATTCATCTTCACAATCTGTGTGGCAAATTCAAAATTCAATGTCTCGATAACATCTCCGGGTGTATGGTAGTACGGACTTGTCCCGCCCCAGACCTCATTGGCCTCATCCTCCGCCAGCTCGATAGCAGGATACCCGTTTTCCCAAAAAGGTGTGTGGTCGGAGACATTTCCCCAGTCGACGTTCTTCGTCATAGGGTACGTCACAAAATCCGACGCCAGGGCCATAACATCATCGGCCATCCACTCGGTCTCCGGTATGCAGTCCACCTCGATGTCCTCGAATTTCCCCTCACCGGTATATGCGATCATATCATTGTTGATGACAGCCACAAAATTGTCTCCGGCAGCCCTTCGCTCCTCGACGTACGCGTATGAGCCTATCATCCACTGCTCTTCGCCACCAAAGCAAATAAACTGTAAGGTCCGTTCCGAACCATATTGACTCAAAATCCTCGCGGTCTCAAGCACGGCCGCCGTACCGCTGGCATTATCATCGGCCCCCGGAGCGTAATTCCACGGATCCTCCTCCGAATAGGAATCGTAGTGAGCGCATATGGCGACAATCTCATCCGGGTACGTTGTCCCAGGGAGTGTGGCGATGATGTTCCGCTGGGGATCCTGATAACTGATCCAAGCGGAATTGAAAAACCAGTGTTCCGTCACCTCAAGGCCCCAGCTCTCGAATTGTTCGATAAGGTAGTTCGCCGCCAAACTGCACTCCTCAGCGTAGGCAAACCGCGTTTGGAAGTTTTGTAGATCGAGTATGAAATTATAAATTCTCACAGGCGACACCTCGTGAACGATGTCACTGAGGAGGGGAGAACGGCTCACAGGCAACCGCTTTTGATGAACAGCCTGCTTCGGGACAAAAAACGCTTTGACCAATTCGATTCCATATTTGGGCAGTGTGCGATCCCAATGGGCTTCCACACGCAAGAGCGCTCGATCCCCCTGGATGAACACGACCTGCCCTATTTCATCAAGCTTGTCACGTTGCTCGAAAGACACAAACGAGACAAGAAAGAACCGACTGCCGTCGGCGAAATCACCCAGGATCTCATAGGCCAGACCCTCGTTCTGATACGCGGCCAATTCCTCTTCCTTCGTCAGGGCCACAATGGTCTGATCGTCTATATGACCGTAGGACACGCACTCCCCTTCTACGAACTGTATCTGCTCTCTTGTGAGGGCCGACAACGAGATCATCAGGAGATCTTCGGTCTTGGCGCAGCACGGCCTGTCAGAGCAGAACAGCATGACGGTCAAAAGAAGGCATATTCCCGCTCTGAACGCTTTTGTTTTCATCGGTATCCTCTCTTTCAAAGAGTGAGACAGCACGGACAGAGGTGCTGTCTCGTTTTCCCT
Source organism: Gemmatimonadota bacterium (assembly GCA_020348925.1). GTDB lineage: Bacteria > JBHIER01. Next base: position 2,597,577 of record CP070758.1, on the reverse strand, counting down.
GCGGATGCCGCAGGGTTCATTTGTGAATGCTTCGGTATACTATTCCCATAACATCAAAGACATCCACAGATCCATCGTAATTCACATCGCTCTGTGTAAATTCCTCACGGCTGGGATCATACAGTTCCAAGGAAATCTTCACGCAGAAGACCACGTCCAAAACGTTGAACAGGCCATCGCCGTTCACATCGCCCCTCACCATCACAGGTGCTCTGAACCAGGTCAAGACCTTGCTCAAAAGAGCCACTCGTTGTTCAAAAGGTTCTACGCCCTCAAAACCGAAGGAACAATACACGAGTTTGTACTGCTCATTCTCAAAGGCCAAGGCTCCACTCCCCGAGGAGCGAATATCTCCCGGGCCTTCATCAGTCTCCCGATCGTAATTGAAGACTGAGAACGCAGGTGGAACAGGATCCGTCTCTCCGGTAAAGGACTGCAGGTTTTCACCGTCTGCGGCTAACATGATGGGCATATTATCGACCACCGGATTGGAAGAAACACCCTTGAGATGATGAAGACGGGTGAAGAAATGAACGTACTTGGCGTGGAGATAGTCATGATAGAAAGGCGTCGTACCGATATCAAAGCCGATCAAATTACCTGAGAGAAAAAGATGCCCTCCGCCATCAAGGTAATCGGCCAATGTCACCTGATCTTCCTCGGTCAACGTCTCCATCCCGATGGCCCCTGTAAACCAAATGACGTCATCATATTCGGACAGATCATCCACCACAATCTTACCCCGTGCTTCCATGGTGCGCACGTCATACATGACACCCATGTGTTTCAGTGCCTGAGTATAATACTCCGAATTATCCACGCCTCCGTCATCCACGACGAGCAAAACCGTTCCTTGGCCGATGAGTATGCGAAAGGGTATATCTGTCTGAAAGTATCCCTCTCCTTCGGAGACGTGCACGGCAAACTCGATGGCATGAGGAGCCGCATCTCGACTCAAAGAAAACGTGAAGGGATCACTTCTGTTGTCAGCCTGAACATGCACCCCCATATCAGGAAATACCGCCTGATCATCCAAGATCGTCACGTCTGGATCGTCGGACTCCAGGGCAACCGATATTCCAGAGGTACTCCTGAGTCCTGTATTCTCTATGAGCACATACACATCCACGGTCTCACCGGCATCGAGGACACCATCACCATTCCCCTCGATCTCGTCGTAGCCATAGGTATGGTACATAAAAGAAGGTTGCTCGATGCGCACTGAAAAATACGTCGTCCAGCTCTGACCGCTCGAAGACGTTGCATCAACGGAGAAATTGATATATCGTCCATTCGGTGCATTCTGCGAGATGGCGAAACGAAATTGTCCCGCGCTCTCCCGTGTCTCCCCTGAGGGGATGTCTCCAAAGGTCTGGACATCGTCCAAGAGCGTGACATGGGTATTGTTCGTCGATAAAATTCCGCTCACATCATCAGCCTGAGTGTCCCCGTAATTATGCAATGTCAGGGTCACCTGAATCGTCTCACCAGCATCAAAGTACCCATTTCCATTGCCGACACTGCCGCCCTCACTATCATCATCCATCTCATAGTCATGAAAAGCAATCATGGGATCGGGAAAGGATTCCGGCGGACCGGCGACGGATACCAGAGTGGCCAAACCCATTTTGACCGCTTCAGAAAAGTAGGGGATGTCCATATTTTCGACGACATCCGTCGCCCTGTGCCAGTGGGGGCTGAAATCACCCTCCGAAGCGTACAGGATATCGTAATCGTACTGGATAAAAGGAGCATGATCGCTGCCGCCTCCTGAAGTGACATAAGGACTCGGAACCAATGACGTGTACTGATGGGCCATCTGCACCATGAGATCACCGAAGGTTTGGGCGCCGGAACTTCTGCCAATGTTAATATCCCGCACAGGATCGCTCTCGTCGAGATTCGCGATCATATCGTAATTGATATAGAGGACAATGTTCTCCCCTCGATTGTAGGCATTTTCAGCATAATGCCAGGCACCCTCGAGGCCGATCTCTTCCGCGGTCCAGCAGGCAAATTTGACCGTACAATCAAGGTCGATATCGGCCAGTATTCGGGCTGCCTCCAATGCTCCTACCGTCCCAGAGGCATTGTCGTTCGCTCCCGGGGCCCAGACGTACGGATCTGTTCCGTCAAAAACAATGGAGTCGTAATGACCCCCAATGATGATAACGACATCAGGATAGAGAACCCCGGGTTTCGTCGCAACCACATTTCGAACCGGAACATCGTATCCGGGCTGATAGTAGTCGTCTTCCTCTTCGGGTATGATGAAATCGTCGAAGACAACATCCGTGTAACCGAACTCGATGAAGAGATCGTACATCCACTGAGAGGCCACCCAGATTGAATCGCTGGCGTACAGCCTCGTCCCGTAATCCTGGAGTCGTTGGACATACGACTGAATCGTTGCTTGTGAAACTTGGTTGACAATCGCCCCTATGACATCCTCGGTGCGATGCCTCTCTTTGAGGCGTACTGTCTCGCGCTCCTGATCGTCGAGAAGAGGAAGTGCTTTCTGATAAATTCTTGTCAGCTGAAAATCCGACCGGGCCAGGTCCACAGCACCCTGACGATCGATCTTTACAATGGCCTTGACAGAGTCCTGAAAAACCACCGTGCCGACGTCAGGCATGGTGCCGAGCTCTTTCCTATCCGGCCTGTTTATCAGGTAATATGATTGGCTCCAGGCTTCCTCATCAAGCACGCCGTAGTCTATCCCCTGTTGTTCGAACCGTTCAAGATCGTCCTGGCCAGCGCTCGCTATGTACCATTGCTCCAACTTAAAATGAACCGGAATCCCACGGTCCCGGAGTGTTGAAACTGAAGACGCATCACCCCGAGAAACCTTGACCAAATACGGCCGAGATTCCTGTGCGGCAAGCGTCAGAACACACATCACACTGACGAAGCAGCATGCGAAAATTCGTCTCAGAATAAGGCCCGCATTCTTGGGCATCGTATGTCTCCTTCTGGGGATCTTGATCCCTCGTGCACAAACAGCTCTTTCGATTTCCTTCCTTCACCTTTTTTCAAATACGTTGAAAAAAAGGAAAGGGGTGTACTTCTACATCATCACTTCGGAAGGCGTTGTAAAAGTATACCCCCTTCTTGGATTGTACAAAATGTTCTTCAAACGACGGACTCAAACTTACATATCCGTGGACACACCACCTGCGACTTTTCCACTACTTCCCAACACGGCGTTCACGACTTTGACAACATCGAGGATATCAATCGCACCATCGTAATTCATATCAGCCCGAGCCCTCTGCCCTTCATCCGGTTGCAGCATCCCCAGGACAATATTCACGGCGACAACAGCATCAATGATATCCGTCGTCCCGTTCCCGTCCACATCGCCTTTGTTCACTCCCGGCTCCTTGAACCACGATAAGACATCCGCCAAAACTTGGACGCGATCCTCCAGTGGCTCGATCCCTTCGACGCCAAATGAGAAATAGACGACTTTGTAAACCGACGTCTCCACTGTCAACGCACCGCTGCCGCTCGACCTGATGAGACCCGGTCCCTCCTCTGTGCTCCGATCATAATTGAAAATCGAAACGGCTGGACTGATGGGATCCGTCTCACCGGCAAACCCCTGAGCGTTCGAACCCTCCGCTGTGAGCGTAATGGTATATCCGCCCACCACGGGGTTTGACGGCACACCATTGAGGTGATGAAGCATTGTGATGAAAGAGACGTAGTCACCGTGGAGATATTCCCTGTAGAACGAAGTGTTCCCAGTTTCATAACCGATCATGCTCCCGGAGAGAAGCAGCCTGCCACCGCCGTTGAGAAAGGTTTCAAGATCGCTCTGATCATCAGGGGTCAGGGTGTTGCTCTCCGCAGCGCCGGTGAACCAGATCACTTCCGAATAGTCAAGAAGTCCACTCGAAACGGTCTTGGCAACACCCTGGACTTCAGCAACTTCATACGGAACACCCAGGCTTTGAAACGCCTCAATGTAATACCCTTCGTTACCGGTACCACCGTCGTCGGGAACAAGCAGCACTGGACCCTGGCCTATGAGCAAGCGAAAATTCAATTCCGTCTCATAATATCCTTCCCCTTCGGAAAGACGAACGGTAAAAAGAATGGCGTGAAATGCAGCGTCCTGACTGATAGAAAATTTGAAGGGATCACTATTCTCTACCGTAGCACCAAGGGCCAAGTCAGGAAAAACTGCCTCGTTGTCCGTAATCGATACGTCCGCATCATCGGTCTCAAGCTCAGCAGTAATACCCGAACCGCCTCGCAATCCCGTGTTCCCAATGAAAAGTTTCAAGCTTATGGTCTCACCGGGATCGAGAACGCCATCTCCATCTCCAACCGTTTCTTCGAAATCGAACGTATGGTACACAAAATCAGGCTGGGCGACGCGTGCGGTGAAGTATGTCGTCCATTCGTATCCATCACTTGCGCTGGCATCGAGGGAAAAATTGAGATACCGACCGTTCGGACACTCCTCAGATATGGCAAAGCGAAATTGTCCCTGGCTCATCACAGATCCGCCTGAAGGAATATTTCCGAAAGAGACCTCGTCGTCCAAAACGGTCACGAGTGGATCGTCGGTATACAGCCGACCGCTCACATTATTTGCCTGAGCATCACCGTAGTTGTGCAAGGCGAGTGAAACCTGAACGGTTTCACCGGCATCAAAATAGCCGTTCTCGTTCCCCGTGCTCCCTCCCTCATCGTCGTCATCCATCTCGTAGTCCTCAAAAGCAATCAGTGGTTCCGGAAACGACTCAGGCGGTCCGGCCAGGGTGGCCAAGGTGGCCAATCCCATTTTGACCACCTCACAAAAGTAAGGGATATCCATATTGTCGACAACGTCCGTCGGCTCGTGCCAGTGGGGACTGAAGTCGCCCTCCGACGCGTACAGGATATCGTAGCCGTACTGCATAAAAGGACCGTGATCACTCCCGCCGCTTCCTGTGATGTAGGGATCTGGAACCAGCGTTGTGTATTGATTGATCATCTGCACCATGAGATCGCTGTAAGCTTCCGCGCCCGAACTCCTACCAATATTAATGTCCCGGACGGGATCGCTCTCGTCGAGATTTGCGATCATATCGTAATTGATGTACAGCGCAATATTCTCCCCCCGCTGGTGCGCGTTCTCAGCATAATACTCCGCACCGTAAAGGCCAATCTCTTCGGCGGTCCAGGCCGCAAATTTCACCGTGCAATCGAGATCGACATCGGCCAAAATCCGAGCCGCCTCCATGGCACCCACAGTGCCGGTGGCATTGTCGTTGGCCCCAGGAGCCCAAACGTACGGATCTGTCACCCCGTCGATGACAATGGAATCATAATGGCCGCCGATGATATAAACGATATCCGGATAGAGCACCCCGGGTTTTGTGGCAATGACATTCCGCACGGCCACATCATAACCGGGTTGATACCAGACATAGTCCTCACCGGATACGATAAACTCTTCGAAGACGACATCCGTGTACCCGAACTCGATGAATTTGTCATAGATCCACTGAGACGCCGGCCAGATCGGTTCGCTGGCCCACAGCCTCGTCTGAAAATCCTGAAGACTCTGGACATACGACTGAATAGTCGCCTGCGAGACCTGATTGACTATGGCTCCGATGACGTTTTCGGTCTGACGCCTCGCTCGTATGCGAGGCGCCTCTTCGGTCTCCGGATCGAACAGCGGAAGTGCTTTTTGGAAAATTTTCGTGAACTGAAAACCGGAGCGAGCCAGTTCCAGCGCTTCGTCGCTCCCGATTTTCACCAGAGCTTTCATATTGTCTTGAAACAGCACCGTGCCAACATCAGGAAGGCTCCCAAGTTCTTGTCTGCCGGGCCTGTTCATCACATAATAGGGTTGTGTCCAGGCCTCCTCATCAAGGACATCATAGACCATGCCAACCGCCTCGAACCGCTCGAGATCGGCTTTCTCAGCGCTGGCGATATACCATTTTTGCAACTTGAAATGTACCGGGATTCCCCGCTCTCGAAGCACTGTCACGGCGGAGGGATCACTCCTGGAAATTTTTACCAGAAAAGGTCTCTCCCCCTCAGAAACCGCTCCAAGGACAGAAAAAAGAATGGTCAGAAGAACAAAAGGAACAGCCATACGGAAACACCTCATCACGTCCTCTCCTTTCGTGAAAAATGAGAAATATGATTGAAAGAACAACGCTTTCGTCTCTGGAATAAAACAGCGAAGTCCTTTAAATACAGGGGAGTAAAGTAGGGGATTGTATACTCCCAGGATCGCCTCTCCCTTCATGGCGCACTAAAATTATAGCGCGCCTCCTTGGATGTCAAGGTTTTTCCAATATTTCGAAATCTGCGATCGGTCCCTTGACCCAAGTACTGCTTTTACAACACCGTCCGAAACAAAAGCCGGTATCTTGCCTTTTGAAATATAAAAAAGAGAGCTCGTCCTGCGAAGCCATGCTTTGTCTCGTCGTGCGACAGAACTCCCTCTCTCAGATGTGATCCGGCAACAGCTATATCCATATCGCTTACGAATCCTTTGAAGCGCTAAGGGCACCTTTTGCGCTGCTGCCAAGGACGGCGCTGACGACTTTGATCGCATCAAGAACGTCAATGGCACCATCGTAATTCATGTCAGCACGGGCCGATTCCCCTTCGTCCGGTTGATGCACACCCAAGACAATATTCACTGTCAGTACAGCATCAATAATATCAGTCGTACCATTCCCGTCCACATCGCCCTTAGCTATACCCGGTTCCTTGAACCAGGCCAACACATCGGCCAAGACCCGAACGCGATCCTCGAAGGGTTCAACACCTTCCAGGCCAAAGGAGAAATAGACGACCTTGTACACCGCCGTCTCCACCGCCAATGCGCCACTCCCGCTTGATCTGATAATGCCAGACCCCTCCTCTGTAGCCCGATCATAATCGAATATTGAAACGGCCGGACTGATGGGGTCTGTCTCACCGGCAAATCCCTGAGCGTTCCTGCCAAACGACGCCAGCCTGATTTCTCTCTCCCCGACGACCGGGTTCGAGGCCGAACCGTCCAAGTGATGAAGCATCGTCAGGAAGGAAACATGATCCCCGTGGAGATAGTTTCGATAGAATGGTGTATGCCCCATTTCATAACCTATCATGCTCCCGGATATGAACAATCTGCCACCGCCATCAAGAAAGGCCTCAAGGTTGTTCTGATCCTCTTGAGAGAGTGTATTGCTCTCCTCGGCTCCGGTGAACCAGATGACCTCCGAATAGTCACTCAATCTGTTGAAACGGGTGTCAACGGTACCGTGAAGCTCGTCGACGACAAAAGGAACACCTAAGTTTCGAAAGGCTTCAATGTAGGATGCACCGTTGTTGGCGCCACCGTCATCAGGTACCAGAAGAACCAGACACTGTCCGACGAGCAACCGAAACGTCAGGTCCGTCTCGTAATATCCGTCTCCCTCTGTGAGATGGAGGGTGAAGACAACGGGAAGGCACTCCGCATCTTCACTGACAGAAAAAGTGAAAGGATCATCGCTGTTCGTGACAACCGCATCAATGCCGATATCAGGGAAAAGGGACATCCTATCCGAAACCGTTATATCCGGGTCATCAGTTTCAAGCTCAAGGGTGATTCCGGACGCTCCTCGTAAACCTCTGTTGTTTAAAAGAATCTTGAGGTTCACCGTCTCTCCGGGGTTGAGCATGCCATCACCGTTTCCTGCGATCTCTTCAAAACTGAAAGAATTGTAAACAATGTCAGGCAGTGTGACCTGCACGGTGAAATACGTCGTCCATTCGTACCCTCCGGCGGCGGTAACATCGAGACTGAAATTGAGGCAATGTCCAATCGGACAATGCTCCGATATATCAAAACAGAATTGCTTCAGGCTCGTACTCGATGCCCCTGAACTGATATCTCCAAAAGATCCCTCACAATCGACGAGACTGACATAGGGATCGTTTATGTCAAGTGCACCATGCACATCATTCGCTGGCGAACCTCCGTAGTTGATTAAGGCAACGGAGATCTGGACTGTCTCCCCCGGGTCAAAGTAGCCGTTATGATTGCCGCAGCTCCCGCCTTCATTGTCATCATCCATGATCGAGCTGTCATATGCGAGAACAGGCTCAGGATAGGATTCGGGAGGGCCGGCGGCTGCGGCCAGCGTGGCCAGACCCATTTTGACCACTTCGCAGAAATACGGGATATCCATATTCTCAACGATGTCCGTCGACCGGTGCCAGTGAGGACTGAAGTCTCCCTCCTCGGCGTAGAGGATATCGAAGCCGTACTGGATAAAAGGACTGTGATCGCTGCCGCCACCGTAAGTCACATACGTATTCGGCACCAGTGTCGTGTATTGATTGATCATCTGCACCATGAGATCACAGTGCTCTTGGGCGCCCGAACTCATGCCGATATTGATATCGCGTACAGGATCGTTCTCACTAAGATTTCCGATCATATCGTAATTGATGTAAAGGGCGATATTCTCCCCTTGATCGTAGGCGTTCTCAGCATAATGGCGGCTGCCGCGAAGACCGATCTCCTCAGCGGTCCAGCAGGCAAATTTCACCGTACAATCGAGTTGGATATCCGCCAGAACGCGAGCCGCCTCGAGAGCTCCCACCGCACCGGAGGCGTTGTCGTCAGCACCGGGAGCCCAGACGAACGTGTCTATCCCGTCAAGATTAATGGAGTCATAATGGCCGCCGATAATATACACGATATCCGGATAAAGGATTCCGGGCTTTGTGGCCACGACATTTCGCACAGTAACATCGTAACCGGGTTGAAACCACACATTTGCCTGTCCGGGTACGACGAAGTTTTCAAACGCGACGTCCGCGTAGCCCAATTCGACGAATGTATCGTATATCCACTGAGATGCCGGCCAGATCGGCTCACTGGCCCACAGCCTCGTCTGAAAATCCTGAAGGGTCTGGACATACGACTGCACACTCTCCTGAGAGACCTGATTGACAAGAGCTCCGATGACATCTTCAGTGTGCCGTTTCGCCCGTAAACGAGGCGCCCTTTCCGAACGCTCTCCAAAAAGAGGGAGCCCTTTTTGAAAAATTTTTGTCAACTGAAAGCCTGCCCGGGCCAGCTCAAGGGCGTCATCACTCTCGATCTTGACAAGAGCCTGGATCCTATCTTGGAATAGAATTCGGCCCAAATCGGGAAGGACACCAAGCTCCTTTCGCTGAGGTCTCTGGAGCACATAATACGGTTGCGTCCACGCCGTTTCATCAAGCACGTCGAATTCTATCCCATGGCTTTCGAATTGCTCAAGATCGGCTGCGCCGGCTTGAGCAATGAACCATTTTTCGAATTTATAGTGAACCGGAGTTCCCTGTTCTCGAAGCACTGAAACTGCGGACGGATTGTCCCGGGAGACCTTCACCAAAAAAGGTCTCGCGCTCTGGGCGATCGTACTCAATGTGAAAAAAAGAACAGCAAGAAGAATACAAACGATACCGATGCGGAAACACCTCATCACCTCATCTCCTTTCCAAGAGATTCGAAGTTCGGACCAAAGAGCAATGCTGCACAATGGTTTGATACAATGACGCCCTTTGGAATACCGGGAGCACTCCGGGAGGCATGAATACTCCCAATGTCGCCTCTCCCATTACGGCGCATTAAAATTAGTGCACCACCTGCGAGCTGTCAAGATATTTCATTCTTTGAGAATCGAGACCCGCCACATTTCCCGAGCCCAGCGCTTCCACTATCGTTCCCAGAGATATCGTGGAAATTCTCTTTCTGAATACAAAAAGAGAGCTCCTCCTCCGACGCCACGTCCTGTGTCGTCGTGCGGAAGAGCTCCCTCTCTCACTGTGACGGAAAACCGACTCGACGCAGAGATCACTCACATGTCCGTAACATCTCCAACCGTTGCTTTGCCGCCGATCCCCAGCACAGCGTTGACGATTTTCACGACATCGATGATGTCAAGAGACCCGTCGTAATTCATATCAGCCCGGGCCGTTTCCCCCTCATCAGGCTGATGCATACCCAAGACGATATTGACCGCCATGACGGCATCGATGATGTCCGTCGTCCCGTTGCCGTCCACATCGCCTTTATCAATACCAGGCTCCTTGAACCATGCAAGCACATCCAGCAAAACCCGCAGACGATCCTCCAAAGGTTCAATTCCCTCTACTCCAAAGGAAAAATAGACAACTTTAGAGACAGAGTTCTCCACCGCCACAGCGCCACTACCACTCGATGCAACGGTCCCAGGTCCCTCCTCAGTATTTCGATCGTAATCGAAAATCGATACGGCCGGACTGATGGGATCCGTCTCTCCGGCAAATCCCTGAGCGTTGCTACCCTCTGATGAGAGCGTTATGTCCATCCCATCTACAACGGGATTTGATGGCGTCCCATTGAGGTGATGCAGCATGGTCATAAAGGAAATATAGTGTCCGTGCAGATAGTCTCTATAAAAAGGAGAATCACCGATATCATAACCGATCATATTCCCGGATAGAAGCAACCTTCCACCGTTGCAGAGAAACGCTTCAAGATCGCTCTGATCATCGGATGTGAGCGTGTTGCTCTCTTCACTGCCTGTGAACCAGATCACCTCGGAATAGTCGAGCAATTCGTTGGGGGCGGATTTGGCAGTACCCAGAATTTCACCTATTTCATACGGTACACCCAAAGTTTGAAATGCATCAATGTAATACTCTTCGTTTCCGGTTTCGCCGTCATCAGGGAAAAACAGCACGATACCCTGCCCCATAAGCAATCGGAAGGTCAGGTCCCTCTCATAATAGCCCTCTCCCTCGGAGAGATGCACGGCAAAAACAATGGCACGATAATCAGCATCTCCGCTAACAAAAAAAGTGAAGGGATCGCTGTTCTCAATTGCAGCATCAAGGGCCATGTCAGGAAAAACAGCCCGACTATCCGTAATCGATACGTCTGGATCGTCGGTATCAAGTTCGGCTGTGATCCCCGAAGCGTCCCTCAAGCCATCGTTGCCCAGAAACAGATAGAGATTTAGGATCTCACCGGGATCGGGAACGCCATCGTCATCACCCACCACCTCTTCAAAAGTAAATGTCTTGTAGAAAATGTCAGGTTGTGTGACGCGAACGGCGAAGGAGGTCGTCCACTCGTACCCCCCGGCGGCACTGGCCTCCAGGGAAAAAGTTACATATCGCCCGTTCGGACAATCCTCAGAGATAGCGAAACGAAACGGACTCCGGCCCATGCTCGATCCACGGGGGGGGATGTCCCCAAAAGGAGTCTCACCATCAATGAGGATGACAGAGGGATCTCCTGTGAAGAGACGGCCATGTACATCCCTGGCCTGAGCATCACCGTCATTCAAAACAGACACGGACAGCTGAATCGTTTCCCCTGGATCTATATAACCATTTCCGTTCCCTGCACTCCCATTTTTACCGGTGTCATCCATATGGTAGTTCTCAAGGACTATTGAAGGTTGCGGAAGCGACTCAGGTGGACCGGCCAGAGCGAAAAACGAGGCCAGACTCATTTTGGCCACGTCATAGACATACGACATGTCCACGTGATCAATAACATCGGTAGCCGTGTGATAGTGGGGATTGGTCTTATAATCATCAAAGTTGCTCTCCCACACCCAGAGAATATCGTACCCATGCCACATAAAATAGGAATGGTCGCTGCCACCCCATTCCGTTTCAATGTGTACAGGAACCAGTGTGGCGTATCGATCGGCCATTTCAGCCATGAATTCCGCACATGCCTGTGCCTGAGCTGATGGATTTCGCAAGATATTGATATCCCTGAGCGGTATCTTTTCATCGAGGAATCCGATCATATCCAAGTTGATATAGAGACCGATCTTTTGTCCATCAAAATACGCACTACCCGCATACCAACCACTGCCAGAAAGCGAAACCTCCTCATCGTTCCAGCAGGCAAATTTAACCGTATAATCGAAATCGATGTCGGCTACAATGCGGGCTGCCTCCAAAACGGCGGCAACTCCTGTAGCTTTGTCATCAGCACCTGGGGCCCAGGTGTGAGGGTCGGTAACGTCCCTGACGACGGAATCGAAGTGGGCGCCAATGATGAAAACACTGTCCTGATAAAGGATGCCGAGCTTTACAGCGATCACACTATTCACGTCGACGAGTGTTCCATAAACATGGCTGCGCGGAGTCTCCACCAACTCGTATCCAAACTCGTAAAACTTGTCGGTGATCCACTGGGCAGCAGCCTCGTTCGAATCGGTACCGATATAGCGTGTCTGAAAATCTTGCAACCGCTGGATATATGATCTCAGGGAATCTTCGGAAATCCGATGCACAAGGGCCTCGATGACCTCTTCCGGTCCGCGGTCCAATACAGGCGGCACTATCCCTTCCTTTCGCTCGTCAGTCACAGGAAGCGGATGTGGGTAAAGCCGAGTTGGATGAAAACCCGCTTGAATGATCTCGAGGACGTCCTCATCGGCGATCTTCACCAGCATCGTATGATCATCCTGAAAGACCACTCTGCCCGCACGAGGAAGAAGATCTCGTTCCCCTTTCCAACATCTGTAGATCAGGGAGTACGGTTCCGACCAGGCTTCCTCGTCAACCACATCATACTCTATTCCCGCCGCACTGAGTTCACGTAAATCCTTCCTATCCGCTCCCCCGAAGTACCATCCCTCTACTTTCCCATACACGGGAATTGCTCGGTCTCGAAGTACCATAACGACGGTGGACTCAGCCCGGGGTATTTTGATGAGATAGGGTTTTTTTTCCTGTGATGATGCTCCGACGAGAAGGACAAGGCAAGAAAGAAGGACCGGAGCAAAAAGAGGATGAACATACTTCATCATGGTCACCTCCCTCAGCAATTTAAAATGCTCAACTCATGAACATTCTCTCAGGTACCTTTTATCCAAGAAATGCTCTTCACTCGTCAATACATTTCATATAGTATGACTTACACTGTAAATACACTAAGCTCATAAAATATTAATTCTTACATGTCTTTAGAATGAACAACAGAGGCTTTCCCGCTGGTTCCCAGCACAGCGTTGACGACCTTCACGACATCGATGATGTCAATCGCTCCATCGTAATTCATGTCGGCCCGTGCCATCTGCCCCTCATCCGGTTGATGCATGCCCAGGACAATATTCACCGCCACGACCGCATCGATGATGTCCGTCGATCCGTTCCCATCCACATCGCCTTTATCCACCCCCGGCTCCTTGAACCATGTGAGCACATCCAGCAAAACCTGCACCCGATCATCCAGAGGTTCAATTCCTTCTACTCCAAAGGAGAAATAGACAACTTTATAGATCGAGTTTTCCATCGCCAAAGCGCCGCTGCCACTTGACCTGATGAGACCGGGTCCCTCTTCAGTATCCCGATCATAATCGAATACTGATATGGCCGGGCTTATTGGATCGGTTTCCCCAGCAAAAGTCTGGGCTGTATTCCCCGTTGATGCCAGTGCAATATCCACTTCGCCACTCACCGGATTATTGAGCGTCCCGTTGAGGTGGTGCAGCATGGTCATAAAGGAGATATAGTATCCGTGCAAAAAATTTCTGTAAAAAGATGTATTTCCTATATCCGAACCGATAAGGTTTCCGGACAGTAAAATTCTTCCACCACCATTGAGATACGTATCCAACGCACTCTGATCCTCAGGAGTCAACGTGTTTTTCTCGACAGGCCCTGTAAACCAAATCACTTCTGGATAGTTTAGAAGTGTATCGGAAACAACCTTGGCTCTCCCCTGTACATCCCAGACGTCATATGAAATACCCAAAAGCTCAAAGACCTCCATGTAATAATTTTGATTGTCATTCCCCTCGTCGTCAACCACGAAGAGAATCTTTCCCTGTCCGATGATCAATTGAACAGTCATGTCAATGTGGTAATAGCCCTGACCTTCGGTCAGATGCATGGTGAAGGTTACCGAATGGGAGTCAGCTTCCTCATTCACCGTAAACGTGAAAGGATCGTTTCTGTTCTCAGCAACACCCGTCACATCTATGTCGGGCAAAAGAGCCTCGCTGTCCGCAATCGTTATGTCAGAATCATTCGTTTCAAGCCGAGCCGTTATGCCAGAAGCACCACGCAAACCGGCATTTTCTATGAGAACAAACAGGTTTATTGTCTCACCAGGATTGATCACAGTGTTGCCATTCCCTTCCACTTCCTCAAAGGAGTGAGCTTGAAACACGAAAGTAGGCTGAAGCACTTCGACAACAAAACCACCTCCCCACGATCTTGACTGATCATCTTGAATTGTGACGGAGAAGAGTATCTGATGGCCGTTGGGGCAATCCTGGGAGACGTGAACGCTGTAGGTATTCTGCCCCGTAGCCGAACCACCCGAAAGTATATCACCGAATTCAACCGTGTTTCGCACGATGATAACATGGTCATCCTCCGATTCCAGCGTCGCACTCACTCCTGAAACATCAACGTGACCTATATTATTCAGCGACAATCCAAGTTCGATAGCCTCTCCGGGATCCACGTATCCGTTTCCATTTCCCAGGCTTTCACCGAGATCGTCGTCATCCATTGTATGCTCCGCGCAGACCACAACAGCACCGGACACTTCGACACCTGCTAATGATGCCAGGGCTGCAGCATTCATTTTCACAATCTGCGTGGCAAATTCCATGTTCAACGTTTCGATCACATCTCCCGTAGTATGGTAGAAGGGATTCGTACCACCCCAAACATCATCGGCCTCGTCTTCCGCCAATTCGATGGCCGGGTATTCATTCTCCCAGAAGGGTGTATGATCGGAAACATTCTCCCAGCCGACGTTCTTCGACACAGGATATGTCACGAAATCTGACGCGAGAGCCATAACCTCGTCGGCCAGCCATTCGGTCTCCGGAATACAATCAACTTCGATATCCTCGAATTGACCGTCCGCAGTATATGCGATCATATCATTGTTGATAACGGCCACAAAATTATCTCCGGCAGCTTTCCTTTCTTCAACATAGGCGTACGACCCTATCATCCACTGCTCCTCCCCACCAAAGCATATAAACTGCAGAGTCCTTTCAGAACCATATTGGCTCAGAATGCGGGCCATCTCAAGCACGGCCGCCGTACCACTGGCATCGTCGTCGGCTCCTGGCGCAAAGTTCCAATTATCATCCGACCGGGAATCATAATGGGCGCATATGGCAACAATCTCATCCGGATATATCGTACCAGGGAGCGTGGCGATGATGTTTCGCTGAGGATCGGCCGGATATCCGACCTCGATCCACCCTTCATTGATAAACCAGTGCTCGGTCACATCCAGTCCCCAGCTTTCGAACTGATCTTTGAGATAATCCGCCGCCAGGCTGCACCCATCAGCATAGCCGAAGCGCGTCTGGAAATTTTGAAGATCAAGGATGTAATTGTAAATCATGACAGGCGATACCTGGTGGATGATGTCATTGAGAAGAGGGGAAGGGGAGACATCGGACAGTTTCCGAATAGATTTCACCTGGGGAATAAAAAACGCGTTGATCAACTCAATTCCATATTTCGGCCCGAAACGATCCCAATCGTTTTTGACTCTGATGAGAGCCCGGTTTTCACCGATTGTAACAATTCGTCCAATGTGCTCAAGCTTTTTCTTTTGGTACTGATCCCGAAAAGAGACGAGAACGTATTGCCAGTTATCTGTTACTGTACCTAAAATCTCATAGGCGATTCCCTCCTTTTGATATATTGACTGGTCTTTCTCCCGAACAAGGACGACGGCCGTCTGATTGTCTATGTGGCCGTATGATACACTTGTGTTTTTGACATGCTGCAGGTAGTCCCTGTTATGGAGTGATACAGAGATCATGAACAGATCGTCAGCATCTGCAGAGTCCACTCCCTTGGGACAGAAAGCAACCACTGTCAAAAACAGAAGTGACAGCACGGTGAGCACTTTTGTCCTCATTGTGACTCCCTCCTTTCAAAGAATAAGACAGGCGCGACAGGGTACTGTCTCATCACAACTGGGAACCCTCAGTGTTCATACGCAAACACTGGGGAACGAAAGATACATCCGCATTTTCACCTCACAATAAGAGCAATTTTTATCAATGTTTGATTATAGAATATCATACCTGTACTGCAAATCAGCCCGTGTCGTTTCCCCCTCATCAGGCTCATGCATACCCCAGACGATATTGACCGTCACCACCGCGTCCCGGAGGCGTTATCGCCTGCCCCGGGCGCCCAGACATACGGATTCGTCCCATCACGAACGATGGAATCAAAGTGGCCACCTATTATGACGATACTGTCAGGATAGAAAAAACCGGGCTTGGTGGCGATTACGTTCCAGATTGCATGATCAAGTGGCTGATTGGTTAACGTATCGAAGACAACATCGGTGTATCCGAAATCGAGAAGGGTGTTTCGGAACCAGCGAGCACATGCCTTGATCGAATCTGTTTCGAAATACCGGGTCTGAAAATCCTGCAAACGCTGAACATATGATCGAAGACTGTCCTCGGAAACATTATTGACGATAGTCTCGATTACGTCGTCTGACCCGGCTTCCCAGACAATTGAAGGTAATGTACTGTGTTTCCTTTCCAAGATTGGGTGCGATCTCTGAAAAAGCCGCGTCAATGTATACCCGGCACTGACCAGTTCGAGAAATTGATTGCTACCTTTTTTGAGAATCGCCTCCTTATCCTCCTGAAAAAGAATTCTGCCGACCTCGGGAATAACACCGAGCTCCCCTCTCCGAGGTCTGGTTATTAAATAGTACGGTTTCGACCACGCCTCCTCATCAATCACATCATACTCTATTCCCTTCTCCCTGAGATAAATGAAATCGGGTGCATGTGCTCCTGCGAAGTACCATTTCTTCAATTTCAAATAGACAGGAATATTTCGTTCTTGAAGAACCGTAACGACGTTCGAATCAGCCCGGGATATTTTGATGAGATAGGGGTGTGCTTCCTGTGGCGATGCTTCGACGGCAACGACAAGGCAAGAAAGAAGTACCAGAGTGAGAAGAAGATGAAAACACTTCATCATGGTCACCTCCTTCGAACACATGAAAACGTTCAACTGAAGAGCACAAAAGTGCCCTTCATTCTGCCGTGTATTCAGAGAATGCTCTCAACATACATTCTTAGTGTAGAAAAAGCAAAGAACATGCCGGTACGTTCACGTTCTCTTGTGATACAGTAGACACGGTTCCGCACAGAACGCACTATGTGAAGTGTCCGCTGGTGGTACAGGGTGTATCCGAAAACGGACAGTTTTTGAATTTTTTACATTGTGAAAACGAGATTTTACACCTCGAAATAAGTGGACTTTCAACCAACGACGAGACAGGGATAATACTCCATTCAACTCACTTGTTAAAACATTTCTACGGTATTACTCCTCTATGTTTCAAAAATTGCACGTAACCCGCACATCAGATCTCACATGTCTTTGGAACCAATAGCAGAGACTTTACCGCTACTACCCAGCACAGCGTTGACAACTTTTACAACATCGATAATATCTATCGACCCGTCGTAGTTCATGTCTGCCCGAGCTCTCTGCCCCTCATCCGGTTGATGCATGCCCAGGACAATATTCACCGCCACGACCGCATCGATGATGTCCGTCGATCCGTTCCCATCCACATCGCCCTTGTCCACCCCCGGCTCCTTGAACCACGCCAAGACATCAGCCAGCACCTGGGCCATGTCCTCAACAGGCACAATACCTTCGACACCAAAGGAGACGTAGACGAGTTTGTGCACCGAGGTCTCCACGGCCAAGGCCCCACTCCCGCTCGATCTGACGGTCCCAGGTCCCTCCTGCGTACTTCGATCGTAATCGAAAATTGAACCGGCCGGACTGATAGGATCCGTCTCACCGGCAAACCCCTGAGCACAAAGCCCAGTCGTGGCCAAGGTTATATCCATATCGCCGACGACGGGATTTGAAGGGACACCGTTCAGATGATGAAGCAGCGTCAGAAAGGAGACGTAATCTCCGTGCAGATAATTTCTGTAAAACGGGGAATCGCCGATCTCGTAACCGATCATACTTCCGGACAGGAGAAGTCTCCCGCCTCCATTGAGAAAGGCCTCGATATCACTCTGCTCGTCCGTTGTCAGTGTATTGGTCTCCACAGTACCCGTATACCAGAGCACCTCTGAATAATCGTCCAGATCATCGGAATGGGGCATGGCCAGTCCGTTAATGTGTTCGATGTCATACGGAACGCCAGCGAGTTGGAGGGCTTCGAGGTAGAAATAGAGTTTGTCCGTCCCGCCGTCGTCATCAACCAGTCGGACTGTTCCCTGCTTTATGAGCACATAAAAAGGTATGCTGATCTGATAATATCCCTGTCCCTCTGAAATATGCAGCGTAAAGGGGACAGTGTGAACGTCCGCCGCCTCGTCAAGGGAAAAGACGAAGGCATCATCCGTATTCTCAGCCACAGTGCCAATGTCCATATCTGGAAACATGATCTCATTGTCAATGATCGTTACATCAGGATCCTCGGTCGCAAGTTCAATCACCGTTCCAGAGGTACTTCTCAATCCACCATTCCCCATAAGAAGATACATATCTACTGTCTCACCTGGATCAGCGGCTCCATTGCCATTTCCATCGGTGTCTTCAATACTGAATGTGACATACAAAATAGAAGGCTGCACAACGCGCTCGGTGAAATAGCTCATCCAACCAAATCCATCTGTCGTAGTGACCTCCACAGAAAAATCCAAGAAATGGCCCACAGGACAATCTTCTGAAATAACGAAAAGGAATTGATCATGGCTTGAACCCATTCCATCGCTGGGAATATCTCCAAAAGAGATCTCATCGTGAACAATGGAGACATATGCGTCATCTGTTACAAGGCGAGCCCTGACCCCATGTGCATCTGAATCACTGTAATTATACAAAGCGATTGTCACTTCAATTGTCTCACCTGTATCCAAGTAGCCGTTCCCGTTCCCGATACTCCCACCCTGCGCATCATCATCAATGTCGTAACTTTCGAGAGTAATAACTGGTTCGGTAACAGAGATTGAAGCTGGAGGACCGGCAACTGCGGCCAAAGTACCCAGCCCCATTTTAACGACTTCACACATATAAGGGAAGTTCATATTATCTGTAACATCAAAACCAGTATGGATGTACGGGCTGAAATCACCCTCCTGCGCGTAGAGGATGTTGTATCCATGTAACATGAAAGGAGCATGATCGCTGCCGGCGGTAAAAGCCGGAAACTGCTCGGGGACCAAACTGGTATATTCGGTGGCCATCTCAGCCATGAGATCGGCATATGCTTGGGCAGTGGCATTCAAATAAATGGTGACATTTCTCGACGGATCGTTCTCGTCCAGGTTTCCAAGCATGTCATAATTGATGTACAACCCGATTCTCTCTCTCCGATCATAGGCCTCCGTCGCGTAATGCCAAGCTCCGTACAAACCTATTTCCTCGGCAGTCCAACAGGCGAATTTCACCGTGCAGTCAAGATCGACATTGGCCAAAATTCGAGCCGCTTCCAGCACCCCGACGACACCCGATGCATCGTCATCCGCCCCTGGTGCCCAGACAAAATAGTCCGAGGCATCGTACACGATGGTATCATAGTGCCCACCGATGATGATGACGCTGTCGGGATAGAGAGCACCAGGTTTCGTGGCAATCACATTCCTGACCGGCACACCGTATTCTGACTCAACGAAATTGTCGAAGACAACATCCGTGTACCCGAACTCGACGAACCGATCGTAGAGCCATTGTCCGGCCGCCCAGATCGAATCGCTGGCAAAGAACCGCGTCCGAAAATCCTGCAACCGCTGAACGTACGATTGAACGATTTCCAAAGAGACCTGATTCACGATGGCCCCGATGACATCGTCCGTTCGACTTTGAAATCTCAGTTTGTCTTTGATACGTTCGTCTTTTTCAATCTGATCTTCACGAAGGGGAAGCGCATTCGGAAAGATTCGGGTTAATTGAAAGCCCGCCTCTGCAAACTCCAGAGCTTGCCGTAAACCGGCTTTGACAAGAGCTTCTTTCTCAGTTCTAAAAAGGACGTTCCCCAGATGAGGGATCTCTCCGAGGTCCTCTCCACGAAGTTTCGTGATAAAGAAGTACGATTCGGACCATGCCTCGTCATCGATGATATCCCAGGCAAGCCCTGCCGCCTCAAATCGTTCAAGATCGGCCTCCCCCGCCTGGGCAAAATACCATGCGTCCGTTTGAAAACAGACAGGGATCTTTTGATCCTGAAGGAATGAGGTGACGGCAGGATCGGTCCTGGGGATCGTCACCAAATACGGTTTCCCGTTCTGAAGAATCGCATGAGGACGACCGGTCAAACAGAACAAGACGATCAGCATCAAAACGACACGTACACTTCGCATAACTGTTGCCCCCCTTTGATAAGAAATTCGTGATCGATCTACATATCCGTGTCATTGTCATGAACTGCTCTTCCACTCGTTCCCAGCACGGCGTTGACGACTCTGACGACATCGATGATGTCTATGGCTCCGTCATAATTCATGTCAGCCCGAACCATTTGGTCTTCATCGGGTTGGTGCATACCCAGAACAATGTTCACCGCCACAACTGCATCGATGATGTCCGTCGCTCCGTTGCCATCAACGTCCCCCTTATCGATACCCGGCTCTTTAAACCACGCCAACACATCAGCAATCACCTGCGCACAATCCTCCGTCGGGACAATACCTTCCAGACCGAAAGAGAAATAGGCGAGCTTGTATACCGAGGTTTCCACAGCGAGGGCACCACTGCCGCTCGATCTGACGATCCCAGGTCCTTCCTCAGTACTTCGGTCGTAATCGAAAATCGAAACGGCCGGGCTGATGGGATCAACCTCCCCCGTGAAAGCTTGTCCGTTATACCCATCTCTAGCCAGAGTAATGTCTATGTCACTCTGGACCGGATTCGAGGCCGCACTGTTGAGATGATGGAGCATCGTCATAAAGGAAACGTAGCTTCCGTGCAAGTAATTCCGGTAAAAGGGTGTCGTCCCGATCTCATACCCGATCATACATCCGGAAAGAAGCAACCTCCCACCATTATCAAGAAAATCCTGCAGGTCGTTCTGATCCTCGGGTGTCAATGTATTGCTCTCATCGGCACCCGTGAACCAGATCACCTCCGCATAATCCTTGAGATCCACGGAGTGGGGCAAAGGTACGCCCTGGATTTCATCGATATCGAAGGGGACGCCCACATTTTGAAGCGCTTCGATGTAGTAGCCAAAGTATCCCCCGCCGTCGTCAGCCACAAGTCGGACCGTACCCTGTCCCATAAGCCAGCGAATGGGAATATCGATCCGATAATACCCTTTTCCCTCGGACAGGCGAACCGTAAAATCGACAGTATGAAGTGCTGCCGCTGCATTCACCGAGAAGCTGAAGCGTTCGCCCGTATTCTCAGCAACACTCTGAGTGGCCATATCGGGGAAAACAATCTCACTCTTTAAAACCGTTATGTCTCCATCTTCCGTCGAGAGTTCGGCAACAATCCCCGAAGCACCCCTCAAACCGCCGTTCCCCAAGAGCAGGGACATCTCCACCGTCTCGCCGGGTTCAGGATTCCCGTCACCGTCCCCGCTCATCTCTTCAAGATCATACGAGATATAGACAACGGTCGGCTGTATAACACGCACCGAAAAATACGTCGTATTCGTAATCCCTCCTGAGGCTGTCGTATGAAGGGAGAAATTTAGAAAATGCCCACTTGGGCAGTCCTCCGATATGAGAAACCGAAACTGACTCTGGCTCGTTCCGGCTCCCCCAGGGGGTATATTTTCATAAGGAACCACATCGTCTAAAACGGTCACATAGGGATCGTCGATCGCTAAGCGACCCGTGACGTCAGTCGCCTGGGCATCACCGTGATTGGAGAGCGTGACGGAAAGCTGAATGGTCTCACCGGCATCGAAATATCCGTTTTCATTACCACTACTTCCGCCTTCATCATCTTCGTCCATGACGTAACTTTCGAAGCCAAGCACAGGTTCGGGCACAACCAATGTTGCAGGAGGACCGGCCACAGTAACCAGAGTGGCCAGACTCATTTTGACAACCTCGCCCATATAGCCGAAGTCCATGTTTTCGACAACGTCTGTGCTTATATGCCAGTGGGGTGTCAGAAAGAAATCACCCTCCTCGGCGTAGACGATGTCGTACCCGTATTGCATGAAAGGCACGTGGTCGCTGCCGCCGCCGGCAAAGCGTGGTACAGGGACAAGGGTCGTGTACGTATTGGCCATCTCGGACATCAGATCCGCATAGGCCTGGGCGGAGGGATTGTAATAGACGGTGACGTCTCGTTCAGGATCGCCCTCGTGCTGGTACGAGATCATGTCCAAGTTGATATTCAGGACAATGTTCTCGCCACGATCGTAGGCCTGGGCTGCATGATACCATGCGCCGTAGAGGCCGACCTCTTCCGCTGTCCAGCAGGCAAATTTGACAGTACACTCGAGATCGACGTCGGCCAGAATACGGGCTGCCTCCAGCATAGCAGCTATGGCCGAGGCGTTGTCGTCGGCACCCGGAGCCCAGACGAACGGGTTCGTGCCGTCAAAGACAATCGAGTCGTAATGGCCACCGATGATGACGATGTCTTCCGGATGGAGAACGCCGGGTTTTGTCGCAACGACATTCCGCACTGGGACATCGTATCCCTGCTGATACCAGATAGGATCATTTCCGGATATGACGAAATCCTCGAATACGACATCCGTGTAACCGTACTCGACGAAGCGGTCGTAGATCCATTGAGCAGAGGCCCAGAGCGAATCGCTGGCCCACAGCCTCGTCTGAAAATCCTGCAACCGCTGCACATCCGATCGCATGATCTCCTGAGATATCTGATTCACGATGGCCCCGATGACATCCTCCGTCTGCCGGCTGGCGAGAAGGTTCTCTCGAATACGGCCCTTCTCTTCAGCTCGGTCCTCCCACAGGGGGAGCGATTTCGGAAAGATCCGCGTCAGTTGAAAGCCGGCTCGACCGAACTCAAGAACTTCCTCCAGGGTGATTTTAACAAAGGCCTCACTCTCGGTTTGAAAAAGAACCTCCCCCTGATCCGGGATTTGACCGAGCGCTTCCGCTTTCGGTCTCGTAATCAGAAAATACGGTTCGGACCATGCCTCATCATCAATAACCTCATATTCAATTCCGGCCTTTTTCAGCCGCTCAATATCGTCGGTGTCGACCGTGGCAACGAGATATCCGTAACCCCGGTAGTTGACAGAAACCGGCATTTCCCTCAAAGTACCCATCGCTCCGGAATCCGAAATATTAACTGCAATCAGCACATCCGGGCTGGCCTCAACGAGAGCGGCCGAACTGAGTGACGAGAGAAGAACCAACAGCGTCGCAAGGAAACACTTGGACATCAGACACCTCCTCGGAAAAAGTGAGTAAGTAACGAACCACCTCGATCTCCTTAGGATAGGATTATCCGAAAGAATTCAATAGAATCGTGTCATATGTTCATCCCTCCTCCCACGAGGTTTGGAGCATTGTAATACCCTCAAAAAGATTAGACAGAATGTAAGTCCACAAGTTTCAGTGAAATTCGCGACCTACCGGAGAGTATTGAGCTTTCCGTATGAACCGGTTCAGAGTCCCAAATCCGAAAAATGTTCAACAGGCTTCAACGGGAAATCTTGTGATAAAATGAGATCTGAGAGCAGAGTGAGGGGTAGAGCAAAAAAAGTGGTGGATTGAAAAAAACCTACAGTGGTCTCAAGACCATTTCCTCTGAGATCAAGACCGAAGTGTAAGAACCTCACCCGATCACACCGGTGAGGTTCATCTCTGCACCTCAGTCATGGGTGGAGGTCACCTGGCGATTCTGCAGCAACATTCCGATGATCTTTATAAGAACCGGCGCACCGGTCATCACAGCTGCCAGCATTCCTAGTGATCGATTGAAAACCTCTCTCTGAGTTGCAAAAAAGAACACGGCCAGAGCAATTCCGGAGAAAATGAGCGGTTTTTTGATTCTGGACCACATGCTTGATTCAACCGCCTTTTCCCATTCCTGGAAAATTTCGGGACGCTCCGCTCTGAAGACGAACCGCCGGAAGCTCTCGTTCATGAGCCGGAAGTTCGGAGCGGCCACGACAATTCTTCGCCGAATCAAGCTGCGCAGCGTATTCCTCATTCGCCAATTCACAAATCCTTCTTGGGCAAGTCGATACAAGAGAACCTTCTCATCGGTACTGCAGGTCGCCCAGATCCTCCGGTAATGGGCCGTGGCCAGGTCGAGAAATTGGTCGACGACATCATGTGCGGTATACCCTTGGAGTTCTTTGCACGATACTAACGTTTCTGCGTAATCCCTGAGAATCCGGTTTGGCCACCCCTCGGAGACAAGGGCGCTTCGAACCTCCGACGACATGTTTTTGAAATTTTCGAGCTGCTCAAGCTCCTTGTTGAATTTATTTCGCAACGCATCAAATTCGCCTTCGGTGGCTCTCCAGCGTAACTTCGTGAACTTCTGTAGAACCATGGACCAACGATCGAGTGATATGTGCTGTTTCTCTTTGTCAACCCAAAAATCATGTGCGCGCGCGGTGAAGAGATAGAGGGGGTCGATCGATGACTCAATGACGATTCGTTTCTCCTTGAACGTTGCCAGGCCCTCGAGGAGCTCAAGTTTTTTGTGTGCAATGTGCGGATCGTCCAGATCGTAATCAAAGTTGGTCAGCACGATTTCCTGGATTTGCGAGTTCCGAACACGAGAAAGAATATCCTGAGCCGACTCAGCATCACGGATGTCCTGTATGCCAATCTCAAATGGAAATTGGGAGATGGACGAGGGGCTGTCTTTCCGAGGAAATCGTATGCGCAATATGAGCTTCCTGAGAGAATCATCCGCACCCTTGATAAAACACTCTCCGTCAAGAGATCGCGGGTACCTGACGTTGGCCACAAAGACAATACGGACGACATTCCAAACAATCACCAGAAGCACGATGACGGCAAAGATGAGAGCAAGAAGAATCAAGTACGGATTCACGCTCCTTTGAAAATCGAGGGGAGTCTCTATGGTCAGGTTGATCTGATGGGTATTCTCAATGGTGCGTGTCTTATCGATTCTGCCTACAGGAACGGACGGCCGAAAATCCGTGATGTTCAATCTCAGCAAATTATCTGGCGATACGAACTGCCAGCTTCTGTTGTGATCTCCGTCCTGTGAGCTGGTCAGGGTTCTGGTCACGGCGGCGAATTCGTTGTAACTCGGTAACAATCCCGCCTGACTTAATCGGTCGATCCACACCTGTTTGAAACGCTCTTCGGATGGTTGATGCTTGTCGCGCCGGGGCGTAGACTGAGAATCGTTCCTGGATTCTTTGACATACGAGTTCAACGTATAGACATCGGGTGCGTTCTGGATAGAAAGTTCACGCATATCCGAAAGCGCGAGCCGTAACCGAACACATTGTTCGTTTTCATCGCTCAGCCCGATTTTTCGATAACGCGCAACATGGCGATCGACCCTATTCCGTAAAGACTCAGCCAGTTGGAGTTGGTGCATTTTTGTGTACAGGATGACCTCTTCGGAATGGATCAGATGATAAAAACTGAGAGCGGGCAGGATGGCGATATTGAAAAGAAATCCTATGATGGTCACCACGTACAACCACCGCACCTTCAGGGATGTCATTCTCTCACCAGCCTTATCCGTTTCGCCACGAGAAACATTTTTCCATCGGATAAGAACATATACTACCACTATCAGAATCAGGGACAGAGCCGGTGATATCCAGACCATCCACGCGGGTCGCCATTGAGAACCGACACACCACAAGGCGATAAACGAAGCCATGATCCAGAGCAGAATTCTGTAATGTTTTTGCTTTGTTCCATCAGGCCAAAACCACATGGAACGGGCTTCGCCAGGGGCAATGTCGCATCGCCCGCACCAGCGGGCTATTCTGTCGATCGCTCCTACGGAACGAATTTTCCCTGAATCGTTTCTATCTCGACGGCGAAATGAGGCGATTGCAAGGGACACCAGAGACAGAACGAGACAGAACAATAGAAAGAGAATCAGATACGCGCCGAAAAGGCTGAGGGACAACGTCATCGTTTCAAGATCCAGATGGCTCAGTATTCGGTCGTCCGTAAATACGACGAGGGTCCATGGTGTATGGGTCAGGGGTGTTACCACAGCGCTTCGCGGCTCGGCTCGATATTTGAATCGCACGTTCTTCTCGGTTCCTGAAAAAACAGCGGCCCTCACGTCTTCGTCCGAACCGAGTTCCACAAAAAAATTCTCTCTCAGATTCCGATCCTTGTCGGAATGGAATTGTACGTCACCCTTCCGATCGATGACGGCGAAACTGTATCCCGGGGGCATGACGGGATCGATCAGGCTCAACATCGGCGACTCGATCACGGAAACAATCGAACCTGTGAAGTCCTCACTCGACATTCGAAGCGAGAGAATTGCGTACACTTCACCGGTGGTTTTTGAGCGAATCGACTGGATATATCGTCCCCTGAGAAATTTTACGTCCTTGGTCGTATCATCTAACACATTTCGTCCTGTATGGTGAAGGGGAGAGAACAGATTCAGATCATAATCTCTTGCATACCTGAAATATTCTCTTTCAGGAAAACTCGACACAGGAGTCGTCGTACTCTTAACGCTCCACTTCCAAGTCTGCCAACCGTTTTTGTCCATTCCCCAGACCATCTCGAAATGGGGATTTCTGACCTTTTCCTCAACAAGAATGTTGGGCCTGGTGCCTTGTCTGCGCAGAGTGTTGGCCGTGTTCGTCAACTCGATAAGTTCCAAGTGCAACGAGTCCAGTTCCGACGAAACCAAACAATCGATTCTACGGGCAATGATGGTCAGGTGACGTGCTCGTGTCTCCCTTTCCGTCAAAGCTGTGAAAAGATGGATGACGGCAAAAGTGACGAGAGAACAACCCACCATGAGTGCGACGGCCAGCACCAACACATCGTGGGCCCGCAGACCTTCTCGCAACCCAATGAAGCGGATTCGCAGAAAGGGCAGGCAGAGCAACCCCAGGACAAGCAGGAACACAACGAACAGGACGAAGGTCGGAGAGACAGCCATTGTTTTCGCCCTGAAGGTCGCGTTTGGGATAAGTCCTCCCATAAACCAGACCTTTTCCGGTGCATGGCGGGTGGTGTCCTGAGTTGAATCGACCCATCTTACATCCACCGGGATACAAAAGGGTTGAAGAAACAATTTGTATTTGACGCCGGCGATCTCGACGTCGCGGATCTGGGTGGTGACGCAGGAATCAGTGACGCCTGAGGACGCCTCTTCCTCTGTCACTTTCGCTCTCGGTAGTTGCACGAGGTGGGCGGCTGCACCACCCTTTTGCAGGAGAACCATTTCGTTTCTTCGGGCCACGACAACGCCCCCATCGAAGACATCATCAGGAAGCGAGGGCAAAATCAGATCTCTGAGTCTGGCGTGGGTCAGGAAAACATCTTTGAATTTTTCACGGGTATCTGAGAAACTTTTCTTTTCGGTTTTGAGAGTGCATGCTTTGACCGTAAAAGTAACAACGTATTCTCCATTTTCGTAATTGATCGTTATATCGACTTTGGGATTCTCCAAGCTGTCAGGATCTTTCAGTGTTATCCATTCAGACCATGTGGCAAAGTCGCTTTGTGGATACTTGATCAGATTGGGAATAAGTGCCAGTTTTCCCTCAATGGTTTTTTGAAGTGTCTTGTCGGTTTCTTTCTTGGTCTCTGCTGCCTTCTTAACATTACCCCGCAGACCAGTGATGGTCTCTCCCACATTCTGGCCGGCGGTGCTGAGAACACGGAGCAGATATTGCGACTGCAAGTCCTTCCGCTCCTGGACGATGATAAAATAGAACCCCCCCAATCCAACCAGGATAAGAAGGAGAATCGAAGCGAAATAGCGAATCCAAGGGGAAGGATGCAGTTTCGCAGCCACTTTTTGCGACCTTGCAAGGTCTGATGATCTCTTCTTTTTAGGCACCGTTCCCCCCGCAATTACGGTTCAACGGATCCAAACGGATGATGCTCCTTATTTTTTTCCTGAGGCAAAAAGAATGGGATTCCACACATTTTTCGGTCAATCGGGAAAAAGACGTTCATGATATCATCGATCTTCATAATCAAACGCATTCGTAACTATCTGTCACTTACAGAGAGTTACTCACAATCCCGAGGGGAAGCGTTAATGATGTATTCCTTGCCATTGAACTTGACATACAAGCAATCCCTCAACATATTAAAAATACACATCATTATATTATGATAATTATTTCCCATGTCAAGCTTTTTGTTGTTCTATTGGGATGATACGTTGACAATGAAATTCTGATGGGTATAACTCATTCAAACTTTTATGGATCGATAATTCAATCGAGACGGGACGGGCACTTAAGACCAGTCTCATAAGCAAGCCATCGATAGTATAACGCAACGGCGTTTGATTCATCAAGGGGAGCGAACCAACAGTGAGGGCCACCGTTTCACGGTCTCATATCAAAGGGGATCAAGAAAAGGTAATTCTACATAAACACGAGCGTCATAACAATCCACGAGGTGAGATACGCTATGGGGAACAACCACCTTGAAAGGCGATCGAGTCTCAGGGCTTGTTTCCCCATATGTCGCGTTCGCAAAACGTGGGAGGTGACATTTTCGAGCACAGCCAGGGCCATAAAAATGTATGCCCCGCTAATGATCCCATCCATAAAGGTCGGATAGGATATTTTGGGAAAGTTCGATGATCTTCGGACTGTTTTCCCACCAGTACCCCGCACGCATCGATCTCATTTTCTCGGTACAGATGTTACTTCGGCTATGGTCTTCTTTATGGTTTTCATAAACCGTGTCCAATAGTCTTTATAGACCTTCTCGACATCCAGAAAAGGGGTCAAGAGGGAAGCGCGGAGCACCCAGACACCTTGCTTATCAGTGTATCCTTTTGTAGAAATGCCCAGTTTTCTCAGGAATGTTTCCGGGGCTTGGCCATAGTTTTCAAGGGTGAATTCGGTATGAGATGTCAAGAAGTCGTCATAATAGACAGGACCATCAATATACTGAAATTTCTTAAAAAGTGCTAAAGTAAGGCCATTCATCCTCCTCAGGCTGGTATTTCCCACTTCGTTAAATGCCCAGCAGACCATATTAAAGTCGGGTCTGGTTAGGGGCACGACCTTGAATGTTCGATATCTCTTCTTCCCTTTCTTATCCTCATATGAAACCTTGAAAGATCTTTGCTTGTGAAGTGAATTGTAGAATCGATGGGCCACCTCAACACTCCTTCCGATAAGTCTGCCGTACCCCGTCACATTGAGCGGGACGAGTCGATGCGCAGCCCAGACAGATGCAGCCGCAGCACCCGGTTTTGAGCCCTCCATGATATATGCACCGAGAAGCTGAGGATCTTCCTCCCCTTTCTCTTCAGCAAAGACATACGGAGCGAAGTAGGAAACAAGATCCCGGACCCGTTTATCCTTGACGACAATGGCCCCGGCTGGATAGGGAACGTACCCCATCTTATGGGGATCGATTGTGATGGAATCAGCCTCAGGCATGGCTTTATAGGCCTCATACACGTCCTTCGGAGGCCACGCAACATCCTGGTGGATAACGCCCTGCTCGTGTAAAAACGTCTTCAAGCCGTCATAGTGCATGAAACTGTTCTCTTCATCGAAAAAGATGGTACGGGTATACCCGCCGTAGGCTGCATCGAGATGGTAGTAGAATGAAACCCCCTGTTTTTCGTACCTCCTGCGGAGCTCTGCAACTCTATGGACTTCATCAACCGCTCCCTCCTCAGTCGTGCCTACGACGGAGACGACGCCCAGAATCGGAATCTTGTGAGCCGCTTGGTTCTCAATCTCCTTTTTCAACTCATCGATATCCATCCGAAAATTATCTGTAACGTCAATGGGTATGAGGTTATGCCGACCAATCCCGAGGACATCCACCGCTTTTGTCCAGGAATAATGTTTGCTCTGGGGGACAAGAAGCACGCCCAGGGCATCGGTCTCTCCAGTACCACGAACAGACCTGTCGCGACATCGTTCAAAGAACTCTTGATTTTTCCCAACTTTCTCTGTATCCGTGATCAGTTGCAGGATACGGCGAGTGGGCATGTTCAACAGCTGCCATTCCGTCTTCCCTTTCACGCCAGGAAAATTCGGGTCCACCTCTCGGATGGCAAGGGGGAATGATTTCATGTTTCTCATGAACCACAGGCCCTCATAGTTTGCAATCGTACCGTCGGCCGTAATGTGCCCCCAAGCATTTTCAAGATTATATCCCAGCATTTCTGCGAGTTGTTTCCCTACTTCAATTTCCATTGGAGTGGTTGCCGGCGAACCTTCGTAGGCGCAGTTATTCGGGTTGTAGAGAACAGTGGCCATATAGGCCAGGGCGGCACACATCAGAATATCGCTGTTCATCTGTCCCAGGTAGCGTGGGGAAAACCACGGCTCCGAACTGGCCTTCAGCATGGAAGAAAGATTAAGCAATACATCCTGCGTCCTGTCAATAGTACTCTGGAACAGCTTCTCATGTTGTTCAGGGAAGCTTATGTATGGTTTATCATCAGGATGAAAATCCCGCCGCCAGTGGATATGCTCATCGATGAGAAAATTGAGCATCTCCTTAAAAAACTTGTGATTTTCAGATTTCGGCCCCAAAAACAGGGCACCAACGTCTGTCTTTTTCATGTGAATCTCCTTTCTCTCCAATTTCACGAAAACGTATTTTCATTCAGAAATTCTCTTGTAATAACTATCATTTGGGAATGAACAGAGTCAGACGATCCTCATTATCCCACACGCAATAAGGATACCGTCACCATTTTTACCATCACTGTCTTTTCCACCATGACCGCCTTTCATCGCAGGTAACGTATACATTTCACAGAGTCTCCAGATGTGCTCTTAATAAAAGAATACTACGGTGATCCCGAACAGGAGCGCAAGCAGTACGGGCCAATAGAGCAGCTTCGAAATGAGATTATCACTGTACTGGATAAAGAGAATCTTATCCGCCAGGATATGTAAAATGGCGTTCACCGAGACCCACAGCAGCGTCAGATACATCACAAGGTAGAAATACTCCAGGTAGAAGATCTCTTTTGCGGAAACCGCCTCCCTCGTTCCGATGTGACTGAACACCACGACGAAGAAAAGACCTGCGCAAAACCCTAAAAAACGTCCAGGACTCACACCGAGCAGCTTTATCTTCTCAGGATCTTTTGTCGATAGAAAGAATATACTGAAAAGAAGAAGGGCGACAACGATGAGGGGCGTAAGACATGAAACGAAGGAATCCAGAAAATTTCTCCTGACAACCACGCTCAAGGCGAGTGCGGGAAAATTCTCCTTGAGGACCGATCGCTCCACTCCGAAATCAGTATCGTACGTCCTTTTTCTGAAATTGAAAAAGGATCGCATCACCGTCCATCCTGGAACGAGTATATCTTTCTCCAGGCCCGGAAGAGAGGTTGGGCTGGTCACCCTATAGGCCCTCAGATCGGGAACCAAGACCACGTTATGGTTTAAATCTTTGTGTAGGAGTGGAATCGAGATT
The DNA here is from genome assembly GCA_020348925.1 of Gemmatimonadota bacterium. Taxonomy (GTDB): domain Bacteria; phylum JBHIER01. Next base: position 2,566,033 of record CP070758.1, on the reverse strand, counting down.
GTCTCCTGATTCAGCGGATATTCGGAATCGTCAAAACCTTCGGTCAGACTTGCTTGAAAAGACCATCGAAGGATCTCCTCATCCCCTTCCTTGTGACGATAGATCTCGGTGACTTTTACATCTTGCGCATCGCCGATCTGAAACTCACGGGCCAAGCCCCCGTGCATGCTGTCACTGTATGTTTGCCAGATGAAACCCGAAACGGCTACGTCACAGGCACCGGTAAGCCTGACCGATTCGAGAAAAATGCCGGTGCGAATATACACCGGCGGCTCGGTGTGTCGTCCAGCGCACTCTTCGGTATACTTGTTCATGAGAGTGTTCAAGGTCGGCTGGGTTGTGATTCTTACAGTATCTTCATCATTATCCCTGTTGAAACTCAGAGCTAAGTGCCAGACGTATCCGATTCCAGCCAAAAATAGAACGGCAGTTACTGCAGACATCAACCAAAGTCTTTTCTCATTCCCTCGATGAACTCCCAATACAATTGACGCCAGAGACCAGAGGAACAGGAGTGCAACAACACATATCCGCACCAGCTGTTTTCGGAGGGAATCCACATTCATCTCTATATCGCTTTTGATAAAGGTATTATTCAACGACCAGCCGTTGAGGGGCACGGGTTCGTAAATCAGCCATGCGGACAGACCGGTTGTGGAGCTGACATGGTCGAGAATCCCCCGCTCCCCTTTCAATATTTTTTCGCCCAATTATAATCTGTCTGCGTCGTTGAGCTCCTCGCCCAACTCGAGGATCGTCTTTCCGCTCAACACGTACTCGTTATTGGGATGGTACAGATAGCGTCCTTTTTGAGACAACAGCGCCCCGAAGCCACTCGGTCCCAGGTCCAGGGAGCGAATGATCTTCCCAATCTGATCCAGGGAGATATCAATCGTCACGACCCCTATGGGATCTTTTCTCTGCGCTGCAGTATCGGTTTCATAGAAAAGAGCAGAGTAGGTACTGATCAAGGTAAGCCCGGCCTCACCGAAATATGGTTCGCACCACCTCGGTCCCTTCTCCATGGCGAGCGTGTACCATTCGTACTCCGGTTTGGTGTAGTCGTAAATCTTATCAAGTTGTGAAAACGTAAGCACGCCACCTTTTTTTCCAAAGTACGGTGAATACAATTTCCTGTCAGGTGAATAGGCATATGGTTTGTAAGCTATGTTGATTCCGTAAAAATTTTTGTTTTGCTCTGCTGTTGTTTTGAGCCTGTCGAGTATCTCGTCGTCTTTCAGTTTTCCCGAGGTCACGTCATCCGCGATGGATTCGGCCGCGTCCATAGTTTCCTGCAGGATTCTTTCTATCCCTTTTCTTGCTTCGACCGTGAGGCTGATCAAGCTGGACTTGGTCGATTGAATGATTTCGTTCTTATATCTAAGGTGCGCGTATATGAGGATTATTGTTAAAATCAGGCAGGACAGACACAATACGATGAAAAACGGCAATACCAGTTTTTTGAGAGCTGCCAACTTTCTGTAATCAATGAAAAGAAGCAGAAGAGCCAAGACCAAGAAACTTAGAATCCACAGGATCACGTTCTCATCCTCCTATTTGGAAAATACATTTTTTCTTTCGTCCATCTGGGATTCAAAATCTATGGTTCTTTTTCACTCAAATCTTTCAACCGAACCACGATAATCTGAAAAGAAGATTGCCGCCTTTAGAAAAAATACATGTAACCTTATGTGGTAAATTGTATTGTAAAGAGTGTCTCCTTTTTATTCCTCAGGCAGAAGACCTGACAGTCATCCAATCAGTTCCAGTATGACGCTAACCGCGCTTGGACGGATGCACAAACGAGCCCAGGCCCCGGCCTTCATGCGGGACGAACATGATGACGTTGTCCTTGGCGCGAGCGGGTGCGGTGATCGGTTTCGTGCGTCCGGGATTGGGCTGGTCGCCGTCCCATTCGGGAAACGCATGGTGCCAGTCATCCTTGCAGGCCTTCCGGATGGACTTCATCAATTCGTCGATGATTCTATACCTTTCCACCGCCTCCGGTTTCCTCTTTTCATCCTTCACCGGCCTCTTTTTTTCTGCCATCAATGACTGCATGACGTAGACATGCGAGTACGTGCGCTCCTGTTCCTCAGTTTCGGAAATGGGTACCCACAGGCGCTCGGAGTCGACCGTAAACTTGTATTTGATAGTCGGGTTCACCAGGCGGAAGCGAACGGCCAGGGACAGCTTGGAGCGGGCGATCCACAAATCGACCTCGTCACCGAATTTTTTCTTCAGGTCACTCTCCAGGCTTTTCAATTCACTCACCAGGTGGCTTGCAGCCTCCTCGCACTCAAGGACCTCATGCATGCTGTCCTGGTAGCTATGGCGCGACAAGTAGTCCCAGAAGATCACCGACGAGAACGCATTTCGTGAGCCGCCCAGGGTTGTATCCGCCGCGCCAATGTAACTGGGCGTGGTTGGCGGCCTGAGCTGGTAGCCGGTGCGCGTCAGGTAGACCGACCCAGGCCACGGGGCACCGAACCACTTGTGCATTGACGTACAGATGCTCATGACCGCCTCGTTGCGGAAATCGAAAATCGGACCCCGCCACTCGATCTTGCCCTGATTATAGGCCATCTCGACGAAGGGCATGTAGCCCGCGCCCAGGGCACCGTCCACGTGCAGCCAGAAACCACGCCGTACGTCATAGAGCTTGGGCCTGTCGGGATCGTAGTGAACCCTTCGCTCCCACACCCAGGGGAACTCATAGCGCAAATCCCTGAGCATCGTGTTTACGGCAGGCACTTCGTCATAAGCGCCCTTCCACGTCGAGCCAAAGTTGAGCACAATCAGGGGAGGGTAACCGCGCTTGACGAAGAAGTGAACGAGCTCCTTCAGGGCTGAAACATCGATCGTCCCGGAATTGCCGTTATCAATATCCTGCGACGGGACCTCCTTGGGCCATTCCCCATTCTCGGTGATGGGACATTGGCCCGGATACTTCATGCGCCCTTCCTGGTAGAACGTGGTCAACTCCAAAATACGGACGGCCTTGACCACCGAATAGTGCGTATCCTGGGAATAGAAGACGATGGGTTTGTAGGCATTCGGGTTGTCGGGCTTGGAAAGCGGATCGGCGTACATGAATTTCTTCTCCAGCGGCTCCGTTTCAGGGTCCTCAATGAGCGCACGACCCTTGAGGTAGTCGCGCGCGTTGAAGAGCCCATAGACATTTGCTTCGGTGGAGCCCATGGACAACACATAGCCCCAGTAACGGTCCGGATACCTCTCTGTGATGGTATCGTCGTGGTGCGGCCACGGAGCATTCCACAACGCGGCAAAGTAGTCCAGGACAGCGCGCTCGCAGAACTTGGTATTCAGCGTGAATATGCCGGTTTGGAAGGGATCGCCAACATTGTTCGTATGCATATCCAGAAGCCACGAGAGGCGCAGAGAGTATGGCTGGTTCTGGTTGGTCTGGTAACCGGTAAACCACCTGTGCTGCTCCTCCGCAAAATCCCTGAACTCCTTCAGAGCATCCTTTCGTTGGCCGTCTGTCAGACCCTTTGGTGGGATTTCAAACTTCCTGTAGTGAATCTCGGGAAATTTTTCTGTCAAATTTGGTGGCGGCACACGCGGGTACACATCGATTGGGTCCTCACTGGGCCCGGTAATATCCGCGCCCCCCGGCACCAACTCCCCCCACGGCTTCTGTTCGGGGCCATACGGGATATTGGGATTGCCGTCCGGATCCGCGCAGCCTTTACTCTTCTCGATATTCTTGTTATCGGACATTTTCTCTCCTCCTATCCCCTGATATGGGGCTCACTGTTCTCTGTTTGCCGTGAGCAGTTACGATTGGTGTCTGTTCATGTGCAGTCCACCCCGTTTTCGTACGATATATTTCTTGACACGCTATCGCCGAGTGAAATATTGCCACCTACAAAGGATGGGAACGAAATTTTTGAACTCCCTACCGAAGATCCAGTCGAAAACCATTTCACAGCTGACCAGAAGCTGGTTCAAGGGAAACAGGCTGCAATTTTAGGTTATGCGTTCCGCAATGCACAAAACTCATTATCAGACCCTTCTCTTTGAACTTCTGAAAAAAAGTGAAATTTATCCTTCATCCCGTTCACATCTGGATTCCGATAAAGAATAACAATAAGCTCTGAGACAGAGAATGCTCTTGCCCCAAGGGAGAGGCCATTCTGCCACTGAAAGTGCCTCATTTGTTCACAGCTGGATAACCCACACGCTATTGAATTGTAACGAAGAAAATCTCCTTTTGCCTGTATCCCTCTTCCATAAAAATGGTGTGATTCTCAAAAAAATTGAGGAAACTGTTTCAATACTACATACTTTTTCTTATTTGTCAAGAGCAGAATGGTGACATTATCGAAGGGATATCCTCATTTTTGATACAAATAATGACATACTTTTACATATATTAATATATGAATTTTTTTAAGTATTTAATTACTTTACAGTATATATCCATACAATGGATAGTAATTTTTTGTACACCATTTTAGAACAGACAAAAATTGTAAATAGAGACGCCTCAGGTTCATATTCTGAAGAACACGGAGAAGCTTCGACAGAGGGAAAAATTGAATGGGAAGTTGTTTTTGAGGGGATGAATTTTCGAGATTCCAATTGTACACATGCGTCTGATATTGTTTCGGCATCATGTGACGTCCGGAGTCGGGCCAATCTAACGTGTTGCTATTCAGTGGTTAGTATCTAAAATATGGATGTTTTTATAGCTTAATGCACTCTTTTGGGAGTAAAATACATACCTCTCAGATACGAGCAGTTTTGCAGGGACAGCTTCCTTTCTTCGCCAAACTGCCCTTCCCTACCACCAACCACAGGTCATTCCTATACAGTTACCATCCTTTTAACCACTTCGGATTTCACACTCTTTTAAATAGCTCATTTTCATGTCAAAATTGCTATTCTAAGACGAAATCAGAGGGTATTTTCAACACATTTACCTTGCATATCAATCAGTTACCTTGGCCCGACACTGCCATACTACTTGATCCAATTGTTAGGCTATAATTACGATTAAAAAGCTTTCGGGAAATGGCGGATGTAGATGCTCCGCCAGATCACATCGAAATCCTGTTACCCCTTATGGGAAAGCGTATCCTTTCCCCCAAATCCCCTGATACATCTCGGAAATCGTAGAATTACCGAGATGTTAAATCTCTTATTTTCATGTCAAAATTGTCATTCTAAGGCGAAATCAGATAGTATTTTCAACACATTTTCGTTGCATTTCAATCAGTTACCTTGATCCGACCCGGCTGGCAGGGAAGCTGTTCGGGACAGCCTATGGACTGAGAGCAGAGCTATTGGAAATAAGGGATTTGTGGCAGAGACGAAAGTAAAATCAGGCATCCGAGGCAAAGAGTATCATGTAGATGGTGAAGGGAATTCATTTCCGCGAAAAGAGCCGAAGGTTGCTTACACCAGTGATTTCGACCCTGAAAATGGGGTTTTAAGGTTGTAAACGCCTACATGTGGGACAATATCCTTTGACTATCAGCAGGTTACCTTGGTCCGACCCGGCTATACCGCTATATTCGGCTATATTACCATGAGGAATTATTTCCCTAGCGGCTTCATAAACTCCTTGGGTTCAGGGGTCGTCTCATGGACCGTTTCCTGTTTGCTGACTCCCGGCGTACACTCACCAATCCCCAGAATAACATTTATGATGCCCAATACGTCCCGAATGTCGATATCCCCGTCACCGTTACAGTCTGCCAGACTAAGAGCATATTCATCCAGGGGCTGGATCTCCAAAATGTGGTCAATTAAGGCCAGCGCATCCAGAATGTCGATCCGCCCGTCGTCGTTTACATCGCCGTTGAGACCTTCACAGGCGTCGCCTCTCCCGTCCCCGTCACTGTCCACCTGATCAGGATTATACACGGTCGGACAGTTGTCGCAATCATTACCGAGGCTGTCACTGTCCGAATTGGCCTGATCGGCGTTGGCAATATCCGGACAGTTATCGCACACATCGCCAACACTGTCTCCGTCCGCATCGGCCTGAGTCGGGTTATATTCGTCCGGACAATTGTCGTCGCAGTGTATGAGGCCATCACCGTCCCCGTCAGTATCAGGCACGCCACAGCCACAGATGCCCGGCTCGGTCTTTGTCGAATCGGATGGACAGCCATCGCACACATCGCCCACGCCGTCATGGTCACCATCCTCCTGGCCGGGATTTGAGATCCTGGGGCAGTTGTCCACGTCACCGCAGACTCCATCACTATCCTCGTCATTCATGAAATCATTCCAGCAGTAGTCGCACGAATCGCCCATGTCATCGCCATCAATATCCTCCTGAATAGGATTGAAATCGAGCGGGCAGTTGTCGCAGCCATCGCCGACTGAGTCGGCGTCTGAATCGGGCTGATCAGGAATTAAGTCGCCGTCAATATCAACATCGCGGGGATTGAACACTGCCGGGCAATTGTCGCACACATCGCCCACATCGTCGCCATCCCCATCGGCTTGATCCGGATTCGGGACGGTCATGCAATTGTCCTCATCATTGGCGATACCGTCTCCGTCGGCGTCCGTCTCGCAGAGATCTCCTACTCCGTCGCCGTCGGCGTCCCCCTGGCCGGGATTTGGCACCAATGGGCAGTTATCGCACACATCGCCCACTCCGTCGCTGTCCCCGTCGACCTGGTCGTCGTTGTCATCATCCGGACAATTATCGCAGGCATCGCCCAGCGTATCGGCATCTGAATTCGCCTGGTCGGGGTTGTAGACATCATCGCAATTGTCACATCCATTCGGAATGGTATCCGTGTCGGCGTTCTGGGTATCGTCAAATCCAGGACAGAGATCACAGAGGTCCCCAACCCCGTCTCCGTCCGAGTCCGTCTGAGGAGGGTCGTTGTAATGTTCCGGGCAGTTGTCGCACGAATCCCCTAAAGCGTCACCATCCGCGTTCTCCTGTCCCGGGTTGTAATCACTCAGACAATTGTCACAATCATCCGGGACTCCGTCACCGTCGCCATCCTGCGTGTCGTCATAGCCAGGGCAGACGTCGCAGGCATCGCCCACACCATCACCATCATCGTCAGCCTGATCTTCATTGTTCTCATTTGGACAGTTGTCGCACAAATCACCATGAGAGTCTGTGTCCGAATTACCCTGATCAGGATTGGCATCGTCTGGACAGTTATCATCGCCGTCCGCAATCCCATCTCCATCCGCATCGGGCAGAGTTCTTACTGATAGTGTTTCACTTGGGGCGCTGATAAGATCATTCTGTTGAAAGCCATGCGGCGGGGTATGCGTGGTTATATAAAAATAGTATTGTGTATTTTTACTCAGGCCGAAGGCTGTCAGGTTTGTTACGGTTTTGCCTGCAGTAGTGTCAACGACATCATAGGGCCCCCCGATTTCCAAACCATAGGAGACGATATACCCACCACTATCCCACGTGTACAGAATGGGGTCCCACGACAATTCAACCCTTGTGATTTCAATGGTGCTACAAATGATATTGGCCGGGGCCACGGTCTGGGTCTGTGCCCAGTCTGGATCTTTTATATTCAGAAAGTCAATCACAGTAGGTTCATCACTAAATAATTTATTATAACCGACATGAAGGCTAACGCTGTCTATTAGAGCCGTCAGATTTGTGAAACTTGAAGGGATCGGACCGGATAACTGGTTATTTTGAAGATACAATCTCTTTAATTTTAACAGGTCTCCAATTTTTGACGGGATGGTACTGGAGAGTTGGTTTTCACCAAGGTGCAAGTTCTCCATTTCCGCCAGGCTGCCGATTCCAGCCGGTATGGAACCCGAGAGTTGATTGCTCCCTAAGTACATTACTTTCAATTTTATCAAGTTATTTATTCCGGAAGGAATGGAACCTGAAAGTTGGTTGCCCAATAGATATAAGGCTTCCAATTGTGTCAGGCTACTAATTCCAGCCGGAATGGGACCCGAAAGCATATTACTTCCCAGCGATATTACCTTCAATTTCGACAGACTTCCGATTCCAGGTGGAATGGGACCTGTAAGCTGATTACCGCCAAGTTGCAACGCCTCTAAATCTGTCAGGTTGACAATTTTCGTCGGGATGATACCTGAGAGTAGATTGCCCCCAAGTGACAATACCTTCAATTCTGTCAGATTTCCGATTTCATATCGAATGGAATCTTCGAGCTGATTACCCCCAAGTGATAATATCTGCAGAGTTGTCAAGTTACCTATTCCAAGAGGGATGGAACCGGATAGTCGGTTTCCTGTGAGGGAGAGAACTTGCAACGCCGTCAAGTTACAGACTTCCGGTGGAATCGTGCCAGAGAGCACGTTATCTCCAAGCGACAATATCTCCAGTTTCTTCAGATTGCCAATCTGATAGGGAATTCCATTATAGAGACTGTCGCCATGAAGGCTCAGTTTCCGGAGTGAATCCAAGCTTCCGATTTCAGGTGGAATGCTACCAGAAAGTTGAGTGTTCGAAAGATCCAGTTCCCGTAAGAATTTCAGGTTTTTGATTGTAGTCGGAATGCCACCTGAAAATCTGTTATTTGGAATGCTATCAGGATGTGCCTTTCCTGCAAGGTTCAATATCCGCAAGGAGTCAAGGTCGCCGATTTCCAGCGGTATGACGCCTGTAAGTCCATTATGTGACAGATCGAGGCTGTCAACCCATCCGTGGCGATGTGAAATGACACCATACCAGTCCCAGATCGGGTGACTCTCTGACAGCCAGTAATCATTGCTATCCCACAAATCCCCACCTGTCGCAACGTACAGGTCTTCCAGGGCCCGTTCCCAGATGTAAAATACTACACTTGTATTGCAGCATTCAGGATCAGCGTCTACGCAGCAAATTCTGATCATGCAATTATCAGAAGGTGTATATGGTACTGTCCAAATAAGTGAGGTTTCTCCCACAGTAGCAGCAACGATCCAAGTACCCCCTCCATCAGTTGTATATTCAATTCTGAATTCCCCACTCTCACAATTCTCTGCTGTCCATGTGATACTGTGTTGACTGTCTTCTCGCCAATTCTCGCCACCAGAGGGTGACGTAACCGTAATCGTACATTGAGCAAAAGAGATGGAACTCCAATCTACAATTGTTGCAAAGATCATTATCACAACAATCGCATACAGCAATTCTCTTGAAATGTCCTTCATTTTACGTCCACCTTTCAATTGAAAATTCTTTTTCAGAATGATACTGGAGCTATTACTCCAGTGGTTTGTCGTTCAGCCGTTAAAACCCTCTATGGGTAACGCTGTCCGATTGTCAAAGATCGCTTCTCAGTAACATATTGAGATCCGTGATCGTTCACTGAGCAGATTCTGCAATCATGGAGCGCATCCCTTTCGGGATCGTCGCAAGAGAGGCTAAAAGACGGACATTGCACTTCAATACTCAGCGGACAATGGCTAAAGGTCAGTCCTAATATGGCATTTACAAAAAACGAAGTCTCAGAGTAAGAATAGATCTTTTTTTGAATTTTTGTAATCATTTCAATAATACCATTCTCCTATTCGCAGTAAAATCGCCGGACTGTAGTCGATAGAAATAGACGCCACTGGCCACCTCGATACCTTGCTCGTCACATCCATCCCACGTAGCCGTGTAATATCCGGGCTCCTGAACCTTATCCACGAGCACTCTTACCTCCTGCCCCAGCATGTTGAACACCTTCAGGGTGGTGTGGACGGGCGATCCCCTATCTGCTATCTGGTATCGAACATCTGTGGTGGGGTTAAAAGGGTTGGGGTAATTCTGCTCCAGAACATATTCCGTGGGGAGTGG
>CP070758.1:2525718-2556158 GCA_020348925.1 Gemmatimonadota bacterium | reverse complement strand
TCATGTGGCGCACGGATGTGATCAACGGTCATCTCGGCGGCGGCTACAAGTGGACCAAGCCCGGAAAATATACCCGGTACGTTTCGCTGATCGGCGCCGTGTTCCAAAACTACGACTACGGTTGGAACAATACCTGGCGGGGTGTGTGGCAGGACGGCTATTTTCAATTCAAGAACTACTATGAGTTTGAATACAATATTGCGTACAATCCGGAGACGGTGAGCAACACGAGGACCCGGGGCGGTCCTCTCATGATCAATCCGCCGGGCTGGCAGGCCGGCTTTTGGATGTGTTCGGACAGCCGCAAGCCGTGGGTTTTCAGTTCGGGTACGTACGGCTATTCGAGGGGTACACGCAACTGGGATCGCGGTGTGTGGTTTGAGGTGGCGTGGAAGCCGACGACGAACATGGAGGTGAGTGTCGAGCCGAATTTGTGGTGGAACAAGGAGAACGCCCAGTGGGTGGATTGGTTCGAGGATCCCCTGGCCACATCAACCTACGGCAGGCGGTACGTCTTTGCCCAGATGGATCAGACCGAATTCAACACCACGATACGGCTGAATTGGACGTTCACGCCTACTCTGAGTTTGCAGTTCTACGGGCAGCCGCTCATCTCCTCCGGTGATTACTACAATTTCAAGGAGCTGGCCCGACCGGAGAGCTACAGTTTTCATCGATATAATGGGAGTGATATAACGCTTGCGGATGATGAGTACGAGATTGATCCGGACGGTCCTGCCGGAGCTGCCGGGCCGATTTATTTTGACAATCCGGATTTCAACTATACGTCCCTCCGAGGAAGCGCGGTTCTGAGGTGGGAGTATACTCCCGGCTCTGTGTTCTACCTGGTCTGGACTCACAACAAATTCGATTACGAGAATAACGGTGATTTCCGTTTCCAACGCTCCATGAAGCGGTTGTGGGAAACGGATGCGGACAATATCTTCATGGCGAAGCTCTCCTACTGGCTGAGCCTCTAACCTTTCCTTTCCGAAAGGATGTGGCCAGGTCCTGGCTCGACTCGTTATGACGTAAATGGGGATCAGCCTTCGATGAATAAATTTCGATCGTCTCGGGTATCCTATCCGAGGCGCCTCATAAAACGGTTTCCCCGAATATTTTGAATTTGTCATATCGAGGACCGCTTTGTGACGATCAACAGATTATCCGCATAAGAAAAATGAGGGTCGCCTTCAATGAGAGGCGATGATTCCCCGGTGTTGTGGCGCGGCAGGCAGACCGAACAGAGAGTCAATAGCCAAACTCAGAAGTTCTTCATCTTTGGATGAACACTCTGAAATGCACCATTCCGGATCTGCAGTACATCAGTTGTAGTTTCGGAACTCCGGCCAGATCTCCTGAATAGTCCTCTTCGCCTTTCGACAGATGAAGATCGGACGGTCATTCTCATAGGGCATGCAGTATGTACAAGTGAATGTAGCCTCGTGTGCTATTTCTTCAAAATGTGGGCTCAAATCTTCCAAGCTTCTTTTCACATCGCTGCTGGTGCCAAAGATGATGGTAACATCACCGGTTCTGTCTTTCGGAGGGCCCCAGAGCCAGTAATTGTTATGGCCGCAAGTGGCTTGGGGAAGGTTGTATTTCTCGCCAAATAAGTCAATAGCCCCGGCCTCGCCGTAATTCCAGACAAATATGACGCATTCGGACTGCTCCTCCGGCCTGAGACGCTGATATACTCCCGCCACCATCTCGACCATCTCCTCCCAACCGAACATGTCCGCATAATGCTGGGGCAGTAAGCCCACTTCATTTCGCTCCTCCTGGGGTGGAGATAATCCCAAGAAATTTTGATACTCTATGAAGGTTTCAACGGAAAGAACAGGTATGGCGAAGGGCATGGTGAAAATACCGCTCAAGGCCACAACGCTCACAATAACAGGTTTCAACCAATTCAATTTGAGCTGACGAATATATTTCCTTACAGCCACCGCTCCCACGGATAACATTAGAGGATACATGGGAGAAAGATAGTACACCTTGGCATTTGTGATCACCATCACGGTGAAGATAACGATATACATCAAGCCGAAAAGACGGTACCGCTTGCCCTCCTTGTGAAAGAAACAATAGAACAAGCCGGGGAGCCAGACTAAGGTGTTGCCAGGGCCGATTTCAAGGAACTGTCCTATGAAGAACTCAAAGGGAGATGTGGGAAGATTCTTGTATAGAGTTGCGTTTCGCATAAACTCGATTGAGGGGAAGCCGTATGTGACCTCCCAGATGATGTGGGGAAGAAAGATGCCGAAGGCGATAATGGAGCCCAACCAGAACCATTTATCGATAAGATATCGGCGGTTTTTTGTCAGAAGAAGTCCGACAAAAAGTCCGATGCAGAAAAATCCCATTGAATATTTATTCATCAAACCGAGTCCAATAATGAGACCGAAGATAAGCCAATACTTTGAATTCTCTGTTTTCATGATCAGGATAACGATGTACGAGGCAATAGCCCAGAAGAGAATATCAAAGGCGTTCATGGAGTAAAATCTATTCAGCCCCAAAATGACGGGTGAGACGATAACGGAAAGTCCAGTCAGGAATTGAGCGAACGCGCCGCCTCCCAACTGGCGGACCATCAATCCCGCTGTAACCACGACACCGGCGCCTGCGAGCGCTGGCAGGAGCCGGATGACAAAGAGCGAATCTCCTAAGAGCAACCGACTCGCAAAAAGGATGAAAATCGAGAGTGGAGGCTGATCAACATATCCCAAGGCGAGATGGTCACTGCAGGCGATGTAGTAGAACTCATCTCTGAAATAGCCGTAGTCTGCGTGAAATACTACGTGTAGAATCAATTTAAAGAGTGCTAAATAGAATATAAGCGAATTTTCTCTTATAAATGACAAGGACGATAAAATTATTTTTCTCATAATGCACTCCTCATGGAATTTAGAAATGTTCTTTCACAACCCCCTAAATTCCCCTTTGATAATGGGGACTTTATTGTGTTCCCTCATTTTTTAAAGGAGGATTAGGGAGGATTCGATGCTCAATATATGAAATCCTTCGTCCTCTGCCAATAACTATACCATTTTCGACACCAGTCACTATCTATTCCGACTTGCTCTCAACTCATCTAATAAATTTAACTTGGTTAATGCACACATAAAAACATAAGCTGTCATTCCTGCGCATGCAGGAATCTCCTCAATTGGTTCAACAGGTTCTTCATCAAGGAGATTCCGGTATAAAACCGGAATGACATGCAGCATTACTGTGGAAAGCATAAACTAATGAAGTTCAGATCCAACGACTTTCATAAGTCAAATAAAAAAATATGTCGAATTATATTCTGACCAATTTTATGAATAATCCAGGTTAAAGATATTTACCAACAAGTTTATCATCGGCGGGGCGTTGAAGGGGTCGGGTGGGATCGTGAAACTCTCGCAGCTACTGAAAAAAGTGAAATCGCCTGATCAATACCCTGACAGGGGATAATTTATTCCAAAATTTAACTTTTATTCTTGAATCGAGTTTTATATTTTCCTCGTGTTAAAAAGAATGCAAATGATCGTATTATTCAAGGGGGAAACCATGAAAGCGATAACCAAAAATCTCCTCATTTCTATCGTTTGTACAGGTATAATCGTGTCGACAGGGAAAGCCTGCACGACGGCCATCATCTCCGGAAAGGCGACAGTTGATGGGCGGCCGCTCCTGTTCAAACACCGGGATTCGGATTCCCTTGACAACAAATTGATGTTTTTCGACGACGGAATATACGAATATATCGGTTTGATCAACTCCTCGGATTCCCTGGGAGAGCAAGTCTGGGCAGGATGCAACAGCGTCGCTTTTGCAATCATGAACTCCGCTTCTTACAACCTCAATGTTGATGATACGTCGTCGATTCAGGACAGAGAAGGTTTCATTATGAAACAGGCCCTGCGACAATGTGCAACTCTTGAGAACTTTGAAGACATGCTTCGCAACTTGCCGAAACCGATGGGGGTCGAGGCGAATTTCGGCGTCATTGATGCCAAAGGCGGGGCAGCTTACTACGAGACGAGCAACCACGACTTCAGGAAGTATGATGCAAACGATCCTTCGATTGCCCCCTTTGGTTACATCATTCGGACTAACTATTCCTATATTGGCGAGAGAGAAGAGGATTACGGTCTGATCAGATATCAGACTGCGGAGGACCTTTTCTACACGGCTTACAACACACACGCCCTCTCGTCTAAATTCCTGTTGAGAAATGTCTCGCGCTGCCTGAAGCACTCCCTGACAAATACCGATCTGACTCAGACTATCCCCTTGAGTTCCGAGAATCCCCATTTTGTCTTTTTCCAGGACTTCATCCCGCGATATTATTCTTCCGCCACAGTCGTCGTTCAGGGAGTCAAATTGGACGAACCTCCCGAATTGACCACCATGTGGACGATCCTCGGCTTTCAACTGTGCTCCGTGGCAGTGCCGGTATGGGTCCAGAGAAGAAGTCAACTGCCAAAGCTGCTCACGGCCGAGGGCTCAAAGAATGCACCCCTCTGCGAGATGGCTTTAAAACTCAAGGAAAAGTGCATTCCTATTCTGAGAGGATCGGGTTGTAATTACTTGAATCTTGCAGCCGTGCTCAACCAAGAGAACAATGGCATTCTCCAAAAAATAGAGCCGTTAGAAGATGAGATCCTCAAGGTGACCGAGATGAGATTAAAGAGCTGGGAAAAAAGTGGAGTCGAACCTCAAGCCATCCAGAATTACTATTTGTGGTTGGACCTGAAGATCGTTGAACACTTTAACAGAGAGTTTGGCTTTCAATACAATGTCCAATGATTTATAGATGAGTATGAAACTCTGGCAGACAAATCCGTTTCAGGAAATGACGCTTGGCCGTGGTGAAGGCTCCTTTGTTTGGGATACGAAGGGCAAGCCTTACCTTGATCTCGTCTCTGGTACTTGGTGCAACATTTTGGGCTATGGTCACTCGCGTCTGGTGGGTGCAATTCAAGATCAGGTTTCGAAACTGGTCCATGTCGGATCATCGTTCCCCACAAGAGAAATCGGTGAGGCCCTGTTAAAACTGCGGGAAGTGCTGCCTCCTGAATTGAACCGCGCCGTGTTCTTGAATACAGGAAGCGAGGCGGTCGAATTGGCACTGAAGATGGCTCGGACCGCAACCGGAGCCGAGGGGATCGTTGTGATTGAAGGGGGGTACTATGGTGCCACGATATACGCTCTCAGTCTGTCCGAGGCAGGCCGAAAAACAATGTATCTCCCTCAATACGGAGAGATTCATCGCTTGCCAGTACCGGACTGTCGGCGCTGCCCTGTGGGACATTCCTGGCCGTGCGAGGATTATTATTGCTTGGATATGATGCGGGACACGGTAAAGGAGGGAGAGGTTCAGATCGCGGCTGTGCTTTACGAGCCTGTTATGGCTGGGGGCGGTATGATTGTGCCGCCTCCCGGCTATGGGGCGCAACTACGCGCTTTGACCTCACGTTATGAGATTCCGCTCATTGCCGAGGAGGTGACGACGGGAATGGGACGCACTGGTCGCTGGTTCGGATTTGAGCACGATAATATCGTTCCCGATATTCTAATCATTGGTAAAGCAATTGGTGCAGGACTGCCTGTTTCAGCGGTTGTCACTACAGGCGAGATTGAAGCTCGATGCGAAAGTGTTTTGCGCCATGTCCAATCTCATCAGAACGACCCGTTATCAGGTCGAATCGCGGCGACAGTGATTTCGATTCTGCAGGAGGACCATCTCTTCGAACAAGCGGCTGAGCGCGGTGCTCACCTGCTGGAAGGTTTGAAGATTGTACAGTCACGATATCCCTCAATTGAGGATGTGAGGGGCAAAGGGGCAATGGTTGGAATAGAATTGACTGAGGATCATGCTGATAAGGGTAAAGTTGTTTTTCAACGATTACTAAATGCTGGATTCATCGTCGACTACCAGCACGAAACTGCGACCTTTCGTCTTTTCCCGCCGTATATTATCTCGACCCAAGAAATCGATTCGTTCCTCATAGCTTTCGAGTTGAGCATGAAAGATTAGGATTTAACGCCGTATTTTAGTAGACTATTCATGTTGAGTGGCTTTTAGGATGACCGACATTCTCTATAGAGTGAAAAGGGATCATTCGAGAGTACGAAACAGCAGAAAATATACGGAGGTGCGTCTCGTGAGTAAAATAGGTATAGTTTCTCTTGTCTGTATCGTATGTAGTGTTTTCAGTGTCAGGCCTGCCCAGACAGACGGCGATATCAGTATTACATTTCGATATAAGGACTTCTCCGGACAGATTGTTCGCGTCTTCCTCCCTGGTGAATTTAACAGTTGGAACACCGATTTTGATGGCGTATCCGGGCCAAGCCTCATGACCTTCGATGAGTCGGAAGGGTTCTGGATGAAGCAGGTCCGGCTCCAGGTTGGGTCCTCCTGCGCGTATAAGTTTTATTTCCATCTCGATCAATCCGGGTCCCAGTTTCAGTGGACCCCGGATCCGCTGAATGAAACGTACGATGGTTCGATGTACATAAATTCCCTGTTGACGGTGACGGATCCGATGATCTTCCAGCCCACTCTGAAAAGAAACTTCAGAGGGCAAATTGAAAGCATTACGGCCGGGATATTCGGCTCTGAACCTTTCGAGGAAGTCTGGCTCATCCTGGATGATGAGTACATTGATGTGCGTTCATCCTTCAATCCAGGCACAGGAATTCTCAACCATTCCTTTGGGCAGGGCCTTTCAGAAGAGGCGCGGATTCAGATTATGGCCAAGGACACTTACGGGCGCTTGGGGCGCAGTGTGGAACACGAATTTCCTCCATATCCCCCGGAACTGAGAAAGATCGATGTCACATTCCTGTTCCACGCGAATCAACACTTGGTGCCTGCCGGCAAGGTGGGCAGCCTCGCCTGTTTCGTCGGCCTCCTGGAGGTTTTGCGCAACCATCCCCTCTTGAAATTTCAACTCCATTTCTCCGGTACACTTCTTCATGACCTCTTGTGGTTCGACGACACAGCCATCCAGTTGATTCAGGACGGTCTGGACGACGGGCAGTTCGAGATTTTCGGCAGTACATATGCCCAGAATATCATGTACTCCACCCGCATGACGCCGGATGATTTTCAGTTCAACGATCATCAGATACAGATTCATAAAGATCTCATCGAACACATTTTCGACGTCACGCCCCACGCTTTCTGGAATTGTGAGCGGGTCTGGACCCAGAATTTTGTGCAGCTTCTGGCCGACAACGGGTACGATTACGTTCAGATAGAAGGATACATCATTGAGGAAAGTGGGACGACAGAAGACGTGCACGTGGTCAGAACGACGAGTTACAACGGGCGACAGATCGTGGTGTTCAACGACAATCAGGATTTCATGAATCTGGTCGATCACGCCATCGACGAAGGGGATATCTACAACGTCCTGAACTACCTGCATGAAAGGTACGACGAAGATGTGAACGATGAGTTTGTCATAGGGTACTATCAGGATGCGGAGGCAACGGGGTTATGGGATTATGAAGAGGGCCAGAATCCTGTGGCGGATTGGATCAATCTCTCACATCTTCTGATCCTGCTTGAGAATGATCCCCTCATCAAGGTCACAACCTATGAGGAGTTTACCCAGAACAACTCACCGGTCGAGGAGCTGACGCCCATCGTGGATGGGGCAGCGACATGGATGTTTCAGGATGCGTGGTTCACATTGAATAACCATCCCAACTTTGAGGAGATGCGCGAGTTGTACGATTCAATCCGCGACACCCTCAACAGCGTTTCAGTGGCCATTCAAACCTTCCCCGGAGATACTCTAAGTGCCAGTAAGCTTTTGCAGCACGCCTGGTTCACCCTGGCCGCCCATCAATTCGAATTCGGCGTGCATGGCTACACCCACGGCAACGGAACCGAACAGTGGCAATTGGCCAGAACGGCACAGGTGAGCGCTCTGGCTGCCAAACGGGCACTCAATTCAACGACTGAATCCTTCGTCGATGACGTCAATCTGGACGAAAAAGATGAATATGTCATGGTGGATGCCAATGATATGTTCGTCTTCTCTCCTTACGGAGGGCGTCTCCTCTACTGGTTCGACCTGGATTCGGGGGAAGAGTTGGTCGGCAACGAAAACTTTATGGTGTGTTACAGTGAACCGTATGTCGACGATACGAGATACATTCCTACAGTAATGGGAGGGGTTGACACATACAAATGGCTCTGGGGGAATCCCATCTTTCCTGAGGTCTTTGAGTGGAAATTCACCATCCGGCGCCGGGCCCTCAACGATTGGATTTCAATAAACAATATGGAGCCTGGGCAGTTAAGGAGTGAACTCGATCTCGTCTCCATGGATCCGCAGTCACTGACCTTTCATTACTCCGGGGACAGGTTCGATGTTCATAAGGCCTTCACCAGGATTAAGGGCGGATTGGGTGTGACGTATACTTTTGTATCCAAAATCGCATCAGATCTGGACGTGACCTTGGAAATCGAGAGTGGTTTCTGTCCCTCCTTAATGGAAGTGATGAACAACGGCAGAAGCGCCCTGGCATATTGGGATGGTGCCAATACCTATCAATACGTATTTGGATCGATTATCGGTGTCATCAATACAGTCACCGGGAGTGCGGTCTATTATGATTTCAACACACTCCCTCAATATCTCGCCGGCGAGGAGAATGTCTTCGGTCTCGAACTCAATCCAACCTTCGGGTTCACGATCCCTTCGTACGACTCTTACACAATCAACTTCTCTTTACTGAGAAGCGGACTAAAGGCTCCAAAGGGAGATGTGAACGGCGACGGATTTGTCGACATCATCGACGCTGTCAAGGTGATCAACTTTATTCTTTCCCAAAGCACACCTTCGCCGGAGGAGAGTGAGGCTGCAGACTGCAATGATGATGCTGCGATTAATATATTAGATGCATTGTGCATTATAAATATCATTCTCGGGGAAGGATAAAATGGCTCCCTTCATTTTCGGTTAAATTCCTTCAGCCTTACACCGTCTGATGGGGATCGATCCAGTGAATCTTCATTGATTATTTTAATCTGAACATAAAATGTCTCAATTTTCAAAGAGTCTCAATTTTTCACTTGCATTTATCATATTTATATTGTAGTATTGAAAGTCCGAGAGCTGAATGTAAATCAACTTGAGCGGGCCTATCACTATCGGTAGGAAATAGAACGAGCCCAGCATTCTCATTATCAGGTTCTTATTCTTTAACTTCAGTTATACTATCAACTTCCTGCGACATCTCATGTCAGGGTAAACGAAATGATCGGAATATAGGTTCTGGTTTTCGATGGCATTTTCTCCCCTTTGAAAACTTTCAAGGCAGCATGCCACAATTTTGATAAATAGCGGTAAGAGGGTTCAGGATGAATTACTCCGAGGTGATGAAGCGGTTAAAGACACTCGGCACTGAGCAGAACAGAAAGATATACCAGCGCCATGGAGCGGGTGATAAGACCTTCGGTGTGAGTTTTGCGAATCTGAGTACGCTGAAAAAGCAGATCAATACAGACCATGATCTTGCCTCCGAGCTATGGGCATCCGGCAATACTGACGCACAAACCCTTGCGACCATGATTGCGAATCCTGAAAAAATGAACAAATCTGAGTTGGACAAATGGCTGAAAGATATTCACTACTACATGCTTATTGACGTCTTTGTGGCACATTTAGTCAGTAAAAGCCCGCACGCACAATCAAGGATGGAGAAATGGACGAAGTCAAAGGACGAGTGGGTTGGTCGGGCAGGCTGGCAACTATTGGCTCAACTTGCGATGAAGAAGAACGAACTTCCGGATATCTACTTTGAGGAATATCTGAAAACAATTCGAAAAAGTATTCACGGCAGCAGGAATCGAACAAAGGATGCCATGAACAATGCACTCATTGCTATTGGCATGAGAAATAGTACACTGGAGAAGAGGGCCTTGGCAGTCGCTGCTGACATCGGGAAAATTGATGTCGATCATGGGGTGACATCCTGCAAAACTCCAGATGCAGTGTCCTATATTAAAAAGGTAAAAAAGAGAAAGAAAGGCAGGAAGCGATAGGTGTTCATAGAAAATAGAATGGAGCAATTCCCATACATTTGATAGAATTGAGGAAAGGAGAGCAACTCTTCCATGGGTGGCATTTACGGCGTCGTTTCGAAGAAAGACTGTGTTGAGGATCTCTTTTACGGGACGGATTATCACTCGCATCTGGGAACCAGACGCGGCGGCCTCGCCGTTTTAGGTGGCACCGGTTTTACGCGGTTCATCCACAATATTGAGAATGCACAGTTTCGGTCCAAGTTTGAGGACGACATCCCGAAGCTGACTGGTAATATGGGGATCGGGTGCATCAGCGATACCGAGGATCAACCGCTTATTATTGGCTCCAAGCAGGGAACCTTCGCCATCGTCACGGTCGGACGTATCAATAACATTACAGAGTTGGTAAACGAGGCGTTCGGCAAACACGAAGCGCATTTTTCCGAGATGAGCGATGGGGAGATCAACCCGACCGAGTTGACTGCCACGCTCATTAATCGGAGTGCGTCCTTCGAAGAGGGGATTCGCAAGGCTCAAGAGGCCATTGACGGGTCATGTTCATTGCTTCTTCTGACGAAGGAGGGAGTGTATGCTGCCCGAGATCGTTTCGGCCGGATACCGCTGGTCATTGGTGAAAAAAATGGTACTCACTGTGTCTCATTGGAGTCGTGTACGTTCCCGAATTTGGGATATCGGTTCAAGCACGAACTCGGGCCGGGGGAAGTTGTGCTGCTCACGCCGGACGGGATTGAACAAAAAGCTCCGCCGGGCGAGACGCTCCGTATCTGTGGATTCCTGTGGGTCTACTATGGCTATCCGGCCTCGCGTTACGAGGGCATGAACGTCGAGGTGATGCGGTATCGAAGCGGGCAGGCCCTTGCCAGAAACGATAACGTCGAGGTCGACATGATTGCCGGGGTTCCGGATTCCGGCACCGCCCATGCCATCGGCTATGCCAACGAAGCTAAAATTCCCTATTGCCGTCCCTTCGTCAAATATACTCCGACATGGCCACGAAGCTTCATGCCCCAGGACCAGGCTGTTCGTGATCTGGTGGCGCGGATGAAGCTCATCCCCATCCGAGAGCTCATTGAGGGCAAACGGCTCCTTTTTTGTGAGGACTCGATTGTACGCGGCACGCAGTTGAAAGAGACGATCCAGTTGTTGTACGATAACGGTGCGAGAGAAGTGCATATGCGTCCGGCATGCCCGCCTCTCATTTACTCCTGTAAGTTTTTGAACTTCTCCCGCTCACGGTCCGAATTGGACCTTGCCGGACGCCGGGCCATTCGCGAACTTGAGGATCATGACGGAGAACCTGCCGCGGAGTATGCCGATTCGAACTCGGCATTGTACCAAGCCATGGTCGATCAAGTCAGAACCCGCTTGAACCTCACGACGTTGAAATATCAAAATATATCGGACATGCTTGGCGCCATTGGTCTACCGAAGGAGAAGGTCTGTACCTACTGCTGGGATGGTGTGGGCTGATAATCTTGTATAGTGTCACGGTCATTTCTTGTCCAAATTGCTCTCATTTTTTTATTTGCTTGGGAGCGAAAATGAGAAGGTTATACGGAGAAACACTCACTCTTTTTTATGACAACATATGCGAGACTGGTGTAAGAAAAAAATACTTTTCACTATCTTAAAGCAATGAATATTTCGGGTGAAATATAACAATTGTTATCACCTTTATTGTGAGACACCTTAATAAGGAAATGTGTATATGGAAAATAAAATAATAGTCTTGGTGCTTGTATTTGTTTTTTGCCTTCCCATCAGTCTATTGGTTCAACCGTATGAAGGTGAAAAAGGTGATGTGAACAATGACGGAATAGTGGATCTTATAGATGTTATTGAAGCTGTCAATATCGGTTTAGGCCTTGAAACTCCTGGTAATGATGTGCTTTGGAGAGCCGATTGTAACGGCTTCTTAGGTAGTTGCAGCGGTGATGGAAATGTTGACTTACTTGACATACTTAAAATAGTAAATATAATTCTGGAAGTTGATGCCTGTCCAAGCACGACTGTAACTGATATTGATGGAAACGTATACCAAACAGTAATAATCGGTGACCAGGTATGGATGGCAGAAAATCTAAAAGTTACCCACTATCGCAATGGTGATGCCATACCTAACGTGACAAAGGGTTCAGAATGGTCCGATCTGTCAACAGGGGCCTTTTGTAATTACAACAATGACGCCAATAATGTGCCAACCTACGGGCGGCTTTACAACTGGTATGCGGTGGATAATAGTCGCCATATTGCGCCTGAGGATTGGCATGTTCCAACAGATGAAGATTGGAAACAACTTGAAATGTACTTGGGTATGAGCCAATCGCAAGCTGATTCAATAGGATTGCGTGGAACAGATGAAGGTGGTAAAATGAAAGAGAGTGGTACCTCACACTGGAGCAGCCCAAACACTGGTGCCACAAACGAAAGTGGTTTTACCGCGTTGCCAGCTGGATTCCGCTACTACACCATTGAGGTCTTCGGCGCTATGGGTGGTGAAGCCGGTTTTTGGTCTTCTACGGAGTACAGTAGTGGTTATGCATTTCGCCGGGGCTTGAATTCCATCGATTCAAAAGTCTACCGTAGGACCAGCTATATGCAGAACGGGTTTTCAATCCGATGTGTAAAAGATTAGTTGCGCCCAGAGCATACATTGGTGAGCGGAGGCGCACTGCTCGATGCGGCCAATGTATCAACTATAATGGAGATGGTGGACTGTAAGCGTACTTTTTTATGTTTACAGATTTGGCCCACCGATAGGGGCTATCAGGAGTACCTTATCAAACCGCCCTGCGGTGCTTTTATCCAACGATAGAGGTGCTGTAGATTATTGTGAATCTCGGAAAAAACTGATACGAATGTTCAAAATCCAGCACTCTTGTTTTTCTTTGATAGTCGCCACTTAGGGCTCAACCCATCTTCTCAATGTTTCTTGATGGAATCTCTCGCGACGCATAGGCTTTCTCATAACGTTCAGTCGATGGATTCGCTCCCCTCACTCAAAAAGTTCGGGGCTCACACGGAAATTCTGTCGCCCGTCTGAGATCGCCCTGGGATTCCCTTCGTAGGGCGCAATTCTTTCGGGACTCTGGCCCTTATGAATTATGGGATATGAAGCCCGCGGGCTGCGCGCCTCGGGTACGATACCCGAGGCGATCATGCGAATTGTCGATGAACGGATAGATTCATCACCTTACCTGACGCCGATACAACGTAACACTCTTGAAGTCGACCATCGTATCAAAAGCCGTGCGAATGGCATCGAGATAAGGGCTTCGCGGTGCGGCCTCATCGTTGATGGTTTCAATGGTGATGCGGCGCAAGGGTTGGAACCTTCTCGTCAGAAGGTGGTGGAGCGGGCAGAGGTACTCCTGCAGTTGGGGATCTTCGGGGGGGATGTGAAAGGTTAGATTCTTCCCATTTCTCTTCGAGACGAATACGAGTCTGGTCCCGTGAAAGACGAGGTGGGTCGTGTCGATCCGCCTCGGGAGCGATCGTTTCAACCCCTCAAGCCGGAGGCCACAGCAGGAGGCAGGATCTGTGGCGTTCATCCAATAGATGGCCTCTTTCGGAAGATTTCGGCGGAGAATGTGCAGGGCGCGGTGCGAGATAAACTGAGGGCCAGATATCCCTTCGAAGAAATAACCGGAGAGAACTTCACCCGAAAGCTCCATCAAGCGCAAGGAACGGAAGACGTTGGCCCAGCGAAAGGGAGTCGATTCCTTTGTCAGCAACTCCCTGAAGAGAACACCGTAGCGATCGATAAGGAGACGGACCCGGTCCTTCTTGAGCTCCTCTTTTTCCAACAGATCCTCGACCGGTTCCCTTTGAGGGAGGAGAGACCAGTTCCCGGCATAGGGGAGCGATCCCTTCCATCTTGAGAATCGGGTTCTCAATCCCGAGCGCCGCCTTCGCGTGGCACTGTCGGCTGGAACAACATCCGGAAGTTTGAACTGGTTCATAACACCTTTGCGCAAGGTGTGAAACGAATCGTTCGTAATTTTTCCCCGCCAAACGCCTTTCCATAAAGTGTCAGATAATTCTGAAGGTCTATGGTGTGCGTTTTTTATCAGCGTTGCAAAGTCGTATTTACCCGTCGGGTCAGGAAAGAGGTCTCTGAAATGCGATCTAAATGTATTTTTCTTCTGGTGCCTATCTTCAGGGATATCAAGAAGATCCAAATCTGATTGAAAACAGAAGGCGATCTTCTGGTCTGCCTGACCTACCCAGCGGAGATCGCTCTCCTGGAGCACCGTGTCCAGCCAGGCCTGGTTGTAAGGCTGGAGGCGTGAGGGCAGGATGTCGGACTCCCACGACCCTGCGGGTGCGGAGTAGCACAGGAGCTGTTCGATGGAGCGGTACAGCCCTTCAATGGTTGGTGACGGATTGACGAGACCGTGGTAAGTCGCCAGGAAAAGGGGAAGAAGCTCGAGATGCAGAGGTTCAATGACGGGAACGGCCTCTTTGCGGGCCAGTCGCAAAAGCGTCTCAAAATTCTGAGCGTCGCACAGGTCGCTTTCCGGACCATCGGTGACAAGGGCTCCGGAGATGACGTCTCCCGATTCGATGAGATCGTCCAAAGCGGAGAGAACTCGGTCGCTTTCAAGCCCGAGGGTTTTCACTACGAAATCTGGGGACACCGGACCGTAGAACTGGAGCCATTCTTCGACAAGAGCTGAACACACCTCCTCCCTGTCAGTTTCAGACAAGGTTTGATTGAACTCGCCCGATCTCGGAATGGCTTTGTTATCAAAGACAGATTCGAGTTGAAGGTCGCCGGTTTGAGCGTAGAGTGCCGATACGATTCTGGGCGTAGTTTCGAGTGCTGCGATCAAGGGCTGAGCAGCGTCAGGTGGGAAGATCCGGGTGAGTTTCTCCGAAGAGGATTTTAGCATATCTTCAGCCTCGAATCCATGATCCTGCCTCATGGCCAGGAGAAGTTCCTGCCACTCCGATTCCGGAATGAGATGCCGCTCTTTCACCCAGTCGATGAGGTCGCGCGGTGTTGAGGGTGAGTATCCGGGGCTGAGCCGCTGCCGCTTGTGTGTAAATTGATTCACGATTTCCCTGGAGACTGTCGGTCGCAAACCCGGAGTGGAGATAATATCCCGAAAAAGGTCGCTGCGCAGCCTCGACCTTTTCCCATGGGTGGGTTCATCGCCCCGATACATGTATTCATTGATCTGTTTCCAGGAGATGTTTCGGGCGATGGGACTGGGGATCGCAGTGCGGCAGTGCGATATGCCAATTTCAGCGGATTCGATCTCGGAGAGCACTGTCCTGAGGGCTTCCAGGTCGAATTCATCCTGGAGACAGGTGCGCCAGGTCTCCAGGAGAATGGGAAAGTCCTCGTACTTCATGACCGCGTTCATTAATTTCTGTGAGCGCAGCCGGTTCATCCAGAGGGGCATGCGCTCGTTTATTTTTTTTCGCGTCAGAAGGAGGGCTCGACCCGCACACTCCCTGAATCGAGCGCCGAAAAATCCCGATCCTTCCAAACGTCGCCTGAGGAGGGATTCGATAGTACCGCTGGTGACCATGGACAACAGCTCTTCCGCTGAGATATCATGGGGCAGCTGGAGCACAATGGAATCGTTTCCCGCATAGACCTCGATGCTCTGACCGAAACGCTCCTCCCAGGCAGCCTCGAGGGCCATAGCGTAAGGTCGGTTGAGGCGTCCTCCCCACAAGGTATGAAGAATCACCTGATTGCCGGGCAGACCCCCGGGTCCGCTGCTGACGTGTTCGACGACGATGTGGTGCCGATGAGGAAGGTCGATTCCGGTCTCTTCCCTCTGCTTTTTAAGGTACATGATGAGATGCCTGGCCGCAGGGCCGTCCATACGATGCGTCTCTTTGAGTGATTGGGCAAAAGCCGGGTCGTCCAGACGGGCATTGGCGTCCTCCATAAAATCGGCGATGAAGGACGAGAAATGAAAATCCCTGTTCCTCCCTTCACCTTTCCAGAAGGGCGAGGCCAAAATTTTGGGACTTCCCGGCAAAACGAAGACGTCGTTGTGGGTGATGCGTTCGATCTTCCAGTTTTGTGTTCCCAGGGTGAAGACTTGACCGATTTTGGCCTCCCAGACGAACTCCTCGTCCAGGTCGCCAATGGGAGCGCCGGACCCGTGGAGTCGAAGCCGATAGTAACCCCGGTCAGGGATAACGCCGCCTGACATGTAGAGGGCCAGAAGAGCACCCTTTCGGGCAGCAACGGTGTTGTCCAGACGGTCGATGGAGATGCGGGGCTTGAGCTCTCGAATGCGTGTGTCCGCGTAGCGGCCGGCCAGCATATTGAGGACGAGGTCAAACTGCTGACGGTCCAGGTGGCGATACGGGTAACAGGTCCGGATGCGGTTGAAGAGGGCCTCGATATCCCAGGTTTCGGTGCCGACCATGGAGACGATGATCTGGGCCAAGACATCCAGGGGACACATAACAGGTCTAATCTCCTCGATATCCTGGGAGGGAATGGTCAAGGCCAGCACAGCCGATTCGAGGAAGTCCTGGTCAAAGGTGGGAAAGAGCGTGCCCCGGCTGGTCTCTCCCACCCCATGGCCGGCGCGTCCGATTCTCTGGATGGCTGATGAGATGGAGGGAGGGGATTGGACAAGTGAGACCTCGTCGAGAGCACCGATATCGATGCCCAGCTCCAGGGAGTTGGTAGCGACGATGGCCTTGAGCTCACCGGCTTTGAGCTTCCCCTCGACCTCTGTTCTGATTTCGCGCGAGAGCGAGCCGTGGTGGGCGAAGGCCACGGGGTGGTCCTCATCATAATTGATTTTCAGTGTAAGCTTTTCACTGAGTCGTCTGTTATTGACGAAAAACAAGGTGGAGCGATTCTTGGCGATGATCCTCTTGAACTCTTCAACGAGAGGTTCCCACCTGGATTCTCCGAATTCGAGGTCATCGGCGGTTTCGGGGAACCGGACACAAATATCGTACGCCTTGCTCTGGGTTGAACCGACGATTGAGACGTCCCGCGGCGTGTACTTGGGGTTCGCAGGATCTCCTTCTATTCGAAATCCGCCGACGAATCGGGCCACGGTCTCGAGGGGCTTGAGGGTGGCTGAGAGGGCGATACGCTGAAACTCGCCGGAGAGGTGTACGAGCCGGTCTACGGCCGTGATGAGATGAGTCCCTCGTTTGTTATTGATGACGGCATGGATCTCATCGAGGATGACGGTGGAGAGATTGGTCAGAATAGTTTTTCCGGAAGAAGAACTGAGCATCAGATTCAGGCTCTCGGGCGTCGTTATGAGGATTTCGGGAGGATAACGGATCATACGCCGACGGTCGGCCTGGGGCGTGTCGCCGCTGCGGGTTTGGACGCGGATATGAGGAAAGGGTTTATTCGATTTCTCGAAGAAGTGTTTCAGCTCATCAAGAGGTGTGAGCAAGTTTCGATAAATGTCGTTATTCAAAGCCTTGAGTGGAGAGACGTAAAGGACACTCGTGTATCCCGTGGGCCAACGGCCACTGACGAGCTGATGGATGGCCCACAGGAAGGCGGTGAGTGTCTTGCCGCACCCGGTGGGTGCTGTCACGAGGACGTGATCTCCGGCGGCGATCTTCGGCCAAGCCTGTTCCTGGATCTGGGTTGGCTGGCCGACACGCTCTCGAAACCAGCGCTGGATGAGAGGATGAAATGGTGAAAGACCCGATTCGGACATCTGTTCCATAATCTTTTAACTACAGTGTCTTAAGAAAAAAGAATTCATTTTTAGCTGTTCCAGTACGAAATCAAAATAGCGGCAGGAGGAATATTTGTCAAGCTGAAAGTCTGAGGATGCTGCCAACCGTGCCATCAAAAATGTATAATGTATTCGCTCAGGGCAGGCCACCCGGGGCGAAGATCATATCTATTTGCGATAAGATGCCTCGCTCGAAACATTGGATTCATAGTAATATTTGAGGCGTACCGTATGCCACGGATCATTCAATTTAGGATCTCGTTGAGCACATGATGTTCTATTGCTTGCAGGAGGAAAGATTACACTTTATTTTTATATTCTGTTTGCCTTACCCAGCACGGCTTTGTGCCTTTTCCAGCATTGAAGAAAAAAGTACCTCAGTGTGAGCTTCAAATATCAAACAGAGGGAGGTAAGACCATGGCAGAATTCAAAGAACATGCTCCAGGAACTTTTTGCTGGGTCGATCTGGTCACGAAAGACGCCGGCGCCTCAAAGAAGTTCTACTCAGAACTTATGAGTTGGGACACTGTGGACACACCGGCTGGTCCGGATATGGTCTACACCATGCTGCAACTTCGCGGGAAAGCGGTCGGGGGACTGTACGCAATGGGGCCGGAGCAGCGATCTCAGGGTCTTCCACCGCATTGGATGTCATATATTGCTGTGATCGATGTTGACGGGACTGTGGAAAAAGCGAAATCTCTCGGGGGAAGGGTGGCCATGGAACCTGCTGATGTCTTTGAGGCGGGGCGTATGGCCTTGATTCAGGATCCGACAGGTGCTGTCCTTGCGGTCTGGCAAGCGAAGGAGCATAAGGGTGCTCTGCTGAAGAATGAGCCGTGGACGATCTGTTGGAACGAGCTGATGACCCGCGATGAGCACAGGGCAGGTGAATTTTACGGAAAACTTTTCGGCTGGACCGCTCAGGCTCAAAAGATGGGCGAAGGCGGCCTGTACACCATGTTCAGCCTGGACGAAACCCAGGTCGGCGGGATGATGAAGATACAGGAGGAATGGGGCGAAGTTCCTCCGAACTGGATGGTGTACTTCGCCGTTGAGGATTGCGCTGCCAGCGTTGAAAAAGTCAGGTCGCTAAAAGGAGAAATCATCGTACCGGTTACCCACATCCCTGATGTCGGCAGGTTCGCCGTCATTGAAGATCCCCAAAGCGCCGTGTTCGGAATCGTCGAGATGAAAACGTCCGATTCGTAAGTTTTCCGCAGATGTCTCTTGATTTCCTCGTCCCGGAATCTTGCTTAGGAACGTAAAACGGAGTTTTGGAGCGAAGATGTTCAACCCATCATACAATCTTAAAGTGCATACTCTAAGTATAAAGAGGACATAAAGAAGCTTGCCCGGAATCCGGATTTCATTTCGGATATCTATAATTACTGTGATCGTTGGTGCGAACGGTGTTTTTTCTGGTTCCGCTGCATGAATTTTATCCTGAGCAGCTCGATTCGACTTTACTCTCGACTCCGGAGAATCAATCATGTGCTGTGATATTCAAGGCATATGGACCGAAGTTTTGGAGGAACCCTGCGTATGATCACTCCCATCTTTGAGAAGGCGAGGAGAAAAATAAGGCAATTGATCGACTCTGGTCCTCACTGCCCAGACGAATTGAAGTAAAACGATCTCTTGGGAGACTTGAAATGCCCACACTTGTTGTTCATGGCGCATATGATTACGGGATTCCGTGGATGATCTGCGAAGACATGGTCGCAGGTCTCGACACTATTACCCTGGAGTTCCTTGAGGACAGCAGCCACAGCCCTCAGACCCAACATTTGGATGACTTTGACCCTAGACCTATGTCGTGGCTTGCAAATCTTTAAGTCTTTTCTTACTGTTTTTAGGTTTGAGTAAAACTTTAATGAAAGTTGATAGAAATTATGTTAAACCCGAAAGAAAGAAAAAAGAAACTTGAACGAAACGATTGCGTATTGCGGATTGATGTGCGATGGGTGTCCCATCTATTGGGCGACGAGAGAGAAAGATTCTCTGAAACAAGAAAAGATGAGGACCGCAGTGGCACAGCTATGTAGCGAGCGATATGGATTAAATTATGGATTGAAATACACAGCCGAGGATATCACCGATTGTGATGGGTGTCGTACAAAAGGGGGAAGACTTTTCTCGGGTTGTAAGAATTGCGAGGTACGAATATGTGCAATTCAGAAAGAAGTTGAGAATTGTGCGTATTGCAATGCTTATGCATGCGATAAGCTCAGGGAGATCTTTGTTACAGATCCCAGCGCAAAAACACGGTTAGAGGTGATTCGGAGTACACTTTAGCCGTTATACGTAATTTTGTGTTGAAAACATTCTCTCCCATCGAGTATGAAAGGGAATTGATATGTTGTATGAGCGAATGCGGGATGGGGATACCAAACCGACGGAAGATGATATCATTACATATGTCGGTAAAAAGTCGCCCTTCTGGCTCGAACTACGTGATTATCTAAACAAACATTACGATGTTACACCGGAATTGGTCTTTTACGGAAAGAAATACGGATGGACGATACGCTACCGGAAAAGTAGAAAAACACTGTGCTCCCTTTTTCCGGAGAAAGGTGCTTTTACGGTTTTAATTGTTCTCGGTGGCAAAGAGGTTGACAAGACATTGTCCATGATAGACGATTTGAGTCCAGACGTCAGGACTCTGTTCGAGAATACCGAGCAGTTGCGGGATGGTCGTTGGCTGTGGATACAAGTGATGAAAAAGGAAGATATGGAATCTGTCAAGTTGTTACTGAGTGTGAAACGAAAACCGAAGCGGGTTGAATGACGCGGTATTGAGAGGAAGGAGGCTTTTATGAGAAAGTTGTTTCCAATGATTCCACTTATGGTTGTCTCAACGGCCGCTTTTTTTATTTCATGGGGCGAGATGAATGCCAAGGAGGAGGTTGACAGATGGCAGCCCATCCGGTTCCTGCTGGGGGAATGAAAGGGGGAGGGCAAGGAATCGAAGGTGATACATACGTACGAGTTTGTACTTCAGGACAAGTTCATCCGGAGCCGGACGAGGGCCGAGTTCGAGACGAAAGAGGGAAAGGAAAAAGGTGAGGTGCATGAGGACGTGGGTTTTTTCAGTTATGATTCCGATCGAGACAAAATCATGTTCAGGAAGTTTCTTTCCGAGGGATTCGTGAATACATACGTTCTGGAACCCATCGAACCCGGGGGCAGGAAACTGATCTTCAAGAGTGAAAGCACGGAAAGTGCCGGCGGCATGCTGGCGCGCCTGACAATAGAGTTCGTCTCAGGGGATGAGTACAAGATGCTTCTGGATCTGGCCTTCCCCGGAAAGGATTTTTTCAATTGTCAGGCCATCTCCATGAACAAGGTGGAGTGAGATTCATTATCAGACAGTAGAATGTGAATAAAGATGGCAGACACTGAGAAATAATTCCCCAGATTATCTCTTGTCGAATTTACTGCTCTGAATTCGGCTTCGACCAGTGAGTGTGAACGATCTTCCACTCTCCCTCTATTCTACTGTATACTTCAGTGCTGCTCCATAGGGTTTTGCTCAGCGAGCCGTCCTCCTGGGTTTCGTAGTCGATGAGGTTGAAGGTCAGAACTGCCGTATTGCCGTGGACCTGGACTTTGGGATCGATCATCTCGTAGCGATCGATTCGGATTTTCCCTTCGAATGTTTTATAGTATTTCTTGAGTGCATCCAGTCCATCTACCCGTCTTTCGGTACTCGTGTCAAAATAGGTGACCCCCTCCGCACTGATAGCGGTGTAGCCCCAGGGATCTCCCTTACCCCAGCGATCGAGTGCTGCCCGCTCCATGGAGATGATCATTTGGGCGAGATTGGTATCTCTCTTCTCTAAACATGACAGTGTAAAAACTGTTCCAAAAAGAAGTACGAAGAGAAAGATATGTATGTACTGAATGGACATGATCTTTTCTCCTTTGATTTATTTTAACCGCTTTTTTCATATGTTGTGAGGTTGTCAAAGATACGCATCAAGTATTGCTCGAATCGATCAATCTCCTCCTTCAAAAATCCTTTGTAATATAGTTTCGTCATGTCCTGTGAGACCTGGACGTAGAGATCCTGGAAGGCTCTGTCCTTCTCCGTCCGCCTGACCAGAATTTTCCGCCGGTCCTTTTTGGACGGCACTCGGGTGATGAAACCCGACGCTTCGAGACGATCCAGCATGCTGGTCAGCGTCGACTTTCCCAGGGATGTTTTTTGGGCCAGCTCGTTGATGGGAATCTCACCCTCACGCCACAGGACAAACATGATCCGGCCCTGGGCAGGATTGATCTCGATGTTGTACTCCTTCAATTTCCGGGTGAAGATCCGTCCGGCCAGCTGATGTATCTTGGCAATGAAAAATCCTCCCTGGCGCTGTGTCTTCATGTTTTATCCTTAAGGCTGAATTCAAAGGCCCCGTCCTTGTACCAACCTTTCGCCCTGACGGGGAAGAGCCGCAGTACCGTGTAATCGGGATCTGAAGGGCCCTTGGGATAGTATATCTCCCAGCCCTCCTGCCACAGTGCCTTTTTTATCTCAGGAGCATCGACGAACTCGAACTTACCCGGCAGCATGAGGCTGTGAAATTCCTTAACATTGCAGTAATAAACGCACCCCGCCGGGTTCGTCTTGATCTGATTTATTTTGGCTGACGAGGTATTTGTCGCGAGGTAGACGAGAAGATCGTCCTCGTGTCCCTCAAAGATTTCGGTTAGTGAGGGGAACTGCTCTCTGAAGCGAAGATTGAACATGACCCTCGTCTGAGGGAAGCCGTCCCAATCTATAGTGGTGACGTAGACAGCTTCAGTCGAAGCCATCAATCCAAGACTTAGCTGTTTTGCTTCTTTTTCGTCCATTGATCCCACTCCTTTCAATAAAGTTTGGTGCTTCTTCTTTCCCGTAAATTGAAGCCCAGCTAAAAACCTTCATAAACTACCAATTCTTCCAGTGTCTTCTTTTGAGGGGATTCCGGCCATTCGTAAGGCACTCCAACAGGTACGATACAAGTTCTTGTATAATTATCAGGAATACCGAAAACCTCTTTGCACAATTCCTCCGGGATAGAATCAGTGCAAAAGACCGTTCCATATCCCAAAGCACGTGCGGCAAGAATAAGATACCCTGCTGCGAGTGAACCATCTTTATCATTATATTGAGGATATTGGGCGGTATTGTCAGTCAGCACTAAGATGTAAACAGGCGCTGATAGGTAATCCTCAAAGTGTTGTTTCAATGAAGCCGCCCTTTCGGGCGGTACTTCTTCTCCGCGCTCCTTCAAAATCTCCTCCCTTTTTTTGATACATTTTTCCTTTAACTGATTAAGTTTTTCACGGTCCCGAACGACAAGGAATTTCCAGGGTTGACGATTTCCTGCCGTGGGAGCGAGGCGAGCAGCGTCAAGAATTATAGTTACATGATCCTCCGGAACTGGTGTTGATTTAAATTTTCGGACGGAACGTCGGTTATTAACAATATCGAAAAACGTAAAATCGTTTCCCGGATGCTGATCTTGTTGCCCCCTAACAGCAAAACCCATACAACCGAGCGCCATTCCCGTACCCACGCCTGTACTCAGTTTCAGAAATCTCCTGCGACTGTGTTTTTGGTCTGTGACCTTCTCAGCGAACGTTTCTTTTTGCGTTTCCATTTCTATGTCCTCCTTTAGCAAAAATAGTTTTATATAAGATAGTACTATATAAAACTATTGTCAAGGAAATTTTTCTCCTCGCTTAAAAAACATATTTGTATTAAATTTGAGAGATCAAAGAAGAAGGAAAGTTCGTTATTAGAAAGTGCCACAAAGGGGAGTAGGCGATGTCGACGAAAGACGTGAAGACTATTCTGGAATCCTTCATCGGTGCTCTTTTCATCACTCTTGTGCTATCGTGCTCGCCAGGTGATAGAGAACCTGGGATTGTGAGTAAGCCGGATTTCGATCTTGTTCTCATTCCAGGAGGGGAGTTTCTCATGGGTAAGGATGGGGAAAGTGAACACAGTCCGGCCCATAGTGTGTATATCGATTCATTTTACATCGATGCGTACGAAGTGACCAACAGTCAGTATCTTGCCTTCTGTGAGGAGACGGGGCACAGGCTGCCTGAATTTTGGGGAATGGATGCCTTTCATTGTGGTCCCGGCTTTGCCAAGCATCCTGTTGTGGGCGTGAGCTGGAGCGATGCCGAAGCATATGCTGAGTGGGCCGGGAAGAGACTTCCCACCGAGGCTGAATGGGAATATGCCGCCAGGGGCGGACTCGTCGGGAAGAATTATCCGGTCGGGGACGATCTCGATTCGACGCTGGCCAATTTTACAATGAAGGGGAAGACAAAGGGAAGTGCCCCGGTCGGGAGTTATCCCCCCAACGGTTACGGGCTCTACGACATGGTCGGCAACGTGGTGGAATGGGTCTCCGACTACTACGCCGGGGACTATTACAGTGCGAGCCCGTACGAAAATCCAACCGGACCGGAAAAAGGGAAGTTCCGGGTGATCCGGGGTGGAGGATGGCATTCTGGCCCATACTGCAACAGCGTCTTCTTCCGCAATGCACTACCTGGTGGTTGGGTCGACATCAATGTCGGTTTCCGCTGCGCCAAGGGTATCCAAAAAAAATAACTTCAAACAATTGCGTTTATGTCTCCTAAAGTGTTGCATGT
The DNA here is from genome assembly GCA_020348925.1 of Gemmatimonadota bacterium. Taxonomy (GTDB): domain Bacteria; phylum JBHIER01. Next base: position 2,531,746 of record CP070758.1, on the reverse strand, counting down.
GCAAAGCCAGTATATATAAAACTTAGGTTTGATGGAATCAAGAGACTCAATATGAATAAGAAACTTCTAAACACATTATTTTTTTCAAAAAGTGGACTTAGACTGATCTGGCCTATTATAGCCGTTGCTTTGCTTATTTATGTCGGAGAAGTACTGTTCGTCGATCCTTTTGGTAATTTATTATCAAAAGTTGGATTGTCCGAAGTTACAGGTGCAGTTGCACAAAATTGGTTCGACTCTTTAGGAGATTCGTTAAAAAGAATTCTGAGATCAATTATTGTCGTAACTTCCATATTGATCGTATTGAGGTTCTTGCTGAAAAAAACGTATGCATTTATAGGAATAGATTTCCAAAAAAACAGAATTGTTGAACTCCTTTTAGGTATTGCCCTTGGTTTTTTAGTCCAATTCATATCGATCACTCTTATGAAATCATTTGGATGGTTTGAAGTGATAGGTTTTTCCTGGAATTATCACTCAATCGCGTTTTTCGCACCTGCAATTCTTTTTACTTTCGTGTTCTGTGTTGAGACAGGAATTATTGAAGAAGTTATGTTTAGAGGGTTTCTATTCAATATTTTTGAAAACCGCTATTCTAAAACTATTGCCGTCATAGTATCTTCGGTTTTATTTGGGATTGTACACTTTTCTGGATTTAAGGGAGAATTTGCCTGGTGGATGTCAATTATGAGCTCGTTGGCAGCTGGTTTTGTTTTTGCTCAGGCGTTTCTACTTTTTAGAAGCTTGTGGCTTCCTTTCGGACTTCATGCGGGCTGGCATTTTGCAATGCGGTTGTTGGGATCTGTAGGTTTAAGTTCTGATGAAGCCGTATTTTTGGTAACCAAAGTTGAAGGGCCGGCATTACTGGTCAGTACGAAAGCGGGTGGTGCAGGATTATTCGAATTGATAGGAATTATGATTGTTTCGCTGATAATGTTTCTCATGAGAAAAAATCTTATGAAGGGATCAAGAAGAATCGCGATTTAGATTGGATTATTCACCACTCCTTGATAACAAAATCCTTTTTATGAAAAAAAGTATAATTGCAAATACTCTTGTGTTGTCGATCGTTGTTTGTTCCTATGAATATTTAGGATCTGACCCTAAATATTTGGTATATTGATTGTTAGGTAGCACTCGAACTGGATCCGGGATTTTGGTGAGGATTTTCATTTGCTGCACATGTATATAGATGCTGATGCGTGCCCGGTCAAACAAGAGGTGTACCGCGTCGCAAGCCGATATCGCCTTGATGTCACATTGGTGACCAACTCTTGGATGCGAGCTCCGGATGAACGATGGATTGCACTCAAAGTTGTAGAGGACGGATTCGACGCGGTCGATGATTGGATTGTCGAACACGCGCAAGCTCACGACATCGTGGTCACCGCTGACATCCCGCTTGCGAGCCGTTGTTTGATAAAAGGTGCGCGTGTAATTGGTCCAACCGGAAAGCCGTTCACCGAAAACAACATCGGTCAAGCTGTCGCTACCCGAGACCTTTTGTCAGAACTTCGTGGCGCAAGAGAGATAACGGGCGGACCTCCACCGCTAACAAAGCGTGACCGATCACGCTTTCTTCAACAGCTCGACAACATAATTCAATCAATCCGTCGTGAACATCCGTTGAATTCCACGTAACAAGGTTCATTCACCCCACGCAGAAAGCCATGCGACTGATTAGCAACGTTGTGTGCCATTTGTTTCTGCAAAACAGGCGTTTTATTAAAAATGCAACATTTTCATACTTCATTCCGTTATTATATATGCATGAACTAAAATAAAATAATTGGAGAATTGTTATCATAATTGAAGTCGAGTCAGGATATAATCTCATGCTTAAGCAACACCCATTTCTGAGGGCATTATACATTTTTTCTCTGTGTTGGATAATTGCAATAATTATACTTCTCCTACTGTATTTCACCTGGCTCCGGGAATGGCAAATGACATGGGGTGCGACAACAGAAGAAGTAAGTCGTTACATGGCGGGTGATGAATTGCTTGAGGATCCTGCCCTTAACGCAACCCGTGCAGTGGAAATAAAGGCACCTCCAGAACAAGTATGGCCCTGGTTGGTGCAGATGGGATACAACAGAGCAGGCTTGTACAGCTTTGGAAAGCTGGACAATGGTGGTGTGCCCAGTGCTGAAAGAATAATTCCGGAGTTCCAAAACTTGAAAGTTGGTGATCCTATACTTCCATTGCTAAAGGTGGTTGAGATGGAACCTAACAGGTCTATGCTCTGGGTCTTCCAGAAGGGGGCGGGGCCGTGGCAAGACGCTACGTGGTCCTGGGGTCTCTATGAAACGAATAATGGGCATACGAGATTGGTGTCACGATTACGACAACAGTACACGTATAATTCTCTGCAGGAGATAATCACATGGGTCATGGTTGACCCCATGGAAATCTTCATGATGCGCACAACATTACTCGGAATTAAACGACGGGTGGAGAGCAATCAGCTGAAATAATTACATTAGTTCTATCATATCTCCCAATATACGGTCAGGAATGGGAAAAATTGATGCTATGACAAATCAGAATGATATTGTGACAGACGAAAACAGAATAAAAACTTTTCGATGGCTTTTCTGTGCGAGTGTATTTCAATTATTGGTGTGTCTCATATTTCCCGTAATCATATTTCCAACGCAAGTCCTATTATATCTTGAGCTTCTTAATTTTCTAACAGTGGGATTACTGTTTGGACTCTATTTATTGGGCGTGAGTATATATGGCGTTTTTATTGATAAGAGTAAACGGCCTGTCTATATTGTAATGATTAGTTTCATTAGTGCATGGACAATATGGGTCATCATTACCTGGCTTTATATTGAACACATGACCTACCTTAATTAGCCTGCATTATTCATATGTCTTTGCCACAAAGGCACCAAGTCATAAAAAATAATTTCGCATTCACGCATTAACATGTCAACTCATCCATGCATCAACGCATAAGCACTTTTTATTCTTGACTTTCGCTTTTGAATATTATATGCTTTAACCCGCTTAGATAACCGGAAAAACTCATCATTGCATTACATCAACTATTAGCGGAAATTTCAGTATGGGAAATGTCTTTGATATGATTTCGATTAAAACCTGAAATTTGGGATTGAGTCGAATATGAGGATTCAAAAAAAAGAAAAATCATCAGGTTGTAATTTAAGGATAATAGAATACAGTTGAGAAAATCTATTTTCTGATGCCTGACTCCGAGATGTCGATCCGTACATCATTTTTCGCCTTGTCCTGAGGAGCCAGAGAGTAAGGGTATGAAATATAACAGGATTACAGATCAAACCTGTCCTGATGTTCATCGAAGGCTCGTGTAGTGACAGTTCTTTTACTCTCGCCCCCAAAGACAGAGATCACACAGTCTATATATCCTGTGCGGGGAGATGGAAGGGGATATATATACCTATACAAATTATGGCCCAGAATGTACAAGCTGAGCGATTAGGGAACCATAGATCAGGTAAATTCTGTGTCAAGAGGAAAACAAGAGAGAGGATAGGAGAAGAAATGTTCGATGAACTTGAACAGATAAACAGACGCCCAAAGCCGTTTGAGTTCTATACGGCAAGTGATCTTTGGACGGATGAGCATACGTCGAAACACATGCTCTCTTTCCATCTAAACGATACTATCGACGTTTCATCTCGAAATGCGGCGTTCATTGAACGCTCGGTGGAATGGATTGTTACCCAATTGAACGTCGGAGCGCAGACAAAAATTGCCGACTTTGGCTGCGGTCCGGGATTGTACACGACGAGATTGGCTCAGAGGCAGGCGGATGTGACCGGCATTGATTTCTCGAAAAGGTCGATTCAGCACGCACAGGAAGCCGCAACCAAGGCGAAGCTTGCAATCCAATATGTAAATCAGAACTACCTGGAATTCGAAACAGATGATCGCTTTCATCTTATCCTGATGATCATGTGCGACTTCTGCGCCCTCAGTCCTGCCCAGAGAAAGAAGATGCTGAGCAAGTTTCATGCAATCCTTGAGCCTGGCGGTTCTGTTCTCCTGGATGTATATTCGTTAGCGGCCTTTGACAAAAGAGAGGAGACGGCGATATATGAGGCCAATCTCCTCAATAGTTTTTGGTCGCCGAATAAGTATTACGGGTTTTTGAATACATTCAAATACGAGGAAGAAAAGGTGGTCCTTGACAAATATACAATTATCGAAGCATCACGCACGCGAACCGTCTATAACTGGTTGCAATATTTTAGCCCCGAAACGCTCGAGAGAGAGTTTGTGATGGGCGGATTTTCCTTAGAGGGGCTTTACTCGGATGTCGCAGGATCACCATTCGACTCGGGAGCCATGGAGATAGCTCTTGTTGCCAAAAGGTTGTAGAGAAAGTAAAGAACACGGAGCGAAGCCATGCACTCCGACGGGAATTCCACTGCGCTCCATACCTGCAGGTGATGGCCGCCGCTGTGTGGCAAAGATCGGTTGATTTTGAAATTCAGTATTCGTCTGACTCTTGAAAAAGAGAGGTCAAATATGTGTGCTTTGTCAAGAAAGCCTGTTTTACGATTGGGCAAACCGATATTTCTCCTAATATTTCCTTTAATGCTTTCTTTCTTGTTCAATGATATAAGTCCCGGCTGCACCTTTGTTATTAAGACTCATGGCGAAACCGTCATCGTCGACTATAACGAAGATTCTATTGAACCCAGAACCAAGATCTGGTTTTATACGCCCTCCGATGAGTCTTATGGATATGTCATTTGGGGGTACGATAGATATTCGTACAGATCTCAAGGTGGCATGAATGACCAGGGCCTCTTCATCGACATAAATTCAGTTGGCTTCACGGGCTGGGTGAACGATCCTGAAAAACCGGATTTTGAAGGAGATGACGAGATTGAATACATTCTGACCCATTTCGCTACGGTCGATGAAGTTGTTGAGTTTTTCCAACAATACGATATTGACCTGAGTTATGCGATATTCATCGTGGCTGATGCTCAGGGAAAATCGGTGATTTTCGAATGGGGGAAAGGCAGATTACAGACCCTATTCAAGAAAAAAGATTATCAGATAGCCACCAATTTCGTGCAAACGGAATTCGACTCTCCGGAAGAGTACACTGACCAGCGTTATAGAATCGCACGTCAGATACTCCAAAGCCAGAAAGCTCCGACGATAGATCTGATTCGTCGCGTCCTATCTGCCACACGTTTTGAGGCCTATTACTGCAGGACCTTGTACTCGATCATATGTGATCTAAGAAACAGACAGATCTATTTGTACCATTTTCACAATTTTGAGGAAGTGGTCGTTTATAATTTATTGAAAGAGTTAGAGAAAGGAAGCCGATCATACGCCATCCCCTCCCTTTTCGGCGTTCGATCCTTCAGTGAAAGATTCTCCGATCAATATGGCTCAGAGTATGGGGCGAGAGACCTGATAAAAATCATTGAAGAAAAAGGGATTGATGAAGGAATCAAAAGGTTCTGGGAGATGAAAGAGGAAACCAGAACGATTCATCGCTATGTTTTTGATGAATGGCTGGTCAAGAGTGTCGGACTTTCTTTTTTATCAAGAAATAGAACGGAAGAGGCTCTTGAGATTTTTAAACTCAACAGTCAGTTGTACCCCGAATCCTGTGATGTTTATTACAACCTCGCTGAAGCATATATGAAGAACGGCGACAAGCCAATGGCAATGGAAAATTATCGGAAGGCTTTAGAACGGAATCCCGATGAAAGGAATATTCAGAGAATTTTGAATAAGCTTAAACACGAAAAAGATTAGTCTGGATCATTCGTAAAATCGATCAGAATACAATCGAACAGATCTCTTTTTACGACTTGTGAAAGTTGTTGGTTTTGACCTCCGCTCGTTTATGCTTTTCACACTCACCTGCTGTGTCTTCCGGGTTTATCCCGGAATCTCCTGAGTGGAGCGTGTGTTAAAAAAAGCGAGGAGATTTCGGCATCCTAGAACAGGTTCCGGCCGGAATAACAGTTGTGAATAAAGCAGGTGAGATGTACCAGTATTT
>CP070758.1:2480973-2525618 GCA_020348925.1 Gemmatimonadota bacterium | reverse complement strand
CGGGGGCGGGTGAGCGGGGCGGTCGGATTGTCTTCGCCGGACCCTTTGAAAACCTGCTGAACGGCTCGGGCTCATTAACCGGTGAGTATTTGAGCGGGAAAGAGATCATCCCCCTGCCAAAGGAGCGGCGCCCGGTGGGATCCCGAAAGCTCATCGTCCGGGGGGCGAGGGAACACAATTTGAAGAACATCGATATCGAGATCCCGTTAGGGGTGATGGTCTGCGTGACCGGCATTTCGGGATCGGGGAAGAGTACGCTGGTCCACGATATTCTCTATAATGCAATGCACAGGACCTTCGGCGCGACGGCCGTTCATGTCGGTGAGCATGACGGTCTCGAAGGTCTGGATGGAATTGGTGATGTCGTGCTGGTGGATCAGTCGCCCCTCGGTCGTACGCCTCGATCCAATCCGGTGACGTATATTAAGGCCTTCGATCCCATACGGGAGATCTTCGCCAAGACCCATGAGGCTCGGATTCGCGGATACAAACCAGGCCGTTTCTCTTTCAATGTGGCCGGCGGCCGGTGCGAAGCGTGCCAGGGTGACGGTGCCGTGAAAGTGGAGATGCATTTCATGGCCGATATCTTCGTCAGCTGCGATCGATGCGGTGGAAAGCGTTACAACCGGGAGACTCTGGAGGTTCGATACAAAGGCAGGAATATTAGCGAAGTTCTGGAAATGACCGTCGACGAGGCCATCATTTTTTTCTCCAATTATCCAAAGGTTGGACAAAAATTGTGGGTACTCCAGAATGTCGGATTGGGATACGTCAGGCTCGGCCAGCCGGCTACGACGCTCTCAGGCGGGGAGGCGCAGAGGGTGAAGATTGCCAGAGAACTGGCCAAGAAGAAGGAGACCAATACCCTCTATATCCTTGATGAGCCCACCACCGGGCTTCACTTCGACGATATGAAGAAACTGTTGGCGGTACTGAATAAACTGGTGGATCGGGGCAACACGGTCCTCATGATCGAGCACAATCTGGATGTGATCAAGACCGCCGACTGGATCATTGATTTAGGCCCGGAGGGTGGAGAACGCGGTGGTTTGCTTGTTGCCTCTGGCACGCCTGAGGAGATCGCCAAAGTAAAAGGATCTTATACTGGAAGGTTTTTGAAGAAGGTTTTGTCGATTTAGACCGTTTGTCGGTTTGGTCCGTTGGTCAGCTTTAACGTTCGTCGGAATGGGAAACTGAGTTTCCAAACCAGTAAGCGCTCCCAAGCTGGAGTTTGGGAGCGTGGGATGACACCCCCCTATAGTCCCCCCTTGATAGGGGGGACATACGAGAGGTCCCCCTTATGAAAAGGGGATTCAGGGGGTTGTGAAAAAGATGTCCGCCGCATTCGATTCGAAGCAATCTTTGGGAGCAAGAGAACGTTCCCATCAGGAGAAAAAATGAAAATAGGTTTTATCCAGTTCCATCCCGAATTTGGGAAAAAAGAGAAGAATGTTGAAAAAGCTGTTGGTATCATCAGAGACATTGACGCTGACCTCATCGTCTTGCCCGAATTATTTAACTCCGGGTATCTGTTTACGTCCGCAGAGGAAGTGGAGAACATCTCGGAAGATGTCCCCTCCGGTTATACGACGCAAAGTCTTCTACATGTCGCTAAGGATACAGACACGTTCATCGTAGCCGGACTTGCCGAAAAGGCGGAGGGTGCTCGCTATAATTCGGCGGTCCTCCTCGGGCCGGAAGGATTTGTCGGCCTCTATCGAAAAGCCCATCTTTTCAAAGATGAGGTAAAATGGTTTGAGAAAGGAGACACCGGTTTCAACGTGCATGATATCGGCTTGGCCAGAATAGGGATGATGATCTGTTTCGACTGGATTTTTCCTGAAGCAGCGCGAACCCTGGCCCTGAAGGGAGCGGACATCATTTGTCATCCTTCAAATCTCATGCTGCCGTTCTGCCAGAAAGCCATGATCACGCGCTCCCTGGAAAACGGGGTCTTCTCGCTGACCTGCAACCGGGTCGGCGTTGAAGAGCGGGGGGGCGAAAGACTCGAATTCACAGGTCTGAGCCAAATCGTCGATCCAAAGGGCAATGTCCTCGCTCTTGCCAGTGAAGATGAAGAGGGAACGCAAGTCGTCGAAATTGATCCGATGGAGGCAAGGGATAAAACCGTCGGTATCAACAAGATCTTTCAGGAACGGCGGACGGATCTGTACGAGCTGTCGTAGTTTTCTCAAAATATACCCAAAAAAGCACTTGACATGGCGGCGTAAATCATGTAATGTGTGGAGGTCAAACACAAGGAAAGATCGAAGGGTGAACGATCTCGTGAGAATTGGGATATACGTGAGTAGATGGCAGCATCATTTCCTGAAACATAAGGGCCGGGAAACAAAAATGACATTGTCCGAAAGTGTGTGTGAAGCTGTTGACGAGTATTTACGTAGAGGCGGGGAGAGCACATCTTCACCCACAATGATCCGCTGTGGGGCATTGTCGGATCGGCTGATTGTGATGTGGACGATCTTTCGATAAATCGCGAGCATTATCTTTATGGGGCCACAAAAACAATTTCAGACGTTAGACCGATGATCCTTTTTTACCGAGAGCACCTGTTGTATCGGCTCGATGAAATGCGAAGAGGAGAAAATGAGCGTCAGAAATAGAATTGAGGAGGAAGAGGAGAGGCGGCTGGCTCCCTACGCCACAAAGAGCAGGGAGAGCAGAGGGAGGAAACATGAGGAACCTCCACACGAATATCGTGTCAGTTTTCAGCGGGACCGGGATCGCATTATCCATTCGGCGGCTTTTCGGGCTTTGCAGTACAAGACTCAGGTCTTCGTCATTCATGAGGCCGATTTCTATCGGACCCGCCTGACCCACACGCTGGAGGTGATGCAGATCTCCCGTATTCTGGCGAGGAGTCTGGGTGCGAATGAGGATCTGGTGGAGGCCATCGCCCTGGCTCACGACATCGGCCATCCGCCCTTCGGTCACGCCGGTGAAGAGGAGCTACAGACGCTCATGAAGGATAAGGGCGGCTTCGACCACAATCTGCAAAGCCTGAGAATCGTCGATGCGACGGAACTCCGGTATCCGGATTTCCCCGGGTTAAACCTCTCCTGGGAAACGAGAGAGGGCCTGGCCCGGCACGAGACGCGATACGATGAAGCCCTGAGATTGGACGAATTCCCTGAAAGCCAGCCCGGTATCGAGACCCAGATCGTCAATGTCGCCGATGAGATCGCCTATTCGACCCATGACTTGGATGACGCCCTGACCCTGGGCTTCATTACTGAGGAAGGTTTGGAAAAAGAGAGCGACTCGCAATTATGGCGTCAAGCCTACGAGGCAGCCGGTCAGGATTTGAGAGCGAATCGAAAGCTCCAGAAAACTGAAAGTTCGAGGTTGCGATATAGAAGGGCGGTGAGAAATCTGATCGAGGGTCTGTCCAAGGATGTGTTGGTCCAGGCGCCGGAGAATATCGACAAGTATGGCATCGATTCGCCGGCGAAGGTTCGCAGTTTATCGACACCGGTCGTAGCTTTTTCGGAGAATACGTATGCGGATTTGAACAGACTCTCCGAGTATATCAAGAAAACGGTCTTCAGCCACTCGGTTGTATTGATGATGTTGCACAAGGCCAGAAAGATTTTACGGGAACTGTTTAATACGTTTGCGGAGCATGCGGAGCTTCTTCCCGAAGAGTTGCAGGAGAGATCAAAGACAGAAAATATTTATCGGATCGTGTGTGATTACATAGCAGGCATGACGGACCGGTACGCCATGGATATGTACGACATGCTCTTCGAGCCGTACGAGCGAACCTTGACGAGATTTGGGAGGAAGTAATTGATCGATACTAAATACCACTGAATAGAAGAGTGATTTGCTTTCAACGTCAGAATTTCTTTTTAACTGATCCTTGATCAACCCAAGCCAAAATGCCAGGCTTACCAGCTGCGCATATATTAAAAAACTATTGCTGTATATAACCATCAGGGCTATATTAACAAGCCTTGGGCCTAAGTGTATAGGTTGGAAATTGCGGATTTCAAAGTCCAAAGAAATGAGCATTCAATGGAACGCAAAAAAGATACATCGCTCTTCTCTCAGATCCCGGCCGTCGATTCCCTTCTCGAGCATCCGGATGCAAAAAGTCTGCTCGAAAAGTACGCTCGAACCTTTGTCACGAACACCATTCGCGAACGTCTTGAGGGAATTCGGGAGACACTGAGAAGGGGAGGCGAAAAAGGTGATACTCTTGATTTATCACCTGAGGGAATTCTTCGCAGTGTTGAAGAGCTCATTCGAAGGAAACGTGAGCCGAGTCTGAGGCGCTTGATCAACGCCACCGGTATTCTCCTCCATACCAACATCGGCCGGTCTCTCTTGGCCGATGACGCGATTGAGGCCATGATGCGGGTGGCTGAAGCGCCATGCAATCTCGAACTGGAATTGGACAACGGGAAGCGCGGCCATCGCGATGTCCACGTTGAGGAGCTCCTGTGTCGGATCACCGGAGCGGAAGCGGCGACGGTCGTCAACAACAACGCCGCGGCCGTGATGCTCTGCCTGAATACGATGGCCGAGGGGAAAGACGTTATCATATCCAGAGGGCAACTTGTGGAGATCGGCGGGTCCTTCCGTCTGCCGGACGTCGTGACGAAGAGTGGGGCGAGGTTGGTGGAGGTGGGGACAACGAATCGCACCTACCTGGCGGATTACGAAAAGGCGATGACAAAGAATACCGGGGCTCTGTTGTGCTGTCATCCCAGCAACTTCATCGTCGTGGGCTTTACGACCGATGTCCCGATCGAAGATCTCGTGGAGCTTGGCGCCCGGCACGGTCTCCCTGTCGTCTACGATCTTGGAAGTGGCGCCCTCGTTGATCTCTCCGAGTATGGGCTGGAAAAGGAGCCGATGGTCCAGGAATCTGTGGGGCATGGCGTTGATCTCATCACGTTCAGCGGGGATAAGTTGCTCGGCGGTCCTCAGGCGGGCATTATTGTCGGGAAAAAGGACTGTCTCGAGAAGATCAAGGGGAATCCCTTGAAGCGGGCTTTGCGAATCGATAAATGTACGATGGCTGCTCTTGAAGCGACACTTCAGATCTATCTGACCGAGCCGGACCTGTCGACTAAGCTCCCAATCGTGTGGCTTTTGACCAGAACCATCGAGGAGATCGAAGAGGCAGCTTCGAAAATTGTGAAGGGTCTCTCAGCGAAGCTCAGGGACAGGGTCGAAATTTCAATCGAGAGCGGCCTGTCCCGGGTGGGCGGGGGCTCCCTGCCAATGGAGAGCCTGCCCACGAAACTGATCGCGTTGAAGCCTGTTCACATCTCGCCCGATGAACTGGCGGCGCGACTTCGGGACTGCCCCCTGCCAATACTCGGAAGAATCCAACAGGATACGATTTTCCTTGATGTCAGAACGATTCGGAAGCATGAAGAGGATGAGGTTCGGGAAGCTCTTCTGAATCTCAATTACGATTAAGATATGAGACACATCATCATCGGGACGGCCGGCCACATCGACCACGGCAAGACGGCCCTCATTCTGGCCTTAACCGGAATCGAGACGGACCGCCTGAAGGAGGAGAAGGAGCGGGGCCTGTCCATTGATCTCGGTTTCGCCTATTTCGATCTGCCTGGCGGTCAGCGGGCGGGGATTGTCGACGTCCCCGGGCACGAGCGGTTTGTCAAAAATATGTTGGCCGGTGCCGTGGGCATGGATCTCGTTCTGTTGGTCGTGGCTGCGGACGAGGGTGTTATGCCCCAAACGAGAGAGCATCTCGATATTCTGCGACTCCTTCAGGTGGAGAAGGGGTTGGCCGTTATTACGAAGACCGATCTGACCGATGAGGAACAGATCGAATTCGTCGAAGAGGACATCAAGGAGACGGTCGCTGGGACTTTCCTCGAGGGGGTTCCGATTTTGAGGGTGTCTTCGACCACAGGTGATGGGATCGAGAAGCTGAAGACGGCCATCGAGGCGGCCGTTCAGGATATTGAGGCCAAGAGTGAGCGAGGTTCTTTCAGGCTGCCCATCGATCGGGTATTTACAATGAAGGGTTTTGGGACCGTTGTTACCGGGACTGTTTTCTCAGGTTCGGTTGGTGTTGGTGAGACGTTGGAAGTACTCCCTTCGAAATACAGTACTCGTGTCCGGGGCGTTCAAGTCCATAACCAAAAGGTGGAACATGCTTACGCAGGTCAGCGCACGGCCCTCAACTTGCCGGACTTGGAGAAATCGCAATTGCGGCGGGGTAATGTTTTAGCAACACCCGATGTTTTCGAGCGAACGGAGATACTGGATACCAGACTGGTCCTTTTGGAAAGTACAAAACGATCCCTGGAGGACCGCACTCATGTTCAGTTTCACCTGGGTACGACTCAGGTTCCGGCTCAAGTGATCCTTTTTGATCGGAAGGAAGTACAACCCGGCGACTCGGCAATGGCACGAATAAAACTGGAAGAGCCCGTCGTTGCCTTAAAGAGCGATCAATTCATTCTTCGTAAGCCCCTTCCACTGGGAACAATAGGAGGGGGGCAGGTAATTGACATCAGGCCCCAAAGGTTCAGACGCAAAGAAGCAAAAGAGGTTGTATCATTCCTCGAGATCATGGAGACCGGCCGGCTTGAAAATATCGTACATCGTTTGCTCCAACGACAGAAGAAACCTTTTCCTGTCGATGACCTGAAACGTTATCTCAATGTGGATGGAGAGCAACTTCGGGAAGTGATAAAAAAACTCGAGGAGGGAGATCAGATCAAGAGACTGGTAAAGGAAAAAAGGGAAATTTTAATTGGAGTTGAGAGCTTCAATCAATTCCTGAATGAGTTTACATCTGTTGTGAAGGAGTATTTCGAAATCAATCCTTATAAGAAGGGCATGCCCAAGGAAGAGGTACGCTCCAGGCTCCGCCTGGGTGGTGATCCTTTTCTCTTCGATCAACTCGTGAAGGAGTTGGAAACCCAAAAGGAGTTTGTTGTTCAGGAGGGAAAAGTTTTTCCCATAGGCAGAGAGACGTTCCTGACGTCCGAGCAACAGCATGTAAAGGATAAACTTGAGAAGATTCATCTCGACAAATTTTTCGAGCCACCGGCGTTTGATGAGATCGAGAAAAAACTCGGCCCGAGGCCTGAGCTGAAAGGGATGCTCAACCTTCTCGTGGAAGAGGGAACTCTGATTCGAACCACGGGGAATGTCATTTTTCACCGCAAGGCCCTGGAAGAGGCGATGGATTTTGTGAAAAAATCCATTCAACAACAAGAGAGTATTACCGTTGCCCAGTTTCGGGATCGGTTTCATACGAGCAGAAAATATTCGCTGGCTATTCTTGAGTATTTTGACAGAATCAGACTGACACGGCGGGTTGAAGACGAGAGGGTCTTGTTGGACGAGGAGGCGAGGATAGTATAACTGCAAAGTTACAAAGTTGACAAGTGGAAAAGTACAAAAGGAGGATGAGTTAAAGAGTAGAAAAGTCAAAAAGAGGAAGAGTGGGAAAATTTTCAAGAAAAGGTAGGTGGGGATAAAATGGAAAAGGTGAAAACGTTTGAGGATTTATGGATATGGCAACAAGCCAGGATACTTGTTAAGGACATATACGCAGACTTTGGAAGAGGTAGAACCGGTTGCCAGGATTTTGGATTTAAGAGCCAGATTCAAAAAGCAGGTATCTCCATCATGAACAATATTGCCGAGGGATTCGAACGAAATTCGAACAATGAATTTGCCAGGTTTTTAGACATTTCGAAAGGATCTTGCGGCGAAGTTAGAAGTATGTACTATCCCGCGGAAGATTTAAAGTATGTAACGAGACATATAGCTTTGGAGCGTCGTGAAAAAGTGAAACAGTTGTCAGCAGGAATTGCATCCTTAGCATCACATCTCAGAAAGAAAATTGAATAGTATGGATGAAATTGCAAGATCTTTTTTACTTAGTAACTTTTCAACATTTCGATTTTAAGGCATTAATAATTCTACAAGGTATGAGGTCAATAGCAATGACAAAAAGTGAGATTGAGAAGCGCCTGACCCAGCAGGTCCGCTGCGCGGGGTGAGCGTCGAAACTGAATCCTCAGGATCTGATGCACGTTGTGCGTCAGTTGCCCAAAATTGAGAATGAGCGTCTCATTATCGGACCGGAGACAATCGACGATGCCGGGATTTATCGTTTGACGGATGACGTTGCCGTAATCCAAACAGTGGACTTTATCACCCCCGTGGTGGACGATCCGTATGTGTTCGGTCAAATTGCAGCGGCCAATTCCCTGAGTGATGTCTACGCCATGGGTGGAACACCGATCACTGCGCTGAATATTGTGGGCTTTCCCGTCGGTATTTTGGAGTTGGATGTTTTGACCCAGATGCTCAAGGGCGGTATCGAAAAAATGAAAGAAGCCGGCGTCGCTCTTATGGGCGGCCATACTGTGGACGATCGGGAAATGAAGTATGGGCTTGCCGTCACCGGAACGGTCCATCCGGATCGGATAATTGCGAATGCTGGTGCGCGGCCAGGCGATGTTCTCATCCTGACGAAACCTGTGGGGATCGGAATCGTTACGACGGGCATCAAAGCGGGCGTGGTAGAAGCTTCGCTGGCGGATCGGCTGACGCAATCAATGGCTGCTTTGAACAACAAGGCGGCTGAGGCGATGGTTCATGTTGGCGTCCATGCCTGTACCGATATCACTGGATTCGGCTTGCTGGGCCACGCCAGCGAGATGGTGCAAAATAGCCGGGCGGGATTCCTTCTCTCCGCAACAAAGGTTCCGGTTTTTCCGGGAGCAGTGGATCTAGCCCAGCAGGGTGTCCTTCCTGGAGGATCACTGTCAAATCGGGAGTTTTACTCGAAGTGTGTTGTCTGGGAATCTTCTGCCCCGGAGGAATTGCGGTCCGTCTTTTACGATGCACAGACTTCGGGAGGACTTCTGATCTCTGTGGAGGAGGGGAGATCGAAAAGGCTCTTAGAGCGTATGCATCAAGCCGGCGTTGCGGATGCGGCAATTGTCGGGGAGGTGGCAGAGAATCCTGCTGGGAAAATCGTTGTGAGCTGAGGCACGGTTTTTTGACGCAATCCGAAAAGAAGAGAGACAAATTGAACCTGCTATCGGATATCGAGTTCAACGTTCGACGTACTTTTTTTGAATAAGGAGAAATGATAAATCATTACTCCGCGGGAGAACTGGTAGATTCATTCAACGTACAACCTTAGAATTCCGGAGCGCAACGATCTATCGCCGCAGAGGCGGTAGTGTACTTTTATCTGAATTGTTTTGCAGGGAAACCGATCATGCTTAGAGAAAAAGATTTTGAATATATCTATCGAAATTACGAATCAACACCTGTACGGTTTGACTGCGGAAAACTCTGTGCACCTGAGAACGGCGGAATTCCATACTGTTGCGATACGGGATGGCTCATCCCGGTCATGTACAAGTGGGAATTCTCCTATCTGTTGAAACATACGGATCTGTGGGTGCGCTTCAAGCCGAAAACAAAACATGAGAAAAATATTATTGAAGAAACGGATAAGAATACGGTCTTCGGGCAGTGTTTAGGCCATAAAGGGTGTGACCGGAAATACCGGTCAGTCAGTTGCCGCATTTTCCCGTTTGAACCGTACCTCGATCTGGAGGGAAAGTTCCTCGGGATGGTCTACAGCTATCGTCTGGGAAACAAGTGCCCTCTCGTTGACAAGCCGAAACTCGTCTCCAAAAAATTCATTTCGGATCAAACCAAAATGTGGACTTACATTTTTGAGAGGGATTCCGCTGAGCGCCAGGTCTATCGAGAACAGTCGATTCAGGTACGGCGGTACCTCTCACGAAAGAAGAAGCCCATCTACATTTTTACTCCAGAGGGATATTCGAGAGGAAAATATAGACTGCGGTAATTTCTTGTATTTCATAGTATTATTGGTTTTCTCTTTAAAGGCACAACCCATTTTTAACAAGAATTCCTTTCTAAGGTCTTGTTAACAATTAACGAATAATCACCGTCTATATACATAGGAATACATGTGGAACGAAGTGAGCGCACAAAGAAGGTGCGAGAGGCTCAGAAGGGAGATATTGCGGCCTTTAGAGATTTGTTCTATGCCTACTGTCGACCTCTGACGAGTTATGCCCTTCGACTCATTGGTAATCAGGAGGACGCCGAGGATATTGTTCAGGAGGCGATGTTGAAGGCGTATCGATCTCTTTCGTCATTGAGATATCCGGAGCGATTCGATGTCTGGATTTATAGAATCGTAACGAATGAGGCGAGGGATCGATATGATAGAAGAAAACGTGAGATCGAATCTCACGAAGAGGTCGAGATTGACAGTTTTCCGGATAAAACCGCCGGGAGAGATGAGGAGGTTCAAATCGTAAAATCCCTGATAGAGAATTTACCGGAGCGTTTGAGAACCGCTTGTATACTTCGCTATTCGGAAGGGTTTTCCTGCCGTGAAACGGGAAAAATCATGGGGACGACGGAGGGTACGATTCGTGTACTCCTGTATCAGGCGAGGCAAAGATTGAGGGAAATACTGCGAAAGGGGGATGAGGCATGAGGTGCACGAAAGCCCAACTCCTCATGGAAGATTACCTGAAGAACGAACTGAAGCCGAATCAAGCCACAAGAGTGGTGAAGCATTTACGGCACTGCCCCCAGTGTTCAGCTTTTCAATCGGAAGAGAGTGAAGCTGTAAAGCTGCTTCACAAGGTTGTTCCCCAGGATGAGAATGCTGAAATCAAGATCGAAGAGATGTGGGCGAGGGTACGGAATGAGATTCAGACGTTGCGATCTGACAATCAGCTCATCGGACCGCTTTTCGTCAGAAGGGCAATGATATACTCCTGTGCAGCTGTTGTTTTTCTACTTCTTTTGACTTTCTTTGGACGTGTGCCTTGGAAACGGTCCATCTCATCAGAAACGCCATGTTTCAAATTAGTATCACCTACGCTCGGTTGCACTTTTGAAAAGGAAACGCTTAAACTCTTAGAGCCAAGCGTGTACGGATTGAAGAATATGAGGGCGTTCTTAGTTGAGTTGAAGAGACCGTCGAGAGTAGATCTTTTACCAGGGTGTTATTCGCAGTTACCGGCAATTGAAGTACAATCCATCTTTAACAAAAAAAGGGGGCCAGGAAATGAATAAGTCCGAAAAACTGCTTTCAGTTATCCTCGGGATAATGGTTCTTGTTTTAGGTCTTAATCTCCTCATCTATTTTCACATTATGAAGCTCGGCAGTGAGACTCTGTCATCGAGAGAGTTTCCGGGCGGAGAAGCAATTGCGAGTCAACTTTTTAACGATGAGACTCAAACTGAGAGTGGATTCGAGGGATTCTTCGAATGTGATACGATGCCTCAGATCATCGATTACCCACAACCCAAATATCCTGAGTCGATGGAGAAGGCCGGTATACAGGGGACGACGATTCTTCGACTTCTCGTCGATGAAGAAGGCCGGGTCAAGGAGGTTCGCGTTATGGAGTCTTCTCGCCATCGCCCACTTGATGAGGCGGCCATGCAGGCTGCTACTAAAATTTTGTTTAAGCCGGGAAAGGTCAGCGACAAGGCCGTGCCGTGTTACGTATCCGTTCCTTATCGATTTGAGCTTAGGGATAGTAAAAATGAGAAATAGAATAGAAGCAACGATTCCATATTCTATGATGAGACAACTTGTCCTCTGAGAGCTCAAATTTAGGTTGTCCGATGAACCGATCCACGATGCTGATCAGGACTCAACATATGACTGTCTGCAGGAAAAGACGACAATACTGGCGAAAGTGAGCATTACGCCAATTACGGTCCACAAAACCGCCACCGAAGGTGTAAGCAGGAACGACGGTGAATATTGCCGTAATGCATGAAACGGTCTGATGGAGTAATACGTATAGATTGTGAAAAAATAGACGATGAATATGATACCTAAGAGAATACCGCCGGCCATATTGCGGACGAACCATTTTACGTTCTTAGCTATGAGTGAGGTTTTTAAGTCTATGGCAATGTAACGTAGAGATACAATAATGAGGAACACGCCCATCAAACATAACATGGTCCAGAAGACATCGATGACACTTTTCGATGTGCTGCCCAGAAGGTGCATGATCCAAAAGAGGCAAACTCCGCTCGACCAGAAGAAAAGAGGCAACACAAAGCGTATCAACGAAACCTGCAAGATCGAGACAGGCAGCATTGTTTGAAACCTGGCTCGTCTATTCTTGACACTCCCCGAAGCATAAAAAGCCCACACAACAATTGAAACAATAAAGATTTGCCAAATAGCAGCAATTAACCATTTGGCAGCGGGTGGCTGTTCCAAGTTTCTGCCGGGGAAGTAGACGAATGTAATCAGTAAAGCGATAAAAATAGTATAACAGACTAAAAGCATGTTCTTATTGTAAAAAAATTCCCCCTTTATCAATTTCCACATTGCCATTACTCCAGGAAAGATCTGCGTTGATTAAAAACAATGATACTCAGGACGAGCAAAATGGTTGCAACGGACGTCATTGAAATCGAGACTCCTGGAGAGAAAAAGGTTCTCGCCAAATACGGACCGACGGGGCCGGAAATGCTCATAAACAGGTAGAGTAATGCCAAGATCCATGGGATAAGTATGATACACGCTGCCAAAGTCTGATCCATAACTATCCCTCTCAAACAGTAACGCAGGTCCAGTACAGTGCTGGAAAATGCCCCTATGATAATCATCGAACTCGCTAGAGTCAGAATAATCCAGGGAAAATACTGTTCTATTCTGCTGTGATTGTTTAAGAGACTACTGATTGTGAATAGAAAAACGAGACTCAACCAGTACGGCACCCAAATTGCAAGTTTTGAGATTCCGACATGGAGTGTTGGTATCGGTAACCTCGCATAGAGCGGATTCTTCTTCGATTTCTTGTATTCGCTTTTCAAAGCAATAGCAATGTTGGGGACCGTAATCCACATTGCCCGGGCCAGATGTTATTCGAAACCTTGCCTGAAGATATTGAATATGAAAAATGGTACCACGAAGGCGTAGAGAATGGTTAACAGTGTTTTGTAATACAGCAACTCAGATCGAATCAGCTTCCACATGACGGTTTCCTTTGAGCGGAGTAGTACTCATCTTTGTGTGATTATGGGGACTACGGCCAGTTTCCCTTCTCCTGGGTCATAGTCGGAGAGCATCTTTTTCTGGTTTCTTTCTTCAGGAAGAAGAATGTCGATGAAAGCCGGATTGCCGAACTCGTGATTTCCGCCACGAATGAAAAGCCTGTGGTCCTTATACACAGGCATGGGACCTCCGGTAAAATGCATCGTGCGATCGCCCATCAGTCCGACTCCCACAAAATACCCCCAATTCTTATGAGGTTTTCCGATAAAATCAATTGGGATTGAAAATGAGATTGTATTGTTTTCGATATTTGAGAGGTCGCTGAAGTTGTCTCCGGTCGTATAGTATACTTTCCCAAAATTGTTGGAGGCTGTGATTCCGAATCCGACAGTGAGTTTTATGTCATAACCCCTATCCTGTTCAAATCGGACGCCATCAAAATACTTCTGGACGTGTCTTCCAGCACCCCTCTTCTTACAGATCGCGATAACAGTGCCAGGTAAGAACTTCTCTTCTATATCATCATAGTTTACAGGTCCAATCATATTTTGAAATCTTAATCTGAAATAGACGCGACTGGTATCCGTGAGCACGCTGAATTCTCTCAGATCAAAGACTCCCTTCTCAAACCGTTTGTCTGCTGGGTACTCATAGTCACCGTCTCCGTTGTCATCGTTCTCTGGATCGGTCATGGAGAAGACTAACGTTGCATTATCAGGTGCGGAATATTCAACTTCTGGTACATCGATCTCGCTCAGATATTCTTTAAATTGTTGTTCCAATTTCTTGATTGAAAAGCCATAGATTTTCTGAATCGTACCGGCTAATTCTTGACCGACTTCAGGATCGTTACAGAGTTTTTTTAACTTTTCAATTCCAAATCGGTCGATCAGAAATCTTACGAATGCCCCCGCTTCCTGGTAGGTTATAAACGAGTATTTCCAAAAATGAGCTTCATCTGTAAGAAAGGTTTCAAGGGGTACATAGTCAGATTGACCGATCGCATTTCTTGTGCGAATGAGCGCGTATTCGGCTGTTTGAAAGGTCGTACCTCCAAAAGCGACAGCGATTCCCTCATCAAATGCAGCGTTGATGCTGTAGAGATCGGCGTCAGGAACAAGCAAGTGAGTCACTTCATGAAGATTAATAAAGGATGTTGAGATGACAATGTGAAACCACTGAGGTGCATTCGGACGAAAAGGGAGACCGCGTGCACAATATCCATTGGCAGGTGGAAAGCAGACGAGATCTCCGCATTTTCGAGGTGTTCGGGCTTTATAATACTCTATTTTTTCTGCAGGGGATATGTGTAGCGATTCAATTAATTTTTCGTATCCTCGATCCATGAAATGAAGTTCTGAAAAATGGTCTTCGATGTTGATCTGTGCTGGATAATGAAAAATGAAATACTCGCTCTCGTATATGGACCAGTCCCTCGTTAGGATGTCGATGGGATTTATCAAAACCCATTCTTCATCCTCCCAAACGATATAATACCGCATGGGGTGCGTCTCGGATTCATTTTTTCCGTTAGATGTATCTCCCTCAATCCAGTCGAAATGAATTATGTAATGATCCTTCTCGGTGCTGACGGAGTTTATGTGATAGGTATAGTCGTTCTCTTCGAAAAAGGTTGTCCATTCGGAAATCGGTAGACACGCACCGATCCACAGATGCATGTAACCAAAACCTTCCCTGTTCAACGATATTTTACTCCAGAAGGAGGAGATCTCGGATTTGTCTCCGGTCCTGAGGGCCGCCATGTATGAGTGCATAAATCCTTTTGCGTCTTTCAAGTGAAATCGTGGTATCCTTCCTGCGATCTTTCGTCCACTTTCAATGTAACGTACAATACGAAGCGCCTCGTTTTCAGAAAATCCTCCGTCGATGATTGCCTTGCCCACGCGTATCGGAGCCTGAATGAGGGGAGCTGACACCAGTTTTCCGTCTATAAGCATTCCCATGCGGTTATTGATGTTTTCCTGTGTTACTTCGGCCAGTTTGTCTCGCCCTGTATCAGTCAAGATCAATTCAACAGCAGATCGATTGTTGTGCATTTTAACGGAAGCCGATGCTATATCGCTGTTCGACAGTAATACCTCTTGGTGGAGAAAAAACCTCTCCCCGGAGCTTTGAATAATCATTTCGGACAAACCTTCAACCGGGGTCGTTTCGGCGAGTCGGAATTCAATTGTAACCTTTTCTGAATGCTTTTGCTGGTTCCCACATCCCAATAAGACTGAGACAATGAACAGGTTTAAAATCCGAGTAATATTTTTAACATCGATATATTTAGACAAATGATCTCCTCCTGATAAAAATAATTATACTCATGAGGACGAGGGACAAACCTAACAGATTGAGGGTAAGACTCCCTGATGTCGATGATATTACATTCATTAATGTTGCTTGGAGAGGGGTGTGTTGCCCGAACGCACCTAAAAAATCTGTGAGAATAAAGAAAGGTCCCAGTGCAGCCACGTAAAAACCCAACCAAACAATAAAAGTCATGACTCTGAGGGAACCGCGCGAAAAAACTGTATTTTTATCCGAGTTGAGAAGATAAGCGACAGTTATGATTAAGACCAATCCATTCACAGAAAGGAGCTGATTGGCAGTGGGTATCATTAGGGAACTATTGAAAAGAGATTGCACGATACGCTGACTAATCACTAACAACAGTCCGATATTTATCCATAAGACAATAGATAGAGAAAAACGACTGACATAAATGATAGTACTTGGAATTGGTAGTACCACTTGCATTCTGTTTCTGTTCTCTTTTGTTCGACTCCCTTCAACTGTAAAATGAATCATAAACGTTGTGACAAGAATTATAAGCATGAATAACGGCACGCGATTATGTTCGTATCGTACACCAAACCATATTGTGACAAAACAGATCAGGCAGAATATGTAGGCAATAGATATCAAGAGCCTGTTATATTTCAATTCTGTCCAGAAGAGTTTCCACATAGTGATAAATTCCTAATCAAGATACGATCTGCGCTTTAAGAAGATTATATGATCGAAATAAATTAAAACGATACAGACGATATTATACACCGCTGTCTCCACTGGGGTTTTTCTGATCTCAGGTCCAAAAGAAAGAGGATATTGGAGAGTATCGATAATACTGAGATAGATGAGAAAGAATAGAATGAGTAAAACCGACCCTAAAAAAAGATATCGATACAATTTTTTTCCCACTTCACCTAAATCAGCATAGATAACGAAAAGCATTATAATGATGAGATTGAGGGCATTTATGGAGAAGATATCCCAGACAAGTCGATTGGCATCACCAGCGTATTTGAGAAGAAGGAGGAGAAGCCACATAATCAGTAAACCTGTCTGAAAAAGAACACAAAACATGAGGCGCACGGTGCTTTGTCTTTCGATTGAGTTCGGAAGAGCCGTTTGATGTCGGTCTCGTTTTTCTTTGTTGTCCGTTGCTCCAATGATCCACATCCCGGCGTAAAAGGACAGCGTTGTGATTCCCAAGATCATATATATGTCGAATATGTTTAAAGCGAGGTCTCCAATAAGCATCATAATGCCGATGGTATAAACGGTTCCGATGACCAGCCTGTGATATTGGAGATCCGCTTTTAAAACGTGCCACATATTGAATTTCAATGATTCTTCCATGGTGTTGACTCCTTTATCATAGTCAATCAAAGTATGATCTTCGACGTCCGAAAGTCATAATTGTGAGCATGGCGAAACAGAGACCCAGTGCGATGAAAAAAACCGGTCCAGTTTCAGATTGGTACACCCAGCACAAAAAACGGTCAAACTGGCTTGTGCATTTTCTTTGGTACGTGTGAACGGTCCCGGCCATACTGATAAATGAAATGAGCATGATAGTGACCAAGGTTGCTAAGCCAAATACTTTCTTTCCCGGCATCCTGAGAATTGTTCGATTCTTAATTGTCGATTCACGGAGATCGCTCCAAAAGAAAATAAGTGAGAAAACAATCAATATAAAGCCTGTTTGTGTGCACAGGACGGAAATCATCTTGGCGTCAATAGTGAAATGCTGAGAAATACGACTCCAGATGAAATAGATACAGAGGAGTGAAATCCAATAAATCAGATACATCCCGAATCGCACTGCTCCAATTTTCCATGCTCCGAGAGGGAGCAAGACATGACTGCGATAGGTGCGCTCTTTCCACCAGGCTGAGACAAGAATCGTACCGACAAAAAAGAAGAACATATGACCGGACGAGATGATGCCTGCATTCGTGTACGTCATTGGCCTTCCGAATATGGGTGTGTAGAAATGCACGCTGATGAAACTCAAGACAGAGAGTGTCAGTATGTAAATCGCAACATACCTGTTATACTGTAATTCGGCACTAAGAACTCGCCACATGAATTCCACCCTTCAATATCTGGACGGCAATCTCGTCGATCGTCATGCGGTTTTCGCGGATGTTTTCAGCACCAAGCTCACGGAGATGTTGCACGGTGGCTTCAAAGTTCGAGCTGATGACCTGATAGTCATTACCTTCCTGTTTTCGATCTACCATTGCCTCCAAAGGAACCAACTCTTTATCCAGGCGAAAGGAAATTTTTCGCCAGGTGTCGGTCAGGTCGTCCTTTGCGGATCTCTGCATAACTTGACCGTTATCCAGAAAGGCCAATTCGTCGGCGAGACGACTGATATCTGACAAAATATGTGTGGAGTAGAAGATGGCCCTGTCTCCATCCTCCAAAACTTCGAAGAGAACATCCAGTACTTCTGTTCGAACGACCGGATCAATCCCCGAGGTCGGCTCATCGAGAAGTAATAATCTCGGAGAATGAGCCAGAGCCGAGATGAGGGATAATTTGACACGATTCCCACTGGATAAATCCTTGGCTCTTTTGTTTAAAGGGAGATTGAAACGCCGGGCCAGTTCCTGAGCTCGCTCATGGGACCAGTTCGGGTAGAACTGGGAGAGGAACCGCAAATTTTTCTCACCGGACCAACGCTCGTAGAATACATGGACGTCCCCGACGTATCCAATATCGAGTTTCCATGCGGGTTTGTTCGGATCGTTCCTGCGCTCGAAGACATACATTTCGCCTTGATCCGCCTTGACCAGACCTGTGAGACAATGCATCGTCGTTGTCTTCCCCGATCCATTCGGCCCGATGTAACCGAGGACAACCCCTGGTTCCAACTCCAGGCTGAGCGGCCCGAGCTGAAATTCAGGATATCTCTTAACTACGTTTTTGAAGTGAAATGCTTTTTCCATCGTACTTCTCCTTTGGATCTTATGTGTTTCGTTTGAGTTTTTCTTTAATGCCGAATTCCTGGCTCCTTTGTCGGATTAAGCTAAGGCTTAGGCTTTTCAACCGATCTTTGAAATAATCTCCCCCAGTGCTGCTTTAATTTCCTTCACCGTCAGTCCCTCCGAAATCGCATCGCGCACAGGGCGCTCAAGATGATCCTTAAGCCGATCTACAGCCATATCCTTTTTTTGGGTGCGAGGCACTTCTGATACAAAGAAGCCCTTTCCTCGTCTGGAATGAATCAGGTTCTCCCGCATGAGATGTTCGTAAGCCCGTTGAACGGTGATGACACTCACCTTCTGCTCTCGTGCCAGGGCTCGAATTGAAGGCAAGGGAGCCGTGGCGGATAATTCCCCCGCCAAAATTTTTGCCCGTATTTGCCTTGCCAGCTGGCTTTGAAGCGGCTCGTCGGAAAGATCGGTCAGGTTTAAAAGCATCGTGCTCCTATTCAGATCTATGAGAGAATCTCCTGCCGATCCTGACAAGCATAACGGTGCAATCGTCCTGCCAGGATTCCGTTCCGGCAAAGGTTCTTACATCTTTTAACACATCGCTCAAAATGTTTTCTATGTTTCTATGCCGGCAACGATCGAGAATATACAGCAGTCTTTGTTCTCCGTACTCCTGGTGTAAATCGTTCCTTATTTCTGTCAGTCCATCTGTAAAGAACAGAAGAATATCTCCATCTGTGAGAACCACCTGCCCGATTTCAAAGGTCGTATCAGAAAACATGCCCAAAGCCAGACCGCCAACTTCCAACCTTTCTGGATTGCCATGGCCTCGCATGAGAATTGGGTAATTGTGGCCGGCATTGACGTACCTGAAGTGACCGGTGGATGTATCGAGCACTCCGAAAAAGAAGGTGACGAATCTGTCTTCCGGGGAGTTTTGAAAGACCTGTCGGTTCATGTTCTCCAGAATCCGTCTGATTCGGTTTCCATTATTGAGCTCGCTCTTGAGCATGGCCTGGATTTGTGAGATAAGCATTGCGGCCGGCAGTCCGTTGCCGCAAGCGTCGGCGATGGCGAAGCCGAAACGGTATTCGTCGATCTGAATGCAGTCATAGAAATCACCCCCCACGATGTAAGAGGGATGGCAATGCGCCACAACGGAGAGCAATTCATTTTCAGGTAATTTCTTGGGCAACAGGTTTGTCTGAATCTGGTGGACTTTAACCAGCTGGTCGTTCAATTCGCGTTTTTCCATAGGTTCGGAAAAGAGAGGGGTGGTCGTACCAGTGAGGGAATGAAGGGTGATGGATTTATGTCCTGCAGAAATTCGTCCCAGCCGGGGAGGAGAAAAGGTCACAACGGCACTGTCTTCGCCCTTACGTTGGATGAAACCGACCTTTTCCAACTCATTGTATGCCCGTCTGACTGTATTCATGTTGACATGATGTTTCCGGGCCATTTTCCCGATAGTTGGTAATACTGCCCCTATCGAAAGCTCTCCATTTGAAATTCGCTCAGAAAGTTGGGCTATAAGTTGCTTATATAAAGGTTCTTGTGATAATTCTGTCAATCGCAGCAACATGTTTACCTCCCGGACACAGCGTTCTGACTATATCGTCCATACTGTATAGACGCAATATATACAGTAAAGTTTCATTTGTCAAGAAGATTTTTTTATTTTTTTCTAATAATGATCCCTGACTGAGTATAAAAACCAGAAAATGAGGAAGAGCTTATTCGTTCATATTTGTCTTTGAAGAAGGGAGTATTACAGTTCTTAATGCGAAGAGGAGTTAAGATATCCGTTCCTTATGTGAGGGTAATAATGATGCGGTTTCAAAAGGAACAGTTGGTGATTATGGCAGGTTAGTATAATGTAAAACCTTCAACTCTTTATCGACAATAATTTTGGCGTGATAGATACTGCGGTACATATCATCTGAATCATCATCGTCTGTGGCATAGTGAAACTCGGATTCGGTGTATGTCTCAAAACTGAACAGGATCTCAAATGCCTGCTTCTCCTTGAATTTGATCTCCACCGGTTCCCCGATCTCCAGGTTGGTCAAACTGACGAATCCCAGATGTCCGCTTCCCCCAACCTGCTCACCCAGGGTGTGCCGAATGCTGATCTCTGCGAGTATGAGGTCTTTTAGTTCTGATGTAGTGAATATCATCTTCCTTCCAAAATGAAATGCATGATTAGATCAAAATTCTGATTGGTATTACTTGTCACGGATCACCATGACTTGGTCATCTTTGTCCTTTTTTGAACAGGTCTTTCATGAATTTATCGAATGGTATCTCACGGTTACCACCATTTGGAGTATCCGGAAGCTGTGGTGTGGTAGAAGGTCCTTTCTGTTGGCGGAAGGATTCTTCGAGTATATCGATTTGCTTTCTGATAAAATCTATCCCATTAACTTCACGGAAAGTATATGTGAACTATGGTGTAGGAGTGGGTGTGGCAAATCCGACTTCTGGCCAAATACCTCCCCAAAACATTGGTTCATCTCTGAGAGTGTACCGTGAACTTATAAAGGAAAAACCTCCATCCCTGTCCGAAGAAGGCTTCAAGTCACTTTGATCACGATCTTTTGCAGCATCAAATGTCGGATTTAATGCTGGCGGTTGCATAGGAGCTTCCACTTTTTTCCTGGACATATTTATATAGTAATCCACAAAAAATGGCAGTATATAATTATCAAGAAAAGAGTAATGAAATGTCTGTAGACCCATCGGATCCGAATGAGCCATGGGATTTTGCATGGCATACTGATAGGGATTGATCTCTATGGGGTGAATCGAATTGATGACATCGGTAGAAATGAATCGCCCTGTACCTGAATCATAAAACCGGGCTCTCATGGAATAGAGCCCCGTATCGCCTTCCTGAAGCACACCAAAAGCCCCGCAAAAGGTAAAGGGATTCTCTGTGATTCCAGTTTTCGTTACGGTTTCCCCATACGGCGTGATGCCATAGGTGTCGGTGATGGCGCCTGCTTCATCTGTGAGAAAAAGCGTCGTCCCCGTTTCATCAAAATGATAGTAATGGCGCGTATCGTTCGATGCATCGATACTGTAAAGCAGTCTTCCTCCCGGGAGGTGGATGTAAAACATAATGTCATGGCCATTCTCTTTGACGAGGGAGATTGACGGGAGGCCCAGGGCGTAATTCCAGACGTATTCCCTGGTGACATCTTCCGATGTTCTCGTGTGCAGCAATCCTGATCCATCATAGGTAAAGGTTACAGTATTTCCAGCTTCTGTGTACGAAACAAGCCTTGAAGCCAGGTTCCAGGAGTACGAACGTCGAATGTCTTCGGTCAACCGTCCCATCTCATCGTATGTAAATTCTGTGACCTGGCAAGCTTCATCATATGATAGCGTTTGAGTATCCAAAGAAAGATCGGGAATGAGGGGGACGTTTCGTGTCTCGGATGTGATGTCCCCGGCGCTGTTTCTTGTCAAAGAAATTGACGAAAGTCTGGCTGAGCTGGCCTCATCAATACTGATTAGCCTGCCATCATTATCGTAACTATACGTTGTGATGATGCCATTGGGACGGGTTATGGAAATGATGTGACCTGCCTCATCATAGTCGATGACTGTTGTTCCGCCAAGCCAGTCGGTGACTTGGATGACTAAACCTCGACCGTTGTAGCTATAGGTTATGACTTTTTCGGGAGCCAGGGTGAGGGAGGAAATACGGCCCGCTTGATCTCGTATCATCAACAGACCATTACAGGCCACTATGTCATCCCGTGCATCGTATTCCAGGCTCAGGTCGTTTGATGAATAGAGACGGTTATTGTCGTCGTAGGCAAAACTGATATCTGTACCATCCGAGTACAGTTTGCGAACGATGTTTCCAGCCTCATCATGAGTGATCTCCAGGGAACCACCGGGATAGGTGATATTCGATACTCGACTCCTGTTGTCATAATTATAAATGGTTGAGCGGCTCAGGGGGTCGGTTTCGGTAGTCAGCCGCCCCATCTCATCGTAGTCGCGGGTCCAGCTCTCTCCATTCGGATCGATCACGCTGATGATATTGCCCAGGTTGTCACGGTCATAATCTGCCGACAGATTACCTGGTAGAGACCACCCTGTGATGAATCCCCGATCGTCGTATGTATAGGTAGTACTTCTGGACAAGGGATCTGTGTAGGTTGATACTCTTCCCATGCTGTCATAGGTGAAATCGTGGGAGCTGCCCTCCGGGATTAGTATTCGAGTTATTCGTCCCAGCCTGTCGCTCATATAGCTCCAGGTGTTTGACAGAGCATCGGTAAGGGAAGTCACAACACCTTCTTCATCATATGCTATAGTGGATGTATGACCATCCGGATCTGTCACCGAAGTGAGCCATCCATGGCTGTCATAGAGAAAGTCAGTGGCTTCAACTGCCGGATTGGTGATGGAGGACAGCAGTTCGTTTCCATCATAGAAGTAATAGGTTGTGGCGTTGAGTCTGTCGGACGATGAGATGATTGCGTCGTTGCCGTCATATTCCAACGAGAGGTTATTGTTCATAGGATCCGTAACGGTTTTCAAATTGCCATTGGTGTCATAGGACAGGATTGTCTTCATACCTCTCTCGTCGGTTGCAGATGTCAGGTTATCTTTCTCATCGTAGGTGAATAGACGTGTCGTCCCATCGGGGTATGTCACCTGCTGGGGTCTTTTATAGGTGTCGTAGACGATGCTGGTCGTATTGCCGAAATGGTCCGTGTAGCTGGCCAGTGACCCGTCGGAATTGTAGGAATAGTTTGTTGTTCCACCTGCTGGATTGGTAGCGGAGGTCATCTGCCCCATACTGTTGTAGGAATAGGACCAGTTCTGTCCTGCCTGGTCAGTCAGAGTGAGCAGGTTGCCTGAATCGTCGTAGGACATGGTGATTGAAGTCTCGTTCTGGTATTCGATTCGTGTCAGGTTGTAGAAGTCAAAGTCTCCCTGAGCTTGGGATGAATAGATGTACGAGGTGGTATTACCCTCAGCATCGGTCGTAGTACTTATCTTGCCAGATGCTTCATGATAGGTGAAGGTTGTCTCGTCTCCAAGGCGGTCGGTTATGCCAGTCCGTCTGTTGTTCGCGTCGTACGTGATGTAGCAAGACTCATTGTTGTTGTCGAGATACTGGGTCAGTCGCTTGAAGTCCTCATGAGTATGTGTAGTAGCATTGAGGAGCGGATCTGTGATAGTTGTCATCCCCTCTGCCGGAGAATCGTAGGCAAGGCGAGTTGCGTTGGACCTGCTGTCTGTTTGAGATAGAACTCGTCCCAGTTCATCATAGATCTGTGTGTATGGTGTGTTGCCCTCGGAACGTGTTGTCGATGTCAGCAGCCCCGTGTACCCATCCGTCTCGGTATAGGTATACATGGTGGAGTAGCCATTGGCATCGGTAAACTCTGTCAGATTATTCCCGGTGTATGAGTATGAAACCATGCGGCCGCTCTGGTCCTGGACCTGGGTCAGCTTGTCATCTGTGTAGAGAAAGGAAAGACTTCGGCCGCGCCCGTCTGATACCTGGCTGAGCATGTCATCGTTATAGGTAAGATCGAGGACGTTTCCGTTTCGATCAGCGACTTGAACGAACATGCCATTTTCATTAAAGGTAAATATGAGGGATCTCTCCGGATCCATTAGCTTAAATTCATTTCCTGATTCTACAAGTTGATAGATAATCGGTTCAGAATACACCAGTTCCCAGTTGAAATCATCCTTCTGAAAGGATATGGTTTTCCCTCCATAGTAAACGGCTGAGGCATCATCTCCATCCAGGATAAGCTTCAAGTCGAAATTGTGCATCCAATTTGTGCCAAACCGACTGTTCACATTGCCGTCTCTTGTCAGCAGTGATGCATAATATCTGCTGAAATAGAGGGGGAGTGGTCCGCCAAGATACAGGTCGACCATCTCGTTATACAACTCACCTGTCGCGGTTGAGATCGGATCCTTAACTTTTCCATCTTTTCCATTAGACTGTTTTGTCGTTTCCCGTTTTGGGCATTTCTCCAGCCAGGGATCGAAGAGGATCTCTCCACCTCCCTCTTCATTATCTCGAAGATGAGTATCGATGTCTTCAACAGTTGTATATCCCCACGAATTACAATATGCTTTTATGGTGCTATTCGATGCATTGTATACCCCAAAGCCATTATTGTCATTGAATGATATTAAGTTTTTTCCCTGATTTGCAGCAGCATCCCTGCCGAGATCAGGTTTACTATTTGCCCCGCTATATATACCGGGGCCTATGTTGTGAGTGATTAAGTTTCTTCGAAATGTAGGCGAACACCCTTCAACTTTAACTCCATACGCGGCACTTTCATGTATATCGCTATGGTTAACGTACCCTGAATCAGATTCATTGAAATAGATGTTGGCCTCGATGACATGACCGATTGCACCTCCATAAAGAACGAGACAGTAATCGAACAATCCAATCCCTTTGTCTTCATGCTTTCCATATAGGTAGATCCCGTCCCAGTCGCCGGGTCCTGGTTCTTCCAAGCTATCCCCTAATACTACTCCCCAATCCGGGTCTTTCACTGATGTAAAAATAACATATTCACCATAATTTCCATTCACGTCAAGTGTCCCATATACTTTCATACGTCCGTTTGATTCTGCCATGATAGTGGTCCCAGCCGATAAAGTCAATGTCGCTTCATCATCGACGAGAACGTCCTTCATGATAAACGGAAATGTCTCTGAACCCATTGACCATGAACAGGATTCATTTACCCAGCCTTTAACTCTGAATCCATTCGTACCATTTTCATTGCCAGTATTATCGATGTACCCTGTGAGGATGATGTCATCCATGTTTGCACCATACTCGGAGTTTTTGTTGAAACTGCAGTTGATAACAATCGGTGCGGAACTGTCACCTACAGCCATAAGTCCGTCTTTCAGATTGAAGTTCATTGAACTGCTGTCAAGAACCGGGGAACAGTTGTCGATTCGAATTCCGCTGAACTTGCTGTACTCCGAAATACTGTGCCTGAAATATCCTGAATCTGATTTGTCGAAACGAATATTTGCCATTGGATTATACTGACCTGATCTTCCTCCGAATCGGATTATACACCAGTCGAACTTTCCGATACCAAGGTTTTCATCCTGACCGTTCAGGTAGATCCCATCCCAGGCTCCAGGCTCGATGTTAATCACTTGTTCACCTGACAGCTTATTTCCGCCAATGTTGTCTCCAATAGATGTAATAAAAACGGGATCACCCTCGGTGCCCCTTGCTTCAAGAACACCCTTAACGTTCAATTCCGTACCATCTTTTGCCTTTAAAATAGTCCCGGCCGATAGAGATAGTGTTCCCTCTTTTTCTACATCGATATTCTCGGTCATGATAAAGAGAAAATCCTGATCAGGCATACTCCAAGTCACAGAGTCCTCGATCAAACCATTCATAGCAAATGCGTTAATACCATTCCTGCTCCCTGTGTTCCCGGTGTAACTCATTAATATGGTACTGCTCAATACAACCGCGTATGTGCTATCGCCCGGTCCAAATGCGTCCAATCCGTTGCCGGTGAAAATATTATCGGCGATGACTGGTTTCGCTTGATTGCCGAACACATATAATCCCGAATCTGCATTGTGTAGAAATTCGTTGCCGGAAATATCGGGTGAACAACTGATTACTTCAACACCAATATAGTCACTATATTCACATAAGCTGTTTGTAATATGTCCCGAATCAGATTGATTGAAACGGATATTGGCTTCTGCTGAACCATGCCTGTATCCACCGTACCGGATAACACACGTGTTGAATTCGCCAATTCCCTGTTTATCCCCCTGTCCGTTCAGAAATATGCCGTCCCAGTCTCCCTGTTCTCCAGAGCTTGGCCCATCACTGTTGGTATCTCCCCCATATTCATCGTCCTTAAAGGAAGTAAAAACGACCGTGCCTCGCTGGTAATCACCCTCAGCTGTGAGCGTGCCATCAACCAGTATTGAAGATGAGGAATCGGCCTTGATGATTGTTCTTGAAGTCAGTGTGAGTGTGTGTCCCAGGGGAACCGAGACCTGATTCTCTTTAAGAATAACAAATGGAAAGTCAACGGACCCAGAAACGCCCATTTCCCACTCACAATTCTCTGTGACAGTCCCGCTGACTCCAATCGCATTTATTCCATTTTCTCCGCCCTTGTTGTTCGCATAGCTTGTGAGTATCACATCATCAAGATATACTCCCCATCCACCATTGCCTGACCAGTAACCATCATCATCGCCCAACACGTTGTTCCTAATGGCAGGAGCAGAACTGCTACCCTGAGCAAATATTCCATGCCCCAGATTACCATAAAAACGACTGTCTGAAATCTCGGGAGAGCAATTATGGACTCTTGCACCGTGTTCGGCACTGAATCCGCTTTGACTGTTCCGAAAACAACTGGAATCACAATTCGAAAATCGAACGTTAGCGAGAGGAACCTGATACCCACCCTGTCGCCCGCCATATTTAATGTTGCAACCATCAAATCTACCCGTTCCTGTCACATAAATGCCATACCAATCACCACAGGATGGACTTCCTCTGTCTCCGTCGCTATTTCCACCGATATCATCATCTTTCAGTGAGGTAAACGTTACGAAAGTTGCATCTAGTTTTCCATTCACAGTGAGCAGTCCAAGAGAATCTCCTTTGACAATAGCGTTTTCAGAAAACGTCAACTCTCCACCTTCTTGCACTTCAACCTCGTCCGGAAGCACAAAGGGAAAGCTCCCCGAACCCATTGACCACGTACAATGGGACTCCACTGTTCCGATCACGCCAAAGCCATTGATACCATTGTCTACACCCTGGTTACGCGTATAACTTTTACAGGCAACACCATCCAGGTAGGCTCCATAGCCTCCATTATTATTGAACGTATTATTGTCGACGACAGAGGATCCTCCCTCGACGTCCAAGCCGTGATTGACATTGTTGGAGAAAATGTTGTTTTCAATCGAAGGTGAGCATTGCGATAGTTTGATTCCGGAGGTGGCACTGTATTCGGATGTGCAATCTCTGAAATAGCTTGAACCGGAAAGGCGAAAAAACGCGTTGGCATTGGGGGCATCATACCCGGCCTGCCCGCCGTAACGGATAATACACCAATCCAATTGGCCGGTTCCATCCCGGTAATCAAGCCCATCGAAGTAAATTCCCTGCCAGCTTCCGGGTGAAGGAATTCCAGCGGCTTCAGGGATTGGCTGTCCATGATCAGTATCACTGGAAGCTGTAAATACAATCTCGTTTCCCTCTTCACCGGTTGCCACGAGGGTACCGTATACCTTGAGACGGAGATCAGGCTTGAATTTGATGACTGCTCCCGCCTCGATAGTCAGGGTTTCATCGTCATTCACAGTGATACTGCCGGTAATATAATAGGTAGTATCGATCCATGTCTCTCCTGAAACGTTTCCACTTTTCTCGATGTAGGCATCAGCGGATTGAAAGAGAAGTATGAAACAAAAGCAAGTAATGACCATACGTTCTTTTCTGAGCATTTTCGAACTCCTTATGATTGGCGATTCAGAAAAGCTTCAATGAGCTATTTCAGTATTATCATTTTCATTGTTTGAACAAATTGACCAGCAATCATCCTGCAGAAGAAGATCCCGCTGGACACATCCTGATCGAATTGATCTCGTCCATCCCATACGATTGAGTATGTGCCAACATCTTGTCGATCGTTGACAAGTGTTCGGATTTCCTGGCCGAGGATGTTGTAAATTGTCAATGTCACGTGGCTCTTTTTCGGGATTTGGTATCTGATGGTTGTTATCGGATTAAAAGGATTTGGATAATTTTGGGCCAATTCGTAGGTCAAGGGCGTTTCTGTTTCGACATCCCCTGTGCGGAGAGATCCCCGCTTGATTACCCTTGAAAGGAGGTTTCCTGCGTTGTCGTAACTATATATAATAACCGTGCTGTCGCCGTAGTCCACTCCCACCAGGCGCCCTTGTTCATTGTAGTCGTATCTTATGGTGTAGCCGCTGTCGCCTGATGCGGATTTTTGTTGCTCCGAAATTGCCCGGTGTTGAAATGTAACCACATCTTGATTCGTATCACTGGCTTGTTCCTCTCGAGAGACAGCTGTTAAAATAGGTAACAGTATCATGAGTACGACGAGCCAGCTGAGGCCTTTCCTGTAAGAGGAATGAGAGACAAGGATCTTTTTCATTTTACTCCTCCTTTCATAGGGTGATTTGTGCTTAGCAATCTGAGCTTCTGCTTGACTAATAGCCATCTATCTCAAAAGAGGCGTATTTCTATCGTTGATCTGTACTGATATTCAGGTGAAGGTTATGCATTTCATGGTGTTTGATTCTCTGAGTATTTCTATTCTGCAGCAACGACACTCCAGTCATCCGGCCCATCGGAGCCGTTATTGGAGGGAAGGGTTAATATTTCCGTTCATCTCGATCCCTTTTTCTTAAAGAAAGCTGCAGAAGTCAAAAACCAAAGGGATAGTTGGGATTGAAACAATTTTTAAAGAATACAAAGAGATTCTGGTTTGTGACAATTCAGAGAGCATATCACTTTTCTTCAGTTCCTTCCACAGGTGAGCACCAATCACCTTACGGACTAATATTATTAAATAATGGTTACGGTGTCAAGAACTTTATTGACAAGATGTGTAAAATGTTCAGTCAAAGAAACGTATTATGGTACAGACTTTACGAGCTCTTATGTTTTTTTTATGGATCTGCTCAGAATAAATTTTCGGACGCGGTTATCCTTAAATATGTAGATATAAGATCAAGAGAAGATTTGCATGAATTCGACCAGCGAAACGTGTTTTGATATTCCCCATTAACGCCCAAAGAACAATGTGAGCGGCTTCCAGATGCGTTTGGCCCAGGCGGCCTCATTGTGCTCGGCGGTCTTATCGACGAACCAGTAGAAATCTCTATTTTCCTTATAGCCTTTCTTTTCAAGCATTTTTATCATGTCGTCGATACCCGGCTGGAGTCGGGCTTCGAGGCCAAGACCGCCATTATCGATATAGACCAACATATCCTTTTTTGGTCCTTTGTATTTTTCGACAGTCGTGACATAGTCGACGTTGTCGAACTTGAAAGCTGGGGACATGCACGCCGCTTTGGAGAAAATATCGTTGTATTCCCACAGCAACATGAATGAAACGATTCCTCCCATGGATGAACCCCCGACGGCTGTGTGTTCCCGATCAGGCAATGTTCTGTATGTCTTGTCGATCAGTGGTTTGACCACATTCACAACAAATTTCATATAAGCATCACCCTTAGGACCCGGTGAATATTCGGGTGTTCTGTCGGATGTATTGTACATACCCACAACGATTATCGGTTCAATTTCTCCTTTGCGGATAAGGCTGTCCGCCACCTCGTCAATCTGCCAATCGCAGCGTATGAAAGAAGTACGGGGATCACAAAGATTTTGCCCATCATGCATGTAGAACACAGGATAACGCTTCGTCTCGTTCTTCTCGTAACCTGGAGGGAGCCAGACAATAATGTCTCGAGCCTGTAATCCATGGCCTTTAACGTCCTGATGGTAGACGACTGTTCCAGTAATCTGTCCCACAATCTCATATTCGAATTCGTCCTTCCAATTTTTTATGACGAAGGACACCGTTGTGTCCTGAATCACATCCAAATAATTGTTCGAGGGGATCTCACCGTTTTCACGAACCGCCTCCTGCTCCCAGCTTCCCTTTGTAAATTTAAATTCAAGGGTAAATCCTTTTGGGAATTGAGAGGAAAAACTCCAGATATCAGCACTCATCTTTTTCAGCCTTATCGCTCCGGGATTCCAGTTCCCAAGCTTTTCGTGATTGCCGGTGATGTAAACAACCGAGGAATCATCCAGAGTTGGAGCAATGACTTGGAAAGTAACACGTGCCAGTTCGCTGTGTGCAAACAAAACATTTACACCACAGCATATGAAGAGGGTGACGGCAAGTATAGTTTTCATTGGTCCCTCCAATTTCTGTGGGAGCTTCAATTTTAAAGCGCTCTTTCGAACGGAGATGGGGAACTCATAACTCGAGTTCCCATGTTTCCGCAACAAGATCATGACCGAAACTCGTGTGGGGTTTCTCCTCAACAAGTTTGAAGCCGGCCTTCGAATATAAATGTCGAGCTTCCTTTAAAATGCTCTGTGTCCATAATGTGATTTTCCCATAGCCGTTCCGCTTTGAAAAATCCACGCATTCCTTGATGAGCTGCTGTCCTATCCCTTGACCTCTGACCTTCGGTTCGACTAAAAGCAAGCGCAGTTTGGCCACCCGATTTCCTCCATCCACAATCATCACTGATCCGATACGCTCCCCGGCACTCTCCGCGATCCAGATGCGCTCTTGCTTCGGGTCATGATCCTGGATGAACCGGGCCAGAATCTCAGCGGCTAAGGCCTCAAAGGTCTCGTCGAAACCGTACTCTTCGGCATAAAGCACACCGTGACGATGTACCATCCACCCGATGTCCCCAGGCTTATGACGGCGCAAGAGATAAGACATCGTAGGCTTCGATTCAGTTTCAAGAACGTCCGTAATAGTACGCATCGCATGTATGAGCCGATGTTGATCTTCGCCGGATAAGCTTTGTAACAATCCCTTCACTTCTTGACTTGATCGGTTGTTGAGGACATGAAAGGATTTTCTTCCCTTGGCAGTGAGTTTGAGAACGCGCTGCCGATTGTCCGATTTTGAAGGTGTTTTTTGGATGAGACCGTCTTTCTCAAATATACTCAGGATACGGCTGAGGTATCCGGGATCTATACTGAGTGCACTGACGAGGTCACGTGCTGTGGTTTGCTCATGCTGGGCCAGTTCGAAGATGATGCGTGCCTGGGTCAGGGGATATCGCGTTTTCAGTAAACCTTGTTCAAGGAGACCAATCCGCTTGGTGTAGAAACGATTGAACTTACGTACTTTCTCGATGCTTTCGCAGAGGGGGTCTTCAACCATAGTAATTTCTTCTGTCTCTAATTTACCTGTTTTTAAATAAATGATCATTTATATGATACTGTCAATATATTTGTTGACAATATCAACTATTAGACGTGCTTCTTTACGGCTATGTTTCAGTGTTTTACCACAATATGCTCTTTTAATACTAATGGGGAGTGTTCCGAAGGGAGGTCTTTCTTCGCCGGATCAATCCGAAAACAACCGTTGATACTCTTGTTTCATACACCTATTTTCAATGAAGGTGATATTCGATTCTTCCGAGAGCCTTCGGGCTTCATCGCTTTGAATGCCAAGTTGAAGCCAGATGACGTTAATATCCCCTTTCGTCTTTCTTCTTTCAATAGCTTCTCTGACAGCATCGAGTGCCTGATCCGAGGGTCGGAAAATCTCCAGGATGTCGATCCTCTCCTCGACATCCTTTAAGTTTGGATAGCACTTACAATCTGCAATCGTATCTGTGTTGGGATTTATTGGAATTATGGAGAAGCCCTTTGATTTCAGGGGGAGAGGAACGTAGTGAGCAGGTTTCGAAGGATTGGTCGACATTCCGTAGACAGCGATTGTCTTATTCTTTTCAAAGATATCTTTAATGAACTCGTCTGTTGCCATTTTCAAAACGCCTGCAGGTCGATATGTTTGTCAATAAGAAGTTGGACTAATGAGGCATTATCTCGCAAAAAAGACTCGATTCATCCACTTCGAAAATCCGCACGTCGGCATCGAGTTCTTCGGTCAGGAGTCGAAATTTGCCAGGGCCTACCGTCGTTGCCGTGAAGCCGTCTTTGCAGACGATTTCACCATTAACGGTTTTTTCGAAGTCGATTTCGCCCACGAGACCCGCCTCGGATTGAAGCCGAAACCAGTCCAATCGGTCTTCCCAAAACTTAGCCGAATAGCTTGAGAAGAGGGCGACTCCACCAGGTTTTGTCACTCGAATGCTCTCTCGGAGCAACTCTTTTTGGTCCACATGAAATGCTGAAATGCCATTCTGGATGCAGACGACCATATCGAAAACATGATTTGGGAATGCAAGTTGAACCGCGTTCATGCATGTCAAATAACAATTTTGAATATTGGATAAAAATTCCTCTCCGAGTAATAAGCTGCAGAGAGAAGTGTCGATCCCAATGATTTTTCCGGTCTTTTTGGAGAGTTCCGGAATCATTCGTCCATAACCGCAGCCCAGTTCAAGAACCCAGTCGCCTGGTGTGAGATATTGAAGAACGTGTTCTACCTCAGCAGTTAAATATTGCTGCACTCGCGGAGGAGCGATTTCGTAAACCTGTTTGAGTCGCTGAGCAGAGAGTGTATCGGAGTAGTAACCTCTCATCTTTCCGCTTTCGAGAAGCTGAATGTTCTTTTGCCTTTTTTTGATAAAGTGAAAAGCCCTTTCAGCGTTAATTTCGACACGGTATCATTTTCTTCCATATGGTGATCGTTAAACGAGAGAATTCCATCCGATTTCAATACTCGATATAACTCTCGTAGTACGCCTTGCGGGTCAGCAAGATCGTGAAACGTATCGTACAGGAGTACGACATTAATGCTCTCACCCGGCAATCCAGTATTGCAATCAGAATGAATGGTCTCCACATTCGTCAGTCTTTTTTTAAAGGTGATATTTTGGATCTTCTGAATTGCCAATGGATGGATATCGAGAGCATATATTCTTCCGGTCGTTCCCACCAATGTTGCGGCGGGCACAGTATAGCTCCCAGGCCCACACCCGTAGTCGAGCACATGAAATCCCGGTTGTATCCCTGCTTCTTTCAAGACAGTCATTCGAGGGCGAAGAAAATCACGGATCTTGAATTCAAGCGACATGAATTGAAAGGAAAGATTTGACATCGGTTTGTCCATGTTGATCTTCTCCCTTTTTACTGATTCACGACGGAGTCGACCGTCATAGTACACTTCCCAAGAGAAACAATATTGCGACTGTTATTTTTACCAATGGACAAATTTTCATGGGCACAATCGATGTTCTCGCCCCGGTGAGCAGACTCAATCCTGACATAACAAGCAGCATAACTGCGGATACCCTATGCACAATAAGCGAAGCTGAGTTTTGTGCACCTCCCAGAAGAGTAAGAAATAGTACGAGAAGACCTATGAAGACGAGCGTCAAACCCTCGGCGACCCATTCCATCGTGATGATTCGTTTGTTGTCAATGGATATTTCCCCAAATCCTTTCACGATTGATCCCGTCGGAGCGATGTGGGCTATTCCCCATAAAGTAATTATAACAGAACCAACATACAGCAGCAAATTACTTGTCATGTCCACTCCCCCTCTTCATAATTCAAAACACACCTTTATTTCCTCAACTGTTGTATGATTTCTTCTGCCGTTGTCACAAGTGCAAAGCCAAAGGCAAGGTTGAGCAGGCTTGCCAGATGCATCTCTTCATTGATACTGCCTGTGCCGTCAGCAAGGAAGAATACTCTATAATCCCTGTAATAAGCATCACGCGCTGTCGATTCACAGCACAAATTTGTCATTATTCCGGAGATGACCAGATCCTCGATCTTTAGACACCGGAGGACTGTCTCTAAATCTGTGTTGTAGAAGCTCGAATAACGATGTTTGGTAATCACTTTCTCATGAGGCAGCGGAGCAATCTCCTTGTGTATCTCACTTTCATGGCTACCTTCAATACACATCCCCTCCCACCACCAACCCATTATACCGGCGTCAATTCGGTCGGGATGATGAACGTGCCGCGTATAAATCACCGGACGCTCTGCTTCACGAAAAGCAGCAATGAGTTTTTTCAGTGTTGGAAGAATTGCCGGTCCACCACACGTGAACGTTGGGGAGTCGGGATCCAGGAAAAAGTCCTGCATATCGATAACGAGAAGAGCGGTTTTGCCTCTATCAAGCTCCATCCGATGTGTGTTGAACGAATTTGTTTTTTTGAGCCAATGTTGCGTCTTTTTCTCAATTGAATTTGAAGTGACATAAGGTTTCATTCGTATACTCCCTTATTACTATTTTTAGAAATAAAATTTTAAAGAGATGAGTCCATGCTCTTGAAAGCTGGATCGTTGATTGTATTCTTAAAGCGAAACAACCGCCCCAAATACAAGATAATGAATCAGTGTGAAATTGTAAACCTCATCAACGTCTGCACCCCCTTCAAGAATTCTGTAACCCAATTTGAGATCAATATTTTTATTCATATTGTATTGAACAGCCAACAAGACATCTTCAGCTCTCCCTTGGCCCTGCGGCGCAGCCAGGGCGTCACCGTCCAGTACGAGACTGAGTTTCTTAGCAAAGGTCCAATGGAGTCTGAAGTTGATGAGGGGGACAAAGCCGGTGTTTTTCTTTTCGGCTTTCTTATCATCCCCCTCCAAACTGATTGAAGCGTCCCGGATCTTTGCCGTGAAGCCGATTCCTGATTGCAGGTTCTCCGATCTGTGGAAATCATAGCGATAGGTCAACCGATACGAATCAAAACGGTATTTCGCTGTAAGCGAAGTATTTGCAGGAAATTCCTCCTCCTCAAACTTCACCGGCCTGTTTGCCTGACCTTCGGCATGCAGACGAAGGGGAGCAGCCAAAATCGTTAGGGAGTGTCTATCGTTTATTGGATAGGTTACTTTTGTCCGAAAAAACGGCTTCGGATCTGTCTCAAGTTCTTCTGTCAATGAAAAGAGGGTCCCGGTCTCATTGGGGATACGTACGTCATTATAGCCGGGCAAAACTACTCCTGTTTCAATATCAAAGTGCCATCGGGCACAGGATGATGATGAAGCTCCTACAGAAAAGGCAATTACCATGGAGAGCACTATGTTTGTTTTTTTTTCAGTATTCATGGTATATGTATCTTTAACGAGAGATCGAGTGAGATATATGTCCCATTAAAGATTTTCGCCCAGCATACAAATAGTGGGCGATCAAGAATGAATTGTTCTTCAACTAACATGTTATTTGTTATGAATTTTGCTAAACCGCAAGCAATGCCTATTGAAGAGGTATGAAGTTGAGCCTGATGTGTTACCTCAATCCCTCCGCTTCGTTACCGGAGATGATGTGGCGCATGCGGGTCTGGATGTCGCGTGCTGATAGGGCGGTTGTGTTGATGGCGTAGACAGAGGCAACTTTGAAGAGGCGGTCGAAGAAGCGCTTCTGATGGTCAATTCGCTCGGAGGTTCGGACGAGTAAATGGGGATTGAAGAACGGTTCGTTTCGGATCCC
Organism: Gemmatimonadota bacterium; assembly: GCA_020348925.1. Lineage (GTDB taxonomy): Bacteria > JBHIER01. Next base: position 2,490,143 of record CP070758.1, on the reverse strand, counting down.
ACCTGTCGATGTCTCGGACCGCCCTTCTTCGAGGATTTTAATGGCATCATTCGATCCGAGTTTGGCTATCGGAGGTGCGACGGCATCGCGGGTCAGGAGAAATACCCATTTCAGCGATGTTCGTTTCGCATGTTTCGCCGGACCGCCGATCCAGTACGGATCGAGCATAGCGTACGATTTGTCCGAGGCCTCATAACAGAAGGGGTTTCCCCGGTCGAGACGACAGTCGTCCTGTATCGGACAGGAGCTGTTCGTGCACTCGTCCCTGTTGAAGATGACATTCTCACATTTACTGCGGTCGAAGAGTGTGGCAAAATCAGGATAGAATTTGGTGAAGTCCGTTCGCTGGTAAAACTTTCGTTCGGGTGTATCGGCTAACGCTTGGCCGCCGACATAGCGGACGAAGACAACGTCGTTGGAGACAAGTTTCACTTCCTTCGTTCTCAAGAACTCGGCCAGGTGTTCCGATTTGCCCGTTCCTTTCGGAGCGATGAGGATCAGCCCGCTGCCGCCGAAATCGACACAGAAACCGCGGAGGCAGTGGAGATCGGAGAGGCGCTCGGAGATATCCGCGGTCATGCCGATGGCCAGACTTCGCAGTTGGCCGTAAAAGGCGGATTTGAAGAAGACGGCGGTGCGTGACTCAGAATTGTAATAGGCCCTGGGTTCGCGGCCGGGTACCCAGCCTACGGCGTAGATAATGCCATGGGGCTCAAGGTCGGCTTCAAGCTGAGCCGGATACCAGTTCTCGATCCAGAAGTCATAGAGGTGCTGGAGATTCGTTCGCAACTGAACAACAACGCCGGAGATGTTCACGTTCCATTCGAAATAGTTGTCATGCGTCAAGTGAGCTTCGGCCTCGGTAACAAGGGCATCACGCACCTCGGCACCCACCGTCGCTTCCGTCTCGACAAAGGATTTACGCAGAGTGACCGTGTTGTTCAGAGTGATGACTTTTGCCTTTCTGGTCGGTTCCAGTTTCGCAGTAGCTTCAATGATCCGATCCAGGCCCTCTTCGATTCGATCCATGGAAGTGGCGTAGGAGAGCCGGATGTACCCTTCGGTTCCGAAAGCCTCTCCAGGGACCACGGCCACTCGGGCGTGCTTCAGAAGGAAGTAAGCCATACCGTACGAATTACGGATCTGCATGCCCTCATATTCTTTGTTGAAATAATTTCGAAAGTTAGGGAACACGTAGAAGGCACCGCGCGGTTCCATGCAGGAAATCCCTGGAATGGCGTTCAATTTCTGAAGAATGACGTTGCGCCGCCTCTGAAACTCCATGACCATCATGGATACATCAGTCTGAGGACCGGTCAGGGCTTCGAGACTGGCTTTCTGAGAAACCGAACAGGCGTTGGAAGTGTTATGGCTCTGTACCTTGTCCATGCCGGTAATAAGCTCTTTGGGTCCTGCCGCGTAGCCGATACGCCAGCCTGTCATGGAGTAAGCTTTCGAGACGCCGTTTACGATAACACATCGTTCTTTGATTTTCTTGCCCAGGGAAGCGACGCTCACGAAACTGAATCCATCGTAGACCAGTTTTTCATAGATCTCATCGGCAATGATAATCAACCCTTCATCGGCACAGACTTCGGCCATCTCCTCCAACTCCTCGCGAGTGTATGCAGCCCCCGTTGGATTGCATGGATTGTTGAGCATTATGGCTTTTGTGCTGGGTGAAATGGATGCGCTAAGTTGATCCGGAGTAAGCCGGAACCCATTCTCCTCCCTTGTCTGTATAACAATCGGATTGCCCTTGGCCAAACTGACGATGGGGGGATAGGAGACCCAATAGGGGGCGGGGATGATGACTTCCTCTCCCTTGTTCAATAGGGCGACGGCGAGATTGTAGAGGCAATTCTTAGCTCCGCTGGAGACAATGATCTCATTCGGTTCGTATTCGAGGCCGTTGTCTCTTCGGAGTTTTTCGATGATAGCCTTCTTCAACTCTGGCATACCGTCGTTGGCTGTATATTTCGTGAAATTCTCGGCAATGGCCCGGGTGGCTGCCTCCTTCACGTTTTGGGGGGTGGGAAAGTCCGGCTCGCCGACGCTGAGATCGACGACGTCTATCCCCTCGGCCCGCATCGCTTTGGCTTTGGCTGAAATTTTCAGGGTCGGAGAAAACCCGATCCGCTGGATTCTGTCGGCTAACATAGTGTTCCTTTGTTCGTGGGAAGGTTACATTCTTCTCATTCCTACCTCGTCCTGAGCGGCCCGGTTTCTCTCGCTGTAGATACTACCCAAGGCGCAGGCAGGATTTTCAGCTTTTTCTGGAGATGCCTGCCGTCGGAGGCATGACAGGTGATACATCTCACGTATTTGACTCAGGGATCCCTGACGATCCCTTTTCCTCCTGACTTTTCTGAGTCTTCAGTTCCGGTAATTTCTCCACAAGTTTCTTGAGATCAACACCCCCGAGCGTCTCGATAATTGGTGGCAATTGAGCCAGAACTCTGGCCACCTCACCACTGATTTTCGAAGCACCCAGGGAGCCGTCCTGGCCGCCGCCAACTATGACGATCTTATCCACTTTGGAGAGTGGCTCGGACACGGCCCGGGCCAGCTCGGGCAGCTTCTCCACGAGCATCTCGTAGATGGCCGCCTGGTTGTATTGCGCCCAGGCTTCCGCTTTCTTTCGCATGGCCTCGGCCTCGGCGTCCCCTTCCAGCTTCTTGGCCACAGCTCGACCCTTGGCCTCCTGTTCCAGTTTGTAACTCTCAGCCTCAGATTCAGTCTGGATTTGGTATTTCTTGGCGTCGGCGGCTTTTTTAACAGTCGCCTCCAGCTCCTGCTCCTTTCTCAGGCTCTCACGCTCTTCAACCTTGATGGCCTCTTCCTTTTCGATGAGCCTAACCCTGTACTCCTCCTTCTTCAGTTGCTGGTTCATCCGATGCCGTTCGATCTCATAGGTCAGATCGGCTTGGGCTTTTTTCTGGTTGATGGCCGCCTGGAACTCGGCTCGCTTTATTTCGTAATCTCGGCTGGCAGCGGCGATATCGGCCTCAGCCTGGAATTTAACGATGTCTCCCTCTTTCCGTGCATGAGCGGCCTTGATTGTGGCTTCCTTGTTGGCTTCAGCCTCGGCCACGGCCGCTTCTGCCCTCACCTGAGCGATGCGCGGTTTCCCCAGGGACTCGAGATATCCCTGGGCATCACTAATGTCTTTGAGGGCAAAGGATAGGATTGTCAGCCCCATTCGAGCAAAGTCGTCCGATGATTCCTCCATGACTTTGTTATTGAACTCCTCACGATTTTTATAAATCTGCTCGACAGTGGAGGCTCCAATGGTGGCTCGCATGCGCCCCTCTAAAATATGGAAGCTGACTTCTTTGATGCCCTGTGTGCCTGTTGCCAGGAATTGCTCGGCAGCCATGCGGATGGCATGCTCGTCACTCCCCACTTTCACCTGAGCTGCGGCCTCAGCGATGATGTGTACTCCTTGTGCGGTAAGGACTTCAGGTGTTTTAATGGTTACAGTTAAAACTTCCAGGGGGAGAATTTGCGCCCGTTCAATGAGGGGCATGACGAAGGTACCACCGCCGATGTGCATACGATAACCGATTTTTAGCTTCGTTCCATCAGGTTCAACGATGGTCCGTTTTCGACCTCCGGAAATGATCAGAACTTCGTTCGGCCCGACTTTTTTGTACTGTTTTGCAAAGGCTAAAATAATAAGGATCAAGACGACAATGATGGCGGCGATTAGGACGACTAAATTTGTGAGAGCCATTTTCTTCCTCCTTATTTTATACTTTCAAACATATTTTTTTTGGGGCTTAAATATACGGTAAAACAACATCTCATGCAACTATTTTCCCGATTTCGGTAGACCAATTTCAAGGAAAGGGGTGATTTGTGTACCGATAAATTTGCTTTTACTGAAACCAGAATCTAATCATTCAATGGATGTATGGTTCAGGATTGACATTTTGACAGGTCTCTATTCCTTAAAATACCACAATGCCATTGATTTGTGAAACAAATTGGGCTATATTATGGATCAAAATGAATCTGGAGATACAGTCAATCGTGTTAGGGCGAAGTGAATGATCAAGGATTTATACGACCTGCCTACATACGAGCGTTTCTGTGAGAACTTGAGGGGTCTTCTTGAGGGGCGTAGCGTTATCCACTTTAAGCACAATGCCTTAAAAGGAACCACTTTTAAAACCGGGACGAAAACCGTTTTTGGCTCCTACGGATGGCGGTCCTCGGTCTCCTCCCGGGTGGCGCCACGGACCGTTTACTTGGGGAGCGAGCACATCCGACTGCCGAAACTTTCATCCCTCCAGAAAGGACTTATTGAGAAAGCGCCTGAGGAGCTGCATAATGTTTTGCATGCCATGCGGACCTTGCCCTTTATTCATATCCGAAGGCAGATGGGTGAGAACGATGAATTCAACCCTATTTGCAATCTCTACATGTCCGTAGCCGATCATAAAAATTATCGTCTCGCCTACATGTGGGGACACACCATGGCAAAGCCCTCGAAACGACCCGGACCTGAATTTACTATGATCGACATTCCCGAGGAGCACATGATCCGACAGCAGGTCCTGGTTCTTCCCGAACACAATATCAATATCGCCCTGGGCACGGATTACATGGGCGAGATTAAGAAGGGTTTTCTGAGACAGGCGATGTGGTGTGCCGATAATCTCGGCATGCTGGGCCTGCACGCCGGCACGAAATTGGTCACCGTGCGGGATGCGAAGGATGACACGTTGAAGAAATACGGGGTTTTTCTCTTCGGTCTGTCAGCCACAGGAAAGACGACTTGGTCGTGTCATCAATTGGGTCTTGATCATAGGCGCGGCGAGACTACGGAAGTGATTCAAGATGACATAGTCTTTCTAAAACGTGACGGCTCTGCCCTCGGCAGCGAGCAGAACTTCTTCGTAAAAACGGATGTCGATAAAGCTTTGCAAGAAGCCATGTATTATGCACTGATCGACAAGACAGCCTTGTTGGAAAATGTCATGATCGACGCCAGAGGCAATCCCGATTTTCTCGACGAGCGTTTGAACGCCAACGGGCGGGCCGTGATTCGCAGGGACAGGTTGAAAGTTCGCAGGGGCAGACGGCTGGTTGGAATCGGAGCGAAGTGTATCGATCTGCCGTCTCTGGATGATCTGGACGGTGTTATCTTTGCCTTTGTCACCCGGAGAAACACAATCATGCCTTTTGCCCAGGAGCTCACTCCGGAGCAAGCGGTATTGGCCTATTTGTGGGGAGAATCGAGTCATAGTTTTGCCTCACAGCCAGCGAAAGCAGGCGAATCGGTGAGGATCGTCGGCACCGATCCTTTTATTATTGGTTCGAGAGCTCGGAAGGTCAACCGGTTTCATGAAATCATCATGGATCTTGTAGAGACATATCCCGGCAAGGTGAAATTCTACCAGTACAACACGGGTGGGGTCGGCGAAATATTGAAGGAGGAGATCGATGGCGATATAAAAAGAAAGACACAAGTTCGTAAAGTGACACGAGTCCCGATCAATCTCATGGCGGAGATCCAACGAGGAGATTTGCGAGGCACAAACAGATACGAAAAAGGACGATTAGGGACACAGGAGATTGTTTCTTGTGTCGGACAGAATCTCGATGATTACGATCCGAAGCGGTTTTACAGTCAAGAAGAAATTGCCTTCTATCTCCGAGATATTGTGGAGGGGAGGAAAAAATTCACCGAAGAGATATCAGATGAAGGGTTGAAAGCCGAAATTATAAGAGAGGCGGAAAAATCCTTCGCAATCATCCCTTCAGAGAAGGGCGCGGAAGAACCGCCCAGGGAGAAGGAGCGGGAGAAAACCGAAATGGTCCCGGCGTGGGATTCATTTTCATGGGAGCCGAAAACCCGACCACCGCGACCGGGAGGCTGGAGATTTTAATAGCGTTTCAGAGGGAACAAATATAGAAAATCGATTTTCAATAATAAACTTCTGAGGTAGAATGATGTTGGCCGAATTCAGTGTCTTTCCCATAGGTAGAGGAGAAGGCCTCAGTCAATATGTGAGCCAGATCATCAAGATGGTCGACGAAAGTGGGCTCGAGTATCGCCTGAATCCCATGGGTACGGTGGTGGAAGGTGAATGGGACGAAGTATTCGATTTGATCAAACGCTGCCATCATCAGATGCGCCAGTTTTCGACCAGGGTGATTACAAACATTTCTGTCGATGACAGAAAAGATGCTGTAGGGCGGATCACCGGAAAGATCGAATCGGTAGAGAAAACCTTAGGGCGAGAGATAAAGAAGTAGTAATAACGTCTCAGTGGTGTTTGTTGAGGATGAAGCAGTACAAAGGGAAAAAGTCGTTTGAAGAGACGTATGTCGTTTCGAGTGAGGCGCAGCCGAATCGGGGAATCAGTTTAAGAAAAAACCGAATTTCTCCACCTACTTCTTTCGATCGAAATGACAGGGAGTGCCACTATTCTTCAAGTTGATGCTCATATGCCCAAAATGTACAAAATCTGCCCACACTGCGGACGAGAGTTTGAAGAGTGGCAGAATCCCATCCCAACGGTTGACATCATTATCGAAATCGAAAACGGGATTGTTTTAATAAAACGCAAAAACCCGCCATACGGTTGGGCTATACCGGGCGGTTTTGTTGATGTGGGGGAAACCGTTGAAGAGGCAGCCGTGCGCGAAGCGAGAGAAGAAACCTCCCTCGAGATCAACTTGAAAAGACAGTTTCATACGTACTCCAATCCCAGGCGTGATCCACGACACCACTCAATATCAACCGTATTCATAGCGGAGGCGACTGGAACACCAAAAGCGGAAGACGACGCTACTGAAATCAGTATATTCACCTGCGAAGACCTTCCTGAACCAATCGCCTTTGACCACAGCAACATTCTAAAGGATTATTTTTCTCAAAAGTATTAAGAATAATGAAAACCTGTATATCCAATTATTATAAATTCGTTTTTGAGAACGGAGTGAATCGGAAACAAAGCAATGAATGAACACATGAATCCTTGGATCTTTCTTTGAAAAGGAGTGAAAAATGAAGTTCGCGAGACGAATGAATCGGTTGGGTACAGAGACTGCTTTTGATGTTTTAGCGGAGGTGAACAAACTGAAAGCGCAGGGAAAGGATATTATCAGTTTTTCCATAGGAGAACCTGACTTCGATACTCCTGAACATATTAAGCGGGCCGGGATCAGGGCCATTGAGGAGAATCATACACATTACAGCCCCTCTGCCGGCATCCGCCCTTTGCAGGAAGCCGTTTGTCGGTATATTGCAAGAACGAAGGGATTTGAAATTGAACCGGACGAAGTTGTTGTCACTCCCGGAGCCAAGCCTATTATGTTTTTCGCATTATTGATCTGTGTGGAACTGGGTGATGAAGTGCTCTATCCGAATCCAGGATTTCCCATCTACGAATCGGTTATCAACTTCGTCAGGGCAAAGCCTGTCCCCACACCGCTATTGGAGGAGAAGGAATTCAGGTTCGATGTCGAAGATCTCAAAAAGAGAGTCACCCCGAATACACGGTTCATTGTTCTCAACTCGCCTCAGAATCCGACTGGAGGCGTACTTACCAAATCGGACTTGGAAGCTGTGGCCGACGTGGCCATCGAACACGACCTGTGGGTCTTATCCGATGAAGTCTATTCGCGTATGCAGTACGAGGATGCGTTTTTGAGCATTGCTTCCCTGCCGGGGATGAAGGAGCGAACAATTATCATAGATGGCCACTCCAAGACTTATGCCATGACAGGCTGGCGCGTGGGTTTCGGCATCATGAATAAGGAAATGGCTTCTTGGGTCGCTCGACTTATGACCAATTCCAACTCCTGTACCGCTACCTTTACCCAATATGCTGCGATCGAGGCGCTTGACGGACCACAGGAACCCTCTGAGGCTATGGTGAAGGAATTTAAAGAGAGAAGGGATCTCGTTGTTGCAGGCCTCAATGACATCGAAGGCGTAAAATGTCACATACCGAAAGGTGCGTTCTATGTCTTTCCCAACGTCACGCAAGCCTGCAAGAATCTCGGTCTCAAGAATGCCGAGGAGCTGCAAAATTATCTTTTGCACGATGCTGGTGTCGCTGTTCTGGCCAGGAGTTGTTTCGGTGTGAGAAACGAAGGCGAAGCCGAGCAGTATATCCGGCTCTCCTATGCCAATTCAAAGGAGAATATTACGGAAGGTCTGAGGCGTATGAAGGAAGCCATAGAAAAGTAATTCAGTTAACCGGAGCTGAGAGACAATGGCGTTCTTATTCCTTTTAATGGTCATGAGATCGTGGAAAGGGACGCCGGATGGACTATCGAACCGAGAACATCTCGCTCAATGTATTTATCTTCAGCTCCCCTTTTTTTTGGCGATGATGCGTTGTTCGTAATTCTAAATGAACATTTTTTGTTTCATCAAGGAGTAGGAGGATCAAATGAACGAAGATATTGACATTTTTGAGGAATTCAAAGAAAGGGGAAATAGAGCGGTAGACGATGTGGCTCAATTAGCCATAAAAAATATTGCCGTTCTGAAAAAAGTCTTTGAGGGGGCGGGCTCTCCCAGCAAGAGGATAAAAAATGCAGCGGGAAAAACATTACAAATCATCAGTGAAATTGCACCACAGAAATTGTACCTGAGGTTTAATTACATAGTAAATCTCATTGAAGGCGAAGATACAATCCTGAAATGGATAGCAATCGATATGGTAGGAAATTTATCTGGTGTTGACCGTGAGAACAAAATCAACAAGAAATTTCTTACAAAGTTGTACGATCTTCTATCCGACGAATCGATGATTACTGCCGGTCATTCAATTGAGACTCTGGGAAAAATAGCGCGGAACAAAGCCCGGTATCGAAAGGAAATCACTACCGAACTTCTGAAAGTGGAGAAAATTGAGAGAAACGAGGAATGCCGCAATATTCATATCGGCCAAACAATCCAGGCCTTTTCTGAATACGTTGAATTTTTAAAGGACAAGAAACCGATTTTAGCGTTTGCTAAGCGGGCTGTGAAAAACTCAAGAAATGCCACAAAAAGAAAGGCGGAGAGGTTCCTGAGTGGATTTTGAAAGGTCCAAGGCATGCCGTGGAAAGAAGATCCGATTTTGAAACGTGAGTTTATTATTCGGTGATAAGTGAAGGAAATTCAATGATTGTAGCAACAAGAAGAACGTGAAAAAAAGAAT
>CP070758.1:2295781-2480873 GCA_020348925.1 Gemmatimonadota bacterium | reverse complement strand
GCCTCGGGGCAACCGGAAAAAATTACACTTACCGATTATGAATGACGAGGTCTTGAACTTTGACTGGTGCCCCTCTGTTTCTCTCTCAAGCCCTTGCCCATCCCCTGGTCCCTGTCCCTGTTATGGCTTGGCGATCCTACCTAAATAGCACGAGATATAATTATAGAAAAAAAATGAGGCTTGTCAAGCATTTTTTTAAAAAAAATTCATTCCCCGAAAACAGCCCTCATCGTTTCCACCCACCAGTCCGAACCTCAGCCGGTATGGTGCAGCAATGGCACGAAACCAGAAGAAGCCAAACTGTCTCTCGATGGCACGAGATTGCTTCGCGGAGCCTGTCCCGGGGGGAGTCCCGGGGCTCGCAATGACCTTCCCTGCCTGTCAATCCGAGACCGGACACCGTTACGCCGTGCTTCGCACGGCCCTCCTCGCAATGACAGCAGGAACCTTTCCACCTCGAAGGCCGATCATGAGAAACAATCTCTCCCTCGGAACGTTCAATTTTACGTTGACATCCTCTGCAAGAACCACTATGTTTTGAGAGTGGTTGAAAAGGAGTGAAGCGTGAGAACACGAGTTTTTCTTTCCAATTCTTTTGTAATACTCTTCATCGCGTGTGCCCTCATAATCGCCTGGTCCCTCCCCCAGCGAGTTCAGGGACAGTACTATTTCGGCAAAAATAAGATCCAGTATAGCCAGTTCGACTGGCACGTCATTCAGACCCAACATTTTCACATTTATTTTTACTCGGAAGAGAAACCTTTGGCCGAAACTGTCGCAGCCTGGGCCGAGAAGCATTACAGGGAGCTTGAACGGAAGGTCGCCCATCACATCTTCAAACCGATACCTCTGATCCTGTACAGTGCTCCCAGTTATTTTCAACAGACGAATACCATACCGTATCTTCTCCCGGAAGGTGTCGGAGGCTTCTTCGAATATATGAAGGGTCGCGTCGTCATTCCCAGTCATGGATCCTGGCCCCACCTCAATCAGATTCTCAGGCACGAATTGGTCCACGTCTTCATGCACCATAAGATCGATGCCACGCTCCGTCAGCACCGAAAGATTGTCTCCTTCTCCGCCCCGCTGTGGTTTACAGAGGGTTTGGCCGAGTACTGGTCCCAAGGGTGGAACACCGAGGCCGACATGTTCATACGCGATGCCGTCCTCACCGGACGCCTCGTCCCTCTCCAGGAAATGCACAGAATTTTCGGCACGTACAAGATGTACAAGCAGGGACAATCGGTGGTGAAATTCATCGCCGAAACCTACGGCCAGGAGTCGATCACGCTGCTTCTTGAGAACTGGCCCAAGGCGAAGAATTTCGACCGGCTCCTGCAACTGACCCTCGGCACCTCGCTCAAAGAACTCAACGACGCCTGGACCTATACCCTCAAGAAGCGATATTTTCCAATTATGAAGGATAAGGAACCGGCGGAGATGATCGCTTTCCGTCTGACGGATGGGATCGGTATCAATGTCAGACCGGTCGTTGTTCCGAACCCGGACGTGTCAGGTGATCAGGAGGACATTATATTTCTCGGCAACACCACGGGCTACTCGGACATCTACAGGCTTCGCCAAAAAGATGACGAGAAAAAACCTCAAGAGATTGTGAAAGGCGGTCGCTCGGCGAAGTTCGAATCCTTCCATTTATTCCGGACGAAATTGAGTGTGAGCCGTGATGGTCTGTTGGCCTTTGTCTCGAAGCACAAGGAGCGCGATGCCCTCTACATTTGGAACCTCGATCAGAACCGGGTGACGGCTCGATATCAGTGGCCGGAGTTGATCGCGCTGTCGTCTCCGACTTGGTCGCCGCGGGGCGATCGCCTTGCCTTTTCGGGCATCGACAAGGGAGGCACCGCCGATCTCTATGTTTTCGATAGAAGCTCGGGCCACCTTCGTCGTGTGACCCACGACATCTACGACGATCGAGATCCCGACTGGTCACCCGACGGCGATCACCTTGTGTTCAGCTCAGACCGGGGAGCATACGGCCAGGAAGGTTTCTACAACCTGTACCTCCTCAGCCTGGAGGGACGCGCCGTGAAGCACAGGTTGGCCGTTGGATCAGGACCGGTGCCGAACGGTCCGGATGAATCCCTCCGACCGACACCCCTCACCGCCGGGAAGCACAACGATTACGCACCGGCCTGGTCACCGGACGGCCAGCACATCGCCTACAGCTCCGACCGTGAGGGCATCTTCAATATTTATATCACCGACCGTCGCTCGAGGTTCCGGTGCGTCACGAATACCTTCGGAGGAGCCTTCGATCCCGATTGGACGTCTGACGGACGGCACATTATCTTCTCCGGTTTTGAGGAATACCAGTTTCACCTCTATCGCCTCGAGATTCCGGAGCAGTCGAACTCTCCGGTGCCTCAAACAGCGGCGTTGGACACGACGGGCTGGGAGCCCCCGCGCCTCAGCACCCAGGTCACTCGAGGTCCGCTCACCTATCGGAAAAAGTTTACCCTCGATATCGCCCAAAGCGCTTTTGCCTTCTCCCCGGGATGGGGCTCCTTCGGCGGCGTTCAGGTCGCCTTCTCCGATATGCTGGGCAACCATCACTACTACTTCCTCCTGGCCAATACGGCCGAAGCCAGCCAAGAGTTTTTGGAACGGTTCAACTTTGGTGCGACATATTTGAACCTGACCCATCGGTTCAACTACGGATACGGAGCCTTCCACCTGGCCAACGATTACTACAACGATTTCGACGGCTGGTACTTTCAACGGGATTACGGTGTTTTCGGGGCCGTCACCTATCCTCTCACAAAATTTGAGCGCATTGAATCGAGCCTGCAGATCAAGAAATCCGATCGAAACTATTCATTTTACCTGAAGCGAAGAAAAGCGCTGCTGGCGTCAAACTACATCTCCTACGTCCGGGATACGAGTCTCTGGGGACCAGTCGGACCGCTCGACGGCATGCGCTGCAATATCACCCTCGGTACGACGACGAACATAACCCAGAGAGAGAATCATAACATCAGTTTTCTGACGGACATTCGAAAGTATTTTCGACTCTCGCAGCGAACGTCCTACGCGCTCCGCCTGGTGGGATATTACAGCGGCGGTGATGAACCGCTGCGCTTCTATTTGGGTGGCAGCTGGTCCTTGCGGGGCTATTCCTTCCGACATTTTCTTGGCCGAAAACTGGTCCTGATGAACAATGAATTCCGGTTTCCCCTCATCGACTATCTCAGGGCGGGGCTTCCGTTCCTGTCCTTTGGGCTTCAGAGCATTCGAGGGGCGTTCTTCTTCGATGTGGGGAACGCCTGGGAAAAGAATTACGACGGCCTGTACGGGAGCTTCGGCTTGGGAGCCCGTATGAGGGTGGCCGGTTTTCTTGTTCTCCGTTTCGACGTCGCCAAGACCACCGATTTTCACACCGTTTCACACCGTCCTTCCGTCCAGTTTTTCTTCGGCTGGGACTACTAACATGTTCATATCCCCGTGAAGCTTCGCATCCTCATTCATCCCGTCGTATGCTTTCTTCTGACCTGGTCATGCAGCACCGGGCGGTTCGTCCCGGAGTCTGCGGATACGTCCGCGGCATGGCCCATGTTTCGGGGAGATCCAGGGCGTACCGGTTACGTTCCGATAACAACACCCATTCCCTCCCTGCTCTGGAAATATAAAACAGGCGGGGCCGTCGTCTCGTCACCGGCCATCGCTCACGGGCTTCTCTATGTCGGTTCCTGGGATAAAAAAGTGTATATTCTCAATCCGCTCAACGGGAAACGGGTGAGCCGTATTCGATTGAAAGGCAGCATCTCGTCTTCACCAACTGTTGACAGGGAAAAGCTCTTTGTGGGATGTGAGTACCGAGATAACCGCCTCTACGCCTTTGATGCGCTCTCGGGGCGGATGTTGTGGAAGATGAAAGCCTGGGACATCTTCTCCTCACCAGTGACAGCCGGAGATGTTCTCCTCTTCGGCTCGGGTGACGGAAACGTATACGCCGTCACGGCGGATTCAGGACGCGTGCTGTGGACATTCGAAACAGGCGCTGCGGTCCGATCGTCTCCGGCAATCGCTGGGGGCCTCGTCTACGCTGGCTCCATGGACCGCCGCATCTACGCGCTTGATGTGACCACCGGCGCAGTCGCCTGGGAATTTGAAACTCGCGGTTCCATCGATTCCTCACCGGCCATCAGAGGAAACACACTCTGTATCGGCTCCGCTGACAGCACACTCTACGCCCTTGACGCCTCACAGGGCCGACTCATGTGGAGCTTCCGGACAGGAGGATCGATCCATTCCTCCCCAGCTCTCGATGACTCCGCATGTTACATCGGATCATACGACGGCCGGCTGTATGCCCTGGACCTCTCCAGCGGTCATCTCCTGTGGACGTGGAACACAGACAGCATCATCCACTCCTCACCGGCCGTCAGTCACAACGCCGTTTTCGTCGGAGCGCACAGCGGCTCACTGTCCATGCTGGATAAAAGGAACGGTACCCTTATGTGGCACTATACAACGGATCGAAGTATCTCCTCCTCACCGGCCCTGACGCCGGCCGGTGTTTACGTCGGCAGCAAGGACGGACACGTCTATGCGTTTGGGTTTCAAAGAGCGGTGAGATAACAAAAGGGAGAACCCGTAACGGCTGTGCAGGTCGGATGAGGCGGTCTCAGACAATGTTCTTAAGGGGGAGAAAGAGCACCACACCTTCACCCCCAGACACCGGAATTGAGGGAGAACAGGCTCAACCATCGAGCGGATGCAGGCCGTACTTTTCCATCTTGCGGTAGAGGTTGCTCCGCTGCATCTTCAGATCCTGGGCGGTCTGACTGATGTTCCAACTGTTTTCTCTCAGTCGCTTCATAAGAAACTGCTTCTCCGCCTGCTCTTTGAAATCTTGAAACGTCTTCGCCTCACGCACGCCATCGGATGCGCCTCCTCTACCTGTAATAACATGCTCGACGTCCCCCTCGAGAATCGTTTCGCCAGCGGAAAGAATGACGACGCGCTCCACCGCATTCCGCAACTCCCGAATGTTGCCCGGCCAGTGGTGGCGTTGCAAGACCTTGAGGGCTTCAGGAGTGATGGCTTTGGGATGGACATTATTCTGTTCGCAGGCCTGGCGGAGAAAATGGTCGACCAGGAGTGGGATATCCTCAATCCGGTCCCGCAGTGGCCGCAGATGCAGGGGCACCACGTTCAATCGATAGTAGAGATCCTCCCGAAATCTCTTGTGCCCGGCTTCCTCCAGGAGATCCTTGTTGGTGGCGGCGAGCACACGGACGTCGATGTCAATCGTCTGGGATCCCCCGATACGCTGCAATCGATTCTCTTCCAGGACACGAAGAACTTTGGCCTGAGCCGAAAGGCTCATGTCCCCTATTTCATCGAGAAAAATGGTCCCCCCGTCGGCCAGCTCGAATTTTCCGATGCGCCGGCCGACGGCTCCTGTGAAGGCCCCTTTCTCGTGTCCGAAGAGTTCGCTCTCTATCAACTCAGTGGGAATCGCGGCACAGTTGACCTCAATAAAGGGGCCGTCCTTTCGCGGGCTGCTCCTGTGGATAGCCTTTGCCACCAGCTCTTTCCCGGTGCCGTTCTCACCAGTAATTAAGATCCTCGCCTGGGTCGGACCCACCTTCTGAATCGTCGCGAGGATTTCTTGAATGGCACGGCTCCGTCCGATGATCTCATCGTGTCTGGAGATCTGCTTCCGAAGATCGATGTTCTCGTCCGTCAGTCTCCTCTGGGCGAGACCGTTTCGGATGGTCAACAGAAGTCGATCCCGATCCAGGGGTTTTTCCAAAAAATCGAAGGCCCCCAGCTTGGTGGCCTCAACGGCCGTGGAGATCGTCCCGTGCCCGGAGATGATGACAACCGCCATGTGGGGGTCGCGCTGCTTTATCTCCTGCAACACCTCCAAGCCATCCATGCCCGGCATCTTGATGTCGAGCAGCACCACATCGATGTCATTCCCCTCGAGAGCCCTGAGAGCCTTTTGCCCATCGGCAGCCAGGACCACGCCGTACTTCTCGTACTCCAGAATGATCTTCAACGAATCACGGATGCTCTGCTCATCGTCAACGACAAGAATTTTACTCATCATAACCCCGAACGCTTTTGTTACATGATGTCCTTTTCAACCGTGAATTTCCAACCGCCACACATCACCCACCGATCATGGCGCATACCATGAGCACCACATCTCGTATATCCACCGCACCATCATCATTGTAGTCGGCCGCCCAAAATTGTTCCGGCGTCGGCATGCGTGTACCCAGAATAATGTTGACAGCTATCACCACGTCGGTCACATCCAATCTGCCGTCTCCGTTGACATCTCCCTTCGAGGGCTCAAAGGCGACGCTTGACAGGTCCAGCGCACTCGCACCTCCGTAAGAACCAAGCCAGACATGCGTATCCGTCAGGTGCACGCAATTCACCCAATTGTGCGTCACATGACCTTCCTCGGTATAGTGTCTGACGACTGTGTCCCGGGCTGTGTCGAAGAGGAAGGCCCCTTCATGCGTGGCTACCCATAAATAGCCGTGATACATGGTCATGTCCCGGATATCCCTGGGCGTAGTGTACGTCGTAATGACCAGGGATTCCTTTTCCATTCTCTTCAGTTGTGCGGAGCCAAACCAGACGTACTCCCCGTCGTCGCACAGCGCCTCGACTCGAACGTCTGTAATTTTTTCAAGATCCTGGGTGTTCTTGTCAAACCGGAACAGTCCACTTCTGGAGCCGATCCAGAGGTGCTCCCCATCGGAAAGAATATCGGAAGTCCAGGGGCCGTCCAATTCAGGGTATCGGAAGAACACTCTCTCTCCATTCCGCTTGTCCAATCTCACAAAGCCGTTAATGGTTCCTAACCATAAGAAGGGGTCCTCGAGGACAATGCAACGCACGGAGGCGCTCTCAGAATACGGTTCTTCAAGATACGATTCTTCAACCTCCATCGAATGTATGTTAAATTTCTTCAGACCACTGTTCTTGCCAATCCAGAGATAATCGCCATCAAAGGCAAGACAATGTATCGTTGAGCTGATGGGAGGACCGAGGGCCCCTTGTGTGATGTCGCGATTCAGGATCGTCATCCTTTCGATATCAACCTGGACCAATTGGGACTGGGCACCAATATAGGCGAAGCCATCTTTATGCGCAAGAGCATAGACCGTTCGCTCCGGCAGGAAGGGTGTCTGGACTCTTTCAACGGTGTGCTGGCGTCTATCAATAACGTTGATACACCCGTGCACCGCAACCCAGACATACTCATCATCAAGAGATAGTGAATAGACTTCACCGTAAGGCGCCTCGGCAGTGTCATACGTCTCCAAAATCTCTCTCCTGCCCGTATCAATCTTGAATATTTTTCTCCGGCTGCCACACCAGAGCGTATCCTTCTCAACGGCCAAACTGAAGACCGACCGAATACTGTCACACAGCACCTGCGTAAAGGTCAGTGAATTCTTGGAAAACGCATACAACCCTCTGTCACTGCCAAGCCATAGATCGTCTCCATCGTCAATCATGGCCCAGAACCAGTTGATGTACGGTCCTTCGCCAGCCCTGAAGGTTCGGACGTCACCGGTCGCTCTCTCGTATCGTGAGAGGCCTCCCACATCGGGGGGAAATTCAGGAATATACCCACCGGCAAAGGTTGCAGCGAACCAGATGTATTCAGGTTCGGCGATGATGGAAAAAACCCAGTTCGTGCTCAAGCCATCATCGACAGTGATCTCCTCGATGATCTCGAGGCTCTCCTTGTCAACGCACAGTGCCCCCTCATCCGTCCCCACCCAAAGGTTTTGGTCATCATCGGCAAAACAATTGACCGTTCTTCGAGGCGCGTAGGGATTGATGATGTCCTGAATAAAAGGTGTCAACCGTTCTGTCTCACGATCAAATCTGTTTGCACCCTCATTCTCTGTCCCCACCCAGAGACAATCCTCATCCACCAGCACACTCCTGCACCAGATTTTCGACAACCCCTCCGAATTCGTATACACCTTCCAACTCTCTTCGGTCGTATGATACTTGGCCAGACCGCCGCTCGTGGCAAACCAGACCAAGCCGGGACGATAGGGATCAACCGTTACGGCTCGCGGATTCTCTATACAGGTGAAATGTGTCCAGTCCTCACTGTGAAGACCACCCACGAACAAGAATACGAAGAAAAAGAAAACGAGGGAATATTTGACTCGCCCGATCATACTCGATAACTCCTTCATATTCTCGCTGCAAGGATCAGCAGATTTCCGCAGAGAGGATGAAACTCTGTCCCGAGCGAACGATGAAACGCCTGAAATCGCCACGGGCGGAATGTGTCCTGTACCAAGACACGGCGTCTCCGCAATGACCCTACGGTGTCAAGAGAGTGCTTCACCTCGCTCTGCGAGGTTCGCAGAGATCCGGAAAGGGCCCTCTCGAAATCTTCTTCGTTCATTCTCAGGCACCCTTTCCAGTTTCATACCTCAAATATAATTCAAAATTGTGAAAGAATTCAACCAGGAGTGCATATTTTTGTCGATCACTGTGTGTATCTTCCTGCTCCAAGAATCATGTTCACTATTCCCACGACATCGAGAATATCAATGCGACCGTCACCGTTACCGTCCGCAGCACAGATTTCATGCGCCGTCGGTGAGCCTCCGACTCGCAGAATAATATTTATGACACGCAGGACGTCCGCTATGTCGACTTCACCATCACCGTTCACATCGCCTTTCGGGCACGGATGGACGGCCAGGGTGAGCGTCCGGATGTCCGTCGCTCCCGCATCATCGGACAGTTCCACCGCAAATTCGGCCGTATCCGCCTCGCCCGGAGTTCCGGAGATGATCCCCTCCGAATTCAAGAGCAATCCTGAAGGCAGAGACCCGGTAACAAGAGCCCAGACATAGGGCGGTTTGCCCCCAATCGCAGACAGGGTGTCGCCGTAGGCGATCCCTTTCCATCCCTCCGCAAGCATTGAAGACGTAATCGATAAGGGGATCGTCAGGGGCGACGAAAATCCGGAAGTCCCTGCCTCTCCATGGGTCGCCGTAGCGGTCACGACCCCGGAGGTCTGCGAATGTGAAATATCAAAGTGAAAAGAGCCCGAAGCATCCGCTTCGGTCTCACCCAAGAACCGCGCACCCTGGTTGAAGCTGTCGGAGAAGAGTTCAATTATCGCGTACGGCCTGGCTGTCCCATGGACCGCATAATCCTGGTATGTTTGAAATTGGGGAGCCGGGATGCTGCTCCAGATTCCGAAGCCACCGTTGTTGAAAATTGAATTTCTGGTTACGATGATGCCGTTGTTCGTACCGGCGATATGGATACCGTCTCCCTCATTGTCGGCGATCGTGTTTTCCCATATTCTGTTGCTGGAGTTCATGCTGGCCACGTAAACCCCGTGACTCTCATTATTCCGGATTATGTTTCGAGACAGGCAGTTGACGCAATGTTCATTCAAGCACGTGTCTTCGTGTACCCCACCCGCCCATCCGGAGAGTGATATCCCGTAATAATTTGAGATCACGGTGTTGGCTTCAATGAGGTTATC
Organism: Gemmatimonadota bacterium; assembly: GCA_020348925.1. Lineage (GTDB taxonomy): Bacteria > JBHIER01. Next base: position 2,471,350 of record CP070758.1, on the reverse strand, counting down.
CCATGTCTGGGAGCCATTGATATTCACCCCGGAATTGAAGGCGGAACCACCGCTGACGCCTGCCACGATGTTATCGATGACCCGGTTGTGTTTCGGCCCATCGCACAGGTGGACGCCCGCATCCCGGTTGCCCAACAGGATGCCCCCGGCGGTGATGCCGATATAATTCCCCTCGACAACATTATTATCGGTACCGGCACCGGCCAAATAGACACCCCATTGGAATCCGGCGATCGTATTGCCCACAATCGTGTTTTCCTCAGGGCCTTGAAAGGTCAAGAGGTTGCTTAAGACAAAAATCCCGTGTCCCTTGTTTCCCCCGCCAATAACCTTCGACCCATCTTTGTCCGTCCCAATTGTGTTTCCCTGAATACTATTTCGCTCCACATTATCCCCCTCCATATAGACGCCCGCGGGCACAGTTCCAGAGATGAGGTTGGAAAAGACTCTGTTGTCGTGGGCCCCTTTTGATATATGGATCCCGAGACCCTGACAGGCGGACGTGAGACCACGGAAATCCGTGCCTATGTAATTCTCGCAGACTCTGTTGAAGCCGCCACCGCGTATCCTGACAGCGGTCGTTTCAAACCCGTTCAGGATAAGGCCCCTTATGGTGCCGTGGGACGAGTTGACCGCAAACAGGGTCCCGAAAAACGAGATCTCTATTTCAGGACCTTCGAGATTGGTGTCGCCGGAAAATTGTGTCTGGCTGTAACCATCGATGCACGTGGAGTCGTCGATCATTTCGCAGGCACAGGAAAGTTCTATTTTCCAGACATCCCCGTTGAAACCGGGATCGTCCATGAGAATGTTGAATGCCACCGTATCCGCACCCGAACGACTGTTGGCCCTTACGACGGCCTCATGGAGGGATGCCGCGCCTGAATCACCCGTATGTGTGACCACATAGGTATCGGCCACAAGACCTGCATCGAAAGCACACCACCACAAAAGCAGAAAGGTTACGACGGCCCTCTTTGTGTTCCGAAACTCCATACTCACATCCATAGATTCCTATCCAGACTCCGATACTGAATGGCCTCACTGATATGCTCAGGCAGTATGTCCGCTGCACCTTCCAGGTCAGCGATCGTTCTCGAAACCTTGAGAATGCGGTCGTAGGCCCTGGCGCTTAGTCCGAGACGCGTGATCGCCAGGCGCAATAAATCGTCACCCTTGTCATCAATGGTGCAGTAGGTTCGAATGTCCCTGGCCTCCATATGGGCATTGCAGAACATGTGTTCACGTGCGCTGAATCGCTTCAACTGGATACGGCGAGCACGATTGATCCGCTCGCGTATCGTCTCGGACGATTCGCCCGTGGGCTCGCCCGAGAGCTCTTTATAGTGGACCGGAGGCACCTCAATGTGAATGTCGATCCGATCCAAAAGCGGTCCTGAGATCTTCGACATGTAGCGTTGCACTTGGAGAGGCGTGCAGGTGCATTCGCTCGTGGGATCAGTCAGATAGCCACAGGGGCAGGGGTTCATGGCTCCAATAAGGAGAAACGAGGCAGGATACGTCAGGGAGAAGGCGGCCCGGGAAATGGTCACTTTGTTATCCTCCATGGGCTGGCGCAGGACCTCCAGGACATTCCGTTTAAACTCCGGAAGTTCGTCCAGAAAGAGCACACCGTAATGGGCCAGACTCACCTCGCCTGGTCTGGGAACATGACCGCCGCCGATCAATCCCGCATCGCTGATGGTATGGTGAGGTGCTCGGAAGGGGCGGGTTGCGACCAGCGCCCGTTCAGGCTCCAGAAGACCGGCGACACTGTGGATCTTCGTCGTCTCCAGTGCCTCCTCCAGGGTCATGTCCGGGAGAATAGTGGGCACGCGGCGGGCCAACATCGTCTTCCCCGTTCCAGGGGGTCCAATAAGAACGACATTGTGTCCTCCGGCCGCAGCCACTTCCAGGGCCCGCTTCACATGCTCCTGTCCCTTCACATCAGAAAACGTCACCTCATACCGAGACCCGACGTCAAACAGTTCAGCCACATTCACGTGAAAGGGCTCGAGAGGACGCTCCCCGTTCAGGAAATCAACCGCTTCCTGAAGCGTCTGGACCGGGTACACGTGAATCCCATCCACAATGGCAGCTTCCCTGGCGTTTTCCTGGGGCAGAACGATACCTTCAAGGCCCTGATCTCGCACATGAACCGCCACGGGAAGCACACCCTTGACAGGTCGCAATCCTCCATCCAGGGATAGTTCCCCTAAGACGACGCATCCCTTGAGGCGCTTCGTGCTGACGTGTCCCACGGCCGCCAGAATGCCAACGGCAATGGGCAAGTCGAAAGCAGCTCCTTCCTTACGTATGTCCGCCGGGGCAAGATTGATGGTGATCCTCTTCAGCGGAAACTGAAATCCGGAATTTTTGATTGCGGCTGTGACCCGCTCCTTGCTCTCCTTGACGGCGCCGTCGGGCAGACCAACGGTGGAGAACGAGGGCAATCCGCGGACGATGTCCGCCTCCACCTCAACAATGTAGGCATCGATCCCCAGTACTGCGCTGGCGAAAATCCGAGCTAACATGACATCGCATCCAGAATAAACGTGACGCTCTTCCTCAAACCTGCATATATAACTATAGCACTTTTTGGGGATGGATGCAAGGAAAAAATCGGAACTGCCCTCATCGCCCCGCCCCATCAGAGGGGTGATGCCTCCCATCGCGCGTGTTCCGCAGACGTGCCCCCGGGGATGATCAGGCGACTCACGAACCGTGACCCAACCATACCGCCTCCTCCCCAACGAGGGACCGCACATGGTCGATTGCTTCCGATGTGGGGGTTACCCGATATTTCTGCGAGCGCACCGTAACCTTCCCGCTGTGCAGTGTTTCCAGATGAAGACAGACCGCACATTGGCCCGGACTCTGCTCCAGGATGTTGGCCAGCGTCATGATCGTATCATCCTCCAGGCCTGCGGTCGACATGGAGATATGAACCGTCGTCGGGACTTCCTGTCGAACCTCCGAGAGCGGCGTGACCTCCAGGGCGATGACTTTCACCTCTTCGTCTTTGATCGATACTCTCCCCCGAATGAGCACCATCGATCCGTTGGCAACGACCGTCCGACTTTTCCCGTACAAATCGGAAAAGAAAAGAACCTCCGTGGTCCCGGTGAAATCCTCCAACGTGCCAAAAGCCATGGGATTCCCTTTTCGGTCCGTGATCTGCTTAACCGCAATGAGGGATCCTCCCAAGACGATCTCTTGATTCTCTCGTGTCGCTTCGAGAGAACTGATCGCGTGCGTCGCAAAGCTCTTGATCTCCTCCTCAAATCTGGCCAGGGGATGGCCGGACACATAGAACCCAAGAACGTCCTTCTCCTTGGCCAAGCCTTCATTCACCGGCCATTCCGGAACATCGGGCAAGCTTTGAAACGTGATTGCCAATCCACTCCCGGAACCGGTCTCCTCGAAGAGGGACGTCTGACCCCGCAGGCGGTCATTCTGATATGTTTGGGCCGCCTCAATGGCCTGTTCCACAACGGCCATGAGCTGGGCCCGATGACCCTGGAGGGAATCCATGGCCCCCGCCTGAATAAGGCTCTCGATCACCCGCTTGTTGACCAGCCGGAGATCCACCCGTTGACAGAAGTCGTACAGGGATGTGAACGGGCCATGATCCCGCCTCGTTGTGACGATGGAGTCAATCGCGCCGAGACCGACATTCTTAATGGCCCCCAAGGCGAACCGGAGCCCCTTGTCCAACACCCGGAACCTGGCCTGACTCTCGTTCACATCGGGCGGGAGGACTTCAATACCCATCCTCCGGCATTCCTCGATGAGGACGACAATACGATCGGTGTTATCCATCTCGCTGCTCATGGTCGCGGCCATGAACTCCAAGGGATAATGGGCCTTCAAATACGCGGTCTGATAGGCGATGTGGGCGTAGGCCGCGCTGTGAGATTTGTTGAAACCGTATCCGGCGAAATGGGCCATGAGGTCAAAGATCTTGTTGGCCGTCGCTTTTTTTATCCCCTTTTTCGTCGCGCCCACCACAAATTCCTCCCGCTGCTCGGCCATAATATCCATCTGCTTTTTCCCCATCGCTCGCCGCAGCATGTCGGCTTTCCCCAGGCTGAAGCCCGCCAACTGACTGGCGATATGCATCACCTGCTCCTGATAGACGATGACGCCGTAGGTCTCCCTCAATATGGGTTCGAGCAGAGGATGCTCGTATTGAATGCGCTTGAAACCGTGCTTGCGATGAATAAAATCATCAATCATGTCACCGCTGAGGGGGCCTGGTCGGTACAGGGCATTCATGGCAATCATGTCCTCGATCGATTCGGGCTTGAGCTTCCGCAAATAATCCCGCATGCCGGGACTCTCAAACTGAAAAACCCCCACTGTCTCACCTCCGGACAGGAGGCGGAACGTTCTCGTGTCGTCCAGAGGGATGTGCGCCCAATCGATGGCCACCCCTCTGTTTTCGGCTATCAGCTCCGTCGCCTCCTGGATCACAGACAGCGTCCGAAGTCCCAAGAAATCCATCTTCAGGAGACCGATCTCCTCAACACACTTCATGTCGTACTGGGTGGTCACCTCGCCCTTCGTCGATTTGAAAAGAGGAACGTATTTCGTCAGTTTTTGGGGTGTGATCACGACACCGGCCGCATGAGTGGAGGCGTGGCGGGCGATGCCCTCCAACGTCTGGGCATAGTCCATGAGCTCCTGATAGCGTCCGTCCGAGTCGACGAGCTGCCTCAACTCGTGGACTGTATCCAGGGCCTTGTGCAGCGTCATTCCAATCTAAAAAGGCACCAGCTTTGCCAAGCGATCGGCCTCAGCGTACGAAATCTTCAGGACCCTACCCACATCTCGAATAGCCGCCCTGGCCGCCATCGTCCCAAAGGTAATTATCTGGGTCACGTTCTCCTGCCCATATTTCTCCTTGACGTACTCAATAATTCTATCCCGACCCCAATCAGAAAAATCAATATCGATGTCAGGCAACGTCACGCGTTCGGGATTGAGAAACCGCTCAAAGATGAGACCATATCTGATGGGATCGACGTCCGTAATCCCCAAGGCGTAGGACACGAGGCTTCCAGCGGCTGATCCCCTGCCCGGCCCGACGGCGATGCCCTCTTTCCGGGCGTAATCGATGAAGTCCTTGACGATGAGAAAATAGCCGGAGTACCCCATTTTTACGATGGACTTGATCTCGTATTCCAGTCGCTCCTCCATGCCGGGCGTCACTTTCGAATACCGTTCAGCCAAGCCCTGTCGAGCCATACTTTCCAAATAGGTATCCAGACTCTCAAATCCCTTCGGAACCGTGTAATGGGGCAGGTGCGATCTCCCAAAATCCAACAGGAGATTGCATTTCTCCGCGATTTTCAGCGTGTTGTCGCAGGCTTCCGGTATCTCGGAGAAGAGATCGGTCATCTCCGGTGAAGATTTAAAATACGCCTCATCGGTTGAAAAGCGGAGCCGGTTGGGATCGTCCCGATCTTTGCCCGTCTGGAGACAGAGAAGAATATCGTGGGCCGCGGCATCTCTTTTGTGCAGGTAATGGCAGTCGTTTGTGGCCACCAGGGGGATTCCCAGTTCCCGACTCATCTCTTGAAAGGCCTGACGGACTCGGGCTTCTTCCTCAATACCGTGATCCTGTATTTCCAGAAAAAAATTACCCGGACCGAAAAGATCAAGGTAATACGAGGCGGTCTCTTTTGCCTTGTCGAGCTGATCGTGCAACACAGCGTGTGCCACTTCCCCTTTCAGACAGGCGGAAAGACCGATCAATCCCTCATGATACAGGGATAATATTTCCTTGTCCACCCGGGGTCGGTAGTAAAATCCCTCCAAATAGGCCAGCGAGGACAGCTGCATCAAATTCTCATACCCTCGCTTGTCTTTCGCCAGAAGAATAAGATGAAAACTGGCATCGGACATCCCTCTGGCGGACGTCCGGTCCCGTCGATCTCCGGGAGCCACGTACACCTCGCACCCGATGATGGGCTTAATCCCTGCTTTCATGGCCTTTTGGTAGAACTCGATCGCCCCGAACATGTTTCCGTGATCCGTGATAGCCAGAGCTCCCATGTGAAATTCCTTTGCCGCCGAGACCAAACTGTCGATGCGAGAGGCACCGTCCAACAGACTGTAGTGGGTGTGCGTGTGAAGATGAACGAACGTCCCCTGAGCCATCACACCCCTCCCTCCAGGATGTTCAGAATATCCTTCCCGATCGAGACCTGCGGCGTTTCTACAATGCGGCCGATCTCCTTGTTCTTCTCCAGAAGGACGAACGTAGGCACATACTGAATGTTGTGGCTTCTGGCCATTCTGATCCCATCGCACATGTCTCGGTTGACACCGTAGTACTCCACTACGAAAAAGGGATTCTTCACTTCTTCCATAAGGACCTCAAAGGGCGGCACGTGCTCCTCAGAATCGGAGCACCACGTGCCTAAAAAAACCCTGAAGGTGATGTGCCGTTGAATAGCCCGCAACCTTTGAACCACGGCCTCATCCGGCCTCGAGCGTTCTGAATTCTGACGAAATTTCGGAGATGACGCGTACACCTCCGCCATCGTGAGCTTGCCCATCAGAACATCTTTTTCAGCCTCCTCTTGTTTTCCGCACGCTCCGATGAGAAGAGCCAGCAACACAACGCACAAAATCCCTCTTTTCACAACGCCTCCTTTCCACCGATAATTATCGGAAATACCATATCTTCTTCGCCGGTCTGGGTCGTACAAATCCTTTGATCAAAATCATTCCGGCCAAAAATCCCCCTATGTGCGCAAACCAGGCCACGCCCCCACCGGGCATACCGCCGAGTGAGGGTAACCCGTATAAAATCTGTAACAGGAACCAGAAGCCCAGGACCATCAGAGCCGGAAGCCGTATGACCTGAATGAAGAAAAAGAGGAAGAGGAGCGTGTACACCCGCGCCTGCGGATAGAGAAGAAGGTAGGCTCCCAAGACTCCGGCAATCGCTCCGCTGGCCCCCACCATGGGAATTCTCGAGTTGGGATCGATGGCGATGTGGAGTCCGCTGGCGGCGATACCGCAGATCAGATAAAAGAGAAGGAACCGGGACCGTCCCATGGCATCTTCGACATTATCACCGAAGATCCACAAATAGAGCATGTTGCCACCCAAGTGCATGAAGCCCCCGTGCATGAACATGGCAGAAATGAGCGTCAGCGGAATCGGCACTGCGGCCAGAGGAGGAAGATCCACCATGTGACTGATCTCGTACGGGATGGCCCCCATCTGAAAGAGAAACCGCTCCGCCCCTCTTCCCAGAGAGAGCTGATAGAGAAAGACCACAACATTTGCCAGGATCAACGATACCGTAACGAACGGATAGCGCTCCGTCGGATTGTCGTCTTTAAAAGGGATCACCGTTTCGTCTCCGCTCCGCCACCTACTGCACCACCTGAAAGAGACTCTCTCGCGTGGTCGTGTTGCCGGCGAGATCCGTGACCGACACGCTCAATCGGTGAAAACCCACGGACAAAGGGTCTTTCACCCGATACTGGAGCCACGCTCCTTCCGGATCGTATTCGCTGATCATCCGGCGGCCGTCCAGCTCCATGACGAGATCGCCCTCTCTGCCCAGACCCGATCCCTCATCCCGTATTCGAGCAAAAAGCCGGAGACCTTTCGTCCTGATTTTTGACCCCTGTTTCGGTCTGAGGTTCCAAATTCTCGGAGGAATCGTATCCTCCAAGAGGGCAAACATCCCAAAACTGTAGACGTCGGCTGAAATGATCTCGCTCAAGGTATCCCTTTCGGATCCAACATACTCCCACGCCCCTCCCTCAAGGAACCGATAGACCCCGACTCTTTGTGCGGACCCCCTGTCCAATCCCCAGCGAAAGGCGATCTGTGCCCCCTTATCGAAGGGAACATCATCGGGACGCATGAGGTAAGGATCGCTTCGCATGGGGAGCACAGGAAGCTCGGACACCGAATCAATATCGATGCGGGCCCAGAGATCCCAGTACACCCCGCCCGGTTCAAAGGACGCCGATACCTTTGCCCCCTCGGACACCACCACCCCTCCATCCTCCCTCGTAATTCTGAAGGCATCACACGGGATCTCAGTGCGACACGGAGCGCCCCCCAGATCGCGAGCCTCCACGACCAACACCGCCTGGCCCCTGGGATCCGGTTCATAGGTTGAAAGCACGGCAAAGCTGTGTTCATCGAGCCGGTTCACCCGTAAGGAAACAGGAGCATTCGAAGGCTGAAAAAGCGTAACACGTGGCGTGGACACCAGAGGTCGATCAGACGTCAGGGTCCATTCGATAAAGGTGTTCTGAAATCGAGGTTCCCACTGAACGATCCGGTTGCCCGGATAGGCCGCACCCTCCATCTCCGTAACACAACATATGTGAGGGGCAGACCACACACCGAAAGCATCGCAGGCCCTGGCCCGCACCTGACACGGTTCGTTCGGGCCCTTTTGAACCTCGGCACTGTATGAACCGGTAGGACTGTTCGCTGAGTCGACGGCCACAACGGCCCAATGGGCTCCGAAATCCGTCGAATATTCAAAGCAAACCAGGCGCACCTCGTCGTCATCGTCTTTCGCCTGTGCCTTGAGAGAGAGTCGACCGTCCTCATGCCGGCCATCACAGGCCAGGATCTGAGGTGATTGATCGACCAAAACATCCATCTCAACAACGGCCTCATTGCCATTGACATCGGCTCCAACAATTCGGACCGCGTGCCAGCCAGGCATCGACGTCCAGGCGCACGGTGGTGTCGCACGAGCCCCTTGTCCCCCTTCATGACCCCCTGGAACGACCTCGGAGTAAAAAGGGAGGTCATTCCCCCTGACCGTGTACAACCTCTGAAACAGACCGTGTCCGGCGCGCTTGACGGAGAAATCTCGATCCAGGTCCACCTGGCGTGTCCGTTCAAAAGGGAACGAATCGTACTGGGTGCGAAACATCAACTCGCCGTCCACGGAAAGATCCAATCGGTAGACGGACACTTTGTTCCGGGCGGCATTGGCCCGATCATACAGACACACGCCAAAGCCCACACATCCCGTGATGGTCACCCCTTGATCGACACGAAAGAGGCCATCCCGAACCTTCCGGACGGGCAGAATCAAGGTCCGGTGCCCACCGTTCACACTCGACTGCAGGTCCACCGGAGAGACACTCACCTTCGTAACCGTGGGAGGGATCGTATCCTCAACACAGAACCCATGTCTGAGCGGATTGAGAGGTCTGTTCTCCTCATCGCGCAGTTCAAAGTGAAGATGAGGCCCCCCAATACCGCTCTCCCCCGAATAACCGATGACCTCTCCGGAGGCGACAGGAATTTCCCCTGGCCTAAGAAAAAGATCGATGCTGTAGCGCCCCACTCTCTCCTGTTCGCGTCCAACCACATTCTCAATGGAAGGATGAAACGCTGAAAGGTGAAAATAGGCGGCGAGAGAGCCCTGGGTCAATTTCAAATAGACGGAGCGGCCACCGCCCCACGGGGACACTTTCACCCTCCAGACATAACCGTCATCAATGGCATAGACCTTCAACCCGACGTCACCCCAGGTTTTGAGATCGATTCCGGAATGGAAGTGGCCGGGTCGATACTCGCAAAAAGTCGACGTCACAGCCGGCTCGGCCTCTAAAGGCCAGTGATAATCCTGAGCCCGAGAAAAGAGCGCGGCACACAGAAGCCCCAGCATCACCGTGACATGAACAAGGCCCCTTTTCATATGGTCACCCGCTGTCGCATGTTCTGAAGTATAATATCCTGTTCTCAAAAGGTCAAGGCTAAGTTGAAGCCCCTTGAAAAAAGATTTGCATTTTCAAAGTGAAAATGTATCTTTATGAGGTTTTTATGTCGAGCGTCGTATAGTGAGAATTTTGTTCATGTAAAAGGAGATACAAAGCCATGATGGGAAAAATGCGATCGGCCGGTTTTATGAAAACAGTCCTGTGGATTGCCCTCGCCGGATTCGTGGGATTCATCGTTTTCCAATGGGGTCTGGACATCTCGGGCCGGGGAGGAAGTGCCCGCAATGCCGGCGTTATTGGTGAAGTAAACGGTCAGGAGGTCCGCTGGGAAACCTTTCGTGATACGCGCTGGCAGGCAATCCAACAGATGAAAGCCCAGAGAGGCGAGACCGAACTGACCGAAAGGGATTACGAGCAGGCCTCTCAGAAAGCGTGGGATGACATTATCGCCGTCATCCTTCAACGACAGGAGATCGTAAAACGCGGCATTACGGTCTCGGACCCAGAAATCTCCTTTCACATCCGTCACAACCCCCCTGAGTACATAACACAGGCAGAGATTTTTCAAAATGAACAGGGACAGTTCGATACGACGAAATTTCAGCAGGCATTGGACGATCCGAGGGTTCCCTGGATTCAAGTGGAGAATTACTTTCGAGCCTTTTTGCCTCTCCAAAAACTGCAGAACCAGGTTATGGCCACTGTCAGAGTTACCGACAACGAGGTCCGCCAGGACTATATTCAAAAGAATGAAAAGGTCAAGGTGCGGTACATGTTCTTCGGTGCTCGAGACTTTGTCGACTCCCTCGATGAGGCCTCGGACGAGGAGATTTTAGCCTATTACAATAACAACAAAGAGGAATATACCCAGGAGGCCCAGCGTAAATTGGACTACGTTCAATTCAACAAGAATCCGAGCCCTGAGGACAGTGCCGACGTCAAAAGGGAGATCCAGGAGCTGCACGAAAGAATCGCAAACGGGGAGGACTTTGCGGAACTGGCCAGTATCTACTCCGAAGATATCGGCACGCGGGAGAACGGCGGTGACCTGGGGTTCTTCGGGCGGGGCAATATGGTCAAACCCTTTGAAGACGCCGCTTTCGGTCTTGATATCGGCGCTCTCTCCGAGCCCATTCAGACGCAGTACGGATGGCACATCCTGAAAGTCACCGACAGGAAAAAAGAGGACGGCGAGGAGCAGGTCAAAGCCAGTCATATTCTCTTGAAAATCGAAGCCAGTGAGGCTACTCTGGAAAAACTCAGATATGCTGCCGAGGATTTCGCCCAATCCTGCCAGGAGGTCGGTTTCGACTCCCTGGCCGCCTTGGACAGCCTCGAGGTTCAGCAAACGCGCTTCTTCGGTCAGGCCGGCTATATTCCCGGCATCGGGTACATGCAGCGGGGTGTCAATTTTGCCTTCAATTCCAAAATTGGGGCGACGAGCGATGTCAACGAGGATCAGAAGGCCTATTACGTCCTGCGCCTCGCCGACGAGACGGAGGCCGGTTATCAACCACTGGAGGACGTGAGAGACAAGGTGAAGACCGCCGTCCTCAATGAAAAGCGAATGGTCCTGGCAAAAGCCAAAGCCCGGAGTATTGCCGACTCATTGGCCAGAGGGTTGACCTTCGATCAGGTGACCGCCGCGTGCTCCCTCGAAATAGAAGAGACCGATCCCTTCGCGCGTTCAGGCTATGTCTCCGGTGTGGGGCGAGACGAAAATTTTATCGGGACCGCTTTCACACTGGAACAGGATCAATTGAGTGATGTCATCGAAGCATCGCGGGGATTCTACATCATTCAAAAGATGGATTTTCAGCCCATTGACGAGGCGACCTTCGAACTGGAGAAGGAGAATCTGAAACAGACCCTCCTTCAACAGAAGCAGAGCGAGACCTATACCGCGTGGTTTAACGACTTAAAGGAAAAAGCGGATATCAAAGACTACCGCAACATGTATTTCTAACCTGCTTTATTCACAAGCTGTCATTCCGGCCCCCGTAATAGAATACGGGGGTAAACTCCGTGCCGGAATCCCCTCGGTTGGCTCAACTTCCTCTCTACTAAGGAGATTCCGGTTTTACAGTCTCCACCTCCTCGACACACCCTCACTGCTCTCCGTGAAAACAGAACACGCGAGCGCAACCTGTCCTGGACCATTATGGACTTGACACACAAGGGATCGGTTCATATTATTAATGCATCGGATGACTGCGTGCAGTCCCCCCACTCCATCTGTTCCAAAAAGGGATGCAGTTCTGTGAAGACGTTCGTATACATCTGGATGATTTTTACGCTCGTTCTCATATCCCTGCCGGAAACCCTTTGTCCAGCTCCCAGGGAGTTAAGCCCAGAAACCCATTCACCTGTCTTGGACGACATCGACTTGGCCGCAGGTATTCTGGACATCGGCACACTGGTGCACACCGTGTACAACAACGGTCAACTGGGTACTTGGGTATTGTCCGGTTATTCCGTCCCAGATCTGCCCTGCGGTTGGTACAAGGGGTACGGGTACATTGCCGGTTTCAACCTCTGGGTCGGCATCCCCGAAGGGCCCTGGAATCCGCCCGGTATTGAGGGACCGACCGTCACCGAAGCCCAGATCCACGGTGGCACCGATCAATCGGACTGGGGCCCCCGTTTCGGCTCCCTGGGCTGGTTCCATTCAGGAGATGTTGTCGCGGGTGATCTCATCCCGCACTCCAGATTCCCTGACATTCCCCTTATGGCCACGAGCACCCTTCCTGCCACCTGGCCTGAGGGGTACTTCGACGGACATGGTATATTCATTGCCACGCCTGGAGAACGACACTGGCCGGGATTTTGGGCGGTGGACCCCCTGACAACAGAGGGCATTGAAGGTGTGTTTGCTGCGGACCAGGAGGTCTTTTTCAGCATGACCGACGATGGCTACGCCGACCGCGACGAGCAGTTGGACCAGGGCTTTTCCATCGGCCTGCAATGCGATGTCGCCGCCTTCGCCTTCAAGGCGTCCTATGCCCGGGATATACTCTTTTTCAAGGCGAAGGCCATCAATACGAGTCTTTTCAAATATGAGGGCATGTTCATCGGGCTGTACCTTGATGCCGATATCGAAGATCGCGACTCAAGCGGGACCGTCAACGATAATGAGGATTGGACGAAACTCTTGCTCAAGGAGGTTGACCCGGAGACCGAGGATACGATTCGTTACGATCTTGGTTTTATATACGATTTCAGGCCGGAACCGAACTGGCGGGCCTACGCCGGTGTCACGCTGCTGGGATCCCCCAAGGACACGACGGGCCAGGAAGTGGGCCTCTCCGACTGGCACTGGTTCGACTGGTACGACCGACCCGGAGCATTGACCGCTTTCCGCAAGGAGCTCATTCAATACAAAGTACTGAGCGGCGATACGACCGATCTTCGCCCTGAGGAGCAGGAGGCCTACTTCCATCCGGACGCCGCGGGTCGGATCGATCCTCATTACGACGACTGGGAACAAATCCCCGGCCTCTATCCCAATGGTCTTGATTGTGCCTTCCTCATGTCCACCGGACCTTTCGCTCTGGAAGCGGGTGGCACGACAGAGGTGGCCTTCGCACTGGTCATGGGCGACGATGAAGAGGATATGAAACTGAATACGAAAACCGCTCATGCCATGTACGACTATGGGTTTCGGCAACAGGGGGTGACGCTCCTCTCACCCAATGGTGGTGAGGTTTTGGCTGGACCGGTGGACATCTCCTGGACCGCACACAGCATTACGGAACAGCCGTTCGAAACCGTCGATCTCTGGGGCAGCAGTGACGGCGGCTCGTCCTGGTTCTCCATTGCCTCGAAAGAGGAAAACGACGGTCTCGCCTCCTGGAATACGGAGGAGGTCCCGGATGGAACCCAATACTGTCTTGCCGTCTCAACCACAGACGGGTATCTCCCTGGCGAGGACCGTTCCGATTCACTCTTCACAATCAACAATCCCGGTCACGCCGTGCCGGAAATACGCCTCCTCTCCCCGAACGGAGGCGAGAACATCCAGGGTGTCTTTGAGATCGCATGGTGGGCCCGGGACGCCGACGGGGATGAGCTGACCATCGACATCTTCTACCGCTCCTCCGAGAATTCGGCCTGGGAGTCCGTTGCGCTCGATGAGGAGAACGACGGTCGCTATCTGTGGGACCCGTGGGTGTGCGGCTCAGGCGATGGTGCCAGGATCAGGGTCGTGGCCTCCGACGGAGACACCACCGGGGAAGACATATCAAACGGTGACTTCACTCTCGTTCACGAGCGTTCAGAAATCGAAGCCGTGCACATCTCCGGCCACGGAAACGGTGAGGTCCACGTTCTTGTCGTCGATTCCACCCGCTTCACCGGCCACGCGTATCAATTGGGTTTCGTCGACACAGCTGACGTGAAAATATACAATATCTTCGATAGAGGTCTGGCTCAATTCGTGGTCCGGGATCAGATCGATATGACGGGCAGGGTCGAAAGTCCGGAGTTTGATGGCCTGCGGGTACTCATCAGGGATTGGACCTCGATCTCCATCATCGATTCGCTGACGGGCTGGACTGCTGGTGATTGCAATTGGGACTTTCGTATCCAGCGATTTCAACCTCGCCCAGCGGACTATGAAATTCGATTCACAGTTGCTGGGGATACGTCCATCACCAATTTTATCCCGGTCCCCTTTGAAATTTCAAACCTCACCGAGCAGTACAAGGTACAGTTCATGATTCATGATACAGACGATTCGAAAGACTGGTCAAGTGGTGACGTTATTATTCTGACCGAACCTTTTCCGGATTATACGTGGCGCATCACCCTCAGCAGTCCGGAGGATGAGGATCCCATCGATCCCCAACCTGGTGCCATTCTGAGTCTTATCGTGACAAAGCCCTTTACCGGCGAGGACGTCTTCAACTTCAGCACACAAAGGACCGAAGTCATTCCCGGGCAGGTCGCCCAGATTTCTCCGGAGACGTACAGGCTTTTTCAAAACTACCCCAATCCCTTCAACCCGCGGACAGATATTAGATATCAGATTCCAGATATGAGATCTCCCAGCCACACCACCTTGAAGGTTTTTAATATTCTGGGCCAGGAGGTGCGGACACTGGTGGATGAAGCTCGGCAAGCGGGATCCCACACAGCCACCTGGGACGGAAGGGACGGTCAAGGACGAGAGGTGGCCAGTGGGATTTACTTTTACCGTATCGAGGTAGGTCAATTTTCAGATACAAAACGAATGGTTTTCCTCAAATAGGAAAAAGTTCGAAAGAGTTTCACCCTCCCGTCTACGAACATGGGAACAGGAAATCCGAGTGTCCTCACGAGCCGCAGACAAATGCTGAAACAAGATGGGAAGATGCAATTAGTTGGTACGGTGACTCCACAATTTAAAAAGAAAAATTACAACAGAGGAGAATTGGGAGGGCGTCTTGTTCCAACGGTGACGGTGTCGTGAATATCGTGGACGTTGTTTTGACAATCAATCGTATCCTTGGTCAGAGAAAAGGCGCTGGGAACCTTTTCATGACACAAGAAAAACTCAAGTGACAGACACTATGCTTTCAATGATTGTTTTGCTCCTGTCAATAGTCCTATTCTTCAGCTGCGATAAGAAGCCGACAGAGGTGACAGTGCCATCCGGAGAAGGAATTCTATTCATCTCAGACCGGGAGGGAACGTATGACATCTTTGTCATGAATCCTGACGGGAGCGGACAGACGAACCTCACCAAGAGCTCTCAATGGGAGTGGAACCCTGTCTGGTCTCCTGAGGGTGACATGATCGCTTTCGAGGCCAGCGAGATGAAGAACGGACCTCCGGATATCTGGATCATGGATCCGGACGGCTCAAACCTACGAAACCTGACGAAGAATCCCGCCCACGATTTCTCGCCTATCTGGTCTCCGGATGGAGACATCATCGCATTCACCTCGAATCGTGACGGCAACTCGGAAATCTACACCGTCGATGGGAGCGGCTCCTGGTTTATAAACGTGACAAATCATCCGGGGGCGGATGACCATGGTGCCTGGTCACCTGATGGCCACTCTATAATTTTTCAGTCGAAACGCGACGGTCACGGTGAGATATATAGAGTGAATCGAGAAGGTGGCGATCTGGCCAATCTTTCACACCACCCCGCCGACGACCTCTACCCCACCTGGTCTCCGGATGGGAGCCGTATTCTCTTCCTCTCCGGTCGGGAGGGACAGAGCGACGTCTACACGATGAGTCCTGACGGGTCCGGTCTTATCAACATTTCGAACAACGGTCGGTTCGACCTTGAGGCCCGATGGTCTCCGGACGGGAGCAAGGTCGCCTTCACCTCCCTCATTAATGGAAAGCCGGAGCTCTATGTCATGCGTGCAGACGGATCACAACAATTCCAGCTCACCTACGATCCGGCTTCGGACAGTCAACCTCTGTGGGCCCCTGACGGTCAAAGCATCGCCTTCGTCTCAGACCGCGACGGAGATCACAATATCTACCGGATCAACATCGATGGGACCGGATTCGTGCAACTTACAAGCCAGTCTGATCTCGATTATGTTTGGGACTGGAGATAGTACATTCATAGAAACCTGTCACTGCGAAAGAGGTGAAGTGATCTCTCTCGAACAAGGAAACTGCTTCGTCATGCTGCGCTCCGCACGGCTTTCCTGGCAATGACGAGGTGGGATAAGGAGATTGCCACGTCCACCATTCATCCTCGCAACGATGAGGTGAGATGAAAGGATTGCGGCGCACGACCCTCCTCGCAGAGGCCTCCAAAAGCCTGGCACAACCCTCCGGGCAACGATAAAAAATATTTTTCCAAGGATCTTAAAAAAGGACTTGACAACTCCGAAAAAAGTTCATAATCTATACCATGAATATATGCCCAACTTGGCACTTTCAGATTGATTCATGATGATTCGTTCGCTAAAAAGGGCGGGCATGTTAAAGGGGAGTGTCTGGTTGGGTTTTTCATTTTCAGATCCGGCAACGTCCAGACGATGACGGATGACATGGTGCACTCCGGTTCAGAACTGCCCCGGCCTATGGGATCAGGATCCTCAGATCAAAATCGTCATCGAGTAACCGATTCGCGTATTTCGCCACGTTTATCTTCTCATTGATGATCTTGTTCGCCGGCGTCACGTCGGCCCGGTCACCCAAAAAGATGGCCCCCACAATATATCCGTCCTGGAGCACCAGCTTCTTGTAAATACCTTCCCGCGGTTTCGTCTTTCTGATTTCTTTGAATCCTTCTCCCTCCGGTTTCACAATGCCAATCGAAGTGAGATCGACACCCACAACTTTGAGCGTGGTGTATGGTACCGTCCCCGTATATTCGACTTCATCCTGACCCACAATATTGGCAGCCGCCACCTTGGCCTGATCAACGGCCGCCGGAATGATGCCCCACAGTCTCTCCTGAAATTCAGTCACATCACCAGCCGCATAGATATCATCAATATTCGTTTTCATATGCTCGTCAACGACAACACCTTTATTGACCGCGATGCCTGCCCTTCGGGCGATCTCTGCATTTGCCCGGACACCTGCCGATATGAGGACCACATCACCGTTCACAATCCTTTCGTCTTTCAATAGAAGACCCGCCACCCCCCCCTCCCCTAAAATCTCGTCCGACTCTGCATCCAGAACCACCTGGATACTCATCTCCTCCATCTTCGTTTTTAAAAAGGACGCACCTTCCTCGTCCAGTTGGCGGGGCAAGAGCCGTGGTAAGAACTCAACGACGGTGATTTCAAGCCCAAGGGAGCGTAATGCCCGTGACGTTTCGAGCCCCAATAATCCCCCGCCAATGACAATAGCACGTTTTTTATCTTTTGCATACTCTTTGATTGCCACTGCGTCGTCAATGGTGCGCAACGTAAACACACCGCTCTTATCGGCGCCTTGAATCGGTGGAACGAAACAGTGGCTCCCTGTCGCCAAAAGCAGTTTATCATAGCGTACGCTCTCACCCGTCTCGAGAACAACGCCCTTATCGGAGGGGACGATCTGGGTGACGCTGATTCCCAGATGGACCTCGATGTTCCGTTGCCTGTACCACGCTTCGGAATAGGCGTAAATCTCACTCGGTTTGACGGTTCCACCCAAAAGGTCAGGAAGCTTCGGCCTGAAGTAGTACGGGTGCTTCTCTTCCGCATAGATCTCGATTTCAATCTCAGAATCCCTCTCCCGAATCGTTTTGGCCGCCGTAATACCAGCCGGTCCATTTCCAATAATAACTACTCTCATGGTTTACTCCTTTGTTTCGACCGTCTTGGACAGAGCGGTTCCCTCTCAATTTCCCTCGGCTTCTTCCGAAGGAAGAACACAGGAACATAGGCGATCCACATTTTTCTCCAAATAGTGCGCGTGTTCATGAAGCTCATCAAAATACGTATCAAGTTTCTTCACGTGAAAATCCAATTTCATTGTATGCTCATTCAATTTTCTGAGGTGATGCACCAACATCGCCAGAATAATTGTTTCAATAACAATTATGGCCGCACCCACCAAAAGACCTATGATCTCAAGGGACATCTTTCTCTTTTTTCCTTTTGGGAGTTGTACGATTGAACCGCATCGGGAGCTCCGACGTCCTAAAGAAGACCCCTCGTATGGCCTCCATCAATTTGAATGGTCGTACCTGTCAGACTGGACGCTCGCTCTGAGGCCAAAAAGACAACCAGGCTGGCGACGCCCTCCGGATAGGGTATAAAACCGACCGGGATTTCGCTCACAGTTATTTTCTCCATATCTTCCAATGAAATATTACGAGCCTCCGCCCGTCTTTGAAGCAGTGCCATAGCCCGCTCCGTCCGGGTAAACCCAGGGCAGAGCGTGTTTATGAGAACGTTGTATTGGGCCATCTGTCTGGAAAGGGTCTTGCCCAAGCTGGTAACACCCACACGAAAAACGTTGGACAGTAACAGATCCTCATAGGGCTCCTTGACGGCCACAGACGCATTGTTGATAATGCGCCCCCATCTCTGTCTCTTCATGTGAGGTATAACCTCGCGACACATCCGCACGACATACAGCAAGAGTTGCTCGTAAGCCGCCTGCCACTGACGGTCATCGAAATCGAAAAAGGTCCCGGGAGTAGGTCCACCTGTATTCGTGAAGAGGATATCGATCCGTCCAAAGGTCGTGATGGTCTGCTCAACGATTCTTTTGATGTCAGCATATTGTGTGTGATCGGCCCGGATGGGGAGAGCCTGAACACCCGTGGTCTTTTCTATCTCCTCGGCTGTATCCCTCAAACGATCTTCGTTGCGGGCGGACAGAGCAACGGTTATGCCTTCCTGTGCCAGGGCCAGGGCCACCGCCCGGCCCAGTCCCTGGCTCGCACCTCCGACAACAGCCGTCCTGCCCTTTAAACCGAGATTCAATGATACCTCCCGACACATCCGTTTTCTCCGAGGGAATCGGCACACATCCGTTTCGATCTCTCTTCTGCGCAACAGTGCGCCTCTCCGCGCCTCCGTGGCTTTGAAATCTTCAACTCAATAAAAACACCTTTCCGGCGAGCATGCCCCCGTCTCCTCAGGTTCCAAGGCAAGCTCCGGTCGCCCCCAAGACACGGGCTGCCCCCGCTTACTGCCGAAGCGGTAGACCGTAATACCCTTGCATTTCAATGTGTATGCGAGATGATAGATGTGCCGAACGTGATCAAGCGTGGCGTTCTGAGGCAGATTGACCGTTTTCGATACCGCATTGTCCACAAATCGCTGGAAACTCGCCTGCATGGTCACATGCTCCTTGGGCGAGATATCCATACTCGTCACAAAAAGGTTCCGCACATCTCTGGGCAGGGTCTTGATCCCCCTTATGGATCCTGTGTGCGCCACTTCGGCCAAAAGATCCTGACTGTAAATATTGCGCTCTCTCAACATCCGTTCAAAAATAGGATGAACCTCCTGCAGTTCCGTCCCCTCCATGATATAGCGGCGAAAGGACAGAGCAAAGAGCGGTTCAATGCCGCTGGAGGCGCCGGCTATGAGGCTGATGGTTCCGGTTGGGGCAATCGTGGTGGTGGTTGCATTCCGCAGAGCGTCAAAACCGCGTTTCGGCCAAATGCTCTTTTGAAAATGGGGAAAGGATCCGCGCGTGCGCCCCAGGTCGGCTGAAGCGTTCCGAGCTTTTTGGGTAATGAATTTCATTATGTTCGTCCCGATCTTGCGCGCCTCCTCAGAATGATACGGGACACCGAGTAACAGAAACAAGTCGGCAAGCCCCATGACGCCGAGACCGATTTTACGGTTCGTCTTGGTCACGGATTCAATCTGAGGAAGAGGAAACGAATTTGCTTCGATGACATTGTCAAGAAAATGCACGGCCGTCCGAACGACTCGCTCCAGCTTTTGCCAGTCGATGGCCCCATCGCAAACCATCCTGGCCAAATTTATCGATCCTAAATTGCAACTCTCGTAGGGCAGCAGAGGGACTTCCCCGCAGGGATTCGTGCTCTCCATTTTTCCCAGGGCCGGGGTTGGATTCCTGCGATTCACGGTATCAATGAAGAGCACCCCCGGGTCACCCATTTCCCAAGCGCTCGTGACCATCGAGCGAAAGATCTCCCGCGCTCTCACATGTCCCTGGACTTTCCTCGTTCGCGGGTTGACCAGAGAAAACATACCGTTTCGCCGCAGACAGTTCATGAAAGCATCTGTCACGGCGACGGACAGATTGAAATTTCGAAAGGCATTACCGTTTCGTTTGGCATTGATAAAATCCATGATATCAGGGTGATCAATCCTGAGTATGCCCATATTTGCACCGCGGCGACGCCCCCCCTGGCGAATGACATCTGTGGCTGCATCGTAAATGGACATAAAAGAGACAGGACCGGATGCGATGCCCTGGGTCGATTGAACGACGTCACCTTTCGGTCTTATGTGACTGAAGGAAAATCCTGTTCCGCCGCCGGACTGGTGGATGAGGGCCATATGTTTCAACGTTCCGAAGATACTCTCCATCGAATCATCGACGGGCAGCGTGAAACAGGCGGCCAATTGCCCGACGTCCGTGCCTCCATTCATGAGGGTGGGTGAGTTGGGGAAAAATTCGAGATCGGCCATGAGCGCCAGAAATTTTCCTTCCGCCTCGGCCGCAGCACTTCGCCCTCCAAAATCCAAATCAGGCTCAGCGACAGCCCTGGCGACACGCTGAAACATACCCAACGGGCTCTCAACGATCCGACCGTGAGTATCCTTCGCCAAATATCGTCTTTCCAAGACTCGAATGGCATTGAGACTCAACTTGAGCTCGTCCTCGACGCCCAAAATCCTTTTCACCAGACGGGCATCAGCGTGCCTCTGACGAGAGAGAATGTAAGCTTTGGCTGCATCCGTAAGATCCTTCCGGACGAGCACGTGCTCCACAGCGTCCTGGACTTTTTCCAGGTCAATGACCTTTGCGAAATTTTTCGCCTGCAGGTGATCGACGGTTTCACGGGAGAGCGCATCGGCCAGAGCGTGATCCGCCATCCCCACTTCTTTGAGCGCCGCATCGATGGCTGCCGTGATTTTCTTGCGCTGGAACGACTGGAGTCGCCCGTCTCGTTTGCGGATGTGCGTAAACTTTTTCATGGGCCGCCCAGAATCATACTGAAATTCGAACGCTTCAAAACACACCGCCCCGCTACGACGAATGTAGCAGGGCGGTGTTCAGAAATAGAGACCTTTCTCCTCAGATCGGTTCGGTATCAGACACGGATATCTTCGTGGTCACACATGAGCTCCAGGTTCGAAAACGATACCGAGCAAGGATCACATATGTGAGAGGATACTTGTGTCTTCTTGTTCAACAACGAATTGGGTACATATGAGCGATGTTATTCCTCAAGAGTGATCGCCTCAACAGGACACTCTTCAGCAGCTTCCCTGGCGCTCTCAACCGCATCGACGGGAATCACATCCACCGTCGCTACGGCTACGTCACCCTGCATTTCAAAAATCTCCGGACAAGTTTCTACGCAGAGTTCACACCCCGTGCACAGATCTGCATCGACTGTAGCTCTCATCATCTCACCTCCTGCGAATAAAAATAGTGTAGCCTGTTTTATACATATGAACTCTCATCAGATTCCGTCTGTAGAACTCCTCCAGAATCCCATCTGACCCGAAACAAAAGTTCGAAACCTATTGGCCGCAAAAATAATCTTTGCACCGCCCCCTGTCAACAAGAATCTACAAAAAAACGAAAGACGTGTAAAAAGAGACCTCACCGCATTAAAATCATTTTGTACGGCCAAGCCACGCTACCCAGGAATCAGCCGTCCTCCGCTTAGAAGAGCCCTGAAATCATATCCCCCTCATCGAGATCCATGTCCATCGCCGCAGGGTGTTTCGGGAGGCCGGGCATCAACATGATGTCACCCGCTATCGGCACCAAAAATCCAGCTCCCGCAGAGATGCTCACTTTGCGAATGGTCACGGAAAAGCCCTCAGGAGCCCCATATATCTTCGGATCATCAGAAAAAGATCGAGGCGTTTTCGCCATACATACAGGCAGATGATCAAGACCCAGGTCCACAATTCTCCGAACATCTCTCTTGGCCTGAAGCTGATACACAATGTCCTCGGCCCGGTAAATCTCTCTGGCAATTGTATTGATCTTCTCCTCGACGGCAATATTCGAGGTGTACAGTTTCGAAAACGTACCGTCGCTTGTCTTGACCCGCTCATGCACAAGATGGGCCAATTCGCGCCCCCCTGGCCCCCCTCTCTCGAACACTTCCGACACGGCGGAGGGGATATTTTTCTCGGAACAGTACTCGGTAAAGAACCTCACTTCTTCATCGGAATCGCCGGGGAACCTATTGAGGGCGACCACTGTCGGCACCCCAAATTTATTCATGTTTTCAAGATGCCGCAGAAGATTGGGCAGACCCATCTCTAAGGCAGCAATCGATGTTTTACCCATCTGTTCTTTTGAGGCGCCTCCGTGGAGCTTCAAAGCTCGCAGGGAAGCCACAATCACGACACAATGAACGCGAAAACCCGCCCGGGGTGCGACGATGTGGAAAAACTTCTCAGCACCCAGATCGGAGCCGAAACCGGTTTCTGTCACCACGACATCGGCGAGTTTGAGCGCCATCTTCGTGGCGACCACGCTGTTCGTGCCGTGGGCGATATTGGCGAAAGGACCGCAA
Source organism: Gemmatimonadota bacterium (assembly GCA_020348925.1). Lineage (GTDB taxonomy): Bacteria > JBHIER01. The sequence continues at coordinate 2,448,478 of CP070758.1, read as the reverse complement.
TGGACGAAAGCGGGGGTGTGTTCAACGGTCTGTACCAGGTTCGGCTGCAGGGCATTTTTCAAGAGTGCGGCTACGGCGCCGCGAATGGCAAGATCTTCAACGGTGACAGGTTCTCCCCGCCGTGTAAACGCCACAATGATCGAGCCCAACCGTTCTTTCAGTTCCCCGAGACTTTCTGACAGCGAGAGCACGGCCATGACTTCGGAAGCGGCCGTGATAATGAATGCATCCTCCCGTGGAATGCCGTGCCGAGTCCCACCCAGGGCAACGACGATATCTCGTAAGGCCCGATCGTTCATGTCCATGGCCCTGGGAAACACCACTTGCGTCGGATCGATATCCATGGCATTGCCCTGATAGATATGATTATCGATCACGGCCGAGACAAGATTGTGGGCGCTCGTAACGGCATGCATATCGCCGGTAAAATGAAGATTGATCTCCTCCATGGGGAGGACCTGGGCAGACCCCCCACCGGCAGCTCCCCCCTTCAAACCGAACACCGGTCCCAAGGATGGTTCTCTCAGAGTAACAATGGAGGAGATACCGAGTCTGGTCAATGCCATGGACAGCCCGACAGCCGTTGTGGTTTTTCCCTCACCCAAGGCCGTCGGTGTCATCGCCGTAATGACGACAAGTTTACCATCCCCTTTGGATTTCAAACGCTCAAGAAGATTCAGGGAAATTTTGGCCTTATGGTTTCCGCAGAGAATGACTTCCTCCTCCAGGATTCCTGCGCTGGCGGCCACCTCCCGTATGGGCTTAAGGTGCGCTGCCTGGGCTATTTCGATATCTGATTTCATGTTCCACCATGAAGAGGGGTGAAGAGGGAATAAGAGGACATCACATGTGCGAGAGGGCAAAGAGGGCTTTTCTATTTCTCACTCTTCTTTGGATCTTAGACGCTCTGGCATATCTTCCAATCCCCACTCTTCCCAAATCTCCCCTTCTATTTCCTCCTCTTCCCTTCTCCCTCCAAAGCCGCAATAAGTTCCCGACAGAAGGCGGGCAGATCATCGGGTTTGCGCGACGTGATCAACCGGCCGTCCCTGACAACTTCCTCGTCCACGTATTCTGCAACGGCATTGATCACATCATCCTTGATGGCAAAGAAACACGTCACCTTTTTCCCTTCGAGAATACCGGCCGAGACGAGCATCCACCCGGCATGACAAATGGCAGCAACAATCTTACCCTGATCGTATGCGTCCTTGACCAGCTTGACCATGGCCGGGTATCGTCGCATGAAATCGGGTGCGTAGCCACCTGGTATAATGACGGCATCGAACTTCGCAATATTCACTTCATCGGCAGATACATCCGCTTCGGCCGGATATCCAACCTTACTGGAATAGACCGTCGCACTCCCCGATCCCACCAGAAAAACCTCAACCCCCTCCTCCTTTAACCGGTAGTAAGGATACCAGACTTCAAGCTCCTGGTACTGGTTTTCAACGAGGACAATCGCTCTTTTCCCTTGCAACCGCATGTCGCTCTCCTTATGTGTTGACTCCCGGATTACGCTCTTTGGTTACGGCTACGCCACCCTTCCCAAACGCTGTTTGGGGACGTAAACACCGACGGAAACTCGTTACCATTCCAAATGTCCGCTCTCACATGGAGGTTGAGAACGGGTTGACGATGCATTTTCTTTTTGTCCATATTATAGCGCTCATGATCTATGATGTCAAGAAGGTTTTCTTGAAGACTCGCAGACAAAAGTTTGATCGACCGATTTCAATGAGGCCACCCCTTATTGCTCCGCTTCGAAAAGCTCCCAGATACTGCGCACGAAACAGACAGGGCCGACTTTTTGTAAAGTCTATGAGGATCACCCCTTCAAAACAATATATTTCCCCGCACTCTTCATGGAACTCTTCTGCAAAAAATGAAATCAAAGGGATGGCTCCTTTCGACCCATTACAAGGGAGGCTCCCTGTACTGTCAAAATTTAAAATTCAAGCCCTGACCCTCGTGGCTGGACCCTGTCAAACATCTTCTCCTTCGGCTTCAGATTCCGCGTGCTTAAAAAATGTGAGGTTCTCCGCACTCTGGATCGATAGCGTATCGTATTTTCATGCAATCCCACTTCTCCAGTACGCCGAACGGGCTGTTCTGTTGCGAGCCATAGCGAGTCAACTGCAGCAGGGGGGTGGGCCCTGTTGTGCTGCGCCCCTTTCAGACTCATTCGAGCTGAGCCTCTCTCTGGGCCAACAGCTCGCGCAGGATGGACCTGTGACAGCGCGCCTCGTTCTCGCAGTAACAACCCACAGAGAAGTTTGCGTCGTGAGACAGCGCGGCAAGGAGATCAAGAATCCTGCTCTTTTCAGGATCGGCCATCTCAGCGCGATATTTCCTGGCAAATACATTCCAATCTTTCTCGGATTCAGCAGCCCGCCCCAGTTTCATGAGTTCGTGGGTTGGTGCAACGTTTGGGAGCCACACGTCATACCAATTTTGGGATGCGTATTCGCTCTTGGGCACGCCACGTGGCGGACGCCTGACCGTCCCGATGCGTAGTCCTTCTCCCCTGAACCTATCGGTTCCGAGACGCACAATTCGGATTGCCATGATATGCCTCCTCTCTGACTGGAAATCTTGCGAGCAACGTTTAACACTCAGGATTTTATCGGCAGTTGAGCAGGAAGAGTTCATTCGAAGCAGACTGAATGGAAGAGTCTGTGGATAACATCCGAATCCTTCTCCAATCACACTCAATTGCGGGTAAAACCATGTTAAACGAAGCCGTCTCCGAGGGTCAACTCTATAAAATAAATTTTTCTCAGCACCCTTCATGGGATTCTACTGTAAAAATGAAATCAAAGAGACGACTCCTCTCCCCCTTCTACGAGGAGTGTCCCTTTGTACTCTCAAAATTTAGAAGTTAAGCCCTGACCCTCGTGAGTAGGGAACTTTCCCCGGCTTCTTGATGCGTCGGTCAACAGTGATGCTGCCGTGCCAACAAACCAACGACGTTCCTTTAAAATCCAGTGCTCACCAGCTTCAGGCGCATGTGAGGTGGCCCACAGTGGCGCTCACCGCCCTTGCTTGTGCCTCACATTCGTGACCTGCGCCAGGTGATGGCGATGGTGCCAGTCCAACATCTGAAGGAAGTTGTCCAGGGTAATCAGCCCACCCCATTCTGGGCGCTCGAAAGAGCGCGAGAACCCCTCAACATCCATGGAATGCAGAAGTAAGTCCCATCGCGCGTGAACACCCGACAGGAGCGAGAGTGACGCGGCCACCGGACCGGTGCGCGCATCCACGAACTCCCCCCAAGCCGCACAGTCATACATCCGGAGCAACGGCTTATCAGTTGTGAGCGTCATCTTGAAGACCGCATATGCTTGGAGATGGCTGTCCGCCATATGATGGACCACTTGGCGTATACTCCACCCGCCCGGACGGTATGGAACGTTCTGTTGCTCCTCAGTCAAACCCGCAACAGCACACTCGAACAAGGATGGAGTCTTCGCAAGGGATTCGATCCGCAGCTGCCGAGTCGCCGGGTCGGTCTGCTTCTCCAGATGTTCTACCGTGAAACGGCCAATCGGATATTTCAAGGCGGTTTCACTCTCAGAGCAGGTCATTGTCGTTCACTCCTTCCGTCGATTACGCCTGGGTCACCGAACATCGGGCTCAGGGGCGCGCGTTCAACGCGTCCCTGCAGCCACTGGTCGGGCGTTCCCCTTCACTTGCATCTTGATGGCTGACTCTGGTCTTCACCACACGATCCTCAGCCCCCGGCCGACACCACCGTCAGGGCGCGGCGGTAGTGCTCGGGATTCTCCAAGGAATCGAGCAGGCAGGTCGCGTAGTCCTCTCGGGACAGAACGTGTTTTGCCGTGACCTCATTGATCTCACATAACCTGTACCCCACCCCAGGCTCCTCACGCAAGGTGGGCGCGCGCACGATCGTCCAATCCCAGTCAGGCTGTTGTCTGACCAGCACCGATGCCTCGATCATATCTGTCATGGAGTAGGGCGTAAACCACGTCATGAGTGTGAATACCAGAAGCATGATCCGTTGCCGCAGGGTAAAAGTTTCGTCCTTTTCAGGCGCGGCAGTCACCTCACCGGCGGTAAACACCAGCCGCTTCACCCCATTGGCGGCCGCTGCCTTGGCCAGGGATCTCACCAGTTCAGTCGCCCTCAGGCGTCGCACCGAAATCAAAACGGCTACCCCAGCATCGCAGCCGGCAAGCGCCTGGGTAAGGGTGGCCAGGTCGGACACCACTGGGGCAGTGATCACCGTGCATCCGCCGTTGTCGGAAAATTCCTTCAGTCTGTCTGCAGACGAGGTGCGGCACACCGCCACCACCTGGTGCCCGCGCCTCAGCGATTCACGAACCAGTTTCAGCCCTGTTTGGCCGGATGCTCCGATGATGGCCACTTTCATAGTGTCCTCGTGGTTTCACTTCGTATACGTCTATGAGGTCAAACCTTTAAAACTCAATTTTTCTCTGCACTCTTCATGGGGTTCTTCTGTAAAAACTCTACATCAAAGAGATGACTCCTCCTCCTATTGGCGAAATAGGGCCCGAACACTTCATAAAATTTTGCCAGAATGGCACCGAGACACGAATTTCTGTCGCACCCAGGTGATGAAATCTCAAGGATCCTATACAAACTCCTCCTTTAACGCCTCGTACTCCTCCATACTCCGCTGCAGCGGCTGTTTGACCAGGGGCCCTGCCTCAAGGGCCGGGATCTGATCTTCGTACGAGGGAACACCCTCAACCTGATAGACCACACCGGTGGGAATGCGATCGCCCCACTCGCAAGCTATCCGAAAGGCACGTTCGCGATTCGTGGGATCGTAATCATCCTCATCTTCCACCTTGTACACCCGCTCCTTGTACCAGTCGTAGGTGTTCACCTTGTTAAAGGTCACGCACGGCTGCAGGATGTCGACCAAGGCATAGCCCTTATGTTGGATCGCTTTTTGAATAACCCGGGAGAGGTGCTTCGGATCCAGGGCGAAACCGCGTGAGACAAAGGTCGCCCCTGCCGCCAATGCCGTGGCCAAAGGCCGGACTGCGGTTTCAATGGCCCCTTCGGGCGACGTTTTACTGAGAAAACCGTGGTCACTCGTCGGCGAGTATTGTCCCTTGGTGAGTCCGTAGATCTGATTATCCTGGTGAATATCCACGAGATCGATGTTTCGCCGGGCCGCGTGCACAAAGTGCCCCATGCCCATGCCGTAACCGTCCCCGTCGCCGTGAACGGCTATCACTGTGAGGGCATGATTGGCCAATTTGGCACCGGTTGCCACGGGCACAGTTCGCCCGTGAAGACTTTGATATCCATTGGCTCGGGTGTAATCGGGGAGTTTGCTTCCACAGCCGATACCGGACACAAGCAGGACCTCATGCGGTGACAGATCGAGATCGGCCAGAGCCATTTTCAGGGCGTTCCAAATACCATGATTCCCGCAACCAGGACACCACGTCGGTCTCACCGGGCTAAGAAAATCTTTCATCTCAGACATAGGCTCATTCTCCTTCCTTCAACCGCTGAAGAATATATTCCGGCGAGAAGGGACGACCGTCAAATCTCAGGATCCGTTCCTCTATTTCTCGACCGGTGCACATTCGGATCAGCTCGGCCAACTGCCCAGCGTAATTCCCCTCAACGATAATGACGCGTTTCGATGCATCGATCCTTTGACCGACGCTGTCCTTGGGAAACGGCCACATATCCATAATTGTGAGAAGATTGGCCCTGTCTCCGTCTTCATTGAGGATATCAACAGCCTCGCGCAGAGGACCGTACGTCGATCCCCAGCAGATGAAGGTCACATCCGCCCTGTGAGGACCGTACAACTCCGGCGGTTGCATATCCCGAGCCGCCTCTTCGAGCTTTCTCATGCGCTTGTCCATCATTTTCACCCTGTTGCCGGCATCCTCGGTGATGTGGCCGTACTCGTCATGCTCATCGCTCGTCGTGGAGTACACAGCTTTCGGGTGACCGGCTATAGCTCGCGGTGAAATCCCCGATTCCGTGAACGCATAGCGTTTATACGCATCCGAAAGGTTTTCCATATCCTCATCCGTAAGAAAAGCACCGCGATCGATGGCAACCTGATTGAAGTCAAATTGGTCATGGTCAAGGGTCCTCAGGGAATTGGCCAGATAATTATCGGAAAGGACGATGACCGGACACTGGTACTTCTCCGCAAAGTTGAAGGCCCGTACCCCTGCCTGGTAACATTGCTCCACAGTACAGGGACTGAGAACAATACGGGGAAACTCACCCTGGGAGGCATGAAGCATGAAGAGTAAGTCTCCCTGCTCGGTTCTGGTGGCAAAACCGGTCGAGGGTCCTGGCCGCTGGGCCTCAAAGATGACGACCGGTGTCTCCGTCATCCCGGCCAGACCCAATGCCTCGGCCATAAGGGCGAAGCCGCCGCCTGAGGTCGGCACCATGGCCCTCACCCCGGCATGACCGGCGCCGATGGCCATACAGATGGCGGCGATCTCATCCTCCGTGTGTTTCGTAACAATGCCCAAGCGCTTCCCATGGGTGGCCATCCAAATGAGAACGGATGTTCCCGGGGTCATGGGATACCCTGCCACGAACTTGCAGCCCGAGACCGCAGCCCCCAGGGCGAAAGCGTGGTTGCCATTGATGACCATTCTTGCAGGAGCATCCACGGTTTTGAGCTTGAATTCGAATTCGGCGGCGTAGTGCTCGCGAGCAAAGCGATAGGCGGCCCCCGCCACTTTGAGGTTGTTCTCAATGACGGCTTCGCCTTTTTTCCGAAAGTTATCCCTGATGACACTTTCAATCCGATCAATTTCGTACTCAACGACACCTGCAGCCGCACCAAGGGCTGCCGTATTTCTCATCACCTCTGCTCCCCCATGCTCTTGTGCCATCTTCGACAACGGAACCGGAAAGAGCCTAATATCCTTTTCATCAAGCTCCTTCTCGGTCACTTCAACTTCGGCATCGTAAATGATCCCACCGCCCGGAACGAGGGATTCTGTGTGCTTCGATATTGTGTCCTCAGTCAGAGCCAACACCAGGTGAACGGCTTCGGTGTGAGAATGGACGCTTCGTTTGTTCACCCGAATCTGAAAAAAATTGTGTCCGCCTCGGATCCGCGAGTGATAGTCCTGCATGGCGAAGATGTGCAGCCCACCCCTGGCCAGCGCCTTGGCGAATCCTGCCCCGCTCGATTCCACCCCCTGCCCGGCATCTCCTCCGATGAGGAACGACATGTCATTGGTAACCATACGCTCAGCCCTCCAGTTTTTCAAACATATCCTTCCCCGCTCCGCAGGCAGGGCAGACCCAATCGTCCGGTAGATCCTCGAAAGGCACGTTCGGCCCAATGTCGTTTTCAGGATCACCTTTTGCCGGATCGTAGATGTATCCGCATGCCAAACACTCCCATTTACTCACAGCGTTCCTCCTTTCATATGGTCTCTTACTTCCCTTTTTTCGAGAGAAAATCCACCAGCATCATCCGTTCAGTCTCATTAAGCTTTGTGCCTCTCTTAATCATCCGGTCGATGATCTTCTCCCAGCCGGCCGCGTCTTCCTTCTGCTTGTGGACCCGGTCCAGATTGTGACAGGCCGTGCACCTGTTCTGAAGGAGCTTTTCCGGATCCGGTCCTGCACTCCGACCGGATTGGACCGGAAGTTCCTCAAGGTTCGACCACTCATGAAAGCTCCCGTCGTAGTGTTTCACCTTGGGATAACCAAGAACATGCTTGAGGGTAAAATACGTATGAGAGGACATACTCCCCTGACCGCAGGAGACAATAATCGTCTTATCAGGGGTAGCGCCTAACGTCTCGTATATCCTCCGTATTTCTTTAGCCTCTTTCCATGTGCCGTCCTCATTCATGTCATCACCCCAGAAGTGATGGACAGCACCCTGAATATGTCCCCTCCGTTTCCAGACACCCGCTTCCCCTGTATAGAGCGCTTCGGTCCTGACATCGAGCACAAGCACGTCTTCCTGCCCTATGGATTGCTCCACTTGCTTCAACGTCGCCCGGACATTTTCATTCAAGCCTGAAGGAGGGGGATACCGTTCGCTCCCTATTTGAGGATAGTCCTGAGTTACAGCACCTTTCTCCTTCTCCCATTTCAAAAAACCACCGTCCAACACCGCGCTCTTTTCATGACCGATATAATCGAGAGCCCACACCAAATATGGAGCGCTGAAGTCCCCTCTCTCAGAATAGGCAATGACGAACGTGTTTCGATCAATACCCATTTCTCCCAGTAATTCCACAAAAGCCGCAGGCCGGATCAATTTCACCGGTACCCCTCCCTGAGGCCACTTCATCGCTTCAGGATCGAGATAGACAGCACCGGGGATATGACCCTTCCAGTACTCTTTGACATCGTCTCTTACATCAACGATCCGCATGTTCTCTCTCGAAAGGTTTTCCTTCAACCATTTCGCATCGATAAGTTTCGGGACAGATTCCTGAGCATGGAGCATGATGCGGAGTACTATGCACGATGTCAGACACATCATGAGGACGTAAAAAGTTCTCTTTTTAAGGAAGAATATTTTATTCATTTTCGCCTCCCTGATAGCTATCACTGTTTTCAATCCTTCTGCTCTTTCAGATCGTGTTCAGATTTCTGTATTCGTAAACTGCATACTTCATTTCTCTTTCAATATTTGAAGCACTTTTCTTACATCTGTCGTCGGTTGTTTACAGCTATAGTTCTGGCAAACATAGGCGGTTGTTTTTCCATTGATACTCGACATGGATTGCGTATAGTCGGCGAGCTTTGAGATTTCGGATGATTCCCCATGTGCAGGAGAAAAAAGCACCACTGTCTTCGGGAGGAATCGTTTTCGAAGCGCATCGAGCATCACTTTTGTATCGGCGGACAACACATCTCCGACAAGAACGACTTCATAGGATTCCCCAGATTGGAAATCCAAGGCGCTCATGAGCTGGGTATATGCCACCGGAGTCCTCTCAATATCTTTGGAAAAGGCTCGCCCAATGTGCGCAGCGTTCTCCGCAAATTCAGGACGAGCCGTCATTCGACCTAAGCGGAGCAGGTTCAACATGGCCACGGAATTTCCCGAAGGGATCGCACCGTCATATATCTCCTTCCTTCTGATAAGCGTGGTCTCGGCATCGTCCGCAGTAAAGTAGAATCCACCCTCAGACTTATCCCAAAAATGGTGTATCATTCTCTCCGTCATTTCGAGTGCCGCTTTCAGATAGTCGACTTCAAAGGTGGTTTCGTACATCTCTATAAGACCCCACGTAAAAAAAGCATAGTCATCCAGGAATCCCCCAAGAGCCACTTCACCATCTCCAAATCGATGATAGAGTCGTCCTTCTTTATCTCGCATTCTCGAAAGAACAAACGCCGTTGCCGTACCGGCTGCATTCGTATAATCAGCATTATCAAAAACGCGCGCTGCTTTGGCCAATGCCGCTATCATTAAGCCGTTCCAATCCGTCAGAATCTTCTCGTCCCTAAAGGGACGGGGACGTCTCTGCCTCACATCGAACAGCGCTCTTCTGGCCGACTCCAAACGGTGCAGCAGTTCCCCCTGTTCAAGCCCCAACTCTGGAACAGACTCGGCCAAAGACATCCTGAGATGAAGAATATTCTCATTGGTTTTCTCTCCGGTCGATTCACCCCTGAAATTGCCCTTCTCTTCAACATTGAGGGCACGTATGATCACTTCGGCTTCCTCCGGCGGCAGCACCCCTCTGATTTCACCCTCCTCCCACAGGTAAAACTTTCCTTCTTCACCTTCGCTGTCCGCATCCTCGGCAGAGTAAAATCCGCCCTCTGGGGAAGTCATATCCCGTAAGACGTAGGACAGGACTTCCTCCCCAGTCCTTTTGTACTCTTCCTTACCTGTGGCTTGATACGCCTCCACATATGCCATTGTCAATAAAGCTTGATCGTAAAGCATTTTCTCAAAATGAGGAACGAGCCACCGCTCATCAGTGGAATATCTGTGGAAGCCAAATCCGATATGGTCGTACACGCCGCCTCGACGCATGAATTGAAGGGTTTTCTCTGCCATGCGCAGGGCCTTTTCATCTCCGGTGCTTTTCCAGTAGCGCAGGAGAAACGTGAGATTGTGGGGCGTTGGAAATTTGGGCGCCTTACCAAACCCTCCGTAGTGCTCATCGAAACGCCTCGAAAGCGTTCGGAAGGCAGCGGTCAAAACATCCCTGCCCAATTCTGCACCGGGGGATACACTGGTAACACGTCTGAGTTGTCCGGCGACGTTCTCGGCCGAATTGAGGATCTCTTCTCTTTGGGATTTCCATTTTTCCCGAATCTGAGGGATCAGCTCCTTCATGCCGACTCGCCCGAATCTCGATTCCCTGGGAATATACGTCGCCGCGAAGAAGGGCATCTTTTCCGGAGTCATCACAACGGTCAAGGGCCAGCCGCCGCTGCCCGTCATCATCTGGCAGACGGTCATATAGATGCTATCAATGTCAGGTCGTTCCTCTTTATCCACCTTGATGGATACAAAAGTGTTGTTCATCGCTTGGGCCACTTCAGGATCTTCAAAGGACTCGTGCGCCATGACATGACACCAGTGGCAGGTAGAATATCCGATGGACAGAAAGATCGGTTTGTCTTCCTTCACCGCTATGTCAAAAGCCTCCTTGCCCCAGGGGTACCAGTCAACTGGATTATGGGCATGTTGGAGCAGATAGGGACTTTTTTCCGATATCAATCTGTTTGGAGTGGCTTGTGAGCTACCGACCGCAGATCCCCGGGACATTGTCGCTCCTCCAATGAATACGCCGACAGAAAACAGAGAAACATCTATTCCTTTTCATCTTCCTGAAATCTTGCTTCACCTGCTTTTGTGACGGCCCATCGTACACCGAGTGGACCGATAATTTCATTAATAATTATTGCCGATAATACAACGGCAGTCACCGCTTGGCTCAATTGAGGGTAGCGTCCTCCTATAACGTAGACAAGACCAATTGTGACTCCCTCCTGCGGCAGCAATCCGGCTCCCAAATAGCTTCGTATGACCCCCGGGGCACGTCCGATGGTCCCTCCAATCTTGACCCCCACAAATTTCCCCACAGCCCTTCCGATAACATATAAAAATCCTATCCAACCCATTTTCAATATGGCATTCAGTTCAAATTGTGTTCCTATGAGAACGAAGAATATAACGTAGATCACTCTCTCAAGACTCCGGGAGAGTGCGAACAGGTTGCGACCCTGTCGAGACAGATTGACCAGAGTAAACCCGAACATCATTCCCGCAATGAGATAGGAAAAACCGTATGTAAGGGATACGCCAACTCCGAGTAATAATCCGCCGACTTCATAGATGAGGAGTGTCTCAACCTGGGCATGATGTCTTTGAAGCAAATAAATTCCAAATCCCAAGACGGTCCCGATGCAGAGCGCTCCAACAATTTCGTACACTGAATGGAGAACGATGTGTCCTTCCAATCCTAATATGCTCAGAGTGAGTGCAAAAAAAAGAACGGCAAAAAAATCATCTATGGCCACGACATGATAGAGAAATTTTGTAAACGGTCCCTGAGCTCGACTCTCATCCAAGACCGCTTTTACCGAGGCCGGTGCTGTTGCTACCGCCGTTGCAGCCAAGAGTGTGGAAAAAACAATATCCTTACTCCAAAGCCACACCAGACCCGCTACGCACGCATAAGCCGCAAAGGCCTGGAAAAAAACAACGAAGCCGAGGGCCTTCCCCTCGCGATGCACTTGACGAAGATCCAACTCGCCGCCAATTTGGTAGGCGATAAATGAGAGGGCCACGATTTCAATGACTTTGAAATTCTCAAGAAAGGATTTCGAAAAGAGCCCCAGGGCTGATGGTCCCACGAGCACACCGCAGAGAATTAACCCAACCACCTCCGGCAGATGGATTTTACCGGCCCCACGCCCGAGGGCATAACCAACAATAAGAAAAACGGCTAATGCTGTCAGATAATTCATGAGAAGAACATGAGACGTGACGGATTGGGCAAGAACGAATGATACTCTGGGAGCCCGTATCAAAACAGGCTCCCAAGATCATGCCTTTCAGCTCCTTCCTCTCACATGCGATGTGAAACACGCAAGGGAAAGTGCACTCCCCTTCAAAAATCCGACTACTCACTCCACAGGGACTTGGAACTCCACGACCCCTGATTTGCGATGTTATAATATTCGTCGTTTAAAATCCGCAGGTGGACGCCCTCTTCTTCCGATAATGTTTGAAACATGTTCCGGCCGGACGGATCGCTCGTCTGCCCGGCCAGATCCGCATACCGCTTTTGAGCTTCGCGCTCGGCCCCGATGGCCATGTTCAATATCTCAAGAACCTCGGTCTTCTTCGGTTCGCCCGCCACCTCGGATGTGGCCTCGACCTCGGATTTCGAAAACGACGTACCGCCATAATCGATGTACTGACCCGAACCGCTCAAGGACTCATGCAGCCTCTTCAAATGGTCGTAATGATTCTTCTCAAAATCGGCCAGTTGGAGAAAGAGGTCTTTCCCCCGCGGATGTTCGGTTTTCTCCGCACCCTCTTTGTAAAACGTATGCGCTTTGTCTTCAGCCTCCATAGCCAGCTCAATGGCGCCCAACATGTCGATGTCCTTGTCCATCCAGGTCCTCCTTATTCGCTCATTTTTTCAAACTGATCCTTCGGCGCTCCACATTCCGGGCAGATCCAATCGTCGGGTACATCCGCAAAAGACGTTCCGGGATTGACTCCGTTGTCCGGATCACCCTTCTCAGGATCATACACGTAACCACACACGATACATTGCCATTTTTCCATTTATTCTCTCACCTCCTCTCCAAATCGCCTATTCAGTGCAATTCACGATCACTACTCAGTCTTTACGAGAGTAGCAAAGTTCACCCCAAATGTCTCACCTTTTTTCAGATCCTCCTGGGTCGGACGCCCGTTGAACTGGAACAGATCGACCATCTCCCATTCCAGCGGTGCGATGATCTCCTCCAGATGTTTTTCGGCTCCTTTACTCCATCCGTAACTTCCAAAAACAGCCACTTTCTTATTCAAGACGCGCTTTTGAACCGCCATCTCAAGAATCTGGGCCACCGGCGGGAACAACTTCGTCTCGTACGTGGGGGCGCCGATCATCACCCCTCTCTTCGTCCATAACGACGGTAAAATATAACTGGAATGGGTCCGCGCCGCATCAAAGATATCCACGGGAACGCCAACGCTTGAGATACCTTGCGCCACGGCGTTCATCATCGCCTCGGTATTGCCGTACATCGAACCGTATACGAGTGTCACACCGGGTTCGGTCTTTCCACCTGCATACCCCGCCCACGTTTTGTACAATTGGACAATGATCTGAGGATTTTTTCGCCAGATCAGACCGTGGGAGGGCGCGATAATATCAACGGGAACATCGGTCAGTCTGTCAGTAGCCTTGAGCACAGGAGCGCTGTATTTGGCCACGATATTGACATAATACCGGAGCGACTCTCTCTCATAGAAATCGAAATCCGTGCACTCGTCGTCAAATATCGCCCCCCGAAGTGCGCCGTATCCACCGAAGGCATCGCAGGAGAAGAGTATCTTATCCGACAGCTCATAGGTCATAATGGTCTCAGGCCAGTGGACGAAGGGAGTGACGAAGAATTGCAGCTCCCTTTTTCCAAGAGGGAGGGTTTCTCCGTCTTGGATAACTCTGATATTTTCTGTAATACCGAGAAATGATGCCAACATGTCTTTTGTCTTCTTGCACCCTACAAGAGTCACATTCGGTGCGATCTTCCTCATCGTGCTCAACACGCCGGAGTGATCCGGCTCCATATGGTTGATCACGATATAATCGATCCGTGCAATATCCGTAATCTGGCTGATCTGATTGAGAAACTCATCAACTTTGAAGGATTTGGTCAAATCGATAAGAACTTTCTTCTCATCGTCCACAAAATAGCTGTTGTATGAGACCCCCTCCTTCGTGATGGGCCACAGACCTTCAAAAAGATCTGTGGTCCGGTCATTAACTCCGATCCAGTAGACGCCTGGCTTGATTTCCACTGCTGGCATTCCGTATACCTCCAATTCCTGTGCCACTTCACGGTTGGTTTAATATCCTCGAATTTCGATCCTGTTTCCATCGGGATCTTTCACGAAATAGACTGTCCGGTCGTTCCGTCGAACCTCAATGATAGGAACACCTTTTTTTTTGAGCTTCCGAACATATCTCCCTCTGTCACCGACGTGATATCCCCAATGATTGTAGCCTGCCGAAATATTGAGCCTCCTTGCGAGCCGAACCGAAGTTGGTTGGAATAACTCAAGTCTGACATCGCCCGATACAAGTCGAATCATCATACAATCCGAATGCACTCCCAGAGCCTTTCTCATAAGGGACGTGGTGAACACCTCTTCCTTTTCACTTTTGAACCCCAGGGTCCTCACATAAAAATCGGATAATTTTTTGACGTTCATAGTGAAAATACCGATGTGATCGCAGGTTGCACGCTTCCGCTCCGGCACGGAAGCCGGCAGCCTCCCCAGAGTCATCTTCTTGGCGCCATGCTTCATCATCTCCCGTATCGCAGCTTCTGAATCTTTGGATTTTACATTGACGCCTCTGATACCATCCATCAATAATTTCACCTGAAATCCAAATTTCAGCGCATCGAGAACCGTATGCTTGACACAGGAGTCCGTGGCAAGTCCACCTACGAACAATTCATCTATTCCAAGAATTCTCAGTATATCTGAAAAAGCGACTCCGTTGGAATCGAACGACTCAAAATCCGAATAGGTATCCTTCTCAGGATCCATCCCCTTTGACAGGACAATGACATCTTGGGGCAATGTGAGTGCTCCATGGAATCGGGCTCCATCGGTATTCTGCACACAATGGATGGGCCATTGACCGCCGAACTCCCGAAAATGCTTTGACCTTTTTGGATGCCAATTCCGCGAGGCAAAAACCGGCAAGCGCCTCTCAGAAAAGAGCTCAATGTACGCATTGAGCACCGGTACAACGTCATCACCCCACGGAACGGTCAGAGCACCACCCGAGCAGAAATCGTTCTGAACACTGACGACCAAAAGTGCTTTTTCAAGCCTCATGTTTCTATCTCCAAGACCGAACTGTGTTGAAATGAGATCGCCTCGTTCAAAAATGACATTCAAAACTCGGAAAGAGGGAGAAGCGGTGAGAGACGATATTGAAATACTCCTTTCATCTTAAAGACTCTCCCTATGAAAGACATTCCTTTTTCAACGTGGCCAACGTCTGAATGTGCTTTTTTTCTTCGTTGATGATCTCATCAACGAGGTTCCGGTCATCGGCACGCACGAAATTCCGCATTTCCTGATAGAAAAGGATAGAATCCTTCTCCAGATCGATCGCTGTCCCCAGGGCCTCTGAGGGATTTTCCGCCCCCCTGGCCCAGTGCGCCGCTTCGTTGGAATCAGCAAAAATCTTCGTGTCGGCCAATGCTTTGAGGTAGAGACGCCCTTCCTCACCATACTGAAGCTCGTACAGGTTTTTCAGGTGCTCTTGGTCAGACACACCGGACAATTTCCGAAAGATGGCCATGTGCTTCTTTTCCTCTTCGGCCAGGTATTGCATCAGTCCTCTCATGTTATCATCTTTCGCCGACTCGGCCAGTCCCAGGTAGAAATCCACACCATTCTTTTCTATCTGAACGGCCATTTCGAGGATCTCTTCCCCGGACCAATAGATCGTCATGTTGACTCCCTCCTATGTATCACGCATCATCCGGCCGATTAATAGCCCTCCATGACATGTTCATCGTATTCGGTCTCCAGCTTCAGCTTGTGCTTGGCCTCCTCCTGGGCCAGAACCTGAAACAGCTTTTGTATGTCAGTGTCGTCCGTCCGGTCCGCAATGTTCGTATAGAGCTGAAAGGCCTTCTTCTCCCGTTTCATGGCCAGAATCAATACATCCTGATACTCCATATCAGGGCTGTACTTTACATCCACAAGATAATCGGAGATCTTCAAATCCGCGACACTCTCGATTTTTTTCTCGGCAACTTTTTCCACATCGAGATTCGTGAGCAGTTCCTTGTGTTTCTGTTCTTCTTCCGCCATACTCAGAAAAGCCTCCTTCATGTGAGACTTTTCGGCTTTCCGGCTCGCTTCCTGATAAAAAGCGGCCGCTTCCTCTTCCTTTTCAATGGCAAATGTCAACACGTCCTGAAATTCCTTGTGCTCCATTGTCACCTCCGTTCAGATAGACACGAATGTCTGCTCAAAAAAAGAGCGCTGTCCATATCACGATTTCTTTCACTCGTTCACTTCCATCGGCTTGTTGCAACAGACGAGCGTCCCCACGCCTGCTTTTGTGACAGTGACTTCCTGTCCACAGATGTTACATACATAGGTTTTCCCTTGCTCCGCCATGAAAATCACCTCCTTTCATCATCAGACGTCCGAAGTCTCGGAAACCTCGGAGATCTTTTTCTTGTTTCTTATCCGGCCTCGTACATATGCCCCTCCTCCCAGGCGAACCAGAGATCAGGCGTTTTCAGATAGGTATAGGTGTTTTGAAGCGCATCGTAGTGGTCAGATTCATCCTGTGCCAACGATTCAAGAAGAGCTTTTCCTTCAGGATCATCAACCTCTTTCACCGAATCTTTATAAAAGGTGTACCCTTTGTTTTCCATTTCCATGGCAATTTCCAGGGCTTTGAGATCATCCGCATCTGCTGGGACGAGGGCCTTGACCTTCTCCTTGGCTTGGCTGAACATCGTTCGAAATCTGAATGTATCGGCCCTCTCGAGCTCCTCCTCCGAGCAGGCCAACTTCCCCTCCTCCTGCATACTTTTGAGGGCCTTTGTCAGCGTCTTAATATGCTCTGTTTCCTCTTTGGCCAACCACGCCAGCATCTTTTTTCCTATAGGATTCGCAACCTTCTCGCTGGCGCTGCAATAGAAGTCGTAGCCATCTTTCTCCAGTGTGAGGGCATACTCCAATATTTCTGTCGGGCATCCCACAGTTTCTCCCATGCTACCATCCTCCTTTAATCCTATTCAGCCATCCGCTTCTTCATATCTGAGAGCCTCCGAATATGGCCTTTTTCCTGTTCAATCAGTTCCTCCACGACCTTCCGGTCCGATTCAGACAGATAGGGCAGAAATTCTCTGAAGTACAGGATCGCATCTTTCTCAAAACCGATGGCCAAACGGAAAACGTTTTTGGCATCTATGGCTTTTTGGACAAAACCCTTTGAATCAATATCGGAATAGAGGCGATCGTCAATGACGGAGTCCATATAGGCCTGCATTTCTTCAGAATACTCAATGGTGTGTGATGCTTCAGGGAGGCGATCCCGGATGTTGAGAAAGGACTCAACATGCCTCTGTTCCTCTTCTGTCAGGAATCGAAACAGGTCCTTCATTTCTTCATTTTCGCTCAACTCCGACACATTCGAATAGAACCCCTTTCTCTTCCTTTCCTTCTCAACAGCGGCTTCGACAATTTCACGCGCAGAAAACAGAACGGCCATCATGTACCTCCTTTGGATCTATACCAACTATGAAGAACGCAATACTCCGTTTAAAATAACAACTTGGTACAATAGAAAACACCATTTTTGCACGAGGAGGCCTATTCCATCATATCCTCAAGGAGCTCCTCAAATTCCTTCAGATGCTTCTCCTCCTCCCACAGGATGACCTCCAAGTACTCTACCACTTCCCTGTGATCGATCTGTTCACTATGATCTTTGTACTGGGCAATGGCGCCTTTTTCCAGCGCAATCGCCCGCTTGAGAAAATCCCTAGGACTATCCCCCCCAAAAGAAAGCTCGTGGTGTTCCATGGTCGGAATTCCGCCGAAATCGGTCACCAAACCCGAAAGCCATTCCACGTGCCTCATCTCATCCTTGCCGATCTCCTCCATCTCACAACGTGCCTCGCACTGGGGGATGATGAATGCATTTCTCATGTAAGTGAGAATGGCGTCGATCTCTCCCGTAATGTCCTGGTTGAGGAGCCGAACAACTTCGGTTGGCTCCATTTTTCCGGGAAACACCCGAGCTGTTTTTTCTCCAGTCCAAGTCATCCCCGAAACACCCAGAGCCGCAGCACCCAGAGTTGCCTGTTTCACAAAACCTCTTCGAGACAATCTTTTCTCGCGCATGTCACTGTTCCTTGTCTGTTACATGATTCCCCAAGGCGAATCTATGATTTCCGAGTTTCTAAAACCGGAAAGATCTCCGACAGGTCGGGTTTCTCCTTGATCGGATACACTTTGGCAAAACGTATGGTCCCTTCCCGGTCGATGACGAAAATGGCCCGTTCGCTAAAACCATTCTCGCGATAGACGCCGTACATCTGAGCAACCTCCCCCTTTGGTTCAAAATCCGAGAGGAATTCAACGTGCGTCACCCCCAGCGAATCTGCCCAGGCATCCTTTGTCGGAATACTGTCGACACTGACACCCAGGGCAACTGTATCCGTCTCAATCCACTTCTCAATATTCTTTTCAAGATCCTGCATCTGGGCGGCGCAGAGTCCGGTCCAGGCCAGAGGATGGAACGAGAGAATCACGTTTTTTTCCCCTGCGAAATTGCTCAATCTGACCCTCTTGTCCCCAACGGCGGGGAGTTCAAAATCCGGGGCCTTTTCGCCCACTTTCGGATAATGATGAGACATACACACCTCCTCGTTGTCAAAAACACCTTTTCAAGAACGAGCAGAAACCGAACCAAGCATCAGACGACATTCCCGCTAAAACACGATTGAGGTAATGCTCTTTAGGACGACATCATCACTTGCCTCGGTCAATCCGAAACCGGCACCAATATCCCAACCGATTCGCTTCGGAAGTTTTACCTTCAGCGCCGGGAAGATCCAGTGACGTTGCCGACGCATCTCTTCCGGTGCACCCAGCTCACCGATTTTGCCGTAAAATTCCAATCCGGCCCGCACCTTCGGTGAGAGATTGTGATAGACACCTGATGCATAGTTGAATTTGAGCCCCTCCCCTATCTCCGGTCCACTCGTTGCTTTCTCGACCGATGGATTGAGGTCGATTGTGAACGGACCGGTCTCTTTCTCCAGGATCAGCTTGATTTCCAGCTCTTCTTCATTTTTGTACCTCTTCCTGGGAAGATAGTACTCACAGTATATCGCCGCATCGAGGAAGCGATCCCCCTTCTCGAAAAAACGATATCTGAAGAAGACACTTCGCATGCGGGTATACCGTATTCCCTGACCCTCCGGTTGCTCGAAATCCACATAGGCCGATACAGTCCACCGATTCGTAAAACCGTATTCGATCTCGAGGGAATGCGAAAGATGCCCTTTCTTCTCCACTGTTTTCCCGAAGAACGACTGCATCAGATCGCTCTTGGCAAAAAAGTTGTTGAAATAGACGAGCTCGATTTCCCCCTGTTTCCGAGTCTTATATCCGTAAACTTTAAAACCTGCAGCCCAGGCATCGAGAGAAAAAGTTATTCCCAGGATCCAAACCGATAACAACAGCACATATCGCTTCATTCGAAAGTTCTCCTTGAAGGAGCGTCACCCCTGCCTTACAGGAGTTCTACTCTCAACGATTTCACCTCCTCTTCAACAGAATGGTGCGTTCTGTTTGTGCCTTGACCGTATTTCAGTTTTCACTTCAACATCCAAAGGCTGAGTGCCATTACGGACATGCCAACAATGACACCAAGGATCGGAATATGCTCGGTATCGAATGATTTGGCCGCCGGCATAAGCTCATCGAGTGATATCGCCACCATTACGCCTGCGACACCCGCAAGAATCCAACCCAAGAGGATTGGCGTCAAAATTGGTAGGAGAACAAGTGCGGCCAACGCCGCTCCCGCCGGCTCGCTCACTCCGGATAAAAAGGACCAGAGAAACGCTTTTTTACGGCTGCCGGTGGCCGCATAGACTGGAACCGATACTGCCAGCCCTTCGGGAATGTTGTGTATGGCAATGGCCACGGCAAGAGCAATTCCCAATCGTATGTCCTTGAGAGCACCGGTAAAAGTGGCCATGCCTTCAGGAAAGTTATGGATCCCGATCCCTACTGCGACCAGCAAACCAATCCGCATGAATCGGTCACCGGACTGACCCTGAGGATGATCGTGCTGGCCGATGTAATCGTGGGGCACAATAAAATCGATAAGAAAGAATCCCCCCATCCCGAGGATGAACCCCATATGTGCGAACAGAAATCCAATCGATTCGATGCTACCCTGAAGCAATTCAACAAAGGAGACCAGGATCATTACGCCTGCTGAGAAGCCCAACGTGAACCCCATGAAGCGCCGCTCAGGTTCTCGAAAAATTAAGCCCAGTCCGCTTCCGATGGTCGTGGAAAGGCCTGCCACAGCCGTGAGTAGTAAGGCCAGGCCAACATTGTTTTCCATGCCTTTCGCCTTTTGCTACCTGAAGATCATCTCACCGATCGACACCCTCTCACGTCACTGCTATTTCGACAACATCCTCCATGGGATCCTTGAACGGAATTTCAATTTTGAGAAGACCGTCCTCATACCTCGCCTCCGCTTTTTCCGGTCTTACCGGGCAACAGAAGGACAAAGCGGTAACATACTCGAAATCCGTTCTTGGTGCAGTGAGGTTAAAACTGTCCTCATGCATCTTGAGCTTTATATCCTTTTTCTTCACACCTGGAAGAGATATCTCAAGATGTATCTTTGTATGGTCCTCATCAACCCAGGCGCATACCTCTGGAGATACCTTTACTGCCTCCTCCGCCATGCTTCGTTTCTCCTTTCCGTGTGTCGCGCGTTCCGCTCCCAACCGTCAGTTCGATACACCGTCACGAAAATTCTTCGCTCCGTTACCTGACTCATTCAACTGTTATGTCGACTGAGTTCTCCCATACACCATGAATGTTGCAGTACTCTAAGGCAAAGATGCTGGCGCTGTTTTCAAGTTTCATGGGAAACGTCACTTTCGGATCTCCAAAAGTGGGCCCGACGTCAAATGTGGCGACGTGAACAGGGTTGTTCGGCCGCCCTTCAATGGAAGCGTAGATTTGAATCCACTTGATATGGTGCTCGATGGTGTTGGGATGGGCCACTTCCTTTCCGACAACGACGGTCACATCAAACGCCTCTCCTGCCTTCACAGAAGACGGAGCCTCGATCACCGGCACGTGCTTCTCTTTCCCCTCTTTCTCAGGAGGATTGAGAATATCCCCAAATTTCGCCATTGGACACCTCCTCAAAATGTAGAATTCATGAATTTCAGTTTACGAGCAGTGACGCCTCACTCCTCCCCCTTCCCCAATGAGGGCGTGAACGTCCTCGCAGCCAACTCCTGGTCCACCATCAACAAGCCACTGCTGTCCTTCCCCACAAGCTTCAACTTCCCAATGATATCCGAGGCATTGGCTTCTTCTTCGACCTGCTCGGTCACGAACCACTGGAGGAAAATCCGGGTGGCATGATCGTTCTCCTTCATGGCCTGATCAACCAATGTGTTGATCCGTTTGGTGACGTACTTCTCATGCTCCAGAGTCTTTTCAAACAAGGCCAACGGCGATGCAAACTTCGTTTCAGGTTGGTCGATAGCCATCAGCGTTACCTGTTCACCCTGTTCCTGAACGTAATTGTAGAACCGCATGGCGTGCTCCATCTCTTCCTGGTACTGGACCATGAACCAGTTGGCAAAGCCCTTCAATCCGATTGAGTCGCTATAGGACGACATCGACATGTACAGATAGGCCGAATAGATCTCCTTATTGATCTGTTCGTTCAGCGCCTTCACCATCTTTTTACTCAACATAACAAACCTCCTTTCCACATCAATCTTATTGTGATGTTGTTTCAGCCCGGTCCTCCTGGGACATTTCGGCCAGACGCTCGACCTCCTTCACGTCCAGGCCCAATCCCTCGGCCACGCGGCGACCGTAATCGGGGTCGGCCTTATGGAAGAGGGCTGTCTGACGCACTTGAATGCGCCTCTGCGCTCCACCCAGGTGATCCACAATGTTGCCTACAAGGTGATCGCGATCCTCGTCCGTCATCACCTTGTGATACAGATCCCCGGCCTGGACGAAATCGTCGTTGGGATGGGTGTAAGGATGACGGGCCGCATGTCCGGAGACCTCGAAGGGTGGTTCCAGAGCACCCGGGTCTGGTTCCGGTCCCCCGAAGCTATTCGGCCAGTAATTGGGTCCGCCGCCGCCGTTGACGTCGGTCCGCATGAAGCCGTCACGCTGGTAACTGCTCTCCGGCGCGTTCTTGGGCGCGTTCACAGGAAGCAGGTGATAGTTGGGTCCCAGACGGTGGATGTGAGTGTCGTGATAGGAGAAGAGCCGGGCCTGAAGCATCTTATCCGGCGAGGCGGCGATGCCCGGCACCAGATTCCCCGGACAGAAGGCGGCTTGCTCCACTTCTGCGAAGTAATTGACCGGATTGCGATTCAGTACCAGACGACCCACTTTGATGGGCGGAACGTCTCCATGAGGCCAGACCTTAGTGATGTCAAAAATGTCGAAACGGTAGTCTTTTGCCTGCTCCTGCGTCATGATCTGCATTTCGAGTGTCCAGGAGGGATACTCGCCCCGCTCGATGGCCTCGTACAGGTCCCGGGTGGCGTTATTCGGATCCTCCCCTGAGATGCGCGTCGCCTCCTCCCGGGTAAGGTTCTTGATACCCTGGTCGGTCTTGAAATGATACTGGACCCAGAAGGACTCTCCTTTCTTGTTGTACCACTTGAACGTGTGACTGGAGTAGCCGTTCATGTGGCGGTAGGTGGCAGGCGTCCCCCGGTCGGAGAAGAGGATGGTCACCTGGTGGATCGATTCCGGGGTGAGGGACAGAAAATCCCAGAACATATCCGGATCCGGGAGATTTGTGGCCGGGTGCCGCTTCTGGGTGTGGATGAAGTCGGGGAACTTGAGCGGGTCACGAATGAAGAACACCGGCGTGTTGTTGCCCACAAAGTCGTAGTTGCCCTCCTCGGTATAAAACTTGACGGCGAACCCCCTGGGATCGCGCGCGGCATCCGCAGAACCCTTCTCTCCACCCACCGTTGAAAAGCGGGCGAAGATCTCCGTGCGCTTGCCGATGTCGGAAAAGAACTTGGCCTTGGTATACTTTGTCACGTCGGCGGTCACCTCGAAATAACCGCCCGCACCAGCACCCTTGGCATGCACCACGCGTTCCGGGATGCGCTCTCGGTCGAAATGGGCCAGCTTCTCCAGCAGGTGAACGTCCTGCATCAGAACCGGCCCTCGGTCACCGGCGGTTTGGCTGTTCTGGTCATCACCCACCGGAATTCCAAAAGCGGTCGTCAGATTTTTTTTCTTCTTTGCCATGTGAACCCTCCTTTTTTCACATCAATGGAACATCTCTCCGCTTCATGATGTGAAGGTTCCCTCTGCCCCTGCCAGGGATACACATTGTTCCGGGTGCGACACACTTTACAGGAACCTGTCATGTCACGATTGATTACCGCTTCCGTGAACAAGTGACAGTGGACGACGATCTCAAAACGATGTGTCCGTTCCCCTCGTCACCCATATGTCGCGTCCCAAAACAATGGTACGTTTCAGCGTCATTTCGCAGGGTTGTCAGCCCTGAGGTGTGGACTCTCCTGTTTGGAGAAGCCTCCCTTCATCCGACAATACCCCGTCTCCATGTCAAACACTTTACAACGTTGAAGCATACGGCGCTGTCTCTTCAGGTTCATTTGAATCACCCACCTGGCGGGAATGAATTGCATGGGATCGGAAATAATGTAGGAACAAATTCCTTTCGTGTCAAGAGCAAAAGTGGTCTCCCAGGCTGTTTATCAGTCTCTGACTACCTGACCCTATCAGATGACGATCTGCACCTCTTTTCGAGCCATGTCCACAACCGGCAACACCGGCGCCTCATCCCCCAACAACATGTCCGCCATCGATTGAGGATATGAGCGATATCGCAGGGTAGCTTCAACTGCCAATGGTCCATGGGCGTTGTGGGGGACTAGGAAGCTGTATTTTTCCCTGGCCGAACCCTTGGGGGGAATGGTGCGATTGTACTCGAACCGCGCAATCTCCCAGGGCCTCACAGTATGATGCCCATCCTGAGTGACTGCGTGGGCATTGAATATCACAGCTTCCTCGTCGATATTTCCTGCAGCGTCCAAAGCCCCGGACCTGAATATTTCGACTCCTGAAGCATCCTTAACCGAGACATCCAGCCACATCTGTCGCACTTCCGTCAAGCTCGTCGGCAAATTGTGACCTGCCCCCACATTGGTCACTTTCACCTTGACTGTGACCAAACCTCCCTTTTGCGCTGACTCCGGCGCAAGAATTTCAACTTCCGCTGCGCCCTTCAACCGTTCCCGGGCAATCTCTGCATGCCGATCCGAGCCAAGGAGTGAGGTGACCGTATAATTTGCTCCAACAAATTCATGGGTATAGACCTGATCCCGCTCCGGTCCCATGATGGAAGCCTTCCCAGGATTTTTCGGCTTTTCGAGCGTCCGAGCCACTTCGATGGCTTTCTCCACCGGCATCATGTGGCAATCCTGACACTGAATACCTTTCTGGGCATACACGGAAAATTTCCATTCACTGTAAGTGTTTTCAATGTGGAAATTCGTCACCGGATGGAAAACATTGTGACAATTCCCACAAAATTCTGACGTTGTGTGCAATTCTGAATAGGCGCATTCATGAAAAGGGGACACAGAGTCATCGTAAGGACCCCGCTTCACCACTCCGGGATCGACAATGATGGAGGCATTTTGCGGCAAATGCGTGGGCGTCTTCAAAAAGCTGGAGGCGCTGATACTGTGGCACAGATCGCACTGAACCCCCTTTCGCGCGATCTCGCTGACCCGAAACTCGCCACCCTCAAAGACCACCTCTTCGCTCACCGTGCCGATGGCCGTGTGGCACCCGGCACAGAGGATGTCCGTCAGACCTCCCGTCTCCTCAGAGGCCAGTCTCCACAGAGCCTGGAATACCGGATCGGGAAAGGCAAAGGAATGCATCGATCCCTGCCATTGATCGAAGATCTCTCCGTGACAACCCTGACATAGTGCCGGGTCCATAAATCGTTTCGAGGCCACCGGGTTTCCAGACGAAGTATTGATCAACGACGGGAAAAAGGGATACGTTTCCCTCGCGCTCTCCTGGGCAAATACCGGGGCAAGGGAGACGGCCCCGAGAAAAAAAACAGCGATCGATGTGGACGTTCTCACGATGGATTGCACCCTTCAAAAAGCGGATCGTTGGGCATCATCTTTTGGTTCGGTTCTCTGACGGAGCCCCAAGAGGTTGAGATTTCTTTCTCAGAAACTGCGAAACTTCCCCTTCGGAGCACCACAGATCGGACATGTGTCCGGGGCATTCCCCTCAGTCGAGTAGCCGCATACTCCACATATCTGAACCGCGCCGAGATCCACGTCCTGGCCCGCTGCCACGGCCTGCTTGGCCGTTTGATACATGGCCGCGTGGATCTTCTCTGCCTCCAAAGCGAAGCGAATGCTCGATTCGGCCCCCTTCTCATTCTGCAATGTGGCCACAGCGTCGTAGGCCGGATACATCTCATCGACCTCAAAAGTCTCTCCGTCTATAGCCATCTGGAGATTGGAGGCCGTGTTGGCCAGATCGCCGAAGGTCTTGAAGTGGTTCGTGTCATGAACCCGCTCGGCGAAGGAGATGGCCCGGAAGAGCCGAGCCACATTTGGCTTTCTTTCCTCTTCCGCCTTATCGGCAAAAATCTGATACCGCATGTGGGCCTGACTTTCTCCCGCAAAAGCAGCTCTCAGATTTTGCTCCGTCATTTTCTTCACAACGAAACCTCCTCTTACTCTAAGTTCGGTGATGTTCTCTCATCATCGGTCTTATTTTCGCGTTCCCCCGAAACGCTGCAGACATTTGATATTCAGGTAGAAACGCCCAATTTGGGGAGAACGTACCCCATGAGAAACACATACGCCAGAAAAATTACCAATACGACCACGAAGTTCATTTTGCTTTTCACCTCTCTGTGATACCTTTCCTCTATTGTTCTTTTGAAGTCTTCTTCCGCGCGGCCTTCAGGATCTCGTCCACAAAGTTTTGCTCCGTCAAAGCGCCTTCAATCTGAGTCTCCTCGTTGACGACAATCCGAGGGACACCGCGCACATTGTATCTGATGGCCAGTTGGGGAAATTCAGTACTTTCCACCATATCAGCCACAATGAAATCACTTTCAATGGCCAGCTTGTGAGCCGTAACTACGGCCGAGGGACAGTACGGTCAGGTGGGTGTGACAAAGACCTGTATATGAAGTTCTTGATCGAGCGTACGGAGTTTTTCCTTGCTCTCCTCGGACAGGCCCGATGCACCCTGCGATATTGCCAGGATTGTTTCCAGAAGAGATGCGAACTCGTATCCGGAGGGTATCCCGTAATACCTCACACCATAGTCCTTCGCCCCTTCGATCACTATGGCCGGGACCTTGTCGACCTTATACTGGTCCGCTTTCTCTTTGTCGATCTGAAAATTGTAGACCTCCAATTCCAACTTGTCCGACAGCGCAGCGAGCTCGGTCACAAGCTGCCTCGTCTCCCGGCAGAACTGGCACTCCAACTCCTGGGTGAAATTGATCAATTTCACAGGATCGACCAGATCCTTAAGCCGATCCTGAATAACCTTTTTGTCTTTATCCTGAAGAAATGCCATTTTCTGACGTTCCCCCTTTCTCAACTATGGTCCGACGTGCGTCAGCCTCTCACCCATCAAGAACTCCTCCGTCTCAGCATAGGCCGGAAACGTAACCACCATATCATATTCGTTCTTGAGAAGATTGTAATGTCCCCGTTCTATACCGCTGAGATAGTTGAGCATTGAAGTACCGGATGCGTCTTTCGATTTTCTCGCCAGATCCGTATAAAATTCCTCCGAAATTTTTTCAGCCTTCATGGCCACTTCGAAAAGCTCTTTAAGGGTCATCTCTTTCGTCAGAGCAACGTCCATCATGGGCACCATCGATTTCTCTGGCAGTTTCAGCTCCACATCCGGATATCTCTTCCGGTGGATATCTTCGAAGATCGACCGATGCTTCTCCTCCTCTCCCTTGAGGAATTCCAATTTCTCCTTCAGATCGATATTTCGAACCCTCTTCTCCATCCTCTCGTAAAGTTTCGCCGCCTCAATCTCCGACTGAATCGCGATGCCTAAAACCTCTAATGACGTCAAACCGGAATCCACTGCCATGCCCGTAACCTCCTGTTTTGATACACGAACCCAGATCTTAACTTTCCATCATCCTGTGCTCGTCCGCACTGAACCAGTATGGTCCGCCCAAGAGTGCCTCTCGTTCTGCGCGGAGTGTCTCGTAATGGTTCTCCTCATCCTCCGCCAGACGCTCGAACATGCGTCTCCCTTCCTCATCGTTTGTCTTTTCGGCTGCCTGTTTGTAAAACTCATGAGCGGCTTTCTCAGCCTCAAGGGCCAGATCAACGGCATCAACGGCGCTCGCTTGACTATCGACAGTGACATCGACCGTCTTTGCCCGGCCCGAATCGTAAACGAATTTTTGACCGTCGCTCTCTTTTTCGTACTGCTCCTCTAATAGCCGGCGGTGTCGCTGTTCATCCTCTGCCAGAAATTTGAACTTATTTTTACCGCTCTCGTTCTCGATTGTATGTTCGAGGTTACGGTAAAAATCGTAAGCCGCTTGTTCGTTATAAATGGCAATCCCGAGAGCTTCCAAAGCTCCCATCGTTTCCCAAACTCTGCCCGAGGCCTCTCTGTAAATCTTTTCTGGAGCTTTCGCCATAATGCAATCCTTTCTCCTTGATTCCTGAACACAGAATACACGGTCCATCATTTCAGGCCGATAACCTCTCGAACCTCCCTCATGACCTCCCCGGCGATCTCCTGGCAACGCTTCGCGCCCTGAGCCAGCACCGAATCGACATAGGTCTGATCCTTCGTCAATTCCTTCGCTCGCTTCTGAATCGGCTCCAAATGGGCCATCATATTATTGAACAGGTTTTTTTTGCATGCAACACAGCCGATCTCCGCTGTCCGGCATTCCCTGTTTATGCGCTCGATCTCCTCCGGGGTTGAAAATGCCTGGTGAAGGGTAAAGAGATTACAGATATCCGGATTCCCCGGATCGTTCCGTCGTTTTCGATTTTCATCGGTCAGGGCGGTCCGCAATTTTTCCCAGATCACATCCCCATCTTCGAGAAGACCGATGTAGTTGTTCAAGCTTTTTGACATTTTCGTTTTACCGTCGAGCCCCATGATCCGCGGACTCTTGGTCAGCAATGCCTGCGGCTCTGGAAACGTCTCACCGTAGCGGTGATTGAACTTTCGAGCGACCTCTCTCGAGAACTCGATATGCTGCACCTGATCCTCTCCCACTGGCACGCCATCAGCCTTATACAGAAGAATATCGGCAGCCTGAAGCACCGGATAGTCGAGCAATCCCACATTGACATTCCGCAAGTGCTGCTTTGCTTTCTCTTTGAACTGGGTCATGCGCATGAGCTCACCCAAAGGTGAAACACAGTTGAATATCCAGGTGAGCTCAGTATGCTCTGGAACCTTCGATTGTACGAAGAGCGTACACTTACTCGGATCCAACCCCGAGGCGATATTGACAATGGCCGCCTCTCGGATATTTCTTTGCATGCGGGAAACATCGTACTCGACGGTGATGGCATGGTAATCGACGATGCAGAAGATGGAATCGCATGAATCCAACAGTTTGACCCAATTCTGGATAGCACCGACATAATTTCCGATATGAATTTCCCCGGACGGCTGGATGCCACTGAAGATACGCTTCATGAACAACCCCTTTCTTTTTCACCGAAAATCAACCAGGACTCCTCCGTACATTTCTCCCTTCGCAGCCTCCTCAATCCAGCCTCGGTGAGTGCTCCCTCAATCTGGCCAAAAGTATACGTATCGCCAGCCCTCGTTCTGAGCAGCATGTTCACGGCAAAAAGCTGAGAGAAGAGCGGTCCTGATCTGTCCTCATTCAGAAAGAAATCTTTCACGGCGATGCGACCGTCGGGGTTGAGGGCATGAAAGCACTTGGATAGAATATGCCGAATTTCGACCAAGGAATACATGTGAAGAACATTCGAGACGAAAATCATGTCGTATCCGCTCCCAAGCTCGTCCACAAGAAAATCGCCGGCCTTCGTCGTCACCCTGTCGGTAAATCCCTCCTGCGCAATCTGTTCTTCCGTAATAGGGCAGACTTCAGGGAGGTCATACACGACCGCTCTCAACCCAGGATATTGCCGAGCGAAGGCCACAGCATAGGTCCCCGGTCCGCCCCCAAGGTCCAAAAGAAGTTGCACGTCGGTCAGATCAATGTTCTCGGCCAACCGGTCAGCACTGATCCGGCCGATATTTTCCATAGCCAGAATGTAATCCCTGGTGCGTTCTTTTTCCGCCACGACCTCTTCGCCGTGAGGCTCCTCCGGAGGCACACCTGTTTTTACCACGTTCCGCAGGGCCGACCAACTGGACCACAATCTGTACCGATGACGCAAACTGTCCCCCTGGTAATGAGGCGAACTCGCAACCAGGAGTTTGCTTGAGACTTCGGAATTCCGATACCTCCCGTTGTGCTTTTCCAAATAGTTCATGCCGCATAACGCATCGAGCAGCATGCGGGTGGCTCTCCCATCGGTTCCCAAAATATCCGAGATCTCACTTGCCTTCAATCTCCGCCCCTCTATTCTGGTAAAGAGGTCATACTGGTTGGCCACGAGGAGCACCTGCGACCTCATAAAAGCCGAGGCCTCATTCCTCAAAGCGTCAATCTCTTTCTCCATGTTCTCCCACATTCCTTTCGAATACCTCATTGATCACAGAAATGAAAACTGGAGTGGAGCCCTTTACGGGTGTATGGTGCACAGACTCCTTGATGAGTTCCTCGCACGCTCGACAGGCATAAATCCTCACACCGCTTCGTCACTTTTTAATAAATTCAGGACTTCTGCGAAAGGACACATCAGAGCCGACTATAGAGACACAACCTCTTTTACTTCCGCCACCTCCTGTTTTAAAACCTTTTCGATGCCCATCTTCAAGGTCATCTGGGACATGGGACATCCACCGCATGCTCCGGTGAGTCTCACTTTTACGACGCCATCCTCTTCAACATCCACCAATTCCACATCCCCACCATCGGCTTGCAATCCGGGCCGTACCTTATTCAACGCCGCTTCAACTCTCTGCTTCAATGTTTCCATCGCCTCCATCTCCTTTCAAGGAACCTGTTAACTCTTCTCCTTTTCAACTCTCTCACACATTTTGAGTTTTGAATTTATGATTTTTGATTTTGGATCTTCCCTTTCGTATATCACCTCCTCTCAACCTTTTCAAAAACATTGTCAACCGAACCCGCCCCCACAATCACCCTCATTTTCGTTTACACTCCGAGCACAATCCAAAGAACATGGCTCGATGGGAGGAAACGGAGTACCCCGAACCCCGTGCGACCCTCCTGTTTAACGTCGTATCAATGGGTACGTTAATATCGCACACCCTCCCACAATCCGTGCAGACAAAGTGATAATGGTTCTCCGTATACCCATCGTACCGACAGACGTGATCGTGTTCAAAGCGGAGGACTTGATTTTGCTTGGCCAGAAAGTTTAAATTGCGATAGACCGTACCCAGGCTGATGTTCGGGATGATCTTCCGCGCCTGCTCGTAAACCCAGTCCGCCGTCGGGTGACAGTGCGTCGACCTCAAAATTTCTAAAATCGTCTCTCTTTGTCTCGTTTGCCTAATATTCATAAAGAATATCCTTATTAATAATAATTATCATTATCAAATATAATGTACCTGCACGGGATTGTCAAGGGAAAATTTTCTCGGCAAAGAAAAAGTTTGAATCTTGAGGTTCCCCATTCCATTCCCGGGGATTTGGTGCCATCAGCGGAGTGTCGAGGGTTTGCCTGAGGCGAGAAGCTCCTGCCGACTTCCAGCATCTGGGAGACTGAGGAAGTCGAGGTGACGGAGAAAATACGATACATGCTACTTCAACAGCACCATTTTCTTGGTCGCCGTGAAATGGCCTGCTTTCAACATGAAGAAATACAATCCGCTCGGAAGTTCGTGGCCAGCATTGTCCCGTCCATCCCAGGTGACGGTGTAGTGTCCAGACGCCTGAATCTCATCCACCAGCGTGCCCACTTTCCGCCCAAGAACATTGTAGACCGCGAGGGTCGTGTGGACGGGCGATTCCCCTTCTCCTATCTGGTATTCAATATGCGTCTCAGGATTGAAGGGATTGGGAGAGTTCTGAGACAGGGCACATGCTTGCGGCACAAAGGAGACAGATCCATCCTCTTCAACACCCACCTGCGTAATATCAAACACAAGAGGTTCCTGATACTCGGGAGCAATCGGGTCGTTCGAGACAATGTGCAGAATTCCATCATACCGTCCCCTCTCAAGCCCGGCAGAACTGACTGTTATGGTGACGAGCTGGCTGTTCTGGGGAACAACGAGAAACGAAGCCGGAACAATGGACTGCACCCAGGACTGATTGCAGGAGATACGTGACACCTCCAAGACCCCTTCCCCCGTATTGCGGATCGTCATTGTGGCTGCGTCCTCTTCGCCGGAGATCTCTTCAGCATACGCGACAGCCGCCATGTGCAAATAGTCATAACTGTCTTCCTCCCATGATGAACCGTCTGAACTGTAATAATTTGCACCAACCGTCACGATCGTGTCCGCCAGGGAACTGGGCGCACCCGCCGCCATTTCCCGGTGACCCACCCAAAACGCGCCCTCGAGAACGAGCGCCTTCTCCGAAACGTCGCGCACAATCCATCCGGCTTCATCGGCCGGCAACGATATCGTCTCCACAACTGTCCACAGAGCTGAGCCGGGTCGATCGTTGCCATCGTCCCAGACATAAAACTCACAACTCTTACTCCGGGCTAAAGACTCGTAATTGTAGAAGGATACGAAAATCGCCTTCAAGGTACAAGCCCTGGACGGAACCAATCTTGTGGCCTCATAGTACGTTTGCCACTCATCGTTAAAACAATAGAACGGGAGTTCAAAAAGATTCGAAAGGGTATCGGCCTCGCCACCAAGACAACCGTTTGTTCCCGGAAAATTACTATCCATGATCGAGATGGAAACCGCCGCACCAAGCTTGAGCCCATCCACACCATCGCTCTTTCGAACCGTGGCACACTTTCTCGGTGAGGATTTCAAAGAGGCGGGTCCGAGCGAGAAGAAGAGCGTATCCGGGGAGACAACCATACGTGGTGCACCCCCACCATAGACCTCTAACCTCACAGGTTCGACATAGGGATTCTCGTCAGGGTCGTTCGAAGAAATATTCAGAAACCCATAATACATCCCAAGAGGAAGTCCTACAGTGCTCACGGTCACAGTCACGTGTTCCGTCCCGCCGGCCGCAGCCGTAAAG
Source organism: Gemmatimonadota bacterium (assembly GCA_020348925.1). GTDB lineage: Bacteria > JBHIER01. The sequence continues at coordinate 2,416,103 of CP070758.1, read as the reverse complement.
GCACGGGGCTCGATGGAGGTGATCCAACCTTGGCTCGTCGTGATATCACTCACCACGAGGTCCACGCCACCGGTGTTTCTGACAACCATCGTCCCGATCGTATCTGGCACCCCTCCCGCATACGCAACAATCGCCCGGATGAAATACGTCTCGTCCCAAGAACTCCACGATGAACCGTTATAATCCCAAGCCCTGCCGTTGTTCGAGGGGTCAAACCCTAAAGCGGCAACCGTGTCCACCATATTGAAAGACGCTACGAACTCTCCGGTCACGGTGATGGTCTGGGAAGCGATGTCCGTTGTGTTCCAACCCTGGTCTGAGGCAGAAACGAGACCCGTTTCGAAAAGTTCAGCCCCGGGCGCGCTGCCCGTCCAGTCATACAGGCCCACTTTATAGGTCTGGGCGTGATGACAAAATATCTGGATTGCCACTATCTGACAGGCATCGACCGGACTCATCCGGGACGCCATTTTCGCCCCAGCTCCCCAATGATACGTACCTGCCGGTGTCCCATCATCATATATGAGGGTATCACTTTGATCACTGTCGATACGAAAGTGAACGCTTGAAGGAGGTGATTGTTTCTGGACCGAGGTCAGCGAAGAAATCACGCCCTCAACTCCATCAGCCGATAATCTCTTGAACGAAGGATCACCCTGCCCTCGATAGGCCTCCCCTTGAACTTTTGAACGTGAGCCTGCGCACCGCACTTCGCCCGCTACCTGAAAAGCGAGCGTATCCGGGGAGACGGCAATATCCGGTTCACTTGCTGTTTTGTTCACAAGGATATCATCCAAGAAAACCCCTTTATTCGTGTTGTTGCCGTTGCTGAGAAAGACGAAGCCTACAAAAATTTGAGGCGCTCCCAAGAAATTCCGTTCAGCGAAGGACGACAAATCCTCGTTTTGAGAGATCCAACCACCCGTCTTCCCCGAAGTGATTGTACCGAAGAGAGAGTCGCCCCGAAGAACAAACCACATGAAGGAATCAGCGTCATCTTCCGTATCCATCCAGAAATAAAAATTGAGGTGGGCGCCTCCGGCGTCGCTGAGATCAAAAGGACCGTTGACCATGTATGAACAGGCGTCATTGGGATAATCGTCGCTGGTTGGGTCGCAACCGTTGGCTCCGCCGGCCGCGCACCAGGCGCTGTGGCTCCCCTGATGCGGTTTCGAATCATCTCGTCCCCAATAATACTCACCATGCATCGTACTATCGCAATCAAAAACATCCCAATTTCCCGAAGGAAAAACACCTTCAAAGTCTTCCCGGAGCAGCTCCACGTTCCCTTCACGTGATGTTCTCTCATGTCGGTCATCGTCTGCTTCTCGTTCAGGAATTCTCAATGTCGCAGCACGAAGAAGCCGCTGAAGTTCGTCCACAGCTTCCCTTTTTTCTCCAATCAAGAGAGAGACGTCTTCCTCCACGAACAGCGAGAGTCTCAGGGCCTCCGATCGAGATGCAGGGGACATGTGCGGAAGCCTCTCACCACAGTTCTGTTTTCCTTGTTGCGTGGAACTCACTTTTGAAAAGAGACCCGTTGTCACAAACAGGAGACCTGTACAAACCAGGATCCGCCACCTCATGGTTCTCATGATACCCTTCCTCTGCCAAGAACGCAGACAAATGTGTTTGAGTATGATTTACCGGGTATTTCAATGTGTGGGTGATTTCGTACCCCTCGTCATAGGTATCACCGAACACCCATCAAAGGATTCTACTCACAATCATGGCTGTCAACTATGCGTATTCGTCTCGATCTTTCGGAAATGTGCTTGGATGGCAACTCCGATCTTTTTTCCTTCGTCCCCCCGCGGCATCAGGTCCCATCACCTGAGGAGAATGAGGCTTTTCGTCTGTCTGAAATACTCCGTCTCGAGGACATACAGATACGCTCCGCTGGACACATCGATGCCATGGCTGTTCTTTCCGTCCCAGGGTATCGCTTGGTATCCTGCGTCCCTCTCACTCTCGACAAGTGTTCTCACCTCCTGCCCCACGAGATTGAAGATTTTCAACGTCACGTGGCAGGGCTGGGGCAGCTCATAACAAATTCGTGTCTCGGCGTTAAAGGGATTGGGGTAATTCTGCCGGAGAGCATACTCTTCAGGAACGGAAATTTCACTCTCACAGTACGGCAAAGTGAAATCCTTAGGGCCCACGGCAATAGAAAAGGAGCGACCGGTTTGCGCCCTGAACGCGTAGTCTTCGTTCGATCGAACATCCACAGCTTTGCGGGACGAGATATCGAGCAAAAAAACCTCAAGATGTGCCGGGACCGAGGAGAGATTTCCGAATTCCAGATGACCATGGAACTCCGGAGTATTCGTGTCGACGCGAAAGTCCCAGACTGTTCCTTCTTCCGCCATCGACCTGAAATCAGTCGTGTAGCATCCCGGATAGTTCTCCCAGTTGTGGTGGGGAAAATAGAGCGCCACATAGTCGCCCGGCGGCTTCGGTGGCTCTGAGAGATCCATCGCATCCCACTCGAGACGAGAACCGGCACAATGGCCGATGTAATTCTTTGAATCGCAGAAATCACCCACTCGGGCCCGGATCTGAATCCACCACTCCCCTTCCAAATTCATATTCTCGGCGAATGACACAAACCCTGATTTGGTTGATCCACCAGCCTCCTTCGGAGGGATTTCGATATTCACAGGGTAACTTTCCCGATTCTTGAGAAAATAACCCTCCCAGGGAACCAATCGAGACTTCTCGACATAGCCTTGACCATCATATCCCCAGAACGATTCCTCCACCGCATCATCTCTGATCACCTCATTCCAAGCAACGTCAAAGTAGAAGGGATTGGCGATCATATTCCATCCGGGTTGAAGGGAAATGACAAAGTTCGATGCCGTCGTAACCGATTGACCCGATCCGCTATCAATCGTCTTGGCATTCTTGGTGATAAGCCAAAATCCATTACCTGAGGTAAAACTCTCTATGCCTTCTCCGTATTCAACGTAATCACTCCCCTGATAGTGGAAAAGCCGCCATACGGTGTTATCATAGCTCCCCAGATCATCCACCAGGACTGCATCAGGGGATTCGTCATCCAAATTGAGAGGAACGGATATCATCCGATAGAACCCCGCAGGCTGCTCGGGAGTTTTGGTCAAATCGGGGACATTGACACGCAGAACATGAGGATTGATCCCGGGATCTGTTGATGGGGAGGTTGCACTGTTGCCACTCATGTCGATTGCTTTCATGTAATATTCCACTCCCCGAGGCGTGACCGAAGAACTGGGAATCGTTCCGCTGTAACTTGTTCCACCCACCCCCTGAAGTTCCAAAGAGTCATAGGAGGTCGTCCCGCCTTTTCGATAAAAAAGGCGGGCCTTCTCAAGGGTGCAGTTATCGGTTATCGTAATCGTATTGATGGTCGCCGAATGTTCGACGCTTGGGATTGAAACCGAGGCTGGGTTAAAAGTGATATCTGGGGCAACGTTTTCGAGAATCCCGCTACCGCGAAGCGAAACGTGGAGCGTGTCTGTTTCTTCATTGGTCAGAAGAGCGAGTCCCCCGGAAATTTCCCCCACGTTCAGAGGTGCAAAGAGAACGGTGATGTCCTGCTCTGCGCCCGGATTCAAAGTGAAGGAAGTAATGTTCACACTAAACTCCGTTTGATCTGAAGTGACGTCGCTCACAGTCACCGCTTCGGTCCCCGGATTTGAAATGTTCAGGACCCAATTTGACGAACACCCTATCCCGACATCTCCAAAATTGTGAAAATCTTCGGATGCCGTGATCCCGGAATGGTAGGTCACCATGGCGCGGATGACGACATCGTTCTCCTGCCAGGACATCCATGAATCGGTCGGAAACGTTCGCCACATATTGCGCATTTCGGCCGTTGACGTGCAGTCTATTATAGAGAAAGGAGGTCCCACAGCCATTTTTTTATAGCCAATCCAGAAGTCCGATGAGAACGTGAGCTCCACCTGGGACATATCCCAGATGAGCCATTTAATTTCGCCGGGAAAAAATGAAGGCAGTACAAATGCTTCGGCAAATCTTCGGTTCCCCGGCATGTTCATGCCCGAATCGTTCCAAACAAAAAGGCTACACTCTTGAAAAACATAGGCAGAATCGGGTGGCACCCAAAAAAGGAACAGAACCGAATCTAACGTGCAATTCTTCAATGGAGAAAATTTTGCCGCATTGTAATCCACGTCCCGGAAATAGTGAACATATTCTCCGCAATTGGTCGGGTAATCATCATTTTGAAGGGTGTCTCCCTCACCGAAAAAAGATCGGATCACTGCCTGAGGCTTCTCCGATTGAATAGGCCGAATCTTTTGTTCCTGGCTTGGGACAGAATATACTTTTTTTTGAACGTTGCTCTTGAACCTTTCTGCATCGGCTTCCGTTTGAGCAAAAAGCAGGGAGAAGAGAGACACAACTACCACAAGAATCAATCCTTTTCTGATCATAGTTCGTACCTCCTTCTTGCGAGAGTATACATGACAGGAACCATCTCAATTATTTAAGATATTGTTCTCATTTACGCGATCAGTTTCCGGGCGGTGAAGGCGGTGACGGGAGAGGCGTTGAACCACCGTTACCTCCATTACCACCACCACCTGACAGAGCGGCAAGCGAACCGGCAACGACCGCTCCTAAGCCATATATCCACCATTTTTCATACCATGACTTTTGTTTTTTTGTTACCAGAGGTTCCGGTTCTGTCTTAATCTGTAAGGGAGGAATATCTATCACGTTTTCACCGGCAACTATTTCAATTTCGCCCTCCCAGGGGATATATCCTTCTTTCTCCACACGGATGATATGTTTTCCCACAGATATGCGTTTCCCCTTGATCGCAGACGTCCCGGCAAAATTGCCATCAATGTAGACATCCGCTTCTCCCGGCTTCGTACTGATCGTCACTGTAGCGGATTCCATTATCAAGAAGGCCCAATTCAAATCCGTCAGGAGAACCGAAAAGAGACATGTTACGGTCAAGACGAGCGAAACATATTTTTTCAACATGACACCTCCCCTTCTTTATTTGGTGAAAGGCACAACATTGAGATAATCAAAATGAACCATTACTCGCGGTTCGACATAAAAACCAATTTTACCAGAATCAATCGATTCATCCTCTCGACCGGCCACAAAAACTCCATTGATATAAAACTCGAATCGGTGAGTATCCACTAAAAATCTGATCGAGTTCACAGCTCCTTTTTCCTGATGAATAGCATTCGACTCACCACCGGAAATACTGTAGGTCTCATAGTCGACCTTTTTTCGGAAAGAGTACCGACCATCTCCTGAGATGCCGAATATATAGAAATTGCCGTGATCTTTGATCCGGAAGGCGATACCAAACATCTGTGTGTTCTCGCCACTGCTGTACCGGACTGACGTCCGAAGCTCAAAATTGCCGTAATCCTGAGCGTCGTTGTACGTCGTCATCCGGGCGGTGGTGCTGTAGAAGACCGTGTAATCCCCCAGGTCCGTATAATTGGTCACATCCTTGCTGCTGTTCTGCGGCCAGCCATGATCATTGTTTTCGAAGTCTTCAATGAATACCATTGCCCAATAGCGGATTCTTTCCTCGGCCTCACCAACTCTTTCCGATGAAGGATAGTTCTCGATAAATGCGCTCCACGCTGCGCTCTTCTCTTGAGGAGAAGCACCCTCATCCCTATCCAGGCTGTAGGTGTCATTGAAAACAATTTCGCTCCGCCAGAAAAGAATTCTCTTCTTGGCCCTCGATACGTTTGCAGAGGAGGGATAATCCTTTACAAATTTCTGCCACATTCCGATCTTCTCTTGCGGAGATCTCATGGGATCCTGATCGGCCTCTTGGGCCAGGATATAAGCCTTTTTCCCCAACTCCCCTGTCCAGAAACGGATCCTTTTCTCGGCCTCCGATACATAGGGGGAGGAGGAATACTCTCTCTGTAATTCTTGCCACATTCCGATCTTCTCCTGAGGGGAACGCGCCGGGTCTTGATCCACGGCCTGAGCATGCGCAAAGGCCTCCTCTGCCTTCCCTTTGCCAGGATCAACGAGTATCGCCTGGTAATAGTTCAATCTCTCATTGGCAGAATCAATCCGTGAGCCCACGAGAGAATCTTGAACCAGACTTTCGCAGAGTTCTATAAAATACTTCCAGGCCCCCAGCTTCTCATCGTCCGAGGCGGTGCTATCGGCATCAATCCGTTGTGCTTGCTGATAAGCCGCCTCACCCCAATACCGTAGACGTTCCTGCGCCTGTTGTATCCATTGGGAGGTGGGGAAGTCTACCCCAAAATCTTTCCATACTCTGATTTTCTCATCGATACTCTTCTCTCCATCGTCGTCGAAAGCCAAAGCATGTTGATACGCTTTCGTATCTTCCGGCGTGACTCCGGGTTTGTTGAAGAAGAGAAGATAAACCAAGCAAAATAGAACCACAACAGCCGCAGGGATGAGGATGCATGCTCTTTTCACTCGACTCTTTTTGACTTCCTCAATAGGTTCGGTTATTGTTTTTTCCCTTCCCATCCTTTCGGGTTTCCGTCCAGAAGGCAGGGGTGTGTGTTCTATCTGGGTCTCATCAATGTGCTTCATTTTCTGTTTATCTTCAATTTGTTGTCGGATTTTTTGTATCTTCTCTCCGATAATGCTGGCATGATGGGCCTGTTCCTCGTCCAATGTCCTACTCGCCTCGTTCAGTGCGGAAAGTGCTTCATCATAATGTCTGTTCCTGCTCTTCTTACTCGCCGCACTGAGAAGCGTCATCAGCTCCAAATTCGTATTGAACGTACTATCAACGGGAGTCAGGTCATGGTAAATCATTTTGGCGGCTTGATAATTCTCAGCCATAACTTCAACCAGTGCCATCTTTATCTTCGCCGGTAGAAATTCAGGATCGTCATTTAAAGCTTGCCGCAATTGGAGTTTTATCGATTCGACGTCAGGTTCCCCATCCTTTAATAATATTTCGGCAATGGCGAAATGAATTTGGCAGTAAATCTGTTTCAGTTCATCCTGAGCAGTGTTGTCGAACAGCACGTTGGACTCCTTGACTTTCTCCAATTCCGAACCGAGCTTGGAGATTGGTAGATTCTCAGTATACGTCTTGACCAAGTCATTATGTTCATCAACAAGGTGTTCCAACTCCTGAACGACTTTTTCAATCTGCTTCATCTCGTCTTCAATATAGAGAACATCAGGGAAACTCTCCTTGGCATTTCTTAATTTCTGCAACGCACTTTGATAATCTTTCTTTTTCTTGTTTTCAAACGCCTCAACAAGCGACTCACATGACTCAATATATTTATTGATATCATAGTTCTCTGGTTCCACGTTCTGCAGTTCCTGAAACTTCTCCTTGGCCGCTTCAAAACGTTTTGTCTCTAACAACTTTTTGGCATCTTCGGTCAACTCTTCCGCTTTTCGTATGCGTGCTTCAACGGTATACTCCTTATCCTCTAATACACCGTCCCTGATGTCAAACGATCGGGCACACTCAATCTCCCCTTTCGCCTTGCTCACATCCCCCCGCTTCAGGGCATGTTCGGCATTCGAGATATACTGGATCTTTTGAATGCGACCTCTTTTTTTCACAATTTCCGTATCGTCCGGATCGACATCTTCCAGATATGAATCGAGTTCATTAATAGCCAGTATAATCTTACCTTCGGATTCGTATCGTTCGGCCCGATCAAAAACGGTATCCCGATACCGATTTTTTACCTCATTCAATTCGTCACTCAATGAGACGACCGACGGATACCGATCTTTTCTGTCAAACTGGAGAAGTCGCAGTATGATCCCTTCAAACTGCTGATCAATTCTTCCCACAATCTTACTTGGAGGAACGAGCTTTTGGGTGGTGTGTTTCTGGATGATTTCATCAAAATCTTCTCCGGAGAATGGAACTCGACCCGTGACGATCATATACAGGACCACCCCGAAGGAATACATATCTGAGCGCTGATCTACCGGTTCCACTTTGATTTGCTCTGGCGATGCATACTCCGGAGTACCAGCCGCTCCTTTCAGAGGCGTACCCATTTTGACAGCGATACCAAAATCTGTTAAGACCGCCCTACCTTTTTCTTCCTTCGTGAACATTATATTTGAAGGCTTGATATCCCGATGAATAATATTCTTTTCGGATAGAAACTCCAGGGCTTTCGCAAGATCCAGCGAAAATCCAAGGGCTCTGGGGAAGGAAAACCCCTTGGTTCTTCGAATTTCCAAATCCAATGGACGATAGAGCCTGCTCATGACAAAATAGTAATCGTGCTCAAAAAAATCGTAAATCTTCACGATGTTTGGATGCTCCAAGCGAGCGATCATTTGGGCCTCATTTTTGAAACGCTCGAGCGCTCTTTTGTCTTTCCGTAAATCTTCCTTTAATTCCTTTATGGCCACTTTTTTATTCAAAGCGCTATGATGGGCATCATAGACCTTGCTAAACCTGCCTTCTCCTATAAATTGGCCGATTTTATATTTTCCCCCGGCTAATGTTCCCTTCATGGCACATCCTATCTGAAAGCGAAATCATTTCCCTGCATGAACATTTGGCACCAATACAAGAATACGGATTCCTGACGGCAGGCTTTCTATTCAATCAAGGTTTCAAGAAATTTCCTCGTTACGAATCGAATGTCCACCGTACCTTCGATGTTCTCCGGGTGTCCCAATCGAATAATGTTCCCATCTTCAAGTGGATACGAGCGTCCCTTGGTTAACTCCCGAGGTCTCTGTCCGGAGAGTATCTTGTAACTTCCGTTTGCACTCCCAATATCTTTATACAAACAATCCGGAATGGATGGTTCGTCTCCTGCCTTGGCACTGGTCTCCTTAACAGTAAGAGAGCAGTGTTCCCTGGAAACACGTCCGAATTGTGCGTCTATCACAATATCGTTCACCTTCGGATATCTGCCTATTTTTGTTTTCCCTGCATCGAGAGGGTACTCGGTACCCTTATTATCTAAAATTTGAACAACCCAGATAATCTTTTTCTTTGCTCTGTTTTTATCAATCATGACAGTACCTCCACCCTCCATGATATGAACTCTGTTGACATCAATTTGGCGATGGTGTCTTAAGGATCGATTCCCAATTGCTCAAAGAACTCGATTAACGCATCCTTTCTGTTGAGTGTGATATATTCTCTGTTTGGCCTATTTTCATCAATCACAGGCTGCATTTCCGTTTCACACGCCAAGATCTCCTTTTTAATCGATCGCAATCGATCAAGAGGCTCTTCTTTCATATCATTTCTTATCTTCGTGAGAAGTTCACTGCAAAAGGTATCATGCTTTCGCAACATATAAAAACTGGCCAATATTGCCTGGCTTTTCCGCACCCCAACGAGTGTTTCTTCATCTTGACTGCGCTCCGGAAAATCATCCACGGCGAGAAAAATATCTAAAAGCTTCCGTATGATATTTTTATACTCGTCAGCTTCATTCTTTGCTCTGTAACATTTGAACGCAACCTCATTTAAGCTTCTCAGATCAAAAGCAATGGTTTCTAACACAGGAGCCATGTGTTCCACAAAAGCAATGCGCCCGTAATCTTTGAAACGATTTGCAATGACAATGACAATGTTTGGATCCTCGCTTTCCTGTAATATTTTTTCAGCAAAAAAACGATACTGGTAGAGTATGTCAATAGTGGACAGGATGTCATCTTTGTCTATACCATGCTTTAAATATGTATTGAATGAGTTTATTGTGAGATGCAAAACAGCATCATCCGACCCGCTTCTCAATCTCAATGCCTTCTCCCCAATTTCTCGAGTGCTGATGGCAATGGTGTTCACCAATTTTCGTTCCTTATTCAGAGAGTGAATGAGGATCGCTAAAAATTCCTGCGCGATTTTCATTTCGACCCAGTACCTGAGTAACACGAGCTCGTTGATAGTTTCCTGATCAAATTCCCCAAAATGCTTCCGCTGAACCTCAAGCCACTCTTTCGGAAATTGCTTTTTTCGATCCAAGTACCCCTCTTTCAGGTCATGTCCTTCAGTATGATCACTCTCTCCGGTTAGAATTTCTTGCATAGATTTTATACAATCCACACCCAAACTTCGATCGGCTTGGGTGAGCGAGCTCATGGCCATCTCACTTAATTGCTCTATATTGGCTATGACGTTATCTTGAAGGGTGTTGACGTTATCCTGAAGCAAGTCATTGCTCTTTTCAGTACCCAATTTCCTGTTCTTAATAACCGCCTCCTTCAGAAAACCGTCGGCTTGCCTCTTTATTCTATTAATAATGTTTTGCGGTTTAAGAAAATAGAAGACATAAAAGAAATACGGAACCAACACGAAAAAGCTTATGCTTGTCAAGACCAAATAAGCCGAGATCCCTATTCTCGGGAAAAAATTCTCCCCAGGCAGTCCATTCGCTGTGACCTCGATCGAATTCGTCACCCAAAGACCGTAAACCGAAGTCACGACAAAGGAACTTAAAATGATGACATTGACCGCGTTGTTGATGAACAAGTCAATTATTTTCGAGGTATATCTGTTTGCAGCAAGCTGGACTATTATTGCCACGACAGTGATGGCAATAGCTAAAATCCCGCAGATGACCTCCGCTACCGAGCCCAAGAAACTCTGGGCGGTAAAGGGATCATCCGGCAAGAGCCAATCCCATATCCCGTTCTCAAAAGAGCCCGAAGAGAAGCCGCTTTTGTCCAAGGAATAGGAACCAAAGAGCAATACTAAAGTACTTACAAAAATAAAAAATAACGACAGAACCGTCTTCTTCTCCATTGTTATTTGCCCACACAAATGTGGTGATCGGCAATTCCCGCACGCCCTGCCTCGTCAATTCGAAGAGACGCGTTTTTTCCGAACGCAAAACACATCATTTTTTCCTAACGTGGGGACTGCTACTGAATATATTACTTATTGGTATAAATATATGATACATGAATGACAACAATATTCATCTGAACAACCCCTTCCCTCCGGTTGACAATCAACTCCTTCAAGAGGCGTTTGACTGCGGAAAGCTTCAAACCTCATAATCAAGCCTCTCGTTCTGAATATACAAATCTTTCAAAAAAAAACAAGTAGTTTTTTATATGGAACTTAGAGGGAATGATAAGGCTAAGAATGATGAGAAGCTCAGGGGAAAAATAGGTTCAATACACGAGATAATATGAGACATGCATGGATTTCTTCGTTCAAAGGAGCCGCGGATTCTTCTTCTTCGCTCGGGGAGACGTTTTATGCCCACACGGATAAACCCGATCATGTGATTCCGTTTGGGTCAGAAGGAGGACTCCTGACTCAGCAGGAGATAACGGGACTGCCATGTGCATCGGGCAGCACGGCCAGTTTTCTGGTGACACCTGTTGTATTGCTCAGCTCGGGGTTCGAAAGGACAAAGAGACCCGAAACCTCGGATTTCATTTCGCACAAAGAGAAAACCTCCCGGAGGTTCCGAATTTCCGGAAGGTTATTTCACTGATGAAACCTCATCTCTGAAAAAGAGCCTCGCTCGCATCATCCCCGTCCCGAAAACGTTCGGGATATGGTGAAGGCTCTCGTCCTCAGGTCGATAATTGGGACGAGTTAAGACGCTCCGCCAATTCACATCGAAACGCGCTACCCTCTGGGGAAAGCACACCCTTTTTCCCGACCTCCCCTGAACCATCTTGAAAACCGTTGTATTTCCGAGATGACAAATTAGCGGGGGCTGTGTTGAAGCCAGCGCATGTAATCCGGGTCATTGACCTCGTTGCGGGCAGTCGAGTGGATGAGCGTGTAATTGCCGAATCCGTCGAGATCACCGAAGACGAATTGAATACCACCCTCTACGGAATAATAATACCATATCTCGAACGGCTTCACGTCGACCTCGTGGACATGTCGTTCAACGTCGTCTGGCTTTCCGTAGACAATAAAGGTCCGGCCAAAGTCCGTTTTCCAGCCTTCTCTATTGCTCGACGTGAAAAGTCGATTGGTCTCACTGAAACGCCGAAAATGCTCCTCTTGAAACTCATTTTTTGGAGTGTCAGGTGTAGGATCTCTGCGTTTCCAAAAATCCTCTAAAAACTTTCTCTTTCCCTCTAAGTTTAAGTCTTTGTATGTGTTCTGTTCATCCTTTGATGCCAGATATTTAATAATATCCAAACTTCGTTCTGCCACTTCCGGCGTAAATTCGGAGGACATCTCCTCAGCATCTTCCGGACTGGCCGGCTTTAAAATCTGAAAACTCCTTTGAGCAACGACCGCTTGCTGCGTATCATTGTCTCGAACGCTCACCTGGAAGGTATAGAAACCCCTGGGGAGCGTAATGACATTGAGGCCGCTCATTACGATACTCGATGCTCCTGGCTTGTGAAGTTCCTTGGCCGGATATTCTTTGACAACACTTCCCTCCTCGTCGAGGATCGCGTATTGGGTCGTATAGGTGGAAGGCTGATCACTGTCAAGGGAGAGATTATAGATCTCGGCGTAAAAATAGAGCATGGGCCAATTGATACCGTAAACTCGCATGGGATTCGGGGTAATTCTGCGGCCGTTCTTGACAAATTTATGCCGGGAGGTGTCCGGCTCGATCTTTGCGGCCAATTGGAGTTCACTGAGCATGAGCTTATCCCCTTTGTAGGGTGGAATCTCAAGCTTCAGTGTATTCGAGCCTTCCTTTCCTGAATACGCATCCTTCACTTTGACTTCAAGCGAGTACTCCCCAGGCTTCATCATAAAACCGAAGACATCGAAGAGAAAAATCTTCTTCTGAGCCTCCTCAAAGTTATCAACCTCACACCCAAGTTTCCAGTGTTCAGTTTTGACCCTACTCCCTCGGACATCACGCAGGACGACATGCACTTCTGCCACGGCACGAATCGTACCCTCTTCTTCAACGAAGGTCAATTGATTCCCAACAACGGAGAGGTAGATCTCCTCATACGCCACCGTATGGTCCTCGAAACTTTTAAATCCTGCGCAATCCACATAGAACTGAATATCACCTCTGCTTATCTGTGGAATGAGTTCCTCGTTCCCCTGGGAAGATGCCGTTCCTGCAATACAAAGACTGAGAATTGACAGAGAAAGAAAGAAGAAACGAGACACGACAGACGTATCACTTTTCCGTTTTTTCATAGAAAGTACCTCACTTCTCAAGTTTCACCTTTCTCCGTGAAAGGATTTCACCAGACACATGTGATTGGCACGTCCAATTCTTACCGACTTCGATAGAGTCCATCGTCGTACCAGTCCGGATAATGCAACCTATAGTCACCAAAGCCATTCTCATCGACAAAGAGAAACCGCCGATTGATGGCATAATACCACCAGATTTCGTAAGGCTTTGACGTAAATTCATAGGGGTGACGCTCGACCTCACTCGGCGGACCGTAGATAATGTAAATGGCACCCATGTCACTTTTCCATCCGTTCTGACCGAAAGTGGAAAAATTTTCATTGGCGTACCGAATACGTCGGTAATACTCCTTCTTCAGCTCGTTCTGAGGGGTTCCAGGTGTGGGATCTTTGTCCTCCCAAAAGGTGTTCAAAAGTTCCGTTCGCTTTTCCTCTGGAGCGTTTTTCAATTCCCGTATCTGATCCTCGCGGGCAATGTAACGGAGTTGATCCACCAGAAGGTCGAAATCGTGTTCAACCAAATAAAAATCCGACCATTGGATCGTGAACTCCCCCCTCACTTCGACCTCCTCACCTGTGTCATTATCCTTCACTTTTATTTTCAGTTCATGGGGACCCTGTTTCAACTTGCTCAAGTTCAGCTTCAGGCTTTGGGCGCTGCTCTCCCCAGGTTTGTCAATCGTCGTCTCATACGATAAACCCAACTTCCCCATGCTGCTGCGAATCTGATACAGAACATCAAAAGTTCCCGTCTTCAGGTCATCATCAACGTGCATATGATAAATTTCATAATAGAGATAGACGTCCTGGTTATCAACACCGTAGATTCTCGAAACATTGGGAACAACCTTTCGTCCATTCTTCACAAATCTCGATTCGGAAGTGTCCGGGGAGATAAAACTGGCGAACTCAATGTCGCTGATGGCCAGCTCCTCCTCTTGAAAGGGCGTCACCTTGAAGACCTGCTCCTGTGAACTCATTTTCTTCGATTCATTATCAACCAACTGCACCACCAGTTTGTACTCACCGTGATCGAGAACAAAGGAAATCTGATCACTCTTAAACAATAAGTCATCGTTTGTCTCGTCGTACGTTTCCACAGAAACGCTCTCACGCCATTCTTTGACCTCCACCTGTCGGCCCTGGTCATTGTAAATAATGGCGGTTATATCGAAGGTTGCTTGATAGCCCTGATCGGTTTGAAGAAATTGTAAGTTATCGTACTCAATTTTGTAATAGATTTCGATATATGTCTGGGCGGGATCCGTTGCCCGGAAACGGGCGTAGTCCAGATAAAAAATCGGCTCGGCAAGAGTCCCCGTGTCCACGAACTCAGCTTGGCTCTTTGCTCCGGCGGGAAAATACATGAGAATGAGAGGAGCCCCGACGAGAAGAAACACAACGAACTGAAACAGCCGCTTCATCCCAATATCGAACATAGTATCACCCCCAGGATAAGTGGAGACACGTCTCGTCACATGGTTTATAGTATAACGTACCGCAGAAAGGTGTGCAAGAAAAATATGAGCGGTGTGAAGTGTCACAGCCAGGCGTTGATCTTACCGGATCATCTCCCAGTCCGCCTTGAGCAGTCGACGTCACTCGTATCGCAGTGATTCTATCGGGTCCAGCCGGGCGGCCTTGGTCGCTGGGTAGATACCAAAGAAGAGTCCCACGGCCGATGAAAAGAGGAGAGCCAGAAAAGCGGGTACGATGGGGATGGCCGCTCGCAGGGGCGTGGTCGCTGCCAAAAGTTCTGCAACTCCTATGCCCAGCGCTATGCCAATGATTCCACCGGCAGCGCACAGAATAACGGCTTCCGTCAGGAATTGACTCAGGATATCGCGCCGCTTTGCTCCCACCGCCTTGCGGATGCCAATCTCCCTCGTGCGCTCCCTGATCGATACAAGCATAATATTCATAATTCCAATACCGGCTACGATGAGGGCAATGGAGACAATACCTATGGCGGCCATCTTGATGATGCGCGCGATGTTATTGAACGTATCGATAAAGGTTTTACTTGACCAGATTTCAAAATCATTCGGCTCACCGGGTGGTACTTTTCGTTCGACCCGCAAAATGGCGACCGTTTGCTCAATCGCCCTTTCCATGTCATCGGCGCTCCAGGCTTGAACCGTAATGTTGATCGACCGATTTTTCCCGTACACGTTTTGAAACGTCGTCAGAGGAATGACAACCTGATTGTCCTGGCTCTCCCCGAAGATCGCCCCCTGCTCCTCCAAGAGACCCACAACCTCATACCTGTCAGCATCGACGCGGACCCATTTCCCGAGGGGATTTCCGTACGGAAAAACCTTTTTCACCACATCCTTTCCCAGGATGATGACACGGCGCGCTCGATCCACATCATTGTTGGTAATGAATCTACCCTCGGCAACGAAGTATCCGTTGTTCTCAGCGAACTCCGGCGTGCCTCCGGCCAATTGCACATTTGGATTCGTCTTTTTATCCTCATACTTTACGGTCACCCCAAATTGCCAGTCCTCCGGACCGACCAATTTTACGGCAGAGGCCTTGTCCCGAATGGCCAGGGCGTGTTCGACCGTCACGTTTTTCCTGTTCCGATACTTGCGGTCCAAACGTCCCATTTGAAGAGCCGGTGTCTTTTGAACCTGAAAGGTATTCGAACCCAGAATAGCCAACTGCTGCTCGACATTATTTTGGAGTCCCTGGAGGATGGACCAGAGACCCATAATAGCCATGACGCCAATAATAATGGCCAGGATCGTCAAAGCCGATCGCAATTTGTTTGCGCGCAAATTGGAAAACCCAGTGCCTATATTTTCACCAAAATTCATAGAACCCTCTTTGTCCGTTTATTCGTAACTCAAGGCATCAATGGGATTCAGCCTGGCCGCCTTCGAAGCGGGATAGATGCCGAAAAGGAGCCCCACGGCTGTCACGAAGCCGATTCCGATATAGACCATCCACACGGCCAGGGATGACGGCAGAAACTTCACCGCCGAGACCAGCCGTCCCAAACCGAGTCCGATAAAAAAACCGATGGCCCCACCAACAGCCGTGATGGCCAAAGACTCTATGAGAAATTGCCACAAGATGTCTCTTCTCCGCGCTCCGATGGCCTTCCGTATCCCAATTTCCCGAGTCCGCTCGGTCACTGAGACGAGAAGAATATTCATGATGCCGATGCCACCGACCAAGAGCGACATTGCGGCGATACCGATGGCTGCCGCCCATAATCCCCCAGTTAAGCTGTTATACAGGCGCGAGAAGACATCCTGCTGGTTGATGGCAAAATCGTCCTCCTTGTCGGGAGGTACTTTGCGGACGCGGCGCAAAATACCGCGCAATTCATCCTTGGCATCTTCGAGATGCTCTTGGTCGACCACTTTCACGCCTATCGTCATATACCGTTTCCTGATGCCGAACAATTTGTTAAAGGCACCCACAGGAACGTAGATCCGGGTGTCCATATCAATACCCAGAAACTTTCCTTTCTCCTCAAGGACGCCGACGACCTGAAAGGGATGGCCTCCCACTTTAATCGTTCGCCCCAAAGGATTGATACGCTCAAACAGTTTTTGCGAGGCTTCGTAGCCCAGAACACAGACGTGCCTGTTTCGATGAACATCGGCCTCTGAGAGAAATCGGCCCAATTCTGGGATGGCATTGCCCGTTTCCCTGAATTCGTGGTTCGTCCCGACAACGATGATGTCGTTCAACTTCTGGTTGCCGAATTTCACATCCCTCGACGTACCGACCATGGGAGAGACAGCACTTGCCAGGGTGGCGTACTCGCGGACCGCCTGAGCCTCCTTCAATGTAAGGTCTTTTCGATTGCGATAGGTCCAATAATCCTCGGCGAACCACGGGATTTTTTGAATGTACAACGTGTCCGAGCCCAGGGCCGATATCGAAGAATAGAACGCTTTGTTCAGCCCGTCGATTATAGAGGCGATACCCACCACCATGGTGATCCCAATAACGATGCCCAAGGTGGCTAAAATGGCCCTGAGTCGGTGCTGTTTCAAGGCATCGAGGGCAATCTTCAGACCCTCCCATATGGTGAGTGAAAGTTTCATGTGAAAAATACTCCGTCTCTCATGTCTCGTTCTGGAAACGCGTCACGAGCTTTGAGGCCGACGGCCATCAGGTTTTCTGCGAATCCTCTATCCGCTCCTCCCGCTCGATCTTGCCATCCAACAGATGAATGGCCCGCTGACTGTAAGCGGCGATATATTTTTCGTGGGTCACCAATATAATCGTGTTGCCCTGGCCGTGGATCTTCTCGAAAATCTTCATGATTTCCTCGCCGGTCTTGCTGTCCAGGTTTCCTGTCGGCTCATCGGCCAGGATGAGAGAAGGATTGTTCACCAGGGCTCTGGCAATGGCCACCCTCTGCCGCTCGCCTCCTGACATCTCGCTCGGTCTGTGATGGGCCCGGTCCGCGAGGCCGACGGCTTCCAGCGCTTCCACCGCCCGCTGTTTCCTCTCCCGCGCCGGCGTCCCGTCATAGACCAGGGGCAGCTCCACATTGTGCAGCGCGTTGGCTCGGGGCAGAAGATTGAAGGTTTGGAAGACGAACCCGATCTCCCGATTCCGGATGGCAGCCAATTGATCGTCGTTCATGTCCTGAATAGCTTCCCCTCGAAAGAGGTAGGTTCCCTTCGTCGGTGTGTCCAGGCAACCGAGGATATTCATCAGAGTCGATTTGCCCGAGCCCGAAGGTCCCATGATGGACAGATATTCATTGTTCTCAATACTCAGGCTTATACCCCGTATCGCGTGAACATGCGTCGCCCCCAACTCGTACAGTTTTTCGATGTTTTCTATGTCTATCAGCATCAAACGCCCCCATTATGGAAAAAAGCGAAAAGCCATTCGAAACCCTCATGCATTCTGGTGTCGGATCTACCGCTGCGCTTTTCCTTTTTTCTTCTTTTCGACCTTGACCTTCTGCCCGTCTTTCAAGACCTTGCTCAGAACCTTGTAGCTGCCAGTCACCACCATCTCTCCATCCTCGAGCCCCTCGACGATCTCAATGTCCAAATCGCCAATGATCCCGGTTTTCACCGGCCTCATGTGGGCTTCCCCATCCACCACCACAAAGACCATTTCGATGGGCTCCTTCTCCTCCTCCTCATCCTCCGCATCAGCCCCCCCCTCCTCATCACGTTCCGAGGGCTCAACTTCGGACGCCTCCGCTTCCGCAACCAGGGAGCTGTCCTTCTCCTCCTTCGGGATTTTCGGCTCCCTCATGACAACGCACTGGATGGGTACTTGGAGCACATCCTCGTGCGTCGCCGTCGTGATATCGACGGTGGCTGACATACCGGGTTTCAGTTGTGGCACATTATCCAGAACTCCGATGGTCACCATAAAGTTCGTGACCTCCTCAGCCGTGCCCGCATACCTGGTGAACGCTGTGTTGGCAATCTCCTTCACTTGCCCTCTGAGAACCGTATCCGGTAACGCATCGACCTCTATCTCGACGAGCTGTCCGAGATCAACGTCAACCACATCACTCTCATCAACCTCGACTTCGACCTCCATTTCAGAAAGATCGGAAATGGTCATGATGATCGTCCCGGATGCCATGGATGTGCCCAGGACAACTTCACCCACCTCCGAATTGAGTTGCGTGACGATACCGGCCATGGGAGCCGTGATGGTCGTCTTGGACAGATCGTCCTCAGCCTGTTCGAGGGAGGCCTGGGCTTGCGCGACCTGCTGCTTCGCCGACTCGTACCGGGCCTTTTGAACCTCAAGGTTGGTTTTGGACGCATCGAGAAGTTCCTGGGATGTCAGTCTCTTCTCAAAGAGTTCCTTCTGACGATTGTATTCCAGCTCGGCCTGATCGAGATTTGCTTTGTTCAAACGCGCCTGCGCCTTAAAGGAATTCAGAGAGGCTTGAGCGCCTTCAACCCTGGCCTTGTAGAGCGTTCGATCCAACTGAACGAGCAACTGACCCTCCTCAACCCAGTCTCCCTCTTTCACGGCCAACGAAATTATCCTTGCGCTGACGTTGGCGCTGATATCGACTTTCTTCGCGGGTTGGATTCGCCCCGTGGCAGCGACCTTTGCGGTCAGGTCCCCCCTCTTCACTTTTTTCGCTTGAACGTTCAATCCTTTTTCCGTTGATTTCATCAGATTGAAAACAACGAAAAATCCCACCACAACCACCACACCGATACCTATGAGTATCTTCTTCTTTTTCGACATGCCCAAACCTCCTGATAATCGAAACGAGCTCTTACAGTTCCTTTCCTATGGCCCTCTCCAATTGTGCCAAGGCCAATTTGTAATCATACAGGGCCTGGACGTGGTTGCTCTGGGCCGACGTCGAGTTTACCTGAGCATCGATCAATTCGAGGGCCGTTCCCGCCCCCACCCGGTACCGCTCCTCAGCAAATTTCAGATCCTCTTCGGCCGAAGCCACCTCCTCCTCACGGGCTGTAATAATCTCCTTGGCCGCATTCAAATCCAAATAGGCCTTTTTCACGGCAAGGGAGATGTTCCCCCTTGTTTCCACCAGCTGCTCCTCCGATCGCGCCCGTTCCGCTTTCGCATATCGAATGTTCGCGATCGTGGAGAAATCAGGAATATCAAAGCTCAATTGAAGACCAAGATTCCAGTTATAATTTTTATCAAACATTTCCTTGATTCTTGACAGTTTTTCACCCGGTCCCCAGCTGTAAGATCCGCCGGCCCCGAGGCTCGGCCAGAACGCAGCTTGCGTGTACCCGACATAAGCCTTCGCAGCGTTGAGTTGAGCTTCAGCCCTCAAAAGACTCGGATGATTCCCAAGAGCGAAATCGAGACCCTCCTCCAACTCAACCCCCGGTTCTTCAATATCCAAAACATCGACAATTTGCAACGGAGTGTTTACATGGAAACCTAACGTAAAGGCGAGATTGGCCCGAGCATACTCAACATCATTTCTCGCCTGAATAAGAGAAGCCTTGGCGTTCTGGACCTGTACCTTTTGTTTCAAGACATCGGCCTTCGAGGCCGAGCCAACCTCGAACATACTTTCGATCTTTCTCAGGTTCTCTTCGCGGCTCCTCACAGTCTCCTCATGCACCTGAAGCAATCTTTGATAAGCAAGGAGACCGTAGTAGGCCTCCTTCACCCGATAGATCAGATCCTGCTCCGTTATCTCCACATCGAATTCCGAGGCACGTTGATTCGCCTGTTGGCGAGACAGATTCGACCAGTTTCCCTTATTGAAAACGGATATTCCGTAGTAGATTCGAGAAGAATAACTGGAAAATGCCTCGGACTCCGATTCCTCCAATCCAATAACGAGACCGGTTGTTTGATCGACTTTTGGGACCGTTTGAGGACCGTAAGTCGTTCTATACCCGGTTACACTCGCATTCACACTGGGAAACATGTTCGCCCAGGCACCGAGAACGTTCGCCTCGGCCGATTTCAAGGCAAATTGAGCCGTCTTTATCGAGGGAGCATTTCGTTTGGCTATCTCGATACAAGCGTCAATCGTGAGCGGTTCGCTGAAGTCCAAATCAGTTTCTTGAGGGATAACATGACTCACACCAAGGAAAAGGGTTGAGAGTATGAATAAAAGCAAACCAAACATCCGAAGATCAACCCCTTGACACGAACGACTTCTACTTTTCATCCCATACACCTCCTCATGTTCTTGTTTTCGGTTAATTTTTCGCTGTTCAATACGATTTGATACTATGCCAACCCAAAACCGCGCAAAAACCCACCCAAGGTAACGCTCAGCACAATCCACAAGGCCCACAGGATCAAAACAATGGTGCTCGCTTTCCCCGTGGAGAAGCGATAGATGGCCGATATCCCAATGATAAGAAGAACAACCTCCCAGATCGTAAAGAGGTCAAACTTTGATAACAATCTGTGCAGAAAGGTTTGCTCGGCATCTGCCGGAAGAAGAATGGCCAAATTTGTATACACGCGAAGGGACTGCTGGGATAACATGAGCGGCACTTTCACAATAGCTGCCGGAAGGGCGATGACACCCGCGTGAGCGTACATACTCAGCATTTGCCGAAAACTGGCCTGCCCGCCAAAGAGCATATTGCCAAAAAAGAGAAAAATGGCAGCTACAACGGAGAGTATGATAAAAATAACCACAGGCGTCGCCGCATGCTGAATATATGCCTGCGGACCGCTGGCACTGCTCTCGATTCTCTCGATGATGGCATCTTTCTGTTCGTCCGGAATTCTGTCGCTCATCAGGACGCGTTCCTTCTGCTCCTGTATGGCGATATCTTTGGCCAGGAAATTCGAGACCATGGCCACGAGGCAGATGAGGATAAAGGGAACCAACCATTTGGGTTTTTCTCGCAAATATTCAAAGGTCCTCCTCGGACTGAAGTACATCCCCATGATCCTCTGGACAGCACTCAGTTCCTGCACGTCCTCTCGAACGGCCTCCTGCACACCATGTTCCTCATTCATCTGCCGTACCTCCTTTCAGAGTTTGTTCTCACCTTCATCAATGAAGGTCCCCCCTATGAAATGAAAACTATAAGATTTCCTAAGTCGAAGATTAGACCGAAACTACGATAAAAAGTTTCGACTCCTTCCTTATGATAGACACGCTCGGAACACCTCAATGTATATCAGCCTCACGGGAGAAACCATAAAAAAAACGACAGTGTGACAGGGCACTGCCGTTCTTTCTATCTTATGAACCGAATCTACGAAAACGGTACTTTTATCGACTCCCTTTTTTCATCTCAAACCGAAACGGAATGGATACCCAGACACGTATCGGTTTGTCGTTCTGCTTGCCCGGTGTGAACTTGCATTTCCACGCTGCTTCCTCTGCGGACTCATTGAAACCAACATTCCCGCAAGGTTTGGCAATCTTCACTTTGGCCGCATTCCCCTTCTCATCCACCAAAATATGGACGAAAACGACGCATTCGAGACCCGCTTTTTCAGCAATGGGAGGATACTTGGGCACAGAGAAATGGGTCAACTGCGGCATCTCCTCAGCCCACCAGAACTCATCGGGAGGCGGAGCTTCCTCAGGTGGAGGCGGAGGCGCAACATCGATAACGGCCTCCAACTCCGTCGTTTCGATCTCAACGTCCTCCGGCAGATCCTCGCTCTCTGTCTCAATAGGAACAGCGGGTCGTGCCGGTGGAGGCGGCTGTTTCACCTGTCGCGTCTTCGGTATATCTTGAACCTGAATAATCTCCTGCTGCCTCATGCTTTGATACGCCCTGATATCAATGCTCTGCCAAGTGAGAAAAACCAGCAGGAAAATTCCCAGAGAAAGAGCCAAGGACTTTTCAAAGACATCACGATAATGGCCACGTAAATCATTCGGATTCTTATTTTTCGCCATAATGCATCACCTCTTCCTCTCGGTGGCAAAATTGACGCGCAGGGCGTCCGCTCTCTTCAACTCCTCCATGACATCGGCCACCACACCGTACCTGGCCCTCCAGTCCGTCTTCAGTGAGACAATAATTTTTGGATTCACCACCCTCTTATTGTACATAATGGTCCGAATTGAGGGAATATCTACCAACATATCGTCAATGGCCACCCGTCCTTGAGCGGTCGTCCAGACGTGCGTGATATTCCGTTTCGTCTCGATCTTCTGCGTCTTCTGGGCACGTGGCAACTGAATCGGCAGACCCTGATACTGTTTAAAAACAGTGCTCAGCATAAAGAAGATCAATAACAGAAAAGCAATGTCTGCCATCGAGGCTGTCGGAATCTTTTCCGTTACTTTCGCTTTACTCGTAAACTTCATTTCGACATCCTAATCCTTGAACGGCTCGAAGCGGAGAAAGTTTCTCACACAATGCCCTGCAACATCAATCCGGAACGGCCAAGGAGATGACCGGCGCTTCGGCCAGCTTCAATTGATCGAGAACTTCAATAAACGTCCCGTATTGTGACTCTTTATCGGTTTTCAGGGAGACGATTAATTTCTCGTTCTCCGCCAGACGTCTCTTAATTTCACCCTTGATCTTTGAAATCTCCATGATCTCCCCACCCACCATCACCGAGCCCGCCGCGTTGACCCAGACGTTACAAATTTGGGTTTTCCGGACTCTCTTTTGCTCACCAAACCCGGGCAGAACGAGGCCCAAACCCTTGTCCATATTCATGGTCGTTGTCACAAGAAAGAAGATTATGAGCAAAAAGGCAATATCAGCCATCGAGCATGTGGGAATTTCCTCACTCACCCTGAGCTTTTTCCGAATCTTCATAACATCATCTCCAAAAGAAACGCACCGAACGGCCTGACACAACCTGAGTCTCTCTCAAGCCGTGTTTATTTGGCGGTCCCCATCTCAACCAAGGTGTCGAGCAGGGCTGTCGAACTTTCCTCCATATCGATGACGAGCTTATCGATTTTGGAAACAAAGAAATTGTGTGCTGCCTGAATCGGGATCGCGATAGCTAATCCGGTAGCGGTCGTTATCAACGCCTCGGAGATACCGCTGGCTACCAAACTGGGCTCGATATCCCCGGCTCGAGCAATGGCCTCAAAAGCGTTGATCATACCACTCACCGTTCCCAAGAATCCTAACATTGGAGCGATATTGGCGATTGTGGCCAACCATACCAACCCGCGCTCCAGGAAGGACATTTCGATCGCACCGGCACTTTCAATGGCCTTCTCCACCTCGGGCACACCCCGATCGGCTTTCATGAGACCCGCGTGAAAAATCGAAGCGATCGGACCCCTCGTCCTGGCACACACATCAGCCGCTGCTGTGACGCCACCTTCTTTTAGAGCGCTCGTCACCTTATCCAAGAACTTTCTGGTATTGATCGTAGCCCGGCTGAGGGTCCAGAGACGTTCGAAAATGAAAGCCACCCCAATAATTGCAGCGGCCAAGAGAGGCCACATGAAGGCTTTCCCTTTAATGAACAATTCAACCATGCACGCAATCCTCCTTTTAAATGGTGAGTGTAAAATGTCTCTCTTTCAAATCTTATAATTCATGCCGTTCGGCTAAAAAATTGAAATGAACAAAGAGCGCAATGACCGGAACACATAACAGAAAAATGATCCCTAACGTGAGATTCTGGCTTTCTTTAATGGTTAAAAAGAGAGCCGGAAAAATGGCCCCTCCAAAAAACACGCCCGCCGTCAGAACAATCCGGACGATGCGATCCAACACTGAGGCAATATCGGACACTCTCTCCTTGAAAATGACCCGGAGCAGCGCTCTGAAGGCTACGGTGAGCATCACCAGGACAAAAATGCCGATAATACCTCCATAGAGAAGATTGATATCCTCAGTGCTGAGCTTCCGATAATTCACCCAGAATACTGGAAAGAGAACGACAGCAGCGAAAAAGAGCCAGCCGAAGACCCGTCCGATCCGGGTGGCTGCAATATTGCCGATAATCTCGGCCAATCCCCACAACACAACCCCTACAGCCAGGAAGCCTGCAATCCCGATAAAGGCTTCGCAAAGAGTAGGATTCATCTTATAGAAATCGACCAGAAACAATGGCGGCACACAAAAGGTGGTGATAAGAACGATCCATCCGACCAACCTCAACAAAGCCGTATCGCCGAGAATAAAGCGGACACCGAAAAACCAAAAGAGGGGAAGTGAAATCACCAAAAATATTATGGGGATTAGGATTTTTAAGGTTAATGAAAACTGGAGGCTCAGTACCGTTGCCAGACCTAAAGCAGGCGTTAAGAAGACAAAAGTGAAGATCACATTGAATATCGCGTCGCTGAACTTTCCTCTGGACCGAATCTTTGCAGATGTTGAACTCACAACGGCAGTACTCCTTGATCACAGTTAAAATTGATCTTCCGTGTCTCTAAATATTTACGGCAGACCCTCTAAATAAAACTCATTTTCTAAAAAAGTCAACTCTTTTTTCAGCGTTTTGCCAAAATTTCGGACGAGCCTCCGATGGGGAACAAATTCCGATGACAACCGTATGCCCCAGGTGCGTCACCCTGAAAAAACCAGATTGTGCAGGGGAAATCGCCAAGGTGCTCATTTTTTTCTTGAACCGGGTACCATTTTCTCGTAATTTTAGGAACAGCATGGGACGAGGGTGAGTTTCAAAAATTACAGGAGTCGTACATATGAAAAAATATCCACTCGGTATTCTCTGTATCACTCTATTCTTTCTGTGGCAATTCGTTGTGGGGGACGTTGCCCTGGCCGGCGTCACCGGAACGCTGGCTGGCACGGTCACGGATCAGAAAACAGGCGAATCCCTGCCCGGGGCCAATATCGTCATCAAGGGTTCCAAAATGGGAACGATGGCCGACCAAAACGGATTTTTCCTCATCAACAATATTCCGGCCGGAAGATATTCGATCACGGCCTCGATGATGGGATATACCTCCGTCACCAAGGAGGGCGTCACCGTCTTAGTCGATCTGCGGACCACCATCGAATTCATCCTTTCTCCGACCGTCTTAGACCTCGGAGAGGAGGTCACGGTCACCGCCGAAGCACCTATGATCCAGAGAGACGTGACGGCAACGACCCATTTCATCTCCCAAGAGGAGATGGAACAACTTCCTGTCCAATCCTTTCAACAGGTTGTGGATATTCAACCCGGAGTTGCCGCCGGTCACATTCGGGGAGGACGAAAAACGGAAGTGCTCTACCTCGTCGACGGCCTTCCGGTCCAGGAGGCCATTGAAGGTGAGGTCGGATCAGAACTCCCCTACAGCTCAGTCATCGACATGACGGTTCAAACGGGTGGTTTCAACGCCGAGTACGGCGATGCCATGTCCGGGGTGGTCAACATCATCACCAAAGATGGAAGCTCAGCCCCTGAAGGGCGGCTCGAAATATACACATTGAACTACGGCAACGATGACAATCCTTTTGACCTGGACGACTCCAATCATGATCTCAATTACGAGCTGAATTGTGGCGGCCCCTTGTGGATGTGGGGCGATCGCGTCAAGTGGTTCCTCTCGGCCAATCTGAGAGATCCCCACTCTCGCTGGAAACGGGAGGAGTTCGGGACACGCATGCGGGTCTTCAATTCGACTGAAAGCAGGAGCTACAACATCATCAATAAAATAACCTCCTATCTCCGGGACAGCGACCGTTTGACATTTCAGGGACTCCTCTCCATCTGGGACTGGTGGGAGTACGACAACAAATGGTTGAAGAATCTCGAAGGGTTGCCTTTCCGGTCGAAGAAAAGCTATCGGCTGAGCCTCGACTGGACCCACACCTTCAACCCGAGAACCTTTTTCTCCGTGAAATTCAGTATATACAATGTACTGAAGTCGATTTACGGTACCGATCCCGGGGAGACGAGGGATCAAATTGAATGGGAAAATAGCGACCCTGACAGTTTTATTGTGAGCGGCAGCTACCCCTGGCAGCTCGATCACGAGGAGATCCAACACATTCTGAAGTTCGACTGGGTCAGCCAGATGACGAACAATCATCAGATGAAGGCGGGCGCCGAATTTGTCTACTATGACCTGTATAAATGGAACAAACAGTGGACCTATCAACCCACTCCGGACCCCGATTTTCCCCTATATATTCAGTACGTCACCGACTACCACTATTATCCGAAGAAAGGCGCCCTCTATGTGCAGGACAAGATCGAGTACGAGGGCATGATCGCCAATGTCGGGCTGCGGTTCGATTATCTTGATCCCCAGGCCTCCCGACCTGCTCTGGAAAAAATACCCGGGCAGCAGGGCCAATGGGAATGGGTCGTCCACAACGATGAGATGATTCCGGCCGAAGTGAAATACCAGATCAGCCCCCGCTTCGGGGTCAACCTGCCCATTGCCGAAGGCCAGGAGCTGCACGTCAACTACGGCTACTTTTTCCAGACGCCCCTCTTCGACTATCTGTACACAAACGTGAACTACAATCCGCAAGAGGGATTTTCACCCCTGGCCGGCAATCCGGACTTGAAACCGGCCAAGACCATCATGTACGAGGCCAGCTACAAACACCAGCTGGCCACGGACATGGTTATGGATATAACCCTCTTCAGCAAGGACGTCTCCAATCTGGTGGATACGAAAACCTACCGCCCCGAATCGGAGAAAGAGGACGAGAGCGGGTACGTCCAGTACGTCAACATGGCCTGGGTGGACATCCACGGGCTCGAAGTCTTCCTCAAGAAGAGGTACGGCCGTTTTCTTTCCGGCAAAGTAAGCTACACCTACATGACGGCCAAGGGAACCGGCTCCAGCGAGCGGGAGGGCTACGATTGGACCCGCCAGGGCTATGAAGTGCCCATCGGTGAATACTATCTCAGTTGGGACCAGCGCCACACACTGGTCCTTGATCTCGATATTCGAAAACCGAAGAACTGGGGACTGAACCTCCTGTGGCGGTGGAACAGCCCCCTGCCCTATACCAAAAATGTCGGTCCTCACACGACGCCCAATAACAAGAGGATGAGCGTCACGACTGAGCTGGATATCAGGCTCAATAAGGATTTTACCTTTAACGGCTGGAAAGTCTTTCTCTTCGGAGAGGTTCTCAACGTCTTCGATCGATCCAACATTCTCTGGCTCGATGAATACGGTCGCCCCGGGGGCAGACTTGACGATCCGGGAGCGTTGGATCTGAGACGTCGCTTCCGCTTTGGCATGGGACTCGATTTCTAGTCGGAGCGCACGACACCGCAACCAAGTCAGTCATGAGGGCGAGATCTCCCTCCCTGTCACTGTGAGCGAAGCAATCGCCTTCTTCTCGCCTGTCATTAATGAAGAGAAGAACCTCGAAATCTCTTCGTTAAAAACAGAGTTGAAATTGTCTGCACTTGATTGTTTCACGTATCATCCACCCCTCCAGCCCATTTCAAGTCTTACCATTTCTTTCACAAATCCGGATCACATTCACCAATACCCAGAATGACATTGACGAGTCCAATGACATCGAGAATATTCACCAAATTATCGCTGTTGCAATCGGCCCGCCACCGGGTATTTTCCTCGAGAGGCTCTATGCTTAAAATATGTCTGACGACCGCCACCACATCGAGGATATTGATGCTTCCATCATCGTTCACATCGCCCTTCAAGCCCGAAGAGATAGGGGTGAACTCAAAGACATCATTGTGCGTAAAGGGTTTCAGTGTTTGAAACGTAAAGACGTCTCCGGCAAGTGGAAGGGTAACCGATTCACTCCCGGAGAAGAAAATCAGCCACGTTAAAAGGGGTTCACCGGCCTCATCTTCCTCTAAAATATATACCTCGTCAAAGCGGCTGATGGTGTAATCACCGTCCAATTCGATAAAAATGACATCAACCTGACTATCCTCCGTTACATTCCAGACGGTGAAATACATTGGTACTTCAGGTGCACCGAGGAAAGAGCTTGATGTATCAACCACATAATCATATATCGTCATCTCATAATCGGCCGGATAGGCCGTGCCCCGAAGTATCTCGGCTCCGAGATCGATCTCAGGCAGTGAGATCGTAAATTCCAGATCGCTGGCGCCGATTGTCCATCCAGTATTCTCCACATCGACGATGGCCATGGGATAATTGTGGATTAAAAGGCGAAGGCCGTCAAAGAGCGGACTCTCCGTTTGACCATCCATTGCGGTGGCATCCTCCACAACAAATAGCCCTTCATTCACATCGAAAACATCAAAGGTGGTCGTCTCTTCGGTCGTGTCATCGAAGGTGATTCGATAGAGGTGATCCGTCAGTGCGTCAGGATCTATAACATACGCAAGAATACTACCGGTCCCGAAACCGGACAGGTGATGAAACCGTACCTCTGAGAGCTCTTCCCGCTCGTTCTGAATGGCAAACCTTCCCGAGATCTCCTCGACCCATTCGACACCGTCAGTACAACTCACCTTGAGCTTGTAATGCGTTGAATTGGGTAAAAATTGTGTGTCCCAGGTATATTCGCCATCGTTGGCCTCACCGGAAGCTATCGGTAACCACGTCACACCGTCATCAAAACTCACCTCAAGAAAAATCAGAAGCGGGTCGCCATCGGCATCAGCAGCATTCCACACGACATTCACCTCTCCGGTGAGGATATCATCCTCGGCCGGTGAATTCAGGGTAACCTCAGGTATGCCGTTGCCCGGATTGTTGACAGTGAAGGTTCCTAACGATTGAACCATGCCGAATCCTGAATCTCCTCTGACAACCACCCGGAGCATATACCTGGTTCCATCGGGATATTCCGCCGTATCCCAGGAATACTGTGTCTCACCTGGGGTAACTATCCCCAGTGTGTCCCATTGTGCACCTTCATTCATGCTCACGTAAAGTGTCGTCGTCTGAGACTGATCCGGTTCGCCGGAAATCGACCAGGAGATGTTCACAACGGCTGAGACCTCTTCCCCGCTCGTGGGTTCGAGAAGTTCCATCCCAATTCTTCCCACATTCGGAAGCGTCCACTCGTCGGTCACCTCCCACTCCACCTCTTCGCGCGGAGAGGTGACGACTCGAAAACGCACGGTATCGCCATCAATATGCACGTAAACGAGGGTCAGTCTGCCATCGCTGAGAGAGTGCCCGGCCGCTCCGCAGTCGACCTGATAGAGACCGCCATCCTGATCGGGAAAACCCGTTTGGCCCACTGTGGCCGGATCATACACCCGCATCCTGGAGTAGTAATGGGTGTGCCCGCAAAAATAGGCCCGCACTCGCGGATCCATGACCAACATGTTCCAGAAAGCATCACGGGAAACCCTGAATTGATCGAGGGAATCGCCGATGTGGCGATATCTGGGAAAGGCCGGCTCGTGGCCGAAGACGAAGACATGGTCGGCTTCCGTCGCGTTGAGATCCGTCTGCAGCCAAGCCCTTGTGTACTCGTCCACTTCACCATCAGCGGTCGACGCGTACTGATCCAGAACAACACAATGCACATTTCCATAATCAAAGGAATATGTCCCCTGCGCGCCGTGCTGCGCTATGTTCTCCAGATTGGGAATCATCGAATCGAGAATGTAGCTCATGTCCGAAGGTGTCTCGAATTCATGGTTCCCCACGACCGGGTAGAACGGAGGGAGATTGGGGTACGTCAAAGTATCAGAGTACACGGCCATATTCGGGGCCACCGGATCGAAATCCCCGCACGCCACTAAAAACCGCGGGTAGGGAATCATCGGTTCAGGATTGACCCTCATTTCGTCCAGCTCATGGAGAAGCAATCTGAATTCCGTCCCGTAACTTCTGTTGTCGGCAATGGCGACGAAGGACACATCCTGGGCGCTGACAGCACCCACAATCAGCAAAACCCCGCAAAGTGCCACATAAATACAATATTTCCTTGTCACAATTCCATCATCCTTTCAATAAAAAGTCCGTGTGGGGGCCGGAATATTTCAAAAAAAACAAACGACATGTTATATACTTTCTTATGACTCCTCACTCTGGATCCGCCCCAACACCTCCAGAAACCTGTCCACCTCTTCAGCCGTGTTGTAATGACACAAACCCACCCGCACGGCGCCGCCGTGCTTTTCCAGACCCAGTCGTTCCATGATCTCGAGGGCGTAGTAATTCCCGTCCCAGACATAGATGTTCTCTTGCGCCAGTTGTCCGGAGATCTCACGGGGTGAGAGTTTTTCCATGGTGAAGGCCACGGTCGGTGTGCGCTGGTTAAAATGTTTCGGGTTGGTGATACCGTAAATCTCTATTCCACGAGTCCCCTGCAGACCTTCCATCAACCGTGTGAAAAGCTTAGATTCGTATTGTTGTATCGCTGCCATGGCCGTTTTCAGATGGAATCGACGACCGGTGAAGGATTGATACTGCTTGACAGCATCAATCCCGTATTTCTCCCCGATTGAAGTCAGGTAATCAATGGCAGCAACCACGCCGGCAATACCCTCATGATTCTGCGTGCCGGTTTCTAATTTGTCAGGCGTTCTATCCCTCGCAGGTCTCACTTTGTAAGCAGGAAGTTTTTCCAACAGATCGTACTTTCCATAGAGCACCCCAACATGCGGTCCGAAGAATTTATACGCCGAACACGTCAGAAAATCGCAGTCCAGCTCCTGCACATCGATGGGACCGTGCGGGGCGTAGTGCACTGCATCGACAAACACCAGCGCATTCCTCTCGTGTGCAAGGTCAATGATTCTCTTCAAATCATTGATCGTTCCAACAGCATTCGAAGCATACGCGACGGCCACAATTTCCGTTCTCATACTGAGATGCCTTTTCATATCGGCCATATGCAATGTACAATCCTCAGGATTGATGTCCACCCACTGTATGACGATGCCGCGCTCCTCGAGGGCCACCCATGGGGCGATGTTGGCATCATGATCAAGAGCGGTCACGATGATTTCATCGCCTGCATGGAGTGTACGGCCCACAGCGCGGGAGAGGTTGAACGTCAGCGTTGTCATGTTCGGTCCGAAGACGATCTCCTCCGGGGATCGGGCATTCAAAAAATCGGCCATGGCCCTGCGGGCGTCGGCCATAACTTCGATCGTCCGCCTCGATGTCTCGAACGTCCCGCCCAAGTTCGCATTGGCCGTTCGCAAGTAATCACCGCACGCCTCGATCACCTCCTGAGGCACCTGCGTCCCGCCTGGTCCGTCGAAGAAGATCGCCCCGCTCTGCAAAGCCGGAAAATGAGATCGGATTTCATACGGATCGAATGTCATGTGAGTATTCCTTTCGTGCTTTCACAGAGGCCTCTATTTCGTTCCGCATTGATCCCTCCTTTCTGTTCGCAAACATGCTGAAGGTTTCAATGTGACGGAGTATCATTTTTGCGTGGAGCCATGAACGGTTCCCTCAGAACCTCCCGAAGGTTTCGAACTTTAAGGAGATTACTCTCATAATAGAGACTTCCGAACTTTTTACGATGTCGGAAGTCAGATTCTCATCTGTAAATTATTTCAAAAGGATCATTTTCCGCGTCTTAACATAATGACCAGCATGGAGACTATAATAATAAATACCGCTCCCCACAGGGCGACCGAGATCATCCCGACCGTCCCAGGTTACGGCATAGAAACCAACACCCTTGGGTTCATCGACAAGCTTTCGCATCTGCTGACCCATGAGATTATAGATGGTGAGGGTTGCACGGATGGGTGATTTAACATTTGGTATCAGAAATCCGATTTCTGTATATGGGTTGAACGGATTGGGTCTGTTCTGGTGGAGAAAAAAATCTTCCGGTGTATGGTCGAAGAGCATCTCCTCTATCCCTGTTTCCGATGTTCCTGCCCCGGTGAGGTAAAGGGTAACCGTGGGCTCGTCAGGATCATTACTGGAAATAAATACTTGAGAAAAGAGAGGGCCGGTCGATGTCGGGGCGAACGTAATCTGCACCTCCTGCGTCCTTGAAGGATTGAGACTGAACGAGGTGGGATCCGCCGTGAAGAAGGCATGGTCTGCGTGGATATCACTGATCGTCAGTTCAGCACTGCCAAGGTTGGTCACATCAACGTTCCAGAGGGCCGATTGTCCTGTCGTCACCTGCCCGAAATCGTGGACCGTCGTCGCCACATAAATATCCGGAAAGGTTTGCGCCACGCCGGTTCCTGAGAGTGAAATCGTAAGCACGGGCTCATCCCAATCGTTACTCACGATGATCAAATCACCTGCAATGGTTCCGAGCACGGCTGGAATAAAAGAGACCGAGACGTGCTGCGCCTGAGACGGGGACACCTCAAAGGTTCTGGGAGCAGCGACAAATTCTGGTCGGCCACAGGAGATCGTATCGACGAGGAGGACAGCAGCTCCGTTATTCATGAGGATCAATGTCCACAGGCTCGAATCGCCCAGAGCAACGCTGCCGAACTCATAATATGTGATCGACGGTTCAATTTCTGGGCCGATTCCGATTCCGGCGACCTGGACGGTCACGGTGGGCTCATCAAGATCACTGCTGGCAATGGCCAACTGGCCAGAAAGAACACCATGGGCTCCCGGGGAAAACCGGACCTGCACCCGCTCCGAATCGCCGGGGCTTACTGAGAAGGAGGTCCGCTCAACCGTAAAATCATGCTCGCTTGAACCAATATTGTGAACCGAAAGGATCCCTGTTCCCTCATTGAAAACGTTAAACTCCCACTCGGCCGATGCACCCATTGCGACCTGACCGAAATCGTGGCTCGTCGACGAAACGGCAATCTCCGGTGTAACCCCGGTGCCCCGAAGGGCAACAAAGAGAGCCGGCTCATCTTCATCACTGCTGAGAATGGTGACATTGGCGGTAACAAGCCCCAGAACAGATGGGGCGAACAGAAGATCCACCTCCAGACTGCCGGCGGGCACAACACCCCGAGCTGACGTGGGGGAGACGACTGCGAAATCGGCCTGGTCCGTCGTAACGGAGTGGACGATGAGATCGCCCTCTCCGGTGTTGCGAATGGAGAACATCTCGTGTTCGCCACCTCTGAGAAGCACGTCTCCGAAGTCGTAACTTCCCCATTCGATCTCGATATCAGGTCGTCCCCTCGAATACGCAATCGTCATGGTATCCCTGTATGCAAATCGAGTCGAGGTGACTTCTCTCATGTTTACGACATCATCAAGAAAAAGGGTGCCGTTCTGAGGAAAGGAGCCGGGATACCAGGTCATCGCCCCTTCAGCTCCTTTGGTGACAATTGTCCACACGGTCCTGATATTTTGATCGCTGCGTATGTCCGTTCTGAGTTGCTTAAAAACCGAATGGTTGAGGGGAAAATAGGCTTCGAAATCCCAGCCCATGGGTGGTGGTGGCGGCGGCAATCGATCAAGATTGCCATCGAAACCGTCAGTTCCCGCAGGATGAACCCCGAAAACCAAGACGATATGGTAGGGATTTCCAACCTCATTCTCCAGGAGGAGG
Source organism: Gemmatimonadota bacterium (assembly GCA_020348925.1). Classification (GTDB taxonomy): domain Bacteria; phylum JBHIER01. The sequence goes on along the minus strand of CP070758.1, from coordinate 2,382,263 downwards.
GGGATGCTGTCGGAGCTGGCTGTGCGGAACCATGGATCAGTCCGAGAGGAAGTTGCCTCTGAGGCCAAAACGGGTGAAAGAGCCATGATCAACAACCACACGCAACAGTACGGTATCGAAGATTTTTTCATACCTCTTCCTTTACTTACGTTTCTCCAGGGTCACCTCGAAGGTCAGCCTTTGGCCGTCCCGGATGACGACAACGTCGACGACATCTCCGGGCTTATACTCGCCCAGGGCATACGTATAATCGTACAGGTTCTTGATCTCTTTCTCGCCCAGGCGAACGATAATGTCCCCTCCTTTGATGCCGGCCCTCTCGGCCGGCCCACCTTCCCTCACTCCGGTCAGCTTTACCCCCTCTACCTCCGCTGCAAAATCGGGGATCGTCCCCACGGAGACGCGAAACCGGGGATGTCCAGTGGGTTTCTCCTCCTCCTCAATCTGGGTCAAGAGCGGTCTGGTCTCTGAAGTGTCAACATACGTTGCTATGGATCGGACATACTCTACGATCTTCTCCTCACCCTCCACATTGATCTTCTCGACATCGTCCCAAGGGGTGTGATAATCCTCGTGAGCGTCGGTGAAAAAGAAGAGGACCGGGATCTTTTTGGCGTAGAATGGGGTGTTGTCGCCCGGGGCATATCCGGACTTCTTCAAAGCGAGATCAAACCCTGATGTTTCATTGGAAAACGTGATGAGACTATCCCACTCTGCGGCCGTTCCGACACCCTGGACGATGAGTTTGTTGTCGGTCAGCCGGCCGATCATGTCGAGATTGATCATCGTAACTGTCTTCTCCAGCTCGAAAATGGGGTTGTTCACGTAATAATTGGAACCAATAATGCCGATCTCCTCACCACCGAAAGCGATGAAGAGGAGACTGCGCCTGAGCACAGATCGATCTGCGGAGAAGGCTTCGGCCAGCTCCAGCACACCGGCCACGCCCGAGGCATTGTCATCTGCTCCGTTGTGGATCTCGCCGATCTGATCCGGAGCCCGGGAGCCGTGTTCCCCGAGACCGAGATGGTCGTAATGGGCACCGATGACGATCAATTCATCTTTCAATTCAGGATCCCCACCCTCTAAAAACCCCACCACATTGCTCGTCACCCTCCGCTCATGAACCACATCGGCCCTCAGAGTAACCGTAACCTCAGGGATGTGAAAGGATTGGGGGACTTTCGTACTATCAATACTCGACTGCACGTGACGTAAATCCCTACCGGCAAGGTTGAATACTTGGGCGGCAATATCCCTGCTGATGCTCATGGCTACGATGCCTGAGCTTGAAACGCTGCTGTCATATTTCAGCGAAATGATCTCGTCCTGTTCATAGCTTTCAGGCCCAGTGATCAACAGCAGGCCTGCCGCCCCCTTTTCACGGGCCGTCATCGCTTTGTATCGTGTCGGGGCATACTTATCGTATTCACTTTTCGGATCATCCCCTTCAGGTCCGTACCGGAAAGCCATAACAATTTTTCCCGTGACGTCGATATTCTCGTAATCGTCGTAATCCAGGTCTTCAGCCGAAATTCCGTAGCCGGCAAAGACAACCTCACCCGTAACACGCTCGTTGGAAGAGAAGGCGAGCGGTAAAAAATCTTCCTCGACGGAATACGTCTCCTCCTTCCCGCCAATTGAGACGGACAGGCTATTTCCGGGCCCGAGCCTCACATCGAAGACAAAATCGAAATTTTGAAAGTACGTCCCGTCATCACCGACAGGCTTCAGCCCATACCATTCAAACTCGCGGGCAATATATTCGGCGGCCTTTTCTGCCCCCTTCGTCCCTGATCTCCGTCCCTCCAGATCGTCCGAGGCAAGATACTCTATGTGTCTCATAATTTCTTGGGCCGTTATCCGTCCATTGAGATCTTTCGTCCAATGTCTTCTGGAGGCACAGGACGAAAAGATGGACAGACACAAGAGAATGAAAAAAACAATTGATAACAAACCCGCACATTTTTTCATATGTCGACCTTTCCCTGACAGAAAACGGTGGATCAATTGAACACAACAATCTTAGTATTTCGGCACGTTGACCAGAGTTCGGACCACCCAGGCATCTTTGTACCCGTGGCGGATGGCCTTCTCCCGCAGCAGATCCGCCTCACGTCGCGTGAGACAATCACCGACCCGGACTTTGTAGTAGGGGGCGTCGTATTTCAGGTAGGCCGGTTCACTGAATATCTCTCCGGTTTCCCCCATGATCTTCTGGGCATTCTCCAGGTTGGACGAGAGGAAAATCTGAACCCGGTATCCCTGCAACTGTTCGAAATCCTCCGCTCTCAGGGTATCGGGGCCCGTCTCAGGCGTCGTCTCCCCCTGCTGAACCGTCGGTTCTCGCGGTTCCTCAACCTCAGGCACTGCCGTCCCATCCTCATCCAGTGTAAGGGGATCGAACTCCTCGACCTGCTCCACTTCTTCCGTCTCTTCCTTCGTATCTTTCTCCTGAGGTCGAAACCGCGACGTCGGGGCAAAGGCGCACCCCCAATTCATGATCATGAACGCAAACAGGATAAGTATAATGGTAACTGTTGTGGCTTTCTGCATAACCGGTTCTCCTTTTTATTTCCTTATGACAGGTAAATATATATTTTATGGCAATTCTACCGAAAAGGCAAGCTTTTTATGCAGCCTCCTCACATTTTTTCTCGTTAAAAAAGATTGACAGGTTCTCTGGACAGTCCTAAATTGATAAAAATGCATCTTGAGTTGAAAGGGAAGGGGACTTATGACACATTGTCTGAAATCATTTGAGGAGTTGATCCATATCTGCACCGAGCTGAGAGATGAGGGCAAACAGATCGTCACCACCAACGGTACATACGACCTGCTTCACCCCGGCCATGTGGCGACCCTTCGAGAGGCCAAAGGTATGGGCGACATTCTCATTGTGGCCATCAACAGCGATGCCTCGGTCAGAAAACTCAAGGGACCACAGAGGCCGATATTCACGCAAGCCGAACGGGCCACCATGCTCTGCGCATTGCGCTGGGTCGACTACGTCACGATCTTCGATGAGGCGACACCGCTCAATATTCTCCAAACCCTCAAACCGGATTTTCATGTCAAGGGAGGCACCTTTTTTCAGGAGCGGGTGGAAGAGGAGAAGAACGCAGTCGAAATGTACGGTGGGCAGTTGGTGATGTTGGATCTGGTGTGTGATTATTCAACGACGAAAATCATCGAGGCGTGTCGGAAGCTTGAAATGTAGGTCATGTGAGGCAGAGCCCTGTTACTCTGTTTCCTTAGAGATAATCTCGGCAGCCTCAAGCAGATCAGTCACTGTGAACGTGGGCTGCACAGAAGTGTCCGTTTCAGTTTTTGATCGAATAAGAATCGTTTTACAGCCGGCTTTATGACCGGCCTCGACATCCTCCGGCTTATCCCCGATGAAATAGCATCGATTCAAATCCAGGTTCAAATCCTTTTCCGCCTTTTTGATCAACCCGATGCCAGGCTTGCGGCAGTCGCACTCGTCGGCCGCGCTGTGAGGGCAGAAGTAGATTTTCGAGATCACGACGGAGTGTAGGGCGAGTGCTCTGAACATGGCGCTGTTGACCTGGAAGAAATCCTCCACTGGAAAATATCCCAGTCCGATGCCCTGCTGGTTCGTCACGATAATAAGCCGGTACCCCAAATCCTGGATCTTTTTTAAACCAGTGGCGGCATTGGGAAGAAGTTGAAACTTCCCAGGTTCGTGGAGGAAGGGGATTTCTTTGTTGATCGTCCCGTCCCTGTCGAGAAAGACCGCTTTTTGAACGGTTTGTTCCTGCGGCATGCATTCCGTCAGCTCCAGCTGCACAATACGGTCAATGATGGTGCTGGTCGATCGCCCCTGTGTTAGGGGAAGAATGACGGCTTCACCGCCCCATTCTCCGAGGATATCCTTGGACTGCAACTCGTCCGCGGCGTAATCTCCCCCCTTGAAATAGTAGTCGGGTTGGAGCAGGGCTATGAGGTCCCGCGGCCGTCTTTCGGTAAGGGGCGTGACATAATCCACTGCCTCGAGCCCGGCCACCAATCGCATGCGCTCCTGCTCGGGATTGATCGGTCGCTTCACTCCCTTGTACATATGAACCGACTCGTCCGTATTGACGGCCACGACAAGAACGTCACATATTTCCTTCGCCTCTTCCAGGTACTGGACGTGACCGGCATGGAGTAGATCAAAGGCTCCGCAGGTGAACCCGATCTTCTTTCCCTCTTTTCGAAGGATTTCTATAATCTTCTTCAGTTTTTCCCGAGATGTAATCTTCTCTTCAGTATTCATACTTGCAAATCTCTCGTGGTACTACGTTTCACTGTCAAGTTTACTCAACTCACTTTTAATCCCAATTGCCAGTAAAGGTATCATAATCTCGTGATGGCCGGTCAGGGCGTAGCCCTGCCCGCTGCTCTGTGTGGGCCGCTGCACGACATTGACCCTGGGTCTGTAATGCTGGATCATGTCGAAATTTGCCGTCGTAAAATTCTTGACAGGATGACCCACATTTCGAGCCAGGTTGAAAGCCTTGAGAAAGACCTCAGGCAAAACAACGGCCGAACCGACATTGAGGATCACACCCCCCTCACCCAGCTCGGATACGACTCTTGTCAATATTTTAAAATCCCGGTACGTGGTCTCCCCTACGGCAGCACCATCGGTTTTCGGATGCTGATGAATAATATCCGTGCCGATGGCGACATGAACCGTCACCGGAACTTCCAGACGATAGCACGAGGCAAGCAGACTGACGTCGCAGTGCGGCGCTGCGTTGTCTGAAAGGTACTTTCCAACAGCCTCGCCGAATCCCAGCCCTTCTCTGGCTGCCGATGCAACAATCTCGTTGATGAGCGAGCCCGTCTCCTCTGCCATGCCGAATGTACCGTTCTCAATATTTTCGGACACGTCCTCGGACGTGGCGCCCCACATTCCGATCTCGAAATCATGGATGGCGCCGGAACCGTTCATGGCAACGGCCGTAAGAATCCCCCGCTCGAGCAAATCAATGATTATTGGCGAAAGCCCGCACTTGATGACGTGCGAACCCATCATAAAAATGACAGGCTTTCCTCTCTCTTTCGCACGAACAACGGCAGCAATGACGGCCCTCAGATCCTCACCGGCTAAAATACGGGGCAAGGACGAGAGCCATACACCAACCGACGCGTCGGCCTGACACACCTTGGCAAAATCCTCGAGGCCAACCTTGTTCTTTCTCTCTTTGATAGGATACGTCTTCGTCTTGCTCACATCGATCTCTTCGTATTGTGACATCAGTTCTCCTCTCCTAAATCGTACTCAATCAGCTTGGCCACAACGGAGCCAATAATCATCTTGCTCTTCATCAAGACCGGCATCCTCCTCCGGTCATCCGTCAGCCACACCCGCAATCTTCCCGTGTGTTTGAAGATGCCGACCGCCTTGAGCACCGGTTCAATAACGATACATTTAAAAACGCCTGCCGGAACCTTGATCCGCTCTTTCTTCAGTACTTTCACCTCCAGGGGATACAACTTCCTCCCGGAATGATGGTCGATGAAGATCGATTTCCCTCTCTTCAATTTCTGAGCACGGCCGTAATAGAAACCGGAGAGAATGTCCTGGACAAAGGGGGGGACGTCCATCGTATCCTTGTCAGTAATGGCCCTGTGATTGATCTGATCGTACTCGACCCGCATATCGGACCGGTAACTGCCCTCCCGCAGATGTTTCTCGAACCGCCAGGGAAACAGACCCTCCACATCCATGTATGACTCAACCCGATCCTTCACCTCAAAGAAGTTCGAGAAAAGCTCGCTCGTCTCAGCTTCCGAGATGATATGATAGCATCTCCGTCCATTGATCTCGGTGACCTCAGAGACCTCCATGACAGCCTGTCCGGCCTTCACCGGGCCATACTCGACGGAAAAGATCAAGCGTTCGCCGACACCGAAGGCCTTGTTCGGCATGCTTCTCAGAGACACCCCCGTCCCCTGCAGCGAGGAGAGAGAATCAGAACTGTCCGGGACGCCGGGAGAAAGGGAGACCGGAAAACTGAGGTGCGAGGGGGCAGAGGTGCAGGGGAGCTGAGGTTCTGAGGCGTAAGACCCCGCCCCGGGCCGATGACCCACTGGAGGCGCAAAAATCCCTGCGTGCAAAACCGCGATGAACAGAGGAAGAGCCCTCATCAATAGTCGATCCCCTTCCTCATTTCGATCCCCTGCTGATACGGGTGTTTTATCTCCCTCATCTCGGTGACAAGATGGGCCACTTTTTCAAACTCCTGAGGAGCGTTTCGTCCTGTCAGGATCATTTCCACCTGTTTCGGCTTGTGAACGATGAGTTCGAGAACATCTTCAATTTTGAGAAGATTGAAATCTACGGCCACATTGATTTCATCGAGGATGAGGAGATCGCAGCCACCATGCTCAAGGATTTCCCTGGCCTTTTCCAGCCCTTTCTGCGCGTAATCGATGTCCCTCTGCTCGGGGTTCGCCTTATCGACAAATTCGTCCCGGCCAAACTGGTGGATTTCAAAATTGTCCACCTTCTCAAGAGCTTTTAACTCGCCGTATTCACGGCCCTTCATGAACTGAATCATAACGACCCGGGCCCCCTGTCCCACGGCTCGAACGGCCTGCCCGATGGCGGCCGTCGTCTTCCCCTTGCCGTCACCCGTATATACCTGAATGAGTCCGAAGAAATCCATCGTCACTCCTCGTCGTTGCGTATTCGTTTTCGAGAGATTCCTCTCACACCTCTTCCCTTCAAACCAATCATGACGTCTCTATGTTTTTCTTGGCTAATCTCTTAATCTCAGGTAGGATCCGCTCGATCTCTCTCCTGATTCTGAGAAAACAGACCTCGTAGGTTTCCTTGGATCCGCCGTACGGATCGCCGATGGACACGTCCGATGTCGGCTCTCCTTTCCGACCGTACTCACCGAGAAGAAAGGTCTTTTCACCGGAAGCGCGGCTCATTTCCTCTATCTGTCTCTTGTGCGAGGGGGTCATCACCAGCACCAGATCCGATTTTCGAAGCAGCCCCTTTGTCACGGGCTGAGACCGGTGGCCCGAAATGTCTATCCCCGCCTCCGCGCTGACCTCCCGGGCGTAGGATGTCGCGGTCTCACCGTCGATGGCAAACACACCGGCGGATACGACATCCACCTTGTCCCCCAATTCATTCTCCGCGATAACCTGCTTCAAAATACCCTCAGCCATGGGGCTGCGGCACATGTTCGCCGTGCACACAAAAAGAACCGTCAACGGTCCCTTTTTTCTCTTTGATTTCTCCGTTCGCATCTCAACATTTTCAACTGAGAAAAGGCCGCAATGTTTCGTAGGAGATTCGGCCCTCCCTCAAAATCCTCGGCCTGTCACCGCTCACATCAACAAGTGTCGACGGCCTGGGGTCCTGGCACGGTCCCCCATCGACAAGGAGATCGATCCGGTCCCCGATGCTCTCGGCCACGATTTGGGCGGAGGTCGGCTGCGGTCCACCCGAAAGGTTGGCGCTCGTTGCTGTCACCGGCACTTTAACCGCTTGCAAGAGGGCTTCCGCAATCGGAGAGTCCGGCACGCGTATGCCTATGGTGGATCCACCACCCAGACATATCTCCGGTATCTCTTTCGACGCTTCAAAAACAAGCGTGAGCGGACCGGGCCAAAACCCGTCGATGAGACGTCGGGCCGCTTCAGAAATTCCCGCAACCAAGGGCGACAACGAATCAACGTCAGGTGCGAGCAACAGGATCGGATGCCCAGGGTCCCTGCCTTTGATCTCATAAACTCGCTCCAAGGCGTCCCTGTGACGAATGCTCGCCCCCAGGCCATACAGGGTATCCGTGGGAAAGGCGATGACGCCGCCACTCCGAATCACCTCGGCCGCCTCCGTCATTTCCGGATGCTCCTGTGAAATTTTGAGCACGCGCATCGGCTCTCTCATGCTCTCCCCTCTGAGGTGTCAGTCCTGTTATCAGGCTCAACATGAACGATGACATCCCGAATGTGTCCGTGTTCCGCAATCAGGACCTCCTTCACCTGACTGGCGATGCGATGCCCCTCCTCAACAGAGAGATGTCTATCGACCAGGATCTTGATATCGACGATGTTTCCCGGCCCCACCGGATGAATCCGCGTGCCCCTGGTGCCCACCACCCCCTCCACACGCCCGGCCGTGTCCAGAACCTCGGTCACCACGGTTCCCTCAGGCATGCCGTCCATCAGGATGTTCACGTTTGTCTTCATCAAATGAAAGGCCATCCGGACGATCAATCCGGCGATGACGAATCCGGCAATCGGATCGAGCAGGATCAGGCCCAGTTTCGCCCCGACAATTCCGATGAAGGCCGCCACGGATGAGTAAGCATCGGACCTGTGGTCGTACGCGTTGGCCACGATCGCCCGACTGTTCAACCTGCGACCCACCTTCAGCGTGTACCGGAAGAGGAGCTCCTTGACCACTATTGAGAGCACCGCGGCCCACAGGGCCACTGAAGTCGGCTCGTCATACGCTTCGTGCACTATGATATGAAAGGCCTGACCGCCGATATAGATCCCGGTGAGCAACAGAATGATGGCCACAAAAATAGCCGCCAGCGTGTCAGCATTGCCGTGGCCGAAGGGATGGTTCCTGTCCGCCGGTCTCTCGGCGATTTTGAAACCGATATAGACTCCCCCTGTGGCCACCACATCGGAGAAGGAATGGAGGGCGTCGGCGATCATGGCCTGGCTCCGGCCCAGGATCCCGGCCGCAAGCTTCAGTACTGTCAAAAGAATGTTGACGAGCAGACCGATTCTGGTGCAGGTGGCCCCATCAGAGCCCATCAACCTCATTTCGCCATCTCTTCCCTGAACTGTTTCAATTTACGGGCTACCTCTTCATCCGTCAGGGCCAACATCCGGGCAGCGAAGAGGGCCGCATTCTTGGCACCGGCCCTGCCAATGGCCATGGTTCCCACCGGGACGCCGGCCGGCATCTGGACCATGGAGTACAGGGCATCGACCCCGCTCAGGGCCGAACCCGCCAGGGGCACTCCGATAACGGGCAACTCCGTTCCGGACGCCACGACGCCGGCCAGATGGGCCGCCATCCCGGCTCCGGCTATGATGACCTTCAGCCCGCGACCCACGGCCGACTGGGCATACGCCCTCGTCTTCTCCGGGTTTCTGTGGGCCGATGAGACCACCGTCTCGTGGGAAATTCCGAGGTGATCGAGCAGCTTCGCCGCCTCACTCATGACCTCCCGGTCCGATTCACTGCCCATGATGATCCCTACAACTGGTTTGGCCATGATTGCTTTCTCCTTCAATTTTTCAATTCAGTCCACATCTTAAATCGCTCTCCCCTCATTGCGAACCTCACACAGTGAAGTAAAGCAACCTCTCCTAATATTGGTGAAAGATTGCTTCCTCATCCCGTACAGAAGTGCGGGATTCCTCGCAATGCGGATTTACTCTCATTTTTACCCCAACGCCCGACGACCGATATCCTTCCGGTAGTGCATACCATCGAAGGTGACGATGTCAACGGCCTCATAGACGCGGTCAATCGCTCTTTGAATATCGTTCGCAAAAGCGGTCACACCGAGGACCCGACCGCCAGCGGTGCATAGTTTGCCATCGGACATTGTTGTGCCGGCATGAAAGGCGACAACATCATCCAGCCCATCCAGCGCCTCGAGACCGCGGATCTCTTTTCCCTTTCGGTACGACCCGGGATAGCCGCCCGAGGCCAGCACGACGCACACGGCAGCACCCCGATCCGTGCCGACCCCGACCGTACCCAGCCGCCCCTCCTCCACGGCCAGCATCGCCTCGACCACGTCGCCCTTATACAGGGGCAAGACGACCTGTGTCTCCGGGTCGCCGAACCGGCAATTGAACTCAAGGACCTTCGGTCCCTCCGGGGTCAGCATCAGGCCGGCGTAGAGGACACCTCTGTATGTGATGTCCTCCTCCGCCAAACCCATAATTGTGGGCTCCAATATGTCATCGTAGATCTGTCTCAGCAACCGCTCATTCATGGCAGGCACAGGTGCATAGGCGCCCATGCCCCCTGTGTTCGGCCCCGCATCGTGATCATAGGCACGCTTATGATCCTGCGACGGCACCAGGGGGACAATCGTCTCCCCATCAGTCAGAGCCAATATCGAAGCTTCCTGGCCTGTCAAACACTCCTCGATCAAGATTCGCTCCCCGGCATCGCCGAAGGCGCGCTCGATCATGATCAGATCAACTGCGGCCAGGGCCTCCTCCTGGCTATCCGCGAGAATGACGCCTTTGCCCGCAGCCAACCCATCGGCCTTGACCACGATGGGCGTCTCCTGACCTTTGACATAGGCAACGGCTTCGTCTCTGTCATCGAAAATTTCAGCGGCACCCGTCGGTATGCCGTATTTGAAGAGAATATTCTTACAAAAAACTTTACTCCCCTCGATCTGGGCCGCTTCCTTCGAAGGGCCGAATATCTTCAAGCCCTCCTTGTGAAAGGCATCGACGATACCCAGAGTGAGCGGCAGCTCCGGGCCGACGACCGTCAGACCGATGGCCTCACTCTTGGCGAAATCGACGAGGGATCCGATGTCATCGTCCTTGATGGGCACACACTCAGCCAGTCGGGCGATCCCGCCGTTCCCCGGTGCGCAGTATATGGCGTCCACCAGCGGACTCTGATTGATCTTCCACACGAGCGTATGCTCGCGCCCCCCCCCTCCGACAACCAGTACTTTCATTGAATTGCTCCTTCAGTAGAACCTGTTCACTCTGGTTCGACCTCCCTGTCATTCAGAGTGAGGCGAGGCCGAATCGCGGAATCCAGCTCTTCGACGGAAACAGATTTTTCGCTCCTCAGCCATCCTTGCCTCCGGCTTCGGTCCTCGAAATGACAGGCACAGCAGAAAACGGCCTCCGGAATATCACACACGTCCGGTATCACCCCTGCAAATACCTCTCCAACCTGTCCATGCCCTCAGCGATATTGTCCAACGCGTTGGAATAGGAGAATCTCAAGAACCCCTCGGCCTTGGATCCGAAGTCGATGCCCGGCGTTGCACCCACCTTTGCACGGCCCAGAAGCTCGAAGGCCAGCTTGTGGGAATCGGAACCGAACCGATGCGCGTCGGCCAGAACATAAAAGGCCCCGGTGGGCTCCGACCCGATCCCGAAGCCGATCTCCCGCAATCGCTGGATGAGGAACCGGCGTCTCTTATCGTACTCCGTCACGTGTTGCCCGATATGATCCTGCGGCCCTGTGAGTGCCGCCACTCCTGCCCATTGGACAAAGGCGTTGGCTGAGATGAAGAAATTCTGCTGCACCTTCTGCATGGGCCGGATGAATTCCTGCGGCACGATGGTGTACCCCAAGCGCCAGCCCGTCATGCCGTAAACTTTGGAAAACCCGTTGAGAACGAAGGCCCTGTCCGTGAATTCGAGAATGGAGTGGGCCTGCCCCTCGTAGACAAGTCCGTGATAGATCTCATCGGAGATGATGAAGCCGTGTTCGCCTCGGGCCAATGTTTCGAGGTCCTCTTTCTTTATGACGATCCCGGTGGGGTTGGCCGGGGAATTGATCAGGATCGCCTTCGTCTTCGGCGTGAGAAGACCCTTCACGTCTTCGACCCGGTAGCGGAAACCCTCTTCTCCCCTCAGATTCAAATACATCGGCCGGCCCCCGAGGAAAGAGAAGATGCTCGGATAGCAAGCATAATGCGGATTGGTCAGGATGACCTCATCACCGGGATCGAGAAGGACGCCGAAGACGCTGAACATGGCCGGGCTCGAGCCGGAGTTGACGAAGACCCGATCCGGATTAATCGCAACGTTATAATTCTTGAAATAATGGTCGCAGATGGCCTCCCTCAGCTCGATGATACCCTGACAATGGGTATACCTCGTCTTGCCCTCCCTGAGCGCTCTTGCTGCGGCTTCAACCACGTATTCCGGCGCTCCGAAGTCCGGCTCCCCTATCTCAAGGTGCACGATATCCTCCCCCGCCCGCTCCAGCTCCTGAGCGGCCTCCAAAATATCCATGACAAGAAAAGAGGGGATGTTCTCAGCTCGCGATGAGATCATAAAAATTCCTCATAATTCCAAATACACAGACAGAATTTGCATAAATCTTGGTCTGAAAAATACGTATTGGGTATACCCGTGTCAAGAATAAACTCCCCCCTGTTTCTTCTTCCTCTCTGAATCCCGGTCACCACGTGTCACGTCTGACGAGCAGCGGGCATATGACGATGAGATGTTCCTGTTTCGAAAAAAGGATGACCGAATGACAATAAAGTACCGCAATGTCCTCTCATTTTAACACTCGAATCTTCAACCCGACGATTTCTTCACGACATAAAATTTTTCTTGACAGCAGTAATATATGATGCACAATGGAGTCGTATCTTTAATCTTAGCTATAGACTTCAATAGGATCAGTCGAGGCGCATGAGTGCTTGGGTGCGGAGGAGCAGAGCAGCAGGGCGCTGCCGACGGGGTCGCATCTTTGACTTTTAATCTTTGCCATAGGGGTCGCCGTAGGGGTCGTCGCCGTAGGGGTCGCATCTTTGATCTTTAATCTTTACTATCAATTTTAATGAGATCTATCAAGGTGCAAGAGTGCTGGGGTGCGGAGGAGCAGAGGTGCAGGGGTCGCTAACATAGAGGTCAGAATTCAGAGGTGAGAAGCAAGAGCTAAACAAAGGGAAACTGGAAAACGGAATACGGAGGACGAAAGACGGAAAGAGTTACAATATCGAAAAGACCATTGGATAGAGGTCTGTGGTCAGTGGGAACGATTGAGTGAATCTATTTGGACTTGGGTATTTATCCTCTAAAGCAAATCTTTCAACTCTTCAAATGATATATCGACGTCGCGTATTATCTTTCTTAGCAATCCTCTGCTTATCGTTTTGCCTTTATGAGCAGGGACTGTCGTTCTCCTTCCATCTGGATGGCAATACCTGAGGTACCCGCTTCTTGACTTTCGTGTGCGGCTAAACCCTAATTTCTCTAAAGCCCGGATGAGTTGATCCGGCTTGAGGATCGGAATTTTGCTTTCAGTCATATTGCAACTTCAAGATGTTTGATGGCTATCACTTCTGGATATCGAAGGTCGAGAGCTTTATTTTCCTTCTTCAACTCCTCTAAACACATTGCTATGACATCCTTAACATTTTCCAGCACTTCCTCAAAGGTATCTCCCTGCGAGTGGCATCCCTGCAAGCTGGGACACGAAGCAATGTAGCGGCCATCTTCATCTTGTTCAACAATTACCTGGACTGAGAACTTGTCCACTTTTAAAACACCTCCTTTTGTACTAATTGAACGTAACTCAATTCAAATCTATCACTTTGAGATGTGATTGTCAATACGAAACTATTATTGGAGATCGGTAGTGAGAATGCGGATGAGCAGAGGTGCAGGGGTGCTGGGGTGTTAAATATAGAGTTAAGGAGTAGGAAGCAGGGGTATAACAGAGCACCCGGTGTCGCATCTTTAATCTTCAATCTTTGCAGAAGAAGCACAAAACGGTCCCGTTCCGAGGGGATTTCTATCGGAAGATTTATTTAAATGGTGTAGGGGCTTATTAAGTAAACTGTCAAAACGCTAAAGTAATGAAGTGGAAAAGAGTGAGAGAGAGAAGGATTACTATTTTACAAATCCAACAGATTCAATCCGACGTCTTCATCCGGAGCGCGGGTGATCTCTTCGGCAAAAGGGGTGATCACAAACTCGCCCGTAACCGAGACGGTGGCCGAAAAGAGGTGTCCGGTATAGGCCTTCAGGTCTGTACCGGCTGCTGTGACGTGACAATGCAGGAGTGGTTTCCCGTCAAGGATGGAGATGTTTCCAGTCAGATTGCCCAGCTCCAGATCTTCTTCGAAGGTCCGCTTTATGTACTCTTTTTTCTCAGGATCAAAGATGCCCAATACAAGGTCTTTGATTGCACCGAGGCCCTGAATTGTCCCACTCTTGATATCCCGTCGTCCGACAAATTCGGTCAATGTACCGAGGACGTCCTCTCCTCGTTCCAGGCGAACAAGGTATCCGCCCTCAACTTTTTTCCATTTCATTTCGAGATCTCTTTCAACCTCACACGAGAATACTGATGATCACATAGATAATGATGAAAAGAATGATCGGAGAGACGTCGATCGTGCCTCCGAAGGGTGGAACGATTCGTCGAATGGGTGCCAATACCGGTTCGGTCAGTTTGTAGATCACCTGGACAAAGGGGTTGTAGGGATTCGGGCGTACCCACGAGAGAACAACCCGGATAAGGATAACAATTATGTAAACATTGAGCAGTTTGACGATAAAATAGGCCATGTCTCTCTCTCAGCAGGGGATAATCTCTCCCGAGATCACGCCGTTCTCCACCATCAACAGGCCGAACGTCTGATTGGGACTGAACACGGGGCTGCCGGGGTTGAAGAGCAGTGTCTGGCCTTCCTTTCTGGTGTACGGCACGTGCGAGTGACCGAAGACAATGCAGTCAATATCGCTGCTGAACTGCGCACGCATTCTACCCGGGAGATCGGCAGGACCACCCCAACCATGTATCAACCCGATGGTCAACCCATCAACCGCAATCTCTTTCTTGGACGGCAACAGACTGACGAGTTCTGAATCATCCATATTTCCAGCGACAGCTTCCAGTCGGGATAATTGTCGCAACGCCTCATACGCTTCGAATGAGACGAAGTCCCCGGCATGCATAATAATATCAACTTTTCTGAAGGCTCGCACCAGAGCCTCGGGAAGCTGGGAAACCCGCACTGGAATGTGGGTATCCGAAACAACTCCAATGGTCATCTTTTCTTCTTTTTATGGCGGTCTGCTTTCAATCGCTTTTTTCTTTTATGAGTGGCAATCTTATGGCGTTTTCTCTTTTTTCCACTCGGCAAATACATCACCTCCCTTTATGGTCTTCCACGACCACACATAACGTTCTCTTCAAATTTATTCTCGGGGATTTAATCGAAAGAATTAAAAACCCGTCCTTGAAACTCGTTCCTTCAACTCATCAGAGGGTTGCCAGATCGGTACTTTCCGCGCTGGGATGGGAACGGCATCACCTGTCCTCGGATTGCGGGCCGTCCGAGGGGCTCTCTGCTTCACCTTAAAGCGCCCAAATCCCCTGATTTCGATATTCTTGCCGTTGACAAGAGCATTCGAAATCGATTTCAGCATGCCTTCAACGACCAGGGCAGTATCCGTCTTCGTCAGACCGGTTTGATCTGCTATTTCGTTCACAATATCGGCTTTCGTCATATCCAACCCCCTTTCGGAAAAGCCATGAACTGTTTAATGACACGTGGCACAGCTTTTTGCCGTACACGCGGTACACGACCCAGCAGTGCCTGAAAGCGAAGTGACCACTCGAGAACCCGCTTTGAAACCAAAGGCTGAGAAGAGCTTTGTGATGCCCTTGCTGCTGCACTTGGGGCACATCAGAGCTTTTTCATCGGCCTGGCTCAAGATCAATTCCTCGAACTGCTTTCCACACCGTTTGCATTCAAATTCAAAAATTGGCATGACAAACCCTCAGCTACCGAAATCGGTATTCCAGAGAAGGCATGAGATGGGATTGGTCCCCAACCATATCGAGTTTATCGAGCAGGACATCCCACACTGTTATCTTTTTTCGCCACTCCTGAATCGTCTTCGGCTTCCCCTCAATCCCTGCCATCTCGGCGGCCAAGGTAATCGAATCCTCATAATCACCCAAGACGTCAACAAATCTATACTCATGCCCCTGTCGTCCGCTGAAGACCCGGCCATCGGCCAGTTCCAGGACATCCTGTCGATCAAGTCCGCGCTCGGTGACCACGACATCCACAAACTGTTCGTACGTATCGTCAATCATCTCCTGGAGCAGCGTCCGCTCCTCCTCGGTCATTTCTCGCATGGGCGATCCTATGTCCTTAAAGGTCCCGCTCTTGACAACCTCAAATCGAATCCCAATTTTCTGAAACAGTTCTTCCGTGTTCGGAAATTCTAAAATGACACCGATGCTTCCGGTCAAGGTTCCCGGATTGGCGACAATAGTATCGGCCGCACAGGCGACGTAATACGCTCCGGAGGCGGCAATACTGGCCAAGGAGGCCACCACCTTTTTTCCGGCTTGCCGAACCCGCTTCACCTCATGATAGATCTCCTGCGAAGCTGCAACACCTCCACCGGGGCTGTTGATTCGGAGAACAATTGCCGGCACAGACTCATTCTCCTTATATTTCTTCAACTGCCGCACAATATTCTCCGAACTGTTGATCGGTCCCAGAAGCTCGACAAGGGCCACGCGGTCGCCACTCGTACCCAAGGCGAAACCACCTCTGCTGCTCACCGTCCAAAATACGAATGTTACGGCGATTAAAAAGAAAAGCACACTGAAAACAATAATCGTACCGAGTATGTAATCACTCCGTTTCGCCACAAGGGATACTCCCTGAAAAAAGAGTCCATTAACCAATGAGACAATGACTTACTAAATATACTATAGGAAATAAAAAAAGTCAACCAAATAGATTGACTTTCACCCATCACGTTCAGAATGTCTTTCGCTTGCAAAAGGACACCCTTCAATCAAAACTGAAACCGCGCCCCACAGCATGAGGATCATGAAACAGGGAGAACCTTTCAATCAGCTGAAAGTATATAGTGGTTTCAAAGAGGCAGATCCGCCTGTCAACCCTGCGGTCTGCAAACGCCTCTGTTCGGTTCCCCAAGTTTCTCACAGCAAAGATCAAAGATCTCCTTCGATCCTCTCGGAATCCGTAACGGATACGAAGACGCATTGGGGGGTGTAACCAGATGCTTCAGTTCCGGGTTGAGCCTCCGCAACAGGTCCACCTCACAACCCAAGCATGCGGCGGTAGTTTTCAAATCGGTCTTTCCCGGGACCAACATCACCTCATGTTCAAAGGGCTCTTCGTATGCAATGTCGAATCCATACTGCTCCGGGTTTTTGGCAATAATGGTCGCAGCGAGAAATCGCGGCACGTAATCCTCCGTCTGGGTGGGAAGATCCAATGCCCAATAGTCACGACTCTGAGCCTCTTTCATGGCCGTGAGCACTCGAGACTGGCCGGTGTTGTAAGCGGCCAGAACCAAATACCAGTCCTCGAAAATCTCATACAAATCCTTCAGATATCTGGCCGCCGCCTCCGTCGATTTCACCGGATCGCGCCGTTCATCGACCCACTTGTTCCTGCTCAATCCGTAGATTCTGGCGGTTCCTGCCAGAAACTGCCACGGACCCATGGCGTGAGCCCTTGAATAGGCAAAGGGATTGTATCCGCTCTCAATGAGCGCCAAATAAACGAGATCCTGGGGAAGATCGTGTTTCTTAAAAATATCGCGCATCGGTTCGATGTACTTGACCGATCTCTTCAGATAGGTCGCATAGGATTGATACGCTTCATTCTGATAGTACTGAACAAAGAATTCGACACGATCATTCCTCACCATTGGAACATCGAACGTTATCTCCTCCTCCAGAGGATGGAAGGCATAGACACCGCGACCCCAGACATTCAACGTATCTTCCCCACTCCATCCGATATCCTGATTCGCATCGTGTTCTATGATTGGCCCCCGCGTGTGAGGAATGGCGCAACAGACACACAGGAGTATACCGAATTTCACATATTTCAACAACTTCACAACAACCTCCTTCATCACGGCCCCTCCAGGCCCGAAAAAATTTCGGCAAATATAGGACACCCAATTCAGGATGTCAACCTTTTTCGGAAAGGGGCCGTCCCTGTAAAAAAACTTAGGGACAAGCCCGGGGCCGTGCGATATCGAAAAAATATTAACAAACACAAGGGATTAGTGTAAATTACTCGGGATGTATCCATGACTCTATCTTGGAAGGAAAAAAATTGAATTTTTTCGATTATTCTGACCGGAAAGAGCTTCTCAGTCCCATTTTTCAAGGGCATTCAGGAAGGTCTTCGAAAGGGTCGACGGACGAAGAACGTTCACGCCCTGATCGATGGCAGAGTTGAGGATTTTGACGAGTCCTTGAAGCTGTTCCAATGAGGGATTTCCGGAGGGAAAAAACGGAAGCAGGGTGTTGTTATGGAGTAATGGGTCGGCCTGCGCGTCGAAATCGAACAATTGGACCCCTTTTTCCCAATCCATCGTTCCCGGAATTGGCGAATAGAGAGCCAACCGGATCTTTGCTCCGCACTTGGCCACAAAGACAATACGCTCCATCATTTCCTCAAATGATTGACCAGGCAAACCGACCAAAACGTAGACCTCCAACTCTTTTGTCTGATAGCCAGCACATTCAAGACAGTCAATTGCAAAAGCCAGTTCTTCCGCAGTCCCTTGAGAGTTCATCCCCTTGTGTCGCTCAATATCGCCTGTCTCGAAGCTCAAGCGTACTGTTTTGAACCCGGCGCAGAAGAGTTTGTCAGCCAGCACTTCATCGATGTCCCGGGGGGATAGACCATTGGGCGTGTGAAAGGTGCAGGACATGTTCCTGTTGGTGACCTCATCGAGCAAGGGATGAATGTGACTTTCGGCACGAACGAGGAGGGCATCATCGTAAAATACAAAATTTCTCACCTTCATCGTCCGGTAGGCATATTCGATCTCTTCAAAAACGTTCTGCGGATGGCGCTGTCTGAATGCCCGATAGAGCTTATGCGAGGCGCAGTAGGAGCAGCGATAGGGACACCCCCGTGAGGTCAGCAGGGGCATCCACTCGAGCCGATGTCCAGACGTATAATCAGGCCATGGGTAGGAGTCCAGATTCTCCGGATCAGGCCAGTAGGATGAGCGCTGACCTGTCAGCTCGTCAACCAACCGCAATGCCTCCTGCTCCCCTTCCCCCACGACGATGGTATCCGCTCCAGAGTGTTCCTTGGCATGGTCCGGACACAGGGTGGCGTATATCCCTCCTAATATGATCGGAGTACCCGGGAAACACTCCCTGACCAATCGGATGACCCGAAAGGGGCCGGGGTACCAGTACGTCATTCCCGAGGTGACCAATATGACGTCAGGCGATTCCAACGCCCGAAGCTCTTCTTGAAAAATCTCCTCGGTGATCCCGTACCGCCCGTATCGCCGTTTGATATTCCTATAGACCTCGGGCTTTTCTATGACCTCCTTATGAAATGGACCGGTGCCGTATCGCTTCCGTTTGGGACGCCGTCTGCCCTGAAGCTTTAACAGCTCGGGATGGTATCGATCGAGACAGTCAATGAGGTGGGTCTCGTATCCATTCCTCCGCAAAAGGGCATCAATGTAAAGGAGCCCCAAGGGTTTCACCCACAGATCGAAGGCGGCAAAGTCGTAGATCCAGGGATTGATCAGAACTATGTTGTTCTTCCGCTT
This sequence comes from Gemmatimonadota bacterium, assembly GCA_020348925.1. Taxonomy (GTDB): domain Bacteria; phylum JBHIER01. The sequence continues at coordinate 2,362,943 of CP070758.1, read as the reverse complement.
TTTCAAGTTTTTGCCTGAATCTTTGGCCTCCAGGGACCGGAGAATCGGAGATACGTGAGTTAGAACATGATCTCAATTTCCCACGTCAACGATGTGTCACAACAGGTGCTCGGATTCAGAAGACGATGCGACACTGAATGGAGCACCGTCTGATCGCCTTCCGAATTCTACCCCGGAGGAATTCAGAATACGAGTCTCTGTCCTCTCTCACCTTCCGGTAATAGTCCATGACCTTCGGATATCGTCTCTTCAAAACCGCTTGCACACGCTCCCAGACGTTCGGATAGAGATTCATCCTATCCACGTAAACGTACTGCGCCCCACACGCCTCAGCCCTTTGGAAAAATTCCTCCAAAACATCCTCACCGTCCGAAAAGTGGGGCAGCACCGGCCCGAAGAAAATCCACGTCGGGACACCCTCACTGGCTAAACGACGGATCGCATTGAATCGATCTTCAACCGGAGAACTGCGCGGCTCAAAGTTCCTCCTGACCTCCTCGTTTAGGGTTGTTATCGTAAGTCCCACGTCGACACTTTTCATCCTTTCGAGCAGATCAAGATCCCTCAGGACAAGGATCGACTTGGTTAAAATTGATACGGGCAATCGGACTTGGTGCAATACTTCGAGACAGTCTCGTGTTATTCCATATCTTTTCTCAGCCGGCTGATACGGATCGGTGACGCTGCTCAAAAGGATCTGGCCGGATTTTGCCCGCTTCAGATCCCTCAGTAACTGTTGGGGCCCGTTTCTCTTTATATCCACAAACTGACCCCAGGGCTCGCGATGATCGGTAAACCTTTTCATGAAAACCGCATAACAGTAAACGCACCCATGTCCGCATCCGACATAAGGATTGATGGCGTAATCCACATCCGGAATCTTTGAACGGGAGAGGATCGAGCGGCACGTTATCTTTCTGATGATCATTGGAATTCACTTACAGGAATACTGGCTTTTCACCCGCGAGGATGAAAGGTCCGGTGGACCTCTTTGAGATATTCCCGATCAATGTGAGTATATATTTGAGTGGTCGATATATCGGCGTGCCCCAACATCTCCTGAACGGCTCTCAGATCCGCCCCACCCTCCAACAGATGGGTGGCAAAGGAATGCCTCAAGGTATGGGGACTCACGGGTTTTGTGATGCCTGATGTTTTCACATGCTTTCGAAGTATTTTCCAAAATCCCATGCGCGATAATTTCTTACCACGCCAATTGAGAAATACGAAATCATTCCCGTCTGCCTTATCGAGCTTTGGCCTGACACTTTGAAGATACTGTCCAATAGAGTGTGCCGCAGATCGTCCCAGGGGAACCATCCGTTCCTTTCCCCCTTTTCCGAACACTCTGAGACAGCCCTGATCGAGCAGAAGATTTGACAGCCGCAGCGCGATCAATTCCGAGATGCGCAGACCGCAGGCGTACAGCACCTCCATCATGGCACGATCCCGCAGGCCTAAATCCGTCGAAATATCCGGACAGCCGAGCAATCGCTCCACCTCATGGTAGTCAAGCACACCGGGCAGTTTCTTCCACAATTTTGGCGCGTCAAGATACTCTGTGGGATCACTCTTGGTCAATCCCTCTCCTCTGAGAAACTTGTGGAACGTCCTGATGGTCGAAAAATTTCTGGCAATACTGGAGGAAGCCAGTCCCACATCCTTGAGCGCATAAAAAAGGCTCACCACATCCTCCTGCCTGGCCTCGACAGGATTTCGTCCTTTCTCCTGTAAAAACCTCACATAACGCTTTATATCATTTTCATAAGCACTTATCGTATTTTGTGATAAACCTCTCTCGATAACGAGGAAATTCAGAAATTCTGTGAGGTAATCCGTCATCATCAAAAGAGACCGTAGGACTCATTGAAAAAGGGATTATGTCCCTTCTCCCAGCCGATGGTCGACTCCGGCCCGTGACCGGAATAGACCTTCAGCGATGCATCAAGGGCGAACAGCTTTGTTCGAATGGAATCGATCAATTGATCGTGCGAGGCCCCGGGAAAATCGGTGCGCCCGATGGATCCGGCAAACAGCGCATCTCCCGTAAAAACGCATCCGTCCCCCACAAGACTGATACCTCCGGGAGAATGGCCTGGGGTATGAAGCACCTGCAATCCCATCCGCCCAAACTCGATCACTTCGCCCTCGGCGACGGATCGATCGGCAGGGGGCGAATCGATGGCCGGGCCGAAAAAGACGGACAGGTTCTTCTCCGGATCGGTCAACATCGGCCCATCCGAGGCATGAATCAAAATCTGAGCTCCAGTGGCCTCTTGCACCTCCCGATTGGCCTCAATATGATCCGCATGACCGTGGGTATTGATGATATAGATAGGCCTTACCCCCAACCGCTCAATGACATCGAGAATCCTGTCAGGGTGCCCGCCCGGATCGATGACGACTCCATCGTTTGTATTTTTGCAGCCTATTATGTAACAGTTTGTAAAAACATTTCCGACAACCAATGTCTCAAATATCATTCATGTCTCTCCTTTTGCTTGTGAAGATGGGTGTACACCTTTCGGGCCAACGAAGCACTGATTCCCTCCACAGCCTGAATCTCCTCGACGGTTGCTCCCTGAAGCCGTTTCATTGATCCAAAGTGTCGCAGCAGGGCTGTTCTTCTGTTCACACCAACACCCGCAATGTTCTCCAATTCCGAGCGAATTGTCCTCATTCTCCGCAGGGTACGATGATATTCCACAGCGAAGCGGTGTGCCTCATCCCGTATGGCCTGAAGTAGTTTTAAGGCGGAGGACCCTTTCGGAATGTTCTGAGGAGCGGGAACGCCCGGTCTGTAGACCTCATCGAGACGCTTGGCCAGACCCAGAGCCTCCACTCCCTTCACCCCCAACTCCTCCAGAACGTCCAGGGCGCTGGACAGATGGCCCCGGCCTCCGTCAATGAGAATGAGATCCGGCAGCGTTTTCTCCTCTTTCAGGAGCCGCCGAAACCTCCTCCCCACGACCTCTCGCATCATGGCGTAATCGTCCTGGCCGGCGACACTTTTTATCTTAAATCGACGATATTCGCTTCTTCGTTTTTTCCCTTCGCGAAAAGCGACCATCGATCCGACGGCATCCGTGCCGCCGAGATTTGAGATGTCAAAGGCCTCAATGGATCTCGGTGGTCTTTCGAGGGCAAGCACGCGCTGAAGCTCGGCCACCACTCCTGGAGCTCGTGTTCTCCCCTTCTTCATGCGAGCCTCAACCAACAGATGCTCGGCATTCTGCTTGGCCATGCGGACCAATTCCGCCTTATCACCCCGTTTTGGAACCACCAATTTCACGCGCTTTCCCCGCTTCCGGGTCAACCATTCCGTTGTGTTGAACCTGTCCTCAATCTCATTTTCGACATAGAGTTGCTCAGGAACGAATGTCGCTCCCAAGTAATGCTGCTCGAGGAAGCCGGTCACAACTTCCCTCTCCGATTTTCCCCTCGTTCCGTTCAAAAAGTAGTACTCACGGCCGATGAGTTTCCCGTCGCGTATCTGAAGGACAACACCGCAGGCTCCCCCACCGTCCTGAGCCACAGCGATCACATCACTGTCGATCAATTCGGCTGAAACCACCTTCTGTTTCATGGAGATTCGCTCAATATAGCGGAGTTGATCCCGCAATCGCGCTGCCTCCTCAAACCGTTGCCCATCGGCCGCCTCGTTCATCTTCTTTCCCAATTCCACCAACAGGGCTGAACTGTGTCCAGAAAGAAACGCGCACATTTGCTTCACCATATCATCGTACGCAGTTTTCCGCGATCCTGTTCCCAGGCACGGAGCGAGACATTGACCGATGTGGCGGTAGAGACAGCTCCTTCCCTCCTCAGGTCCGGGGAGCCTCGTTCCGCAGCTCCGCACAGGAAAAATTTTACGAAGGGTCTTGAGCAGCCTCCGCATCTTCTTGGCTTCCGTATACGGCCCGAAATAGGTCCCACCGTCCTTTTCCAAGTGCCGCGTGGCAACAATTCGAGGGTAGGGCTCCTTTGTCACTTTGAGATAGGGAAATTTCTTGTCGTCCTTCAAATTGACGTTATACCGGGGCTTGTGCTCTTTTATGAGGGACGCTTCCAGAATCAAGGCTTCAACCTCATTATCCGTAACAATGCACTCAAAATCGTGAACCCGCGATATCATGGACGCCTGTCGCGGGCTCACAGGCCCCGGCTCCTGAAAGTAGGATCGTATCCGCGGGCGCAAGGACTTTGCTTTGCCGATATAAAGAATTTCGTCCCCCTCGTCCTTCATCAAATAGACGCCCGGCTTTGTGGGGAGCTGGGAGAGTTTTTCCCTCAGTCGTTCCGTTCTTCCGCCGTCGGTAGCCATCGTGTGATCTCCGAGAGGAGCGCCTCCCTGTCGGGACAGACGAGAGACTTCGTTGGGAGCGATTTTAGGAAAATGCGTCCATAGTTCGAAGTGAGCACCCGCGTGTCACAGACAAGGGCCACCCCTCGGTCCTCTCGGCTCCGGATCAACCGCCCGAAGCCCTGCTTGAACTTCATCACTGCCTCAGGTACAGAATAATGCTGAAAGGGATCGAGTCCCCGACGCTCATAGGCCTCAATCTGTGCTTCGACCAACGGTTCCGTGGGAACGGCAAAGGGCAGTTTCACCAGAAAAAGCACCGTAAGCTCCTCACCCAGCAAGTCCACACCCTCCCAGAAACTCTCGGTACCCATCAAGATCGCACTCTTCTCCCGTTTGAATTGGGACATAATGTGCGAGCGGGAACCGTTCACGCCCTGACCCAGCACGCGGATCCCCTCTCTTTCCAGAGGTTCTTGGATCGCATTGTATGTGGAGGTCAACATATCGTATGACGTGAAGAGGGCCATCGTTCCCCTCCGTGTGGCCAGGACAACCTCCTTGATGAGGTGGCCCAACTCCTGTTGAAAGGAGCGCTCCCAGGGGGACGGTAAAAAGGAGGGCACACAGACAAGGGCCTGATCCTCAAAACGAAATGGGGAACCGGTCCGGAATTGCACGGTTCTTTCAGGATCAAGACCCAAACGCTCTAACACATAGTCGAAGCGCCCGTGGGTCGTCAGCGTGGCCGACGTCAAGACAGTGGTCTCGAGGCCTTCGTAAAAGTGAGCCGTCATCAACTCCCCGATCTCGAGAGGGGCTGCGCAGAGTCGGGCATCGGAATGATCGTCCTGCGAGGGAACCTCAACCCAATAGACGAAGCCCTCATCATCCCCCATCAGCACGAAGGACAGATCCGACATCAACTCCTCGCATTCCTGCACCCGAGCGGTCGCCTCCTGCACAAGCTCCTGCAGATCGGCGAGAGCACTTTCTGGAATTTCGCCAAGGCCTGTGCATATGCGCGTAAGATCCCGACAGAGTTCGGTCAGCACTTCCAAGAAATCGTAAGACATGTTGAAGACAAGAAGGTTGTCGTTTTCGCCGTATCTCACTTTCGAAGTATATCGATCTCGATGCTCCCCGATTCTTTTGAATGCCTCACGGGTCACTTGACGAAAGTACTCCGGGGCCGTAGCTCGTACTCGTTGAATACGGTCCCGCGCCTTCTCAAGATGTTTTCTGAGTCTTGCGCGTTGAGCCCCCCCAAGAGGTGCCCGCTCCACTCTTTGCACGAGCGTCGGAAGAAGACCTGTTTCAACCGGATCCTTACGCCACAATTTGTCGCTCAGGCTTCGCACCCGCCAGATCGTCACATTGCGACCAAAATGTTGGGTCGCCACCTTCTCCACGGTGTGGGCCTCGTCAAGGATGAGCCGGTGGTATGCGTCCAAGACCGCGTGATCCATCAGGACGTCCGACAAAAGCAGCGCGTGATTCGTGACAACAATGTGCGCGTTGTGAGCAGCCCCTCGAACCTTCTGGTAGAAACACTTGTCCTTGTATTTACAGCCCCCTCCGAGACAAAAGAGGCTTTCAGCACAGACTCTGTTCCAAAGCCCCGAATTGTGCACGAACCGAAATCCCGTATTTTCGGAGATATCACCACTGACCGTTTCCTTCAGCCAGAGGACAAGAGGCAGCATTGCGATCCGTTCTTCATCGCCCAGGTTGGCTTCGGCCAGGGTCCGGTACCACTTGTTCAAGCAGAGATAGTTTGATCTGCCTTTCAGGAGAACGGCTGTAAAGGGTCGATCGATGACATCCCTCAAGAGTGGAATATCGCTGAAAAACAATTGCTCCTGAAGGTTCTTTGTCTTCGTCGAGACAATAACCCTGTCACCATTCTCCAGGGCCCAGTGGACAGCCGGCACCAGGTAGGCCAGGGTTTTCCCCACACCGGTCCCGGCCTCAACGATGAGACATTCAGAATTGTTGAAAGCCTTCACGACCTCCCTGGCCATGGCGACCTGTTGCGGCCTCTCTTCGTAGTGAGGGAATACTCTGCTCAACGGACCATCAGAACTAAAGGTGTCTTCAATCGTCTTGATGTCGATCCTGTGGGATCCCTTGCGTCTCCTGCGACTGAGCCTGCCTATTCTATTGGTGAAGTCGAACTGAAGCTCTCCATCACCCTTACGCCCTCCAATTTTTCTCAGCGGAGCCCCTCGCACGGCCCCGGAGAAGAGTCGGCTCAAAGGCGACGACCGCGGCGTCAATGCGAGGAACGTCTGGAGCGTATCGAGTTCGAACTGTTCTACATATTCCTGGAGAGTGAGAAAAAGTTTCGCCGTATATTCGGCATCCGTACCGGCCCGATGGGTCGAGGACGTCGGAATTTGAAAATACGATAGCAGTGTCGACAGCTGATGGTTTCTCAGACGGGGAAGGAGAATTCGCGAGAGTGTGAGGGTATCGAAAACGGTCCCCTCAATCCCACCCCATCCATTCTTTTTCATTTGATGGTTCAGAAAGGAGAGATCGAAAGGGGCGTTATGGGCGACGACAGGATCATCCTCGAGGAAACGGAGAAACCGGGGAAGGATCGATGAAATCGACGGCTGGCCTGCGCAGTCATCGTTCGATATACCGGTGAGGCGCGTAATGGCCGGAGGGATAGGTCGACTGGAGGAAACAAGGTGCTCAAACCGACGTTCGATTGCGCCCTCTCGAACTCGGACAGCTCCCACTTCGATGATCTCATCCTGCTCGGGATCCAGACCGGTTGTCTCAACATCGATGGCGACAAAGGTCTCAAGGCCCCCCATTCTGACCATCCCAGTCCTCTGCAAATCCTTTGAGGCTGCCGGCGATCACCGGAGCGCCTCCTCGACCCTTCGCATGGCGCAGTATTCACCGCACATGGTGCACAGTTCATTGTCCTGAGGATCGCTCTCGGAACGGTAGCGCTTCGACTTTTCGGGATCGATGCTCAATTCGAACATGCGTTTCCAATCGAGCGCTTTGCGCGCCTGAGACATACGGTCATCCCAGTCCCTGGCGCCAGGCAGTCCTTTGGCCACATCTCCGGCGTGGGCCGCGATGCGGGAAGCGATGACGCCCTGGTGCACATCTTCGACCGTCGGCAGGCGCAGATGCTCGGAAGGCGTCACATAGCACAGAAAATCGGCGCCGGCATAGGCGGCCAGGGCACCGCCGATAGCCCCACTGATGTGATCGTAGCCTGGCGTCACGTCGGTCACCAGGGGACCGAGGACGTAAAACGGTGCTCCCTTGCACAGCCTCTTCTCAAGAAGGACGTTGGCTTCGACCTGATTGAGTGGAACATGGCCGGGTCCCTCCACCATGGCTTGCACTCCAGCCTCCCGCGCCCTGTCCACGAGTTCGCCGATGACGATCAACTCCTCGAGCTGAGGGCGATCCGTCGCATCGGCGAGACTTCCCGGCCGGAGGCCGTCACCCAAGCTGAGCGTCACCTCATACCTTCTGGCAATGTCCAATAATCGCTCATAGAACTCGTAGAGGGGATTCTCACGGTTGTTGTGCGACATCCAGACCGCCAGGAACGCACCGCCACGGCTGACAATATCGGTGAGTCGTCCCTGCTGTTTCAGAGTTTCAACGGCCCGCTTCGTCACCCCGCAGTGAACGGTCACAAAGTCCACCCCGTCGGCACATTGGCGTTCGATGACCTCGAAGAGCTCGTCAATACGCATCTCACCGACGCGTTTGCCTTTTCGCACTGTCTTGCAGACGGCTTCATAGATGGGTACTGTACCCACTGGAACCGTCGAATGCTCCAGAACCGCTCGAAGAACTTCGACAATATCTCCGCCGGTCGAAAGATCCATGACCGTATCCGCCCCGGCCCCAATGGCTGCGGCAAGTTTTTTCAGTTCGAGATCCAGGCTCACCTGGTCGGGTGATGTGCCTATATTCGCGTTGATTTTTGTCCGCAGACCCTCACCGATGCCCAAAGGGCGAATATTGGCATGATTCCTATTTTTTGTTATGACGATTGTTCCCGAGGCAACCCCGGAGGCCACCTCCTTGGGCGACACCCCTTCATCCACGGCCACGTCTTCAATCGACTCCGTGATCACTCCCTCTCGGGCTCCATCTATGAGATTTTTCTCTCTTTCCATGCTTTATCGAACCTCGCACAACTCATTTTTGACCATGCATCTTATTTTTTCAACTGCAACAGTATCTAAATCTAACGAAATCAAGGGAGATTGTCAACGTGTATTTCCCATCGATAAGGGATACGTGCACATATCAGGCTTGTTTGGGAAACATCCCACAGCCCCTGAAGGAGTTGCACTTTTTCTCACATCCTTTCTACATCTCATTTGGAACAGGACTATCGCAACAACTCCCCTCTCGTTGCGAACAATGTTAAGGAACGAAGAAAACTCGATGACTCTCCTGTCAATGCATGCCCCTGTATTTGGAACTGTTCGGCAGGTCCACCCTGAGTATAATCGAAGAGATCGAAACAGAGGCTCAGACATGAATTCACAATTCAACATCCGATCCTGTATTCCACTATGACGGACGCTCATCACGAGCTGATCCGATCGGATGCACCAAGAGAGCACATCCATTGCACACGTAATCGAAAAAATGAGATTGACAACGCACTCTTATTATTGTATAATAAGACGTAAATGGAACTTATGCATTATGAATGACGTCCTATTGGGTAAAATAGTCTGAGAAAGGAGATGAGAATCTGAGAATGAAACGACGAGAATTTCTAAAAGCAGGCGTCGGGCTGGGTGCTGCGACATTCGCCTTGGGACCGGGGCAGGTGCTCGATTCCCTGAAAACCAGCCAGGAGAAGCTGACCGATATTGTTGTTGCGAAAAACGGCTCACCTGCAGCTCTGGTGCAAAATGCCATAAAAAGTCTAGGAGGCATGTCACAATTCGTCACGAAAGGCGACGTCGTGGTCGTCAAACCGAACATCGGCTGGGACCGAACGCCGCAGCAGGCGGCCAATACAAACCCGGAGGTCGTGGCCGAGACGATCAGACTGTGCTACGAAGCCGGGGCGAAAAAGGTCAAAGTCTTCGACAGAACCTGCAACGATGCCCGCAGATGTTATAAGCGCAGCGGTATTGAAGAGGCGGTCAAGGAAGCCGGAGGTGAGATTCGACATATCGTCGAGGCGCGATTTACAAAAATTGACATCCCTCAAGGAAAAGTCCTGAAGTCGTGGGAATTCTACAAAGATGTGCTCGAATGCGATGTGCTCATCAACATACCGGTGGCGAAGCATCACAGTTTGACACGAGTGAGTTTGGGCGTGAAGAATATTATGGGCGTCATCGGTGGGGATCGCGGCGAGATCCACAACGGCATCGACCAAAAGCTGGCCGACCTGTGCACAATTCTTCAGCCGCATCTGACCGTTCTGGACGCCACCCGAATCCTTGTGGCCAACGGCCCGCAGGGCGGTAGTCTCGGGGATGTGCGCCAGACCAGCACCATCGCTGCCGGGACTGACATGATCACTGTGGATGCCTATGCGGCCACCCTCTTCCAACTGAAGGGAAGCGACATCGGATATATTGCGCGGTGCCATGAAATGGGCCTGGGAGTGATGGATCTGGAAAAAGTGAATATCAAAGAGATTGATCTGGGGTAAAACTTCACCCTGCCGCGCACGTCGGAAGTGCGCGGCACCTATTTATTCAAACAGGATTGGCATTCTCTGTTTCGCCCCTATGTCGCTACTCGAAAGATCAACTCTTACGTCTCTTATTTCTCTGACAGTATTTTCAAGGGTTTCCTCATGCGTTTAACCCGCCGTATCGTACAGATCTTTTTTCTCATCATGTTCGTGTGGTTGTTCTTTCTCAATGCCTATCCCTTCGAGCGAAATTATCCCGTCGATTTTTTTCTCCGACTCGATCCCCTGATTGCCGTCGGTTCTATGCTGGCTTCCCGGAGCTTCATTGTTGACCTTTGGCCGGCGGTGATTCTCCTCGTCTTCACGCTTCTCATAGGCCGATTCTTCTGCGGCTGGATCTGCCCCCTCGGCACAACCGTCGATCTCTTTTCACGCGCCAAGAAAAAACCGAAGGGAAAACACCACCGCACTCTGAAATCCGTAAAATATATCGTTCTCATTATCCTCATTGTTTCGGCTCTCTTTTCCACAGGGCTCATCGGTTACATCGATCCCATCGCTCTTCTGACGCGAACGGTGACGACCGTCATTTTCCCGACCGCCGCTTTTATCCTGCGAACATCCGTGGGATTTCTCTTCCGATTTGAACCCTTGGAAGGTGTGCTCTATCCTACCAACGATTTTCTTCTCACCTATATTTTACCGAGCCAACAATCCTTTTTCAGAACAAGCATCATCATCTTTTTCATTTTCGGAGTTATTCTTGCGCTGGAGTTCGTCTCGCGTCGATTCTGGTGTCGCAACCTCTGTCCCCTCGGGGCCCTTCTGGCCCTTGTCTCAAAATTCGGACTCGTCAATCGCAAAGTGTGGGTCGGGTGCACCCGGTGTTCCGTTTGTTACAGCACCTGCAAGATGGACGCCATCTCTCCCAATTTCATCGAAACCTCATCGCCGGAGTGCATTCAGTGTTTCAACTGCGTCGCCGATTGTCCGCCCGCTGTAACCGGATTCACGACCACCCGAAAAAATGTGATTCACAGCGTCGATCTCCCCCGAAGAAGGCTGTTCCAATCGTTGGCCGCAGGCGTCATGACGGTCGGCGTTGTCAAAACCGCATACAGCAGCAAGGAGAAGGCAGGACACCTCATCCGGCCGCCGGGCTCGGTCCCGGAGCCGGAATTCCTCGACCGCTGCATCCGCTGTGGGGCGTGCATTCGGACCTGCGAGACCAACGGCCGGCTGCTGCAACCAACCGGTCTGGAGGCAGGCTGGGAGGGTGTCTGGACACCCAAAGGCGAACCGCGTTACGGATATTGTGAGTACAACTGCAACCTGTGCGGCAAGGTCTGTCCGACGAATGCCATTCATGAACTGCCTCTCGACGTGAAGAAAAAAACCCGCATCGGCCTGGCCCGTTTCGACAAGAACCGGTGCATCCCCTGGTATAAGAACGAAGATTGTCTGGTCTGCGAAGAACATTGCCCGACTCCGCAAAAATCTATTATTTTTAAATCAGAATTAGGAAGAACGGTAGACGGACGGCTGCGGATGGTCAAGAAGCCGTATGTCCGGGAAGACCTGTGCATCGGCTGCGGCATCTGTGTCACGAAATGCCCGGTGAAAGGCAAGGCTGGGATATTTATCGTCAATGAGAAGGAAGAGCGGTGGACAGAGGAAACTTCATAAAGCCTTCAGGGTTGGTGAAGAATAAAACCAATCATGTGCAACATATCCAGAACATCAGACGCTCCATCATTATTGAAATCGAGCAACATGTAATCTTCCCCGGTTAGGAAGTGACCGCAACTGAGACAAAAAATAAATATTGGGACATAGAGGGCATCGAGAACATCCATCTTACAGTCCCTGTTAAAATCTCCTCTCCGACGAAAGAAAAACTCACCATTTTCAGTGAGGACGTCCCTCGTAATTCCTTCCGTGGTTGCAACGACAACATCGGTTATGCTGATTTCATGAGGTCCACCGCAGATATCATCCACAGGAACTGAAACCGTCATCTCGAAAATCGGACCAGCACCAGGATCAATACTGATACCCTCGGCCCAGAAGAATCGAAAGATACCCTCCGTTGGATCATCGATATAGGCTGTCGGTTTACCCCTAACCCTTCTCGTTCCAGTCACATCAATGATGCTCAATTGTTCTGGCGGATACCGCAGTTCAAGATCGATGCCTGAGACATCAACATCGTTCTCCATGTTGATTCGTATCGTCTGTTCAAAAGGGGGCACTATAGTATTACACTGTGGTAGATAAATAGAAAGTTGATTCAGATTCGAGATCTTTCTCTCGTCAGTCAATTCCTTCGCGAAAAGAATTGATGACATCATCACGATCAGGAAAAGAAAACAGAATAGAACTTTTTTCATTCTACTCTCACCTCCCTATCGAGAGCCAGATCTGACGGCCCGATACTAACGTTGGGATAGCTAGAATTAAGAATTATATGAACAATATCAATGATATCGTTGATTTCTATTTCACCGCTGTTATCAATATCTGAAGTCTCCCTTTGACAAAAGGAAGGTCCTTCAAGCCCTAAAAGGAACCGCCCGGCCCCAATAACATCAAACACATCCACCTCACAATCGAAATTCACATCCCCTTTTTGAGAGAAAAAAACCATTCCCTCTTTTCCAACAGTAATGGGACCGGTATCTATTGTTCCACCTGCTTTTACATACCGGAACTTAAGATCAATCGACTGTCCACAGGCATCATTTACATTCGAAATGAAAAGTATCTCACATATTGGACCAGATCCAACACGAATGAGCTGTCTAATGCCACTCATTACAATTCTCACCCCTTCATCAATTTTGGACCAACTAAAAATTTCTAAATGGGCGGTCCTTTCAGGACGAAGCAAATCGGTTGCTGATATCAACTCCCTGTCAAATAAGAGATCCATCTGAAATGCAGAAATGACATCGAACTCTTCTGGAATAAATGCATCAATTGGAATTCGGACCGTATCATTTGGCACAACACAGAAATCGGGAAAAGACACAATAATGTCAGGTTGGGGTGCGCCGGTTCCTCTCAAATGAACGGTCAACCCCTGTTCTGCAGGATGAATAACGGAAAGTTCCAATCGGCCGGTCGTCCAGTAGAAATCCTTTGATGCATACGTGACCACCAATTCCTGACAATCATGAGATGGAAGAATCAAGGGAAACGAGAGCCCGTGTGTGAAAAAATTAAAAGAATCAGAATAACTGCTCAAGATGAACACTACGTCATCACATATATTGCAGATCTCAAGCACCCAATCGACTGAATCCACTACTGACACCGATCCAAAATCATGATAGGTTTCAGAGAGTTCAACGCACTTTGTAACAGTGAACAAATCATCAACCTCCTGAGGAATCATCGGAGGTTTTGTTGGATGCGAAAATCTTGCATGTGCTAAACCCAAAAGATATGTTCCCTCTTGAGCATTTTCATTCACGTCTAAATAGACTTCAGCAATGGGACCCACACCCATACCTAATACATGCCGCCCATCTATATCAGACATTATAACTTTAATACCATCCTGAATGTTATGCCAAAGAAATATTTCGCTCCATCTTGTGAGCTGAGTCCGTCCAACACTGTCTACTGCGAAAACCTCAGTATTAAAGAAAATATCGAATTCTATCGCAGACCAGTCATGTGATCGGCGACTGTCAAATTCGATTGGCATCACATGACCCGCACTGCCCGGTGTTCCTGAGCTACCAACAATTTCCAAACGTTCCGTCTGACCAATCAAGCTATTCATGAGAATAAGCGAAACAAAAAAACTGACAGGAATTGACACGGACCATCGCATAAATGAAAAATTCCTCACACATCGTATCGCTCAATTCGGAATCATTTCTCGAATGCGAATGAAGGTTAAAAAATCTCGAAACGATTCAAAATAAAAAACACCCTTGCAGTATACATCACATTGTACATTCAAAGGTGTCAATTATCACCTCCCTTGGCAAACCTGTAGCGGTGTTTTGAACACCCAACCAAACACACCATGTGATTCAATATAAAGGTATGAAAACGACAATCAAAAAAAAATATTCGTCAGGGTTCGGAATGTGATGCGGAAAACTTTCAAAACGTGAGAGATGAAGCCCCCAACAAAAGCCTTGATTTTTTTGAAAAAAAGCATAATTTACTCCATAATTAACATGAAAAGCCATTGACTATCAAAAGGAATTTTAGAAGAGTTTTTTGGATTCTTGCGCATGAAGATCATAGACATTAAAAAAAGTAGTATCGGATCAAAGGTGGGGCTTCTCCCGGGTGATGTTTTGAAAACGATAAATCATCGCCCCCTTCGCGATCTCATCGACTATAGGTTTTACGCGAGCGATGAATCGTTCTCACTTCTCGTTCAGCGAGGCGAAGAGACCTTTGAAATAAATATCGAGAAGCACCCTGATGAAGACCTGGGCCTTGAGCTTGAGCCCATTCACTATAAAAGTTGCAAGAACAATTGTGTCTTCTGTTTTATCGACCAACTCCCACCTGGGATGAGGCCTCCCCTCTATTTCAAGGATGAGGACTATAGGTTATCCTTTCTCCAGGGAACATACATTACCCTAACCGGAATATCGAAAGAGGATCTCGATCGCATCATTGAATTCCATTTGAGTCCACTCTTCGTCTCCGTCCACACAACCGATCCACTTCTCAGGAGTAAGTTGATGCGGGGTCAGGACGTTGATGAACTTATGAATAGAATCGAATATCTCACCCAGGGGAATATTGAACTGCACACACAGATTGTCCTCTGTCCGGGACTCAACGATGGCAGACATCTGGAGAAAACGATCAAAGATCTCATGATGTTTTATCCACACGTTCGCTCCGTGGCCATTGTACCCGTGGGATTAACGAGGCATCGAAAAAATCTCCATCATCTCCAGGGTGTCGATTCTCAGTACGCTCGAAAATTTGTGAACTGTTTTCAGCCTTGGCAGGAAGTATTTCGCCGTACCATCGGTGAGACGTTTCTCCACTTTGGTGATGAGTTCTACTTACTGGCGGACATCAACATACCTGAGACGATGTGGTATGATGATTTTCCACAAATTGAGAATGGGGTGGGCATGGTTCGGCAATTATTCAACACCTTTCTTGAACGAAAAGATGAACTCCCGCGAGAAATCGAGATGCCGATGAAGGCAACGATAGTCACTGGAAAGCTGGCCAGCAGATTGTTTGAGAATCAGATCATTCCAACACTGAACAAAATCAGAAACCTTCATGTTCGTACAGCATTGATCCCAAACAGGTTTCTGGGAGAGTCGGTGACCGTCTCAGGGTTGCTCACCGGAGTGGACATACTGGAAACGGTGGGTGAACGCGAAAGAGATGATGTCATACTCCTGCCGCCCAACTGTCTCAACGACGACGGTCTGTTCCTGGACGACATGACGGTGGAGGAGTTGGCTGAAAAACTTCACACCAGGATCTGTGTCGGTTCATACGACATCGTCGAGACATTGAACGATCTTTTCAGACAGCACAAGATCCGCGGAGCGGTGTATGGAACGTAAACCCATCGTGGCTATCGTAGGCCGTCCGAACGTCGGAAAATCGACGCTCTTCAATCGAATAATCGGCAAGCGTCTGGCCGTCGTGGACGATGTCTCCGGTATTACACGGGACAGAAATTACGCCGTCACGACGTGGAACGGCCGTCCCTTTCTTCTCGTTGATACCGTCGGATGGATTCCAGCCGCTGAGGAGCGCATCGAACGGGCCATCAAAAATCAGGTCGAGCTGGCCATAGATGAGGCGGATCTCGTTCTCTTCCTCGTTGATGCTCAAACGGGTATTCTCGGACTCGATACTGAAATTGGATCCATTCTCCGGAAGACAGCGAGACATGTCCTCCTGGTGGTCAACAAAATCGACGACGCTCCAAAAGAGATCCTGATCCACCAATTCTTAAAACTGGGCCTGGGCGATCCCGTCTCCATCTCCGCCATGTCGGGACGAAATATAGGCGATCTGCTGGACCACCTTCTGTCCCTTCTGCCGCACCGAGACGTATCCGAAGAGCTCAGCGACGCCATAAAAGTGGCCGTTGTCGGACGCCCCAATGTCGGCAAATCTTCCCTGGTGAACGCCATCGTGGGTCAGGAGAAAGTGATCGTGGACGAAACGCCGGGCACGACCCGCGACGCCATCGATACACATTTCGAACACGGAGGACAGACATATCTTTTTATCGATACTGCAGGACTGCGCCGACGGACACGGATCACCAACAATATCGAATATTACGCCACACTTCGGACTTTGAGAAGCCTCGACCGGTGTGATGTTGCCGTTATCCTTCTCGACGCCACAGAGGGAATCACCCATCAGGACATCACCATTGCTGCCCAAGCCAAGGATGCCATGAAAGGGGTCATCCTCTTGATCAACAAATGGGATCTGGTTGAGGACAGCGCGCATATTCCGGATGAATACGTCGACTGGGTCTATCAACAGCTCCCCTTCCTCAATTTTGCCCCGGTGCTCTTCACCTCCATGGCCACCGGGCTCCGCGTGAAGAAAACCCTCGAAGTCATTCTGAGGGTCGCGCAGGAGCGAAAGCGCCGTATCCAGACCAGTCAATTGAATGCCTTTCTGGAGGATGTTGTCACAACGAGTCCGCCTCCGACAGCGAAAGGTCGGCGTGCCAATATTTTGTATTGCACCCAACAGAAAGTGGAGCCACCCAGTTTCATTTTCTTCACCAACTATCCGAAGCTCATTGGCGAAAATTACCGGCGATTTTTAGAACGGAAACTTCGAGAATCATTCGGCTTCGAAGGGACTCCGATCCGGCTCATCTTCCGCAAGCGGTCGAAGAGAAAATGAGCCTCTTTCATCTCATGAGAGACTGCGAAAGGGATACTGTCATAAATGCTCACACTCCTCGTTGTTCTCGTCCTGGGATACAGTATCGGCTCTATCCCCACCAGCATCATTATCGGACGAATAGCACAAGGTATTGATGTACGTGGATACGGCAGTGGCAACGCCGGAGCGACGAACGTCTATCGCGTCCTTGGTCTGAAATGGGCTCTCCTCGTCTTTGCCATCGATGCCGGAAAAGCAGCCATCACCGTGCTCTATGTATCGCAGCTTCGCATTGATCCAACACCTGTGAACCATGCGCTTCTTCAGATACTCGCTGGCTTGGCAACTATCGCCGGAAACGTGTGGCCGATTTTTGCCGGATTTTCAGGGGGAAAAGGTGTCTCCACGAGCACCGGTGTCTTCGCAGCCCTTCTTCCGTTGGCCACAGGCTGTGCTGTTGTCGTATGGCTCGCCATCACCTTCTTGACTCGATATGTCTCCCTGGGGTCCATCTCCGCATCCGTGACGTTTTTGGTGGTTGTCGTCGGACAACGAGCCGTATTCCATCAACAGGTTCCTGTTGAGATGGTGCTCTTCGCGGCCTGTATGCCCGTAATAATCATCCTGACGCACCGATCGAACATCAAGCGACTCCTGTCAGGGAAGGAGAAACGAGTTGGTACGAAATGAGATCCGGGGGACACACAAGAAGTAATTTCGAGCCAATTCCAGGACGCCTCACACATTGAGAAAAGGCTTTCCGTTGAAACCCTATTTTCCCTTGACTTTCAAAAAGAGCTTGGTTAAATTCATTGAGGCAGAACAGATTTTGCGAAATGGAGAACACGGTGTCGAGTGATCTGGAGAGAGTGAAAGATGAGATTTTAGCCGCGGGAAATTTGCCCCGACACGTGGCAGTCATCATGGACGGAAACGGGCGATGGGCACAGAAGAGAGGACTTCCCAGAATTGAAGGGCACCGAGCTGGAATCAAGTCCGTCCGGGACATCGTTGAAGCGACGGGAGAATTGGGTGTGGAAATGCTCACACTCTATGCCTTCTCCACTGAAAACTGGAACCGACCTCGATTTGAGGTCTCTGTTCTAATGAAGCTCCTCCTCCAGACCATCAACAGCGAAATCAATGAGCTTGATGAAAAAAACGTCAAAGTGACTGCCATCGGTCGTCTTCATGATCTCCCCGACGGCACCCGCAAGGCACTCGTGAAAGCGATGGACCGAACGACCGAGAACAGCGGGTTAATCCTTAACTTAGCCCTCAGTTACTCCGGACGGTCGGAGATCATCGACGCCATAAAAAAACTGGGGCAGGCGTTGCAAAAGGGTACCTTTGATATTGATGCAATTAACGAAGCACAATTTCAAAATTTCCTGTACACGACTCGTTTTCCGGATCCCGACTTACTCATTCGTACGAGCGGCGAACTCCGGTTGAGCAATTTCATGCTGTGGCAGATGGCTTACACGGAGATCTGGGTGACTGATGTCCTCTGGCCCGACTTTCGGAGACAACACCTGTATCAAGCCCTGAAGGATTACCAGGCGAGGGAGCGCCGTTTTGGTCTCGTCTTCTCAAAAGATGAAAATGACACAATTGAACAATGAACTCGGAACTGTGCCGGAAAAAACGAGGGCCAAGATGACACCCCATGAAGAGGACATACAGGATACTGCACAACCGGCTGCGGAAAAAAACGGAACAAGAGGAACCTCCCCAGACAGGGATCATACGGGCCCTCCTGAACACGGCAATCGACAGCTGGAGTTGAAAGTTGTAGAAATTGAGGATCACTATCAACGGGGTATCACGCTGGCCAGGGAAGGGAACCTTGAGCAGGCCATTGAAGAGTATCATCTCGTCCTGGAGCGGGACCCAACTCACGTTAAGGCCCACAACAATCTGGGTGTGATCTATGATAAAATAGGGGATTTTTCCAAGGCCGTTGAAGAATATAAAAGGGCTTTAAATATCGATCCGTCAAACGTCGAGGTCCACTACAACCTTGGAGCCGCCTACGGCGAGCGGGGGATGTACGAGCTGGCAGAACGGGAATTTCGTCGAGCCCTGGAAATTAATCCTCAGAGCGCCGAAGCCCATTACAATTTGGGTGTGGCCTTTGTCAAAAAAGGGCTTTACGAAAAGGCCATTGATGAGTTTAAACGCGTCCTCTCTTTGGATCCAAACTACCACCAATCCTATTATCATCTCGCCCACTCATACAATCAAAAAGGCATGTTTGACAATGCCATTGACATCTATGAGAAGCTCCTCAGGATTCAACCCAATAATGGCAAGGTTTACTGGCAACTGGGCGTGTTGTACGACAGGAAACGCATGAGCGAGAGAGCCCAACAGATGTACAAGAAAGCAAACGAGTTGATGCAGACCGTGGTAAAGAATCAGAAACCTCGGAAGAACCGTCCTGTCAGGGATAAGGACAAAAACCTTTGAATATCCCCAATGTGCTCCAGCGTATCCTCGTAGCCATCATTGGAATCCCACTGGTGTATCTCTGTTTGAGACAGGGCGGTATCCTCTTGCTGGCAGCGGTAGATATCATTATTGTCTTGTGCCTCGTCGAGTTCATCCATCTGCTCCGGAAAAAGAACTTCAGACCAAACTGGGTTTTAACAGTATTCCCGGCCTTGGGTATGAGTTGGGACATCTTTTTCTCGGGCGGAGATAACATCCCGTTCATCCTCTTTGTGACGATGATGCTTACCTTTCTGGTGGGATTGTCTCACAAGGATCGTTCAACACTCTTTATGAATACCTCCCTCTCATTGCTTGGCGTCCTCCTCATCGGCTTCTGTATCAGTTGTATCCTCCTCATTCGCCAACTCCCACGAGGGGCTGATCTTGTTGTTCTCCTGTTCCTTCTCATCTGGGTGTGTGATACCGCAGCATATTTCGTGGGAAAGAATCTGGGAAGACACAAACTCTGGCCACAGATCAGCCCAAAAAAGACAGCGGAGGGAACGGTGGCAGGTTTAGTCGGAGCGTGGGCTGCGGCCTGCGTTGCCAAACTGACATTTTTTCCGGAGCTTTCAACCGTCAACTGTATCGCCCTGGGAACCATTGCCGGCATTTTCGGACAGGGGAGTGATCTCGTTGAGTCGGCATTCAAACGCGGAATGGACGTCAAGGACTCATCTCAAATTCTCCCCGGACACGGTGGCTTCCTCGATCGGTTCGACAGCTTCCTGTTGGCCGCTCCGTCGATGTATTACTATATGAAATTTTTAGCCGGGTATTGAAGACAAGGACAACCATGAAACGCATAGCCTTACTTGGTGCAACAGGATCCATCGGCAAAAATTGTCTGGATGTCATCCGCCGGCTCCGATCGCAATTTCGGGTAGTCACAATGACGACGAACAACAACACGGAGATTTTAGCCGAACAGGCGGAGGAATTTCGGCCGACGCTGTGTGCCGTTATGGATCCACACAAAGTGGACGATCTCCAAGACCGCCTCTCGGAGAGAAAGATTCAAATACGTACCGGCCCGGAAGGCCTTCTTGAAGCCGCCACGCATCCAGATACGGATCTCGTTGTGAATGCGCTGGTTGGCGCAGTCGGCCTCATTCCCACGATCAGAGCCATAGAAGCAGGAAAAGACGTTGCTCTGGCCAACAAAGAGAGCCTCGTTATGGCCGGGGAATTCATCATGAATCTGGCCCAGGAGAAGAAGGTTCAAATCATTCCTGTTGATAGTGAGCACAGCGGGATCATGCAATGCCTCCATGGGAACCGTCGGGAGGATGTGGCCAGGATCATATTGACGGCATCCGGTGGACCGTTCTTCAATCGAAGAGCGGAAGAGTTTCAATCGATTACACCTCAACAGGCGTTGGAACATCCCACATGGAATATGGGCCCAAAAATCACCGTCGATTCAGCCACGTTAATGAATAAGGGTCTGGAAGTCATCGAAGCCCACTGGCTATTCGGCGTCCCGATATCTCACATTGAAGTGACGATTCACAAGCAATCGATCATTCATTCTCTGGTGGAGTTCACGGACGGTTCCATCCTCGCCCAAATCGGACCGACTGACATGCGACTGCCCATTCAGATAGCACTCACATTTCCGGAAAGAATGGAGTCCCCATATCCGCGAGTTCGTTTTGAACAGACCAGGATGCTGACTTTTGAAAAACCAGACCATGAGAAATTTCCGTGCCTCAGGCTGGCTTACAAAGCCGCACAAGACGGAGGCACGACACCCGCGGTCCTCAATGCCGCCAATGAAATCGCTGTGCAAGCCTTTTTAGAAAACCGCATCTCTTTCGAAAAAATACCTTCTCTCATCGAAGAGACAACGACGAGGCACGTTCGAGCCGATCGCCCTTCGCTCAACGAAATTCTTACGGCCGATCGGTGGGCTCGTGGTTACGTCATGAAACAGTTACCGTAAAGGAAGAGCCTTCTCATGTTGACAACAGCTCTGGCCGCCATTTTTGTTTTAGGCGTCCTTATTTTCGTTCACGAACTGGGTCACTTCTTGGCCGCAAAAAAAATAGGTATACGCGTGGAGCGCTTCTCCCTGGGATTCCCACCAAAATTAATCGGGAAAAAGATCGGCGATACGGAGTACTGTGTTTCCTGGATCCCATTGGGCGGCTACGTGAAAATGGCCGGCGAGCAACCGGACGAGGAGGGATTAACCGGTGCCCCCTATGAATTCCAATCCCGAAAAGTGTGGGAGAGAATGCTCGTCGTGTTTGCTGGACCAGCCATGAATTTTATAACGGCCGTGCTTATTTTTTGGGGAATTTTCAGTATTGCTGGCCTGGCAACTTTGACGACAACGGAAATCGGGGGAATCGAAGAGCATTCCCTGGCGGCTCAAGCCGGCGTGCAGGTCGGAGATAAGGTCCTCGCAGTAGGCGGTTCACAGGTCAACGAATGGAACGAAATTTATAGCCTCGTTCAAGATTTTCGTGGGACGACCCTGAACATTGATGTTGACCGGCACGGCCAGAGACACACATTCTTTTTTTCTCCTGAGGCGATCCACCAGGCTGAGGATTATACATTGGGTCTATCCCCCTTTGTAGGAACAGAGATCGGAAGCGTTAAGAAGAAGAAACCGGCCCATACAAGCGGGTTGAAGCCGGGCGATGTTATTGTATCCATAGACGGACAGGCAGTGCATCAATGGGACGACATGGCCGAACGCATCCACGCCAAGCCGGGAGTCCCGATTTCGGTTCAATGGACACGCGGTGATCAAAGCTTCGAGACAGAAATCACTCCGGAAGCGCAAGAATCAATGGATGCCGAGGGAAACGTGACGGAGATCGGACTCATTGGTATCGGACCAAAAATCGAACGAAAACGGGTCGATATCCTTACGTCGTTCTGGCTTGGAATTCAACAAACAGTCTACGTCGCGAAATTGACAGTGACCTTCGTAAAGAAACTCATTCTTCGCCAGATTTCGCCGAAATTCATAGGTGGGCCAATCATCATTGCCCAGATGGCCGGAGAAACGGCCCGGGCGGGTCTTCTGGACCTCTTTGGCCTGATGGCCCTTCTGAGCATCAACCTTGCCTTTCTCAATATTCTGCCCATACCAATCCTTGACGGCGGTCATCTCCTCTTTCTATCATATGAAGGGATCACGCGAAAATCCCTCAGCCTCAGACAGAGAGGAGTATTGCAGCAAATTGGCTTCGCATTCCTCATTCTTCTCATGGTCTACGTTACATACAACGACATCCTCAAGCTCTTCAAATGACACGAGACAGCACAAACGTAACATATCTTCCCAGCGAGCAATGGGTTACGCCTGAAGGGCGATCCCCTGATCAAGACGATGAAACTTTTTAAGGAGAAATGACCTCTTAAATATATAGACGTGAGAAGGTCTCGATTGCTCAACCAAGAGAACTGGCATTCGTGACGTGATCACATATTTTTTATACTTTCGATCGGAACCGCACAATGATACCTGTTATCGCCCTGAAGGAGAATCGACGATGAGGAGTAGAATGTTTGTGAGGCGTCTTTTTGTATTGAACCTCTTGCTGTTGATCTTGCCGGCAGGAGCCTTCTCCCAATATTTCGGTAAGAATAAGATCCAATATTCCCAGTTTGAGTGGTCCTTTATCAAAACTGAGCATTTTGATATCTACTTTTACGAGGGCGGAGGGGAATTGGTCGAGTTCGCCGCTCAAGCTGCCGAAGACGCTTATCAAAGTCTCCGCTCAGATTTAAACTACGATCTGAAGAATCGGGTTCCGATTATTATCTACAAGTCCCACCACGATTTCGAACAGACGAATGTCATCACTTCATTAATCGAAGAAGGTGTGGCAGGATTTACGGAATCTTTTAAAAACCGGGTGGTTGTCCCCTTTGAAGGATCGTACGCCGATTTTCGGCACGTCCTCCATCACGAATTGGTGCATGCCGTGACCTATGATATGGTCCACGGCGGAGTGCTCGAGTCCCTGGCCAGCCGCCAGTTCCTGTTTCAACTCCCCCTCTGGATACCGGAAGGAATGGCCGAGTTTGAGTCGATAGGCTGGGACTCACAATCGGATATGTACATGAGGGATGCGATCATTCATGGATATATCCCGCCCCTTGAAAACGGGCTCTACGGATTTCTGGCATATAAAGGCGGCCAATCCATTCTGAGATACATCGCGAACCGGTACAGCCGTCGAAAAATCGGAGAGATTCTATCACAGATCAGATTGGAGAGGAACTTGGACAAAGCGCTCAAATCTTCCATCGGTGTGGATGTCAAAGAACTGGGCCGCGTTTGGATGCGACAATTAAAGAAAGAGTATTGGCCTGAAGTGGCCCAACGGGACGAGCCGAAAGATTTCGCCAAGGCGCTCACCAACCACCGCAAGGACGGTTCCTTCTTCAACCGCAGCCCCGCCCTCTCTCCCAAAGGAGACGAGATTGTCTTCATTTCGGACAGAACGGATTACACCGACATCTATTTAATGTCAGCCATCGACGGCAGAATTTTCAGCCGTCTCGTAAAGGGAGAACGAAGCAGTGGCTTCGAAGAACTTCACATTATGAATGCCAGTCTGAGCTGGTCACCGGACGGCAAACGGGTTGTTTTTGCGGCAAAGAGTGGAAATCGAGACGCACTCTATGTTGTGAACGTCGACAAGAGATCGATTGAAGAAAAATATATTCTTAACCTGGACAGAATACTCTCGCCCTCGTGGTCGCCTCAAGGCCAAACACTGGCCTTTACAGGAATCAAGAACGGCATGTCCGATATCTACACATTTGATCTAGAGACCGAGTCCCTCACCCAGTTGCTGGTCGACCGGCACGACGATAAAGATCCGAAGTGGTCACACGACGGAGCGAAAATCGCCTTTGCCTCAGACCGACACAGCGGACCTGAGGCCTTCTCCGACACAACGGGGTTTGCCTATGGTCAGTATGACATCTACACCATGAATGCTGACGGCAGTGATATCCTTCGAATTACTGACGACCCCGCCACGGATATATCGCCGGCGTGGTCCCCCGATGGAAGAAAGCTGGTCTTTGCCTCTGACAGAACGGGTATCTCCAATCTGTATATCGTCGACCTCGACAGTGCCGTCACATTTCCCATTACGAACGTCCTGGGCGGCTGTTTCTCGCCCGATTGGTCGACCGACGGCGAGAGAATCGCCTTCACTTCGTTCTCCTGGGCCGGCTGGGATATCTTTGTCATGAAGAATCCTTTAAACCAGCGAAAGAAACCTGAATCGATCGCACTCACACCCTTTGCGGCCGGTGAAAAACCAGCTTTGGCCCTGGCAAAAAATGATAGTGCCGCCTATACGGAAAAGAAACAGGACGCCGATTTCAGCCATTTCGTTTTTAAGCCCGAAAAGAAAAAAGAGCCTGAAGATGAGGAACCTATTGCGGAGGCGGACACATCGGATGCACTGCAAGAAGTCAGTTTTCGTTTGCCTAACGGGAAATATAAGGTGTATAAATACAAGCTCAAATTTACACCGGATATCATCACAGGTTCTGTCGGCTACAACACCTATTGGGGCTTCAGTGGACAGACGATTATCTCCCTCAGTGACATTATGGGCAACCACCGATTTCTCATTTACACCGATCTTTTCTACTCGCTCCAGAACAGCGATGTTCAGCTGGTTTACTACTATCTGCCCAAGCGCATTGACTTCGGAGCAGGAATTTTCCACTTCCGCGACTACTATTACATTTACCAGAATAACTTGTGGTTCACCGACAGGATGTACGGGGGAACTTTGCTGGCATCATACCCCTTCAGCAAGTTCCGCAGGGTCGACCTGGATCTTTTGTACATTGGCCTGAATCGCGAACTCTTAGAGTTCGGTGATTCTGAGATCCCTTCGGCTTTTTGGGAACTGGAGGGTGTCAACATCCTCAGTTCCAATCTCTCCTTGATTCACGATACAGTCATATGGGGATACACGGGTCCTGTCAACGGTTCGCGATCACAATTAAGCCTGCAGTATGTCCCGGACATCGGCCTCAATTCAATTTCGTTCATCAAAGGCATCGGTGACTACAGGAAATATGTCCGCATTCAGAAAAAATACAATTTTGTCTTCCGGTTGGCCGGTGGTTTCAGTGACGGTCGTGATCCCCGAGTGTTCTTTCTGGGTGGAATGACAAATTGGGCCTGGCCGGAGTATGCCCGAACAGACGTATTCGAAAATGAAGATTACTATTTTGCCGGATTCCAGACGCCGCTGAGGGGCTATCGATACTACGAAGTGGCGGGGACAAAATTTGCCTTGGCGAACCTGGAGTTCCGTTTTCCCCTGGTCCAGAGGCTCCTTCTCGGATGGCCCCTACCCCTCTCCTTCGGAGAGGTCCGGGGTTCCTTCTTCTTTGATGTCGGCGGAGCCTGGAACATGAACAGAAATTTCAAACCCTTTGGGTATCGCGACGGCACCCCGAAGCTGGACGATCTGAAGGCGGGCTATGGGATCGGAGCCCGTATGGGATTTCTCTTCGCCCTTCTCAAATTTGATATTGCCTGGAAAACGGACCTGACGAAGAGCGGCAGCCCCGGTGATCCGATCTACTATCTTTCCTTGGGGTCGGAGTTCTGAGAAACACCTGAACCACCGTACCACCCATCAGAATCGCACACGTAAAAAGGACACAGCATGCTGTGTCCTTTTCTTATGACCGAACTGTTTTCTGGAGAAAGGAGTAGCATGATGAAGAGCTACCGTCAGGAACTGTGGTTTGAGATTCCTCAGCGCAGAGGATTTATCAATATCACACCTCAGATTGAACAATGTCTTCACGACAGCGGCGTGAAGGAAGGCCTGTGCTTGGTCAACGCCATGCACATCACGGCCAGCGTCTACATCAATGATGACGAGTCCGGGCTGCTCCAGGATTACGAGGACTGGCTGGAGGAGCTGGCACCCCATGAACCCATCTCGCACTACAGACACAACCGGACCGGTGAGGACAACGGCGACGACCATCTGAAGCGTCAGATCATGGGCAGGGGTGTGACGGTGGCCATAACGGATGGACGGCTCGATTTCGGACCGTGGGAACAGATCTTCTACGGAGAGTTCGACGGCCGAAGGAGAAAACGGGTTCTGGTGAAGATTATTGGAGCGTAGACCGATCAGGAACCGAAGAGAGCGATGATATCGGACAAGAGCTTCGGATTCTTGGTGAGTGCCGTGACAAAGATCCTACCCAATGTTCGTTTGTCCGGGGCTCTGCTGTTGACTGATGCGGCAGTGTCATTGAGCTCTTTGTCGGTCAATTTATACACCGCCTTTTTGAGCCGGTAGGAGCGTCGCAATTTCTTACCCAAGAGTTCTCCGCATTGCTCTTGATACGCCATGAGCTGTTTCTTTGACGTATCACCCATCATAATCGCCTCGGCTGCAACATGACCGGCCATTCGGCCCGCCCTGACAGCGTTCATGATTCCGCCACCGGTCATGGGGTCGGCCTGATGAGCAGCATCACCGACCAACAGGAGGCCATCGGATACTGTCTCTTTCAAGGGTAGGGAACACGGTACACTCCCCCCCACTGTTCTCAATACAGAGGCCCCGGCATATGCCCGATCGACAAAACGGTTGAGGTAATCGATGGGTTTCATCCTTCGCGAATATTCCCCGGAGATGCCCACACCCACATTGGCCATACCCGGCCCTTTGGGAAAGACCCAGAGATATCCACCGGGGGCCACGTGCCCTCCGAAATGTAACTGACAGCATGCAGGGTCAAGATCCAATCCTTCCATAGAATACTGAAGGCAGGTTTCAATATCGTGGAGTGTCGTCTTGGTGTCCAGGCCCGCCCACCGCCCCACGCGGGATTCAACGCCATCGGCTCCGATAACGATCCTGGTCGTGAACTGGGACGGTTGATTCCTTCTCAGAACCGACACATTCCACCCATTCCCTGTCAGGGGAGTCATCCCTCGAACACATGCTCCTGTCAACACCTCTGCCCCAGCCCTCACCGCACGCTGGGCCAGGTTGCTGTCAAAAGCCCTCCTGTCGAGGATATATCCGATCCTCGGCGCGTTGAGACGCACCTCGGTTCCATCGGGTGCGAAAAATGAGAGTTTCGTAATCCGATTTGAAATCCACGGCGGATGGGATTCAAAAAGATCCTTCAGGCTCCGCTCGCTCACCCCTTCAGCGCATCGGACCGGCAGACCGATTTCGGCGTCCTTCTCCAGAAGAAGCACCCGTGCTCCACGCTGTGCCGCCGTCATCGCCGCGGACGATCCGGCCGGACCGCCACCGACGACGATGATGTCGTAGGCATCAGTCATGCTTCCTCCTGGAGCGCAGCCCAGGGGCAGACAAATATGCAGTATGAACAGCTCGTGCACACGTCTTCATCGATGATGACCTCGGACTCCAGAACTTCAATGGCATCGACGGGACAAACGGCGACGCACGTCCCGCAAAAGTCACACTTGTTTTCATCAACTCGAATCATTATGCCGCTCCGATCTCAATCGAGGTACTTCTTTCAAGACGGTCCAAAGGGCGTAATTTATGCATTCTACCCTTCTTGAGCAACTATTTTGTTCCGTCCTGTTTTCCTTTCCCAGTGATACCAGTCGTTGCCTTCGAATACCGGGTTCCGGATTCAGCCTCCGTGTTTCGAGTTTGAAAATCTGACACTCATACCCTCTGACGTTTTCTCATACCCTTTCCTGACCTATCATCCTGGCTGCGGAGAAAAAAGCCCGACCCGGAGATGCCGAGTCGGGCTGGTGTGTAGGCAAGAGCCCATCATTCGACAGGATTTCCATCCCCATCGATAAAACCGATTTCGTCAAATCCCATTTCGCGGATTTTGCCCTCAATGTGCTCCCTGTCGCCGACGACCACCCAGACGACGTTGTCCGGATGAAGAACGTTCTGTGCCGCTCGGGTCACATCGGCCACCCGCATGGATCTGATCTCATCCGGATAGGTCTCGAAATAATCGTCCGGCAGACCGAAGCGAACAATCTGATTGATCGATGCCCCAAGTTCGTTTATGGTCTCCCAGGAACCCGGCATGCGAAGAATCCTATTTTTCTGCACCTTTTGAAGCTCATCATCCGTGGCCGGCTGGGTACCTTGAATCCCCCGCATCTCCTTCAAAATCTCGGCCAACGATTCGCTGGTCTTGTCCGTCTGCACGGAGGCATATACCAGAAAGGGGCGCTGACCGCGAGTACCCAAGAGGAGACTCCTGGCACCGTAGGACCAGTGTTTGTCCTCACGCAGGTTCATATTCATTCTCGCCGTAAACGTGCCGCCGAGAATATTGTTCATGGTCTCAATGGCAATCTCATCCGGATTGGCCTTGGGTGGAGCGACATGGCCTGCAATGATGAGGGATTGAAGCGCACCCGGCTTATCCATGATGTACACCACGGACTTCGATTGGTGCTCCACCTCGACGATATTCTTCGTCGGCACGTTCCCCTGTTCCCACTCCCGGAAGAGCTTTTCAAGCTTCGGTTTCATCTCATTCAGGGTTGTCGCTCCCACAACGACAAGAGTGGCATTGTTCGGTTTGAACCAGGTCGTGTGAAATTTCTGCAAGTCTGACCGTTCAATCTCTGATACGGAGGCCTCGGTTCCAGAGCCATAGAAAGGATTTCCGTAAGCGTGACCCTTGCCATACAAGAATCCGGGAAATACCCTGAGTGCCATCTGAATAGGTATCTTTTTCTCCTGCTCGATCACATCCAGTTGCAGTTTTTTCAACCGCTCAAAATCCTCCTTGGGGAAGGAAGGATTCAGAATCACATCGGCGAAAATATCCAATGAAGGATCCACGTTGGCCTTGAGTGCGGAAAGGGAGACGACCGACATGTCCAGATTCGACCCGGTATTCAAATTGGTCCCCAACAATGCAAGCTCCTCACTGATTTCAAGTGAGGTTCTGCTCTTCGTTCCCTCGTCCAGCATATCCATGGCCAATCTGGCGGTCCCTGGCAGGCCAAATTGATCCGATGCGTATCCCGCATCAACGAGAAGGGAAAAATTAATAACGGGTACGGCATGGCGTTCGGCCAGAATAACCTTTAAACCGTTGGACAGTGTCGTCCGCTGCAGATCGGGGAATTCCGGATCAGATTGTTCGCCCGGAGCAGGCAGTTGCGAGCGATCGACGTCCCTTCCTGTCGAAGTATATTCCGGAAACGGATGAACCTCCAAAATATAGACCCCGTCTGAGAGCCACCGCACCGCTGTCTCATGGAGATCTCGCACTGTGGCTTCCCGGACTCTTTCCAGATTGGTCTTATAGAACTCAGGGTGACCACCGAAGACTTCGCTCTGAGCCAGAACATCGGACTTGCCACCGAACCCACCGATACGCTCGATGCCACGTATAAATCCAGCAATATATTGAATTTTGACCCGCTCGACCTCCTTCTCCGTCGGTCCTTCGGTCAGAAATCGAGCCAATTCCTCATCAATCACTCTCTCAACCTCGGCCAGATCGCCGCCTGGCTTGGCATCAACCTCGATATTAAAGAGACCGGCGATCTCCCTCAACTCAACGTAGACGGAGACGTCCGTTGCAATCTGGTCGTCGTACACCAGGCGTTTGTATAGCCGGGAGTTCTTGCCAGCCCCTAAGATATCGCTCACAAGATCCAAATAGGTACCCTCTTGGTCGGCCCACTGCGGAATATTCCAGACCTTGTAGATTCTTGCCTGGGGAACCCGATCCTCGACTTTTTGCCTATGGATGCCGCTCCGCTTGGCAATCCAGACGTCATGCCTGGCCACAGGGGGGCCTGACGGAATGTTCCCGAAATATTCCTCGACCTTCTCACTGGCCGTCTGGGCATCAATATCACCCACAACGGAGAGAACGGCATTGGCAGGACCGTAGTAGGTCTTGAACCACTCGTGAACATCATCCAACGTAGCGGCATCGAGGTCCTCCATGGAGCCGATCACGGTCCACGAATACGGATGCCCTTTGGGGAAGGTGGCCTCGGTGATGAGCTCGTAGGCGACACCATACGGCTCGTTCTCGTATTGCCGTTTTTCGTTCTGAACGACGCCCCGCTGCTCGTCGAGTTTTCCCTGATCAATCGCGGCTTTCATATAGCCCATACGGTCGGACTCCATCCACAGGGCGACATCGAGGGCGGAGGTCGGCACATTCTGGAAGTAATTTGTCCGATCCTCGCTCGTCGTGCCGTTCAGATCCGTAGCCCCGACACGTTCCAACACCTGCATATAATCATCGTTGAAGTGTTCGCTCCCGTTGAACATGAGGTGCTCGAAGAGATGGGCAAATCCGGTTCGTCCGGGCTTCTCATTTTTGGAACCGACGTGATACCAGACATTGACGGCCACGATAGGGGCCTTGTGGTCCTCATGAACGATCAATGTGAGTCCATTATCGAGGACGAACTTTTCGTAGGGGATATCGATATCCTGGCCAATATCCCCTCCAATCACGGGTGTGCCCAGGAAAGAGACCACAACACAAAAAACCACGAGCGAAAAGAACGCGCTCTTTTTCTGCAGGGACATCATTGCCTCCTTCGATGAAAAAGTGTGAAAAAAATCTCCATTAACTTTAATGTTACACTGCAATTGGACACTTTTCACGGGTGAAAGTTTCAAAAGTTGATTCAACCCGTGGGGAGCTCATAACTTTCAGTTCTGCCGAACAATTCTCCTCGGATACTCGATGAAAGAACAGTTGATGATAACAGATGGATATGCTTACTTTTTGCACAACCATGGGAAATATGTATCCAAATACACTCCATATTTGATACACATTTCTCTTTTAAAATACTATTTAAGAATAGAATAAGAACTGGGTTGTATATAAATTTTCGCTTGCGCAAAGCGAATACATCAATGCTTTCACAAACTTTATATTATAAAACAATATTCGGAATAACGTTATCTGTTCCTCTATTTCAACATCACCATCTTCTTCGTCTCTGAGATGGTGCCGACGGTGATGCGATAGAAGAACATGCCGCTGGGAACGAGGACTCCATCGTCATCGCAACCGTCCCAGGTGATGGTGTACGTGCCGGGGGATTGAGGACCTTGGACAAGAGCACGAATCTGCTGGCCGAGGGCGTTGTAAATGACAAGGGAGACATTCTCCCGGGAGTGCAAAGTAAAATCGATGTGGGTCTCGGGATTGAAGGGATTCGGATAGTTCTGGGACAGGACGAAGTTCTTCGGAACAGCCACGCGACCCGAAACGCTCCCTAAGAACATCGTCGATCCATCGAAGCCCACAACTTCGACCCAGTAGTAATATATCTCACCGGGATCGGCTGTTTTATCGACGAAGGAGTACGCGTGCGATCCGGTGATGATGGATGTGTTCAGTCTATGCTCCGCTGAAGGCCGGACGCCAGCCTCACCCACTCTGTACAGGTTATAACCGGCCACGTTTTCCTCATAGGCAGTCTCCCACAGCACGGTCGCCCAGCCGTCCCCAAATTGGACGGAGAGAGACTGCAACTGGATCGCGGATTGTGGGCTCGCATATTGAATGGTCACCGTCTCGTTTGCCACGAAAAAAACCTCACCGATACTTTTCATATCAACACTGCCGTTCAACGTGAACTCGCCTTCCGGTAAGGCTGAGGGATCCCAGGACATGGTCCCGCCCGTTCCCTCAGTTTCAATGGTCCATTCGATGTTCTTTCGGGCTGAACTTCTTATATCTCTTTGCAGCCGCAGTGTCCCAAATTCCAACTCCAGGGGAAAATAGGCGGAGAAATCCTCACCGCCAGGACTCGGAGGGGGCAACGCCACGTCCAATCCGCCATCCAAACCGTCCGATCCCGCCGAATCAACCCCAAATGTCAGTTCCTTTCTCCTTTCATCCTCTTCGAGAGTGACGTCACTGCTGAGGCACACGACGTCAACCGCCCAGTTTTCACTCACCGCGGTTACTCCCCGACCGACGATGGGCAGAAGAATTGTTTGCTCATGAGGGGCAATAAGACGCAGGGTGATGAGCCCCCACTCCTCTTCCATCTGTGAAGGGGAAAAGCCGATCGTAAGCTCCAATTGACCCAATAGGGACGAGGACACGACAAGCGGACAGGAACAAGGCGATTCAATGGTGAAGTCCGGATTATTACACTCGATTTTCCCAACGATCCAGTCGCAATCCTGATCCGGGAAAGAATAATTGAGCGTAATTGATGATTTCTGTCCGAGCGGGACATCACCGAAGTTGTACACGTAGGACGTTCCAACGGTGAAGAACCCATCCTCCGTCCCGGTGAGAACCTCGGAATCAAAGGCACCGTAGAGGGTCACGTCGGACAGTGTCAACGGCGTCGTGCCAAACTCAGCGTCGGCAGTCACATCGAAGCCAAGTCGGATAATCGATCCTGTTCCCGGTTCAATGATATGATCACTCACATCCGAAATAAGAACGTGGATCGTACCATCCACCTCCCCTTCATCCCATTCGAAATGACTCATTTGGCCAAGCCGCTCTGTTGTATGGACCGTATTCAGGGACAGTACGTCCGGATCAAAATTGACGAGGAGCTCAACCGATGCCACCGGTACCGTGTTGTCCAGAAAGAGAAAGACGGGATTGTCCTCGCTTTCAGGTGTCCCGTGTCCGTTCCCAAGGGTTAAGCGGGCCGGGGGCACGCCTTCCCCCAGCAGATCCACGGAGATCAACGGTTCATCCGGATCATCACTGGCAACAATCAGGCTGCCCTGGATGGCACCCACAGTCGTCGGTGTGAAGGTCACGGTCACTGTCATGCTGTCCCGCTTCTCAACGGTCACGGGAAGCGTCAGTCCTGAAACGGTAAAATCGCCATTATCTGTATGGATATCCGTCAGGACAAGGTCCGCCTCTCCAATATTTCGAACCGTCAGCGTCCGTTCGGATGCGTTGCCCAGGGCAACGCTCATGAAATCGAGAAGCGTCGCGGACAGATCAATATCCGGCTCGGCACCATGCCCCAGCAGCGTCACATGGAGACTGGCCTGCTCGGGATCGTTGGACCGTATGATCAATCGGCCGCTGATCATCCCCACGGCCGAGGGCTGGAAGATCACACCCACCACAATATCCTCGCCCGGCTCAAGGATAAGGGGAAACTCCTCCTCGACGGTCACCGCATAATCTGAGGTATCAGGCTCAACAGATTCGATAATGAGGTCCCGGGTTCCCACATTCGAAATAAGAAATTCCCACGTCTCAGATTCACCCAACTTCACCCGTCCGAAGATATAGCTTGTGGCCGAGGATTCAATCTTTGGCGCTGCGCCGACGCCACTGAGAAAGACCATGAACTCTCCTTCATCGGGATCGTCGCTGAAAAGAGTCAGATCGCCTGAGATCTCCCCCATGAAGGTCGGAGCAAAGGAGACCGACAGTGCGAAACTGTCGCCAGGAGCTACCGTCTCGGGGAAATCCGGCCCAAAGAACGTAAACGCGTCTGGCTGAGCTTTCAAAGAGTCTATTGTCAACTCTGCTGTTCCCCTGTTGTAAATGAGAAAGTCCTCATCGGCTATCTGACCGACATCAACTTCCCCGAAATCGTGGCTCACAGCGGACAGATCGATGTCAGGAGCAACACCGCGACCCCAAAGCGGAAGGACAAACCGTTCCTCATCGGGATCGTTGCTCACAACCACCAGACTTCCGCGGATCGCCCCAGCCAGAGCCGGAGTAAAGGTCACACCGACAAAGATACTTTCGCTCTCCATGACAACAAACGGATAGGTAAGCGCTTCCACAGAAAAATCGGATCCGA
The DNA here is from genome assembly GCA_020348925.1 of Gemmatimonadota bacterium. Classification (GTDB taxonomy): domain Bacteria; phylum JBHIER01. Next base: position 2,328,830 of record CP070758.1, on the reverse strand, counting down.
CCGTAAAAATACTGTCAACCGTCAATGCTCCCTTGCCCAAGTTTGCTATGAGAGCCGGCCAGGTGAACGAGGTACCCGCCAGGACGTCACCAAAATCGTGAATAATTTCTCCCATGCAGATATCGGGTTTGATCCCCACGCCACCGAGAGAAATTGTGACTGCCCCTTCGTCAGGATCATTGCTCTCTACGATTGCTGAGGCCGAAATTGGGCCGATTGCAGAGGGTGCAAATCTGAAAATGACAAGACTGCTCTCGGCGACCGCTAAGGTACAGGGAAAGCTCGGTTCGATCGTATAGAAATCGATATGATCCACCGTTATTCCGCTGATAATAAGATCCTTCGTCCCTGAGTTCCACATAGGACACGGCCAATCCTCAGGGCGATTCACAGAGACATCGCCATAATCGTAAACCCGGTGAGGTACGACGATATCCGGAAGAGTAACAGTAAACACTCCGTCTTGAGGGACAACCGGCACCGGGGTACCGTCGCCTTCGTAGAGGACCACATCTGTGAGCACCAACGGGAGTTGTCCCATTGGTGCTTCGGCGGCGACCTGAAAGGTGAACTCAGTTACAGTACCTGAACGCGGACTGATCACCCCCCCATCCGCATCCCCAATGTGAATGAAGACCCGGTTCGCAAGGGGAAAGTCGATATCAAAGATACCCATGTGGCTGGCATCAGCACCCAGCTGCGCGTCAGTAATCGTCAAAACCTGCGAATCGTATGTGAGGCCAAACTCAAGAGCACTGATGTCCAGAGGCGTATAGAGGTGGACGGATACTTTATTTCCAGCACTCCCGGGATCCCCAAAACCGTCTACGATCTGCAAAACAGGCTCAATGAATCCTTCGCCTCGGACAGGGATTATGACAGTCGGTTCAGAGAGATCACTGCTCAGAACCGTTACGGTTCCCTCGATAGGTCCCAAGTCCGAAGGCTGAAATTGTATTGAAACGTCAAGATGCTGTCCGGGTGCAACCGTCTGCGGAAAGATTGGAGAGACGACATTAAAATCCTTCCCCTCCGTGTTCACACTGTGAACGGTCAATGATGCCCGGCCGATGTTACGCAGGGGCAGCATCCACGACGTCGAATCACCCACCACAACGCCACCGAAATCATGATCCCGAACATCGACATGCACGTCCGAGGCAATGCCCCGTCCGGTGAGGCCCACTTCCAGCACCGATTCGTCGGGATCATCACTGTACACGGACAGACGACCACTCCGTTCTTGACCCGACGTGGGGCGAAAGGCCACTGTTACCATTACATGTGCTTCCGGTTCTATGACCTGGGGGAAACTCGGTGAGAGAACAGCAAAATCCGAGTGATCACTGAACATGCTCTCCACCACAAGATTCGCGCTTCCCACGTTGGAAACGGTCAGCACCCAGAGGGACGTATCACCTGCTTCGACCTCACCGTAATCGTGATGCAACGCTGACAAGGCAATATCCGGAAGAACACCTTCACCCCGTAATGCGACAGTGAGCGTGCTCTCGTCGAGATCATCGCTGATGATCGTCACCGTGCCCGATGCGGGCCCCATATCCACAGGTGCAAAGCGGACCACGACGCCACAGCTGTCGTCCGTGGGAATCGTCCTGGGGAAGTTCGGTGACACAACGGTCAATTGCGGATTATCGGACAGGACGGAGCTGACCGCCAGATCGGCCGTCCCTCTGTTTTGAATCATGAACACCCAGTTGGAGAAACTGCCGACATTAATCTTTCCGAAGTCGTGATGCTCAGCCGAGAGGTTGATCTCAGGCGTGATGCCCTGACCGTGTACCGTGACGGACAGAAGCGGTTGATCCGGATCGTTGCTCCCGATGTTCAGGGAACCCTCAGCCAAACCCGGTTCGGAGGGCGTGAAGGCAATCGTCACGTCGACACTGTCCTGCGGTCCGATGGTGTACGGAAAGAGCGGAGCAACAATCTGAAAATCGGTATGGGTCGACAAAATATCATCCACCGTTGCCTCGAGCAACCCATTATTATACACGGTCAATGTCCTGACCACCGAACTGCCGATGCGGACCGGCCCGAATCCGATCCCTCTGACCGTGACGGCGATCCCCCGTCCGACCCCGCGGCCGGTAACGACGACATTCAAAACGCCCTCGTCAGGATCGTCGGTGAGGACATTCAGCGTGCAGGTCACAAGGTCGGTCGTCAAAGGGGTGAAGGTCACAGTGATATCCAGCTGTGTTCCACTCCCAAGTGTCTGGGGAAATTCAGGGTCCGTCACCGTAAAGGCCTCGCATCCGGAGAGGACATGTTCAACACGCAGATCACTTTTCCCGATATTGTACAGTCGGAAGGTCCACTCCTCCGATCCTCTGAGTTGGACGTCCCCGAAATCATGATACGAATCCGACGCATAGACATTGGCGTCGACACCGTATCCTGTGAGAGTCACCACAATCTCACCCTCATCAGGATCATCACTCAAAATAGTCAGGTGCCCTTCGGCGGCCACGGCCGATGAAGGTTTGAAGGTCACGGGGATGTCCGGGACAGGGGGCAGTCTGTCGGCGGGAAGAACGATGGGGAATGTCAAACCGTCCACTTGAAAATCATCATGATCCGTGTAGATGGTGTCAATGATCAGGTCCGCGGTCCCCGCGTTATTTATCGTTAAAAACCAGGAAGAGGAATCACCGACCACCACGTTGCCGTAATCATGGGAGAGCTCAAGCACCTCGATATCCTGCTGGACGCCCTCCCCTGTCAGCTGGACCGTCGGCGGATCGTCGCCGAAATCCAATATCTCTATGGTCAGGGTACCGTCGAAGATTCCCATGACCCAAGGCGTAAAATCGACGCCCACCTCGATACTCTCCTGGGGGGCGATAGCCAGGGGAAACTCATCGGATATGACCACGTATTCGGGCAGGTCTGACCCTATGCTCAGAACCATCAACTCCGTCCGGCCGCCGTTTGAAAGAATCATTGTCCACGCTGAGGTCTGGCCCACGAGAACCTTGCCGTAATCATGCTGGTTCTCAGACAACTGGAAACCGGTGACGACAGCCTTACCCGTCAATTCTATGGCGAAGACCGGTGCACTGGGATCGTCCGTCGTTATCGACAGAATCCCGGACTTTTCTCCCGAGGAGCGCGGGGCAAAGAGTACGCCGACATCCACCGTCCCATCAGGTTCTAAAGTTCGTGGGAAAGCAGGCCCCGTAATACTGAAATCGGCATTGTCGGACGCAATCGCAGAAATCGTCATTCGCGCGCCGCCAGCATTCGAGACGGTGAATGACCATGTCGCCGAATCTCCGGTGATAACGTTTCCGAAATCATGGAAGGTGTCCGAAACAATGAACTGCGGAAGAACCCCCGACCCTTCCAGGGGGATCGTCACCTCCGATTCGTTAGGATCATCACTGCTCACGACAAGATTCCCCGAGACGGCCCCAACCTCCTCAGGCGTAAAGGCCACCACGACACCCACCGATCCCTCCGGCGGGATCGTCCGGGGAAAAGTGGGAGCCGTGACCACGAATGCACCTCCCTCGGAAACGACACCGGACACGGTGAGATCAGCGGTTCCCACGTTCAAAATCATGAGGACCCAATTGGAGGTCCCCCCGACATAGACAGGACCATAATTATGACTCGGTGCTGAGAAAGCAATATCCGGTACAATACCAGTCCCCCTGAGATCAACGGACACACATCGATCAAGGAGACCATCGACACACATGCTGAGACTGCATTCTTCGGTTTCGGCGGCAGACGGACAGTAGGTTACGATCAACTCCTGGCTGTTGCCCGGTCCAATGGAAAAAGGTAGGGTTGGACCCTGAACATTGAAATCCGGATGATTCAGGGTTATGCTTGAAACCTCAAGGTCGAAGGTTCCGGTATTATTGACCCGCATCGGCCACTGCACACACTCTCCAACCAACACCTGGCCAAAATCATAGTTGTAAGCGGACAGCCCGATATCAGGAGCGAACCCCACACCAACCAGGGTCACAATCATCGATCCCTCGTCAGGGTCCGTGCTCTGAATTTCAAGAGTCCCCGATCGAATCCCGATATCGGTCGGAACGAAGGAAACGGTCACCTCGACGTTTCTGCCACCCTCAATAGTGTGGGGAAAAAGTGGGGCAGTCACCCTAAAATCGGAAAGACTCGGAATAACCTCGGTTATGTCAAGAGGAAGTTGTCCAAGATTCGTAATGGTGAAGGACCAATCAGATCGTTGGCCAACAGCGACGGAGCCGAAGTCATGACTTTTGTCAGAAAGAAGAATATCCTTGACCAATCCCTTTCCTCTCAGATGAACGCTCACGACAGGATTGAACGGATCATCGCTCGTAATAATAAGATCGGATTCCTTGTGGGTCGAAGTTTGTGGTTCAAAGACAATGGGAACGTCCAACGATCCCTGAGGATCAAGGAGGACAGGAAAGGTGTATTCGGGTATCGCAAAATCGACCGTATTCGTCAATACGATACTCGCAACAGTCAACTGCGCGGTCCCGCTGTTCGAGACCGTCAGGACCCAATCGGCCGATTCACCGAGGGACAGACCTCCGAAATTATGCTCCAGGGCTGAGGCAGCAATTTCGGGCAGTACTCCCTCCCCCATCAACTGTATTGTAACGTCGCCGACATCGGGATGGTTCGTCTCGATGACGAGGTCGCACCCCACAACACCCACGGCTTGGGGACAGAAGGAGATGGGCACCTCAAGCTCACAGCGGGGGTAGATCTTCTGGGGAAATGTGACGCCGACGATCGCGTATTCCGGAAGAGCGCACGCAATATCGGAGATGAGGAGATCGAAGCTTCCCTGATTCGTAATGGTGAAGGACCAGAGGGTACAATCGCCGGCCCAGATCTGCCCGAAGTCGTGGCTCCATGCCGAGAGTTCGATCTCCGGGGAGACGCCCCGACCCCTCACATCAATGAGTTGTTGAGCCTCATCATAATCATCGCTGTACGCTGTAAAATGACCCGTCCGCTCACCCAGGGCGGTGGGAGCAAATCGCGTTGTCACTTCAATCTCACCGCCCGGGCCTATCACCTGCGGAAAGGCAGGCGAGGTGATTGAGAAATCGGTGTGATTCGAGACGATGCTGTCCACGACCAGATCTATGGTCCCCACATTTGAGATCCGAAATCTCCCTGAACGAGACTGCCCCAGAAGAACATCCCCGAAGTTCTGACTGAGGGTCGAGAACGCAATGTCCGGCGCAATACCAATCCCAACAAGCTCGAGCGGTGCGCAGGGCTGAAAGGAATCATTGTTGTTCACGGACAGATGTCCTCTCTTCTGACCGTCCGATGATGGGACAAAAGCAAGAGTCACTTCAATACCACAATAATAGGTGATCCTCTGTGGAAAGCGCGGAGAAAGAACGATGAAATCCGGATGGGAGGATGTGATGTTGTCGACCACAAGATCTTCCTCACCCACATTTGTGACAATAATGGTCCAGAGTGATGTATCACCCACGGCGGTCAAACCAAAATCATGATCGAATTCCGAGACGTGTATTTTGGAACTCGCCCCGACACCGACGACCGGAACTGTGAGCAACGGTTCGTTCGGATCGTTGCTGAACACCGTCACTGTGCCCCTTCTCTCCCCCTCCACCTGGGGAAGAAAGGTCACCACCACATCCAGGTTCGTGCCCGGCGGCAAGGTTCGGGGAAAGCCCGCTGATGCAATAATGAACTCCTCCTGATCGGAGGTAATTTCTGTGACGAGCAAATCCTTCGAGCCCTGATTCGTAACCCTCATCGTCCAAGGCTCAGGATTTAAAAGCAGCACCTTTCCGTAGTCGTGGCTCAAAGAGGAGAGTTCAATTTCAGGAGCAGAGCCGTATCCCGCAACCGCGAGTGAAACAAGCGCTCTGTCCGGATCGTTGCTCCCGATGGTGATGTGGCCCGTGCGCGTGCCGGCTCCAGAAGGCGCAAAGGCAATTGTGATGTGCATGTGGGACAGGGGATCAATGCTGTTGGGAAATACTGGTGGACTGATAACTTGAAAATCGGGATTGTCTGAGCTCGCACTGCTGACGATGAGATCGAGGTCGCCCCTATTATATACCGTAACCCGCCATTCGGTCGATGCCCCAAGGTTTACCAAGTCAAAGTCATGCGTGTTCTCGGATATGTGAATGCGGGGCGCAGGAGGTGCTGAGCCGGTGCCGCGCACTTGAACCACGAGCGTCTCCTGCTCCGGGTCGTTGCTGATAATTGTTAGGTTCCCGGTAATCTCTCCAAGACTCGCCGGAGTAAAGACCACTGTCACGGAAAGAATTTCCCCGGGATCCACCGTCTGGGGAAAGGAGGGAGCAGAGACGGTGAATGAGGAGGCGCTCGAAAAGAGCCCGGTTACGGTCAAGGGTGCCGTTCCCAAATTTTGAATCCCTAAATCCCAATACCCGGAACTGCCTAAGTGCACATCGCCAAAATCGTGGCTGTCCGCCGATACATAAATGTCGGGTTTCACACCGATACCATTCAGAGCGATGAGGAGCACGGATTCATCGGGATCATTTGTGTTGACGGTCAGGTTCCCCGCTATCAGACCCAACGAAGACGGTGTAAAGAGAACGGTCTGTATTATGCTGCCACCTGGAGGGATCGTTCTCGGAAATTGAGCATCGGCCACAAGAAAATTGGAATGCGAAGAGACAACGGATTCAATGACCAAATCCGCTGTACCGACATTCGAGAGCGTTACATTCCAGGCGGAAGAGCTTCCCACCAGGACGTTTCCAAAATCATAACTCCTGGCCGACACCTCAACTTTCGGAGCAACACCGCGACCAAAAATTGAAAGCGTCAGCACTCCTTGGTCAGGATCATCACTCCTCACTGTGAGAATTCCGGATCGAGCTCCCACTGCTGTAGGGGTAAAAGCAACCGTGACGTTGAGGCTTTCGTCCGGAGCAACCTGCTGAGGAAACGAAGGCGTGAGGATGGAGAACTCAGCCTGATCTGAGAGAATGGAATTCACTGTCAGATCGATCAGACCTGTATTTTGAATTTGAAAATCCCACGTCACTGATGAGGACAGAAGGACATCGCCAAAGTTATGACTCACGGCTGACAGGACAATATCAGGTGATCTGGGAATCACCGTCCCTGTCAATGACACAATGAGCTCACTCTCGTCAGGATCGTTACTGCGCAACGTCAAGGTTCCGTCGATGTCCCCCACTGCCTCCGGACTGACCACGATTTCCACAGTCAGACTTCCATTCGGTTCCACCGTTTGAGGAAAGAGGGGCGAAACGACGGAAAAAATCGGGGGCGAAATAATCGCCTGGCTAATAATGAGATCCAATGTTCCCCTATTATAGACCGTAAGTTCCCAAGATGATGACGTCCCTGACATAAGCTCGCCAAAATCATAGGCCATTGTCGATACATCAATATCCGCCGCCAATCCTTCTCCCAATAATGACACATAATAAACGCTCTCATCAGGATCATCACTGCGGATAATGAGGTTGCCTGTTTTTACACCGCCCGAAATTGGAGCAAAACTGATGACAACATCAATCCGACCTCCGGGAGGAATGGACTCCGGGAAATGATTCGGCACGACCACTATAAAATTGGGATTACTCGAAGTAATTTCCGTCAGAACGAGATCGACCGGGCCCGTATTATGAACGACAAGCGTCCAGTCTAAAGCGCTGCCGACAACGACCCCATTGAAATCGTGGATCACTTCAAAAATATTAATATCAGGAGCTGTCCCCTGTCCTTCGAGGGAGACGTATAAAGTCCCCTCATCAGCATCATTGCTCAGAACGGTCAGTCGCCCGGTGATTTCACCGACTGTGGAAGGAGTAAACGTAACCGTCACGAAAAGACTGTCCGGAGTCCTCCCCCCAGAATAGTTGACATATTGAGGAAAGCTTACCGGATCTGAAATTTGAAAATCGGGATGATCAGAAGTGATATCGAAAATCGTCAATCGTCCCAGACCGCGATTCGCAACCCGAAGCACCCAGTCCTGACTGTATCCCACTTTCACCAAGCCATAGTCATGGCTGCTTGTCGACAGATGAATCTCAGGCAGTGGAGTAGGACTTTGGGCAAATACTTCTCCCATTGAGAGCACTCCAAACACAAGAATGAGTACGATGACGCATGCAGTTCCTCTCTTAGTCATCCTGAGTCTCCTTTCACTCGCATCATGCACCATAATCTTTGATTTTGTTGAAAACACAGAAAAGCATGAATAAAAACGCCATTCCTACGACCCCCCCGCATAGATTATTTATTTCAGTAAAATCATCTTCTTGCTATCAAGACGTGTTCCTGAGCGAAGAACAGCCAAGTAGATCCCGCTGGCAACTTTTCGGCCGAGGTCATCCCGGCCATCCCACAGGACTGTATATCGTCCTGACGCATGGTACTCGTCCACAAGCGCCCTCACTTTTTGCCCCAGGGTGTTATACAGAAACAGCGTCACCCGCTCACTCTCAGGCAGCGTATACGTAATGCGCGTATCAGGATTGAATGGATTGGGATAGTTCTGAGCCAGACCAAAATCGCTCGGCGTGAATCCAACCACTCGCACCACCACGAAACCCATATCCTCCTCCCCGCCGTTGAGATCCATTGCCCCTAAGCGATAGTAGTAGGTCCCGTCCGCAGTTATTGATGCATCCCGATATGTATAATTTCCATTGACGATCAACGGTACCAGAAAATGCGTTAATCGCTCGTAGTCGTCGTCGGAAGATTCGCTGCGATAGAGGTGAAAACCCATACAATCGTGGGCGGCCCCAATCGACCACCGCAGGAGCACAACGCCCTGATAGGCGAGGACATCAAAGTTATTCACATGGACACTCACCCCCACGCCCACACCGGTCAAAGAGATCGTTATATTGGGTTCATCCGGATCATCACTGGTCACAGTCAGCTGGCCCTCATACGTCACCGCTTCCGTCGGGGAAAAAGTTACAGGGACATGCTCACTGCTCCTTGGGCTCAGAATCAAAGGCAGGGAGAGGGCGACGGTCATAGCAGGATTATCGGATCTGACATCCGTGACAACCAGGTCTGCCCCGCCGACATTTTCAATGAGCAGAGTCCATGCAGCAGAGGTATTGACTTCAACGTTGCCGAAGTCATGGGCCGTTACCGGAATCTCAATATCAGGTGTCAGGCCCGCTCCATTCAGCATCACCGACACCGTCGGCTCGTCAGGATCGTTGGAATAAATGGTCAATTGACCGGACACCGAACCCTCCATCGGAGGAGTCAGTGTGACGGTCACGTTCCGACTGCCGCTGGGCATCACCACGAAGGAGGTGATGTCGACATGGAAGGCGGCGTTGCTCGATACAATATCGTTGACGGTCAGTTCGCCTGTTCCAACATTAAAAACTGTGAGTATCCAATTCGCCGATTGACCGAGTGGAATTCCGTTATAATCATGGCTCGTTGCCGAGAGATCGATATCAGGTTCCAGTCCTGTTCCGGTCAGACTGAGAGCGACCGTTGGCTCGTCGGGATCGCTCGAGGAGATATCAAGTTGACCTGAGATGAGTCCACCGATCGAAGGCAAAAACGTCACCGTAACAACCTGGTAGGCACCGGGCGGTACAGTGAAACTCTTCGGCTCGACAATGAAATCGGCTTTATTCGAAAGAATGCTCGTAACGACGAGATCACCTGTCCCCAAGTTTTGCACATTAAAATCCCACGTTGTCGAATCTCCGACATCGACGCCTCCAAAATCATAGGTTGTTACAGGAACGGATATGTCGGGGACCAAGCCGTTCCCCAGAACATAAACGACGACCATCCCTTCATCCGGATCATTACTCACAATCGTAATCTGGCCGGAGGCTGCCCCTCCTTGGGACGGCGTAAATGTCACGATTGCGTCGTAGCTGCTGCCGGGCATCACAGTAAAGTTGATCGGGCTGGTGGTAAAGGCCGGATGATCGGAACCAATTCCACTGACGATGAGGGGTCCGGTACCCATGTTCGATACCGTCATCGTCCATTGTCCAAAGTTCCCCAAAGGCACCTCTCCAAAATTGTGACTGGTTACCACCTCAATATCAGGCACCAGACCTTCTCCTGTCAGAATAACAGAGCGCACGGGTTCATCCGGATCGTTGCTCCGAACGGTTATCTGCCCTGTTGTGAGCCCCTCCGCTGTCGGGGAAAAGGTGACCGTCACAAGACGGCTCCCGCCAGACGCAACCGTGAACGACGGGACATCCACCGCAAACACAGGATTATCCGATCCGAGAGCACTGACGTTCAAATCCCCGGTGCCCGAATTCGTAACGGTGAGAATCCATTGTGTTGTGCTTCCAACGGCCACGCCACCAAAGTCATGACGAGTCTCAGACAGCTCTATATCCGGAACGAGGCCGAGACCACGGAGTGACACGATGCGGGTCGGTTCGTCGAGATCGTTGGAGGCAATAGTTAAATTGCCCGTAATAAGACCGCTGACGGAGGGAGTAAAAACAATCGCGACACTCACAAATGCACCGGGAGGAACGATCTGGGGAAATGTCGGATAGGACACAATGAAATCGGTCCTATCAGTCAGGATGCTCGTGACCGTGAGATGACCATCACCCACATTCGATATCTCCAGAATCCAATATTGCGGTTGCCCTATAGGGGCACCATCAAAATCGTGGCTGGTTGCGGACAGCTGAATATCAGCACTGAGAGCACCACCAGTTAGGGGAACCGTATACTCCTCCTCATCAGGATCGTTTGAGTGGATCAGAAGCGAAGCCGTTTTTACTCCTCCACTGGTCGGAGAAAACGTCACAACCACACTGTGAGCCCCGCCAGGGACCACGGTGAACACGCCACCACCCGTAATAGCAAACTGGGAGGCATCGGGTCCAACCAGTGTCGTTCCCGAGACCAAGAGATTTTGACAACCTTCATTGGAAACGATAAAGACCTTGTCCGCATGGTCCCCTATCGCTACGCCACTGTAGTTCCACGAAGACGGGTTCACAGCAATGTCCGGTTGGGAGCATCCGGTGCCACTCAACGGGACATTTTTCGTCCCTTCGTCCGGATCATTACTCAAAATTTGCAGTATGGCGTTTTTTCCACCCCCGGATAACGGAACAAATCCCACGATAACATTGTGAGATTCTCCTTGAGGTATTGAGAAGGAGCCTCCGCCACTGACTACCGAAAAGTGAACCGCATCAGAACCAGTAACAGTTACACTTGAAACTTGGAGAAGCTGACATCCCGTATTGGAGACCACGGCGGTCCTCTGTGTCCCCAGGCTGACGTTCACGACCCCGAAGTCCAACGATGTGGGATCCACAGTAATATCGGTCCCCAAACACACACCACCACTCAACTGCACTTCCAACCCAAGTTCGTCAGGATCGTTACTGGAAATCCGTAAGGTTGCAGTCTTACCACCGCCTGATGTTGGTGTAAAGCGAACGACCACATTTCGCGTCTCTCCTCCAACAAGAGTGAAGCTCCCATCACCGTTGACAATGGAGAATTGATCCATGTGGGGCCCCTCGAGGTTCATTCCGGTCACCTGAAGGGTCTGGCACCCAACATTTGAGAGCACAAAGATTTTTTCGACAAAACTCCCGATGTCAACGGTGCCGAAATTCCATGATGTCGGATTGACCGAAATGTCCTGGTACGGACACCCCTCCCCACTCAGTGAAATGTTTCGAATGCTCTCGTCAGGATCGTTGCTCTGAATCTGAAAGACAGCACTTTTGCTCCCACCCGATGTCGGCACAAACTGGATAAGAATCTCGTGGGTTTGGCCCTCACCAAGCGTGAACCCCCCACCACCAGCGGCAATAAGAAACTGGGACGGATCACTTCCCACAATGCTCGTACTCGATACGACGAGATTCTGACAGCCAACGTTTGCCACCTCAAACACTTTCTCGTTGAAATTTCCCACATCGATTCTGTTGAAATTCCAAGACGTGGGATTCACACTGATGTCCGAATATGAACATCCAGTCCCTGAGAGGGATGCTTCTACGGCTCCTTGATCAGGATCGTTGCTGAGAATTCTGAGTGTGGCCTCCTTGAAACCACCGGATGTCGGAACAAATCGAACAACGATATTGTGGGACAGTCCACTCCCAACAGTGAAGAACCCTCCCCCACTCTCGATTTGGAACTGAGTGTGGTTTGTCCCCAAAATTGTTGTGGCGGTTACTTGCAGATCCTGGCACCCTGTATTCGAAACGACAAACGTTCCAGGACTGCTGCTGCCGACACTCACGGTTCCATAATTCTTCACCAGCGGATTCAGGGATATGTTGGCCTCTGCACAACCTGAGCCCGTGAGCGGGACGAGCACGGTCCCCTCATCCGGATCGTCCGAAAGGATCTGCAGTGTGGCCGTTTTCGCCCCACCGGAAGTTGGTGTGAAGCGCACGATGAGGTTCCGGGCACCACCACTAACAATCGTTGACCCTCCTCCCCCGCTTACGACGTCGAATTGCGTCGCATGGGTCCCTGTGAGAGTTGTCGCCGAAATGTTGAGAACCTGGCACCCCACATTGGAGATCGTAATGGTCCGATCACTGGAGCTCCCAACATTCACGCTCCCATAGCTCACAGAAGCCGGATCGACATCAATATCGGGATCACCGCAACCATATCCGTTGAGAGGCACGGTGAGGGTGCTCTCGTCAGGATCGTTTGAACTGATCCTGAGCCCAGCGCTCTTTGTGCCCTCTGAAGTCGGGGAGAACCGGATCACGACGTTGTGCGTCTCACCGTGATTGAGATCAATCGTGATATTACCGCTGGTGATACTGAACTGGTTCGTATTCGCTCCCACGAGACCGATGCCGGTCAGCGACAGAACCTGACACCCCGTATTCGAAACAGTGACCGTCTTTTCCTCATAGTCCCCGATCGCAACAGAGCCGTAATTCCACGAACCGGGATTCGTTTCAATGTCAGGATGAGAACAAACACCCCCTGTTATCGTCACATCGTATGTCCCCTCATCAGGATCATCAGATGTGATTCTCAGAACAATACTCTTTGCCCCGCTTGTTGTCGGCGTAAAACGGATAACGACATCATGGGTATCATCTCCAGCAATACTGTAAGCACCTCCACCACTCATGATGTCAAAATGATCGGAATCCGCCCCCACGAGATTTGTCCCCAATACCTGCAGATCCTGGCACCCCTGATTGGAGACAACAAATGTTTTTTCTTCATAATTTCCGAGGTCAACAATCCCGAAGTCCCAGGATGCCGGCGTGATGGAAATATCTTGAAAGGGACACCCCCTACCCGTCAGGGTGACGATCACACCACCCTGGTCTGGATCATTGCTCAGAATTTGGACTCCGGCGTTTTTAATCCCACCGGAGGTCGGACTGAAGCGGACCTCAATATTTCGCGTCTGGCCGCTGGATACGGTAAAACCACCCCCCCCACTCCGAATGGAAAATTGATCAGGGTTCCCTCCGACGAGATTAGCTCCACTCACGACGAGGTCCTGGCACCCTGTATTCGACACGATGATGATGATATCAGAAAAACTCCCCACATTCACGGTACCAAAATCCCAGGTGGTCGGGTCGACGACGATATTGGGGCTCACACATCCCTCACCCTGCAACGTCACTTTCACAGTATCCTCATCCGGATCGTTGCTGACGATTTGAAAGATGGCCGTTTTACTCCCTCCCGTCACCGGTGCAAAACGGATAACGACATTCCGTGTCTGCCCTTTGCCCAAGGTGAAGGCGCCACCGCCACTGGATATGGTGTAACGACTGGCATCAGGCCCAGTTATACTTGTGGAAGATACATTCAAATTCTGGCAACCGATATTTGAGACAACGAACGTTTTGTCCTTATAACCGCCCAGGGCGACCTTGCCGTAATTATACGAGGTCGGATCGACGGTGATGTTCGGCAGAACACAGCCCACACCTGTAAAGGAAACGTTCCGGCTCGGTTCATCCGGATCGTTACTCGTGATGGTCAGATTTGCCACCCGAGTTCCCCCTGTCGATGGTGTGAATCGGACGGTGACATTGACATTCCCGGAGGCCGCGATCACGACCGGAAAAGAGACCGGAGACGTGATAACGAAATCGGCACTGTTGGAGACGATGTTGGAAACACTAAGATTCTTATTCCCAACGTTACTCACCACCAGCACCCAATCGGCAAAACCGCCCAAATTCACGTTGCCGTAATTGTGACTCGTCGCCGAAAGCTCAATATCAGGGGCGTTCGCGAAACCGCTCAGGGGAATGTCTTTCGTGCCTTCATCAGGATCGTTGTTGGTAATTCTCAGGATCGCATTTTTCGCCCCGGGATTCACAGGCGCGAAACGGACTACAACGGGCTGATTTTGTCCTTGAGGAACCTGGAATCCCCCTCCCCCCACGACGACCTCAAACTCCTCGGCATCAGCTCCTGTTATGGTCGCCTGGGTCACCTGCAGTGTCTGACAGCTGTCGTTGGAAACAGTGACGGTCGTATCGACCGACAGCCCACCGTCAACCGCGCCAAAATCGATAGAGGTGAAATTCACATCAATGTCCGGAGCCTCGCACCCCTCACCATCCAAGGGAATATTAAAAGGATCTTCGTCAGGGTCGTTGCTGTGAATCCGTAAAATGGCACTCTTCGTCCCTCCAGATTCAGGGGCGAACTGGATTCTGATCTGATGCGTTCCTCCGGGAACCACCCAGAATTCCCCTCCCCCGCTCACGAACGTAAACTCAGAATTGCCCCCCACAAGATCCGTGGCCGTGACATGTAATGTTTGACAGCTGTCATTCGAGATCGTGAAGATCTTCTGCGCAAAGGCCCCCTCGTTCACCTCTCCGAAATCCCAGACGATGGGTTCCGCTTCTATATCCGGAGATTCACATCCCTCTCCGGTCAAGTCGATTTCCACCGTCGCTTCATCCGGATCGTCACTGTTGATCTGCAATGTGGCATTCTTGTTTCCGCCCGATGTGGGTGAAAAGCGGATCCCGATATCGTGCGTCTCCCCCTGCCCCAGGGTGAAACCGCCCTCACCGCTGAAGTAGGAGAACTGGTCACTATCCGCTCCCACGAGTGCAGTCCCGGTGACCGTCAAACTCTGGCAGCCCACATTCGAAACAGTGAAGATCTTATCCCCATCGTCACCCAGATTGACCTTGCCGTAATCCCAGGACAGGGGATTGCCTGCGATGTCCTGAACTCCGCACACGCCACCGATCAGATCGACATTAAACGTCCCCTCGTCCGGATCATTGCTGTGAACCTGCATCACGGCGTTTTTTGCCCCCGGTGACGTCGGTTCGAACCGCACCACGACCTCCTGCGAATCACCCTCGGCAAGCGAAAAGGAATCATCCCCGAGAATTGAGAACTGAGTGGGGTCGTCTCCGCCAAGATCTATCGATGAGATCTCCAACGTCTGACACCCCAGATTATGCACATAAAAGCTCTTGTCCGCGTAAGACCCGATGTCAACGACGCCGTAGTCCCCGGCATCAGGAATAACATCGATGTCCGGTTGCGAACATCCATCACCGCTGAGATTGACATTTGCAGGACTCTTGCCTGGCGCCGTATTGAAGATTTGCAGGACGGCGTTCTTCGGACCGTCCGAGGAGGGAGTGAACCGGATGTCGATGTTATGCGTATTCCCGGTGGCCACTGAGAAGGGAGCGCCGCCACCGATTATGTCAAAATTATCGGCATCATCTCCCACAACGTTTGTTACTCCCACATCCAGCGTCTGGCAACTGTCGTTGGAAACCACAATGGTCGTATCCTTCCATTGGGGCATATTGACGACACCAAAGTCCACATCCGTCAGATTGAGCTGGATGTCCGGATATTCACACTCAGTGCCGGCCAAAGGGATATCCGTCACGCCCTGGTCAGGATCATTGCTCTGCACATGCAGCGTGGCGTTCTTGGCCAGAAGAGGATTTCT
Organism: Gemmatimonadota bacterium; assembly: GCA_020348925.1. Lineage (GTDB taxonomy): Bacteria > JBHIER01. The sequence goes on along the minus strand of CP070758.1, from coordinate 2,312,863 downwards.
CGCGCCGCTTTTCGATCCCCCGGCCGTGGGCTCAAACTGTATTTGGATATCATGGGATTCACCGTAATTCAGGGTGAAAGGATCCCCGCCAAAAATTATTGAAAAATTCCCGGCATCAGGTCCGTCAATGCTCACATCGTCCACAACCAGATCCAGGCAGCCTGTATTTTCGACAGTAATGGTCGTGTCGACGACACTGCCGACATCAACGACCCCGAAGTCCACGGTGAGAGGAGTCACAGCAATATTTGGTACGGAGGTCCCATCTCCTGTCAGGGGAAGAATAATTGTCCCCTCATCAGGATCATCACTGTCGATCTCCAGCTGAGCCGTTTGCGCCCCGCATGATGTCGGGCTGAATCTCACTTCGATAATCTCGCTCTGACCCGCCAGAACCGAGAAGGGCGCACCCCCGCTCTCAATGCTGAATTGCATCGCATCCGCCCCGGTAATATCCACATCGTCCACATCGAGTGTCTGGCAGCCGAGATTGTACACGATGATCGTTGCATCGGCAAACCCGCCGAGAGGAACCTCCCCAAAGTAGACAGAGACCGAATCCGTATCTATTTCCGGAGGGACACATCCCTCGCCGGTCAGATTGACCTGCACTGTCGGTTCATCAGGATCATCGCTCGAAACCGTCAACTGACCTGCAATGATCCCACCAGCAGCGGGAGAAAAAGTGACTTCGACCTGTTGACTATCACAGGAACCGACGAAAAAGCTCATCATGTCCACAGTATAATCGGGGTGAGAGGAAACAATATTCGTAACCTCCAAGGGATCTTCACCATCATTGTATATCGTCAGATCCCACTGGGCAGAGCTCCCAGTATTTACCAGCCCGAAATTATGCTCTGTATCCGATAGGGCGATTTCACGACCCGCAAGGGAGATGCTGAACACGCCGTCAAACCAGTCGAATCCTCCGGCGAGAGAGTCTCCTGAGACATCCGTGATGATGACATTGGACAAAGTCATGTCGAAATCACCGCAGCGGACACTCGGAGGTACGTCAAAGTGAAAATCGGCAATCGACCCTGAGGTCCCTGCGACAGGGGCGGAGACATCGGCAATGGCCACTTCGACAATTCCGGGCTCGGGTTCACCCCATCCAAAAATGATGACATGATTCGTTCTGGTTGTCCGCGTCACATCAGTCACATCCAGCACTTGGGGATTGTATGCCAGTCGGAACTGGACCCCGTACACGGACACCCCATTATTCATGAAGATGGAAACCACATTGTCCGTACTCCCAGGGATCCCGGCTTCAGACTCCACCGACAGTGTCGCATCCTGAAGATAATCGTTGGGATTCTTTTGAACCTGCGCGATTCCATGATCGATAATACCGCTGCCTGCCACAATGAAAAAGAAAAAGATACCCAAAACTGTTTTTCGCATCGTGTTAGCCTCCCTTTTCACAAAGGCTCCTGTACTATTCCTCCTACCGATGAAAAAATCGGGCCTCACATCCATAAAGACCCTCTTTCTTCAATTGAACCCAACCTCGTATTCAATACAATACGTCTCTATTGTTCGAAACATTCAGGAACGGAAATGGGAGAAGCCCCCAGAAAAACCTGAGGGCCTTTCTCCCTGTTCTCCAATATTAATGTTAAAGAAACCCTCTAATCTTTTTCACTTCTATTTCGCCAAGACCATCTTCTTCGTTGCTAAAAATTCACCCATCGTAATGGTATAGAAGTAGACTCCACTTGGAACTTGGATGCCGCTGTCATCGATACCATTCCACGATACCGTTCGATCACCAGCGGTTTGCTCTTCGTCGACAAGAGTAATGACCCGTTGTCCGAGAACGTTGTACACTTCAAGGGTGACATGAGCCTCATGGGGCAGCCGGTACCTGATGCGCGTCTCGGGATTGAACGGATTGGGCACGTTCTGTTCCAAGGCAAAGTCTTCAGGGAGTGTCGATTTCAATGAGATCACGCGCGAATCGGATTCCAGGATGATCGCCTCCCCGAGCGGCAGAAAAGCGATCGCCTCGTCGATTCTGACCACCGTCTCTCCGTCGAGATCCTGGGCCTTCCGAAAGGGAACCGAGACGAGAGGTGCATTTCCCGCCTGAATCGTTTCCCCCTCCATGCTGTAGACCAACATCCAGAGGGAATGACCGACATCTCTCTGAGCAAGAGCCATGTGAGCACTCTGTTCTGTCAATTGTGCCGGCCCCGGCGTGAGGCGTGTCGGGTCGTAGTCCAGTCTGAACCAAGCTCCAGCCACCGGGAGCGTCGTTCGCAACTGGCAGGGCACCGAAACGACATTGTGGACAACGGCGATGTCATCGGCCAGGGACATCTCGATGCCCGGCTCTCCGCGCTTCGGCGTGTTTCCCACAGAGACATTGATGCAGCTCATGAGATCGATGATATTGATGGTCTCATCGCCATTGAAGTCGGCAGCCCAGAATTCGTCTCCTGTCAGTTCCACATCGTACGTAATATGCCTGAGCTGCATAAAGAGATCGGTTATGGTTACCTCACCGTCGTCGTTGATATCGCATTTCATCCCGTTCGAATCCAAGGTGAGTACCGTCGGATCGTGCTCCTCCGGTGTGGCGGGATCGTCCGTGTACTCATCCTCCATTTCGGGAATATTTCCGACCCAACCCTGACAGGAAATCTCCGCAACGCCTTCGGGCGGGAATGACACCACTTGTGCCGAAAATACAATCTCAATGGTCTGACCAACGCTGAGGGGCATGCCCGTTATGAAGACCATATCCGGGAGTGAGATATCGACGGTCCCGAAGGGTATGCCGGTGACAGTGAGATGTTCCGTGTGATCCGGAAGCGGACAGTAGAAATTGAGGGTAAAGACATCATAGGGGCCCAAATTCGTCATGGTTACAGTATATTCAACGATATCACCACCAACCAACCCACCACCGTTGACATCCAGGGCCACCATGAAGGCTTCAATCTCAGGATCCCACACCTCAATTTCATGAGCAACCTCGAGACAGGTCGGATCGTTGATCTGACGGGTACTGGGATCGTCCGAGGGCTCATCGTTTTCGTCGGGCAGATCGTGGATTCTCCCCTGGTTGCATATCTGCGTGACATTGGTTGGAACTTCCACATCAAGAGTCACTCTGAAGACGATCTCAAAGGTTCCACCGGCGGGAATATCAATACCGGTGATCCGAACGACATCGCTCGTCGATTCATTCCGAGGATCGCCAGGTGCAGGATTGACGAGGATCAACGTATGCGTCCACTCCGGGATGGGATCCTCAAAGATGTGATCCTCCACGCCCACGTCCATGGGATTCTCGATGGTGATCACGTATTCGATCACATGCCCGGGATCCAAGGGCTGTCCCGGGTTCGTCAGGTTGGTCGCCACCTTGTAGACCTCAGGATCCCAGGCTTGGGGTGGCCGCTGAATCCGAATCCTGACGGTGTCATCCTCACACTCCGCCCCGGGGATCTGGCAGACCTCACCGCCATTGACGATCTCAGTCACATTGTCGGGAATCGTTCCTTCGAGCGTGACCGTGAAGCCAATGGTGCACTCCTCGCCGGCATCGATATCTATATTCGTGATGTTGATGGTCGGGGTGGAGGTCTGGAGAACCCCGCAATCTTGGGTAATAGCGCTGCTCAATTGCGTGTATTGAGGGATGGCATCCTGGAAGGTGAGGTCGGATGCATCCTCAGGCCCGTTGTTCCCGATGCGAATGGTGTAGCGCAGCTGACCTCCGGGAAAGAGTTGTCCCCCACCCACCACACTGACGGTCTTGATGATCCAAATATCGACGCCCGTCCGCAGGGGCGTTCTGGTGGGATCGTTGTTCGTACCGGTCTCAGGATCGTCCGACGGCTCTGATCCCGGCGGCAGTTCAGGGAAGGGAATATTCTGAACAAAGCCCTGGTTGACGATCTCATCGACTCCCGGAGGAACGCTGCTGTTGACCCTGACCTGATAGGTTATGGTGCAAATTCCGTTGGGGGCCAGCGTAATGCCTGTGATATGAATCGGATCCGTGGCCCCCTGACTTGGGATCGGTGCTTGAAGCGTCCCGCCGCACTGGTTATTCAGGCCTCCCTCGAACGTCGTATACAGCGGTATTTCATCGTAGTATGTCAATCCAGTGACTTCCTGGTTGCCGGTGTTCCTCAACCGTATCTCGTACTCAATGATCTCACCCGGAATGACGTAGTCGGTATCATAGTCCAAGCCATCATCCTTGGTGACATCAATCAACACTTCTGTCTTCAACGGCGTGCATGTGGGATCGTCACCGTATCCGGGATCCGGTGGTGTTGTGTCCGGATCGTCGGTCAACACGTCCCCTTGTCCGGGAACATTCGAAACAACTCCCTGGTTGCAGATCTGATATACGCCGAAGGGAACGGAGGCATCGACTTGGACCCGATAGGTGATGGTACAGGGAATATTGGGCTCAAGGGTAATATTCGTGATGGTCAAGGGGTTCGTTATTCCTCCGAAGGTACCGCAGTCTTGATCCAGAAAATCGGCGTACGTCGCGTAGGAAGGAGTCGGATCTTGAAAGGTCAGACCGGTTACGGTCTGGTTGCCTATATTCTCCAGGGTCACCGTATATTCCACATATCCGCCCGGCTCAAGGTCACCGCCTCCAACCACAGCGTCCGTTTTCATTGCAGTGATAAAAATTTCTGTTTCCACTGGCGTGCACGTGGGATCGTCCAGGCCGGGTTCGTCGGGATCGTCGGTCACGATGCTCCCCTCGGGAAGATAGACGATACCCTGGTTGCACACCTCATACACGCCGGCAGGTAAAGTGGGGTCCACCTGAACCCGGAATTGGATGGTGCAGCCGCCGTTGGGTGCGAGTGAGATATTTGTGATCACCAACGGATTTGTCGAGCCAATTGCAGGTTCCGTTACAGTACCCCCGCACGTATTTTGCAGGTTGCCGGCGTACGTTGTGTAATTCGGCATATTATCGTGATACGTCAAACCGCTCACACTCTGAGTTCCGATGTTTTGTAATGCCACCGTATACTCTATGACACCACCGGGCGTCACGGTTCCAGGGGTCGTCTCACCCTGAATAATTTGGTAACTCTTGGTCGCCTGGACAACGGCCCCCGCTATCACCGGAGTGATGGTCGGATCGTCCCCCTCCCCCGGCGGCGGCGGCGTTGTTTCGGGATCGTCCGTTGGAACATCGTCCAGTTCTTTGCTGAGAACAAATCCCTGATTGACCACGTGATCCAATCCCTCGGGAAAAGGTTCCTCTATCTCCACAAGAAAGCTGATGTTGACCGTCCCCTGCTCCGATATCACTCCGATATCGACACAGAAGGAAGAGTTGTCCCCGGCCACTGTGACAGTAACCGGTGCTCCGGGCGCTTTGATGCTGTCGGCGATGAGGGTTGTATGAACATCAACAGTATCGCAGTAAAAGACCTCTGTCGCATCATAACCGTCGTTGTAAATCACAACGTCATACTTTATTGTATCGCCGGGACTGAAGTTCCCGTCGACATATTTTTCAGCGTAGGGGATCTCGTTATCCGTTTTGGTCGCCTCGAGATCGGGCGTGCAGGATTTGACGGTGACGTAGGCCTGGGGGATCTGGGCGACAGCCGGGCCCAGGTAATTGACATAATTCACCTTGGAGCTGGCCATGACGTCGATCTCCAAATTCTCGCCAATGATATCGGAGTCAACAACAAAGGAGACGCTCCAGCTCTCCCCGACCTCGAGCTTGTCGATCTCCCAGGTCATCCTCACCGATCCGTCCCCGAGGATGGTGCACGACACGGGAGGTTTGCTGAAATGGCTGTAATCGAAACAGGCACCGAGCACGTTGAGATAGTTCTGGACCGTCTCGGTCACCACGATATCCTTGCCCACGGTGCAGATGATCTGATAGGCGATATCCTCGAAGATCGACACGAGAGCGCCTGGAAACGAGGGATCGTAATATTGACCCCCGGTAATGGCGGCGATGTTCTGGAGCAACACCTTCTGATCCGGGGGGATCGGATTCGAAGCCAGGTCCAATCCGATGACGAAGATCGTTATCCCCAAGGAAGCCGCCTCAACGGCCGCATCGATTGGATCGGTCGTCCCGGAAAAGGTTAAAGGGTCCCCGTCAGTCAGAAGGACTTGATATTTTCCTCCACTGGCCGAGGCCGGGGCGAGATTTCCGTTGGCCATGTCTATGGCATCACCCAGAGGTGTGCTGCCGCCGGAATAGAGTCCATCTATAGCCCCATGGAGCAGCGTCTTGCCAAAGGGGATCATCTTTGCCAGACTCATGTTCAGTTTCACTTTCCCGCCAAAAGAGACAAGACCGGCGTTGTCAATGGCTCTCAACAGATCGACGAAGATGTTTGCCCCGATTTTGGCACTGTCAAGAGGCGTCCCCAACATGCTTCCCGAGCGGTCCAAGACCAACATCACATCGACGGGCAATCCCACGACTTCACAGTCCCCACCACCGATGAGAGAGCATGTTACCGTTGTCTGATTCGGGATCAGTTCGCAGTCTTTGTGCCAAATCTCAATGGGATCGGCCCATTTATAGACCTCAAGAACGGGTCCGTTGGCATGAACCCGCGTCCCTGTGAGAACAAGGATCAGACTGACCATCAGAAAACTGAAGAGAACAGCATTCATTTTCATCGTAACCTGAGATTTCATTGGTCCCTCCTTCGTCCTTGAACTTGTATATTGTACGAGCATGTTGACATCTCAAAATGATTGCATAATTGTCGTTACGAAAAGTGAGATCTTTAGAATTTTAAAAAAGAATTGGAACTCGTGAATGATAGCCAAAAACCCTTGGTCTCTACCTCCTTTGTTGTGGCCCTCTCTGTTGAAAAAGCATCCTCTATTTGATCAGGACCATGCGCTTTGTGGCCGCAAATGTCCCCGATGTCAGCGCGTAAAAGTACATTCCGCTGGATACGTCCTGTCCGTTTTCATCCCGCCCATCCCACACGACCGACTTGTATCCGGCCTCCTGATGCTCGTTCACCAAGGTGGTGATCCTCTGCCCCAGGAGATTGTAAACATCCAATCGAACGTCCCCGGCTTCCGGCAACCCATACCGAATCTCCGTCTCCGGATTGAAAGGATTGGGATAGTTCTGCGACAGCGAATAAACAGTCGGCACAACCTCCAAGGGCTTCACCCAAACTGAAGCCGGCTCGGTAATAATGATCCGTTCGTCCGCCGTAAAGAGAATGGTCTCCTCGAAACGCAGGTTCCATTGACCCAGTTCCCCGCCGACCACATCAAAGGGCAGACGCATCACTGGATTCGATCCGACCGCAATACCTCCGGCCGCCTCACCTGAAACGAGAATCCACAGCTCCTCTCCCACGAAACCGTATTCCAAGTTCAACGAGAGTTGATCCGCAGTCAATTCAGGACGTCCCATCTCAAAAATCGATCGGTCGTACCGCAGTCTGAACAGGGCTCCGGCCAGCGGCTCATCGATCTCGAGGCCAACGGGTATATCCATCCTGCCTGAAGATGGCATCGATACTGCCTCCGGCAAGGAGACCGCAGCGTACGGAACGGCAACCCGAGGATCAAATCGCCCGACGGATTTATTGATGCATTTCATGAGGTCAAGGATATTGACGACCTGATCGCCATTGGCATCCGCCGCCCACAGGGAATCACCGGGCACAGTAATGTCATCACTCAGCTCATGGACACGGATAATGTGCTCCAGAATCAGGAACAAGTCCGCCAGACTCACGGTCGTATCGGCATCCACATCGCACTTCAAGGGGAAGACGTACCCGCCGTAACAGATCTGCCCGTGGTCGACGCAGGCGCATATCTGCTCCGTCAACTCCCCTTCCATTCCCCATATCAAGCCGGGAAATCCGATGACGACGACATTCACCGGATACAGGTTTGAACAAACCCCGGGAGGGGCGTTATCAATGATGTTAAAATCGATGGTGACGACCTTCAGAAAGTCCTCAGACGATTTCTCCTGACAGAGGTATCCCATGGGACTGGGATCGATACTGTCTGGAGAAACCCATGTTGTATCGATAGCGATAAAAAGTGTTCCGGGAGGTGCGGACAGGCTGTAGTCCAATCTCATATTCGCCGTGCGCGCCGTCAATAACACGTCATCAGGCTCCAGATACGAAGGATCGTAGACAACGCCGACCTGAAGAGCTCTGACGTAATAATCGTTCTCCAGCATGAGATTCACCAGGACCGTATCTCCCGGCATAAGGGTCGGATCTTCGATACCGATATTTTCGACCACTTTGCCCGCATAATCGTGAATGCATAGACAGGCATAGGGCATGAATTCAATATTCAGGTATCCCGTATCGCGGTCGCAGAACCCTTTCACCGCCTGTACCGCGATCGCATGATACGGAGGTGCAGGTGGATCCGCCCCCTGCGGAATCACCGTCAGGAACGCGGTATCGGCCTGAGCCGGTGCCAGGGTCATACTGGTCTGAGTCAGAAAATAGGTCCATCCCGTTGGGGCCGTTTCCACGGAAAGTTCGATAGTGTCTTCGAAAGGTTCTTCGTTATAAACAGGGATGGGAACGATCTCCCCGTCCCAAGGCCACCGGCTCTCCGCCCAGATAATACGCCGGCAGTCCCGGTAATAAAGTGTAGCCACAGAATCCACAGGAAAGCAGTGGCGTTTCAGTTCTGGAAAATCAAGGACCACGTTCCGATAGAACTGCCGGCCCTGTTGATGCCACAAAAACGATTCTTTTTGGGCATAGAGTATCACAGTTCCATTGGAGTCCCATCTGAAATAAGGCGTAAAAGGCGTTAAGTCCTCACATGGATACATGGGAACGACAAAGGAAGTATCAGGGTTGATGAATTCATCCATATAAAGACCTGGCCAAGCGTCATAATACGTCTCCGTTGTGGGAAAGAAAATCCCCCACTGGGCAGTCCCAATACTGAGAAACCACTCCTGGTCACTCGGTTCACTGTAAGGCATGAACTCGATCTCGGCCACGCCCACCTCGCCGTTGCATTGCAACGCCTGGACCCACACAACAAGAGGCTGAGTTATCGGTTGGGTATCCTCAACGATGAGGTCCAGTGTGTTCACTGCCAGTGGATCGAGCCAGAACGTCGTATCCGTCTTCCCACTGGCAAAGCGAAAGTTCCAGGCCGTAGGGCCGGAGGTGTCGATGACCGAAACATCGAACTGCATTTGCTGGCCCTCATTGTTCGTTATGGGAACGGGTACGGATCCGTACGCGCCGCTGTAATCGGCGTCCGGCCAGATGGTCCGGCGGCACCGCCGTTCATAGCGATATACGGTTTCCGGTTCATCCCAACAGAAGTCCACGTCGCGGTTGTACCTCACAGCAACGTTACGGGACCAGGAATTGCCCGGATCCGTGTCATGGTGATACTCACAGTTACAAGGCACTTCCAAGTACCCCTTCGCCGGTACGGTGTACAGTTGACTGCTGCACCGGTTCGGTCCCGGTAGGAAGAACAAACCCCAGTCGGCCTCGTAGAATCCCACTTCTATCTGCTGAGAGGTGTTGCATTCGTTGTAAAAAACGGCCGTGACGTTGTAATCGTTACACACGCAAGGATGGAGCGGGTCCCACGTGATATCCCGCCATTCCAGAGTAACGCACCCGGGCTGGTAGTCGAGGCAGACGTCGACACAGTATTCGAGGTTCTGGAAACACTTCCACTGTTGCAGCTCATCGTTCCAGATCCAGCTATGGGTCCCCGCCCCTTCGGTATCATCGGCCATGATCCGCGGATTCGCATTGACCGCTTTGTGCCAGGCCACGATAAAGCAGCTTTTCGGCCCGACCGTAATGCATGAGTCCTCAAGATTGACCTTCTCCCAATTGAAGATCGGGTGCAGGCCGGTTCCTAAAAAGGCGTGGCGAACGGCGGAGGTGAGGGAATCTCCCAAAAAGTCGTAGACCTCGTAAATTTGACCCGGTTCGCACAGACCGTCCTCAGGAACCAGGTCACCGCAGGTGAAGACGTACAGATCGATGACACCCCCATCGAAGAACCTGAAGGAGATGGACGTGATTTTGGCCGCTCCGCCGGGATTGCGAAATACCACCGCCCACCAATCCTCCGTCGGATTGTCGCTGCTCTCCAGATATTCATCAGGATTGCCCGGGAGCATATAATTCAAACACGTATCGCCGAATGCATAGGAGCAAGGGAAGAGCCACGGGGCAAAATCGACATTATCGGAAACCGCATCCCCTAATCCTTGAGGATTTGTTGAATGTGACGGGCCGGTGCAGGAGCCCCACCAGTTGTTCTCAGCGTTGACGGGCGGACCAGTGGACACACCAAAAAGACTGTTTCCTTCAATGTAGTTGTTGTGAATTTCCGTCCCGTCCGCCAATGTATTTACAACGATACCATTGGTACAATCCGTAATAGTAAACCCATCTATTCGAACGTTATCCACGTCAGTGTTAATTTGAAAACCGTAGCTGGCCAAACCTCCGCCATCGATGATGGTCACCTCGGGTCCACCGGTTGAAAGCACCTCCACATCATTCGCATTGATATCGTTCATTGCTGAATATGTCCCCGGTAGTACCCATACGGTACTACTGGAGACAGCGTCAATACCATCCTGGATATTATCGAAGGCATCGTAGCCCCAAGTATGACCGTCGTTCCCGCAGCCGTCGCAATAATCATCGTCCACCCAGACCTCATAAGGCTGGGCAATAGAATTCATCGAACCAAATAAAACCAGTAAAAATATTATCAGAGATGAGACCCACATGATCTTCTCTCTTCTTCTGCTACTCATACTTTTCTCTCCTTGAGGGGAATATCGATAACATATGAATTTCATGTTTTGCCTGCATTCGTTATCCAAAGAGGTTCGTCTTCCTCAATACTTTCGATTCAAAGGAACACTCGCATAATCTTCACCTACAATACATAATTATCCCTTACTGAAAGCCCTCTCGTTTGAAAAAGGGAGATCAGGAAAACTATGTACGTCAATATGGGTTGTGAGCAGCATTCTTTTGTACATTTTTGCCCCTCAAAAAAATGCCACACTTCAACGCCTAATTATAAGTAAATTCAAGTATATTGTCAAGGACTTTTTCAATTATTTTTTAAAGTATTTACTATAATTTCCGCTCCTCAAAAAAGAGGTCCAAATGTGATCCCTTTTGGAACGATTTTTGAGAGCATATTTGTCTGCAAAATATTTCTTCCCCTGTTAACGCTCCTTTTTCTGCCACACACAGAAAATCGTGCAATTCTTTGAGGGGAATCCAATAAAATCAGAACAGACATCCGGCCGGATCCCAGGGTGCACAGTGCTCTGTAACCAAATGATAATAAATGATCTAATATTAATTGAGTGTCTTACGAACGAGGCCGGATTGATAGGCTTCTCATACGGTACGGCGAGTCTGAGGGACGACAAGAATTCTTCTTCTGATAAAAAAACGTTCTTGGAAAAACTGGCCCAGCATAGTAAAGCCGCCCCGGTTTCGAAACCAGAGCGGCTTTGAGTGTTCAGCTCTTCGACTTTTTGACCCTTCGACAAGCTCAAGGTATGCTTCTCGAACTTACTTCATCAGCACCATCCGTCTCGTGGCCGCAAAGTCATTCGCTTCGATTCTGTAAAAATAGACACCGCTGGCCAGATCCCGGGCATCCCACTTGATCACATGATGCCCGGCCTCCTGATCACCGTCCACCAGTTCGGCCACAACCTGTCCCAACGTATTATAGACAAACCCCTTGACCTTGGCCGCCTGAGGCAGACTGTAGGCGATCGACGTCACCGGGTTGAACGGATTCGGGTAGTTCTGGGCCAGACCGTACTCGGCCGGCACCAGATCCTCGGATTTGACCACGAACATCGAACCGTGACCGAAAACAATGGCCTCATCCACGGTGAAGACCACGGGCTCAACCACCTCGATCCCCACCTCCGACACATCGCCACTCAGCGTGAAGGGCACACGCACCACCGAACCCGCACCTGCCTCGATAGCCTCGCCCCTCATGCTGGAGACGAAGACCACCAGCTCATCCCCGATCACCTTGGTGACAACATCCATGCCCGCTGCCCGGTCCGTCAGCTCGGCCTCACCGGCCATCAGAATCTCCTGATCGTACCGGAACCGCAGCAGCAGGCCGGCCACATCCTGCTCCGAGGTCACATCCACCGGCACCGCCACCGTCCGACCCGATACTCCGACCGCATCGCCCACCGCCACATCGGCCACGGCCACCTTCGGATCGCAAACGCCCACGGCCAGGTTGATGCACTTCATCAGATCGATGATGTTGACGAGCCCATCGCCATTGGCATCCGCCGCCCAGATCAACGTCGTCGGATCAAAAACGTCATCCAACGATCCCAGGCTCTTCTTCCCCGTGAGGTGGTTCAAGATGGCCAACAGATCCATCAACGTCACCATGGTGTCCGGTGCCGCGGATAAGCCCGTCACGTCGCACTTGTTGGGCACAATGTACCCACCGTAACAGATCTGACCCTTGTCCTCAAACTTCAAACACAGCGGCTCCTTGGGATGACCCTCCCAGTCCGGCAGCCCGTCCAGGATCACCGTCCCGTACCAGATGTCCGCACACTCACCCGCAGGTGCTCCGGGCAAAATCTCAAACGTCACCGTCACGATCGACAACAAACCCACATCATTGTACCCGGGCGGCAGCTCGCAATGCGAACTGGGCGGATTGGGCACAATTATCGGATGGGTCGGCGTCGAGTACAACGCGATCTCGTGCGTTCCTGGCGCCAACTCGCGGTGCACCAGCTCAAAGCCGATCGTCCGCGTCGTCGTCTGAACGTCCACCACCCGCATGTAAGCCGACTCGTACCACAGATCGATCTGCGCCGCCGAGACCGGGTACTCGTTGTCCAGCATCAGGCCGATACTCACCTGATCGCCGGGCAGCAGGGTCGGATAGATTGTATCATCGCCACTGCACGTCTCCGAATACTTGTAGCCGACCTTGATCCCGCTGGTGTCCCGGATACACATGCCCGTGTACGGCATGAACTTGATATCGATAAACGTGGTGTCATAGAAGCATGATAAGTATTCGCTTCCGGATCCGCCGAGTATATCCCACTTCGCCGCACCCACCACCACATGGTCCGGCAACGCACTTGGCGGAGCATCCCCCTTGGGGATAATGGACAGATTGACCTCCTCCATTTCCCCCGGGAGAACGCCATCTATCTCTAATGTTGGATCTCCTCCATCAAAAGTTGTCTCCCACATCTCCCCACCGGGAGAAACCGGTGCCGACTCCACCCACATCCAGAAAAGAACAGGAAAGGGCTCATCGTTGTACAGGGGTACCGGAACGATCACCGGCCTCCAGGTCGTATCCCCGTTCACCCACCGGTGCTTCGGCCACATCCACCGCTCGCAGTCCCTGAAATACTCCGTTGTCGAATCCTCCACCGTCCATACCAGGGGTAACAGATCAGGATCAGGACAGTGACGGCGGATCACAGGGTAGTCGATGACGATGTTCCGCGCATACTGCTGATAGTAGTTGCACTCCAGATCCTCGTGTATAAACCACGGGATCTTGTGATGATAGGGCGCCACAACCTGACGGGCGAAACCGCCGACGCCGCCCCACAACACCGTGTCGTAGACCATCTCCTCAAAGGGCGGAAAGTAGAAACCCCACGGCGCCAGGCCGAAGCTGATCTTCGGATAGGCGCTGTTGGGCCCGTCGTTGACCACCGTCACCGAGACATCGTAGGGCCTGTTCTCGCACGGATAGCGTGGGCTCCAGCGGATGTCCTGCACGTGCACCGGCTGTACCGGCCGACCGTCCGGACCCAGGAAGAAATGCTCCGGATAGGGCATGAACTCGATCTCCACCTCGCCCCACTCACCGTTGCACTTAAACGCCATGACCCTGATGACAACCGGACCCTCAGGCTCGTCACCATCAGGCCAAACAGTCAATAAAACATTCCGAGTCTCTTCAGGTGACAACATCTCGTCATCCCAACTCAAATCCGCATCCCACTCTGAAGGTAAATCAGCTATATGCAACTCAAAGCGCATCTCCCCCGGATGCTCATTGTACACGGGAATCGTAATCGGTGCCAAACCCCAACGCACCGGCTCCTTGTCCCACGGCCCGTCCGGCCAGATCGTCATCCTACATCGCCGGCTCATATACCATGTTGGACCTGGAGTATCGTAGCAAAATTCCATATCCCGCGTCCAGGCCACAACAATGTTCCTTGCCCACCCGTTGTGCTCCTCAGAATGATGATGATACTCACAGGCACACACGACCGTATCCCTTCCCTCACCGGGGACAAAGGCCGTCTCCACGCACAAAGCACCCCCGCTTGTCGGCACAGTGAATAATCCCCACGGCGCTTCGTAAAATTCAACATCCACGAACTCACCCTCATCACACTCGTTGTGGAAAACGGCCCGCACTGCGTAATCATCGCAGACACACGGATACTCACCGCGGTACGGATGATCCCACGTAATATCCGGCCCTTGAATTTCTATACACCCGGGTTGATAGTCCAAACACACTTCCACCATATATTCATATCCTGGAAAGCACTTCCACAATCCATACTCCGCATTGTAGATCCACGAGAAACTGTCTGAATGTTCGGCGTCACCCAGTATCCTCGGTCGATCCATTCCATCTTTCATCTTCCACACCACATAGAAGCAACGCTTGGCCGGGATCAGAATGCACGGGCCATCACCCAAATCCACCTTCTCCCATTCCCAGTTGCCAATAAAATCACCGGACCCGACCTGACCTAACATGCTACCCAAGGGACTCTCCCCCGTCAAAAGCGGCTGACAATGGGGACAATAATCCTCACGCCCCAGATACACCCACAGATCCACCGATCCCGGATCGTACCACTGAAAGGAGATGGAGTTCACCATGGCGAGTCCCTTCGAATTGTAAAAACCCACCGCATAGAGATCCTGGTCCGCGTACAGCGGGCTGCTTCCCAGCAGAAAATCCTCGGGATCGTCAGGCCCCACATGATTCATGCACGTATCTCCCCAGGCCACGGCTCTCCCACACATATTGATATCAAGGGTAGCGCTGTATATATTGTAATCCCCGTCCCGGCGATCGTGCCACAGCACCCGGTTGCAGTGGATCTTGGGATGCCTCTGGTCGCTCGTGTTCGTCGTGATCTGAAACTCCGTCCCCGTGGAGAGTTGATAACCGTAAATGTCCTGATTCCCGTTCCTCAGATCGAACCAGACCACAACATTATCCGACACCCACGGACGGAACTGGTCGGATGTATTGGTACAGATGGGGAACTCCGTCGCCGTGGTAACATTGTAGCCGTAAATACTCCAGTTGCCGTCCCTGTCGTCAATCCAGGCCACAATATCATTGTGCACGGCAGGGTATCCCTGGTTATTCGGATCCAAACAGATCGGGAATTCCGTATTCGTGAGCAGGTCGTACCCGTAGATATCCCAGTTGCCGATGCCATTTCTCTCGTCCCACCAGACCGCATAGCGACCGCCGGTTCTGGGGAAATATTGATGCGCCCCGTTGGTGCAGATGGGAAATTCGGTAGCAGTCGAAAGGTCGTATCCGTAAATATCCCAGTTGCCGTTCCGCCAATCGTTCCAGACGACGAAGTTTTCCCAGATGACGGGTAGTCGCTGGGTATTCGGATTCAAACAAATCGGGAATTCCGTATTCGTGGCCAGATCGTACCCGTAGATGTCTGCGTTGACATTCCTCCAGTCGTACCACACCACGATGTCACCGTAGATGGTAGGGTGCTCCTGGTTAAATGTATTGATACAGATGGGAAACTCCGTATTCGTGGCCAGGTTGTACCCGTAGATGTCGGCATTTCCGTTCCGCTGATCCTGCCAGACTATATAATTGCCGTAGACGGAAGGTCGCCACTGCGTATTCGTGTCCGTCGTAATCTGTAACTCCGAAAGGACAGACTGGGCGAAAATGCTCGGAGCAAGCACAATCAGAAATGCCGCCATGAACCATATGCACCTTTTCATTTCCATGTCCTCCCTTGTGTTAGAATAAAAAGAAATGTGAAAAAATTGATAAGAAGTTTCTGGAATTGTGCGCCACTTTTTTTTGAATCCGGTGTAAAAGGATTGAAATCAAATTATTCGATCTCTCTTGTAGCAAGGTATCTGACTAATGTTTTGCAATATACTATGTAAGCCCTTTTATGTCAAGCATTTTTTACTTATTTGTTCGAAGAATTCCAAGGCCCCCCTAAATGAATATTTATTGCTGGGGATTCTATATCGCATTTTTCGAGAGTCTATGATTTTGCATTTGAAAGCGCTCCGTTTCTATCGACGCACTCCATACAAAATAAAACCTCCCGAAGAATTCTGAACCTTCGGGAGGTTTTATTTTGAGATTCTTCGCCTTAGCTCAGGACATGCTTTTAGACTTTTGAACCTTTCTATTTCATCAACACCATGCGTCGGGTGGCTGTGAAGTCGCCCCGATTTTCTCGGGATGTTCCATTCGCTTCAATCCGGTAGAAGTAGACACCACTGGCCAACTCTCCGGCATCCCACTTGACCACATGATGCCCGGCCTCCTGATCGCCGTCCACCAGCTCGGCCACAACCTGTCCCAACGTGTTGTAGACAAACACCTTCACCTTGGCCGCCTGAGGCAGACTGTAGGCGATCGACGTCACCGGGTTGAACGGATTCGGGTAATTCTGGGCCAGACCGTACTCGGCCGGCACCAGATCCTCGGATTTGACCACGAACATCGAGCCATGACCGAAAACAATGGCCTCATCCACGGTGAAGACCACGGGCTCAACCACCTCGATCCCCACCTCCGACACATCGCCGGTCAGGGTGAAGGGCACACGCACCACCGAACCGGCTCCGGCCTCGATAGCCTCTCCCCTCATGCTGGAGACAAAGACCACCAGCTCATCCCCGATCACCCGAGAGCTCACATCCATCCCTTCCGACCGAACCGTCAACTCCGGCTCCCCGGCCGTCAGACTCTTCTGATCGTACCGGAACCGCAGCAGCACTCCGGCCACGTCCTGCTCCG
>CP070758.1:2275321-2295681 GCA_020348925.1 Gemmatimonadota bacterium | reverse complement strand
GTCAGGAGGACGGGGATGTGGACGGGGTGGGTGACGTCTGTGACAACTGTCCGGCGGTATACAATCCCGGCCAGGAGGATTTCAATGACGACGGTATTGGCAACCACTGCCAGGACTCCGACGACGACGGCGTACTGGACAGTGACGAGGGGGACGGGGACCGGGACGGGGACGGTATTCCCGATTACGCCGACTACGATCCCACCGGCTATTTCTACGATGAGTTCTCAGGGGAGATCATTACCGGAGGCCGGGTCGAGGTGAACGGGCCGGGCACCATCACGATTCTCCATAATGGGTCCTCAGGATACTACCAGTTTCTCCTCGACCCTCCACCCGGGGGAGGGTTGTACACCCTGACCGTGACCTATCCGCCGAGCATGTCCCTGAGCACAGACTGCCCCCCCCAGGCGGGACCCTACTATCCTTCGGGACCCAATCCAGTGGTCCTGGGTTACGGTGAAGTGGGCAATACGGGTGTGCTCTCATCCAACGCCTGCACAAACTACTACCTGAGCTTTTATATCGAGGCCGATGATCCGGACGTCTTCAATAATAATTTCCCGCTGCGGAGATTGCCGGCCGTGGGGTGGGGGGATACGTGCCTGGACCATAACCTGAGCGAGCCGGCAGAGGATTTCCTCGTGGGCAGCGGTCCTGCTTTTGCCGATCAGGACACCTACGCCGTGGGCTTTTACAATCCCAAGGGCGAGGCCAGGCTGACCTCGATCTTTTTCCAGTGGTACGATCCGGGGTCCGTGGACCTGTGGGTCTATACGAGTCGTGGGGGCTCCTGTCCCACCTGCCAGCCCCTCCCACCCGGGGAAAGCCCGCTGGGTGTATTTTTGGGAGAGGTTGGAGCCGGCGATTTTACCGGTAACTGGGAGTGGGAGGAGGTCGATCTGGGGGATGGTCCCTGCATCCAGATCCCGGCCAAGAGCTGTTTCTTCATCGTCTGGAGAATGAAGGAGGGTGAGAGCCGGCCGAGGATGTTGGGGGATGCGGGCCATGCGGTGAGCCACTCGTGGATATACAACGGGCAGCAGGAGGAGTGGAAGTGCTTCCCCGGGTACGAATACATGGTGAAGGTTTGCCTGGACTACGAGCCCGGGTGTGTCAAGATCCGTGAGCCGGACATCACCTGGAGCCATCCGTATCGTGGGCAGTATCCCTGCGAGGGTGATCCGTATGCGGTCAGAGCAACATTTCACAATGAATGTGATGTGGATGTGACCTTGAACTATCGGTTTTGGGAGGCTCAGTGGGGATTGTTCATTGCTCAATCTCGGCAGATTTGTGGGGGCGAGGTGCAGATTCCGGCGATGGGATCTTCCAGCGTGGCATGTGAGTGTCAGTTCAGGCACAGTGTTGACAGGCATAACTGGTGGTCGCGAAACATGATGGTGGAATGGACGCGGGATATGTATTTCTGTTCTGAGAATCGTGAACCGACATGGTATTACAGTCGTCGGGGTCGGATGACGGTCTGGCCTGACGGGCCGTGGGACAAGGAGCCTGTGCGGTGGGGCCTGGCACCCATCACCATACCGGTGCACAACGAGCACGCCGATCCCATGCGGTTTGAGCTGCTGGTGACCGACCTGCCGGAGAACTGGCGGGCCGATCTGAGCTGGACGGATCGGATCCTGCCACCTGGGGCCACGGAGAATGTGATTATAACCGTCTGGCCCGGAGGAGTGGAGCCCGAGGGGTCCGTCGTCATCAAGGTCAAGGCCTTCAAGTGCAACGGCGAGTGGGGTTATGTTGAGATCGAGTTTCTGCCCTACCCGGAGCACATGTATCTGGGACCTGACGGACGTCCTGTCCAGCCGGTGCACGTGGAGGAGATCCGATGGAGCCCCATGTATCCGTGTCACAACACGGCCTACGATGTCTCTGCCACGGTGGTCAACGACGGTCCCAACAGCGCCTATCCCAAGATCAGCTTCGGCCTGGCACCCTGGGGTCTCTTCTTTCCGGCCTTTGAGGTGATGGTGTATGATACTGTCCTGTGGGGAGGTATAGGAGGATTCGGGCGTCAGGTGGTGGCCCCGTACCATTACAGGACGCCGTTTTTCGAGTACGAGGATCTGGAGTGTACCTATTATCAGCAGTATGCTCGGAACATCGTCATCGACTATCCGGTGGTCCGCCGTCACTGTTTGACGCCCGGAGAGGAGCCGGGGACATGGCGCTGGACGGTGGAGGATTCCACGACTGAATATCTGCGCGATTGCGAGCGCTGGTTGTGGTCGAAGCACCGCTGGGTGAATGAGGATTCGACGTGGAAGCCGGTGACCATACCGATTCCGGTTTACAACGAGGAGCCGTATCTCGATCATATCGACCTGTGGATCGACGAGAGCGCTTTCCCTCCGCACATACCGGATGGGTGGGAGTATGCCTTTGATGAGGAGAACTTCTGGCTGGAGCCCGGGGAGACGGCTGAGGCCAACCTGACCATTATACCCAAGGGGCTGACACCCCCGCTCAGTATGCCGGCCCACGTGGTGGTGCATGCGGTCAGGGGGTACTGTGACCGGGATACGAATGTGGTGGAGATCAAGTTCATGCCCTTTACCGGCATGTGCATCCGGGACACCAGCGGGATCAAGGTGGCCTTCAAGTATTCGGAGAGTTGTGGCGGTCAGGATCCGACGTTGTTTCCGGGCGACAGGGTCGATATCGGTTTGATGCTGGACAACGAGGCTCCGGTATCGGCTGCCCAGATCGAACTCGGTTATGAGGGAGACTACCTGAGGGTGGTGGATGTGGCGACGACGGTTCGGACGTCAGGGTTTGAGCTTGTCCATAGGCAGTTGGTGCCTGGGTTGCACGAGATCGCGCTGTATTCGACGCCGGTGCATCCGAGGATATTGCCGAATGATCCTGTTGCGCACTGTGCGTTGCCGCCGCGGTATTATCACGAGGGTTTGCTGTCGATCGTGACGGTGACCTTTGAGATATTGGCGGGTGCGCCGGCAGGCCGGTGTGCAGATATATGGTACGGTTCGGTGATTCTGGATGGGCTGCCGGATTGGGAGGGCCAACCCAAGGAGCCGCTGTGTCTGAAGTACGAGGACAAGGGTCAGATCTGTTTTGGGGGGTACATGGTGCCGGCCAAGTGTGATGTGACGGGTTCATCCGGGGTGCCGGATACGACGGTGACGTTGATGGATCTGTTTGGCATGCTGGATCACATTGTGGGTGAGGACCCGTTTCCCGGGGACGGCAATGGTGATGAGATCCCGGACGTCACGCAGCCCGGTCAGCCGATGTGGGCGGCCGATGCCAACGGCGATGGTCTGGTGAACGTCATCGATTTGATGAAGTGCATCAACCGGGCGGTGGGGGTGTGCGATCCGAAGGTGGCCGTGGCCGATGTTGAGGTGGGAGGTGTGGTGGGCGTGTCGGGGCGGACGGTGGCGGTGCCTGTGAGTGTCTCCTCGGAGGTGGATGTGGCCGGCGTGGTGCTGCGCTTCAGGTACGATCAGAACGTTGTGATACCAGGAAAACCTGATCTGACGCAGAGGTCTCAAGGAATGGACGTGCGTTCCAGGATTGTCGGTGATGAGCTGGTGGTCTTTTTGTCGAGTATGCGGGGAACGGCTATAGAAGCCGGTTCTGGTTCCGTGGTGCGTGTCCCCTTCGCAGTCGCCGAGGACGTGGAAGCGGTGCGTATTGAGGTGGAGGAACCTATTGTTTTTACGGTTGACGAGGGTATTACGTTTGGACAGGGATCGGTTTTTACGGTGAAGGCCGGTGATTTTGCGCCGACGCAGTACAGCCTGGCTCAAAATTATCCGAATCCGTTCAACCCGGTGACGCATATCGAATATGCCTTGCCGGAGGCTGCGAAGGTGAAGGTATCGGTATATAACCTCTTGGGGCAGGTGGTGGACGTTTTGGTTGATGGTGAACAGGAGGCCGGATACTACACAGCCACGTGGGATGCGAATGTAATAGCCAGTGGGGTGTATTTCTACCGAATTGTGGCGAAGGGAACATCGCAGGACAATCGGGGTGAATTTACAGCCACCAGGCGGATGGTGCTCATGAAGTAGTTGTGATCTGAGAGAGAAGAGAAAAAGCCGCTCTGGTTTCCGAACGGGGGCGGCTTTTCTGTTGCTGTGTGAGAGACACCCGACGTTTTGAAAACTTCAAGAGTCCGGGAAGTTATGGGAAAACCTCCGGAAGATTCTTCATCGGATAGAGACTTAAAAAAACGGTGGTTTTGATTTGTTCAAAATGGTTGGTGCTGTGCTATTATCTATATAAATTGTAGTATATTTGCGAAAAAAGATGGATGCGAATTGCAATCGGATCGGTGGTCACTTCAGGGCGGATCGTTCAATTGAGAGAAAGGAGATGGACATGAAGGTTTTAAGTTTCTCAATCAGAAATGCTTCTCTATTCATCCTCATCGTGGGAATGCTCGGTTTTTTATTTTTATTCTGTGATAATGATTCCTCCACAGTTGGACCGGATTTTTCCGCCTCGGAAGATTTTTACTACCAAATTGCGATTAAAAACCTTTCAGGCCTTCAGCTGAACGCTATCAATGGCACTGTTGACATTGAGGGTGTGTCCTCCATAGATTCGGTGACGGTTTGGGGAGAGCGGAGAGTCGAATCAAACAGCCGGGCCGATGCCGATGCGCATTTGCCGGATCTCTCTGTTGAAATGAGCGAGAGCGAGGACAGAATATCGATCCGGACCGAACAGCCTGACCAGAGTTCTGGTCGGAACTACATCGTGGATTACAACATTCGAATACCTGGCGGCTGGCAATTAGATATTGGACAAGTGAACGGCAACGTTTCGATATCGTCGATGGAGAATTCCGTAATATCGAACCTGGTGAACGGAAATATGCGCCTCTGGGATATTTCAGGGAGCGTCAATGGGGGACTTGTCAACGGAGGCATTGACAGTAAAATATCCTTGCCTGCATCAGGCATATGTGGTTTGTCAGTTGTCAATGGCACTATTGACTTGTTGATTCCGCAATCTACATCGGCGGACTTTTCCGCTCACATTTCATCCGGATCGATCAATCTTTCAAATGTGTCCCTTCAAAATCAGACGATCACACCCACATCTGTCACAGGCTTATTTGGAGCGGGTGCAGGTGAAATCGAGTTGTCAGTCGTCAATGGATTTATTACAGTGACTGGTTTTTAATTCAACAGGGAATTCAGCACTAACTTTTTTCTGCATTTTTCCATTGAATAATAAATGAACAGAGATCGTCAATCCCATACATACCGCTATCTTCGATTGAAGAGGAGAGATGTCTTTCGTATGATGTACATCATATTTTTTCTCACTGTACTTTTTTCAGTAAATCTGAATGCCCAACATATCGATGTACAATTCAAGCATCTTTCCATAGAGCACGGACTTTCCCAGAGTAACGTTCAGGCAATCCTTCAAGACACCAGAGGATTTATGTGGTTCGGCACAGAAGATGGATTGAATCGTTATGACGGCTACAACTTTGTCGAATATAGACATGATTCGAACGATCCGAAAAGTCTGAGTCATAATTTTGTCAGGGCACTGCACGAGGATAGAGAAGGAATTCTTTGGATCGGGACGGAGAACGGGCTGAATCGGTTCGATCGAGAACAGGAGATATTCAAACGCTATCAGCATGACCCTGATGATCCTCACAGCTTGAGTCATGGCAGAGTTATGGCGATGTTTGAAGATCATCTGGGTATCCTCTGGATCGGAAGTGAGGGTGGTGGACTCAATAGACTCGTGCGGAGTGATACTTCTGTTACTTTTATACATTACCAGAACGACCCACATGATCCCACGACACTGAGTAGCGATCAGGTCTTTACGATTTATGAGGATAGAGAGGGGACGCTCTGGGTCGGAACCTTTGGCGGGCTCGATAAATTCGATCGCGAAACGGGAAAGTACACGCACTATCGACACGATCCGAACGATCCCCACAGCCTCAGCGAAGATAACGTCTGGTCTATCCTTGAGGATCAATTAGGATTTCTCTGGGTGGGGACTTTCATAGGAGGTCTCAACAGGCTGGATCGGGAAACCGGGAGATTCACGCGCTACCAATTTGATCCTGACGATCCGTACAGTTTGGAGAGCAATCAAATCTGGACCATGTATGAGGATCGAAAAGGCGCACTCTGGCTTGGAACGTTGGGCGGTGGACTTCACCTCTATGACCGAGATGCTGACAGGTTTGTCAGCTACCAATACGACAGGAACAATCCCCATAGCCTCAGTACCTATGAAGTCGCTTCCATTTACGAGGATAAATCGGGACTGCTCTGGGTGGGTACCTTTGGCGGCGGGCTCAATACTTTTGATCGTCGGAAAAAACCATTTTTCCTATACCAGTCGAACCCTGATTACCCCAAAAGTCTAAGCAGCCCCTTTGTCTCATCCTTCTGTGAGGACCATAACGGGACGCTCTGGATCGGGACCTATGGTGGTGGGCTCAATAGGTTTCATCCCGAGGATCGGACGTTCACGCATTATCAACACGAACCTCACAATCCATTCAGTTTAAGTCACAACTCGGTTGCGACACTTTTCGAAGACAGCTACGGTGAACTTTGGATCGGGACCCAGGGAGGAGGTCTGAATCGGTTCGAAGGGGGTACCGGTCGATTCACGCACTATCGAAACGATCCAGAAGATCCCTACAGCTTGAGCAGCGATTTTGTCGGATCGATGAGTGAGGACAAATCGGGCCTTCTCTGGATCGGGACAGGGAACAGAGGTTTGAATGCATTCGATCGAAGAACCGAACGTTTTACCCGATATCAATCCGATCCTGATGATCCTCACAGTTTAAGTGACAATACCATCCAGTCTGTGTATATAGATAGAAGGGGAGATCTTTGGGTCGGTGCATCGTTGTGGAGCGGTCTCAATAAACTTGCTTTGAGTGAAACCGGGGAGTCTCATGGAGAGACGAAAACTTTCATACGGTATCAATTTGATCCTGCCGATCCACACAGCCTTAGTCATAATCTCGTATTGTCAATGTATGAAGACAATTCGGGGATTCTCTGGTTTGGGACTGAGGGCGGTCTCAATAAACTTGACAGGGACAGAGAGACTTTCACCCACTACCGGGAGAAGGATGGATTACCCAGTGATTTTGTTCACGGGATTCTCGAGGACAACCACGGCAACCTCTGGCTGAGCACGATGAAAGGTTTATCGAAGTTCAATCCAAAAACAGAGACATTCAAAAATTACAATGTCACCGATGGATTACAGGACAACGAATTTTTTGTGGGTGCATGTTACAAAAGTAAGAGTGGGGAGATGTTTTTTGGCGGCAGGAATGGCTTCAACGTATTCTTCCCGGACAGTATAAAGGATAATCCATATATTCCACCTGTCGTCATCACTGATTTCCAGATCTTCAATGAGACAGTATCGCACGGGGAAAATTCACCGTTGCGGAAAACCATCACAGAGACACGTGAAATTGAGTTGTCTCACAGAGAAAATCATATCTCCTTTCAATTTGCAGCACTCGATTTTACATCTCCCGAGGAGAATGAATACATCTATATGCTTGAGGGATTCGAAGAAGATTGGGTGTACAGCGGGAATCGCCGTTATGTGAATTACAGCAACTTGCCGGCGGGCGAGTACATATTTCGCGTCAAAGGTTCGAACAGCGACGGCGTTTGGAATGAGGAGGGAACATTCCTTCGAATCACCATAAGACCACCCTGGTGGAGAACGCTGTGGGCGTATAGTATATATTTCCTTGTGGTTTTTACAATTTTCTACGGGATTGTCCGGTTCGAAAAAAAACGGGAGAGAGAAAAAGCCAGAATGCGTGAGGTCGAATTGAGAGCACTGGCGGCTGAAGCCGAGGCACGGGCTATTCAAGTCGAGAACGAGCGGAAAACTCACGAATTGGAGGAGGCGCGCAGACTTCAGCTTTCCATGCTGCCGAAGGAGATGCCCCAGCTTCCGAACATCGACATTGCGGTTTACATGAAAACGGCCAGTGAAGTCGGGGGGGATTACTATGATTTTCACCAGGCGAAAGACGGCACGTTGACAGTCGCAATTGGGGATGCCACCGGACACGGCATGAAGGCAGGGAATATGGTTGTGTCGATGAAGAGCTTGTTTAAAGCCCTCCCCTACGAGATGGAGGTGTCCGATTTTTTCAACAGATCCACAGACATTCTGAAGAAGATGCACATGGAACAACTTTACATGTGCATGGCAGTGTTAAGAATCAAAGAGAACCAGATGAGCCTTACGACCGCGGGTATGCCCCCAATCTTAGTCTACAGAAAGGAAACGCAGATTATCGAGGAGATGGAGACGGGAGGGATACCTTTGGGATGGATCGAAGGATTTTCATATGAGCAAAAGGAGACACACATCAAAACCGGAGATACGATACTTCTAATGAGTGATGGATACGCCGAACTCTTCAATGAGCGTGAAGAGATGCTGGACTATCCGCGCATTAAGCAGGTTTTTAAAGAGGTCGTCGATAATTCGCCGAAAGATATCATAACCCATTTAGTTGATGCTGGCGAAAGATGGCGAGGCAGCAGACCGCAGGAGGACGACATCACTTTTGTTGTCCTGAAGCTGAAGGACTACGAAAAGGAGAAAGAGATATGTTCGAACAACCTCTGAATCTGTTGCTCGGTTTATGCTCTTTTAACTGAAACTTTCCGAAGTTCTGCGCATATCCGAAAGGCAGGGGTCGTTTGAAGGGAGAAGCCCTTTACAAGGATGACCGTGGGACGATCCGAGGAGGCGAAGGATCGCGAAACACTATAAGGTCGGTGAGATCCTCTGGGGAAGTGAGCGACCAAAGGGAGCGAAGTTCGATTTGGTGTACTCACAGGGAGAACGAGCCGGCTTTTCGTGGGAGATATGGGTGACAGCGAACTTACCACTCGTGAAGAAAGTAATTGACACACGGCGACAAAATGAGCAAATTATACCCTGTTGAAGAACGAGTACGGACTCTCAAACAACATTACATCCTTTTTTCTACGAGACGCATGAGGTATGAGCAAGGATATACTTTTTGAATGTGCCAAAACTCTGTTTCCATGAACAATCATTCACTCGTTCATATGTGTAAGGAGGGCATCATGAAACTGATAAACAGGCGTTCGTTCTTGAAAAATTCTGCTGCGGGAGCCGGAGCGCTTGCCTTGAGCCGGATTATCCCCGGTAGTTGGGTCAGTACAACGAAAGCTATCTCCAAGGAATACTTCGAATCCGAATTCGGCATCGACGATGGGATGTGCCGACGGGTTCTTGATAAGGCCCTGTCCAGGGGCGGAGATTTCGCCGATCTCTACTTCGAACATACCATCTCCAACTGGGTTTTGCTCGAAGACGGCAAGGTGGACAGAGCATACGGCAGTGTTGATCTCGGCGTAGGCATACGAACGGTGAAAGGTGAGCAAACGGGGTACGGGTTCACGCAGGAACTGACCGAGGAATCGATGATGGCTGCTGCCGCCACGGCGGCAACCATAGCCAACACCTCCGGGAAAAAATCAGACAGTACCTTCGTCAAGCAGAAATCAGAGAATTACTATCCCCTGAAATCGTTGCTGACCGACGTCCCCCTGTCATCCAAACTCCCTCTGGTCAAAACCGTCAACGATACGTGTTTTGAGCTCTCCGATCTGATCGTTAAAGTCCGTGCCGGTTTGCACGACAGTCAGAAGCGAATGATGATCGTGACCAGCGATGGTGTCAAGGCGGAGGATCTGCTGCCTCGAAACTATCTGTACGCGTCAATTGTGGCCGAGAAAAACGGCAGGAAAGAACAGGGCTGGTTCAATTACGGCGGACGACGGGACTTCTCATATTACACACTGGAACGCGCTGAGGAAATTGCCAAGAAAGCCGTTGACCAAACTGTTGTATTGTTCGATGCCATCCAGCCTCCTGCCGGAGAGATGCCGGTCGTTCTTGGTCCAGGTATAACGGGCATTTTGCTTCATGAGGCCATCGGCCACGGTATGGAGGCCGATTTCAATAAAAAGAATGTTTCCACTTACGCCACCATGATCGGTAAAAAAGTGGCCGAACCCTTTGTGACCATCGTGGATGATGCAACGATTCCCCATCAGCTCGGCTCACTCAATATTGACGATGAAGGAGTGCCGGGGAAAAGAACGGTTCTTGTGGAGGACGGTATTCTCACCAGCTATCTGCACGATAAGATCTCAGCCAGTTATTATAAAGTCGAGCCGACGGGGAACGGCCGCAGACAAAGTTACCAGCATTATCCGGTACCGAGGATGCGAAACACCTATATGTTGGCAGGTTCTGCGCAGTCTGAAGATGTCATCAAGAGCGTTGAGAAAGGAATTTATGTACAGAATGTGAGCAACGGTCAGGTCAAAATCGGTGAAGGGGACTTTGCCTTCTACGTTTCACAAGGCCAAATGATAGAAAACGGGAAACTCACTGCGCCCATTAAAGATGTAAACATCATGGGGAATGGACCGAAAATGCTCACCAATGTAACCATGGTGGCTGATAACCTGGAGCTGAACCAAGGGGGCACAGGTTCTTGCGGTAAGGACGGACAGCGAGTCCCTTGTTCCTTCGGTCAACCGACATGCCTGGTGAAGTCAATGACTGTAGGTGGTATACAATAAGAAGGAGACGAATAATGAGCAGGGATATGCTTGATGTATGTTCGTGGGTTATTGAAACGGCCAGGAAGGCCGGTGCCGACGAGTGTAAGGCCAGAATCTCAAAAAACCGCTTTGTCGAGGTCGAATACAGAGAGAAAAAGCCCGAGAAAATCAAAGAGGCGACGACTCAGCGTTTGGACATCGACGTTTATGTGAACCAGCGGTACTCCTCTCAGGACACCTCGGATTTGCGTCAGGAGTCTCTGAAGGAATTTATCTTGAACGCTATTAAAAATACGAAATTGCTTGAGGCGGATCCGTATCGAACCTTGCCGGATCCGAGTTATTACGAAGGACGGGCAAACATCGATCTCAGGATTAGTGATCCTGAGTATAGCGGCTTGACAGCTGAAAAAAGACACGATATGGTGAAGGAGATTGAAGCGGCCTGTCTCCAGCGGGGTGGAGACAAGATTGTTTCCGTCACGGCGAGGGTTAACGATGAATTCTATGAAGAGGCCGTCATGACGAGCAATGGTCTGGAAGGTCATCGTGAGTCGACGGAGTGCTGGGCCGAGGCGGAGGCGACGGTTCAGGATGAGGGCGACCGACGTCCGACTGCGTATCATTGGGCAGGAAGTCGGACGCTTAGAGACCTGCCTGATCCGGAGTCCGTGGGTCGGGTCGCTGCCGAGCGAGC
Organism: Gemmatimonadota bacterium; assembly: GCA_020348925.1. Lineage (GTDB taxonomy): Bacteria > JBHIER01. Next base: position 2,284,338 of record CP070758.1, on the reverse strand, counting down.
TTTCGATCTTCTCGGTGCGAAAAAGATCGATACCGAAACACTGCCGGTCATTATCGAGAACCGAAATGTGCGAAGGATTCTCGGTGGCTTCATGCAGGGTCTTAACGGCAGGAATATTCAACAGAAAAGATCGTTTCTGGCGGATCGAAAAGGTCAAAAGATCGGAAGCGACCTCTTTACGCTCATTGATGAACCTCACATTGAAGGGGGTTTTGGCAGCAGGCTCTATGACGGTGACGGTTTTCCGACGAAAAAGAGAATTCTGATTGAAGCAGGCGTGCTGAAGGATTTCTTGGTCGACTGGTATTACAGCAGGAAATTGGGCTGGGAACCCACATCAGGTGATACGACCAATCTGGTCATCCCTCCGGGAAAGCGCTCCGTGAAAGAGATCATGAAGGATTTGGGCAGAGGGATCTATATCACCGGGTTTATCGGCGGCAATTCGAATTCCACAACCGGAGATGCCTCTGTGGGTATCGACTGCCATCTCTTTGAAGACGGCGAGCTCGTGCAGCCCATCGCCGAGATGAATATTGCCGACAACCACCTGAAATTCTGGCACAAGCTCGTCGAGGTAGCCAACGACCCTTGGCCATACAGCTCTTGGCGGATGCCGAGCCTGGTTTTTACAGACGTTGTCGTATCCGGAGTGTAAAGGATCCGCATAAAGAAAAGTTTGAGCGTAAGACAGAACAGCTGCCCTTGTATCGTCATTGAGAAAAGGCTGTAGTAGACTTTGAATGGCATTGAACGTTTTGCTGAATAAAGCCCTTTAGTTGGATTGACTGCTAAAACCGGTACCCGTCATTGCGAGTTGAGCAACAAGTGCGGGATTGTGATATATCATATCCTGTTGACTAATACGGATGATTTTTTCAGCAACTGATTTTTCTGACAAGTTACATTTAGTTTGATTTCTGTGATTTTTGGGGAAATCTGAAAACGTTGTTTAATATCCGAGACTGAATAATATCTGTGATATTCTGTAATTTGAATATCAATACACTGATCAGTCACTCAATTTCTTTTTCATATGTATCTCTAAATCTTTTCCTCCGTTGAGATAATATACTGCTGCTAATACTTCCTACTCAAAAATCGAAATTCCTTCTTTTTTGATAAAAGTCAAGGAATTTCTCGATCTATTTTATTATACTTACCGAAAGTTATTGATTTAAGATTGAAGATAGTAAAAAGATATCAGACGTGTATGTAAATCTATTACTCTTTCAACAAGGAGAAGGAAAATGAAATCGAAGTGGTTTATTACACTGGTCTTTTCGGTGATATTTTGTTCTCAGGTAAATGGTGGATGGATAATCAAGGAAGTAACCGGGAATTTAGAACATGGAGATCAGGAATACCAAAACTATTACATTCAGAATAACTGGTTCAAGATTGTTGAAACATCATCTGTGACTCTTTTCGATCTTGATAATGAAGAGATGTCTATTTTACTGCCTGAAAAAGAATCTTACTGGACCGGAACGGTTACCGAGTTCTGGAAAGAGACACAGGATGCTCTGAAACAGCAGATGGAGGAAGCTCTGAAGGAGTTACCTCCAAACCAGAGAGAAGTATACAAGAGTATGATGGAAGAGATGGGGAATTTTACTGGACAAAATGTACTTGAGGACCATAAGAAAGTGAGTGTGAATGAGACTTCCGAAAAAGTCACTATAGCAGATCAATTGAGTCAGAAATATGAAGTGAATGTTGGCGGTGAAGTGATAGAATACGTTTGGATTTCCAAAAGTGTAAATATTCAGGAGGAAGTCGATCTTGAAAAATTCGGACATTTCATGAAAACAATGAGTGGTCCAGGCGGAGAGTGGTCTTTCGAAACTTCAGAGGAGTATATTAGTCTCCTCAAGCAAGGATATCCAATGAGATCTGTTGAAATGAATGAGTGGGGTAGAAGCAATCTAACTGAGGTGACAGAGGTAACAAAGCAGAATATTCCCCAGTCTGAATTTCAAATACCGAAAGATTACATGAGGATTCCCCTGCTAGAACTGATGAAGTATCAGATGATGACGGAAGAAGAGGAGGGGGATTACTATAACGAAGATGAGGGATACGAGTACAGAAATTAGCAGAGAGGTTTGATACTTATATACCCAATCGTCCTAAAAGCTCCGCCTTTGGCGGGGCTTTTTTATGTAATTCATAGCACTTGCGAATGTGAGTCTTGATTTCTGTGATTCACGCTGGTAGTATTGATTTTTGGGAGAAATCCCAAAATGTTGATTGTCTTTGATACTACACTTTTAAGATTAATATCCAACCGCTTTCCCGTCAAGCCTCGGGTCGCTCCAACCGTAATATACTCCGGTCTGAGGATCGATGAGGATCCCCTGGGCTGCTCCCAAAGGTCCGCCTTGCTGCACCTCATGCCCCATTTTTATCAACAGCTCTTTCACATCGTCAGAAATACCTTTCTCAACCATGAGTGTATCCGGTAACCATTGGTGATGGACACGCGGAGCATCGACAGCTTTCTGGATATCGAGACCGTGGTCGATGATGTTGGAAATTACCTGCAGAACAGTCGTAATAATTCTGGGCCCACCAGGGCTTCCAACAATTATGTAAGGCTTTCCATCCTTGAGGACAATGGTTGGGGCCATACTGCTCAGTGGCCGTTTGCCTGGAGCGATCGCATTGGCTTCTCCACCGATAAGATTATAAGCATTGGGGACACCGGGCTGAAGACTGAAATCATCCATTTCATTGTTGAGCAGAATCCCTGTACCAGGCACGACCACCTTCGCGCCAAAATTCAGATTGATGGTCTGGGTGAGAGAGACGACGTTGCCCTGCTTATCAATCACTGAAATATGTGTTGTCCCACCTTTTTGCGAATAATCCAGTGGCTCGCCATGATTTCGAATTTCGCTCGCCTTGTGAAGGTCAATCTTTTTCCTTAGAGCCTCGGCGTATTTCTTTGAGATGAGTCCTTCTACCGGGACATCGACGAAGTCGGGATCACCTAAGAAAAAGGCACGGTCGGCAAAGGCAAGTTTCATCGTTTCGGTTATGAGATGGATCGTTTCAGGGGAATTGTGACCGAGCGCATTCAGATCGAATCCTTCAAGAATATTGAGCATTTGAAGGAGGTTGACACCCCCGGAAGTCGGCGGCGGCATGGAGACGATCTCATATCCCCGGTAGGTTCCCCGCACCGGTTCTCTCAGAACCGGTCTGTACGATGCCAAATCCTCCTGTGTGATGAGTCCGTTGTTCTCTGCCATCCAGTCTGCAATTTTTTCCGCTATCTCACCCCGGTAAAAGACATCCGATCCTTTCTCGGCTATGAGACCGAGGGTTCTGGCCAAATCCTTTTGCACCAGAAGATAATCTTCTCCAGAGAGATCGATTTTGGAAGGATTTTCTCTCTCCATAATGAATTGAAAGGGTGCGACGCCGGGTTGAAGAAGCTCCGCCAACACACTCTCAGCGTATCGGTCATAATCGTTCCAAACCCTGAATCCGCTGCGGGCATACTGCTCTGCGTCGGACAACACCTGCTCGAGAGAAAGTGTTCCGTATTCCCTCAGAGCCAGACACAATCCCGCCACAAGGCCCGGAACGGCCGCGGCCTTTGCGCCCACCGTACTCCATTCTTCGACGACTTCTCCGTCTCTAACATACGTTTCGCGGTGGGCTTGACTCGGGGCTGTTTCCCGAAAATCGATGGAGATGACTTCACCGGATTCCGCGAATCGGATGAGCATGAATCCGCCGCCGCCGATCCCGGAATGGTACGGCTCGACCACACCCAACGCGAAAGCGGTGGCCACGGCAGCGTCCACGGCGGTTCCTCCCTCCTGAAGAATTTGTATCCCGACCTCTGAGGCCAGAGGATGGGCGGAGACGACCATGCCGCTGATAGCCTCAACAGGCCCGTCCTTCTTAAGACCAATGAACTTACTCAGTGAAGCACAGTTGAGTAAAATACAGCAAATAATTGGAAAATATATGAGATACCTTGTATCATGCAGTCTTCTTGCCGTTTTCACCATGACTCTTGCTCCTACTTCCTTTCGATTGTTAAGGCATTGATCGAGCAACTTGTAGTATGAATTCCTTTATGAATCGAGGAGATTCCGGCACTCCGGCCGGAATGACAGTGTGTCGTAAAACTTGTTTTCCAAAAAAACAAAGAAGGTATTATTCAAAAACCGGAAATGTCAGATACCCTTGCGGCATGAGATAGATTGATGGGTCTGGTTTTAATAGTTCGTAAGCTTTTCCTAAGGCTTCATCAACCGTTTGAGCGGGGATGAAACGGAGTTGTTCCACAACTTTCTGATCAACAGTGGAGACAAGTATGATCCGCACCTGCTCAGTTTTCAGAAATGTCGTATACCAGTTATGTCCTGACACCTCAAAATAGTCTCGCAAACGCGATTCCATTTCCCCGGGCGAATTCATCCGAACCCAATCCATGTAGCTTTCAGGACCGATCCCCTCTTCACAGGCTGCGAGAAGAATAATCACTCCCTCCTTATTGGCTGCGTAGAAAGCATTATCCAGAGCTTTGTGAGCCTGATAGTAGTTGATGTCCTTCGGAAACCCGCCGGCACTGACAAGGACCAGATCCGCCTTTTCACGAATAGGATAGCCGAAGACGCTTTCGACAAATGCGCATCCTTCCCCGTGGGCGGCGTAAGGATCTCCGATGAAAATCCTGAGGATATTCTTATGGCCGCTGAGGACGACGTTCACGAGGAAGTCAGGCTTGAGCATACGGCAGGCCTCAACCATATCCTCATGAACCGGGTTCCCCTCCAATTTTCCTGAACAGGCATCGGGGTTGTGGCCTGCTCCGGGTTCAGGATGGAGGAGGAGCTTGTGGTTGGCTTGAATCGTATTAAAGGAAGAGATGCCGGGGACGACGGCCTTTCTGCCGCCGGTAAAGCCTGAATAGTAATGGTAGGAGATGATACCGGTCAGGATTTTTCTGTCCGCCTCAACGACTCTTTTGTTAATGTCAACCTTTGTGCCCCGGCTGGTTGTTCCGATAGTGACAAAGTCCTCCTGTTCCTCGCAGAAGCTGTCAAAATATCGGACACGTCGGGCAACTTCTTCGCCCAGGACCTGCTTCTGCTCCTCCTTGGTGTGGCGGCGGTGGCCGCCCAGGGCGAAAACAACGGTGATATCTTCATCAGGGACACCTACTCTATTCAATTCGTTCAGCAATATCGGTAGGACCTGCGGACCGGGGAAGGGGCGGGTGATGTCGGAGACCACGATGGCCACCTTTTCCCCAGGCTTGCATATCTTACTCAGGGCTGGTGATTGAAAGGGAGATATCAAAGCCTCCTGGATGGCCGATTCAACGTCGGCTATCCCTTCGACTTCTCTGGGGATGATTTCACCAAGAACACTCTCTTCGGGAAGGGAAAAGGTGACCTCCTTCCGTCCATAGGGGAATCGGAACTCTCGCATTTTAATGGATTCTTGAGTGTTATATAATAAACGTCTATCTCGCCTCGATGGTCACCTTCATTTCGACGCGCTGGAGCGGATTGTCGTTGCCGTCCCGGTCAACGCTCACGATCTTTTCCGCCACTTCCATGCCTTCGATAACCTGGCCGAAAACGGAATATCCGGCACTGTCGAGGTGAGGGATATCCCTCATGCAGATATAGAACTGGCTCCCGTTCGAGCGCTTTTCGGGATTGACATCATCCCCCTGTCTGGCGGCGGCGACCGCCCCACGGGTGTGTTTCACCCCGAATTCAGCCTCTATGGTATAGCCAGGTCCTCCTATACCGTCATTGGATCGGTCGTCATCCTTGCTGCCGGGGCTACCGCCCTGTATGACAAATTTCGGGATGACTCTGTGAAAGGTTGTGCCGTCGTAAAAACCTTCCCGGGCCAGTTTCTTGAAATTCGCGGTGTGTTGTGGGGCCGCCTTGTCGTAAAACCCGAAGACGATCGTGCCGAGTTCGGTTTCGATAACGGCGACCTCTCTCTCATTCAACTCAGCTGCAGTCTTTTCCTTTTGTTCTGCTGTCGTTGCAGGAGTCTGGTCTTCTGTTCCAGGACGCCCGGTATGGATCTGCTTCTGAGAACAACTCGAAAGAATGATGGTGAAGGCGGGCAAAAGTATGACGGCTGAAAATCGCAATTGATTTAACATAGGCGCTATTCCTTTGGTCGGTTTATGAATAAAAGCGTCTTCCTCGAACTTATTATTGACTTTTGATGGACACTTTTTTCATAACGACTTTTTGAAGCGGATTATCTCTCTGGTCCCTTTGGACATTCACTATCTTGTCCGCCACGTCCATGCCTTCGATAACCTGTCCGAAGACGGAGTAGCCGGCGGCGTCCAGATTGGGGAGGTCAACCACACAGATATAGAACTGACTACCGCTCGAGGCTTTTTCCGGATTGACCTGATCGCCTCGTCTGGCTGCCGCCACCGAACCGCGGGTGTGTTTGACTCCCATTTCAGCAGGTACGGTGTAGCCAGGACCGCCGGTGCCATCGTTGGAACGGTTGTCGTCTTTGCTCAGAGGATCACCACCCTGGATCATAAAATTTGGAATAACCCGATGGAAGGTGCACCCGTCGTAAAAGCCTTCCCGGGCCAGTTTCTTAAAGTTGGCCGTATGCTGCGGGGCTTCTTTTTCGTAGAACTTGAACACGATCTGTCCGAAGTCCGTCTCAATCACGGCCACCTCCTCCCCCCCTGCTTTTTCAGTTGCTTGTGGCTCGGCTTTTTTCTCAGCGGCCGGCTGACCGGCTTCCTCTTGCTTCTGAGCACATCCGAAGAGGATGAGAGAGAAAAAGACTAACGCTACAAACGGCGGAAACATCTTATGATACTTCATGACTCCTCCCTTCCGATAGAAATCAGTGAACAATAAGTAAAGCACAATACCTTCGCCCAATAGACCCTACCGTGGGCTTACTATAAGCGGGCTTATTATACGAAATATAACGCTCTATGTCAAGGGAAAAACCAGTTTTTCGGACTGATTTACTGTACTCTCGACGCTCGAAAGGCCTTTTCCTGAATAGGGATAGGTATAACTCAAAGGCTTTGAACGTGTTTTGATTTTGTCTGAGATCCGGCAACATCCCAAAGCCCTCGATAAGGACACCTTTTTAATCTGCTTTTTCTCTTGATTTTTATTAAGAAAACAAATACTTTACGAATACAATCATCCGGGTTATGTGCTACAAAGGGAGGTTTTGATCGAACTATGATTGACGAAACCATCTCACATTATAAAATCCTCGAAAAACTTGGTGAAGGGGGTATGGGTGTGGTTTATAAGGCTGAAGATATCAAGCTAAAACGCACCGTGGCGCTGAAGTTTCTCCCGACACACCTGACTACAGATCGTGAAGCTCGGGAACGATTTCAACGTGAAGCTCAGGCGGTGGCTGCTCTCAGTCATCCAAATATCATTACTATATATGAAATCGGGGAGTATGAAGAACAAATTTTCACTGCTTTGGAATATATTGAAGGTGAATCCTTGCAGGAAAAAATGTCTAAACGGGTGAAAAATTCCCCATCTCTGACTGTCAATGAAATTTTCAGCATCACCATACAGATCTGTGAAGGATTAAGTAAAGCTCATAAAGGCGGAATCGTCCATCGTGATATCAAACCTGGAAATATATTCATTGACAGAGATGGGCAAGTGAAGATATTGGATTTTGGTTTGGCGAAGTTAAAATGGGTGTCTGGTATAACCAAGCAGTCATCGAGACTTGGTACTATATGCTACATGTCACCTGAACAAATACATGGCGATGAGGTTGATTACAGAACTGACATTTGGTCAGTGGGTGTCGTATTGTATCAGATGCTTACAGGAGAGTTACCATTCAAAGGAGACTATGAGCAAATCGTAGTCTATCAAATTATAAATGTTAAACCTGAAGCTGTATCGAAGCTATGCCCTGGAATATCTCAGAAGTTAGAACAGGTTGTTAACAGGACTCTTGAAAAAGAAAGAGTGAATCGCTATCACCATATTGATGAATTAAAATTGGATTTGAAGAGACTCGTGGAAAAAGCAGAGGAAGGTGATCATTCTTCTCCGAAAGCTTTCAAAAGAGAATCCATAATAAAAGAGATTCGTCAAGTAGGTAAAAAGGATTATTATAGAACGAATATATTAAAGTATGTAAGAATTTTACTTTCACCGAGGAGAAATAAAATACTGCTTGGAATTGCGATTCTTTTGTTTTTGGGATTTTTTTTGTTAAAACCTATTTTTTTTGAAAAAGCGTTGGTTTCGGAGGCGTTGTCTATTGCCGTTATCAGCTTTGAGAATAAAACCGGAGATAAAGCTTATGATTATCTGCAAGCAGCTATTCCAAATCTTTTAATTACAAGCCTTGAGCAATCCAAATATCTCCGGGTAACCACCTGGGAGCGCCTGTTTGATCTCCTAAAACAGATTGGAAAGGGAGATATAGAGTTTATAGACAGGAGTTTGGGTATTGAGCTTTGCCATATGGATGGTGTTGATGCCGTTGTCTGGGGAAGCTTCATCAAGAATGGAAATGTTTTTACAATGGAATTGAAAGTCCTAGATCTAAATACAGAAAACATAGTAAAGACTGCCAGTTCAAAAGGTGAAGGCGTTAGCAGTATTTTGAGCAGTCAGATTGATGAATTGAGTAGGGAAATCTCTCGAGGAATGGGTATATCTGATCGTATAATAAAGTCTGCTCAGATACCGATAGCTGAAGTGACCACTACTTCTATGGATGCTTACAACTATTTTTTAAGGGGAAGAGAGGATTGGGAGAAATTCTATCATGATGATGCTAGGTATTTTCTCAAAAAGGCAGTCAAGCTCGATTCGACTTTTGCTGTAGCCTATCTTTTTCTTGCGTCCTCATACGGTGGTCTAGGAGATACTAAGTCGATGATTAATGCTTATGAAAAGGCCATGACTTATGCACAGAAGGCATCTAATAAGGAAAGACTTTATATAGAAGCAGAGTATGCAAACATTATTGAGTGTAATCCG
>CP070758.1:2253276-2275221 GCA_020348925.1 Gemmatimonadota bacterium | reverse complement strand
GTGTCCCGTCTCCATCACTATCGGTATCGCCGACACCGCAGCCGCATACGCCAGGATCCGTCTTACCCGCATCAGCCGGGCAGCCGTCATTGCAGTCCGGCGTTCCGTCCCCATCGCCGTCCGTGTCGGCCACACCACACCCACACACTCCCGGATCCGTTTTGTTAGGATCAGCCGGACACCCATCATTACAGTCCGGTGTCCCGTCTCCATCACTATCGGTATCGCCGACACCGCAGCCGCATACGCCAGGATCCGTCTTACCCGCATCAGCCGGGCAGCCGTCATTGCAGTCCGGCGTTCCGTCCCCATCGCTATCGGTATCGGCGACACCGCAGCCGCACATTCCAGGTTCGGTCTTATAGGGATCAGTCGGGCAGTTGTCACAGACATCGCCTACTCCGTCACCGTCATTATCCTCCTGACCGGGATTTGGAGTAATCATACAATTGTCATCACCATCCGGAACACCATCGCCATCGGCGTCCTCCTTAACAATGGCCACTTCATAGTCCTCCACCTCCTCATCATCTGCCAATCCTCCATATGACAGACCTCCTGCTGAGCTCAATCGGAATCGGGCGAATGTTTGGTTTGTTATTGTCGCTCCGCAAGGGACTGAAAAGGATAATCCGTTTGAGCCTGTTCCCAGAGATTCGTTGGCAATGATCTGTTCACCAGGTTCCGCCCAATCACCATCGTTATTAAAATCGATCCAGGCATCGAGCCTACCTGCCCTCGACGTTGTAACGGTAATATCGGCCAGCTGACAGGGTACCAGCGATGATGTGAAGACAACACCGTCCTCGTCATCATTACCGTCCAACATGTCATCGGCCAAAGCGTTGACGTCTGATTGTCCATTCGAATCCGCATCCACACTTGTGCCCATAAAGGGACCATTTATGACGACATAGTGGCGAGCACCATTGGTTTCCATGTTAGTACCATATCCGTCAGGTGCATCGCCGTAGTCAATCAGCATAACCGGAGAGATAGGAAGATTCTCCTCGCTGTCCTTTGCAGGGGAATTGTGCGCACTAATGATCTCTACGGTCAACGGATTGCTGCCGCAGGCACTCAACTCAATGCTCATTTCATACACCATCGCCCACTCCCACTGGTACGTATCGTTCCATATTGGCCAGCCCTCATCCTTCACGTCATTATCGTTGTCCCCATCGACTGACTTCCATGTCAATGAACCGCTTCGAGTCCCCCCCCAGGGTGACATCCCAGGTGGTATTGTTCATATTCCATTGCATCGAGCTGGCCGAGGAAATAAGTCCAGGTGGTGGCGTACCACCTCCATCGGGTCCAAATGGACTTGAGAGCCAGTCGGCTTCATTCGGATCTTCATCCTCATCAGGTTCGTAAATGTAATCCTGCCACCAACTCCATGTCGAATCGCCACACGTCACGGCAACTTCCAGGTGATCGGAACCGATCAAACGGTCACCAGAGTGCACTGCGCTCCAACCCGCACTGGCCATGTAGGATCCATCATCTTTCTTCGTTCCAAAGACATTATCGTTGGCAATCTCATCAACGAGCATGAGCAGGTAAAGGGTATCACCGAGGAGATTGTAATAGACGTCCCCACGCCCGCTCGTACCGCGCATCAGAAAGTAGTAGTTATCGTAATCGCCATCCCCGTAAAAAAGGCCGTTCACAGTTGGCGCAGTCTGGGCATGACCCACAATTACTCCAAATAAAACGGTTATGAGCATCATTAGTAATACAGACATTTTTATTTTTTGCATGATCATTCTCCCTCTTAATTCACATTATTTAAAAAGCCAGACCACCTCCACTTCTTGTCAGCTTCGGCAGCCCGGCCATCCTGAGCAGTCTGAATTATGCAGGTTTTCACTTTATTTGCGTCTTGCGACCGCTTTTAGACCCGTGGCTTTGTGTCCCCCGGTTTCCCGAAGTTTACCTTTATCGAGCACTTTTCAAAGTCACTCCCAAAGGAAATGCCTTTGAAGCAACATAGCAACAATGTTCAAAATGCGAAAAAAATGCCAAAAAAATGATGGGACGCTTGAAAAGTGTTCAAAAACCAGACACACAAAGATTTTATTACATAAGTATATATCCAACTTAGTGTTTCAAGAGTCCACAAAAAAAGAGAGATGGGCTTGGATGTTCTCCCGCGCAAAGGGATTCACTCATTTTTACAATTTTATGGCAAAACACTATGGCAATTATCCACGTTAGGATATAAATTTCGTAACATTCTATTTTTATTTTTATACTCAATTCTGTATGGAGAACATCATAATTGTTTATGAATGAATCAAGTTAAGCACTCCACCTTGGACCTACGTTGTGCGATTCATGAGGTCAGTTTGCCGGATTTGTCATTTCGGACGAAGCGACGTGAGAATCTCGCGCCCATGATAAGAGATTCTTCTCCTGATAAATCGTTCTCAAAATTACAGTTAAGTCAGAGCATGTGTTAAAAATCGTTAACTCAATGGTTGAATACGATACAGATTAAGGAGGATAAAAGCGGTTTTCGAGCGATGAGGGAGTTGAAGCTTAGAAGTCAGGAATAAATAAAATGGAGATAATTCTTCCAGCCAGGAAAATGACACGTCCTATCGGAAAATTCTACAAATTTACGATAGGCAGGGGGCCGCTTGAAGGGGGAAAGCCCCTTTCAAGGGTGACAGTGGAGCGATTCGAATAGACCAAGGATCGCCAAGTACCAGAGGGTTGGTGAAATCCCCGGGTAAGTGAGCGACCAAAGGGAGTTCAGTTCAAACTTGTATCTCAATATTTCTTTGAATATGTATTATTATCAATAATATCAATATGTTACAATCTCATTTATGTCTTAAGAAAGCCTTTGAAAGCGTCTGACACATGGAGGCAAAAAAAATTTTCCAAACTCTGTAAGAGCTGGAGAATCTCTCAAGGATTCCATTTTTCCAGATTCGGTTACGATTCCTCTCATGGAGGGGAAAGAGTAGAAATTTTTTGCCTCATCTCCTTGACTCGACTCTCAATGCCGAGTTTCTTATAAATATTCATGGATCGTTGAAAAGCTTCCAACGCTTTCTCTTTCTTAGCCCTAATCCTATACATAAAGCCCATTTCTTGATAGCTTTCCGCCAAACCCAGCAAATTTTCGCACGATTCGTAGATTCGAACACTCTCTTCGAAACGCCTCTGGGCATAATGCCATTCTTGTTTTCGGACCCCTATAATACCCAATATTTTATTACACTCGGCCAAACCGAGAGGGTCCTCGACCCTTATAAGATTCTGCCCAGCCAAGTTGGCCCACCTCTCTGCTCCGTCTGTATCGGAAACATAAAGATATGCAACAGCTTTATGGAGATAGGTGAGAGCCATCTGACTCAATTCTCCTGTCTTTTGCCACAGGGCAATACTCCTGTTGTAAAACTCAATAGCCTCCTCCCACTCCTGTTTATTCGCATGGACCATTCCAAGCTTGTGGTAACTATGGGCCATACCAAAATAGTCTTCCGATTCGCTGTAGAGCTCGAGACTTTTACTGTAATAGGGAATAGCTTCAAAAAAGTCCCCGCGGATATCCGAGATGGCTCCAAGATTGTTAAAAATCCTTGCCATGAGTCTTTTGTCCACCAATCGCATGGCAGTTTCAAGCGCTTCCTCGTAAAAATCCCAAGCCTTCTGCCATTCACATCTTTTAAAGTGAATGTCCGCAATACAAGTTATTGTATAACCGCAACTCTCCAAGTCATCGAAACGCTGGAAGATAGCCAAACTCCTATTCAGGTAAGATTCTGCTTGAGTCCAGTCGCTTCGCTCAACATAGGCTAAACCAACTTTCATGAGCGCTTTTCCCTGGATGTGCTCATCTTTCAATTCTTCGCTGATATCTAAAACGTTTTTAAAATACTCCAGGGATCTATCCCAATTGCCGAGAGCTTGATGCATTTCTCCGGCTCGTATTATTATCTGGACTCCGTGTCGATTATTATCTTGAGTCGACGGAGCATTTTCCAAAATAGAGAGAGCCGATTCGAAATAGTTTAGGGCTTCTTGATAGGCCAACAAATTCTTTGCCCTTTCTCCTGCTCGCTCCAAATATGGCAGAGCCTTGATCTCATCGCTTCCCGTTGAAAAGTGATAGGCCAGTTCATCCACCTTCGAATCGATTTGGTCTTTATAAATATTCTCCATCGCCGCACCGATTTGTTGATGGAGGTTTCTGCGTTTTTGTTTATCTATGCTCTGGCACAGCATCTCTTCGATCAGAGCATAATTGAAGAGATATTCCTCTCCGTTCGCAATGAGAATATTGTATTTCTGTCCTACGGAGTCGAGTTTTCTTACGAGGTTTTCAACCGGGATTCCCCTGACCTCAGAAATGATCTCAGGAGCAAATCTCTCACCAACTGCTGCAGCACACTCTATTATAGCCCTTTCGGTATCATTCATGCCGTTCAGCCGTTGTCTGAGTATCTCATGAAGTGAATCAGGGATATGTTGCAACCCAATTTTTTCGGCACTACTCCAAACTTTATTAGATTCTACAATAATATCTTTGCTCACCAAAAGCTCTAAGAGACTTTTTGTGAAATAAGGATTTCCCTGCGTCCTGGCATATATGGACTGTAGAAAATGCTCTGAAAAATGAGAACGAGGGAAGTACCACTTGATAAGACGATCATTCTCTTTTCTGGAAAGCCGCAGAAGTTCTAATCGTTCATAGAGAAGCTCACGTCCCATTCTATGCAATATGTCCGCCAAAAAATAAATTGAGCCGCTCTTTTCAGACATAATCTCTTCAGGACGATGGGTTATGACCACAAGAATTCTCTCTCCGGTTACATTTCTGGCAATTGAGTGAAGAAGCTGAAGAGAGGTGGCATCTGCCCAGTGTATATCCTCTAAAATAATAAGGAGCGGTGTTTCAGCAGCTAATCGAAGCAGAGATTGACTTACACCGTAAAACATCTTTCGCCTGGCAAATTCTGCGTCTTCGATCTGCTCCTCACGTATCATCGAGTCCACAAGCGGTAATATGTATCCCTCGGAATTAGGGCTTCCATTGGTACGAAGTGATCTCGTTTCCTCATGCTCTCCAGTATGTTGGAGGTCTTCGAGTCGAGGGATACACATCCTGGTAAACATATTGTACGGAAAGTTTTTTTTCTGGGAAGAACAATAACTGGTCAAGATTCGGACATCTTCGGATTTCATTACTCTTTTCTGAAACTCTTCAACGAGACGCGTCTTGCCTATTCCAGCCTCCCCTGAGAGTAACACAAATCGCCCCTGTCCATCCTTTGCCGCATCGAAATGGTTTTCTAAAAAGGCGAGTTCTCTGTCTCTTCCCAATAATTGGGGAACTTTCAAAAGACGATGTGACAACCGATCAACCCCTTTCCGATACTCGGAATATCTTGTTTTTTCTTCCACGGCTAAGACTTCTGCATTACGTGAACAACAGCACCAAAGAATCAGATTTCATTGTAGAAAGCAAATTCCAAGCATTCTCTTTCAATGATTTTTCACAAGAGACAAAATACAATTTTTTCGCCTCCTTCTCATCGTTTCATATGCAGAACGGACACTTCCTTAAAAAACTTTTGTCTCTCACGATAGGATAACACCTTTTCATGTCAAGACATTTTTCAAGTATGCAAAATGCATGCCACCCATAGTACTTTCAAAACCTCACTGGAAACCGCTCGGAGGTAAAACTCATCGACCAAAGAGTCCTGGACTCCGCTCTTCTTGCCAAAGCCAATATGGGTCATTTCACATAAATAAGAAAAGAATCAATACTTATTCAATGTAAAAATCCCTACATCCGGTGAGACCGCAGGTCCGAGCTTCAACTCAATTGGCCTGAAAAAGGGCAATAAAATTATGCTTGGTGCATTTTTTTGCACCCCTCCCTTGGCTTCACAATTACTGCCAAAACATTCTCACGTCGAGAAGCAAGCATCTCTTTCAACCTTAAAATAAATATCAATGCGTGCCGATATCCCACATTTATTTTAGGTTGCCCTTGACCGGTTCTTTCTCTATCTTATAGAGCTTAAAAATATAATTATAGGAGGTATTATCAATGCAGTACGCTCTATTTATCGATTTTGAAAACATGCAGCGCGTAATTGAGACCATGCACGGTGTTCCAGACGGCAAAGAGGAGGCGCTGCGTCTGATCCGTAACCTCATCCATTCTATCGAAAAGGAAGATGATCGAATTATTATTCGAAGAGCCTTTGCCGACTGGGAGGGTGTGGGCAGCGATCCAGATCCTCAATCATCACTGGCCCTCTTGAGCGTCAAACCTGAGTATGTGCTGGGAAAACCTGGAAAGAATTCGGCGGACCTTGCTCTCTCCTTGGATGCTCTGGAGGTTCTTTTAACTCGCGAGGACATCCATGGATTCATCATCGTAGCCGGGGACAGGGATTACATTCCTATTTGCTCCCGCATTCGCGAGAAAGGGAAACGAATCCGAATTGTCGGATTACCGGATGCCACTTCGGGCGATCTGATCACCATTATCGGTCGTGAGAATTTTATCGACGGGAACACACTCCTGACGAGAGGGTATCGTCGACCGAGAGCATCAAAATCCGGAGCCCGTATACGGGAAACCAAGATCGAAAAAGACAACGGACTGGACACCGGACATCTCTGCGAGGATAATCTCAAACGGTGTGTGCATCTCATTGTGCAGGCTGAAAAACAGTTCGGCCCAGAAATATGGCTCAATCCCTTCTACAAGAACTTTATGAACGAAGAGTTTAAAACGCTGACTGATGAGCAGAGAAAAGAACTCATCTATGAACTCGGCAACCGTGGTGTTCTCAAAGTCCAGGTCAAAGAAGAATACATGGGCAAGCACTACTCGGTGCTGTTTTTGGACCACGACAATAGTACGGTAAAGGAGATTGAAAAGGAGTTGGAGAAGGAGACGCACGGAGCCAGAGAAGAAGCTGTTCTCCTGTAAACCGGCGATTCGAGAGTCGGCAGAGGACGAATGATCATCCTCGGCATGGAGAGAAATATGAAGAAGAAAGTATCCGATATAGATATGAAGAGGCGTTTCCAGGAAGTGCTGAAACATATATACTGTATGCACTGTAAGAAGACCGTACCTTTGGCCGATTACGATGCCTGGATCGATCAGGGTGGGGTTGTCCTGAAGGGCAAATGCGGACTGTGTGGAGGCGAGGTATCGAGGTTCATTGAGCCAGAATAACTTTTTTCATTTTCAATTACCGCGCACCTCTTCACTAGAAAGTGCTCGAGTTCTGGAATTACGAAATAGGGTTCCAAAAAAATCATATAAATTCTGCTGAATATCCTGCGCATGGATCGCAATAAGACGGGAACAGATATGGCATCTGAAAAGTAAAGCCTCATCAATTTCATTCTCCGGTCTCCTTATGTTCATGGTAGGGGAGGAAAAATATGGCAACTGAAAAACGGAACGTAATCTGGATACCAATTGTTTTGGCTTTATTGGGATGGGTTTTCGCATATTTCAGTCCTGTTTATCACGAAAGGATGAAACAACCGAATATCGTAGCCGAATACTATGAGATAGATTTCGTCCATTTCAAAGCGACACGGTTTGAGATTACGAATACCGGAAAGGGTGAAGCGCGGCTCACTCAGTGTTTATTGCCCCGGTTCATCTTCCCCGGTGGTGGTGAACCCTGTTCGACGAGAGCGTGGGACTTCTCCCCTCATCATGTCCGATTTAGTCTGGAGGACCTTCAAAACAGAAGAGTGCTGAGCATATTCCACCTTCCCCCTGGTGAAACATTTTCTTTCTCTGTGTACAAGGGTTGCTTTGAAAGCATCAGAGACTATTACGAATTGAAACCGTCTGTATCTTTTCAGGACCTGCTGAGTGGCGTGAAGATCGCCTTTGAACAGCGTGATATCCCTCTCGTCGAGAATAAAGAAAAAGCCAAGAAGAATAAGCCGACTAACGAAAAATCATCAACTCCATCGGAAGGATAGGGCTCCGCATTCCTCTTTGCGATTATGCCCACTTCTGAATGTGGTTTCCTCAAGGTTCGATCTTTCTTAAAAATACTCTGTTGAAGAGCACCGAACTCGATTTGAGACAGCCGTAAAAGCCGTCTTTTTATAAGAGACTGAAGTATTCATCTACGGTTCTATGAACGCTCCCCGAACCGGTACTTGCTAATCGCCCGCTCCACCTCCCGTTTGTATGTTTTACCGATGGGTATCACCTTCTCACCTATTCGAATCATATTGCTCTCAATGCAATCCATTCTCGTGATGGAAACCACATAGGATTTGTGAACGCGGATGAATAAATTCTCCGGCAAACGTTCCTGAATATTCGACATCGTTTCCGAAACCATAATCATCTTATTGGCCGTGTAGACTTTCACGAAGTTCCCACATCCTTCAATGTACCGTATTTCTGAAAACATTACCTTGTGCTCGATTTTATCAGCTCTTAAAAAAATAAAGCCGTCGTGCACCTCCGAATTCCTTTCTTCTTGGAGATCCTTCTTTTGCTCAACCCTCTCCGATACTTTGTTCACCGCTTTTAAAAACCGTTCAAAGGAGATCGGCTTGAGCAGATAGTCCACAACCGAGTATTCATACCCCTCCAGAGCGAACTCCGAGTAAGCGGTCGTCAGGATCACGAGAGGTGGATCCGAAAGGGTCTTCAGAAAATCGAGACCCGTCAGCTCAGGCATTTTTATGTCCAGAAACATCACATCCACCGGATGTTCATGCAGGTACGCTGCCGCCGCCATGGCGTTGGAACACTCCTTTACGAGCTTCAAAGAAGGCAGAACAGCCATGTGCTTCTCGATCACGCGTCTGGCCAGGGGTTCGTCATCGACGATCATGCACTTGATCTTCATAGTCGGATTCTCAACTCCACCTTGTACCTTTTCTCATCCTCCTTAATAGACAGTTGACCCGATCCATGATAGAGAAGTTCTAACCGCCGCTTCACGTTCAGTAAACCCATCCCCTCGGACCCTCTCTCATCATTCACGGCGCCTTCAGGTTTGCTGTTCTCAACGGTGAAATAAAAATCGTCACCTTGAACTTGTGATACAACAGACACAAATCCGCCCTTGGCGGTATTGCTCATTCCGTGCTTGAAACTGTTCTCGACAAAGGGAACGAGCAGCATCGGAGCAATGTATTTCCCGTTCATGGTCCCAGCGATCCGAACTTCAATGTCGGGAGTTCCGCTGAATCGGAGTTTCTCCAGCTCGACGTAATTCTTCACGAACCGGAGTTCCTCCTCCAACGGTACCGTTTTCCGCTGGGAACTGTCCATAACATAGCGCATCAATTCCGAGAGCTTCAGTATCACACCCGGCACACGATCGGATTTTTCAAGACTGAGGGCATAAAGATTATTGAGGGTGTTGAAGAAGAAATGTGGATCGATCTGAGACTTGAGCAAGGCAAGTTCGGTTTGAAGATGCTTGAATTCCGCTTCCTGGAGCCGATATTGCTGCTTCACGCCCCTGCCATAGTACCGAAAACCGGTCGATACCACAATATACATGACGGCAAAACCAAGTCCGGAACTGTGTGAATCGGGATCTTTCTCCATCATACGAAACAAGAAGTTGGAAAAGGTCGAGGATAGAGCAATAACTATTGCAAGACCAACAATATACGCAACATATCTCCGTTGTTCAAAATATCGCTTTACAATAACAAGGTGAAAATAGACAGGGATAGGACCTGAGGCCGCAAAGAACGTCGCGAGTCGTAATGCAAATATATGTGATTCGAAAGGACGAATGATTGCATAGAATGCGGCGTAGATAATGAGCCAGTACAAAACGTGGCGAGAAATCCGGTTTTGCCAGAGCCTCTTGAGTGTGTCAACGAATCGCTGTTTCATGGTTCTAATATACATTTTGGATGTACCGAAATCAAAATTATAATGACGAACGCACTACGTCCGGATTCCTGTTTCGTTGATCACGTCAAGAGTAACGTTCATCACATTTAGGTAGTATCTCTCTTTCCGTTTGATAGATTACGATCGAAAAGTGGAGTTATGAAGTGAAGCGTGTAGCAAAGAGAATGGGTTCAAGATTAATAGAAATCATATTCGAAGAACGGAGGATAGAGTATTATGGAACTGACCATACGTAATTTATCCAAGACCTACGCCAATGGTGTTGTTGCCCTTGATGATGTTTCCCTCGATATTCCCACCGGTCTGTTTGGTTTATTGGGACCGAATGGCGCTGGGAAAACGACCCTGATGCGCACTATTGCCACGCTCCAGGAAGCTGATTCCGGCGAAATCCGCTTCGGAGAGATCGACGTCCTCAGGCAGAAAAACGAAGTTAAGAAATTATTAGGCTATCTTCCCCAGGAATTCGGATTCTACCCCAAGGATACGGCCTTCAATATCCTTGACCATTTTACGCTGCTCAAAGGAGTTCGGGACAGAGGAGAACGAAAAAAGAAAGTCATGGAGCTCCTCAAACGAGTCAATCTGTGGGTGGAAAGGAACCAGAAGTTGGGCACATTTTCTCACGGCATGAAGCAGCGCTTCGGCATTGCATTAACGCTCCTGGGCAATTCCAAGCTCATCATCGTCGATGAGCCCACCTCCGGTTTGGATCCGGAAGAGCGCGTTCGCTTCCATAACCTGCTCAGCGAGATTGGGGAGAACATCGTCGTCATTCTCTCCACCCACATCGTCGATGACGTCAGCGACCTGTGCACGAATATGGCTATCATCAACAATGGACAAATCATTTTGAAAGCCAACACATTCGAGGCCATGGCACATGTAGACGGTAAAATCTGGGAAAAGGAGATCCCGAAAAGCGACTTGACTACCTATGAACACAAATACCACCTCATATCATCGCGACTTTTCGCAGGAAAGACGTTCATCCACATATACAGTGAATCCAACCCTGTTGACGGCTTTACGAGCGTTAAGCCAACGCTCGAGGATGTATACTTTTATCATCTGAGCCAGTGAATCATCGTGTCACTTAGCAAAACCTAAAGATGACATATAACCACGGAGGGCGTCATCCATGTTCCTCAACATCTATTTGAAAGAATTCGCAAGAAATCTGAAAGGTATATCTTTTTATCTCTTCACGATCATTCTATTCGTCTGTACCTACTTTTTTGCCGCAAACCTCAATCCCAACTCCTACATAATGGGATTGAGCATCGCCAAAGAGTGGCATAATGCGCCCATTCTTATCGCAAAAATGATGGCACGGTTCAGCGCCGTGGGCCTGTTGCTCACGATAATTATGGTGGGTCGGTCCGTGACACGGGACTTTTCAGCTCGTATTCATGATTTCTTTTTCACGCTACCGATGAAAAAGACGACCTACCTCGGCGGCCGTTTCTTCGGTGGCCTCACCGCCAACGTGCTGCTGTTCCTCGGGGTCGTCCTCGGCTTTATTGTCGGCTGTTTGGTCATAGGTACCAACTATTATGGTCCCTTCCGGCTGTCGGCTTTCCTGCTTCCTCTTTTTGCTCTCGTTATTCCCAACCTCCTCCTCGTCGGGGGTGTCTTTTTCTCCCTGGCCACGCTGACCAGAAAAATGACGACAACGTACTTAGCCGGTATTGGCCTGTTAATGGTATACGGCCTCGTCCACGGTGGCTTCGCTGGTTGGGAAAACGACGCGGCAAAAAGTCTTCTCGACCCATTCGGCATTGCGACCCTCGATGCGCTGACAAAGTACTGGACAGTGGCCGACATCAACACCAATCTCATGCCTCTCGGCGGTACGATGTTGTGGAACCGGATTCTCTGGTTCTCTGTCAGTCTGGTTGTTCTCATCTTCACGTGGAGACGCTTCCGATTCGTTACGGTCCTTGAGGGAAAAAAGAAAAAAATGAACTTCGTGGAAGATCACGAGACAAAGGGGATCAGTGCCTTGGGCGCCCTTTCACCAACCACCATTGATGAGACCTTCGTCTTTCACTTGAGGCAGTCCATCCACCTCATCTCACGAGAATTCCGACGCACCGTCTTCCACCCGGCCTTCCTCATCTTAACCTTCATGGCCATCAGTGAGATTCTCACGAACTTCGGCTTAAATGTAAAACCCATGGGCGACAATGTCTATCCTGTAACATCACGATTCTTGAGCGAAACACTCCATCTCTGGATTTACATCATCCCCCTGACCATCTTCTTCGGCGGTGTGATCATCTGGCGGGAGAGGGATCATGGCTCCAACGAGTTTTACGACACGTTGCCCCTCCCCAACAGCCTGAGCTTTCTGAGCAAGCTTCTGACCATGATGGCCATACAGTTCTGCTACATCATCCTGGCCATGATCTTCGCCATCCTGACGCAGATCATCGTTTTCCGGTATACAAACATCGAGGTCGGCCTGTACATCAGGCACCTGTTCGGTATTACTCTTCTCCAGTTCTGGTTCTTTACTGTTTTTGTTTTTTTCATCCAGAACCTCTCTCCGAATAAAATTCTTGGGTTTTTTCTCTGTGCCCTCTATTTCGTCGCCGATCTAATGATATTCGTCGTCCTCAAGTTCGATCTTCCTCTCCTTCGATACGGGAATGTCCCAGGCTTCATTTACTCGAATCTGAACGGCTTCGGCCACTACGGGCCCGTCATTCTATGGTATACAATTTACTGGCTCCTGTTTGCCGCCATCCTGGTCATTCTGACCAGCCTGTTATGGCGGAGGAACAATGAGATATCCCTGAAGTTCAGACTCCGTGTCGGTCTGCAGCGGTTCCATCGCCGGTTTCACTGGGCACTGGTCATTCTCTTCCTTCTTTTCCTCGGTACCGGTGGACACATCGCTTACAACCGTTACATTTTAAATGAGTACCGTTCCGAGAGGACTGCGAAGCGCATCCAGGCCGATTACGAGAAGAAATATTCACGGTACAAAAATAGGCCCCAACCCAACATATCAGAAGTGAAGGTGAAGGTAGATCTCTATCCCGAAAAGAGAGCCGTCCACATAGGAGGTCAATATACGTTGGTGAATAAAACCAAATCAGACATCGATGAGATCATCGTCAGTTTATCTGATTGGCATACCTCCGAAATCTCACAATTCGATCTCTCTACTCCTTCTTCTCTGGAAATCCACGACAGCGAGTCCGGTTTCCGCCTCTTCAAACTGAACCATCCCCTCACTGCCGGACAGGAAATACGGCTCGACTTTGACTTCCGGACGGAGACGCGCGGATTCACCGACAATAATCCTAAAAATGAGCTGGCGGCAAAGGGAACCTGCATTATTCTCACGGGCCAAAACCACAATTATTTTCCCCGCATCGGTTACAACTCCGAGTACGAATTATCATCCAGCCGGGATCGAAAGAAATTCGGCCTTTCCGAACGCCCGTCCAGTCCAACTCTACAGGAGGCGAACCGTTCCGTCCCCTTCTGGCCGTGCGATCTCGTCACCTACGAGGCCATCATCAGTACTACCTCTCCCCAAACCGTCGTTTCCAATGGCGACCTCGTACGCCGCTGGAGTGAAAAAGGCCGCAACTTTTTTCACTATCGCTCCGAAGCACCCATGAACCGAGAGTTCGTATTCGCCTCTTCGGAGTATGACACAGTGAGAGACACCTATGAAAACATCGGCATCGAAGTCTATTTCGACAAACAGCATCCTTACAACGCCCATCGGATGATCAAGGGTGTCAAGCGTGCTTTCGACTACTGCACCAAGAATTACTGCCCTTACCCCTACCGCTCTGTCCGTATCGTCGAGGTTCCCAGGTACGTCGATTACGGTGCGCGCTCCAATCCCACGGTCTTCACCTGGAGCGAGGATGCGGGATTCATCAGTAATCTCGAGAAGCCGGGCGATGTTGACATGGTTTTCGCTATCTGCACCCACGAAATGGCTCATCAGTGGTGGGCCTATATTGTCACGCCTGCCGATGCGGAGGGCGACGAAATGCTCACCGAAACCATGGCCCAGTATATTGAGACCATGTGTCTGGAAAAAGTATACGGCAAAGAGATCGCCAGAAAATTCCTTAAAAAGGAGATGAGCCATTATTTAAGCAGGAGAAAACGGGACATCGAGGGAGAACGGCCGTTGATGCGGAGCTATTCGAAGCAGTACTACATCAACTATCCCAAAAGTTCGGTCACGATGTATGCCCTTCAGGATTACGTCGGTGAGGACAGGGTCAACCGGGCCCTGAAGACCATTGTCGATGAATACGGACACAGGGAAGACCGATTCCCTCTCTCCGTTGATCTCATCGACGCCTTCAAAGATGCTGCCCCCGACAGCTTCGACTATCTCGTAACCGACCTCTTCGAAACCATCACTCTATGGGAGAACAAGGCTGAATCGGCCACATACGAGGAGCTCGATAACGATCGATACAGAGTTCATCTCAATGTTTCCACCCACAAATTCCGGGCCGACAGTATGGGAACCCAGACTGAGATTCCCATCAATGATTATATTGACATCGGTCTCTTGGGAGAGAACAATGAAGAGTTATACTCGAAGAAGCATAGATTCGAAAAGAATACATCCACTATCGAAATTATTGTCGACAAAAAACCAATCCGAGCAGGCATCGATCCCTACGTCATCCTCATCGACCGGGAACGGGAGGATAATGTGGTCGACGTCAGATTAAAATACGGTGATTAAGAGAATGGAATCGATATGTTAGAGTCGGAAGATACGTTGATCCTGAATAAAACCTCCTCAGAACCCCTTGAGGGATCGAGAGACCGAAAGCCGCATCGAGGACTTTCACTTTTTCACGTAAAATCAACTATATTCGCCCCAGCTTTTAATCCGTAATTCCTTGAGCGATGTTCTGCACATCGCTTCGACAAACCGCTTCGCAAGCTGCATATCTGTAATCAGTGGAACATTGAAGTCAACCGCTTTCCGCCTGATGAGATAGTCATTATCAAGCTCTTCTTTCTCAATATTCTTAGGTATATTTATGACTAAATCAATTTTCCCATCAACGATGTACGTAAGCGCGTTTGGCTCTTTCCCCTCACTTGGCCAATGGAGAACGTCTGCTTTCATATTATTGGCACCCATAAAATCTGCCGTTCCCTTGGTAGCATAAAACTTGAATCCCAATCGGTCCAAGATTCTCGTACTGTCCAAGAATTGAGCCTTGGTATCGATCGGCCCCGTGGATAACAATATTGTTTTCCTCGGTATCCTGAAACCAACGGACATGAGACTTTTCAAGAAAGCCTCATTAAAGTCATCACCCAAACATGCGACTTCCCCAGTTGACACCATCTCAACTCCCAATATCGGATCTGAGCCTTTTAATCGAGTAAAAGAGAATTGCGGTGCTTTCACTCCAACATAATCCAAATCAAAGGAGGAGCGATCTATCCTGGGAACATGTCTGCCCATGATGAGCTTCGTTGCATGGTCAATGAAATTGATCTTGAACACCTTGGAAACGAAGGGGAAACTTCTTGAAACTCGCAAATTACACTCGATGACCTTAACGTCGTTCTCCTTAGCAATAAACTGTATATTAAAGGGACCCGTTATTTTTAAAGATTTTGCTATCTTCTTGGCGATGACTTTGACTCTCCTCATTGTCTCCAGGTAGGTTCTCTGAGGAGGCAAGACCATCGTTGCATCCCCTGAATGAACCCCTGCGTTCTCGACGTGCTCGGAGATAGCGTAGCAATACAGCTCACCGTCCTTTGCAACCGCATCAATTTCTATCTCCTTGGCCCCCGTAATAAATTTGCTGATAACCACCGGATGGTCCTTATTCACCTCCGAAGCTTTCCTCAGATAGTCCCTCAGCTCATCTTGGCTCAAAGCAATGCCCATTGCCGCACCGCTGAGTACATAGCTCGGCCGTATGAGAACAGGGTAGCGAACGGTGTTGGCGAAGACCTCCGCTTCCCTCATACTGGTCAATTCCTTCCACTCCGGTTGATCGATTCCCAATGTGTCCAGCAACTCTGAAAATTTATGCCGATCCTCGGCATTATCAATGCTACAAGGTGACGTTCCGAGTATTGAAACACCCGCCGTATGCAGAGGGATGGTCAGATTATTCGGTGTTTGACCGCCCATGGAAACGATGATCCCCAAAGGATTCTCCCTCTCGTAAATATCCAAAATCCTCTCAAAGGTGAGTTCTTCGAAATACAATTTATCACAGATGTCGTAATCCGTGCTCACTGTCTCAGGATTACAATTTATCATTATTGTGTGATACTTTAAATTCTTCAAGGTTATGACTGAATTCACACAACACCAGTCAAACTCCACCGAGGACCCAATTCGATAGGCCCCTCCACCTAAAATGATCACTTGATTTTTTCCCCTAAGATCAAGGTCATCTTCGGAACCATGATACGTCATGTAGAGATAGTTGGTCTTCGCAGGATACTCCGCGGCTAATGTATCGATTTGCTTCACACAGGGCAGGACACCCATCTTTATTCTTCGTTTCCTCACCCTGAGCTCATCACTACCCGTAAGCAGCGCTATTTGACGATCGGAAAACCCCCTTTGTTTTGCGCCTCTAACCAAATATTTGGGTATATTTCTCTGGCCGTACCCTTTCAATTGTTCCTCTGTCTCAACGATATTCCTGATCTTGTAAAGAAACCATGGATCAACCCTGGAGAGCTCGTGTATTCTGTCAATAGAAAATCCTCTTCGAATCGCCTCAGCAATTGCGAACACCCTCTTATCGGTCGGTTCCTTCAATTCCTGCTCGAGGTCATTGAATGTCAGATCATTGCAGACGAGACCGTTCATCCCAACATCCGTCATTCGAATTGCTTTCTGAAGTACTTCCTCAAAGCCCCGACCTATGGCCATCACTTCACCTACAGATTTCATTTCCGAACTTAAGCCCAGAGCCACTTTTTTGAATTTCTGAAGATCCCACCGTGGATATTTGAGCACAACGTAATCCAGAGCCGGCTCAAAACAGGCCGACGTCTCCTTCGTGATGATATTTTTCACCTCAGTAAGACTCCGGCCCAGGGCTAGTTTCGTCGCGATGAAGGCCAGGGGGTAGCCAGTTGCCTTAGAGGCCAGAGCGGAACTCCTACTCAATCTGGCATTGACCTCTATGATCCTGTAATCTTCCGATTGAGGATCGAGGGCAAACTGTATGTTACACTCGCCGACAATACCGAGATGGCGTATCACTTTGATGGATAAGGACCGCAGTTTGAAATTCTCGGAGGCACTTAACGTTTGAACCGGAGCAACAACAATGCTCTCACCCGTATGAATTCCCATGGGGTCGATGTTCTCCATGGAGCAGACGACAACGCAATTGTTGTACCGATCTCGCACCACTTCGTATTCGAGTTCTTTCCAGCCGCCAAAATATTCCTCTATCAGGATTTGCTGGGTGAAGGAGAAGGCCTTACTCGTTATTGTATGGAGTTGCGTTTCATCATAGGCTACGCCCGAACCCAGACCACCCAGAGCGTAGGCGATCCTGCACATGACCGGGTACCCGATATCTTTTGCTTCATCGAGCGCCTCCTCAACGCACGCTACCGCCCTGCTTGCAGGCGTCTTGAGATCGATCTCCCGTAATTTTTTCACAAACAGATCGCGGTCCTCTGTATTGACGATGGCCTCAATCGGCGACCCTAATACTTCGACATTATTTTTCTGGAAGACGCTTTTTTTCGATAGTTCGACCCCAACATTCAACGCTGTCTGCCCGCCAAAGCCGAGCAGTACGCCGTCAGGTTTCTCCTTCTTTATTATTTTTTCAACAAAATATGCATCGATTGGTAAAAAGTAGACTTTATCCGCCAGGGAGTCAGATGTTTGGATCGTGGCAATGTTTGGATTCACCAGAACAGTCTTAATCCCTTCCTCCTTCAAGGCCTTAATAGCCTGACTGCCGGAATAGTCGAATTCTCCGGCTTGACCGATCCGTATTGCGCCGGATCCCAATATGATCACCTTTTTCGGTTTCTTTTTCATGACATGGCTCTCAAGAACAAGTCAAACAGAAACTCCGTGTCATCCGGTCCAGGCGATGCCTCCGGGTGGAACTGTGTGCCAAAAAAGGGTTTTGAAATGTGAATAATACCCTCATTCGTCCCGTCGTTATTATTGAAAAACCACTCCCGCCAATCCTCGGGCAATGTCTCGGAGTCAATAGTGTAACCGTGGTTCTGCGTGGTGATATAGCATCTTTTGGTACCCATCTCCAGGCACGGCTGATTTTGGCTCCTGTGGCCGTACTTCAATTTATACGTATCCGCACCGGCGGCGAGGCCCAAGATCTGTGAACCAAGACAGATGCCGAGGATTGGTGTGGTCTGAGACAAGGCCTTTCTGACATTCTCAATTGTCTCCTCGCATTTTTTCGGATCTCCCGGCCCGTTCGAGAGTATGATACCGTCGGCTTTCTCTTTCATAAAATCGTAATCCCACGGTACCCTTATAACGGTCAGATCTCTCCTGAGAAAAGCCCGGATGATGTTGTTTTTTGCACCGCAATCCACAAGGACAACTTTTTTCTCACTTTTCCTGTAAACGATGGGTGTTTCGATACTCACTTCTGCAGCCAGGTTTCGCCTGTTTGGGTCTTCGAAAGGAATATTTTCGGAGTCATACACAATTTTTCCCAGCATTGTCCCTTTTTTTCTCAATTTCTTCGTCAGCTCCCTCGTATCGATTCCACATATCCCCGGGATGTTGGACTCCTTCATCCATTCTGACAGGGATCTCTTGGCGTTCCAATGAGAATATGAATCGGTATAATCGGATAGTATGAGACCCTGAACTTGTATTTTTTCTGACTCGAAATGCTTTGAAAGATTTTCTTCGCTATCATCCCCGAGGACTCCGTAGTTGCCTATGAGTGGATATGTCAGCACCAGAATCTGTCCCCTGTAGGACGGGTCCGTGAGGCTCTCCGGATAGCCGATCATACCTGTATTAAAGACAACTTCCCCGGCCACAGCGTTCTCGGCGCCAAATGATTGTCCTTGGAAAACGGATCCATCTTTGAGGACAAGCTTGGCTGATTGCACTTTCTGCCTCATATTACACTACGATCCATCGAAGAATCCCCTTATTAAACATTATTAGATAACGGGTTATAGAAAATTTTTCCCTTGACCCGCATGAAGTAGTGAACAAAAAAAATCCCCCTTTTTCAAAAGGAGGATTGAAGGGAGGTCCATCATCTTACCCTTCGATGGTAAGATTTCAGTCAAGGTGCTGGTCATTGAGATTTCTCACCTATCGTTTGAGCATTAAAATTTTCTAAATTTAGTGATATTCTCGCGCATTGCCAAGCATTCTTTTCAGCATTTCCAATCATTCGTCTAAAAATTGGTCCATCCCGGATTCTGTCGAGGGGTGGAAAAGCTCGCCCGCAGGATGGGGCAATATCTCACGTTTCAGGGCAATTGCATCCTTGCTCCTCCGCACCTGTGCTGCTCTGCTCCCGTGCGATTTTCGACCTTTCGACCCTTCGACTTCGTTCAGGGCAAGCTTTTCGACCATAAAAAAGGCCAGCCTCTCGACTGACCTCTATTATTATCTTTTGGATTTTGAGTTTTGGATTTAGAATTCAATCCTCAGTTACCTTATAAACAACATCATGCGGCCTCACGCGATCGTCCACCTTCATCCCGACGGAATCCCCTGCCTTGACTTCTTCCTTAGGTTCGTTCTCGATCTGCATCGACTCCACCGTTTGGGTAAAATCTGTTGTGTGTCCGTGGAAGTGGACCGTATCACCGACTTTCATCTCCCCTTCCATCTCAATCGCCGCCACCCCGATCTTGGCAAAATATCCGACAACTTTTCCAATAACCTTTTCCGGCATCCGAATCCCTCCTTTCATAATGAGTCGATCTGAAGCTAAACTTCATCCACATTGATAAACCATTTTAGTAAAAAAATACAGCTTTGTCAAGTGTTTTTTCCACGAACCGAAAGTTCCCACTTTTCCACTGAGGGTCAGGGGGATTCTTTTCTCAAGGAGCACATATCCGAAAAGTTTCGTTTTGTGAAGACAGGGCGAGTTTTTTACTCAGGGCATCAAAAGTGTGCATTTTTAGAGCTATATACAGTCGTCGCTAGGGGTCAGACTATGGTAGGGGCATGATACACAAAGAGAATGTCACCAAAAATGAGACTTACTTCTATCGCAAAGCGATAATATAACATGGAAAGAGGTTTTTAAGAACAATGTGAGATAGTGAAGCAAGGTCTGTCTTGAAGCGCGGGGTATTTCTTTACACTCATGACTCTCAGAATAGACAAACGGATAATGCGCTCCAAAGGTATTGATCAACCAATGAAAGCTCCCTTTTTCCAAATGTAATACTTTCTCTTTGTGCTAAAATAATAGCATTTTTTTCTTGACACTGAAACCCTAACGCTATATTTTTAGCACTATGCTAAAATATTAGCATTTTATGATCGTATTTCTTTGTAATCTCTATCAACAAAAGGTCCAAAAGGAGCGTCTAATGACTGAACAAACCCAGGATAATTTGAGTCGTCGTGAACGGCAAATCATGGACATCATTTATCAGAAAGGCAGCGCCACGGCAGCCGAGGTCTTGGACAATCTGCCCGACCCACCGAGTTACTCGGCCGTGCGGGCTCTGCTCAGGGTGCTGGAGACGAAGGGACATCTGAAGCATCGGCAGGATGGTCCGCGTTATATCTTCTCCCCCAAACTGAGCCGGGAGAAAGCTAAAAAGTCGGCCCTGAGGCATCTCGTCCGGATCTTTTTCGACGGCTCCACCGAGGAGGCCGTGGCCGCGCTCCTTAATGTCTCTAAGTCGGAATTGTCGGACGAAGATCTGGAACGTTTGAAACACCTCATCGATCAAGCCAAACAGGAGGGACGCTAACATGGAACCCTTACTGAATACCGTCGGGATATCGGTCCCATCGACGATGATACTGATGTTCGTTCTGGCCATGACCATAAAAGGCTCGTGCGTCCTGATGGCCGCCTTTATCCTCACCGGACTGCTTCGTCGGGCCTCATCGGCCACTAAACATCTGATCTGGGGCATGGCCCTGATCTCCCTTCTCCTGCTTCCGCTTTTCAATCTTCTCCTGCCGGCCTGGGATCTAACTCTTCCCGGGATCCTGTCTGCGTTACTTCCGCAGAATTTAGAAACGCTGGTTTCTGAGGAAACAAACAAGAATCACGCTTCAACATCGACAGATCCTCAGAGCAAATCACATTCGACGGCTCAAGCCACTTTCACCACGGAAAGTCCGAAAACAAGCACACCGACTGAACCACCATCCGTGGAACAACAGAATGTGATCCTCTCCCTGATAACCACCATGAAAACACATGGAACCATCATCCTCATCTCCATCTGGATCTTGGGCATGGCAGTGGTTTTTTTAAGACAACTTTTGGGTAAAATCCTTATCTGGCGAATAGCTTCACGGGCTCAAAGGGTTACCGAATCCGGTTGGCTTCAGCTTACAAACTCGCTGAAGAAAAAATGCGGACTGAGACGGCAGGTCCGGCTGCTCAAAAGCGAAAAAACAACCTTGCCCATGACATGGGGGTTCCTGCGGCCGACGATTCTTCTGCCCACCGAAGTCGATTCGTGGAGCGATGAGCATCGCCGATTTGTTCTGCTTCACGAGTTTGCCCACGTGAAACGATGGGACTGCATGATGCAGCTCTTCGCTCAAATAACCATGGTGATCTACTGGTACAATCCCCTGGTCTGGCTCGCCCATCAACAATTCCTCAAGGAGCGGGAACATGCCTGCGACGATGCGGTACTGGAACAAGGATCCGTGCCATCGGAATACGCAGGTCTGCTCCTTGAGATCGCTCAGTCACTACCCAAATTTCAGTTGACATCCCTGGCGACAGTTTCCATGGCAAGGCGATCGCAGTTGGAGGGACGTCTTCTTGCTATTCTCGATCCCCGCATACGCCGTCGAGCTTTGACCCATCTGGCTG
>CP070758.1:2145407-2253176 GCA_020348925.1 Gemmatimonadota bacterium | reverse complement strand
GATGTGCGATGTTGACTGGGACGGCCAGGACGAGCAGTTCAATCTGACCTGGCTGGAGGAATTGCTGACAATAATTGATACGTATAAAAGCACGCATAATGTGCCGGTGTCGGTGAACGAGTTCGGACTGATGCGCTGGATACCGGACGGGGATGATTTCATGGACGACGAGATGGACCTCTTCGAGCAGCGGGGAATGAATCATGCCCTGTGGGTCTGGGATCCCTCGTGGGAACCGTGGACCGAGGAGGTCAATGCGTTCAATATACGTTTTGGGCCGAATCCCAGTAATACAACCGATGTCGAATCCAGTGATTTGCTTGACGTCATTATTCAATATTGGGATCGAAATACGGTCAGACCCTCAGGAAGCAATTGTCAGATTCTACTGACATCTCCGAATGGCAGTGAGAACTGGTGTGTCGGCGAGAGTGAAAATATTCTCTGGACTTATGGAAATACGAGCGGTAGTGTCGATATCGAGTATTCGACGGATGGTGGCTCCGACTGGCAGTCCCTTGTTCAAAGTACGTCCGACGATGGCAGCTATTCCTGGACTATTCCGAGCACACAATCGACGCAATGTCTCTTACGAATCTGCGATGCGGCCGAGCCGACGTGTTGCGATACGAGTGATACCTTCTTTCAGATTTGCGAGTGCGGGACGATTGAGATTACGAATGGAAATCTTCCTGACGGCACAATTGGGTGTCCGTATGATGAAGGAATGAATGTGAATGGTGGATGTCTTCCGTATACGTGGTCTGTTGTTGGAGGTCGGTTGCCAACCGGATTGAATCTGGACGAATCTTCAGGGACACTTTCAGGTGTTCCAGGGGAATCGGGAACGTTCCAGTTTACGATCGGGGTCACAGATGTTTTGGAGGACAGTGATGAGGAATCGTTTTCGATACAGATTATCGAGTACGTTGATGCCAAGGGTGATGTGAACGGGGATTGCAGTCTGGACATACTCGATGCGGTTTCGGTCGTGAACATTATTTTGGAGTTGACCGGACCCACCGAGGAAGAGGAGTGGCGGGCCGATTGCAACGGACCTGGGGGGAATTGTGATGGTGATGGAGTTGTGAATATTCTTGATGTCGTCAAGATCGTAAGATTGATTTTAGGGTTTGAAGAATGCCTGTGATGGAATGATGTTTACTTGTCTGAAAAGAAATTATTTTTTCAATCCCCCTAAATCCCCCTTTGGAAAAGGGGGATTTCAGGTGAGGATACATTTTTGAGAAAGGTAAGCATTTTAATCCTCCTCGATCCCCCTTTGAAAAAGGGGGAGGATAATGGATTGGGGGGATTGTCCCCTCCTTTTGAAAAGGAGGGTTAGGGAGGATCTGTCAATGAATGATTCCGACCATTAGAGGAAAGGGGTTGTGAATATGCGAAAACAAAAGATGATTCTTCTTGAATGTGTTCTGGTCATGGTCTTCATAATACCCTGCCAAGGCCAGCTCATCCAGCCGGAAGATTTGGAATACGTGGGTGCCTTTAGGCTGCCGGATGAGCTGGAGGAGATAGGCTGGGCCTGGAGCGGGGCGGCCATGGCCTACTACCCTGGCGGTGATCCGGAAGGACCTGATGATGGGTATCCCGGCTCCATATTCGGGACCGGTCACAATTGGTACCAGTACGTGTCGGAGATCACGATCCCCGTTCCTGTTCACTCGCCGGCAAAGAATCTGAGCGAACTGAACACAGCCGTGACCTTGCAACCGTTCCAGGATATTAAAGGGGGCCTGTTTCCGGAATTCGAGATTCCCCGGGCGGGCCTGGAATACCTGCCAGCCCAGGGAGAACAGATAAAAGGCAAGCTGTACTTTTGCTGGGCGCAGCACATGGGGCAGGGCGACACCAACCCCTCTCACGGCTGGTGTGAGCTTGACCTCTCGAATCCCCAGACTGCCGGGGCCTGGCGCATCGGGAATTACTGGAATTACGTCACCACGGATTACATCTTCGAGATCCCTCAGGTGTGGGCTGATGCCCACACGCCGGGTATGTATCTGGTCACGGGCCGTTTCAGGGACGGGGGTCAGGGAGCGCGGGGGCCGTCCCTGTTGGCCTACGGTCCGTGGAACGAGGGGAATCCGCCTGCACCCGGCAGCCAGCTCCAGACCGCCCCCTTGCTCCTGTATACCGACGTGACTTCGCCGGATGAGTACACCCTGAATGGATATCATCATTCGGATGAATGGTCCGGTGGAGCCTGGATAACGACTGGTGATCGATCGGCCGTCATCTTTGTCGGTACCAAGGGAACGGGAGAGTGCTGGTATGGGTTCGCAGACGGAACCGTGTGGCCTGATGAACCTCCTTATCCTCCGGTGCCTGACCCTCCTCACGATGAGAGAGGCTGGTGGAGCACAGGTTTCGAAGGGCAGATACTCTTTTACGATCCCGCGGACCTGGCCGCCGTGGCCAGAGGCGAAATGGAGCCCTACGAACCTCAGCCGTACGCTGCCCTGAATATTGATGAGTATCTGTATCACATCGAATCCTCCCAGCAGTGGTATCATGTGGGCGCGGCCGGTTTCGACCGCGACAGGGGCCTGTTGTACGTCTTTGAACCTTTGGTTGATAATGATAAAAGCATTGTGCACACCTGGAGAGTAAAACCGGGTTCCACTCAAGGCAGCCCCCGCATTCGCCTCAATGTTGATGTGCTGCAATGGGACTTTGCCTGGGTGGATCGTCCGTCCCCTCGAACTCTGACAATTTCCAATGACGGTGATGGTGTTCTGGAAGTGACTCACATCACAACGGACGATTCCCACTTTGTTTCTTCTTTGAATGAGATGAACATTGGAGCCTTGGAATCACAGGATGTGATCATAACCTTCACTCCATCGGGTGAAAACACCTTTGAAGCGACACTCATCATACAATGCAACGATGCGGAACATCCGGAAGTGCACGTTTCTCTCTACGGTGCGGGGATTGTAGGGTGTCAGGGAGGAGAGATGGGGGATGTGAACGGTGACAGATATATCGATATCATTGACGTACTCAAGGTGATCAATCATATGCTGGGAATTCATGTGCTATTTTTGGATGAAGCCTGTCGGGCCGATTGCACTACAGATGGTGCGGTGGACGTCGTGGATGCGTTGGGCTTGGTTAATCATATTCTGGATCTGGATATCTGTGGACCGTGATGGCACTGTGGAGAGATTCGCTCCGTCTGTCATTCAGGCCGTAGCGCCGGAATCTCCATGCCGCTGCCTCATGCTCTGAGATTCCCCGTAATAAAATACGGGCAGGCTCTGCGTGCCCAGGAATGACGGCCTCTTCGAGGGTATGCGATTGATGCGAGAGGATCCTGCGGATTACTAAATCGAAGTTTTCGATCACGTCATGGATGCTTCCGCAACAGCCGCCGGTACGGAGATTGTTCCATTGATGTTTGAGGTGACCTTGCTCTCAGGGGACGGTGAATATATGCCCTGATTCTTGCAGAATTCCATTGAGGATGAAAATGTTTTCACAATGGAACGATTCATAGGTTGCACATCCTCATCAGTTGTATTACCTTAACGCAGGGGAGAGATGGTTGCGACAGGAAGAACAGCAGCCATGAACCGCCCCGCACTGAAACTATCACTCTACTTTGCCCTGGGAATCATTCTCGGACACCTCGTCAATCCCCCAATTCTTGTTCTCCTCACCCTGGATGCACTTCTTTTTCTCATCGCGATAACGATATTTTTGACCAAAAAGAGCGTGGGGAAATGGAATCCTGCCTTATATATCGTTCTGGTGATAACGGTTTCAAGCCTTCATTATGAACTCCGCACGTCCGACTTTTCGCCGAGACACGTCTCAAATTTCTTGCGGAAGGCAACGTCCACGGGGATAGTGGGCCAAATCGCATCGCTGCCCGAATGCGATGAGGAACGGACAACTTTTACACTCAGTGTCAAAGGGATCGCCACGGCACATGAGTGGCGTCGAGCAGAGGGTAAGGTTCGAGTGACGATGGGAGAGAGGACTGACCGATTCTCATACGGGGACGTCATTCGTTTCGACGCTCGCTTGGAGGAACCCGACGGTCTCAGAAATCCTGGGGGATTCGACTACAAAGCCTACCTCAACCGCAGGAGTATATACGGGTTGATCTTTCTGCGGGGAGTGAATAACGTGGAAATCATAGAGCGTAGAGGGGGAACCCCATTCTTGTCGGCACTCATCTGGCCCATAAGAAAATCAATGAGACGAACGATCGAACGAAACCTCACAGGTCCACCGGAGGCGCTGCTGAAGGGTATCCTCTTAGGGGAGCGGAGAAATATACCTGAATCCATCGAAGAGATCTTTCGTGATTCAGGCGTGATCCACGTCCTGGCTGTCTCGGGTCTCCATGTCGGTCTCGTCGTTTTCATTTTTTTCAACCTCTTTCGAGTATTCAGACTCTCCTTCAATTGGGCCGTCGTATGTACCCTCGGAATTCTATTCCTTTACATATTTGTGACCGGTTCGAGGGCACCGGTCGTGCGGGCGTCGTTGATGGCTGCCGTTGTCCTCACCGGACTGATACTGGAGAAAAATGTCGATCTTTTGAATACCTTAGCCTTTGCCGGATTGTTCATCCTCCTCTTTTCCCCCCAAGCTCTCTTCGATCCAGGATTTCAACTCTCCTTTGCGGCTGTTCTTTCGATTGTCTATGCGTATCCCCGTCTGAAGGAGTGGTTGCCCTTGTTCCTGCGGAGGCAGCACACCTGGTGGCGGCGATGGCTCCTGGGAGGGAGTCTCGTTTCCCTCTCGGCCCAAATGGGCATTGCCCCGATTGTGGCCTACTATTTCTATCGCGTTCCTGTTGTATCTGTCCTGGCAAATGTGATTGTCGTACCGTGGGTGGGGCTTATTCTCTCCCTGGGTTTTGCCGCCTCCCTCTTCGGGCCGTTCAGTTCTGACATCGGTCTCCTCTTTAATGCTTCCAATTGGTTGGCCCTGACAGGGCTCATTCACACAGTCACATTCTTCGCTTCTCTGCCCTTCTCCACCCTCAGCGTCCCCCAACCGAGCTTGCCCGTTGTGCTGGGGTGTTATTGTGTCACAGGGCTTCTGGTTAACGTGAAAAGAATCGGTCGAGCCGGACACTGGCTCATCATTACCCTTCTCGTTGCGGCAAATTGCTGGATATGGACCTACGCTGTCCGTGGGAACCAGAACGAATTGGTTGTCACTTTTTTCGACGTGGGTCAGGGTGATGCCATATTCTTGCGAACGCCCCAGGGGAAAACTTTACTCATTGACGGCGGACGGAGGAGCCGCTATTATGACTGCGGGAAAAGGGTCCTTGAACCGTATTTGCGACAATCAGGCATTCGGAGGGTCGATGGCGTCCTTTTAACCCATCCCCACTCCGATCATCTCGGGGGGCTCCTGGCGGTCTTGGAAAATTTTCACGTCGGGCAGGTGATGGATTCTGGGCTGCAGCATGGTTCGACACTTTACGAAGAATATGTCACTCTGATTGAGGAGAGGGGAATCCCGAGGCGAATCATGAGGGCTGGGGATAGGATTGATGAGTTTCATCCCCTGCGAATCATGATTCTTCATCCGACTGATTCATTCGTCTCACCTGACGGATGGGCCCCGTATGGTCTCAACAATGGATCCATAACAGCGCGATTGGATTACGGGAGGGTGAGTTTTCTCTTTTTGGGGGATGTCGAAGCCGAAGCGGATCGGGCGCTTTTGAAACGGAAGGGTTTTCTGAAAGCAACCGTCGTCAAGGTGCCTCATCAGGGGAGTATTACAGGAAGCTCACGAAGGTTGGTTGAAGCGATTCAGCCGTGTGTGGCCGTCATCTCAGTTTCAGAGGGCAACCGCTTCGGGCACCCGGCGGATGCAGTGGTACGACGATACGAGCAGTGTGGAGCTCGAATATATCGGACTGATGAAGACGGGGCAATTATCATACGGACGAATGGTGAGCGGACGAGTATAAGGACGATGATACGGTCGGAATGATTTCACCTGACAGTTCTGGATTGTGAGAAATTGCTTGACATTCATTCGCCTATCAGCTAAGTTTGTACCGGTCATGAGCGTGATTGATCGGATCCACATTCAAAACAGGGAGGGTTCTATGAAAAAAATATCTCCATTGTATGTTGCGGTGTTCATTACGGCAGTTGCTGTCTTGGCAAATTGTGGGTCGAAATCCGAAGTTGAGGAAAACGTCGGGACGAAGGACTCTGCTATTACTGTTGGAAGTGTTGTGGCCAGACCAGGGGGAAACGTCGAAGTGCCCATCTCCTTGGAAAGTCATGTTGACATAGCAGGGGTTCAGTTAAATATTCAATTCGATTCTAATGCTGTGACCGTTGATGCTCCGAGGACGACAAGCCGCACAGCCGACATGATGGTCATGCACAATATAAAGGAGAGAGAGTTGCTGCTCATGTTGTATGATATGAGTGGCAAAACCATCTCTCCGGGGAGCGGTCCGATTCTCATGCTGCCGGTAAATGTGGCTCAAAACGCATCCGGGACGATCAGCCTTGACCTAACAAAAGCCATGCTGGCCACTCAAGACGCACAGACGATCCCTGTCTCATCGGGATCGGGAAAAATTACAATACGGCCTTGATGAGAAGGGGCTCAGACCAGAGACTCCTCTTTTTCTCAATCGGCCTGCAGCCCAATCATAGAGCTTCCGACGGACAGGCCGAAAGAGTCTATTTTGTTTTCATCTTTTTTTGGAGTGTCTCCACCTGAGCAGTGAGGTGATCGATTTTCTCTTTAAGAGATTGAATCTCCTCGTCTTTTGTCGTTTTCATTTTGGCCATAGTATTTTTGACCTGAACATCGATCTTTTTGGCCAATTCCTTCGATCTCGCTTCGGCCTTATCGACGAGTTCTTTGACCACCTTAGCTTTCTCCTCCTTTGAGACTTCCCCCCGCTTGACCAGTTCGTCGACCAGTTCCTCCGCTCGCTCTTTGGTCAGGGAGAAGACCCCGATACTTGCCAGGAGACCCTTTCGGAGAACATCAGCCATCGTACCCCCTCCTTTCTTTACCATATCGGCTAAAACCTTGGTGGAGCCGACCGCATCTTTCCAACCCTTTGACTCGCGCCGGACGACTTGTACCAACATATCGGCTGTAATGTCCTCACCCGTCTTGTTGTCGATCACCTGAATCTCGACGTCGTCCTTGACCAGTTCCGCCAGATCCTGAAGCGTGATCTGCTTCTTCTGCTCCGTATCGTAGAGCCTTCTGTTGACGTACCGTTTGATGATACGTGTCATAGATACACCTCCTTTTGTGCGTTGCACACTAATATAGTGCGCTGCACACCAAATGGCAACACTTTTTTAAAGTATTACCATAGAAACAGGGTGTATTCAAGATAGGCATGTGGTAGAAAAAACGCCTTTCCTTTATTGGCTCTGGAAAAAGGGAAAGGCGTTTTTTCTCAATGGGGGGTAGGCCATTGCAGATTGTTCATGATGGAAGAATCACCTACTGTGGAGCATAAGCATATTTCTCCATGTTCGTCGCAAGCACAGCCGCCATGTGTCTTACGGTTCTGTTTCGATCCGAATTCGCAACCTTCTTTAATGCCGGGATGGCTTTCGGATCCCCGATTTTGTGAAGAGCCTGCAGCACAACGAGCCGCAGCGAAGAGTCTTTTTCCACTTTCAACCGTTCGATCAGCGGCTCCACAGCTTCTGCCACTTTACGCTCTCCCAAGAGCTGGGCAGCGCTGTATCGCCATCCCCTGTTTTCACTACTGAGCATTTCGATCAGATCAGCGTTTTTGGCATCGGCATACGAAAGGGAAAACATGCCGAGAAGGATGCAGACCGACACTAGTGCGATAACGACCGTGCGGGCCTTTTGAGCTGAATAAAACATCATTGCTCACCTCCTTTCGATATGTCCCCTATCAGAAGTCCTCGTATCCCTTACGACGTATTCGAATGAAGGAAAGTTGCTTCAAAAAGAATGAACGGTCAAAAAAACTTGATGAATTGTTGCAATCCGGAGTGTGAAGGGCTCTTTCATTCGGTCCTTTTGCTGAATATGAGGAAAGTCGACGATCATCGGTTTTTTTCTCAGTGAGCCTGGCGTTGACTGAGAAAATTTATTCTTGACAAATTTTGGAAGCGAAATTATATTTTAAGGTTCAAGTAAGGGGATACAGAATGCCGGCGAGAATGGGATTGCATGGTAGTTCATGGGGATGGATAGGGGGCCATTCTCGGAGAGAAATTCACACTTTACTTGTTGATTTTAATAAGGTAAGGGCGATTGGCTCAGTTGGTTAGAGCGCTGCGCTCACATCGCAGAGATCACTGGTTCGAATCCAGTATCGCCCACCATTGTCGTGTGTTACAGAGTCGTATTCATGGAAGGTACTGCGGGTGAACGCCAATAGTATACAAGACAGCCTTCCCAGGGAATCAAAGGAGTCTTATGACAGCCTTTCGATTACTTAATAGAAGAGACATAGAATTGTTCGCGGTGAATTCAAGACACGCCAGTGAAAAGTGCACCTTCTTAAAAGGTGCACTTTTTTATTTCTCTTGAGAAAACGGAGTTTTACCAATGGATCAAAATCTGGATATGCTGGTCCGATTGCAGCGTATTGATAGCACCATCGATTCATTAACGAGGCGGAAGGAGAAATATCCTGACCAAATGACCATACTCGAAAGTGAGGTGGCGTCGGCTGAACAGGATTTGAAAGTGAGACAGGAAGAGCGAAACGAGCTGGAGAAGGAGCAGCGACATTTCGAGCGGGAACTGCAGAATGTAAATTTTGAACTTGACAAGCATCAGAAACGTTTATTCGAGGTAAAGACAAATAAAGAGTATCAGGCGCTGCTCAAAGAAATTGAGGCACAGAAGACGAAGATTGAAGAATTCGAGGGGCAGATATTGGAGCACATGACAGCTCTTGACGATGTCTCTGACCAGATGAAAAAATTCGAAGGTGCCTTCGCTCAACAAAAAGAGGAGGCGTCCCGCACCATACAAAAATTGAAGGGAGAATTGGCCTCCGTCGAGGAAGAATTAACGGTTCAGCAGCGTGCACGAGAGACGCTGATCGCAGGCATTGGGGACAGATTGTTGCGAACGTATGAAAAAGTGAGAAAGAGAAACAGAGGGTTGGGTGTTGTGCCTGTTCTAAAGGAGGCTTGCGGTGGTTGTTTCGAGCGCTTGCCTCCACAGCGCATCAACGAAATTCGCCGGAAAGAGGAACTGATTTTCTGTGAAAATTGTGGCTGCATTTTGATCTGGGACGAGGAAGGGTTTCTGAACACCCTTCGAAATGAAAAAAACAGAAAGGAGGGGCCAGAGCAGAACAGATGATCGCTCTTCCAATCTCGATGGCCATTGAGATTGGAAGGGAGGAAAGTCCGAACACCGCAGGGCAGGGTGCTCCGTAACACAGAGTGTCTCGGTTGGTCGGGATAAGGAAAGTGCCACAGAAAGGAAACCGCCCCAGGGGAGAGGTGACATCACCATCTCACGGGGTAAGGGTGAAAAGGTGAGGTAAGAGCTCACCAGTCCCGCTGGTGACATCGGGAGCTTGGTAAACCCCACTCGGTGCAAGACCAAATAGGAGAGGATTCGCCGAAAGTATTTTCGACGAAGCCTAACGGCCCGTTAGGCCACAACTCTCGGGTCGGTCGCTTGATTCTGACGGCAACGTCAGAACGAGATAGATGGTCATCACATACAGAACTCGGCTTACGGTCTGCTTTGGCCTCCTGAAACCAATGCTCAACAACTGCATGGAACGAAAAATGTCAGGGATGCGCTGGCTTTTCCCCGACGCCGCCGATCATGAGCGGATGAAAACGTTGGCGGGGAAGCTGAAGGTCCCCCCAATTGTTGCTCGGATTCTCTTGAATCGCGGTATTTCGACCTTTGAAGAATCGCGAACGTTCCTGCGCCCATCGTTGGACGATCTCTGCGATCCATTCGCTATGAGGGATATGGGCAGAGCGGTGGATCGGATTTGTCAGGCAATTGAGGGGAAAGAGAAAGTCATGGTCTATGGGGACTACGATGTCGATGGTGTCACGGCAGTCGCCATGCTGATGCGGTTCTTGAAAACTTGTGGAGTCGAAACAACTTTTTACATACCCGATCGTCTCAGCGAGGGATATGGGATCTCGAATACAGGCATCCAGCAGGCAAAACAGGCAGGGGTCAATCTTATCATTTCGGTTGACTGCGGTATCAAGGCTTTTGATGAAGTCGCCTTGGCCCTGGATCTGGGTATCGATATGATAGTGACCGATCACCACGAAACGGGGGCCGATCTACCCCGCGCTCTGGCAGTCCTCGATCCCAAACGGCCAGATTGCGAATATCCTTTTAAGGAATTGGCCGGAGTAGGCGTTGCATATAAGCTCATACAGGGGGTTTCGCTGAGGTTGGGGCGTCAGGAGGAAGATCCTTTGGAGTATTTAGACCTCGTAGCCTTGGGAAGTACCGCGGATATTGTACCTCTCTGGGGGGAAAATCGCATCCTCGTCAAGTACGGGCTTCAGAGGATCACCAGCAGTAATAATTTGGGTATTCAGGCTTTGATTGAAATGGTGGGATTGAAAGGCAAGGAACTGGGAACCGGACAGGTGGTTTTCATTTTAGCCCCAAGGTTGAATGCCGGAGGAAGGATGGGAGATGCCCGAAGAGGAGTGAGATTGCTCACGACTGAGGACCTCTCAGAGGCAAAGGACTTGGCTCAGGTTCTCGAAGAGGAGAACAGGAAGCGGAGAGAGATTGACGATCGAACCTTTGAAGAGGCTTTGGAAATGATCGATCGGAATATTGATCTTGACAATACATGGACCATCGTTCTGGCCTCTTCGCACTGGCATCCGGGCGTGATCGGGATTGTTGCCTCACGCATTATCGAGAGATTCTATCGCCCGACGATCCTCATCTCCTATGATGGACCAGTTGGAAAGGGTTCGGCCAGGAGCATTCAAGGCTTCGATCTCTATGATGCCCTCCAGGAATGTAAGGATTGCCTTATCGGTTTTGGGGGACATAAATATGCGGCCGGACTGAAGATCGAGCGTGACAAATTGGAGCAATTCCGGATGTGCTTTGACCGGATAACGAAAAAAATGCTGACACAGGAACAGTTGGCTCCGATTCTGAGGATTGATGGGGAAATTTCACTGTCGGAGATTGATGATAGACTCTACCGTCTGCTCAACCTCTTCGCCCCTTTTGGTCCCCAGAATATGAAACCGATATTCGTTTCCCGAAATGTTGAAGTTGTTGGGACGCCACGTATTGTGGGCAACAATCATTTGAAATTCAAAGTTCGACAAAATATGAGAATTTTCGAGGCAATAGGCTTCGGCATGGGGAACCTCCTGTACCGCATCGCACCAGGTGAGCCGAATCTTGATATGGCCTATGTTTTGGAGAAGAACGAATGGGAGGGGAATGCCAATTTTCAATTAAGGATTCGTGATTTGAAGTAACTTCTAATGTCTGGAGAAACACAGCATCAAAAAGGAGGCAAATGTGGTTGGAATTGTTGGCTATGGTGCCTACATGCCGAGAAATAGAATTCGAGTGGAAGAGATTGCCAAGGTGTGGGGCGCAGATGCACCGAGCTACAAGAGAGGATTGATGTTGGAAGAGAAGTCCGTACCATCCCCGGATCAGGATACGATCACGATGTCGGTTGAGGCTTCGAAACATGCATTACGGCGAGCGGGGATCGATCCCCAAGAGATCGGAGCTGTCTATATCGGTTCGGAATCCCATCCGTATGCCGTGAAACCGAGCGGAACAGTAGTGGCCGAAGCTCTGGGAGCGACGCCGGAGGTCCATACGGCCGATTTTGAGTTTGCCTGTAAGGCCGGCTCGGAGGGTATGTACGTCGTTCTCAGTCAGGTTGAGGCAGGACACATCTCTTACGGTCTGGCCATCGGTGCGGATACGTCCCAGGGAGCCCCGGGTGACGCCTTAGAATATGCAGCCTCGGCGGGAGCAGCGGCCTTCATCTTCGGGAAGCAGAATATTGTTGCCTCCGTCGATCTGACTTACGCCTTTATGACCGATACGCCCGATTTCTGGCGACGGGAGTATCAGTATTATCCCCGGCATGCCAGCCGATTCACAGGTGAGCCGGCCTATTTCAAACACATCACCGGATGTGCCAGGGGCATCATGGAGAAGGCCCAAATGAAGCCCGAGGATTTCGCCTACGCCATATTCCATCAGCCCAACGGAAAGTTTCCCATGAGGGTCGGCAAGATGCTGGGCTTCAAGCGGGAACAGATTGAGCCGGGCTGGCTGGTTCCGAAGCTGGGCAACACCTATTCCGGTTCATCGCCCATGGGCTTGACGGCCACGTTGGATATCGCCGTTCCGGGAGACAAAATTCTGATGTGCTCCTATGGTTCCGGGGCTGGCAGCGATGGGTTCATCTTCACCGTCACTGACCGAATCGAAGAGGTGCGTGATATGGCACCGAAGACGAGGGTGATGCTGGACAGCAACAAGAATTATCTTGAATACGGGACCTACGCGAAATTTCGAGGCAAAATCAACAAGATTACTGAATAGGAGAAGGATAATGAGGGATGTAGCAGTCATTGGAATCGGTATGACGAAATGGGGGGAGCTGTGGGACAAAGCCCTCAGGGATATCTTTGTGGAGACAGCCCTCTTGGCCATCGATGATGCCGGCGTCGATCACATCGATTCGATGTATGTGGGATGCATGACCAGCGCACTCTTTGTCGGGCAGGAACATCTGGCCTCCCAGCTGGCCGATTACCTGGGCATGGGCCCTATTCCCGCGGCAAGAGTCGAATCGGCGTGTGCTTCCGGTGGTCTGGCCGTCAAGCAGGGTTTTCTCGAAGTGGCCGCGGGCTTCAGCGATATCGTTCTCGTCTCCGGTGTGGAAAAAATGACCGACGTCGGTGGGGATCAGGCCACTTACGCCCTTTCCACGGCGGCCGATCAAGAATATGAAGGATTTCATGGAGTTACCTTTCCGGGTCTCTATGCGATGATGGCCCGGGCCCATATGCACACCTATGGAACGACACGAGAACAACTGGCTCATGTCGCGGTCAAGAATCATCGGCACGGAGCCTTGAATCCGTTGGCTCAGTATCCGTTCGAGGTGACGGTTGAGGGTGTCCTGAGCTCTGTCATGGTGGCGGACCCGCTCAGGATCCTCGATTGCTCGCCCATCACAGACGGGGCCGCTGCCGTTATCCTGTGTCCCCTTGATATGGCTAAGACCCTAACGGATAAGCCGGTCGTGAAAATAACCGGGGTCGGTCATGCCACAGATACCATAGCCCTCCACAGCCGTGACGATGTTACGACCTTGAACGCTACGGCCAAGGCAGGGGAAGCTGCCTATCAGATGGCCGGTAAGAAGCCCGAGGATATCGATTTGGCCGAAGTGCATGACTGTTTCACCATAGCGGAGATTTGTGTCATTGAGGCTTTGGGGTTCATTGAGAAGGGCAAAGGGGGGACGGCGGCCGAGAGCGGACTGACGGCTCTGGGGGGAAAGATACCGGTGAATGCCAGCGGGGGCCTCAAGGCCAAGGGCCATCCTGTGGGAGCCACAGGTGTGGCCCAGGTTGTTGAGATTGTGAAACAGCTTCGCGGAGAGGCGGACAAACGACAAGTTGAGGGTGCCCGGGTTGGATTGACGCAGAATATGGGCGGCAGTGGTGGCAGCACCCTTGTGCATATATTGGAGGTGCAGTGATGGTGACACCAGCGAGATACTGGCGTGAAATTCCTCAAAGGTACAGACTGGAGGCGGGCAAATGTACCCGCTGCGGGAAGACCTATTTCCCTCCGAGGTTGGTCTGTGCGTGCGGGGCCAGGGAATTCGAGATCGTCCGTCTGAAGGATGAGGGGACGTTGCAGACGTTCACCGTCATTCGCGTGGCCCCGAGCCAATTTGTCGATGAAGCGCCCTATGCGATCG
This sequence comes from Gemmatimonadota bacterium, assembly GCA_020348925.1. Lineage (GTDB taxonomy): Bacteria > JBHIER01. The sequence continues at coordinate 2,239,207 of CP070758.1, read as the reverse complement.
GGATCGTCGAATTGAATGACGGCGTGCGACTGACAGCTCAGGTCGTTGACTGCGACGTGGAGCATCTGGAGATCGGCCAGAAGGTGAAGGTCGAATTTCGTCGGATCCAGACTGTGGGTGAAGCGGGCATCCTCTGTTACGGATACAAATGTGTTCCGGTGTGATCCTTTTTAAGTTCCACCGAAAAGCGAAGCATCCACATGTATCGAATCGAATCTCATATAGACACAGCCAGCCCTGAGTTCCAGGAAAATCGGGAGCACATGCGTCGGGTCGTGTCCGAGCTTCAAGAACGATTGGCCGAAGTGAAGAAGGGTGGACCGGCCAAGGCCGTTGAGAAACACAAGGCCAGAGGAAAATTGACCGTTCGGGAACGCCTTGACCGTTTACTGGATAAGAATACACCGTTCTTGGAGTTGAGTCCCCTGTGCGCATATGGTTTGTACCACAATGAGGCTCCCTGCGCCGGTATTGTCACCGGCATTGGAGTGGTTCATGGAAAAGAGGTCCTCATTGTGGCCAATGATGCCACTGTGAAAGGTGGGACCTACTTCCCCGAGACGGTCAGAAAACATGTCCGGGCCCAGGAAGTGGCTCTCGAGAACCGACTGCCGTGCATCTATCTGGTGGACTCGGGGGGTGTCTTTCTGCCCTTGCAGGCCGGAGTCTTTCCGGACAAGGAGCATTTTGGTCGAATCTTTTACAACCAGGCCCGGCTTTCAGCCCTCGGTATCCCGCAGATTTCGGTTGTCATGGGATCGTGTACGGCCGGCGGGGCCTACGTGCCGGCTATGAGTGATGAGACCATCATCGTCAAAGAACAGGGCACCATCTTCATCGGCGGACCCCCGCTGGTGAAAGCGGCCACCGGGGTCGATGTGACGCCCGAGGAGCTGGGTGGGGGCGATGTTCACACGAGAATATCCGGTGTCTCCGATCATTTTGCCCTGAATGACGAGCATGCCATCGAATTGTGCCGCAACGTCGTTGAGAATATCCCGATCCCCCGGAAGTTCGACTTGGAGCGGGATGAACCGGAGGACCCCTACTACGATCCGGAGGAGATATACGGCATCGTTCCCAAAGATTTGAGAAGACCGTTCGACAGTCGGGAGGTTATCGCCCGGATCGTTGACGGCAGCCGCTTTCACGAATTCAAGGAGCGGTACGGAACGACCCTCGTTACCGGCTATGCCCGCATCATGGGGTATCCGGTGGGCATTGTGGCCAATAACGGCGTCCTCTTCTCGGAGAGCGCCCAAAAGGGGGCTCATTTTGTCTCCATGTGTGCCGTCCGAAAGATCCCCCTTCTCTTCTTGCAGAATATCACCGGATTTATCGTCGGCAAACAGTACGAACATGGAGGCATCGCCAAAGACGGAGCGAAGATGGTCCACGCCGTGGCCACGGCCCAGGTGCCCCGCTTCACGGTCATCTTCGGCGGTTCCTACGGAGCTGGAAATTATGCCATGTGCGGGAGGGGCTATTTCCCGCGGATTCTGTGGATGTGGCCCAACGCCCGTATCTCCGTCATGGGGGGCGAACAGGCGTCCAATGTTCTTCTGACCGTTAAGCTCGCTCAGCTGGCGGCCGAAGGCAAGACGATGAGTGATAAGGAGCAGGAGAAGTTCAAAGAGCCGACGCTGAGAAAGTATGAGGAGGAGGGGAGCCCCTATTACAGCACGGCGAGGCTGTGGGACGACGGCATCATCGATCCCCTGGATACGCGGACATGCCTCGGACTGGGCATATCCATGGCTCTGAATGCACCAGTTCCTGATCACCGATTCGGTGTCTTTCGAATGTAGCTGTAGTTTCAAAGACTATCTGGGGACAATACATGGCTGAGAAAAAAGAATACGAGACCATCCTGTACACTGTTGAGGATCTGGTTGCCAGGGTGACATTGAACCGCCCAGAGATACGCAACGCGTTCAATGACGTTATGATCGGAGAGTTGCTGGAAGTATTTGACAATATTGCGGGGCGAGATGATGTCAGAGTCGTTGTTTTAACGGGTCGTGGGACATGTTACTGTGCTGGTGCGGATCTTCACTGGATGAAGAGGATACAGGGATACTCGTATCAAGAAAATTTCGAGGACACCCTCAGACTTGCGGAATTGATGTACAGTATGTATTCATCACCGAAGCCTACGATTGCTCGAATCAACGGGCCTGCCATCGGTGGGGGGACAGGCTTTGTAGCCGTGTGTGACCTGGCCATCGCCGCCGAATCCGCCGTTTTCAGTTTCAGCGAGGTGAAGATCGGTGTCGTCCCGGCCTGCATCTCTCCTTACGTGGTCCGTCGGGTCGGCGAGAGCAGGTGCCGGGAGTTCTTTCTGACCGGGGAGCGGCTCACCGCCCAGAGAGCCTTGGAATCGGGTCTTGTGAATCAGGTCGTTCCCGAGGGGGAGCTCGATGCAGCTGTCGGAGAGAGAGTCAAGCAACTGCTCTCCAGTGGACCCTATGCCCTCCATGTCTGCAAACAGCTGCTGCAACAGGTTCCTCAACTGGATTTTGAAGAGGCAAGGGCCTATACGGCCGACGTCCTGGCCAAATTGAGGGAGGGGGCGGAGGCGCAGGAAGGGATGTCCGCATTCTTTGAGAAAAGAAAACCGAAGTGGTCCGTTGATTAGCAGAGAGCGGAGACTTACGAAAAAGGGGGAAGGAAATGGAAGAAACTGAGCTGAAGCAGAAGATCCTGGACGTTTTGAAAGGTTCGCACCTGGCCTCATTGGCCACCATCAAGGATGATCGGCCGTGGGTTCGCTATGTCATGACCCACGGGACCGACGACCTGACGTTGTACGTGAACACCTTTGTTCAATCCCGCAAGGTGGCCCAGATCAAGGCGGATCCCAATGTCCACGTTATTCTTGGGGCCGATCCGAACGATATGGAGCACGCGTACCTGAATATTGCTGCCGCGGCAGAGGTGTTGGATGATGCTGAGACGAAAAAGAGGTTCTGGTCCGATCAATTAAAAGCCTACTTCTCCGGACCCGATGATCCGAATCTCGTCGTCCTGAAAATAACGCCGTCGGTCATCGAATTGATGAGTCCTGGGAAAATGCAGCCCGATATCTACCGGGCTGAATAACAGTGGAAGCGGTCCCATGAAATGTCCTAACTGCCGGGTTGATTTAAAACGTCACGACTTTAAAGGTATTGTTCTCGACCACTGCGAGCAGTGCGACGGATTGTGGTTCGACAAGGGGGAGCTGGAGCGGGCCAAGAATGAAAAGGATCGAAAGCTCGAAGGCTTCGATTTTTCACTCTGGGCGGACACAGAGAAACTTTCGACCGAACAGGGCGAACGTTCCTGTCCGAAGTGTCATGAGAATATGAGTGTCATCAATTACGCTGGGTATGCGGACCTTCCCCTTGACATCTGCCCCACATGCCAGGGAGTTTGGCTTGATAAGGGGGAGTTTGATACACTTATCTCCCATTTGGAGGAACTGAAGAAGGAGTTTTCCCTGGCTTCATACTTCAAGGCTTTTGAAGAGGAGGCGAGACAACTATTGCATCCAAAGAAGGGTTTCTTCGCCGAAGCGAAAGATCTTGTGGTCATATCGAAGCTTCTACTGTACCGCATTATTGAAACTATACCGCCTGTTGCGGGGTGAACGATCTCAGCCTTCATCTGACCTTTGATGAATAATTTTGTGATTAAAAAGATTTTAATAGCCAACCGCGGGGAGATTGCGGTTCGCATAATTAGGGGATGCCGGGAGCTGGGAATCCCGACGGTGGCGGTATATTCCGAGGTGGATCGGGAGTCACTCCATGTTCAGGTTGCCGACGAGGCGATCTGTATCGGACCACCGGCCCCACTTCAAAGTTATCTCAATATTGAGACAATCGTCAATACGGCCAAGGCCACGGGGGCTGACGCCATCCATCCGGGCTACGGTTTTCTGGCTGAGAACCATCTCTTCGCCCAGCGGTGTGAGGAGGAGGACATCACCTTTATCGGCCCGGATTCAAAGGCGTTGAAACTGGTGGGTGATAAGGTTGCTTCCCGCGAGACCATGATCGCTGCAGGGGTGCCCATTATTCCAGGCATGATGCACAAGGGTGGCGGGACCGATGACTTTGTTGAAGAGGCCGAAAAGATTGGCTATCCAGTATTGATCAAGGCCTCGGCCGGGGGTGGGGGCAAGGGCATGCGGGTGGTCGGGTCGGAGAACGAACTGCAAGAGGCCGTTGAGGGGGGAATGAGAGAGGCCAAATCGGCCTTCGGGGATGCGTCGGTGTACATCGAAAAATATATCGAAGAACCGCGCCATATTGAGTTTCAGATCCTGGCCGATAAGCACGGTCAGGCGGTTCATCTCTTCGAGCGGGAGTGTTCAATCCAGCGACGCCATCAGAAGATTATCGAGGAAACACCATCGCCGGCCCTGGACGATAATCTGAGAACAAAGATGGGAGAGACCGCCCTCAAAGTGGTCAGAGCTTCGGAGTATTCCAACGCCGGCACGGTGGAGTTCCTTCTCGACCGGGAGGGAAATTTCTACTTTCTTGAGGTGAATGCCCGGCTTCAGGTCGAGCATCCGGTGACGGAGTTGGTCACAGGCATCGATCTCGTTCATCAGCAGATCCGCGTCGCCTCCGGCGATACATTGTCCCTTCGCCAGGAGGATGTGACCCAACTGGGACATGCCATCGAGTGCCGAATTTATGCCGAGAATCCGGAGAACAATTTCATGCCTTCTCCCGGAAAAATTCTCTTTCTGCAGGAGCCATCGGGCCCGGGTGTGCGGCACGACTGCGGCATTTACTCAGGCTGGACGGTTCCGGTCCATTACGATCCCATTCTGTCCAAGCTCATTGTCTGGGGAGAGGACAGGGATGTTGCGTGTAAACGGATGATTTCGGCCCTGTCCGAACTGACCATTTTGGGCATTCGGACGACCGTTGGGTTTCTGCGGGACGTTATCGCCCATCCCGAGTTTGCTGCGGGCCGGACATACACCAGCTTTATCGAGAGACATATGGCCGATTGGGGAGAGGGCCAAAACGGGGAAAGCCTCAACGTCGCCTTGGCCGCGGCAGCCATTGCCTCAATGAAAGAGGCTTCCCCTTCAAAGAGTACGAACCGTTTTCGAGAGGCGGTGGTCACTCCGTGGCACACGGTTGGCAAGTGGGAGATCGCTTCGAGCTGATGGAGTTTTCATGGAATACGAATTTGGAGTTTCTGGAAAACAATACAAGATAGATGTTCGCTCAGATGGTGAAAACTACACGATTGATTTTGGAGATGGCCCTGTGCCTGTTGACGCTCGCCCTATTTCTGAAAATTGCCTGTCCCTCTTGGTCGAGGGTCGATCATATAAGGTCTCCATCGCTGCGAGTGAACAGAAAAGATACCTCCATATCGATGGGTATCATTTCTGTCTGGAGGAGGTTGAAGAGACCGCTCGGTCTGGATATGTTAGGGGAGGTTCGGTTGCATCGGGGGAGCAGTCCCTTGCCGCACCCATGCCAGGGACGGTTGTGAAAATTCAAGTGACTGAGGGCGACCACGTGGAGAAAAATCAGAGCCTGATCATTGTGGAGTCGATGAAGATGGAAAATGCCCTGCGATCGCCCATAGATGGACGGGTGAAAAAAATACATTACAACGATGGTGATCTGGTGGATGCGGGCGTCCCTCTTGTGGAGATTGCTCCTCTTGAGGGATCGGCTGACTGAGATCGGAGGAAGAATGGAACTGACGCAGGAGGAGTTTGCGTTTCAACAGAAAATGCGAACCTTTGCCAAGGAGATCATTGAGCCCAAGGCAGAGGAGATCGACAGGACCGGAGAATTTTCCTGGGACACCGTCAAGGAGATGGCAAGGCTGGACATCATGGGTATCAATTTTCCGAAAGCGTATGGCGGGGCGGGGAAAGATACGATGCATTACACCATCGCCGTGGAGGAGATCTCACGGGTGTGCGGATCGACGGGCATCACGTATGCAGCACATATTTCTCTCGGATCGTTTCCTATTTACGCCTTTGGGACGGAGGAGCAGAAGAAGAAATATCTTATCCCCCTGGCGCAGGGCGAGGAGATCGGGGCCTTCGGCCTGACCGAACCGAACGCCGGTTCCGATGCTGCCGGAACGCAGACGACGGCGGTTCTGGACGGCGATGACTACGTCATCAATGGAACAAAGTGCTTTATCACCAATGCCAGTATTGCCAAGACGGTGGTTTTTACGGCCATGACCGACAAGAGCAAAGGGACGAAAGGCATCAGCTCCTTTATCGTTGAACGTGGAACGCCCGGTTTTACAATCGGAAAAAAGGAGAATAAACTGGGGCTTCGGGGCTCCGACACGTGTGAGCTGATATTCGAGAACTGCCGGATTCCGAGAGAGAATATCTTGGGAAAAGAGGGCGAGGGCTTCAAACAGTTCATGATCACCCTGGACGGTGGCAGGATCAGTATTGGTGCCATGGCTCTGGGCATTGCGCAGGGAGCCCTTGATGCCAGTATCGAATGGGCCAAGGAGCGAATTCAGTTCGGAAAGCCGATAGCCAATTTGCAGGCCATTCAATGGAAGATTGCGGATATGGCCACGGAGATTGAAGCGGCTCGCCATTTGGTCTATCATGCCTCTCGGATGAAGGACTCTGGGGTGCGCTTCACCAAAGAGGCGGCCATGTGCAAGCTGTACGCCGGAGAGGTGGCCATGCGGTCGACGATCCATGCGGTCCAGATTCACGGCGGCCGGGGTTATATGAGAGAATATCCGGTGCAGCGATTCATGCGCGACGCCAAATTGACGGAGATCGGTGAAGGGACGTCGGAGATTCAGAGATTGGTAATAGCTCGACAATTGCTACGGGATTAATTCATGAAACTTGGAACATTCGAACTCCATCTGTTGAGCGACGGGACGTTCCGGTTGGACGGGGGATCGATGTACGGTGTGGTGCCGAAAATGCTGTGGCAGAGAATCGATCCTCCTGATGAGAACAATCGCATTCTTATGGGACTGAATTCTTTATTGATTCGTACGGGAGAGAATAACATTCTTATCGAAACGGGTATAGGGAACAGGCTTGAGCCAAAGTCAAAAGGTATCTTCGGAGTGGTACAGCCGAAGACACTCATGGATAGGTTACATATGCTCGGTGTGAAGCCTGAGGACATCGATATTGTTATTTGCAGCCACCTCCATTTCGATCACGTCGGCTGGAATACGGTTGGTGATGGCAGCGGGGGATTCATTCCGACCTTCCCCAAGGCAACCTATGTTCTGCAGCGGGCTGAATGGGAGGCGGCCTTACATCCCAACATTCGTACGAAGAACAATTATTCAAGGGAGCATTTCCTTCCTTTGGAAGAACATGGATTGCTTCGGCTCGTTGAGGGAGAGGAAGAAGTGACCGATGGACTCCGAGTCATCCCCGCCGGCGGTCACACCGAGGGCCATCAGGTCGTGAAGATCGAATCTGATAGAAAAACAGCCCTCTTTCTGGCAGATCTGGTTCCCATGACCTCACACATCAAAATTCCCTATATTATGAGCTACGATCTGTATCCGATGCAGACAATAGAGGCAAAAGAAAGAATTCTCAATCAAGCCCTGGCAGAAGAGTGGCTGTTGGTCTTCGTCCACTCTCCGGCGATTGGCATGGGGTATCTGCGGGAGAGAGAAGGGAGGTGGGTTGTCGAGACGGTGGAAAGGGTTCAGTATGATTAAACTATCCAAAATCCAAAATCCAAAACGAGGAGGGCTTATGGAGACTCGTGATGTCGTTATTACCGGTTGTTGTCGGACAGCCAGCGGACGGTTCCTGGGCGGTCTTTCGTCACTCTTGCCGCAAGATTTAGGCGGTGTTGTCATCAAAGAGGCGGTGGTGAGATCCGGGATCGAGCCAGATCAGGTCGACGAGGTGTTCATGGGCAATGTGGTTCAGGCCGGTCTGGGTCAGTCACCGGCCAGACAGGCCACACTCAAAGGTGGCCTGCCGGCGAAGGTGCCTGCAACCACGATCAACAAAGTATGTGGATCAGGCCTGAAGGCCATCGTCTTCGGGGCCCAAGCGATCAAGCTTGGGGAGGCCGACGTCGTCGTTGGTGGTGGTATGGAATCCATGAGTCAGTGTCCGTACGTCGTTAAGAAAATCCGGGACGGAGTGAAATTCGGCGATCAGAAGATGATCGATGTCCTCATCTATGATGGTTTGTGGTGCGCTTTCGAGAATGTCCACATGGGAAATCTGGCGGAGTATACGGCTCAAAAGGCCGGCTTGAAGAGGGAGGAGCTTGACGAGTACGCTTACAACAGCCAGATGAAGGCGGCCAAGGCGATGAGCGATGGGAAATTCAAAGAGGAAATCGTGCCGGTCGAGATTCCTCAGAGGAAAGGGGATCCTCTTGTCATCGACACCGATGAGACGCCGCGGGCGGAAACGACCCTCGAAGGATTGGCAAAACTCAAGCCCGCCTTTCAAAAGGACGGAATGGTGACGGCCGGAAATGCTCCTGGATTGAACGACGGTGCCTCTGCCGTCGTCGTCATGGGAGCGGATAAAGCCGAGGCATTGGGTATTCAGCCTATGGCCAAAATCACGGGATATGCCTCCGGCTTCATGGAGCCCAAGGATGTGTTCTTTGCCCCTATTGTGGCCGTGGGGAAATTGATGGAAAAACTGGGTGTGGACATCAACCACTTCGATCTGATCGAGGCGAACGAGGCCTTTGCTGCCCAGTGTCTGGCCGACGGCAGAGGACTCGGCTGGGACTGGGACCGGGTCAACGTCCACGGGGGAGCCATCGCTCTAGGCCACCCCATCGGGGCCAGCGGGGCGCGGGTGGTGACAACGTTGATTTATGCCTTGAAGGATCGCGGCCTCAAGACAGGTCTGGCCACCCTGTGTCTTGGAGGTGGCGGAGCCGTAGCCATGAGTCTTGAAATTGTTTAAAAGTCGAAATGTAAAAAAGTCGAAGAGTCGAAAAGCAACAAAGTCATGAGTACAAGATCAATGATGATCGAAGCGATGAGGAGGTGAGGCTTTTGGAATTTGGACTGACTGAGGAGCAGCAGTTTATTAAAAAAACTGCCAGAGATTTCGCTGAGAATGAGTTAAAACCGGAGTCTGCAGAGCGAGACGAAACCGAGGAATTCCCGGCCAAACAGGTCAAACAGATGGGTGAATTGGGATTCATGGGCATGATGATCCCGGAGGAATACGGCGGTGCCGGTATGGACACTGTCAGTTATGTCATTGCCGTGGAGGAGATTTCCCGTGGTGATGCTTCATGTGGGGTGACCATGTCGGTAAACAACTCCCTCGTGTGTCATCCGATTTTCAGATACGGCAACGAGGAGCAAAAGAAGAAATATCTCGTTCCCTTGGCCAATGGAACGCATCTGGGTTCCTTTTCCTTAACCGAGCCGGACGCAGGTTCCGATGCCGGGAACCTGCAGACCACCGCCGTTAGAGATGGAGATCACTACGTTATTAATGGTACGAAGATCTTCGTCACCAACGGGGGCAAGTCGGATACCGTGGTGGTTTTTGCCATGACCGACAAGGAACAGAAGTACAAGGGCATCAATGCTTTCATCGTTGAGAAGAAATGGGATGGTTTCGAGGTGGGAAAGAAGGAGAACAAGCTCGGTATTCGGGCCAGTGATACGTCTGAGCTCGTTTTCAAAGATTGCAAGGTGCCCAAAGAGAACCTCTTGGGTGAAGAAGGAATGGGATTCAAGATCGCCCTGGATGCCCTCGACGGAGGGAGAATTGGGATCGCTGCTCAGGCCCTGGGAATTGCCCAGGCCGCCCTTGATGAATCGATTGCCTATTCGAAACAGCGCACCCAGTTCGGAAAGCCGATCTGTGAATTTCAGGCTATTCAGTGGATGCTGGCCGATATGGAGACTGAGATTCAGGGTGCCCGGCATCTGGTCCACCAGGCGGCCCGGGCCAAGGACAGTGGTGGACGGTATTCGAAGGAAGCGGCCATGGCCAAGCTTTTTGCTTCAGAAGTGGCGATGAGGACGACAACGAAGGCCATACAAATCCATGGGGGATACGGATACATGAAAGAGTATCCGGTGGAGCGGTTGTTCAGGGATGCGAAGATTACCGAGATTTATGAGGGCACTTCTGAAGTGCAGCGGATGGTGATCGCTGCCAGTCTTCTGAAATAGTCGTAAACGAGTTTCTCACCCTCTGGGAAAGGAGAAGGCTCATGCCGTTTGAAAAGTCCGAAAAGATCTGGATGAGCGGGAAATTTGTCAATTGGGATGATGCCAACATCCACATTCTATCCCACGTCATCCATTATGGAACAAGTCTTTTTGAGGGATTGCGTTGTTACAAGACGAAGAAAGGTTCGGCCTGTTTTCGCCTCCAAGAGCACATTGATAGGTTGTATGATTCGTGCAAGATTTATCGGATGGAGATACCCTACGCGAAACAGGAGATTCTTGACGCTTGTTTAGAGACCATTCGTGTGAATAAGATGGAGGAGTGTTACGTCCGGCCTGTCGTTTACAGAGGATACGGTGATGTCGGGGTCAATCCCTTCAATTGCCCTGTGGAAGTAACCATCGCCGTATGGGGATGGGGACAATATTTGGGGGAGGGGGCACTTGACAAAGGTGTTTCGGTCAGGGTGTCCTCCTGGGCACGGATGGCTCCGAATACGTTTCCGGCTTTGGCCAAATGCGGGGCCAACTACATGAATTCACAACTTATAAAAATGGAAGCGGTAAAGGATGGCTACATGGAAGGGATCGCATTGGATGTGTATGGGTATGTCAGTGAGGGGAGCGGTGAAAACATATTTATCGTCAACGACGACGTTCTGTGCACTCCACCCCTTGGGGCCTCTGTTCTACCGGGTATCACCAGGGATTCGATTATAACACTTGCCAAAGAGTTGGGATACGAGGTTGTCGAGCAGCTTATCCCCAGAGAAGGTCTCTATATCGCCGACGAAGTCTTTTTTACAGGCAGTGCGGCCGAGATTACACCCATCGGGTACATCGATAAAATTCCCGTCGGAGATGGATCGGTCGGAACTATTACGAAGCAACTTCAAGAAGAATTCTTTGCCATTACATCCGGTGAAAAGGAGGATCGACACGGCTGGCTGACGTATGTGCGAGAAGCCATCCCGGCTTAGGCCGACATACGGATGCGGGACGTTATTTTCGAACGTTTCCAATTTGGGTCGAACCATTTCAATTCTGAGGTTTTTATGAACTGGAAAGTGCTTATCTCCACTTTTGTCGCTTTTCTACTGGCCGAATTCGGTGACAAAACGCAGTTGGTGGCTATTTCAATGACGGCCAAGACGCAAAGACCTGTCATTGTCTTTTGCGGGGCCATTATTGCCTTGGCAATTGTGACAGCAATTGGCGTCGCCTTCGGTCAGACGATCACAAAAATTATTCCGGTTGCTTACGTCCACAAAGGTGCGGCTGTTCTTTTTGTTATTATTGGGATTGCCATGTTTTTTGGGAAGTTTTGAATAAATTACGACAAGGAGGAATACGTATGCTCCAGAAAGACATAGTCATCGTTGGTGGTGCCAGGACACCCATGGCCGAATACGCCGGGACCCCCGGTGCCGGGAAATTGAAGGATTTCAGCGCGTGCGAGCTGGGTGCGATAGCAGGCAGGGCAGCGATTAAGCGGTCTCAGGTGAAGCCTGAATGGATCGACCATGTCGTCATGGGGAATGCCAATCATGATGCCGTTGATGCACTCTACGGCGCCAGGGATGTGTGCTTGAGGATCGAGGGAATCCCAATTGAAACGCCTGCTTTGACTGTGAATCGCATCTGTGGGTCAGGAGCGCAGGCGATCGTCACCGGTACTCAGATGATCTTGCTGGATGAAGCTGATTTTGTGCTGGCCGGTGGTATGGAGTCCATGAGCCAGACGCCGTATGCCGTTCGCGGTATTCGGGGAACGCCCATGCGTTTTGGGCCGGGTGTCTTGTTGGAAGATGTGCTCTTTCAATCCCTGAACCATCCCCTCATCGGTATGTTTATGGCCCAGACGGCCGAGAAGCTGGCGAGAAAATACGGGGTGACCCGCGAGGATTCGGATCAGTTCGCCTTAGAGTCCCAGAAGAGGGGCAGCGCGGCTATTGAAAAAGGGCTGTTTGAGGAGGAGAAGGTCCCGGTCGAGATTACGGATCGCAAAGGCAACGTGACCGTCGTAAACGAGGACGACCATTGCCGACCTGATACAACCCTCGAGGCGTTGGCCAAGCTGCGTCCGGCCTTCGGGAGAGGTGGCCTCGTTACGGCGGGCAACGCCAGCGGTATTGTCGATGGGGGGGCGGCGGTTGTGGTGACGACCATGGAGAAGGCAAAAGAGCACAATCTGACACCTTTGGCCAGATTGGTCTCCTGGGGAATAGCTGCTGTCGATCCCACGATCATGGGCATCGGTCCGGCCCCGTCTTCGAGAATGGCCTTGGAGAAGGCCGGCCTGACCATTGATGACATCGATCTGTGGGAGATCAACGAAGCCTTTGCACCTCAATATGTGGCCGTTGAAAGGGAACTGGGGCTGGACCGGAACAAAGTGAACGTCAACGGCGGGGCTATTGCCCTGGGGCATCCGCTGGGAGCCACAGGCTGTATTTTGACTTTCAAGCTCATTATGGAGTTGCGCAGAAGAAAGGCGCGCTACGGCATCTCGACCATGTGTATCGGCGGCGGCCAGGGCATTGCGCTGCTGGTGGAAGCACTGTAATACGGCCTCATGGATTCCGTTTCAATTTTTCGAGAAGTGACATGGGGGGGTTATTCAGTAGGGGTAACTATCCAAAAAGAGTGATGCCCGAAAAATCCCTCGTGAGGGTCGAGGTATAAAACAAGTAATTCAAAAATCGTTTTGAGTTTTGAATTTTGGATTTTTCAATCTTTCATTCAAAACTTCGTAAGAGGGTGGTGAGGCTATGCCAATTTTTAAACCTGTCGGAGAGAAAGAGGTCACCCGCGCCATTGTGGGTGGTTTTTTAAAGCAGTTCTCAGAATATGCTGAGAGCGATGTCATCATTGTTGGGGCCGGGCCGTGCGGTCTCATGGCAGGCAGGGAGCTGTCATCAAAGGGGAGAAAAGTTCTGATCATCGAGCGGAACAACTATCTGGGAGGCGGTTTCTGGATCGGTGGATACCTGATGAATAAAGTCACCGTCCGTGATCCGGCTCAGAAGGTACTGGATGAGCTGGGTGTTCCTTATGAGAAAGCCGTGGAGGGTTTGTACGTGGCCGATGGTCCCCACGCGTGCTCCAAGCTCATCGGGGCCGCCTGTGATGCGGGGGTGAAGGTTGCGAACATGACCCTCTTCGATGACGTCGTCCTCAGGGAAGAGAATCGGTTGGGGGGTGTGGTCATCAACTGGACCCCGATATCGGCTATGCCCAGGGAGATCACGTGCGTCGATCCCGTGGCCATCGAGTGTAAGATGGTGGTCGATGCCACGGGCCACGATGCCTGCGTTGTGAGCAAGCTTGAGGAGAGAGGTCTCGTCAAGACAGTGGGCTTCGGAGCCATGTGGGTGGAGCGATCGGAGGATTTGGTCGTCGAGCACACAGGTGAAGTCCATCCCGGCCTTGTTGTCGGTGGAATGGCCGTTTCAACCGTGTACGGACTGCCGCGGATGGGGCCGACCTTCGGAGCCATGCTGCTCTCGGGGAAGAGGGTGGCTGAGGTCATCGAAGAAAAAATGTAGAGGATCCTGCGGTTTCGATCTCAGGTTTTCTGCGTCATAGAAACGAAATGCACATTTTAAAACATGTTCATCTCTATGACGCTCCCAGCGCCGGAACCCTTCATACTTCGGAGTTGATCGACTATGTTGGGCAAAGGATGGGAGGGATTCCGGTTACACTTCGGGGCGAGTTCTTTGGGCATCAACTGAGCGGTGAGGATGATGAGATGAATGAGGTGGCGGAGCGATTGGCCCGATGTAAGGTGCGAAGCCTTGAAAAACCTGAGGTTGTTTTTAAGCCATTGCCGGCAGAGGTTGACTACGAACGAAAGTTTCTTCGAAGGCCGGAATCGAAACCCTTTGGGATTTTGTACGACGGGGTCACATTCCTAAGAATCCTTTGGGAGTGGATACCTGACGAAGAGCGGAATCATGATCACCTTCACATTGTTCTTTCGAACCAGCTGCTTGGAACCTACGACGCAAACGATAGACGCTATCACGCCAGGGTGGCTATCTTTGGAATGCCTTGTGTTATCTCAACGACCGGAGTCATTGAAGGACCGGCCAGGCCGAAAGCGTTTTATCTGTTGAAGCAACAGTTCGCTGCCATCGGTCGGTCGAGTGACACGTATCAACTCCAGGAACAGTTTCGAGGAGAGTTTGTCGAGCACAACGATGAAAGGATGACGGAGATTCTGAAGGGTTATATAATGCAAGCGGTCTTCTATCACATGACCGGAGATCCTTTCTGCGACGATCCGAATTGCAGGCTCTACAACGCACACTGGCAAAAAGAGATGATTCACGCCCAGTTGGAATCTCCGTACGAGTTCTGTCGAAACCATACGAATGTGTTGCAGCAATTCATGCATTGAATCCGACGAATGGATGATTAAAAGATGCACGACATACCCTGGTTGAAAATATGATCCGTAAACATTCTGAAACTTAGGAGAAAGGAGGATGGGAATGGCCTTGGATTGGTTGCCGCGCGATCATGAGATAAAAGATCATACGCTCTGGGGAGACGAACATTTCGGGACCGAGCCGCCGTGTACGATGTACGAGCTGCGGCCGATCATTGACAATAAAGGAAACGAAATCGATGTCTTGAAAACGGCCTGGATTACGCTGAACAATCCGAAGCAGTATAATTCGTATACGACGGAGATGGTCAAAGGCGTGATCGCCGGATTCCACAGGGCTTCCGTGGACCGACGTGTGGTCGCCGTGGTCTTCACGGCTGTCGGGGACAGGGCCTTTTGCACCGGTGGAAACACGAAGGAGTACGCCGAGTATTATTCAAAAAAGCCCGAAGAGTACGGGCAGTATATGGACCTCTTCAATGGCATGGTCGATGCCATACTGATGTGCAAGAAGCCGACCATCTGTCGTGTTAATGGAATGAGGGTGGCGGGTGGGCAGGAGATCGGCATGGCCTGCGACCTCGCCGTTGCAGCGGATACGGCCATATTCGGTCAGGCCGGACCGAGACACGGTTCGGCCCCTGACGGAGGCTCCACGGATTTTCTGCCCTGGTTTCTGGGTATTGAGGATGCCATGTGGAACTGCGTCTCCTGCGAGCTGTGGAGCGCCTACAAGATGAAGCGACTGGGCCTGGTGAGCAAGGTTGCTCCGGTTATCAAGCAGGATGGCCAATTTATCAGAAATCCCGCCGTGATCACTGATACATATCTTGAGGACGGTGAGATTGTCTACGGCGATTTTGTGACGGGAGAAGAGGGGAAAAAAGCCAGGGACTTTCTGAAGACCGCCGCTACCGATTTTGAGCTTCTGGACAAGGAGGTCGACAAAATCGTGTGGACCTTCACCAACCTCATGCCGGGTTGTCTGATAAAATCGATCGATGGCATCCGTATGAAGAAAAAGTTCTTCTGGGATCAGACGAAACTGGCCAATCGCCACTGGCTGGCCGCCAATATGGCAACCGAGGCATTTTTGGGATTTCATGCCTTCAATACAAAGAAGATGACGGGCGTGGACGTTATCGATTTTATCAAATATCGCCAGCTCTTAGCTGAGGGGCGAGCCGTTGACGATGAGCTTATGGAAGAAGTTCTCCCGAAGCCACAACATGTTAATAAAAAATGAGTTGCGTTTGAACCTCTTACTGTGGTGGCAATCACATCTATGGTTTTTTGGTTAAACATACCCAATAATCTGTCATTGCGAGCTGAGCGAAGCAATCTCATGCCATGAAGAGATTGCTTCGTCATGCTGGGCTCCGCACAACCCTCCTCGCAACGACAACCTGATAGTTGCGGCTCATTAGTCCATGAGGAAATTTTTAGCTGACAACGATCGAGAGAGTTTGGAAAAGAAGTCTCGAGAATGGTGAGAAAGGAGGTCGTTATGGATCTTGAAGGAAAATCGGCCATCGTGACCGGTGGGAGTTTGGGAATAGGCACGGCAGTCGCCTTGGACTTGGGTGCCAACGGCGCGAACGTTGCCCTGAGCTATCGGAAACATCCCGATGAAGCTGAGGCGGCGGCGGAAAAAATAAGGGCCATGGGTCGAAAGGCCACGGCCGTTCAGGCCGATGTGGCGAAGTTCTCAGATGCTGAAACCATGGTCAATACAGCGCTCAAGGAGTTTGGCCGAATCGACATTCTGGTGAACAACGCCGGCATCAACTGGGACGGGGTCATCTGGAAGATGACGGAGGAGCAGTGGGATACAGTGCTCAACACAAATCTCAAGGGCTATTTTAATTTCATCCGGTTGGTGGCACCCCTCTTTCGGGAACAGAAGTCCGGAAAGATCGTGAATCTGACCTCGATCAACGGTCTCAGGGGGAAATTCGGTCAGTCCAACTATTCGGCCTCAAAGGCGGGCATTATCGGGTTGACGAAAACGGTGGCCAAAGAGCTGGGGAAATCAGGGGTGAACGTCAATGCCGTCGCCCCGGGCCTCATCCTGACCGATATGATGGCCCAGATGCCGGAGGAGGCCAAGCAGACGTCTCTCGACGAGACCGTTCTCAAACGGTTGGGTACTCCGGGAGATGTGGCCACGGTCGTCACATTTTTGTGTTCGGAGAAAGCCCGGCATATTACGGGTGAAGTGATTAAGGTGGATGGAGGGCAGTATATTTAAAAGTATGGTGCATTCTTTAGGAGTTGCCCATTTATGGGTTTCAGTTCTCATTGAAGAAGCAGCAAAAGCGTAACTCCGATCTCAGAGAAAGGGTGGAATTCATGGAATTGAATGATGTCGTTGTTGTGAGCGCTGTGCGGACGCCGACAGGACGGTTTGGGGGGACGTTGAAGGATATCCCCGCGTACGATCTCGGAGCAGTAGTCATTGCTGAAGCGCTGAAGAGGGCGAGTCTCAAAGGGGACCAGGTTGACGAGGTGATCCTCGGCCACTGTCGCCAGGCGGGGAACGGGCCCAATCCCTCACGGACCGCCTCCGTGCGCGGCGGGGTGCCGATGTCGGTTCCAACCAATACCATCAACAAGGCCTGTCCTTCAGCCATGAAGGCCTTAGCTCTGGCATCGCAGGCCATTCGCCTCGGTGACGGAGAGATCATAGTCATCGGGGGGATGGACAGCATGAGCACCATTCCCTATCTGCTGAAAGATGTCCGGTGGCAGGGATTCAAGATGGGGGACAAGAAGATTTTGGACGGCTGGAGCGACTCCATCGATCCTTTGAACGACATGGGTATGGGGCAGACGGCCGAGAACCTTGTTGAAAAATATAAGATCTCCAGGGAGGATCAGGATCAGTTTGCCTTTGAAAGCCACCAGAAAGCGGCCAAGGCCCAGGATGAAGGGCGATTTGATGAAGAGTTGGTGCCTGTTGAGGTGCCGCAACGCAAGGGCGATCCGATCATTTTTGACAAGGATGAGACGATCCGCAAAGATACCTCTGTGGAGAAGCTGGCCAAGCTTCCACCCGTCTTCAAGAAAGACGGTTCGGTCACGGCCGGTAACGCCTGTCAGATGTCCGATGGGGCCACTGCCATGGTAGTCATGTCCCGGGAGAAGGCGAAAGCACTGGGGCTTGCTCCACTCTTCTCCATTGTCTCCTATGCCTCCACGGCCGTTGAGGCTTCGACCATGGGCGAGGGGCCCGGTGTAGCCATACCCATGGCCTTGGAAAAGGCGGGCATGACCTTGGACACTATGGATCTCATCGAGGTCAACGAGGCTTTCGCCGTTCAGGTGCTGGCCAACGAACAGGTGCTCAAATGGGACCGGTCAAAAGTGAACGTCCACGGTGGGGCCATCGCCCTCGGCCATCCGACGGGTATCAGCGGGGCGAGGATCCTGGTAACACTCTATTATGCGTTGAAACACCATGACGGTGAATACGGTGTGGCGGGAATCTGCGGTGGGGGTGGTGTGACCATGGCGACAGTAATAAAACGCGAGTCGTAAATGCGCAAGATGCGATACGGCGACAGGGACTCGGAACGGGAAGAATGTTCGGGTCCCTGTTTTGTCCCAAGGGGTGAATCTATTCAAGAGAGATAAACGAAAGGAACCTCAAGATGCCGGAGCATTGGAAACATATCCTTTTTGAGGAGAAAGATGGTGTGGCCCGTATCATATTGAACCGACCGCCGCTGAATGTCCTCAACATTGAAATGATGAAGGAAATAAATACGGTCTTGGAGGAACTTCAATCGAAGACCGATGTGAAGTTGATGGTCCTCAACGGCGAGGGAAAGGCCTTTTCAGCGGGAGTGGACGTCAAGGAACACACGGCCGAGAAAGTGAGCGAAATGATTGAAATCTTCCACCGCATGTTTCGACTGCTCAATTCATTGGAGCCTCCGACACTGGCCGTGGTTCACGGGGCGGTCCTGGGGGGCGGTTGCGAGCTGGCCACGTTTTGCGATATGGTCCTCGCGTCCGATGAGGCCACCTTTGGCCAACCCGAGATCAAGGTCGGTGTCCTCCCACCTATTGCTGCCGTAATATTTCCTCATCTCGTCCGGAGAAACCGTGCCCTGGAGTTGGTCTTGACCGGAGAAATTATAAGCGCCCGAGAAGCAGAGAGGATCGGGTTGATAAACAGAGTTTTTCCTCACGAACATTTTCAGGAGAAAGCCGAAGAGTTTGTCAGCAAACTGCAATCGTTGAGCGCTCCTGTCTTGAGGCTGACGAAGAAGGCCGTGGATATCGGGCTGTATGCCAGTGTCGATGAAGCCATTTCGAATGTTGAATCCGTCTATCTTGATCAACTCATGAGCTTGGAGGATGCTCATGAGGGATTAAGCGCCTTTCTGAACAAGAGAAAACCTGTTTGGAAAAACAGATAGCTTCAACCAAATTGAATGCGTTTTCAAAGAGTAAAAGCTTAACCTTTCTCACCTTATGATGCCTCGAGGAGTTACATATCGGAGATGGGGTGCAAATAATTGCAGGCTATGCGTGCAACTAATTGCACCTCTGCGGTTGATCAACTGCACGATTTGAGACAAGAGCGAGAAAATTTTTGAAACTGATGTATTTGTTAACTATATAATAATTATGAAAATAGTGATGATATCATTTCCCCTTTGCCGGGGGATTCCAAAGATTTTTTTGAAATTCCCAAAAAACTGAAAAAAAGAGTTGACAAAAATCCCTAAAAGTGCTACATTTATAGGTCTGTAAGGACGCTGTTCATAACAGACTATCTAAAGTTGAGCCCATGAAAAGAATATTATTTTAACCTTTGGAAAAAGTTATTGTTAGAGTGATTCCTGACTCCTGAAGAAGCGAAAGGACATTTACCTATGGCATAATATTTGCTCCCCTCTAAAACGGTTTAGTATGACCTTTATGTGTTTTCGTTTGTCTTCATTTATCTTATCAAGAAAGGAGGGGAGCAGCTGAATAGGGTGTGTTACGTATTTGAAGGAACGCGGGGTGATACGATACTGCGTGAAAAAGACGTGAATTCCAAGCCAAGGAGGTGCCGAGACAATTATACTTGAAGGAGGGTTCAAACAAAGCCAATGGATTTTCGTTCTTTTCGTAACAGTAGGATGTCGGGCCCTAAGCGGAGAAAGGAGGTGCCTGAAATGAAGATAGGCAAATTGTTCTTATCTTTTTTGGTCTTTGCCTTAATGCCGGGTGTTGTGTTCGGAGGGGTGACGGGCAAAATTGCCGGAGTCGTGAAGGATAAAGATTCTGGAGATCCCCTACCCGGCGCCAATATTGTCGTTGAAGGAACGACAATGGGTGCGGCGACAAATCTGAACGGAGAGTATTTTATCCTCAATGTCCCACCCGGTACTTACGTTTTAAAAGCGTCCATGGTCGGATACAATTCCATGTCGTGGACGAATGTCGCCGTGAGTGTCGATCTGACGACGACGGTCAATTTTGAATTGAACCCAACGATCATCGAGTTCGAAGCGGTCACGGTCACGGCCGAAAGACCCATGATCCAAAAGGACATTACGTCCAGTACGGAGATTATTCCGGCCGTGGCAATCGAGCGCACACCCACAGATCAAGTTGAGGATTTGGTGAGCTATCAAGCAGGTGTCGTCGATGGTCACTTTCGGGGCGGTCGGACGGGAGAGGCGGTCTATATGCTCGACGGGAGTCCTCTCATGGATCCATATACCGGTAATTTCGACTCGAATGTGCCCGAGCTCGGCGTCGAGGAGACGGTGGTCATGACCGGTGGATATGGTGCCGAGTACGCCAATGCGCAGTCGGGCATCGTCAACTTCGTAGCCAAAGAGGGAACCCCAAAGTGGGCTGGAAAGGTACGCCTCAAAACGAGCGATTGGGGTTTGGATGAACTCGATGAGAACGAATATTTTTACAGAAAAGATGAGATGAAAATTCCGGGGACCGGACACGTTGAGGGCCACGAAAAAATGAGACGGATGGAATTCAACCTCTCAGGGCCGGAGCCGATCTCATCCTATCTCTTTAAATCCCTGCCCGGCAAGATGAATTTCGTTGTTTCAGGAGATATCAATTACTACGACGGTCGATTTCCGTATTCGGACCACAAGGAGAAGAACATTTTAGGCAAGGTGACGTACAAGCCGGCCCCGGCTTACAAGGTCTCCGTCAGCGGTCTGAAATCCTGGGACGACTATAACACCTTCATGGTTCGACCCTTCGGGGACACGTATAATCTCTACCGGCGGACGACCTATGAGGATTTGTTGGAGGATTACGGCTACTTCGACCCAGCAGGCTGGGACTCCACCGCGAACCAATGGGTCGAGGTTGTTCCCCAGGCTCGTGATGGGGTGTTCTTGGACCAAAATGGGAACCCGTGGTTCGACAACGGACAGCTTGATACCGAGGATGTCGGACGCGATGGCATCCCTGGAACTGGCGATGAGGGCGAGGGGGACGGACGCGTCCAGGATTACGAGGATCTGGACGGTGACGGTTATTTGGATACAGAGGATCTTGATCACAACGGAGTGCTCAACGGTTACAGGGACGCCGGCGGAAACCTGCATGGCGGTCATAACATGTTGGACCACATACCAGTGGCTGAACGGACCACCGATCAGCTGGCCGTCACGTGGAGTCACACCCTGAGTCCGAGCACTTTTTATGAGTTTAAAATAGACCGTTACCACACGTTCTTCTTGAGCCAGATCAACGAGAGAGCTCACGAGTGGGATGTCAATCTGAACGGAAGGCTGGATGCCAATGAGGATCTGAATGGGAATGGTGTGTTCGATCCCTACGGTACGGATCTCTTTCGAGATGAGAACAACAACTATTACATCGATGCCTCCGAGATCGGTCCTCCTCCTTTTGAGGACCTCAACGGTGATGGTTTCTGGGATAGACAATCCGAACCGGAATCCGAGGAGAAGAGCAACTGGATAGAATATGCCAATACGCCTTTCGGGAATTCGAGGGATGTGGATGACTTTTACAAGTACGGTGACGGCACCACGTATTATCGCGATCGGTGGATGGAATCCGAGAAGACCGTCACCACCGTGAGCCTCGATGTGACGAGCCAGGTGAACACGCGGCATCAGCTCAAGACCGGAATGGAGATGCAGTGGTACGACATCTACAACTTTGAGATCGATATGGCTTCGGGCGGGAACACCTACAACGAACGGTTCAGAGTCTACCCGAGAGGTGGGGCGATTTACATTCAGGACAAGATGGAATTCGAGGGCATGATTGTCAATGCCGGAATGCGCTACGATTTCTTCCACGCCAATTACAACAACTACCCCAGTGATCTCACTGATCCGACGCCTGATCCCATCGATGGTGGTTCTATAAAGAACCCGACCTCTGTCAAGACGAAGGACTACTGGAGCCCGAGATTGGGTGTGTCCCATCCTATTACGGAACGGGACAAACTCTACTTCAGCTACGGCCGGTATTTCCAGATTCCGAGGCTCGACTATCTCTTCAGGAACATCAATTACAACCTGCAGGGGGCCTTTCCCCTGATCGGCAATCCGAATCTCACACCGGAACGGACCACGTCCTACGAGCTGGGAGTGGAGCACCTCTTTCCTTATTTGGACGAGTCGTTGAAGATGACGGTAAAGGGTTTCTATAAGGACATCATAGGGTTAACCGATACGCGATCGGTCTTTTACACGGCCGATAACTGGTACGGTCTGACCATCAATACCGATTACGGGAATGTCCGCGGCTTTGAAATCTCACTGGTGAAACGGCCGACCTATTACGTCTCCGGTACGGTCAACTACACCTATCAATTGGCCAGGGGAAAGAGCTCGGGATTTTTTCAGGGGTATCTCATTGCCTGGGCGGAAAACATCGAGCCGACCGTCGAATGGCCCCTCGATTGGGACCAGCCCCATACGTTCAACCTCAACCTGGACTTACGAATTCCGGAAAATGACGATTTCCTCGGCCTGTCCTTTCTCAACAATACGGGTATCAACCTCTTCTTCACGTACGGGAGCGGTTTGCCCTACACGGAGGAGCAGAGGACCAAAGAGATTCGGAACAACACAGAGCGCAGGCCATCCACTTACAGGACCGATATGAAAATTGACAAAGGATTCGCCTTCGGCCGGTTCAAGCCGATGTTTTTCCTCGAAGTCAAGAACCTGTTCAATAAAAAGAACATGTCGAACATCGATGAAGTGGGATGGTACGATAGCCAGGACAGTAATAACGACGGCGTTCCCGATAACGATCCCGAAGGAAAGTACGAGGCGAAATATGTTTGGGACCCGCGGCGAATCGTCCGGGCCGGGCTTATGCTCTCTTTCTAAAATGCAATGGGGAGGGGAGCGGCTGTTGACGCAACAGCCGCTCCCCTTGTTTGAGAGGTGAACTTTTCTGGAGGTGAAAGGCGATGAAGATTAAATCAAAGGTACTGTTCGTCTTATGTGTCTTAGCCGGTTTCTCTTTGCTTCTCGGCTGTGTTGTGAGCGAAACAGAAGCTCGGACAAAGGGCTCTGTGACCTCCCCCATGTCCCAGGCCAAACCGACCGGTGAGCAGGGTTTACAGTGGTATGCCAGTGAGACCGGCCAGATACATAACATCGGTGCCCTCTGGACGTGCGTGAGCAATCACGGGATCTACGGAAACGCCAACTTTCAGTGGCCGAACTTCGAGTGGCCCGGAGGGTCAGAGAATGGATACAATTGGGAGGGTCGCTTCTGGTGTGGTGCCTTAGTTGATGGTGAGGATGTTGTCAGCCACGCCGATTACGGTAACTACGAGTTCTATCCGGTAGCCAACAGCGGTCCCCTGTTCACGGACCCCAGCGGTGTGGAGCGCATTGCCGTCAACTACATCAGCGGTTCGCAAGCCAGAGGGATTCTCGACAGCTACGTCGAGTATGATGATAAGGAAAGTATTTTAGGTCACACTCCGTTAAATGTGCGCGTCCTCCAGAGAGGTCTGACATGGTCGATGCCCGACTACGACGATATTATCGCTTTTGAATTGAAGATCATTAATGAAGGGACGAAGGACTACGAAAATTTCTACGCGGCCTGGATCTTCGATGCTGACAACTGTCAGCTGGATGTGTCCGACCCCCATATCGATGATCTCGTCGATTTCGATGGCTGGGACGGTTCTCAGTATACAGACAGGAACGACTCAAGAACGGACGAGCTTCCTGAAGTTCCCCCAGGTCTCCCTTTCAACAGAGGTGACATCGTCGATCCCTTCGACTGGGACGGTGATAAGATCACCGGATACGATGAGTGGGGTGTCCCGTACGGGGATCCTGACAATCCCAACTATGACGAGGGGCTTGTTGAACCCGATGGATTTCCGGACGAGTACACGCTCCTCTTAGCGGAGGATTTTGTAAATAGTGTGGCCCAGTTACGCGGGCAGCGAATTGCCTTCAAGCACCCGGACGTGCAGGACTCAATCGTCGTCTACGGATTCGCTGTTCCGAGGAACATGTCCTACATTTACGATGGTGATCATCAAACGACACCGGAGAACGACTTTCAGGAACGGGCACAGGTGCCCTATCCCTGCGATGGATACATCGGAGGGAGATTGATTTATACGGGAACAAATAGTGAGGTGAAAAAGCTTCCTGTCGGCGATAAATTGTCGGCCTATTACAATTATTCCGGCCCTCCAACTCAGGAGGACTCCACCGTCTATACGCTCTCGGACAGTCTTATGATGCCGTACTGTCACAGCTGGTGGAATTGGGAGAGCGATCCGGGAAGTGATACGGAGAAACTGGAGTATATGGACGGTCGTCATGTTGCCATGAAGGGGAAACGGTACATGGTCAACCCCCACCATTCCGACTTCAACGCTCCTGTTTTCGATTATCGGTGGCTTCAGTCCACCGGACCCTTTGATTTCAATGAGGGTGACACCCTGTCTTTCGTCTACGCTGTGGCTGTCGGCCGCGGACTTGAGGGTGTGCGGAAACATCTCGACACCGCCCTCCTGGCGTACTACGAAGGGAGCACTCACAGCGATCCGTATCATCCCTCATGTTTTGACTGTGACAACCATTGGGTCCTTCCTGCTCCGCCTCTCGTGCCTGTTTTGAATTACAGTGCCGGCAACCGCAAAGTGACCCTGGTCTGGGATAATGTCGCCGAGGGAACCCCTGATGTGAAGGATAACCTTCTCGATTTCAGGGGGTATAAGATTTATCGAAGCCTGTATAAGCCTGCAGGGTGGGAGCTCATCTACGCCTACGATAATGTTGACGATTCGGTGGCTGTTTGGGTCACGGGGGGAGACACTTTGAAAGACGAGACGGGGAATCCCATTTTAGTGGATCTGCCATCGATCCCACCGGATCACCAGTTCTGCGATCCGGAGAGTCTGGACTCCATAGAGGACGCTGATGGCAACAAAACGTACGTCACTCCGTGGGGAAACCCCATAAATCCTCCACTGAACGGACTGCCATATTATTATTCTATCGTTGCGTACGATTTCGGCCGGCAGCAGGACGTCCACGGCGTGTTCCTTCCTCCTCAGGAGAGTTCGCGTTCAAACTACAAAACAGATCCTGAAACCGGAGGCCCTTCGGGTGTGGTCCCGGTCGTTTACTATGAGGAGGGAGATCCGACACCATCGGTTGACAGTGTGAAGGTCGTTCCGAATCCGTATTTGGGAACGGCCAAGTGGGAGAGGCAGTACCACGATAAAATCATGTTCATCAATCTGCCTCCTGTCTGTAAAATCTCCATTTTTACCCTGACAGGAGACTTGGTCTATGAAATCTATCACGATCAGAACAGTAGTTTCGCCGGTGCCGACAGTGAGGAATGGGATCTGATCTCTCGTAACGACCAGAGTGTCGTGAGCGGTCTCTATCTGTACGTCGTCGAGACTCCGAACGAAAAAAGAATCGATAAGTTTGTCATCTTAATGGCCGAATAAGACATATGAAATATCCAGAGACCAAAGCATTCATAGAAGGAGGGGCGCTAAGATGAGAAAAGCGATCGTTTTTATAAGTGTACTTGGACTCTGCCTCCCCCTGGCCGTATCCGGCCAAGAATTTGCCAAAGTGGGAACTTCCGGAGCACAGTTCCTGAAAATAGGCATTGGGGCGAGAGCAGTGGCTATGTCGGAGGCATACGTTGCTGTGGCCAATGATGCGTCGGCCATCTTCTGGAATCCAGCCGGTCTGGTGTTGGTGGAGAAGAACGATGTACACCTCTCCCACACAGAATGGGTCGCCGATATCGGGCTCCAGGCCGCCGGTTTCGCCAAAACACTGGAAGGGATTGGCACAGTCGGCTTGAGTTTCTGTTATCTGGGGTCCGGCGATATGAATGTGACCACCGTCGAACAACCCCAAGGGACGGGTGAGAAGTTCAGCTATTCCGATCTGATGCTGGGGGTCTCCTTTGCCAGATGGCTGACGGACAAATTTGCCGTCGGCGGGAACGTGAAAATCGTCAGGGAGGATTTCGGAGTGGACAACCCTGCCACTGACGAGAGGATGGCCACATCCGTGTGGGGAGTCGACATCGGCACACTCTATTTCACAGGGTACAAATCCCTGCGCATGGGTATGTCGATCCAGAACTTTGGCCCGGAGTTGTCCCCTCCAGGAGAGGTGGAGGACTTTTTCGGGTTTGACCCAGGGGAGGGCGAATTTGTCACCGAAGAGGCGACTGGATACAGAAAGTACCACATGCCGTTAACCTTTCGGGTCGGATTGGCCATGGACTTACTTGATACGGAGGAGCATTTTCTGACAGCCTGTGTCGAAGCCGATCACCCCAACGACAACATGGAGCGACTCAACATGGGAGCGGAATATTGGCTCATGGACCTGATTGCCTTTCGGGCCGGTTACATGGCCCGGCACGATAGCCAAACAGTCAGCTTTGGAGCTGGATTTAAGTTTGACATCAGCGATCTGGGCGATGTGAGGATCGATTACGCCTATTCCGATTTGGGTATTTTGGAAGGTGTCCATCGCTTCTCAATGGGAGTGGGCTTCTAAGAGAGATAAACTTCAAAGAGTACAGTTACGATACAATATACGCAGAGGGAGGAGAATTGAAGGGACGGAGAAAGACACCGGGCAACGACAGGGGGTGTTGTCGAGAGCAGGAATTCTTGAGAATTCTCCGCACGTTTACGATCTCCTCTGACCGATTGTCACAATCAGAAAAGGGGGGCTGGTTATGATGCGAAGGATACAGGTACTTCTGGCGGCTGTCGTGGTGGCAGCTTTAGTCTTGGGAATATGCGACATAGGAGTGGCCCAGAAGTGGAGCGTGCGCGATACGACCAGTTTTTACTTCTATGACTTCCACTTCTTCACCAATTATTACAAGACCCCTATGACCCTGCGAGGAATCGGGGAACACTGCTATGTATGGACTCAGAACTCTCAATGGGACAAGGGTCGATTTCTGGAGATAGCGGATCTCGATACGGTCGATATGACTATCGATACAACCGATATCAGTATCGATACAACCTACGTTATCGATACGACCTTCGTGGCGACCGACGTCATCGTAAATCCCGACTCGATACGAATCGACATGGAGGATGTGCATGCCATTATTGCGGCCTTCGATACGACGTCACCGGCGGCCGACGATACGGTCGAGGGCATTCTGAGCAGCACGGCCGGTATCTACGAAAAACTGACGAGCGTTTATGGGAAACCTCCGGATGTCGATGGCGATTCACTAATTTATATCCTTTTAATAGACTGTACGGAGGCCATCGGTGCCGCGGCCATGATCGGCTACTTCGATCCGGCCAATCAGTTGACTCCCGTCGATAACGAATTCAGCAATTACCGCGAAGTGATCTACATCGATTGTTATCCCTTTGATCCTTCTGTCGATGGTCTGGCGAGTGTGGCCCAGCAGTTTACGCATCTCCTGCAATACGGCAACGATCCTGATGAGGAGTGCTGGATACACGAAGGGTTGACGTATTTTTCACAGTTCATATGCGGTTACGGACTGGCCAACCCGAATGTTTTTTCGAGAATGCCACTTACCTTCTATTACCAATCTCATCTCACGAATTTGGATTGTCGGGAGCAGCCTGAGGTGCAGGATCAGGCCAAGACAACCATGTTCTTCCAGTACATTTTCGAACACTACGGGATCGAGGTCATTCAAACGATAGCCACTGACACAAGGAACGCTGGAACTGAGGCAGTGACTGCCGCTCTGGCGGCAAACGGAAAAGGTCAAGTGGACTTCGACAGCCTCTTTATCGATGAGCAGTTGGCCTGGTTCATGGATTGGCCCCAGAAGGACTTTTACGACGGGAAGTACTCGTTCAAGTATTATAACTCCGGGGCATTGCTGGATGGGAAGACGTTCACCTATTGGGGGACCCTGGACAATGCGCCCTACAAGTACCCGGGAAATCAATGGTCGGCCGATTTCATAACGATTATTCCGCCTGCTCCCTGTCTCGGCAACGAGAACCGCGACTGTTACAACCCCAATATTGTTTTCAACGGAGGCCTCGAGCACAATTTCCGGGTCATCGCCGTAAAGACGAATTCCATGTATTTGATGTCTTTTGCGCCGGATCCCGTGCTGTACGATTCCTTGACGCTCGAATTTTTAACCTTGGATGATCGGAATCGGACCGTCTTCGACGCCTCCGGCTACGGACGCGGCAAGGACTATTCGACGTTGTTCCTGACCGTCATTCACAAGGAAGCCAAGGACGGAAGTAATACGAGGACCCAGATCGTCATAGATAATGACGAGACCGATCCCGAACCGCTTCACATCGGGGTACTGCAAAATCCTTTAGCGGACAGGTATCTTGATATTTACGTCGCGTCCAACGAGTCGCTGTATGTCGTCGATAATCAGGATCAGCGTCCTGAGTTGGTCATCTCCGTCGGGGGTGAAATCGACACTCTGATGGATATAGAGAAGTATGCTCTGATTCTGGGGGACGGCTCGACATGGTGGAAGAATACGATCATATATCACGTGGAGCAGGTGCTTTCAGGGGAGGGCACGTACGAGATTTTGGCCGGCGGTTGGGATATTGCGGGAAACGTGGCTCCCCCGGATGAGATCAGCGGTTCGGTAAAAATTGCGAACACAAGCACAGGCGCAGCGCTGACAAGTTCGGACGGAGCAGCCAGCCTGGTGCTGCCGGCCGGAGCTTTTGCGCGTCAAACGTACGTCACCCTGTTCCCGGTAGCGTCTCTCGCCCCAGGTATCGTGAGTCATGCCAAAGCGAGTTTCTTCAATGGCATAGGGATGATATCCGCGAAAAGCGAGTCCGGTCAGGAGGTGGGACGTGCATACCAGTTCGGACCTGCCGGCCGGAGACTTTACCGGGAGGCCGTGTTGACGTTGAAGTACGACGAGGAAGCACTGAGTGATGCTTCTGAATCGGAATTGGACATCCGGCGCTTGGAAGGTTCGGAGTGGGTGTGTCTTGGAGGCACAGTGGATCGAGTTCGCAATACGATTTCGGTGGAGATTGATCGACTCGGGCAGTATCAGATTCAGGTGGGGCGCGTCAGCGCCGGAGCGGAGCTGCCGATGACGTATGCGCTCATGCAGAATTATCCCAACCCGTTCAACCCGAGCACGGATATCAGATATCAGATATCTAATATCAGATCCTCTGTCAAGACCACCTTGAAGGTCTACAATATTTTGGGTCACGAGGTCCGCACGCTGGTGGATGGACCCAAGACCCCGGGATACTACACGGTCACCTGGGACGGAAGAGATGAAGAGGGCAACGAAGTCTCCAGCGGCGTCTATTTTTACCGGCTTCACACCGGCCAATTTGAACGAACGAAGAGAATGGTTCTACTAAAATAGATCGAATGTATGCGACAAGAAATCGTATCATTTTCAATCTTTCGAAGGAGCGGGCTATGATGACGAAAAGAGCGGATCTTTTACGCTTTGGGTTGATGTTGTGCGTGGGAGCAATGATTCTGATAGGGGGGTGCTCCCATGAGAGTGATGACATTCCGACGAAGATAACGACTTCGAATTCTCTGATGAAAGAAGCCTGGGATGATTATCGAGGGGGGGATTTCAGTTCCTCCATTACCAAATTCAGGCAGGTGCTGAACCGAGATGCCACGATCACCGAAGCGTATGTGGGATTAGGCTGGGCTTATACATTGGCAGGGACCTTCGACAAGGCCTTGAACAATTTCATCTTTACCCGATCACGACCTGATTGGTCTCTGTGGAAACTCCATGTCAATGCCGGGACGGCTACAAATTATGCGGCCTCTGGAAATGACAGCCTGGCCGTCATCTACGCGGCCGATTCGACTCTTCATTTCGACCCCGATTGGAAATTTTATGGCGACTCGACCATCACATTCTACGACTTGCATGTCTTGATTGCTCAAGTTTCCTTTAAGAGTAAAAGATATATAGAGGCCATGGAAAAGGTCGACGAACTGGTTCCCAACCATGACTGGTCAACTCAGTTCAGCACGCAGGATGCCACGGAGACGGTTGAGTCGCCTGAGGTGTCAACGGATTCGACATGGGCCATCTTAGAGATGCGGCACACGGGGGTGAATGAAGTCCTGTCTGTGGAGTCCGCGGCTGCGGTGGCTTCGGTTCCCGCCTCAAAAACCGGCAACATCGGCGGAGGCAGTATTTCGGAGATCGGGGTTTCGGACGAGGAAACCCTGACCGAGTACTGGACGGTCACCTGTGATACAACAGAGGAGAGTGGCGGGAAATTTAGTGTGGTGGGTTCTGAAACAGGTCTGTTGGGGATATATGATATCAAAACGGGCAGGTTTGATGGTGGCAAGGTGACGTTCACGATTCGTGACGGCAGACCGGATTTTAGTCTGGGTGATACGTATACGTTCGCCACGACAGCGGCACATACCCCACTGACGGTCGATCAGGTGAAGGACGGAAACAGGATCTTCGTCAAAGGAACGAAATTCTTTAGCGAGGTCGATTACGAGATCGTCGTAGAATACAAATATTTCGATGATTTCGGTTACTTTGTATTGAACTTAATGGAAAAGATTAACGAACTCTTCTGAGAGAAAACCAATGGTTCATGAAGGAGGGTAGCACAAATCTGTTTCAATTTGAGAAAGGGGGTGATGATTTTTTGTTCCTACAGCTGGTGTGTGAGGTTTTCTTTTCATTGAAAGGAGGTGAGGCGACGTTTCCGAAAATTCTAAAGTCTTTGTTTCAGCACGACGTGAAATTTTATTGAGATGAAAAACTAATGAGGGAGAATGATGATGAGAAGATTACCTGCTTTTCTTTTACTGTGTGCAATTTTCTTCGGTCTGACGGTGGCTGCGTATGCGGGTGAGATTGCCATTCTGAGGCCTGGGCAGGACAACGATGTGAAAGCATTCAAATCCATACACCAGAAAAAACCTCTGCCTACACCCCACAGGACACCGGGGGTTTTGGGAACCACGGGTATCATCGACACCTTGACGTGGCGGAATCCGGGTGCCTCGACACTGGTGAACTTCGGGTTCCTCAATCCCGGCGACTCATCACTTGTTTACCTGAAACCGGCGGCCGCTTGCAGCCTGCTGGCCATTCGTTTCCGACCCATCAACTGGGAGGGGAATTTGCTCGTTGATATCTGGGATGCCAGAAACTACGATCCTCTCATCTACTCCACGGATAGCACGGATGCCAGTGGATGGTGGGGTACTTTTGAGCCGATCACGGATCCCAACGGGTGGATTCCGGGTGATATTGTTGGTCACTCCCCGCTCGGATTGAGTGCTCTTGATGATATCACCAATCCTGTTGATGACGACCTCGACCATTACTGGGGACCGTTTCCGTTCACCGTGACCAGGGATCATGCTGATGTGTGGATTGAGATTCCCGCCGCATATGGTTTGCAGGGCGAGATCGATTTGGGCCGTGACCCCTTTTACATTGGCATGGTTTACTACCAGACGGCTGGATGGGGTTTCTACTCCCAGTACGACTGGACAACACCCTTTAACTTCTTCAAGTTCTACTCAGCGGGCGAAGGACCCGGTCCTCACGATGGATGGTTCATCCGGCAGTACTTCATGTGGTACGACGCCGTGATCGTATACTACGAAAACACTCCGCCCACGTATCCGTATATTCAAGCGCAGAACTATACGTACGGTGCAGGGCCTTTTCCCATCAAAGCGGTCATTGAGGATCTGGATGCCGAGGATCCGACTCGGGCCGGGGTGGTTTCGGCAACACTTAAGTACGATCTCAACGGAACCGTCAACGAGCTGCCGATGGAAGAGGGCGAAGCGGACACCTTCATGGCCACGATCCCTGCCCTGAATCCTGGAGATGTGGTCTCGTATTGGCTCGAGGCGACGGATACTCCCGGCCTCGTGGGAGCCTCAAGCAGGATCACCTTCGCTCGGACTGCCCCAGAGCATCCCGGTGCGGATGTTCTCCTCGTTTGGGATTATGAATCGACACCGGACCTTGATACGTTCTTCGTCGATCTGATGGCCAGTCTGGGGACGCAGTACGAGTACGAATTGTGGAACAACGCTGAGATGCAGGGCATCGATGCCAGCGTCCTCAACTACGGCTGGAGCACCATCTACATCTCGGGGTGGGGCTGTGGGAACACCCTACCCGGCGGTGGGAGCTATGCCGGTAACCCCTTTGTCGATTGGCTCGATGCAGGAACGAGCGAGAACCCCCATAACCTGCTGTACATCGACCAGGACTATTACTGTATACACGACCAGGAGTATGACTGCGACTGGGACGAGGAGCATGATGTGGGTGAGTTCATGTACGACTACTTCGGTGTCGCCCATGCCATCAGCGATAACCACGGTGCCGACGACGGTGGATACGACAGTGTGGCCGTGGGAATGGGGGATTTCGAGGGTATTCGTGTGAACTTTCTGCCCGATGCCTGGGATCCGACTGACCCGGCGCTTGACCTGTGGCCGGACTGGATCGTCGCTATAACGGAAGGTGCCGAGCAGATATTTCAGTATGACCCTGATCCCGCTGTGGGCACGGGCTTTGGAGCCGGTGTGCGCAAGGACGGGGGCGGATACAAGACGTGTTTTCTCCCGTGGGCCGACTTCTTTGCTTTTGACTCTCTGGAGAACGGTGATCTCTTACCGAGAGCGGGATTGACGCAGACGATCGAGAAGGTCTTCGAGTGGTTCGAAACAAGCACTGGTGTGAACCCCGCCCGTGGTGATGCCGCCATTCCGCAGAGTCATCACTTGGCTCAGAACTATCCCAATCCCTTCAACCCGGAGACCAGGATCGACTATCAATTGGCCGAGGATGGCTTTGTCGAGTTGGCCGTGTACAACGTATTGGGTCAGAAGGTTCGGACTCTGAAGGCCGGTGAGCATGTCGCTGGAACCTACAGCGTTCTTTGGAATGGTAGAGATGATGCCGGACTGGATGTGGCCAGTGGTGTTTATTTCTATCGTCTCGAAACCAGCACCTTCACGAGTACGAAACGGATGATTCTGATGAAATAGCCGACCTTCTGATCGAAAGGTCAGAATATGAGGAAAGCCACTGGGTCCAGAGGACTCAGTGGCTTTTTTCTCATTATGGTGCAGTCAACCCGGACACGTCACCCGTATGGCTCATTTTCAGTGTTTTGATTTAAGTCAAGGATTATTGTCCTGTCATTGTATATCATTCAATACCTATGATTGTGTTGCGGTTGTTTCATATGGCTCAAAGGATATATATTAAGACGACGCCGGGGAAGATGCTGACGATGATGCTGATAAACCAACCAAATTAAAAAAATCATAAAAAGGAGGGAGCCACCATAGAAACGTGAAACCTTTGCAGTTCAATGGAAGTATTGAGGGTTGGGTGAAAGGGGAAGCATGTGTGACGGTTTAGGGGGAGGATTACGAAACCGACTGCGACACGCGGTCAATCCGAATGTCATGTCACTGACATTAAAATCGAGGGAATTTTAAGGAGAAGAGTATAATGAGACGTATAATAGCCGGTACTATGATTTTCAGCTTTTTCATTCTAAGTATTTCAATACCGGGGGTGGGAAGTCAATATACAAAGTCCCATACACTGTCGGGCCCAGCGTCGGCCACACTCGAGCCCGGGAAGGTGGTCGTGAAGTTGAAACCTCATGTGGTAGCCAAAGGGACGGAGCGTTTCACCGTCACTGGAATGAGCTCTTTCGACGAAAAGATGGACCGGTTCTCCGTCCAGGAAGTGAGAAAACGGTTTCAACACAGGCCCATCCCTGACGGCTCCGGTCTGCCGGATCTGTCTCGGATCTATTCTCTTTCGTTTCCACCGCACCTTGATCCGGAATCGGTGGCGCGTGCATTTGCGCAGGATCCGAACGTCGAGTACGCCGAGCCCATCTCCGTGCCGGTCATTGAAGAAACACCGGATGATCCGATGTTCGGTCAGCAGACGTTTATGACCCGCATACGGGCCGCCCAAGCCTGGGACATCCAGCATGGTGACGATGCTATAGTTATTGCCATAGTTGACAACGGACCTGATTGGGAGCATCCTGATCTGCTCGATAACATCTGGCAGAACTTGGGGGAGGATGCCGACGGGGACGGCCATACTCTCGAGTGGGTGGACGGCGGCTGGGTCCTGGACCCCGGCGATCTCAACGGTGTCGACGATGACGATTGGGACAACAATTCGGAGACGTATGTGTACGATCTCATCGGCTACGACCTGGCTGAAGAGGACAACAATCCGACACACCCCACTCCGGATGCTCAGGGCTATTATGATCACGGTACTTTAACCTCCGGACTGGCCGCCGCCGTGACGAACAATGGTACAGGGGTCGCCGGAGTGTCGTGGAACTGCAGGGTCATGGCCATCAAGTGCAGTTACGACGACAGTCCTCGTTTCGTCTCCTTCGGGTATCAGGGAATCATTTACGCGGCCGAAAATGGGGCGGATATCATCAGCTGCAGTTGGGGTGGCTTCGGCAGTTATTCCCAGGCGAATCAGGATGTGATCGATTATGTTTACGGCCTGGGCAGTATTGTCGTGGCCTCCGGGGGGAATGACGATACCGATCTTTTACACTATCCTTCCAGCTATGTCAATGTTCTCAGCGCGGGATGGATCAATAATCAGGACAGGCGAGAAGCCACGTACGGTATTTCCATCGACGTCTGTGCCCCCGGAACGCAGACGCTAACGACCATACCTGTCGTTGGCGGCTCGTACGGTTCCGCCAACGGAAGCTCCATGTCCTGTCCCATCGTGGCCGGTCTGTGCGGGCTGGTGAAATCCCAGCATCCGGGCTGGTCTAACGACCGTATTGTCAGACAGGTGGCTCTCACGGCAGACAATATCGACGCGCAGAATCCCGGTCTCGAGGGGCTTCTGGGCAGCGGGCGCGTCAATGCGTACAATGCTGTCACTGCTACGGTCTTGACGGAGGTCCCGCCAAAGATTCTCAATTTTAACGTGACACCGGACGATGCGGTCAACGGTGACGGTGACGGCCTTTTCGAGCGAGGTGAGACAATCAACGTCACTGCCCAATACCGAAATTACTCGCTGGGGGCTGCGACCAATTTTCAGGTCTCTCTGGACACTGACGATCCTGATCTGACGATCGACGATGGCAGTTCCTTTGTGGGAACGTTTCCTGCGGACACCTTTCAGGCGACTTCGGATCCTTTGGTCTTTTCCATAGCCCCGGATGCTGAGCCACACATGGCCAGGCTTTTCTTACAGTTTCTCGCTGATGGTGGCATCAGCGGTACGGATACTTTCGCGGTTATTCTTGGCAAGATGCCCGTTCTCCTGGTCGATGACGACGATGGC
Source organism: Gemmatimonadota bacterium (assembly GCA_020348925.1). Lineage (GTDB taxonomy): Bacteria > JBHIER01. Next base: position 2,203,800 of record CP070758.1, on the reverse strand, counting down.
GAGAACAACGTTGAGGGGTACTACACCAACATCCTGGACGGCTTGAACGTGTTGTATGCGGTCTGGGATCACGCCAGCCTGGGAAGCCCGACCCCGTTTATTCTCTCCAATGTCCCCATCGTCATCTGGGCCTGCGAGTGGACCTTCCCCAGTCTGGACGTTGGAGACATGGCCGCCGTAGAGGACTATTTGGACAACGGCGGAAACCTCTTTATCTCCGGCCAGGATGTCGGCTGGGATTTCAACGAGGGCGATCGTTCCGGATTCGTCGATTTCTACGAAAACTATTTGCACGCCGTCTATTATGCCGATAACAGCGGTATTCAGAGCGTTGATGGTATCCTCGGGGACGAAATCGGTGACGGCCTCAGTTTCGATATCTATCATCCTGGTCGGGATGCTGATCAACAGTACCCTGACGAAATTGAGCCCGGCCCCGGGGCCAGTGGTGTCTTTGAATATGCAGGTGGCCTGCATCACAAGGGTGGTATCAAATACCAGGGTGATCACCGGGTCATATATTTCGGTTTCGGTTTTGAGGCTATTGATGCGACGCCTGAACTGGATCCGTCACAACCATCGGCCGTCAGGACAGAAGTGATGACCAGGATCCTCAACTGGGTGAACTTCATCTGGCACGATCCGCTGAAAGATAGTGAGGATCCGAGCAGTTCCTATCCGGTTGAGGTGACCGTGACCGGTGACATCAGCGATCTCACGGGTGTTACGCTCTACTGGAAGAAGGAAACATCGCCGTCCTTCTCCACGGTGACCATGACGCATCGGGGAGATGGAGTGTACGCCGGGACGATACCTCCTCCCGGAACCGAGACCACAATCCAATATTATGTCACCACGGAAAATCCGTATTACGAATGGCAATCGCCTCTGGGAGCTCCCACGAAGGTCCATGCCTTCGCTGTTCAACCGGATGTGACTGCGCCTGAGATTTTGAGGGTCGATCAGTTGCCGGATACCTATCTCCTCTCCGGGGAAAGAGAGGTCACCGCCAAAGTGACCGACAATCTGGGGGTTGGAGAGGTGACGTTGTATTATCAGCTCAATGACGAGCCGTTTACTGGAGTATTGATGACGGGCACAGGCATACCCGAAGAATACGGAGCGACGTTAGAATGGTCCGGACAATTCGGAGATATTGTCAATTACTATGTTGAGGTCGTCGATGCGTCCAGCAACCACAATACGGCGACTTCTGACGTCTTCGCTTTCGAACTTATTCCCTATCTCGTCTTGGGCGATTTTGAGACCGGGACTGGAGGATGGGATCTGGGAACAGGGTCGGGGCTGGGTGGCTTCGGTGTCAACAACTCCACATCCATTGTCGACAGCCCGCAAGGGGATTACGAGGACAATGAGGATAACCCTCTGATGTATCAGGAGGCCTTTGATCTCTCTTCCTGTACGGAAGCGGCCCTCACATTCTGGCATTTTTACTCCTTTGAGGATGGCAATGATTTCGGTTACGTGGAGGCCAGTAGTGACGGTGAGAGCTGGACGGCTTTGGAGAGTTTTACCGGCTTCGACGGTTATCCGGTCAAGAAGCGGTGCACTCTCCTGGAGGGATTCTGTGGCCCAGGCAATGAAGAGGTCCGCATTCGCTTTCGTGTGGTGAGCGATGAGGCCGGGACGGCTGATGGCTGGACGGTCGACGATATTATGATCTGGTCCAAGGTTGAGCGGGGTGATGTCAATTGCGATGGCAACATCGATATCATCGATGTGCTTGGTGCCGTCAATGTCGTGCTGGGGGTGGAGACCAGTGCCTACGCGCAGTGGGCGGCCGATTTCAATGAGGACGGGGGGGTGGACATTATTGACGCCATCAATATCGTCAACAGGATCCTCAACCCCAAAGCGGTCATACCGGAGGGGCGGGCGTCGGCCCGGGTTGAGGTTCGGACTGCTCCGATGACGTGCGACACCCGAGGCGAGTGTGCGATGTATGTGCAGGCGGACGTGCCTATTGCCGGTGTCCAGTTCCGTCTCAAATATGGAGATGGAGTATCGGTCGGAGAACCCGTCTGGAGTCACCGGAATCCAGGAATGACCGTAGCCTCGAATCGAAAGGACGACGGGACGATCTTTGTCTTATACAGTACCGATGGTCGAGCCATGACTCCAGGCGACGAACCGATGGTTACCGTCCCCTACGACATATCTTCGGAATCCAGTGACGTTTTGCTCGACGAGTTGATTCTGGTCGACGTTAGCGGCAGAGCATTCCAAATCGAAGAGATGAAAACCTCCTCGGACGTGGAGGGCGGCCAGGTGCCTCAGGAGTTCTCCCTCGCTCAGAACTATCCCAATCCCTTCAACCCTGCGACAGATATTAGATATCAGATAGTTGATGGTGGATCCCCACTCCACACGACCCTGAAGATTTATAATGTCTTGGGGCAGGAGGTGCGGACTCTGGTGGATGAATTTAGGAAGCCGGGGTACTACACGGTGACATGGGACGGCAGGGACGGCCTGGGGAACGAGGTCTCCAGTGGAATCTATTTCTATCGGCTGTCTGTTGATCGCGGCCGATGGTCGGCGACCAAGAGCATGGTGCTCATGAAGTAGTGAGCTTTCATCAATAGTCGGTATCAACAGCCGCCGGGTATTCTCTACTCGGCGGCTTTTTTGTTGCCTGGGTTATTCATAGAACTTTGCAGAATCATATGTAACAATTAAGTGTTATGTAGCTTACGATAATCAATGGTTTTTAACTCAGTTTCAAAAGCTCACAATTTCATCCAGCCTGTCATTCCGGGTTTATCCCGGAATCTCCTCGAAATAAAGCAGGTTACCCTGAACGAGGAGATTCCTGCATACGCAGGAATGACAGCCTATGAATTAAGCAGAATTGATCCCATTATAGTGGGGGAGGGCGAGACTCCGTCGAGACGTTGTTTAAGACATACAGTTCCACTTTTTGTCATTCCGATCCCCGAAATTGAATACGGGGTAAACTCCATGCCGGAATCTTCTTGATAGAAATAACCGGTTGCTACAACATTACCTCCCATACCTCTTCATAGCCTTCTCGCTCCCGTCCTCCTGCCCATGAACCGACCGTATATGTTCCTTCAATCCTTTTTTCTTCTTCCCGCAGAAGGGGCATTTTTGTTCCGTTGAACTGGATGGAGGTGTGGGGACCGTTCTCGGCCTGAAGGTTTTTATAATATATTTATGTGCAAGCCCAAACCACACCAGAAGAGGGACGGCCACCTGACCGATGGCGTTGGAGGTCGATGAGAGCATCCGCTGCAGAAAAGTTTGGGCCTGGTGGGTGTAAGCATGCCCGATGAGGAGGAAGAGGAAGTGGATGATAAAGATAATGACCAGTCCCATACCGATCAATTTGAGCCGTTCGAGGATCTTTATTTTGGGAGTTGCCAGCATGAGGGCCAGGAAGGGGATGATGTTGAAAAAGCGGACGTGAAAGGTCACGTATTCCCCGTATGGTGTCTTGGATTTATACAGCAGCCAGGCGATCTTGTTGAAGATCTGACGGTAGTACGGATTAACGAAGAAATAAAAGAGAACAAAAATGACTGAAACAAATATGAGAAATCTACCCAGAAACTGCAACCTTTCTGACATCTTTCACCACCTTATCGAGCCACACCAGCCAGAGCATGAGAACGACGATGATAAAGACTCCTTCCCATAGGTAGACATGGACGAAGTCAAAGTGCTGCGGCGTCCAAATGCCGACCATGATCAGGCAGATCATTCTCATAATATTTAAAATATAAATGACGAAGATACCAGCGATTATGCCGAAAACTTTTTTCATGATTTTTGTAGGATAGGCCAGGACGCAGGCCAGGAAGACGAAAGCTGCGAACAGCCCTGTGCATTCGGTAATAACCTCGATTGAAAAGCCTTTCACTGTGAGGTAGCTGGAGCTTGCTGATGCGTGCATGCCAAGCAATTTCGCTGCAATCTGAACGGATTTGGCAGTGAATACATTGAGGGCAACGAGTGGTTTCAACATATACACCGTTGCGAGGATAAAGAGACCGAAAAAGGTACCAATGTATAAAGTGAAGAGAAGGCAGAATTTCACAATCTCTCTGTGCATACGCAGCAGACTGGAGATCCTCTCGGCTAAGGGAATTTTTTTGATTTTTTTTGTCATATCCTATAGCGAAGAATTTTAATTCGAACCTACGGTGATGTACGAGTTTATGCTGAGTAGTTTAAATTCGTTCAATCTAAAACTTCGTCGAAGGGCTTTACTCGCCGGACTGTATAAGTGGCTAATGCTTGAGCCAATTAATGCTTTCAAGTCAACGCCATTAAAACCTCGTTACTTTTCTATCTCAAACAACCTCCCTATCCCTCTCTTTGGGACAGGAGGGAAAAAGTCTCCCCTATGAAGTGGAGATTTCAAGAGGTGTAACCTTCTCCCTTTTGTAAAGCCTGTCCTGAGCCCTTCGACTTCGCTCGGGATAAACTCAGTCGAAGGAGGAGCTGAGAGGGATTCTTTTCTGTCTGTCGTTGCGAGCTATGAACCGTAATGGTTCATAGCGTGGCAATCTTCGTATTTAACGATCGAAAACAAAACCACTATGACGGAGGGTATCTTCGTCAAAATCCGATCTACATCCTTTAATATCTCGAAAGCTGCTTTTTTCTTAAATTTTGATTTGTGTTATGATAGTAAAATTGAAATTGAAAGTCAATAAAAAATTTGTCCTCTATTTCCATACATTGAAACGCCAAGATAATTTTCGAAAAGTTAGAGTCCAAACGTAGAGAAAGCCCCCACCGCTAAGAACAGCGAGGGCTTTTTCTCTAAAAATCTTGCTTCTTGTATGGATTACGCCGTAGCCACTCTTTCCTTTCTCCAAAGGAACCAAGCTGCAACTATGAGAAGCATTAGTAGCAAGACTAAGATGGACCATTTGGTGAGAGCGGGTACTGGAGGCCTTGAAGTAATCGTTGCTTCCTCAAAAATAAAAGCGAACAGTTCGCCGGTCTCTTCGTCTATAGTGCCATTTATGCTGGCAAGACCTTTCAGTGGATTAAGATCGGTGTATAAATCATTAATTGTTACGACATGCAAAGGTTCTTCAGTACTAAGTTCGCCTGTTTCACGGTTATATACTAAGATAGCGGCAAAATTTGGATCAAGGTAAGCACTATTTACACCTGTTTCGTTCTTTTGTACCTTAAAGGACGGGAAAGTAAAAGTAAAGTCGAGAAGTTGAACAGGTATGTGAGTAGCAACATCACTTTCCCCAAACTGAAGAGTAACAGTGCCTGAAATCCCGTCTGTAACATCTAAAATGGGATTTTCATAGTCATCACCTAACCATATTACTATCTCATTTTCTTGGGACAATTCATCCAATTCAAAGTAAGAAGTTCCTGGAATAGTTATTGAAACGTTGCTTCCATAGACTATCGTCCCAGCACTCTTCTTGTTATGAGGATATCCAGAACAAATACAGAGACAATCTCGCCAAAGATTGCCTACCACTTCTCTACAAGTTCCAGCCCCCCCACATGTAGGGCAAGTGCAAGCTTGTCCACCAAAACGTGGATTACATTCGACTCTTGTTCGAATAGCCGTATGTGTATGAGGGCATCCTGTAATATGGGTAAAGCCATTTTCTGGCAAGGTTCCAACTATGAACACTACACCAATCAACGAAATGGCCAATTTCATTGATTTCATTCTCCTCACCTCCGCTTTGTTTGATCTATTCTTGATTTCAATTTATAAAAAACTTAAATGTGCCAGATCCTAATCCTATTCGGAATCGGAGGAGCACGGGGATATATCTGATGAAGAGTCGAAAGTTGACATAACAGGAATGTTAGTACTGCGGGGCATATTTCAGAATTAGACAATCCCTTAAATATTGATTTCTCGTGAGGAATAGATATACGGACATTACTTAGAACAGCGAGGAGTGTTGCGTTTATGCAGGCGACAAGGAAAGCTATGAAAATGTAACCGAGTAAGCGACCGATCCAATGAAAATGGGTGCTATCAGCTTGTGTCTCGGCTAAAAGACCGTTTTGTAGTCCAAGTGGTTTGAAGGCGAACTCCACCCCGATCCAGCTGAGTGCCAGTAGCAGTGGATTGAAGCCGACTCGTCGAGTTAGCAATGAGCCGAGACCGCAATAAAGAGCAGGTACTATTGCTAAGAGAGTTAGGGAAATGGAGGTTGACGATAGTACAGCTTCTGTGCCAAAAATTGAAAAGAGGAAAAAGCCGATGCCCCAGATGGCACCTGAGAGAGAGGCTCCTATCGGCTTCAAAGTACGAATTGCCCAAAATAGTGGTAGCAAGCAAATCCAGGCTACCCACCAATACTCCGACGAACGTAAGGCCATCGCCAGCACATATGCACTACCCATTAATGCCGCTACCAAAATGATCAGGTTGGCACCAGTAACACGCTTGCCAGAACGGCTCCCTTTGCAATGATCCCTTCGTACCATTTTCTCTGTGTCACCCCCTCCGTTGGATATTGCCAATCCAGGGGGTCGAGTCTCTATGGCATATAATGCAACTCAGATGCCCTGAAGCCTGAACCGCTGGACCATCCGACAAGCGAAGCGTCGTTTTTCCGGCTGTCTGAGTCACCGCATAAGCGGGGACGAGTTTCGGAAAAACAGCGAAGCGAGCCGACGATGGTCCCGGTGAAGGCTTGCGGCTGGATTTTCTTTTTGCTTCTTTTTCTTTGGCCAGCAAAGAAAAAGAAGCATCGTCACATCGATCTCAAAACGTCAAACTTTCTTCATATTCAAGATTTTCGTGGTGTTTTCGCCTGAATCATTCACAAACAGAACGCGGTTTGCCATTCCAGCAAACTGGAGGTTGTTGCACTTTAGATTCTTCGACTACGCTTCGCTCCACTCAGAATGACTATTCTGTCATTTCAATCCCAAGGATAAGCCCGGAGCAGACTCCGTGAAGGCACCTTTTTTCAGCAACGGTTTCGCAATGGCTATACTTTGGTCAGAATAGCATTTCATGAATTAATCGGGTTAGACATAACCTCCGACAAAATTGAAGAAGGTTGAAAAATAAAAAACGCCCCCTCACTCATTCTACTTCGATTAGTGTACCATAACACAATAACCGAAGTATATCAAACGAGCGTAAAGAAGGCGTCGTGACCAGCTCTACGACACGCTTTTGGCCTGGGTGTCTTTATCCTGAATTATTCATGAAGAAAACCAAGGCTGTCATCCCGTACTCTGCAAAATATTGCCATACAGATTCTTCGACTCCGCTACGCTCCGCTCAGAATGACACATTCTGTCGTTTCGATCGGAGTGGAGAAATCTGTTTGTGGCAGCGGTCTGCAATAGGTTCGCTTCAGTTGGAATAGCATTTCATGAATGAATCAGGTTATAAGCTGCATGCCCTAATTACCAAACCTATTCAATTGTTGAAAAGTGAAGGACCCCCTTTCTTCTTCAATGTGGAACATCGGGGAAACATCGTAGAGGCGTCGTGACCTCCAGTCCAAAGGTTGTGTCTAAACAACCTTCGGATCATACGTGTTTCACTTGTTCATGTACAAAAGATCTCTCACTCACAGTTCCGATTCCAAACCGGAGCAGAGAAAAACGTCTCTCATTGAACGAGAACGAAACGGAATTTATTACACAGAAATTTTATGACGTTCGTCTCCCTCCGTTTTAAGCCTACCTGATTCTTACGGATTCTCTGACTTCTAATATATTAGTACATCTCCGTTAATATGTCAAGTAAAAAAATATTATATTAGCAAATCTTTTTTATAATAAGCAGCATAGATATCTCTAAATTAATTATATTCAGTATGATATATTCTTATATTTTTTTTTGCTTTTCTTTATATTCTGTAAGAAATTGTAATATAGTGTTTTACTAATATAGAGGTTGCGAAGTTGACCTTTTTTTGATAATGAATTGACAATTATTAATGTAAACATTTGAGAAAAATGTGCAAGGTTATTATCCCACGTCTTTACTTTATTGCGATCCGTCCTGGTGTCATACTATTATGATTTCGAGGGGATGAGAAGGCCGAAGGCGAATTGGGATTCTTTGCCTCCGAGACACTGGAGCAAATAAAAAAAAGTGAATTGAGTTCTATATACGAAATATTTTCGGTGCGTTCTCCAAAAAACCCTTGACTTTTTCGAAAAAGACTATATTATGAATCCCGTGTTCCTTAAAACCATTTTGTGGAGGTCAATGCAATTATTTAAATGGGAAAGTTCCCAATCACTTTTGCTGGAGTAAGGAGGTAAAATGTTCACAGGACTCTACGTCGCCATGGTGACACCTTTCGATAGAGACGGAAAGGTGAATGAAGAGAAGATACGCGAGATGGTTCGCTTTCACATCGAAAATGGCACCAACGGCCTCGTTCCCTGCGGCACGACCGGCGAGAATCCCACCTTCACCTGGGAGGAGCATTTTCGCGTTGTCGAGGTCGTGGTCGATGAGGCCAAGGGGAAGCTGAAGGTGGTGGCCAACGCCGGGACCTTTTCCACGACGAAGTCGATCGAAAATGTGAAGAAGGTCAAAGACCTGGGCGCTGACGGGGCTATGACGATCACGCCGTATTACAACAAACCGACCCAGGAAGGCTTGAAGGCTCACTTTCTCACTCTTGCAGACTCGACGGATATACCCCTGTTGATCTATAACGTCCCCGGTCGGACCGGTGTGAACCTGCTGCCCAAAACACTTGGAGCTCTGGCAGATCACGACAACATAGCGGCCGTGAAAGAGGCCAGCGGCAGTCTGACGCAGATGACGGACGTGGTGCTGACGTGCGGTGACAGAGTGACGATGCTCTCCGGTGATGATGGGTTGACTCTCCCGGCCATGGCCGTGGGCGGAAAAGGCGTCGTGTCGGTCGTGGGCAACATTGTTCCCCAGGATATGAAGGCCATGATCACGGCCTTTGAGCGCGGCGATATTCACGAGGCGACAACGTGGCATCACAAGCTGTTCCCTCTGTGTGAGGCCATGTTTATCGAGACCAATCCCATGCCGGTCAAAGAGGCCATGAATATGACAGGCTGGGACGTGGGCGATGTGCGTCTTCCCCTCGTCCGCATGCTGCCGGAGAACAGAGAAAAGCTGAAATCAGTTCTCCGGAGTTACGATCTTCTTAAATAGATGGGGGTGTTAGAAAAGGTTCCGCTTGTTCATGTACTCGAGTGATTTGTAGGATTCGAATTCGTAAGTGCATCTTCCTTTTGCAGAACATTTTTAGTCTCCTCACTTTGCGAACCGTTCTTCGCCGAAGCCATGGCAGGGGAGGGAATGGGATAGATATACTGGGTGGTCAAGAGTTTCAGCTCATGGGTTCTGCGTATTTTTCAGAACATCGTACAACTCCTAACAACATGAACATTGCATGAAAATCCGGTAAATTTCAATTTTTGACTTACGTCGACGAATTCTTTCACCAACTCCGTATCTACAAGGACAAGAAATGACTCGGAGTATTGAGTTGTCGGCCACTCAAAATCTTTTCAGGATCCGTATCGGTAATCCTGTGTTAATCGTAATTATCTGATTATTAATAAAATAATCTGAAAGGAAGGTCGTTCTCGCCGTAATGATACTATCACCTTTTTTTTTAATAATAATTCATTTTTTTAAAAAAAGTGCTTGACACGGTACACGGTTTTTTGTATACTTCCAAATGTGGAAGCGCTTCCACAAAGGAGAGAATGTTGATGTCAGTCACCATTTATGATGTCGCCAAGAGAGCCGGTGTCGGGATTGGCACGGTTTCACGAGCAATAAACAATAGCGGCTCTATAGCTCCCAGGACGAAGGAAAAAGTCCTGGCTGTTGTGAAAGAATTGGGCTATCGGCCTCACGCCTCGGCCCGTGGATTGGCCCGTAGAAGGACGAACACGATCGGAGTTGTTGTTCCGTTTTTTACGGGCTATTTTTTTGTGGAATTGCTCAGGGGTATTCAGGGGGAAGTATCCAAATTTCAGTACGATTTAATTCTCTATAATGTCGATGAGACAAACAAGAAGGAGATGATTCTGAGGAAGGTTCTGCAGGAGCGAAAAGTGGACGGGATGCTCCTCATCTCCCTTGAAATGACCAATAATGAAGTGTGGGAACTTCGCCGCTCTCGCCTGCCCATCGTTCTTGTTGACAGTTATCACCCTGACTTGGATTCTGTCACGGTTGAGAACAGGCGGGGGGCCTATGTGGCCACGCAGCATCTCATTCGTCAGGGTCATTCAAGAATAGGTATGATCGACGGGCACCTGAAAAGCTCACCGGCCCGAGTAAGACTCGAAGGATATAAGAATGCACTCCGAGACCATGATATCGGTTTCAGGCGGGAGTATCTTGTCATCAGCGACTATGTCACCGGTGAAGACGGGTTTAATAGAAAAGCGGGCTACCAGGCCATGAAGCAGTTGCTGCATCTTGGAAGCAATAGGCCCACCGCTGTGTTCGTGTCGAGTGACATTCAGGCCATTGGTGCCATGAAAGCCATTGAAGAGGACGGTTTAAACGTTCCCAACGATATGGCTATTGTGGGATTTGATGATATAGAATTGGCTCAATATATCGGCCTGACGACGATGCGACAACCGATGTTCGAAATGGGGAAACTGGCCGTAGACAGATTGGTTGAATGCATTACGGATGTCGTCACAAATGGTTTTAAAAAGGTTTTTCATACATCATTGATCGTAAGAAATACGTGCGGTGCCCTGAGACACCAATCCCATAACCAAATCACTTAGAACCAAAGGAAATCACGATGCGAGAAAAAAGAGCTTTCTCTTGTCTTTCCATTTTTACAGTTCTGCTCGTACTCTCCTGGGCGGGCGTTTCATTGTGGGGAACAACAGGGAAAATTGCCGGCAGGATCGTCGATACGGAGAGCGGTGAACCGCTCCCCTTCGCCAATGTCATCGTCGAGGGAACCTCAATGGGAGCGGCTTCGGATTTTGACGGGTATTACGTGATGCTCAATATCCCCCCAGGCGCGTATACCCTCAGAGCTTCAATGATCGGCTATCAATCCATGCGGATCGAAAATATCAATGTCTCTCTCGATCTGACGACAACCGTCGATTTTCAGCTCCAATCCCAGGTGATCGCCCTTGGTGAGGCCATTACGGTAACGGCCGAGCGGCAAATGGTGGTGAAAGATCTGACCGCCTCCACGGCTATTGTCGAGGCCAAGCAGATGGAGGCCCTGCCCATTACTGAGGTCAGTGAGGCTCTCCAGCTTCAGGCCGGCATTGTGGATCGGGACGGTCTGCACCTGAGAGGGGGGAGGAGCGGGGAGATCGCCTACTGGATTGACGGCGTGCCTGTGACTGATGTCTATGACGGCAATCAAGTGGTTGAAGTGGGCAAAGGCATGGTGCAGGAGATGCAGCTTGTGAGCGGGGCGTACAATGCCGAATACGGTCAGGCCATGTCCGGCATTGTGAACATTGCGACCAAACAGGGGAGCAACGAATTCAGTGGCTCGATAACAGGGTATATCGGAGACTATGCCAGCGATAACGATCATATCTTCAGAGCCATCAGCCGTGTCGATCCCTTTGCCATTCGAAATTTTGAGGGGAACCTGAGTGGGGCCATTATCAAGGACAAGCTTTTCTTTTTCGTGAACGGGCGGGGTATCCATTTTGACGGGTGGCAGTACGGACAGCGGCGCTATGATCCGAGTGCGGTGACCGGACCACTTTTTGAACTCGAGAATACCGAGGTGGATAGCTTCCCGGTCGAACGTATTCCCTCATGGTATTGGGACTTGGAAGAAATAGATAGCTCAGATTATGTACGGTGTATATGGGAAGAAGACGAGTGTGTTGATACCGTCGTGTACGACCTCCCGGTTTACGGTCTGCCCACCTGGTATTTGGAAGCATTTGCGCCGGAGTATCTTTCCCTTGGTCGAGCGACAGACGCGGAAGGTCATTTTCAGTCGGTGCAATATATTTTAGGCTCAAACGCCGTTATCGATTCACATCTGGTCATTAATGATTGGATGTATGAGGAAATCCTCGACGCAATTATTCCCCCGGAACATAGAAATAATCCTGACACGATTGCCGCTTATACCGGAGAGATCGTGGACTATTTTCGCCAAGTTCACAAGGGTGGAATGGGAGACGGGGAATACGTGCCCATGAACTGGAGTGAGAAACTTTACAATCAGACGAAGTTGATCTATAAAATAACACCCCAGGCCCAGCTTTCGTACAACTTCATCTATGACGGTGTTGACTACCGGGATTACGAACGGATGTATCAGTACAACCCGGATGGGGATGTGGAGCGGCACCGCCGGGGCTACGTTAACATTCTAAAATTCACCCATACGTTGAACTCCAAAGTGTTTTATGAAAGCTCGCTGTCGTATTTCTTAAAGAGATATTGGCATTCTGTTTACGATAACCGGGATGATACGAGCTATGTGCACGACTACTTGTTGATAGATCTCGACCCGTACAGTTTCCATACGGGTGGCACGAATAATCAGCGCTTCAAGCGTGACACCAAGACGTGGCTGGGAAAAACCGACTGGACCGCCCAAGTGACACGGATCCATCAACTCAAATGGGGTACCGAAGTCCGCCATCATTCTTTGTTTTTTGAGGATATAACAGTGCAACCGGACTCGTTGGAGATCGACAAAAATCTCTTTTGGGAAAATCCGTAAATTCATCCTCAGATATATTCCGATACGACCATTCATACGAGTCGTTACGAATACAATCCGATCGAGTTCTCGGGATATATTCAGGATAAAATCGAATTCAAGAATTTTATAGTCAATATAGGCTTCCGCGTTGACTACTTCGATCCGGATGCCCGCATCCTCACCGATGAGACCGATCCGGAAATTTACCATCCGGTCAAGGATGAGAATAAGTATTGGGATTCGAACGGGAATGGGTTTTACGGGGATGAGGGGGATAGTGCCAAGAGTGTCGAGGACAGAGCAACATATTGGTACAAAGATGCGGACACGAAAGTTTTTGTGAGTCCGAGGTTTGGAGCGGCGTTCCCTTTTATGGAGGGTGGTGTCATTCATTTCTCCTACGGACACTTCATTCAAATCCCCCGTTTCGAGCGACTCTATCAAAATCCGGAGTTTGAACTGGATCATACGGAAGCGCATACAGGCGTTATCGGAAACGCAGATCTGAAACCTGAAAAAACCGTGAGCGGTGAAATCGGATTGCAGCAGCAGTTGAGCGAGGACGTTCTTCTCGACGTGACGGCCTACTTCAGAGACATCCGAGATCTGGCCGGGACCTCGGCGGAGGATATCGAGATCTTCAGTATTCGGGACAGATACAGTAAGATTTCAAACAGTGATTTTGGATTGGTGAGGGGCGTCGTACTGGCCTTGAGCAAGCGGTTCGTGGGTGGGTACTCCGCGTCCGTCGATTACACCTATCAGGTCGCCAAAGCGTCCAACTCGGATCCAGAGGCTGCCCGCAACGCCAGAGCCGGTGGGGCTCTGCCGGAGATACAAATGACGCACATGGATTGGGATCAAACGCACACGGTCAATTCGACCTTTTCATATGCTGGCTCGGCATGGGGGTTCAGTGTCATCGGACAATATGGAAGCGGAATGCCGTACACCCCCCGCCGATCCAAAGACATCACGGCTTTATTGACCAACAGTCAAAAGAAGCCCTACTTCCTCAATGTCGATGCCCGCGCTTACAAGGATTTTAATTTTGGACCTACGAAACTGACCCTCTTTCTTAAGGTTTACAATATATTTGACAGACTCAATGAGATCAACGTATACGATGATACGGGCAGGGCGGGTTTCTCATTGCAACAGCGGACAGCTGAGAGCTCGAATCCCGTTCAAACGGTGAATAGCGTCGGCGAATGGTTTACGAATACGACCCACTACTCGGAACCAAGAAGAATCGAATTGGGTTTCGTGTATTCCTTTTAATGATAAAATTAAGGAGAATCGCATGAGACGTATAGGAACAACGGTTCATATTGTCAGCCTCTCACTTGTTGTGTTGGTTGCGTCTGGACTCGTATCAGGTCAGACCGGAAGGAGCGGGAGGGAATATAGGAGTTCGGCCATAATGAAAGGGAACCTGGTCAAGACGGTCTTCGGGAACTGGGGTGTCATAGGTCAACCCACGTCGGCGGGGAGTAGGGGGGCGTGGATTTATGAAAACAACGGTTACGTGGGCGATGTCAGCCCCCTGGTGGGCGCGGAGATCGTCGAGGGCGACCAGGTCTTTCATTCCGTTGTCGTGTGCCCGGTGCAACGGCCGACCAGCCAGCCGGAGGTATCAACGACGGGTAAGCAGTGGGGATTTGAACCTGTGGAGGGATACTTCAATTCAAATCGCGATCCGAATGAAGTCAGTGTCGCACTCTATTCGGATCCAGACTCCTGGCCCCCGGCTGAATTGGGAGGGTGGCCGGATAAGAGGAACGATCCCGAAGATCCCGGCTGGGTGGATTCCTGGAACGGATATTTCGGGAAGACGACGACGGCCTCGGAGGAGAGTTATTTCGTCATGGACGACAACAATGACGACGAGTTCAACGTCGCCGGCAACAATCGCTGGGGTGTCGCGTTTCAACCCGATGCCACCGATCCCAATCGACACGGTTTGGGGCTTGAGGTGAAGGTTCGGGGCATGCAGTGGCGGCAATTTCTGGCCCAGGATTGTATCTTTTGGCTCTATGAGATCACGAACACCAGTACGACGGATTACAGCAAGGTGGTTTTCGGAATGCTCGTCGGGACCTATGTCGGGGTGACCTCCACAGAGGATTACAGCGAGTATGACGACGACTACTCTTTCTTCGACGTTGAGCGCGATCTGACGTATACGGCCGATTTTGACGATAACGCCTCCAGGAATCCGTTGTGGACCGGCGAAGTCGGTGTCGTGGGGTACGCCTTTTTAGAGAGTCCGGGCAATCCTTTCGATGGTATTGACAATGACCGTGATGCGGATTCACATCCTACCATACCGGCCACCGGTCCGCTTTTTGAAGCCTCCGACTTCGATTCAACCCTCATCAATGCGGGGGATCAGATCGTTCTTATCGACGATGCGTTTCAGAGAACGGTGGTCACAGTTTCCACGAACGACACCACCTTTCACACGCGCGGTGCGGATATTTTCGTTTCCCCCGGGCTGACCAAGCTGGCTGAAGGAAATGTTCTCTATCGGATAGAGGGGGGGAGAAGGAGGGATTATGTCAATTCCAATGCTTACGACGGCATTGACAACGACCTGGATGGCCTCATCGACGAGAATTTTTTCCTGCACTATCGTCAGATCCGGAGGGATCAGGAGGGCAATACCCTGATCGATAAGCTCACGCCGACACATTATATCGATTATGTCTCCGGCTTGGGCGTCTTTGATGACCTTATTGACGAGCGGCGCGACGACGGTATTGATAACGACGGGGATTGGGATTTTGAATTCGACGATGTCGGCGCCGACGGTCTCATCGGTTCGGGTGATTTCGGGGAGGGGGATGGCGTTCCGACAGCCGGTGAACCCAACTTTGATCAGACGGACGTGGATGAGTCCGATCAGATCGGGTTGACGAGTTTTGAGTACTTTACACCGGCCGGAGAGTTTGCCATGGGCAATGACGAGGAGATGTGGGATCGGTTAGCACCCGGTTTTTTCGAAGTCCCGAGCTCCATAATTAATAACAAGCCGGAGCGCGGGGAGGATGGTGATTTCATATACGGCTCCGGATACTTTCCCCTCAGAGCGGGGCAGACGGAACGAATTTCACTGGCACTTGTTTACGGTGAGGGCGGCGGTCCGGGGGTTGATATCGATGATCTCCTGAAGAATCGGGAGACTGTTCAAGATATTTATAACAGTGATTATCGTTTCCCACCGGCCCCTGAAAAGCCGACGCTGACCGCTGTGCCCGGCGACGGAAAGGTCACCCTGTACTGGGATCGGAGAGCCGAGGCTTCCTTTGATCCGGTGCTCAGGGTTCACGATTTCGAGGGATATAAAATCTACCGGGCCACTGACCATAACTTCAATGATGTCTTTCAGATCACCGATGCCGATGGGACGTTGCAAGGATATGCACCCCTGGCCCAATTTGATCTCGACAATGGCATAAGGGATTATTTCAGGGCAAGTGAGGAACTGTATCCTCAGACCAGGGGCTACACGTACTTTTTGGGCGATGACAGCGGACTCGAGCACAGCTACGTCGACTCGTTGGTGGAAAACGGTCGGAGATACTACTACGCTCTCGTTGCCTATGATCGGGGCGATGAAGGCAAGGATATTTTGCCCGCTGAAAACGATTTTCGGATCGATTTCAAGTCTACGGGTGAGATATTGACCTTTCAGAATACGGCTGTCGTCGTGCCCCGAGCCGAAGTGATCGGATATGTTCCTCCTCCGGGAGCCGATACGCTCAGGGCCCAATCAATCGTGGGGACGGGTGACGTTTATTCCAAGGTGCTCCACGACTCATTGCTGACCGGCCACAAGTACATCCTGGATTTCTTCGACACATCCAACGACGGGATCGACAATGACGGCGATTGGGATATCGTGACGGATGATGTGGGCCGGGACGGCGATGCGAGCACCATCGATGAGGACGGGTCCCAGGGAAACGGACTGCCGGATGCCGGGGAACCGAACTTAGATGAGAGCGATGCGGAGGAGTTCTTGGTTCCCATAACCACCTCGTATTCTGTCCGAGACTCCACTGGCATAACGGAAACGTTCGTACCGAATGACACGAACTACGTCCGGCTCAAACATGCACACCTTATCGAGGGTACGATAACGGTGAGGGACGATGAGGGAAACGTCGTGCCGGAACAGGACTACAGGATTGATCTCGAGAGAGGAAGAATTCGGGGAGATGAAAGGGGGATATTCCCAGAACCGTTTGAGAGGAAAAATTACACGATCTCCTTTCAATACTATCCTATCTACAAGAGCCCTAACATTCAGAACAGCCCTTATGTCGATGAGACCATGGATACGGACATATTCGACGGTCTCACTCTCAACTTCAACAACCATTGGAGTGTGGATAAGAGAGATACCTTGTCGAAGTGGTCGGATCCGACGAGGGCCTACCAGGTGAATGTCACGGTAGCGGAGGGTGAGTTTCCCTCGGGTTTGATTCGAGGCCTGCGCCACCCCAGTGACTATCAAATACAGTTCTCAGACGATATCGTCGATACGACCACCAATGAAATTGGGGGCATCCCTCCCAATTGGCTCCCCCCGCCCACCCCCGTGAACTTCAGAGTGTACAACATGACCGATGAGCGCTATGTCGATTTTCTCCTGGTTGAGATCGATATGAATCAAATGCTCTCTCATCAAGACGAGGTCATCCTTGTCGAGCCGGGACCGAATGATTCTCTCATACTCACATGGGACCTAACCTTTGTCAGTGGAGCGGGAACAACGTACACCTACGGGGATGGGGACACGTATACATTGAGCATGTTGAAACCCTTCCGACGCGGCGATGTTTTCGAATTTACCACAGAGACGCCATCGTATGAAGAAGAAGAGGCGCAAGAGGAGCTGGATGCCATCAGGGTCGTCCCGAATCCTTACGTCGTCGGGACCTCTCACGAGCCTCCGCTGCCTCCTGGGATCACCAGCGGGCGTGGAACCCGGCTCATCGAGTTTCGACATCTCCCGAAAGGAGCGACGATCTATATTTTTACAAGCAGGGGAGAGCATGTCAAAACATTGTATCATGATAATAATATCTACGATGGGACCGTTTCTTGGGATCTCAAGACAAAGGAAAATCTCGATATTGCCTATGGCGTTTACTTCTACGTCGTGGAGTCCAAAGTAGGAACCAAAAGGGGCAAAATTGCCATTATCAAGTGAAAAAACGGAGTGACCTATGAAAACTGGAAAAGTGAGAGCAGTAACAGTTGCATCTACGGCGGTTTTGTGTCTCCTTCTCTGTTTCGGCTTCGCACAGGCACAGAAAAAAGTCGGGACAACGGCAGCGCCGTTTTTGGGTATCGGTGTCGGACCGAGAGCGGCGGCCATGGGAGGGGCGGGCGTGGCGGCCCACTATGACGCCAGCTGTCTCTACTGGAACCCCGGGGCACTCTCCAGAGTGGGGCTCTCCCAGTTCGAAGTGGGACGATCGCAATTCATGGTGTCTCATGCCGAATGGTTCCTGGGGACGGATTTTAACTGGGCCGGCCTCATGTTGAATATGGGAAATCTGGGCACGATGGGGGTCAGCTTCACCCAGCTCGATTACGGCCAAGAACGCGTTACCTATGTTTATGAGGAGGACACCGGTGAAGAGTGGGGGGCGTACGATCTGGCAGTAGGCCTGTCCTACGCAAGAAATCTGACATCCGCCTTCTCCATCGGCGGTACGTGGAAATTTATACAGCAGAGGGTCTGGAACGAAACCGCCAGCGGTATCGCCTTCGACGTCGGTCTGTTATTTATAACTGACTTCAATAACATGAGGTTGGGCATGAGTATTTGCAACTTTGGATCGGACATGCAGCTCGATGGTAAAGATCTGCTGCAGAGGGTGGACCTTGACCCGGAGACTCAAGGACACAATGAGACGATTGTCTCCAAGCTCAAGACCGATTCGTGGCCTCTTCCATTACTCTTTCGGGTGGGGCTGGCCTATGATCTCGTCAATCTCGAAAATCGTCGATTCACCGTAACGGCGGACGCACTGAGGCCGACGGACAATTCCGAAACCCTCAACATCGGCGGCGAATTTGCCATCAACGATCTTCTGTTCCTCAGGGGAGGATATAAATCACTCTTCAGACAGGACAGCTACGAGGGTCTCACCTTCGGCGCCGGTTTTTTGTACGATAAAGCCCAGGGCTGGTCCCTGAACGTGGACTACGCCTACACAAGTTACGACGTCCTTCAGGACGTGCATATTTTTTCTCTCGGAATAGGATTTTGAATCTTGAGATCGAGTCTGATAAGGACCATGTCACCATCTCTCACGAGACACGAGTAAGGAGAACGATGAAACTTCCCCATAGTCTTCAAATGATTTCCATAGGTCTTGTCCTTGTATTCTGCCTGCTGCCCGTAAGCTCCGGTGATACGATTGACATCACCTTCCAGGTCGATACGCAGCGGGCTAATGAAAATAATTCCTTCATCATCGGACAGCCCCTTCACGTCCGGTGCGGGTACGATTCCACTGCCGCCCAGGAGTACGATATTCCACTTGTGCGCTCCGGCTTCACCTCTCGGTATCAAGGTTCTGCCCGGATTGATGCGGTTATCGGAGATACCCTGTTCTATCGCTATGTGACCTCTTTTAATGATGAGGAGCAGGAGGAGTACTTCTTCGACTATTATGACGGGTCTCAATTTCGTTCGCCCAAATACAAACGCAAGGCTCTTTTGGCCGGAGAAGAGGTATTCGTCGAGGATTTTGAGCCCAGCATCGTCACATCCCACCGAATGCCCCTCTTTCCCAATCCGAATACGCTCTCCCAGGACGTGGTCGTTGTCTGGGAGTGCGATATGCGCCCGGCATATTACGCCTTGTCGGCGGGAAAAGAGTTTGTGAACAGGGAGATAGAATTTCCCATCGATCCTATCACCGACCCTGATCGTATCGACAGCTTGGGTGTCTTTATCAACGGAACGCCCACCGGCAAGTGGCAATTCTGGAGACGGATCGAACTTTCCCCCTTTCGACTCTATGACGATGGGTCTCACGGCGATATGATTTCCGGAGACTCCATCTACACGATCCGGTTGTCGTATCCCGGAAACAATACCGAGTATCTCATCAGCCATTATTTCAAGATGAGTATCAACGGCGGTGACAATGAGGGCGGTTCCGGTGCGCTGCACATGGTGAACCTCAGTGATACACAGCCCGAGGTGACGGTTCGGTTCGCCTGGGGAGAGGTCGATCCGAACTTTTACAGCGAATGGGATTACGATGAACATCAGATGACCTCCGTTCATCCACAGCCCTCCGAGATGATGCCCGAAACGTTTCAACTTTTACAGAATTACCCGAACCCCTTCAATCCGGCCACCACGATACCGTTCTCTTTATCCGAAGGGGGGTACATGTCTTTGAAAATCTACAATCTCCTGGGTCAGGAGATCGAGACGCTCTTCGAAGGAGAGTTGGCCTCCGGCCAGTACCTGTTCGAATGGGAAGCACCATCCCACCTGCCGTCGGGAGTCTATTGGTGTCAGCTGGAGACTGTAAATTTTAAGGATCTTAAAAAATTGGTGTTCTTTAAGTAAGCGAAAGGAACACGTGCTAAGGAGGTGATGCCGCGATAGAGACTCAGGGTTTACATTATATGTGAAAGGAGGTGAGGTCACAGATCAAAACGGTGAGGTTTCTTTGTTCATCCAATTATTTTTTCAATCTTCAGATGTTGAGGGGGACAAAGCGATGAGAAAGGTTTCTTTGTTTGCAGTTTTCACCGTGTTGGCCGCTTTTACGGCCGCCAGTGCGGTTCAGATTACGTTTGTGGGGAATACGGCCACGGTGCCTGATACCATGGGACCGAACTCCGTCGTTCAGATGCGTGGTGATGATGGTGTGGCCGGGGGCTTGGAGTGGGACGGGACGTCCGAGGTTTTTCTGCACAATGTCGGCGGGGATTACTGGGAAGGTTCGTGGGACTTCGCCGCAGGAAGTAATATCCAGTACAAATTTTTCACCAACGCCTCCCACGACACTGTCTATGGGGGAGCGGAGTGGGAACACCAGGGCTGGGAAGGCGATCCGAACAGGACACTGACCGTTCCCGATGATGCCACGGTTCTTCCCCTGCAGTTCGTGTACGGTACTTTTTCTGGTGATCCGGAGGCGACGCCCTGGGAGGATGTGGAAGGCACCTTTGCGGTCTGGGTTCGGGTGAACATGCAGGGTTGGGAGGATCTCTCGCCGACTCATCAGGTGGGTATCCGGGGCTCCAACTACGTCGACTGGGGCCAGACCGGCGAGCTCAGCTGGGGCTGCACCCACTGGCTCAGTCCGGAGCCGGATCATGTCAACGGCGGCAGCCAGCAGTATTCGGGTCGATTCCTTTACAGCGGCGCGATCCATGTGCCTGATACGTACGCTGGTGCAGGGATCGAATTCAAGGTGGTGGTGCACAATGCTGGGGCCCCCTGTGAGGAGGACTGGGGCGACATGGTCTACAATCCCAGTCAGCAGCAGCTTCGTATTGACTTGACCGGTGCCGACACGACCCTGCACTGGTTCTGGTTCGACAATCTCCGTCCGGTGACCGCCATCCATGAGGACGAGGTTATCGTCCGGTTTGAGGCGGACATGTCCAACGCCATTGCCAACAATGGTTTTGCCCACGGCCAGCCTCTGGTGGTCAACTGTGGGTACTACGGGACGGCGTCTGAGGTTTATGCGGCGACGATGACGCGTCAGGGCTTCACCAACATCTACGCGGCCACGGACACCATCATGACGACGATCGGCGAGTTCCTGGACTACCAGTACTACAAGAACGTGAATGATATCGACTACCGCGAGATATACTACAACTTCTACTATACTGGCTTGACAGCCGGTGAGGCGGAGCGGCGGGTGTATGATCCTGTCGAGGGGAATAACATCGTCATTCAGGATATCGTGGACAGCGAGGATGACGTTCACCGCATGCCCCTGTTCCGTAACACGTCGGTGATTGCCATGGATGTGAGGGTGACCTTCACCTGCGACGTCAGGCCGGCCATCTACCAGGTGGCCGTGGGCAGTACCCTCTACGACATCCAGGGATCGCTGGATATCAGCAATCCGGATGATGTTATTGCCTATGGTGTGGCCATGAACGGGCCGGCGACGGAGTTTGGATGGTCCAACGGCGAGGGGTTCTCCGATTGGGGCGCCCATCTCATGACCCTGGACTACAAGCGGATGGTGGATGACGGGACCAACGGGGACGAGACAGCCGGCGACAGTATCTACACCCGTATCGAGTCATATTTTGTGGACAGTTCCGACGTGGTCGGTCAGGAGTTCAAGTTCGGCGTCAACGGTGGTGATAACGAGGGTGGTTACGGGAACAACCACATCGAGAATATCAACGACAGTCAGGCGGAATCTCAAGTTGACGCCCAGTTTGGAGATATCGCTCCGCCCCAGTACTGGACCTGGGATTTCAACGCGAAGCGGCCCTGGCTGAAGGGCGATGCCAATCTCGATCACGCTGTCGACATCCTGGATGTGCTTCATGTCGTGAATATTATCCTGGCCACGGAGCCTGACCCGACGACTCTTCCCGGTATATGGACTGCGGACTGCAACGAAGACGGGGCCTGGGATGTGTTGGATGCTCTGGGCATCGTCAACGTTGTCCTGGGTATTGGCACGTGCCCGCCTGCCGCGGCGAAGCTTGAGGTGTCTGCGGAAGCTATGAAATTCCTGCAATCCCTGGCTGACTATATGGCTCCGGAGGATTTCTCCAGGTTCATGGCGCTCGTCAAGGCCGAAATAGGGATGCCGGGGGAGTACAGCCTGGCCCAGAACTATCCCAATCCCTTCAACCCGGAGACGTCGATTGCGTACGCCTTGCCTCTCTCAGGCAAAGTGAAGTTGAGCGTCTTCAACGTCCTGGGTCAGGAGGTGAAGGTTCTGGTTGACAGCCAGATGGAAGCCGGTTTTCACAGTGTGACCTTTGATGGAAGTGACATGGCCAGTGGCATCTACTTCTATCGGCTCCAAACTGACAACTCTGTTATGACCAGAAAGATGGTGCTGATGAAGTAGAACGGTATCGAACGGGGCAAGCTATGTCTCGGTTGACATACGTGCCTCATTTCGAGACTCGGCCCTGAGTCGAACGGAAGGAGGGAGGAGGTTTGAAAGGACCTCCTCCCTTCTTTGCAAGGGGTTTTAATCACTACGTTGAGTCATTTTTAATTGTGCCTGTCATTCCTGGCTTGTCCAGGAATCTCCGACCGACAATGACAGCAGTGGAGAGAGATGAGACGTTCCTTTATATTGAGGAGATTCCGGTACTCCGACCGGAATGACATCACTGAAGCCGGAATGACATGCAGAAGCCTTGGCGAGAGGCTGGCAGGGTGGGAGCATTAATGTGAGAGCAGGATTTTCTACCTCAATACTACGTTTGAGTTTTTGTATCCTAATTCTTACTTCATGGAGAGGAGCGACCAAAGCCGTGCTTTTTGAAATCCCTGAGGGCCGTCAATTGACGGAGTCCATGAAGATAGAGGTTCACCCTGGCAACAACCGGGAGTTCTCGTACACCAACAAACAAGCCGCTTTTTATTACGGCAATACGAACGGTTATAACGATCACTTTTTTCAAGGTCTGACCGATTACAGGGTGAAACTCCTTGATGATTACTATCTATCCGTTGATGATCGTCTCCTCCCTCGATCCGAAGCCAATGCATCGGTCTGTTTCCACCAGTTGGTGAGGGATTATGGTGAGATTACAGAGAGGGTGACATTGCTTGATGATAGGACGGTTTTGCTCGTCGAGGTAGAAGGGGGCAGCGGGCTCAAACTGACGCCGGTTTTTCCGAGGGGTGAAGCCCAATGCAATGCCGAGTGGGATGATGAACAGGGTGTCCTCTTTGTCACACAAGATGATTGGCTCACTCTGCCGGATGAGCCCGGCAGGCCGCGATGGCTGGGCATATCCACAGGTGCGTCGGGTGTATTCGAACCTGGTGTGCCGGAGTATGTCCCTCATAACCTTCAGACCCTGGGAAGTCTCAGTGTGCAATCTCACGGGAAAGCTCATATTATTTTCGCGGCCGATCATGATAAGAATACGGTTGCCCGTTTGATACAAGAAACTCTTCAATCGCCGAATATCGGCGTCGATACAAAGAGCGCGCGCCTCGAAAACCTTCTGCGTGAGACTTACATTCATACAAATAATGAGGATCTCAACACGGCCCTCTCCTGGGCCAAGATTTCCCTGGACGCCCTGGTCATGAATCAGGATAAAAGAGGCATCTTCGCCGGGTTGCCCTGGTTCAACGATTACTGGGGTCGTGATACCTTTATCTCGCTACCGGGCGCCTTGCTCGTTACAGGTCAGTTTGAACGGGCACGAGAGATTCTCCTGGATTTCGGCACCTACCAAATGACCGATGATACCGATTTCCTGGACGGACGGATTCCGAATCGGGTTCGTCCCGACGAGGTGATTTACAACACGGCCGATGGAACGCCGTGGTTTGTGAGGGGGGCGTACGAGTATGTTCTCTACTCAGGAGATACGGCCTTCGCCTCACAGATCTTTCCGGTGGTCAAACGGTCCATTGAAGGGACGATCCGGTATCGGCTTGATGAGAACGGATTTCTGGTGCACGATGGTGCTGATACGTGGATGGATGCCAAGATCGAAGGAACCGTCCCCTGGTCCTCACGCGGGGATCGGGCCTGCGACATCCAGGCCCTGTGGTATACGCAGCTGATTGCCGGGGTGAAGCTGGGGGAACTTGCAGCGGAGAGAACAGATGTGATGGAGAGATGGCTCAATGTCGCAGAGAGGATTCGCCAGAACTTTTCAACCCATTTTATTACAACCGACCGTTCGGGAATTTACGACCACCTCGATCCGGACGGAACGCCGGATTTACAGTACCGGCCCAATCAGGTGTTCTGCCTGACGGTTCCCTTTACAGACCCGTTTCCGAAAGGGAGCCTGTATGCCGGTCTGAACGGCGGTCTCGGTCGTGTCGATCTTGATCTGTTCGCTGAGCGACTGGTCTATCCTTTCGGCGTTGGATCGTTGTGGAAGGAAGAGGTCAATTATCATCCCTATCACCACCATCCCAACTACCACTACGATGCGTCCTATCACAACGGCATCATCTGGACGTGGAACAGCGGGCCGGTTGTCACCGCATTCTGTCGTCGTGGGCGGACGTTCGTACCCCATGTTCTCTTCGACGCACTCACCGAACAGATACTGAATAGAGGGGCTGTGGGGACAATTGCTGAGCTGGTTGATGCGGCCCCGAAGCCCGATCACACTGAGCCGGAAGTGACCGGCACCTTTACCCAGGCCTGGAGTCTGGCGGAATATGTGCGAAATTTCTATCAGGATTTCCTCGGTGTCTCTCCGTTCTTTGACAGGTATGGTCTCCGACTTCAACCATCGGCTGTTTTAAAGTATTACCGGACACTTCAGTTTGTCATCCTGACAAAGTTGGGTCGTATACAGATGAGGTATGACTTCGATGATGGAAAAGCGCTTGTGGCTGCCTCCGATCTGACGGAAGCGCTTCCTGTTGTGTTTTATGACACGGAGTACATTTTGGAGCCTGATGGTATATTGACCTTGTCTTTCCCTGAAATGGTACTTGAGCCCGAAGGAGCGAGTATGCTGGCCGAGACCGAGGTGCCTGAAAACGTACAATGCCTGATGATAAAGGATTTTCTTGAGACGAAATTGAGAAGGGACTGGAGAAAGAGAGAGTTTAAATAATCGTTTTTCAAGTCATGGCGAGGCGCGCACAATGAGGAGGATTCCTGACTCCCTTAGGGAATAATGTCCCTTGGGCATGTGATTGCTTCGTTATCACTCGCAATGGCAGGTATAATAAGGAGGGATTATGGGCTGGATTGATTATGTCATTGTTGTTCTCTATCTCACCGGAATTGTGACCATCGGTCTGCTCATGCAGCGAAGGGCATCGGCTGGGATAGACTCCTATTTCCTGGGCAATCGGAAACTTCCCTGGTGGGTGTTGGGTGCCTCCGGGATGGCTTCAAACCTCGATGTGAGCGGCACCATGATCAATACGGCCTGGATCTTCGCCCTGGGGGCCATGGGATTTTTCATCGAAATCCGCGGCGGTGTGACCCTCATCATGGCCTTTCTCATGATCTTCATGGGAAAATGGAACCGGCGGGCGCAGGTGATGACGATGGCCGAGTGGATGCGCTTTCGCTTCGGCAAAGACAGGGAGGGTGATGTCGCCCGCCTGCTGGCGGCCGTCTCCATCATGGTGGTGACCATTGCCATGATCACCTACTTTGCCATCGGGTCCGGAAAGTTCGTGGCCGAGTTTCTCGGCATCCCGTCGTTCATGGGTTTGTCCGGCCAATTCTGGGCAGCCACCCTCATGATTGTTCTGGCCATGATCTACACCGTGGCCAGCGGGCTGTACGGTGTGGTCTGGACCGATGTCTTTCAGGGGGTTCTCATTTTCGGGACCATTCTCTTCATCTGTATTATGGCCCTCACCAAGTTCAACATCCCCGATGTGTTTTCCATTTCCGTTCCCATGAGGGACGGGACCTTTCAAGCCATTCAAACCACGAAGGAGGCCTGGACCAGCGTTCTTCCCCAGTGGAAATTGAACATGCCGGCAGGGTCCTCCTATTCGATATACAACCTCTTCGGAATAGCCATCCTCTTCTATCTCATCAAGGTGACGATTGAAGGCAGTGGCGGAACCAGCGGCTACATGATCCAGCGCTATTTCGCGGCGCGGAGCGACCGGGAGGCGGGACTGCTGTCCCTCTTCTGGACCTTTCTGCTCTCCTTTCGCTGGCCCTTCATCGCCGCCATCGCCCTGATGGGGGTTGCCATGGGAGCCAGCCGAGGGGTGATCAACGATCCTGAAACCGTCCTCCCCGTGGTCGTCAACGAGCTGGTCCCTATTGGCATCAAAGGATTTCTCATCGCGGGATTGATGGCCGCCGCCATGTCCACCTTCGATTCGACGGTCAATGCCGGAGCCTCCTACTGGGTCAAAGATATTTATCAGGCGTACATCAATCCGAAGGCCACGGAGAAGCAATTGATGCTGCACAGTCGCATGGCCAGCATTATTATGGTCATTCTTGGTTTGCTCTTTACATTGGCCATCACCAACATCAATGAAATATGGGGCTGGATCACCATGAGCATCGGAGCGGGCATGATTATTCCCACACTGGTGCGCTGGTACTGGTGGCGGTTGAACGGGTATGGTTTTGCCATCGGCACCGGAGCCGGCATGATGGCCGCCATCCTGCAGCGGCTCCTGTTCCCGAACGTCCCGGAGTATGTGGCGTTCTCCTTTGCCAGCGGCATCTCCTTTGTTGCCATGCTGGTGGGAACCTTTGCCACCAAACCGACGAACGATGCCGTCCTTTTTGAGTTTTACAAAAGGACCCGGCCTTTCGGATTCTGGGGGCATATCCGGAGGCAGATCCCGCAAAACGTTATGGAGGAAGTCAACAAAGAGAACAAGCGTGATATCGTATCGACTTTCTTTGCCGTGCCGTGGCAGGTCATCCTCTTTCTGACCTTCATGATGGTTATCATGAAACGATGGGATACCGTCAGCGTTCTTTTTGTCATACTAATCGCCCTTTCAACCGGTCTCTATTTTACCTGGTTCAGGCATCTCTCATCGGAGGTGAAGGTTGAAGCCGTGGGGGATGAGAAAATAGTGTGAGTGAGAAGAATTCCGAAATCTCTAAGACTTCGGAAGTATGGTTAAGACTATGGTTTCAAGATTTGAAACGAAAACAACACACGGTGCTCCACTGAGGCAAAACCTATTGTGGGATTCGAAGATCTTGAAGGTCAAGTACCTTGTGGTATTCGTATTCTTTGCTCTCAGTATTTTAAGCTGTTCCCACAACGAAAAACGCATCATGGTCTGGCACTCCTTGCGGCCGATTGAGCGAGAGATTCTTCGGGAGCAGCTCAAGGAATTCGGGAAACAACATCCCGAGTGGGAGTTTGGGGAGCTGTTTTACGCTCCTGAGACGGCTCGCACGAACTTTATCATCTCCGCCCTGGGAGGAAGCGGCCCTGCACTCTTGTGGGGTGCCAGCGACAATATTGGCCCGCTCGTGGAATTGCAGGTCATCCAGCCTATCGAGCCCCATGTGAACCAAGCTTACCTTGACAGCTTCTTAACCGATCCGATAGAGGCCAACACCTGGTTTCAGGATCATCTCTATCAGATCGCCGACCGCGTGGGGAATCATCTCTGTCTTGTCTATAACAAGGATATGGTCCCCGAACCTCCTGAAACCATGAATGAGCTCATTGAGATGGGCGTTGCGTTGACCAAGGATACAAACGGGGACGGCAAACCGGATCGCTACGCCTTGGCCTGGAACTATACGGAGCCTTTTTTCGCCATACCCTTTATCGGAGGTTTCGGCGGATGGATCATGGACGCAGAGAGTCGACCTACCCTGGACACTGACGCCGTAGTAGACGCTGCGCAACTGATTTACGATCTGGCCAATACCCATCGGATCATTCCCCGTGAATGCGATTACGAGATAGCCAACGCTCTGTTTAAGGATGGGTATTCAGCCATGATTATCAACGGACCCTGGTCGTGGGGAACGTACATTGAGAACAATATCGATATCGGCATCACCCGGATTCCGAAAATAGATGAGACCGACCTGTGGCCCTCGCCGATGATTTCTCCCCTGGGCTATTCACTGAACGTCAACGTCAGGGGTGAGCGGTTGAGGGTGGCGGTTGCATTGATGCAATTCCTCACTTCTCCCGAGGTTGAGTTGATATTTACACGGGCGACGGCTTCCATTCCTTCGAGAAAAGAGGCCTTTCGGAGTTCCATTGTGAAGGATAATGAGCTCCTTCAGCAGTCTGTTTACCAGCTGATGGTCGGAAAGACAATGCCGGTCGTGACCGAGCTGCGCTGGATCTGGGATGCCATGAGACCGAGCTATCAGGCCATATTTACTGGGGAGAAGACACCGGAGCAGGCGGCGGAGAGTATGCAACGCCTGGCCTTAAAATTGATCGAGGAGAACAGGGAGTAGGAATAACGGGACTTCCGAAATCTTCAGGAATTCGAAATATCCTCTAAGGAAAGGAAATGGCAGTAGGAATCGGAGAAAGAAGAGATAATCGATTGGCGTACGTGTACACCATGCCCGCTCTTATGATTATGGCCCTGGTGATCGTATATCCTTTCATCTACAATATCATACTTTCCCTTTCGAACATGAACTTGACCCACTTCCGTGATTGGCGCCTCATTGGGCCGGGCAACTTCTGGACCGTTTTGACCGATACTACGATGAATTTGAAATTACTCGGCATCGAAGTTCCCGATTTCTGGTATTTCTTCGTGAAGACGATTCTGTGGACCGTCATCAACGTCTTTTTTCATGTCACCATCGGTGTCTTTTTGGCCATCATCTTGAACAAAGACCTCAAGGGCAAGACTTTCTTCCGGACCCTGCTCATACTCCCGTGGGCCGTACCGCAGTATATCACGGCCCTGACGTGGCGGGGCATGTTCAACTCCGAATACGGGGCCATCAGCATCATCCTGGATAGATTTCTCGGACTCCAGGTACCATGGCTGACCACTGAGTGGGGGGCCTTCACCGCCTGCCTGATCACGAACATCTGGCTGGGATTTCCCTTTATGATGATTATTGCCCTGGGGGGACTGCAGAGCATTCCGGACGAGCTCTATGAGGCTGCGGACATCGACGGCGCTTCGTGGTATCAGAAGCTGAAAAACATCACCATTCCCTTACTGAAACCTGTCATGATTCCGGCTATCACACTGGGAATCATCTGGACATTCAACAATTTCAATGTGGTCTGGCTCGTCAGCAACGGAGGTGAGCCATCCGATAAGACGCATATTCTCGTTTCCTGGGTGTACAAGGTCGGCTTCACCTATTTCCGGACCGGGTATGCGGCGGCCTTTTCCATGATTATTTTTGCCATCTTGCTCGTTTTCAGCTGGAACTTCATCAAAAGGACGCAGGCGACACAGGCTGTGTATTGATCTGTCGAGGAGACACATGAGAGGACCGAGAACACTTTCATCACCGGCGCGAATCGCCAGCTATGTAATTGTAACGATATTCACCCTCTTCGCCGCGTA
Organism: Gemmatimonadota bacterium; assembly: GCA_020348925.1. Taxonomy (GTDB): domain Bacteria; phylum JBHIER01. Next base: position 2,173,905 of record CP070758.1, on the reverse strand, counting down.
TCCGATCTTGCGGGTACGGGCTATTTCCCTTCGGCCGGGGGATCGACTTCTGGATAAATCACTGGCCGTTATTCCTCCGGATGCCACGTTGAACACCTACGTCCGTCTCTTTCTGGAAGAGCCCTTTCTGAGATGGCTGGGAAATAGCATCATCGTCTCCGCGGCCGTCACATTGTTTGGTGTGGCCCTGGCCGCAACGGCCGGATACGGTTTTTCCCGATACAAGTTCAGAGGGCGTGATACGGCCATGATCGGTCTCATTACGACACAGATGTTTCCACTGACCATGCTTCTGCTGCCCTTGTTTATTGTGCTGATCAAACTCAAGGCGTATGATTCGTACTTTGCCCTCATCATCGCCTATTCTGCCACGGCCTTGCCCTTCATTGTGTGGCAGATGAAAGGGTATTACGATACGATTCCCTACAGTCTCGAGGAGGCGGCAGCCATCGACGGGTGTTCGCAAATCGGCATATTCTGGCGCATTGTCCTCCCCTTGGCCGCACCGGCGCTTGTGATTACGGCTCTGTTTTCATTCATGACGGCCTGGTCGGAGTATTTGGTGGCCGCCGTTCTCATTCAGGACCAGAACCTCTTTACGCTCCCTCTCGGCCTCAAGATGTTTCAGTCGAATATGGAGGTCTCCTGGGGATTGTACTCGGCCGGGGCTGTTGTTGTCAGCATCCCTGTTGTCGCTCTTTTTCTGTTTCTGAGTCGGTGGCTCGTCTCAGGACTGACACTGGGAAGTGTGAAGGGATAGAATGTGAAATTCAAAATGAAAACTGCAAAATCAAAGCAGGAAAATGAAAGATCCAAAATTCAATATCCAAAACGGAAAACTTTCTCTCTGTGACGAAGGGTGCTCGAGGAGAACACCATGAAAAAATATAAAAAACGATCTCGATTTTTGGGGATTGGTCTTCTGTTGCTTCTTCTAATCGTATCCTGTGGGCCCAAGGAACCCGGAAAGTTGTACCTGAATATCATCTGGCATCAGCACCAGCCATCGTATCTCGATGCCACAAAGGATCAGCTCATCGGTCCGTGGGTGAGAACGCATTCCACTAAGGATTATTATGACATGGCCGCCGTTCTGGAGAAGTATCCGAAAGTGCATCTGACCATAGATCTCACCTCAGTGCTCCTGCGGCAGTTGCAGGAGTATTATGTGGATCGGCTCGGTCCGTATGTTGATACGGGAGCAAATCGGATTGATGCCGAAGGTTTTCTGTCGGAATGGCGAGGCAAGACCGATCCCTGGATTGACCTCATGCTGATGGATACGCGCAATTTCAATAGCCGGGATTTGGATTATTTATTCAATAAAAGCGGAGACCAGGCTTGGTCGTGTTTCTCCCTCACCGAGCAGATTATTCGACGTTTTCCCCAGTACAACACGCTCCTTCCTATAGGAAGAAATGTGGGGTCTTTTCAAGGGAGAAAACCCTGGGAATCGTACACGCTGCAGCAGAAAATCCGGATCAAGACTTTTTTCTTCCTGGCCCTGTTCGATCCATCCTTTTTGAAAGGCCCTGTGACACTCCCGCTGCAGAATCCCGATGGTTCTCCGATGGTTGTTGACCTTTCCGATCTGGTTCTGTACGATGCCGCCGGTTCCCCGGAGGACGATTCCGATGACAGTTTCATCTTGAAACGGGATGTGACCGAGGAGGATTGCCAGCGACTCGTGGCCGAAGCGTACAAAGTGATGGCCAATGTGATCCCGATTCACAAGAAATTGATGTATCATCCGGAGACCAGGCTGGGACAAATCGAGCTCATCACGACGCCCTTCTATCATCCTATCCTTCCACTGATCTATGATAGTGATATTGCATTGAAATGCCAACCCCAGGACCCGCTTCCCGAGCGCTATTCCTATCCTTTTGATGCCGAGAATCAAGTCCGTAAAGGTGTCACGATGTTTGAACGGATATTCGGGGAACCTCCCAACGGTATGTGGCCGGCCGAGGGTTCTGTGGCAGAGGAGGTCGTTCCTCTTTTTCTCAACAGTGGTGTCCGTTGGATCGCCACCGGACCACACGTTTTAGCAAAATCCTTGGGCAAGGATGGACCTGAGGATCTCACGAAAGAAGAACTGGCCAGAATGTATTCCGTTGATGGCCAGAGTGGTGAGAAACTGGCCATTGTCTTTCGTGATTTAGGAATATCGGACCAGATCGCATTCGATTACTCGAGACGGACGGCCGAGGAGAATGTGGGACACTTCTTTCAAGCCGTGGAGGAGTATTTGCCTGCGCCCGGAGAGGGCGACCGGTTGTTGACAATTCTCTTGGACGGTGAAAATGCCTGGGAGTATTTTGAGAAGGATAACGACGGTTCGAAGTTTTTTCATAAACTGTATGCGGAGTTGGAAAAAAGATATGAGGAGGGTCGGATCATAAGCGTAACGCCTTCCGAATTTATTGACGGCAATCCCGAGAGGGGGGTGAAGCCTCATCCTGTTGCACAGGCCACCAGAATCGATCCCCTGTATCCGGCCTCCTGGTTTCTGCCGCACTTTTCCAACTGGATCGGTGAAGACGAGGAAAATGCAGGCTGGGAGCTCCTGTTGAGAACGAGGAGGGATCTGGAGAAGAGCGGACTGACACCGCCGGACCCTGAGGTTGACGAACCTGGGGAGAGGTACTCGAAAGCGTGGTACACGTATCAGGCCTGGGAGGAGATGTACGCTGCGGAGGGATCCGATTGGTTCTGGTGGTATGGAGCAGATGAAACAGCCGGAGGCGGAGGCGATCTGCTGTTCGACGAAAACTTCAGACTTCACCTGACCAATGTTTACAGATATGCCAATTTAGCGGGTGCTCAAATGGAAATTCCCCGGTTCGATCCAATCATTTCAAAATGAAAGTGAGCGTTCTTATGAAAAGGTTTCGTATCTCTATCGCCGTGACGCTGCTGGTTCTTTTCGCCAGCACGCTCTTGATATTCCCCTGGGGTTGTCAACGGGCTCCGGAGCAAGAAGAGCCTCAAGACTTCGGCACGTTTCACAGCGTCACGAGTCCCTCATGGGTTCCCGGAACCATCGTATACGAAGTGTTCGTCCGAGCGTTCAGTCCGGAGGGCACGTTCCAGAAGGTGACGGAGAGATTGCCGGAACTCAAGGAGTTGGGTGTTGAAACCGTCTGGTTGATGCCTATCTATCCGATCGGCACAGTCGGGCGAAAAGGAACCTTGGGCAGTCCCTACGCAGTCAGAGACTATCGGGCCATCAATCCCGAGTTTGGACGGGGGACCGACCTGCGGCAACTCGTGATTACGGCCCACGAGTTGGGAATGAAAGTCATCCTGGACTGGGTGGCCAATCACTCGGCCAATGATCATATTGAGATGGGCAGACATCCGGACTGGTTTGTCCGGGACAGAAAGGGAAATTTTACCCGTGAAGTCGATGACTGGTGGGATGTAACTGATTTCGATTACCATAACCGCGAGATGCGTAGCTATATGCATAACGCTCTCCAGTACTGGATCAGAGATTTCAATATTGATGGGTATCGCTGCGACGTCGCCGGCATGGTTCCGGGGGATTTCTGGGTGGATGTGCGGGCGCAATTGCGTAAAATGAAGCCCACCTTCTTTCTGCTGGCTGAGTGGGAAGATCCCAAAATGCACATCAATCAGTTCGATGCGACGTACGATTGGAGCCTTTATCATACTTTGAAAGAGATTCGTAGGGGAGAGGCGAAAGCCGAGGAGGCGATCGATCTTGTCCTGAAAAAGGAGAGGGAATTCCCCAAAGGCGCACTCAGGCTGCGGTTTCTTGAGAATCATGACGAGCAACGGGCGGCAAAAGTGTTTGGCGTTCCGGGATTCGAGCCGTATGCGACGTTCGTTTTCACCCTCAGGGGTCTGCCCATGCTGTACGCCGGCCAGGAAGTGGCCGATACGGTCAAGCCGGCGCTCTTCGATAAGGTTGAAGTCCATTGGGGAGATGCCGATTACGCAGTCAGACGTTTTTATAAACAACTGATTCGTTTGCGAAAGGACCATACAGTATTCGTCCATGGAGAGACGATGAAGATCCCTACGGATCGTCCCTCCGAAATTGTGGCCTACGCTCGAATGACAGGTGACCGCACGGCTGTCGTTGCTCTCAATTTTTCCGACAGGGAGATGACTGCGACACTTCAGTTCCCCGAAGAATTGAGAAGTGGGCGGGACGGCGAGAAATTCATCCGAGGCAAAGAGAAGCCCGTTCAGCTCTTATCAAAGCCGACCCATCAAATAGCTTTGAAACCTTATGAGTCAATGGTTTTTCTCTCAGAATGAAGTCGGACCGAGGGTGAATGAGGAGACGATTATTCATGATTTCAAGACAAGGAGTGCGAAAGTTTTTCACTCTCAGAAGAAAGGTGTGTCAAATGGAAAAATTCTTGAAAACAACACGACGGGGTGTATTCGTTCTTGTTGTTCTTCTCGTGAGTGCATCGGGCGGCCGGGGACAGGTTAGTTGGTGGGAGCCCGAAAGCCCGAATCCCGGTGATCTGCTCACGATCTATTACAACGATATTCCCGGCACGTTGCCTGACGATGGTACCGGTGTGAAGCTCCACTGGGGTATCAATGAGACGGCCCATGGGGCCTGGCAGAAAGCCCCGGAGAGTATGTGGCCAGAGGGGACGGTTCCGCACAGTGACAATTTGGCCGTCCAGTCACCTATGACGAAGACAAATCCCGGCTTGTGGCGAATTTCGATCCAGACGGAGAGTGAAACCCAAACCCTGCACTACGTCGTCACGAACGGTACCCAGTGGGATAACAACAATAACGCCAACTGGGACATCCAGCTTGTCGAGCAACCGGAGCAGTTGGCAGCTGACGTTGAATTCGTGTTGGACACCCGCAGCGCCCAGTTCGGCTACAGCCCGTCGTTGATCAATACGGCCAATCTGGCGGGGACCTTCAACAGCTGGAGCCGGTACTCCGACACCATGAACGGTCCAGATGAGAGTGGCGTCTATACGATGACGAAAATTCTGGAGGAGGGCTACTACGAGTACAAGTTCGTGATCAATCACGAGGAGTGGTTCTCGGATCCCGACAACCCGAAGACGAATCCGTCGGAGTACAACAATTCGATCATCATCGTTGTGGCCGATACACTGCCGTCCTTCGTGGTCACGGTGCCCGAGGATGGGGCTATCCTGGTTGATATTACGGGGACGGAAATTGCAGCGGCCGTCATCGATGGGGATTACGATGACGGAATTGACGAATCGACCCTGTCCCTCACCTTGGACAGCGAACCCCTCGGTTTCTCGTACGATCCTTTCTGGTCAGTGCTGTCCGGTTCCGTTTCGGATCTCTCCCCGGGGGATCATCTTCTCACCTTTGACGTTTCGGATAATGAGGGTCGGGCCGCGCCCCGGAAAACGAGTGTCTTCGGCGTCTATCCGTCGGAGTCCGGATATCATTATCTTGACAGCTACGGTGACGATGCCGGTACCGGGACCTACACCTATCCCGAAGGCGTCCCGGATGGTTCGGCTGATCTTCTCAGTATGCACATCAGGCTGACGGGGGCTGAAGATTCATTGCACTTTCGGATCGGTCTGGCAGATATTACGGAATATACGGCCCTTTCCTTTATTCTGACCAATTCCATCGATGCCGGCCTGGTCGGGGATATTATCAGTACGGAATTGAGTCACCTTGAGTGGACCGGTGTCGGTATCTATGTTCCCATTGTATCTCCTGAGTCTCCCCACTGCGATGGGGAGATGCATAATATACTCTACACGACCAGAGACCCACTCATCGGGGATCTTCGGGTTTCTATGCCCCCGGGTGCGGTTGCGTCCGATACCTTTGCCTTCTCGCTTTCTTTGTCGGATTTGACGGGTCTGCTGGGGACGTTCACGGACAAGTGGTACTGTTGCATCTATTCGTATGTGACGGGAACAGGGGGGATGGTCACGGAGGTTGATGAGAATATGGGTGGCGTGGCTGAGGAGGGTGAGGCGGATGTATTTGACGCCATGTTCTGTGATTCACCCGAGCTCCAGACTCGCTTGTTCAACAACTTCACCAGCAGTCGCCAGGCGGCCCTTGATTATGAGGGACGCGGATATGTCGGCATCAGCCCCAGCGATATCGACAGCAGTCTGAAGGCATCGGATATCGTCGTGTCCTTTCTGACCAGAGGGGGAACCACGCTGAAGAAAAACGTCGAGATCGTCGGCAGTGTCGAGGGTGGTTCGGTGGTGGAGGTAACGCTTTTTCACAACGAAGCACCCGTTATCGTTCCTGTGATAGAGAATGAATTCGCCTACGCGGCTTTTCTGACAACAGGGGAGAACGTTTTCCGCGCCCTGGTCGTCAGCGATGGCGATTCCATTTACTCCGCGAATCTAATCTTCTTCAGAAAATTTTATACCCGGCCGAACATCGTATTTTCGCCGGCCATATTCAGCAACAGTACGATCAGCCTTGATGCCAGTCTGAGTAATGATCCCAACGGTCCCAAAGTGTTTCACCAGTGGCTGGTCGATTCGGACAATCCGTCGCTGGTGGTGTTGGACGATCCGACGTCGGCCACGCCCTCTTTCCCCAAGCCCGAGGTTGAGGGGGAATACTATTTCGATCTCATCGCCAGTGATATTGACAGTGAGGAGTCTTACGGGCGGACCTTTGTTTCCGTGACGTCCGACAGTGCCTGGGGGGGCAGCATGAACGACAGCCCCCAGTGGGTCAAGGATGCCATACTCTACGAGATCTACATCCGGTCCTTCAGCTCCAGCAGGGATTTCGCCGGGGCGACGGCACGGCTTGGGGATGTCGCCGATTTGGGCGCAACGGCCATCTGGCTCATGCCCATCAACGAGGGACCGTCGGATCACGGCTATGCGGTCAATGATTACCTGGCCATCGAGGCCGATTACGGCACCATGGATGATTTTGTGGCATTTATCGAAACGGCGCATGACCTGGGCCTGCGCGTCATCATCGATCACGTGGTCAACCATTCCTCCATCGATCATGCCTTCTTCCAGGATATGGCCAGGTTCCGCCAGCATTCCTTTTATTACGATTTCTACGAGCGAAGGGAGGAGCTGGGAGGGACGCTGAGCCCCAACGGTCTCTACACCTATTACTATGACTGGACAAGCCTGCCCAATTTGAATCAGAGCGATGAGGATGCCCGGGATTACTTCATCAACATGGCCAAATTTTACACGGATTCCCTCGGGATTGACGGCTTCAGGTGCGACGTGGCCTGGGGCATCCAGGACCGGTATCCCGATTACTGGCTTGAATGGCGGCAGGCGTTGAAGACGACCAGGCCGGATATCCTGTGCCTGGCCGAAGCCGGTGCCACTGATTTTACACTCTTCGACCGGCGTTTCGATTCGGCCTACGACTGGCCCCTCTTCTGGGACGGATTCGGGAACATTCTTTCCGGTGGAGACGTGGGATGGCTGCATGAGAAGATCATCAACGAGTTCAACGGGATCGTGTACGGGTTCCCGGACAATGCATACCCCCTGCGTTTTCTGGAGAACCACGATGAGCAGCGCCTCATGTCCGAGTATACTGTCCCCCAGGCGAAGATACTGACTGCTCTCAATCTGACGATCCCCGGGATACCCCTCATCTACGCCGGGCAGGAAGTGGGGGAAAGCAGCCAGCGCGGTCTCATTAACTGGAGCGATCCCAACGAGCTGCGACCCTACTATCAGAAGCTCATCTTCGTTCGGAAAACGTACCCATCCATGCGCAACCAGACCATCGATCGGCTCAGTAACGGGAACAGCAATTTCGTCTACTCCTTCTTCCGGCGTGAAGGGGATGAGACCGTTGTCGTCAATCTCAATTTTGCCGATGAGGTACGGACGGCCGATGTGATCCTGCCCCTTGAGGATTGGAGTGTCGATCCGGGGAAACAGTATTATCTGACTGATGTGTTGGCCGACCATCAGTATCCGTACAGAGGGGCCAATCTTGACACGATCCACTTCCAACTTGAGCCGTATCAGGCGCAGATTCTCGTTTTAGGGGACTCACTCAACACTGATCTCGGACTGAAAGGGGACGTGAATGGAGACGGATCCATAGATGTTGTGGATGTTGTCATGGCAGTCAATATTATTCTGATACTTCCCCCTCTCCCGACAGAATATGAATTGTGGGCCGCCGATTTCAACGACGACGGGGCCGTGAACGTTTTGGACATCGTAGGGATGGTGAATGAAATCCTCAATACAACTGGATTGTAAATTTCTATTGTATGGAGTGTTCGTTTTCATCTGGGTACCTTCGGTTGTGGCGCACGACCCGGAATGGATCAATTACACAGCACCGAATGTCAATGCTCTCGTTGCGGTGAACGGATATCTCTGGGTTGGTGGCTGCGGATTGACACAGCTCGGCACATCAACCGATGAGGTCGTTCATTACAACCGGGCAAATGCCGGTCTTCCGGAAAATGGGGTGAGGACCGTCGCCGTCGATTCGAGAGGGAGTGTCTGGATTGGAACGTCCGGGGGATTGGCCAGATTTGATGGTGCGCATTGGTCAACGTTCAGCACATCGAACTCCGGTTTACCGGACAACAGAGTGAGAGCTCTGGCCATTGACTTTTATAATACTGTGTGGATCGGGACGCAGGACGGCTTGATCCAATTCGATGGGGAAGACTGGATCCAGTATACAACCTCGAATTCAGGCTTACCAAATAATGAAATAAGGTCCTTGGCCGTCAGAGACTCCTTTGAGGTGTGGATCGGTACTCAGGGAGGATTGGCGCATTTCGATGGATCTGCCTGGAGGAGCTACAATACTCTGAATTCCGGTTTACCGAACGATTATGTCTATTCGATAGCCTTCGATGAAGAGGAACATATCTGGGTTGGGACGGGAGACGGTTTGGCCCGATTTGACGGTGCTTCGTGGACGGTATACAGCACCTCCAACTCCGGCTTGCCTCATAACTGGATTTGGACTGTTTTTGTTGACAGTCGGGGTGACAAATGGATGGGGACGCTGGGTGGTGGGCTCGCTCGATTCGACGGACGGCAATGGACTGTCTATAACACCGCCACCTCCGGATTGCAAAGTAACGAAGTGAGGGCAATAGATGAGGATGACGACGGGATGCTATGGGTTGGCACGGACGAGGGACTTGTGCGGTTTGACGGTGAAAGGTGGAGGGAGTATAGCGCGGCGAATTCGGGCTTACCGCATGAGGACGTTTTTACAGTATCTTTCGATGAACATGGGCACGGATGGATTGGGACCGAAAACGGCCTGACGGAATACGATGGATTCACATGGACCGCCTACGACCTCAAGAAAACCGTTTCCCTCGACAACCTGGTGTGGGTGTCCGCCTTCGACATTTCAGGGAGCAAGTGGTTCGGGACACCGGGTGGGCTCGGTCTCTACGATGGCGGACAGTGGTATTCGTTTACGGCCCAGAACTCCGGTCTGCCGAGGAGCGCAATCTACGAGCTGGTCGTTGACTGGTCCGGTGCCCTGTGGGTGGGAACCATTGGTGGAGGACTGGCCAGATTTGACTGGACGAGTTGGACTGTTTTCAACACTCAAAACTCCGACCTGCCTGATAATGATGTTCTCGCACTGGCCTTTGATGAGATCGGTGATCTTTGGATCGGAACGTTCAATGGGCTGGCTGTCATTGATGGTCTCCATTGGACGGTCTATCAGGCCGACAATTCGGGTCTTCCGGATAACAGGATCAATGACATCGCCATCGACAGCCTCGGAAACCGGTGGATTGGTACGTATGGCGGAGTGGCGCGGTTTGATGGTGATGGCTGGACGGTCTACGATACGATGAACTCGATCCTGCCTGACAATCATGTCTGGGTCATGACGATAGATTCTCACGGGGACAAGTGGTTCGGGACCAGCAGGGGGCTTGTGCGGTTCGACGATTCCGAGTGGCAGGTGTTCATGACGGGTAATTCAGGGTTGCCGAGTAACTGGATCTGGGCACTGACTGAGGATTCTCTGGGGAACATGTGGATAGGGACTGCCGGTGGTGGATTGGCCGTCTACAGAGAGGGAGGTATTGCCAACGAATGTGGTCAGAAGGGCGATGTCACGAATGATGGAGTGATCAATGTGCTCGATATTGTCACAGCGGTCAGGCTTTCGCTTGGGATCATTGAGCCCGACGCATGCACTCTCTGGCGTGGGGATTGTGATGCCAATAGTACTATTGATGTAGGAGATATTCTTCTCGTTGTGAGTGTGATAACGGGTCGTGGTTCTTGTTGGCCGTAGTGGAGAGTAAAAATGCGAGCGAAAATAATATTTACAGCGTTTTTTGTTGTTGCCTTAAACATGAGGCTCGAGGCTGTCGAGTTTGTGGGAGATTACGGATCTCACGAAGTTGATGGCAACAAGATTGTCTTCGAATGTTTGCCGGCTTTTGTGTCCCTCGAGTTCTGCACTGAAGATATCGTAAAGGTGATGCTCTCTTTTATCTGGAATCCACTGGAAGACAGCTCATTCGTTGTGATGCACTCATCCTGGCCTGGCGTGAGTTTTACAGTTGAGGACGAGGATAGTAGTCTTCATATCCTATCCCAGACATTTGACATCCATTGTCAGAAATATCCGTTCCGCCTCTCTTTCTCCGATAGGTCGGGTCAATTACTTCTGCAAGAGCGTCCTGAAGGAGGTCTGGGGTGGGAGAGGCCAAATCAGTATGTCTATTTCTCACAAACCCAAGACGATCATTTTTACGGCCTCGGTATGCGAGCCATCGACCTGGATCGAAAGGGCTGGAGCTTTGACACCTATAACCGGCATGGCTCCGGAGATGATGAGCATCCAACCATGGGCATAAATATTCCCTTTGTCTGCACGAATTCCGGATACGGCCTCTATTTCGATAATACCTATACCGGCAATTTTGACTTCGGGGAGGAGAGTTCTGATTACTGGTTTTATCGGGCAGACGGAGGCCAAATGACCTACTACATGATTTACGGTCCTGATATGAAAAGGATACTTGAAAGATACACGTGGCTGACGGGCCGAGCACCGCTGCCGCCCCGCTGGGCCTTGGGATATCTCCAGTCAAAGTACGGGTATGAGAACGAAAATCAGGCCAAGGCTATGATCTCGACCATGTGGGAGAAAGATATCCCCATCGATGCCATCATCCTGGATCTCTACTGGTTCGGGTATCCCGGAGATATGGGCCGTTTTGCCTGGAATTTGAGTAACTGGCCCGATCCAACAAGGATGTTGGGGGAGTTTCAGGATGTGGGGATTAAGACCATCCTCATCGAGGAGCCGTATGTCAGGGACTGGACGCCCAATTTCAGTGAGGGTTCGTCGAACGGTTATTTCGGCATGGACCCTTCCGGAGCCACTTATATCGTCAATATGTGGGCCGGCCCCGCCGGGCTTATCGATTTTACCAACCCGGAAGCCCGTCAGTGGTGGTGGTCGAAGCACGAGCCGTTCTTGGATCAAGGTGTTGCCGGGTGGTGGACCGATCTGGGAGAGCCGGAGACCCATCCGGAGGATATGGTTCACCACCTTGGCTCCGCAGCCAAGGCCCATAATATTCTGAATCTACTGTGGAGTAAGACGCTGTACGACGGGTATCGCGCCTATCGTCCGGATGAGCGTGTGTTCATTGTGACACGGTCGGGATATGCCGGGATGCAGCGCTACGGTACGGCGCCCTGGTCCGGGGATGTCTCCTGTACCTTCAAAGGTTTGAGGAACCAGATTCCCATCATGCTGGGCATGAGTCTGTCGGGTGTCGGGTATCAACATTCCGACATAAGCGGATTTTGGGGAACACCGAGCGGTGAACTGTATGCACGCTGGATGCAGTTCGGCACCTTCTGTCCTATTACCCGGCCCCACGGTGTCGGCCATACGACGGAACCCTGGGGTTATGGTCCTGAGGTTGAAGCTATTTGTAAGAAGTACATCAAACTGAGGTACAGATTGCTGCCATATATTTACACAATGGCCTACAGAAATATGTCCGTGGGCTTACCTTTGGCCCGGCCTCTCGTGCTGGAATATCCCGACGATCCCGAGGTCGTCAATCTCGGATGGGAATATCTCTGGGGTGACGATATTCTGGTCGCTCCTGTTACCGAGGAGGGTGCAACCTCAAAAACGGTCTATCTTCCCCGGGGCGAATGGATCGATTACTGGACCAAGGACATATATACGCAGGGATACCACACTGTTCCGTCACCTTTGGATGTCATGCCGCTTTTTATCAAAGCAGGGGCCATCATCCCCATGGGCCCTGAAATGGACTATTCGGATCAGATACCCCTGGACACGTTGACCCTGGATATCTATCCCTCCGGATTTTCCTCCGCCATAGTCTACGAGGACGATGGAAAGAGCTGCGGTTACGAGTCCGGCGATTGGGATACGACACAATATACGTGTCAGGTGCACCCAGGAAAGATAACGATCGATATTGGACCGGCCCAGGGAGGCTTCTCCGGAAGACGTCCCGGCCGGGTGTACATCTGCCGCGTCAACCGTGTCCCGACCCCGCCCGATTCCCTTCTGAAAAATGGAGGGAGGATCTCCGAGTATGACTCGGCCGGTCAATTCTGGGGTGGGGGGGAAGGCTGGTGGTATCATTCGGATGAGGATGTGGTCCTGATAATGATACAGAACGTGCCGGAGACGCAGGATGCGTTGGTGTTGTACGGTCAGGACCTCTCATTCGTCGGTGACAAGGGTGACGTGAACGGTGATGGGCACCTCGATGTTTTGGACGTGATTGCGGTCATCAGGCATATTTTAGGTATACAGGTGTTGGGGGGGAGCGCCCTTTGGCGGGCTGACTGTGACGGTAATGGTCGGGTGGATGTTACGGACGTCGTTTCTATCGTCAATGTTGTTCTGGGTATTATTCCGGAGTGTCCGTGAAAAGGTGCTGGTTGTATGGTGATACCCGAGGAATTGAGCTCATGAAAAGTAAACTGTTGTGGGGTATACTCTGTATTCTCCTCATCGCCCGGATTATTCCCTGTAAAGGTCAACAGGTGCAGAGCAGTCTCGGAGATTCACTCACTGTTCTCACCTTCAACCTTCACGGCTGGGAGATCGAGTGGGGGACACGATTGAGTATGATTGTTGAAGAGCTGGAGGAGCTTCAACCGGATCTCATCGGCCTTCAGGAGGTTCTTCAGACACCGGGGACCGGAGGTGGTGACAACAGCGCCAAGGTGATCGCCGATTCGGTCTATCGAAGGACCGGAATCAGATACGAGTATATCTTTGAGCGGACCCATACAGGGTGGGGGCGATACGATGAGGGTCTCGGGATCATGACCCGACACATCATTCTTGAAGAAGGTGTGCGAGATTTACCAGTAGGTGTCTTTCAGAGAAAAGCATTGTATTGCAGGATCTTGACCCCGGCAGGGATCGTCAACTTCTTTGATGCCCATCTCTCGCATCTCGCCCAGGACGAGGAGGTTCGCGTGGCCCAGGTGCGGCAGATCAAAGAGTATGTTGAGGAGAAAAGTGCTGACGGTGTTCCTGCGGCGAATATTGTCTGTGGTGACTTCAACGCGGTTCCTGATGCTCCTCCGGTTCGGAACATGACGGAGGTCGACGCGGAGGGTATCCGTTACCTGGACAGTTGGGCCGAGAGCAATCCCGGAGGGTCCGGGTATACTGTCCCGGCCGAATCACCGAACGCCCGAATCGATTACGTCTTTTTGAGAGATGGCGACAAAAGCAGAGCGGTTGATTCTCGATTGGTTTTGAACAGACCGAGCTCTGGGGGAATCTATCCCTCGGATCACATCGGCGTGTACAGCACCTTTGAGACGACCCTGCTTTCCTTGGATGTCCGTCTGCGCTCACCCTTAGCTGGTGATGAGGTGTCCGGTCAGATCGATATCTCGTGGACCTTCGAAGATGCAGGGGATTCTCTGTTCGTGACACTCTTTGTCAGCGATGACGCCGGCGCGAGCTGGAATGAGTTGTGGAGCGGTCAGAGACAAAACAATTCGTATCCGTGGAACACACTTTCGGTGCCCGATGGAACTCAATACAAGCTTCGCATCGTAGTCCTCGGAGAGGAACGCTTCGGTATGACGGAGTCGAGTGGTCCCTTCACTGTCAATAATCCGGGAAATGCTCCTCCGGAGATCGAACTGAATGATCCACGGGGCGGCGAGTTGCTGCACGATGAATACGAGATCAGATGGAGCGCTGCCGATGCCGACGGTGATCCGTTACTTATTTCACTCGACGTGAGCAGTGATGACGGAGTTACGTGGAGAGCAATTGTAACCGATGAACAGAATGATAGCTCTTACCTTTGGGACACGAGAGGAATGCCGAATTCGCCGTTTTATCGCTTGAGGCTCCGCTGCACAGATGGATCCGTTGAGGTCGCGGATACATCACAGACGTTCACCGTTCACAATGAGCGGAGCGGGCTTCCTGAGTCCATTTTCCTTCACATCGGGGGAGATGGGAGTGGTGCGGTCGGCGGCAATATCATCGATGCATCACAATTGACCGGGCACGTCTATCGGATTACGTTTGAGGACGCACTCTCCGAGCAGAAGACTTACAGTGTTTATGATCTGGATGCGGACACGTTCGTCGTGCGCAATGCTGTAGAGATGGATGGCGTTACGGAAGGACCCGCCTTCGATGGATTGCGATTGGTCATCTTCGATTATCCGCGGGCTGTGGTCGATCAAGCTGGCACAGGTTGGGAGATCGGGCAGACGAACATGACCCACACCATCTCGCTACCCGAATTGGACTTTGGAACAGAGATTATTCGAGGATACCCCTATCCGGCTGATTATGTTCTGAAGATATACGATCGTATCGTTGATACCTCGAGCACATTCTTAGGAGCCCTGGCCGTGCCGATGTTCTTCACGGTCTGGAACAGGACGGAGGATCGTCAGGTGGATATAGTATTCAACGAGGCGGATGGCAGCGGAGAGCTGAGCCCGCGTGATGAGGTTTACATCCTCGAAGAGAAGGATCAGAGTGGGCCATTCCTGACGTGGATGATTTTTTTTGCCGGCAATCCTTCGTACACACCGCCTGAACTTGGTGATGAATTTGTGCTGGCAACCCTGAAACCGTTTACGCACGAGGATGTCTTTGAATTCACCACGGCACCACTTTCGGATAAGGGCGACGTGAACGGTGACAGAAGCATGAACGTTCTGGATGTCATCGCTATCGTGAGACACATTTTGGAGATCGAAAGCTTAACGGGCAGCCGTTTTTGGTGTGCCGACTGCAATAGTGATGGGGAGGTGGATGCTGTGGATGCCGTAAGCGTTGTGAACGTTATTCTGGGAATCGGAAACTGTGGGCCTCGAACTCGTGCGTAATATGTGGAAATTCTTTATCGTTCTGAATCTCTTTTTATCCGCTTTCTGTGGATGTGGTGAAAGAGGAGATGATGGATCCACGACCGCAGGAACAGCGGAGAATAGGACAGTTATCTTTCAATTGGATGTTGATCAGGGTGTCGTTGATAGTGTGCAGCTTGTCGGTGAGGTAACAGGGCCGGGTAATAAGCCCATCGGTATGAAGCGAGATTCGACCGGTCAGTTCTGGACGACGACGCTGTCTCTCTCACCAGGCCAGTCCTACTACAAGTATAAATTCATGATCCACAGGTCGGATCAGAACGTCTGGCTGTCCCTTACTGATCCCAAAGCTCAACTCATTGATGCTTCGCAAAATAGAAATTCGGTGGTTATTATGAAGAGACAAAAGAAAAACTTCACTCCTTTCAAACCTCCGTCGATACCCGATCTGATCATATACGAGCTAAATCCGAGGGAGTTTGTGGATCCTCAGGTTCCTTTCGCAGAAGTCTCCACCGATCCAAATGCGCAGACACTCGGGATCGTATTTCGGGACATCACGCGGACCATTGAGAGGGGATATTTCACCGAACTCGGAGTCAATGCCATCGAGCTCATGCCGATCTTTTCTTCAGCCTGGACCAGCTATGATAGGGACGGTTTCGAGCGCGATCCCTGGGGGTATAATTGTATCACCTGGTACGGACTGAACGGTGATTTTGGGACTCCCGAGGACCTGAGGCAACTGGTCGAAGCCGCTCACAGGGAAGGGATCGCTGTTCTTCTCGATTTTTCCATGGGTCACGGATCGGGACAGATTATTGGAGAGATCCACACCGATTGGCTGAAGAGGGCCGACAATCCCTGGGGGATGATTGAGTTTGATATGTCCCATGAAGGTGCGCGAACGTACATGCTCGATGCGGCGCAACTGTGGATTCAGGAGTATAATATCGATGGCTTCCGCATGGACTGGATCGATCAGTATAAGGATGAGGCTGTGGAGTGGTATCCCGGAGGGACGTGGGCCTGGTTCACCGAGCAACTGAGATCAGTAAAGCCGGATATCATTCTCATCGCCGAGAATCCGACCCCAGAAATTGTCCGGAACACGGACTTTGATTCCTGCTGGGATTTTTTCTTCGCCGAGTGGTGCGGGGCCATTCTCCTGCGGGAGGCTTACTCATACTTCGACGGTTTCGTCGGCTCCACGGTCAACTCCCAGGATAAACTTGAGGAAAACCTGACCGGCTATGTCTACGCTCCGTGGGGACCGCACAAGCCGATGGTCCGTTTCCTGGAGAGCCACGACACACCGAGAATTGCCAGGGGAACTGTCCTCGCCCAGCATGGCGGAGGGCCTCAGGGCTGGCTGGACATCAATGGGGATGACATCCTGCCCGATACGCTCTCTAACGGCAGCCTTGCTCGATCCCGGCTGGGCGGTGTGCTCCTTTTTACGCTGCCAGGTCCTATCATGCTCTTTCAAGGACAGGAGTTTGGGGCGGACGATGATCTCGCCTGGGAATACGATCCCGTGGATTGGGATCTCAAGGAGGCCAACGATTCACTTTTTCAATTCTATACAAGGCTGGCCTCACTGCGAAAGGATTATGAAAGTCTGCGCTCGGAAGATCTGACGGTGTTGAAAAATGATTCTGAGCATCATATTTTTGTCTATTCAAGAGGGGTGGTGAAAAATGATGCCGCGGATGACGACGTTCTCGTGGCTCTGAACTTTGGAGATGACAGGGAGGGTAATGAGAATGTCTCCCTTCCCTTTCCCAAACCAGGAATGTGGATTGAGTATTTGAAACGTGATACCCTGGAGATCAGTTCGGCGTCTGAAGAGGACGTTGATTTTGAGTACAGTGAGGGGAAGATTTTTTTGTTCAGGACTTCACTGTAATACACATTCAATGGAATACCCTGGTATGAAGAAGACGAAAAACGGAGTGCGTAAAGTTCCCTTCTGTAAAAAGCCGTTGATAATCATAGCACTCATTCTCTCTGTTTCCCTTCTCCGGGGAAAGAGCAGCCCCGGAGACCAAGTGCAAGCAGTCCACATCGTCTTCTCCTATGACAATCCTGAAGCTGATTCCATTTTTGTCGCCGGGAGCTTTAATGGATGGATTCCTGATCTCAGAATGGAAAAAGATCCAAATGGAAGGTGGAGCGTATCGGCCATGCTTTCGACCGGATACTATTATTACAAGTTCGTCGTTGATGGTGAATGGATTCCTGATCCCGACAACCCGGTTCGAGTGAATGACGGGGGAGACGGCTTCAATTCGATCCTCAAGGTTGGAGATCCAGCGACTCCTGAGAGAAAAGTGGGTGAATTGGGACCCTTACCGGTTGAAAAACTCCCGAGACCGGTCCTCGATGGAAATCCCGAATGGGTCGATCTCTATTATGCCGCCTGGCAGATGGCCTGGGAGAAGATCTCCTTTGGCAGTCCGGACAACGGTTTCGTAGACAGATTTATGGATGAGGGTTTTAATGAGATGATTTTCCAGTGGGACACGGTCTTCATGACCATGTTCGGTATGTACGCCCGGCACCTCTTTCCGGTCATGCCTTCTCTGGACAATTTCTACCGGAAGCAGCGCGACGACGGATATATACAGCGAGTCTATTATGAGGAGAACGGCGAGGAAGTCGACCTGCCGACTCCGGAGGAGCCTGTTGTCAATCCACCCCTTTTCGCCTGGGCGGAATTGCGGTATGTTCTTTTAAGCGGCGACACATCGAGGGTCCGATCGATCCTACCAGTTCTCATCAAATACTATGATTGGATCGATGGGAATTGCCGTGATCGCCACGGGTATGGTTTGTATTACACTACTGACCTCGGGTGCGGAATGGACAATGCCCCTCGACCCGATATCGATCAGGCGATCTGGATCGATTTTTCGGCTCAGCAAGCCCTGGCTGCCAGGAGTATCGCGCGATTAGGAGAACTCATCGGAGATGATGAAATCCGTGACGCCTTTGAAAACCACTTCACTCGTATTGCTGCAGATATCAATCGGTTATGCTGGGATCCGAGTCGAAGGTTCTACTTTGATCGAACGCGCCATGATACCTTGTGCTCGTCGAAGCACATCGGAGCATTCTGGACACTCCTCTCCGGTGTTGCGACTGAACCTCGCGCGATCCGCATGGTGGAACACTTACAAAATCCTGCTGAGTTTTGGAGACAGCACCTGGTGCCAACGTTATCGGCGGATCATCCGGATTATGATCCGAGGGGCCACTACTGGAGAGGCAGCGTCTGGGCCCCGACGAACTACATGGTCGTCAGGGGGCTTGAAGGGTATGGATATCGAGATGTGGCTGCTGACATTGCTGAAAATCATATTGGAATGATGGACCGTATCCTCCGTGAATTCAGTCCCGATGAGGACAAGATCGCTTTTGAGGAACGGTACGGCGATGGCTATCACACCATTTGGGAGTGTTATTCCCCGGACTATCCGGAGCCGGCGACCCGCTGGGACAATACCTTTTACTCCCGACAGGATTTTGTGGGATGGTCCGGCTTGGGACCCATTGCGATGCTGATAGAGACGGTCATGGGTATCGAACTGGATGGGCTCCGCAACACGGTCCGATGGCGCCTTCGCCGGCTCGATCGCCATGGAGTCGAACATGTTCGGTTAGGGGATCAGTGGATCACACTTCTTTGCAGAGCTCGTTCATCAGCGAGTGACCCGGCACGATTGGACATAGAGTCTGAAAAGGGATTTCTTCTCAAAGTCACAATCGGAGAGAGAACCTACGCAAGGATGGCGAGTGCGGGTCAGACAACCGTAAAGATCGAGTGAAATGAACATGCAGGTGTTCATTAAAAGAAAGAGAGAACGATGAAAAACAGACTGAGCATTCTCCACGTATCCTCGGAGGTCGCACCGTATGCCAAAACCGGTGGCTTGGCCGATGTCGTTGGTTCGTTACCGGCGGCTCAATCCTCTCTGGACCACGATGTTCGTGTCATACTCCCGTTCTACCGAGTGGTCGGTGAGGGAAATTTCGAAGTGCGAAAAGTGATATCGAAGTTCGAAGTTCCCATAAGTGGGACTATCAAAGAGGGAGAGCTGTTCGAGGCTGAGAGCGATCGTAATGTGAAAGTCTACTGTGTGAGGCAGGATACGTACTTTGATCGGGCCCACCTGTATGGAACTCCAGAAGGAGATTACCCCGACAATGCGGAACGGTTTGCCTTCTTGTGCCGGTCACTCCTGCCCGTGTGCGATGCTCTTGATCTGAAACCGGATATCATCCACTGCCACGACTGGCAGACAGGGCTTATTCCCTCCTACGTCAGAACGCTATGGAGTGATGAGATCCTTTTTGCGAACACATCATGTTGTTATACCATACACAATCTCGCCTATCAAGGGCTCTTTCCTCGGGAGGTTATGGCCCTGATCGGTTTGCCCGATGAGGAATTCACTGCGGCTGGTGTGGAATTCTGGGGCAGGATCAATTTTATGAAAGCCGGCATCAACTATTCGGATGTCATTACGACCGTCAGCCCGAAATACAGCCGGGAAATTCAAACACCTGAGTACGGTTACGGACTGGATAGTGTTCTGAGAGAGAGGAGCGAGGATCTCTTCGGTATTCTGAATGGAATTGATACGGATGTTTGGGACCCAGAGAACGATCGGTTTCTAAAGGCGAATTATAGTGTGCACGATCTTTCAGGGAAGAAGAAATGTAAGGATGACATTCTGGAAACATTCAAGGTGAACATTGATTCGAGCAAGGCGCCTCTTTTCGGTGTTATTTCAAGGCTGGCCGATCAGAAGGGATTCGATTTGCTTGCAGAAATCATGGACGACCTGATGACTCTGGATGTGGGGCTTGTCCTTCTGGGAACCGGGGACCAACGATATCAAGACATGTTTCAAAAAATAGCCGTGCGATATCCTGGGAAAATGGGTGTTCGAATTGCTTTTGATAATGCATTGGCTCATAAAATAGAGGCTGGTTGTGATGTCTTTCTGATGCCGTCAAAGTATGAACCCTGCGGTCTCAACCAAATGTACAGTCTGAGATATGGCACCGTGCCGCTTGTCAGAGCCACGGGCGGTTTGGATGACACCGTCGAACACTATGATCCGAGGACTGGCAGAGGCAACGGGTTCAAGTTTTACGATTATGCAGCAGATGAGCTTTTTAAGAAGATAAGAGAGGCGATTGAGTTCTATCATGACAGAGAGGCCTGGAGCCATCTCATGCGGAATGCTATGCAAACTGATTTCTCATGGGCCAGATCTGCGCGGAGATATCTTGAAATTTATGAGAACACTATCGAAAAACGGATGAAAGGAGTTTCACAGTGAAATCAATACATCTTTCGATGGTTATTCACTTCCATCAACCGGTGGGCAATTATGATTACGTTTTCGAAAAAGCCTGCAACGTGTGTTATGGCCCTTTTCTGAAAATGTTGTCGGACTATCCTGCTGTGAGAATGGCTCTCCATTTCACCGGCTGCCTTCTGGAATGGCTGGAGGAACATCGTGCCGATCTCTTGGAGAGAATATCTCATCTGGTAACGAGAGGACAGGTTGAACTCCTGACCGGTGGTTTTTACGAGCCCATTTTGACTCAAATCCCTCGGCGCGATGCCCTCAATCAGGTAGCTCTCCTGACGGAATATATCCACTCACGTTTCGGTATTCATCCTGTTGGTGCTTGGAACGCGGAGCGAATTTGGGAACCTCACCTTCCAAGCATTTTGGGCGAGAAAGGAGTCACGTACACGATTATTGATGAAAATTTCCTGAAATATGCCGGAGTGGAGGAGGAAAAGACGTACGGTTATTTCATGACGGAAGATCAGGGCAAAGCCATAGCAGTATTTCCTTCGAGCAAAAGGTTAAGGTACTTCATTCCTTTTCAGGAGGTTGATGAGACAGTATACTTTCTGAAGCGCGTTTCGACAAGGGATGGGCATAGATTATTGGTCTATGGGGATGACGCCGAAAAGTTTGGACTCTGGCCGGAGACGCATAAGTGGGTCTTCGGTCAAGGGTGGTTGAAACGTTTCTTCAATATTCTTGTGCAACATCGGGATTGGATTCATCTTGTGACCCCTTCGGAGTACCTTTCGAAATATCCCCCAGCAGACAGAGTCTATCTTCCGACCGCCTCCTATGATGAGATGATGGGTTGGGCGCTTCCGGCTAAAATGGGAGCCCTTTTTGAAGATATTCTCACGGAAGTGAAGGATAAGGGCAATGGGGATGTCTACGGACCGTTCCTGAGAGGCGGTTACTGGCGCAATTTTCTGACAAAATATCCCGAGTCCAATCATATGCACAAGCGCATGATCTACGTCAGCGATAAGGTCAGTAAAGCATCTCGTAAAAAAGTAACCGGAGTCAAGGTGAAAAAGGCACAGCAGGAGCTTTTCCGAGCCCAGTGCAACTGTGCATACTGGCACGGTGTCTTTGGGGGGCTCTATCTGGGGCATCTCCGTTCGGCCATTTACGAACACCTTATCAAGGCCGAGACCCTGGCCGATAAAATTCTTCACAAGAGAAGGATGTGGTTGGACGTTGAGCGGCTCGACTTTAATTGCGATGGTCAGGAGGAGATACTCGTCTCAACGCCTCACAGCGGTCTCTGCTTGGATGTCAATGGTGGGATGATTACAGAATGGGACTTTAGGCCTCGATCCGTGAATCTTGCCAATACGCTTTCCCGTCGGCCTGAAGCGTACCATCGCCACCTTGTTTCAATCCCGGAACCGAAAAAACATTCCGAGGGGAAGATTCAATCCATTCATGACATTACGGTTTCAAAGGAGAAGGGATTGGAGAAGCTCCTGGTGTATGACTCGTATCGGCGGGGAATGTTGATCGATCACTTCCTGGGGAAGGACGTCACACTTCAAAAATTTTCTCTCGGTCAATACAGGGAATTGGGAGATTTCACAGATCAGTCATACACTTTAAAAAACATCGATACGTCAAAACCGACTGAAGCAATTTTGTACTTTCAGCGAAAAGGTCATGTTGCGAAGAGAACTGTTTCTGTTGAAAAAAACATCCTTCTGCATGCCAGACGCCCTGAGATTGGAGTGACGTATACTATAACAAATCCCAGCCGAAAGGAGATTGAGTTCGTATTCGGCGGCGAGTGCAACTTTTCACTGTGGCATTCGGAGTTGAGTAAACGGCCACGGTCGTTTCGTAAGTCTTCACAATTCGAGCTTACTGGGGAGGCCGAAGAACTCAAGATACGATTTCAATTTTCTCAAGAGGCGAAGATGTGGATTTTTCCCGTGCAGACAATATCCCAGTCGGAATCCGGCATTGAGAAAACATATCAGGGCATATCTCTTCTCCCTCATTGGCGGGTAAAGATAGGTCCGAGAGAGAAAAAGAGGATCAATTTTGTTCTCGCGATTGAAAAAACGTTGACATAAATAATCGTTGATGAGCCTGCCCTCGATCCTCGTATTATGAGGTGCCGCGGCAAATGCGAGGGTATTGTCCTGCTCTTATTTTTGAGATGTGATAAGGTTGATGATCTTTTCTTTCTCTTCGTCGCGAAACCCGAACACAAAGTGGAGGCAATTTCCTCTTTGAATTATTCCCACATAATTTCCTGTTAGTTGATCCGCCAACAATCTATATTCTGAATGATCCTCGATCGTGTAATCATTTCTCCGTTGAAAAGCAAGAAACCGCTCTGAGTCTTGGGCGATTTGGAGGGAATCACCGCAGATGGTGACCCATTTGAACTGTTTCCCGTCGATTTCAATGAGACAACCATAGGCCGCAGCTCTTTCACCGGTTCCGAAGAAGTTTTTTCTTCCAAGTCCCGCAAAATTCTTCAGGGCAAGAAATCCGTTGAAATAGACCTCGCTGCCTTGGAGTCGTTTCTCAGGGAGCGCATCAAAACGAAGCGAATTCAAATCCTGCGTCGGTTTGGGGGTAAGATCCTTTAAAAGAGCCAAACGTTCGTCGACACCGAGGGAGTCGTAATTGATCAGTTTTATGTACTGACTGCCGTTTAAGCATTCTACGTGAAAATCATAGAGTTTACCCGTATAGGGTTCGGGGAGTGAAGGAGCGTCATACCTTCTGAAGAAGGAGTAGATTCCGGCGGCTGCCTGTGGGCTGGACATAGTGTATACTTCTACCAGAATCTCTCGTTCACTCTTGGAGTAATATCCCACATCGACCGTTGAAAATCCGTATTCGTAATACACATCGGCGCCGCCATTGATGTAGTCGTAGAGGGTTTGTCCGGGATAGGTCTTCCGTTCCGTCAGCTTCCAATCACCCAACGTGTCCGGCAGAAGATCGGACCAGAGAGGGTGTGCTGCACATAGAAAGGAGAGACACAGGACCGGTATGATCAAATGTCTACGCATCGGTCCTCTCGACAGTGAGGAGGTTCAGTCTCATTTCCCCGAGACGTTGCTTGTACGCCTGGGTGATGAAGGGCACGTCGCGGACGTCTTTTTTGAAAAGAGACGCGCCGTAGGCATCAACAGCCACCGGGTCGGTGGAGGCGATGACCTCATTCACCACCTTCGTTTCCCCGGGACCGCTGGGCCCGTTGCTCAGGAGAATTCGCGTGGCGTCCATCACCACGAGATCGGAGCGAATGGCGGTGGCCCCGTCGGCAATGCAGTCGTGAAGTCCGAGATAATGGTAGGATCTCGCGTCGCTGACCACTCCCATGAGGTTCTTCATGGTCATGGTCAGTTCCGAACCGGCGTGGTGCTTGGCAATGGGCATATTGATAAAAACATCGGCCTTCAGAACAAGATCGGCGACCTTAATCCTGTTGAGGATTCGACCCATGGGTACGGGGACCTCGATATAGCGATCGGCCGCTTCCTCTGATGAAGGCATGTGGACCATCCTGGCGCCAACGGACGCGACACCGTCCTGAATACCAAGGACCTTCGCGTACCCGGGATCGTGGTGATGGTAGACCTGAACGTTCCCGCCGGCCTTCACGCAGAGTTCGGCCACAGCTTTGACAACATCCGGGTTTGTATTGATGGCGAACTCTGGAGGTGAGGGGCTGATGATATTGGGGAACAGGAGGACGTTTTTTCCCGGTGTGACGAAGCGTTCGATCCCTCCGAGCAAATTGATGGCTTTGACCGTGGCCTTGTAAGGATCGGAACCGTGGGCGACCGTCAAGTCCGGGCGTGATAGACTGAGTATTGATGGAGGTCTTACCAAACCAGAGGTGACGGCCCCCAGCGTCATGAGGCCTGTCTGAATAAATTGGCGGCGATTCAAATTTTTCAATTCCATCCTTTTCTCCTTGCGGTGTCGTTGATATCAATCCTTTACTGCGCTGCAGGTGAGATCCTGTTCGGATTCGTCCTCATCATTTACAAAGCGGAGAGTAGCCGTCATGTCACCCTCCCGCTGGGTCAGTTTGATCATGATCTCGTTCCACCCGGGGATGAAATCGAGGGGCGCTTTTCCCGGATTTCCTGTGAATTCACCGAGAAGACTGCCGTTGTGCCAGAGTATCCAGGGGTCGTCGTTACCGACCTCCATATTTGTCCTTCGCTCACTGTCAGACTTCACGAAAATCCGAATATACGCCAGATCTGTTGGATTCAGAGGTCGATCCACATAGAGGAGTTGGTTGTAGTAACCGTAATGAGGCGTTAAATCCAGTTCTCTCCAGCCGTCTGCTCTGGAGATGGAGACATATTCCTCCTGCGGAGTCGAGGACGCCGTCGTATCGGCTTCGGCAACAAGAAAGGAGACAGATGTCAGGAATTGTTTGAACTCAAACTCCTCCTTATAAGAGTCCAGATACATGGGAAAGTACCGGACATAGATGTCAGTATCATCAGGATATCTGTTCACAAAATTCTGATGGGCCTGCCGTGCCTTTTTAAAATCGGAGGAATAGTAATAGACCCAGGGAAGAAGTCTGAGCGCGGTTTGGACCAAGTCCGGTGATCCGCCCATGGTTTCCAGATTGATCATATGTTTCGCCGCCTTGGAAGGCCAGGTTCGAAAGACCGTGTACCCTTCGACAAAATATTCGTACGGCTCCCAGTCAAAGGACGCGTACGGATCGATCTTCTCCTTCGTCTGGCACAGTCCGCAGGCCTCCCGGGCAGTGGGGTACGTTTCAATGAGCTTGAGATAGGTTTCGGCGGCCCGGGCTCCTTCCCCCTCACCTTCGAGGCAGGCGGCAAGTTTGGCGTAGACGTCGGGCATGGTTCTGCGATCATTGATGTTCGTTTCCAGGAGTTTTGAGAAATAGGGTTCGGCCTGATGATACCGGCGGAGATTGAGGTAGGTTTCTCCGCACTTCTTGAGGGCCCCAAATTGCGCATCACTGACATCGGTGACAGGATGGAAGATGGTCTCACCGATAGTCGCGACCTCCTCATAGACCTTCGCCGCCTGGAGTGAATCCCCCTGTTCGATGGCATACTCAGCCAGCCTCATAGCCCCGTAAAAAGCCCATTCGTTCTCAGGATATCCATCGATGAGTTCGCGAAACAGGGCTTTCCCTTCCTCGAGACGATCCTGGACAAGGGCACGAATACGCGCGGCTGTGTAGAGAGCCAGAGGCGCATTTTCGTGATCGGATTCGCTCCGGACAAAGCCGAGGAAGCCCTCCGCCGCCTGATCGAAGTCTCTTTGTTTCAGGGCCGTTTCCGCTTCCTGGAATTGTTCTGCCATGCAGATCGTGTGGGCTGCAAAGAAGAAAAACAGCCCAAAATATACGGCAATATTTTTCATAGTGACCCCTTTCGTTTAAGGACAACTTCCTGACATGCAACAAAATAATGTCATTAGTCTACGAAAGTCAAGGAGATACTGGCAAGATATTTTGAAGCTGCGATGAGCCTTTCCCCCTTTGAGGTTTCTTTAAAAGAATCCTTATTGTGCCCCCTTCTTCCATCTTACTTATTGTACTGTAACGCCTTATAAAACGAAAGCGGTGGGGTCGTTTTCGTACCATTTCCGCAACAATTCTCTTGCATTCCTTTTTCGGAATGATTACATTAGGATTTGGATCTTACCAGGATGGATCGCCTAAGTCAAGAACGTGATATTCATCCTGACAGAAGATCGTGTCATTACTCAAGAGGAACGAAATGCCGTTTATTCCGTTTAATTCTTTGGAACATTGAAAATAAGAAATACACAGCGAGGCCCAGTTTCATTTCACTTTCACAAGGAGGTGTCAATGTTCAGTGAACTCACCTTCAAGCACGTTGACTCGACCGACGAGATTCGCCAGCGTTTCGACCGTGAGGTAAAAAAACTGAAGCGTCGGTTGAACCATTTTCCAGAGGATGGTGTTCAGTTGAGCGGCGTCATCGAGGCACGCATCGGAAAGGAGTTGAAATCATGCACTCTGACGCTTCGACTGCCGAGGAAAACCCTCCATACGACCAACGAGGGGTATAAGATCCTCGAGTCACTGGATACGGCTTTTGATGATATCACTACGCAATTCGAAAAGTACAGAACACAGCTCCGGCGAGAACAATTTTGGAAGAAGGGCCGCGCTCAAACCATAAAAACGCCCCCTGAACCCGCTCCGGAAGAGGAGATGGAATTTGAGGAGGAGTTCAATGTGACATAAAGAGGCTTTTATTACATACATACGTTTACGAAGGGAGATCGGTCGGATCTCCCTTTTGTACTTGGATCGATCTCATGACTGAAAAACAGTTCTTGTTTTTCTTCATGTTTTTCCATATACTTAAAGAGCGCGCTGTGATGATCAAGAGTATTCAAATCTTTTTTCTACGATACGCGGGTTTTTACTTGTGTCCAAAGGAGGTTTGTCAATGCGTTTTGTTCGATGGTTCGCGGTCGGTATTGTTGTGCTCGTGGCTGCTTCGTTTTTAGCCACACCTGGGTATGCCGGATTTGAAGGGTATTGGCTGCAGACAACGATTTCAGAGTCTGAAATGTCAATGACGGGAAAGAGTTCTGAGAAAACGAAGCAGAAGGTTTTTTACAAGCCCGGTATGATCAAGATTGTCGATCTTGGCGAGGATGAGATCACGATTGTTCGAATGGATAAGGAATTGGTCTGGGACATTCGTGTCGAGGACTCGACGTACACGGAAATGACCTTTGCCCAGATGGAGAAGATGTCCGAAGAGGGCAAAAAGCAGATGGCGGCGGCACGGGTGGAAATGGAGCAGCAGATGAAGGACATGTCTCCCGAAGAACGGGCCATGGTGGAAAAGATGATGGGCAGCCAGATGTCCAAAATGTTGGGTGGTGGTGATGAAACCGGGGAATTGATCCTGGAACGCACGGGAAAGAAGGAGAAGATAAGCGGCCATGATTGCCAGCAGGTTGTCGTAACCATTGATGATGACCCTTTTGTCGAGATGTGGGTGACGGATGAGTACGAGCTGGGAGGCGAGCTCTTCACGATCTACGAGAAGATGAATCTTTTCAAATACAAGCCCAGTGAGGATATGAACACGTTCAAAAGTTTTCCCATGAAAACCATCTTCACCATAAACATGGGCATGGGCACGATGAGGAACGTTACCACGGTTTCTGAGGTAGTAAAAACTTCGTTAAAAGATAGTGAATTCGAGCTGCCCAAAGGCTTGCGATTGGAAAAAGATGAAAATATGATGATCAGACCCGAGTAAAGGATTTTGTCCGCCACACGTATCCTTCCAAAGGCGGCCTTCCGGCCGCCATTTTTTATTTCACGTGGAGAAATCTATCGCTTATTCCCTGGAGGATACTAAATTAATCCTCTCTCTCAAAGTGAATGTTATCAAAGATGTTCTACAGTGCCGGATTTTAACCAAACTCCCTGATTTCCCCAAAATTCACATAAATTACGAAAAGATATCTATACAATACCTAACGACAAAGCTCAGAAGCGGCAAAGAAGCGACGAGCTTTAAATCTTACACATTAGCTTTTAAAATCTTTGAATCTACATTAGACATCTTCTCGTCCCCTTGAACCGCTTTGTGAGCCGTTAAGGTCTGAACATCAAAAACTGATAACCAAAGAAATTATTCCGATTGCACAGGCGCAAAAAAAGTTTGGCCATTGAGAAACTTCCACCCATTTTTTCGCAGAATAACAACCGCAGATTCAATCTCAAAATACTCAGAAACGGCACCCGAGGAATCA
>CP070758.1:2139497-2145307 GCA_020348925.1 Gemmatimonadota bacterium | reverse complement strand
TGGTGTAATCGGCGAGCGGATATTCGTTTTCCGCATCCATATATTGGTCCTTCACCGAGTGGATGAGGATTCCGGATTTGAAGCCCACATCACTCGTGTAAAGGAGACCTACCGTCATCTGATGGTTGGGTATGTTGTTGATTTGATTGCCCGTGTTCCCTCCAGTTCTGTACTGGGCATCCGAATATGTATAACTGACAAAACCCGTTGCGCTTGAAAAGGGTTGGATCCTTATCTCCCCTTCAAAACCTCGGTGTCGACTCTTCCCTATATTGACGTATTGAAGAGTGCCCATATCGAACTCGATCTCATCCTCCATGTCCATCTGGTACAACGAGAGACCTGTCTCCATCAAAGGGCCGAAACTCCGCCTTAATCCGATCTCATAATTTATCCCACTCTGTGCTTCCAGGGCAGCATTTGAAATGAAAACAGTCCCTAAATACTCATGGTAAAATGGCCTTTGATCGAAGAGTTGTTCGATTGTGGGCGCCTTGAATGCCCGTCCCAGGTTCGCATACAGGTGGCCGTACTCATCCGGTTTCCAATTGAGGCCAAGCTTCGTGCTCAGAGCGGACTTGTCCGATGTGAGGGATGAATTGTTGCGGAGCTCGTCTTCATAATCATCGTATATCCCATCCCATCTCAATCCCAATGTGGCGCTCACGTGTTCCACCGGGAAAAATTTCCCCTGAAGATACCAGGCCGCTTTCCTCCTCACTCCGAGGCCCTTTGTCGAAGGCGTTTCAGAAAACCGGTCGGCGGAGAGGAGATCGAAGTACCTGCTGTGCATCCTCCCCCATTCCACTTCGGCGCCACATACGAGTTGATGCGTGATCCCCTTCCATGAGAGGGATGTACTATACTGGGTGCTCGCCCGGACATGGTACGTCTCCTTGGATTGTTCCTTCGTCTCGAAAAACAGCGTCCGGTATATATCCGTATCCTTGTATTGAAAGTAGAGGTTGGCCTCGACTCTGCCTCTCCGGAAATGCTCTCGATCGACATTGAGAAAAAGGAGATGCCTGCGCTGATCTTCTCGATCAAGATCCAACACGGATTGATTTCTGTCTTCCTGAAGTTGAGCCGGAGTAAGAGCCCCTGGTGTCTGGCTGCGAATGCGCTGGTTGAGGGAAGAGAGAGACAACTTCCAGTCTTTGCCAATGGCCAATCGCACCTTACCGGTCATGTTTTCACCTCGCCAGTCACTACGGTCCCGCCAGCCGTCCCGTCGTAACTGCGATGCATACATCTCGTACGCAGCATGTTCTGATGTCCGAGCCAAATGGAGCCTGCCGCCGTATTCACCGTAACTGCCGCCCTCTATAGAAAACTCGGTGACCCTTCGGCCTCGTCTCTCATCAGTCAAAATATTGATGACCCCGCCCAAGGCTGCGTCACCGTAAAGAGCCGACGATGGGCCTCGGAGGATCTCAATTCTTTCGATTTTTCCCGCAGGCACAAGATTCCAGTTGACCAGACCTGTCTCCATGTCATTGATCGGTACCCCATCAACCATGACGAGAAGATACTCCGCCATTCCCCCGCCGGTGAAGCCCCGGACGTTGACACCCGGGCTCATACTGTTCCCGTCGGCGCTATACGTTTGAAATCCAGGAGAGACGTCAATAATGTCCACCAGGTGCACCGTCGGCATCGTCTCTATCGTTTCCTTGTGTATGACCGAAACACTCCCCTCTATATTTTTGACCTTCTCCCTCATACGGGTTGCCGTAACGACGATCTCATCCAGCGTATAGATGTACTCTTTTTCCAGCTCGATATTCAAAAGAAAAATCTTTTCGGAGGAAACTCGTACCTCTCGTTCCAGTATGATCTCGTAGCCGGGCGCATATATCTCCACAGTGTACATACCAGGTGTGATATTGCGAATCTCGAAATACCCACTCCTGTCCGATGTCGTGGCACGCTCCGTTCCGAGAATGCGAACCGTAGCGCCTTCCAGCGGTATTTTGCTCTTGCTGTCTGTGACCTTCCCTTCGATGGTACCCGCATCCTTCATTTCATGAGCATTCAAGGGCGTCATGCGGACCACAAGGACCGTGATGATACGAACAAGCCTGCGCAACATGTTTGCACTTAGGAACACCATACCTTTTTCCCCCTCATTGATTCTCAGCCAGCCTGTCGCGGTTTGAACGGACACCCAGGTGCACCCCCTTATGGGCTCAACGGATCTGTCTCCGTTCGAGGGCCGGCGCGTCGTTCTACAGTACAACATCCACACAATGATTGTGTCATCATAAAAGAAAGAAGCTGCCCGAAACACAAGGCAGCCTCCACTTGATTCTGTCCGATCGCTGAGGCGAATACAATCCGGCAAAAGCTCGCTACGATACCTCGTCCGATGTGAAATCCCTGTCCATGACGGTTTTGCGGCCCGCCATATTCGCTCTCTCTATGGCCTGGTCACACAGTCGGCGGATTATGTCGGATAAGACCGGGACGACGTTCGCCGAAGTGTTCATCCCCGACGCTGAACGAATATATCCTTTCAGCTTGGAGACAACAACCAGAATCTCCCCTCCCTGCGCTTCGTTCATAATAGCCCTCCTTTGATTTGAAGCCTTCATAACACAAGCACCGTTTCTTAATATACGAAAAACCGTTTGTTTCATGCAAGATTTAAAAATACGATGGTCCACATCTTCCGGAGCGCAACATCTCGTTCCCCATACCCCAGGTGTCCAGGAGATGACCGCTTCACCACCACGACGCTCGACGCGTTCGAAACAAGATGGTCCTGCATTCATCTCGTCATAGCGAGGAGGGCCGTGCGATGCATGGTAGAATGAAGCAACTTCATGTCGTAGAAGAAAGCTTCGCCTTGGAATTCTCATGCAAGGACCGCTTGAGAAGTTGGGGTGAGACCGCACCCTCGGGACAAGTCCGAGGCAAACTTCGTGGAGAAATCTGGTGATGGTCCTGAGTCTGTAACAACCTGTCAGAAGCGGCTTCTAACATTTCGTTTGGTACTGCTGGCAATGACATGCTGGCTCAAGCCGACCTTTTGAGACGAGAGCCACGGATTCTGTGCCGTCGCGATTTCACATTTTTTCTCATTCCGCCTTCTCCCGATCTTATCCTCAATACACACATAATGTTACTTTTCTACCGCCTTCCTCCGCCTCGCGGACCGGTTTTCCCTTGACTCCGTGGAATTTTTTTGTATATTTTGGAACCATTTTTTGGAAACGGAGTCTTTAAACACTACTATTATTTTGGAATACTACTGAGGGACAACACAGCTCATACATGGCACGGGAACGGATATGAAAAATGTATACGTTAGAAACGTTAAGAGAAGGTTGATAACTATTACAAATAAAGCTACAGGAACGGAAAGATGATTACTATTACCAATTTATCGAAACACTACGGATCTTTGAGGGCCGTGGATGACATCACCTTCGAGGTAAAGGCGGGTGAAATTCTGGGATTTCTCGGCCCCAATGCCGCCGGCAAAACGACGACCATGAAGATCATCACCTGCTACATGCCTCCGACATCAGGCACCGTGGAGGTGGGCGATATGAACGTCTTCGATCATTCCCTCGAGATCCGGCGCATGCTCGGCTACATGCCCGAGGATAATCCTCTCTACCACGACATGAATACGGTCGACTATCTTTATTTTATCGCTGAATTGAGGGGCATACCTCCGGCAGAGCGCACCCAACGTCTCAAGAACATCATCGAGCTGTGCGGAGTGGGCACCGTCCTCCATCAGGACATCGGGGAGTTGTCCAAAGGATTCCGGCAGCGGGTCGGACTGGCCCGAGCCATGGTTCATGATCCGGAGATCCTGGTCCTCGATGAACCGACCGTGGGTCTTGACCCCAACCAGATCGTCGAAATCAGAAACCTCATCAAGGAGCTGGGAAAAGAGAAGACCGTTATTCTCTCCACCCACATTCTCCCGGAGGTTCAAGCCACCTGTGACCGGGTCGTCATCATCCACCAGGGGAAACTGGTCGCCGACGGGACACCCGAGGAACTTCAGAGCAGCTTTCAGGGCCAGGAGTTGGTCCATCTCGTGCTCAAGGCTCCAGAGGATGACGTGCCGGCCGCTCTTGCCAATCTGGAAAACGTGTCCAAGGTGGAGGATAAGGGAGTTGAGACCGGCAACCTGAGGCGCTACGCTGTGGAGTCCCAAAGAGGCACGGATATCAGAGAAAGCCTGTTTCACCTGGCC
Source organism: Gemmatimonadota bacterium (assembly GCA_020348925.1). Classification (GTDB taxonomy): domain Bacteria; phylum JBHIER01. Next base: position 2,141,091 of record CP070758.1, on the reverse strand, counting down.
GTTGAGAAACGGTGGACAATCTTTGAAATGCACCGTGAACAGGTCAGTTTGGAGAACGTCTTTCGCGAATTAACAAAATCGGAGTGAGAGTGAACAATGAACAATATCTACTCTATATTCAAAAAAGAGGTCAGATCCTATTTTAACTCACCCATTGCCTACATCTTCATCACCCTTTTTCTGCTATTATCAGGATACTTTTTCGGCAGCACACTGTTTCTTCAAAACCAGGCCGATTTGCGCTCCGTCTTCGGATTCTGGGTCCCCTTCTTCCTGACGCTCTTCGTCCCGGCCATGACCATGCGCCTCATCGCCGAGGAGAAGCGATCCGGTACCCTGGAGGTCCTCGTCACCATGCCCATCAGGGACAGCGAGGTCATCCTCGGTAAATATCTTGCCGCCTTCGTGCTGCTTCTGACGGCCATCCTGTTGACGTTCACATATCCACTGACCATCTCGATACTGGGCAACGCGGATGGGGGTTCCATTGTGGGTGGGTACCTCGGCCTGATTCTCATGGGAGCTTCGTACTTGGCCATTGGTGTCTACATCTCAAGCATGACGGAGAACCAGATTGTGGCCTTCATCATCAGTCTGGCCATCATCTTTGCTCTTTTCATGCTGGATAAAATCCTCATGCTGGTTCCCAGTGGCCTGGTCTCAATTCTCGAATATGTATCCATTAACAATCATTTCGCCAATATTGCCAGAGGTGTCATCGATTCCCGCGATCTCATCTACTATCTCTCCCTCATATTCCTCGGTCTCTTCCTGGCAACGAGGACTCTGGCCAGTAGAAAATCGGCGTAACGTGTAAAGGATAACATTATTTTCAAAGTGGTGAGAGGCAATGAAAGATAAGACAAAATCCAGAGGACAGTTTGACATCAATTCGGCGACCACGCTTCTGCTTGTGGCAGGCATAGTCGTCATCCTCAATCTATTCTCCTTGAACGTCTTCCGGAGGCTCGATTTGACTGAGGGACATCTCTTTTCCCTGTCGAAGGCCAGCAAAGAGACAGTCCGAAACCTGGATGACAAGCTGGTGGTCAAAGCGTATTTCAGTGACGATCTTCCGTCACCGTACAACAATCAGTCCCGCTATCTGAGGGATCAACTGGACGAATACAAGGCCTATTCCAAGGGGAAATTTCAGTATGAGTTCATCGATCCCGGCAGCGAGGAGAAGTTGGAGCGGGAAGCACAGAGCTACCGAATTCCTCCCCTCCAGGTGAACGTCGTGGCCAATGATAAGATCGAGATCAAACAGGTGTACATGGGGCTCGTCATGCTCTATGAGGATAAGAGCGAGGTCATGCCGGTTATTAAGAGCGTGCAAGGGTTGGAGTACGATTTGACGGCCGCCGTAAAGCGGATCACCAGCGAGGAATTGATGACGGTGGGGTTTTTAACCGGTCACGACGAACCTGAAATGACGACGGATCTGAATACCGTCACAGGGTCGCTTCAACGGCAATACACCCTAACCCAGGTGGATTTGAGCGCCGGAAACACGATCCCCGAGGAGATTGCCGTCCTCGTCGTCGTTTCACCTCAAACCCCTCTCTCCGATTGGGAAAAGTACGCCATCGAT
>CP070758.1:2120473-2139397 GCA_020348925.1 Gemmatimonadota bacterium | reverse complement strand
TTCCGGGTTTATCCCGCAATCTCCTGAACAGAGAATCCGTTGCATCAATCGAGGAGATTCCGGCACGGAGTTTACCCCGTATTCTATTACGGGGGCCGGAATGACAGCTCATGAATAAACCAGGTTAGGAATCATGCTCATATTCGAACGCCCCACACGACGATCGAATGAAGACCGACACTCCGCATCGTGATCCAGCGAGGACAAACCGGCGCAAAGGAAATTTGTCACGACGGTTTACTTAGCAAGACTTTATTTTGTAAGAGCTGCCTTGCGGAACGCACCATCTCTCAAGGCAACGTTCCATGCCTGATCTATCGTGTCCACAAATGTAACGGTCAGTTCTTTGCGAATCTGCTCCGGGACCTTTTCCAAGTCTCTTTCATTGAGGAGCGGTAAAATGAGATGTTTGATACCTGCTCTATGGGCCGCCAGGATTTTCTCCTTGATACCGCCAACGGGAAGCACTCTACCCCGCAAGGTGATCTCACCGGTCATCGCAACGTCTCGTCGAACCGGCTTTCCCGTGAGCAAGGAAACCAGGGATGTGGCAATGGCCAGTCCGGCCGACGGTCCGTCCTTCGGAATCGCTCCTGCCGGGACGTGGATATGGAGATCATGTTCTGAAAAGTAGGATTCAGAGATCTCCATGCCATCTGCCCGCGAACGCAAGTAACTGAGAGCCGCCTGAGCGGACTCCTTCATCACGTCTCCTAAATGACCCGTAAGAGACAGCCTGTTCCCACCTCTCATTGAGGTCGACTCAATAAAGAGCACCTCACCCCCAACAGGCGTCCAGGCTAAGCCCGTGGCCACGCCCACTTCATCCAAACGACTCGCGACCTCCGAGTAGAACTTGCGTGGACCTAAATAGTCGGGAACCGTCTCTCTGGTCACGCTCGTCGACGTCATCTCCCCTTCTGCGATGCGCCGTGCAACCTTTCGACAAATACTCCCGATCTCTCGTTCCAGGTTCCGCAAACCCGCTTCCCGCGTATATTCGTGAATAATACGCTTCACTGAACCGGGACGAAAGGTCAACTGCTTTCTGAGGAGCCCATTCTCCTCCAATTGTTTCGGAATCAAATACTTCTTTGCGATCTGGAATTTTTCTTCATCGGTATATCCCGCTAAACTGAGGACCTCCATCCTGTCTCTGAGTGCCGCCGGTACAGTATCCAGAATGTTCGCCGTGGTAACAAACATAACTCGTGAGAGGTCGAAGGGTACCTCGAGGTAGTGATCTGAGAAGGTCGCATTTTGTTCTGGGTCTAAAACCTCCAGGAGAGCCGAAGCGGGATCCCCACGAAAATCCATACCGATCTTATCCACTTCATCCAGCATGAAAAGAGGATTGTTCGAGCCCGCCTGACGAATTCCCTGAATGATCCGTCCGGGCAGAGCCCCGACGTATGTCCGTCTGTGACCCCGAATTTCCGCCTCATCGCGCATACCTCCGAGGGACATGCGAATAAACCTCCGTCCCATGGCGCGAGCGATGGATCGACCGAGCGAGGTTTTCCCTACTCCCGGCGGGCCAACAAAACAGAGAATCGGACCCTTGGTGCTCTCTTTTAATTTTCGCACGGCGATGAATTCCACAATGCGGTCCTTGATCTCATCCAGACCATAATGATCTTTGTCAAGAATCCTCATCGCCTTTTTCATGTCGAGTCTGTCTTTCGTGCTTTTCGCCCAGGGAAGCGCCATCAGCCAATCGAGGTATGTTCGGGAAACCGTATACTCAGCCGCAGCCGGCGGCATCTTCATCAATCGATTCAGCTCTTTTTCTGCAACCTCCAGTACCTGTTGCGGCATCTGCGCATTGGAAATTTTCTCCCGAAGTTCATTGATCTCCATGGTCCGCTCGTCACCTTCACCGAGCTCTTCCTGGATCGCCTTCAGCTGTTCTCGTAGAAAATACTCTCTCTGGGTTTTGTCCATACCCTTCTTGACCTGCGTCTGGATCTTGTTGCTGAGCTCGAGAACTTTCAACTCCCGATTCATGGCAATCGTCAGCTTTTTCAGGCGATCAGCGACATGAAGTGTTTTCAGAATCTCCTGCTGCTCCTGAAGATCAAGGTTTATGTTCGAAGCGATGAAATCCGCAACCCTGCCAGGCTCCTGAACATTCATCACCGCAACAGTGAGTTCTTCCGGTAGATTGGGTGAAAGGTTGACCATCTTATCGAAAAGATCCGTCGCATTTCTCTTGAGAGCTTCCATTTCAAGAGTCTTCTCCCCCACCTCAGCAACCGGTTTCATCGTTCCTTTCAAAAACGGTTCTGATTGAGTGATCTTGACCAGCCGAATGCGTGAGAGTCCTCGGACCAACAGACGCAGACTCCCGTCAGGTACCGTAAACATTCGTATGATGGTGACCATCGTACCAATCGAATACAACTGTCTCTTTCTTCTTCCTTCAGATCCCTTTCCTTCCCGCTCGGCGAAAAGAGCCACCAGTTTATTGCCGGTCAGGATCTCATTGATCATGGCCACATTTTTTGGATCTTCCACAGCTAGGGGTGCGATGATATATGGAAATATAACATGGTTCACTGGGAGAATAGGGAGTGCACTCGGCACCTCGGGAACTCCTTCGAAAGACTCGTCTTTTTTTTCAATCTCTGTCATCTGATCGCTTCTCTGTTGAATATTTTGAAACGCACCTCTTGGGACAAAAAGGGATGAACCGTTCGAGTTCGCACATTATTCAACTTCAATGATAACCGTTTCTTCCGACGGTTCTGATTTCTTCTCCAGCCGAACTTCCAGAATGCCGTCCTTGTACGTTGCCTCGATGGCCTCACTGTCGACGGCTTTGGGCAACTTTATTCTTCGCTCGAAGGGACCGCAATCGATTTCCATAATGTGAAAGTGTCGTTCGGGTCCGTAATCGATTTCACGCCTGATCCCGCGAACGATCAGTAATCCTGCTTCATATGTCAGGCGCACATCCTCCTGACGGATACCGGCAATATCAATACTGACCACGTACTCCGTCTCTGTTTCAATAACGTCCAGCGGTGGATGCCAGATGCCCTTCGCTTCCAATACCGGATGCCGCAGACCGAAAATACTTTCAAAAAGGGTGTCCATCTCCTCGCTCAATGCCCCTAATCCTCCAAACGATTTTTCACTCTTATTCGCCATCATACACTCCTTCTCCCCTGTTTCCTTGACAATTGAAAGCAACTACGAACGGCCGATCATCTCTCGATAGAGATCTTCATACATAGGAACAACGTAATCTGTGGTAAATTGTTTCAAAACTCTTTGCCGGCCATGCGTTCCAAGATTCTCTCGGAGCGCATCATCAGACAAAATCTGAACTCCGAAGCGAGCCATGGCAGCAACATCACCCACAGCAGCCAAGAACCCCGTCTCCCCATGGCTAATGAGTTCAGGCAGTCCTCCGGTCTTCGATGCGATCACAGGCACCTGGCAACTCATGGCCTCCAACGCAGCCAGCCCGAAGCTCTCCTTTTCGCTGGGAAGCAACAGAAGATCGGAAATTGCCAACAGTTCAGCGACGCTCTCCTGCCTCCCCAGAAACATTACTCTATCCGATATATTCAATTCCTGGCTCAAGCTCTGAGCCAGCGAGCGGTCTGGACCATCCCCAATTAAAAGAAGCTTCGCTGGCACTTCGGATTGAATCCGAGAAAAAACCCGAATAACATCTCCCACTCGCTTCACGGGTCGAAAGTTGGAAATATGACATATAATTTTTTCAGTCCGACGTGCGAAATGAGTCCGTTCCGCTTGAACTCGATCCCGACGAAAGTGCTGCGTGTCAACGAAATTTGGAATGACAGTAATCTCATCCTCACAGCAAAAATGACGGACCGTCTCGTCGCGCAGAGAGTGTGAAACGGCTGTCACCCCATCACTCTGTTCGAGACTCCATTTCGTGATGGAATAAAACGACGTATCATTCCCCACCAGCGTAATATCGGTCCCATGAAGGGTGGTGATCACCTTCAGTTGTTCCGTTCCCAATAACTGTTTGGCTAAAAAAGCGCACACGGCGTGAGGGATGGCATAATGCACATGGAGCAGATCGAGGTCCTCGCGCTCCGCGACTTCCGCCATTTTTGCTGCCAGGGCCAGAGAATAGGGCGGGTATTCGAAAAGCGGATAGGCCATGAGCGTCACTTCGTGAAAGAAAATATTTTCGTCGTAGACGTTGAGCCGATAGGGGAGTGAATAGCTGATGAAATGGACCTGATGGCCCCGCTTTGCCAACTCGTGTCCGAGCTCAGTCGCGACAGTACCGCTCCCTCCATAGGTCGGATAACATGTGATTCCAATCTTCATAAGCGTGAAAAACCTTACTCGCCTGGGTCTCTCTTCTCACCATCAGGAGCGTCTTCCGCTTCATTCCGAGCGAAGTGACTCATATGAATCCCTCATACTATCGAATCCCGGATACCTTCTGTCCAACAACCCGCCGCATTTTCAAGTAAAATTAACAAATCTTTGTTCCTTGTCAAGTTTTATTCCCTGTCCAACCGAGATCGGACCAATCTCTTTCGAACACCTCGGACTCTGTCTGCGGTGAAATACCACCGACAGGTCTATAAATTAGTGAAATGGCTCATACACACCCAAGACGCATTTTGAGTCGTCAGGGTTATTTTTTCGTGCAAAGATTTTCCTCTCATGCAATTCTTTTCCCCAGCGTTTTCCCTTTCGAATGTGGCTAACAACTTAATTTTCAATGAAATAAAAAATTTTAGAGTTTCTCCCGTTGGACGGGCATAGAATTTGCGGGTTGTGTGCTTCGACGGGAGGGTCGTCTCCATAATCTTCTTCAAACCGAGATCAAACAAAAAGTCTGCTCTCTCCTGGAGGTTTTCATGAAAAGAGTTTGGGTACAGCATGCGGTTTGTTGTTTTTACGTTCTTTTCCTCATGAGCTCTCTCTTTCAATCTTCATCAGCACAAACAAAGGAGAGCAACAGTGACACAGCGAAAAACGCAGCTGCGTTTCTGATCCAAAGAGTTGCAACGTATTCCCAGGCCCATCCTGAATCTCCAGGAAGTTTGCCTGACTGGTTCGGAGCGACAGCCGGAGCACCGATCCTCGTCCATTCCTATCCGGGCCTCTCGCCGCTGTATTATATGGTACCTGTTACAACCATCACCGGAACGGTGATCGCACGCATCGGCATCGACGCATCGACTTTTGAATGCCTCTGGTACAGAATGTGCCACGCAAGCGAGCACACTCTGCCTTTCCTGCCCTATGCGGCGCATCAAAAAATGAAAACATTCTGCAGGGATCACAACATCGGAGAACTCCGGGCACACTGTCTATTGATCGAATTTCCGGACATGAGCTTGTACTGGTACTCCGCGAGCAGGGAGGTAGCGGAACCCAAAGAAGAGCTCTTTATACCTCTCCGTGGAAGTCAACGCGTTCACCGAAAATTTGAAATCGCGCCTGCTCTGGAACAGAGCGTCATGGACTTTCCAAAACCCCACAACAGAAGAAGAGTACCGCACACAGAAGACCGGAAAAGGATCGATCTTCCTCCGGCGTATATCATCAGCAATGTTCCCTTTCACTATCAAGAGACCGGTTGGTACTGCGGCGAAGCGTGCCTCCAGATGCTCTTTGACTATTACGGTCCTCTCATCAGCCAGGAAGACATCGGGGATGCGGCCAACGAAGACCCCAGCTACGGGACATACAGAGATGACCTTCTTCGGGCCGCTCACTTCAGCTCCATCAGCACGGCCATACAGAACCCATCCCTGATCGGCTATCGGGAGAGGGAACTCGGGTACGAAGCAACAGAAGCCTGGTGGTCAGATCCCGAACACCAGGAGTTTCGCTACGAAGACCTGAAACATCTTATCTGTCAGGATTATCCGATCATTCTCGGAACGTGGGGAAATATTTCCCATACGAGCCGTCATTACCGGCTCCTGACCGGGTACAATGACAGTCTCGAAGTCTTCATCTTTCACGATCCCTGGCCTGATAACGGTCCTGACTTCTACATCCCGCAAGGGATACTCGTTGACAACCTCTGGCTTGTGAGTGACCGCTGGGGCTGCTTCGTTGCTCCGTGGCTTTTAACTATGAACGTCCCCGATCAGGTATCCACACAAACTGTCTTTACTGTCTCCTGTTCGGTTACGTATCTCGGGCCGTCCCTTTTCGAAGGGCAATACGTTGCCGCGGATGCTCAGGTGACGCTGTCACTCCCCCAGGGATACATGTATGAGGAGATGGCACCCACCCAGATGTGCCCTTCCATCGGCCCTTCAGGAACCCAAGGAGCTGTTTCCTGGACGGTTCGCAGCCCAGCGTCCTCATCAGTTTTTGACACGATCCGCGTGCAGGCGAAAGGACTGATTCAAGGATTCACGGAATCGTACGGGCCCTATTCCGACTGGATAGGAGGAACTGCTTCATCAGTAATAACTGCAGGGAACAATATCTTCTATTATGTCGATTACTCCATTGATGACGACACCCTCGATGGGAGCGACGGAAATTCAGATCATGTCGCCGATGCCGGTGAGACCGTCGAAATCCTGATCGACATCGGATTTATCGGAGACGGACCGTCCGAAAATATTACTGCCTCCCTTTCCTTGGCACAGCCCAATCCTTATGTCTCCCTCATCGATGACACGGGACATTGGAACGACATCGAAGGTGATACCGCGCTTTCCTGCAACGATGGGTTCATCCTGGCAATATCGCCGGACTGCCAGCACGATGATACCGCTTCCTTCAGTCTCAGGGTCGTCGATGCGGACAACCGAACACTGGAGACTGCTTTTGACGTCCCCCTCAACGCTATCGCCGACATACTTTTAGTCTGTGACGACGGCCAAGGAAACAGTGCCGCCCCATACATCAACTCCTTGACCTTAAACGGTGACGATTTCGACACATGGGATGTTCCCTCGTTGGACCACATAAACGAACGAACTCTTGCGAGACACACCACCATCATCTGGTTTACAGGACAGGAGGAGGAATCGACACTGACCGAACTCGACCAAAACCTCCTGGCCGATTTCCTGGACACCGGAGGCGCTCTTTTCATATCAGGTCAAAACATCGGCCAGGATCTGGTCCAGCAAGAACATGGTCTGAATTTCTACACCAATTACTTGCACGCCCACTTTGTCAGCGGCACGTCGAGCAATGGATTCCTCGAAGGAATTCCCGGAGATCCCATCTCAGGTCAGTACAACATGCTCACATTAGATGGTTCACAAAACAGCCCCGATGCCATGTCGGTGCTGCAGGGAGCACATCCTGTCTTCACATACCTCTCTTCGGACGAATCGGCGGCATTGAGGTACAGCGGTGATTACCGTTTGATCTATTTCGCCTTTGGCTTCGAAGGGCTTACCGAAACCACGGGAACCAGTGAAGAGCTCCGAAGAAACCTATTGGATACGATCATCCAGTGGCTCGGGTACGAGCAGACCATGGGCGATGTCAATGAGGATGGTCAGGTGAACATCATCGACGTGATCTGGACCGTCAACATCGTACTCGGACTTATCTCTCCCACACCGATCCAACACTGGGCGGCGGATTTCAATGAGGATGGTGCAGTCAACATTCTTGATGCCGTTGCGATCGTCAATTCTATCCTGGGTTCCTAACCCGGAGCACCCGACCATGAACGAGGGCGGAGTTATTTGTTTCAACTGGAAATCGATTGAAAAAAATGGTTGCGTTCAATTGGCAGGATGAAGAAATTCGTATCGTGTGGCGTTTAGTTATGGTGTGTCATTTCGTGCGATTTTGTGGCTCTCGAACCAGTCCGCTATCTCATCATCCTGCGTCCGAAGGTCAGGACGAACAAGGCGATCGAAAAGGCCCCGAAAAAGCCTTCAGCCATGGCTATAGTCCTGGCCAGGCCAGTGGCCGGGCTGATATCACCGTACCCTACGGTCGTAAAGGTGATGACACTATAATAGAAACAGGTCCAGAAATCACGAAGAATTTCAAGCCATGTCTGGGAGATATCATATTGAATCAATCGTAATCCCTGCTCGTCATAGATCCCGGATTTCATGAAGAGCACAGCACATACGACGATGGCGGCCAAGGAGAATCCGATCACTCGCAGTGGCTTCTCCCCGTAACCGCAGTACAATCGTATGAAATCGTAACCAAGACTTTTGAACACTTTGCTGATTATGTTAAGACTCCTGAACCGGATTTGTTTTCTTCTGCACTCCATTTCTCTATAATAGAACATAGCCCCGAGGTTGTAATCCCCTGTTCTGTGATAGCTCATCTTCACCTTTCGATAGATCTCCTCGGCTTTTCTGAAAGTCTCAACATCTTTCGCTCTTTTTTCATACACATTCTTGAAATCACGCGACCACTTGGCATTTGTCAAGTCGACGGTATCGATGTTCGATTCCGCGAGATGCAATGTTCCCACATCTGTCGTCCCGAAATTGATCTCCCCAAAGAACCGGCTCGACTCGAAATCTGGCACCCCTGAAAATGCGGCACCCCCGAAGAGGGCATCCCCCGAAAATTTCGCACCCTGAAAAAGAGCGTTCTTTGAAAACCTGGCCTCCTGGAAATCGGCTTTCCCTTCTTCTGAGAATCTGGTACCATGAAATAGTGCTTCGCCTGAAAATTTGGCCCGCCAGAAGAGAGCGTCTCCTGAGAAATCCGCCCCGGAGAAGTCGACCTTTTCTGAAAACTTGGCGTCCCGAAAATCAGCCCGTTGTTCTTCGGCGAATATCGCATCCAGAAAGAGTGTCTGGCCGGAGAATTTGGCGTGCCAAAAAACGGCGTCGGCCGAGAACCGAGTTTGCCAGAAAAGGGTATCCCCGGAGAACTCAGCACCAGAAAAGAGCGCATCCCCCAAGAATTGTGTGTTCCGAAATTCGGCTTTTCCCTCTTTCGAAAATTTCGCCCCCAAGAAGAGAGCGCGTCCCGAGAACGTCGCGCCCTTGAAGGTCGCTTTTCCTGAGAACCGGGCCTCCTCAAAATCGGCATCCCCTCTGAACTGAGCTTCCCTGAAATCGGCATCTTTCGGAAAGGTAAATCCGTGAAAGCTGCATTTCCCGGCAAAACAGTATCCTCGAAAATCATAATCCTGATTGCTCAGTTTCTTATGCAATGCCCTCTGAAATTCGTCGCGATCTTTGCTCTCACTCTTATCGTGAAGGATACACAATCGTTCCTTCGAGGTCTTCAATGCCTCTTCCCCACACCCTTCATACGTACATTGTCTTTTTACTATATCAGGGAACATAACCTTAAAACTCCATTTTCAAATTCTCTATTCGTAACGTCATTCTGAGTGGAGCGAAGCGAAATCGAAGAATCTGATTCTTCTTCTTATTCTTCCCTATAATCTCCAAAGTTTCATTTAGCATTTCCTGTTTATTTCTCTATCTCATCATTTTCCTTCCGAAGGTGAAAAGAAGACGGCAAGGGAAAAGGTACCAAAGAATGCTTCAAACATGGATATGTATCGAGTGACTTTAAAAGTGACGAACATCACCATAGCATAATCTAATGGTCGTAATAACGTCATGATAGAAACGAGTCTGCTGTTATATTTTAAAGTGAAAGCACCATTATGCGTTTCAGTCTCATAGTTGCTCCAGAAGAGATTTTAATTGTGCATCTACTTTACAATCAGCATTAGGATTAACAAAAACACGTTTTTCACTTCTTTCTGGCAATCCATTTAAAGTAATCCAATCGTTATAAAAAACAACACCTGAGAGTTTTGAGAATCCTGAGGTTGGGAATGGAAATCCTGGACAATCTCTGCTTCGGAACACACCATCAGTCCCAAACACAGCTCTCTCGAGGTGATAAGGAACATATCCTTCACCAGTGACATAAAATAAGAACATGTTCAATTCTCCATCAACAAGTTGTCGGTAAGATTCAATTATGATGTCATAAAATTTTCGATGCTGCTTTTCTTTACCATGCAGTGAACAACGATTGTATAAATCTCCACGGTAAAAAAATGGACTTTCACTCATTGGCTCATTTGAGACTTTCGATAATATCAATTCGCATAAAATAGTTTCTCCTAATTTTATAGAAAATCTGTTAATTCCGTTATCTTGTGAGTTATTACTGCGCTCTAAAAATCTCATTGTACCCTTAATATGTTCAACAATTAGTGAAATACAATTATAATCGGTAAGTCTTTCCTCGAAACACAAATCAAAACCACAACAAGAAGGGATTTGATTTATTTGTTTCACAATTTGCGTCTTGATTTCATGATGTCTTTTCCCAAAATGAGGATCCCTAATCCGCTTAACCTCGACAAATAGCGGATGATTCTCTAATTCTACCTTAAAATCAATTCCCGAAGCTTGAGGTTTATAAAAAGGATATAGAGTCACATTATAATTTTTATCCCGAAAAAGACTTGCTGCCCTTCCTTCCGAAAGAATATCTCTGAAATGTTCAATGTTAGTAGTCTTATGTAACTCTTTCAAGTAATTTTGAAATCCTGCCTGATTCTCTAAATCTTTAAGGGTATTGTTTAATACTTCAAGCGCCCCAGATGTAATCTGTATTTTTTCTAACCATTTCACATTACAATATCTGTGAACATATGTATATTTATCCATAATGACCTTTTGCTTAAAAGTAACACTTTCCAAGAAGCAATTAGACCAATGATATCGAGGACAAGTTATTCAGGTTAAAATTCAACCGTCCTTTGGAACGATGTGACAAGATCATCGACTTCAACTGTTTCCCTGATGAGAAAGGGTTCGCCGTATGCGGCGCCGATGAGGGATCCGTAATATCTGTATCGGGTCATCACTCGCTCTATGAAATCTTCTGAGCTCAGGATGGTCTCTGGCTCGACGGCTGACCGGAATCCGTCCGGATTATAGAATTGCGTCTTGTAGGCCTGAATGGCTTTCCACTTCTTTTCGATCTGGTCGGTGATGTCAACGACAAAGGACGGCGTGAAAGAGTAATGACACATGTAATAGATATACCGATTGGGCCGGTATCGCTCCTGACCTGTGTCCAACTTCGCCAAACCTGCCAAGAACGCCCCTTCATACACCAATTTTCCCGTTTTGGCATGATCCGGGTGCCGATCCTCCCAATAGGGCAACAGAACTATGCGCGGTCGCAACCGCCGCACCGCTTCAATAATTTTCAACTTATTGTCTCTCGTGATCTCAATACAAGCATCGGGAAGACCAAGATTCTCACGATGTCGAATACCCATGATCTTGGCCGCCTCCTGAGCCTCAGCAACTCGTTGCTCCGCCGTCCCCCTCGTCCCCATCTCACCTCGGGTTAAGTCCACAATACCGACTTTGTATCCTTTATTAACCATCTTGATCAGCGTCCCGCCGCAGGCCAGCTCGAGATCGTCCTGATGAGCGGCAAAAGCGACAATATCATAATCCAAAATGTGCCTCCTCTAATTTTTTATAAAACCATTGAACACAAACCCGCAAAGGTTCGAACCCTTCGAAAGGTTTACATAGAACGCCCACATTCGGGTGGAAGCTCACCTCCCACCTGAGTCATAGAACTCCAACCCACGCAACGATTCAATTCGATTCTCCTTCACACTCACACATCAATTATCTGATGGTGTTTATTATTTACGTCGATGGCCTCGTATAATCGTTCAATAAAATGAGGCCCGTATAATATGAGAAAGGGCAAAATATTCAAGATCCGTTCCTGTTGCATGCCTTGAGGAAACAAATGAGCCCTCACTTTGTGAATCTGCTGCACAACAGTCTCCTCGGACTTCTTCTTCGCTTGAATCGCCTTCTTTTCTATTTTATCCACATCATGGGCGAGTCGATTCCTCGAACGGGTGATGAGACCGTCCAAGGAATTGTCTATGGGCAATACCGATTCACGGATCTTGCCGAACAGTTCGTCAATCCCACTTTTCGACTCATGAAATACGATTTGAAATGTATCAGGAAGTGACTTTTCAATAATATTCCTTATAACTCCATGTGCATCCTGAAACACTTCCTCCGGTGTTACACTATGCTTCTCTAAAATTCTACGTACTTTCGATTCTATTAAGGTCACACGTACCCTCGGGTAGACTATCGGCATGGGTACGCCGAAGAATTCAAAAACCCCCTTCAGTTGAGCATAATAGGAGATCTCCGCAGGCCCGCCGATATAGGCTGCCGTGGGAAGAATGGAGCTCCTGACCACCGGTCGCAAGACGACGTTCGGGCTGATTTTTTCAGGTGAAGATTGCAGTATATCGAGGAAATCCTTTGCTGTAAAACTTCTGCCCTCTGCTTGAAAATCATTACTGCCCATGGAAACAGAACACCGACGCCCTTCGATTTCTATAAAAAGGTTGAGATGACCGGCGCGAAGGTTGATCTGCTGAGGATATCCTCGCTCTTTTAATTGTTCACTGACCTGTAGAGCACGATTACTCGAACCTGTAGGGTTCTCAATCTCACCCTTAAAAATTGTGGCGGTTAACTCCATCAACTCCTGATCCAGTGGATCGACGAGCACAAGTCCGTAATCCTGAAATAAGCGCGTCAGCAGACGGGAAAATCCATCCGCAAAACTTCGCGAATCCGTATAGGCCATTTTGACCATTTCCACAATAGATGCCTTGAAGTCAGTTTCAGGCAAATGTCCTTCTAATTTTTGAAGAACAGATTCGAAATGTTCATCGATGGGAATAGATTTAACCGGGCATCGGTCAAAATCCCCTCGAGGAGTATACTCAACTCGTATCACATCATTGTCGCTGCTAACGCAAAAGATATGGTTCACCTCCTCGAAATCGTGATCGTCGGAGACGACCCAAAACACAGGCACAAACTTATCCTCGTAATTTTGTTGAAGTTGTTCCGCCAACTTAATGGTTGTTAAAGTCTTATAAATTGTAAGCAGAGGGCCGGTGAAGAGGCCTGCTTGCTGTCCAGTGATTACGGCCAAGGTAGCATCAGCGCTCAACAGATCGATATTGGCCAGTGTTTTTTCACCGCATCCGAACGTTTTATTCTGTCTTCGCAAAATCTCGACAAGCTTTTTTCGAGGGTACGAGTATCCCTTCACAACCTCCAGGGCTTTTCGACACTCTTCAGGGTGATATGGATTCCAGGCGAAAAAATCCTTCAGTGCCTGAACATTGAACAGGTAATCCCTGAACAGTTTATTTGTGACAAATGTATCGACGCTCATGAAATCATTTCCACTCGGACCGGATCGCCCCGCTTCAAAACCAGTTTTTGCCGGGCACTTCCTTTGTTCACGGCGATCTCGAGAAATCCCGTACTCCCCACAATGGCTAAAGGTGAACCTGCCTCGACCTCGGAATACGAACGAGCGATGTTCTTCAATGCAATTGATCCCACATCGATTCGAATGTCCCCTCTTGTTCTGAAAGCATCGACGCTTTCGGTGTCGATATTTGTGACAAGGTTTCCAAAGCGATCGATATGAATGATGTGTCCCTCAATTCCACTCTCTGATACGATTGGACTTGGAAGGGAAATCCTCACGTAGTCGTGCAACTCCGGCCCGAATTCACTCGGATCGATTCCTAAAGAGAGGTACCCAGCTACTGGCGCAAAAATATCACGACCGTGGAAGGTGTCGCTGAGAGGTGTCAGAAAATATTTGGATTCCGTGAGCTCAAAAACACCCACCTGTTCTCCCTCTCTTGTGACAAAGCTGAACACACCATTGTCCGGTCCGAGGAAAAAATATTTCTCTGTCTGAAGGAGTATCGACTTACGTGTACTCCCCACACCGGGATCGACGACGGCGAGGTGAATTGTGCTCTCCGGAAATGACTGGCATGAATTTTTTAGAGTGAACGCACCACTGAGAACATCGTGCGCATCAATCTCGTGGGTGATATCGACGATGACGGCTTTCGAGTTCATTGACAAAATCACACCTTTCATTGCACCGACATATCCATCCTGAGTGCCGAAGTCCGTGGTCAGGGTGATGATTGCGTTATGAGCCATATTCGATCCATTATATTCGGAGTTACCGCTTCAGCGGTTTATTCTTTACAATAGAAATACGTGGTCGGGGAAATCCATTCGGTTACAATCCTCGATGCAGACCACAATCTCTCGCTAGTGTGACAGCTTCATCGTACTCATACGGGGTGATCCGCCGGGTCAGGGGTGAAAACTCATCGGCCCGATGTGAAGGGTAATATTGGGCCATAATGTTCACATAGGAGTCCTTCGAAAGACACTTGGCGATAAATTCGAGAACCTTTCGAGAACCTGCTAATCCGTGAGGCATGACCAAGTGTCGAATTAACACACCGCGTTGGGCGATGCCTCGATCGTCCATCTTCAACACTCCGACCTGTCGGTGCATCTCCTCAAGAGCCTCTGAGCATCTTGAGAAATAGTGTTCGGCTTTCGAGTATTTTTTGGCGTTCTCATCATCGCCGTATTTAAAATCAGGCATATAGATGTCCACAATTCCATCGAGAAGTCGGATCATCTCCATCGATTCGTACCCGCCGCAGTTATACACCAGAGGGAGTTTCAAACCTTGTCCCACGGCCAATTCCAGCGCCTCTAAGGTGTGAGGGACGTACGGCGTGGGAGTGACGAAATTGATATTGTGGCAGCCGATACTCTGAAGCTGGAGCATTTTTCCGGCCAATTCTTGCGTAGAAATTTCATAGCCGTGGCCGAGTTGGCTGATGTCCGAATTTTGACAAAAGACGCATTTCAGATTGCAATGGCTGAAGAAGATGGTCCCCGATCCCCCAAAACCGACCAACGGAGGTTCCTCGCCGTAATGCGGCCCGACGCTCGAGATTTTTGGCCTCGGGGGTGCGCTGCAAACACCGATCTCCCCTTGGAAGCGATTCACACCACACTCTCGTGGGCACATCCGACACGCCTCGAACATTCCCAGAGCCATGTGGACCCGCTGCGCCAACTGTCCCTCACGATGGAGTCGGAGGTAGGCCGGCTCAAAATCTGCATCGATCCGAAATTCCATCTCAGTTGGGTGCGCATCCGTCTCTCGCATTGGACCGTCCCCGCAATCCATACGTAATAATTTCATGAATCAATATTTTCTGCAAACACAACATCAAAAGTAATGCAGAGTGGTTGAGATGTCAAGCCGTTCCTCCGTCCTTCTCTCCCGCATTCCCGAGACTTCGGGAAATATGGGGCCGAAAAAAAAAGGGCCGCTGGGTTTCAACAGCAGAAACCCAGCGACCCTTATTCGTATATGATCAAAAGTGATCGTTTACTTCATCAGCACCATCCGCTTCGTCGCACTGAAATCACCCGCTTCCAACCGATAGAAGTAGACGCCACTGGCCATCTCACTCGCATCCCAATCCACACTGTAATGGCCGGGCCCCTTCACCTCATCCACCAAGGTCACGAGCTCCTGACCCAGCACGTTGTACACTCTCAGCGTCGTGCGCGCATTCCCGGCCACCGAATACTCGATGCTCGTGGCAGGGTTGAAGGGGTTCGGATAGTTCTGAGCCAGACTGTACTCGAGAGGCATGCCCACCTCGCCCTTGACCAGGGCCATGAACCGGCCGTAGTCCTCAGCCGACAGGTAGGAACGCAGCGACTCCAGTACCTCCATGGCTTCAGGCGTCAGCACCGTCTTGCACGCACCGGGCAAACAACCGCCCGTGCCTAAAATGTCATTGACGATGCCCAAAGCATCGAGAACATCGATGCCACCATCGCCGTTGCAGTCACCGCGGCACAAGGCATCACCTGTCAGAGGAGTGATACCCAAAATGTGATTGACCACAGCCAGCACGTCGAGCACGTCGATACCACCGTCGCCGTTGGCATCACCCCTAATCCCCACACACCCGGCGGGCGCCCAGTTGATCCGCACCAGGATATCATAGCAGTCTGTTTTACGAACCATGGTTCCGAGGTAATACAGCCAATCCCGACCGTCATGATCTTCGAGACAGTTGTCCTCATCGGCACCTCGGGTCGTGAAAGAGAAATTGGATTCCGCCGTCTGCCTCAAGTGGATCCAGAAATCGCCCGTGATTCCGCACAGGTTCTCGTAATCCGGACGACCGGTCAGGTCTAAATAGACCCGCTGTCCGAGCGTGTCGGGCTCGTTTACCAAGAAAGGTTCGATGAGATCTTCGCCCCAGGTCGTATCATCAGGTCCTGCCCCCTTCACATACACCCAAATCGGGGTTGCGTGGTTCCCCATATGACTGGGTCGAATTGCATCGATGCAGATACCGTTCTCAAATTCATCAGGAACCGTGAAACGGACTGCAGGACCGGTATCCTCCTGAATGGAACCGCCGGACCCACCCGTGACCTGACGGATCGTATTCCCAAGCTGCCCATGGAATGAGGGGTAAATGGCAACGCGATTACTGAACAATTCGTCGTCCTCGGTGATCTCGTCGACCATCAGGTATTGGGCTCTAAAACGAACCGTATCAACCTCCTCCGGTATCCACTCGTACTCAAACCAGAAGGTGTCCAGAGCAGGTACAAAGGGATACGGAGGTCCCATGGGCACCCCTGCCTCCCAACCAGGGATCGGTTCGAGTGTCTCTGGATCCAAGAGGAAGAAGAATGTGACGGCACTCGGAATATCTGTTTCTCCGATGTTGGCCAATTCAATCGTCACCGTCGAAGGATGATCGACCGAGACAATCCACGGAATATCGATTTCCGATATAGCCAAATCCAGGGCGGGCGTACCCAGCCAGACAACCGTAAACTCATCCAAGAACCATCCGTTGCCGATGCAAGGATCCCTCTGACACGCCTCAGTATCATTGGGATCATCAGCCGGAGTTTGATAGCCATCGGTATTCAGGCGCCAGCGGGTTCGAAATTCCTGCCCATTGAGATCGTGAACCTTCAACTGCGTCACACGATCCCACCACCAGTACTCCCACGTGGAATCGTTATCAGTGGGAGCACCACCTGATGAATACGTGAATTCATGCCACACACCAAGTTCGTCCGATGACTCATACTCCCAGTGCCAGTAATCATCGACATCACCGTCGTTATCCCAGTCACCGCCGGGCATGTCCGCCAGGATGAAACAGGCTATTCGCGGATATCCCTGAGGCGGCAGGGTGATCCAAGGAGATACAACCATGGTATTGAGATACATCTCGTCCGCGCACCGTACGGATTGTGTCCCGGGCGTCCAACCTGATGGTGGGTATGGCTCAGTGATGACCGGCGGCCAATCCATCTGCTCTTCTTCAGGCCAACCAGGATATTTCTGATTCATCGCCTGATTGTTCCCGCTTAAGCTCATCTGGTGACCTGGGCACGGAGCGTTGGCCGTCATTTGCGGATCCTCCGCATCATCGAAGAAAATAACACTTCCGTCGGCCGTGAGTTCAAAGCTCTCCACCCAGTTCCCGCCGTAATGATCCGGTTCATCAAAGGAATCCCCACCCCAGTCACTGACAAAGGCGTACCGAAACTCAATGGTGGAGGCACCAGCATAAGCGCTCAGGTCAAAGGTGGAGGTCAGCCAATTGTCGCCCAATCCGGCCCACCCGGGGAGCCCTTCCAATCTCTCGTAAACGGTGTTGGCCATGTCTGTACATTCCCAGGCTCTCAGACTGTCCACGCGAATATAATCCGCAAAGTCACCATCCGGATGGCCGGTCGTATTCGTCGGGCGGACAACCTCCCAGGGACCACCATCAACACGCACAAAGACTGCAGATCCATCCCAATACATTGCGGTCGGATCCTCAGTATACAACTTGTGGAGGATGGTCAAGGTCAAGCTGCCGGTTCCTCCCGGAATCGTAATCTCCGGCGAATCCAGCCAGTCGGACCAGTAGCTGTAATAACCACTGTAGGTGTCACTGTGAATGCCACACCAATACGAATGATTGTCGTACGCCCCATGTTCCGTAGCATGCCAGTGATACTGACACTTCCCGTCGATGAACTCCCACCCATCAGGCAAACCGTCCTCAAAATAGATGGGACCGTAGAGTGTTTCCACTTCCGCCGCAACAAAGGGTACTTGAGGAACTTCTTTGTGCGCAGCGGGAGTATGTTTCACGACCGGAAGATGACGTGCGAAAACAATATGGCTCAGACCTACCGCCAGAAGAACAATGACAAAACAAAACACAATCGATTTCTTACTCATATTCCCTCTCCCATGAGAATTGTAGAGTTTCAAGAATATTCCTCATCTTTCTGAAAATTATGTTGACACTGATCTGCTGAAAGGCGTCACCTCCTTTCTATCGTCATTATACTGGATAGTGAAACAACTTCATGCACTCCCTCTCAAGGATCAATCAACCACCCTCGACATCACCTCCTTCCGGAAAATAGGATTATGCTCTTCGGGGGGAAAGCTTTTACTGACATGGGATGGATTCTCTTATAAGAAGTTCGCGTGTGTGAAGGTCTCTGCCAACTCTTTTCGCGGTATTTCACATTACTATTGAAGAAAATGAATGGTGCATCATTCGATACATTCGAATGATAAATTGCAAATATCATACCTATAGATTCAAAAAAAACTGAAAAATTGAAATCTTATTGAATTACAAAGAGATATGATGTACGAGGTCGGATCGAACCGGGGAAAGCCAGTATGGGGTTGCTGCAATTTGGTGCACTCTTGAGCATTCAATTGCCTACCTTTCGTCTGAAGGGAGATTTTTTTCTCGAAGCGTAATGATGAGGAACCAGATGAGAGGAAAAAGAGTGCAGGAAGGTCTTTCACGAGACGAACGAAAAAAGAACCGCTGGGTCTTATCATCAAAAACCCAGCGGTTCTGAGAAAATATCCGTGGAGGTGCAAAGACTACTTCATCAACACCATCCGCTTCGTCGCACTGAAATCACCCGCTTCCAACCGATAGAAGTAGACGCCACTGGCCATCTCACTCGCATCCCAATCCACACTGTAATGGCCGGG
>CP070758.1:2082816-2120373 GCA_020348925.1 Gemmatimonadota bacterium | reverse complement strand
CTTACGGGAAACCCTTGAAAAAATATATAATTATATAATACTCCGGTATCCATTAATGTGCTTGAGGGTTCAAAGAACGTACCATAAACCTAAATTGAGCGATTCTTGGCAAACAATATGACTTAGATGTCATTCTGAGTTTGATTTATCGGGCGAAGAATCTCTTACCTTATGAGTGAGATTCTTCACTTCGCGTTGCTCCGTTCAGAATGACAAATCCGGTACTTTGGTCTATTAAACCGCCCAGCTTAGGTATTTGTCCTTCTCTCGAAAGCGGGAATCCACGTCTATAATTTTATAATAATATTTTAGAACGGTGGATGTCTGCCTTTGCAGGTATAACATTTAATACAAAGGTATTTCTTTAAAATTTGAATTTCTCACGCCAGATTGAGGGCCAACAGCTTCAGCTCCGTCATCTCCTCGATGGCGTAACGCAATCCTTCCCGGCCGAAGCCGGAATCCTTGACGCCGCCGTACGGCATGTGATCGATCCGGTAGGTCGGAAAATCATTGACGATGAGCCCACCGACATCGATGTTGTCGTAGGCGTAGAAAATACGTTTGACGTCCCGGGTGAAGACTCCGGCCTGCAGTCCGAAATCCGAATCATTGACCCCTGCCACGGCCTCCTCAAACCGATCGTACGGTGTGATGGTCACGATGGGGGCGAAGACTTCCATACAGTTGACCTTCATCTCAGGCCTTGTATCCACCAGCACGGTGGGCTCATAATAGGTGCCCTCTCTCTGCCCGCCGGTCATCACCGTGGCACCGCCCTCAACCGCCTCATTCACCCACGTCTCAGCCCGTATGGCGTTGGGCTCATCGATCATCGGGCTGAGGTCGGTCGTCTCCTCTATCGGATCCCCTCTCCTTAACTTCGCGGTCTCTTCGACAAACCGCTCTATAAAACTCTGGTAAATGTCCTTGTGGACAAAGATACGCTGCACCGAGATACAGATCTGTCCGGCGTAGGCAAAGCTGCCGCGGACCAGACGCGGCACCGCATAATCGAGATCCGCGTCGGTGTGCACAATGGCCCCGGCGTTGCCCCCCAGCTCTAATGTCACCTTTTTCTTGACGGCCTTGCTTTTCAAGTACCAGCCAATCTCGGCACTGCCGGTGAAGGTGAGTTTTTTCAGCCGCGCATCCGTCACCAGAGGTTCACCCGCAGAACCCGGGCAGGGCACGACACTCATCCCCCCATCCACCATTCCGGCCTCCACTACGACCTCTCCCAAGAGCAGAGCTGTCATCGGGGTGGTCGAAGCCGGCTTCACAACGATGGTATTGCCCGAGGCAATGCACGGCGCCACCTTGTGAGCCACGAGATTGAGGGGAAAGTTGAAAGGAGAGATTCCAGCCATGGGCCCGAGGGGAAACCTCCTTGTCATGCCGAGCCTGTTGGCGGAGGCCGGAAGCAGATCAAGGGGTATGACTTCGCCTGCGACTCGTTTGGCCTCTTCGGCGGCTATGGTAAATGTGTTGACCGCACGATCCGTCTCAATTCTTGAATCGGTTATGGTTTTCCCCGCTTCCAGACAGATCGTCCTGGCGAATTCATCCCTTCTCTCCTGAATCCGTTGCGCCACAGTATGAAGAATTTCAGACCTTTGATGGGACGCCATGCGCCGCGTCACCTCAAAGGCCCTGACCGCCTTTTCAATGGCATCATCGATATCCTGTGCAGCACCTTTGTGAACGATCCCGACGACCTCATCGTTGTATGGATTCCTCACTTCCATCTTCTCGCTCGATTCCCGCCGCTCCTCACCGATAAGTAGTTTGAATTCTCTTCTCATAGGTTTCTCCAGTTTCATCCATTATTCTTCGTTCAAAATCTTATTCCTCGATCATTCAATAAGGATTCAAGTGTTCAAGTGAAAGGCCTCTCTAAGCATAATACTTGAATCCTCGAATACCTATCTTTATATAAAAACGGGCAGAGCGCTTACGTAGACTCTGCCCGATTCGTTCCGCCGTTTTTATTTTCCAGGATACGCTTTTCCTTCCAATTCAGCGATAAATTTTTCCGCTTCGATAGCTGCGATCGCTCCTGTTCCGGCCGAGGTCACGGCCTGTTTGTAAACGGGATCCTGAACATCGCCGGCAGCGAAGACACCTTCCACACTCGTCTTCTGTCGCTTGTCGGTGATGAGAAAGCCCTCTTCATCCATTTCGAGCTGATCTTTGAACAATGTTGTATTGGGAATGTGACCGATATAGATAAATACACCATCACTATCGTACGTCGATTCGCTATCGGTCTTTACATTTTTGAGCCGAACACCCTTCACGCCCGAGTCATCACCCAACACCTGACTGACGACCGAATCCCAAATGTACGCCATCTTCTCGTTGTTCTTGGCCCTCTCCTGGAGAATCGGATCGGCCCGCAACCGGTTGCGCCGGTGAACGATCGTCACCTTCGAGGCAAACTTTGTCAGAAACAACCCTTCATCCACGGCACTGTCCCCCCCACCAACCACCACAACCGATTTGTCCTGATAAAAGAATCCATCGCACGTGGCGCAGTATGAAACCCCTTTCCCTGTGTACTCCTTTTCGCCGGGCACATCCAACGTTCTGGGCGATGCGCCGGTCGCGATAATGACGGCTTTCGTCTCATAGTTCTTCTCACGGGTGCGTACGGCAAAAGGTTGTTTTGAGAGATCGACTTCGGTGACGGCGTCCGACGAAATCCTGGCCCCGAAGCGGACAGCCTGTTTCTCCATCAACTCTGCCAGTTCAAAGCCACCGACACCTTCAGGAAATCCAGGGTAGTTTTCCATATCCTGGGTCAGAGTGATCTGCCCGCCTCGCTGATCTCCGGCAATAACAATTGGTTCAAGGGCGGATCGTGAGGCATAGAGAGCTGCCGAAAGCCCAGCCGGACCTGATCCCATAATAATGAGGTTCTCCATAATCGTCTTACTCCTCTATACTTTGAAACACGTGAGAATGAGCTCGATACTGAATGAAACAGATGTTTCTTATTTCTCCTTTTTCTTCGATTCTTCCTCTTTAAACTTCTTCAAACCTTGGGCCAGCTTTTCGAGCTGTTTGTCGACCAAGTGGTTGACCGTACCCTGCCTGAAGGTTCCATTTTTACGACGCTTTCCGGCTTCAACACCTGTCAGAATCTCAATGCCCTCGTCAATCATCTTCACAGCATAGATATGAAACCTCCCCTTCTTCACCGCTTCAACGACGTCCTTCCTCAACATAAGATCGTTGATATTGAGATGAGGGATGAGGACCCCTTGAGTTCCCGTGAGTCCTTTCGCCCTGCAGACATCGAAAAACCCCTCGATCTTCTGGTTGACACCACCGATGGGTTGCACTTCGCCCTTCTGGTTCACAGACCCGGTGACTGCAATATCCTGACGAAGGGGAAGCCCCGACAGACTGGATAACAGAGCATACACTTCTGTGGAGGAGGCACTGTCACCATCCACACCGCTGTATGACTGCTCGAAACAGATGCTGGCGCTCATGGTGAGCGGTTTATCCTGGGCATACTTTCCTCGCAAATAGCCGCCCAGAATGAGCATGCCCTTATCGTGAGTACTCCCGCTCAATTTTGCCTCGCGCTCAATATTAATAATCCCGGATCGCCCCATCGACGTCTCGGCCGTGATCCGAGAAGGTTTTCCAAAAGAGTAATCACCCAGATTGTAGACCGACAGACCGTTGACCTGTCCCACCTTCTTCCCCCTCGTATCGATCATGATCGTTCCTTCATCGATCATTTCCTGGATCTTATCCTCGATCTTTCGAACGCGGTAGTACTTTTCTTCTAATGCTTTATCGACATGCTGTGCGGTCACACTTTTCGTTCTTTCTTTTTCAGCCCAATAGCTGGCTTCCCTGATTAAATCTGAGATTTGGGTGAACTTGACAGAAATCTTCTTTTGCCGGCCGGCCAGGCGGACCGCATACTCAACAACCTCAGCAACACCGGTCCGATCAAAGGGCTTGAGATGCTCCTGCTGACACAATTTGCGAATAAATTGCGCATACTGCACAGGGGTCTTTCCGATATTATCCATGACGGTATCAAAATCGGCCTTCACCTTGAAGATTTTCTGAAAATCCTCATCGCGAAAATAAAGCAATTCATAGAGGTGCGGATCACCGATCATAACCACCTTCACCTTTGTCTCTATGGCCTCAGGCTTCATACCGGAAGTCGTAAACATATAAAACGGATCGAAGCTCTGAATCTCAATGGTATGAGTCTTCAGACAACGTTTCAACCCCTGCCAAACTCCGGGTTCGACAAGAGCGTCAAGGGCATTCAGAACCAGGTACCCGTTATTGGCTCTCAGAAACGAACCAGCCTTAATCTTTGTGAAATCGGTTCGCCACTGCCCAAGGCGATCCCAAACTCGCTCGATGGTACCGAAGATGTTTTTGAACACCGGATTCGTCTCAAAAACAATGGGAGCGCCCTTCGTGTCACAATTATCCACCAAAAGATTGACCTTGTACTCCAAAAAGGGATCTCCCTGCTGTGCTGCCATCATTCCGAGAATATTTTGCTCCTGCTCCTTCTCCTTCTCCTTTCCGCGAAAAAGGTCTATGTTGCCCAGGATGCTCTCTTGAACCTCAACCAAGTATTGTTCCACCTTGTCGTATCGAAATTTTTCACGGATATCGTCAATGTAACGTTTGATAATAGGCAGGAGAACCTCACGGTCCAACGCAACCAATTTCGTGCGGGTCTCTTTCTCGATCTTCCGCGTCTCCTTGAACACTTCGGCAAGTTCTGCTGAAAATTGCTCGTACTTCTCTTTCAATTTCTCATACTCTTCAGCGGAAAACTCCCCCGAGGCGACAGACGCCTCCAACTGATCCAGAGCCACCGGCTTTTCATCAATGACCGGCATCACTTCCGGTTTTGTGTACGGGCCCACTTGGAGCTGGACCAGCGCAAATTTGGCCTGCGTCACCTTTTCCTCAAAGGCTTTCACAATCTCCTTCTCTCGCTCTCTGTGAAAATTGATGATCTCCTGTCTTTTCTGTTGAAATTCATCGCTTTCAAATGCGACCGGAATCTGCTTTCTGAGCGTGAGAATAAGATCATCCATCTCACTCCTGAACTGGCATCCCTCTCCAGCCTTGAGATAGAGTACTGTCGGCATATCCGGATTCTTGAAATTGTTCACATAGCAGATATCGTTCGGTGTTTTGCCTTCCTTGAGTTCTTCAAGCATCATTTTCACTGTTGTATCTCGGCCTGTTCCAGCGAGCCCTGTGACAAAGACATTATACCCTTCACTCTCAATATCCAATCCGAGTCTGACCGCCCTGAGAGCCCTCTCCTGCCCCAAGATTTCGGTACACGGATCAAGTTGATCCGTCGTTTTAAATTTGAATCGCCGGGGATCACATCGCCATCGCAACTTGCTGACAGGAACTTCTTTCGATCTCTTCACATTCGGCATGACTCACCTCCGGTTCGTTTCGTACGTCCCATCATTTCGCCAAAAAGGATTCATAAGAATAGAGACTGTCGATGATCTTTTCTCCTCTCCGAATACCAGGTGAAAGGTAAAGATTTGTGATATATCAAGAAGGTTTCAATCGGCACGTAAATATACACAACGAGCTTTTGAAGTCAAGGATTTTTGTCCTCTGAAATCCAAACAGTACCTCTCGACACCCCTTTGTATATTGGATAGTATCACGGAGAAAATTGAAGCGTGTCAGAAGCTGAGTCCTTCGATACACAGAAACACGAAATACTGTTTCACACTAACAGTGATTCAAAAGTTCGAGCCCATTCTGGGAGGCGGGATCTCCGGCAAAAAGTGCTGTCTGACATATTGCCTCCCTGACTTCGTCCTCCGGAGCCCCGACATTGAGGGCTCCCTTGATGTGAGAGAGAAGCTGCCGTTCCCAGCCCATGGCCGTCAGCGAGGCGACGGTGCACAGTTCCCGTTCCACCGTGCCGAGCTGCGGACGGTCGAGTACTTTTCCGTACCCTTCCACAATCATCCACTCCGCCAATTCAGGGCTCAACTCCGCCATATTCTCTTGCAGACGATTGAAATTCTTTCCATAGACCTGCCTGCACAGTTTGAGTCCACGCTCCCGCCATCCACGAACATCATAACCCACATCCGACGCTTCAAAAGACATCCCACTCTTCTGAAGGACTTTGCGAAGAACGAACAAGCCTTCAATGGCCGCCGGGTATCCCGCAAAGAGATACGATTGAAGAATGACCTCGTTGATCTCGACAGGGACCACGTTCTCACTCAAGGCCCATTCGATAAAAAATTCAAGGTGTCGGCTCTTTCCCATCGTCACTAGCGTCGAAATGGCACACAGCAATCGCTTTCGAAGATCGAGTCCGGCACGGCAGAATGTCTCCCAGAGCCGTTCGAAATGGCTTTCATCGATATCTCCGACGATGGATTCGTACAATCTTGTCAGTCTCTTTTTTTGAATGCTCATAGCGGATTGTTCGTATCAGGACTCAAGGGATCAAGGGCTGGAGGATTTTTGGAGCAAGAGTATTGTATCGTCTGATCCTTGACCCGTCGGACCCTCCAATCCTTTCAAAAAAAAGCCACCAGAACCGGAATGATTCCGATGGCTTGTTCCCGCTGATGATCGAATACGAGATTTCGGACGATTCAAATATTCTATTTCAGAAGAAGCATGCGCTTCGTGCTGACAAAGTCTCCGGCGACGAGACGGTAATAATACACACCGCTGGCCGCTTCCGCTCCGAACCTGTCCCTTCCGTTCCAACGGACAGTGTAATAGCCGACCTCCTTCAACTCATCCACCAATGAGACGATCTCCTGTCCCAGGATATTGTACACTTTCAAAGTGATACGACCGGCTTTCGGAAGCTGATATTGAATGACCGTTTCAGGATTGAAAGGATTCGGATAGTTCTGAGCCAGATCGTACACCTGCGGCACCGGGAGTTTCGCGGTAAAACGCTCAGAGTGTGCGATGGTGATATTTTCGTTCAGCGTAACAGTCAACTCAAAATCACTCGTTGCGCCTTCTTTGACGGCCTCGGAAACCTGACCCACGATATAGGCAATCGGGCCTCCGCTCAGCACCGGCTCAGCGCCGGCCATGGCGATCCGCATCTCGCCCTCCGCCACTTGAAAGGCGGACAAGAAATTCTCGGTGACATCCACCGTGGCGGCCTCAAGAGCCGTAACTATCTGAGGATCGTACGTGACGGTTATATCCGCCGAGTAGATCGGAGGCGTTCCTTTGACCGAAATTGGCATGACAAAGGTCCGGCCCGGAGGTGCAGCCACCCCGGCACAGATGAGGGCTGCACTGTCGGTTCCGGCAACCATTTTGGGCGGGCCGTCACCGGGCCAGTTGAGGCTCACATCGCCCATGACAATAGCCCCGTAATCCTGGTCGAGCATATCCTCCGTGAGCCAATGATAGCAGATGCTGTCCGGATTGAATTTCCATTCTCCCGTTCGCCCTGGGACCTCGTAACCCACTCTCCACCGCAAGAGAATGGCGGCGTCGTAACCAGTAATGTTGCCATCACCGGTCACATCAGCAGCAATCCGGGCACAGGAGTCCAGGGTGATTTGATTGCACAGACTGCGCATAATCATGGACGCGTCGAAGGAGTTCACCACCTGCGGAGGCAGCCACTCTTTCTGAGGTTTGATGCAATAATCACCGCAGGCGAAGACACACGGGAATTCGTAATCTCCGCTGCTGTCCGTGAGCACCGTATCGATGGCATCTCCGGACATCTTCATCTCAACACCGGGAACGGCCACACCGGTGGAACAGTACGTTACCGTTCCCGAGATGGCATTGCAGTCAATGGCAATGGCTGCGCAACCGATTTCGGAGCAGTCGCCCCAGTAGGCTGGCGGCCAACCCTCATTCACCTTGACGTGTTCGATGCACAACCAGCACGTATCCCCCGGCACAGCTTCCGGGTCGACCGTAAATCCGACATAGAAGAGGTCGACACACTCCTGTTGAGCCAGGGTTGTATCGCACCAATCCAAGGTATCGTTGCCGGACAGGGAGACCAAAATGGTCCCGTTGATAATATTATACGTAATTGTTCCCCAAAACTCAGTGAGCGTGCCCACGTGTCCCACTTCGGTCACATGAATACACTCCGGATCATAGCTCAGAATCACGTCCAGGGAGAAGATACCGAGTGTATCAATGCAATCGACGTAATTGGGGTCGATACAGAAGAACATTTCGATCCACCCGCACGGATAATAGGACGTGTCCGGGAACTGACCATGAATAAAGGTGTTCTCGACCACAATGGTGACATTGAGGGTATCCATGAGGGAATCCGGCATGGTGCTCTTGACAAAGAAGGTCACATCGACGGTATCGCACGAGTCCTCTTTGATCGGACACCAGCAAAAATCGGCTTCCACCTCCCCTATCCCGGTTACGGTATCGGTCACTCCAAAAACCGCTCCGGTAGAGTCCGCGCACGAGTCGATCACGGCCCACATGACCATGAAATCACCATCCGGATCAGTGGCCGAGACGGTGAAACACTGTTCGTGAGCCTCGATGAAGTAGATGGTGTCCGGTAAAGAGGCAAAAACAGGCGGTCGATTCACAATAAATATTCCGTCCTCGGTGATGCACATCGGGTCCCCTTCATTGATCTCGCACTCCTCGAAATGGATTTCGGAGGTATCACCCGGGGTGGCACTCGGATCGACGTGAAATCCGATATAGGCAAAACATTCGCAGCACGTCGTCGTGTTCCCGCCACCGAGGAGCCAGACTTTGAGTGTGTCTTGGGTCACTCCGAGATTCCAGGCCGGGAACCATCCCAGGGATTCCAAACAGGTATTCATAAAAGAGATGGTGCTGTCGAAGGTAATGATAGTCGTATCAAAAGTTAAGGAAAAATAGATGCCGCTGATCACGACCCCCGTGATATCAGTCCTCGTAGAATCATCCGGATCCGGGGTATCGAGGTCGTCGCTATAGACGTCCGGGAGCTCGAAGCTGCTCACGACACCCTGATCGGCCACCTCGGTCTCGTCAATACAGCCCACATCCACACAGACGGTGAAATGGGAGTCCGGCTTGGCAATACTCACCGGCGGCTGTATGGAAAGGGTCACCGTCGCAGGGATTGTCACCTCGAAGGTGATCGTCACCGTCCCCCCGGCACCGAGGATCGTTCCCACGTTTACAATCACCTGGGTATCACCTGGTGTGTTGCCCGACGCAATGGTCCCTTGGGTCGTTGTGACGCTGCCCACAACGAGATCCGTGATGGCATCAGGGGTATCGGTAAAGACCACATCCGTCGCCGCGACATCTCCGAAATTGACAATGGTCACCTCGTACTGCAATGTATCACCCGGGCTGAACTGACCGTTGCCATCGGCATCGATGAGGAGCATATCGTCCTTGTAGACTTCAAGTTCGGGGTAGACCGCAAGCGGTGTCTCCGTCGGGTCGTCATCATCGGGGGTCTCCGGATCGTCCGTGGGTTCCGGCGGCAGCTCATTGCTCGTAAAATATCCTTGATTGACCAGAATACTTGCGGATACCGGATCGTTGATGGTCACCTGAAACGTGATCGCCACCATCTCACCGGGATCAATCGTACCTATGCTGACCCCGACGATAACATCGCCGGGGCTGTTCCCGGAAGTCACCGTCCCCTGACTCGTGAACACGGAGCCGATGCCGTCGGTAACCAGTGTCGTATTGGCATCGACGGTATCCGTATAGACCACGCCTGTGGCCGGTTCGTTGCCAAAATTATAAAGGACGACCGAATAGAGTATGAGATCCCCGGGGCTGAAATACCCGTTACTGTCGGCGTCAATAAAAAGGACGTCATGTTTATAGGCTTCCAAAATGGGTTCATCTGTAAGCGGTGTGACGGTCGGATCGTCCTCTTCAGGCGTATCGGGGTCATCCGTCGGCTCCGTAGGGAGCTCGTTGGAGCTGACCCACCCCTGGTCGGCCAATTCCGTCAGGGAGGGCGGCAGAGGATCATCGATAACCACCAAGAATGTGATGGTGATCTCTTCACCCGGCGAGAGGGTCCCAAAACAGACTCGCAACCGTATGTCGCCCGGGTCATTGCCCTCGAGTACGGTGCCGTCCGTGGCTGTCACGCTTCCAAGAACCAACGATGTATTCACATCCGGTGTATCGATAAGACAACTCTGCGTCGCATCCGCGTTCCCAATATTTACAACCAGAATACGGTACTTGAGCGTATCACCGGCACTGGGGTGTCCGTTGAGATCGGTATCGTCATATAGGCTGTCAATTTTATATGCTTCCAAAAGCGGCAAAGCGCAAACATACGTCATCGTCGGATCGTCACCCATGGGCGTTTGGGGATCGTCGCTCAACTCCACAGGCACTTCGTTCGAAATGGCTTCACCCTGGTCGTAGATGAAACACTCACCCGGGGGAAGCGGATCATCGATTATTACTAAAAATGTGATTCGAACCGTATCATCAGGGGCGATATCGCCCGCACAGACCCGCACAAAATCATCACCTGGGCTGTTTCCGCTGAGAATCGATCCGGATGTAGATTGAACACTCCCTATTATTAAGGCGACATTTGAATCCGGCCAATCGGTAAAGCATACTCCGGTGAGATCTGCATCACCATCATTGAGTAAATTCACTTCGTATTCCAAGGTGTCGCCCGCACTGGGATACCCATTCCCGTCTGCATCCCCGAAAGCGATGTCATCCTTGTACACTTCAAGAATCGGTCCGGGAGCGAGAAATTCCGTGTTCTCACTGAACGATGTTGAAGGGACAACCATGCCGCCGATAAAAAGAGAAACGGCGATAAGTAGGCTTATGAATCCTTGAATACAATAGGAGAACAAGGGATAATCCTTCAGTTTTCGAACACCCTGTTTGCATTCGTGCATTTCTATTCCTTTCTTTTTTGCTGCCTCATGCAGCAAAACACCGGGTATTTTCTCAATTGGATACGTGTGCATCCATATCACTCGTCAGATCAAAATCCCTGTGAGACTCGGAATGATCACACTGAAACTTTCTCAAGCATAATGTTAACAAAAAACAACGGGTTTGTCAAGACTTTTTTATAGTTCATACTGTTTATTTTAGAAGGACCATCTTCATTGTCTTCGTAAACCTACCGGCTGTCATACGATAGAAGTAGATGCCAGTGGCCAACTCCTGCCCCCGACCCGTCTGCCCATCCCACTGAACGGTGTAATACCCCGGCGCCAGATGCTCCTCCACTAAGGTCCCAACCTCCTGCCCTAACACATTGTAAACCTTAAGAGTAACCTTCAGAGTGCCGTCGTCATTCAAGCCTGGTTCGAAGGGTACCGCATAGGCAATCGTCGTCGTCGGGTTGAAGGGATTCGGATAGTTCTGAGCCAGTGCAAAGGTTTCCGGAACAAGACGAGCGGATGTAAACATTCCCGTCGAGATGGTCTCGGGAACGATGCCCTCATTCAAGGCGACCGAAAGCTCCAGCGGACACGCCAAACCTTCCCGGAGCGCAGGGTTAACCCGAAACGTGAGGTGAGCGATCTCGCCATCGCCCTGCAATTTCCGAGCCCCAGCCAGAGCGATCCGAATCACGCCATCCTGGACATGATGGGCGCTCATGAAACCGGCCGTCCACGCCGTCGTATCGACATCCACCGCGGTCAAAAGTTGCGGATCGAAGCGAACTTCCATATCTGCGGAGAAGACACCTTGTGCGCCCTCAACCGATATGGGAAGGTGTATCGTCTCTCCAGTTGCTCCTGTGACCTGGGGTACGGACACCTGACACCCCACACTCACCACCAACTTCGGCGGCCCATCGCCCGGATAGTTCTGGCTCACGTCGCCTATAATGATCCCCACATAATCCTGATCCACGGAACTGGAATCCAGATCGCTGTAGCATCGGTGATCCGGTACAAAGACCCACTCCCCGGCGTGATGCTCCGGGATGAGGGGTTGATCGGTATAACCGGTGACGATGTATTTTAGCAGAACTGAGGCGTCAAAAGCCGATATTTCCCCGTTAAAAGTGACATCGGCTGCCAGGGAATCGCAACTGCTGAGGCCGACCAGGCCAACAATGCTTCTCAACATCAGCGAAGCGTCGTAGGAGGTGATCACCTGGCCGGGCAAATTGTGCTTTTGGGGCGTCAGACAATAATCGGTACATCCCTGAACGTTTTGAACTTCATAGAATCCAAAGGCATCCGTATACACCGTGTCCTCATACAGAAGCGCCGGCCAGTCCTGGGAGATTTTCACCTCCACATCCGGAATGGGAAAAGCGTTATCGCAGTAGGTAATCGTGCCGGAAATGGTATAATCGACCACTGTGATCGAGCCGTTCCACCAGTAGGACGTCGGCCAGCCCTCGTTGAGCTTGACATGATCCACCGACAGGAAGGCACTGTCCCCCACTTCGGCCCCCTCATCGACACAGAATCCAACGTAGATGAGGGGTGTGGGCACCGGATCGCAGTAGCTCAAGGCCCTATTTCCGCCCATGCCGACATAGATGTACCCATCCTCAACCCGGAACTGCATGGCCCCCCAATCCTCGGTGATCAAGCCCTCGTTGCCCACCTCAAAGACGGTCAGGAGCTCAGGGTCGTAATCGAGGATGATATCGAAGGACATGATGTCCAGGGAATCCAGGCATTCGTTGTAATCAAGGTTCTGCATGATATACAACGGCACCTCGATACATCCGCAGGCGTGCCAGACCGTATCCGGCCACCATATGTCAACCAGGTTGTCATAGACCACAAAGACCGTCGTCAGGGTATCGTACAACGGTTGACCCGTCTCAAAGGTGCTCATGACAATGAGGGTATCGCGCAGCGTGTCACACGTCCCCGGTTTCGGCGGCGTCCAGCACCATTCCATCGCAACCGTCCCCCGCCCGTAGACCGTGTCAGGTTCGGCCCCATCGCAGGGGTACGGATCGAGGAGACTCCACATGATGAGGCTGTCGCCATCAGGATCGTACGCCTCTATGTCAAAACAGTATTCGTGCTTTTCAATGAGATATGTTGTATCGTCAAAGGTCGTAATAAATTCGGGGGAACGGTTCACCGTCACATATCCGTTTTCCGTCTCCACTAAGGGCGTGCCCTCGTTGAACCAGAATTTGGAAAAACGGATGATCGTGGTGTCTCCTGGTGGAGCGCCTTCTCCTACCCGGAACTCCCAACAGACGAGGGATCCGGCACCCACCAAGGGTTCTGCACCTCCCCCACCGATCAGCCACATGTCCAACGTGTCAACCAACACGCCCGGAAAAAAGTGCCACTTTAAATCCCACCCTGAAGAGTCAAGAAGGGTGCCAAAAATGGGCACCTTGACCGAATCAAGGAGAATGCCGTCAAAAGTCAAGAGAGCGTACACTGAGATGATCTCCATCTCAGCCGTGGCTGAATCGATCTCAATGCACACCTCAAACTGCGAGTCGGGTTTAGCAATACTCAGCTCAGGTGAGATGAAGGCATGAAGAAGTGGCTCACCGATGACGATTCGGGTCACTCCATCCATCGTGTGGATATCCTCAGTGGGCATAAAACCAAGCTCGTTACTTTTCACAACACCTTGATGTGTGATGGCGGTCACACCTGGAGGCAGGGGATCGTCGATGATCACCTGATAGGTGATGAGCACCGTTCCATCAGCGTCAATAGTACCAATGTCGACAACAACCGTCGTATCTCCGGGATTGTTTCCTTTTGTCACATTCCCCTGTGTCGTGGTCACGCTTCCAATCACTATGGCTGTATGCTCGTAAACTCCTGAATATTCCACCCCTGTGACGTCTTCACCCCCGACATTTTCGATGAGAATATGACCCAGGAGCACATCGCCGGGGTCGACAACGCCGTCACCATCCGCGTTCAAGACGTTCACATTGCCTCCGCCACCTCCGTCCTCGAACAGCTCCGTATCCACCGTGATGATGAGGCTTGGATAATCATAGCAACCCCACGGGATAAAATCAACATTGTCGCTCACACCGTTGCCAATCCCGCCAGGATTGAGTGTCGGATGATACGGGCCCGAGTAATGCCCCCAGCAGTTGAACTCCGCATTAAGGGGGCCTCCGGCCGCTGCAGCCTCAATCTTTAAGCCATAGTCCGTATTCGCCATGATGTCGTTATATGAGATGAGCCCATCCGGCACAGGACAGCCGGGCGTACCGCAATACGAACCGCCGATGCCGTCACTGTAAAGGTAAATTCCCTGATAGTTGTTGGCGATCGTGTTCCCCTGAACATCCAGAAGATCCACATTCCAGAACTGAATGGCCTGCCCTTCTCCGTAATCACCCTGCTGCACAGCGTTGATTGCATTGCCCTGGACAGTGACGTGTGTGGCGTTATTCACCTCCAAGGCCGCCCAATGGATACCTGCTTGGCCGCCGTTGCCACCAATGGTGTCCCAGGTGTTGTTCAAGACATTGACCGTACCGGTTCTGGACGCATTATTGCCGCGCAGGGCAACACTCCCATTGCAATTATGGATACTGTTATTCGAAAAAGTTACCGTCGTCAGTGGAAGCTCATTCCCACCTAAGGGCGGACCCGCATAGGAGGCATCCATGTCCATCACTACCCAGCCGAGAATATTTTGAAATTCGGTGTTCGTTACGGACCAAGATCCTCCGAACCTGTTGCCGACGATGCCGAACCGGCCGTTGGCCCCATTGGCACTGACCGCGACATTCTCCCCGTCCAAGAGGCAACCGTCCATGGTGAAATTGTTCACAGCAGCGCCGTTGTTCATATCGATGATTGCCTCTCGGCTGCTGGGATCCGCATCGCCCTTCAACACGAGACTGCTCAGGGTGAGCCCATCAAGATCGTCGGTAGCATTATCGAACAGCACACCACCAGTAATTTCCGGGCGATTACCGGGATCAGAAGCCGCAAGAGTGAGATTGTCCGGCGTGGTGTCATCCAGAATGACGGTCTCATTATACGTCCCAGGGGCTACATAGACAGTGCTGCCGGTCACTATGCTGAGAGCTTCCCCGATCCGGCCCACAGAACCAGTCTGCGGACTGCTATCATCGACCCAGACTGAAGAGAAGTCGCCCTGAAAACCAGCCGTCCCGGGATCGGTGTCTGCCCCACTGTGCAACCACGGGGTATAGTCCACGTTGGCGCTGACTTCTGCGGCCACACCGGCCGGGGTATTTGTCCCCCACCAGTTACCGGAGGCATCGATATCTTGAGTGGCATCTGCATTTTCGAGTCCATAGGTATGGTTATTCGTAATACTATTGTTGTTAATATGAGCGTTCAGAAATCCACTATTAGGATTGCCAGCCTTTGCAGGAACGTAGACACCTTGAGCCCCTGCCGCTGTGTGATCTTTAATGATGTTTCCCGTAATCGTATTGTCGGTCGTATAGTACCAGGTATACGAGGGATCACCATTGCCCCACAGATAAAGACCGCCTAAGGCATTCCCATAGAATTCGTTGTTTGTAATTGCGTTGTGATCGCCGTCCTTAAAGTTGAATCCATACTTACGCGCCAGATTCGTTCCCGTATATCCGTGCCCGTTGTTGTAAAACTTATTCCCATCGAAGGTGTTATAGCTATTCCAGCTCAACAACTTCACACCATTCTGGCTATTATCGTAAATCTCGTTGTTCTCAACCGTTGTATATTCTGACGGAATCGATGTGCAGGGCATACTGGCAGCGATCAACAGGCCTTTCGCCGAGAAATCGTGTATAAAATTCGAACGAAGGGTGTTCTCTTTACCTCCATTGACATACACTCCATAGACATAACCTGTTGATACATTGTTCTTTATTTCACAGCCTTCAACAAGGATGTTCATAGGTCGACGCCATTCATCGTACGGTTCGGAAAGGCCATCGCAGCTTCCTGTGGGACCACCACTGCCAGGAAACCATCCGTATGTGAGCGAGATCCCACCGAAAAACGATGTGGAACCACCGTTGAAGAAAATGTCGCAGTTCGTAATCTGTATATTATCTGCCGTACCTCCGTGTCCTGCGGCGGAAACATACACACCATTCCCGGCATTGTTCTCAATACTGTTGTTGTCGATGGTGATGTTCGTCAAGGCGGAAGTCCCTCCATTGCCGTCGACAACAACGCCTCCGTATGGAGACCAGATGTTCCCACCACCGTTATGCCCATTCTTTACGGTGAACCCAGTTAGGGTTACATTGGAAGCCGTAATCGTGACCGTGTTTCCAGCATTGTTTCCGTCAATAATGGTCGTGGTGCGATCTTCCCCAGTAAGATCGACTGATTTGTTGATAACAACATTCTCCGTATACGTGCCCGCCGCCACAATCACTGTATCTCCGTCCAATGTTCCGGCATCGTCGATAGCACTCTGGATATTGCTCCAGATGGTGTTATGTGTAGGAGATCCCGAAACCCCGACGGCTTTGTCGAAGGTATTATCAGACCAAATATCGCCGATATTCAACTGATTAGCACGATCCTGAACCTGGACAGTGTTGGTGTTGAAGGTGTTGCCAGCCACCGTAATGCTGGTTAACGTCTGACCAGAACTGGTGCGCAGACCGTACTCGAAACCGCTTATGGTGTTCCCAGTCAAGCTCACGCCGTTGATCGGGTTAGGTCCGGGAGCACCTAAATCAGACACGATGATACCCCGGCCTGCAGTGGCCGATGTTCTCGTGATCTGGTTGTCCTGAATGGTAACGTTCGACCGCTCAGTCACAACTCCCTGCCAAGGGCTGCCGGTAAAGGTATTATACCTCACCGTCACTACTCCTGCTGAGGTTGCCGTGTGGTTGATGTACACCGCCACGTAATCCCCGCCAGGTGTCCCACTGAAGGTGTTGTCATGGATGTTCAGCCCATCGATGTTGCTTCCCGGAATGGTACTACTGCGATATGTCTGGATGCAAACACCGCCAGCACCACTCGCCGGAGTCAATTCCTGAACAACAAAATCGTTATCGTAGATCTCGTTGTTTGTCCCTGTCATAACCAAGCCGCTTGAGTAGTCAGCGGCGGGTATTTCCGGACTCTCGATGGTGAATCCATGAATCTTGACATTGTTGGCCTGGAGGTCAATGTTCGGGCTGGCTAAAGGCCAATTCGCCCAAGCCAGTGTCGAAACGCCCTTGATGGTCGTCACGGTTTTTCCGCCACTTGATGTCAACTCCACATCATTCTTGTTGATGATAAAATCCATTACATAGGTTCCCGGCGCCACGATGACAGTACTGGCCGTGACCATATCGATGCCTTCCTGGATACTATTTACCGCCCCGGTCTGGGGACTGCTGTCATCCACCCACACGGTGGAGAAATCACCCTGGAAACCCATCGTCCCACCATCTGTGTCCGTACCAACACCCAACCAAGGCGTGTAATCCACACCAGCACTCACTGCAGCCCCAACGGTGGCGGGATCAGTACTGCCATACCAGTTGCCAGAAGCATCCAACACGTGGCTTCCTGTCGTCTTGAGACTCACTGACGCATACCCATACCCCCCAGGAATGTTAGCCAGACTGTTGTTGTACACCTTGTTACCAGCTCCGTAGTTGCCATCACCGAAGGGTGTATAGGCACCAACCCCATCCTCACCAAGGACCACACCATACGTATTGCTGCCATCCACATCATTCTCCTCAAACACAAACTGAGACAACACCCCACCCGGCCCATCACCCCAAACATACACCACCCCATCGGTATCCCGGAATATGTTCTGCTTGATCAGAATGTCGGTGAGGTTCTTGTCATGCAGATTGATGGGAATCGAACACCTGTTCACGGTGTTCTCCGTAAAATCCACATCCGTCACCGCCTGACCAGCCGGAGAACCATAGAACCCACCGATCTTCCACGGATTGGCAGCCTTGCTGACCGGACCGTCAAACGTGTTGTGGCTCATCGTTACATTCGATATCAGATTGGCCGATCCCGCATCCCCACCAATATGAACACCACCGTAGCCCGATAGAGTGAACACATTATTGGTGATGATCACGTTGCTGATGGAACCAGCCGTCGCATCGATAGTGATCCCGTAACTGGCGGGAACAAAGGCGAAGCCGTCTATCGTCACATTATTATCCGTGACTGTATGATGACCTGTCAGTGTGGGCATACTATAACCCTGTAAGGTCAGTTCCTTGTAAATCGATAGATTCTCAGTGTACGACCCTGTTGCTACATTGATAACGTCTCCACTGCTCGCCTGGTCGATCGCATTCTGAATATGAAAGTAGTGGTCATTGCCAGGATTCCAATCCATCTTGACGTATGCGATCTCGCCATCACTGTAAGTCGGGCTGGCCGTCTCCGTCGTAAAGAACACGTAGGCATCCGAGCCGTCGTGATATCCCACGGGCCAATAATCCCACCAATACGTTGTACCATACCCGCCGTAGCCGATCGTTTTCGCAGCCGCCCAGCCACCGCTATAGATACTCTGGAGCAACCACTGTCGGTCGTCACCTCCGTCGTACGGTGCGGAGATCACATAGAGATTCGTCCCATCATGAAATATGCACGGATCATAGAGTCCTGCTCCTGCGATTGCTGTCGAGTGTCCGGTGAAACTGGGACTCGCCCCGGATGCTGCGGAGTGGACCTCAATGTCGCCGGTGCCATCCTCAATGCTGACCACATAGAGCGTAGTTCCCATCAGGGTGATCTTTGGCATGTTGTCATTGCTCACATCGATTTTGGAACTGAGCGTCGCGCCGTCCCATGTGTACGCATCTGCAGTGCCGTCGGAACACTCCCAAACGATGTACACCCTCGATCCATCGCTGGTCACGTTGACGTGTCCGCCGCGATTTGGGACGCCCGTATCGGCAATCAGCGTCATGGGACCACCCCAGGATCCGCCGCTGTACTCGTAATAGTACAAACCGCGGTTCGTGCCGGACTGCCCGCTGGAGACAAAGGCGTATATTTTACCGCCGAAGTATGTTGCACACACCACCCGCTGGTCGAAATTGGCCGGACGCGCCGATTCGGACAGCGAGAGCTTCGTCTCGGCCTCGCCGGCCAAGCCGGCAATTGTGGCTGCCCTCTTGTAAAAAAGCACGTAGGTGTCACCGTCGGGATTGTAGCTCACCCCGCGAACGCCGCCGGTACTGGTATCGTCCCCCTTCGTGTAGAAGAGCCAATAGAAAGTCCCGTCATGAATTATTGAGGGATTGCGATCGTAGGCACTGTTGGCTGTCACAGAGTTTGGCTGACTCACCTCAATGGTCGCCGCCCATATACCCCCGGCACCCACAACCAGCAAGACTGTCAGAAGAAACGCACAGTACCGTTTGAGTCCATCCATTCTTTCTCTCCTTATCATATTCACTGTGCCGACATAATACGCACATATAGAAAGACGTCCTTTGCAAGTTTCGCCACAGTTGCTAAAAAATGGGTGAAGATTCCTCAAAATGGTATCAATAATCGTTTTCAGCTTTGCCTTGTATTCAAGATGAATGACACGTTGTCCTCGACCCTCTGTTGGGCAACTGTTCAACACTAAGAACGTCATCATAATGGACCAAAGGTAATAATAATAAAGGAAGTATACTAAAGTCAAGTCTTTTCTTTAAGATAAGTCGAAAAAATGTCAATTCCCTGAGACCGATTTCCGCATTCGCTCCTTGGAAAGCGCTGCGACGGAGGAGAAGAGAAGAGATCCATCGTGAACTCAGGACAATCCCGTCAACGCAACCTCCACACGAACCTTCATCGACAGAGTCAAGGCATCGACCTTTTTTGGGGGTGGGATGATACCCGTTTCTTATAACATCCTCACGGATAACCTCTTTTGCCGTTGGCGAGTCAGTTGAGGGTCGAAGGACCGTTCGCCCCTCAATTCCTACCGTATTAACTCTGTGAACCCGGAACGATCGAAGTTGAGATTGACTTTTTCCAACAGTGACAGCGTGCCGGTCACATCAAAATCGCCTTTCAATTCATAGCGAAACGCTTGATCTCCCTCAAGCATCCGATAAGCCGAGCGCCCGATTTGCAGGAAATTTAAAGAGATCGGTATCGACACAAGGCGTTCGCTCCTCTCCGAAACTTCCATTTTTTCGCGAACCACTCCTGATGCCCACGGTTGTCCGTTGATCAGAAATTGATAATTGAACCGCTCAAGAAGCATGGAAAAACCGTTCGGGTTATGCACCCGGACACCCAGCTCAAGATCAGCCTCTGTCACGTCGAGATGTTTCAGAGAAAGTTGCTCCAGGTTCACTCGAGGAAGTTTGAGAAGAGGAAGATCCCCTTTCGTGCTCACAGGGATCCGGACAGGTCCAAGAATCGGCACATCAAAAGAAAAACCGCAATTTAAATGGTATGAGGAGGTGTCACTGTCGCGCAGGCTCTGGAAAGCTCTGTACAGGCTTGAAAACGCAATCGATAGGGGTAGATGCACCGTATGCTCCCCCTCTGCCAGAATCTCAATCCTCTCCGCCCGATCACCACTCACAAAGGTGTTGTCGTCAATGCGGAAATCGTAGTCAAAGCCGGCCAGTTTCACCCCCACGGGATTCGGATTTACAATACGGATATCAAACATGAAATCAATATTTTCAAAGGACAATCCGGTTATGTTCGCCCCGGCAAATGCGACGCCCGGACGCTTCACTTTGGCCGATTCAGCGAGCTCCCGAAATCCCGAACAGGATAAGAACAGGACCCCCAAAAGTACGAACCAACACATCAGCGGTCTCTTTTCGGTTGGTTTCGCTGTTTCCCTCATATCGCCCTCCGTGGAACCGCTTCTATCGATCGAGGCGGAAGAGGCCATCCCGCCGGAAGACAGGATGGCCTCAAAAATTTTTCAGGATAACACTCCGGAAACGATCAAAGAGCCCTAACCGATCTCAAAAAACTTCGCTTCGGGAGCACCACAGATCGGACACGTGTCCGGGGCATGGTCCAGGACCGTATTCCCGCAGACAGAACAGACGAATATCTTCGCTTCCGGCAGGTCATCCCCCGCGCGCACCGCCTCCAGCGCAGTTCCGTAGAGACCGTGATGAATTTCCTCGACCGCCAAAGCGTTCTTGAAGGAGACCACTGCGGCTTTATTCCCTTCCGCTTCGGCCTCATCAACATACTTCGGGTACATATCCTTGAATTCAAATCCCTCGCCCTCGATGGCCGCTTGGAGATTCTCCGTCGTATCCTGGATACCGCCCATGACGCGGAGGTGGGCGTGGGCGTGAACGGTCTCCGCTTCGGCGGCAGCGCGAAAAAGCTTCGCCACCTGGGGATAGCCATCGGCTTCCGCTTTCTTGGCAAAGGCCAAATATTTCCTGTTCGCCTG
This sequence comes from Gemmatimonadota bacterium, assembly GCA_020348925.1. Lineage (GTDB taxonomy): Bacteria > JBHIER01. Next base: position 2,099,037 of record CP070758.1, on the reverse strand, counting down.
GCTCTCGCCGGCAAAGGCATCCTTCAAATTCTCAACAGTTGCCACAAGTACCTCCTCTCTCCGGGTGCACGCCGTGCCCTTCAAATCCAGGGAAAAGGGGGACGTTCGCACCGAACGTCCCCCTTGCGTTGCACCGAATGTGAATCGATGTCCTATTTCGTTCTCAGAAATTCAACCCTTCTGTTGAGGGCTCGTCCCTCGGCCGTGTCGTTTGAGGCAATCGGATAACGTTCACCATAACCAACAGCTCGTAGCCGATAGGATGCAACTCCATTTTGGAGGAGATAGTTCATGACCGAATCGGCCCGCCTCTGAGACAGACCCTGATTGTACGCGTCATTCCCCTGGCTGTCCGTGTGTCCTTGAATTTCAAGCTCTATTTCGGAATGTTTTCCCAGAACTTCCACGACCCCATCGAGTACGGCATAGGAGTTCAAGGTGAGTTTCGCCGATCCCGTCTCAAAATTGACCCCCCGAAGGACAACCTTCTCCCCGACCTTCTCCGGCATGATGTCGACTTTGATCGGTTCCGGCTCTCTCTTCGCAGCTTCATCCGGAATGCCGTCCCAATCCATGTAATCATTCAAGGTCTCAGGCTCATTGGCCGCACCGTCGTAAATGTCCGGAATACCGTCGCCGTCGTTGTCGTAGTCCGGAACGCCATCCTCATCCTCAAAGCCGTCGTAATCCTCCGGCTGATTCGGTGCTTTGTCTTTGTCATCCGGAATACCGTCGCCGTCGTTGTCGAAATCCGGCGCACCGTCCCAATCCTCGAAGTTATCGACATCCTCTCGACTCAGGGGAGCCCAATCGTACATATCCGGTATGCCATCGCGGTCGTTATCGAAGTCAGGCGCACCGTCGTCGTCCTCGAAATCGTCAAAATCCTCTGGATGCTTCGGATCGGCGTCATGTTTGTTGGGAATTCCGTCACCATCAGAGTCCGTAGTCCCGGCAAAGAACGTCAGGCCGACCTTCCCCCCCCAGTACCCATCATCCCAATCCCCCAATGCCTGCGCATCAAGCTGATCGGTGAAAGGAAGATGCGTATCAACCATCGCATTGAGTGCGACATATTCGTTGATGAAAAACTCGACACCGGCGCCCAGCAGAACCATCGCTTTGCGCTTCCCGTAATCCTCATCCTCCTGCACCGGAAAATCATGGCCTTCAGGATCTCGGGGCGTGAAATCGATGAGACCGGCTCCAGTAAAGACAAAGGGACTGATTCTTTTTTCAGGGAACATCGTGAACAGGAGCTTGAACTCCAGGGCAGGACTGACCTCAGTTTTAAAGGAATCGGTCTCCAAATCCGTTAAGCTATAGTTGAATACCGCGCCGACTTTTGATGACAGACCGTAGCGGATAAAAAACTCCCGGGCAGATCCGAAGGTGGAGCTTTCATTGAACTTTTCTTCGCCCCGATATTTCTCCAGACCGAAATTTACTCCGACACCCACCTTCTGGGCGACATCGTTGGCCATTCCCGCTTGACACAGGAAACCGAAAAAACCGATTGCCATCAGTATCGATACTGTTTTTCTCATATCTTTTTCCCTCCTCGAAATCACTCATATCTGGTAACGAGAAATCACGTTACGATGAACAAGAAACATACGACGCATCACTACGAACACAATCCGTTCTATCATCACCTCCTCATTCTCCTAAAAAATAGAGAGAGTACAATGCCTGTTCCTGCATCCAAGACACAAACTACGCCGTTTCCTTGTACATATGGACGTCTCTCTGCGGGAAGGGGATTTCGATCCCGGCCTTGTCGAACTCTTCCTTGATGTTCTGGGTTATTCTGAAGAATAACGTCCAGTAATTCTCCTTCTTGCACCACGGTCGCACAACAAAATTGACGCTCGAATCAGCCAGCTCGGAGACTGCCACCACAGGTGCCGGTTCGTCCAGCACCAGCGGATCCTCTTTCAGGATTCGCAGGAGAATATCGGCCGCTTTCGTCATATCCGAGCCGTACCCGATGCCGGCCGTCAGATCGACCCGACGAATGTCGTTGGCGGCGTAGTTTTTGATGATCGAACCGAAAATCTGCCCGTTGGGGATAATAATCTGAACATTGTCCGGACTGGCCAATTCCGTCGTAAAGATACGAATAGCCCTGACGGATCCTTTCTCTCCTGCGGCATCGATGAAATCGCCGACTTTAAAGGGTCTGAATACGAGCAACATGACGCCGGCAGCGAAATTGGACAGGGAACCCTGGAGGGCAAAACCGATGGCAAAACCGGCGGCGGCGAGGATGGCGACAAAGGACGCGGTTTTAACCCCAAATGCTTCCAACGCGGCCACAACTGCCACTACGAGAATGAGGGTTTTCGCCAAGGTGCCGACGAAACCTACGATGGCTTCGTCCACGTTTCGGTTCCTCATCAGCTTCATAATAATACGCTTACCAATGTTCGCCGCAATCCTACCGATGATGAGGATAACGATCGCCCCAACGACCTTCAGCACATAGACTGTGGCAAATGACGTCAGTGTTTCAAAGACATCCTGCATACCCAATACTTCCTTTCCTGATACCCTGTTGAATATTCCCTGACAACGCATTCAAAAAATTGCACGTTCTCTCTCGCTGAGCAACACCCCCTTTCGTTCTGACCCTCCCTGGAACATGGGTTAAAAAAGAGTATACGTCAATCCGATGGCCAGGGTCTCTTTGATTTGTGTTTTCTTGACAATGTCTTCGTCATAATAAATAAGGATATTCAAATTAACACTGACGTACTTTGCCACCTGAGCGGTCCATTTATTGTCCCACTTGATGTCGACGACATCAAGGTGCTCGAAGGCGGAGAACAGTCCCAACTTTGTTTCGTACAAAAGATTCTCCCCCAATTTCGCATTGAAGTCCGTAACGGATTCGAGACCAGTCTCGAAGCGCGATTTCTCGACCTCCGCAGGTGTCTCCGGGTCGTCAGTGTAAAAATTCGCAAACTTATCGGCCCTCGTCTCCTTGAAGGCCAAACCGAGACGCGTCTTCAAATTGGGCTTGAGAAAGAAGCCCGCCCCCGCTCCACCCATAATATAAATTGGATCCAAAAAGTTCGACCTTGACACCTTTGGGTCCTGGGAATAATCATACCCCTTGGTAAACTGCGTATCAAAACCCAAGCCGACGTAGGGATTGACATATGCGCCCAACTTATACGTGTACAGACCTTCCACGGAGATTTTATCGAGGGCATTTTTTACGGGATCGTCCCCCTGTTTCGTCTGGCCGAAGGCGAAATCGCCGGTTACGGTCCAGATATATTTGGGCCGATTTTTCTCTATTTTCGAGTTGAGTGTCAGAGTATAGGCCAGAGCGTCCTCACCACCGGCTGCCCAATTGTCGTACGTGTTCTGTGTGACATTGAGTCCGGCAATGACCTGGTAGGTCACACCGAAGTCTCCCCATTGATCGGCTTCGGCGCAGACGGTCGGTGCGAAGACTGATAAAGTAAGCGTCACAGCAACGAATATGCTCCAGAATTTCATATCTTACTCCCTTTTTTGTAAATGTGCGGTTTGTTCAAAATACTCCCTAAAGGTATGGTACTGTTTAACGCTGCAGTTTTTCATTTCGCTCGTTATCTTCAAAAAACAATGAATGTCTGACGGGTCGTCAGATACTGTACGTTACGACGATTCCCCTCCTTTGGCTTTCGCAACAGCTTTGCCGACCCAGATGGTCGCAAGAACTGCAATGATTGTAACAAGAACCGCATAGATAAGCATTGAAGCAATCGTTTCTTGGCCACCGAAAATTTTCTTGAAAATAGTAATAATCGCCCCGTTCCACGCCAGAGCAGCAACAAGTCCGAAAGCAGCGGTTACTAAGGCTGCAATCTTGTCGGTCACTTCACCTTTCATAGCCCCCTCCTTAATAAGAACCATACCTTTAGGGAATTTGTTCTGTATCATAATGAATTCTTCATTGACCAAAACGTCACCACCAAATTCACACATGAATTTAGAAATCCAACGCCCAAAAATCGAGAAAAAGAGATTCTCTTGCCCACTGCCTCATACTGATACGACCCTCAAAACATCCTCGATGTGGATCTCATACCATCTCACGATTCCGCGACAAATCAGTGCGCGCAACAGAGACCGCAAACGTACGGACTGCGCAAGAGAGAACAGAAAGCAGGGCGATCGCCCGACGTTCGATCTTCTCACAGGCGCAGGAGGTGAGCAGGCGGCCGACATGCCTCTTTTTTCAAAGAACTCGAAGCGGACAAATCCTTCCCTTCCCCTTATCGCATACGCCTTGCTCCGAAAGCAAAATCGCCCGTTACAGAGAAACCGTTTAGACTTGAGTGTTTCCATCGAGCATCGCTTCGAACGCACCTGACATCCTGCGTTCACGCCTCTCCGCCTGCCGTATCCGTTTTCTTCACCGTATTGAGGTTGGGTGAGCTTTCGAATGTGTGCCCTTTTCCGCATCCAGCACTTTTGCTCGTCCTGGACGAGGATCAAAGCATTTTTTGTATCCCAGCCGATGGCGATCCATGTTTTCACTCCGCTAAAAAAATATTTACAAGAGACAGTACGATCCCAATTCATGGATCGACAGCCATCGACTGGGACGATTTATCTCAAAACAACTCCTTCACTCTTCTGTCACGCCTGCATCGTAATCGATGTATCGTTCGTTCTGCGTTTCATACGTTTTCGCCAAAACGAGCTCTCCGGGACCGTGAAACGATCGTTCTCTTACTTCACTTCTCCCCAGTCGACACCGACCTATGATTTCGGCATAGGATGAAAGTGCTGAGATGGTAGACACACCATAAGCCGGTCATCGACTGGGGATCGGTTGGGCGGATTCGAAACCTTCCACTCCGCCATTATGAGCAGGGGGCAGAACCGCGAAATTTTCGTTGAAAAACGGCTTAAGTAATATTCGGCTCGTGCCTCTGTACAGCGCAAAATGATCATCTCCAACTATTCCTGAGCTCTTGGCAATCGTTCGCTTCTTGGTTTTCAAGGTGAAGCTTATTTCTCCTTTAAAATCGATTCTATTTTTGATTGCAGCTTCTCTGGCGATAGGGGTTTTCTGACATAATCCGCTGCACCCTGGCGCATCACTTCAACAGCCCTGTCAACGGAACCGAAGGCAGCCAATACGATAACAGGAACCGGCGGATCTTTCTCCCTGGCATGTTCCAGAATGCGTCTCACTCCCATCTCAGGCATCTGGAGATTTGCAATCACAAGATCGAACGTCCTGTCACTCATAAGTGCAATGGCATCATGCTCCATGGAGACTTGCGTCACTCTGTACCCCCAAGATTTCAGAAGGTCCGTACACACTTCCAAACTGTTTCGATGCTGATCAACCACCAGGATATGAAATTGCTTGCTGCTCATGTTCGGATCGGTCGGCCCATTTCAATTTCAAGTCCAACATCTTCGGATCGGCATTCCCACCCGTGTGGTTCAAAAATGTCTCTCCTCATGCCCACGCATCTTCTCATAAACCCCTCACCAACCGCTTCGGGATTTGTCACGATACCTGAGTTTCCCAAAATGCAATTCTTATGCCACAAACCCAGCGGTCATCGGCATAGTTCTCTAAGATCTTAGTAATAAAGAAATTGGAAATGCAAAGCACTTTTTAGGGAAGGAACTTGGAATGGCCCGGCGGGGAAACTTTGTTCAAAATCGGGCAGTAACAGCTGAATGGTTCTTCTGTGTTGTTGCAGAACAAACTCTTAGATGTCACGTCGCATCGTTCAAAATCCAACAGATTGAACGATAAAACTTGGGTCTTAAATATTATTATTGTCTTTCATGGATCTCTGCATCTCGGTGCTTCAGTGGCACAGTATCCACTCCTTCTTAAACTCGCAGCATTTTCGTGGCGAGCGGTAAAAGGACTCCGCACATTCTTGGCACAAACCATCATGCCTTCTCAGTCAGACCGTATTTCTTAAGCTTACTGTAAAGTGTCCCCCGGCTGATCTGCAACGCTCCGGCCGCCTTCGTCAAATTCCATTGTGCTTCTTCAAGAACGGTTCGTATCAACTTTTTTTCCAGTTCACAGAGAGATCTTGATTCTAAGCTCAAGCTCAGTCTCCCCGTATCCCCGTGGTGCATCAGAACAGGCGGAAGATCCTCAGGTTTGATGACATCTGACTGGCAAAAAACGGTGGCTCGTTCGATGTAATTTCGGAGCTCTCTGACATTCCCAGGCCAAGGATATGACGACATCAGCTCGAGAGCTTTTTGGGAAAACCCGCGAATCCGCTTATTCGTCTGATCGGAAAACAGTCTTAAAAAGTATTCTGAGAGGATCGGAATATCCTCCGATCTCTCCCTCAAGGGAGGGACAAGGATCGGGACGACATGGAGACGATAGAACAGATCTTCCCGAAAAGTGCCTTGCTTTTTCTTCTCCTCAAGATCCTGGTTGGTCGCCGAAATCAATCGCACGTCCACTTTTATCGTCCGCGTTCCACCGACTCGCTCGAACTCTTTCGTCTGGAGCACACGGAGCAGCTTGATCTGAGTCGTCAGGGGGATATCACCGATCTCATCCAGAAAGAGGGTGCCGCCGTGAGCCACCTCGAATCTTCCGGGTTTGCTAGTAACGGCCGAGGTAAAAGCTCCCTTCTCATGCCCAAAAAGCTCGCTCTCCAAAACACCTTCGGCCAGAGAGGCACAGCTCACTTTCACAAATCGCTTGTTTTTCCTACGGCTGGCGTAGTGAATGATATGTGCGAGCAACTCCTTTCCCGTGCCACTCTCACCCCTTAAAACCACCGAAGCATCGGTCCTGGCCACCTTCTCAATGTTCTCGAACAAATCTTGCATCACCGACGAAGTGCCAATTATGGTCTCGAACCCGTATGCCTTGCTCAGTTCCTTTTGAAAATAGAGGTTATCGTCCAAGAGATTCTTTCGCTCCAATATCCGCCCGATCATTCCAAATATTTCATCGGGCTTGAACGGCTTGAGAATGTAATCGTACGCTCCCTTCTTGACCGCCTCCACAGCGCTCCCAATTGTTCCGTGTGCAGTCAGTATCACAACCGGAATCGGAGACCCTTTCTCCCTGACTTTTTCCAGAAGTTCAATGCCGTTCATTCGAGGCATCTTCAAATCGGTGATGATCAGATCAAAGGGAGGATCATCCTCACACTTTTCCAAAGCCTCATATCCGCTGCTGACAGTTGTCACACAGTGCCCCTCAGCTTCCAGAACATCTCTCATCACCTCCAACATATTGATCTCGTCATCCACCAGCAGTATATTCAAAGTGTTACGCATTGAGCACCCCTCGAAATCCGACTCCTATCCCTACATGTTCCCTCACGACTCCCCCGCTATGTTTTCGAAAAAAAGCTTCCCTGGATCAGCGGGAGCTTCAGGGTGACCTTCGTCCCTTCACCTCTATGACTGTCAATGTGTATTTTCCCCCCAAATCTCTTCACAGTGGCATACACGAGCGACAATCCCAACCCCACCCCCCCTTCCTTCGTCGTAAAGAACGGATTGAAAATATTGGTCAGATCCTCCTCGGAAATACCAATTCCGGTATCTTGAAAAACAATACTCACGTACCCATCCCCTTCATCCCCTTGAACAACATGCGTGTTTATTTTCAGATCGCCGCCTTCAGGCATTGCCTGCGTCGCGTTCAGCAAAATATTGAGAAAAACCTGTTTCATCTCATCGAGGTGTAAACTCACCTGGGGTAACGGCTCAAAGACCGTCGAGACTCTGACGTCATTGGCCAACAACTCCTTCTCCAGCAGAATCAGAGTCTTCTCCAGAAGCTCGTTGACATCGATCGCCTGCACGTCGTAGGGTGAGCGACGGGCAAATTCCAGAAGATTTTCAACTATTTTGCTGGAGCGTTCCACTTCCTCCTCCATGATCTTGATATGCTTGTGAAAGGCAGAATTTTCGATTGTAAAAGTACTCTTGAGAAAATACAACGATGCATTGATGATACCCAGAGGATTTCTGAGCTCATGAGAAACACCGGCAGCCAATTGCCCCAGGCCCGCTAACTTCTGCGATTGCGTTAAATGGTGTTGCGTTTTCAGCAGCTCCTTTGTTCGCTTTTCAACCTCCTTCTCCAGATCGTGAGCCATTTTTGTGAGCTTTTCCTCCAAGAGCTTTCTTTGGGTGATGTCCATAGCAATAATTCCAAGACCACTACCCACTTGAAACACTTTTACGGTTACGTGTTTCTCTCCAAATTCAGGATGATGAATAAGATCATCTCTAATGAATGGTTCCCCGGTTTTCATCACTTCCATATACTTGTCATATCTGCCTGACTCCCGAAGGTCGGGCACAAGCTCTGAGAGATTCTTTCCAAGGATCTCGTTTTTACTCAGGCCAAATTCGTTCAATCCGATTTCATTCACCTCGACGATGTTCAAGTGGGAATCCAAGAGGAGAATACTGTCGGTAGCTGATTCAACGAAATGCTTCAATCTTTCTTCACTCTTCCGCAACGATTCCTCCACATGCTGACGTTCCCCCTCCTGGCGATCTCTCTGCAATCTTGCACTCAGAACCGGAGCCATATAACCCGCAATGCCTTCCAGGAACTCCTTGTCCTTTTCGCCGTAGTCTCTGGCCCTGTTGGCAACCTCTAAAAGCCCTATTATTTCTTTATCATACACAATAGGTACGACCAGAACCTTCGCTATGGGAACATGCCCCTGGGGTACATTCAAGCCTTCATTGGCATACAGGCTTCTCTTCTGTGTGAGGGCGCGACCCCAAATGCCACCCCATTTGTCGCGAGGGAATACAATTGTCTTCTCAAGAACCTGACACTGATCCCAGATGTCTCTGGTCATAGAGGGAATAATCAGTGACCCATACTCATCTATATATCCAAAAACTCCGTATGTACTTTCCATGGCCTCCACAATTACCTCCAACACATTTCCGTACATCTCCTCATCTGGGATGGTGAGAAAAACAGAGGCGATCCGGTTTCTGATGGCCAACTCTCGCTCTGACTCTCGCAGCGCCTCCTCCGCCAGCTTCCGCTCGGTAATATCGGTCAGCACTCCACTCAATCCCACGACACGATTTTTTACAAATACAGGCTTGCTCGAAGTGCGCATCCAACGCACTTCGCCGGATTTGCTCAACACCCGATACTCGTTGGCCGCAGATTGGCCTGAAAACACTGTCCGCAGACCCTCCGTGATGATCGGTACATCTTCGTCATGTATGAATTCCTTGATATTGTGACCTTGAACCTCGAATGAACTGTATCCGATAAACGATTCCACTGCAGGACTGACGTACGTCAACACCCCAGCGGTATCAAGGGCATAGATGACATCGCTCGTATTTTCAACCAGATCGCGATATTTTTCCTCACTCCGCTTCAAATCTCTGAACATGAGATGGTACGGTTGACTCAGACCAACCTCAATAAGTGCCTTGTAAATGAGATAAAACGACACAATCTTGAGGAAGTGCCCGATCAGATTGGGCAGGCCGTAGGCATGGACATAAAACGTGAAGGCCAACTCCGAAGCAATGGTCAGAACGATCGATGAGACCAACAAGCGGTAGATATGGTTATCGAACTCCCTCCTTTTCCGAACCAGCAGTCCTATCGAAACGAGGAGTATGAGAGAGATACAATATTCGCTGATCTTCTTGAAGGGGGTCAAACCAGGCCCCTCAACAAAACAATCGGGAAAAATCTTCCAATAAAAAATCGAGATCAGCAGAACTGAAACGGTCAGAGTATAACCGAGAATCACGAAAATGGTTTTCAGTTTGTGACGAAGAAAGAACACGGCGATGAGAAAAGAGAGGCTCTCAAGATAGCGGGCTGTGATCCACAACTGGGTTGGTAAATTCGTCCCATATCCCGGAAACACCCCCATGCCTGTGTAACTCAATGTATGGAGCAGATCCATACCCCCGACGAACAGATAGGCAATACCAATGAACAGAAAATAGCCACTGCTCAATAAACGTCGGGAGTTCCAGAACACCATAAAAATACTGCAAGCCACGACGATGCTGAATATTTCAGCGAGACTGTGAAAAAGCAGGTAGCTGTAAAGGCTCGTCAGGTACAATCCCAAGACGATTGAGACGCCCAGCAGGAAACGGGCTTTCCCCTGAGCCACAAAACGAAGCATTGAAGCGTGGTGTTCTCTATCCATGATTTTCTTTCACGGCTTTGATTCCTGAGGAATCGTCAGATATGCAACGCTTGGAATTCATCGAACAACATCCCAGAAGAGGCTGCGAAAAAGCAGCCGGTACAGATCCGTGTTCGACAGAAGTTATTCAAAAAACCGTTTCTGTATTGCCACCATAATATCATTTGAGCGGCCCCTCCACCTGTCGAGACTGCCCACTTGGAACCAGTCCCTCTAATAATAACACGCTTCAATCCTTTCAGCAACCCATTTTTCAATACCCGGCTTGATCGCGGGAAAAATGTTCGCCCTCGAAAAAGAGACACGAGAAAACGGGGGCTGGATTCTTTGAGGCACCTCGGAACAATCGCTCTGGCTGGCACAATGAAAAGGCCATCCCCACGAAGGTGGGATGGCCGTCATAAACATGTTTTGCCCCATATAGTTATGGGTACGTCGTCAAGTTTCTTTGGGGAGATACAACGAATTCCCGAATCCCAGGCACGGCGCCCAGGCTTCGAAATCGATTTCTTTCAACTTCAAAAGTATCACACTCTTTTGGCCATGATGTTCAAGCAGATTGGAAAAGAACCGATTCACGAAGAAGCTGCTCTTTTTCTCTCCTTTGTCTCTGTGATCGTTCCGCTCATGCGCAGGTCGTGATATCACGAGGATGATACCCCTCATCCAATCGTCCGAACTTTCAAATCGTTCGCGTACCTTTGGAACGTATCCCGACCTCGATTCTTGGCACGGTACATGGCAATATCGGCATTCTTTATGAGGCTGTCTCCATCTTCACCATGGTCGGGAAAGAGAGCGATCCCGACGCTGGTGGTGATATTGAGATGACGGCCATCCAGCTCAATTGGCTCACGGATGGTCTTGAGGATTTTTTGGGCGGTCTTCGCCGCGTCTTCCATACACCCGATCTCAGGCAGCAGGAGTAAAAATTCGTCTCCTCCAAGTCGGGCGACAGTATCGCTCTTACGCAGAAGCCCTGTCAGCCGATCCCCGATCACGCGCAGCAATGCATCTCCCACACTGTGCCCCAGCGTATCATTGATATCCTTGAAATTATCCAGATCAAGCAACAGGACAGCAAATTTCTGTCGATGGCGCTCGGCCTGGGCCAAGGCCAGGGACAGGCGATCATCGAACAGCATCCGGTTGGGAAGACCTGTCAGATCGTCGTGATAGGCCAACTGCCTGATGGTTTCCTCCGCCTGCACCCGGTCAGTAATATCCAGAACAGCACCAAAAGCACCGGCGTAAGATCCATTCTCCTTGTAGCGCGGGGACGCAGTAATACGAATAAATTTCCGGTTGCCCTTGAGGGTGACGAGCGGAATTTCGTACGTGGTGGTTTTCCCTGCTCGTCTCTCTTGCGTCCCTTGGAGAATTTTGGAATACGCCTCAGCATCGAAGAACGAGAGCACAGTTTTACCCACGAAATCATCCTTGTTCCCTTCGAAGATGTCGGCATAGGCAGGATTGCAGAAGAGAATGGTTTCGTTCTCATCGACAATTCCAATCCCCTCATTGATCCCGTTGAAGACCTCGTCCAGGAGTGATTTCTGTTCACTGAGTGTTTTCTCAGCCCGCTTCCTTTCGGTAATGTCGGAGACGATGTGGACAGCACCGACGAGATTTCCCTGCTCATCCGTCTGCGGATCCACCGTAACCATCAGCCACCGGTCGCCGTCAGGCCCCTGAATCTCCGCCGATTCCCGCTGGTGCGTTCTGAGCATCTTTTCCACCGGACAGTCCGAGACCGGTTCCTCTGAAGCGTGAGCCATAGCACAGCAGTTGCCGCCAATGATCTCCGGCAGGGGGAGGCCTGTAAAGTGCTCTCCCACACGGTTGCTCCGCACGATCCTGCGCGTCTCGAGATCGATCAGACACACCCAATCGGACATGGCATCGAAGGTTCTTTCCCATTCCCTCTTGCTCCGCTGCAGGATGTCCTCCAATCGCACCCGCTGGATGGCCGTACCCAGCTCCATGGCCGCCGTCTCCAGCACCTCCACCTTTTCCAGAGGGACCATCCCCTCCCGGAAATCCGCCACGTGAATCAAACCCAGGATGCGGTCCGCCAGGCGGATCGGAATGAGTGTCACGGACTCGTAGCCGTGCTCGTTGCACACATTGCGGGTCTGCCCCTTCTCCTCCTCCGAAACCGTGGCCAGAAAGCGCGTCGTGGTGTTCATGAAGAAGGAGCCACCCTCGGTGAAAAAAGGGCGCTCCGGGTCGGTATCTCCCTTGATCACATTGATACACATGCATGCGTCCGAATTGACCGAAAGCGGGCTCTCGAATTCATAGAATTCCCGGCTGAAACCCTCAAAAACCTGGTAGGGTATGTTCCCTTCGTCCTCCAATATGCGGATTCCTACGGCGGTACAGCCGGTGAAGTTCTTGACTTCCGCCACAAATTCACGCAGCAGGGGAATCATCTCCATCCGCCGGTTCGCGATCCCGAGAAAGCGATGGGAAACCCGCAGCACCTCCTCCGCGTGCTTACACTTGGCCTCCGACACCTCCAAATCCGCAACCCGCTGTTGCATGTGCTTCAGCTCAGCGACGAGTTGCTTCTTTGTTTTTTGTTCATCCGTCACATCGTTTCCTTACTTGAAACGCGGCCTTTCTTTCAAAATCTTCGAATCCGCTCAAAGTCGGTTCTCAGGCTAAAGCATTTTATGTGCACTGATACAAATGGCATCGAGTAGAATTACCGTGGGGCGATACATCACCAAACCCGAATCGCCCCCGGCTTTGTCCAAATCGTAGGCTCTGTGCGTCTCTCGTTACTTTATCAGAATCATCCGTTTCGTCTGAGAATAATCTCCAGCAGTGAGTTGATAGAAGTAAATTCCACTGGGAAGGGGCCGTCCGGAATTGTCATATCCATCCCATCTCACCGTATACGCTCCAGGCTGTTGCATACCATCGACAAGGGTCCGGATCATCTGACCCAGAGTATTGAACACAATCACCTTGACATGTTCTGGTCGAGGCACATGATATCCGATGCTCGTCTCAGGATTGAAAGGATTGGGATAGTTCTGTAACAGGCTCCAGCTTTCAGGAACGAAGGTATCCTTCTTGAAGCTGATCGGTTCAATCTCCACGGGTATATTCTCCCTACAGCTTACCGCCAGAATCACCCCTTCAAATTCCATCTTTATGCTCCGCGTCACGGATCCTGTATCTTGCATCCGAAAGGGTATGATCACGACAGGTTCCGTTCCAGCCGGGACGGCTCTCCCTTCAGGGCTGTATATCACCACAATCAGCCCATCATCCGTGATATTCGAGACCAGAGTCATGTGCGCGCTACGTTCCGTCAGTCGCGGCAGAGCGGGTATAAAAAACTCCGAACCGAACTTCAATCTGAACTGAAGTCCGTATATCTCTGTCGCCGTCTCCATAAAAATTGGGAGCTCAAAGGTCGTATTCGTTGATACCGAAATGTCGGACGCCCCGAAAACACCGGGTTGAGAGCCGATGGTTTTGCCCGTTGTTCCCACCGGCGGACATGTCCCGGTCCCCAGTATTGAATTGACAATGCCGACAACATCCAGCACATCCACGCTCCCGTCATCATTGCAATCGGCAGCATCAAACTGCTCGGGTGTTGGATCAACTTTCTCAACGATGATGTTGGATACGAGAACAACATCTAAGACATCGATCTCGCCATCGAGGTTTGCATCACCTTTCAGGTATGAGCTCCCACCGACAATGAATGTTCCGTTCGTCGAAGCCGTTGGCAGGGAATGACTGAACGGGTCGGATAGCAGCGATTTCGTGAATTGCAAATCGACACTCTGCCCGACAACCGAACTGCTGCTGACGAGGAAGGTAATACGAGCCACAGAGCCGATGGCTGGTGCGATGACATCACCAGAGAAATCCGCCATAATAATGGCTACCTGTCCGGATTGAGGTTCGTTCCACTGGAAAAGATCCATGTCAACTGTTCTGGGCGTCGCCGTCACATTGGTGACCGTCAATATGCTGGCATCGAAGGACAGGTTGAGTTGCACCCCACCGATCGATTCAGCCAAATACGTCGCGTTGTCCGCATAGACATCCACGGTTACGTATGACCCAGGCGCTCCGTAATAGGTCTGGGGGAAATAAATCTGGGCGGCTGCACCGCCAGACATGATTCCGTTCCCCTGGAGCAGCACCGTGGCAATACTCTCATCAGGATCGCTGTTGATGACGCTCAGAGATCCGTTCTTCAAACCCTGAGATGAAGGATTGAAAACGACCGTCACAGTGAGGGTTCCTCCCGCTGGCACCGTTCGCGGATAGGATGACGGCACGGTCACCGTAAAATCGATGTGACTTGAAGTGACCGAGGTGATGAGCAACGGAGTTGTCTCGGTATTTAATATGGAAAAACTCCAGGGTGACGTCGCACCCACGAAGACATCCCCATAGTTATGATTGGAAGAGGACAGGGATATATCAGGCTCCGCCGCAGACGAACCGTTTCCAATCAACGTGACAATTTTTGTACTCTCGTCAGGATCGTCACTCGTAATGGTGAGGTAGCAGCTTTCGAGCCCATTCTCAGGCGGACAGAACCGGATCGGAATGTGCTGACAGCCGAAGGGAGCAATCGTAAAGGGAGGTGTCGGCGGCTGGAGCACAACGAACTCGTCGCAATTCGTCGTCACACTGTAGACGTGCAGGTGCGCAGTCCCATCGTTGGAAATGGCGAACAGGGTATCCCTGCACGTCCCGGAGGGGACATCCCCAAAATCGAGGACAGTCTTGGCCGTACCGATATCCGGAAAAGTATCGCTGAAGTCACAGGCATCCCCCCGACCATCACCGTCGCTGTCGGCCTGGTTGGGATTGCTTATTGTCGGGCAATTGTCCGCATCGGCGCAGATGCCGTCGCCGTCGTAATCGTTAAATGCATCGTACGGGCAGGGATCGCACGCATCACCCAGACCATCGCCGTCTGTATCGGTCTGCGCAGAATTCGGATCTGTTGGACAATTGTCCGCATCGTCACACACACCGTCCCCGTCCTGATCGTTACAGGAGATGATCACTGAGGCCGCTTTCTGTTGAGAGGGCAACGGCGTCCCGTATTCATCCTGGACCCCGTTGATCGCGGCCGTATTCACGGTCGCCCCGCAGGGGCTGAGGGCCGTGAAACCTAAAGTCACTGTCATACTGGCACTGGGAGTGAGAGGTCCCAGGTTGGTCCATTCAATCGATCCCCCCGATTGGCTGCTGGGTGCGACCGACGCCGAGATATATCCGAGACACGACGGATTGTACGTATCGCTGAGCGGCACAGCCGTCATCGTCGATCCGCCGGTGTTCGTTATCGAAATCTGGAAAACAATCATCTCACCCACTTGGGCCGTCCCATCAGAAGGTGAAACGAGAGTTTTCGTCAAGAGGTAACTGGCAGAAGGTATCGTAACCGTCAGGTTCGCATCGTCCTGGTTTGGTGGAACAGGCGTCCCGTGCTCGTCACTGGCCTGATCCACGATGGCTACGTTCGTGGCCGGATCACACGCCGCACCAGCATTGAACGTCACATCAATGATGGTACTGTTCGAGGGAGCCAATGATCCCAGATTGTTCCAGGTCAATACTGATCCATTATCGCTGCTCCATGGTACGGTTGCACTCACCGGTGTCAAACACGTCTCCGGATAATCGTCTCTCATCGGGAGAAGGGTGATGGTCGTATTTCCGGTATTCTGCATTGTGATACGGAAGGTGACGTCATCACCCAATGCCGCTGTCCCGCCAGCCGGATCAATAAGACTCTTTGTCACCACCAATCCGGGCTGAATCCCCAAATAATGACTGGGATCGTTGTCCACCACTTCCCCGGCCACAGGATCGGTCCCTGTCACTGTCCCGTAATTTACATACTGACCCACCGAGGCCGTCCCACCAGCCTCATACGTCCACGTCTCCCCCACATCCAACTGGCTGTTGCCGTTCGTATCCCCACCAATAAAAGTCGGGTTGAAATCATCCCCAGGCACACCTGGCGTCCCGCTGTCATCGGTCACCACCA
>CP070758.1:2064774-2082716 GCA_020348925.1 Gemmatimonadota bacterium | reverse complement strand
TATGATGGGTGCTTAGCGGGTTTGCACTTTTCAGAGAACAAGAAAAACCAGACGATGTCTCACCAACATCTCAGGAAGGAGTACACCCTGTCCGAAAAAATCGTCAAGAAATCTCTTGACTTTCTACATAACAGATAATCAACACGTTGGATTTTAGCTAAAAAGTCAATGTTACTCGCAAGAATCACAGAAATCACCTCCATTATCTAATGAAAGCGTAATAAGATGGTTACCAGGGGATCGAATCTCATGTAATATTCTCTATATCGTTGACATTTTTGGGTTGAGTCGCAGAGTCGAAACTACATCGTTGCCCTTGACGGTGTGATAATAATTTTGTACATTACGGTTTGAAAAGAGAGGTTGTTAATGTCAAACCCTCAATCGAAAGATAGATTTAAAGATGGACACAAATATTGAGCATTTCTCTAACAAGGACATACAATGTTGAGAACACGATACGGATTATTTATTTCTATAATATCAGTTGTGACTGTAATACTCTTTTTTTCTTGTAGTAGTCGACAAAGGGATAATTTTCTGTATGAGGCGTTGAAAATTAATTTTAAGAGTGAGCATGCACAGATTGAGGTGGGCGGACCTTTCGTCGGCATCGCAATGCACAACAGTTCGCCACTACTAAACCGAATCAGCTTTTTCTACCCTGTGGCGAACAGCATCGATCCGAGTACCGACTATTGGCATCGCGATCAATTTCGCTCAATGTGTGTCGGTTTAAAAATTGGAGATGGAGCAAAACAGTGGATTGGGCTCGAGCCCTATGAGTATCAGCTCACGCCCTATTCGGTTGTCTTTTACAAAAAGGACACTGAAACTATCATCGAGATCTCGTACGAATTCTGCAAAAACAAGCCCGCGATGGTTGCGAGAATCGAAATAACAAATAACTCGAGACAGCCAGAGCTTTTCGAGCTGTGTACTCATCTGGAGGCCTCACTCAAAACGAGCCATACATACGCACTGAAGGATAAGGCCTGGACCGAATATGATACAACGGGATCGACCATCTATATCAATTATGATGATTCCGAAACTGGAAATGCCCAGATTTTCGTGGCCAATGCCGTAGAATCGCCGAGAAGCTTTACCACCAATGGTGAGACGATCGGACCTCCGTTGACAAATACACACTGGTGGATGAACACAACGACAGCGCTTCCTGGAGAGATCATCAATAGAGACTCTCCACAACGGCCCGTTGCAGCATTTGTTTACAGACGGAACCTGGCTCCTGGACAAAAGATGACGGTTGTGCAGATCATCGGTTCCTGCCGCACGGGCGAGGGAAGAGATACGGTGAGTTACTTATTGAATAACTATGTGCAGGACACAAGTTCGTATGAGCAGTTTGTACTGAACGGTGCATATCGCGAGGGACAGATAGAGACGGGAGACACTTCAATCGATCATTCGGCTCATTGGGCCAGAGCGATTCTCGCCGCAAATGCCCATTATCTCGATGGACAGATCGTTCCTATGCCCTGCCCGGCAGAATACAATTTTTACTTCACTCACGATGTTCTCCTGACCGATCTGGCGGCCATTCACTTCGATATTACCCGCGTGAAAAGGGATCTCACGTTCATCGTCAAACACGCCGACGGTCAGATAATCCCCCACGCGTATTATTGGAAAGATGACCGTTACGCCACTGAGTTTGCAGGAGCGGACAATTGGAATCACTTCTGGTTTGTCCTTTTGTCTGCGAGGTACCTGCGTCATTCCGATGACAAGAAAATGCTTGAGGATCTCTATCCGTACATATCCAAGAGTATTGAACTCGTCATGACGAACAAAAGAGAAAATGATCTCATATGGGCGTATCGTCCCGATTGGTGGGACATTGGTAAAAGTCTCGGCCCTCGATCCTACATGACTCTTTTGGCCATCCGCGCCTTACGAGAATTTACCTACATTTCCACTGTTCTCAATAGGAATGTATCTGAGGTATCCTATTATGAGGATATCGCTTCTCATATGCAAAAGCAGTTGAATGAGAAATTATGGGATACGGATCAAAACTACCTCATCAATTACTTAGAAGATGGCAATAAAGATTCGCACGTATATATCGGTTCTCTTCTTGCCGCACATTTTAATCTAATAGACAGTGACAGGAAAAGAGCCCTGGTTCAAACAGCAAGTAATAAACTCCTTGATGAAAAACTGGGAATATACAATGCGTTCCCGATGGATTTCCACCTCCTCACTGATTTCTTCACATTCAGCGGGAATGAAGCAGGCGATCCCTTTGTTTACATGAACGGAGGGATTTGGCCCCACGGGAACGCCTGGTATACTCTCGCATTAATTTCCGCCGACAAAAAGGCAGAGGCGCTTCGTTTCATGAAAAACACAATGACGCTCGAAGGAATTATGAAAAGTCCCAACGGGCAACCCGCCATGTATGAATACCGAAACAGCAATTACCGGGATTCCACCACATATGGAAAAGTGGATAAACCTCAATTTTTATGGGCCGCCGGATGGTATCTCTACAGTCTGTACAATCTGTTAGGAGTCCGTGAAAATGAATGGAACATAAGTTTTGAGCCCTTCTTATTTGAGGGTCAACAAAAATCTCAGTATAGTCTCTTCGTCGGAGGCAGGCTTGTAACAGTGAGTACTGTCGGCTCAGGTCCCTACATCAGCAGCATACAATACGATGATACAACGTATCCATCGGCGGTTATCCCTGAGGAGAAAGCACTCAGCAGGAAAATCGATATCGCGCTCGGAACCCCGAATTGTCCATATGTTGCGAGCACTACTTCAATACTTCTTTCCAGTAATTACGACAGGAAGGAAAAGACTCTGTCCATGGATCTCAAAGCGTTTCCACGCCATCGAAATACGACAGACATCATTTCACCCTGGCGGCCAAAATCAGTATTCGTTAACGGGATTGAATTGAAAGACGGTTTGAATTTTCAGCGGGATGATGATATTTACCGGCTGAGCATATCCTTTTCTCACCAGTCAATCAGTGATACAGTAGTCGTGCACTATTAAGCGTTTTCCCATGATCGACGGTGCATTGGACCTTGCCTTCCGAAAATGATTATGTATCGAAAGAATAGGAAACACATCCCCTTTTGAAAATCCAGACTAAGGGGATTGCACGTCCCCCAAGAATTCCTGCGTAATGTGTCGATTTCTCCCCACCTGAAAGGTGAGGTTTTTCCGACGTTATCAATACTATCCGGACCACCGACATTGTCCCCGAAGCTTCGTCCGACAGATGACTCCACGAAGCTCTGATATCTTCTCGAAATAGGAATCACAGGAATTCCTATCTCAGAAATATCATTTTTTTCGCATCTACAAAATCGCCAGCCTTAAGCCAATAAACGTATATACCGCTTGAAACCTGTTTTCCTGAATCATCACAACCATCCCATTGCACTTGTTTGGCGCCCGCAGTTTGGATCTTATCAACAAGCATTCGGACTCCCTGTCCAAGTACGTTACATATTTTCAAGTTCAGGTGACAATCTTTTTGGAGATCGTACCGAATCGTCGTATACGGGTTAAACGGATTAGGATAATTCGAATAGAGTCTGTTCTCTTTGGGAATAATATCATTCATGTCAGAAGCAAGACCCACGTTATCTACAACATGAATGATCAGGCTTACGCTATCGAAACCACCATTTCCATCACTGACCTGACAATTTACGCGAATACTGCCTCCAGTGTTGGGAGCGGTCCATTGAACCACCGCACCGTCTCCGTTCATCGTTCCGTTTTCAGCATTCCATGTATAAGCCAATGGATCACCATCTCTGTCTTCCGCTGTGCAGTAAAGGCACACCGTTTTTTCTGTCATTACGGTATCAGATTCACTGGCTAAACTTTTTATCCGAGGCGGATAGTTACTCACCTGTTGACCGGATCGATAGTCCACAACCACACTATCAATCAACATGTGATCCAGTTTGTACGAGACGTTCCCACCGTTTGGTGCTATGACCAACTGAACCGCTTGATCTCCGGGGATGGTGATGGATGTGCTACCACTCACACCCATTGCCAGAAAACTATTCGAAACAGCATCGTACACATCATGCATACCGCTGCCAATGTCTACTTCCACAATCCGAGCATCTTCATACGGATTGAAATAGAGATAGCTTGGATAAGCCACATCGTGGAAGTAGTCGGTTTTTAAAACGTCCAATTGAAGAATCATTTTCACGTTCGTTGTGTCGATTATGCCTCCCAAGATTCCAACATGAGACGATCCGTACAGAGCCAGGTTTGTCAATCCCCAGTCTCCATCAATGGCATCACCTGTCGCATAAGGACGAACGGTTGAAATATGGGGGGCCCTCTCCCGCATGGCTTCATGAGCAATCACCGATTTTGTATCGTATTGATGTGACCACTCCTCACTATCTTGATTCACATCCGGCAAATAGTTGGGATAAAACAGCCGTGCGGCGTTGGCCGCATTGAGTACCCACTTACCAACAGCCCTGGAAAATCGATCATCATAACGTACCATTGGAACCAGGGCGCCAACCTGTTCAAACGTATTCATAATAAAAGCATAATCGTTGTCACCCACCTCTCCGATCAAGCCATGGCAATCGTACCCTCCCCATGTGCCGACGATTGCACCCCACTGACGAAGCGGACCGACATCGAAGCACCAATTGACTATTTTCTCTACATCATAAGCGGTTCCGATCTCGGCATTCATGCGCGCCGCAATATAGGCGCCGTAAGCCAGCTGCAGTTCATACGAAGGATTCGTCGTCAGACTGTTTAAAAACTCCATGGCCCATTCTGCACCGATTCTGTATCGGGATTGCCCGGTTTCGGCAAATGCATGATACAGCAGCCAGGCGATGGCTCCTGCGGCTTCTGGCTCTGGCACACCTGCAGCATTGGGAGTCATCGTCGAAAGAGACCAGGCCCGATAATTCATATACGGGCGTTGCCAGGGTGCAGTACCGCCGCCCATAGCGACCACCGCCTCCAACCAGCGATCCGCGACCGTCGTGAATTGAAATGCAAAATCACCCGTCTGAGGATAGAGATCATAAAGTTGGTAAAAGAAAACATTTGGCATTATATCGTACCACCAATCACTCCCGCTGGCGGAGAAAGGATGATTAAAATACACGTTTTCCTCAGGCCTTCTGTTAAAGTATTCTTCACACATAAGAACCCAGTTGTTGCCATTCTGGTCGCTTTTGTCAATACCAACCAGACTGGCACCGATAACCGCAGGTAACAGATTAATTGCCTCGGATGAATTGGGAGAAAGTGTACCGACAACAGTATGTAATCCGAAACTGTCGTGATGAGGATAATTTATCGTATGTGTCCTCCACCAAATGAGGGGAAGATATTGACCTGTCAGATTGAAATCGAAAACAAAGCTCTCGTAGCCCAAGGCAACTTGCCTCCAATCTCGCATCTCATACGGTGAGGGACTATTCGGCATCATCTCAATACGGTCAACATCAATCTGCTGTCCAAACACCTTTACGAGACCTGATCCGGCAATCAGTACCGCACAAGCGATACATCTGATCTGCACTTTGAAGTTCGATGACCTCATCTTTTATGAAACCACTTCGATGAAGATGCATTATGAATAATCCAAAAGCACATAGATCCTGATCGGGCAGAAAAAACCTTCTGGGTTGTACCTCTTAAAAAGCAGGTACATCTTTGGCCTGAGGGCGCACCTTACAGAGATCTCTGTGTAAGGTCTGAACGAAACTGTTCACTCCACTCACCCTTCCGCTTCACACCGTGTCAGACCAGCAATGGTACCGAGAATGAAATCTCATCCTTGACTTGAGAGCCTCCTTCGTGTGCATGTGGGATTAAGTCATGTTCATCAGGGAAATTATGGTTCACAGGGCCGGTCGCGATCTGGAAAGACACACATCGATCAGGTCGTCGATTCGAGCGGTACCGACGCACATCACCGTATCCGCGCCGCCCCAGTAAATCTTGATCGATCCATCATCCTCGGCCACCGCCCCACAGGTAAAAACGACGTTGTGAACGTAACCGATTACTTCCCAAGGATCCTCGGGCTGGAGAATCCACTCATCGGCTACTCCGAGAACCTGGGAAGGGTCGTCCAGGGCGTGAAGGGCGACACCCAATCGATAGATCGCTCCATCCATAGTTTTAAAAACACCATGAAAGATGTTCAGCCAGCCTTCGCGCGTCTTTATCGGTGTTGCCCCCGGGCCGATTTTCATCTCGTCCCAGTGATAGGCAAAGGGCTTTATAAGGACTTTGGATTTCCCCCAATGAACGAGGTCCGGCGAGTAGGAGATCCAGATGGACCAGGGGCACATTTCCGACTGAGGCCGGTCGAGCCGGGCATAGTACCCATCGAATCTTTCGGGAAAGATGACGGCGTTGCGGTAATCCGTCTGTGTAATCAACGCCACCCGTTCCACTGTTTGGAAGTCTCTGGTCCTGGCCAAAGCGATCCGGGCACCGTGTCTGGAGTAAGCGCTGTAGGTGATGATGTATTCTCCACCAAGGGGGCAAATGCGAGGATCTTCCACCCCAAACTCCTCATACGTGGCGAATGGCTCCCTGGAAGCAGGAGTCATAAACGGTTCAGGTCCGACGTTAAAATGGAAACCGTCATCGCTCTCAGCCAGCCCGATGATTGAACGGCCGTTTCTTAGATGCGATCGGAAGAGCATCACGTATCGGCCCTTGTGTTTGACCACACCGGCGTTGTGGACGGTCTCGACTGGATACGGTACGTCCTTCTTCGATAGAATGGGGTTGTCCTCGTATCTCTTGATGATTGACTGATCAGACTCGGCCATAGTCATCCTCCACTCGCTCGATATCATTCTCGCCGAATGAATCGCCTGTCTGAACCTCGATAAAGACCAGGTTCTCGTCGCCAGGGTTCATAATCCGGTGCCACGTCCCCACCGGCAGGTCCACTGCTTGACCACTTTTTAAGAGTACCTCTTCACCATTCTTCGTAACGACCGCTCGACCCCGGACAATGTACCAGTGTTCGGCCCGGCGGTGGTGGCGTTGAAGGCTCATGCGCTGGCCGGGATCGACCGTAATCCTTTTCACCTTATGATCCGGCTCATCTGCCAGGACGCAGTAATAGCCCCAGGGTCTGTGGTCATTACGCTTTCGTTCAGTCAGAATTTTGCCGTAGACTCGGATATAGTTTTCCACCATCCGTTCGACACTAAACTTCTCCTCAACCCATTTACGACATTCCGCCCGATCAAGTTCCTTGATCTGAACAATCTCTGACACAGCCTCATCAATCGATGAAACCAGGAAACCCGTTCGCCCATTCGATATCACTTCAGGCATACTGCCCCGGTTGAAGGCAACCACCGGGGTCCCGCAGGCCATGGCCTCGACCACGGATAATCCGAAGGGTTCGTCAAAGTTAATGGGATGAAGCAAAGCAGTAGCTCCACCCAGCAGACGGTCACGTTCCTCTGGGCCAGCACTGCCCACATAGACAACCCTATCCTCCTTCAGATGCGGCTTGACTTCACTCTCAAAATAGCGCTTATCCTGTACAATGCCGGCTATAATCAGTTTCATATCGACCATCCGAGAGATCTCAATGGCCTCCTTGACCCCTTTATCGTGATGGATTCGGCCAAAGAAGATGAGGTAGTCTCCCGGTTCTGGTTGGAAGGTAAATTGCCGCAGGTCGATGCCGTGGTGGATCGTGGCGATATAGTCAAGTTCGCTGCTGCGGTCGGCCTCACTGATGGAGACATAATACGATCGGCCGTTGTACTTTCTGTACACCGGCAGAATTTTGAGTGATGAAAACCCGTGAATGGTCGTCACGACAGGCGTGGATGTCATCCCCATGTAGGTCAGTGGCAAATAATCGAAGTGGTTGTGGATCAGATCAAAATCAGCTCCGCGTTCGAACAACTCGGAGATGTGGAGACATTCCCAAACTTTCGGCAGAATATCTTCATCTTCCTCGTAACCGCGAGGGCAGACGCCGACCAATCTTCCCTTTGTTTGAGAGTCTTTGGTGGCAAAAAGGGTGACATCCACACCCCTTTTTACCAGACCTTCAGTCAAAAGCGAAACCACATTCTCCCATGGACCATAATGTCGATGTGGTGTTATCCAATCTATAGGCGAAAGCATGGCTACGTGCATTGCATTAATCCCAAGCAGACATTGTATCCCTTAAGCCAGGTTTGCAGCTCGAAGGGCTGATCAAGACGAAAGTCTGATATGTCTCCGTTCCGCAGATTAGGGTATAAACTGAAAGGTATCAGTAATGCCTTGGGAGTCAAAATTCTATCCCCAAGGAAAATCTCTGAACATTGTTCAGCCGATTGAAATCGGCGTAGGCATAATCGATTTTGAGGAGAGTATCTCCCGTTAGGGTATATGACAACCCGGCCCCGGCGGTGAGCCCCTGTTCGCTGTCCCTGAGAAAGAGGGCTTTATAACCCAGCCTCAGAAAGAAGAGATCGTTGAAGACATATTCGCCGCCCAGATTCAGACTCTCCGTATTATCGTTGGGGTGGAGGGCATCCGTAGCGATGGTCAACCGGTTATTTCCTCTCTCGAGCACATCCATGGCCACTCCCACCCGTAAGACCAAGGGCAGAGACCACCGATCGGTATCAAGATGAGCGTTGATGCGATCGTTGTTGCCCATGTGCTCGGGGTCGATGTCATGTTGGACCATGGTATCCTTACCCTCGAGCCGCATTTTATTTCCAAAATTGGAGATGGACATTCCGATCTTCATATCATTGAACTGAGTGGTAAAGAGGGTTCCGATATCAAAAGCGACGCTGGAGGCTTTCATATGCCATATCTTCTGTTGGATATACTTGCCACTAAAACCTATGGAAAACCTATCTGTCAAGTTTTTGGCATAAGAGACCCCCAGGGCGATGTCACCCGCCCCGAACATCTCCCCCGTCCCCTCTGGCTCGTCAATTGTTCTCACTTTCATGTCACTCATGCTCAGGGACGTAATACTGGCCCCCAGAGACCCAAATTGGCCCAATGGCAAGACGAAACCCGCAAAATCGAAATTGATCTCGGCCAGCCATTCCGTATGGACAAGGGCTACTTCCTTGCTCGGGAGCCTGGACAATCCACCTGGATTCCAGTAAAGAGCCGTAGCATCGTCGGCCACGGCCACAAAAGCACCTCCCATGGCTACAGCCCGCGATCCGATCCCGATCTCCAAGAAGGAAGCGGCGGTGGTGCCCACTTTGGAGACATCGGAGATCAGTTGGCCGTGAGCCAGGCCCGAGGCCATCAGCACAGCCAGGGACATCAGCATTTTTCTCTTCATCTTTGATTCCTTTTCATTAGTATTTATAAGTATTCTTAATGTATCATTTTATCACCGCAAATTTTCCGATCTTCTCCCCAATCCCCGGAGCATCGATATGATAAATATAGATTCCATAGGCAATCTCTTTGCCCTCATGGGACACCAAGTCCCATGGTTCAGCTCCGTCACCGACAGTGCCCTCGTGTTCGATGGTATCGACCAGATAGCCACTGATAGTATAAATGCGGATCGTAGCTCTCTGCGGCAAATGGATGAAGTAAATCCTCCTTTCCTGTGTTCCTGAGGAGTTTTTGCCCTCCCACGAGGCCGCACCGGGATAGGGGTTGGGCACTACAGCAATCATATCCAGCTCGGATCGGGCCACCGCCCGGTCCACATGAGCAGCTTTCGTCGTAAACTCGAAGACATCTCCTGTGCGAAAAGGTTTGGTAGTATGAAGGAACCACACATCCCCTGGCTCCGGTGGAATTTTTGGGACAATGATCGTATCGATGGGAGTTGTTACTGTGAGAGTGTCAAGGGGAAGTATGACCACACTGTCAGGAGGAATGGTCGTCGTATCATAGGTAACAACATAGGTTGTGTCATACAGTATTGTATCTGAAGGTGCTGCAAAGGAGATCTTCCAAAGTCTTTCGTAATCGGAATTCTCATCATAATCATAGATGACAGGATAAACAGCGTCTCCCGATGTGAGCAGTGAATCTTCATCTCTATCCCGGAATATGAAATCATATCGCACACTGTCGGTAACATTGAAGACCTCGAAATTGGTCGGCTGCGGTCGTAATAGAACTGAGGTATCGACGATGTGATCGTAAAACCGGATTTCAAAATCAGCCGGGAAGGCCAGCCGATACCTTAGATCCGCATCAAGACCAACGGAAACCTCATAATTACAATCTCCAACAATCCAACCGGAGAGGGAATCTGCGTAAACAATTGCCGGATGGTTGAACACCATGAGGCTCATGCCATCAAAGAAGGGGCCCAGCTCTCTTTCAGCTCTCATGGGGCCTCTCAATTCCCTTATCGTCACGGTTTCACTGACTGGCACCTCTGTCACTTCCTGTATGTATTTACTTTTTATATACGTGCTCTTTTCAATCAATGTATCGGGCGGGGAGAAGGTCGCGTCGTAGACCGAATAACCGGTTGTCTGGTGAAGAAAACCGGTATCCTGAAAAGCAATGTGGTAGATATGGTCCTCCTTCAACTTGATGGGATCTACGATTTCAACCGTAATCACTCCCGTACCCGAGCCGACAGCAGGATAGAGAAAGATGTCGCTCACTATCTGATATTCATAATCGACCATCTCCTCGGTGTCATAATTTATGTATTCAACATACATCAAGGCGGAGGGAGAAAAGAGGTCGCTCTCAACATACGGCGGTGTATAGCCCGCCGCCGGTGGATTGGGCGTAACCACGGCGCAGTTTCTATCCACAAAGGTTGGGTTGCCGAAATCGTCGATGGTGATCGACTTGCTGTTCTCACTGGGAGGCAAGCCCAGATCGGAATGGCCCTGATCATAGGCGCATACAGCATAGTAGTATGTCTGGCCGTTTGTGGCCGTGGAGTCGGTCCAGATGTGGACCAGGCCCGTGTCATCACCCAGGTAAAACTGAACCCCATTCACATCTATCGGGTGAGGGCCTCTGATCCCATTTTTCAGATCAAACTGCGCGATAGGTTTATAATAGATTGGATCCCCAAAACCATCGGTGATGGTTCGTACCTCTTCAAAAGACGGCTCGGTGCTGCGATATATGTTGTACCCTTCAAAATCTTTTCTGTAGGACAGGGAGTCAGGGTCAATCCAGAGAGAGTCGACGCTCTCCTCAGCTTGATCGTCCCAATACAAGGTCACTGTACCATCGCCAGTAACGGCCGTGACCGTGGGTTGAGAGGGAGGCACATTGACGAGTTGACCCAGGCACACTCCGCACACCCCGAAGAACAAACTCAAACAAAATGTCAATGCATGTTTCATTTCACTCAAAAATAATAAACCCGCGAACGGGCACATTCATAAGATGCACTTCCCATGTCGAACTGTTTCACTTAATCACCGCAAATTTCCCTATCTTTTGCCCAATCCCTGGCGCATCCACGTGATAGATGTAGACTCCGTAGGCGATGTCCATACCATCCTGGGAGACCAGATCCCAGGGTTCTGATCCATCGTCCATGGTCCCCTCGTGCTCTATGGTATCAACCAAGTGTCCACTGATAGAGTAAATACGGATGGTGGCCCGCGAGGGTAAATGGATGAAGTAGACCTTTCTTTCACCGCGACCCAAATTGAGGGAAGCAAGGGTGTAGGATTCCCATGATGCTGCGGCCACGTAAGGGTTCGGAACAACGGCGATCTTGTCCATATCGTGTTTGGCCTGAGTCTGGTCGATCCGAGCCCCCTTCGTTCTGAACTGGAAGAGATCGCCCGTCCCGAAGGGTACCCCCTCCGAAGTGGTATCGTTGAAGACAAAGATCCTCATGCCGTGGAACAATGGTCCCTCCTCACCCGGTCCCACACTTCGGCAGTCCGGGATCAGGGTATCGGCGGGAGAGAGGGTGAGATCACGGACCGAATAACTCAGAACCTGGAAATCGTCGTCCTTGAAGGCTATCTCATAGAAGCCTTCATCTCTGACCAATCTCGGATCCACGATCTCCACTTCAATAAAGCCTGTTCCCTCTCCCTCAAGATGGACAATGTCCCCCTCAATGGCAGGGGGGACGTAGCCTGCCGCCGGAGCGTTTGGCGTGACCGCCACGGTGTTCACATCGAAACGAAGGTTGCCGGACACATCCTTATCGACGATGGCTGCACAGGGAGTCGGAGCCAATCCCTCACCCCCACCTAAAAGAGTATCTCCTTGATCGTACGAGACGACGGCGTAATAATAGGTCTGCCCGTTTTGAACGGTCGTATCCGTCCAGGCGTGAACCAGGCCCGTATCATCACCCAGATAGAATTTAATCCCATCCACATCCGTCGAATGGAACCCCTCTACGCCATTCTTCACGTCAAACTGGGCCAGAGGCTTATTAAATTTTTTATGCCCCTGAGAGTCGGTAATAATAAAGGTCTCATTGAAAGCATATTCGGTGCTGCGATAGATCATGTAGCCCTCAAAGTCCTGCCGCTGCAGAAACTTATCGTAGGACTGTTCGGCCCTGTCATCCCAGTACAACGTAACTGTGCCATTTCCAGGAACGGCCGTCACTGTGGGTTTGTCCGGCGGTTTTGAGAAATTGTAGTTGGCATTATAGATGGCCTGAACGGTGGCTTTCTTTCTCAGGATATCCGCTTCATCGTCACCAAAAATCAGGGCCATGGAAAAACGCTCCGTCTGCCCCACCAACTCCCCCCCCTTTCGTCCGGTCAGGGGAAAGGGCCCGGAGGCATAGTAGATGCTCGTATCGTCGTTCTCGGTGCAGTCATTGAAACAGTTATCCGGTGTCGAGGTGCAATTTTCCGACGAGGCCGAATTGAAATTACAGGTGAATATGTCCCAGATTTCTTCGTACTCGTAAAGATCGGTGTAATGGGTTCTTCTGACGTTCACGCCCGTGAGTCCGATCTGATCGGACTCGTCCTTATCGGTCTTGTCGAAATCGGGTTCGCCGAGGGTGGGTATGCCGTCACCCTCACCCTCATCCGGGCCGGGATAATCGGCATCCAGCGGTCCGGCCCCATCGGCCCCGACATCATCGTTCAAGGGTTCATCAGGATCCCAGACTCCATCTCCGTCCACATCTTCGTACGGGTCCCAATTCTGATTCTCGTCACCCGACCAATGGGGTTTCGGTTCTCTGCCGTAGAACGTTCTGAAATTGTCGACATCATCAACTCCATAAGGATAGGTATCCAGCCAGACGCCCGGTCCACTATCCCTCCGTTCATCGATGAGCCCATCGTCATCGTTGTCAATCCCGTCCCATGGATTTCCTGGACTCTCCAGGTAGGCATATCCTACTAATCCAGGTATGCCCGGCCAATTCACACTTTTGTTATCGTGATCCGAGACGTAGGTGATGTCCGCCCGTTTGTCAAAGTATGAGTCATCATCCCAGGAGTCACCTTCGCCACCGATGCCCGTATCGAAATACATGCCAAAGAACACACTGTCGTAATCGGTGGTACCTACATTGGTGATCTCGTAATGCCAGAAGATGACATCTTGAGCCAAAACGTGAACCCATTGAAACCCACGCACTGCAACTCTCAATCCCAGACCGCGCCGAGAGGGGTTGGTGGCATCGGGGTAGAAATCGAATCCCTCATCGGCATCGTCGTCCATGACAAAGTAGCTCTCCTGATCCGCATTCATGATACCCCTGCCGAAGTACCCGTTCCAGGAGCCGGCCCACTCCGGTTTATCCGGCCACACGACCGGCCAGGTATCCGTTTGATCGCTCATGGCGATATAATCCTGATCCGGATAGGCGTACCCCGGAAGGGGCTCCCAGCCGTAATCGCGCTCTGCCGGATTGTGGCAGTCCCCCGGCCGCATGCACTCCCGATAGGCGGCTTCCAGGGGATGGATACGATTGCCGTGAACATCCATCACCGCCGCAGCCACCAGAAGAGCGTTGCCATCCAGATAGGTATGCCCCGTTCCCTTGGGCCATTCCCCCGAAAGAGGGTGCTTCCACTCTCCCACCTCACCCTGATTGCGGAACATCGTTCGCACCCGATTGGCATTGTGAATCCCCATCTTTCTGAATCGTCGTTCTCCTGTGATTTCTATATCTGCCGGAACTTCCCTCTCCTGAGAGACGGAAAGATGAGTCGTCAACAAGAGCACAACAAAAGTCAGGAATACTACTGCATTTGATCTCTTACCGTTCAACATATACTCTCCAAACCTTCATGGAACACTTCTTTTCAGAACCCCAGGGTTACTCCCGCTCTCACATGCCTCGGTCTGGAATAAAAATCTGATCGAGTATAGAAATCGTCATAAGTGAGGGGACCGTACACTGTCCCTGAGTGTTGAGTCAGCGTGTAGCCGGCTCGGCCTGTGTCGCCGTACACATCATTCTCATTTTTTCTGTCGAAAAGGTTGTAGACTTTCAAGAAGATAGAATACCTCAACCTTCCAATCATAAAGTCCTTATGAGCCTTCAGGTCCAACTCATATTGAGACGGCTTACGCTCACTGTTCTCAAAGCCGGTACGCTGGTAGTTGTATGCCGGGGTGTACGGAAGACCACTCCCCATGCGTCCCAGGAGGCTTACGCCCCAGTTTCCAGCCTCGCTTAAGGTCACGGTGAAATTGAGGGTATGGGTCTGATCCCAATCTAAGGGAACGACCTGTTTTTCGCTTTCCTGCGGGGGCTCGCTCTGGTTGTCCCAGAAGACGGCGTCAGGATCGGAGGCGTTCCCCTCAGCAACCTGGTATGTATAATCTATGGAAGCGGACAGGTAGCCGGCTTGCCTCCGCGTCAGAGAAAAAGTAACTCCCCGGACATTTCCGTAGTCTCGATTTACATACCGAGCGTATCTATCACCCATGATGTAGAGTTCGTGGATCTCCGTGCCCAGCAGGTTTCTGATGTCTTTATAGTAGCCCGTTACATCCATGGCCACATTTTCAGATAACTGCTGCTGCAAACCAATCTCGTAGATAACTGTCTTTTGAGGTTTCAGATCTGCGTACCCCATTCTGGTTCGTAGCCCTCCAATTTCCACCTCAAACTCGGGATCGGTGTAAAGATTTTCAAAGGTAGGAATCTGAAAGAAATGGCCGTAGGAGAGATGAATCACTCCCTCATCAGTGATGGGATAGGCGATACCGATGCGGGGGCTGAGTTGATGTTTGGGTGTGGCCTTCTTGTACCAGACCTCCCTCTGCATGTATGAATTGTTCGGGTCCCGAAGATCCAACGGAACAATTCCCCTGGAGTCGAAATAGTCGTACCGCAGACCGGCGTTGACAATCATGTCCTCAAATTCCATTTTGTCCTGAACATATATGGCGGCTTCTATCGGGTGGTGGGTATACCGGTTGTTGTATGGGGAGGTGATGGGTGGAACGTCCGGCTGGAAAGGTTCAATCTTGATTCCGGCCTCGTCTCTCTTTTCACGAATTTTAAACTCGTGAAGGAAGAGTTTGTGTCGTCTCAGCTCACATCCCGTTTTCAGTTGATGTGTTCTCGTCATCTGATTGGTGATGTCGAACTTACCGATCAGCGTGTTGGTATTTCTGTTAAAATGCCACATCTCTGTCCCGCCGGTTTGGAAACCGGCCGACATATTTTTCAAGAGGTCGGGATCGACATACCGGGGATCGTATGGATCTTCAAACACATAATATTTGTAATCATAGAAAAAATTGGACAGGCTGGCCGTATAGAATGTTTTGGGGTTGAGGGTGTGGGTCAGCGTGAAGCCGTTTGCATAGCTCCATTCGAAGCGACCGTAATCACCGTCCGGATTGTATCGAAAGGCATGGTTGTATTCCCGATAATCACTCTTTTCCCACAATGAACTTACGTTCAGTTTGATACTGGGACCGATTTTGAAAGTGAGTTTTCCCTGGAGGGATAATCTTTCACTGGGATTCATAGAGACAAAAGCATTATCGCCGCCCGGTCCGGTATAGAGGCTGTCTAAAGGATTATCCGAAATGTTGTAGACTCTGCGACCGTACAAAAACCCCTCGTTGTTTTCATACCTGGCTGATGTAAAGAAAAAGAGCTTGTTTTTCAGAACCGGCACTGGCCCGTTGGCGCTGGCCTGGAGATCGATGGTATTCGTTGGCTCCACATTGGAAAGCAGATGTTCATTCCCATACGCATTTTCGTTACTATTATATAAGAGTTGACTGCGCTGGCTCAGATAATCCCCGGCGTACATCGAAAAAGTACCGCTCAGTGTATTATTTCCCTCTTTGGTCACCATGTTCACGATCGCTGACATGGCCTGCCCATATTCTGCGTTAAAGGCTCCACTCACCACTTGCAGTTCTTGAACGGTCATATTTTCAACTTCTATGGCCCTGTTTCCGGAGAAGGGATCGGTAACCGAGACTCCGTCGATCAAATAGGCCACTTCGCTGGCCCTTCCCCCCCGCATGTGCCCCTCGACCCACCCGGCCTGAAGCTGCAAAACTTCCCCAACACTTTCAACCGGTAACTCGGCTATCTCCTGGGCGCTCACGGAAGACAGGGTGGAGGTTATGTCTTTCTGAATCAACGTCCTTTCCGCCGTAACCGTTATGGCCTCTAAAAGTTCCAAAACAGTGGGGTCGAGTTGAAAACTCCTCTCAGTAGTCAATTCAATGGACACCCGGACCGCCTCAACCCGTACTTCCCTGTAACCTATCATTGAAGCTCTGAGGGTGTACATTCCCGGCGGAACATTCAAGATCACATAATATCCTTCCAAATCCGTAGCAGCACCGAGCGTCGTGCCCTCGATGATCACATTGGTCCCAGGAAGTGGTTCCCCGGTCTTGGTATCGGTGATCCTGCCGGAAATTTTTCCCGTCGTTCCTGCCCACAGAGGAGTGTTCCCGGACAAGAGGAACACTGTGGTCACAAGGACACAAGCAACGAAGGGGTATCTGTTTTTAACGCTCAACACCTCCTTTCACGTGGTGGAAGAATGTAATAACAATTGAATGGAAAGCAAACCACAATTGAATCCGGACAAAGGAAACGGGTGGAGGCACAGTGGCCTCCACCCGTCATTTCCCTGCCGGCTCTATTTCAACAGAAGCATTCTCTTGGTACTGGAGTAATCCCCAGCCTGCAACCGATAAAAGTACATGCCACCTGAAACTTCATTACCAAAACTGTTCGTTCCATCCCATCTTACTGTGTGGTAACCACCCTCCATTTCGGAATCCAACAAAACTTTGACCTCCTGACCCAATACGTTGTACACGCTCACCTTCGTTCTAATTGTTTGAGGTAGAGCGAACTCGATGGAAGTCTCCGGGTTAAATGGATTGGGATAGTTTTGAGACAGGCCGTACTCGACTGGGAGCTGAGCTTCTTTGATCAGTTCCATCAGTCGAGAAAAATCTTCCGGAGTAAAATAAGATCTCAGTGATTTCACGTATGTAATGGCATCAGGAGAGATCTTTGCCTGTCCTGTCGGTGGGCACGTTCCGAGACCTAAAATGACATTTACAATCCCCAATGCATCTAAAACATTGATTTCACCATCTTGGTTGCAATCGGCTCTCAAGAACCCACAGGCATCAAGGGGAGTAATGCCGAGAATATGGTTGATTGCTCCAATCACATCAATGACATCGACATCACCGTCACCGTTGACATCGCCAATATCGCCTGTACACTCAATACCCCATTCCACCACATACATGGTAGGTACAGAAGAAGGTTGGTTCACTGACTGAACAACCAGGTCCTTGTTCCCGTCACCGTCCATGTCACCGCCAATAGCCAGTCTGTGGGGTATGAAGTCACCTGGGGTATCAGAAGTATCCACCATAGCATAGTAACTGTAGCTGGCTCCATCGGTAACCGAACCGCCATCGTACTCAATATCCCAGACCGTCTTGGTGCCACCGCCGGCACAATAGAGGTCAGGGCCATCTGATCCGGGACCGTGATC
>CP070758.1:2046170-2064674 GCA_020348925.1 Gemmatimonadota bacterium | reverse complement strand
AGCAGAAATAAAGCTGAGATAAACTTAAGAGTCAATATCAAAAAGTTCAAAGAAAGTTTTGAACCACATTTGACTCGATAAAAAAAGCACCAGGGGAATAAAGCAACACAAGGGCAACCTATGAGATACTGAAGGAAAAGGGTTGACTGTAACACTTGATATTACTAAATTATACGCCCTGAAATATGGGAGTTTTGAAACGTCCCCATTTCGCCACCAAATGGCATTTGAAAAGTTTGGGGACTTTGTAAGCGATTGTTTTTTAAAGGTGCGCCAGTAGCTCAGCCTGGATAGAGCGACGGACTCCGGATCCGTAGGTCGGTGGTTCGAATCCACTCTGGCGTACCATTTTTTTATCCGAAAAAGGGGCCAAGGACCCCAGGGTTCAAGGGTCCAGGTCCTATAGACATTCGGTATATGGGAAACAGATTTAGAAATTATAAGGTTAAAAAGTTTAAAAATCACGGTTGAAGATTTCAAGGAAACAGTTGAAGGAAAGAAACACATGAAATTATCCCAGGCTTTTATACCGACATTAAAGGAAACACCGTCAGATGCTGAGGTGGCCAGTCATCGCTTGATGCTCCGGGCCGGGCTGATTCGGCCCCTCGTGGCCGGGGTGTACTCTTACCTCCCCCTGGGGTGGCGGGCGATGCGCAAGGCGGCGCAGATCGTCCGGGAGGAGATCGACCGCATCGGAGGACAGGAATTCTCACTGCCGACCCTCAGCCCGAAGGAGCTGTGGCAGGGGACCGGCCGCTACGACGAATTCGGCGATCTCATCTTTAAATTGAAAGACCGCAGAAACAGGGAACTGTGCCTGGCGCCCACCCATGAGGAGGTCATTACCGACATCGCCCGCACCTCCATCCGCTCCTTTCGGGATATGCCGCAGCTGTGGTACCAAATTCAACTGAAACATCGCGATGAGTTTCGGCCACGCTCCGGTGTCCTCAGAGGACGGATGTTCATCATGAAGGATTCCTACAGCCTCGATGCAGACCAAGAAGGACTTGATGCCGCCTACCACCGCCACCGGGAGGCCTATTCCCGCATCTTCATCCGCAGTGGCCTCAAATTCTTCGTCGTTCAGGCCAGCAGCGGCGTCATGGGTGGCTCCGAGTCCGAGGAGTTCATGGCCCCCACAGCAGCCGGCGAGGACACCGTCATCCGCTGTTCCCAGTGCGACTATGCCGCCAACCTCGAGGTGGCCCAGTCCGTACCGAAACCAGTCCAGCCCCTGGGAGAAAAGGGTTCGAGGAAGGTTCACACGCCGGACC
The DNA here is from genome assembly GCA_020348925.1 of Gemmatimonadota bacterium. Classification (GTDB taxonomy): domain Bacteria; phylum JBHIER01. The sequence goes on along the minus strand of CP070758.1, from coordinate 2,063,394 downwards.
AGAGGACAATCGATGAGGTCTCGGCCTTCCTCGGGTGTCGACCTGAAAACCTTATGAAGTCATTGCTGTATATCATTGAAGACAAACCGGTTATGATTCTCATCAGAGGAGATCATGAACTCAATGAGAATAAGCTTATGGCCCTCAGAGGGTCCAATTTCAGGCCGGCCGAGGCGGATGAAGCGCTGAACATCACCGGGGCCAACCTGGGCTTTCTTGGGCCGGTCGGACTGAAAGATGCTGAAATTCTTTGTGACATTGGCCTGCGAGAGCAGACGGATGTCATCACCGGGGCCAACGAGGACGATTATCACCTGGTCGGTCTCACGCCGGAGAAGGATTTTCAGGTCGATTCCTACCAGGATCTTCGCCATGTGAAAGAGGGCGAAAACTGTATCCACTGCGGAAAACCTTTAAACATCATAAACGCCATTGAGTTGGGACATATCTTCAAACTCGGAACGAAATATTCCACGAGCCTGGGGGCGACCTTCCTGGATTCAAGCGGAGAGAAGAAGCCCATCGTCATGGGCAGCTACGGCATCGGGATAGAGCGGATCATTGCCGCAGCCATCGAGCAGAACCACGATGAAGACGGCATCATATGGCCGCTCACTCTCGCTCCGTATGAAGTCCATATTCTTCCCATCGATATGACGAACGATCAGGTCTCCACCGTGTCGAAGGCGCTGTATGCGTCCTTTCGGGAACATGGTCTTGAAGTCCTGATCGATGACCGCGAGGAGAGCCCTGGGAAAAAGTTCAAAGATGCCGACCTCATCGGTTTTCCATTCAGAATCAATGTGGGTGCCCGGAGCCTGAAGGAGGGAAAGGTGGAACTCAAGCCTCGGCATGAGAGAACGGTTCTTCAAATCGATCACAAGAATGCTCTTTCCGCTGTGAAAAAGATGATGGAGGAGCGACATGATGTCGAGCGCGAAAAACTGGAAAAAGTGTCGGAGAAGAATATTTTCACATAAGATCCAAAAAATTCCTTGCTTTACAGTTAATTTTTTCGTATATTTCGTCCTCGAAAGTGGGCATGCGCCCACTTTTTTGATTATTTGAGCCTTAGAAATGTCTGGTTGAACCGTGAGTGATGCAATCAATAACAGGGTAAAAGAGCTTGTGGAGCGTGCGGTGCAGGAGGAGGGATTTGAGCTGGTGGATATCCAATTTCCTCGCTTCAGGGCCAGACAACAGGTGAGAATATTCATCGATAAGGAGGGCGGTGTCACCGTCGGCGATTGCCGTCAGGTGAGCAAGAGGATCGGGGAAGTCCTCGACATCGAGAACCCCTACCCAATGCGCTACACCCTGGAGGTCTCTTCACCCGGTGTTGACCGCCCACTGAAAACGGTCAGAGATTTTCAACGAAACGTTGGGCGCACGCTCAGTGTCTCAGTATCTGAAGAGCACTGTCAAGAGGTGCTGCGGAACGGTGTTTTGAAAGAGGTCGACGAGGAAACCGTCGTTTTGGAGACGGACGGGGGAAGGCTGGAGATCCCTTTACGTTGCATTGTAAAGGCGCAGGTGTGCACAAAATTTTAAAGGCAATTCTTATGGAGATCGATACGTGAATTACGAAATCGTAGATGTCTTAAATCAGCTCACAAACGAAAAAAATATTAGTCGTGATTTTTTGGTGGAAACCTTGGAAACCGGTATCATTTCAGCGGCGAAAAAACGTTTTGGCGAAACGGTCGATATTGAAGTTCATGTCGACCTCGATTCCGGAGAGATTCGTGTCTTTCGGAAGCGGCGGATCGTCGAGGAGGTTGAAGATCCCTGCCTCGAAATTTCACTCTCGGAGGCCAGCGAAATAGAGTCCGATGCCGCAGTGGGCAAAACAGTGCAGGAGATGATCCCTTTCGAAGACTTCGGTCGCAACGCCATTCAAGCAGCCAAACAGATATTAATGCAACGTGTTCGTGAAGCCGAACGAGAAAATATTTATGATGAATACGAAGGACGTATGGGCGATATTGTGACAGGTACGGTGCAGCAAGTTGACCGGGGCGATCTTATTATCAATTTGGGTCGGACCGAAGCGAAATTATCGGTAAAAGAACAGATTAAAAAGGAGCGGTATCGTCAGGGCGAAACCATACGGGCCTGCATTATCCAAGTTCTCAAGACGACGAAGGGCCCTCAAGTCATTCTTTCGCGTACACATCCGGATTTTCTCCGTCGCTTATTCGAAATGGAAGTCCCGGAAATTTACGAGGGCATCGTTCACATTAAAGAAGTGGCCAGAGAGCCCGGACTCAGATCAAAGATTGCGGTTTTCTCCAACGATGAAAGGATTGATCCTGTCGGCGCGTGCGTGGGCTTGAAGGGGTCCCGCGTTCAGGCCATTGTGCGCGAATTGGGCAATGAACGGATTGACATTATTCCCTGGAGCAGCAACCCAGTTACATTTGCTTCGCGGGCCATCAGCCCGGCGAAAGTCTTGAATGTCAACGTCGATAAGGAGAACCACCGGTTGCTTATCATCGTCGAGGACGACCAGCTCTCTCTGGCCATTGGACGCTCCGGCCAAAATGCGCGCCTGGCGGCAAAGCTGACGGGATGGAAACTGGATATTAAGAGTGAGTCGGAATACAAACGGATATTGGAGATTGAACGGAAAGCAAAAGTCCCCATTGAGGAGATCCCGGGCGTGGGAAACAAACTTGCCGACGCGTTCTACACTATTGGGGTCGAGTCCGCACATGATCTGGTGGAGATCGGAAAGGACGAACTCCTGGCCGTCCCCGGTGTTGGCGAGAAAACAGCCCGATCGCTCCTTAAAACTGCGAGAAAACTCCTGAAGGAGCAGCAAAAATTGGCGGAGAAGACAGAAACGGAAGAGCAGGAGGAAGAGGGGAAGGGGGAATGAAGCGCGGACACATTCCCTATCGAATGTGCGTCGGCTGTCGAAGCGTGAAGCCGAAACGGGAATTCCTACGATGTGTGCGGCATGGGGACGGTTCGGTAACAATTGACCGAGGACAGCGATTCGGCGGGCGAGGGTTCTATCTGTGTACCACGCTTGCGTGCGTTCAAAAAGCTTTGAAGAAGAATTCCTTCAGCTCATGTCTGAACCGCACATCATTTATGGCTGAAGCCAGTTCCCTGTGTGGGTTGCAAACACAAGGTAACATCGAGGTATAGGAACGTTGGAAAAGAAGAGAGTTTACGAAGTCGCACGAGAATTTCATCTTTCCAGTGAAGCGCTTCTTGAGGTTCTCAGGGGGCGCGGGTACAGCGTGAAAGGTCATATGAGCGTTGTCACTGAGGAAATGCGAAAAGCCATTGACAGCAAGTTTGAAGAAGAGAAAGAGGCACAGAAGAAGGAACTTGCCCGGAAGAAGAAAAAGATGGAAGCGCGGCGCCGGGCCGAGCGTGTGACCGTGAAAAAGGAACGGAAGTGGCGAAAGAAAACGGGGGTCAAACCTTCTGAAAAGCCCAAGGGGAGAGTAAAAAAAGATCGACCGCAAGTGGATCAAAAGGCCGTCGAAGCCAGTGTGAAGAAGACGTTGGCGAGAATGGAGGGCAGAGAGAAGCCAAAGAAGAAGTATCAGAAAAGAAAAATAAAGCCTGATGGTGCAATCGAGGAAACCAATGTCATTCAGGTCAGTGAGTTCATCTCGGTTGCTGAATTGGCTGAAATGATGGAAGTGAGTCCGACCGAGGTGATTTCGAAATGCATGGAAATGGGATTGCTTGTTACGATCAACCAGCGGTTGGATATGGATACAATCACAATGGTGGCCGACGAATTTCATTTCGAGGTTGAGGCCATGGCTGAGTATGGGGCAGATGTGTTTGATGAAGAGGAAGAGGAGGAAGAGGCCCTCGAACTTCGAGCACCGGTCGTGACCATTATGGGACATGTCGATCATGGAAAAACGAAGCTTCTCGATTATATCAGACAGAGCAACGTCGTCGCTACCGAAGCCGGAGGCATAACACAGCACATCGGTGCCTATGACGTTGAAGTGGTCGGTGGAAAGATTACGTTCCTTGATACACCGGGTCATGAAGCCTTTACGGCCATGAGGGCGCGAGGAACTCAAGTGACGGATGTCGTTGTGCTGGTCGTGGCCGCTGATGAGGCAGTCATGCCCCAAACGATCGAAGCGATAGATCATGCCAGAGCCGCAAATGTACCCATTGTTGTGGCTGTCAACAAAATTGATAAACCGAACGCCAACGCAGAAACGATTCGAAAACAACTGGCCCAACAGGGATTGCTCGTTGAGGAGTGGGGCGGAAAAACAATTGCCGTCGACGTCTCAGCCAAGACAGGTGAGGGTGTCCCAAAACTGTTGGAGATGCTCCTGTTGGTAGCGCAAATGATGGAGTTTAAGACAAATCCCAATAAGAATGCAAAAGGAGTCATTGTCGAAGCGGAGCTGGACAAGGGGAAGGGACCGGTAGCGACGGTCTTGGTTCAGGAAGGGACTTTGAATATCGGCGATCCCTTTGTCACCGGATTATACAGCGGACGGGTCAGGACGCTTGTAAATGCCAGAGGACAGACCGTGACAAAGGCTGGACCGTCCACTCCTGTTCAGGTGATCGGAATTGCCGGTGTCCCCATGGCTGGAGATACTTTTGTTGTCATGGATTCGGAAAGGGACGCCAGAGAACTCAGTTTGAAGAGGCAGCAATTGAAGCGGGAGCATATTTATCGTCCTGTGAAGCGGATTACGCTGGATGATATCTCGCAACAAATTCAGACCGGAAAAGCCAAGGATTTGTGCCTTATTCTCAAAGGGGATGTGGATGGTTCGGTCGAAGCCCTGAGCGATACTTTGATGAAATTGAGCACTGATCAGGTGAAAGTTCGAGTGATTCACCAAGGTGTCGGAGCTATTTCACCCTCCGATATACTTTTAGCTGTTGCCTCCGAGGCAATTATTATCGGTTTTCACGTCCAGCCGGACCCGAGGGCACGGTTACTGGCCCAACAGGAACACATTGATATCAGGGTTTATAACATTATTTATGAAGTCGTGAATGATGTCAAGGCTGCCATTGAGGGATTGTTAGAACCGGAGATGAAGGAGACCATCGTAGGAACCTTGGAGGTCAGGGATATTTTCCGGGCATCGGGAATCGGTACCGTTGCTGGCTGTTTTGTCAAATCAGGAGCGGTGCGGCGGAATATGAACGTTCGACTTTTGCGAGATAGTGTCACGATTTATGATGGGAAGATTGCTTCTCTTCGCCGGTTCAAAGAGGACGTTCGCGAGGTTCAGACGGGATTTGAGTGTGGTGTTGGCTTGGAACGATTTTCCGATATCAAATCCGATGATATCTTAGAAGTGTACGAAGTGGTCGAGACCCCAAGGGAATTGAAGAGCAACAGTACGTAATTGTATTTGAGAAACTCCCACGACAGACTTGAATAGATATGTTAATTGGAGCATGTACAGTCGATTTGCATTTACCGGGTAATGGGTCATTGAAAAGCAAGCGACAGATATTGAAAGGTCTGAAAGAACGTATTAAAAAAAAATTTAACGTCAGTATCTCCGAGATCGATCATCATGATCTGTGGCAACGAGCGCTCCTCGGGGTCGCTGTGGTTTCGAGCGATGCCCAATTTGCGCATCAAGTCCTTTCAAAAGTAGTTGATTTTATTCGCTCTGAGAGACGAGTCGAACTCATTGATTACTCTGTGGAGATACGTTAAAGAGAGTGGAACGCTCTCGGTCTGTTGGGATGCACTGTAAGAATGTCAAAACGAGCCACACGCGTGGGTGATCTTCTTCAAAAGGAGATCAGCAGTATTATTCTTCAAGAGTTGAAAGATCCTCGCTTGGGATTTGTAACCGTGACGGGTGTTTCCGTATCCGATGATCTGAGGAATGCGAGAATCTTCGTGAGCGTTTTGGGATCACACGACGAGATCCAACAAACTTTTGATGGCTTGCAAAGTGCCACCGGTTTTATCCGAAACTGTATCGGGAAAAGGGTCAGACTCCGGTACGTCCCTGAACTTTCCTTCCGGTTGGACGAATCCGTTTCGTACGGAGCACATATCGAAGAGTTGCTCAGAAATCTCAAGAGCGAGAACTCGTGCGACTCACATGGAGGTGCGTGAGCGTATGGATGGCATTTTAATTATAGATAAACCACGTGGTTTGACATCTCATGATGTTGTCTTGAAGATTCGTCATTTGATCGGCGAATCAAAGGTGGGACATACGGGGACTCTTGATCCGATGGCCACAGGGGTGCTCCCGGTGTGTATGGGTAAAGCGACAAAGATCGCCCAGTACATAACGCGGAAAAAGAAGGAATATATCGCGACGCTCAAATTGGGAGTCACAACAGACACCCTTGACGCTGAGGGGACGGTCCTGGAGAAAAGGAGCACTCATGCGACACTTCAAGATATAAAGGATGTTTTGTCATCCTTTCAAGGGGAGATTGAACAAACACCTCCCATGTTCTCTGCAATCAAACATGCCGGGAAGCGATTATATCAACGGGCCAGAAACGGAGAGACCGTCAGCCGTCCGTCACGAAGGATCCACATTTTCAATCTCGACCTCATAGAGGTTCACAACGATGATCTGAAGATCCTGGTACAATGCTCCCCAGGAACCTATATCCGTTCGTTGGCTGCCGATATCGGCGAAACATTGGGCTGTGGTGCTCATATCACTGCGCTCCAAAGGACACGGGTGGGACAATTCGGCCTTGAGGACGCCTGCACATTAGAGGAAATTGAGCGTTTCATGAAGACGGGTGTTCTCCAGAAGCATATCGTTTCCATCAATGATGCTCTCAGTTCGCTTCCGAAAATTAGAGTAGGAGCTGCGGAGGGATACCGCATTGCGAACGGAGCCCCTGTCGTTCGGCAGATTGGTTTTGAGACACAGACATGGACTGACGAGCAGAGGACAATTCGCATTGTAGGCTCCGATGACACGTTATTGGGACTGGGCACTCTTGAGGGTCCGACATCCCAAGAGGAGTTCTATCTAAAGCCAATCCGGGTGCTCGTTTGAGACGATGAAAGTTATCGAACAGCTTGTTGCCTTAGATTCCTATACGTATCCTGTCGTCACGGTTGGAACCTTTGACGGTCTCCATGTTGGTCATCACGTTATTATTGACAGGGTGATCGAACGAGCTGCGTCATTGAACGGAACATCCATCTTGATCTCTTTCGAACCTCATCCTCAAACCGTTGTTGCTCCGGAAAGCGCTCCGTACCTTCTCATGACAAAAGATGAAAAGGTGCGATTTCTTGAGCAAACCAAACTTGATATCGTACTCATCCTGCCGTTTACCGACGCCTTTTCTCAAATGAGCGCGGGTGATTTCGTCACCTCCTTCCTCGTTGAAAAAATAGGCTTGAAGGAGATCATCATTGGTCGCAATCACGCTTTCGGTAAAAACCGGGCGGGGACTCTATCCGAACTTGAGAAACTGGGTCGACAGTATGGTTTCTCCGTTCACCCGGTTTCCCCGGTAGCAGTGGACGGTCGCCGGGTGAGCAGCAGTTGGATACGAGAGTGTCTTCTGAGAGGCGATGTCGAACAGGCTTCAAAATTATTGGGTCGGCCCTTTTTCTTTTCAGGGCGTGTCATCCATGGAGACGCGCGCGGACGCACATTGACGTTTCCCACCGCAAACATTCAAACGATCGCCGCGCACAAACTGTATCCTGCTGAGGGGGTTTATGCCATTCGAGCGCATCAACATGAGCGGATATATGGGGGATTGATGAACATCGGTCGGCGTCCGACGTTTCCCGAGTCCGACCGGACGATCGAAGTACATCTGTTCGATTTTCAAGAAGACATCTATGATGAAGTCATAACGATTGACGTCATGTACCGAATCAGGGAAGAACGTCGCTTTGAAAGTGAAGAGGATTTGGTCGATCAAATTGAACGTGATAAATCAAAAGCATTGCACATGCTCTCGAACGCCTATACATTAACACACGTTGTTTGAAAGGAGGTTCTTGTGACTTTAACGGCGGAAGAAAAACGGTCACTGGTTGAAAAATTTCAAACTCATGAAAAAGACTGCGGTTCTGCGGAGGTGCAGATTGCACTTCTGACGAAACGGATCGGTGATTTGACGGAGCATTTTCGAACCCATTCCAAAGATCATCATTCCCGCAGAGGTCTCATGAAACTCGTCGGTCAACGCCGACGATTATTGAACTATTTGAACAGGAAAGATCCGGAGAGATATAAGAAGATCATAGGGGACTTAAATCTTAGAAAATAGAATATGTGTTCTACTGACCGCGATGAATGTGGAGGTTGTTGAATGATCCATAGTATGGAGATGGAGTTGGGGGGGAGAACCCTCAGTATCGAAACGGGGAGAATGGCAAAACAGGCTGATGGCGCTGTGTTCGTTCGATATGCCGACACGGCTATTCTGGCTACTGTGGTGGGAGCGAAGGAAGCAATCGAAGATCGCGGCTTCTTTCCGCTGCAGGTTGAATACCGAGAAAAAGCCTATGCGGCCGGAAAAATACCCGGAGGTTTTTTCAAGAGGGAGGGGCGACCGGGGGAGAAGGAGATCTTGAGTGCTCGACTCGTTGATCGTCCCATAAGACCTCTGTTCCCCCCCGAGTTTATGCACGAAGTTCAAGTGATGATCACGGTCCTATCGTCGGATCAAGAGAACGATGCAGATGTGCTGGGCCTCATCGGAGCAGCGTCCGCCCTATGCATTTCGGATATCCCCTTTTCGACGCCGCTTGGGGCCGTTCGTGTGGGGTACATTTCTGGAAAGTATGTGCTCAATCCCACGTTTTCACAGTTGGAGGAGAGCGACTTAGACATTGTGGTCACAGGCAGCGCTGATTCCATCCTTATGGTTGAGGGCAAGGCCAAGGAAATTCCCGAGCATGAACTTTTGGAAGCCATTCGTTTTGGCCATGAATCGATTCAGAACATTATCGAACTCGAACGGGAGCTGATAGCTGTCTGCGGCAAGCCGAAACGGGAAGTGACGTCTCCTGAAGTGAATGAGGAACTCACCCAAACAGTAAAAAATATGTGTCTTGACAGAATTCGTCGTGCCAATATGCTTCCGGATAAAGAGCAGAGGCAGAAAGCAATTGACGATACGGTGGAGTACGTTATCGCGGAGTTGACCGAACGATTTCCCGAATGCGAAAAAGTCATGACCTCACTGGTTTTTGAGATCGAAAAGGAGGATATGCGTCGTATGATTCTTGAGGGGGGACAGCGCATTGATGGTCGGAGTTTGGATGAAGTCCGGCCGGTCTCTTGCGAGGTCGGCGTGCTCCCCCGCACGCACGGTTCCGCGTTGTTCACCAGAGGGCAGACACAGAGCCTAGCGGTCGCTACTCTCGGGACGAAGATGGATGAACAGCGCATTGACGATTTAATAGGAGAATCTTGGAAGAGCTATATGCTCCATTACAATTTTCCACCTTTTAGTGTCGGAGAAGTCCGACCTATCCGCGGTCCTGGGCGAAGGGAAATCGGACACGGCGCTTTGGCTGAGCGGGCCATCGAGCCGATGATCCCGTCGGATGAGGATTTTCCCTACACCATCCGCATTGTCTCCGATGTGCTCGAATCGAACGGATCCTCATCCATGGCCACCGTCTGCGCTGGGACACTGGCACTCATGGATGCCGGCGTTCCCATCAAAGAAATGGTAGCCGGTATTGCCATGGGCATGGTCAAAGAGAAAGATCGTGTCGAGATTCTGACCGATATTCTCGGTGTTGAAGATCATCTTGGCGACATGGATTTCAAAGTGACCGGAACCCGGAGGGGGATCACCGCCTTTCAAATGGATATCAAAATGAGCGGAATCTCATACGAGTTGCTTGAAGTGGCTCTGGAGAAAGCACATGTCGGGAGGCTCCATATTCTGGATATCATGACGCAGACCATCTCCAAACCGCGACCCGATCTCTCCATCTATGCTCCGAGAATTTCGATCCTGAAAATTCCCGTGGAAAAAATCGGGGATGTGATCGGACCGGGGGGGAAGATGATCAGAAGTATTCAGGAACAGACGGACGCGAAAATTGATATTGAGGATGATGGTACAATTACTGTCGCTGCCAATGATCTTGAAATGGGACAAAAAGCGGTGAACCTCATCAACGCTGTGGTGGAGGAACCCGAGATCGGCAGAACGTACACAGGCGTCGTGAAAAAGATTACGAACTTCGGCGCTTTTGTTGAGTTCATGCCCGCCAAAGAAGGATTGGTCCATATATCCGATTTGGAGCGCCACAGGGTGAACCGCGTGGAAGACGTTGTTTCCCTCGGAGATGAAATTCTGGTGAAGGTGATCAGTATCGATCCCTTGGGAAAAGTGAAATTAAGCAGAAAGGCTGCTCTGGGATCGCCCCGAGGAGGCGCACCACGAGGGAGTGCACACCGAGGAGGTTCAGCCCGAGGGGGTGCACCTCGAGGGAGCTCACCTCGCGGGTACACTCCAGATAGAAAAACCGAACCTCCTCAAAGAAGATACTCTTCTGAGGATGATCGATGAGTGGAACGGCGACGATGACCTCGGAATCGATATATCAGAAATCAGTACTTGAAAACGGGGTACGAATCGTCTCAGAGTATATTCCCCATGTGAGATCGGTCTCGATCGGTGTATGGATTCAGAACGGCTCACGCAATGAAGTGGTGGAAAAAAACGGAATTTCCCATTTTGTCGAGCACATGGTATTCAAGGGTACAACCAACCGGACGACGGAAGAGATTGCTCAGAGCTTGGAAGCGGTCGGGGGACACCTCAATGCCTTTACAAGCAAGGAATTGACATGTTACTATGCCAGAGTGTTGGACGAACATGTTCCTCTCGCTCTGGAAGTTTTGGCTGACATTCTCATAAATTCACTCTTCAAAGAAGAGGACATTGAAAAAGAGAGACAGGTCATTTTAGAGGAAATCAAAAATCGTGACGATACCCCTGACGACCTCATACATGATCTGTTTTTTCGATCACTCTATGAACCACATCCACTCGCGTGGCCAATTCTCGGTTCTCCGGAAAATATTCGGAGGTTTTCAGCGCATGAACTCCGCTGCTTCGTTGAAGATCATTATGCGAATAATAGGACCGTCGTCGTTGCGGCCGGAAATGTCGAGCATAATACATTGGTGGATTTTATTCAACAACATTTTTGCGTTGGAAATTTTTTTGTGCAGGACGACACCTCGGTGTTTTCCGAAATATCGACGCGGATCGATATTCACCAAAGAGATAGTGCCCAGACACATGTGTGTGTCGGAACGAGAAGTTTTCCTTACGCCCGCCCTCAGCGGATTCCACTGTTTGTTCTGAGTACGTTGTTGGGAAGAGGTATGAGTTCAAGGCTCTTCCAGAATATCCGGGAAAAAGAAGGACTCGCCTATTCGATTTTCACCATTCAGGATTTCTTCGTCGACACGGGGATCTTCGGTGTCTACGCAGGTACAGACTCCTCCCATATTCAAAGGGTACTGGCACTGATTCTTCAGGAATTTCAATCTCTTGTCACGACCCCTGTGTCTGAAGATGAACTTACACGCACCAAATCGCAACTCAAAGGCAATTTAATGTTAAGTTTGGAGAGTACAAGTAACCGCATGATGCGTCTCTCAGAGCAGGAGATCTATTTGGACACGTATTCCAGCTTGGATGAAACAATAGCCCACATAGACCGGGTCACTGCCGAAGATATTCAGACCGTTGCTACGGATCTTTTTGATCCCGAGAAGTTCATCGTGACTGTTTTAGGTCCGGTCAAAGAAGACCTTCTCAAAAATGAGGATCTTTTCGTCAATTAATTACTTTGGTGAAAGGAACGACTATGATTATCGGAGTACCGAAAGAGATTAAAAGCAATGAAGATCGCATTGCATTACTGCCGGTTGGTGTTGAGACGTTTGTCAAGATGGGGCATTCGGTTCTTGTTGAAAAGAACGGTGGTGTCGGAAGTGGCATTGAGGACGAGGAGTATACGAAGGCCGGGGCAACTCTCGTCGGTACGCCTGACGAGATTTTCGAGAAATCCGACATGATTATGAAGGTCAAGGAGCCCCTGGCTCCGGAATACACGCTTCTCCGGGAGGGACAGGTCGTCTTCACCTACTTCCATTTTGCCGCCAGCGAAGAGCTGACTCGGGCTATGATGGACGCGAAGATCGTAGCCATAGCCTACGAGACGGTCCAAACTGCCGACGAAAAACTGCCTCTCCTTATACCTATGAGCGAGGTGGCGGGACGCATGGCAATCCAGCAGGGAGCGAAGTACCTTGAAAAACGAATGGGCGGGCGGGGAATTTTGTTGGGCGGTGTCCCCGGAGTGGAACCGGCCAGAGTCGTCATCCTCGGTGGTGGGGTCGTCGGGACGAATGCGGCAAAGATGGCTGCTGGGCTCGGAGCCAACGTGGCCATTTTGGATATTGACCTTGAGAGACTCAGATACTTGGACGATATCATGCCGGGCAATGTGAGTACCGTCATGTCCAACAGTTACAACATTCGGAATGCCATCTCTGAGGCCGACCTCTTGGTCGGAGCTGTTCTTATCCCCGGAGCAAAGGCACCCCGTCTTGTGACCCGGGATATGCTCAAGCTCATGAAACCCCGCTCTGTTATTACTGATGTTGCGGTCGATCAGGGAGGTTGTGTCGAAACGTGCAAACCGACGACGCACGAGGAACCGACGTACATTGTGGATGACGTACTGCATTACTGCGTGGCCAACATGCCGGGTGCTGTCCCCAGGACATCCACCTTGGCTTTGACAAACGCCACGTTTCCGTATGCCCAGGAGATTGTCGAAAAGGGCTACGAAGAAGCGATCCGCACGAACCCGGAGATTGCAGCGGGAGTGAACATCATCGACGGTAAAATTACACACCCAGGTGTGTCTGAAGCCTTTCAGCTTGACTATTATCCTCTTGAGGAGGTTCTTGGTTAAGATCTTCACGCTGTTGTGACCAGGGGACGGAAAAAAATGCACCATGTTTACATTGAGGATATCGCCGACTACGACGGACAGGAGGTGACCATCAAGGGATGGCTGTACAATAAACGATCGAGTGGAAAAGTCCAGTTTCACATCATTCGAGATGGGACAGGAATTATTCAGGGCGTAATTGCACCGAACGCGATAGGGCAGGAGCTCTACCAGAAGTGTGATCGTCTTCCCCAGGAGTCCTCCGTCATTCTTTCCGGAAGAGTGCGCGCCGACGAAAGAGCACCAGGCGGATACGAACTTGATGTGACGCAGTATGAGATCATCCACGAGGCGGATGAATATCCGATTACGCCCAAAGAGCACGGCACGGCGTTCTTGATGGACCACAGACACCTGTGGCTCCGCTCGTCCAAGCAGCAGGCCATCATACGAGTTCGAAGCGAAGTCGTCAAAGCGTGCCGCGATTTTTACGACGAGCGCGGTTTTGTCCTTGTCGATGCCCCGATCTTCACTCCGGCAGCGTGCGAGGGGACATCAACTCTTTTCGAGACGGAGTATTTTGATACGAAAGCTTATCTGACCCAGAGCGGACAACTGTACATGGAAGCAGGGGCCATGGCTTTTGGCAAGGTGTACTGTTTCGGGCCGACCTTTCGGGCAGAAAAATCAAAAACAAGACGTCATCTGACGGAGTTTTGGATGATTGAGCCTGAGGTGGCGTATCTTGATCTCGAAGGCGACATGAGATTGGCTGAAGAGATGATCGTATATATTGTGCAGCGGGTCCTTGAACGTCGTCACAAAGAGTTGAAAACCATGGAAAGAGATACCGCGCCGTTGGAAAAGGTTGTCCCCCCATTTCCAAGAATTCGTTACGATGAGGCCGTTGCGCAGCTAGTGAAAGATGGTCTGGATGTGAAATGGGGTGATGATTTTGGTGGCGATGAAGAGACCGTCCTCTCTCAACAATTCGATAAACCTCTGATTGTTCATCGGTTTCCGAAAGCAATCAAAGCTTTTTACATGAAGACGGATCCTGAAGACGGGCGCTTAGCGCTCGGCATGGATGTGCTCGCTCCCGAAGGCTACGGGGAGATCGTGGGCGGTGGACAGCGCGAGGACGATCTGAAGGTGTTAGGGGACAAAATAGAGCAACACCATCTGCCCGTGGAAGCTTTTCAATGGTATCTTGATCTGCGCCGATATGGAACGGTTCCTCACTCGGGATTCGGTCTCGGTGTGGAACGAACGGTCGCTTGGATTTGTGGTATACCGCATATTCGGGAAACCGTGCCTTTCCCGAGATTGATGCACAGACTCTATCCCTAAATTTCAATCATAGAACACAATGTTCAGAAGGCGTTGAAAACATCTTGATTGCACTGAGTATGAGGAGTTCTCATGGCCGATTACCCCTTTGCTGAGATCGAGTCGAAGTGGCAACGGATCTGGGAGAAGATCGGAGCCCACAGAACGGATATGTCCGACACCAGCCGAAAGCTCTACTCTCTGGTTATGTTCAGCTATCCGTCAGGTGAGAAGTTGCATATCGGGCACTGGTACAACTATGGGCCTGCCGATACCTGGACCCGATTCAAGAAGATGCAGGGGTACAATGTGTTTGAGCCCATGGGTTTTGATGCCTTCGGCCTCCCTGCCGAAAATTACGCCATAAAGCACGGTGTTCACCCTGCGGTGAGCACGGCGGAAAACATCGATTATATTCGCCAACAGATCAAGGCCATCGGGGCCATGTACGACTGGGATAAAGAGATCAATACGAGCGATCCAGAATACTATAAATGGACGCAATGGCTCTTTCTGCAGTTATATAAGCATGGATTGGCCTATCGGAAGCGGGCACCGGTGAACTGGTGCCCGCAATGCCGGACCGTCTTGGCCAACGAGCAAGTTGTTCAGGGTTTGTGTGAACGATGTGACAGCGAGGTGACCAAAAGGGATCTCACCCAGTGGTTCTTTCGGATCACGGCTTACGCGGAACGACTGCTCAAAGATCACGCTAAGATCGACTGGCCTGAGAAGACGCTGGCAATGCAGCGCAACTGGATTGGGCGGAGTGAGGGGGCCCTGCTCTCTTTTCACATAGAGGATGATGCACGAACGATCGAAGTCTTTACCACCAGACCGGATACACTCTATGGGATGACGTATGTCGTCATGGCACCTGAGCATCCTCTTGTGTCGGAGCTGACGACGTCTGGACAGAAAAGTGACGTGGATGCTTACTGCGAGAGATCAAGACGTATCTCGGAGATAGAGCGGATATCCGCTGATCGCGAAAAAACAGGGGTTTTTATCGGTCGCAATGTGATCAATCCGATCAATGGTGAGCGCGTCCCGCTCTGGATTGCCGACTATGTCTTAGCCAGTTACGGAACAGGAATCGTCTTTGCCTGTCCTGCCCACGATGAGCGGGATTTCGAATTCGCCCAGAAATTCGGGCTGCCCATCCGAGAAGTGGTGAGACCCAACGACGGCCCTTCGCCTCTCGATGATATGAGGGGCGCATATATCGAGCCCGGAATCATGGTGAACTCCGGTCCATACAACGGTCTCACCAATGAGGAATGTATCGCCAGGCTTGTCGAAGATCTCAATAAGAAAGGACAGGGGAAAAAGACCGTTCAATATAAATTGAGGGATTGGCTTGTATCCAGGCAGCGCTACTGGGGAGCACCCATACCAATAATTTACTGTAAGGAATGCGGAGAACTTCCAGTCCCGGAAGAGGATTTACCTGTTCTATTACCACAAGATGTTGATTTCAAGCCGACCGGTTCAGATCTCTCACCTTTAGCCTCTGCTTCTCATTTCCTAAACACGAAGTGCCCAAAATGTGGAGGAGCAGGGGAGAGGGAAGTGGATACTATGGATACCTTTGTCTGCTCTTCCTGGTATTTCCTGAGGTATCCGGATCCACATTGCGAGGATGGTCCTTTCTCCCCTGAGCTGGTGAAACAATGGCTTCCTGTGGATCACTATATGGGAGGGGCTGAGCATGCCGTCATGCATCTCCTCTATGCTCGTTTTGTTACGAAGGCCCTGTTTGATCTGGGATTTGTTCATTTTGATGAACCCTTTATGAAACTCACTCATCAGGGTCAGATTACGAAGGACGGAGCACGTATGTCCAAATCGAGAGGCAATGTTGTCAATCCTGAAGAGTTCATCGAAAGCTTCGGTGCCGACACCTTCAGAATGTACCTTATGTTCATGGGTTCCTACGAGGACGGAGGGGACTGGAACGACCAGGGTATTGGTGGTATCTTTCGATTTCTCAACCGTATTTGGCGGCTCTACGAAAAAAGTCCGAGTGCAAAGAAAACCGTCCATCCAAGAGAATTGGATCGATGGATCCACAAGACAATTAAAAGAGTGACTGGTGATGTTGATCGACTGCATTTTAATACAGCCATTGCAGCTCTCATGGAGTACGTGAATTATCTCTATCTGGAAGAGGAAAAAATAGAGTACCGTGACTGGAACCGTTCTTTGGATATTCTGGCGCTCCTGTTAGCTCCGTTCGCTCCGCACGCAGGGGAGGAGCTCTGGGAGAAGTTAGGCCATGACGAAGGTGTTTTTCGACATCCCTGGCCCACTTACGATAATGAAGCGATTAAGACCGATCACATCACAGTCGTTGTCCAGATAAATGGAAAAGTACGGGCGCATTTAGATGTGGAGGCAGATATTTCAGAGGATGCTCTGAAAAAGATTGCCTTCGACAATGAAAGAGTACAAAAATACACCGAAGGCAAAAAAGTCAAAAAGACTGTCTACGTTCAGAAAAAATTATTGAGTATCGTTGCCCAATAGACAGAAACTGTATTACGTCCCTCAAGAGACCCATTTTCTCGTAATATTCAAAAATTATACGTCCCATCAGGATTAATCATGGTATGATTTGGACTTCTGGAATATACACAATAAAAGATACATCATTAATATGTTTACATAATATATATTATACGAACTAAGATTTAATGTGATTACTATATTAGTCTCGAAACTCTATGTTGTATAATTAATTATAAAATTATAAAGTTCTAACCTTTCCTGTCGGTTCCACTCATCTGCTTCAGACTTGCTCTTTTTCGATTAAAGGAAGGCGAACAGAAAATCAAAGAAGGCCCGGGGAGATGGTAAAATACTTGAGATGTATAGAAAATATACATATCAAATTGTTTCTTTATCGTATCTCAAGTGTTTCTTAAATGTTTCTCTATTGTTTCTGGGGTTATTATAGGTCCAAATTCATATCCT
>CP070758.1:2031024-2046070 GCA_020348925.1 Gemmatimonadota bacterium | reverse complement strand
TGACCGCCCTATTATTGTCAGGCGGGATACCGGATGATTGGAAAAGTATAAAAAAAGACCAACTATTTCGAGTTTGATTTGTACTTTGATAAGACAACGTAATGAGTTAACGATCTTGAAAGATTTGGACAATGAAAAAAGGAGGTGAGTATGGTTCGTCTGATCCGTTAGCTGTATGGTTGATGGTTGGTAGTCGGAAGTTTGAAACCTTTGAAGGGAGGGTAAAGCAATGGAAAAGCGCAGTGGTTTGATGAAGAAAATTTTAGCTGGTGGCATAGTCATCGCAGTTCTTGTCATCGCTTATTTTGCGTTCTTCTATCCACCTACGCCCGGTGAAGACGTACGGGGTACGATCGGAAAAGTCAAGAAATACCGGGCGGATCAGATTACAGAAAGTGACGTGGTCCTCGAAGGCCAACAACTCCTTAATTTGGCGGCGCAGTTTGAGGCCTTTGAAAATACGACGAAGCCCCAATTGGGGGAGATGGATGGTCGTCAACTGGCGAACTTGATTGCCAGATTGCAGCACTTGGGACGGCAGGTGACCCCCGTCTTAGAGAAGGAGGAGCTGCGTGCGTTAGAGAATCTCGTGACAGAGTTTGATGGTTTTCGGAAGCAGGTGCTTCCTGTTCTTGAGAAAGAGCAAATTCAGGCCCTCGAGCAGACAACCGCTCAGTTGCGGAAACTGGAAAAGCTCGTGGTCCCCACATTCGAGAAGCAGGTGATGCTGACTTTGGAGAAAGAGGTCATCCCGGCTTTGGAAAAACAGGTCATTCCGGCCTTGGAGAAAGAGGTTATTCCGGCTTTGGAGAACCTGGTTAAGGAGTTCGATGGCTTCAAAAGGCAGGTGATGCCCGCGCTGGAAAAAGAGCAGATTCAAGCCCTCGAACATATGGCCGCTGAATTGAGCACATTGGACAAGCAGGTCATTCCTGCGCTGCAGAGAGAGGTTATTCCTGCCCTGCAGAGAGAGGTCCTGCCGGCACTCCAGAAAGAGGTTGTTCCTACCTTGGACAGGCAGGTTATTCCGGCCCTGGAGAAAGAGATGATCCCTGCCCTGGAGAAAGAGGTCATTCCCGCTTTGAATAAGCAGGTCATCCCGGCTCTGCAGAGAGAGGTCCTCCCGGCCCTGGAAAACCTGGTCAAGGAGTTTGATGGTTTCAAGAAACAGGTGATTCCTGCACTGGAGCGCGAGCAGATCCAAGCTCTCGAACGCATGGCTGCTGAGCTGAACACCTTAGACAAGCAGATCATTCCTACTTTAGAGCGGCAGGTCATTCCGGCCTTGGAGCGGCAGGTCATTCCGGCCTTGGAACGACAGGTCATTCCCGCTCTTGAGAGGCAGGAAATAATGGTTCTCGAAAGGGAAGAAATTCGGGCGTTGGAGAACCTGGTCAAAGAGTTTGATGGCTTCCAGAAGCAGGTGATCCCGGCTCTGGAGCGTGAGCAGATCCAGGCTCTGGAACATATGGCCGCTGAGCTGAGCACCCTGGAGAAGCAGGTGATCCCGGCTTATGAGAAGCAGGTCATTCTGGCCCTGCAGAGAGAGGTCATCCCGGCCCTGGAGAAGCAGGTCATTCTGGCCCTGCAGAAAGAGGTCGTTTCTGCTCTTGAGAACGTGGTGGTTGAATTTGACGGGTTCCAGAAGCAGGTGATCCCGGCTCTGGAGAAAGAGGAAATCCGGGCTCTGGAACATATGGCCGCAGAACTGAACACCCTGGACAAGCAGGTCATTCCGGCTCTGGAGCGGCAGATAATTCCAGCCCTGCAGAAGCAGGTGATCCCTGCCTTGGAGCGGCAGGTTATTCCGGCTCTGGAGAGGGAGATGATCCCGGCGCTGGAGAGAGAGGTCATTCCGGCCCTGGAGCGGGAGGTCATCCCGGCTCTGGAAAAGCAGGTGATCTTGGCCTTGCAGCGGGAGGTCATCCCGGCCCTGGAGAATTTGGTCAAAGAGTTTCATGGCTTTCAGAAGCAGGTTATCCCGGCCTTAGAGAGAGAGGAAGTCCGTGCTCTTGAGCACATGGCCGCTGAGTTGACTACCCTGGACAAGCAGGTCATTCCGGCCCTGGAGCGGCAAATCATTCCGGCCCTGGAGAGACAAGTGATCCCGGCGCTTCAGAGAGAGGTCATCCCGGCCTTGGAGCGGCAAGAGATGCTGGTTCTCCAGAAGCAAGAGATTCAGGTGTTGCAGGGTTTTGTCACTGAGTTTCACGGTTTTCAGAGGCAGGTCATCCCGGCGCTGGAGAGAGAGGAAATCAGGGCTCTCGAAAGTATGGCGGTTGAATTGCGCACCCTGGACAAGCAGGTGATCCCTGCTTTTGAGCGCCAGGAGCTGCGGGTCCTCGAAAAGGAAGTGGTTCAGGCGTTGGAGAGTTTGGTCACGGAGTTTGATGGTTTCCAGAAACAGGTGATCCCGGCTCTGGAGAGAGAACAGATTCAGGCTCTTGAGCATATGGCGGTTGAGTTAAGCACCCTAAAGAGGCAAGTGATCCCAGCTTATGAGAAGCAGGTGATTCTGGCCCTGGAAAAAGAGGTCTTACCTGCCTTGTTCAAGCAGGTGATCCCGGCCCTGGAGAGAGAGGTCATCCCGGCTCTGGAGAGCCTGGTTAAAGAGTACGATGGTTTCCAGAAGCAGGTGATCCCGGCCCTCGAGAAAGAGGAGATTCGTGCCCTCGAACATATGGGCGCTGAGCTGAACACCCTGGACAAGCAGGTCATCCCGGCCCTCCAGAGGCAGGTCATTCTGACCTTGCAGAGAGAGGTTCTCCCGACCCTGGAGCGACAGGTCATTCCAGCCCTGGAGAAGCAGGAAATTCAAGCTCTGGAGAAAGAGATCATCCCCGCATTGCAGAAGCAGGTCATTCTGGCCCTGCAGAAGCAGGTGATCCCGGCCCTGGAGAAAGAGATCATCCCTGCCCTAGAGAACCTGACACTTGCCTTTCATGGTTTTCAGAAGCAGGTGATCCCGGCCCTGGAGAAAGAGGAGATTCGTGCCCTCGAACACATGGCCGGTGAGTTCCGGACACTGGACCGGCAGGTCATTCCGGCCCTGGAGCGGCAGGTCATTCCGGCCCTGCAGAAGCAGGTGATCCCGGCCCTGGAGCGAGAGATCATTCCCGCTCTTGAGAGGCAAGAGATAGTGGTCCTCCAGAGGCAAGAGATTCAAGCCCTGCAGAGCCTTGTGACTGAGTTTCATGGCTTCCAGAAGCAGGTCATCCCGGCCCTGGAGCGCGAGCAGATCCAGGCCCTTGAGCATATGGCCGGTGAGTTCCGCACTTTGGACCGGCAGGTCATTCCGGCCCTGGAGCGGCAGGAGCTGCGGGTGCTCGAGAAGCAAGTGATCCTGGCCTTGCAGAACCTGGTCACTGAGTATGACGGCTTTCAGAAGCAGGTCATCCCGGCCCTGGAGCGTGAGCAGATCCAAGCCCTTGAACATATGGGCGCTGAGTTGCGGACTTTGGACAAGCGGGTCATCCCGGCTCTGGAGCGCGAGCAGATCCAGGCTTTGGAGAACCTTGTGGCTGAGTTTGATGGGTTCAGGAAGCAGGTGATCCCCACTCTGCAGAGAGAGGAAATCCGAGCTCTTGAGAACTTAGTTTCCGATCTGCAGGCCTTCCAGCTGGAGTATCAACACTAAGACAGGCGGTCGTTGACATACACAGTAGAGGGGAAAGAGATGCCGAGGCTCGGCATCTCTTTCTTTTTATAACAAAAAACTTGACAACGAGAAGAAAGCATCTTATGTTTGGTCACAGGTGATAAATTCCAAGAGAACTATGTGGAATGAAAGGGAGGGAATCACTCGTGAAACGTTTTGTTTTTTCTATAAGTTGCATTTTTTTATTCCTCATCTCAATGCCCGCCGCCTCAGTGCAGCTTCAGTCGCTGGAGACAGAGTTTCTGCTTTTGGTGTACTTCGAGGAAAGTTACTACATCATTGCCCATCTGGCCCGGAGTTTCGAAAACTCAATGAAGTTTCACAGGGAGCTTTTTGACTATACGCCTTCGGAAAAAGTGCTCATTCTGCTGCATGATTTTGGAGATATTGGACACGGCGGGACGATAACGATGCCCTGGAACTACATCACCCTCGGTATCGAACCTTTTGAGCAGGTGTATGAAACGGCCCCGTCCAATGAGCGAATGAACTGGCTCATGCACCATGAGCTTGTCCACGTGGTGGCCACAGACAAATCTTCACCGAACGATGAATTCTATCGTACGATATTCTTCGGAAAGGTCTTGCCCATCGCCGACTATCCCCTCTCGATGTTTTACAGTTATCTGACGAGTCCCCGGTGGTACTGTCCGCGGTGGTACCATGAAGGGATCGCCGTCTTTTTGGAGACGTGGATGTCTGGAGGTCTCGGACGCGCCCTGGGTGGTTATGATGAGATGGTTTTCAGAACCATGGTTCGGGACAGCAGCTACTTCTACGATATCGTGGGGCTCGAATCCGAGGGCACGACCATCGATTTTCAGGTCGGCCAAAACTCTTACCTCTACGGGACCCGTTTCGTGAGCTATCTGGCCTATCACTATGGGCCTGAGAAACTGCTGGAGTGGTTCGATCGAACTGGTGAGAGCAAACGATATTTTACCTCCCAGTTCAAGAAGGTGTACGGGCGATCCCTGGATGACGAGTGGGTCGCTTGGGTCGAGTGGGAGCATCAGTGGCAACGGACAAATCTCGACTCGATTCATGCCAATCCTGTGACGCAGTATCGGCCTCTGTCCGAGCGCGCCCTCGGCTCGGTCTCACGCTCATTCTACGATCCAGTGACGAGAAAACTGTATGCAGCCACCCTCTACCCCGGCCAACTGGCCAACATCTCCTCCATCGATATCGACACCGGCAGGATCGAGAAGATCTGCAATGTTCCCGGGCCTGCCTTGTACTACGTCTCGTCCCTGGCCTACGATCCGGACACACGGAACATCTTCTTCACGACCGATAACGTTTTTCGCTGGCGGGATATTCGGGTCGTCGACCTTCAGACCGGAACGTCGAAAAGGCTGATCAAGGACTGTCGGACCGGGGATCTGGCCTTCAATCGTGCGGACAAATCGTTATGGGGTGTGCAACACCACAACGGGCGATCCATAGTGGTTCGGATTCCATCTCCTTATGAGACGTGGGAGGATATTTTCGTCTTGCCCTACGGAAAGAACATCTTCGATCTCGATATCTCCCCGGACGGAAAGTACCTGACGGCGTCCATCATCGAGGTCACCGGCAGGCAGCGTCTCATCAGAATGAACATCGAAAACCTCCTGAGCAAGGACACCTCCTACGACGTGCTGTACGAATTCGAGGAAAATGCCCCTCAAAATTTTGTCTTCACTGACGACGGTCGCTATCTCCTCGGAACCTCATACTACACGGGTGTCTCAAACGTCTGGAGATACGATTTCGAAACCGAACACATGGACATCCTGACAAATTGCGAGACCGGTTTCTTTCGACCGGTCCCTCTCCCGGGCGACTCTCTCATCGTCTTCCGGTACACAGGGAAAGGATTTCTACCGGTCATGATCTCCGCGCAACCGCTGGAGGACGTGAGTGCCATACGGTACCTGGGGCAGGCCGTTGTGGACCGACACCCCATCGTCACGGAGTGGATGGCCGGATCACCGGCGTCCATCAATATCGATTCCCTGACAACCTTTAGCGGTCCCTACAGTCCTTTTCGGAACATAAAACTTGCCTCCGTCTATCCCGTTGTTGAGGGATACAGGGACACGTACGTTGACGGACACAGTGATTATGTGGCCCTTGGGATCCGCATGAATTTCGCCGATCCCATCAGGATGAACGACTTCAATCTCACAGCATCCTATTCGCCCTATTCGAAATTACCGGGTGACGAACGATTCCACACCACCTTTAACTATAGCAAGTGGCCGTGGGATATCTCGGCCTCATACAACGGAGCGGATTTCTACGACCTTTTCGGCCCCACCAAGAAGAGTCGGAAAGGCTATTCGTTGTCCCTGAATTATCAAAGTTACCTCATCTACGAGAAGCCGAAGATGCTGGATTATTCCTTCAATGTGGCCGGTTACGGCGGACTCGAACGGCTCCCGGATTTCCAGAACGTTGCGGTCTCCTACGACAAGTTTGTGACACTGCGGGCAAATTTGAATTACTCCAATAAGCGGACAACATTGGGTGGGGTCGATTCCGAGAAAGGGGTGACTGGGCAAATAAACTCCTTCAACACCTACGTCAACGAAAAATTCTACCCTCATGTCAACGCAAACCTCGATTACGGGTTTTTGCTCCCCATCGAGCACATGGCACTCTGGTTGAGAAGCTCCTTCGGATATGCTCACGGTGATCGGGACGAACCCTTTGCCAACTTTTATTTCGGAGGGTTTGGCAACAACTGGGTCGATTATTTGTCCATCAAGCGTTACAGGGAGTATTACAGCTTTCCCGGTGTCGAGCTCAACGCCATCGGTGGTACAAATTACGCCAAAATGATGCTCGAATGGACCTTTCCGCCTCTGCGATTCCGGCGATTCGGATTTCCTGTCCTGTACTGTAACTGGGCCCGAATGGCCGTTTTCACCTCCGGAATCAAGACGAACGTGGATCCTGACGATCTCTTCGAGCTGACGAGCAAAGATTACAGACGATCCGTAATGAATGCCGGTGGTCAGATAGATATGCAGCTCGTCATATTCTCTAACCTTCCGTCGACACTCTCTCTGGGATATGCATTGGCCTTCGAGAAACATCATTCTATAGAGAAAGAGTTTATGATTTCCCTTAAAATATTGAGATAGTATTTTGTTTCAAAAGGAGAAGTGTCTCAATAATACGTCCAGCCTGGCACTGTGTTGGTACACCGGTGAGCGTACTAATGTAAACCTGTAAATCAAGAGTTTCACTCTCTTTGCTCCTACCGTGGATTTCATCGTCAGAGCGTCAGTAAGTCTCCTGCCCGTTTTCTATTTCCTTGTGGCTTTTGTAGTATTGGACAGCTATAAGCTGGTGAAATTTCGCTCGATCCTGCTGACGATCCTCATTGGTTGCGTTACAGCAGTGGGATCCCTGTTCATGAACAGTCTCTTGATAAATCTTTTGGGCGTCGATTTCTCATCATACTCCAAGGGTGGAGCCCCGGTTATTGAGGAGCTATTCAAGGCAGTCTATATTGTCTTTTTAATCAAATCGAAAAGGATCGGATTTCTGGTGGATGCGGCCATCTACGGCTTCGCCATCGGGGCCGGCTTCGCCCTTGTCGAAAACATATATTATCTCAAGTATTTGCAGGATGCGAATATATTCCTTTGGATCCTTCGAGGACTGGGAACGGCGGTGATGCATGGTGGGACAACGGCAGCCATGGGGATCATGTCAAAGAATGCAGCCGATCGGGGATTCACTGAAAAATTCCACATCTTTCTCCCGGGAATCATCGTAGCGATTGTAATCCATGGATTCTTTAACAACTTCATCTTCTCGCCGGTTGTGACAACCGTCTTGCAGTTAATTCTGCTTCCCCTGGTCATCGTTGTCGTTTTCTCCCGGAGCGAAAAATCCCTCCAATTCTGGCTGGAGGTGGGTCTTGATACGGATGTCCTTCTTCTCGACATGATCACCACGGGAAACATCTCGGAGACCAAAATTGGGAGGTACCTGGATTCCCTCAAAGACCGGTTTTCCGGAGAGATTGTGGCCGATATGCTGTGTCTGTTGCGGATTCACCTGGAGTTGTCCGTCAGAGCCAAGGGGATACTCATGCTACGGGAGGCCGGATTCGAACCCTCTGCGGACCCGGAGATACGAGAGAACTTCGAGGAGATGAGATATTTGGAAAAAAGCATCGGGAAAACAGGGAGGTTGGCCATTTCGCCCTTTCTTCATACGAGCAGCCGGGAACTGTGGCAACTGCACATGCTCCAGGGTGTCTGAATGTATCGAAAGAGAGAAAAGGCTCCGGTCCTTCAATCTCGCTGGCAGTCCATGTATTCCGCCATCTATTCTCATTGAACTTCACGACACTTTCAAAGTTTCGCCTGAATTATTCGTACCTAAATTGAGTAATTCTTGGCAAACACTATGACTGAGATGTCATTCTGAGCTTGATTTATCGGGCGAAGCATCTCTCACCTTGTGAGTGAGATTCTTCACTTGGCCTTGCTCCGTTCAGAATGACCACTCCGTTACTTTTGTCTAAAGATCGCTCAGTTTCGGTCATAAAATAATTTAAATGCAGCGTAACCTTAAAATATTTATTGACTTATGGTGATTTTTGGTTTTGTACTTTGTTACACGACACATTTCACGGTAATTACTACGTCATGCCGGTTTTTCCCCGGAATCTCCTTACTGGAGTGTGTGTGATCAGCAAATCGAGGAGGTTCCTGCCTTCGGACGAATGACAACTTTTATTTTATCAAGGAATTATACAGATTAGTAAAGTTTTTCGAAAAGCTTGATATCAACCCGCCTCCCTCAACCTCGCCAATCTCGCCTTGGCGTCTATCAGTTCTGGCAGATCTTCATCGGCATCCTTCCAGATGTCGAGGAACTGCTCGTACTGGGAAACGGCTTTGTCTGACAGGCCCTTCTCCGAATACAGATTGGCTAAATGATAGTGATACACGGGGTGAATGAGCGGCCGCTCCACGCTGTTCGGGTCAACTGTGATCAAACGCTCGTACTCGGAGATGGCTTCGTCGATCTCTCCCGTCCGTTGATATGCCCGCGCCAATACATCTTTCCGGAAGGGCACATTATAGGGGAGGAGATTCCATGGGTGCATCAGCGGAAGCTTTCCCAGAGGCGATGCTTTTTCGCCGGTAGCGATGGCTTTTTCGAGGGAGTCTGAAGCGAGCAAGTACTCTCCGTAAAGCACGTCATAACCGAACGTTATATTTCCCTTCACCTTCGGAGCTATGTCGGGCAACAGAGATTTTATATCTTCCAGCCTGACCCATGCCGAATCGGTTCGCCCCTGCTTTATATCAGCCAAACCAAGATACGTTTTATGACTGGCCGTAAAATATGGTATGTATGGTGGATAGTATTCTGAATAGAAATCGAGCCAATTTCGAATGAATCTCCGACCGCGCTCAAACTCACCCTTCTCATAATAAATCCACGCTTTTGTCCTGTCCGCATGGGCTTTCCACGCCTCGTTCCCTATGACGTCGGCCAGTTCCACCGCTCTTTCAAGATCACTCAGGGACTCGTCGAAACTCCCCAGTAAGCAGTGATACAGCCCCTTCCACACATATCCCTGTACTCGTATCCCCGGCGAAGGGGCCATGGATAAAAACTGATTGATCCACGTCATGACCTCGGAGTACTCTTCCTTCAAGGCATAGATGTAGGCGATACTCCAATCCGAACCGAAGTCCGGTTTTATGTCCAAGGCCTTGTTGTATTGTACTATCGCCTCATCGAGCTTTCCCATGCGCACATAGAGCTCGGCCATTGAATCGAATGGATTTGCGTCCCCGGGAGATACGGATGCGTACCTCTCAAAATATTCGATGGCCTTCTCAAAGTCACCACTATCAGCGTACGTGTAAGCCAGCTGATTCATGGCAAATCCGTAATTGGGATCGAGTTCCAGGGCCTTATGGAACTCAAGTATGGCCTCAGCCAGCACTCTCTGTGTTCTGTAATACTCCGCCAATAAGAGATGCGCTCGCTTTTCCTTCGGATATTTCTGGGTAATCTGTTTGAGGACATGATATTTCTTTTCCCGATCGTTTTCAATCTCCCCGGCGTACGTCGCCTCGATATAGAGTCTTTCCTTGTCTGTTGCTTTTTGGGAGAATTTTTTCGCCTTCTCGTAGGCGTTCTTTCTGGCGTCGTTATCGTGCAACCAATCGTATGCCCAGCCAAGATAGAGGTATGCCACAGCGAAGGTCGAATCGAGATCCACACTCTTTTCGAGAAATGGCAGGGCATCATCGTAATAGAATTTTTCGCAATTCTCTTTACCCCTCAAGAAATAGTTGTACGCCTCCATTGAGGAAGTTGTCATATCGGCGATCCCGGTTCCGGCTTCTTCGAACGCAAGATCGGAAATGCCCACACCTCGAGAGATCTCCCTCGTGAGTTCATCGATCTGTGTTTTGAGAATGCTGGCAACCCCCTCGCCTTTGAACGTGGCACCCTTCAGCAGATCTTTCGTTGTCACATCCAACACCTTCACATCAGTCGCGAATATATCGCCCGTTCGGGTGAAGCTGCCCAGGACGATGACATCGATACCATCCATGCGGCAGATTTCAAATCCCAGTTCCCTGTCAATGATATCCCTATCCTCCTTGCCGATCTGTTTCAGGAGGTCATACATGCGCTCCCAGGTGGCGACACGGATATTGGGTGATTGTTCAAGGCTCGTGATCAATAAATTCGGAATGACCGTTTGGAGATAATCATAGGTGCTGTCCCCCGTCTGGTTGACAAAGCTGATCACGGCGATGGGCTTCGGCTCCGAAACCAGTACCTGCTGGAGAAGAAGCGGTCGGACCAGGACAACGGCGATGACGAAAAAGAGGACAATACCCACAGGCAACACAATCCTCTTCAACAATTTTTTTGTGATCTCCTCCTCCAATACCCTGGGCGGCCGGATCGCACCTTCGACCACCGCACCCTGGGCGAACCTCCTCAGATCGATCAGCATTTCAGCCACATCCTGATATCGCTCGCTGACATCCTTCTGGAGCGCCTTCTGGATAACCCATTCCAGATCCTGTGGCACATCCGAGCGGAAATTTACGATCGGCTCCGGCTCCTCACTCATGATAGAATACATCACCGCCTGCTCGTATTCCCCTTTGAAGGCCATCTCCCCGGTGACCATCTCATACAACACCGCGCCCAGAGACCAGATGTCGGTTCGGTGATCAACTCCCTGGCCGCGGATCTGTTCGGGTGACATGTAGGGCACCGTACCCACAGTCGTTCCGGTCTTCGTGAGCCCCATGTTACCCGCCAATTTAGCCAGACCGAAATCGACGATTTTCACCTCGTTATCTTCGGTGATGAAAATGTTGGCCGGCTTGATGTCCCGGTGGGCAATTCCCTGATCGTGAGCTTTGGCCAGACCTTGCGCAGCCTGCACAGCGATATTCACGGCCTCTCCAAGCTCCAACGGTCCGTCTTTGATTTTGTCCTTGAGGGTCTGTCCCTCATAGCAGGCCATACAGATGAACATATGCCCATCTTCGGTCTCGCCGATTTCATGAATGGTACAGATATTGGAATGGTCCATGGCCGAGGCCGCCCGTGCCTCCTGGATGAAGCGCTCCTTAGCCTCCGGGTCACGGGTCATAACTGCCGGTAGAAATTTCAGGGCAACGGTGCGCCGGAGCTTGGTGTCCTCAGCCTTATAGACGACCCCCATGCCGCCTTCGCCGAGTTTCTCGATGATTTGATAGTGGGATATCGTTTGACCGATGAAATTATCCATTTATTTTCTCCATTTACCTTTACGAAACGTTCGAGATTTCGTAAAGATTATTACCACAAAAGTCAGCAAATGCGATGTATTGTGCGATCAAGGGAACAATCATTTTATCATCGCCGCACACATCTTTTTTCGGTATCGGATTCTTGCGATTATTATTGAGAAGAGCGCTGCACTCTTCATGGTCCTTGCCACCTATCCACCAGATCACAACTCGCGATCGTCTCATGCAAACTATCTCACTTTGCCGAAAAAAGCAAGAAAAAATTCATAGAACCGATTGGAAAAATATCGCGTTCGTATGTCCCGTGATGCCTCTAACAATACTGGCACTATGAGCCGCCCTTTTCAGAAAGTGATTTTGTGCCAAAAATGTCTTGACAAACAATTGTTTATATGCTATAATTAGATGACGCTGTCAGGCTATCAGCCAAGACATCGTCACATCTGCATATACGAGAATCAACCAGAATCAGACATTCGTGTAAAACTTCCAGCAAAAAGAGTATGGATATTCCTCAAGAATTTAAAAACGTTTAAAATTTCGAAGTCAGCTGGTATTCGAAGGCTGAGGACTTTTTGACACACACTCAATATATCCGTGAGGAAGGAAAGGAGGGACTCTGAGATGCGTCTCATATCGCTTATCGTAGGTCTTGTGTATCTCTTGGCGTTCGTGGTAGTGCCCGGTTCGCTTCCGGCCATGAGCATCACGGTCACGAACGCAGAGGACAGCGGGCCAGGTTCACTGAGACAGGCCATCGAGGACGCCAACCGCAATCCGGGATCGGATCTTATCGAGTTCAACATTCCCCCCGCTGGCTTGGTGCATACCATCCAGCCCTCATCTATCCTTCCCCCCATCACCGATCCGGTCATAATAGACGGCTATACACAGACCGGAGCCAGTCCCAATACAAATCCTGTCGGCCAGGGTCTGAACACGGTATTGAAGATCGTCCTGAACGGAAGCAGTGCCGGCGATGCCATGGGCCTGGAGATCGTTGCCGGGAACAGTACGGTGCGAGGGCTGGTGATCAAAGATTTTAGCGCCGAGGGGATCTGGATACACACCGGCGGTGGAAATGTCATCGAAGGCAACTTCATCGGAACGGATTTCAGCGGCATATCTGCTTCAGGCAACGGCATGGAAGGCGTATCGATTTGGAGCAGCAACAACACCGTCGGGGGAACAACGCCTGCGGCACGTAACCTTCTATCAGGCAACGCCCAGATGGGCGTCCTCATGATAGGTGCAGGTGTCACCGGCAATGTGGTGCAGGGCAACCTCATCGGCACCGACATCAGCGGAACCGCCGACCGGGGCAACGCCCTCTTTGGGATCTCTATCTTCGGAGGGGCAAACAACACCATCGGCGGAACGAATCCCGGAGCTCACAATGTCATTTCAGGCAACGACGCCATCGGCGTCCTGATTATTGAAAGCACCGCCTCAAACAATGTCGTGCAGGGCAACTTTATCGGCACTGACGTTACCGGCACATCACCGATCGGTAACTCAAACGCGGGCGTCGTTATCCAGCAGCAGGCCTCGAACAACACCATCGGCGGAACTTCGATGGAATCGACCAACGTTATCTCAGGCAACGGCTTCGCAGGCGTCTACTTAGCCAATAGCGGCACCACGGATAATCTGGTGCTGGGCAACTTCATCGGTGTCGACAGCTACGGTACAGGGGCCCTGGGAAATGGCGGGGACGGTGTGCGGATCGATGATGAGGCCTCGGATAACAGTATTGGAGGGACCGCAGGTAATACCATTGCCTTCAACGTGCTCGCAGGTGTGGTGTCTTCTTCCGGCACGGGTAACGCTATTCTCTCCAATACCGTCTTCTCCAACGGTGGCCTGGGAATCGATCTGAACGATGACGGCGTGACACCCAATGATGCCGGGGATGGTGATGCAGGTGCCAACCATGTGCAAAATTTTCCAGTGTTAACCTCGGCCACACCGGACCTCGTTCAAGGAAACCTCAACAGCACGCCGAATACAGAATTCAGAATCGACTTCTTCTCCAACACCGAATGCGATCCTTCCGGCTACGGTGAAGGGGAGACATTTTTGGAGGGGATAATTGTATACACTGACACTGGCGGCGATGCGAGTTTCAGTTTCACCCCTTCTGACGCTATTGCCGAGGGCCAATTCATAACGGCCACGGCCACGGATCCTTCAGGCAACACGTCTGAGTTCTCCCAGTGTATCGAGATCCAGGTACCGTGCTTCCTTGAGGTCAGCTCCCCCAACGGGGGGGAGATCTGGGAGGCTGGGGAGACGGAGATCATCACGTGGATTTCAGAAAACACCAGCGGTACAGTCATCATCGAATACTCCCCTGACGGAGGCGAATTTTACATACCCATAAGTGGAGGCACCGAGGACGATGGATCGTATGACTGGACCGTTCCCGGCACCCCCTCCGACAACTGCCTCGTCATCATCTGCGACGCCCTGGACTCCACCTGCTGCGACCAGAACGATGAGTTTTTCGTTATCCACGCCGAGTGCGACTTCGCCGTCACCCACATCGCAGTTTCCAATCCGGTTTCAGTGAACTATACCACGCCGGTCCAGGTTGCCATTACCAATCTCAGCAATCTCGACATGGCCCCTGGAAATGCCTACATCGATATCCTTGATGAGGGCGGTGTAAGTATTCTCCCCGGCGATGTCCATCCGATTGGCCCCAAGTTTCAATATCCCTTCTTCCTCCTTCCAGCCGGTGATACTATCTATGCCTATGAGTACGACTGGAGACCGGCAGCTGGTGGACTGTATTACCTGAAGGTTTTACTCGAATCTCCGTGCGATACGCTTGGTGTGAACGACACGATGCTCATCGGTCCTGTGGCGGTCAGTGAATCCGGTTCAGGGTATTTGGGTTATTTTGATCCTTACAGCACGGAGCGCGATAGCGTCGAGTCGGAGCCCGGTGCAGGGCCGGCAGTCCGCTTCAGCATACCGGGAGAGACGCCAGAGGCGGCTCTTCAGACCCTTGTGATCGGTGCGGCCTGGAACGGTTCTGTTTCGTCCTCTTCTTGCCCGGACAGAGGCCGGGACCGGGGGATGAGCGATGAGGTCTCACCCTTGGAGGTGTACGTTTTTGGGCCGGGGGAAAACGACAGCACTTTTGGTGATGAGCTGATCGCCCCCTTTCTGTTCTATCCGGACTCCGTCGATGCCGACGGCCGGATTGTGCTCGACTTGACGCAGCGTCCGGACTACGAGAGTCTGGTCGGGCTTTGCGGGGATTTCTGGATTCACCTGAGGGCCACGGATGAGACGGCGGTCCGATTTTTCGCCAAGCCCCTTCTTCCGGACGGGGCGTTTCATCGCAACTGGATGTACTATGCCGAGGGCGGCTCTCGGAGTCGCGGTGGAGCCATAGAGGGTCGTGCCGGTGAGCCTGAGATAGTGCGCGTGACCAAGGGTTGGGAGGAGAACATCGGGATCACTTTCAGTCCTTCCTGGTTGGAGGGGGTTCGTGGGGACGTCAACAACGACGGCAGCATCAATATTCTGGATGTGCTGGCCACCATAAACCACATTCTGGGGACGGTTCCGTTGAGCGGCGACGGAC
>CP070758.1:2024520-2030924 GCA_020348925.1 Gemmatimonadota bacterium | reverse complement strand
CGCGCAGTCGGGACAACGGTCACCGTAAAACAACTGTACTACAACACACCTGCCCGACGAAAATTTTTACGAAGCGCGTCTACGGAACTGCGACATAGCACGCGGACAATAATACAGTGTGCCATAGCCCACCCTGAGATAGGATTTACGCTCCATCACAATGAGAGGGAGCTCTTTCATTGGTCCAAAGCGGAGAGCTTGAAACTTCGGCTTCAAGACATTTATGGTCCTCAGTTATTGAAAGAGGCCTTACCCTTGGATTACAAAGCCGATGGGATCCAAATATCCGGATGGATCGGAAGACCAGAGTCGGCGAGATCATCGAGAGTCCACCAGTTTATCTTTGTCAATAGGCGACCGATCGTCAGCCAGCTTCTTTACCATGCCATCTTCGAGGGTTATCAGCCGCAGCTGCAAAAGGGAAAGTTTCCCATGGCAGTTATCCTGCTGGACATCGACAGGATCCGAGTCGATGTCAACGTTCATCCGACGAAACGGGAAGTTCGCTTTGCCGACGAAAGATCGGTCCATCACGCCCTTGTCAGCGCGGTTCGGAGTGCATTGGGAAAGAAGACGGCTGCACCTCAATGGACTCCTCCCCATGCTCGCGCCGATATAAGAAAAGAGTTGGCGGCCCGTTTCCCCTTCAATGAACCGGTTCTTCAAATGGATCTCCAACGAACGGCATCGAGTCAGATTCCTGAAAACGAAAGAGAACATATGACACTCCAGTCGCAGAAAGGAGAAGACAAGGGGGGGGCTGAAGATGAAAGCTCAGTGCAAGGGATGGGTTCATTGGCCGAGGAAAAGGTCACGTTATGGCAGCTCCACAAGCGATATATTCTGGCACAGATCAAAGACGGGGCCGTCATTATCGATCAACATGCGGCCCACGAACGGGTGCTCTATGAATTGGCCAAGAAGAGCTTTGAGGGGCAACGGGCGACCGGCCAACAGTTGCTCTTCCCGCTCACAATGGAATTGTCCTTCGAAGAGCTGGCAGTCATGGCCGAGGCATTGCCACTGTTCCAACAATTAGGATTCAGCATCAAACTCTTCGGTGGAAACACGGTCGTTGTCGAAGCCATTCCGGCGCTCCTGCGTCATACGACCGGCGAGCAGGCGATGAAAGATATCCTGGACGATCTCATCGAGACCGGGAAGACGGAAAAAAATATCCGGGAGCGGATAGCCATCTCGTTCGCCTGCAAAACCGCCATCAAAGACGGCGACCCCCTCTCACAGGATGAGATGAACAACCTCATCGACATGCTCTTTGCAACCCCCAATCCGGACTTTTGTCCTCATGGAAGACCAACATTTATTCGTATGCCGCTTAATGAGTTGGACAGTAAATTTAAACGATAACTTTCGGTGAGTCCCCCTAAAAACAATCTCTTGCTTCTCGTTGGGCCGACTGCGGTTGGAAAGACGGAGTTCTCCCTTCACCTGGCGCAGAGATTACAAGGTGAGATCGTCTCCGCCGATTCGCGGCAGATATATCGTTACATGGACATTGGGACAGCCAAGCCGACAATCCAGCAGAGGGAACAGATTCGGCATCACTTCGTCGACGTCGTCGATCCTGATGCGTATTTCAGTGCAGGGGAATACGGGCGTCAGAGCCGAAGAGTGATCGATGCCTTGTTTCGAAAAGGTTGTGTGCCGATTGTGGTGGGTGGTTCGGGCTTATACATCCGGGCTCTGGTGGACGGTTTTTTCGATCCCTTCGTGCACGATAACGAAGTCCGAGAGAACCTTCAAAGAAGGATGAAAGAATGGGGACCGAAACCGCTCCATGCCGAATTGATGACCATCGATCCTGAGACTGCTGGGCGTATTCACCCCAACGACACGCAGCGTATCCTCCGGGCTCTGGAGGTCCATGAAATAACCGGACGTCCGCTCTCTCTCATCCAGAGGGAGTCAAGGGGAGTTATGCCAGCCTTTGAGCCGCTCTTTATCGGTTTAACCATGTCTCGGCCGGTTTTGTATGAGCGAATTGATCGACGCGTCGATGACATGATGAAAAAAGGATTGGTGGATGAGGTTCAAAACCTCGTAACAATGGGATACGATCGAACCCTCAATGCCATGCAGACGGTTGGCTACCAGGAGGTGTTTTCGTACCTCGGTGGTGAGGTTGATCTTGAAGAGGCGGTACGGCTCGTGAAACGGAACTCGCGGCATTATGCCAAACGGCAGCTTACCTGGTTCAGCAAGGACCGGCGCGTGACATGGTTTGATGTTAAGGAAGATGAGAGCATCGATTCTATCATCGACAGGATTCTTGATGTCTACACGACTGCAGGAAAACGAAAGTAATATGGTTCTGTTTTTTACGATCCTGGATATTCACCACCGTGGCACTGAGACGTGGGGATGAATGAAATAAGAAGATGTGAATTCCAATTCCGTCTGGAGCAAAACATCCGTACTATTTTTCAGGAGAAACCAAAGGCCTCACTTTCATAGTGACGTCTCCGTTTGTGTCCCGATTGTTCTTGAATTTCTCTGAACCCTGAGTCACGTCGGCTCAGATTTTTCTTGACAGCGTATACAAAAACGTGTATTTTCAAATCTTCGAGCGGATGTAGCTCAGTTGGTAGAGCATCAGCTTCCCAAGCTGAGGGTCGCGGGTCCGATTCCCGTCATCCGCTCTCTTTTTTTCAGGACTTATTTCTCTCTTTCCGTCTTTTTTTGTTCTATTCAATAGGGGAAGCTCGGAACGTTTCTGACTTCCGGAGCACGCAGTGAAGTATCGTGAGGAGTAAGGCACGACGCGGATGCGGAGGATCTGATAGAAAGAGGAGTTCGAGGAGATTCTTTCTTTGAACTCTTTCTGAATGCAGCTTGCACTGCTCAGAAAAAATCCTTGACAAGTCTCAGACAGCGCTCTAATTTAGAGATGCATAATGAAGGGCAGAGGCTGTGGGAGATCTGTCGGTTTTCATCGTTTTTAAAAAACTCTCTCTTGAATAGAACCATTGTCAATCGAATGAAATTTTTCAACCCGTCTTTTATCGAACCACAAGGAGGATTTTCATGAAGCGGTCTGTTTGCCTTGTCGTGTTGTCGTTATTGAGTTTGTGTATTCTTCTTTCCAATACTATCCAGGCCCAGGATTTCATGCTGCAGGGATTTTACTGGGACTATCCCGGCACCCCTGACGGTAAAGTCTGGGCCGATACGCTGCGGCTCAAAGCGGCCGATCTGGCGGACGCGGGATTCACATATGTATGGCTACCGCCGATGTCCAGGGGTAATTCGGGCATGTACAGTATGGGTTACGATCCCAAGGATTTGTACGATCTGGGTGAGTACGGAGGTGGTGCCACCCGTTTTGGCACCCGCGCTGACGTCGATGCCCTGGTCACTGAGTTCAACCCCCAGGGATTGAATGCCGTGGCCGACATGATATACAACCACCGGGATGGCGGCAGCCCTGAGGATAATCCGTCCGTCGAAGGGTGGATAGAAAATTTTGAGTGGTGGAAAGCCGAGGGCGGGGATAATCCCTATCCCTCCGACCGATTCCGCTGTTACATTCCCCTCGGTTCGCCTCATGGTTTTGGTGAGGGGACATATTACTTCAAGATTCGATCCCATTCGTGGCACGCTCGGTTTGATTATATGGACTACAAAGTCTACACGGAAACCAATGCTGTCAGCTGGCAGGGAATGCCCGATCAAAACGAAAGCGAGCCCAATGGTGGTGGCGATTGCGGCCAAGGAAACAACACCATCTCCCTGGGTATCAATATGCTCGCCCAGACTGACGATGTGGGTGGCTGCATTATTGACGAGTTTGCTCTGACCCTTACCTCGTCCGATTTTTCCGGTGATGATACCCTCTGGGTCTATCTGAACAATCAGGGTGGCAATTACTCCGACCATCACATCTATGGCCTGTGGTACGATGATCTTGACAACAGCCCCTCTGATCAGGATATCCAGTGGGCCGTCGGCTACCAGACCTGGACCGACTTCACCAACTTGCCCAGCGCTCAGGGGGCCATGGACCAGTGGAATTTCAAGCCCAACGGCAATCCGACCCAGTTGGCCGGCGACTGGGACTGGCCTTGGTTCTTCTACGATTACGATCAGACCGTTGCTTCGACCCAGACAGTGCTGCGGGATTTCACCCGCTGGTTGTGGAATACGGTTGGAGTTCGCGGCTATCGAATGGATGCCGTCAAGCATTTCGCCTACGCGTTCACCGGCGATCTCCTCGATCACCTCCATGATAATGGAATCGATCCAGGGATGGTCGTTGGTGAGTTTTTTGACGGGAATCCATGGACGCTGAAGAGCTGGATCGACAATGTCCTGGCCAATATGGACGGTGATACGAAGGCGGCCATCTCACCCCGTGCCTTCGATTTCTCCCTGCGCTACGCCCTGGAGGCAGCCTGCGACCAGTTCGGTTACGATGCCCGCAATGTCTTCACCTCGGGTATGGTTGACGCCGCCGGGGCCAGCGGCTTCAACGTCTGCACCTTCACCGACAATCACGATACCCGTGATCCCGGTCAACCCATCGATAACGATCCCATTCTGGCCTACGCGTATATCCTCACCAACAATCAGGTCGGCCTGCCCACGGTCTTCTACTACGATTATTACAACCGCGGCTTGAAGGACAAGATTGATAAGCTAATTGAAGTACACCGGAATCACATCTACGGGGCACCCAACAGGGATTATCTCAGCCGCACCGGCACGCCGTACACCCAGACGTTCACCACCGGCTATGCGACCACGACTCTGTTCTATCAACTGAGCGGAATGCCGTCGGGCCGCGACGTCCTGGTGGCCATCAACTTCGCCGGTGAGGCGCTGAATGTGAAGCATGGGGTCAATGTAACAACCATGGATCTCAATATCGGCGATGCCTTAGTCGATGTGATTGGAAATGCTTCAGTTTCATTTATGGTCGTCGACGGTTCTGGAAATGTCCAGTTTGAGATCCCAGCACGCAGTTACACTGTGTGGGTGTATTCGCCGGACAATGATGGGGACGGCCGTCCGGATTTCATCGACAACTGTCCCAGTGTGTACAATCCGGGACAGGAGAATTCGGACGATGATTCCCATGGTGATGTGTGTGATAATTGTCCCAATGACAATAACGAGAATCAGTCGGATGGTGATGGTGACGAAATCGGGGATGTTTGCGATCAGTGCGAAGGAGATGACGCCACCGGCGACGGCGATGGAGATGGCATTTGCGACGATCTTGACCAATGCTTGGGAGACGATGCCACCGGCGATTCTGACGGTGACGGTATCTGCGATGATATGGACCAGTGCATAGGAGACGACGCCACCGGCGATTCCGACGGCGACGGGTATTGTGCTGATGTTGACAATTGTCCGAATTATTACAATCCTGATCAGGCTGATTCCGACGGGGATGGGATGGGGGACCCATGTGACGGTTGCGTGGAAGCGGATCCCGATGTGGCCAGGGTGAAGTGGTTAATGGGGCTCGTGGGGACGGCTACGTACGATGTGACGATCAAATTTTTAGGTTGTTTCAATAATCCGGTGACTTTGAGTGTGACAGGATTACCTTTCGGAACAAGAAGGTACTATTTTAATCCCAGTGAAGTTGTCCCAGTGTCGCCAGGTGGATCGACAACAGTACAGTTGGTGGTTCAGGTAACGCGAGGAACACCGGTGGGGGATTATATATTGACGATCACCGGTGATGATGGAAGTATCTCTCACAGCTACGATGTGACCATGGAGGTGAGGCGTCCGCCACGTTTCCGCGGGCCGCTGGCGACAAAGGAAAATGTTGTCCCCGAGGAGTTTGTGTTGTCGGAGAACTATCCCAATCCTTTCAATCCTGAGACGAGTATTGACTTTGGCCTTCCTGAGCAGAGCCAAGTCAGGGTGACGGTGTACAATACACTGGGCGGGGTGGTGGAGGTGTTGGTGGACGAAACATTGGATTCCGGCTATTACCGTGTTACCTGGGATGCGGCGGGTTTACCCAGCGGTGTGTACTTTTACCGGATTGAAGCTGGAAGTTTTACCGAGACGAAGCGGATGGTGTTGATGAAATAAAGTCGAAAAATCGAAGAGTACCTGATATTTTCTCGAATTTTCTTTCAAGGGCCGCTCCGATCAGGTGATTGGGGCGGCCCTCTGTTTGGCGTGCAATGATTCATCAGTGCATATGATCAAACGATAAATCGTTTCACTCCAGGGTCCAGATTTCCGAAGTGTGAAAACTTCCGAAATCTGGAAACGTGTGCGAAGTCAGATCCTCAGCGGATGCGGAGGGCCGCTTCGGATGTTCCGCCGTCCATTTCGCAGCCTGCTCCAACGTCCACTTTGTTCGATATGCGTGAGTAATAAAGAAGTCTGTGTCCTTTCTTGTGGAGAAACCACTT
>CP070758.1:2018984-2024420 GCA_020348925.1 Gemmatimonadota bacterium | reverse complement strand
ATCGCCGATCCATTAAATGATTTCCGTCTGCGTCCTGTTGGTGCGAGTGGAACCCTTGCGGGTCTGTACGCCCGTATTGATAGTGAGCGAGGTGTGTGGAAAGCTCCCGCTGGCACTGAGGCGACACTACGCAATGTTTTAGAACTTGAATATACACTAACCGATGCGGAAAACGGCACACTGAATCCATTGGGCATCAATTGTCTCAGGAATTTTGACATCTATGGTAATATTTGCTGGGGGGCGCGCACTTTGGACGGGGCAGATCAAATGGCCTCGGAATGGAAATACATCCCCGTTCGGCGTCTCGCATTATACCTCGAGGAGAGCCTCTACCGCGGGACCAAATGGGTCGTTTTCGAGCCAAACGACGAGCCGCTCTGGTCGCAGATCCGCCTTAACGTTGGAGCTTTTATGCATAATCTCTTCCGTCAAGGTGCGTTTCAAGGGACGACACCGAGAGAGGCATATTTCGTCAAATGCGACAAGGAAACGACGACCCAGAACGATATCAACCTGGGTATTGTCAATATCCTGGTCGGTTTTGCGCCTTTGAAACCGGCCGAGTTCGTGATCATCAAGATTCAGCAAATTGCAGGACAAATTGAAACCTAAGGAGGATTTCCATGGCACAGTTCAGTGTGAATACAAATCCACAACGTTTCGATCCGTATAAGAATTTCAAATTCCTGGTCTACTGGGAGGGGAAAACAGACCCGGTTGCGGGAATCAGCAAAGTCGGTGCCCTGAAACGGACCAGTGAAGTTGTGGAGCATCGCGAAGGCGGCGATCCGAGCAGCGTGCGCAAATCCCCGGGCCAGACCAAATACGAGCCCATCACATTGGAGCGCGGTGTCACGCACGACACGGAGTTTGAGAAGTGGGCCAACAAGGTCTGGAACTACGGTTCCCTTCTGGAGGCTGAAGTCTCACTCAAGGATTTCAGGAAAAATATTACTATCAAGGTGTTAAATGAGGCCGGCCAGGTGGTCATCGCTTACAATGTGTATCGTTGCTGGGTTTCCGAGTTTCAGGCCCTGCCTGAATTGGACGCCAGCGCCAATGCCTTGGCCATCCAAACACTCACCTTACAAAATGAGGGTTGGGAACGAGATTACACGGTGGGCGAACCGACGGAGCCCAGCTTCACTGAACCAGCCGAATAGTTTATATGCGATCACTCTCAGTATCGGAGCTTTTGAGCGTCTGGGAAAACGGGCATACGCATAGACCGATTGAAAGAGCATTGACTCTTCTGGCAGCTGCATGTCCTGACATTTCGCGAGACTCATTGTCCAGCATGAGTATCGGCCAACGTGATGCGCAACTGTTAAAACTGCGTGAAATGATCTTCGGATCAAAGATTGTCAGCATGGCTATATGTCCGGAATGTCAGGAACGGTTAGAAATTACCTTTAACGTGACGGATATTCTTATTGAATCTGCAGCAGGGGAGGCTGCCGTATTCTCATTTGAAACAGATGGGTATAATGTGCGGTTCCGTTTGCCCAACAGTCTGGACCTGTACGGAGTATTGGATCCCACGGAGATTGATCAAGCCCGGCAAATGTTGTTTGAACGTTGTGTTGTGAAGACCAGTGAACATGGCAAGGAAATCTCGGCCAACGAATTACCCCCGAGAATTATGCAAGCTGTCATCAAACACATGGCCCAGGTCGATCCTCAAGCAGATGTTCGAGTAGCCCTTATCTGTTCAGCCTGTGGCCACAAGTGGAATGCATTTTTTGACATCGTCTCTTTTTTCTGGAGCGAGGTCAGTGCCTT
Source organism: Gemmatimonadota bacterium (assembly GCA_020348925.1). Classification (GTDB taxonomy): domain Bacteria; phylum JBHIER01. The sequence goes on along the minus strand of CP070758.1, from coordinate 2,022,635 downwards.
GACAAAGCGGCTTCTCCGTGAAGTGCACATCTTGGCCTCCACCTATGGCTGGTGTGAAAACGATATCTTGACATTGAGTCCAGTGCGACGGCAGATTTATATGGATTTGATACAAGAATGAACGATTATCTCAGCAATCTTATTGCAAGAAGTCTCGACCGGCTTGAAGTACTTCAGCCCAGACCGACTTCATTGTTTGAGCCATTGCACTCTGAGGACATGGCTCATCAGCCGTATCTCTCTTATTCTGATGTGACCGGGAACAAACCTTCGTTTTCGAGGCAACCTTTCGATGACTATGTCCAACGCCCGGGTCAAACCGAAGCTTCAAAAGATCAACCCCCCAGCAGGACTGTTCAATCACAAAACCTGGGACAGGAAAATCACTCTTTCAATACCTTCCATACGGAAAGGATATCACACTATGAGCAGCCTGCAAACGTTCTCCAGGAAACTGAGATAACAACGAAATTCATCGAAGAGACTGAAAAGACTGAACAACAGCTTGGTATTGAAAGTCAGGTCGTACCGATGCAAGATGAGGTCAAAGAAGATATTGTACGAGACACACCCCAACCTTCTGTACAGGTGACACCGAGTCCGACTGTGATCCCTTTACAAGATATAGCGAATTCCGCAAATATCGTTGTCCAGCCTCATATCATCGGTCCAATGGAATGCGTTGAACATATTCCCAATGAAGAACCATCTGATACGCAACCTGCCCTTCAAGTCACCATCGGCCGCGTCGAAGTAAGAGCTATTTCTCAACCTGTACAACCGAAGCGCAGGGAAATACATCCTCATCCTCGACCAACGCTGTCTCTGGGTGAGTACTTGAACCAACGCAAGAGGGGAGAGCGATGAGCAATTTTCTGGCCATTGCTACCGTGACCGCGACGCTTCGTCAGCTATTGGAGGCGGTTGTGAGCGTAGATGTATCTGGTGCACAGGTTACAACAGTTTCACCAAACGAATTGGGAAACGACACACCGGCCACAGGAGTAAATGTTTTTCTATATCAGGTTACACCCAATGCCGCCTGGCGCAACTCGGATTTACCCACCCGCGGCTCCGAGGGAGGGCTCATGCAGCGCCCGCAAGTAGCCCTGGACCTTCACTATCTGCTCACCTTCAGTGGTATTGAGGAGGAATTGGAGCCGCAGCGCCTGCTGGGAAGCGTTGTCCGAACGTTGCATGCCCGACCGATTCTCACAAGACAAATGATTCAAAATACGGTAGCCAGCCTAACCTTCCTGGCAGGATCGAACCTCGCTGACGAGGTCGAGCTGATCAAGTTTGCGCCCATCCCCTTCTCTCTTGAAGAACTGTCCAAGCTGTGGTCGGTATTCTTCCAAACACCGTATGTTCTATCGGTCTCTTATCAGGGAACCGTTGTCTTGATAGAGAGCGAGGTGACGCCTCAAACACCGCTGCCTGTGCTCGACCGCAATCTCTACGTCGTTCCTTTTCGCCGGCCGGTCATCGAACGGGTTTTTCCCCAGGCAGGGGAGAGACAGCCAGTGGTGGCAGGCAGTACGCTGATTATTCAGGGCAGACAGTTGAAAGGCGACGTTACACGGATTTTGATCTTCGGTGAAGAGGTAACACCTCAAGAAGTGAGCGATACACGGATCAGCTTGCAGCTTGCCTCACCTCCACTTCCTGCTGACGTGCTGCGAGCAGGCGTGCACGGTGTACAGGTTGTTCAGAAGATGTTGATGGGTACACCGCCGGTTGAACATCGCGGCGTGGAATCGAATGTGGCGGCCTTCGTCCTGCACCCGACGATTACTTCAATCAGTGCTTCGAGCACTGAGGTTTCCCTGCAAGTGGATCCTGATGTCGGTAAGGAGCAACGAGTGGTCTTACTCCTCAATGAGCGGTCAACGACTGAACCTGCTGCCTACTCCTTTGTTGCACCCACGCGCACGGCGGACACCGGCTCGATCCAGATTCCAATCAGCGGCGTCAAATCCGCAGAGTACTTCGTACGATTACAGGTAGACGGCGCTGAAAGTCCCATAGACTTGGATCCAGCAAGCTCACATTTTGGACCGACGGTAACGATCCCATGAGCAATAGACCGACAAACGACTGGAACAAGGCCAATCAACGCCACCTGATGGCGGCCCTGGCCGAAGTGCGTCAGGTGTTGGAGCAACAGGCGGTGTCTTCCCGGGATACGTCAGTGGCTGTTGAACCAGCCGGGTCGAAACAACAAGACCTCCAGGAATTATCCGCAGCTATGTCTTCACCACCGGCACTGGAAATCCTATGTAATATGTTCGGACTGTCGCCCTTTGAGCGGAATGTGCTCCTGCTATGTGCGGGTGTGGAACTGGATGCTTCCCTTGGGATGCTCTGTGCCGAAGTCCAGAAGGACCCAAGACGAACCTATCCTACCTTTAACCTGGCGCTGGCAGCCTTGCCGGAACCGCACTGGAGCGCCATCACACCCGCCGGCCCTTTGCGCCACTGGCGCCTCGTCGAGGTAGGAGTTGAGGGAGGAATCACCCGGAGTCCAATCAGAATAGATGAGCGCGTGTTGCATTACCTCACAGGTATTCAGCACCTGGACGAGCGGTTAGTAGGTTTTGTCGAGCCGCTACAGGGTACGGATGAATTGGCATCGTCTCATGGTGCGCTGGCGGAGAGGCTTGCCGCAACGTGGACCCGGGCAGCGGGTAAGAAACCATTGCCTCTCGTGCAATTGTGCGGTGATGAGAGTCCCAGCCTGCGGGCCATCGCTGCGGCTGCCTGCGTTACCCTCGGTCTCAATGTGTACGTAATGCCTGCTTATGTGATCCCCCTTGATCCCCGCGAGCAGGAGGCCTTGATGCGGTTGTGGGACCGTGAATCGGCTCTGAGCGCCAGTGCACTGCTCGTTGATTGTGGGGAAACGGATACAAGTGACCCGGCCCGGGAGAACGCCATCGGACAATTGGTCGAAGGAACGCGAAGCGCCCTCATCGTAGCAGGCCGGGAACGGCGATCTGGTTTCCACCGTCCTATGATTACTCTGGAAGTGGATAAACCCACGGCCGGGGAACAACGTCTGCTCTGGCAGAGTGCCCTGGATTCGGAAGCAATCCGTCTGGATGGAGGGGTAGATGTACTGGTCTCCCAATTCAGAATGGATGCACAGACTATTCACGCCGTCTGTGCCGAGGTTTTGAACAAAGTGAAAGATGATGATAAGCCCACCGTGGATTCGCCCTCTGACCTTGGAACATTACTCTGGGATGTCAGCCGGGTCCAGGCACGACCGCGCCTGGAGAATCTGGCCCGGCGCATGGAGCCGGTAGCTGTGTGGGATGATCTGGTGTTACCTAAACCCCAGATGAAGATTCTGCGGGAGATCGCGGTACATGTCCGCCAACGCATGAAGGTTTACGAGGCGTGGGGATTTGCGGCCAAGAGTTCGCGTGGTCTGGGCATCAGCGCTTTGTTCACAGGGGTCAGTGGCACGGGCAAGACCATGGCTGCCGAAGTACTGGCCAACGAACTGCGTCTGGATCTGTATCACATTGACCTGAGCCAGGTGGTAAGTAAATACATCGGCGAGACAGAGAAAAACCTGCGCAAGGTATTCGACGCGGCAGCGATGGGTGGAGCCATCCTGCTCTTCGATGAGGCCGACGCCCTGTT
>CP070758.1:2010113-2018884 GCA_020348925.1 Gemmatimonadota bacterium | reverse complement strand
TCCGGTTTACTGAGGTAGAGCTTGTACCCGAGACCCGGCTCCATCATCTTCAGACTGCCGATCCATTTTCCGTCCGCTTCCACATACTGAGCGAATTCATACTGGCTCTTGATCACATCGCCATCCTTTGCGATCGTATGTACTGTCAAGCTGTCCAGGGCAATCGCCACGTCCATTATATCTTGGGGCAGATAGCTGATCCAGTTCCAATAGTTTTTGATAGGAATCGGTGTGGTCTGGCTCACCGGTTCACCCTCGAGAAGCAGCGTACCTCCGGTGGCGAGCCTGGCCATGTAGCCGGAGATGTTGTCCAGCTCGAGAAGGGTGCCGACCCAGCCGGCACTAAGGTCAAACTGGCTGAACTGGCTCTGGGATTTGACCAGGTCGCCCTCCGCGGGATTCAGACCTGAAAATACGCCCACGGTGGACATGTCTATGGCATCGATGTACGTGGAGAACCAGGTCCACCCATCGTTGAAGACGATGGACTGTCCCGTTATATCGGTTGGCTCGTAGGCTTGCAGTACCTCCGCTTTGTCCGGGGTACCGTAGCTCCGGTAGGCCTCAAAACGGAAGGTCTCCCATGTGGTCGGATAGAGTCTGCACTCGTCATTGTCCCACACCTGGAAGCGGACTATCTCGCCGATGGAGAGGTTGCTGAAGACGGTGAGAAACGCCAGGAACTTATTCGAACCGCCCACACTCACTTCTTCAACATGCGCGACGCCGCGAATCTCATCGCCCACAAAGGCCGCAACCATATCGTTCGGATCATCTGAAAGATCACCGCCCATTGAAACCTCGGCCGTGATGTTCATACTGTGTTCAAAGTCTTCCGGCCTTATGCTCCATCTTGGCGGCACACACACAACGGTGAGGGTGCAGGCAAAAGCTGTCTTGACTATGCCCCCATTACCGAAGGCTGTGCAAGCGTCTGTATAAGTTAGATCTTTCGCCAGGTCGTCCGGCCAGGAGAACACGATCTTCTGAGTCCCTCCGTACGCATTCAAAGTACCTCCAGAGGGGTCTCCTTCGAGCCAGGTCGAGGCGAGTGTATACGTGACCTGATTCGAGCTGCCGTTGACCAGCGTATTGGTGAAACTCCCCGAGCTGCCGAACGCCACCGTATCATTGACAGAGGCCTGGCTCCAGGCGAACTGATTCCGGTTGACCGTGAAGGTCCAGCTCACCTCACTTGCCATCTCATTACCCACCAGGTCCGCGATGCCGCTCACATAGACTGTCATCAGGCTATCTTCAAGGAAAGTGTAATTGATAGGCTTTATCACAATGGTGCGGCCGTCACAGACCGTATTATTGATGGCACTGAATCCCGAAACAGTATCACTACTGACAGCAAAGGTCAATTTGATATCATCCGCATCAATCGAACTGCACAGGATCGGCTCGTTAAAGGTGATGGAGATATCCTCGCCGTGGGCAAGGATACCGTCGGCCGGCTGGGGCGTGCCGAGGACCTGGGGCAGTTTTGTGTCGATGGTCCCCAAAGCGATGGACGAGTACCCTCTCCCATTATCGCACACGGTATAGGCCCGCACTTCGTACACACCGTCATCCAAGTCACACGAGACGATATCAAAGAAGAGACTCTCTTCGACACTGTCTAAATTTGTACAGTTGGTTCCACAGTCTATTTTTTCTATCAGCGTCCACGGACTCGGACCCTGGAGCCCCACACCCAAGCTCCGATATTCTGCACCAATCGCCATGATGTATTCATCCTCACTGATTCGCAGCTCGTAGTTGGACAGGACCAGCTCGATCGTCTTGCCTGAATCCCAATCAGCACAATTGAAGCTCCAACCAGTGAATTTCCCCACAAAGTCGGGCAGTTGGAGGGTGACGTCACTGCATGGCGCATAGTATTCCACGGTGAACGGCTTTGTCACGGCTCGGCTACCATCGCACGCCGAAGCCAGCTTCACCTTCAGATTCTCGTAGTAATACCGGGTCGGGCCGCGCTCCACCGTCAGGGTCACTTCCTGTGCCTGGTCCTCAGCCATGTCAAAGGATATGCCGCCGCCGGCAAGGGCTACCCCGTTGGCCCTGAGAATGGCCCCGTGGGGATTGGAGGTCGTGATCGAGCTCAAGACGTACGTTCGCCCCTCTGTCTCGTTCCCATTCGACAGGGTCAACGTGAAGACGGCTAATTGTGTCGGTGGCACACATCTATTACCGCAGTAAACGTCCTCATTACAGACAATGTTCAGATCAAGAATATCACGCGGCGTCATTCTGGAGTCACCTGTTCCAGGATCGGGCCAGGGCTCATAGGGACAGGAGCTTTTGCCCGCCAGAACGTCGAAGACAGGCGTGGGAAACCGCTCATCATACTTGACATCGACAGTGAAATCGTCGCCTGGGTCATCATCACTGAGTGCATACCCGACGGTGACCGTTTGTACTTCTTCTCCTTCCTCATAATATAAGACATTCTCATGATGGATGTTTATGGGAGTGGATACCGACGTTTCAACACCTTCTATTCCGGCTCCAAATCCAATCTCGATTCCGCTATCAAGAAAAAAAGTAGTTTTCTGGGAAAAAGACTCGGTCGTACTACTGGCAAAGGAGTAGAAGTAGTCCGCACCGGCACTGAAGGAACGGTTCTCCTCAAGCTCCGCTTCCCGCTTGAGGCGGCTGTTCTCCCCCAGAATATCCTGCCAGTTGTTCCGGAATGTGGTGTACATAAGGACCGAATCCTGAACACCGTTTCGCTGGTAGTAGGCTCTGAGAGAATCAAGCTGCGGGATGAGAGTCTGCTCGACATAGCCCTGGGTGTAAGCGAAAGTGGTTTTAAAGCCGTTGGGTTGGAATCCCACAGCTTTCGACTTTTTGACCTGGCAGTTTTGGACTTCAATGGACCTGACCTCGGAGAAGATAAAGTTCATGGCCGCCCCGATGAACACGTCTGCGTCCTCTCCCACGAAATCGGGGCTGGCAGACGTGGAATAGCGTTCCGTCGTCGTCAAACAGACCCGTGTTCTTCTGTCCTTTTCGACATTGAGGCCTAAGCTGAGTTCTGTGTTCACGGTTGTCTGGGCCGACATTTTGATGCTGGTACCGGCACCAAGCCCAACGAAAAACTCCTTTTCTACGCCAAATTTCGCCTCAGTTTTTCTGCCAATATTGCCACCCGTGACCTCAATATCGTAATCGATGGTCGTACATACAGAGCGTCCTTCTTCGAGACAGGAATATGAGCCGTCCCCCGGCGGATCCCGTAAAATGTACAGAACCTGGTCCGGCGTAGCGGCGGAAATAAATTTACTGCCCTCGGCGGCCACGTGGCCCTCCACGATCACCCATTGGATGATCATCACCGGAGCGAGGCCCTCCACCTCAGCCACTATCGTCAGGGCCTTCTGAAAGGACCGGTCTGTTCCCTTGGCATCCACCCGGCCATCGATGAGGCTGGGTGTCGTTCCGACAGTCGTATAGTGAACTTTGCCCTGTGAGATTCCCAGGACAAGGGGGGTGCTCTCCTGATCCGATATCTCGTCATAGATGGTCACCGTACCCGTGTCCGCCGGGCATGTCCCTTCGGACCCGTAATACTCAGAGACAATGATGTTGAGGGCAACCCGATCTTCGAGCTGCCTCAGGACCGGGACATTGGGCAGGGGTCTCCCCTGAAAGGTCAACTGCGTACAATCATCTATAAACTCCTCGAAACCTTCAAGCACCACCTGCAGAGGTGCCCTGTAGATGAAGTTCAGGGTGGTATCGGCCTCGGTCAGATCGACCTCGCGCTGCCCGAGATTCTCAAAGAAGGCGATGACACCGCTCCTGCTGATAGGGCAATCCTGCCCGACACCGAGAACCCGCGCCAGATATTTCTGAGGCGGCAGCGGGACGTTGTAATAGCCGTTCGTCTCCAATTCCGTCTGCAGGCAGCCGTTCTCGCTCGTGAATTCGAGGGTCAGTGTCCCGATGGATTTGTTACAACTGCCGCCCACGCGGCCGCACAGCTCGCGGGTGGTGGTGTCCAGGAAATTCTTCCCACCCACATCGGCCTCGACCAGTATGACAATCTGGGGTGGATCGAAGGTGTGGTCGCCCAATCTCGGCTGTATGGTGTGCTGGCCAAGCTCCAGCGAAATCGAATACTCCCCGTTGATGTCCGTGACGCCCCGGACGTCGCCGTCCACCAGGATCTCCACTCCCTCGGCAAAGCAAGTGTGGGAAATGCCGCTGAATTCCCTGAACTTGACATAGCCGGAAACGGTGAAGGCAGTAACGTCGATGAAACCGACCTCGTTCTGCACGGGATTGCCCGTGCTCAGGGTGATCGCTTTATACGCTGGCTCAAACCGGCGCCCGCCCTCGGTGGAGGGCGTGACCTTGAAGGTGGTCTCTTTCCCGTAGCGGATCCTCGCCAGGGTGTAATTGCCCTCCAGATCGGTGGTGGCGCAGACCTCCAGCGGAGCGCTCTCGTCCGTCCAGTACAGCCCGCCGCCGAATCGTCCGTAATTGGCGTTTCCGGTCAGGTCGGCGGTCACATTCTCGCCATCCCCGTCCAGCGGCCAGTATCCCACCAGGCCCTCCTCCTGGCCAGTGAGCGCCTGGGTCATTGAAGCCACGATCTCACCCGCTTCACGCACATGGTTCCAGATGTGCACCTCGTCCATCTGGCCGCGGAAGGCTTGTTGCTCTTGGAATCCTCCCCCTAAAGTATCCTGATTCTGCCCGAGGATCAGCACCCCCCCAGAGGGGATGGGAAAACCGGTAGCCACACCAGTGTCCCAATAGGCCCGTGTCCCGTCCTTGTACAGCTCGACCCGACCATCGGTTTTGCGCCAGGTGAAGGCAATGTGATGCCATTGACCGTCGTTGAGCGTCACAGAAGTGCCTCTGTCGGTTCCGTTGACATGTACCTCGAGATCTTTATAATCGGTAATTAGAATCATATTGCTCTGCCCGGGAACAGCGTATGAGAAAGGCGTACCCTGGTTTTCGGTGTCGCTGGTTTTCATCCAGAACTCGATGGTAAAGGCGTGACGGGGCACGGTTGCAGTATCAACGCGCACGTGACTCCCGACGCCGTCAAACAGCAGCGCCATGTTCGGCACGGGCTCGAGGCACACGGCGATATCCGTCACTCCGGCACCGGCGTAGGTGTTGATGCGACCGGTGATATTGCCGTCAGGCGGCCGCCAACCGTAGTCGCAGCCAATATCCGAAGTGGCACCGGCATCGGTGAACGCAGTCACGCAGTACAGGAACACCTGTCCGGGCCTGGCCTCGTAATCGTCGTAGGAGTTGACATCGACACCCGTCTGCTCGATGAGCATGCCATTGCGATAGATGTTGAATCCGTCTTCTACAAACGATGGATTCTCCTTCCACCTGATTTGAACACGGTTGGCGTAGGCGGCATCAGAGGCCTCGACAGTATCAGCCAACAGAGGCTCATCAACACCACCGGTCAGGCTGATGCCGATATCGCAGATCAAATCCGAAAGAGCCGCATCCTTGAACGACCGGACACAATAGTCATATTCCACGCCGTTGGTGGGGGGGGTGTCAGTGTAAATGGCGATGTTGGGTTCCGTTTCATCTATCTCTATCCCGTCACGAAGGATTTTATAGCCCTGTTCGATATAGGACTCATCAATCCAGGTGATGACCACCGAGCCTTGATAGACTTCCGAGGCGTTGACCGAGCGGGGCGGCAGGATGGTCGTATGGCCCTGATCGGAGGCCGACTGGGACTGGCCGTAGTCATCGAAGGCCTCAATTCTGTATGTATGCACAATCCCGAAAGCAGGATCTTCGTCGGTGAAGGACGAGGTATTATCCTCGGTCGAATCGATCTTTGCGCCGTCTCGATAGATGTAATAGCCCTCTTCAGCTTTTGAGTTGTCATCCCAAGTAACGACAACCCGGTCCTCATAGGCACCATCGGTGGCCTGCACGTTGGTGGGGGGGTTGAGCACCCTACGACCTATGTCAGCCATGAATATCGATGTCCCCAGCTCTTCACCACGGGTATCGAATGCGGCGATGCTGTACACATAGGTGGTGCCCGGAACCGACGTCTCGTCGAGAAACGAGGTCCGGTTGGATGTCGTCTCGACGATCAAGACCGAATCGGTTTCGGTGGTATCCCGCCGGAAAATCTGGTACCCATTCTCCACCTGGCAATTGTCCGCCCAGGTAATGAGGATTTTATCTTCATAGGCGTCGTCACTGGCCTGAAACCGTGAGGGCGCCTCAAGCTCCCGGTGGCCAGAATCGGCGGCAGCCTCCGATACAAGGCCCAGGACCGTCCTGGCGATGACATTGTATTCGTATTTTTTACCGGCCGTGCCGCCGTAATCGCTGCAGAACCGGCCTTCCCCGGTGACGCTCTTTACCAGAGTTGTATTCCTGTAAACATCGAAGAGAATGACGGTCGTCGAGTTGCTTTCCCAGGTGATCTCGACGCGGTCTTCAAAGTCACCGTCGGTCGCCTCAACGTCGGTGGGCGTCGTGACGTTGACACGGAAACCGTCGTCGCATTCAATGGTCGAGACACCGCCGGAATCGCTGTACGCCTGAACGCAATATGTATGCATCTGATCCGGAGTGACCGTGAAATCATTATAGGAAACGGCCTGAGCCATTGCAGTGTCCAGTACACCGCCGTCGCGGGTAATGACGAAGCCGTCCTGGAGCGTGGATCCCAGCTCCCAGGTGATTTCGATCTTGTCGTCGTAGATACTGTCCGAGGCCTGCACGTTTGCCGGCGGCGGCAGGATGTCGATGCCGCCCTGGTCGCATGCATGAGACGATTCGCGGCCGAGTGAATCCAGGGTCGCGACGCAATACGTATAGGAGCCCGGCGCCGGCCCGACATCCGTATACGTCGAGTCATCGGCCGCCGTTGTATCCAACAACGCTCCGTCCCGGTAAATCCTGTAGCTCCACTCCCGGTCCGTCTGATCCTTCCAGGTGATGACCACCTTGTCCGGATACTGGCCGTCGGAAGCCAACACGCCCAGCGGCGGCAGGATATACCCGCGAACTCCATCATCCCTCTGGTCTTCATTCACCGCGGATGTATATTCCGACCCATTGAAGGTTGTAAAGGTGATGACCTCATAGGAAAAGGTGTCACCAGCCACGGCTGACATATCATCGTACACTTGCTCATCTGCACCTACGGTGTCAAGCGGTGTTTCATCCCTACGAATGTAATATCCGCCCTCGACTAAGGAGATGTCGGTCCAGCGGACCTGAATCTTGTCATCATACAGTCCGTCGCTGGCATGCACGTCCTCCGGGGGGAAGACAATCCGGCTGCCCTCATCGGTGAGGGGCAAGGTCTCCGTGACAGGCAGGGTCTCATCCTGCATCACCAGTTTGTAGGTGTACACCTTATTGGGCTCGCCGGTCTCGTCACAATAAGTATCATCATCGCTGGATGCCCAGGCCAGCAACTCCTCATCATCCTGGTAGATCCGGTAGATCAGGTAATGGATGTTCTCCAGAGGCAGTTTCGACCACATCAGCTCGACATGATCTTCATACAGACCATCCGAGGCGCAGAAAGGACGGGGCACGGCACTGGCGGCCCACAATGAAAAAGCCTCGATCCCCTCCAGAGCGATCTCATTGGAATCGGTCCGTACCGTTCCCGATCGATACTCCCAGTTCGCGCCGCCGTCCGCCGAGCGCATCAGGGCCAGATTCGACTCCATCTCGATATTCACCTCTGAATCGTCATAGTGAAAAACGAGGGTCGCATTCAACCCACTATTGAACTGAGGTACAACGTCATAATATCGCCGGATATCCAGCCTGGGATGTCCGGTTGCACCTGAGCTGTGAAACCGTTTTATAACAGTGGTCCCCAATTCTTGCCATGTGGTATCTTGAATTTCAAATCCTAAACCGGCAACATTTATCCCACCGTACAATAGAGTAGGGGATAGATATCGTTCTGCCGTGATATACCCGGATTCCCCTTTCACCGTATTGCCATCGGTTTCAGAGAGCCAGGCATTGGTGCCGAGGGTCACGACCTGTCCATTGAGATCAAGGTCGCCGTCGAGAAGTTCGAGCAGAGCCTCAACGGTTATGCTGTTGTTGAGGACCAGGTCCTCCCTTTTCTTCTCGACGGTAAGATTATAGAAGGACTCACCGGAGGGACTGGTAAGCTGTTGCTCCGTCTTCCCTATAAAGATTACCGTACCAGTGCCCGGCTCGAATGTCCCATAATTCTCCCAGTCCCCGCTGATCTCGCTCACAATTTTTCCTGCCGAGATCGTGATCCCTGTCCCGATGACCTGTGAAACTTGAGCCTCTGCGGTTCCTTGCCAGAGGAACAGGACCATCAATATCACAATGGTCAGAGACGGCAGGGTAAGCGCGTCAGCGACGAACCGCCATTTCTTTCGTTTGCCGCTCATCGTCACCTCTCCTTGTCAGGGTATGTCCATTGCTTCTTGTAAGTATTTTGGATGCAGTTCACATTCATTTCAGATTCCTTAGGAGTGAAACGATTCATCGTTTCAATATCTTGCAATGACTAGTCATTGAACTCCATATGTTGTCTTGCATTGCTGGGTTTCATTGGCCAAGCCACTTAATGTGATTACTTCGCCTGCCCGAGTTCGGTCGCCCCTTCCGTTTGAGGAATCGTTGACCCTCCCTCGACCAGTCGCTCCAGCTTTTCCAGCCGTTGTGTGAGCTCATCGATGCGCCGATCCTGTTTCTCGACGACATTGACCCAGTCATTGAAATCGATGCCCACGGAACAATTG
>CP070758.1:1992861-2010013 GCA_020348925.1 Gemmatimonadota bacterium | reverse complement strand
GCATCATGGGACAATATGGCTGGAGCCGGACGGAAAGGAAGAGGAAGGCCACACATGTCTTGACATTTACGCTGTTCATTATCACGATGTTCTTAACCTTCTGGCAGTCGATCCAAGGGGACAAGGTGCGCAGCGAAGAAGAGGGCCGCGCTGTCAGGATTCTCAGTTCCCTATTTCCCCGAACACCTGTTGACGGTGGTGTCTCGCGCCCGTGCGACCGGGCTGCCGCCTATGCGGCTGTTTGAAGCAGTCCTTGGCACGTAGTTGAGCGCCGGAGCGTTATGCATATGGAGGAAAGAAATGACAAAAGTAGTGAATATCGAAAGATGCTTCGAGAAGTTTCAGGATACTTTTTCTCCGAAAATAGTTGGGGAGCTGAACGGGCAACATGTCCTGCTTGTTCGGTGTGAAGGGGATAAAGTTCCATGGCACACACATGATAATGAAGATGAAATGTTTCTCTTGATTGATGGGATGCTTGAAGTAATGGAGAGGGACAATACCCTCTCTTTGCATGCCGGTGAATTTTACATTGTCCCTCGGGGCACAGAGCATCGTGTTGTCCCCAAGGGCCATGTCAAGCTTATGTTGTTTGAACCCCAAGGTATTTCGCACACCGGAAAGGTGAAAGCGGAGATCACAAAGGAAAGCTTTGATCGGCTTGACTCATAGAGCATTGCCCGACAGAAATTTTGGAACTGACATCTTGAATAGAATAATTCCTTAAACTAGGCAGCAAGCAATAAAGGGAAAGAATAATGAAGAGATTAAAATGGCTTTCCAGAGGAGTACTATTCACTATAGGGATCGGAATTTTGATACTGTTCATAACCGGATTAAGAAAGAATGAGGGTGGTATGAACGATTATCACCGTGCTCAAGTATCGGACAGCACTGTGACTGATTTTGACGGTAATGTTTACCATACTGTGAGAATAGGATCGCAAGTTTGGATGGGTGAGAACCTGAAAGTCACCCATTATCGTGACGGCACACCCATTCCCAATGTGCCCGATAACGACAGATGGCCTCTGGCGACGGACGGAGCGTATTGTATGGTAGACAAGGGTTCAACCGATTACAAAGAGACCTATGGGCTGTTGTACAATTTTTATGCAGTACAGAACGGTTGCAGCCTCTGCCCGGAAGGATGGCACGTGCCTTCAGAATCCGAATGTATGATACTCATACAATTTCTGGGTGGAACAGATGTAGCCGGTCGTAAAATAAAAGATAACAGTTCAAATCTATGGAAAAATAAAAACACTCGCGCAACGCATGAAAGTGGTTTTTCAGGACTTCCAGCCGGTGGGCGCGGTCAGTTCGGAAGTGCCGGTGATGTCGGGTACTATGCGACCTGGTGGTCCTCGACCTCATACGATTCTTTATTTGCCTGGCACTGGGGTCTCTTTCCAGATAAGGACGGCATCAGAAGTAATCCAGGGCATAAGGCGAGTGGGTTTTCGGTTCGGTGTATTAAGGATTGAGTGCTTATGTGTTGCAGTACGAGCGCAACGGAACCGGGGCAGTTCATTATCCCTTGCCGAAACCCCATATTTCCGTAATGCGTGTACACTGTCGGCTGTTTTGTGAGCGTTCTTGAGGAACCGATTGCCGGTTTCTCAAAGAAAGCAGTTTAAAATTGAGAGTTGAAATCAAAAAAGTTCTTCTTCTTATTTTTGCCATCTTAGGAAATGTATGCTCTGTGATTGACCAACAACCTTCCCATCCTGTAATAATAGGAAATTCGATAGCTCTCGAATCGAAAATATTGCATGAAACATGAAATATTATGGGTTCTACTCCCCCAGGTTACAATCGGATGAATAAACGTATCCAGTTTTATATCTGTTAGAGGCAGAATATGCATTTCACTATGCAACAGGAATCGTACATTTTCTGACCAAAATAGATTATATTCCTCAATTATTGGTTGTTGGAATTACCAATAGCGATGGCAATAGAGATTTCACTCCTGAGCCCGGAGAACAAGAAAGGAAGAGATTTCCAACAAGTGGGGGAGCGGATAAGTTCATGAATTTCCTTCAGCAAGAGGTTATACATTACATCGATAGTCATTAAAACACTCACTCGTACCGAATCTTAGCGGATCGGTTGTAACAATTATCCCTTGTGGAACAGTGATACCAAAATGATATTTTCAAAAACAGTTACAGTGAGGAGAAAAGAATGAAATCATTATCGAAAAAATATGTCTTGCGAAAAAATCACCTCCTTTCCCTTGTACTTTTGTTATGCACCTTCAGTATGGTACATACCCAGAACAGCACACAATTCACCCGACAGCAGTGGCTCGAGGATCTGAATTGGGTAACAAAAACACTTAGAGATAAGCATCCGGATATTTTTTACCGGATAAGTAAAGATGATTTTGAACGTACAGTAGCACAAGCCGAACAAAAGATTAGAAACAGTCACTTTGAAGAAGAATGCCTCACCGCCATACGTCAGGTTGTCGCCTCTCTTCGCGATGGGCACACGTCGCTGAATGCAAATAATTTGCAGGGATATAGCGACATATTTCCTGTGCGATTGTATGAATTTACTGATGGTATTTTTATTACAGGTATCGCTGAAGAACATGCCAAATATATCGGTTCAAGAGTAATAAAAATAGGACAGCTCTCCGCAGAAGAGGCTTTCAAAAGGGCCGGTACGCTTGCATATGCTGATAATGATTTTTATAAAAAAGAACAAGTACCGCTGATTGTTATCACTTGCAAGCTCACTTACGGTCTCGGTATCACCGAAACGGCAAAAAAGTTACCACTCTTAATTGAAACCGTAGACGGAATGGAAGACGAAATTGTTTTATTTGCCGTTACGCCAACTGGCGCGAACAACATCCTTCGCGGCATGGACATCGGGCCTGAAGGAATACCCTTTGCGTCGGCATTTACAGGTAGAGAAAAAGAATCCCCTCTCTTTTTGAAACACCTGGATGGGAATCATAATTACTGGTTCGAACACGATAATGAGCACAAGGCAATGTATGTGCAATTCAATCTGATCAGGCATCAGCAGAATGAAAGCTTTGAGAAGTTCTATCAAAGAATGTTTGAATACTTTGATTATAATGCTGACAATATTGACAAATTTATTCTCGACTTACGCTTTAACGACGGCGGCAACGGACCGATGGTTCTGCCCTTCATCAATGAGATTATCAAGCGAGAGAATATTAATAGACTTGGACATCTCTACACTCTCATCGGGCGAAGATCATTCAGTGCCGCTGTTTTGCTCGTCGCCGAGATGATGCTTCACACTCAAACGTTGCTTGTGGGTGAACCGACAGGAGCGGCGCAAAATATGTTCAGTGATATGGTAAACCGCGGAACATTGCCAAACAGTGGTGCAACGCTCTTCGTCTCGTCGGAATATTTCAACATTGTGTGGCCCGCTGGAAAAAACTCTATAATTCCTCCTCATTACCCGGCACCGTTTTCATCTTCGGATTTTTTCTCAGGGGCAGACCCAGCGCTTGAAGCAATATTTACAGACGGAGTAAAAGCAGTAGAAACGGTGCTGCATGCAAATGGACCGAAACCAGCACTAAATTTCTTCAATGAAATAAACTATGATTGGGGTGTACACAAAAACGAATTGAACATCACACCGTTCACATTCCCGATCAGCGCCAAATACAACTTTGAATCAGCAGTGAACAATATGGGTTATGATTACATGAATCAAAACAAGATGGAAGAAGCCCGTTTCGCCTTTGAGCTCAATGTAAAAGTATTCCCAAATTCTTTTAACGGTTGGGATAGCTACGCGGAATATTTTATGAGAACCGGAGACAATCCAGCAGCCATACAATACTACAAGAAGTCACTCGAACTGAATCCCGACAATGAGAATGCTGTGAAAATGATTGCCCAACTTGAGAAAATGATGAACATGGAATCGAAACAATAAAAAAGATCAAAAAATAAGCGGTTATTTTTTTCCTTCATTTATAGAAGACGCGATTCTCTGACGGAGTTCACAGAATGAAATGTTTTTTTGAGTCAAAAGAAGACACGTGATGTTTTACCCTTTTACGCCTCTTCGCATCGATGCATGTTCGCTTCACACATTAGCACTTTTTCGCGTGCACCCATTTTATTCTTGACTTTCGTCCACAATTTTATATGCTTCAGTAGAATGGGATATACAGGAGCAATCAACTGACATCTCATTTGCAAGCGACGGAAGATTTCGTGAGGTGAGTTTTATTCTTGTGCTTCTTTGAAACGAAAGTCAGATGCCGAATGCCGATTGTTGAATGCAACAGAGCACGCACGGAGATTAGGCGTTTCCTGTTAAGGAGGAGCAATAATGGAGAGAACGGATATCCCACAAAAGACTGTTGAGCTCACCTTGAACTGGATTGACGCTTTGGAGACCTGTCTTGCCGAACGGAGCAATCAGACTGTGACACAAGAAGTGATGAAAGCTGCCGGGGAAAAATGTTCGGTTCAGATCCTTGATGAGTGCAGACAAATACTTGGTAAAAATCCGGAATCCGTGGGCGAGCTTCTCGGTGCTATGAATCGGCGGCGGTCACAGAGTCATAATCTCGCCAGCTGTTGGGAAAAACAAGACAACGAGGCCCGTCTGGTCATCGGAGAATGTAACTGTACCCTTGTGAGAGCTGGTCTTGCCAAGCCGAATCCGGTCCATTGTCTGTGTTCTTTAGGCCTGATGGAGAGCCTTTTTTCTGCGGTCTGTCGGGGGCGCGTCAACGTGGACCTTGTTCAATCAATAGGTCATGGCGATGATGTTTGTGCGTTTAATGTAACATTTGAAGAATAGCAAAGCGCGGGACACTTTTTGTTCGTGTCTAACATCCAAAGTACAGGAAGTTTAAATCACGTTTCTCGAAATTGAAGTCTGGAAGGGGGCTAATCATGAAGACTGGAATAGCGCTGGTTATCGGATGGATACTTTTTGTCGGTTCAACATTCGTATTTGCCCTCGAGGAGGCGGACCTGATCCTTTTCAACGGAAAGGTGATCACGGTCGATGATGAGAACAATATCTTCCAGGCGGTGGCTGTCAAGGGGGACACCATACTCGCCGTGGGGAGTGACCCTGATATATTCACCTTGGCAGGACCGCAGTCCAAAATGATCGATCTCAATGGGAAAACCGTGACGCCGGGTCTGATCGATTCCCACTATCACATGATGTATTACGGTCAGCAGTTCTGGCCTGGTTATCTCAACATACGGCATCCCGTCGTCACCTCCAAGGCCGATCTCCTGCAGGTTGTGGGAGACTATGCTCAGCAGTTGAGTCCGGGAGATTGGATCTCGGGTAATCAGGGTTTCGCCCTGCAGTCCGGTGAGACCGTGGATCGCTGGGACATCGACTCGGTCGCGCCGCTCAATCCGGCGTATCTTCGTCATTCCAGCGGTCAGTTCGCCGTGGTGAACACCCCTGCCCTGGAAATCGCAGAAATCGACAGCAGCACACCGAATCCCCCAGGCAGCCTCATCATGCACGACGATCATGGCCAACCGACAGGCATCTTATCCCATTATCCGGCCGAAAACCTGGTGGGGAAGCATGCCACCGGATACGGCGGTCGCAGCGACGAGGAAAAATTCGAGGATATCGAACGGGGTCAGCAGCTCTGCTTAGAGGCCGGGTACACCTCGATTCAGGATGTCATTGTCGGCAGCGCCAGGGACATCCTGCTCTACAGAGAATTCGCCGAAAGCGGCCGGCTCAAGGTCCGGCTCTACACATTGCTCTATATCGATGACGAAGAAGAGGCCGATTCTCTTGCCCGGATATTTCGGCCGGACGACTCGGGTCTTTTCAGGTTCGCCGGCTGGAAACTGGCCATGGACGGCGGGATTGCCGCGCGGACGATTTTAATGTACGACAAGAGCCTGTATGCCTCAGAGATTTCCTATCCCTACCATTCCCAGGAGGAGATAAACCGCATCGTGCGAATACTCCACGATACCGGCCTTCAGGTGGCGATTCATGTGGGAGGGGATCAAGGCATCGACATGGTCCTGACGGCCTTTGAAGAGGCCATGGGGGCCAGTCCCCGACCCGATCCCCGGCACCGGATCGAACATGGTTTCTTTCCGACCACAGCCGCTGTGCAGCGGATGAAGGAGAACAACATCATTCTCTCCACCCAGCCCCAGTGGATTGCGTGGTACAGCGATGGCATCAGTGAAGCCACGGACAGTCTCACCATGGAACGCTATCTGCCGCTCAAGACCATGCTGGATATGGGGATTCCCCTGGCCTTCGGCTGTGACGTACCGGCCTCGCCCTACCAGGAGCCCAAATATGCTTTCCACGGCGCCACGCTGCGGCGGAGCCCACAATCCGGGTTCGAATACAATCCCAGTGAAAAACTCACCATGGGGGAAGCCCTCCGCGTCCACACCATGGGATCGGCCTACGCCGGATTCGCCGAGTCCACCACCGGCTCGCTGGAACCGGGGAAGTACGCCGACCTCGTCATCTGGTCCCACGACCTGTACACCATGAGTCCCGCGGAACTGATCGATCTGGTCTCGGAGATGACGATCGTGGGCGGCGAGATTGTCTACGACGCTGGACTGAATCCGTTTACGTCCGTACAATCTGACGAGGACCAGCATAACGTCCCGGAATGCTTCCGATTGTTGCAGAATCACCCGAACCCGTTCAATCCGTCCACGACGATTCAATTTCACATTCCGCTTTCGACGCACGTCGAGTTGTCTGTCTACACCATCCTCGGTGAAAGAATTCGTGTGTTGGTCAATGGACGGTGCGACCCAGGTGTTAATTCGGTTCATTGGGACGGTCTGGACGATGCGGGCAAACACACAGCGTCAGGCCTCTATTTCTGCTGTCTGAAGGGGAACGGCATTGTCGACACGAAAAAGATTGTTTTCCTGAAATAGTTTTCATGAGTTGTATTCAAACCGTCACTCAGGGAACCTGACTCCCGGTGGCGCCGGAACGCCGTCCAGTAGGGACGTTGCTGAAAACGAAACGACGTTTTGCCTCTGACATGTTATGCTCTCCTTAGTCAATGTTTCCAAATCCTTCGATCGCATCGAGGCCGTGCGGTCCGTTGACCTCGAGGTTCAGGAGGGCCAAACAACAGTACTCATCGGCCCCAGCGGATGCGGCAAATCGACGATTCTGCGTCTGATTATCGGTCTTGTCTCCCCCGATTCCGGCACCATTGCCTTCCGAGGAGAACGGATCCTGCCGGAGACGGTCCTGCGACTGCGCCGCAGGATGGGCTATGTGATCCAGGAAGGGGGGTTGTTCCCACATTTCACGACGCGTCAAAATATCACCCTGATGGCGTCCTATCTGGGTTGGTCGAGATCCGAAATAGAAAGACGCCTTTCCGAGCTCATTGAATTGACGCAATTCCCGGCGGACGGACTGTCGCGCTATCCCGCCCATCTTTCAGGCGGACAAAGACAGCGGGTGAGTTTGATGCGGGCACTGATGCTGGATCCCGAACTGTTGCTCATGGACGAACCCCTAGGTGCGTTGGATCCGCTCATACGCTTCGATGTACAAGCGGAACTGAAATCCATCTTTCAAAAACTGCACAAGACGGTGCTGATGGTAACCCACGATCTCGGAGAGGCCGCATATCTGGGCGATACCATGATCTTAATGCGTGACGGTCTGTTCATCCAGGAGGGCACAATTGAAGAACTCGTGAGGTCCCCTGCCGATCCTTTTGTGACGCGGTTCATCAATGCGCAGCGGGGTCATCTCGAAAAAACCTCTGGAGAACAGGTGTGATGTCCAGATGCGTTTTGATATGGATTCTTGTCGGGCTTATCTGGTGCAGCTCTCCTCAATTCGCCGTCACCGACGAAGAGGACGATGTTCGGATAAGGATAGGATCGAAAAAGTTCACGGAGAACGTCATCCTGGGTGAAATCGTATGCCTGCTGGTCCAGAGTGCCGGCCTGCCTTCCGAGCATCGGCGGGAATTGGGCGGCACCCGCGTTCTCTGGAACGCGCTGCTCAAAGGCGATATCGACATCTATCCCGAATATACCGGTACCATCCGGCGCGAAATATTGCAGAAATACGACCTGCAAACCGATCCGGATATGCTCGAAAAACTCTCAGAATTTGGCATCGTGATGAGCTGGCCGCTGGGTTTCAACAACACCTATGCCGTCGGCATGAAGAAGCGCCTTGCCGAGGAATACACCGTTACGACCATATCCGATCTTCGAAAATATCCTGACTTCAAATTTGGCTTCACCAATGAATTTATGGACCGGGCCGATGGCTGGCAGGGGTTGCGGGCCCATTATAACCTGCCGCAAACCTCTGTCCGCGGGCTGGACCACGATCTGGCCTATCGGGGAATCGACAGCGGGGCGATCCAGGTCATCGATATGTACTCCACCGACGCCGAGATCGAGTATTACGGGCTGCGGGCGTTGGAGGATGATTTGAAGTACTTTCCCCGGTACGAAGCGGTCCTGCTTTACCGCGCGGATGTGATAGAGCGCAGGCCCCGGCTTGTCGAACAATTGGAGTTGTTGTCCGGTCGAATCTCCGAATCGAAAATGATTGCCATGAACGCGCAGGCCAAACTCAAAGGGATCCGTGAGAAACAGATCGCAGCCGATTTCTTACACGGGATGTTCGGTATTCAAGTTGATGTATCCTATGATCATTTCTGGCAGCGTCTCCGGAAGCATACGACCGATCACTTGATTCTGGTCGCTCTCTCGCTGTCGGGGGCCATATTAATGGCCATTCCTCTGGGTATACTGGCCGTCAAAATCTCGTCGTGCGAAAAGATCATTTTGGGCGTCGTGGGTATCATACAGACGATCCCTTCCCTGGCCCTGCTGGTGTTTATGATTCCCCTGCTGGGTATCGGCGGCCCCCCGGCAGTAGTGGCTTTGTTTCTCTATAGTCTGCTGCCCATTGTGCGCAACACCTTTACGGGAATCCGCGATATTCCGACCTCGATGATCGAATCGGCCTGTGCCCTGGGACTTCCTCCTGCCACCCGGCTGCGGCTGGTGGAGCTGCCCCTGGCCTCCAGCACCATTTTGGCCGGCGTGAAAACATCGGCCGTCATCAATATCGGAACGGCCACCTTGGGGGCGCTCATCGGG
This sequence comes from Gemmatimonadota bacterium, assembly GCA_020348925.1. GTDB lineage: Bacteria > JBHIER01. The sequence continues at coordinate 2,000,873 of CP070758.1, read as the reverse complement.
GCCGGCGGCTACGGGCAACCCTTTCTGACCGGCATCCGATTGGATAACATCGGAATGATTCTGGAGGGTGCCGTTCCGGCAGCCCTTCTGGCCCTTTTGATCCAGGGTCTTTTCGATCTTGCGGAGCGAGCGGTTGTTCCCAGAGGTTTGCGCCTGTGAATTAGTTGCAGAGTACGAGTCAAAGCGAAAGGAGAAGAGTGCATGCCGTCCTCATCCATTCAGGATCGTTCGACAATGATTACGACCGATTTGGAAATATTCGCAGATTCTTTTGCCAAAGATGTAGACCGGGGACTCAGACAGACGCCCAAGAACATCCCCTGCATCTATTTTTATGACTATCAAGGGTCCCTGCTATTTGAGAAGATATGTCGATTGGAGGAGTACTATTTGACCCGTGCCGAGACGGAGATCCTGAAAACCTTTTCCGAGGATATCGTTTCATGTCTTCCGACAGATCTTGTCCTGGTTGAACTGGGCAGCGGCAGTTGCATCAAAACCCAATTGATCATCGAGGAACTGCTGAACCAACACGATAAAGTCACCTACAGTCCCATCGATATTTCTAAGAAAATGTTGAAAGAGAGCTCGATTTCGCTGCTGGAGCAATACGAAGATCTGGAAATTATTTCCATCGCCGCAGAGTATGAAGAGGGGCTCAGACAAATCGACATGCGGGATGAACGACCAAAGCTCATTCTCTGGCTGGGCTCCAGTATTGGGAATTTTGAGCAGCAGGAGGCGATTCGGTTTCTCCAAAACACTGTCAAAACATTATCGAGCCAAGATTACTTACTCATCGGTTTTGATCTTATCAAAGAGAGACGCGCATTGGAACAGGCCTATAACGATAATCAGTATGTCACAGCGACATTTAATTTGAATCTGCTGTCCAGGATCAACCGGGAATTGGGCGGGGAATTCGATCCGAATACGTTTAGGCACAAGGCCGTGTACAACGAAGAGAACAGTCGCATTGAGATGTATTTGATCAGCACCTGCGAGCAGGATGTGTATATTGCCGATTTGGATCGGTCCTATCATTTCAAGAAAAACGAGAGAATTCATACGGAAAATTCTCATAAATTCTCTCTGCAGGCCATCGATCAGTTGGCGGATGAGGTGGGTATGGAAATTATCAAACAATGGTTTGATACGAAACGATATTTCAACGTGACATTGTTTCAACCCCATAAAGAGAAAAGCTTGTTAAAGTGAACAGTGTGGCAGCCTTGAATACGAATTTTGAAAAACGGGCCATTTGCGGAATTTGCAGCGCCGGCTGTTGGATTGTTGCTGCATTCGATGACAAGGGGAGGCTCGTCAGCGTCAGACCTGACGAAGGCACACCCATGGGAATTATCTGTAAACTGGGGGAGCATTCGCCGGACATCGTCTATTCCGAAGATCGTCTTTTGTATCCCATGAAGAGAAGGGGGCGGAAGGGAACCTACGAGTTTGAGCGGATCTCATGGGATGAAGCGTATGAGACCGTTGTCGACAACTTGACATCGATAAAGGAGACATCCGGTGCGGAAGCGACAGCCATCTATACCGGCGTTGGCAGTTTCGAACTGTCCATGTGTGATGTGTATCAGCCCAAGGGCGTTGCCATATCCTCTGCGAACAGCGTACTGTTTCCCTTCGGATCGCCCAATTCCATGGGCGTCGGGGCGTTGTGCTATGTGGCGTACGGCATGATCGCACCCCATCTGACCATGGGCCGTATGTTTATGAACATGTTCTCGGATATCGAGAATGGAGAGCTCATTGTGGTCTGGGGAACCAATCCGGCCACGGATCTTCCGCCGATTGACATGCACCGGATTTTCGAGGCCCGGAAACGCGGGGCGGATGTCGTCGTCATCGATCCCAGAAGAACGGCGACCGCAAAGCTGACCGGGGCTCAGTGGATTCCGATCCGGCCGGGTACCGATGGTGCCCTCGCTTTGGGCCTGATCCATGTTCTGATCGAGGAGGAACTCTACGACGAAACCTTCGTTCGAGACTGGACGATCGGTTTTGAGGGCCTGGTGGAATACGTTCAGCATTTTCGGCCGGAGGTCGTGGAGCACATTACCGGTGTTCCTGCCAAAACGGTGGTCACCTTGGCCCGAAGACTGGCAGGGGCCAAGGGTGTGTCTCAACTCATGTACACCGGTCTGGAGTACAGCAACTCCGGGGTCCAAAACATTCGGGCGAGCCTGGTTCTCTGGGCCCTGGCCGGTCAGCTCGATGTGCCGGGGGGTCTTTGTTTTTCCATGGAAAAAAATCGTTTTCCGATAAACAGAGAAGGCCTCATTGCCAATCCCGATGTGGGACCGAGGTTGGGGCGGGATAGGTTTCCCATCTATGTCAAATACAGGGATGAGGCCCATGCTGTGGCGCTGCCGGAGTCCGTTTTACAGGGAAAGCCCTACAAGATCCGGTCATTGATTATTTTGGGCAGCTCGATTACGACCTCGTGGCCCAATCCGTCCGTCTGGAGGAAAACACTGAATGCGCTCGATTTCCTGGTGACCGTAGACCGGCAGCTCACGGCCGATGCCGCGTATGCCGATATCGTTCTGCCCGCCACGACGTACTATGAAAATGTCTCCTACATGACCTACGGCTCGACGTTTCGTATTCGGGAACGGGTGATCGAACCGTTGGGTGAAGCGCGGAGCGATTTTTTTATTATTGCGGAACTGGCACAAAGGCTGGGATACGGTCATCTCTATCCGCAGACGCAGGAGGAGCTCCTGCGGTACGTGTTGAAAGGATCGGGCTTTACCCTGGAGGACGTCAGAGCAGCAGGCGGCACGGTTTCCATCGAAACGGAGATGATGCAATACAGGAAATGGGAAAAGGGCTTGCTCCGTCCCGATGGCAGGGCCGGCTTCGATACGCCTTCGGGAAAGTTCGAGATCGCCTCCACCATCCTGGAGGAGTATGGGTACGAGCCGCTCCCCAAATTCACGGAGCCGAAAGAGGGGCCGATATCTCAACCGGAATTGTTGAAGGACTTCCCGCTGGTCTTCAATTCCGGAGCCAGGCTGAGAACCAGTTTTCATACGCAGCACCACGGCATAGGGCGTTTGTCCAGGGAACAACCCGAGCCCACGGTCACCATCAATATCGATGACGCTCGAGCGCGAGGGATACGGAATGGCGACGAAGTGCATGTTAAAAGCCCCAGAGGTTCGGTCGTCATGCGGGCCGCGGTCACGGAGGATATTGTCAGAGGTGCCATCGAGGCCAATCATGCCGGTGGCAGCCCTGTGGGACCGAGAGCCTGGCAGGAATGCAATATTAATGAGCTGACCGACGCGGGCAACTGTGATCCCATATCCGGCTTTCCTGTCTACAAGTCGCTCTTATGTGATGTGGTCAAAATGGATGATGGCGGTGCACCACTCATCATCGATTCCGAAGAAAGACAACACTTAGATAGATTTAGAGGACAAGACGTGAAACCCACAGAAACAATCTATCTGGATCATAATGCCACGACGCCCCTTGCTCCTGAGGTGAAAGAGTATATGCAGGAGATCATGGACGTGTACGGTAATGCCTCAAGCATCCATCGGGAGGGGAGAAAATCCGGAAGGATCGTTGAAGAGGCGCGGTGTCAAGTGGCCCTCCAGATCAATTGCACGGCCAAAAGAATCGTATTCACCGGCTGCGGCTCGGAAGCGAACAATCTGGCCATCAAAGGTGTCGCCTTTGCCAATTGGGGCAAGAAGAATCACATCATCACCTCCTCCATCGAACACCCGGCGGTGTTGGACACCTGTCGATGGCTGGAGAACTATGATGTTGATGTGACGTATCTGAACGTGGATGAAACAGGCTGTGTCAGGCCGAATGATCTGGAGAAATCCATCACAGATCGGACCTGTTTGGTCACGATCATGTTGGCCAATAACGAAACCGGGTCCAGGCAACCCATAGAAGAGCTGGCCCAAGTAGCCAAAGCGGAGGGCATTCTTTTCCATACCGATGCCGCTCAGGCCCTGGGGAAAATAGCTGTGGATGTGGAGGCACTCGGTGTCGATTTATTAACCCTTTCAGGTCACAAGGTGCACGGCCCGAAAGGTGTCGGAGCATTGTACCTTCGAAAGGGAGTTCGTTTGGAAAGCTTGATTCATGGGGGAGGTCAGGAGGGTGGAATTCGATCCGGCACTGAAAATGTCTTGGAGATCGCGGGCTTTGGGAGAGCCATGGAGAACGTCCCAGCATATCTCGGGCACATGGAGCGGTTAAAAAAACTGCGCAATCGTCTTGAGGCAGGTATTGGTGATATTGTGGAAGATTATGAGTTCAACGGTCACAGAAGCAGACGGCTGCCCAATACGCTCAATGTGACCTTGCCCGGTTTCAGAGGTGAATCGATTGTCTTGGAAATGGACAGGCGGGGCGTCTGCTTTTCATCCGGATCGGCCTGCCACTCCGGTTCTCCCGAACCGTCCCACGCCCTGCTGGCCATGGGGCTGACGGAGGAACAAGCCCATTGTGCTCTGCGCTTCTCCCTGGGATATGAAAACAGTGAAGAAGAGATAGAACGGGTCATTCTTTTATTGAAGGAGATCATCGAAGGTTCAAAAAAGATTGTACGTTTTGTGGCGTGCAAATAACCGTATGGTCGATAAACGATGAATAGATCTCAAACGGTAACCCGGATTATGGGTCTCCTTTGTGGAAGTGCGTTGATGATGAGCTGCGGAACGCTTCATAATAATCGCAGGTGGGGACAGGATGTGACACTGACCCCAGGATGGTCGCGGGCCGGTCAGGCTGCAAAAAATGCCCTGCGGACGCCTCGAGTTTGGGCTCCTCTCCTGGGTGCCGTTGTTCTCCAGATTCATGACATGGATGAAGAGGTGGCGGAATGGGCGGTTGAGCGGACACCGGTCTTCGGGTCGCAGGCGAACGCTTGTCGGGCAAGCGCCACTCTCATTCGGGCTTCGAATATAGCCTACTGGCTGAGTGTCTTGGCAACACCAGGCGGCGAACACGCGGCAGATTGGATATGTGCCAAATCAAAGGGTGTCGCGGTGGGAGTTTCGGCGAATCAGGCGACCTTCCACATGACGCGGTTTCTCCAGAATACGATTGGACGGGAACGGCCGAATGCTGAATCGGATTTCACCAGTTTTCCCTCATTACACACTTCCTATGCGGCCTCTCAGATCATGCTTGCCTCCAGAAATATGAATCATTGGCCGGTCTCGCCGACATTTCGGACCGGAGCCAAGCTGGGACTGGAAACAATCACTGTTGGCATGGCGTGGTCCCGGGTTGAAGCCCGGAAACACTATCCCTCAGATGTCCTGGCCGGAATCGCTTTGGGGTATTTTGTCAGTGCGTTTTTGACTGACGCGTTTTTGGGGATCCCTTTACCGGACAGTTTCAAACTCAGCATAGGACCTGGGCATGGAACCATTGTCATGTGCTTTTTGGGAACTTTTTAGTCTCACGTGAGACCGGGGTCCGGTTGAGGGAGGTTTCGCCCCACTTTTTTCGAAGCGGGAGGGCGAGAGGCTGCCAAACCGCGGCTTCTTTTCCATGCCGATGGTCCTTGAAATCGAGGAGACGTGACTATTGTGCGTAAATTTCATATGTTTCAAAAACTTTGCACGCAGAGGATGTTATGATGAAACCGAGTTCCTATTGTCAGGATAATCGAAGGAAATCTTTCTCCGGGCTCGAAGGAAACCGTCTTCTGAAACACCACCGGCGCCGACGGCCCGATGCTCGCAACAACTGCCCAGACGAACCGGAGTCACTTCTTCGAGGATGCAGGAGGTCACTGGCATGAAACCTTACCTCACATGGGAGACACTGACATGAATCTTCTTGCCATCGTCGGAAGCCCGCGAAAAGGGAAAGCAACCGATGCACTGGTTGACAAAGCAGTGGAAGGGGTGAAGGCCAGACACCCGGATTGCCACGTCAAGAAGCTCAACCTGATTGATTACGACATTCAGTTCTGCAGGAATTGTCTCGTCTGCCGGGAGAGCAAAACGAAGGAGCCGATGGCTCCCTGCTCGATCCGGGATGATATGGACGCTCTTTACGAGGATGTCCTCAAATCCGATTCGCTTATTTTCGGAACACCCGTGCATATGGGGTACGCCACAGCACTCATGATGGCGTTTCTCGAAAGGCTCTGCTGGACATTCAGCACACCTGAGAAGAGCTACTTGACCATACACGGGTGCCCCCGTCCTCGATCGGAAAAGAAACGAAGGGCAATTATTATTGTCACGTCCGGCATCATCCGGCCACTGTACAGACGATTTTGTGATCAGGCCACGCCGCTTATCAGAGGGACCATCAAGGATGCGCTGAATGCCAGGACGGTGGGGGACATGTACGCCGGGGATATCGAACACAGAGGGGTCGAGTATTATTTTGAGAAAGCCTATAAGCTCGGCCAAAAGCTTGTTTGACACTATTTTTTGATACTTCGAATCGCTCGACGTATGCTTTCTTCGGTTGTTTCAGTCATATTTTTTATGCGTTCATTAATGAAAGAGATGAAACCTGGAGTATTCATAAACTCAGCGTAAACGCAACAGCACACGAAATATTTATTGGGCTACCATGAACACCGGTTTTGAACTTTGTTCCATGGCATATTCCATAATTAGAGACCCTGTCATAAATCATAGACCATGTCATTCCGGGTTTATCCCGGAGTCTCCTTAATTGAGAGTCTGTTTTGCGAATCGAGGAGATTCCCCGATACATCGGAGCCGAAATGACAGTTCATAAATGGAGCAGGTGAAATGAAATCTGTGGGAAGGTAGATCTGTGAGCACAAAAGTACTGTTCATAGGAAATTCCGATGGTATCGGACTGGCTACGACCAGGGAGCTTCTGAAGGCAGGATGGAAGATCGTCGGCATTTCCAGGAGCGAGTCTCCGATAAAGGATCCGTCCTACGAGCATATTGTGGCCGAAGTACAGGATGACCGGTACTCCGAACTGTTGAGATCGGTTCTGAAAAAGGATGAGCCGATCGACGTGTGTATTTACTGTGCAGGGATAGGGGAGGTGTTGGAACCTTCAGATATGAAAGGGGAGGTTGAAATTGTCGAGGTCAACCTTATGGGCATGATAAAGACCGCCTCTTGTGTCATCTCTCCCATGGTTAAAAGAGGCAGGGGACACTTCATTGGCCTCTCCAGTTTGGCGGACGAGCTGTTATCCGCTGAAGCGCCCAGTTATCATGCCTCGAAGGCCGGATTCTCGAACTACCTCGAAAGCCTGGCCCTTGCCCTCAAACCGAGGGGTGTTCATGTCTCGAACGTGCGGTTCGGATTCGTGGACACGAAGATGGCCAAGGGTGATGTCAAGCCCTTCATGATGAGTGTCGATAGAGCCGCACAGCATATGCTGAGGTGCATCGAGAAAAAACCGGTCCGCTACACGGCCCCGCGGATAGTAATCCCGCTGGTAAAATTTCGCAGATGGATGATGAGGTTGAGCATGTGGATGTAGAAACTACCGTTGTACAAGTTACGTCTTTCGGTTGCGGTTACGTATTTTGTATAATTTTGTAGGTCACTGCATTTGCAGGAACGAGGTTTTGTGGCCGCATAGATATATCTTTGTGTTTTCGTCTCTTCGTGACGGAAGAATCTTCCAGTCTAAAAAATTTCTCGATAGTGTAGATACAGGCTTGACTTTTATCAAAATGTTTAATATACTTACGTGGAATTCAACGAGCGACTAACATTTTGGATATCTGAATATATTTGAGGCGACGAATTAGTGAAGAGTTATTTCACAGGCAAGGTTATTGAAACCACGGTGATTAACATCCATATTCTGAGCCGAGGGGGAAAGACTGTATGCAGCCTGCGGTTACTCTGTAATACATGGCAAAAGGTTTCTTATACGGAAACCATATATTCATTGTTCGGCGAAAAGAAACGGCAAGAATGAATGAGAATCGAAGGTAAAGGAACGAAAACGTTTCTATATATAAATGGTATTAAACCGTATCAAGATATTGACTT
>CP070758.1:1988564-1992761 GCA_020348925.1 Gemmatimonadota bacterium | reverse complement strand
GTGGCTGGAAACGCCGCGGGCGGGGGACTATGACAGGGAAGAAATAATTGATGCGATCATTTCGGTGATGCGCAAAGGCAGGCAGTATGATCGGGAAGATGTGATCTGCGACGTCGCAGGCAGTCTCGGCTTCAGCCGGGTCACGGAAACCGTACGGGCGCCCATCAAGTCGGCCATAAACGGAGCCATCCGCCGCGGTCTGCTAAATTATGAAGGCAACATGGTCTGGAGGACGGATTGAATCCATGAGCGAGACTCAGTCAATCGAAAACAAGCAATCCCTCAATGAGTGGAAGCAAGTCGTAAAATCGGTTGCGGCTTTTGCAACCAGCACTGGAGGCTTGGTCTATATTGGCATCGATCCGCATGGCAAGCGACATGGTGTTGAAATTGGAAAAGGTACCCTCGAAGATCTTGCTAACAAGATCAAGATAAACACAGAACCGCCCCAATTTCCATCCATTAAATATGAGGGAAAAGAAAAATCGGCTGTTATCACCATCAAAGTTGAAGAAAGTCCCATTAAGCACGTATGGGCTTTTGGAAGCCCTTTTAAACGCGTCGGTCGAACTAATCAGAGGCTCAGCCGGGAGGAGGCCCATCGATTGATGGAAATGAGCACGGGCCGGTCATGGGACGCGTTGCCATGTTCAGGGTTTGAGCTCGATCATATAAGTGATGTCTATGTTGGTGATTTTATACTCAGGACTGGTTTGGGGAAGACTGTTCTTGAGGATCTGTTGAAAAATTTGGCTCTTCTGACTAATCAAAACACACTTTGCAATGCCGCCGCTCTTTTATTTGCATTCAATCCGCAGCGATTTTTCCCTGAGGCACAAGTGAAATGTGCGCGGTTTGCAGGAAAGACATCTATAGAGTTTATAGATGAGCAAACCCTGGATGGAGGACTAATCAGTCAGTTAGAGAGAGCACTCGCTTTTATCAAAAGGAATACACGTCAGGCAATACGAATCTCTGGAAAGGCTGAGAGGGATGTGGTTCCTGAGTATCCGGAAGAAGCCATTCGCGAGGCTATTGTGAATGCCATCTGCCACCGGGACTACGCCGCCACAGGCACGGTCCAGATAAGAATCTACGACGACCGGCTTGAAGTATGGAATCCTGGCATGTTGCCGCCTGATCTGTCGATTGAAGACCTTAAGTCGGAGCATCCTTCTCGTCCTAAAAATCCAAAGATCGCCCATGTTTTCCATAGGGCACGATTGATCGAAAACTGGGGCACAGGAACATTGAGGATAATCCGGGAATGTGAGGGAACAGAAGTCAAGCCTGAGTTTGTCGCCGAGATGGGAGTTTTTAAAGTCCGATTCGTCAAAAAGGTTGAACCTGAACCGGTGATTGATGAACTTGAACTAAGCCCACGGCAGAAGAAAGCTCTCGAGTTTGTTCGTGAACACGGACAGATAACGAATCGGGAATATCAAGAGCTTTTTGGTTTGAAGAGACGTCAGGCTCTCAGAGATTTAAAAGAACTCGTAGAATTGGGTATGTTGTACCAGGCAGGTGTCAGAAAAACAACACGTTATATTATTCGAAAGAAGGAGTAATGGCACATAAATGGCGCATAAACGGCGCATAAATGGCGTATAAAGGATGCGCGATTAGTGCTCATTTACCGCGCATTTCGGCAATTTGCAACCGTCAAGTTTACAGGGTTTTTACTGTTAAACAGTTAATGAGCGATTAAAGCCGGTTTAGTGCGGGATTATGGGGCATTTGATGTCGGGATAAGTCTAATATTAATTCGAGTTGCGTACAATTACCATGACTATACCCCATTTAGGCTCAGAAAGAGCCCTTGAACTGGCAACCGTCGAACGCTTCAAATCGATGGGCTATGAAACGGCCGATCTTACTCATGAAACGTTCGGTGAGAACAGCTCCCATGGCAGGGAAACATCTTCTGATGTTATCTTCAAATCAAGACTCAGAGCCGCCCTTCAAAAACTGAATCCGGATTTGCCCGCCGAAGCCATCGAGGAGGTTGTCGAGACGATTGCCAAAAACCGCAGCGCCATGAATCCCGTCTACGCCAACCGGGAAGTTCATGAGCTTCTCAAAAACGGTGTTCCTGTTTCGTGGCGAAACGAGGAGGGCGTGGAGTGCTCGGACAGGGCGCGGGTTATCGACTGGGAGAATCCGTCCAACAACGACCTTTTCCTGGCCGAGCAAATGAAAATTTCCGGTGAGTTTTACAACAAATGCTGCGACCTTATCGGATGCGTCAACGGGATTCCACTGGTTTTCATTGAATTGAAAAAGCCATCAGTAAGCTTAAAGGTTGCCTATGATAATAATCTTAGAGATTATAAAAACAATACAATTCCCCAACTATGGTGGTACAACGCCTTCATCATACTCTCCAATGGTATCGAGAGCAGGCTTGGGAGTATGACGGCTGATTGGGGGCACTTCGTCGAGTGGAAAAAGATCTCGAGTGAAGGAGAAGAGGGTGTCATCAGTCTCGACACTATGATCCAGGGTACATGCGAGCCATCCCGATTACTTGAATTGATTGAGAATTTCATCGTCTTTGCAGAAGTCCGAGGAGGTCTGGCCAAGATTGTTGCAAAGAATCATCAGTTTCTTGGTGTTCAAAGCGCCGTTGAGGCGGTGAAGGATATTCACGACAATCAAGGTCGTCTCGGCGTTTTCTGGCACACGCAGGGAAGTGGCAAGAGCTTCTCCATGATTTTCTTCTGTCAATACATCATGCGCAGGATTCCGGGCAACTGGACCTTCGTCGTCGTCACGGACCGTAAGGAGCTGGATACGCAGATATACAAGACTTTCGCCGGGACAGGGATTGTCACCGAGAAGGAGAACCAGTGTCATGCCCAGAGCGGGGAGCATCTCAAGCAGATTTTGACCGAGGACCATCAGTTTGTCTTTACCATCATCCATAAATTTCAGACGCCCGACGATTCCGACTATCCGAAGCTCTCGGACCGGGACGATATTATTGTCATTACCGATGAGGCCCACCGGACCCAGTATGATACACTGGCCATGAACATGAGGCGGGCACTACCCAATGCGGCTTTTATCGGATTCACTGGCACGCCTTTAATAGCTGGAGAGGAGAAGACCCGCCAGGTCTTCGGCGATTATGTGTCCATCTACAATTTCAAGCAGTCGGTGGACGACGGAGCAACTGTTCCGCTTTACTATGAAAATCGCATCCCTGAGCTTCAACTCACGAACGAGCAGCTCAATGAGGAGATGGAGGCTATCCTTGAGGCTGCTGAGCTGGACGAGGAACAGGAGAAGAAACTGGAGCGCACCTTCACCCGGGAGTACCATATTATCACCCGCGATGATCGGCTTGAGACAGTTGCAGAGGATTTAGTCGATCATTTAATGGGTCGGGGTGTGATGGGGAAGGCTATGGTGGTCTGTATTGACCGTTTCACGGCCGTCAGGATGTATGATAAGGTGAAGAGGCACTGGCAGGCATATCTCGATAAACTACAGACCGAAATTGAAGTGGGCAACGATGACCTTCTCGAGAAAGCCCAATATATGAAAGAGACAGATATGGCTGTGGTTATTTCCGTTTCCCAGAACGAGCAGGCCGATTTTGAGGAAAAGGGACTTGATATCCTAACACATAGAAAACGAATGGTGAAGGAGGATCTTGAGACAAAATTCAAGGATGAGGATGATCCCTTTCGTATTGTCTTCGTCTGTGCCATGTGGATGACCGGCTTCGATGTGCCAAGCTGCTCGACCATTTACCTTGATAAACCTATGCGGAACCATACACTCATGCAGACAATTGCCAGGGCAAACAGGGTCTTTCCGGAGAAGAATAACGGCCTCATCGTCGATTATGTCGGTATATTTCGTAATCTTCAGAGAGCCTTGGCCATTTACGGTTCCGATGCGGGTGGCGGTATCAAACCTGGGGAAACGCCTATTCAGGACAAGAAAGAACTTGTGGAAATTCTCGAGCACGTTGTGGCGGATGCCAAAGCGTTCTGTAAGGAAAGAGACGTGGACATCGAGGCAATTATAGCAGAACAAGAGGCCTATATGCATACGGCCATGATAGATGAAGCTGTTGAGAAACTGGTATATCCAGAGGATGATAGAAAGGAGTTTCTTAGAAGAACTAACCTCGTTGTCCGGACTCACAAGGCCGTAATGCCTGATCCTGTTGCCCACGAGTTTGAT
>CP070758.1:1984340-1988464 GCA_020348925.1 Gemmatimonadota bacterium | reverse complement strand
GAGTCTGGGCCGTATCTCAGTCCCAGTGTGGCCGTACACCCTCTCAGGTCGGCTACCTATCGTCGCCTTGGTAGACCATTACTCTACCAACAAGCTAATAGGCCGCGGGCCCCTTCTCAAACGCTATCCATTAAATGAAAATAGCTTTCATCCTAAAACCATGCAATTTCAGGACTTTATTCGGTATTAGCCCCGCGTTGGCAGGGTTATCCCCAATTTGAGAGCAGGTTACCCACGTGTTACGCACCCGTTCGCCACTGTACTTTCCCAAGCAAGCTCGGGATTTCTCGTTCGACTTGCATGTATGAAGCACGCCGCCAGCGTTTGTTCTGAGCCAGGATCAAACTCTCCGTAAAAAAATATTTCCTAAAACAAGAACCCACGTCCACTATACCAGACGTGCACGCTATTCCTTTGTCAAAGAACAGATAAAAAAATCTACTCCTTCTACATCGAGTAGATCTTTCATGCCAAAGATCCTCTCCGAGAGATTTCGGTACCCTCCCGAATATCTATCGGAGATTTCCCGACACATTTTCGAGTGTAATATAACACTATTTCAAAATCGTGTCAAGATTTTTTTTTAAAAAAAGATATTACTTATTGATCTATGAAAAATAGGACAGTTGTCCTGAAGGGAAAAACAAAGAAAGAAAGCCATGGAACTTTTTTCTCCTTGACACTATGAAATATTTGAATTACTTCTATGATGGTGCATGAAAAATCATGTCTCTCGTTGCGAGAAGACCAAGCGATGGAGTGCGGCCTGGGAGGCTCTTGAATTGTTCGAAACCACAATCCAGTCCGTATCCGGGGTAGTCGCTGAATAGAGAATCGAACCTGTGAAACCGAATGGTATGCGGAGTAAAAGCACATCGGATAAACGGCCGTTCTGGTACATGAATTCCAGAGAAATTTTCATCATTCTCATTATCCTCTTCTGGGGGCTCGGGATGCTGGGCGGTGTTCTCGTTCACCTCCAAAGGGACCTCCCCTCATTGGCCCAACTGGAGTCATACAGACCCAGTCTTATCACCCGCATCTATTCTTCGGATAACCAAATATTAAAGGAATTCTACGTTCAGCGGCGAGTCTTGGTTCCACTTGAAAAGATCCCACCGCAACTCATCCAAGCAGTGATCGACATGGAAGATCGAAGGTTTTGGAACCACTGGGGAATAAGCCTGAGAGACATAGCCAGGGCTCTGTGGATCGATCTCAAGGCTATGCGTAAGGTACAGGGTGCCAGCACCTTGACCCAACAGTTGGCCCGAAACCTCTTTCTCACTCTGGAACAAACAATGACCAGAAAAATGAGAGAGATGCTGGTCGCCGTTCGCATTGAAAAGACGTATTCCAAAGAAGAAATCCTGGAAATGTACCTCAACCAACAATATTTAGGTCACGGTGCATACGGCGTTCAATCGGCGGCCCAGCTCTATTTCAGTAAAAACGTCGAGGAGCTTGGTCTCGCCGAATGTGCCTTGATCGCGGGCATGTTGAAAGCACCACACCACTATTCCCCACTGGATCACCCCCTAAGAGCTCAATCCCGCAGAAATCTGGTCCTGGATGCTATGGTCCGATGCGGTGACATCTCTTCTTCCGAGGCGGACAGCATAAAGAAAACTCCGGTCCAGCTGGATCCTCATGGAGGGCTGGAGGGAGAAGCCCCCTATTTTGTCGAAGATGTTCGTCGCCAACTTGAAGACAAGTTTGGCAGTGATCTGCTCTATCAGGAAGGAGTTTCAATATACACAAGCCTCGACCTCCGTCATCAACGGCTGGCCAATCAGGCCATTCAAAACCGTCTCACCTCCCTTCAGCAGAGAATCGATCTCTTGGCACAATCGGAATCGGATACCGAGGTCCCTGCTGAAGGTGACACGATCGCACCCGGTATTGTCCAGGGTGCTCTTTTGGCCATTGAACCACGCTCCGGCCATATCAAGGCCATGGTGGGTGGTCGAGATTTCAAGGAGAGCCAATGGAATCGCACGGTCCAAGCCCGCAGACAACCAGGTTCTGCATTTAAGCCGTTCATTTACACGGCGGCCATTGACAACGGATACACAACCATAACAGAGATGTTGGATCAACCAATCGTTCTCATGGGCGGAGATGGGAAAGAATGGCGCCCGCGAAATTATGATCGCACTTTTGGAGGGTTGACAACCCTCAGGGACGGAATACGACGCTCTCGAAATCTCGTCACGGTGAGGCTTCTTCAGAAAATCGGCCCTCAGCAGGCCGTCTTTTACGCCCATCGCATGGGCATTCAGAGCCCCATAAGCCCTGTCCCATCATTGGCCTTGGGAACCGAAGTGGTCACTCTTCTTGAATTGGTTTCAGCATACGCTGTTCTATCCAATGGAGGTATTTGGGTTCGTCCCGTTTCAATTCTCAGAGTTATAGATCGACATGGGGAAGAACCAGATGCCTATCGACGGGTCTTGGAGCAAGAGAGACGGGAAAGGGAGGTGCTGAATGTAAAAACGGCCTACATTATGACGAACCTGTTGCAAAGCGTCATTGACCGGGGAACCGGTATAAACGCGCGGTACGGCGGATTTCGACTTCCTGCTGCCGGAAAGACTGGAACAACCGATGATTTCACGGACGCCTGGTTTTTAGGATTTACGCCTGAAATAGTCACCGGCGTCTGGGTTGGATTCGACGACCCGCAACACAGTCTCGGCGATGGTCAATCAGGGGCCATCTCGGCTCTTCCTGCCTGGACGGAATTTATGAAAGGTCTTCAGGATTCTCTGCTGTTAACGCATCAGGAATTTGACGTGCCGGATGGGATCGTTAAGGCAAAAATCTGTGCGGAATCAAAACATTTGGCCACCCCATACTGCCCGGAACTCATGAACAACGGTAAGGAGGAGGTTTTTATTGAGGGTACCGAACCCACCGAGCCCTGTCCCATCCATACCACCCTTGTCGAGGGGGGGTCGGAGGAAAAAAAGAAGAAGGAGAGGAAGAAGAGAGAGCGATTCCACTTTTAAACAGGTAACCTCCTGCCCCTTGAAGGCCTTAACTTTAAGGTTGCATTGCACGCCACTTGAGAATATCGCCGGTTCCGTCAAATGGTCAAGGTAGGAAACCCGTCCCGTTTAATAATGAACACCCAAGCGGGAGATCTACAGCGCGCGAAACCGTTGGACACTTTCGGGAGATGATGTCGACCGGACCGCCTGTTGACAGGGCCCCCTATCCTTCCGCGGTCAAGTATCTCTTGTCATGTTGTGCAATTTTGTGGCCACATAGACCGACAAGAAAACTTCGTACGAACGGCTTCGCCGAAAGGAGAGGGTTCCCTTCAAGGCCCCGGTGGGAGTATAATCATACTATTCGGTCATTAACTTCACTCCGGAACTCGTACCGATCCTATTCGCCCCGGCCTCAATCATGGCGATGGCCGTCTTTGAATCACGAATCCCGCCCGAGGCTTTCACCCCCATCCCCTCCCCAACAGTTTTCCTCATCAGAGCCACATCTTCAACTTTTGCCCCGCCGGGCCCGAACCCTGTGGATGTTTTTACAAAATCAGCTCCGGCCCCGCGAGCTATTTCACATGCCTTCACTTTTTCTCGGTCAGTCAGAAGCGCAGTTTCGATGATGACTTTCACAAGAGTTTTTCCCTTGCATATGTCAACGACAGCTCGAATATCCTGCTCGACGCCTGTATAATCAGCGGATTTCAAGGCACCCACATGCATCACCATATCGATCTCCTCCGCCCCATGCTCAATCCCGTACATCGCCTCAAAGACTTTTACTTCAGTGGAACAGGCTCCCAGAGGAAATCCGGTCACGGTTCCCACCCGCACCCTCGACCCTGCCAAGAGATTCGAGCACAATGTTACATAATACGAATTGACAAAAACCGCGGCGAAGCCGTAGTGATCCGCCTCGCGGCACATCGACTCGATCTGCCCCCTCGTCGCCTCCGGTCTCAACAGGCTCTGGTCGATAGAGTCTGCCAATGAGCGTCGATCTCCCTCGTATCTCACCATGGTGTGCTCCTTTCTCTGAAAACGACCTTGACTGCTTCAACAAGCATTCTTTTTTGAGGAAACTGATACTACCCCCCTGAAAGGCGGCAGTGGCGTGATCCG
>CP070758.1:1974436-1984240 GCA_020348925.1 Gemmatimonadota bacterium | reverse complement strand
ATAAGCGGAGACCGTCCCATCCTGCGTGACATCGGCGGCTATGGAGTCGTAGTGGCTCAGCGTCGTGACTCCGCAAAGCGTCCGAAGGAGAAGGGACGCATCGAAGGCGGTGACAGGCTTGTCGTTATCCACCCTGCTGGGCGTTACGAAATAGTCCAAACCGGCTTGCAGCCCATCGAATTGAAAACGACCATCTGTATCCGTAAAGGTTGTGTTAGAAACTCCGCCAGAGAGAATCAGTTCAACACTATCCATCGGTACATCGCCACGAAAGTATCTAACAGTACCTGATATTGAAACCGTGGAATCCTGCGCCGAAACAGTATCTATGAACACGCTAAAGAATGGAAATACAAACAAAGTGATGATCCCGACGGTAACGAAATATCGGCTGTGAATCCAGCCTCTGCGGATAAGGTGAGGGATTCTCATGGCAAACTCCCTCCTTTCGGGATATGGCGCCCTATAGCTCACGGTACAGGGCTTGTTACTTTTTGGGAAAGCACTTCCTTTCCCCCAAATCCCTGATAGTCATCTTGAAAATTTCACTTCAAGAGCAACATTCTCTTGGTCTGAGTAAACCCTCCAGCTTGAAACCGGTAGAAATAAACTCCACTCGGAACGACTCCACCCAGACCGTCTTTCCCATCCCACGCGACAGAGTGATAGCCCGTCTCCTGAGACGTATCCAACAGAGTACGCACCTCCTGGCCCACAATGTTGTAAATCTTCAAGGTGGTTTGAACGGGGTATCCGTCATCTACTATCTGATATCTGATATCCGTGTTCACATTAAAAGGATTCGGGTAATTCTGAAAGAGAGCAAACTCACTCGGTATGGAATACGGTTGATCGTTTTCGGTGATCCCGGTCGTTGCTGTGATTTTCACAGACCCATCCTCAACCGCCGCAAAAGGGTCCCCTTCATTGAACATGAACTGCTCAAAGTGGAGCGGACATGTCTGGCCTATTTGGGCGTCAGGTGACACATAAAAATCGAAGGAAACAAATGTACCCCCTTCCTCCGGCGGCTCATTTCCCGCCCAGGCTATGAGGATATTTCCGTCATCGACTTTGTAGTATTCTATGACACCTATACCTCCGTAAATCGTTGCCTCACGCCCTATGTCGGTTAGTGTCAATGTGTTTTGATCATAAGTAATCGCACCCTGAGCAGAATACACATCCAGCCCTCCTAAATCACCAAAGTTGACAAAGACCCGTATGCTTTCACCGGGCGCGGCATTACACTGAGGAAACCAGACAGTAATGGTATCCTCGGGAATCGTTGTCTGTCGCCAGTTGCCACTCACATCCCCAATAATAAGCCCCATGTAATCCTGATTTGTTTGATTAGCGGAAAGCGAATCGTAAACAAGGCTGTCCGGTATAAAGGACCAAACTCCAATAAAATGAGAAGGTGTTAGCTCGCTGTCATGAACAATATACTCGAGGATTGTCGCTGCATCGAACGCCGTCATCCCCCCCTGCCCTGTAACATCCGCAATCGTCACTTGCGTCTCATCAAGCTCCAATTGATTGCACAAATGACGGAGAATGAAGGATGCATCGAGGGCACTGACGGGTGTGTCATCATTTGTGTTGTTCGGAGTAACAACATAGTCCAGTCCGGCTTGCAGCCCTCCAAATTGATAGTGCCCATCGTCATCTGTGAAAGCGGACTCTATGGCTCCGTCCGAGATTCTCATTTGAACGCTGTCCATAGGAGTACCGATTTCCCTGTATGTAACTGTTCCCGAAATAGTATGTTGGGACCCGACATAGAACTGCCCGTTTTCAATTCCAGTCAGAAGTTGACTGGCCCTGATGTCAGCTACCTTTACGTCTGTCAATGTAAGTGGATATGCACCGAAAGGCGCTTCGGCAACGACATCGAAAAAAAAGTCAATCACTGAACCCGTACCACTGGCAATAGACTGGCCAATACCGGTGATCACCAGTTTTATCTGACCCGGTGCATACTCCAAATTGACACCAATGATGTCCATGTGATCGCACCTGGCTGTGCTTGAATAATCGATTGCCTCTAAAACGTCAGGGTCGAAATTCAAGATGAACTGCAATCCCACAATCTCCTCCCCGTTTTCCAGATAGATGGAAACTTCGTTGTTCGAAGTCCCTGGATTGCCATATCCGTCGCCCACTCTGATAATGGCTTCAGGCAAAACTCCCTCAGCCTTGACTGATATTACTGCCCCAATTGGTCCGTCAGGAATCGATGTATAAAGTGTAATTTTCCCCCAGATAGATCCTACATTTGTGGGAGAACACGTGATAATCACTTCTTCACAGCTATCAGGCTGGAGAGTGAACGTGCTTTTGTCAACACTAAAATCATCATTACTCGAAGTTATATCACTGACAATGAACTCTTCTGTCCCTATGTTCGTCACGGTGATCACCGTACGAGCTACACCATTGACGGCCACCTCACCGAAATCGTAGTTCGTGGGACTGACTTCAATAGCCTGGTACGGAACTGCTCCGGTGCCGTGCAGGGAAATCAACACCTCCCTCTCATCAGGGTCGTTACTGATGATGGTCAGCGTTCCTTCGTAACGACCTTCCACCGTTGGGGCAAAGGTGACATTTACATTTTCGCTACAATCCGGTGGAATTTTGAAAGAGGCCCTGTCGACCCTAAAAGCAGATGTATCCGTAAGAAGAGCAAAAACGATCAGATCCTCGATACCCACATTGGAGAGAGTCAATATCCAATCCTTTGTACTCCCGAAGATAGCTTGCCTGAAATCGTGAATCGTGTCGGATACAGCAATATCCGGAGCGGAAACGATGGTAATCATTCCATCCTTCGTCTCAGCCCAGGGATCTCCCTCATTGAACATGAAATAACCGAAACGGAGTGGACTCGTTTGGCCTATCTGGGCGTCAGGCGATACTTGAAAGTCAATGTATGCCATAGGACCATTCCACTTCAGAGAATCCACCCCCGCCCAGACCATTGATATTTTTCCGTTGTCGATGGTATATCCGAATGTACCCCAAAATTCGCCAGCCGTGCCCTGATATCCTATCTCGATATCCTTTAAGACACTCTCATCGTATATGATTTCACATTGGGCGGAGAAAACATCAAGTCCCTCTATATCTCCGATGCTGAGATACACTCTGGAACTCACTACAGGAAGGGCATTATATTCGGGAAGCCAGACGATGACAGTATCGTCGGGAATGACCGTCTGCCGCCAATTCCCGCTTACGTCTCCGCATAGAAAGGCAGTATAATCTTGATTCAATTGATCAGTAGTAAGGGAACCATAGAACATGCTGTCAGGGATAAAAGACCAAGTCCCAATAGAATGGGAGGGAATGTTTAGGGTATCATCTATGATATATCTCAGAATTGTCGATGCATCTAACGATGTTAGCCCAGCTTTCCTGGTAACATCTCCAACCATCATTTGGAACTCATCAAGTTGCATTAGGTCGACGATATGACGGTGAATAAGAGATGCATCAAAAGCGCTGATAGGTGAATCGTCCCTATTCCTTCCTGGGGTAACACAATAGTCCAATCCTGACTGTAGCCCAACAAACCGGTAAGTGCCGTCGGCGTCTGTAGAGGTGGTATCGGAAGCCTCACCGGAGAGAACCAATTTCACATCGTCAACAGGGATATCTTCGGAATAATAGGATACTGACCCGGAGATGGACACTGATCGAGGATGATAATATTTTACCACAGCCTCAATCCATACGGAAGCACTATGAATGAACCATCCAAAATGTTCACCATCAGGTCCCGGCTCTCCCCATCCCTCGCCATGGTTGTAATACTTGAAGGTATGATAAGGAGTGGTACCCTCGTTTTCAGCAGCCATTCCACCCCAATTCATAGGATACATAGTGATGGTGATGAGAAAGGGTGTATGGCCCAAATCCACCCGATGATGGGGCTCAACGACATCCGCCGGAATCTCCGTCCATATACCGTGCCTCTGTTCATGGAGAACGAGGGGCAAAGACCCCCAGATGTGATGTTCAGTATCGTTCTTACTCCAGCCGATGGGAGAGTGTCCCAAGATCCGGCCGGGAATCCAGTTGCCGTTTTCAAAGTCCCCGATCCAGCCATTGCTGTCCGTGCTGTCAGTTGTTGCAATGTGACCGTCGTAGCGGGAGCCATCCCAGACATCGATCAAGGCGTCACCTATAATGTCATGGGCATAGAAGCGAATGGCCAAAAGACTGCACGGAGCTGCGGGATTGAACCACACGGCCAGGCTGTCTCCAGGAGATGCGAAATCAATGCTTCCGCTCGGTTCATCCAAGGTGCGCCACGATAGGGTATCGTAGTCGCTTTGAGTCAGAATCCCACCCGGTCGAAGCACCTCGATCTGTCCAGCCAAAATTGAAGTGAAGGAAAGAAGTATAACGACAACAGACACCATCAAAACATTCTTTTCCCTATCCATGTTCTCACCTCCATGTGCTTCACGGCTATTCCGGATCAAAAAGAGCAGTTAACCTATAATCCAATTAAATTAAATATATCTATCATTCCGGGTTTATCCCGGAATCTCCTAACTTGTGCCAGAGAGATGGAGATTCCGGCATTCCGGGACAAGCCCGGGACAGACCCTGGCCTGAATAACGAAATATTTCTGCCCTTTAGCTCCATACCTTTATCTCACAACCTGCAAAAAGGAAATTCTTAGACAATCAAATTACTTCATAAGAACCATGCGCTTGCTGGCCGAGAAATGATCGGTCGTAATCCTGTAAAAGTATACACCACTGGGTACATCCGACCCATCCCATTTAATCACATGATAACCTGCATTTTTTTCACAGTCAACCAACACTTCCAATACCTGACCCAAGAGATTGTAAACTTCTACTCTCACTCTGGAAGGTTCGGGCAGAGTATATTCGATAGTTGTCTCCGGATTGAATGGATTCGGGTAGTTTTGATAGAGACAGAATTCTTTTGGGACATTTGTTTCGCTGTTCTCTTCAATAGATGTAACATCGTAGTACTTAACTACAGCTTCAAGCCATAATGAGGTCCTGCGAATGAACCATCCAGAGTGTTGACCATCGGGACCGGTTCCGTCATAATGATGGTAACTAAAAGTATGATATGGAACGGTTCCCTCATCTTCACCTGCCCAACCCCAACCTCCAGCTATGCTCATAAATACCGAAATAATGAAAGGCTTATCGCCTAAATCTATTTGACCTTGCCTTCCATACTCTGCAGGGATCTCAATCCATTTCCCTTGGTGGGAATAAGTAACATTATGGGGAACATGACCCCACAAGTTGTGTACGGAATCCAATTCACTCCACCCTACTGGAGAGTGTCCCAAAACTCTCCCTGGAATCCATTGGCCGTCTTCAAATCCTCCTATCCAGCCGTTACTGTCTGTGCTGTCTGTGGTGGTGATGTGGCCGTCATAATGCGAACCATCCCAAACATTAAACCGGAATCCACCTTCAATGTCAATGGGATAAATCCGAATAGCTATAAGACTACAAGGAGCTGACGGTCTGAACCACACTGCTACAGAATCATCGGAACTGAATCCATATTCGGTGAACTTCACCGATGGCTCGTCCAATGTTCTCCAGCCTAAGGTGTCATACCCACTTTGATTCAGGTTGCCGCCAGGTCGGAGGACCTCGATTTGTCCAGATGAAACTGAAGTGAAGGCAAGAAGTAAAAGCACAACAGATGTCAGTCCAACATTTTTCCCGACCATGTTTCCACCGCCTTGTTTCATGACGACTATGGATCAAAAAGAAGGCCAATTTCTGATCCAAACATATTACGGCTCTTTGTCATCTGTCGTGACGGCCGTCCAGATGTAGATGCTTTTTTTGCCCCCCACCCTATTATACAGGGGCAAAAAAAGCATTCTTCACGATACAAGCAAAAGACCCCATATTACTTCATAAGAACCATGCGTTTGCTGGCCGAGAAATTATCTGCCGTAATCCTGTAAAAATACACTCCACTTGAAACTTTCTCACCGTTCCATTGTACTTTATGAAGGCCCGCTTCCATCTCAGAATCCACCAATACTTCAACAATTTGTCCCAGTATGCTATACACTTCAACTTTCACTCTGGTAGGCTCAGGCAAAGTGTATTCGATAGTTGTCTCCGGATTGAATGGATTGGGATAATTCTGAAAAAGTACAAATGTATCAGGAGTTTTTAAATCAACATCCTCCTCGACACTGGTTGTCCGAGTATATTTCACAATTGCCTCAACCCAAACCGAAGCACTGAGAATATACCACCCAAAATGCTGACCATCTGGACCTGGAAATTCCTCGCATCCGCCTGAGCTGTGATATTTGAACACATGGTATGGTGTCGTACCCTCATATTCTGCTGCCATTCCACCGTAATTAGTCGCACGTGAATGAATTGATACAATAAAGGGATCATCGCCAATATCTACTTCACCCCGAAATCCATGAGGCTCATGCCAGGCCAAAGGTAGCTCGTACCACGTGCCGTGCATATCCTCGGTTATATTAAGGGAAAATGGCCCCCAGTAATGGTGTGTTGTATCTTCAGCATTCCACCCAATAGGAGAATGGCCGAGTACTGGCCCCGAAATCCATTGATCGTTCTCAAAATTGCCGATCCAACCATTACTATCCGTGCTATCGGTTGTGGTGATGTGTCCATCATAGCGAGAGCCATCCCATACATCAAACAATGTCTGGGATTCCATATCTTTTGCAAAGAATCGAATCGCTATAAGACTGCACGGAGCAGGCGGATCGAACCACACGGCCATGGTGTCCCCGACACATGCAAAATCAAGACTTTCACTCGTTTCATCAAAAGTGCGCCACGTCAGGGTATCGCAGTCGCTTTGGTTGAGCATCCTACCCGGTCGAAGCACTTCAATCTGACCAGCAAAAATTGAAGCGAAGGCAAGAAGTGTAAGGACAACAGACACCAACATAACATTCTTTCCCCTATCCATGTTCTCACCTCCTTGTGTTTCATGGCCACTCCATCTCAAAAAGAGTGGCCAATCTCTGATCCGAACAAGTTACGTCGTTCGGTTACTGTGACGAGGCCCGTTTCGTCGAACGGCTACGGTTACGTCCCAGCCTTGATCGCTCGGTATATGTATGCCGGGCGAATAGTGTAACAGGGATATATATCCCTACTCATTTCTGTACCAAAAGTTTCCAAAGGAAATTCCTTTACAATCAAATTACTTCATAAGAACCATTTGCTTGCTGGCCGAGTAACGACCGGCCGTAATCCTGTAAAAGTACACACCACTGGATACATCCGACCCATCCCATTCGATCATATGATGTCCAGCATCTTGTGCACCATTCACCAAGACATCCACGATTTGACCTAAGATATTACATATTTCCAGCCTTACTTCTGAAGCCTGAGGCAGTGCATAGTGTATGGTTGTATAAGGATTAAAAGGGTTCGGGTAATTTTGCGAAAGACGAAATGTGCTCGGAATATTTAATCGATTCTCTTCCTGAGCACTACTGGTACTGAGATATTTAACAAGAGCCTCAATCCAGACCGATTCACTATGAATGTGCCAGCCGTAGTGACCACTGGGACCTGGAGCCTGATGTCCGTCATCATAGTACTTGAAGGTATGAAAGGGGGTGGTCCCCTCATCCTCTGCCGCCCACCCGTGGCCATAAGTCTGGTAAAGCGTAACGGCGATAAAGAACGGATCGCCATTTATAAACACTTTTTCAGGCTGGCCTAATGAAATAGGAATTTCTACCCATTGCCCAATGTGGTACTCCGTTACTACAAATGGGAACTCCCCCCAGTAATGATGGTCTCGGTCATACTTTTCCCATCCAAGGGGAGAGTGCCCTATTACCGGGCCTGGAACCCATTGGCCATCCTCGAAACCTCCGATCCAGCCATTGCTACCTGTGCTGTCGGTCATCGTAATGTGACCGTCGTAGCGGGATCCGTCCCACACATTGACTAAACAATCGCCTTCGAAATCAAAGGGACGTAAACGGACAGCAATCAGGCTGCAAGGCCCTGATGGCTGAAACCAGACCGCTATGGTATCTTCGACCCCGACCGATTCATACCAGAAATTCACTGTCGGCTCTGACAGCGTTCGCCACCTCAATGTGTCGTAATCGCTCTGGTTCAGGACAGAACCTGGTTGAAGTGTTTCATTGTGTCCAGCCAAGATCGATGTGAAGGCGAGAAAAACTAGGACGACAGACAACGGCAAAACATTCTTTCCTTTCCCCATGTTTCCACCTCCTGATCGTAGAATAAAAGTATATCGTTATCCCAGGATGTTCACAATTCTGAAATGTTCAGAAAATACAATAATGACAAAAGAATCAAAGAAACATTAACTCTTCCCGTTATAATTACCTCCTCTTTGAAATGGATGCGAATTCGCTCGTCTCATACCCAGATTTCATTATCATATTCGTAGTATACTTTTTTCCCTTTATTATTAATATGTAAATAGTTCTGCAATACTCATTCCAATAAGTAAGAAATAATACAAGATGCTTCATATTCAATTGAAAACAATAAAGATGGGTATATTCTGACGAAGTTATTCTTCTGCTGCACACAGCAGAAGAATGCACTTTATGCACTAATAAGTTGAAAATATTGCGTAATGATCCCCCAGATGGTAAGGTAAGAGAATAATTTGAGTTAAGGAGAAAAAATCTCAGTAAATAACCGTCAACCTGTAAATGAGGAAAGCGAAGGCGGCGCCTTCGACGACCCACGTCGTCCATTGGGCGTAGCCGCCCTTGATGGTCTCCCAGCCCCAGAAGCCCGTATCCTTCCACAGGGCCAATGTAAATTTCCTCTTGGATAACGGCCACAGGAGCTGCTGGCCGATATCGCTGGGCAGGTCGGCCAGGTAATGGGCCACCAGACTGATGAGAGCAAAGAGGGCATACTTGGTGGAGAACGGCAGAATAAGTAAGCTGACGGCAAGAGCAAAGAGGAGCGTATGGGTAATCCAGCAGTGGAAACTATCCTTGGCCATCCCGGCTTTGATCAGGAAAACGTCGGCGTTGGGCAGCCAATGGGCTCCGTTCACGACAGCGATCGTCCCAAGATTCCAATCATACGTAGAAATAGCCAGGCCCACTGCGATATGTCCGAATTGCATAAAGCTCCTCCCTTTAATTGAATATATTTTTCATCGTATCGAATCCTCAAATTCTTACATTTCGAGCAATCAGCGTATCGTCAACAAGTACCAATGCTTCTTACGAATATTATGTCCTTTTGGGCCTTATTGACAAAGGGTTCATAAACCAGAATTTTAAGAGATCAAAAATAATGTCATTTTTCAAAAAAATCAATGAATAATTTGCAGTAGAAATGGGAAATACAAAGAATCGGAGGGATTTAGAAAGAAATATTTGGGCTTTTTAAACTGGACTACTCATAAAATCAGCATAATAAATGTAATACGCACATTTTATGGAGTTAAAAGGAATATTGGTTTTGAATTTTGTTCCACGGCACTGTTTACGATTCTACGCTATGTCATTCCGGGTTTATCCCGGAATCTCCTTAGTCAAGAGTCTGTTATGTAATCCAGGAGATTCCTCCATGCGCAGGAATGACAGCTTTTATTTTTTTACGCATTGTCCAAGTTAAAAACCCCCTTCGAAATCAACTTCGGTTCTCGAAGGGGGCACCCAGACATGGACGTCCTTGGATATTTTTTGAGAATGTTTACATACTCAACCAGTACGTGAGCTTGGCCATGAATATATTGTCGGAATCGGCATCCCACATGCGCCT
>CP070758.1:1951564-1974336 GCA_020348925.1 Gemmatimonadota bacterium | reverse complement strand
TGACTACTCTTCCACCTTTTGTCACAGCAGGACCATTCACATTCAGGACCAACCCAACTGTAATCGCACATTTCATCTGGTTCGCCGAACAACTTTACGGTGTCACCCTCACACACACGTGAGTTACTTGAGGCAATCGCTTCCACAATACAGCACTCTTCCACTGTAACATAACCAGTTGCACTACCAGGGTCACATATGTCACTTTCGCAATCAACCGTATAGGGATACGTGCCAATGGTGCTCCCATCGAAATCGTAGGTTACCGTCATACCGCACCCCACAGAGCAGTTTGCGCCGTTGCTGGTGAACAGAGTATCATCCACCGTGGTGTCGATGCAGATGGAGAAATCAGGAGCCGTGGCCACACAGGCCTCCACGACTGTGACCTCTCCTGTGGCCTCGGTGGGATCGCATACTCCATTGTCACAGGTCACGGTGTAGGAGTATTTGCCAGCAGTGTTGCCGTCGAAGCTGTAGGACAGTGTCATACCGCACCCGGCAGAGCAGTCCGCCCCGTTGCTGGTGAACAGAGCATCGTCCACAGTGGTGCCGATGCAGATGGAGAAATCAGGAGCCGTGGCCACACAGACCTCTAAGACTGTGATATCACCGGTGGCATCGGTAGGATCACATACTCCATTGTCACAGGTCACCGTATATGTCCCATTCCCGTTGTCTGTAATTGTCTCATTACCAGCATCGCATCCACCACCGGCAGTATGGACGGCATCCTCGAGGTCCTGCTGGCTGTAGCCGCTGCACAAGGTGACGTCAGGTGCCGTGGGCACTGGGGGAGCGACGATGGAAACATCAACTGTGGCAGTATCGGGGCAACCACTTTTGATTACGATCAGTTGGTACGTTCCATCCATATTCGAAGTACTACTTGGAATCGTGGGAGATTGTTGACTATTGACAAAATCATTCGGTCCGGTCCAGCTGTAACTATCCATGGCATCAGGACCACCGGTCAACTCGATAGTTTCATCCTCACACACCGGTGAATTGCTGGATGCACTGGCAATTGGTACAGCATACACTGTTATATAATTTGTCTTGGTTTCCGAGTCGGTGTTGCTACTTTCGTCAGTAACCTCAAGTGTAACGGTATACGTTCCTGCCGTGTTGTATGTGTACAATGGATTTTGATCGAAAGAGGTTCCGCCATCACCAAAGGTCCAGCTATACGTATATGGAGATGAAGTGTTACCACCTGTCGTTTCATCGGTGAATTGAACCGTCAACGGCGCACAACCGCTTGTCGGGACAGCGGAAAAATCGGCAACGAGCGGTGCTTCCACAATAAATTCTCCCGCGCAAGTAGATTGTGATTTGCGTGATGTGCATGTTGGTAGATCGGTACAAGCTGCGGACGTCGTTGACCAACTGATAACAGCACCGTTCTCAGAAGCAACAGAAGAGTGGTTTGAGAGCTTCACCTCGGAACCGCATGCCCACGTAAAGCTGTAAGCATAGGTACTATCAACAATGCCTCCGCCGATCGATTCAGCAATACACTGGTCGATATCCGTTACCAAGCTACCATCAATGTATATCCCTGCAGTCAGCCATACGGCGTACCGTTCAGTGCCAGTACCATTATGAATTTTAAACCAGATATACGCAGTTTGGCTATCTCCTGGATTACAGTTTGGGAGTGCATTTCCATTTATATCTCCGAGCCATATTCCTGTTGCTGTAACGTCTCCGGCTGTACAATTGAAATCGGGACAGGGCCATGCACCTTCTGAAATACGCACAGAACCCATAAATATGACCGTAGAAACAAGCAGGGAAACCGCTATCAATACTTCGCCTCTCTTCAACATCTCGCTCCTCCCTATTTATAACGAGGTTAAAGACACCTCATTTTTCCATTCTCAACAAAAAAAGAAAGCCGGACCACCAAACAATGCATTATAGTATGCTTCGGCAGCCCGGCTATCTTTAAACAGACCCGTGGCTTTGTGTCCCTCAGTTTCCCGAGGTTTACCTTTATCGTTCTAAGTATTGTCTGTTCTTCAATAATATTTTAGGTTCTCTATCACCTCCGGTTGGATTTTCGCTATCGACATCCGGAATTGATAAGAGTGCGAGCGGAAATATTGTTCCCTAAAACTGATTTCGAATAAAAAAACCCAGTCTTTTCTTCCTTTGCCGACAACAGGTTGCGGCTTATAATAAAGATACAAACTGGGTTCAAAGTTCCATATATACTCCCGCCCTCTGTCATCGCA
Organism: Gemmatimonadota bacterium; assembly: GCA_020348925.1. Taxonomy (GTDB): domain Bacteria; phylum JBHIER01. The sequence continues at coordinate 1,972,096 of CP070758.1, read as the reverse complement.
ATCGCAAACATAGTAAATATTTTTACCGTTGTCAAGTAAAAAATGAAAAAATTTTGACTGCGGCAGATACAAGGTATTCATCAATTGAAAAATTGACAGCGCACGTTCTTTTCAATGTTCGGAAAATTTTAGAAGAATCGGTGAAAGGAAGTTTGGATTTCTGCGTGATGGTATGAGTACCACAGACATAATGTGGTGATATAGAAATGTATCCCTTGAGTGAAGTATGAAAATATTGGCTGTCAAAGCGTTTTGGACGACGATTGTGACCAAAAATACTCAAAGGGGAAAACAAGCGAGTTCATAGTCACAAGGAAATTTCAGGTTGAAAGTTGAGTGATTATGAAGCATGCCTGTCTGATCGATCCTCAGAAATAAAAAACAATAATCGCAACTCCTTGACCAAAGTCAATGATTTTCGCTATGCCTCTATATATTTTTCAAATGCAAGATCGAGCAATGTACCCAATCTATGAGTTGTTGTTGGATCTTAGCAAAAGAGTTTGAGCACCTTGAAGAAGGAGATGATCTTCAGGTCTTTGACATTATTTAAAATCACAGAAATGGTGCGAATCAAATATTCAAAATGGGTTCAAAGTGCTTGTTTTTAAATTTCATTAAAATCGTGAAATTTAAACCGGATTTGCGCCTGATAGGGAGAGAAAGGAGGTGGTAGAAAAAATTAAACCCACATAAATTCGAACGTTAAGTTGGAAATCTCAAACCGAAGGAGAAGTATCATGTATAAGAAATTCGCGTTGATTGGTCTCGTCGTTGCACTCGTGGCAGGCATTGCCCTGGCAAAAGCTGTAAAGAAAGATTTAGTGCCGTTTGCTGCAGGTTGTCCTGAGGAAGGTGCATATGGAAAAGTCATGTTGAACTATGCTAAGGACGCCGACAAAACCGAAATACAGATAAATTGCTGGGGATTAACAGCTGGGACAGAATATGAAGTCTGGATCGATGATGGTGCTGGCTATGTGTCTTATGGTACCTTCACCGTGAGGCAGAATGGCACCGCTAACTTCCATGCCAAACCTGCTGGTGATATTTCGGACGCATTGTCTGTTGCGGTGAACGATGCTGCTAATAACTGCACTGTTCTCATTTCCGAATAAGTCTAACATGCGTGTTTCTTTGCAAGCACATTCGTAAATCTATGAAAGCGGCGCCTTTTAAGGCGCCGCTTCGCATATCCCTCCAGAGATATTTTTTAATTCTGTCGATCGAAACCATAAAATGAATCCGAATATTTTTTATAACACAATGAGTTTTTGGTAAATAAAGAAACCCTTCTTTTCTCAGAAAATCTTCCTGACACCTTTTCCTTAAATCACCGAAGGCATAAAAAAAGCGGGCATTGATTCACAATGGACCCGCTTTATGTGACATCTAAAGTAAAAAAAGCGCTATGAATAGAAAAGGGATATAAACTTTTCCGATACCCCCCTGCTTGATAATTTTTTTTTCTGTTTCAACGCCGAATAGAAGGTTCTCTCTCCTCGTTTTACGAGAAAAAGAATGGCCTTCTCCCGATCTTTCAGATCCTGGGAGATGCCTCTGTAGTCTCTTAGGCTTTCAATTTTTCGATTGTCAACCTCCAGAATGACATCGAGAGGTTGGAGCCCCTTATCGTCCGCCGGGCTTCCAGGCTCGACCTGAACAACAATCACACCCTCATCCTCGGTGATGTTGTGCTGTCGGGCGAAGGACCCGCTGGTGCTCTCCACAGTGAGACCGAGCCAGGGCTCCTCCTCTTCGTCCTCCGCCTGGGCGACCTCCTCGGTATCGCGCTCTCCCAGCTTGACAGGGATGGTTTTACGCTTGCCATCTCGGATGACCTCGAGGTTAATGGTTTTCCCGGGTTCGGTTCCGGCCACCATGAATTGAAATTGACTGTCGGAATCGATCTCCTTTCCGTCGAAGGCAACGATGACGTCACCCTGTTGAATGCCTGCTTCTTTAGCCGGACTGTCCTCCATGACCTGATTGACAATAATGCCCTTGGTGACATCAAGATCCTTCGCTTCGGCGATATCACGATTCAACTCTGAGAACCATATTCCCAGAAATCCACGCACAACCCTGCCGGACTCCCGAAGCTGTTCGGCAACCTTCTTGACGACGTTGATGGGGATGGCGAATCCTATGCCCTGCCCCTGGGTGTTGATGGCTGTATTGATTCCGATCACTTCACCCCTGATGTTCACCAACGGCCCACCGCTGTTGCCGAAATTGATGGATGCATCCGTTTGAATGAAATCCTGGAAGGTCGGCGAGCGATCGCGCCCTCCGGAGTCGGCGATGTGAAGGCCCGATCTTCCCTTGGCACTAATGACCCCAACGGTCACTGTCCTGTCGAGGCCGAACGGGTTTCCGACAGCAATGGCCCAATCGCCGACGCGGATTTCATCCGAATCGCCCAATAGGGCAACGCCATTTTGTGCAACAATGCCGTTCTCTTTGATTTTGAGTAAAGCGATGTCCGTCATGGGATCGGTGCCGACGATCTCAGCCTCAAATTCCCTGTCGTCGGACAACTTCACCGTCACCTCTTCCGCCCCCTCGACCACATGGTTGTTCGTCAGAATGTAACCCTCTTCATCGATAATAACCCCGGAGCCTCTTCCCTCAGAACGCCGTTCATATTCTCGGCCATCATCCTCCCTCGGGGATCGGCGGAAAAAGTCTCTGAAGAAGTCCTCGAAGGGATCTTCGAAATAGAATTCGAAAGGAAGTCCCCGTGCCCTGCCTTTTACGACGATCTCAGAGCGTACATTGACCACAGCCGGTTTCACCTTTTCGGCCACGGCGACAAAAGGGCTTTCCTCACCTGATAATAAGTGGGACTGACTGGGAACGGCGGATGGACTGGTCTGGGGAGCATTCATATCCGGCGCCTGGGCATGACTCGACGGAGACCAGTTGAAACCAGAAGCGATCAAAATCCCTAAGCCTGTAAAAAACAGTCCCATAAAGAAAAACTCCAAAAGGCGTCCTTGTACGTTAGGTTTTTTTTGAAAGAGCATGGCAACCTCCTAGTTTAGTGGTTTTACATTTCAAAACGGAGTCGCGTACAATGCGGCTCGTCGTCCTGGCACGACGGCTTTGTCACCCCTCAATAGAATGAATTCTTCTCTCTAATTCTGATTAACGTTAAAATTGGGAAATGGTTTCAGGTGAAAAGGAACTTCTTTAACCTCATTCAGTCACAAACGTCCGTGATACGGAATATATGGAGATGTTTAAACGGAACTTAGGTCTCAGTAATCGATTTGACACATTCTGTGGTCGTACATTTTGTATGGTATGTGTCGGATTCATCTCTGCGTCTCTGCGTTCCGCATGATAAATTACCCCACGGTGTGGACCTCTGTGGGGAATGCTCCGGGTCAGGAGAGATCGTACTTTTGAAGCCTTCGATAGAAGGTTCTTTCACTCATGCCGAGCATTTTTGCCGCTTTCCGGCGGTTACCTTTTGCCTCCAGGAGTGTCCGGGTAATCATTTCACGTTCCACATCGTTCATGGGAGTGCCGACATCAAAGGAGATTTCTTTCGAAGACACGTCGAGGGGACCATCGTCTCGCTCCACAAAAGGCGCTTCTTTGATAGCGTGGGCGTCCAACTTATCAAGAATGGTATCTCTCATTTCGGAGACTTCATTTTTCAAGGCCCATAGTGCTCTCAGAATAACTTCTCGTTCTGCCTGATCGGGCGTCTTATCCAACCTGACCGGCAGATGTCGAACCGGCTCCTCCGGTCCAGTCAGATAGAGAGGGATATCGTCGGCGTCGATCTTCCGCTTCGGGGAGAGAACAACCATACTTTCTATAAGATTCTTCAATTCTCTGACATTACCCGGCCAAGCGTAATTTATTAGGATCTGCATCGCCTCCTCGGTTATACCCGGGAACTCGATGGAGTTTTCCCTGGCAAACTGCGTGACGAAGGTATCGACAAACAGAGGAATGTCCTCTCTCCTGGCACGAAGCGGAGGCACCTGAATCTCCACCACTTTCAAGCGATAGTAGAGATCACGTCGGAATTCCCCACCCTCCACGGCCGAGGCAAGATTTTTGTTCGTCGAGGCAATAACCCGCACGTCAACCTGTATGTATTCGGTGCCACCCACCCGCATGAACTCTTTTTCTTCAAGCACCCTCAATAATTTCACCTGGGTCGCGAATGACATTTCGCCTACTTCGTCGAGGAGTATTGTCCCTCCATTTGCCAGCTCGAAAACCCCTTTTCTTCGGGCGGCTGCTCCGGTGAACGCACCCTTTTCGTGGCCGAAAAGCTCGCTCTCGAGGACTCCTTCGGCCAAAGCCCCACAGTTGACGGCAATGAACGGTTTGAACCGGCGAGGACTATGTTTATGTATACCCTGGGCGATGAGCTCCTTACCCGTTCCACTTTCACCTATGATGAGGACAGTGACATTCGTCGGGGCTACCTGGAGAATGGTTTCAGCGATTTCGTGCAGCTTCCCGGATTTGCCGACCAAACCGCATTCGTTCAGCAGGTTTAAGCGCTGCTGATAGTGTTCGTCATCGATTCGCATCTGACACCTTGAGTCCCCACTGCTATGCTTTTTTATCTTTCATGAAATTCACTGACGGCTTTTTGAACAACCCCCTAAATCCCCCTTTCATAAGGGGGACTTCCGTTAAGTGGTCCTTTTTCATAATGTGGACTTTTGGTGTGTGATCCTTTCTGGAAGATGGACGTTTCGTGGGCGGTTCCCCCTGATACTTGAGATTTATCATTTATTGTTTTCTCCAAAAAAGAGCACTTGTGAGATTTTTTAGAGAAATAGAAACTTCAAGAATGTCCCCCCTATTAAGGGGGGATATAGGGGGGTGTAATCTCCCTTATGCTTTTGCCGAAGCGGGCCTTTTGCTATCATTGAATAATCTCGTAGATTCAGAGAAAAGAGTCTGAAAAAATCTTACCCTCTTAGGCAATGCCCTCCTGAGGAAAGAGCTCCCGCTCGATCACGTCGCAGAAAATGTGGCCTATAGTGATGTGGGCCTCCTGTATCCGCTGCGTATCATGGCTGGGTATGACCAGGGCATAGTCCACGAGACCCGCAAGTGTTCCCCCCCCTCGACCCGTCAGACCGATGGTCGTCACGCCTATGTTCCTTGCCTGTTTCACGGCCAGATTTATGCTTTCCGAGGTACCGCTGGTACTGATGCCTATGAGACAATCGCCACTGTGAGCGAGTGCCTTCACCTGTCGGGAGAAGACCTCATTGTACGAATAGTCGTTGGCCAGGGCGGTCAGGACGGAAGGATTTGTCGTCAGAGCGAAAGCCGAGAGGCCATCCCGCTCGATCCTCAATCGGCACGAGAGCTCGCCGGCAATATGTTGGGCATCGGCAGCACTGCCGCCGTTTCCGCAGAGAAAAATAGTGTGGCCGTCTTTTAAGCACTGAACGAGCACCTCAGCGATTCCGGCTATCTTTTCGAGCATGGTTTCGGCTATCGCTTTCTTCAGGGCCCCACTTTCCTCAAGTTGGGTTTTGATCAAGTCGGTTGTTTGAAATTCCTTTGACATGTCATGTGTTATCCTGAATTTGGTTTACCGGAAATGGATGACGGAACAGAACTCCTGGACGCGCTCGAGACCGCACTCTTTTTCCAAAATATTTCCCGTGACGATTAAGGAAGCCACGGCTTTTACTTTTTCTGCGGCGCATTCAGGGGTCCGGATTCCCCCTCCGACGATAAGAGGAATGGAGACGTAATCTTTCACCGAGGAAATGGTCTCAACGGGGATCGATTGTTCGGCACCGCTCCCGGCTTCCAGATATATCATCTTCATACCCAGATATTCGGCTGCCAGGGCGTGAGCGACGGCGATGTCAGGCTTATCCCTGGGGATCGGGACGGTATTGCTCATGAACTGAACCGATGTCAATCGCCCCGATTCGATGAGCATGTAACCCGTGGGTATGGGTTCGATGCCGTACTCCTTGATGGCCGGTGCCGCTTTGACCTGATCTCCAATGAGGCGGTCGGGATTGCGCCCACTTATGAGAGAGAGGAAAAGTATCGCATCGGCATATGGAGAAACCTGATTCAAACTGCCGGGGAAAATTATTACAGGAATCTTGATTTCCTGCTTCATATCCTTTATGATCGAATCGATGCTGGGAGAGAGAAGAAGACTGCTGCCGATCAACAACGCATCAACCCCGACGTTTTCCAAATGAACCGCCATCCGGACCAATCTTGTCCCTTCCAACCGATCCGGATCCAGAAGCGGCAGATATCCTGCTCCTTTCTCCGCGACCACGCCCATTAAATACTGATATACCGACATACGGATTTCCTTATCGTTTTACGGTTAGGGTAACGAATCCCGTTTCGGTACGGGTTAAGGTTACGTGAGTGGAAGAAGAAGATATACGCAACCGTTAAACGATACGGGCATCGTAACCGTAACCGAGTCAGTTTCATCGGTTCCCGTCCAACATTTCTTTAACGATAGCCGGTGCTTGAGACAGAGCCTCCTTCAACTTCGCAGGATCTTTTCCCCCCGCTTGCGCCAGACGGTCTTTCCCCCCTCCACCACCGCCAGTTATTTTTGCCACTCTCTTCACAATCTCCCCGGCTTTCAATCCGCGTTCACGAATCACATTGTCCGTCACGACGACGATAAATGTGACCTTTTCACCGAATGCGGTTCCCAGGACACCGACCCCGGAGCCCAGTTTGTCCCTCAATATATCGGCCATCTTGCGCAAGGAATCGATATCCTGCGTCTCGACCTCAGCAGTCGCTATTTTTATCCCTTCAAGTTCTACTGCCCTGTTGATAAGATCCTCGAAAAAGAGATCACTCTGCTTGAGACGAAGCTTTTGAACTTCGTCCTCAAGCTCCTTCTGGTGTCGAATTATTTTTTCAACTCGATTTTTCACATCGGAGGGGTTCGCTTTTAAGAGTCTGGCAACAATTTCTAAGTCGGTGTTGCGCTTTTTCGAAAACAGATAGGCGCCCTCTCCGGTGAGCGCTTCAATACGCCGCACGCCGGCAGCAACAGCGCTCTCCGACGTGATGAGAAAAAGGCCTATTTCACCAGTAGCTCCCACGTGTGTTCCACCGCACAATTCCGCACTGAAATCGCCGGCTTCTACGACGCGGACATGCTCGTCGTACTTTTCTCCGAAAAGAGCAATCGCTCCCCCCTTTTTTGCCTCATCGAAGTCCTTAATGGTTGTGGATACAGGCAGATTTTCAATGATCCTCCTGTTGACGATAGATTCCACCTGTTCAATTTCCTCATCGGTCATGGCAGCGTAGTGGGTGAAATCGAAGCGAAGACGGTCGGGAGCGACAAGAGAACCGGCCTGGGAGATATGATCCCCTAAAACGTGCCGCAGGGCCGCTTGCAGCAGGTGGGTGGCTGTGTGATTGCGGGCGATGGCTTTTCTTCGACTTAAATCAACAGTAGCCAACACCTTCCGACCCTTCTGCAGCTGGCCGTTTTTGATTCTGCCCTGATGAACGATTCGATCTTTGCCAGCTCGCTGCGCATCAATGATCTCGACCTCCAATCCTTCCGCAGATAAGGTTCCTGTGTCACCAACCTGACCACCGTATTCACCGTAGAAGGGCGTGTTGTCCAATTCAATATCGACTTCCTCGCCCTGATGGGCTTCTTCGACGAAGGCATTCCCTTTGCTCATCAGGATTACTTCGGCTTCAGATTCAATATTGTCGTAACCAACGAATTCCTGCGACTGTATGGGAGTCTCTGAAGTCACCTGAATGATCTCTTTTTGCCCTTTCTTTGACAATTCCTTCTGTCGTTCCATGTCGCTCTCAAAGGTATTCTCATCGACTGTCAGTCCCTTCTCCCTGGCCATGAGCTGGGTCAAATCGAGGGGAAATCCGTAGGTGTCATGAAGGAGAAAGGCATCTTCTCCGGGGAAGACGGTTTTTCCGGCCTGGAGCACTTTCTGTGCGCGCTCCTCAAAAATGGCGATACCCCGGTCCAGGGTCCGACCGAAGTTCTCCTCCTCAGCCTGGATGACACGAGCAATATGCTGATGGCGCTCTTTGATTTCAGGAAAGGCCTGCCCCATGACGTCAACCAGAGGGGAGACCAAGCGATAGATGAAAGGTTCGTGCATATCGAGGATGCGTCCGAACCGCGCCCCTCGCCGCAATATTCGCCGTAATACGTACCCGCGCCCTTCATTCGATGGCATGGCCCCATCCGCAATGGCGAAGGATAAGGCCCGCACGTGATCTGACAGAACGCGGAAAGCCACGTCGCTTTCAGTCTGCCCGTCGGCGTAACTCTTGCCGGTGATATCGGAAATCTCATCCGTGATCGGGCGGAAAAGATCCGTGTCGTAATTGGAGGTGCTGTTCTCCAGGACTGAAACGATACGTTCGAAACCGGCTCCTGTGTCGACGTGCTTCGCAGGAAGCTCAGACTGTGTCCCGCTTTCGTCGCGGTTATATTGGATAAAGACCAGATTCCAGAGCTCGATATAACGGGCGCACCCGCTGTTGACACCGCAGGTGTGATCCGGATCCTCGGCATCGCAGAATGCTTCACCTCTGTCGAAATGTATCTCCGAACACGGTCCGCAGGGCCCGACTTCGCCCATCTCCCAGAAATTGTCCTTCTCATCAAATCGGAGGACGCGATCGGCGGGAATGTCGGTCACCCTGGTCCACAGCCTGGCCGCTTCGTCGTCCTCACGGAAAACCGTGGCCCACAGTTTTTCTTTGGGTAATCTCCACACCTCAGTGAGCAGCTCCCAGGCCCACAGAATAGCCTCCTCCTTGTAGTAATCGCCGAAGGACCAGTTCCCAAGCATCTCAAAGAAGGTGTGGTGATACGTATCACGGCCGACCTCTTCCAAATCATTATGTTTGCCCGAAACCCGGATGCATTTTTGCGTATTGGCCACTCGTGTGTGCGTTCTCTTGGCCATGCCAAGGAAGATATCCTTGAATTGATTCATACCGGCGTTGGTGAAGAGAAGTGTGGGATCAGCCTCAGGAATGACAGGGGCGCTGGGTAAAATCTTGTGGTCTTTCTTTGCAAAAAAATCGAGAAATGATTGTCGGATCTCACTGCTGGTCATAGCACATTCCAATCATCAGTTTTCGTGTTCAAATTCCTGCAGGACTTCACGGACGACATCCCAGGAGAATCCTCTCCTGGCGAGGAAATCGGACAGGCGCTTGTAAGCTTTGTGTGACTCCAGCTCTTTATACCTCGCTCTGCGGTTCTCAATGGCCGATGTCGCCAACCGGACTTCATCCATCTCATCGTAGAGATGCTCGATGGCACGGTCAATAATCCCTTGAGGGATGCCCTTCTTCCAGAGCTCCTGGCTCAACAGTCTGGCCCCCATGGGATTTTTCATGAGACGGTTTCTGCCCCATTCCAGCGCAAATCGTTCATCGTCCAACAGATGAGACCGTTTCAGTGCTTGAACAACCCTGTCAATGATGTCTGCGTCGTACCCCTTGTCTTGCAACCGATCTCTCACCTCTCGACAGCTTCGATCGCGATACGAGAGGAGATTGAACACATATTCCCTGGCCTTTTTTTCCTCTTCGTTTAAAAGCAGCCTTTCGATGTGATCATCCGTGAGATCCAGCCCGACTCTCAGTTTGTTTTTAACGACGATCTCCTCGGCCAACCCGAAGGCAAAAGCGTTGTCGATGAAGATCGACCTCCGGTCCGGAGATCTCTTCTGGACTTCGATCTTGGTGATGACACCTCCTCGGCCCACGGCTTAATCCTTTTTCGATTCGGCTCCTTTCTCCCCCAGAGCTGCCACTTTCGTCGAAAGATGCAGCTTTTCCCGCACCCTCTTCTCGATCTCCTCGGTGATATCCTGATTCTCCTTGAGGAAATTCTTGACGCTCTCACGCCCTTGCCCCAATCGATCGCCCTCAAAGGAGAACCACGTCCCGCTCTTTTCGACAATTTCGTGGGCCACCCCCAGGTCGAGGATATCACCTTCCTTCGAGATACCCTCGCCGTAGATGATATCGAACTGGGCTTCTTTAAAGGGTGGGGCCACTTTGTTCTTGACCACCTTGACCTTGGTGCGGCTTCCCTTCACCTCCTGGCCCTCCTTGATGGCGGCGATTCTCCGGATATCCAGACGAATTGTCGAGTAGAACTTCATGGCCCGGCCGCCTGGGGTCACTTCCGGGTTGCCGAACATGACACCGATCTTCTCTCGGATCTGGTTTGTAAAGATGGCGCACGTCTTGGACCGACTGATGACGGCGGTCAGTTTCCTGAGGGCCTGGGACATGAGTCGGGCCTGAAGGCCCATATGGGACTCCCCCATTTCCCCCTCAATTTCGGCTCGCGGGACAAGGGCCGCCACGGAGTCGACCACAAAGATGTCGATAGCGCCGCTGCGCACGAGGGTCTCGGCGATCTCGAGGGCCTGTTCACCGGTATCCGGTTGAGAAATGAGGAGATTTTCGATATCGACGCCGACCTTTTGGGCGTAGTCGGCGTCAACGGCGTGCTCCACGTCGATAAAAGCGGCGATACCATTCCGCTTTTGTGCCTCTGCAACGATATGATACGCCAGAGTGGTTTTACCCGAGGCTTCGGGCCCGAAGATCTCGATGACCCTCCCTCTGGGGACACCGCCGATGCCCAGAGCGGCGTCCAAGGCCAGCGACCCGGTAGGAATTGCCTCAATAGGCACACGTGCCGTCTCGTCCCCCAACCGCATGACGGCTCCTTTGCCGAACTGTTTCTCGATCTGGGTGACCGCCAGGTCGAGGGCTTTGATTTTTTCACTCGTACTTTCCCCAGCCATTCGTCAATCACCTACCTTTCATGGACCGATCCTTCTCAGCGGAGTGTAGATCGGCCCCTCAGGGGTTAATGTGCTCTTCATCACAACCACCTCTCTTATTTCAATGGAATTCGATTCGAAAGGAGTATCTTTCATAATGGTGACGAGATCGTCGAGACCGCGAGGCGACTTCACCCTGCCAATGGTCAAGTGCGGTGAGAATTTGCGATCCTCCTTGGGAAAACCGTGATTGAAAATCGACTCCTCCAGTTGTTGCTGAAGCCGGATCATCTCCTCTTTTCCGTCCTCAACACCGATCCAGATAACTCGAGGTCTTTTGAGGTTCGGGAAAGCACCGAGCCGGGAGAGGTTGATTTCAAAAGGGGTTATCCCTTGCACGCCTTCGGTCACTCCCTGACAGAGGGTTTCCAGTTGGTTCTCCGTGATGTCGCCTAAAAATTTGAGCGTCAGGTGAATATTGTGCGGCTCCACCCATTTGACGTGGGCATCGGCCCCCCGCAATGTGGTCTGAACCTCTTTGAATTGTTGCCGCACATCCTCCGGCATCTCAACAGCCACAAATGTCCTGATTTTTTTCATTTCTTCAGCCGTTCTCTCAGAATCATGGCGTTCTTCGATTTGAGATCTGTTTGAAATTTTTTAAGAGAAACAGCCTCAGTTCATTCAAGGCCGCCTGGGCGGCAAGGTTCTTGTTGGTCACCCTGTCGCCCGCGAAACGGAATTCCTTGTCATAGGTCCCATCCGCATGGGCCAGACTGATATAGACAAGGCCCGCGGGCTTTTCCGGGGTTTCTCCTGATGGTCCCATAATTCCTGTGACCGCCAGGCCAAGATCCGTTCGGCCGAGCATCATCACGTTTTCTGCCATACACTTCGTCGTTTCCGGGCTCACCGTCCCATATGTTTCCAATGTTTCCTTCGATACGGAGAGCATCTCGTTTTTGGATTTCCCCGAGTAGACAATCACTCCGCGTTCGAGAAACTTGGAACTCCCGGGAATGTCTGTCAACCTGCCAGTAATAAGGCCCCCTGTGCAGGACTCGGCCACACAGAGCGACATTCCTCCGTCTAAAAGAAGTCCTGCAACAACTCCTTCCAGGGACTCATCAGCTGTGCCGTAAATATAATATCCCAAATGTTCCCGGACAACCTTTTCGGTCCGAGCAAGACTGTTTTCGGCCACTTTGACAGATGTTCCGTCAGCCGTAAGTCTGACATGGACCTCGTAGTGTTGGGGCAAATACGCAATTTTTACGGCTTGAATCCCCCCCTCAATCCCCTGTAACTTCTCGTGCAGCGCGGATTCGGTGATGCCGGCCGTTTTGAGCAATCTATGGCGGATGGCTCGGCCGGCCGCTTTCGTGGCCAAGAAGGGCAAGACGCAATCGTCCATCATGCTGCGCATCTCATCGGGGACACCGGGGAGGAAAAAGAAGATCGTCCTTTCATGAGTCAGTTTAAGACCTGCTGCCGCGCCCACCGCGTTTTTCATCACCTCCGTCCCCTCCGGCACGTGGGCCAGGATTCGGGCCGATTCCGGCACCGGCTTTCCCCGCCGTTTCCAGCGCATCTCAATGTCACGATAGACGTCCTCCCTGAAGACCAGCCCGCGCCCGAAGGCTTGTGCTACCGCCTGGCGCGTCAGGTCGTCCGGTGTCGGTCCCAACCCCCCTGTGACGATGACGGCATCGGCCCTGGTCACAGCCGAGTGGAGGGCTTCTTCTATATGCTCGACCGTATCACCGACGGTCGTCACGCGGACCACTGTGACGCCGATCGCTCCCAAATTTTCGGACATGTAAGCCGCATTCGTGTCCAGTGTTTTCCCGTAAAGGAGTTCGTCCCCGATAGTGATCAATTCGACCTGCATTGCCATTCCCTCAAAGAGCTATCCAGAGATACAGACGTAACAGGATATTCGTGAAAATTCCTGCCAGAACATCATCGGCCATCACTCCCAGGCCCCCCCTCAATTTCTCGGCAAGACGAATGGGAAAGGGTTTGAAAATGTCGAAAACGCGGAAGATGAAAAACCCCAGAATTGCGACGATCGGTGTTTTGGGCAAAAGAAGAACAGCGATAAAAAAACCCGCGAATTCATCGATGACGATCCTCGAGGCGTCGCGCCCGTAGATTTTCTCCGCCCTGGACGATGCCCATGTGCCCACCAGAATGAGAAATAGTGCGGCGGCACTGCGGATGCCTCTATGAAATTCAGGAAGAACCCAATAAATGGCCGCCGCCACCGCGCTCCCCGCCGTGCCGGGAGCTATGGGTGCATATCCCACATAAGCGACAGTGGCCACTATTTTCGCGATTTTTGTCACGACCCCCCCTCAGCAATGGACCTGCGCGAAAAGATGAAATTCTGCACCAGGTAATGAATTCCCGTGGCCGTTGCCAGAGCGGTGATGAAAAGGACAAGTCCGTTGATGACCCAATATTGCCAATCGTGAGGTGCGGCGGGCCACGACATCCCGGGAGCCTGCTGGGCGTGTACATTCATGAAAAGGAGTATGATAAAAATGACCGCCATCTGGCAACTCGTTTTCCACTTGGCCAACCTGCTGGTGACAAGGGGGTTTTTCCTGGTAATGGAGTAGACGCGCAAGCCGGTGACAATAATTTCTCGAACGACCAGGATATAAACCATCCACACCGCCACCATTTTCAAAATCGCAAATGAGATGAAGGCCGCTGATGTCAGGATCTTATCGGCCAGCGGATCCAGAAACCGTCCAAGCCGTGTCACGCTTCCCCTCTTCCTGGCAAGATAGCCGTCGAAGAAATCGGACAGGGCCGCACACAAGAAAAAAAGGGTGGCCGCATATTTGGGCCACACCCCTTCTTCAAACAGAAAGACCACGAAAAGCGGTGTAATCGCAATACGGAACAAAGTCAGAATATTTGGTGCATTCATTCGGTGACCATTCTTTTCCCTCTGTGAGAGGATTGACTCACTGCTTTTCGGTCTCCTGACCGCAGCGCCTCAGGAGCTCCTCCCATTGCTCGTCGACATCGTGTTGTGCCCGCTCCAGGATGTGTTTGTTCTCCTCCTTGGAAAGATGCGCGAATCGACCCTGGCGTTCGGTCCATTCGGCCAGAGGGAGTTTCTCTTTCGGTTTGTAGCTCAGCTTCCATTTTCCGTTCTCAACTTCAAAGAGAGGCCAGTAGCAGGTCTCGACGGCCAATCTGGACATCTCAATGGAATGCTCCATCTTGAAACGCCAACCCCGGTGGCAGGTACCCAGGACATTGATGAAGGACGGACCGTCGACGGACAAGGCCTTTTGCACTTTCGTCATGAAATCGCGCGCGTTGTGGACCGAAGACTGAGCCACATAGGGGATGCGATGGGCGATCATGATGGCAGTCAGGTCTTTGCGAAACAATTGCTTGCCCGGTATCTTCTTACCCACCGGCGTGGTGGATGTGGCTGCCCCAAGGGGGGTCGCACTCGATCGTTGGATACCCGTATTCATATACGCCTCGTTGTCATAGCACAGGTAGAGCATTCTGTGGCCCCGTTCCATGGCGCCGGAGAGGGCCTGAATTCCGATGTCGTACGTCCCGCCGTCCCCGCCCATGGCGATGAAGTTGATTTCTTTGTCGATCTTGCCCTTCCTTTTGAGGGCCTCGTAAGCGGCCTCGACGCCACTGACGGTGGCCGCTGAGTTTTCAAAGGCGTTGTGGATCCAGGGCACCCGCCAGGCGGTGTAAGGATAGATGGACGTAGCCACTTCCATACAACCGGTGGCGCATCCCACGACAGTGTCCGGGCCCGCTGCCAGCAGCATCTGTCGAATAACCACGGAACATCCGCACCCAGCGCAGGCCCGATGTCCCCCGGATAGAAGCTCTCTCTGTTTTGACAATTCTTTTAATCTTATAGCCATCTTCTATTCCTCCTATTCTCGTACACCGAGATAGGTGATCGTGTTCTCAATCTGTTGAGTCTGGGCGACGTGCTCCAGTTCATCGAAAACCGAACCGATCTCTTCGACGCTGATATTCCGCCCGCCCAAGCCGTAAATATAGTTCGTCACGAGAGGGATTCTTCCGGCTCCAAACAGGGCTGACCGCACCTCGGAAAAGAGGGCTCCGCCATAGGATCCAAAGGAGATGGCCCTGTCGAATATCGCCAGCACTTTGAGATGCTCCAGCGATTGACCGAGCTCTTCGTAAGGGAACGGGCGAAAGACGCGCAGCTTCAAGAGTCCGACCTTCTTCCCCCGATCCCGAAGCTGATCCACTGCCTCTTTGGCCGTGCCCGCTGTTGAGCCCATGGCCAGGATGGCTATCTCAGCGTCGCCCAGGCGGTACTCCTCGAAGAGGCCGTAATCCCTGCCGGTCAGATCGGCGAAAGCTCGGCCCACTTCCAGGATGGAATCTTTTGCTCGCTCCATGGCCAGCACCTGTTGCCGCTTGTGCTCGAAGTAGTAGTCCGGCAGATCGACGGGTCCGTAGGTTACGGGGTTCTCGGTGTCCAGGAGAGAGTGAGGGTGTTGGTATTCGCCGATGAACCGTTGAATTTCATCGTCGTCCAACAGTTCTACGCGCTCCATCGTATGACTCAATATGAACCCATCAAGAGTAATCATGACCGGCAATCTCACGTCGTTTTTTTCACCGATGGGGACACCTTGGATGACGTTATCGTAAGCTTCTTGTGTGTTCTCCGAGTAGATTTGAATCCAGCCGCAGTCCCGAGCCCCCATTGTGTCGCTGTGGTCGCAGTGAATATTCAGGGGGGCGTTCAGGGCCCGGTTCACCACCGGCATGACCATGGGCAGACGGCAGGACGCTTGAACGTAAAGAATCTCCCACATGAGCGCCAACCCCTGGGCTGACGTCGCCGTCATGGTTCTCGCCCCAGCCGCCGCCGCACCCACGCAGGCGCTCATGGCACTGTGCTCCGATTCAACGAGAACGAGCTCCGTGTCCACCTCCCCGTTTGCATGAAACTCGGCAAATTTGTGCATAAGCTCCGTCTGCGGGGTGATGGGAAAGGCGGCCACGACATCCGGGTTGATCTGCTTCATGGCCGTGCCGACGGCGTCGTTCCCAGTCAAAGCAACGATTTTCCGCATGTGCTACTCCTTTTCCTCAAAATTGCTTTCCAATACCATTTCGATTGCTCTCACCTTCGGCGGACATTCTGCGGCGCAGATGCCGCATCCCTTGCAATGTTCCAAATCGAAACCGACCTGATTCCCATCCTCAGTCAAAACAGCGGAATCCGGGCAGTAGATCCAGCATCTCAGGCAGTGGATGCACTTTTCGCCATCTTTGACCGGTCGGTACGTCCTCCAGGAGCCCGTCTCGTATTCCTCGGCATTACCCGCTTCCAGTATGAGACCGCCGATGGGTATCTCCTGCCAGCCACGTTCTTTTCTCATTCTTTTTTGACCTCCTCATACGCTCGTTTGACTGCATGTATGTTTCCGTCAATAATCTGACGCGTAAACTTCTTGCCCAATTTCTCCTGCACTTCGTTATAGATGGTATCGATTTTCAATATCCCTGTAGCCTTGATGAGGGCTCCGAGCATGGGTGTGTTGGGGATTGGCCTGCCGATCTCATCGAGGGCAATTTGTGTGGCGTTCACTGTGAAGAGCTTGGTCTCCGATGCCGACAGCTTTTTCCCGATATCTTCCGGTTTCAGGATCGTATTCACCACCACCGTGCCGCCCGTGGCGAGCCCGGCGCAGACATCGACCGCTTCCAGGAGCGTGTCGTCCAGGACGACGACCACATCAGGGCTGTCGATAGTGCAATGGAGCCGGATCGGTTCATCGCTGATGCGCGTAAAGCCCCTCATAGGTGCCCCTTCGCGCTCGGGCCCGTATTCAGGAAAGCCCTGACTGTATTTGCCTTCACTCAAAGCTGCTTCGGCCAGAAGAGTGGCTGCTGTTTTAGCACCCTGGCCACCTCTCCCGTGCCATCGCACTTCAGTCATGTGTGCCATACTGTCCTCCTTAGAAAAAGATAATAAACTCTAAAAATTAGTATTTTTTCGATTTAGGTCAAGGAAAAAGGGGGCGAATGAAAAATCGGTCAGGCATCTCAACCGTATTTCTGAGGGGAAAGAAAGGTTATGGTATTTCGATCCGTCCCTCGATGGCCCTGGTGAGCGTCATCTCGTCGGCAAGATCGAGGTCACTGCCCATGGGTAATCCTCGAGCGATCCTCGATACTTTTACCCCCGAGGGCTTGATCAGTCTTGACAGAAAGAGGGCCGTGGCCTCCCCCTCCGCATTGGGATTTGTGGCTAAGATAATTTCCTTTACCTGGCCATCGAGCCGGGCCAATAACTCTTTGACTTTCAGTTCGTCCGGACCGATGCCGTCCAGGGGCGAGAGAGCTCCTCCGAGCACGTGAAAGCGCCCCTTGAATCCGCTCGTCTTTTCCACGGCGATCACGTCGGAAGGTTTCTCGACAACGCAGAGCACGGTCGGATCTCTGGTTCCGTCACGGCAGATATGGCAGGGATCTTCTTCCGTGATATTGAAACAGATTGTACAGAACGAGACCTTCTCTTTGACAGAAGTGATGGCCTTGGCTAGGGCCAGCGCTTCATCCTTCGGGATTTTTAAAAGGTAAAAAGCCAGCCGTTGGGCCGATTTCCTGCCAATCCCGGGCATTTTATTCAGCTCAGTGATGAGTGTCTCAACTGAGGGAGAGAAAAAAGGCACGAGCTGCTCCTGGCGTTAAGGAATCAGACCTGGGATCTTAAACCCCTCACCCATACCGGGGAGCATGCCGCCGGTGGCTTCGCGCATCTTTTCGTCGGCCACCTCCTGGGCTCGTTCCCTGGCTTGATTCACTGCGGCAACGACGAGATCCTCCAACATCTCCACATCATCGGGATTGACCACCTCGGGATCGATCTTGACCTGAACGATCTCTTGTTTGCCGTTGGCTACAACGGTGACCATGCCTCCTCCGGAGGTGCCTTCCACTTCGATCGTTTCCAGCTCCTCCTGGATCTGGGCCAATCTCTCCTGCAACTTTTGGGCCTGCTTCATTAAATTGCCCAATCCCTTGACCATTCGTTATTCCTCCTTGATCCATGAAAGTTTCCACATGAAGGGGCATAAAGCCCGACGCGACGGAAAGAGATAAAAATGAGAGAAGTGAGCATAACGCATTTTCTCCTGGCGCTCTTTTCCTTCACGTGTCATCTCTCCACCGATGGGGTGTCGCCCTTTCCGGGCGTATTCGTCACAAGAACGACCTCTCTGTTCATGCGCAATTTTGCATTTCGAGGCAAAGCTGCGGTTATTCCTGGACGATTTTTCCATCGAAGACATCTACAATTTTCTTGACTATAGGCTCATTCTCATACAGGCGCTCTGCATCGAGCTTCAGGGAGTCGGGTCGGTTTGCCTCTGAAGATGGGTCCGGTGCAGGATCCTGTGTCTCGTCTATGATGCATTCCAGGCTCAAAGTCTTTCCGAATTCTTCGTGCAAGATATCAGTGACGATTTTTTTGTCCCTGTTGATAATTTCGATACTGAAGCCGTTTCCCTTGGCGAAGGATACGGTCAGGACGTCTTTGTCGAGTCGAGTCGGGGTGCCACTTCCCAGGAACGTTCCCAGACCCATTTTCTTCTTCTTGACTTTTTGTACAATATCGTTCCAGCGGTCACGAATGGGCTCCAAGTGTGTTGATTCCACGGGCTCGGTCTCCTGCTGTGGCTGTTCGGTTTGAGTGACCGGGATGTGAGCCCGCCGCTCGGGTGTTGGCTCCTCAAAGAGATTCAGCTCCTTTTTCTCCTCGTGGGCGAAGAGCGACAAATCTCCCGCGGATGCATCTCCTATGGCCTCCAGCCGATTGAGCACCTCCTCGAGGCTGACGCTGGAGTCCAGCTTGATGAGACGCAGGACGGCCATTTCAAGCTCGAGCCTGGGTAAAGGGCTTCTTCTCAGATTGAATTCGTGGTCTGAGACGATACGAATCATTCGCAGAATGTCCCCCTCGGAGAAGTGCACCGCCTGTTCCCGGTATCGTTTCCGACCGCCCTCATCCGCATCGATCAGATGTGAGGCATCACTCGTCGATTTCGCCACCAATAGATTTCTCAAGTGTTCTGCCAGAGTTTTGAAGAACTCCTGGATGTCCATACCTTCATCGATCACCCTGCCCACCACGTCGAGACCGGATGGCACATCCTTGGCAGCGATGATATCGCCGAGCCGAAAGATGAACTCCTGATCGACCACGCCCAGCAGGTGGCGGACCGTTTCGGACGTGATCCGTTCGTCCGTAAAAGAGGCCATCTGGTCCAGTAAGCTCTCGGCATCCCGTAAACTTCCGTCGGCCTTTTTCGCCAGAATGACAAGAGCCTCATCGTCAATGGAGATTTTCTCTTCGCGGGTGATCTGGGAGAGCCGTTCTACAATCTCCTTCGCGGAGATGCGCCGGAAGTCGAACCGTTGGCATCGTGACAGAATAGTGGCCGGAATTTTTTGTGGGGCAGTCGTAGCAAAGATAAAGACGACGTGGACCGGCGGTTCCTCCAGTGTTTTGAGCAGGGCGTTAAAAGCCGGATCTGTGAGCATGTGAACTTCGTCGATAATGTAAATCTTGAACTTGCTCTTCAGGGGAGCATACTTGATGTTTTCGCGCAGATTGCGCACCTCGTCGATACCACGGTTGGATGCTCCGTCGATCTCCAGAACATCGAGGCTTCGGCTCTCCATGATCTCCCGGCAGACCGAACATTCGTTGCACGGAATCGCCGTCGGACCATTTTCGCAGTTGAGGGCTTTGGCCAGAATCCGGGCGACCGTGGTCTTGCCGATGCCGCGAGGTCCGGAGAAGAGGTAGGCGTGGGCGATACGGCCCGCCTTGATGGCATTGGCCAGGGTGCGTTTGACGTGATCCTGGTTGACCACATCTTCAAAGGTGAGGGGCCGCCACTTCCGGGCCATGACTAAGTATGACACAGTACGATTCTTCTCCTTAAAATGTGCAGGATTCCCGAATGAATCGAGAGAGCTTTAGGGTTTCAGGATTCAAGGGGTCAAGTTGAAAAAAATTTTGACACTTGAATCCTTTGCTCCCTGGTCCCTCCAACGATCACGTTTGATTGGGCCCTTTTAAATTTGGCCTGACTGTCTTTAGAGAAGACGATAAGGTCGTGCACCCACCCTCGATCCCTCTTCTCAAGCGACATTCAGGTCGTTAGCTCCGACCAGGTGATCCCACGGCACACGAGAGGATTCACCTACCGCTGCTACCTCCCGGTCCTGACGGGGTTCGGTGATCTCACGTTGCGTGGGACCTGATCTTCAACACCACGTGCCTAACTGTCTCTCGGGAAGGATAAGACCTCAGGTTGGGAATTCAACCCCGCTATAGCGGATTGCGGGTACAGGGCACCGCTAACTCCCCGCCTAGCACGACCTTCATCTAACCCTGTGGTTTTTGGTGGAGCAGATCGGGATCGAACCGACGACCTCATCCGTGCGAGGGATGCGCTCTCCCAGCTGAGCTACTGCCCCACCGTGCTCAAAACTCAAAATCCCAAATTTAAAATCCAAAAATGCAAATTGCAAAGGTCCATGTGTTCAATTTGACGGATCCAAAGTTTCGATTTTAAACTTGCCATCTGCCTTTTCCATTTGGACATCTTCGAAGGTATCTCTTTAAAAAAGAGGAGAAAAGACGGCCATAATGGGTTTTCTAATATAACATGATTAC
>CP070758.1:1942425-1951464 GCA_020348925.1 Gemmatimonadota bacterium | reverse complement strand
GGGACGGTGGTGCCGAGGTTGAATTATTTTTGCATTTTCTGTATGCACCTCACGATATCATCCCTCATCTCCTTCTGAATATATTCGGATACTGTGAAATTCGAAGAACTAAACCCTGTATCTTGTATTCCAATTGAAGCGCCTTGTGAAGATGGATTCATTCGCTGATCATGCCAGTACGCAGATTATAATAATAGATGAATAAGAACCGAAATCAAGACTTTTATTTCGCAACGTTTTGGTTTTTCTAAAATTGACAATTTATTGCAGGGAGAAGGAAGGCAGAGGAGCATGGGTGCAGAGGTGCTGGGGTGCGAAGAACGGATAAGTGAATGGGTAAATGCGAGAAAGCGGAAATATGTGAAGCGGGAATGAGAAAATAGATAATGGACTCAAGCGTGATGAAATCGCCTCAGGATAAAGAAAAAGCGGAGAGGGTGGGATTCGAACCCACGGTAAGGTTTTACCCCTACACTCGCTTAGCAGGCGAGTGCCTTCAGCCGACTCGGCCACCTCTCCGACGACCTCGTAAATCCAAAATCCAAATGAACCAACATTCGGAACAATTTTGAGTTTCGGACTTTCTCTTTTGGATTTCTCAAGCTTACTCGAGAAGGCGGAGGGCGAGGGATTCGAACCCCCATGGGCCTAAACCCGGCGGATTTCAAGTCCGCTGCCTTACCAGTTAGGACTAGCCCTCCAAAAACTTTCAAATCAAGAGAAAATAAGTGCCTGTCAAAGACCAAAAGCCTCTCTTCGAAGGAGCAGAAAAGGACTGTTTGTCCAAAAAGTGTCCAAAAATACCACGATGTCCATCAAAACAGGGCTTCCAAATATACACCAGATGCTTTGGATTGTCAAGGGTTTCTTCGAACTGCGAGAGACAGTGTGAGGGGTTGTTCGCCTAGAACAATTATCGAAGATTGGTACGTTGCGTCGGTGTGGCTTTTTTTCCTAACGATCCTGGAATAGAAATTTTTATCTCATTTGAGTAATATTCGTGCGTCGACGACCACCGCCCCATCACCCTCATTGTAAACAATCAAAGGATTGATGTCCAGCTCATCAATTTCATCACAGTCAATCACCAGCTGCGATAACCTCTGAAGACACTCGGCAATAGCCTCTGTATCCGAGGGCGGCTCCCCTCGGAACCCTTCGAACATTTTGTATCCGCGAATTTGCCTGATCATGCGACGCGCACCGAGTTCCCGAAGCGGGGCGATCCTGAAGCTGACATCCTTGAACAGTTCGACGTAAATCCCGCCCAGACCGAACAGAAGAATCGGACCGAAATGCGGGTCCCGATTCATGCCGATAATGGTCTCCTTGCCATTCTCCGCCATTTTTTGAACAAACACTCCCCAGATTTCAGCATCGGGCCTGTTTCCCTTGATGCTGGCCATAAGATTTTGATACGCCTTCCGGAGCTCCCCTTTCGTCTGTATATTGACCTTCACTCCACCCACATCAATTTTATGCAGAATTTGGGGGGAGACGATTTTCACCACAACGGGAAATCCAATATCTTCCGCCGCTGCGAGAGCCTCCTCCAGGTTGACGGCCAGTTTGGATTTCAGGACAGGGAACCCGTATGCCTGCAACACCGCGTGGGCCTCAGGCTCCGGGAGAAATGCCCTCCCCTCTTTTTTGGCTCTGTCGATAACCTGCTTTGCCTGATCCTTCCTCACATTTGCGAAGTTTCGCACCTTCGTCCGAGGACGATGCACCCACCAGGCGTATTCGGCCATAGTGGCCATAGCCCGGGCCGCCGCTTCCGGAAAGAGATAGTGAGGCACATGTTCCTCATCAAGAATTCGGAGGGTCTCCGATATATCCTCTGTGGCCATGAAACAACTCAGGATCGGTTTTTCAGTGTTCTGTGCCGTCTCCACGACCGTTTTTGCAATAGCTTGGAGATCGGTCATCAGCTGAGGTGTACTGATGACAATCACGCCGTCGACATTCTTATCCTCCAGAACGAAATTCAGAGCCGATTTGTACCGTTCCGATTTCGCATCTCCGATGACATCGATGGGATTATGGATATTGGCCGTCGGCGGCAGCTCCGCCCTCAACTTTTTCGTAGTCTCTTCAGTCAGCCTGGCCAGTTTGAGTCCGCGTCGGATGCAGACGTCGGTGGCCATAATACCCGGCCCGCCCGCATTGGTCACAATAGCCACCCTGTTGTCCTTGGGCAATGGCTGGTTGGCAAAGGCCTGGGCGTAGTCAAAGAGCTCCTCCAGCGATTCCACCCG
This sequence comes from Gemmatimonadota bacterium, assembly GCA_020348925.1. Classification (GTDB taxonomy): domain Bacteria; phylum JBHIER01. Next base: position 1,949,206 of record CP070758.1, on the reverse strand, counting down.
AAGGACCCCTGACTCGATAAAGACGGCATCATAGGCTTCATCGGAACTGGCCAATGCCCCTGTATGTGACGACGCCGCCTTGGCTCCCTCCGCTGTCCGGCCGGATTTAATGGCCAGGATAGGTTTCTTATGTTGAACGTCACCCGTGATGTCTCTGGCCTGTTCGATAAATCCTTTGGGATCGGCAAGTTCCTCAAGATACAACAGAATTACGTCGGTTTGAGGATCGTCTTTGAAAGCCATCAGCAGATCTGTCTCTGTCACATCCGCTTTATTACCCATCGAGACGAATTTCGAGAGGCCAATATTCTGTTCGCGAGCGTATTCCAGTGCAGCCACGCCCAGAGCCCCGCTCTGTGATATGAAGGCAATATTCCCTTGTCTGGGCATGGACCGGGCGAAGGTGGCATTCAGGGAGAACCCGGGATCGGTATTAATAATCCCCAGACAATTCGGTCCGATCAGTAACATGTTGTACTTCTTGAGCGCCTCTTTCACTTTCTGTTCCAGTTCAAGTCCCTCCTGCCCGATCTCTTTAAACCCGGCGGTGATGACAACGGCTCCTTTGACGCCCTTTTCTCCGCACTCCTCCAGCACGGCGGGAACCGCAGCACTGGGGACAATGATAACGGCCAGATCCACCGCACCGGGAAGATCCCAAACCGTGTGGTAGGCTCGAACACCCAGAATGCCGTGGGCCTTAGGATTGACCGGATAGACAATGCCAGTATATCCGTTCAGGAGAATATTTGAAAAGATCGCATTCCCGACACTCCCTTTTCTGGATGAAGCGCCAACAACGGCCACCGATTTGGGAGAAAAAAGTGCTTTCGAAACGTTCAATCCGTGCGCGGTCATAGGACCCTCCATCTATCGAGACATTAGGGGAATGCCATTTCCCGGTTTGGCAAGCGGTTTTTCCCTCTCAGACAAGGAATTCTCTGAAAGGAGTTTAAAAAAAGCGTATCGTTCTTTGACAACTTTTTCAAATTCATTCCAGTATCCATCGACCTTTTCAGGGAAAGTCTGTTTGAGAGAAGTATACCGTTTTTCGCCGTTCAGAAATTCTTTCACAGACAGTTGTGGCTCTTTCGAATCCAATATGAACGGATTTTTATTCTGCTCTTTTAATGCAGGGTTGTACCGGTACAACACCCAGTACCCCGTCTCGACTGCTTTCTTCTCCTCCTGTTGGGTTTTGGACATATCAAAGCCGTGATTGATGCAAGGAGCATAGGCGATGATGATCGAGGGGCCGTTATAGTCCTCCGCTTCCGTGATCGCCTTCACAAGCTGATTCTTATTGGCTCCCATGGCAACAGAGGCAACATAAACATAACCGTAGCTCATCATCATCAATCCGAGATCTTTCTTAACGGTCTTCTTGCCGGCTTCGGCAAATTTTGCGACGGAACCCAGCGGTGTCGCTTTGGAGGCCTGGCCGCCGGTATTGGAGTATACTTCCGTATCCAGAACGAGTACGTTAAGGTTTCTTCCTGTAGCCAGCACATGATCCAATCCCCCGTATCCGATATCATACGCCCATCCATCGCCGCCGATGGACCAGATGCTCTTATCGACAAAATAGCTTTGCAGTTCTTTGATCTTATGCAAAACTCTCTTTTGCTCATTGCCGGATGTTTCAATAGCCGCCGGCAGTAATTGCTGAATCTTTCTTGAATTGTCCTTTGCTTCCGATCCTGTTGATGTCCAAAGTTCTTTTGCTGTGATCAGCGCCTCTTTCAATGCTCCGTCCGTTCCCATGGCCAATAGTTTATCAACATTGTCGAGCAGTTGTCTCCGATTCGCATCCACAGCCAGTCTCATGCCGAAGCCGTATTCGGCATTATCCTCAAAGAGTGAATTGGCCCAGGCCGGACCGTGTCCCTTTTCATTTTTCGCGTAGGGAATGGTGGGAAAGGTTGCCCCCCAGATAGAAGAACAACCCGTTGCATTGGCAATGAGCATGCGATCACCGACCAGCTGAGTAATAAGTTTCACGTACGGGGTTTCACCGCACCCGGCGCAGGCACCTGAGAACTCCAACAGCGGCTGTTTCAATTGACTGCCCTTGACGGAGGCTTCTCTATTCTGCCCCAGAACATCACTCGGAAGCGAATCGAAGAAGAGCACATTTTTAGCCTCGCCGGTTTTCCTCTCTTCTTCGATCGCCCGCATCTCCAGAGCATCCTTGGGACAATCATTCACACAATCCTGACAACCGACGCAGTCTTCAATATAGACCTGAATCTTGAAAAGCAAGTCCTTGTCTTTGCCCGCGGCCTGAATCGTGTTGAATGTTGCCGGAGCATCTTTGATCTTCTCTTCGGTCATCAGCTTCGGCCGAATGGCAGCGTGGGGGCAGACAAAAGAGCAGAAGTTACACTGAATACACTTCTCTGCAATCCAGTGAGGAACCATAGGTGCTACGCCTCGCTTTTCCAATTTCGTCGTCCCGGAAGGCACATATCCGTCAAAGGGCATGTGAGAAACGGGAATGTCATCACCCTTTTCCCGCATGATTTTTTCGATGACGTTTTTGGTAAAATCATCCGAATCGTCAGGAACCAAATTGGTCGCGATCCTGTGTTTTGCTGGGATTTCAGAGGGGATAGCTATTTCCTCCAAAGCTTTATCCGTTTGATCAACCGCCGCCCAATTCATATTGACTATCTCGTCACCTCTCTTGCCGTAGGTCTTTTTGATGGCCGACTTAATCATAGCAATCGCCTGGCTTCTTTCAAGCACGCCGGAGATCAAGAAGAACGCCGTCTGCATGACCGTGTTGATCCGGTTTCCCAATCCGACGCCTTGTGCAATTTTCAACGCATCGATACTATAGAGTTTGATCTTCTTCTCAATAATGGTCCGTTGCATATCCTCGGTCAGGTTCTCAAATACGTCTTCCTTTCTCCAGGCAGCGTTCAGCAGAAAAACACCGCCGTCTTTGATGCCTTCAAGAAGATCATAGCGTCCGATGAACGCCGGATTATGGCAGGCGATGAAGTCGGCGTTCCGAACCAGATACGGAGATTGAATCGGGGATTTTCCAAACCGTAAATGACTGCGGGTGATGCCGCCGGACTTTTTCGAATCGTACTGAAAATATCCTTGAGCAAACAATTCCGTGTTGTCTCCGATAATTTTGATGGAATTCTTATTGGCACCAACAGTCCCATCGGCACCCAGTCCCCAGAATTTACAGCTGATGGTTCCTTCAGGCACTGAATTGATCTCTTCTTTCACCTCAATGGACGTACCGGCTACATCATCGTTGATTCCGACAGTAAAGCCGTGTGTACATGAGTCGTCAAGATGATCGTACACGGCTTTGACCATTGACGGTGTGAATTCCTTTGATGACAATCCGTATCTGCCGCCAATTATGGTGAGGTTCTTTCTCCCTTTGAGAGCAGAAACGACATCCAGATAGAGCGGTTCACCAATGGCCCCCGGTTCTTTTGTCCTGTCTAAAACCGCAATCTTGTGAACTGTCTCCGGGATACCTTTGACGAAGTGCTCAATGGAAAATGGGCGAAAGAGCCGAACCTTTAAAAGGCCGATTTTTTCACCGCGATTTTTGATGAGGTAATTGACCGTTTCGTCGATCGTCTCACAGCCACTGCCCATGGCGACAATGATTTTTTTCGCATCTGCGGCCCCTACGTAATCGAAAAGATGATACTGTCGGCCTGTTCTTCCCGCCACAATATCCATGTATTCCTGAACGATGCCTGGGGCTTCACTGTAATACGTGTTCACGGTCTCCCTGCCTTGAAAATACACCTCGGGATTTTGGGCGCCGACTTTTATCATCGGCTTTTCAGGATTTAAGGCGCGGCTGCGGAAATCCTCAATATATTTCATGTCCGCCATTTCAGCCATGGTCTCGTAATCGATCACGTCGATCTTTTGAATTTCGTGCGAATTCCTGAATCCGTCGAAAAAATTCAAGAACGGGATTTTGGATTGTAATGTACTCAGATGAGAGACGACGCCAAGATCCATGATTTCTTGTACGGAGCTGGCTGCCATGAGAGCAAATCCCGTATTTCGCGCGGACATAACGTCAGAATGGTCACCGAAAATTGAGAGTGATTGGCAGGCCAGCGACCGGGCAGAAACGTGGAATACCGTCGGCAGCATCTCACCGGCGATCTTATGCATATTCGGAAGCATCAGCATCAGACCCTGGGATGCCGTGTAGGTCGTCGTGAAGGCGCCCGCGGACAGCGCTCCATGTACCGCACCGGCAGCTCCGCCTTCTGACTGCATCTCGATAACATCGACGGTTTGCCCAAAAATATTCTTGCGGTTATTCGCTGCCCACATGTCAACATATTCCCCCATCACCGAAGAGGGAGTAATAGGATAAATCGCAGCAACTTCGCTGAAAGCATATCCGACATGAGCGGCAGCCATATTCCCGTCCATTGTTTCATTTTGAAATTTTTTCATACCGACACCTCAATTCAATTTTTTGTGAAGTCAACAGTCTTTCACTTTGCGTCATAGTCTCCATTATGCTCTTGAATGAGCCCTTTCAACTTTTGAGTCAGTATCTTTTTCGGCAGAGCACCACTCATAGAATCGACAACCTGACTATTTAAAAACAGGAGGATGGTCGGGATACGCTGCACGGCGTATTCCCTGGCTATGTCCTGATATTCATCGACATTTAATCTGCAAAATTTCACGTCGTCCTTAAATCTGATGGCTATTTCTCTCATAGCCGGTGCCATAATGTGAGACGAACCGCACCACTCCGCAGTAAACTCGACGCATACCGGCTGTTTGCTGTCAAGCACTTCTCTGCGAAAGTTTGCGGCAGTGAGAGGCATGTACGTTGCATTCGCACCCATCGGTATCTCCAAAATCAATTGAGAGTTCTCAATATCATTTGTAGATATACCAAAATTCGTGCCAAAAAAAAGAAGCCATGAGGAATACAATCCAAATGGCTTATAATATGAAATTTAGACAACAGGATTGTCTATCGAATCACGTCCGACAAAGGAACTGATTTCTTGACATAACACAAATTCTTGATATATCAAGAAAGATTTCTTAGCGGTGTATATTCAGCTTCTTCAACCTTGACACCAAGGTATTGGGATTGATCCCCAAGATCTTTGCGGCTCCCCTTTCACCGCTTACCCGCCATCCTGTCAATTCCAGAACTTTCAGAATGTGGGCTCGTTCCATATCCTCCAAGGTGGCCATATCCCGTTTTTCGGAGGGGGTATCCTTCCTGGGAAACCATCTGCCCAATTCGAGTTTATTGCCTTTGCTGATGATGACTGCCCGCTCGATGACGTTTTCCAGTTCCCGGACATTCCCGGGCCAATGATATGCCTGCAGGCTATCGACGACCTTCTGTGGTATTTTTTCTATCCTTTTTCCCGTCTTGGTAGCGTACCTTTTGATAAAATGTGTCAACAATATAGGAATATCGTCTCTCCGGTCCCGGAGGGGGGGAATCCGAATCGGAAAGACGCTCAGACGGTAATAGAGATCCTCACGAAACGTTCCAATCTCCAGCGCTCTATCCAGATCGCGGTTTGTGGCAGCGAGGACACGAACATCGACCTTTATGGTGGAAGAGCTCCCAACGCGTTCGAACTCTCCATCCTGCAAAACGCGCAGCAGCTTGGCCTGAAGGTCCATGGATAAATCGCCGATTTCATCCAGAAAAATTGTACCGCCGCTGGCTAATTCAAAACGCCCGATTTTGCGGGCAAAGGCACCGGTAAAGGCACCTTTTTCATGACCGAACAACTCACTTTCAATGAGATTGGCCGGTATAGCCGCACAATTGACCTTGACCAGAGGACGATCTCTGCGGGAGCTTATGTTATGAATAGCTCGAGCTATGAGCTCCTTGCCAGTGCCGGTTTCTCCAAGTATCAAGACCGTGGCCTCTGTGGCCGCAACCTGTTCAACCTCTGCCAACACCTTTTTAAATCCATCATCCCGACTGATGATCTCCTCGAAATTGTGTGTGAGTTTAATCTCATCCTGCAAATAAAGATTTTCCTTTTCAAGCTGATTTTTTAACTGCTCAACTTCCGTCAGCGCGTTTTTAAGGGATTCCTCCGAGCGTTTGCGTTCCGTTATGTCGCGCACAAAGCTGCAAGTGAACTTTTTCCCCTCGAATTCAAAATAGTTTCGCGAAACCTCTACGGGCAACGGGTGCCCATCTTTTGTGAACATACAACTCTCGAAGGTGAATATCTTTTGCTTTTCGAATTCTGTCCATCTTTTACGCCAAATCTCATCATTCTCTTCACGGTACAGTTTATACGCCTCCATGCCCGTAAGTTCACCTCTTGAGTATCCCAGAAGTCGACAAGCCGCTTCATTCACCCGGTGTATTCGCCCCTCCATATCGATCCAGAAAATTGCATCAGGTGCTCTTTGAATGGTAAAATAAGAAAGTTCCAATGCTTTTCTTATCTGTTCTTTCCTGTCCTGCACGTGTTCTCTCTTCAATCGGACGCTCCTCTCTATAAAACAGCAGGACCGCTTTCGAATCCTTCGTTCTCTTTGGTAGCATTGCGCATGACCTTGTCCATACTATTAGGTTACACTCCTCGAAACACTCACCTCATCGGAGAGATTCGGGGCGAGCACTTTTGATATTAAAATATAAAAAAACATCAAGTTTTCCAAATGTTTCACAAGAGGTGCTGAGGATCAAAACCCGGCTGAGGAGAATATCGACAAAAAAGAGACCGGCCTGAAGACCGATCTCTTAAAGTGGCACGCCCAGAGGGACTTG
>CP070758.1:1923602-1942325 GCA_020348925.1 Gemmatimonadota bacterium | reverse complement strand
AAGAGTTCTTCTTTATCTGCGGCCTGACATTCTATAGCTATCTCGTCTCTCGGTTCAACCCGACTGACATCCACAATGAGGTCGAACATCGCCACAGCCGCCTCTTCGAAGGCCTCCTGAAGTGAGGCTCCAAAACCAACAATACCGATATCGGCCTGATGATCAAAATATTCACGACCCCGCCTTTTCCCAGATATGAGGGACAATTCAGACTCCTTATTTACCTATCTCAAACTGAATACCTTCCAACCACGATCTCTTCAAAATCCTACTAAGAGTATGGTAATATACACCTACCCTCTTCTCCTATCAAGAGGAAAGTTGCCTACCTTTTACTCCTGTGAAAGCACAACATAACTTCACCCTGAAATCAATCCGGTCACGATTCTACGAGAATGCACTTGACTTTCCGTAATCAGTCCCATTTATTGTACAATCAAGGAGGAAGTCTATCGAGCTTAAGAGATCTACAACTGACCTGTGAACGTCTCTTTGGTTTTGGAAAAGTGGGGTCATGCCTGACAGAAAACCCATCATTCTGATCGTTGAAGACGAAGAGGCCATAAGGGCTTCGTATGACGTCATCTTGGGGGACGACTACGATCTGGTCCTGGCCAAGACGGCCGAAGAGGCTCTAATGATACTGGATCGGAGGGCGGATATCAGACTCCTGTTCCTGGACTATCAACTACCCGGAATGAACGGCCTGGAATTTATGGAGAAATTTCGGGAAAAGGATTTCGACACTCCGTTGGTCGTCGTCACCGGAAAGGGTTCGGAGGAGGTGGCCGCCAGATTTTCTGAATATCAGATTTTCCGATACATCATCAAACCCTTCAGCCCAAAACAGATTTTTGAAATAGTCAAGGAAATCCTTGAAAGAGACGACTTTTATAAAGACAACAAAAATTTCAGACAAAATTTTGATAATCAAAAGCTTCCTTTCAGAGTGCGAAGAGCTGTGGACTTCATAGTGGAAAATTTTCAAAAGAATATTGGAGTCAATGAGGTTGCAGCCTCTGTAGACTGTAGTCGTGAACATCTTTCAAGAATCTTTCACTGTCAATTGGGACAGACTATTCACGAGTTCCTTGAGGAAGTCCGGATGGAGGAGGCGAAAATGTTGGTCGAAACGACCACGCACTCGGTAAAAATTGTCGGCCAAAAGTGCGGTTATCAGTTAGAATCTCATTTTATTCAACTTTTCAAAAGAACATTTGGCCATACTCCCAAAGAGCATCGGAGTCAATTCTCAAAATCAAAAGCAAAAATGTCACAAAATTGATGTAAATATCACATTAGTAGTATTGACATGGGGGAATCAAAATGACTATGTTTTCAACATAACATGGTACGTAGATTGTATCACTCACAACTTCAAGGAGTATCCATGATGAAACAAGAGATATTTTTGAAGAAGAAGTTCATTTTAGGCGTTTGCTTTTGTCTAATTGTATTTATACCATTTATTCTTAAGGATGTTTCTTTCGCTCCTGGAAAAGTATCTTTGGAGTTACTCGAAATATCTGAGGAGAGCGGCCCGTTTCCGAAGGTTCTGACAAACGATGAGATGCCTAAAATTCAAGGGGCGCTGGCGAAGACGTTTATGGAATTCCATCCGGGGGGAGATAACAGGCAGGCCTTCTCCACAAATGGTCATTATAAGGCTATCAAATCATATTACCCTAAACATCCGGGAGCCGGCGAAAAAGAAGGTGAATGGGGTGTTCTTTCATCCTTGTTAAACAAGGATGAAAGAGAAATTTGGAAAGGTGAGACGGAAGATGCCATCTATATCTCCAATAATGGACAGAATTTTGTCTCAACAAATTCAAATTTCGGACAACGGCTGGACTTTTACGCCATTGAATCACTTGAGCCCATTAATACTTATGAAATGCACCTCAGCGGTGGCCACTTTTCGGACGATGGAGGTACCTTTTTGGCCTGGAGCAAAGATTTACATCTTTTTACATCCGAAGGACAGCTCTTATGGAAAAGAGAATTCTCTCGCCATTCAGACAAAAAAGCCATAATCTCTTCTGCAGGCTCGTATATATCAATCAACGATAGGTTGACCCGGCCCAAGGCCAAAAAGGAGCAAACCGAGAAAATCCCATCAGAAGTTGGAGAAGTGCGTGCAATACCCATGAAAGGAACTGTTGAGATTACACCTTCAAATGAGGCATACCTTACTCTCCTGCGTAAGGATGGCAGTATTCTGAGAGAAATGCTATGTCACATCAGCCACGCTCACGAAATGGCTTTTTCTCCCTACGATGGGGAGTATCTGATCGTTGGGGGTATGAACAAGTTACTTTTCTTTGAAACAGAGACGGCTTCACTGCTCTGGGAGCGTGAGGTGGGACCACCATACTATTGGATCTCCTCTGTTGCCTTATCTGCAGAATATATTGCGGCATCAATAATTGAATACCACCCCACTCGAGGAGGCCCTGTTACCTATCGCTTTGTTCTATTCGACCTGCAAGGCCAAGAAGTCGATGCAATTGAAATGGAAGCGCCTGAAGATATATTGCCCGAAAATTACATCCATTTCTCAGAGCGTGGGGAGTACATCATTTGTCGAGCTCATCCGAACGTGTACACTTTCAAAATGAACAGGTAATCGCTCCCCTCACACATCACAAGATTATCAGAAGGAGGAAACAATGTCGGCACAGAGATTTAATGTCGCGATACTCTTGATGGGTCTAAGTCTCATTTTTTGGATTAATGATGGTATCGGCTCTCAGCATGAAGACGAAATTCAAAGCATACTTTATATCTTTCCGGATTATCTCTTTCCGGACGAAAGCCACATTTGGCCGCTCGATCAACCTACACAAGAGGGACAAACCTCCTCTCAGGAACACGACATTTGTGGTGTTGTAGGCGAATTTCGTACAGAAGGTGGCAACCACTTCCACGGTGGTGTTGACATGCCAGCATGCAATGGAACTGATGTTTACAGTGTTATGAAGGATGTTTTCGTTATTGAATCTACCGGTTCAAGAATAAGTATAAGGGGATGGTTTCATGTTGGGGGGCCAGGAAGCGGTTGGAATCGGGCTGATGATGGCGATGACGATGCCTGGTATACAACGAGATATCTGCATATCAAAAACAGAAAAGTTCAATATAAGGACAAAATCATTTGGAATCAATCGCTTACTGGAAGATACTACAGTGAGGGCTGGTATTATTATCCTCAACACCTGTTGATTGCCGATGTCGATGATTATGAACCTTCCGGATGTGATGGTGACCATTTGCATTATGGAGAAGTGTCCTATAATGACCACTATGATACCTTCATATATGGCTATCTCATTGTTAATCCTCTGAATCCTCCAAATCCAAGCGACCCTAATGACCCCAGGCCCTTGCTAAATCCATTTACCGATGATAACTCTGATGATCCTGAAATCCTTGGTAAGTGGTTATATTACCAAGAGAACGGTAGTTCCCTGTCCAGAGGCAGTGGCAGCCAAAGTGATCCGTACCTTGCGGAGGATAAGTTTGACATAAAACTACGGGCACGCGACGAGATTGGCACTCGAAACGTTGCTCCGTGGGCGTTGGCTTACAATCTCTATGATGAGGGTGGGAGCGAGGTATCAGGTGGTTCTTACTATCATGAATATTATTTTGATTTACTTGGTCCGATAAATACGATAAAGGGACTTCAGTAGTTTCAGATGGTGTTACCAAAATATATGCAACCCCTTCCACTAAGAGCGATTACTACTATTGGATTACAAACAACTATAGTTACACAGGTGGTGGTACTGACGGTATTTTTGATCTTTGCGCCCTCTCAAAGCACACAAAATATGAAGTTCGTGCCAAGGTCGTGGACACAAATTACGAAAACAACTATGACGTGGAAAACATTTGGTTTATAAGAGTCATGTATGGTGATGTTGGCCTGGACGAAGAGATTGAAGTCACTGACGCTCAAAAGATCCTTCTATGGATAGTACAACAGATAAGTCTAACAAACTATCAACTGGTCATGGCTGAGGTGAGTGGAAATGGAACAGTAACCGCATACGATGCATCTTTGATTTTACAATACATCCAAGATATCATCGAATGCTTTCCAGTTCAAGAGGTATGTCCTCCTTCATGCCCAAAACCTGTGGTATTTTCAGGTGATGCAGAGGTAGCAATGGGAGGTTTACTGCGGTCAGGGCCTATTGTCCGGATACCTATCTATGTTAAAAATGCTGAAGGAGTATTCTCAGCCAAGATCGCTGGGAAATATGATCTAAAAAACTTGGAATTCATAAAAATTACTACAACGGAGCTATCGAAAGAATATCTCATGGAATACAACGAACGTAACGGAGAAGTACTCATTGCTATGGCCAGTGCTAAAGCTGTTGTTTCCAAAGCTCCAATGGCTTATGCTCATTTTAGAGTAATTGGTGATAGGGGCAATAATGACGATTTCACGATAACGGAATTTCAGGTTAATGAAGGACCGGTTTTCACCTCACCAGCGAAACCTGTTACAGAACATCCACAGGACTTTGCTTTAAACCAGAACCATCCCAATCCATTTAATCCAGAAACACATATTAGCTTTCAATTACTTGAAATCAGTGGTCAGACATCAAAGCATGTCACCCTGAAGATTTACAATGCTCTTGGACAGGAGGTACAAACGCTGATGAATGAACAAAAGGAGCCTGGATATTACACGGTTACATGGGATGGAATAGACAATCAGGGATGCGAATTTAGCAGTGGTGTCTATTTCTATCGCCTCCAGGCTGAGAATATTGTGCAGACGAAGAAGATGGTGTTGATGCGTTAAAGAAGAACTCCTGTTGATATCATCCCGAACAAGCCCTTCTGATTCAATTCAGGAGGATTATCTATTTCCTAAAAATTCCTCAGATTGATAAACCTTCAATTGAGAAGGTCGTTCTCTTTCAGGTTTTTCTCAATAGAATCCACATAATATTTTGAGAGCGATCGATCTTTACTGAACAGACCCCAGATAAATCTCCCGCTCTTTTTTAGATTCATAATTCCCTTGGTAGAGAAATAAGGGTCCTGAAAACGATACACGCCCTTCTCGATGCTTGGGCTGACTTCATTCTTCTCAAGAAGCTTCAGATATTTATTAATCATTTCTTTTGCTGCCGATGTATCGGCAGTTTCGATAATGAAGACACGGTACTTATCCTTCTCCAGTTCGTAATCAGCAACAAAGGCCGAATGGAGAAAGCTGTGGCCTAAGAAATTTTTTGAAATATATCGTTCTGAGTTTTTTACCTTCCCTTTCTCTGGAAAGCACAGTATGGTTTTGGGGAAATCCGTTTCACCCGGAAGCTTCTCCGCTACCTCCTCACCTATTTTTACAAGTATGGATCGATCCTTATCCCCCAGACCAAAACTCAACAGTTTCACGTAGTAATCGCCTTTAAAGAAGTTGAGAACGCCAGGTTCATAGTATCCCTGGACTCCTATCGATAGGAAGGTACTCTCGAGAGGTTTCTCCTGACTGTAGATGCCGAAGCCATTGTTGGAACTGCTGTGGCGGTAAATTTCAATCGTAATGGACTGTTCCTGATCGTTGTCGTAATTCATTACAGCCAATTCTTGAAAACCGTAGCTCAGGTAAACTTCAGCCGCACCGTTGATGTACTCAAACAGATTCTGCGCGGTAAATATCTGCGGTTTCCCATCCCTCTCCAATCCTTCAATGTCCGGGAATATCTTGTCCATTTTAGGAAGCTCTGAGCTGAACAGCGCTATCGGCGCAAGGAATCCGCAAACCATCAGGATAAATATCCTTCTTTTCATATAGGTTTTCTCACTCCCTTTTAATCAAAACTGTGGTTGTCCTGAATTATTCCTAAACAAAACGAAGTGTGTCCTTCAGGCAATCTGCAAGCTGTTGCCATACAGATTCTTCGACTCCGCTTCGCTCCGCTCAGAATGTCAAAATCTGTCATTGCAACCGGAACAAGACCAGTATAACCTTGTGTAGTGGAGAAATCTGTTTGAAGCGAAGGTTTCACAATACCCATGCTTTCCTCAGAATAGCATTTCATGAATTAATCTGTTTATAATATTTAAGGTACGATCACACCAGAAAATCCTGAGGCACATATTTGAGCCTGGCAATATCCACCATTCTATTCTTAATATCAAATCCCCTGGAGCAATTCACCAGGCACGGATTGCATCTCTCACACGGAATAGCAGGCATATCCAGAGACTGTAGTGTCTGCTTGGCTGCCGCAAGATTTCGGTATCCGTATAAATACATATAGCTTCTCATCAAGGTCGGAATCTCGACTTTTCGATCGCACTGTTCGAGGCACGCTCCGCACTGCTGGCAATAGAGACCGTCGAATTTAAGATCCATACCGAGCTGAAGATCCTCTTTATCCTTGGGTGTCAACGTCGGATCCTCCATGACCGCAAGATCCTCCTCCAATTGATCGTACGTCGTAAAGCCGGGAATAGTCGTATGGACATTCTCATTCTGCAGAACCCATTTTAATGCTGCCTTCATATTAATTCGCTGCGACCGTTCCCTGTCCCAATAGACCCCTGCCTGCGTTTTCATGGCAACGATACCAAGGCCCGCCCCCGCAGCGTAGGCAATGGCGCTCTCCACCTCTTCCCGATGCGCCTGGAGGAAGTTGTAAGAGGTTAATACGACTTCGTAGAAGCCGCTGTCCGCCGCCGCCCTGATGACCTCCGGCTCATTGCCATGGGTTGAAAGACCGACATGTCGTACTTTCCCATCCTGTTTCAATTTTTCCATGGCCCCCACAATATGTTCGATCATCGCATCCTCTTTGCTTTTCACACTGTGAAGATACAAGATATCGACGTAAGTCAATCCAAGTCGAAGCAGGCTCAGTTCAAATTTCTTGATAAAGGATTCGAAGGTTTCCGCCTGCACGTCCTCCGTCTCAAGTCTCGTGTGCCGGTCCACCGTGGTCGCCCGAGCTTTTGTTGCAATTACATACGCATCACGCGGATAATCCTTGATGACCCCTCCGATCATCTCCTCGTTTCGACCGTACATATAATAATGAGCCGTATCGAGCATGACGATCCCCCGATCAAGGGCAACCTTCACTAAGTTTGGATTGTCTGCATTCATCACCCCCATATTGACAAGGGGAAGGGTTAAGCCCGTTTTTCCCAGGGTTCGCGTCACAACTTTCTTTTCACGTGCACCCTGTTCCTGGGCACCTCTGTCCTTCTGACAGGCAGCAGGGAAAAGGGATAAGCCTGCCACACCCGTAATTCCCTTTTTCAAGAAACTTCTGCGACTTTTCATATGATTTTCCATGTGTACCTCTCTCAGACAAAACATCAAATTTTATACTAAAAGGTCTTCGGGCACGTTCTGAATTCGAGCAATATCGAGTATTCGCTGTCTGACATGAAATCCCGCAGGACATCTCACAGAGCATGTATCGCACAGCTCGCACGGTATTTCGGACATATCCATACATTCCAAGGACTCTTTTGCCGCCGCAAGGTTCTTGTACCCATACGCGTACATGTAGCTTCTCATGAAAGCAGGAATGTCAAAGATCTCCGGACATTGAGACAGACATGTTTCACATTGATGACAGTACAGACCGTTCATACCCGTCTTCATACCCAGTTGCAGATCTTTTTTCTCCTGCGGTGTGAGAGACAGATCCTCCATGACTGTAAGATCGAGCTCCATCTGATCAAATGTCGTAAAGCCCGGAATGGTCGTGTGGACATTCTCATCCTGCAGTGCCCATTTGAGAGCTGCCTTCATATTGATTTGGTGCTGTCTTTCCCTATCCCAGTACACACCGGCCTGGGTCTTCATGGCCACAATACCCAATCCCGCCTTCGCAGCTTGGGCAATCGCCTTCTTCATCTCCTCAACATGCGGCTGTTTGAAGTTGTATGCTGTCAGAACGACATCGTAAACTTTGCTGTCGATCGCCGCCTGGATCACCTCCGGCTCGTTGCGATGGGTGGAGACACCGATGAATCGAACTTTCCCTTCCTTTTTCAGATTCTCCATGGCCGTCATGTACGGTTCATAAAGGGTAGCCTCCCGCCGCACGACGCTATGGAGATACAGGATATCCACGTATTCCAGACCAAGCCGTTTCAGACTGATTTCAAATTTTTCCAGGAAGGGTTCGGCCTTGGCCTCCTCTGTAAACAGACCGGTCTTCCGATCAGTAGGTTCGCCTGGGACCTTTGTCGCAATCACGTAAGAATCTCGCGGATAGTCCTTGATGATCCCTCCGATCATCTCCTCGTTTCGCCCCCTCTGATAGCCGTGGGCCGTGTCGAGAAGGACAATTCCGGCATCAAGGGCAGCCTTGACCAAATTCGGATTATCCGAATTCATCACCCCCATGCTGACGACAGGCAGCCGAAGGCCCGTCTTCCCCAGTGTGCGAGTGACGATTTTTCTCTCCTTTTTTGTCTCCTGAGACTTTGGGCTGGGTTCCTCCTGGAGAACCGGCGGAAAAAACGTGGCACCGGCAAGACATGCGACGCCCGTCTTTAAAAATTGTCTCCGATCACGACCCATTTCATGCTTTCTCATCGATACCTCCTGAGTTGGGTATTCTGAATATGTGTGATTCCCTCTTTTACACCATTGATCTTTTGTATCATTCGAGATCCTCCCATGTCAGCGCCTCTTTTTTGGTATATCCTTCCGGAACAGAATAGACGTCGGCCGGGGGTTGCCTCTCAGACATGTCGGTCACCCATTCGGTAGATTGATAGCCAAATCCTTTGACATAGGTTGTGGTCTCGGAAGCAATTTGGTACCCCTCGATTTTCCCCAGTTCACTGACGAGAACTTCATCATAATTCCTGAGCTGCCTGAGGACAGTACGTATTTGCTTATACACATTTATATCAATGGGAACATCCGGTGTAATCCATAGTACGATCTCCCTCTCGTCGTACCGGCCACCGGCGTACGGGATCCATGAATTTACATCGTATCGTTGACACGCCCACTTTCCAATTGTTTTTATTTCTCGGCTCTCCGTGACCGTCCCTGTTGTTCGATACATTTCAAGCCGTCCGGCCATCTCCTCTGAAACAAGATTCGGCCACTGAAAGGGAAGTGCGGCTTCAGCATACGTTGAATCAAGGTGATTGATGAAGGATAGCATATTCGTGTTAAGATCAACTATGACGCTTCTGCGCTCGGATATATATGCGGACTTATTATCACCCACCCAAGCCTCCCACACTTCATTCTCTTCAGGATACGTGATGCCCCCATAGTAATAGGAATCGGTGTGCGATTCCAGTTTTACATGGACATCGGCATGTCCACACGTGGTGACCGCAAACAGAAACATAAGGATTGAAAGATCCGTTTTCATGTGAACCTCCTTTCAGATATAGTCATTTAACATCTAATATAAGCAATAGTTCCGTTGAGTAGCACCCATTAATTAGACAACAGGAATGGTGTCATTGTGACACGTAAAAACAGAGAAATCTCATGTAACCTCCTTTAGAATAGAAACAAAGAAATGAAACCTACAAAATCCAAGAATGTGTTTTCAATTTTTCAGGGATAGAGAACTGGAGATATGACATCAAACCATCCTCTTGCTTCTTGGGGAGTAAATGCAACACAGGCTGTTTGTGGCCGCGACGAATATCTTCTTACCCAGGAATGCTCGATCCTGTATGTTGCATAGGGAAATAATAATAATTGCCTTGCCCAATGAAAAGCATTACATTTCTCAAAAACCCATATTGAGAGATTGTCTACGTCTCCGAAAGAACCAAAAAAGGAGGCCGTCATTATGAAGCGAAGTATTATTCTATTAATCATTGTCGTCTCATTCGCGGCAGTTATCTTCACGCCAAACTCAACGCCGTCTCAGTTCCCGGCAGAAGTGCGCCCCAGCGAGACGTCACAAACCTGCATCGACTGCCATGAGATGTACAATCCCGGTCTCGTAATGGATTGGAGATCAAGTCGACACGCCCAAATATCCCCCCAGAAAGCTCTGGAGAAACTCGAACGTTCCCGAAGAGTTTCCAGTGAAACCATTCCCGAAAACCTCAGCTCGGTCAGCGTCGGCTGCTACGAATGTCACAGCCTGAATCAAAGTCAACACACTGACAACTTCGAACACTTTGGGGAACAGATCAATGTGATCGTCTCGCCCAACGACTGTAAAACCTGTCACTCCGCGGAGGTAGAGCAATACGCTGACAGCAAAAAAGCACACGCCATCGGAAACCTTGAGAAAAATCCGGTCTACGATACGCTCGTCGAGGCAATTCTCAGCATCAAGAAGGTCGAGAACCACACCATCACACCACACAAGGCCTCCGAACTCACCAAGGGCGAATCGTGCTACAACTGTCACGGCACACATGTCACGGTGACTGGAATGAAAGAGATATCATTGGATATGGGTGAGATCGAGATCCCCCATCTCACCAACTGGCCGAACCAGGGTGTGGGTCGTATCAATCCAGATGGAAGTTACGGGGCTTGCACCGCGTGCCATCCGCGGCACAGTTTTTCAATTGAGATAGCAAGAAAACCCTACACCTGTTCACAATGTCACCTTGAACCCGACGTCCCTTCATATAATGTGTATAAAGAGAGCAAGCACGGCAATATCTTCGAGTCAAAGAAAGGGACCTGGACGTGGGATGCTGTCCCCTGGAAAATTGGTTTCGATTTTCGTGCACCAACCTGCGCCGTCTGCCACGCCAGCCTCATCACCACCTTGACCGGTGATGTGATCGTACCGAGAACCCACAATTTTGGATCAAGACTGTGGAAGCGACTTTTCGGGCTCATTTACGCTCACCCCCAACCGAAGGATGGTAGAACATATCTGATAAAAAATAAGGATGGGCTGCCCCTTCCAACGACACTCACGGGAGAGCCGGCCTCCGAATTTCTCATCGAACCCTCCGAGCAGGAGAAGCGAGAAGAAAACTTCAAAAAGATCTGTCAATCGTGTCACGGCAGAAGCTGGGCGGATGGACATTTTACCCAATTGGATACGGTCATTGCTGAAAGCGATGAGATGGTCCTGGCCGCCACGCAACTGCTTCTTGAAGCCTGGAACAAGGACGTTGCGGACCGATCCAACCTCTTTGATGAAGCCATCGAGCAAAAATGGATCGAGCAGTGGCTCTTCTATGCGAACTCGACCCGATACGCCTCGGCCATGGCCGGCCCGGATTACGCCTCCTTCAAGAACGGCTGGTGGAAAATGACCCACACTCTTCAGGCGATGGGCGACCTTATCGATTTAAAGGCCAACTCCAAAAAGTAAGAGCGAACTCAGACCTTGATACTTGCTGGGAGGGCAAGACACCGTCGAGCCGATTTTTCGGCTCGCGAAAACCCTCGCCCTCCATTATTCTGTCATCCTGACGGAATTGTTGATGAGGATATTCATTTCGTATCGGCTTGTGAGGACACGTGCCCTCCCTTTGTTGTCACCTCCGAAATTCCCGTTTTTCGCATTCCACGCTTCGAATTTGTATCCCATGTTGAGTCGTCTCAGTGAGACACTCACCCTCACATCTCCATCTCACCACCCCCTTGTTCCACTTCTATGAACTTATCTCAAAAAACACATCATAAAATCCTTGACAATCAAAAGAAGATTGACTATCATAGCCATGTATTCGAAATTAATTCCTGTAAGAGGAAGAGTCTCTCTTCAATCGTGTGAATTTGAACAGGGCGCAGTTGTTGTCAAAAGAGTCGTATGATTCAGCTGCCACGCTTTCTCCTACCAGTACTTTTGGGATCAAGGATGCCTGGTTTGGGCTGACGATACTCGAAGTTCGGTGCGTATGGCTGTCAAGGGTTTTGTCTTACGAGCCTCCGTTCCCTATTTACGAGCTTCAAAACGAGTCTCAGCACCGACAAACCGGCCTCTCAAACGTACGTGGTGTTGTCGTTTCGTTTCGTCAAAAAATACACTTCTGGGATGTAATACCTGGATAATGCGTCGAGAAAAACAAAAACTGTCAGTCCTGTCCCGCAACACGTTCGGGATAGACTCCTGCAGAGCCCACCCCGTATTTATTACAGGGAATCCCCTCGATGTGCACAAGGGATTCTCAATGAGGGGGATTCCGGGATAAACCAGGAATGACAGAGTACAGAATCGTGGACAGTGCCGTGGAACGACGCTCAAAACCAATATTCATTTGAACTCGACAAAATGTTCGCATTCCGTTCCATTCATGATGATTTTCTGAATAATCCAGGAAGAATATGAAGCTTAGCACGTTTCTCTTCCGAACCCCATAACCCTATTCCGAAGGAGCGAGCGATATGACCACCGTTAGAGAAAGATTGGCGGCGCTCCTGGTGTTCTTTGGAGTGTCGGTTTTACTGGCACCCTTGACCCATGCAGCCGGTCATGGCACTATGAAGAGCTACCAGAAGAGAGGGATCACCGAGGGAAACCTCATGGCCCCACTGTGGTATGATGAATACTCAGACACGGTCTCTATTGAGACAGAGTCGAGCAACGAAAACCGGCAATTTCTTACTGATGACCAGCCACCCGATCCTCCCTCTCTTATTTCACCTTCCGATCACTTAAAAACGAACGACGTGACGCCTGTGTTCACCTGGAGTGAGCCCGCCGATCCCGGAGGGAGCGGTATCAAGAATTACCGTATCTACATCGACGATGACTCGACATTCACCGCGCCTCGTGTAAAAGAATATACCACCTCGAATACATACTATGCACCCACACTCTATGAAGGATACTTCTACTGGAGGGTCTATGCCAAAGACAATGGAGGGAACCAGAGTGAGTGGAGCGAAGTTTGGGAACTGGAAATAGACACGACACCTCCCACCTCAGGCTGCTCCTCCCCCGACTATGACAACGACGGTACGATTGATCTAACATGGACGGCGGACGATTCGGTCGGCAGCGGCGTTTTCTGTACAAAGCTCTACTTTAAATACGACATTGATGGTATGTGGATCTACAGCACTGGGGATTCCGCCGTCGGCACCACAGGCTCTTTCATCTTCACTCCTCCCTCTGGGGACGGACCATACTACTTTCAAACTGTGGCCACTGACTCCGCGAACAATACCGAGCCGATCACCCCGGATGCCGGCGACGATTCAACCATGTACGACACGACAGCACCCGAAACACCCTCACTGATATCCCCTGTTGACGGGGCACATATGAATGATATGAATGTCACACTCACGTGGTCCACCTCCTCCGAACCTGAACCTGGCAGTGGTATCAAGAACTACCGAATCCTCATGGATGATGAGCCGGATTTTTCCACTCCCTATGTGAAAAGTGCCTACACATCGAGCACATCCTACACGCCCACGTTGGGTGAAGGTCATTATTACTGGAAAGCTCTCGCCCGGGATAACGCCACCAACAACAGCGACTGGAGCAGCGTTTGGGAATTCATAATCGATACCACACCGCCGGCGATCACCTGCCCCATCGACACCACCATCGAATGCGGTGACTCAATCCATCCGACTTGCACAGGATCTGCCTCAGCAACTGACAATTATGATGAAAATCCGACCATCACATATTCCGATGAGAATAGTACGGTCGCGGTCAGCCGGACCTGGACTGCCACTGACGCTGGTGGCAACAGCACACAATGTCAACAGACGATCACCATCGAAGACACCACACCGCCCAACGTCACACCCCCGGCGGCCGTGACCGTGAACACGGATCAGGGTGCGTGCACGGCCAGCGCAGTTGACCTCGGGATACCGGCAGTATCCGATCGATGCGATACGAATCTTACGGTAACCAATGATGCCCCTGCCCTCTTCGCCCTGGGGAAAACTACTGTCACATGGACGGTGACTGACCCACCAGGGAACGGCGTTACGTGCACCCAAGACGTGACTGTTGACGATGACGAAGTACCAACCTTTCAAATCGACGGCCCTGAACATCTCTGCTGGAATGGTCCGCCACACATTCCCTATCTTGGCTTTCATGATAACTGTGGTTTAGACGAAGGCTGGTACGCGCTCGATTCCGGTCTCTGGACCTCCCTCTTTTCCAACCGGTCAGGTGCTTCTTGGGAACAAAAGAGCTGGTCTCTGGCCGAATCACTTTTCCTGTCCCTGTCTGATGGAAGTCATTCCTTACATTTTAAAGCCGAGGATGATTGTGGAAATGTGGCTGGTGGATCGGGGAACTGGATCTTACAATTTTATAAAGATACGGTTCCACCAGGTGCTCCGAAATATTTGGCAGGCGTGAGCCATACACCCGGTGTCTGGTCCGACGAAAATGAGGTCTGTATCACGTGGGTCGATGCCAGTGACGGTCCCGATGCATGTGGGCTTCTCGGGTATTCGATACTCTGGGATACCGATTCCACGTCGATCCCAGAGCCCGATACGACCGCGGATTTTGTGCCGGCAGGGATCGAATACACCTGTCACACTCTGAACGAAGGTTGCCACTTTTTTCACATTCGAAGTGTCGACATTGTGGGGAATTGGCAGACGGAACCGGAGGTCGTCCATTTCGGTCCTTTCTGTATCGACGTGACGAAACCGACGTGCGCCATAGCTGACTATACCGAGGATCCCATAGAGGTCTGCGGAAATATCCGGATATGTTTTACCGGCCAGGATACGTACACTCCGGACGACAGCTTGAGATTTTCCTGCATGCTGGTGGGAGTTGACCAAAAACCGTCTGAGTGTCTCCCCACGCAGTGTGTTTCGTATAATAAACTGCCCGAAGGGATTCGTACTTTCTGGGTGTGGGCCTGCGACCTGGCCGGAAATCGAAGCCCTTCGGCCGAGTGCGCTTTCGAGGTATCTTCCGACTATTGTGTCAAAGGAGATGTCATCGCGGACTGTGACATCAATGTTCAGGATGCCATACGGTGTATTCAAATTATTCTCGATCAATTCCCGGAGCCAACAGCGGGTGAACAGTGCAGGGCCGATTACAACGGGGATGGAAGTGTGAGCATCCCGGACGCTCTGTCCATAGTGAACGTTATCCTGGGAATCAACCCGCAATATCCGCTCAAAGGCTGCCCATCGATTGTTTCCCCGGCTGTTCTATCGTACTGTAACTCGCTGGAATCTCTCCTTTCAACCGAAGAATATACGCATTTCATGGCTCTCGTGAGACGAGCCCACACACCTTCCGAGTACTCTCTCTCTCAGAACTACCCGACCCCGTTCAATTCCTGCACAGATATTAGATATCAGATACCAGATAGTAGATCACCCATCCACACTACCTTGAAAATCTATAATATCATTGGGCAGGAGGTGCTGACGCTGGTGGATGAGGAGAAGGAGCCTGGCTTCTTCACGGCGACCTGGGACGGACGTAACGTGAAAGGGAACGAGGTTCCCGGAGGCGTCTACTTTTACCAAATGAAAGCGGGCAACTTCTCAGCCACGAAGCGGATGGTGATGATCAAGTAACTTCGGAGACAAGACGGACACAAGAAGCAAGAATGCAGAGAGAGTAGAGGAGCAAGGCTGCTGGGATGCATGGTGCTGGGACAGGAGTTGGATTCTCTGAAGGAGACATCGAGAGGAGCTTCCCGATTAATCTTCAAGACTCCAAATTCATTCGGAGATTCCTATCGAACACACCCCCTCAATTCTCCATTATTGAACGAAAACGGACGGAAGTGTGACTCCCACCCGAACAGAACCTGCGATTTCGACTCAATTATGGTGTGCGGTGATGTGTCTCCGCTTTCCAAAGCGAAACAAAGATTTCGCAGTCCCTCTAAAAACACCGGGTAAACCACATGTTTAGAAACCTCATTTAGTTTAAAATATAAAAACTCCAAGTATTAACCTCCCCAACAGATATCCATATTCTCTTTCTCAGGGTCTCTATGTTTAATCTTGACTTCAAGCGAAACATATTATAAATTAAGACTTTCGGCAAAGATAGGAGGCTCGGACATCTATGGCCACGATTTATACGGTGGGGGACAGATGCAGGCGGTGTTATTCCTGCGTTCGAACCTGCCCGGCAAATGCCATCAAAATTTCAAAGAGCTGTGTCATAACCATCGAGGAGCGGTGCATCCTGTGCGGGAGTTGCGTAAAAATCTGTCCGCAGAATGCTCGGAGCTACAGGACCGGTATCTCACAAGTTCTCCAGTACCTCCAGAGTGACGTGAAGACCATCGCCTGTCTCGATCCGTCATTCCCCGCCATCCTCGACCAGGGCACCCCGAGGCAACTGGTATCGGCCTTGAAGACCCTCGGTTTCGATGAAGTATGGAAGGTGGCCTTCGGGGCCGAACTGGTCTGCAGGGCCTATCGAAACGTGCTCCAGAACCATACGGAAGGTCCGATCATATCTTCTTTCTGCCCGGCCATCGTGTCCTACATCGAGAAGTTTGCACCGGAGCTGGTGCGGAACCTGGCGCCCATCGTCTCCCCCATGATCGCTCTGGGTAAAGTGATCAAGGAAAAATACGATCCTGAGGCCAAGGTCGTCTATATCGGTCCATGTATGGCCCGCATCGGGGAAATACAGGACCCGCATGTGGCCGGATTTGTCGATCAGGTTATTACCTTCTATGAGATTAAAAACTTATTGGATGAACAGGAGATAGAGCGGGAAACTTTAGAGGAGTCGGAATTCGACGGCCCCAAACCCTATCTGGCGCGGATGACGGCTGTTTCCGGAGGACTCCTGCAGAGTATCGGGGTGCATTTTGATGTGACGAACGAGGAAGTCAGCATCACAGCGGGAAAATATCGCTCAGGGCGAGCCATTCACCAGATTCAATCCGGGTCTGTGTCGCTCAAGTTCCTCGACGTGCTCTTCTGCGAAGGCTGCATCGACGGCCCCATCCGGGACAAGGATATCTCCATCCTGGGGGGGCGACAGATTGTAGCCCACTATACGAAAGAAGAGACCGCCCATCAGGATTCCGAACGCACCGAACAAGAAATGGACCGATTCTCACCTCTCGATCTTCACCGTGAATTCACGGTTCAGGATGTAAAGTTGCCCGTCCCTTCGGAGGAGGAGATTCAAGAAGTCCTCGAAAAAATCAACAAGACGGAACCTTACAACAACCTCGACTGCGAGGCCTGCGGTTACCGCACCTGCCGCGAAAAGGCCATAGCCGTCCTCCAGGGACTGGCGGAGATAGAGATGTGCCTCCCCTATCTGTTGGAACAATCGAGAAAGATTTACGAAGAGCTGGAGGTTTCCCATAAAGAGCTGCAACAGGCGCACCATGAATTGGAACAGGCCCACCAGCAGCTCATACTAACGGAAAAGCTCGCCTCCATCGGACAATTGGCCGCAGGTGTCGCCCACGAGATCAACAATCCCCTGGGAACGATTACAATCTTCTCCCACATGATGATGAAGAGCTTGGAAGAGGACGATCCCAGGAGAGAGGATTTACAGATGGTCATTGAGGAGTCGGCCAGAGCCAAGGAGATCGTCAAGGGCCTCCTGAGCTTCGCCAGGGAGACAGTGCTCAAACCCGGCATGATCAATCTCAATGCCATCATCGATGATGTATTCGGTCTTATTCAGAATCAATCGTTGTTCTTTAACGTCACGTTAAAGAAGGAGCTTGATCCCCTTCTCCCGACCATGTTCGTCGACGCGGCTCAATTGAAACAGGTCTTCTTGAATATTATCCTCAACGGAGCACAAGCCATGGAGGGAGCGGGAGAATTGAGGGTTCGAACGAAACTTCTGCAAGACAGAAAAAGGGTCGAAATAGCGGTGACCGATACAGGGCCCGGAATTCCCGAAGAGACCCTGAACAAACTCTTCGATCCTTTTTTCACGACGAAGGAGAGGGGAACAGGCCTTGGCCTCGCCATCGCCTACGGGATTATCGATCGCCACGGCGGAACCATTGATGTCCGCAGTGAGATCGGAGTAGGGTCAACGTTTATTATGACGCTCCCAGTGCTTGAGGAGGGGGACGCAAGGCTGATGCATACTGTTACGGGGAACGAAAGCCCCGCCATGATAGGAGGAGTCTAACGGTGGGAAAAAAATCGAAAATTTTGCTGGTCGATAATGATGTCGATTTCGTGGACATGAACAGAGCGGTTCTGGAACATCAGGGCTATGAGGTCGTCACCGCTTTCAGCGGCAAAGAAGGTCTCGAGACGGTCAAACTGGAACGGCCGGACGCTATAGTACTCGATCTGATGATGGAGAAGCATGATTCGGGATTCACCTTTGCGAAAAATTTGAAAGCGGATCCGAACCTCAAACACATTCCCATTCTCATGCTGACTTCCGTGGCGGATGCCACCGGCTATCAATTCTCTCTGGAGGAGGATGGCTATTGGATGAAGACCGACGACTTTGCCGAAAAACCGCTTTTACCGACCGAGCTGGTGGCGAGAATCGAAAAACTCTTGGAAAAAACGGAGGAAGAGGGGGCATCGGAATAGGCCGGCATCAGCACGATCCAATAGTCCACATGGTGCTCACGACCTTGTAAATATTACGTATCAATGCCATGAGTAACTCCACACCGACCCAATCAACGAAGGAAAAAGAACGCATCCTCGTCGTCGATGACGAACGCGGTATTCGCGAAGGCTGTCGTCGGATTCTCCAGAGCGAAGGGTTCGAGGTCGAGACGGCCGAGAACGGAAACGAGGGCCTGGCCAAAGCGAAAGAATCGCCCTACGACCTCATCCTCATCGATCTCATG
>CP070758.1:1914178-1923502 GCA_020348925.1 Gemmatimonadota bacterium | reverse complement strand
TTAAGAGTTGAATTCTACACTTTTTGACACAAACTAAGACTGTTCCTACTGGAGTAAAAGTACTGAATAAGTTTGAAATTCTTCACTTTTGTAAATGCAGTCTGATGGCACGGTTTATCATTGCACAATGATCGGAGGGGAAGCATACGATGATTGTTGGATTAGATGAATATACATTTTGGGATCAGGATAGCGATAATTGAAAATATAATAATAGAGAAGGTGTTTCTGGTGAAGTACCTGCTGTTTTTTCCAACTATTTTGTAATAGGCCGTCCCGAATGTCAAGCCGGGGCGGTATTTTTTGTTCGAGGGCATTGTACCCTCAACAAATTTGTGTGACGACCGTACATTTTAAAAAATTCGGAGAATAAAAGAACAATCGGTAGAAACGGTCTGAAGGATTCTTCACAGACACAGAAAAAGCTTGACAACAAGTTTCTGTATTACTAATCTTTACGTAGCATTTATAGAATCACGATTGCTTCCAATAACGATTTCAAACATAGAAAATGAGCAACGTACTATTCAGTGAAGGACTCGAAGTGTTCTGAAGAAAGGGGTTGCTAAATGGAGAAACAATCTGAGCCGTTATTACGTATCGCTTTTTTTCTGGGAATGGGTCTGCTTCTTATGCTGACAACTCGTGTGGCTGGCGATATGGGAACCGGCGAGAGGAACGGGATGCCTGTCTCTATGCCTCCGGACGCGAGCGGTACGCGCATCCAGGTGCCCGTATTAAACTACCTCGGGGAGAACAATGTTGCCGAGGCCTGGGTCGAAGTGCAGAATGTGGGTGTAACTTACACCAAAGCTGTCCTGGTATTGTGGGGTGAGTCCGGCCTGTGTCCACCCCAGGCCAGCGGTCCTTGGAAGGTGGAGTGCAGCGGCCTGTTGAGGCCAGGCACTGCCTGGTACTTCAAAGGCTCCCAGATTCCATTCTGGGCGAAGTCGGGCATCGTCTATACGCTGAACGTGGAGCAGACCGGGGGGGACATCTTCGCCGATGCCGTCTGCGAAGCTCTTTTTGAGACGGTCCTCGGGAACCATGACGAATGGCGCAGCTTTGACATCGCTTTTCGGGAGGGTTCAACCTGGTCGGGCTTCGACTTCGCGGCGCACGAAGGCCAACCCGTGGTTGTGACGGTCAAACGTGATGCACCCGGTGATGTCACACCTGGTGTATCCGTCAACGCTTCATACACGGGTATCTCCGAAGACATGGAGGGTCTCGGTCCACCCTACGGGTACTTCGCACCCCGCATCATGCACGGCTATAACGGCCTGTCCAGCATCATCACCATCCAGAACTCGGGTGACGATTGCACTTCTATCTGGCTTTACTTCAAGGAGGACGGAAACTGCGAGCTCATGGTGGCCCAGCACATCGAGTTTTTGGCGCCGGGCGAGGCCATCTCCATTGGGCCAATCACTGAGGCTGATGTACCTTTCAGGTCGCCGGAAATTGATGCTCCCTGGCTGGGGAATGTTTACATCACGGCCAATGAGCCCCTGGGAATCATCGTGGATCAGGTGGGCAACGACCTGCTGATGACTTACAACGGCGAACCTTATTTCGACGGCGCCGGTTCGCTCGTCAATTATGCACCCCTCATCTTTCGAGAGTACAATGGCTGGGAAACAAACATCACAGTTCAGAACTTGACTTCAACATCATCGCCCACCTATGTAACGGTCGACTTCCTGGACGACGAAGGGAACATCATTACCACAATGGAGGATTGGATCTGCCGGAATGGATCAAAGACTTTCACCCTACCCGTCAGTAACAATCTTCCCGGTCACGACGTGGGCGCAGCACGTATTGAGAGTCACCAAATGGACTCTCAACAACCACAGAACGTCGTAACCGTCGTTCAATTGATCAAGTACTCCGATCCCGCCAAGACGCAAGCGCTGGAGGCGTTGGCTTACAATGCTTTTTCATCTCAGATGGTCGCTGATGTGGGAATGATCGCTTTTCCTCTTGTCGCGAAGGCGATGGGTACGTATGGGGTGATCTCCGAGATCGCCATCCAGAACCTCAATTCCAATCCAGGGATCACCGATCTCGCCGTCCTCATTTACGATCAGAACGGTTTTCTTGGCTACGGTTCCGAGAGTATAGAGGCCGATATGGTGAAGTACATTAACCTCAACACGTGGGATGCCATCAATCCCGGTTTTGTGGGTATGGCCCTCATCTCGGCCACGGCAACGACCCAGAGCGGTGGCTACGCTCTGGCGGCCCTGGCCATCGAGCGGCAGGGCACGGCGCTTGGCTGGGACATACCTGGCGACGAAGTATCCGCATCCCCGGGTCTGCCCGTATTCGACGGCACTGCCTTTGAAGAGATTCCTGAGCCCTCTCCGCAGCCACCGCCCACACCTGTGCCGCCTACCTCGGGAGGTACCCGTATCCAGGTCCCTATTTTAAACTATCTTGGAGAGGACGATATTGCCCGTACATGGATCGAGGTTCAGAATGTTGGTCATGCCTATGCGAAGTCGGTTCTGGTGGTGTGGGGTGAGTCCGGCGACTGTCCCCCTCAGGCCAATGGACCTGTGAAGGTGGAGTGCAGTGGGCTGTTGAAACCCGGCACCGCCTGGCACTTCAAAGACGCCCAGATTCCAATTGGAGCGAAATCGGCCATTGTCTACTCCCTGAACGCCGGGGAAGCTGGAGGAGATATCTTCGCAGATGCCGTCTGTGAAGCCCTGTACGAGAATGTGATGGGGGATGATGACGAGTGGCGCCGCTTCGACAGGGCCTTTCGGGAGGATTTGACGTGGTTCGGCTTCGACTTCGGCCTGTATCAAAGTCCGGACCTGGCGGTGACGGTTCGTCGCACCGGACCCGGGGATGATACCCCTGGGGTATCTGTTAATTCCTCGTATTCAGGGATCTGCGGGGAGGTGGAGGGCGTCTACGATCCTGTCTTTGGCGGTTACAGCTATTATGCGTCTCTCGTCTATGCCGGTGCAGCCAATGGAATCACCTCCTGGTTGTATATTCAAAACTCAGGGGACGAGTGTACTTCGGTGGAACTCTGGTTCCGGAGGCGGGATGACTGTCAGCAGGCGACGATCTGCGAAATTCCATTTCTGGCACCGGGTGAGACAGTTGGGTTCGGTGCCATGTACTGCGTGGGACCGGGATTCGTCGGCTCAACGCGGTTGAGGTCCTCACAACCACTGGGAATCGTGGTCGATCAGATCGGGAATGATATGCTCATGACGTACACCGGTGTGCCGGCCGATGTTCCGGAGTCGGATTTCACCGCCGGATCGCCGGTCAACTATGCCCCCTTGATTTTTCGGGAGGATCGGGGCTGGGAAACCATCATCACGGTTCAGAACCTGAGCTCAACGGTCTCCACAGTGATCCAGGTCGATTTTCTGGAGGCGGACGGGAGTGTCATTGTTACCATGGATGGTGCGATCTGCCCGGGAGGGGCTGAGGATTTTACTCTTCCTGTCATCGGCACCCTGCCCGGACAGGAAGTGGGCGCAGTTCGGGTGGAGTCTCAGGACTGGAATGTTCAGTCTGTGGTGAGTCTTGTTAAATACGATGGGAATGTTATGATGGAGGCGGTGGCGTACAATGCGCTTCCATCTCATTGGGTTACTGATGTGGATGTGGTGGCCTTTCCCGGCCTTCACAAGGATGCACAGGGGTGGATCTCCGGGATTGCCATCCAGAACCTCAACCCCAGTCCGGGGATCACCGATCTCGCCGTCCTCATTTACGATCAGAACGGTTTTCTGGACTCCGTATCCGAGAGTATAGAGGCCAATCAGGTGAAGTACATCGACCTCAATACGTGGGATGTCATCAGTCCCGGTTTTGTCGG
Organism: Gemmatimonadota bacterium; assembly: GCA_020348925.1. GTDB lineage: Bacteria > JBHIER01. The sequence goes on along the minus strand of CP070758.1, from coordinate 1,919,649 downwards.
CATGGCTGTTATCTCGGCTCTTTCAACGACCCAGAGCGGCGGCTACGCTCTGGCAACCATGGCCCTCGAGCGGTGGGGCACGGCCTTTGGCTGGCACATCCCTGGTGACGAAGTATCCGGATCCCCGGGTCTGCCCGTATTCGACGGCACTGCCTTTGAAGAGATTCCTGAACCTTTTCCCCAGCCACCGTATACACCGACACCACTGGCCACAGGGGGGACCCGCATCCAGTTACCGGTCCTGGGCGCTATTGGCGATAACGATGCGGGGGTCGACCCCTGGATTGAAGTTCAGAATGTAGGGGAGGTCTATGCGAAGGTGGCCCTGGTGTTGTGGGGTGAGTCCGGTCCCTGTCCTCCTCAAGCCGTTGGTCCCCTGAGAGTGGCCTGCAGTGGGATGTTGAAACCCGGCACCGCCTGGCGATTTAGGGGTTCGGGAATTTTGGGTGGAGCGATTTCAGGCATTGTCTACTCACTGAGTGGTGGGGAGACTGGCGAGGATATTTTTGCTGACGGAGTGTGTGCATCCCTCGGATCAGACGTGATCGGGGATGATGACGAATGGCGTCGCTTCGACAGGGCTTTTCGGGAGGGCTCGACGTGGTCCGGTTTCGATTTCGGTCTTTTCGATGATCCGCCCCTGGCCGTCACTGTTCGTCGCTCAGGACCCGGGGATGTCGAACCCGGGGTATCCGTCAATTCATCCTATTCCGGGATCTCCGAAGAGGTAGAAGGCGTGTACGATCCCTATGTGGGCGGTTACGGTTACTTTGCGCCTCTGGTGTACGCCGACGGGGACAACGGATTCACCTCCTGGCTGAATATCCAGAACTCGGGTGACGAATGTACCTCCGTTGAGATCTGGTTCAGGGGGCAGGATGATTGTCAGCAGGCTACGATCCGTGAAGTCCCACTTTTAGCGCCTGGGGAAACAGTTCTATTCGATGCCAGGAACAGTGTCGGACCCTCATTTGCGGGGTCGGCCTGGCTCAGAGCTTCGCAGCCCTTGGGCATTGTGGTCGACCACGTGGGCAACGATCTGCTCTTGACGTACGTCGGGCTGCCGGCGAGCGCCTCGGGGTCGGAGGTCAATTACGCGCCTCTCTTCTTTCGAGAGTATCACGGCTGGGAGACGACAATCACAGTTCAAAATCTGAGCGCAGGGATCGACGCCCTGGTCTGGGTGGATTTCATGGATGCCAGTGGCAACATCATCAACACACAGGAGAGCTGGATCTGCCCGGAAGGATCGAAGAGCTTCGTTCTGTCCGCCACACAAGAGCTCCCCGGGCACCATGTGGGGGCGGCGCGCATCTCCTCGCAGAATTGGTGGCCAGCATGCGGTCCTTCCGGAGACGTGGCCGGTATACACTCCGTGGTCGGTCTCGTGAGATACAGCGGGAGCGAGCCGAGGGAGGCGACGATGTACAACGCCTTTCCGTCTCTGGAGGATACGGAGGTCGGCCTGTTGGCCCTGCCCGGCCTGGACAAGGGCGTAGGAGAGTGGACGTCTGAAGTCGCCATCCAGAATATCAATCCGAATCCAGGGTACACGGACTTTGCCATACTCGTTTATGACGAAAGCGGTCTGCTGGACTACGTGTGCGAAAGATTGAACGAAAATCAGGTGGAGTACATTAATTTCGACGCCTGGGGATATATCAATGAGGGTTTTGAGGGGTCAGCCATGATTGCTGCCACGCACACCACCCAGGACGGGGGCTTCGGACTGGCTGCCGTGGAAGTCGGACGGATGGGTACAACAATGGGACATGACTTACCTGGAGACGAAATAGGCGGCTCTCAAAGCTTCACAGTGCTCAATGAGTTTGAATTTGAGATCCTCCCCGAGTGCACCCCTGAGCCGCCACCTTCCCCTTCGCCCTTGCCTGCGATCGGCACCCGGATCCTCGCCCCCGCGGTTGTGAGTGAAATTGGCTGGTCAGGTTGGGAGGCCTCGATTCGTGTCCAGAACGTAGGCCAGGAAGGGACATGGGTTGCCGTAATATACTGGGGAGATGCCGGCAACTGTCCCCCTGATCACAACGGTCCGCTGGATACATGGAACAAGCAGTGGCTCCCCCCCAACGCCGGGTGGACCGTACTATCTCCGGACCTCGCCCGGTCGGCCATCCTGCTGTCCTTTCAAAACGAGCCCTTGATTCAACCGGACGAAACGACGGAGCCTGACGGCCAACCCCTGACCGCCACGGTGAAACGAACGGCACCGGGCGATGCTACACCCGGTGTTCCTGTTACCTCTTCCTATTCCGGTATTTGTGAGGGGATGGTGGGTGTGACCGATCCTGTCTCAGGCGGGTACGCCTATTATGCGCCCCTTGTCTACGCCGATGTGCCCCAAGGGTTCAATTCCTGGCTCTCTATCCAGAACGCCGGAGTTGAGTGCGCCTCGGTGGAGATCTGGTTCCGGGAGCAGGGCGACTGTCTGCGCGCCACAATCAGCGAGATTTCAATCCTGGCTCCTGGTGAAACATATCTCTATGACGCTTCCGACTGCGTGGGGCCGGACTTTGTGGGCTCGGCCTGGTTGCGGTCGTCCCAACCCCTGGGCGTTGTGATCGATCATGTGGGCGAAGATGTCTTGATGACGCACACCGGCGTTCCGTCAGACGTCCCTGATGCGGGCTTCACTGCCGGTTCGACGATCAACTACGCACCCCTCATGTTTCGCGAAGACCAGGGCTGGGAGACGACGATCACGGTTCAGAACCTGAGTCCGGTGACCAACGCCAAGGTGAAGGTCTATTTCCTTGATGATGAAGGGGATATTATTACGACCCTGGTCGATTGGGTCTGTCCCCGGGGATCGGAGAATTTCACCCTGCCGCGCCTCAATGATCTTTCCGGACTCAACGTCGGGGCGGTCCGCGTGGAGTCACAGGCTTCGTACACTCCCGCCGGTCCCCTGTCGGCACCGAACATCTCTTCCGTTGTAACTCTTTTCAAGGGCTCTCTGACTCAGCCGCCGTATCTCATGGAGGCCGTGACGTATAATGCCCTTCCACCTCACTGGGTTTCCGATGTGGGTGTGATCGCTATTCCCGGGATCTGGAAAGCCTTGCATACATCGGGTATAACCTCTGAAATCGCCCTCCAGAACGTCAATCCCAATCCCGGTTACACGGACTGTGTACTTTTTCTCTTTGACGAAGCCGGTCTGGCGGTGGATTCCCTGTATTGGAGGCTGAAACAGAAGCAGGTGACGTATGTCGTTTTCGAAGACCTTCCCGAGGTTCCCCCTGACTTTGTGGGGTCTGCCCTGATCTCAGGCATGCGTACGACTCAAGCAGGCGGCTACGCCCTGGCCGCCCTCGAGGTGGAACGGTACCGTACAAAACTCGGTTTTGATGTACCCGGAGATGAGGGGGCAGGTTCGTGCGGATTTCCTGTTTCTCAGGGGGTCGAGGTTGCGTACGCAATGGTCTATGTCGACGACGACTGGGCCGATGAGGTGTGGGGAACGCACCTCGGCAAGGGCCGCTCAGGAGAGGACATCCTCAAGGGATGGAATGGCTTCGATACCATCCAGAACGGCCACGATGCCGTGGAGACCGGCGGTACAGTGGTTGTCTACGACGGACTATACGGAGGTGGGATCGTGCTGACGAAGGATGGTCTGACTCTTGAAGCCGGATCAAAGCCCATCATCGACGGTGGAGGTGGACCGGGGATTACGGTTCAGGCAAACAATATAACCATCGTAGGATTTGAGTTCACGAATTGCAGTCCGGCTCTGCTGCTGGGACCTCACATCTCAGGCGGATCCATTTCCGGATGTGCTGTCAACCAATGTCATTTCAATAATAATACGTGCAGGGTGGCCGTTGAGGTGGTGGCTCACGACGGCGTCGTCGACGCTGAGAACAATTACTGGGATTCCTGCACCGGCCCCCAGCACGATAACAATCCTCTGGGCCAGGGTGAACTCATTTTACCCCCTTCTGCGAATGTGGATTATGTTCCCTGGCTGTATCCCTGTGCGGTGGCCTGGGGGGACACGTGTCTCCAGAATAATTTGATGGGCACTGCCGACGATTTTCTCGTTGGCAGCAGTCCCCAGTACGCGGATCAGGACAGTTATGCCGTGGGTTTCTACAATCCTCTGGGCCAGGCCCGGTTGACGTCGATCTCTTTTCAGTGGTACGATCCCGGTTCTGTGGATCTGTCGGTTCATCTCGGTCCTGAGGGGCCGTGTCCTGTGTGTGAGCCTCTCGGCAGGGGTGAGGGACCGTTGGGCGAGTTGTTGGGTGCATTTGACTCGGGTGGTTTCATGGGGAATTGGGATTGGGAGAGGGTGGTTTTGGGGGATAGCGTGTGTCTTCAGATTCCGGCCAAGAGCTGTTTCTACGTGGTGTGGACGATGAAGGCGGGGAGGGATCGGCCCAGGATCTTGGCCGATGCCGGTCACGTTGCAAGCGCTTCGTGGATCTACAATGCGGAGCAGGGGATGTGGAAGTGTTTTGCCGGATATGAGTACATGGTGAGGGCGTGCCTGGAATACGATGCCGGGTGTATCGAGTTACAGGAACAGGATATTACGTGGAGCCATCCGTACCGTGGTGCGTATCCGTGCGTGTGCGATGATTATGCGGTTCAGGCCATCTTCCATAACACCTGTGAGACCAGTGCGTCCGTATTTGTCGAATTTTATGACGCTCCGTGGGGACTATTCACAATGCCTCCTGTTGGGGCGGAACCTTACTGTGTGAGTTCCGCTTCCGTTACAGGAGACGGAGCCGATACCGTGGTGTGCGAATGCGGGTATCATCATTTTTCTGACGAGAAGAACTGGTGGGCGAGAAACCTGTTGATATCCTGGAACCGGGATATGAACTTCTGTTTTGACGATCCGGATGTGCGGTATTTCAGTCGTCGGTGTCGGATGACGGTCTGGCCGGATGAGCCGTGGGATCATGAGCCGGTGCGGTGGAATTTGAAACCGATTGCGATTCCGGTATGGAACGATACCGGTATGCCTCTAACGGTCGCCCTGTTTCTTGAAGATGTCCCTGTAGGATGGGAGGTTACATTGAGCGAGACCCTTCTGGTTCTGCAGCCTTTCGGAACTCCTTCGGACAGGGACAGTGTGTACGTGACGGTCTGGCCGGACGGACAGGAGCCGGAGGATCCTGTGATCATGAGGGTGCGGGGGTTCAAATGCGATGGCGAGTGGGGTGAGGTGGAGATCGAGTTTCTGCCCTATCCGGAGCGGATCTACGTGGGGCCGGACGGGCGTCGGGTGCAGCCGGTGCATGCGCGGGCTATTCGCTGGAGTCCGCGCTACCCGTGTGAGAATGTGCCCTACGATGTGTGGGCCAGGGTGGTAAATGAGGTATCCAACAGCGCCTATCCGAAGTTCTTTTTGGGGTTGGCGCGTTGGGGGTTTTTCATGCCGGTGGAGGCTTTATTTTATCCGGTTTTGTGGGGGGGCATCGGGGGTTCGGGGATTC
>CP070758.1:1733689-1914078 GCA_020348925.1 Gemmatimonadota bacterium | reverse complement strand
AAGATGTACTTTCCCCCAAGGGGTAACAGGATTTCGATGTGAGCTGGCGGAGCATCGAAATCCGCCCAATCCCGAAAGCCTTCGGGATTGGGAACGTTGCGAGCAAAGCGAGCTAAGTTCGATCAAAGGATTTTTTACGAAATTTCTCGGGGAAATAAGGGACATGTTGTTTCTGTATATGAACGGTCAGAATGACCTCTCGCAGATTCTGAAACTGTTAGAGGAAATCCCATAACTGTGATATTCGATAGCATATGAAAAATTTCGAACACAAATCAATCATTCCAAATCTGCTTCAATCCAGAGATGGGAAAGGGGGGATTATAAAACATCTCAAAGCAGAGGAGGTTTGTGTATATAGATTTTCACACTTACATTGAATCTTCGGGACCGGTGAAATTCTTACTCATTGGTCAACGATGAGTTTTTGAAGGAGGTGGATTCAATGAAAAGATTCGTTATTTTCGCGTTGACTCTTTTCTCCGTCACACTTCTCCTTTCAAATATGGTCGGCGCAGGCAAGATTGTGTCTCTGACATCCGTTGATATGGATGAATTGCAGAAGGCCAAAATGGCGAACAGAGATGTTAGATGGGTGAAGGGGCAACCATCTGCACCGGCACCCAAGGTGATCGGAGGAGGAGAAGTCAGCACGGATGGGTGTAACCGGATACTGACCAAGCGGACGTTGGACAATCCCGCCGTCAACTTTGGATTTAGTGACAACGATTCGGGGGCTATCTGGTTTCAGGCGCCGGGGGATATGAAGGTGCTGGCCGCCCGATTCATGCCCATGAACATGGTAGGTAACGTGATTGTTGATATCTTTGAGACACCCTATTCCGGCTACAGCGGTGATGCGGTGGATGGCGACGGGTGGTTGTCAGGTGGGACCCATCCGACGGGGCTGACAACACCCCTGGGTGCCCATTTAGCAGGCCCGTTTCCCCAGGCTATTACTGCGGCTGACAGCGGGCAATGGTTTACCATTGACCTGTCCACCCCTCTTGAGTTTTCAGCCGGCGATAACTTCTGCGTCAGTCTCAGGTATCAGCGGACCGCTGGTTGGGGTTTTGCGAGTGAAGCGCCGTACGGTGGTACCCACTGTTTCTTCAAGTACTATGCTCCAGAAAATGCGCAATACAGTCCAACAGGTGACCCTGGTTGGTTTTTGCGAAGCTATGTCTTGTGGTACGAAGTCGTCGCGGAGATACTCGGCGATATCCCGCCGGACTTCGGCGACCGGACTATCCTTACGACTACAGTGAGCACCGATCCACGGGATGTCTGCGTTTCGGTGACGGATGTCAATTGCAGTGGCGGTCCAGCCGGTGTGGCCCGTGTTTATGTCCACTATGGCACCTGGGGAGAGTTCTATGGACAGGCCGAGCTGACCCAGGTGGGTGACGAATGGTGCGGCCAGATTCCTGGTTTCTCGCCAGGCGATATGGTGAACTACTATTACTCGGCTGAGGATGTTGAGGGCAATACCTCCATGACCCTGACGTATAACTACTACATCTGGGAGTTTAGGGAGACCATATTGCTGGTCTACAACTCCGAAGATTTTCCCGACGGGATTGACTCCTATTACATGCTAAATACTGTTGATGCATGTGGGTTCCCTTATCCTTACGATAGCTGGCATGTCCCTACCTACGGCCCTTTACTGGTTGAAGTTGTCCCCTTGTATGAGACCATCATCGTGGCCGAGGGCTCCTATCCAGCGTCGGGCTTGCCAATTGATGTCATTGGCGACTGGTTGGCAGCCGGCACCCCTGACAGCCCGCATAACTTTTTCCTCAGCTCCCAGGGCTACGGGTGCTGGTGGTACGACTGCCTGGACACCGATTTTGGGCCCAACGATTTCGAATACGACTACCTCGGTCTGTCCACCTTAGGACCGCAAGAAGTAGGCGGCGGTAGTACCGATCCCTATCCCATCAATCCGGTGTGCACCGATCCATATTACGGCGATCTGTGCGCTCACGCTGGGCAGTTGCTCTATAATCCGGTCTATGAGATCGGCCAGCAAAACTGGATTGACAACCTGACGGCCAATGCCGCCGGCAGCGTCTGCTTCACTGATCCTCAGACTGGCAATGACTGCGGTGTCCACGTGGAGGGCAGCGGTTTCAACACTGTCTTTCTGCCCTTCGATGTGCTGTCCCTCGACTGGCTGGAACCAGAGTATGACTGGATCAATTTCTATCGCAACATGATCGATGCGGCTCTGGATCAGTGGGACGTCTTTGTCTCAAGGGACAAGGAGCAGTCGATTCAAGACGGCTTTGCCTGGCTGGTGGCCCAGCAGAATCCTGACGGCTCCTGGCCCTGTTTGGAAGGAAACCACGTGGCCAAGACCGCTTTTGCTGTGCTCAAGTTGGAGGATCGAGCCTTTGAGATGGGATATGATCCCTTCTCGGAGGAGTATGTATACAGCTCAAACGTCATAGCTGGGTTGAATTACTTGTTCAGCATGGCGCATCCTGTGGAGATCGGAATTCAGCCCGCCGGCGACCCGGATAGCGAAGGTGACGGCTCGGCGATCAGCATTTGGGACGTTAGGTATCACACCTACGAGACGAGCATCGCCATGATGGCCATAGCTGGCAGCAGGTATCCCGAGATGACAGTAACGGCTCCCGGTGCTGTGAATGGGTGGACGTACAAGAAGGTCCTTCAGAATACCGTGGACTACTTTGCCTTCGGTCAAAACGATGAGGGTCCAGCTCGTGGTGGCTGGGGCTATGTTGAGAACCACCAAGAGAACGACGAGTATTACAGCGATAACTCAAACTCCGGCTATGCTGTCCTTGGTCTCCGTTATGCTGAGTCCGAGCAATACGGGTTTAATTGCACCATCCCCTCTTTCGTCAAGACCGAGCTGGACGTATGGATCAACACTATACAAGACCCGGTCGATGGGAATGAAACCGATGGTGGTTCCTATTATAGGCCGGAATATGATTGGTGCAATCTCCTCGAAACGGGCAATTTGCTGTTCGAGATGGCGTTTGTGGGAGATGATGTCTCGACCCAGAGAGTCATAGATGCCCTTGACTACATCGAGCGTCACTGGGATACAATCCACTCACATGGATGGTTAGGCAATTACCAGGCGATGTACTGCCTAATGAAGGGCTTTGAGAGCCTGAATATCGATGCCATCTGGGTTGATGATATTGAAAGAGACTGGTTCCAAGAGCTTGTCGATTTCATCACGTGCAGCCAGAACGATGATGGTTCTTGGCCCCAGGACCAGTGGGGAGACGAGTTGCTGATACTGTCTACAGAATGGGCGTTGTTGACTCTGGAGAAAGTATCTCCCGTGTACGTTGGGTCGGTCGCCGGCCATGTGACTGCTGACAGTCCAGAACCCAACACAGGACTCTTGGGTGTGAGTATCAATATTGACGCATACGAGGAGTTCACTGGTGATCTGGTCGGGACTGCTGTCACGGACAGTAATGGGTACTACCAGATCGATAATTTGCCTGTGGGAGATTACATCATAACCATTGTGACGCCTCTTGGATATAGTGCAACAGCAGATGAGATCTTTACTACGGTCATCCGTGGAGAAACAGTAATTGTCGATTTGACGCTTACCAGCGTAGACATTATTGCCAATCCCAGAAGCATCGGATTTTGGAAACACCAGGTTGGTGTCGCCCTGGGCGGGAAAGGCAATGCCCGGGTCGATGCGGTTACTCTGTGTGATTATCTTGACCTGATTGAGGTCCACTTCAACAGCAATGCGATTAATCAGGTTGTCGTCTATGAGGCGCCAGCTTCAGGTTTATGTGATGACAAACTTGAGGTGCTGAAAGGCCTGTTGAATCTTAAGGGCAACGTCGACATGACGTCTCGGGCCAAACAGCAGCTAATGGCTTTGCTGCTCAATGTGGCCGCTGAGTATATCAGCCTGACGGAGGTTATCAGTGAAGATAAAGCCACGGCGTCTCAGGCGATAACCTATAGTGACAACCTAATCGACGATCAGGAAGGTGACCATGAAACGGCAAAAACGGTTTGCGATGAGATCAACAACAACCGTCTCGTAGCCGCCGGAGTCATTCCGCTGGAGACTATGGATATCGCCTACAAACTGGTTCCAGCTTCTTACAGCCTGAGGCAGAACTATCCCAATCCGTTTAACCCATCGACAGATATCAGATACCAGATAGCAGATAGTAGATCTCCACACCACACCACCCTGAAGATCTACAACATTCTTGGGCAGGAGGTGCGGACGTTGGTGGATGAGGTTCGCGAGCCTGGGTATTACACGGTGACATGGGATGGCCGGGATCAGTATGGCAACGAAGTCTCGAGCGGAGTCTATTTCTACCGTCTGACGGCTGCTGGCATCACCGCCACCAGGCGTATGGTGTTGATGAAATGACAACCAAGTTGCAAAGTTACTGAGTTGCTGAGTTGAAAAGTCGAAGAGTCGAAAAGCATGTCCTGCCTGCCCCGGGCGCAATCTCGGGGAGCGAAGTGAAGGATCTAAAGAAACCTCCCGCAGGTTGAAAGACCTGCGGGAGGGGGTTGAGGTGTTTATGAATGATGTGAATTGTGGACACCAAGGGATGAGAAGAAATGTTGCCTTTGTAACCTTATCAAGCCTTCTTAAGTCATCTTAGGCCCTCTTATACCTTCTTACCCCCTCTACTGTTGAAATTTTTTTGATATTTTGAACATTTTTGCAACTATTAGAATAGAAGACCGGGCGGACGGACCAACGGTCCAACGGACATAACCACAAAACGGACCAGAGCCTGCCCTTGCGGAGGCAAGGGATCCAACCGAATCCAATGATGGGGTCGATACTAACAAACATGAGAGACGCAGTGTCTCGATGGGATCGGAACGTTTCTGAGGAAGAGGAGAAACTCCTGTCCGGTATCATGCCGGACCGACCGGCCTCTCGCAGACTCACGATCTGTGGGAGGTCGGTCCCACAGCAATTGTGAACCGGATGGAGGAGACACTGACCGATCAGTTCGTAAAGTCCACGGATTTTCGAAAAGTGTCGAAAAGTCCAAGAGCAAGAGAACTTTACAATTGAACGGAGGAGCCGCCGGGTTGCGACCAAACTCGGCGGCTTTTTCTATGATCCGGCAATTTTTTGATTGACAGACGCTGAGGAGAGTAGTATTCTATTGAGTACCTGCAATATATTTAAAAGGCGCATAAATTTCATGAGGGGAAGAATTTCTGTTTCTGTATCACTCTTTCTCCGTAAGGAGGTATTGTGAATTTATTTAAGATGATACTCAGTATGGCGTTAAGCTTTTTACTCTGTAACTTTGTAGGCGCTCAAACCGTCGGCGAATACGTCCAGCAGGCCGAGGGAAAAGCCCGGACCGGCGATATTGAGGCTGCCATCACGGTAATGGAAAAAGCCATCGAGGAGTTTCCCAACGATCCCACGGCCCACGCCTGGCTGGGTGGATATCTCGGTCAGAGCGCGGGAGAGTCGGACGATATGATGATCAAAGCAGCGAGATCAGGGAAAGCTTTTGAACATCTGGATAAAGCCGTCGCCCTTGATTCGCTCCACGTCATGGCCAGATTCTTCAGGGGGCTCATGGGCGTGATGGTCCCCGCTTTTCTGGGCAAACTCGACCGGGGGATCGGAGATCTGAACACTGTTCTTGACATCGCCGAGGCGGAGCCGAAGAGTGTTCCGGACGATATTGTAATTCAGACGTACAACCTTCTCGGTACGGGATACTCTAAAAAGGGTCAAAAGGATGAGGCGAAAAAGGTTTGGACAGAGGTAGTCCGGCGTGCTCCTGATTCGGACATGGCACGGGAGGCGCAATCCCAACTCAAAAAGTTGACCTCGGAGCTCCCACAGCAGAGAATTGAAGATGAAGGAGTACCGAAAAAATCGAGAGGCGATCTCGATGCTGCAATAGATTACATTGAAAAAGGAGCACCTGAGAAAGCGGTGGAGCTCCTGGAGAAGGTTATGGCAGCGGAACCGACGAACGCCAAGGCCAAGGCCTGGTTGGGATTGGCATGCGCATCGCTGGCCGGTGAAGGGTACGATGAACGGATCGCCACAGATACCGATCTGAGAACGAACTCTGCCCTGGAAGGGTATCAGACGGTCGATGAGGCCGTGGCCATGGCCCCTGATGACCCGGAGATCCGGTTTCTGAGAGGCATGCTTGGCGCGCAGCTCCCATCATTTATGGAAAAGACCGATCAAGCCATTGATGATCTTAAGACGGTCATTGAAACGGCATCCTCCGATGAGCTCAAGTCCAAGGCATTGTACGCCCTCGGATCGGCTTATCATCGCAAAGGACTGTCTGTGTGGGAGGAATTGATCACGAGTTATCCGGAGTCAGAGGCCGTTCAAATGGTTTTCGAGGAGATGACACCCCAGGAAAGCACCATCGATATCAGTCACTATCCAGGACCGATCGTCGTCGTCCGATTCGCCATCGGGTTTGAGACCGAGCTGCAGCCTCAGACTGCTGTCTGGGTGGAGGATGAGGGGAAAAATTTTGTGAAAACGCTCTATGTGTCTGGTTTTTCAGGACATGTGGGGGCCAGTCAGATTGTCCTGACGAAATGGGCCGAAGCCTCAGATTTTGAGACGGATGCCACGACCGGTGCCAGCATAGCGGCTGGCTGGCATTCCTATATTTGGGATGCGACGGATCACGATGGGCGTGGGGTCCAGGACGGAACATACACGATCAACGTCGAGGTTCATCACTGGCCAAGCATGGAGTATCAACTGGCTTCAGCCCCCATTGATGTGGGCGGACCCGAAAGGGTATCGAAGGTGAAAGTTGGAGATCTGATCCCGTTCCTTGAAGTCAGGTACGTGCCGGTCAAATCTGAACGATAAAAGAGTATTGTTGATGAATACTTACTGGCGAAAGATGTTCGGCTGGTCCAAAACGAGACAGGTCCTCTGGGATGAGTGTAAACTGGCCTATTATTACCAGTACATCGGGAAATGGGAGGGATTCCCCGGGGATCCGAAACGGGAGAGATTGCAACGGCTATCCAAAATTAAAAAATTCATCTTCTGGAAAGGGGAATTGATTCACGAGGTGATCAGGAACCAGATGGCCCTGCACAGCCGGAACAAACCTCTCTTGGAGGATGGGGCGCGAAAATATTTCATCCAACAGGTTGAGGAGATCAAACAGCATCCCAAGACCATAATCACCGAGACTGTTAACGGTCTGACGCTGAGTGACGACCAGTTTGAGGCCGCCAGATCCGACGGTCTCAAGCAGTTGGATAATTTCTTCAGCATCATTTGGCCTGACTATAGAGAGAGGAGACTCCTCGAATACGAACGGCTCAACTCTTTTCAAGTGAGACAGACGAAAGTGTGGGTTCAGGTCGATCTCATCACGCAGACCGATGAGGAGAAGACCGTCATCACCGATTGGAAGACCGGTGATGAACGGTGGCTCGACAGCAACGCTGACGAGCAGATGGGCGTGTATATTCTGTGGGCCATTGATCGCTTCTCAGTGCCGGCGGCTCAGGTTTCAGCCGAGCTGGTCTTCCTCCGCAGTGGTGAGTCACACGCAATTGTAAAAACACAGGACCAACTGGAAGAGCTGAAAGAGTCCATTGCGACCCGTGCCAAGGAGATGTTGGCCGTGCAAACCGAGACCGATTTCCCTCCCGATCCTGCCGACCGGAGGTGTCGTGAATGCAACTTCGCCACCATCTGCCCTGAGGGAAAACAGCGCATCCCTCTTTTGAACTGACCACATCAAAACACCCCGGTTATTTTACACTATCCCTTTTAAAAAATAGATCATTTTAGTATATTTAATGTTAATTATGGAGAACGTATCTTTATGGCTACTCCACTCGGAGGAGGAATTGACATGCGTCACGATTTAGACTACATCTTTCGACCGAGGTCGGTGGCCGTCATCGGTGCATCGCGACGAGAGGATTCCGTTGGGGGCCAGCTCCTGAGGAATTTGTTCCGCTTCGAATTCAACGGTCCTGTTTTTCCCATCAATCCCAAGGCAAAGGTCGTCCACAGCACGAAATGCTATCCCAGTGTCCTGGATGTCCCCGATGAGATCGACCTGGCCGTCATAGTGGTGCCCAAGCAATTGGTACCGAAGATGATCGACGATTGCGGAAAGAAGGGAGTGAAAGGGATCGTCATGATCACGGCAGGATTTCGGGAGGTCGGTCCCAAGGGCATTGAGGCCGAGGAGAAACTTATCAAGAAGATACGAAAGTATGGGATGCGAATGGTGGGTCCCAACTGCTTCGGGGTGATCAACACCGATCCCGACGTTCGCCTGAACGCCACCTTCGCCACGGCCCTGCCTCTGCCGGGCAAGATCGGATTTCTGTCCCAGAGCGGAGCGCTGGGGGAAGCCATTCTGGATCATGCCTCGCAACTCAATCTCGGATTGTCGATGTTTGTCAGCGTCGGCAATAAGGCGGATGTAGCCGGGAACGATCTTCTCGAGTACTGGAAGGATGATCCCCAGACCGAGCTCATTCTTCTGTACTTGGAGAGCTTCGGGGATCCGAGGCGCTTCACAATGCTTGCCCGCTCCATAGTCCAACAGAAACCCATTATCGTCGTGAAGGCCGGACGCACCGAAGCGGGGGCTCGGGCGGCCTCATCCCATACCGGGGCCCTGGCAGGCCTCGATGTTGCGGCCGAAGCCCTCCTGGATCAGTGCGGCGTCCTCCGGGTGAGATCCATGGAGGAGCTTTTCGATGTGTCGGAGGCCTTTGCCAACCAGCCCATTCCCAAAGGCCAGCGAGTGGCCATCGTCACCAATGCCGGCGGTCCCGGTATACTGGCCGCCGACGCCTGTGTCAGCCTCGGTCTTGATCTACCCCCGTTCAACCCCAAGACCATCACGACATTGAGAAAGTTCAGTAATCCGGAAGCCAGTTACTCCAACCCCATGGACATGGTCTCAGGGGCCGGCAGTGAGCAATACAGAAAGACGCTCAAGGCCGTCCTTCAGGACAATAATGTGGATGCCGTCATCGTCATCTTCGTGCCCCCCATCACGATTGACCCCGTTGGCGTGGCCCAGGCGATTATTGCGGCTTCCCAAAATTCGTTCAACAAACCCATACTCTGCTGCTTCATGAGTGCCGCGGATGAGCGGAGTGGGATCAAAGATCTGAAGCGAAACCGGCTTCCGGTGTACCTGTTTCCCGAGTCAGCCGCGCTGGCCCTTTCGGCTATGGTAAAATACGGAAAGTTTCGAGAACGCAAAACCGGAAAAATCGGCGAATTTAAAGTGAAAAAAAAGAAGGCCGAAACTATTTTCACGAGAGCGCTGCGTGAGAGACGGGAATATCTCACGGAGAAAGAGGTGGTGGATGTACTCGAAGCATACGGTATTCCGTTCCCGAAGGCTGAGATCGCAAATACGTACGATGAAGCATTGGAGCGGGCGGAAAAACTTGAGTTTCCAGTGGCACTGAAGATTGTCAGCCCGGAGGTGATACACAAATCAGATATCGGGGGGGTCGTTCTGGACATCCGTAATGAGGCCGAACTCATCCGTGGTATCAAACAGATCGTTGATGCCACCAAGCCTATCAAGAAGAAACTGGGGGAGTTTCAAATCATGATCCAGGAGATGATCACCGGGGGAAAAGAGACGATCCTGGGCATGATTCAGGATCCCAAGTTTGGACCTCTCATCATGTTCGGCATGGGCGGTATTTACGTCGAAACGTTTAAAGATGTCAATTTCCGGATTCATCCCATTACGGATATCGAAGCGCTGGAAATGGTAAAAACGCTCAAGAGCTTTCCATTGCTCAAGGGTGTGCGCGGAGAGAAACCCGTAGCCTTTGACGTCATTGCGGAAATGCTGCAGCGAGTCTCTCAGCTGGTGAGTGATTTCAATGCCATTCAAGAGATGGACGTGAATCCTTTCATCGCATTTCCGGAAAGGGAGAAATGCACTGCCGTTGACGGACGGATCCGAATTCGCCTCGACTCTTGAGATCCGACATGTTGTTTACAAATCTATTCATGATGATTGAGGTATCTCTTCGTTTCGACACGAAGGGGTGTTCCCGAAGTATGCACAACTGTGAAATTCCGAGAGGTGTGAAACAGTAGTCCTATGCGAATGAACAGCAGACGCACCATCTTCCTCATAACATGTGTTGTTTGCGCTGGCCTGTCTATCTTTGTTGGTGAAGGGGAGGCGCATCGAGATGAGGAAACTTTGAAGCCCACATCACTCCAGATCATTGGTGAAGCGTACGAGCGGGGCGATCTTGACTACGAAACCGCTCTGGTGAACAAAGTGCACGCTCTCCTCGCACCGACGAAGCTCGATGAGCGGTTCAAGGTCATACAGTCACCGCCCGTCAAATGTGCCACCCCCATATTTCTCGAAATCAGCGAAAACTGGACTGCCCTGAGCAAAAAAACGAGAGCCACTCTGCAGCATTACCTGCTCCGACCTTCTGAGGGGGGTGAGGACGGCGATTATGCCTATACGACTGAACCCACCTTTTACGACAGTCATGAAGGACACTTCAGAATCTGGTATGTCACTACGACGGCTGACGCGCCCTCACCTGATGATGTGGACCCATCTGATGGGATTCCGGACTACATCAACCGGTGCGCTGCCATATTCGACAACTGCTGGAACCAGGAAGTGAACAGCATGGGCTATCTGGCTCCGCCGCACGACGGTCCGTGGTATCCAACGACCGAAGATTACGGCGGTGACTCCAAATATGACATTTACGTGGCCGATTTGGGCTCGAATCTGTATGGATACACTGCTCCAGAATACAAGGTTTCCGGTGGAAACACCAATGCGATGACCAGCTACATCGTGATTGATAACGACTACGATGGCTTCGGCTATCCTGACCCCATCGATCCTCTGAAGGTCACCGCAGCCCATGAGTTCTTCCACGCCATCCATTTCGCATACGACGCATTCGAAGATGTCTACTTCATGGAGATCAGTTCGACCTGGATGGAAGATGTCATCTACGACGGCGTGAACGATTATCTTCTGTACCTGAATGCGTTCTTCCGGTTCCCCGAGGTTTCCCTGACGAACACTAACGGCCTTCACGAATATGCCAGTTGTATATGGGCCCACTATGTAACGGAACGGTTTCATCTCGAAATCATGCGTCAATTCTGGATAGAATGTGGCCTCGTTCCCAATAAAAACAGCCTGAACGCCTTTCAAACTGTACTGAGTTCGTACGGCACCTCCCGTGAGGAGGCCTTCAAGGATTTCACGGTGTGGAATTACTTTACCGGAGATCGGGCTGACAGCAATCATTACTCGGAGGGAGCACTCTGGCCTCAGGTTCATCTTCACACCAGTCAGGTTCACGACACCTATCCGGTTTCCGTGACGAATCCGCCGCTCCCGCCGCAAAGATGGGGCTCAAACTACATCCGGTTCAGTCCGAATCTCCAATCCAGTGGTCTGAGAATCGACCTTGATGGAAGTGAAGAGGTGACGTGGGGGGCGGGACTTGTTGCCTACCGAGACACGGGAGCACATGCGATTGCCGAAATGGATCTCGACGAAGGCGGGCAAGGGTCAATCGATATTCCTGAATGGTACACATATTCGAAGATCATTCTCATCCCCAACGTTACCACTCCTCCTTCCTCTCGTGATAACAACTATGTTTACTCCTATGCGGCAGAACAAATGGAGATAAGTAATGCGGCCGTCCCGAAGGTGAGGGCGGGTAGCGATGACAGCGGTGAGGCCGGTCGAGAAGTCATTGTCTATTTCTTCGTGAAAAACATTTCTGTGATTCCTTCGGACACATTTCGTCTCACTCTGTCGGAGACGGAAAACTGGCAGCTCAATTTCTCCCCCTCTTCCGTTTTTCTGGAACCCGGAGAAGAATCCATTGTGGTTGTGACGGTAACCATCCCGGAGGGAAGTCTCATTGGAATGGTCGACACTCTCACCCTGACGGCGACCTCACACAGAGATTCTTCTTCCGCCGACTCCGGCGACCTCAATGTTACGGTCCGTCAATCGAAGGCCGGCAATCCTGAGGTTACGGCCAGGGACGACACGACAACCACTCCTGGCAGCTCAATACCGCTCTTTTTTACGATTCGCAACTGTGCACCCGCATACTCGGATTCTTTCGCCGTTTTCTTCGAGGATGAATTCGAATGGACGGCTATTCCCGATTCTTTGCATCTTTGTCTGGCATCCGGGACGGATACAACAGTCCAAACCGATATCCATATCCCAGGGGACGTATCGATCAACACCCAGAACATCATATCATGTACTGCCCTCTCCCTTCATGATCGAGCGAAGCGGGACAGCGATTCGGTCACAGTCACTATCGAAGCTCCACGGGCCACCGTATCCGTTGAAAACGGGTACGGACTTCCAGGGAGTAGTCACAACGGGGTCGATCTCCTCCTTAACAGCAACACCGAGATCTGGGGTATGAGCTTCAGCCTGTTCGAAGACACCCAACTCCTCACAGCCACGAATGTTTTTCCGGTCGCCCGTGCAGAGTCCCTCTCTCTCAACTTTGTCCAATCGCCTGGACAGCTTCTTCTTGAACTGACCACTCTCAGCGGTCAGAGCATTACTCCTGGAGATGGTCCCATCATCCGGATTGAATACGCGGTTGTCGACTCTGTAGAAGTGGGTCAATTGATTCATCTCAATCCATCGGGCGGTGCCGCTGAGACGCCTTACGGCATTCCAGTTCCTGTGGAATTCAAAGGGAGCACGTTCTCGGTGTGTCGACTCCCGGGAGACGTCAACGGAGATGAGACAGTGGATCTTTTCGACATCGTTTCCCTCATCGATATTATTTTGGACATTGGTGAACACACGCCACTCGAACGATGCGCAGCCGATTGCAATCACGACGGCTCCATCGGTATCCTGGATGTGATTTCGATATTGCACAAAGTCTTATGAAATGTTTCCTCGGTTCGAAGGATTTGGTGAATGCTTCGAGCTCCAGGGAATCTTCTTCTACTATTCAAACATGACTGTTCCCTGTGACAGACCTTGGTTCGCTTTCTGGCCGAAAGACGTCCCAAGACGTATCGCATACCCGGAGATCCTCCTTCAACAAATTTTAGTCAATTCTGCCGCAAGGGATCCGCACCATCCGGCTTTGATTTCCGGTAATACCAGAATGACCTACCATGAACTGAATCTCGCCTCCACAAGATTTGGGGCCGCGCTCCTGGCCTTGGGTGTCGACAGGGGCGACCGGGTCATGCTCGTTCTTCCAAACATCCCTGAATTTGTCATTGCCTACTATGGCGTCCTGAAGATCGGGGCAATTATGACTGCGGCCAGCCCCCTTTCCAAGGAGTATGAACTGGAGGTCCGTTTGCAGGATGCCGATCCGAAAGTCATTGTATGCGAAAGATACCATGTGCCACTCCTCTCTCACAGCGTCCGGCAAAAATCATCGAAAATACTCATCTCAGTAGGTGAGGATAAAGTTAGGGATGTGCATAGATTCAACGAATTGATTGCCAGGGCAAATCCGTCAACATTGCGACACGTCGATAGGCATTCCAAAAACGGTCTAGCCGTCTTACAGTATACCGGAGGCACGACAGGACGTCCCAAAGGGGCGATGATGACCCACTCAAATCTGGTGGCCAATGCCATCCAGAATGCCCTCTGGTTCACGTGGAGCAGAAACGATATCGTCTTGGGTGTTCTTTCTCTATGTCACACATGGGGGCTGTGTACCAGCATCAACTCGGCAATTTACACCGGTGCCACAATCGTTCTGGTTCCCCGCTTCGATCCCGAGGAGGTTCTCGGTATAATTGAAAAAGAGAGAATTACGATTGCTTACGGATCAGCGACAATGTTTCATTTGCTTTTAGACTCCCCTGAAAGAGAGAAACGGAATCTGTCATCGCTTCGATTGGCCAAAGCTGGAGCCATGCCCATTCCAGGGGAAGTAAAGAGAAGATGGGACGATTTGGGCTTGTGTGAGCTCATTTTGGGATATGGCCTCACCGAAGCGTCGCCTGAAACACATGACAGCCCCCTGGAAAGCGTCAGAACTGGAACAATTGGAATCCCGATTATCGATACTGACGCGAAGATCGTTGATATTGAAACAGGCACGAAAGAATTAGGACCAAATGAGGTTGGCGAGTTGATCCTGCGTGGCCCTCAGGTGATGAAGGGCTATTGGAAAAATTCCCAGGAAACGGATGGTGTTCTCAGGGAGGGCTGGTTGCACACCGGTGATCTGGCCACGATGGATGAGGACGGCTTTTTCTCCATTGTTGACAGAAAAAAAGATCTCATCAAATACAAAGGATACAGCATCTTTCCGGCGGAATTGGAAAACGCTCTCTATGATCATCCGGCCGTGCGTGAATGCGCCGTCGTGGGCAAACCCTTGGCCGATGTCGGTGAGATCCCCAAAGCCTATGTCGTCGTTCACAAAGGCAGCACTGTTACTGAGCGTGGATTGATGGAATTCATTGAACAGCGCTGTGCCCCGTTCAAAAAAATAAGGGAGGTTGAATTTGTGGGGGAGATACCGAAAACTGTGGTGGGAAAGACGCTGAGGAGAGCACTGCGCGGCGGGAAAACCGAATTTCAGACTGAACGGCGCTAACAACCCGATGAGCTATGCCTGCAGGCCTTTACATCCATGTTCCCTTTTGTCTCAGGAAATGTCCGTATTGTGACTTCTATTCGAACCCTTTTGACAAAGACCTCGCCCAACATTTTACGGATGCGTTGAAAAGGGATATTGCCGCATCTTCTGCAGGCACACCCTGGTCCGAAACGACGTTTACTACTCTTTACATCGGAGGGGGAACGCCAACCGTTCTGTCTGCTCCTCAACTTCAGGGAATCCTCGATCAGTGTCTGAGTACTTTTCAATGTGAGGAAGACATCGAGTGCACGGTCGAAGCGAACCCGGAAACAATAGAGGATGAAAAACTGAAAATTCTCTATGACTCCAACGTCAATCGCTTCAGCCTGGGTGTCCAGTCGCTGCATGATGATGAGTTGAGGCGTTTGGGCAGAATCCACTCTGTTGAAACCGCTTTAAAAGTGTTCGAAGCAGCTCGAAGAGTTGGCTTCCGGAACATCGGCATAGATCTTATCTTCGCCATTCCCGGACAGTCTTTTGAAAGCTGGAAAGAGAGTTTGCATCGAGCAGTTGCCTTAGCACCGGAGCATATTTCGGCATATAATTTGACTATCGAGCCCAAAACTGTCTTTGCACAGGATTGGGCTGATGGCAAGTTCTCGAGCTTTCCAGAGGATCAGGAAGCTGCCATGTATGAGTATGCCATCGACTTTCTGGAATCTCAGGGATATGAACACTACGAAATCTCAAATTTCGCTCGCCCGGGATTCCGGTCGCAGCACAATCAAATCTACTGGGATCATTCTCCTTATCTCGGTTTGGGACCGTCAGCCCATTCCTTTTTCGACAACTGCAGAGCGGAAAAAGTGAGAGATGTTCATGAATACATCAGAAGGATCGAATGCGGAGAGTCACCGGTTGGAAAAGATGAAATTCTTTCCGAAGAAAAGCTCAGGGCTGAGGCCGTCTTCCTCGCCTTGCGAAAAAGGGAAGGTTTGAATGTCAATCTTTTTCGAAAACGGTTTGGGACGGAAGTAGATGAACGTTACGGCGATATAATAAAAAAATACGCAGACATGGGACTGCTTGAAAGAGACGGTTCTTTTCTTCGATTTACTCGCAAGGGGCTCATGGTGGCCAATACCATCTGTTCAGAGTTTATGTCACCGTAAGCTGAAATGAAATAAAATGAGTTGACATTGCAGTTAAAATTTATTTTAATTTGCACTTTGCAGGCCTATCCGGTATGGAAAACTTTGAAGGATCACGTGACCATTTAGGAATATCTTTTGGGATCTGTAAGGACAAAACGGATGAGGGATGTAATCGTGGAATAGTATTCGCCGGCATCACATACCGGGCGATCGAGGAATTGATGTCACCGTAGCCAATCGACGTAACGTGTCCGTGTGCATGGGTGTTGAATTCGTATAATATCGTTCCAACGAGAGGGAGAAAAAATATGGCTTTCAAATCATCTGCTATTTCAGATTTAAGGTACCATCCAGTGACCCCTGAACAGTGGAAAGATTTCGAAGCGTTGTTTGGAGAACGTGGGGCGTGTGGGGGGTGCTGGTGCATGTGGTGGCGTTTGAAGAGATCCGACTTCGAGGATCAAAAGGGGGATGGCAATAAGAGAGCCATGAGAAAGATTATCAAAGCCGGTGAAATTCCTGGCTTGTTGGCTTACAAGGATGGTCAGCCTATCGCATGGTGCTCAGTTGCTCCGAGGGAAGAGTTTTCAGTTCTTGAGAGGTCACGGATTTTAAAACGGGTTGACGATAAACCCGTATGGTCGATCGTCTGTTTCTTCGTTGCCAAACCATTCAGACGTAGCGGCGTCACCGTGAAGATTCTCGAAGCCGCAGTACAGTATGCCAAAGAGCAGGGGGCGAAGATTGTGGAGGGATATCCGGTTGAGCCCAGGCAGGAGAAAACAGCCGACGTTTTTGCATACACGGGCTTGGCCTCAGCATTTCGCAAGGCGGGATTCAAAGAAGTAGCGCGTCGTTCAGAGACCCGACCGATTATGAGATATTTCATAAAATAGTCCGTGATGCGTATTGCGTCCAAAGAGTATAGAGGTGGAGAAATATAATGGCGAAAAAGAAAAGAGGTTCAACTATGGTAATTCCAACGATCATAATGGGGATCCTTGCCATTGCCCTGCTATTTATAGGATACTCGAAAGGAGAAGGACAACACATTGTCGGTATGAAATCAACCTGGAAAATGCTGATTGAAATCTTACCCTTATTGTTTTTCGCTTTCATTGTTGCTGGCATGGTACAGGTCCTCTTACCTCGAGATCTCATATCGAAATGGGTGGGCGTTGAGTCCGGTTTGCGAGGGATACTCATCGGGACTGTTGCCGGAGGCTTGACCCCCGGAGGCCCGTATGTTAGCTTGCCCGTCGTCGCCGGTTTTCTGCGTGCCGGAGCCAGTGTGGGGACTATGGTTGCGTTTCTGACAGGATGGTCACTGTGGGCGGTGAGCCGATTGCCGATGGAGTTTGGAATACTGGGTTGGAAATTTACGCTCATTCGATTCGCCTGTTCCTTCTTCTTCCCGCCTATTGCAGGGTTATTGGCACAAGCGATATTTACGGGATCACGATTTTAGGATTCAAGGGGTCAAGGAACCGAGGATTCAGGTAAAATTGAACTGAAACAGACACCTGAAGCGTGTTAGGATAAATCGCTGAGTCTCTCATCACTTGAAACCTTGAACCCTGGAGTTCTTGAATCCTTTGAAACCATACTTAAGGAGATAGACTTATGAGTAACAGCACAGTTGAAAAGTATAAAAAAGAACGGCAAAAATCAGATGACATTGTCATGAAATACGCAGGAGCTCCGATCAAAAGGTTCTATAGCCTCGATTCCCAGGTCTACCATGACGGAGCGCTTTCTGCAAAGACAAAGGAGTTATTGGGACTCGTTGCCTCGCTTGTGTTGAGATGTGACGAGTGTATCAAGTATCATATTATGCGGTGTTATGGTGAGGGTGTGAATGATGGCGAGTTTGAGGAAGCGCTTGAGATCGGGCTCGTCGTCGGTGGCTCTATAACAATTCCCCATCTCAGACGAGCCTTCGAAGCGTGGGATGAATTGAAGCAAACACAATAGTTCACAATGGCGACTGTACTTCACTGATCTCTGCAGGGATTGCCTTTCCCTGTCTTTGCGAGCCTTGCGACCATGCCCGGGAAGGGCTCCGCGTTGCAATCACCGAAGGACACGACAGAGTAGGCAGACAAGACAAAGAACTTTATTGAGAGTATAAAGTTGAGCATTCCGAAAGGAAGCGACGAAATGAACGATGCCAAAGAATTGTATGATCCTCTCCTCGAAAAAGTTAGAGACATTACCGATAGTTCTTCCGGCAGGGAAGATAACCTCTTGGCGATTTGTACGTTGCTCGAGGAGCGCGTATCCCATTACGATTGGGTCGGGTTTTACCTTGTTGATCCAAAGAGCGAGAAGGAGCTTGTTCTCGGTCCATATGTCGGAGAACCGACCGAACACGAGAGAATACCATTCGGCAGAGGCATCTGCGGTCAGGCGGCGGAGAGGGGAGAGACCTTCGTCGTTCAGGATACCTCGGGAGAAGCGAACTATCTGTCGTGCAGTTCAAAAGTGCAAGCGGAGATTGTTGTTCCGTTTTTCAGGGACGGGAAGGTTGTCGGTGAGCTCGACATCGATTCCCACACGATTTCACCGTTCACTGAGGAAGAGAGAAAATTTCTTGAGGAAGTTTCCCAAATGGTTTCCAATCTCTTTGAGTCGCATACGTGAGAGGAGAAAACTTCTTGATTGCACAAGTCATGTGTCCTGTGCGGTAGGAAAAGGAAATTTGTCCGAATGAGCATTTCATTGCATGTCCAAATACAAAGTGAATATCGATCAGTGTCTATCGAAGAAGTACTGTGCCGTATACCGGGGCATGCATCCCAATTCTGATTTTTCGAACAGCATCTATATACCGGTCGATCGAGAGTTATCGTTCGAATAGAAAAGCCGACCGAGCATGCGAATGTGGGTTACGCGGTCAGCTTCAATAGTCTGCTTAATTAGAGAATCAACAAGAACCGATTTCGGATTGAATCGTTTACATGCCCAGCATCATCGCTTCCACATCACCTTTGACATCGCCAACGGGTTTTATGTCAAAGTTCTCGACCAAAACTTTCACCACGTTTGGGGAGAGAAATGCCGGCAGGGTCGGTCCCAATCGAATCCCCTTCACTCCAAGATGAAGCAAAGCAAGCAAGACAGCCACAGCTTTTTGTTCATACCAGCCGATATCGAAGGAGATGGGCAGCTCATTGATATCCTCCAGCTCAAACACTTCTTTCAGCTTCAGCGCGACTACCGCCAGCGAGTAAGAATCGTTGCACTGTCCGGCATCCAGAACCCTTGGTATTCCACCGATATCACCGAGATTCAGTTTGTTGTACCGGAATTTCGCACAACCAGCCGTCAAAATGACCGTATCCTGAGGGAGATTTTCAGCCACTGCTGTAAAATAGCTTCTCGATTTTTGGCGCCCGTCACAACCGGCCATGACGACAAACCTTTTTATTGCACCGGATTTGACGGCCTCGACGACCTTATCCGCCAAGGCAAGCACTTGATTGTGAGCAAAACCGCCCACGATGGTCCCCTTTTCAATTTCAACCGGCGGTTCACATTTTTTCGCGAGTTCGACGACTTCAGAGAAATCTTTCGTTCCTCCGTTTTCCCGATCCGGTATGTGGCGTAAACCGGGGAACCCGGCATTCCCGGTTGTGAATACCCTCTCTTTGTACGTCTCTTTCGGCGGAACCAGACAGTTGGTCGTCATCAGTATCGGACCGTTGAATGCTTCAAATTCCTCCTTCTGCTGCCACCATGAGTTTCCGTAGTTCCCGATAAAGTGATCGTATTTCTTAAAAACAGGATAATAGTTCGCCGGCAACATCTCTCCGTGGGTGTACACATCAACACCGGTCCCCTCGGTCTGTTTCAGAAGCTCGTCCATATCTTTCAGATCATGACCTGAGATCAGAATACCGGGATTACGGCCAACCCCGGTTTGTACTTTCGTGAGTTCAGGATGACCGTACGTTTCGGTATTGGCCTTGTCCAGAAGTGCCATGGTTGTGACGGCCAGTTCACCGGCTTTCAACACGTTTGCAACCATCTCATCGAGGCTGTGATCTTTGGTCGTGGACGCCAACAATCCAACCATATTCCGATAGAGAGCCTCGTCTTCGTACCCCAAAACAGCGGCATGATCGGCATAAGCAGCAATACCCTTCAAAGCATAGACGAGCAATTCGCGAAGAGAACGCACATCTTCATCTTCTGTGGCAAGAATCCCTGTGCTTAAAGCCTTTGAAATGAAGTCACCTTCGTTTACGGGAAACCACTGGGCGGAATCGTGCAAATCACCATCGACGTTGTATTTTTGTTTAAGTTCTTCTCGAATCGATAATCCCTGTTTTATGAGCTCAACAATCCTCTCATTATCAAAATTCACATTCGTCACTGTTGTGAAAAGAGCCTTTATGATGTAACGACTTGCTTCTTTGTCAACTTTTCCTGTCTCTTCAAGAACAACAGAAATCCCTTTTATGACATAGATCAAAAGATCCTGAAGGTTTGCCGTATCTTCTTTTTTGCCGCAGATTCCGTTTGCCGTACAACCCTCATTGGCCAAGGTCTCCTGGCATTGAAAACAAAACATAGGCATTGTATTCCTCCGTCTTTAATTGTAAGTTTTCACCTCTTACGGATGTGTTGGATATCACTCCTTGCGATCGAATAATTCGTATCAGTCGCTCACCTCCTCATGTTTTTAAATTTATCTCACCCCTGGCGCGTACCCAAGAACAAAATGGTTTCTCTCTATGAGCCGGCTATCTCAGTGCTGATTCGAAAATGTAAAAATACGACAATACGATTCTTTGACCTAAGTCAAAAAGGGCCGAATTTGTACTTGAGCCTGGGGAAAATTGTAAGTTTGTTTAGAAAGGAGATAAAATTGGATCATTCGCCACAGAAGCCCTGAGACACAGAGAAACAAGAAATACGGTGTGTTAAAATTATATACCCGAAATGTTTCAGATCCGTTCAAAGACGTAAGCGTGATATATGTCTCTCTGTAAGCAGTGCACCATAATTGTTTATGAATCAATCAGGATTCTCCCCTTCTTTTAGAAATGCACTATACTCTACCGGTGTCAATCCTTTGAAAAACTTGCCACTGCTTCGTCGATGCTATTGAAGGTTCTTATTATTTTTCCCAGGTTCATGACTTGAATGTAAAGCAGCGTTTCACCATGGAGATTGGCGAAACGAATATCCCCGCCGCGACTGCGAAGGATAGAGAGACAATGGATGATTGCACCAATACCTGTGCTGTTAATCCACTTCACATTTTGAAAGTCTATCACTAAGAACCGTGTGTCGAAAGCAACCAACTCTTCGAGACGATGGCGTAGCACTTGCGTCTCCGGCCCACCCATTATTTTACCCTGGAGGTGAAGGATCTGAACATCGCCGAAGGTTTCTTCTTCAAATTTCATTCCGCCTCCTTGGAAAGCTTCCCAGGTTGTTCTCAATTCCTGCCATTTCTCACCTTAAGAACTACAAAGGTAATGTCATCCTGTTGGACTCTCCCCCCGCGCCATTTCTCGCCAGCTTCGACCAACTTCGAGATCACTTTATCCGATGAATATTGAGCAACCCGCTTAAAAATCTCTTTCGCTTGGGAATGGCCCAAGAGCTCGTCTTCTTCATTGAATAGCTCGGCAAAACCGTCTGTCATGAGGAGTATCGTGTCTCCAGCGGAAAGGGATGTCTCGATCTGTTGGTACGAATAATCAACGATCCAACCAAGAGGCACTCCACCGGTATTTATTTCTTCAACAGCACCCGTCGCCTGTCTATAAATCAAAATTGGAGGTATGCCCGCTGTAGAAGCAATCATGGTCTCTTTGTTGATGCGGAGCATAGCCATACACATATAGAGCTGCTTCATGTGCATTCTCTCTAAAATCTCGTTACTTCTGCTGAAGAAGGCAGGTATGTTCGTTTCCTCAGTGAGCGCATTGAAGAGGCTCTTCATCGAAACAACCATGTTTCCCGCTGTCATGCCGTGCCCAGTGGCATCTCCGATAGTTACGGTTAAAGCTCCATCTTTGGCCACATGAAAATCATAATAATCACCGCCAACTTCGGTCGCTGTCCTCATGTACACAGCCATCTCAACATTGGAGAGATTCGGAACGGATTCCGGCAGCATTGAAAGCTGGAGTTGTCGAGCCTCCTCAAGTTCTTTCGTCTTGCGCTCGTTGTCGGCTTTTATCCGTGCCCTTTTATTCGAAAGTGCCCTCGCATATAAGATCCCAACTGCACAGAGCATGACGTATCCAATATATGCCCACAACGTCTTCCACCAAGGGGGTGTGATGATAATTCGTATTGAAGCGCCCTCTTCATTCCATACACCGTCGTTATTTGAGCCCTTGACTCTGAATGTGTATGTACCCGGTGAGAGTGTAGTGAAGGTGGCAAAGCGTCTCTCTGCATCAGTATAAATCCAGTCTTTATCCAAACCTTCCATCTTATAGGCATACATGTTTTTCTCAGGTGCCGTGTAATCCAGTGCAGCGAATTCAAAGGAAAAAACATAATCTCTGTGAGAAAGTTTCATCTCGTCTATTTCCGACAGCGGTGTATCAAAATCCACTTCTCGGTTAAATTTTCGAAATGAAGTTACCGCAATCGGAGGTATGTACGTATTGTCCACTATTTCATCCGGAAAGAAGGCATTCAATCCATTTATGCCGCCGAAAAACATCTCACCGCTGTGGCTCATAAAGTAGGAGCCCCCATTGAATTCATTGCTCTGGAGCCCGTCCCTGACGTTAAAATTCCTGAAGGTTTCGGTCTTCGGATGAAACCGGGATAATCCGTTATTCGTACTTAACCACAGGTTTCCATGATGATCTTCCAGTATTCCATACACCCCAAGGCTTGGAAGTCCATCCTCTTGAGTGTAGTGATGAAACACTTTCTTTTTTCGGTCAAATCTGTTCAGGCCGCCACCCCAGGTTCCCAGCCAGAACATACCTGCGGGATCCTCGTGAATGGCAAAAACATAATCGTTACTCAGGCTGAATGAATCGCCGGGATCTGACTTGAAATGAGTAAACGTCTCTGTTTCTTTTTCAAACCTGTTCAATCCTCCTCCAAGAGTCCCAATCCAAAGTACGCCCTCTTTATCCTCATAGATTGTCCTTATGAAATCACTGCTAATGCTCTTCGGATTATCGGGATCATGACGATAATGAATACATTTGAGAGGCGTGTTCGTATTCTTCTCTATTTCTAATTTATTCAGACCTCCTCCTCTGGTGCCTACCCATAAAGTTCCGGTGCGATCGAATAACATCCCCCTGATGTCATTATGACTCAAACTGAAGGGATCATTCGGATCATGGAGATATCGAATACATTTTCCAGTGGTTTTGTTCATTTTGGTAATACCCCCACCATGGGTTCCGATCCATAGCGCGCCTGTGTCGTCCTCGAGAATGAGGCGCACAATATTACTGCTCAGGCTATTGTGATCGTTGGGATCAGAGAGATAATGGGTATACTCATTCTTTTGTCGATCGAACCTGTTCAGTCCACCACCATGGGTTCCGATCCAGAGTATACCCTCTTTGTCCTCGTGAATGCACCAGATGATTTCCGCACTTACGCTATTCGGGTTCCTCGGAACTGGCCTGTAATGGACGAATTTTTTTCGACTTCTATCAAGCTTACTGATTCCGACACCATACGTCCCTATCCACAGGTTACCCGATCTGTCCTCGTAAATACTTCGAATCTCGTTATAGCTGAGACTATTCGGATCCCTCGGATCATTTACGTATGGAGTGAAGATACCCTCCTCACGATCGAATTGACACAAGCCACCCCCGTTTGTACCAATCCAGAGTGTTTTAAAACGGTCTTCAAAAATTGTATAGACTTGATTGTGACTCAGGCTACGAGGATCGCGGGGGTCGTTCTGATACCGTAGAAACTTGACCGCATCCGGTGAGGTTTCAATACGTTTGTTCAAGCCCCCATCGGTTCCTATCCAGAGCGTTCCGTCTTCATCCTGATATATTACTCTGATAATATTGTTGCTGATGCTGCCGGGATCAAGGGGGTTATATTGAAACCGTATAAATTTGACGGCACCCGAGGGTGTTTGAACGAGCTTGTTCAATCCGCCGTCAGTACCGATCCAGAGCGCTCCGTCTTTCTCCTGATATACGGATCTTACGACACTGTTGCTGAGACTGTTCGGGTCCTGGGGATCGTGTTTGTAGCACACAAAGCTTCGGTTCTGTTCCGCCGTATCTTCTGCACCGGAATGTATGACCAACATGTTCAATCCATCATCAGTACCGATCCAGAGTGTCCCAGCTCTGTCCTGGTAAATTGCCCTGATAACGTTGTTGCTTAGACTGTGGGAATCGCTGGGGTCATGTTGATAGCGAGTGAATTGATCCTTTTCTATATTATAGGTGTTCAGTCCGCCGTTGAATGTGCCAATCCACAGCTGTCCTAATTTGTCCTCGTAGATTGCCGTGATGTGATTGTAGCTCAGACTATTGAGATCCCCCGGAACGTTGCGCAGTACAAGAAATCTGTATCCATCGTAGATGTTCAGCCCGTCTTCAGTGCCGAACCACATAAACCCTCTCTTGTCCTGAACGATACTCTCTACGATACTCTGTGAGAGCCCTTGCTCCAGTGAGATCACTTGGAAGGAGATATCCTGCCTCAGGGCGAAAGTTCTGTGTGAGAAGCCCAGTGAGAACAATGTCAAAAGAGAAAGGCATATATATAGATGTCTGAGAATCAACGGTTTCTTTTTGCACATTTCGAATTTCAGGAAATTCAACATCCCCCCATACACTTTTATCATCGAAAAAATCTCCAATTCATTGTCTTCGAAATTTCAATATTCTCCATCCCAAAAGAAGGACTCTGCTGAGTATTATCAATTGTCTGGCTGACTTTAGTCTTTCTTCTCACGAACACGTACCCCTTCAAGAGAACATAACGTTTCATTTGCAGGATGCTTTGAACATCCATCACCCCCGATGCAGTACAATTCGAACGCAGGGTACGTTCAGCTCGACGTATCCTTCTCGTTGAAAAATTCCTCCTCTCTCTCGAAAAGAGTCTGAAAGTTTAAGATATTCGTCGTACAAAGTCAAGAGATTTTCTGTACACAGGAAGATCTCTCCCTTTCTATTTCGATGAATCATCTTCAAATGTATTTCCTCGTAAGGGGACGTATCTTTATAGTTTTGTACAATAATTTCAGAGACTTATAGATTGTAGAAAGATTCATATCCGTCCTGGGAAAGGGTAGGAGCAGGGGTCGATCCGGTAGTGGGATATTCTCATTGGGAAAGAAGAAAGATTGCTGAGTTCCTATGAAGTCTCATAGCCCGGAGTGCAACGATTCCAACCACCTCCAGCGGCAATTTTTCGGGATTTCCATACACTGTATTTTCAAAGAGAAATAGTACTTTCTAATATCATTCAGAATTGAATGATGCTTTCAAGAATCTCACAAATCATTTCATTCGCTTTATCCGCTTCATTGTAATAC
This sequence comes from Gemmatimonadota bacterium, assembly GCA_020348925.1. GTDB lineage: Bacteria > JBHIER01. The sequence continues at coordinate 1,888,785 of CP070758.1, read as the reverse complement.
AATTGTTCATCTCAATCCGGTAGTAGTTTACTACGCTGGATGCATCAGAGTTATCCAATATGACCGCATAAAAGCCTGTATTTTGTTCTTCATCAACCGTCACGTCCCCCACCCTTAATGAGACGTTTTCGGCTCTACGCAATTTGGGGTGACATTTTCCATAATGCTTTTTCGACGTTCGAGTTCCTCCTGGTAAGTTGAATCATTGGTTGCCACCGAATCGTATTCAGCATATTTGTCAGGATATGGGCCAAAATAGAGGACACCATCCGTGAATTCACTCAACGTTCCGTACGCCTCTACGAAAAACAACTTCCCTGGAAAGGAAGCCAGTTTTGATTCATCAACGCGGAGGAAGAAAGGAAATTGATCCACACCGATCTGTCTGTGAAAATTTATGGAAAATATATCTTCACCGCTTAATGGAAGAATAGAGAACACCTTATCCTGTATAATATTTTCGAGATAGGTGCGAAGTCTCCCGCACCCGGCGAAATCATTGCTGGATGGATAAAAATGCGCACCTCCATAAATAATAAGCGCTTTCCTTCCCTTATTCAACACCTCTGATTTGATGATCTCAGGGGTATGTATACTGCGAGCACCAAAAAAAGGAGCCATCTCCTCCCACGTATTCACCTTGGACCAATCTATGGGAGGTTCAGCCGCTATGAGGCGAAGACGTTTCTTGCGGGGAAGTTTCTCATTCACTTTTCTCACAGCTAGAACAAACTCTTTGTAGATCGGTGCATCCCACACACCACTCGTCACAACCGTGTTACGCCAGACCTTGCACAGCTCCTCATCAAGAACATCACGTAACTCCAAGATATATTCGTCAAGCATTTTCTGATACAAATAATTTCCGCTTTCAATGACAATATCATTGACAACCTCAGCGAATCTAGGATATCCGATCAATGCGACACGGAAATTGTAGTCGGTCAGATTCCAGTGCCGTTCCCCAATGTGAACTATGTCGTATTCTGTATACAACGACAGAATCTGATCGAAAGCCTTTTTTGCAGCGCTCGCATTATTCTGGATCTGAGCTGTGTCGTTCTCCTGCGCTTTGCAGTAATTCAGCTGTAAAAATAAAATAAAGAAACACAAGACAATGGTAATTCTCATAGCTTTCTTCCGTTTTGGAAAACAAGGTTGTATATTACATTACACGGATGTTGTATGGATAGTTGCATTGACAGAACTGTTACAACGTTCACAATATTAGTTAGTTATCACAAATATTAAACTTGTGGATGACGATTAATCTTCGTATAATACTCAGTTTCAATATTACATTTGAATGTAAATAAATTCCTTTAATAGATCAAGAAATAAAGTAAATTATCTTAATTTATACAGTTTCTTTTTAGCAGGCAATGGGAAAAGCTAATAAAGGGAAGAGAGTGTTTGTTAATCCAATGAGAAGCGAATTTGTATTTTGAAATATTACAATTGAATAACAGGGAGATTTTCTTTATAATCCTCCATATTGAATTTTGATGGGAGTGGCTATTTATGGTTGAATTCTATCACTTTTGACAGAAACATATACTATCTGTGGTGGGCTGAAAAATGAGTGTTATCTTGATAACATTACTTTCAGAGCGTCACAGAAATCAAACAAAAAAACCCGGGAATGATCAACCCGGGCTTTTCTGTTTCCACCGACTTCACTGAATAGAGTCGCATACTGAGGATTAATAAACAGGGACTAAAGCGTAACCTTTCGCCTGGTGTCCAATTAAGGTTACCCAACCATTGCGAACCTGTTTGATTTCTGGCAATACTGTTGCGGGATCCACACCAAACAGGTGAGCTGCTGCGAGGCATATTTCTAATCTGATACCAGCTTTTGACATTTCTGATATGGTATTTGCAATTACTCTTATTTTCTCTTTATCATCAGAAGAAAAGCCTTCTGTATTGGTTGAGATAAGCTTGACCGACGGACCGATAAAGACGACTACGAATTCAGGTTTCTCTGCTGCTGTTCTCAAGTTCTCATCTTGAAACGTCTGCTGTATCATACCAAGTAGCACGGCAGCACTTTTGGGATCCCCTGACCTCATGTCAAATATCGCTCGGGCAGAATCCATTCCTTTTAGAATTTCATACTCTTCTCCGTAAACATAGACACCAGTGAGAAGTATCACACAGGCTAAAAGAAATAGACTGTTGAGTGAAGTTTTTAATTGCCGTTTCATTTGTATCACTCCTTTTCTTCGAGTTAAAAATGGAATTGAGAAAACTGCTGGGGATAATCGTCTATCCTCCAACCATCATCAATCGTCCTGTTCATTATTTGCGACGGAACAGGGCCACTGGAATAGGTTTCCAACTTTAGGACCACTTTTTTCCAAGTTCCTCAAGTCCGGCTTGCCCTAAATCCTCCGGTGTCATGGCAATGCGAAATTCAACATCAGCGTTGAACTGAAGAAACCAGGGTTCCGCAAAAACTGGAACCTGCGATGGATCATCGAGGTTGATAATCATGATCGCTCCACGGTGACCCTCGTGTTCAGTGAAGTAAACTGCTTCTGGTTTCGTGTCGTTTAAAATACGTTGCATCTTTTGTCCCACAGTACCTTCCTTGACGGCAGTGTTGAACGGTTCGTGAGGAATTCTAACGTGTAAAAGCATGCGCATTTTCTTACTCCTTTGAAGAAGGATTAAGGTGAATTTAACTAATGAACCTAACGCACGAGAAGCGATTGGCAGTTCGTTCTGCTTATTGCCAGTTATCGCTCTCAATGCAATTGCCAGGAAAACTCATCTTTTCCTTTTTACCTAAACACAAAAGTAGTTCATCTCTTTTAAGCTTCAAAGATTCAGCTTAGTTTGGAATACTTTGATGGAGGTGGTTATTCATTGTCTTTCTGCATTTGACGCACCTGTTCACAAGCCTTTAAAGCCTCGTCTTAAACTTATCATAGTCCAGTTGAAGACCATTGACGTCTGTGCTCCATAAAAAGCGACATAACAGATCAAGGAATATCATCCCTCTTTCGGCCATATACATAAAAAATCCGAAACTCCTACAATCACCTCCTTTCTTAGGTGAAGACTATGAAAAGATTATCGTTACTTCTATCCAACATTTCTAGTCAAAAATCTTTTTGTGTACTTCCCAATAAAACATATTCAAAAATGCAGAGACTGGAAGTATAATTCATTGACTTAAGTCAAAAAATATTTTATGACTCTTGGATTTGAGGATGATTAGTAGGAAAATATGAAATGACTCTCAAAAATAGATTCGACAGGTCATCGAGAACTTGATCAAAACCATATTTGAAGACGTCGGCACTCAAGATTGATCAAGCCGTATATTTGAAAAGTAGGGAGAAACTCGGAAGCTTGAATGGAAAAAAGGAGGAATTTCCCCAGAAATATTGAATCCATTCTGGAAATTATGATTACTATTTTACATTTTCGCGCAGCAAAACTTGGTTTCGAGCACCTTCTGCCCACCAAACTGTTCAATATCAAAAATAACCGACATCTTGAAACTTCAGCTTTGAAACATGAATGTTCCCAGGATTACTGAAATTCCTCACCCCAAGCGCCGAGCTGGGCGTGTTCATTTTTGAGAACTCAGACGATACGACTCGGACTTGCCAAAACACTCCGGGTGGAGGTAGGTGCCTCTCTGCTCCGGGGGTTTGTCCTCTTCGACCTGAATACGGTTGGCTTCTGCGTAGGCATCCTGACGAATTCCCGTCACCTGCCATGAGACTTTCATCCCTGGGCTTCCACCTGCAATTTTGAAGCGGTTATTATGAATTTCTTCTGAGATATAGAGGTTTGGTCCTGGTGCTCCAATAGGAGCAAGCTGGTAGCGGAAATCCCTGTTTAGGGCATCAAACCATTGCGGCAGCTCCACCCAGGCTTGACCGGCTTCATCGAGAACCACATTGCCATTGTATATGTTCATCATGTCCGGACTCTCTACAAATGAATGATACAGAAACTTACCTTCAGGATCCAACGGATGGTCGATTTTGAATGAACCGGCAGGTTTGCTGAGGGTACCCTGAACTTGGAGAACGTCGGACACCGTACAATTCTTGACAAACAGATGTTCCTTGACTATGGCATTTCCCTCGGGATCGGCATGGAAGTAAAACTCCCCACCAGGGAAGCCCATAATCGCAATACCTAAGTCAGGATAGAGCACAATCGCTTTGTCAGCTTCCTTAATAGGCACTATAAGACCTTCCTCAAACTTCTCCAGACCTCTGTGGGTTGACGTTCCATCTCTATTGAAATCCGTAAGTGTATCACCCTGCTCGGTGACAATATGCAAACTGCTGGCGTAGATTTCACCGTTCACTTTCACATCACCGTCAAATCTTCCCGCCAGATCGTTTTCCGTTTCCGCTGTACCATAGACTGCAAGTATTTGTCCTGTATCCAGGTCCTTTCTGCCGAATCCGGCGATGGTTTCATCATTGTCATTGACCAGTTTGATGCCTTTGCCGTCCTGTCCCTTTAAAATGACGTCCTCGTAATAGTACGCGGGCTTGAAGTGGTCGGATGAATCTTCGTTAAAAACATACGCACCCACTCCCTCCGAATCGAAAAGTATAAATTCCTCTGGGTCCATGGTGATGCCACCTTTACTTTCATCATTTTCGATGATGAGCCAATCATCTACTTCCAAACGTCCTCTAATGAGGTGTTCATCGACATCGGTATTGAAATGGGCGGTGACCTCTCCCTGTTCATTTTTTAAAATGACCTCATGATCGGTGGATATAATACCACTTTCCTCGTCAAAATCCCAGCCGCACTCGTGGCCATCCCCAGTATCTGAGGGCAGAGCTCGGTACCTCACAAACTTATCATCTGACCAGACGAGGATCTTTTCCGCCTGCGGATCATTCGTTACGTTATCTATTCTCAATTTGCCTGAGTAGTCTAGAGACACATCACCATCAAAACGAGCAGCATATCCAGTGCCACGGGCGAGTAAGCCAATGTCGCCTTCAGCCTTTACACCGGTACCGTAATCAGAAGAACCCAAAACACCTGTCCCGCGGGATGTCAAACCTTTAATGCCAACTGCAGTTCCTGTTTCTGAAATATTATAACCAAATATTGCAGGAAGAGTAGGATCATTATTCGAAGCATATACCCCCGCCCCTTCATTAATGAGAACAGTTATTGCAGTATCTGAGTCAATTTTTTCTTTACGTTCAGGCTTGACTGAGGGGGATATTTCTGTGGTGTCTCCCATTATCACCTCCAGTCCCCCTTCGAATGTTCCTCTTCCCTTGTGAACCACATTTCCATCCTGGCTCAGAATATGTGTCTGCTCACCCTCTTCATTACGAATAGCGAGACTCTGGCCAGCCTCCGGTTCGACAATGGTCGACACTGCATTTAAACTATAGGGGGATGAAGTCAGAGCGTAACGGGGCGCGAGTTCCTCTTCCGTTCCGACTGTTATGCCCAGCCAATAGGGCTTGTCAAAGGGCAGGCTCAAGGGATTTTCTTCACCAAGAATCACATGAAAGAGACCATCCGTTATCTCGACCTCCCGGATTTCTTGCCAGAGGGCTGTGCCTTCCTCCTCCGCATCGTAGAGCTTGAAAGTCATGGTCTCTGTACCATCCGCCACAGGATTGCCGGCATCATCTTTGAGCATACCCTGATAGCTCATGGTTTGCGGGATCTGTGCTGAAGCGAGCCCAGCCAGGATCATACACACCAAAGCAGAAAAAAGGATTGTGCGTACCATGTTCCACTCCTCCTGTTTTTAAAGTGTTACAGTGTGTTCCGATTTCACCTCAATTCCAAATCCGAGTTCTGGGAGACCGGTTGCGAAACTTCGTTTTTGCCTCCCACTTTAACCGAACTGCATGATTTCAAAGAAATAAATAGTCTCACTATACTCAGAAATTCCGAATGCGTTGATCAAGAATTGTGTTGACACAATGACCTCTCAATTCCACAATGTCATTTCCCCACTTGAGGGGAGGAATCCAAAAATCAAAACCCTTCATAGTTCCCAACTCTCTTTACTTTCCGTCTTGATCGCGGAGTACCGTATGCGGGGAGAAAGTTACATCGGGATATTTATCATGTCTTACTCTTCAATACGCTTCCACTCTTAACCCTGCGATCATCTCTTCGGATTGTGATAGGCTGTGACCTTTTGGCTGGGACTCGTGTCCTTTCCCATCTCCCACGCAGAATATATATCCTTTGCGATCGGGGATTTTCACCAGTCTGTAAGATTATGCTATTTTTCACACGAGACATTGCGGAATTTTGTAAGGTAAGGATTATTATTCCTTACACAAGGCAAAACGGTCTCTCCTTCGAGAAAGATGGGTTCGTGACATTTTTCAATAAAGGAATGTCTTCAGTTTCAATCCGGGTTCTCATGTGTTTACAACAGTCGAAGAATAGCGACTTCTTGAGGTGATGTCAAGGATTTTCTTCGATCCGAATTCTTACACATCCTCACCTAAAGGATATGCATCATACCTCTTCTACTCATCAGACCAGTGCCAGAATTTCACTTGCCAGCCATGGCCCGCTACAGCAAGGGCTGCCACAAAGTTTGGACGAGGGTTGAATCCCATCAGGGTCCATCGAAATGTTTCCTGCGGATCTTCTCTGGACGCCAACAGTCTGGCCGGTTCGTCCGGCGAAAGAGAGACGTCAAACCGATCGAGAGGCAGAGACAATCCCATCCCTCTGGCCTTGACATACGCCTCCTTTCGGGTCCAGCATGTATAAAAGGCTTCAACCTGTTCCTTATCGGGGAGCGCCAGAAGCGTCTCGACCTCCTTCGGGGAGAACGATTGTGCGGCAATCTCCTTTATCTCATCAAGGGGACGAATAGTTTCGAGGTCAATGCCTACTTCACGATCCCGGGAGATGCAGAAGAGGGCCAATCCACTCGAGTGCGCCATATTGAAACGGGGCATCCCTGGTCCGGTCGATGTGTCCAGTGACGGTTTGCCAAAATTGTTCGCATAAAAACGAAGTTGACACGGTTTTGTATTCACGTATCGACTTAAAACGGCTCGAAGTATACCGTGCGCGGCAATATAACCGTCACGATCTTTTTGAAATTTGAACCGCGCGCTTCGATCCCGTTCGTCGGCAGAAAGTGTGTGATAATACTTGTGCAATCGATCTGAATGTATATTCAGATCGGCACACCATACATGCACTTGGCTGGAATTTATTGTGAGCCTCTCAGGAGCGGAGTTCGACGTAACTAGCGATGGTGTCGTGGTGCCTTCTGTGTTACTCATCATTTTCTCAGAGCCTTCTTGACCGCCACGATGACCCGGGCAACGTCGTCATCGCTCAGCTTCGACGACAAGGGCAGTGACATTGTGCGCTCCGAAACGTACATCGCATTCGGGAAATCCTCGGGAGCATATCCGTATTTGTTGGCGTAGTACGGATGCATGTGCAGTGATATGAAATGGACCCCGCTGCCGACTTTTTGCTCGTATAATATTCGACGCACGCCGTCGCGCGATCTGCCGGCATTTTCGGAATCGACCAGCACCGTATAGAGATGTCTGGCGTGGACTGTCCCGGTTTCAGCCGAGGCAGGCGTTTCAACCGGAAGATCCTCGAATGCTTCATCGTACATCCGCCAGATTTCATCACGCCGCTGCAGAGATTTCGAGAGTCGCAGCAGTTGGTGTATTCCAATGGCCGCCTGAAGGTCCATCATGTTATACGGATATCCCGGTACGACGACCTGGTAATGCGAATTCCCTTCAGAAGAATACCGTTTCCAGGCATCTCTGCTCAGACCATGGGAGCTTAAGACTTTAATCTTTTCGGCCCAGTGTTCATTGTGGGTCGTCACCATGCCACCCTCACCGGTGCTCAGGCTCTTCGTAGCATAAAAACTGAATGCGGTCAGATCCCCGATTGTCCCTATTTTTCGCCCTCGGTACTCTCCCTCTGTACAATGGGCAGCATCTTCGATCACGTGCAGATCATGCTTCTTCGCCAATTCGATTACGGCTTCCATGTCGCACGGCCTTCCGGCAAAGTGAACGGGGAGAATGGCCTTCGTTCTTTTGGTGACCTTTGATGATATCTGACTCACATCAATGTTCATAGAATCCCGCTCGATATCAATAAATACAGGCTGTGCACCGAGGTGTTCGATGACATTGGCCGTCGCAGCAAAGGTCATCGGGGATGTTATGATTTCATCTCCAGGCTTCACTCCCACGACGAGCAGGGCCAGATGCAGACCGGCGGTGCATGAACCCAAAGCGCAGGCATGGGACGCACCGATATAGTCCGCAAACATTTTCTCGAACTTCGCTACTTTCGGTCCGGTGGAGAGCCACCCCGAATGCAGCGAGTCAACAACTTCTCGAATGTCTTGCTCCTCAATGTGAGGACTACCAAAAATGATGTATTTTTCCATACACAGTACTTCCTTGTTCTGGCTATTTTTCCACTCTTTTGACGTTCCGTCTCTCTCCGCGTTGATCAGTGTAACCATCCGGGAGACAGTTTTTCGGATGGTTATGCTCCTGTTTTTATAATTTGAAGATATGTCATCGCAGCAGCCCTCACATCGAAACGCCGCGCTACTCTCAGGGCTTGCTGAGAAAAAAAGGATCGATCTTTCTTCAACACGAGTTGAACACCCTCGGCCAGCATCAATGGCGAATTCGGCCGAACGACTTCACCGATTTGATGCTCCCGAATCAACATTCCCAAATCACCGACGTCAGTCGCGACCACCGGAATTCTGCATTTGACCGCGTCAGAAAATATAATAGGGATACTCTCGATACGTGAGGGAATAATTAAGACATCACAGGCTTTGAGATAGGCGACAGCCACGCCGGAATCCGCATACCCATGGAGGGTGATATCGTTCTCCACTCCATGTTTTGAGATCAATGTCTTCAACTCTTCTTGAAGCGTTCCGCCACCGAAGAGATGAAGATGGGCGTCCACTCCCATATTTTTCAAGAAGCGCATCGTCTCCGGAAGGAGATCGACACCTTTGTTCGGATGCCATCGACCGATGAAAAGCAGATTGGGTTTGCCTGGTACGAGACGGGGTACAATCTCCGTCTCTCCCGATAACATTCGAGAGCTGGCTAAAAATGTGCAGTTTCGCCGAGAAAGGCTCTGCACATCATCTCGTAAAACATAGCCATCCGCAAAAAGATGCTGGGCGTTTCGCAAGATTTTTTTTATGAGCCACCGCGAAAACCGCTTGCCTCCGTAATGCCAAATGTCCGATCCCAGGCACCACACGTCGTACGGAACGCCCGTTCCACGGAGGGCCTTCATGGCCATATACCCGGCTGGCACAGCCCACATGCACAGACAGCGCACCTTCTGATCCGAAACCGAGATTCCGCGCAGCGCATTGATCCCGCCATGCAGCAGTGACCAGATGTGACCGTAATCCGACAACCTGTGGAAACTCAATTCCACCGGCTGTCGATCCATTCCGGACCATGGATATGCGATCACCTCAATGCCTGGATCCACCAGCACGGCTGCGCTCCTGTGCTGCGTCACAACGGTCACTCGTACACCACGCTCCGTAAGCGCCCGCGCAAAGTCCCGGACAAACACACCTGAGTTGATAAGAACATCCTCAGGCACATAGACATAAGAGCTGGTGACTATGATGAGAGAGTCAATTTCAGATGTGTCCAATGCTCGGTTATTCTCATTCGTCGTTTTTTGCATAGGTCATCATGATCCGTTGTGGCGCTTCCGGACTGTCTGTGGAACAAAGGCGCGTTTGAAAATCGACCATTCCTCTTCTCCGAGCTCCTTGAGAAGAGCCAGGAAACCAATATAGAGAACGATCGCAACCGCGTAATATATCAATAACCACATGCCCCTCATATCGAAAAAAACACAAGGCACACAGAGTCCAATTGAGACACCGGTGATTTTTACAAGTGATATGGGATTCAAGAGTTGACCGAATCTTCGAAAGATATACGCCAGTCCTCCGAAAACGCCGATGAATGCGGCCGCAGATGTCGCCAGCGCGGCACCGGTCAATCCGAACTGGGGGATCAATGCATAATTGAGTACAAAGTCCAAACCAACCATCAGGAACACGATACCCATGGCGATCCTCGGTTTCCCCACGGCCATAATTACTGTTGACGCGATCATAAAGATCGAAGCAAAAACATACCCGAAAATGAGGATCCGGAGCGGTTCCGAGGCGGAGATGTATTGTGATGTGTATATAAGGAGGATCAATTCTCTCGAAGTGGCCGCTGTTACAAACGCAGTGGGTGTTACGATGAGGAGAGCATAGCGCAGTGAGCGGCTGATATAGAATTTCGCTTTGGAGTACGTAGGGTCCCACAAGGATTGCGCCACCACCGGAAACAGCGTCGTATTGAGCCCGAAGAGCAACAGATACGGTACTTTGACAAGAACGACGGCGGCCGTGTAGAACCCCACATCCTCATTACTTCCCAGGAGAGCTTTGAGAAGGAAAATGTCGAGATTTGAAAAAGCGGCCAAGGCCAGGGCGAAGAAGCTCACGGGAAGAGCGAACCGAATAATTCGCTGCCCTTCAAAGGTATGATCTGCTACCGGACACGTGCAGAAACGACGAGCGATGAAGATTGCTACGAACATGGCCAGCCAACTGCCACCCAGTACCCCGTACACCCGGTAGCCCAACAGAACGAGAGCCACGATTCCTATCATTCGCAGCAAGGAGTAAGCTGTCATGACCAGTGCTTGTCGATCAAAGGCACGCAGCCCATTGAGCGTACCCAGATAGACCGCATACAAGGCATAGACAGGAAAGAAAAAGACTGTGGCGCGAATATATGGAGTCAGTGTCAAATCTTTGAGTAGCCGCGCAATCCAGTGTGCTGCGATGCCCATGAATACGCACAGTATGCCGGATAAAATGATCTGGATCTTCAACCCCTGATTTTGAATCGATCGAGCTTGATCTGCTCTTTCCGCTGTAAATTTTGAAATGGCCTTCGAAGGTCCTGACATTACGATCATCTGATAGACGGTCAGGATTCCGAGAATGACTCCCCAGACGCCAAACAACTGTGGCTGTAAATATCTCGCCAGGAAAACGTGGACAATGTAACCACACACAAAAAAGACCATCCGGGATCCCGTGAGTACCAGCGTTCCCCCAATCATCGCACCCCCAGGGGAATAGTTCTGTTGCGTGAACGCTGAACCTCGACTCTCGGGCCGAACGGAATCTCTCTTCAACCTAACAACTCCCTGTTTATAATGGGGGCTCTTGACAACGCAGTCTTTTTATTTCTCCCAGCATCGTTCTGAGAGGGTACACCCTCGAGGCAGTTTTTCAATTTCTCGGCGACGATCCGGACATAGGGTTCATGCAGGAAATCGCCATGATCGCACGCTATGGTGTGACAATCCAAACCCTCCTCGGTCAGCGCGGACCACCGGGCCTCGTAATCGGGAAAACGAATGCGAAATTCGCGGCTCTCAAAGAGGGTGATCCGACCCGGATAAGGACGGGGTACGTATGCTCTCCGTGCCGTTTCATGAACATTCCACACCCTGTAGAAACGGCGGCCTCCATGACTCCGGGACAGCTTCCATTTCCACTTTGTTCCCTTCTCTCTCAGGTCTTTCTTGAGACAGTAGGTCAATTGTCCCCTCGGTAAATGGTGGAGGAGTAAACGGGGAACATAATCCCGCAGCGATATCAGGGGGGGTGGCTGACTGGAATCCAAGAGAGCAAGGAAAGCCACAGAGTCATTTTGCTCATGAAGCCGGCAAGCCATCTCGAACGCCACAATGCCTCCGAAACAGATTCCTCCCAAAAGATAAGGACCTTCAGACTGAATGTTGCGTATTTCTTTTATATAATGGGCGGCCATCTCCTCAACGTGGGCATGGGGAGATTGATTCCCCTCCAATCCCAGAGGTTGGAGTCCATAGAAGGGTCGATCCGGTCCCAGATGCCTGGCGAGATCTGCCAAGCTGATGACATCAGCCGCGGCCGGAGGTACCCAGAAGAAGGGCAGTTTGGTGCCTTCGGATTGAATGGCCACTAATGAAGACCAGTGTGCTGGCTCGCCTTCCTGGCGAAGAAGGCCAGCGAGCTGCTCAACCGTCGGTGCCTCGAGGAGATTTGCCAGGGAAAGTTTTTTATCAAGCATCTTTTCGATCTGTGCGAACAAGCGCACTGCGAGAAGTGAATGTCCGCCCAGATCGAAGAAGCTGTCCCTGACACCGATGGGTTTGATGCCCAGAAGCTTTTCCCATATCTTTACCAGGTGATTTTCCAGCGCATCCCGAGGTGCAATGAAAGCTCTTCCCTGTTCGGGTCTGACCCTGTCGGGTGCTGGCAGAGCCTGACGATCAATTTTCCCGTTGCGTGTCAGGGACAGTGCATCCAGCTCAACAAAAGCGGAAGGCACCATGTACTCGGGAAGCTTCACCCTTAGGAAACTTCGGAGTTCGCTGATGGAAATTGTAGACCCTTGATTGGGAACCACGTAGGCTGCAAGTCGGTTATTCCCGGGTTCGTCTTCCCTCATCACGACGGCGACCTCGAAGACAGTCACGTGCTGCCTCAGTATTGCCTCGATCTCTGCAAGCTCGATACGGAGGCCGCGGAGTTTCACCTGGTGATCGATACGGCCGAGGAACTCGATGTTCCCATCAGGCAGGTAGCGAGCCAAGTCTCCGGTTTTATATAGGCGCGCTCCCGGCTCATCACCGACGGGATCTGGAACGAACCTCTCCGCAGTCAAGTCTGGACGGTTGAGATACCCTCGAGCCAGGTTAAAACCGCTGCAACAGAGCTCTCCCGGCACGCCAATGGGAACCGGTTGCATCCCGCCCATGAGAGACATAATATGGATCCGGTTTCCGGACAGGCGCCGACCTATGGAGAAACCGCCACTACTCGATGCATCATCCCCGCGCTGGCACATCTTGAAGGTCGCGCTGGGTGCTTCGGTGGTGCCGTATAAGACGTACAGGTTCGCAGCCGTCCGAGTGAAAAAGCGCTCTCGGAGGTCATGGGGCAATGGTTCACCGAAGGAAAGGACATGTTTCAGGCTACGACATGTTTCAATTTCATCCTGCTCCAGAAGCATTCGTAGCATCGCAGGCACAACACTGATATACGTCACCGTATGCTTGGTAATCAATGGAACGAGATAGGTGCTGTCCTGACTCCGTCCCGGCTCAGCAATAATCATTTTTCCACCCGTCATCAAAGGCGTGAGAATCTCAGCACCGAAGGGAGTAAAGCCGATGGATGCTTTGAACAGATGTCGATCCTCTTCTGTAAATGAAACAAGTGACTCGGTTGTGTCAACTTTGCGGTACGGCTGCATCACGGCTTTGGGAATACCTGTTGAGCCGGAGGTGTAGTACACAAATGATAAATTTTCGCTCGTTATATCACGAACCGGATTTTCTGTGCTTTCTCGATCCCAGTTCTCCTGGGCCGAATCCAAACAGATCACATGACCTGTGTGCCCGGCAAGCTTCTTGAGCAAACGGTCTTGCGTTAATACGACCTGAACATCCGTGTCTTCCAAGACAAAAGCAAACCAGTCCTCTGGAAATGTCGGATCCAGAGGCACGCAAGCCCCGCCTGCCTTGAGAGTTGCGAGCACTCCAACGACCAACTCCGGAGAACGCTCCATACACATCCCTACAAGTACGTCAGGTCCTACACCCAGAGCTTGTAAATAGTGCGCCAATTGGTTTGCTCGCACATTCAACTCCTGATATGTCAAGTGCTCACCCTCAAACACGACCGCCACCGCGTCTGACAATCGTTCGGCTTGAAACTCAAAACTCCGATGATAAAATTCCTCCTTAAAGTTCTCGACTCGAACCGTATTCCACTCCACAAGGAGTTGATGCCATTCGCCTTCCGTCAACAGCGGCAAATCCGAGATGACCTCATCCGGCTGATCTACAATGCCTTCCAACAATCTCTTGAAATGCCATCCCATCCGGGCGATGGTCGTCGCCTCAAACAGGTCGGTGTTGTACTCGAAAGAGCAGGAGAGTTCTTCCACCTTCTCTACAATCTTCAGGGTTACATCATGCCTTGAAATTCCTTTTTCAAACTCGAAGTCTTTCACGTCCAAGCCGTGCGGCTTTGAAGCCACATCAGGGCGATGATCGAATTGGAAGGCGACCTGAAACTGAGGCGTGCGGTCCAAGTCCCCTTGCGATTGCAGTTCCTCCATCACATTCTCAAAGGGTACATCCTGGTTGGCATACGCTTCCAGGATCACTCCGCGCATCCGCTTCAGCAGCTCCCTGAAAGCAGGATTGTCTCGCACTGGCGGCATTCGCAGGGCCAGGATATTGCTACATAATCCAATCGGTTCCTCCATCCCCGAGCGCCTGCGGCCTTCAGTGGTAAATCCGACGACAATCTCACCCTGATTCGTGTAGCGATACAGCAGCACGTGCCAGGCGGCCAGTAAAATAGTGGGTAAGGTAACCTCCTCCTGATGGCTCAGGGCTCTGAGGGAGTGAGACAGTGATTCAGGCAGCATCAGTGACTGCGTTGCACCCTGGTGGATTCGTCGCGAGCCGTGACGTGAGCCGTCGGTAGGGAGATTCACCGTGAACGGAACATGAGCGAGTCGCTGTTTCCAATATGAGAGCTGTTCCTCGGCTGATTTGCTCTTCATCCACTTACATTGCCACTGAGCAAACTTGTGATACTGCGTAGTGAGCTCCGGAAGGGGCGAGGATTTTCCGGTGGAGTAAGCCTCGTAAAGAATAAAGAATTCCTGAAAAAATATACCCAAGGACCAATTATCCGCGATGATTCGGTGCATTACTGTAAAAAGGATATGATCATCCACCCCCAGCCGGAGTATGCCTGCCAAAAAAAGTGGACCTGTGGCCAGATCAAAAGGGCGACGCGCTTTCTCTGTGAGCAGTCGTCTGGCTTCATCCTCCCGCTCACTCTCAGGGAACACCGTCAGGTCGTGTACCGGTAACCGCGGTATTGAGGATTGTGCCACAACCTGTTTGAGTTGTCCCGCTCTGGTCAGGAAAGTCGTCCGCAAGGCTTTGTGGCGTCGAGCAATCTCATCGAGACTCCGCTCCAACGCCGGTACACGGAGGGAACCATGCAAGCGCACCGCGGAGGCAATATTAGAAACGTGACTCTCCGGATCCAACTGGGCCTGAAACCACAGTTGCTGCTGAGCACAGGACGTGGGGTAGAGGGGTGATCGTTCACTCATCCTGGTCCACTCCCCCGAAACGGTTCCGGAAGCTGTGAATCGATTTTTCGGGAAGCACGTAGCTCTCACAAGTTAGGTCGGCGCCTTGAAATCCTAATCGACTGAGCCGATCGTAGTGCGCATTGCATGATTGATCGTCGACGAGTCCCACCGTCGGCGGGAGGTCCTCAAAGCGTGAGGAAAGGAGGCCGGAGAGAACACAACCCGTTATGTGAAAGGGATTGAAATTCATAAGGGCTTCCCTCTGGGCAGGATCCATCATTTTTTCCTCCGAACGCGGTACGTATCTGAGCTGACGGATGGGATGCGGCGATCGGAGCACTCCGCCTTCGGTAAAGAGAATATCTTCCTGCTCCTGAAGACGTCTGATAGCATTCCTGACAACGAAACAATGAGGTCCGGAATCATCAACCATCATTGTTCCGGGATTGACGCGCCGGATATCCAGAATGTCGGGTACATTGGTGGCCCCGACGATCAGGCTGGCCTCATCAAACTCCGGTGGTACGTCCAGCCGTGATTGACTGAGCCGGACGGGACCTTGAAATCCCAAATCATCGATGAGCTCCCGCCGGATTCTTTCCAGGAAATCGAGCTTGCTGTAGACATCACACAGTGTGATCTCCAGTGGATGGGGCAGACAGTTCAGCATCAGACGAAGGGTCGCCTGCCCGATGGATCCCAAACCCAGGAACCCAACCCGCTCCCGGGCCAGGTCCCGCCCGCCTTCATGTAAAATCTTTTTTACAGCCAACACGACTGTGGCGGCGGTTGTAGCGTGTCCGGTGGTAATCATCGGCACATCCACCCGCTTGGAGCGTGCTGCCTCGATGGAGCGACCGTAGTCCGTGGCCGAAGGGATCAGTCCTGAAAGAGAGACAGTGCTTGCCCCAGTCCGAACAGCCAGTTCCAGCGCTTCGAGAATGACCCGCACGAGGTCGTCCTCATCTTTGTACAGCTCGGAATGAAATCGAGGCAGCAGTATGAGGGCAATTCGGCCTAAAGAGGTCTCGATGTGAACTTTCAAGGACGGGTGGCCGTCACACCACCTATCAATTATTTCATCGCGGGTCACATCAGTGCGCCTCAGAAGACTGTCGGGAAAATATCCCAGAGCCGCCGCATCAACAGGAGGAATCTTCCCCTCTGTAAACAATGGTAAGAGTGGGCGGTGCTCGATCTGCAGGAAGGGTGACAGGGAGAGTTCAGAGGGTCCACCGTGAGGGAGGGAGGAGACACCACTATACTCCTGAGCCTGCGGGGATTCACCAGCCTGGTGAAGATTCTCTATCGCTTCGCTGCAGTCGGCAATGGTGGGGTGTTGAAAGAGAAACCTGACCGATATTTCGCGATTCAGCGCCAGCGACATCCTCGACACCAGTTTCACAGCCAGCAGAGAATGTCCTCCCAGCTCAAAGAAGTTGTCGCGGATACCGACCTGCTCAAGACCGAGGACCTCGGTCCAGATCCCCCTCAGCATTTCTTCAACAGACGTCCTGGGAGGGGCAAAGGTCACTTCCAGCTCAGGTCGTCTCTGACCAGGTACAGGAAGCGCCCCGCGGTCCACCTTGCCGCTCGACGTCAACGGCAGGGCTTCCAGCGTCACAAAAACCGAGGGCACCATGTACTCCGGAAGCTTCTGTTTCAGGAAACCGCGCAGTTCGCTGCTGAGAAGCGCTCCCGTCTGATTCGGGACAACATAGGCGACCAAGCGCTTCTCCTGAGCCCATCCCTCCCTGGCCAGTACCACGGCCTCCTTCACCCCAGAGTGCTGGTTCAAAACGGCCTCGATCTCCCCCAACTCGATGCGGAAACCGCGGAGTTTCACCTGGTGATCCATGCGGCCCAGGTACTCGATATTTCCATCCGGTGAGTAACGGGCCACGTCTCCGGTCTTATATATCCGTGCCTCCGACTCGTCACCGAAGGGATTCGGAACAAAACGCTCCGCCGTCAATTCCGGCCGATCCAGATAGCCGCGAGCCAAGCTGACACCCCCAATGTACAGGTCACCGGGCAGCCCCACCGGGACAGGGCAAAAACTTATATCCAAGATATAGGTACGTGTGTTGGCTATGGGCCGTCCTATGGCAGGAAATTCTGGCCAGTTACCCGGTGGTCCCGTCAGTGCGAAGGCGGTGACGACGTGAGTCTCGGAGGGACCGTAGTGATTGAACAGGAGACAATGGGGTAATTGAGCGAATAGTCTCCTGAGAGGCTGACTTACGTGCAATTGTTCAGCCGTGCTGATGATCTCCCTCATGCACTGTGGCGGCTTCTCCCCAGCATCCCACATGGTAGCCAAATGCTCAAGTACGATAAAGGGGAGATTGAGTCGTTCGATGCCATGATCTGCAATGAATCGCGCCAATCCAGTGATGTCCTGCCGTACGGGTTCCGGCACGATGAACAATGTGTCGCCTGAGCACCAACTCATAAAGATATCCATGAAACAGGCGTCAAAGCTGAATGAATTGTACTGCAGCGTCTTGGCACCTTGGGGCAGGTCAGTCTGATGGAGTTGCCACGTTATCAGGTTGACTATGGAACCATGGGGGATGGCAACACCCTTGGGTCGTCCTGTCGATCCTGAGGTATAGAGTATGTAAATCAAATTCTCGGGCTGGGCCCCGCTGACAGTATTATCTATACCCTCTTGAGCAATGATGTCCCAGTGCGAGTCCAAACAGATTACATTCACATTATGTTCGGGAAGCTCTGGCATCAGCCGCTTTTGAGTCAACAGATGCGGTACACAAGTATCCTGTAACTGAAAGGCCAGACGATCTTTGGGATAGCATGGGTCCAGGGGAACATACACCCCACCGGCCTTGAGGATACCTAATAAACCTATGACTATGTCCAACGAACGCCCCGCGAAAATGCCTACTGGAACGTCGGGTCCCACGCCGCGCTCTTTGAGGTAGTGAGCCAGTTGGTTGGCCCGTGCATTGAGTTCCCGGTAGGTGAGGTGCTGATCTTCAAAGACCACGGCAATCCCATCAGGCCTCTGCTCTGCCTGTACCTCAAAGAGCTGATGAACGCATACATCTGCCGGGTAATCCGATTGGGTCTTGTTCCATTCCACCAGCAACCGATGCCGCTCAACCTCCGTCAACAACGGCAACTCTGTAAGACGCCGATCAGGATCAGTCACAATCCCCTCCACCAACACCTCCAGATGTCTCAACATCCTTCGGATTGTCGCTGCATCAAACAGATCCGAAGAATACTCCACCGTGGCCCGAAGCCCACCCTCCTCCTCCTGCATGAACAACGTCAGATCGAACTTCGACGTCCCGCTGTCAACCTGCATCATACTGACACGCACGCCCGGGAGTTCCGGAACAAAAGCAGTCTCATCCTGGAAAACAAACATCACCTGAAACAGAGGAGAATAATTGAGATTCCGTTCGGGCTTCAACTCCTCCACCAGTTTCTCAAAAGGCACATCCTGATGCGTGTAGGCTCCCAAACATACTTCGCGTGCACGTCTCATCAATTCTCGAAAGGTGGGATTGCCGGAAAGATCGGTACGCAAGACCAATGTGTTGGTGAAAAATCCGATCAATCCCTCGATCTCGGTCCGGCTGCGATTGGCTACAGGAGTTCCCACAAAGATATCTTCCTGACCCGTGTAGTGGAAGAGCAATGTCTTGAAGACAGAGAGCAACGTCATGAACAGCGTGGCCCCTTCTTGCTGGCTCAATCTCTTCAGCAAATGCGTCGCATTTCTGGACAGCACCAGTGAGTGATGTCCACCACGATACGTCTGTACTACTGGTCGTGGACGATCGGTGGGGAGCTCCAACACCCGCGGCATACCAGCAACGTGCTCCCTCCAATAGGAACGCTGTGTGTCCAAGAAATCCCCCCGCAACCACTTCCGCTGCCAAACCGCAAAGTCAGCATATTGAATCGGAAGCTCCGGAAGTGACCACGGCTCCCCTCTAACCAAAGCCTTATAGAGTATAGAAAGCTCCTGAAAGAATATCCTCATCGACCACTCATCAGAGACGATGTGGTGCATTATGATCAGCAGGATGTGCACCTCCTCTTCCAGACGCAGCAGATGAACTCGTACGAGTGGATCCTGGGATAGATCGAACCGTCGCTGCACCTCTTCAGCGATTATCTTTCCAGCTTCTGTTTCTCGTGCAGCTTCAGGAAACTCCCTGACGTCCACCACCGTTACATGTAGATTTAGACTTGCTGCGATAACCTGAACCGGTTGTCCAGCCACCATGGAGAAGGTCGTCCGCAAGACTTCGTGGCGCCTCACAATTTCATTGAGACTTTGCTCCAGGGCTGCCACATTCAGCCGGCCTTTCAGACGCATGGCAATAGGGACAGTATACGCGGGATTATGAGGCTCCAGTTGATCCAGGAACCACAGCCGCTGCTGAGCAAAGGAGAGGGGGGCGGGGCTCTGCTCCGTCCGTTTGGGTATGAGGCTCGATGGGTCTTCTCTCCTCCCTTCACCCCGCATGAGCCTTTCGAGAAAAACTCGCTTTGCCGGTGACAGCTCGAGGCGCTGTCCTTCAATATGATTATCTATGTTCTTCATCGTTTCTCATTCATCGAATATGGGTGCTGACCCAGGCGTTCGATAACTTCCTCATCGGATAATCCACGAACATACGTAATAAGAAGTTTCTCAACCACCAGGGCCTGATCGGCTATGGTCGTCGCCTCAAAGATGCTCCGTAGCGGCAGCTCGACCTGACAGACATCGCGCACGCGAGAAACGAGCTGGGTGGCCAGCAGGGAGTGTCCACCCAGCTCGAAGAAATTATCGTGGACGCCAATTTTCTCCAATCCCAGTATGTCGGACCAGATCCCAGCCACTGTCTTTTCCAGGGGTGTCCTGGGAGCAACAAAAGCTTTCTCCAACTCGGGGCGCTTCTGATCGGGCACGGGCAGTGCCCGACGATCTACTTTGTCATTGGGTGTCAGTGGTAAGGAATCCAGCGTCACAAAGACCGAGGGCGCCATGTAGTCAGGAAACTTCTGTTTCAAGAAGTCACGCAGTTCCCTGATTGTGGGACGATGCTCTTGGTCAGCAACGATATAAGCCACTAAGCGTTTGTCGCCAGGCGCATCCTCTCTGGCCAGAACAACGACCCCTCGAACAGCGGGGTGTTGTCCCAGCACCGCCTCGATCTCTCCAAGTTCGATGCGGAAACCGCGAATCTTCACCTGGTGGTCCATACGACCGAGAAACTCAATATTGCCATCCGGCAGGTAGCGGCCCAGGTCCCCGGTCTTATAAAGGCGTGCACCCGCCTCATCACGAAAGGGATTGGGAATGAATTTCTCCCCGGTTACGTCCGGCTGATTGAGATAACCTCCGGCAAGACCTACACCACCGATGTGCAGTTCACCGGCTACTCCGATAGGCACTGCTTGGAGATGGCGGTCCAGAATATAGACCTGCGTGTTGGCGATGGGGCGACCGATTGGTGGTCTGCGGTCCCCACCGGTGCATACAGCCGTGGTAGCAACGATGGTCGCTTCAGTCGGTCCGTAAACATTGAGAAATCGCCGGCCAGGAGCCCACCGCGCTACCACCTCAGGTGGACAGACTTCCGCCCCAACAGAGATCGTTCGCAACGAGGGAAGCTTCTTGAAGGGAAGAGCAGATAAAACGGATGCCGGGATCGGTAGAAGTGTAATAGCCTGTTCGCACAATGTCTGAATGAGACTGGGACCAGATAAAAGTAAATTACCTGCGGTCAAACACAGAGTCGCGCCCGAACAAAAAGCCATAAACATGTGCAACGTCGCAGCATCAAAATTGAAAGAAACGGTGTGGAGAAGACGGTTGCCCTGATGCAAAGTGTGAATTTGAATAAATGCTTCAACGACGTTGCATAATCCCCTGTGCTCCACAAGCACCCCCTTGGGAATACCCGTTGAGCCCGAGGTATAAATAGCATAGGCCAGGCTGTCGGCTGTGGCCCTGCTGCCCGGATTCTCCTCGCTCTCTCGCCCGATCGTTTCCCGGTCCCTATCCAGACAGATGACGTGTGCTTCATGATCGGGGAGTTCCTCGACCAGATTCTCCCGGGTCAGCAGGATCGGCGCCTGGGTATCCTTCAGCATAAAGGACACCCGTTCTTTTGGATACGCCGGATCTAAGGGCACATACGCTCCACCGGCCTTGAGGATACCCAGGATTCCTACAACCATCTCCAACGAGCGCTCCACACAGATGCCTACGAATACATCTGGACCAACACCTAACTTTTGCAAGTAGTGCGCCAGTCGATTGGACTCTCGGTTTAACTGTTGATAGGTTAACCTTTGGTTCTCAAAAACGATTGCCACGACTTCAGGGATTTGCTCCACCTGGGTTTCGAACAACTCATTGATGCATTTGTCGTTGGGGAAATCCGCCGAAGTCTCGTTCCACTCTACCAGCACCTGACGCTGCTGGGCTTCCGTCAACAGGGGCAATGTCGAGATGTGTTCCTCGGGATTGGTCACGATGCCCTCCAGCAGGGTTTGAAAATGCCCCAGCATCCGGGCGATAGTATCCCTGTTGAACAGATCGGTATTGAACTCGAATGTCCCCTTCAGTCCTTCCCGTTCTTCCACGACGGATAGCGCTACATCAAACTTAGCCGTTCCGCTATCGACTTCCAACGGATTCACGGTCAGTCCTGAAAGCTCGAGGCCCTGCCTCGGAGTATTCTGATACGCGAACATCACCTGGAACAATGGCGACTGATTGAGATTTCGCTCCGGGCGCAATTCCTCGACCAGTTTCTCGAAAGGGAGATCCTGGTGATCGTAAGCCCCCAAACATACCTCGCATACCCGACCAAGTACCTCCCGAAAACTGGGATTTCCCGAAATGTTTGTGTGCATTACGAGTGTGTTGACAAAGAATCCAATCAGTCCTTCGATTTCTGGCCGGCTCCGACCCGCGATGGGGCCGCCTAAGACGATGTCGTCCTGCCCGGTGTAGCGATGGAGCAGAATTTTGAACGCCGCCAGTAACGTCATGAACAGAGTGACCCCTTCCCGCTGGCTCAGCACCTTGATCGCCTCCGTCAATGTTTTGGACAGCACCAGAGATTGGCGTGCCCCCCGATACGTCTGCGCGGGAGGGCGGGGGCGATCTGTGGGTAACTCCAGCGATGGAGGTGCGACGGCAAGCCGCTCTCTCCAATAGGAGAGCTGTGCCTCCAAATTCTCCCCCTGCAGCCATTCCCGCTGCCAAAGCGCAAAGTCAGCGTACTGGATGGGAAGCTCAGGCAGCGTTGACGGCATCCCGGTGGTAAAAGCTCGGTACAGTGTGGAAAGCTCCCGATAGAATATCCCCATGGACCAGGCATCGGAAACGATGTGGTGCATCGTCAGGGACAGAATGTGCTCCTTCTCAGCCAGGCGAAGCAGACGTGCTCGTAAGAGTGGACCCTGAGACAGGTCAAAGGGCCGCTGTATCTCTTCGGTAATTGCGTGCTCGATCTCTGTCTCTCGTGATTCCTCTGGGATTTCCCTCAAGTCTATCATCGATACTTGCAAAGGCATAGATTTCGCGATGACCTGAACCGGTTTTCCCTCCACCAGGGAAAAGGTCGTCCGCAGAACTTCGTGGCGTCGCACAATCTCATTGAGGCTCTGCTCCAGCGCGGTCACATCGAGGGGGCCGGTGAGATGAACGGCGGCCGGAATATTGTAAAAGGAACTGCCGGGCACCCATTGGTCGAGAAACCACAGCCGCTGCTGGGCAAAGGAAAGGGGCAACCGATCCCGATCTCCTCGCCGGATAAGAGGGTGCTCCTGAGGGGATTCAATGCCCTCCTCTTTTAGGAGAAAGGCAAGGAGCTCGAGCTTTTCAGTTTCCTCAGAGGCGTCTTTGTCAAACATCATGGGTTCTCTATTTTCCTTCTCTTTTCTCGGAGCATCCTTCTCACATCCTCGGCGGACATGGCCTCGACCTTGCTCAGTATGCGAGCAATCCTCTCTGTTTGACCGGACTTGCGTTCAAGGGTCATGATAAAGCCTGACAGCTTTTCCACAGTTGGAGCCTCAAAGAGACGGCGCAAAGGGAGATGAATCTGGAAGGCTTTTCCAAGTCGAGAGACGACCTGGATGGCCAGCAGGGAGTGTCCTCCCAGCTCGAAGAAATCATCATAAACGCCGATGTGCTCCAGTCCAAGCACGTCAGCCCAGATCCCGGCCACAGCCTTCTCGATGGGCGTGCGCGGGGGCACATAGGCCTCACCCAGCTCCGGTCGGCTTTGATCCGGTGCCGGCAATCTGCGACGGTCCAGTTTACCACTTGGCGTCAGCGGCAGGGAGTCTAAAAACATGAAAATCGAAGGCACCATGTAATGTGGAATCTTTTCTTTCAGGAAACCGCGGATTGTGCTGATTGTAGGATTCATCCCTCGCTTCGGAACCACATAGGCCACCAACCGCTTGTCGCCGGGTTGATCCTCTCTGGCCACAACAATGGCTTTCTCAACTGCCGGATGTTGTCCAAGTACCGACTTTACCTCACCTGTTTCGATGCGGAATCCCCGGATCTTGACCTGGTCATCCCTGCGGCCCAGAAATTCTATGTTTCCATCGGGCAGATACCGGCCCACATCTCCGGTCCGGTAGAGACGAGTGCCGGGCTCATCACTGAAAGGATCGGGAATAAACATTTCGGCCGTCAGTCCCGGGCGGTTATGGTACCCCCGGGCAAGGCCGACCCCACCAATAAGGAGTTGCCCTGTCAGGCCAACAGGAATCGGTTGCCCATTGGAATCCAGCAGGTAGACTTCATAGTTGGGAAATGGAACACCGATGGGGACATCGTGGTCAGGATCGGTGGCGGACAGGAACTCAAAGGCCGTGGCGCCGTACGTCACTTCTGTGGGACCATAGGTGTTCAAGACTCGAATGAGGTCGGACACATCGCGCATGCTTTGGAGGACACGCTCTTTCTTGGGCACAAGGCCGGTTGTGATACATTTGAGATTCATCCGGTCCCGCAGGTTCTTGAGATGATGGGCAACCCCGGAAAGAAAATCCGGAAGGATATAGCTGGTGGTGATCCGGTGGTCAACCAGGTACCTGGCGAAATATTCAACATTCGTGCTGTTTTCCGGTCGAATGATGTGAAGGGTGCCGCCGAAACAGAGATTGGAGAAAATTTCCTCCACGGAAGTGTCGAAGCTGAACGGAGCCACTGATGTGCCGACACGTCTCGGTCCATCTAACGTGACCTGCTTGTATCCGTACAGGAAACCCACGATATTGTGATGGGAGATCATCACCCCCTTTGGTGTGCCTGTGGATCCTGATGTATACATGACATAGGCCAGGTTTTCGCTCGACACCGCACTCTCTGGATTCGTATAGACCTCCTGAATCGTGGCGGCGTCAAAATAGAGCACCGGTATGTGCAGGTCCGGGAATACCTGTTTCAATGTTCTCTCGGTCAATACCATCAGTGCCTGAGAATCTGTCAACATAAACGTCAGACGCTCTTTCGGGTACGTGGGATCCAAAGGGACGTAAGCCCCACCGGCCTTAAGAATTGCCATGATACCCACAATCATATCCAATGAGCGATTCATGCAGATGCCGACTGGTGTCTCAGGACCGACACCGTGTTGTCTGAGACAACGGGCCAGTCGGTTTGCCTGGGTGTTGAGTTCCCCATATGATATGTATTGACCTTCAAAAACAACGGCTATCTCGTCAGGTGTGCGGTCTGCCCATTCTTCAAACAGTTGATGGATACACCTGTCTTGAGGATACGCTGCCTCCCTGTCATTCCACTCAATGAGCACCTGATGTCGTTCGGCCTCCCCCATGAGCGGCAATTCCGAGAGGGGCTGGTGGGGATGAGCCACCATACCTTCAAGTATGGTTTTCATATGTCCCAGCATCCGGATTATGTCCGTCTCGTCGAAGCGCCGTCGGTCATAGATAATCTTCAGGAAGAGCTCCTGATCGACGCTCGCGCCCACCGCCAGGGGGTAGTTCGTTCTCTCCATGAGCCGAAACTCCCGGTTGGCCCAGCTTCCCCCATGCGATCGCAGGAGGGAATTCAATCGATAGTTCTCAAAAACCAGGAAGCTCTCAAATAGAGGTTCCCCAGGAGGTATCTCGCTCCATTCCTGTACTTTTAACAGGGGGGTATGCTCGTAGTCCCGCAGGGTGATCCACTGTTGACGCAACGTCTTCAACCATGACAACAGAGGCTCTCCGGGAGTCACCCGGATCCTTACCGGGAGCGTATTGATGAAAAGGCCCACCATGGACTCAGCCCCATCCAGTGCCGAGCGCCGACATGCTCGTGTGGCTCCGAAGACCACGTCCTGTTCACCGCTATAGCGGCTCAGGAGTATTGCCCAGGCCCCCTGAACCGAGGTGTTGAGCGTCAGTTGGTGCGATTGAGCCAGGGACTGCAGGGCGGACAGCAGCGTTCCCGAAATCCGGATTTCCTGTTTTCCGTAGTCCTCCTCATCGCTGGTGGGCACCTGAGTAGAGCGGTCTCTCGGCAAAGGTGTGGGGGCGGTGAAGGCGCGGAGCCGGTCCCGCCAGAAGCGCTCCGCCTTGGCAAAATCTTGCTTCCCGAGCCAATCAATGTAGTGCCGATAGAGAGGGGTGGGCTCAAGTGACAGGTCCTGATCCTGACAGAATGCGTCATAAAGGGCGAACAGCTCCTTCAGAATTATGAGACGAGCGCGACCGTCCAACAACGCGTGGTGAGAGGTCCAGAGAAACCGGTAGTTCTCCTCCGCCAATCGGAAAAGGGCCAGGCGCAGGAGTGGCGCCTCGGTGATCACAAAGCCGCGCTCTCGATCCTGCCGAAGATAGGCTTCCAGTCGGTTCTCCTGATCTGTTCCGGAAATACCGCGCCAGTCTTGCTCTTTGATGGGAAGGGGGACGTTTCGATGGACCCTCTGCAGGGGAGCCTTGAGGTCCTCCACAAGAAAACTCGTTCTCAGGATAGCATGCCGCTCCACGATTCGCCCCCACGCTTGCTTGAATGCCGAAACATGCAGATCCTCGCGGAAGGCGCAGACCAATTGCTGAACATACACCCCCGAATGGGGAGCACACAGGCTATGAAAGAGCATGCCCTGTTGCATGGGTGAGAGAGGATATGAATCTTCAAGGTTTTCCATGTGTATTTTTTACCGATGAAATAAGAAGTCGCGTATGCCGGACTGGGATGTTGCAGTGGAGACTATTAGAGCAATGAATCAGTGAGAGTCCCTTCCTGTCTTTTTTTCGTGTCCTCTGATGTCCCTTCATTTGTTTTGATTGTCTCATGGGACAGAATGCGAAGGTTCAGGACTCTTCAATTTCGAGATGTCCTTTCCCGGCCAGGGTGCTCAGGTCGACATCGGCGACGCACCGTACTTTGACATAATCGAGGGTCAAGCTGCCAACAAGGTGGACGCTTCCTGTGTGTGTGTCGAAATCGGCCTGGCCCAAATCGGTAGCCTCCGCATCAAGCCTGAAGCCCAGCTCTGTGCCTCCTCTGGTACCCGTAAACTTGATATGCACGTAGCCACGGTCGATACTCTCTTTGAAAGCGTGCACGGTCTTTTCCGGTCGCAAGCTCGCTTCCACAGGATGATCCCCTTTGGACAGACGTTGTACCAGAGTTTCTCCGCCAGGCTCTTCTTTCTTCGAAGTTTTCCGGTCCCCGGGCTTCCGGGCGGCCTCCTCCATTTGTTTTCTCAGGCTCAGTGGCCGCATGTCGGTCCATACTTCCTTGACATAGGCCAAGCAGTCCTCTTTCAGTCCGTTTTTTCCAACTTTTTTCCAACCTTTTGGCGGATCGCCTTTATATTGCGGCCAGATGGAGTATTGTTCTTCGTGATTCACAACCACCTCATAGATCGTGGTGTCTTCCTTTTCCTCTCCGGACATAATAATCTCCTTACCTAATCGATGGTAACGTTGGTGTGTACCTGTATCTTCGATTGTTTATAGAATATATTGAAATGACGTGCGTTACACAATCACAGAATGTACTCCTTTGTGAGGACTATTTCGCTCACACCCATAATCGCACCGCCCAATTATCCGGATGGTTCTGTGTTAAGGTATTCTTTCAACTTTTTGGCGAGTAAGTGAACGTGTGGCTCTCTGAGGACAGTGTGGTGATCCCCGGGAATGGTGTGGACTTCGAGACCTCCTCTCGCATATGTCTCCCATTTCTTTCGTGAATCCGGTGAAACAGACACTAACGGTTGACTTACCAGGAAATGGACAAGACGGCCGGAATAACATTGAGGTCTGTATTTTCGTAGAGCCCGGTTGTTCGCCCGATCGACCCGAAGTATCTGAAATATGTCAGAGATTGAGCGATGGCGCTTTAGGAACCCGTGCTGTTTGGAGGTGCACGAAGTAGGCGATGAGCGACTCAACGCGTCAAGGATACCTTCTCTGAAAATCCGGGTGTAACGTTCAAATATGAAATTGAGACGTTGTTTTAAATTGAAGGGGGGACAGGATGTATCCAGAAGAAACAACTGTCCAACCTCCTGGCCCAGAGCGTGAAGCTGCTGAGCCATCTCGAAGGCCACCACGCCCCCAAAGCACATACCCCCAAGGAGGTACGGTCCTTCCGGCTGAACGGCACGCATCTCCCTGATGTAATGAGAAGCCATCGCTTCAATCTTGGTGTACGGTTTCTGTTTTCCATCCAAGCCCTGCGCTCGTAATCCGTAAAAGGGTTGATCCGGACCAAGGTTCCGCGCCAGTTCACCATATGATAGGACATCCCCACTGAGGTTGTGGACACAAAAAAACGGCGGTTTCGATCCCCCCCTTTGAATAGGCACGAGAGAGGACCAGCGCCCGGACTCATGTTCTTTGTCGAGAACAGCACTTAACATCTCTATCGTTGGGGCTTCGAATAAAATCGATACGGGAAGTTTTTTGCCGAATCTCTTCTCAATGAGCGTGAAGAGACGCATCGCAGATATGGAATGTCCGCCGAGGTCGAAGAAGTCGTCGCAAACACCAATGGGTGAGACGTTCAGGATTTCACTCCATATCTCGATGAGGCGTCTCTCGATCGACGAACGCGGCGGAACGAAAGGGGAGTCGAGTTCAGGCCGTGATACATCCGGGATTGATAGTTCCTGAAAATCTACTTTCCCACTTATTGTCATCGGCAGCACGTCCACGAATACAAAATTCGACGGCATCATGTATGCAGGGAGAGTTTCGTTTAATAGCAACCGCAACTGAGTAACCGTCGGTTTGGGTGTCTGGTTACATACAATGTAAGCTACGAGTCGGTTTTCGCTTTGGGCATCAGGATGTGTCACTACTGCCGCCTGAGAGATGATCCCTATGTTGAGCAGAGCTCTCTCGACCTCGGCAGTCTCGACCCTATGCCCTCTCACTTTCACCTGAAAGTCTTTCCGGCCCAGATGGTAGAGACAACCGTCGGATGCCATGCGGCCCTGGTCACCTGTCCGATAAATACGGACAGGTTCTTCCCCAGGACAGGATTGAAAGGATTGGGCCGTCAACTCCGGCTTTCGCCAATAGCCAGGGGTAAGATACCGACTCTTAACTGCAATTTCACCAATATGATCGTGTTCGACCTCTTCCCCGTCCTCATCGAACAGGAGTATTTCGGTATTCTCAAGAGGATACCCTATCGGAACGACGTCCCCGTTGATCTCGGTGGATTTATCGAGAAAGATGGAAGTCATGGGGCTGCAAGCTTCCGTTATTCCCATGCCAATGTGCAGCAGGCAATTTTGAGAAAAATGCTTCCTGTATAATTCCGCATCTTGTCTGTGAACCGTTTCACCGCCTATTGAGACCAAACGGAGTTTCGAAAATTTTTCATCCCCGGTCAAGGTCTCAATGAAATTCCGAAAGAGTGTTGTAACCGTTGTAAAAATTGTGACTTCTTCGCGAATGAGCCAGCGGGAGAGACGTTTCAACCCCTCTGACCCGATGTCGAAGGGGAGGATGGCTCCTCCACTGAAGAGTGGAGCAAAGATAAGCGCTTTGGACCAAGCGACGCTGTAAGAGAAAAGAAGGGCCACCCGATCATCCGAACAAATGTGGCAATCATTGGTTTTTAACTTGGCGGAATGAAGCATGTTGCGATGCGCATTGATAACACCCTTGGGCTGTCCCGTCGAACCTGAGGTGTAGTAAATAGCCGCCAACGCATCCGGTGAAATAGAAATGTCGAGCTTTTGACTCGAATTGTATGGTTCGAGATCATCAATATTGAGCAATTGACATCCGTGGGGCGACAGCTCGGCTGCAAGAGAATACCGTCTCTGGTTCGTGACAATCGTACGTGTCTGGGTCTCATTCAGGATGTACTCCAATCTTGAACGAGTGCTTGTGGCATCCAATGCCACGTAACATTTGCCCGCTTTTAAGATCCCCAACATTGCAATAATTGGCATTGGGCCGTGATCGAGCAACAGGGCTACAGGTTCTGCTCCGGTCCCACCCATACCGAAAACAGCTTGCGCTACTTGATCGGATGCCTTATCCAGGTCACGATACGTGAAAGATTGACTGCCTGATCCGACTGCAACGCGATCAGGATACCGTCTCACGATTTGCGCGAAACGTTCGGGAACCGACTGTTCGACCTCTTCATCGCGAAATGGAATAAAAGAATTTGTTGGAGTAATGCGCTTTGGTACGTTATTCAATTTGAGTTCTCCGCCAGGGGATGAGACGTTTTGCTATAGAGTGTAATACGAAGTTAAAACCGATCCCTAATGCTGCTGTGACAATCAGACCGACGTAAAGTTCTTCGGTTCGCATGGTCTCCCAGGCAAACCAGATCATTCTTCCTAATCCCTTCTGAGCAACGACTAATTCGACGGCAATCGTGAGCAACAACACGGCATTAAAGGCCAAGCGTAGTCCTGTTAGCACAAGCGGTAAACTGCCCGGCACGATGACGCGAGAAAAAGTTTTTCTCAAAGAGGCACCATAGTTTTTTGCCACATCAAAATGGATGGGATGAATGTTCCGCACACCGGCCATTGTGTTGATTAACATGGGAAAGAATGCAGCCACAGCGATTACGATCACTTTGGACGTTTCACCGATGCCAAAGATGATCAGAATCAACGGCAAAATAGCAATTTTGGGGATTGGGTGAGCAGCTGCAATGAAGGGATCGACGAGAATGCGCAACTTCTGAGACCAGCCCATGAGCAAACCTAAGACCATGCCACTTATACCGCCGAGTACCAATCCCAACAGGGCTCGCATTAAAGTGATGCGAACCTCGGTAATCAACTTGCCGCTGGTAAGCAAACGGACAAAAGCTTGGACGATCATTGAAGGTGCCGGGAAAAAAAGAGCTGAAAGTTCGCCCGAGCGGACCAACCATTCCCATACAATCAATATTACAACGACCGTCATAGTTGGCAGCCACCACCCAAGGAGTAATCTCTCTTTCAAGTCGGTATGCAGAGGCTCTTTCGTACTTCCTCTTCGAGTATCTTCCAGATATGCCATTTGATCTCCGAGATTTCCTGTCGATTACTGTTTAATGGGTTTCGAGGGCGTCTAAGAGGGATCTGGATCTCCTCTCGGATTTGACCTGGCCGTCCGGTCATCACCAGTACCTGATCCCCCAACCAAATCGCTTCCTCGATATCATGTGTCACGTAGATGATTGATTTCCGGTGTTCCACCCAGATCCTCAACAGCTCCTCTTGAAGCACGAGCCGTGTTTGGGTGTCGAGGGAGCCAACGGGCTCGTCCATAAGTAATATTTGAGAATCAGCCACAAAAGCCCTGGCGATGCCGACTCGCTGGCACATTCCGACGGATAGTTCATGCGGATAACTGTGCGTGAAAAATCCCAGACCTACCTTTTCGATGAAATCGTGCGCTCGATCTCGACATTCATGCTGCGAGATACCCTGCATCTCCAGTCCGAAGGCGACATTGCCCAACACGGTCATCCAGGGGAAAAGGCCATGTTCCTGAAACACCATCGCACTCCGAAGTCTCCCGTTTTTTTCCCCCGCCCCGAAGATGATTCTTCCTGAAGTCGGTTCTAATAATCCAGCAATGAGTTTGAGAAGCGTTGTTTTCCCACATCCACTGGGTCCGACAATGCAAACGAATTCCTGTTCACCGACACTGAGACTCACGTCTTTGAGAGCAGTGGTAACACCATTGCGAGTTCGATATATCTTGCCCAAACTGCGACACATTAATAACATAAGCGTCTTCAGGTTTATTGCTTCTGTATATGTAGCATTTTGGTTGCGTAGTCAACGAAGGCGTGATCCCAAAACTCATCCTCCGCGAGCTTTCTGTCAAGCAACCCTTTTCTCACTGCCCAGTCCTGGAAGTCAATGAGGTGTTCAAAGTTTATGTATCCATCCTCGCGTAAAGACGGCCAACACGCTTTTTCCAAGAGATCTCGATCCAATTCGGTATATTGACTCAGGATATCCACATTACGTTCTGTTTTTCCTCGATTGTACTGTCGGACCGCCTTGAAATACGCGACCAGAAAACGTCTCCCCGCATCCGGATTCTTATCCAAAAGGGAGGGGCCATAGAGAATGAATCCCCACTGAAAACCGGGAACAACTTTTCTATCCGGCAACCAGATGACGCCATGGCCGGTATTCACTATTCGAGTCAGCCAAGGCTCTGTCATAAAAGCCAAGTCTATGGTGTTCTTTCGAAAAGCTTCAAGTTCTACCGCAGGAAGATGGTCCACGATTTCCACATCATGGAGCGTCATGTTTGCCCGACTGAGGAGCTTCTCGATGAAATACCCCATGTGGGACGATGGAGGTACGCTGATCCGCAGGTTTCGCAGTTGGGCCGGATTTTGCAGATCCCCATGTTCAATCAAATCCCGCCTGGCGACGACCGCCGAATAGATACAGCCTGAGGTATCAACATAGCTTCTGTTGGCAACGAACCGTATTCTGGCACCACGAGCAATGGCGTTGAAATGGCTCGGCCAAATGGTCCCGGAAAGGACATCGATGTCGCCTTGAATAAGAGCCGGAATAAGGGTTGCTGTTCTATTCATCCTGATGAACTGGACATCAAGTCCCTGCTCCGCGAAATACCCCTCCGCATCGGCGATGAAGAAGGGTGCGTATCCGAGATACGGCATGGTCACAACCTTTAACGGTACAGGCTCTGATGGTTGTCGCTCACCTCCATAAGAGAGAACGACTGGCAGTAGTAACATAAAAATGGAGAAGATCGATACCCGATCCCTGCATAAAAGTAGGATCATTCATGAGTTCCTTTTCGTAATAAGCGGATTGTACTTCAAGTGATTCGACAGTCTTTCCGTCAGTGAACAAAAAATTAAATTATCCTCCAGAAAATGAGATGTGAATTCCGGAGTACCAGCTCCGCCCGGGCGCGGGCTCGAAAAACAGATCGCCAAAGGCGTTGGGAACGACCGAACTGTTGTAGCGTTCATCAAAGAGGTTATTGATCCCGGAAAAGATTTCGATTCCAATTTTGGTGAATGTTTGTTGGATTCCTAAACGGAGATCAACAACGAAGTAGGTATCATTGAAAAAATTAGTTGAGGATTTGGTGTTGTCTGGAGGAGGTCCGTTATAATCATTGGCAAAGTATCGATCCACCCAATTGAGCTTGATTTCCGAGTACGCTCCAACCGGAAGCCGATAGGCAATGCCAGCGAAAATTTGCTGCGGTGGAACTCCCGGGACTTCCTTCCCTTTCAACTGAAAGAGCTGAACGGTGGTATCATCCACTGAGGTCTCGATCGTATAATCCTTAAACACGAAGTCCATGAACGTGTAGGCGAGGGACGTTCGCAGTCCGTTGATCGGAGACCAGTTCAATTGTATCTCCGCACCTTTATTTTGTGTTTTCCCGGCATTACGATAAAACTCTTCCGATGTCCCTTGTATTTGAAATGGGATCAACATGTCCTCAATATTGAGCATGTAAAAAGAGAGGTCGTACTCGAATCGTCTTCCCGGAAATTTCTTTTGACCAAAGGGTTGCATGCCTTGTATTCCTATCTCAAAGCTTCGCATACTCTCCGGTTTCAGATCGGGATTGAATCCGCCTACCCCTGTCACTTGATTGCCCAATTCGGTGGTCGTGGGAGTCTGAAAAGCAGTGGAATAGTTTCCATATACCTTGACGAGTTCGTATGGCTGGTAGATGATCCCAACCCTGGGACTGAACCTGTCCATGTTTCTCGTTCCGGAATGGTTCACACCATCCTCCATAAAGTGATCGCTTGCCTTGAATTTGTAATAGTCGTATCGTCCTCCAAGGATGAGGTCCCATTGAGGATGGAGTGAAATCTCACACTGAGTGAAGGAGCCTACACCAAACACCCTTTCATCCTGATCCGAAAGGCGTTGGCCGTATTTCAACAAATCGTAAATTTCGCTTCCTTCCGCCACTCCAACTTGATCGCTTGGTATCCCCTGATTCTCGAACTCCACTCTCCTTCCATCGTACGCCTCGATGTCAGTCCCGATCGTCCAGAGAAGGTTTGTGTTTCCAATTTGAAACCGTTTGCTGAAGACAGTGCGCATACCACCGGAAATCCAATCAAGGTCGATGATTTCTATAGGAATGGCAACGATGTAGGAATACGATGAGGCATAGATACTTACGGCAAATTGGTTGGCATGGCCATCATCATATATCATGGATATTCCGCCCTGACCTTGTCGTTCATTGCTGCGTCCGTAGGCCCTTT
The DNA here is from genome assembly GCA_020348925.1 of Gemmatimonadota bacterium. Classification (GTDB taxonomy): domain Bacteria; phylum JBHIER01. The sequence continues at coordinate 1,854,834 of CP070758.1, read as the reverse complement.
GTTTGTTAAAAAAACTCGTTTTGGATGGAACATTGATGGCATCCGTCTTTGATACGGATCCGGGATTTAATAGATATGGTGCATAGATGTAGTTCAGTACAGTCGTCATTCTGACTTGATCCGAGATCCTGTGACGGCCCACTGCATTGACGGAATAAGAACTGGCAGAGGAATGTTCACGGTATCCATCAAGCGTCAACTTGTTTGCATTGATGAGATAGTCATGTCTTCCAACAGTACCTGAGAGTTTGCCCTGCCATTTCAGAAGGCCATCACTGCCGACGACAAATCGAGGTTGAAACAGATATGGTGTAGATGGTGCGGACTGAGTCTGAATGTCGATGAGTCCACCGGCTGCATTGCCATACAGGGACGAGCTGGGACCGCGGAGAATCTCAATTTTGCCCACCGAACCGAGATCGAGATTATGTAACAGCGATTGACCATCGGGCAAGGTGAGTGGTATTCCATCGAGAATGACTTTGATACCGCGCACACCATACTGGGCACGGCTGCCTATCCCCCGTATAATAATCCGGTCACCTCGATCCCGGTTGTGTCGGCTATTCACAACAATACCCGGTACAGCACGCACTGCTTCATCGAGGGAAAGACCGGTCTCGGCTCGTTGTATTTCTTCCTCCCCAATAACGTCAATCGCATACGGAACCCTAAGAATTGGACGTTCAGAACGTGTGGCAGTGACAACAATGGGTTCGAACTCGACTTTCACCTCTTCTGATGCCTGTAAGGAGTCTTGGTTTTGTGATTGCATTTCTTGTGAGAAAACATAAGATGCAGCGGCGAACAGGAGTAGACTAAAAAACAAGAGTGATCTCATGGATAGATTCCTCCTCTCAATCTCAGAATTCAATAGAGGCCCAAAGGCATGAAACTGAGTAAAATGCTGAAAGCTATATGCTATTGATAAGTTCTTAGTCGTTTTGACCTTGTCCGAAAATTGCACAGGATTACACTCCTGACGCGAGAACACTTCACCACAGCTTCTTGATCAAAGATTTGATAATATATATATCTCCTTATGAAAAGTGCAAGGAGCAATAATAAAGTGATCTCAAAAACTCAGAGCACGATTATTGCCACGATATTGCAAAAGTTTCCAACAATCACAAGACTATCATACGAGGTTGGAAATGGTTCGGCTGCGCACTTATAGAACGTTCATTTTTCAGAATGAAACAAGACCATCTTCAATCAACGACTCCCCGCGCCTGCTGGAATCCTTGGTTGACTCAAATCCGTTTAGTTCTCCCTGTTCCCTTTCGCGCTTGTACCTCGGTGAGGTGCGCTTTCAGTTCCTCGGCCAAGATCCGGACATGGGGTTCTCTTAGGCTTTCACCATGACCACAGGGTAAGATGTGGCAATCCAATCCTCCCTCAGCCAGAGCCGACCACCGATTCTCGCAATCGGGAAAACGAATGTGAAACTCACGGCTCTGAAACAGGGTGATGCGACCCGGATATACGCGAGGCACGTAGGCTCTTCGGGCTTTTTCGTGAGCTTTCCAGACGCTACTCAAATTTCGACCCTCACGGTTTAAGGGGAATTTCCGTTTCAATTTCCTTCCCTTCTCCCTCAAGTCCCTGAGGAGACAGTACGTCAATTGTCCGCGCGGAAGGTGGTGGAAGAGCAACTGCGGAATGTAATTCCGAAGTGATATCAACGGCGGAGGTTGACTCGAATCCAACAGAAACAACACGGCTACTTCCTTCCCCTGCTCGTGAAGTTGGCAGGCCATTTCGAAAGCGACCAAGCCTCCCATGCATGCCCCTCCCAGCAGATAGGGGCCTTCGGGCTGGAGTGTCTCTATCTCTCGAATGCACTGAGCAGCCATATCCTCAACTCGCAGAGAAAAGGATGCTCCATCCTCCCTGGGGAGACGCAGCCCGTAAAAGGGCTGCTCATGTCCCAAACAACGAGAGATTCCGGCAAAACTGATCACCTCTCCGGCCGCCGGTGCAACACAGAGAAGAGGAATCTTGGTACCACTGGGTTGAATCGGCACCAGACAGGACCAGGGGTCCGACCACTCCTCCTGACGAATAACGTGGGCCAATTCTTCAACGGTTGAACCCTTGAATAACGTGGACAGGGGCAGACTTTTCCCCAAGACCTTCTTGATCTGCTCGAACAGGCGCACCGCAAGCAGAGAATGTCCGCCCAATTCAAAGAAATTGTCCCTGACACCAATGGGCTGAACGCCCAGAACCTTTTCCCAAATCTTGGTGAGGTGGAGTTCGAGGGTATCTTGGGGGGCCTTGAACGCACCCTCCAGCTCGGGTCGGTCTTGGTCGGGCGGTGGCAGTGCCTGACGATCTACTTTCCCACTGGATGTCAGTGGGAGCGCGTCCAACACCACGAAAGCGGACGGCACCATGTGCTCGGGTAGTTTTCTCCCCAAGAAACGACGGAGCTCACTGGTGGAAGGAGCGGACTCCTGATTTATAACCAGATATGCCACGAGGCGCTTGTCGCCGGGTGTATCCTCTCGAGCCAAGACCACGGTCTCCTGGACAGCAGGATGCTGTCCAAGCAGCACCTCGACCTCACCAAGTTCAATGCGAAACCCCCGAATTTTCACTTGATGATCCGTGCGTCCCAGGAACTCGATAGTACCGTCCGGCAGATAACGGCCCACATCCCCTGTTCTGTACAGGCGCGCGTCCGGTTCGTCACTGAACGGATTGGGTATGAACTTCTCATCGGTTAGCTCGGGCTGATGGAGATACCCTCGGGCCAGGCCAATTCCGCCGATCAAGATCTCCCCCCGTGCTCCTATGGGGACCGGTTTCAGATTTGAATCCACAATGTAGGTTTGGTAGTTGGGGAACGGGACCCCAATCGGGACATCCCTATCCGGCGAGGTTGCTTGTCTGAAGTTGAAGGCGGTCGCACCATACGTGGTCTCTGTCGGTCCGTAGGCATTGAGTATTCGTAAATTTTCGGATAGGTTTCGAAAATGCTGCAAGACCTCTTCCGTCTTGGGTTGAAGTCCAGTTATCACACACTCCAGCTTCATTCGGTCTTTCATCCTCTCCAGGTGGGATGCGATCTCAGGGAGGAGAGCGGGGACAATGTAAGTGGTAGTAATGCCGTGATCAATCAGGTAATGTGCGAAGTACTCACCATCGACACTGCGTTCGGGTCGAATAAGGTGGAGTGTCCCGCCAAAACAGAGCGTCGAAAAGAATTCCTCCACAGACGTGTCGAAGCTGAAGGGAGCGACTGAGGTCCCGACGCGCGTCTCACCATCTAAGGTGACCTGCTTGTACGAGTATAGGAATCCCACCACATTGCGGTGAGTAATCATCACACCTTTGGGTTTGCCGGTTGAACCTGAAGTGTACATCACATAAGCCAGATTGGAAGCCTGAACACCACTGGACGGGTTTTTTTCGCCGTACTGAGACAGAGCCGACCATTCCGTATCCAGGCAAATAACGGATGCCATCGACTCCGGCAATTCAGGAACCAGCCTCTCCAACGTTAGAACCACTCTAACCCGGGCGTTTTTCAACATAAATGCTCGACGTTCCTCCGGATCGTCAGGGTTGAGGGGGACGTACGCTCCTCCAGCTTTGAGGATACCCAGAAGTCCGACCATCATCTCCAGGGATCGATCCACACAGATGCCAACCAGTGTCTCGGGACCCACACCGTTCTTGATGAGACAGTGGGCCAGCCGGTTTGATCGTGTGTTGAGTTCTTCATATGTCATCTGCTGACCCTCAAAAACAACGGCTACTTCTTCAGGTGTCCGCAGGGCATACTCTTCAAACAATTGATGAATGCACGTATTCTGAGGATAGTCCACTTTCGCATCATTCCACTCCACCAGCATCTGATGGCGTTCTTTTTGGGTCAAGAGCGGTACCGTTGAGATCAACTGTTCGGGATCGGACGCGATGGCTTCCAGCACGTTCTGATAATGCGTCAGGAACCGCTTTATGGTGGCTGCCTCGAACAGGTCGGTACTGTACTCTACTGTTCCCGTCAATCCTTCTGCCCCCTTCACCATGGATAGCGCCAGGTCAAATTTTGCTCTTCCGTTGCTTACTTCCAAAGAGTGGACTGTTACGTCAGAGAGGATCAGATCGGATTCAGGAGCATTTTGGAGGGCGAACATCATTTGAAACAACGGTGATTGATTGAGGTTTCGCTCCGGCCGCAACTCCTCGACCAGCGTCTCGAAGGGGAGATCCTGATGGTCGTAAGCTCCCAGGCATACCTCGCGTACCCGGACAAGCACTTCCCGAAAACTGGGATTTCCTGAAAGGTCGGTGCTCATCACCAGCGTGTTGACAAAAAATCCAATCAGCCCTTCGATTTCGGGTCGATTCCGACCTGCAATAGGAGTGCCCACCACAATGATGTCCTGCCCTGTGTAACGATGGAGGAGAACTGTAAATGCTGCCAACAGTGTCATAAACAAGGTGACTCCTTCCCGTTGGCTCAATGCATCGAGTGCTTCTCCCAACGTTTTTGACAGTACCAGGGACTGCCTCGCGCCTCTGAAGGTCGACGTTGGAGATCGTGGGTGGTCGGTCGGAAATTCCAACACGGGAGGCGCACTTTTGAGTTGTGCTCTCCAATAGGCAAGCTGTGTCTCCAAAATCTCTCCCTGTAACCATTCTCGTTGCCAAACGGCAAAGTCGACATACTGAATCGGAAGCTCGGGCATGGAAAACGGACTCTTTGAAACAAAGGCTTTATAGAGTGTAGAAAGCTCCTGATAAAGAATTCCCATCGACCAGCCATCAGCCACGATGTGGTGTATCGTAAGAAGCAGGATGTGTTCCTCCTCTGCCAGACGGAGCAGGTTCGCCCGTAAGAGTGGACCCTGTGACAAGTTGAAGGGTCGCTGTATCTCATCGATGATCAACTGCTTGGTCTTCCTTTCCGGTATGGTTTCAATGTCACCCATATCTATCACCGACACCTTCAGGGGCATGGCTTCGGCAATAATCTGCACCGGTTCACCGTCAACATGAGAAAACGTCGTCCGTAAGATCTCGTGACGTCTGATAATCTCGTTGAGACCGTGCTCCAGGGCCTCAACGTCGAGTGGACCTGTCACCCGAAAAGCTCTCGGTATATTATAGACAGGATTTTCGGGATCCAACTGATTGAGAAACCACAGACGCTGCTGGGCAAAGGATGTTGGAAAGACAAAAACTTGTTTTCCCATTGAGTTGTCTTTATTCCTCATTCTGTGTATCCTCAATAGACACAGGTACTCCCTGTGAGGACAGCTTCGCATGGTGCGAATCTCGGCGGACCCGCGATAGTGCAGGCGGCCGAGGTCCAGCACCTTCGCTCCTGATGCTCTCAATTTTCCTGGATAGTTGAGCAATCGTTGGTGTCTCGAAGAAGCTGCTGAGGGACAACGCCACTTGGAACGCTTCGCTCATCCTGGACACAGCTTGTATTGCTGACAGCGAGTGCCCCCCCAGCTCGAAGAAGTTGTCCTGAACTCCGACTTGGTCTAATCCCAGAACCTTGACCCAGATATCTGCAATCCTTTCTTCAAGCGGCGTGCCAGGAGCTGCGAAAGCATTATCCGATAACGGTCTCGTGCCGTCTGGCGCGGGCAGAGCCTGACGATCGACCTTACCATTCGGAGTCAGCGGTATGGCATCCAACAGGACGAAGGTCGAGGGCATCATGTATTCGGGGAGCTGACCCTCCAGAAAAGACCGAAGTTCGCCGACTGCAGGCCCCGGGTCTCCGATGGGAACAACATACGCTGACAGATATTTATCTCCAGACGCATCCGTCCGGGCCACAACAACCGTTTCTTTGACAGTGTCTAACTCCATCAACAACATCTCGATCTCAGCAGTCTCCACCCTGTAGCCCCTGATCTTAACCTGAAAGTCCTTTCGACCCATGTGAACGAGGCATTCGTCGGGCAGCAAGAGACCGAGATCTCCGGTGAGATAAATGGGTTCGTCTCCCCCCTTTGGATCCGGCCGGAATTTCTGCCGCGTGAGATCAGGGTTTTGCCCGTAACCAGGGGAAAGATAGCGACTCTTGACTGCAATCTCACCGATTTCGTTGACGCCAACCTCCTTTCCGTTGTCTCCGAGCAATTGGACCTCCATGTCGTCAATGGCAAAGCCAACCGGCACGTTGGTACCCGTGATGTGGACGTTCTTGTCGAGAAAATACCATCGGTATGTGAGGGATTCGATGCTCCCCAGCCCATTGACAAGAATACAGTCTGACGAGAAATGATCTCGATAGAGCATCACGTCTCTTCTGTACACGGGTTCACCCGCCAAGTAGATCAAACGAATTACGGGGAAGTCCATCTTTCTACTCAGGGTACGGGCGAAATGCCGGAATACTGTCGGGACCGAGCGGTAAATAGTGATCTCTTGCTCAATCATCCAGTCGGAAAGAGAGACGAATCCTTCCTCTTTGATGTTCAGTGGAAAGAGGGAAGCGCCATTGAGCAGAGCACCGTAAATAGTCCTCACTGAGTCACCAAAACTGAAGCTGGAGACAAGAAGCATTCGGTCTTCCGTGGAAAGATGAGCAGCGTTTGTATAGTTCATAATTTCGTGAAGAACATTGCGATGAAGCTGAGGAACCCCTTTCGGTTTTCCTGTTGAGCCTGATGTATAAAGGATGTGGGTGACTGAGTCCGGTGAGATTTTGAGGTCAAGGTTCTCAGTGGAGAGACTGGTACTGAAATCATCAATATTGAGCAGTGTAAGTGCATCTTGAGTCAGTTTTTTCGCCAGGGAGAGATTTTTGCTGTTGGTCACGATGAGTCCTACCTGACAATTCTCCAGTATATAGCTGAGTCGTTCAGGAGGGTACCCCGGATCCAATGGCACGTATATCCTGCCGGCCTTCAGCACACCCAACATTGCAATGAGAGCTGGTGCATCGTGTTCGAGCAACAGAGCGATCGGATCATGGCCATGGGAGTGACGATCGCAAATTGCCCACGCCACTCGATTGGCTGCTTGGTTGAGCGACTCGTAAGTGAACGTGTGGTCCCTGCTCTTAATGGCCATCCGATCGGGGTATTGTCGCACCTGTTGCTCAAATCGGGTAGGAATCGATTGCTCGACTTCTTCTTTCTTAAATTGAATGAAAGGATTTGTCGGTCGGATGCGGCCGCTCCCAACAGATTTTTGTGACGAGGGAGTATCGGTTTTATGATTGATCATACGATTCATTCGCCTTTCACCATGTGACAGGATCCTCATCGAAGAGCTTCATCATGTTCATTCTCGAACGCCTTCGAAGCTTGGGTTTTCCCGCTTTTTTTCGTCACTATCCTTTTCAGAATCCCGGTTGCTCGGTCAGGATTAAAGACTCCGCAATGACATTGTCTTGCCAATCCTTGCGCCGCCTCTTCTGCCGTAATCCGCTGATCTTTTACCCGATCTGCCAGTTCTATAATGAGCGAGAAGGCTACCATGCCGTGGCCGCACATCGTACTCATCTCCAAAACCCAGGGCTGTGGCAAGAGATCGGTTCGCCCCAAGATCCCCAGCGAGTATTGAACAGTGTGTGGTTTCAAACCTGCAGTGCTGCAGCATGTTGCCGTCTGTTCCAATAAACCGGATACGACGATGGAGAGTCCCAGATCGGCGTCTTTCAATTCCTTCAATACGTTTGCCACAATATGTTCGTCGGTAAAGACGGCATGAACGATAGAATTGTCGCAGTAACCAGCGTGGATCGTATCTAAGTCCATCTGAAACATGTTTCCGGATATCATGTCTCCGAAATTCAACGGATTGTATTTTAATACTATGTCTGCAAATTCCCTGAACTTGTAGGCACTCCCCACGGGGCCAGCGATCTGCGAGGCAATGGCAAGGACAATAAAATCCTTTCTCAAACTCTGAGGGTTTCCCAAACGGTGCAGGGTGTGTGTCATTTCAATCCTCCCTCGCTCGAGGTTTCCCCAGACCCACGTTCACTTTCCCGTTTATCGACGGAATGAAGCCCCTCTCCTTTGACAACGTAATGGTTGCATTGCTCTCGTCTTCCTCCATCCTGCAGACCAGATCCAGGCTGAAGACGGTGTCAATATCGAATGTCACTTCCTTCAGTTTGTCCAACACCGGTACAATCTTCTCTCGGGGCAGATCGAATCCTATGATGGCCGATAGAACTTTTTCACCCCGAACGTCTTCCCTCATCTTACCTGTGGTCGTATCCTCCATCAGGCACGTCACAGGATTATGGGGATCAAACCGAACACCAAGCCGGGCAACGGCCATGGCGACTTTTTCAACGTCATAGAATCGTGTTCCGGTTCCAGGGCGGCCTAACTCTACGGATATTCCCACTCGATCCCGGGTGAACCTGCCGGTAACTTCATTGGTTTTCATTTCTTCGGTGCCTCTTCCCGGAATTCCGGTGTCCGGATGAGTTGTCAAAGGGTTTGAGAACCGATTTCGCAGAATCCTGGGCCAACCAAGCACTGGCATGGTCAATGCACCCTTGGAGCAGACATCCGCCCTCAAGCAGCTCTCGCATTCCACGCATTCTTCCTGGTCGATCTCAACGTGTCCTGTTGTTTCATCGCTGGCAATGGCTCTCATGGGACAATACGGAACACATAATGTGCATTGAGTGCAAACACCCTGATTGATATACATCACCTCACCTTTCTTTTCTGAATTTCGGACCACTGGATGTATCGCGTGAAACTGAATGCGAGCATTGCACGTGTCGCCATTGATATCGATATCGGTCTCAGCGCCGCTCGATCGTTCATATTCATCATAAATCTGGATTCGAGCTTCATGGTGCTCTTCATCGAAATCGAGAGTATGTCAAAGTCAGATCAAGACTATTCTAAAACCAATATCCATAATAAAATCATTCTTTAAACGACAGACAATAATTCTCTGTCATTTTTCTCTCTTTTCTTATAGAGAAAACCAAAAGGGATATCCTCTTGGGCATGTCTGGTACGAGTTCTGCACAACCTCCGGCTCACTGGACAACGTTCGGAAACCGACCAGAGAAGTTCAGTTCCGCCGCGAAAGGCTTTGCCCATCATCTGCCACCAACCATCCGCAAACAGTGCTGATCAGGTATATTATGTGGTAATCGCGCTACCATGTCCTTCATCGTTCATTAGTTTTCCATTGAGGCGCGCTTTCAGTTCCTCGGCGACGATGCGGACATGGGGTTCTCTCAGGGTTTCGCGATGGCCACAGGGTATGATGTGGCGATCCAATCCTCCCTCAGCCAGGGCCGACCACCGATTCACGTAATCGGGAAAACGAATATGGAACTCCCGGCTCTCAAAGAGCGTGATCCGCCCCGGATAAGGGCGTGGCACGTAGGTTCTCCGGGCTCTTTCATGAGCTTTCCAGACACTTTTGAAACGTCGACCCTCACGGCTCAAGAGGAACTTCCGCTTCAATTTTCTTCCTTTCTCCCTCAAATCGTTCATCAGACAGTAGGCCATATGTCCACGCGGCAAATGGTGGAATAATAAAAGGGAGATATAATCCCGCAGCGTTATCAGAGGAGCCGGTTGGCTCGAATCCAACAGAACCAGCACGGCGATTTCATTCCCTTGCTGGTGAAGCTGGCAGGCCATCTCGAAAGCGACCAGGCCTCCCATGCATGCTCCCCCCAACAGATAGGGGCCTTCGGGCTGGAGCGTTTTTATTTCCCGGATACATTCAGCAGCCATATCCTCAATTCGTGGGTCAGAAAGTGCTCCAACCGGTGTGGGAAGCTCCAGGCCGTAGAAGGGTTGTTCAGATCCCAAACACCTGGCTAAGTTGGCGAAGCCGATTGCCTCCCCGGCCGCCGGTGCAGCACAGAAGAATGGAACCTTGGTCCCGCCGGGCTGAACCGGTACCAGACAGGACCAGGGCTCTGAGCACGCCTCCTGGCGAATAACATGGGCCAGATCTTCAACAGTTGAATCCTGAAACAGGGTGGATAGGGGGAAGTTTACTCCCAAGACCTTCTTGATCTCCGAGAATAGGCGAACTGCGAGCAGAGAGTGCCCACCCAGTTCAAAGAAATTGTCTCTAACTCCGATGGGCTGAATCTCCAGAACCTTCTCCCAGATCTTTGTGAGCTGGGATTCCAGCGCATCCCGAGCACGAATGAATGTTCTCTCCAGGTCGGATGTAATCCGATCAGGTGCTGGAAGCGCCTGGCGGTCCACTTTACCGTGGGGTGTCAGGGGTAATCCAGCCAGCATCACAAATGTTGAGGGCACCATATATTCGGGCAACTTCTCCTGCAGAAAACTCCGTAATTCACGTACTGTGGGAGCCGTGTGCTGATCTGCAACCACATATGCTACCAGGCGATTGTCACCGGACTCATGCGCCTGAACTGTGACAACCACCTCCCGCACCGCTGGATGCTGGCCCAGCGTCGTCTCAATTTCCCCTAACTCTATGCGGGACCCGCGGATTTTCACTTGATGGTCGAAGCGCCCCAGGAAATCAATGGTGCCGTCCGGCATAGAGCGCGCCAGATCACCGGTTTTGTAGAGGCGTGCTCCTGGCTCGTCGCCGAAGGGATTCGGGATGAACTTTTCAGCCGTCAGCTCCGGCTGGTTCTGATACCCCCGGGCCAAGCCCACTCCCCCAATATGCAGCTCACCGGGCACCCCGATGGGCACTGGTTGGAGATGGCGATCCAGGATGTAGACCTGCGTGTTGGCGATTGGGCGACCGATGGTTGGCCTCCAATCGTCTCCCGTGCATTCAGCCACGGTGGCACGGATCGTTGCTTCCGTCGGTCCGTAAGCATTGAAGAATCGCCGACCTGGAGCCCACCGGGATATGACCACGGCAGGACAGGCTTCGGCGCCGACGGTGAGCGTCTGTAGGAGAGGCAGAGGTTCAAAGGGGAGGGCGGCCAAAAAGGACGGTGGAAAGAATGCGTCCGTAATGGCCTGATGGCGCATGGTTTGAAATATACCGGTTCCGCGCAGGAGGAAATTCGCGGGGGCCAGATAGATGGTCGCCCCAGAACAGAGGGTCGTAAATATGGGGTTCGCTGATGCATCAAAGCCGAAGGAGTAGCTCAGGAGGACACGTCTTCCCGGCTTGAGCCCTATGTAATGTTTAACGGATTCGACAAGATTGCACAAACCCCTGTGCTCGATCAACACCCCTTTGGGTAGGCCTGTCGTACCCGAAGTATAGATGAGATAGGCCAGGTTCCAGGCTGTCGCCCCGCAGACGGGATTGCCCATCTCTTCTTGAGATATACGAATCAAGTCGGAATCGAGGAAAATGGACCTGGCATGGTGTTCTGGCAGGTTATCTGAAAGTGTTTTGTGGGTCAAGAGTATGGACGCTCCAGAGTCCGATAGCATGAAGGTTAAGCGCTCCTTTGGATAGGCCGGGTCCAAGGGCACATAGGCTCCCCCTGCCTTGAGAATACCCAGCATCCCCACCACCATGTCCAACGAAGGCTCGAGGCAGATGCCTACCAATACTTCGGGAGCGACCCCATGTGTCTGGAGGTAGTGGGCCAGTTGATTGGCCCGCGCGTTCAGCTCACGATACGTCAACTGCTTCTTCTCACATTGTACCGCAATGGCCTCGGGTGTTCGCTCGACCTGAGCCTCAAACAGTTGATGGATGCAGGATGTGGAAGGATAGTCAGTAACCGTATCATTCCACTCCACCAGAATCCGGTTCCGCTCGGTTTCCGTCAAGAGGGGCAATGTCGAGACCGTCTGCTCGGGATCGGCAACAATACCTTCCAACAAGTTCTCATAATGTTTCAGGATCCGGTTGATAGTGGGAGCATCGAATAGGTCGGTGTTGTAATACAATATTCCATTCAGTCCCTCCGCACCATCGATGACCGAGAGGGCCAGATCAAATTTGGCTGTCCCGGTGTCCACTTCCAGTGAATTCAATGTCACGTCCTTGAGTTCCAGTGCGGAATCCGTCGCATTCTGGAGGACGAACATCACCTGAAACATGGGCGACTGAGTGAGATTTCGCTCTGGCCGAAGTTCCTCAACCAGCTTCTCGAAAGGCACATCCTGGTGGGCGTATGCCCCCAAACATACCTCTCGGACCCGACCAAGCACCTCCAGAAAACCGGGGTTTCCCGAAAGGTCGGTTCGCATCACCAGGGTGTTCACAAAGAATCCGATCAATCCCTCGATCTCAGGCCGGTTCCGACCCGCGATGGGGGTACCCACGACAATGTCGTCCTGGCCGGTATAGCGCTTGAGCAGAACTGAAAACGCCGCCAGTAGCGTCATGAAAGGGGTAACCTCCGCCCGCTGGCTCAGCGCCTTGATCGTCTCCGTCAGTTTCTCGGACAGCACCAGAAATTGGCGTGTACCTCGATACGTCTGCATGAGAGGCCGGGGGCGATCAGTGGGGAACTCCAGCGATGGAGGTGCGCCGGCAAGTTGCTCTCTCCAATAGGAGAGCTGTGCCTCCAAAGTCTCCCCCTGCAGCCATTCCCGCTGCCACACGGCGAAGTCGGCGTATTGGATAGGCAACTCAGAGAGCGGCGAAGTTTTCCCTGCGGAAAAAGATTCATAGAAGACCGAAATCTCTCGGAAGAGGATCCCCGTGGACCAACCGTCCGAGACGATGTGGTGCACGGTCAAGAGCAGAACGTGCTCTTTTTCTTTCAGCCGTACCAGGGTCGTCCTCAAGAGGGGTCCTTGAGCCAAATCGAAGGGCCTTTGAGCCTCCTCGGCAGCCAGACGGCGGGTTTCGATCTCCCGGTCTGCTTCGGGCAACTCTTGCACGTCAACCAGCTTCAGTCTCCAACGCAAGCTTGGAGCTATAACTTGGACGGGTTGACCGTCCATCTCGGCAAAGGTCGTCCGCAGCACTTCATGACGTCTCACGATCTCATTGAAACTGCGCTCCAGTGCCCTCACATTGAGCCGACCCTTCAGACGAAGGGCAATCGGGATATTATAGGCAGGACTCTGGGGCTCCAACCGGTCAAGGAACCACAGCCGCTGCTGGGCGAAGGAGGTGGGAAAGACGAACACCTCCTCCGAATATTCGTGAGCTTCCTTGTTTGAAACAGGAGTCATTATGGGTGTAAATTGAACCTTCCCGACGGCTCGTTGATCACCGCTCATTTCAACAGCTCCCCCGAAGGGGATCGTCTCATTCTGTATCTTTTTCTTGAGACAGGCACGATGGGTGGTGTTGCGGGCTTGATACTCGTACCCTTCACCTTGTCTATGACGGCTCCAAGCTGAGCCACTGTGGGCGATTCAAAGAGGGATCGCAGGGGTAATTCCACCTGGAGGACATCGACTATCCTTGAGACAACGCGTGTTGCCAACAGAGAATGACCCCCCAGATTGAAAAAGTTGTCATGGACACTCACCTGCTCGACCCCCAGAATCTTGCTCCAGATCTCCGCCACAGCTGCTTCAACATTAGTACGAGGTTTTTCAAAAGGGACATCCGAATCGCGTTTGGTCCAATTAGGTTTCGGTAACCCCCCCCGATCGACTTTGTCGTTGGGCGTCAGAGGCAAAGTGTCCAGAGTCACAAACATCGAAGGCATCATATACTCGGGCAGCTTCTTATGCACAAAATCCCGCAGCTCACTGACCGGGAGAGTCGCACCCTGAGTCGGCACTATATAAGCGACCAGGCGTCTGTCACCATGTTCATGCTCGGCAGCCAAAACGACGACCTCCCGCACCAGCGGATGTTTTCTCAGTACCGACTCGATTTCACCGAGTTCGATGCGGAATCCCCGGATCTTCACCTGGTGATCCGTGCGGCCCAGAAACTCGATGTTGCCGTCAGGCAGATAACGGCCCAAGTCCCCTGTTCTGTAAAGACGCGAGCCCTGCTTAGGGCTGAAAGGATTCGGGACGAACTTCTCCTCAGTCAGACGCGGTCTGTTGAGATACCCGCGGGCCAGACCAACGCCGCCGATGAAAAATTCCCCTGTTACGCCGATGGGAACCGGCTGCAGATATGGATCAAGGAGGTATATTTGAATATTACTCTTGGGCCGCCCAATTGGTACCTCTGTCCATTCCGCTTCTCTCTTGGTAGCCCTGGGCAGTTCCCACAAAGAAGCATGAACGGTTGTTTCCGTCGGACCGTAGCCGTTCAGGAAGCGTACATTTCCGCCTGCGGTGAGCAACCATTGGTTCACCCTCTCTGGAAGGGCTCGCTCTCCCCCGGTTATCACCAGGCGAACGGAGGATGGCAGCCTCAGTTCTTCAGAAGAACAGACGGAGGTCAATTCATGCCAGTATGCTGTGGGCAAGTCCAAGACGGTTATGGCCCACGCCTGGCATTTTTGAAGGAAATTTTTGATAGAATGGATCATTGCATTCGTCCGCAGCACCAGGGTTGCCCCACGGGTGAGACACGGATAGATCTCATCCGCACTGAAATCGAAACTTATTGAGGCAAACTGCAGAACGCGGTCATCCGGATTGAGATCGTATTCCCCGCCTGCGGCTTGGGTGTGGTTGACCAGTGACCGGTGCTCGATCATGACTCCTTTGGGCTTTCCGGTTGATCCTGAGGTGTAGATGATGTAGGCGAGATGATGGGCCTTGACATCGCACCTGGGATTGTTCCTATTCTCTCGATCAATGGTTTCCCACTCCGAATCCAGGCACAGCGTATGGATGTTGTTCTGAGGAAGACGCTCAGGCAGCCGCTGTTGGGACACCACCACCTGGGGTCGGCTGTCCTCCAGCATGAAGGCCAACCGCTCCTTTGGATAGGTGGGATCCAAGGGAACATATGCTCCTCCTGCCTTGAGAACACCCCACAGCCCTACGACCATCTCCAGTGAGCGCTCCGCACAGATGCCTACTACAACCTCCGGGCCGACGCCTCTCTTAATGAGATAATGAGCCAGCTGATTGGCCCGGGCGTTGAGCTCGCCGTACGTCATTTGCTGCTCCTCAAACACAACCGCAACTGCCTCTGGTGTCCGCTCCACCTGGGCCTCAAACAAGTGATGGATGCAGGCCTCCCGGGCATAGTCCGTCTCTGTGTCGTTCCACTCCACCAGCAATTGATGCCGCTCAGCGGCTGACAACAGCGGCAACATTCCGATACGTTGATTCGGATCAGCGATGATTCCCTCCAGCAGGGTCCGATAATGGACCGACATCCGTTTTACGGTGGACGCATCAAAAAGATCGGTCCTGTAACCGAATGAACAGGAGAGATGTCCCTCTTTTTCAACAATCTCCAGAGTTATTTCAAAAGGCTGTATCCCAGAGTCAAACTCAAATTCTTCAATGCGTAATTCTTGTACCTCGATCGCCCTCTCAGGGATATTCTCCAAATTGAACATCACCTGAAAAAATGGCGTGCTCCTCAGATTCCGCTCCGGCTGCAACTCCTCCACCAGCTTCTCGAAGGGCAGGTCCTGGTGGGCATACGCTCCTAATGCCATCTCGCGGACTCGACCCAGGAGTTCTCGATAACTGGGATTGCCCGAGAGATCGGACCGAAGGACCAGCGTATTGATGAAGAACCCGATCAATTGCTCCGTCTCCACATGGGTGCGACCGGCAATAGGAGTTCCCAGAACAATGTCCTCCTGACCCGTGTACCGGTGCAGGAGGACTTTAAAAGCTGCCAGTAATGTCATGAATAGGGTGACATCCTCCCTTAGGCCAAGAGCCTTGAGTGAGTCTACCAAGAAAGAGGGCAACGCCAGGAGTAGGCGTGCACCCCTGTAAGTCTGAGTCGAAGGTCGAGGGTAATCCGTGAGCAGGTCCAATGAAGGTGGGGCATCGGCGAGCCTCTGCTGCCAATAGGCAAGTTGTTTCTCTAAGATGTCGCCCTGCATCCACTGCCTCTGCCAGTCGGCATAATCGGCGTACTGAATGGGCAATTCAGAAAGTGGTGATGCCCTCCCCGAGGCAAATGCCTCGTAGAGGGTTGCGACCTCCCGCGTAAGCACGTGAGCCGACCAGGCATCAAAACCGATGTGGTGGATCACCAACAGCAACACGTGCTCCTCTTCCCCCAAACGGAGCAGCGTCGCCCGCAGAATAGTTCCACGGGCCAGATCAAGAGATCTTTGCGCCTCTTCAGCGGCCAGTGCCTTCGCCCGAGACTCCCGCTCACCGGCAGGGAGACCGCTGATATCGATCACCGGCACGTTCACGGGTTCGGCCGGAGCAATGGTTTGAACCGGCCTCCCCTCAACCGCTGTATAGGTGGCACGCAAAACCTCATGTCGTCTCAGAATCTCGTTGAGAATCTGGGTCAACATTGCAACATTGAGGGGACCGGTAAGACGAAGAGCGAAAGGGCGGTTATAGGCCGGGCTGCCGGGCTCCAACTGGTCCAGAAACCAGAAACGCTCCTGAGCGAAGGAGAGAGGGAACGTCTGCCGATCCGGACGCCGTTGAATGGACCGGGATTCGGAAGTGTCCACCGTCTCACCCTTGAGTCGTCTTTCGAGCAGGGTCTGTTTGGCCTGGGAGAGGTTACTGACTCGGTTTTTTCGATGCTCCGACAGCGAGGAGTCTCTTGGTCGATCCCTTTTCATCTCTTCTTCCACTTTGTGATGCTCTCGAGCATCAATCTCCTACCATCAGTCAGACGATTCCTCGGTGAGCCGCCGCGCATCCTCTTCACTCATCTCTTCTATCTCCTTCATGATCAAATCCGCAATAAGCGAGGCTTGCCCCCCCAACGTTGGATCCTTGAAGACTGTCTCCACTGATAACTCCACCTGGAACACCTTGCGCACCCGGGAAACGACCTGTGCAGCCAGCAGGGAGTTGCCACCCAGTCTGAAAAAGTTATCATTCACTCCGATTCGCTCGGGACCGAGGACCTCCGCCCAGATGTTCGCCAGGGTTTTTTCGGCTTGATCCCTGGGTGCGACATATTCTGCTCTGAGTTTCGAAGCCAACTTTTCAGCCAGGCCGATCCTCTGCAGCTTTCCCGTCGGACCTTTGGGTATTTCATCCACAAAAACAATTTGGCTGGGTACTTTAAAATGGGCGAGACGGGTCAGAGCGAACTGCCGCATCTCCTTCTCCGTGGCCGAAGTGTTCTTTCGCAGCACAAGAGCCACGGCCACATCCTCACCGAGTGTGGAATGGGGAACCGGGAAGGTGACGGCCTGGGTCACAGCTGGGTGAGCCAGGAGGGCTTCATCAACCTCCCTCGGGGCTACTTTCTCGCCGCCCCGATTAATAATCTCCTTGATGCGGCCCGTCAGGAAGAGGTAGCCATCGGTATCAAAATAGCCCTGATCGCCTGTTCGAAACCAACCGTTGGTGAACCCGGCTTTATTCGCCTCCGGATTGTTCTCGTACCCCGCTGTTACGTTCGGCCCGCGAATGACAACCTCACCTGTCTCGCCCTGGGGCAGCGAGTGGCCGGCCTCGTCGAAGACGGCCACCTCCGGGCCCGCCGCGACACCCACCGAGCCGGGTTTTCGCCTTCCCGGCGGTAGGGGGTTGCTGGCCATCTGATGCGATGCTTCGGTCATGCCGTAGGATTCAATGACGGGCACATTGAACTTCTGTTCAAGCTCCATCATGACCTGAGGCGGCAGAGAGGCGGAGCAGGAACGAATAAATCGAAGCGGGCTGCGCTCGATAATTTCCTGGGTTTTTTTGACTTGCTCAAGGATGGCCTGATGCATGGTGGGCACTGCTGTGTACCAGGTCGGTCGGAAGGCCTCCATCCACTCAAAGAACCTGAGTGCATCAAAGCCCGGTGTACATACAATTTCTGCACCTGCCGCCAGGGACGAGAGCGTCGCACCGATGAGACCGTGAATATGAAACAGTGGCATGACGTTCAGACAGCGATCACTCTCGGCCAGATCAAGTGCGGATCGAGTGTTGTGAGCGGACGTACAGATATTGGCTCCTGTGAGCGGAACGATTTTCGGTCGAGACGTTGTCCCGGAGGTGTGCAGGATCAAAGCCACATCCCCGGGCTGTGCCCATCCACCGTGATCCGAAGGGATCGCTGGGTCTCCCCCTAAGGTGAAGAGACCTGCCTCGGCCGCCTTCTCGGGCGAAAGCTCAATGAGAGCAATGCCGCGCTCTTCGGCCACCCCTCTCGCCGGAGAATCCATCCCGCTTTGAATAACGAGTGCCTTGGCCTGGAGATCAGACAGATAAAAGTCGAACTCTTCAGGACCATACACTGGGTTGAGTGGTGCACTGGTTGCCCCGGCGGATACTGCCAGAAAGGCTGTCGCCATCTCAGGACCATTGGGAAGTACAATAGCGACCCGGTCGTTGCGTCCCACCCCCATTTCATTGAGCCTTCGGACGACACGGTCGAGGAGGTTACGCAGACCACCGTAAGTCAGCGGGCCGCGTCCAGGGGCGGAAATGGCAACGGCTTCGGGATTTTGATCAGCACGGACGTTCACCAGATTGAAGACGTTCGACATCCTGCAACCATTCTTTGATTCGTCACGAGAACCGTTTTTTATTTCATACTCGCCAGTCATAAGACATCACCCGGGTCGGTTATCAGTCCGCCTAACGATAATTCGGATCGGTACCTCCACTCCTGTTTCCCTAAGGGGAACAGGAACCGTCCGCAACAACGCTGAAATTATGGAACCGTATCAGAAATTCTCACCAAATATTTCGAGATCACCAGAGAAGTCCTGAGACGTGTTCGCAGATGCAAGCGTTATATTACGAAGTTTTTAATGCCTTGTCAAGGTGTATCTCTTGTGCCGTTGAAAAGCCCGGGAAAACCGATTTTGAATCATCGAGAGGAGAATAGGGCGCCCACTCTACCGACTATGTCTTGCCCCCCCGTCTCTCTTTTTTTAACTGAACTTTGTACAGTTCCCGAATACGCAGAAACGAATGATTGTACTGGCTGGTCTTGAAGTCGGGGAAACTCCACGGGTAAGGGTAAAAAGTGCCCTTTTCGTAATAGAGCGTCAGGTCGGCATAGATACCGTGACCGAGGTAAACCTTCGGGCCATTATATTTGGCTGAAGCGAGAATCGCCTTGCAGGTGTCAATATATCCCGGATCGAGGTTTACCTTCCGTTTTCCGGCAAGGGCGAGGAGATCCTCGATCTCGTTCGACTCGAGCTTGATTCGAGCAATCTCGTCCGGCTGAATTAGGAGTTCATGGGAAAGGAAAAGACGAGAGATGGTGGAGCCCATCTCCGGTGCGTAGTAATCCGTTATGATGAACTCAAAGGGTTCGCTTTCGTAGTCGATCCGACCGTATTTCTCCCGCAGGAGTTCTTTCGCTCTCCTCAGCCTCTCGTCATCGCTGTAGAGAATACCGAAGAAAAGCTTGACCGGATCTGGTAGGATGGGCTTCATGTTTGAAAATCAAGATCCAAATTTCAAAATCCCAAATTGTTCGTTTCCGGACTGGAGTTTCCGAAGAGACGAAGCGCCGTTCGGTAAAATTCAGCCAATGAAAGACGGGATCCATTTTGAGACCATCCCAGCGCCACCTTCGTCACAAAACAGATCCCGTTTTGACATAGAATACACAACGACTCATCCCATGTCAAGCTTTTTTTCGGCGTTGACAGGGGTTCGAGAACGGCGGTATGCCGCTTGAGGAATCGGCCGTATGAACTGTGGCATAAAATGTTATTGTGTTTCGTTTCTCAATCCACCGACTTTTTTCGGAAACAGGCCTATTGCTCGCTCCTTGGTCAAATTCTCCTCAAGGGCAGCCTGTCCCTGTTCGAGAACCCGAGGGTCAATACCGAAAACATCATTGATGACGGCGTGGTAGTTCTTTTTTATATTTATGTTCCGCTTTCCCTGAAAAGTGGTCTCCCGCATGAAGGTTTTATGGACGTAAATGAGTCCTTCCTGAGTGACCTTGGTCAAAAGGATGCCATGAAGTGTCGGTTTCCAGAAGGAGGCATACCAATGCTTCAAAAATTCCTCCGGAGGAGTCGGCATGTCCTGAAAACGGTACCTCCATTTCGTCTCTTTTTCGTCAAAAGTGAAAAGATTATAATACTGCGTATCAGAATCGAATCGGAGTTCGATGCCGTGAAACTCTGTCCTGTAGAACCTGGGTTTCTCAGAATGAATCTCCATCGGCTTGTGAAGCAAGTATCCAGGATCGATGAGATACTTGCTGTTCCCTAACATTGCGACGACGCAACAGTGTATGTTTCGTCCGGCCCTCATGTCCGCCATGACAGGATAACAACAAAGGCCGTTCAAGGTAAGAATCGTCTGGAGAAAAAAAGTGAGAGAAAAACACGTTCCGCCGAGACGATACGAGATGTGGTCATCGATAATTTCCTCGGGAAATCGTATTTTCGTTTCAGCGTCCCAGAGATTGTTCAGTTTTATTATTTTGCTGATGTTTTCATAGGGGATTTTAGAAAATTGGACAAGGATCTCCTCCAAGAACCGTAATCCCGGCTCCTTGTGTGGCAGGCCAAAATAGTCCATGAAGGCACGAACTCCATCGGTGTGGCGCTGAGGATCCAGTATTATTTTAGGATCTCCATGAAAAGATTCTATCGTATCCATTTTGTAAATATAACATTGCGGTCACAATTGGACCTCTTCTCCCTGAACACTTTTTTTCATCAGTGTGAATATAAGGAAACCATAAGAACTGTTCAATACTTTTTGAGTGTCGGTCTTTTTGCCAATTTTTCACCGCGGTACACAACATTAATCTTGACATGAGCACATTTTTCTTTATTATATAACGTCTGACGATTGCGAGCGGATTTTTAGGTACGGTGAACAATACTGGGAGGGTCTCAATGTCCGATTTCATTCCTGTGTGTAAAGACAGAAGAGTGCTGGAGGATTATCTGAAGGATATCAGCGATATCCCCCTTATTACGGCCGAGGAGGAGAGAAAATTGTCCAGAAGGATTCGACGGGGGGATAAGAGAGCGGCTCAAAAGTTGATCGAGGCCAACCTTCGATATGTTATCACCGTAGCGAAAAATTATGCAGGTTACGGGTTGCCCCTCGAGGACCTTATCAACGAGGGAAATATGGGATTGATGGAGGCGGTAAAACGATTTGATGGGACAAAGGGATTCAAATTCATCTCATATGCTGTGTGGTGGATACGACAGGCCATACTTACGGCTCTCGCTTCGCAGACGCGAATTGTGAAGATTCCTATGAACAGGCACAATATGCTGCGAAAAATAGGCAAAATTCAGGGTGCGTATTTCCAAGAACACGGAAGGTCGCCCAATACATTCGAAATCGCATCGGAGCTTGGTGTTCCTGACAAAGATGTCGTTAAAACATTGACAGGCGCATCAACTCCACTCTCGTTGAATTCTCCCATAAAAAGTGATGATGATTATGTACTTTTAGATATCATTGGAGATGAGAGACAGCCGTATCCGGATGAAGGGATGTACCTTGGATTTTTACCGGCTGATATTGAGAAAGCCTTGGCTACGTTGACCTGCCGGGAGGCAGAGGTGATACGGCTCTATTTCGGACTGAGCGGGAGGAAATCTCTCACCTTGAGCGAGATCGGTGAAAAATTCGGAGTCACGAGGGAAAGAGCACGACAAATTAAAGTGAAAGCCATTGAAAAATTAAAACACAGATCGAGAAGACAATTCTTGCACATTTATGCCACGTAAACCACCACCTGCGAGGCGGCGGCTTTGGAATTCGGGTGCAGGCGGACCATGGATTCAACATTCTGAAGCACAAAATCCTAAATTTAAAACGATTTTAACATCCGGATATTCCAGGCAAATTTTTGTCGAAGTCATTGTCAGTTATGGTTTGCATTTTATGTTCGTACGGTGTAGTTTTACGTCTCGAACATCCTACAAATTTCGAATGTATCAGAAGGAGTGGGGATAAGATCGCTTTCAGCCAGGGGATAACAGGATTTCAATGTAAGCTGGCAGAGTCTCCGCACAGTGGGGTGTGGGTCCCGTGGGCCTGTCGCGAGCGAAGCGAGTACCGTTCATATTCGGATCTGTCTCGGATCCTTGCGGGATAAAAAGTAGGGTTTATGGCCATTTGAAACAAGACACACGTTTTGACGTGAATAGTGCTTCAAGTGAATCCGAACCTTCGATCGTCACCAGAAACGACTCTTATGATCTTTGTGGCATATGAAAAATTTCCGCATATTTTAGAGAGATTGTTGGAATTATTGTCCGAACTGCTCTATTCACAAGCTGTCATTCCAGCCCCCGTAATGGAATACGGGGTAGACTCCGTGCGGGAATGACATGCAGGGTTCCTATGGAAAGCATACACGGGCGGAGTTCAACGCCAATAATGTTCATGAGTCTAAATTCTGACCATTTTTATGAATGATCCAGGATAGTCTTCAGTGTTCGAAGGGAAGATTGAGATAGATGCTCATTCAAATCGTTCTTTTTCTAATAGAACTCGCCATACTTTCGTATGGAGCTGATCTTCTCGTTAAAAATTCATCGTCGTTAGCACGGTCTCTCGGTGTCAAACCGATTATTATCGGTTTAACGTTCGTGGCCTTCGGCACTTCAGCGCCGGAGTTTGGAGTCAGTTTTATGGCTGCCCTGGCCAAGTCTGAATCCATCGCCATCGGTAACATCGTAGGGAGCAACATTGCCAATATCGGCCTCATCCTTGGATTGGCTTCACTTTTCCATCCTTTGGAGGTCGAACCAAAGGTGCTCCGTCGTGAACTTCCGTGGGTCTCTGGCACAGCCGTCCTCCTGTGGCTCCTCTCATTCAACGGGAAGATAGGCTGGTCAGAAGGTGTCATTCTTCTTATATTCTTCATCCTTTTTCTCCTCTATTGCGTTCGAAATGCGCTGAGAGGAAGAACCGACAGCGATTCCGGGACCGCGGTCGGTAACGGGGGGGGGAATATCGATCCTCTCTCGAAGAAGCCGAAAGAGCGACTCAAAAAGTCAATTTTATCTTTGATCGGACTGGGACTCCTGTTAGGCAGTGGGACCTTTCTTGTACGGTCAGCCGTTAACATTGCCCATGCTTTGGGTATCAGTGAGCTTGTCATCGGTTTGACCATTGTCTCCGTCGGAACCTCACTGCCGGAGCTGGCCACAACCGTGGTCGCTGGATTCCGAAAGGAGTCCGGCCTCGGAGTCGGCAACATCATTGGCAGCAACATCTTCAATACGCTTTGGATCGTAGGATTTGCGGTTCTGGTGACGACTATTTCGGTTCAGAAAATCTCCCAGTGGCTTGATATGCCCTGCATGGTGATGCTGAGTTTGCTCCTCATTGTCTTCTTTAAAACGGGATTAAAAATCAGCAGGCTCGAGGGGGTTCTGCTGCTCCTTCTTTATTGTGCATATGTGGCCAGTCGCTTCGTCATATTTCCCAATTGAAAAATCACTTCGCATTCTGCGGAGCCGATGCGGCCCATGTTTGACCCGGTTGCATTTTCCCATTTCTTGTTCCCTCTTTCTAACGCCATGTATTATATTATGGATCGAAGAGTAAGACTGGCCAGCTTCATGAGGCAAGTCTCAAAAGATTGTGTTACGTTTTGGTGGTGTCATCAAACTGTGTGCTTTGAAATTCGCATTCCGAAATGAGAAGCTCGAAACGATTTCAAAATTCAAAGGCTCAAAATCTGGGTCAGCACAAAATTGAACTGTTCTGCGCAAAGGTTTTCCGGCTTGGAGCAGTGGGGTGGAGGTCATTGGAATTTGTTTCGGGTTTCGATAGGAGAATTTCGGATTTTCTTGCTACCGTTATGCCTCGTCGGTTTGAGGCGAAGCGTCGCTCTGAAGTTTTTCTTCCGAGGAAGCGTCTGCACGGAAAACTCCATGGAGGAACCTGTCCCAGAATAGAGACGCGATCTCCCTGCAAAACGAAGGATGAGCTACTTGTGTAAAATTTTTTGGAGGTGACTATGCCAGAATTACGACATGACCCGCTCCAGAAGCGATGGATCATTATTGCCACCGAAAGAGCCATGCGTCCTACGGACTTCGAAGTATGTGAGGAGCCGCAGAAGGAAAACACCTGCCCCTTCTGTGAAGGAAATGAATCGATGACTCCCCCGGAAATCCTCGCATATCGGGATGAGGGGACTCAGCCGAACGAACCAGGGTGGACGGTCCGGGTTATCTCCAATAAGTTCCCGGCGTTAAGAATTGACGGAGATCTCGATCGTCGCGGCCTCGGATTGTACGATGCGATGAACGGGGTGGGGGCCCACGAGGTCATCATCGAGACGACTGAGCATACACTCACCACGGCCGACTTCGATCACGACCAGATGATCCGCGTTTTAACCATCTACCGAGACCGGATCGCCGATTTGAAAAAGGACGACCGTTTCCGATACATATTAATCTTTAAGAATCACGGGGAGGCGGCCGGGGCATCTTTGAGCCATTCACACACGCAACTTATCGCTACCCCCGTCACCCCGAGAACGGTGGCCATTGAACTGGAGACGTCCAAAGAACATTACCGGGAGAAGGAGCGATGTTTGATGTGCGACCTGATACAACAGGAGACCGTCTTTCCCGATCGGATTATTCGTGATGATGGTCATTACGTGATCCTCTCCCCCTTTGCCTCCCGCTTCCCCTTCGAATGCTGGGTTGTTCCTAAAGTCCACAAACATGCCTTTGAAACGACAACGGACGAGGAGCTTTCCTTTTTAGCTGAGACAATGAAGGACATCCTGTCCCGGCTGAAAATATGCCTCAACGATCCTCCGTACAATTTCATCCTGCACACGTCTCCCAATACGGAGGCGAAACCGAAGAGACCAATGTACTGGCAGACCGTGGAATTTGATTATCACTGGCATTTTGAGATTATCCCCCGTCTGACGAGGGTGGCCGGATTCGAATGGGGAAGCGGATTTTATATCAACCCGATGCCGCCTGAGGAGGCCGCGCGATACTTGAGCCAGGCCGCTCCGAAGTCTTCATAGCAGAGTAGGACGGAACACGTTTGTTCTTCCTGATCCGTGCCCTGAGAAAGGGGGAAAGATGACCAAAAATAAAAAGAACGGATCGAACGCCGTCATAATGGCAGGCGGTTTCGGGACACGATTGAGGCCTCTGACGTGCCATCGACCGAAACCTATGATTCCTCTCGTCAACGTTCCGATCATGGAACGGGTCATTGATCTCTTGAAGATCCATGGAGTCAAAGAGCTCGTTGTGCTGCCTTACTTTCAAGGCGAACAAATCGAGAACTATTTCGGTGACGGTTCCGCTTTCGGGGTCAACATTACCTATGTTCGCGCTGAGGAGGATTTGGGAACCGCTGGCAGCGTGAAGAATGCCGCAGACGCTCTCGGAGGGACGACCATCATTATCAGCGGTGATTTGATCACGGATATCGACTTGGGAAAAGCCGTGGCCTTTCACAGAAGAAAAGGAGCGCTGGCCACCATTGTACTCACCCGGGTGAACAATCCTCTGCCCTACGGCATCGTCATCACCAATCGCAACGGTCGAATTCTCCGCTTTCTCGAGAAGCCCACCTGGGGTGAAGTGTTCAGCGATACCATCAACACCGGGATCTATATTTTGGAGTCGGAGGTCTTCAAACATATTCCCCCGGGGGTGGAGTCCGACTTCAGCCAGGATCTCTTTCCTCAATTTTTGAAAAGAAGAAGCTCTCTCTTCGGATACATAGCTGAGGGCTATTGGCGCGATGTGGGAAATATTGGTGAATATCAACAGGCGACACGGGATATTCTCAATGGACAGGTGAAGATACCTTTTCCGGGGGAGAAGCGGGACACGGAGCATGGATGGGCCTGGATCGGGCAGGGAACGGTAGTTGATCCAGGTGCGACGCTCAAAGGGGCAGTCGTAATCGGAAACAACTGCCGTATTGAGGGGGAGGCGACTCTTGAAAATACCGTCATCGGCGACGACTGCTGGATCGGGCCTCGTGCATCCATATTGCGAGGGATTCTGTGGGACGGCGTTCGCGTGGGCGATGGCGTGCACATGACGGACGATATTGTCGCCCATGGCTCAACGATTTCCAGCGGCACCCACATCCTCGATGGGGTGACCATCGGGGAGGGGTGCGTCATCGGACGAGATTCTCGGATTAAACCGCAGGTAAAAATTTGGCCCAGTAAGGTCGTGGAGGATGGGGCGGTTCTGTCGACAAGTCTCGTTTGGGGAGAGCGCTGGGCCCGCGAGCTCTTTTTCGAGTCGAAAATCACCGGTCTGGCCAACGTGGAGATCTCACCGGAGTTGGCAGCACGATTGGGAGCCGCTTTCGGAGCATTCATCGGAGTTGGCAACAGCGTGGTAACCAGCCGTGACGGTTACCTCTCCTCCCGCATGATCAGTCGGGCCGTCATCAGCGGGCTCATGTCCACAGGCGTGAATGTGGAAAACTTGCGTACTGTACCCATTCCTATCGTTCGCTACGAACTCAGATCCGGCAAAGAGAAGGCAGGGCTTCACGTTCGCAGTTCGCCCACAGATGGGTCGGTGAAAGATATCATCTTCTTCGACGGCACGGGAAGGGACCTTCCCGTTTCCAAGACGAAGGCCATCGAGCGGCTCTTTTTCGGAGAAGATTTTCACCGCGTGCCCCATCATGAGATCGGTCATCTCAACTATCCCTACCGCGTCTTGGAATCCTACCGTCAGGATTTCCTCGAACACCTCAACCGGAGTGCGATCTCTCAAGCCCGTCTCAAGGTCGTGGTCGACTACGCAAATGGCGCCGCAGCTATGGTTCTACCAACCATTTTCGGAGAATTGGGAATTGAAGTGATCTCCCTGAATGCATACCATGAGACTGAACGGGTTCATATGACTCAGGAGAACATGGAAAACATCATTCTACAGCTCTCCACCATCGTCACATCCCTCAAAGCCGATGCCGGTTTTCTCATTGATCCCGGAGCCCAAAGAATCTTCATCGTTGATGAAACCGGCAAACTCCTGGACCACCATGATGCCCTACTGGCCGTCGTATCGCTGCACCTTCAACACCAGCATCCCGAACGAATCTCCGTGCCTGTATCAGCTTCGATGAACGTCGGTATATTGGCCCGGAAATACGGAGCCCAGGTGATCTGGACGAAGGACAACCATAGAGGGATGATGGACGGCGGCTCCGAAGCCGGGGTGAGCTTCGTGGGAGGTACGAAAGGGGGATTCATTTTTACGGAATTTCAACTGGGATGCGATGCCATGTTCGCCACGGTTAAAATCCTGGAATTGATGGTCAGCACCGGCCTCAGGTTCAGAGAGCTGAAGCGGTCCCTTCCTAAGCTGAATATGGTCAGGGAGACAGTGCCCTGCCCTCTGGAAAAGAAGGGCCAGGTGATGCGGCGCCTGATGAAAGCGACGGAGAAGGAGGAGCGGATACTTCTTGATGGGATTCGGGTTCACTACGGTGACAGTTATGTTCTGATTCTACCGGGAGCCGACCAATCATCCTTTCTCCTGCAGGCCGAAGCGAAAACCAAAGACAAAGCCCGACGGTTGGTTCGATCCTTTGTCAGACAGATTGAAAAATACCGGGAATAAGGTCCAAAATCAAACATCCATGTTCCCTGTTCGTGAGATTAGGAACAGCAGTTTCTTTCAACAAAATCTTGGAACGAGTCGGGAGTGTTGAGGAGTATGTCAACAGGCACGACATCTAGAAAATTCGGCACCTTTGAGGGTGTCTTCACGCCGGCAGTGTTGACCATCTTTGGCGTCATATTGTTTCTGCGACTCGGATGGGTGGTTGGCACGGGCGGTTTGGGAGGGGCGATTCTCATAATGGTCATTGCCCACCTCATCACCATCAGTTATGCTTTCTCGCTCTCTTCGATCTGCACGAACATCAAGGTTGGCGCCGGCGGCTCCTACGATATTATTGCCAAATCCCTGGGACCGGAAGTTGGAGGAGCCATAGGTCTGCCCCTCTATTTCTCCTTCACGCTCGGTGCGGCCATGTATATTATCGGTTTTACCGAGGCCTGGCAGAGCATCTTTCCCACCCAGGATCCCAGGATCATCTCATCCCTGCTTCTCCTTATCCTGATTGTTCTCTCGTATGTCAGTGCCAAGTTGGCCATGAAGGTGCAGTTTCTCATCATGGCCGTGATCGCCTTTGCCTTCATCTCATTTTTTCTGGGCAGAGGTGAGGTCCAACCCCAGATTGTGACCTGGGGTCGGTTCGCGAATGTTGGTTTTTGGGGCGCGTTCGCGATTTTCTTTCCGGCTGTGACCGGGACAGAGGCCGGAGCAGCCATGTCCGGGGATTTGAGGAATCCAAGAAGAAGCATCCCCATCGGTATTATGTCGGCCATCGCGGTGACCTTCGTTTTATATCTCCTCACAGCCATCTGGCTGGCCCGGCACAGCAGCGCTGATGAGTTGGTAACAAATACGAACATTATGATTCTGTTGGCGCGCTGGCCCTGGGCGGTTATTGCGGCCATTATGGGAGCCACCGTCTCCTCAGCCCTTGCTTGTCTGGTGAGCGGTCCTCGAACCTTGCAGGCCTTGGGCCGTCATCGCGTCGCCCCCTTGTCCTCCTTCTTTTCCAAAACGAGTAAAACCGGAGAGCCGCGAAACGCAATTTTGTTTACCGGCCTCATAGTAGAAATCAGTCTCCTGCTTGGGGAACTCGATACCATCGCACCTCTGTTGACCATGTTCTTTTTGATCACCTACGCCATGGTAAACATTGTCGTCGCCATCGAGCAGGGCATCGGCATTGTCAGCTTTCGACCGTCCTTTCGTATCCCCAAGGGCATCCCTCTATTCGGCGGTGGAGCCGCCCTTGCGGCCATGGTTCTTATTAATCCGGTTTTCAGTGTCGCGGCCATCGCCATAATTATTGCTGTCTATATGTTTCTTCTCAAGAAACATCTCAAGGTCCGGTGGGGAGATGTGCGCGAAGCCCTGTTCGTCTCCATTGCCGAGTGGGCAGCCAAAACCGCTGTAAAATTTCCTCATCATGCCAAATCCTGGAGACCCAATTTGCTCGTACCCATAGAGGATCCGAAAGTATGGACAACCCTCATCCAATTCGTCAGAGATATCATTTATCCCGGCGGGACATTGCGGGTCTTTCACGTTCGTGTCATTGAAAAAGGGAAGAAAGTCGCTTCGACCCCGGGCAAAACAGGGAGCGTTCCGGCTCAACAAAAGGATGCGGTCTCAAAGGATCTTGACCGTTTGATCACGCCCTTGAAGGAGGAAGGTCTCTTTCTGACCTCGACATCCATCGAGGATGATGATTTCGTGGGTGGCAGCGCTATTGTGATGCAAATCTTGAAGGGAATGTTTTTTCCCCCGAACACGCTCTTTATCACTTTGAGTGAGGATTCGAAAAAGGACGGACAACTCATCCGATTGATCGAACACGGAAGGATGCACGGTCTGGGAATGATTCTCTTGAGACAGCATCCGAAGAGGGGTTTCGGCTGTAAAAAGAAAGTCAACCTTTGGCTCAGGCAAGAGAGTCCGAACAAGGATTTAGCCATAATCGTGAGCATCCAATTGGTGAAGAATTGGGAGGGTGCTCTCAGATTGCTCCGCGCCGTCGATTCGGAAGAGAACGTAAAAAGAGTGATAACTCATCTCTATAAATTTCGCGATGCGGCCCGTATGCCAAGTCACACGGAAGCGGTTGTCCTCGCGGGAGACTTCGAAGAGGCGCTCGACAGTGCCCCTGAAGCCGATATCAATATCTTTGGCTTGGCTGAAACAATAGACCCTAAATACTTGAGGAAAGTGGCCGACACGCTCAAAACCTCCTGCCTTTTCATCAGAGATTCAGGGGCTGAAAATATTTTTGCATAGCGCGATTCATTTATTTGTAGAATCGCACTCTTTCACTCTCTCAGTATAGGCGTGGGTCTCTCCATATTCCCGCTCCCTTTTGAGATACAGGGCGATCAAAGAACCATGGAAAAAATTTTTGAATAAAACGATCTATGTCTGTGTATATTCATTGAATGAAATTCCAGTAGAGCAAGCAAGACTTCTTTGAAAAAGTTTTTTTCACACAGGGGACAGTATGAACCGAGCGATGGATGATGAAACACATTTCGTAGTACGCTGGCGAAAGGGGGAAACGAAAGCCTTCGAGTTTCTCGTCAAGAAATACATGCGCAAGGCGTATTTCATCGCTTTAGGATTGGTCGGCCAGCATGATGTCGCCCTGGATCTTTCACAGGAAGCTTTTGTGAGGGTCTATCGCCATCGCAGGAAATTCGATCCGAATCGACGTTTCTTCCCGTGGTTCTATCAGATTCTGAAAAATCTGTGTTTTAACTGGTTACGGGAGCAAAGGGCCAATCCCCGGATCGCTTTGGAGGATTTGAGCGAACGCGTTGAGAGGGAGGAGCTCTCCCTCTCTTTTGATCCGAACCTTATGGTGGAGAGGGATGCCGTAAAGGACAGGGTGTGGAAGGCCATCTCTTCGCTCAAGCCCCGCGATCGGGAGATCATCATTCTGCGTCATTTTCAAAACCTCACGTATCGTGAGATTGCCGAGGTTCTCTCGTGCAGCCAGGGGACAGTCATGTCCCGCTTGTATTATGCCAGACGAGCTTTGAGACAGAAATTGGAACAACATACTGAAGTGGAGTGAAGTGATGCTCAATTCATATGTCTGTGCAAAGTTCGATGGAAAAAGGAGGTGTTGAGGAATGAGCTGCGAGAAGTTTAAGAATCTGATGATGGGCTACATTGACGATGAGTTGAACGAGCACGACAGGGGTGCATTCTTGGGACACGTCCGAAGTTGCGCCGAATGCTCGTCAGAGCTGGAGCATTACAGAAAATTGAAGGAGGTGACAGACGGAATGAAACTGACGAGCCCTGAGGATAAAATCTGGCGGGATTATTGGTCGGTAATCTACAACCGTATTGAAAGAGGTGTCGGTTGGATATTGCTCTCCATTTGTGGGATTCTTCTGCTTTGCTACGGCGGCTATAAGGCGGTTGAGGAGTTTATTGCCGATCCAACCGTAGGGCTTTTTGTGAAAGTGGCAATTCTGGGTCTGATTGTAGGGGTGGCCATTCTTTTTATCTCGGTTCTGAGAGAGCGGCTCTATTTTTGGAAAAGGGATCGATACAGAGACGTCAGGAGGTAGATATGCTGTTGTCAACATCAAGCGATATTCCGGGCAAGAAGATAGTGAAGCATTATGGATTGGTGAAGGGCAATACTATCCGGGCCAGACATGTGGGCAGGGATATCGTGGCCGGTTTGCGCGGTATTGTCGGCGGAGAGATTTCCGACTATACGAAGATGATGGCCGAGTCTCGGGAGCAGGCGCTCGATCGCCTGGTCGAGGAGGCCGAAGACCTGGGGGCGAATGCCGTTGTGTGTATCCGGATAACCACATCCATGGTCATGTCCGGCGCTTCGGAGATACTGGTATACGGCACTGCAGTCAAGGTGGAGTGAGCGTAATCGTACCTCGCTCCCAAAATCCCGTATGGATGCTTCACGGACCGTCACAAGGAATTGCGCAGATGTACCGAGATTTGCTGTGAACGGTTTCCAACCCCCCAGTCCTCTCTTGATATGGGGAGATAACACAAGGGAGTCATGCACAACCGTTCCATTCGCAAAGATTTTGGTCGTCATGTATAAAAATGGTGAGGAATCTCGGATCCCAACCCCTTTCTCCCAGCCAAAATCTACAAGTCCCGATCACTTTTTGGAGGGCGAAATCCCGTCGAGCCGGACTTTCGTTTCTTTATACGGATCTGGTTATAATTGGCTCCCCTTCCCTTTACGACCTGCCTCAATTGCACTTGTCGGTTTCTGTTTCTCACTTTGATTCACGAGATGCTCCTCCCTTCACAGGCATCCTCCTCAGCGCGTGAGGACGTTCGCCCCGCGCTTTCACCCGGCCTGCTCTCTGTCAGGTGAGACTCCTGGTCAATAATAGAGACATGTTTCGTGGCAGGAAGTTGTGAGCGATCTGTTTCCTCTCGTCGGTGAGATGCTCGGAATGCACGAAGTGAAGGCATGGTGTCAGGAGTGGAAAGAGGCCGGTTTTGACCTTCGTTCACTTCTTGCTTCTAAGGGGAAAGATGTTGTGCTCTTCCTTTTTTACCGTCATTGAAGAAGTATTCGCATCGCTCAACACTTCCGGTCCCGAAAGATTTCAGGATATGGTGCATTCGCTGCTCCGCCAGCTCACATCGAAATCCTGCCGCCTCCCGGAGGGAAGCGATCCTTTTCTCCAAACCACCTGATATACATTTCGAAAATTTTGGGAATTTCCGAAATGTATTCGAAGCAAAAAGGGAAAACAGCCCCAGCCTTCGCCGGGATCGTCGTCCGTCCCCCTGCGCTCTCTTTTTGAACTCATCCACGGTTTTGCGGGGATTCGGAGGGCGGAAAATAAGAGCCTGTCACGAACAATTCAACATTTCGGTAAGCTCCGGCCAGGCTCCGCTCACCAGAAACGTCATCGAAGGGTCCCGTTCGCCTGACGGTCTTTGGGCTCGGGCTTCAGAACATTGAGAAACCGGAACATCACCGGAGTCCTTCGGGCGTTCGCTGAAAATCAACCGCTCTTAAATTTGTAGTTTGCATTTTACAATTTTTTGCATTATATTTGGAGTTGCTTTAGGTGATGTGGGGTCGCGGTGCTGCCAACAGCGCTGATGCGGGTTTGCAGAGTTTCAGTTTTACAATTTATTCAGAGAGAGTTTGCTCAGAGGCTCGTTCGTTTCGCAGTGAGCATAATGAGCAGACATCGGTATTTTTCACCTTAGGAGTAGCGGTTTTTTTCGCGAGGTTTTTGAAATGGCAACACTTGACAAGGAACGTGGTGAAAGGTTAGTCAAAATTCGTAAGAGTCTTGGTGAAAACCAGGTTGAATTTGGAACGCGATTTGGCAAGACAGGACCGGCCATCTGCAATTATGAGAAGGGGAGACTTCCGGAAGATGAAATTCTGAAAAAACTCTGTGAAATGGGTTTTTCCCTCGACTGGCTCCTGACGGGCGAGGGGCAGATGTATCAAGGCGTCGACACATCCGGCCAGCCGGACGAACATTTTACAGCTTTTCTCAATAGGTTTGAGGACGGTGTCACGGTTATCCAGGACGGAGCCCACAAGTTCTTCAATAAAGCGCTCAAGCGAATCATGGGGTACACGAACGAGGATATGCTGGATAAAACCTATGACACACACGCTTTTCCAGCGGAGAAGGAACGAATCAGACAGATTTATCAAGGGTATACAATGGGTGGCGAGCTGCCTGAGCAGGGGACGTTCGCAATCCGATGTAAAGATGGTACGATAAAAGATTTGCGAGCATTTTTTACATCCATCCAGTACGGTGCGAAGCCGGCTATTCTGGCCGTTGTCCGTGATGGCTCTCAGCAGCGCGGAGCCAAGGGCGATATTGACACGTTCAATCTCCGTCAAACAAGTGAAGAACGGAAACTGGCCAGGGTGCTCACAACGCTTCTCAAGGAGCTGATTCGAGAGGAATAGGAAGAATTCATTGCCGTATATTTAATCATTTTAAAAAAGCCACCCAAGATCGGACCTGGGTGGCTTTCGTCTCTGTCACGATTCGTGTCCCACCACATCACTTCAAAAGGAGCATCTCCCTAACGGTTCCGATATTTCCCACTTCTATTCGGCTGAAATAGACTCCGCTGGGAAGTGTATTGCCGGTCCAGTCCGTGCCGTCCCAGCTCACCACATGTTCGCCCGGATCACACTCCCCGCTCACGAGTGTTCTGACCATTTGACCCAGGACATTGTAGACAGACAGTGTGACGTATTCTCTCTTTTCAAGGGTGAACGACAGGAACGTTTCCGTATTAAAGGGATTCGGATGGCTTTGAACGTCCGTCCCCTGCCGGGCAGAGCTCAGCTTTTCAGGATCGTTGCCGACGGTGATTGGCTGGCCGTTTTTGTCAGCGACGATGACACTTTCAATGTATACGGGGTAGGCATCCTCAGGGATACGGAGATTCACAATTGGAACAGGATAGGGCAGTGAAATGATCTCGTGTGACAGGCTGTACAACAGAAGTAAGACATTATTCTCGTTGATTTTATAGCTGCATTGAAAAGTTTGACTCCACTGTGTCAATTGAGGCGGGCGTGTTAGCTTTGAACCTGAAGCCAGCCTTATGTTCAGCTGGATTCCAGCCACAGGTATTTGACTCTTCAAGGTAACAGCTGTGGTATTGTGGGCATTGGGAAAGCGTGTGTCTTCTTCGAGGCCGATGAGGGCCTGCCCCTGTGAGAGCATCAACCGTCCTCCACCAGGCGATTCGAGGATGAGGTTGACGATGCCCAGGATGTCCGTTACATCGATGGCGCCGTCGGTTATGACGTCAGCCGCCCATATTTGAAGAGGGGTAAACTCCTCCAATCCGAGGATATATCGAACAACGGCGATGATATCAAGAATATTGACATCCGCGTCGCCGTTCACGTCTCCCTTTTCGGCCTCAATGTGAATGGTGATTGTATAATCCTTCATTGTTGCGGACATGTTGGCGTCAGTTACAGTCACCGTAAAAGTGAATGTTCCGGCCGAATCCGGTTTCCCTGATATGATGCCAGTAGTATCGAGTTCCAGGTCAGGAGGTAATGCACCCCCACCAATCTCCCACTCATAGGGTGGCCAACCGCCTGAGGCGAAAAGCGTTTCGGCATAAGCGAAACCCAGGGTACCTGCACTCAGCGATTCTGTTTCAACGACAAGAGGTGCGCTGTAGATGATCTCATCGAAGAGGGGCTGGGACCAGTTCCCGGCCACATCTCGGAAAGAGACGAAGACCCTTTTCAGACCCGAGGAATCATTTCCGCCATATTGTGAGAGATCCCAGCCCGTGCGGGTGTCCCTGAAAGGCTCTTCGTCTGACCAGACGGATCCGTAGTTGCTGAATTTCATGGCTGCACCGGAACCCATTCCCGAGAGAGTATCTTCGGCTTGGAGATTGCCCAAGGTTACCACTAAGGATTTCGTCGTGTCGGCGTCATCCTCGATGAGGATGGTGCCACCTGCCGGAGGTGTCGTATCGATCTGAATTCTGTAGTGATTTGTCTCGCCCCAATTCCCGGCCCCATCCTGAGCCCGACAGTGGAAATACCATTTTCCATCCTGGATGGATACATAGGCGACCGTCGTTCCTGTTCCGTCGACAGAATTGTCAGGGACGGTCTCAGCGTGTTCATCCAGGAGATAGCTGTATCCGGCGATACCCGAAGGATCTTCAGGTTGCGTGAGGGTGAAAACCGGATCGGGATCGCTGTACCAGGCTGAATCGAAGGAATGCGTTGCGCTTTGGATCAGCGGCGCTCCGGGGGGATCTGAGTCATCGGAGAGTGCTATTTGATAGATCTTATCGGTTTGAGGATCCGAGGCCCACAGATGTGAGCCGTCGAACGTTATGCCCCATCCTCTTGGGAGAAGATCGGTAACGGTTTCTTCGAGAACTCCGGATGTGGTATATTTCTTTATCTCGCCTGAGATGTTCATGGTCCAGAGATGGGTGCCGTCCCAACAAAGGTCTCGGAGAGTGTTGTCGCTCGGGATGAAATTGGCCAGAAGACTCCCTCCGGTGGTCGTTTTCCCAACGTAATTGGATGTTTGATCGTAATACCAGAGGTAACTCCCTTGGCGGGTCACGCCCGCCGGTCGGACGCTTCAGCCCCCAGGACAGTGAAAGTTTGTTATGCTCTGACCGGTGTTCGCGTCAAGTTTATAAAAATAGGTACTACGGGTGGCCCACAGGGCACCGTCGCCGCTCCACGCTATTCCTCCTCCTCTGGAAAATTCAAAAGTCATGCTGAAATAGAAAGAGTGAATAACTTGACCTGACTCAGGATCGATCTTGAATATGGAATCCTCTTCGGCATCAGCGCACCAGAGATATGTTCCGTCCCAGGTCAAGCCCCTCGGCTCAGGACCCGGAGTATCAAACTCTTTGACAATGCGTTGAGCGAATCCGGCGACCGGTAGGAGTGATACAAGAAAAACCGAAAGCAACCGTTGCCATTGTTTCATAAGCCACCTCTCTCTTTCGAACTTGGTTCGCACCGCCCGAAGCGTGGGGTTCGGGATTATTCCTCTTTTGAGGAGAAGACCGTTTTCCCCCAAACCGGGAGTGACCTTTTGGAACTTCCGCACGATCCCGAAAGGGTCCTGTAAAATATTCCAATTTAAAGCGGAAATGATGTCATTGCTACGGAAATATTATCTGATGAGGGCCAACTTTAGTGTGTGAACGACATCTCCCCCGTCAATTCTGCAATAATAGACTCCGCTCGGCGATGCGTGGCCGCCTTCATCACGTCCGTCCCAAAGCATGGTGTGAACTCCGGCCTTCAATGTCTCCTCGGCGATTGTTCTCACCCTGCGGCCCAAAGCATCATAGATGATTACGGAAACGGTGTTCTCAGCAGGAAGTGAAAAACTGATGGACGTCTCAGGATTGAAAGGATTGGGATAGTTGCGTGCCAAACCGTGTGCCACGGGGGCAGTCACTACAGATTCTGTCCGAATGTCGAGAGGGAGCGGTTCGCCCCTGACACCGACCAGAAATGCTTTTTCTATTATGGCGTTCTGTTCCTTCGTATCTTCCGGGCAGGATAAAGACAGCATCAAGAGGGGTCCTGACCCGGGTAAGATCGCGTCTCCGTTGAGGGTGTACGTCAGGACGGTGAGATCGTCGTGATTCTTGGTATAGTCCACGGTGAAAGATCCGCATCGGTCGGTGACTTGAGGGGGCTTGCGAAGCGTTGCGTCCCGGGGTAATCGTACCTCGAGTTGAAGGCCACCGACAGGTACTCCGTTGTCGAGGAACAGAGTCACGGTTGATGATGGAGCATCATATGTGTGTGAGGCCCGGAGAACGGATGGACCTCCCCCAGAATATGAGACCCTCGCGGCTCCGGACGATTGCCCGACGATGAGATGGGCTAAAGCCACCAGGTCGGACAGGTCGATTGATCCGTCAGGAAAGGCATCAGCCGACCAGAGCTGCGACTGCGTCAACCCGCTTCGTCCCAGAATATATCCGACAACAGGGAGTATATCGCGAAGATCGACCTCGGAGTCGCCGTTTATGTCCCCTTTGGTTGCCCCGATGAATATGGTGATTGTGTAAGCTCGGAACTGAGAACTCGAATAGGGGTCGATCGCCTCGACGATAAAATTCGAAGGACCGGCTTCATCAGGCACACCGGTGATTGTGCCGTCGGGAGTGAGCGTCAGATTGTTGGGAAGCGCTCCGGAGGATATGCTCCAGCTATAAGGCGGTACCCCTCCTGTTGCAACCAAAGTCTCCTCGTAGGCAAAGCCCACAGCACCTCCGGGCAGGGAATCGGTGACAATAGCCAGGGGTTCAGAGAGAAGAATGTCGTCGCTGAAGGGATCTGACCAGTTGCCGGCGGCATCGCGGTATATGACGGAGACCGTCTTGGGTCCCGGTTGACTCGTCCCCCCATACGAGGAGAGATCCCAGTTGGTCTTGAGGCTCGTATAGTCTTCGGCCGGAGACCAGGTCGTACCGTCGTTGCTGAACCGCATCTGTGCCCCTGGTTCCATGCCGCTCAAGGCATCAACAGCGTTTAGATTGGCTAAAGTGACCGTGGTTGATACTGTAGCTTCAGCGCCGGCGTTTATTAAAATAGTCCCCTCCTGAGGTCCGGTGGCATCATACGGGAGAACGGCATCGGCGCGAGAGGCCTCGTCCTTGTTCCCTGCGCCGTCTTCGAGCCAGAGATGCACAGCGTTTTCGCCTTCAGCCGGGGCTGCGAGAAATAGAGGTATCGTCGAAGAAAACGTCCCATCTTCCCCGTGTTCAGGAGGTGGTCCGATCTTGTAATAGACACCGGCTATGGCCGAACTGTCGGGAGGATTAGTCCAGTGGACTTGGAAAATACTGTCGTTGGTCCATCCGCTGGGAAAAACGGTGGGGTTGATGGGGGGGGCAGGGGCTTGTGTGTCGATTCTGATACGGTAATGATTCGCCGTGCTCCAATTGCCTACGCCGTCTCTGGCCCGGCAGTGGAAATACCATGTGCCGTCAGTCAGGTCGCTGTACGTGGCGGTTGTCAGCCAACCCTCACTGGTTGTATCCGGAGAAAATGTGGATTCGTGGTTCACTGCGTAACTGTATCCGCTTATGCCCGAGGGATCTGCAGGGGGGGTCCAGTTGAGGGTGGGACTGTCCTGCCTGTACCAGTCGTCCTGGGATGGGTGCGTGTCGGATGTGAGCGCGGGAGCGGAAGGTGGTGTTTTGTCGCCCAAGCCCGGGAAGAGAAGTTTGTAAATTTTGTTCGTTCCCGGATCGGAGGCCCACACATAGGCACCATCATAGGTCAGCCCCCATCCGCCGCTGAGGAGCCCGGCGTATGTCTCGATCAGATCGCCTGAGGTGCTGAATTTCTTGATCGTTCCCTCGAGTGATATGGCCCAGATATGGGTCCCGTCCCAGGCTATGTCGCGAATCAATGAGTCGAACGTTTCAATGTTTTCGACCAAATACCCTGATGTGGTCGTTTTACCGATATATTTTTGCCTCCTGTCGGAGTACCAGAGAGTGTCGATGGCCAGACTGGCCACCCCTGCACCTCGAGCGGTTCACCCGCCTGGGCAGTGGAACGAGGAGATCACGCTGCCCGATGTCGGGTGGACCTTGTCGAACCAGCTTTGACTCTCCCGGTAATCTGTGATCCAAAGATATCCCTCGGGGCTCCAGCCCAGCCCTCCGTACTGGAAGTCCATAGAGTAGTCGAATGAGGAGATGATCTGACCGTCGTCAGGATCGATTTGATAGACCCTTTGTGCCGAGGCATCAGCACACCACAGGGAGTGGCCGTCCCAGGTCAAGCCCCTCGGTTCAGAGCCCGGCGCCTGCAATTGCTTGAGAATCTCCTGGCCGTGCACCAGAACTGGCCAAAACATAGCAGTACTTACAAAAAGAAGAATGAGTCTGAAAAACATATCGTGCCCTTTATGTGTATCGTCCGTGCACTTCATATTGGAAATTTGAAAATATATAAGAACATTTTGGAACACCTTGACTTAAGTCAAAAAAAGAGTCTTTTCGGTATTTTTTTGCCCAGGCAATCTCACGGTCCGAGATTGAGTGTGATCCTTTTTCAGGTTACCTATGGCTCTGCTCGCTCCCATCATCTTTCAGTTGTTATCATGCTCCTAAAAAAATTGACGGAGGAATCGATCTGCGATATAAATTCTCCTCCGTGTCCAACCGTTCACGGGGTCCCTGTCCATCCGGCTCGACCCCTTCTCCGCTATTCTTTGGAACAAAAGATATGACATCCCAGACTCACTGTCAAGGTGTTTAATGGTGGAGGGGTGGTGGTAAAAGGGGAAACCTGGATCACGTTTTCGGAGTATTCCTCTGAGGTGCGGGAGTCGCAATGATTTGAGGAAGTGTCGTACCGGCCTTGGCGTTGAGGACGGCATCGGCCAGAGTGTCCATGACGGTGGGCTCTTTGTTGATGATGACGAGTCTCGCGCCGCATTCCTTTGCCCGAACAGGAATATGTGCAGCGGGATAGACGACGAGGGAGCTTCCGACGACAAGAAACAGATCGCAGGCTTCGGCCTCAGCATAAGCATCATGAACCGCATCCTGAGGAAGCTGTTCGCCGAAGAAGACGACGGCCGGCTTTAAAAGACCACCGCAATCGGTGCAAAGGGGGGGGATCCTCGTTTCCGTCATCTCGTACACTTTTTCGGCAGTGAACTCTTTGGAACACTCCAGGCACCGGATAATGCGGGTGTTCCCGTGAAGCTCGATGACCCGCGTCGATCCCGCCTCCTGGTGTAGTCCGTCGATGTTCTGCGTAATGACGCACCGAAGCTTGCCCGTGCGCTCCAAATCGGCCAGTGCCAGGTGGCCAGGATTGGGTTGTGCACTCTCGAAGAGCAGCGGATATCGGACTTCCCGGAAGAAATGCCAATAGTACGAAGGATCCTGCAGGAAATAATCTATACTGGCATATTTGCTGGGATCATATTTGGTCCACAGGCCGTTTGTGTCCCGGTAGGTGGGGATACCGCTCTCTTCGGAGATCCCAGCCCCTGTGAAGGCTACCATTCTTTTCGCCTCTCTGATAAACGTGCTGGCTTTTTCAATGTCACTCTGCACAGGAGTCTATCGTATCTCCATGATTCCTTAAAACAGCCGAAAT
This sequence comes from Gemmatimonadota bacterium, assembly GCA_020348925.1. Taxonomy (GTDB): domain Bacteria; phylum JBHIER01. The sequence continues at coordinate 1,814,749 of CP070758.1, read as the reverse complement.
GCTGAGAGACAACGGCAGGATTACGAGGAAAGATTTCACTTGATGAGCCATCCGATGCGACCCCATCGAACCTTGTGAAAGATGTCGTAGAGAGGTGGCTCGCTGTTCCAGGACCAGTAGAGGATGAGGGCCTTTCCTCGAATGTCTTTTCTGGGAAGCCAACCCCAGAAGCGACTGTCACGACTGTTGTCTCTGTTGTCGCCCATCATAAAATAGCAATCCTCGTCCATAATGTAAAAGTTTGCACTCCGGCCATTCAACGTAAATCCGTTTCCCTTTGTTGCCAGGGCCTCTCCCTTGTATTCGAGATACATCCTCAATAACTCATATTCGTATTCGTTTAAGTTGGCGAAACGGAGGGTATCCCCTTCGGTCGGTACCCGGGCTGGGCCGAAGTTGTCACGAAGACCGGCCGCCTTGGGGATGGAATAATTCGTGATGTGCTTCGCCTTCGGTGGATTTTCCATTTTTTTGCCGTCGATATACACAATTTTGTCTTTGATCTCAAGCGTCTGGCCTGGAACGGCGATACACCGTTTAATGAAGTCCTTATCAGGTTCGTGCGGTGCCCGGAAGACAATGATGTCTCCCGGTTTCGGATCGGTCAAAGCGGGCAGGGTGAAATATGGAATATCGATCTTTGTGAGGGGAATTCTGTCAATACTCTTCGCTCCGTAGATGAACTTGTTGACCAAGAGAAAATCCCCCACCAAGAGCGCATCCTCCATTGAACCCGAGGGAATACGAAATGCCTGAACAACAAACGGGCGGATGATGAACATGACCAAAAAGACGGCCACGACGATGGATTCCATATATTCACGAATGATTGATTTTCTCTTTTTCTGTTTTTTGCGCGTCACTTTGAGTTCCTCCTCTCCAAAGTCATTTGAGCGAGAACAGGGGACGTGGTATCCCTTCATCTTTCCGCTTTCAGGATAGCCAGAAAAGCTTCCTGGGGGATTTCGACTTTTCCCACCTGTTTCATGCGTTTTTTCCCTTCCTTCTGCCGTTCGAGCAATTTTCTCTTGCGGGTGATGTCGCCGCCGTAGCATTTTGCCGTCACATTTTTTTTCAGCGGAGCGATCGATTCCCGGGCGATGATACGGCTGCCGATGGCCGCCTGAATAACCACTTGAATGAGCTGCCTGGGGATGATGGTGCGCAATCGCTGGCAGAGTTCTCGCCCCCACTCGTAGGCTCGATCCTTGTGGACAATGGATGAGAGTGCATCCACCGGCACGTTGTTGAGTAAAATCTCCAATTTTACCAGGCTCGATGGTCTGTAATCGATATAGTCGTAGTCAAAAGAGGCGTATCCGCGGCTCACAGACTTCAGTCTATCGTAAAAGTCAAAGACGATCTCGGAAAAGGGCAGTTCGTAGTGGAGATCGACCTTGGTCCGATCGAGATAGTCCATCGTCTTAAAGAGACTCCTTCGTTCCTTCATAAGTTTCATAACCGTCCCGACATAATCGGCCGGAGCAATAATATGAGCCTTGATATAGGGCTCCTCAATGGCCTCGATGAGGCGTACCTCCGGCATAGCGGCTGGATTTTCGACGAAGATCCGTTCCCCAGTGGTCAACAGGAGCCGATACTTGACATTGGGCACCGTGGTGATGATGTCCAGGCCGTACTCTCGGTCCAGACGCTCCTGAATGATTTCCATGTGGAGCAGACCGAGAAATCCACAGCGAAACCCGAATCCAAGCGCTGCGGAGGATTCCGGTTCATAACTCAATGAGGCATCGTTGAGTTTCAAACGCTCCAGGGCGTATCCCAGTTCCTCATAATCATCGCTGTTCGTTGGATAGAGGCCGCTGAAGACCATCGGTTTGACCTCCTTGTAGCCCGGCAGAGGAGCGATCGTTGGCCCATGAGCAGCGGCGATCGTGTCGCCGACCTTTGTGTCTGAAACCTTTTTAATGTTGGCCACAAGGTACCCGACCTCGCCGGCTGAAAGGCTCGTTCGTTTGATGCGATTCAACCGAAAGATGCCGACCTCGTCCACCTCAAATTCCTTACCGCTGGAGCACAGTTGTATCCGCATCCCTTGTTTGAAGATCCCGTCAAAAACCCGAATGTAGGGGACGGCACCGCGATATTGATCGAACTGAGAGTCGAAGATGAGGGCTCGACTGGGATTGTCGGGGTGCAGAGAGGGAGGTGCAATGCGGTCTACAATCGCCTCCAATACTTCTTCCGTGCCGGAACCTTCTTTGGCACTGACCAACAGGATCTCCTTCTCCGAAGCACCTGTGAGTTCCGAAATCTGTCGGGTGACAACATCGATCTGGGCGTTCTTCAGATCGATCTTATTAATGACGGGGATGACGGTCAAATTGTTTTCAAGAGCCAGAAAGAGGTTGCTGATCGTCTGTGCTTCAATACCCTGGGCGGCATCGACGACCAATAAGGCTCCTTCGCAGGCCGCCAGGCTCCTTGAAACTTCGTAGGAAAAATCGACGTGCCCGGGGGTGTCGATAAGGTTGAGGATATACGTGCCGCCGCCTTTCGATGTGTAATCCATCCGAATGGGATGGGATTTGATCGTAATGCCCCGCTCCCGCTCCAAATCCATGTCATCCAGAACCTGATTGATCATATCCGCAGCCGAGACGGTGCCTGTGAACTCCAACAACCGATCGGCCAGGGTCGATTTGCCGTGGTCAATATGAGCGATGATGCAAAAATTACGGATATTCTGTGTGTTCCAATCCATGCTGCGATGTGTCCCAGAAAAATGTGAACTCTCTTCCGAATCTCTATTTCTCGAAAAGTTTTACAATATATGGTCGCTCCACCATTCTGTCAATGTTAAAGTGACGGCTTGGATTTGTCCCTGGGGGAAGTATGAGAGCGTCCATTGAAGGCCGGGACGATGGACGAGAGAAAACCGGGTGGTCCAAAAGGCTTGATGTATCCACGGCATACTCGGAAAGCGGATAGAAGGGTCAGCGGATCGGTTTTGTGTCGCCACAAAAATTGCACACAATGAAGTAAAAACCTGATCGCGAAACGATACGGGCTTCGTGGCCATACCCGATTGACGTAAGCTTCGATCTTGTCGATTGACTTAGACCGAATCACAAAGCTCCGTCCTTGCTGGCGGTTGTGGATTACTCGGTACGAATCTCTATGTGTTCTCGTTTACTTGAAGAGATCCCGTCTCCGACAACCCGCCTCCCTCCTCATTTTCCCCAGGTCTTGCTTCGCTCCCTTCGAGGTTTATGCTCTTGTCTTCCTCTTCTTCCTCTCGATCCAGCAGGTTTTCGTCGTCCTTCTTTTTTCTGAGTATGAGGTAAATGATCGCTTGGCCCGCAGTTAATGTTGACCAGGAATAGGAGACAACCCCCCACATAACAAGGACGAGAGAGACTCCGCAGATAATGGCGGAGATTTCTCCCGTGATTCCCATTTTCCCGGGAATGGGGAGGGTGGGCAGCCAAGGAGAAAGACTTGGTATCCAAAAGTATTGGGTGAAGTTCTCAAAGAAGGGGCACGATGCCGGGAGATAGCCGAGGGCTTTGCTGGCAATGTGGGCCATTTTCGGGCCCATAAAGAGACCACAAACCCAGTAGGTGAGCACCAAGGCTATGAAGGTGATGAGACTGAGAACATAGAAACCCACGGCCGTCGTCGCTTTCAGAATAGCCTCATAAACAACCAAACGCCAGGTTTGACTCCACACGATGGAGAAATTCTGAATGCCGGTCTCCATTGTATCCTCACCAGCTGTGGCCACAATGGCCGGACTCAGGATGAAGGAGAATACCGCAACCACCGCCATGAATACGATGAAGATGGCGACAAAAACAATAGGGACGAGAAAGATCGAGAATCCCAATTCGCCCACGTATGGGATTCGGGCCACAAGTCCGAGAATGAGTCCGCACAAGACGATAAAAGCGACAATCACGATGTAACTGAACGGTGTAACGACGACGGCTTTCCAGTGCCTCTTGGAGAACCTGTAGGCTTCGCTGAAGGCGCACAGCTCGTCACCTTTCAATTGCTGGAACGTGATTCTGGCAACTATCGCACTGGCGAATAAAAAGATGATGATACAGAGAATGATTGCGGCCCCGAAGAGAAGCCAGCTGTACCAGGCAAATTGGTCAACGACGGCTACCGGAAACAATCCGTAGGAACCCCAGATGGTCTGAAGGGAGAATCCGCTGGCCAGCAAGGCGAGATATCCTAAGACGAGATACACGAAATGGGCCAGGGCCAGAGAGAGGAACAGGGTCCACATCTTCTTGCCACTGAGTCCGATTCTGGCCGCTCGGAATACGTCGCGAAAATCGAAATAGAAGGTGTCCATTCTTTTTCACTCCTCCTTTTTGTCACATCGTATCTCTTTTTGCGCTGTCTTCGACATGAGTGCACGCAGTTGGTCCGATAACAGGACTGAGACATAGTATGTATAATTTTTATATTTTTCAGGGGGAAAGTCAAGTACTTTTTTGAATGTTTGTTTAATTTCTACGTTCTTACCTCACCTGTTAAAAATTGCCGGTCAAAAATTTTCGATTTTTTTATTGACAACCATACAAAAAAGAGTTATTGTGATACATATTGCCCCTGGCCCACACCAAGGAGCTCACGTTCCTTGGGAGGCAGGATGTTCCCTGCGGCAAAGAGCAGGCTCCTTTGCATCTGTTTTGCAGGGAGTTGAATAACCCATTCCCAGGCGTATCGGTTCTTTGAGGAGATGAGTATGGAGACCGTGAAAAACGTGATCGATGCGGTTCAGGAGATTGTCTGGAGTTGGCCTCCGCAGTTGCCCTTTCTGGTCGTTCTTCTCGTCGGCACCGGAATCTTTCTGACGGTACGCCTCCGGTTTGTCCAGATCCGTAAATTTCGTCACAGCCTGGAGGTCATTGCCGGTCATTACGACGATCCCAGGGATGAGGGCGATATCAGTCATTTTCAGGCACTGTCGGCGGCCCTCTCGGCGACTGTCGGGATCGGCAACATCGCGGGGGTGGCGACGGCCATCCATTATGGTGGTCCTGGGGCACTTTTCTGGATGTGGGTGACAGCTATCTTCGGAATGTGCACGAAGTACGTCGAGTGCGCCCTTTCCCACTTCTATCGTATTCTTCATCCGGACGGATCGGCCTCAGGTGGTCCGATGTATTACATTGAGAGAGGATTGGGACCGCAGTGGAAATGGCTGGGGGTTCTTTTCGCCGCCCTGGCAGTCATCTGCTCCTTCGGAACGGGAAATGCCATACAATCATTCACCGTCGCCGACAGCTTTCGGGCCGATCTGGGCATCCCCCCCTGGATCACGGGGCTCATGACGTCCAGTCTCGTCGCCCTCGTTATCCTCGGCGGCATCAGAAGAATCGGCCAGGTGGCCTGTCGTCTCGCTCCGGCCATGGCCATCACTTACGTTGCCGGCGGTCTGTTGGTCCTGGTGTTGAATTACGACCAGATTCCGGCCACATTCGCCCTCATTTTCAAACAAGCCTTCACGCCCACTGCGGGAATCGGTGGCTTCGCGGGTTCGACATTCATGTGGACCCTCATCTGGGGGGTCAAACGGGGACTCTTCTCCAACGAAGCCGGACAGGGATCAGCCCCCATCGCCCACGCAGCAGCGAAGACAAAGGAATCGGTGCGCGAGGGAACGGTGGCCATGATCGGACCTTTCATCGATACGATAACGATTTGTACCATTACCGGGCTCGTTATCTGTATTATGGGAACGTGGCACCGGAAAAAACCCGAAAAAATCCCTTTCGAGACAAAGAGCAACATCACCGTTATCAGAGGCACAGGAGTGATTGAGATGAAGGGGGAGATCGACGATGACGACGTGTACCAAGGGTCATTCTCCGTGAGGGATGGGGTGGCCGAGGGCGTACTCTTCGTCAGGCGGGACGGAATTGTCGAACAGAGCCATATTCTACATGGGGATGAATCCTTCACGGGCACTTTTGATGTTTCGGACGAAGGCTCGGTGACAGGTGTTGTTGGCAGCAACGGGAGATCACTGGATGTGACCGACGTCCACATCGAGGGCCTCATGCTCCAGCACGGATCTCCGCTCACGGCCTGGTCCTTTCAGATGGGCTTACGTCCTATTCTGGGAGGGTACGGCAATCTCTTAGTCACCATCGCTGTCTTTCTCTTTGCCATCTCCACGGCCATAAGTTGGTCGTATTACGGGGACCGCAGCGCACAGTACCTCTTCGGCCCTCGGGCCGTTCTGCCGTACAAGTTTGTATATGTCGTCATGCATTTTTTGGGGGCGATCTTCTCCCTCGAAGTGGTGTGGGGTTTTGGGGATACGGCTCTGGGGCTGATGTCGATTCCCAATCTCATCGCCATCATTGCCCTATCGGGAGTTGTCGTTAAGCTGAGCAAGGAATATTTTTCACGAGAACACCCACGGCTTCGTTGATGTTTCTTATGAAGTCGATCGTTTCGTCAGACGTTGCTCGTACATCGCATGAAAAAAAATTGGGGATATCCTTTTATTGCGCTTATTTCTGTGGTTGCATTGTGCTGTTACGCCAATGTCAACGCCCAGGAGGAATATGAGGATTTTTTGGAGTCCGAAGGGGAAACCTCGGATCAGTCTGAACTGCTCGAGCGCCTGGCTGAATTGAAAGAACACCCGATTGACCTCAATGCGGCCTCGGCCCCCGAACTGCAGCGCATCCCCTATCTTTCCCCGGTTCAGGCCCAAGAGATCGTGAAGCACAGGCGGGCATTCGGTCCTTTCAGATGCCTTTCCGACCTCCAGGGAATTTCGGGGGTTGATGAAGATCTGCTGGAAGCAATAGAACCCTTTGTGAGGTTGAAGGCCGAGCGCAGTCTGCCGGCTGTGTCAGGCAGACTGCGGACGCGGATCCTGCATGGCGCGTCCTCGGAGGAGATCGAAGGGGACCAATTCCTTTTCCAGGAGAAAGTGTATACCAGGGGTGAAGCGAGCATTTCCGATCGTATCACAATATGTGTAGTCACGGAGAAGGACGCCGATGAAAAGTCCCTGAGCGATCATAGGGTCTCTTCTCTTGAAATTGAGCGATGGCATGTCTTTGATAGGATCATCTTCGGAAACTTTCGACTCGATTTCGGTCAGGGGCTTGTCTTAGGCGCGTATTCCGGAGGGTTCAAGGGAGCCTCGTTTCCTTCGTCCTTGAAGAAGCGGGAGAGGGGAGTGGGAGCCAACACTTCCACTTCCGAAACCGGTCCGTTCTTCGGATTGGGCTGCAGTGGTTCTGTGAGGGGTATTACCTTTTCACTCTTCGGTTCGCAAGCGAGAGTGGATGCCACCTTCAATTCCGACAGCACGGTCAGCAGTGTCTATGAAAGCGGCCTCCATCGAACGGAAACCGAACAGCGAAAAAGGGATACTCTGAAGGAGGATCTCTACGGGGCCCATTTTTCTTATGAAGGGGGAAGCTGGGGAAATGTGGGTGTCTGCCTTTATCACAGCGGGTACGATCATGTCTTCGATCCGAAGGATACGGAGCGGAAACGTTTTACTTTTCGCGGAGGGTCCAATACTGTGGCTGGGATCAATTTCGATCTCTATTGTCGCCGTTTGAACCTGTTTGGGGAGATCTCGAGGACAGAGGGTTCGGGCTCAGGGATGGTCATGGGACTCATCATTGACTTCGATCGAATAGAGATCGATGCCCTCGTGCGAAACTACGAGCCGCACTTTTATAACCGACACAACTATGCCTTTGCCGAGAAGCCGGACGAGACGCAGAATGAATGCGGTGCTCTGCTCGGTTTCGTGTATCAACCGGATTCGGGAACGAGATTGAGGGCCTATGTTGATAGACTGAGGAATCCGTGGCGACACTATTATGAGAAAATGCCGCCCACACGTCAGGAATTCTGGACGCAGGCCGAACGGAGAGTTGCCGGCGGAATGCTCGCGACCGTCCGTCTTCGTTTGAAGAACAAGGAGACGAATAAAAGCGTCGGCGAGGGACAATCAAAGAATACGGGGAGACAGCAGGTCAATGTGAGAGGGCAAGTCGACTGGGAGTTCTCCGAGGCGGGAAGACTTCGCGGAAGGTGGGAGAGCGTTCGGGTGGGATATCCTGATCTGTCGGTCACAGAGACCGGATGGCTCCTCTCCGGTGACCTGCGTCTTTGCCCAAAGAAGTGGATGACTCTGGATACCAGGATTGTCCTCTTCGAAACGGACTCGTATGACAGCCGCATCTACGAGTTCGAAAACGATTTACCGGGCTTGATGACAAATTCGGGTTTCTATGGTGAGGGAATGCGGTGGTATGTTTTGGCCAAGGTAAAATTGGGTCGCGCCGCCCGAATGGCTTTTAAGTACTCGATGACCCGTTTCTACGAGGGTGATAGGGAGGACGATCGCAGGTTCGGCATTCAATTCGAATGCAACCCCGTCTTTTAGGACAAATCCGAAATCCCACAGTCACAGTCAAAAACACGCACCGCACAATATGCACCACAAAGACTGTAGCCAATATCCTAAATTTCATAGGGCCGAACCTTCAAAGGGAACTAAGTTCGTATTTGCGGTCAACAGGGTAAAACAGTATATTATATTTTACAACAAGGATCCAAAAAACGAAACACGTAACGCAAAGAAAGGAAAAAACCATGTCAAAAAAGGTCATCCAAACCGACAAGGCCCCGGCGGCGATTGGGCCGTACAGTCAGGCTGTCAAGGTAGGCAGCGGTGAATTGTTGTTTACGGCCGGTCAGATTCCGATGGATCCTGAGACAGGAGAGCTTGTTTCCGGTGATATTCAGGTACAGGCGAGGCGGGTTTTGGAGAACCTCAAGGCCCTCCTTGAGGCCGGGGGATCGAGTCTCGACAAAGTGGTGAAGGTGACGGTCTTTTTGAAAGACATGGACGACTTTGCCGCCATGAATGAGGTCTATGATCAATATTTTGGGAAGAACCCACCCGCCCGCTCCGCCGTCCAGGTCGCCCGACTGCCCAAGGACGTCGAAATTGAGATCGAGTGTGTGGCGATGGCATGATTTGGGATTTAGCCTGGATAATTTTAAAAAACCACTGCAAACGCAACGTAACACGAATATATTTATGGAATTATAATGAATACTGGTGTTGAGCTTTGTTCGGTAGTATCTCCCGCAATTGTATACTCTGTCATGCCGGGTTTATCCCGGAATCTCCTGAATAGAGAACCCGGTGCATCAATCGAGGAGATTCCGGCATTCCAGCCGGAATGACAGCTCATGAATAAACCAGGTTGGAAATGAGTTGGCAAAATCATTTCGACCCACTATTATTATTGCGCTCTGCACATATAATAAAACGGACTTTACTTAGCATGCAAAAATTACGCTGTTGTGAAGAACAGTTTGTGCTGCATTTGTTAGGAAAAGTGCAATGGGATGATTTTTCACGTATTAAGTTATTAATATCGAGTCTGGATCTAATATACGTAAGGGAGGGATTACGATGGGATTGAGGTATGTTACGGTTACGGTCAGGGCAAAGTCGACTCACCAGGAAAGTGTGAGGCAGATTTCTCGGTTTATACCGGGAGTCCGATTGTCTCGCTCCCGCAAAGGAGCTCAAGAAAACAGGGATTATGCCTGTAGGTAAAACTACCTATGAACCGACTGAAGGAACTCCGAGAGAATTGGAATTTGGGCCTGCGTTTTGGAGTTCATGGATGATATCACTGCAGGCAGAATCATCTTCGGCCCTGATGATGTCGAGCCCATATCAGGGGTTATTGCCCTTGACTCTGTTGGAATCATTGTGGACCCAAAAACCCAAACACTTAAAAGACTTCCAGCAATTCCTTTGAAGTGGTACCGCGCATAATCCACGGGCTTCACGGCCCATAAAAGCGAAAGATTCCCAGGAAACGCTGCCGAGTCGAGCCGTTTTAGCAATCGGCTCGTTGACGACGAAAGTGTTATGAGATTTACAAGCTAAACGAAGTTCTTCATCGGGGCAGAGGTCCCATAGAGTTTCACTCAGGGCCAGGAATCCCAGGGCGATCTTAAAAACAGGAGGATACAAATAACAACTCAGAGAGAACATAGAACTCAAACTCTTTACGGACTCTTTTGCGAAGCTGCCTCGCTCTATCCCGGAAAAGCGGCTTTGCTTTACAAGGGCAAGGACAAAGAATATCGAGGCATCACGTACAAGGAGTTGAGTGAGCGCATAAAGAGGATCGCTTCATCTCTCGAGAGCATGGGGCTGGAGAAGGGGGATGTGGTTGGCATTTTTTCTCACAACCGGCCGGAGTGGGCCATTGCCGATCTGGCAACTCTGAAACTGGGGGGTGTCGTCGTGCCCATTTATCCCACGCTGCCCCCTCCCCACGTGAGGTACATTCTAAATGATTCAAAGATGAGAATGATCTTTGTCGAAAATGCCGGGCTCTTTACCGGTATCGGTAGCATTCGGAGTGAAACGCCGAATCTCGAAAAGATCGTGCTCTTCGACGATTCAGGTATCAGCGCTGAACAGGATTTTTTGTGTTTTACTGATTTGAAAAAGGATGAAACCGGAGTACCCGACCATGATGATATCTCCTGTGATGACGTGGCGACTGTTGTCTACACCTCCGGTACGACCGGTGAACCGAAAGGTGTCGTCCTGACCCACGGCAACATCGTCTCCAACGCGCTGTCGATAAAGAAAAGATGCCGTGCACATGATGAGGATGTTGTCGTCTCCTATCTCCCTCTCTCTCACATGTTCGAAAGGACGTGCGGCTATTACGCCATGCTCTTTGCCGGGGCGAGCATCGCCTACGCCGAGAACCTGTCCACCCTCGCTCAGGATGTCGCGACGATCCGTCCCACCATACTCCTGGCCGTCCCAAGGGTGATAGAAAAAGCGTACGATGAGGTCGTGAAAAGAGTGGAGGGAAGTTCGTTCGTGAAAAGGGCCCTTGTTTCTGCCGCGATCAGAGACCTCAATACGTATGCCAATCTCACCTACAAAAGGAAGAGTGTGCCTCTGGGACTCAAAGTGAGATGCGGTATTTTCAACGCCTTCATCGCGTCAACATTTCGCAAAATTGCGGGCGGGAGGCTGAGGATCATCGCCTCAGGGGGTGCACCCCTCGACCCAAAGATCGCCAAGGTTCTTCATGTTTTAGGATTTCACATCATGGAGGGATACGGCCTTACGGAAACGTCGCCCATCGTGTGCTGTCATACCTTGAAGGATCGCAAACTCGGGACCGTGGGCAGACCTCTGGATGGGATTGAAGTGGCCATCGGCGAGAACGACGAAATCCTGGTGAAGGGCCCCAATGTGATGAAGGGCTATCTGAACAAGCCTGGGGAGACGGAGGGGGCGATCGACAGGGGCGGCTGGTTTCATACCGGCGATCAAGGCCGGTTCGATGAAGACGGAAATCTCATCATTACCGGCAGGATAAAGGAGCTCATTGTCACCTCCTATGGCAAGAAGATTGCCTCCGCGCCCATCGAGGCACGCCTGACGATGAGCAGGTATATTGCCCAGGCCGTCCTGTACGGTGACAAGAGAAAATATATTGTAGCCCTGATTGTACCGGACAGGGAGTTCATTTCCAGTTACGCCCGGGACAGGGCCATTGCCTGTGGCAATTATGCGGCCCTTTTAGAGACGGATGAAGTGAAAGAACTCATCGGGAGTGAGATAGAAACTGCGACGGCCGATCTGGCATCGTATGAAAAGGTGAGAGCGTTTGCCCTGCTGTCGGAGGAATTCACGGTGGAGAATGAGCTGCTGACGCCGACCCTGAAGCTCAGAAAAAGCAAAATCGTCGAGCGATATCAAAAAGAAATTGATGCCCTGTACGATCACTGTGAAAGGGGTGAGGTATGACCGGAGAGATGTTGTTGACTGGCGTTACCGGATATATTGGAAGCAGCTTGCTGCAGAAGTGGCTGGACTGTACTGACAATAAAATACATCTGCTGGTGAGAAGCAGACATGAAGAGCGTCCCCGCGACAGAATAGAACGCGTCCTTACCGGGTTCTATCCTGATGAGGATATTTCGCGTTTTTCCGGGCGGATCGAGGTCTTGGAAGGTGATGTTTCCCTGGATAGCTTTGGGTTGAAACGTGAGGCGTATGAAGGGTTGGGGGAGAAAATCTGCCACGTCCTGCACTGTGCCGCCGCCGCACGATTTGATCTCGAGCTTGAGGACGCGCGAAAAACGAATGTGGGCGGTACAGTGAACGTTCTCGATTTTGCACGGACGTGCAAGGGTTTGGAGAGAGTCGATTACATTGGCACAGCGTATGTGGCGGGGAGACGAAAGGGCATCATTAAAGAGGATGAGCTGGATAGGGGGCAGCAGCACAACAATACGTACGAGAGGAGCAAATTTGAGGCGGAGAAAATCGTCAGGGAGCGTATGAGCCAATTGCCGATAGCGATTCACCGTCTCAGCATCGTTATTTGCGATTCCAGGACGGGAAGGGCCTCGAGTTACAATGGATTCTACAGAGTACTGAGAATGTACTCTCTCGGCCTGTTGAAAATGCTTCCGGGCTACCCATCATCCCCGCTCGATCTCGTGCCGGTGGATTATGTCTCGGACGCCGTATATTCTCTTTCCGCGAACAGAGCCAGTCTCGGCAGATGCTACCATCTGACGGCCGGATTGAATAAGACAACGACGCTCGGGGAGATCAGGGATCTTGCCGGCCATCATTTCGGGCGGGATCCGTTTGCCTTGATTCCTCCGGAGGAGTTTCTCGCTTATGTCTCCCAAATGGAGAACAGACTCTCCCGGGGGGAGCGCGACGCGGTTGATGAAATTCGACTCTATCTGCCCTATATGTCGAGCGAACTGAAGTTCGACAACTCGAGCGCCTTGAGGGAAACGGGAATCGAAGCGCCTGAAGTGGCCAGTTACTTCGGGAAGATGGCCGAGTATATTGTTAAAGGGGACGCCGAATAAAATGTGTTCCTCCCCGACCGAAGTCATCCTCCGTACCGAGCTGAAATAAAGTGTCTTAAGACCGCACAGGTATATGCCGTTGGCCACGATCTGTCCTCGATTATCCTTTCCGTCCCAGGTGGCAGAATAATATCCAACCTTCGTCTCCTCATCGATCAGTGTCCTCACCTTCTGCCCGACAGTATTTCGGATCGCTCTTATTATTCACGGAATGGATATGTCTTGACAGGGACTATATTGGGATTATATTTTCGTATTGATGATTACAACACGAGGTTCGCTTTTCGACCGTTTCAACAGCTTTCATCCTTCGACTTGAGCCAGTAAGGTAATTCAATCGTCTCCCTGCAGACCGAAGTTTCGACGTCTTGCGCCAAGAGCTGGGATTCGAGAATAAAACCCGTTCATACGAGGAGGGTGCGCATTATGAAAGATATCCCGTTTTCAGTGTATGACTTTTTCGGATATCTTGCACCGGGTTTTCTGATACTGGTCATCTTGGGGTTCTGGCCGGTAACAGGCAAATTCCTTCAGGAACGTTTCTACCACATCCCGCAGTTGCAGCACACCTCAGATACTCCGGAGGTGCAACAAAAGTCGGAAAGTGCCTCCCTCCCAGCGCAAGCGTGGCGAAACTACTCGCAGCTGACACGGGTGTTGGAAAACAATTTTAAACTTCAAGAAACCCTGCTGAAAAGTGACACTACAAATACCTCTCAGCTGTTAGAAGCTTTGAAGAACAACCTCGATATGCAACGCGCCCTGCATACGAATCTCCTTTTTCTCGAAGCTCAGCCCAAACACTTCCTGTTTCGAAAAGATATCGGGTTTGTCTTTTTCGTACTATGGGTGGGAGTCGCTTACGTCTTAGGTCACATTCTGGCTATTCTATCAGCCTGGCTTTTGGAGCGAATGGTGACAAAAAAGTGGTTGCGATCCCCCAGCATCAACCTGTTCTGGAGCAGACCCAAGAAGGGATTCTTGATGAGATCGTTCAATTTCATTTTCGAACACTACTGGGAACCTCTCGTTGAGCCCCTGAGGAGGCATATTCTGGATGCGTTGGCCAAGGATAAGATTATTGAGGAGCGTTGGATCGCAGAGGGTTGGTTGCCGTGGGGAGAGCCAAAGATTTTCGGTGAGATAAATAGGGAGACTGAAAATATAAGTCGTGCAATGTACCTGCATGCTTACAGTAAGGTCAAAAAGGAGAAATGGGTGAGGGAACAGCTCAACACGTTTCTGAACCTTTACGGCTTCAGTCGAAATATGTCTCTGAGTTTCATTCTCGCTGGAGTCATCGTTCTTTGCTGTTCCAATCTCGTATTTTTGGGCCTTGCATGTGTGCTGGTCAGTATCCTGATGTTTTTTTGTTATCTGAAGTTCTTCCGATTGTGGTACCGCGAGCTCTTCCTCGCTTATGGGGAATTGCAGACCAGAGCGTTCGAGGTGGAACCTGAGGGAGGTGGGGAAATCCATCATGGAGAGGTATCGTAGAATTTTAGGAGAACCGAAACGGTGAGGGCGACAGTGGAACAAAGGATCAGCAGGCGGCGAGGATCTCTGGTGGAGCAGACGGCGTCCTCCTCAGACTGGAGTTACTCCAGCCACGTCTTTGAAGAGGAACGCCCCGCGGCACATTTTAGTCGGAAACGAAGGAGAAAAACATGAAATCCTGTTCGCCACATTTACCGGTTATGCTTGCACTGGCATTTTCGTGTGTCCTTACGATGAGCCTGTCCTGCAGTTCTCATAAAATGATTCGAGGTGCCGCCAGAGTCAAATTCGAGTCGGGGAAGATCGACGCCCTGCTGGATTCCTTGTCGCGGGGCCAACTTGAACATCTGCCCCAGGCCTTTTATGGCGAGGTGTATGATGACGAACTGCCGGACCTTGTCATATTCGTCGATAGAAGAGGAAAAACTGCGTCGGAGGAGACGCCGGTCCGGATCGATTTGCTCAAGGGTGATAAACGCAGGGATGAACTCTTTGGTGAACGCTTCATATATGTGCTGGTGTTTGTGGCCGAGGACAGCTCAACCATAGACTCCGTATCAAAGAGCAGTAACAAGCCTGTTATTAAGATGTCGTCCCTTGATCGGAGGGTTGGATCCGGCGAATTTGCGCTTTTCACCGCAGTGAAAATGATCGTCGGGGCTGTTTTAGGGCGGACTGTGGGGGAGAGGATGATGGCAAGATGCCCGCCTGATACACAAGCGGTTCTTCACATGATACCGATTGGAGAAAAGACCGATGCTTCCGCCCGCCTCTATCACGGGCGAACGAAACTGCCTCTGGCAGAAAATACCATAAACAGAATCCGATTGGAAGAAGTCGACTCAAAAATCGAACCTCAGGCTACATTTGGCAACTATAGCAGCTCATGGGTCACCTCGAGTATTGGCTTGATGGGGACTTTTCTTTCCGGCGAGACGGCCAGACAAGATAGCGTCAACAAAACATCGGTCGAACCCTTCATACTTGGACACCTTTACATAATGAGACCCCAACGGCCGAAGCCTCGTCTGAACCGTTCAAAGATAGAATTCTGGAGGCAAATATCTTTCAGTCTCGTTACGGGAACGAGACTATCGGAAGATCTTTTCGACGATATATTCGTCGGTGTCAGTGTCGGCCATGTGATAAGTACCTTAAGCATTGTGGGTGGATATAATTTCCGAACTTCGAGGTGGTCGAAGGCTGTTAGAGAAGAGAGGGAAGGACATTACGCGGTCGGGATCACCTTCATATTGTAGCGGTTGTGTCTCTTCTCTGATCCCCGTGGAGGTTGGGATTCAGGCGGTGGAGCCGTAAGTGCGAAACTTAGGTTGGAAATCTCTCGCTTCTCGGTGTGGCGTGGGGCCGGGGAGTTGCCGAAAGGCCCTGTCCGCAACAATGAAGAATTGAGCCCCCCAAAGTTCACCAGTTCGTTTCATATGGTTTAAAATCTCGACCGGAACCAGGGGCCGTTCGTCCTGGACACGATCTGCCACAGGATCGGCACTGGAACGGCCAAGACGATCCCTATCAGAATGAGAAGGCTTTCGATCGGCCGAGAGGTCGCTGCGGAAAAAACCGGCCGGAAGCTGACCGGAAAGATGAAAATCGGTTCCCAGACTCTCAGTCCCGGGCCCCTTTCGGTGCAAGCGCTGTTGCACCCTGACGAGCCGCTGAGCGGCACATATGCTTTGAATACAATAACTTAAGAATAACTGGATTCTCCGAAAGAATGAAAAGGTGTGACGCACATTTTCAACCGGTGTTACCGGTTGGGTTTGAAGCGGCGACATCAAACGGATGATTTTCGTTCCTGGAGGATGCCCGGCAAAAGATTACGAGGTTGAAGAGAGGCCACAACGGAGACCTTGTTGGGGATCTGAAAGCGACGGACAAATATGCTGTTCGTTTTTACACCTCGAAAAAAAATATCATTTTTACCTTGACAAATACAAATTACTCTATATATTGTGTCAACAAGAAAAATAAATACTACCCATAGAGTCACATCATCCGGATTTCCAAGGTAACAAGGAGGTTGCTGAAACTTAAGAAGATAATTTATAGCGTACATGAAAAGTGAAAAAATGAGCAGGTGACTAGCCGGGGTTGATTGACAAAACGATAATTAAGCCTACCCATACTATCCTTCCTTTCTCCTCTTACTTTGTCCCTCTCAAGCGGCTATAGCCTGCTCACTTTTTTTTCGCTTTTCTCACTCTTTTATGATGTAGATCTCCTTCTGGGGATCTGATAAAAATTGGCAGCCCGAATCTGTCACTACGACGATCTCCTCAATTGTCGCTACCCCGAATTCTTTCAGCGTAATCCGCGGTTCGATCGTATACACTTGTTGTGCTTCGACCTTTTCATGGGGCATTTTCCCGTACCGGTCCCATTTCGGACAGAGCAGTCCCGCGCCGTCGTGGGCGAAACGGCCGATCTGATGACCGAGGGCGTGAGGATACTCATCGTAGCCTGCCGAGGTGATATGGCTGCGGGCTACATCGTCCACAATCCAACCTTCCACGCCGGGCTTCAGCCGCGCCGCGGCCAATTGAATGGCCTCCCGAATGGTGTCGAAAGCCTTGCGGACGTCATCAGGCGGCTCGGCCTCCCCTTCCCGCAGAACGTACCAGGTGCGCTGAAGATCAGAGCAGTAATCATCCTTTTTTACTCCGAAGTCGATGTTCATCAAGTGGCCGCGCGCGATGGTCCGATCGGTTGGCCCGGCATGGGCGCCGGCCGATTCAGGGCCTGTAAAAACCGACGGACAGTAGTCAGGGTCCCAGGCGAGTTCAACCCTGGCCTCCTTCACTTTCTCCTTCAGGAACGCTGCGACCTCTTTTTCGGTGCGTCCCACCTGGATGTAGTCTGATACGCGATCGAACATGACCAGGGTCAATTGAACGGCCTCTTGAATTCGTTCGATCTCGGTCGGCGATTTTCGCCCCCGAAGGGCGGCCACGATAGGTTCGGCGGAGATGATTCGTTTCGCATAAGGCGTTTTCCGGAGGTACTTCATTAAATTGAGATACATTCCGTGGGTCAAGCCGTCGGCCAAAGGCGAATCCGTCGAGTAGTTCAGGGCGATTGTTTGCGGATCGAGCTTTTGCAAGACGCCGTGAAGGGCCTCCTGGATCGATTCTTTGTATCCGATGACCTCGCCGTAACACCCTCTCGATTCAATATTGGCCACGTCGAGACTGCCCACAATGGCCGCGGTCAGGCCCTCCTGTGTGATAATGAAAGCCGACTGCCACGTGCAGCTTGTCCCCAGAATGAAGTCGAGACTCGGATCGTGGACGGTATCGCTTTCCCTGACGAATGTCAACCAGGCATCGACGTTCTTTTCCTTTAAAATGTCTATCGCTTGCGTAATCTTTTCTTTGATCATGACTGCCTCCTGCGGACGCTCCTGACAGTGGGATCTGGTGTTATGAGATGCGCTGATGGTAACCGGAAATTACTCACTCGGCGTGAATTCGTAGGAGAGGCGACTCCATACCCTTACCGGTTCACCGTCAAGTGTGCCCGGAGTAAAGGTAGACCCTTTTGCGGCCTCCTCCGCCGCGGCATTGAAGCTCTGCTCTTCCGCCGGAGTGAGAAGAATCACCTTCTCCACCGAACCGTTTTCGCTGACCAGCGCGTAGAGCACGACACGCGCTTCTGCCCCTGAAGCTATCACCGCCTCGGGGTACGCGGCCTCCTTGAATTCCTTGATCTCCGGCATGGTATCGACCCACCAATAGGAATCGGCTTCCGTGCCATGGGCGAGAGGAGCCACGTCCTCCACTCTCTTGCCCACTTCTTTGGCCAGAATAATTAAGCCGTAGAGAAGTTGCGCGTTTTTTTCCTTGGCATCCGATTTTAAAATCGTCGTCAATTTTTGAAGGGCCTCATCGTAGTTCTGCTGCGCCGCGAGCATGGTTGCCTCAACCAGGGCTGCGGCCTTATCCTGAGAGCCGGCTTGAGGGGGTTTCTCTTCTCTTGCCGGAGGTCTTCTCTGCGGACGGGGAATAGAGCCTTCAGGAGTAGTTGGAGGAGATGTCAAGCTGAAGGTCATAGGAAGTTCGGTCCACATCGTATCCGGAGAGCCGTCTCTCAATCCGGGCTGAAAGCGGCATCGGCGGGCGGCTTTCTCCGCCTCTTCGTTGAAGGCTTCGTTCAAGGTGTCAGGCCGGACGAATTTCACTTCTGTGACGGACCCGTCCGTTCCCACGAGCACGCTGAGAACGACGGTTGTCTCGATGCTGTCCTCCAGGGCCTGCGGCGGATAATGCGGCTTTATGAACCCGACCAGTTTCGGCCTGACCTCCCCTGTATCGAGCGGGGCCTGTGTGACATCAACATCCGTCGGAACCTCTGCCACAAGCGCCGATGTGTCTGTTTCGGTGGTTTTCGTTGAATCTGCGACCACCACCGCCTCCGCCGGTTCGACGCGGAAGGGCAGGGATACCCACACCCGGACCGGCTTGCCCTTGTGCTGACCTGGTCTAAAGGTGCACTTCCACGCCGCGCTCTCTATGGCCTCGTTCGAACCGGCATGAACGCAGGGTTCGTCTATCGTCACCTCGGCAGGTTTTCCGGTCTCATCGACGAGGATGGAGACGTTCACGTCGCATTCGAGGCTCTCCTCCACGGCGGACCCAGGAGAGACCGGCTCCTCAAAGTGAAGGAGCTGAAGTCCCTCTTCCACCCACCAGTATTCATGGTGTATATCCGCAAGGGAGGGCGTGGCAGCGGTGGTGTCTATGCCCGGTGTCATGCTCCGGGCTTTTTCGAACAGCGGATCGGCCTTTTGGGAATCTCCCTTCGCTTCATAGAGGGCGGCCAGGTGAAAGAGAGCCCCTGAGTTCGATGAGTCCTCCGCAACGATCTCGGTGTAACTGTCGAAAGCTTCCTCTGAAGATCCGAACCTTTTCAGGTTGTACGCCAGGAAAGATGAAGCGGTTCTATCGTCCGGTTTCAAGGCAGCACATTTCCTGAAGACCTCGACTGCACCACTGTCATTTTCCTCCGAGAGAATCCATCCGAGCATGAGACGAGCCTCAAAAAAAGTCGAGTCCATTTCCAGGATTTTCCCTAAATCACGTTTTGCCTCACCATAGTTCCCCTCGGAAGCTCGAATGTAGGCGCGCGAGAAATATTCCTTGGGGTCCGTAGGGGACGCTTTCAACTGAGTCGGTTCCACTGCGGACGGTGTTTCCGCTTCGACTATTTCTTCCACAGGTTCCGGTATTTCAGGCTCAGGCAGTTTCACAAATCCTTTCGGCTCGAAAACGAGTTGTAGGCTTTCGGCGGAAAAAATCTCAACGTCGTACGGGCCGATAGCCACAATGTTCGTGCCTTTTGAAAAATACTGAAATTGACTTCTGTACGACCGTTGCATTATGTTCGTTATGAGCTCAATACCGAAGGTGGTATCACTCTGCAGGCCGGCATATCTGTATGTGTAGAGCGCAGAGAACGGCAGGGTGCGTTTGTGCGAAAAGAGGATCTCGCCCACGTAAGCTGTATCGAGTCTGCCGAAGATTGTGTCGATGAGGGCTTCCACAAAGGCCGTCGTATCAGGGCCAACTTCGGTCTCCAGAGAGACGGTATCAGGCCGGACCAAACCGGCCGTATCAGGTTCGGCCGTGATATCGAGGGAGGTGTCTGGAGCAGCCGCTTCCACAGTAGATGTATCGGCCGAGATCGCATCGGCACCGCTGGTGTCGTCGGGACTCTCGGCTGCGGGTGTCGCATCACGCACACTTCGGCCGATTCTTGATATGGCCGGAGCCTCTCGGCCGATTTCGGCTGAGTCGGGAACGGCGGGGGGGATCTTCGCAGTATCGGGCGGTACCTTGAAAATCGAGGCAGTGTCCGGTTCCTCCTGGCCGGTGTCCGAAGTATCGACCGAATCCATTTCCCTCACCGTCGTGTCCTGGGACATCACTGTCGAGGTCGTGGTGTCAGGATCTTCTTGCCGGTCCGTCGGTTTCAGCGGAGAAGCCCACTTGGGGCTCATCATCACAGTGAACATGATGATGAAGCTGAATGCATATAATTTCATGTGAACCATATCCTTTTCATTCGTGACAGGCTTCAAGGTGTTCCTCTTGATTCCTGAGAGCGATTATGGCCCCGTTCCTTCCTGTCTTCCCGTTCTCCCTTCGGTGGGAATAGAAGAGGTCGGTGTGACATGCTGTGCAGATACCGGCGATCTCTATCTTTTCCCTCTGTATCCCGGCCTCAATCAATTGCTGCAGGAGCGCCTCCCACAGGTTGAGGAAAACGGTGTCTTTGCCTTTGGGAATGAGGAGGTTATTCCAGATGTCCGGGGCTGCGTTCTTCAGACAAGAGATGACTTCCTCTCCCACCCGGTAGCAGCAAGGACCTATTGAAGGGCCGATGCCTGCTCTTATGTTCTCCGGTTTACATCCGAATTCGGCGATCATTTTTAATACAGTGTTTCTGGCAATACCCTCAGCCGTTCCACGCCAGCTTCCGTGAGCGATGCCGACGGCCTTGCGTTTTTGATCGTGCAGGAGAACTGGAGCACAATCGGCCACGAGGACTAAAAGTCCGACATCGCAGACGTCGGTAACCATGGCATCTGTTTGGGGGAGCCCCTCTTCCCAACTCCTCACTCCCGTTCCACAATCATGCTCTGTAACCACCCTCACCTCTGCCCCATGTACCTGCTGGGCCGTCACAACCGATTCGAACGGTATGGACAGCGTCTGGAAGAAACGCTTGCGATTGGTCAGTACGGCGCCGTTGTCGTCCCCAACGTGGAAGCCGAGATTGAGAGAGCCGTACACTCCCTGACTGACACCTCCGCCTCGTGTCGACATGGCCTGGAGCAGATTTCCGGATCGATCAAATGAGTCAAAGAGGAGGAGTGCCACGCTGCCATGTTGCTGAAGATTCACTGTGAAACCGATAATTGCTCTCGAACCCGAGAGATTTGAATGCTGTGTTCAGATACTGTGCCCGTTCCCAGTGGGGCTTGGGAACATCGGCAAGATGCCAATATATATGGCTTCAATCCTATGGTCAAGGGAAAAGAACTTGGGCGCTGAAGACTCCCTCCGGTTCTATTTTACTAAGATCGACCTGAGACTCTGAAACCTGTTGAATGTTGAAATATTTGAGGAGCGGATGAAACCTTTGGGCTTCAATCGCTGTCTCTTCTTTCGACATAGACGTTTTATTGCTCTGTCTGCTTTAAATATTTTGTATTTATTTGTGATGTTATTATATTAAACAGGGAATGATACGGATATCCGGTCCCAAAACAAGAGAAGGTGCGGGGAGAAAGGCGACTGCGGTGCGACGGGTCTGGATGAAGTATCTATCGTGAATATTCTCTAAGGAGTATCGGTGCCCTCAAAGGAAGACGATCGTAACAAAGAGTTGACAATACCCAGCAGTTTGAAATGGATGCCCAGGGTCGTTACCGAGATTGAGAAGGTTGTCCGGGATATGGGATTTGATGAGGAGACAGGGGATTTTTTGGCCATCGCCGTGACTGAAGCCGTCAATAATGCCATTATTCACGGAAACAAGGGGGATGCTCGGAAGAAAGTGCACATACGTTTCGAACCTCGAAAGGACAGGATCGTCATGAGGATAACCGACGAAGGCGGTGGTTTTAATCCGGAGAAGGTTGAAGATCCGACAGATCCCAAAAATATCTCGAAAGGCTCCGGTCGCGGCCTCTACATCTTGAGAACGCTCATGGATAAGGTTGATATATCGAGCACCTCCTCGGGCACAACGATCACATTGACCAAATTCAAGTGAGCCAAGCGTATTATTTTTTCAAAATCGAAGTTCAAGAACTACGAATCGATTGACCCTCTTACACGTCCAATCTGTACGCTTTCGTCATCATGTCCTTCACTATCCCTTTTCCATGAACGAGTGAGGTGTCTGGAGCGAGAGGAAGATGGTAGAGCGTTTCTTTATTCCTGACCGACAGGTGCGGGAGCGTGCTGTTCTCATCGGTGTGGCACTCCCAGCCCAATCCAAATGGCATGTTGAGGAGATGTTGGATGAACTGGCTCTTCTGGCCAATACAGCGGGTGCCGATGTCGTCGATCGGGTCGTGCAGGAACGATCGCGGATCGATCCGGCTTTTTTTATCGGCCAGGGGAAAGCCGAGTCTGTGGCCAAGTTGGTCAAATCGTATGAAGCCGACCTCGTCATCTTTGATGAAGATTTATCACCGGCCCAGGTGAAGAATCTGGAAAGGGTCATCGATGCGAAAATCATTGACCGCAGCGGAATCATTCTGGATATTTTTGCCCGTCGGGCCAGAACGAGGGAGGCCAAGACCCAGGTGGAACTGGCCCAGCTTCGATATTTACTGCCCCGGTTGACACGACAATGGACCCACCTCTCCCGGCAGCAGGGGGGGATCGGCATGCGCGGACCCGGTGAGACCCAGCTGGAGGTCGACCGCCGGCGGATACGGGAACGAATTGCTAAATTATCCCGTATGTTGAAAAAGATCGACGTGGGACGCAAAGTCCGGCGGGTCGGGCGGAGGGATTTTTTTCGTGTCGCCATTGTAGGCTACACGAACTCGGGGAAATCGACCCTGCTCAACGCCCTGACCAGGGCCGAGGTCTTTACCGAGGATCAGCTTTTTGCCACCCTCGATGCCACGACACGACTGGCTCGTCTGGAGGATGGGGGAAAAGTGCTTCTGACGGATACGGTCGGGTTTCTGCGGAAGTTACCCCACCATCTTGTGGCTTCTTTCAAGGGCACGCTCGAGGAGGCGATCGAGGCCGATGTGCTGCTGCACGTCGTCGATGTGAGCCACCCCAATTTTGAGGATCACATGGTCGCCGTCCGCGAGGTCCTGGACGAGCTCAATATTCTGGAGAAACCGTCTCTTCTGGTCTTCAATAAAATTGACTGCCTCAACGAAACGGCTCTTCTGGGCCGGTTGAAGGAGGAGTATCCGGGAAGTGTGGCCATCTCAGCTCTCAAAGGAGACGGCTTAGACACTCTCAGGATTACGATGCATTCATATGCTCAAAGATTCGGGGTAAAGGCAATACAAGGCTCGATGAAAGAATCAAACTGAATTTCGGATTTACGTTTATCCACACTCCTGATACAAGAACTTTATTCCCTATTTACCCAAAAGTATTCGATGGCTCACTTCTTGAACGTATTGGAAATACTAAATCAAACCTCTCCCCCAAAGTGAATTATCAAAGAGAACATGCATTTTTTCTTTGATGCTTAAGTTGTATGTAACAAAAGATATTTATAGAAATCAAGATCGAATTTGGATATAATAAAAATTCTCCACCAATCTATTTTCCACCATCCTTAGAGGAATGAAACTGCATGTTTTGCAGCCACCGAGCACAAAATGCTTTCATTTCTGATATTTCAGATTTCAAGTTTAATGATATAAATAGATGAAATATAGTTAATTAAGAAGACTCAACAGTTTTATAATATAGAATGGAATGATTGTTGCGTATATTTTGAATGTATTGGTCTATCTACACCTATCCAATAAGGAGGTGGGACAATGAGTCAAAGATTGAATATCATCCTCATGTTTTGCATTCTTGCACTTTTCGTCTTCACTTCAGTTGTGGCTGGTCAAATTGAGGTACTTCGACCTGGTGGTACTCTTAATCGAAGCGACTATGACACGCTCAGTTGGAGAACATTGGACGAGCCGACCACACTTGTATTACTTCCCTCATATTGTCCAGGAGAATCCATCGCGGTTTGGTTCCAGCCAAGCGGACCCTGTTCCCTCATCGCACTGAGGCTCATGTCTAACAGTTACGAGGGAACCTGCCTGGCTGATGTTTGGGACGGCTCCCACTATGATGGCCACATCACTACCACCGACAGCACGGATAGTTGCGGTTGGATCGGCTATGACGAGGACGGTCAGTGGCTCCCCGGTAATGTGATAGGTCATTCGCCAATCGGATGGGACCAATTCGATCGGGAACGTCACATCTGGGGCCCATTCCCGTTTGTGATAACTGAAGATCACCTTGGGAAATGGTTCGAGATTCCTGCAAGAGCTGGTCTGCAAAAGGAAATTGATCTTGGGGACAAGCCATTTTTCATTTCAATCACGACTTACATAACGGCAGGTCATGGCTGGGCTGTTGAAGATGAGGGTACAACCCCTTTTCATAGCTTCTACTATTATTACCCTGGCTGTAGACCAGGACCATCTGGGAATTTCGGCTGGCACATCCAAAGTCCGTCAGTTTGGTTTGAAGCTATCGTAAAGTACTACGAACTCATTTCTAGGGTACACATCGACTACTATTGTGTTGATGATGATTCAATCGGACAGAGTAATGGGGATGGTAACGGGCAAAGCGATCCAGGAGAAACGGTGGAACTGAGGGTGGCAATCATAAGCTCGGGGGTCGATATCTTCGGGCTAATGGCAACATTGAGCACTGATGATCCCGCTGTGGTTGTTTCAGTTGACACTGTAGAATATGGTGATTTATCCCCCGATGAGAGCACAGAAAATACACAAACGCCTTTTATTATTTCCATTGAATCAGACGTTGAAACTCATCTTGCCAAGTTTTATCTCACTTTCACAACACAAGATGAATACACAAAAATCGACAGCTTTTACGTCACTATTGGCAAACCATTGGTGTTGCTGGTAGACGATGATGGTAGTGACACGTATCAAGATATCTACCATTACTGCCTTTCAGAAAACGCGGTCCCATTTCAAACCTGGGAAGTAGAACGACAGGGTTCCCCCATAAACAAGTTGAATGAACACGAGATTGTAATATGGTTTACGGGGCAATCAAGAGAAAACACACTGATTCAGGATGATCAAGCCTCCCTTATATCCTATTTGGATAATGGTGGACGGCTCTTTCTCTGTGGACAGGATATAGGGTATGATTTATTCGAAAAAGGCAATGGCGTGGATTTTTATACCAATTACCTCCGCGCTCAATGGATGCAGGATAACTCGGAGGACGGGTTCATTACCAGCGTGCCGGAGGATCCTATTAGCGGTGACATCTCAGGTTTTTTACTTATACAGGAGAACAATGAAAATGACTACTTGCGATCACCGGATGTAATCACACCGCTTCTTGGAGCAACTCCAGTGTTCGAATACTCCCAGACGGGAAAAACAGCGGGCTTAAAATATGCTGCAGGATATAGACTGGTCTACTTCGCTTTTCCCTTTGAAAATTTGACAAACCTTCGTCCGGATTTTCAAATTATGAAGGTAGATTTATTGGCCAGTATTATTGACTGGTTAAAAGGTAATCCCACCAATATTGAAATAAATGAATCAGAAGTCACATCTCTGAGAGAATACTCTTTATCACAAAACTATCCGAATCCCTTCAATGCTCAGACAAAAATAAACTACGTTATAGCAACCGACTGTATGGTCACCCTTGAAATTTATAATTTGCTTGGCGAGAAGGTAACCACGCTGATCGATGCGCACCAATCACCAGGCACCTACGCGGTCAGTTGGGATGCTACCGACTTACCCAGCGGAGTGTACTTTTTTAGGATAAACGCCAACAGCTTCACTGCCACTCGGGGTATGGTATTCATGAAGTAAATCGTGACTTTACAGCAGTAAGACTATCTTGTTTTGATCCGGGTGGCAATCTTCATGGTAAGTTATAAAAATAGAATTAGTTCTGTGAATCTTGGGATAACTATTCACTTCTATGCGAACTTTAATTTGCATTACAGGGAGCAGAGTGGTTAGCAGATGCAATGGTGGTAAAACTATCAATGTTCTTGATACAATGGGCGCTGCAAATGTTGTATTGGGAATTGGCGCATGTGAACCTTGATTTCTGTGATTCTTGGGGAATTCGAACAATATCGTTCAGAATTCGGCACTGAATTTTCTTTGATATTATGCATCTCGCATCGACGACACTTATTTAGATTTGGCCTGAAAAAGAGGGAAGGTTCCTTTTATTCGGCAGCAACCACGTTCCAGTTTTCAGGCCACTCCGCACCATTATTATAGCGAAGCATTAAAATCTCCGTTCCTGGGGGGAATCCGAGATCATTGTCCGATGCCAGTGGAGGCATTGTAATGTCATTAATGGTTTTCCCGGAAGGGAGCTCAACTTTAACAAGCAAGCGCGGAGCATTCTTCATGTCCGAAGCAGTGCGATCAAAATTATTTGCATGAAATCCTTTTTCTATCCCAACAGTTATTGAAGCTGAGAAGAAATCAATAATGAAGCCATAGTCGTTCTCCGGATCTTCGAACATCTGAGTTACAATATGTTTAATTTCCTCCGAACCGCACCACGCTCTGCTTCGCAGGTGGATCGTGAACTCAGTAGCTCGGGAGAAAGGCGGTTGATTATTCCAAGTTAACGTTTCAGGACTCCAGGAACCCGATGCACGCTGTACCAATATATCGAGGTCATCAGTATAACCGTCCTCATTCTGTCCACCATGATAGAGCTCCATATATGCTTCGAGAATTTCAGTTCCGTCAGGAAGGTTTGGAAGAACAAAGTGGACAAAACTCCGTTTGTGATCCCCTAAATATGCTACAGCCAGATACCCTTGCTTTCCCCATTGGCTGTCCGGATATTCCAACCATACATATGTATCCTTGTCGGCACCAATCCAAAGACACCAAGTCTGGCTGTTGCCACTTGTACCTGTTGAAGTGGACTTGGTACATCCACTAATGATAGAAAAAATTAGTGCGATAACGATAATCAGGTTCTTCATTTAATCCCCCCTTTTTCAAAAGTGCAGTGTGCAAACAAAATAAATCGTGTTTAAATTTGATATCTATTGAGTGGTGGATCATTTTAGAAAATGGCTGTAGGCGTTATGAATGGTATTTATCAGACAAGCATAGAGTATTTCCTTCTTACAAAAAAATTGAAATATATATTTGACATTTCATGGTTGATTTGCTCCTTTCGAGAACCAATATCCATGTGAAATTAATACAATCGCTCACACTCAAGCAAGTGTTTTTTACGGTAACTTTACTTGGATACTAATTTGGGTACATTTCTCTTGACAAACAGACCTAAAGTGCTATTATTTGCTATGTCGCAATCAGCTATTTGATCAATCCCTATTGGGAGAGGGGAGGTGGAAACCTCAGAATTGCCTGAGATGCCCTTAACTCTTAGATCTGCTTAAGGATATATACACAGTGCACGTTCGTCGAGAAAAGAATGAAACTATCCGAGGAGGATATAATGATTCGGTGAATCTGTGATAGAAAATTGTGGATAAGTCAGATGAAGGCTGTTGTGAGATGGTGAAAAAACCTCTTGGCTCGACTTAGGAAATAATCCCACACTATTAGACTCTACTACAAAGTCTCACCAAACGTCGGGCTGAAAATCTCCGCTTTTTATTCACGTTCAAATTGGCGATGTCTGTGAATCTATTCTTTACTGAAGAACAATTAAGGTGAGAGGCCTCTTTCAATCAGAACCAGCCTCCCTGTCCAAGATAACGTTGACCATGCACACAAGGTCCATGGCGTCGATGCTTCCGTCGTCGTTGTAGTCAGAGGACCAGCACTCTGGAGTCCATTCCTCGAAACAACCATTCTCAAGAATCAAACGGATAACCTCAATAACATCATCTATCTCTATCGTACCGTTAGCGTTCACATCCCCCTTGCAGAGCAGGAGGCAGGGGTCGTTGTTCAGCCGGACCTCGAGGGCACTGCCGAGGGTGTCTATGAGGGTCGCCTCGGTGATGGTGAGCGTCACGCTGTCGCCGCATGATATGCCGTCGCGGGCTTCGAAGAAAAATTGGGCTATGGGCTCCGTTCCGGGAACGATGCAGTTGCCGTTGCCGTCGGAGATCGAGAGGGTAATTTGACCTGGTTCGGCTTCGGACCACTGAAAGGCGGTCATGTGCTCGGTCCGGAGGGTGGATGAAATTTCGCGGAGCTCCATAAACGTCGCATCGTAACCGATGTGCAGAGCAACATCCCTGATGGGCATTTCGATGCGGTTCTTGTTGTCGATGGACAGACCCAATTGAATTGTCCGGTCAATGGGTATGGCAGTGGGCGGGATGGTGAGGGCGACCCCGGCGGCCTCCTCCGTACTGAGAACAATATGGACGACGACGAGTTTGTCGGTGGGATCGTCCGTTTTGATCAGAATATTTGTTCTGTACTCGCCGGGTTCCAGGTTCGACGCATCGAGGGTAACGGTGAAATCGACACTACCCCCGGTTTCAAGTGTGCCGCTGTCGGGTTGAACAGAGAGCCATTCCCTGAGAATTTCAACTTGGTAGGTGAGGGTGGTATCTCCGATGTAGGTCATGGTCAGGGGCACGGTCATGATGTCCCCTTCCACCATGGTCTTTTCGATGGATTTCTGACTTGTCCTCACGTTGTGGATGACACCTGTCCCGCGCAATTTTACGGAGAGAAAGTGACAGCTGTTGCTCGGGAATCGTATGCGGCCGAATTCCTCCCCCAGGGTGTCAGGAGTGAAGACGAGAGTGACGCCAAGGGTTCCACCCGGGGTGACAGTCTGAGGGAAGGACGCAGGCGAGCTGATGAAGTAATTGGGCTTGTTCGATTGGTACTCGTATATTTCTAGGGGAGCACCTCCTTCATTGTAGATGTTCAACAGCCAATTTTCGGAATCTCCCACATCCACATCTCCGAACTGATGGCCACCGCTCGAGAGCCTTCCCTCCGGAACGTCGCCGAATCGTGCGTAGAGGGCCTGGTCCTCAATCCCGACCTCGTTCGTCCCCATCCGTATCCGAAAATAGCCCCTCTCTCCCCATCCGGAGCCCCAGCTGTTTCTGACAATCCAGCAGGGGGGCTCGGTCGTGTCGTCCCAACCGACCATAACGATGGCGTGGCCGGCCTCGTATTGACCCCAAACGTGTTGGTAAATCCCGCCTGTGTACGAGTCAAAATCCTCGAAGACGGCCATAGTGACGCAGACGGGACCCTGGAGAATCTGCTCTTTGATGTCAGCCGGTGCTTTGATGTCTTTATCAGCGGCGGCGGCCCCGTAACAGGAGGGCTTGAGGATCCGTTCCTGCCAGTCGGGGCAGGCGTCACCGCACGGTCTATCGATGCCCGCCAGTCCTGATGTATAGGGGAAGCAGTCCTCGTCCGGAACGCCGTTTCCGAGGACGTAGCGAAAGGCGAGGTCGGTGTTCATACCCTCATTGCAGGTCCCGCCCCCGCAGGCGAAGAGGTACTGCTCGGAGAGATCCATATTGAGGTACGGGTCGTCATAGAAAATATTGAGCTGCCCTTCCAGGGTTCCGATTGTGGCGAAGGCGACGCAGCTTCCGCACCTACCCTGATTCTTGACCGGTGTCGTCCAGTCCGCGCCGTCCTTCAAGCGCCAATCGAATTTCTCCGGCTGCCACGAGTACCGCATGAGCTGCTGCTCCTCCGGGATTTTGTCCTGGGAGATGGAATCGGCGCACCCGTACATCAACATCCGCTCCTCTTCAGGAAGCTGAAAGATCTCCGTCATACCTGCGGTCCAGTTCGCCCCCTTCTCCTGAATAGCTCGCTGGATGGCTTCCAGTTTGGCTCCAAGCGTCACCTCGCGATCCGTGCGGCTCTGGGCACTGACGCTCGCGACAAGAACGACGCACAAAAATATTACGCTCACAATAAATGGTCTTCTCATTGGGCTCTCCTGCTTTCTCTGTAAACGTCCAAATTTCCACCGAAAGTCCACTCATCGGGGGTGTGGGATGGTTTCAACCCCCTCCCCATGATTTTACATAACTTAATTTTTTTTGAAAAGATGTGCAAGGTTTTTTTATGGAGAAGTTTCCGGTTCGCTTCAACGTGATGCATGTGCCAAGATTCAATACGAGATCTCTACGGTATTCTTTTTTCCTGGAACGCAAGAATTTCCTTGCGTTAAGACGGTATAAAAGGCTATTTTTCAGGGTTACTATGATTGAGAAAAAAGGACGTATGTGTTTTCAACTCTTTAAATTGTTTCAGTTCGATATGCGTTTTGGGTGTCAGGGGAAACCACGTGTGAAAGCCGGTGTTTTGGGGCTTTTGATATGTTTCTTTGTAGTGCTCTCTGTCGTTGGGACGGTCCGGAGTGAACAGGAGAGCTTCCTTGCTTTGATAGATGTGGATAGCCCCGAACATGAACAGTATCTGACCGACTTCGAAATCACGGTCTTGGCAGTCTACGAGGGGAGGGCTTTCGTTAAAATATCCGAGGACCAGAAGGATGAATTGTATCGGGTGGGATTGGAGCTCAATGTCTTGAGAAACGACCAGGGAACCGAAGACGACTATCTCCTCTATGTTCCCGAAGGCAACCGGATGAAAATTGCGGAGCACGCTGAAGTGCTCGATTACAGAAATGGCACGGCTTTGCTGCGGGCCTCTCCTTCAGAGGCGGAAAGAGCCTCCCGCTTCGGTTACGGATTAACGAGAATCTCCAAAGACCGTTTGCCCCGGGACAGAAAGAAACCGCAACCCCCTGTTCCCTCCACAGATCCCGAAATGTATGCTTTTCTCGAATCCATTCTGTCCAATGTCTCCGAGAGCGAAATCAGGGCAACCATAAAACGGCTTCAGGATTTCCGGACGAGATATTCATGCACGGATTCGTGTCAGGCAGCGGCCGCATATTTGTCCGACCGTTTTACCAGTTTCGGTCTTTCCGTCTCTTATGATTTCTATACCTATGGCGGCGAACTCTGCAGCGGACAAACGTGGAGGAATGTCGTTGCTGTTCATCCCGGCGTAGCGGATACGAGCCAGAAATATATCCTGTGTGGACATTACGATTCCAAAAATGTTTACGGCAATTCGTGGATTTCAGCCCCGGGGGCGGATGACAACGCCAGCGGCACGGCTGCGGTCGTCGAAGCGGCGCGTGTGCTCAGCATGTACGATTTCGATGCGACCATACTCTTCATCTGTTTCTCAGGTGAAGAGCAGGGATTATTGGGTAGCGAGCACTATGCCAATTGGGCCTCCGACCGGGATATGGATATCCGCGGCGTGATCAACCTCGACATGATCGCCTATGTTGATGATCCTCCGAATGATACGTGGGACATAAACATCTATGGTGACAGCGATTCCTACGATTTGGCCCTCTTTTTTGCCGACAGGGTGAACCAACATACGACGGCGGAGCCCTTGGTGATAAATACGGGTTTCGAGCAATGGGGCAGCGATCATTACTCCTTTGCCCTGCTCGGGTACAAAGCCATTTTCGCCATCGATGCGCAATTGTGGGGATCTCCGGACTGGACGCCCTATTATCACAGCGATGGTGATACTTTGGGGACATTGAACCTGCCCTATGCCACTGAGGTTGTCAGAGCAAGCATAGCGGCGGTGGCTGCTTTGGCCGGACCGATTGGAGTCGGCGATTATCAGAGCCCCACCATGGAGACCATCGGTGAGCCCCAGAATCAGTACTACAGTCGGGCACCCCTCTTCTCGAACTTCGGTTTCGATGACGATATGGCCCTCGATGATGGCTGGTATCAGATCAATTCTTACACAGGGGAATGGTCGGTTCTCTTCACGAATGTTTCGGGTAGGAATTGGGACAGCGACGGCTGGACCCTGTCGGAGTTTTCATCCCTGCCGAACGGGAGCTATATTGTCTATTTCAAGGCCGTGGACGATGCGGGCAACGTGGAGGGTGAATCCGGTGAGTGGAACTGGCAATTTTATAAGGACACGAGTCCGCCCTCAGCACCTCTTCTCAGCAGCCCGACGCACCCGGATGAAGAGGACTGGTATTCGGCCGTGGATGTTCTGTTTCAATGGGAGGAACCTTACGATCTCTCAGGTGTCATCGGATATAGTTACGTTTTCGACCAGAGTCCCGAGACTATGCCTGATGAGACCAGAGATAACACAATGAGAGAGAAGGGCTATTATAGCCTCGCTGATGGTACATACTACTTCCACTGCCGGGCCGGGGATGACGTCTGCCTGTGGGGACCGGCGGCACACTATCGAATCATGATCGACACCGAACCGCCTGAATCGCCCCTGGACCTCACAGTCGACCCACCCGAATGGACCAACGACTCAACCTTTGTCCTCACCTGGACCAATCCCGATGATCTTTCCGGAGTCGAGGGGGCATACTATCGTCTGAGTTCACCTCCGGCCTTCGTGGACGACGGGACCTTTACCACTTTATATCCCCTGAACCTCTCAGCAGCAGCAGAGGGTACGCACACAGTCTACGTCTGGCTTCAGGACAGGGCGGACAATGTCGATCACAACAAAAGTGCGTCGGTCACGCTCGCCTTCGACGCCACCGCCCCCAGCCAGGGGACAATTTCGATTTCCGGAGGTGCCGATACGACGACGAGTCTTGTGGTGACGCTCTCTTTTTTGAGCGCCGTCGATGAGATGAGCGGAATGGGGTCAGGCGCTCTCATGCAGTTCTCAAACAACGGGCAGACATGGAGTCCGGCTGAGCCGCTCGACAGCACGAAGCACGACTGGGATCTCTCCCAATACGGCGGAAGCGGCGGATCCGGACACAAGCGGGTGTCCGTCAGATATCGGGACGTGGCCGGCAACTGGTCCGGTCCCTTCTCGGACAGTATTGTCTGTGATCTGCCCCTGGCGATCAGTACGGATACTCTTCCACCCGGAAAGATGGGATTCGAATACGAACACACACTTTCGGCCGCAGGGGGTTGGCCCCCTTATACGTGGCTCGTATACTCGGGGATGTTGCCGTGCGGCCTGACCTTGGATGCTACCGGCTGTCTGTCAGGCGTGCCAGACTCTGTTGAGTGCAGAACCTTCGAGGTAGCAGTAGTTGATTCGGTCATGAACACGGAACGGGTCGGATTGTCGATGCAGATTGAAGCCCCTCGAAAAGGTGATATCGATGGGGATGGACACGTCGACATCGTTGATGTCGTAATGAACATCAGCATTATTTTGCAGGATATGATTCCCTCGTACGGCCAGCTCATGGCTGCAGATTGTGATGCCACTGGTGCGATCGATATTCTTGATACGATGTGCATCGTGCATATCATAATCGGGGGTGGATAGATCGAAAGACAGGCAAACACTTGTCGGTTCTCAAAGCACAGACAGCAGTGGAAACGAGAGGTGAACGTCAATCATTATGGCCCGGAAAACGACCATCATTGCAAATATCCGGGGGATCTTTCGTCCCCTCTTAAACCTCTATAATATCCCTTTCAAGCTCGGATTAAATGCGAAGATAACCGCTCTTGTCGTATTCTTCATCGTCGCCACAATTGCCTCTGTGACGTATTTTTACACGATCCGGGAGACCGAGACGAAACGAGCTGAGGTTGAGAATCAGATGCAGCGCATCGCTCGCAATGTCGCCTCCATTCGCCTCCTGGAGACCCAGGACTGGTCACTCTATCAGGATTATATCGAGCAAGTGCCGCGAACCATCGAGGATATCGTATACATCGCGGTCTACGACGTTCAGAACGAGTTGAAAGCGCATGCTCTGAATGAAAACCTTATTGATGTTGAAGGTCTTGA
Source organism: Gemmatimonadota bacterium (assembly GCA_020348925.1). Lineage (GTDB taxonomy): Bacteria > JBHIER01. Next base: position 1,780,803 of record CP070758.1, on the reverse strand, counting down.
GGTCCTCGATGAGGTTGCCAGATCGGGTGTTGTGCGCCAATTGGACCGGGGGATGGTGGCCGAGGAGTCCCAGGACGATCTTGAGCGTGTCAGCGTGGATATTCAATACGGAGATCTGAACCTGGGGAGTGTGACCGTTGGATTTTCTCTCATAAAGATGAGGGAGGAGCTGTCCAGAGCTGTTCAGCGCAACATCGCCCTGCTCAGCCTGTATATCGCCGTCGGTGTGACCATGTCGGCGTTGTTGAGTCGTCGCCTAACGAGACCGCTGGAGAGGTTGGCCGGAGCTATGAGAAGCATCTCGAGAGGTGATCTCGATCAGAAGGTGGAGATTCAGTCGCACGACGAGATCGGTGATTTGGCCCGAACCTTCAACCTCATGACCGAAGGCTTGCGGGAGAAACGGGAGATGGAGAAGGAACTGGCCCTGGCACAAGAGATTCAACTGACGCTCTTGCCCAAAGGGCCTCCGTCCCTTCGGGGTTATGATATTGCGGGAATGTATATTCCCAGTACACAGGTCGGCGGCGATTATTACGACTATATCCCGTGCGACGAGGGAAAGATAGGGATAGCCGTCGGTGATGTCACCGGCCATGGTACTCCGGCAGCTCTGTTGATGTCCACGCTTCAGGCAGGGCTTCGGGCTCAGCTGGAGACCACCCAATCGGTCAGCGAGCTCATGACGAGACTCAACAGTATGCTCTGCCGGAGCACGACACCCGAGACCTTTGCTACCCTCTTCCTCGCCGTCTTGGACCCAGAACAGAAACGTCTCCGTTTCTCCAACGCCGGTCACAATTACCCGGTTTTGATCAACACCAGGGGAGAGATCCGACACTTGGAGAAGGGAGGGCTCCTGCTGGGAGTGATGGATGACATTCGGCACGAAGAGGATGAAGTGAAACTTTCCTCCGGAGATGTGGTCGTATTTTATACGGATGGTGTCACAGAGGCGGATGACAGTAACGGAATCATGTTTGGTGAAGACAGACTGGAACGGATCATAAGGGAGGAAAGAGGGGGCAGTGCCGGAGATGTATTGGAGAAAATTCTTCAAGAGGTGGAGCGGTTTTCAGGGCGTGCTTCATACCAGGATGATATCACCATGGTTGTATTGAAAGTACTGTGACGTTTCCCCGGTTCAAGTTATAATGAAAGCTGCGATTCGACATATTATCATCATTGGTCTTATATGGACTCTGGGTGTGGTGCTTCCGGGGTGCTCGAAGAGGGAGGCTGGCCAGAAGATCAAGCTGACCAATGATGCCCTTCGTCAGACCCAGGAGTCCTCTCGGTTGGCCACCACTTTGCAGATTCAGCCTGAAGAACGCCGTTCCATCGTCGTCTTCTATTTCGATAATGTGACCGAGGACGAGGATCTTGAATGGATGGAGCGTGGTTTGATGGAGATGTTGATTACGGATCTCTCCCAATCCCGCTATGTGAACGTGGTGGGCGAACATGCATTGACAACCCTGAAGGAAAGAATGGGGGTTCCTGAGGACAGGTCTCTTGACCCCGCCTTGGCGATCTCGATTGCCAGAGGGGGTCGTTTGGAGACGGCCTTGGTGGGTAGCTTTGCCCGTGTGGGTGAGCATATCCGTATCGACGCTCAGCTTTTTGATACCCGGACAGGAAATATGCTCAAGGCGGAGAGGGTCGAGTGCAGCGGTCTGGAGGAAGTCTTTACCAAAGTTGACGAACTGACCCGACAGATTCGGGACGGTTTAAAGCTGACGCTGAAAGGGGTCGTCGAATTTGACCAGGACCTGGCCGACGTCACGACCAATTCAATTGAAGCCTACCGCTTTTTTGCCGAGGGCTTGGAATTGTTGTACAAAGTTTTTTATAAGGAGGCGGCCGAGCGGTTTGAAAGGGCGGTGGAAATAGATACGACCTTCGCCACGGCCTACGCTCGTCTGGCCAGCGCTTATTCGGGTTTGGGTCGGAGCGATGATACCCGGCGGGTGGTGAGGAAGGCGGTGGCCTTGGCCGATCGCGTTACTGAGCGTGAGAGATACAACATTATGGCCCTCGATGCGAGTGTTCAGGGTGATACGAAAAAGATCATCGAAACCTATGAGCGCATGGTTCAGGTTTTTCCAAAGGACAAAGAAGCGCGGTATAGATTGGGATCCGTCTATTACGCTCTGAGTCGTTTTGACGAGGCCATTGCCCAGTTTGAAGAAGCCCTGAGCATAGATAAAACCTACAAACTTGTGTACAATCTCCTGGGATATGCCTACTCTTCTCGGGGTATGCATGACAAAGCGGTCGAAAGTCTCCTGCGATATCTGGAGCTGGCACCTGATGAACCGAATCCTCGCGACAGTATGGGAGAGATCTATCAGATGGCCGGCCATCTCGACGAGGCCATTCATGAGTATAAGGAGGCCTTGAGATTGAAATCCGATTTCCACTTTCCCTGGGAGCACATGGGCGGCGCATACATGGACCAGGGTGAATTTGACGAAGCCTTGCGTGCTTTTCGTCGATATTACGAGGCAGCACCGAGTAACAATATCAAATCATTCAGTCATCGCCTCGCCGGAGAAGCCCTGTGGGCAAAAGGAAAACATGAAAAGGCGGTAAAGGAGTTTCGAGAGGCCATGAAGGTGTATCCCAACAATTTTCCAATGGTCACTCTCATAAGTGATTTATACGAGGAGATGGGCGATTCGGTCGCTGCCAAAAAATTCCGCGAGGAATGGTTTTGGAACACAGGAGATAGAATTTTGGATGAGACCAATTTCAGTATCGTCCAAAGCTTTGTCTGGACCAGTCTGTTCAACGATCTGCATCCCGAAGAGATGGAGCCCTTCATTGAAAAAGCCATAAAGCTGGCCCAGAACGATTTCAATAGGGCCGAATGTGCTTTACTGCGAGGCGTGATCTCTCTGAAACGAGGGGAGAACAACGTGGCCGTAGCTCAGTTTCAGGAAGCCGCTCAGACGTTTCTCACGATCGAGACGGGGTTGGGCATGGACTGGTATCAGGCGAACTACATCTCCGAAGCAATCGCCGGCAGTTCTGGGGATCTCGAGGACAAACAGAATTTCTTTGAGGAGATGATTCGGATCTCACGCGAAACCGAGAATACTGCCCTGGAGACGAGTTTGATATATCTCCTTTTTGAATATTTGAAAACCATCGGGGATGAGGAGCGTCTCAGAGGGGAATTGACCGCCACAGGCACCCCTCATGAGACCGATTGGTGGGTTATCGGCCCCTTCGAAAATAAGGGGGGGTTCCATCGAAAGTTTCCGCCGGAGAAGGAGATACAGCTCGACAGAGCGTATAAGGGCAAGGGGGGGAAAGTCCGGTGGCGACAGGCTGGGGACAATCTCTTCGATGGCTATGTCAATCTGAAGGAGCTTCTGAATCCGGACAAATGGACCGTTGCCTACGGGCTTCTCACCTTCCATTCCCCGACCCTGCGACAGGCCCAGCTCCGGGTAGGAACGAACGAAGCGACCAAAATCTGGCTCAACGGCGAAGAGGTCTGGTTGAATAACAGGCGCCGGGGAGCCTACATCGATAATGATATCATTCCCGTCGCATTACTGGAAGGTACGAATACGGTTCTGATCAAAGTCTGCCAGAAGACGGGCGAATGGGGCTTCTACTTCCGCATCACGGACCCGGAGGGCCGTGCCTTCGGCGACATCACATTTTTCCCGCAAGTCATAAGTTAGTTTCGACCTGCAATTTTTATCATCGAAACTGTCATTGCGAGTGAAAGCTCGAACGAAGCATTCTCCTCTGGGCATGAGACTGCATCACGAAAAATCGCCTGGACCTCTTTCATTGGATGTATTCGATGGGGTGAGCAAAAACGTCGCATTCACTATATCGTACCAATCCCCCGGACTGCCACGATCTCGTTAGACTCTGCTGCAAACGGTGACGTTTCTCCTTTCCCAATCCCTATTCCCAATCCATCCTTTTACATAATCCGCGGCAATCGAGGTTGGCACTCGCCAATTCCCAAAATCACATTGATCATCCCGAGGATGTCCAAAATATCAACATTCTCATCACCGTTACAATCGGCCGCCCGGTTCTCACATTCCATAGGTGGATTTCCGATCTCCAGGAGAATATTCACGGCTTGTATGACATCGAGGATATTTATTACCCCATCTAAATTGACATCTCCCCGGCCACCCTCTATAAGGTAGTCATCGCCCCGCTGCTCGGGACAAAGGACGTTGACCCCGGATACGTGCGACGTCAAGAGCTGGGCGAACTGGAGACTCTTGTACTCGTCCCCCTCGCGGTTCATGGGGAAGACGTACGTCGGGTGAAACATCTCGGCCAGACACAGGGTCTGCTGGAAATACTGGTGACCTTCATAGGTGATGCCGATGACGAAGGCGATATCGATGTCATCCGCAACCGTCTGGAGATATGCGTAGTCCTCCTGGTACTCCGCTTTATAATCCCCGTTGTGATAGATGGTGTACCCCTCCACCCGGACCAGAAAGGCCACCTCGGGGATGCCTGTATGGTACGAGTTGATGGTGTAGACCTCCACGTCACCAACTTGCGCTTGGGCCCGCGGGCCGATCATGTAATGGTGTTCGGGATCGTCGCCGGCCTCCCAACCGAAAAAGTAGTTGATCCTGTCGACCTGTTCCTGCCAGTCCAGGATGACGGGCTCGAAGTGGTCCTGATGGGCGTGCGTCACAAACACATACGTGTCAAAGGAGTCCAGTTCAGCCGGATCGATATACCCTCTCTGGAGGTTTCGCCCTTCGCCTGCGGCGGGCGGATTTGGATCGGAGCCCTCCTGATAGTCGAAGACGAGCAATTTTTCGCCGATATTCACGGCCCAGCCGTTGGAACCAAGGTACCACACATGGATACCTGGATCGGCTGTGCCGGCCGTGCCGGATACTTCCGGTACTGCCCACACGAGCGAGTGAAGAAGAAGAAGGGCCGAAAAGAGAGAGAACATGTTTTCTCCGCCGGAATCTGGGTCTTGATCTAACCACGACTCAACGCGTATTCTACTGTTCCTTTCAAAACCCTCAACCCAGGGTATTCGTTTTTCGATACGACATCTCTCGTATCAATAAAGTTTCACCCGACTCCTTCTGATTTATAATGTAACGTTGTACAGTAATCTTAAGGCAACATTGAAAGCACCTGACGTATGGGGAGACTTTGAAACGAGCTGAAGCCTGTAACAAATGATGGCGAAGCAAGAGAGACGGGAGGGAGGACTTTATACCCGTGCGAGGAATGTTGAACCCTTCCTTATTATGAAAAAGAGAGCAATTTATTAAAAAGCTTCAAACAGTGTAATATAAAAACCGGATGAATCCTTGCCGTAGGCGAGGTCGAGTCTGATGTTCAGCTTTTCCTCGGGATTGAGAAAATATCGAAGACCGAGGCCAGCGGAGTGTTTAAAATCACTTAGTACGAAATCTTCAATGTCCTTTGAAACATCCCCAAATCCCAAAAACCCGACCAGACCGAATCGCCACCACAACGGCAGGCGATATTCCGTTTGAACAACAACCATGTTCTTATGCCTGTAGCGACCTCCGTAGTACCCCCGCATGAGACTATCCCCACCAAGCATAGACATCATCTGAAAGGGTGGATCGCCGGTTATGACTTTCATGTACCCTTGAAGAGCGATGGCGTGAGACGTGACTACGGGAATGTACTGTCGAAGGTCAAGGGTATATCTCGTAAAATCATAGTCGCTCCCCAAATAGTCCCTGAACAGACTCGTCGAAAGCTGGTAGAAGCGCCCCGAAGAGGCGCAGAATATGTTGTCGCGGGTATCCCAGTTCATGAGAATACCGGCCCCTGAAACCGTTCCACCTTCACTTCCCAAGATCTTTTTTTGGGCCAATGAACGTCCGCCCTCCACTTCCTTCATTTTACTATCTGTGAATTCATAGAGTATTCCCGCATGAAAGACTTTTTGTATCTTTTTTTGTAGGTTGAAGGAAAAATAAGCGTTTCGAGGCGTATATTCCTCTTCATCATCCTCCGAAGTATGGTTACCGATCCCGTAGAATTTGTCAGGAAACTTCATGTACCCAATATTGCTCGTTAGGTGTATCGTTTCCTCTTTCCAGTAGAGATCCGCATTGAGTTCACTCACAATTTGTTTCTTCTGAGTATAGATGAAAATCGGCATAAGGGTTGATGGTCTGCAGGTTTTTTCGGTCCCCTTTGCCCGAAAGTAGAAAGTTACGGCAGCGCCTCCGGCCATTTTTGTTTCCGGCGTGTAGCCCAGAATGGGCAGAAAAATGAGGCCGCTTCTTTTCTGTTCAACCGTGTCCTGCTCTGTCTGTGTTTCGAAATCTGCTGCATGGACCAAGTAGGTGCACATAAAGACCAACAAGAGTCCGATACTCAGTACGAAAAACTTCATTGTGCTCTTTTTCATGTGATATACCCCTTTTTGAATGAATGACTCTTGGACTCGATGTCACTGCATCATCCATAAAAGTCTTGAGTTCGCATTAACTCTTTGGAACAGGTGCGGAAGTCGGATGGGAGCGGCTGCTGTGCTGTTGGATAATGACACCGGTTACAATGAGTACCAATCCGACTATTGATGAGGGTAATATACGTTCTCCCAGGACAAAGTAAATAACAATAAGAGAAAAAAATGGAGTGACATATATAACATTGCTCACTCTGGCAGTTGTCTTTGAAAATTGTAAAGCTTTCAGCCAGACGACGAACGTAATCCCCATTTCGAACAGACCGACATATGTGGCCCCGAAAACTCCCCGCATGTCAGAAAATTTTATGCTCGAAAAAAACGTAATAGTTATTAAAATAAAAATTGAACCAAAGGCAAAGTTTAACAAAAGTTTCACAACCTCATCGCGTTGATCCCTGACATTGAATATCCAGAACAGGGCCCATACTATGGAACTTCCTATTGCCAATAGGACACCCAGTGGATTCGTGAATCGAAAATCCATAATATTTCCGCGTGTTGAAATGATAAAAACTCCGGAAAAGCTGATGCACAGCGCGAGAAAACTCCCCAACGACATCCTCTGTTTCAACAGCGGAATGGATAAGACGGAGAGGGTTATGGGCCAGGTCCAGTTTAAGGGCTGCGCCTCTTGAGCGGGAAGGAGCGAGTAGGCCTTGAACAGGACAACGTAATACAGGAACGGATTTAAGAACCCCAACATCATGGAATGGATGTACTGTTTTCCCGAGTACCTGCTCAGCAAATACAGTTTCCTTTGTATGAATACGATGAGGAATAAGGCCGCGGTCGAGACGAGCGACGCATAGAATAACAATTGAAGAAAGTCGAGATACCTCAGGGAGATTTTAAAGGCCGAGGCAACGGTTGCCCAAAACAGGACGGCAATTGCGGCATATGTATACGCCCGTCTGTGCATGGTATCTTTTTGTTTTGCAGGACCACCGATGTCCTGTTCCAAGTTGTTAGATTACACGCTGCTATACTTTTTCCCAAAGATTTTGAGGTTTCTGCAGTGCCTGAATATGCATCAGACAAATAATAACTCCTTTTGGCTTCCTTGTCAATCTCTTTTGGAAAATTGAGGCAGGAACAACTCCGTTCCCGAACGGCTTTAACCCCATTGCCAAAATTCAAATCCCTGCCGGGCAAAACAAAATCAGGAGTCACACCATCTCATTCATTGAGAACCGGAGGAATCTTGATTATGGCAGAAGACCGTAGTTTTCAAGAAACCGCTTGACAGAATGTGCGGAATAACCTATTTTGATCTTGCGATTTTTCAACGGTGTGCTGAGAGGCCTTCTGATCGTGATGGGAACGTGCGACTTGAAGCTTTTGACGCAGCATTTCGATACGTTATCGCGAATACACTGTAAGTGGTGCAGAGGCTGTAATTTCTCTGTGTGATAGGTTCACCGTATCAAGGGAAGAATTGATTGGGGAAAGAATGAAAGAAAGAATTACCCGACAGGATATAGTTCTGTTCATCGCAGGAGGGGTCGGATTGCTCCTCTTCGCAGCTCTGTACGGTCGACTTTCACCAGCATCGGCGGTGCGTATGGAGGTTGACGGAACAGGAGCAGCGGCCATCGCCCGGACCTTCCTCGAGCAACAGGGGCTCAGTTTTGAGGGATACAGGGAAAATGTGGAGTTCTCCTCCAGGGGGGAACAGATCATGTATCTTCAGAGAAGTCTCGAACCTTCACAGATGCGGACGATCATCAAAGAAAAAATTCCCGCCTACTACTGGGAGATTACATGGTATAAGAGGGGCGATCTTCAGTTTCTTGTTGGAGAAGGGGAGAACCAGGTGGAAATGTCGGGAGAGGTCAAGGCCAAGGTGGATGGCACGGGGAGACTTTTCGCCTTCGATTACTCCGTTGCCCTGGCAGATTCCGAGAATGTGAAGCAACTCGATGAAGCCGATGCTCTTGATCTGGCGGAAAACTTTCTCTCTGTGAATATGAACATCAACCTCTCTGAATACAAACGCAAAGAGGATGCCGCCGTGACCCACCAGGGGGAGACGAATTGGGATTTTAAGTGGGAACGACACGATATCGGTATTGCTGAGGAGAGGGTCGAAATAGGCGCAACTCTAAAAGGCGACCGGGTGATCACGTACGATTTCTCGTACAAGGTGCCGGTCGCCATGGAGACGTTGTACAGTCGGGAGACGGAAACCCCGCTCCCGTATACCGTATTTTTCATTCTCATCTGGGTGGGAGTGGGTCTTATCTTTCTTGTTCTTTTCTTCATGAAAGCAATTCGGTCGGAGCTGGAATTCAAATACGGTCTGGTCATGGGCGCTGCTTTAGCGGCGGTTCATGTTGTGGCCATATTTCCGATCCTATTGAGGGGGGAATGGGGTGAAGGACTCAATTATTTCCTGAAGGCATTTTTTGTCGTGATCGGCGTATCCCTTTTGTGGGCGGTGTGCGATTCCCTCGTGCGGTCGACATGGAGGGAGAAATTGGCCGTCTTGGACGTATTGGGCCGCCGCCGGCTCCTCACCGTTGAGTTTGGTCTGGCCACCCTGAGGGGATATGCCTTCGCTTTCGTGTGTCTCGGTTTTGTGACGGTATTCTGCTTTTTGGGGGTTCGAACGTCACTGGTGTGGCTGACTGATGAGGGGATTGGAGATCTGCATACATCGGCCTTTCCTGTTGTTCACATCGTCATCGGCGCTCTGGTGACCGCCGTATTTCTGGAGTTGTTTTTCCGACTGTTTCTCGTTTCATTTCTCAGGGGGAAAATACGATCCACCGTGATGATTGTTCTGCTATCCGGGTTGGCCCTTGGATTCTCCGGATTCGATGTTTTCAGGCTCGCACCGACGTGGTCTCAAACGGTAACCATGTGCGCGGTGGCCTGTGTTTTTACGTACGCTTTTATTCGCTACGAGCTGACGACGGTGATCGTGGGAAGTTTTGTTATTATGACGCTGTGGAAGGCTTGGCCTATGCTCTTTACCGGCAGTGGCTTCCACTTCGCCAACGGACTCGCCTCCCTGGCCGTCGTTGCGGTGCCTGCCGTTCTTGCTTATGTCAGTTTACGGACCGGTGAGAGTGTGGATCAGATTGAGGAGTACATTCCGCCATACATGGCCCGAGCCCTGGAACGGGAGCGCATGAAACAGGAGCTGGAGGTGGCGCGCCGCGTGCAGCGCAGTTTTCTCCCCAAAGAGTACCCTCCAATTGACGGCTTGGATATCGCGGCCGTGTGTGTGCCGGCCAACGAGGTCGGCGGGGATTACTATGATTTCATTCCGTTGGGGGAGAGAGGACTGGGTGTCGTAATAGGCGACGTATCGGGAAAAGGCGTATCGGCCGCTTTCTACATGGCTCTGACCAAAGGGATTCTCCGGGCCGAGGCTGCGGATCATGTCTCGCCAAAGGAGATTTTGAGCGAAGTGAACGCCAGGTTCTACGAAAATTCGGAACCTGACGTCTTCATCAGTATGGTCTACGGTGTGCTCGACGTGGAACGGAAGCGGTTCATGTATGCCAGGGCCGGTCACAATCCGGTGATTCTCCGCCGTACTACCGAGGGTGAACCCCAGTCGTTCACTCCTCCTGGAATAGCTTTGGGACTGGACAAGGGAAAAATTTTCAAACAGGTTATTGCTGAAGATCATATGGACATCGCGCCTGGGGATGTTCTCATTTTTTACACCGATGGCTTCACGGAGGCGATCAATTGGCGTAAGGAGGAATTCGGAGAGGAGAGACTGTTCGATCTCATTGATAGAAACAGAGACAAGAGTGCGGGGGAGATCGTGTCAGCAATTGAGCAGGAAATTCGAGCTTTTATCGGTGACACGTCTCAGAGGGACGACATGACCATGGTCGTTTTAAAAATACTGTAAAAAGAACAAAAACTTCAGGAGGTGAGGCAATGGATGATAAACTTCACGAGAACGTTGAAGAGCAGAAAAACAAGAAAAAGCCCAAGAGAAGTGGGAATGTTACAGGCTGGATTCTTATTCTTCTGGGAGTGCTCTTTCTCTTGAACAACTATTACATACTTGATTTTGAAAAGTTTTGGCCGTTAATTCTTGTCGGCATCGGGATTATCCTTCTGGTTCGGAGATCATCCTGATGGACACACGATGAGGTCGAGACACGTCGGACGCATGGCTGTCAGAGACGGAGGAACATGCTGTCGTGAATCATATCGTTGTTTCTTGAGCACAGTGAGAATCCCGGGAGAAGGCCGGGGCTCGCAATGACAGGTTCAAATTTTTACGATATCATTTCTAAAAAGTGACTTCAGTCATCGAAGCTCGCAATGACAGTTTCAAGGTTAGGGCTTCGCCGTGTTATGTAAAAAATATTTACTATTAGAGGAGGTTTACCAATGACCGGTTTTGAAGTTACTCAAAAAATGAACCAGGATATCGCCGTTCTTTACCTCAAAGGTTTCCTGGATGCTCACACGGCTCCGGACCTGGAAAAAGCCTTTAAGGATTTGATCGAAGAGCATAAATATAACATACTCGTCAATTTTTTCGATCTCGATTATATCAGCAGTGCCGGGCTGGGGGTCTTTATGGGTTTCATTGAGAAGATCAGAGAGAACAACGGGGATATCCGTATGAGTAACATGACGCCAAAAGTTTTCAAAATTTTCGATCTTCTCGGATTCCCCAAACTCTACAGAATTTTTAAGAATGAACAGGAAGCATTGACCAGCTTTACGGAGTAGGTTCATTGCGCTCGAAAATCCGATCCCTGTCTGGAGAGAGAGGGGTTTCAGACGAGATGTTGAGAAGAACAAGACAGGGAAGAGGAGGTGGTGAGTTTGAAAAGTGATGAAAAACAGTACGAATTGAAGATACCCAGCCAGACGGATAATTTGGAACTCATTCGAGATTTCGTCTCCAAAGTTTCAGCCAAGGTGGGTTTTCACGATGATGATGTCGATAAAATTCAAATTGCTGTGGATGAGGCCTGTACGAACGTCATCAAACACGCTTATGATAAAGAGGGTGAGGATCATATAGGTATAATTATAAAGATCGATTATCAAAAGTTGGCTATTATTGTGACGGACCGGGGCAAGGGCTTCGACCCGAAGACCCTTGAACTCCCGCGCATGGAGGCCTATTTGGCCGAGTTGCGGGTCGGCGGCCTCGGAATCTATTTGATGAAAACCCTCATGGACGAGGTCAATTACGACATCCAGCCAGGCGTCCGGAACGAAGTCCGTATGGTAAAATATCTCCTGAAAGATAAAAACGAAAAAATCAACTTCACATCCGACACTTCCCAATGATGAAGAAACACGTTCATTTACAACTGCCAAGTCACACCGATTATTTGGATGTCATACGGGAGTTCATATCGAAGTTGGCGAATGAGGCCGGGTTTGATGAAGAGAACGTCCATAAGATAGCTTTGGCTCTGGACGAAGCGTGCACGAACGTCATTCGGCACGCATACGACGGCGGAGACGAAAAGTACGTTGAAGTCGAAGCCAAGGTCGACAGAAGGGGGATGACGATCACAGTTTCTGACAGCGGCAGAGGGTTCGATCCCGATGCCATCGAAACACCGAATATCGAAAAGCTCCTGGCCCAGCATAAATTCGGTGGATTCGGTCTGTACATCATCAAAACGGTGATGGACGATGTCAACTTTCACATCGAACCCGGAGTCAGAAATCAGGTGCAAATGACGAAGTATTTTAAGAAGAGTTGAAACGGGCCTGGGGCGATCCATTCATTTCCCGTTCGCATAATGTAATATGGAGAAAACGGAACAAGCATTCCCTGCGGACTCGAAGGGCGATGTGCAGAGCGAATTGGACGAACGCCTTGTCGAGCTGACCTCTCTCTTTGAGGTGACCCAAAGGCTCGATGCGTCCCTCGGTCTCAAATCCATATTGGATCACGTTCTGCTGACGGCCATGGGAAAAATGCTCATCGGCAAGGGCCTCATTCTTCTGAGCCGAGACGGAATCAACTTTACAGTTGAGACCTCGAAGGGCATCATGGAGAAACGGCTTGATTCCTTAACCTTCGCCCTCGACTCCGCCCCTTCAAAATCTCTGCTTGTTGAAGATGCTGCGGTGGGGAAAGAGGCATGGATAACCGCTCTGCAGGAGTTGGGGATCGTGCTCGTCCTGCCCATGCGGGCGGGAAAAAGAACCATGGGCCTGGTATGCTTCGGGCCGAAGCCCACGGGATATAATTATCAGTCGGCTGAAATCGATTTTCTCAGTTCCCTGACCAACATCGCCGGTACATCCGTCCATAACGGTCTCGTCGTCGAACAGCTGCGCATCGTCAACAAAAGACTCGACCGCAAGATACAGGAGCTCAACACCCTCTTTGACATCGGCAAGGAACTGAACTCCTCGTTGAATCCCCGCAAGATTCTTCAGCTCCTGACCTATGCCGTCATGGGCCAGATGGCCATAAACCGCAGTCTTATTCTCGTGTTTCGTGAACACCGTATCGAACACTCGATCGCCCAGGGTTTGAAGGATGTCGACGTTGAGACGATCGATGGCCGTCTGCTGCAGCGACTGACCCTCATCTCGGAGCCAATGAGTATTCGGGAGAAGAGGGGCCTGGGAGAGCTGCGCAGGTGGGGCCTGTCGTACGTCGTACCCATGCGGCATCAGGGGGCAACGCGGGGCATCATTGGGCTTGGGGAGAGAATGTACGGAGGGCCCTATACCCTTGACGAGCTTGAATTTCTGTCCACGCTGGCCAATCAGGGGATGATTGCTATCGAGAACGCACATCTTTTTGAAGAGGCCCTGGAGAAGGAGCGACTCGAGGAGGAGCTGTCCATCGCCAGCCGGATTCAGCAAGGCTTGCTTCCTAAATCGATCCCGCCTGTGGAGGGCTTTGACCTGGCCGGTCTGAACATTCCCAGCAAACAGGTCGGCGGCGACTACTACGATTTCATTTCATTGCATCAAACCAAAGTTGCGATCGCCATTGCCGATGTCTCAGGCAAAGGTGCACCGGCGGCATTACTCATAGCCAATCTTCAGGCTTCGCTCCGGACGCTTGCCGGTGAGAACAAACCCCTCAGTGAGATCATGAGTATCGTGAACAATTTGGCCGTCCGGAACACGGATATCGACAAGTTCATCACCGCCGTCTACGGCGTGCTCGACGTCGAGGAAAAAACTTTCGCGTACTCAAACGCAGGTCACAATCCCCCATTTCTTGTTCGAGGGGATGGCGCGCAGGAGCTTCTGGATAGAGGCGGGCTTGTTCTGGGTATGATGAGGGATGTCCCTTACGAGGAGGGGATGGTCCGTCTTCGTCCGAACGACCAAATCGTGATGTTTACAGACGGTGTTACGGAAGCCATGAACTCGAAAGAGGAGGAGTTCGGGGAGGAAGGCCTGTTGCGTACCATACGTGAAGATACCAGCTTGAGTGCCGAAGCGCTCGGTCAAAAGATCGTTCAGCGGGTCAAAGCCTTCGCAGCAAAAGGCCAGCAACAGGATGATATCACGTTAGTCATTCTCAAATATCTCGGGGAAAGCAGGCGAACATAAAGAAATAATTGAATCTAACCGTCTAAAACACTATTTTCAGCTTGTACGATCAAAGAATTGTAGTATCGTTCCTGTGTTTCTAAAATCCCTATTCATAAAAGGAGGCGCACGATGCCAAGAGTACGAAGAATTGCAGATCTGTTGGTCTGCATCTGTATTCTGAATCTCGGCATACTGAGCGTTTTTTCCACTCAGGCCGACCAGGGCCGGACCGGCCTCGAGCCGGCCCGGTTCGAGGCGATTGATGTCGAGAAAAAAGCCACGAGTGACGATCGCACGAGCCCGCAACCTGATACAATACAGTACGACAACGGTTTCATAGGCTTCATCTCAACGAGCCCGAATACGTATATCGCTGTCAGGTTTACACCGACCTTCGATTTTTCTCTTCTGTCGATCTACTTCGCCGTGATGAATGAGTTCAATAATGCGACGAACGGCTGCAATCTCTATGTCGCAGCGGATGACGGTACTGGGAAACCGGTGTGGCCGGCAACATATGTGGGGGCCATATCCCCACCCCTACCGCATCTCACTTGGGTCCAGTTTGATGTGGCAGGTCCCATCGGCTTCAGCGCCGGCCAGGACTTTCACATCGTTTATGGATTCGCACCCGGTGGTCCATATCCTGGATCGGGTTGGTGGCCGGCCCTGGACGACGACGGCACCACGACCCAGCGGACCACCATCAGCTTGAACAGCGGCGGATCCTGGTTGACCGTAACGGAAGGGGATGCCCTCGTCAGAGTGGGAGGCGTTTACACCGGCGGCGCTGCTCTGACTGTATCCGAGGTGTATGCCAAATGGGTTGGCGGTGAACTGGCGGCCGGCGATCCTGTGGAGGTCAACGGTTTTCTCACGGCCAGCGGTAACTACGCCTACCTCTGCCTTGACGAGAATTACGCGCGTCAGAAGTTGATCTACCCCTATTCTGAGATCCTCGTGGGCGACTTCGTCACGCTGTACGGATACGACTATAACGAGCGGTGGGTTACTCTGGAGGGGATCTTGTGCCAATACAATCACCGTCCGCAATTCGGAGTGGAGACGTCGGTCTGTCTGGAAAATCCCACTGTCGTCTCCGCCTCTCCGAAGACGAAGGGACGATCGGAGACGGAGGGCGATCTCTATAAGCTCATTGAAGAGGGCGGCGTCCTGGCTGAGGAGGACTGGTGCCGGTTTGCCATGATTATCTGTACGGCCGCCAACGACTCCGATCGCATCCGCAACGCCGTATACAACGACATGTGTCTCAAGCTCATCTATAAGTTGGGCTACGGGGGATACGAGGCAGATCATCTCGCTGTCTTCTGGGAGGGTGGCGGTGTACCCGGTGCCCCCTTCACTGCGGCGAATGGATGGTCCCAATACAATACCCTGACGAACAGCGTCTGGAACCCCGGCCCACCCAAACGCGATATTCCCCGGCCTCCCGCACCTCAGGGGGCCAGTTCGGCCAACATCCAGAGCCAGTTTTCCGCCTTCGCCGACAGCATCCGGGACTGCCACAACCGGTGTTTAAACACAGAGTTGCAGATCCTCATCTCCTCCCACGGGGCGAACGTCAGTCACGGCGATTCGACGACCATTACGGACGATCATCAGGCGGAGAGGGATGCTGAGCTCGTGTTCGGGCCGCTCGCCATACCTCCGGCCGGATTTATCCGGTTAAGCCGAACGGTGGAGGCGACGGCTTCCGGTCAGCAGGTCACCTTTGAGATCAGGCGGTATTCGGACGGGACGTACCGCCTGTTTCGGGATGGGGTTGAAGTCACGGCCCCAAATGGTTTTTCGAGTCTCACCGTTGATGCGGATGGAAATATTCATATAAAGGGGATCGATGTGGACGGGGATAATACCGTCGGCGGTACCCTCATCAATGTGCCCCAGTACCTGGTGCTGTGGGGGAATCAGGGATTGAGGGACGCAGATTTTGCCAACATGATCAAGGTTTGCGTGGACGCCGGTCTTGACAGGCTGAATATTGAGATCGACTGCTGTTTCAGCGGGGGGATCGCCTCCAATATTAAAGATTTGCTCTGCCGCCAGTGGACGTCCGCCGGCGACCTGAGGGCACCCTGTGAAGTCAATATCGTCACAGCAGCCAACTGGAACGAGACCAGCAGGTGTAGGAACGCCGGACCTGACACTGCCCACTCCTACTTCGAGCGGATCTTCATCCAGCAGCTCATCGCTGCTGCGGCCCAGGGTCAAAATGACGACGGTGTGCCAGACGGCTTCACCTGGTCCGAGGCTTACGATGAGGTCATCACGGACTTTTCGAGGGGGTACTATCCGCTGCCCGACACCTTCCCGTCCCATCCGCAACTGTACCACTGCCCCGGTGAACCGCTGGCGCACATGTCGAAGCCCCGCGGAGACCGCGGGCGCGTTCCCCCGCCGGATACGACCTGGGTGCCCCCGGACACCTTCTTCACGCCCCAGGAGACCTTTGTCGACTACTGGTATTACGCACCGAGCGAACTCTATCCGCCCCAAGTCTCCATCCTGCCCTATTATGCCGAGTATCTTTTCGGCGCGTTCACGCCACAGGTGGGGAGTCTGGCAGGTGATGTGATGACCCTGACCGGTGATGGGGCCAGGCACACCTTCACCAATGCATCTTTTGCCGATTTTTACCCCCTCACCATCGGTTACGGGATGTTTCTCCTGGAGACGGAGACCATGGTGGGCTGGAAGAAGTGGAGCGTCGTGGATATGTATGAAAGCAGTGACCATCGGACCATGATGCCCATTTCCATCGGTGGTGCCGAGGGACTGGGGGTGGCGTATTTCAACATCTATGCCTATGATGTCACGCTGCCTGAGGGGAGTACGGTGGAGCTCCTCGGTGAGAATCTCGGCCAGCTGGAGCCGGACCAGTGGTCGCTCTTTGTGCCTGAAGGTCAGATGGGGACGGTAGAGCTGTGGGTGTCCAATCCCCTGGGCAACGTCTGCCTGGAGCCTGAACTGGTGCTCAAAATCGAGACCGGCGTGGAACAGCTTCCCGATGGTATTCTGGAATCCGAGTACCTAACCTTCTCCTTCCCAGAGTGGGTGGACAGGTCGTGCGTTGTGGCTACGGAGGCTCTCAATGTCGGCGCGACGGTGTATGTGAACCTTGCGGGATTTGGCGATGTGGCTCTGGATTTGACAGGTCCGGTGGTGGTCAGCCGGTGTGACTGGGATGACGCGAATGATGACGGCGTCCCCGAGATCCAGACGGAAATCGTGGAGATGAGTCTGACAGGAAGCTCCAGTTTGGGGCCGGTAACGGTTACCCAGCGACCTGATGTGCCCTCTACAGGAGAGATCATCGAAATTGATCCCACAGGTCTCATGCCGTGCGAATCCTTTTTCGATGTTTTTCTTGAGATCGAATTCGACGATCCGGACATAGTCAGGGAGAAATGTCTGAATCATGTCCCCATTCGTATGGCGGCGAGCCTGAGCCAGTGTCCGTCGGCAGATCAGATGTTCCCCGAGGACGCCGAGTGGGGCCGCGCCAGTGTCATACCGATTCCTCTGTACGATGCTTACGAGGAGCAGGTCGGTTACGTGAACGACTTCCTCTTCGGCCGCGAGGAGTCGACTATTATTGGCGATCCCAACGGTGACGGCAGCATCAACGTGCTGGATGTCCTGGCCGTTGTCAATCATATCCTAACACTTGTACCTCTGGAAGGGAACGCCCTCCTGCGGGCAGACTGCAACGGTGACCTGGAGTACGATGTTCTCGATGCTCTGTCCATCGTAAATGTGATCCTGGGTATCGGCGAGTGTGTGCCCGGCCTTCCCAGGGTCACCATTTCAGAGGACGCTCTGGTCTTTCTGCAGTCGCTTCGATCATACCTTACGGACGAGGATTTTGAGAGACTCATGACTTTGGTCGAAAAAGCGATTGGTGTCCCGACGGAATTTCATCTGTCACAGAACTACCCCAATCCCTTCAACCCCAGCACGGATATCAGATACCAGATAGCAGATAATAGATCCGCCGTCCACACCACCCTGAAGATCTACAACATCCTCGGGCAGGCGGTGCGGACGCTGGTGGATGAGGTGAAGGAGCCGGGGTATTACGAAGTGACCTGGGACGGGCTGGACGAGGAAGGCCATGAGATCTCGAGCGGCATATATTTCTATCGACTGCAATCTGGAGATTTTACGGCCACGAGGCGGATGGTGCTGATGAAATAGCCTTCTGTTTTTTTGGACAGAAATGAGAAGCCGCCAGGTGCAGTTGAACCCGGCGGCTTTTCTGTGGGAGGTTTCGTCCTGTTAATGGTAGTCTGAAGAGAATATGCCTCCTCGACTCCGCTAGGCATGACGAAGGATAAACCTGGCACTGAAAATGAATGCCTCGACTACGCCCAGCGTGTCGATGTCGCGAATGTACCTTCATCCTGAGCGGAGTCGAAGGATGGAGGCTTCGAACCTCAGAACATGGATAGCCTGCTCATTGTCCCCACTATCAAGGATGGACCACAGGGAGGTGTGAGATATAAGAAAGAAGATTAAAGATCAAAGATGCGACCCCCAAGAATAGTCGATAAAAATGTTAAAACTTCCGGCTTTTAAATAAATCATTATTAAAATTCAGCTTAATATAATAGTAAAAGTGAAGAACATTTCGTTATAGCAAGGAATGCTTGAAAAATATAAGATGATTTATTTTTATTGATAAATAATTATGATATTTAATCATATTGTGCTTGACATCTATTAAAATATTGCATAATTTAAAAAATAATATCAAACCCAGAATAGTTAGAGGAGCGTTTTTGTCAAACTGTGTCTATGCATTCCATATTTCTTTGATCATACAGCTACTGGGTAACGTACATCTTCAAATCTTAGAATCTGTAACATAGGGGGAGAGATGGTTCTTATTTCCGTCTTTTCCATTCAAGGTGAACAAGCCCCTATTTCGCCCATTTTCGAGTGAGTGACAGGGGGTTTTTTGTTTTAAGTCAGGATTCTAGGATTCGAGGGGCCAAGGATTCAAGGGAAAATGGAGAACGGAGAAAGGCCGTTCATGAATTACAGGGAAAGAAAAACTTTAAGGACGTGATCAACAGCACACAAGAGTGCCGAGATGCAGAGGGCAGGGGCGCGGTGGCATGTGGAGGGAGGCGAGTACGTTGTCGTTGTGGTGAAATAATTCTCCCCTTTGTCAATGGGGAGTGAGAGGGGATTGTTTCAATAAAAGATGAATCTTCCTCAATCCTTCCTTCGACAAACTCCCCGAGACTGTTTACGGGACAGGCATGGCAGACTCTTTGACAAGAGAGAAGTCAAAAACGGATAAGAGGCTTGCCCCTGCGAATGCAGGGGAACCGAACGGACAAACCGAACGGGAGGTGACGCCTATGAGAAATGGTTTCGGTGTGTGGATTACGAGAAGGATTGTAGCAGGAACCCAATGCAAAGGAGGGACAACATGGAGAAAGAGTTTCGGTGGAGAGTATTGTTAATACATTTTGTACCTGCGGGTTTGTTTAATGTGTTTCACATACAGAACCGAAAGGGAGGAAGACCGATGAAGGCGTTCAAAACTTTTGTGACGGTTGCCCTGATGGGCATTCTTTGTGGAGCCGTTTCGGCTTTGGCCTTTCCGGGAATGTTCTATTACACGGGGAAATTGACGGACGGTGCTGGAGTGCCGATAACCGGCACGGTATCGATAACGTTCAACTTGTATAATGTGACAACAGGCGGAAGTCCGGTATGGACGGAGGCGCACGGGTCGGTGGACGTGGATGAAGGCAGCTATACTGTTCTATTGGGCAGTATAACTCCAAATCTGGATTTGATGTTTGACGGCAGCGACAAGTGGCTGGGGATCACGGTCGGCTCTGATTCGGAGATGACACCCAGACATAAAGTTGGCAGTGTGCCCTATGCCATGAATGCAGACCGATTGGACGGCAAGCACGCTTCCGGGTTCGTGAGTACTACTGACGGTTCGCAGGAGATAACGGGAAGCGCCGGCGATTGGATGTTAAGAGCTGAAAATATGGGTAACGGCATCGGCCTCGATGGATATAGCAACGGTTGGGGAGCGGCAGTGCGCGGTCAGTGCGGTGATGGTGGTATTGGTGTGCATGGCGTTTCCATCGATGGCTGGGGCGGTTACTTTCAGTCCGTCAATGGTCCGGGTCTTGCTGCTGAAGCTGCTCCAGGGCACCTTGCCGCCTGGCTGAATGGAAATGTTGACATTGAAGGTGTTCTGGAAGTCGATAGCAGCGCCGTTATCGATGGGGTGCTAAAAATAACGAACCCCTCGGACAGTAATGATTTTCTCTCAATTTCGAGTGGTGACACATGGACCAGCCTGATCCGTATAACGGATGGAGCCGCGATCGGCCAGGGTCTCATGATGTCCAGCAATGGCTTGGTTTCCGTAGAACAATTGTCCTCATTCCTGGGTATGTCGGCCGGTGGCCTCATTCATTCAACCATGGGTGGATTCAAATTTCCCGATGGCTCGGTCCAGACCACTGCGGCGGGAGCCGCTTCCAGCGATTGGGGTCGGTACAATGTCACTGATACACTCTATGAAGGCACGTCGTCTCTCAGTGACAAGTACGTGACCTTGGACTGTGACACAATGCAGGAAATATCAGGAAGCACAACAGACTGGTGTATATTAAGAGTTGAGAATTTGGGTACTGCTGGTGGTATATGTGCCTACGCCGCAGGTGGTGGAGAAGGTGTCACTTCTTACAGTAATAGCGGTGCTGCTGTCAATGGTGTGTCCGCAACTGGCTATGGCGGTTATTTTCAATGCACGAATGGGGTAGGTCTTGTTGCCGAAGGTTCTCCTGTTGCCGCGTGGTTTGAAGGCTATGTCGGTATCGACACGACGAACCCATCGTATCCACTGCATATGGGGAGCGGCGCTCATTGTACGGCAGGGGGTGTCTGGACAAATGCCTCCAGTCGAAAGTACAAGGAGAATATTCATGAGCTGACCTCCGAAGCAGCCGTCGAGGCCCTTGAGGATTTGAATCCGGTAACGTTCAACTACAAGGTGGACAAAGATGAACAGCACCTTGGCTTCATCGCCGAGGATGTTCCTGAGCTCGTATCAACAAAAGACAGGGAGGGTATGAGTCCCATGGATGTCGTGGCTGTCTTGACCAAGGTGGTTCAGGAGCAGCAGAAGACCATCGATGAGTTGAAGAGAGACATCGCTGATCTGAAAGAGGAGGTTGAATAAAAATTGCAGTCTTTGATTTTATATCGGACGAAACATAACATCCAAATTACGAAATTTAAATGACAAATAAAGGAGAACGACCATGGTTGGCAAAAGAAAGAGGAGGAGACAGGGACGAGCGGAGATTGTCCTGTTGCTCTGTTTGGGCTTACTCCTTGCCGTACTGATAGCCAACACACAGGAGAAGGCCAGTGAGAACTACAGGGAGAAGAAATGTGCCATCCTCGCCCTTGCCGGGTCTGGTATATCCGGAACATACCAGATGAAGGAAAGTGCGGGTGGCGAGCCGGTTCTGGGCAAGAGCGAGAGTGCGAGCTACAAGAACTTGGGGGGATATCTCGCGGCCTCGGCTGGGCTGGATAGCGATGGTGATGGATTAGAGGATCTCCTCGACAACTGCCCGAGCGTGTTTAACCCTGGCCAGGAAGATGCTGACGTGGATGGAGTTGGGGATGTATGCGATGATGACGACGACAACGATGGATGTCCGGACGCCATAGATCCCAATCCCTTGGTCCCCTCTCCGGACGGAGACGGCGACGGGTGGGCAGATGACTGCGACTGCGATGACGCCAATCCCAACAACTATCCGGGCAATGCGGAAGTGTGTGACGGTCAGGACAACGACTGTGACGGTTTGATCGACCAGAACGATCCTGATATGGCAGGCAGTCCTGATTTTGAGGTGTCGGCCTCTCCGGACGTGGCCAGGGTGGAATGGTTTGGCGGTTTTCTGGGGACGGCCAACTACGATGTGACGGTCAGTTCAGTCGATTGTTACACCGGTGCGGTGAGTTTGAGTGTGATGGGCCTGCCGCTTGGCACGAGGCGGTACTATTTCGATCCCGGCGCTGTGGTGATGGTGCCGGCCCGTGGGTCGGTGACGGTGATGTTGGTGATCCAGGTGACGCGTGGTGTGCATCCGGGGAGCTATGTGTTGACTGTTATGGGCGATGATGGAAGCACGACGCAGACGGACGACGTGACCCTGGAGGTGGGACGGCCGCCGCGGTTCAAGATGGCCGGGCCCGTGCCGGCAGAGTATGCCTTGGCCCAAAACTACCCCAATCCCTTCAATCCAGAGACAAGTATCGAGTTCGGTCTGCCGGAGGACAGTGAGGTGCAGCTCACTGTGCACAATACGTTGGGTCAAGTGGTGGAGGTCTTGGTTGATACTGAGCTGGAAGCCGGGTATTACAGCATGAATTGGGACGCGACAGGCTTGCCCAGTGGCGTCTACTTCTACCGGATTGTGGCTGATGAGTTCACGGACACGAAGAGAATGGTACTCATGAAATAGTGTTCAGTGGTTAGTGGACAGCGATCGGAAGCCGCCGGGCTTTACACCCGGCGGTTTTTTCATAAGCGTTTCTTGATGCCATCGGGAGTCTGAAAGTAGGAAAATTATGCCTCGACAGCTCTCGGTATGAAGATGGCATGGACATACTTTCACATTGAGCGGAGTCGAAGGGTGAATGATACATCTTTCATGTCAAATGGGATAAAAGGATGTGTTGAGACAACGGAGACATAGAAAGAAGATTAAAGATTAAAGATACGACCCCCATTAAGACGACCCCCATTAAGACCC
This sequence comes from Gemmatimonadota bacterium, assembly GCA_020348925.1. Classification (GTDB taxonomy): domain Bacteria; phylum JBHIER01. Next base: position 1,757,982 of record CP070758.1, on the reverse strand, counting down.
CCATTAATCGGGTTCCGTCATCTTGGACGGATCGAGCAGCGTGTCCAGTTCTTCAGGAGGAAGCACCTTCCAATCCAGAGCCACCTCCCGTACCGTTCGACCACTCCGATAAGCCTCCTTGCTGATGTCAGCGGCCCTGTCGTAGCCGATGACCGGAGCCAAAGCCGTGGCCAGGGCCAGATTTCGCTCCACGGTCTCGCGGCAGCGCTCCTCGTCCGCCTCGAGGCCAACGACGCATCTGTCGGTAAAAGCCCTCAGGACCTTGGCCATCCATTCAATGGAGCTGATGAGATTGTACGCTATGAGCGGCATCATGGTGTTCAACTCGAAGTGGCTATCCAATCCTCCCTGGGTTATAGCAGCATCGTGGCTGATGACCTGGGCGGCCACCATAATTAGGGCCTCACCCATGACCGGATTGACCTTGCCGGGCATGATGGACGAGCCGGGCTGTAAGGCAGGGAGGCGCAGCTCCCCAAGGCCGCTGCGGGGACCTGAGCCGAGCCAGCGGATATCGTTGGCAATTTTCGTCAAGCTCACGGCGATAGTCTTCAGTTGACCCGAAGCTTCCACAATGGAGTCGCGGGCGGCGTTGGCCTCGATGTGGTTTACGGCTTCGTAAAAGTTCGTACCAAGAGATTCGTTCAGGTAGTCTATGGCTTTTTGAGGAAACTTTTTCAGGCGGTTAACCCCAGTCCCTACGGCCGTACCGCCCAAGGGCAGTTCATTCGAAGCGTCGATCGCGCTGTATGCCCGCTCGATGGATTTTTCGATCTGGGTTCTGTAGCCACCGAACTCCTGTCCGAGGCGGATCGGCGTGGCATCCTGAAGGTGCGTGCGGCCCGCCTTGACGATATGGTCGAAAGCCCTGGCCTTTTCAGAAAGGGCATCGCGCAGATGTTCCAGGGCCGGAATGAGCTCGTCGCGCAGGGCCAGGACTGCCGCCACATGAATGGTCGTGGGAAAAAAGTCGTTGCTGGATTGACTCATGTTGACATGATCGTTGGGGTGGACCGGATTCTTCGTGCCGACCGTACCCCCCAGCAATTGTATCGCCCGGTTGGCGATGACCTCGTTGGCGTTCATGTTGGTCGATGTACCGGAGCCTGTCTGGAAAATGTCCAGGGGAAACTGGTCGTCCCACTTCCCTTCAATAACCTCATCGCACGCTCGTGTGATAGCTTCTCCCAATTCTTTATCCAGCAGGCTCAGGTCGCTGTTTGCCAGGGCGCACGCTCTTTTCACCAAACCCAGAGCCTGAATGAACCTCCGTCCGAAGCGGAGGCCGGAGATGGGAAAATTCTCAATAGCCCTCTGGGTCTGCGCGCCCCACAAGGCTTTGTCTGGGATTTGGATCTCTCCTATAACGTCTCGTTCGGTTCTCATGGTTTTCTCTTGCGTGTTTCGTATTACGTGTGTCCCTTCTCTTGATCCCGTTGGGCCCGTCGTATGCGAGCGCGGGTTTTACCGATACCCTGGGTGGGCGGAACACCCTTGGGACATATCTCCACACAGTTCCAGACCATATCACAACCCCAGATTCCGTGGTCGTTATTGACGAGTGCAAGGCGCGTTTCGTCCGCCTTGTCTCTTATGTCCGCCAGAAAGCGGTAGTGCTTGGCCAGAGCCGCGGGTCCGAGATAGTCCGGATCCTGTCCGGCCTTCGGACAGACGCCGTAGCATGAGGCGCACAGGATGCAGTTGGTATAAGGTTCCGCCTCGGCCCATTGTACCGGATCGACCAAATTCTCCCGCTCAGGCTCATGTCCAATTGGCTGCAACCACGGCTGAACGGTTTGGTTCTTGCTCAAGAACAGATCCATATCCACCACAAGGTCTTTGATCACCGAAAGATGAGGTAATGGCTCGATGGTGATTGTCTCCTGGTTGAGAACCTGCACCTGGCTGCGGCAGGCCAGGTCAATGCGGCCGTTGATGACCATGGCGCAGGAGCCGCACACGGCACCCCGGCAGGCGTAGCGGAAAGATAGAGTACCGTCCTGTTCTGTCTGAATTCTCAGGAGTGATTCGAGGACCGTCATGTCCTCGGAAACATCTAAAGAATACCCCTCGAAATGAGGTTCCTTGTCACGTTCGGGATCGAACCGTCGAATGCGAAAGGTAAAATTCTTCGCAGCCATCCCCGGATCCTTTTTATCCGAAGAGGCGCTTCGCGATTTCGGCCACACGCTTTCCCTGAAAACGCGCTGCATCCAGCTCGTTCTCACTGGGCATGCGGTCACCACGACTACCGGCTATTGTCGACGCACCGTAGGGGGAGCCACCAGTGATTTCATCGATGCGCGACTGCCCCTGAAAGGTGTAGGGTAGACCGACAATAATCATGCCCTGATGAAGCAGTGTAAAGTGCGTACTGACGATTGTGGTTTCCTGCCCCCCGTGTTGAGTGTTGCTGGAGGTGAAGACACTGCCGACCTTGCCGTCGAGAGTCCCCTTTGCCCAGAGTTGACCGGTTCTGTCGAGAAAGGCCCGCATCTGTGCCGTCATATTGCCGAACCTGGTGGGTGTGCCGAGGATGATGGCGTGAGCCTTTTCAAGATGATCCATCGTCGCCTCTGGAATGTGGGCAAAGGTTTTTTTCGGTTCCAAGGCACCCATTTTGGCCAGTACGTCCTCAGAAAGCGTCTCGGGGACTTGAAAAAGGTTCACCTCACTGCCCTCAATCTCCCTGGCGCCTTCGGCGATGGCCTCGGCCATGCGGTAGATATGGCCGTAAAAGCTGTGGAAGATGATGTTTACTTTGATGGTGCTCATGATGTTCCTCCTTTCTTGCTTGTAAAGGTGGGCACTGTATTTCCTCTAATATTTTCGCACGGTGGGCTCGTATGTGGTAATGAGAACATCTTCATATTCAATGCGTGGTGGTCCCTCCGGATTGAAAAAAGCCAGGCTGTGTTTCATCCACTCCTCGTCCTTTCGACTGGGATGGTCTGTTCGCCAGTGGCTGCCCCGGCACTCCCTCCGCCTCAACGCAGTCTGAGCCGTCACCTCAGCCAGTTCCAGCATACCGCCCAGTTCCAGTGCATCCATTAAATCGTAATTGAAAGCATCACCCTTGTTGTCGATAATAACCTTCTTGTATTCCTCCTTGAGCTGGGCCAGTTTTTCCACAGTCTTCGTGAGGGATTTTTCTTCTCTGAAAAGACCCACCTTCTCAGTCATCTCAGCCTGCATTCGTCGGCGGATCGTGATCTGGCGCTCCCCTTTTGTCCGAGCTTTCAGGCTTTTGATATCGGCTTCCTGCTCACGGAGCACATCGTTCAAAACAGATTCAGAGCCTGGCTTGTCCGCATTTTTTGCTATATTCGCGGCCTGCTCCCCGGCTCGCTTTCCGAAGATAATGGTCTCCAGGAGGGAGTTGCCGCCCAACCTGTTGGCCCCGTGGACGCTGACGCAGGAGCATTCGCCGACGGCAAAGAGTCCCTCGATAGGTGTCTGACCGTTCTCGTCGCAGGCCAGGCCGCCCATGGAATAGTGCTGGCCGGGTTGAATGGGAATGGGCGCTTCGATGGGATCGACTCCGGCAAAGTCCATGGCGATCTGTCGGATGCCCGGCAGCCTCGTCTTGATGACGTCGGCGCCCAGGTGGTGCACGTCAAGGTGCACGTAACTCCCATATTTCCCTTTAAATCCTCTGCCTTCGTCAATCTCAGTCTGAATGCCTCTGGCGACGATATCACGGGGACCCAGCTCCATCACTGTGGATGCGTACCGCTCCATAAAGCGCTCCCCCTTGGCATTCACGAGAATGCCCCCTTCACCTCGCACACCTTCTGTGATAAGGATATTGGTGCCGTACAGGGTGGTGGGGTGAAACTGGACGAACTCCATGTCCTCTAAAGGTACCCCCGCCCGAAAGGCGGCAGCCGTGGCGCTGCCGGTGTTGATGTAGGCGTTGGTCGATTTGGCGAAGATTCGGCCGTGACCGCCACCGGCGATGATAATCGCATGAGCGCCAAAAGCCTGTAATTGGCCGGTCGGGATATGGAGAGAGATCGCACCGAAGACCCGTCCTCCGTGAACAACGAGACAGGTTATAAGCCATTCGTTGTAAAGGGTTATATTCCTCTTGAGGCATTGTTCCCACAGGGTGTGAAGCAGGTGATGGCCGGTCCGGTCGGCGGCATAGCAGGTGCGGGGAAAACCGGCTCCGCCGAAGGGACGCTGGGCGATGTGTCCATCGGGAGTGCGGCTGAAGTATGTGCCCCAGTGCTCCATTTCCAGGACCCGTTCCGGTGCCTCCTGGGTCAGAATTTCAACTCGCGGTTGGTCGGCCAAATAGTCCGAGCCCTTGATGGTATCGAAGGCGTGGCGCTCCCAGGAATCGTCTTTACCTTCAGGATGATTGGCCAGAGCGGCGTTTATCCCGCCCTGGGCCGCGCCCGAATGGGAGCGGATGGGGTACACCTTGGAGAGCACGGCTGCGTCGCATCCGGCATCGTGGGCGGCGATAGCCGCCCGCAAACCAGCCAGCCCTCCTCCGATAACGAGCACTTGTTTAATAAGACATTCTCCCACTGTGAATTCCTCTTATACTCTCTCTTTTTTAATTGTGGCTGGTGTTGAAATCGAATATTTCATGCTCCAGGCGAGAGTTCTGACAATCACATGATTCGAGAGTTCCCGTTCTGAAGTCCGACAAATTTATGTCTGGCTGTTCTGGAATATATTAAATCAAAGGAATTGAAATATCAAGATTTTTTTTGGCAGGAATTTCAATTGAATTTCTCCGTCAAGATAACCTCGAGTTACTAATATCCAGGCTCTGCGGTTCGTTATTGAGCAAAGAAGCCGTACGAATAAGCCAGGAATGCTATTATCTATTTCTGAACATTCACCGCGTTCCAGAATGGTATTGAGGACTCATCTGGGGCTGGACTGATTGCCGGCAAGGCCTAATAAGGTTCAAATTCGATGTAGTCTTGTACCTCCGGTTTCCTGAGATGCAGGTATAGCGCATGCAGTAAGTCAATGGCACCCAACGCAAACATGATATTGGAAGCTGCCCGAAAACTCTTTTTCCTGTTCATCCCGGAAAAATCGCTTTTCCAGAGAGCGCTCTTTTCATCTTCTTCGATTTTATTGAGTTCGCCATTCAAGACCAATGCACCTATCAGATGAACAACCGCACTGATGAAACAATCCGTCTGCCTGGACTGCACGTATTTTTTATCGAAATAATAGGCATGGTTCCCCGTATAAGTATTATTGCGGGAAAGAGGAAAAAATTCAGAGCAGATGGAATAAAACTTGTTTCTGTGCCTGAGATTATGAAGACGTTCGACCTGTCAACATTGGATTCGACATACGTTGATGGATCGCTGTTAAAAAAGAGGGCTTTCTCGTAATCTTCAAACTCAATGGATGCCCTTCGACTGAACAGAATACCGCCTATGGTGAGCGCAAAGTTTATGCCCGAAACGATTCTTTTTGTTAATCTGAAGTGTTTTGTGTTCTTCTCTATGTCCCTTGCGATCAATGGTTTGATTAAATCAATTCCCATCCGATATTTCCCATGTGATTCAGAGAATTGCATTTGAAACGGTTCGTATCTCCCTTTCTCTAAGGTGAGCGCGAAATTTCATTGCGGAAGCGAGCTGAGTGAGAGAGGTGTCGTGCCCTTCAACTGGTAGTTTACATAGACTTGTGCCGAATCGGGAGAGGAGTTGATCTCGAGTGACAGATCACTGTTTGTTGCATAGGCGGCCGAGCAACATGCAAAGAAGAGAAGCAGGGCTTTCATTTCTACCTCCTATTGAATGAAAGAAATAAACGGGTGTACGAGTGAACTTCCACAACCCGAAAAAGCGGCAATTTTTGGAAATCGGCTGTCAGCCGCCCGAATATTGCGGTGACGTTCCTGTCTGTGAGGGTTTTTCGGCCCAATTACGCAGCAGTATGGTGAAGCCTTCGGGTTATTCCCAGACTTCTCGCACAGCGAAGGGCTGGACGATGCGGCCGTTCCGGAGGCGAACCGGAGCTTCGATCATCCTCCGGATCTCCTCCACCGAGATCCGGGCTGGATCGAAGACGATAACGGCGCGGTGCTCCTGCACGAATGTATTGACCGATATCAGTCCGTCCACATCGGACAGTTTGCTCAAAAAGAAGTTCGAGGTCCCGCGGCAGCGGAGGCCGTCCACAATCATCTGGATCTCTTGAGTTTTCGCGGAGGTCTCCCCGAACTGATGCTGTTGGGTGGGCAGCTCCCAGAGGTTGGCGGCGAGAATGACGCCGATGAAGGACACAAGAACCAACGGGGTCAGCCATCCGAGCGGGATCTTCATGATCGACTCCTTCCGAAACTCAATGTGAGCGTATCCGGTACCGGGCAGCTGCGCACGCAGTCCTGGCAGTTGCTGCATTCTGCGCTTCCAACACTGCCCACGTCCGACACCTTGACCCCCCACTGACAGGTCACATCGCACCGTCTGCAGTCAATGCACGTGTCCGGGTTTCGTCGAACGCGAATCAATCCTATTCTGGACAGAGGGTTGAGACAGGCCGCCATGGGACAGAGATACTTGCAGAAGGCCAGTGGAAGCACGACGTTGAGGCCGAATAGGATAAGGATGATGACGAGGCTGTAACCGCCGATCCCTATGACGCCCTCCGCAATCCCGTGGCCGCGACCGAGGGTGAAGAGGACATAGTACGGATCGACTTCACGAAAGATCAGTTCCCCGACACGGACTGTGCCCCAGACGATGAGTGCGAGCACAGGATATTTGAGCCACTTCAGTGGGCGGTCTACTTTCGAGGGCACACGCCGGGATTTTATGATGTAACGGCGGCCGATAAGAGCAATCCACTCGGACAGAGCGCCCACCGGGCAGATGTGGCTGCAGAAGGCGCGTTTGTAAAGAAGCGTGATGAGGAGAACACCGGCAAGCACAGAGATATTCATCGTGGACAGGCTGCACAGCGTTCCGGTCTTGTTGAGCCAGGGGAACAGCGTCTCGACGCCGCCGAAGGGACAGTACTTCTCGATGGTCGCCCCCCGCACGCCGCTCAGCATGCGGTAGGCTACCCAGACGGTCAGACCCAGAAACAGAATCTGGGATAACGTTCTCCCGTGCTTGATGCCCAGTAGTACGTCTTGTTTCTTTATCTTATCCTTGTCGTTGCTCAATTTTTACCAGATGCGTTGTATTCTGTAGCGGTCAAGAGTTTTGTCAGAACTGATTATCGGCAAATCATTTTCGATCGACTGGGAAATGAGCAATCGATCGAAGGGATCCCGATGATGAAAGGGTAATTGCTCTACTCTCAAGACGTGAGGAAGCTCAATATGTAAGATACCAATGTCGTTACCCTTGATATGTTTCATTACAAATTCCTCCAGGGACTTCTCCAATGAGAGTCTGCCCAGACTTGATTTTATTGCCAGTTCCCAAATACCTGCCATACTGAACAGAATCTCATTTTGGGGATCAAGATAGTAACGTTTTGCTTTTTTACTTAATCTGGAGTCATCTGTCAGGATCCAGAGCAGGGTGTGCGTATCGATTAAATACTTCACCTGATATACTCTTCAAAATCTTTCAAAGGCGCATCGAAGTCTTTGGAGATTTTCAATGTGCCTTTCGCGCTCCCCAATGTCCGTTTGGGTTTCTTTCCGTTCAGCAAAACCATTTTTACGAGAGGCTTATTTCCTTTGGCGATAACGACCTCTTCCCCGTCCACCACTTTTTTAATGAGCTTGGACAGATTCGTTTTCGCCTCATGTATATTGACCTGGTACATCGAAGCCACCTCCTTAGTCAACTTTTTAGCTAAGATAATGGTTTCTTTGAAAACGATCAAGGGGAAATAGCAGAGATCTCCGTAATAATTGATGGTTCGTGAATGCAGTAGTCCTATTTCCTGAGTGACGATACAAAGGTGTCCACCTCCGGAATACCTCCCTGTAAGATGAGGTAGCCGTTGTGGGGTTCCCGCTCGGTTGTCTCATGGTTGATAGGGGTAAGCATCATCTCCCGAACCTTTTCGTGTTCCGTAGTGTGCCCCAAGACCCAGCAGAGCTTCATGTAGGCCGTTTCGGGCAGCATATTTTCCAAGGGGATAACGCCGATGTCCAGGAGATCGCGTCCGGTGTCGTAGACGTACATCTGGACGTAACCCCATAAGGTCTGCACCGTCATCACGACGGAGATCCCGCTATCAATAGCCTTTTTGAGAGGTTTATAGAGAGGCTTGTTGACGTGGCCGAGACCGGTGCCGGCGATGACGATTCCTTTGTACTGATGATCGATGAGTGATTCAATGATATCGGGCTGCATGTTGGGGTAATAATAGACAATGGCCACTTTCTCCTCAAAGGCCGTATCGACTTGTACAAGGCGATCTTTCCGTCGCATATTGTAATCGGAGGTAAGATAGGTAAACCGGTCGGGGTAGACCATGGCCAAGGGGATGTCGCCGATGGTGCGGAAGGTGCTGCGGTAGCTGGAGTGCATTTTACGGACGCGGGTACCGCGATGCAGAAGATCGTATTCATCACTCGTCGGTCCGAACATGCATACGACCACCTCGGCAATATCGCCGTAAGCCGCCGAGCGGACGGCATTGATGAGATTCAGGGCGGCATCACTGGAGGGGCGGTCACTGGAGCGCTGGGAACCGACCAGGACGATGGGGACGGGAGAGTTCTGCACCATGAAGGAGAGAATGGCCGATGTGTGGTGCATCGTATCCGTGCCGTGGCCGATAACGATCCCGTCAACACCTGCCTCGATCTCTTTTTCAATGGCCCGAGCGGTGGCGACATATTGCTCCGGCCCCATATTTTCGCTGAAGACACCGTAGAGCTTTATGGTCTTGAGGTTGCAGATATCGGCCAGCTCAGGCACGGCTCCGTACAATTCCCCAGGGGTGAAGGCCGGAATGACGGCCCCGGTCCGGTAATCCAAGCGACTGGCGATGGTTCCCCCCGTGCCCAAAAGTGTGACGTTGGGTTTGGCGGCATCCTGGGGGAAGTCGCGTTCGGGGATCTTGTAATGGGCTTCCTTGTAACCCAGTTCTTCGATCGATTGGATGGTGTCGACGCGGACCCCCACGTTGTAACCGGAATGAAGCTTGAGCACGACGTGTCGATCGTCCTCAGTCTCACTCCGGGGAAGGATAACCCCCTTAAATTCACCTTTGGCCGTCCTGACGACCACGTCGCTCCAGACCCTCACGCCCATCTCTTTGAGCTTGGCCTTGGCACTGCCTTTGTAGCCCTTCAGGGTATCGGATGTATTCATTCCTCCTCCATTATTTCTCTCACAAGATCGGCGGCACCCCGCCCAGAAAACCTCCCTCGAACTTCTCTCATCACCTCGCCCATTACGATTCTCACAAACTTGTCGTGCGAACAAGGATTTTTCCCCCCCTCGTCAGGATGACGGGAGAGGACGTCGGCAACGAGATCCCTGAAAGCCTCCTCGGACCACGGAGTCATATCCAATTTCTCCAAAATCTCTTTTACCGAGAGATCAGGATTCCAAGCCATAGTGGTGAGAATTGACTCTGATCCTTCTCGATAGACCCCCCCACGGGCCATCTCAGAAAAAAAATCGAACAACTTTTCGTCGGTGATGGCCTCGACTGGAATCCCGGACCGGCGCAAGGCTTTCATCTTCCCCACAAGAAGTTCCGCAATCAGCTTTGATCCAAGATCGAGATCTCGCACAGCTCTATCGAAAAATGTGGCCCGGGGAGATTCGGCCACTTCCTTCACAATGTGTTCGGATACGCCCATACGAAGATAACTGTCCCCTCGCACCCAAGGTTTCTCAGGAACTCTCCGCAAGATTCTACGTACCCGGTACTCGGTTATTTTTACCGGCGGATGGTCGGTGTCCGGATACATCCGGTCTGGCCCAGGGAGAATGCGTTCAAAATCGGTGGTGCCGTTGGAGAAAGCCTGCCGTGTCTCATTCGGTACGCCTTCAATGGCATCTGCTATCCGAAGCCGAATCTCGTCCACCGCCGTGTTCGTGTCCCTGTCTGAACCGTGACAGATGAGGACCGCATCCGGGATGCCCAAGTGAAACGTTTCCCGGATAGCAGTGAGTTCGCGCTCCTGGCCGTCGTACTTAGGAAAATCATCAGTGTTTATGAGTATCGGGGGTGTATCCAGACAGGCGATAACCCGCACCCGGCCGGCAATCTCGTCGGCAAACGTTATTCCTGGTTGAACCGGGAAGTTTAACAGACCGCGGATGCCGCAGATTTTTATGCCGCGAATGGTCTCCCCATTCTCCACCGCTTTTCGGAGCGGAGGGTATCGGCTCTGCCTGAACACCTCTGACAGTTTATGAATCTCGTAGCGGAGTGTCCCGGATGAGATCCCCCGGCGGCGAAGTTCCTCCCGCAGCTCCAGCAGTGCTTTCTGTCGCCAAGCCTCGTTGTGCACCAACGGGGCCACCCAGGGGATTTGCGGGACCCCTTTGATCTCGACACGGGTACCACCGGTGATACTGACATTGACATCCTGGCGCACGGACCCGATGCCCCGCCGTATTTTTCCGGTAACCCTCATGAGACGACCCAGCTGTTCGATAACGCCGGCTACGTCTTCAGGAGTATGCATTTCAGCCTCAGTGATCACTTCCCCTAACGGCATTCCGAGCCTGTCTGTCCTGAAGGTAATGGTGTGACCGCAATCGTTCACCTCACGGCAGGCGTCCTCCTCGAGGTTCACCTGCCGGATCCCGATCGTTCGCCCATTATAGGGCAGAGATCCTCCGACACCGACAATTGCTGTCCGTTGAAATCCTGTGGGAATGCTGCCGTCCAGATACTGTTTGCGGGCGACATGCATCTCGTCAATGATGGTACACCCCAGAAGGAGGGCGATTTCGATGGCGATGTCGAGGGCCTGCTGGTTGACAAGAAACGGCGGGGTGTCATCCATTTCATAGGTGCACACCGAATCTCTGTGCAAGAGATAAAGGACCTGCTTTTTCGTTTTGAATTCCATCAGGGCCGTGCCGTCGTATTCACCCAGCTCGGAAAGGGTCGGACGCATGTGACGAAGCACCTCACCGTCGTGATCCTCTGTATAGATACCCGCCGGACACCGGCAGAAGAGCTTTCGGTCCGTGAGAAGCTGCTGGTGAATCTCGACGCCTGCCTTGAGGCCTAATTCCTCGTAAGTTTTTGTCTCATTATTCTTAAGATTGTGTAGAGCGCCGGATTCTGTGTCTTTCATAAAGAAGAAAAATGAGCTACTTAGCCTTCTGGTCAACTGTGAGGGTTAAGGTTTGATGACCGACAATGAAGTGGTCCGTCATTATTCGCTCTTCATCGAGGATGATGCCCCTCGTCGGTCCTGTTTCTCCCTTCTCCTTGGAGGAGGTCATGACGCTCAGGAGAGAGGTTGGTGGTGAGGGAAGCTCTTCACCTTTTATTGTAATTCCGTGAAACGGCTTGTAGCTGGAGACGACAATTTCATTGTTCCGCACTTGCTCCTCTAAGAGTGCGATGAGCTGCTTTAGGTTTTCAGGTCGATAGTTGTAGGGTGCTCTCGATTTTTCCCGGGCTGCGATCGTCTTTGCATCCGCGGCAAGTATATATACGACGCCGTCAGGTGTATCCTCGGGGATCGTCAAGGTCATCTCTTTCACTATGGCAGAACCGAGGTACGGTTTGATGATAATGGTTATATTCAAAGATTCCCCTGGCTTGACCGAGTCTTTATCCGTGCGCAGACCCTCGATAACGGCAAACCGTAATTCCTCCTCGGGCCAGAGGGTGAGCGAGATGTTGTCGATATCCAGCTCTTCAAAAGGGTTGTTCATGAGCAGGGCGAGGGGGGAAGCTGCCCCCAAGGCAGCCACCAGTGCCGTCAGATCGCCGGAATAGAAATTTTCAAGAGTGATCGGAGTCTGATGCTTCAGTGAAAAGGTCGCCCGGACTTTGACTGTTGTTCTGCCCACGAGTTGGCCGTTGGCGAGAAGCGCGTTCGTCGCGGTCCAACCCAGGAGGTTGGGGGTGAAGAGGGGGTCGTCGGCCAGCTCGAAGGTGTATCGCTCGGACGGCCCGGAATGGTGACCGATGATTTCTATATCGCAGGGGATCATTTTCGGATCGAGGCCGACCTGTCCCGCTGCACCGGTCCTTCTGTCCTGCCGAAAGGAGCCGCACAACGCTGTGGGGGAGGCCATCTTGAAGGAGCGCTGCTGGGAGGCGAGAACGGTGTGCACGACGCCCCCGGTCATGGGCAGATCGATCCCGCCTGCACGGAAGAGGGGATGGCCGAAGGCGAGCACTCTGTCGTCCTCCCGATAGGTCACCGTACCGACAGCACTGATGCTGGCGTCACCCCGAACCAATTGGGCCGTCACTGCCGATCCCGGTGCAAGAGGGGGTGCGTCCTTTTCGTCCGAGGTGGCGCCCCCCTGAACCGGAGTGAGGCCGAATCGCTCGAAGATTGGCGTCATCGATTCAATGAGCCGATCGTCAAAACCGGCCACGGCCAAAGGTGCACCCCACTGTCTCAGAAAAGTCCCTTCAGGTGGAACCGCAATCCGTGATTCTGCGAGGAAATCCTCTGGGACGGGAATGGTTTCGATGGGACTCTCTCCGGACATGTCGAATCCCAGGGAGCCTGGCTCTCGATGATCTTTCGGCTCGAAGGGGAGCGCCCACAGATCGAGCATCTCACCAATGGGGGTGATGCCGGCAATGGGTTCCTTGGCGAAGAGCCAGCCGAAAGCGGCTGCGCCGATCAACCTGCCTTCGATATAGACAGGACTGCCGCTGACGCCCGCAGGGACGCCTGTTTTTTCCAAAGGGCCACCGCTCAATCGGGCCAGAATAAGATCCCCCTTTGGAGTGACTTTTTTGAGAACACCGATAATGTCAGCCTGAAACGTGTCAATCTCGATCCCGGAGAAGACCGTCAGCCCGTATCCGCTCATACCGGGTCGTACTTCATCGACCGGCATGAATTTCTTCGTATCAAGATCAGCACCCTGTGAAGAAGGTACACATGCAAGGAGGAGTGAAAAGAGACAGATGTAAAAAGATGTTTTTTTCAATGCATACATCCTGAAAATCGTTGAAAATGTTGCCGGACCCTAAAATTTACTCGCACAATATACCATGACAATGTTCTATTGTCAACCGGATTCCAACAGTAGGGACCTTCCATGCTGACGTGTTGATACTCAATATGAAAATCCTTAAACATCTCCTCTCAGGGGTACGATACACAAAAACCGGAGGGGCGTTTGGCCGGTGTTTCGGAACCGATGCTCCTTTCCACCGGGTACAAGAAGAACGGTCCCGGACGTCATTGGATAATCTTGCCCTTCGTAATGAACGATTCCCGTTCCATCTAAGATATAAATCTCATGTTCCCAATCATGAGTGTGAAGAGGGGTGTGTCCTCCCGGCTCCAATTCAAACAGGCGCATGGCAAAATGCTCGGCACCGTCGAGGTCGGAAATGAGTCGGCGCACTTTGACACCCTCGGCGCCATGCATCGTAACAGTGTGAATCGGTATCTCGTCGAGGTGTTTGACGTTCATACTCCCTCCTTTTCAATCCGGTTTCCCGTCTGTTCTCATTCTGTGCCTGAGACGGACGAGTTCATGCTGCAGCTGGGCGTTGCTCGGATCAAGAGCCAAGGCCGCCTCCCATGTTTCGATGGCTTTGACCGCGTTACCGCTTTCAGCATAAAGATAGCCCAGATCCCTGAGAACAGACGGTTGTTGTCCGCCGAGTTTCAGGGTTCTGAGATAGTAATATTCTGCCTCGCGGAAATCCCTCTTTTGGGCATAGGAGGATGCGAGAGCATAGGTTATTTCGGTACGGTTCGTATCTTGTTGCTCCGCCTGCTTGAGGTGTTGTAGGGCCATATCCAGGTGGTCTGAGAGTGCCTCCGCAATGCCCAAGTTATATAAAATATCCGCGTTGTACGGATCGTATTCCAACGCCTGGCGGAACTGCTCGATGGCCAGCTCTGTCCGTCCCATCTGTCCGTACAGCGTTCCGAGCTCGGTATGAAAAAGGGGTTCATGCGGTTCGGTCCGGACAACTTCCTCCATTTCTCGAAGTGCCGGGATCAATTGGCCGTCATGCGCATAACATTGGGCCAATAAATAGCGGGTGGTGACGTTCGACGGTTCGAACTCCAACACCTTTTGAAAATCTTGGATGGCTTCTTTAAAAGAGCCTCGCCCCATGGCCAGGGAGCCAAGGTCGTAATGGACCCCGGGGTTCAGCGAATCGATTTCCAATGCCTTGGTGTATTCCTTGTATGCCTCATCGTACATACCGATCCGCTCGAAGTAGAGCCCCATAGTCCCGTGGAGCTGGGCCAGAATGTCTTTGCTGTCCTGATCCAGGGATCTTGTTAAAGTGCTGTAGAAACGACCCTGAAAAAGAAAATGTTCCTCAAGTTCGCTTCGACTCGGAATCGTTTGCTTTTGCTCAATGCGGAAAAAGAGACCATGGGGTATGAGGCGACCGACGTCGACGTTCGGTTCCTTCGAAAAAGGGACGTAATAGACGGAGCGATCCTTCACATTCTGTTCGATGAGACGAAGCACGATGTTGTCCGGAAGGATGGGAACCGAGATATTCGGAAATCTTTGGGACAGCTGTACCCGATACCAGTCGAACTCCATGAGAAAGAGATAGACGTTGGCCACGTCGGTTCGACGCCCCTCCACCCGCTGGAAATAATCGAGCAGAAGGGGTATGTTTGAACCCTCCGATAGAAAAATTGCTCCCTCATCGAGGTGTTCCAGTATTTTTTCCCCGAAGTTGTACGCGACCCGATGGTCGTGTTTATCAACAGAGGTATAGTTCAGGGCAAGAAGAGAAAAGGGTACGCTCAGAATCAGAACGGATATCACCGGGCCGATGAAAGCCTTCATGTGCGAATAGTTTGCCGCTCGTATCGAAGCAGTAAAAGAGAGAATCTCGTGTGCCCCCAAACCTATCCAGACCGAAAAGACGAGAAAGACGGGCAGATATTGATCCTCTAAGAAATCATAGTTCCTGAGGATATAGAGAGCCATGCCCATAAAAAAAAGTGTGAAGAAAACGAAGACAGTTTTTTTTCTCCTTATCGTCGAAAGGATTCCGATGGCTCCCAGAGCTGTGCCGGGCAGCAGAAATTGTTTTCCAAGAAGGGTGAAGAGTTCAGTAATCGTATGGGCCGCATATCGGGTGGGGCGGGTCCGTATCTCCGCCCCGATGACGACATCGAGAAGTCGCTCCCACGTTCCGGGATCTCCCCAGTTTTGAATGGGATCGAGTCGGGCTCGAAGGAGAAGATAAAGGTCCGCCGAAAGCCCCAAGAGAAAAAAGAGAAAGGCGGTGGTGAGCATTTTTACATTCCTGGATGTTTGAAAATCCGTGGCCAGAAAAAAAAAAGAAAAAGGCGGGAAGGAAGAGAAGCGTCGTAAGATGATGACAGAGACTCAGACCTAAGATGAAACTGAAGAGGTACACGTATCTATAATTGCGTCTCGCCTTTTCGCCACGGTTCCGATTGTCGGGTTGATACTCTTCTTCGGAATGGCTGGAGGATAAACCAGACGATTGCGACCATCGAAACAGACAGAGTATGAGGAGAGCGATGAAGAATGTATGGAGGGTGTACACTTCAGCCATGAGAGTCTGGGTCCACAAGAGGGGGGAAAATGCGAAGGTGAGGGAGGCAACAATGGCTGGCATGTCTTCTCGGCACATGAGAGTAAATCTGCGACCGTTGTCTGGGCGGTTATTTTTACCCCAGATAATTGCCAACACTTCTTTTGTGATAGCATACACGATGACGACTGTCAGCGAGCCGAAGAGGGCCGATAGCAGGTTTATCCGGAATGCCGGATGGCCGAAGGGGAGCAGGCTGAAAATCCGACCTGCTACAGTGTAAAGGGGATACCCCGTGGGATGAGCGATACCCAGATTGAAACAGGCCGAAATGAGTTCGCCTGAATCGTACCAGTAGACAGTTGGACAAAGGCTGAGGATATAGACTGAGAAGCTCAGAACAAATGGGACCGCTCCGATGAAAATGATTTTCCGGCCATCTCTGTTGGTTTTGTTCATCGAGTTTCGTGGGATGGTCGATGTGGGGTCATACGGTCGCAGGTACGATAGTCGTTGCTTTTTTGCCGTTAATATCGTCCTCGATAGCGATTGATCCACTGTTCCCAATTTTCATCGTACTTCTCTCCCCTCAGGTTTGAGTGGAGGAGTGTGTATCTTCCGAAACCCTCCAGATCCCCGAGAATGAAGAAGACGTTTCCTTGGTCTTTGAGGCTTTCGTAGATCCATTTTTCCCAGGCATTGGATTCGGCATCGGCTGTGTGTCTTTCGATGTCATGGGGAGGACCGTAGAGTATGTAAATTCGTCCCATGTCTGTTTTCCACCCCTCCTTCTGAGTTGTGGATTGAAAATTGATGTTGGCGAAAGCAAATCTCTTGTGATGATCTTCTTTGAATTCGTTGATCTCCGTTCCTGGAGTCGGATCGCGATCCGACCAGAATTTCTCCAGAAACGCTTTTTTCCCGTCGAGATTGAAATCATCGTACAGCTGAAGCTCCTTACGAGTAGCAATATACGAGATGATATTACGGTTCAGCTGCGCTTGTTCCTCGTTCAATAAGGAATCACTTTCACCCTGAGCAGACACGGGTCGCCGTGGCATTCGGACTTGAAATGTTCCCTCTTGAGTCGCCTGTTCCCCGGTCTCATTATCCGTGACGTTCAGTTTCAATGTATACTTTCCCGTCCCCAGTGTGACACAGCTCGTCTGTTCAGTTACCACCGCGGATGTGCTGTTCTTTCTGAACGTCCGCGGTGAGCTCGGTTTCACGACCGTGTCAGTGGAGTCGATGATGTCATATTGGATCGTATACGTCGAGGTGTCGCCCTCCGAATGCTGTAAGTTATATACTTCCGCGTAGAAAAAGACAGCCGGCAGTTGGATTCCATAAAGGTGCAGGGGATTCGGAAGAACGAACACGCCATTTTTTACGAATTTGTTCTGTGAAGCGACCGCTTCGATCCGAGAGGCGAATTCGATCTGGCTCAGACCGAGTTCTTTCTCCTTGAATTTGGGAATCGTCAATCGTTCGACATAGGACCCCTTCAATCCCGAATTGAGATCCGCCACTTTCGCTGATAAGGTATAGTGTCCTGGCTCCAACAGGAAGTAGTTTACATCGAACAAAGAAATCTTCTGCGATGCTTCCTCGAGAGAATCGATTTGGGCGGCGCCGAGCCAGCTTTTTTTCTCTGGTTTTCGACCCTCACGATCGAGGATGATTTCGATCTCATAGGCTCCGGCATATCCGGTTTCCATTTGACTGAACGTGAGTTGGTCCCGCGAGAGGGTTACGTAAAACTCAACGTATGATTTTCTATTATCTTGAAAGGATTTAAATCCCGCCCAGTCCATAAAAAACCGCACATCACCCTTCGATGCTTTTGAGATGTCGGCACTGAGTGCAACATGTGATTGGAGAACCAGAGAAAATGCGGTGAGCATGCTTATGGCGAAAGATGAAACTCGGTCAACACGTACTCTTTTGTTCATCATATAACTGGCTCCTGTATGTCAGGATTTCATCGAAGCACCATCCTTGGTTTTTCCCCTCTCATGTATCAAAGATACAGCCATATTATAACGCACTGCGTGCAATATGTCAAGTTTTTTTCGGAGGTATCGGATGGACGGTGCATCACCAAGAACCACCACGGTTCGTGGACGGAAAGCGATTCCGCTCTGATTATCCACTTCCAGACTGAAATGGGGTAGGAGCCTGCCTCCTACCCCAGCCTACATTCTGAGAATTGAAACCCATGACTTGGGACGTGTTTATAACGGGAATTTTCCCTCCATAATTAAAAGCCGCAGATTTCCATCGACATACGTAACGGTCATGGTCGGATTGTGAAAGGGGTCGTCGCGGTGGATGCTGGATGTGTTCCGGTCGCCGGGCATCCCTTCATTGTTCCCAAAGGCGATGAGAGATCGAGGTCTTCACTCTCAACTCTGTTCAATTGCCCGTCCTTAACATACATAGCCCCGGGCGTAATCTGGACAGCCGACCATTTGAACCGTCTTACCCCTGGTTTCCTCCTTATATACCGGTGTCCTTCTTCGCTCCTTTAGCCCAATAGTACATGAACAGGCACAGGCCGATGAAGAATATAATGGAAATCCATTCACCGATGCCTCTTTCGGCGATACCGGTATGCAGTCGTTCCGCGAACACAAGGGTAAGAACGGCACTGATCACTCCCATGAGCGCCCCTCCGGCGATGAAACCCGAGGCAATGAGCGTCCCTTTCTCTCGCCTGGCTTTGTTCAAGGCTTCGTCCTTGCTTCGAGTGGAAACGACGTGGGCGACGATACCGCCGATGAGAAGGGGAGTGTTCAGCTCGATAGGCAGATACATCCCCAGGGCGAAGGCCAGAGGAGAAATTTTTAAAATTTCCATGACCAGAGCCATAAAAATCCCCGCCACATACAACCCCCACGGGGCCTGTGCTCCGAAAAGAACCCTTAAAATGGCTGCCATGGCATTGGCCTGAGGGGCGGCCAGAGGATTTGGGTGCTCAGGACCCGGTACGAAGCCGTTCGTTTTGTTCAAAAGGAGGACCACGCCTCCGACGCACAGGGCTGCCACCAGCGTGCCCAGGAACTTGAAGCGCTCCTGATTTTGCGGCGTCGAGCCCAGCCAGTACCCGGTCTTCAAATCCGTGATGAACCCGCCGGACATGGACAGAGCGGTGCAGACCACCGTGCCAATAATCAGAGCCGAAACCATGCCGCCGGGACCGGACAACCCCAATTTCACCAGTATGACCGAGGAGAGAATCAAGGTCATCAGCGTCATCCCTGAGACAGGATTTACGCCCACAATGGCGGTGGCCCGGGCCGCTACGGTCGTAAACAGAAAGCCGATGATCATGGCCAGTAGAAGGGCAACAAGGGCAAATCCCCAGCCATCCACGACAAATCCGCGGAAGAAGAGGAGAATGCAGATCAGTGAGAGACCGATGATGAGGATCAGGGCCGACATGGGAATATCCTTTTGCGTCCGAACTTCGGTTTCAGCGCTGGTGATCTTCCCACTGAAAATTTCCTTGAATCCCAGAGAAAACGCACCGACAATGATTTTAATGTTCTTGATGATACCGATCACACCGGCGCAGGCGATACCGCCGATGCCGATGTGGCGGACGTAGTTGTAGAAGATATCCTCAGGGCTCATGCCGGCTATGGGAACATCGCCGGGAATGATGGTGATGCCTGTCAGGTGCTGGCCGAAATACCAGATGGCCGGGATGATGACGAGCCAGGAGACGAAACTTCCGGCGCAGATGATGGCCGCATATCGCAGACCGATGATGTAGCCCAAGCCCATGACGGCAGCCCCGGCGTTGACCCGGATGATCAGCTTGGCCCTATCCGCCAGAGCCGCTCCCCAGGGGAGAACGCGTGTCGAGACGATCTCGCTCCACAGATGGAAGCTGGCGATGCAGAAGTCGTACAAGCCTCCCAGCAGCGACGCCCAGATGAGGACTTTGGCCTGTTCACCACCAGCCTCTCCGGTGACCAGCACCTCGGTGATGGCCGTTGCTTCGGGGAAGGGGAGCAATCCGTGTTGATCGGCGCAGAAGTATTTCCGAAGGGGCACAAGAAATAGGATTCCCAGGAAGCCACCGAAGAGAGAAGCCAGAAAAATCTGAAAGAAGTTGGCGTTCAGCTCCAGGATGTACAGGGCCGGGATGGTGAAGATGGCGCCGGCGACGATAACACCGGAGGCGCCTCCGATGGATTGGATGATGACGTTTTCCAGAATGGTACTGCGTCTGGCGTACATCCCGGCGAGGCCCACTGCGAGGATAGCAATCGGAATGGCGGCTTCGAAGACCTGGCCGATCTTCAGCCCCAGATAGGCGGCAGCGGCGGTGAAGATGGCCGCCATGAGCACCCCCCAGAAGATCGAACGGGTTGTGATCTCGGGCGGAGATTGAGTGGGGGGGATATAGGGAAGATATTCTTCGCCTTCCTTCAACGGAGTGTAAGCATTTTCGGGCAGTGTAGCCTGTTTCCTCTCCTCCATAGACCCTCCTTTTGAAGCGGGGCATCACCCCTTTGGTTGAATTGATGAATGAGTCGCATATCTCAGGTCGCACGTCGCAAGCTCAATGCTTTCTATGAATTTGCTATTATACAAATTTTTTACAAGTAAGGCAAGGATAAATTTTAAAAAGCACTTGAATAGGAGTTACCCCAAATTGATAATGGATGAGTCTATTATAAACTTGAGCGATATTTTTTTCGAATTTTTAAAAAATCAGGTTCTCACAAAAATGTGTTGGCTATCTAATAACTTAAATCAAAGAAAATATACTATCATCATACTTTGGATCTCCAATGCCCTGAAGCCTGAGCCGCAAGACCGACAGTCGAACGGAGCGGCCGTTTTTTCCGTGTCTGAATCCGACCGAAGGTTGGATGAGTTTGGAAAAAACAGCGCAGTGAGCCGTGACGGTCTCGGCGAAGGCTTTGGACAGTAAAGAAAAAGAAGAGGGATACTCTTCCAACCAATTTCATTTGATGGACATGAAATCGCAAGCTAAATTATACCCTCTGTCTGGCTTTCCCATAAATCCATCAATCCAGGATTCGAAGCAACATCGAGACGAATGCGAGAACATACCCACATTCTTAAGACAAGGCAAAAAGTCTTAACAGCTTTAAGTCGTAACTTTACTTGAACGTTGACACCTCTCCCAATCGTAGCCACGTATTATCTTGTCGCTCGTACAAGGTGATCCAGGCACAAGTGAAGTCCAAGTCCCTTTCCGTTCCTTCTTCCGTGGTGCGCTTGCCTGCTACCTTCACCTGGACAAGAGACCAGGCCACTGAACCGTCATTCGAAAAGCCGATGATCGGTTCGCGCAAGTCTCTGTACTCCGTAAACGTCGTATTATCGAGATAGTTGGTGACCTGCGTCGTAATCTCTTCTTTCGTCGGCTTACGTATCTCCCCATTTCCAACGGAGAAATAATCCTCTGATATGTTTTCGGTGAAAAAATCTATGTCCTTGTTCCAGTGGGCGTCAATGAGTGTTTTGTGAAGGTTCAAAATTTCAGATCGTAATGCTTCGACGTCCGGACGCGATTGACATCCGATGAAAGTCACCGTCAATAGAACAGGTACTATTTGTAAAAAATTTCTTGGGGAATTCATATTTACCTCCAGAAATTTCGAGAATTACAATAATTGCGGCCGAAGGCCTTGGGACAGGGGCGGCGAGATTTTGGCGAAATTCCTTGCATCCACATGGTGGGCTCATGTGTCAATTGGCGTCCATCAAGGTTCGTATGGCTTTCACCGCTTTTCCAGGCTCCGATGGTTTGATGCCCACAATGTCAATATCCATTCTGTTTTTTTGAAGTTCCTTGCGCAGTATTTCAATGAAAACACCTTCCCCTCCGATTTCACGATTGTTCTTTGATGTGGTGTCCACACCGCAACTGGGGGAGCGATTGATCCCAACAATTCCCAGTATGTGAAAACCATATTTTCGGTATTCCGATATTTGAAAAACAAGATCTTGAGCCAACTGCTCAATTTTTCGGGCGGCGAACCTCCGCCCCATCGTCTCACGTATTCTCGTGTTCTCCTCGACAACGGGAGATGTGCTTCCATCGATGTTCCCCCGATCCAAGCCCAGGCACAGAAATTCCGGGCACGGCATCTGTACTATTCCGACGTGAGTCGTGCACAGTACCTCCATGATCTCCTGTATGAAGCCAGGGTATACGGCTGTCCCGTCAGAGATCGAATTCTGGTTCAGTATGCAGTGTGCAACGAATACGACGGTTTTACCCCTGGCGTCGGTAAACATTGCTCATTCCTCTTTGTAATTTTACTTTTTACTCATCGATCAGGTCGAAAGAAGGTTTAAGAAACCAGCACCTCGGCAAAACGAAAGATTGGAGAACGTCATGAATTTGAGAGCACGACTTCAATCGGTGCTTGGGTTCAAAAATCGCTTGATATGTCGGACTCCTCTCATTCCTCACGTCCCCTGTTGCATCAAAGTGAGTAAAAAAGTCAAGCGGAGACTTGACTCCCAAACTGTAACCTAACCCTGCAAAATATATCGGTGGTTACAGCAGTCGTGTCCTTGCATTAATGTCTTGGTCCTTATGAGTTTTATTTTGGGATTGAATCCCTCGGGAAGAGCGAAGTCAGCATGGCAGACGGCCGCATATCCGATGTCGGCGGCATCGGATTCACGAAACACCTTTGCCGTCAGACATTCCGTAACCTCCATTTCGAAAGCAGTTTCGGAGTCTTCAACAATCTCGTAAATATTGGCATGTTTAAAGATGTCGCGAGGATTTCGTAACGGTTCCGCAAAATTACGGAGGTCGTTAGCCGGGCTTCTTTTCGCGATTCGTTGTCCCAGTTCTTTATTATTTTTCGAGCTGGCTTTTTTTACCATCTCTAAAAGATTCTCCTTGCCGACATCCTTTTCGATAGCCTTAAATATGGGAATGAAGTTCGATTGAAACCTGAACTCAAAGAGCCGCTGATAGGTTACACTTAGCTCTTCCTGAAAAGGGTGTATTTCCTTTGAATCGGATTTTCCTTGACCGGAAAGAGCGGACGCGAAGACATCACTGCATCCAAAACAGGTGAGAGCACAGGCAGGAACGATTCTCGAGAAAAACTGTCTGCGACTTGGAGCAGTTTTCAAGTATTGAGCCATAATCTCCTCCGATTTTCGAGCATATAGAATTCAAACATCCGTAATATGAAGTAGAAACGATCATATAGTCATTTGACTCTTTTGCGAAGAAAAAGTTTTTTAGAAATCTAAAGTAAAAAAAACATTCCTCATATTGGATTATACGTTTTGAGCAGCTAATATTCCGGCTCAGTTAACGGCCAAGGAAAGTTGAGGGTTTGATCATACGAAATTGGCGGATGGTTGGATTAAAAGGTAATGTTCAACAATTTCTTCACTTACCTTCCTGTATCAATCAAGCATGATTAAGAGAGGACAACGAAGAATTGATTTCTTTAATATACTGAAAGTTTCTAAAACGTAGTACTTGGACTCTCATCCCGCTATCTACGTGCCAAACATAGTAAAAAGAAAAATTGAGTCCGTACCGATTTTACCCCTGCCAGTTATTCTGAAAGATAGGAGCCATAAAACAAAACAGAGATCGCTGCCGCGGTTAAGACGTGCCAGAGTCCGTGTCCAAATCGTTTGAGTGGGAAGTTCCTCGCCTTATCCAATATCCATGCGAGGTATGCTAAGGCAAACATGGCGAAGGAAGCAATCAAATAGCCGCTTACCAGCGATCTGTTGTTCTGCAGCATGCTCAAAATGGTGAAGAGATATGTGAGCACCAAAAATATACCAATTTTGAGCGACATATTGCCTCGATATCTGTATCTCAAAAGATAACCACATAGTACGGCGACCATAAACATAATGAGGGCTACGAGCGAATTGTCTAAACCAATATACTTACATATAATGTAAGCTGTCATCGCAGAGAAAAGAGCGTACATGCCACTTACATCAAGACTGCCCGCCCAGCGTGTCGACATGGCGTGGTACAGAGCCGATCCGACGCAGAGGTAGAGTAAGGTCAGAGAAAGTACGTATGATGGGAGTGTGTTGATTTTGAACAGGAGAAAAAAGCCGACAGCAACGTACGCCACGTTCGTGTAGGTATTCACCGGCTGCTGGGGAACCTTAAGGAGGCCTGAACTACAATTGTTCAGCTTGGCTTCCCACCAACCACCCGCGCAGGGACGATAGCCTGAGATCTTCGATGGATCGAGGCTTCGGAAAACCTTATGCAAAGCGATGCCGACGACCAACAATCCGCAGGCGGCAAATGCGATCGAAATAATCCATGTCATCTTATTACCTCCTGTTGATGAAAGTTTTCTTGGGTTTAAGGGGACACTCTTTGCAACTGATAGTTGCATATGCGACTACACATCAATTGCTTGAATGGATACTCTTTCATCACCGTATCGAATCAATACAGAAAACCCCTTATGGCTTGACAGGTGATAAGTTAGAGACATCTCCGTGCTACAGATTTTCTTTCACTCAAGAGTTGCGACATGTCCTACACTATGCGGCTCAATCATATATGATGGTGATGACCAATTTTTTATTTTCAGCAAATTAGAAGAATTTCCGTTCGATAATATAGAACACGATGATGAAGGTGTCAACAAAAAAGAGTATGTGATTCAGGG
>CP070758.1:1645048-1733589 GCA_020348925.1 Gemmatimonadota bacterium | reverse complement strand
GCTTCATGGGCTTCCTGGGCACGGCGAGATTTTTTACGGTAAACGTTTGGTTTTGCTGGAAGGAACTTTTCTCCATAGCGTTGGGCGATGAACTTGGCAGCCTCATTTTGGGCCAGCGGTGATATGTTGGTCGAATCAGTTCGCATATATGTGATCAGGCCAACCAGGCCCCCATTGCCTACATCAATACCCTCATAGAGCTGCTGGGCAAGGACCATCGTTCTCTGGGGGGAGAAACGAAGCTTGCGCGCTGCCTCCTGTTGCAAGGTGCTCGTAATAAACGGTGGTTGCGGATTTTTTTTGACCTTTTTCTTTTTAATATCTTCAACGGAGAAGGTTTTCCCCTTGAGATCATCCACTATCTCCTGTGCCGTCTTCTCGTTCGGTATGGCCACTTTTTCACCGTGAAGAGACACGAGCTTTGCTTGAAACGCGTCACTTCTGGCACCTTTCACCTCTGCAAGAACAGACCAATACTCCTCAGAGATAAAAGAAGCAATGCTCTGTTCACGTTCGCACACAAGCCGCAAGGCAACAGATTGTACGCGGCCAGCACTCAGACCCTTGGCTACAGTCTTCCACAAAAGCGGACTGACTTGATATCCCACCAATCTATCCATGATCCTGCGGGCCTGCTGGGCATTCACCTTTTTTTCGTCGATTACCGACGGATTGTTGACCGCATTTTTAACCGCCTTCTCAGTGATTTCATTGAACAGAACCCGCCTTTTCCCGTCGGTACCGGGTGAAATTTCTTGAGCAACATGCCACGCGATGGCTTCACCCTCCCGATCCGGATCAGTAGCCAATAGGATGTTTTTTGCATCTTTGGCAGCTTTTCGCAAGTCCTGCAAAATTTTTGCTTTTCCTCGCACAATAACGTACGTTGGTTCAAAATGGTTGATCAGGCTGATTCCCAATTTTCGTTCCGGCAGATCTTTGACATGCCCCATGCAGGCCTTGACTTCAAATTCACCACCTAAGAATTTTTCGATGGTCTTCGCCTTTGCTGGAGATTCCACGATCATTAATGATTTGAAAGCTGTTCGTCCCATGATTCCCTGTGAGTAACTCTATTGAACCTTCATTTTTGTGTCATCATCGGATAACACACTTGCAGGTGTCATCCAATCCGAGTTTTCCGGGCTGAATACAACTGCCGCAGTAATCATTTTAATATCAGTGAGCGTTATTTCGCGTGAGCCTTTTGACATGGCTCTGTCGATCACGGCTTCCATCTGATCTTTATCGATCAAACGGGCGTGCTCCAATTGGAGCAGGTAGCCGTATGCCTCAGGTGTGAACACCATCCGTTCCACCGGATGCAGTATACGTACAGATCCAGCAGAGGAAAACAGTTCGGTGGCACCATACGTCTGTGCCTGGAGCCGATCCGTGAGCCACGACAGGGCCTCATCGAGTTCCAACTCAGAAATTCCCTGCCCCTTCAGTTTATCCGACAGCTCCTTCAACCGAATCATGTCATTCCCCGAGGCATCAATCTCTCTAAGCAGTTTTAACAATATCTCCATCAATCGTTCTTGCATAGAACTCCCTTATTTCCAAGAAACATAAAGGTACACGAAGCCTTCAGGAAATTTAATTCAACTGTCCTCTAAGTCAAGTCTTTTTTTAGAACTCCTTGTCCGGCATGAAACAATCCGAGCCCGCGTGGGCTCGACAGATTCATGATGAAAACGAAGCGCACACCATCAACCTTCATGAGACACTGCGAATGTTCCTGCTGCTGACATTGCGACACAACGTACGAATGGTCCAGGTTAGCCATCGCATTCTTTCAAAAGAATACCCGCAATCTCCTGGGGCAGGGCATCGCGGTTGGAGATTGTCACCTCTACTAGTCTGACATCTTTTCTCGCCCGTATGGCCTCAAGAAAAGGAGTTTTCGATTTCTGGATTGTTCCCAAGACCCTCTTCTCTGAACGAAGACATCGAAGGACCGCATGTTGAAACCGTTTTGAAAACAGTTCCATCTTCCCTATTTCATCCATGACGATGAGATCGCGTTCTTGAAGGGCCTGATCAAGAGCTGCGACTCCAACTCTCTCCATTTCTCGGACATTCACACCATATTTCCCGACCCGCCATGGACTCTCGCAATCCGTATGCGCCAATATACCCTCATGGCCATCGGGAGTGACGATGCGAAACCCAATTCGAACTTTCCCTCGTCTCAGTTCCCGAGTGTAGAATCCCCCAATATTGAGTGAAATTTCAGAGAGTATCTTTTCAATCACCGTTGTCTTTCCAATACCCGGTACTCCTGTCAGCAGAATGTTTTTCATACCTTCACGTGTCCCTTTTTCAGAGCAAAAAGAGCAGTTGCCGCGCTTCTTTGCAACTCTTCCCGAATCAGCAGCTTCAATCCAACAAGTTCCGGTTCTTCGGGTTGACATGGCGCACTTCACTGTCTCAAACGAAATATTGGACGGAATCCCTGGTATGCATCCCAGAGCACCTCACTATTCACCCTTAAACCAATTAGGCTCTTTTTCGTTCCATCACAGAACATTTTTTTGGACGAAACGTTCACACAGGAGACACATATTTTTGACTGTGCACTTTTTAAGACGGAATTTCCGCTTGACATCCATTCCTCTGGTCGATATTTTGGCTGATGCAACCGAACACAATGAACGTGATTTCGATGACTGCTTTCATGATGCACAGAAGTCAAAGACAATGCCAATTCCATCGCATGCTCGTTATACAAACGGCATTTATCGGGGATCTTATTTTGACAACACCCTTGCTGCGAGCTGCAAAAAAATCCTTTCCGCAGATCTCTATTGAATGTGTTGTATTGCCCCAGACAGCAAACCTCATCACCAACAATCCTCACGTGGATCATATTATTCCCTATGACAAACGAAGAACTGAGAGCAGCCTGAGAGACTTTCTCGCATTGGTCAAAACTCTTCGCAGAAGGAAATACGATGCAGCACTCATCCCTCACAGATCCTGGAGAAGCGCCTCTCTGGTCCTCTTGGCAGGAATCCCAACTCGAATTGGCTTCGATGCAAGTTCGGCTTCGATACTCTATACTCATAGGGTCGCTTATCGGAAGAATTTCCACGAAACAGAGAGAAATCTCAATCTTCTCTCCCCTTTCGGCGTTCACGCAATGGATCCTGCTCCAGAAATATTCTGCACGCACACTGATGAGCAAAAGGCTCTCGATTTCCTCACAAGGCATACCGATTCGGATGCGCAATCTCTCTTTGGAATAGCCGCGGGTTCCGTGTGGCCGACGAAGCGTTGGATCCCACAAAGATTTGCTGAAGTTGCCGACCGACTCATTAAAGAGAAAAAAGGAACCGTCATCCTCTTTGGTGGACCAGAGGACAGAACGCTCTGCAACCGTATCTCAGCAATGATGGATCGGACACCCCTCATTGCCGCGGGTCATTTTTCGCTCAAGGAATCCGCGGCTCTCATTGCCAAGTGCCGAGTCTTCCTTTCGAACGATACCGGGCTCATGCACCTTGCAGCAGCAATGCACGTTCCCGTTGTGGCCCTTTTCGGAGCAACAATTCCCGCTTTCGGTTTTGCTCCGCTTGGTGACGGTCACACGATTGTGGAGGCAAAGCTCCCCTGTCGTCCGTGTGGGGCACATGGAACGAAAAAATGCCGTGAAGGGACATTTGCCTGTATGAAGATGATTCGTTCGCAGGAGGTCTACGAGGCTGTTCTCAAGTATGTGTGAAGGGCAAAAGCCTCATCATTCACATGGCTCATCAAACCTCGACCCTTGATACATACTGATGCGATTGTGAAAACTATGAACGTTGCCGTCATAGGAACAATAAACCGCGACACGATTTATCCGTTTACAGGACCCAAAATGGAGAGCTACGGCGGTATCCTTTACAATATCATTGCCTTAGCTACATTAAAGCCCAGCAACATGACCCTCCTGCCCATCTGTAATCTCGGAGAGGATGTCCACGAGCCGGTGTTTCAAAGGATAACACAATTTCAGAATATTGATACACGAGGAATTCGAATCGTCCGACAGAAAAACAACCACGCTGTATTACGATACATCTCCCCCAACGAGCGAACAGAGTATTTAGAAAACAGAGTCCCTCCGCTCACCTTCAGGCAACTGGAATGTGCCCTTGACTGTGACTTTATTCTCGTCAATTTTATATCCGGTTTCGACATGACGTTGAAGACGCTGAAACGGTTGCGAAGTAATTTTACACGGCATATTTTCATTGACATTCATAGTCTGACTCTCCATATTGACAAAGACGGGCGTCGTTTTCCGAAACGACCCCGAAACTGGCTTGAGTGGATTCAACAAGCCGACACGGTGCAACTGAACGGTCAAGAAGCACTCATTTTAAAAGGGGCTCCACAGTGGAAGGGGAACAGCTTAATCCCATTTATCGAAGAGGTCGTCAAAAGCGGCCCAAAAATCGTTCTCGTAACGCTTGCCGACAGAGGGTCCCTTGTCGGATATCAAAGCGATGGAGAAATCAGGATTGACCGGTGTGCCGCTTCTTGCCTGAGCGTCCGTGATGGGACCGGTTGCGGTGATGTCTTCTCAGCCGGCTTTATTGTTGAATATCTTCGGTCCGGAGATCCTATTGCAGCCAATGTGTTCGCCAACCGCGTGGCCGGAATGAACTGTACCTTAAGCGGTCTGGACGAGCTGAACAGATTAGGATCGCTTCTTTCGCAACACCGGTAGAACCATTTCTTTGCCAGGCTGTTTTCAATCTTATTGAGATCGAATGGAGGGGGTGATAATGAGCGCATAAATTTCCCGTGGAGCGAATTCTGTACGAGGCAACATTTCTGAAAAGGAAGGGGTGATGGATATGGTGTATCAAAGAAGAACCGTTCAAATGGGAGGGGAAACCTTCCAAATACCTGCCGTGAACAGACGGTGGGTGCTCTCTATTATTGGTGCCATACTTGTCCTGATCATCCTGGTGACATCCTTCTATCAGATCGGCCCCGATGAGGTCGGGGTCATCAAGCGGTTTGGAGCATACGTGACGACCACTCAGCCCGGACTCCATTTGAAGTTGCCCTTCGGCATCGAGACTGTGACGAAAGTCAGGGTGAAATACGTCTTCAAAGAGGAGTTTGGATTTCGAACCCTGAAAGCAGGGGTTCGGTCCCAATACGCTCGGGACAAATCACTGGAGGAGTCGCTGATGCTCACCGGCGATCTCAACTCGGCCGTGGTGGAATGGATCGTCCAGTATAAGGTCAAAGACCCGGTGGCGTTCCTCTTCCACGTCAGGGGAATCACGAAGACCATTCGCGACATCTCAGAGGCGGTAACCCGACAAGTGGTCGGTGATCGGAGTGTGGACGAAGTCATCATCCTGTCGCGCCGGGAAATCGCCCTGGAGTGCCAGGAGAAGATCCAGAAGAGATTGGATACGTACGAAACGGGGATCGATGTGGTCACGGTCGAGCTGAAGGATGTCAATCCGCCGGATCCGGTGAAGCCTTCCTTCAACGAAGTCAATGAAGCAAAACAAGAGAAGGACAAGATGGTCAACGAAGCTTGGGAGGCCTACAATAAAGCCGTTCCAAAAGCAGAGGGGGAGGCGGAAAAAACGATCAGACAGGCTGAAGGCTATGCCCTTAATCGGGTCAACAGAGCCCAGGGTGATGCCAACAAGTTCCAGGCTATTTGGGCCGAGTACAGTCGGGCCAAGGATGTGACCCGTCGACGACTCTATCTGGAGGCACTTTCGAACGTCTTGCCAAACATCCAGAAAAAAGTCATTCTCGATGAAGATGCGAAAAGCCTCGTGCCTCTGCTCCAGTTGGGAAAAGGGGGTGAAACGAAATGAGACAGAAAAGTTGGTTGACCCTCGGCGTGGCGGTCCTGATCCTCATAATTCTGAGCAGTAGTCTGTATACCATCGATATGACAGAGCAGGTTGTGATCACGCAGTTCGGAAACCCCATTGGAGATCCGATAACGTCGCCGGGGCTCCATATGAAAATACCATTTATTCAGAAAGTGAACACCTTTGAGAAGAGGCTTTTAGAATGGGACGGCGATCCCAATCAGATACCGACCAAGGACAAAAAATACCTCTGGGTGAACACATATGCCCGGTGGCGCATTGCCGACCCCCTGCAATTCTTTCAGTCTGTGCGCGACGAAATGGGTGCTCAGAGTCGCCTGGACGACATTATCGATGCGGCCACCAGGGACTACATCACCTCCCATGTGCTGATCGAAGTCGTCAGAAACTCGAACAGAGAGATGGCCGTGGCCGGCACAGAGATGGAGCTGGCTGAAGAGGTGCTCATGCATCAAATTGCATGGGGCCGAGAAGAGATTACGCGCCAAATACTCGAACGGGCTTCCCAGGCAGTACCCCAGTATGGAATTGAACTCGTGGACGTCCGCATCAAACACATCAATTACGTGGAGGAGGTACGTCTCAAGGTGTACGAACGGATGATCTCGGAGAGAAAAAGGATCGCTGAAAAGTACCGCTCGGAGGGACAGGGGAAAAAGGCTGAGATTGAGGGGCAGATGGAGAAAGAGCTCCAGAGGATTACATCTGAGGCGTACAGAACAGCTCAGGAGATCATAGGTCAGGCCGATGCCGAAGCCACCAAGATATACGCCGCAGCGTACAACAGGGATCCTGAGTTCTATTCCTATGTCAAGACGCTCGAAACATATGAGGAGACGCTCGGAGGGGAAAGTTGGCTGCTTCTGACCACCGACAGCGACTATCTGAAATATCTGAAGAGCAGTTGGCTCAAGTAGAAAACTCCGTCGGAAATGATCGTGGGCAAAGAGAAGCCTTACTCCGCTTTCTTAACTTGAAACCCAATGTCTTTCCCCTCGTTTTTCCCGAGGAGTTTGATGTTGCCAAATCTATTTTCATATTTTTTGACGTTCTCCTCGAGAGCATTTTGAAGCATTTTGATATGTTGTGGCGTCATGACAATACGAGCGTACACCTTACTTTTCGGTGTTCCCGGGAGGACGCGCGCGAAATCGATAATGAATTCGGAAGGGGAATGACTAATAAGGGCCAAGTTGGAGTAAATCCCTTCCGATTCTTTTTCGCCAAGTTCAATATTGATCTGTTTTTGAGCCTGATTCATCACTGGACCTCCATGTAGCTTACCGTGGAGCATGAGCGCTTTCAAAGAACTTACGCCGTGTTCCGTTCCTCACGTCGTTGCGAAGTACGCTTGCTCTGACACGGAACCAACCGGACTTTGTGGATCCTGATGAGTGAGTGAAGCCGGCAAGCGTATTCATTTCTCAAAAACTAAATATGGAAGCACTCCCCAAAAAAGTCAAGGATAATTTTGAATTTTCCCTTGACTTTCATAACATTTTTGGGTAATATTTGTTTCGAATCTGGTTTTTCTGAGACTTATACCGAGGAGGTTTTTCAGTGACCGTAATACCTTGGAACAGAGTGAAAGAGATTCTCGCCGCTATTCAAGAGCAGAGGATCCTCGTCATCGGCGACATTATGCTTGATCAATACTGTTGGGGAACGGTCAATCGCATTTCACCGGAAGCCCCCGTGCCTGTCGTGGACATCGGTTCCGAGTCGATTCGACTCGGAGGCGCGGCCAATGTGGCCAACAACATTCGCTCGCTGGGAGCGGAACCCTGGCTTGTGGGCGTTATAGGGAACGATGGGTACGGGAGACGATTTCTGGACGAGATGAAGATCCATCACATGTCAACAGATGGCATCATTATCGATGAGTCCCGGCCAACAACGATCAAAACTCGAATCATTGCTCATCACCAACAGGTCCTGCGTACTGATCGGGAATCAAAGAAGCGTATCAGTAAAAAAATTGAACAGCAGACAATCGATGTGATACGGAGGTTGGCCCACAAAGCCGACGCTCTTCTTATTCAAGACTACAATAAAGGAACCATTACGAAAGATCTTATCAAACAGGTAACAGGACTGGCCCAGCAATACAGGAAGATCTTGGCTGTTGATCCGAAATTCGATCACTTTTTTTCCTTTGGCGGAGCAACGGTATTCAAGCCCAATCAGAGAGAAGTAGAAAATGCCTTGGGATTCAAGATCGAGGATGAAAGACAACTTCAAAAGGCGGGCGAGAAAATTTTAAAGCGGCTCCAATGCTCATATCTTCTCATTACACGGGGCGAGCAGGGCATGGCCCTCTTCGATCGAAAGGGAAAGGTTACTCATATTCCAACACGGGCAAAAGAAGTCTATGATGTTTCAGGTGCGGGAGACACGGCCATTGGCGTCCTCACAGTGGCCCATGCGGCGGGGGCTTCCATAACGGAGGCTGCCACCATGGCAAACCATGCCTCGGGCATCGTTTGTGCTGAATTGGGTATTTTCCCAGTGGTCAAAGAAGAGCTCTCACGAGAGATGAAACTTGCGGTTCAGGAACGGAAGGAATCGTGTTGAGAAATCGAGAAGTTTGTGAACAGTGAGATTGACACACTTCTGGGAAAATTGGATGCCCATCCTGGATCCTTGGTGTTTGCCCGGGTGGCCGGCGCGTATCTGAAGGCGGATAAAGTGAATCAGGCTATTCAAATCTGCGAACAAGGGCTTTCCCATCACTCTGACTACGCAACCGGCCACATGATTATGGCTGCGTGTTATTTTAAAGTAGGACTTCTGGAGCAAGCCATTCGGGAATGTGAACACGTTTTGGAACTTGATCCGGAACACATGGCTGTTCTGTATCATCTCGGTGACATCTATGTTGAGCAAAAAAACTTTGAGCAAGCCCTTAATGCCTACCAGAGGGTTCTCCAACTTGATCCGTACAATGAGGCTGCTCGAGAACGCATTGTTCAGCTTCAACACCATACAGGAGATAATGTTACCAAGCTCACGGACGATCGTGCTGGAGACGAGGGCAGGACATCGCCGGAAGCTTCAATCGTTACGCCCACCTTGGCCGATATTTACGCTTCCCAGGGTTTGACTGAACGAGCCATCACTGTGCTTCGCCGTCTTCTGGAACGCGCCCCAGACAAAGAGGACGTTTTGCACAGGATCACCGAATTGGAGGAGGAATTGAAGATGACGAAAACGGGAGGAGACCATGGCAACGACGGCTGATTTTCGAAATGGAATGGTTATTGTTTTGGATGGAACCTTGTATACAATCATTGAATTTCAGCATGTGAAGCCGGGGAAAGGCGGTGCCTTTGTTCGGACAAAATTGAAGGGTGTGGTTACCGGGAAAGTGATTGATAAGACATTCCGTGCAGGAGAGCGGACGGAGGAGGCGCGGGTTGAGCGGCGCACGATGCAATATTTGTACGCATCTGGAGATATGTACTACGTCATGGATCCGAGGACCTACGAACAGATTCCCATTTCCCAAAGCACCATGGGGAACGCAAAGAAATATTTGAAAGAAGGACTCGAGATCTCTGTCCTCATGTATGAAGATTCTCCCATTGCGGTTGAGCTTCCTTTCTTCGTCCAACTGACGGTGGCGGCTACGGATCCCGGCGTGCGAGGTGATACGGCCACAGGAGGAACGAAACCGGCTACGCTTGAAACCGGAGCCGTCATTCAGGTTCCACTGTTTATTGATGTCGGTGACACTTTAAAAGTTGAGACAAGGAAAAATGAATACATCGAACGGGTCACCTGATCAATGTGATTCACACAACGTGTCGAGGGTGCATTGTGAAAGAAAAAGAAATTAAAAAGCTGATCAAAATCGTCGAGGAAAGCGATATCAGCGAACTTGAAATTTCCCGCTGGGGAAAGCGAGTTCGCATCCGAAAAGGTGTTATTCCCGCGTCGTCGGAACGACCATCAGAACCACATTCTCCCAACAGTGCCCAACCAGAAACTCAGTTTGCACTCAAAACCGAACCATCAACCACGGAACCTGGTGCACTTCACATCGTCTCTCCCATGGTCGGGACCTTCTATCGAGCACCTGCTCCAGATGCGACCCCATTCGTTGAAGTAAACGACATTGTCAAACCCGGCCAGACGGTGTGTATTGTCGAGGCAATGAAATTGATGAACGAAATTGAATCCGAGATTGAAGGGCGTATTGTTAAAATTCTCATCGAGAACGGGCAACCGGTTGAGTATAATCAACCACTGTTTCTTTTGGAATCCATTTAAATTGAGAGATGTTGAGCCATGAATGCTATTGAACTATTACAAAAAACTGTCGAGGCGAA
Source organism: Gemmatimonadota bacterium (assembly GCA_020348925.1). Taxonomy (GTDB): domain Bacteria; phylum JBHIER01. Next base: position 1,723,394 of record CP070758.1, on the reverse strand, counting down.
CGCCTCTGATTTGCATCTTCGACCAGGATCGCCTCCTGTCCTTAGGATCGCTGATATACTTAAGAAACTCGACCTTCCACGTCTGACCGAGAAAGATATCGAGACGTTTATCGCTGAGACTGTCGATGAACGGCACCGCAACCACTTGGAGAAAAGTAACGAATATGATTTTGCTATCAGTTTGGAAGGATTGGGAAGGTTTCGGGTTAACGCCTATCAGCATATGGGAGTGAAAGCGTTAAGCCTTCGCTATGTGTCTCACGTTATCCCAAAATTTGAAGATCTTCACCTCCCGCCCATTCTTTTGGATCTTGCCATGCGAAAACGTGGATTGATCATCGTAACCGGCACAGCCGGCAGTGGGAAGACAACGACGCTGGCAGCGATGATCGAACACATTAATAACCATGCCCCAGTGAACATCATTGCTATTGAAGATCCCATAGAGTATGTGTTTACAGACAAAGAAGCCATCATCGCCCAGCGGGAGGTCGGATTGGATACCGATTCTTTTCATTCCGGACTGAGATACATCCTTCGTCAAGATCCAGACGTGATCCTGATCGGAGAGATTCGAGATGTGGAGACAATGTCAATAGCTCTGATGGCTGCCGAAACCGGCCATCTCGTCTTTTGTACGCTCCATACGCTGGATGCTGCTCAGACCATTGACCGCTCTCTCTCGTTCTATCCTCCACATGAAAATCAGCAGATTCGGAATCTCTTGGCCGATACACTGGAAGCCATCGTTGCCATGAGATTGCTCCCTCGTTCAGATGCCATCGGTCTTGTCCCTGCCGTGGAAGTGATGGTCTGCACTGGTCTCATTCGAGATTACATTCGTGACAGTTCCAAAACGCATCAAATCTCGACTTTGATTGAAGAGGGGACGATTGCCTATGGTATGCAATCTTTCGATCAAAACATCATGACGTTGTATCAGGAGGGGCTCATTGGCTACGAGGTGGCGAAAGCAAACTGCACGAATCCCGCCGATTTCGATTTGCGCATCAAAGGGATTCAGGGCATCGACTATCAAACCCGTCGTTCATTTGAAACGTGAGGATAAGAATCCTCGCCTTGTGATGAATTCATAATCTGACCGTCCTAAGGAGAAGGTGTTTCAAAAAATTCTCATAGCGAACCGCGGTGAAATCGCACTGCGCATTATCCGGGCGTGCAAGGAGTTAAACATTGCCACAGTGGCAATCTATTCTGAGCCTGATGTCGATTCGCTGCACGTCCGCTTCGCCGACGAAGACGTCTGCATTGGACCGGGCCCCAGCAATCAGAGTTATCTGAATATCCCCGCTATTATCAGCGCGGCTGAAGTAGCGAATGTTGACGCCATCCATCCTGGGTATGGGTTCCTGGCAGAAAATGCTCGCTTCGCTGAAATCTGCGAATCCTGCGACATCAAATTTATTGGACCTTCCTCCAACATCCTACGCCAAATGGGTGATAAAGTCACGGCCAGAAAAATCATGGCTGCTGCCGGTGTCCCGGTTGTCCCCGGCAGCGAGGGACCCGTATCGAATGTCAGAGAGGCCCGAAAGGTAGCCCACACAATAGGGTACCCCGTCATTGTGAAGGCCTCCGGAGGAGGAGGAGGACGCGGCATGCGGATCGTCCGCTCAGAAGGTGAACTCGAACATAGTTTTCATACGGCAAAAGCTGAGGCCGAAGTGGCTTTTCGCAATTCGGAATTGTACCTGGAGCGCTGGATTGAAAATCCGCGGCACATTGAGATTCAAATTATCGGTGATGAATTCAATAACATCGTTCACCTTTGTGAACGCGATTGCTCCCTTCAACGACGATATCAAAAGCTGTTGGAAGAAGCGCCGTCACCAGCCGTTGATGAGCCGTTACGACAGCGACTCGGAGAATCAGCAATTCGTGGGGCCCAAAGTATTCACTACCAGAGTACCGGAACCGTTGAATTCCTGTTGGATTCAAAAAAAGAATTTTATTTCATGGAGATGAATACACGCATTCAAGTCGAACATCCGGTGACTGAGATGGTCATTGGCATGGACTTGATCAAGGAACAGATACGACTGGCCGCCGGTGAACACCTGGCCTGTACTCAGAGCGATATCGTTCTCCAAGGTCATGCCATTGAATGTCGGATCAATGCAGAGGATCCTGATAAGGGATTTCAACCCGCGCCAGGCACAATCACCACTTTTCATGTCCCAGGGGGACCGGGTGTCCGAGTTGATACCCATGTCTATGCTCACTATCAAGTCCCGCCGTATTACGACTCACTCTTAGCCAAAGTGATCACTTTTGGAAAAACCCGTCCGGAAGCTATAAACAGCATGGAGCGGGCCTTAGAAGAGTTGGTGATTGAAGGGATTCCGACAACAAAATCCTTCCATCAAAAAATGATTCACAACGAACGCTTTCAAAGAGGTGACGTTCACACTGGCTTTGTCGAGGAACTGATCGCAACAAGCAACACGCCTTGACGTTCACACACACATTTCTTTCAAGGAGGAACTCATGGACATTCAAGAGGATTTTCTGTATACAAAAGAGCACGAATGGATTGCCTTCGAGGAGGACATTGCTACCGTTGGAATCACCGATTATGCTCAGAGCGAGCTGGGAGATATTGTTTTTATCGAACTTCCTGAAGTTGGCAGTGAAGTGAGACAAACAGAGCCGTTCGGAACGATTGAAGCCGTGAAAGCAGTTTCCGACCTCTACGCTCCTCTATCGGGGGAGGTCATTGAAGTGAATACGTCTTTGGAGGATGAGCCGGAACAGATCAACTCCGACCCATACGGCAACGGGTGGATGATAAAAATCAAAGTACGTGACGAATCTGAATTGGAGGATCTGCTTTCCGCTGGCCAGTACAAAGACTTGATAGGAGGATAGTGTGTCATTTGTTCCGAACACCGCAGAAATTCGACGCCACATGTTAGAATCCACTGATGTTTCTTCATTTGATGAACTTATCGCGTGTATTCCTGACGAGGTTCTTCTCACATCCGCACTGGATCTCCCTGAAGGCATTTCTGAGTTGCAAGTAAGCCGTCTCCTGTCACAATTGGCTGAGCGTAACAGAGATCTTGACCATACCATCTCTTTTCTTGGCGGCGGTGTCTACGATCATGCACTTCCGCGAGCAGTACATCATATGATTCGCCGGTCCGAATTCTATACCGCCTACACTCCCTATCAAGCCGAAGTGAGTCAGGGTACCCTTCAAGCCATTTACGAATATCAGTCAGTCATGTGCCAGCTCACAGACATGGATGTTTCCAACGCATCTCTGTATGACGGAGCCTCAGCCTTGGCCGAGGCCGCACTTTTAGCCCATTATGCGACGCGGCGCAATGAGATGGTCGTTTCTCACACGCTCAACCCCTTTTATGCGAGCGTTCTCGAGACATACGGTCGTAATTTGGGATTCGTAATTCGAAAAATCGATTATGGCGACGGTGTTACAGATATTGAGAAACTTCAAAAAGCCCTTTCCGACGAGACAGCATGTTGTCTCATTCAGCACCCCAACTTCTTCGGCTACCTCGAACCCATGGACGAAATAGAACGCCACGTCCATCGGGTAGGGGCTTTGTTCGTCTCTGCCGTAGACCCCATCTCACTGGGACTTTTGAAGCCTCCCGGAACTTACGGAGCCGATATCTGTGTGGGTGAAGGCCAAGCATTGGGGAATCCTCTAAGCTTCGGCGGTCCATCTTTTGGCTTTTTAACGACCACAAAGAACCTCATTCGAAGGATACCCGGAAGGATCGTAGGAACAACAGCGGACGGCAAGGGGCAACGCGGGTTCGTCATGACCCTTCAAACCCGTGAACAGCACATTCGCCGAGAGAAGGCGACATCAAACATTTGTACGAATGAAGCGTTGAACGCGCTGGCAGGGGTGGTGTACCTCTCTCTGTTAGGGAAAGAGGGGCTTCGAAAAGTGGCCGAACTCAGTCTTCAAAAAAGCCATTACACTCTTGAAAAACTTGAGGAACTCGGCGGATTCGGACGAAGATTTACCTCGCCATTCTTCAAAGAATTTGTGGTCAAGACTCCGAAACCTCCGGGAGAAATTGTCAACACGCTTGCCGAGCAGGGAATATTTGCAGGTATTGACCTCGATCGCTTTAAAATCGGGCTCGATGATTGCCTGTCCATCGCTGTAACAGAGAAACGAACCGTGGAAGACATCGATACACTTCTTTCTCGTTTGGCACAGTTCCGAGGAAAAATATCCTCCGCGTAACAACCCAATCTTGATGGGCAAAATTGGTCATTCCAAAATGAGAGACATGCCGCGGGTGAAGAAACCGCGGGAACGGCTCATGGAAAAGGGGCCTGAGGCTCTCAAAGATTATGAGCTGCTGGCTATTCTCTTACGAGTCGGATGCGAGGGGAAAAATGTATTGGATATTGCCCGTCGCATTCTCTCCGAATATCCTCTTCAGACGCTGACCAAAACTCCCCTGGAAAAAATGAGAGCGGTGAAAGGGATCGGCCCTGCGAAGGCGTGTACCATCAAAGCTGCCTTCGAACTGAGTAAGCGGGCTTTTGCCATCGATCAAGATACACTCCCAACGATTAAAAAGTCAAAGGATGTTGCGGATGAAGTCGTTGATATCCGTCGATTGAAAAGGGAGCATTTTGTCGTCCTCTATTTGAACGCAAGAAATCAATTGATCCACAAAGAGATCGTGTCCGTCGGAACGCTCAATGCAAATATTGTGCATCCACGGGAGGTCTTTCAGCCGGCAGTCATGCACTCCGCTGCAAGCATTATCCTCGTTCACAATCATCCCTCAGGTGATACCTCACCGAGTAACGATGATGTTCAATTGACGAAACGAATGGTCAAAGCGGGTGAAATGATGGGTATTGAAGTTCTGGACCATGTGATTGTTTCGGAACGCAGTTTTCTGAGTCTGAAGGAGAAAAGTCTGCTGCCATAGTCCTCTCAGCATCGAATAAATGCTCTTACAGTGCACTCAACTGGTGTGAGCAAAGTGTGCCCTGAGGTACGATTGCTACGGTGCACGCTTGCGGGTATGACTCACGAGGATAAGAACCCCAATAACAATGAGAACAATTGGCCATGTCCTACCGATCAATGCCCACGCCGACCAAGGAATTGTCCCGAAGTTATTCAAAAAGAAAATAGCACTGACAAACGTGAGCATGGCGGCGGGGATTAAAACGCCCCATTCTCTCGGTGAGAAGAGAAAGAGTACGAAAAAAGCAAGGCCCACGATAAGAGGAAAAACAGGCCACAGTTCATCCATATACCACGGCAGATAATAATTTTTCCACAAATAGAAGAAGGCACCAATGAAAACGAGTATTGTTCCCGGGAATACTGCTCCCCTATCCTTTTTCCCAAATGCCGAACAAAAGAGCAATACTCCAACACCGAAGAGCAGAATGGGCCACACATCGTGCCAACGAATGATGTCAAAGCTGCGGAGGAGAAATAAACTCCCAATAAAAATGAGAAAGAGAGCGGGAAAGAGACTGCGTCTTTTGGGCCCCGAGTTTTCAACTTTTGAACAACATGGTGCTGTGTTCTCGTTCTTGCGTTCTGTATTCGTACTCATAATCATACTCCCTGAAGTCACGCTTCTGGCTCAGTCTGAACCTCCTCTTCCGGCAAGACAATGAGCAACAGAATATAGGCAATGATGCCAAGTCCGTGGGATACGATCGTACCGATGGCCCAGAGGAAACGAACGATGGCCGGATCAAGACGAAAATACAAGCCTAAGCCCCCACAGACGCCTCCAATCATCCGTTCTCTTTTTGATCGCGTGAGTTTTCTGTTCCGGCCTCTCCCAGAATGTGGCTCGCTCTCCTCGGGATCCGTTTTTCCCTTTGACCGGAAAAGAAGAAGGATAACTCCGATCATAATGATGACAAAAGGCCAGAAGAGTTTCCACGGGAAGTACCAATATCTCCACATCTGCCAGGGCAACATGTCATAATTGATTAAGAGGAGAATGAGACCGGCCAGAATGAATACTACCCCCCACACGGTACCCGCGCCCCTGACTTCCGATTCCTCAGATCCCTCTCGTTTGACGTCCTCCTCGACCTTTTCAGGATTCTCTGGGATAATAACCAACCCTATGATGTATGCCACAATTCCCCAACCACCGGCGAAGGCCAGAACAACAAAAGCAATACGGACGAGAGTGGGATCGATCCGAAAATATTCGGCGATGCCACCACACACCCCCCCAATCATTTTTCCTCGTTGAGAGCGGTAGAGACGCCTCGATGCGGTTGTCACATGAACGTCCTTTTGATTTTTCTGTTCGTCATTCATCATCCATTACCTTGTTCGCACATACGTCTTCTGTCAATCTGCTGAATTAGACACGCCGGCCGCTCATTTGGTTTCGTCCCAACAACTTTCATCATCGACAAGAGGTCACCGCAACTCCAGCAATCTCTGAATCTGCGGTATGACGCGAACGTCGTCCACATAGTCAAGGGCAATGGACGTCAGCCTCAATAAAAAGTCACTCGAGGGAGATTTGATCGCAGACGTTGCTGTCACGGGCTGCACGACAATTGGAATATGTGATCCTATTTTGGAAATGTGGAGGCACGCCTCTTCAAACTCATTCAACTCCGTCGTCTCAGTAACCACAATTTTCACGAAAATGTCTTTTTTTGCCCCAACGTTAAGAAAACGAATGTGTTCCCGGGTAACATCCGCCTGTCCGGTTGCGCTTGAGAGTTTCCAATCCATACCAATGATATCGATCGCATCAAGACATCTGCTCAGCGCTTCGGGCAGCGTGCCGTTGGTCTCCAAGTAGTTTTTCAAGTTCTTTCTCTTTAATCGGACTGCCAACTCTTCGAGGAACTCATATTGCAACAACGCTTCACCTCCCGTGATACTGACCGAATGATGACGAGACACATTCAAAGATTCAATGAAGGCAAGAGTATCCTCAACATGAACAGGATTCATAACAGTATGAGATTTCACCATGTCCGGCGAGGCCTGGATATGACAGTCCCCCTTCATCTCCCGACTCTCGGGTGTGTCGCAGTAGGAACATTTGAGATTACAGCCTAAAAAGCGGACGAATATTTGGCGGCACCCAACAAGCAATCCCTCCCCTTGAATCGATGAGAAGATCTCTTTCAGATAACCCGTGCTGCTCATAGGACGCCCTTGACCTTACTCCGGGCCAAGGTCAAGGATTTCATCTCAGCCATGTACTGATTCATCACAACCTCCGCCACCTCCTCCGGTTCAATTCCATAATCCTTCAACCCGCTGGTCCTTACCGGTGTGTTCTTGCTGCTGATATTAATGCCCACATGAATCATAGTAGAAACAGGCGTCAATGTGGCAATAGACACTGAAAGCTTCTTGTCCCCATCAAACAGATCGTCTCCAAGGCGATGTATGACACTATGTTTCATGCGATGATTCAACTTTTCCATTATAATCGTGATCAATAGTTTTTGTCTCAGGAGCGTCTTTTCCAGATCACGATCAAAGTGCTCGACAAGGAAGTGAAGCATCTCTTGGCTGTAGATCTTTTTGAGTTCCTTGCGATCAGCCAAATCGACAAGTTTCTCAGTGCCCACATCACAGGGACCCATGAAAGCGACAATACTATCCCCCTGAACGTCATACTGCTCAAATGCCCAATGCGATCTGAGCTGGTCCCCCGTATAGGTGATAACATCCGATATTAATTTTGATTTCACATCGCTACCCTCCTCAGGAGCATGGACCGCTGAGACGCAGAGACTCGAAGAACCTTCTCTTTGAGCGCGGCAGTGAGTCATGCCGGCAGCTCGGCACGTGCGTCTCCTCACCGGCTCAGTGGTTGATAAAAATCGAACGGAGAATCATGATCATTTCCCGCAAAATTTGTCTCGAATCAACTCCCAATTTCCCGTTGAGTAAAAAGCTCGCTTCAGGCGCACACAGCTCTCACAAGTGCCACACATGAGCTCTTCTCCGAGGTAGCAGGAATAGACCGTGTGCAAAGGAGCATTTTTCTCGATACCTAATTGTACAATTTGAGCCTTTGTCAAATGCAGTGTATGGCTGACAACGCGAACCGACTCCAAGGTTGACAATTTCAGAGCATTGTTAATTGTCTCGACAAACTGAGGGCCATTATCTGGAAAAGCAACTCCCTCCTCACGGTTCAGACCGGTCACGATCCAGGACGCGTTCAGGCTTTCGGCAAAAGCGGCCGCAATATTGATGAAGAGTCCGTTTCGATTCGGCACCCAGACCTGTCTCGTGGTTTCAAGAATTTCGGTTCCTGACGTTGCAAGATCCTTCAGGTCCATCTGAGGTACCTTTTGCGCCCTATCGACCAGAGCCGTTTTTGTGACCTCAGCGAGCCAATTGAGGGGAATAACTCGGTGGCTCACACCCAATACGCGGCAACATGCATGGGCAGCCTCAATCTCCTTCCGGGCAGCTCTCTGTCCGTAGTCAAAGGTCAACGCCAGACACAGGTCGCTCTCCTCACAAGCACAGGCAGACGAGACAACAGAGTCCAATCCCCCCGATAACAGAACAATACTTTTTTCGCGATTATCCGACATCGACCAATTCAAATTTTCCCTTGTATTTTGTTTCAAATGTCCTCCGGATGATCGTATTTTCAGATGCTTTCAACTCCGGATCTTGCTCCACCGTTGAGAACGCTTCCCTCCGAGCCGCACTGAGAAGGGATGCATCTGTGATCATGTTGGCAATTTTCAACTCTGGCATACCGTGCTGTCTCGTTCCAAAAAATTCTCCAGGACCGCGGAGTTTTAAATCCGCCTCGGCTATTTTGAAACCGTCCGTTGAGCCCCGTATGGCTCTGAGTCTCTGTTTGGCCTCTTCGGAGATGGGATATCGAGCCAACAGAATACAATAGGATTGACGCGGTCCACGCCCCACCCGACCCCTGAGCTGATGAAGCTGGGACAGTCCAAATCGCTCAGCATGCTCGATGATCATCACTGTGGCATTGGGAACATCCACTCCGACTTCAATGACGGTCGTGCTCACCAGGATGTCGATTCCACCGGCCTTGAACAAAGCCATCACCCTGTCCTTCGCCTCACTTCCCATTTGTCCGTGGATAAGAGCCATCCGCAGATCGAAAAAAATCTCACTTCGCAGATGCTCATAACTCTCCTTGGCCGCTTTGAGATCGATCTTCTCGGACTCTTCAACCAAGGGATAAACGATGTAGACCTGTCCACCATTTCGCACTTGATCCCGTAGAAACGAATAGATTTCATCCCTGTGTTGATCGCTCTTCCAGACTGTCTTAACTTCCTTTCGTCCGGGTGGCATCTCGTCGATGACGGAAACATCAAGATCTCCATAGACAGTCAGAGCCAACGTTCTGGGAATTGGGGTGGCCGTCATCACCAGTACATCGGGCTGCAGACCTTTCTCCCGAAGAATTGCTCTCTGCTGGACACCGAAGCGATGCTGTTCGTCAATGATGACAAGTCCCAGACGTCCGATAGCCACATCCTCTTGAATGAGGGCGTGCGTTCCGATGATCACCTCTGCCTCACCTTTTCCTATGGCCTCCAATGCTTTCTGCCTGGACGATTTCCGCATACTCCCGACGAGAAGGATCACGGTAACGCCCAAATCCTTCAGAACATGTCGCACGGTGAGGTAATGCTGCTCGGCCAGAATTTCCGTCGGGGCCATGAGGGCTGCTTGGTACCCGTTCTCGACAGCGATGAGTATGGCGATGAGGGCCACAACGGTCTTGCCCGAGCCCACATCACCCTGGAGTAGTCTGTTCATGGATCTCTTGCTCTTCATGTCCGACCAAATCTCTTTCACGACTCTCTTCTGAGCCTCCGTAAGTTCAAAGGACAAAAGATCCAGCAGCTCTCTGACCTTCTCCCCCACTTTTTTGAAGGCGATACCGTCCTGTGCTTCTGTCCACTTTCTCTTTCGTCGTGCCAACATGAGTTCCAAATAGAACAGCTCGTCAAAGTCAAGTCGCTGTCGAGCTTTTTCCGCACCATCCATAGTCTCAGGAAAGTGGATGCCTCTCACCGCCTCACACAGAGGAAGAAGATGACATCGTTCCCGGATTGACTCCGGAAGCGTTTCGGGTACCAGTTTGAGAAATCGATCCAATGCAGGTTTTATAATTCTGCGAAAGCCGCGACTGTCCAAGTATCGTGCTTTTAATTCAGCGGTTGAAGGATAGAGGGGAATAATGCGCCCGGTGTGAAGCAGGTCCCCACCATGACTGTTTGACAGAATCTCAAACTCCGGGTGGGTCATCTGCTTGCCGCGATAAAAGCGTACAGGACCGCTCACCACAACCGTGTCCCCGACATGAAAAGCCTTTTGGACGAAGTGCGCACCTTGAAACCACACACACTGGAGCATCCCTGTGCCATCGTTCAGAATGACCACAAACCGAGGACGTCGCCCCTCAGTGAACCCGAAGGTTTCAACCTGTCCCACCACAGTGGCTTCGGTATTGACTTTGATATGAGAAATGGGAGCCAGGAGCCGACGATCCAGATACCGTCTCGGAATGTAATAGAGCAGATCTTCTATCGATACAATCCCGACTGTCCTGAGAAGAGCTGCCCTTTTCGGCCCGACTCCTTTCAGATATTGAACAGGAGAGAACAGATCGATTTGCGGTGATAATGGCTTCACACTCTTTTGACGGGTCACGACATTCATAGAATTTGGCTTCTTTTATCTCTCGGTGTCCGACGAAAAACAATATACAGTTTCAGCCGTTTGAAGTCAAAATATTTTTCATGGCAAAACCGAGAAGATCACCATGAGCAGAGTGACGGACTCTGGAAGAATCATTCAGGGATGAGGGAGCATCGCTCTCCCCGTCTTGAGCCAATCGGCCCAATCCGGACGACCATTCTCCCGGGCAACTTCTGCGGCCGTCTCCCAGGCATACGATACGGCGATATTTTCAACACGCCACGCAGCCTCAACCCGCTTTACGAGACTATATCGGGCGTGCGGCGTCCCCGTCTCCATCACGTGGAAATACGGTCGATCATCCCGATAGGCGGGCAATCCAACACTGCCTGGATTGACCACAATCCTTCCATCCAGTAAATTGACCGTTCTGGGAATGTGGTCATGCCCGCACAGCACCGCCGGTTGTGTCACCTCCCGAACTCTTTCTTCAACTTCACCGGCCGTTCTCACAGTAATACCCTGTTCGGATACTTCCTGCAACAGATACGCATCATCGCGTTCAGGCGTTCCGTGACACAATAAAAAATTCTCGTACGCCGTTGTCGTTTTTTCTAAAAGCTTCAACCACTGCAATTGCTCTGGACGCAAGCTCTCACGAGTGTAGTTCAGCGAAGGCGATCTCTCCGAATCCCCAAACGGTTCGAAAAGAATCCGGTCCTCATTGCCCCGAACGGTCAGGATGTCGAGATCCATAAGGATAGTAGCGGTACCTGAAGGATCAAGCGGACCGTAGACGCAGTCTCCGAGATTGACCACGTGCCGGATTTTCCTGCACTCGATATCCTGCAGAATTGCCTCCAAAGCCCATCGGTTTCCATGAATGTCGGATATGACGGCCAGGGTGCTATCGCACAATGCGGTTTTCTCCTCTCGGTTTTACGGAATGCATCTGAAGAAAATGAGACCCTCCACATATACCCACAGCATCTGCCACTGCGTGTCCCTCAACAAGTATGAGACGAAACAATCCCACATGCCAAGACAGAACTTGTTCCGCATGCAGCGAGGAACCTTCCTCACCGTATCGCTTCCGGCAATGAAAGCAAACAATCAGGTTCTTTCCTGAGGAATGGTATTTGCGAACGATGAGAAAGCACTGTTTCATCTTGAACTCCGGACACCTTGAATTGCGCGGAGACGGACCTATACATTCTATTGCGCAGGGGACACCATTTTCAACAGAATCCTTTTCTTGACCCCGATTTCCCCTCAACCTGGCGAGAAGTGAGCTCACCGCATGGCCCCTCGGCACAATTTTCTTCTTTGAAGATAATACTACAGAAATCAAATCGTTATATGAGAAAAGCCGTCCTAAAACCGTTGGGCAACTTTCAATCAAGCGTCTGATCGATGTTCAAACTGTCCAACTGCATAGAATAATAAGTAATTTTTGAAGAATCAAACACTTTTCACTCCGGGCCATAAAAAACTTGCCTTTTCCCTCTGTACGCCTTATTTTTATCCAGCTTAAAATTGATGCGGTTGTGTGCATTTTGAATTTTGAATGAATCGAATTGAAGTGAGGTTGCAGAATGGCTCAGAAATGTGAAATATGTGGTAAAAGGCCTATGGTAGGCAACCAGATCAGCCACGCCCATAATGTCACGAAGCGTCGCTGGATGCCCAATTTGCAGCGGGTGAGAATTCTGGTGAACGGCACACCCAAGAAAGTGAACGTGTGCGTGCAGTGTCTGCGTTCGGGAAAAGTGGAAAAAGCGGTGAAACAATCTTCAGTAAAAGCTTCAAAACCCATCCGATCAACCTGAATCTCTTGCCTTCTTGTATTGATTCCATAAAACCCTCTTTTCAATTCCCGAGTCGAGAACATCCCAGGGTAAGACCTCCTCAAAAGTCTTTTCCCGATGTAGGAAAAATTCTGGTTCGACCTTCGCCTGTTCCCAAGCTCTCTTCCAAAGAACTCCGCCTTGGACTTTGGCACGAAGAGCCTCCCCTATCCGCCTGTCTCCGACCGAAAACATACCCTGTAAGAGCGCATTTCTCGGACTCTTCGGGGAAAATCGCACGCCCCGAATCCCGCGCAGGCCTGCTTCAAGTATGTTCAGTTTTTCCTTGAGAGGCTTGACCGGCTGCATCGGGCTCCATTGAAAGGGCGTCGACGCTTTGGGAACAAAGGGGTGCACACTCACAGTAATTGTTCCCTTTTTCCCTCTCTGCTGAAAAAACACACGGTGTGTCCTTTTTACCAACGAGACAATTGCCGCAACATCACTCTCCTCTTCGAAGGGAATTCCGATTAAAAAGTAAAGCTTGAGATTTATGATGCCGCCTGCTGATGCTCTGTGGGTCGCTTTGAAGATGTGATCATCAGTCAGTCTCTTGTGAATCCTGAATCGAAGCTTTTCGGAGCCGGTCTCAGGAGCCATGGTAAGGGTCCGAATCCCTCCTCGAACGAAGGCCTCAACGAGGCGGGGTGTAAGGGCATCAGCCCGAAAGGAAGAGACTCCCAATTGATAGCCTCTGTCGACCAATTCAACGCACAGTTCCTCAAAGTCTCGGTGATCCGAAATCGCGGAACCGACCAACCCGACTTTCTTTGCACCCGAATCATTGTTTTCAATGAGGGACAAAAGCGCCTCCTTCGAACGGCACCGGAACGGCCGATAAATATAACCCGAAGCACAGAAGGAGCAGCCGCGAGGGCATCCCCGACCCACCTCAACCAAAAACATATCCTTGAAATGACTTCTCGGTGATACCGCCTGGGAAAAAGCGTGGACTGTGCCGATCTCCTGCACATGCTGCCTTCGAACCCGGGCAGGAGCCCCTTGGAGCGGCTCAATTTTGGCAATGGTTCCGTCAGGATTGTAGTGGAGTTGATAACAACGCGGAACATAGATCCCTGGCAGGCGGGCCAGGGAGACAAGGATCTCGTGCCGGGAGGCGCATTGCCGACGATGCCTCATGTAGCTATTCAGGAGGGTCCCAAGCACCTCCTCGGATTCGCCGATAACAAAGAGATCGATAATGGATGCCATTGGCTCCGGGTTTAAGGTGACACTCACACCTCCGGCCATGATGAGTGGCGTTCTCTCGTCACGGTCCTCCGATCGTAGCGATATCCCGGAATGCATCAACATTTGAACGGCATTCACATAATCGAGCTCGAAGGAGAAGGAGAAAGCAATGATGTCGCATTCAGTGAGTGTGCGACCCGACTCGGTGGATGTCACCGGACGCTCTCCTTGCGGGAGAAAGACCCGCTCACAAACAACGCTCCCGAAACTGTTCAGCAGACGAAAGATGGCCTGAAATCCGAGGTTGGCCATGCCCACTTCGTACGTATTGGGATAGACCAAAGCCACGGCTATACGATCGTTCTCCTTACTCCGGAAACCTCTTGTCTTTGAAAACATTTGTCCCCGCAAAAATACCCGACCATCCGGCACGAAAGGATAAGGCACAACACCTGTCGCAATGTTGTCTCGATTGTGTCGCTGAGGTGTCTCAACGTGTTGCAGTGTCTTAGCGAGGGTTCAGTTCACAAAGTTCATACATCACAAGCGAGACACTCACTATTCCGGCTGTCTCCGTTCTCAGTCTCCTGGGACCGAGGGAAAAGGGCTGGAAGCCCGCCCTCCGTGCCTTCTCTACCTCCTCTTTGCTGAATCCGCGCTCCGGACCCACGAAGATCAGGACACTCTGAATCTCGTGTGTTGGTGAGAGCAAACTCCTCAAGCTCACCGCTTGCTCGTCTTCCCAGGCCAGAAGGGATAGATCAAAATTCTCAGTGTACGCGAGAAGCGTGTCGATGGGCACCGCCGACTCTATCCGGGGTAAAACGGATCGACCCGACTGCTTCATAGCAGCCACGGCTATCTTATGCCAGCGGCGCAATCGGTTTTGAAATTGGTCTTTTGGAGGCATGGGACGGGACCGTTGGGTGAGGGTCGGAAGAATGGTGCCGACTCCAATCTCGGTACACTTTTCAACGAGAGTATCAAATTTTGCAAACCGACACAGAGCCTGGGCCAACGTTATATGCACAGTCGGTTCTTTCGGATTTTTTTGTGAACTCAAAATTTTACAGTCAATTCGGTTCTTGCGGATGCTCTGAACAGAGGCTCGATACTCAAGCCCACATCCGTCAACGACCGTGAACACATCACCCACGGCACACCGTAAGACACCGTGTGCGTGTTTTGCTTCTTGGTTGGTGATGTGGAGAGAATCTCTGCAGATGTGCTCAGGTGGGACGTAAAAACTTGTTTCCGAAATGGTCTTCAAATTACCCTTAAACTCCAAAAACCTCTTTCATTTTACCGAACAGTCCCCTGGCACTCTTGGGAGGGTGAAGCCCCTCCCGATCGGCCATATCCTGAAAGAGTTTCTTCTCTTGTGACGAAAGTTTTGTCGGAATCCACACGTAGATCTTCACCAGTTGATCACCATGCCCATACCCGTGAAGATGTGGGATTCCTTTTCCTTTCAGCCGAAATACTTTTCCCGATTGTGTTCCGGGTGGAATGTGCATACGCACCTTTCCGGTGAGTGTCGGAATCTCGACATCATCGCCCAGGATCGCTTGAGGGATACTGATAGCTTTATGAAAGATGATATCATCGCCGTGCCGCTCAAAATCAGGGTGTTCCTTCTCCTCAATAAAGACGATAACATCGCCTGCAGGTCCACCCCGGGGACCGGCATTCCCCTGCCCCCGAATGGGGATGTAATTCCCGGAGGCGACACCAGCAGGTACTTTCACCGTAATCGTCGTCGTCCCCCGAACTCTACCCTGGCCGGAACAGGTCGGACAGGGCTGGTCGACCACCTGCCCCTCACCCCCACAGGTTCGACAGGTGCTCACATTCACAAATTGACCGAGGAGTGACCGTGAAACCTGGCGTAATTCACCGGAGCCGTGGCACGCCGGGCACGTCTTTACATGGTCGCTGCTCTTCGCTCCTGTTCCGTGACATGCAGAACATGTCTGCAACTGTGTCAGCTTGATTTTCTTTTCGACACCGCGGGTAATCTCCTCGAGGGTCAGTTTTAACCGAACCTGCAGATCGGCACCGCGTTGAGGACCTCTGCGCCGCCGCGCGGACGTTCGCCGTCCCCCAAAAATATCTCCGAAAAAGCTCCCGCCGAAGAGATCTCCGAGGATATCCTCAAAATCTCCGAAATGGGTGAAATCGGACCACTGAAATCCACCTTGGCTGAACGTTCCCCTCAGTCCATCATGACCAAACTGATCGTACGTTACCCGCTTTTGGGAATCACTCAACACTTCGTAAGCTTCGGCTGCCTCTTTGACTTTCTCCTCAGCCCCTTTATTGTCGGGATTGCGGTCAGGATGGTATTTCATAGCCATCTGCCGGTACGCCTTCTTGATCTCTCCCTCCGAAGCGTTTCGCTGCAATCCCAATACTTCGTAATAATCACGTTTTACCATGCATACCACCACAAGACAATGAGAATTGTTCTCGGTAAGCTTTAGACAGCAACGTTTCGCCTCCAATCGACAAGAAGCACAGCCTGTGACACAATCCAAAGTTCAAACAGAGACATCCGGGACAGGTTCCACCCGCGAAAACCCCAGGACTCGAAACCGAAAATCCTATGCCTAAAACTGTTCGCTTTGGAGTGACTTCGAGTTTTTAACACTTGGATGATGATATTGTTTCGAATTTCAATGCAATACAGTCTACCCCCGACACAACCGACATTTCTACGATCCTGCCCTATGGAGCAGGTTCGGGGAACAATCGCTATTTATTGACGGCGACCTTTGACGGACGGAGCACTCTGTCGTTCAGCATATATCCCCGTTCCATCTCTTCAACGACTATCTCGGATGGACTTTTATCCTTCTCCACCATCATGACCGCCTCGTGTTTGTGTGGATCAAAGGGCTCCCCCAGAGCCTCGATCTCCTTCACTCCCTGCCTTTCCAGAACATCCTTCAATTGCTGGTGAATCATTTCAACGCCCTTGTGAAAGGAGTCGAAATCATCCGACGATTTGGCAGCGTCCAGGGCCCTCTCAAAGTTGTCCAAAACAGGAATAAGTTGCAAGATGAGTTCCTCATTCGCACTCTGGATTAAATCGCTGAACTCCCGCACAGTTCGCTTTTTATAGTTGTCAAAATCAGCCGCCAGCCTTAAATATTTGTCGTGGCCTTCTTCCAGCTCAGTCTTATATTTTTCGAGTTCCTTCCTGAGCCTTTCTCCCCCCCGTTCCGTCCTCTTTTTCGTTCTTTTTTTTGCATCAGAAGATTTTTCCCCGGTCTCGGCAACTTCTTTCTCAGTCATACATACACTCCTTCAACCTGTCTTTCATCGGCGTCGTTCTTAAAAAATAGGCACCCGATGAGGTGCCTAAATCACCAATAAAATATTGTTTTCAAGAGAGATTGTCAAGAGGAAACTTTTTACGAAAAAGAGGAAACGCTCCTTTTTTAAGCTTAAAATTTCGCAACGACGTCCCAGGGTGCCGTGTGAGCCCATGTGGGCGGACTAGGGACAAGGTCTCCATTGCGGAAACCAATCAAAAGCTGGATGCTGAGTCACGTTTTTCGGATCGGTTCCATCAGCGTTCATGATCCAGATATCATAATCCCCGGAACGGTCCGAATCAAAAACGATCTGCGCTCCATCGGGAGAATAACTGAGCGTTCCTTCTCGTGAATCATCCTGTGTCAGGACTGTTGTTCGTTCCCCCTCGAATGAATATTGAACAATGTCGTCACCGGACACAAAAAGAAGCCTTGCACCATCTTCGGACCACGCGCCCGGATATTCGGACAACACATCCTCCGTAATCTTGTCTGTCGTACCTGTCTCAATGTTCAAAATATATATGTCCCAACTGCCATCCCGATCGGAACTGAAGGCAATGCGATGTTCGTCCGGCGACCAGAGGGGGCGATCATCACGAGCCCGATGATGGGTCACATTCATCTGCTCGGATCCGTCGGACTTCATAATATAGATTTCAGAATTCTCATCCCGTTCAGAGGTGAAGGCTATTCGCGAACCTGTCGGCGACCACGATGGCCGCCGATCTTTGCCGGTATCAGTAAGCTGTACTATTCTCCGATTCTCCATGTCCATGATAAAAATGTTCCACCCCCCAGCACGTGTCGAAGCGAAGGCCAGTTTCCTCCCGTCCGGTGACCAGTTCGGTGCCCAGTCCTCCGCCTCATGCTGAGTCAGTGCCAGGGCAGAGTCTGTGTCCACATCCAATAGGTAAATGTCCTGGTTCCCCGCCCGATCAGAGACAAAGGCAATCTCGTTTGAGGGGATTTTTCTCTCACACTGAACCACGAATACTGCAAGAAGTAATACCCATATCCGTACTTTTTTTGTGTGCATCATCAGTCACTTCCTTCTATAGCTTCAATGTTCAACAAAAGTATGTCACCCTTCCTTCATGACTAACCGTGCTTGACCCATTTCACCACTTCTGGCAGGTTCGGTCGTTTCCCGTACATGAGAATACCGATCCGAAAAATTCGAGCCACAAACCAGATCATCGCCCACACGGAAAGAATGAGAATGATGACCGCAGCAGCCACTTGAGCGGTGGGAGGCGTATGAACAGAGATGCGCATGAACATCAGAATAGGTGAAAACATCGGCAATACTGAAAAAAGAATTGAGAGGTTACTGTCAGGATTACTCATCGTATAAAAAACAAGCAGAAAAGCCACAATGAGAAATGAAATCACAGGCCATTGCAACTGCTGTGCTTCCTGGTCAGAATTGACCAGTGCCCCGATACCGGCGTAGAGTGTGGAATAGAAGAAGAAGCCCAGGATGAAAAAGAGAACAAAAAAGATCAATTGTGACAGGGACACGGAAGGCAACGGGACATCTCCGGCTGACGGCAGAAACGAGGCGACGAGGTTGGAGCTATAGAGAGATAAGAATCCGGCCACAGCGGCCCAGATGAAAAATTGAGTGAGCCCTACCGCTCCAATGCCGAGAATCTTTCCCGCCATAAGGTGAAAGGGCTTTACGGCTGAGATAATGACCTCGATAACGCGGTTGTTCTTGTCCTCGACGATGCTCCGCATCGTCATCGCCCCATACAGAATGAGAGCCAGATAGAGAACAAAGACCATGATATAGGTGATCGCAAAGCTTAATCCCACATCTTTCTGTTCCTTGCCCCCCGGGCCGATTTTGAACGTATTCAATTTCACGCTTTGCACCAGGTGGTTGACCTCATCCGGTACGAAACCGCTCCGCTCCAGACGAAGTTTCGTGACGACCCGTGAGATGGCCCTTTCGATCTCACTGTTTTCTCTGAAATTGGAGACGTTTGTGGAGTGATATTCAACGTTGTTCGTTTCAAAGACATCTTGATGAATGATGAGATACGCATCAATCTTTTTTTGATTGATATCCGCTTTCAAATTATTTTTAACCTCCTCGAAGCGATCAGATCTGGCCGCAACGAGATGAAGTTGATAAATCCGTTCCCCAGTTTTCGTCCGTTCGTCCAATGTTTCCGAGAGCGGATCATAGACCTGTTTCGTCAGATCCACCAAGGCAATGTGCCTCGGTTCTTCAGATTTCATAGCCATAAAAGCGGCAGGAGCGATGGTAATAAAAACGATAAAAACTGGCATTAATAGCGTACCGATGACAAATCCTTTCGTCTTGACTCGGGTGAGGTATTCCCTTTGAATGATAGCGAACAGTTTTCTCATCAATGCGCTCCATTACCTCTGGACGGTTTGAATAAAAATCTCGTTCAACGAAGGTTCGACAATCTCAAAGCGCGAGACTGTCACCTCCTGGACAGCCCTATGCAGTATCTCTTGAGGATCGACTCCCTCGGCAGGGTGCACTTCAACATAATTGCCGTAGTTATCAAAGCGGTTAATGAGTCTCGCATCGCGAAGAAAACGGGCCGTCCCCTCGTAGGCAAGAGCAATGCTGTTTCGGCCAACCTGTTTTTTGATGTGAGCGAGTGGTCCCTCGAGCACTTTCTTGCCTTGGTGAAGGAGACAGATAGAGTTGCAGAGTTTCTCCACTTGATCCATCAGATGGGTTGAAAGAATGACGGTGACCCCATTCTTCTGCAGTTCCAGCATGATTTCCTTCAGGAGATTGACGTTCACAGGATCGAGACCAGTAAACGGCTCGTCGAGGATAATGAGTTCCGGTTCATGAAAAACCGTCGTGATGAACTGAAGCTTCTGCTGCATGCCTCGTGAAAGCTCTTCCACCTTTTTATCTTTCCACTCTGACAAGTCCAGATGCTCGAGCCAGAAATCGATTTTTTCTCTCGCATCGGCTTTTTTCATGCCTTTCGTTTGACTGAAAAAGAGAAGCAGTTCACCGACCCTCATCTTCCGATACAAACCACGCTCCTCCGGCAGATACCCAATACGGTCTCGAACGAAAGAAGAATTCCGTCTGCCCAGAATTTCGATCTCCCCTTGATCCGGTACGATGATGTCCATTATCATACGAATTGTCGTTGTCTTCCCTGCACCGTTCGGACCAAGAAGCCCGTACATCGTTCCCGATGCAATAGAAAAACTCAGATCGTTGACTGCGTAAAAGTCTCCGAATGTCTTGGAGACATTCTTGAGTGTTAACACGTTCACATGCTGATCCCGTCGTTAGAGAAAACACAACAAATTAAAATTATGAGGTCAAATCTCTAACAGAATTTTGTCAAAGTCAAGGGAAAAATGGCTGACGATACTCAGCTTGCACAATCGGGATACCGGTCTGAACCACAGAAGAAGTGATTTGATCTGAATGAGAAATCACAATGAATTCACGTCGAGATGATGAAACTCACACGAACCAAGATGTGTCCTATTTTGAGGAGAATGTCTGAGATATTCATAAAATTTGTCTGCAAGTTAGGCAAACAATGATAGCTTCAACAAGAAGATTCCCCGATACATCAGGACAAGCACATCACTTCGGCCGGCACGACACCCTCCGAATGAAGCAGAAGAGAACTGATACGAATTCGGACGATACGACACAGGGAAGCAACAGAAACAGGCGTAGGGGCGATCCCAGTCGAGTACAACCTAAGGAGTATGGCATGGCACCGAATCGGCATCTCTGTCTGAACCTTCTCCTCATAATTTTCACAACTTCATCTTTTGCTTGCGGCCAGTCGCCCCATGAGAGTCCTCAAAGAATATACAGATATTGTTATTCAGTACAATCGAAAGAGTGGTACAAGAAACAAGAAATCCTGTGGAAGAACGAGATAGGCATTAATCCACAAAATGAAGATGCGTGGTACAATTATTTCTTTGCCGCTCGCTACGGCTGGGCGAATGTTGAGGGACAGACAGAGACAAGAGAAGCACTCTTGGATTCTATCTACAGTGAGATGGGAAAAGCGATACCGGATTCCTGGGTCTATCATTACATACATTATTATAACTACGGGACTGACTTCTCCCGATTGGAAAAAGCCTATGGCATACATCCCGGTGAACCCGATCTCTATTGGGAATTCATGAAAGAATATGAAATGACCGGGAATAAAGAAAAAAAGAAAGAGTTCTGCACAAAATTATATCGGAGCAAAGCGATTTCTCCCGGTATCCTGAATTTCAATTATAATATGTTGATCTCCGCCCAAGAAAACGCGATACTCATTGTAAACGGTGATAACGACACATATCCCGCCTGGATTCTCCAGGTGGTGAAAGAAGTTCGAGAAGATATTTTGATCCTCAACATCCACGCAATATTTGGCAACAGATCATATCTTCAATCCAAGTTAAGAGAAAAAGGGATCGAGTTTCATGTGAGCGACCTCTCCGATGTTCAGATACCTTCATTTTTGGAAAGGTTCATTCGTGGGATACACCAAAAATATCCCCACATACCCATTCATCTTGCACGCACCCTCCACCAAGGGTATTATGCCAATTTTCGAGACGATCTCAGCCTCACAGGTCTTGTGTATACTTTTCGTGTCGATCCATCAGATAAGGACGCACTCCATCAGGATATTGTGGAAAACAAACTGAGATTGGACTATTTGGATCATGATTGGTACAGCGACGTCCACGTTTCGGAGCCATTAGTGAAACAACTGAACCTCCATTACGTTGAACCTTTTGTGAAATTGGCGGATTACTTGAATTCTCAAGGGAACATTGCATCAGCACGGAAATGGAGCCTGAAGGCTCTCATTCTGGCACAACGAGCGGACGACCAATCCTTAATCCAAAAGATCCAAAGCAGATTCAAATAATATCTTTCTCGCCAAGAGAGCGTCACTGCAAGAAGGAGTAATTCAATGGAATTCATACGAACAGAGGACAGAGCGTCCGTCGCTCTTGTGCAATTGAATAGAGACGTTACAAATCCAATCGACCTTCAACTCATCCAACAACTCACGGAGACACTCAGGGGAAAAAAAGATGATTCGAAGGTAAGAAGTGTTGTCCTCTGCAGTTCAAATAATAAGTTCTTCTCGATCGGCTTCAATATTCCCAGACTGTTCGAACTCACCCCAAAAGAATTTCAAGAATTTTACCAAGCCTTTAATCACACGTGTATTGAGCTCTATACATTTCCCAAGCCGACAGTGGCAGCAGTAACAGGTCATGCCATTGCCGGAGGATGTCTCTTGGCTCTCTGCTGCGACTACCGGATCATCGCCCGAGGTAGAAAATTGATGGGTTTGAACGAGGCGAAACTTGGCGTGCCCGTCCCCTACCCCGGCGATCGCATTCTCCGGGATCTGGTCGGAGCCCGATACGCTCGTGAAATCTCGGAGTTCGGTGAGTTTTACAGAGCCGAAGATTCCGTCCGAATGGGTATGGTAGACCGTGTGGTGCCGGTTGCGGACGTCATACCGAAATCGATTGAAAAAGCAAAGACGATAGGGGAATTACCTCACAGGGCGTTCCAGATCATTAAGAGCAATCGCGTGGAACCGGTGGAAACGCAAATTCAAAAACACCTCAAGGAGAAAGAACAACTGTTCGTCGACTGCTGGTTTTCGGATGAAACCCGTCAAAAATTAAAGGATGCAATGGAGACGTTCTAAGTTTGGGGGTGGGAGTGAAAGGGTGACGGCATGGCTGCCATCGATAGGCACGGGGATTCGTATACAATAAATTGAGTGCAGTCCAATTACTGTCTCTTCAATTTTTCTTTCAATTCGTGAAGCTTGGTCAAAGCTTCCAAGGGGGTGATCTTGGAAATATCCAAATCCTCCAACTCCTTTAAAAGAGGAGAGTCATACGAAGCGAACAGATCGAACTGCTCGGAGCCCACAATATCCGGGGCATGAGCACCTTTGGCAATCTTCGGAATTCGATTCGGAGTGAGTTCATTCTCTTCCAGATTTGACAAGACTTCCTTTGCCCGTTCAATGACTTCCGGTGGGAAACCTGCCAAGCGTGCGACCTGAATGCCGTAACTGCGGTCGCACCCGCCCTCAACGATCTTGCGCAAAAAGACCACACCATCTCCCCACTCTTTCACGGCAATATTATAGTTCTTCACTCTCGGCAGAATGCGTTCCAGCTCGGTCAGCTCATGGTAATGGGTCGCGAAAAGAGTTTTCGCCGCAACGCGTGGATTCTTATGAAGATATTCGGTGACGGCCCAAGCGATACTCAACCCATCGAAGGTTGATGTTCCTCGTCCGATTTCGTCAAGAATAATAAGGCTTTGAGGAGTAGCATTGTGCAGGATATTGGCCGCTTCATTCATTTCAACCAAGAAGGTCGATTCACCCTGAACCAGTCTATCCGTAGCTCCGACTCGCGTAAAAATACGATCGACAACACCAATGGAAGCCTCCTTGGCGGGAACATATGAGCCCACTTGAGCCATGAGGACAATCAGGGCCACTTGTCGCAAGTAGGTGGATTTCCCCGCCATATTTGGGCCGGTGATCACTAAAATCTGTTCATGTTCAGTACTGATATGCGTATCGTTCGGTACAAACGTCTCCCCCACGAGAAGCCGTTCCACCACCGGATGCCGACCATCCCGGATGTCTATTTCCGGTCCGTCATGGATCTCAGGTTTACAGTAGCCATGTGCGACAGCCACTTCGGCCACGGTACCGAGGACATCCGAAAGAGCGATCGCCTTGGCCACGTCCTGAATTCTCTCGGATTGGTTGGCAACCTGTTCACGCACGCTCACAAAGAGTTCGTATTCGAGATCGTTGATCCGCTCCTCCGCACCCAGGACCTTCGTTTCGTACTCTTTCAACTCAGGAGTGATGAAACGCTCGGCATTTACCAGAGTCTGTTTTCGAACATAATCCTCAGGCACTTTAGAAAGATTCGGTTTTGTGACCTCGATATAGTAACCGAAGACCCTGTTATAGAGAACTTTCAGGGATGCAATTTTCGTTCGTTCCCTCTCTTTCCCTTGAAGTTGCGCGATCCAGTCTTTGGCATGAAAACGAATTGCTCTCAATTCATCCAATTCCGAATGATGCCCCTGACGTATGATACCTCCGTCCGTTAAGGACAGCGGCGGGTCGTCCACCAGGGTCTTCTCAATCACATCGACAATGTCACCGACCTCTTTCAGGTGGTCGCGCACCTGTTCAAAGAGAGGTCCGCGGGCTTGCGATGCGACGAGGCGCAGTTCCGGCACAATCTTCAGAGAATCTTTGAGGTTCACGATGTCTCGCGCGTTGGCCCGACCCGTGCATACCTTGGCGATCAAACGTTCCAAGTCACCGCACAATCCCATGAGGCGGATGAGGTGCTTTCGAACATCACCGGTGTCCACAAGGTATTCCACCGCATCAAGTCTGGAGCGGATGCCGTCCACACTGCGCAATGGTTTTTGAAGCCAACGTCTCACAAGCCGGGCTCCCATCGGGGTTTTGGTCCGATCAAAAATACCCAAAAGAGTGCCGTGACGCTCTCCTGTCAGCGACGTGAGCAACTCCAGGTTCCGTTGTGTTGCTGCATCGAGAACCATATATTCCGAATGGGCATACGGAGCAAGACTCCGTATATGTGAAAGCGATCCCTTCTGGGTCTCTTGAAGATAAACCAAGATTGCACCTGCGGCGCTCAAGCCTACCGAGAGTTCTTCACATCCGAATCCTCGCAACGAGTGTACCTGAAAATGCGCGAGAAGTCTCTCTCGAGCATAATCATAGGTGAACGTCCAATCATCTCGAGGGCTGACCGTCAGCTGCGGAAAGCGTTCTGTAATGATGTGGCCGTTGTGGCGAAACCACGTTTCAGGAACAACGATCTCCGTCGGACCCACCCGCTGTAATTCGTCGTGCAGATCCTCCGCCTTCAATTCGGTGACAGTGAACTCACCAGTCGAAATATCAACGGTCGCGAATCCGTATCTTTTCGCATCAGAACAGATTCCAACAAGATAGTTATTCGTGTTCTCCTTGAGGACGCCATCGGACAGAGCCGTCCCCGGAGTCACGACTTCAACCACCTCCCGTTTCACAATCCCCTTGGCTTTCTTTGGATCCTCGACTTGCTCACAGATGGCGACTTTATGACCTGCTTTCAACAGCTTTGAAAGATATGTGTCGAGAGCGTGATGGGGGATGCCCGCCAGTGGAATCCGACCTTGCGTGCCCTGACTTCTGGAAGTGAGAGCGACTCCCAGGACTTTTGAGGCAGTGTGGGCATCTTCATAGAAGGTCTCATAAAAATCGCCCATGCGAAAGAAGAGAATGGCATCTTGATGCTGACGCTTAATACTCAGGTATTGCTCCATCATGGGCGTTGTTTTCGACATGGTATCCCGACTCATTGCGTGCTCTTCGGAACGATGTGCGGCTGAAATCCCTCCTCATTCTCGAGACGTTCTGCAACGTTTTGCGCTTGTTCCCTCGTGGAATACGAACCAACGTGAACGACATGGAGTAACTCACCGTCATCTTTATACTTGGAAGTAATGCTCGTTTCATATCCTTTTCCCGAGAGCAGAGTATGAAGCTTGAGCGCGTTCTCTTTATGAATGAATGCACCCACCTGGACGGTATAGGTTTCTGCACCCTCCACCTCGGAGGCTGGCTTTTTCTTTTCACGTCCACTGATAAGTATCCGCTCATAACTATCCGGGCACTGTTCGATAAGTGTATTGAAGTACTTGCGAGCAGTTGCATTTTCCCCGAGTTGCTCGTAGCAATTCCCCAATTTATACAGGACTGAACATTTGAGTTCTTCGCTGAAAGGCGAGTCAATAATCTTATGATATTCTTGACAGGCTTCATTGTATTTCGAGAGGGCACGGTAGGCATCCCCAATTCCAAGAACAGCCCAATCATACATATTGGACTTCGGATAATCTTTTAACAGCTTTTGCCATATGGAAAGGGCCGAGTCGGGATGTTCGGCTGCCAGCTGACACGATCCTGCCCAGTAAGTGGCATCATCCGCCACATTGCTTCCTGGATAATTCTTCACAAGATTTTTCAACATTTTCCCGGCAGTAATGTAATACCCCTTGGCGTAATGATACTGGCAGATAGCATACAAAGCATCGTCGGCAAAAGGATGCATCGGATGATTGATCCACAGTGTCCGAAAATGTTTTTGAGATTTCGTCCCATCCATCTCCAATAAACCGATATAGTACAGAGCTTCCGGATGATTGGGATGCGTGGCAAGGTAGTTTTCAAAGAGAACTTTCGCCTCTTCGTACTGAGCTTTCTCATACAATTCCACTCCCTTCTCCAATTCACTTTCAGCAAGAGACGCATGAAACGGAAGAAACATCTGCATCGTAATGAAAACAACGAATACGAAATCGGGAAAACGTTTTTTCGAGACAATCCGACACCACATAGTGATGATCTTCTGAGTAATGACGTATGATCTGTTTACACGAATGTTCGCCATTGTTTACATTGAGGACATCGCCAAAGGGGCTCCTGTGACTGAAACCCACATTGCGAGCAGCGGAATGGTTGTTTCCTCTTGAATTCCTTTTCAAGGTTCAGGGCGTACTCGATTGCGCGGGCATCGTCACCCCGAGCGTGATAGCATTTTACGAGGCACCATTGAGCATCCAAGCACTGCGGCTCCTTTTCAAGGGCCTGATGACACAAGGCAAGAGCCTCATCAACATCACCCATCTTTTCCTTGATGCGCACGAATGCAAAAAGCGCGCGGAGGTCATTCGGCCTACGATTGATGAGATCCTGATAGATGCGAACCATGGAACCGAAATCACCGAGTTCAAAATGGGCTTTTTCCAAACGTTCAAAGGTTAGAAATGCGTGTTCCGGGGTAACCTCAATGAGTTTTTTCCAATATCCGATAGCATCGGTCAGCCTCTGTTCGGAAACATACGAATCCCCCAGAGAGAGGTACGCAGGCGTGCACCGCGCATCGATTCGGAGTGCTTCCTTATACTTCAACCGAGCTCGATGGTGATCTCCTTTTTCATCCAAGGTTTTTCCCGCACAAACTTTATAGAGGGCCAGCAACACGTCATCTCTTTGTCCTTGAAGCTTCTGAATCTGCTTTAACGTGTCACAGGCATCGTCCCATTCAGAGGTCTCCTCATGAATCGACAGGAGCGTTTCGAGAGCCCACAGTTCTTTTCTCTCTTGCGATAGAATTTCCTGAACGGAAGAGCGGGCTTTGTCAAATTTTCGCGCTTCCAAATAGTCACAAGCCAATGCTTTCAGAACTTCCGTTCGCTGCCTTGAGGAAAGGGGCCGAACGGTCAGACTTTTATGGACTTTCAGAGCCCTTTCAATATCACCGCTCTGGCGCAAGAGATTTCCCAGTTTCAAATAGGCATCGACATTATGGGAATCGATGTGAACGGTTTCCCGCAGCTTCTGGAGCGCGGTCTTCATATCACCTGAGATGATGGCGTTCAGGGCTTCAATGTAGGGTGTTTTCTTCTTCCCGGGCCTCTGCTTCCGAAATAAGAACCACACCAGAACCAGAATAAGGAAAACGACAACGACGATAACGGTGCTCAAAAGAATTTTTTCAGTCATTACGATCTCCCTCACGTGAGACTATTGCCCTGATTGGTCGTCCGGTTGTGGTTTCTCTTCAGGTTCTTCCAAGGGAAGATTTCTGAGAGCTGTCAATTCGTCTTGAAGCTTTTTGTTGTCCCGCCGACACGATTTGATGTGGGACTTGAGTTGTAAAATCTGAAACGTGGCTACGATGAACCAGACAAAAAGACCTATGACAAAAGCGATAAACAGGGCGAAATAAAGGGGTATCTCCGGGCTTGTCCAATAACCGATGTTGACGGATACCTGCTGTGCCTGATTCTGAAGTGAAAACAACAGGATCAGCACGATGACAACTGCGATTAAAATCCATCGAACAATCCACATGGGTCAGCCTCCTCTTTCATGAGAATGAAGTAGTTGTTTCGATGCGTTTTCCCCATAGCGTCCATCCCTTCGCTCGATCTATTCGGATTGGAATACAGGTTCCAACAAGTTTTAGATCACCCTCAAAGACAACTGTTTTGTCCGTCCGTGTCCTCCCCATCAACTGCCCACCCCCTTTCCGACTTTCCCCCTCCACCAACACCTCAACTTCCTGTCCCACGAGTTCTTTGTTTTTCTGGTCCGTAATCGTGCGTTGTACGGAAATGAGATGCTCCAATCGGGCGCCTTTTTCAGCTTCGGGAACATTGTCATCGAGTCGAGTGGCATCCGTATTTGGCCGAGGCGAATATCGAAAGGTAAATGCCGAGTCAAACTTGATGCTCTCAACCATGCTCACTGTCGCCTCATAATCCCTCTCGGTTTCTCCCGGAAATCCTACGATCACATCAGTTGAAATACTCACACCGGGAATGGCTTCCCGGATCGCCCTCACGACATTGACATACTCTTCAGCAGTATAGTGTCTCCTCATGGCCTTCAATATTCGAGTCGATCCGGATTGGAGGGGAAGATGGATGTGTTCGCAAATGTGACCACCCTCTGCAATGGCATCAATAATCTCACGAGACATATCTTTCGGATGGGAGGTTGTGAACCGCATCCGGAAATTTCCATCGACCATGTTCAAACGCCGGAGCACCCCCCCGAATCCAATTCCGTCGTGCCGATACGCGTTCACATTTTGCCCCAATAACGTCACATCCCGACACCCCTCTCGGACCAGTCTGTTGACCTCATGTGAGATGTCGCTCAAGGGTCGACTTCGGGCCGGACCTCGCACAGAGGGAACGATGCAGTACGAACAATCATTGTCGCAACCCCGCATGATGGCCACCCAGGCTTTCAATCGCGTTCCCCTCTCAGGAGTAATATTCGTATACGTTTCTCGCGTATTGGGCGTGACATCGCAGGTGGGTCTGCCATTGAGCCTTTGAATGAGTTCGGGCAATCGGCGATACATATCCGGACCGACGATCAAATCAACGTGTGGAGCCCTGTGAAATATTTCAGTTCCCAGGCGTTGGGCCATGCAACCGCAGAGCCCTACGATGAGGTTCGGATTATTGTCCTTGAAACGTTTCAATTCTCCCAGCCTGCCGAATACGCGTTGTTCCGCATGATCCCGGACAGTGCAGGCATTGATCAACACAATATCTGCCTTTTCCATATCGAAAGCCTGTCCGTACCCCTTGCTCGCCAGAAGACCTGCCATCAGTTCGGAATCGTACTTATTCATCTGACAACCGTATGTTTCAATATAAAAAATTCCATTCATTCGAAACGGTGCCTCCACAAGATCAGGAAGTTCTATCAAAATAGCATGACGAGAAATCTTTGTCAATAAAAAAGTGACCGCGCGCGGCAGTCACTTTTTAAGTGTTATGACTGGACGAGAAATGTCAGGGGCAGTCATTCAATTCACTTTCACCACTGACCCATACGTCTGTTCACCTGCGACATCGTGGATGTGGACTGTGACAGGCTCGCCCTGAAGGCAATCGGGTCCGTCCGCTTTAACCCGAATATAATTGTCGGACAGACCGGTGAGCATGCCCGTCTGCTGATCACGCCGATACTCAAATAAAACGTCCAAACAATCCCCGATAAATCGTCTCCGAAACTGATCCATTTTCTCAGATCTGAGCTGTCGAAAGATTGCACTTCGGTCCTTTTTCACCTCGTCAGGAACGTGTTCACGATATTGTGCCGCCGATGTTTTCGGTCGCCTGGAGTAGCTGAAGACGTGAAAATATGAGAGAGGCAACTCTTTCACAAATTGAAATGACTGGTGAAAGTGGGAATCGGTCTCCCCCGGAAATCCCACCATCACATCCGAACCAATCCCGATATCGGGAATGTGTGCGACAAGCGTTTCGATGACATCAAGGTAATCTTTCGTGGTGTAATTCCGGTTCATCCTTTTCAGTATCCTGTCGTCTCCGCTCTGAAGAGGGATGTGGACGTGTCGACATATTTTAGACGAAGAGGCGATAACATCGACGAGTCGTGGAGAGCACTCCATCGGCTCTATGGAGCTGAGCCGCACACGCCACAGCTGTTCGATATCGATCAGGGCTTCGAGGACATCCGCGAGTGAAATCTCTTCGGAAAAATCAGCCCCGTATGCTCCAAGATGAACACCTGTCAACACGATCTCTTTATAGCCCGAATCAATCAATTGGTGGCTCTGAGAGAGAATGCTCTGAAGCGGCCGACTTCGGGAACCTCCTCGTGCAAAAGGGACAACACAATAGGAACAGCGCGCATTGCATCCGTCTTGAATTTTCAGAAAAGCACGGGAGTAATTTCGAAATCGAGAGATGTCGAACCAGCCGTTCTCATCAATGGATTCAGGTTTCGAATCGTGAGACAGGACCACATCCTGTGACAGCGTCTGAGTCAATGTTTCGTACACCTTACCTTTCCTCTTGTTGCTGACAACCAGGTCGACCCCTGGTATGTCAGCAAAAGACTGCGGAAACAGTTCGGCGGAGCATCCGGTCGCCACGATACGAGCCCCAGGAGCACGGCGCAGCGCCTGGTAGATTGCCTTTCGGGAACTTCGATCACTTTTCGCCGTAACTGTGCATGTATTAACCACGTAAACATCGGCCACCGACGAAAAGGGGACCACAGTGTAACCCTGTGTCTCAAATTGCTCCCGCAGAGCCTCGGTTTCATATTGGTTGAGTTTACAACCCAGCGTATGGAAAGCAGCTGTCGGCATGATCTGAATAAAGTCTGAACCTTATGAATCCGCTTTGTGTTGATCCTCCGTGGGTTCTTCAACTTCAGAACGAGCCTCTGTCTGTTCCTCAGGACTGTCGGCTTGTCCTGTTGGAGACGTTTCACTATCGGTTCTGGATTCCGTGGCAACAGCAGCTTTCGGCTCCGTCGCCTCTGTACCCGAAACACGGGCTGCCTCCTGTTTCTCCCCCTCAGGACCGGTCTCCTCGTCAGCGTCTTGCGTCTCCGCTTCGGTCTTCACCTCTTTATATGTTTCCTTCTCCTTGGCAGGAGCAGCCATAACCTCCTGTTTCTCAACATGATCGGTTACTTTTATTGCTTTCCGGGGATGACGCTTCACAAAGTCATCGAGCTCATTGCGTTCCTTATCTTCAAAATATGCCTTGACGCTCAGGACAATACGCCTGTTCTGTCGATCAAACTTGATCACCTTGAGAGGAATGGTTTCCCCCTCCGAAAAGACCTCGTGCATTCTCCTGATGGGTTCATTGAGTTGGGACATTGGGACAAATCCTTCCACATCTTTCGGCAGATTAACGACCAACCCCTTTTCCAAAATTTTTGCGATGACCCCTTCCACTTCGTTCCCCTGAGCGTAATCCTCTGCGAGGGTATCCCACGGATCTTCCTCGGTCTGCTTGTAGCCCAAGGATATTCTTCTGTTCTCTTTATCGATTTTAAGCACGACCACTTCTACACGATCGCCTTTTCTCATCACTTCACTGGGATAGCGAATGCGCTTCGTCCATGACATATCGGAGATATGAACGAGACCGTCGATACCCTCCTCGACTTCGACAAACGCACCGAAGGGGGTAAGATTGCGCACCCTCCCAGTAATTCGGCTGCCCACCGGATATTTTTCGTCCAGTGCTTCCCACGGATCCGGTTCGATTTGCTTAAGACCCAGGGAGATTTTCTTTCCGTCCTTATCCACGCTCAGCACGACGGTCTCTACAACATCACCGATAGCAACCATTTTGGATGGATGTCGTATATGCTGCGTCCACGACATTTCGGAGATATGGATCAGTCCTTCGACTCCCTTCTCAAGCTCTACGAAAGCACCGTAATCAGCAATACTCACCACCGTCCCGCGGACCCGATTTCCTACGGGGTATTTCTCCTCAATGTTTTCCCAGGGATATGGTGTGAGCTGTTTCAACCCAAGTGAAATACGTTCCTTATTCTCAGCAAAGTCGAGGACCTTCACGTTTATTTTATCGCCGATGGCCAACATTTCGGAGGGATGACTCACTCTCCCCCACGACATATCCGTTATATGAAGCAATCCATCAACCCCTCCGAGATCGATGAAGGCACCGAAGTCCGTAATGTTTTTGACAATACCCTCGCGAACCTGGTCCTTCTCCAGTTCGGCAAGAATCTGTTCCCGCCGCCGAGCTCTCTCCTCTTCAAGGACAACGCGTCTGGAAATGACGATATTGCGCCGTGTTTTGTTCAACTTAATAATCTTAAAAGCCATGGCATGACCGATATACTGATCGAAATCCTTGAC
Organism: Gemmatimonadota bacterium; assembly: GCA_020348925.1. Classification (GTDB taxonomy): domain Bacteria; phylum JBHIER01. The sequence goes on along the minus strand of CP070758.1, from coordinate 1,691,034 downwards.
CTGTTTAATGTCGATCTGTGACCCTGGCAAAAAAGCATCGACACCGAAAAGATCGACGACAATACCACCTTTAATCCGTCGCAGCAGTTTTCCCTCAACGACCTCTTCGTTTTCAAAGGCCAATTTTATTCTGTCCCAGACCTTCATGAAATCGGCCTTCAGTTTGGATAAGACGACCTGGCCGTCCTGGTTTTCAATGTTTTCCAGGAACACCTCAATTTCATCGCCTACTTGAATATTGAGCGGCTCACCGAATTCTCCGAGGGGAATGGCTCCTTCCGACTTGAATCCCACATCAACAACCACTTCCTTCTCGTCGACTTGGAGAATCTTTCCTTTGACAATTTCACCCTCCTCAAAGGGCTTCAGGGTGTTCTCGTACAGCGCGAGCATCTGATGGAAATCCTCTGAGGGAGGAGCTTCCTCATCCACAACATTGATCGGTAAAAACACCCGGGCAGTTTGTGGGACCGCCTGCTCAGAGGTGCGCTCAAGCTCGGCGGTTTGTTCGGAGAGCGCCTCTTCCACAGTCATTTTCTGAACTTTCCGCCGGGGCCGCTGTGCCTCCTGACCATCGGTCGTCGGGACCTTGTCGGCAGATATCCCGTCGCCAGAAACGGTCGTCCCACTGTCTTCCGAGACCGCATCATCTGTTTTCACCTCCTTGCGTGCATCTTTCTCGGAAGCTTCGTTCACATGCAACGTATCCTCGAACATAAAACTGTTCCTCCTTTATCTATAGAATTTGCCTTATCGTGAAGGCAGTAGTGTCTCTATGGTCTCACCATCATAACAGATATCTTGTATTTCATGAATACGATCAAGAATTTCTTTGATGATCCAATCCGGTGTCGACGTCCCGGCGGTCACACCGACAACATCGATGCGGTGGAACCAATCCGCTTGGACTTCTTCGGCCGTTTCCACATGATACGTCGTCCGGCAGAGGTCCCGGCAGAGGTGGGCCAATCGAGCCGTATTGGCACTGTTTTTCCCTCCGATAACAACCATCGCATCAGCTTTTTTGGCCAGCTCAGCTGTAGATCTCTGGCGAGTTACAACAGAGTCACAGATCGTATTATAGACCTTTAACTCACGCGTCTTCGTCTTTAATCGATCGACAATGTTTTGAAAATGATCGAGCGAGATGGTCGTTTGTGCAATGACCCCTATCCGATGACCAAGCTCCAGCCGGTTCAGATGGCTCTCCTCGCTGAGAACGAGAGCCGTGTCTTTCGTGTACCCCAAGAGCCCCTCGACTTCAGGATGATCGGGATCCCCAACAATGGCCACTTGGTACCCTTCTTTCAAGAGGGACTGGGCGTACATTTGTGACTTTCTCACAAAAGGACAGGTCGCATCAACGACTCGCAACTCCCTCCGCTTCGCTTCTTGAAGAACCAGAGGACTGACACCGTGCGATCGGATGATGAGCGTCTCCCTCCACAGCTCGGAAATGTCATCGACAACACGGATGCCCGATTTTTTCATTTTGGCCACCATCTGCGGGTTGTGAATAATTGGTCCCAAGGTGTAGGCAGGTCCTTTGTCATTCTCAACCGCCTCAAAGGCCATGTTTATGGCTCGCTTCACTCCGAAGCAAAAACCTGAATTTTCAGCGACAAGAACCCGCATTTATTCCAAACGCTCCTTTTCGTTTTGTTTGAGAACATGTTCAACCTTTTTGATAAGAATCGAAACCTGTTCCTCAATCGTCAGCTGAGTCGTATCGACGTATTGAGCATCAGCGGCCTTGCGCATAGGACTGTGTATCCGCGAGCTATCCCACGTATCTCTTTCTTGGATTGCATGGGTAAGCTCCGTCGACTTGGCCTGTATTCCCCTGTCCTCATATTCGCGGCCCCTTCGCCTGGCCCGCTCTTGGACATCGGCATCCATGAATACTTTGACATCAGCCTGTGGAAACACGACCGTTCCAATGTCACGCCCCTCCATGACGACCCCTCCCTCGCGACCCAACTCCCTCTGTTTGAGCACCAGCGCTTCCCTCACCTCCTTCACCTCGGAAACGGCTGAAACGTTTCTCGTCACGTCAGGCATGCGGATCTTCTCCGTCACATCCTCATGATCACACAAGATCCGCACGGATCCATTCTTGGGCTCAAAAGCAATATTGGTATCCCTGACCATCTTGGCCAATGCCGACCGGTCTCTCATGTCGATGCCTTGTCGTAATGCTTTCAACGTCACGGCTCGATACATCGCCCCAGTATCAACGCAGACATAATGAAAGTGTTCGGCAACTTTCCGAGCTGTCGTACTCTTTCCGGAAGCTGCCGTTCCGTCGATAGCAATAATGGGACCCTTCATTCCACTGACACCTCCCTGAGGAGGCCGGCGCGCTCCTTGAGCTTCTCGATCTCCTCACGCTCCAGAAATCTCCACTCACCCTGGGCCAAGCCTTTCGTCGTCAAACCCGCAAAGGAGATTCTCTCCAACGCAAGGACAGGATGGCCCAGGGCCGACCACATTCTTTTAATTTGCCTCTTCCTGCCCTCATGCATTCTCATTTCAAACATCGTCGCCCTATCATCACCACCTATCTGTTTCACGTCAGCGGGAGCAGTGGGACCATCGTCCAACCGAAGGCCTGACCGAATCGACCGCAGGATTTCCCCCTCAGGTCTTCCCTCCACCACCACCCTATACACCTTCTCCACCTGAAAACGTGGATGCATCAATCGAAAGCTCAGCGCACCGTCATTGGTGAGCAACAGCAGACCCTGAACATCCAGATCGAGCCGACCGACGGGAAATACCCGTTGTTCAATATCCTTGAGAAAATCAAAAACGGTTGGTCTGTGTCGCGGATCCTTTGCCGTAACAACATATCCGGCGGGCTTGTTCAGCAGAATATAGACCAACCTACGGGTCAACTCCAGACGCTTCCCGTCCACCTCTACCCTGTCCTGTCCCACCTTCACCTGAGTGCCAAGCTCCCTGACTACGCACCCGTTCACCCGTATTCGTCCTTCCCGGATGAACTCGTCGCACGTTCTTCGGGCTCCCACTCCGTGAAAAGCCAAATATTTATTGAGACGCATGCTTCTCTTCCGTGCTGACCAATACCTCCTCTCGGTCAAAAAGGTCCTGTTCCTGGCTCATGATTTCCTCCAGCTCCTTCGGCTGGGGAAGATCCGACAGCGAATTGATACCAAAATAGATCAAGAAGTCCTGCGTTGTACCGTACAACAACGGTCTGCCCGGGGCGTGCTGCCTGCCCATGACAGTAATGAGATTACGCTCAAGAAGTGTTTTTAAAACACCTTCCACATTAACTCCTCGTATGGCCTCGATCTCAGCCCGAATGATCGGTCCTTTGAAAGCAATTATGGCCAAACTTTCGAGAGCAGCTTGAGATAAACGAGGTAACCGTCTCCCCCGAAATAGTTTCTTAATCCAGGAGGCGTATCTGGGATGCGTTGCAAATTGAAACCCCCCGGCCACTTCGATAATATGAAAGGACCTGCCTTCTGCCCCGTATTCTCCGTTTAAAAGCTTAATACTCTCTTGAATCTGTCGTGTCCCTGCCGTCTCAATAATGGATCGTAACTTTTCCAGCGGGACAGGAGCATCCGAAGAAAAAAGAATGGCTTCCACAATCGGTTTTATGTTTTGAGTCTCCATGGACGCTTCGTATTCTGAAAATTGAAGAGCACTGCTCTCTATTTAGGACTCAGGGCGAAACAACCAGATATCACCGAAGAGTTTCGTCTGTTTGATAATAACGCTTCTCTTTCGTATCATTTCCAAGAGTGCAATAAATGTCACCACCAGAGCAGCTCGTGTGGCATCGGAGGCGAGGAGATCCACAAAGAGGATCTTCCCCTGTCGCGAGAGGCGCTGCGAGATCTCCTCTATCTTGTCCTCAACCGAGAGCGCGTTTCTATGGATCGGATAAAATGACGGTTCAGAGATCCTTTGCAGGGCCTGGCGAAAGGCTGAAAGCAGATCAAAGAGCGTCACCTTTTGGAAAGCTTCCAGACCTTCCCCCTCTTCCTCAGGAGGACAGGATTGTCTTAGAAACACATGGCGCTGTTCCTCCTCTCTGTCTGACAGGGAGGTGGCAACCTCCTTATACTGTTGATATTCCAAAAGTCTTTGCACGAGCTCCTGTCGTGGATCATCCCCTTCGACGTCCTCATCGACCATTTCCTGAGGGAGAAGCATTCTCGACTTGATCAAAAGCAGCGTCGCTGCCATGACGAGATATTCGCCCGCCACTTCAAGATCCAGGGATTGCATGAGCCCAATGTAATCGAGATATTGCTTCGTAATCGACGCTATAGGAATATCGTAGATGTCTATCTCCTGTTGTTTAATCAAAAAGAGCAAGAGATCCAAAGGCCCCTCAAAGTTTTCAAGACGGACCTTATAGCCGGATTGTGATTCTGTACTTCTGTTTTCCATAGTTTCAGCTGAGAAAAAGGTACGGACGCCAACGAGCATCCGCAATGCCTATGAAGTGTTGAATAAAGGTGATCCGGTTGGGCACGCGAGGCTGGCGTATAAGTTGCAAATGTGCCTGTTCCGGCGTCCGATTTCCTTTCTTGTTATTGCAGCCGATGCACGCACACACGAGATTGTCCCAGCTGTCCTTTCCTCCAAGGGTTTTGGGAATAACATGATCCACCGTCATGGCCCCCTGGGTTGTGCTGCAATACTGGCACCTATGGCCATCCCTTTTAATCACGTTCCTTCGGGATAAGATGACGCCTTTTCTGGGGATTTGGATATAGAGGATCAGACGCACCACGCTGGGCAATGGAAAGGACCGTGAAATTGAACGTACTGACAAATCATGGTGTTCAATGATTTCCGCCTTTCCCAAAAAGACTAAGATGATGGCCCGCTTGGCGCTGCATACGCTGAGTGGCTCATAGTTCTGATTCAAAACCAGAACGTCTCTGTCTAACAAACAAACACCTCCACAACATAAGATATAAAGTTTTTTAAATTTAATCAGTCTTTCCATATATGTCAAGATTTTTCTCTCGATCCCCATAATTGTCTCGCCGGCTCTCAAATTTGAATCCCTATGATTCATTCCTATTTTGATGTAACGTTTTTTGAGACAAAAGGTTTTTTGCCATCCGATATGAAACGAGGCGTACCTGAAAACCGTGTGACCTCCCCAAAAACCTATCACTCCCCAATCCCCAAAACAACATGGTCAATCAAACCGAGAACAGCCACATCCACAATCGCGTCTTGTACATAATCCCCCGCACCAAAGCTCCCCCCCTGTCGCCTCAGGTGGTATCTGATTACTGTTCAACCCAAGTCCATTTCCTGATATTACCATGTTTTTCCTTCCCCCACATAATATCTGATCATGTATCCAGCCAACGCAAAAAGAGAAAACGTATCAGACACTCCACGCAAATGATTGAAAGGATATCTGAATCTCAGCCGCTCGATTGGGGAGTAGCATTCTCAAGCGATTCGACATGTTGGAGGATCTGGTCCGGCAAAACGCTCCGATTGAATTCGGATGCCCGAACTTCATTCGGGAACCTCGCCTGAGAACTCCTTCGAAAGCACAGTCTCTGCCCCAGCACCGTTTCCAATATTTTTTAAGCTTCCCTCAGATGTATCAGAGATGAAAGGAAATACTCCAAGTCTGAGGTGACACTTTCCATGTATGGTAATTGATTGACATAAGCATATGAAAGAGTTATATTTGGGAATAAGGATGGACGGATAGGCAAACAGATATGACACAATTTTAAAAAGCCAATGCAAAAACATTTGATTCAGTGCACCCTCATACATCTCCTGCTCCTCTCCTGCGGGACGACACGCTTCGAGGGACAAGAACCCAGGGAGATTGCGCAGGGTCAACTCGAATTACGATTTCTCCAGGTGATCGGCTCGCCGGGAAGCGGTCCCGGCCAATTTCTCAATCCCCAGGGCATATCCGTCGATCCGGAGGGCAGCATCTACGTGGCTGACACGGGCAACGACCGCGTTCAGAAGTTTGATTCCGACGGCAATTTCGTGATGGAGATCGGCGGCTTCGGCTTCGAAGAGGAACAGTTTAACGAGCCCCGCGATCTGTGCGCCACGGTCGGGCTCGATATCTACGTGGCAGATTCCCAGAACAGACGCCTTCAGCGCTATGACCGATACCTCAATTACCTCTCGACCCTGGTCCCCAATCCCAATCTGGACGAGTCGCTGCAGTTCGGTATGGTGAGCGGCATAGACATCTCCTCCTCCGGAGACATGTATCTGTCCGACTCGGAGAACGACCGAATTCTCAAAATCGATGCCTTCGAGCGTCCGGAACGGAGCTTCGGCGACATCGGATACGGGCGCGGTCTCCTCCGAGCTCCGACCTCTCTCTCCGTCGATCAGAAGGGCACGGTCTACGTCTGCGATTCCGGCAACGACCGTGTCGCTACCTACGATATCTTCGGCGAATATCAGGGCAGCTTGGGCGAAGGCGTCCTTCGAGCTCCTCGGGGTATTGATCTCGATGGACACGGAAACGTTTTTGTCGCCGATACGGGCAACAATCGAATTGCGGCCTTCAATCGAGCAGGCACTGTGATCCTCGCCTTTGGATCCATGGGCGACGGCTACGGCTCCTTTCGCTCACCTCACGATCTGGTCGTCGATCGTCACGGCCATCTCTATGTTCTGGACACCGGGAACGGCCGTGTCCAAAAATACTCCATAGAATTTCCATGAGCCTAACACACGGGTAGGACAGTTTCAATCCGATGCCGAGACACAGGTTTGCTTACGTTATAGCTCTCATTTCCCTCCTTCCCCTTGCACCGCTCCAGACCCAGGAGCATACCGGGCTGAGTCTCCATCATAAGGAGACTGTCCTGCAGGGGGACGGTACCCGCGGCCCGTACCCTCTCCCGGACTATTTTGTTTTGGCACAGAGCGAAAAGGTCGAACTGGAGGGACAGTTTCTGAAGCGAGATCTTGATTACGTCATCGACGTCGACAAGGGGGAAATCACTTTTGCTCAAAGTGTACCGGTTGGAACCTCCATCCGCATCACGTATCGAAGGCTGCCCATCGGGCTGAAGCGCACCTACCTCCATCGCCATCTCGTCCGCTCCGAAGGGCCGGTTCAACGCCCACTCACGATTGCAAAAAAACTTCCACAAAGAAGACTCGACCTCCCGGACATGTCCTCTCTGCGAGTCGGCGGGAGTAAAAGCCTGGGCATCTCCCTCGGCTCTGATCGGGATCTCTCGCTGGAACAATCGCTCCGCGTGAACATCACCGGACAGATCGCCCGGAATGTTGAGGTGATTGCCCTTCTCTCGGACCAGAGCAGCCCTCTGCAGCCGGAGGGGACGACCCAGACGCTGGAGGAGTTGGATAAAGTCTCCATCGAGCTTCGGGGAAAACATGCCAGAGCCGCCTTTGGCGATTACACGCTCTCCTATCAGAAGACCGAGTTCGGGCGTTTTGAACGCAAACTTCAGGGTGCTCTGGGAGAGCTGACACGGCCCTCAGGGCAACTGGCCGTATCAGGAGCATCTTCCAAGGGCCATTTCACGACGAATCGTTTTACGGGAATTGAGGGCAACCAGGGACCGTACCAGCTCCGGGCCGATGACGGGTCGACCGATATTATCGTGCTGGCCGGGACCGAGCGGGTGTGGATCGACGGCGAGCACATGACACGAGGCGAAAACAACGACTATATCATCGAATATGCCAATGGGCAGATCACCTTTACCCGACATCGCCTCATCACCGTCGAATCGAGGATTGTGATCGACTTCGAGCATGTTGACGAGAAATACAGACGAAGCCTCTACACGGCCAGGGGATTTTACGCACCGGCTACAGAGAAATTACGATTAGGAGCAGCATTCTTCCATGAGGCGGATGATAAGAACGATCCTCTTGGGATCACCCTGTCCGATATCGACCGAGATGCATTGAGCGCTGCGGGTGACGATCCGGAAGCGGCTTTCAGCTACGCTGACGACGGTTCAACAAAAGTCTATCTGCCCCTGCCGCACAGTCACAGTCTGGCCGACTTCGATCTCACTTACTCGAGCGGAGGTCTTGCTTTGGGTGGAGAATTGGGAATCAGCCGATTGGACAACAATGTTTTATCGGAGATGGATGATTCGGACAACGTCGGACAGGCCTTCAAGATCACAGGCGCGTTGACATCCCCTCGCCTGACCTGGGGCAATCACACCGTCGGAAACATCGAACTGACCGGTTTTTACCGAAGTTTCGGGGAACGCTTTCAACCGGTCGGGCGGATCCGGATCGCCGAATACGACCGGCGCTGGAACTTGCCCTCTGACCTCAGCCCGGGCACGGAAAACGTGGGTGAACTCAATGCCGTCTACCGGCCGAACAACAGATCCGCTTTCGGCTTCGGTCTGGGTCGTATCGAACGGGGGACGGCATTTCAGGGATCGAGAGACGAAATACGAACGGATCTCGCGATACGGGGGCTGCCGCATATAAATTATCTCCTGGAATCAATTCACAGCAGAGACAGCAGCCAACCCGATTCGGCAGGTCTTTTGGAGAGTGACTGGACGAGGCACAATCTCCGAAGCGCGTACACTCTCTGGAAGCTCAAGCCGAATATCAGCTTTGAAGGTGAGCGCAAGGAGGACACACGATTCGGTAGGATAGAGGACGGTTTTAAGTTCTATGAAATTGAAGGCATGCTCTCCACCTTCGATGTGAGAACCATCGGTGTGTACACCGGATTCACCCTGCGTAAGGATTGGACGTATGAGGAACGCTGGTTGGAAGCTTCCGAATCGAAGACCATCCGGCAGGGTTTTGCCTTGAAGGAATGGCGATCCTTGTCTGTTTCGGCGGAATACACGCGACGGATGAAACACTTTTTAGAGACCGGCGGCAGCGACCGCACGACGGATCTGGCGGATTTGAAGATCGATTACACGCCCCTGGATCGTGCCCTATCCTCCCATCTCCGCTATCAGATCTCCAGCCTCCAGGCAGCTCAGAGAGAACGTCAGTTCATCGATGTCGGTGAATGGAGGGGGAATTATCGATTCGAACTGTTTCAGGATGAAAGCGGCGATTCGACTGGGGAATACGTTTACGATCCGGGGAAACAGGAGAGCCGCTATATCCTGCGGACGAAAACTGTGGGAGAATTTGAACCTGTTCTTGAGTTGAAAGCCAGTTTAAACCTTAAACTCAGTCCGCACAAATATTATTCCGAAAAAAAGGGGGACATAACGGGCTTTGCCCAGTGGCTGAGCATGATTGAAACAGAAACCCTGATAAAAATAGAAGAGAAATCCAAGGAGAAAGACAAGTGGGCCATCTATCTCTTCGATCTGAGCGCATTTCAACAGGACAGCACCACGGTCGATGGTCGCATCACCCTTCGCCAGGACTGTTTTCTCTTCCCGCGCAGGCAGAAGTTCAACGTGCGTTTGCGCTACGAACACAGCCGTGACGAGAAGAATCAACTGCTGGAACAAGGATCATCTCGGATTTTTGGTGAAGAGCATCTGCGCAGGGATGCATCGGTTCGAGTCAGATCGAAAATCGCAGCTCAGTTCGATCTTCAGACCGAATTCAAGAGTGGGCGGAACATGCGACAGATCCAGGATCAGATCACCTACGACATTCGCTCCAGCAGTGTCTCAGCCGACCTGGGATTCCGCCCTCAATCCCGCTTGGAGCTCTCGTTGAAAACCAACTACGATCGAGATATCGATCGAGAATCGGAGCAACGTTCCAGGGCCGTGACTCTTGTTCCCGGCATCTCTTACTCTATTTTGAGAAAAGGTCGCGTTCGGGCTGACGTATCCTGGACCCGTGTGTCAGTGGAACGAGAAAACCTTGCCCTCTATTACACGATGGCAGGTGGCAAGAAGCTCGGAAACAACATCGATTGGAGTTTGAACCTCGATTATCGAGTGCACCGCTACGTGACGGCATTCATCTCGTACACCGGCCGGAGTGAACCGGACCGGCGGGTTATTCACTCAGGAAGAGCTGAAATGCGAGCCTTTTTTTAAGAGTATCACCTTATGATAAAGTACTTCAAGCAAAGTCTCGTTCTTGTTCTCTTAGTGATGACTGTTTTTCCGTGTGTGATCAAAGCGGAGGGAAGGACGGTGGTCAACACTATTACGCTTCGGGGGAACCGGCGCTACTCAGATCGTGACATTCTTCGGACCATGAGCTTAGCGCCGGGAAAACCTTTCACCCCCAATCTCCTCCGAGAGGATCTCTTCAAAATCCTTCAACTCTACCAAGATGCCGGTTACCTGATGACCGAAGTGCTGATTTCAAATCTCGGATTCAATGGGGACAGCTCGCATGTGGCCGTCTCTCTTCTCATCGATGAAGGTCAGGTACAAAACGTCGGAACCCTGACCATTTCGGGAAACAACCAATTTCGGGATGAGCAATTGCTGGAGATGTTCGACACCCGTCCTGAGAATCCCTATAACGCCGCAGTGCTTGAGCGGGATATCGAAGGAGTTTTGAGCCTGTATGAGGAGAATGGTTATCCGTTCTGCCGGGTCGAACCGGGACGGTTTCGCATCAACGAGGAGGACGACATCGATTTTAACTTGACCGTTGTCGAAGGTCCGCGAGTCGTGATCGGTGATGTTGTCGTTGAGGGAAATGAGACGACGAAGGACTATGTCTTGCTCAGAGAGGCGCGGCTCGACAAGGGAGAACTCTTCAACCAGGTCAAGATTGAGGCAGCTCAGAAGCGACTTGAACATCTGGGCTATTTCTCCAAGGTGTCACCGTTCTCGATTGTATTCGCACGTGGAGATACGGTGAATATTGTCATCACCGTCGAAGAGGGCAGGACCAGTACGATCAATGGCGCCATCGGATACAATCCCGCGCGAGGACAACAAGAGGGCTACATGACCGGGCTCGTTGATCTTTCCCTGGCCAATCTCTTCGGAACCGGAAGAAGGCTTGAGGCACAATGGCATCGTCGCGATCCATTCTCATCGAACCTCGCCTTCGGGTATGAAGAGCCGTGGCTCTTCGGGACGCCTTTTCGGGTTGGTTTGGCCCTGGAGCAAATCGATCAGGATTCCAGCTATATCTATACAGGAGCAGGGTTTACCATCGGTGTCGAACTCGGATACAATCTCAGCAGCAGAGTACGTCTCGGTTGGGAACGGGTCGTGCCCGACTCCACGGCTGGCGCCTTCCTGGCCAGGAGCACAAAATACACGGCTGGGGTTCAAGCGTCCTACGATACTCGTGACAATCCATGGAATCCAAGACAGGGCCTCTATTACCGCACTTCAGTGGAATACGGGCGGAAGCGCAACCGGTCCACGCACTCTGCGTCGGCCGAAAGGTTCAAAGTGAGAACGTCCAAATTCACCTTGGATCTCGAGCATTTTATTCCTACTTTTTCGAGACACGTTATTGCAGCCGCCCTCCACGGTAGAGAATTCCGGAGTGGAGAAAAACCCGTCCCGATATCGGAACACTTCCGCCTCGGGGGAACGCGGTCACTCCGTGGATACAGGCAGGATCAATTTTCCGGAACTCGGGTCGCCTGGTCCAACCTCGAATATCGGTACCTCTTGACGTCGAGATCCAGAGCTTTTCTGTTCTTCGACTTTGGAATGTATTACCGCGAGCAGCGCAATGTGAACACCGGCCACCTGGAGACCATCGACAAAAGAAAGTACGGATATGGTATGGGATTCAGGGTGGAATCACGATTGGGAGTTATCGGGCTCGATTTCGGGCTGGGTGAAGGGGATTCCTTCAGCCAAGCCAAGATTCATTTCGGACTGGAGAATCAATTTTAATTCTTGTGCCACAGAGGCGCACAGACTCCGAGAAAGGAACCATCGACTTGAGAATGTCAAAACTCCCGTCATACATTGAACTGACCCGACCTGGGAACGCTTTGATCGCGGCAGCATCGATCAGTATCGGGGCCTTCGTCAGCGGAGGCATTGAACCGCTTCGGCATGTGCTGATCGCCTGTCTCTCAGGGATGTGCATTGCCGGAGGCGGGAATGCCATCAACGACTATTACGACGCCGAGATCGATCGAATCAACCGACCGCAACGCCCCATCCCATCGGACCGAGTCTCTCGAAAAGGAGCTCTTCTTTTCTCGCAGATTCTTCTTGCGGTGGGTGTGGGTCTGGGGGCGGCGTTGGGCTGGAAAACAGGGATCATCGCAGTGTGTGCGTCTCTGCTCCTGACCCTCTACTCACATCGACTCAAGAGGATTGCCCTTGTGGGCAACGGCGTCGTCAGCCTCGTTGCCGCCATGGCCTTCATCTACGGTGGTCTGGCCGTCGGCCGGTTCGGGCCGACCCTCATCCCGGCCTGGTTTGCTTTTCTCTTCCATTTCGGACGCGAGATTCTCAAAGACATTCAGGACTGTATTGGTGATACCATTTTTCAGGCGGGAACACTTCCCCTCCGTTGTGGAGAACGAACCGCCCTGATTGTAGGCACACATCTCTTCCTCCTCCTCATCCTTTCCACCATAATCCCCGCGCTCTTCAGAATCTACGGCACAGCCTACCTGGTCGTTGTCGTTCTTGGCGTTGATCTGCCCTTGCTCTATATTATCCGCTCCATGTGGCGCGATGCGGGTCGGGCCAACATCAGCCGCCTCAGCCTCATTCTCAAAGTGGATATGCTCATCGGGCTGCTGGCGATTTATCTGGGAGCCGCATGAGGAGAGCAATGGTCTCATCCTCCTTTTTGTACCCGATGGAAAGAAGGGTTGCAAACAACGAATCATCAGGGGATCAACAGGTCTGTTGTTAAAATATCAAAGCAATCAAAGACCACTTTCATGATTGAATGAGAGAGATTCGTTGGTACGCAGAGACATATTCACTATGAAAAGATATCTCCCTCTCTTGAAAGCAAACCATGAACAGTGAAGCGTCAGAGGCAGCAGACACTTTCACATTCCTGAAAAAGGCTCGCATTTTTCTCAGTACGAGAGAATTTCGGCTGACCTTATCTCGTCTTCACAAGGCGAGGGATACTTTCGCCGTAAGGTGGAGTCGCGATTCCGGTTTCGCAGATGATGGCGGTAACGAAAGAGGCGGGGGTAACATCAAAAGCAGGATTGTACGTCTGCACACCTTCCGGAGCCGTGCGCCGGCCGAATCCCCGGGTGATTTCTGATCCATCTCTCTCCTCAATAGGGATTGAGGTTCCTGTGTCCAGAGAGAGATCGAAGGAGGCGGTCGGTGCAGCCACATAAAAGGGTATGCCGTGTTCCTTGGCTGAAACGGCCAAGCCGTACGTTCCGATCTTATTGGCAATATCTCCATTGGCTGCGATCCGATCGGCCCCGACGAGAACACAGTTCACTTCCCTGGTTTGCATAACCCACGCGGCCATGCTGTCACAGATGAGGGTGACAGCAATCCCGGCCCGCTGCAACTCCCAGGCGGTCAAACGGGCCCCCTGGAGCAGAGGGCGTGTCTCGTCGACATAAACACGGATCCGTTTCTCCTCTTCGACGGCCGCATAGATACAGCCCAGTGCCGTCCCATAATCAGCCGTGGCCAAAGCTCCGGCATTGCAGTGTGTCATTACCACCCATCCGTCCCGGAGGAGCTCCGCCCCATTCCGCCCAATTTTTCGACACGTTGTTCGATCCTCCTCATATATCCTGAGCGCCTCTTGGAGCAGCACATCCTGAATCTCACGAACGGATGCATCCCGGTTTCCGTTCACTCTCTTTTCCAGGCGATCGAGGGCGTTCGACACGTTGACCCCTGTTGGTCGTGTTTCGAGAAACTCACGTTTTATCCGGTCAAATTTCCGACGAAACGCCCCGTAGGTTTCCGTCCGGGCGGCACGCATACCCAAAACCATCCCAAAGGCAGCTGCAATACCGATGGCCGGTGCCCCGCGAATTTGAAGGCGAGTGATGGCTTTCAGAACAGAAGGATAGGTATCAAGGATCACATAGACCAGTCTGTTCGGAAGGCGTGTCTGATCGATAATTCTCACCTGCCCATCGATCCACTCGATCGTCTTCACCTCTGTCTCGCGAGCCACCGCTGTCTCCTTTACTCACCGACGATCTGGACAATCACTTCACGACGTCTCTGACGGTTGTCGAAATCGACCAGAACAATCTGCTGCCACGTCCCTAAAATCATGTGGCCCTCGGAAAAAGGTACGGTCAAGGACGTCCCCAGCAAGGCCGATCGGACGTGAGCAGAGCCATTCCCATCACCCCAGGTATCATCATGATGATACCTCACTCCGGTCGGTGCAAACTTCTCGAAAGCCTCAGGGAGATCCTTGAGCAAACCAGGCTCATACTCAACCGTCGTCACTCCTGCTGTGGCCCCCGGAACGAAAGCGGTGAGGATGCCGCTGTGAAATCCACTTGTGCTCAAAGCATCGGCCACTTGCCCTGTGATATCGACGATGTCGGTATTCCCCCTTGTTTGAACTATGATTTTTTGTGTTGAAACAGCCATCGCCTCTTATCCCCCCTGAAACCGTGTTATCTCGACAAACTCCCGATATCTTTTTTCGATCTCCTGGCGGGTCAGATCCCTCAGCCTCTCCACACCGAAGGCCTCGATTGTAAAAGAGGCCATGATGCTTCCGTACACGGCAGCCGTTCGATAGGTCATCTCATTCAAAGCACTCGCTTGAGCCGCATACCCCATAAATCCTCCGGCGAAGGAGTCCCCGGCTCCGGTCGGATCGCAGACCTCCTCCTTGGGGTAAGCCGGCAGGGTAAAGACGGAGTCCTTCATGACCATGAGAACACCGTTGTCACCCTTTGTTATGAGCACCGCTTTCGGTCCGAAAAGAAGAATCCTACGGCCGGCTTTCAACAGATTATACTCGCCCGTTAAAGCTCTCGCCTCTGAATCATTGATCATGAGGACAGTCACCCGGTCAAGCGTACTGAGAAACGTCTCCCGCTTTTTTTCGATCCATAAATGAATGGTGTTGCTCATAATAAGTCTCGCGCCCTGCACTTGATCTAAAATTCGATTCTGAAGATCAGGATCGATATTGGCTAAAAAAAGAAGAGGTGTGTGAGTCTCTCCCTCGGAAAGATGCGGTTGAAAGCGTTCAAACACATTCAATTCCGTACAAACCGTTTGTCGCTCGTTCATGTTTTCATTGTAGACACCGGTCCATCGAAAAGTCTTTCCCGGCATCATGTGCAAGCCATCCAAATCCGTTCCGCGTTCCCCCAAAAAGGAGAGCTGTTCTCTTGAAAAATCATCCCCGATAGCTGCGATTATTTTCACGGGTGCAAAAAAGCTGGCAGCTGCCGAAAAATAAGTGGCCGAACCACCGAGCGCATCCTGAACCTCCCCGGTTGGTGTACGAATGGTATCGTAAGCGACAGAACCGACAACCAAAATGCTCAATGATCGCTCCCCTACATCTTTTCAGGTGCAGAAATGCCGAGTAAAGACAGGCCATTCCTTAAAACGAGTTTCACTGCCTCAACCAGCATGAGGCGGGCGGCGGTCAAGTCACCGTTTTCGGTGACGACGCGATGACGATGGTAGAAGGGATGAAAATCCGAGGCGACTTCCTGAAGATACGCGGTCAGACCCTGAGGTTCGAGACTCGCGGCGCATCTCTCGATCACCTCGGGATACATCAGTAGTCTCTTGACGAGCGTAAGTTCCTCCTCGGTATCCAAAAGCGTCATCGAGACATCCTCAGCCCTGGCAGTGCCTGCTTCCGATTCATCGGCATGGCGCAGGATGCTGCAAATTCTGGCGTGGGCATACTGGATGTAATAGACAGGGTTCTCCTCGGATTGCCGTTTGGCGAGATCAATATCGAAGTCCAGATGTGCACTTGTCTTACGCATGAGAAAAAAGAACCGCGCGACGTCAACCCCGACCTCTTCGATGAACGCCTCCATGGAGACCAACCGTCCCTCCCGTTTCGACATCTTCGCCTTCTCGCCGGCTTGGAGGAGGTTCACCTGCTGTACGATTCTCAACTCCAAGGCTCCAGGATCGTATCCGAGGGCCTCCATGGCCGCCTTCATTCTTGTAATATGCCCGTGATGATCCGGACCCCACAGATCGATGATCCATTCAAAGCCCCGCTCAAACTTGTTTCGATGATAGGCAATGTCTGACAGAAAATATGTGGGGTGGCCATCACTCGTCACCAACACGCGGTCCTTCTCATCGCCGAAGCCCGTCGATCTGAACCACGTCGCTCCATCGTTTTCGTAGACATAGCCTCCATCACGAAGACGTGATAACACATCGTCCAAGGCGTCGGACTCGCGTAACTCCTGCTCACGAAACCACACATCATAGCGCAGTCGAAATCGTTTGAGGCATTCTCGCTGATTATCGAGTATCTTTTCGAGAACAAGATCGCGAAAAGTGGCCTGCCGTTCCGGGGGCGTCATGTTCACGTATTTCCCATTATCCTCGTCCAGGATTCTTCTGGCGACACCCTCAATATAGTCTCCATGATAGCCACCCTCGGGCGGAGACACATCTATCCCCTGCAATCGATGATAAGCAGCATCGACCGATGCAACCAGAAGATCCATCTGTCTGCCCGCATCATTGACATAATATTCTCTCTCTACCCTGTAGCCAACCGAGGTGAGTATATGGGCCAGAGCATCACCCACAGCTGCGGCTCGAGCGCTGACGACATTGAGTGGCCCTGTCGGATTGGCACTTACAAATTCGAGCTGCACCTTTTTGCCTCCTCCCAGATGGGCCCGGCCATAGACCGATCCCTCTTCGAGAATGCCTCTCAATGCATGCCACAACCATTGCTTGGTTAATCTGAAATTGATAAAACCCGGTGCAACAATATCCACCTGATCAATCCATTTCGGATCGGATGGAAGGTGTGCGACAATATCCCGGGCGATATTTTGTGGGGAACGCTTGACCTGCCTGGCAACAGCAAGTGCAATGCTTGAGGCATAATCGCCGTGCATATCTGTCTTCGGTCTTTCAATGAGACTATGGGGCAACGAGACACCTTTCATATAATCGATCCGGTGGATCCCTTGGAGGAGTAACTTGGTTAAATAATCTCGCATAAACTCTTTCGCTCGGTCGTAATGGTTTTCTTTAATACGGGTATGGTTTTGATATTCAATTGGTCTCAATTATTCTAATGTTTGCATCACCCCAAAGTCGCTCCAAACCGTAATAATTTCTCGTATCCTTATGAAATACGTGAACGACAAAATCGACATAGTCTAACAGCACCCATTTCAGGTGGGAATATCCTTCCATGTGCCACATGCTCATATTCTCCTTTTCAAGACCTTCAATAATGGCATCGGCAATAGCCTTGATCTGCGTATCTGAGTTTCCACTGCATATGACGAAGAAATCAGCAACACTTGTGACTTTACGGACATCCATAAGTATTATGTCCTCGGCCTTTTTCGATAAAGCCAGTTGGGTGGAAAGTTCGGCAAACTTGGCAGAATTGGCAATCATTGCCATCTCCTTTCAGATTGAAACGGGAGCAATTTCCTGTAATCGCGTCCGATAATCAGGGTGACATCCAATGTTAGGAAAAGGTTTTTCTGCTCCACGACATTCGTTGTGTTGACAGCTGCGGCCAGGAGCTTGGCCGCAGTTCGATCTTCGCTTCTGACAAGAACTACGGTTTCATAGTAATTAAATGTTTCGGCATTTCCGAAATCGATGACGTCAAAACCTTCACGACGCAGGAAGTCAGTCATTCTTTGTGCGAGTCCCGCGATACCGGCTCCATTGAGGACTTCGACTCGTATGGTTCGATCCCTCTCAAATACTCCTTCGCCGAGCGGTGTTTCCTCCCCGGGAACCCCTTTCTCCACTGAGAACAACTTCGTTATGAGTGAGTAGATGAAGAGACCATTCAAGACAAAAAGAAGACCAAGGACGACAACAATGATGCCCGTTAAGAGCGACCGCTTCCATTGGATAGCTTTATTCCAAAATCGACCTCCTTTCGTTTGTCGCGAACGGTATGTGCCCTTCATATTCTTTCTGTGAGAAGCCGCGTTTCCCTTTCGTCACGTGTACTTCTGGCATTCGAAGAGTACCGCAATGAAAAGCTCTCTCCTCCTATCGTACGAATCGTTACTGTATTCAAGCACAGTGACGATCCTTCGGCTTGTGACAAGAATAAGAATATAGAGAAATAGTCTTTCCAGGTGGAAAATATGAAAAGCAGTATACTGCGAGAAAAGATGATGGGAATTGCTTACTCTACTCAAGAACATGAATGAAAAGAAAAGTGACCCCCAAAGAAGTACAGTGTGTTATGAATCCGCGGCTTCGATGAATTCGCCCAATCATAGAAAACGCTTCTGGATCTGGAGTGAGGCATGGCTCACCAGCCATACCAGAATCCGTTTCGATTGTATGAATTGTAGAGTGCGGGCGTCGTCCCGTACTCGACCTTCAGGAAAAAATTCTTGGTTGGTCGATACTCCAGTTCGAACCCGGAGAGAACGGCGTTCGCATCTGTCATACGACGAGCATGCGCTGTGGCAAACGGTTGATGCATATAGCCCACGTGGACAGTGAGTAACAAAGGATTCGAAAACTGGTATTTCATCGTGTTCATATAGAGCCCCACCATGTGCCCCTCACCTCCGCTGGAAAAAAGGGACATGGTGTAGCTGTGAGACATTGAAAATCGATCAGGATTGAGCAAACTCAAGCCGCGCGAGAGGCCGTAACCAAGGTCATCCGTCGACGACCTCGACAGGAATGTCTGACCGCTGCTCCTTTCTTGACCTCCGAGGAGGTACGGTATCAGGAAAACAAGAAGAACACCGAGGATGATACCTTTCGCCTTCATACAGATTTCTCCAGTTTCAGGTGGACGCTGCCCACAATCATACCCTTAGTATAACAAATTATCAACAAAAGTCAACCAATTTTTGCACAAAAATTTGCATTGGCGGGTGAACTCGACGTCTGTCTCTTTCGCCCTCCATGCTTCTTATAGATAAACGATTATTGAAGAGATAGGTTTCCACTCGAAGGCCCCGGACCCTTCAGGATAATGGTGGGGCGGACGTGACGGCTCCCTGGCCTCACCCTATTCGATTCTCATGATCGACACGGATAATTTTTGGCTCATGAAACGATGCTTCATCAGCCTCCATGAGGATATACGATAGGATATGCACCGTATCACCAACTTGCCCCAAACGCGCTGCCGGACCATTCAGGCTGATCTCACACGAATCCGGCTCCCCTCGAATAACATACGTTTCAAATCGCTGACCGTTGTTCAGGTTGACAACTTGAACTCTTTCGTATGGTAATATGTCAGAAGCTTTTAGGAGTGTCTCGTCGATAGAAATACTGCCCTCGTAGTTCAAATTGGTTTGCGTTATTGTCGCACCATGAATTTTCGAATTGCAGAGAATACGCTGCATGGACATCCTCCGTACAAATTTTAACAGGTCATGATAGTGTTATCAATCAAACGTGCTTTTCCGAACCGCACGGCCAGAGCAATCAAGATGCGGCCCTGCAACAGATCAAGAGGCTGTAAGGTGTCGGCATCAAGGATGGAGACATAATCTATGCGAGCAGAATCTTTCGCCGTTATGAGACTTTTCATCGCCTCCCTGATGACGTGCGCCCGGCGCTCACCCGCCGCGATCAATTTCTCGGCTTCCAACAGAGATTGATGTAAGACGACAGCTTCAGCCCGCTCCTTTCGATTGAGATACATATTGCGTGAGCTCATGGCCAACCCATCAGATTCTCTCACGATAGGCGCAATGACGATGTCCACACCATAATTCAAATCTTCAGCTATGCGTCTGATAATAATGGCTTGTTGCGCATCCTTCTGACCAAAGATGGCCACATGCGGTTTCACAATGTTGAACAATTTCGTGACGACAGTCGTTACGCCCTGAAAATGACCAGGCCGTGAAGCGCCGCACAAAACGGTCGAGAGATCATTCACCTGCACATACGTGGCATACCCCTTCGGATACATTCCTTCGACTCCAGGTACAAAGAGAACATCACATCCATTCTTCATCGCCAACATACTGTCCCGCTCTTCGTCCCGAGGATATTCTTCAAAATCTTCGCCAGGGCCAAATTGGGCGGGATTCACAAAGAGGCTCACAACCACCACATCGGAGAGCTCTTTGGCTTTGCGCATGAGACTGAGATGCCCCTCATGGAAAAAACCCATGGTTGGCACGAACCCGATGCGGTTCCCCTGTTTTCGAAGTCCGTCAGCCATCGACTGCATTTCAACAATGTCGATAAGAGTCCGCATTTAATAGCTTTCCTCTTCAGAGGGATACGCCCCACCTTTCACATCCTTGATGTACTCTTGAAAGGCCGCTTTCATCGACTCAGCCAGGTCGGCATATCGTCTCACAAACTTTGGTTGGAACAGGTCAAAGATTCCCAACATATCCTGGGTCACGAGCACCTGACCGTCACAGTGCACACCAGCTCCGATACCAATCGTCGGCACCGAGACAGCTTGTGTGATCTCCCTCGCCAGGTGCGCCGGTATTTTCTCCAACACCATGGAAAAAACACCTGCTTGTTCTAAAATTTTGGCGCTGCTCAAGAGATACTGCGCCGAATCCTCCGTATTCCCTTGAACCTTATAACCGCCAAACTTATGAATGGATTGCGGTGTCAAACCAATATGCCCCATAACCGGAATGCCTCGTTCGACAACGCGCGATATGGTGTCTGCCATTTCCGTCCCGCCCTCCAGTTTTACGGCCTGTGCTCCTCCCTCCTGCAGGAACCTGCCACTGTTTCGGATGGCATCCTCCACGCAGGTCTGGTATGACAGAAAGGGCATATCCCCGATGATGAGCGGTCTCCGGCATCCCCTGCTCACCGCTTTGGTGTGATAGAGCATCTCATCCATCGTCACGGGAAGCGTTGTCTCATGACCGGCAAAAACCATGCTCACCGAATCACCCACAATGATCATATCGATACCGGCTTCATCGAGGAACCTGGCCGTCAAGAAATCGTAGGCAGTCAGGACGGCGATCTTCTCACCCTCTCTCTTCATGTCCATGAGAGTGCTGGTCGTCACACGCGTCTCTGTCATAAGCACCAATCCACTGAACAGGTCTCTTCAACAGGCAATCTTTTGAAGAACCGGACCACACTTGGTTGTTCAATCTCGGCTAAAAGATGACGCAACGGTCTCTTTTGGACGGGGTGGACGAGGGATGAATCAATTTCTAGAAGAGGAATGAGAACAAAAGAACGCTGTGCTAAGTGAGAGTGGGGTATTACGAGTTGAGGCTCCTTCACGATACGATCACCATAGAGGAGTATGTCGAGATCGACAGTACGCGGACCGCTGCGGTTCTCACGGTCTCTGCCCACTTTTTCTTCAATGGCTGTGAGAAGAGCGAGGAGTTCCAAAGGCTTCAACGTGGTGCGCACTTCGATGGCGCCATTCAAAAACCAGTCGTCGCCGACGCGACCGACCGGCTCCGTTTCGTACAGAGACGATGTTCTCAATACGTCAAGGGAGGATGTCCGTGACAGAAGGTTGAGGGCCCAGCGTATGTTGTGCTCACGGTCCCCGAGATTGGATCCATATCCTACGTATGAAAAGATCATAGAGATGGTTATGGGATTGGAACCGCTCCCTTCTCCCTTTCAATCTCTACTTCAACGTAATCCAAATTACCCCGAATTGGAACTCTCGGCTTTCGCACCCGAAGCCGTAATCCAATGATATCAAAATGGTCCAGGACAGCTTGTGCAATATGCTCCGCCAGCGTCTCACGCAGCACGTACTCATTATTGACGACGACATCCTCAACAAGCTCAAAAACTTTGCAGTAGTTAATGGCTTTTCCCAACCCATTTGTTCTGATAGCCTCCGTCGCGTCGTAGGTGATTTCCGCATCCACCTCGAATCGCTGACCCAATTCCCGTTCCGGTTTCCGATCGCCGTGGTGACCATAAAATGTCATATTCTGGAGTCGTATGACCGTCTCTCTTTTCTTCACGTTCCTTATCCTGAAGTTGGTGTGACGAATATATCACATTTCAATTTTATTGTCAAGGAAACTTTTACAAAAGAGCCCTCGCAAGATGGTCTTACGAGGGCTTGAAACCGTCTCCGATCTGATTTCTTAATACATATCACCATAGCCGCCGGCACCAGGAGGGGGCATTGGCGGAGTCTTCTCCTTCTCAGGGATCTCCGAGACAATTGCCTCCGTCGTAATCAGCAACGCGGCAATGCTGGCGGCATTCTGGAGCGCAATGCGGGCCACCTTCATGGGATCGATCACACCGACCTTCAGGAGATCCTCATACACTTCGGTATCGGCGTTAAATCCCAGGTTTCCTTTTTCTTTTTTCACTCGGTCGACGACAACAGAACCCTCCCAACCGGCATTGTTGGCGATCTCCCGAATCGGCTCTTCGAGAGCACGTATCACAATATTGGCCCCTATCTGTTGATCTCCCTCGAGTTTCAGTTTCTCCAGATGAGGAAGAATTCGGAGGAAGGCCACACCACCGCCCGGAATAATTCCCTCTTCGACAGCCGCACGAGTTGCGTTCAGGGCATCTTCAACTCGCGCTTTCTTCTCCTTCATCTCCGTCTCAGTAGCCGCTCCGACATTGATGACGGCGACACCTCCGGCCAATTTGGCCAGACGCTCCTGAAGTTTCTCTTTGTCGTAATCGGAGGTCGATCGTTCAATCTCATTTCGAATCTGTTCAATCCGTCCCTTGATATCCGCTTTTTTCCCGCCACCTTCAACAACTGTCGTGTTATCTTTATCAACAGTGATACGTTTCGCTTTTCCAAGATCAGAAACCGTCGCGTTTTCAAGTTTGAAGCCCACTTCTTCTGAAATAACCCTACCCCCAGTCAGCACAGCGATATCCTGCAGCATCTCTTTTCTTCGGTCACCAAAACCGGGGGCTTTGACCGCACACACCTTGACGGTGCCGCGAAGCCTGTTGACCACCAGGGTTGCGAGGGCTTCACCCTCAATATCCTCAGCAAGAATCAGAAAGGACCTTCCCATCTGGGCCACTTTTTCTAAAATGGGCAACAGATCCTTCATGGCCGAGATCTTTTTATCGTGGATGAGGATGAGGGGCTCATCGAGGATCGCCTCCATCCTATCTGGATCGGTGATAAAATAGGGCGACAGGTAGCCCCGATCAAACTGCATGCCCTCAACAAATTCCAAATTTGTATCAGTACCCTTTGCCTCCTCCACAGTGATGACCCCGTCTTTACCCACTTGTTCCATAGCATCGGCAATCAATCCTCCGATAGTCGTATCATTATTGGCGGAGACAGTACCAACCTGGGCAATCTCTGTGCGACCCGGCAATGGCCTGCTCAACTTTTTCAACTCGGTGACCGCTGTGTTCACAGCCTGCTCAATACCCCGCTTGAGATCCATGGGATTGGAGCCGGCCGTAACATTTTTCAATCCCTCTCTGAAAATAGCCTGAGCCAAGACCGTCGCGGTGGTTGTTCCGTCTCCGGCGACATCCGATGTCTTCGAGGCGACTTCCTTGACCATTTGCGCTCCCATATTCTCATAGGGGTCTTCAAGCTCAATCTCCTTTGCCACAGTGACCCCATCTTTCGTCACGGTCGGTGATCCAAATTTTTTATCGATGACGACGTTCCGTCCCTTCGGACCCAAGGTCACTTTGACTGCCTCCGCCAGTTGATTGACGCCTTTCATGAGCCGATCTCTGGCGGTTGCTTCAAAAGCCAACTGCTTTGCCATATGTCTCGCTCCCTCCTTTGAAATCTTCTTACAACACGGCTAAAATGTCACTTTCCCTCATAATAAGGTACTCTTTCCCGTTAACGGTTACTTCCGTTCCCGAGTACTTTCCGAAAAGGATTCGCTCGCCTTTCTTCACCTCGACCGGGATTCTTTTCCCAGTATCGGACATCCGCCCCGGCCCAACGGCTATCACTTCACCCTCCTGCGGCTTCTCCTTGGCCGTATCAGGAATAATAATTCCTCCCTTCTTTACCTCTTCAGCCTCCAGCGGCTTCACAACAACCCGATCATCCAACGGTTTCAACTTCATACACTCAACCCCCTTTCATAAACGATATCGGTCACGTTGGATAGAATGAAAGAATATGACTGAATGAAATTAAGCGTTTAAATATATGAAAATATTATTTCTCATGCAACAGGAAATTCCCGCTCCCGCCGAGGAGGACCATGCCCCAGATACGGAGCAGCTCCAACAATATGTACAAGCCGTTAAGTGACTCATAGTCATAGTATTACCGTATCCCTCTCGATGATAGGACGAGGGTCTCAGCGGCCCTGAAGCCTTTTGAATATGCAGTACAAACCTTCCAGGGTAAGATACGGTTCAACAACCTCTATGGTGCGCGCTTCTTGAGAGACGAGTTCGGCCAGACCACCTGTGGCGACAACGGTCGCCTTTTCCTCCAGTTCCATCTCAATCCGCCTGACGATCTCGTCAATCTGTCCCACGGTCCCGTAAAAAATACCGGCCTGGAGACTGTCCTCGGTCGTCCTGCCGATGACGGTTTCCGGCTTGGCCAACTCGACACGAGGCAATTGAGCCGTCTTGTGAAATAACATCGTGGCCGACGTCTCCACGCCCGGTGCAATCGCACCACCGAGGTAGACGCCGTCCCTCGTGATCACATCAAATGTGGTCGCCGTTCCGAGGTCGACGACAATAGTCGGTCCTCCAAATTTCTCAAAGGCTCCCACGGCATTCGCAATCCGGTCGGCCCCCACCCTCTTCGGCTCCGCACAACCGATCGCAACGCTCACCTCAAGATCAGAGCTGACCAAGATGGGCTTTTGATTCAGATAGCGCTGAACCATCTCCTCAAAGACCGGTGTCAGAGGTGGAACAACGGAGGCCATGACGATCCCCGTAATCTCCTCCAATGCGACACCGCTCCAAAGCGAAATCTGATGAAGCAGGAGGGCGCACTCATCGGCTGTTCTCGTGTGATCGCTGAAGAATCGCCAGTGTCCACGGAACGCACCCTCTTCAAAAATACCAATAACAGTATGCGTATTTCCGATGTCGATAGCCAAAACCATTGTTCCCTAATCCTTATCCACGCTCACGTCTCCAGCAAGAACGTGCTCAATTCTCCCATTGGAAAGTTCTAACACCAGACCGCCTCGCTCGTCGATATCAATGGCCCTCCCCTTGTACACCCGGTTTTTCAATCTCACGGAAACAGTCCTGTGCAGGATAGTGGAATGCGACCGTATTTCCTCTCGCAGCGTAGAGAACCCCTTTCCGAGCAGGTGCCCATATGTTTCTTCAAATTCCGAGAACAAAGATCGTAACAACCTGATTCTCGAAACTTCCCGACCGCATTCGCTTCGAAGCGACGTGGCCCTCCCCCTCAAGGTTGAGGGGAACTGGGTTTCCCGTTGATTCACATTGAGCCCTATTCCTACGATGATAAAATTGATCGATTCGATTTCAGCACTCAATTCGGTCAGAATCCCACATATCTTTCTGCCACGTATCAGCACGTCGTTGGGCCATTTCAAGGTTGCGCACAGGCCTGTCTCGTTGCGCACAGCCCGCACGACTGCCAATGCGGCCACCATGGTGATTCTCGGGGCCTCCCAGGGGAACATGTTAGGGCGAAGGACGACCGAGCACCAGATACCGACACCAGGTGGTGAATGCCACGAGCGTCCGAAACGCCCCCGACCGGCCGTCTGTTCTTCGGCAAGCACCACTGTCCCCTCAAGAGCTCCCTCCTCAGCCACTCTGAACGCAAAATCACTTGTGGACTTCACCCTTCTGAATGCATAGATGGTACGCCCCACAAAGGATGTCCGCAATCCCTTTTGAATCTCGTTCTCCGAAAGGAGTTCCGAGGCCGGCAGGACGACCTGCTCGTAGGGTGACATCGAACGGTTCCCAAGGCTCATCATCTCACAAGTAACCTCTCAGACCACGTTGAAGCTTATATCCAGGGCTTTCACCGAATGGGTCAACGCTCCCACAGAGATGAAATCGACGCCCGTCTCCGCGACACACCTCACATTTTCGAGATTGATCCCTCCTGAGGCCTCGATTTCGGTACCCTGCCCCCCAACCGTGGCTTGACGTATGAGCGCAACGGCCTCTCTAATCGCATCGAGCCCCATATTGTCCAGCATGATACGGTCGACACCCACCTTCAGGGCCTGCCTCACCTCAGTCATGTTTCTCACTTCAACCTCAATAAAAACATCGCTTCTGATCTCCCTGCACTGAGCCACCGCTCGTTGAAAGCTCCCTGCGATCCTCAGATGATTGTCCTTAATGAGGACCATGTCGTAAAGCCCTGTTCGATGATTTCGACCACCACCCACCCTGACCGCATACTTCTCGATGGTTCGAAGCCC
The DNA here is from genome assembly GCA_020348925.1 of Gemmatimonadota bacterium. Classification (GTDB taxonomy): domain Bacteria; phylum JBHIER01. Next base: position 1,664,639 of record CP070758.1, on the reverse strand, counting down.
AGGTGTCGTCTTTCTCGTATCGAGAATCTCTGCCCCGGTCCCGGCAATGGCCTCAACATACTGATGTGTGAGCGACGCTATCCCCGAGAGTCTCTGAAGAAAATTGAGAGCCGTCCGTTCGGCCGTCAGAATCCCGCGTGCCGGCCCCGATACTTCGGCCAAGACATCACCCCTGCGCGCCTGATGGCCGTCTTCGACGAACGGAACATAATCGAGGTGACCGTCCACCTGACAGTACACTTCACGGACAACGTCCAGGCCGGCGATGATTCCCTCCCCTTTGGCCACGAATTTCCCGCTGGATCGGGCAGCCTCGGGCACGGTGCACTGGGTCGTCACGTCGCCCGGACCGATATCCTCGACCAAGGCCACTCTCACGATCTCAACAACCTCTGGAAAATTCAATCTCATTTCTGAACCTGTCTCGATGCGAGCAATCGATTCAACTCGTCGCGCAGCAGAGCCGCCCGTTCAAATTCCAACCCTGTGGCAGCCCGATGCATTTCCTCCTCAAGGGCGGCTATGCGTTCCTCCAGCTCGAATTCGGCAAGCGAATCGAGACCAGCGTCCCTGACGGTCGAAAGCACTCTCGAATCGGCCACAGTCGTTGTTTTCAAAACCTCCTCAACGGACTTGTATATCGAGTGCGGCGTAATCCCATGTTTGGCGTTGTATGCTTTCTGAAGCCTCCGCCTTCGGTTTGTTTCATCCATCGCTCGACGCATGGAATCGGTGATATGGTCGGCGTACATAATCACTTCACCCTCTCTGTTTCGGGCGGCACGGCCCGTCGTCTGGATGAGGGCCGTCTGTGAGCGAAGAAACCCCTCCTTGTCGGCATCAAGAATGGCTACGAGCGAAACCTCCGGTAAATCGAGTCCCTCCCGCAGCAGATTGATGCCGACGAGGACATCAAACTCCGCCAACCGCAGATCCCGGAGAATGTCCACCCGTTCAATGGCATCGATCTCCGAATGGAGATACCGAACGCGAAGAGACATCTGACCGAGGTAATCGGTCAAATCTTCGGCCATCCGCTTCGTCAGCGTCGTCACCAATACACGCTCCTGCCGCTCGACACGGATTCGGATCTCTTCGATGAGATCGTCGATCTGACCCTCGACAGGTCGAACCGTAATCTTTGGATCCATTAATCCGGTCGGTCGTATAATCTGTTCAACAACAACGCCCTCACATTTTTGAAGCTCGTACTCCCCCGGCGTCGCCGATACAAAGATGGCCTGGTGAAGAAGTGATTCGAACTCGCCAAAGAACAACGGGCGGTTATCCAAAGCCGAGGGAAGTCTGAATCCGTGTTCGACCAAAACCTCTTTCCTGGATCGATCTCCGGCGTACATGCCTCGAATCTGAGGAAGCGTCACATGGCACTCATCGATGAACATGAGAAATTCCGCAGGGAAGTAGTCCAAAAGACAGGATGGTCGCTCTCCCGGATTCCTCCCGGAAATGTGGCGGGAGTAATTCTCGATCCCCGAGCAATACCCGATCTCGCGCATCATCTCAATATCGTATCGCGTCCGGGACTCCAGACGTTGAACCTCCAGGAGTTTGTTGTGCGCTCTCAGCTCCGCCAATCGTGCCTCCAGTTCGGCCTCTATACTCACGATAGCCCGTTCCATCTGCGAGGGCTTCGTCACAAAATGTTTCGCCGGATAAATGGCAACGCGCTCCTTCTCCTCGAGGATCTCTCCCGTGGTCGTGTGAATGCGCGTGATGCGATCGATCTCATCTCCAAAGAGCTCGATCCGCAGAGCGTACTCCTCATACGCAGGTCGAACTTCAATCACATCGCCGCGTACTCGGAAGGTCCCCCGGGCGAAATCGATGTCATTGCGGCTGTAATAAATATCGATCAACTTCCGAAGGATCTCATCTCGCTCGATGCGATCGCCGCGTCGGACAAAGCAGAGCAGATCTCTATAGTCCTTCGGGGATCCCAGGCCGTAGATGCAGGAAACACTGGCCACAATAATAACATCGTCTCGTTCCAGGAGAGAACTGGTCGCCCGTAGACGAAGTCGATCGATCTCATCATTGATCGATGTGTCCTTCTCAATATAGGTATCCGTCGATGGGATATAGGCCTCAGGCTGATAGTAATCGTAATAGCTGATAAAATACTCCACGGCATTTTCCGGGAAAAATCCCTTGAATTCACCGTACAACTGCGCTGCCAGAGTCTTATTATGAGAAACAATCAAGGTGGGAAGACCGCTCTCAGCAATGACGTTGGCCATCGTAAACGTCTTCCCGGAACCCGTGACTCCCAGGAGAGTCTGAAACCGCTCGCCGTCGCGCAACCCTTGAGTGAGCTTCTCGATCGCCGCAGGCTGGTCCCCCTTCGGCTCATAGGTTGAGGTCAACTTGAATGGTGACATCGACGTCCCTCATTTCGCAAGGATTACGCCTTCGATGCGCAACAACGCTCGCTTCACCTCCGGACCTGCTCCAAAACCCCCCAACCCCCCATCGCTCCTGATCACTCTGTGACAGGGAACAAGAATGGCAATGGGGTTCCTTCCGTTGGCGCCCCCCACCGCCCGCACGGCTCTGGGATGGCCGATCTCACGAGCCACCCACGCATACGACCGAACCTGCCCGTACGGGATTCTGCGAAGCGCATGCCACACCTGTCGCTGAAAATCTGTACCTTCAACGAAGTGGAGAGGGCAGTCAAAGCGTTTCGTCTTCCCCTGAAAGTACTCTTCGAGCATGGCTCTCTCATTCCCGAACGAGCGATCGTCGTCAACTGCTGCACACCGGTAACGCGTCTCGAGCTCGATCCCGAATGTCCCCCTATCAGCATTCATGGTCAGCCGACAGATCCCTCGGTCTGTAGCCGCCAGTCCGAGAGGCCCAATCCTGGAAGGGAATATTGTATATCGTAGCTTTCCGACTTCATTCCGAGTCATAGACGTTCTCCTTAAGTTCATAAAAAATAACTGAATGTTTTAAAAAGTCAAGGGAAAATTAGGGAACAGAGCGTCCGTCCATAGCATTCCGAGAGGGTGTCTCAATAAAGGGCTGGGCGGAGGTCTTTCAGAAAAAGCGGGAGGAATCAATCCCATATGAATGGGCATCTAGGGGAGTGACGACGGTTCTCACATATCGATTCGTCTCTTTATCATAATCGGAAAGATCAACGATATCTCCGTCAAGGCTGTTCCCCTCCTTGTCAGTAAACAGTTTCACTTTCGGTCTGTCCAAGAGAGTGGGATCGGGATTACTCTCCACGACGACGGCGATCTCCCCGGTATCAAGGGTGACGAGGGAGCCAACGGGAAACACCCCGATCATTTCAATAAACACTTTCAAAAGCACCGGGTCAAAATCTGATCCGCTCTTTGCAACCATCTCTTTCAGGATAAGATCAGGCCTTCTGGGGGCGGGTCTGTAAGGTCTGGATGTGGTTGCGGCGTCGAAGCAATCGGCTATCTCAATGATCTTGCTGAAGAGATCCGGGCGACGCTGCCTCCACAACTGGGGATATCCGGTCATATCGGCCTTAATGTGGTGCTCCAGAGTGGCTCTCAAGGCGCGCACCGGAACAGTTCCCAGTCCCTTCACTTCCATGAGCATCTCCGCTCCCTGAAGCGGATGTTCTTTGACGATCTGAAATTCCTCATCCGTCAGTGGCGAGGGTTTTTCGAGGATATCCTGGGGAACGATCAAGTTTCCCAAATCGTGAAAAATAGCCGCCAAGCCGAGATCCCGGAGATGCTTCCGCTCCAGACCCAACCGCTGTCCCAGGGCCAGGGAGAGAAGGCACACGTTCAGAGAATGGTTCAACGCATAGCTCCCAAAATTTTTTGTCGTGGTCAGGCCGATCATGTACATTTCGTGATCGTTCATGAGATCGATAAAACCCTGAACAAGTCTTCGGGTTCTCTTCGCGTTGGCCTCGCTGCCCTCCTGAATGTCCTTCATGATGCCCTTCAGATTGTTGATACTCTCGACAAAAAGCCGCCGAGCCAAGGCCTTTGCACTCTCAATCTCCTTGCTCTGTTCAACAAGTTTTGTGACGGCTACATGGACCAGTTTTTCCCGGCCAAGACGATCTTGAAACTCTTCAAAATGCATCCATTTCCTGTCTCGGCGGGCTAAGAGATAGAGAAATGCGGTCAATTCCCTGTCGTCAAGCCCCTTTGAAAATGTGATGCTTGAAATATTGAGATCCTCGAACAGATCGAGAAGAAATGTGAGATTCCCGTAATGAAGAAATTGCGCAATTATTTTGACCCGGTTTAAGAAGAGAGACCTCATGGATATTTCCAAGGTGACTTTGTCCTCCCTCTCAAATACTCTCTGCAGTGTCGCCATGAGCACATTGTGCTGACGCATGAAAGCATCGTTGTTCGCTTCGTATATTTGGGCGACCTTGTAGGTGACAAAGAATTGGTTGATGAAGTTTCTTCCCGACTCGGCCAGCAGTTTTCTCTCGTGCTCCCCTCGTACACTCCGATTTTGCTCGGAATTTCTGTCAACACCTTCAACCATGCCTGTCATCCCTCCTGGCAAAAATTGAAAACGGGTTTCAAGGCCGCATCTGAAACGGATTGTTTAGGATGTGGTCAACGCTCCGGCTTTTCGCAGAATGTTCATGCACGTTTCCCGAACCCGATGATCCCGTGTTTTCACATGTTCTCGAAGCGCATCGAACGCCTCTTCCGATCCGAACTTTCCCAGCCCGAGAGCGGCACTCACCCGTGTATCGCTGTTTCGCTGACGGGCATAAAATGCTCTCCTTTGGAGCAACCGTTTCAGCACGGGGAGACTTTCTTCCAAGCGTGAGGCTCCCAAATATTCAAGCATCGCTTTCTTCTCAGCAAACGATCTCTTTTTGAAATTTTTCTGCGAGACCATTTCAAGGACGACACCACCAGCAGTCAACGCACACGAAAAGTCGAGACTCCTCGAAGCCGCGATGCGAATGTCGGGATCATGATCACGCAAAAGCTCAATGAATACCTTGTTCGACTCCTCCCCGCCAATTCTCCTCAGGGTTTGAATCGTATCGTACCGAAGTTTCGAATCCCTTTCGAGAGTGTGGGATTTTAAGTACGCAACAATTCTCGTATCCCCAATATTTCCAATAACTGTCAACAAACCTCTGGCCACCTGTGGCGGCACATCTCTCACTTTCTGTGCGAGAAGGTGCTCGTGCCCAACAGCCAGGCGTTCAAGCCCTTTATAAATATACGTCGTAATCTGCTGACTCCCAATTCGTCCCAGGAGATCACACAGGGGATCTATGGCAATGGGTTTCAGCATGAGAAGAAACTCATAAAACTCCTCCGGCGAAAACGGCACACCTTCATTAATTGTTCGCACAAGAGATTCAATATTTTTCCGGCTGCTCATCTCCGTGAGGGAAGTATCGATACGTTCAGCTTGATCAGGCGATTTTGACCTGATCTCATCGGCAAGATCATCAAGACCCTTCAGAAATTGGCTGGCCGCAGTGAACTGAGAAAGCGAGAGGACCTTTTCAAAGAAATTCTTCGAGAGGTGAGCATAATGGTCGTATTTCTTGCCCATCTCATCTTTGTGAAGTATTTCCAGGAGAAAGGTGGCCATCTCCTGATTCGGATCGAAAACATATTCCCTCTCGATAAGCTCCTTTAATGCCTCCGTTGCCTCCAGATCATGAAATTCCATTTCTCCACGGCTGCCCGGTTGCTCGAACTGCTCTCGCATCTCCGACAGATAGGCGATCCTTGACGATTTTTGCATTGTGCTCTGCTTTTCGCTTTCAAACCTATCCTGATCCTCAGGGCTCAGCACTATTTGTGGCGGCAAGGCTTCATCTTGAGAGGTATCTTTCTTTATCTCTGACATGAGAGCGACCGTCTCCGCGTCCGGGAGATCATCAACGGTTACATATTGAAAATGGGGGAAATTTTTCTCCCAGAGTAAGCAGACGATATCCTGTTCCTCTTCAGGTATTCTCGAATTTTCAATGAAGGTGTCGATAATCTCTTTCAACTCATCGGGGGACAGTCCGGCATCGAATATGATTTCGCGCACGCCGTCCGTATAGAGCATAAAGGTGAGGCTGTGGCGTTTCGTCTTTTCGTCATACACCGGTAATCCCTGAAACAGCATCCTCGATTCTTCCACGTCGATGGCAAGTTGCCCGTGCGTATCGAGATAGTCCTCGAACTTATGAGCCAGGTCCCCTTGAAATTTCCGCCACGAGGGATGGTCAGGTGTAAAGACCCGCATCGTATTGAACGTTTTATGAAAGAGGAGAACCAGATCCCTGGTCCGTTCAAATTTCTCTTTATCCTGAGCGAGGATCTCTTCCATCACTCCTCTCACCGTGGGGTATAAACAAAAACCCAACATACTCTAAGAAATTGGGTTTATCATGAAATACATGGTTTCTCTTCTTTTTGCATGGGATCCGCAAAATATTCATATCCGCGAAATTTTTCGGAATATAACCGAAAGCAAAGGTTTTGTCAAGAATTAAAATACACCTGTTTTCGCTGCACTCAGACGGTTTTCGAAATCCTACGTTACCGCTCTCCCTATTGAAAAGTTCTGTCACACTTCGATCTCTTTCCATTTTCCTCCACGAAACCGCCACGTCATGGCTATGCCGGCCGAGAAGATGAACAACGCCAGCCCCCCCCACGCACCACTCAGTCCCGCACCCAAAGGCAGTGCCAACACATAGGACAGCGGCACGAAAAGCAGCCACGTAATAATCAGGTTGCAGGCCATAACCCACTTTGTGTCCGCCGCACCCCGCAGCGCCAGACCCAGCACGATGTGGAGCGCATCAAAGGGTTGAACGAAGGCCAGAATTTTTAAGATTGTGACACCCTTATGTATGACCTGTTGATCATTGGTGAAGATAACCATCAGATATTTCGGCAGAAAGAAAAACACGAGTCCCATAAGGGTCATAAAGAAAACCCCCAAAATGGCGGCTGTCCATCCGCTCCGTTCCGCCGCTTCGATCTTTTTCGCTCCCAGATTCTGACCGACCAGAGCCGAGGCCGCCACACCAAAACCGTAGGCCGGCATAAATGAAATCATGGTTATATTGAGACCGATATTGTTTGCCGCCAAGGGAATCGTCCCCAACTGTGTGATGATGGTGGTGAAGGCGAGAAATCCTGTCGCCTGCATCACCTGCTCGAAGGACGTGGGCGCGGCGATCCGGATCAGCTGCTTCATTCGTTCCCAGTGGGGCGAAAAAGTCAGTCGCGGCCGATATGCCTTCAGAGCGGTTTTTGAAAGGATAATGATGGCATACAGAAGAAATCCTGAAACCCTGGCGATAACGGTGGCCAGTGCCGCGCCTTCAACGCCCAGGGCCGGAAAACCCAGTTTGCCAAAGATGAGGACATAATTGAGGATGACGTTGAGAGAGTTGGCCGTAATCATGACGACCATGGGCGTCTTGGTATCGCCGAGCCCGGTGAAAAAGCCGTTGAAAGCAAAGGCCGCGAAAATAAAGGTGGCAGCCAAGAGCCGCAGTTTTAAATACTCGCCCCCCAGGGCAACAACCGTTGTTTCCGCCCGCATGAGGCGATACATGTCGTCCGACAAGAACCACCCGCCGATCGACAGGATTATGCCAAAAACAAGGGACAGGAAAAGAGCCTGCTGACAGACCTGTCCGCACCTGGAGCAATCGCCAGCCCCAAAATACCTGGCCACGATGGCCCTCGATCCGGAATCGATGGCAAAGAATGCGCTCATGACGACATACATCGCCATGCCCCCAATTCCCACTGCCGCCAGGGCATCGGCTCCCAATCGCCCCACCATAGCCGTATCGACCAGGGTCAGGAGTGTATGCGAGAGCATGCTGGCCATGGCCGGCCCGGCCAGGCCGAGGACGCGCATCGTCAGTGGTCTGTCTCTGAGTACATTCAGATCTCTCTCCTCCTTCTCCTTAAGAACAAATAAAAGTTGCGAAAACCTAAAGGGAGACACAACACATGTCAAGAAAAAAACCGAAACGTATTAATTATTTCCTAAGCTGAGCAATTGTGAACTCAATGTACAAGACTTGTCATTCTGAACGGAGCAAGGTGAAGTGAAGAATCTCACTCATGAGCCGAGAGATTCTTCGCCCGATGACATCGGACTCAGAATGACATTTCATCCGGAGTATTCATAAAATCACAGCGAACTTAAGATGCCATGAATACACTTGAAAAGTCAGAATGTATCCAAGTTTTCAACTTTGTTCCATGCAATCTTCCACAATGAGAGACTCTGTCATTGCAGGTTTCTCCCGGAATCTCCTTCATTGAGAGTCTGTTGTGTATATTTGGGAGATTTCTGCATGCGCAGGAACGACAGTTTTTGTTTTTTTACGCAGTAACCAGGTTAAGGATTGTCGTTTGCCAAGAATCGCCCAATTTAGGTATTTGTATGAGGCGGAACCGATGACCCTGACACATTTCTGCTCAGGGGCTCATTTCCTATATATTCAAGCCAGCTCTGCAGTGCGATTGCTCGAAGTGCGCTGCGAAAGCAAGGGGGGGCGCTTGAAAACGGCACCCCCCGAAATACTTTCTTCACTTCGTTCAGGACAAGCTCCAAGCCTGTCGAAGAATTCCGTGTCTGACGACAAACTCTGACATGCACTCCACTCATTGCCGGCCACTCGCAGACTTTTTCTTTGACAGTGTGAAGATCACAGTGTATATTTGAGGTTCCTTTATAATCAGACGGTATCAAGATTTGTCGAAGAAATATTATGAAGATTCCAAAGCTCAAACTCTACACGAAAATTCTCGTAGGACTCATACTGGGCGTGGTGGTCGGGATTCTCCTCGGCCCCAAAGCGGCAGTCATAAAACCCATTGGAACGGCCTTCATTCGGTTGATCACACTGATCGTCGTCCCCCTGGTCTTCGCCTCACTCTTGGTCGGGACCGCCAGCTTAGGGGACATCAGAAAACTGGGGCGTATGGGCATGAAGACAATCACTTACTACCTCACGACGACCGCTCTGGCCATCACTATTGGACTGCTTCTGGCCAACATCATCCGCCCAGGCAGCCGACTGCCGGATGAGGTAAAGACAAATCTGCTCCAGAATTACGGCGGTGTCGCACTCGAGAAAATACAACAGGCTGAAGAAACACCCGGGGTGATCGACGTCTTGCTGGACATCATTCCGACCAATCCCGTCAATTCTCTGAACACGGCCAACATGCTCCAGATCATCTTTTTCGCCGTACTCTTAGGAATTGCCCTGACGATGATTCCGTCCCACAGGGCAAGATCCGTACTCGCCTTCTTCGAGGGCATCAACGATGCCATGATCCAGATCGTACACATCGTCATGAAACTGGCCCCTTACGGCGTCTTTGCCCTCATCGCAGCCATCGTCGGCGAGTTTGGTGCGGGTATCCTTCTGACCTTAGCCCGCTATTCGATAGTGGTCATCATCGGCTTGATTCTCCACACGTGTCTCACCTACCCCGCGGCCGTCGGTCTGCTGGCCAAGATGAATCCGTTGACGTTCTTCCGAGGCATCCGACCGGCACAGCTCATCGCCTTCTCCACGAGCAGCAGCTCGGCCACCCTGCCGGTGACCATGGAGTGTTCCATCGAGAATTTGAACGTGCCGAACGACGTCGCCAGTTTTGTCCTGCCCTTGGGGGCGACCATCAACATGGACGGCACGGCCCTCTACCAAGGTGTGGCCGCAGTCTTCATCTCAGAGGTATACGGCATGCATCTGACGCTGGGCAACCAGCTCATGATCGTATTGACAGCGACGCTGGCTTCTATTGGAGCTGCGGGTGTCCCTGGTGTGGGCATGATCACTCTGGCACTCGTGCTGAAAACGATTGGGGTTCCGCTGGAGGGGATTGCCTTGATCCTGGGTGTGGACAGAATCCTGGACATGTGCCGGACAGTGACAAATATAAGCGGAGACAGTTCAGCGGCCGTCATTGTCGCCGCCACGGAGGGTGAACTTGGTACAAGCAGATCGTTCGATTACGGTTAAGGCGTCCCTTTCATCCTCGTGGTGAGGGTTCCCTTTTTCCCCGAGAGCTGCACAGAAATTCTTGAACACGAAGAAGAGGAAATATCGTGCGAAACAGACGTCGGAACCGCGTGACCGGACCACCGCTTTCCATGGTGGGCTTTCAACCGCATCACGACGCTTTCTGCCTGCTTCTCGAAGACCCCATGAAAACCGTTCAATACCTATGGATCGAACACATTTCAAGCGCAATTACTTCTTAGGCATCGCCAACGGCGTCCTCTTCAACGTAGCTTTTACCTTTATCAGCGGATCGACCATTCTGCCTGCCTTTCTGAGCCGCCTGACAACCTCCAGCTTTCTCATCGGGGCCATTGCCAGCCTGGAAGAGATCGGCTGGCTTCTGCCCCAGTACTTCGTGGCAGGTCTGGTCCAGTCCAAAGCTCGGAAAAAGCCGGTGTACGTGATCATGGCTGTTTTTCGCAGCATTGCTTTCGGCCTCCTGGCTCTGTCCGTCTTTCTCTATGCCCACCAGAGGTTTCATCTCTTGGTGATATTCTTGGTTCTGTTTTGCCTCTTTGCCATCTCCGGCGGTATCGCCGGCGTGGCCTTTCTCGATATCACCGGCAAAACCATCCCGCCGCACCGACGGGGCAGCTTTTTCGGCTGGCGGGTTTCTCTGGGCGGCGCCCTGTCCTTTATCGCCAGTCTGACCGTCATTCGGCTCGTCTTGAGCAACAGTCCCTATCCCCAAAACTACGGGACGCTGTTCGCCATAAATTTCTTCATCATCAGCGCCGCCCTGATCTCTTTCTGCCTGGTAAAAGAGCCCGACTCCATTGAACTCGAAGAGCGAAAATCGCTCAGAGACCATCACCGCAGGGGATTTGAAATACTCCGGGAGGATCTCAATTACAGACGGTTTCTCATTTTTCGGTGGCTGATAGGCTCCTTCTACATGGGACTTCCTTTCTACATCATCTACGCCATACGGAAGTACGGACTGTCCGAGAGTACTGTGGGAGTGTTTCTGGCCGTCCAAATGCTCGGTGTCGTCACCTCGAACCTGCTATGGGGCTGGCTCAGCAACAATGCCAGCACAAGAGTCGTCCTCCAACTCACTGCGACCATAACCCTGTTCCCTCCTCTTCTGGTGCTGAGCAGCACTATAGTGCAGGTCCCAATCCTTCTCTTCGGTCTCCTCTTCTTCTTTCTCGGAGCCTTTTACAGCGGGATTCGCACGGGCTACCACAGCTTCCTTCTGGCCATTGCGCCAGCCAAGGAGAGACCTACGTATGTGGGAATGATGAATACGTTTATTGCCCCGACTCTTCTCTTCTCCGGCATCGGAGGCGTGCTGCTCGATATGACGTCCTTTCCGGTGCTCTATTCCATCGTTCTCCTCTTCGGTCTTGCAGCTTTGTACTCCTCATTGAAGCTTCAAGAGCCCTTTCCACACAGATGAACACTATTTCTCGTTGGCCACCGTCCATAGTGTCAGAAAGGTAAGACGAGCGGCTTTTTCAAACAATTCGGGATTGAGTGTCTCCGGAGTATCGGAAATTTGGTGAAGGTGGGCGTAGCCCTTGGTGGTGGCAAAATAAAGGTTGGGAATGCCACGCTCGTGGAAGGGGGCGGCATCGGCACCGCCACCTGCGTCTGATTGTGGAAGGTCGAACTGCGTGGACTTCTCATTTACGGTCAGCACACGTCTATAGAAGTGCGGGTAATCTTGTCCCCCTCCGACCCTCATCCCCTCACCCGCACCGATGCAGTCTATATTGATCATCGCCACCGTTCGATCAAGCGGGACCACAGGATGTGCCGCGTAAAACCGTGAACCATAGAGTCCCTGCTCCTCAGCTGAAAAAGCAATGAAGAGAAGAGATCTTTGGGGGGAAAGGCGTGCCCCGGAGAACGCCCTCGCGATCTCAAGAAGCGCCGACACACCTGAGGCATTGTCATTGGCGCCGGGAAAGGTGATGGCCTCGGCCTGAGATCCCACATGGTCCAGATGGGCACCGACAAGAACGCACGTATCCTTCAGCTCAGGATCAGCCCCTTCCCAGAGACCCAGGACGTTCATGGTTCCCTGTCTTTTTCGGTACCGGACATGTATTTCAATGTGAGCCTCCAACTCCAGGGGAAAAGAATGAGGTCGACGAGCCCGGTCGATGATGGTTTGTACCTCTGTCAATCCCTTTCCGCTTCTGCTGAGAAAGTCTGCAGCTGCTTTCTGAGAAATATGGAGAGCCGGGAAGTTGAGCAACTGCTCGCCAGGACCGTGGAAGACGCTCCCTACAAGCGCTGCACTTCTCTCTTTGTGGGGCTCAGAGACGAGCAGCATGCCAATGGCGCCCTGCTCATGGGCTGTCTGTGCCTTCACACGAGGCCAGCGAGCGTCCCCCCAGTCAGCCTCCCACGAGGGTGCACCTTTCAAGACCATGACGATCTTGTCCCTCACTTCCACCCCTGAGTAATCGTCATAGTCATTCTCCAACGAACGCACACCATACCCGCAAAAGACCACCGGTGCCGTCATCAATCCCTGACCGGAGAACCCTCTCGCCACAAAATCTTCCCCAATGGTGTAGGCGTGCTGCACCGAATCGGCGACGACCACGTTCAGACGGGCCGGACTGAGGATCTCATTGTATTCGACATCGAAGTGCTGAAAATAGGTTTCAGCATCCCCCGCGGGTTTCAGACCGCACGATGCAAACTGTTCCGCGACCCAGCGGGCAGCGCCGTTATACCCCTCGCCGCCGGACAGACGACCCTCGAATTCCTCCGAGGCAAGATGGCGGACGTTGCGCATGAGATCTTCCGCTGCGATGGTTCCAAGTGCGGCATCAAGAGCGCTCTCAGAGTTGGTTTGGCTGTATCCAACCGACACAATTCCAAGCACAAGCAAGGAAAGAATCATCTGTCTGTGAGAAAACATCAGGTGCATTGTATCACGGATGGATCCAAAAAGTGGTCCGAAATGAGATGTCTCTGAGACGCTGCGGCTAAAACTGATCCCAATAGACGATACGCACTTCGCGGCCCACACGGGGACTGTCCTCACGGTTGTCAGCCAGGTTTTTAAAATCAAACTCAAGGCTCAGTTTTTTTGCGAAGGTCCATCGGAGCCCCGCATTCACGTATCCCCCACCCGCCCCGTACACCCCGTCCTCCCTGTTGTCGTTCAGGGCAAAATCATATTCGGCCAGCAGCACAAACCCTGCCAAGAGATCCTTATCAACGCCGGCGAAAAAGGATATGTCGTCATCTTTATCCCTATCTTCGAAGCTGTAGTTCGCACCTCCGTGCAAGCCCAGAGGACCAAGCAACCAAAAACTCTTGCTGAGAACCGCATAGACTCCTTTCGATTTGATCTGGTATCGTTCCAAGCCCTCATCGTAGCATCCATATCCCTGAGAATCAAAGCCACAGGCAAGAGCCGGCCTGAAAAAACCCTCATCGACGACGCGCACTCGGGCCTGAAACTCGATTCGCGGGTTCCAATTGAGTTCCCCCTGACCAATGATGTTAAGACCACCATAAGAAAGCCCTGCACTGAATCGGCTCAGGAGACCCACCGATACTTTCGCCAACACACCGCCGTTGGGAAATACCCGCAGGTCACAGGCATAGGTCCACTGTGAAAGAAGGCCGGCCGTGGGTGAATCGACGAGGTGTCTCAATTCCACGTGTGATACGTCCTGAGCCCACAGGGGACGTCCGACCAGCCATAAAATATGAAGAGCCAACAGAGCCCTCTTCATCATGCCACGACATCCAGGCGTTCTCTTTTTTCAAACCCAAACATGTTCGATCATAAGGTTGAGGGAAAAGAGATTGGACTACTCAGAGAAACAAAGGAATGGTTATGCGACGGAACCTCTTTCAGCGGCGGTTATCCCAAAAATGTATCGCAAAAGGTCCTCACCCTCAGGGGTAAGTTCCCTGTTTCGACGAGCCATAACCGTTCTGGCAGTCTCGATCGCCTTTTCCAGTTCGTACTCAGTCACCCCCCCGGAGCCACCCCAGGAATAGGAAGGAATATATTTTGGCGGAAAATCAGCACCGAACACGTTACATGAAACACCCACAACCGTACCGGTAGTAAACATGGTTTGAATGCCGGTTTTTGAATGATCTCCCATGATAAGCCCGACGAAGAGGGATTCTGTATTCACAAATTCCCCATTGACACAGACCCTGACCGGTTGATAATTGTTTTTCAAATCCGAATTGGTCGTCCCGGCCCCTAAATTCACCCAGCTCCCGATGTACGAATGGCCGAGATAGCCATCGTGCTGTTTGTTGCTGTAGCCATGAATAATGGACTGACTCACTTCACCGCCAATTTTACAGATCGGCCCGATGGTTGTGCCCCCTGAGATTCGAGCCCCCGCATTCACCTGCGTCTCGGGTCCTATGACGGCGGGTCCCTCAATAGTCGCGTTCGAAGAAATTGTGGCTCTCTGTCCCACATATATCGGTCCACCCTCAGCATCCAAAACCACATTGGGCTTGATCCGTGCGCCTCTCTCTACGAAGACTCTGTGCTCCTCAAGAACTGTGACACTCTCATGGATTCCTTCGCCAAGCGATCCCGTACCGATCTTCTGCTCGAAGTCCTGTCGAATGTATTCTCCGTTTCTCTCAATACAATCCCAGGGATAGCGAATCATATCGGCGTCACATTCGATTCGTTCGCCGATTGCGAATGTCTCCAGATCGAGAGGGGAGGCCAGGTCGAGTCGCTGAGCACGCTCCCGACCGACGCGAGCGGCGATGAGGGTTTTCCCGGAAACGTAGAGGGTTTCCTTTCCTTCCATCGGGATGTGCCCGGCAAAATCCGCAGCCACGAGGATTCTTCCATTGATGAAGAGACAATCTCCGCCAGGCGTCTCATTGATCCGTATACCAGGATTTTCAATCCGGAGCGTCGCTGCCAGATAGCTTCGGCAGTGGAGAATACATTCGTAGCCTCGGTACTGTCGGAGTATTTTCTCCCGTAACGTTGAGAGGCCGCACACGAGATCATACACAGGTCGTGTATACGCAGGAGGAAGAAGACGAGTGTATGCTGCGTCTTCAAAAATGCAGATCGTCCGGGCATTTACGGTCACCATGGACCCTATTTCTCTCCTAAAAATGAAAGGAGCAAGGAAATCATTCCCTTGCTCCTTTCCAATCATTGGATGTGCGCATGCACACGCATCTCCCTCTGAGTGTCCCCCCCTTAGTTCTCAGACCAACTCAAAACACAACCAGAAAACTCGCTACCCAACCTCAAATACCGCGTCGGATAATCATCCTACTTCTTTACGGCATCCTTCAAGGCTTTGCCAGGCTTAAATTTCGGTACCTTGGCAGCCGGAATTCTTATGGTTTCACCAGTTTGAGGATTTCGTCCTTTGCGCGCAGCTCTCTTTTGGGCATAAAATGTTCCAAAGCCCACCAACGTGAATTTGTCGCCTTTTTTCACCGCCTTGGTGACATTTGTCGTGAAAGACCGCATGGCCTTATCCGCTGCAGCTTTGGAGATACCAGCCTCCTTGGCCATTTTCGCAATCATATCTTCACGGGTCATTTACTTCACCTCCTCTCGATAATATCATGATCAACCTTTTCGTAGAACTAAGGGTGTAACAAAAACGTATCACTGAGATTAACAAAAAAAGGCTTGATTGTCAAGCATTTTTTTTAAAAAAATGCATTTTTTTACATTTTTTTCGGCTTGCCCCGGCGCCCATCTCCCCGGGGTTCTTAGAGCCCGAATTCACCAATTCCCCTTCCCCGCTCTATCTTCACATCTGGAAGTGCTTTAATGTTCACTTTAAAGTAATACCCCTCCCTGCCACCGGTCGGCACCCACACAAACTGCGCCTCCCAACAATGCAAATCGCGGTAGAGAACAAGCTGCTGAGCAGTAAATCGACTTTTCTCCATATCAAAGGAGGCCGAATAATCGATCTTCCAATTTTTCGTGAGGTAGAAACCGAGCCGTCCTCGGAACCACTGGGTTCTCGAAAGAACTGACGATTTGGACAATGAATAATTATGGGTAAGATTCAGGGACCATGGCTTGCCCGTCGCTCCCGTCCTTCCCCCCTGGCTCTCTCCTGACTCATCGAACTGATTGTCAGAGGAGGTGTCCATCACATCCCCAAGTCGCTCCTCCTGTCTGACGGGCGACCGACCGCCTTCTCCTCTCTTGATACCGAACGCGGTCGTTACCCCTATGTTCTGCATCGCAGGATTCCACGGCCGAAACGCACCTGTTTCCCTGTCATAGAGACTGTGGGTGGCGTTCAAGTCGATATTGAGTCCTTTTGAAGGATAGATCCGGAGGGCCGTATTGACCGTTCCGAATTTCGGGCCTAGAGCTCTGAAATCGTAACCGGTGGTTACATCGAGCGTGGCAATATCAAATTTTTTTTCACCGTTCTCAGTCATCGTCTTGCCCTGAAAAAAATTGCTGATGCCCATTCCGACAACCTTTTGAGGACCGGCAAGAGCTCCGATGCCGCCAAAGCTATAATAACGACCCCTGTTCTCAAAATCAGGTCTGTACGTGAAGGAAAGCCGGGGCTGTATCTTATGACGCACCATGGTCAGCGGTCCGATACGAGGGCGAAAAAGACCGTACAATGTGGTGTTGGCTGAAAGGCTGGCCTCGTAGGATCCACGGCGGACCCATTGATTACCCGTTGTGTCCTCGTCGAACCACGTTTCACGGAACTTCATTCTTGGAGTGAGATGCAACCACTCCCCGATCGATTGGGGACCGGAGAGATCGATCCGATGATCCGCTCCAATGTGCCGTTCAGAATCATCGCCCACCTTGCTGTCCCAGTTTACAAAGAGAAAATTGTACGAGTATGACAGGGCGTGGTACCACTTTTTCGATGTGCTCGCATGACCCTCGCCCCTCTCCGAACCGGTCCTGAACAGTGGACGCTGGGACCTCCGAAATGTAAGAATCGGGAGATTTTCGGTCGTGCGTTTCCTATCCAAATTTCGTTCGTGATTGAAGCGGAGACTCATACTGCTTCCCTCCCATCGTTTATCAAAAATGAGCTCGGACCGAAGGGTGCGCTCCATTCGTTCCAGTGCACTGAAGCTCACATCCTGATAGTAGCTGGCATCACTCACGAAATCGCCCGATGCTTTCACGCTCAAACTGGGTCGTATGGTATGATTGTGATTGAACTTGAAATTCCACCTCTCCCTCCTTTCTTCGGAGGATCCAACGTATCTCCTGTCCCATCGATATGAACCCCCGATGCTCCCACCAAAGTTGTACCGGAGGGCATATCGAAACCGTGATTCGACCATCCAGCCTGTCCACTCGTAAAAACTGAATTTGGCCAAAGCGTCCCAATACTCGCTCGGAGCATAATAGTACCCCGCATCCCTGAGGTACCGACCGTCTCTGTCGGTACTCCCGTAACGGGGAATGAGGAGCCCTGAATGACGTCCTTTTTTAATGGGAAAGATGTAAAAGGGCAATGCCAGAACAGGAACATCCCCGAAACATAGAACAACCGGTTTCACTATGACCTTATCATTCTGGTAAAACTTCATCCTCCGAGTATAAAAGTGGTAGTGGGGGATTTTCTGATCGCACGTCGTGTATCTCCCATGATCGATATTCAACGTCTTGTCAGCCACTTTACGGATTTTTTCGCCATGGTAAAAACCTTTTTCAAACTTGGTTTCACCTCTCCTGATCTTGCCCTTTCTCGTCTTCATATTATAATCCAACCACTCTCCCTCTATGTGCTCCTCTCCCTCCTTCAGTACAGGGCTGCCAGATACGCGGCCGACGGTATCACGGACACCCTCAGCCGTCAGCCTATCAGTCGCCGTATTGAATGTAATACGACCGGCGGTTAAGACGATATTTCGATATTCGATGCGGTTGTTCCCAAGCAGGATTATGATCCCCTCGTCTATATTGTAGTCAATTCGATCTGAGAGGTATGAGACCGTATCCACCGCTTCGGCCGCACCCAAGGAATGCGCGTAATATGTCCCTCGTGTCCCACCCATGATGCGAATATCATCAATTTTTCCTTCCAGGAAAAAGAGGGTGATCGTGTCTCCACTCGCTTCGTTCATCGCTCGCTGATCCTGGTCTTCTTGTAAATGGTAAAGGCTGGTGGCAGTTCCTGCCACAACAAGACTTTCAGCCTCCTCATCCCGCAAAAAGAGAGTGATCCTCTTTCCGGCCAGCTCGTTCACGTTCACAGGCACTCCGACGCTGTCCTCCCTGGAGGTGGATGTTGCCTGCGCATGGCCGTAAGCCAAAACTCGTGCCACCTTCCAATCCTCAAGGATCAGCTCGATCTCTTCACCGACGAGTGTATTTGTAGAGTGCCGCAGTGTCGGATTTTTTCTTAAAACCACTTTTTCCCCTCTTTCGGAGAAGAGGGCTTGACCGCCTTGTGCTGAAAACCCCTCCCGTTCTATTCTCACGTTTCCGAAAGCTTTCAAGAGTTCCTCATCTGAAAAAAGCTCAACGGTATCACTCGTCACAGTCATGAAGAGCGAGTCCGCCTCATCGTGCTTCCTGATTTTTGGCAGCCCTGCGGCCACAGCATACCTCTTCTCATAGTAGTAGGATACATTTTTTCCATGGAGTTCCAAATTGTTCTTCAGATCATACAATCGAACGGAATCCCCCCGCGCCACAGCTCGCTTCTCCTGGGAAAAGAGCTCAATGACATCGCCGCTTAGGGTGGCCTCGAGCGCGTTCCCTTCTGAATATTTGAACAGTTGCGGTCTCTTGGTAATATAGCCGGTTTCCGAATTTAAATTATACCGGATATATCCTCCTTGGGCGGTGACGCCTTTCTCAGAATCGACAACACGGACCGTATCGCCACTCCCGATGATTTCACGGATCCTCTCAAAATATTCGACCTGATCCGCCAGAATGAGCCGCACAGGCTGTTGGATTTCGACACGACCGCTCAGCAGAACCTTATTTTCATACTCAATGTATGTGGCGCGATCACACGTAATCCGCGTTTCACGATGTTCGATCTCAACATCCCCGAAGAATGATCGTACCTCATGGCCTTCCCTGGTTTCGCTTTCAAATCGATCGGCGTGTCGTACGTAGATGGGCTCTGCCCGACTCGTCTCAATCTGCTCTACAGGAAAGTCCAGGTGTATCCACAGTCCGAGCACTCGCGGGCAGATCAAGAAAAAACTAGCCGCCATGAAAGGGGTCGCTATGCGTTTAGAAATCACGTTCGATCTCGGAATGAAAAGGGTTCAAGAAAGCTTTAGCCTGGATAATTCATAAAACCACTGCAAACGCAACGTAACATGAATGTATTTATGGTATTTTAATGAACACTGGTGTTGAACTTTGTTCGGTAGTATCTCCCACAATTGTATACTCTGTCATTCCGGGTTTATCCCGCAATCTCCTGAACAGAGAATCCGTTGCATCAATCGAGGAGATTCCGGCACGGAGTTTACCCCGTATTCTATTACGGGGGCCGGAATGACAGCTCATGAATAAACCAGGCTAAAGAATACTGGTTTCGAACACTCTATCATGACCATTTTTACGTTTATGGGGTGTATCCA
>CP070758.1:1626843-1644948 GCA_020348925.1 Gemmatimonadota bacterium | reverse complement strand
TAGATGGAATGTTTGAAGCTGCCGTCACTCACCTTGATGAAGACTGCGGACCACAATGCCGGTTGAAACAAAATCCCCGCAGCACCTATGAAAATTCCCACAGGCAGAAAGGACAGAGACGCCATGACACCAAACACTCTTAATATGCGGCCGGTTAAGAAGAGTTGGATGCAAAGAGAGGCAATACTGAGGCTTGACAACCAAAATCCAAAAAAAGCCGTGAGCTTATCTTCATCCGTGATGACCTCACTGGCAACCGCATTGAACTGGTAATCGACCAGATTGGCGACGATGACACCGATACCGACAACACCCGCGATGTATGTCAAGTGCCTGGAGTTCAGAATAGTATTAAGGATACTCTCCCGAGATGAATGATCGGCCATCCTTCTCTCTCGATGGATACGGTCATCATAATTCCGTCGTGCCCATCTCCTCCAGACTTGTGTCAGAATACAGAGGCAACACACCGCAAACCCAACGCAGAAGAGAATCATATTTTTCGTTCCAATTACGGGGGCAAGGACATTTGTCAAATAGCCGCCAAAGATGCCACCGGCTATGGCTCCCGATCCGATAAAGCCGAAGAGGCGCTTGGCCTCACGGGCATTGAACATATAGTTCGCCAAGAGCCAGAAATTCGATGTCGAAAGCACCCCAAAAATGGCCACCCAGACATAGAAAGCATAATAGAACCAACCAGCCCCATAATCCAAAGAGAGCAAAACATAGAAACCAAGAAGAAGCGTGATTGCAAACACTGTGGCATAGAGCATCATTCGATTGAGCTGGATTCTATTCGTAAATTTTGAATAGAGGCTGATGATGACAGCGGCTGATATGGCAACCAAAATGAACGCGTATGGGAGTTTTGAAACTCCCATATGCGTCAAAAAGAGAGAATTTCGAACAGGCTTGACAATTAGAAGGGAAGCGATAATGAGGAAAATATAAGTGAACATGAGAGTGGCCCTCAAACCTTCACCTTCTCGTATGTCAAATAATTTTCGAATGAATGTGCTCATCTTGATTCAGTCATGCTGCTTTCTTGAAAAATGGGAAGGAATGTCAGTGTGCATTCGATCGTACCTTTGAAAATAAGATTATGGCCCGCTCTCATTATATTTTACCGTTAGCCTCTTGTTTTCTTTACCAATCATCAGACCAAGACCTAACCAGATCAACACAAGAAAAATATTGACCAGTGCGAATTGTTTCGTGTGGAAAGCAAGAATGTTCGTTCCAATTGCCACTACAGCGGCAGATAATACATCACCGGCTCGCCAGAAAAAAGTATCAACGGCCTGTTTTGCTTTGTATTTCTCCTCGCGTGTTGTGGGTAAAAAGAGAGCGTGCCTGACTGTGTTTTGAAGTGAATAGTCCGTAGAGTTTTCAGCGGTCTTTGCTATGCGAACGATCGATAGCATTGGTAAGAAGGCAATAATGAAATAACCGCCCAGAGCTATCAAGGGCAGAAAAAGTATGGCAATGCGGATGCCTAAATATTTCAATACCCTCGAGACGATAAACAGTTGCATCAACAGACCGATCAAATTGACAACGGTAAAGAAATCAGCATAAAACTTGCCGATATATTCCGCCTCGGTTAATCCTCCCACTTCTCCAGAACTGATGGCACGCGTCGCGGCTTCGGAAACGGTCCGGCCAAGAATATATTCGCCTGTTGTATTCACCCAGTTGATAAAAAGGATGAGAAAGGCAATCAGTAAAAGATACTTGTTTTGAAATACGAGTTTGAAGGCTCTCGCTTTTTTCAAAGGTTCTTCAACGATTTGGTCGTCTCGCTTCGCTTCAATAATTACCTTCTTTTGCCTGGAATCGACCACATTTGTGAAAATCAAGCTGAGAAGCAAAAGAACGCCGGACACGAGCATGAGTTGATACACACCCAATGGTACGATCAGTCGCCCCGCAACAAACCCTCCAAATACAGCTCCCGCCGAAGCACCGAAAGCGACGATGACAAAAATTCGCTTCCCAGCTTCCGGCGTATAGAGATCATTGGCAAAAGCCCAGAATTGGGCGGTGACCATTAAACTGAAAATACCGACCCATATGAAAAAGATGACGCCGAGAGGAATCCGAACCTGCGCCAGGATATAAAACAGACCGAGACAGCCTGCGAAAAAGAACGTGACAATATTGATCAGGGAGCGGCGAGGAAATCGGCTGGCCAGCATACTATACAGAGGAACGAAACCTAACAGGAGAATCGCCTGGGCCGCAGACATGTAGCTCTTCAGCTCTGCCCCCCCACCCGCCAGGATCAAAGCTTCACGCACAGGCTTAATACTATAATAGGCCGTTAATATGAGAAAAATGTTGAAGCACAACAGGACGGCCGATATCCCCTCACCGGAACGCACTTCCGTAAAGAGATTCAAAAATCGATCCAAAACGCTCTTCGACCGAGGAATGGTCATTCGTTCTTCCCAGATTGCCCCGATTATTAACTTCGAAGCCTAAACTTGAATGAAAACATTATCAATGATATCAGATCAATCCTTAACCGTTTTTTCTATTCGGATTTCCTCCACCAAACTCGTAGGTTGTTCTTCTTTCATAGTGACTTCAATGACTTTTATGACGAGTTCACTCGCGTTCACCTGAACGCAATAATAATGATAGATCATCGCTTGATTCAGAAGAGAGACATCCAGGCCCTCATTGACGAAATGCTGTTGATACTTCATCTGAACCTCTGGATCATATCCTCCCCGAAGAGTCGCGCCACCTCCGCCACCAACAATCAAGTGCACGCGTTGCTGGTCGCCGCACTGCAGTACGCTGTGCTGATACAGATGATCGTGTCCGGAAAAAACAACCTGCACACCATGCTCTCCAATCAATTTGAGAAGTTGTTGTCGTTTCTCAAGAAGATTTCTGCCGTTGGACTGCTCCAACCAATCTGCATGATGTTTCCCGAAGGAAATCGGTGGATTGTGCATAGCGACGATCTTGAAAGATTTGTCATACAATGAAAGCTGTTTCTCCAACCAAGACCGCTCCTTGGCATCTTCGCCAGACACAAACCATTTTTCAAACAATTCCTCCTGCACATCATCGTCGATATACTGATACTGGTCCAGAATGAGATTTGAATCGACCACAATGAGGACGCCATGCGTGCATTCGACGACGTAAAATCTGGGATAACCGAAGACCGCTTCAAAGTTGGAAAAACCATACGTGGTATCGTTCCCTCGCTCATGGTTGCCAAGAACAGGAAGGTACGGTATTTCCTTGAGCAGAGGATGCTCAGCTTTGTTCTCTTTCAGAAACGTGGCCCAATGAGAAGGCCGGCGACCGTCATGAGTGACGAGATCACCGATGTTTAAAATAAAATCCACGCCGGTTTTCTGCGCTTCCGCGTAAATCGCATCCCTGACCATAATGCGCTCTTTTTTACCGTAATCCGGGACGTGTCGAAGCCAGTTTGCAAAACCCCATAGACCATTCCCGAACAAATACAATTGGTAAAAGGGAACCATAACCATTTTCCAGCTCGTCCAGTTGGATCTGTTTAAAAATTTCTCTTTCACTCGCCAACCAGCCTGGTTGTCGCTGTAAACAAGAAACGTCACTTTATCATTGTTCCGGATATCCGGCAAAAGCTTGGGAACGACGTAAAAATCCTCAGGATATTTCTCAACCACAAATCCTGTTCGTGCACAACGAAGACCAGCCCCGAGTATAAGAACCGTAACGACACAATAAGCTGTTCGTGTAATTACCGATCTCATTTTCATAAGTACGTTTCCTTACCCTTCACGCTCTATTCCGAGCAACGAATATTCATTGACTCCTTCTTCTATAACGAGATACACCCTGATCCAAGTGCTCCATTTTTCCTTATTCCCTCGCTTCACCAGCAAGGACACCTGAAGTTGCCATTCCGACGGTAAGGTCGAATTTCCCTTCTGCAATTCCGCTACAATTTTACGCGGAGTTGGGAGCGGAATACACGTTGTGGTTCCAATATCCTGATATCGCGATATGATATTATTTCCAGGGAGCACTTTCAAACGGTAACGATAGCGTGACTCGTCCGAGGATTCCAATCCCGTAGCAACAGCCAAATCAGTAAAACAGAGTTTTTGGATACCATTGGAATTATTCTCCAATTCGAATGCATCCAATGATGGCACTCGCCGAAACCAATATCGACCGATGATATCCCGTCGCTCAATGAGCGTCTGAATTAAATATGCCTCTGCCTCAGGATCCGAATACTGACCCTGAGCCACAGCGGCTTCGATCTGCTCATCCGTGAAGGACATGACCAGCTTCGCCCCCCAGTAACCGTCCAGCTTCATCATTTTCTGAAAGGCGGGATTGGGTAGAATAAATTTGTACTGCTGAGGATTGAAGTCACGATTGTGAAAACGCCCCACAGAGGGATACTGAATAGGATCAGCCTTCTCCCAGGGTCGAATGTGAAATCCAAAGGTACACAGCTGTTTCAATATTTGAAACAGATCGAAACTTCCTTCGAAACCAATAAAGGGAGGCATCGGCTCATTTCCCTGACTTCCCAGTGTGGAACCGAAATCTATCAAGTAATGCTTCACATAACCTTCTTCTGTGTAGACATCGAGACTATTGTTGGCTTTTGTGTCGTAATGATTCAACCAGGCTGCAACAACCCTCAAAGCACGTAACTCACGACGGTGTTGATGAGGAATGAAGTCGTTGGGATCATCCTTCACCGTGCTCTCATAGCGAAAAGGTCCCTTTGTCTTTCCAGGTAATAATTTACTTGCCGCCGCTCGAATGCGTCCATCCGGAAGGTACTCAATTCTCCCAAGAAGTTCTTCAAGGTCTACCTCCGTCATAAAACGTGTTTGTCCCTTTTTATCAGTAAATTTCACCTTTTCACCCAATCTGAGTATCCGGGGATGAAAATAGACAATGTAATTCTCCGGCACATTATATCCCGCCGCATGGAGCAATTTTGTGGAGACCACCTCGGCACCTGTGGCCATTTCACTATACCCCTTCGGGTCAAATTTAATAAGATATCGCTCCCCATGTTTGTCCTCAATTGAGAAACCGGGGGTAACACCTTCCGCCTTCGCCCGAAAGATTTTCCAAGTGCCAGATGTGTCGGGTCCCATGCCAGTATTGGGTCCCCGGCTGATTTCCTCTAATGTCATACACTGCGAACCATTGCGATTCGTGAACCAGCTCGAATTGGGAACTTCGCCAAATGCATCAACGTTATAAGCCTGTTTCGGTTTGCCAAAAGCCTTTCGGACATGTTGAGACGTATCGAAAAGTTTTCCAATCTGCTTCGAAACGAGTTTATCCACATTATCTGCGTATATATTAATCTCCTTTTCATCAGACTCCGGTACAGGCCTTCTGTCATCAGGAACCGGCTCCGGTGGTACAAACATCCGAGAACCGCCGCATCCACCGATGAGGCACGTTGCGAACAGCGAGACAAAAACGCACAGAAAAAATTCACTCCAGAAGAAACGGAAATCTTTTTTTGATACTGTCTTCATACCCTCTCTCTTCTTACAAATCGGGATTGAGCTCAAAATATACTCGCAGCTGTTCTCGGCTGTTGCTGATCTCAAATTTTGTGATGATATCCTCTCCCCCTAACAATCGAATGCCGATACCATAGCCCACCTGAACATCCCTGGGAGTGATCTCACGGAAAATGTCCTCAGTAACGTGCCCGGCATCCACGAAGAGAGCGATATCTGTGTGAAACCAAACCGGATACCGATATTCCAGTGAGCCCAAAATCATATCCTCGTCTCGAAATCGACCTCTCCTGAATCCCCGGATCGTTTCACGGCTTCCCAACTCTGCCAGATGGTAAAAAGGAATCTCCCGAGTTCGAAAAGGTTCAGTCACTTCCCCGGCTACCCGAAGAACGATCGTCCTGTTATAGAACAGATGAACAAATTTTGAAAAATCAGCTGAAAATTTCCAAAAGCCGAATGCTTTATCATCAACCTGCTGGTAAAGAGCACTTCCGAAAAACAGTCTGTAGCCTGCAGTAGGCTGCCCCCTGTGATTTCTGGCATCAGCTTCAAAGGTGAACTGTACCTTTCCCATTCGGTTCTTTGTACTTAATCCTGAAAGCTTCTCATCCGCATAGAGATCAGTCGTAGATGGATATTCGATGTCTCTCCCCCTTTGAATCTCATTCTCTTCGAATCCGATGAGCGCGTTCACACTCCAAATCCTATTGAGATGCTTTTCAAAGGATGATGTTATGACGATCTGCTCATGAGCATAATTACTTCTACCCGATCTCTGACTCTCTTTTCCGATACCGTAAAAAGACTCATCTGAAAGGAACTGATAGCGAATTTTGTAATCCGATAGAATATTCTGTCCTGGAAATTGAACTCGTTTCAACCGCAATTCATACCGCCGACGCTCTCGAAGACCAGCAGCCAGTGTAAGGGTCAATTTCGAATTCTCGTTAAGGAGATTTTTCTGGAATAATTTTATTCCACCCCCTGCTCGGGACGAATAGTACGGTCTGACACCCCTAAGACCATCATCGGTAGTCAGTTTATCAAAAATTTTATACACAAGCTTGGACTCATCCAGGTATTCGGTTGTCCTCTCAACTCCCTTAAAAACCATTTCGATGGGGAAATAGAAAAGATTTCCTGGAAAGGATAGAATGCGCTCCCAAGTCTGCCGGCTTTTCATTTTTTCCGGATATGCACTGCCATTTGCGCTCACACTAGCACTGTCTGACGAAACGTCTTGTCCAGAGAGTATTGTTGAACAATAGGTCAACAATAAAAAAATCGATAGAAGGTATGTTTTCATCATTTTCGATCTCATGTCAATCTTTTTTTATGTTGGATTCCATCAATTCCTTCAAATTCATCGGCAGCAAGATCGTGAATGTCGACCCTTTTCCTTCCTCACTCTTCACCTTTATCTGACCTCTATGGAATTGCACAATTCTGTAGGAAATGGGAAGACCGAGACCGGTGCCAATACCAACACCCTTTGTCGTAAACCCCGGATCAAATATCTTTTCAAGATTCTCCTTCGAAATTCCGATACCGGTATCACTGATACTAACCTCTATGGTATTATTTTTCTGCACCGTCTCTATAGTGATTGTTCCCTTGCCAACAATGGCCTGGTAAGCGTTCATAAGGACATTGAGAAACACTTGATTGAGCTGACCGGGATAACACGTTATGAGAGGAAGTGTACTGTACCGTTTCACGACCTCGATATTGTGCTTAATCTGATGGTGGATAATGGTCAGGGTATCCTCCAAACCTTCATGAATATCGACTTCCTTCAGTTCTGCCTCATCGAGACGGGCGAAGCTGCGCAAGCGTCGGACGATCTCGCTCACCCGATCAATCCCCGAGTCGATAACTTCGTTCGCCTTATCAATGACCTCAAATGCCTTCTCCAGCGTCTGCTCACGATCCTGAACATCCGAATCCGCCTTCTCGACAACCGCTCTCACTCTTTGCACCGCCCGTTCCATCGTGTCGTGCATACTGGCCACGGCCCCGAAAGGGGTATTGATTTCATGGGCCACACCAGCCACCAGCATGCCCAAGGTAGCCATCTTCTCGGTTTGCACCAATTGCGTCTGAGCGTCACGAATCTCGCGATTGGCCTTTTCCAAATCTTCCAGAACCCGCTTCATCTCTGTAATGTCGTGAGCAACCCCAATAGCTTCCAGGGGCTTTCCACCCTCATCACGGATCACTGAAGCGGAGGTCGTGAGCCAACGCCATCCGTTATCCTTGGTTTTCGTTCGAAACTCATATCCTCCTGGCGGCGTCTCTTCCTTCGGCATGCCCATTTCTAACCATCTGCGGCTTTGCTTTAGGTCCTGTGGATGTAAAAGATCTTCAAGCGATTTCCCGACATATTCGGAAACCTCGAATCCTGTTACTTGCTTGAACTGTGGGGAGAGATATGTAAACTTCCCCTCCGGCGTCATCGAATAAATGACATCTTTCGCATTTTCAACGAGACTGCGAAACCGTTCCTCACTGATACGAAGCACTTCCTCGAATCGTTTATGTTCAATATATGTCCCAATGATCTCTGAAGCCGTTCTCAATAGGCGGATATCTTCTTCAGATCCTTCGCGAAGGTTCTTACAGTCATCAAACCCGACGAATCCGAACCACTCTCCCCCAATCATGATCGGCAATACGAGGAGGGAAAGAATTCCTTGGGCTGCAAGTACATGCCTCTCTGTTTGGGGAAACGTTTCAATGGTGCCGACAATAGCCTCACCATGAGCCAAGATACTCTTCCATCGTTCAAATTCAGGATCATAGGGGTATTCTCGCTTCAAAGGATCGTCAAAGGACGGCTGAATACCCTCTGCGCAAACCTCGTGGGTTTGTCGCATTGACAAACCCTTCTCAGGATCTTCGAAATTTTCAAATATATATACGCGACTCGAGCCGGATGCCTCAAGTAAATATTTGAGAGCTTCTTGCAGAGAACTCTCATCACTGGTACCCTTCATCAACACACGTGAACATGCTTCCAGTCCCTCTTCGTATCGCAGACGCGTAGAGAGAGCCTCTTGGGCTCTCTTCTTTTCGGTGATATCTCGCCCGATGCCCACAAAATAGCGGATATCACCTCCTTCATCTTTAATAGGAAATCCAGATATATCGACTGTCACTTCTTTTCCGTCTTTCCTATATGCGGTCACTTCCCGTCGAATACTTTGTCCAGCTTCCATACCATCACGAAATATGTCTCCTGCCTTCGGGCCAATAATACCATCAACACCTCTTGCTTTCAGCTCTTCTTTCGTATAACCAGAACGCTTATGATGCTCAGGATTGGAATCGATATATCGACCCTCGGCGTCCAGAATGACGATTCCGTCCTTCGAATTGAGGTAGAGTTCCCTGTATAACCTCAATTCCTCTTCAACCTGCTTCAAATCTGTTATATCGGAAATAAATTCCAGATCAGCCGGTTTTCCCTCCCATGCAATCCGCGCAGAACTGATCTTAAGCCACTTCGTATCGCCTGCCTTCGTCAGAATCCTTACAGGATAAGAAGCGGGAACCTCCTCCCCCTGACGCTTTCGCAGGAATCGACTGCGAATCATCTTTCGATCATCGGGGTGAACGAATTCAATCTTGTTCCGATGTGTCAATTCCCGTCTTGAATACCCAAAAATTTTCGTCATGCTGGGATTGACAAAGTCATATCGCTCATCCTGAATCACCCCAATACCTTCATAGGCGTTTTCTATTAAAACCCGGTACTTCTCTTCGGCTGCTTCACACAGACGGGTTTTCTGATGTATTTTGCCTCGCAGATGTGCAATATGAACAAGAATAAACACCAGGGCAACGGCGACAAGAACTGTGAATATATATTGAACAGCCATCGGTGTATCTGACTTCTCCCTATGATATTTTACCTTTTGAACACGTTACGTCTAACGATGACGGTGTCCGGGCTCGTATCGTTGGACGGTAACGGTCACGTTTTTTCCATGATCGTCCGGTATAGGTATGCTGGGCTATCATTTTCACAGGGACATACATCCCAACTCCCTTTTGTCCAATTGCTCCTTGCAACAACTTTCAACACAAACTGTTATGAAACGCAGGGTCAATCTCACATATTGAGAGAAGCCTGTACCTTTATAAATGCAAAGAGCAATAAGAGACTCCAAAGAAAACGCCTGTACGATGAACTTACTATGATTCCCCCAAGATCTCATCAAGATTCGTCGGGAGAATCACGGTGAATGTTGTCCCTTTGCCGATCTCACTTTGAACTTTGATCTCCCCGTGATGGTCCTGAAGAATTTGATAGCAAATAGACAAACCCAGACCTGTCCCTACCCCGACTCCCTTCGTCGTGAAACCCGGATCGAAAATCTTCGTAAGATTATCCTTCGGAATGCCGGAACCGGTATCGGTGAACTCGAGGTAGACGTGATTATCGCGTTGGTAAGTGGTTATGATGATTTCTCCCTTGCCCTTGATCGCCTGTTTGGCATTAATGAGCAGGTTTACAAAGACCTGATTCAATCGACTGAGAGAGCAGTAAATGCGGGGAATGTCCCCATAGTGGCGATTCACCGTAATATTGTGCTTGATCTCGTGGTGAATCAGGGTTAAGGTGTCCTCGAGACCTTCGTGGAGATCGAATTTGTCCATCTCCGCCTCATCGAGCCGTGCGAAAGATCGCAATCGGCGCACAATCGTGGTCACTCGTTCCGTTCCGTCTTTGATGACGCGATTGGCGTCATCGATCACCTTGAGCATGCCTTGTATTTTTCTATGATTCGGAGAATCCTCGGTACATTCGGTTTCGAGAATGTTGCTCAATTTCTCATTTGCCCGCATTAAAGTATCGTGCATACTGCTGATCGATCCCATAGGTGTATTGATCTCATGGGCTATTCCGGCCACAAGCATTCCAAGTGAGGCCATCTTTTCAGACTGGACAAGCTGAGACTGTGTATCTCTGAGATTCTTGTTGGCTTCAGCGAGTTCATTGACAACGTGTTTTATTTCAGTGATATCCCTACCCATTCCAACGTAACAGTTCAAGTCGCCATCATCATTGTAGATAGGGAAAATTGACAAATCGACATAGTGGAATTCGTCTTTCCTTCCCGGAAACTTAATCTCACCTTTGAAATGATTCGTCTTCTCCAATGATTGCATGATCTTTCTTGCATCGGCCTTTTCCAAACCTGTAGAAGCCTGTTGCCCGATTGCTACCCCGCACTTCTCTCCCATATATTTCAGCTGTGCTGGATTCATCTCCGTTATTTTACCCTCTCGATCGACGACGGCAATACCGTCATGTGAGGCCATAAAAATGCGATGATAGAGCTTCAATTTTTCCTCTGTAAGCTTTCTCTCGGTAATATCCTCGATGAAACCCTCAATGAAACGCAGATTTCCGTTTTCATCCTGGACCATCCATATGTTGAGCTTTACAATAATTCTCGAACCGTCCCTGCGGCGGAACGGAACCTCAACAATTGCTTGGCCTTTTTCGCGCAATAATCGGAGAATCGCCTGGCGATCCGCAGGATCATCGTACACCTGCTCGGCGAGATTATCCATAGATTCGATCAACTCCAGGGCGGACCTGGAATCATATCCCAGGATTCTTGCCGTGGCGGGATTTATGGTAAGGGCCTTTCCTTCAGGTGTGGTCCGAAAGATGCCCATTGTTGCATTTTCAAAGATGCTGCGATATCGCTCTTCACTTTCGCGCAAAGCTTCCTCAGCCTGCCTGTGCTCGGTTATATCAACACCGGTACCGATAATGTGTTCTACCTGTCCCTCGTGATCAAGGATCGCAGTATTGGCCCATGAAATAAGTCGACGTTTTCCCTCTTTTGTCACCCAGTAGTTTTCAGCGTTATTCGGGAAAAGACCGGCTTGCAATTCCTTGAAAATCCCTTTCACCAGCCCTACTTCTTCCGGGATGATAAACAGCTCCCAGACATACTTATGTTTCACTTCCTCGAAAGCGTGTCCGGTTATTTTCTCGCACGCACGATTGAAGCGGACAATTCTTCCCTGTCGATCGAGCACGACAATCAGCACACCTACTGTGTTGAGAATCGCTGATGTGAAGTCCCTTTCTCTTCTCAGTGCTTCTTCGACCTCTTTTCGTTCACGAATCTCACGCTGGAGATCCCGATTAATATGAATCAGTCTACCAGAATGTTCTTTAATCTTGTTCTGAAGGAGGAGATTCGATTCAAAAAGCGAGTATGATGATCCCGCCTCGTCCGTACTCCGCTCCACTCGATTGATGAGCGCCTCATTGACCCTCTCAAGTCTTCGGATTTCCTGTTCGAGGGTCTCAACTCGCTCCTGTAATTCTGTTACGCCTGACATGGTTATTCTCCTAAAACAATTCCTGTAAGGGTTTGATTAATATGCACACCCTTGAATTGTTCCCCGTATGTACTGAATCCAATCACCTTATTTTGTTTTAATATTTCGTTCACTTCGTTCTCAAGCTCGTTGTCTACGACCTCCAAACGTCGGAGAATGCAGTCAAAACCGATCGTCAGTTTAATGTTCGGGATCTCCGTACGAACCTGATTGAAAGTATTGTTAAGATTATTGACAAAATTTTCACTCTCGGCCACACGCAGTACCAATCCTTCGTCAATGGCGCTGAAAAATGTGAGACTGCCGTCATTGTTTACTTTCTGGATTGAGCGGACGTAATACTCACCACCAACTCGAAGCATGAGTGGACTGGTAAAATAGACAAAGTGCTTGAGATCATCCAGGTTTATCCCAATCACCCGAGCATATTCCTCAGCAGCGGCCCGACCATTGATCTCATGAACGATACGCTTTTCCGGATCGGCCCTCGTGATGACGAGCCGTTTGTCGGTAGCGGAGAAATGCTGCGTTTTTATGACCTTAAAAGGTAACGTCGTAATGAACAAGGCAAACAGCGCAGCATCGGAGACAAACTCTCCGCCTGAGTAGACATACGTTTTCTCCAGATTCAAATCGTCCCCCGCCGAACCTCCCGCTATCGGTACGTCTGAAACAGAGTTCGCCAGAATAGCGATAACACGTTCTTCCATGAGGGACAGACCGTCTATGAGTAAAAGCCCGAAACACCGGGCTTCGGGTTTCTTCTGGTAAGAGTGTGATATTTGCCTCTGAATGGAATTGACCACCTCATTAATTTTTTCTGAATTGAAATCATGCAGTGAGGGAATGAAATAGGGATACACTTCCAATTCATCGCTCGCAATACGAAACCCGGAAAGAGATTCCCGGGCGTATCCTTCCGGCGTAATCTCCCCGGATGTCGTACAACCGATGACGGGTTCGGTGAAGGTACGCTTCACTTCACCGGCCAGCCGCTTCAGATCGTACTTCGAAGAGGCAAACAGTACGGTTACCGAAGCGTCAGGTTGGTCAATCTGTTCCGCCAATTCCCGGACAGCCTCAGCTTCATCCTGAGATTGGGAATATCCTCTCTTCACACTGATTCTTTCACTTCTGTTTTTCAATTTTACTCACCTCTTGACTTCGATTTCGCTGCCGATCAAACGGATCGCACATAACCATTCTTACCCATTATTTCTTGTTAAGTTATCATTTGTGTGATACTTAGTCAAGTAAGAAATGAAACCGCTGTTCCTTGATTCATATTTTTTCAATGTCCTTATCCGTGGACTTGTTGTACGCGTTTTCTCTAATACGGATTCAAGCTTCAAATTATGAATAAAATAATCATACGGAATTGAATGAAGTATCTTTTTGGCATATTGGTTTTTAACAAAAAAAAGGAACGGGTTGTATTTTCTGCTGTTCCTCCTGTCATATCGAAAATTGTTTTAGAAATCGATTTTTTCCACGTTCTCATTCTATCCTACATCAACCCAATCTCCCTGAATGTCTGACGGTGTCTTTGCCAGACTTCATCAAATTCCTGGCTTAAGTGTTCGAGTTTTTGGCTGAATTCCTCGGACAGTTTTCCTGATTTCGAACCCATCCTCACGTTCCACTCCTCCAGATCATCCGTATAGACATCTGGGCGTTTGCCGCTGGCTTCCTGGAAGATTCGCCGTTTGTAAAACTCATCGGATGTCAGCAAAGAGAGCAGTACTCCTATGATACCAACAACAAACGTGGCTCCTATGACGATTTGCAGGACCGCCAGAAACTGAGACGGCCAGAGTGCAGGATGTATTTCACCATAACCCAGCGTACTCACTGTCACAGCGCTATAATAGAGGAAATCGGAAAGCGTTATCGATGCCTCAGCAGGAACGCGAAAAGCCATGATGCCGAAACTCTGCAAGCAGGTCCAGAGGCCATAATACAAAAAACCAAACCCGATGTTCAGAAAAATAAATCCATGAATTTCGTTCCAAAAATTATTGACCATTTGAACTTGTGCTTCTGTTCGGAGATACGTTGACGTCTCAATTTCTCTTTCCCGCATCTGTTTGATCTCATCTTTCACGGCAGTTTCAAGTTCCTTCGCGATCTCCGTCATCTCCTCAGCACCTCTCATCTGCTGAGTAACATCAAAGAGAGCATCCTCCAATGGTTTTCGTATGACAACCTCATGCTCCTGGATGAGAGAGGACAATGTCCCTTCAAGAACCTCTTTCAGATCCCGAATGCTTTTCACCAGCGTGGTGCCTTTTTCAATAAGTCCAAGATGCAGCTGGTGAACCTTGGATCGATCCTTGGTGATATTACTGAGGGTTGAAGTCACTCGGAACAGATTAAAAACCGGGCGGAGCATTGTGAAAAGCGATACGCCGATGGCCATACCACCGATTGTCCCATGGATGATACATACTATTAGATGCACACCAATGAACCAAGATATCAAATGTGAAGCAGCAATCACGAGAATTGCAAGACCGTACAAAAGCCACACTCTTATACGATGTGTCTCTGCTTTTCGAAAACCGGATAGAGCCCGTTTTATTCTCTTGAGCATCGTATCATTCTTTTCAATATTGAAAATCCTTGTATTTCACTCGAAAGAGTATCGAATATAAAACTGGTACAACCCCGAGCGTGAGCAGTGTGGCGAAGGCCAGACCAAACATGATGGCAATAGCCATGGGTTCCCACAGGGGTCCTCCCCCGAGATACAAGGGTATCAACCCCCCTATAGTCGTGGCCGTTGTGAGCAGTATGGGACGTAAGCGGCGTTGCGCAGCCACAATCACAGCCCTCCGTGGTTCCATCTCCTCCTGTTCGATGCGAATACGATCGATGAGGACAATGGCATTGTTGATAACCACTCCGGCCAGTGAAATGAGGCCCAACAAGGTCATAAAGCCAAAATAAGACTTCAAGATGAGGAGACCGATGATGACCCCAATTATGCCCAGAGGAATCGTCATTAAAATAATCAGCGGTCTCCGTATCGAGTTGAATTGTCCGACCAAAAGGAGGATGATGATTAAGGCTGCTATGGGCAATTTTTCGTTAATCGATTGACTCGCCTCGTCAGAGCTTTCCGCCTCTCCACCGATCTCATAGGAATAACCGACGCCCCAATATGCTTGTTCCTCCTCAAGCCACGACTCCATCTCCCGGGAAACAGAGATAGGGGTCACTTTTGCCCCCACATCGCATTTGATGCTGATGGCCTTGAGCAGATCCCGACGATATCGCTTCGATGGCTCCCAGACGACCTCTAAATCGGCCACCTGTTTGAGTGGGACGTTCTGGCCCGTGGTCTGCGAATAGACGTTGATGGTCTCCAGTTTCCCGATATCCTGGCGCTCGGATTCGACTGAGCGGAGTGTAATGGGGATCACATGATCTTCTTCACGAAATTGGGTGGTTTCAATACCGGTGAGGGCGGCCTGCAGAGACATGGCGATGTCCTGATTCGTAAC
Source organism: Gemmatimonadota bacterium (assembly GCA_020348925.1). Lineage (GTDB taxonomy): Bacteria > JBHIER01. The sequence goes on along the minus strand of CP070758.1, from coordinate 1,629,551 downwards.
GCCGGCACGCTTGGCACGGGCTTGATTGATATTGACCATCAATTTTTTCGTACGCAAGCCCCAATCGTCGTGGATATCCTTCGTCCCTGGGATAGAAGCAAGTTTGGCCTTAACCTTATCCGCTATTTCGAAGACCGTATCAAGATCCTTGCCAAAAATACGGACGTTCACCGGTGCATCAGGAGGAGGTCCAAGTTCAAGCCGGCTGATATTCGGTCTCACATCCGGGAAGTGTTCGCGACAATACACCTCCGTTTTCCGAACCAGCGAATCCAAGAAAGGACCGCCTGTCGCGGTGTTGACGATGAAACTGGCGTATCCCGGATTGGCCTGTTCCGGGCTGAAGCCCAGCACAAACGTCGGTGGCCCCTGTCCAATATACGTCGACCAATTTACAATTCCTTCCGTCCGGGTTGCGGTGACCATCAATTCTTCCCTCATATACTGTTCAAGCTCGTCAACAAGTTCTACTGTTCGTCCAATGGGAGTGCCGGTCGGAAGGTTCAATTCCGCCGTGTATATGGCTTTATCGTTCGACGGGAAGAAGATGTTCGGAAGCAAGGCAAAGCCCTGGAGTGCGACCATAAAAATCACGAACACGACAAGTACGGTCAGAAACCGATGCTTGAGCAGCATGATGAGAAAACGGCGATAGACCTTGTAGAACCTTGAATCATAGGGATCTTCATCCCCTCTCTTCTTGATTCTCAAAAAGACCACACAGAGCATGGGGATCATTGTCAGGGACAGAATCCACGAGGAAAGCAGGGTGATGGTGACGACTTTGAAAAGGGGCGCACAATATTCTCCGACGCCTGACTCCGCCAGAAAAATGGGCAGAAAGGCGGCCGATGTCGTGAGGGAGGAGGTGAGCAGTGGGATGCGCAATTCATTGGCTGAGTCGATGGCGGCGTTCTTGGCTTTTTTCCCGGCCGCCATCTGCACCATGATGGATTCCGACATGACGATGGCGTTATCCACCAGCATGCCCAAAGCAATGATTAAAGAGGCTATAGACATCTGATCGAGGCCGATATTGAAAACCCCCATGAGCATAATACTCATAATCATGGCCATGGGGACCAGGGTTGCCACAACCAAGCCCGTTCTCACTCCCAGAAAGAGCAACATGACGAGGAGCACGACGCCAATGGCCTGAAGGAGACTACCGGTGAATTCTTTCACCTTCTTGTCGACATGATACGGCTGAAAAGCCGCAAAATCGAATTCAATGCCGATGGGATATACGGTCTGGAGATACGCAATTGATTCTTTGACATCCTCTCCGAGATGAATAATGTTTCCGCCCTCCCGCATATTGATAGCCAAAGCTAAGGCAGGGACGCCACTCCATCTGACCATCGATTGCGGTGGATCAATATATCCGCGGTAGATATCGGCCACATCCTCGAGATACAACAACCCCGAGTGGCCGGGAATATTAATGATCGTCCGCCGCAAATCCTCAAGAGATTCGAAGCTGCCCGTTGGCTCCAGGACAATCTCTTCCCGGTCGGTCGTGACATCCCCCCCGGAGAGAACAATATTTTGACTGGCCAGTATTCCCATGAGTTGAGAAGCCGAGATTCCGAGCTCGGCCAGACGGGCATTGTTGTACTCCACAAAAATGCGTTCTTCCTGAGCCCCGTGAATTTCCACCTTCGCCACATCTTCGATGACCAGAAGCTCACTCCGCACATCGTCGGCGATTTCCTTCAACTCCGCATAGCTGTAACCTTCACCAGTCAGCGTCACGATCGTCCCAAAGACATCCCCGAATTCATCGTTCACCCGCGGACCTATGATACCCTGCGGCAATTCACCTCGATTGACAGTTCGTTCGACCTTGCGGCGCAGGTCATCCCAGATTGGACGCATTTCCGTGTACTCTTCCTTAATACCAAGGTAGATGAGAGAAACGCCCGTCTTCGACATGCTGTAAATGTAATCGATCTCCGGCATCTCCTGAATGGCCTGTTCAATTTTATCAGTAACGAGGTTCTCAACCCGTTCCGGACTTGCGCCGGGAAAATCGGTCGTGACTAATGCCCACCGGATAATAAATCCCGGATCCTCAGCACGGGGCATCGTCCGGAAGGTGTTGAGGCCTGCGAGGACTATAAGAATGAGAGCAACGGCTGTGACGCGATTTTTCTCAATGGCGGTGCGAGTTAAATTCATATCGATCGACTCCTCATTATTCACTTAAAATATAAATTCAAATTTATATTCTTACCTTTTGTCCATCCCTTATCCGACTCACACCGGCCGTAACGACGAGATCTCCGTCGGAAAGCCCTTCAAAAACCTCGAGACCGGCTGCGGTTAGATCTCCAACAGTAACGGATTTGCGGTGGACTATTCCCACTCCCTCCTCCCCCTGGATTGGTTCTACTGTAAAAACAAAACGCCCACCGCGATCTTCGATAACCGCATGTGATGGAACGGTAAATCGCTCCCGCTCGTCTTCCGACTCAAAGAGGAATGAGACGTTGGCCGCCATACCCGGTCGAATCATTTCCGGCCGTTCATCGAAACGAACGGTCACGGGAAATGTCGTCCCTATTCCCGTGGCAGCCACACCAACTTCGAGTACTGTCGCCTGAAACTCTTTATCCGGCACGGCGTCGCATGATACCGTCACTTTTTCGCCCTGGCGTATCTGAGCGATGAGAACTTCCGGAATGGACACCTTGACTTCAGTCTGG
>CP070758.1:1601416-1626743 GCA_020348925.1 Gemmatimonadota bacterium | reverse complement strand
TTCGGTTAATTCTCGTCGCTTCCAGAAGGAGAAATCAAAACTCGGAGAACCAGCCTCATGAAACACAGTCGTTTATACGTAAGCGGTTTAGACGGTGCCGACGAGCACTTGATGAGCCGCTGGATGCAGCGAGGGCTCTTACCCCACCGGCAGGCTTTAGCTCAGGCCGGCAACTTCGGATGCCTGAAGTCGACGATTCCCCCCGATACCTTGGTGTCCTGGCCCTCGATCTATACCGGTGCTAACCCCGGGTATCACGGTATCTGGGGATCGTATCATTGGAACCGCCCTCACCAATCGGCGCAGATTGTGAGTGCAGAGTACTGTTCAATGCCCACAATCTGGGAAATATTAAACGAAGCTGGCTTTACGACGGGGTTGTTTCAGGTGCCGATGACGTACCCACCTCGTCCTCTCAGCGGTTGGATAATCGCCCCAAGTATGCAGCCCGTATTCACCTATCCAGAAGTGCTCAGCGGTCACATTCGGCAGCGATTCCCGCAATATCGGTTTTATTTGGATCTGCAGAAAAGACGTCTCCAGGGTGCCAGCGACCGTGAAATGCTCTCTGCTGCGCGTGACTTACTCCATCAACAGGCCGAGGTGGCTCGAACTCTCATCAAGGAACATCCTTGCGACTTCTATTTCCTGATACTTCAAGCGACGGACTGGATTTCTCATAAAGTTACGTCCCCCGCACGAGACGGCGATGAGGAGCAGCGCGAGGATGATCCACTGCTTCTCATTTATCAGGACACGGATCGCGTGGTGGGATCCTTTCACAATATGATGAAGGATAATGATGCTCTCTTGGTCCTGTCTGACCATGGCTCTCAGACATGCCGCGGCGGGCTCGCGTTAAACAGTTGGTTGTTGCAAAACGGGTATCTGCAATTGAAGAACAGTCCCCGGGTAATGGTTAAGAAATGGATCGGTCGAATATTGTCCCACTATCCGTGGACGGCACGCACCGCCAAGCGCTTCTGGAGTTCAAACTTGCGCAGACGCTGTGATCATCAGGAAACAGATGTCAAGCAAAATGCTGCTACTAAGCAGGAGCAGGTCAGTCTGATCAAAAAAGACGACATAGCATGGGAATCATCGCGGGCTTATGAAACAGGATGGGGAAAAATATGGCTCGCTCATGGAGACGCTGAGAGTCGCGTAATCCTGCGGAAGGAAATAGCACAACGTCTCATGGACGAGCACGGTCCCCGGGGCACAGGTTTCATTGCGGAGGTGCATGAGATTGCAGATCTTTACCCGGGTCCGCATATCGACACAGGACCTGATCTGATTGTTGAGTCCACCGATTGGGCCTACATTCGGTATACCGATATCGCTTCCGGCCTGGCGCGCTTTGTGAACGAAATCCCCTCTGTGGGCATACACAGCCGGGATGGTATCTATCTCACTTACGGGGAAGGATGGGGCGAACTGAAAATGCAGGACGTATTTGACGTGGCGCCCGCGATTCTAAGACGCTATGGCCTTTCTCCAGCACGAAACATTTGACAACAGCAGAGAAACAAGAATAAATGGCATCACCACGAGTCAGTGTCCTTATTCCTGCTTATAACGCGCAGGATACCGTGGGTCGAGCAATCGCATCGGCTCTGAATCAAACCTATAATCATATTGAAGTCATCGCCGTCAACGACGGATCCACCGACGGCACAGCGGGAGTCATTGAAGATTTTCCACAGGTGCGTGTCATACATCAGGAAAATCGAGGGTTGAATTCAGCCAGAAACACTGCCGCGGAGGCAGCGTCAGGAGATCTGCTTGCCCTTCTGGACGCGGACGATGAATTTCACCCGATGAAGATCGCATTGCAGGTAGAGATCCTGGGGAGGGCGCCAGGAATTTCCGCAATTTTCAGCGCGCCGTGCGTTATTGAGGGTGGTACAAAGTTATGCAGCCCGCAGAACGTCAGCGGTCGGATACTATTCGAAACAGTTCTACACGTATTAGGTGGAAGGAAATCGGGCAGATATTGGAAAGAAGGTTCCAGCCCTTCAGTCGTCATGAGGCGGGAGTTGATCGAAAATGTCGGGGGCTTTTATCGCCTTGGCTTTGTAATTGGGGAACGAGATTTGTGGTGGCGTGCCTTGGCGAAAGGCCACACTCTGGCTACAATAGAGCTGCCTCTCTATAATTACTACAGGAGCGAGGGCAGCTTGTCTTCCCGGCTTGTAGCAGAGTTAGAACGCGATATAAAATATATGAATGTATGGTCTTCCGATAAGGAGGGTAATGATCTTTCAGTATCCCGGGAAATGTTTCAAGCTGCCTGGGTTACCAACATGTCGCGCTGCGTGGACCGGTTTGTGAAGTATGGGGATTTCGAGAATATGCAACGGGCGTGGCAGCTTTTGAAAGAGCACGGGAAACCCTCCCTCAAGACGCGGGTCGGAGTCACCTGGCCTGAGGCCGCAAGGATCTATGTGCTGCTGCGTAATCGGATGTTGAGAGCGTACGGCGCTCGCATCTACGCCAGGTGGGCCAGAGAGGTGGAAAAGCGACCTGAGCGGATTTATGATATGGTCCATTGGGGTGATCTGAAGGGTTTTTAGTGGAACGAATACGCCGGTACTGAGAGTGGCGGCACAATTGAAATCTGTGAAAAGATGCGTGACAACACATGGTTGTTCCAGCCAACAACACGTAACTTTCTCAGAGAAGTATTCTATACGATCTCTTCAGCTTGTTTCTTAAGGATGCTTTGCAGGATTTGCAGTGAGTGTATACTTTGGAGAACTTGACATGCCCAAGTTGGAAATAACAACAAAAATCGGCTGCACAATTGACTGTAATTATTGCCCTCAGCCAAGACTGATAAGTAATTATAGGAAGAGAAGTCACATTTTTGATATGAGCATGGACGTGTTTAGAAAATGTATTGACAAAGTACCATCGCATGTGAATATCCATTTTTCAGGGATGAGTGAACCCTGGTTAAATCATGAGTGCACAAAGATGTTTCTTTATGCCAATGAACGGGGCCATAAGATCCTCGCATCAACGACTTTGATGGGAATGTATACAGAAGATATCGAACTCTTAGAAAAAATGCATTTTACCGCTTTTAATGTCCATTTACCGTCTGCCGGTGATGGTGGTGAAAAAATCGAAGTTGATGAACAGTACCTGAATTTATTGGAAAGGCTATTGAAAAGCAGGATCAGGATCAATCTTCGATTTTTAGGGGAAACATTACATTCTGACATAAATACCTTTCTTAAGAACAAAAGGATAGAGCATGTTCAGATTCATACGAGAGCAAAGAACAGAGAAATAAAAAACGTACCCCAACCACCTGTGAGACACGGAGTGATCGGGTGTCGAAGAAATTTCCGTCAGAATGTCCTCCTGCCAAACGGTGACGTAGTTCTTTGCTGCATGGATTACGGCTTACAACATGTACTGGGAAATTTACTTAGGGAGAATTATGAATCGTTGTTTCATAGCCCGGAATTTCTTAAAATAAAGGCAGGTCTCAATAACGAAAAAATCGACATTTTGTGTAGAGAGTGTGATAATTTCGCGTATACACAAAACATTTTTTCAAAAATGTATTACACACATCTCAGGGAATATGTGAGATCGAAGTTATTCTAATAATTTTTTCCTTTCATACGCAAGAGAAACAATGTCGGGAGCGCTTCGTGAACAAATTTCCTCCGTGTTATACGCAGCCGGGATAAAATCTTCCTCATTTACGGAGAAGGGTGGGATGAACATAGGTCGCACAAAGTTATTGCTGTGACACCTGCGATTCTCAGGCGCTATCACCTTCCTCTGGCCGGAAACATGGAATATCGATAAGGAGACAAGCACAAATGGCATCACCGCGAGTCAGCATCCTTATTCCTGCATACAACGCGCAGGACACCATAGGTCGAGCGATCGAATCGGCACTGGGTCAGACCTACGATCCCATTGAAGTCATCGTGGTCAACGACGGATCCACCGACGGGACGGCCGCTGTCGTTGAAGGCTATCCACAGGTGCGTATGATTCATCAGGAAAACCGAGGTCCCATGCCGGCGAGAAGTACGGCCGCTGAGGCAGCTACAGGTGATCTGTTGGCTCTCCTGGACGCGGACGACGAATTTCATCCGATGAAGATCGCATTGCAGGTAGAGATCCTGAGGAGGGCGCCGAGGATTTCAGCTCTTTTCAGCGCGCCGTGCGTTATTGAGGGTGGTACAAAGTATTGCAGCCCACATGACGTCAGCGGTCGGATAGTATTCGAAACATTTCCAGACGTGTTGGGTGGGAGGAAACAGGGTGATGGTTGGAAAGAAGGTTCCAGTCCTTCGGTCGTCATGAGGCGGGAATTGATCGAGAACGTTGGGGGCTTTTATCGGCTCGGCTTCTCAAGTGGGGAACGAGATCTATGGTTGCGTGCTTTGGCCAAAGGCCACATCTTGGGGACTTTAAAACTGCCTCTCTACAATTACTACAGGAGCGAGGGCAGCATGTCTTCCCAGCTTGTAGCTCAGTTAGAACGCCGTCTAAAGTATATGACTGTGTGGTCTTCCGATAAAGAATGGAACGATTTTTCAGTATCCCGGGAAATGTTACAAGCAGCCTGGATTACCAACATGTCGCGCTGCGTGGACCGGTTTGTGAAGTATGGGGATTTCGAGAATATGCAACGGGCGTGGCAGCTTTTGAAAGAGCATGGGAAACCCTCCATGAAGACGCGCGCCGTTGTAACCTGGCCGGGAGCTGCAAGGATCTATGCACTATTGCGTAATCGGATGCTCCATGTGTACGGCGCTCGTATCTATGCCAGATGGGCGAAAGAGGTGAACAAACGGGCTGAAAAAATATACGATATGGTCCACTGGGGTGATGTGGAGGGTCTCTGATGGGACAACACGCCGGTTCAAGACGGAGCGACGCAGTGGGAAACGGTGAGGATCGACTGGAAACAAGATCCGAACGGGCCACTGCCAAGGGGACGGTCAAGATTGCGATAGCAAACGTAATCAGATTGGTCAGTGGTCTGGGGTTGCACGTTTACCTGGCGAGGACCTTGGAGCCGCAATTATACGGAACCTTGGCGGTGGTTACCTCGATCATCGTGTGGTGGGAACTGGTCGGCAGGGCCCTTTTGATTGATTCCACAACACGATTTGTGGCCGCCGCGGAGCACGATTGGGAAGGTGTGGCGGGAACGGCGATCCGAGTCACCGCTGTATGGTCGCTGCTGCTGTTGGTCTTCTGCGCCGCGACCGCACCGTTGACTGCCCGAGTCTTAAGGGATGTCAGTTTGATCCCCTACCTGTGGTTGTTCAGCCTTGATCTGGCTCTGTTTCCGCTCTATCAGACGTTTTTACGGATCCTGAGCGGACGGAGAAAATACGGCTACCGGGCCGGCGCTGAGATCTTTTATTGGCTTGGAAAAACTTTACTCATGTGTGGTCTGGTGGGACTGGGATTGTCGGTCAAGGGAGCCATTATCGGAAGCATCGGGGCTTCGGCCGTCGGACTGGCCTGTGCGTGGAAGTGGAGTGGGATGGGGTGGCCTCGAGGCTTCTTCCGGGCTCGTGAGCTGATCCTGTTTGGTTTGCCCCTCATGGGCATAGTGGTTCTGCAGCAAATCACTCAAAACATGGACCTGTGGTGCGTGAAGGCCCTGCTGGAAAATGAGCAAGCCCCGGGCTATTACGGGGCCGCGAAATATCTCTATCGGGTATCCACCATCCTGCCGACTGCGGTGTGCGGGGCGATGCTCCCGACCCTGACCCTGGCAATTTCCAAAGGCAACCAGCAATCATGCCGGGAACTGATCGAGCAAGCATTTCGCTTTGTATTCATCATCTTACTGTTAGGGATTGCACTCGTGGGAAGTAGCGCAAAGGACATTGTGACGCTGGTCTTTTCAGCGCCCTACACCGTTGCAGCGGTTCCGGTCATTCTTTTAATATTTGCGGCCCTGATGTTTGCACTGAGAAGTGTGGCGCATGCGGCCCTGATTGCAGCGGGCAAGCCAACCACCTGTCTCTTGGCTCTCGCTCCGCTGGTACCCATAAACATCGCCCTGAACTACTTTGGAGTTCCCCGCTACGGACTGGTCGGAGCAGCGGCGGCCACAGGCATCACTGGAGCTCTGGCCGCAGGGATCATGTTCGGAGTCTTATGGCGGGAGTTTCGCGTGCTGTTCGACCCTCTATCGTTGCTCAGGACCTCTCTCGCTGCGGGGCTGGTTTATGGGGTGGGCCTGTATGTACCCTCGGGAGGAGTGCTCGTCTTGCCGAAACTTGCCGGTCTGGCAGGATTCTATTTAATACTACTCATAGTCATGGGCGAAATTCGCAGAAGAGACTTTGAGCCATTGATGTTCTGGCGCTCCGGTGCCGCCGGGGGCTCATCGTCACATTAGGAGCCCACCCAACAATCCGGGACCGGCGCCGGGAAACTTCTTTCCGAAGAGATTACGAGCCCATGGTTCGGAACCAAATGAAATCGCAAAAGACATCACATAGGTTGTGGTTACATTACTTATTTCTTACGATCATTCTCTTCCTTTACGGGCTCAACATGTTTTCCATAACTGCTAAAGATTCTACACCACCCAGAGGGGATGAAGCCGTTCATTTGAGGGACAGTTTGATTTTTCATAACATTTTCAGTGACCCATCTCAGATAACTCTCGACATTGTCAGAAATATCATAAATTGGTCTGAACGCTATCCGCTTCTTCGTCCTTCAGGATATTATCCCCCCTTGGTACCTATAGTAACATCTTTTTTGTATATGTTTTTCGGGACTTCCGCTTCGACAGCTGTTATGTCAAACATGATTTTTCTTCTCATCTTAATTTTCTCTATCTATAAGATAGGCGCTTTGATCTTTGAGAGAAACGTTGGCCTGCTCGCTTGTGTCTTCATACTATTGTATCCGATTGTTTTGCAGCACAGCGTACTATATATGTTGGATCTTCCTTTGACGGCCATGGTTGCCTTGAGCATTTTTACGCTTGTTAAATCCGACTACTTTAAGAGTACAAAATATTCTCTCCTCCTTGGTTTCTGCTTTGGTCTGGGAATGCTGACGAAATGGACCTACTTGTTTTTTATGTTGGGACCGTTCATTTATTCGATATTCAAGGCTCTCTTGCCAAAATTTTCCAAGAATGATTTTGAAAGATACTCCCGTTCGGGTGTATCATTCAGGAATATAGGTCTTTGTGTGGGCACATCTGTTGTTACGTGTGGACCCTATTATTTTCCAATTCTACCCATTCTCATAGAAAAAACCCTCACACATTCCCGCATGATCTCTGCACATGGTTTAAATTCTCTTTTATCCATTGATTCCGTATTTTTCTATCCGGCTGCCCTGTGGAGAGATATGATAACTCCACTGGGATTCATCCTTTTTAGCATAGGAATGGTTCTATTAATTATTTCAAAAAACAATTATAAAAATTTTAGTGTTACCTGGACACTCATTCCCTATCTCATTTTCACTTTTGTGATACTGAGTAAAAAACCAAGATTTATGATGCCATGGTTGGTATCAATTTCACTGGTCGCTTCTTTTTGCATCGGCCAGATTCAATCCAGAAAAGTTTCTGATAACTTTCTGAAACTCATAAAATACTTTGGTTTTCTGTTCTTGATATTCATCGCCATATCCTTTTTTAGGGAAGATTTGAGGTTGAAAAATTCTATTATGAGTAGTTCGAAAGAAAATTGGAAAATCAATGAAATCATTTCTGTTCTTGAAGAAGATATTGCTGAGAGCAGGAAGAATAACACCTCATCTCATACTCCGAAGCATCTGGGCGTCATACCCAATCATTATTATATTAACGGTCACACTATCGCTTATTATGCTGCGTTGCGACGGTTACCATTAAGCGTTATCAAGTTACATTATTACAGGGGTACAGCTTATGAGGAGTTTGTAACAAAATTTGACCGGTATGATTACATACTGACCAAGAATCCACTAACAGAAATTTCAGCTTTCCAAAAATCTATACGTACAATGCACAGTTATTTCTATTCGCGCAAAGACCTTTTCCAGCACTTACAAACTTTCAATGAACCGGATGGTTCTGAAGTCTCAATTTTTAAAAGGTTGTAGCTCTATTCTTGAAAGTCAAATAATCAAGGGTGACGCATGTCCCGGATGAAAATCGTAGAGGTTTTGCTTAATTTCATAACGTAGCGCTGCCAAGTCGGCTTTTCCCAGGTTTGTGATCCTTGTTTACAAAGAGATCGAATCCGTAAGTTATCCAAGAGATTTAACATATTGAAATCGATTTGGAAACAGGAAATACATCCAGGAAAGTGAAAATATGAGGACAGTTCCAAGGTTTGCTCATCTGGTTTTAAAACCCACTTTAGCATGCACCGCCAGATGCAAGACGTGTTCGACAAGAAAAGCCTTGCACAAACTTAAAATTACCGAAGACCAACTCAGTCTCACCCACTGGAAGCGACTTTTCGCCGAGGTCAATGCCTTGGGCCTCAGCAAGCTCACCATCAGCGGCGGAGAACCAACATTATATGAGCATTTGACAGAATTAATTGCTGAAGGGAAAAAGTATGGCTGGGAAATCGGTTTGAACACAAATGGCAGTCTCATTGATCAGGAGTACGCCGCACGATTGAAGAATGCTGGACTGGACGCAGTTACCCTTTCATTATACAGTCCTCAGGCAGAACATCATGACTCCATTCGGAATCGGCCTGGTTTGTGGGAAAAAGCAATTCATGCCGCAAAAATATTTGTCGACATCAGGGCAAATGAGAATCCAAGTTTTCGGGTCAATATGCAGACCTTACTGTGCAAGGAAAATTATCGTGATTTTGCAGATTTAATCCGTCTGGCATAAGAGTTAGAGTTTTGCGGAATAACGTTTTCTTATCTGGAAGGTGACTTCGAAGAGCAAACCTATCTGCTTGACGAAAAACAAATTCATGAATTTAAACAACATATTGTGCCTGAAGTTGTAGAAATCATTGAAAAAACACGTGGTGATCCGTGGACCAGAAGAATGGCCGTTTCTGCTGTACGATCAATTTATCCTCTGGGCAAACGGACTGAAAGGGATTATGCCTCGGGAATATACCGTAACCCAGCGCCTTGTGAGATTCCGTCGTTCTTTTCAATCATTTTGGCGAACGGTGACGTGCACCCGTGCAATATGGTCGAATATACTCATTACCCCGTCGTCGGCAATTTACGCGAGAAAACATTTACTGAAATATGGGGTGGGGAGGAATGGTCAACCTTTCGTAAGAAAGGGTTTGATTTATGTCGGTACTGTCCCGTGCCACACCAGGTGTATATCCCCATTACGAGAAGACCCGAACTTGTCCGGACCCAGTATATTTTGAAGCATACCTTATTCAAGCACCTCTATCTTTCCGTAAAGAGGCTCGTATTTTCAAGACGGAAACTGTTAACACTGATCAGAAAGAAAGGGTGATCAGAGGCTTATCAGTGGCTGAGAGGTACGGGGCGTTCAATTAAATTCTGTTATAGGCAGCCCAGTCACATCCGTCACAACTTATCTCATATCAGGATCACATTCACCTTCACGTAGTCCGAAGAAATACGAGTCACGGAACATCAATTAGAAAGTACCATTTTCATACCTGTCTGGCATTCGGTAAGTTCTCTCAGAAAAGCAGTCCGTTCGTCATAACGGGCTGGTTCTCCGTGAGATTGTTTTGAAGCGATTGTTGCCGGAGCCCAAGACGATCATTCCTCTTGATATATCGTACAATCTTTCGCCTCAGATTCAACCCTCGAAATAAGATCTGTTGTCGTTTCGCGTCTCAGCGTTCAAAAATGCTGACTACGGTGTGCGGAGCAGCAAACGGGAAAACGTAGGCTTGAGCTGCCGCCGATTCCATCCTCCGACCGGTGTGGCCTGAAGTTCGGGTCGGATAGAATCGTGATAGAAAGCTTTGGCTTTGTATAAAATGCAACTTCCAAAAAGCACCAGCAAGCAGGAATTTGAGAGTCCGTCGACTCTCACATGTGACTTTGGCAACAGGTGTGTTCGGTGTCCTCAGGGTGTTCTTTGTTTTTTTTCTTGCCTCCATTGAAAGGGGTTTTATTCACTGTTTTTATTCAAGTTCAATGTAAGCTTTCCTCGGTGTTTTGGCAGTCCCGCTCAAACTATTATGAATTGTGGATTTTAAATTTGTTGTTGATGCTCTTTTTTTACAGTCGTATATTTCGAAAGTACCGGCTTTCGCGGGATGGCAACTTGCTCTCAGTGTCTTTGGAAAGCTCCATGACTAAATATTGTGGGATCTGCCTTTGTTTTATAAATTTGGGAACAGTCTACACAGTTTCTTGGCTGAGATCAAATGTTTCTTCCTGTTCCGGGCGAATTGATAGAGTCGTATGTTAGAGAGTTTCAAGCATGAAACTCGGGGGAAAAATTGCATGACAAAAAAAGCAGATGGTAATAACAAGACTCGAATAAATGTACAGTTGTTAATCTTCATGTTCCTGGTTAGTCTCTATCTGCTTTTTACGCCGGGGTATCCCCCGACGTCCATGGGTGTATCCGCTCTTTTAACGGCATTGAGTTTGGTCGATGAAGGTAATTTTTCCATAGAAGAGCCAACACTGGAGACGGGCATCGGCAAAGACGGCAAATACTACACGTATGAGGGATTGGCTTTTGTGCTCGTCGTCTCTTTTTTTACCGCCCTCTCGAAAGTGTTCGGCATGTTTCCCAGTGGCGTCCTATTCGTGAATCCAATCCTGACAGCGATCGCGTGCATTATCCTCTTTCATCTCGGAAGAGAATTAAAATATACAATGAAGACATCTGTTGCATTGGCCCTTGTGTATGGTATAGGTACAATGGCCTGGGTCCACGCCCGATACCTTATGCCCGAGCCTCTAACAACGGTAGTGTATCTTACTTCGTTTCTATTTTTTCTGAAATACAGGGACAAGAGAAAGAAAAAGTGGTTGTTTCTCTGCGGTTGTTTCACTGGATTGGCTCTGATTGTACGTCCTGATGCACCTCTTTTTATCATCGTCATCGTACTGGGAATACTTGCATTATTCTACCGAGATTACCGTGACAAGAAACGGGCGCTTATCGTCATTATGAGGGAAGCATTCATATTTCTCACACCTCTGCTCTTTTTCTTCGCTGTTTACGCCTATTATAATTATGCACGGTTTGGGAGCTTCTTCGAATTGGGTTACGCCACAAAGGCCCAGAAAGTCGCAGAGACCGGGGGGGAAGGGAAGGGATTTAGAATTAGAAGTTTTCGCTTCACGCTGTTGGGTTTACTGGGTATGTGGATCATTCCATGCAGAAGCATGTTTTTCATCAATCCTGTTCTTATTTTTATCTTTTGGGCACTGAAAGATTTCTGGAAAAAGTATAAATTTGAGTGCATTCTAATTGGAATTACCCTTATCCTTCATATCTTTCTTTACTCAAACCGGGGCCCCAGTGGTTTTCCAGGCAGCAGCGCCTGGGGAATTCGATACATGGTTCCCATGACCGGCTTTATGGTGATTATTATGGGAACATTCGTAAATAATATTACGACTCTACGAAAAGGAAAATTTTATTTAAGAGTATTCGTAATGGTTTTCCTCGTATCAGTATTCTTTCAATTCATTGGTTCAAGTGTAAGTTATCAGGCAACGCAGAAGTATTTGGAGGAACAGTACAACACACCTGAGGATGATATGGAAGCGAGAAGAAAGATGAATTTTGATCCCAGATGGAATCTCATAACACAGAACACGAAAAAGCTTTTATCAGGTTTTGTCGACCTTATGTATCTGAATTATATAAAAGGCAACACTACTTACTACCCCAAATACCTCTGGATTTCCGGCCCTCCTGCATGGGTGGGTGTAAGCTTGGTTCTTTTCTTGATAATGTTCTCCACTTCGGGTTACCTCCTTGTTAGTATTCTTGTTACACCCATTGGGGAGATCCAAAATATGGAAAAATCTAAAAGAAAGAAAAAAAAGTCCGGTTGAAAAGCATTCTGACGATTTAATATTACAATTGAGTCTTACAAATTTAAACTTTTCTTTCTCTCATATGTCTCTAACATGGATAATTCATAAAACCACTGCAAACGCAACGTAACATGAATACATTTATGGAATTATAATGAACACTGGTGTTGAACTTTTTTCCATAGTATCTCCCACGATTGTATACTCTGTCATTCCGGGTTTATCTCGGAATCTCCTGAACAGAGAATCCGTTGCATCAATCGAGGAGATTCCGGCATTCCAGCCGGAATGACAGCTCATGAACAAACCAGGCTAAACAGGAAATTTGTTGAAACTATTTAAAATCCAAGATATCATTCCTCAAATACCAAACCTTCTTTTTCGGAGACGGTTTCGATTCACCTTCGAATTGCTCCCTTTTGAGGTAAGAGAGCTCCATTTAAAGAAGATATGGAATTTTTTTTACGCTGGCCTCAACCAGTTTCTCTTACCAGTAAGGCCCGTCGGATACCCAGTCATTGCTCAGGTGGAACCGGTCAATTTCTGCAACCTCTCCTGTCCCCTGTGCCTGACCACATTGGAAAGTGACTCCCGACCAAAGATGGCACTCTCCTTTGACACATTCAAGCACTTCATAGATACTATCGGAGACTATCTCCTTTTCATCGTGCTCTGGATGAACGGCGAACCTTTTCTTCATCCTGATATATTCAGAATGATCTCGTATGCCAAATCTAAGAAAGTTATCGTCCATACGAGCACCAACGGGAATGTGAACTTTAATGAAGATCAGGCAGCGATGCTGGTCGAGTGCGGGCTCGACAGCCTCGTCGTTGGAGTGGATGGAGCCTCGCAGGAAACATACACCAGATACCGAAGGGGTGGAGATCTTGAATTGGTCTTGAGGAACATCAGGACTGTTATCAAAGTGAAACAGGAGAAGGGTTCCGACACTCCTCTCGTCAACCTAAGGTTCATCGTCATGAAGCATAATGAAAACGAAATTCCTGCAATCAAAAAGCTCGCCGAAGAACTCCAGATTGATTTTCTCACCTTCAGAACCGTGGCATCGGTGAAAGCGCTCGAAACCGATTTTTGCCGTTATTATCTGCCCGAAACACGAGACTATCGTGGATATGAGAACAGTGCTGAGAAATCCCGAAGGAAACAGAAACGATTTACTTGTATGCGCCCGTGGAAGAGGATAACTCTGAGTGCGAGCGGTGAAGTGATTCCCTGCGAGTATGATTACAAGAACACACATGCCTTCGGAGCGCTTGATACCAAGGAATCCCCGCTTTCCATCTGGAAGGGAAAATCCGGCAGAGATTTTCGATCGAAATTCAACGCAGGAAACAACCATTACTACCTGTGCAGAGACTGTGTTTATAAAGACATGGTGGTTGATGACTGTACCGTAGAGATCTTTCGATGCACTCAGACCAGCGAAAAGAAGTGATATGACAGGATTCATCAGCATCATAATCTGTACTCGAGACCGGGCCCACATCCTGAGCCGAGCTCTTCGATCTCTGGCACGCCAGACAGTACATTTTGAAAAGTATGAGGTCATTGTGGTTGATGACGGCTCGAGAGACGATACGTCCGAGGAATGTGAAAGGTTACGATCGGAGCTGCCAAACATGAAATATGTTCCTGCCGGCGAACATGTCGGCACCGGCCGCGCCGGAAATATTGGACTCAAGAGTGCACGGGGAGAATTTCTAGCTTTCACGGATGACGATTGCATCGTGAAGGAGGATTGGGTCGAACGAATGACTGCTGCCCTACATCAGGAACCAATCATTGCGGGTACAATCGCCAGCCCTACGGAAAACCGGATGAAACTCTGTCACAATATAGACGAGTTTCACCTCTTTTCCCCAGGCCGCAAAGCCGGTCCGGTGGATTTCATCGCTGGGGCAAACATGGGATTGAGACGTTCCGTTCTTGAAGAACTGAACGGTTTTCGAGAGAGCGGTCAAATGTGCGAAGATATGGAACTCGTTCTCCGCGCCCGTCAAAAGGGCTATCGTCCATATTTTGTACCCGACATCCTTGTCACACATGATCCTGATCGCTCCGCTTTTCTACCGGTTCTAAAACACGCTGCCTTGCGCGCTTCAGAGACCGTACACTTGCGCAATCAGTACAGGTCGCTCCTGAAAACGCCTTTTGTGATCCGATCGCCACTGCTCCTGTTGGCCTGTGCACCGTTGATCGCTCTCAAGGTGACGGCGGGAATCTATCTGGACAACCGGCGGCTGGCGAGATACTTCTGGACCGCCCCTGTGGTCTATGTACTCAAGCTGGCCTGGTGCTGGGGGGCAGCTCGCAGCCTGCGGACACATAAATCGAAAAAAGCCGAGAGTCAGTAAACAGGGTTACACATGAGAACAGTGAACTCCAAAAGTACCGCCAGAAAAATCGTATCCGTTTTTCTTCTTATCGCGATGGCTGGAGCTGCTGTTCTTTATTATACCAGACATAAAGATGATTTCCGGTTAATAAGTGCCATTTCGGTTGACACCTTACTGGTACTCTTGTGTTTGGTTTTGTTCAATTTTTTATGCTATGGTCTTCAACTGAAGGTCCTGACAGATCATTATGGACTCAATCTCACTTTTGCCCAATGGTTCGGTCTCTCACGCCTGTCGGGATTTACCTATCTGTTTCTGCCTTTTCCCAGCGGTGCTTCCCTTAAAGCATTGTACTTGAAAAAGAGCTGCGGTCTCCGGTACAGCTCATTTGCGGCCAGCTTAGCCGTCGCCAGTATCGTCAGGCTGGCCGTTTTCAGTTTTTTCTCCACCGTGATCTTACTCCATATTGGAGATACCGGCCTGTTTCTGACAGGGATAGCCGGGGGCGTTTTCATCGGCACTACGTTTTTTCTGCTGTTTGGAGATCACATACGTGTGCCCTATCTCTCTTCGCTGAGCCCGCTGATACATATTTTGCGGGAATGGCAAAAGATGCGGCAAGATCGCACCATGATTGTGCGGCTTATTGTTCTGA
This sequence comes from Gemmatimonadota bacterium, assembly GCA_020348925.1. Lineage (GTDB taxonomy): Bacteria > JBHIER01. Next base: position 1,611,740 of record CP070758.1, on the reverse strand, counting down.
ACTGTCTCATCTTCGCCGAATCAGGTCTCACCATCTATTTTTCATTCAGGACCTTCTCCGTAGATGCACCGATTCTTACTTGCGGGATCATCTTGACCTTTACGACCTTCAGCAGTATGCTCAAGCTTGTCCCTGCCGATCTTGGCATCAAAGAAGGAATGTTTATGGGCATCTCGAATCTCTTTGGAATTGGGCTGAACGAGGGCTTCCATGCCGCTGCTCTCCATAGAATTATCGGAACCGTTTTGACGTTGTTGCTGGCTCCGGGTTTCGGTCACGCTCTTTTTAAGAAAGAAATCTCAGAAGACGATTGAGGAAAATGTGGCCCACAATCCGACTATATATTGTTCAGATCGTATTTCACGCACGCAAATGGTACATGACTTATTTCGACAATCACCTGAGTAGGAGAACTTCGAAGTTGAAATGGTCCGGGAATCGCCATATCTTTGAGATACAATTTTGTGAAGCATGCCTGAACCGTCGGTTTTTAAGTTATAGAATGCGGATTGAGATTCATGCAACCGTATCCGTGTTTGGTCATGACGATTCAACCAGACCATCACGGAGATAATATCCATGAATAATTCAGAGAAAAGAACACCGCCCTTCGTCATCATTATCCCGGTCACCCATTCCCTGAAAGACTTGGAGCGGTGTTTGACTTCGATCGCGAAGCTCGATTATCCCAGGGACCGATTTCACGTCGTGCTGGTTGACTGCCGGGTGGTCCCGGGATTGGGAGCGTTCATGGCTAAGATTCCCAAAGGCGAGTTCACGTGCCGTTTGCTGACTCTTCCGGAGCGTTCGCTGACAGGTCCCAGCTGGCTGCATGAACAACGGGTGAACGAAGCCCGTAATTTCGCCATCCGCACATCTCCGGGTGAATGCTATATTATTACTGAGGATGACTGCACCTTTGAGCCGGCTTGGCTCGAAAAAATAGAAGCCCATCTTGCAGATGACGTTGGTGCCCTGGGAGGTTCGGAAATTCTTCCGGAGGGCCTGGGATGGTTCCCGCGGGCTCTTGACTGCCTCTTGAACTCGTTCCTCGGTGCAGCGGGTTCACGGAGTGGAAACGTGCTGAAAGCCGATTGGTACTATCCTCGCAAAGTGAATATGGCCATACCGGCGAGGATCCTTGAGCGTGTCGGTCTCTTTCCGGAGGACATATCTTCCGGAGCTGAGATAGAGATAGCCAATCGAATTCGTCATGCCGGTTTTCGCATCCGATATGTCGAGGATAATCCCGTCTGGCACAGACGAGTGACCACTTTCCGCAAATTTGTCCTGAGAAATATTTACATTGCCTCAGAGAAGGTCAAAGTGTTGCGCCAGCAACACACCTTTTTTCGCAGTCTTCATTTCTTGGTATTCCTTTCGGCTATCGTGGTTATAATAATCGGATTCTTTTCACTGGTGAGTCTTTTCGCTCGTTATCTCTTCGTTGCGTTGGTCGGTGTCTATTTTATCGTCTTGATGGTAACAGCAATCGTTTCCGCTTCTCGCACTCGAAGCCTTGCCGTGGGTTTGGGGGTTCTTCTGCTTGGACCGGTGCACCTCCTGACCGTCATTTGGGGAGTATTCAAAGGCGCACTACTCAGAGCTTCTGTGACCGCCTAATCTGCACGGCAGCAGTTTGTCGTCCCGCTCAGGCGGCATCCTGTGAAGAAGACGCGGAAAACGGTTCCATTCCCTGGGAGGAAATAGTCTGGTGGTCAAGGGCACAATCAAACACTATTTGTTACGGTTTGGCGGCTATGACCTGGCTCGCAAGCTCTATACCCGTTATGAGCATGACGGCCTTGAGAGAAGAGTGCGCACGTTCCGGGAGAGTGGCAATCTGCCCCTTCCGGATAGTATGATGTTTGAACCGACGCAGCGATGCAACCTCCGCTGCAAAATGTGTTACCAGGATCGCTTTGATGTGACCGATGGAGAGGAGCTCAGGCTTGAGCAGATTATCCATTTCCTTGACCGCACTCCCTATCTGAGAAAGGTTACTCTTATCGGAGGGGAAGTGTTTCTGCGCAGCGATACGCTCGATTTGATCGGCTATTTCGAGAGTACGAGGGATCTCATTATCTGCACCAACGGCACCCTCATCGGCGAGGCCGAAGTTGAGGCGTTGAAAAAACATCGAAATATTTTTTCAATAGACATATCACTGGATGGCCCAGAGTCCGTTCACGATTCCATACGTCGCGTGCGCGGATCCTATGAGAAGGCGACTCAGGCAATCCAGGGGCTTGTTCCTGTCTTTCCGGTTACAGTCAATTGCGTCCTACAAAATGAGAATGCGGAGGTTCTCACGGACGTTGTCGATATATGTTGCGCTTTGGGGGTCAAAAAATTGAAGTTCGAAATAGAGCGCCTCTACCCCGATACATCCGTCGACCAAGCCATCCAAGCGGGATTCGCCTTGGATGATATTTCATTGTCTCGGACGAATCGAGCCCGACGCTACTCCCTTGAAACGCTCAGGAGCAGGCTTCGTGAATGCCAAGAGCGGGGGAGAAAGACGGGTATGTACATAACCTTCAGCCCTCCCTATCTCATGGAGGAGCTTGAGGATTGTTACGCCGGCTGTCTCCGATCCAAACGACCTTACATCTGTGAGACGTTCCGCACGGCAACGATTGCACCCGACGGAACGGTGATCAGCTGTTATACGCTTCGAGTCCCCTTCGGCAATATCCTTGACACCTCTCTTGAGGAAATTTGGAATTCCGAAATCGCACAGGCATACAGGAGGCAGCTCATCCGCAAGAACATGACACCACTGTGCGAAAACTGCCCATTTATGAGACCATGGTCACAGTGCTGAAGGGAGGATCAGCGTTACGATTCCTATGGATATCATTGATTGTCCGATTCAGAAGAGGGGGTCATCCGAAAGAAATGGAAACCTGTTTTTGAAGGTGTTTTGGGACCTTCTGAAGAAAAAGAGACGGGGCCCGTGAACTGAAAAAAAGGTGAAAATTCGTGGAAAGGCAAAAAGTCATGGATGGGAAGACATCACAACATCATATCCTTTTACTCCTATTTATTTTCCTCGCAAGTCTCTATATGATTACGACACCCGGCTACTTTACAACCTCCATGGGCATGTCCGTGTACTCGACAGCAAAGAGTTTCATTGAGGAGGGTGATTTTGCTCTGGACAAGCCCACGCTTGAAACGGGCTTGGGCAAGGACGGAAAATACTATGTTTATGAGGGCTTGGCATTTATCCTCATCGTGACCGCCTTTTTCGGCATTATCAAATTCCTCGCACCACACGGATTTCTTTTAATCGCAAACCAGATGATAACGGCAACCGCATGCCTATTGATCTATTTCGTCGGAAGGGAATTGAAATATTCAAAAAGAACGTCTATTTTACTTTCTCTCATATACGGAGTCGCCACGATGGCCTGGGTGCATTCCCGATACCTCATGCCGGAGCCTTTGACCACTTTCGTCTACTTGACCTCGTTCCTCTTTCTCCTGAAATACAAGAACCGGAAGGAAACCAAGTGGCTGTTCCTCTGCGGTTGCTTCTCCGGCCTGGCACTCATCGTCCGCCCGGAGGCGCCTCTGTTCATCTTCGCCATTGGTATCGGGATACTCATGTCGTTCTACCGTGATTACCGCGAGAGGAATAAGGGAGTTGGGTCCATTGTTTTGGAGGGATTCATATTCCTTGCCCCTGTAGTTCTGTTCCTTGCCATCTACGCCTATAATAATTATGCCCGCTTCGGAGACATCTTCGAATTGGGGTATGCAACAAAAGGTCATGGACTTTTAGAGAGCGATTATGGAAACAAAGGACATCCTATAAGAGATCTAAATGATACGCTTCTGGGCTTCCTGGGTATGTGGGTCATTCCGTGCAGAAGTATGTTTTATATCAACCCGGTTCTCATCTTCATCTTTTGGGCACTCAAGGATTTCTGGAAAAAATACAAACATGAGTTTATCGTGATCGGAATCGCTTTTGTTTTTCATGTTCTCCTTTACTCAAATCGGGGTCCGTTGGGTTTCCCGGGAAGCAGTGCCTGGGGAATTCGATACATGGTTCCCATGACATCTTTTATGGTGATCGTCATGGGTATTTTCGTTGAGAAAATCAGTAAACAGAGGAGCCGGCTTTCCAAGGTTTTTCTTGCGGTTGCCGTTCTTTCGGTGCTCTTCCAATCCATCGGGGCAAGTCAAAGCTATCAGGTTACCCAGGGTTTTTTGGAGGAGCAATCTCGAATCGAACAGGGAAAATGGAATGCTCGAAAAATGATGAACTTGGATCCTCGGTGGAGTTTACTCATTCAAAACTTAAAATGGCTCCGGCGAGGACTTGTCGATCATATGTACTACAATTACCTTTTCAACCGGAGACTGATGCACGACAGCTTTCTCACGGGGGGAGGTCCTCCGTCCTGGCTTGGTTTCGTTCTTTTCGTGTATGTGTGCGCTCTGACCGTTTCGGGCTATCTGCTCTATAGAATTCTCAGGCTTCCTGAGGCAGAGCCTGCGAAAAAGAAACGCAGGGGGAAGCAAAGGAAACGGCAGAAGCATATGAATTCGAAGATCCGACATTAATCTCCTGCCTACGAAGAGACTAAAACCGGCTCAAGCAAAATACATTCGTGGCTTTTATCGGATGATGATGTTACCCAACTGTAACACGTACCTTCTTTAACCGACAAAATTCATATGTTGGGACTTGATGATGAAAGAATAATAGTGCACATGTAACATTCACTCAATGCAAAACAAAGGTAGGTACGTCATGAAAGCGAACATCGATGAAAAGAAACCGTGGATGAATGTTCACCTGTTGCTTTTCGTTTTTCTCTCAGGTGTGTACTTGATGAACACAACGGGATATCTCACAACATCCATGTGTGTATCCGCCTATAAGACGGCAGAGAGCATTATTGAAGACGGCGACTTTGCTTTGGAGAGACCGAGATTGGAGACCGGCATCGGAAAAGATGGAAAATACTATAATTATGGTGGATTAGCCTATCTCCTCGTCGTTACGGGTTTTTTTGCTTTTTTCACATTTCTTGGTCGTCCCGATTGGATTCCGTTCACAAACTCGTTAGTAACACCGCTTGCTTGTCTGATCCTCTATCTTGTCGGCAGAGAATTGAAATATTCAAAAAAAACTTCAATCTTACTTGCTCTTGTCTATGGAATCGGAACCATGGCTTTCGTTCATTCGACATACCTTATGCCGGAACCTCTTACGACCGTCGTATTTTTGACCGCTGTTCTCTTTTTACTTAAGTATAAAAATACGAATAGAAGAAAATGGCTCCTCCTCTGTGCTTGTTGCACAGGATTGGCGCTGATCGTGCGCCCTGATGCACCTTTCTTCATTTTCGGTATGGCTATCGGAGTGCTCGTATTGCTTTACAGGAAATATCGCGACAAGAAGAGGGAACTGTGGCCCATAGTTAATGAGGGACTCGTTTTTCTCATACCGCTCCTTCTCTTTTTTGCGATATATGCCTATTATAATTATGCCCGGTTTGGAAGCATTTTTGAATTGGGGTATACCACGAAGGCCGAGACAGTATTGGAGAACAGTGAAGAACACAGCGGACACAGAGTAAAAAGCATGAGTAAAACATTGTTGGGTTTCGCTGGTATGTGGATTATTCCATGCAGAAGCATGTTCTTCATCAATCCTATCCTCATTTTCATCTTTTGGGCGGTCAAGGATTTCTGGAGGAAATTCAGATTTGAGTTGATTCTTATTGCGGTCATATTTTGCCTTTACGTTTTTCTTTACTCAAATCGGGGTCCGATCGGTTTTCCGGGCAGCAGTGCCTGGGGTGTTCGGTATATGGTCCCAATGACTGGTTTCATGGTGATTGTTATGGGCACCTTCGTCGACAAAATCATCATGAAAAGAAACGTGCTTTATAAAATATTTGTAACGGTATTTGCCATCTCAACAGTTTTTCAATATATAGGCGTCAGTAACGTCTATGTGGATACTCAGAACTATTTGGATGAACGTTACAATACACCGGAAAATAATTGGGTTGGGCGAAAAATGATGAATATGAACCCAAGATGGAATCTCTTAACGGAAAACTTCAAGAAAATTCAACGCGGGGATGTCGATCTTCTGTATTTCAATTACTTCTTTCGAAAGGAGACCCTGCCCGAAAATTTCCTCCAAGTGAAATGGTTGGGCATCGTGCCAGTGTTTCTAATATGTGCAATTATTACATCAGGTTATCTGCTCTTTAAAATTCTGAGACTGCCTCCAACCGAACCGGCAAAGGAAAAATTGAAGGGAAAACGAAAAAGGGGCAAAAAGGCAGTGTGACGACGGGATATCGAAATTCAGGGCCGCACATTCCGTGGCGATCCTCACGTTGAGAGCCTGGACGATTCCGGTGCAATGGTGTTCGTATGGCGGATTCCTGTTGCCTGCTTTGTGCAATGCACACAACAGCCGAAACAGCGCCCTTGCTCATATCTGCACCGAGCATTTAGCGCAATCATGAGACAAACAGGAGGAAACTGGGACCTGGGAAGCACTGGTGATCTGGAACAGTGATTTACGGACACGACAATCTGGGGCATCCAAATGCAATATGAAAGCCAAACTTCAGGAAGATCCATGAGACATATCAAATTAATACTATTCACTTTCCTTGCGAGTCTCTATTTTCTTACAATGGCAGGACATCCCACAACATCCATGGGCGTGTCCGCCGTCCTGACAGCAACGAGTGTCATCGATGAGGGCAATTTTTCCTTGGAAGAACCGACGTTGGAGACAGGAATTGGGGTAGATGGAAAGTATTACCCGTATGAAGGATTGGCTTTCATTCTCGTCGTCTCCTTCTTCGCCGCACTCTCAAAGATGTTCGGAACCGTTCCAAATGGAATTTTCTTTACGAATCATATTCTGACCTCCATCGCCTGTATCATCCTATTTCTTATCGGGAGAGAGCTGAAATATTCGATAAAGACCTCAATTCTATTAGCCCTTATCTATGGCGTCGGAACAATGGCATGGGTTCATTCACGCTACCTCATGCCAGAACCTCTGACGACTGTGGTCTATCTGGCAGCGTTTTTATTTCTTCTCAAATACAGGAGAGTGAGACATGTTACGTGGTTATTGTCGTGCGGTTTTTTCACGGGATGTGCTCTGATTGTACGTCCGGATGCACCTCTTTTTATCATCGTCATCGTATCCGGAATCATAGTCTTATTCTACAACGATTATCGTGACGGCAAGAAAACTTTGACCATCCTACTGAGGGATGGATTGATCTTTCTTTCGCCCCTGTTTTTCTTCTTTGCCATTTACGCCTATTATAATTATGCACGTTTCGGGGATATCCTCGAATTGGGATATGCGACAAAAGCTCAGGAAATTCCAGAAAGCCGGAGAGGATATGGTGAAATCAGGATTCATAGTCTTGCTGACACGCTCTAAGGTTTCCTTGGCATGTGGGTCATTCCATGCCGAAGCATGTTCTTCATCAATCCTATCCTCATTTTCATCTTTTGGGCGGTCAAGGATTTCTGGAGAAAATTCAGGTTTGAATTCATTCTCATCGCAGTGGTATTTTGTCTTCATGTTCTTCTCTATTCAAATCGGGGTTCCGTCGGTTTTCCGGGCAGCAGCGCATGGGGGATTCGGTATATGGTCCCTATGACCGGGTTTCTGGTGATTGTCATGGGAACCTTTGTCGATAAAATTACGACTCGCAGAAAGGGAGCTCCCCAGTTCAAGATATTCGCAACGGTATTCATACTCTCCGCACTCTTTCAATTCATAGGTTCGAGTATTGGTTATCAGGCTACCCAGGTTTATCTGGAGGAACAGTATAAGACACCCGAGGACAAATGGGCAGCTCGGAGAATGATGAATTTGAATCCAAGATGGAATCTCATCACACAGAACACGAAGAAGCTTTTTTCAGGTTATGTCGACCTTATGTATGTCAATTACTTAAAACACGACAATGTTTACTTCCGGAAATACCTCTGGCACTCTGGTCCTCCCGCATGGGTGGGTGTCACGCTGACTATTTTTTTGATCACCTTTAGTACATCCGGTTATCTCCTCCTTAAGATTCTCCTGAGTCCAACGCTAGATGTGCGTAAGGTTGGGAAGTCCGCAGGGAGAAGGAAACTAAGAGGGGGAAAAAAGAAATGGGATCCAAAGGTGCCGTGAACTGGAATATCGCACTTCAGGATTATACAAGCAGGGCATACATTCGAATGAAGTGCTTGAATGGTTCTCTGGCGAAGATTTTCGTATTGCGTTTACTCTTTGCCCTTTTTCACAGTTCACAGAATGCTCTGGACAGAATTCTCGATCTTGCTAATACCAGGCATTGCAATGAAAAAATTGGGGTTCCAAGGAACAGCCAGAGCTTGTGGAAAGGCGGCGGTAGGAAACAAGCGATCTCTCGAACGCGATCATTCGAGGTATCCACATGAAACAGAAAGTGCAAGTTGAGGAAAAACCTATGAGTCGGAGTGAATTAATACTTTTCATTTTTCTTGCCAGTCTCTATCTGCTTACTGCTGCAGGGTATCCCACAACGTCCATGGGTGTGTCGGCCCTACTGACAGCAACCAGTGTCATCGAAGAGGGCACTTTTGCCTTGGAAGAACCGACCTTGGAGACGGGCATCGGGGTGGATGGAAAATATTACTCATACGAGGGTTTGGCTTTCCTGCTCGTTGTCTCCTTCTTCGCCGCCCTCTCAAAATTGCTCGGAATGTTTCCAAATGGAGTTTTCTTCACCAACTCTATTCTGACTTCGCTCGCATGCGTCATCCTATTTCTTATCGGGAGAGAGCTGAAATATTCGATAAAGACCTCGATTCTAATGACCCTTATTTACGGAGTCGGTACCATGGCATGGGTCCATTCGCGGTACCTCATGCCAGAGCCCTTGACAACGATTGTCTATCTGACAGCGTTTTTATTTTTATTGAAATACAGGAAGATGAGAAAGGGAACGTGGTTATTTCTCTGCGGTTGTTTCACTGGATTCGCCCTGATTGTACGTCCTGACGCACCTCTTTTCATCCTCGTCATCGTATCCGGAATCCTTGTCCTATTCTACAACGATTATCGTGAGGGCAAGAAAACTTTGATAATCCTACTGAGGGACGGATTGATTTTTATTTCGCCCCTGCTTGTCTTCTTCGCCCTTTACGCCTATTACAATTATGCACGTTTCGGGGATATCCTCGAATTGGGATATGCGACAAAAGCTCAGGAAGTTGGGACCATCGAGGGAGAGGGAAAAGGAATCGGCATAAAAGGTTTTGGTGATACAATCTTGGGCTTCCTTGGCATGTGGGTCATCCCCTGCCGAAGCATGTTCTTCATCAATCCTATCCTCATTTTCATCTTCTGGGCGGTCAAGGATTTCTGGAGAAAATTCAGGTTTGAATTCATTCTCATTGCAGTGATATTATGTCTTCATGTTCTTCTCTACTCAAATCGGGGTTCCGTCGGTTTCCCGGGCAGTAGCGCCTGGGGTATTCGGTATATGGTCCCTATGACCGGGTTTCTGGTGATTGTTATGGGAACCTTTGTCAATAGAATGACAACTCGCCCAAGGGGAGCATTGTACTTCAGGGTATTCGTAACAGTATTCATCCTATCCGCACTCTTTCAATTCATAGGTTCAAGTGTGACCTATCAAGATACTCAGGTTCATTTGGAAAACCGGTATAATACCCCCGAGGACAAATGGGCAGCCCGGAAAATGATGAATTTGAATCCAAGATGGAATCTCATTACACAGAACATGAAACACCTCTTGTTGTCAGGTGATATCAATTTTATGTATATCAATTACCTAAAACATGACGATTTTTACTTCATCGTATTCGACTGGCAGCTTGGCCGTGGTTTTCCCGCTTGGGTGGGGGTGACTCTGGTCATTTTTGTGATCACTTTTACCGCTTCCGGCTATCTGCTTCTGAGGATTCTTCTGAGATCGACCTTGGAGAGGCGGAAGGTAGAGAAGTCGTCAGGGAAGAGGCAGCTTCAGGGGAAGAAAAAGAGACGGCATTGAAGAGCATGATCGGATGGATGAAAAGAGAATTAACCTGCGACTTTTTCAAAGAGTCTTTAGCCTGGATAATTCATAAAACCACTGCAAACGCAACGTAACATAAATATATTTATGGAATTATAATGAACACTGGTTTTGAACTTTGTTCGGTAGCATCTCCCACGATTGTATACTCTGTCATGCCGGGTTTATCCCGGAATCTCCTGAACAGAGAATCCGTTGCATCAATCGAGGAGATTCCGGCATTCCAGCCGGAATGACAG
>CP070758.1:1550108-1601316 GCA_020348925.1 Gemmatimonadota bacterium | reverse complement strand
GGGGGAAAGGAAGTGCTTTCCCAAAAAGTAACAAGCCCTGTACCGTGAGCTATAGGGCGCCATATCCCGAAAGGAGGGAGTTTGCCATGAGAATCCCTTATTGTATTCGCAGAGGCTGGAGTTTCAGCCCATATATCATCGCCGTCAGTATCATCACGTTGTGTATTTTCTCATTTTTGGGTGCCTTCGGAGATACTGTTTCGGCCCAGGACTCCACGGTGTCGATTTCAGGCACTGTAAAGTATGCTCAAAGCGATGTGCCGGTGGACAGCACCGTGTTGATTCTGTCGGATGGAGCTTCCGACACCACCTTTACCGATGCTGACGGTTATTATCAATTCGCAGGATTACAGGCTGGACTTGACTATAGCCTCACCCCAAGTGGAGAAAAGGATGATGTATCTGTAACCGCCTATGATGCGGCTTTTATTCTCCAGCTGTTATGCAATCTCACAACTTTTGACCGCTATGACTCCATCGCCGCCGATGTAACCTGCAATAGTACCGAGCCCTTCAACTACGCTATTACTGCTTACGATGCAGCCGTTCTGCTTCGTCATGTTGTCGGTTATGAAGTTGAGTCCTGCATCGGGGATTGGATATTCGAGTACCACGGTGAAGACGCAACTCAGTGGCATATGTATAGCCTATTCTGGTCCAATATGGATCAGAGCCATGTGACCGAGGATTGGAAAGCGATCATCATTGGCGACGTTAGCGGGAACTGGCGACAACCAGTCGTCACCACGGATACAGTGGCCGTTTGGCTTACGGATAAATTCGTACTCCCCGGAGAGAACTTTAGGGTCTGTATCAACGTTGGCAACGTGGAAGGCCTGAACGTTTTTTCCGCTCAGTTTGCTATCACATACGATGACAGCAATGTGTCAATTACCGAGGTATCAAATGAAGAGACGATTTACGAACATTTGGGTGTACTCACATATCGCGTTGACGGGGGGGAGGTCACAATGGCCTGGGCGGGAAATTCCCCTCCGGAGGAGAACGGTATGTTGGCTTACATTGTATTTCAGGCCTTACCAGATGCCCAGATAGGACAATCATGGCCGCTCAACTTCGAATATTTCATGTTCAATGAGGGAGATCCCTGGGCTGAGACGACGGATGGAATGATTACCATCGTCTCCGCTCCGGATATTGCTGTATCCGACACGATTCACGATTTCAGGCAAGCTATCTTCGGGAGTACAAAGGATTGGATATTGACTATCTCCAATGTTGGTATCGAGGATCTGATCGTTTTTGCTCTTCTTACGGACACCACCGCTTTTGGAGTCGATAGAGCCTCTTTCAGAGTTCCTCCGGATTGTAGCGAAGATGTACATGTTACTTTCACCCCAATGATCGAAGGTCTTTATTCGGGGACGTTGACTGTCATCAGTAATGACCCTGATGAGAGGGAGGTGTTGATTTCCCTGCATGGCTCTGGGGCTGTTCCATATCAGGCTTTTGAAGTGTATCCGCAGACCTACGATTTTGGGGAGGTAGCAGTGGGTGGATCGGCTCGAAAGGTGTTCACTGTCACAAATGTGGGGACAGAGGAATACACTGTCGAGGAAATAACCTCGAGTAGTGGCGATTTCACTGTGGATAAAACTTCTTTCACTCTTCAGCCGGATAGCAGTGAAGAGGTATTTGTTACGTGTTCTCCCGCAGATGTAGGCCCCACCTGGGGAAATATTGTCTTATATTCTCTCGCTCCCGATGTTCCGATTGCAGCGATTGTGTCTGTACAAGCTGAGGGAGTATTACCTGATGTTTGGGTTCGCGTTGTCGATGTGGTCGGCGACCCGGGGTCATCAAGAGAGAGAGTTTCTATCTTCTTAGAAAATGAGGTCGAGGTAGGAGGATTGCAGCTGATCCTGAATTTCTATCCGGTTGTATTGACAGCAATCGATTTTTCAAGCACATCCAGATCCGGGCACATGGACATCATTGGTGTCAACTTGGATTATGCGCTGGACCAGGTAAAGCTGGTAATCACCGGTATTGGCCAGTCTATTGTCGGCGGTACGGGCTCGGTGGGCGATTTCTTTTTTGATGTTGATAGTCAAGCTCCAACCGGTGCATATCCCCTCACATTGATGGACGTGAAAGTGGCTGACATCAGGGGCAATCAACTTCCGACTGGAATTGAGAGCAGGTATTTCTATGTGGGGTCCCAAAATTTTATCTCCGGAACTGTTACGTATACTGACACCGATGTTCAGTTAGAAAATGTTGAGTTGCATCTCAGTGGCTTTTTGAGCGAAACAATGTATACGGATGAAACGGGTTTCTACGCATTTCCTTCCCTGGTTGAGGGTAAGGACTATTGTATAACACCCCAAAATATGGAAATTCCTCAACATGTCATCACCTCCTTTGATGCATCTCTTATTTTACGTCTAATAGTATGTGAATATGGTGGTGGTGACCGCGATTTTTACATTGATTCACTGATGGCCGATGTGAGTGGCAGTGGAAATGTTACGTTCTTCGATGCCCACTTGATCGCAAGATATATGGTAGGGGATGAGGTTTTTCACTCCATTGGGCAATGGACGTTTGTCCCTAATACTCTTTGTTATTCCAATTTTTCTGCCTATCAAACCGATCAGGATTTTCAAGCTTTTATCTGGGGTGATGTCAACAGGAATTGGCCGGGGCTCAGAGATACTATAGGCCCACCTGAGGTAGCTCTTGTTCTGCCTGATACGGTAGGCAGTCCAGGTAGAACCCTGGAGTTTCCTGTACTCGTTGATGTTTTAAACGACACCAGTCTCAAATTTCTTGATATTTACTCCATAGATTTGGAGTTTGCTTACGATCCTACTGTACTCACCATTACAGAGGTAACACTGGCCAATCCAGTCGATGAGCCATTCGGGCTTTTTGTATATAGGATCGATGCTGAGGGTGGAAGTGTTCACGTTTCAGTCGTTTCCGCTGAGCCTATTGATCAGTGTTCGGAGAGCTATGCGCCACTATTATGGTTGCAGTGCCAGGTTAACCCCACCGCGACTTCTGATGATACAAGTATCATTTCAGTTGAACACTTGCTCTTCAATGAGGGGCAGCCTCAGGGTTCATTTCAAGACGGACTTGTCAGAGTCGTTGGCATTACGGAGACGTCAGAAGGTGATCGAACTCATGTATTGCCAAACGAGTTCGCCCTGTTCCAGAATTACCCCAATCCCTTCAATGTGAACACAGATATCAAATATCAGATAGTAGATGACGGATACCCCGTCCACACCACCTTGAGGATTTACAACGTAATGGGCCAGGAGGTACGTATGTTGTTGGATGAGTCTCAGGAGACGGGGTATTACTCTGTCTTCTGGGATGGCGAGAACGGTCAGGGTGAAGTTGTCCCAAGCGGCGTTTATTTCTATCGGCTTCAAGCTGGAGATTATTCTCAGACGAAGAAGATGGTGATGCTGAGATGAAATCAGAGGCAAGAGGCAAGAAATAGGAAATAAGAAACTAGATGTCGGAGTTACCCGTTTACGGGTTTATGTAACCGCTTGATCAAAACCATCATAATGGTCATAAACCTCTAAAGAGGTAACTCCGGTTGTGAGAAAATGAATCTCAGTTTCGGATTTAAAAGTGGGGTTGGGGAATGTCAGGGTGCAGAACATTGAGAAAAAGCTCCTACTTGGTGTCAATTACTCTGGGTTGTCTTGTCTTATCATTATCTCTCTCCATAGCAGGAATCAATGAATGGACGAGCATTGGGCCTCCGGGTCTTTGGTCAAGCGCTATTGCTATTGATCCACAAAATCCGGATATTGTCTATGTAGGATCGGCCTATAATCAAGAGGGAATCTACAAGACTACTGATGGAGGCATTCATTGGCAAAAGATAAATATAAAATACGGAGGTGTAAAGTGTATTGTCATAAATCCTCTTGATACTGATGTTCTCTATGCAGGTACAAGTAGAGGAGGTGTACACAAGAGCACGGATGGAGGGGAAAGTTGGGTGATCACAAATTGGGGCTTACCTCGGGGAGCAATAGGTGATTACATGGTGCAGAGTTTCGCCGTGGATCCAAAGGATCCCGAAAGACTGTATGCCGGGCGCGATCTCTTTGGGTTGTACCGGAGTATTGACGGAGGGGGACATTGGGAACCAACAGATGTTCAAAAAGCTTACGTCAGGGATATAGCCGTTGATCCAGTGAATTCTAACATCATTTATTCGGGAACGGACTATTCGGATGAGTGGACTGTGCTTTGTGGAGTTTTGAAAAGCACTGATGGGGGAGATTCATGGAGAAAAATGAATGAAGGCATATCCGGTCAATCGGTTATTTCTATCCTCGACATTGCCATAGATCCCCATAATCCTGAAAAACTGTACATCGCCACGGCCGCTTCAGGTGGTGGATATAACAGTGTGTACAAAAGTACGGATGGAGGGGAGAGTTGGCAAAATACGAATAATAATATGAACGCCATTTTTACACGGTCAATAGTTCTCAATCCTACGAACCCAAATATCTTATATGCAGCGAACGAACCCCTCTCAAATATACTCTTTGGAAGTATGTACAAGAGCACCGATGGTGGTGGAAGCTGGACATCGATAGAGGAAGGTCTCACAACTCATGTTTTACAGGAGATAGCAATCAAACCTGTTGATCCTGAAATCCTCTATCTTGGCACCTGGTGTGGCGGGATATTCAAGACAACGAATGGTGGAGAAAACTGGGATGACATTACCGATGGCACAATGAAGGCAAACCTGGTGAGGCATATTGCTATAGATCCGTCGAATCCTTCAATTATCTTTGCCAGTGCTTCGGTAGGTTTGTTAAAGACTATTGACAGAGGGATTACGTGGATTCGCCTTCAAGAGGGCCTTCCTAAGTATTTTTATCCGAAATCCATGGCTTTTGATCCGCGTGATTCTCACCGGATTTACTTAGGTAGCTCGCATGAGGGATTGTTTCTCTCTGAGGATGGGGGACAAAGTTGGATGAACAGTGGTGATGGTCTGGAGGATCCTGGTAGGATATATACTATTGTCATTTCACCCCATAATCCCGATATGGTTTATGTAGGAACGTCGGAGGGAATTTTCCGGAGTAGTGATGGCGGGCAGACCTGGGACCGTCCACCGAATGATTTTACGGATCAAAAAGTGAACGATCTCATCTTTCATCCTGAAGACTCAAATGTCTTGTATGTTGCTGGGGATCGTGGAATCTACAAGTCAATTGATAGTGGACTGAATTGGGAGGAAAAAATGACAGGATTGTTTGGATACAATTATCATATAACTATGGATTCTCACGATCCGAATGTTCTTTACGTAAACAACTCCAATAACGGCCCAGCCGGGGGTGTTTTCAAGAGCACGGATGGAGGCGAGAGTTGGTTGTTTAAGGATCAAGGTCTTGAGAATATAAACAACTGGGGTCGCAGGAGAATGAATGTTTTGATAATAGATCCTGAAGATAGTAATGTCCTCTATTGCTCTGATAGTGGCAATGGGTCTGAGTTTACAGGAATTTACATGAGTACTGATGGTGGTGACAGTTGGACCTCGATAAGGACCGATTTTATGGTGGACAACGTGGTTTACGATTTGAAGATTGATCCAGAAAATCATAATACAATATATGCAGCCACTAAGGGGAATTCGATTGTCACATATACACGAGCTGACAGTAATTTTGTATTGATGATGGATGATCAAGTCGTTTTACAAAATAGCAAAGACAACAGAATCTATCTCGAACTTCAGAATTGCTCAGATATCTGCCATCTGCAAGCCGATATATTGTATGACACCACCTGCTTTCAAATTACATCTGTTGAGCAAACGGCTCGAGCAAGGGTTACTTCCATGTTTTTTCACAGCGTCATAGAGGGGGGAATACAGATCATCCAGTCATCAATTAGTGGATGCATTGACGTAGGTGAAGGTTCTGTCGTGGAGATCCTGTTTGATACCGGCAGTTGTTTGGAGGGTTATTATCCTTGGAATATCACCAATACAGTATTGGGTGATCCCCTGGGAAGAGAAATCTCTCCTCTCTGCAAAGATGGAACGGTCGCCATTCTTTCAGGCCCCAAAGGGGATATAAACTCTGATGGTGCAGTAAATGCTCTTGATGTCGTTCTTACCATCAGAATTGCCATTGGCAGTTACCCCAACCCAACCGAGGACGAAATTCGGGCTGCTGACTGTAATATTGATGGTGTAATCAATGTTACGGATGTTCTCGGAATCGTAAACCTTATTCTTGGCCTCAAACACTGCCCACCGTGAACAACAAAAAACAGTTGACATCCACATCTTAGATTAGTATTATTTCCATTCGGAGGGTAGCTTTCTCATTGTATTGAATGAATGTGGAGGTGGTGATTCTCCGATTCGTCAGGAACTTCTTACTGTAATGAATTCCCCCGCTTATCCGGTCTTCGCTGGCTTGAACTGATCCATTCGACAAGAACAGTTTCATAGACGTCCAAACTCTCATTCAAGAGGTGGAAAGATGAAACTCGGTATGAACGTCCTGCTGATTTCGAGCGTTTTCGTATTTTATGCGTTTTGGTCAGTGGCGATTGGACAGGTGGAGATGCTTCAACCTGTAGATTTTCACAGTCAAAGTGAATCCGATACACTTACGCGGCGCACACTGAGCGAGCTGACGGTGAATATCCTTGACAGATTTGAACAATCGGGAGAGTCTATAGCCGAATGGAGGGACTGTCTGCCAAAAGCAGCTATTATTTGTGGATTTTCGAGGGGTGATGCACAAGGTACAGATGACGAAGTTACGAAGATCAATACATACTTGAGCGAACTGGCTATTGAAGCCGAGGCGTTTTATCCTCCGGAAGAAACATTGGCCTATTCGGATATCGAACGTTTTGATGTCATCATTTACGATAATGGAGGATGGGACTGGTACAATAAAAAGAATGGAACCGGCCAGAATATCGTTGATGTTCTAACACAAGCATTGAACCATGGCAAACCTCTTTACTTAATTGGGGACGATATGGCGTTGAGTGCCGATGCATATACAATCGGAGCTTCTTATGTCACACACTTAGTAAGTACAACAAATAATGGTTCCTTTGGAGTAGATATTATTGATATTACAGTTCCAGATCATCCCATAATGAGTGGTCCGTATGGTTTTGTGAATAGCTTTTCCTATACTCGTGATATTGACGTGACGCAGGCGACAAATCAAGGTGAAATCGTTGTTGCAATAAATAGGTGGACCAACAAGCCTGTTATTCTAACATACGTGGGCCCATTACAAAATAGGGTCGTTGTGCAGATCGCTGGAGTCTATGGAGCATGCAATGGAATTGTATCAGATTCAGAGGGGCTCGCAAAGCTGAAGAAGTTGTTCTGTAATTCGGTAATCTGGCTTCTAAACTTTCATGAAACATGTGAACCACCTGATCTCATCAAAGTTAGAGACTTCACAGGTCACACGGGGCAAAGGGTTTCTACTGATATCACTATGTATCAGAATCAAAACCCTGTCGATGCCTTTGGATTGCGTGTAACTTTTGATAATACCGTGTTTGCTTTTGACACAGTTGAGGCCTGTGATTTGACGACAAATTGGATTATAGTTTCAGGAGACGAGACAGGTCCTGGTGTGATCACCATCGGGGGGTTTAACACAGTACCCATCTCTCCTGGAACAACAGGATCCATTGCTCGTGTCTCTTTTGAGGTGGTTCAGTGCCAGTCCCGGGATACCAGTCAAGTGTGTTGTCAAGGTCTCACTGATGATTTAGCGAACTGGGCCTGGCCCTGCTGTGGAAAGTTCACCAGCGGTATCTGTGAACGAGGCGATGTTAATTGTGATGGAGCTATCACGATGAGTGATGCTTTGTGTGCATACTGGAGATTCGCTCTGGGTTCTTTTCAACCTGAATGTGGGTGTGAATGCTCAGAGGAGTCTGCGGAGGTCACGTGTGATGGATTTATCACTCCAGGTGATGCCTTGTGTATTTTCTGGCGGTCCATTCTTGGAGATTGGACAGGGGAGTGTGAATGTTTGGAGACGGTTGTGAAGAGTAGAAGCAAGCTTGTTGATCGTCTTTTCATTGAATCCATGAGAGGAACTCCGGGCAGCATTATCAGGATTCCGGTTATGGTGGAGAATCCCCGAGGATTGGATGCCTTTGCCTTTCAATTACTATATCCTGCAGAACTGTTGGAGTTTGAGAAAATCTCCACCACATCTGCCACTGAGGATTGGACAATACTGGATGCAGGGATTGTGAGGCCGGGCGTCTTGATTATTGGAGGTTTCCATATTGAGGCAATATCATATGGTGCTTTTATGACCCTTGTTGAGGTAGACTTCCAAGTGAATCAAAGTGCTAAAGGCAGTGGTGAGCTTATCCCGTGCGGTTTCATGGATGATTTGGTTGGTGCATACGTCAAGCATGGTGACTTCATCGTGGAGGATATTCCCACTGATTACAGTCTCTCTCAAAATTATCCGAATCCATTTAATACAGGAACGCGTATCGAATACGCATTACCAAATGCAAGCCATGTACGGTTGGATGTTTACAATGTGCTTGGACAACACATTACAACTTTAGTAAATGAGACGAAGGAAGTTGGATTCCACACTTTTTATTGGGACGGTCGAAATAGCACAAAGCAAGAGGTTCCCTCCGGTATCTATTTCTATCGATTTCAAACTGGAGAGTATTTTCAGACCAAGAGAATGTTATTCTTGAAGTGAGAGTATGAGAACATGGAGAGAGGAAGAGTAAAGTGTAAGCATATTTTTCTTAAAGGAGGTGGGAAGATGAAACGCAGTGTAACCATTTTGTTGATATCGGGTGTATGTGTTCTTTGTGTACTTTCTTCGGTTGCGGGAAGTCAAGTGACTGTGCTTCAACCCGCCGGTATTCAGAATGACAGTTATCAGGATACGCTCACGTGGCGAAGACTGAGCGAGCCGACGGTCAATTTCTGGAACGAACCGAGCGGTGTTGGGGATTCCATTGCAGTGTGGTTCAATCCCGCTGGCCCCTGCAGCCTGTTAGCCGTCAGAGTTCATCCCTTTGATTTTGAGGGTAATTGTCTGGTCGATGTATGGGACGGCTCACACTATGACGGCCACATCACCACAACCGACAGTACTGATACCAATGGCTGGATAGGAAAGGCTGTGGATGGTGAATGGATTCCAGGAAGTGTCATGGGTCACTCACCTATAGGATGGGACATGCTTGATGCGGATCGTCACCACTGGGGACCGTTTCCTTTTGTTATCACTGAGAGTCTCACGGGAAAATGGTTCGAGATACCAGCACAGTACGGTTTACAGGGGGAAGTCGACCTCGGCAACAACCCGTTCTTCATTGCCGCGACGGTCTACCAGACGGCCGGCCACGGATGGGCAGCGGAGGATGTGGGGACGGTACCCTATACCAGTTTCTACTATTATGCCGAGCACAGTCATGGTTACCCCGGGCCTGACGGCCACTTCGGCTGGTTTATTCACAGCCCATCGGTCTGGTTCGAAGCCATTGTGAAATACTACGGACCGGTTGGTGGAGTGAATATTGCCTTGCTTGAGTACGATGTTGACGACGATGCACTGGGGAGGAGCCGGGGAAACGGAGATGGACAGATTGATCCCGGTGAAACCATTGAGTTGTCGGTCAGGCTTGCGAATTTCGGGCAGAATCCGGCTGTGGATGTGACCGGTGTTTTGAGTAGTGAGGATGTGTGTGTCGAAATTAACGATGGATTTGAAAATTTTGGGGATCTGGCTTCAGGAGAGACAGCATTCAGTGTGGATGACTACGTCGTTTCCGTGTTTCCCGAGTGTCCTGCAGGGCATACTATCAATTTTTATTTCGTAATCATTGCAGATCCGGAGTATACCAGCACGGAGACTATTACATTACACGTGAAGTCGGTTTTTGAGGATGTGACTGCCTTCGCCGGAGTGGGCGATTCAGTGGGTGGCGGCGGTGTCATCTTTGCTGATTTTAACAATGATGATTACCTCGATCTGTACATGGGGAGTTGGAACTACAACAAATCCAGAAATATTCTCCACTTCAACAATCAGGACGGAACGTTCAGGGATGTGACGGATATGGCCGGCGTGGGAGATGATGGGTGGGCTACGGGGCCGGTTGCAGGGGATTACGATAATGATGGTGATACGGATATCTATCAACCCAACAGGCAAGGATATCCGAATATTCTCTTCAGAAATGAAGGAGATGGAACGTTCACCGATGTTGCATCTTTTGCAGGCGTGCGAAATACCGGGGACGATATTGACGCTGTGTTCGGGGACTTTGATAACGATGGATATTTGGACGTTTTTGTACCCGTTTTCGGCCTCAATGTGCTGTATCGAAACGACGGAGATGGCACGTTCACGAATGTTACATCTCAGGCGAAGGTAGAACATGACGGGGAATCGAGGTCCGCTTTATTCACGGATTACGATGACGACGGTGATCTTGATCTTTACGTTTTGAACAGATACAGTGATAACATTCTCTATGGGAACAACGGGGACGGTACCTTTAAGGATGTGACTCAGAGAGCCGGAGTGGGTGGGACTGGGAATGCATTTGGTATCGCTTCCGGTGACCTGGACAACGACGGTGATTACGATCTGTACGTATCCAATCATTTCCAACCCAACATCCTCTACCGGAACAACGGAGACGGAACTTTCACGAACATCGCGGCTATGGCCGGAGTGGATGACTCGAATCAAGGACGAGGTGTCGCCTTTGGGGATTACGATAATGACGGATATCTCGATATCTATCTGGCGAATTCGGCCGGACCCAATATACTCTATCACAACAATGGAAATGGAACCTTCTCCGATGTGACTGCTTCTGCGGGAGTATCATACTTTAAAGGGGGTACGAGTTTTGCATGGGGGGATTATGACAGGGACGGGGATCTCGATCTCTTTTTGAAGGATGGGAGTGGTCTTGGAAACCACCTCTTCAGGAACAAGGGCAATTTGAACCACTGGCTTGTCGTCAAGACAGTAGGGACGATCAGTAACAGAGATGGTTATGGTGCACAGATTACTCTGCACGCCGGCTCGCTTTTCCAGGTGCGGGAAGTGAGTGGGAAAGGTGGATGGGGTTGTCAAAACAGCCTCGAGGTTGCATTCGGACTGGGTCACTACACCCAGGCCGATTCGGTCATCATTCGCTGGCCGAGCGGGGCGGTTCAAGTCTTGACCGATGTTCCGGCCGATCAATACCTTGAAGTGACCGAGGAGACTGATTTTATTTTCACAAATGTCGCATCTCTCGCCGGGGTTGGTTACAGAGGGAAGGGTTATGGCGTGGCGTGGGGGGATTATGACGGAGACGGATATTTGGATATGTACATCACGAATGACGGTCCAAATATTCTCTATCGCAATAACGGGCATGGCACGTTCACGGATGTTGCCATTCAGGCAGGAGTCGATCAGCCTGCAGAAGGTACGGGGGCGGCGTTCTTCGATTATGACAACGATGGTGATCTCGATATTTATGTGGAAAATTATTATTCCGCGGACATTCTTTACCGCAATGACGGCGATGGGACTTTTACAGATGTGACCCACGATGCTGGTCTCGGCCACACCGGGTGGAATGGGGGAACCGCTATTGGGGACTATAATAATGACGGCTATCTTGATATTTACATTTCTGTCCATACAGGAGCCAATGTTTTATATAAAAATAACGGAGATGGAACCTTCACAGATGTGACACCGAGAGCAGGGGTCGGCGATACCGGATACGGCACAGGTGTTGCCTTCGCGGACTACGATAACGATGGAGATGCGGATCTCTATGTCGGGAACCAAGGTTATCCGGATATTTTATACCGTAATAACGGGGACGGCACATTTTCAGATGTGACGTCGATGGCCATGCTCGGCCATCCCGGACATTCCTCCTGTCCTGAGTTCGGGGATTTTGACAATGATGGCGATCTCGATCTGTACCTGTGCAACTACGGGTATAACTATACTGATCCCAATATCCTCTATCGGAACAACGGTGATGGGACGTTTACCGACGTTACGGAAAATGCAGGAGTAGGCGACATAAATAAAGGTGCCGATGCCCGTTTTGGTGATTGCGATAACGATGGCGATCTGGATATCTATCTGGCGAATAGAGGGCAAGCGAATGTGTTGTATCAAAATAACGGTGATGGTACGTTTACAGATGTCGCCCGTGAAACCGGGGTCGATGATCAGGGGTACGGGCTCGGGACAGGGTGGGGTGACTATGATAATGATGGAGATCTTGACATCTATGTCGTCAACAGTGACAGGACAAATATCCTGTATCAAAACAATACAAGTGGGAATCACTGGCTTGTTGTGAGGACGGTGGGGACAATCAGCAACAGGGACGGCATTGGAGCCAGGGTTGCGCTTGTTGCCGGTGATCTGAGACAGACGCGTGAAGTCGGAGGACGTTCAGGGAACTACGGACAGAACAGCATCCCGGTTGAGTTTGGATTGGGACAACACACCCAAGTTGATTCGATCGTCATTCGCTGGCCGAGTGGGATTGTGCAGGTCTTGACCGATGTCCCAGCCGATCAGTATCTTACTATCGTTGAATCGGCACATCTTCCTGGAGGGGGCTGGTCTGTTCCGTTGACCATAGCCGGAGATTCAAAAGAGTTTCTTAGAACCTTTGGGGTGCACGGTGGCGGAACAGTTGGATACGACGCCACATACGATTCCATCTGCCCGCCGCCCGGTTTCGAGTACTACGCCTCCTTTTGGATCGATGCCTTTCCCCACTGGCTCTGCAGGGACACGAAGGAATGGCCACCATCTGATGCTACCCAGCCCATACTGCGTTGGCTGCTCAAGGTGGTCAATGCCGAGGGTACGACGACAACAATCATGTGGGAGGCTGATAGCCTTCCCTGCGATGAGGGAGATTTCACTCTTGACGGCGTGGATATGTGCTCGGAAAGCTCATACTCTTTTTCAGAAAACAGAGATATCGTCATTGAGTTTCGTCGGTGTGTGGCTGTGACGTTTGATTTTGATGCTGTTGGAGGTGAATGGTATCTCGTCTCGCTTCCTGTGGACCCGGTGGAGTGTATGGGAACCCGCGATGTGCGTACGCTCTTTCCCTCAGCCATAGACGCTTACGGTTGGGAGCCTGGTTTCGGCTATTATCAGGTTTCACACATGGAGCCGAGGAGGGGATATTGGCTGGCAATTGCTTCGGCCTGCACGACGGCGATCCGTGGTTATCCCACATATTGTTATGCCGAACATTTTGGTGAGGGCTGGCATTTGATCGGTTCTGTGATGGAGGAGGTCGACTTCTGCGATCCGTGCGACAGTCCGCACGGTTCTGTTTTGGCAGGGTTCGGATGGGATCCAGTATCTGATTATTATGAGGCACAGACGTTGATGCCGACTGAGGGGTATTGGATAGCCGTTGGGCAAGAGTGCATCGTAGCCGTGGGGTGTTGTCCCTCGTTCGGTTCGGTTCAAGGGATTGAGGAAACGGACATGGATGCTTTTCGAGACAAGTTCGGTTCGCACCCGCCCCGGCCGCCTTTTGAGATTGAGTCGAGTGCGGATCGTACCCCGGAGAAATATGTTCTTCATCAGAATTACCCGAATCCCTTTAATCCGGTGACGACGATTGGGTATACGCTTCCGGAGGCTGCACGGGTCAAGGTCGAAATATACAATACGTTGGGTCAGGTGGTGGATGTGCTATTTGATGGAGAACTGGCTGCGGGCTTTCATGCGGTCAGGTGGGATGGGTCCGGCGCATCCAGCGGAATCTACTTCTACCGAATTGAGACCGGTCCTTTCTCGGCCTGCAGGTGCATGGTTCTTTTAAAGTAGCACCGTTTTCTGTGTGGCTACACATCATCCATAAGTCAACGTGTATTGAGTATCTGACACTAAATATTGGCTCGTCGCAAGAATGTATGGGTGCGTACCCTGATACATTTCGGTGATGCTTTAAATTCTGGATCGTTTAGGCGAATGAAAGGTCAGGTAGATGATAAATGACACATTGTTTTCTTTTCCTTTGCTGTCCAAGAACAACTTTACTCACAATGAAAAAGAAAAGAGTACCATATCCATTTTTCATTCTTCATTTTCTTTGTCTGTCCAAAGAAAATGAAGCAATAGAAAGGACAGCCCAATAAACCTTCGCCGGGATCGTCTACGGTTCGCTTCGCTGTTTTTCCGAAACTCGTCCTTCCCTATGGTCGAACTCAGACAGCCGGAAAAACATCCGCTTCGCTCACCGGTCGATCCAACGGCTCAGGTTTCAGGGCAAGAGGATGACTAATGCTTCAGGCGTCGGATGATCTGAACGACTCAGGCTTCAGTGCATTCAAGATTCAAAACGTCCCCATGGTATGTTTCTTGTTATATATGGAAATCCGAAATATACGATAACCTGTCTGATATTTTTCAGGATAAGACCATATGACAACCTACATATTCTTTGGAGAACCCAAAATATTAAGAGAACAAAGGAAGATATCGAAAATGGTAAACCAATTATATCAAGGAGGAGTTGTCATGCGCACCTTCATAAGATGTGCCATCGTATTGTCAGTTGCGTTGTGCTTCGTCGTCAGTTGTACCAAAGAGACGGAGCGGATTGTCTATGAGAATAATCCCGGCTCACCATGTGGAAAAATTGTCGGAGTTGTTGTTCAGAAGGAAAGCGGGGCGAGGATCTACGTGAAGCAGGTGGTCATTGTTGATTCGACCGTCATCGACCCGGAGACCGGGGCCTTCGAATTCGACAGTCTCACGGCAGGAAATTACGACATGCTCATTATGGCCGAAAGCTATGGGACGTATCAGGAGGATGTTATGGTTTTCGACGAGAGCATCACCTATGTCGGTGAGATAAGTCTCTCGAAACTGCCGGATCTCATATACTCCTATTATCCGGACGACAACGCCGAAATTGTGGTTTCCTCGTATTATGGAATTTCTGTGATCATTAACTTCACAGACGCCATGGATCGCGAAAGTGTTGAAGAAGCTTTCTCCACGGAACCACCCACGGAGGGAACCTTCTACTGGAGCCAGAGTATTTGGAATCCATACTATTATTACTATTACTGGGATGAGGGCTGGGGTAATTTGGTACCATGGCCAGACATACCTGGCAGTGAACCGGCTGATATCACGACCTTCACTCATATTCGATGCCTCCAGTACAGAATGGAATCCAGGTATGTGGATCCAAATACTGAATATCGGATCATCTTATCCACAGCCGCACATGATACGGCGGGAAATCATCTCCTCTTTGCTCTGGAATACAGGTTTCGAACCATTGAGTCTACTCAGACTCAGACGGCGATTCTTTCGGATCCGGGCGACGGTGCCGAGAATGTGGGTCTCAGGAATTACGAAAGTATTTATGTAACATTTCCCAAGAGAATGGACCAGGTTTCTGTGGAGAACGCTATCACAATGACGCCGGTGACGGACGTCATCTATCTTTGGCCTGAGGACAATAAGCTGAAGATATATACCGGTGGCCCGTTGATGGCCGATACTCTCTATGTCCTTACGATCGATGCCACGGCCAAGGACTTGGATGGTGTTTCTCTTGAAGAGCCTTTTCAATTCTCTTTTACCACCGAGCCCTTTGTGATAACGGGGACGTTTCCCGATAACGGCGATGTGTTCATCGAGCGCACGCCAACGATCTATATCAATTTCAATACGTACGTGGTCGTCTCCACCTTCTCGGGTGCCTTCTCGATCAGCCCGGACGTAGGCGGTAGATTTGAGTGGAAGGATTACAATCAACAGGTCCGATACTATCCTATAATACTCCAACCCTTGACGAAATACACGATATCTATAGATGCCGCCGTTACGGATTACTTCGGGACTCCCTTAAAAGAACCGTACGAGTTCTCCTTTGTCACACGGCCGGATTGAGGTTAAAGTAAATAATTCTTTTAGGGCAAATAAGCAGAGTGGGACTGGATATCATCGTGTTTCACGAGATAGATGAGATATTTCAGAAATAGAAGTTCCAAGAGGGATCTATTTTAATCGGTTGACAGTAGGCAGTGGACAGTGGTCGGAGACGAAGAGAATGGTATTACTCAGATAATCCACTCGAGAGGGGTGAGTTTGATGTTTTATAACGGATTTAAAGAAATAGTCGGAATATGGCTATTTTTCTTGTTCCTACCGCTGAATTTTGTATCTGCAAAAAACAGTGATAGTTTATACACTCTCAAGTCAAATCTTGATTTCAATATTGCTACTGGGGGAGCGAGAGATATCGAACTTGATAATAATTTCATGTATGTTCTCACCAGTAGTGGTGTCCGAGTGTACGACATTTCAGACGTTTCGAATCCGATGTTTCTGTCAGGATTGGACATGGAGGTGGACGACATTGAGGTAAAGAATGGTATCCTGTACGCCTCATATTACATCACGGGAGAGTTATTCGCTGTCGACTATTCGGATCCAACACATCCTCTGCGATACGATCCGGTTCAAGTGGGAGGAGATGCAGCGGACGTTGAGATAGAAGGCGACCGTATCTATGTTGCCAGAAGATTTGACGGAATTGGAATACTGGATATTTCCAATCCAATATCACCGATTCTGGAGTACGAAATTCCTGCTCACAGCAATGGATATTTTTACGACCTCGACGTGGAGGGAGATTACCTGTATGTGGCAGATAACAGAAGATACACTGAAAGCCTTCATATCTACGATCTTGACCATTTTAATCTAATCAGCAGTTTCATGCACACTGAGGGTTCAGGCAGCCGAATAAGAGTATCGGGTGATCTTGCATTTCTCTGGGCTGATTTGGAAGGTGTTCAAATTATCGATGTTTCGAATAAAGAAAGACCAACATACAAGAGTAAGTTCGATTTTGATGATTGCATAAACGATATAGAAGCGAACGATGCAGTTGCATATCTGGCCTATTGTAGAAATGGATTCGTCATACTTGATGCTTCCGATCCTTTGAGTCCAGAAATGATCGGCAATTTTGGTTCTGGCTGGTATAATGATATTGAGTTGCTTGACAATACCTGTTTTTTAGCAAAGGGAAGTTTTGGCGTTAAAGTGATCGATGTTTCAACTGCTTCTTCAATTACTGAATTGGGGGAAATTGAAACATATGGCTCGGCCAAGAATTTCGATCTTAAAGATAATTTTGCCTTTATTGCAAACGAGAGAATGGGATTGTATGTTGTGGACATGTCAGATCCCGCCAATCTGAAACTCTCAGACATCATTGAATCACAGGGTGCGTTCTCCGATGTTGAAATAAAGGATCATTATGCCTACGTTGTGGATAATGAGATTGGATTGCTGATTTTCGATATTTCTGATCCTCAAGAAATCTTCCTAGTAAGTAGCTTGTCATTAGACGAAAGTCCTGATGAGATTGCCATAAACAGAAGTAGGGCCTACGTGACGTATTTTTCAAGTAGTATTTCAAGCAGCGGGATTTGGGTGGTCGATATTTCCGATCCATTGGAGCCATACCTTTTGACAAATATAAGAAATCGGTTCGCAAGAAATCTTATTGCTGATGGAAACATTTTGTATTATGCAGTCTTTGGAGACGGATTCAATATCATTGATGTCACTGATATCCACCAACCAACTGTGCTTGGTACAATAGATCTTCCGATACCTATTGAAGGCGGTGGTATTTCCCTGGCAATTGAGGGCAACTTTGCATACTTAGCTCACAGCGTTGGATTTGGAGATCTTGCGTGGCTTATGATTATTGATATTTCTAATCGAGTTTATCCGTTTATTATTTATGAGATGACCCTTGAGGTTGGATGCGACTCGTATGATCTCGATTTAGTTGTGGAAGACAGTATAGTCTATATGTCCGAGAGAGAGGGAGTGCAAATATTTGATGTTACTGAGAAAACGAATCCCGTTTTTGTGGGAAAATTCCAAACAAGAGGGACTCCGTATAGCCTAAAAATGAAAGACGAAAATATTTACATTGCTGAAGGGAATGAAGGTTTTAGTATTTATGAGCCGGTCGAACTTCCCTTTAAAGGTGATGTCAACAGTGACGGAGTGGTCGATGCCTTGGATGTGATAAAAGTAGTACATCATATCATTGGTCTGCAACTCCTAAAAGGCGAAATGTTCATCCGGGCAGATTGTAATAGTGACGGGCAGATCACCGTATTGGATGTCGTGGGAATCGTTCGTGCGATTCTGGGTATTGAGGAGTGTAGTCCTTGATCTTTACGCTGAGAACAGAGAAAAGCATCTGAGGCATAAAGAAAAATGCAAGAAATAAGAAACAAGAAGCAGCAAGCAGGAGACAAGAGGCAAGAAATAAGAAGCAGGAAGTAAGATTAGAGTCACATGTTTACTGTTTTATTGCATTTATAGAAGGGTAGCCTGTTCCTATTTTTCTCACAGCGAGGTGTATGTCTGTAGAGTAGTAGTGAACAATGGGCAATGGTTGGAGACGAGAAGTATGATGCTGCTCAAGTAGGAGTAGAAGTTTTTGTTCGAAGATGGTACTAATCTGCAAGAACAAGTCCGTTGCGTGTTACATCTTACTCAATGTATCAAGGGGGATGATGAGTGATGTTTTTTCATAGCGAAAGGGGAGAACTCTGGACTATAGTGGCCGTTAGTATCATAATGATAGCAGTTCTTGTTGAACCGGGAGTGACCCAGCCATGGGAAGTCGGCGATACGGCCAGCTTCTGGGCCTATGACTTTCACTTTTTCAGGGAATATTACAGGACCCGTATGACCCTCAGGGCAATAGGGGATCATTGTTATGTCTGGGTTCAGGATTCGAGCTGGAACAAAGGAAACATTGACTCGAATGACGTGGTTGCCATTCTGGAGGCATTTGAGGAAGTGACACCGGCCGCCGATGACACAGCGAGTGGAATATTAAGCGATACGCGAGGTGTCTACGACGAACTTACCGATATGTACGGATTACCGCCGGATGTTGATGGGGATCCCCGAATCTATATTCTCATACTGGATTGTACGGAGGGTATGGGAGCAGCCGCTATGCCAGGTTATTTCGATCCGGTCAACCAGCTCAACAGGGCCGAAAACTCACACAGCAACGCTCGCGAGATGATATACATCGACTGCAATCCCTTCGATCCTGGAACAGACGGGCTTTGGAGTATGGCCCAACAATTCACCCATCTGCTTCTGTATGGCAATGATCCGGATGAGGAGTGCTGGCTTCATGAGGGGTTGACATATCTCTCCCAGTTTCTCTGCGGTTACGGCGTGGCCAATCCGGGGATCTTCTCAAGACAGCCTTTGCTCTGGTA
The DNA here is from genome assembly GCA_020348925.1 of Gemmatimonadota bacterium. GTDB lineage: Bacteria > JBHIER01. Next base: position 1,581,953 of record CP070758.1, on the reverse strand, counting down.
CCTCCAATCTCATCTCTCCAACGATGATTGTCGGGAACAACCTGAAATACAGGATCAGGTCAAAACGGTCATGTTTATGCAGTATCTCTTCGAGCATTACGGCATCGATGTCATCCGGACCTTGGCCGCCGATACGGAACATTCTGGTACTGAGGTCGTAACCGCTGCTCTGGCAGCGAATGGTTACGTTAAGGTGGATTTTGACAGCGTGTTTGTCGATGAACAGTTGGCCTGGTTTCTGGATGCACCGGAGAACTGGTTTTACGGAGGAAAATATTCATTTAAATATTATGACTCCGGATATGTGCTCGACGCAAAAACCTTCACATACTGGGGTACTTTGGATACTTCACCGTATTTTTTTTCAAGCCATCAGTGGTCTGCTGATTATATCATCGTACTACCTCCTGCACCGTGCCTTACAAATCCTTTTCTATCTTGCTATAATCCCTTCATTTACTTCTACGGAGATCTTGACTACAATTTCCGATTGATCGGAATAAAGACAAGGTCTCCTTATCTCATGCCCTTCGAGTCGGAGCCCGATTTGCCCCTCGAATTTCTGACATTGGACGATCGGAATCAAACCTCTATCGATGTTTCCGATTTCGGCGAAGCGTATGAGACGCTGTTTCTGGGAGTCATACACAAGGGGGCCAAAGATGGCACACAGTCCAAGAGCCGCTACCTTGTACACAATGAATATCCTGTGTTTCCTCCTCCACGGAATCTTGCGGCACAGGATCGGGCTCTTGAGAAAGTCCCTCTGTTCTGGGTGCCTCCGTTTCTTTCATCAGAAAAAGATCCAGAAGGTTCATTTACCGAAGGAGTTTTAAAAAGGAGTATCGGTAAAAGGAAAATGCTGTTCTATGAAAAACGCACAGACAGTGTAGGCAATACCTTTCGAGAAACAGGGCTTATGGAGTACCGTGTTTACAGGGGCGATGTCTCCGGTGGTCCTTACGAGATGATCGCTTCCTCCAATACCTTAGGGTACGAGGACGCCAGTGTTATAGCAACCCAGACGTATTACTACGTGGTAACGGCTGTCTATGAGGATCCCGAGGGAGAGAGTGAGTACTCCAACGAAGTCTTCGCAACACCCAGAACCTTGGGAGAAACTGCCACGTTGTGGACCGCAGTCTCAGATCACGGTGTGTACGGAAACGCCGATTTTGCATACCATAACTTCGAATGGCCTGGGGGGACGGAAAATCACTACAACTGGGAGGGGCGATTCTGGGCCGGAGCTATTGTCGATGGCGAAGAACGCGTCAGTCATGCCGATTACGGTAATTATGAATTTCATCCTCCCAGCGGTATTGGAACTGAACAGTACTATGAGATTGGAATAGAAAATTTTGAGGTGAGTGTCACATTTAATGATAGTTCTAATCTCTTGGGTGTTTTCCCGTTAAACTTGAATGTGTTTCAGAAAGCGCTCATGTGGCCGGAAAGCTATCCGGAGTACGATGATTTTTTGGCCCTTGAGATCTCTGTCGTCAATTCAAGTATCAGGAATTACGAAAATTTCTTTGTCGCCTGGATTTTTGATGCCGATGTCTGTCACGGTGACATTTCAGATCCTCATATCGATGATCTGGTCGATTATGACGGATGGGACGGTTCGGATTCCAGGACGGATGAGTTACCGCAAGTCTATCCCGGTTTACCCTATGATAGAGGTGATGTCGTCGATCCTTTTGACTGGGACGGCGATGGGAATACCGGTTACGACGAGTGGGGTGTACCTTATGGTGATCCCGACAATCCAAGTTACAATGAAGCGCTCATCGAACCGGACGGGTTTCCTGACGAGTATACTCTCTTGATTGATGAGATGAGAGGGCAGCGGATCGCGTTCAAGCATCCGGATGTTATGGATACTACAGTTGTATATGGGTTTGCGGTTCCGAGGAATATGTCCTATATGTACGATGGCGATCACCCGAGTTCACCTGAGAACGATTTTCAGGAGCGGGATCAGAGACCCTATCCCTGCGAAGGGTACATCGGCGGACGGCTCATCTACGCGCCGAATCGGCTTTACGCCCCTGAGGCGTATTATAACTTCTCAGGTACCGATGATGCTCTTTCCGATAGTCTGATGATGCCCTATTGTCACAGTTGGTGGAACTGGGAGGCCGATCCAGGTAGCGATGCGGAGAAGTTAGGGTTCATGGATGGGGGACATGTTTTCATGCAGGGTAAGAGGTACATGGTCAACCCGTGCCATCCTGATTTCAATGCTACGGTCTTCGATTATCGATGGCTTCAGTCTACCGGGCCGTTTGATTTTCCCGCAGGTGACACGTTGAAGTTCGTCTACGCTGTGGGTGTCGGGCGAGGGCTGCAAGGACTGCGCGAGAATCTTGATAATGCCCTGCGTTTGTATTACCAGGGTTGCATATACAGCGATCCGTATCGCCCTTCGGATTTCGATTCCGATACCCATTGGCACGTTGAAACTGCAAGTATATCCAGAGGCGATGTCAACGGGGATGGCATAATGAACGTTCTGGACGTGATGGCTGCGATCAATCACATTGTAGGTTCCAAGCCTTTGCGAGGAGATGGCCTCAGGAGAGCCGACTGTAATAGTGATGATCGAATCAACGTTTTGGATGTGGTGGGAATCGTTCGTGTCATCCTGGGTCTTGGTGTGTGTAGTCCGTGATCCTCATGCTGAGAACGGAGCAAATGCAAAAGATAGAAGGGTTCATCGTTATTGAAGGAAAATTGCCTGTCTCCTTTTTTTCACATGTCAAAGAAAAGTCATCTGCCCCATTATTTCAATCGATAAATTCGAAAATCTCTTTCACAGTTTTCCTGCTGGTTCTTGGTTCAACGGACCGAGGGTATCCTACCGGTACTATGGCCACCGGCCTCAAGTGCTGAGGAATGTCGAGCACTTCGCTGGCCGCTCCCTCATCGAAAGCACCTATCCAACAGCTTCCGTAACCCAAAGCTGTTGCAGCTAAAAGTAGATTTTCTGTGGCAGCGGCCGTGTCCTGAAGACAGTAAAGGGTGCGTCCACGGTTCCCGTATCCCCGAGCCGACTCCTCTGCATTGGCACAGATAACAAAGACGACCGGTGCATCGGCAATGAACGATTGGCCGTAAGCCGCCCGGCTTAACTCAACTTTTTTTTCTTGATGTGTGACAACATAGAAATGCCATGGCTGGCAGTTGCCGGCTGAGGGAGCCCATCGCAACGACTCCATGAGATTTTCAAGATCGCCTTCCTTCAAAGGATCTGGCTGGAAGTCGCGACAGGATCTGCGATTTAATATGAAACCTAGATTTTTTTCAGACATAATGCACCTCCAATTCCATTATGCTATCATTTTTATCTTGACACCTTTTACCATCTCGGTTATTTTTGCATTGCGTTGAAAAGGAAATTGCTTTAATATTCTCTGACATGAAACTACAAGAAAGAGGTGAGACGTCATGGGTACGAAAGATAAAGCCCCGCACGAATCGAAAAAGAAAGCCAAGCTCAGTCTTAAGGAGCGTCGAAAATTAAAGAAGGAGAAAAAGAAAGCAAAGGCTTAAGGGAGACGGGCTTTTTTGTTGCGTTTTCTGGAAGCGCCGTCTCGTTTTCCCATGCTCTCCCGCTCAATCTGAAAGCAGATCCGGGGTGACGACCCACTCGACGGTCCAATTCCCATTTTCCGTGACGAGGCACACACAGCCGCCCATTCTGAATTGAACGACCGTTTTCTCCTCATTGTCGGTTATGAGCAGGCTTGCCAGTCGAATGAGAAAGGGCAAGTGGCTTACGATCATAACCGGCTCGTTCTCAAGCTGCAAGATTTCTGCCACAGGTGTGACATCGTCGTTTGGAGCAAGACCCTGGTGAACCTTTACGCCTGATGGCGGTGAGAGGTGATCTCCCAGAATGAGAGCCGTCTCTTCTGCCCTCTTTTTTCCACTGTGACGAATCTGGTATACTCTCACATTGGATTTTGATAAAAAAGCGGCTACCTTTCTCACATCGTCTTTCCCCTTTTCAGTGAGGGGACGTTCCGGATCTTCCTCCTTTCTCTGCGCCTCCCCATGTTGGACCAAATATACTTCCATGATGTACCTCCTTGTTTTCTTCTGAGCATTCCAATTCCCATTAAGCTCTTAATAACTATTCAAATTGAGGACTCGAGCCTAAGATGACATTTACGATCTGAACTACGTCTAAAACATTGATAACACCGTCATTGTTTAGGTCGGCAGTGGAAAACTGTAACGCATTCAATTCAACAAATCGCAGGATTGCATTGACTGTCAGAATAACATCAAGGATATTAATTGAACCATCAAGATTTACATCCCCTGCGGCCACTTCACCCACGGCAATGGTAAAGGTTCTGGAGCGAGCATAGTTTCTGGCCCCAGCAATCTCGAGCTGAAATTGTATGCTGTATGGTACCAGACATTCCGGGACCACACTGAATTCAAATGGTGTGACCGAAGTTGTTAAAGAGTCTGGAGGCATGTTCCCATAGACCGTGCTCTGAGTCTCAATAATCACATAAAGATCGTTGGAGTTTAACACGGCCGACACAGTTTCGGCCTCTTGACCACCTGAGTTTCTGAGGGCAACGAACAGTTCAACATGCTCTCCAGGATCGGTGAGGCCATCACCGTCGCCCGAACGATCATTGATCGTGTACGAGAAATATTCCAATTCAGGTGCCGTGGCCTGCAAGGCGCAGGTATCAGTCCACGACCTATCGAGATTGTCTGTGATGGATAGGTGGAAAGTTATAACATGGCCATGCGGTATTTCGGTCGAAACCACGAACTCGAATGCGTCCTCAGCAACAACCCCATCTCCTTCTGATATATCTCCAAAATCACTAAGGCTGTCGATGATGGTCACATGTTCATCATCGGAAGAGAGAATTCCTGTCATGCCCGAAGCTGAAAGAGTACCTGTATTGATAAGTTCAATCGTTAGTTCTATCTGTTCCCCATAATTGATCACGCCGTCGCTATTGCCGTGGCTGTTTCCTGCATTGTCATCGTCAATGGTGAAGTTTGAAATGGCGATGTGGATGTCGGGTGACAGGGTCACGTCCAGCGTCGTGAGCCCGTTATTGGCTACAGTGACATTGTGAACTTGGCTGACGTATCCACCCCTGGATACTTCTACGGTGTACTGTCCGGGGAGAAGCATGCGGTAGAATCGACCGTATTGTGGCTCACTGGTTCGGGGCTGTATTTCAGGAGCATATATTTCGAGTATCTTGATCGTGGCCGAAAGAGGTCTTTCGGTTTCGACCTCCGTAATGTGTCCGGTGAGACCCGGACCTCGAATGCGATCCAGGAGAGAGACGGCTCCGGTCATATTGCGCTGAGCGATTTCTTCGATTCGACTCCCGGAGGGAATAAAGATGGGGGAGGGGTTTACCTCGATCATGAAATCGATAGTGCCCAATATTCCGTAAAGCCAATTCGCACTGTATCCCACCATCCCCCCGTTCTTGCCGTAATCATAGGTTCCTCCGTATTCTCTTGGAATAAGAGAAGCTATGTGGGCGGCTACCGATGATATGAGAGCATCGTCCGGTGCCGGTGTACCACCCCCACGGTTCCAGGGATAGAAGACGATCTCTCCGTAACTGTGATACGAAATTGAGAAAATGAATCGCTGCTCTGCCGCGAGATTTCGTAACGCCTGATTTTCAGACTCCGAGAAGGGTGCCGGACCCCGGTATAGGTACCCCCAGGGATCGCCGCTTCCACCCGTGGCCCAGTTGAAATCGTAGTTCCGGTTGATATCCACACCTTCCGTCCTGCATGTGTACCAGTCGTTGCATTCGTATTCGTACAAGATGGAATTTTCATTTGTGTCGCGGCCGTTTTTCCGCCAATTGAGACTGATCCCCGAGGTGACGGCCGAATGGCCGTCGGGATTCATCAATGGCACGAACCAGATCTCCGTATTGTCCACCCAATAGGTGACCAAAAGATCGGTTCCGTAGTTCTTCAAGAGATGATTGATCATGTACATACAGATCTCCAGGCCCATCACCTCGCAGGCGTGGTGTACGCCGTCATAAAGGACGGCCGGCTCGTCCTCCTCGACCTGGACATTATCCGAAATCTTAAAAGCCCGTATGGCTCTCCTCTTCTGGGTGGAATGACCGATGCTGTCGCATTTCGCTATATCCGGATACACCTGTGCCAAGGAATCAAGCTCTGTAGTCATCTCCTCATACGTGTGAAACTCGGGATCGAGGTTTGCGTTTGATTTTTTCAGAGCACGGTTGAACTCCTGTCCACTCATAAGAACTTCGATCCGTATGCTCATTGATTCTATTTCGTGCATTTGAGAGGTCGTTATGAGAACATCCATAATCTCCGGCGATATTATTTCTGAGACGGATTCCAATTTCATTGCCTGCACCTTTTGCCATTGTTCTTCCGTCTGAATAAACAATCTCGCCAGTATGGTGTTCTCAGTAGTACCTAGACTGAGATTGGCCATCATAAGTATCGAAATAAGAAAGACACAGCAAAATTGTATGGTGTCCTTCGAAGGGATCTTCATGACAGCCATCCTTTTTATGAACATTGCGCACATCTCTGAGTGTCACATCCTCTGAATCATGATAATAATCATGGCAAAAGCTACGATCAATTTCGACAATGTACCACCGATTTTCCCGATAAAGGCGCCGTAGCCAGCCTGGACCGCTTTATCCGTTCTTTTAAGATAAAGATATTCGAGGAGGAAAGCCCCCAGATATGCCCCGAGAAACCCTCCAAGGACGGTCCCCAGGACAGGCACGAGGGGTGTGCCCCATATTGCACCGAGAATACCTCCTCCGATGGCTCCTATGACGCCCCACTTCGATGCGCCGTACTTGACAGTGATGAAGGTCCCGATGATGTATTCGATCAGCTCGGCCAGAGCGGCCAATCCCAGGAGGGTGACGAGGACAGTGGGCGTAAATGTTTCAAAATGAGTGAAGAGAGCGTAGATGAAAGCGACGGCCACCATGAGAAAGGTCCCGGGCAGATTGAAAGGGAGTATGATGACGCCAATTGCAACAAAGAACCAGAAGAAAATCTGACCGATAATGGCCATGGTTTGTTCCGAATGAAAAAAGATCTTGTGTGATGGATTACAAAGCCGACGGAAAGTGATTAACGTTTTTTGCGAAGAAAGGGCTCGCTCTCGTGTCTCTGCCTATCTTCGCTTGAGCGCTGTGCGCTTCTTCTTTTCAGAATAATTGTGCCATTCGACCAGAATAGGACTCACGACAAAGATCGAAGAGTACGTTCCAATGAGAATGCCTACCAGAAGAGCGAAGGCGAAATTATGAATCACTTCTCCACCCTTGATGAACAACACCAGCACGACGAGGAATGTCGTTCCTGCGGTGAGAACGGTTCTGCTCAGGGTTTGATTGATGCTCGTGTTGACGAGAACAGGAAACTTCTCCCGACGGAGGGTCTTGATGTTTTCGCGGATGCGATCGGAGACGACGATGGTATCGTTCAATGAGTAACCGACGATGGTTAAAAGGGCTGCCACGACTACCAGGGAAATCTCCTTTCCCAGGACGGAGAAAGCGCCCACAGTAATGAGCACGTCGTGGAACAGGGCCACAATCGCCGCCACGGCAAACCGGAACTGAAAACGCCAGCTGATGTATATGAGGATGAGGAGTAATGATACGAGAATGGCGACGACTGCCGCTTGCTTCAGCTCACCCCCAATCTTCGGGCCGACCTTCTCCTGGCGACGAAGCCAGTCCTCCTCGTTAGGAGGAATGCGATCGGGAAACGTTTGCCGCAGTTTCGTCTTGATGGCTTCCGCTACGGAGGTGCCTTTTTCCCGCTCCTCGACCTTCAGGAGAACATCCCGGTGATCGCTGAAGACCTGGATCTCGGAGGAGCTGAAATCCAGCTGTCGCCCCTCCACCTCGACGTTGTTAAGGGCAGCCCGCAGTTCTGCCGTTGTGACCGGTGGCTCGAAATGGAGTTCCAAAAGGGTTCCCTCTATAAAGTCGATTCCAAATTTCGGACCCCCGTGAATTGCCAGGGAGATCAGTCCAATGAGGATGAGCACTGATGAAAGTACAAATGCTTGCCTTCTCTTACCGATAAAGTCAATATGTGTCTCTTTGAAAAATCTCATCGTCTGTTTGTATTATCCCTTTGTTTTTAAATGCTCAGTTTTTTGATTTCCCAGCGGGTCGTCACAAAATCGAAGATGACCCTTGTCACCAGAATGGCCGTGAACATGTTGGCCAAAAGGCCGATGATCAACGTTAAGGCGAAGCCTTTGATGGGTCCGGTTCCTTTCCAATACAGGACAAGGGCGGTCATGACTGTTGTCACGTTGGCGTCCAGAATTGTCCGAAAAGCCCGGGCGTAGCCGCTGTCGATGGCGCTGCGGATGGTCTTGCCCGTGCGCAGCTCCTCCCGGATACGCTCATAGATAAGTACGTTGGCATCCACCGCCATTCCGATGGTCAGGATGATTCCGGCAATGCCGGGGAGTGTCAGTGTGGCGTGAAACCCGGCCAGCACGGACAGGATGAAAAAAATATTCAATCCCAGAGCGAAATCGGCGATGGCTCCGGACATTCCGTAATAGACGATCATAAAGATGATGATGAGGGCCGTTCCGATAACCGCAGATATCTTGGCCAAACGGATGGAATCCCTGCCTAAGGATGGGCCGACGGTCCGCTCCTCAATGTACTCGATGGGGGCTGGAAGTGCTCCGGCCCTGAGGACGATGGCCAAATCTCTGGCTTGTTCCATGGTGAAGTCGCCCTTGATGATGGAATCCTTGCTCAGTTTGGACTCGATGACAGGAGCGGAGAAGACCTTTTTGTCGAGGACTATTGCCAGACGTTCTTTGATGTTGGCCCCGGTCAGGCGGGAGAAGATTTTCGCCCCCTCGTGGGTCGTACTGAACTGGACGATGGGTCTGTTGGCGACGTCGGGATCCATGCCGCTGCCCAGAGTGGGTCTGGCGTCGGCGATGTATTTTCCGGTCAGGCCGGGCTCCTTGTTCAGGAGGTAGAGCCGATAATAGTCCTGATCTCGAACAGTGACCGTTTCGTTCGACCACAGAAATTGTGCGTCCGGGGGAATGGTGTTTTGGACCGTCGAATCGCCCAGGAGACGTTCCACTTTCAATCGATTCAACGCCGCGACCCCTATATCCCCCCCGATGTTGACTAAGAAGGAAGTAAAGGGTTTTTCAACAAGCACATCCTCCTCACCTTCTACAGCTCCCGATTCGACCTCCGTTTCCTCGAAGAGCTCACTCAGATCGAACTCATCTCCTGCCTCCCCGGTGTCTGTTTCCGCTTGTGCGACTTCCTCTTCCGGGCTTGGTTCGATATCCTGTGAGGTCTCTTCTTCCTTTTTTTCGGACAATTTTTCGGTGAGCGTGTTATCGATACCCTCTAAAACCGTTTGGACGAGTTCCCCGCTCTTGAGCAGCGTAAACTCCAGGAGTGCTGTGCGGCCGATGAGATTTCTGGCTCGCGCCTCATCCTTCATTCCGGGAAGCTGAACAACGATACGGTTGTCGCCTTGGCGCTGAACGACCGGCTCGGCCACTCCGAACTGATCGATTCGGTTTCGGATGATCTCCAAGGCCCGGTCGGTGGCGTCTTCGGCCTCGTCGGCCGAAAGTCCGGTTCTGTCCACCTCAAGAACCAGATGCATGCCCCCCTGCAGGTCCAATCCCAGGTTCAGGGCTTTCTTCTTCTGTTCATAGAGCCCGGCGTAATGCTCCCGGTCGGAGTCGCTCAATTCGTCCACCGTCCGAACCTGCTCCTCGGTCAGACTTTCCCTGGGAAGGGAGACAAGCCGGGCCGTCTCCAGGTCCTGCGGTGAAAGTCGGTACCAGCGATACGTCGGGTACAGGTAATACGCCGCGGATATAATGGCTACAACGATAAGGACAATTCTCCAATTACCTCGAAACATACTCTCAGTTCCTTTACTTCAAATCGTTATATTCACTAACACCTGAGAAAAGGTGACCGTCAAATATAACCCCTTCGTATCCCATTGTCAATGAAAATATAGGCGTTTTTCTGCGGCTTACCGGGTGGAAATTTCCAGGTGAAACGTGTCGGTGAAGTACCGGAATCCTCACCTTTAAAAGAATGGACTCAGGGCTCATACGACTTGAAGAGGCCTTCGCTTCGATCCCCTTCTGGACCGCCTGCCGGAGTTTGAATTCATACTCCGGATCGGTCTCATTGCTCGGTCCGGATGGAGAGGCATCCTCACTTCAGATGACGAATATGACGGCCGACCGGGCTCCGGCCATGGGTTTTGCCGGAACCCTCGAGTCCATTGAGACACCTTTTTCGGAGGATGCGGATCACGGTTCTATCGGACGCGACATTTCGGTAGGTGCGTCCTACCGTGCCACGCGGATTGTATTCCCACGAACCGACAACTCCCTCATCACCCCAGAGCTGGGAACAGAAACCGGCTCTCCCTTCCGGCCGATTCGGCCCAGTGCCGAAAACCGGGCCGCTCGGTGAAATAATGCGGCGTCGGCGAATGGGTCGTCAGCTAGTATTCTGAAAATGAATTTTTGTGATCATCCCGGTTTTCGCTGACAGCGGGGGCAGAAGTGGGAGCTGCGGCTGTTGATGACGATGCGGCGGATTAGGGCTCCGCAGTAATAGCAGGCTTGGCCCTGGCGGCCGTAGGCGCGCAAGCAGAATTGGTGCTTGCCCTTACGACCTTCGACGTCCCGGTAGTCGTCCACAGATGACCCTTTGTTCTCAATGGCCTCCTCGAGGACAGCCTGGATTGCCCCGAGGAGCCGCCGCGCTTTGCGAGGGCTGATTCGATGGGCCTGTGTCAGAGGGTGAATCCGGGCCCGCCATAGGGATTCGTCGGCGTAGATGTTGCCCAAACCGGCCAGGAAACTCTGGTTCAAGAGAAGGGACTTCATCCTGCCTTTACGATTTCGAAGCAGTTCAACAAATTCAGGTTCTTTCATTTCCAGAGGTTCCGGTCCAAGATCCCGCAGAGGTGGAACATCATGCATACAGTCCGTCTTGAGCAAGAGAAGGTAGCCGAACCGTCGAATGTCACAATAGTGGAGCTGAAAGGGGCACTGCGCCAGATGGAAGACGACGTGCGTGTGTTTCTGATGATTTTGAGCCTGTGGGATCCATTTCAGTTGGCCGGTCATTTTCAGATGAATAAGGAGACTCCATCCCCCGGAGAGGGCAATCAGGATGAATTTTCCCCTCCGGTCGATACCTTTGATCGTCTTCCCCAGAATCGTCCGAACGAAGTCATCGTCGGAACACCGCAATATCTGCGACATGAGAAGAGTGACCCGGTTAATCCTTTTGCCGACGGCCTTCCGTCGCAATCCGCGTACGATAGTCTCTACTTCGGGGAGCTCGGGCATAGTGGTTCTTATTATTTAAAGCCACAAAAACTTTTCCCTACGAATGGAGGGATCTCCAATATGATACAAAATACGTAACCGTAATCCTTCAACGAAACGGGTTTCGCAACCCTGCGCGAACGACGTAATAGCATGGGGTGGAGCGAGTTTCAGGAGAGTAAGAAACATTGAAAATTTTACCAGTGGCTCATGATATTCTGACCACTTCAACCTTGGCTTCTTTCAACATCTCTCTGGCCAGGGGATCGGGGTAATCGCCCTTGATGACGATGCGGTCGATGCGGGCGTTGATGATCATCTTGCTGCAGACGACGCAGGGGTGGTGGGTGGAATAGATGGTGCTGCCGGCGATGCTGACACCGAAGGCGGCGGCCTGAATGATGGCGTTCTGCTCGGCGTGGATGCCCCGACACAATTCGTGCCGCTCTCCTGAAGGCACATTCAGCTTCTTCCGCAGACAGCCGGCCTCATCGCAGTGCGGGACGCCTCGCGGGGCACCGTTGTACCCTGTGGCCAAAATGTGTCTGTCCTTGACGATGATGGCCCCGACGTGGTTGCGAAGACAGGTTGCGCGTTCGGCGACCAGTGTGGCAATTCGCATAAAGTATTCGTCCCAGGTCAATCGTGCCATGGTTTCTTCCACCGGAGTGAAGACAAGAAACTCCTCCAAGGTATTCCTTTGAAGGAGTAAGAACCATAAATATCGATGAGAGACCGCTTCACATTTGATTGTCTCTGTGGCTTAATCACACTTCGAATAGCCGCAGGCGCGGCAGACGACGCAGCCTTCCATGTATTCGACCAGACTGCCGCAGTCGGGGCACTCCGGACAGATGTCCCGCAGGTCACTGCCGATCTTTTTGGCCGAGCCCGTACTTTTCTTTTTCTCCTTCAGGTACTCTTCCAGGGACAGCCCGATACCGTCGGCGCAGGAGAGGACGGAGCCGCCGTTGTACCATGAGGGCGACGGACACCGTATGCCTTTGATCTGACTCAGAATTGACTCAACATCAACACCTGATCGTAAAGCTAAAGAAACAAGCCGACTGATCGCCTCCGTATGGGAGGCGATGCACCCGCCGGATTTGCCCAGTCTGGAGAAGAGCTCGCACAGCCCTTTCTCATCCTCGTTGATGGTGACGTAGAGGTTTCCGCAGCCGGTCGTGACCCGTTGCGTGGTGCCGACGGTGACGGTCGGTCGCTTCCTGGGTGTGAGCGCTTTGCGGGGTCTGGTTATTTCATCAGGCGGTCGTTCATCAGCCATCTCAGGTTCCGATGAATCGATGTTCAAGACTTGGACGTCCCTGCTTCGATCCCGATAGATCGTCACCCCCTTGCAGCCGAGGTCGAAGGCCAACATGTAGACTTCCGCCACATTCTCCACCGTGGCTTCGGTGGGGAAGTTGACTGTTTTCGAAACGGCATTGTCCGTGTACTTCTGAAAGGCACTCTGGATGCGAATATGCCATTCGGGAGAAATGTCGTGGGCCGTGACAAAGAGCTTGCGCACCTTGAGGGGGATCTCGTCCAGGTGTTGAATCGTTCCTTTCGAGGCAATTTTTTCCATCAGCTCCTGGCTGAAAAAACCTTTCCGCCGAGCAACTTCCTTGAAAAGGGAGTGGACCTCAAGCAGCTTTGTGTTGTCCATGACATTACGCACGTAAGAAATAGCGAAGAGTGGTTCGATACCGCTCGAGCAGTTGGAGATGATGCTGATGGACCCCGTGGGCGCGATCGTCGTCAGCGTGGCATTTCGAGTCTTCTTTAGTCCCGAAACATCGTAGGTTGACCCCGCAAAATTGGGAAAGGGGCCGCGTTCCTCGGCCAGCTCCTGGGAGGCTTCTTTGGCCTTGTCGGAGACGAAGCGCATCACCTCCTCGGCTGTTTCGAGGGCCGCTTTCGAATTGTAGGGAACACCCAGCCAGATGAGCATGTCGGCAAAACCCATGATTCCGAGACCGATCTTTCGGTTGCCGAAGGTCCGTTCTTCGATCTCCTGCAGGGGATACCTGTTCATATCGATGACGTTATCGAGAAACCGCACCGCTGTTCGCACGGTTCTGGCCAGGCGAGGGTAATCGATGGAGGGTTGCCCGCCGGTGGCCGTAATCATCTTGGCCAGATTGATCGATCCCAGATTGCACGATTCATAGGGCAGAAGGGGCTGTTCCCCGCAGGGGTTTGTGCTTTCGATCTCTCCCAATTTTGGTGTGGGATTGTCCTTGTTGATCCGATCCAAGAAGATGATACCGGGATCTCCGTTGCGCCAGGCCAGATCGGTGATGAGATCAAAGACTTCTTTGGCCTTCAAGCGACCAACAGGCTCCTTCGTATTGGGATGGAGTAAATCGTATTCTGAGTTCTTCTGCACTGCCTCCATGAACGCTTCCGTCAGCCCCACGGAGAGGTTGAAGGTATTGAGGACGTTGGGATTCTTCTTGGCCCTGATAAAGTCGAGGATATCAGGGTGGTCGATGCGGAGAATGCCCATGTTGGCACCGCGGCGGCGTCCCCCCTGTTTGATGGTTTCCGTGGCCGCATCGAAGACGTGCATGAAAGAGACAGGACCACTGGCCACACCCTTCGTCGACTGAACGATGTCGTTCTTCGGTCGGATCCGCGAGAAAGAAAAACCGGTTCCACCACCGGCCTTGTTGACCAGTGCGGCGTGTTTTACGGAGTCAAAGATGCGTTCCATGGAGTCCTCAACCGGAAGGACGAAACAGGCGGACAACATCTGGAGCGGTGTGCCGGCGTTCATGAGGGTGGGGGAGTTGGGCATGAATTCAAGATCACTCATTGTCCGGTAAAACTCCTCCTCAACTCTCAGAACGTCTGCATTGGGATTGTATTTCCTTTCGGCTGAGGCGATATTTTTTGCCACTCGCCGGAACATCTCCTCAGGCGTTTCAATGAGCTCACCCCGTTCGTCTTTTCGTAAGTATCTTCTTTCTAAGACTTTCGTGGCATTTTCAGAGAGAGAGAGTTGAATACCTGTAGCAACAGCCATTGTAGGCTCCTTCATCATAAATAATTTTCTGAGAATACTGCTTTTTTATTGAGATTACAACTGGAATACCACGTCCAGTCTGGGCAGTGAAAAGGTGACCTGTAGTATATCAATTTTCATCCCAAATGTCAAGTGAAAATTTAAAAAAATACACTATATTTTGTATGTTTAATATTTTCAAACACCAACACTTAGTGTTTTAAGCGGACTCCAGAGGATTAGCCGAAGGCTATGAAAAAGTGGACCTTATGAAAAAAAAAGGACCAGAATTGGAGTTGAAAAACGGATTCTCAGGTACTGTTCTGCAGCAAAAGGTCCCGGCGAAATTAGGAAACTTCGAGGACATGTGGGGTGTCTGAAAGGATGCGTGGTTTTTTCATGCGAAATCGGGTATATTCTCGGTCCTGTTTAATTTTTTAAAGCTCAGGCCTGAAGGTCTCAATCTTTGCACACGTAACATGCTTCATCGTTTTTATATATTCGCTTTGATGATCCTCCTCATTGTTGCCTCTGTGGAGTGCCAGGCGTTGCAGGCGTCCAACTCAGACAGCGCTCTTTTTCATTTGACGAAGGCTCTTGACCTCATGATACAGGAGCACGAGGAGGAAGCGATTGGGGAATTTCATAATGCGCTGACCCTTGATTCGAAGTGTGCCGAAGCGCATGCGAAGCTTGCCGAACTCTATATGAATAAGGGGACCTTGATGGGTCGCATAAAGTCGGAGCGACATATACGCCAAGCCCTGAAATTGGATCGTCGAAATGCGGACTATCGCGTGACGTACGGGATGCTTAAACTGAAACAGGGATTCAACCATGGAGCTCAGGCCGAGTTCAAGAAAGCCATTGAATTGGATCCACTCTGCGCTGAGGCCTATTTCCTTTTGGGCAAGATCTCTGAAGGTGAGGTGTGGCATTATAGGGACATGATTGACGGACCCATTCGATTCGAAAACTTCGCCCAGGAGGATGAGAGGAGATCGATCGGTTACTTCGAGAAGACCTTGGAGATCGATCCGAATCACAGGGACGCTCTTTTTCATCTGGGACTGGCTTACTGTGAACGCGGGAGTTATGACGAGATGGCCGAACTCTATCAGAAAATTCTGAGGGACAATCCCAAGGACAAGGATGCCCGGCTCTTTCTCGGCTTGGCTTACTACAGACAGCGCCGTGAGACCGAAGCATGGGATGCCTTCGAGGAGGCCAAGCGGTTGATGCCGGGGGAGGAGAGGGTTGTCTTTGAATCGAAACAGTTGCTTCTTTCACCGGATGAGGAGAAACGATATGCGACCGCCTCTGTTGCAGAGAAGAACAGTCTGGAGGATCGATTTTGGCTCGAACGGGATCCGATCTATTTAACCGATTATAACGAGCGGACTCTCGAGCATTATAGCCGGGTTGCTTACGCCAATCTTCGCTACGGTCTCCCGGGGCGGGGAATACCGGGGTGGCAGACGGATCAGGGGAAAGTGTATATCCGGTATGGGCCGCCCAAAGGCCGCGTCAGGACAAGACCGTCCATTGAACCTGGGGCGAAGGATCCAGTGCAAACATCTATTGAAATATGGAGTTATGAAAAATTTGACCATTACTTCGAGGACATGATGTTGACAGGTCAGTATCAGTTCAAATGGGGGGAGCGGCCGGGAAGCGATGGTCTGTACCAATACACTGCTCTCATTAAGGAAGTTCCCCAAACCTTCGAGTACGATTATGGTGGAGAGCGTTTCACAATGCCCTGCTTTCTGGCCAATTTCAGAGGGGATGGGGGGAGAACGACCGTGGATGTGTGCTATGCACTGCCAGCTCAATACCTTGATTACACTGTGGAGAGCGATGCGTCGCGTATTTCTACAGAGGTGGGGACGTTCTTTTTTGACCGTACCTGGAAGAGTGTCGTGAAAGAGATCGCGGACCAGGAACTGGTCACCGATCGGATTGACCCAACCAAGGAATATGATGTCGTTGCGCAGCGGACGGTTCAGCTGAAACCGGGAAAGTACCATTTTGCCCTTGAGGTGAGAGACCGGGGCTCGGAAAATATTGGCCTTCTTCGTGACACAGTGAATGTGAGAGATTACGGTTTTGAGAGCCTTCAGATCAGCGACATTCTCTTTGCTTCTGCCATAGCACCTGTCGCGAACCAAAGGGTATGCAGCAGGCATGATTTCCGGATCACCCCCAATCCGCGAAAAAGATATACCACATCACAGCCGGTCTACATCTACTACGAGATTTACAATCTCCGACAGGACGAGTTCGGACAGACGCATTATGAGATTGAATACACCGTGGGCCCTGAGGGTGAAGACAGAGGAGGCCTGGCAAAACTGATCGGAGATATCGGTCGTCTCTTTGGAGCACAGCGCAGGAAAGGGCTGATTTCGGCGACATCGGAAAATAAAGGGATGACGTCCACCGAATGCAACTTTCTCCGCATCGACATCCGCGATGTCCCGCCCGAAACCACTGTTCTCACTCTGACGGTTCGGGATCTGAACGGGGATGATGAGGCTGTGAGGAAGGATCGATTTGTGATCAGAGAATAATGAAGAGAGATCGTCGTATGGAGAAGGGAAGTGAAGGCATCCGGAGATGATGGGAATCTTTAAATTATTGAAAGCGAGAGGAGAGAAACAGTCATGAGAACAGGGGAAACATCGTATCGTCACACTCGAAGAAATTTTCTTTTCAAATCAGTGTCGGCTCTTCCACTATTGTATGCGGGCTGCAAAGGAGCGGTCGCTGAAACTCTCTTTCATCAAGATTCAAAACCAGAGGAGGAGCACAAGTTTCAAAAGGATTCGGGTATGTCGTACGAACGGGTCTTCAACTTTGCCTTTAAAAGTTGGTATATACGGTATATGAAAGGATTGGAGGGGGAGATTGGAAAAGATCGGTTCCTTGAAATGCTGAGGGAGGTTGGGTCAAAAATATACTCTGACAGTGTTCGATCGCAGTTCCAGGATGTTCAAAACAGAGATGTCGATGCGCTTATCACTCATTTTTGGATACCCATGACGAAGAGCCAATTCTGGAGCAGCGCCATGACAATCGAAATCGTTCAAAAAGCAGGTGCTTCGGGGATCGTTGCAATGACGGAGTGCCTTGTGGCGAAGACATTTCGAGAGGCTGAGGCGGCGGACATTGGGTATTCAGCCATATGTCATGCGGACTACACTGTGGCCAGAACCTTCAATCCAAAGATAGTCTTAACTCGGAACACGTGCTTGATGAGAGGGGATGATTCCTGTTATTTCGATTACTCTTTACAGTCGTAATCTTGAAGGGAGACAAATGCCCTCTGCAATCGTAAACTTGATGGCAGTGGAATTTCATTTGGAAACTCTTCGGAAAGAACGGAAGCGGGACCGTCGGACCGGAAGCCGGTGTGGTCCCCGGGGATTGGAGACTGTGCGGAATTTAGCCATGAATATGGTGCCTATGTTCAAAAGAGGTGTACAGTGCTTGAGAGGGTGATGATAGTTCCTTGATGCGATTTTGGAGAAAGAAGATGATTCGAATTCGTGAGGAACAACCGCAGGACAGAGATGCCATCAGAGAGATCCATGTACGGGCCTTCGGTCAATCACAGGAGGCGGAAATCGTGGACACGTTACGCCGGAGCTGTAACGATCTGCTGTCCCTGGTGGCATTGAAGGAGGATAGCATCGTCGGTCACATCCTCTTCAGTCCTGTTACTGTTGAGGCCAATGAGAGGACTGTCCTGGGAATGGGTCTGGCACCCATGGCCGTGATGCCGGAGTTCCAAAAAAAAGGTGTTGGCTCGGAGCTTGTGAGAACCGGTGTTGAGAAGTTGAGAAACAGAGGCTGTCCTTTTGTGATCGTCTTAGGGCATCCTGAGTATTATCCTCGATTCGGTTTTGAAGTGGCGAGTCGGTGCGGGATCCGGTGCGAGTGGGATGTTCCTGATGATGCATTCATGATCTTGGTGCTCGATACGTTGCGAATGCGGGGAGTCTCCGGGGTGGCCAAATATCGACCTGAGTTTCGTGATGAAGCGTGACGGGGATACATGGGGATAGTCCCCCTGTATCCATCATCATGGAGCGCATGTCTGTTACCAAGAGGAGACCAAAAATGAAGCGCGCTATCATTGTTCTTTGCATAGTGACCTTGTTTTCAATTCCTGCTGCTCAGGTCGAAAAGGGCGAAACCCGGATGGATACGAGCCGGTATGTGGACTTGAATAAAATACCTTTAGAGAAAAATTCTGATCTGTTTCGAGTCGATACTCTGGATAATGAGCAAGTTTTAGTACTCAAGAATAATGTGTATAACCAGGAGATAGACCCTTTTACTGGGAAAGTGGTTGATGACGTGCGTGGCAAGGTTCTTCTGCTTGGAGGGGTAAAACGTGATTATGCAATGGCGGTTGAGATGAAATTTCTGGCAACTCACATTAATTTGGAATGAGCGGGTTGGTTCGGATTTGCACTTCGGGCGCAGGATTGTGATAACTATGAAGTGGTCTGGTTCATGCCAGGAGGAGCTGAAGAAAGGAACACAGTAGCTTACGTTCCCGTTGCTCATGGAGTCGTTCCCTGGTGGACCGAAGCATACTCGAAACAAGAAAAAGGAGATGTTTTTATTCCTCAAGATGATTGGTTTTCGGCACGTGTTGAAGTGATTGGAGATGGATTTTCGATCTTTATCGATGACCGGTTTGTATTTGAGAAAAAAATGGCGTATTACTTGAAATATGGGCGCCCCGGCCTATTTGTAGGAACGGCCACAGATGTGGCCTTTCGCCGAATCAAAATTGAAGACATCCAGAGTGAAAAATGAAACCGGTTTGAGCCGAAAATTTAGAGTCGGTCCTTTTATGGTGATTTTTATTCCAATTGCGGGATGTATTGATGCAGTTTCCATTGCAGTTTTCGGCCGCCGTCGCAAACAGGTTCAAGGGGCGTACTCATTGCCTGGACTTTGGTTGTGAATGGTGTAGCTGCTCTGATATGTATTGTGATTTTATCGCTAAAAGGCTTTAATCGCTGACGGAATATTGTGGTGAAAGTTTTGGTAACAGGCACTTCCGGTCGCATTGGAGATGCAGTGGCAAAACGGATTGCCGAGGAAGCAGAAGTTTTCGGTCTCGATCTCACTCCAGGACCTCGTACCACTCACGTCGGAGATATTCGTAATGAAAAACTGCTCGCTCGGGCGCTTGTGGGTGTCGATGCCGTTGTTCACTTGGCGGCTCTTCACGCCCCTCACGTCGGGATCCGCTCAGCAAGGGAATTTGAGCAGGTGAATGTCGAGGCTACTCGTCTCCTTATCGAACATTCGCTCAGGGCGGAGGTGCAACGCTTCGTTCTGACCAGCACGACCTCCGTCTATGGCTGTACTACCCGTGCACAGGATTCAGCCGTCTGGGTGACCGAGGAGCTCGAACCGAATCCGGAGGATCTCTATGATGCGACGAAGTTAAAAGCTGAATCACTGTGCCTGGGAGCTGCCGCAAAGGGCATGACGACCATCGTCATAAGAATGTCCCGCTGCTTTCCGGAGCCGGAGCATTTGCTGGCCTTCTACCGCCTCTACCGGGGAGTGGATATCCGCGATGTCGCCGAAGGACACTACTTGTCGCTGGTGACACCGCTCAACGGTTTTGAGATTATCAATCTCTCGGCGCAATCGCCATTCGAGGAGGACGACTGTAACCTCTTATGGCGGGATCCTTGGATGCTCATTCATCGTCGTTTTCCGACAGCGAAGGCACGCTTCGAGAAGCAGGGTTGGCCAATCCCTCAGAGAATAGACCGGGTCTATGTTATTGAAAAGGCCATTATGCTCTTGGGCTATACGCCGCGGTTCAATTTCGACGTGTTCCTACATGAGACGTATGCTTGACATGTGTCCGCCGTTGCCAATTACAGTTACTTCATGACAACAGACTGTCCGAAATGAACCGGCTCTTTTTTGTCCATTCGGATACGAATCGCATTTCACTTGACATTTTGGATCAACATGTCTAATTTTAACATAATTTCGCTATGTATGGTTGCTTTGATATAATTGAGCTCTGACATTGGGGCGCACGTTGCTTTATCGATTACATATATTCACTGCGAAGCTACTATGAAAAGAGACACAGCGCCTTTCCGCTTCGATCGAAAAGTTGCCGCCTGATGCCGGAGAGTATTCCGGGGTGGTATGCGTACACACGGGAAAGATTTTTTTGAGGAAGAGAAGATGTAGGATCCGCTCACATCCGTTGAACAGAAAGCCGGAGCTCCTGAAGTAACGACATGAGCAATCAAAATGCTAAATCAAGTGATTCTTCGGATAATGAGGATCATTCTTATTTTTTAGAAGCATCGTTTAAGGCGAGGTGAACATGAAATCATCCTACGATCCGGACGAGGCTCCGGATCCAAAAGAGTGGCTGTCAATCGACGAAGAACTGAGATCCTTGCTTGTGGAGGAGTATCATCAAAAAGCTGGTATTAAACTTCCCAACGTACGGCTTCACTCTGTTTTTCACGTTGTTGTGGAAAATCAAACGGCTTTGGGTGACGAAACTCCTGTGCAGCGAACGCTGACAAGACTGATGGAGGAAGGGCTTGACAGGCACGATGCGGTACATGCTGTTGGAGCGATTCTGTCAAAACATATGTACAACCTTTTGAAAGAAAATGCGGATAGCGGCAATAATAATCCAACATATTACCAGGATCTTGAGCGTCTGACAGCAAAGAGTTGGAGACGCGGAGACTGGACAAAGTAAAGGATCGAGAGAATTTTTGTTTTTTGGATGAGAACAGGAATATCGTTGTGAGGAATTCGTGATCGAATACGATATTGGAGAACCTCCAATTTTCAAAATTTCTCATCCTGCGGGATTGAAAGAATCTGATCCGAGGCTCGCTCGAATTGAAGCTTATTGTCAAGTGATAGGATGTGGTATCATCATCCGCCGCACAAAAGGCGATTACTCCCATTTCGGGCAAAAATATGGAATGCCGCAGGTTCGATTGCGACCTGCAGCAAGCGGTCATCACGTTCAAAGATTGTGCTGGGGTCATTGAGATAAATGGAAATTCATTGGCGAGTTTGGGGGGATCATTTAGTCGCTGGATGAAGTCTGTGACACTTTGCGAACGAAAGAAAAGCGAATCGAGAAATGTCCGTTGAAATTGTCGTAGTGTCGGGTAAGTGTCAGGGCGGGCACCACAAAGCCGGTGACCGGTTCGTTGTGGATTGGGAGACGCCAGCCGGACTCTGTATCGGTGCGTGGGATGCTATCGCACCTTATGTTATGACGCTGCTGTGCGACGGGAATTTCTCTTGGGAGCGTAAGCCGGGGTATGCAGTCATACACTGTCCTGACCCGAATGGAATAGCGCTCGAGCTCCGGCGTATCGATTGAACGAGCTATCGACCGAAAAAAAGAAATTGAGTGTCCGATGAATATTCGCCCTGGAGACGATGTACCATTCCTCGAACAGAAGCTCTTTGAGGCATTCTTCTGGAATCCGTTCAAGCCGAGGCCACAGACTCACGAATTCTTCGCAAACCCGGAATTCCAAATGTATTGTGATAAAACGTTTTTCTGCCCTGTCGGTGCGAAATGTTTTGTTCCGAAGCCTTCTCAAGATTTGCTCTATAAAAAGAGTTTTTGCTGCGCTATCGCTGGCAATGGTAGATGATAGATTTCGGCTTCGCCGCTGTGGATTTTTGTTGCATTCGAAATGGAGAGCGGATGAAAAATATTGCCCCCAACATTTTCAGGCAGCGACTTCTGATCGAGGGATTCTACTCGATCGAAATGACGAAAGAGGTCATTGAGCATTATCTTCGTGGAGTCGCGAAGCATCTCGATTTAAACACCTATGGGGAACCGGTAATTTACTCTCCAGTATCAGGGATGGGCAGGGGGGAGAATGCCGGGTTCGACGCCTTCGTTCCGCTCGTCGATTCGGGCATTTCCGCGTATGTCTGGACCGGGGAGGCGTTTTTCTCAATTGTGCTGTACACATGCAAAGGATTTGATGAGCGGGCCGCCGTGGACTTTACGAGCCGGTTCTTCACGGCAACCGGAGAGGTGGTCAGTTTTTCTTTTTAGTGTCGAGCTATTCCTGTTGGGAACAGGATTGTAATTGGGAGCGAAGATCATTCTCTTTTGAAGACTGCTCAAGGAGGAGAAGATGAAAGTGCCGAAGTTTCCATCGAAACGTATTTCAAAAACGAGAACAATAACATTGAATGGATCCCTGAAAAATGTGTTCCCATTGTTTGGTCCGATCAAAGAGATGAACTGGGCTTATGGGTGGAACCCGGAGATCGTGTATTCTGAAACAAATGCCGTTGAGGAACACATGGTTTTCACAACAAAAACGCATCACGGCCATGGGGAAACAAACTATACGTGGATCGTATCCAACTATGAACCGAAGAAGTCGTTTATGGGGTATACGGTTTTCACAACAGAGCGGCTTTGGACGATAGCCATCCAATGCAGCGAAGAGACCCATACTCAGAGGACAAGAGCGGAGATTACGTATACCTATACCGGATTGACCGACACGGGGCATCTCTTGAATCAAAGAGATTTGGATATGATATTCTGCCGTGATCTGGAGGACTGGGAAGAGGCAATCAATCATTATCTCAGTACCGGGGAAAAATTAAGACGTGATACATAAATTCGTCTTTCATCTCGAAGGGTAGCGCGGGACAATCACATCATTCAAAAGAATAATATGGGCAAGGAAAAGAACGTGACGAACGCTCCGCAACGAATAATTGACTTTTACACCAGAATATTTTCAGAAACTGACAGGTTGGATCGGAACATCGGGTCCTTGGAGCGGACGCGGACCATCGACATCCTGGACAGACATCTCCCAGAACCACCGGCAGTGATCATTGATGTGGGCGGTGCGACCGGCACCTATGCCTGTTGGCTCATGGAGCGTGGCTATGAAGTCCATCTCATAGATCTGGTTCTCCATCACGTAGAGAAGGCAAGGGATGCGATGGAACGGGTCGCGGGAGACCGATGGTGGAGCGCGAGTGTCGGTGATGGGAGCAATTTACCGTTTCAAACGGACAACGCCGACGTCGTTTTGCTCATGGGACCACTCTATCATCTCCAGGAAAAGAACGAGCGTCTGGGGGTGTTGGGTGAGGCTTCTCGCGTACTTCGTCCAGGAGGCGCTGTAGTATGTGCTGCCATTTCCCGTTTTGCTTCGTTCATCGATGGATTGTACAGTGGATATATACACGATCCTGCGTTTCGAAATATCATCGCCGGTGATTTGCGAGATAGCTGTCACCGTAATCCGACCGAGAAGCCTGAATATTTCACCGAGGCCTATTTTCAACATCCCAGCGAATTGAACGATGAGATCGCATCAGCGGGATTTCTCGATGTGCGAGTGCTTGCCGTGGAAGGGGTCTTGTGGTTCACAAAAAATACAGATGCATTGAGAGAGGATGAAAGTGCCTGGAGTGCTGCGATGGATTTCATGCGAATGATTGAGGGGGATGCAAGCATCATTGGCGCCTCTTCCCATCTTCTTGCCATCGGTAAGAAATCAAGGTGAGAGAAATCCGAAACAATCGCCTGTTCCAAGAAAGAAAAGGTTTGGTGAATACAAGTTATGGATGACAGTCAACCAGTAATCGTTTTTCGTCCCTTCGAATCCAGTGATGCGCAAGCCTGTTTCGCCATGCGTTACGAGGCTTTCACGCGGATGTTTCGTCAGGAATTGTCACCGCATGCGGTGGAGCTGGGCGCCAAAGCTTACAATTCCGCTGAATTCGGTCGTATGATAGGAGCTATGGATTCCTTTGTTGCAGTGGTGGATGACCAACCGGTTGCGTTCTGTACTTTAAGACTACTGGGTGAGTCGACGGCTGAGATCCTTTTTCTCTATGTCAAACTGGGTTCTGTCAAGTGTGGAATTGGAACGGGATTGGTAAGGTACGTGGAGAAGTGGGTTGCAGGACATTATCCGAACATCTCGAGGCTGATTCTTGATACCGCCGTACCCAAATACAACCAGAGGTTCTGGGAGAAGGTAGGGTATTCGAAGATGAAGGAGAGTGTTTGCAGATATCCTGATGGAGAGATACCGGCGGTGCGGATGGGGAAAAGTATGGATGCTGTCGCTGTCGAAGATTAATAGTCGGACACCAGGAACGCTGTATTTCAAAGGGGTGAATCCTTATTGATATGATAAAAAATCAAAAAATTTCCTTGACATTTATTAGGGTGAAATGTACATTTGCAGAACGGTTTTCGAAGGAAAACCGTGGCATCGACTAAATGAAGAGACGGTCGACGGGTTCAAAGTTCGATGGTCGGCCGTTTTGTTGTTTGTTTGTCACCGTTTGAAGGGAGGTGAAGAGTTAGATGCCGGTTGGACGCGTAAAGTGGTTCAATGAGCGGAAAGGATATGGCTTCATTGGACAGGAGTCTGGCGATGATGTTTTCGTCCACTTTTCTGCCATCCAGGATGAGGGCTTCAAAACTCTCAAGGAAGGTCAGGAAGTTGAGTTCGAGATCATTGAAGACTCTAAGGGCTTGAAGGCAGATAAAGTGGTGAAGGTATAACTCCACTTTTCGGGCCAGTAGAGGCCTCCTCTTTCGAGAGGCGGCCTTTTTTTTGAGGATAATGATAGGCTGTGCTTCGCTCCGAGACTTTCGTCAGCTCGAGATCACAACCTGCTTCCCTTCAGCGTTATGGTCTTGCTCTCTTCCTGAACCTTGGCCTCGACCTTCGTTTTCTGTATTTGGATTTGCTATACCGAATGCGCTCCTTTACAGCGAAGGATCCGTCTCATTTGATTTGACCTTCGTGGCAATAACCAATTTTTCTAAACCGCTAAGTTTTGCCATATCCATAACGGCTACGACATCTCCATGCGGAACGTGCTTGTCGGCCTTGATGACGAGGGTCTTCTCCTCAAGGGAGGGCACTGCCCGCTTGAACAATTCCTCCAAATTTTCAAGGTTCGCAGGTTCCTGATTCAGCGTTATCCGTCCGTCCCCCTTCATTTCAAGGATAAGCTCTTTCATTTTTTCGGACGTTGCCGATTGCGATTCAGGCAGTTCCAATTTCATGCCCGGTTGTTCAGTGAACGTTGAAGACATGATAAAAAAGATCAACAAAAGAAAGAGAACGTCAATAAGTGAAGTGATATTGATGATGACTCTGCGCCGCTTTTTTTCGACAAATTGCATCAAACATTCTCCGTCGAAAGGGTGTTGCACTCAAAGGCATTCGATTGAAAGCGAGTCAATTTTCGAAGGAGACGTGAGACAAATTTCTCAATATCCATGGCCATGCTTCCGGCTTTGTTCGTGAAAAGATTGAAAACCACCAGAGCTGGTATACCAATTGATAAGCCGACGACGGTGGTCAGTAGTGCTTCCGATATTCCTCCTGAAAGAGCTTGTGCCTGTCCGACTCCCTGCTGCGAGACGACGGTAAAGACTTTGATCATTCCCAGGACTGTTCCCAAGAGCCCGAGTAAAGGGGCAATGCCGGCAATTGTTTCAAGAATAACCAAGCCCTTCTCGAGAGAGCGAACTTCCTGACGCCCTTGTTCGGACACAAGTCCTGTCAATTCTCCGTTAGGTACGTCCACGTTTTCCAGGCTGAATTGAACGATGTTCACGAAGGGACCGTCATTTTTATGGCAAATTGATATGGCCAATGGAATATCTTCCGGTTTCTTGATGGTGTCGATGAGATTGATGATTTCAGGTCTGAGAACCCTTTTCCTTCTTAAAGATATTGACCTCTCGATGACAACAGCGAGCACGGTGACGGAACATATCAACAGCGGTACCATGACAATTCCACCGCGTTGCAATAGAATCAAAGCTTCGTTCATATGTCTTCTCCTTTCGTAATGAGTTTTGCCAATCAGAGACGGTGGCTTTTAGCGCAGAACGACGTATTTAAAAGAGCACGTCACTTCTAAGTAGTCCTCAGGAAAGTCCTTCGGCAGCGGGGTGAAAGCTGACGATAGTAAGATAGCCTGTTGACTGGTTGTTTTGAGGGATTCATGCCCATTATGATTTAAAACAACCAGATCCGTGACTTCTCCACTCGGCATGACTCTGAAGCGGATCAGCGTTTCACCTTGAATGAAACCGAAGCGCGTAAAAGCCGGAGGCGGATACATATTGTTCTCTATCTTTCGTTTCATTTCGATGAGATAAGGAGCGAAGTCCCAATTGTAGGTGTTGAATGTCAATCCTCCATAATCCTCAGCCTGAGATATCTCATGGTCATACAGGGGTCGATCGGGCGACTGATTCTTGTGCTGCGTATTTTGCGATGGTGTGATCCGCGCCAGAAACTGTCTGATAGAGAGAGGGCTCTGTCCAAGTCCCGTTGGGGTGGGGGAGCTCCCTGCATTTTTCCCAGCTTGGGCCGCCTCGGTTTCAGAACCCGGGATCGAAGAGGGAGAGGACGATGAAGGGGTCTCCGGCTGTGACGTGATAATCTCCTTCACATCCAGATCACCTTTCGAATAGGGGTCTTCCGACGGCCTGTCCTCATTTTGATTCTGATCCCGGGCAATAGAATTTTTATCGGATATGAGATCAGCGTGATCAGGCGCTTTTTCCGATCGGGATTCCTCCGGCGTTTCAACCAGCTCGAAAGTGATTCGTTTCTCATCAGCTTGACGTTCCTCCGTCAGATTTTCAGCCTCCAAAGGAATAAACCGTAATCTGCTCACGGGAGTATACAATAAAAGTATGAGAAGATGTAATAGAATGGAAAGGACAAACGATATTTGCGTTACATGTCTTCGTATCATATATGTTATGGTTCAGAACGGGTTTCATGCGTGAATACCCATATTCCACCCTCTCTTATCTTTCTGTCATCTATTTGTTGAAAAACCAGTTTTAAGGATTGAACTCCTTTGGACGGTATGAGGTTCCCGTAAAAATCACGGTTCGGGAAACATAACATCACCCTCTTGTGGTGGATTTCCCACTCCCCGTATCCCCTTTCAGGGTGGAACGCCAGCGGCTTTTCCATGACCATATGGCGGTATGACGGCGGTTCCCCGATTATGCGTGCCGGTTCATACTGGTTTCCGGCGTCGTCTTCGATAGAGATGATCCAGCGGTCGAGGTTCAAATAGTTCTGGGCGAACCCGGTGCGAAGCTCGCACCAGATGAGGAGATAGTTTGTCGGGTCGTAGCGGTCGAAGTACCTGCTGCGGAAGGTCGCTTCCTCGTCCTGGGTCATTTCTATCCGGTCGGCGAAATACCGCAGGCCAGCCTCAATAAGCGAAGAGTCCATCAACGTGGCGGTCACGGACAGGGGGAATTCGTTGTCTCCGCCTCCGGCACCCTGTCCCCCAGATCCAGAAAAAGGAGTGCTCAGAAAACTCCGGCTTCTTTTCTTTAGTGCTGGACCTATTTGTATGGTTCGTTTCTGCCAGAGGTCTTGGAAGGATGCATCTTCTGTGACGTGAGTTGATGACTCGGTGGTGGGACCGACGTATGTTTTGGAAGAAGGCGCGGTGGCGCAGGAAGTCAGGACAAGATGAAGAAAGGTCAGAATGGCAAAGCCCGCCGTCCACCGCGCTTCGAGCTTAAAGATCCTTGGCATCACGTTCTCCCTGCCCGTTTGAAGGTGATGCAAGAACCGTTTTCACCCAGATTTCATGCTTTCCGGGCATTTGCGGGCGTGGCATGTTTCCCATACCGCCCCAACCTCCACCCATTCCGCCCCTGACTCCTCCTGGCCGACCTCCACCCATCCCACCTCTCATCCCTCCACCTCGCATTTCCTCCATCATGCGTTTACGATCCTCATCACTGAGGCCCCATTCCAGTCCGAGACCAAGGGCTTGTCCCGGTTGGGCATCGATGCCGTAGGTTGTGGGATCGCTCTTCTGCAATGGAATGCTGAATTCGTAGGTGTAAATTCCCTGGAGATCGGCAAAAGAGACAGCCGGACCTCTGGAGCCATCAATCGGGAGAGTATCGATTGAATCGCTGTCCTTCGTCACGACTGTGATTTGATCGGTTTTGATCTCACGCTGCCTGAGGCGTTCTTTCTGCTCCTCGGTCAACCGGTCCAGGAAGCCACCTTCGCCTCCCATGCCTTGGCCCTGTCCTTCTGGAAGAGGTGGTCCCCCGGTGTAACGGAGGCCGAACGCTTTTTTCTTTTCTCCTGAATTGTCCACCCACAATGTCAGACCGCCCATGCGGATGAACCGCGCCCACATCTCGTTGCCGAATCGGAACAGGATGTGGAGTTTTTCGCTGTCGTTGGCTAAACCCAGCTGCACAGCACGTTCCTCAAAGAACATGGTGGGGATAGCCGTCCAATCCGTCATCCGGCCGTCCACTTGAATCGAATGTGCTGACCAGTGCATCTCCACTTCTTGCTGGCCTTTACAGCCCACAATCAGAGCTGGAAGAGTCATCGTTAAAAGGAGAAATACTTTTGGACTCGACGATAAAAGATTATTAATCCACATTTCATGGTTCCTTCATAACGAATACATAGTCACGCTGGGGAGAATATCCGGTTTTGGTTCACCCCCACCTTCGAAAGAATGAACTGTTTCTAAATTAAAGTTACTTCAGCAGCATCATGCTGTTCATTATGGAATTAGGAGTGGAGTTTCGAATGCCAATGTGATATCAATACTCACAGGATTGAGAAGAAAGTAGGCATAGTAGTAATAGGGCTCGCTGTAGGGGCGGGAGTATTCCCGCCCCAGAATAGTTTAGAAATATCTACCATCGAAGCGAACCTCGATGTCCGTCCCTGGACCCGCTGTGATGGCGCATACCGGGTCCGCGCATCAGTTCAAGTTTTTCCCTCTGTTCCAGTGTCAGGACGTCTCTCACAGCCAGCCGATGTCCGATGCGTTTCTTCTGAAGTTCAGTGCGCAGCGGTGCCATCTCGTCGATCTTGGCTTCGATCCGTCTGATATCGGGCTCGTCGGCGGACATCAACTCTCTCAGCTCCAGTTCCTTGAGATCGAGCTCGCTTCGAAGCCGTATTTTCTCCTTGGCCATATCGAGACGCATGGCTTTGATCTTTTTGATCTGCTCAGATGTTAACTCAAGAGCTTCGGCTTTTGTCAGGATATTGGGGCCGTCACCGCGCCCGAATTCCCGGTCCTGGCAAAGTCCGCGTCTGTGGCCAAAACCTGGACCGTCGCCGAAACCAGGATCGGTTTTGCATTCGGGTTGGGCCAAGCCAAGCTGAGTTACTCCGAGGATGAGCATAACGGTTACCGTGTAAAAAAACCACTTCGTTACCATTGTTTTCACCTCCTTCTTATAGTTAAGGTTTCAATATTTTTTTATGCTACACGTGTAGTTGTTTTCATCTTTCCTGCGAATTGTCTTCAGGTGGAAATATCTCTTTTTTCGAACGAGAAGGCCCGCGTCTTTCCCGCTGTCCGGGTCCGAAATGCCTTCGATGTTCGCTGAATCGGCGATCGATGAGGGAGAGGAATCTCTCCCGCTGCTCAGGCGTGAGGACATTCTTCATGCTCAGAAGGTTGTCTACAACCTTGCGTTCGATATCAGCTTGCAGTGTCGCTATCTCCACCAGAAGGGTATCGATCTGTGCACGATCAGGATCAGGCGCTCGTAATTGGTGAAAAAGTGCTTTGCGCTTAGCTCTCAATGAACTGTGCATCGTCTCCATCTCTACATTGAATTTGTCGTGGGCCTCTTTCACCTGTTGATATTGGACCTCAGTCAGATTTAGCTTTCGCCTGAGTAACTCCCGGTGTCGTTCTGAAAAGGGCGGTTCCGACAGCAGTGGATGATGTCTGGTAAAATGTCTCGACCATTGGATGCCTATAGTGACTAAAGCCGCGACGTTCACAGCTACTGAAAAAATAAGTACTACAATGAGCCATCTATTTCTCATTGCTCGCCTCCTTCGGTCAGGAGTGAGTAATAGGCTTCCCCGAGGGAGCCGGAGGGCAAATCATCAAAGGTGTTTAAAGCAAGGGCTTCTGCCGTTCCGTTCGTGTTCATATAAGACCCGTTTGGATACAGCATCCGGCCGACAAAATTTCCCAGGAGCACACCCAGAACAAGAGCTGCGGCTGCAAAAATCGGAATGGGTTTGGGGAACAGCCTCTTCACAAAGCTCCACCTTTCTGCTCTTTGTGTCGTCTGTTCATCGATCCTCGCGGAAAGCTTCGTCCAGAAGTACGGTGAAGGTTCGATCCCTTCGGCCGTCTCCACAAAATCCCACGCGGAGCTGATGGCCCGAAGCTCTTCGGCGCACCCTGTGCATTTATTGAGATGCTCTCTGATGAGTTTGGCATCCTTTTGCTTCAGTTCTTTGTCAATAAAAGCCGACAACTTTCTCTGTATCTCTTCACACTTCATAGTCGATTCACTCCTTTTCTATTGTAATAAACACCATTTCTTCTGAAATCTTGCGGTGTATATTGAAAACATTTGTTATACCTACTATCATTTTTTAAATGAGTTATACATTTTGAACATACGGCTCCAGTTTTTTCTTCAGCGTCTGTTTCGCCCGAAAGAGCAGCGATTCCACGGCTGAGACGGAAACGTTGAGTACCTTGGCTATCTCCTGATAGGACAAACCTTCAAACCGTTTGAGGATGACGGCCATTCTCTGGTTGGGAGGGAGAGAAGCGATGCTCTCAGCGATGATTCGATTTCTCTCTTTCTGCTCCAAATGGTCATCCGGTCGTGTTTGCTCAGGGGCAGGAAGATTTAAGTCAGAAACCTGTTCTGTCCTATTCGAGGATGATTCAAGAGGAACTTCCTGAAGACGCTGGCGGTGTCTCAGTTTGTTCAGACAGAAATTTGTGGCGATGCGAAAGAGCCACGTCGTAAACTGGGCTTGGGGCTCGTATCTTTTGGCAGAGTTATAGACCCGGAGAAAGACCTCCTGGGCAGCATCCTCGGCTTCCTCACGGTTACCGAGAAAACGGTAGGCAAGGTTCAGCACCGCCTTGTGATATTTCTCCACGAGCCGTTTGAAGGCAGCCCTATCGCCCTCCGACGTGAGTCGCATCAACTCCCAGTCTGATGTGATCTGATGTTCACTCATGCTATGAATATAAACGAGAAAAGCGGGAAAAACTTGCGGTTAAATCTTTTGGGCAGTGGGGGGAAGTGAATACAACTTTCTCCCGAGCTGAATCCTTTTGTCATTTCGAGCTTGCCCCGTTGAATGATGTATTCCACGGGGTGTGTCGAAAAATCTGTCTGTGATACCTTCCCTGGATTCCTCCATTTTGTCGAAATGACAGGAGAGTACGCAGGAGGTATCCGTTCACCGGCTTAATTAGGCAGTTTATCGGTAATGAACCTCTAAGGGGATAACTCCAACAGAGGTTCAGGAAACGGAATCCGTCCTTCTGTAATTTCATGTGTCATGAGAAATTT
>CP070758.1:1515317-1550008 GCA_020348925.1 Gemmatimonadota bacterium | reverse complement strand
GCACTGACACCGGCAATCCGACCGAAGACGGTCACATCGAGCAGCGAATTGCCCATGAGCCGGTTCTCACCGTGTATGCCACCGGCCACCTCACCGGCAGCATAGAGGCCTGGAACACTCGTCTCACACTTCGAGTTGATCTCCAAGCCGCCGTTCTGATAGTGCAGCGTCGGGAAAATAAGCATCGGCTCCTTTGTGATGTCGATCTCGTAGCGGTTGAAGATCTTCCACTTGCCCGGAAACTCCTGCCTCACCGTCCCCTCCCCTTCGAGCATGTCAATCATGGGCGAATCGAGCCAGACACCCTGCTTCCCGGTCGGTGTCGGCACGCCCTTGCCGACGTCCTGGGAACACTCCCGGATAATAGAAGCCGCCTCAACATCTCTCGGCTCGCGCTCATACACAAACTGCTCACCCTCAATGTTGACGAGATTGGCACCGGCCCCTCGAAATTTTTCCGTGATGAGCAGTCCCTCAGCCTGCTCGGGAAAGACAGCACCTGTGGGATGATACTGCACGGTATGAAGAAAATTGATCTTCACGCCGGCGCGGTACCCGAGAATGAGCCCATCGCCCGTGGCACCGTAATGATTCGTCGTCATGAAATCCTGTATGTGCAGTCGACCCGATCCCCCTGTGGCCAGTATGGTCGCTTTGGCCTTGACAAAGAAGTACTCCTCGGTCTCTATGTTATAGAGAACAGCCCCGGCACACTGACCCTTGTCATTGAGTACAAGTTCAACGGCAGGAGAAAATTCGAGTACTTTGATGTTGTCAGATCGGTTCCTGGCCTCATCCCGGATGGTTCGCATAATTTCGGCACCGGTGATATCACCGGCGTAGTGCATACGTTTCCGGCTGGTGCCACCGCCGTGCAATGCCTTCATCCGACCGTCCTCGAACTTGGTAAACATGGCCCCCAAATCCTCCAGCCACCCCATCACCTTGGGAGCCTCAGTCACTAACGTCTTCACCAGTTCCGGATCGTTGACGAAGTGACCACCACCGAGCACATCCAGATAATGATAATAGGGTGAATCCTTCTCCGTTTTCGTGACCGCCTGGATACCCCCCTCGGCCATCATGGTATTGGCGTCGCCGTGGCGAAGTTTCGTTGCTATAATTACTTTACAACCGTTTTCCTGGGCTAAAAGGGCGGCGGCTGTCCCGGCACCACCTCCACCGATGACGAGCACATCGGTCTCATGGTCCGCCTGAGTGAGATCGATGACATCAGGATTGACCCGGCTGTATGCCTCCAGTATGTTCACATACTCATGGGCGATGGCATACCCCTTGTTCGGTCCGGCCTTTATTTCGCGGCGGGTTCCATCGATGAAGTCAGGGTGGTACTTCTTGAGCCGTTCCTGCCGCTCGGCCAAAGATAATTCAGGAAACTCCTGCCCCTTCCGTTTCCGCTCAATACGGGCCGGCCTCGTCTTTTCAACAACCTTGATTAATTCTCTCAACTCAGGCGTGTACGGCATGACCAATACTCCTTATTTGTATTATTCAAAAAATTATCTCAAAATTTGCGATTGATTTCATTTCAGAATTGTGGAGATGCCTGTATTTACAGGCATGACAGTCATTGCACTGTTCCTCTATGTCATTCCCGCGAATGCGGGAATCTCCTGATTGTGATACAATAACATATAATTCTCGCACTCCTCAGACTACAAATACTCTTTCTTCTCTGGTTCCCAGAATTCGTCGGCCATCTCAGGCTCCGCTTCGCGCGCCACGTAAAGTTTTTTCAGCTCCTCCTCACTGGCCGACATCAATTCTTTAAGTCCCTCATCATATTTCCCCTCTTCAACATTCTTCACGGCCAGAGCAAGGTGTTCGGCTTTCGGCGCAACATGCTTGCCATAAAGCCGCCGGCAGAGGATGGCCACGTTGTACTGAACTTCCTCAGCAGGACACCGGGCCGTGCACAGTCCGCACATGACGCAATCGAAGGAGAGTTCGGCCACTCTGGCGATGTTACCCCGAATCGCCTGGGAAATGTACTCCATGACTTCGATGTCCATGGGGCAACTCCGGGTACACGTATTGCAGCCGACGCACTTGAAGAGCTCCGGATAGTGACTGGCCACATACGAACCCTCCGGCTTCAGCTCATCGATATTGTACGTGGCCTTGTTGGCCGGGAAGAAAGGGATCTGGGTCAGGTGCATGTCTGCTTTTACCACAGTCTGGCAGGCCAATCCCACCTCTATACGATAGGATCCGGGCATCCGGTAGACCGTTCCGCAGGCTCCACAAATACCGCCCCGACACCCACACCCCCGCACCAACTGATACCCCGCAAATTCCAAAGCCTTCTGGATCGTCAAGCTGTCCGGCACCATGTACCGCTCCCCCATGATGTAGATGGAAACGAGCTGCGCCCCTCCGGAAACTTCGGTTTGTGTCTTCGCTTCTTTCGCCTTTGCCTCTGCCATGTCACATCACCTCGTTTTATCCCAATGAATTATCTCTACTATCGTCAACGTCTGAGTCTCGATTTTGGATTTCTGCTTCTGATTTTTGGGTTTTGGATTTTGGATTTCCCTGTGCCCTTGCAAAGAGTATAATCACCTTGCTGGCTGCACCACTGGCCTGAGCGACGGCCTCGGGAATATCCTTTGGCCCCTGACCGCAGCCGGCCAGGAAATAGCCGGGAACAGAGCTTTCAAAAGGTCGCATTTTGGTGTGGGCTTCGGAAAAGAACCCTTCGGCATCACCTGGGATGTTCAATTTCTCGAACAATTCGACCGTTCCCTCACTGGGGACCATGGCCATGGCCAGGACAACAAGGTCGGCAGCAATTTCGATCTTCTTGCCCGTCAACGTATCGGCCCCCCAGACCATCACCTTGCCATCCTCTTCAAACAGGCGAGAAACCTTTCCCCTGAAAAAGATGACATCCTCCTCATCGACGGCTCTCTGGTAGAATTCCTCGTACCCCTTCCCGGCCGTCCGCACGTCGATGTAAAAAACATACGGTTGCCCGTCATGGACACGGTGTTTGTACAGCATGGCATGTTTCGTCGTATACATGCAGCATATTTTGGAGCAATAGGGCAAGTTTTTCTCAGGATCTCTCGAACCGGAACACTGGATAAATACGACCTCTTTCGGCTCCATTCCGTCGGAAGGACGCTTCACCACGCCACTGGTCGGACCGGAGGCCGAAAGCAGTCGCTCGAAGGCAAGGCCATCGATCACATCCTTGATCTGTCCTCCTCCGTATTCACCCAGATTGACCATAGGGTAGAGATCAAAGCCAGTGGCGACGACGATGGCCCCCACTTCCTCCTCGATGATGGTATCCTCCTGTTCCCAACACAGGGCACCCGCATCGCAAAACTTCTCGCACGTTTTGCACTTTCCCTTCTGGAAAAAGATGCAATTGGCATGATCGATGACCGGCTTATTCGGGACCGCCTGAGGAAACGGCGTATAGATCGCTTTCCGAACGCCGACGAAACGCTCAAATTCCGCCGGAACTTTCTTCGGACACTTCTCGCTGCATACGCCACAACCGGTACATTTGTCCCAATCGATATAGGCGGCCTTTCTCCGAATCTTGACCTTGAAGTGGCCGACCTCACCATGCACTTCCTCGATCTCGGAATAGGTCATGAGATGGATGTTCGAATGCTGGCCTGTTTCCACCATTTTGGGAGTGAGAATGCACTGGGAACAATCGAGGGTGGGAAAGGTCTCGGAGAGCTGGATCATGTGTCCCCCGATGGAGGGTTCTCTCTCCACCAGAATGACCTCGTAGCCGCTGTTGGCAATATCGAGGGCGGCCTGAATTCCGGCAATACCGCCACCGATGACGAGGGCCCGGGTCACCACCGTTGGATCGACGGGAGTCTCGATGTCTTTTACCGTTGGCCCCTTATTTTTTTCACGAGTGCTCATGGATATAGCCTTATTCTTCACTATTTCGGATCGAGCTCCACCTCCCGAAAGGTACACACAGGCGGTTCCTCCTCAACGTTCATACCTGGAATATACTCAAAGAGGGCCTGGACGTCCTTTCCCATATACTGAAACAGATCGTAGACCGGGAGATCGTTGGGACAGGCACTCGTGCACAATCCGCATTCGATGCACGAGAAGACCATGTGGTTGAGTCGGGTCAAATGGAAGAGCAGTGTCTCGTAGGGCAGTTTGATGGCCCCTTTGCGCTGGGCCCATTTCAGATACTGCTCCGGTTTGTGCTCGAAGACATTGGTCAGGAAAACGCACTCCTTGCAGTAACAGATGGGACATTCCTGACGGCAATTGTAACACCGCTTGCACCGGGCAAACGCATTCAAGAGATCAGGCACGGTTTTGATTCGTTCCTTAAGCTCGACCAAAAATTCCTCCCGCTTTTTTGTCCGCTCTTCCCGTATTTTGGAAACCGTCTCTTCTCGCTGGGCCGGCGCACTCCCCTTATCGATGCCAAGCTGTTGAGCGATCTCATCTCCAGCGTGGACATAGATCTCTTTCTTCGGATCGACGCCGATGAAACCGATAGTCATGGCCGCATTCAGAGGGACCGGATACGGGCACATCTGACAGGCCTTTCTCAAAGTATTCGTTTTTCCGGAAAGGAGACCGGAAAGGTACTCCTCAACTTTAAAATCACCGTTCCCCTCGACCATCTTCTCGAATTCGGCCGATTCGACGGTTCCCAAACAATCGACCCCAATGAGAACGACGCGGTCCAGGCTGGCCTGCTTGAGCTTGGCCAGTTCAATCAAGGCCCGCATCTCGCAGGCCCGCAGTACGGCACCGATGGTCTTGCCCGGATCCCAGGCGGTCAGCGAAGAAAGGACTTTCGCCCCGTTCACCATGAGGATCGGTAAAAAAGGTGCGGCGTGCTGAATTTGCTCCGGATTTGTGATAAGTGTATGGGCGAAGCTCTTTCCCGACAGAACGGCCTGAGGCAGGAGGAGAGCATCAACCACCTTTTTTTGGATAAGTCCTTTAAAAAATTCGTTGAGTGTTTCCACAAAGTTATTGTCTTTCAAAGGAATTGCCATGAGTCACTCCTTTATATCTCCCACATCGTCTTGAAGGGACTCGGTCCCAACTGCTTCAACTCATCAACCATGGTCGTGATCGTATTCGCAAACTCCCGGCCTTCGCTGGCGCTGATCCATTTGAGACGAACCCGACTATCGGGAATACCCAAATCCCCCAGAATCGTCTTGAGGATGGCGATGCGCCGTCGCGCCTTGTAATTACCAGACTGGTAATGGCAATCCCCCGGGTGTCACCCACCCACCAGGATGCCGTCGGCACCCTCCAGAAGGGCTTTCATGATGTAGACAGGATCGACCGCACCGGAGCACATCAACCTGATGATGCGGACGTTGGTCGGGTATTGAATTCGCGACGTGCCGGCCAGATCGGCGGCAGCATAGGTGCACCAGTTACACACGAAGGCAATTATTCTCGGTTCGAACTCCATAATGAATCCTTTCACGTGAGCGCAGCGTCAATCATCGTAAAGACTTCTTCTTTTTCGAAATTCTTCTGCTGAGTCACACCGCTGGGACAGGCCGTGGCACAGGCCCCACAGCCCTGGCACAGAACTTCCACCACTTCCGCGATCTTCATCTCCTCGTTGACCTTTCGGGCATCGTAGGGACAGACCAGCTCGCACACACCGCACCCGCTGCACCACTTCTCGTTGACCATGGGTATTTCGGCTTTGGCCTGAATTTTATCCTTGGAAAGTATGGTCACGGCCCGTATGGATGCTCCTTTTGCTTGAGCAATGGTCTCCTCAATAGTCCGGGGTGAATGGGCCAGGCCGCACAGGAACATGCCGTCGGCGGTGAAGTCGAGGGGTCGAATTTTCGTGTGGGCCTCCATGAAGAAACCGTCCTCCGTCAGAGGGAGTTTTAAGATCTGGGCCAGGTCGTCGTTCTCTCCGTACATGCCGGTGCTGAGCACCAGCAGATCCGGATCAAAGCGCACCTCCTCTCCGACGACCGGATCAATAAGTTTTACGCTGAGCCCGCCGTTCTCTTGCGTCACGTCGGGCTTTTGCTCCTCATCATAGCGGATAAAGAGCACCCCTTTCCGTCTCGCCTCGAGGTAATACTTCTCGCGGAAACCGTAGGTCCGGATATCGCGGTACAGAACGGCCACCTCAGTATCCGGGTTCAATTCCTTCAGTTTTAGCGCATTCTTCACAGCCTGGGTACAGCAGATCCGGCTGCAGTAGGGATGATCGTCATCTCGTGAGCCAACACACTGGATCATCACAACCTTGTTCACACCGGAGACGTCGCCCTCAACGAGTCGTTTTTCCAAGTCCGCCTGGGAAACCACATTTGAATTCTGACCGTAGAGATACTCTTTCGGTTCGTATTCATGTGCTCCAGTGGCGATGATGGCCACACCATGATTGAGCTCGACCGTCTTCTCCTCTTTTTTTAGGGAAACGGTCGTGGTGTAATTCCCCAGGTACCCTGATATCTCCTTCACCTCAGCGTCTTTATAGACATGAATGAGCTCGTGTCCCTCAACATCCTGCCGCATCTTTTTCAAAAGTTCCTGGGCATCCTTGCCGTCAATGGTGCGGTAGATATGAGCCAGATGCCCACCCAGCTCGCTCTCCTTCTCCACGAGATGGACAGCAAAGCCCTGTTCGGCCAGCGAGAGGGCTGCCGTCATTCCGGCCAGCCCCCCACCCAGAACGAGACCCTGTTTGTTTAAGTCGAAATACCCTTGCTCAATGGGCGTCAGAAGCGCCGCCTTGGCCACGGCCATGGCCACGACTTCCTTGGCTTTGTCCGTGGCTTTTTCAGGCTCGTTCATATGGACCCAGGAGACGTGCTCGCGGAGACTGGCCATCTCGAAGAGATAAGGATTCAGCCCGACCTCGCGGATGGTGTCCCGGAAAAGCGGCGCATGGGTCAGAGGGGTACAGGAAGCCACGACGACGCGGGTCAGCTCGTGCTCCTCGATCTCGGATTTGATCTTCTCCAGAGAGTCCTGGGAGCACGTGTACAGGTTTTCACCGGCAAAGACTACGTGGGGTAAGGTCATCGCATGCTCGACAATGGCCGGGATGTCCATGTATCCGCCAATATTCCTGCCGCAGCGGCAGATGAAGACGCCGATGCGCGGCTCGTCCTCGGTAAAAGGCTTCTCCGCCGGATACTCTTTTTTCGTCGTCAGCGTTCCCCGGGCCGGCGCCAGTAAACGCGATGCCTCAGCGGCGGCACTGCTGGCTTCAATAACGGTCTCGGGAATATCCTTGGGCTCGGCAAAAGCGCCGCCGACAAAAATGCCGGGCGTGGCCGTCTCCGTCGGTGAAAAGCCCTGTTTCAGGCAGAAATCATATTCGTTGAGACCCAGCCCGATGCGCTGGGCCAACTCCTTCACCTTCTGAGAGGGTGTGATGCCTGTGGCCAGAATAACGAGTTCAAACTCTTCCTCCTCAAAGGTGTTGTCCTCCTTGAGATATTTGATCCTCAGATTCTTCGTCTGCTGCATCTCGATCACCTTGGAGGCCATGCAGCGAATGTATCGAATACCGTATTTCTCCTGGGCACTCTTAAAGTATCGGTCGAAACCTTTGCCGAAAGCCCTCATATCCATGTAGAATACAGTCGGTTCTATTTCGGATTCGTGCTCCTTGGCGATGATGGCCTCCTTCGTCGAGTACATGCAGCACACGGACGAACAGTACTCCTGCCCGCAGACGATGTCCCTGGAACCGACGCAGGAGATGAAGGCGATCTTCTTCGGATGTTTGTTATCGGACGGCCTGAGAATCTCTCCCTCGAAGGGCCCGGAGGCATTGAGGATGCGCTCGAACTGCATGCTGCTGATGACGTTATGGTAGACGCCGTAGCCGTATTCGCCCTTCAGCTCGGCCTCGAACAGATCGAAGCCGGGGCTGAGAATAACGGCACCCACAGTGATCGTACTCTTTCGCTCCACCTGGAGATGATCGACGGCGTCGGCCTCGCAGGCCCGGACGCACTCCATGCACTCGGAGCAGATACTGCAGTTGAGGCACCGTTTGGCCTCCTCGATGACGATCTCTTCCGCCGGATAGGGCAGTTCGACCTCGTCAAAATCTCTGGCTCGCTCGGAACCCGGACGCTTGGGCATGTCGGCCCGCTCCTTGATCTCGACGGGCTTCTCCGGCTTTTCGGCCGTCTTGATCTCCCCCTTCTCCCTTCCTTCTTTGAGATCGACACCGCGTAAATACCGATCGATGGATATGGCCGCCTCGTGCCCCTGACCCACGGCCTCAACAACGGAAGCCGGGCCTGAAGCCACATCGCCACCGGCGAATATACCGGGCACATTCGTCTCCAGGGTTATCTCATCGACCTTGAAGGTCTTCCAGGGTGTCGTTTCGATATCCTCGAAGCCGGTAAAATCGGGTTGCTGCCCGATGGCGACAATGAGTGTGTCGAAATCGATCGCTTCTTCCGAACACTCCCCGAATTGCGGCTGAAAAACACCGTCCTCCGTATAGACAAAGGTGCACTCGATCGTTTCAAGAGCGGTTGCCCTTCCGTTTTCGGTCACAATTCGCTCCGGTCCCAGACAGGGATGTACAATGATCCCCTCCTCCTCGGCCTCTTCGATCTCCCAGTCGTGGGCCGGCATACGATCCTTCGACGTCAGATCCCGGGTTTCGAGGCAGACCATGTGGACCTCCTTGGACCCGAGACGGAGGGCCACTCTGGCGCAATCGATGGCCACGTTCCCGCCACCAATGACCAGCGTTTTATCACCCAGAGGGATCTTCTTGCCGGCCTTGGCGTCCTTCAGGAAAGGAATCCCTATGTACACGTTCTCGGAATCGATACCCTCCAAGGGCAACGATCTCCCCTCCTGGGCGCCGATGGCGGCAAAAAAGGCTTTGTAGCCCTTCTTTTTCAAATCATTGATAGTAAGGTCCTGTCCGATTCTCGTATTCGGCGTCAGTTCCACACCCATCTGGAGAATCCGGCCGGCATCGTACTCGTTGCTCCATTTGGGAATACGGTAATCCGGGAGACATGTTTTGATCATCCCTCCAGGCCCATCCTCGGCATCGAAGACCGTTACAGGATAGCCCATTTGGAGCAGATCGCCGGCGGCCGTCAATCCGGTCGGTCCTGCGCCAATGATGGCCACCTTCTCCTCCTTCGTCGGCGTCAACTTTTCGGGTTTGTCCTCCTCTTTATTGGCCATGTAATCCGAGACAAACCTTTTCAGTTGTCGAATGGCAATGGGCTGATCGACGTCACCCCTGTTGCACTCCTGCTCGCAGGGGTGATGGCAGGCCCGTCCGCAAATGGCCGGAAAGGGCATCCGCTCACGGATGAGATCCAAGGCCTCCTTGAACTTCCCCTGAGAGATGAGGGCTACATAGCCGTGGACATTGATCCCGGCAGGACAGGTGATCCGACACGGTGGCGGGTCACCTTTATCTATAATAAATGTCTTCGGAATGGCCTGCGGATAGAGACGATAAATGGCATGGCGTGTGCCAACACCCTCGTCGAACTCGTTCAACACGACAACCGGACACTTTTCGGCGCACTCGCCGCAGCCCGTACATTTTTCCAAATCGACGTATCTCGGATGATGGGTAATATCGACCGTAAAGTTGCCGGGTTTACCCTGGATGGACTCCACATCGGCCCAGGTGATGATCTCTATGTTCAAATGACGGCCGCACTCCACCAGTTTCGGCGACATGATGCACATGGCGCAGTCGTTGGTGGGAAAGGTCTTGTCCAGGGCCGACATGGTCCCGCCGATGGCCGGAGAGGCGTCGAGCAAATAGACTTTAAATCCCGACTCCGCCAGATCCAGAGCCGATTGCATGCCGCCGATGCCGGCACCGACGATCAATACCGATCCTACTGTTTCGTTTTCGATCTTTTTTATCATGATAACAACCGCAGTGATTTCATTAAGGATGTCGAATCAACCAAATGTTTCTTCAGCCAATGTTCGCTCTCTTTGAGCCCAAAGGCGACGCCCAACAGTTCGGTGAAGTAGAACACCGGGTATGTGCCATCGCTCTGCCGCATCTCCAGGTTCTCCAGACACAGGGGACAGAGCGTGACGATGGCCTGAGCCCCTGCCTCCTTGGCCATGTCCACAATGCCGTCGACCAAACCCTTGACGATATCGTCCCGGGTCAGGGAAAGGCTTCCACCGCAGCATTCCGTCTTGTACGACCAGTTGAGGACTTCGGCGCCAACGGCCTCCATGATCTCATCCAGACTGCGAGGATGCTCGGGATCGTCAAAATGGGTCACCTCCGCCGGCCGAACGAGGAGACAGCCGTAATAACAGACCACTTTCAAACCAGTGAGGGGCTTCACAACCTTCGACCGTATTTTCTCCAGTCCCACTCTGTCCTTGATCAGCTCCACCAAATTGAGAACCTGCACCGTCCCCTGAAACTCA
Source organism: Gemmatimonadota bacterium (assembly GCA_020348925.1). Taxonomy (GTDB): domain Bacteria; phylum JBHIER01. Next base: position 1,539,580 of record CP070758.1, on the reverse strand, counting down.
TAATCGAGGAGATCCTTCATCTGCTCTCTCACGCCTTCTTTCTCCTGCAGAGCATGCTCTGCCACTTTGAGCCGATTGTAGCAGGCTGCGCAGGGCACAGCCACATCCATGCCCTCCTTTTCAGCCAGTTTTAAGGTGTGGGCCGGTAAGCCGATGTTGAGTGTCTCGTCCAAACTGTGCCCTGATGAGGCCCCGCAGCAGACCCAGTCTGAAAGCTCCTTCAGCTCGATACCCAGCTCGGCACACACGGCTTGGGTCGAAGCATCATACTCCCTCGAGGTCCCGTGCAGGGAGCAGCCCGGATAGTAGGAATACGTCGCTCCGTTGTCGGTCACTGGGCCCTCCTCGCTTTTTCAAACAGCTTCTTGATCTCACCCATATTTTTCACCTTTTCAGAAAAGAGGGGCAGCTTGCCCAATTTGAACATTTTGATGCCCAATTTCATATCCTTGAACAGTCCGCCGGTCTTCATGCGCAGTTCCCGGATGAGACTCACCTCGTGCATCCGCCCGCGCTTTTCAATTCCCGAGAGAAAGGCGTTGTGCATGGCCGGCATCCCCTTCTCTTTCCCCTTGATGCCCTCTCTGACGGCATATTGTTTCAAGGCATCGTTCACCTTGGCGATGTCGATATCGTTGGGGCAGCGGGCACCGCAGGTCTCGCAGGCTGCGCAGATCCAGATGGTGGCGCTCTTTAAAATCTCATCGTCCCGTCCGTATTGCAGCAGGCGGTGGATGACGTTGGGCTGAATGTCCATGAAAGGTGCTACCGGGCAGCCGGCAGCACACTTCTGGCAATGGTAGCAGGACAACACGTCCTGACCGCTCTTTTGTATCACATAGTCTAATAAATTGGTATCACCCATTTTATTCTTCTCTGAATTTCTGCGCCTCTATGGCAAATACTCCAGACTCATAGGGCTGCATCGAGCATGTACAGACACTGCTCCGCTTGAAAGTTCCGCTGCTGGCAGGCACCGTTGGGACAGGCCGCGATACATGCGCCGCACCCCTGGCACAGGACCTCAATCACTTTGGCCACCCGTTTTCTGCCCTGCAGTTCGCGCGCTCCGTAGGGACAGGTCTCGACGCACACGCCGCAACCCGAGCAGTAGTCCTCATCCACAAAGGCCACAATGGGCTCGTGTGAAATATCGTCCTGGGAGAACAGGGCCAGGACCTTACTGGCCGCACCGGAGGCGTGCATGATCGACTCCGGGATATCCATAGGCGCCCGCGCCGCACCGGACAGAAAGATGCCTGCTGTGGGGCTTTCCACCGGCCTCAGCTTCGGATGAACCTCCTGGAAAAAACCGTAATCGTCCGCCGATACTTTGAGTCTCTGAGCCAGTTCCTTGGCTCCGGGGCTGGGCACTGTGGCTGTGGCCAGTACCACAAGATCGGCCGCTATCTCCACCTTCTTGCCCATCAAGGTATCGACACCCCAGACGACCACCTTGTCCCCTTCCCTATACAATTTCGAGACCTTCCCCCTCATGTAGATGAGTCTGTTATCCGCAATCCCCCCCTGGGTGAACTCCTCGCAGCCCTTTCCACCGGTCCGGATATCGATGTAGAAGACATATGCCTGTCCATCAGGGACGGCCTTTCGGTAGACCATGGCCTCTTTGACCGTATACATACAGCAGATCCGCGAGCAATAGGGCATGGCGTGCTCCGGGTCTCTTGACCCGGAGCACTGGACGAAGACGACATCCCGCGGGGTCTTGCCGTCGGACGGTCGTCTCAGAGGTCCCTCACCCCGCTCCCAAGCGGCCAGCATACGCTCAAACTGTAGTCCGTCGATCACATCCTCGCACCCGTCAACACCGTATTCGCCTATCCGGTCCTTCGGGTACATACTGTAGCCAGTGGCAACGACGACGGCTCCGATCTCCTCCTCCAGGGTCTCATCCTGCTCATCAAAATGGATCGCGCTCTTGGGACAGGCCGTCTGGCACTCCGAGCACTCACCACTGAAATGTTGACAGATACCCTTATCAATAACGACCCTCTTCGGGCCAGCCTCAAGAAGCGGCAGATAAATAGCGTTTTCCTTGCCCAGAGGATGCTCCTGATCGAAGGGAACCTTGACCGGGCACACCGCAATGCATTTCCCGCACCCGTCGCACTTGTCCCAATCGACCATCTTCGCCTTCTTCTTTATGGTGGCTTTGAAATTGCCTACATATCCGTCTAAATCTTCAACCTCAGAATATGTGAGTAACTGTATATTCGAATGGACAGAAACCTCCCTCTGTTTCGCGGAGAGGAGTTCGGAAGATTTTTCAAGGGTGAGGAACGTATCCGACAGTTCGGCCATGTGACCGCCGATGGCCGCCTCGCGCTCCACCAGGATGACGGGGTAACCGCTGTCGGCAATATCCAGAGCCGACTGAATGCCACTGATCCCGCCGCCTATAACCATCGCTCTCTTATTGACCGGAACCTTTATCGGATCGAGGGCTTCGTCCAGCCGCACTTTCTCCACGATCGTCTCAATAATCTCCTGTGCTTTTTCCGTGGCGAGGGTACTGTCCGAATGGACCCAGCTGCAGTGCTCCCTGATGTTGGCAATCTCGCACAGGTACGGATTCAGATCAACACTCGAGCTTGTTCGCCGGAAGGTGAGCTCGTGGAGCGAGGGAGAGCAGCAGGCGACAACGATGCCGTCCAGTTCCTTCTCCTTGATGGCATCGCGGATCGAGGCCTGGCCCGGCTCGGAGCACATGTACTTGTAATCCGTGGCATAATAAACTCCGGAGGATTCCTGGAGCCGTTTTACAAGTTCTTCGATCTGTACGACACTGGCGATATTGATGCCGCAGTGGCAGACAAAGACCCCGATCTTTTTCTGTGGCATAGTACCTCTAAGAGAGAAATCCTTTCTCCTTCAACAGCGGAGTGGGATCGATGTGATGTTTGTTCCAGCCCATAACCGACTCGTCAACTCCCAGAGCCAGGGCCAGAAGCTGCGTGAAAAAGAAAACCGGAACTGTGCTGAAATCCGCATACAGCTTGAGAATATTGTCCTGGCGCTTGTCCATATTATAATAGCACAGTGGACAGCTCAGGGTCACCGCCTCGGCGCCGTTCTTCAAAGCCGATCTCAAAATAGTATGCGAGGCCCTTGTGGCAGCATCCGGAGCCGAGAGCGACAGATACGATCCGCAACACTCGCTCTTGAAGGGAAAGTTCACCACCTCGCAACCCAAGCTCCTCAGAAAATCCTCCAGAATGCTCGGATTCTCCGGATCGTCCAGGTCCACCTCCTCAGGGGGGCGAAGAAGCTGGCACCCGTAATACGGGGCGACCTTCAATCCCTCCAGCTTCTTGGTCACTCTGTTCGACAACGTCTCAAAACCGATAGTGTCCCTCAATATTTCGAGGAAATGGACCACCTTGGTCTCGCCGTTGTATTCCTTGAAATCGTAGACCGTCTCCTTGTCATATTCCGGGATTCGTTTATCGTCTTTGAGGAAGGCGTTCATCCGCTGGCGCTTGATGGGATCATCGATGACGGCTTTGTTCGCCCGCTTCAGTGTGTTATAGCAGAAGGCGCACGTTGTCGTGACGGAATCGTTGCCCTCCGTGCGGACGTTGCTCAAAATCCGGATCTGCGGCACGAGGTTGATGATCTTCTCCTCGGTCAAAGGATGCGTCGCCCCGCAACACGTCCATTCGGGCAGTTCCACCATGTCGATGTCCAGCGCTTCAGCCGCCGCCTTGGTCGAATCGTCGAGATTTGTCGTTTTATCTTTCAATGTACAACCGGGATAGTAAGAAACCTTCATTCGTATCTCCGCCTTATTATTAATAAAGCTTTACTTTGATTTTGCGTTGAGGATTTTGAATTTTGGATTTTTGATTTCGGATTTGGAATTTGTATCATAATCCTTGTTTCCGAAAAGTACTGACCAAAGCCTGTTGCGGTGCTTCGGCGATGATTTCAGTGGGAATGTGGTTTGGTCCGCATACTTCCTTCTCCTTCCCCATGCCCAGATACCGTAGAGCCTCGGCGATTTTCGAAAAGTCAATTCCCTTCGGACACCGGGTTCCGCACTGGTAGCAGGTGGCGCACAGCCAGATGGTCTTGCAGTTGAGCACGTCCTCCTCCTGCCCCAGTTGAGAGAGACGGATGACCTGGCTGGGAATGATATCCATCTCCTCCGTCATGGGGCAGCCGGCAGAACACTTCCCGCACTGGTAGCAGCCCAGCAGATCCTGGCCGCTGAGGTCCTGCACCCGCGCAACGAACTCACTTCTGACCTGTCTTGTGGAAATAACAGCTCTCATTTTCTCCTCCAAAGGTCCAAAAACATTGTCAAGAACCCAAAAGAAAGAGCGTAAATATAATACATTCTAAGGACTAAATCCAAGAAAAAAATTCCTTGAAGCTTCACTTCCAAAGCCTTTGAGCAAAAATGCCAAGTCTCCGCTAAGTCCTTATTCCCAAGTAGATACCTGCCTCGTATTCATAAGCCATCGTCCCAGGAGAGAGTTCCTGAAATATGAATATTTATACAGGTTTTTAATAATATTCATAAGTCCTCCCTTTTTACGCAGCGCTGTCAGAGGGGTTCATTCCAAAAGTCCACTCCTTGTGTTTCATAGAGTCAGAGGTGATTCTATACGCAAAGTCATCTCTTTTCTTAAAAAAGGTCAGTGGGGATTCTTTCCCAAAGGTCCTCCCCTTTTTCAAAGGGGAGTTAGAGGGGATTCTGTTATTAAAGCAGTATTTCTCTTTGTACCTTACGATTGTCAGGGCGCTGCATCCCTGATCGACGGAGAGGGATTTAATCCCCGGTTATTTTTCGTCCAGGAGACATCTCCTGAACGATCGATACTATTCGCCTGGCATACATATACCGGGCGATCGGGAAACTACACAAAATGAAACAAAATAAGTAGTTGCCAAACAATGTGGGTTTCGTCACCGTAACCGAATGACGTAAATTGTATTATTCTCCGTGTCTCCCCGTGGGATAATTACATATTCAACGGGATCTCTGTGCCTCCGTGGCAAAAATCCAGGCAAAAAAGCAACTTGTCCCCTTTTTATCCATTCACAGGAAACTTAATTCGCCCAAGAGCGTTCAACACAACAAGGTAACAAAGCTTTGGGGTGAGATTTGATGTTGCTTTTGGACGACCTTTCCCTTATCTTTGAGAAAAATGTATGTACCAATATATAGGATTGATGTGAAAAAGTATTCGCTTTCAAAAATATCTGCACTTTGGGCAGCGGTTTTCTACATACTCTTCGCCGTCGTATACCCCCATGTCCATATTCACGCTCACGAAACAGACACGGGGAAAGAAATTTCATTCATTTTTCATCCACCAACACCGTGTCCTCTCCCCGCTGAAGATCACTCTGATCATCACGAGTGTCACCATCAACCGCACACCCAAACCAATGACACCGAATTCTACCAACCCAGCCCGAAGAACCTGCGCGATTGGTTCCCAACTCATGAGAGGCAACTCTACCTCTTTCACATTTTACCGACAGCAGACGGTGAAACCGAATATATACCTTTACGATATTACCCTTTTGAATCACACAACATCCCCCCTCCTCCTGAGTGGCATTCGGATCGCACCACAAGGGGCCCTCCTGTTCATTTCTAAACATCTTCCATAAACATTCTTTCAAACCACTATCTGGTGTGTGACCAGAAAACAGTATGAGTGTACCTGTATACGTTTCGGTACACAATAACAGCGTACTCGAATAAAGAAGTTCCACACGGACACAGGAGATTTTTTATGAATGTGCTTAAAATAATTACGATGTTCTCTTTCCTTGCCTGTTCTGTCCACGCACAAGAAACTACAGTCCGACTTGCCCTGGGCGAGGTTCAGGAATATGCCCTGCAGCATGCACCGCGCGCCAAGTTGATCCAAAACACATTCGACAGGGAAGTCGCCGAAAGCAAGGCAGCACTCCAATGGCGCAATCCAGAATTTGAATTCGAAGCGGAGCGGCTCAGCAACGACCTTGATGATGAGCAGGAAACGGCTTTCATGCTGGGCAAGGATGTTACGATGCCCTGGGTTCATGCTCAGCACAAAGCGACACAGAAAGAACACCTCTCTGCAACTGGTGCGAAGCGTGATGCCGAGCTCCTCTTCCTCATGGCGGAACTGAAGTCAAGCTACGTCGAACTTCAACTCACAAACATGAAACGTGAGCGGTTGGGTCGATTGGCAACATTGGTCGACGACATGTCCGACTATGCAGCCGATCAGTACCAGGAGGGTTTGATTTCCGATCTCCATCAGCAGCTCCTACACCTATCGCTGATGAACATCCGCGGCAGCTTGAACTCCCTCAACCAACAGCACCGCCAGTTTACCGATCACTTCAAAACCGATCTCGGACTGAGTGAGAAACAGAATATGATCCTGACAACTCCCATAGATTTTATTCCTCACAATCCAGCAGGGATCGAATCGGCATTAAAGAATCTCGAACAGAATCCCGAATATCAGGCCCACGTCCACAGACAACAATCTTTGAAAAAAAAGATCGCCCTGGAGAAAATGAGCATTCTCCCGGAAATGCATGTAGCCGGCGGCTACAAAGAGGTCGGTGAAGATTTCAAAGGCTATGTCATCGGCCTCTCCCTACCGCTGCCGATCTTCGACCGGAATCGCCCCAAGATCGAACAGGGTCGGATAGATTATGAAGCGGCCGTTATCGATTTCGAGGTGTACCGGCAGCAACTGAACCGTACAATAAACCGGCACCGGCAATCCATCGCCGAGTACGCATCATTCTTCCAGACCAATGGAGGGACATTCGAGGGACTTGACGACACCATGGAAAATACTGTCTTTGCTTTTCGTGAGGGATTCCTCGACATCGGCGATCTCGTGAACGGAATCATGGTATATCAGGAGACCATAGAAAACTATTATGAATATTTAGCCGGATATTATCGGATCGTATTTGCTCTTGAAGCTTTGATCGGAGAAACTCTCATATCACTCTAACGAAGGAGACTAAAATGAAACGAGCACTCCTACTCTTTTTCAGTCTGTGTGTGCTGACCTGTGCCACCAAGCCACAATCCAACACGGAAGATCAACACGCCCATGATCAGGAGATGGTTGCCGTCACCATGTGGACGGACCAACTTGAACTGTTCATGGAATATGAAGAAATCACTCCCGGCGAACCGTCACACTTCATCATCCACCTAACGAAACTGGCAGACTTCAAGCCGGTTCTTGAGGGACGGGTCGAACTGGAATTCACATCCCCAGATGAAGAGTCTCTCCGCTTTGCCGAAGAGAAACCGGCCAGGGACGGCATTTACCTCCTGGATGTGACATTACCTCACCACGACCACTATCACTTGGACCTGAATGTTCAAACGGAGAAAATACGGGAAACCTTTAAGGTTGGTGAAATTCATATGCAAGATGAGGATCATGCGTTCGAGGATGAAAACGGCCACACCGGGGAGGATGCGGACGAACACGACCATCATGAAAATGAAGAACATCACGAAGAGGTTCAATTCCTGAAAGAGCAGCAATGGAAGACGGATTTCGCCACTGTGCTCAGCCGAGTCGAGGAGATCAGAACATCTGTCCCGGCTGTGGCTGAAGTTATTCCCCAGCAGCAGCGTTTTTCGGAGATTGTCTCTCCGGTCGATGCCTTCGTCGATCCGAAGTTGAATCGGAAAATGGTAGTTCCTGGCAGCCGGGTACAACAGGGAGACATACTGATTACGCTCAGCCCCTCCATGGGCAGTTCCAACTCTTGGACGGAACGACAGCTCAGTTTCCAGCGGGCGGAAAAGGACTTTCGTAGGGCTCAGGCACTGATGGAACGCGAGGCTATCTCCCAAAGGGAGTTTGAGGGCTATCGACAGACCTACTTCGTCGAAAAGGCAGCTATTGAATCCGTCCTGGGGGCCTATGGCGCAGAACCGTTCGTGGATGATAACAGCGCCCAGATCCACATGGTGCTGCGGGCACCCATTCGGGGCTTTGTTTCAGGAATGAACATCATGCCCGGAAAGATCGTCGCCTCAGGTGAAAAACTGCTCACCATCATCGATCCCTCCGTGGTTTGGGTCCGGGCCGACGTCTATGAGAAAGACTATTACGGCATCGAGGAAAGCAGCGGCCTGGAGGTGCACATTCCCGGTCAGCGGAACACCCTGTGTCTTGAACAAGAGCACGTCACGTTGATCAACAGGGGTGAATTGATGGATCCCCACAGCCGGACCATTCCGGTTCTGTTTGAGATCTGCAACGAGGGTAACACCCTGAAAATCGGACAGATCCTACAGGTCAACATCTATACATCCGTCAGTCATGCCGCCGTTGTGGTGCCTCAAACCGCCATTCTGGATGAGATCGGTCAACAGTCCGTCTTTGTTCAGGTCGAAGGTGAATCCTTTGAAAAGCGCCAGGTCGGGGTTCGCGGTGTCTTCAAAGGCATGGCGGCCATCAGTGAGGGTCTTGAAGCCGGCGAACGGGTCGTCAGTACAGGTGCCTACCTGCTGAAGCTGGCCTCAATGAACACGGGCAGTATTGGACACGGACACATTCATTAATCGGGGGAGATCATGTTAGATAAACTCATTCGCACCAGTATCCGTAATCGCTGGATCGTCGTACTTGCGGCCCTCATCCTGTTTGCCTACGGAGCATTTGTCGCGATCCGCGCCCCTCTGGACGTCTTTCCCGACCTGACCGCGCCGACTGTCACCGTTTTAACCGAAGCCCACGGGATGGCCCCCGAGGAGGTGGAGCGGCTGGTGACCTTTCCGCTTGAGACGGCCGTCAATGGCGCCAGCGGGGTACGCCGGGTGCGATCCACATCGGTCCAGGGTTTTTCCGCGGTCTGGGTGGAATTCGACTGGGGCACGGATATATATAAAGCCCGTCAAATCGTCAATGAAAAGCTGCAGATGGTCCAGGCCGTGCTGCCAGAAGGTGTGGACCAGCCCACCCTGGCCCCCATCACCTCACTCGTGGGAGAGATTTTGACCATCGGCTTGACCAGTGAGACAACATCACTCATGGACCTGCGCACCTTGGCGGACTTTGATATCCGCCGCCGTCTGTTGGCCGTGCCGGGAGTGGCCCAGGTCAAGGTCTACGGCGGAGAAGTGAAACAGTACCAGGTGTTCATCAATCCCGACCTGCTGCGAAAATATGATCTGAGCTTGCATGAAGTGATCGGGGCGGCCCAGGGGGCCAATCTCAATGCTGCCGGAGGATTCTACGTGCATTCAGGACAGGAATACCTCATCCGCGGTCTGGGACGGATTCAGGAACTGCAGGAATTGGAACAGACCGTTGTGACGGTCAGAGACAACGTTCCCATTCTCCTTCGCGATATTGCCCGCGTCCAGATCGGGCCGGCGACAAAAATCGGAGAGGCCTCCATCAACACCCAGCAGGGCGTTCTCATTACGTTGGCCAAGCAACCCGACGTCAACACCCTGGAACTGACCGAACATTTAAACGAGGTGATTGACAACATCACAGTCACATTGCCGGACGGCGTAACGCTTCACAGAGACCTGTTCCGGCAGGCCGATTTCATTGACCGGGCCGTGAGTAACGTCGTTCATGCCCTGCGCGATGGCGCCCTCCTGGTCGTCCTTATTCTCCTGCTCTTCCTGAGCAATATTCGCTCAACCATCATTGCCATTGTCGCCATCCCCCTGTCCCTTCTTTTCTCAATTCTCATCCTGCGGTTTTTCGATCTCACTATTAATACGATGACCCTGGGGGGTATAGCCATCGCCATTGGAGCCTTGGTTGATGATGCCATTATTGACGTTGAAAACGTATTTCGTCGCCTGCGGCAGAATCGTCAACAGCCGGCAGAGGCTCAGCAGCCGTTTCTCGAGGTCGTCTTCAGCGCGTCGTCCGAAATACGGGCACCCATAACCATCGCCACCTTCATCGTTATTGTCGTCTTCCTGCCCCTCTTTTTCCTCAGTGGTATTGAAGGAAGATTGCTTCAACCCCTGGGATTGGCTTACGTATCAGCCATCTTTGCCTCCCTCGTGGTGGCCATGACGGTTACTCCGGCCATGTGCTCCCTCCTGCTTCGAAACGTGAGACATAAAAAAAACAGGGAACCCTGGATTGTTCGACAGCTTCAGTCCGTGTACCGTCCGGTTCTGGAATTCGCCATTCGTCATAAGCGCTTCATCATTCTGGCAGCGGTGATGATACTCGTTGCTGCCATCGGGACCTTTCCCTTTCTGGGCCGGTCGTTTCTACCCGAGTTCAATGAGGGGGCGCTGAATATCAGTATCGCAACCATACCCGGAACCGCCCTCGAAGAATCGGATCGAATCGGACACATGGCCGAAGGGGTTTTGCTCGAAATAGACGAAATCCTCTCGGTTAGCCGCCGCACCGGTCGCACGGAACTGGACGAACACTCCCTCGGTTCCCATGCGGCGGAGATGGAGATCGTCATCGACAATGACGGCATTTCACGGGACGACCTGTTAGGGAAGGTTCGGAGAAAATTGAATCTTCTGCCGGGAACCGTCGCTACTCTCAGTCAACCCATCAGCCACCGCATCGACCATATGCTGTCAGGAACCCGGGCCAATATTGCCATTAAAATCTTCGGTACGGACTTGAAGGAGTTGCGGACCATAGGGAATCGGATCCAACAACTCATCGAACCGATACCAGGTGTGGCGGACCTGTCCATGGATCTCCAGATGGACATCCCCCAGGTGCGCATCCGGGCCGATCGCCGGAAGATGGCCGCGTATGGGGTAACCATGGCCGATATCGACGACCTGATCGACACGGCTTTTCTCGGCCAGGTGGTCTCCGAGGTGTACGAAGGACAGAACCAGCACGATCTGGTCGTCCGCTACGACGTGCCCTTTCGGGATGACCTGAGCGGTGTTCGCAACAGTCTCATCGACACACCCGTCGGGGCTCGCATCCCCCTTGAGATGGTGGCGGACATCACCATCGACCACGGGCCGAATTACATCAGCCGGGAGAACGTGATGCGAAAATTGGTGGTCCAGTGCAATGTGACCGGCCGGGGTGCCACTGATGTGGTTGATGATATCCGGGGCACCATTGAGCGGAACATCGATCTCGCCCAGGGATATTATATCGAGTACGGTGGACAGTTCGAAAGCGAAGCCCAGGCACGGCGGGTCATCAGTCTGCTGAGTATTCTTTCACTGATTCTTATCTGTATCAGCCTCTTTTTGCAATACAAGAATTTCCGTCAGGTGCTCTTAAGTTTAATCAATCTGCCCCTGGCCCTGATCGGAGGGATCATTGCCGTGGCCGTCACCAGCGGACAGATGAGTATCGCCTCCATTGTCGGATTCATCACGCTTTTTGGCATATCGGTTCGCAACGGCATCATCCTGGTATCGCACTATAACATGCTCATTTCCCAGGGTCAGGAAGTCCGAGACGCCGTCATCAATGGTTCGCTGGAACGTCTCAGCCCAATTCTGATGACGGCCCTGACCACGGGTCTAGCCCTGACACCGTTAGCTTTCGCCGGCAGCAGACCGGGGAACGAGATTCAGGCTCCTCTGGCTGTCGTGGTTCTGGGTGGACTGCTCACCTCCACCGTCTTGAACATGATTGTCCTGCCCGTCTTGTTTGAGAAATGGGGGGCAAAAAAACAGAGCGACAGCAACAATTTTAAATAGCAGGAAACCGACATGAAGGTGATTATGAAAAAAGTGTTCGCAGTATGCGTCATTGTACTCTTTGGGTTATTGAACTGTCCAGAGGCACAGGAATGTGGTCCATCCTGTCCGGTCTGTTCCGGTTCCGGGGATAACACAGGAGCTCTGTTAACTCCGAGGACGCTTCTTGCCACTGTCATGTATCTTCCAACAGGAGAAGAGGAAAAAGGAGTCTCAAACTTACGGTACGGAGTGGTCCCCTGGCTGGATGTGGGGATTGGGTATACGATAGAGGCTGAGAAACCCATCTGGGGCGCCCGAATTCATCCCATCTCAGAGATTGAAGACGGCTGGCGACCGGGACTGATCTTGGGTACCGGAAGTGTTCAGACAGGTGGGAGCGACCAATCGATCTTCGCACAGCTCACAAAATCTTGGGAATTCAACGAGGGATATGCCTTCCGTCTGTCCGGAGGATTCACCAGCCTGGTTCCCGACTTTGAACGTTGCTTCGGTCTGGCCGGACTCACCGCAACAGTGACAGAACGGCTCAGTTCCTTTGTCAGCTATGACGGTCGTAATTTCCACCTCGGGCTTTCGTGGATCCCAACAGACTGGTTCACAATTGCGGGCCTTCTCGTCGAAACCCGGGATCCTGCAATTTCTCTTGGGTATCGATGGTGCCTCTCGGATTGAGATCGCTTGATACAGTTTTGGTTGAAGCGTGCAAGCACTCAGGGGTTGAAGAATCGAAGAATAAAAAACTTTTCTTCGGGAAGGGACATGAGATTCCGATACCCCCTCCCAACATTGTACTGGGAGGATTGTGCACGCCCACCTGTCTGAGAATATGTGTCCAGCCTCTCTTTCTTTCTAAGTATTTGTGATTAATATACATTTATCAAATATTTATATATAATACGGCATCTCCTACGTAGGTCAACAAAGGGATTTATCTTCAGCCTCATCACCATACACGATCTCTCTTCCCTCTCCCATCCACATCTCAGAACACGGATGATGAATCAAGAAATTCCATTTCTTCGAAAATTGGGCAAATTTTTGCACCTTTTCTGAAACATAATTGTATAGTCATGATGTCCAATTCTTCGCAGACGGTAGGAAACAGACGTTGCTGGTCAGCATCATAAGAACCTCCTGTGTATTAACATCTGTCACATCTGTCTCCAATTTTGAAACACCATATTCGGCAAACTCATCTCAAACATGCAGAACATGACTTCTCCAAGACAAACTCGTATCAGAAATCTTCTGCTGATCATTGGTTTGCTGGCCATTGTTGTGGCAGTCATGAGTATCATTGACATGTTCTCTCAAAAGCCAAACGATGGTGGTGTTTGGCTTCTGGGATACGACGAGGTGAAGATTGTGGATATCGTCCCTGACGGCCCTGCCGATCGAGCCGGGTTGAAAAAAGACGACATTATATTGGGAATCGCCAACCGCATCGTCACCTCACCGAAGGAGGCTGCAAAAGTTTTAATTCAGCAGAAGGTCGGTTCGACTGTCCCCTATCTTATTCAAAGGGGCAACGACATCTTAAACTTCGATCTCATTTTAGATACGTATCGGACAGCCGACTTCCAATACGCCTATTACAGTATTTTGGGATTTATCTTTTTCATTATTGGCTTGTATATTTTTCTGAGAAAACCTCATGAGCGAGTCCCTCAACTTTTTTACATGATGTGCCTGGCCTTTATGATTTTTCTCGTCTGCCATCTTCGTCGTTCATCCTATTATTGGGTCGATCTCTTCGTCCAGAACGCCGGTGCTTTCTCCCTTTTCCTTCTCCCCGCTTTCTTTCTTCACTTTTTTCTCATCTTTCCACAGCGCAAAAATATTCTTACCAAACGACGATATCTCTTGTATCTCATTTACGTTATTCCACCTATCCTCCACATCCGTTTCACCGTACACCAATTGTTCGGTCTGAGAAGATCTTTCGAAGCCCTGGATATTAACCTTCTCAATTGGTCATTGTTAGGTCTCTACCTCATTTTGGGAATAGGAAGCTTGATCCATTCATATTTTTTTTCCCAAGATCCGGTGAGCAAGCGGCAGATTAAGATGCTCCTCTGGGGGATAACGATGGGGCTCGTCCCCTTTTTGATTTTTGGAATCGTTTTTGTGAGTGTTTTTCACAATACGGACTATCTTTTTTTTGGAGTCTTTCCAATGACCCTGATTCCCTTCTCCTTTGGTTACTGTATCGTGAGATATCGGATGATGGATATCGACGTTATTATCAAACGAAGTCTCGTCTACACTGTGCTGACAGGATTCCTTTTGGGAGTTTACATACTCCTGGTTAACGTTGCCGGAGGATTATTTCAAAAAGTGACGGGTGTTGAGAGTTTCGTCATCGTCTTTCTCTCGGTCATCATCATCGCCATTCTTTTTGCACCTGCCAGAGAGATGATTCAAAAATTTATCGATAGAACGTTTTACAGAAAGGACTATGATTTTCATCAGACGATCGAGACATTGACAGAGAAAATGAATTCATTCGGCGAACTGGATCAGCTCCTTGAATTTGTGTTTCACGAGATGCACTCGACTATGCACGCGCACCATGCGACTTTATTCATCATGCCATCAGAATCAAAACGCTTTACCGTATCATTGAGCAGAGGATTCCCGAGTGACTTCACGAATACGGTTGCATTCGATTACGAGGATATCGTTTCTCTTTTCAAACCATTAAAGGATCATCCCCTGTCATGGGAGGAGATCTCGGGAAAGAGAGAATTCAGACAACTCTCACAACACACTCAGAAAAACCTCAACCGTTTGAAAGCGGTTCTCCTGATTCCTCTGGTAAAGAAACACGAATTGCTAGGAATAGTGATACTGGGAGAGAAACGTTCCGGGGATATTTACTCGAAGATGGATCGGGAGTGGCTGTCTACCTTAGCCGGTCGAGCAGCATTAGCCATTCAAAACATACGGCTTGTGGAAGGTATAGCGAGAGCAAAGGAAAAGTTGTTCCACGCTGAGAGGTTGGCTTCATTGGGACAATTGGCCTCAGGCGTGGCTCACGAGATTCGAAATCCACTGACGGCCATCAAAATGAACCTCCAAAGCTTATCAAAAGAAATAAGCGTCACACCCGTAAGCACAAGGCGATTTGAGATTGCCCTTTCGGAGGTAGACCGACTGGAGAACCTGGTTCAGGGTATTTTGAACTTTGCCAAGCCAGCTCCACTCAAAGTGCAACCGGTGAACGTTCATACTATCTTGGAGAATACTTTGAGGTTGCTTCATGAGGAAATGAAAAAAAAGGCCATTCGGGTACGAATAACATTTTCTCAGAATGTACCCATAATCACAGCAGACCAGGATAAGCTCAGCCAAGTTATTTTGAATCTCCTTATGAATGCAGTTCAGGTTCTCAATGAACGAGGTAAAATAGATCTGAGAACGAATGTGACATCGAAGAATGAACGAGAAATGGTTCAGATTGATATTTCAGACAACGGACCTGGGATCTCAGAAGAAAATATAAAGAATATATTCAATCCTTTTTTTACAACGCGAGCTGATGGTACCGGACTCGGTTTGACGAATTCGCTCAAATTTATCGAACAGCATGATGGGATTATCGAGGTGAACAGCAAAGAAAACCACGGGACTCTCTTCTCCGTATTCCTTCCCTTGGTTCAAGGCAAGGAGGTTGTTTCATGAAATCGATTCTTGTTATCGACGACGATAGGTCTATATGTGAAACATTACAGATTACGTTTACGGAGAAAGGATATTACGTTTCGACAGCCGTAGATAGTGAAGAAGGTTTGGCTCAAGTCAAAAATGAGAATCCCGATGTGGTTATTTTGGATATTCGAATGCCCAAAATGGATGGTCTCACCCTTCTCGAAAAGATCAAAGAAATCAACGAGAATATTTCTGTCGTCATTATCACTGCCTATGATGACATGCGGACGACTATCAGAGCCATGCAATTGGGCGCGTATGAATACATACGGAAACCCATCGACCTCGATGAAATCGAATGTACGATTCAACGGGCTTTGGAAAATCTAGATCTCAATCGGAGGATGAATACTCTACTGAAGGAAATTTCTCAGGAGTACGAACTGAATAATATTATCGGCCAAAGCAAATCTATGCGGGAGATTTTTAAGACAATTGGTTCCTCTTCGACGAGTCGAGTAACGGTCCTCATACGCGGGGAAAGCGGAACGGGTAAAGAACTCATTGCCAAGGCTATTCATTATAACAGTATGAGCAGAAAACAACCTTTTGTCGCCGTAAACTGCACGGCCATTCCAGAAACCCTCTTTGAAAGCGAGCTGTTCGGTCACGAAAAAGGCGCTTTCACAGGAGCGGTTGCGACGAAGAAAGGAAAATGTGAACTGGCCGAACGAGGCACGCTCTTCTTCGATGAGATTGGCGATATCTCACTCAACATTCAGGCCAAGCTTCTGCGAGTCCTGCAGGAAAAAAAGTACGAACGGGTTGGCGGAACCCAGACCCTTACTTCAGAAGCTCGAATCGTTACAGCCACGAACAAAGATCTCGAACACATGATCCAGCAGGAACAATTTCGTGAGGATTTATACTACCGGCTCAAAGTTATCGAAATTTATGTTCCACCACTGAGAGAGCGCCGTGAAGATATTCCTCTCTTGGTCGAATTCTTGTTGGACAAAATCAACATAGAATTCGATAGAAACGTTCGTAAAGTGGCTCCCGATGTGATGGATTTTCTCGTAAACCAACCCTGGAAAGGGAACGTTCGAGAATTAGAGAACGTTCTGCGACGCGCAGTTATTATGGCCAAGAGTGATGTCCTACTCATGGAATATCTCCCATCTTCCGAGGACAAGGAGCCAAGAATAGTATCTGAACGATTGCGTACTCTGGCTGAAATGGAAAAAGAATACATCGCTAAAATTCTCACATATACGAACAACAATAAAAAGAAGACGTGTGAACTCTTGGACATCTCCCGTCCGACGTTGGATCGAAAAATCAAAAAGTACGGCTTATCGGTGTAATTTCTCGTTACCATCCCAAAGTTTTCCTGTGTAACGATACATTACATAAGCGGGAACACATCATCCTAAAAATAAAATATAATACTTTAATAATTAATAGGTTACCACAGTAACCGTGCATCTGGCATTGGTTTTGCAAGTACTCTTTGCATAAGAGAAAGGAGGTTGTCGTCATGATGAAGAAAGGAGCAATTGTCGCATGTGTTGTAGCACTCATTGTTGCCCTGGCCTACGGTCTCCGAGACAAGAGGGAAGTCACCACCAATTCTGCAGAAGCATATATGAAGTATCGGAAAGGGATAGAACTGGCGAACAAATTTTATTTTGAAGAGGCGCTCGCCTGTTTTGAACGGGCGACACAACTGGATACCGGGTTTGCTATGGCCTTTTGCAGGTTAGGCGTGAGTTGCCGTAACTACGGTCGAATCGAAGAGGCAAGAGAGGCTCTCGCAAAGGCGGTCGAACTTGCTCCGAATACTACGGAAAAAGAGCAGCTCATCATCTCCTTTCACAATGCCCATACAAACCGCGATTACACGACAGCTCGGGAGATGATCGAAAAACTGGCCCAACGTTATTCGAAGGCCATAGAACCCTATGAGTATCGAGGCAACGAATATCTCAGACTCAGACAATATGAAAAAGGAATAATAGAATTCGAACGTATTCTTAAGATAGATCCCAACTATGCTCCGGCCTACAACCAGCTCGGATACGCATATGCCTACCTTAGTCATTACGATAAGGCAATAGCCAATATGAAAAAGTATGTTTTTCTGTCTCCCGATCAACCCAATCCTCATGATAGTTTAGGAGAAATATATCTCATCATGGGAAGATATGATGAAGCGATCACGGAATTTAACAAAGCACGGGTCCTCAAGCCCGACTTTGCCTTTGCCATCGATCACTTGGGGAGAGCGTATCAATATAAAGGTATGTATAGAAAAGCCATCAGCTACTTTGAGAAAGGAGCTGCGACAAGTACAAACCAATGGATTCGAAACAGCAGTCAGATACAGATAGCACGAACCCATTACGAAAGGGGTGACTACGAGCAATCGTTATCTCTCCTGGAAAAGATTCCGGCCGATGGTCCCCAGCTCTACATTCTGAAATGGCTCATGGGTTTGAATTACACTGAATTGGGAGTGGTCCATAAAGCCGTCGAACAAAGGGAACAGTTGGAGCATCTCATACTCCAGGAAGAACAACGAGATGTTCACGAGAGGTACGGGGAACTCTATACTCTGAGGATGAAGATGTATGTCGGTCATTTGTCCGCGAAGATCGCGTCAGCGAACGGGACTCATGACAAAGCGATTGAGCACTTTCAAAATATTCTCGCTCAACCGCTCTGGCCGCGAGAGGAGGTCTTTTTTCGAACTGCTTTCGCCGAAGCTCTTTTCAAAAGCCGCGACACGGATAAGGCGATCGCCGAATTGGAAAAGGTCGTAGCGATTAATCCCAACTATTCGCACTCCCGATATCTGTTGGGTCGCATCTATGATGAACTCGGTCATATTCAAAAAGCCGTTTCAGAAATGGAGAAATTCTTGCTGATTATGGACGGTTGTGATGAAGGGATTCCACAAGTTGAGGAAACGAAACAAAGATTCTCTGAAATCAAAGGGACCTCATGAATGCTTCAATTCTTTGATAAAATAAAACGGAGACAAAACATGATAACAAATCCTCATCTTCCAAAATTCCTGGTTAGTCTCTTTCTCCTTTATTACGGAGTCAGTTTTTCAGATACACACCATTCATCATCTTCAGCGCAGGATTATGAAATTGGAGATGTTGTGGATAATTTTACCCTGCCATCAGCAGTCGGTGATAGCATCTCTCTGTACGATTACACAGGCGATGTTATCCTGCTCCATATTTGGCATTCAGGGTGACCGACCTGCAATGCGGAGGCTCCGCATCTCGAAAATAATCTCTGGCAAGAATTAAAAGACCAGGATTTTCAAATCATCTCTATCGGCATGACTGCAAAATTGTCAACAGTACAGAATTGGGTAAACAGACATGGCGTTACGTATACTGTGGTGTACGACTCAACCGGCCACGTCTGTGAACGGTTTGGGGGTGGATGGCCTGTCTTTATTATTGTTGATCGCTTTATGCAATTTCAGGATTTCAAGTTTTTCTACCCCGATCAATTCGACGAATCCTACATGCGAAGTCAAATCGATAGGTATTTGGCAAAAAAAATACGAATGATCCAGGTGATGCTCGACGACTCACAAGGCAATAGTGATGCTATACTCAACTGTGGCGAAACAGCACATCTGTTTGTTGAATTAGAGAACGCCTGCATCGAGCCCTCTTTGAGTAATCTGCGAGGAAGCTTGGAGAGTGAAGACACACATATCATCTTAGAAAAAGATGAAACTCTTTTTAATACGATCCCCGGTCACGGAAGCGGCAACAATTCTCATGATCCCTTCATCATCGGTTTGGATCTTGCTTCCGGGCCTCATTATGCTTCACTCGAACTCGTGATTGACACAGAGCCAAGTCATAAAGATACTTTTACTTTTCGCTTGCCTGTGGGGAATCCGGACATACTCTTGATTGATGATAATGGTGGAATGTCTTACGAGCAATATTACGAGAGATGTTTGTTCCACGCAGACAAAGTGCACCACGAATGGGACATGAGATCCCAAGATATTCAATCATTAGATCTTTCAGAATATGAAATCCTAATTTGGTTTACGGGTGATGAACAGGACAGCACCCTCACTGCAAAGGAGCAAGATCTTTTGACTGAATACCTTGACGGAGGAGGTCATCTCATCATTTCTGGCCAGAACATAGGCTTTGATTTGGTGACACATGGCTCAATGGATGATTCACTCTTCCACGTCAACTATCTCCATGCTGACTATGTCAGTGATTCGATTGAGGAATCATTTCTGTGTGGAATCCAGGGCGATCCCATCACCGCTGACTTCCCTTTTCTCCCAATCGACGAAAACCAATCCTCCCTCAGCGTTATAACTCCGCGGGAGGGAGCAAGTCCAATACTTGTCTATCACATGTGCCGCGAGACTGCCGCTATCAAATATGAAGGAAACCATAAGGTCGTCTATCTTGCTCTCGGCTTTGAAGGGATCCGGACGATGAGTGGGGATGATGATGAGTTCCGAGGAATTTTTATGAACAAGATCATCCAGTGGCTGCGGTATGTTCCGACCAAGGGAGATGTTAACGGTGATGACGCAATCAATATACTGGACGTGATCCAAACAGTAAACATCATTTTAGGAATTAGTGATCCGACGGATACGGAATCCTGGACCGCCGATTGCAACGACGATGGAATGGTGAATGTTTTCGACGCACTTGGAATTGTCAACGTGATCTTGGGAATTGGAACATGTCTTCCCTGACTAAATAACACTTTATGGAACGAACAGGTGTAGACGCATTATAATTTTAACGGAAATGGAGGTCCATCAACATGAAAAATGGACACGTTATTTTGTTTCTTGTTTGAGTACTGACAGCACGAGACTTCACACACACGAAGAGCATGGTTCTTCTGAAGTAAAACTTTGTCTGACGCGATAAAATCATACTCCAACCCGAAAGCACCTCTTACCGGCTGTGAGTATGTTATTCCTTTTAACTTTTTCACCCACTTCACAGAGGAGATGATACAATGAAAAAGGAGAGTCTCATGATAACTCTCATATTCGTGAGTTTTTATACCGTTGGTTTATCTCAAACGTGGACACCGAGAGCGCCAATACTCACAGAGCGTTGGAATCCAGCCTCCGTCGTCTTGAACGGAAAGATATACGTCATAGGTGGTCAGAGGGGTATTAATCCATATGGAGCTCTACCCACGGTTGAAATGTACGATCCTGAAACTGACACGTGGGAAATGAAGGCTCCTATGTTGACGCCACGGTGGGGCTTGGTAACAGAAGTCGTGAACGATAAAATCTATGCCATCGGTGGACGTGGTGGTTCCTTTGCCGGTGGCCACTATGCCCTGGACGACGTGGAGGAATACGATCCCCAGAGCGATCGTTGGACGTCAAAAACTTCAATGCCGACACCTCGAGGTTGGGCAGGAGGAGTAGCCATCAACGATACTATTTTCGTATTTGGTGGACTGGGAGTTCAAGCGGAAGAAAATGTTGTGGAAAAATATTATCCCGCTGGCGATTCTTGGAAAGCAGACGTGACTATGCCTCAAGCACGATCTACGTTTATGACTGCTCACGCTAACGGCAAAGTGTATTTGATTGGAGGATGGAGTTCTAACCTAGTCCAGGAGTATGATAGCTTTTCCAAAACATGGACTGCAAAAAGCCCTATGCCAACACCGAGAGGAGGAAGCGGAATCGGAGTCGTCCACGGCAGAATTTACGTGGTTGGAGGACGTGGTGGAAATTCGAACGAATTCGAATCGTATGATCCGGTGCATGATCGATGGACACACTGGGCACCCATGCCGACACGTCGTGAAGGATTAACAGCTGAAGTAGTGGAAGATAAGTTATACGCCATAACAGGGTCCGTACCGTTGGCGGAAGGGGGGCTGCCGTATTTGACTGCAAACGAAGAAGTCAGCGATTTTTTAAGACCACTGCTCCACACCTCAGGATATACTATTGACGACAGCGAGGGAAATAAGGACGGGGTTCTCACTCCTGGTGAATCCGCAAATCTCATCGTGCTTCTCGAAAATATCGGGTATGCCGCGACCGACATCAGAGCAGAATTGTACGTTGAGGATGAACATATTATTGTGCAAGACGGACATTCTGTATATGAAGAAATTGAACCTTTTCACCCAACCGGAAACACAAACACGCCCTTTCGCCTGATTGCCTATCCAGACTTCTTGTCTCATTGGGCGACGGCCTATGTCTACGTATCGGAAGAAAGTGATTATGCGGACACGTTAACATTCAATTTTCAGACAGGACATCCATTTCTTCTGTTAGTCGACGACGATGGCGGCTCCTCTTCAGAAGAATATTACGATGCGTGTTTGTATGCCGGAGGAAACGTGTACCGTTATGTGGATACGCAGTCCAAAGACTGTTTCTGCTTTGACGTGTCGGGGTATGAAACAATGATCTGGTCTACAGGTGATGACCGGGACAGCACTCTTACTCCGAATGAACAAACACTCATTGCCAGCTATCTTGAGAGAGGGGGTTGTCTTATCCTCTTTGGCCAAAACATAGGTTATGATTTAGTGGAAAATGGCTCGCTGGATGATGCACTCTTTTATGCAAATTATCTTCACGCTGATTACGTAAATGATACAATAGAGGAGACATTCCTAACCGCGGTGGATGGGGATCCCATCACCGGCGATTTCAACTTGTTCACAATAGATGTGAATCAAACTTCTCCAAGTGTTATCACTCCTCGTGAAGGGGCAAGCTCCATCCTTCATTATTACTCTTCTCAAGAAGTTGCAGCCATCAAATACGATGGTGATTACAAACTGGTCTATTTCGCCCTCGGACTCGAAGGCATTCGGGCTACAACTGGAGACGATGATGAAATCCGTGGAGCGCTATTAAACAACATTGTACAATGGTTCAACTACGTCCCCTTCAAGGGAGATGTGAATCAGGATGGGAGTTTAGACATTCTGGATGTGCTTGCTGTTGTAAACATCATACTGGGGTCCACAGAGCCAACGGAATCTCAAGAATGGGCGGCCGACTGCACCGGGGACGGAGCCGTAGATATTATCGATGCAATAGGTATTGTGAACGTCGTTCTCGGGATTGGTTCATGTACATCGGCTGAAACAGTTAAAATCTCGTCCAAAGTCTTCAAATATTTCCAATCTCTGGAATCCCATTTTTCAAAAGAAGATTTTAAAATGCTGATGACTCTTGTCAAAGAAATATATATTCCCAAAGAGTTCATCCTGACTCAGAATTATCCCAATCCTTTTAACGCTCGGACAATTATCGAGTACGCTCTGCCTCATGAGAGTGTGGTGAAACTCTGTGTATTCAATATCCTGGGGCGAGAAGTGGCAACATTAGTGAATGATACCAACGCAGCAGGACATTACAGGGTCACTTGGGACGCATTGGATAATGCCGGCAACTCACTCGCCTCAGGAATTTATTTCTACAAATTGAAAACGAGCGATTGTTCTCAAACAAGAAAATGTCTCATCATGAAATAATACTGAAAGAGGTAAAATTACATTGAAAAGAGGAGTAAACTGATGAGGATGCATAGATTCTTTCTGATTGTGATTGTCTTCTCATTCGCTCTGATGTTCATATTCAATAGAGCTCTGTATTCTGAGGGAACGGAACTGTTTGAAAGTTCACCATTCGAAACGAATCCGATCTTGAAAGCGATCAAAGAACGTAGAAGCATTCGAAAATTCCAAGAAAAAGATGTCGATCCAGGAATGATTGAGATACTCCTAAAAGCAGCCTCATGGGCTCCCTCGGCCAACAATGACCAGCCATGGAAGTTTGTGATTGTTCGAAATAGAGAAACGAAAAACGATATCCGAGAAGTGCTGATGGACACGTTGAAAGGGTTCTATGAGACGAAAGGGATTCCCTCAGAAAGAATGAATTCATATTGGTCCAGTGTGTTTTCAGCTCCTGTGCATATCTTTGTTTTTTGTGATATCCGCCATATCGATATGGACAAAGGGTGGGAAAATATCGAAAATTTACACAACATCCAGGGTGTCTCTGCTGCATGCCAAAACATTCTCTTAGCCGCGACAGCTCTGGACTTGGGATCTCTCTGGATGGGAGGGCCGCTCATTGTTGAAGAGAAAATTAAGACCCTACTTGAGATACCACAAGATGTCCAACTTATGGCGATCATTGCCATTGGCTATCCGGCTCATGAACCTCTTCCTCCTGTCCGTAAGCCTCTTTCCCATTTTGTGTTCTTAGAAAAATGGAAGGAACCATGAGCACCGCCTTTTTCATCTTTGTTTTTATAATATATTACCCTATTGTGCCTTAGAAGATTCATTTCATTCAATACTCACAGGAGGAAACCAATGGGACAAAGTATGAAATGTGTTGTCGCCGCACTGTGTGTTCTTGTAATCATTGTTGTTCGAGCACCAGGCAAAGAAATTTCGGGACATCGATTTCCTGAAAAAAGAACAGCACCTCTTTACGAGCCAGGAAAGATTGTGGTGAAGTTTAAACCCAATATTATAGCCAAGGGTATGAAGCATCTAAAGGTGACGGGAATTTCTTCTTTCGATGAAAAATTAAGCCGTTTCTCCGTGCAGAAGGTGAGAAAACGGTTCAAGCACAAACCTATACCCAAAGGTTCCGGATTACCGGATATATCGAGAATATATTCTCTCTCTTTTTCCACAGATTTCGACCCTGTCACTGTGGCTCGTGAATTTGCCAAGGATCCGAGCGTGGAATATGCGGAACCTGTTTGTGCGCCTACTATGAATGAAATCCCCAATGACTCGTTGTTCGATTACCAACAACATCTCATTCAAATACAAGCACCTCAGGCCTGGGATGTCCAACATGGTGACAGCACTGTTGTCA
>CP070758.1:1506452-1515217 GCA_020348925.1 Gemmatimonadota bacterium | reverse complement strand
GTGGTACAGATTTAGGTCTGCCGAGTCCGGGCCAGACGACCATAACAGATCTTGGCGGCGGGTTGTATCATATCGACAGCTTCTTCGATATCACCTATCAGATCGAGTTTGAAGGCTGTCCTGGCAGTGTTCTGGATGGTTTAGCCGGCACGACGACGGCCACCATTCGGATGGCCACCGGTGTGCTGCATTTTGTTGGCTGCTCCGGTGGATGTCCGCCGGATGAGATCTGCGAGCGGGATGTGACCGTCAATGGGGACGGGACAGTGGACATCTGCTGCAACTGTGTCCTTGGGGCCGTGGAGGCCTGCTGCTTCTCCGATGGCGGCTGTTTCGATCTGGGTGTGCGTACCTGTATTGACAACGGCGGTGTACCCCAGGGTCCGGGCAGCGTCTGTCTTGGGGACAATGATTTCAACGGCTCAGACGATGCCTGTGAGTTTCCCTCGACCGTGGCCTGCTGCATGGAAGAGGGATTGTGCCAGGAGTTGCTCTACGAGGAATGTCTGGCCATCGGGGGCGTTCCCCTGGGACCGGGCAGCACGTGTCTTGGGGATCTGAACGGGAATGGTCCTGACGATGCCTGCGAGTGCTATCCAAAGATGCATTACCCCCAATTTCCGGACGAGTCCGGCTGGGATGTTTTCTCATCAACTTTAATTTTTGAGTTAGGACAATGGAGTGGCGTAGCTGCGGTCGATGATTGGCTGTGCACGGAGACCGGCCCGGTGACCGAAATTCAACTCTGGGGTTCGTGGTTGGAGGATGTTGAGGACGAAATTCACGGTTTTCTGGTAGGTATTCTAAGTGACATCCCTGCCCACGAAAGCCCGACCGGCTACAGTATGTGGGGAGATTTGCTGTGGTATGGTATCTGTGAGGGTTGGGATTCTTATCCGATAGAAACATCCGAGTGGGAGGGATTTTTTATTCCTGGAGAGGGCTCAGTTTTCCCGACGGATCATCAGAGATATTTTCAGTATACACTGGATATGTCGGACGTTTTTTTCCCAATTGACAACGGATTTGGGAATGGATTCTTTATTCAGGAAGAAGGGACCATTTACTGGCTCATGATCGCTGCAGCTGTCGAGACGGGTGATAACGGCGGACCATCTTTGCCGGCGTGGGGTTGGAAGACATCGAAGAGCCATTTCAATGACGCTGCACTGTGGGTTATTTTTTATTTGAATTTAGAAACTCCCACTTCATCTCGAAAAGGGCCATTTAAGGACAAGATTTTATCAACGAGTCAGGAGGATATGCGCCTCCTCGATCCTGAGACGGGTGAGCCTCTGGATATGGCCTTTGTTATCTGCAGCGAGCCGTGGCTCTATGGGGCCTGCTGCGACGATCACGACAGTTATTGTGAGGACAACGTCTACTGGGAGGACTGCCCATCGTGGGCTCGTTTTGCACCGTATCAGACCTGTGCCACCCTGGACCCGCCGTGCGGGGATTCGGACGGGGACGGCATGCCGGATATCCTTGAAGGAATTACTGATCGAGACGGGGACGGTATTCCCAACCATCTCGACTACGATCCCACTGGTTACTACTACGACGAGGAGACGGGTGAGATTATCCCCGGCGGGAACGTGTCGGTCAGCGGTCCGGGTGCGATTACGATCTTCGACGATGGATCCTCGGGCTACTATCGATTTCTGACCGATGGCACAGCCGGAGTATATACCCTGATCCTGACCCTGCCGCCAAACACCTCCTTGAGCAGCACCTGCCTGCGGCAGAATCCGCCGCCCTTCGATCCGACGGGCGGTCCTGATCCGACAGTGCTGGGTGCCGGTGAGAACGGCAGCACAGGCTTTCTCACGTCGGACGCCTGTACGGACTTTTACCTGACCTTCGATCTCGAGCCGGGCGATCCTTGGATCATCAACAACAATATCCCGCTTCATGTGGAGCGTGGTGTCGAGGGCTTCGACGGCCGCCGCGGGCCGTGTTACCCCGAGTGCTGGGGCCACTGCTGCTGGGACAACGATCTTGACGAGCAGGCGGACGATTATCTCGTGGGGCCGACGCCCGGATCGGATCTGTACGCCATCGGTTTTTACAATCCCTGCGGTGAGGCCAGGCTTGATACCATCTCCTTTCAGTGGTTTGACATGGGGCTCATCAATATGTGGGTCTATGTGGGATTGGTGTCGCCGTGCGAGCCCTGTGAGCCTCTGCCGCCAGATGTATCCATGTTGGAGTCGCCGCCTTTGGATTTCATAGAGGGTGTCGGCTTTATCGGGAACTGGAATTGGGAAAAGGTGGTGGTGCGCGACAGTTGCATCATCATCCCACCCAAGCGTTGTTTTTACATTGTCTGGCAGCAGAGGGGGCCTCAGCCGGGCAGGCCCAGGATTCTGGGCGATGCCGGCCATGATACGACCTACTCCTGGATTTGGAATGCCGAATTGAACCAGTGGAAGTGTTTTCCGGGATACGAATACATGGTGCGTGTCTGTCTCGATTACAACCCCGGATGTCTCGAGACGCCCAAGCCGACCATTACGTGGACCCATCCCTACCGCGATCAGTATCCGTGCGTCTGCGATGATTACACGGTCAAGGCGGTCTTCCGGAACGAGTGCGAGGAGGCTGCACCTCTGTCGGCCAGCTTTTTTGAGGCGCCGTGGGGTCTGTTCACGGTTCCGCCCATAGGCATACGGCCTCATTGTACCGTAGGCCCTGTAATGGTCCCGGGCGGTGCCACGGACACCCTGACCTGCGAGTGCGAGTACCACCATCATCCGGACGGCGAGAACTGGTGGGCGCGGAATATTGTTGTGACCTGGCTGGCGAAACAATGGGATGTGGATGGAGCTTTTTGCCTCGATGATACCCTGAATTTTGCCCGTCGATGCCGGATGACGATCTGGCCGGAAGATCCGTGGAGCACGGAACCCGTCCGATGGGGATTGAAGCCCATCGTTATCCCGGTGTGGAACGATGCATCGGTTCCGATGGCGATTGAACTGTCCTTGGAGGGTGTCCCGGAGGAGTGGGAGGTTATCTTGAATGAGACGCTTCTGGTTCTGCAGCCCTTCGGAACTCCGGGGGACAGGGATAGCGTCTATGTGACGGTCTGGCCGGATGGACCGGAGCCGGAGGGGCCTGTTCTTTTAAAGGTGAGGGGTTTTAAGTGCAGCGGCGAGTGGGGAGAGGTGGAGCTGGAGTTTATGCCCTACCCCGAGCATCTCTACTTGGGGCCGGATGGGCGTCGGGTGCAGCCGGTGCATGCGGAGGATATCCGCTGGAGTCCGCGCTACCCGTGTGAGAATGTGCCCTACGATGTGTGGGCCACGGTGGTCAATGAGGGATCCAACAGCGCCTATCCGAAGATCAGTTTCGGGTTGGCGCCGTGGGGGTTTTTCATGCCGGTCGAGGCGGTCTATGATACGGTTTTGTGGGGGGGCATCGGGGGTTCGGGGATTCAGGTGGTAGCGCCGTATCATGGGAAGACGCCGTTTTATGAGTACGAGGCTATCATTAGTAGTACCTATCAGCAGTATGCGCGGAACATCGTCGTCGACTACCCTGTGCTGCGGGATCATTGTCTGACGCCTGGCGATGGTCCCGGGGAGTGGATCTGGACGGTCGAGGATTCGACGACGGGGTATCTGCGGGATTGCGAGCGGTGGATGTGGTCGAGGCACCGCTGGGTGAGTGCGGAGGCGACGTGGGCGTCGGTCGTCGTACCGTTGCCGGTGTCCAACGAGGAGCCCTATTACGATTGCATCAGCCTGTGGATAGAGGCGGGTGACATCCCGCCGTTGTGGGATTATTATTTCAGCGAGACGGTTTTGTGTCTGGAGCCCGGGGGTCGGGGTCAGGCGCTGTTGACGATCATCCCGAGGGGATCCGGGCCGCCGGTGGAACTGCCGGCGCATGTGGTGGTGCATGCGGCCAAGGGGTATTGTTCTCAGGATACGGCTGTGGCGGATATCAAGTTCATGCCCTTTACCGGTATGTGTATGCGGGACACCTCGGGTGTGAAGGTGGCCTACAAGCATTCCAACTGCGGTGGTGAGGACCCGACGGTGGTGCCTGGGGATACGGTGACTGTCGGGCTGATGCTGGACAACGAGTATCCGGTTTCGGCGGTGCAGATCGATTTGGCCTATGATGCGCAGTATTTACAGGTTGTGGAGGTGGTCAAGACGGCGCGGAGCGAAGGGTTCGAGCTGGTCTGGCTGTCGCATCCTGGAGGGGGGCTGGTTGAGATTGCGCTGTTTTCGACGCCTGAGCATCCTCAGATCGAAGTGTTGCCGGCCGGTGAGGGGTTCTGTGAGTTGCCGCCGGGATATGCGCATGAGGGCAACTTGTCGATCTTGCGGGTGTTGTTTGAAGTGCTGCCCGGTGCGCCTGCCGGCAGTTGTGCCGATATCGTGTATTCGGACGTGATCCTGGACGGTCTGGATGACTGGGGTGATCCTCCGGAGCCGAAGGAGCCGCTGTGTTTGAAGCTGGAGGACAAGGGTCAGATCTGTTTTGGGGGGTACCTGGTGCCGGGCAAGTGCGACGTGACAGGCCAATTTGGAGTGGCGGACACGATGGTGACGTTGCTGGATCTGTTTGCCGTGTTGAATCACATGGTCGGCAGGCAGGAGCCGCCGTTGACCGGACCGGTAACCTCACCCGGGACGCAGTTGTGGGCGTCCGATGCCAACGGGGACACGCTGGTGAATATTATCGATCTGATGAAGTGCATCAACCGGGCGGTGGGCGTGTGCGATCCGAAGGTGGTCGTGGCCGAGGTGGCTGTGGGTGATGCGGTGGGGGTGTCGGGTCGGACGGTGGCGGTGCCTGTGGATGTGACCTCGGAGCAGGACGTGGCCGGAGTGTTGCTGCGGTTCCGGTATGATGGGGATGTTCTGGAGGCGGGTGCGCCTGAGGTGACGGAGCGTTCGGCGGGGATGGATGTCATGTCTCAGGTGGTTGGTGAAGAGCTGGTGGTCTTTGTGTCGAGTCTGAGCGGTGGGGTGATAGAGGCCGGCAGTGGGCCGGTGGTGCGTGTTTTGTTCGAGGTGATGGGGGAGGTGGGGGATGAGATCGAGGTGGAGGTGGTGGAGCCGGTGGTTTTCACGGTGGACGAGCGGATCAGCTTCGGGCACGGGCGACTGTTTGTGGTCAAGGTGGGAGATCTCATACCGCTGGAGTACAGTCTGGCGCAGAACTATCCCAATCCTTTCAATCCTGTGACGAGTATTGAATTCGGTCTGCCCGAGGATGCCAGGGTGAACGTAACGGTTTATAATATACTGGGACAGGTGGTGACCGAGCTGGTGAACGACGATATGGAGGCGGGCTACCACAGAGTTCGGTGGGACGGTGAGCAGGCGGCCAGCGGCGTCTACTTCTACAGGATCCGGGCGAATGATTTCACCCAGACGAGGCGGATGGTGTTGATGAGATAGAACAGTCAAAACGTTTCAAAAGCATGTCCTGAGCCCTTCGACTTCGCTCAGAGCTTGTCCTGGATACAGCGAAGAAATACACTGTGGCGAATGTTCGAAAGGTCGAAAAACATAGGGTAACACGACCTCCCGAAAGGTGAAAATCCGCGGGAGGTTTTCCTTTACAGAGTGTGGTGAATTCGTATTCCAAAGGGAAATCGGGTGGGATACCGAAGCTGCGGCAAAACGGAATCATTTCTTTATGTGACCAATATCGTGCCTGAAAATATGTTCTGTCCGGGGAAATGGCCGGAAGATTACAAGGCGTGTGGAAAAAAAGGTACTGGAATTTCCTGTGAACACATATAAAAAACACTTGACATATAATATCTTACGCTCTAAATTTCATATAAATATACGAAACGTTGTGCATCGAAAAGGAATACTCGTTTTGTGTCGAAAGAAACGACATAAAGAATTCGAAAACATGGTGCTTAATCATTCTTATATGGTTTCTGATAAAGGAGGACCGCTATGTCCAAGATAATAGTGAAGTCTTTGATTACGAAAGGTTTTCTTCTGTGCTGCGTAACAATACTTCTTTGGGGGTTGATAGCTTCAACAGCGGTCAAGGCGCGGGACTACGGGGAGTTTTCCGTCTCGATGTGTCATGATGGCGAATGGGAGACTGTGGGCTCCCTTTCGTATGGTAAATTTTTTACCGAGCAACAGATTCGGCTTTCCGGAGGCGACCTCTCCGGTGAGATTACGGTGGCCATCGACCATTACGGGACCAGTGCGGCGCACATTGATGCGGTCACTCTCGGGGGGGTGGCACCAAGCCGCGTCACGGGTACGGATGCGGACGAGGCGTTTGCTCTGATGAAGCTTGCCAGTAATGATTACGACGTCATTGACGCCCAGGGGCGATCGCTCAACTTTACCTTCCACGTCGACGATGTGGCTCCGATATTGTCCGTAGTGGCGCGCATCGAAGCGGAGCACATCCTGGAAGTGCCCTTCCAGTTTCCACCCGACAATCTGTACCAGCATCTCGACGAATCTTCCAGTTTTTACACGTACAGTCTGAACAGTCAGTGGGGCCGTCTCATCGTTGACGGGGAGTTGGAAGGGGAATACCTGGGGATGCCGTTTTTCCAGGAGTACTGCCAACCGGGATCCGGACATCCGGCCGGCTACACTTACGGCTGGGTGTGCAATGACCATCGGAATCTCTACGTGGCCATCGATTTTACCTCGGACAACACCATGGACGGAGACGTGGATTACGCCAAGGTCTACGTGAAGACACCGAATGGCCTGAGGGAATTTAAGATCTCGGTTCCGGAGCAGGAATGGGGGGTGCCGGGCTTCACGTATACGAGCCGGGCGGCCTATGAGCACAAAGTCTACGAGTTTGAGATCCCTCTGACGGAGATTGGTGTGGTGGAACCCGTGGCCGGTGAGGTGCTCGAGATTGCCTTTGCCGCATACGGGACCGCCACTGCGATCTGGTACGATCCCAAGATGCACTTTCCCCAGATGCCGAACCCGTCGGGCTGGGCTGTGGATGCCACGGGCAACCTGCTGGCGGATGACTGGCTCTGTACGAAAACAGGAGCGGTCGAGGCGATCCAATTCTGGGGCTCGTGGGAGGGAGGCAGCGTCGGTATAATCTCAGAATTCATTGTAAGAATATATGCCGATATTCCGGTCAATCCCGCTGCTGAAATTATGCACAGCCGGCCGGGGGATTTGCTGTGGGAGAGGACGTTCTCTCTCGGCCAGTTTAGTGTCTATCCTGTCAAATCTTTGGAGATGCAGGGGTGGTACAGGCCCTGCAGTGGAACCTCTCTCAACCTACAGGACCATCAGGGGTACTACGAGTATAAAATACAAGAGATTGCAGATCCCTTCATTCAACAGGAAGGGACCGTTTACTGGCTGAGCATTTCTGCCGTTGTGGCTCAAAATGGTGGTGCGATTTGGGGCTGGAAGTCGTCGCTGGATCGCTGGAATGATGATGCGGTCTGCGGAGAGGATTGGCAGGTGGAGTTTCACTGGGTGGAACTGTGGGAGCCTTCTGTGCCCATTGTCAATGATTTCAGCGTCGCTTTCAACCCGGATGGAAGTTTCGACGGGGGCGGCGGGACGGATTACTTCGGCTTGGGATGGTATGAGTACCCGAATACGAACTGGTGGAACATATGGTTTTACGACCATCCCTACGTTGAGGGGCGCAAGGATATATCCATTACCTTCGGTGCAGAACCATGGGGACCGGGAGCTGAATTTCAGGTTGCCGTGAACTGGTCCACCCCGGAATGGTCTCTGGTGGGGAATCCGCCGGGTGAGAACCGTGAACCGCCTCTGCCACCCCTCACGCCTGAGGAAGAAGCGCTGTACATCGGTCGCGAGATCCTCGTTGATGATGGGGTTCCTGAGGGAAAGTTTTATGAGGATATTATTTTTGAGATTCACGATTATAATCCCGAATGGGTCTCCATCGATGTCAGGGGAACGAACCTATCGATCGAAGGGACCATCACCCACAAATGCAGTCGCTCCCTCGATCTGGCCTTTGTCATTTTGGGTCAAGCCGAGTGCGGGCCGACACCGGACGGTCAGGGCTGCAAGGACATACCCTGTCCGAACCCTGACGAGGAGTGCCGTCCGAAGTGCGTGAACTTGGATTTCAACGCAGAGAATGTTACGGTCACTGAGTGCGAATGCGTTTCTGAGGAGGACTGTCGTATTGATATCTCTGAGGGAGTCGGTGGTCCCTGTATTGTCGATGATAATGGTACGGGTACGGCAACACTGCCTCCCATGGATTGCCAGTATGCATCACCTGACGAGCTGTGGCAGATCATCGACGGGCTTCCCCCCGGAAGCACGATCGAGGGGCCGGGTATTCTCGAGGATTTTCTCTGTAACGACGATCCTAACTGTACTTTGCCACTTGCTCCGGGAGAATGCGAGACGAGCGGTGGTTCTTTAGGCGGTGACGGCCATTGTTTCGAGGCAACCCTGGATTTGACTCTTCATGGGACCGGTGACCTTGCTGGATTCAACCGGCATCTCGCCGTTCTTCCGGTTTTCTGCGAGGTCCACACCGGACCGCGGGTTCCGGGCGATCCTGTGCAGACTTTTCCGGCCGACATGTATCGCCTCCAGGGGGAACTCTTCGGGGATCCGGATTTCTGCACATTCAGAGTGAGAGGTGGTACAGATTTAGGTCTGCCGAGTCCGGGCCAGACGACCATAACAGATCTTGGCGGCGGGTTGTATCATATCGACAGCTTCTTCGATATCACCTATCAGATCGAGTTTGAAGGCTGTCCTGGCAGTGTTCTGGATGGT
>CP070758.1:1449792-1506352 GCA_020348925.1 Gemmatimonadota bacterium | reverse complement strand
GAACGAGCTTCCTGACCTCGGAATGGGTGACATTGGTCATGAGAACCAGAGCAAGATACCAGCCTATCCATTTCTTTCGCATGATATCCTCCGTATTCGTACACAATATCTCAAAGTTTGAGGCATTACAATTTTTTCAGTGATCATATCAGAATCCAGTGATAAGCCTTTCATTGTAGTAGAAAAGAGTAAGGCTGAACAACGAATGCTATAATTTTATCGTACCGATACCGTTGGCCCGAGAATAACGTTCACGATGTTCACGACATCCAGAATGTCGATACTCCCATCTTGGGTGACATCGGCAGCCCAAAATTGAGCGGTTGTCGGTTCCACCAACCCTATAATGATGTTTACCACCTCGACCACATCAAGGATGTCGACGTTCCCATCCTCATTGACGTCCCCCTTGTGCGGCTCATACCGAAACCAGGCGACGATATTGTCCATGAGGGAAGATCTCAATCTGGCAGCGCCTGTCCCGAAGGCGCCCACTCCTTCATAGCCGAAGGCGAAGTAAACCACTTTAAATGCACCGCTGTATTTGACGGCCGCCGTATGGGCCGATCCGTAATAGGTGAAGACTGCGGTTGCCCCGGACAGAGGTTCAATACTGCTGGGCGAGGTCTGATTTCCGGCACCTCCTGCTCCCACGGTCAAGAATGTAAAATCTCCGGAGATCTGGTCCCCAGGGACGCCGGTTAAAACGTTCTCATGTGAGTCATCGCTTACATAGTCTGCCCGAAGGTACGTGCGGTAAAACAGAGCATCTCCTTCCGATCCCTCCTCGACGAGATCGTATCCGATATTCTGCCCTGTGAGAAAAAGGTTGCCACCGCTGTCGAGGTATTCTTGAAGAACTGTCTGTTCCCCTGGCGTAAGGGAGGTGGTTCTGTCATCGCCGGTGAACCAGACTACGGCTTCGTAATGGGAAAGCGTCTCCGAAGGAATCCCCTGCGTTTCAATCTCCCACATATCGAAAGGGTAATTTTGAGACAACCCTTCCGTATAATACTGCTCATATTCCTCTCCGAGGTCGTCGTCGACAACAAGAACGGTAGCTGGTCCGATACTCACATCGAGACTTTCACTGGTTGTGTATCCACTATCATCTGTGATGGTCAAGACAAAACTGGAAACGTGGCTTTTCGTATCAGCTTCGATTGTGAACACAAAAGGATCTTGTTCATTTGAAGCCATCTCCCGGAAGTCCACGTTCCCGAAATACGCTGTCCGTTTCATAAAATCTACGGCCGGATCCTCAGTCGACATGGATCCCACGAGGCCAGTGGATACATAACCCATGTTGAACAGTGTGAACGTCAGATGAACCGTCTCACCGGGATCAAAAATCCCATCACGATTTCCATGCATTTCAGTGACCTTGTATTCATTGTAAGAAATGAACGGGAGTGCATACTCTTCCGCCACTTTCGCGACGTATAAATTGGGGCCGAGGTTATCCCGGCAATAGGGCACTATGCGAGAGGTGTCCGGATACATAGAGTACCCCACTTCAGGATCGAAGTTATATGTTTTACATTTCGTTGTCTGTTCGCCATACATCCAGTCAATAAAATTACCGCTGCAGGTGTAAATGGTTTCCGACACCGGGTTGCCGGGTTCATAGCCATTGTAGGCCACACAACTCTCGGCGATGGCCACGAAGGTATCATGATCCGGAGTGTTTTGTTGGATATACATCCAGGGATACAGCCACAATCCGCCAGCGGCATGATATGAGAGTGATGTCACGAAATGGTGGGCCGTCACCAAGTCTCGAATTGCCTGGGTTTCCGGCTCAGAAAAAGGGTGTGTGCCTCGATAGAGCAAACTGCTCGGGTCCGGGCTGGAGCCGATATCGTCAAAACCCCACATGTAACCGTAGTTTCTATTCAGGTCCACTCCAAATGTTCCATCGCCGTTGTCACGCCTGTTTTTCCGCCAATACATATCTTCAGTATACCTCCTCGAACTCACGACAAAGTCGTGGCCGTCAGGATTGAGCATCGGTACGAACCACAGCTGACGATTGTCGACAAGATATGTTACTTCAGGCTCGGTACCGTAGGTATCCACAAGGTAGTCCATGAAATAGAGTAGGACTTCCGGCGTAATAATCTCCCGAGCGTGATGGCAGCCTATGTACAACACTTCCGGTTCTTGTGGTTCCTCTCTATTCACGTTATCAGAGATTTTGATGGCCCAGATGTCTCGATCCGCCAACCCTTGAGTTTTCTCCCAGCTGTCACCGATGTCATAGAGTTTGGCGATTTCAGGATGGTTCGCTTCGACAGTCCGCATCTCGGCTAACATCTCTTCATATGAATGGAAAGCATCGAAATATCCCTGTTGTTTCAAGGTTTGAGCATACTCATCGGCGTCATCCACCAGAACTTCGAGGGGAATACCGAGATCGGTGATTTTTTCCAACTGCGATGCCGGGGCAAGCACATCCACGGATCGTCCCTGTTGCCCGCGTGAGATAATATCAGGATGAAGTCGCATGAAATCAATAATTGTGGCTTGCGGTTGATTGCTCACGTCTACTCGAACGAGCTTCCTGACCTCGGAATGGGTGACATTGGTCATGAGAACCAGAGCAAGATACCAGCCTATCCATTTCTTTCGCATGATATCCTCCGTATTCGTACACAATATCTCAAAGTTCGAGGCATTACAATATTTTCGGTCCCTACGTTAGAAACTAGTAATCAGCTTTCTTTGAATGGAACAGAATAAAGCTGAACGTTGAGGGTAATCCACTTCTATTCCACAATTCTCCCATCCAGTAAATTGATGATCCGGTGTGCGTACGCTGCTTTTTCTTCCGAGTGGGTGACCTGGATGATGGTCGTGCCTTCTTTGTTCAATTTACTCAGGAGCTCCATAATCTCCATCCCTTGCTCGGAGTTCAAATTGCCGGTGGGTTCGTCGGCCAGGATGAGACCAGGCTGTCCGATGATGGCCCTGGCAATGGCGACCAGCTGTTGTTGACCGCCTGAGAGCTGATTGGGAAAGAGATCCTTCTTGGCCACAATCTGGAAGCGGTCCAGCATTTCCGCCACGCGCCCTTTGCGCTCCGATCCCTTCACTTTCTGATAGAGAAGAGGTGTCTCAATGTTCTCATACACGGTCAACTCATCGATCAAATGGTAGCTTTGAAAGACGAACCCGATCTCACCTCGGTGAAGTTCGGTGCGCTGTTTTTCTTTCATCGTATGGACCGGCTCATCGCGAAAGTAGTACTCACCGTCACTGGGTTCATCCAACATGCCTATTATATACAACAGGGTCGATTTTCCTGCACCTGACGGCCCCATAACGGTGACAAATTCCCCACGTTGAATTTCCAGGTCAATATCCTGGAGAACATAGGTTTTCACGAATCGGTTGGAGTAGAATTTAAAAATATTCTGGAGTCTGATCATGATGCACCTCGCATGTTTGGTGTCATGTTGAAAATGTAAGGGATAAAACCTCTCATTCTTTCATCTTCCTATGAGTCCTCCTCTTGTTTCGCCCGTAAGTTTTACCGGAATTTCTCTCAACATTCTGATCTCAGCCTACAGATCCGTGGCATAACTGTGGGCAGCTTTTCCACTCGTCCCAAGCACAGCGTTGACGATTCTGACGACGTCGATGATATCGATGGCTCCGTCATAATTCATATCAGCGCGTTCCACCTCCTGCTCGTCCGGTTGATACATACCCAGGACAATGTTCACGGTCACAACCGCATCGATGATGTCCGTCACGCCGTTGCCATTCACATCACCCTTGTCAATGCCCGGCTTCTTGAACCACGAAAGTATGTCTTCAAGGACTTGAGCCCTGCTCTCTAGGGGCTCTATACCTTCCAATCCAAAGGAGAAATAGGCAACCTTGTAAGCGGATGTCTCCACTGCCAATGCCGCACTCCCGCTTGATCGGATAATACCCGGTCCTTGGTCCGTACTCCGGTCATAGGTGAACAGTGGCACGGCTGGACTGATGGGATCGATCTCGCCAGTGAACCCCTGGCCGTTGAATCCTCGAGAAGCCAGTGTGATGTCTTGCGAGCCCACGACCGGATTGGAGGGAGCACCATTGAGATGGTGAAGCAACGTTATGAAAGAGATGTATCTCCCGTGCACGTAATTCCTGTAGAAGGACGTATTGCCTACCTCATACCCGATCATGGCCCCGGACAGAATGAGTTTTCCACCGGATTCGAGAAAGATCTCCAGATCACTCCGATCATCAGGGGTCAAGGTATTGCTCTCCTCACCTGACGTGAACCAGATGACCTCTGAGTAATTACTGAGATCTTCGGAATGGGGCATTACCACACCCTCGATCTCATCGATTTCGTAAGGGACACCGATATTCTGAAGAGCATCGATATAGTACCCTGTGTACCCGGCACCACCGTCATCTGCTACAAGCCGCAGGGTGCTCTGTCCGATAGAAACCTGAATGGGTATCTCTGTGCGGTAGTATCCCTCTCCTTCGGAGACGTTCAGTGTGAAATAGAGAGTACGCGGTATTGCTCCCTCCGCCACAGAGAGGACAAAAGGTTCGGCCTCGTTCTCCTTGATATCGTGAACGTCCATATCGGGGAAACCGATATCACCGTCAACGATGAGTACATCAGGATCATCGGTTGCCAGGGTGGCTGTTACTCCGGAGGTATTTCTCAGTCCGTCGTTTCCCAGGAATACAGACAAATTCACTGTCTCACCCGGATCAACGGCGCCATTTTCATTACCAACCGTCTCCTGGAGGTTAAAGGTTATGTACCAAACAGTAGGTTGAACGACACGAACTGAGAAGTAGCTCATCCATTCATATCCTCCTGCCGCATGCGCTTCGACAGAAAAATCTAAGAAATGGCCGTTCGGGCAAGCCTCCGATATGGAGAACCGAAACTGATCCTGACCTGTGCCGGTGCCGCCGGCGGGAATATGGCCACAAGACACCACTTTGTCCGAAAGGGTTACGTAGGGATCATCGGTGAGAAGGTACGCCGTGACATTGTCGGCCGGCGTGTCGCCAATGTTGCGGAGTGACAGGGAAATGTCAATTGTTTCACCGGTATCAAAGAAGCCGTTTCCGTTTCCAACACTTCCTCCCTCACTGTCATCGTCCCATGAGTAACTTTCAAGTGCAATCATGGGATGGGGAAGAGACACCGATGCCGGTGGACCGGCTACCGTGGCCAACGTGGCCAGGCCCATTTTGACGGCTTCACACATGTAAGAGAAGTTCATGCGGTCTATGATATCCCCGGCGGAATGTATAAACGGATACGGATCACTCTCCATGACACTGAGGATATCGTAGCCGTAGGCCATAAAGGGGCCGTAGTCGCTGCCGACCGGAGCTGCAGGATAAGTTATTGGCACCAGACTCGTGTATGTGGTGACCATCTCGGCCATCAGATCGGCGTAGGGCTGGCCGGTGGGATTCCAGCCAATATCAATATCCCTCACCGGATCATCCTCATCAATATAACCCAGCATATCATAGTTGATATACAGCCCTATCTTCTCACCTTGATTGTATGCACGTTCCGCATAGTGCTCACTCCCGAAATAACCCCACTCTTCAGCACTCCAGCAGACAAATTTGATCGTGCAATCGAAATCAACGTCGGCCAGAATACGGGCCGCTTCCAATACACCCACAACCCCGGAAGCGTTATCGTCGGCCCCTGGTGCCCAAACATACGGATCCGTCCCGTCGATAACGGCAGAATCGTAGTGAGCACCCATCATGATGACACTGTCCGGATGGACAACTCCCGGCTTTGTCGCGATCACGTTCTTGACCGGTGTATGATCCAGCGGTTCCTCGAACTCGTCGAATTGGACATTACTGTATCCGAACTCGACGAAGCGGTCGAAGAGCCACTGAGCAGCCGCGTTGAGGGAATCGGAGGCATAATATCGCGTCTGAAAATCCTGCAATCTCTGCACGTGTGGTCGCATGATCTCCTGAGAGACCTGATTCACGAGGACGCCGATGACATCGTCCGTCCGATGCCCGGCCTGAAATTTCTCCAAAATGCGGTCCGTATCTCTGGTCCGGTTCGTAAAAAGTGGCTGCGGTTTCGAAGATATTCTGGTCACATGAAAACCAAACCGTCCCAGTTCAAAAGCTTGTTTCGGCGGACTCTTCACCAGGGCTTCCGTACCGGTTTTGAACACAACCTGTGTCACATCCGGGATTTCACCGATTTCTTTTCCACGAGGTCTCGTGATGAGGTAATACGGATCTGACCAGGCTTCCTTGTCCAGAACTTTGTACTCTATCCCGGCCTTTTCGAGTTGCGCAAGATCGGCCGGGGCAGCTTGAGCAAGAAACCATTCCTTCAATACAAGGTGAACTGGAATACCACGATCCTTGAGTAAAGATACCACTGACGGATCGTTTCGGGAGATACTCACCAAGTCGGGTCTCTCTCCCTCGGTAATTGTATGACCGCTACCAAGAATACAGAAAGAGAGTGCCAGAACAGCGAAAAAACGAAGATTCTTCATTATCGTTGTTCTCCTTTTTGAAAAAATATGAGTTCGTCTCTTTTTTGTGAACTCATTTCACGATCAACATTTTTCGAGTACGAGTGAACTTCTCAGTCTTCATGGTGTAAAAATAGACTCCCGAGCTTACCTTGAGACAATATGTGTCTTTTCCATCCCAGGTGACGGAATGATATCCGGCCTGTAATTCACCGTCGGCCAGTTTTTTGACAAGCTCCCCGGTTATATTATAAATAGTCAGGCTGGTGTGCGAAACCTGGGGTATGGTGAATCGAATCGTTGTTTCAGGGTTGAAGGGATTGGGATAGTTCTGGGCCAGATTGTGGCCGGTCGGTAATGATGTCTCGGCATTGACGAGAGCCATGAACTGCGCGAACATTTCGGGCGAGAGATGGTTTTCGAGAGATTCGCAGAAC
This sequence comes from Gemmatimonadota bacterium, assembly GCA_020348925.1. GTDB lineage: Bacteria > JBHIER01. The sequence continues at coordinate 1,499,412 of CP070758.1, read as the reverse complement.
CGGATTGTCGCCGCGGTGATTACGGGCCTGGAGGTCGAGGGCACACATTCGCCAATTCCGAGGACGACGTTCACAATGCCCAGGGCGTCAATAATATCGACCGCTCCATCTCCGGTACAGTCGGCTGCCCAGTCCTGCGGTCCCGAAGGTTGTATCGCGCCCAGAATGATGTTTACGGCCGCCAGCACATCCAATATGTCCGTCCCGCCGTCCTGATTGACATCCCCTCGACTGGGAACATAGCTGAACCACTGGAGCGCATTCTTCAACAGTGTCCCCCGAACCACATCATCATTTCCACCCATGGACCGAATACCCTCAAAACCGACAGCAGAGTAGACAACCTTGTGCTCCCCGTCGAATTTTATGGCTGCCGCCTCCTGCGAGGAATAGTAGGTGAGCACCGTGCTCGCACCTTCAAGAGGAGCAATGACACTGGGAGACGTCTGATTCACATCCAATGAAAGAAGCGAGAACTGTCCGGAGATGGGATCCCCTTCGACTCCGGACAGGAAGGTCTCCTCAATCGAGTCACTGATATACTCGGCATGAAGATAATTGGCGTAAAAAGCCGCATCACCGGAAGAACCGTCCTCCACGAGATCGTATCCAATATTCGATCCCGCCATGAAAAGATTTCCCCCACCATCCAGCAAGGCAGCAATGGCCCCCTGCTCTTCCGAAGTCAGGCTGCTCTCCCGGTCGTTTCCGGTGAGCCAGACGACGGTTCCGTATTGCAGTAATGCAGGGACTGTGGGGCAACCCTTGGCTGCGACATTCCATTCCCCCGGAGCGATATTCTTGGTCTCCAGGGCGTCGAAGTAACACCTCTCGTAAGAGGTCCCCTCATCATCGTCCACCAGGAGAATGGTGGCTGTGCCGACGGTGAGCTCAAAGCTATAGGAGGCTTCGTACCCGCCATCTGCCGCAATGTTCAGGTAGAACATGCTCCGGTGGGGGACGGCATATTGGTCAACCGAGAACGAGAAGGGATTGCTGTCGTTGAGAGAGCATTCATCACGTGGCAGGTCCCCGAAGGTGGCTGTGTCCTGAATCAATTCGACATCCGGATCGATGGTCGAAAGTGCGGCTGAGACCCCGGTTGCATCCAAGCTGGTGTTGATCAATGTCACAACGAGATCTACCGTCTCACCGCCGTCGGCATTTCCATTGGTGTTCCCCTGGCTGTCATCCAAAATACAGTGCACAATCCGTATGTACGGGGTGTCAAGATGATAGTATGTGAATGCTCCTATATCCGCCCTCGTCCCATCAAGGTCCAGAGGGCTGTTGGGATCACCGGCATCGATGCAGGGTGAGTTCTCGGAGAGCGTATACCCGTCATCCGCGAACAAAGGATCCTCATTTATGTTGCCCACACCTTCCCAGCCACCCTCGATATCGTTGTAGCTTATGTCTGAGCTCCTGTTTACAGCGTAATGAATCTGATCCCCAACTTCCTGTGTGTTCCCCCATATGATATTGTTGCGGGCGATAATGACACCTCCCCAGACTACCATGGCACCTCCCCTGCCTGCCGGAGGATCTCCGCCCCCAGTGCATGAATTCCCGGCGATGGTATTGTTCTCTAAGAGGGTGGTCCCTCCGAAATACTTTAAGAAACCGCCACCACCCCAAAGCTGTCCTCCGCTGTTTTCAACGATGACGTTCCTTCTTATAGTGCCGGTGGAGAACAGCATCTCGACCCCGGCGGCGTGGGTTCCCCTGTTGTGCATGACGAGATTGTTCTCAATCAGAGGATTTCCGTCCATGCAGCGAATACCGCCTCCACCGGCGGCAATAACGCCGGAGAGATTGACGGCCTCGTTGTCCACGACATGGTTATTCCTGATGGTTGGGGAGGAGAGTTCGATGAGTATCCCGCCGCCTTCCCGATGCCACTGCAAATCGTGTGTGTCCCACCAGATGGTCCCTGTACCGCCGGTCACGGTGAATCCCTCCAGCACGGCCGTCGAATCTTCACCGGAAATGATCAGGACAGTACTGCCTGTATCGGGATCGGTGTGATTGCTGCCGTCGATGATGGTTGTTTCGATAAAATCCGGATCGCCGTTTAAGATGAAGTGACTGGCGAGAACGATGTTTCTGCCGCGAAAAGAGATGTTTTCGGAGTAGGTTCCGGGCGCAACGAGGACGGTGTCGCCGTCCACCGCGGCATTGATTCCCCCTTGAATAGAGGTTTGATCTCCGGGAACATGGATGACAGTTCCCCTCGTCGGGACTGCCATCAACGCCAGAGAGATGAGCATTACAAAAAGTATACTTGTGTGCATTATGCACCTCCTTTGGTTACTTCATTAAAACCATACTTCTCACTGCTGAGAAATCACCTGCCCTCAGACGATAGAAATAGACCCCGCTGGGCATGTTTGATGTCTCCCACCTCACCGCATGATATCCGGCCTCCATCCGATCATCCACTAAGACCTTTACCTCCCGGCCCAGAATGTTGTAGACACTCAACCTTATGTAAGCTGTCCGGGGGAGAGCGAATTCAATCGACGTCTCCGGGTTAAAGGGATTGGGATAATTTTGGGCCAGAGAAAAGTGTGACGGTGCAAAATCGATGCGATGCAATGTCGTCATGAGTCGGTCAAAAATTTCCGGTGTGAAGTGGGATTGCAGTCCTTTGAGATAGGCCATGACCTCGTCGTTCCATACGGGTTTGCATCCCTGGGGCGGGCAGTCACCAATACCCAGGACAAGGTTGACGACGCCCAGAGCGTCAAGAATATTGAGCGAGCCGTTCCGGTCACAATCGCCGGCCGCACGCTCGTAATCTGTTGGCGTCAGTTGAGCCAGAATGATGTTGATGACTTTCACAACGTCCAGAATATCGAAAGAGCAATTGCCGTCCACATCGCCCCGGAGGGATTCGCAGGCATCACCCAGGCCATCTTCATCTGAGTCCTTCTGATCGGGATTGGAGATGCAGGGACAGTTGTCATCCCAGTCCACAATACCGTCCTCGTCCGTGTCGAAGGATTCGGGGTGAAATTGCCTCCCCTGTCGCCACAGGGCACCGCTGATGTGACCATCGGATCCTTTATCGGAGCTGTCAAAGATCGTATCCCCGTTTCCTTCATTCATCGGCCAGTACCCCACCAGATCCGGTTCTGTTCCGGCCAGATACGAATTCATGTTTTCCCGGATCTCTTCTCCGGTTCGGACAGTATTCCACAACCGTACATCATCGATGAGGCCGTGAAACGTCCCGGTCAGATCGGGGAGATTTCCGAAAATCAGATTAATATTGCTGTTGTCCTGAACAGGTCCTGAGGGCGTCCCTGTGTGGGTGAGGACCTGTTCAGCGCCGTTGATATACATTTTTATACTATGCTCACCGTCATAGCTGACTGCAAGATACTGCCATTCGTTCAGGTGAATGGATTCCGCTGGCGTGTAGGAAGAACTCGTCATACCGTTCTCATGGTGCAGCTCCATGACAAGACTGTGATCATGAAATGGAGCGTAGAACTCGACGAGGTACAGGGATATGCTCCCTTTGTCCACGACTCTACCCAAACCAAGATGAGGAAATTCTCCCCACCCCTGGGGGTTGATCCACGCCTCTATTGTCAACGCATCGGTCACATTCAAAGATGGTGCAGCGGGACATGAGACGAGGCTCTGTTTCCCATCAAACAGCAAAGCGCTTTCACCATCGAAGACGCGGATAAAGTCCTTGTACATTAACGTATCGAAGCTGTTACTCCCTTCTACACCTAAACATATAGTGTAGTCTCCGGGTTGCTCGTACGTCCACTCCGTCTGCTGCTCACGGGAATCGGTGGTACCGTCATTCTCAAAATCCCAGCGTAACGAGGAAACCGGCATGATGAGATGCGAGGGATCAAAGGTCAATTGAACGGTCAATGGCGCATGACCTGTGTTGGGTACAGCGCTAACAGCATGCACCCCCAACAGGTCCATCGCATATTCAAGGACTTCGTCCCGTCCATGGGCCACACCTTCAATGGTACGTGACACCGGATGTGTCGGTGTGACGCCTATACCGTAGAGTTGGCTGCCATCACCCTTGAGCACTTTTATACATGTCCACAAAATATAATAACCGCCTATCAGATAATGACGATTTGCTAGGCCATTCGTACCGGCCGTTGGCTCCCCAACAATTTCAGCTATCCGATTGGAGGCAATGATTTCCATATTTGTCTCACCATAACTCATTGCACCCGCATTTGTCAGAAACACCTTCTTTATTTTACTCAGCGTATATTCGGGAGGCACAACCCATCCACAGGATGTGCAGAGAAATGAAAAATTCTCGCGATCCGGGTACGTGACTGCGGGTATATACATTGGTGACCAGTGGGCTGGTTTGTCTATGAGATGACCGATGATGAACGGTCCACCCGGAGATCCCCGCAGATCGAAAATCAGACCATCCGCATTTTGTAGTTTAGGAAACCGTTCCTCGTATTCTTCCATCGTGGAAATTCGTGTCATATCAATATAATGGAAGTTATCGCCGAGCACGTCAAACTTATCCGGCCGCGGTTCCTCGAATCCATCAAGATGAGTGTAATATTGATCACGCCTCAGCGTAATTGTAAATGATTCACCTGAAAAGGACAGGACATCCAGGGTAACGGACGTATTCGGATCACCGGTTAAGATTCTCTCTGTGGCCATGAGACGTCTCCGCTGGGGCGATCCCGATATATATTTCTCTTTTTCTTCCACAACCTGCCTCGCTGATACCCCATAGATAGCGACAATGACATCCCCCAGTCGTATCCTGGGCACGATGGTCGTATCGACAAACGTTACGACGAGCTGATCCTCGATCCAATTCACTTTAAGACGAGGCGAAAACATTCCCCCCGTCATCATATCTTGTTGTAATACAGTACCATGTCCATCCTCGAGAGGAACGAGGAGAAGACGGAGTGTGTTTGCAAAATCCCGCTCATTTGCATCAACTGCAGCCCTGGCTAATGTCTCTCGGAGTACCTGGTGCCAATCGGTTTCAATAACGTCGAAATACGGAAAGAAGTGTTGAAACACATTCCAGACGATCGATACGCATGCCAGTCGCACGGCCTGGTCGTTCCCCGAGTAATCAAAAGGATCGGTCATTGTCGTCCAGGGATGAGGCAGGGTTGAGGGGGGGAAGGTCCCCTCCCTGGTGCCGAAAAGCGATAGAGGAACCATGCACGTCACCGATCCCTCCAGGTCTCTCACGAAGGGCGTCTCAGGATCGTGAAAGCCCTGAGGCACTGAGGCATGGAACAGCCGCTCCGAGATACGTTGGCTTATGCACGAACTCTCCGGTGGAATACCATGCTGCAAAAACCATGAATGGGCGTAGTCGAACCCGACACTCTCGTGGTACCACTGGGTGATATATAATGAATCGTTCCCGCTCGGCGGGATCATGGTTGGGATATCTGCGGGATCGGTTGCCGTGGGATATACACGAACCGAGGGGGCGATCGGTGCAAAGTACGACTGCAGCTTCAGAGCTAAATCCGTTGGATCGAGGGCACCTCTGACGATCGGAACGGCCTGAAGACAGAGCTCGTCCCAGTTTGTGACGGCCACTTCGTCACTGGGATGAAAGAATCGAACATAGCCCATGAGTCTGGTGAAGGCGATGAGATTGTCCAGCTCAAGTTCGGTGAGACTTTCAGAATTCGTTGAGGAATATACTGTATTCGCTTGAGGCTTATGTTGCACAATACTTTCATCAGGATACTGGGAGTCCTGCCAGGAAAATTCACCCGGCCATTGAGCTTCGGCTCGGTAACACAGCATGAAGGTTGTGAGAAGCGTGAACATCGAAAAACAAAAACGAGAGACTTTCATGATGACCTCCTTTTTGAAAGTGAAGCAATTCACGAAAGTTTTCATAGCCTCTCCATACAGGTACCCATCACTTCGTCTTTCCGTATGGGTTTACACCCCCCTGGGTCGGACGTTCACCAATACCCAGTACGAGGTTTACGATGCATACGGCGTCGAGGATATTTAATACACCGTTCCGGTCACAATCCCCGGCCGCGCGCTCGTAATCGGTTGGATCCAGTTGAGCCAGAATGATGTTGACCAGTTTCACAACGTCCAAAATATCGATAGAGCAGCTGCCGTCCACATCGCCCCGGAGTGATTCGCAGGCATCCCCCAGGCCGTCGCTATCATTGTCATTCTGGTCAGGATTGAAGATGCAGGGACAGTTGTCATCCCAGTTCACAATACCGTCCTCGTCCGTATCGAAGGATTCGGGGTGAAATCGTATCCCCTGTCGCCACAGTGCGCCGCTGACGTGACCGTCGGATCCGTTGTGAGACGTGTCGAAGATCGTATCACCGACTCCCTCGTTCATCGACCAGCAACCGGCCAGACCCGGTTCTGTTCCGGCCAGATACGAATTCATGTCCTCCCGGATCTCTTCGCCGCTTCGAGCAGTATTCCACACGTGAACTTCGTCGATCAAGCCGTGAAACGTTCTCGTCAGATCGGGGAGATTTCCAACGATGAGATGTTCGTGGCTGTTGTCCTGAACAGGTCCTGAGGGCGGCGTGGTGTGGGCGATGATCTGTTCTGCGCCGTTGAGATACATCTTTACCGTTCGCTGTCCGTCGTAGGTCACCGCGACATGCTGCCATTCGTTCAGGCGTATGGATTCCGCTGGCGTATACGAAGAGCTCGTCGAACCGTTCTCATGGTGCAGCTCCAAGACAAGGCTGTGATCATGAAAGGGAGCGTACGATTCGACAAGGTACAGGGATATACTCCTTTTGTCCACCACTCTTCCCAGGCCCAGATAAGGAAACGATCCCCAGCCGATGGGTTTGATCCAGGCTTCGACGGTCAATTCGTCCGTGAGATTCAGCCAGGGGGCGGGGAAAAAATTGACAGAACTCTCCCGTTCCTCAAACAAGAGGGCGCTTTCGCCGTCGAAAACGTGGATGAAGTCGTCATATGTCACCTCAATGCGTTCAGAATCGGTGGACACCGCCAAGCCGACCGTATAGGTACCGGGCTGTGTGTACGTCCATTGCGGGGCCTGTCCCTGGACATCGGTCAGCCCGTCGTTGTTCACGTCCCAATCGATGGCTGAGATGGGTGTGGTGAAATGTGCCAGATCGATATCGAATTGGACCGTCAGGGGCCCATGGCCGGTATTCGGTTCGGCCAGGCCGTGAAAAATACCGATGAGGCCCATGGCATAATCCAAAACTTCGTCCTTCTTCCCCTGTCTGACACCTTCAATCGTTCTTGAAACGGGATGGGTTGGCAGGATACCGACACCGTGATGTTGGGACCCATCTTGCTTGAGTACTTTCATACCCGTCCAGGCGACGAGATAGTCTCCGGGAAGAACGAAGGGATTCACATTCCCGTTCGTACCGGCTGTCGGCCCCCCGACAATGTCGGCCAAGTGGTAATGTTCAATGATACCCATGATCGTTTCACCGTGACTCATTATTTCACCGTCCGTCAGAAATACTTTTTGGACATGGCTGAGAGACTGTTCAGCATCCGCCGGGTCTGCTGTCCACTGGTTGAAAAGAAAGGTGAGGTTTTCCCTGTCCGGGTGCGTCACAAGAGGGGTATACGTTTGCGGACCTAGTACAGGTGTATCATGGAGATACGGGAAAACTGAAACATCGATAGTTCCTGAAAGTCTGCGAAAGTCAAAAATGATACCCCGTGCCTTTTGGAGTTGCGGGAGGTGATCCTCAATATCGCTGAATTCGGTTCGAGTCAGATCGATATAATACACGTCCGTACCGAGCATGGTGAATTTTTCCGGTCGCGGCATGGCATGTTCCAGGAGATCAAAATGATACAGCCGATCGCGGACCAGCGTCATCGAAAAAAATTCCCCAGTGTATGGTTGAATCCCCACAGTGATAGAGGTATTCATTTCGCCCAGGAAGAGCGTTGGCGTCACCAGAGCACGTATGTGTTGGGGGGTTGACCCGCAGGTATATTGCGCTCTGTCGGCAAAAGCCTCCTCGATGGGCACGCCATCGAGAGTCACAATCTCATCGCCCAGGTGGATCTCAGGGAGACTCAATGAATCGACATACATGACAATGAGGCGGTTATCGATCCAATCCGTGACAAAAGCAGGGTTATAGGTGTAGGCGGTTCCAAAAGGCTCTGAGGAATGGAGGACCAGTCCATGACCATCGTGTAAGGCCGCCACAAGCAGGCGGAGCGTATAGAGAAAGTCCAGCTCACTCTCATCAGTTGCGGCCGAGGAGAGGGCCTGGCGGAGGGCGGCCGGCCAGTCTGTTTGCACAACATCAAAATAAGGATAGAAATGCTGCCAGACGGTCCAGGCAATGGCCACGCCGGCCAGACGGGTGGCCAGATCGTCCCCCGAATAGTCGGTCGGATCGGTAGCGTGAGTCCATGGATTGATGACATCGGAAGGCGGATATGTCCCATGTTCGTTCACAAAGAGTGCCAGCGGTACGCTGCAGGTGACCGAGCCTTCCAGGTCGGCAGTAAAGGGATCTTCAGGATCATGAAAACCATCAGGGATGCATCCGCTGGGGGCAGCTTCAAGAGCGCGGTCGCTACTGTAACTGGCTTCATGTTCAGGGAAAAGCATTTGAGGCATCCAGACACCCTCGTGGCGCCACTGGATAATCCGCAATGAATCGGTTTCTTCTTCTGGAATCATGTCCGGCATGTCCGGTGGGGACGTTCCGGTGACATAAACCCGCACCGACGGGGCGATGGGTGCGAAGAGATCCTCCAACCTCTGGGCCAGGTCGGCGGCATCCGAGGCGTCTATCACCGTGGGCATGGTTTCGACGCAGAACAGGTCCCAGTTGGTCGCCGCCGCCTCGTCGCTGGGATGGAAGAAGCGCACGTAGCCCATCAGCCTGGTGAAGGCGATGAGATTGTCCAGCTCTCTCTCCGTCAAGTCGCTTGAAGAGGCGCTAACCGTTTTCATCAGCCATGAAACAGGAGCCGTCATAAGACAAAGGAAAAGCGAAACGGAGAAAACAAATGCCAGGTTTTTCATGTTTTGCCTCCTTTCTGTTCTGACTTTATGCACATATTCCTGCGGTTACCTGCTACACATATCTCTTCGAAAATACGAAGGGACAGTACAATTCTTTTTTTCACGGGGCTCTCTGAAGGATGCTACTCACGATTGCTAAGAGGTCCAGAACTTCGATCGAATAGTCAGACCGTTTATAGTATAAAGGTCTACTTGAGAAGTAACATCCGTTTTGTTACAGAGTGACCATTTCCAGTGATCCGGTAGAAATAGATTCCTGATGACACCTCCTCTTCTCGCTCGTTTTTTCCATTCCACACTATCGAATGATATCCAGCATCAAGTTCCTCAGATACAAGGGTCTTCACCCGTTCACCGCTGATATTGAAAACGGCAAGGTTTACGTGGGAGATGCGGGGGAGACTGAAGTCTATGGATGTCTCCGAGTTAAAGGGATTGGGGTAATTCTGAGAGAGATAATATGCGGCAGGAACAGACACCTCTTTCATCAGAGACATGAATCTGTCAAAGTCATCGACTGAGAGGTAAGACGCCAACGATTTCAGAAACTCCATCATTTCAGTGGTCAGCACTGGTTTGGAAGTCCCTGGAGCACACTCACCCAGACCCAGAATCACATTAATAATGCCCAGAGCATCCAGAACATTCACACTCCCGTCACTGTTACAATCGGCTCGCTCAAGCGAAGCCCCAAGCAGGGGCGCTGAGGCCAATATGTGATTAATAACTGCCAATACATCCAGCACGTCGGTTGCCCCCTGACAGTCTACGTTGCCTCTCTCGACGTCGGTCTGATCCGGATTGTAGGCAGCAGGGCAGTTGTCCTCCTCACATGTATTAGCCGGGTAACCCGGATCACCGTACCCGTCACCATCGGTATCAATGCAGGTATCGCAGGGATCACCGGTCCCGTCATGATCACCATCCTCCTGATCCGGATTGAAGTCGTGGGGACAATTGTCGCAGACGTCACCCAGACCGTCTCCGTCTTCATCCTCCTGTCCGGCATTGTATGCATACGGACAGTTGTCCTCCGAGTTGACGATCCCATCTTCATCAGCATCCACGATTGTTGGCGTCAGATGTACGCCCTGGATCCATGCGGTGCCGCTCACACTCCCGTCGTGTCTATTTATAGAACAATCTGTAATCGTCCCACCGCATCCCTCATTCATCCGCCAGTTGGCCACGAGCCCCGGTTCCTCTCCTGTCAGACAGGTACGCATCGTGGCGTTGATCTCCTCTGCGCTTCGGACGATGCTCCAGATGCGGACCTCATCGATGGTTCCCTCGAAGTTGAAACCGCCGAATGCGTCATTCCCGATATAGAGGTTCTCAGTGCTGTTATCCAGGATGGGACCTGATGGTAATGTTGTGGAAGTGAGGGGCTGTGGAATACCATCGATATACATACGAATTTCATTCAGACCATCATAGGTGACGGCGACGTGCTGCCATTCGTTCAATGTTAACGATGAATCCGGGGAGTTGGTGGTGCTCGTGGGACCATCCTGATGAAAAAGCTGAAGGAGGAGGCTGTGCCTGTTATAGTTGAGGTAGGACTGTATCAATTGCAGGGATATGTATCTTTTGTCAAGCACGCGACCGAGACCGAAGGTGAAAAAGTCTCCCCAGCCGGTGGGATTGATCCAGGCTTCGAGGGTCAGTTGATCCGTCAGATTGAGAGACGGTGCGGCAGGACATGAAACGGAGCTGTATGCGTCGACGAACTCGAGAGCGCTCTCACCGTCGAACACCCGAACGTAATTCTCATAGATCGTGGAGAACTCCTGCGAATGGCTTGAAATGTGGAGGGCTACCGTGTAGGTCCCTGGGTCTTCATAGGTGTACCAGGGATGCTGTTCCTCGGCGTCGATGACGCCATCGCTGTCAAAATCCCACTGCCACCAAGTGATAGGATTCAGGACAAAAGACTTATCCGTAAAGTGAACATCCAGGGGAGCATGGCCTGTGACCGGTTGCGCCACAAAGTGGGCTCCGATGAGATGACTCTCCCACCAGGCGATCCTGCCGTCCATGTATGCAGCGCCCAAGACATCCATGTCACCGTCCCCATCCACGTCCGCGGCATGAATGCCGCTGGCGCCCCCGAAATTTCCTCCGGTCACGGAGTGTTCAATGAAATCCTGACTTCCGGTGTTTTCCCACCATCGAATATCGTTGGCCCCTTCACCGGCGCTGAGGATGTCCGCATCTCCGTCAGCGTCGATATCCACGGCATAGACGGAGGCGGCACAGTTGAAATTGTCCGTGAGAATATGCATCGTGAAATTGTGATGTCCATCATTTTCCCACCAGGCGACGGCGCTGCCGCAGGCCGATCCCAGAATATCGGTGTCACCGTCACCGTCGATATCGGTGGCGTATACCCAGTGAGCCCAGGGAAAGGGGAAAAAATGCTCGGTAAAGTTCTGGGCGCCGTCGTTCTGCCACCACAGGATACCGCCGGTCTCGGTAAATTGCGCACCGTACAGATGCACCCTGTTGTTGCCGTCCTTGAGGGCAGTGACACATGTACCGCGTTGACGATTGGAAAATACGTGTTGGCTGAAATTCTGATTGCCGTCGTTCTCCATCCAGACGAAATCATCGTCCCAGTTAGCACTGAGGACATCGACGTCCTGGTCCCCATCCACGTCTATTGCGTACACGGTATGTGGGTGGTGAAAACTGTCCGAGATCAGATGCTCTGTAAAATGCTGAGCCCCGTCGTTCTCCCACCACGTTATCCTGTCGGTATGAATCGCAGCATTCAGAAGATCCACGTCACCATCACCGTCAATGTCGGCGGATTCGACCGTTCGCACAAATCCATAGTTTTCACCGAGGATGTGCTCGGTGAAGTTCTGGTGGCCGTCATTCTCCCACCACCTGATCCCGTCGTCAACGTAAGCCCCACCAATGACGTCGATATCTCCATCCTGATCCACATCCGTGCCTTGAACGGACATGGTGACATCGAAATTCTCGGCGATAGTATGTCCTGTGAAAGAGGGTTCTGCGGCGTTCGCCTTGGCGCTCACGAACGCAAGTGACATGGTAAGGATACCACGCAAGATCGTGACGCTCGACACCCGTCTCCTCATACTTCCTCCTTTTGGAAAAGAACTCCGCTAGAGCGAATCCACAATAGATTCTGATTCTTTATTTCAACAACAGCATTTTCCTTGAACCAACGAACCGATCCGTCACCATCCGGTAAAAGTAGACGCCTGAGCTGACCTTCACTCCGGACTCGTCCGTACCGTTCCATGTGACCACAGAAAGGCCTGGCTCCCTGTCTTCGTTGATCAAGGTTTTGACCAGTTCTCCTCGGATGTTGAAGATAGCAAGGTGGACGTGTGAGGTAGACGGGATAAGGTACTGTATTGAGGTTTCGGGGTTGAAGGGATTGGGGTAATTTTGGGTCAAACCGTATTCAGTTGGTAGTGCCGTCTCGGATTTTAAAAGAGCCATGAACTGAGAAAAGTCCTCGGGAGACAGGTATGCTTTGAGGGACCGGCAGTAGCGGATCACATCGGGATTGACCAGCGGCCTGAGTGCAGGGGAACATGCGCCAGTACCCAAAATAGCGTTCACAATGCCCAGGGCGTCCAGGATGTCCACACTTCCGTCGGCGTTGCAGTCGGCCCGAACGAGAGGGCCGCCGATCAGAGGTGTTGTCCCCAGAATGTGATTGACAACGGCCAGAACATCCAGGACGTCGATGCCTCCCCCGCAGTCGATGTTGCCCCTCTCGACCTCGGCCTGGTCCGGATTGTAGACCGCGGGGCAGTTATCCTCCTGACAGGTATTGGTTGGATAGCCGGGATCGCCGTACCCGTCGCCGTCGGAGTCCATGCAGGTGTCGCAGGGGTCACCGATACCGTCGTTATCGCTATCCTGCTGATCCGGATTGACGTCGTCCGGACAGTTGTCGCAGAGGTCACCGACACCTTCCTCATCACCATCCTCCTGGCCGGGATTGTAGTTTTCGGGACAGTTGTCGATACAGTCGGAGACACCGTCTTCGTCAGTGTCGGCCGACGATTGACTCAGAGGTGCACCCTCTCTCCATAAGAGATTAACGATGCTGCAGTTGTGTTCGTGTCCGGAATGATCCAGAAGGATTGCGCCGTTGCCCTCGTTCATCTGCCAGTAACCCACCAGGTCGGGCTGGTTGCCGCACAGAGAGAAATTCATGTTGGCCAGGATCTGCTCCGCAGTCCGAGTTCTGTTCCAGATGCGAACCTCATCGATAAGGCCGAGGTACGTCCAACCGTGGTCCGGAGAAGTGCCTATGACCACGTCTTCGTCTCTGTTCTCTCTGATGCTGCCCGACGGCGGTGTCCTGTGAGTGACCGTCTGTTGCGCACCGTTGATATACATGCTGACATTCGCTTGACCATCGTACGTCACGGCCACGTGCTGCCATTCGTTGAGAGCGAGGGAATTTTCCGGCGAATTTGAATAACTGACGGTTCCGTCGTCGTGGATCATCTGGAGCGCGAGACTGTGCCTGTTGAGGGAGAGGTACGAATTGACGAGGTACAGCGAAATATTCATCTTATCGACCACCCGCCCGAGTCCCAGTGTCTGAAAAATGCCCCAATCGTGGGGATATATCCAGGCCTCGATGGTAAATGTGCCGGAGAGTTCCAGATCCGGTGTGGCAGGACATGTGGCGTAGCACGGGGGATTGTTGAAGAGGAGGGCACTTTCTCCGTCGAAGACACGAATATAGTCCTCACGGATTTGTCTTTCAGAGTATAAGCCGCTCGAAAACTCCAGACTGACGGTGTAGAGGCCGAGCTCCTCGTACGTCCAGGTCGGATGCTGTTCGTCGGAATCGATCGTGCCGTCGGTGTCGATGTCCCAGGCCCAGATATGCTCTGGTAACAGTGTCTGCGATCGGTTCGTAAACTGCACGGACAGAGGCCTGTGACCTGTCAGTGGTTCGGCCACGAAATCAGTGGAAAACACCAAATTCTCAAAGACTCTGACTCGTTCCCAATCGGTTACGGCCAGGTCAAGATCCTTTGAATACGTGTAGCCTATGGTGAGCGTCTCTCCGGCTTGCGGGAGGATACCCAGGGATACCCAACCCTGAATGAGGTCGTAACAGTACTGGTCGAGATCCAGAGGTGTCCCGTTCAATGCGACCGAGGATATCTCGTGAAGATTTCTTCTGTCGAGATAGAACAATTTTTTGGTCCCGTCGGTAACGATGACCTGAAGGGTATCGGGGAGATAGTCACCATCAACATCTCCCCAGGCGAATTGCTGGACTGCGGATCCGCTGTAGGACCACACGAAGGTGTCCGTCAGCGCCCCTTCGATATTTTCGAAAATACCGAAGGGTGAAAACCAGGCGCCGGCGGCCAGATCGAGATCGCCGTCACCATCCGCGTCGCCCCAGGAAACGGCGGAGGCTTCGTTTGCTTCGGCAGTCCATGAGGGTGTGGTGTCCAGAGTTCCGTTGCGATTCCTGAAGAGGCGATAACTTCCCGTGGGCTCGGCCACCGCAAGATCCAGGTATCCGTCCCCATCGACGTCACCAAAATCCATCTGCCGACCCCCGACAATTGCATTCGTATGCCACGACGGGGTCGTCTCGAGCGTTCCGTTGTGATTATAAAAGAGAACTATGCCGGGTATGCCGAGGTTGTCCACCGTGCGCTCATTACCGAGGATGAGGTCGAGATCGCCGTCGTTGTCGACGTCCCCAAAAACGACTTCATCGGCGTAATAGGGGAAATCCGTCTCCCAGAAGGAAAGCGTGTCGAAGAGACCACCATTGTTGAAATATAATCTCGATTTCTGTAAATTTGCTGTCGCGTAGTCACCCTGTCCGAAGACGATATCAATATCGCCATCTCCATCAGGATCACCCCCTGTGCATGAGAACGAGTTGCCCAGAGGCGTCATCCAGTCCGGTGAAAGGGAGAGACCGTCGTTATTGTAATAGATAAAGCGGTGTTCCCGAGTAAGGCTGCCGTTGTTCGTGATGCCCAGGCTGGCGACGGTCAGGTCAGGATCACCGTCATTATCGAGGTCGCCGAGGTAAATACAGTCCCCCGGCATGACGTTGTCGGAAATCCATCCCGGTGAGTCCGGCAGTTCACCGTGATTGTTAAAATAGACCACATTATGGTCGTCGAAAACATCAAGTCCGTTGGTGACAACAAGATCGAGCCAGCCATCACCATCGATATCGGCCCAGCCCAGACCTGTGGGAAAGCTCCCGGATTGCATTTGCCAGGTGGGATTTTCAGGCAAAAGAATATCGGCACGCACCTCACAACGCAGTACTGTGAGACAAAAAGTTGTTGTGACAACAAAAGCGACGATTGTGGGTAGTATTTTTTTCACTTTCGTATCTCCTTCTCTTGCGTTTCAGAAGAATGAGCCGCTGTGTCGCTGTGAAGTTCTGAGTTGTGCAGCGGTAGTAGGAATGCGCACCATTTGCCCTGAACCCCTGGAATCAATGTATCTTTTCTATGTCGTAAGATGCATAATTTCCACCTCCTTTCGAATCATTCCCTGAGTCGGCTTACAGCTTAAATTCACTCCGGATGTTTTCGGTTACAATATGTCCGTCGAAGAGGTGTACCATTCTGTGGCCGTATTCCGCATACGCAGGCGAATGGGTGACAATAATGATGGTCGTGCCCCTTTCGTGCAGTTCTGTTAACAACTTCATGACCTCATCACCGTGAGCCGAATCGAGATTTCCCGTCGGCTCGTCGGCGAGAATAAGCTTTGGATTGGCGATAACGGCACGGGCTACGGCGACCCGCTGCTGCTGACCTCCTGACAGTTGCTGCGGAAAGTGATTTTTGCGGTGCATGATCTGCATCTGTTCGAGGACATCATTGACGCGCTTTTTTCGCTGCGACGCAGAAACTTTCAGATAGAGCAGGGGCAGTTCGACATTCTCGAAAACGGTGAGCTCGTCGATCAGGTTGAAACTTTGAAAGACGAAGCCGATATTATTCTTCCTCAGATGAGCCCGCTGCCGCTCGGAATATTTTGAGACCTCGTGATCGAGGAAGAAGTATTGGCCGTCGGTCGGATTATCGAGAAGACCAAGAAGGTGGAGCAGCGTCGATTTTCCGCATCCGGAGGGTCCCATGATGGAGACAAACTCTCCCTCGGCCACCTCAAAATTGACATTATTCAACGCCGTCGTTTCAATTTCCTCGGTTCTGAAAATCTTTTTCAGATTCCTCGTCTTAATCATCGCTTTGTCCTTTTTTATGATTGGTGTGCGATATCGTCCTGAAACTCAGGAGCGTACTTTCTGTATCAGGTGTTCAACGATATGTGTGCGACGTGTGAAACGGAATGTTCTTTTTCTGGTCGTGCTCCTGCGGTTCCCTCGATGTTCCGTGTTCCTTGATGACCCTCTCCCATGAAGTGTCAACACCTGTCCTTCTTCCGCCTTCCAGATTAAAAGCCTTGCATTTTTTTCACTCCACGTTGATGTCAATGGACGGCCATTCGCTCGGACCGGATGACTTATTTTAAAATCAGCTTATCAAAATCACCGAAGGTATCGTAGGATGACGTGATCACCTGCTCACCGGGCTTTAAACCTTCGAGGACTTCGTACTTCTCAGGATTTTGTCTCCCCAGCTTTGTGGCTCTCTTCGTGGCGTACGCACCGGATTCACTCAGGACATACACCCATTGACCGCCGGTCGATTGGTAGAATCCTCCTCTGGGGATGAGGATCGCCTCCGACAGATCTCCCAGGTCCAGACGGATGTGGAGCGTTTGACCGCGCCGTATTCCCACCGGCTCTGCCCCCATAAATTCCATGTCGACCTCAAACCGACCCTCTTGTACTTCGGGGTAAATTTTATTGATCGTCAGACGGTATGAATTTCCGGCAAAGTCAAAGGTGCCGGATCGACCGATTTCAATACGATGGAGATAGTGCTCATCGATCGCAGCCCTGACCTTAAAACCCTCCAAAACATCAATTTGTCCCAGGCGCTCGCCCGCCGCTTTGGACTCGCCGATCTCCGCGTTGAGTGAGGTGAGGGCGCCGGTTACTGGCGCATTGATGATGAGATTATCCAGCTTTTGTTTGGCAATGACGAGATTGGACTCCATGCGCTCGAGGGATGCCTCCAACTGGGTAATTTGCATCTGCCGGAAGAGCGAGTCCTGCTTTTGCGTTTCGATGGTAAGATCTCTTTTTTTAATGAGAAATTCATAGTCATCCTTGGCCTGTTCGTATTCTTCCTGGGAAATGAGTTTCTTTTCCGCCAGCTGGGCACGACGCTCGAAAAGGCGTTTCTGGCTTTTAATATTATAGTTGATCTCGGCAAGTTCTCGTCGTAAAGCGAGTCGGTTCTGTTCCATGAGCAGCCGACTGTTCCGGAGATTGTTGCTTTGTTCGAACAATTGAGCTTCACGATACATAATGTCCAGGAGAAGATTCGTGTTGGACAGTTTCAGGATTTTATCCCCTTCCTGGACGAGGGTTCCTGCCTCAACGAATCGTGTCTCAACTCTACCGCCTTCAACGGCGTCAAGATAAACCGTTTTGATGGGGAGGACGTTTCCGATGACGGGAATAGATTCCTGAAATTGGTCCCTGGTAACCTCGGCGATCGTTATTTTTTCGGCATCGATGTTCAATTTCGAACTGCGATCCGCCAAGAAAAAACCGTAAATGATTGCTCCACAGAAGAATACTACGAAGGAGATGCCGGCAATCTTTTTAGGCGGCCATTTCTTTTTTTCAAGTATTCGGTCCATATCTGCGGTTCTTGCCTCGTTTCAAAACATTGACTCATCATTGTGCACTGTTTGATTTCGCAAAGAACATGCCATTGTATTCACCTGCTGTCTATCAACAACTTGTGGATAGACAGGATCGGAAAGCGCGTGTCGATGTGTCCGCTGGCGTAACACAACGTGTCCGAAAACGGACGATCCGGCGATACCTCATACCGAATCGGGTGAACGGCTGAAACATCCGAGGACCTTTCTGTGTCTTGGTACTGTAGGATCGAGGGTTCTGCCCTCTGACAGGAACATCGAGAAATTGGATGGTTGGATGAAAATCGGTGTGCATAGTTACGCATGATCTGATACAACTATTGGAAGAGGGTAATGAATGAGTGGGAAATATGGTAAAATCCTTATCGTCGATGATGATGAGGATGTTCTCCTGGCTGGGAAGCTCTTGCTCAAGCAGCACGTCAGCGTGGTACACACGGAAAAAAATCCGGAGACAATCCCATCGCTTCTCAAAAATGAGACCTACGATGTCATCCTTCTGGACATGAATTTTGCGCGGGACGTCACCAGCGGTCAGGAAGGTTTCTTCTGGCTCAGCAGGATTCTGGAAATCGATCCGCAGGCTGTGGTTGTCCTGATAACCGCATACGGGGATGTGGAGATGGCCGTCCGGGCCGTCAAAGAGGGGGCAACCGATTTTATTCTCAAACCGTGGCAGAATGAAAAACTGCTGGCGACCGTGTCGGCAGGAATGTGCCTGCGGCAATCTCGGACAGAGGTCGATCACCTTCGTTCGAGACAGAGACAATTGAGTGCCGATCTTGATCAGCGTTTTCGGGATTTTATCGGCCAATGTTCTGCTATGGAACCCGTCTTTTCAGCTGTTCGGAAGGTCGCCCAGACCGAGGCCAATGTCTTGATTCTCGGTGAGAACGGGACGGGCAAGGAGTTGGTGGCCCGGTCCCTCCACCGCCAATCGCTGCGTGCCAAGGAAGTCTTCATCAGCGTCGACATGGGCGCTCTGACGGAAACACTTTTCGAGAGCGAGCTCTTCGGCCATGTCAAAGGAGCCTTCACGGATGCCAAAGAAGATCGGGCCGGGCGCTTTGAGGTTGCATCCGGAGGAACACTGTTTCTTGATGAGATCGGCAATCTTTCTCTGCCCCTCCAGGCCAAATTGCTTTCAGTACTGGAGAATCGTCACGTGATCCGTCTTGGTTCTCACAAGCCGCGATCCGTAGATGTCCGTCTCGTCTGCGCGACCAATATGCCGATTCATGAAATGGTGGGCCTCCATACATTCCGACAGGATCTTCTGTATCGCATTAATACCGTTGAGATCCACCTGCCCTCCCTCCGCGAGCGAATGGAGGATATTCCCTTGCTTGTGGATCATTTCCTGGCGATGTACGCAAAAAAATACCATAAACCATACATACGGATCACACCTGCCACCATGCGAAAACTGCAGAAATACCATTGGCCAGGGAATATTCGGGAACTGCGTCACGCCATAGAGCGTGCAGTCATTATGAGTGATTCACAAGTGCTCCAACCATCCGATTTTCTTCTGAAAGCACCGGATGTGGAAAGAAAAGGCTTCGTCTTTGACAATCTTCATCTCGACGAGGTGGAGAAAACCGTCATCCGAAAGGTGCTCAGCAAACACGGTGGGAATGTCAGCCAAGCAGCCCAGGAATTGGGGCTGACTCGGACGTCCCTGTATCGCAGGCTGGAGAAATATGATCTTTAAGCATTTTCGTTTCCGCTGCATCATCCGTGTGATACTTCTCGGCATCACCTTGTGTCTTCTCTTCTATACCACCTTCGAGATCACATCCTTTGCCATGACCTTTATCCTTGCCGTTGTTGCTGTGTATCAAATGTACGGTCTTATTCATTTTGTCGAAAAGACAAATCGGGATCTGACCCGTTTCCTCGAATCGATCCGATATTCGGATTTTTCACAGTCCTTTACGGGCAGGGGATTGGGATCATCTTTCGACGAATTGAGAGCATCGTTCTCAGAAGTTCTGAACGCTTTCCGGCGGACACGCTCGGAAAAGGAAGAGCAATACCGCTATCTGCAAACCGTCGTCCAG
Source organism: Gemmatimonadota bacterium (assembly GCA_020348925.1). Taxonomy (GTDB): domain Bacteria; phylum JBHIER01. The sequence goes on along the minus strand of CP070758.1, from coordinate 1,479,519 downwards.
CATGTGGGTATGGGCTTGATCTCTTTCCATCGGGATGGGGAAGTAGAGCTCGTCAACACAGCGGCGAAACGGTTACTGGGAGTACCGCGTTTGAAAAACATTCACTCGCTCAGTTCGTCGAGCGAACCGTTGGTGGATGCGATGCTTCGTATGAAATCGGGGGAGAAGACACTGGTAAAAGTTGAAAATTGCGGTGAAATGCAGCAACTGGCCCTGTACGCTACGGAATTTAAGCTCGGCGGGGAAAATTTAACTCTTGTTTCATTACAGAATATTCAGAGCGAGTTGGAAGAGAAAGAGATGGAAGCGTGGCAAAATCTGATTCGGGTTTTAACCCATGAAATTATGAATTCCATTACGCCCATTTCATCACTGGCTTCGACGGCTCAGGACATGTTGTATGATGTTTCGAATGGGAACGGAAACAACGGCTCGGTCAGCATGGAAACCATCGATGACATACGGGGTGCTGTCCAGACGATAGAACGGCGCAGCCAGGGGCTCCTCCACTTTGTCGAATCCTACAGAAAGCTGACGCGCCTCCCCAAGCCATACTTCCACATCGTTCCCGTTTCAACACTGTTCGAACGGGTTCAACAGCTCATGAATGGGCAGTTAAAAGACAAATCTATTCACTTTTCGACCCACATTGAACCGGAGACCCTCGAACTCACGGCAGATCCGGAATTGATCGAACAGGTGCTCATCAATATTGTGCTGAATGCGATTGAGGCTGTCGATAATCAACCCGGGGCTGCGATCAAACTTCGTTCCCATCTGGACGGAGGGAGAGTCATTATTCAGGCCTCCGACAACGGACCCGGAATAGTCGAAGAAGCACTGGAAAAGATCTTTATTCCTTTTTTTACCACGAAAAAGGATGGTTCAGGAATCGGCCTCAGTCTGTCCAGGCAGATCATGCGACTGCACCGGGGATCGATGAGTGTGCAATCGAAAGCCTTTGAGGAGACGGTTTTTACATTGAAGTTTTGAATACCATTTGAATTGATGACGCCGACCTTACCCTTGCGAAGGTTTTAACAGGTAAGAACTATTGAGAGGCTTTGAGAGGTCGGAGTGAGATTATTAAGGATAAACCTCACTTTCTATTTTTTTAGTTGCAGAGAATAATTTCTCCAAAAGTCGTAGAAACCAAGAAGTGTACCAGAAAAAATTTTACTGAAGCCTAACCCCCATGCCGATGTATCCGTCCTTGATCACAATACTGCCTTCGGTGTTGAACTTTGGTCCAGCCACGTATTCAACGGTTTCCGACAGTTTTTGAGAATCCATTCCCGGCTTCGGGAGTGCACGTTTTCCACCCTTTTATAGGTCTTAAGCTTCCGCTGTGTTTCCCGTGAGCAACGGACTTACAGGCATTGGATCCGGAATCTCCAGGTGCGGTGTTCTGAACAGCAGTAGTGAAGTCTTGAATCAATGAAACCCACAGCAGGCTGAAAAGATATGACCATCTGGACTTGATCGTTGGTTTACCCGCTCCCGAGTTTGCCTTCTTTTTCCAACTCATCGGCCACGTATCCAAGGCCCAGCGGTTCCAGGGCCGCGCGGGTGGGATAGCCGGTGGCTGTGTCCCAGCCCTGGAGAAGATAGAATCGTGTTTTGAATTCATCGAATTTGTCTCTGTCCAGCGTTCTGTGGGAATAGCCGTAATAATCCCATTTCCCGTTCTCTTTTCCCGGCATGTATGCGTTAGGGACATCTGCTTGGAAAAGGGGCTGCTTCTCATAGACGTTATCAGAGAAATGGACCATATCCCTGTGGCGGCCCTGAAGGGTCCAGATGGCATGGTCCAGATTCCATATCTTGCGGCCGAGATCGATTCCATCCTCAAAGGAGAAGTCCCTTCCCGTGACCGCTTTAACATATTTTGGCTCAGCAATACCTGTTGCCCCAATTTTATCAGGTCGGTGATTATTGACGAAATCGGGCCAGCGGGCATCGCAGAAAAGCATGGATTGTTTCCAGAACCGGGTGTAATACCGCTGCCAGGAGACCATTTTGGCCATGTGTTCGGAATAGATGTTCCTCTCACTGAAATCGAGCATATCCAGGTCACCTTGAAAGGGAACCATTTTGTCGGTTATGATTTTCACGACTTCTTTGGCAGGCAAACTGGGTTCTCTGCCCGAGCTTTTGGCACTCGTAGCCTCCCATTTGAGCCAGTCAAAATCGTGCTCATTGATGTCCCTGTCGCCCAGCAACGTGCCGTAACCCCAGTAAACCTGTGCTCTGGGCTCCTTGTGTATCGGGATGCCCCAATAGGGAAACGCCAGGATGCCACTGTCCAAATCCTGTTTTCTTCTGCCCCATTTCTCAGCCGCCCTGACAAATCCGCCGGAAACATCTCTGCCGAACTGGCTTTCATTGCCCACGCCATCATTACCATAGGCGATCATCTTCACAAATTGTTCGATAAAGTCGTGACTCCCATAGGTGCTGAAATCGAGGGGGCAATCAGGGATTTTTGCTGACTTCAACTGACCATTCTGCTGAAGAATACGGATATACAAAAGACCATAGATCATTTCCACAGCGTTGAGGCCGTTACGATTGATCAGGTCGCTGGCTGCCCGCTGGATATCGAGGGTTCTGGCATCCCAGTAGAAAACGGAAGCAAAGCATGACGCTTCATTGCCGGCGGCGTCTTTGTATCTGGCCCGGCATCCAGAATGGCAGCCCATACAGGCCTGGGGTCTCTGGTCAAATTTCGGGCGGCCTTCCTTCCAGAATATAATGGGAACAGGTGGGCTCTGAAATTGAAACGAGCCCCAGGTTTGTGTCAGATGAGCAAGATCAAATGCGTATTCTGTCTTCTGCCAGAGTCGGGTCGCCAGAAGCATTTTTGGATCGTTTATTTCCACCTGCCCGGTTCCGATGACACTGATCGCCTTGAGGTTTTTCGATCCAAAGACAGCGCCAAAACCGCCCTGTCCGGCCGCATTACTGGCATCGTGTATCAGACAGGCTAACCGGCTTCGATTCTCTCCGGCCGGTCCAATGGCAACCACCGCCGGGCGCTGGGTCGTTTTGCCACCCTCTTTCCCGGAGGGACTGATCCAGTCATCAGGTGTGCCACCTGAGAGCACGTAATCCCAAATGGTCTCCTGGCAGTCCCATGTTTCCTTGCCCCAGAGCGATAACGGAGCGCAGTCCCTTATTTGAACATCGCCATCTCTGATGTCAATCCAGACCGGTGTGTCGGCACTCCCCTGGATAACAACCCCGTCCCATCCGGCAAACTTCAGCATGCCTGAAAATCTGCCGCCAAGATTACTTCGCGTAAACCAGCCGATGGGATAGGATTGAACCCCGATTCCCTGGACCTCTGTTCGGCCCGAAGCTGCTGGTACCAGGGTTGCGGATAGTGGTGAGGTCATCATGGTGACCACATTGGCGGGATGGAACCCATCAATTGTTTTGTCTTTGACCAGGTCAAAAAAGATGGCCGAGCCCATGCCGTGTCCGCCCATCCAGTGCTGGTATGTGCTGGTAGGTATGACGTCGACTTTTCGTTCAGTCAAGTCCACTTTGAGTATTTTTCCCGCATAGCCGTTCATTCAGTATTCCTCCTTGATTGATCCATTTACCGGGTTGGGTAGCCGAGTTTCCCCCAATTCCGGTCCCGCAAATCCACTTTGTACCCATCATCTCCATCTTGCTTGGGTATTTTCTTTGTAAACTCGATAGCGCCTACGGGACACACTGCGACACAGGCTTGTTTCCCATCAGGTCCGCCGCCTGCTTCATCCCAATGAAAAGGGGCATTGGCACACAGATCGCATTTTCGACTCCTGTCCTCACCGTCATATTTTTTATCGGCTGCGAGAACCACCCTGCTTGGCGTATAAGGGCAAGCATCATAACAGATGCCGCAGCCAATACATTGCTCTGTATCCACCATTCTCACGTTGCCATACCTGGCATCTGCACCCAATGCACCTGTAGGACATGCCTTCACACAGGCGGGCTCCACGCATTGACGGCATTGCTCGATTGTCACATCAACTGGAAAGGATTCGAAGGAGTTTTGCATCATCTGAATTCTGGCAAGCGAGAGACTCTCCGCCCCTTCATGAACCAAAGAACAGGCGAGCATACAACTTGCGCATCCCTGGCATTTTTCAATGTCCACCAGGAGATATCCATCCGAAGGCAAGATCTCATCCGACGCGGCAAGACGGTATCCAGCTCCAGCCACCAGAACAATAGTCCCAGTGACTTTAATGAAATGCCGGCGACTCATTTTTGTGTTATTGCCCTTTTGATTCTTCATTGAACGACCTCTCACTGTTTAAGTTGAAAATAATCGGGTTTTCGATAACGTATTCCCAACGAGTACTACAATGCGCCTTGGACACGGTTCTCTGTTCTGATTTCTGATCCTCGTTAAGTGAAGAGGCTTAATCCTCTTTTTTATCAATATGATGCTTAATGGTCTTGGCCTGATAGATGAATACGACGTCTTCTGCGATATTTGTGGCCAGATCACCAATGCGCTCGAGATTCTTACTGATTATAATCAGATCCATCGCCTGTGTTATGACACTTGGCTTTTCCATCATGTAGGTCAGGAGAGCTCGTATGAACCGATCATCGAGTTCATCGACCTCGTCATCGCGTTTGCATGTTGCTCGGGCTTTTTCGGGATCTTCCTGAACGAATCCGTCCAGTACGTCTTTGACCATACTTTGTACGATGGCGGCCATCCGGGGGATATCCACGAGTTGTTTCAGGAACGGTGCCTCGGCCAAACGAAGGGCCCGCTCGGCGATATTGACGCTGTGGTCCCCGATGCGCTCCAGGTCGTTATTGATCCTCAGGACGCCGAAAAGCATACGCAAGTCGACGGCCACGGGTTGATCCAGCGCCATGAGCCTAATGCCGCATTCATCGATCTCGATTTCCATCTGATCGATCACCTTGTCATCGTCAAATACTTCACGGGCCAACGTCGGGCTTCGCTCTTCGAGAGCCTGAATGGATTTCTGAATGCTCGCTTCAACCAACGAACTCATGACAAGCAGTTTGTTTTTCAATTCAGCCAGTTCTTCATGAAAATGTCTTGCTTCAGGCATTTTCTATTCTCCTGTTCGTTTTATTCATATTCAATAACATATCGATTTATCATTGAGATACCTCTTATCCGAAGCGCCCGGTGATATAATCCTCCGTCTTTTTCTTGTTGGGCCGTGTGAAGATGACGTCGGTTTTGTCGAATTCGATGAGCTCACCGAGGTAGAAGAATGCCGTGAAGTCGGAGACTCGTGCTGCCTGCTGCATGTTGTGTGTAACAATGACAATGGTATAATTCTTCTTCAGTTCAAAGATGAGCTCTTCAATCTTTAGGGTGGCCAGGGGATCGAGGGCTGAAGCGGGCTCATCCATGAGGATGATCTCCGGCTGGACGGCCAAGGCCCGGGCAATGCACAAGCGCTGCATCTGACCACCTGACAGATCCATGGCGTTGTCCTTCAGTCGATCCTTCACTTCGTCCCACAGGGCAGCCCCTTTCAAGCTTTCCTCGACGCGGTGGGTGATGAAATTTCTGTCCCGCATACCGTTGATCCTCAGGCCGTAGGCCACATTATCAAATATCGACTTGGGGAAGGGATTCGATTTCTGGAAAACCATACCCACACGCCGACGCAGATCGACAACATCGATACCTTTGGCGTAGATGTCCTGCCCGTCAAGGGTGACGGTGCCCTCCACGCGGATCCCGGGAATGATATCGTTCATCCGGTTCAATGATCTGATGAGGGTCGATTTGCCGCAGCCCGAGGGTCCGATGAGGGCCGTGACCTGATGAGTCTGGATATCCATGGTGACGTCCTTCAGTGCCCGATCATTGCCGTAGTAGAAATTGAATTCCTTTATGGACATTTTTATCTCAGACATTGTATTTCCTTCTGTTACTCCTAACATTGTGCATCATCATTTCCCCTGGCACGCTATACTCTTCTGTATTTCTTGCGGAAACGGTACCGGATCCAGACGGCGAATCCGTTCAATGACAGCACCATGGCGATTAAAACGAGGGCCGTTCCGTAGGCCAGAGGCCTGACCTTCATAATCTCGTGATGCTGTGTCGACATGATGAAGATGTGATAGGGGAGAGCCATGAACTGACTGAACAATTTCGGAAGGAACGGCCAGAAGAAGGCGGCCCCGGTGAAGAGGATGGGAGCCGTTTCGCCCGCTGCCCGGGCCAAGCCCAAGATCGTGCCGGTGAGCATACCCGGAACAGCATAGGGTAAAACGTTCGTTCTGATGGACTGCCATTTCGTGGCCCCTAAAGCCAGAGCGCCCTCACGATAGGACATGGGTACGGTTTTTAGCGCTTCCTCACTGGCCGTTATGGTCCAGGGTAAAGTGAGGAGACCCAGGGTGAGACCCGCCGACAGGACACACGTGCCGAAAGCAATCATCTTCACAAAGAGAGCCACGCCAAAGAGTCCATAGACTATCGAAGGTACGCCGGAAAGATTGCGTATGGCCAATCGAATGAGACGGGTTATCCTGGATTGCTTGGCATACTCGTTCAAATATATGGCAGCAAACATACCCAGGGGTACGGCGAAGATGACGGTTATCAGACTGACATAGAAGGTTCCCACAATAATAGGGAAGATCCCGCCTTCCGTCATGCCCTGCCGTGGTTTATCGATTAAGAATTCCCAGGAGATGACGCCCCAGCCTTTGGTGAAGACGTCGAAGAGTATGAAGGCTAAGGAGGCCAAGACGAGAACCGCCGCAATTCTCAATACCGTAAAGCCCGCCACCTCGTTGATCTTGCGCAACGTCATTGGACCATCTCCTGATCTTTGACTTTGGGAAACGTCATCGAGCCACCTCCTGATATTTCGCCAGAATGAGATCGGAGACGAGATTGACCAGAAAGGTCATGAGAAAGAGGACAAAGCCGATGATGAAGAGGGAGTGATAGTGGGGGGAGCCGTAGGCCGTTTCCCCCAATTCGATGGCGATGGTGGCCGTCATGGTCCGGACGGAGTCGAGGAAACTGTGGGGCATGGCTTGGCTGTTTCCGCAGGCCATGAGGACCGTCATGGTCTCACCGATGGCCCGGCCCATACCCAGCATGATGGAGGCAATGATGCCGGATAGGGCGGAAGGGATGGTCACCCTGAGCAGCGTCTGCCACCGGTTTGCTCCCAGGGCCAAAGAGGCGCTCTTATACTCCTGGGGAACTGCGACGAGTGCGTCTTCGGACAGGCTGATGATGGTCGGCAGCGACATAACGGCCAACAGAATCGATCCGTTCAGGGCGTTCAATCCGTTGGGAAGGTTGAAGAGTTTTGCCAGGAGCGGAGCGACGACGACGAGACCCAGGAAGCCGACAACGACGGATGGTATGCCGGCCAGAATCTCCACCGCGGGTTTTACGATCTCGCGGACGCGGTGGCTGGCCACATCGGAAAGGTAAGCGGCACAGGCCACGCCCAGGGGTGTGGCGATAACCAGAGCACCTAACGTTGTCAACATCGTGCTTACAACAAGGGACAGAATACCGTACTTTTCCTGAATCGGTGACGTTGGATTCCAGACGGAACTGAAGAAAAATTCTTTCGGGGAAATCGTTTTAAAGGCCGGCGTGCCCTCGAAGAAGAGGAGCGAGAAAATACCCAGGAGAACAAAAACGGCGAAGAATCCGTTGAAAAAGAAAAAAATGACTAAAACTTTTTCCCATATCTTCTGGAAGCGGTAACTTCTCAAAAAGATGCGCCATACAGGGAGATGTTGCTCGGATTCTTTTCCCATATGATTACTGCTTTCCATTTTTTGGGTTGTTCTATATATGCTTGTTCACAAAACGCTAATATACATTAAACAGTGTCGGTTTTCAAGCTCTGTATGAGATCCAGGACCTGTTTTTCAATGATATCTCGAACGTTTCGAAAAGTTTCTATTGAACCACCTTTTGGGTCCGGGATATTCCAGTCCACTTTGCGGCCGTGATAGGAAACCGGGCAGAGTTCTTCGGCAGAGCAGCAGCCCATGGTGACGACGACATCACTGCGGGCGATCATGTTCTCATCGATTTTTTTCGGTGTGTGGCGACTGATATCTATGCCCTTCTCCTTCATGACCCGAATCACCGATTCGTCCATTCTCTTGGCGGGTGCTGTCCCTGCGCTGGAAGAGAGAATATTTCCTTTGCCATGATGCTGGGCAAAACCTTCAGCCATTTGACTGCGACAACTGTTTTCGACACAGACAAAAAGTATACGCTTCACCGTTTCTTTGAATTTCTTTCAGGAATCGCCAGCCCTCCAGACAGAGATGGGTCTGGAGGGCCGGAAGTGAAACATTTCGATCTTTTCCAAACGGTCGTGAAGTTGGTGTTCAGAAGCCGGCTTTTTTATTTGCCTCTATATACTCCCCTCCGATGGGGAAAAATCCCTGCTCCTCAACGATTTTTTGCCCCTCCGGGCCTAACTCAAAAGCCACGAAATCTTTCACCGCACCCTTCGGCTTCCCGTTGATGGTCTGAAACAGCGGACGGGCGATGGGGTATCGGCCGGACTTGACATCATCCACATTGGTCGGCGCATAGGCAGGACCATCGCTCAGAGAAACCTTCAACACCTTGATGCCCTTCTGCACATTGTCCCTCTCATCGTACACGTACCCCACACCGACGTAGCCGATGCTATTCGCATCAGTCTTCACAGCATCCATGATCTGGGCGTTGCCGTTCATCTGCTTCATCTTTGGCGAGTAGTCTTTTTTGCCTAGGACGAGATCCTGAAAAAAGACATAGGTGCCGGAGTTGGGTTGACGCCCGTACGTGGAAATATCCTCATCTGAGCCGCCGATCTGGTTCCACGTATCAAGTTCACCGCGGTAGATTTTGCCGATGTCCTCCATAGAGAGAGAATCGACCGGATTGTTCTCGTTGACAATGACCGAGAGACCGTCGATGCCGATGACCAAAGTGGTAGGAATAATTCCTTTTTCCTCAAATTCTTTAAATTCTTTGTCTTTCAATGGGCGGGAGTGATTGGCGATATCGACGGTTCCGTTGATGATAGCGGCAATACCGACACCCGACCCTCCACCGGTCACAGCAATGGCGGTACCCGGATTCTTGTCCATGTACTGCTCTGCCAGAACCTGGACGAGATTGACCAAAGTGTCCGATCCTTTCACTTGAACAGGAGGACTCCCCTTCGTACATGTCATGACAGCAAAACCAGCAAAAATCAGACTAATGAAGACTATTTTCCATTTCATGCTAAAATCTCCTTCATACATGTGAACGTAGTAAAATGCTTAGAATTGACCGCTGCTCCATTTGTATGAGACCGTGATACGCGCAGTGATGTCACTGTTTTTGTCTTCTTCGGCATAGGTGCGGGCCACAATATTCGGCATGACGTGAACATCATTGATAGGGATAAAGTCCCATCCGCCGATGATGAGATTTTCCTCATCATCGTCACTCTCCGTATCAGGATCCCAGTAGTCGAACCGCCCAAAGACCTTAAATTTGGAACCAAGTATCGGAATTGCAGACGCGAAAAGAGAAATGCCAACATTTTTCGAATCGACAACATCATTCTTCAGGGACTGCTGGAAACCCTCAACACCCACTGAGAACTGAGGGGTTTCATAGGCACAGAAACCTTTGTACACAATGTCGTTCACTTTCGGACTCATTTCCTTACGCTGATAATCAACATACGCCTGGAGGGTTAGACCGTCAACAGGTACTACCCAAAAGCTGTACATGAACAGCTTGTACTTGTCATCATCTGGACCTTTGTATCCCTTTCCGTTACCTATCATGAAATGATGGTTATACTTACTATTGAGGTCAAAGGCTCCTTTTAAGCCAAGGCCCATCTCCCGGGATGACCGGATCTTTCGGAAGTCCATAATGGTCTTCTCTATTGACCGGTAACCCCAAATCGCCTCGGAAAGCTCCCACGTTGGGGGGCTTGAAAGGCCGAAGACCACTTTATGCCCTCTGAAAAGATTCGACCATTCCAAGTAGGCATCCTTGACATAGGGACTGATGAGCCCGCTGCTGTTCGTCTTCTCCGTTTCTGACTCCAGCCGGAGCCTAACCTTCATATTGTCGTGCAGCTGGTTTTCGAAAGTAAAGTATATTCGCCTGAATTGAAATTCGTTAAAGTTTTCTTCTCTCTTGTCATGATTGGCGACGTTATAAAGGTAATCGCCAAACATATGTCCTTTGATCTGCGAAGTTCCTGCAAAAGAAACGCTGCGGAATATCAAAGAGAATACAAGTAGAACTGCACCCGCGAGACGTAAGCTCATTCTTTCCTCCTTTTACAATCTACTTTTTCTTATTGACCACATTTTTACAGCTTCGACTTGATTCATATCAAGTTCTGTATCGGTTATCACCCCCTTCCCGTGTCACCAGTAGTGATTTTGCATGTTATAATAACCAATTTCTCCTAAATCATATTCAAAGTTAAAAGAACTATGTTACAGAACTGCTACAGACTCGTTACAATTACGTTAAAAAAGAGAGAGGTGAAAGAGATATCTCTTTTGATGAATCTACGAATCTATTGGAAAATGGCTGCCGGGAAAGCTTAAATGATCTTGCGATAAATTATGTCGCGGGCAGGGAAATATTAAAAGTTGTACCTTTGCCGACTTCACTTTCCACACTGATATCACCATCGTGTTTCTGAATAATGTTGTATGCGGTTGCCAGTCCGGATCCCATCTTGACCCGCGTACCGACCGCTGAGAATCCAAAATCAAATATTTTTTCTATTTCATGAGCCTGAATTCCTTTTCCCGTATCGGAAATCTTGACATGAACGTTTTTGTTTTCCTTGAAGGTCTTGATATATATTGTACCAGAGTTCTCAATGGCCTGAGAAGCATTTTTCAGCACGTTCATGAACACCTGATTCAAAAGACCTGGATAGCACTCAATCTTTGGAATGTCGCCGTAGTCTTTAATGACGGATATCCGACCGCGCATTTCGTTCTCCATTAATGTGAGGATACTTTCAATACCTTCGTTGATATTCGTTTTCTGATACTCTGACTCGTCGAGTGTGGAAAAAATTTTCAAGCTTTTGGCTATAGTGGCAATGCGATCACTTGCTGCATGTGTAATTCGAATATTCTCTTTAAGGATATTTAAAGCTTTCTGATACTCTGGATTTTGCTTGACGTCATGAGGTGTTTTCCCCTCTTCTACCATAACCTCAATTCTATTCACACATCGTCTGGAAACATCGGCAGAACTGTTTACGGCCCCGATGGGATTATTGATCTCATGAACGATCCCTGCAACCAGATCACCCAGGGCAGCCATCTTCTCCTTCATCATGAGTTGATCCTGCGTTGTCTGTAATTCGTGTAACGCATTTTCGAGCTCTCGATTTTTTGTCCTCAGATTTTCAGCCTGATGTTCAAGTCTTTGTCTTGCTTCCCGAAGAGATACCGTCATCTGATTAAATGAATTCGCAAGATTGCCGATTTCATCCTTGCTCGGGACTTCGAGTTGGACACTGAGATCACCATCCGTTATGGTCCTGGCTGCTTTTTCCAGTTGCCTGACAGGTATCGTTATATACCTGACGAAAAGAGTTCCGACAACTCCGGAGAGGATCATCGTCGCGATGAGCAGGACAACAGTCACATTTCGGGTAGCTCTGAACATGATTTCAGCTCGCCCCGCAGCTTGAAGAGCATCGTTTTTATTGATCGTGACCAATTCTTCCAGTCGGGTACTGAGGGAACGGAAAACCTCACGACCCTCTCCATTCAATAACGCATTTGCTTCTGGTGACTTATTTGCGTTAACGAGATCCAGGAAATCACGACTCAAATCCTGATACTCCTCCCATTTCCAGTCGAATTCTGCGAAAAGTTTCCCCTCTTCTTCTGAATACAGACCTCGTTTTTCGGAGTCCGTTTTCAACTCTTCATAGGTATCCAAGTTCTCATTGATATTGTCTATCAGATTGATCTGGATGTTTGCCTGGTGAAGCTTGGCTGCTTCGTCGGCAGGAAATGCGTGTTGTGACTGAATTAATAACAGGCGGGATGTGTTGAGGTTAATGTCAGAAAGAGCTATGGCTCTTGGGAGCCAATTCAAGCTCACTTCATCCAGTTCGACTTTTAGCATGGCCATCTTATGAATGGAGAAGATATTGACACCGGCCATGATCAGGAGAATGAGACCAAACCCAATCTTCTGTTTTACACTTAATCGTAGATCTTTGAGACTCATGATGTCTGATTCAAAGAGTCCTTTGTATACGTGTTATGAACAGTGAAATGCAAAAGAAGATGGTTCGCTGCCATAGTCTAATTCTTTCCCTGTTGTATGAGTAAAAGTACTTTCACGTCAGTCGTCACGCTTGATTGACTGACGAATCCTATGGCACCGGCCGTTGAGGCAACCTTTTTTACAACGTCATCCTCTGTTTCAAGTGATTCAGGGGTGTCCCATTCACCTGAGAGCTTTTTTTTCAACCATATTGATTTGATGCGGGACGATTTCTTACCGATGAAATCATAGAATGCTGTTTTGACGTCACCTCTCGGTTTCAAATCTATGACAATAACAGGTTCACCGTTGCTCCACGATTGAATATCTCCTGTGTAGAGATCCAGCAGCACCGATTTTGTCATTGAATCTTCAGGAACCGATTTATGAGAAATGACGGCAACTTGCGATAATACAATCGTCGCATTTACAAGAAAACAGAAGAGTGCAACAATCACCGATTTCATATTTCTTTTTCTTGTTCGAGAATAAGAATCCAAGGTTTAGAAGAATACGGAAACTGCAACTGCATAAACACTAAATTTATCTTCCTCCTTTATCACATCATCGTGAGACAGGAGATGGAGTTCTTCATCGGCTTTTACCCGGGCGAACTGTCCTTTGAAACGTATTCTGTCATTCAAGTCGTAAGAAGCGCCAATATTTAATGTTTGAATAGCTTCATCCTCAACTTTTTCATCTCCAGTGGCTAACAGGGCACTATGAACATCAACAACCCAATAGCTTCCATAAGCAAAAAGCTGCTCGGTCAAATGGTACCCTAATGTTGCGTAGTAAAAGTCGAGATCCAATTCCAATTCGGGAATGCCTTCATCAATATTAACGGTTACAAATTCACTCTCAAAAATAAAATTGGTAAATTTATAGGACATATCCACACCCAGCCGCGTTTTCGGTAATCCCATCAATTCCGAGGGCTCTCTTCCGAGAGAATCTGCGAGACTTATGAAATCGAGAGTTCTGATGCCATTTTTCTTCTCATGCGTGGCCGAGAGACCGAGTTTTAATTCGCGGTAGCGGAAACCAAGACGTCCGCCGGCAAGAAAGGTGGTTGTGGTATCGATACCGGTTTGTCCTTTTTCCCTATTATCATTCATGTTTGAACTGTTGCCTAAGTAGAACGCATAGTCACATTTGGTCTCTCCCTTGGGCAGAAATCCATAAACCTGCAAAAAGGCTCGGTCTGGCACAAACTCCTCGATAATAATAAACTCACTAAATGAAGTTTCATACACCAGTGGCCGAACAATATAAGGCAGCAAGGGAGTACGATTTTTGATTTCATTGAGATTGTTGAATATGGGGATCTGTAATCCAAGTTTTAAATTAAATTTCTCATTCGCTCTGTATTTTACCCACGCCTCTTCGAGATTGGCCGCACCCCATTGCCTGATGGATGAAAAGCTGTTCAGAAATTCAAAATTAATAAAGGCGGTCCAATCTCGACTCAGATCTTTTTGAAAAAAAAGATTCAGCTGTTGTACACTGAAGGAATTTTGTTCTTTTCTGTCTTCGAAAGTAGTCCAGTGTTGAAATGAGTTCTGGAAATATCCGAATATTCCGATTGGCGAATCTCCACTTTGGGTAAGAGATGCGGATGTTAGAATGAAAATGAGTGATAAAGACATCACAGTGTTCAGTCTTGTCATTTTAATTTGCTCTCCTTGACAACAATCAGGGTGTATTGAAAATCCTGTTCGGATGTTCTCAAAATCAAAGAAATTGCATATTGATATCACTCAACTCTAAGTTATGAACCTTTCAAGGATGTGTCAAGCATATTATGAGGTCAACAGGGGGGCATAGAAACATATGAACAGAGTTTTCCCTTTCAAGACGTGTGCTCAGAAGTTTTTGGAAAAGAAAAGAAATCGGTTATGCTTTAGGAAGCGTAAAAGAGAAAGTGGTTCCTTGGCCCACCTGGCTCTCAACCCACACCTGTCCACCGTGAGCCCGAACAATTTGCTTGATAATGGAGAGCCCGAGTCCTGTCCCTCCGAGTTCCCGGGATCGGTCCTTATCCACTCGATAGAATCGTTCGAAGATTCGTGGTATATCTTTCATAGGAATACCGATCCCAGTATCTGACACATATACTTTGACAGCGCTTTCTTGCTCGTGTGCCCTAACGGTGATTGAGCCTCCTGCGGGTGTAAATTTCACGGCGTTGTCGAGAAGATTGAGCAGGACCTGCTCTAATCCTTTGTCATCGCCCTTGACAAGGGGGAGATCGGAAGGGAGGTCGACAGTACACGTTACATTCTTTTTTTCGAGGGCGTCTTTGAATGTGTCAGTGGAACTTGCCACTATCTTTTGTAAATCTTGAGAGCCAAAGAGAGGTGTATAGGTGTCCGACTCAAATTTTGAAAGGGCTAAGAGATCGGCCACCAGTTTCGACATCCGATTCACATGTTTAGAGATGATCTTTAAAAACTTGTTGGCCGTCTCCGTATCATCCAGCGCCTTGTCGAGGAGGGTCTCCGTGTACCCCTTTATAACAGCCAAAGGAGTGTTCAGCTCGTGGGAGACATTGGCCACGAAGTCCTTTCGAACTTTTTCCAACCGTTTCAGCTGAGTAACATCATAGAGCACGACAACAGTGCCAGTGCAGCCGGCAGGAACGCCCAATGGAAAAACATGGACGTAGAGAGTGCGTTCTTTTGGGACCGTGAGCTCGATTTGCTCGATGACTTCCTGTTTGGTTTTGAGTGCCTTTTCAATGGTCGCGTGAAGTTTCGCGTCTCGAATCGTTTCGATCGCGGTTCGGCCTTCGATGGATGATGTCACGTTGAAAAAATTTAAAAGCGCATCATTGGTTAAAACGATCCGCCCCTCTTTATCGGTGAGTATGACTCCTTCCCGCATGCCGCTCAACACACCGCGCAAACGATCCCTCTCTGTCGTGATCTCCCGAATAGTCCGGTCCAATTGGAGAGCCATCTGATTGAGGGTCGTGGCGAGCTGGCCCACTTCGTCGCCGGATCTCACAATTGTTTTTCTTGAAAAATCTCCCCGTGCCATTCTCTCGGCGATTTGCGACATGTCGTTGAAAGGTCTCGTCACAGCGCGGGCCGTAACGTAGCTTAAGAAAAGTGCCAGAATGAGCCCGACAATGAAAGCAACAGCGAGCATTCTTCGAACTCGACGTAACGTTTGATTGATCTCATCCAGAGGGAGAGCCAGTCGTACAGTACCAATATTTTTATCTTGGCGAACGAGCGGAATGGCAAGATACATCATATCGGTGTTGAGTGTATAACTGTATCTTGTGTTTATACCGATTTCTTTTTGGTGTGCATCCATGATCTCATGGCGATTGGCATGATTTTCTGTGTTTATGAGCGCTTGCCCATCAAGCTCGGAATCTCCCCGAACGATCCCCTGTGGATCAACAATTGTCACTCGAAGCCCTAATTGTTCGCCTATTTCGTTTGCCAGTGTGTCAATCTGATGAGAAAAAGGGAGATCGATTGTTTCATTCAGAATGTAAGCCCTGGCCAGATTGGCCTCATGTCGAAGCCGATCCCTTGTTAGATCCAGATAATGCGATTTCAATGTCCGATTGAGATAGATCGTGATGGCGAGGAGAATAACGAGAATAATGATGATGTAGGTGATCATCAATTTCCAGCGTACATTGAATGTCATATCAATCTTCTTTTGTTTATTCTTTGAAACGATATCCCAATCCACGGACTGTTTCAATGTATTGGCCCATCTTACCCAATTTCGATCGTAATCTTCGAATGTGGGTGTCTACCGTCCTGTTGAAACTTGAATAATCGTATCCCAAACTGTATCCAAAAGAATATCCCTCGTAAGGACTTTACCTCTTCGCTCTGCCAATTCGAGCAGGAGATCGAATTCCGTTGGCGTTAATGTAAGGGGTTCGTTGTCAACCCAAACTTGGTGTTTGGGAATATCAATCGTCAAGGCATCAATTTTTATGAGTTCCTTGACCTCCTTTTCCTTCATTCTTTTGAGGACCGCCTTTACTCGAAGCACAAGTTCCCGCGGACTGAATGGCTTGGTGACGTAATCGTCGGCTCCCAACTCAAAGCCAAGCACTCGGTCGATCTCCTCCGTCTTGGCTGTGAGCATGATTATTGGGATTTCAGAAGTCTCTTTTTTCTTCTTGAGGAGTTTACACACTTCCATGCCGGACAGTTTCGGCAGCATGAGATCCAGAACGATCAAGTCGGGCAATTCTTTCTCAGCGGCTTTGAGGGCGGAGGGGCCATCGGTTGCTTTTAAAATCCTGAAACCCTCCTGTTCGAGATTGTAGCTCACTAAGTCGAGTATATCTTTTTCGTCATCTACGACGAGAATGCTTTCCTGATCCATATTTTTCCACGATCAATGAGAATATGAAAATATATCTTACACGCGATCTCGACAACAATCTCCTATCCCAATTATTTCAAACCGATACAGGCTCTGGTGAAATGTAATATTGAGCCACCATTTTTCAAAATCTATTTTATCGTTATCCCAGAATGAAAACGAGAAGCTTGAAGAAAACGATGGTCAGTACTGCAGCTGCGGGAAGTGATACAATCCACATGAGAATGATCCGCCCGACGACGGCGAAGTTGAGAGCCGCAAGTCCTCGGGCACATCCAACACCAATCACATTTCCGATACAGGCGTGGGTGGTCGAAACGGGCATACCCAATTTTGAGAAGATGAGTACCGTTGTCGCTGTCCCAAATTCTGCGGAAAATCCACGTGTAGGAGTGATCTCAGTAATTTTTTTACCAACGGTTTCCATGACACGGTATCCCCAGGTGGAAATGCCCGCAACAATACCGAGGCCACCAATGGCCAATATCCAGGTAGGAACTGAGACCTGCATATCCACTTGATGCGTCTGAAGAATGGCATAGATGGCTGCCACCGGACCGATGGCGTTGGCAACGTCGTTCGCCCCGTGTGCAAAGGCTTCGTAAGCTGCACTCAGAATCTGTAATGGATTTGCCAGACCCTCGACTTGTTCGTATTCCTCACCTTTTCTCACAGGATGGTTTCGAAGGAATAAAAACCCCAAGAGGCCGAACATAAGTCCCACTCCAAGGGATATGAGCAATGCTTTTGGCAATGGTAAATCCAGATGCAAATGTTTGAGGCCTTTGAAGATGATGGCCAAACATAAAATGGTGAAAACGAGGCCGATAAAAAGAGGTCCGATCTTTTTCACGGCTGCAACAGGACATGTGGCATTAAAAATTGTCTTTCTGATAATCTTGAAGACTGTGAATGAAATCAGAGCTCCTCCCAAAGGAGAGATAAGCCAACTCAGGACGATGGCTCCAACGATATGCCACCGTATTCCATAGAAACCGATCTCGACAATTCCAAAACCGATAACAGCACCAATAATTGAATGGGTTGTAGAGACAGGGAGTTTTTTATACGTTGCCAGTGTCACCCAAATACTCGCTCCCAACAACACTGCGAGCATGCCATAGACAAGGGTGGTGGGATCGTGAGCAAAATTGGAAATGTCGAGAACACCTTTTCGGACTGTATTGGTCACATGAGTTCCGACGAAGACAGCCCCGATGAAATTACATACTCCGGCAAGGATGATGGCCTGCTTCATGGTGAGAGCTCCTGAGGCGACCGAGGTTCCCATGGAATTGGCCACATCGTTTGCACCGATGCTCCAGGCCATGTACAGTCCAACAACAACCGCAGCAACTATAATAATCAGTTCAGGGCCCATTCCATCTTGCTCCAGGTTTCGAGTTCTGTTTGCAGATCGTTATCCTTTCGAGATCATGAGCCTGAGAAGGTCTCCTACGTTTTGAGCGTGATCGGCCAGTCTGGCCACCTGTCGGAAGACGTTTAACAGAATGATGATGTCTCCGGGGCTTAATTTCTGCTCCATCTCGAACATCTTCTGCGCCAACCGGAATTGGTGGCTGTCGGTTTCCCATTCCGCATGCCCGATCTCGTCCACCAACTTAAGTACTTTTTCTACTTCAGCTGTCCCGAAGGAGCTTTCCATCAAAAGTTTCAGCTCGCTATTCACCCTGACGGTGAGCTCAAAAGTCTCCAACACCTTGTCGAGAAAAGCAAAGAGTTCATCCTTGAGTTCAGCAGGTAAATTGGTCTTTCGTACGGTCAGGAGAACACCAACGTCCTCCGCATCGTCAGCAATAGCATCCTGTTCCCTTAAAAAATTGAGAATATCGGTCCGGGAAACCGGCAAGAATATGCTTTTTGGAAGATGATTGCGAATTTCATTTTTGATGATGTCCGCTTCGTGTTCTTGCTTTGATATCTGATTGGCAATATCCTCGACGCGTTCATGATCCTGTTCAATGAGCGCTTCGAACATCGGCTTGAGCAGATTGACACATTTTTTTACGGCATTCATGTGTTCGCTCAACGGCCCGAAGGGCGATTTGGCAAAGAGCCCGGCTAAAATGCCTCGCATAACATACCTCCTCTATTAAGACTGATTTTCGTCGATCATGAATAACAGGAATACCTTCAGGATCTCTCTTGAATTACCACCGGAAACCATTCACGAGACGGAGATGGCTTCCTTTGAAGTTGAAAGAACAATTATATGATTTTTTGACGGTTTTGTCAAGGATTAACTTCACTGATCTGTGATCGCTCGGGCTGGCGGTTGCTCACAGGTTGGTTGAAGAATATGGGAAATCTTATTTGTGAACGGGGATTTCGACACCCATGGAATCCTCCCCAACTCTGGTCTCGGTGAAGATCGAAAGTGCCTCATCAAGGAGTTCCTTGGCTGTCTCATATCGAGGACTGATGTGGGCCAAAATGAGCTGGCCGACCACCGCCTGCTGAGCGATCTCCGCTGCCTGCCTGGCGGTGGAATGGCCCCGCTCATTCGCCTCAGCCTGCAGCTCCTCGGTGAACATGGCGTCGTGAATTAATACGTCGGCACCCCTGGCGAGCTCGACCACGGCGGAACAGGGGCGCGTATCAAGGGCATAGACCACTTTGCGTCCGGGTCGCGGTGGTCCGACGATGTCCGAGGAGCGAACAATCCGCCCGTCACCGGAACGCACGTCTTTCCCTTCCTGTAACGCTCGGTAGAGTGGACCCGGTGGTACTCCCAGCTCCCTGGCTTTGGTCACATCGAAGCGGCCTGGGCGTTCAGCTTCAATAAAAGCATACGCCAGAGTGAAGATGTTATGGTCGGCAGGTACAGATTCTATTCTGTAGTGGGAATTGTTGTGGACCAGTCCTTTTTCGATTTCTGCAACATGCACCTGGTAGTGAAGGTGAATGGAGAGGTTCTTCATGATGGACTGAATAAAGGTGTCGATCCCTGGCGGACCGTGAATCGTCAATGGCTTCTCACGGTTTGACTGGCCAAGGGTCATCAGAAGCCCGGGTATTCCTGTCACATGATCGCCGTGAAGGTGAGAGATACATATGCGCTCGAGAGGCCCGAACCCTAACTTAGCACCCATAAGCTGGAGTTGTGTGCCCTCACCGCAATCGAAGAGAAGAAGCTCACCGTCTCTTTTCAAAGCGAAGGAGGGAAGATTTCTCGTTTGTGTGGGAATGGTTCCACCGGACCCTAAAACAATAACTCTCATTCGCAACCCCTCCGGAAAATCAGGTGACCTTGTCTCCTTATGCATCCGTGTCCACAGCCATGTCAGTGAATGTGAAGTGTAATGCTTTTCAGCCCAATTGTCAACCGGAAGTTTGTCTCTTTTCGTTTCTTCAGATCGATGTGTACACAAATATCTTCGCAGCAGTCAGCTTATCCACTCGTCGAGCCTTTCAAATCACCCTTGCAAAATACAGAACTTGGGTTATTTGACCATGGAAAGGTGCACTCTTCTTGAAGGACTATTTTATCTTAATTTTTGTAAATCTCAATATTTCAATAAAATACAAAACAGTAACGTTTTCACGAGCGTCGAATGTGCGTCTGGCACTGGTTTTGCGTGGGAATGAGTGGTTGTCCAGGAGTGAACGTTTCTTGTGAACCTGAGGTTGATGAGCTTGGAGAGATGTTGAGATTACGGTTAAAAATCATTGCACTGGCCACGGGGATCCTCGTTCTCCTTTGGATGCAGTTGTGTCTCGCAGACGGTCCGCCTGTCGGTCCCCATCCCGTTTCCCCGAAGCCCGATCTTTTTGATAAAAAGACCGGGCGCTCAATCACGACGGGAGACAAGCTCCCCGTGAAACCCGAGGGGGTCGACCAACCGCAACGGATGTACGGTTCCGCCAGCGGTACAGGCAAAGCCCTCGTCATCTTACTGGAATTCCCCGATCAGCCCGCCAAGGCGAATCACCCGGCGTCGCTCTTTTGGGATATGCTTTTTTCCCAGAACACCTATCCCTCCGGCAGCATGTACGATTACTATCAAGAGGTCTCATACGGAACTTTGGCTCTGGCTGGAGACGTGACCCGATGGTACACGGCTCCGCAACCGTACTCCTTTTACGTGAACGGGAATCAGGGGTTCGGTCCCTATCCGGCCAATGCTCAGAAGATGGTCGAGCATGCGATCTCACTGGCCGACCCGGATGTCGATTTCTCCCAGTATGATACCAACGGCGATGGATATGTTGATGCGCTCTTTATCATTCACACCGGACCCGGTGCCGAGGAGACGGGCAGCGCCCATGATATCTGGTCGCATGCTTGGGCGATACCATCTCCTCTTCCTGCAGATGGCGTCTCGGTCTGGTCCTACTCCATGGAACCGGAGGAGCACGAGAACGGGAATGTCATAAGCATCGGCGTCTTCTGTCATGAATTCGGCCATATCTTGGGACTGCCTGATCTCTATGACACCGATTTAAGTTCCGACGGAATCGGTCTGTACGGTCTCATGGGTTTCGGCTCATGGGGAGGCGATGGTCGCTCGCCGCATCGACCGGTACACATGTGCGCCTGGTCTAAAATGAAACTGGGATGGATTTCGGCCACGGAGGTCGACGACGATTTCTTTGATCAAGGTATGCACAGCATCGGGCAAACACCGGAGGCCCTGCGGTTGTGGGCCAATGGCAATGCTGGACACGAGTATTTTATTGTCTCGAACCGCCAAAAGGAAGGCTTCGATACGCTCCTGCCAGGGAGCGGTCTGCTTATCTGGCATATTGATGAAAGCGTACCCCATAACAATGACGAACTCCATAAATTGGTCGATCTTGAGGAAGCGGACGGATTGAATCATTTGAATGTGTACGCCAATTTTAACCGTGGTGATGCGGGCGATTATTTCCCGGGAACGACCGGCAATCGCACCTGGGATGAGCACTCCAAACCTAACAGCCTGAATTATCAAGGGATTGCGACGAGCGTGGCGGTTCGGGACGTCAGAAATTCGGCCGGCGTGATGAGGGCTGATGTGCTGGTGAGCGGCAGAGTATACCCTGATATTCGATCCTCGGTCACAAGCGTTCATTTCGGAACGGTCTCTGTCAATGCAACTGCCCACGAAATTTTCTCCCTTCACAATGACGGAGAAGCACTATTAATGGTGATGCATATCGTTTCCGATTCTGATGCCTTCGTCGTTGCGTCCCCGAGCTTTCCGCAAACGGTGATCCCGGGGGGTATTCTCGAGGTCGCGATCGCTTTCACCCCTGCAGCTGCAGGAAGTGTATCGGGGCAACTCCGTATTGAAAGCGACGATCCGAATGAAAATCCGCTCGTTGTATCCGTGACAGGCGTGGGGGCGGACACTGAGTCCAATATCGAGCTTTCTGGGACAAGCCACGATTTTGGAAACGTTCCGGTCAATGAGACCTCGGCATGGCAGTTCACCATTTTCAATACTGGATCTGGGAGCCTGAGGGTATATTCAATAGTTTCAAATCATTCCGATTTCGACATTGCGGCTCCAGATTTTCCTCAGGAAGTTCCAGTCGGTGGTTCCATTGAAGTGACGGTTCGTTTTCGTCCGCAGTCTGAGGGACTGAAATCCGGACAACTCACCCTGTCCAGCAATGACCCGGACAGAAGCCTTATCTCCATGACAGTTGACGGATTCGGTTCCGTACCACCTTCTGCAGCTGAGGTTGAGCTTGCAGTGAGAGACCATGATTTTGGCCCTGTCCCCCTCGGCGAAACAGGAGGTTGGAGTTTCTCAATGCGGAACTCGGGCGGGATTGATTTGCAAATATCCTCCGTTCGATCAGAGTCTGAGGATTTTCAAATTCTTTCTCCAAACTTTCCCTGTACAATTTCACCGGGAGCGTCGATCTCTGTGGCGGTGGCGTTTGTACCTTCAACGGCGGGTATCCGGTCAGGTCTCCTTACGATATCCTGCAGCGACGAGGACGAGGAGACGATATGTGTAAACCTCACGGGTACAGGATTGGCTCCTCAGATCAGCGTGAGTGCCTCATCCATTGAGAGAGTTCTTTCGGAGGCGGAGGAGTTGACCGTACAGCTTTCCCTGACTAATTTGGGTAATGCCCCACTGTCCTTTGAAATCGGTGAAATGGTGAGTTGGCTCATTGTGGCACCACTTTCAGGGACAGTGGGGGCCAATCAAAACGCGGATGTGATGATTACCCTCAGCAGTGCTTCCTTGGCTGAGGGCGAATATTCTTCAACGATCACCGTTTCGAGCGACGATCCTGAGAACGGGAGTGTGACCATTCCGGTGACGATGCGTGTCGAGACTGCCCCCATATACGTCGGGACACCTCTGACGTATGGCTTTCCGAGGGATACTGTTGTGATCGATCTTGAGATGGATAACGAGACCGAAAAACCCGTCCCTGTATCCGGCGTCCAGGTAGAACTTCACTTTCACAGTGCAATCTTTTCCCCGGTCCAGATTCTTCCGAGTGAGAGATCCCAGAGTATGAACTCCATGATATGGAGTATGCCGGAACCGGGTCGTATTATTCTTCTCATTTCGGACACGAACGGCCATGTCATACCGTCCGGAAGAGGGGCCATTGCTCACTTCCGCTTCACCATAGATGAGGCGGCTGAGGCAGGGCAAACATATTGGATCGAGTATCAGAAAGTGATCCTGTCTGACGAAGAGGGAAGGTCTTTGCCCATAGAGCGCCTCAATGGGCTCATTGTTATAGGATGCAAGGGAGACATGAACTGCGATGGGTGCATTGATGTTGTGGATCTTGTCCGGGTTGTGAACATCATCCTGGGCAGCATCACCCCTGCCGAGGCCGAACTTTGGGCCGCCGACTTCAACAGTGACGGAGTCATTGATGTCATGGATGTGGTCAGCATGGTCAACAACATTTGCGGTGCTTCACCGGTCGCTGCAAATGGTGACAAGGCGTTCGCGAAGATCGGGGTTCGGGGGGCAAGGGGTGAATTCGGAGAGAATGCACGTATTCTATTTGAGGTGGATCATGCGAGTGGGATTGCGGGTGTTCAATGTGAGCTTGACTATGACACCGGGCTTTTCACTCTCCATGCTGTCGAGCTTTCGGAACGGTGCGGTTCCATGGACCTGCGGTGGAATGACAGGGACGGTCGCTTAACGGTTCTTGTTTACAGTCGGAACGGCGGCTTTCTGCCTGCTGGTGATGGCCCGGTATTCTTCCTGAAGGGGGCTATGAAAGGTGATTGTGGGAGCGCATTCCATGTCGAAGAGGTACTTGCAGTAAACGCGGAAGGCCGCTCTCTTGCCGTTGAAGGGACGGGAGAGCC
Organism: Gemmatimonadota bacterium; assembly: GCA_020348925.1. Lineage (GTDB taxonomy): Bacteria > JBHIER01. The sequence goes on along the minus strand of CP070758.1, from coordinate 1,455,538 downwards.
TGTGCGGTTTGAATCTGGCGGGCAGCCTGTATTCTCATTGATCGAAAATTATCCGAATCCCTTTAATTCGACAACCAGTATTCAGTATTCAGTGCTCAGTGATCGGTTTCCACCCCATGTCACCTTGAAGCTTTTCAATATCCTCGGGCAGGAGGTGAGGACTCTCGTCGATAGGGTCCAAGATCCGGGGCACTATAGTGTGACGTGGGATGGTCGGGATCATTGTGGAAAAGACGTCGTCAGTGGTACGTACTTCTGCAGACTGACGGCAGGGGATTTCACAGCGACGAAGACGATGACGCTTCTCAAATAAGGCCAGTACGAGCGGGTGAGACTGCTCCGGATAGAGATTGGAGGTTGGTAAAGTAAGTATCAACATGCGCAAAGTGTTACTGTAACAACTCCGGTTGGTGGAAGAGAGATATGGGGTAGGAGCCGCCGTGTCTTGCGTTGGGTGCACGGCGGCTTTTTTCGTATGCATATCCGAGCAAGATTTTTGTACCTCTGCTGTTAAATTTTCAGGCTTGACAACGAAACCTGGATAGGTATATTATATCTGTTGTTCATTCGTTTCGAGAGTTTGCTGCGTCGTCGGACACCTTTCATCGGAATCCTTCTCATTCAAATGGCCAGGAGGTGAGACATGAGAAGAAGAGTTATCGTTATGGGACTTCTTGTGCTCATTGCTTCAATTTGTACAACGGAGTATGTCTTTGGCCGTGATCGTAGGAGCGTCATATCCCATCGAGAGAAGAGATCGGTGGAGACGGTTTCGAGCAGGTTTGCGAGTGCGGGGGGAGAGACCCTTGCTTTTTTCGATTTCGAGGACGGGCTGCCCCAAGGCTGGGAGACGGTCGATCTCACCTGCGAGCCACACTGGCACGTGACTTCGACCGGAGCCTATGACGGTCATTCGTATTATTGTGCCATAGAAACACCGGTCGGGAGCGGATATCAGGATTTGTGGGAGGACTTTTTGGAGACGCCGGAGATTGAGATCCCTGAGGGAATCACGACGTTAACGCTTTCGTTTGTGCACAAAGTGGATACGGAAAGCCCGGAAGAGCAAGTTTGGGATGGCTCCGCCGTATTTCTCTCAGAGGATGGGGGATCGTTTCACATCCTCTTTCCGGAAGGGGGATACACTGTTGATACGCTCAGGGCCTTCGAATACAGAGGGCAGAGTGGTACACCGGGCTGGACGGGTTTGGGCGATGTGTGGTGGACTGAGATTTTTCATCTCGATGAGTATGTTGAGAGCAGCAGGATCAAAATACGATATACTTTTGTCAGTGATGTTTGTTACAACTCCTTCACCGATTTTTTCACAGGAGTTTGGGTCGACGAGATTGTTCTCACAGGTGACGGCGATACCCTCTTCTTCGATGATGGGGGCGACCATGAGCCAGGCCGAATGACTTTTTCAAATCCTTGTCATGGAGATTTCTGGACTATCACGGACGACAATAGTGCCATTCATCAGAAGTACGGTGATCCGTATTATCCGCCGGAAGGCTGGACGCAGGGCAGCTTCAGCATGGTTTGCGACGATCGACCCCTCATCAATGCTGCCCTTGTCTCCCCAATTTTCACCTTGCCGGAGGAGGGATACCCGCGGGCGAGTTTTTACAACCTTGTCGAGGTTCCTGATTATGATGGTAATGGGGATGGACTTTTGGAGGATTTTTTTGATGTGGAACTCTCCACGGCTGAGTCCAATTTTTTGGTGTGGTCTTCGCTCTTCTATGATTATGGGAGGGGCGATAACGATTCAACGTGGAAGGTTTATAATTGGGACCGTGACCATAGTTTGGGATTGCATGCCTATTGCGGGCAGCAGGTTAAGGTTCGGTGGCGGCTTCACACCGACGGAGATGATGATGGAGGTGGAGGCTGTGATTGGATACCGTGCAATGGGCGGGGGCTTTTTGTCGATAATGTCCTTCTGTTTCAACAGCCTAAATGGGAGCACGTTGTGCGAATCATACGGATTATTGTCCCATTTCCGAATTCTGTAAATTACCCCACTCCTGTAACTACGGAGATTGTAAATCATGGATCGCATGCGGCTCAATTGGCACCTCTTTTATGGGTGCTTTTGGACGAGGAATTAAACGTGGTTGGCGATCCTCCTTACTCGATTTTTGAACTTCCAAATCTTACGGTAGCTGCAGGTGAAACAACGCAGGTTGCCTTTGAATGGACTCCAGTGGACACAGGTAATTTTTACATCATGGCTATAAATTTCTATCCAACGTATGATGATATATTCACTACCCCTGCTCCTGTACATGTGTACGAGTCCTGGAGGGTAACCTTAGGCTATTTTGACAGATTCTCCACAGATACGACGTTTTTTGAAGCTCAGTCGAATTCCGGACCGGTAGTACGCTTCACGGCTGTTGACATCTCCTGGGAGGCCATTGCTTTGACCGGAATTTCCGTGAGAGGTGTGGAATTGAGCGGTCCTCTGGAGATATACATCTTGGGCGAAGGGGTCAATGACAGCACCTTCGGGGAGGCTCTCATCGAGCCCTTCGGAATCTGGGTTGATGGACCTCAGGACCAAATTGAGATCGATGTGCGGGAGTACATTGATATCCTGTACGTGGAAGGGGATTTTTGGTTTCATGTGCGGGCCACCGAGCAGACAGAGGGCCGGTTTTTCGCCAGAGAAAATGCTCTTGATGGTGGTCGAAGTTGGTGGTATTCCGAGGGAGAGATGCGGTCCATCTCAGGGTCTTGGGAAATTTTGGCCGAGACCCGCCGTCCGGCCTGGGCCTGGTGCGAGGGTGGGGCCTTGGGTGATGTGAACGGAGATGGGTCAGTGAACGTTATCGATGTGGTCGGTGTAATTCAGTGTATTTTTGATATATCGCTCTTAGCAACGGATATGAGCAGATATTGCCGGGCCGACTGCAACAGAGATGGAAGTGTGGATGTTTTGGATGCTCTTGGAATAATCAACTGCATATTTGGCACCGGTTCCTGCCCGCCTTGATGGTGATCTTCAGTTTCGTGCTGGAGAGGATTCCTGCAGGAAAATTGTGAAGATTAAAAATAGGTGCTGATTATTCCTCCTTTGGTTTCCACCTCACGTCGAGATTCTTTGCTGCCAATGCTTCATCAAGGCGGCCGACGGGTGTGGTGTGGGGGGCGGTCTTGACGATGTCAGGGTTCGTCTCGACCTCTTCGTTGATTTTGATCATGGCCTCCACAAAGTGGTCCAGGCTCTCCTTACTCTCCGTCTCAGTCGGCTCGATCATGAGGGCCTCGGGGACGATGAGGGGGAAATAGACGGTTGGGGCGTGGACGCCGTGATCGAGGAGCCGTTTGGCGATATCAAGGGTTTTAACACCTTTGTCCTTCTGTCTGTTGCCTGAGAGAACGAACTCGTGCATGCAGCAGCCCTCATACGGGACATCGAAGTAGGGCTCAAGACGGCGCAGGAGATAATTGGCGTTGATGATGGCCGCCTCGCTCACCTCCCGCAATCCTTTCGGTCCGAGCATCCGAATATAGGTGTAGGCCTTGACCAGAACCCCAAAATTACCATAGAAGCCGTGGATCTTGCCGATGGATTCGGGCAGGTCGTAGTCGAGGGAATATTCAATTTGAGTTTTGGATTTTGGATTTTGATTTTTCCTCACAACCGGAACCGGGAGGAATTTCGCCAGATCTTTCTTCACGCCGAGGGGGCCTGAGCCCGGTCCCCCTCCGCCGTGGGGTGTGGAGAAGGTCTTGTGCAGGTTGAAATGGACGACATCGAACCCCATGTCGCCAGGTCTGGCGATACCTAAGAGGGCGTTTAAATTGGCGCCGTCCATGTAGAGCAGTGCGCCGGCATGGTGGACGATTTTTGCGATCTCGCAGATGTCCGATTCGAAGAGGCCGAGAGTATTGGGATTGGTGAGCATGACGACGGCCACCTCTTCGTCCATGACGCTCCGGAGCTGATCCAGATCGACAAGACCCCGTCTGTCGGATCGAATCTGTACTGTTTTATATCCTGCCGTAACGACGCTGGCCGGGTTTGTGCCGTGGGCGGAATCGGGCAGAATCACCTTTGATCGTGGGTTCCCCCTTTTTTCGTGATAGGCCCGCATCATCAACAGACCGGTCAGTTCGCCGTGCGCCCCGGCGGCCGGCTGGAGAGTGATATCGTCCATACCGGCGATCTCGCACAGGTACTGTCCGAGCTCGTACATGAGCTGCAGCGCGCCCTGGACCGTGCTCTCCGGTTGAAGAGGATGAATGTGGGCGAAGCCGGGCAATCCTGCCATGTCCTCGTTTACCTTGGGATTGTACTTCATGGTGCATGACCCGAGGGGATAGAATCCTTTGTCCACGTGATGATTCAGTGTTGAGAGATTGACGAAGTGGCGCACCACGTCCACTTCGCTCACTTCCGGCAGCTCGGCCGGCTTGTCCCTCAACATGTCAGGCGGTATGAGTTCAGCAATCTCCTTTTCGGGGACGTCGCACTTGGGCAGCGTATAGCCTCGTCTTCCTTTGGAGCTCAGTTCGAAGATCAGCTTCTCCGGCATTATTCGTTCCCTTTCAGCTCTGCGATCTGTTTTTGGGCCCATTCGACGTCGTCGTGATCAGGGTACGTTTCGATAAAACTCTCGTAGGCGGCGATGGCCTCCGCTTTTCTCTCTCCCTTCTGGTAGACGAAGGCCTTGTATACCAAGGCATCAGGTACGAGGGAACTGTTTGGGTAGGTATCCATCATGCGCTGAAATTGGAGAGCGGCCCTATCGTACTCTTTGTCCTTGCGATGGGTGACACCGATATAGTAGATGGCCACGTCCGATTTCCCCTTTTCGTTCCACTGGTCGAGGAGGAATACCCTTTCGTAGTGGGTGACGGCATCGTCCAGGTCGCCGCGGCCGTAATATTTCTCGGCAACCTCGAAGTTCAGGTGCACATCCATGGGGTCTGCCTCAAACTCTTTCAGTACGGATAAAAAGGTGCCGATACCGGCTTCATAGTTTTCGATCTGTTTGATGAAGGGTTCCGGGCCTCGATAGCCCAAGATCCGGTCGATCTCCTCCCCGTTGGAGTCCAGCAGGACAACTGTGGGAAAACCGGCAATGCCGTATTCCTGAGCCGTGATGGTATCCTCTTTGGCCTGGACTTTCACGAAGACGTATTCTCTTGAAAAAGCGATCACCTGAGGATCGACGAAGGTCGACTCATCCAGAGCCGTACACCACTTTCAGGTCGGGCTCGTAAAATCGATGACGACGTTTCTGTTCGACGCTTTTGCCTCTGCCAGTCCCTTGTCAAGGTTCGATTCCCACTGGATATGAGGTTTGCGCGCTGCACATCCAAACATAAGTCCAGCGACTAAGAGCGAAAGAAAAAGAGTTTTCTTCATCTGCTGACCGTCCTTTCCTTGAGTGAATTTCGTCACTCAGGTTCCCTCATTGAATTGAGAGAAGTGACGAAGGAGAGAGAAGTTTGAAAAATATTTTGAAACACCATAACAAGAAGACTCATTGTGTGCGTAATATACAAACATGCTCCCACAAAGGCAAGCACCTTCTCGGAAGAGCGTAACAAAGATTCATGAAACGAGATCACACAGGATATGTTTCCTGTGCGGGGAATGGTGAGGGATATCTCTCCCTTCAACAAATTTCGCCGAGCTCCATATCATTGGCAATAATAAATGGGACATAATCTTAGCCCTTGATGAAACGGGCTTCCTCAACCTCTCTGTGATAAGGCGGACTTCCAC
>CP070758.1:1441619-1449692 GCA_020348925.1 Gemmatimonadota bacterium | reverse complement strand
CGACCATGGAGGCGATCGTCGAAGCCGAGGGACAGCATTACGATGGCCCACCGATTTTTTCCAATTTTGGCTTCGAGGATAATAGAGATCTCGATGAGGGCGGATATCAGGTTGATTCGTTCAGTGGTGAGTGGACCGTGCTCTTCGCCGATGTAAACGGGATCTCGTGGGACAGTGACGGCTGGGAACTTCCCTGTTTTCATGAATTGAGTGACGGCAGTCACACACTGTACTTTGTAGCTCGGGATGATGCGGGAAACCATGTCGGTCACGGCGGTGAGTGGAGCTGGCAGTTTTACAAGGAGACACCGGACAGCGAACCGCCGACCATGGAGGCGATCGTCGAAGCCGAGGGTCAGTATTACGCCGAAACGCCTGTTTTCTCCAATTTCGGTTTCGACGACAATGAAGATCTTGACGATGCCTGGTATCAGATCGACTCCTACGCCGAACCGTGGATCCCCATTTTCATCAATGCGGAGGGGATCTCGTGGGATGATGATTGGTGGGAGATTCCAGGATTCGTAAGTTTGGACGACGGACATCATGTCATCTATTTTATGGCTGATGATGCCGAAGGGAACATGGCAGGAGAACATGGCGAATGGAGCTGGCAGTTTTACAAGGACACCATCGGCCCGACTATTATCTACAATACTCCTGAGATGGGTTCTTCCACTGAGTGGTACGCTTCGAATCCCGGGGGCGTCATAGATATCGATTTTGGTTGGGGCGACAATGCACCTCTCGATTATGCCGCCTATCGCGTTGGCAACGGTCAATGGTATGCTGTTTTCATAGAGGATCGGTCTTCGGATTTCACCTTCGAGTGGGGAGTACATTGGGATCTTCTTGAAAATGGTGAGAATGCGATCAGCCTCAGGGTCGCCGATAAGGCTGGCAATACTGTGACGCATGCGTACGAGCCGGATGTCCAGGGTTTCCTGTTCAGGAAGGATACGTCCGCTCCCGAAGCGCCAGAAATATTTTCCTCGACGCATCCTTCCGAATCGACCTGGTACAGTGATCGGAACCCTGGAATCCACTGGACCATCGTGTCCGATCTTTCCGGCATTGCAGGATTCAGTTCTGTTCTGTCAAATGTTCCTGATCTGATCCCGAATGAGACAAACCAGGGTCCTGAGGACTCCCAACAGTACTTTGACGTCGATGACGGTGTCTGGTATTTTCACTGCCGGGCTGTTGACGGGGCAGGCAACTGGGGACCTACCGATCACTTTTCGGTCAGAATCGACGCGACCGATCCGGACGCTCCTATTGATCTCGCCGTTGAGCCCGAGGGGTGGACGCACAGTCATGTCTTCACACTGACGTGGACCGATCCTGAGGATATATCGGGTGTCGCAGGAGGGTACTTCAGGCTGAATGAGCTTCCCTCGTCGGATACCGATGGCGAGTTCATCACGGAGAATCCGATCGTTGTGGAGATTGCCGGGGAAGGTGAGCACATGTTCTATCTGTGGCTTCAGGATAATGCCGGGAATGTGAACGAAACGAATATCGCTTCCGTCCCCCTCTTTTATGATGCCAGTGGTCCTGTTGCAGGAACGATTTCAATCGAGGACGGGGCACAGACCACGGATACACTGATCGTTACCTTAACAGGACTCGGTGCTCAGGATGCGTTGTCAGGAATAGCGGCCATGCAATTCAGCAATGATGGTGAAACCTGGTCCCCTCCCGAACCCTACGCCGAAGAGCAGGCCGAATGGGATCTCGTGAGTTACGGAGGGAACGCTGAACCGGGCGTCAAGACCGTGTACGTGCGGTACATTGATGCGGCGGGAAACGAGTCCGAAATCTTTCAGAGTACCATTGTCTACAGTCCGATCCTGAGAATTACGACAGCACAACTCAAAAAGGCCGTTATCGAGGCTCCGTATTCGGCCAACCTTGAAGCTGTGGGTGGGATGGGACACTATACGTGGAGCGTTGTCAGCGGTTCGCTGCCAGAAGGTCTAAGCCTGAATGCCATGACAGGCGATATTTTTGGAACACCAGAAGCGTACGATCCCTTCACGGCATACTTTACCGTCCAGGTGGTTGACAGTGTACACGCTTCGGATACGCAAGATCTCTCGCTGACCGTGTGCGAGCGACAGCAGGGGGATGCGAACGGCGACGGCGCAATAGATATCCTTGACGGACTCGATGTCGTCAACATGATTTTGAATGACAGTTGTGCCATAATGGAAGGGGATCACTGCTGGTCGGGTGACTGTAACGGTGATGGATCGGTCAATATTCTCGACGTCCTGTGCATTGTGAACCATATTCTCGGTGGAGGCGGAACGGCAAAAACCGTGTCTTCCTCGACCCCCGTTGACGTGACGGTTGCGGAGAAAAACGACGAGCTTCAGGAGAACCGGAACATGATCATTTCAATTGGATCGTCCGTTCCCGTCGGAGGGGTTCAATTGAGGCTGTGTCCTGTGGAAGGGAGCGGCTGTTTTGGTGCTCCGGTGTTGACCGATCGGAGCCGTCAAATGAACGTGGCTTGGGCAACGAGGGACGGGATTGTGACCATACTGCTGTATGGATTCAACGGCGGCAACATTTCTCCAGGAGAAGAACCTATTTTGCTGATACCGGTTTCCGGTTCGACAGCAGTCCGTTTCGAGGAAGTGATTATTGCCGACATGATCGGACGGTCTCTGGATGTGAACACAGGATCGGAAATTTCCAAGGGTGCTCCTGTAGCTCCTGAGAGCTCCGCGCTCTTTGCAAACTATCCGAATCCGTTTAATCCCTCGACAGCTATTCGGTATCAGATACCACAGGGACGTGTACCCGCGCTGACGCGACTCAGAGTATTTAATGTCCTCGGGCAGGAGATGCTGACGCTGGTGGATGAAGTTCAGGAACCCGGTTGTTATACCGTGACCTGGAACGGTCGAGACAGTAGTGGAAATATGGTTCCCAGCGGAATATACTTCTATCGCATTGAGGTTTCCGACTTCGTCGACACAAAGCGGATGATATACATGAAGTGACATTTCGATTTGAGGGGGAGAGAGCGAGCCCTGTGCTCAGGAGATGCGCTCTCTCTCAAGAACAAATGATTTATTTTCGCTGAGCTTGGAACTGTTTGGAAAGGAGAGGGACAATGGCGAAATATCTTCTTTCTTTCGGTATGGCTGTCCTGTTCGTAACCGTTATTGGGGTGGGGACGGTCCCGGCCCAGTTGCCGGATACGATTGACTTCAACCTTGACCAGGAGAACATGCGCATTCTGGGTGACGATGGCAGAGATTACTCGGGCTCCGTGGCGAGTGGTGACGTCAATGGGGACGGGTACGATGATCTCATCATCGGAGCCTATTCGGCAGATCCCGCGGGACGGACTGATGCCGGTGAAACGTATGTAATTTACGGTTCCGCTACTGGGACTGGAACCATTGATTTGGCCAACGGTGAGGAAGATGTGCGAATTTTGGGTGATGACGCCAATGACTGGTCAGGCAGAACAGTGGCAAGCGGAGACGTGAATGGTGATGGATATGACGATATTGTCATCGGAGCTATTGGAGGGGACGGGCCCAGCGTGGGGAATACAGGTGAAACATATGTTGTTTACGGTTCCGACAGCCTCCCTGATACTATTGATCTGGCCAATGGCGAGGAAAATATCCGCATACTCGGTGATGACATGAATGACTATATGGGCTCCTTTCAGACCACCGGGGATGTAAACGGTGACGGATACGAGGATCTCATTATTGGTGCTCTCTACGCTGATCCCGACGGGCGCACAGATGGGGGAGAAACATATGTGATTTACGGTGGTGACACTTTGCCTGCAACCATTGACTTGGCCAACGGTGAAGAAGATGTCCGTGTTCTGGGTGATGACTTCGGAGATCAATTGGGTGGATTCCTTGCGAGCGGGGACGTCAATGGAGATGGTTACTCCGATCTTGTTCTCGCCGCCAATTGGGCAGATCCAAACGGGATCATAAACGCTGGTGAGGTTTATGTGATCTATGGTTCTCAACTTCTTCCTGAAGTCTTTGATTTGGATGCTGGTGATGAGGACGTACGCATCTTGGGTGATGATATGGGAGATCTTTGTGGCTGTTTCGTCTCGAGTGGAGATATCACCGGTGATGGTTACGATGACATCCTTATTGGCGCTTGGTCAGCCGATCAACCCGAGCGCAATCGTGTCGGTGAGGCCTACCTGATCTACGGTTCTCAGAGCTTACCGGCCACAATCGATTTCGCACTTAACGAGGAAGATGTTCGTATCCTGGGCGATGATGCCGAGGATTGGGCGGGATTTTCCGTGGAGGCGAGTGGGGATTTGAATCATGACGGGTATAAAGATATCGTCATCGGAGTACCGGGGGCGAGCCCTTCCAGCGGGATCCAAGCAGGTGAGACGTGTGTCGTGTACGGTTCTGCCGCCCTGCCGACGACGATTGATTTATCCTCAGGAGAAGAGGACATCCGTATTCTGGGCGACGACGGAGGTGACTTCTTGGGCTATGAACGTTCTCTGGCCTGTGGAGATCTTAATGGAGATGGATATGACGACCTCATCATCGGTGCCTATCGAGCAGATCAGTCTGGGGGGTACGATGCCGGTGAGACATACGTCATCTTCGGGATTCCTGTTGTGACCGATAACGATGGGGACGGCATATTGGATGACGTGGACAATTGCCCGATCACTTTCAATCCCGATCAGACTGACTATGATGAGGACGGGTTGGGCGATGCGTGCGATCCGGACGATGATAACGACGGGATTGAGGATATGGAGGACAATTGCCCGATCACTTTCAATCCCGATCAGGCTGACTATGACGAGGACGGGCTCGGTGATGCGTGCGATCCGGATGATGATAACGATGGGATTGTCGATAGTGAGGATGCCTGTCCGTTTGAGGATGCAACCGCTCAAGATGCCAACGGTGACGGGTGTATCGACAGTGTGGAAGATATGCCAACCGTGATCGAAGAATTGGCGTTACCCCAGGGCACCGAAAGCGCCTTGATATCCAAAGTGGACAATGCGGTAGCATCTTTGGAAAGTGGCAATGAGGGATCGGCTGTCAATCAACTGGAGGCGTTCATCAATTACGTCGAGGCTCAGAGCGGGAAGAAGATATCAGAGGAAGATGCCGCCATGCTCATTGACTTTGGGACCAATGTTATCTCGCAGATTGAAGCAGGTATGTCTCCGAAGTCGTCGGTATCCGTTCCAGGGATCTTTTCCCTGTCTCAAAACTACCCCAATCCCTTCAATCCTGAGACGGAGATCGCTTTCGATCTCCCTGAGAACGCGAGGGTAACAGTGACGGTTTACAATGTGTTGGGACAGGTGGTGGAGATTCTTGTGGATGCCGAGCTGTCCCCTGGTCGCCATGTGGTTCGCTGGAATGGAAGTCAAGTATCCAGTGGGGTGTACTTTTATCGCATGGTCGCCGACGGATTTACAGATACCAAGCGTATGGTCTTGAGAAAGTAAACGTAATCTGCAGCAGAGAGATAACCCCGGCCACTCTGATTCTATTCAGAGTGGCCTTTCTTTGTTGAACAGTTTCAAGGGATTCTTCGGCAATCGATAAATCGATACACCGCTCAAGCGGCACCGCTCACGTTATGGAGCTTGCGGTTGTGGCGGATAGTGTCAATGATAAAGCGTTCTGTCTTGTCGATCAGGTCTATCGTATGAGAGGGTGGTTCCACAGCGAGACGGATCTGATGCTGCAAAAAGTTCAGATTGAGTATTCGGCAGGAGCTGGTAAGAATAAAGCCTACAGTTGAGGTGCTGGTGAGGACATCCATATCGGTAGTAGTTTACTTGTTGACAGACTCATGTTTTGTGTTCATATTTAGAGGTCTTCTGTTCGATATCGTTCGAATCAACCTGAAAGAAGGAGTAGAGATGATGATGGATCGGACGAAATTACTACCGTATTGGACGTATCTCTGGATCATCTCAATTTTGATGGTCGGAGCCTGTCAACAGATCAACCCTCCACTTTTCTGGCCGGAGAGCGGAACGTCCATTCGAAATATTACCTGGGAGATTCCGGTAGCGGACAGCGCCTCTGTCCTTCGGACTCAGGCGGGACATTGGATACTCCCACAGCCCCCGGATTCCGCGGAGCCACGCATAACGGTGACAAGGCATCGTGAGCCCACGGTCCATCCATACGGGGAGCTGCTCGGCCGCGTGGATCAGGAGGTCGTACACGAGAGCGGGGTTGTTATAAAGGAGTACTATCGTTTCGGGAAAGAAGGAATCATGGTACTGGGGTATGAGGCTCGTGACCCTACGAATCAGCTAACGGTCTACGAACCGCCAATGATGTTGTTCCCGAGAAATATGGACAATCTGGATGCACCTCTTGTGAGTGAACAGATTCCGAAGATCTGGGCTGCTGATGCTGATTCCTTTCGCCGGGAGCAGAAGATGCGGATCCGTCTGACGCCGGGCAAAAAGGGCACTGTCCTGTTGGATTCTGTCTCCGTGCCGGCCCTGCTGTGCAAAATGTCCTTGTCGGCGGACAAGACGGTCCCCTTTGGGGGGACGGATTTGATCGTGCCGGAGGCGTTCGTTATGGAGAGCAAGGTGTTGATTGCGGAGGGAATCGGTCCGGTTCTGGAATGGGGCATCAGATCGAGGGAGAAAGAGGAAGAAAATAGGGAATCCTCATTACCAGAGGACATTTCACAGCGTGAGGACGCCGATCGGTTTCAGGAGCGGGAATATTATATCGAGGTCGCTCTTCATCGAGCAATAGTTGAGTGAAAGCCATAGTTATCAGAAATGGGCTTGCTTCTTTCGTGGGAAAACAGTTGTACTTTTACTCCCATAATATTCAGATAATATTCTGACCGCCAAAGCAGGTGGGAGTGCGACTTTCAATCGAGCAAAATCTCACTTTTCACTACGAACAAATGCAATCCAGAGGGCTCTTTGATTTTTTGCGGCAGGGAATCCCCGTCTGCGTTTCGGAGTTACCCGTCCACAGATTTCTTTAAGCTCATTCGCGGTAGTAAACCACGAAAGCGGTACCTCCAATGATATGCAACCTGCAACTCGGCTATTGTATTCGTAAAATCGAAGATTTGCAAGAAATGAAAAAATTTGTAAAAAAATGCTTGACATTCAGAAAAAAGCATTAGATATTACAACACCATATGTCTGTTCAATCTAAATCCCAATATTCAGAGGTATAAATTGCGGAAATCCATTCACCCCATAGAACCTTTCAACCACACAGGAGGAGAGTATGGATAACATGAGAACGGCTGTCGTGATTGCGGCAACAGTGTGTCTTCTGGTGTGTCTGGGTGTGACCGGAACGAGGGCCGGTGTCACCCTGCTTCAAACCTTCACCGAATCAAATGTGACCGGTATGACTAACTTTGGTTATTCTGTTTCCGGGGCAAGTGATGTCAACGGTGACAGTTACGACGATGTGATCGTGGGATCTCCAGGCTACAACGGTGGTACCGGCCGAGCCTACGTCTATTTTGGTGCGGCGACCATGGATAATATTGCCGATGTCACCTTGGATGGAGAAGGGACAGGTAATAGTTTTGGCTTTTCTGTTTCCGGGGCCGGAGATGTGAACAATGATGGGTACGATGACGTGATTGTCGGGGCTGATCGCTACAACTCCTGGACCGGCCGTGCATACGTCTATTTTGGTGCGGCAAGCATGGACAATATTGCCGATGTCACCTGTACTGGCGAAGGGACAGATAATTATTTTGGCTTTTCTGTTTCCGGGGCCGGAGATGTGAACAATGATGGGTACGATGACGTGATTGTCGGGGCTTTTGGCTACAACTCCACTACCGGCCGTGCCTACGTCTATCTTGGTGCGGCGAGCATGGACAATACGGCCGATGTCACCTTGGATGGCGAAGGGACAGTGAATCACTTTGGCATTTCTGTTTCCGGGGCAGGTGATGTGAACAATGATGGGTACGATGACGTGATTGTCGGGGCAGGAGGCCACAACTCTGCTACCGGCCGTACCTACGTCTATCTTGGTGCGGCGAGCATGGACAATACGGCCGATGTCACCT
>CP070758.1:1438696-1441519 GCA_020348925.1 Gemmatimonadota bacterium | reverse complement strand
GTGGACGCCAAGGATGTTGATAACAGATGCAGGCGACGTCGGTATCGGGACGACGGGTCCGGCTGCAAAGCTGGACGTTCGTGGTGATCTGCATGTTACAGGGGCGTACCGGGGCAATATCACATCAAGTTCAGGAAGTGATGGCGCGCCTTTTCCACGCCCGGCCTATGATAGCGGTTGGGTGCATATTCCCAGGGGAGAATCAGTTACATTCACTCATAATATAGGCGGAAGTATTGATAATTATGTGGTTGATGTTTGTTTCTTCGATACAGACACAGGGCCTTATTCAAGTGGATACCACATTAGTGGCATAGGCGGCATGAGAAATTTCGATAACACCATCTCTGGCGCTGCTTGGAATAGGCTAACGAATCAGTCTATAAGGGTCTACAGATGGGATGATGACGTCAATGCCGTGAGGGCCCGAGTCCGCATTTGGGTCTATAACTGAGGTGAGTTCGCACGAGATCCAATCGTGATGTAATGAAAGGAGGCCCAAAAATGTTGTGCTTTTCCACAGCTTCTATTGAATTGTACAGCTGTATCGCTATTGTTGGTAACCACGGTCGTCCTGGCTGGCCTGTACGGTGTTCGTCCGGGATTTATCGACAAGATGATTTCACCGCTGAATGAGAGTAATCCAAACGTCATCGAAAGCAGTGGGGGATGAATTCTGGGCAACCTATTGTAACGGTGATGTGGCCTGAACATCCTTGATGCCTTGGGTATTTTCAACGTCATCCTTGGTATCATAGAACGCAAACCGTGATTTCTGTAATTTTTGGGGAAACCTAACAGCATTGTTCAAAATCCGGCAGTGTTGGTTATCTTTAATAACCTGCATTTTTAGGAGGGACGGATCGGATAAATTTTGAAAAGTCAAGAATATCAAAGATAATTTTTACTTTCAAATTCCTCCAAATAATCATGTTACTGCCCAAAAATGACAGAAATCACTGTTGCCTGTGACTAATGAATGAGATTAAGGCTGCCAAGGTATTGAATCCGAAGCGATCCTCCTTTGGCAAAAGCATTCTTCTTACACTCCTATTATAACATTATAACAGTCGTGCGGGACACCCGAACTATAGTTTGGGGTATTCCTCATTCCCTAAGTCTGTTTGCGAATAAACTGTTCTGGGAAATTCCGTTTCTCCCCTAATTTGGTACTGGAGGTGCATAATTACGGATTTATAATTTTGTCTTAGAAAACTGTGTACTCCTCGTCCCGTCTGATGAAATGTCAATCCTACGGAGTGAGCCTTTGTGGCCGATGCATCTTTTGGGTTTCTGGGTTGACAATTTCACATTTGGTATTCATATTTGAAGACTATCATATCTACATGATTTGCAGAGTAAGTGCAGTAAGCATCCTCAAACAAACAGGAGTCAGGAAATTGACTGATCGGATAAAATCAACATTGCCCAGAAAGATTCTCCATCGAATTGCTGTCTTGCTCTTCATAGTCACCACCTGCAATCAGAGCAACCCTCCAATTTTCTGGCCGGAGAGTGGAACGACGTTTCAAAACATTTCCTGGGAGGTTCCGGTTGCAGACAGCACCTCTGTTCTTCAGACACAAGGGGGGTGTTGGATCCTTCCTCAGCCGCCGGATACCGTAAGTCCGAAGATAACGGTGACGAAGCACGGTCCTTTCACAGTCCACCCATATCAAGAACAGCGTGGCCGGGTGGATCAGGAGGTCCTTCACGATAGCGGAACTGTGAAAAGGGAGTTTTATCGTTTCGGGAAGGAAGGGATCATGCTTGTAGGATATGAGACCCGGGACTCGACAGATCGATTGACGGTTTATGAGCCGCCCCTGGTTTTGATCCCGAAGAATGTGAGCAGTCTGAATACGACCTTTGTGCATGAGCAGATTCCGAAGGTCTGGGATGCCACCGGTGATTCCTTTCGGCAGGAGCAGAAAACGCGGATTCGTCTGGTAGTGGAGCAGAAAGGTTCAGTACGACTCGATTCCATCGCTGTGTTCGCGCTGCTCTGTGATATGTCTCTCTCCGCAGACAAGACGGTCCCCTTTGGGGGAACGGACTTGATTGTGCCGGACGCACTCATCATGCAGAGCAGAGTGTTGATTGCCCAGGGAGTCGGTCCAGTGCTTGAGTGGGGTATTCGGTCGAGGAGAGAATGAGAGGAATGAGTCTGAATCACAGGAAAGGGTTCCTGGGCATGAAGATGCCGAGCGGAGTGAGGGGTGGGAACGCTATATTGAGGTCATACTCCATCGGAAGATCAGTGAGTCGAGACTGTAGTTTTCGCAGGTAGCGTTTATTGTTTTGTTTCAAGACATCGAAAAGACAGGTCACTCCTGATTCTCCTCAGTTTATAGCGTAAAGGAAAGGGGAGCGTCCTATTTTACTTTTTGGCATGATATACATCCAACCCAAGATCCAGACTCTCGTCTACGTAATGTTGATACTTTAAAATATGCTTGACAATAACCCAAAGATAGAATAACTTTAAGTCGGTTTCTCATAGCTCGATTTTGTAATCTCGAAAGAATCGAGACAATAAACCTGCAGATGTTCTATTTAGCCCCCATACAGACATCATCTATTTAGCCCCCATACAGACATCATATTATAAAGGAGGATCACAATGGGGAATGTGAGACCTGCTGTTCTGTTTGTGGTCGCCGTGTTATTGACATGGTGTCTCAGTGTGCCAGGGGCGACGGCCAGTGTCATCCTGCTTCAAACCTTCACCGAATCAAATGCGACCGGAAAAAGTTATTTTGGCGGGTCTGTTTCCGGAGCTGGTGATGTGAACAATGATGGGTACGATGATGTGATTGTCGG
>CP070758.1:1430054-1438596 GCA_020348925.1 Gemmatimonadota bacterium | reverse complement strand
TCGATCCCGCTGTTGCAGTCCAGATCACCCTGATCAAAGGGGAGCTGATCCGGATTATAAACTCCGGGACAGTTGTCCTCATCGCAGGTGTTCGCAGTGTAGCCCGGATTTCCGTAACCGTCATCGTCTGTATCCGTGCACGAGTCGCACACGTCTCCAGTGTCGTCGATATCAACATCTCTTTGCTCCGGATTGGGGTCCTCCGGACAGTTATCGCAGACATCTCCCCAGCCGTCAGCATCGGTGTCAATTTGGTCGGGATTATGATCGTTGGGACAATTGTCCTCATTGCAGTCCGCGGCACCGTCCTCGTCGAGGTCCGCATTGTCGTCTGAGCCGGGGCAGAGGTCGCAGACATCACCGACGCCGTCGCCATCACTATCGGTTTGGTTGATATTAAAGTCATTCGGGCAGTTGTCGCAGGCGTCGCCCAAAAAATCGGAATCCGTATCCTCCTGCTGAGGGTTGTATGCATCGGGGCAATTGTCAAGAGGGCACGTGCTCGCTGGAAAGCCGATATTTCCGTACCCGTCGGAATCGGGATCGGTGCAGGTGTCACAGGCGTCACCCTCACCGTCCCCGTCCGTGTCGGCCTGGTTCGGGTTGAAGTTAAACGGACAGTTGTCATTTTCGCTTAAGATCGAGTCTCTGTCCGGATCGTGCAGCATTTCATAAAGGGTCACGAAATCTACTCTGCTGCCGTTTACATTCGGCACGGCAAGTATGTCATCTCTCTTGTTGTAGTATATATCACCGGGATCGAGGTGATTGGCTGAAGCGACCTCCGGCGGGCTGCTGAGATTCGGATCGTATCTGTAAACTCTATCGCTGCCGAAGGAGGATACGTAAATGTTGCCATCGTTATCCTCCGTCAGACCGTCCAGAAAATCTAATCCGTCATTGACTATGGGTGTGAGCGAATAGTCGTCGAGATCAATGGCACTGATGGGTGAGTCCTCTATCCACTGACAGACCAGGAGTCGATTGTTTTCCTCATCAAACAACAGACCGTTGGCCATCGTAATCCCGGTGACGATGGTTTCTGTCGAAAGGTCACTCAATTGGAGTTTGTGTACCTGGTTGCCCTGGGGATCTGAGACATATATGTTTCCTGAGTTGTCCGCCTCGACGTCGTTGAGATCCACCTGACCGGTGAATCGAACTGTGAGAAGGCGAGCACCGGTGTTTATGTCGAAGGCGACCAAGGCGGCGGTGCTGGCTCCGACAAAAAGTGTATCGCCGAGGAGTTTCAAGCCTTTGGAAGTAGCAAGCTCTGTAATGAAGTCCGAATAATTTCCAGCGCTGTCGATTTGAACAATGTTACCGTTACCCTGGTTTGATACAAAGTATCGGTTGCCCGACGGAT
Organism: Gemmatimonadota bacterium; assembly: GCA_020348925.1. Taxonomy (GTDB): domain Bacteria; phylum JBHIER01. The sequence goes on along the minus strand of CP070758.1, from coordinate 1,437,230 downwards.
CGAAGGTGGCGCTTTCCGGAAAATCGATTGTACCCTGGCCCCCTACATAAACCGGTAAGAGCAATGGTAGACAACAAAGGAAAAGTAGAGTCTTTCTTAACATTTCTTTCCTCCTTTCTTTTTCTGAGACATTTTGGCGTCCGAGATGTCTAAAATATTTGAAGAGCACGGTCATAGATACTGTCCAGTGCCAACTTTGCCGGCCTTTTCAACCTCTTGAATTTATGACACGACTCCGGTTGCGTTTGTTTCGAATCCGAGGGGGTCAACTTCTTGATTTTTCAAGATCATAACTATAGAACTTCACGAGCTTGCGTGTTTAAAATTCGCAAAACACGTGCCGAAACACTCACCATTTTTGAAAGGAGAAGACTGAATCTTACATGATGAAATTGTGAGATTTGTTCGGGGGGATAGGGGGATGTGGTCTGCCTGATGTTCAGAAAAAGCGCACAAAGTTGCACTTTTAGGGGGAATAATTTTGCAGCCTATTTGAGAGCCTCGGGGGTATGCTTTCGAATGCCTTTAACTTTTAAACCGACCTCTTTGAATCCTGTCCCTTTCTCATTGTTTTTGCAGAACAGAAGCAACATTGACTATTCATAAACGTATGGCATATCCTCCATGCCACGAAGAATCCGCTCCTTTATTTATGTAAAAAAGGTCCCTGACACCTTTGTCTTCCAATTTCTTAAAAAGAGTGTCCCTTAACTCTGAGACCTGGTTCCCAGTGATACCAAATATTTAAAATTGAAGGGGTGACCCCAGCGAGACGTGATGGCGCACACGGACGACTCGTTCTCAACGTTCACTCAGAAGCAGTCAGCCGTTCCCAGAACGACATTGATGATCTTCAGTCCGTCAAGGATATTGATCGTCCCGTCCCCGTCACATGTGCCGGTGCCGTTACAGTCCGCCCTCCACATCTCGTCCCCATCGGGAGTTCGCAGATCAAGGATGATGTTGACGACGGCCAGTACATCCAGCACATCGATGGTACAGTCGGCATTCACATCGCCCTTGTACTCTGCATAGGGATCGACAGTCAACGTGAAGAGACATGCGTCTGAAGTCTGTCGCGCATCAGTGACCCCGGCAGTGAAATCAAAGGTGCCGGTCTCGGAAGGCTCCCCGGAGATGATTCCTGATGTTTCGCCAAGCGTCAGGCCTCCGGGCAGGGAACCGCTGGTCACACTCCATGAGAAGGGACTGGCCCCGGTGCCGGGCACCGTCTTAAGGGTGTCGGTGTACGGGCAGCCCCGGGTCCCCTGACTCAATTCCTTTTCCACCATCTCGACCTGCAGGAATCCATTGACAACGGAAGCATCAACCCAGTAGACATCAAGTTTTCCGTTGTCGGGATTCATAGCATTGGGAAATATGTATTTTCCGTCCGTTGTGATCGTTGCCGTCCCTTCATCCATAGTCGTACTGATAGGCGGGCCAAAATTTATGGAATTGCTCCAGTTGCCATTTTCATCTCGAAATGCGACATACAGATCCGTACCGCCGTAAGTGTCTGGCCGCAGGTAGCTGCCGAAGATCAGGAAACTCTCATCAGGTGATATATAAGAATCGAACTGTTGGTTGGCGCTGTTGACAATATCCGGTAGCCTTTCAGGCTCCTGATACACTCCATTGATATACTCTGACCGATACAGTGTCTGGATCCGAAACCCATTCGTCATGAGCGTAAAATACATCGTTCCGTCCATTGTGACGGACGGTCCCGAGACATCACCGCGACCATTAATCGGGCTTCCCATCGATTGGGGCTCTCCCCATGAATCTCCTTCCCGTTCCACGAACCAGATGTTATAGGTGTAGTGCGATTCAGACGGATCGATAGGTCGATCAGACTGAAAATACAACCGGGAACCATCGGGATGAAGGGCGATATATCCATCGCAATAGGTGCCTGAAAAGGGAGCAACTTCCATATCCGTCCAGGAGCCATCGACGAAGTTTCTGAAAACAATCGTACTGGTCAGTTGATTGCCGCTTGGGGTTAACACACAGTAGTATACCGTGTTCTCTCCAGGACAGACGACCATATATGCTTCATGCTCACCGGCAGTTGAAACAATGCCGGGGGCGAAGACCACCGGCGTCATTCCCGGTGGCGTTTGACCGAAATATGTGCCTGCTGATTCATCGATTCTTCCCCTTGCGATTGAAAAGAATCCAGAGCAAATCAAAGCAGCCAGAACCGGAAATAGCAGAGATTTCGTTTTCATGGTATCTCCTTTGTGGGTTGTTCGGATCACAGTGCCAATTGGACAGGCGACAGAACCTGTTTGTTTCACGAAAAAGAGTATTCAGAGCTGCTCATCGTCTCGGAGATCGGAACCGTTCACCGCTTTCCCTCTCACGGCCAACTGTGCTCCTTCGGAGGAGTGGTACCATCTCTTCATGCCTTCGGAGGGAAAGTCCGTCGGGGATACATTACGAAACAAGGCTCAAAATGGCTCAGATGGATCCTGATCGAATACTCTCATCATGCCGTGAAAGGCTCTCTTCGTTATGAACAATTATACAATCGGGTCTGCTACAAGCATGGCAAGAATGCGACCAGAATCACTGTGGATAGAACGATGCTTGAAACCATCTATTATATACTAAAGAGAAATCAGTCTTTTCAAGAATATCCCATCCTGAAGAACACACCGGTTAGCGCCATAGGGTCATAACCCGAAGAGGTTCTCTATGTCTGATTGCGCAGCCGGTGTCCAACAACATACTGTGCTTCGAGCACGAATAGGTGACTGACGAATAGTCCTATGAGACTGTATTGGACCAGATCTCTGTCAAAGAATGAAGAAGAATGACTTGACAACAGGATTTATTATGATAATTTAAGATTACTCATCAACCACAGTTGCAACTTTTTCATAGGTGACCCCTAGTCTCATGGTCCCTATCCCCCTGAACATTCGAGGGAGATACCCAGAATGATGTTTACTATGCCGATGACATCCAGGATGTCAATGCCTCCGTCACCGTTGCAGTCGCCTCTGTCAAGGGGGGCACCGATGAGGGGTGTTGTGCCTAAGATGTGGTTGATGGTTCCCAGCACATCCAGAACATTGACGCCGCCGTCGCAGTCGATGTCTCCCCGGGCGATTTCCTCCTGGTCGGGATTGAATACCTGGGGACAGTTATCTTCCTCGCAGATGTTGGCGGTGTAGCCGGGATCGCCGAAGCCGTCGCCATCGGTATCGGTACAGTCATCGCAGGGATCGCCCGTTGTATCATGGTCGGCGTCCTCCTGCTCCGGATTGTACACATGAGGGCAATTATCGCAGGCATCACCCGGTCCGTCGCCGTCGGTATCCTCCTGCCCGGGATTGTAGACGATCGGGCAGTTATCTTCGACGTCAAGGATCCCGTCTCCATCGTCGTCCAGGGAGGGCGGATCCAGATGCAGCCCCTGGATCCAGTCGGCATCTATCACCATGCCGTCATGCTCACCCAGGGTTTCATCTGTCAGGATATCCCCGCTTCCTTCATTCATGTTCCAGTAAGCCAGGAGCCCGGCTTCATCTCCCAGCAGATACGAATCCATGTGGTCCGAAATGTCCGCCGCCGTGCGAACCACATTCCAGATCCGGATCTCATCCATGACGCCGTCGAAAGTGTAACTTCCGGTCGGATTGCTACCGATATACAGGTCGCTTGCGCCGTTGTCCCGGATGGCACCGGAGGGCATACCGGTAAATGAGATCTCCTGCTCAATGCCGTCTTTATAGCAATGAACCATGCCGGCGGCGCCGTCGTAAGTCACGGCGATATGCTGCCAGGTATCGAGTTCAATGGAGCCCTCGGGAGAGGTCATGAAACTGGTGGAATTGTCGGCATGCATGAACTGTATCGCCAGGCTGTGATTGTTGACAGCGGGATTTGAGCCGATGAGATAGAGGGCCAGATATGTCTTGTCCAGTATCCGTCCGTATCCCAGGGTGGGAAATTCACCCCATCCTTCGGGACGGATCCAGGCTTCAAGCGTAAAGGTATCGGTGAGATTCAGTCCGGTGTCAGCGGGGCAGAGCACGTAGCTGTTCTCATTATCGAACCGGAGGGCGCTCTCGCCGTCAAAAACGCTGATGTACTGTTCCCGGGTGAAGGTATCGGAGGTGGAATTGTTTGATGTCTCCAGGAAAACGGTGTAGGTTCCCGGCTCCAGATAGGTCCATGTGGGATTGTGTTCATACGAATCCATGGCGCCGTCACCATCGAAATCCCAGGACCAGGCCGTGGTGGTGGGGACGGCATAGGATTGGTCGGTGAAATTCACCGTCAGGGGCGCGTGACCGGTGATCTGATCGGCGACGAAATCCGCGCGAAGGTAATAGGGATTGCCGATCCAGGCGATGGCCGCTTCGACCACCGTGTCCCTGCCCCTGGCCACATCTTCCTGCATCAGCCAAATCCTTTCGTCAATATTCGCGCTCCGATGAGCCATATATTCATGTCCTTCAATGAGGTAGCCACTGCCTGTAGACAGCCAAAACATAAAATCAGAATTCCCCAGATCTCGTCTTTCATTAATAGTGAATGCACCGTTTGTCGATTTACCAAATGTACGAACCATGGGATGAAATTGCATTCTTACTGATTCCCAGTCACCATTACTAAACGCATTCGGACCTGTTAAAACAGCTATCGGTTTATCATAAAACGTTTCGGGATCGCCTCTTATTGTCCAAAGATACGTAGGGTGGGTTGTGGAAGGTACCATATCGAGATGATTACCGGGATCACCTCGGTTATCGAACGCAATTTTTTGGAGTGTTTCATTGAATAAAAGCGAATAGCCTGCATCCGCCACTCGCATGTCCCCACCATAATTCACTCTAAAATCAACAATTAAACCAGTGGTTTCATAATTAAACATAATATTATAAACAGCATCATAAAATTGTGCGCTTACATCAGAATCCAGGAACCAACTCCATACATAAATATAACCGATTGTCGTACCTTCAACAATCCCCCAGCTTACAAAATCATTATTATATACGTCGGGAAAAGCAACCCCAGGTATGGGCAGTTGTTCATTTCCCCAAATGTTGCCACTTTGATTTAGTAATAAGGCGGTTTGCAAATGGATTGTATCTCCTGAATCATACTTTAAAATGTCAATTGTATCAAACAGGTGCCAGTTTAACCCGGCGCTTTGCAATAATATATGTATTGCAGATTCATCATTGCTTCCCATTTGTGTATTCCTTAATGGTAATTGCGCATCTAACAATTGTTTGTACAGTCGTTTCCAGGGTACACCATCATAACCTAAAACAATATCACCGGGTTGCAGCCCCAATGTATGGTTTGGAAGTGCTTTGTAAACTAATAGAGTGCTATCCGGCAACGGTGTTAAACCTGCACCAAAGCGGCTTATATCTACGCAAGCACCAGTTACAAAAAGAGGTATCCCTGGTTGAATATCTGTAAATACGTTTACCGGCATATATTCAATAAGTGTGTGCGCATCCTTGAGAGCAAACGCCAGGTGATTTAATATTGCCGCAAATCTTCCCCTGCTAACACCTGCTTCTATCTCCGGTCGATATAAATCTCTTAGTGAATCTATGTTAATAGATATATTCATGAATGCCCCATATCTTTGATCAATGTCGTTCCAGGCTTTATCAAAAATAGTCAAATTCTCGGTAGTCGATAATCCTGCGCCCCATGTCGAGTCAATGATCTCTTTCCAGTCTGTTTTTGTATAAAGTGCCGGAGGAATTTTTTCTAAATGTTTTGGTTTATGTATTTTGTATTCAGTAGATGTGATTTTTTGTTTCACAGGAAAAATGTTTTCCGATAAAGGTGAGATCTGTGCGAGGAGTAATTGGATCATAATAGAAATAAATAACCAGCATATGAATAAGATTCTTAATTTAGGAATCATTACTATACTCCATTAATATTGATACTATAAAAGTTATAACGTAATGGCTCAGTGGTTTAAAAACTGCACGTCAATCATAATTGAAAATGTAATTCCAGTAAAGCTGACGTTCTCAAAACAACTAAGATTTTTTAAATCCACTACAGCCAGTTGTTATGGCTTCAAAATTATATTTATTGATAGGATCATTTCTTTAATTTAAAAATATAAATAGTATCTCTTGGCAAGAATGTTTCTACCCTTTCTAATTCATATTCTGTCTTTTGAAGACTTTCTAATATCTGTTTTTTCGTCATAAAAGAAGGGGGATGTGCACGTTCCCTATGAGTATCTCTCTCGATGATAACCAAAGGTGTATCATCTTTCATATATTTTTTAATATTTTCCATAAAAGATAATGGTTTATCAAGCATGTGTAATACATATACCATTATTATCATATCAAGATCTTTTACTGGGAACAAAGGGTCTTCAATTTCTCCTAATACGATTTCAATATTATTTATCCCTTCTCTTTTTGCACGCATATCGATTTCATTTAAACTACTACGAGATATGTCATTTGCATAGACTTTACCCTTTTCGCCAACTCTCTTTGAAAGATGAAAGGTAAAATACCCACGTCCTGCTCCAGGTTCACCTATTATCATTCCGGGTTTTACGCCAATTGAATCCATAATTTGTTCTGGGGGCTGCCACTGCTCTCGTTCAGTTTGACAAAAAGCATTATCGATTGATAAATGTATCAATAGTGGTAATAGAATTATTAAAAATGCCAAACATTTTCTCATCTTATATATCTCCTTATATTTCCATAAGTATATTGTTTTTATGACATAACGTGATGTTCACCGGATATAGGGCGATCAACGCACCGTTCGTTCCGGAAAGTATAGAATTTTAATTATTGCACAAATTTTTCTGGATTTCAAAAGCTGTCCTACATTCCGGTGCAACAAAAGTTAGGGCAACGGACGTAAGCCAATGCAACTAAATGCTGAGTGATGCACGTTACGAAAATTACGTGCTGAAGCAACCAGATGGTGATGCTCCACACAAAGCCAAACAACATTTTTTACGTTTCCTTTAAAAATACAAAAGCGAAAGTAATAGATGTTGTTTGGCGGACTCTTTGAAAAGAACCGAACCAAATGTTTTGACTTATATACCACACGAGCAAGGCTTACAGCTTCATTACGAAACGGTCGATTCTTGAAAAATTCCAAATATGCTTTTGTTCAAAAACAAACTTGACAATCTTC
>CP070758.1:1387156-1429954 GCA_020348925.1 Gemmatimonadota bacterium | reverse complement strand
CGAATTGCCAATTCTGACGATCGTTGTTTTCATAGATACAATGTAATTACATTCCAAGCTATTGTCAAGTCAAGTTTCGCAGATTTCCTCTGCACCGAACGCCTGCCTTGAGGCGCGGCCTTTAGGACGTCGCCTCGAAGGCATTGTTAGGCCATATGCTAGACGAACAAGAACTTTACAAAATTGGATCCTACAGATCCACCCCAAAAATTCGAGGTTCCTTCCGAGCATTGCAATTTTCATTTAACCAGTTGGCAATATTTTTCCACATCTCGTCTTCCATGACCCTTGCCTTTTCGGGACAGTATTTAATGCAAGCGCAACAGCGGATGCATAGCTCGATTTTTGTTGCCACGCTCTCATTAATTGAAATGGCTGCAGTTGGACATACACTGGCACACGTATCACAAACTGTGCATGTGTCTTCTTTGGTCACTGGTGAAACAGCCATAGCTCGCGCTCCGTCTGCTTCATATGGAAATCTGCCGGGAATATCCAAATCAATTTGGGCATCAGGTGATTGTAACGCTGTGATTCTATCTTTAACTTTTACTCCAAAATCTATTGCCTTTTGTACATCCAGGCTATCCGGACGTCCATTTGCGATGGAGACCTCCTCTGTTGCAAAAGAGTGCTCCCCAATGAATGCACCACCGGCAACCGGACTAAAGCCCAACTCAAGTGCAAGATTTTTTAATTCTAACAACGCATCTTCAAACTCCCGGTTCCCATATACAACGATGATAATCGCCAAGGTGTTGCTTGCTTTCAACTGTTTGAATCGTTTGATTACATCAACTGGAAGACGGCCACCGTAAACAGGCGCACCTATAATGACGAGTTCATCTGAGAATGGTGGAATGATTTGCTGAGCTCCCTCCGGAAGTGTGAAATTAATATGCTCGACATCTTCAACAGCGATACCTTCAGCGATACTTTCCAGTACTTTTTGAGTGGTTCCAGTAGGTGAAAAATAGATGAGTTTTACCTGTTTAACTTCCATTGTTATCTCCTCCTGCTTATATCAGGATATAAATCTATAAAATCGGCCTAACGGTGCTAATCAGCCGCGCGGCTTTTTGCGTCGGCTGAATTTGCCTTGTTAGCTACCGAGTCACAACGACATACGAAATTCAGCTATATGACGTCTAAGTAAATCTTCCGGATCACCAGCTTCTTGCTTCAGATCAATCATGTCCTTCAGATTTTGATCATCAAGTACAAGTATCATTTTACGTGATGCTATCCACTGTTCTCTTACAGCATGGATCGCAGAGGGACCAGCGCCAGAACGAGAAGCAATTATCGCGAACATCCCGCAACCGTGCGGCTTAAGGTAATGCGCAACGTCAAGTATTGGCGTTTTTTTGAGCGGTGCAACGTAGTTCTTCGCATATACAACAACGAAATCAGCAGCGTAAGTGGTTCTCAAGCGACTCCAGAATCCATCTGGTGCCCCGTTTTCAAGAATAATATCTCGTCTATTTCGAGCATCAGCATCTGGTACTTCGTCACGTGGAGACTCAAGTGGTGGGCAAAACAGATATTCGAACATCTCGGAAACGAGTCGTTGGTAAGAAAACCAATCATTCCGGCCTGGACGCAGCTTACTAAGAGACTCATGAAACGCTCGCGTCTTAGTCTCACTCTCTCTATCCGGCAAGGCACTGGAGGCGTCACTTCCAAAGTACTTCTGTAACACTTGTGAGGGGACTAGCTCAATTAATTTCAGAGGGTCCCAGATTTCAATCCCGAACTGTCGTGCCATCATTGCTGCGCTTTTAGTCGGCGGGATGTTGCATACCAGTACGACGCGTTGTCCGTGTGGTGATCCACCAAGTGACTGACTCAAGAAGTGTAGACGTTCTATTACCTCTCGTCCTATTCTCCTCTTCCACGCCTTAATCTCGAATAACCACCGAACTGGTGTGCTCGACAGAGGGTCCTTTTCCTCTGCGACTACATCGATCTGATGCCCCCCCATGACGCTGTTATGCCGAATATCCGAAAATCGATCCATTGCACAAAGAGCATCAACTACGAAACTCTCAAACTCACGCCATCCAATGTCTCTAAGTGCATCTTGAATTTCGGTGAATTTCATCTCTTTATCCTATTGCCGTGTAGCTAACCTGCAAATCACCCGCAGCAGCAACCACCTAGCAATCAAACGTCTTGATCTTCTGGCGAGGCAGCGGCTGTCGGGTGCATTTACTTGTTGGGCAACCCCCATGTTTCCCACGCGACCTTGAAGAGGCTGTCCGCTCCATGGCATCGAATGAACCCATCTTCAGGGGACTCTCGTTGCTCCCAGAATGCTACTCCCTGGAAGATCCTCGCACCTCGCCAGACCACGGTGCCATTCGCGTCGCGGGACAAAGGGACCAACCAGAGGCCTGCACCGCTTGTTCCCCCATGACTTTGTGGGTTGAATGAGATCCCTGGATCGAATGATACGTCACGATAGTCAAATGCACCGTTCTGCCGTAGCACCGCCCGAGGAGAGAAACTCGGTGGACCGTCAATTGTTATGGACATCTCACGCTCAGTAAGGTCAAACGCGATGTCACTGCGCTCAGCGACCACACCGAGCGTGACCCAGAAGCCTGCATCGCTGCTGGGTGGATGAGCTGGTGTACTTCCACGTTCCGCGACGAGATCTAGAGCGGACTGTCTCGCTAGCAAAGTGCCGGAGTCGGGATAAGGAATCTTGAGGAGTGCCAAGTCGGGCCCCCATTCGCCGAATGGCGCCCGGCCCAGGGTTTGCGGGACAATGAAATCGCGTCTCACGGTAACGATGGAGGGTGAGCCAACCCGGACCAGTCCAATGGACGGGTATGCCTGAGCAAACTCCCAAACGTGGGCTGCGGTCAGAATGAAGGACTCGCGCGCAACCTTGACCAGCGTGCCCGATCCGAGCACGTTCGCCGTGGGTGGAGATACTGTTACTTGGAGACCGACCATCGGAATGAAGAAATGCTTCAGATCGTCTCCAATAGCACAAAGAACGGAGTCGGCACATCTCTGGGATGAATCGGACTGTGGCTGTTCAATGGGTGCACCTCGCTAAGTTGCCCAACAATGAATATACAGTCTGTATAAGAAAGCTCCGCATGAGCTTCAGCTATATAAGACTATTCGGTTATTTGTGTCCTAAGTCATTGGAACCATAATGTGTTCCGTTTTAATGTTCAGACTCCATTGTGTCTTATACGGTCTGTATAAGACATGGCTATTTTTGTTCACTCTTCAAACCATCCATTGGGCTTTTTACTCCCTTTCCACCTCGATTGAGAACATGAGTATGTTCAAAGGGGTCTTCAAAGGGGTCAAGTCTCCGCTTGACTCTAATTATCTGCAGCCTTATTGTTTCAACCATGAGAAAATTTGGACTCTGACTCCAAACTCCCAAACCGCTTCACCCACTGGCAATACGTCTGCTCGGTCCGGCGGCCGTAATGGCGGGATCGCAGAGCTTGCCTCATCTGATCCAATAGTTTCGCTTTTCGAACGAGTATGCCAGCTCGTTCAATATTCGGGATTCTTTCCAAGGGAAATTCCGTCATTAACAAATGAGATGTCATAATGAGTTTTTCGGTTATCTAAGCGTGGTAAGCATATACTATTCTGGGGTAAAAGTCAAGAAATAAATGCGTGTATGCGTAAATGCGTCGATGCGTAGAAACGTGAATGGGCAAAAGCGATACACACAATAGGAGGAAACAGAGTTTGGGAATGAGAGAAGGGTTGATTTTTCTTATCATCTCGAACATATGAATCATATTCTAACGAATGTCTTTGGTGGGATGGCGGGTGATGAGTTCGACGACCTCTTCCAGGGTGAATCCACGTGACTTCAATTCCTGACCGGTTGCCGTACTGAGACTCCCGGAGCCAAGAATTGCCTTAACAACAGCCCGGTTTGCCTCGAGCGTATAATCCTGAAGTTGGGTTTTCACATTCCCGACACCGTCAGCGTCGACATCGACAATTTTCGTTGATGAATCCTGTGAGAAATCAAGCTCACCGAGATCGAGCCATCGCACCTGCGGATTCTTTTCCGTTTTCCACAGGACCCTCTTTTTCCCGGCATCGTAGACCACCGAGCGACGGGTGTCCTCGACACTGACTTCCTTCAGCATGTGGAACGCGTAGTCGGCAGCGCTGCCATCGTGGGCCGGATCATAATTCCTGAGCAACGCCGCCAAACGAACGAAACGTCCGTATGAATCGCTGCCGGAGGCGATGTCGAGCTCCCCTCCGAAAGCCCTATCCATCGGTACATGGCTGAGAGCCTGCGCGTAGGTCGTGTTCGTCAGTGCGCACACGTCCACGGAATCGCCGGTGTAAAAGAGAGCCTCACCGCTCAGGTACTCGATGACGGCACAGGCTCCACTGCTGTCGGCGATCAAGTAATGCCACCCCTCACCGTCGGGCCGGAGATCATTCAAATGCTCGAGCACTTCACCCACACCGGCAAAATTGTCCAGCTGGTACTGCATCCACTGCGCACAGGATACACCCGGTCTGCCATCGTCCTGCGGGTAGACTCCAAAAAGGCTGGCTTCATCCACCATGAGACCGACCTCGTTCATCCCGCCTTCAATAAAGTCACGGCCGTAACACGTAAAGGTCACCGAGCCGTAGCGCGAAATCCAGGACACGCACTCCCTCTCCCCTGCCGCCGGCCAATGCCCCTTCCAATGGAGAACCGTTTTTTCAACGCCGCGCCTGTTCACCACAACGAGACCGGGCAGCGGCCTATGCCAATCGAGATTCTGACCGTACACGGTCTCGGATCCGTGTGAGAGCGTAAAAATTGAGCAGCCCTCCCCAGTCGGCTGAATCAGAAAGAGAGAACATATGATGAAAAACACGTTGACAGTGATCCGGTACATGCGTCACTCCTCTCACAATGCATTATCTCCTGCAGTATACCCCGAACATCACATTCCAGCCGCCCTTTAATTTAGATGAAAACATGTATCTCATGCAGACGCAGTATCTCCTCAATTCACACGGAAAACAGGATCTACATAACAGCGCGATAGAGTTCCGCGATGATTTCTTCAGTCACAGCCGCAGGCGTGATCCTGACATCATCCTTCACAATCACCTTCTTGACAAAGACCGCTATCTCTTCGTCCCGAACACCGTACGATGACAGCCGCGTCGACACACCCAGGTCATTGACAAAGACTTCCAAGCCCCCGTGCGCATCGAAGAGGCGCTCCAAAAAGTGGACCTTCGGTCTGACTGTCGAACGCTCCCCCATGAACCGCACGAACTCCGGCAGCAGGGCCGCGTTGGCCCGGCCGTGCGGGACGCCGTGGAAGATCGTCAGAGGATAACCCATGACGTGAAGCAGAATTGTCCCTCCGTGCGCAATCGCAAGCCCCCCCAACATGGAAGCGTAGGCCATCTCATCCATGGCCGCGGTGTTCTTCTTGGTCGCCTCCTTGAGATGGTCCAGAACAATGTTTATGGACTCGAGGGCAATCACATCGTTCATGGGAGAGGATATCGTCGAGAGGTACGCCTCAATGCTGTGCGTGAGCACATCCAGACCCGTGTTGACGACGACCGATTCAGGCATGGAGTAAGTCAGAACTGGATCGACAATGGAAAGCGTGGGGAACAGTTTCGGATGCGCGTAGCCGCCCTTTGTCCCGGCATCCCTATCCGTGAAAACGGCATAGGGTGTCACCTCGCTGCCCGTTCCCGAAGTCGTGGGGATGCACATAATTGGAAGAGGACCCTCCCGCAGCGGCTCGCCAGAGATGAAATCACGCATGTCCCCATCGTTCGTCGACAGAACCGCAATCCCCTTGGCAGCGTCCATGGGCGATCCCCCGCCAATGCCGATGACCAGCTGCGCCTCACTCCCCCTGGCCATCTGCCGGCCCTTCTCTATGACCTGGAACGAGGGATTCTCCTCAACATTCGTGAAAAGGGTGACATCCCTCCCGCTGAGCTGTTCCAGCGTCTTGTCAAGGGCTCCGCTCCTGTGAGCGACGTTTGGCTCTGTGACAATGAGTATTCGTTTGAACGCCGGGTCGATACACCGACCCAGTTCAGAGATACGATCCTTGCCAAAGAAAACACGCGTCGGCATATGAAAGTTAAAACAGTTCATCTTCACCTCGTTTGAAACGGTTCACAGTTTCTTCAGATTTCTTTTCCGAACGATTCCCAGGGACACTCGTACGGATGATAACCATCCCAGAGAACAGCAAACGTCAGATCTTGATTCACAGCCGATCCGGCTCAACCTTCCCATCCATGAAAGATCTGTAGCGTTAAGGAGTTCGTCATGGCACTTTTGTCCTCAGAAGTATGCCACCTCCAATGAAATATATCATACCGGCCAAAATAAAAACCACGGAAAATCCAAAATAGAGAGCAACGGCACCGGCGACAATCGATCCGACGACGGACGAGCAGCTGTTCATACCCCAGGCCCAGGGGATTGAAGCCGGGCATATACTGTTCAGAGTCCGGATGCCGAGCGGAAAAGGAAATCCCATGATGAAGCATAAGGGTGCGAGCAGGATGACCGAAATCACAATTCGCAAGGTCAGAGACTGGCCGAGACAGACATGAAAAAGAGGAGACAGAACGATGAGATAGGCGATGATGACAATACTCAGAAATGGTACAAATATCTTCGCCCTGAAACCAAGTTTGCTCGAGGCCAGGCTTCCGCATCCCGAAAAAACGAGCACCGAGAAGAGGATGACCGACAGGGCGTATACCGGCCTGCCGAGAAAGAGAATGAACTTCTGAATGAGAACTATTACAACAAACATAAAACCGAACCCTAAGCACAGAAAATAGACGAGCATGGCTGCAGGTATCCGCTTCTGAAGGCCGAACCGCCCTCTTGTCCTCACAATCCATAAGGGGAGAACAATGAACACGAGGCTAAAAAAAATGGCTTGTCCCAGAACAGCCATTAAAGTTACATCTCCCCACAGGATGAAGGATTCCATCCTCTCCCCCACCGTGTGATACAGCTTTTTCAGATTTCGCCACTTCAGGAAATGATGGAAAAAGGGTCTGTCGTCCCTCGTCGGCCGAATATCCAAGAGATAATCTGAGAGGAACGAGGACCTTTTTGAGGGATTCACCAGGTTGCTGACATATTGGTAGTAATACGGTTCGGGGAGCTGATTGTACAGGTTGACTTCTTCCTCCCCAATTCCGGGATAGGCGATGAGATCAAACCCTCTCTCGCGGCAAAACTGCTTTAGGCAGACAATCTCATCGGATGAAAGGGGGCTCCGCTTCAACAGAAAAGTGCTCGTACCCCAAGAGCGGATTAGGGCGATATGCTGTTCCGGTCTTTGAACGCCAGTCTCCTCAAGAGCAGTCAAACCAATGGTGCACAGGCGAAGACAATCCCGGGGAGGCAGCAGTAACCATCGGGTGATACTGAGGATGCCGTCACGAGTGAGACGTTTCAAATACTCTCTGAACGCTTCCACCGTGTAGAGATAATTCTCAGAAAGACCATACGCCCCAACCGCTGCGGATGTCTGCGAATCGAGGAGAGAGATCTGGATGACGTCATAGTGTTCGGGACTGCGCCGGAGGAACGTTCTGCCCTCATCGACGATCAGCTCTACATTCGACGTCTGAAAAATGTCCCCTGTTCGATGTCGATATTTTTCGGTAAGTATCTCAATCAAGAGCGGATTGATCTCGACGCCGGTGACCGATTCGGCTCGATGATACACGGCCGATAAAACATCCAAGCCTCCACCGACACCCAAGACCAACACCTTTGGTCTGTCCTGAAGATGGTAGGCAAGACTCGACGTCAGAAAATCTGTAAACTTCAGACGATCCGGGTCACCTTCATATTCCGTGAGAGGAGTCAATCCATCCCCGTCCCACGTGATCCCCAATTGTCGCGGCAGCGTATCCTGAAATCGATAACTCAGCCCCGGTGCATACCGAACCGCAGGTCCTTCGATGACGTCAATTCTTGAAAACGCATTCCACAAGGTGGCCACAACGTTCGTTTGAGGAAATCGAAGCTGGACCTGCAAGTCTTTGTAAGGAGTCATAGTGATCGTAAGGGGGAGACGAATGAAAACAAGAACGGATAGAAGCAACAGAATTGGAGTTGCCACCGATAGCATCTTACAAGATCGAAGACTGAACAGGACGGCGGCCACGGTTCCGATGAGCGACGCACAGACAATCACAAGTGGGGCTCCCAGAGGAGCGAAACAAACCGCCAGAATGCACCCCGCCCCGGAGCCGACCATAGTGAAGAAATAGATTCTGCTGACATCTTTGGCTTTCTTCGCCAGCAAGAAACCCACGGCAAGACCGCTGGCAGTAAAGGGGATCGTCAGACAGAGATAGTACATGGCCAGACAGAGGGATTGTCGAGGTTCCCAAAGAATCAGAAATTGGTCAAAGGAGATGGCATTGACCAGGGCAAAACTCCCAACGCTGGACAGGCTAAAAATGATTCCAGTCACCGAGAGGAACGTCCCGGAATCCCGCTTGAGCAGCGACGGGAAAAGGGACAGAACCGTCCCGCTCGCTCCAAAACCCAGCATGGCTATACTGATGACCATGAAGGCGAGATGATGCCATTGCGCTATCGCCAGGACTCGGGTAAGCGTAATCTCAAATATGAGGGTTGCTGCTGAAATGAAAAAGAGTCCCGCATAGACGAAGAACACCCTCACCTCCCGGATCGAGACGATCCCCGCAGGGATCTCAACAGCATCGTTGGAATTGGTAAAGGAAAGAGAGCGAATGATGTGTGGGTAGAGGGGAATGAGAACACTACATGATGGTTCCTGTGGACAGTTCCTTGTCAAGCATCTCTTTGATATATCGGTCTATGGAAACAGGATAGACACCGATATCAGGCGACCGAATCACACCCGTATCAATACATTCCCGCCTGGCCAATTCATCCATAACACGGTCGGCGACCTCAGGCAGCGGAATATGCAATTCCTGTATCGACAGATCATCGCACGCGAACTTCGTGGTCCGTTCTCTCAGGTACAAAAATCCAAAGATACGGGCTACAATGGCCGGTTCGATATTCTCCTCCCCAAAAATCTCCCCGTAGGTTTGCCCCCCCTCTCCGGGCCGGATGATCATTCGCGGCGAAACGTGGATGATCCCTCTGATTTCCGTGGTCCTACTGAGATTATCGAAAGATGTGCCGATCAATATGTAGGGAAGATGGTGATACCCGCTGATGACGCGATGAATTGGCTTCTTCAGAACCTCGGTCTCGTTGAAGATCTTCTTCAAATAGTGACTGTTGCTGTAATTGTTTTCCATGACGGTGCTCTGTTTCGCAGTAAAGAGCGCACGTGCGCACGGAGAAATCTGCTTTCCCCTATACCTCACTCCTCCTCGATCAAATCACCGGCCCAGTTGCTGTCCTGGTCAATACTCATGAACCGATAGGGCTCTTTCTTCTCTTTCCCAATAGCGGTGTATGTACTGTCGGTAACATGCTCCACAGAAAATTCGAAAGAGCGTGTCACAAATCCCAGATCCCCGATCCTCAGATCATCATAAAGACCATACCGACCGCTTTCTTCGAGATAACTCTTCTGCCTGCGATGCATGATTTCCAATGCTTGCCGGACTTTGATGACGTTCTCTTTCTCTTTCACCTCCAAAAATCTCGGAACAATAAGCGTGGCAAAAATACTGATCAGCACAATGACGAGAAGAAGCTCGTACCAGACAAATCCCTCACGACTTCGAAGAAAAAAGAACATACATTCTACCTCCCGAAAAAGATGAAGAGCACGGTTTTTCGGATTCGATCATTCACTGTTCCATCCGGACTATGGCATCGTTCCTTTCCGTTCGCCCCCTTCAAAGTGTTTCACTCTTCCAAAAGTGACGGGCATACTTAAGTATACAACAGAAAAAACATCATGTCAACCATTTTCACTATCGACCTTTCTCAAAGTCTCAGGAACACCTCACTTTTCAATCGATACACACAACACATTGGGTTTTATACGACATTTCGGGGTTCCTTACACTTCGAGCCCGACATGTTGTACTCTTTTTCTTGACATTATGGGCACGACGCCCCTATCTTGGAACGAGCGAAGCGCATTCCCGACTATCGCAACGGGTACCTCGACGTTTCGAAAAAACAGAGACGAGCGGATGGCGTTACTCGAGACGATGGTCGGTTTTTTTTGAGTCGCTTTCCGTCAAGATCCAATCGCCCCTCCCCCATTCGGATGAGGGGCTCCCAGTGTCACTTGCCGCACAAGCATAGAATGAATCAACTGACCGCTGTAAGACGGGCTGGGAGATACTCCCGTTACGCATCGTAAAAAAAACTATTGACTTCTCGATAGGAAAACGTTAAAATTGAACTGTAAGATCCTTCGATCTTCCCTCGGCAATTGGAATTTCAAGCGTCTCACAAAGCCTGATTGACTACCGCAAAAGGCTTCACTCTTCTGCGAAAGACGGAGGAACTTTTTTGACGAACCGAAGTTTAAAGACCAGTAGCGAAAATGAGCGACGAATGAGAGAAAGCGCCGCAGGTGTCAGGGTCCAACGGAAACAGCGCACCCCTGCAGACGAGGAACTCCTCAAGAAGGTTCACGAAGGTGACCCCGGGGCTTTTGACATGATCGTCAAGAGGTATAAGATGCGGCTTCTCAATTTTGTCTTCAGGTTCGTGGGTGATCGAGATCAGGCCGAAGAACTCGTTCAGGAAACATTTCTGAGGGTTTTTAGGGAGCGCAAGAATCACGAACGAATCTCAAATTTTTCAACATGGATCTTCACAATAGCCGGAAATCTGGCCAAGAGTGAACTCCGAAGAAGAAAACGATGGCGCTTCTTTTCCTTGGATCAACCAGAATCTGAGGAGGGAACAGAGTTTGAAATCCCCGATGAAAGCCAACGACCGGATGATTTAACCCATGATCGTATGATTGAAAGGGCCGTCGAAGAAGCCATGGAGACCCTATCTCCAAAATATCGGGAGGCCGTTATCCTCAGAGATATTCAAGGGTTTGCATACGAAGAAATCGCAGAAATTATTGGCTGCCCGGTCGGCACAGTGAAATCGAGGGTAAACAGAGCTCGGTTACGACTGCAAGAAGAGCTGAAAGAATGGATGGAAGGGATTCAATGACGTTTTAGTTAAAAATGAAGGAGTTGCCTATGATCGATTGCAAACGGGCTCAGGACTCCATGTCCGATTTTATCGAAGGGTTGCTTGAAACAGAAAAACACAATATCGTTCAGACGCACGTCGACGGGTGTTCACTCTGCGCCTCCGTTTGCGAGAGAATGCGCCGCGTGAGGGATCTCCTAAACGGTTTACCTCAAGTAGCATCCTCACCCACTTTTGAGCATATTTTAAAGGACAAATTGCGCCTGGAGAGAGAGCGGTCCGAAGGGACATTGTGGCGTCGTCTCCCTTCATACCTGCCCATCCGTCCCAGGCCAGCGTTCGCCTTCTCTATGGCCTGTCTCGCCGTCGTTATCGGACTGTTCCTTGTTAAGAGCACGCTCCTGCAAAAGAGACAGCCCCTTTTTATTGCCGAAAGCGAACACTCAACGAAAGTGGAGCGGATCAGTCCCTCAGAAGACACCGTGTCTCTCGGATCTCCGGCTCGTCTCGTGAGTGACCGGAACGAAGCTCCCAATTATGTGCTCAGAAAAATCTCGCCGCAACACCTTGAGTTACAGAGAGGCTATCTTTCATCGACATGGCAATCCCAATTCAATCGAGAGTATATCCTGGGCCAGACCCGGCTCCAGTGGACATCCGAAGGGTTGCAAGCCGTTAAGTACGTCCTGCCCTCTGCCACTCCGCCCCGGAGACTTCAAACGGTTACATTCAGCCCATAATTCAGGGACGACGTCCGAGTATTGGGTTTCAAAAGCATACGTGTAGCTCAGGAGAATATGACAATGAGAAAAAGCGGGACAGTGATACATCTGATTCTCTCCGTATCTTTTACACTTCTTTTATCTCCATGTGATGCAATACGAGCGGAAAATCAACTGCTGGATACTCTTGAAAAAGAAATGACAAAACTGGTGGAAAGAGTACAACCTTCGGTGGTGAGCGTCTCAGCCAAGTGCAAGACGCGTCACTGTGGTCAAATGCTCTCATCGAGCACTGTGCATACGCCGAAGGCACCACAAGAAGAGGAATTTTCATGGCAGACAAACGTGGGTTCAGGCTTCATCCTGGACTCCAGGGGTCACATTTTGACCACGGAAAACGTGATTCGGAGTGCCGAAAAATTTGAGGTCACCCTCTCGAATGGGGAACAATATATCGCCCAACTTATTGGCACTGATTCCGAAAGCAATATCGCCGTATTGAAAATCGAAGGTGATCATTTTACTCCTGCGAAGGTCGGTGATCCCAATCGGTTAAAGGTTGGTTCGTGGATTACGATTCTGGGCAACTCGTTCGGACTCTCGTCCGCCGTATCCTTCGGCTTGGTAAACGGAATCAGACAGGAAGACGATCTCATTCAGATGAGCGCCTATGTGAATCCCGGCAACAGCGGGGCCGCAGCCCTCAATACCAAAGGCGAAGTGATAGGACTTGTCACAGCCGCAGTGACCGAACCCGTAACCGTTACGATCGGTGCGCCGGGCGATCAGCGACAGCCTCAACAACGGTTCGATTTTCGCTCTCACGGCGCAAGCTTAGCCATTCCTGCCCATAGGGCCACGGCCATTGCCAGGGAACTGATTGAGCATGGAAAATACGAACGCAGCTGGCTTGGGGTCACCATTCAGAATATGACGAACGAACAAGCCATGAAACTCAATGTTGCCTCTGGTGTGTTTGTGACATTTGTTTCGGAACCAAGTCCCGCTTCGGAAGCGGGTATCCAACAAGGCGATGTCATCGTTGAATATAACGGGAAGAAAGTGATTGATGGGAAGAAACTCGTCGAATGGGTGACATCGACACACATTGGAGAAGCGATCCCCATCACCATCTCGCGCAACGGTCATCAACATACCCTGGTCACGAAAATCGGTGACAGGCCAAGTCAGGTGGCAGAACAAACCGACGGACAGAACATGAATTTTCAGGAATATAATGTGACCCCTGAAACAGCAGCAATGGTTCAGCCGGTCACCTCTCGTGAAACCCTGGAAAAACGGATCGAACAACTGGAGGAAGAAATTCGGAGATTGGAGAAACTTTTCAACAAAGAAGAATAGAGGTCCGACGTTCTTGATGTGCCCAATATAGATGTTGCCCCTTTTCAAAACCGTCTTGGAAAGGGGTTTTTTCTGTTGCCTCTTTCAGCCACACATACTATTTTTACAACACACAATCGACATTCCAGAACCCGAAAGAAAGGAATGCATGAATTTGAAAACCCCAATGCTCTCTCTGGCTGTGGTCGTCATCGTATCTTCCGTGTCCCCCTGTGTCTATGCAGAAGAGAACCGTCTTCAAACGTCCATGGAACGGGTCCGACTCACACTCGACGAAAAAGTAATATATGCGTCTGTTTTAGAACACATCGACCAGGAAGGAGATATCCCGACACTGGAGACCATCGAGCAGGCCCTCGCCTCAACGATCACGAATGAGAGGCGGGCCAAACTCTCAGCAAAAATGTATTACGAGAACGGCGTCATAGGAGTTTTCTTCTCAGATGATGAATCTCACATCATGGCCTACCTGTTACAACACAGAGGCAATTTGGGAAGCATCAGAGATCTCATTCGCCACATACAGGAATATGCACTGGCGCCCATCCCAAAAGCCCGCATCGTTCGCGGCCTTGAGTTCCTGTACGCGGCTGGATTTATCGATGTTCGAAACGACGGTGAGCGCGTCTATTTCATCTTGCCCCAGGGATTGGATACTCTGTATATGGCCTCATCTCTGAAAGACCGCAGCACAACGCATGAAATTCTGGGACAGAAAAGAAGTGATGTCTCGTACTCCTATTTTCAAGAAGAACCGATTCCAGTTGATCAGGCAGAGAGACCCATCTCCCCTGCTCCCGAAGACGAAAAGCCCACACCCGATGAAGGCTTCGATCTTCACGAACCTTCAAGAGTTTTGCCGACTCCCGCTGCGGAATCCGTCACCGTCAATACGGTTGAGACCTTCCCAGTACCCGAAGAGGCCCCGCCTGAAGCACAGGAGAAGATGCGGTCTGAGAGAACCGCGTCCGACACGTCGGAAAATATGTTCGTACCGAAAAGAGACCCCTTTCATGTCCCAGAGCCTGTGGCCGCTGTCATGTCGAACGAACCCTTAGGCCCCCCCTTCTCTCTCATAAAAACCGAACAGGAGGAACCGGAATATTCCGGCTTTTCCCGGAAAATTATGGAGCAGAGGGGAAAATCGTTGCTCCCCTGTGCCCCGGATTTCTGGGGGTGGCCGTATCTCTATGGACAGAACGACGTCGAAATTTTGACCGCGACAACAGACACCGGTTCTGAGGTTCGCATTCTGGTCAAAAACGGACAGCTCATCTCCTCTCAACCCCAGGGACTCATAGTTTTCAGCGAGGGTCAGCACGGCAACATCCACTTCTTCCGCTCCGAGCAAAACCTCCACCAATGGAAGGTGAGCCACCCGGATATTCAAGGAGAAACGATGACCGTATCCGCAGCGCTCACCTGGGCCAGGACATTCTTAAAACGATAGGAACGCTGACCCCGCCGCCATTTCCCCGGGCAACCTTCCGAAGGCCCTTTTAACCTTGACATGCAACGCTCTTTTTTTTATATTTGAAAACGCCAGAAAGGCATAGAAAACATTGAAAATATAAGGAGAGCATGAAATGGCAAAGGACAGAAGCTTTGCTGCGAAAGTGGCCAAAGCCTCAGGGAAAAAAAGTGATCAGTGTTCCGTGTGCAATAGTACCACGAATCACGTCCTTTTCGTGAAATCGGTGTACTCTGATCAAACTCGTTCTTGGAAATTTAATGAGAGATATCTCAGAGTATGTAAATGTAACCAACAAGAGGTTTATGGATAATCGAGCCATCATCAATAGAAAAGTGTACTGAATGAGACCATGAATGGAGAGGAAAGATGGAACGATCACTTTCCTCTTTTTTCATTTGCTGCATGCATCTCTGGGACGTATCTCTTTTCCTGTGACGCGGGCTCTTCACAAAGCTATTGATCCCTGTGACTTCTTTTCCTTTCAGAATCCTAAAAGTGTGTCCAGTACCTCTCTCCTATATTTTCGTAATTTTCGTACAATACCATAATTCGTTACATCTATGAACTCTAAATGAAGAGTGGAGTTGTCTATGATCGAGATTCGAATTCACGGTCGCGGTGGACAAGGTGCCGTCGTCGCTTCTCAGGTTCTGGCCGCTGCTCTGTTTCAAGAGGGAAAATGTGTGCAGTCTTTCCCGACTTTCGGTGTGGAACGGCGCGGTGCCCCAGTCGCCGCCTTTACACGGATGGACGATAGGGAGATCCGATTACGGTGTGAAATTTATGAGCCTGACCATCTCATGGTCCTCGATCCCACCTTAATCGAGGCCATCGATGTCACAACCGGCTTGAAGGAAAACGGCTGGATCGTTATCAACAGCGATAAGCATTTTGGAGAATTTCACCTGCCGTCAAAGTTCCGGATCGCCACCGTCGATGCCAACGCAATCGCCGTCAAACACAACCTCGGAACACGAACCGCCCCTATAGTCAATACAGCCATTTTAGGTGCCTTTTCAAGAATAACGGAACTGGTGAGCATCGAGGCTATTGTTGCCGCCGTCAAAGAAGAGGTGCCGCTCAATCCGGAAGAAAATGCGGCCGCCTGCCGCGAGGCGTACGAAAAGGTGAGAGGGCAAAATATCACGCCTTGAATAAGTGAGGAGAGATGAAAAAACGAAAGTATCCAAAGGATGAAATCATCACCTTCAAATCTGCGAACGAGATGCCCCCACTGGCTGTATCCCTCGGGAGCATGAGGTGGAACAAAACAGGGTCGTGGCGCTATATTCGACCAATATACGAAAACAAAACCCCACCGTGTGATGAAGCGTGTCCGGCCGGAGAAGATGTCGAAGGGGTTCAATATCTGTGCGAGCAAGGAAAATTTGAAGACGCCTGGAAACTCATCCTGGAGGAGCATCCCTTTCCCGGTGTCCAGGGACGGGTGTGCTATCATCCCTGTGAGGAGGCCTGTAACCGCGGACATTACGATGAAGCCATTTCCATTCACGCCGTCGAACGGTTCGTGGGCGACTACGGGCTCAATCATGGGCTCATCCCACCAAGGCTCTCGCAAGAGAGGGGACACAAGAAGTCAGAAAAAATAGCCATCATCGGTGCAGGACCTGCGGGTCTCGTGTGCGCCTATCATCTGGCACGAATGGGATACACACCCCTCGTTTTGGAGGCGCATCCTGTTCCCGGTGGTATTCTCCGGGTCGGCATCCCCTCCTATCGTCTTCCCAAAGACATCCTGGAGGCTGAGATCGAACACATCATCAAAATGGGCGTCGATATTCAAACTGACAGTCGTGTCGATCGCGACCTCTTGTTGAAGGATCTCAAAGACTTCAACGCCATATATGTCGCGACCGGTGCCCACGAAAGCAGAAATTTGAATGTCCCTGGGGAAGACGCGTCCGGCGTGATGTCCGGACTGCAATTCCTAATTGATCTCAATCTTGGGAAAAAGATTGCGATCGGTAAAAAAGTGGCCGTCATAGGGGGTGGCAACACAGCCATGGATACCGCTCGATCTGTGCTTCGGTTGGGATCCGAAGTTGTTGTCGTCTACCGGCGTTCCCGGGCTGAGATGCCAGCCATTCCGGCCGAAGTGGAGGAAGCCGAGCACGAGGGAATTCCCATCCATTTCTTGGCCACTCCCATACGCGTCATAACCGACCAGGAACGAGTCGTTCAGATGGAGTGCGTCAAAATGGAGCTGGGAGAACCGGATGAGAGCGGCAGACGACGTCCGGTGCCTGTCGAAGGATCAAACTTCATTATGGATGTTGAGACCGTCTTCACGGCCATCGGTGAATCACCACAACTCTCCTTTTTGACCGAGGATATTCAAACAGAGTGGGGCTCGATCGTCGTAAGCGATCACGGTGAAACAAGTAAAAAGGGAATTTTTGCAGGAGGTGATGCCGTCGATCAGCCCCGGACCGTAGCCCATGCCATCGGCTCGGGGAAAGTGGCCGCCATCGCCATCGATACCTTCCTTCGGGGGAAAGACACAGCAAAAATCGCAGCATCGGTCCAAATAGGACAAAAAGGGTCCGTCTCCATGGAACGATATCTGCGCGGCGAGATACGGTATAACGCTTCGAAAGTCGTCAGGTTCGAAGACATCAATCTGGCTTATTTCGAACACAAAGACCGGGTGGACCTGCCGAGAGCGGACATCGAAAAAGCGAAGCAATCATTCGTCGAAGTCAACTCAGGCTTGCCTGAGAGTGCCGTCACAACGGAATCCGGACGGTGCTTCAACTGCGGTGTCTGCAATATGTGCGAAAATTGCTGGGTCTTCTGTCCTGATATCAGCATCAGTCGAAAGACGGATGCCTTCGGCTACGACATCGACTACGACCATTGCAAAGGGTGCGGAATCTGTGTCGAAGAGTGCCCCCGGGAAGCGATGTCCCTGGAGGAGGAACAGAAATGAAAAAAGTGATCACTGGCAACTACGCGGTCTCCTATGGGGCGATGGTCTCTCGATCCCAAGTTATTGCCGCTTACCCGATTACTCCTCAGACGCAGATTGTTGAATTGCTCTCTGAATTTTGCGCTGACGGTCTTCTCGACGCCAAATTCATCAAAGTTGAATCCGAACATTCGGCCATGGCCAGCTGTATCGGGGCCTCGGCTACGGGAGCACGCGCCTTCACGGCCACCTCAGCGCACGGGCTGGCTCTCATGCACGAACTCCTCCACTGGGCCGCCTTAGGGAGGTTGCCCATTGTCCTGGCGAATGTCAACCGGGCGATGGGGCCGGGATGGTCAATCTGGACGGATCAAAACGACAGTTTATCTCAGAGAGATACTGGATGGTTGCAATTCTATTGTGAGAGCAATCAGGAGATCCTCGATACAATCATTCAGGGTTTCAAGATTTCCGAGCAGATACTCTTACCCACAATGCTCGTCTTAGATGCTTTTTTCCTCTCCCACACGTCAGAACCTGTGGATATCCCTGACATCGAGGTGGTCGACACATATCTGCCGAAGTACAACGCCACCTATAGACTGAGTACTGAAAATCCATACGCCTTCGGTGGTTTGACAGGACCGGACCACTATTTTGAAATCAGGTACAAAATGCAGGAAACCATGGATCAGGCCATAGAAATAGCACGACAGGCCGACGAGGAATTTGAACGTATTTTCGGCCGGAGCCACGGTTTAATAGAACGATATTACAGCGATGATGCCGAACTTATCTTGGTCGTCTCAGGCAGTATAGCCAGCACAACACGTGATGTTGTTGATCAACTCCGATCAGAAGGAAGAAATGTGGGCATGTTGAAGGTGAGAATGTTTCGCCCCTTTCCCAGGCAGGAATTTCGGAATGCCGTTCGGAGGGCCAAAAAAGTGGCCGTCATCGACCGAAATATTTGCGTTGGATTCGGCGGCATCTTTTATCAGGAGATTACGTCAACCATGTATGGCCACCGAGATGATTTACCAATCTTTGGATTTATTGCCGGACTCGGCGGTCGGGATGTCACACCGAACGTCATCCATGAAATTGTCACGCATGCTGAGACTCACGATACACCTGATACGGAGATCATTTGGATCGGAGTGAAACGATGAGATTTCAAATTCCAGAGCACGAACTCATGGGGCCAGGCCACGTGGCATGTCCGGGATGTGGCGCGGCCCAGGCCATGAGATATGTATTGAAAGCATTGGGTGAAAAAACGATCGTCGTTCTGCCTGCCTGCTGCTGGTCAATAATCGCTGGACCATTCCCCTATTCATCATTGCAAGTCCCGTTGTACCACACGGCCTTCGAGACAGCGGGAGCTGCCGCCTCAGGCATAAAAGCCGGCTTGGAAATCCAGGGTGATACGGACACAACAGTACTGGCCTGGGCCGGCGATGGCGGAACCTTCGATATCGGCATCCAGGCTCTGTCCGGAGCTGCCGAACGAAATGACGATATTCTCTATGTGTGTTACGACAACGAAGCCTATATGAACACGGGAATTCAGCGGAGCTCGGCGACACCCTGGGGTGCCTGGACAACAACAACTCCTGTGCGCCACTTTAAAAACCGTCCCAAGAAGGACATTATGATGGTTATGGCGGCTCACAAGATCCCCTATGCCGCTACAGCCACAGTCGCTTTCCCCGATGATCTCGTCGCCAAGGTGCAAAAAGCGAAGACCATCCACGGAACCCGATTCTTACACATCCTCTCACCGTGTCCACCCGGATGGAAAATTCCCTCTGAAATTGCGATACGATTGGCACGACTGGCCATCGAGACAAAGATCTTCCCGCTGTACGAGATAGAAAACGGTGAGAAATACACGATAACGCGGCAGCCGGATGGCGTTCCAGTCATCGAGTATCTCAAATTTCAGGGTCGATTCAAACATCTTACGAAGAGCCAAATGGATGATATCCAAGATATGGTGGAGAAAGAATGGGAAAATCTGCTCAGCAAAACGGAAAGAAGTCATTGAACATGTTCTGTCAACCACTTCAACCGAAGATCTCCGTCTTTCCTCAACATTTTTCATAACTCTCTGGGCCAAATTCACTCCGACGGAACTTACAAAAGAAAATAAGCCACTCTATGAATTCAATTGAAAGAAGAATGTTTCGCGAAATTTTACCGACTGTTGCAAAACCCAGCAGGTACACGGGCAACGAACTCAACGTCATCCGCAAGGACCACACCTCTGTTGATGTCAAGGTCGCCTTGGCCTTTCCTGATACCTATGAGCTGGGAATGTCGTACCTCGGATTTGCTATTCTGTACCACCTTCTGAATCGACGAGATGATGTATGTGCCGAGCGCGTGTATGCTCCCTGGGTGGATTTGGAAAAACGAATGCGGGAGGAAACAATTCCTCTGTTTACGCTTGAATCAAAAAAACCCTTGAGCGACTTTGACATTGTAGCGTTCACTCTGCCCTACGAACTGTGCTACACAAATATCCTCAATATGCTCGATCTGGCGTCCATACCTCTCGAAGGCACAGGAAGAGGTGAACACGATCCGTTGATCCTCGGGGGCGGTTTGGGTGCTTTTAATCCCGAACCTCTGGCTGGGTTTATTGATGCCTTTGTCATCGGCGATGGTGAGGAGGCGGTTCTTGAGATTATAGATATCGTCAAAGCCCTGAAAGGTTCCTCCAGGCATGAGAAATTACGCTCCTTGTCCGAACTGAAGGGTATCTATGTTCCTTCGTTCTATGAAGCGCACGAGAGCACCGGTGGCTCAGCGAGTGTTCTGCCTGTCGATCCATCTATTCCCAGAAAGATCGAAGCCCGAACAGTGGAGTTCTTGAGAAAGGAATACTATCCTGATGCACCACTCATGTCCTTCACCGAGATCGAGCATGATCGCTTGACAATAGAGATTATGAGAGGATGCCCCAGAGCGTGTCGGTTCTGCAACGCGCGCTTGCTCTACCGCCCCGTGCGGGAACGGCCGGTTGATGACATCGTTCGCCAGGCAGAAACGGGGATCCGGGCAACCGGATACGACGAAATTTCTCTGCTCTCTCTCTCGTCCACGGACTATTCAGCCTTGGATGAACTGATAGCGAAATTGAATAGAAAGTTCGCTGGAAAAAGAGTGGCGACAGCGCTGCCGTCCTTACGGCCCGACACGTTTTCAGACACATTGGCCAGAGCGGTCCAAACTGTCCGCAGAAGTGGCTTAACCTTTGCACCTGAAGCGGGGACCGAGAGGCTTCGTCACGTTATTCGAAAGAACATCAGCGACGAGGATCTGTTCAGAGCCGTGGAGATAGCATACGAGAACGGGTGGAATGTGATAAAACTCTATTTTATGATAGGACTCCCCACTGAAGAGCAGCAGGATATTGAAGCCATCGCTCGCCTTGTCCAGGAAGTTGCTCATGTGGGAAAAAAGTTCCAGAATGATAAGTACATCAATGTCGCCATCTCACCCTTCTCGCCGAAAGCCCACACACCATTCCAATGGGCGGCTCAGAACGATATTGAATCCCTCCGTGAAAAAACCGCTTTTTTACGGGAACGCCTTCATCATGGAAGAATTAAAGTAAAGTGGCGAGCTCCGGAAGTATCCTTTATTGAGAGTGTTATCGCGCGAGGGGATCGACGATTATCAAAGGCGTTGAAAGAAATGAAGACGTTGGGAGCCAGATTTGACGGTTGGTCAGATTTCTTTTCTTTTCCTCTGTGGCAAAAAGCGTTTGAACTCTCCGAAATCGACCCTCATCGTTACACTGGGCGAAGAGACATTACCGATCCCTTGCCCTGGGAACATATATCTATCGGTGTGTCGAAGAACACTCTGGCCAAGGAATGGCAGCGGTCTCAAGAGCATACCGAAGGGACAATGAATACGGTTCCACCTAAGACAAAATATCTTGTTCGACTCGAAAAAGAAAAAGTCCAGGCCGCCGACGAGACCGACATGCTCATACAGCAGAGCCCACGAACGTTCGGCAGGTCGAGAAAGAGACGGACGCAATCTCCCATTCAGATTGCGAAGGCTCGAATTCGAATAAAATATGCGAAAGGTCTGGACGTCCGTTATCTTTCCCATCTCGATGTTGTCCGCGTCTTCGAGCGCACGTTGCGTCGCGCCGAAATGCCTATCGCATACTCCCAGGGTTTTCATCCTCATCCCAAAATAGCATTTGGACCGCCTTTAACGTTGGGGATGATAAGCAAGGCCGAATACGTTGATATGCAATTCGAGCAACCTTACAATCCTGAGAGTATTCAAGTGTTCGACAGAGCGTTCCCTGATGGATTTCGTATTTTGAAGGCAAAGCCCATTTTTGGCAAAATCCCATCACTCTCATCAAGTATCTCACAATCGGAGTTTCGGATTCACTTCGACGGAACATTTCCGGCGGAACAGATTGAAGAGGCTTTTTCAAGACTCTTCGAGCGCACAACCGTCTGGGTTCGCCGTCAAGGGGATAAAACGATAAAGAACATAGATATTCGACCCAACATTCTTGAAGCAAAGGTGGAGTCTGATGCAACCGATGTTTCCGTCCTTCTCAGGTTGCGGACATCCGAATCCGGCCACGCCAAACCAATCGAGGTTGTCAGCGAAACGCTGTCCTTGCCACAACAACAGGTGTCGACTTTTCTCATAGAGCGAACCGAACAACTCGTGGAGAGAGAGGGACGCCTCATGACTCCTATGGATTGTGTTTGAAGGAGAACTACTTCGTGCGAAAAGAGATCATCATAAACGTTGGGACACATGAAAACAGAATTGCTGTGTTGGAGGATGGGAAACTGGTCGAACTTTTCATTGAGCGTCCCGAACATGAGCGTATGGTGGGTGATATTTACAAAGGAATTGTGAAAACAGTGCTGCCAGGTATGCAGGCAGCGTTCCTCGATATTGGATTGGAGCGGAGTGCCTTTCTCCATGTTTCTGATGTGGCAGATTCCGCACATGAGTATGTCGACTTGATCGAGGGTTCTGAAGATCGTGAAAAGTTTCTCGCTTCATTCAGGGAAAATGAGACAATTCCCATCGAGGATATGCTTCAAAAGAGACAGGAAATCTTAGTCCAGATTACGAAAGAGCCTATGGGCACGAAGGGTCCACGGGTAACCTCTCAAACCTCCCTGCCCGGTCGATTCCTTGTCCTCATACCCAATGAATTACACGTTGGAGTATCCCTTAAAATCACCGACTGGGTTGAAAAAAGACGACTCCGGCAAATTGCCAAGGAGATACAACCGAAGGGCATGGGTCTCATTGTCCGCACGGAAGCGGAAGGAAAAAACGTCAGAGACCTGAAATCAGATCTGAGACAACTCATGAAATTATGGAAGAAGATCGAAAAAAGAGCCATGAAAACGGGTGCCCCCGCACTCATTCATAAAGATATGAGTCTCACCGGTAGTTTTGTGCGGGATCTTTTCACCGATGACATCAGCATGCTCATGATTGATTCAAAGAAAGAATTTAAAGAGATCCAATCCTATTTAAAATCGGTTTCACCCTCCTTGCGTTCTCGGGTGACCCTGTACAGAGAGAGCACCCCCATCTTTGATCATTTTGACCTTGAGCATGAGATCGAGAAGACGTTACACCGAAAAATATGGCTCAAAAAAGGAGGATACATCGTCATCGATCACACTGAAGCACTGGTAGCAATCGACGTGAACACCGGAAAATATGTGGGCAAGAGCGATCAGCAAGAAACACTGCTCAAAACGAATCTTCGGGCAGTCAAAGAGATAGCCAGACAGTTACGCCTCAGAGACATCGGCGGGCTCATTGTCATCGATTTTATCGACATGGAGGATCAAAGTTACCGGGACATGATCGTCGGAGAACTGAGAGCAGCCCTCAAAAAAGACCGGGCTAAAAGCAGCATTTCACCAATAAGCGAATTCGGACTTGTGGAGATGACGCGACAGAGAGTTCGGCCGAGCTTGTTGTATACCTTTAGCGAACCTTGTCCGGTCTGCGGAGGCTTTGGAAGAGTATTATCCAAAGAAACCGTCATGGCCAAAATTGAGCGTTGGTTTGAGCGGGCAAGCATCTACACAAAAGAGAAACAGGTTCGCCTTGTCGTCCACCCCCGCATCGGAGCGTTTTTAACCCAGGATGATGAATTGAGAAGAAGAAATCTAACAAAAAAGTACAAAATGATAATTGAAATTGCGAACGATCCTCTGCTTCCGCTTCATGAGTTCAAAATATACCTGCAGGATGGGAAGTCGGAAATTACTGAACAATTTAAAACTTGACAAAAGGACGGTCTATGAATTAAATTTATGTTTTATGTTAAAACTACGTTATTACAATAAGAAGGGAGAACGAGTTCCATGTATGCAGTGATAGAAACAGGAGGCAAACAATTTAAAGTGACAAAAGATGATGTTGTCCGTGTTCCCAAGATCAATGTCGAGGTTGGTGCCAACATTGAATTCTTCCCCATGCTTCTTTCCTCTGATGAAGAAGCAGTTACCGTGGGTACTCCTCATGTGTCCAAGACAAAGGTAGTCACTTCGGTCCTTGGACACGGGAAAGCGGCGAAGGTTCTTGTTTTTAAAATGAAACGGAGAAAAGGATATAGAAGAACAAAGGGACATCGACAAGAGTATACTGAATTATTGATTCAAGACATCGTCACAAGGAAATAACATTCACAGCAAAAATCTGAAGTGACGGCTTCGATAAAAACACACAAGAGTGAGGAGGAGAGAGTACTATGGCGCATAAAAAAGGTGTTGGAAGTTCAAGAAACGGAAGGGATTCAAATGCACAACATCTTGGAGTGAAACTCTTTTCGGGACAAAAAGTGAACGCAGGCGGAATCATCATTCGGCAAAGAGGCACCGTCATCCATCCCGGCAACAACGTAGGAATCGGTAGGGATGATACCCTGTTTGCCCTTATCGATGGCACGGTCTGCTTCGAGAGAAAAGGCAAAAAGAAAAAACAGGTGAGCGTTTATGCCGGAGCGAGCTCCCTCTCGGCGTAATCGCAAAAAGGCAATTCTTACTGCACGTTCACGAAGGAGAATCCCATGAAAATAACCTGGTTGGGACATGCTGCCTTCCTTATTCTTTCGGAGAATGGTCAAAAGATTTTGACCGATCCTTACGAAGCCGGATCGTACGGCGGCGCCCTGGCATATCAACCTATTAATGAAGAGGCCGATATTGTCACAGTCAGCCATCAGCACGCCGACCATTATCATCCAAAAGGATTGAAGGGGCAGCCAGAGATTATCACTGGCTCTGGAGTTCGAACAGTCGGAGGTTTCTCTTTCAAGGGTATTTCAACCTTTCACGATCCGTCTGAAGGCACACAACGGGGAGACAACACCGTCTTCGTTTTCACTGTCGATGACATCACGCTGTGCCATCTTGGAGATTTAGGCCACGCCCTGAGCGAGGACCAGACGGCTGAAATCGGAGATGTTGACGTTGTTCTTGTACCAGTTGGCGGTCTGTACACCATCGATTCAAATGAAGCGACTGAAATTATCAACACGATGGCTCCGAAAATCGTGATTCCGATGCATTACAAAACATCCAAATGTGGCTTTGACATCGCAGGGGTTGACGATTTCCTCAGAGGGAAAGAGAACGTGGAAAGGATCACCGGTTCTGAGATCTCCCTGACGAAGGCCGACCTCCCAAGAGAGACACATATTAAGGTTCTGGAGCATAAATTATGAGAGAAATCCCTACTGAAAAAATAACAGACGAGGTTATGCGGCTCTGCATTGAGGCGAACACCCTGTTGGGGCAGGATGTCCTGCAGGCCTTTCATACGTTTCGGGATAAAGAGGAATCACCTTTAGGCCAAGAAATTCTCGATCAACTCATCGAGAACGCCCGCATAGCTGCGGATGAAGAAGTCCCCATCTGTCAGGACACGGGGTTTGCAGTCATCTTCATAGAGCTCGGCCAAGAGGTTCGGTTGATCGGAGAGGGTTTGGAGGCGGCGGTGAACGAGGGCGTACGACGGGGATATACCGAAGGCTATCTGCGAAAATCTATCGTCAGGGATCCATTGAACAGGGTCAATACTGGAGATAATACACCAGCCATTCTGTACACGAATATTGTTCCTGGTGATCGGATAAAAATTACGATAGCGCCTAAGGGTGGCGGCAGCGAAAACATGAGTCGAATCAAGATGCTGAAGCCAGCCGATGGCGCCGAGGGGGTGAAGGATTTCGTCATTGAAACGGTTCAATTGGCTGGTTCGAATCCCTGCCCTCCTATTATTCTCGGTGTGGGGATTGGTGGCACGTTCGACAAATGCGCTCAATTGGCCAAAAAAGCCCTGTTGAGGGAACTGGGAACGTCGCATCCCGATCCATTTTACGCCGATATGGAAAAAGAACTTTTGGAAAAAGTAAATGCCTTGGGGATTGGACCCCAAGGATTGGGAGGTCGAACGACTGCTTTGGGCGTCCTAATTGAGACGTATCCATGCCACATCGCAAGTTTACCCGCCGCAGTAAACATTCAATGCCATGTGGCTCGACACAAAAGCGTAGTGATTTAAAAGGAAGAGGTGAGAATGGCTGAAATGAAAACAATCACACCCCCGTTACGTCATGAAGACGTCGCCGATCTGAAAGTTGGAGATGCTGTTCATATAACCGGAGTCATATACACGGCTCGGGATGCCGCCCACAAACGTTTGGTCGAACTCATAGATGCGGGAGAAAAGCTCCCTCTGGATTTTGAAGGTCAAATTATATACTACGCCGGTCCGACACCGGCCAAGCCGGGGAAAGTTATCGGATCCGTCGGCCCAACCACAAGCGGCCGGATGGACCCCTATGCTCCCAAACTCCTCGAACAAGGGCTCAAGGGGATGATCGGAAAGGGAATTCGAGGGAGCAACGTCGTAGAAGCGATGAAGAAATGGAAGGCGGTCTATTTTGCTGCAACGGGGGGTGCGGCTGCCCTCATCGCAAAATCAGTTGTCAGTGTCGAAATCGTTGCATACGAAGATTTAGGTGCCGAGGCAATTCGAAAACTGGAGGTAAAAAACTTTCCAGCCATTGTTGTCCAGGATACATACGGCGGGAACCTTTACGAAGAAGGAGTCAGGCAGTATCGAAAAACTGACGCAGAATGACTTTTTTTTAATATCACGACAAAAATTGTAAAAATATCTTGCATTTCCCAGAAAACGACCTTATATTATGACTCGAAAAGGGAAAAAATTGAAAATGTGATAGTCGAATATGTGAGCAGGCTAGTAGCCGGGTTAATTGACGAAACGATAAGCAAACCTGCTTTTTATCCCCACATTTCATACCTACCTACTTTTCCTCTTTGGCGAACGCTTGCTCACATTTTTATATTCAGAATGCAGGTTCATTCCAAACATCCCCCCATCGCCCGAGCACAATGCGCACATTTCCATTGACTTTTCCTCTCTTTTTTTATATAGTTCTTTCGAAGAGACCGAGCACGGATCCTTCATGGATCAGGTGCTCAGATACTATAATGATTTTCATATTACTCCAAAGCAGACAACGATATGGAGTCAACACATGTCCGAGCAATCAAAGATTCTGGTTGTAGATGATGAACAGAGCGTTCTGGAAATACTCTCGGAAATCTTGAGCCAAGAGGGTTTTCAATGCACAACGTCAAAGAATCCAGAAGAAGCGCTGGCTCTTCTGAAGAGAGACACGTATCATTTGGTGATCACCGATCTTAAAATGCCCGGCAAGGATGGAATAACATTGCTCAGAGAGATGAAGGAATACGACCCAGAAACATGTGTAATCCTTCTGACGGGGCACGGGTCCATTGAGACGGCCGTGGAGGCCATGAAAATAGGGGCGTACGACTATATCACGAAACCCGAAGATTTTCAGAGAATTCGTGTCGTGGTTGAACGAGCTCTCGAGTATGTCAGTCTGAAAAGGCAGTTGTCCCAGATGCAGGCAGAGATGAGATCTCGCTATAGCTTTGCCAGACTTGTGGGCAAAAGCGAACAAATGCACAAAGTCTATGACCTTGTGGAACGAGTCGCCGAGTCGGAAGCAACCGTTCTCATACAAGGCCAGAGCGGAACTGGAAAAGAGCTCTTAGCCAACGCCGTCCATTACAACAGCCACCGTTCAGAAGGCCCCTTTATTAAAGTCGATTGCGGATCCTTGCCTGAGAGTCTCCTGGAGAGTGAATTGTTCGGCCACGAAAAAGGCGCTTTTACCGGAGCTATTAAACAGAAAAAGGGACGATTTGAACTCGCGGATGGAGGAACGATTTTTCTTGACGAGATCGGAAACATGAGTGCTCCTCTTCAACAGCGTCTGTTACGGGTCCTTCAGGAGCGGCAGTTCGAAAGGGTCGGTGGAACACGAACGATAAAGATCGATGTTCGCATAATTGCTGCCACGAGCAAAGATTTGGAGCAAGCCGTTCAGGCCGGTACGTTCCGAGAAGACCTTTTCTATCGACTGCACGTCGTTGTCATCGAGCTCCCACCGTTGCGGGATCGAATTGAGGATGTTCCTGTGCTCGCCGCTCATTTCTTAAACACCTTTGCCGAGCAGAATAATAAAAATATAAGAGGAATCTCACCTGAGGCTTTTCGTCTTTTGATGGAGTACCATTGGCCCGGCAATGTCAGAGAATTGGAAAATACGATAGAATATGCAGTTGTCATGTGTCGCGACACTATTATCAATGCAAATGATCTTCCAACCCGCATACGCACCCGAAAGGACATAACACCATCCACCTATAATCTCGATGAGAATGAAAAACAGCTCGTTGAGGAGGTGTTGGAAAAAACCAAATACAACATCAAACGGGCCGCTGAACTCCTCGGTATTAGCCGAACGACTTTGTACAGCAAGATAAAGAAGCATGGGATCCAAACACCGCACAAGTAGCGTATAATGCAAGACCCCTGTCTTAAAATGAACATAAACTTAACCTATTGAACATAAAAATGTTAGAAGTTAAAAATTTAATTTTTTTCGAACTTCTGACGTATAATGAACAACGACGCATCGAGAGAGAGGCATCGATGCTTCGAGAGTAAGCTCCAAAGAACTTACTCCAAAGCCACTTAGGGAATATCTGAGTGGCTTTTTTGTTGTTGGCACGAATGTTGCAAATTTAAAGAACCTCTCTGCTCGATTGAGAATTGCTCAGATCATCCTGCAGTCCTGTGATTATTCAGAGAAGCGACCAAAGGAGATTCCAGGTGAATGAAAAGAAAAGAATCCTCATCGTCGATGATGAATCCTGTGTCAGAGAGCTTCTGGTTCATTTTCTTAACAACAAGGGATATGATTGTATTCAGGCGGAAAATGCTCAGTGCGCTCTGAATATTCTGCATCAGAAGAACATCCCAATCATCATTTCCGATATTCGAATGCCGGGACTCGACGGGATTGGCTTTCTCCAAGAAGTGAAACAGAAGGAACCTTTTACTGAGGTCATCATGGCTACCGCTCTGACTGAGACATCAACGGCCGTTGAGGCAATGCGCCAAGGTGCTTACGACTACGTTGTGAAACCCTTTGATTTGAAAACCGTAGAAACAAGCGTGCGGCGAGCTTTCGAGAGAAGACAGCTGCTCATAGAAAACAAAGAATATCATGACCGTCTCGAGGAGAAGGTTCAAGAAAAAACATCAGAACTTGTTGAGAAAAATACGCAGCTGCGCCTTCTCTTTCTCAATACGATACAGTCCTTGGTGCAAACCCTGGAAGCGAAGGATAAATATACAGAGGGTCACTCCCGGCGGGTGGCTGAGATGAGCTCACTCATGGCCAAACGTCTTCGTTTCTCCGATGAGGACGTGGAGAAACTGAGACTCGCCGGGATCCTTCACGACATCGGAAAGATAGGGGTCCGTGAAGCCTGTCTCAACAAACCAGGGACATTGACGGAGGCGGAATCCGAGGAGATCAAGCAGCACCCCCTGATATCCGAACGTATTCTGACACCTATCGAAGAATTGCAGGAGATTCTTGCAGACATTCGACATCACCATGAACGGTATGATGGAAACGGGTATCCTCACGGTTTGAGGGGAGTGGACATACCCCTCGGGGCTCGAATCCTGGCCGTTGCTGACAGTTATGATGCGATGACATCGGATCGGCCCTATCGACCCGCACTCACTGCGGACAAAGCATTAGACGAACTGGAGGTGAACGCTGGAAAACAATTCGATCCTCAATTGATTAAAGTCTTTATTGAGCTGTACGATGGATCTCCTGGCGCAAAAAACGGACCGGGCGTGAAGGAGGTGTTCGAATCAATTCCGTTTTCACAGCAATCGCTCTGCCTCTAATATTCGCATCAGGATTCGACGTATTCTTGAAATGGTGTGCGTGAGCTTGCGATATGGCGTCCAAATCGGTGCCTGTCACGCTGATGATGAGAGCATGTGTGATTTTTGTAAGGATCCTCTTGGAGCGGGAGGGGTTTACGGTCCGGATGGCAACGGTGGAAAAGGCAAAGATATACTGGATATGGATGTCCCAGAATTGGCACAGGGGTACCTCCGCAAAGCTGCTAAGTGTCCATCCATTTTATGGTACAAGAAGAGTACAAGCTCTGAAATGTTCAAACAGTATCAATCATAATGTATCGGAAGTGTGAGGAGAGGAGACGTCTATGGCAAGAATTCTGGTTGTTGACGATGAACAGGAAACGCGCGAATTGCTGAGCGAATTTCTGAACCTGCGAGGCTATGAGGTCTTGACTGCATCCGATGGCTTCGAGGCCTTAACCACTTTCAAAAGCGAACGCCCCCATATTGTTCTTCTGGATACCAAAATGCCCGGCCTCGACGGAGTTGAAGTCCTGCGCCGTATTCGAGCTCTCGACAAAGAGGTGGGCGTCATCATGGTTACAGGGGT
The DNA here is from genome assembly GCA_020348925.1 of Gemmatimonadota bacterium. Lineage (GTDB taxonomy): Bacteria > JBHIER01. Next base: position 1,399,390 of record CP070758.1, on the reverse strand, counting down.
CAAGGATGAAAAAGTCGGTGAGTATGCTCTCAAACTCGGGGCGAACGATTGCCTCACAAAACCTATTGATCTCGATGATCTGGAAAAAAGTGTGTATGCCAAGCTTCTGATGATGGCCGCAGTGACACCAGAATAACGTCGGAGGACAAATGAAAAGCGATTTTTCTGATTATCGAATTATGGGGGCATACGCGACTTTTACTCATGTCCTCGGATCTTCAAAAAAATAACGTCACCCCTCCAAACCATAAACCGCGAGGCCGAGCGCGCTCGAGAAATTGTCCAGAACTTCCTCGCCTTCGCTCGCCAACACACCACGGTGGAAGAGGCGGGTCCACATCAACGATATCCTCAGTCGGCTCCTGGACCTCAGAACTTATGAAATGCGGGTAAGCAATATCGGTGTGGCTCGAAAGTTCAGCCAAAACCTCCCCCATCCCTGTGTCGACGAACATCAGCTGCAGCAGGTCTTCATGAATATTCTTGGAAATGTCGAACAGGTCATGCTTGAAGCTCACGGAAAAGGGGGATTGAAGGTGGCCGCCCGATGGCGCGAGGGATACTCTGTTGAAACAGCATTACCTGGAGACCCCACCATCCTGAAAATCGATGAGGTATCCTACGACGCTGTGATTTCCGACGTGAAGATGCCAGGCAGAGGCGGGACGCACGTCTTATTGCACTCCAAGGGGAAAAACCGGATTTAACACAAAAGTTTCTCTTTGTGGCCGGAGACATCATCGCTTCCGATTTCCTTCAATTCACGGAGATATACAATGTCCCGCATCTGTCGAAACCTCTCGATCCGAGAGAACTGACAGCCTCTGTCAACCGACTCTTTCAGACGGAGTGAAAACTGAACGGAACAACTTGGAGACAAAGCGCGGTGCCGCGAAATCGCCGACTTTAAAAAGTAACGGTCGAATAGCTGTCGGAAAAAGAAGTTGTTTCCCGGTTATCTCACTATTAGTTTACGGCTTCCTTTGAAAAAGAAATGAAACGTTAAGGACACACAAGGATTCTTGATCAGGGGGAGAAACAATGACGATTATTGAATTGCTCGAAAAATTGGTCGCCATGGACGGATCGGACCTACACATCATTGCGGGGCTCCATCCTGCCGTCAGAGTTGATGGCCAGCTGATACCACTGACAGGCTATGAAGAACTGACACCTTCTGATACCCAAGAATTGGTTTACAGTATTCTCACTGAAGAGCAAAAAGAGACTTTTGAAAGCGATAAAGAGGACCGGTATGAATTGGACTTCGCGTACAGCGTTTCGGGTTTGGGCAGATTCCGATGCAACATCCACAAGCAAAGGGGAACTGTTGCCGCGTCTGTGCGCGCACTGGCCACCCACATCCCGAAACTGAAGGAATTGGGCCTGCCGCATTCGGTTCAGGACTTCGCCACGGCCAGAAAAGGCTTGGTCCTTGTCGCCGGTCCCACCGGCAGCGGCAAATCGACCACGCTGGCGGCCTTAATCGATACAATAAACAGTACCCGATGTGATCACATCATTACTGTCGAGGATCCCATCGAATACCTTCACAACTCGAAGAAATCGTATATCTCACAACGGGAAGTGGGATTCTCCGGTGACACGCTCTCCTTCAAGAACGCCTTAAAATTTGCACTGCGTCAGGACCCGGATGTCATCCTTATCGGCGAAATGAGAGATTATGAGACGATCGGGATTGCTCTCACTTCAGCGGAGAGAGGGCATCTCGTGTTTGGACCGTTACACACCTCCGGCGTGGTAGAGACTGTCAACCGGGTTATCGATATTTTTCCTGCGGAACAGCACAATCAGGTTCGTGCCCAGTTCGCCTCGAATCTGGTCGGTGTCATCTCACAAATTCTTCTTCCGCGGATTAACGGACGTGGGCGGTGTGTTGCCTGTGAAGTGATGAAGACCAACGCGGCCATCAGAAACAACATCCGCTCTGGAACGATGGAATCTCTGCACCACATAATTGAGACGTCGACATCCGAAGGCATGCAGACGATGGACCAGTCCCTTCTGAAGTTATGCCAGGAAGGAAAAATAGATTACGATAGTGCACGATCGTACGTCTGCGACAAGACAGTGGAAAAGAGACTGCAGCAGTATCAAAGACCGGGCCGAGTATAAAAATCTCAGGCCGAGCACAATCTGTCCTCGGCCTCCTAAATTGATGGGATCCCCGCACCCCCCGACAACACAACCCTCACCGGCCATATTCGCTGGAGCCCCCCTCTCTCTCAAGATACTCGGCTCCCGCTGTTCTCAACACAGCCGTCGAGCCTCACGCCACGTATCCCGTGCGGCCGGTCTTACTGTGAAGCCGAAAACGGTATCCCGCCGCTCAGAACCAATTGAAATGCTTGCTCCTCCGTAAAACCTTTGGCCTGATACTCTCGATATAACTTCCACTTAAACTCGGCGATCTGCTGAGGCAGTTTGTCATCCGTGACGAATTGACGGGCCAACTCCACGGGGTGCATCATCCTCATAAATTCTTCATCGAAATCCGGTTGTCCCGGCTGAGCTGCGGTACGATTTCCCACCGAGAGGAGAACAAGAGCGGTCAACCCTACGGCGAAGACCATGAGAGTGGCGAACCCCTTGCAAATCGTTGTTCTCTCCATCGCATACACCTCCTTTCTCTGTCTGTCATTGAACCTCCGGACGTGACCCGGGCCGGGCAATCCCACGCCCCTGCCTACCACTGCGAGACCGAGCTCGGTCCGGGTGAAGCACTCTCGCGCCCTGAACCTGTCATTGCGAGATCGAAACGAAGCGGAGGGCGAAGCCATCTCACGCCACCATCGCGACCTCTTATGGCACGCGGCTCTCAGGAGCCAAACTCTCTTTCTGGCACGAGAGGTTTCGGCTGACCGTGGACCGCACGTCTTTCGAAACAGGAGTGTCTGTCTCCGCATTCACGAGAGGTCGAACCGCATGTGTCAATCTTGGATTTATTTCAAGAAGAGCATTTTCTGTGTCTGGACGAAGACCTCGAAACCCTGTTCATCTTGCACCGACATCCTGCAAAAATAGACTCCGCTGGGCACATCCCTACCCTTCCCGTCGCATCCATCCCAGATCGCTGTGTACCGGCCTCCGGGAAGTCGCTGCCGAATAAGAGTACGGATCTCCTCACCGAGTACATTGTAGATGCGAAGGGTGACCTCCACAGGGAAACGGACGTCAGGAATATGGAAAGGAAGGGACGTTGTTGGGTTGAAAGGGTTGGGTTGGCAGGACATGAAACGGTACGTGAGGGGAATCCGTTCATCCCTCCGCTCGTCCTGAACCGAGGTCGTCTGGGCGATGGCCAGGGTGACATACCCGAGTCGACAGATCTGAAAGAGGATGGTCCCGCTGTTGGTATCATTGCTTAAAATCTGCCGTTCTTCCCACCCTCCGCTTTCAGAGTTGAAAGAAAAAACCATCAGGCCCAAGGCATCAACAATTCCGGCTTCTGCGAGATCCTCGTCAGTGTAAACAAGCCGCCCTACTCCGGGTAAGGGGCAAAAGGTCAGACCCTCGGGTCCGAAGAAAGAGGTCCTGCCGACGGAGAGCAGTGAGTCCGGGAGCTGCGGTGGGGCCGTCACCGTGCCTACGAGAACCGTCAGACTATCCGCGAGAACACCCGGGGGTAAAGTGACGAACACACCGTCCGGATCATCCACGGTCCCACCCTCGGACGCCAACAGTGCCTCCGCAATAACTTCCACCGTCGCGGAGCCGGTTGTAAAGGAAAAGGATCCCTCATACACACGAGAAGGAAGCGCTGTGTCCTCGGCAGTCAGAGAGATCACCACCTCAGAGTTCTCGTCAAACAGCGTCAGGGGAGTATACACAAGACTTATTCCCCGGTTCCTTGGTACGAATCGAACAGCCCCGGCCGTACGATCCTCACCCTCTGACACAATGGTATCCGAATCCACCGTAACGCCCACACTGCTCGGAAGCACGCTGGAGTCCTCATCGTCAATGATGACGAAGACGGGCATGTTTCGGGCCATACCGACGGCATGATGTTGCGGACTGCTGAAGGCCAAATAGGGTGGAAGTGTATCGCTCGCCACAACCTCCATCCGCACGCTGATGTTCTGATTCCCCCCGTTCGATGCGATGTGCAATGTCCCGGTATAGACGTCAGGGTAGAGATATGCTCGATCGATAATGACCGTCACAGTTCTTTGATTCTGGCCGTCCGTGGGAAATATTGAAACGATCCAATTCTTTTCCGGGCTTTCGAAGATGGACCAGCGAAGTGTGCCTGATCCGACATTCCGAATGGAAAAATTCCTCGTCGTGGCCTCGGATCCAAAATCGAGGGAAAGCGGTGTTGCGGAAAGGACAGGGTAATCGGGACGTTCTACCGTGAACAGGCCGGCCGGCGTATTGTACTGGGAAACACCGGCGTCCCCGTTCATGAGCACGTTCGAAAAACGCAACTCACTGGTATTCTCAGGATCTCCAATGGCCCGTATTCTGAAACCAACGATTGTTCCGCTCCCGGTCAAGGGCGGTTGTCCTTGATGGACAACGCGAACGTGACCGGGTGCGGGACTGTCCCATGTGGGTGGTCCCCAGACAGCACTCAGCGTCATCCCCGAGAGGGCCTCGAGAACCTCCAAGACGCCGTCATCATAGAGGAGTGTTAACTCAAATTCGACAATGCCGAAAGTGGACACATCATTGACCCTGACAGGAATTATGAGCTCACTGGCGACCGCTCCGCTGGTGTCCGGCAACGACAGACGGACGCGTCGACCCCCATCAGGCGCTGACAGGGCCACGGTGATGCTTCCGTCGCCGCCGTTCGATGTGACCGAGACCTTCCCCGAGTACAGACCCGGCGCCAGGCCGATACGGCTGACCGCGACAGTAACAGTCCCTTCCCCCACACCGGAGCGTGGCGAAACGGAAGTGATCCACTCCACCTCAGGATCCTCGGAAACAGCCCACTTCAGGGTGTCGGTACCGACATTGCGGATGTTGAACGCGTTCACGGTCTGCGTCGTCCCGAAGTCGAGGACTGAGGGCGATAGAAAAATGAGGGGCACATCCGCCGTGTCGACCGAAAAGGTGGCCGCAGGTGTCGTCCATTCCGCGTGGGGGTATCCGTCGTTGAACAGAAATCGATCGAAACTGAGAGCCGTGGCATCACCAGGATTGCCCACGGCATAGCAGATAAGGGAGATGAGGGTCCCTTCGCCGGAGAGAGGTGTCGCCCCATAATGCGCCACGCCGATTTGACCGGTGGTATCGGTATTCACCTCCGCATCCCCCCAGCCTGCGCTTAAAGAATTGTGCGTCGTGGCCCCGACAATATTCACCACATCCGCATCATAGCGGAGGGCAAATTGATAGGCAATAATTTCCATGTCCGTGACATCATCAAGCATGATAGGAAGCTCCACCCACCGGCTCGTGTACTGGGACGTATCGGGAACGGTGACGGACACTATGAAAAATTCTTGAGGAACGGTCATTTTCACAACAACCCCCCTTCGCCCACCATCGGATTGAACCGTCAGAAGCCCTGAATAAAATCCGAAACTCATGCCCTCGCGGGAGACAGTCACCGTCACCGTATCGTCAGAAGCTCCGGACAAGGGGTCAACGGTCACAATCCAGGGTATATCAGGATCCTCAAGAACATTCCAGTTCAAGTCTCCGACGCCTTCGTTCGCAACGGAGAAGGATCTCAAGGTATCCAATGCGCCGAAGTCAATGGTATCCGGAGAGACAGCCAGAATGGGTACCCCCGTGGAGGTCACGGTGAAGATGGCCACGGGATCTGTCATCTCGGCCTGAGGCTCGCCGTCATTGAAGACGAACGAATCGAAGGACAGCTGCGTCGTATCGCGGGGATTCCCGATGACGTCACACTCCAGTTTGATGAGATCGCCGCTTCCTGAAAGGGGAGCAATACCGTATTGAACCACGATAATGGTCCCTGGTATGCTCATATTCGCAGTCGGTTCACCCCACTGATTCCCCAAGCACCCCTCCCTCTCCACCCCCACCATCCTGAGCACGTCGGCGTCAAACTCCAGCCGAAACTGATAGGCGATGATACCTCTGTCCGAGAGTTGATCCACTCGAATGGGGAGCAAAAATGATGTGCCTGTCCGCAGGGTCGTATCCGGAACGGTGACAACAACGGCTGTCGCATCCAATCCGGCAAGGAGAACGAGGGACGTCAGTGCAACAAAGAGAACTGTGCGACGATTCTTCTTCATTCTGATTCCCGCAAGAGACCAACCGCACTCATCATATCCATTACCGTAAGTAGACCATTTTTCGAGTCTGCACAAACGTGTCCGTTCCCAGTCGGTAGAAATAGATACCGCTGGAGACCTTACATCCTTTGTCGTCCGTTCCGTCCCATACGACGTCGTACGTACCCGCTGCGTGATCGTCCTCAACCAATCTCTTTATCTCCTGTCCCAGGACATTATACAGGGTGAGCGTGGCGCGAACCGGTCCATCGGTCCGTGGTATATGATATCGAATGGTCGTTACAGGATTGAAGGGGTTGGGCACATTCTGTTCCAGACCATATTCGTGGGGAAGGTTCCCTCTCACAGACAGCCGTGTCTCGGCAACGGCAACGGACCTTTCATTGACGAGCAGCTTGTTCACCTTGAGCAGGCTTCTTGCACCTTCTTCACCGATGACGAGAAACCGGAGTTCGAGCACAGCCTCCGATCCTCTGACAGGAGAACGGCCGTACAGGGAAAGGGCAGCGCCTCCGGCTCGATGGTTCACAACCAACATGAAATCCTCTGTGGCTGCCGTCCGGGAAGCCGCCTCCAGAGTGAGCACGGAAGGATCGTACGTCAATCCGAGATCAAGAGCCACGATCTCCTCTTCCTGGGCCAGCAGGAGAGGAAGGGTACAGACTTGCCCCCTGGTGAGGATCATGTCCTGCCACAGCGGTATCGGCGGGGACTTCGGAAACATGCGCCGGGCGGAGCTCCAGTTGCCGCTCACATCCCCCACCGGAACCGCCAGAAAGTCCTGTCCGTCTCTGTTCATTGCCAGCGGCGTATGCATCAAACAGGAGGGCACGGAACACCAGTTTTCTTCGGTGACGGTCTCCTTCTCAGGCACCATCATCCACGGTCCTGTGGGAAAGGACGAGATGAGCTCGGCGGCATACCGGGCAATGAGAGCAGCATCGTAGGTGGAGACAGCACAATTGGCACTCACATCACCGGCAATGTGCTGCAGCGGGGAGAGGGTTATCATCCCGGCTGCCGTCTGAGCGACCAGGGCCGCATCATAGGCCGTCACACCATGAGACGGATAATCTCGCATGGAAGCACACAGTGTATCATCGAGGGAGCACAACCGCCGCTCGAAGATATAGAACCCGTCACCGTCCGTCTGGATCGTGTCCGAATCGCCGGCGGAAAACACAAGGTCGGTTTCAGCAACAGGATTGCGAGTGGCATAATGGAGAACGCGGCCGGAGATGTGACACCGCTGACTCCCCGCCTCCACGCAGATGCGGCCGTTCCCAGCGCTCACCTGAGGTGTACCATCATTGAACACAAATTCGACAAAGGTGAGATCGCTGCATTCTCTCCAACCGCTCAAGAGCCGAAATTGCAGATGGATGAGCATCCCCGTTCCCACCAGGGCCGACGATCCTGCCTGGCTGAGCATCAGTCTGCCAGGGACATCCGCCTGGCACGTCGGCGCCCCCCAATCCCGCGTCATATCACCTGGCAGGCTGACACACCCATGTACCTCCAAAAGGGTTTCATCATAGCCGATTTCACAGGCGTACGAGCGAACGTCCAAACCCGTAACATTTGAATAGACATAGAGCGGGACAGAGAGTGTATCTCCCTCATCGCCGGCCACATCTGGCAGACCCGCGGAGACAACGAGGGGACACCAGGGAAACGAGACATCCAGTCTGACAGCATACTCCACAGGCGGGGATCCGTTGAGACTGCCTCCGTACCCCCCCCAAGGGTGCTCTCTCTCATCCGGTCCCCCGGGTCCGATCCACGGTCCGCCGAACCAGGAATGCGTCGCATCTGACAAGACCTGTTGTCCCAAGACATGGGGCACGTTGTCAGGATACGGACCAGGAACGACCTTGACCCATCCCACGAAGAAGGAACGCCCGGGTTCATCCGGACCTCCGAACACCGGAACGGAACCGGTCTGAACAAGGTTGAGACGCTCCCAGTCACCGCTGCCTTGAACCGTGAAGGGAAAAGGACCAACGATCGGATCACCGAGAGGTGACCCGGGAAACGTACCCCTCTCCGGAGCCACGCCATGGTGAGGTGCATTGGGTCCTGCATCCCACACAAAAATCATGATTGTCCCCGGCGTGTTGAAGGCCGCTTCGACAGCATAGAGCGAGCAGGGCAGACCGGGATCAAACCAGACGGCAAATGTATCCTCCAACGCTCCGTCCCTCAGTTCTGTCTCTCCCACACCCTCAGTCCAACCGAGGAAAGAGCGCCCCAGAGTGAATCCCTTGAAATCTTCATGATCATAATTCGTATCGAGGGAGGTGTAGTGACGCCAGGGTGGCTGAAAGGTCCAGCACCCTTTTCTAGGCAGCACGCTGTACTCCCCGGTCGCTAGTTGGTGAAACTGGTACAAACCGCTCGCCGACGTCGTGAAGACCTCTGAGCTGTCGCCCATTAAGGTGACCGTAACACCTTCCACACCCTGACCGCTGTTGTCGCGGATAGCACCTGCAATCGAAAAAGTTTCCCTGGGATAGACTGTAAAGATCCCATCCTCAGTGGCACACAGAAGAGATTCGCGCCCCAATGTATCCCGGAGAGCACAGGCGGACAGGGCCAGCCCATATTCACCGGGAAGGGCGGTCCCTGAAACATCGAAGAGCACCGACACGAGCACACCCTCACCTGCGGGAAGAATCCCATCTTCAAGGATCACACCCAAACTTCCCGGTGCCGTATGATCCCACCAAAAACGGGACATGTCGGCCACGCGCTCGGTCCCAACGATACTCGTCGCCGTCAGAACACTCGGATCGTATGCTAAGGAGAAGGAAAGAGAGCTTAAACTCACCCGCGTGTCCCCCTGAATATGGACCCTGTTATCCGAGCTGCCCGAATTCCCGCTCCCGTCGGAGACTTTGAGGATCATCTCAAAGGGGAGTATCGTGAAGGAGCTATCGCTGGTATCGGCTACGTCGGAATCGGTCGAATCATACATTCGGACCCAGCATTCTGTCGACGGGTTGTTCGGGATCGTCCAGGCGTAATTCCCATCATTGGGAGTATTGCCAACAACCGGTATCCACTCGGAGTCATCCGTTACACGATATTCAATGGTCACGGTCGGCACGAGGCCGGTGGATGACCATAGGATCTGCCGCACATCTGCCACCCGCCACTCTTCGCCGCCATTGGGCGATACGAGGGACAGGGTCGGCGCCTCCCGAACGGTAAAAATACTGTCACTCGTGTCGGCCACACTGTGATCGGTCACGTCGAAAACGCGCACGAGACACAAAAGAGAGGGAGGCGCTGGAACGGTCCATTCGTGGAGACCGTCGTTGAGCGTCGTGTCTCTGATCGTTATCCAGGAGAGGCCACCGGTGTGAGAGTAAGCGATGGAAACTTGATCGATCAACCCTTCGGACGACCAGACAATATCGTACGTGCTCCCCACAAGCCAGATCTCCCCCCCGTTCGGAGTGTGCAGCGTGATGTCGGAGAGAACAGTCATAATGAAGGTCCCGCTCGTGTCACCCACTCCGGGATGGGCCACGTCATAGATGCGGACGAGGCACTGCTCCGACGGTGTCTCGGGAATCTCCCACCGGTACAGACCATCATTTGAGGTGCTTTCCGCAACCGCAATCCAAGCAGCACCACCTGTGAGAGAGTATTCAATCCCAATAAGGTCAATCGAGCCTGAAAAGGACCATTGAATATCGTACTGGCCTCCGATATACCACCGCTCACCTCCGCTTGGTGCAATGAGCGAAAGCTCCGGTGCCGGCGCGATCGAGAACAGGCTGTCACTCGTGTCGGCAACCGTACCTGTCAGCAGGTCACTAATGCGGACCAGGCACAGGCTGGACGGTGTGGAGGGTACGCTCCATTCGAACACACCTGTGTTCTGGGTCGTCTCGGCAATAGCTTGCCAGCCTGCTCCGCTATCGGTCGAATACTCGAGCGTCACATCCCCCACAGGCCCCCAGCTCTGCCAGAGAACGTCGTAGGTATTCCCGACCCACCACTCCTCCCCTCCATTCGGTGCAAGAAGCGTCAACGCAGGCGTCAATTCGATTGCGAACAGGCTGTCACTCACATCAAAGTGGGTCGTATCGCCGAAGACATGGATTTTCACAAGACACGCGGCTGAGGGAGTGTTCGGAATGGTCCATTCAAAGGTCCCGTCATCAGGCGTCCCGCCTGATACGGAAATCCAGTTCTGACCGGCGTCGACGCTATACAGAACCGTCACATCATGGATGCATCCCGTCGAAAGCCATTGGATATCATGATCGCTATCGACAATGACCCTCTCCCCTCCGTTCGGCCACAGAACCTGGACGGACGGCTCCTGACACACGGAAAAAACATCGTCGCTCGAATCGACGACGGCTGCATCGCCTGCGTCCCACACCTTGACCAGACACGCGGCGGACGGAGTATCAGGAACGAGCCACACATAGGAACCGGTGTCAGGCACCTCTGAAGCGATGGGGATCCAATCACCCCCACTGTCGATCGAATACGCAAGAGTCACCTCATCGACACATTCGGACGAGGCCCACATGATCGGTTGGGAACTCCCAACGATCCATTCCTCGCCTCCGTTCGGTGACAGAACCGTCAGTGAGAGGTCAGCGCAGATTCGAAACGGAGCGTCGCTGGAGTCGAAAACAGCATCATCGGTCACGTCCGAAACACGGACAAAGCAGTCGGAGGAAGGGGTCTGGGGAATACTCCAGGCAAAGGTTCCGGTGTTTGGCACGCTCTCCGCAAGACGCATCCATATCTGACCGCCGTCAACGGTATAGTCGAGAGCCACGGAATCGAGGCACCCCTCCCACGTCCACTGCACCGTGTTCTCATCGCCCTGGAACCATCTCTCACCTCCGTTGGGAGAAAGGACGGTAATGAACGGTTGCATGCATATTGAGAAGGGCTCATCGCTCTCATCGGTCACCGTCGTGTCACCCACACTCCGGATCCGAACGAGACAGGAATCGGAAGGTGTGCCCGGAACGGTCCACAGGTAAGAACCCATATTCGCCGTGGTATCAACGATGGTGATCCACGACTGCCCGCTCTGGACACTATAAGAAATTTCTAAAAACGGCAACTGACCGGTGTATATCCATGCAATGGGATGAATCGCACCGGCGATCCATCGTTCACCACCGTTGGGTGATGTGATCGTGATCGATGGTGTGCATTCAAGACAGGTTGTGTTCCAGGTGACGTAATTGTCGCAGGACCCGCATATCTGATCGGTCACGTAATACAGAAATCCGGAGGCATTCGACTCCGTGAAAAAACGTCCACCCAGTTCAAATCTGTTCGGTGTCTGAGCATCGTACTGGAAACGGTTCTGTGTTATCTGGAACTGTTCGGTCACAAAACACATCTCTTTGTTCCCCGAGCAATCATCGCAGCTGTAGTCCAGGATGATACAGAAGTTTTCCACGAATCCACTGTGTGTCACGCTGAAGGAAACAGGGTGGCCCTGCGATGTTGTGCCCCCGTATTGTCCAGGCGTCGGGAGTTGGTCACAAAGCGCTCCGCTGCAATACAGGGAAAAAGAAGAGAGCACTGAAAGGAAAAAAATATGTTTTACAAATTTCACCACGTCCCTCCCCGCCAATCAGGTCCGCATACCTATCAATTCATCGACCTCGTACCGAGTCATTGTATTTCCCATTCAATTCCAGGATGTGTCTGCGAAGCTTCACACATCACGAACTATGCAAAAATAAGCAAAAAAGGTGCACTGTCAAGGAAAAACTGTTCTCTTCAGCTTTTTGTGAAATGCAACCGTTCCGTTCTCTTCTCCATGCCTGTCACTGCGAACCCGGACGCCGTTATGCCTGTCATTGCGAGCACAAAAAAAGACCCCTCGAACCTCCAGGTCCCAGGGGCCTCTTCTCTCTGGAACGAACCCTCAGGTTCGCTCCAAGCTCTTATACCTCTCACACAACCAGGCCGGAAGGCCGCCCCGGATCGAACCGGG
>CP070758.1:1378190-1387056 GCA_020348925.1 Gemmatimonadota bacterium | reverse complement strand
ATATTTATTGGATTCAAAACACTCACAAAGAAAGGAGGACTCCCATGTGTACAAGTAAAGGTATAGATTTTTCAGGTCAAGATTTTTTTCTTGGTCTGGATGTTCATGCCAGGCAAAGATAATCATCACTTTGGATTTTTCTTAAAAACTCACTATTTCAACCAAAATTGATAAAAATCATGCTCGTCTTTTTACCATGAATAGCCTTTTTAAATAAAGCGAATCTGTTTTTTCTTTTGAGTCTATCTCTTTAATATTGCACTCCAGTCGCTTCCCTTAATAGCCTCTTGGCCTCAATATGATTTGGATCAATGTTTAGTGTTCTGCGCCATTCGCTTATAGCTTCCTTCTGATTGTTTTGAATCCAATAAATATTTCCCAGATTAAAATGATAGCTGGCTCGCTGTGGCTGAAGCTCAGTGGCTTTCTTAAATTGAACCTCTGCCTCACCGTATAAATGGCTTTTCATTAAAACAATCCCAAGATTCACATAGGCATCTGCATCAAACGGATTTAGTTGGATGGCTTTCCTTAACTCTACTATAGCTTGATCATAAATGCCTTGCTTCCCGAAGATTGACCCTAAATTATAATGAGCAATGGATCTTAACAGATTGAGCCTTTTCGTCCTTTCAGAATTATCAGGATCAAGGTCAGAGGCCTTTTTAAATTGATCAAGTGCCTCACTATACATTTTTTTCTCAAGAAAAACTTCACCCAAGTTTTGAAATTTGTCAGGATCTTTAGGGTCTAACATTATTGCCTTTATCAATTCATTTATTGCCATATCATATGTTCCTTTATGCATGTATGTTAGACCCAAATTGTGAGGTATTGAGGCCTGCTTTGGAGCCAATTTTTTTGCCACTTCGAATTCAAGGATAGCTTCATCATACTTTTGTAGGGAAGAAAAAGTACTTCCCAGAAGATTGTGCAACCGCCAATTACTTGGATTCACTTCTATGGCCTTCTTGTAGTAATCAATGGCATTCTCGGGTTTATCTGTATTCCGAAAATAAGTGCCGAGCTCTTCATAGGCATAATATGAAGTGCGGATTTTTTTGGTTTGGACCAAAAGCTCAAATCTCTCGATAGATTTGTTCTCATGAGCATTGACCAGAATCCAGGGAACAGTGTGAAGCAGATTAACAACGATACAAACTATCCCAATTGATTTCAAAACTTGGTTATCCTTGATGTATGAAATGGCAAGGTACAGAGCAAGAAGAGTGTAAGACAATCCAGGAAGAGAGAAAAGGTCCCAGTCACGACTTAATCCTAATTTAGGATTTAGAGCGAAAGTAAACAAGAGCAGACAGGAACTGGAAATAAAAAGAAACCGTGATGTATTATCATGAAAATTGATTTTCTTCCAAAATTTAAGTATCAATATAATTAGTATTATTCCAACCGGAGAAATAAGAATTTGTTCATTTATAAAATCAAAGAGATGAGCAACAGAGAGTATGGAATATGCGGAATTAGCATTTTGGGGAAAGATTGGAAGAAAGATCTCTTGACCGGTTTCTCTGAGAATGACTTTCGGACCATACTCGAGATGAATGGCCATAATGCCGAGCCCAATTAATGGAAGGGAGAAAGCTACAATGCATTTTACAAGATTTTTATAGAGAGGACTTTTCTGACGTGCTTTTGTCTTAGCAAAGATTAAATAGGTAAGTGAACCAACTAAGGGAAATGCGACTGTGTGGAAACAGATAGTGAGGCCCAGCAAGAATGAAGGTAAGACTATATCGCATTTCTCATGAAGATAAAGCAAAGAAGTCATTATGTATAACAACATTCCTGTTGTCATTAGGGTATAGTTTTCAACGTACCCAAAAAAGAGTTGCATCAAACCCATAGTAACAACGGAAAGGGAGATAAAAGTAGCATGCAACGGATTATTTGTCCAAGAACCAGAAAGAATAAGAATAATGAAGACAAACAAAGCCCCTGATAAGCAACTGAGAATTGCATACGTCGTTGTTGGATCAACAGTTCCTAAAATACTGAAGAACTTATGGGCCATAAAATGGAGATATGTATCCAAAGGCTCAACCGTTGAGAATATATTACCTGCTTCCAGGCTTCTTATCCGCAAATAGCCATCCCCTAAGAAATGTGTCTTGGTTCTGAGAAGCCAGAAAACGACAAAGGAAAAGAAACTTAGAGACACTAAAATGATATACCTCTCAAGTCGTTTCTTCCTGAAGAGAAAGTTTGCCATAACTTGTAGAAAAACCGATAGGTGCTTGTTAACACCAGAAACACATATTGAAAGACCAATTAGGGTTAGTAAAACTCGCACCCAGAGCGGAAAAAATAGAAGATGATGGAATCCCCATGTTCGTCCAGATGGGAAAAATGAGGCAATGAAGTGAGCTATTATGGTGATGCCAGCGACAAGAGAAAAAATTAGTTGCACCTGTCCCCAGTTTCGTTCTTCAGATTTCATATTGTAATCCTATCATGCATAATAAATATATATCTCAAAAATAGTATTGTTTACCAAGGAGATATAAAACAAGAATTGAATATATGTTTCGCCTTCTAGAGTGCAACATTGGGGGATTTCAAATTATTTAATTATTCGGAATATATACAGCAGCTGACAAGTATTTTTGGGATGACTTACGGATAAAGTATTTCTCCAGAAATATCGAGTGCCTTATAGAAAATCAGAGTAATTGATACTCACACAATTCCTCCCTTTACATATCAGTAGTTCTCATCCTATTTAAGTAACACCATCCGTCTTGTCTGGCTGAAACGACTCGTATGGAGGCGGTAAAAATAGACCCCGCCCGAAACTTCGCGGCCGAAATCATCCCGCCCGTCCCACGTCACGGTGTAACGCCCCGGTTTCATTTCGCCGTCCACCAATGTCCGTACTTCCTGGCCCAGAAGGTTGTATATTCTAAGACTGATGAATGGAGAACGGTCCGTGTTCGGGGCCGATCCGGTTGGAACGGTGTAGGAGATAGTGGTCGTGGGATTGAACGGATTGGGACAGTTTTGAAGCAGCTGAAAGGTTTCAGGGAGAGAATGGACCTGTATGCGGAGTTGATGGTGTCCTTCCCCTATAGTGAGATGTGTCGAAGTTCTCATATCTATGGATTCTTCATGTTCTTTCAACAGAACGACAGTCAGATCCGGAGGAAGCTGCGACATGTCCCATTCGAGAGTCAATTGTTTTTCTGAGATAACATCAAGTATCCATTTGAGATTGGATGTGTTTCTGATATCTTTTTGTAGATCTATGCGGTAAGGGTTTATGAAAGAAGCGCTTAAAAGATCTTTGCCCGGGATTGCGGGTGGCCTTGGAAGATCGAGCCCAGGATCGTACCCAGGCCCTGCACCCTCCGCCACACCAAACTCCAGCACTCGGGTCCCATGTTCATTCTCCAAAAAGAGCTTGGCCGTCCAGAGCGTTTCCCTCCCGAATTTCAGAGCAAGATGCGTCAGTTTTGCGAATTGGGAACGGACCAAGATGGGACAGTCAGCGAAACCAAAGACCCAGTATGCCTTTGTGGGTTTTATCCGCGTGGAGAAGAAGTACCGTTCGTTCGTGTACTCATAGACGGCCGTGGGATCCAGACACGATTCCGTGGCCGGTTGACCAGTATCGGTGTTGAGGATAGTGGATACCGGGACTTCTTCGATGATAGAGCCAAGGAAGTTCCAGCCGTACTGGAGGTTTTTTTCGTAATTATCTACAGCACTTCCAGTTATATTGATAAAGGTTTCACTGTTGTAGAGTATGAAATAACCCTGCCCAGGTGTTACCGCGCCCACAGGGATATACCCGCCGTTGTAGCCCCAGATGTCCTCAGCGTCGGGGAAGAGATCCCATATGTTGGGATTGAGGGGGATGACGGGAACGGAAAGGGTATTCCATCCCGGATAGAGGTGATACGTCACTGTCACGACTGTGGGAACCACTTCGACAACCGTTGCATCGGCAGGATTTGGAGTCGTCGGATCATCCGTTGGCGTCAGAGGCAGTTCGGCGCACAGCACAATACCCTGATTTGAAACGTGCTGAACCTCCTCAGGCAAAGCGGGATCGATGCGCACCGGAAAGGAAATATGAACAGTCTCTCCGCTTGTTAACGTGCCAATGGTCACCCCGACAAATGTATCACCTATTGTGTTGCCTGAGGTTATGGTCCCCTTGGTAGTGGTAACGCTGCCAACTTCTAAGGACGTGTAAACATCAGGCACATCGGTGAACGTCACACCTGTCAGCATGATATCATCGCAGTTGAAGAGGGTCACCTCGTACAGCAGCGTATCCCCAGGATTGGCCTCAAAATCCCCGACGACTGTCACAGTTTTTTGAGCTTCCAGGGCGGCAACGCCATAATGAACAACAACCGGTGTTGCCTCGCTTTCGTGACCCGCCCTATCACTGGCCGTAAGGAAGAGGAGACTCCCGGCACTTGGGGAAAAGGGTAAAGTAAAGCCAAAACTTCCATCGCTCTTCGCTTCGAAGCTGGCCAGGGGTAAGATGAGGGCGGGATTGTCATAGATCCTTACGATGAGACCGAGCCCGAACCAATCAACACCGACTGCACCCGGAGCGCCGATGACGGCCCCCCTGTCTGTTATCACGATATTCGCTGCCTTGGGGCTTTCAGGAGGTGTGGTGTCAATGAGTATATACAGGCCGGTATTTGGCGCACCGTCCTCGATGTCCACGAGGTTACTGGCCGTATCGCGCCCTTTGATCCGCACTGTGGCCACTCCCTCACACGTTAAATCGGCCTCCATGACGTTCCAGACGTAATTGTAATCGAGGGTATCGGCGAAGGGCGGATCGTTTACCCAGCGGGAGACACCACTGAGCTGATCCGCGTAGGACGGCACCCCGTCAATATCCACTTTTTCGCCGGGCGCAAAAATGAATATGTCCATCCAACTCCACAACCGACCATTGCCTTCCAGAGGTGCTGTTTGATTGACAGTCGTCGTAATCATCACCATCTGGTCGGTCGTCACCGGAATGTCGCCGAGAGTGGGGTGGGGGATCGTTGGCAGCGGTGCGCCGTCGCTCTGTTTTCTGTAGGTGAGATGATAAATAGGATCTTCCGTGTCCAATATGACAAAGCTTGTGTCAGGAAGGAATTGCGTTTCCCCTCCATCGGTAGTATAAATCTCCGAGATGATGCGCCACAGGCCATCATCCTCTTGAACCTCATCGTAGACCGTCCAGTCATACCCATAGAAATCGTATTCGCCCTCCGTCCTCGTTTCCCAATGGCCGACCTTCGGACCCACAGCCCGGTACTGAGGATGTCGCTCTTCGTTCTTGGATCCTTTGGCGGGAATGTGTATGAAGATCGAGTCCACATGTGTCCCTTGACCAAAAGTATATGTGATATAGAGGTGTGAACCGGGGTAAAGGAGTCCTTCGATTGGATAACACCAATAGAGATCATGTCCGGGATCATAGGTATATGTGGTGATTTGGATGAGATCCGGGCTACCGGGAGGGCCGTTGACTGCTCTGTAATAGGGACAATATGATGAGTTCAGGGCAGCCTCAAAGGTCTTGCCGCGCTTGAAGAGCACGCTGAAAGATCTGGTTATCGTGGGATCGTCATCCTGAGGCGTGTCCGGATCATCGGTCGGCTCGTCATCGGAATCGATACTGCGGACAATACCCTGATTCGATACCTGAGTGATTCCAAAGGGCAGAGGATCGCGAATGGTAACAAGAAATTCGATGGCCACAGAGTGACCCACTTCAAGGCTCTCGAGATACACATAGACGAGCGTATCGAGGGGATTGTTGCCAATGACGACCGAACCCTGACTCGAGGAGACACTCCCCACAACGAGAAGTACTTCCGGGTCGAGGGTATCCGTAAATGTGACGCCATGGGCTGTTGCGCCTCCCATGTTTATGATCTCGACGTCATATTTCAGGGTGTCACCAGGGCTCGGCAGACCGTTTCCATCCTTGTCGCCGAAGAGGTGATCGGTCTTTGTCGCTTCCAGGATAGGTCCTACTGTGAGATACGTTATCGTCGGATCGTCGAGCTGTGGCGTGTCAGGATCGTCCGAGGGAACTGGATCGAGTTCGGTGCCTGAGAGAAAACCTTGGTTTGAGAGGAACGTTATACCGGGTGGAAGGGGATCGTCAATCACCACCTGAAAGTTGATGGTCGCTTCTTGAGCAGGTGAGAGGGTCCCGAGAGAGACGGAGACACTGTTATCTCCAGGATTGTTTCCCAGGATAACAGTACCCAGTGTCGTTGACACGCTGCCGACGAGGAGGGTTGAATAAGGATCAGGAGTGTCGTCGTAAAATAGGTTCGTGACCGGCAGTATACCCTGGTTGAACACATCGACTCTGTACAGCAACGTATCGCCTGCATGTGGTATGTCAATGCCAGAGAAGATATCTGTCTTGAGACAATTCAGAAGTGGAACTTGACACGGGTTTACTGTTACATAAGCTTGGGGGAATGGTGTTTCGAGTTGATCTCCGTTTCTCGTATAGGTCACTTTGGAAGACCCGGCGACGTCAACTGGAAGCAAAGCTCCTGTTTCTGCGGAACGAATGTCAAAGGATACTGTCCACACATCTCCCACATAAATTTCGGCAACAGTCCATCGCAAGGTTGTCCCGATTACAGGATTAACATCGATAGAGATCGGTGAAACGGTGAATACGCCGTCAACGGAGAAGATATTCCGGAGGATTTCAGTAACCGTAATGTCTGTTCCTGCCTGACACAAGACTTCACCGCCGATCTCCTGAAAAATGTCCCGCAATTCATCAGGTGTCGGGGAGTCGTAATAGATCGCACCTGTCGTATCGGCCATGCTTTGGAGAAGAATCACGCCTTCCTGAATCGTCAACGCTAAGCCGATGGTGTAGAGAGGAATGTCCATCAGCCGTGCTGAATCTGCTGCCATGATTGCATACCCCACAGGGCCGGGAGGATTGGGCAGGCCGAGCGGTCTGTTCGGTAACCCATCGGACAGAAGGATCTCGACCCAAGCCCGGTTCTCTCGCCCGTGGTCCTGTAACTCGTGATTGGCCATTCGTACGGCATCCCCGATGTTGGTCCACCCTTCGGCGCGAATGGAATCGATGGCTGCTTTGAGTTCGGCTTTCCCTGTCGTGTTCATATATGTCAATCCTTTGTCCAGTATGACATCGGTAGCAAAGGAGATGAGGCCGACCCTATCCTGATTTCGGAAAAGATCGACGAAGGCTTTTGCAGCGGCCTTGGCGCTGTCGATGCGGGCATTGGTCAACATTGTCGAAGAGCGATCTATGATGAGCATAATATCCAACAGACCGCCTGTGGGACAGTCTCCGGCGCCGGTGACCGTTAAGGTTACGGTCGTCTTGTCAGGCGATACGCCGCAGCCATCTTCATAGATTGTATTGGGTGAAACAGACTTGTCCGTCTCAAGATAGTACTCTTCTCCCATAAGAGGATCGGAAACGAGGAGAAGAATTGAGAGCCCGACGATGAAAAAAAGAAACGAATATTTGTTGAATATTGAAAAGAAAAAACGTTCAACCATGGCTCCCTCCCCCAGATTGTATACACATTCACTGACAAAGGATAAACCTGTTCAATTATAACATATCTGGTGATCGTTGTCAAGGACTTTCTTGATGTGGGTCAAGAATTTTTTCTCCTTTCAAGCGCGTGATTCAATCCGTGCAATTTTTTCATGCAAAATGCGGTAAATTTTTGATTTGAAGGGGATATCACCCATATTTGTGTTAAAAAGACTTTCTCAGATATTTATAGAAATCACTGTAAATTAATGTATTACATGTGGTTGAATTTCACCGTACACGGATCAAAAGCAACTGGCATAATCTTTGCACATACATTATGGAAACAGAAGAGTGTGAGGAGGTTTGGCTTGAAACGTGAGGTGGAAATGTGCTTAGAGAGTGAAAGGAGCATGGGCAATGTCTAAGTTCAACGTGACAATTCATCTTGGTGTCATTGCGTTCTTGGTGATGTATGTCGGAAGCGTCACAGCTCAAGAGTACGGCATGGGTTTAAAAATTCCCGAGGAGGTCAAGGAATATTGGCAGAAACATACGCCATCATTTAAATATAATGTGCAAAATTTTCAGACTTCAGTTGATTGGAGCTCGAACGATAGTCCTGTAAAGAATCAGGGTGGGTGTGGCTCATGCTGGGCCTTTGCAGCCGTAGCCATCGTTGAAAACGTGGGAAATAAAAATGATCTGGCGGAACAAGTCATCGTTTCGTGTGCTCCTGGCAGCGGGTGTGGTGGTGGATGGTATGGCTATGCGCTGGAATACATCGGAACTGAGGGGATTCCTCCGGAAGCCTGCTATCCATACACTGCGACCAATGGGAATTGCAGCAGCATGTGTGGCAACCCCGATTATCTGGAAAAAGTTTCTCAATACGACAAATACGGTCGCTGGGGAGCTCCTGACGGCAATACGGTCAATAATTTGAAATCGTTGCTGCAATCGGGTCCTGTGTGTGCGTCTATGCTTGTTCCTGAGGGCAGTTCTTTCACCGGTTATTCAGGCGGTATTTATAATTATAGTGGGGACGCAATCCCGGAATACCGGGGACATGCCATTTTGGTTGTTGGGTATAATGACACTCAGGAGTATTTCAAGGTAAAGAACAGTTGGGGCTCATGGTGGGGGGAGGGCGGCTATTTTCGCATCTCATATGACGATGTCACGGATGACGTGCAGTTCGGTGGTTATGGCTGTGTCGCCTCAGGAGCGTATACGGAGTGGATGACGGATATGGAGCCGCCGACCATGGAGGCGATCGTCGAAGCCGAGGGGCAGTATTACGACGACGCGCCGACCTTTTCCAATTTCGGTTTT
>CP070758.1:1373605-1378090 GCA_020348925.1 Gemmatimonadota bacterium | reverse complement strand
GGCATCGATGTCCTCAAGGAAATACGAGCGAATCACCCTGAGACCATCCCCATCATGATCACCGGCCACGCCTCAGTTCAGACCGCCGTGGAGGCCATGAAGCTGGGCGCCTTCGAGTACGTGGAAAAGCCCTTCACGCCGGACGACCTGCTGGCCATCGTCACCAAGGCTCTGGAGGGGAAAAAGGAGAAGCTCGAAGCGGAAAGGATCGAGCAGGCCAGGCGGGAAAGGGCTATGGGAGAGCTGGGGCGCCTCGATGCCATCGATGAGATCCTCCGGAAGTACGATTATTCACCATCGAATTTAATCGGAATTTTACAGGAGACGCAGCGTAAAGTCAATTATCTGCCCCAGTCCGTTTTGCGATTCATCGCCCAGAGGCTGAACGTCCCCCTGACCCGCGTCTTCTCCATCGCCACCTTCTACAAGGCCTTCAGCCTGAAGCCGAGGGGGAGGCATCTCATCAACGTCTGTCTGGGCACGGCCTGCCACGTCAGGGGCGGTGTGAATATCATGGACCGACTGGAGCGGGAGCTCAACATCAAGGCCGGCGAGACCACCTACGACGAGCGGTTCAGTATGGAATCCGTCCGCTGTGTGGGCTGCTGCGGCCTGGCGCCCGTCATCGTCATCGACGATAATTTTCACGGCAAGCTGACCCAGGACAAGATCCCGAAGGTCCTGAAACAGTAAGAGTGATATCTCAGAGTTTTGAATATGATCAATTGCCACAGAGGCTCAGAGACACAGAGAGAAATTAGAAATATTATGCCGACCAAGTTACGTCATTCGGTTACGGTGACGAGGTCCGTTTCGTTGAACGGTTACGGTTACGTCCCTTCCTCGATCACCCGGTATATGTATACCGGGCGAAAATTGCTACAGGGATATATATCCTTACTCCTTTTTGTCCTATTAGTTTCCGAAGGAAATTCCCATACGATAATTATATCCTCAAAGAAGCGATCATTCATCTTTATGATTTCGATCAGAAGGGGGACTAAGTGGTAAAGACTTACCGCGCCCATCTTCTGGTCTGTGCCGGGACCGGCTGCGTCTCCAACGGGGCCTTCAAAATTGCGGCGGCTCTGGAGAGGGAAATCGCCAAACACGGTCTGGAAGACGAGGTTCAGGTGGTGACCACCGGCTGCAACGGCTTCTGCGAGCGGGGCCCCATCATGGTCGCCCAGCCCGACGGCATCTTTTACCAGCAACTGCAGGAGGAGGAAATCCCCTTCCTGGTGGAGGAGCATTTTCTGAAGGGCCGCCCGGTCAAAAAGCTGATGTACACCCCGCCTGAGGACGAGACGCCCATCCCCACCATGAGCGAGATCGAGTTTTTTAAACACCAGCTCCTCATCGCCCTGCGCAACCGCGGCCGGATCGATCCCGAAAAAATCGACGAATACATTGCCAACGACGGATACGAAGCCCTGGGCAAAGCCCTGACCGAAATGACGCCGGACCAGATCCTTGAAGAGATAAAGATATCAGGACTCAGAGGTCGCGGAGGCGCCGGATTCCCCACCGGCCGGAAGTGGGAACTGTGCCGATCCTCCGATGGTGATGAGAGATACCTCATCTGCAACGCCGACGAGGGCGATCCCGGGGCCTTCATGGATCGAAGCATTCTGGAGGCCGATCCGCACGCCGTGTTGGAGGGGCTGACCATCGGAGCAAAGGCCATCGGGGCCAGACAGGGCTTCGTCTACGTGCGCGAAGAATATCCCCTGGCCGTCAAGCGCATCCTTATCGCCATTCAGCAGGCAGAGGAGTACGGTCTCCTGGGAGAAAACATCCTCGATACCGGCTTCAATTTCTCCGTGAAGGTGATTCAGGGTGCCGGAGCCTTCGTCTGCGGCGAGGAGACGGCCCTCATGGCCTCTGTGGAGGGCAATGTGGGCAGGCCGCGGCCCCGACCCCCCTACCCCGCTCAAAAGGGATTGTGGGGCAAGCCGACGAACATCAATAACGTCGAGACCTGGGCCAACGTCCCCCAGATCATACTGCGGGGCGGCCACTGGTATTCCCAGATCGGAACCGAGAAGAGCAAAGGGACGAAGGTCTTTTCCCTGGTGGGCAAGGTCAATAATACCGGACTGGTGGAAGTACCCATGGGCATTCCGCTGCGCAAGATCGTCTATGACATCGGCGGAGGAATACCGGACGGTAAAAAGTTCAAAGCCGTCCAGAGTGGCGGACCATCAGGTGGATGTATTCCTGAGGCGTTGATCGATCTTCCCGTCGATTACGAGAAATTGACCGAAGCCGGCGCCATCATGGGTTCCGGTGGCCTCATCGTTATGGACGAGGACACCTGTATGGTCGATGTGGCCCGGTACTTCGTCGCCTTTTTGGAAGAAGAATCCTGCGGCAAGTGCACGCCCTGCCGGGAAGGTCTCAAGAGAATGCGCGAGATTCTGACCGATATTTGCGAGGGCAAGGGCCGCAAAGGCGACATCGACGTCCTGAACGATCTGTCCACAACCATCAAGGAAGCCTCGCTGTGCGGCTTGGGCTCCACGGCTCCGAACCCGGTCCTGACCACGCTCAAGTATTTTCACAAGGAGTATGAAGATCACATTCTTCATAAGCACTGTCCGGCCAAAGTCTGCAAGGCCCTCATCGAGTATCGGATCATTCCTGACAAATGCACAGGCTGCCAGCGCTGCGTGCGCGAGTGTCCTACCGGGGCCATCACCGGACCACGCGCCGAGCCTCACAATCTCGACAAGTCGAAGTGCATCAAATGCGGCGCCTGTTACGAGATCTGCAGGTTCGACGCCATCGCCGGCGACGCTATCTATGTTGAGTGAAAAATAGTATGATAGAACTGACCATAGACGGAAAGAAGATCAGAGTGTGCGAGAATGCCACGGTCCTGGATGCGGCCCGGAGCCTGGGCATCCACATCCCCACCCTCTGTTACCACGAGGCCCTCGAATCCATCGGGGCCTGCCGCCTGTGCATCGTCGAAGTGAACGAGAACGGTTCGAAGAGGACGATGGCCTCGTGTGTGACGCCGGTAAAGGAGGGGATGAAGGTTGTCACCAACTCCGAGAGCATCCTCGCCATGAGAAAAACCATTATCGAGCTGCTTCTGGCGCGGTGTCCCAAGGTTCCAATCATCAAAGAACTGGCCAAAGAGATGGGGCTCAAGAGGCCGCGGTTTCGAACCGAAGAGGACGATTGTTTTTTATGTGGACTCTGCGTCCGTGCCTGCGATGAGATCGTCGGTGTCGGAGCCATCGGGTTTTCCGAGCGGGGAACGCTGAGTGAAGTCATCCCCCCGTTTCAGGAGGTCTCCACGGTCTGCATCGGTTGCGGGACGTGCACCACCATCTGTCCGGCCAGAACATTCGAGCTGGACACCGTCAATCCCGTGCGCTCAAGACACCGGTTTCGGGAGGAATATCGCAAAGAGCAGTGCAAGATCTGCGGGAGCTACTACCCCGCATCGGAGGAGCATACACACTAATGGAACATGTCGTGATGGGCGAAGCAAGGGTCGGCGTCATCATCTGCCGTTGCGGTGACGAAATCGGGGGCGTCCTGGACGTGGACCGCTTGGTGAAGGCCGCGAAAAAGATCCCTCACGTTCAATATGTCACAAGCGAGCTCTATCCCTGCTCCAAAGACAGCCTGGCCACTATGAAGCGGGTTATCTCTGAGCACAATCTGGATCGAATCGTCGTCGCCGGTTGCACGCCGCGAACCCACGCTCAGCTTTTTCGAAACGCATTTCAGGAGGCCGGACTCAACGGGAACCTCGTCGAGATGGTCAACATTCGGGAACACTGTTCCTGGGTGCATGCGGGCGAAAGGAGGAGGGCGACAAAGAAAGGCGTGGACCTGATCAGAATGGGGGTCGCCAGGGTGACCCACGCACGACCGCAGGAAAAGATTCAGGGTACTGTGCAGCGCTCCGCCGTGGTTATTGGCGGCGGTATCTCAGGAATGACGGCAGCCCTGAGCCTGGCTCAAAAGGACGTGCCTGTTAAACTGGTTGAGAAAAAGAATCGATTGGGTGGCCTTGTCCACGACATGTATCTCCTGTACCCGACCTACACGGACTCGAAAGAGTTTATTGAGGACCGGATCAAAGCCGTCGATGAAAACCCGAACATCGAGGTATTCCTCTCATCGCAGGTGACCGATGCCTCAGGGCACGTCGGTGATTACAGCGTAACCATAGAGAAAGACGGCGAGGAGCAAACGCTCCCCGCGGGGGTTATTGTAGTGGCCACCGGCTCCGACGTCTTTGAGCCGGTGGGCATGTTCGGTTACGGCGACGACCCGCGTGTTGTGACCCAGTTGGCCTTCGAGGCCATGATGCGGAGTGGTGACATCAAGGCCCAGAACATCGTCATGATCCAGTGCGTGGGCGCCAGGATCGATGAGCGCCCCTACTGCTCCCGCCACTGCTGTCTGGCCACCATTATGAACGCCATCACCTTGAAAGAAAAGGCGCCGGACAAGAATATC
>CP070758.1:1356970-1373505 GCA_020348925.1 Gemmatimonadota bacterium | reverse complement strand
CTGCCGGCGGCGGGTGTAATATCGGCACGGAGACGATCACCGACAACGGCAACGGCACCTATACGGTGAGCTGCAACAACGGTGGATGCACGTCCAGTGCCACGGGCAACATCACCCTCATCCAAAGGCCAACGCCGAATGCCCCGCCTGTGACAGTGTGCAGCGGCTATACGCAGACCGATCTGGTGAATGCGGTTCATGCTGCCGGCGGCGGGTGTAATATCGGCACGGAAACGATCACCGACAACGGGAACGGCACCTATACGGTGAGCTGCAACAACGGTGGATGCACGGCCAGTGCCACGGGTTCTGTGGGGTTTGCCCAACCGGATCTGATGGTGAAGAAGAAAAGAACGATGCCTACTAATGCTGCTGCCACTGTCGGGGATCTCATAGTGTTTGAGATTGTGCTTCAGAACAGCGGATGCACGACTTTGACCATGACGTCTCTCGTTGACAGCTATAATCAAGCTTGTCTCCGTTTCTTATGGGCCAGTCCCGTGCAGACAGACCATGTAGAGGGGACCATAATCTGGGAGAATCTCGGTCTCCTAGAAGCCGGTGATACTATGATTGTGACTGTCAATTTCACGGCCCTTGCGCCGTGCGGAGTGACTATTGACACGGCCGGGGTGATCGGTGTGGAGGACGTGTTTGGTACACCGGTGCCGGATCAGTCGGACACGGCTTTTGTGGAGCTGGTTCAGCAAGGGCTTGTGGTGATCAAAAACCGGATTTCTGCACCAACGGTCAAAGTTGGTGATCCGGTCATCTTTGAGATTGAGATACTAAATACGGGTACGACAGAGATCACGCTACTGCCCCTGGAGGATTCTTACAATCCCGTCTGTCTCAGTTTTGAATCAGCGTCACCCTCCCCGGATGGCCTGACAGGAGGGCAGCTTACCTGGAACAATATTGGCCCATTGGGTGTCGGAGGTTCCAAGACTGCAACAGTCAGCTTCACGGCGCTTGCTGCGTGTCACTCGGTTATCAACACGGCCACTGTCAGCGGGGCTGAGGATGAATATGGTTTCCCTGTTCCGGACGCCCAGAATACGGCCGATGTGGATATTGATGAGACGGGTGTTCATGTGGAGAAGGGTGCAATAAAGCCGATAAGCGGTGCAGTTCTAGTGGGAGATACGGTGATTTTTCGGATTGTAATTGAAAACACGGGGTCCTCGATCATTACGCTTTTACCTCTGCACGATCATTACGATCCGGCATGTCTCAGTTTCGTCTCCTCCACTCCGGCGGAGGATGCATCAATATCCGGTCGGGTTACTTGGGACAATATTGGTCCTTTGTGGACTGGAGCTTTTGATACGGTAGAGGTGACATTTCAGGCTCTTGCCCCGTGCGGTAACACGGCAGATACTGTATCAGTAATAGGGGCTGAGAACGAGTTTGGCATGCCGGTGCCCGACGACTCTTGGATTACTACGGCGAATCTGTTGCAGCCTGAAGTGCAGATCACTAAAAACCTTACTGATCCATTTTTGGGCTTCGCGCAGGTAGGTGATACAATTGCTTTTCACACTACCATTTTCAACTCGGGCAACACGATCATAGCCATTCTACCTCTCGAAGATATATACGATCCAGGATGCCTCTCCTTTCTGAAGGCTGAGCCAGCTCCGGATACTCATGTGAGCGGAACAATTGTCTGGAATAATCTGGGATCCCTGGATCCAACAATATACACCGGTTCCTTCATAGACGTGAAGACAGAATTCATCGTAATGAATGCTTGCGGGCTGACGGTTAATAGGGTGACGGTCGGGGGGGCTCAAGATGAATACGGATTTCATGTCCCTGATAACTCAGACACGGCCAACGTGGAATTGGTTGAATCCTTTTTACAGGTTACGAAAACACTGATCGATCCACCAAGCGGAATTGTCACTGTATGTAACAATCTCATTTTTCGGACCAAAATTCTGAATACTGGGACAACGAGCCTCCCATTGTTGCCTTTGACTGACGACTATCCGGAGGGATGTATTTCTCCAGTGGAGGCTACAATACCGTGGAATGATAATGATGGTTCAAAACTTGCCTGAGATAATCTGGGTCCTCTTGGCCCAAACGCCAGTGTCATTGTTGATGTGACGTTCCATGCGGATAATCCTTGTGATCCTGCTACGAATTTTGCTCTTGTGGATCAGGCCGTTGACGAATTTGGCGTTCAGCTACCGCCGGATGCAGACGAGGCCACTGTAATTTGTGGGGCTCCTATGAGACTGTCTGCGGTGAAGTCGGCCTTATTATATGCCGAGCGTGACGGCGTCAATCCATTCAGCCCCGGAGATGACATTCTGTACCTTGTTAAAGTTTCCAACACGGGTTTGACTCCGATCACAGGCGTTACCTTTATCGATGCACCTGATGTGAACACGTCTTTAGTCTCCGGTAGCGTCTCAACATCCCAGGGAACTGTTACGAACGGTAACCAAGCTGGAGACTCGGTCGTCGGTGTAAGCATTGGGCTTGTGCCGCCCGGTGGTACTGTGACCATAACGTTCGTCGTAACCATTCGTGATCCCCTACCTCCCGGTATCACGGAGGTTATGAATCAAGGAACTGTGACCAGCAACGAGGTTCCGGATATCGTCACCGACGATCCTGGCACTGTCCAAAAAGATGATTTCACAGTCACTCTGTTGAACTGTCCCCTTCTCTCAATGGGTATCTGTCCAAAAAAGGCAATCGCTAAGCCAGATTCAGTCTTCCAGGTTTGTATTTGTCAGACAGATTCAAGATTTCACAGTCTCGATGAGGAGTATGTGAATTCCCTCTTTTTCAGCCTGGAGTTTGATACAACGGTGATTTGGTTCGACTCGACATTTACCCTTGAGAACACATGCCTGGATTCGACAGGATGGGATCTGAAGTGGAAACATCCGGGCGGAAACCGGAGTATCGTACAAGCGTGGTTGATAAGCGGAGGTGAAGCCGCGAGTGTGGTATCGTGCGATAGCTGCCTGGTCATACTGCAATTTCACGTGAATGGCTCTGCTGCTCCTGGTGATGATTCACCCATTATCCTCAATGAAGCGATAATGAATGAGGGCTGGCCGTGCGTGGAAGTGACACATGGACTCTTTCAGGTCAATTCTCCGCCGGTGATAACCTGGAACGGTGAGACGGCACCTGATACCATCGACACCATTTTCCTGCAGGAGTCACACGATTTCAGCGCCCTTGTCCATGCCAGCGATCATGACATCGACACTCACCATCCCTGCGGTGACAGCATTCGGCTCTGGGCCGAAACCTTTTCGCTATGCCCCTGGATGGACAGGGCCACCTTTGCAGGTCAAGGCGCTGTGGCCGGTGTCAGTGATACGGTGGTCGGCTGTGGCGATGCGGTGGCTCTCTTTGAGTGGCATCCACCCAAACTGGGGACCTGCGATGATATTTGGATCGATTTTATTGCTTCCTCCACATGGGAGACGGACCAGCCGCTCTTCGATACCCTCTCGGTTCATTTCATCGTGGATAATTGTGATATTATGGGAGCCTGGGCGCTTCCACCTCCGGATGACGGCCCGGATCCAGGCGATCCATCAGCACCCTACGAACACGGTTATGTTGATCTGCCTTTTGATACCACGGATGTCCATGCATGCGGTGAGTACGAATTCCCCATTGCCATTCACTTTGACTATGAAGCTGCATTAATCCCGCCGATCTGGGCTCTGTACTTTGAAGTGGACTATGATACCAGGCTTGAGCTTCTTGAGATAGGCAACGAAGGACTGGACACCGAGCAGGCCGGGATTATGACCTGCCGCGTGGACGATGACAAGATTCAAATCGCCATGGCCTTTAACGATACCCTGGAAAACTTCTTCTATGGAGAATATGAGGTCTGTCCTTGGTACGCCATGGCTTACGTGGGTTTTAAGGTTCCCCATAATCTGGAGACTTCCACTATTCTGGATTTGAGTATCGAGTATGTCAAGGTGAACGAAGGTGATCTGACGAGCTGCTGGGTTGATCACCAGTACCTGCACGTCAGGGATTTCGCCGTAACTGGCAGGATCTTCTACAGTGATACTGATACCTTGTGGGTGCCTGGCGTGTCTGTGACAACGGTTTGGGAATGCGGCGCAGAAGCCTCATCGGCTGTTGTGACCGATGCAAGTGGATGGTTTTCATCCGCGGCCTGGCCTGGATGCAGTGCTTTCTGTCTTGAGCCGTCCAGAGAGAACGACCTGACGGTCGAAGATCAGATTGTCACATCTTTCGACGCGGTCATGATTCTGCGGGCCCTGTGCGGTCAGATCACCCTGAGTCACAACTATTCCCTGGCGGCTGACGTGACCGGCGATGGAACGGTCTCTGCTTTTGATGCCTCAACCATCGTGAAGTGGGTGGTCAGCAATAACAGCGGTACGCCCCTCCTACCCTCTGAGCATATCGGTGAGTGGATCTTTGAATATAACGGCGATCTGGGACAGCAACATGGTCAGTCTTGTGCATGCTACTCAGATTTGGTGAATGAACATCTCTACGAGTTGTTTGAAACGGTAATCATCGGTGATGTGACCCAGAACTGGCTGCCAACCATTCCAAAAAGTGTGGGTGGTGACCTGGCTTATCAAGTCAGAGGGAATACCATAGTGTTCACCTTTGATCCCGAAACCTACGCCGTTGATTTGATCTTGAAATGTGACGACTTGGAGCCAACGGCAGTTCGTGCCGCCGGTGGCGATCTGGTCGAATGGGCTGTTGAAGATGATGTGCTTCGCGTAGCTGTTGCTGGAATCGGGAGCGTGACGGAAGTGAAGGTCACATTTACCGACATGTCGCCCAAGACATTGGACGTGTCGGCCTTGGTTAATGAGAGACGGGTCCTGACCGCGACAGCAAAGATTGTCCCCGTCCCCACCGAGTATAACCTGGCTCAAAATTATCCGAATCCATTCAATCCGCTGACCTCCATTGAGTATGCTTTACCAGAGGCAGCCAAAGTGAAATTAGACGTATGTAATTTACTCGGACAAGAGATCGATATCCTGGTTGACGACACCCAGGAAGCCGGTTTTTATAAGACCACATGGGATGCATCCCATGTGGCAAGCGGCGTCTATTTCTATCGAATTCATGCCAATGCTTTCACGGCCACCAAGAAACTGGTTCTTCTGAAGTAGGGGAAGATAACTTTTGGGGGAAACTACCTTGGTCTCTGTTGGGAGTCTTTTACCATAAACCTATTGAAAATTCTACCAATTTCAGAAAGGCGGGTGGAGTTTGTAGTCCCGCAAGCCTGTTGAAACACTCACTTGTTTGACAAAATCAAAGTGGGGTTTCTCATTGTTGCCCATCACGCTGAAATTCATCAATTCGATCAAACCTCATATATCTTTCTAACATCATTCGACTTCTATCCCCTTATCTTGTACATATCCTAAAGTCTTACCATTCTTCGAATGATCTCCCGATAGAATGCCGTCTCCAAAGAAATGCTTGAAAATGCTTGACAATATTTAACAATAGTGTTATTTTTATTGTCTATCTGGGCACAGATGTGGCACGGCGTGTCAAAGCTGTATATTTGTAAGTCGTTACGGCGGTGTAGCTCAGTTGGTTAGAGCAGCGGAATCATAATCCGCGTGTCGGGGGTTCGAATCCCTCCACCGCTATTCACAACAGGTGATTCATTTGACTGAAGCCAGACCTTTCCGACCGGAGGACGAAAGGTCGTTTTCATTTTAACAGCTCATGAGACACAGAGTCACAGAAATCAATGAAAGACATATAAAACACATGCTCTGCGTACTCGGTGACTCATGAGAGGATTCGGCAGCTCTGAATCTCCAGTTCGAGGATTTTTCATTGGATATCATCGATAAAGTGAAAGCAACCATTGACCGCCTTCACATGTTCAAAGAGGGTGAGAGAGTCGTTGTGGCCGTTTCCGGTGGACCGGATTCCGTCGCTCTCCTCCACCTACTCTGGCGGTTAAAAGGCTTACTGAACCTTCACTTACACGTAGCGCACCTCAACCATGGAATCAGAGGTGCAGAGGCTCACAAAGACAGCGAATGTGTCTCGCATCTCGCTGACAAACTGACCTGCCCTCTCACCGTCGAATCCGTCAATGTGACCCGGCTCATCGAAGAAGAAGGCGGGTCCCTCGAAGAAAAGGCCCGGGTGGTCCGGTACGCCTTTCTCACAAAGGTTGCTCAGGACGTCGGGGCAACAAAAATCGCCACAGGTCACAACGCCGACGACCGGGCCGAAACACTTATGATGTGGCTGCTGCGGGGTACGGGTCCCACCGGTCTTCGAGGCATCCCCTCTGTTCGAGATGGATACATCGTGAGGCCCCTCATTGAGGTGACACGAGACGAGATCAAAGAATACATCAGGGAGCACAACCTGCCCTGGCGGCAGGACGCCTCGAACCTGGACATCCGCCATTTTCGAAATAAGATCCGCAACGAGCTGCTCCCTTTGGTCAGGAACGAATACAGCCCACATTTCACGCTACACGCCGGCCATTTGGCAGAACTCACGGAGGAGGAGGAGGATTTTTTCGCCGAGGAAGTGAAACGGATTCTGCCGAAACTCGTCAAACAGACGAGCACGAACAAAATAATCCTTGATGTTCAAGGGCTCGTGATGTATCATATAGGATTACGGCGACGGATTTTACGCCATGTTATTCTTCTGTTGAAGTCCAATCTTCAGGATGTTCATTTCAAACATATCCAGATGCTCCTGGAGGCGCTCGATTCGAAGAAAACAGGCCTGATTATCCATCTGCCCGGACAACTGGTGGCAGAGCGGACCCTCGATAGACTGCTCCTCAGAAGGGGTAAAGAGATTCGTTATGACAGGGAGGTTGCCATCCAGGGAAGAACGGAACTGCCGGAAATCGAAAGTGCTTTGGTAACAGAACACTTGTCCGCACATGAGATTCAGACGAATTTGAAGGGAGTGGGAAAGAGGACCGGTCTCTTTGATCTGTCCGTTATGAACGGAGACCTCCGGGTCAGAACAAAACGACCGGGAGACACCTTTCAACCGTTAGGAATGAAAGGAAGGAAAAAACTGCAGGACTTCTTCGTCGACGAGAAAATTCCCCGGCTGGAACGGCAGGAAATTCCGCTCCTGACTGTTAACGATGAGATTGCCTGGGTCGTCGGATGGAGGCCGGCGGAGAAGTTTAAAATTACGGATCGAAGCCGTGACATTTTAAGAGTAGACTTTGTCCATCATTATTGAGCGGGACATTTGTCTCAGAGAGGTAACAATACATTGAACCAGAAAGAAGAGAAAAAAGAGAACCAACAAGGAAGCAGAAGACGCCCCCCAAGAAATCCGTATCCCGGTGACTCAAATCAAAGGAGACAGGCTCCCGAACCCGAACGCAGAGGCCCACTCTGGAGAAGGACGCCCAGGACCCTGGCTTTCTGGATCATCCTCATACTTTTGTCCATCGCCGGTGTTCAGTTCTTCTCCCGCGCCAGGTCCGGTGAAGAGATGATTACCTATACCGAGTTTAAAAAGCAGCTCGAAGCCGGAAATGTGACCAAGGCTCTCATTATCGATACCGAGCTCCAGGGGGATCTCCGCTCACCGATCATCAGACCTCAGGATAACAGAGAATTCCAGAAATTCAAAGTCATCCTTCCTTTCATCGACTCGGATATGATCAAAGAGTGGGACGAGAAAGGACTCGAGTACAATTTCAAGGCAAAACCATCCAATTGGATGGGTATCCTTTTTGGCGTTTTACCCTGGCTCCTGGTCGGCGTCTTCTGGATTTTCCTCTTGCGACAGATGCAGGGAGGGCCGAAAGGAGTTTTCACCTTCGGAAAAAGCAAGGCGAAATTGCTCACCGAGGACAAGCCCAAGGTGACTTTCAAAGACGTTGCAGGAGCTGACGAGGCCAAGCAGGAGCTGCAAGAGATCATCGAGTTCCTCAAAGGTCCGGAGAAGTTCGTCAAGTTGGGCGGGAAAATTCCCAAGGGCGCTCTTCTGCTGGGCCCCCCGGGAACAGGAAAAACATTACTGGCCAAAGCAGTGGCAGGTGAAGCAGAAGTACCTTTCTTCAGCATGAGTGGCTCGGATTTCGTGGAGATGTTCGTGGGGGTCGGGGCCTCGCGCGTGCGTGACCTTTTCGAGCAGGGGAAAAGAAGCGCCCCGTGTATTATCTTCATTGACGAACTGGACGCCGTAGGGCGACACCGGGGTGCAGGTTTGGGAGGCGGCCATGACGAACGGGAACAGACTCTGAACCAGCTTCTTGTGGAGATGGACGGGTTTGAATCGAACGAAGGCGTCATCCTGTTGGCCGCTACGAACCGGCCCGACGTCCTCGATCCGGCCCTGCTGCGACCGGGACGGTTTGACCGTCAGATCGTCGTCGATCGACCTGATATCAAAGGACGGGAGGGCATCCTAAAAGTCCACACACGGAAAATTCCTCTGGCCAAAAACGTTAAACTCTCCATTCTGGCCCGGGGTACGCCGGGCCTTTCCGGGGCCGATCTGGCGAATCTGGTCAATGAAGCCGCACTTTTGGCCGCTCGCCGGGAAAGACCGAAAGTGACCATGATCGATTTTGAAGAGGCCAAGGACAAGGTTATGATGGGGGCGGAGCGGAAGAGCCTCGTCATCACCGATGAGGAGAAGAAAAGCATAGCCTATCATGAATCCGGTCATGCACTCGTCTCAAAGATGATTCCCGGAAGCGACCCGGTTCACAAGGTGACCATCATCCCCCGTGGTCGGGCTCTCGGTCTGACCAGTTATCTGCCCATTGACGAGCGCCGCATTCATTCAAGGGAGTATTGCCTTGGCCTTTTGGCCCATATGCTCGGCGGTCGTGCCGCGGAGAAAATCGTCCTGAAACAGCTCACCACAGGTGCCGGCAATGACATCGAGCAGGCGACCGAACTGGCCAGAAAGATGGTCTGCGATTGGGGTATGAGCGAAAGTCTCGGACCCATCACTTTTGGGAAGAAGGAGGAAGAGATCTTTTTAGGCCGGGAGATTGCCAAACACAGGGACTACAGCGAGCGGACCGCCGTCCTTATTGACGAAGAGGTGAGACGTCTCGTAGAAGGTGCGGAAAAAAGAGCTGAAAACATTTTAAGGAATAACGTCGATAAACTTCATACACTCTCTCAAGCGCTGCTGCAGCGCGAAATTTTGGACGGTGACCAAATCGACAAGATCATAAAAGGGGAGAAACTTTCTGCGAGCAGGCCTACGAGGAGAAGATTCCCGCGCCGACGCTTTCCATCAAAACAGTCGAAAGCAAAATCCCCCCTTCCCCAGCGCCCGGAATCAAATCAGAGGGAAAGAGTGTTCCCAAAAGAATCTTGACAATGAGAGAATTTTTCTTATATTTATAGGTTCGACGCGGGGTGGAGCAGTCTGTTAGCTCGTTGGGCTCATAACCCAAAGGTCGGTGGTTCGAATCCACCCCCCGCTACCAAATAAAAAAATAAGCCGCAGCCTTAGGGTTGCGGCTTTTTGTTGTGATTGAGTTCTGTCATCCCTTTGATCAGTCCGTCCCACTCCTCCTTTGAAAATGGAGGGGAAAAAATATCTCCACTATCACCGGAGGAC
Source organism: Gemmatimonadota bacterium (assembly GCA_020348925.1). Taxonomy (GTDB): domain Bacteria; phylum JBHIER01. The sequence goes on along the minus strand of CP070758.1, from coordinate 1,363,908 downwards.
ACATCTGATGTATAATATGCTTTAATCCAAGCTGTTATTCCGTCTCCCTAATAGAATACAAGGTAAACGCCGTGCCGGAATGACATGCAGTGCTCCTATGGAAATCATACACACACGAAGTTCAAAGCTCATGACTTTCATGAGTCTCATAAAAGAAATATGTTAAATTCTATCATGACCATTTTATGAATAATCCAGGTTAAATATTTGTTTCAGTCTTCGAGGAAGATGTTTTCACTCCTTCCCTCAAACCGCATAATGCATCAAATTTTTTCGCCAGCTCATCCTTCGGCATCAATCCCACCACCCGATCAACTGCTGCTCCACTTTTGAACAAGATGACTGTCGGGATGCTGCGAATCCCGAATGCCTGAGCAGTCCCTCTGCACTGATCGACATTCATCTTATAAACATTGACCCGTCCCGCGTACTCTTTGGCCAGCTCACTCATCAAGCCACTCATCACCTGACAGGGCCTGCACCAAGTGGCCCAGAAATCGACCACAACGGGGAGATCGCTTTTCAGCACTTCGGCCTCGAAGTTATCATCATACATTGCTGTGACCTTACCGGATTTGGGTTCGCTTCCGGATGAAAATATTCTCTTCAGAAATCCCACAGCGGTCTCTCCTTCAAATCAGCAGTAAATAGATTACTCTTTCGTTGCCAACTCCCTCATCTGAACAGGATCCTCGACAATAATTTCCAGTACCGTACTTGGGATGATCGACAATTATTCCGCACAGTTCGATCCTCATTCGTCCAATTGTAAGATCCAGCAATAACGGTGGTGCTGTCGATGATTGCGAATTTATTGCGCATAGTACCCTGAGACTCGCCAGGAAACAACAGATGGCTGCGATCAACTCTAACCTGTACACCATAACTATCTCCCTCTGGAATAACAGTGCTCGTCCTCCGATCCCTCAGGGAGCGCTCCGAACCTTACGCCCTTTCTATGAGCAGAGATCGGAGCATCGGCCAATTCCCGATTGGGAAAAATGAACTTGGTCGGTTCAATATCAGCTCTGGCCGATTCAAGTCTTTCGATAATAGCTTGCTGAACCTCACCACCGGGGTTGAAATAGGCCTCGGTAGCTTTTTGAGCCCGGGCAAGCCCTTGAAAAATGCAGGAAAGTACATAGGCAAGAGTGAGGGCGATACAGCAAAATACAGAAATACGATTATTATTGTATTCTTTTGGTATTAGAGCTTATATCCGAATTTTCTCAGGAGGGATTTCCTCTCCTCTACGTCCGATTCTGATTCCACACCCAGAGGGCTGCTCCCATCGATGACGCCCAGTATCCCCCTGCCGCCCCCGGTCTCGGCAACGATGACTTCAACCGGATTAGCGGTCGCGCAAAAGATCTTGCAGACCTCCGGAACAGAGCTGACCAATCGCAGGACATTCACCGGAAAAGCATTCTCCAGGAAAATAATAAAGCTGTGGCCGGCGCCAATGTTCAGGGCATTCTTCTTCGCAATATCAATGAGTTTCTCATCATTGCCGCTGATCCGCACCAGGCGTGGACCTGAAGCCTCGCAGAAGGCCAGGCCAAATTTGATGTTCGGAACGGTCGAAACGAGAACTTCGTGTAAGTCCTCAACGGTTTTAATAAAATGGGACATACCCAGGATAAAGTTCATCTCCGCAGGCTTTTCGATAGCCACCACTTTCAACTCCATGACATTCCTCCTTTCAGCGATTTTTATTCTTTTACTTCAGGAATTTGGCTTTCCTCAATATTATGCTTTTTGTGCACTCTGGCAACTTATTTTTCAATGGGAGGTATAGATTGCCCGTATTTTCGAAATAAAAAGGGAGGAAAAATATCCCCCCTTTGATCGAGTCAACTTGAGTTTTCCAGTATCATTCCGTATCCGCCTTGAGCCACTGGTCGAACCAGTTCAATATTGATCTGTACCAGAACTCTCTGTTCTGAGGTTTCATGATCCAGTGGTCTTCGTCGGGGAAGCGGATCATCTTCGACGGCACGCCCAGGCGCTGGAGGGCAGTGAACATCTGCTCCCCACCCGTAATCGGCACCCGGTAGTCCAGCTCACCGTGGGTAATGAGCATGGGTGTCCGAAAGTTCTTGGCATACCGAATCGGTGACAGCTCATCGTACAAACCGGGATTGTCCCACGGCGTCCCCAACATATCCCACTCGGGAAACCACAGCTCCTCAGTCGATCCGTACGCGCTCCACTGATCGGCATCGCCGGCGTGGGAGACGAGGGCGGCGAACATATTATCTTCATTGTGCCCCTCAATCCAGTTGACCATGAAACCACCGAAGGAACCGCCCCAGGCTCCGACTCTCTTGGCATCGACATAGGGATATCGATCCAGAACGTACCGAACCCCAGCCTTGAGGTCACGAAAACACCGACCGCTCCAGTCGCCCCGAATCTGATCGCAGAACTCCTGACCATACCCGGTTGAGCCGCGAGGATTGCAGAAGAAAACGACATAACCCGCTCCGGAAAAAATGGCATACTCATATCGAAATGCGTAGCCGAACATCTGTTGGGGGCCGCCGTGAATTCGCACCATCATGGGATACTTTTTATCCGCATCAAAATCGAAAGGTTTCACCAGAAATCCATGGACCTTCGTTCCGCCGTCGCCCTCGAACCAAATCTCTTCAGCATCCGGAAAATGGTAGGTGTCGTAAAGCTCCTGATTGACACGGGTAATCGCGCTCACTTTTTGGCCATTCCTGTCGCAGCGGTAGATTTCGTACAAATGTGGCATGTCTCTGAAACTGTAAATGAAAAATGAACCATCCCGAGAGAGCTGACAATCAAAGTGGTATCCACGTCCTGTCGGTCCGTCACCACCGATGACGGTCCGGACCTCCCCTCCTTCGGCGGAAATGGCAAACAGGTTCGCATCTCCTCTATCCTCCGCCTCGAAATAGATGGCCTTCCCATCGGGAGCCCAAAAAAGAGCCCCGACACTAAGATCGACGTTCCCCGTGAGACTTTCCGTCTCTCTCGTGGTGAGATCCATAACCATCAGTTCGTACCGGTCCGATTCGTACCCCGGACGTCGTGTCGCACGATAAGCAAGCCGTTTGCCGTCAGGTGACAGACGGGGTTGGTTATCGGCCGCAGGATTGTGCGTCAGCTTCTCAATCTCGCCACCGCCTGAATGAATTCGATACACTTCCGTGTTGTAGGAAACCGCCTGATCCTCATCCTGGTTTCCGGCAAAATAAACATACTGTCCGTCGGGTGAGATATCGTATTCGCGGCCGGCCGATGCCAACCAGTAGGTCAGAGCATCGAATTTCAGATCAGGCGTGAGATCCCTCGGTGCACCGCCATCGGCTGAAATGATGAACAGATGGTCGGCCTTCCCATCCTCGTACGTGGACCAGTGGCGATAGAGGAGATGGTCATGGACCATGGCCTTCACTTTGTTCTCTTTCTTCTCCTCATCCCGTTCCCTGGTGCATTCGATATCCTCACATTCATGATAGACACGCCCGACGAAGATGAGGGACGTGCCATCCGGGGTCCAATGAATCTCGCTCACCCCCCCCGGAAAATCCGTCAATTTTTTCGCCTCCCCCCCCTCGAATGGGAGCAGCCAGATCTGATCGTCCTCCTCCCTTGCTGAAACAAAGGCTATGGTCTTTCCATCCGGTGACCATCTCGGAGAGGTATCACCCTTTGGGCTTGTGGTCAATTGCCTCGGCTCACCGCCCCGCGATGACACAACCCAAATATCCGAATCTTTCTTGTTCTCCTCTCTATCCGTTACACTGACCACAAAGGTCGCCCACTTTCCGTCCGGCGAGAGCTGAGGTTCGCTCACACCTTTGAAACGCCAGAGATCTTCAGGGGTGAAAGGTTTTTTCTCCTGGGCTCCCACCGTTCCTGAACAGCACAGAACGCCTGCTAACACGATAAGGAAACGAATGCGATTCACGACACTTCTCCTTTTCGAGACATGGTAAACGAAATTTTCATGGGATTCGCGAGGACTTCGAAACGGATTATGTTAAGACAAACACAGCTTTTTGGGCATGCTCTTTTCAAGGTAACATCAATAATAAAACAGAGGGTGATAAGAACGAACGGAGTCGCGGATAGTACATGAGGGCAGCGGTAGTGAAAAAGAGAGTGGAAACCGAGCACGGGGAGTAAGTTCGAATGCCGGACGACTGTTCCTCCAATGACAGCACACTCAATGACAATGATCCTTGTGTCTATTACAATGACTATTCCTTCACCACCCAGACCTTCACCGTTGCTTCAACATCGGGGTGGAGCTTGATGGGCACCGTATAAACCCCTAGAGCTTTGAGAGGTTCTTCCAGAACTATCTTTCGCTTGTCGATATCGAATCCCTGTTCCTTCAATGAATCGGCTATATTCTGAGCTGTTACTGAGCCAAAAATCCTGTCCTCCTCTCCTACCGCAACGGTGGCAGTGCAGGAGATTTTTTCCAAATCATGAGCCATTTTTTGGGCCAGCCGCTTTTCCTTATTCGCTCTCACATTCTTCTGTTTCTGCTCCTCATCGTAAATCTTGAGGTACGACGGTGTCGCTGCAAAAGCCAGGTTTCTTGGAATGAGGAAATTGCGGGCGTATCCTGCAGCCACATCAACAGTATCACCTTTTGCTCCCAAAGGTGGGACATCCTCTCTGAGTATAATCTTCACGTCTCCTCCTATCAGGCTGTGTTAATGGTATGTCTCTGCTACATAGGGTAAAAGAGCCAGATGGCGGGCCCTTTTTATCGCCGTCGTCAATTGCCTCTGGTGTTTGGCGCACGTGCCTGTGATGCGACGGGGAATGATTTTTCCTCTGTCGGTAATAAAGCCGCGCAGACGACGTTCATCCTTGTAATCAATGTGCTCAATTTTATCGTTGCAAAATCTACACGGCTTCCGGCGACCCCGTCTCTCATGAACCCCTATTTTTTCCCTTCTCTCTCTAATTCTCGTTTGCCTCATTTTAATCCCCTTTGATACATGAATGTTCGCCCATTTTGAAGCGGACAATTTTTTCGAATTGATCTCTTCGTGGACACGGACTGACCATGAAAGATATATACGTTTACTTTTTCTCCTTCGCGGCAGATTCCTGACTGGCGGAGATACTCAAATATCTCAGAACAGTCTCATTCAGTTCCAGTTCATGCTCGAACTCGACAATTGATGAACCTTCCGCCTCAAAGGTGATAACAATATAATATCCCTGTTCCTTTTTGCGAATGGGATAGGCCAGCTTCTTTCGACCCCATCTATTGATATCATGAATTTTCCCACCACGAGTCTGAATGAGTTCTTCGATCTTCTTAACCTCAGTGTCAATCTGCTCGTTCTCCAGGGAACCATCAATTACGATGGTCTCTTCGTAGTATTTCAAAATCTCACCTCCTTAAAAAAAGTTTTACCTTCATTTAACAAAGAGTGGCGCAAGAACCAAGGCAATAATAGACATAAGTTTAATTAAAATATTGAGGGAAGGCCCCGAGGTGTCTTTCATAGGATCACCGACGGTATCTCCCACGACACTGGCTTTATGGGCAAGGGATCCTTTCCCTCCGTAATGACCGGCTTCAATCCACTTCTTGGCGTTGTCCCAAGAACCGCCTGCGTTGGCCATGGTGACGGCCAAGATGAATCCCGTCACAATAGCTCCGATCAGAAAACCACCCAGTGCCACAGGCCCCAGGATAAAACCTATGAGAACAGGAGCTAAAACCGTCATTATCCCCGGAATAAGCATCTCCTTGAGGGCATCCTTTGTGCAGATGTCCACACAACGACTATATTCGGGTCGGGCTTCTCCTTCCATCAATCCTTTGATCTCACGGAACTGACGGCGAACTTCATTGATGATTGAAAAAGAGGTTTTGCCCACAGCCGTAAGCGTCAGAGCGCAAAAAACAGCCGGCAGCATTCCGCCCAGAAAGAGCCCGATAATAACCCTGGCATCCAAGAGATTGATGCCCATCTCCTTCAATCCAACCGCCTCTGAGTATGAGAGCATGAGGGCCAAGGCCGTCAAACCCGCTGCCCCGATGGCAAATCCTTTGCCCGTTGCAGCCGTTGTATTCCCTAAGGAATCGAGAGCATCGGTTCGCGCTCGAATCTCCGGCGGCAATCCGGACATCTCCACGATACCGCCTGAATTATCCGCAACAGGACCGTACGCATCCGTGGCCAACGTGATACCCAGAGTCGAGAGCATGCCGATACCGGCAATGGCCACACCATAGACATCGGCAAAGTGATAGGCGACCCAGATGGCAACGGCGACAAAAAGAATCGGTGGCAATGTGCTCATCAAACCATTCGCAAAGCCGGCAACAATTGTCGTCCCGGCTCCTGTTTGTGACGCTTCCGACATTCTTTGGGTCGGTTTATAGGCGTACGATGTAAAATAGTTTGTACTCTCTCCGATCAGGATTCCAGATATCAAACCTGCCAGAACGGCCCAGAAGACACCCAAGTTCGCCTTGAGCACCATCACCGAAATCAACGAAAAGACGGCCGTCAAGACAGACGCAATGAAAATACCCCGACGCAGAGCTGAAAGGAGTGCCTCCATCTCCGGCTTCTCTCCGACGCGGACGAAGAAAGCCCCGATTATGGAGGCAAGAATACCCCCCGCGGCCACCATAAGTGGCAAGAACCAGGCAACACTCTGCCCCATTTCAAAGGGAACCAGCGACTTGCTCATGGCGATTGTGGCCAGGGCCATTGTCGCGATGATGGAGTCGACGTAGGACTCGAAGAGGTCGGCTCCCATACCGGCAACGTCACCCACGTTGTCTCCGACAAAATCGGCGATAACGGCCGCATTCCGGGGATCATCCTCCGGGATACCCTGTTCCACCTTGCCCACCAGATCGGCCCCCATATCGGCGGCCTTCGTGTCGAGGGGGGGGGGGGGGGGGGGGGCGGGGGGGG
>CP070758.1:1307754-1356870 GCA_020348925.1 Gemmatimonadota bacterium | reverse complement strand
GCAGATTATAATAATAGATGAATAAACTTCAAAAATCAAGACTTTTATTTCGCAACCTCTTGATTCTTTTTTAGATTTGTGCAAAAAAGTGTAAATTTGCAAGGAAAAGCTACTAAGTTGCTAAGTTCCTGAGTTTCAGAGTTGTTACTGGAATATGTTTAAAGGTCGATAACTAGGTCCTTCAATACGGCCTTCAGTCTACTCAGGATGGAAACTGGAGATCGGAGGGATAAGAATCGAGACGGAAATTCAAAGAATAATACAGGTCCACAGTCATCTTGTGACCATATTGTGACCGGTAGGAACCCAAAAGATGGGGAAATGGGAGAGGAATCCAATAAATTTGACCTGAAGTAGTGTACCCAAAACGTGTGCCTAAAAGTCACTCAAATACTTGATAAAAAACTTGACAAAAGCGGGTTGGAGGTAGTATATTAGCTTGCTCTTGAGGTGAAGAAAAAATTAGAAAAACCGGAAAATGTGGACACTTTTTGGACAAAATTTAATTTTCGACACTTCGGGCATAGAAAAAAGACCTCTTGGAAGGTCTTAAAAATAAAAGAAATAGATTACAACTTGCCGGGGTAGCTCAGTCGGTAGAGCAACGGACTGAAAATCCGTGTGTCCCCAGTTCGATTCTGGGCCCCGGCATCTGTTTTTATTCTTACGTTCGTCAATCTCCTTTTACGTCATTTTTACGAATACCCGCGGCCCGCTTTCCCCATCACAGCCACAGAGATGCAATCTGAGACAGTCTCGCATTACCCACCCAGCTATCGCGTCGAGATAACACGGCCACTACCCCGTTTTCTGAAAAATCATGACCCCGTTCCAGAAAGTCATATGCCTGTCGCGCGGTGTTCTCGCATCCACAAGAATCTCATACGTATTTTTACTGGTGGCGATGAAATCCTGCGTTGCTTTTCTCACCTGAGAAAAGTTTGTGTCATCGATCATGACGATACAACCATCGGAAAAAAATTGCTCCGCTACGAGAAGATTGTTCAACTGGTTTTCATAACCGTGATGCCCATCGTAGATGTAAAATCCTATGTTGCTCCGATGAACCTGCTCAAAATACTTCTCGTAACTCATTTCAAAGAAATAATGATTTTCACTCTTCAATTTTCGAAATTTCTCTAAAAAATAACCCCTCGGAGAGCCGAACTGGGAGAAATTGTCAACGCCTATGCACACCTTGCTCTCATTTCCGACCATCCCCGCAAAAAGAGTGTACCCTTTCCAGACGCCGATATTGAGGAAACACTCGCCATCTCTCATATTCGAGACAATCTTATTTATAATCATTCCTAAGGCCAGGGTTGATTTCTTTCGCATAAAAAATATCCTCCGAATTCTGCCCCTAAGATATCTCTTCTCCCGTGGAATACGTGTATTTATGAATTCAAATGATAAGCCTATTCTGTCCAAGGTTCTTAAAAAGGACAGAACATATTTGGGAACATATGTCTCCTGGTCAATAAAACGGAACGATGTGCTTGAAACGAAATTTTTATAATCCACGTGCTCTCCGTCCATTCTCCCATCCCTCTTCTCTTTCGACCATTCAACAGTGACCGAATCCACGCAGGAATATTTTGCCGAAATTGAGCACCAGAGATCTGTGATTTGTCGATTCCACGGTCAAGAACACTGCCAGGATTAGGACACCCTATTTTTCCAGAAAGTGAATCCTCGTAACCCTGTCGCCGGGCTCGTTCCTCTCACCTTCCCCCTGTCCCAGCTTGTTCAACCTGATCTCAAAATTCCCTCTCTTTCCTTCCACAAGAGCCTCTCCTCTAAGATATATGCACGGGCAGAGGCCGGCACCAAAAAAGTACCGCTTCCGAGTCAGAAGACCTTTCGCCGGCCTGAGATCCGGTAATCTCAAAATTTCTCCATCAACAAGCCTGATGACATATTCCTGGACATACTCTTTTCTGTCATCCCATACAAATTCTATTGATTCAATTGTGTCGCCTGGGATCGCACGCTCGTCATCTACGGTAACGCCGTGTTCCGTCTTGCTGCCGATATGAAGTCGTAGGTCGGTCGTATCTCTCTCAGTATACGTAAACAGATCCACCAGCGTATCCGACGCACCAAATCTGTACAGAAATGTCCAATCATTCACTTCGACCTCAACGCTATCCTCGAAGACCACCGTCACCGATTTTGAAACCGATTTCGCTTGAGCAACGGTTCCCTGGTCAAACTCTTCAGGAGGTATCGGCTGGACCGGATAATCACCGCCCACGACCCTGTGCAATGTGATGCCGATGGCGGAATACTGTGTTGCGGTCTCGACGACACGAAACGTATCTCCCTTGGCATAAGTGTATTTCCCAGGTTCAGATCCGTAACAGATAAGAATGTAGTATTCGCCGGATGCAACGTTGATTGTCCTGTCTTCGCCTTCAGGGACTTCAATCACATGCCCTGTCGGCCCGATTACTTTTACAAGGGCCGGATCACCGGACTGATTGTCAAAGGTGATGGTGTTGGGATTTTTCTGAGCACGTGCACCATGAAAATCCGCACAAAGACTCAGTCCCACGATGAAGATCATGATGCAAAATTTTGTTAGCTTCACGCTGTCATCCCTCCCCTGCCTTTGCTCATTCACAAACTGGTCTTTCCTGAATTGCGATTCGATCCATCCTTCTCAGACACCCCGGGCAAGACGTTTCTTCCTCACAGAAAATCGTATCAGGCCCATATTATTCGGACGGTAGGTCCGTCTGCCGGCAGCTCGATTCTGCGCCCCGGCCCCTGTTCTTGTCGGCTTTCACATCGTACCGTACTCGTCGCAGCGTACTTTTATCATCCACGCGATTTATCGTATCTCTTTCACGCTTCTGCGAATACGGATATACCAGATCACAAGCGGCAGGGCACAGTAAAGCGTCAGGGCGCAAAAGCTGACAAAAAAGTCCCGATTCTGCCAAATGTACGGCATAGCCCCTGGATCACTCTGAAACGCCGCGTAGCTCCCCAACCGGATGGGGGCTGGCCATTGTGAACCATGACCAGACCGGAGGTCAGCACCACGATCGAAACATAGAGGATCCGGAGCCTTTTCCTGGCACCGCAAAGGACCCACCGAAATCCCAACCAGTTTCCGAACCAGCCGGCACCAAACATGAGCAAGAGAAAAATGCCGAAGGAGCCGGCGCTGAGAATATTTCCCCCAGTCGCTTCAAAGCCCGCACTCCAATATTGCGTTTCCCAAACCGGCCAGGCCAGCATAAAGGTTGTGGCAGCAGGCGCAACAAACACCGAGGGATAGGCCAGGGCCCGAAACCTGAATCGAGCATAGAGCGCCCTCAGATACTCAACAGAATGTCCCTCGGCGGCGTCGATGAGTTTCGCCCCAATGTCCGCAAAAAAAGCTCCGACAACGAACGCGACCTGAACATCGGTTGGAACAACCACTATTCATCTCCCTCTGTTTTCGATTTGCAGTGAAATCCGTCCTGAAACCGGGTGTCATCCTGCCGGTGAAAAACGAATTCCGTAATCCTATTTAGATATTTTCAAGATCAAATCCGATGCGCAATCTGCGCCCATGCCATTCATCATCCATCAGGATAAAATACTCGAAGAGCCGATATTTATACGTCGAAGGGTCCGTCGAAGGATCCCAGGCTTCCAACGGATTCGTCGCATAATAGACCTTGCCCAGATAGAGTCCCTCAGCAATCTGCACCAGCTCGTCGATACAATAACGATCAGGAATGGGATTGCGCAGCGCTTTCCAGCGGTAATTGAACTGAAAAACCGATTTTCCTTTGTTCTCCGGATGAACACTCCTGGCATACTTACTGATGAAGAAGAACGTTTTCGCATCATATTCGTGCAAACGACGTTCCTCCTCAGTCGCGTCCTCTATCCAGATTCCAACCGCCTTCATGATTTCTCGGGTGAACTTCTCCCTGGCCGTGCGAAAGACCACCGTATTGGCACAGAAGAAGGTGGGAACGTCCATCGTCTCGCAGTTATCGGTCAATTCCAGGAGCCGCGCCTCGTCAACAGGGTCGAAGCGCTTCCCCGTCCAGGGTGAGAAGGCGCGTGCCGCCCGCCATGCGATGTTGATCGTATTGATATCGAAAGCGGCCAGCAGCCCCTGGCTCTGCCACGAGACGAGCGCCCCGCGATAGAAACCGTCCATTGTTGTCAGGCCCACCCCCGCGTTGAACAGTGTGTGCAGTTTCGCAAAGACCGGCGATCGGGTATCCGGATGTTCCATAAGTTGATCGGAGTAAGACTTGAGCAGTCGGATGACTGTCCCTGAGTCGGACAGGTCCTTCTGTATCTCATCCACCAGGGCACTGTCCACATCGCCATCCACAGGGTCGGCCAGAGTGAGTCCGGTGAATTTATCCGGGATTTTTGAGATCAGGACATCATCGGACAGTGCCGATGAAGGCAGCCTGCTCGTCACGGCAGCCCGGGGCATCTCAAGATGGGGGAAGAGCCGCCTCGCCTCCCCATTCCAATCCTCCCGGAAAAGCAGAAAATATCCGAAATGCTGATATTTATACGTCTCGCTGTCCGCTTCGGAGTCGTATCGCTCCAGCAGACGGGCAGTCGCAAACAGCAGCTGTCCCAAGTACAGCCCGTCGGCGATCTCCACCAACTCGTCAATGAGATAGTTGAGCGGGGGATTGTTGTCCAGCCCACGGAAACGATAATTGAGACGGAAGACTTCTCTCGGCGTCTTATCACACATGGAAAAGGCGCGATGGTACACGAAATGTCCCCCGTTCCGCTCATGTCCGTATCTCAGCCTCTCGGCCTCCGGCACCTCCTTCAGGTGCCACAAGAAATTCAGGATCGTGTTCAACGCAATATTTACCGGAGCATGCTCAAGAACGTTAAAATGGTTGATACCCCGGGACACTGCGACGTCGTCAGGAAGGGCCGATCCGATAACCTGTCTTCGGTCTCCCTCAGACATGGGAGTAAAGCTCTTCCCCACCCAGGGGGCCACCCCTCCGATCGACTCCCCCCACAGATAGCCCAACAGATTTCCGTGCTCGGCGGCGATACCACGGAGGTCGCCTGTGCGCAGGCCGAGGGCGACCCCGTAATAATGGCCCTCCACATTCTCCGGCATCGAACCGAGCTCAAACAGCCTGTGGAGTTTGCGGAAGGTGGGGGCGTCGTTGTCCAGTTCCCCTTTCAGCTCCGCCATGTAATCTTTCATCATCTCGAGAATTGAAGATTTCCCCTTGAGATCCGCCTTTATTTGCTCGCCCAACTCATCTTCCGCATCGAGATGCCAAAGACAGGTAAGCGTCGTCAGCGTCTCCTCGGAAATCGTCGGAACAGGCTCGGCCGTCCGGAGCCCGGCCGCCCGCAGTGCCTCTGCTGAAATCTTCAACCGAAATTCCTCGTGCGGTGTCGCATTGAATCGGGTCGCCTTCTCAGTCGTGGAGAGCGTCCTGCCGGACACGGTCTTGACCGTGAGATAGATGTCAGGCCTCTTTTCGAACAGGTCTCTGAATTCTCCCTCGGCGTACTCCAGACGGAATTTTCCCTGCGCATCCGTCATCGCTTCCCCCAGGAGGTCGTCAAATAAGAGGTCTTTATCAAAGGCGCTTACGACAACGCCCGGCACGCCGCGGCCGCTTTCGGCCTCTTCCACTTGACCTGTGATTTCGAACTTCATTTTATCGATCCTCCTTCCCTTTCACTTCAATGAGGTCTCCATATTCCGTCAGCCCCCGTATATTCATGGCCTGCGGAAACAGGGACGGTTTCAGGGAAACCCGTTTGAGACCTCCGAAAGAACCGTTGATAACCTGGAGTGGCCCGTGTCCGGGAATGCAAAGAGCAACGAGCGTTGTCCTGTCATAGTTCGAAGAGGCGAACATGAAGCTCGGCACCATGACAACGCGACAAATCTCCCTGTTCTATCCGAACTCGGCGTAAGGCGTAGCGAGCGCGTCGTGAAATTTCGTTAACCCGAAAACCTCCTCAAGCGCTCGAATCTTGTTGCCGCTTTTGATCGAGGGAACAACTGTTGATTATTGAACAGGCCCAAAGTTTTTCTCGCCCTGGCAACTTCCGCGAACCCGTCAGACCTCCTGGCGCGGGCGAGGCGACCTCTCCAGCTCTTGAATCAGCCCGGCAAACATGCTGCACATCGCCTTTTCCTCATCAGGCCTCATGAATGACTCCGGAAGAGGCACCGTGACGTTTCCGAGACCCGCAGCCGCCTCTCTTCCCATGGGATTATAGGGAAGCAAGGAGACATGCTCCGCCCCAGCGTCACACAGAATATGAAGGATCGCAGACAGATTTTCCCTCGTGGCAGTAATATTTGGAATAAGGGGTATCCTGGGGTAAACCACAGCCGCTCTCTCTTGGAGTAAGCGGCGGACGTTACCCAGGATCCTTCCGTTTGTCTTGCCTGTATATTTCCGGTGGACCTGCGGATCAGCCACCTTGATGTCGTAGTAAATAATGTCAATATAAGGTAGGATCCGCCGTCGAAAAGAGCCGTAGTCGAAATAACCTGAGGTCTCCAGGACAACATGAATCTCGCTGGCTTTAAGAGCTTGTAAGAGGGGTTCGAGATAGTCGAGATGGAGGGTGGGTTCACCTCCGGCGAGGGTCACACCACCCCCTGAATGGCGGTAAAAGGGAAGGTCTCGCAGAAGAATTTCGCTGAGCGTTTCAACAGGAAAGTACGATCCCACAACTCGTAATCCCTTGCCGGGACAGACGGCGGCACACGCACCACAGCGAAGACACCTGTCCCGCTGAATTCGCCCGGGGAGGTCGAAGCGTATCGCCCCTTCTGGACAGATCCTCTGACACATCTCACACCGAATGCACGCATTGACAGAAAAGGAGATCTCCATCCTTGGATCCTGCGTCTCGGGATTCTGGCAAAAGACGCACCGGAGGGGACATCCCTTGAAAAAGACGACGCTCCGGATACCGGGGCCGTCCTCGAGGCTGTGCCTTTTGATATCAACGATGAGGGGCAAGGGTTCCATTGTTTAAAGAGATCTCGCTCCAAAATTTTTTATGCAGCCTGGAAGTGTCAAAAATCTCACTGTTTGTGAGACACGCTTCCCCGGCAGGCCGATCCGTTCCCTCGCACCAGGCCATGCCTGGGATGAATAGCCCATCGTGCTTCGACCTATGCACACATCGAAACAGGACTCCGGGCGCACTCATTTTACGGCCATGCCGATGAGACCTCCTATGAGCCCACCCATATAGAATTCCCAGCGGAGGTACCACGGGCGCAGACACTCGCGCACCGCACGATTATACTTTTTGTTCAGATCCACGATAGCGCTATCCAGCTCGGACACCGATTGTTGTGAGAGTGAGACGTTCTCTCTCAACAGGGTTTGGATGGAATCGGAAAGGGCGATCATGCGATCATATTTGATCGCCAGCGATTCGTTTTGCGCTCTCAGGGAATCCACATCTGTCAGAAGTCCCTGGGTGTTCTCTCTCATGAGCCGGGCTGTATCCAAGGCCGCCTGCATCACCTGGATGAGCGTATCCCGCATGGCCAGCCGCCTCAGTGCCTCCTCATACTGGACGCTCAACTCCTGATACGCAGCTTCCCAATTTTCGGTCTGACTCCATACCGATTGGGACAGAATCAGGCACAGGACGAACACCGGCACGATCCTCTTCATTCGACGTCTCCTTTCATCACAAACCCGGCGACGGCAATCGCCTCCGCCCTTTTCTCCGGACCGGCCGGATCAGGTACGGTCGGCTGCGTTTCAGGGCGCTTTCCTGCCAAGCCGTGCTTGGTCAGAATCTCTCCCACAGACAGCAACGGCGACTCACTTTCCATCCGTTTCACATATCCCGCGATATCCTCCTCCTGCATATCCAGCACCTTAGCCATGCGCTCGTGGTTCCGCCGGCGGGCGTCGATCTTCTCCTCGATCTCCCGAATCTTGGCCTTGTCCTCATCGATGTCGGGCCGCAGGTTGGCCCGCTCCGCCTCCAGCTCCCGGATTGTCGCGTTGTTCTCCTCAATCATTTGATCGCGTTTGGCGACCATGGCCCGCAGCCGCTCGATCGCCTCGTTATGCGCCTTCAGCTTCTTCTCCGTATAGCGATGACGTCTCGCCGTCCAGGAAAGCGCCAGTCCACCGCCCAACAATATCCCCGCGAACGCCAGCCACCTCCTCGGTCCTTGTCTCATAAAATGCCCGACCAAAAAGAGTGCGATCAATGTAAAAACGATGATGATGGCATAGTCAATCCACGCCCCTGTGCGGAACATATCAAAAAGTGAGAACATGCTCATATATCCTCCTCCTCATCGTCGTAATTGGCATGCGTCAATGTGGACCTCACCGGTGACACATACCCCGAAGGGATACGTGCACCCGCATCTTGCAGTCCTAATTCCACCTTGGTTTTCTGCCAGGATTCGTAATGTATGTCATGAGACCTCCGGCGCAAATAGTAGGCCCCAGCCAGACTGAAGACCGATGAACAGAGACCGAGCACAATCAGACGGGCATTCTCGTTGAAGCTGTTCAACAGCTGCACCGACCCACCCGCCGACACGACGCTCCCCTCAATATCCCCGGTCCCGGCTTGCGAGGCCGGCGTGGCGGAGATGCTGTGCAAACCGACCAGATTGAGTGCCATCCAGCACAGAATAACCACAAACAGCGCCAACGTCACCGCCACCAGCATAGTCATCACAAAATCCGGATAGCCTTTACTGTTCCGCAGCAGAAAACTTGCAGGAGCTCCCCTCTCACTTGTCATGTTTAGCCCTCCTTCTCCAGATACGCCCGTATTCCTTTGGCAACCGCCCGGGCCACATTCGTCCGGAAACTTGGATCTTGTGCATTATTCCGATCCAGCACGTTCGTCAGATACCCCACCTCGATCAAGATTGCGGGGGGTTTGGTTTTGTGGATCATGGCCAATCTGCGACCGAGCTGGGCGGTCGTGATGAGTCCCTGTCCGCGCACAGGAATTCCCGCCTGTTGAACGACCCGTAAAACCTCCCTGGCGGCGGCGAGCCCCTTCACAGAGCTCGCCAAATAGTAGACTTCGAAACCAGACACCGACGGATCGCCCACGGCATTGTAATGTACCGAAATCACGAGCCCTATCGGCTGTCGTTCATGATGCTGGTTGATCAATTGACACCGAACGGAAATCGGGATGTCATAATCGGAGTCCCGCGTCAGCATCACCTGAATATCCTGTCCTTCATCGTGCTTGTGCAATTCATGGTAAAGCTCCTGCCCGGTGAACAGGTTCACTGTCTTCTCCTCGACCCCGCCGTACACAGCCCCGGGCTTGGAACCTCCGTGGCCGTAATCAATAACTACTCGCCGTGTATTCATACGCCCTCCTTATCTCTGCATGTTTCGACATCCTGCGACGCAATACGGAAGTGCACGTGACATAATTCCCCGACTTTCGAACGCGGTTACGAAGGTGAGTCGACCGATCCTGAAGTGACCGGGACATTCTGCGAAAGCATCTTACGGCACCTCGACCCGACTTCCTGATCTACCCCACACCTAACCTCCGGCTCAGGTCTCTGGCCATAAAGCCAAACTTATAGACGTAGTTCATATTGCCGTCGACCTCAACGTCATCGGCCAGAACCGAATCGAGGATGTCCTGGTCCTTGGAGAACAAGAACGCGTTCAGCGCAGGAGCATCTTTGAAAGTGACCCGGACATCCCAGTCATCGATGGCCGCCTCATGGACCCTCATGTTGCCTTTCCGAAAGGTGGCGGATGTGACGATAAGACCATCCGCCGTCTGGAAAAGGTACCGTCCCTCGAAGCCCCTGATATTCTTGCGAAACCCCTTGGATAAACAGAAGGCCAGATCCATACCTTTCAGGAGAAGTTCGACAAACGTATCCGTCACCTCCCCACAAAACTGTCTCATGAGCTTTCTGGAGAAAAGCCTTGCGATGAGCTGCCCCACCCAGTCGGTAAACAGATAGGGCAAAGGCCGTAAGGCGATCCGTTTCATTCTCGAAGCCATTGTTCATCTCCTCTCCGCAGGTAGTGGAAACGGCTCAAACTCGACCATCCGACCACTGGACAGCAGGTATTCTGTCCGATCAATGATCTCCTTTTGCATTTGAGGATTCAGGTCTTTGAAATATGCGGTATATCCGGAGACCCGAACCAGGAGTTCAGGATACTTGTCAGAATGGGCTACGGCGTCGGCAAGGGTCCTGTGGTCCGTGATAATGAATTGGACCTCCATGCCTCCGTCGCGTTTCCCGTCCATTTCGTCGAAGTACCCCTCGACCGAGGCGACGAAATTGTCGAGCATCTTCTTTCTGTCTCCGGGTTCAGGTGTGTATTTCATATTCAAAGCCACGCCGTTTGCCAGGCACTCTGCAGGCTGGTTTGCCACAGAGTTGAGGGCCTTGGTAAGATAGGGTGTGACTGCCGAGACAGGCGTAATGCCGCTGGTGAAATTCTCGTGGGCCTTACGCCCGTTCGGTGTGGCTCCCATGAAACGACCGAAACCCGCATGATTGGTCATAGTCCAGTACCCGACCCGGTATTTGCCGCCCCGATAGTTCTCTTTCTCCCCAAATGATGCGTCCAACAAGTGCACGATCCATGAGACTGTGGCATCGGCCTCCGGATCTTCGTTCCCGTACTTCGGAGTCTTGTCCGGATTCATGAGCCGTGTCCGCAGGCTTTCATATCCCCAGAAGTTCTTCTTGAGAGCGATCAGAACATCTCCGAAGGAATGGGTTTTCTCCTCAAAGACGACCTTCTCTATGGCGCTCAGGGAATCGGCCACATCCGCCAGCCCAATTATGGCCACACCCGATGAATTGATAACGGCACCGCCCCGAATGAGGTCTCTCCCTTTCTCCACAGGACCCTCAAAGAAGGAGGACAGAATGGGAGTGGGATAAAAGTCCTGGTGCGTCTTTCCCAGGAGGTTATTCAGCGCTGTGGTCCGCTCGACCAACCAGCGAATCTGCTCCTCAAATGCTGTTTTCAGGTCCTCGAAGGTGTTGAATGCGGACGGATCTCCGGTCTCCTTGCTGATCAGGACATCCAGACCCGTATGCCGGTGTCTTCCGTTGAAGAGTGTCAGCTCAAGGGCGGAGGTCAAATTCAACAGGATGGCTGCAGTATGACCGTAGAACCTGCCGTTACTCCCGGGCTCCACACAGCCGATGACGCCGTAGTCCCGCGCCTGTTCGATCGTCTCACCCTTGGCCATCAGCGCCTTGATAACAGCCCTGTCATTGTGAATCGCCGGAATGGCCCCTGTATTCATATTGATCTCACACAGTCGTCTCAGGTACTCCCTGGAGTTTACGCCAAGGTAGTACCTGGCATTGGGGTTGGGGTCGCGCAGTTTCATCAGCTCGGTGGCCCTGAGCATGATGTAGGTCAGATCGTTCACGGCGTCATGGCCATCCGCATCAACCCCACCCATGGTGATGGCCTGGTTGGAACCCGTGCCACCGAAGAGCTGCTCAGCGGCATCCGGTATGCTGGGAACGTGGTCCCCGATCTTGAGCCACAGACAACTGATAAGCTCGACCGCCTCCTCCACGCTCAACGTCCCTCCGTCTCTCTCCCTTCGGTAGAGATCGTACAGCGCCTGGTCCAATCTTCCGAGGCTGAGTCCGACGTTCGGGTTTTCAAGGTGGATCGCGGTCCAGCATATCCAGACGGTGGTCAGTCCTTCACGCAGGGTCTGCGCCGGAGATTCCGGAACCCGGCGATTGATCCTCGCAATATCATGAAGTTCCTCCTTCCGCACCGGATCTTTCTCGTCCTCCGCCAATTTCTGGGCCTCATCTGCGAGGTTTCGCGAGTACGTGATTATTCCCTCAAGAACCTCGGACACGGCCCTGTAAAACTCTTTCCGGGAGATATCGGAAGTTTCCAATTCCTTCCTCTTGGCCTCATCGATGATGCCTCGCAGACCGATTCCAATCGCTTTTGAGAAGTCCGGAATGGTGTGAGATATGCAATTGGGCTTACTGGCGAGGAAGAAGACGAGACGCTCAAGCAGTTTCAACTCAGGCGCGTGTTTTCTGAGCCCATACTTCTCAAAGTTCTCCTCGTACGATCTTTGTCTGGCATATTCGAGGATGGTGTTCTCCATCCAATGAGGAAAAATCTTGGAATTGAGATGTTTGACCTCCGAGTCTGTGATGTGGTATGGGTTTCGCGCTCTCTTCGAAATAGTCCAAAGTTCCGGCCACAGAGCCAAGGCGAGAAACTCAGGATAGAGAGGAACCCCCTTGAACTTACTCGTCGTAGAGCCGGCAAAGAGAGAACCATCGCTGAACTCAAAGGGTTTCATCCCCTCTTCGTAGCCTTTGCTGTGATAGACAACCGGGACGCGATTCTCCAGTACGAACCGATACATCCTGGCCTTGTCGAGAGTGGAGATACGGTCGTGGTCGAAAAGGTCGTGCTGCAGACTGAATGCGGTGATCAAACGGGACCGCTCAATACATATCTCCGGCACGGCCTTGAAATAGGTCTTTCTGAGGTGGAGAACACGCGGCGTGAGCTCAACGTTT
Organism: Gemmatimonadota bacterium; assembly: GCA_020348925.1. GTDB lineage: Bacteria > JBHIER01. The sequence continues at coordinate 1,344,320 of CP070758.1, read as the reverse complement.
TCGAGTGATAGATCATCAAGTGTGATTTCCGACATCGTTCCCGTCCTTTCTCGGATCACAACACTCCGGTCAACTCCTATCCCAGAGCGCCATGCCATACCTCAAATTCTCTATTTTCTCTTTCGCCATTCAGGTAGAGGGTAATAAACGTCATAACATTCCAACTCTGGAATTCCTGACTCTCGGTGTCATAGGCCGTCCTCACGTGGAGCAATCGCCACGTACCAGTGTTGAAGTAGGTTTTCCGTTTTGATTCCCCCGCCATCGGGACATTATCAAGCGGTTGGATCTCATAGTTATGGGTATGACCGTAGAGCACAAACTCGGCCTCGTTTCTCCGAACATGCTCTTCACGGTAGGCTCTCTCCGTATAGTCGGTCCGACTTCTATGAAATTTCCTGAGAGGGAGGTTGGCGATCTCTTTGAGGGGAAGGTGCTTACTGATCCGGAGCCCCCACTGTAATGCGTCAACGGCATCAAGCCTCCAGGGTCTGTCATGCTGCTTCACAAATTCGATCTTGAGAAAATAATCCACGAGATCGTTCCAGATTTCTTTCACCTTCTCCACGATTTCTACGGATCGAGCCCCTCGGCATGCTCCCTGAATCCACGAGGGGATATCAACAAGAGGTCTCACATTGTCAATCTCCCTCAGCTGACTGATAAGATCGGGGTCCTCTGCAGAACCGATCGCATCCTCGACTGCCTTGGGAAATCTGTTGACCAGGTCAATCACTATTGCATCCCCCAACGAGGATGCATCTCTCCTCCCATCAAAATTGAACGGATCGTATATGTCTCCATGACGGGCAAAAGCCCTGTACTTTTCCCAGAACCACTCCGTTGGAAAAGCGGCCTCCTGGTATCGATCAGGATCGTCCATGCCCAAGAATTTCGCAATGGCGACCCTTGTTTCCGGATATCGGTTTATCAGCCAATCATGGTTTCCGACGACATACGTAATCTTCAGAGGCATCCCCTTTCCCACCATTTTATCCTGCAGTTCCCTAAGGTAATCAACGGATGCCTTGTTCTCAGAATTATTACAGATCCTTCCCACAATTTCTCCCGCGTAGTCCTTGAGCCCTTTTCCCTGACCGTCCTTGTCATCGATTCCAGACCAGGGGCGGATGCTCGAGTTGAGCCAATAGTCGGACCTTATGACATCGAAGATATCACCCAAGAAGACGATCTCGAGCTCCTTCGCCGTCGCTGTCCCGATCATATCCTCAAGAAACAGGGAAAACTTCTTAAAGGCCCCTGACTTTATTGTCTTGCCCGATGTCCCATCAGTCAAATGAATATCGCTCATAAAAACCAACATGATTTATCCCCCTTTCTCTTTGGGATGAAAAGCCGGAGTCGTACCCTGTTCTATTCGATCGTTTTGCTCGGTCCTGTGTTCGAAGATCCCTTTTCCCGGCAACACAGAATCAGACACCATCCCAGATACGAATACCCCTGGGCCACGTATCTGTTCTACTGGAAAAGAATAGGGCGTTTTCCTTAGTATCTGACAAAATATTAGGATTAGACGGTGGTGAACGCATATCTCAGCTCTTCATAAACAACCTGTTAGAGCCAGACGGTTGAATCAACGCAGCACACGGCTATTGGCGATTCAAAGAACAACGCATTATTAAGTGGATATCCTCAGATGATTACCTCTTTTTCACGAAGTAATAATAACCTTATGCGCAGAGGTTGTCAAGCCTTTTCTGACTGTTCCTCGAGGTTTGGAGAATTTTGCGGAGAACAAATGAATTCTTTGGGTGCTGCGCGTCTTGTGAATCTGAGGTAGATTGGGGGAGTTCGCGGGTTCGTTGTCAGGATGGGATATAAATTTTGAACTTTTCGCCGGGGTAGATCTTTGAATTGCGGTGCAAATTATTCCAGCGGCGTATCTCGCTGACCGTTACCTTGTGGGCCTTCGCTATTTCCCACAGGGTGTCACCTCTCCTGACCGTATAGACGATCTCCCGGTTCGTTTCCTCCGACCCCTCGCTGGAGCGGAAGCCGACCACGAGCCGGTCGCCAGGATGAATGATACTGCTCCCATCAAGACTGTTCCATGTCCGGAGTTGATCAATCGTAGCGCCATATTTGGTCGAGACCTTCCACAACGTATCGTTTCTTTTGACCGTGTACATGATTTTCTCCCCTGAAGCTTCATCCGCTTCAGCGGGAGTGGGGAGGAGGACTTTGGCCAGAAGGGGTTCCTCCTTTTTGGGGGCCACGACGAGCCGGTCCCCAGGCCGAATGGTGTTGCTCTTCAATCCATTCCATTTTCTAATTTTTGATATCGATGTGTCGTACGTGGAAGCGATCTCCCACAACGTATCGCCCCTTCTGACGACATGGACAGCACCATCTTTAGGGGCAGCGGCGGTGGGTCTCGGTATTGTCGATGATTTCGCAGGTGTCGAGCTCTTCGCGGCCACCGGCGAAGATCCATAGGGCGTAGGAATGAGGAGGTATTTGCCGGCGTGGATACGATGGCGGTTGCTGATCGTGTTGGCATCCATGATAGCTCTCTGGGAGATGCCGTAGTGTTGTGCAATTTGAGAGAGCGTCTCCCCTCTTCGAATTTTATGCCTGTGCCAGGACACCTTCTTGCTGTCAGGGATTTTGGCGTAGGCCTGCTCGAATTGTGTCTTAGTCCCTTGCGGAATCTTCAGCCGATATCCACCCTTATGGACAGGAGTACACCATCGCCTCAACTCCGGATTGAGGTCTTTCAGCTCGGATTGCGTCGTGGCGGCGCATGTGGCAGCGACCTTGAGGTCGAGGCAATGATCGAGAACAACCTCATCGTAGGTATAGGATTCCTCATACGCGATCGTCTCGAATCCAAAAGCCCCGGGATTCTTGGCAATAATAGCCGCGGCCATAAAGATTGGAACGTGGTTCTCCGTCTGCCTGGGGAGGTCAAGCGCCCAGAAATCATTCGTGCCTGCTTGTCGAATGGCCCGATCGACACGACCCTTCCCGCAGTTGTAAGCGGCAATGGCCAGTTTCCAGTCTCCCAGATCCCTGTGGAGGTCCTTCAGATACTTCGCCGCGGCCCGGGTCGATTTCACCGGATCACGACGCTCATCAACCCACCAGTCGACCTTCAAGCCGTACAACCGGGCGGTTCCCCTGATGAATTGCCACAAACCCACGGCATGGGCGTACGAATATGCTCTGGGATTGAACCCGCTTTCGATCATCGATAAATAGACCAGGTCGGTGGGAAGCCCCTCATCTCTGAGCACAGCTCGGAGCATTTCGAGATACTGCCCGGAGCGCTCCAACCAGCGCTGGAAGGCGCCGCGACCTTGGCTGAGGAAGAAGCAGAGACTCTTCTCCACCCGCTCATTGACCACGATCTCCATGTCGAACTGGCCGGACAGTTCGGAAAAAGTGGAGACCCACTGACCACAGGCCGGGACGTCGCCCTCCTCTGCAAATTCGTCTATTCGGTTGAGGATGGCCCAGGCAGGGCTCGCCACGGAGATCTCGGAGACCTCGGCAAGAACAACGTAATATTCCCTGGACAATGATTCGAGGATTCTGTCGTATCGCACGGCCAACAGACTGTCGGGTATCTCCTCTATATCTTTGAGAGCGAGGAGGTTGGCAACCTCATCCAGATATTTCTGGGCTTCCTCGTAAAGCCCCGACTGCCTGGCCTCGAGGCTCGACTGCAAGATCAATTCGGCCTGGTCGAGATCGGCCTGGAATTGGATAAGATCATTCGGGAGAACATCTTGAGAATCAACGGCGACAGCTTCACTTGACCCGCTGATGACAGGAGGACCAGCCGGCTCGGAATAGGGAATAATAAATCGACGGGTGGACGAACATCCGCCCAAAAGGAGTATAATAATAAATAGAATAGAAACTCTTCGCATAAGAAATAATCTTTCTATCCCTCAGCGAAAGGTTGACAGTTTTGCGAATATAAGCCCTTCGGGTCCAATTGTCAATAAAAAATTGAACTTTTTCGTCGTTTCGGCCATGTGGCCACAGAGCGGTAAAGGAGCTACAAACCCGTCCCTGCGAATACAGTAAAATCCAACATGACACAAAATACACTTCCGCTAGACGATAACGATCCCGTAACCCTCATCATCTGAAGGTATTATTTGTTTTCCCGATCTGCTAACGGCGTTCCTCAGCCTGCTCGGCCCATATCTGAACCAGATGAACAATCACCTCCACAGCCCTCTGCATATCTTGAAGAGAAATCCATTCCAGCTTCGAGTGGAAATTGTGACCGCCGGTGAAGATGTTCGGGGTGAGCAATCCCTCGTAACACAGGCGAGCACCATCCGTGCCCCCCCGGATAAGGTTCAACTTGGGCTCCACCCCCGCCCGCCGCACCGCCTCCATGGCATTCTCCACGACCTTCGGATCCTCGTCCAGTTTGAACCTCATGTTTCGGTATGATTCTTCGACCTCAAACTCGAGCTTCGCCTTGGGATACCTCTTGACGACACGCTCAGCGAGCTTCTGCAACATCGTCTCCTTCTCTTTCAGCCCATCCTCCTCGAAATCTCGAATGAGGAATTTAATCGTCGTCGTCTCGATGCCGCCGCTGATATGATGCGGATGAACATAGCCCTCCCGCTTTTCGGTCGTCTCGGGCGAGAGCCCCTTCTTGGGTAACTGATCAATGAACTCCGAACCGATCTTTATTGAATTGACAAGCTTGTCCTTGGCGTAACCGGGGTGGACGTTGTGGCCGTGGATCTTGACCGTGACGGAGTCGGCGCAGAAGGTTTCGTTCTCAATCTCCCCGGCTGTCTCACCGTCAACGGTATAGGCGTAGTCAGCGGCAAAGGCCTTGACGTCAAAGTATTTCGTACCATTGCCGACCTCCTCATCGGGGGTGACCGCCACACGGATCGGGCCGTGTTCAATCTCAGGATGCCGAACAATATACTGGAGCGCGTCGAAAATCTCCGCGATTCCGGCCTTGTTGTCCGCTCCGAGGAGAGTCGTTCCGTCCGATGTAATAACATCGTTGCCGATCTGCTCCTTCAAATTGGGATTCTCGGACTCCTGAATCACTTGACTCCTGTCGCCCGTCAGAACGATATCCCCGCCCTGGTAATTTTTGTGAATGTGAGGTTTGACATCTTTTCCGGAAACGTCGGGAGACGTATCCAAATGGGCTATGAGACCGAGAGTAGGGATCCTCTTTTCCGTATTGGCCTCGAGGGTGGCGGTGACGTAACCATGGGCATCCATGTTCGCATCGCTCAGCCCGATCGCCTTCAAATCCTCGACCAAGACCTGGGCCAAAACCTTCTGCTCCTCAGTGCTGGGAAACGTCTCGGCATCTTCGGCGGACTGGGTATCGTACCCGACGTACTTGAGAAAACGATCCAGAACAGTATGTTCATAATTTTCGAGAGCCATAGCTTCTACCTCCTATTATGTTTGCGGACAATCTTACTTGAAACGGCAAAAGAAAGTGAGCGGTCAATATAATTGAGGAATGACTCGAAAACAACCAAAACCCTTCTCGTACGAAAGGTACAGCCACTCAAATCTTTTATTGGGCAGGGGACGTGGAGTATTTTGTCATGACCCCGCACACGACTCCAGCCATCAAAACGCACCATGAGAGACCACAGGTTGCGGCTTTGCCGCACCGAGCAAGAAAAGAAAAAAACCTGCGGCAAGACATCTCGCTCACCACGGCATGGGCCGGGAGGTGCCGAAACCGGGGCCGAGAAGAAGAGCGTTCATCAACAGCCTCATGGAGCCCCGAAAGTAGCCACGAAAGGCGGGAAAGCCAGCAAAGAGGATGATTTGCCCCTTGCCGAGTTTCTCTCTCGTAAGATAAGCCGTTGACGCCCATCTGTCTCTCGCTTCGGGCCAGAGCAGTCCGCTGACGCGGAGACTGTCCGGTTGTGCGAGCCGGGCGGCCGTCTCGACAGGTCCTTTCGACATGAGTGCGTAAGTGGTATAGAGGAAGACGGGAACTTTGGCCTTCATTCCAGCGGTCAACCAGTGCTCCGCATCAAGGTCAGCACGCAGAATACATCCTCTGGGCATGAAACGGCGCTGGTACTCATCCTCCTCACCACTTTTTACGCTCTTCTTCGATTTCTTCTCCTCGGCTTGAGATTCTTCTTTCTCCTCTTTTCCCTCCCATAAGGCGATGCTGTCAACCACCGCTCGTTCCGCCTCACGTTCACGGGCTACGGCCTCTGTAAAGTCATCGATTCTATTGAGAATTTGGCGTCGCAGTCGGACCTTGCTCAGTCCGACAGAAGTGTCGGCGGCGAATGCTGATGCCGACCCAATGGTTATGAGTGTCCCCCCTGCTTCAATCCATGATTTCAGCTTGCTCAATCCACGATCGGACATAACCTCCTGAAACGCGTCAATATCTCCCCATGCATGAGGGAGAACGAGGACGTTATAGGTATCCAAATTCATCCGGTTGAGGGATCCAATATCCAGGGACGAGAATCGGAAACCGTATTCTCCATCGAGAAGATGCCACAGTGCCCCGTAACTTGTTGTACTCAGATGCGATCCAGCGAATACGCCTATGCGGGGTTGTTCCAAAAGCCGAAACCTACCACCTCCCAGATCCGGACCTTCATCGCTCAGAGCAGTATTCACTCCATGCACTGCAGCACCTGTCTCCGAGGCTATTCGATCGAGAGTCTCAGATGTGAGATCGGAGTTCTCGCGTCTTCGCAGAAGAAGACTTCCCGTCGCAAAGGGGATTCCACTGCTCTTGAGAGGCTCCACAGCCGCCCGAACTGTGCAGCCCTCCTGGAACAATCGAATGAGCGCCTTGACACAGCCGTCCCTCTCTGAGTCTATCAGCCAGCCGTACTGAGGATCTTTCTGTGTGATTCCACCCCGGGATCGTTCAGGCCGAATGACGGGCTCCGCATTCACTTTTACCCGGTTCTCAGTAGAATAGGCCTCGATGTCGTAAGCGATGGGGAAAGACCAGGCCGTTGCATCGTAAACGGAGGTTTTCCCCTTCTTCTCAAGCCGCCGTCTCTCCTTGATGAGAAAAGACTTGGTCATCCTTGGATCGAATTCGAGGATGGCCATGATCAGGGGTCGCATGGGCTGGTTGAGGTGGATGATGAACGTGCCCTCAGGAAATCTCTTCTCCGGAAATGATTGGCCCCAATAATTGCGACATTTCTTCACCTTGAAATCCTCGGTCGCTGCATAGACCTCTATGTCCTGCAAGAGAAGTCGATCGACAAAATCTGCAGTCCTCTCCGGATTATTGCCCGGCACGAAGAGAAAAGCTCCTGGGGTATTGGGCGGAAGTGTGTGTGTGGAGCGAAGTTTTTCCTCGTAAAAGTCACTCAATAATTCTTTGCGGTTATTTGCTGCGGTCGTGAGATTTGCCATGCTGCTCACGAAGTGGTGATGAACGGATTCGCGATAGGTGAGGATCGATCCGTCCCTCTGTTTCACGAGCGAACCGTCCACGCCGGCCTGCTCGTAGAGGATACCGATCGCTCCTGTATAGAGGGCCCAGCTATTGGCGTAACCGGGATACCATTCCTCGGACCACTCGCGTGTGTAGTAACTCCAGCCGTATGTGTTAAAAGCCCGGGCCTGGTCGCGGGCGAAAATGCCCCACCACTTCTTCTGTCTTTCAGTGATATTCGGGTTGAAGGGCTCTCGGGGCGGTGAGAAGAGATAGGTGTCGAGCGGCCCCATCTCGTGAGAATCGACCTGAAGCTGTGGGTGCCACTCGAGAATGGCTCGGACTCGTGCGCGCGACTCAGGATGAACCAAAGCAAAGCAGTCGCGATTGAGGTCGAAGAGATAGTGGTTTCCGCGACCCCACGGCCAGAAGCCACGGTGCTGTAAACTCTGGTGATCCGGATTGGGAACTGTACCGCTCAATTGTTGCAACTGCGCTACAAAACGATCGCGGCCGTCGGGGTTTCGGAGAGGGTCTATGATGACGATGAGATCGCGGAGGAGCTTGTCGGTGAGGGTATCGGTACCAGCCGCCAATTGGTATGCAACCTGAAGGGCACAATCGGTGCTGGAGAGCTCGTCGCCGTGAATACTGTAGCCCAACCAGCAGATGGCAGGTGTGTTTTCTATCAATGACCCGGCTTCTTTCTCGCCGGACAGCTTTCGGGGGTCTGCCAGTCGGCCTACGGATGCTTTTATCTTGTCAATTTGAGATATGTTCGATTCGGAGCTGATAACACCGTAAAACAGCTCTCGTCCCTCGTGGGATTCTCCGTATTGTTGAAATTGAACGCGGGGGCTCAATTCGGCGAGGTGGTTCAGGTACGAGAGTGTCTCCTCGTGATCCACAGGTTTTGATCCGAGTGGAAAACCGAGGAACTCATCGGGCGATGGAACCGTCCCCATGTAGGTCCCACCCTCAAAAAACGGCTCGCCATCGGGGGACGACATCGAGGGATTGCCGGAGATCTCCATCGATACGGCCGTCCCCCCGGAAACCGGGCAGAACGCGATTGAAGCAATAAAGATAGAAGACAAAACAATCAAGAACTTACGGAACATTCTCAGCCTCTTCATCGTCTACCTCCTTGTGAAGACTATGTCGCACAGACCGGGTTTTCAACAGCCCTATTATATCGCATTATTGTATTACTGTCAAGGACTTTTTCACAGCCCACTGAAAAATTGTACCTGGAGCGATGAACCGTTGCCCTCGACATTCCAAAAAGCCTTCACATTATTTAAACGATCGCGGTACGCCGGAGTGAAAATGATGTCTCGTTTCGGCCGTGAGCACCCCCTTTCGGAAATATTGCACAAAGGGGTTGACATCGGGGAATAATTCCCTATTTTGTTCGTGCAAAAGTATCATTCTTCATTTTTTCGGAGGTGAGCCTTATGAAAAGAACGCAAAGAATCGAGCTGATTGCGGTGCTCGCAGCCCTATCCTGCTTCTCTATACTACCGGCAAACCCGGAGGCCCAGGTGCAAATCGCCCTGGCCGACATCGACCAATACGATTCGCAATGGGTCGAGGTAGAGGGAGTTCCTCTCGTCAGTACCTTTAAGGAGGATGACGGGTATGGTGTATGGAACCTCCTGATTGGCCGGGACGAGAACAAACTTCTCTGTTACGAGGACGGGGCAAACATCGCCGATCTCAGAGCGGCCCACGAGGACATCCAGGCCATCATTGAGAAGAACGAGGATTTCAAGAAGGAGGGAAGGGACCTTCAAAGTGTGACAGTCCGGGGCAATTATGACGGTGAGAGTGAAATCCTGAATTTAACGGAAGCAATTTACACAAAAGGAAGTACCCAGTATGAGGTAGTCACGGACGCGGATGACGAGCCTGAGCAATTTGAGGGTGATGAGGAGATCTACGAAGACGGGAGAGTCGTAGAACAATACATCATCTTTCACGAGGTGGGTCGACCATGGCTCCACGCTCCGGTCTGGTGGCACTACCCGGCCTGGTGGAGCGGCATCTGGATCGACGTCCACTGGGGGTGGCGTCCCTGGTACGATTGCGGTTTGGGATGGTACATCGATCATTACTGCTACGACTGGAGGTATCGCTACCGCGATCGCTGTGGGTATAACGATTATGATCAATGGGGAAAACCTTACAGGAAATACGATCGCAGACGGGGTCTCCCCAGGGATCAGGGGGTCAGATATTACGACAGACAGTATCGGTCCAAACAGAACTCCCGCCGCGATACGTATCCGGTCAAGGAGTACAGGGCGAAAAGAAAGGATGACAAAACCGACCGGTATCGCGCAATCAAACCGCAACAGAAGACCTTCCGGAGGGCGGACAGAAGCATGGCACCCGGTCGAAAACTTAACCGCTCCAGGGCAACGTACAGTCGACCCTCTATAAGAAGCAGTCCTTCCAGGAGCTCTTTCAGAAGTTCACCCTCAGCTCCCCGGGGAAGTCGCGCCTACAGTTCCCCTCGAGCCACACCAAAGGCTGGAAGAAGACGTTAACTATCTCTTGATCTTGCACATTGGATCGCTGAGACGAATCCCTCAGCAGCCTCATTTTTCGTTAGGGGGAAAAAGCAATTTTTCCCCGAGAACGCTCTCTGCAAGGGTGAATTGTTGCACACCGAGCCTCACGGAGCACGGACATTTCCGTTACTGAAATGGGCAGGTTCGGAGCGAACGGGCACACCCTTTCACTCCTTTTGGGAAATCTCCAAAGAAATCTTTACGAAAGCACCGAGTTTGTATATATTGAGAACCTCATGAAATACGGCACTGCAACTCTCTCAGGAAATATCATTGGTTCGTAAAGGAAAAACAGGTCATATTTCAAGGGCTCTGGAGGGCCGGTTCGGAAAACCAGCATGGCAAGGACCGAGGGACCCCCTGGACAGCCTCATCAAGACCATCCTCTCCCAGAACACGAACGACCACAACCGCGACCGGGCCTACGAAAGCCTCAGGGAAAGGTACCCCACCTGGGAGAAGGTGCTCAGGGCGAAAACAGAAGAGATCGCCGAAGCCATCAAGGTCGGCGGCCTGGCCAACCAGAAGAGCGCCCGTATCAAGGCCATCCTCGCCTGGCTGAAAAAGGAATACGGTCGCCTCGCTCTTGATCCAATCTGCTCCATGGATTTCGATCAGGCCCTGGCAACTTACGGCCATTTGAAAGGGATCGGCGTGAAAACCCTGGCCGTCGTCCTCATGTTCGCCTGCGGCCAGGATGTCTTTCCCGTGGACACCCACGTTCACCGGATTTGCGGGAGATTGGGACTGGTCCCGGCCAAGGCCACGGCCGATAAAACGTTCTACATGATGAGAGACCAAATCCCCCGGGGGAAAGTCTATTCCCTTCACATGAATATGCTCGCCCTCGGGCGCCAGATTTGCCATCCGGGCAACCCACGGTGCGACGCCTGCCCGGTTTTCAAACACTGTCAGTTCGGACAGGAGAGAACACGACTTTAGGGCTATACAGTAAAAAATGAAAGACGCAAAACGAAAAAGGAAAATAGTATGAAGAAAATAGTATGTGTCATGCTGTTCTCTCTTGTATCGATGAGCAGTGCATCGGCCCAGTGGCCGGTTTTGACCCCCGATGTTCTGGACACCATCCACGAGCGCAAGGCCGAGATGTTTCGGTACATGAAGCGACAGGCGGCAATCTCCATGCAGACGGTCAACCAGGAACAGTACGATGTTCGGTATTACAACATCGACCTGAGCGTCGATCCCGATCTCCGCCGATTGGCGGGAACGGTCCAGATGAGGGCTGAGGTGGTGGGCGATCCCATCGATCACATTGAGGTGGATCTTCTGAACAACATGACGGTGTCTCAAATCACCCTTTCCGGAACACCGACTTCCTTCACGCATCAGCACGATCTCCTCGATATCGATCTCGAGAGATCCTATGCGACCGGTGAATCTGTCGGCATAGTCATCGATTACGAAGGCAATCCGGCCACAAGCGGTCTGGGTTCCTTCGGCTTCGACCTTCATGCCGGCAGGCCCATGATCTGGAGTTTGAGCGAGCCCTTTGGGGCCCGCAACTGGTGGCCGTGTAAGGATCAACCCTCTGATAAAGCCGATTCCGTCGACATCAGGGTGACTGTTCCCGAAGGGATGATTGTCGCCTCCAACGGGGTCCTCCGGGAAGTTACTGACAACGGAGACACCGAAACGTACTGGTGGCATGAAAGCTACCCCATCACCACATACCTCGTCTCGGTCGCAATCTATGAATATGCAACTTACTCCGATTATTACAAATACTCCCCGACGGATTCCATGGAGATCCAGTTCTACGTGTTCCCCGATCACCTGGAAAACCTCCGGTCAACCTACGCCAAGACCAAAGACATGCTGGCAATTTTCTCCGACCTCTTCGGCCCGTACCCTTTTCTTGACGAAAAGTACGGCCAGGCGGAGTTTATTTTTGGAGGAGGGATGGAGCATCAGACCTGCACAAGCCTTGGGGGATGGAGTGAGGCCCTCATCGCCCACGAGCTGGCCCACCAGTGGTGGGGCGACATGATCACCTGCCGGGACTTCCACCATATTTGGCTCAACGAGGGATTTGCCACATATTCAGAGGCTTTATACTGGGAACAGGTTCACGGGAAAGAGGCCTATTTCGAAGATATGAACAGGAACAGATACTTTGGCGAGGGAACGATCTACGTCCCGGATCTCACCAATATCTGGCGCATTTTCGACGGCGGCCTCAGTTACAACAAAGGTTCGTGGGTGCTACATATGCTGCGGCATGTGGTGGGGGATCCCGTCTTTTTCGATATCCTCCGGGCTTACTATGACAGCCAGTACCAACACGGAACGGCAGTCACGGAGGACTTTCAGTCCCTGTGCGAAGCGGTCTCCGGGATGGAATTGGGCTGGTTCTTTCAGGAATGGATCTACGGCGAGTTCTATCCTGAATATGATTACTCCTGGACGATGGTCGAGCAAAGTGGAGGCTATAGCGTGGATCTGACCATCGAACAGGTCCAGACCAACACGGCCCCCTTCACCATGCCTGTCGACGTCACCTTCATAACCCAGTTTGGGGAGGAGACATTCGTCATTTTCGACAGCTTGCAGACACAGACCTTTGAGCTCATCTTGAGCTCCAAGCCCATTGTCGCCCTTCTCGATGTGGACGGTTGGATATTGAAAATGGCCCATATACCCGGGGACATGACCGGCGAGGGCGTTGTGGACGTTCAGGATCTGGCCATTGTGGTGAACGCCATATTGGGAAAAACGGAGCTGTCAGAGGAGCAGTATCAGGCGGCAGACTGTAACAATGACGGGACCCTCGATGTTCTCGATCTGATCTGCATGGCCACCATCATCCTCACGGTAACTCCCTGAGGGACATTCATTTTTTGTGATAAGGAGCTGCTCGAAAGGGGACAAAGCATTCATAGAATGAGAACACTATCGCGTGGAACTCCTTCCCCTCGGGTGAAGAATTTTCGCTCCTCAAGCACTCCTATTCCGTATAAAAGTCGATCATTCTCTCAATGGCCTGGCGGCAGACCGGGCAGAACTCGGCGAGGCTCTTGGTGAACATGCGGCAGTCGAGACTGGGGCGGTACATACCCTCGGAGACATACCCGGATCCTTCGAAGGCCCCCACTTTCCCGAAGTACTTCTGCTTCTGAAAGAGCTCTTCCCTCCTAACGGTGATCTCCGTCAGTTTTCGTCCATAGTCCGGGTCGTCCGTTTCTAAGGCCCGTCGCTCTGCGTCCAGCTCATCGTATTCCGCCTTGTCCCAGGGCGTCGGAAGGGGTGTCCCCTCTTCGATGAGATCTTTCCATTTCACGTTGTCAGGGTCATGCAGGGCGGTGACGTTCGACTCCCAGGGTTCCACCTTGGAGGAATAGAAGTCCGTATACGCCACGGAAGACGAGTAGTACTCGTCTCCCAGACCACCGAAGGAGTGGCCGAACTCGTGGACAAAGACGTAATCCGGCCACCAGCTCTGGACCTCCTTTTCGGCCCGGGTGAAGGTCGTCGAATAGAGGTTGAAAATACCGCCCCCACCATACTGATTGCTGTTCACAATGAAAAACAGCTGATCGTAGGGGGCATTGGCGGCGATCTCCCGAAAAGCCTTGTTCTCGTAGGTGAGCATATACCGCGGGGAATCGAAGGTATTGTAGGAGCAACCCAGAGCGGTGTTCCGAAAAATACCCAGATGCGGTTGATCCGGTCCCGAATCCTGGGAAGCCACCTCAATAGCCCACACATTAAAGTCCTTCTTCCTCTCCTTGAAAGGCGACGTATCGAAGAGAGCCTTGGTGAAACGCTCCACATCTTTGCGAAACTGACCCATCTCGTCCCGGGTATAGCCGTCCCCCAGGATGAGGAGATCGACCTTCTTCGCCGGCTCACCCATCTTCTGGACACTGATGACGCTCATGTCGGACGTCGGAGGCTCCCGATTGACGTAATGCGAATTGGGGTCGATCACTGTCGAAAAGATGTTTTTATAATAGCCGCCCTCGTCCCGAACGGCAATGGCCAACTGCACAGTTCCTTTAGGATACGGAAACCGTACCGACTCGCTGAACGTGCGCCAGATGCCTTTGGCCGCTTCATCCGTGGTCTCCCATTCGCCGTAGATGGAGGAGAAACCTCTGGAGTAAATCATCTGATTTGTTTTGGCGTCGAAAACCTTGAAGAAGTATTTCCCCAAATTGAGGGTATCGATGAGATTCACCCGGCTGCCGGCCCAGATGGGCTCCTCCCGAACCTGATCCAAACTGATGACCTCCTTGCCCTGAATCCCCGTGTGGAAGTAATCCACCCGCATCGTCTTCTCCAGGAAAAACCGGTCGAAATCGATGTCGGCCAGGCTTATTCCAAAAGAAAAAACGGTTACTAAAATAGTACTCAAGAATATTCTCATTACTGATTACCTCCTTGTTAAAGAGCCCCACTCATGCGAAATGCTCATCGAGTAAATTACAATAGAACATTTAGCCTGGATTATTTATTAAATCGTTCAAAACTAAATTAACATATTTATTTTATTAGACTTAAAAAAGTTACTGGTTTTAAACTCCCTGGTTTATGCTTTCACAGAAACCCTGCATGTCATTCCGGTTTTATACCGGAATCTCCTTAGCAGAGAGGATGTTGATTCAACCGAGGAGATTCCGGCACGGAGTTTACCCCGTATTCTATTACGGGGGCCGGAATGACAGCTTTTGAATAAAGTAGGCTAGAAAGAACCTCTCATGCCTTATCAAGCTATCTCACACATTATAGTAAAGCGCGATCTCATAGGGATGGGGTCTGCTCCGCACCTCCTGGTACTCCTTTTCGAACTTGTATTTATTCCAGGTTTCTATAAGATCCGCAGAGAAGACTTTACCCTCGAGGAGAAAGCGGTGATCCTCCTTCAGATGGTCGAGGGCGCCTTTGAGAGACGTCGAAAGCGGTTTGATCTTCGTCCTCCTCTCATCCTCCGTCCATTCGAACACGTTTTCGTCGATGGGACCGAACCCTTCGGCTGTAGGATCGAGGTTTTTAAGGATGCCCTCGATCCCTGCCAGAAGAATTGCCGACATAGCCAGGTATGGATTGCAGGTTGCATCCGGGGGGCGAAACTCGACGGTCTTCTCCATCGGATCAATGGCATATTTCGGGATACGGACTGAGGCGCTTCGATTGGCCAGAGAGAAGAAGAGGTTCACCGGGGCTTCGAAGCCGGGTACAAGACGCTTGTAAGAGTTCGTGCTCGGATTTGTAAACGCCAACAGCGCCGAGCCATGGGTGAGGACTCCAGCGATGTATGATAACGCAGTCCGGCTCAATCCGGCATACCCAGCTTCGTCGTGAAAGATCGGGACCTCATTCTTGAACAGTTGTTGATGAAAATGGAGCCCGCTGCCGGATTCGCCAAAGAGGGGTTTCGGCATAAATGTGGCCGTCTTATGAAATTTCTTGGCCGTCATCTTTATGAAATATTTTATGATCATCGACCAATCAGCGGTCTTGGTCAAGGGGCCGCGTCCGATTTCGATTTCAGATTGGCCCGGACCACCCACCTCATGATGGTGATACCGCACAGGAATATGCACCTCTTCGATAAGGCGGACGGTCTCCGCTCGAAGGTTGTAGAGCGTGTCCATGGGAGGAATAACGTGGTAACCTCCACTGGGAGGAATATGATGACCCAGGTTGGGCCGCTCCCTGATGGGAGCGTTCCACGAAGCCTCTTCTGAATCGATCTCGTAGAAGGCCCGATTCGTGTCATTCACGTGCCGGACGTTGTCAAAGATGTAATATTCGAACTCCGGGCTCCACAGACTTTGTGTCGCGATGCCCGTTTTGACGAGATATTCCTCAGCCCGCTGTGCAACAGACCGTGGATCCCGATGATAGCGCTCCTTTGAATCGGCTTCCCCGATGTCACAGATAAAGCTCAGGGTCTTGTTCTCCCAGAAGGGATCGATAAAAGCGGTCGCTGGATCCGGCAAAAGAACCAAGTCACCCGATTCCAGTTTGGAAAATCCCGGTATGCTCGACCCGTCAAAACCGATCCCGGCTTCAAACAATGCGTCATCGACCGAACCCTTGGGAACAGTCAGATGGTGCCACGCTCCAAAGAGATCGGTGAACTTCATGTCAACTGCACATACCTTTTCGCGTCGAATATACTCCAGAGCTTCTTTTGCCTTGGTAAACATTTTTCACCCTCTTTGTAAATACATAACTGAAATTGTAGTTGCCTTTTAAAAAGGATGGGTAAAATAATACTTCTATTGCCGAAAATCAACTTTTTTAAAATGTCGGGTGATTCCTCTCCCCCTCTCGTGGTTTCCCCTGGAGTTGTCTTGGCTTCTCCCTGTTGGCCTATCGATCTCCCTGACTATAAAAAATTTTCACTCGAAAATTCTTTCTTGACAAAGATTTCCAAATGTGGCATATTACAGTTAACTCGAAGTTAAGGGACGTTTCGGATATGTATTTGTTAAGACATATGAGCTTTTGAAAAATTCACATGTCAGTCTGCGAGAATACGACTTTTCATTCACAGGTACTTTTCTTTCGAGGAGAATTATGACGTACGAATGGAAGCGGTGCGATGTCTGGTCTGTGGTGAAGATCGCATTTCTGATGTGCGGTATCACAGGCTTCTTCTTCGGCCTTCTCTATGCGATTTTTCTGGTCATAATCGGCAGCATCCTGGGGATGATCGGTGGAGGGGAGCTTGAGGAAATCTCCGGACTCTTTTCCGGCACCTTCGGATTCTTCATGGCCTTTGTGCTCTCATTCACTTATGCTGTCGTGGGCTCCATCATGGCAGCCATCTTGACGTGGCTCTATAATTTTTTTGCGAGGCTCATGGGTGGCATCCGGATAACATTAGAGCCTGATGAAACAGGTCTCATAGCGGATCAAAGAGAGAGAGAACGACCTCCGCTTCCCTCGCCGCCTTCCCAATCTTCTTCTCTTTAGTCAGGAATCTTCAAATGGGATCTGAAGTGAGAGTTCGTCTTGCACCCAGCCCAACAGGCTATCTCCACGTTGGGGGCGCCCGGACGGCCCTTTTCAACTGGCTCTTCGCCAAATCGAAGGATGGTCGGTTCATTCTTCGTATCGAGGATACGGATCGAAGCCGGTACCAAGAGGGTGCCGTTCAGGAGATTCTTGAGAGCCTGCGATGGTTGGGCCTTGACTGGGACGAAGGACCGGAAGTCGGCGGTGATTACGGGCCCTATTTCCAGTCGGAGCGGACAGAGACGTATAAAAGTCATGCCGAGCAGCTCATTGAAACAGGACACGCCTATCGATGTTTCTGCACACCGGACCGTCTTCAAAAACTGCGGGAGGAGCAGGAGAAAGCGAAGCTTCCGAATGTTTCAGGCTACGACCGACATTGCCGCAATCTCTCGACGGAGGTAGGGCAGTCTCTTCTTGCGGTGAAAAAACCACACGTCATCAGGCTGAAGATTCCCTTTAATCGGACCGTCGATTTTCACGATCTCATCAGAGGTGAGATAGCATACGAAACGGATAGTCTTGATGATCTCGTTCTCCTGAAATCGGACGGTTTTCCCACATATCATCTGGCGAACGTCGTGGACGATCATATGATGCGTATATCGCACATTCTGCGCGGTGACGAATGGATATCCTCAACACCCAAACATGTCCTCATCTATGAGGCCTTCGGTTGGGAGCCGCCGACCTTCGCCCACATGCCCGTCATCCTGTCACCTGACGGAGGAAAGTTGTCCAAAAGAAAGGGCGCTGCGTCGGTTATGGACTATAAGAAAGCCGGCTATCTGCCTCAAGCGCTGTTCAATTTCTTGGCTCTTCTGGGGTGGTCTCCGGGGGACGATCGGGAAAAAATGTCCCGGGAGGAGATAACAGAAATATTTTCCCTGGATCGGGTGACGCCGAAGGCGGCCGTCTTTGACGAGAAGAAGCTGGAGTGGATGAATGGTATGTACATGCGGGAGACCAGTGTCGATTCGATCCTTCGGGATGTGGTCCGGATGTGGGTGGATCAGGGCATCGTTGCACGGGAAACGACAACGGACGATCCATATCTTCGAACAGTAGTGAGCCTCCTCAAGGACAGGTCGAGAACCGTCAACGAACTGGCGGAAAGTGCGACGTACTTTTTTCGCGATCCTGAGTCCTACGAGGAGAAAGCGATCAAGAAACATTTTAAAGGCAACGCCGCAGTTACACTCAAATCGCTGTGTGAAATCCTCCAACAGTCTGACTCTTTTGATCACCAGGTGCTGGAGGAGGTGTATCGCGCCCAAGCCGAAACCTTGGAGATCGGCGTGGGCAAGCTCATTCACCCGACACGGCTCGCAGTCACCGGCGTCAGTTACGGCCCGGGTTTATTCGAACTTCTCGAGGCTTTGGGCAAAGAGAACGTCTTGCGCAGGATGAAAAGAGCCGTAGAGTGGCTGGAGAGTCACCAGGACAGGTAGAGATCGTTCCAAGAGAGCAACTTAAGATTACGAAGACATGAGGTTGAAACTGAAATGAAGGATAAAAACACCGAAGCCAAGGTCGCACTTGCTCCGAATTTCATACGGGAGATTATGAAGGAGGATCTGAGGACGAACAAGTGGGGAGGTCGCGTTGTGACCCGCTTTCCGCCTGAACCGAACGGATATCCGCACATCGGTCACGCCAAGGCGATCTGCATCGATTTCGGACTTGCCGCTGAGTTCGGCGGTGTATGCCACTTGCGGTTCGACGACACCAATCCCACCAAGGAGGAACAGGAATACATCGATGCCATCAAGGAGGATGTTCGCTGGCTCGGTTTCAACTGGGGTGAGCACGAATACTACGGCTCTGATTATTTCGATCAGATGTACGAATGGGCCCTTCAGCTCATCAAAGACGGTAAGGCTTACGTGGACGATCTGAAGCCTGATCAGATTCGGGCATATCGGGGAACGCTCACCGAGCCCGGAAAAGAGAGTCCGTATCGGAACCGCCCGGTCGAGGAAAACCTTGACCTGTTTGAACGCATGAAGGCCGGTGAGTTCGAAGATGGCTCCCGCGTTCTCCGGGCTAAGATCGACATGGCTTCGCCCAATTTGAACATGCGCGACCCGGTTATGTACCGGATTCTCAAAGCTCCGCATCCCCGTACCGGTGACACGTGGAATATCTACCCCATGTACGATTGGGCTCACGGTCTTGAAGACTCGATCGAAAAAGTCACCCACTCCATCTGTACCCTGGAATTTGAGGACCACAGGCCATTGTACGACTGGTTTCTGGATCAACTCGATGTCTATCATCCCCAGCAGATTGAGTTCGCCCGCCTCAATCTGACCTACACGGTGATGAGCAAACGCAAGCTTCTAAAGCTCGTGGAGGAAGGGCATGTTGGAGGGTGGGGCGATCCGAGGATGCCGACCATCTCCGGTATGAGAAGACGAGGGTACCCGCCGGAGGCCATCCGGAATTTCTGCGAGCGGATTGGAGTGGCCAAGCGGGACAGTATGGTCGATGTTTCTCTGCTGGAATATTTCGTTCGCGAGGAGCTCAACAAACACGCACTCAGGTATATGGGTGTGCTGCGTCCGCTCCGCGTCGTCATCGACAACTATCCTGAGGATACGGTGGAAGAGCTCGAGGCCATAAACAATCCTGAAGATCCTGCTGCCGGCACTCGAAAGGTGCCGTTTTCGAAAGTGATTTACATAGAAAGAGAGGACTTTCGGGAGGACCCGCCCAGGAAGTTCTATCGGCTGGCTCCCGGCAGAGAAGTCCGGCTTCGGTACGCGTACTTTGTCACCTGCGTCGATGTCGTCAAAGACGAGAAGACAGGCGAAATTACCGAGCTGCACTGTACATACGATCCGGCAACCAGAGGGGGCGACTCTCCGGACGGGCGCAAGGTCAAGAGCACCTTACACTGGGTATCGGCAGCGCATGCCATGAATGCGGAAGTACGGCTCTACGATCGTCTGTTCACGACACCCGATCCGAATGAGGTTGAACAGGGCCAAGATTTTATGGCCAATTTGAATCCCAATTCCCTCGAAGTATTGAACGCATGTAAGATAGAGCCAAGTCTTGTCGGCGCAAAGCCTGGGACACGTTTCCAGTTCGAGCGCCAGGGATATTTGTGTGTAGATCCCGATTCGACGCATGACAAGCCCGTCTTCAATCGGACGGTAACCTTGCGGGATACATGGGCGAAGATCGAGAAGGCTCAGGGTGGATCGTAGACCTCCTGTTCGAAAGGAGAGATGCAGTGCCCATCAGAAAATCAGGAAATCAGTGGATCAATATCAGAAGATCGGAAAGCAGTCTGAGATGATCTTGAAGTGTAAATTCGCAGACGATTGAATGTATATCATGTCGAGGTACATATGATACGAGTAGCATTATGCGGAGCCTTGGGCAGAATGGGCAGCGAAGTTGCCCGGACCATTGCTGAGCAGGATGATATGACATTATCCGTGGCACTTGAGGCGGAAAATCATCCGAACATAGGTGTAAAGATGGGTGAATTAGAAGTCGTATCAGATCTGAGGAGCCGGATAGAGAATGCGGATGTTCTTGTTGATTTCACCAATCCCGATGGAGCCGTGGACCACGTCTCCATCGCCTCCGAACGGAGCGTCCCCGCCGTCGTGGGAGTGACCGCTTTACGCGACGAACAAATGGAGATTATACGAAGAGCCTCCGAACAGATACCGATCGTCTATGCACCCAATATGTCCGTGGGCGTGAATCTCCTATTCAATCTGGTGTCCGAAGCGGCCACGATCCTGAAGGACGATTTCGACTTTGAAATCGTCGAGATGCATCATCGCATGAAGAAGGATGCACCCAGCGGAACGGCGGCAAAAATCGCCGACATTTTAAGTCGCGTCAAAGAGGGGAGTCAACAGATATACGGCCGTCAGGGGTTGATCGGAGGGAGGAAACCGCAGGAGATCGGTATCCATGCCCTCCGCGGCGGCGATGTCGTGGGTGAACATCATGTCATCTTCGCCGGGAATGGTGAACGCTTGGAGATCTCGCACAAAGCCAGCAGCCGGCGGACATTCGCCTCAGGTGTCATCAAGGCCGTCCGATTTGTCATCAACCGAGAGCCGGGACTCTTCGACATGAACGACGTTTTAGGGCTCGGTTCAGAGGCGAAGTAAAAATGCGAGCAATGCGTCGATCTCGCGTTCTCGCCGGAACGACACGAACGAGAACTGAGAGTGCAATGCATTCATATGTCTTCGTACCTCTGAGGCGGACAGTCAAAAATAGAATATACACATTATGAAGCTCATTGTACAGATACCCTGTTTGAACGAAGAGGAGACCCTGCCTCTCACTGTGAGAGATATTCCCCGCACTATCGAAGGGATCGAAGCGGTGGAAATACTCGTCATTGATGACGGCAGCACCGATCGCACATCAGAAGTAGCCCGGGAGGTCGGCGTCGATCACATTGTCCGATTTGAGAAAAATCAGGGCCTCGCGAAGGCCTTTATGACGGGTGTTGATTCCTGCCTGATGCTCGGTGCAGATATCATCGTCAATACCGATGGTGATAATCAATACTGCGGTCAGGATATACCAAAATTAATACAACCCATTCTTGAGGGGAAGGCCGATATGGTCATTGGCGACAGGCAGACCCACACGATTGAGCATTTTTCTTTCACCAAGAAGAAACTTCAGAAGTTCGGAAGCTGGGTGGTCAGGCAACTCTCCGGAGCCAAAGTCCCTGATGCCGCAAGCAGCTTCAGGGCCATGACCAGAAATGCTGCATTGAGGCTCAACATCATATCCGACTTTTCTTACACGTTGGAAGCCATCATCCAGGCTGCAAAAAAGAAATTTGCAATCAAGGTCGTTCCCGTTCGAACAAACGAGAAGCTCAGGGAGCCACGTCTGTATTCCAGCACTTTTGTTTTCCTCAAAAAATCGGCCAGCACAATAATCCGGACCTACGCCACGTATGAGCCTCTCAGAATTTTCTTTGGTATGGGAGGCTTGATGCTGGCAGCCGGCATTGCCCTCGGTGTTCGGTTCCTCTATTTTTATCTTACTGGAAATGGAGAGGGCCACATACAGTCAGTCGTTTTTGCGGCAATACTCACAATCATAGGTTTTCTGTTGGGTTTGATCGGTTTATTGGCTGATCTCATCTCTACGAACCGAAGACTGATTGAAGATTTATCGTACAGAATGAGAAAATTGGAGCTGTCTTCGGACAAGAAGGAACCGCTCGCGTGAAAATCTGTCTCATCGGTCCTTCCTACCCTTTTCGAGGAGGGATTGCCCACCACACAACTCTCCTTTACAGAAATCTTCGAAAAAAACACGACGTGACATTCTACGCGTTCAAAAGACAATATCCGAGATGGATGTTTCCCGGAAGAACGGATGTGGACAAAAGCGTGACGGTTATCAACGAGGAGGGAATTGAAAAGATATTGGACTCTTTGAATCCTCTCTCTTGGTGGAATGTATTTCGGCGGATAAAAAAGGTCAATCCGGATCTGGTGATTTTCCCCTGGTGGGTATCCTTTTGGACGCTTCAATTTGGCACAATAGCATCACTTGTTCGTCGTTATACCAAAGCAAAAGTTCTTTTCATCTGTCACAATGTTATCGCTCATGAGTCGAGAGTAATGGATGGGTTGTTTACAAAATTGGTTTTAAACAGAGGTGACTATTTTATTGTCCACTCTAATGAAGATTTGAAGAATCTGAAAAGTGCCCTGCCGAATGCAAATGTTAAGAAGACATTTCATCCGACGTACGATGTGTTTCACTTCAGAAATATAAGCAAAGAATATGCACAACGGCGATTAAATGTGGACGGAAACATATTGTTGTTCTTCGGTTTTGTGCGGCCGTACAAGGGACTGAGGTATCTCATCGAAGCTCTGCCGCTCATCTTGGAGAGATTGGATGTCACTTTGCTGGTGGTTGGGGAGTTTTGGGAGAACAAAGAACATTACATAAGAATTATTAAAAGGTTAGGAATAATTGACAAAATAAAGATTGTTGACGAATATGTACCGAATGAAGATGTTGGGATCTATTTTGCAGCGAGTGACATTGTTGTTCTGCCCTATGTCTCAGGCACGGGGAGTGGGATTGTTCAAATTGCCTTTGCTTTCAATAAACCTGTAGTCGCTACGAATGTCGGATGCTTGCCCGAGGTTATTGAGGACGGCAAAACTGGTTATCTGGTCTCTCCCGGATCTGCCGCAGAAATAGCCAATGTTATTGTCAAATTCTTTCAGAGTAAAAAGGACGAAGCGTTTCGGGAAAATGTCAAAAAAGAAAATTTCAGATTCTCATGGGATTTTCTGGTTGGTGCCATTGAAGAATTGGCTTTTTCCTAAAATCCACATGAAATCATATTGCATTCCATCAATCTTTGAACCAACGCAAGATGAACATTTTGATTACCGGGGCAACAGGATTCATTGGCAGACACCTCCTGAAACAACTCATACAAGAAGGGCATCACTGCCGCTGTCTGGTACGAAGTCTTGTTAATAAAGATGAACTCTTCAACAATTCTAACGTTCGACTATTTCAAGGAGATGTCACCAAACCTGGAACTCTCATGCGTATGGCAAAGGGTATCGATGTAGCGTATCATCTGGCAGCTGCAGGCCATGTGACATCGGTCTCCAAAGAGAGTTACAAGGCTTTTTTCAGCCTTAACGTTCAAGGGACAAAAAATATTGCTGAAACCTGTGGACAAAATGGTGTCAAGCGGTTTATTCATTTCAGCAGCACAGCGGCCATGGGATTGATTAAGCTCCCCAAGATTGATGAAACAGCGCCATGCCAACCCAAGACACCTTATCAGAAAAGTAAATATGAAAGTGAACTGGCAGCCTTTGAAGCGGGCGGCAAGTTTGGAATGGAAGTTATTGTTCTGCGCCCCTGCATGGTATACGGACCGGGCGGAAAAGGACAGTTCTTAAATTTTTGCAGGTTGATCAAAAAAGGAATTTTTCCGAGGGTCGGTTTGGGAGAGAATCTGACACCCATAGTTCACGTCAATGATGTGGTGCAAGCTGCCGTTCGTGCTCTTTTTAAGGGAAAACCGGGAGAAATTTATCTGATTGCATCAGAAACCTCTCCCCCCTTAGTGGATATACATAAATTCATTGCTCAAGCACTCAAGATAAAACGACCTTATTTCTACGTCCCCCTCTGGATAGGATATATGGGAGCTTTTTTGTTGGAGGGAGTATCAACAATATATAGAAGAGATCCCATCGTCTCGCGAAAAAATATTATTTCAACCGTGACAGGACGAGTATTTGATATCCATAAAGCACAAACCGAACTATCTTATCATCCAAATGAAGATCTGAGGCGGGGTATACAGGAAACCGTTGCATGGTTTCAGACAAATGATTTATTAACTTGATATATATGGAAAGATTGAACACGAGACGATAGAGAGGTTTGAGACTCTGGGACACCTTGTATGAATAGTATTGTATACTCGTATAAAACACAATCGGACGATGATCCATCTCAAATTGTTGAATATCTTCTCAACAAGATGGGCGGATTATCTCAGAGGGTCTCTTCCGGGGATAGAGTTTTAATAAAGCCCAATCTCGTTGCTCCTTTCCGAAAAGCCACGACAGATCTTAAGTTTATTGACGTCCTGATAAAAAAAATACGCCAGGTTGGAGCCACGCCTGTCATCGGTGAATCAAGTGGCTTTGAGTTTGACACCGATATCACATTCCAGATACTTGGAGTCAAACAATTTGCGAGGGACAGGAACGTAGAACTCATCAATTTTGAGGACGCACAATACAAGAAAATTCAACTCGATAATGGGTTAGGTTGGGTCGAGATCACTACGGCAGCATTTGAGGCAAGATTAATCATAAATCTTGCGGTTCTGAAGGAACACACACTGACAGAAATAAGCGGGGCGGTTAAGAATCTAATTGGATTTTTATCAAAACCGAGCAGGAGATATCTTCATTGCCATCGGTTAGAAGATGGAATAACTGCTCTCGGTCGAAAATTTAAGGGCGTTCTTCATCTCTTGGATGCCAGGAATCCCTTGAACCGCTCCGTCTTTGGAGAATCGAGGGCGTTAGGAGTCTGCCTGGCCGGCCTGAATGCTTTTGCGCTGGATCACTTCGGCTCAAAACTCATCGGGATAGACCCTGAAAGTGTCAAATATCTCAGAGGAACTGACGCATACGATGTCGAGGGACCTGTGCCGGACCAATTGCCGCACTCTTCAGATAAACATTTTTTGAGGAAAGGCCTCCATAGAATGCTTTATAGGACGCTGTACTATTTAGATGACATGAAACACAACACCCTTGGCGGAAAGTCTGTCATCCCGGCAGCGCATTGGCATTTTGGGCTTCATCCGGCTTTAGGCTCAGTTACCCCTGAAGAGCTCCACCACCTCTCCTTGGTGTGCCCCGTGGGCGCGATAAATAGGGATAAAAAAAAGATAATCAAGGAGAAGTGTATAAATGTCCGTTGCTTAAGGTGCTATCACGATCCTGCAACCAACAAGGTATTAGTCAAAGGTTTTAACCTTTCGAACGTGAGATTACGGAATGGATAAGATTCGTATCGGGTTTGTCGGATGTGGTGTTGCCAGTGTCCTTCATATACACGCCCTGAAATCTGTGCCGAATGTTCAGATTCTCTGGTTTTGTGATAAGAACGAAATCTCGGCTCACAGAGCCATGAAACTATGGGGAAAGGAAGGCACAATAGGGGATGATTTTGAAAGGCTTCTCAGCGATGCAAAGCCGAATGTCATTCATGTTTGCACTCCGCCCCATACCCATGCCGACTTCAGTATAAGCGCATTAAAGTCCGGGTGTCACGTTTTGCTCGAAAAACCGATGGCAACAACCGTTGAGGAGGCCAAGCGGATTCTTGAAGCCAGAGATTGCTCTGGAAGTGAGCTCTGTATGATGCACAACCATATGTTTGATCCGCCTATCCAAAAGATGCGGCGGGCGGTGCAGAATGGGAAGTTGGGTGAATTGATATATGGTGAGGGGCAGTATTTTCTGGATATGGAGAAGATGGCTCAGGAACATTTAGATCGTCCGGATCACTGGGTCCATACACTGAAGAGCGGGATTGCCGGTGAATTCATGCCTCACACAATTTATTTGCTCCAATCTTTTTTGGGACCATGTAGAGAATTACAGCTCATGGAAGAGACAGCTCGTTCAACTCCAGGAGAGGAATATCAGCGCAAAAGTTTCGCCGTACAACTCCGCTTTCGTAATGCTATCGGGAGGATTCTTCTGATAGACTGCATGCCTTACGGGCATTTCAACATCGATCTTTATGGGACTCGGGCAGCGGCCCATATAAATATGATGGATCTTACATTTAGTATTGAACGAATCCGCGGCAACCTTCCGTTGGTAGCAGCACGCATGGGATCGACGGTCGAACAGTCCTTTCAAAGAATGTGGCAGACGTTGAGTAACTCGGTTCGTATCGTGACCGGGCAATTGAAACGGCGGCCGGGACATCGTGCACTCATCCAGACCTTTTACAGCGCAATACGCAGCGGCAATCCAGTCCCAATTCCTGCTGAGGACGGATTGGCCACGGTTCAGACTATGGTACAGCTTGATAGGATCATAACGGACCGGGATAGATAGTCGCATGGGAAAGATATATTGTATTCAAGTAAACGCTTCCGGTTATTGGAAGGGCGAGTATACATCTGTATGAGGCGGTCAAAAGAAAACAGACAGGTTATTATTTCTATTTCAGGTTGCTATGGCGAGAATAACATAGGTGATGATATTCTGTTCATGGCCTTAGTCCGTGGCATAAGAGCAAGGTTGCATGACTGTACTATCGTAGCTTTTACTGCAAACAGAAAGAATACCGAGAGACTTCTTGTTCGAGAAGGCATAGAACCTGAATCGGTGAGAACCGTTTATTCAGGAAGATGGGGCCTTTTTGAACCGGAAAGCCCACCTTTGTTGTCAATATTATGGATTTTTCAAACCTTTCGGTGGATACACAGGAGCGATTTGTTGCTTATCGGTCCTGGTAATCCAATAAAAGATGATACAAATCGCTTTAAATTACTCTTTTATTTATCAAGGGCTGTTATAGCTTATTTATTAAAAACACCTTATGCATATATTGGGGTAGGAGTAGGTAACGTAACATGGAGGGTCTCGAGGTGTTTTTTTAAAATATTCGGCAATAGAGCGGTATTTATATCCGCAAGAGATTTGGTATCAGCGGAGAAACTCAGTGAGTTAGGGATAGATGGCCCTAAAGTTATATCGCTTGCTGATCTGAGCTTCTGTGAGACGATCCTGCCATCTTTCCCAGAGAATGAGAGAACAATGGCTCCAAGCATAATTGGGTTAAGCGCACGCCACTTTTCTTATAAACATTTTCCAGAGAATATAATCAAGAATTACTATGATTCATTGATTTCTTGGTGCAAATGGATCAATTCAACTTATGGCTGCAAATTCATTTTTTTCCCCTTCTGTGAAGAGGAACATCAGAGCGATTTCCCGGCATACGATAAGCTGAGTTCGAAGTTAGAGCCTCATTCCATCCGCATTGAGATATATAGATGCCAGAATTTCTCCGAATTAAAGTCACAGATTGCTCAATGTGATCTATTCCTTGGAACCCGCTTTCATTCGGTTCTCTTGGCCACACAACAAAACGTGCCTGTGCTTGCGATATCTTACGAAGAAAAAGCTTACAAGTTCATGAAAGAAGTTGGCCTGGAGGAATACGTAATACAAATTGAAGAGTTGTCCTTTGAACTTCTAAAACACAAGTGGGAACAGCTCTATCGTAATAGAGAATCCATTCAGCAAAATCTCAACATTATAAAACAGCAGCAGGCAGACCTGGCCTCTCGATACTTCGACTTAATTGTCCAGGCTGTGGAAAAGAAAATCCATGGAGCCAGCGTATCCTGGTAAATAAGGTCTATGCCCGTAATATTCCAAAATGAAGAAAAGCAACCACCTTTCGAAAAACAAAGAACTCCCATTATTGAAATGGAAGAAAGGAGAAATTAATTTTTTGAGGTCGAGGAATGTTCTCTGGCTTCATATCTCGAGTTCTGTTTATTCTTGGTGCTCTGAAACTTCAGACCCAGGATGATCACCTGGTTATTTGGAAGACGATGAATGCTAAAGATTACTTAACCTATTTGTTCCCGAAGACGCTCCAATACAGAGCCTCCAGGTTCAAATTGTTAAAGCCTGGCAACCCTATAACATTAACCTATTCGGTCACGGCTGCCTGCCAATCTCAATGCAAGACGTGTCAC
The DNA here is from genome assembly GCA_020348925.1 of Gemmatimonadota bacterium. Taxonomy (GTDB): domain Bacteria; phylum JBHIER01. The sequence goes on along the minus strand of CP070758.1, from coordinate 1,316,047 downwards.
ATCGGATTAAAATATAAGCAAGATCCGACGAGTAAAGAAAAGGATCTTAAAGTCGAAGAGTTAGAGAAAATTTTCATCACTCTGGGACATGTCTATTTTTTTAATATCAGTGGTGGGGAGCCTTTTTTGCGTGACGACTTGCCAAAAATTATCGAACTTGCATGCCGCTATCTGAAACCCAGGATAATCCATGTATCGACCAATGCCATTTCCTCTGAAAGGATTCGCGATCTGACAATTCAATGCCTTGAAATTATCAATGAGTCCTACGATTCAAGCATTCCTTTTACACTCAAACCCTCAGTAGATGGAGTGGGTGATGTTCACGATGAAATCAGAGGAGTTAGAGATAATTTCAAGCAACTTGAAAAAACTCTTTCGTACTTGAAAGATATTGGAAAGGAATATTCTAACTTGCACATTGAACTGGGTACCATAATATCCAATTTTAATATCGATCATCTCTCAGAGATAGAGGATTACGTTCACTCATTGGGTATTGAGAGCTATCGCCACGAAATCGCTGAGCAGAGAACAGAGTTTTTTAATTTAAATGATCCTATTACACCAAATGCAGATACCTACGAAAGATTAATCAGAGGATTCGTGCGAAAGATAAGGGAAACCGTAATTAATAAAAAACGTTTCACAAAAATTACCGAATCCTTCAGATTGGTTTACTACGATTTAGCGGTTAAAATCTTGCGAGAAGAGAGACAAGTCATCCCATGCTACGGTGGTATTTCCAATGCTCATATAAATTATGATGGCGAAGTATGGCCTTGTTGTGTTTTGGGATATAAGAAACCCTTGGGATTTTTAAGGGAACAGAACTATGACTTTCAAAAAGTCTGGCATTCTGATCGGGCAAACGTGGTAAGGAAATATATTAAAGACAGAAATTGCGCCTGTGTATTGGCCAACCAGGCGTATTCGAATATACTCCACAGTCCAACATATTTGTTTAAGACTTTACAGAATTTCCTGAGATTTCATTACCGGCAAGGTGGAAAGATTACATCAGGGTTGATAGGTACTACAAAAAACATTACATAAAATATATGAGACTTCAAATCCGGCTTGACACTTCAGTTGTATCGGAGGACCCTCAGGTAAGAAGGAATTTCATTGTGACAAATGCAGCGAGAGAGGCCAGGCTAAATTCGAACGATCGGGTCTGTCGGAATAAGAGCGAGCGCTCCAATTTTGAGGAAACATAATATGGAATCAAAAGTTACAAACCTCAAAAAAACCGGTCAGAAAACTCAGGTGATGCTTTTCGTGTTTCTAGCAAGCCTTTATATGCTTATGGCAGCAGGATATCCAGCAACATCCATGGGTGTTACTGCCGCTCTCACAGCAAAAAGCTTCGTCGAGGAAGGCAACCTTTCTTTAGAGAAAGCTACTCTCGAAACAGGAATTGGGAAAGATGGCAAATATTACACCTATGAGGGATTGGCATTTATCTTGGCTGTTACCATCTTTGCTGCCATTTCGAAATTGCTTGGAATGTCTCCAAATGGCGTTCTATTCACAAATCAAATTTTGACAGCTCTCGCCTGTCTCATTCTTTTCTATGTTAGCAGAGAATTTAAATACTCAAAAAAAGTGTCTCTTGTTCTCTCTTTGATCTATGGAATCGGAACAATGGCACTGGTACATTCGCGGTATCTCATGCCAGAGCCCTTAACCACTTTGGTGTATTTGACCGCCTTTCTGTTTCTGCTCAAATATAAGAATAAGAATAAAGTCACTTGGCTTTTTCTATGCGGATGTTTTACAGGATTGTCCATCATCGTCCGACCAGATGCACCCCTTTTTATACTTGGCATGATCGTTGGGGTGGTGGTGGTGTTCTATACTCAATACCGGGACGGCAGGAAGAAGTTGGATGCTATCGTAAGGGAGGGTGTGCTCTTTCTAACACCTCTCGTTTTTTTCTTTGGTGTGTATGCGTATTATAATCATGCAAGATTTGGGAATATATTCGAGTCAGGGTATTCAACAAAAGGGCGGCAAGAATTGGATAGTAAAGGGTACGAGAGCCCATTCAGAGTGAGAAGTATGACTGATACTTTATTGGGGTTTGCCGGAATGTGGATCATTCCATGCAGAAGCATGTTTTTCATTAATCCTGTATTAATCTTCATTTTTTTTGCTTTGACAGATTTTTGGAAAAAGTATAGATACGAGTTGCTCATAATTGGAATCATATTTATTCCACATGTAATCGTCTACTCAAATCGGGGTCCGAGCAGTTTTCCAGGCGGCGGTTCTTGGGGTATTCGATATATGGTTCCGATGACCAGCTTTATGGTGATTATCATGGGAATCTTCGTTGAGAGAATCATGAAACATAGAAATCGGATTTTTAAGATTTTTGTTGCTGTTTTCGTTCTTTCGGCGTTTTTCCAATTCATAGGAGCGAGTAGAAGTTATCAGGATACTCAACACTATTTAGAGAAGAACTACAATACACCTGAGGATGATGGGATTGCCCGCAGGATGATGAATGTATTTCCCAAGTGGAATTTAATTACGCAGAATATAAATTTACTTCGCTCAGGGAATACAGATTTCATGTATCATGGTTACTTGACTGAAAGCAAATTAACGTATTTTAAACTTCAATGGGGGAGTGAGGCTCCATCCTGGGTAAGTATGTCATTCTATATTCTCATTCTCAGCCTGTCCATTTCCGGTTATATGCTCGTCAAGTTTTTTCTAGCTGCAACCGTCGAGCCGGAAAAGAAAAAGATGTCTGACAGAAAGGGAAGAAAACATCGAAAGTAAATTGAATGATGCCGTGAAATCAGCAACACGGCACCGAACTTTTTTAGAATTTTCTCGAGATGGCGCCGTGGAGAGGGCACGATCCTCTTGAAATAACACGTTTGAGGTTATTGAGGAATCTGTCGAGAACGGAAAGAAATAACGTGCACTCATTGCTGAAGGCCGGACGATATGAATATTTCGAATCATAAAATGATCGTTACTGTCATCATCTGTACATATGACCGATCGCATCTTCTGAGACGCGCCTTATCCTCTCTCGTACATCAAACCCTGAAACCCGATCAGTTTGAGATCATCGTCGTGGACGATGGATCACGGGATGAGACCCCCACGGTTTGCGAGATGTTGCGAAAAAAATTACCCCATCTGAGATACATATCAACAGGATCCAATCTTGGTCTGGCTCATGCTCGTAATGTAGGAATCAAGGCGGCTTCCGGGAATTACATTATCTTCACTGATGACGATTGCATTCCGGCTACAGATTGGCTGGAGCGCTTGTGTGCTGACCTTGATAGAGCACCAATTGTGGCCGGTGCCGTAACAAGCCCTGTGAACAACTATATGAAGCTATGCCACAATATATCTTCTTTTCACGCTTACATGCCAGGTCGAAAGAGTAACACCACACCATTCATTGCCGGTGCGAACATGGGTTTTCATCGAAGAGTCCTTGAGGAGTTGCGGGGCTTCCAGAATAGCCTGAGAATTGCTCAAGACATTGAGCTCATTCTCCGAGCACGCCACAGCGGTCTCAAAATACTTTTTAGTCCGAATGCAATTGTCCTTCATGACCCCGAACGAACGACAGTTGCAAGTATTTTCAGGCATACTTTTAAACACGCAGCTGTAACAATCTCCCTTCGAAATCGGTACCGATCGCTTTTGCGAACCCCTTTTATTCTTCGTTCAGCCCCTCTCCTTCTGCTCCTAGCTCCTCTTATTGCTTTAAAAGTAACTTTTCAAATTTATTTGAGTAACGTCAACATAGCCAAACTGTTCTGGACAGCACCTCTGGTATACATGCTTAAAATAACTTGGTGTTTGGGTGCATACCGCGGATTGAGATCTGGCAGAGGTTTAAAAAAAGAATAGGCCAGGCATCTCTATATTTAATTGTATGTACAGTTTAAAACACATAATTTTATCAGTCAAGCACTCTTGTGCCTAACCAGTTGCAACATTTGTTTGATCCAATGACTCTCCGTACCTGTGTCATGGACTGGGAACGGCAGGAAACGTTCGGGGTAATCATATTAGTAATATATGAAACTCCAGGGAAAAAGAAAATATAAGAACTATCTTCATGTGCAATTCTATGTTCCGGTGTCTCAACTCGCACAATCGATCATTAGGGAGGTTCAAACATCCCGATCATCAGAATTATTATTACGACGAAGAACCCGGTCGGCAGTGCCGTCGCATGTATACGATCCGTCCTGAGCCAGCCGTAAGATGGGGATCGCGAGATCCGAAGTCTGTGGCCGGTGATTAAACGTTTGCAAACATGAAGACCTTTATTTTAAAAAAACTTGCCCAGCTATTAAAATATACAGAATATTATATCGGTGTCCTTCCATACCCATTGCGAGTCAGCATAGAAATCACGGATCGATGCAATTTTTTATGCCCGACATGTTCGAAGTGGAAGACATCCGTCGATCCCGATAGAGAGTTGGATACTGACGAATGGAAGCATACACTGGATAAATTACAGGGCAAAATAGTGAGCAAAAGAATTACCATCAGCGGTGGAGAACCGTTATTGCGAAGCGATCTTTTTGACACTATCGAATATGCAAAACACAAGGGATTTCATGTTTCCCTCCTTACAAACGGATTTTTATTAACGAAGGATATTTTAGTACGATTGGAGAAGGTTCGTCTCGACACTCTCGTCATTTCGCTCAACGGTACCAATGAACGCACTCACGACAACACTCGAGGCGTTCGCGAAAGTTACACACGCATCATGAATGTACTTCCTACCTTGCACAAGTATAACATAAAAACGGATCTCCAGACAATCCTCATGGACACAAACGTCGATGAGATTCTCCCTTTGGCCGAGCTTGCTAAGAAACATCGCTTGCATGGCATTTCATTTCAGGTGTTGGCTGATGCGAGGGTACACTATCCATTTGTCGATGATCACATGGATACTGTACCTCAGAATTGGTACAAGACGGATCGCTTCTGGATTAAAGACACGGTGAAAATCTCACGTGTGATCCAACTTTTGCTGAAAAAAAAACAACGAGGTTTCCCCATCCTTAATTCAAAAAAACAGCTGAAGGCAATGATCCGATACTACTCCAATCCAGAATCCGTGAAAAGAATGCTATGCTTAAGTGGCTCAAATGTGTATATTGATCCTTACGGAATGGTGCATTTATGTTACGGCTTTGAACCGATAGGAAATATCCGGAGGGATGACCTCAGAAGAATATGGACATCTCGGAGAGCACGGATAATCCGGGGGAAGATAAAACGTTGCCAAGAAATGTGCCGTTTATTAAATAACAACTTCTGAAAAGAGGAACACAGCCTATGGTTAGCGTGTTTATTACGACCAAAGATCAACGCGAACATGTCAAGCAATGCATCCAGTCAGTGGTCGACCAGGACTACGACCGAAGTTTTGAAATTACTGTTCTTGACGATGCTTCTCAGGACGACACCGTTGAAATTGTACGAAAGGCGTTTGCAGATCGCGTTACTGTTGTGACCAGCCCGAAATCATTGGGATGGTTTCATCTACTTCTGAAAGCCTGTGAAGCGGCGAGAGAGGACATCATCATATTCTTCGATCCACATTGTGTCGCTGCCGATCCGCAGTGGCTCAGGACAATTGTGGCATCCTTTGAGTCGGATCCAGAAATTTCCATTGTAACCGGTCCACTGTTCAAGGGAAATTCATTTATGGCTAAATTGACCGGCCTAACGCTTGAAGCGGCATTCCTGTCACACGCAAAACACAAGGTTCACTATGTCGAGGATGACAATTTTGCCATAAAAAAGAAGGTTCTTCGTGGACTCCTGCAAAAATTACCGGTCGATCAAATCGTAAACGATTCAGCTGGTTCGGCCCTACTGGCCGAGGAGTTGAAAAGACAGGGTTTGTCAGTTCTCTATGAGCCTCGCATAGGAGTATTCCACATATCACCCGATTTTAAAGGATATCTCAGGCGGTTCGCACAGTATTCAGCTCAGACAAGTATAACGATCAGACAGCTCGATCCTTCGATACGTGGTGCGAAGTGGCTGAAATACCCATTACTGGCCGCCTGCTTTTTTCCATCTGTCAGACTTTTGCAAGACATAAAAAACGTTTTCCGTTTTCGCAAAGAACTCCGGTTGCATTTCTGGGAAACTCCGATCCTATTGACTGCTTCCGCAATTGGAAAGGTTTGGTATTCTGCGGGCCTGTTAAAAATTTTAAGCCGACAGTGAATGGATAAATATACAGTTCTTCAATGTTGTCAATGGAGTTAAGTATGAATATATGTTGTGTGTACACCACCGACAACTATATTGCGGGTAAAAAACCATTAGTGAGTCTCGTGAAAATACCTTTTGGGATCTCCTTTATTGCGACCTCGTTAAAAAATAGCGGGTACGATGTTCAAATATTGGTCATTACTCCTGAGACTGATATCAGGAGGACGATAAAAGGTTACATTGAAGAACATCATCCTCGACTTTTCTGCCTGACTTCGGTGAGTTCACAATATCCTTTAATCCGTGACATCGCAAGAACTGTGCGTTCGATTGATGACTCGATATATCTCCTTTTAGGCGGTCACCACGCATCCTTGAACCCGGAGGCGACTATTAAGGAACCGTGCTTTGACGCTCTATGCATTGGGGAAGGTGAATTCTCTGTTGTCGAATACGCTTCGCAAATACAAGATGGAAAAACACCCTCTCAAATTCATAATCTCTGGATAAGGGACAAAGAGAATGGCACTGTAGAGCAGAATGATTCACATCCATTTATTCAAGATCTGGACGGGCTTCCCTTTATGGACATTAAAATGTGGGACAGATGGATCGCACATACGACGCGGGTCGCGCAAGTTTTAATCGGAAGAGGATGCCCGAATACGTGCACATATTGCTCCAATCACGCACTGGCAAAGCTTTGCGGAGGAAAATATGTACGTTTCCGGTCTCCCGACAATATTATCGAGGAAATAAATCGTATTATTATAGACTACCCTACCGTGCGATACGTTCGTTTACAGGCAGAGACGCTCAGCATCAACCTTGAATATACTTACGCATTATGCGACAGGTTAAAGGAGTTCAATGCCGGATTAAAATACCCCTTAAGCTTTCAAATTAATCTCTCTCCCGGCAAGGGGCTATTAACCGACAAGGAGTTTCTCTACAGGTTGAAATCAGCGGGCATTGACAACATTTCTATCGGCTTGGAATCCGGTTCAGAAAAAGTACGCAACGAAATCTTGAAAAGACCACGATATACGAATAGGGACATCATTGATTTCTGTAACTTAGCGAGGACTGTTGGGATGCATGTCAAACTGAACGTTCTAATAGGTATCCCGGGCGAAACACTCTCCGATTTCCAGGAGACCATCGCCTGTGTTCGCGACTGTAATCCCCAACATGTTACTCCCTTTATCTTCTACCCATACCCGGGGACCAAGCTGTATAACATGGCCAGGAATATGAATCTCCTTTCAGAGGATCTTGTAAATCCTACTGCAGAAAGAAAAATCTCAAGACCTGATCTTCCGGGTTTCTCTAAAAAACAAATTCAACGCGAATTTATTTTATTTTATTACCACGTTTACAGAGGTCGACTCCCCTTCTACATGATAGCAGCCAGGGCAATTCGCGAGTTCATGTTTATCGATCCGAAAATAAACGCACGGTTTAAGAAGGTTTTCAATTACAGTTTTTTAAGAAATCTAAGACACAAATTATCAACAGATCCACCCCACCATTTATAGGAGGTTCGTCTGAATAAGCGGTTGCGGATATGCTAAGATGCTGAGGGTACCTTTTTATTTCTCATTCATTAAAGAGGAACACATGGTCTGGATGAAAACCGGGGAAGCTCTGCTTAAACGCCCTGAGGTACTGCTTTGAAGACGGTATCTTCGGTTAATTCTCGTCGCTTCCAGAAGGAGAAATCAAAACTCGGAGAACCAGCCTCATGAAACACAGTCGTGTATACGTAATCGGTTTATACGGTGCCGACTATCACTTGATGATCCGCTGGATGCATCGAGGGCTCTTACCCCACCTGCAGGCTTTAGCTCAGGCCGGCAACTTCGGATGCCTGAATTCGACGATTCCCCCCGATACCTTGGTGTCCTGGCCCTCGATCTATACCGGTGCTAACCCCGGATATCACGGTATCTGGGGATCTTATCATTGGAACCGCCCTCACCAATCGGCGCAGATTGTCAGTGCAGAGTACTGTTCAATGCCCACAATCTGGGAAATATTAAACGAAGCTGGCTTT
>CP070758.1:1298913-1307654 GCA_020348925.1 Gemmatimonadota bacterium | reverse complement strand
ATCACTCAACACTGATATCCACGAAGAACCATCGTCACTGCTTGCATTCAAAGAAATAAGCAGCAGATCGCCATCGGCATCCGCAGCGCTCCAGGTGATATCAAACTCTCCGCTAATCACCTCACCATTCTGTGGATCAATGAGTTCGATCTCAGGAAGTGCAGGTCCCGGGTTGTTGACAGTGAAAGTGCCGGCAGATTGTGTCCAGGCATAAGTCGAGTCTCCAACTGCCACAAGGCGAAGCATGTATTTCGTCCCGTCTGGTACCAGTTGTGTGTCCCACAAATACGTGTTATCGCCACTCTGGACGGTCCAGAGTTTCTGCCATGTTCGGCCGGCATTATTACTCCAGGATATTGTAATGGCATGAGATTCCGGCTGGTCCTCAAACGACCATGAGATGGTAGTCTGACCGGAGACTTGATCACCAGTTGAGGGTGTAAGAATCTCCATATTCAATACATTAAATATCTGTATACTATAGTTCTTAAAAAAATTCAGGATTTCCAAATTGGCATTAATATCCATATTTCTATTGCCTCCAAAAGGATTGGGAAATGCTGAGCTCGGCCAGTTATGTCCTCCACCAATTATCTTGTAATGAATTACTTCACTCTCACCCGAACAATTGCGATAGCTGATCTTTTCAACAGTACAATTATCACTCGGAACAATATCGGGCAAAGAAACTGTATCAGCTGGTAGTGTACATTGGTTCTTCTCAACCCAATATTCTATCAATTCTTCCATAGACCACTTGTCGCCAAAACCTTCCCAGGGAAGCATCGGGTCTGCTGTACCCGCCATATGTAGTACCGGCATGGGTCGAACGAGATGCCATGTATCCGCCAAGCCAAATAATGGACTGCAAACTGCAGCTACGGCAGCAAAGCGGTATCCGCATTCACCGGCCATCCGAAAACTCATTTGACCACCAAGAGAAAATCCGCAGCAATATACACGGGACAAATCTATGTCCCATTTGCTTTTCATGGTGTCTATCAGAGCGGATAAAAAACTAACGTCATCGGTATCAGGAAACCATTTGCTTGGATCAACAAGCCCGCTATTCCAGGAGCAGCCAGTGGTAGGAGTTGGTATTCCCTCTGGATAAACGATAACAAATCCCATCGTATCTGCAACTTCGTGCATCAAGGTATAGGTTTTATACCAGCCAATGGTATTCCAAATTCCATGTAAACTTAGCACTAACGGCATATTGGCTTGGATATTTTGCGGTAGATAGACTTCGTATTCTCTGGTATATCCATCGAATTCAAAACTACCGACGTAATCCTGAGCATAGGAAGCTGTTTGGGTAAAGAATAAAACAATAAAGGCTCCCATAACGAAGGCCACCTTACGCAGTTCTATGCGTGACAACAAATCTTGAACAGAGTGTAACATGATTCTCGCCTTAGTACTGCCTGAGAAAACAGTGAATTGATAAACAGTGGAACAGTAGTCTTTACATTACTCCACTTTCAAATAAAAAATGCCCCCTTGCTCATTTATTCAATGAGCACCAAGAGGGCATCGTGATTTTTGATTGACATGTCGCACCCGTGACTATTTCTAATTCTAAGAATAGTCTTGACCTGCAAATTACTATAAAGGCGTTTCTTGGGTGTCGGTTCCGACAGGCAAACTGTAGATGTCAGTAATTTCAGGATGAGAAGTATGACAATGATGGATCGACCTAAACCAATTACAGCTCTCCTGCACAATTCTATCTTGTATTAAAAGTACACGTATTTTATTCTATGTCAAGCAATATTTTATGATTGATTTCTGGAGGCAATTCGAAAATAGATTTTTCTGTGGAAACCTTATTTCTCCATTTTGTGGCAGAAATATTCAATTCTATGCTTTAATCAAAAGTCAATATTATCTTTGAGAACAAGCACTCTTGAATCGTCTATAGTGGTCGGGATGGGGTGGCAAAAAGGAGTGGGGGGGTGGTGAGAATGAAAGCTGAATTATTGGGGTCAGGAATTGAGAATTTGCGAAATCCTGTCCTTCTCGGACAAAACGTTCCCTTTTTCAAGATCAACCGCAACACAGACGCCGTCTATGACCCGAGTGAAAATCTTCCCCGACGCATGCGGATTTCCACAGAGGTGAGGCGCATCGAGAAGTCCCACCTTGACCGCCCGGGCAAGGTTTTCCGGATCTGTCCAGGGTTCATCCACTTCGTCGGGAGCTATGCGTCGAATAGCCTCCAACAGATGTTTCGCCTCTTCAACGAGCCTCTCCTTTCTCTTTCCGATCCTCTCATCATTGATCATGGGGAGCGGATCCAAGAAATAGTTTTTCAGAACCCCCTGAACGATCTTCGCACTCTCGATCACATCAGCGGGCGTCGCGGCATGATCCGCTTCGCAGAACCCGACGATGTGGACTATTTTTGGCTCTAAGGCCAGCTGGTAGTAACAGGATGCAGCGAGCTGCCCCTTGGCCACATCCGGATCTGTGGAAAGGCTCGTCAATCCCGCTCTTGTCTGCCGCATCGAGGTAAAGTGTTCGTCGTGGAGGGACTCGATCAACTCGATCTTCGCCAGCATCTTTGCCAGGTCCATCGAGGGGGATGTTTTGGCCGGCGTGTTGAACATGTACTGGGAGATATAGTTTCTGACCCCCATTTTTTTAGCGTTGCAGGCCGCCAAAAAAGCTGTGGCTACGGCTACGACGTCCGGTGCATCCCGCAAGCTCCAGTGGTGGGATTCGTTCACCTCCAAAGGAATATCGTGCTCCGCATACCATCGCATGGTCTCCTGATTTTCTCGAATCGATTCCACCGGCGTTCTCTCGGATCGACCGTCGAGCCGGTTGTACCACAAGAGGGGCACAGCCCCCCAGGCAATGTTGATCGTTTTTTGAGACATTTCCGCCCATCGGATGAGGTCTCTCGTCCCGGAATAGCATCGTAAGAGGGGGTAGTTGCCGCAGCGGGTTGCGGCGTATATGGCCTCAAGGTCCTCTGGTTTTCTGAGAGGAACGCCGCCGGCGCCGTCCTGACCTCTCTTCATTTCACCCGGACGAAAAAAACTTTCCTGGGCATTTTGATCCGGTCCGATCGAGATGACGCCGATCGTCTCCGAAAGAGCTATTTCTCTTGCTCCCTCGACTGTCTCCGCCACGGTTGGCCGGCCGAAGTGGTGGCGAAGGATGGGGTATGGGCTGGCGTGTGCAATCCGGTCAACAAGATTCTGGGGCGGCATTTCCACCTGCCGGGCTTCTTCAACCTGGCCCTTGAGGAAGTCTGTGATCTCCTCCGGGGACTCGCCGCCGACGAATACGGCGTCAAAGAGCCCGCTTTGGCGCGCCACCTCCGCCGCCGGTGGAGTGCCACCGAAAATAAAAGTCTTCTTCCCTATACTCTTTTCTTCAATCTCTTTTTGCAATGACACCAGTAATTCTTTCAGAACCTCAGGCGTCAATCGATAGCTGAGAGCAATAATATCAGGATCCTCATCCAGAATAGCCTGTGTGAGTTTTTCAATGGAAGTCGCGGGGCCGAGGAAATGTGTCGTGTAATCGTACCGTTCAGCCGCATTGAGAAAGCTCAATATTCCGGCCACGTGGACACAATGTCCCAGGGAGGCACCCAAGATTTTTTTCTTGAGAAAGGCCGTCATCTTATTCAATCCCTCTCACAGCTAAAAGGCGGATGTCCCTGATGGACATGCCCTTGATCCCGAGCTTGTCAACGGTCCTCCCAACCTCCCAAAAGTCTTTTCCCCTCATTATCGAGGCGAGGTGAACAATGGAATGTATGGTTGGGGTTTCGACCTTCAACATCTCCCCAATCGATGCCAATGGTACGAGACTCATAGGGACATCTTCATCGATATAGCGATGATGAAGCCTGTCCGGGGCCTTGATCCCATGATACCCCGGATTATCAAGAATGGCCTCGTGCAGGTTCTTGCCTGTTGAGCTGTAGGCGGTGTAGAGCCAGTCCTTCGCGCTCATAGCCTTGAATCCCAAGGCCGCCGCCACTTCGAGTCGTTCCCTATCGAGCTTTTCCAAAACCTTGGCCACCGATTCGCTCGCCCCCTGAATGTAGTATTCGAAATCACCATGGGTCTCTTCGATCCAGGAGGCACAGAGAACGGTGAGTGCGGGATGAAAAACTGCCCCAATATTGTCAAAACTGGTCTTAAAAACATTATCCCCTGGTACGAACTGGGGAAAAACCTTATTAATGACCTTTAAAACTCCCGGAATCCAATAGGCCGGGAGCGTGGCCAGAGGGACGGCATTCTTTATTGAAAAGATCTTTGCATGAGCAGGCCCCAAAACCCTTGAGGCGTATAAAAATGTCTGGGCTTCTGCAATGAAAGGAAAATATTCCAGGCCCTCCTCCCTGAGGGTATGAAAGAACTCAATCGCTCCCCCTGTCCGACCCGGATTCAAAACGACGATCTGATTCTCCTTCAAATGCGGAGCACAGGTTCGCGCTATGAATCGATGACCGTTGGCGGGGACAGCAACCATGAGGATATCCACACCCGAAAGACACTCTTCTATATTGTTCGAAGCGAGGTCAATCCTGCCCACCCCCTGAACCTCTCCCTCGACCTTGATCTCTTTTCTGGCGCTCACTGGCCGGATTTTCTTTCGGCTTCTGTTGTACAGATTCACATTGAAGCCCATAGCAGCAATATGGCCCGCCATGGCCAATCCGCCGTGCCCGGCTCCCAGAACGCAAATCTTCAGATCATCGACCTCTCTGCCCATGAGTGCTTTTAAGAATTTCTTTTTTCTGAAATCGGATTCCCTGTCTGATTTTTTCATAATTCTCCCTCTCACTCTTTCTTCTCAATACACAAAGACTTCCTGCCTCTGGGTGAGGTTCATTGAGAATTCAATCGATACGTGCGATTTGATTTCTGTAAACGATTTCTGTCTTTTTAATTTAATGAGAAGAACGTCGAAAGACAAATCATATTTTTCGACTGCATCTTTCGCTCGTTTTATTTGTCGTCGGTCTTTTGCAGCTTCTCATGATATTACGATTGAGGGATATCAAAGGAACTGATGTATGAAATCGAAACCGGTGGTATCGGACCGCACCACATTCTCATCCCCTACCTCCCGAATAGAGATAAAAGTGAAAAGAGCAAATCTCTTGAAAGCCAATCCGTTTGTATACTCCGAGGGCCCTTTCTGCTGCTCTCAGGACTCCGATTCGGTAGCCCAGATCACGGGCCTCTCGCAGCGGGGCCAACGTCATGGCTGTCCCTATGCCTCGACCTCTCATTTCAGGAACCGTCGCAACATGGTAGATGCCTGCCACACCGGCCCCTGTAAATAGCCTGGATGCCCCGACAGGTTTTTGGTCAACAAAACCCGTGAAGAGTTGCCAATACCGCTGCCGGTTGCATGCCAGACGTGAATAGAGATTCGACAGGATATGCACAACGGTATTTTGGTATGCAAAACTCGCAGCGACGACACGAAACCATTTTTGCAATCCGTCCTCATCGCGGATCTGCTCAATGCTCAAACCGGGAGGAGCGGGAAAATTCTCCTTCATCTCTTGGAGATCGACGGCCATACCTGTCTCGGTTCTTGTGTGGACCAGGCCATGAGACACGAGATGTTTCCCGATATTGATTGGTTCGGTCGATGGTCCGACGGACCAGGTCATGGGGACACGGCGCGTTCTGAATTCTTGAAGTGTCGTTTCGATGCCTGTATCGATCTCTTCAAGTTTGAATTGTCCGAGGAGGACATAATTGAGATACGAAGAGTTAAGACCGGTGACGAACCAGACCAGTCTCCCTGTATCAATCATCTCAAAATCCGGGAGTGAAGAGAAGATGAAGGGGTACTGTTCGATGATATTTCGTTCAATGGCCCTCTCGACTTTCGGCTGAGAGAAGTCGTTTAAAATCGTATCCAATTCGTTCACCGCCATTACACAAACTTTCCCCTGGCCACCATGAAGACCCTTCCACCCACAAAAACCTCAATGCCGCTTTTCTTCTCCTCCGCATTCAAAAAGAGCAGAGACGGTCTGCCCATCTCGTAGCCCTGCTCGACTCGAAGGTCGATGCGATCTTCACCCAGATAGCGGTGCTTGACCAGATACCCCGCAAGACACCCGTTCGCACTCCCTGTCGCCGGATCTTCAGGGACGCCGTGATAGCCGGCGAAGACTCGAACGTTCAGGTCGTTATCACGACTGTATGTCTCAGGGCAGAAGATGAGTATATCCTTCGCCTCACTATCTCTGATAAGTTCAAAGTATTTGTCTTGAACGATACACGATTTTTTGACTGACGCCAGATTCTTCATGGGAACGATCATAAAGGGGAGCCCCGTGGAAACGGTCTGAACAGGAAATCTGTCATCGATATCGTCCTCACGAAGGCCGAGTATGTCCACCACGTCTCGTCGGTCGAAGACTTCACCAAAGACCGGCTCCTTCTGCTTCATCCGCAACATATCCGGCTCTCCACCTCTGTAATCGAACGTTACCGGAATCTGTCCGACCTGCAGGTTCAGAATAATTTGTTCAACAGGCTTTTTCATAATTTCATGTTGTATGACGAAAGCGGTCCCCAGCGTCGGGTGGCCGGCAAAGGGGATTTCCTCTTCCGGCGTGAAAATGCGGACATCATATCCCCCATCTCCCCTCTCCCCTGATAGGATGAACGTCGTCTCCGAGTAGTTCATCTCCTTTGCGAAGCGCTGCATTTCAGAATCCGAAAGGTCCTGTGCATCTTCGAACACGGCCAATTGGTTTCCGGCGTATTTCCGTTCGGCAAATACGTCCACAATAGAGAAGGTATGTTCACCCATTTTCTTCCTCCCTCAAACGCGTCAACAAGACGTACTCTATGAAATTTTCAAAACAGTTGGATTTCAGAAGATTTTCAAATCGACAGGAAGTGATCTCAACCGGGAGCACTCGTCTTTCCCTGGAGCTCACGGATTCGTTTTCTGACCGAATCATACAGAAGGCTTTCAGGATATTTTGAGAGGATCTCCTCGTAGGCCTCAATGGCCTTGGGAACATCCTGCAAACCGATCTCATAGATTTCACCGATACGTCTCTGTGCCTCATCGCACAGATCACTGGAAGGGTATTTGGCGACAAGATTTTCGAAGGTTTCGATGGCCGTCTCAAAGTTGCCCTCCTGGTTCTGGATATCTCCAATTTTCAAAAGGGCATCGTCGGCCAGAAAGGAATGAGGATAAGAGGTGCGAATCCGTTCATAGGTTTCTATCGCTTCCTGCGATCGGTTCTGACGCTCGCGCAGAGCAGCGTGGGCAAAAGCCTTGAGCGCATCATCACCTGACAATCGGTTTTCCTCTATGAAGACCATCAAGGTCAACGCATCATTGACAAACATTCCCTTTGGGTATGACTGAGTCATATTCTCAAATTCTTCGAGCGCCCCGTCGAAATCGCCCCGGAAAAATTTTATTTCAGCAGTCTTATAGGAGGCTTCCTCGGCTATTTCAGGCGATTGTCTCGCCTCGTTCTGTATAGTCTCATACTCCTGCAGGGCACTGTTGAGATCATCTTTGACAAGCTGGCATTCACCGATGTAAAACATCGCGCCGAAATAATGGGGGCCCCGTTTTCGCGCAAGCACCAGATTTCTGAAGGTGCTTAATGCCGAATCCACCTCTCCCCCTTCCTGCAGCTGCACCCTCCCAATTTCGAAGAGTGCGCTTTCCATCTCTTTTGAATTGGGATACTGGGAGACTAAAGATTTGTAAGCCAAAATCGCCTCCTGGAAACGGCCCAATTTTGCCAGAGCACGACCTGTGCCCTGCAGCGCCTTCGGCTTTATCGGCGATTCCGGATAACTCTCGGAGATGTGCTCGTAAGCTTTCAGCGCTGTCGAGTAAAAACCTTCGCGATACGACCAGTCGGCAAAATCGATCAGGGTGCCGCCTCGGGAGCCTTCAATCACATCCACCTCCCTATACTGCCCGAAGGCACTCTCAGGCTGGGCCAGGCGAAGATACAGGCCGCCCAAGAGTTTTCTGATGTGTGAGTTGTTGGGATTATTCGCAACGGCGTTCTCCAGCACCTCGGTCACTTCTTCGTCTCCCTCCCCGGTTCGCTTGAATCGACTGATCATATTTTCCACGTAGGAGAATTGCCTGGGATCCTCCTCAAGGAGACATAGATACTCCCTCGCAGCATCCCCGTATTCCATTTGGGATTCGTAGAGACGGGCCAAGTCTTTGGCGAAAAGACTCGATTTGCCGAGCCTTTCCCTGCCCCGAAGGTAGGTCGCTATGGCTTTGTCAACGACTCCGTTGTACAGGTATTGCCGAGCCACTCCAGAGTAAGTGGCTTGATTATCGGGATCCTGGTGAATAACGCCCCTCCACATTTCCTCGGCTTCCTCCTCCTGCCCGGATTTGTAAAGCGCGTTTCCCAATTTCTCCGAGAGGGACCGATCATTGGGCTTCCTCTGTAAAAGAACCCGGAGGAGATCGATCAGTTCGGGATATCTCTTCAAATGCAAGAGATCCCGCTCCAAGCCATTCAATACCTGAGGATTGTCAGGATGATCACGGAAAAGGCTCTCGTGAATCTCGAGCGCATCCTCATACCTGTTCACTCGCTCCAGCTGTCTGGCACGATCGAGCTTGCTCTGCACCTCATCCTTCCCTTGGGGTATCCCCTGGGTTGAGACAGGAGACACCCACATGAAAAGTGCCAGGAAAGCGGATATATGTATTAAATTGAACGCTCTCATTTCTAT
>CP070758.1:1294264-1298813 GCA_020348925.1 Gemmatimonadota bacterium | reverse complement strand
GGAGAAAAGTTTCGGTAGTCGGAATACATGAGCGCCATAGGTCCCTTGGTTACAAAATCATAGCTTATACCGAGCTTGTCGTACAATCCCTTCAGATTGGGCTTCATGGTGATAGAACCGATGGAGCCGGTCAGGGTCATCGGATCAGTGCGGGAAGGGGATTACATCATTCCGTCCGGATTTGAAGATGGTACAGGTATCGCGGTACCCCCGGAACTGATGACAGCCGAGGAGTACACCAGAGTCGTTGGCCGATCATGGGAAGATTCAAACAATTTCTTGGAGAAACTTGTGAACTGTGCTGTTGGATTGAATATGAAGGATGTAGCCGTTTTTCTTGAAAAAACTGAGAGAAAGAACCGGGAACTCGAAGCGCTGCTGGAGCAGTTGGAGATGCAGACCCTGGATATGGAGACCTATCGTCAAAAGATTTCTGAATTTGAAGAGATCATGAATCACAAAAACAGTAAACATGAGCTTGAAAAGAGTACGTTCAACAACTAATAAAATTTGAGATAAATATATGAAAGTGTGCATACATAAAGACGAAAAACGAGTGAATCAGAAAACATGTAGAAGCAAGATCTTTGAAAGGGAACTGAAAAGATGAAGATAATAAAATTGGTATTGACAATGAGCATGTTGACTGTACTTGTCAGGACAATTTCGGGTAACGCTCAGATTGCTCAACCGGGCCTGATCTATTACAAGGGAAGTCTGGTTGACTCTCAGGGAAAACTGGTCCAGGATACGCTCTCCATGAAATTCAGTATTTACAATGTCTCGTCGGGTGGTACAGCCATGTGGTCGGAGGCCCTCCCCGCTGTCATCGTCTGGGGCGGGGTCTATAATGTGCTGCTTGGAAGTCGGGAACCGATTCCAGCGGCTATTTTCTGGGATTCAGTGCCCGCTTCGGTGGTGCGGCTTGGAGGGGACAGGTGGCTGGGTGTGGAGGTGATGGGGGATTCTATCTGTGGTGGTAAGGTCAACGGGGATTCCGGGTGGGGTGATAGGGTTAGCGGGAATTCTGAGTTGATCCCCAGGAAACGGATCACGACCGTGGCGTATGCGTATCATGCGGATGTGCTCGACGGCCGGCAGGGGGCAGAATTTGTCAGCTCGGTTCATCCAGATACCATGGAGGGAGTCGACGGGTGCAGCGATACAGTACCCATGTTGACTGTGAACAACGATTGTGATGGGGGAGCCGTTCTGGGGGAATGTCCCACCGGGAAAGGTGTGATCGGTGCAGGTGAGAAAGGTGTGTACGGATCGACGTCAATCACCGCGGGTATCCCGGTGCACGGAAATGCGCTGAATCCCGGGACACAGGCCGGATATTTTCATGGTAATGTGATTGTCAATGGAGATGCCCAGGTTGGTCTCACCATGGCCGATTACCATTCCTTCAGGATTGCAGGGAAAGATGCCTGGGGATATTTCTATTCACCTGGTGCAGGCACTTCTCCCCAACCGAGCGGTATGGACATGGCTTTTAACTTTCATGAAGACGGAACAGGGACAGATAGTGTAGATAATTCGAGCTCCGGGATGGGTACGTCTCGAATACGACTGAGTGACGGTTTCATCGAGCTCAGTACGAACGGATCTCCTCTTGAACCGCTGAGCCGTGTGATTATCGATACCAACGGAGTCATCTTTTACGGGCCCATTGCCACACCCATGTTCAAAGTGGACACCCTCTACGTTCCCGATACCTGCTTCGTGAACCAGAAACTGAAAGTCACAGGCTCTGTCGGTATCGGCGCCCCAGCGCCGACAAGCATGAAGCTACACGTAAAAGGTCCCGCTTTAAAACATATTGCTTACTTTGAGGATACACTCTCGTCCCACCAGGGCGATGGCATTGCGATCAAACTGAGCAACGGAATACCCAGTCATTCAAATGATTTTGTCTCTTTTCTGGACCGATCCGGCGATGTACGTGGAAGGATCGAAGGACAGTCGAGCTGGAGCGATCTGACCAGCCATAGTCAGTTCTATAAGTTGTGGAAGATTCGGTGGGATTACGAAGCGGCTAAATTGGCCATCGGGGTTGTAGGCATTGCCGCTTCCTTCAATGTGTGTGGGGGAGTGGGGTTTGCGATTTGTGCACCAGCCCCTTCGAAAATAGCTTACGCGATAACCTGGGGAGTTCTCTATGGGGTGTATAGGGATAAATTTGTAGACTATATGAAGAATCATATCGGTGTCTCCTACAATTCCGGAGATAGTGACTACGCGGAATGGTTGAAACGGATGGATCCGGGTGAATTGATGGAGCCGGGAGATATTGTCGGTATCCGCGGTGGCGAGATCAGTAAAAGCACCGAATTTGCCCAGCAATACCTGGTCATTTCCACCGCGCCCGTCGTCCTGGGGAATATGCCCTCCCCGGATGAGTTGCCTGATTATGAAAAGGTGACCTTTATGGGACAGGTTCCTGTCAAGGTGATAGGAGCGGTGAAAGAGGGGGATTATATCATCCCATCCGGTTTTGAGGATGGAACCGGTGTCGCCGTTTCACCGGAATTGATGACGGCCGCGGAATTTTCAAGAGTTGTGGGCAGAGCCTGGAGTGGTTCACATGCTCAATCGGTGAAAATGGTAAATGTTGCCATTGGCCTCAACGCCTATGATGTTGCTCTGACTCTTGGAAAACAGACCCTGAGGACTAAAATGATCAGAGACAGAGTGGAAGAATTGAAATCAAAGCTGACTCAACTGATGGAACTCGACAGAAAACTTTCTACTTTGAAAGCAACCCTGGAAGATGACCCGATATCGCCTTCGCCTTTTACGGTCACACGTGAAAAGAAGATTGATGATAGACAGGAATGATCAGAATGTAATTCGCATAGTATTATATATATGATTGAAACTCAAGTGAAAGGGTAGAACGAAAATGAAATTAAAAACTGTGATGTGTTGGCTCATCGTGACTCTCGCAATACCATTTCTCTTTTCAGGTGTGGCTTTCGGGAAAAATGCCCGACCCGGTTTGATCAATGCCCAGGGGAGGCTGGTGGAACCCGATGGAACTCTGATACATGGCAACAGGGATATGGCCTTCTGCATCTATACCGATCCAACGGGAGGGGAATTACTATGGGGTGATACCCTGTCCGTTTTGGTATGGGGTGGTGTCTATGATATCATGCTGGGACCCATACCGCAGGAGGTCTTCTATGATTCAGTGAGTTTTAATGAGGTTGTGAGGCTGGGTGGAGATCGCTGGCTCGGAATCACGGTCATCGGTGACTCCGAGATGCAGCCGAGGGAGCGGATCGCAACGGTGGGATACACGATTCATGCTGATATGATTGACGGTCGTGATGCCTCGGAGTTCATCAGCTCTGTCCATCCCGATTCGGCGGTGGGACTGGATACGGTGGGAAAAGCCGATCGGTGCAGGAATACGATCCCTATGCTCACCGTCATCAACGACTGTGATGGCGTCGCTATCGATGGAAAATGTCTCACCGGAACGGGTGTAACAGGCGCCGGTAAAATCGGTGTCCTTGGCCTGGCGTCCCAGGCAGGAGATACGTCAGTTTTCGCCCAGGCGGTTCATCCTGACAGCATTGCAGGGCAGTTCGACGGGAATGTGACGCTCAATGGCGACGGACAACTGGGTCTCAGTGGGACCGATTATCACCATCTCAAACTGCCGGGATCTCAAGCCTGGGGCTGGCTGTACGGACCGAAACCCCTGGACAGCATAGACGCCATGGATGTCGGCTATAACTACCATGTCGATCCGACAGGAACTGAACTCTACGATAATAGTGGAATGGGCCGGGGGACGTCCCGTATCAGACTGGGCCATGGCTGGCTTCTGTTTACTGCGGGCAGTGCCATGCAAAGGCCGGATACGGTCATGTATATCGATCCCAATGGAAAGGTCGGTATCAAAGGCGGAGTATGTGGACCGAGACTTGATTGTGATACTCTCCGGGTTTCTGGACCCGGAAGTTCCGAGTGGGCCTGGATTGGGGGAAGCAGTCCGGCTGAGGCTGATTCGGCCTGTCCGGTATGCACGGCCGCTACCGGTGGAAACTGCCATGTGGGAGGCTCCGTGGGAATCGGAGCGGTTGCTCCAACAACGTATCAATTGCATGTCAGCGGATCCTCTTCGGGGCATATCGCACGCTTTGAAAATACAAATGTTGATACTGGTGATGGGATAGGCATTAAGATCAACGCCAAACCCCCTGGTACTGCCAACCGCTACCTCTCTTTTCTCGGCAGCAACAGCAAGGCCCGCGGTCGGGTAGAAGGCATGACATCGTCTGATTTAGACAATGATCCCTATGTCTGGACGGAAGAAAATTTCTATAAATACAGCGAGGCTCTTGCCATTGCCAGCCTGGTGGCCGAGGCAAGCGCTGTTACATTCTGTGTGGCATTCCCTCCGTTCCTCGGTATCGGGGCTGCTACCTGTAAACCAGGTCTCACCGGTCCCATCGTTGCTGCCGCTTTACTGGTGTGGCTGGAAATTGAATATCGCGTCGTGTGGAAAAATAAGAAAGAGAAGTTAATCGGTGTG
>CP070758.1:1251316-1294164 GCA_020348925.1 Gemmatimonadota bacterium | reverse complement strand
ATTGCAATGAGTAGGCAAAAAGAACTAAAAGAATATATGAGACAGCTGGAATCTTAAAACACGAAGAGGAGGTAATGTTTAAACTAAGGTTTCTTAAAATCTTTATACTAACAATGGTATATGGTTCAGTAAAGGCACTGGATTGAGCTTCGGAGATTCGTTTACCTTGAATTGGGAACACCCGCATGCTTTCATCCGCATGGGATCGAGTATGGCCCTGAGCATGGAACATTTGTCCTCATCGATCCTGCCTGTGATTTCATGTATGAAGTTGTCCATCAGATAATCTCATCGCTTCATTGTCTTGGAAGTGCCGGGGTGTTCTTGATACCCAGAAGATCTGAACTGCCAGTAATCATGTTAACGTACTCAATTAAAAAGAATTCTTCCACCTTTCGTTAGAATATCCAGCTTTCCGTGATGGTGTGGAAGTGAAGTTCTTTGACAACCGTCACTTTGTTCGTAATATAAGGGAACACAAATGATCATCAAATATTTACAGAAACCTCCCTTCCTTGCATGGACCAACAGACGAGACCGCCTCTGATGAAACCACAGGGGGCTCTTTCAGTGGAAATAACAGACCTTTACTTTAATAGCACCATGCGTCTTGTTTCCGACCACTGACCACTGTTCACCGACAACGTATAAAAGTAAACGCCGCCGGGAACTTCGTTCCCCCTTTCATTTCGACCATCCCAAACGATGCTGTAACAACCCGGTCCCTGCGGCTCATCGACTAACGCCCGTATCTCCTGTCCTAGTATGTTGTATACCTTCAACGTCGTACGGGCAGTCATCTTGCCTGCCTCTCCTTGCTTATTGTATCTCACATCCGATATCTGATATCTAATATCCGTCGTCGGATTGAAGGGGTTTGGATAATTCTGCAGGAGACGGTGCTCCGCCGGAAGTTGCACTTCGGATCTGACGAGAGCCATGAACCGAACAAAATCTTCAGCCGTGAGATAGTCTTGCAGTACCGTGAAGAATTCCATCATTTCAAAGCTGGTCCCAGGTCTGTAACCGCCCCCCTGACATTCCGGAACAATACCCAGAATGACGTTCACTAGGCCAACCACATCCAGGACATCGGTATACCCGTCACCGTTGCAGTCTGCCCGGTCAAGGGGTTCACCGATCAAGGGCTCCGTGTTCAAAATGTGGTTGACGACAGCCACGACATCGAGTACGTTGATCCCGCCTTCGCAGTCGACGTCGCCCCTGTCAACCGGAGCCTGCTCGGGATTGTACACATTCGGGCAGTTGTCCTCACTGTCGATGACTCCATCCCCATCGGAATCCACGACAGGTGAAGGCTCCGGGATCATTTCGAAGATCTCGAAATGGGTCCAATCGGAAATATAGATCAAGCCATTGGCCAAGGCGATATCGGTGACGTTCACCCCTGGTGTTTTGTGATAGGCAACTTCTTTGGGTGCCGTTGGATCGGACACATCGAAGATATGGAGGCCAATGCCCAGGGCGTCCGTCACGTAAAGAGAATCCCCGGAGATCAGAACATGATTGGCCCTTTCCAAATTCTCAGTGACACATCCGACCTCCGCCGGTGCTGATGGGTCTGACACGTCAAAGATGCGAAGACCGCCGGAAAAATCCGCTAGATACAGACAGGTATTGTCAGTGGAGAGATCGACCCAAAAGGCCTCGCCCGGCGTCTGGTAGCTGGCCACCTCAGCGATGTCTGTCGGATCCGAGACATCGAGGACATAGAGGCCATAGGCTTGGTCCGGTGCGAAGAGGTACGGCCACGAGACCGCCACATTGCGAACCCCGAAGTCCTGGTTTATTAATGGATCCCAGAGCGTCCAATTGTCCAGTGTTATGGGCTGATCTGGCTCTGAGACTTCGTAGATCTGAACGCCTCCGTACGCTGTCGCGACATAGGCGTAATTTTCGTACCGCTCCACGCTGAGGGGAACTCCAAAGCTTCCCTCAGGAATGAGCCAGCATCCGATTTCCTCCGGGTCCTGCGGATCCGAAATGTCCAGCACACTCACGCCGAAGACCAGATCGACATCCACACCGGGCACGTAAAGATAGTCTTCCCAGATCGAAATCCATTTCGGCCGCCCCTCAAAAGTCAAAGAATTCACCTCTATCGGCCATGAGGGATCGAACACATCGTAGACCAACAGGTTTTCAGTGTCACTGTTCGTTGAGAGAAAAGCGTAGTCCCCGGACACCGCCAATCCGAGGGTAGGGCTGTGCGGATCGTAGAAGCCGACTTCCTCAATTGAACCGGGATCCGAAACCTCCACCACTCGTAGCCCGTGGGACCCCCCAGCAACGCAGGCGTATCCACGCTCACAATCACAATCAAAGCCGTAAAACCACCAGAATCCCGGCATATCGTACGAGCCCACTTCCTCGGGGGCCGTCGGGTCGGACACATCGAGTATGATCAGTCGTTTATCCGAAATATCACCATTCTGCAGGTAATAGAGAAGATCGCCGGAGACGACCATGGATGAAAAGTACGCATCCCCCTGGTTGTGAGGGAACGAGCTCACTTCTTCGATCCGGGAGAAATCGGAAGCATCTAAAACACGCAGGCCGAAGGCCGAGTCGAGGATGTAGACATATTCACCTTGCACCGCGACGTGATGAACAAAAACTATCTCGGCATCCGGAGAGTACCTGCCGAGTTCTGTTGGTGAACAGGGATCGGCCACATCATACACGAGGAGCGCGTCGTTATGGGCAACGTAAGCGATATTGTCGAGTACATACACCTCTTCCGGCATTCCCCATGTCTGGAAAGAACCGGCTTCAACCGGCTGCATGGGATCGGACACATCAACCACGACAACACCGGCGAAGCCACCGAAATTATAGGCAGTAACGTAGACATAATCCCCTTCGACAAACAGATCGGTGCAGTTGTCCGGCAAAGAGACATATCCCATCTGCTGAGGCGCACTGGGAGCCGATACGTCGTACACGTACAACCTGAAACTCAGAAAGGACCAAGTGCCGTCGAAGTAGAGTACGTAGGCATAATTCCCTGATACCTTGACCTTATAGGCCATCCACATGTAAACGTCAGGGCACGGATCGCTGTTGATGGAATACCCCACTTCCAGAGGCACGGCAGGATCGGACAGATCCAGGACGCGAAGACCGGAGGCTGTTCCTGAGGCAATGTATGCGTAGTCACCCGACACGGCGACGTTGTAGGATTGCTCGACAAAGTGGTGAACTTCGCCGAGCAGTTTGACGTTCAAGCTATCCTGCGCCACAGAGACTGTACTGAGGTTCGAAATCAGCACCACACTGAGGACGAAATAAGCACATCTTTTCACGTGGACCTCCTTACCATTTCACGTTTTTTCCCTCTTGTTGTTCAAAACCGCGTCGTAACGAAAAACTATTTGCAAATAGCATGCCAGTCCATTTTCGTCAGAACACTATTTAAGATCATTAACCGAATGCTCTCTATTGCAACATATTAGAAGAAACATCTCATCTCGTGGCCACCATACAATACGGCATTCAAAAGAATCATAGAGAATCCTTTTGGACACACAAACGGAAAAAGTGAGTTCAAATCGACTCACTTGGAACCTGACGTCCGGGTAATTTTATGAATTCGAAAATGCGAACTTAAAGACCGATGGTTGTCAAAGGGGAAGGATTTCAAAGAGTATTGAGGTATTCACAACATCATGGAAAGTTCTACGGATTCAACCAAATTGAGGAGGAATCATCTCAGCAGGAGCATTCTTTTTGTCTCTTGAAAACCGTTTGCTTTCATCGTGTACAGGTAGACACCACTTGGAGTATCCTGGACATTCCAAGGGATGGTAAAATAACCGGGGGTCAATTCTGAATCGACCAACGTCTGCATCGCCTGACCCAAGAGGTTGTATATCGTGAGCGTTACCCTTGTACTCACAGGCAACCCGAAAGTGATGCTTGTTTCGGAATTGAATGGATTCGGTGCATTCTGCATAAGCAAGAAGGATGCTGGGAAATGTTCTCCGATGGTTATGTCCTCGGTGAGATACGTACTACCACCAATGGTGATCACTCCCTTTGAAGTCACCACATCCATATATTGACCGTGCCTGTTTATCAATTCAATATTCGAAAGATCCAACTCCACGGCCCCTTGAAATTCCGGCTCCACAGTATATTGTACTGTACAAATCGTCTGAAAAGATCCTGATGGTATATCGTTCAGCGAGATGTTGAGGAAGATGACACGATACACACCGCCAACATCATTCCCTTGAACCACAAAATCATCATCCTCCAGTAATGACAATACCGAATCCCCAGTAAATACATCCGGTGTATCGCGGAGATAAAATTGAACCCCCCAGACGGCGTCGTCATTGGTCAGGGTTACGGCGACCTCAATTGCCCTCGTCCCCGAAGGATAAGTATTGCTCACAACAGAGAGTGCATTGGTGGCCCCAGCATCCCGTACAGGGCACGTTACAATCACAACGATAGCTAAGACCATCTGGAAAGGGATAAAGAACCGTTTCACAAGGGATCCTCCATTACAAGACCTTCTTCAGAATTTTCACCCCCAATATTGAGCCCTTCTGAGGTTCGACTCGAAAATCACAAAAAATCACGGCTCGCATTCGCCCAGGCCCAGAATCACGTTGGCAATGCCGATGAGATCCAGGAGGTCGATGTCACCGTCGCCGTTGCAATCGGCCGCCCAGAGATCAACCCCCTCAAGAACCGTAACCCCCAGAATGTGATTCACCGCCGTAATAATATCCAGGAGATCGACATCCCCGTCACCGTTGCAGTCGCCTCTTTGGCCTTCAAACCAGCTGGTGGTTATTCGTATACCATCTACCTCTGCTGTCGGGGCAGTGTTACTCGCTGTGAGTTGAGAGAGTACAATCTCTGCAAGCTCCGATGCATCACTCCCGCTTGATATCGTTCGATCCGGAGGAGGTTCTGAACCTGATAATAACGGATCCACCCACAAACTTACTTCGTCATCATCTGTATCGGGATTAAATTTGTATTTCATCACAATGAGATGTGTCGTATTCATTGAATACGAAAAACCTGTAAAGCCGATACCACTGTTTTTTGCAACACCAAAGGCTAAGTTGTCCGAGGTATCTTTTCTGACGTAAGCGGTCAATCGCCGACTAAAGATACTTATATCTGTTGGACCTAAATAAAAGTATATGCCATCGTTCGCAGTAGTTGCCTCACCGACATTGATCAGAAATGAGACATAAAGACTGTCATTCGTTTGCTCGGTGAATGTATTTTTTACCTCTTGTCCGTTACCCGTAACTAGCGAGGCAGCATTACCTATGCTTGAGAGTGAATAACCCGGATATGTTAGACCCGGAGTTGAAACTGTTATCGGAGTGCCCGATCGAATTTGTGTCCAGCCATGATCGGTCAGCGCATCTCCTGCAAGGTAATCAAAGTTTTCTTCAAACAATTGCCCCCACAATCCCGTGTGAAGCAGAAAAACTCCTATGAGGAGAGATACGACAAGAATTTGTTTCCTCATGACAAACCCCCTTTCGTTTAATATCTCATGGTTTATGGTTTCACCTTAGTACGGAAAACACTCTGTCGCGACAAGAAATCCGAATATCACGGCTCGCATTCGCCCAGACCCAGAATCACGTTGGCAATGCCGATGAGATCGAAAAGATCGATTTCACCGTCATCGTTGCAATCGGCCGCCCAGAGGACGTCCCCCACAAGGGTCGTGAATCCAAGAATGTGGTTGGCCGATGTTATGATATCCAGAAGATCGACATCCCCGTCGCCGTTGCAGTCGCCGCGTGCTATCGCCTGAGGCTCCAAAATCAAATTCCGCCAGAAGTGCAGGCCACCATCTTCGTCACCTGCGAAAAGATCCTGATCACCGTCTCCATCGATGTCGGCGAAAACCGGCTTCAGTTGTCCTTGAAATTGAATTGAATCATAGTATGCGGTTTCCAGTGTGAATGAGGGTGAGCTCACGTTCCCTTCATTTCTATAAAAGGAAATCCTTCCGTCATTTTTTCCTATGAAAAGATCGAAGTCTCCATCTCGATCGATATCACAGAATTCGGGTTTACTTCTCGCCCCAGGATCGATCTGGAAGTAAAAGGGATCAGCTACCGCCCACTGTGGGGAGGTGGCATCTCCGGTATTTTCGTAATAACTGAGCGTGCCGTCTCCTTTGCCGACAAAGAGGTCAAAATCACCATCATCATTTATGTCGCAGAATACCGGCGAGCAATAATCCCCGGTATTAATACTGTTATAATTTTCCACAGCGTCTGCCCAAAGCGGCTCCTGGACGGTACCGATGTTTTCATAGAAAAGGAGCGTTCCATTGATGTGACCGCAAAAAAGGTCGAGATCATCATCGCCGTCAATATCACACAATGCCGGGAGACTCCCTTGTTCCACTATAACGTCCTGTTGGAGGACCCAGGCCTCGGCTCTCCTTGTTCCCGCGTTTGTAAACATGTAAATGCCATCATAATATCTCCCCATGAACAGGTCGAAATCACTGTCCCCGTCAATGTCCGCAATGGCAGGATAGCCAGGGTAGGTCACGTCGATAGTCGCGTAGAATTCATCGGCCAGCTGCCAGGCGGCCGAATCCGCATTTCCAATATTTTTATAGTACGTGAGCCCCACAAAGGCATCACCCAGGAGCAAGTCCAGATCCCCATCGCTGTCAATATCCCCAAAAGTTGCGTAACAGTTATGCATTGTCCTGATATCGGCATATCGTGTGGACTCCAATGTCATCGCGCTATTGATTGGATCGCCCTCATTTCGAAAGAAATAGAGATTCCGATTCGTTCCGACAAACAGGTCGTAATCAAGATCATTGTCTATATCGGCAAATGTCGGAGGACCGTATTGTCCTGACGCGGCTGTAACGTAGAATTCGTCCACAAGAGTGAAGGAGTAAACCGCGGGCGTGCCATCATTTCGGTAGAAGTGGACATTTCCTTCGTTCGTTCCGAGAAACAGATCGTAATCGCTGTCAGCATCAATGTCGCAGAAAGTGGGTGTCGAATGATATTCCACTTTTATGGAATCAAACATTTCCGTCTCCAGGGTCCAGATCGGCGAAGTGCTGTTGCCGTTGTTCCGATAGTACCGTATCTGGCCGTCCCAGCTGCCGATGAACGCATCCTGATCACCGTCCGCATCGATGTCGCAAAAAGACGGCGCAAAGTAATCACCGTAAAGCGGTAAAAAACTCCTATCAACAAAGGTCCACAGAGGATGCGTCCCATCACCGTCATTACGGATAAAATCGATACCCATATAGCGCTCTCCGACAAAGAGGTCGAGATCACCATCGTCGTCGATATCAACCAAAACCGGCTTGGCGTACTGGAATCCTCCGGAATAAGCACACGTCATCTCCCCCTCAAGACTGGCCTGATATTCCTGCTGCCAGATCGCATCCTGGGCAACGAGAGCGGATGCGCAAAGGACCACTGCCGCAGACATAAGAAAAACTCTTAACATGAGACACCTCCTGATTGAAGGAATTATTGTGACGATAAAATTCTCCCGGATTGTTTTGTTCTGCACACAATCCCAAAGATAAATCCTGTAAAGTGAACAAAAAAGGTGTAAGCATTGACAAAGATCGGATATACATCACCTCCCTATTTATAAAAGGTGATTTTTCTATATCTTTACTAAATAAGCGCTATTATTATTGTTTGTCAAGGAAAATATTGTAAAAGAGGCTTGAGGCGAATTCATTGAAATTGATGGGGATTCATGTATACCTCGAGAACGCATCTCGAGTAGAATACTTGAGGAAGTCAACAATATCTCATGAGATAATCCTGGGATGCACATCCCAATGCAGAATTTTATTGGGCCTCTGCCCCAGAATAAAGAGGTTCTTTGGCCTGATGATCAAAATATATCATTTCTATAAGCAGTAAAATTTTTGAATTAATCGCCTCGGATAAGATATCCGAAAAAGACGATTCCGATAAATCCAAGTGATTCATGTAACTACAGAGAATCATAATGATTTAATTTGGATTTGCTTTTCTTGTCTTTTCCCATCTTTTCCGATGTTTTCACATCGTTATGGTCACAAATTGGTCACAATTTTGGTAGGGCTATTATTTCCCCTTGACATACTCCTGAAATTATACTATTCTTGATTGTGTACAGGCTTCTTTGTCTAATATTAAATTTCTTACTTGTTGAGGTGTGCCAATGATCTTCAAATCAATAGTACTCGTATTTGCCCTTTTAGTATGCCTCCCCATTAATCTCTTGGCTCAGCCGTACGAGGGCGAAAAAGGTGATGTTAATAATGACGGAACGGTAGACCTTTTGGATATTTTAGAAACGGTTAACATTGTTTTAGGAACTAAAACGCCTGACAACAATGAATTTTGGAGAGCTGATTGTAATGCATCAATGGGCAATTGTAATGGAGATGGAAATGTTGACTTGCTTGATATAGTGAAAATTGCAAATATCATTCTTGGGAATGATGAGTGTCGCAAGTTAATCAAAGAAGGAACCACAGACCAAGATGGGATAGTACACTTTACAGATAATTCTACCGACGAACAAGTTGAAGTTCGCGTTAGAAACCTTGGCGGTGATCCGGTTCCTGATTTGCATGTATGGTTTTGGGATTATGATGATTGCGAGGTATTCATCGTTGAAGATGAAAGCGTTAACTACAAAGCCTCTTTAAAAATATATTCCCATAATAGCACACACGATATTGCTGTTTGTTCATTGAACACTTCCTGTGAACCGGAATTTAGCGTGATCGAAAACTCGTCTGATGAAGGTCAAGCCATTCAAAATTTTATCGAACATGCTGAAAATAGTGAGAACTGGATAGAGATAGGAAGATTCACCAAGGAAGAAATTGACGCTCAGAGCGAAATATATCTCTTCATAATGGAATTAGCAGGAGTTGGAACATTCGGAAGTGCTATCTCAGACTATGCAGGCACAATAAGTGATGTATGGGGAGAGATTTCAGGCTGGGAAGAACCTGATCACTATGATGTTTATCACATAATGAGTAGCCCTGATGGAGATCTTGTTGGTAGCATTATAGTCACATTTCCAGTACCGAAAACTCCTGAGTTAATCTTACCATCCAATGAGAGCACAATAAGTGACATAAATCCCATCTTTGAATGGGATGACATTGTGGGCGCTATTGCGTACGAGCTAATTGTAGACAACACCAACGATTTTAGCAGCAATCCAGAAATCCACCAAAGTGATCTCGAAGAATCGATATATCTGTCTCCCATTTCACTTTCAAACGACACTTATCACTGGAAGGTCCGTGCTAAGGGACACCATGGCAATTGGGGTTACTGGTCAAATATTTCAACTTTCACCATATCAACAGGCGGCAATACCGTAACCGACATAGACGGAAATGTATATCAAACCGTAACTATTGGTACACAAGTATGGATGGCCGAGAACCTGAAAGTAACCCGCTTCCGCAATGGTGCGACAATACCCATAATCACAGATTCCACAGATTGGAGCAATCTGTCAACCGGGGCGTACTGCAATTATGAAAACAATTCTAATAATGCAACCACATATGGGCGATTGTACAACTGGTATGCAGTAAACGACAGTGGAAATATTGCTCCCGGTGGTTGGCATGTACCCAGTGATGATGAGTGGAAGCAACTGGAAATGTATTTGGGTATGAGCCAGGAGGAAGCTGATGCTGCTGGATTGCGTGGGACAGATGAAGGTGGCAAACTGAAAGAAACCGGTACAGCGCATTGGGAGGATCCTAACACCGGAGCCACAAACGAAAGCGGTTTTTCCGCGTTGCCTGGTGGCAGCCGCCACTGGGATGGGAAGTTCGCTGTTATGGGCAGCTTCGCCGCCTTCTGGTGTTCGACAGATAGCAATAGTTATCAAGGTTGGTCCCGGTCCCTGGGTTACTTTAATTCAATGGTCTTCCGCGGTGGCAGCAGCGATAAGCGAACTGGGTTATCGGTTCGGTGTGTGAAGGATTGATTATGCCCAGAGTATACATTAGTGAGCAGAGGCACACTATTCAATACAATCTAGGAATTGGTGAATATGAACCTTGATTATTGAAATATTTGGGGTACTTTATCAATATTGTTCAAAATCTGACACTTAAAAATATCTTTGATTTTCATCACTTTAGTAAAGCGTTGCAATAATATTTTATAAGTGCAATTACTCCCTCTTTCGCTACTATAAAATAGGAGGTGGGCTATGTTAAGAAGGATACTATGGATAGCAGGGATTGTCCTTTTGCTTCTGGTACAGACTTTTTTATATGCCCAGGAGAAAAAATCAGAGAGTTCCAGTGCTAGCACTCGAGATGGTACAGAATTAGGCCGCTATGAAACCGAAATGACGAAGGGGGAAATCAATTCTTCGACTGATAGACATGCAATGAAAATCGCAACATTCACAGTCGTTAGAAAGGGAAATTCAAGTGAGTCTCAGTTGACCCTGGAGGGCCAACTCCATTTCGCCGGAACGCCTATGTCGACTCTGACGAGTGTTCAGCCCTCTTTTTGGTTCAGGGATGAAGTAACCGGAATGGAATATCCTGATGCGACAACAACCTATAATTCCGCAAACGGTAACTACACATTCAGTAACCTGCCCTCAAAGGAAATTGGTATATCAATTTCTTTTCATACCACAGGATCAGAAGATTCGCTCCCGGGTAACTACCGCACTTGGATAATAGTAGACCTTTCGCTTCTCTCAGAATCAGAGAGAAGAAATTATGACATCAGGCTGCAACAGATCATGCATGTAACGCAACCCTGGGATAACAACAGTACGGAATTTTCAATGGGAGAGCCATATCCAGCGTATTTGAGTCCTGTAACCTTTTCGTGGGATTCGATTCCCTCTGCGACGAGGTATCAGATCTCAATTTATAAATACCGGGATTCGGATCATCCAAGCGGGTACGGGCTTATTGAGCTGGCCTTGGGGGCGGATGTTTCCTCATCGTCATACTCCGCAAGTCTTGAAGAAAGCAGTGACAATGAACATTATGAATTCAGCCTGTATGCCTACAAAGACTTTGAATTGGTCGGTTATTATATGACAACCTATACTGCCGGGGTCGGATGGGATTTTCGGTTTAAAATAACAAAGGGTGTGAAGGTGGAGGAAGAGGATGTGGCCGCTTCCCTCATGCCCAGCTCTTACTCATTGTCGCAGAACTATCCAAATCCCTTTAATCCAAAAACAGATATCAGATACCAGATTCCGGCCCCGTCCCGATCCCGGGACGGGATTGGGGAGAGTGGATCCCCTGTTCACACAACCCTGAAAATCTACAACATCCTCGGGCAGGAGGTGCGGACATTGGTGGATGAGGTTCAACAGCCAGGATATTACACTGTTACATGGGATGGGAGGAATAGTGCTGGGAGTCAGGTCGTCAGCGGTGTCTATCTGTATAGAATCGAATCCGGCCCCTATTCTGATACCAGGAGAATGGTGCTCCTGAGGTAACTTGCGTTGCACTTTGGCGGCTGTGATGCGGTGTGACCGATGCACCGATTGTTCCCTTTTACCCCTATCGATTGGAGGAGTCATCATGAAAACACGAAATGTGCAGGGCAGGAAATTTTTTGGTTGTTCTCTTGTTCTTTTCCCCTTGGTGTGGGTGCTTGTTTGGGGATTTCTCCTTTCTTCGACGGTCGAAGCCCAGAGGGAATGGGAGTTACTCTTCCAGGAGAATTTTGAAGAGCAGATTCTTGACCGATGGGATTTGAGGGAGGGATGGTTTGTCACCGAGGAGATGGGTCGGGGAGGTATTCTCAGCGGCATGAGCCGGACTTGGGCCATACCGATGGTGGAAGGCTGGGCCGACTATGAAATCGTCCAGGATGTTAAAATCACCGAGGGAACACTTCATATCAATTTCCGCTATTCGATGCAGAACGTTTCGGAAACCCAATGGGTGATGTTCAGGTATTATCTCGGCTTGAAAGCCGGGCGGTTATATGTAAAAAAACAAATGGACCAGAATTTCTATGATCTCTACGCCATGGATATTGAGTTCAGTCCTGAAATGTGGTACACTATTGCCATCCAAGTTGTCGGACCAAACATTCAGGTATACATCGATGAGCAGCTCCAGGCGGAAGTGGTCGACACGGAGGGCAGACCGATCCTATCCGGTGGCTTTGCCTATGAAACACTGGACGATTCTCAAGTTTACATCGACGACATCTCTGTGTACGGGCCGGTCACCCCGGCGGCCTTGGGGTATCACTGGTATCGTACGGGAGGACCGAGCGGAGGATTGGGCTACGACGTCCGCATCCATCCAACCGACAGCGATATCATGTTTGTGACGGATAATCCCAGCGGTGTCAACAAGAGCTACGATGGTGGTGAGAACTGGATTCAACGAAACACAGACATCGTAACCCGAACGGGCTCCTCAATGGATGAGATTCCCATCTTCTCCCTGACCATCGATCCCAGCAATCCAAACAACATCTGGGCGGGAACCCAAAACGCCAAGGGTATTTACAGGTCGACTGATGGCGGTGAAAGCTGGGTAAAAAAGGATGACGGTGTTACCGAGGGAAACGAAATTTCCTTCCGCGGCTTTGGTGTTCATCCATCAAATTCAAACATCGTATTTGCTGGCGCAGAGATCAATACAGGGCGCTGGGGAAAGGCCTTCGGCCAGGTACGGGGGAAAATCTATAAGACAACTGATAAGGGGGAAAATTGGTCCAGCGTCTGGTTTGATGAGAGTCTCGTCAGATTCGTCCTTTTTGACTATTTGGATCCACAGATCATGTACGCATCGACCGGTATCTTTGACAGGGAGGCTTGGGAGGATCAATCTTACAAAGGAGCCGGTGTAGGTATTCTAAAGTCAACCGATGGGGGTGACAACTGGTTCCAGATAAATAATGGTATACCGGATAGCTTGGGGTACCTGTTCACAGGCTTTTTGGAGATGCATCCCACCAATCCCCAGATACTCTTCGCTGCCTCCGGAAACAACACGTGGGGCAACGGAGGTGTCTTTCGAACCACAAATGGCGGTCAGAACTGGTCGAAAGTACTGGCGGACGATATTTTTACGATAGTAACGTTCAGCCCTTCCAATCCGAACGTTATCTATGCTGGAAGTGCATCCTTTGTATACAGGAGCGATAATGGGGGCGATACCTGGAAGAAGTTCCGAAAGGAGAACGAAAACAACTGGGGACCGCCCGGAGTAAGGGCCGGGGTTCCCATCGGTGCAGTCGTGCACCCCAATGATCCGATGACGATCTTCATCAACAATTATCAGGGTGGCAATTTCAAGTCGGTCGATGGCGGCTCAACGTGGGTAGATGCCAGCAGGGGATACACGGGAGCCAAGATGATTGATATTGAGGTCCATCCCTCTAATCCAGCCATCGTTTATGCAATCGGCCGGAGTGGACCTTTCCGGAGCTTCAACGGAGGCAGTAACTGGGAAGGCATGTCATACAGTCCTGCATCCTATCCTGAATGGTATGCCGTCGCAATAAACCCAAATGAGCCGCAGGAATTGCTCATTTCAGATGAACAAGAAGGGGTTATCCTTAAGAGTACAAATGGCGGAGGAAACTGGAAAAAGGTTTTTGACCATCCGGATGCCGGTTACAGTTGCATACTTCAGCCCCGTGAGCAAATGTGCTATGATGGATTCAAAGTAATCGCCTATGCCCCTTCCAATCCTGATACCGTATATGCCGGGATGGCTGCATCACGGGGTATTATTGACGGTACCTTCCCGACGCTCAGAAAGAGTTACGGGATGTACAAGTCAACGGATGGTGGGGATAACTGGTTTGAAATCAATACTGGTCTGAATACAGCCTATCTCAACATCAACACCATCGATATCCATCCGACAAATCCTGACATCGTCTACATCGGTACGTGGCGTGACGGTGTTTTTAAGACCACGGACGGTGGAGGGAGCTGGGTGCCGAAAAACAACGGTCTTGCCTCTCCGCTTCTCGATGTTCGCTCACTGGCCATCAATCCGGACAATCCGCAGGTGATTTTCGCCGGTATGGGAGACGGTACCGGTATCTTCAAGAGTACGGACGGCGGCAACCAATGGAATGTGATGAATACGGGATTGAAAATTGAGTGTCCGTCGTATTTGCTTCCCGTTGGTCGAACTGATCTAAAAGTGTCTCTTGGACCGGCACCGGATATCCCCCTGGGAGGGGAATACACCTCCGTACCCTGGACATCGATCCGGGACATCGTCTTTGATCCAACAGACTCTCAGACAATGTATGCGGCGGATTTCCATTCGGGATTTTACGTCTCCAGTGATGGAGGAAACACTTGGCTGATGGCCAATGAGGGTCTCACCATGCGAACTATCAACGAGCTGGCCATCTCTTCCGACGGCAATGTCATCTATGCTGCCACCTGGGGGGAAGGAGTATTCCGACTGGTTCTGGGAGAGAATCAGCCTCCTCAAATATTATTGACCATTCCGGATACACGCGATACCTTGTCGTTTGTCCAGGGAGATAGCCTCCTTTTCGAAGTGAGCGCGTATGACTTGAATGATGATGTCCTATCGTATACATGGTTCCTCGATGGCATCATGATAGAGGGAGCATTAGAACATATTCTCCGCATCGGGACGACGGAATTGTCGGTAGGAGCGCATTCCATTGAGTTGGAAGTTTCCGACACCCATCAAACGATATGGATTCTATGGAATATTATTATAACATTTCCAACAGGAATTCAGGATGGCGTTGTATCTCAGGTCCCGAGGACTTTTGCCTTGTATCAGAACTATCCAAATCCCTTTAATCCGGAGACGGAAATTAAGTTTAGCCTACCCAGGAACTCCAAAGTAACAATCAGCATCTATAACATCTTAGGTCAGATGATTAACGTGCTGATTGACTCCGATATCGAGGCAGGCTACCACGTAGTCAATTGGAATGGTAGTAATGTAGCAAGTGGTATCTATTTTTGCCAAATGAAAGCTGCCGAATTTTTTGAGACAAGACGGATGTTGCTGCTAAAGTGATTTCCGTCATTTTTGGTGAAATCAAATTGCATCGTTCAAAATCCGACAGCGTTTGTTATCTTTGATAGTATTCACTTTTGATTTTACCAGCCCGGTCATACATGTAGTGGTCCTCTCCACATCCCACCTTGAAGTTTGATGAAACCCTTGACATCACGAAGCGTCATTCGTATATTCGGAAACCCTGTTAAAACCATTAAAAGTCCTTGACAATCACCCCCGAAATTCCTATTATTGATTTGTTGAGCAACACACCTCGATTCATCATCCAGTTGGTATATAATGATAACACTCGAACCATGAGGTGCGCCAATGATATACAGATCAATTATATTAGTGATAGCCCTTTTGGTTTATCTTCCCATTACTCTGTTAGCTCAACCGTATGAAGGTGAAAAAGGTGATGTTAATAATGACGGAACGGTAGACCTATTGGATATTTTAGAAACGGTTAATATTGTTTTAGGCACTCAAACGCCTGATAATGATGAATTTTGGAGAGCTGACTGTAATGCCTCTGTAGGAAACTGCAATGGTGATGGTACTGTAGACTTATTTGATATAGTGAAAATCGCAAATATTACTCTGGGTATTGATTCCTGTCCCAGCACGACTGTTACCGACATCGATGGAAATGTGTACCAAACCATAACCATTGGTACACAAGTATGGATGGCTGAGAATCTGAAAGTCACCCACTACCGCAATGGCGATTATATAAGCTATGCCACCAGTTATGATAATGATGAGAATAACATTGCCACCTATGGACTGCTGTATAACTGGAGTGCAGTAAATGATTCGAGAGGCTTGGCACCTGAAGGCTGGCATATGCCTAGTGATGATGAGTGGCAAACGTTAATTGACTATCTTGGTGGTGATTCTGTTGCCGGTGGTAAAATGAAAGAAAGTGGAACATTGCACTGGCAAAGCCCTAACACTGGAGCCACCAACGAAAGCGGTTTTACCGCGTTGCCTGGCGGTACCCGCGGCGGAGGTGGCAACTTCAGCGGTATGGGCAACACCGCCCTCTTTAACTCATCTACGGAGCTCGATAATTACAACGCGTGGAGCCGGGCCCTGCGTTACGACAGTTCAAGCGTCTCCCGTCTTCACCTCAGTAAGCAAGATGGGTTTTCGGTTCGCTGTGTCAGGGATTAAGTGCGCCCTAAGAATACATTAGTGAGTAGAGGCACACTGCTCATTACAGCTAATGTATCAACTATAATGAAGATGGTGGACTGTAAGCATGACGCATTCGTGTTTACAGAATTGGCCCACCGATAGGGGCTATCAGGAGTACCTGTCAAACCGCCCTGCGGTGCTTTTATCCAACGATAGAGGTGCTGAAGATTACTGTGAATCTTGGAGAAAAACAGTACAATCGTTCAAAATCCGGAATTGCATTTTTCTTTGCTAACATGTAGTTTTTGGAGATGGATTGAAAAAAAGCTCTGAAAAATGCATATTTTCAAAACAAATATGCACTCTGGTTATCAATTGAAGAATCAATGTTACCGTCATAAATTGGAGAAATAGGAATTGTGCAGGAAATCTATTTTTCGGATAGTCTCCTGAGATCAATCATCAAAATAATACTTGACATTTACAAATAGCTTTATACCTTCAATCTATGAATAGCAATATGCAGGCGAGCCGTGCTAGACTTTGCTCGACACCTCTTTTGTCATACTTCTCAGTATAATCGTCTTAATATCAACGGTTCACCTGTCAGTCACTGGCACCACCTGAACCACATCAATATTGTAACGTAGCCCGAGCTGAAAGGAGGAATAGAAATGACTATTCTAAATAAGCATCTCGTTCCGAGCCTGGTTCTTATTATTACTTTGTCATTCTCAAGTTCTAATGTGTCTTTTGCCCAGTGGACTAGGATAAATATTGATACTTTAGGACACATTCCTTTCATACCAATTCCTGCCGATATTGGAGGAAATGGAAATTTGGACATACTAGTTCCCAGAGTTAGTTACCAGGATTTGATAAATGGCCTCCAAGATCCTGTTGATGGCGAGATTATCCTATATGAAGGTCCATCTTGGACAAAAAAAACCATAGATGATGATTTTAGTTGGGCGAGTAAAGTTATCGACGTAAACGACGATAACAAAGTTGATATTGTAGCAGGGAATATAAATGCGGGAGAAGTCGTCTGGTATGAAGCCCCGAATTGGACCCGACATGTTGTTGATACATTGAAAAGAGCTATGGCGGTTGATGTAGCGGATCTTGATAAAGATGGTGATTTGGATATAGTTGCAGCGGGGTCACAACGACTTGTTTGGTATGAAGCACCTTCTTGGATCGAACATACTTTAGCAAATAACGCTTATGCATTCCCACAAGTTGCGGACATGGACTCCGACAATGATATTGACATACTCAGTTATATGAATGGAAATGCATTGGGGTGGCATGAAAATCCCTCATGGACTTTTCATGTTATCGAGAACAATCCATATGACGCGAACAGTGTGTGCGTTGGAGATATAGATGATGACGGGGATTTAGATGTTGTCATTGGTGATGCCACCACTGGTCAGATTAGGTGGTATGTTAATCCAACATGGACAATAAATATAATTGCGACATTTGATTATCCCTGGGGATTATCTCTTGCCGATTTGGACAACGACAATGATCTTGATATAATTGCTACTAATGAAAGAAGAAGTGAAGTAATGTGGTATGAATCACCCTTGTGGACGAAACATGTCATTGATGATTCGCTTGATGGTGCTCTAGGTGTTTCCTTCGCAGACATTAATGATGGCTATAGGTATATTACAATTACTGGTTTAGGTTTCTCCATGGGCTCCAATTTCGCAACCGGAGCATCGCTTAATTCCAGTACTTCTGACACAGGTTTTGTTGTACTATACAAATATGGTAGTGGAACTGGTATTCGTGGTGATGTAAATGGCGATGGATCTATCAATCTTCTGGATGTATTGACCACTGTCAATCATATATTGGGAACTCAGCCGTTAGAAGGAGATGGGATATTAGCAGCCGATTGCAATGATGATGGAGAAATTAATCTTCTTGATTTAGTGAGTATTGTAAACGTGATTTTGGAAATTGGTGAATGTGTACCCTGATTTCTGTGAGTTTTGGAGATAACATTGATTTTTCAACCAAAATCAAAAGTCAAGTTTTGTTTTGATATTCTTCACTTTTGGACTGAGTATAAATTCTTTTCTCAAATTAGGGCCAATTGATGAAAAGCCCCAATTGTCGCCTCAATTTCCTCATTTGGAGCCATCAGAAGAGTTCGAAATGAGTCAACGAAGGTGTACTTTTTTACTTGTCTATCAAAGAGTTACAAAAACGATAAAAAACTGCCAATATTCTTGTGATTAATTTGTGACCATCAATTTCAACTTCTTTATTGGTCGGACCCTTTTTTCATACCGAGCTAATGCGAGTTTTTTGACAAAAACGAGTTCTTTCTATCGGCTCTCTAAACTCCTAATCTCAATGTGCGGAATATCAAAGTAAATATATACAGTCGGATCTTGAACTATATCGATATATTTCCCCAAGAATCACAGAAATCAGGGTTCACACTCGCCAAAACACAGAATCACGTTCACAATGCCCAACGCATTCAGGACGTTGATGTTACTGTCACCATTGAAGCCAGCCCGCGCCCCTTGCCTGGTTCCGGGACCTGTGGAGCTACGCTGGAAGGTAACAGAAGAAGGCAACATACAGTAGTGCAGCTCTTGGTGTCCCAAGCGGTATTGGTTGTCGACCTCTGCTTCTGGGATTTCGATCTCGATGATTTTCCGATCACAGGCAAACCATCTTTGAACATACATAATTTCCCAAGTAAAGGCATGTGACCGGGACATCGTTCCATTAAATGGTAAGTATGTTGGATGAGGAAATTAGGGAGATAATCACCGCTGATTCCCGGAGCTTCATGCCGAAAGGCGAAGCTTGGCGTACTGTTTTTTCCATGACCTTGGTGGAAGTAGGCACATTCCATCCTCTCGTGTAAAGGCACACTTCCCAAACAAACCGTTGTTCCCACAGGATTCTGAGTTGTATTTCCGGCATCCAACTGTTTGGGTTTCAGAGTCGCCTTCTACAAGTGGATCATGAAAACGATTCTGGTTTATACTCAGTACAGACCTCCAAAGCTCCCCCAACCAATTACTCGAAGAGCCGGTTTGATGTTCCCTGGGATATCACGATGTTGACCGTGCGGGTGAGGCGGACGCCTCACCATACTTTTTGTCAAGAGGTTCTTTTGGGCTCCTTCTCCCGTTTCTTTCTTGCCTCTTGTTCCTGTTTTTTTGCCTTCTGTTTCCGACTCTTGTCTTTATCCTTCTTGCCCTTATCTCCCATTGCGTATCTCCTCATTCTTTTCAAAGAGAATCCGTACTTTTATGATATCAACTGTCACTCCTTATTTCAATTTAAAATACAGGAAATGGATTTCCCTTTTTCTTTCATCCTCTCCTTTTCTCTAACAACAGGGAACACTCCTAAACCCCTATATGCATTTCGCAGATTTTACGGAAATGCTGACCATAAATGGCAAATGTTATGGCCAGTGGGAAAAACTCGGGGTGGTGAAATAGAGTCCATATAAAGAGCTTCCAATAATAGCCTCGCCCCTTACCTCTGATGCCAAGGTGGTAGATGGAACGAAAGAACGCCATGATATCGTCAAGGTCATATGAAGCTTTGATCTTTGGTGCCTTGTACTCTCGCAAGAAGGTTTTTACGCGTTGATAGTAGTGTTCAGGGGAATAGATATGTCGCAATATATCTTTGTATCCTTCACGGAGTGTTTCCAGATTCATGGTCGGGAGAATGTTCGTCGTGCTGTCTGCATTGTCCCCTGACATTCGACCAATTAGGCGACCTTCTCTTTTCAGCCGTTCGTAAAGTTTCGTACCAGGAGGAGCTTGCAACAGACCTACCATCGCCGTCACAATACCACTTTTCTGTATAAAATCAATTTGCCGCT
Source organism: Gemmatimonadota bacterium (assembly GCA_020348925.1). Taxonomy (GTDB): domain Bacteria; phylum JBHIER01. Next base: position 1,274,089 of record CP070758.1, on the reverse strand, counting down.
GAAAAATGGAGGGTGTATCACTGTCAAAGCCCACAATAAAACCGCCCTGAACCTGTAATCCTTTCCGTTGCATACGTTTTACATCTGCGATTAAGTTGCGATCTTTGTTTTGCACTTTACTACATTCAGCCAGGCTGTTCGTATCAGGCGTCTCAATCCCAATAAAAACCTTATCAAAGCCTGCCTGCATCATCATTTCTATCAATTCCTCATCATCGGTTAGATTAATTGAAACTTCGGTTTCGAAAGGTATTCCTCCCTTTTCCTTTTGCCATTGGATGAGCGCAGGCAACAGCTCTTTCTTGAGAAACTTTTTATTCCCAATAAAGTTGTCGTCTACAAAAAAGATGCGCTTCCGCCAGCCCAGTCCATACAGACTGTCTAACTCGGCGATGACCTGATCGGATGTTTTTATTCGTACACTATGCCCAAAGAGCGCCGTCACATTGCAGAACTCGCAATTGTAAGGGCACCCTCGCGAGAATTGGATGCTCATCAAGGCATACCGGTCCACATCGACCAATTCCCACAAAGGAATTGGAGATTCCCGGATATCAGGGAACTCGGATGTTGTGTAGATGTCTTTGGCGTGTCCCCGATCCAGATCCGCCAGAAAAGGTGGCAGAGTCACTTCAGCTTCATTCAGTACAAAATGATCCACTTCTTCAAACCGTTCGTGTTCGCCTGTGAAGAGTGGTCCCCCGGCCACGATTTTGATACCTGCCTCTTTACACTGCTTGATGATTTGACGTGCAGACTCTCGTTGAACCGTCATGCTGCTGATAAATGCCCAGTCAGCCCACTTCAACAATTTCCTGGTGAGCTTTGTCACATTGACATCGACCAAACGCTTTTTCCACTCTGAAGGAAGCATTGCGGCAACGGTGAGTAAGCCGAGCGGCGGGGCAGAGGCCTTCTTGTGTATGAATTTAAGTGCGTGTTTGAAACTCCAGAATGTATCTGGATACTCAGGGGATATCAAGAGAACGTTCAATAGGATTTCTTCCCTTGGCTAATCATCTGGCTTGTTGCTTTTACCTACAGCCAGAGAATTTCTTTATCACAGAAAGATATGGTCCCGGAACAAAGCGAACAAATTTAAGCCCAATGGGGGCGTATTTGTCTGCGATCGTATTCTTTCTGTCTAATTGCCGACGATTAGAAACGACGGCCGCCCCCTCGTCCTCCTCTACCACCGCGACTATCGGAGCGGGGGCGCGCTTCATTCACCGTCAGCGTTTTCCCCTTTAATTCTTTGCCATTCAGGCCGTTGATAGCAGACTGCGCTTCAGCCTTTGTAGGCATCTCCACGAATCCAAATCCTTTTGAATCACCACTGTACTTGTCTTTGATGACTTTTGCGGACTCAACCTGTCCGTATGATTCGAAAGCTAACTGCAGGTCCTCATCGGTGAGTTCATATGGCAAATTTCCCACATAGATATTCATTCTGAGTCTCCTTTTGAAGTGAAATAAAAATACGTTGACGGAACCTTGTTTTCGCTTTGCATCGTTTACCTGTAGCCGCGCACTGATCGCCGACTTGTTAGCCTGGATCTCCGTCCGCCGGATTCCGTCTGCATCGAATGTATCGGTCGGCTGATCCTGCTGTCGGTCCTGGTTGGGAGCCGTGCGGCATAATCGAAATCCGGCAGCGTCTCGCGCGGAAGGCGCTTCCCCATGATCTTCTCCAGTCTCCGCACCATCGCGTCGTCTTGCGGTGTCATCAGCGTGAACGCTTCACCTGTCCGCTCGGCTCTTCCGGTGCGACCGATGCGATGTATGTACGTATCGGCTGTATCGGGCATATCGTAGTTGATGACGTGTGAGACACGATCAATATCAATACCACGCGAAGCGATGTCAGTGGCAACCATGACCTGATATGTGCCGCCCTTGAATCCGTTGAGTGCCGACTGTCGCTGTTTCTGCGTACGGTTACTGTGCAAACTGGTGACTTTGAAACGTTTTTGTCCGATCTGCTTCGCCAGACGCTCGGCGCGGTGCTTGGTGCGGGTAAAAATCAACACCGAATCTGCTTGTGTCTTCTTGAGCATCGCCAATAATAATCGCGTCTTCAAATGTTGTGCCACTGGAAAGAATGCATGGGTAACGGTATGTGCCGGACGGCTCAGTCCGATAGCGATGCGCTGGGGAGATGTGAGCGTCTGGGTGGCAAGCTGTTCAATTTCCAATGGGAGGGTTGCACCGAACAGCAGTGTCTGTCGCTCTTTCGGGACATGCTTGAGAATTCGACGCACATCCGGCAGGAATCCCATATCGAGCATGCGGTCGGCTTCATCCAACACGAGCACTTCCAATCCGGCGAGGTTGACATGACGATGTTCGATATGATCCAGCAATCGCCCGGGGCAGGCCACAAGAATCTCGACCCCATCATGCAGTGCCTTTAACTGCGGCGTCGCGCTAATGCCTCCGTAAATCGTCACGCTGCGGATCTTCGTCCCTGCCCCGAGAACACGAATCGTTTCGTGAATTTGCTCAGCCAGCTCGCGGGTTGGTGTGATAATGAGTGCCCGAGGGTGACCGCGAGGAACGGTAAGCAAATAGTGGAGAATAGGTAGAACGAACACGGCGGTCTTGCCCGTGCCGGTCTGCGCCGTAGCGATGATGTCGTGCCCAGCAAGAGCTGCAGGAATAGCCGCCGATTGAATAGGAGTCGGCGTAATGTAACCCGCACGGTTGATGTTCAGTAGTAAGCGTGAATTTAATTTGAATGTGTTGAAACTCATGAATAATCCTTATCTGAAAAAGTCACGTGGTTGCCAGAGCGAGTATCAGCAACTCTGACCGACATGACTGAATGTAACTTCATCTTCATTTAACCTCCTTGGTACAGATACGGGCCTCAAATACCCATTTGATAGGGTAAAGAGGCCCTGGTTCATTAAAAAGCTGGATTTATAACTTCACCACTTTATCCGCTTTCAGACCCTTTGCGTCTTCAATGAGCTCAAATTCCACTGCTTCACCTTCATACAGTGTTTTGAACCCCTCCATCTGAATAGCAGAATGGTGGACAAAGACATCATCTCCAGACTCCTGGCCAATAAACCCAAAACCCTTGTGGTCATTGAACCATTTTACGTGTCCTGTAGGCATTTCTATGTCACCTCCTTTCGTTTGGAATTTCGATATAAAAAAAGAGCGATGATCGATTGGACTAATCACCGCTCACTTTTATATGTCGCTGGTATTACTCTTTTCGAAAATCAAAAGAAAGATACATCTTTTTTTTGGAAAGTCAAGTAAAATCCTCAATTTGCTGTGACAGCCATTCTCCACCAATACTTCAAGATTTTCTAATTCACATAATCCAAGAAATATATCCGTATCCTGAAAGGTCCAAACAGTGATATCTCGGGCCATTCTATAGGAATTTTGAGAAACGTATGAAACCGTCTTTTGTCAATAAGTTCGCATTACCCTGAGATTGAAAGAAAAGCTATCGCAACATGAGCAGGAAAATTGTGGTCACAAATCGGTCACAAAAGGAAATTGACGAAATTCTGGGGATTGATAACCCATAAAAAAAGTACGCCCAAAGAGATTCGAACTCTCGACCTACGAATAAGATATCCGAGACGATCAAGTTTAGGAAAGGACGCTATATGCGGCTCAATTCTAACAATTTTATTCAACTTAGTCCAACTCAAACGTCATCCCGTCCCTGGCAGCGATGATGTTGATCCCGATCTCCTGGGAGAGTCTTTCGGCCACCTCCCAGGGCTTGGCCTGAATCATCGTCATGCCGAAATGGGTCAGAATGGTCGCTTTGGGTTTGACGTCCTCAATAATCCGGCGTGCCTCGTCAATGCAGAGATGATAGTACTGGCTGTGTTTGAGGCGAACGACGCTGATAATGAGCACATCGCCCCGATAGTGCTGGCTCAGTTCGGGAAAATATTTTGTATCGGTGATGTATGAAATAGTATGCTTCGAGCTCAAAAAGTTGATCCCATACGTTTCCACATCGCTGTGGTCGTGGTGAATGGGTGAAGAGAATGTGATATTTCCTATCGAGTACGTTTGACCCTCTTTTATTATTTGAATGTCGTCCACAAACTCTCGCACGTAATTCAGAATGACGGGATCCACATTGAGTGCATCAGCCGGAGCGAAAACAACTCCCTTTGGCTTGAAGCCACCCTCGGTCATGGCTTCGATCATGATATTGACGTCGTTGGAATGGTCGATATGTTTGTGGGAGAGAAGGATGCCGTCTAACTGCCTCGGATCAAGCTTCTCTTTTCGCGCCATGCATTTGACAAGGGCTCCAGGACCTGGATCGATGTAGAGGTTCGTATTATCCAGGGAGAGCCACATACCACCCGAGGCCCGAATCTGTTTGGCAACGACCATGCGAGCCCCGGCCGTGCCTAAGAATATGATTTTGTCCTGAGACATACTGATAAGAAAATCTTTTCAGGATAGAATTTTCGAAATTGAAATCAACTGCTTAACAAGGCCTGACCAAGACTGGAAAATTCGCTGTACTTTGGGTTTTGAAATTGGTAATTTCTTTACGTCTTCCGCTCCTTCTTTCTGGCGGCGGGGAAGAGAATATTGTTCAGAATAAGCCGATAGCCGGGAGAGTTTTTATGCAGGGCCAGGTTGGTCGGCGGATCGCCAACGTGATGGGTGTAGTCCTCAGGATCGTGGCCACCTAAAAATGTAAAGGTCCCGCGGCCTGCGTTCCCGTGAAGATACTTGACCTCGTTCGTCCCCTCCATCTCGCCCAGAAGGACCACCGATTTTTTTATGGTCTCGCGGTTGAATCCCGTAGTCTGACCCATGAAACCATTGATGACCGGCACATGACATTGCGTTAACATGGTCGGTACGGGATCATATTTTGCCGAAAATTCGAAGAGGGTGAAATAGTCCACCTCCGGTCCCAGGGCCTGGCGAAGCGGGGTCGTATCGATGTTCGAAAATTCGTAGACCATTGGATTCTTGACTAAGGTGAACTCCTCGAAAGCGAAGGTCTTCGTGAAATCGAGCTTCGATTGACAGTCCGGCTCCGAGGGGTCGCCGTCAAAGACGCTTTCGGCGATGTCAGTATTTTCGGCCGCCAGGGCGATGTCATAGCTGTCGGTGGCCGAGCACATGGCGAAGACAAACCCGCCTCTGAGCACATACTCTTTGATCATCTTGGCCACGGCCAGTTTCAGCTTCGAAACCTTCTCAAATCCCAGCTTTCGGGCCATGGCCTCGTTCTCCAGAACCTGCCGCTGATACCAGGCTGCATTCCGGTACGAGCCGTAGAATTTTCCGTACTGGCCGGTGAAGTCCTCGTGATGGAGGTGGAGCCAATCGTAATCCTCCAGTTCACCCCTCAGGACCTCTTCGTCCCAGAGAACGGTGTACGGAATCTCGGCATAGTCCAGGGCCAGGCTGACAGCATCATCCCAGGCCTCGGCGTTCCGAAAGGATGGGGCATAGATGGCAATAGCCGGTGCTTTCTCCAGCAAAACCATCTCCATATTATTTTCTTCGATCTCATGGGAGATCCTGGCCACATCCGCCCCCCCAATCACGGAGAACGCAACGCCCCTGATGCGTGCCTCCCGGGCTATGGCATCGTCGTAATCCATCATGAACGATCCACCGCGGTAGTTGAGGAGCCATTCCACATGAATGCCGTGCTCCAATGTCCAGTAAGCGACACCGTACGCCTTCAGGTGGTCCGTCTGCTGGAGATCCATGGAAATCAGAATTCGATCGGCGGCAACAAGGGAGACCGTTGTCAGAAGCATGATACAACAGAGGACTATAACATTCCACATGCGCATTTTCATTTTTACATCACCTCTCAAGACGTCAAAGATAAAAGCTTCACATATTTATGATGATAAATAACTTAACCGAAAGAAAAACGACAATCAAGGAAATTTGTTCCCTCAAACCCATTTTTCCTAGACATCTGAAAAAAAATGGTATATACTATTGCTGGGGCAAGAAATGGACACGTCAAGAGATACACAGAGCGAAATTCAAAAATTGAAAAAGGAAGTAACACGCCTAAAGGCTCTTGCAGAAGCTCGGGAGATCACCATAGGCGATACATTGCGCCGGCGGGGTTTCACCTTTGGGAATGACTGCCCCACGGATAATCTTTTGTATCCATCACGACCCAGGTCAAAAACAATCGACGAGTATTACGAGCTTCTGAAAAGATACTCCTTCCGCATCGTGCTGCGTGACATAATCAAGTACAAGGACGGATTTGAGAAGGACGACTTGCTCCATTACTGCAGTGCCGAGAAGGTGGAAGAGTATCTCACGTTTCTGATTAAGAGTGGCATTATTACAAAAAAAACGGCTCAACGATATACCGTATCAAAGAAAAACCTTGACAGCTTCGGAGGAACTCTGGAGTGGCTCGTGGCTCAGATCTTTCGACGGGAATTCTGCTCCATCGCTTCTTGGGGCGTGAAAGTGTTAAATACACATCTGGGAGGTGACTATGACGTCATCGCCCGGGTCGAGCAGAAACTGGTCTACCTCGAGACAAAGTCGTCGCCACCCAAAAACATTCATCAGGAGACGATTGACGAGTTTCTGGGGAGACTGGAGGATCTCAAACCCAACTTGGCCATCTATCTGGTCGATACCCATCTGAGGATGGAGGATAAGATCACCAAGATGTTCCGCTGGGGACTGATGGCAAAATATCCGGTATTTAAAAAGAGGAAAAAGCTGGTGAAAAGAATCTACGGCCGAATATTTCTCGTACCTGGTAATATTATGATCATCAACAGCAAACCCGACTTAGTGAAAAATCTTGCAGATTGTTTGAAATATTTCTTCGGTGTTATCGATCAGCAAACATTGCGGTAGGTGATACATTCATGACTTTTTTCGGTAATAGAGGAAATCTTCCCGAAGTACAGTGTGCCCTCTGTGGTCAAAACAGTCGACTCATCTCAGAAGTTCTCAAGGTTTGTGGGGACTGCTTTCGAAATAATATAGGTTCAACTCAAGCCTTTATTCGGCAGGCCCATGTCCAGAGCAGACATGGATTTGATCTTCCGGCGGAACCTCCCTGCGATGAGGGTGGTGTCGAATGTACCCTCTGCGCGAATCGATGCCGAATGAAGGAAAGTTCTTTAGGCTACTGCGGCCTCCGCACGAATCAAGCTGAAAAACTGATCCATCTCGGTGGTACCCACGACAAGGGCAAAGTTTCCTGGTACCACGATCCGTTGCCCACAAATTGCGTGGCCAGTTGGGTATGCCCTGCCGGGAGCAACGCCGGGTATCCCGATTTCTCATACGAGAAAGGGCCTGAGTTAGGATATTTCAATCTTGCAGTCTTTTACGAAGCCTGTACCTTCGATTGTCTCTACTGTCAAAACTGGCAATTTCGGGAGCGAAGGTCATCGCCGCGGTATCGGACTGCACAGGAGCTAGCCAATTCGGTGGACCGTCGTACCGCGTGTGTATGCTACTTCGGCGGCGATCCCACACCCCAACTTTTCCATGCTTTACAGGCCTCGAAGACTGCCTTGAATCGAAATAGTGACCGCATTCTCAGAATCTGTTGGGAGACGAACGGCAGCATGAATCCGGGGCTATTGCAAAAAATGCTCGACCTGTCACTGCATTCTGGAGGATGTATCAAATTCGACCTGAAAGCTCACAACGAGAACCTTAACAAAGCCCTGTGTGGAGTCTCGAATAAGCAGACACTAAAAAATTTCAGATGGGTTGCGGAGCAGATGGCACAGAGACCGGATCCGCCCCTTTTGATCGCCAGCACCCTTTTGGTTCCGGGATATATCGATGCCAGAGAAGTGAGAAGCATCGCGCAATTCATAGCTTCATGTGATCCGGAAATTCCCTATTCCCTGTTGGCCTTTTATCCTCACTTCTACATGCCTGACCTTCCCACGACCTCGCTCAAACACGCCGAGGAATGTCAGCAGGCAGCCATAGATGCCGGCCTGAAAAGGGTCCACATCGGCAACCTGCATCTTCTGTCAAACGATTATTAATCAATCCATGATGCAATTCACAGAGATATGGGTTTTTTCGGGATGAGACATAATGGGATCGATCAAGGTCCACAGGAAGAAGCACATTAAAAGAAATAGAGATTATTTCACGCCCTGTGCCAGATAGAGGTTTGGCTCATCGACAACGTTGATTTCCGAGAAATGTGATCGCCTCAAGAGCTCTTTCATCTCCTCCCCATGTGGAAGATAATCATGCTGCACCACTCCCCCAGCGCGGCCATGAAATTGGTTCATCTCCCGGCTGCCCATGAGGTGGGCAATCGTCATTTTGCCACCCGTTTTTAAGATTCTACGCATCTCCGACAGAGCCGCACGTTTGTCATTGAAATGAGGGAAGGTTGCGAAGCATAGAACATGATCAAAGAAATGATCACATACAGGAATTTTTACAATATCTGCACAGATGAGTATGACAGACGACAACTCCGTATCGGTTTTTAAAACTCTGAGCATCTCTTCGGCAAAATCAAGAGCGTACACGGTACCTTCTTTTCCGACACAATTTTTGATATGAGGGATGAGGGTCCCGGTCCCGCAGCCGATGTCAATAACCCGCTGCCCTGATTGCAAACCGCACCGTGAAACAACTTCGGAAAGGCGCTCGGATCCCGCTGATGTCCGATCCCAGCTCTCAGCGCGTTCGTTAAAGTATTGTCTGTGTTGAATTGAGGTCATTATTCTCTTTTTAAATGGACAACATGTTTTCAACCTTTTTCACAACAATCGGCGTGACAATCAGGAGCATAAGAACACCTGGAAAACCCTTGACGACCGAAACAAGTGAGAGAACTTCCCCGGGAATGCCAAGCACGGGAGCGAAGAAAAAAGCTGCAACAAAAAGTACAAACCTTTCACCTGCAATGGCAACAATCATCGTCATCCATATATTGAGATGAATTTTTCTGTACAGGATCGATGCAGTGCCTGCAAGCACTGCGCCCTCAATCGCCATGAGGGGAGCGATGGGTGGCGAGAAAGGCGGCATACCTGTAGTTACAGAGGATATGATCGGGGTCATGACTCCGACCACGAATGCCAATGGCAGATCTACTAAAAACCCAACAATGAGTATGGGAAGAAACATGGGAAGAAAGACTGAGCCCAGGGCGATGAAATGAAAAAGGAACGGAAAAAGAATTCCGAAAGCACAGAAAAGTGCCGCCAGGACAATCTGTCGGGTGCTGAACATCATACTTTAGGCCAAATCCTTTCCCGTGGATGTTGCGACGAGCTTACCGTGCTTCACCCCTTTCAGACTGATCAATCGATCCGCAATGTTTTGAATATCTCCGACCTTCCCTCGGACGGCCAACACTTCGAGGCAATTGTGCGCATCCAAATGAATATGCATGGTCGAAAGAACCGACTTCTGGCTCCCGTGCTGGAGCTCAGTGAGCGTTTCCTGCAATCCCCGGACGTGGTGATCGTAGATGATGGTAATTGTTCCGACGACCTCTGAATCTTTTGTATTCCATTCTTCTCGAATAAGCGCACTACGTACAAGATCCCGAATAGCCTCGGAACGCTTAGCATACTCTCGCCGATGAATAAACGCGTCGAACTTCTTCAAAAGAGTCGCATCCATCGAAACGCCGAATCTCGTCACCTGACCCATAGTAGCCTCCACGTTCACACAATGTATGTTTTCCAACGAAACGTTCCTCTCCGTCCACTTTTCACTCCGCCATATAGTGTTACCTTTTCCAAAAAAATAACACTCTCTCCCAAGAGAGTCAAGAGGAATAATCATAGCATTTGAATCACATCACAATTGCACCAGTGTTGGAGCAAGCTTCCTTGAGTCTCTCCATTTTTTATTTGTTTCTCAATGAGAAGTCATTATATTACATATAGATGTCTCTGACAACATTGAAACGGAGAATCTCTGGGAGAGTGATTCTTAATCCTCACAAATCGCGAAACATTCTCGAAGGAATTCTGCTCTAATAGAAATAATCGAGAAGCGGATTTTTTTATCTTCTTTTGAGGGGAGGTCGAATTATGAAAAAAGCGATGATTGTTCGATGCAATAGGATATCCATTATTCTTATCATGCTTCTGAGCCATTTTTACGTTTGCGCTCTGTGGGCGGACGATAGCGCCATGTTCAAGCGAGGGAACGATCTCCTATTAGAACAGAAGTACTCAGGAGCATTGACTGCCTTCGAGACCTTTGTGAAGGAGAATCCCGAACATCGCCTGACACCCGCAGCGAAATGGACCATGGCCAATATTCTCATGGACATCGATAAAGATTATGAAAAGGCCGCCAGGCTTTTCCAGGGAATAGTCATTGAAAATCCTGATACGGATTGGGAGTTCTATGGGTACGACCGGTTGGGCAGCGTCTTTGAGGAACAGGAGGACTGGGGAAAAGCCGTGAAGGTCTTCCAAACCGCGACACAGAAAATGTCTGCCGCCGATACCGATGCCGAGACACAGGGCAGGATCAATGGTTTCAGGAGAAGAACCCTTGCGTGCTATCAAAATATGAACGATTATAACAGCATCATTCATATGTACCAGGATATATTGACAGAAAATCCCGCTGCCCCCTCTACCGCCGAGGATCAATTCCAATTGGCTCAAGCGTATCTGGTTGTGGACAATTCCAAGAATGCCGCAGAAAATTTCAGCCTCTTAGTGGAGCGGTATCCCGCTTCAAATTACGCGCAGCAAGTTCAATCACAACAGGCCGACCTCCTGACTTCTGAGCTGAGTTACGACTGGACATCATATACCACCTTTCAGTCGGCCATGGTGCTCGGTCAGACAGGGCAGTACGAGGAGGCCCTCGCCAGATTCGATGAGGTTATCAAAATCAAACCGAATACCCCAATGGCCACAGGTGCTACAATCCAGAAACATCTCATCGAATATCGGAAAACCGGCGATGCCGCTGCTCTCATGGAGAAACTGACGCCTGACCGAGAGAAGTACCCTTACGGCCTCGCAGGTGTCCCTCAGGATCGACTCAACTCTTTTCTGGGAGGCATTGTGAGTACACAGGAAGCCCTGCAATCCACCCCAGATGATGTCGGCCTCTACGTGCGCCTGAGCCAGTTCTACTATCAAACCCAAGCATTCAAGCCTGGAGTTGAAGTTCTCAAAAAGGCCATTGAGATTGCCCCGAACACACCGAACGCATGTAATATGCTGGGATATTGTTATCTCGGTGCCCAGGAATACGACGAGGCTCTGTCCGCCTTTCAAAAACTCATTGAAATCAACCCCAAAAATCCCAATTCGTACGACAGTATGGCCGAGGGATGTTATCAAAAAGGGGACACGACCATGGCTATTCATTTTTATCAGAAATCTCTGGCCACGGACTCCAGCTTCACGAACCCGTACTTCATGTTGGGAAGAATTTTTCACGAGCTGGACAACAAAGAAAAAGCTGTGGAACACTTGGAGAAATATCTCGAGCTCGATCCCGGTGGCTTCTGGGCTCCGAATGCTCAGATGCGATTGGTGCAATTGAAGCCAACCTCTGCAACTCCAAGTGAACAATAGTAAGGAAAAAATGCGAACTGTAAAATGCCGTTGCGATACCGGACTTGATTCGGGGAAAGCAACTTCAAACAATAATAAGTAACTTTTCGTTTTGAGATCAACATTCTCATGAAGAGAGGAGCAATCATGAAAAAGAAAAACGTATCGCGTAGAGACTTTTTGAAACAGGGGGCTGGTCTCGGCTTGGCCTGTGCAGGTATGAGTCTGCTCTCAACACCTCAAGCATTGAAAGCCATGATCGGTCCTACAGTATCGGGCCCATTGGATCTGGCCGTAGCCGTGGGAGGCGACCCGGCCGGTAATACCATAAAAGCCATTGAGGCCCTCGGCGGCATCGAGCGATTCGTGAAAAAAGGTGACAAGGTGGTGCTCAAGCCCAATCCCGTCGGGACGAATCCACCCGAAGCCGCCATCAACACGCACCCCGATGTCGTGGAAACCGTGGCCAGGTTGTGTCTGCGAGTCGGGGCTCGTGAAGTGGTTGTCGTCAGCCACGACCCTTTATCAAGCTTTCAGGGCAATGGTACCGTGGATGCCGCCTCCAGAGCCGGAGCCAGCGTCGTGGCCGCAACCAGCAGAGATCTCTATCAGGCCGTGCCCGTTCTGCGGGGCCGATTACTACGTAATGAAGAAATTATCAAAGATGTCCTGGATGCGGATGTCTTCATCAACATGCCCATCGCCAAGGACCATGCAGGATCGCGGTTGACTCTCGGCATGAAAAACCTGATGGGCATCAACTGGAACCGGGGATACTTTCATCAGAACGGGTTGGACCAGGGTATTGCCGACCTGAGCACTGTTGTCAAACCTGATCTCATTATTATGGATGCCAATCGTATTTTACTGACGAACGGTCCGGGAGGGCCCGGTCAAACGAGAGAGGACAAAACCGTCATCGCCGGCACCGACCAGGTCGCTGTCGATACCTATACTGCAACACTGTTCAATTTGACACCGCGGGACGTGCCCCATATCCAAATGGCCTATGAGCTTGGTGTGGGTGAGGCAAATTTGAAGAAGTTGAATATCAAAGAATTTCCAGTCGATTAACTGACATCTCTTTTTTTCAAAGGGAACCGAGGGGGATTGAGTCGTAGCCACAATGTCCCTGTGTCACAAATCCCTCGGGGACACTCCTTGCAACCGATTACGACACAATAAATAATGTGTTCATTTTTCGTATCATCATGAGACCAAGATAAAAACTAATGATTCCAGACTCTAAGATCAGTTATGATTATCCTTGAACCACGCATATGTGGAGAGAATGTCGATATCTTTAATGAAAAATAGATACATAACCTTATATGGAAAAATGCATTGTAAGGAATGTCCCTCCTTATTCTCCTTTTATGCTCCTATGGTATAGAATCTGTCCCCACACTTCTGCGCTGATCCTTTGTTGTACACTGCGAAATGCCCGGCCTATTCCACTATCTCAGACGCCAAGACTCCTAAGGAATCCAGAGGCAATTTTCTGACTTCATCAAATCCTGAATAGGTTTTTATCGTTCCACCTCCTAAAGACACTTTCCATATTCTCTTGAAATCCCTCTTCAAAGCAATGAATACTTCTCCCCCCTCAGGATCGAACACCATTGAGCACTGCGTAGAAAAATTCTCTGTCGTCAAAACGCTCTTTTCCAGGGTCTCCAATGCTCGATTCAGATCGAATGTCTCGAAGTGGTCCAGAATGTGCTGATATGCGGTCTTATACCTTTTCGCACCCGATCCTTCCACTTCCGTATAACTTCTTCCCCTAAATTGCCCGACAGGAAAGTTCGTCATGACGATGAAATTATTTTCGATTCTCGTAATGTCGTTCTCCCTGTCTCCTGGCTCCACGATCATGGCATCACCCAGCGTGTCGGCAAACAAGGAATGCAATGTCATATACCAGTGAATAACTCTTTTATCCCGGATGAACTCATTCACCTCTCCAACGGTGTTAAAACGAAACAGCGATTCTCCGAACAGTTGCCCAGTGTAAACCTCATCTTCGCCTGAGCTTTCAGTGTACTCCATCTCGGGAAACAACATCTGAAGGGAAGCGAAAAATCCTTCACTGTTCATGCCAACGGTCGGTAGAAAAATATCTTCCTGCTGGAACTCCATCTGAAAAACCTTCAGGTCTCCTTTTGAACGAATTGTAAATCTAACTGCAACATCGGAATAATCGAAATTCATCCCGTAGAGTGTTCTTTCGGCGTAAACAGCAAAGCTCGTGCAGGCAAAGGGTGAGGAGTGCACACCAGGAGTTGAGACAGAATTCCAAACGATTTGGATGAAACCTCCCACAAGAAGAAGGACGCCGCATAACAGTAAAATACGTTTGTGTCGAGTAAACATTTTTTCAGCCTCCTTTGGTCGCTAATGGACCTCACAGAACCGGACTGTCTGCTTGGTGTCTTCTCAGTTCAGCCATATTACCGTCTATCAGGTAATAGCGTGGAATAGATGGACACCATACTTATTTCGTTTCCTCTTTAACTTCCTCACAACCTCAGTCTGTTTTGGAGTAATCCCAATTAGATTCTCTTTTAACCAGAAAACGCAAAGCTTCAAACTGCATTATAGTGGGTGTTAGGATATCGACAACCGACTGAATGGTAAGCGCATAAAAGTCAGCGCTCTTTTGGAAATTTCCTTATCTATAAGCCCCCTCGGTTACTCGGTTGATGACTGAATACTCTGGGCCACTGCTTCCAAAGACAGGAATATCGTCAAAACAACCAACGTTCCGGCTAAAAGAAAAACGGTGGGATTGAGAATCGTAGCACCTTTTTTCTGATTCATCTCCATTCTCCAGATGTCGAAGTTGCACCCAGAGCATCTCACAACAGGCATATCTCTGGATATTTTCAAGTAACCGCAACCATTCGTAATTGTCCAACCAATTGTATTATTCTCTAATTTCTAATAATCTCCCCATTGTGAATTACTATTCGGACATCCAACAGATATTCCAGGTCCTCAAGAGGATTACCGTTCACTATAAGTATATCGGCAATCTTGCACGGCCCAATGGTTCCCAATTCATCTTCAAGATCACAAACATGAGCAGCATGCTTCGTCCCAGCAACAATGATCTGAATGGGTGTCATTCCCGCTTCAGTCATCAATTGAATTTCGGTAATCGGCATACCCAAATCAAACGGAGTTGTATATCCATCATAGTCAGTACCCAAAGCGACTTTACCTCCTGCCTGAACAAAACGCCGAAGATTATTCTTCGCTACGGTATCCCAATTCAAGTTGTACATCTGGCTCACGCCGTCCCAGAGTTCAAGCGTCGGTACCCAATACATATCATCCTCAATCATAGACGTAATGAGCTCATCAGGCACGTAATTGATAACCATGTGATTGACATCGTCCACTCCGCCTTGAATGGCCATATCAAGTTGATGAGATCGGCTTATATGAGCAGTGACCAGTTTCCCTCTGCTATGTGCGGTATCAACGACCCTCGTAATTTCCTCCATAGAGAGCATAGGCCATGTCCGACCCTGGAGATTATCCTCGATGGCAATCTTAATGATATCAGCTCCGACATCTATCAGCCAATTTATTACTTCTTCGGCATCATCCGGTGATGTAACCGGATAACTTCCATAGCCGCCCACAGTCGTTACAATCGGTCCTGCGGCGACAAGCCGGGCATTTCTATTGTCTTCGAGAAGCGCATCTCGTATGGTAAAAGCTTCTTCAGGAGTATTGACGGAATTACCCACATCGCGCACTGTTGTGACTCCGGATCTCGCCCACTCCCTGAGGTTATTTTCAACATATCCTCTATGGACGTGAGTATTCATGAATCCCGGCAATATATACGATCCCTGAACGTCAATTATCTCTGTCCCGGCAGGTATCTCCAAGCTCGATCCTGTTCCTACGTACTTAATATACTCACCCTCAATGATAATGATCGCATTTGCTATCGGCCCTGCACCTGTACCGTCGATTAAAAAACCATTCGTTATGGCAATACAGGCATCGCCCTCTTCACATGGATCGAAGGTATTGATGTGCTCACACCCACCAGTTAAAGGATTACAGGAATCATCCGTACACGGGTCGCCGTCATTGCAGTCTCTCGGAGTGTGTCTGCATTCACCGGTATTCGATTCACAAAAATCTTCCGTGCACAGGTCACCCTCTTCGCAGTCTTTCGGTATCCCCCGACAGATTCCATTATCGCACACATCGTTTTCGGTACAAGGATCATCATCATCGCATGGTGTTCCAGGATCATGTGGGTCATGTTGACACTGAACGAGTAATGAATCACAGTAATCCTCAGTACACGGATTCCCGTCGTCGCAGTCCAACTCCTCACATGAGGAAACACACGTGCTGGTCTCCAGAACAACATTGACTATACCCAGAACGTCAAGTACATTCGCCAATCCGTCACCATTGCAATCTGCTGCCCAGAGTTCCTCGTTACTCGGTGGTGGTGACGTTCCCAGAACAATATTCACTGTCTGGATAGCGTCCAGAACATTGATTGCTCCATCACCATTTACATCCCCTCTTTCTGTTTGGGCACTCACTATTTGGGCCGACACGGAGACCGCGAAGCCAATGAGTAGAACTACCAAGCCTGTATGGAAAACTCGCTTTTTCATGAGACCTCCTCGATTAGAACCTTCATACTTCAGTTTCGAGAAACCTCCCGGACATTTCTTCCTAATATATCGAAGTCTATTTCATCAATACCATCCGTTTCGTTGCTGTGAATTCACCCGTTGAAAGTCGATAGAAATAGACCCCACTGGGTGCACTCTTGCCCAACGCATCCCTCCCGTCCCAGGACACCTCACAAGAACCAGGGTTCTGAATACCATTGACCAGTGTTCTCACTTCTTGTCCCAATATATTGTAAATTTTGAGTGAAATTTCTTGTCCTGCGTCTTGTGTCCTGTGTCCTGCGTCTGGAAGAGTGTAGTGGATGGTGGTAGCGGGATTGAAGGGATTGGGATAATTCTGATTGAGCCTGTACTCGATCGGCATCTGTACTTCCTTGACCAGAGCCATAAACCTGACAAAGTCTTCAACAGGCAGATAAGGCTTCAGCGAATTCAGGAACGCAATCACTTCCGGGGTAATCCCGGATCGACCGGCGCCGGGTTCGCACTGACCACTCCCCAGAATAACATTCACAATACCGAGAGCATCCAAGACGTCGACATTCCCATCTCCGTTACAATCCCCAGCCCATAATTGATCCTCAGTCGGTGGATCTCCCACTCCCAGGATAATATTCACAACACCCAATACATCCAAAATATCAACGGCACAATCGGAGCTGACATCCCCTCTCCCAAATTCCCCGAAGAAGATCGTTCCATCTTCACTCAACACCAGAAGTTCCCCATCCTGAGCACTCATAAAGTCAACTTCCCGAAAAAAAAGCTGAGTACTTTCACCAGAAGGTGCCTCATCATCCACAGCGAACTGCACCTCGGCTACGGGTCCGACCCCACATTCAATCCTGTTCCCGGAAATACGAAGGGTCAATAAACCAGGATTCGGGACATCCCAACCGAATTCACTGAAATTGATTGTCCTTGCTGTTGCCTCGACCTCGATGGGAGTCAAAAGGTCCTCATCAAATCCCAATTCAATCGAGACACTATCTATTGGAACTTCTATTCGGGTTTGATTATCAACATTGACGAAAACCGTGGTGATACTCCCCGGTGCAGCGCAGGATTGCGATGTGTATACAACAGCAGATTCATCGTACAGACCAAAGATGACATGGGCGATATTGGTGTTATCGATGTAAGGGCCTCGTTGAATATCATCATTTATCGCATACGCCTCGAAGCGCTCGCTGCCGAAACCTTGGGCAAACAGTGGAATCAGGGAATTTGTGTGGTATCCTGAGTAATATCTGTAGCCCGGCATAACGCCGGTACCGTTATCTACGATAGGATTGAAGGTTGCTGGCGAACCTGAGTTTGGTCCCCAGAGGTAGCCACATTCGTGGTCTCCGGTGACTATCACCAACGTCTCCTCCCAATCACTGTTCGCCTCCACCCATTCAATCACCACCTCGAAGGCATTGTCAAAATCGACCTGCTCCTCGATCATACGACCGAGCTGGTTGGCATGGTTGGCCCAATCGACGGCGCCACCCTCGATCATCAGGAAAAAACCGTCAGGATCGTTATCAAGCACATTTAAAGCAGCTCTCGTCATCTCTTCCAGGGTTGGAACGGTCGAGATGAAGGCTTCAGTATACGGAGGCTGGGGATCGTTTCGGCCCGGACCGCCCGGTCGTGCCTGCTGCAATGTCAAACGTGTCTGGGCCGTGCCAAGAACACGGTCCGGTGTATCACCGTGTGCCAGAGCCTGGAACTCCTCCCGCGTCTGGATCAGGGTCCAGGGATCATCGATTCCGTCGCCATCGGCATCACCGCCGGCTGTTCCTGCAACAAGTTCATCCCACGTCGCTTCACCTCCGACATAGCCGTAGTTGATTCCCCCGCTCTGGGGACTTGGTACAGGCTCACCCTCATTCCCATACATCGGATGACCTGCTCCCATAATCACATCGACAGCGCTCTCGTACACCATTTCCCTGGCAATCTGATCATAGTTATTCCGGGAACGATTATGGGCAACAAAGCCTGCCGGAGTTGCATGAGACCATTCCACACTGGTGATCACACCCGTTGCCAGACCAAGCATCTCCGCCCGCTCAATAAGGTTCTCCAATGGCTGCATTCTCGAATCGAAACAGATCGCACCTTGATACGTCTTTACACCCGTCGACATAGCCGTAGCAGCCGCTGCGGAGTCCGTGTAACGGGAAAGAACATAGTTGAAGTCGCTCCAGGCTTGATTCGTGTCATAATTCCCCAACCACATGTATGTACTCATTGGGTAAACAACATCCCAGGATTCATACTCTCTTGCTATTCCGGTCCAGTACCGAGTGGCCGCAATCTGATTGTAACCCCATCCGTCGGAAATCAAAACGATAACATGCTTGACTCCGGCATGGATAATGCCATGGAAAAGAAGAGTAACAATAAAACTCAATACACACGATCTCCTCAGAAAGGATTTTCTTCTCATGAACATAGATCTCACCTCCAGATTAGAAATAATGATCCTATCCTATTTCATCAGGACCATTCTTCTGGTCGCTGTGAAATTTCCCACAGTTAGGTTATAAAAATTGCTCCTCACTGTTTTCCTCCAGCCAAAAAGTAGAAATCACTCAAGGCTTGATCAACTCTGTCCACATACTGTTTCTGACATCGTACAATCCATAATCATGACCGTGGCCACTCTCGATCTCTCTAAAAGGATCGAATGTTTCAAATGAATTATACTGTTTAATCTCCTCAGTCTTGACATGATTAAGCTGGCTTTCACTTGGAGAGAACCGTCAAAACGATATGTGACGGATACTTTGGAGACATATACACTTTCTGCTTCGCTGTGCGAAATTCCGTAGCCGAAATTGGATCCACTCCGGTATTCGGATTCCTGTCAAATTTGGGGAAATTGCTGCTGGAAATTTCCAATCGCAATGCATTTCCCTTGGGAATACGTATCGCCGTCTGACCAAGGTTGACCTGATAGCGATAGACTTCATTCGGCGTTATAAAAACCGACGAATTGAGGCCCTTGCGATACCGCGTGCGAATGATGCCGTCCTCAATCATTCGAGCGTAACCATCCGGGCGCACTTCCACAAGCTTGGCGGTAAAGTCCGTATCGATACTGTCGGTTGACGCGTAGATTTCAACCTTGATTGGCCCCGCCAGGACAAGATCATCAGACAAGGGGGCCGAATCGAAGAATAAAATATCCGGGCGACTGGCCAACGGACTCTGGTCCTTGACTCCCAGATTGAATGGGTGGAACCAACCGGTAATACCGCCAATGGTGGGTACCGGATTGTGGGGATTAAACTCAAATGAAAAGATTGACTCGGAGGCAGGCGGACTTACATCCAGCCGACCAGTCTTCACGGTGTCGGCGAGATACCACTTCTTTGCAACTGTATTTGCCGGAGGCCATTCATGAGTATCGTGCCAGTGGTTTTCACCCATCACAAAAAATCTCACCCGCGGCTTAGAATCAACCATGTTATTCTTACCTTTGATATAGCGGTCAAACCAGGCCACGGACAATGTTAGAATAGAATCGAGCCCCATGCTGGAGGTGTGGCCGAATTCGACATCGCCATAGGTGGTACTGTCAGCGGAGAAAACCTGATTGTGCGCCCACGGGCCGATGATGATTTTCTGATGGTTGCCTGCAGTGGCATTCTTGTTGATTGATTCATACGCCAACAGCGTGCTGCGATAGATATAGTCGTTCCATCCGGTGACATGCAGGATTGGAATCCGGATATCATTGAACGGGTACGGCTCTTCCAGGATACCCGAGATGTGCGCCTGCTCCTCAGCTCCACCAAGAAACTGAGATAGGGGAGTAGTCTTGAAAATACCATTCCACGCTTTTGAAGGAATCCGGTCGTTGCCGGATGTTTTCATGATTAACCATGGAAGGTGATCCATCAACCGAAAAGCCCCACCACGTGTTAAATGTGTGCCGAGATCGGCCCACCCGGAGATATTGATCATTGCTTTGAGCGATGGGTGGCTGGTCGAGGCGATTTCAAAACCGCAAAACGAGAGGTAAGATACCCCCCAAACACCGACATGCCCGTCTGACCAAGGCTGCCTGTTTATCCAATCCAGGGTAGCCAATCCGTCGGTTTTTTCATATACAAAAGGATAGAACTGCCCTTCCGATTCGTACAAACCACGAACATATTGTATCACAACGGCATAATCCTCTTTGGTAAACCTGTTGGCCACGGAGTCAAGCCACGAGCCCGAATAAGGTGATCGAATCAATATTACGGAATAAGAGCCGGAACTGGATGGCAAAAAAACGTTCGTGGATAATCGTGTACCATCGGCCATAGATACCATTGCACTAGTCTTGATGAAATCCGAAGCCGATGAGTTGTCGCCTGCCGATACACTAGGCAGCGCCATCATCAAGATCAGACCATACAGACTTCTCAGGATTGCGTTTTTCATTCTCGCCATTTCGCCGAGAGTTTTTTGGTTGCTAGAGATTATTTTTTTCCTCCTGAAGTTGACTGAAGACATCCAGTGTCTCTTTGCACCACCGCATCCTTGCGCGGGTAAGGTAGATTCCGAACTTCAGTGTGGTAAACCAATATGGAAACTGCTCGTTAGCTTCATGCTCCCTAAGATGCTTCTGCAACTGCTGATATACCTTCAAGATACTCTTCTGTTGTTCAAGGTACTTTTGCAGGGCCTTACCTATACTCGACGGGCCCACATTCGAGCTGAAGAAGATTTTGAGCAGAAATTCGTTGCGCACCGGCTGAGGATTTGTTTCTTCCGTCAGCCATTCCAAAAGCTTTTCCTTGCCAGCGGTAGTAAGGCTGTAAACGTGGCGATCGGGTTTACCTTCCTGTGGTTCTGTTTTTCGGGAGACCAGACCTCCAGCGAGCAGCCGCTTTAGAACCGGGTAGATTTGGCCAAACCCTTCTTGCCAGAAGTACCCAATAGAAGCCTTGGTGAAATTCTGTATATCATATCCCGACATGGGCTTCATGCTGAGACAACCCAGGATGGCAAATTGAGTTTTGTTTATACGAGCCATTTGAACCTCCATATATCAATATGATATATATCTATAAGATATAGACGTCCATTTCAATCAGAAGTTTCACTTTTTTTAGATTTTTTTACAGAATTTCAAATAAGATGAAGAAACACCTATTTCTGCGATCTGAGTAACAGCATTCTTTTCGTCTCTTTGAAATCACCCTCTGCAAGGAGATAAAAATAGACACCACTCAGCACAGCATTTCCCATTGCATTCTTCCCATCCCAGGTCACTGCATAAGAATCAGGGTTTTGAGTATCAATAACCAGGGCTCGAACCTCTTGTCCCAGGCTAATGCAAATTTTGAGAGAAACTTCTTACCTTGCATCTTGCGTTTTGCATCCTGCGTCTGGAAGCGTAGAGTTGATGGTGATAGTGGAATTGAAAGGATTCGGATAGTTTTGTGAAAGACTGTATTCAGCCGGAATCTGTATTCTTTCACAAGAATCATGAGTCACTCGCGGACACTCCTTGCAAACGATTACAGCACAATTAATAATGCATTTATCTTCGCTAATCATCGTGAGAATAAGATAAAAATAATGATTCCAAACACAAAGATCAGTTGTGATTATTATTGAATCACCCATATCTGGAGAAAAGGTCGATATCTTTATCGTAAAAATAGACACATAACCTTATATGGGAAAATGCATTGTAAAGAGTGTCCCACCCGCTTCGCGGGATAGAATAGTCCAATAGTCAATCCCTCACACAACGCACGGAAAAACCATGCTTCTTAATGATGTGGTTGCGGCAAACCCGTGCACTGAGGCAACTCAAGCCTCGGCTCCAGGCGGTGCTACTCCCGCCTTCTGTTGAAGACCAGAGGGGGGATTGATAACTAAAATTAATGAAGTTCCCATCGTCACCGTCGCGAGCCCCACCAGGCACCGCGGAAAACCCGCTTTCATTTGTGGCTCCAACGTTTGGAGCATACCATAACCCTGTCCCCTCTTCAATTGTACCCGTCGCTTTTAATTTGCCGCCCTGGTCTGTCCCACGATACCTTGTATCATCAGCCTCCGACTGGCTCATCCCAAGGTACATCTCCAGTTGCTTCCACTCTTCATCACTTGGAACATGCCAGCCCTCAGGGGCGATATTGCGGCTGTCGCTCACTGCGTACCAGTTGTACAATCGCCCATACACAGGCACGTTATCATCATCATTGTCATACTCGCAGTAGGCCCCACCTGTCAGATTGATCCACGCTGTACTATCGGTGACATTGTGTATGGGATCGCCGTTACGGTAGTGTGTCACCCTCAGATTTTCGGCCATCCAACATTGATCGCCAATCTTTACCGTCTGATAGGTGTTCCCGTCTCTATCGATGCATTCCCTGGGCGTCCCTGCACAGATCCCATTCTGGCAGATGTCATTCTCAGTACAGGGATCACCATCATCGCAAGAAACTCCCGAGGACAACGTATCGTGCACACACTGAATGAATGAAGGATCACAGGAGTCCTCAGTGCACGGGTTTCCATCGTCACAATCCAGTTCCTCACACGAGGAAATGCATGTT
>CP070758.1:1245839-1251216 GCA_020348925.1 Gemmatimonadota bacterium | reverse complement strand
ATCTTCCGACAAATCTGCCTCCAGCGTCGGCTTCAAGACCTCGATCTTGCCCGCTGAAACCATGCCCGCCACAAGAAACGAAACAGCAAAAAGTGTCAATGTCAGTGTGACTAATTTCCTCATTGATTCTTCCTCCTGCTATAGTTCAGTTCAGGATGTTTTTCTCTCCAAAAAACACCCCCCTTAGCCCAAAAAACTACAGCCTGAATGCCTTCGCCCGTGACATATGTGTGATGTCATCACCTCCTTCACCCACGGGCTTTTCTTTAATTGAACATACTCCCTCGTACTCTCTTTCACACGGTATCTCATATATTCGTGCCCCTTTGATACATCCCCCCTTTCGATTGTTCTCTGAAACATGAAAAGTATGTGTGTTCCTTCATTCAATTGTTTGAAGCTGACTCACGAGAAACATGCGGAATCATTCTCAACGGAAATGTTCCACCCATGTCACATCATAAAACGGGTTGAATTATCAAGAAAGCGGCAGAATCCCCCTCCTTTCATTATATTATTTTAATATATCCTGACAAAACGCTCACCCACCATCCCCCGCTCAAGTATGTTTAGCCCATACCCATGAATCTCAGACAGCCCTTTCCATGACTATGGGTTTTGGAATGCGTAAAACTGTTCTTATCTCTGCATCTGTTATGGGGCAAACTGAAAATTTAAACGAACCGCGCCCTCTCATTATCATGCGACCTCTCTTCGGCCACCCCATTCAGCTTCAGGGAAGAACCCTCAGCCCTCCCTTTACCGACTTACCCGGTCTTGGCAAGTTGGCTCCAACGATAATGCAAAGGTATAATAATAAAAAAAGTCAATTCTGTCAAGGGTTTTTTGCAGAAAAACAAAAATATTTTCATTTTTCCATACTTTGGCTTTATCAGCATTAGCTAATTAATATTAGATACTTAAAAAAATATTCCCGTTGTGCCCCTATTTTCTGCATCCGTTTCAAGTGCCTATGCTGAGCGATTTATGAACTCAATGGACCAGATGAGTCATTCTGAACGGAGCAAATCGAAGCGAAGAATCTCACTCATAATGATTGTCAACCCCGGATCGAAACGACGTCCAGAGCGAAGCTATCTCGGCCCATATGCCTGTCAACCCGAGGACGGAGCGAAGCGGAGGTCGAAGCGATCTCAACCTGACAACTCCCGCGCCGCGGCACGAGACCATAAAAACCAGGTCATCACTCGATGGCCTGAGATTGCTTCGCTGAGCCTGCCCCGGGCAGTATCCCGGGGCTCGCAATGACGAAGAAAGCAGCCCCGGCTCGAACCGGGCTCGTCTTCCTCACAATAACCTCAGACATCACCTCATCAACACCATGCGCTTGGTGGTTGTGAAGTTGTTTACCGCGAGGCGATAGAGATAGACACCGTTCTCCACCTCGTTACCGAAGCGATCCCTCTCATCCCATGTCACCTCGTGATGTCCCGTCTCTTTGACCTCATCCACTAACGTCCGCACGGCCTGCCCGTGAATGGTATAAATCTTCAGCGTCGTGTGCAAGGACATCTTCCGTTGTGCCTCGCCGAAAGCGTCCGCCCCCTCCCCGTAGGATCGGGCTCCCTCCGGGGGATCTCTTTGGGGGTGCGTTATGCGTATCGTGTGCGGCAGAGTGTAACGGATGGTGATGGTGGAATGAAATGGATTCGGATAAGTCTGCAACAGCTCAAAAGCGGTGACGAGGAGCGACCTTCCATATATAATGTACGTCTCACCGGCATTCGAGCCTCCAGGAGGATCGGCCTCGTTCGCCCCGATGATGACATCATCGTACCCGTCGCTATTGACGTCGCCACTGGCCACGGCTCTGCCTGACCGGTCATACTCATCATCACCCAGAATACGGACATCCTCCTCGCCCCCGGCCAAGTCGATCGTATCCGGCAGTGCCCCGGAGCCACACATGACGTAAGTCTTGCCGGCCAGTGCCCGTGCCTGGGGAGCCCCGATGATGACGTCATCGCACCCGTCGCCGTTGACGTCGCCCTTGGCCAGGGCGAAGCCTGACACATCCCCGGCATCACCACCCGGAATACGCATACCCCCCTCACCCCCGGCCAGGTCAACCGTATCCGGCATGCCCTCCGAACCGTAGACGACGTACGTCACACCGGCACCGGAACCGCCAGGTGGATTCGCCGCCCAGGCCCCAATGACGACATCACCGTACCCATCGCCGTTGATGTCACCACTGGCCACGGCATGGCCCGACTGATCACCCCAATGCTCGCCCAGGATGCGCACATCCTCCTCGCCCCTGTCCAAGTCGACCGTATCAGGCAGCAGCCCTGAACCGAAGATGATATACGCCTCACCGGCGCTCAGTCCAACACGCTGGTCTGCCCACGGAGCCCCGATGATGACATCATCGTACCCGTCGCCATTCATGTCACCGCTGGCCAGGGCGAAGCCCGACAAGTCCCCGTCATCGTCGCCCAGAATGCGCACGTCCTCCTCGCCCCCGGCCAGGTCGACCGTATCCGGCAGCCCATCCGAGCCATAGATGATATACGTCTCGCCGGCATTCCCGCCGCCGGGTGGGTCCGCCGCCCACGCCCCAATAATGATCTCATCGAACCCATCGCCGTTGATGTCACCACTGGCCACGGCTTGGCCTGAATCGTCATATTCATCGTCGCCCAGAACGCGCACGTCCTCCTCACCAGCGGCCAGGTCAATCGTATCCGGCAGTGTCCCCGAGCCGAAAATGACGTACGTCTCGCCTCCACTCTTGCCCCCTCGTGGGGATGCCGCCCATGCCCCGATGATGACATCATCGTACCCGTCGCCGTTGACGTCACCACTGGCCACACTATAGCCTGACAGATCCCCCTCATCATCGCCCAAGATGCACACGTCGCTTCTGCCCCGGGCGAAATCAACCGTGGCCGGCAGCGCCCCAGAGCCGAAAATGACGTACGTCTCGCCCCCACTCCTGCCCCCAGATGGGGACGCCGCATACGCCCCGATGAGAACGTCATCGTAGCCGTCGCCGTTGATGTCACCGCTGGCCACGGCATGGCCTGAGTGATCGCCCGAACGACCACCCAGGATGCGCACGTCCTCCTGGTTCAAGTTCAATTCTATCGTGACCAGCGGCTGAGCCGAATTCGTCCCCACTCCAAAACCCATCACCAAAATGACGGCCAGCCCTGAAGAGAAACAATGCCTGATCAAGGTCTCGCTCCTTCTTCTGCCAAACAATGAGACGGGATCCCTGTTGGTGCCCTCTCAGCATCCTTTACCGCCTGCAAAGAAATCCGGATTCTCAAGACCTCACCTTCTCAAAAAAACCCAGCATCGAAAAGACCCTGGAAATCCTTCAGTCAGTTTCAATCCGAGCCAGAGCAATACGTCTAATCAAACAAAAAAGGTCCGATGTGTCAAGGTTTTTGTCTCAAAGGGGATCACATCTGAGCCCCGACAGGCATGGCGAAACCGGAACGCAGTGCAGATCGAAGCCATCCCAACCCAGCAACAAAAGGTCAGGCCGTCTCTCGATGGCATGAGATTGCTTCGTCCCGCCGAGCTCCGCTAAGTAGGGGTCATCATAAGTAGGGGTCACATCTTTAATCTTTGATCTTGACAGAACCAATAAGTAGGGATCACATCTTTAATCTTTGATCTTATAAGTAGGGGTCACATCTTTAATCTTTGATCTTGACAGAACCAGGGTAAAATCCACCGTACAAAGTTCACATCTTTAACTTTGATCTTGATTGGACCAGTATGAAATGTTATATTGCCGACAGCGGGTTTGATACAATCTTGTAACTCCGAAGACAATAGTTTTACACCAATGTAGCAGAGGAGGAATTACTCCTTGGCGCGTCAACTACGTATCGAATACCCTGGAGCATTTTATCACATCACTTCCAGAGGAGTAGCACGTCAGAATATTTTCTTTCACGATGAAGATTACGAAAAGTTTCTAAGCCTTCTTCGAGACGCACACGAAAGATCGGCAATTGTATTTCACGGCTACTGTCTCATGCAGAATCATTATCACCTTGAGGTTGAAACACCCCATGGACAGTTGAGTCGACCAATGCAGTGGATCAATCAATCATATGCAACCTACGTGAACCAAAGGTACCATCGAGTGGGTCATTTGTTTCAAGGGCGGTTCAAGAGCATCCTTGTCGAGCAAGACCGACACGCACATGAGTTGACACGGTATATTCACATGAATCCTGTGCGGGCAAAAACAGTGAAATACCCTGCTGATGACCCATGGTCGAGCTATCGAACATATATAGGACTCAGCAAATGCCCACCATGGCTCGAGACGGGCAGGACGCTGGAACGGTTTGGACTGACCAAAGAGGAGCAGCGCCGGGAATATAGAAAATTCGTCGAGGAAGAAGCAGCGGAGAATCCGCTACGAAACATGCAGTTTGGTGCTGTATTGGGAAGCAGTAGTTTTGTCGAACAGTTTCAAAAGAAGTTGAAAGATAGACGCGATGACCCGGAGATTTCGCAGTTGAGAAAAGCGAAGCCACGGCTCGATTTGGAGAAAATTTTTACGGAGGTGAAGCGTGTGTATGGCGTCTGTAATGGTGAATTCCTATCGAAGGGAAGAAAGCTCAATGAGGCGCGAGATGTGGCCATCTATTTAGCGCGGATCTATTCTGGCTGCAGACTGATAGAGATTGGTGAGTATTTTTGTGGCCTTCGTCCTTCTGCCGTAAGTTTAGTACATAAGAGAATGACAGCGAAGACCGCAAGGGACAGACCATTCCATGAAAAAGTTCAGAGAATTGCCACCGCGTTTTGATCTTACAGAAAAAATGTGACTCCCTTCCAAACCTGGATTATTCGCCACAGAGACACATCCCGCGGGATAATTTACCCGTTGAATATATATTCCTGCGGGATGTATCAACGGGGCGCAGAGACACAAAGATAGATAAAAATCCAGACGTTATGAAATACAAACCATTGATATTTGTCCGATCAAGTTCAGAGATGTAGGCTTCTTATAAATATCCAGTTTATGAATGAGACAAAATCAAAGATTAAAGATGTGACCCCTTCCGTTATAGGCTTCTTATAAATATCCAGTTTATGAATGAGACAAAATCAAAGATTAAAGATGTGACCCCTTCCGTTAGGGGGGTGAGGACAAAAAAAGGCCCTGGAACCTCCAGGTTCCAGGGACCTCTTCTCTCTGGAACGAACCCTCAGGCCCGCCCCAAGCTCTTATACCTCTCACACAACCAGGCCGGAAGGCCACCCCGGATCGAACCGGGACAGCCCCCCTTTTATTGAATCTCAAAAACTACTTCATGAGAACCATGCGCTTGGTCGCCGTGAAGTCGCCGGCAGCAATGCGGTAGAAGTAGACACCACT
>CP070758.1:1242613-1245739 GCA_020348925.1 Gemmatimonadota bacterium | reverse complement strand
TGCCTGCATTCTGAGGATCGGCTTTCATACCCAAGCGGGGGTACAGCCGGGCCAGCAGGACACGATCCACTTCGAGTTCGCCGAGTTCAACGAGGGCGGACCGATGGCGACGAACGATTTTTACAAGACCATCAACCGTCCGCCTGTGGTGACCTGGTTCGGCATGGACGCGCCGGACACCATCGATGCGCTCGTCATCCAGGAGAGCCACACCTATGAGTTTCTGATCGACGCCCACGACTACGACATCGACTGCAACCATCCGTGCGGCGACAGTATATACCTCTGGGCCCAGTCCGATCCCATCACCGATGATTGTCCGTGGATCGAGCTTGCGGTCTTCGACAGCGTATACGGTCCGCCTGCGCCGCCCTATATCGTCGGGCCGGTGAGAGGGTGCGGCTACGTGGAGGCGCTCTTTGAGTGGCACCCGCCCAAGCACGGAATCTGCGACGATTTCTGGGTCGACTTCATCGCCATGAGTACCTTCGAGACGGGGCAGCCGTTGTACGATACCCTGACGGTCCATTTCATCGTGGAGGACTGCATGTACCAGTTCGCCTGGTGCGAGCCGCCTCCGGAGTGGACGGATCCTTGGGCGAACCCCCCGTTCGACACCCTGGATGTTTTTGCCTGCCAGAGGGTCGAGATCCCGGTGGGATTCCACTTCGACTACTCTTACGGGTTGACTGAGCCCATCTGGTCCATGCAGGTAGCGGTGGATTACGACAACAGGCTGAAGGTCTTCGAGGTGGGCAACGAGGGGCTCATCACCGAGAACATCGGGGCGATGACGTACAACATCGTGCCCGACTACTCGGAGACCGAGGGCAAGATCTACGTCACCCTGGCCTTCAATCATCCGCTGCAGTGGCCGCCGTGGCCGATGCCGCCTGATCCGCTGCCCTACGGGTTTCTCGTGAGTGAGTGGTACAAGGTCTTTTACGTCGGGTTCGAAATTCCTGAGGATCTCGAGGCGTGCAACACCCTGATCCTGACGATCCAGCAGGAGGATTGCAAGGTGAACGAGGGCCTCTACGGCACCTGCGCCATAGAGGAGTCCTATCTGCACGTGGAAGAATTCGAGAGCGCCGGTTGGGTCTACTACAGCGATATCTTCCTGGGCGTCCCGGGTGTGAGCATCTTCCAGGGCGATGCCTGTTACGAGGGAGCGCTGGCGGATGTCACCGATGGGAGTGGAGCTTACGGGGTACAGCCGTATCCCGGCTGCGCCTCGTTCTGCATCTGGCCTGAGATGGAGAACACCCTGACGGTCCAGGATCAGATCGTGACCTCTTTCGACGCGACCATGATCCTGCGCCTGCTGTGCGGCGCCATAACCCTGAGCCACAACGACTCGCTGGCCGCCGATGTGACCGGCGACGGGACCATCGGGGCCTTCGATGCCTCGGTCATCCTGAAGTGGGTGGTGACCGGCTACGTGGGCAACGATCTCATTCCGTCGCACTTCATCGGCGACTGGATCTTCGAGTATTACGGAGATCTCTTGGCTTATTGGGGTGCTCCGTGCGTCTGCTACACCAACCTGCAGCAGAACTATGTGGATGAGGATTGGGAGGCTGTCATCATCGGTGATGTGAGCCAGAACTGGCCGGGTCCGCCCAAGGCGGTGGTCTCCGATCTTGAGGCCAGGATGGTCGGCAAGACCCTGACGATGGATCTGAGCGAGGTCAGCGCCGTCGACATGGTGATTGCCTCTGAAGCCGAGCTGAAGGTGGCCGACGTGACGGCCAACGGTCTCGTCGAGTGGGCGGCTGACGGCAGAACGATCCGTCTGGCCGGCGCCAGCGAGACGAACCTGGGCGAGGTCACCGTCACCTTCGAGCGGCTGGTGTATGGAGAGCTTGGGATCACGGCTCGGGCCGACGAAGGCGCGATCATGACCTCGACGGTCAAGGTGGTGCCGCTGCCGACGGAGTACAGTCTGTCGCAGAACTATCCGAACCCGTTCAACCCCCTGACGAGCATCGAGTACGCGCTGCCCGAGGCCGCCAAGGTCAGGGTCGAGGTGTACAACGTGCTGGGCCAGGTGGTTGACGTGCTTGTTGACGGTAATCAGGAAGCGGGCTTCCAGAAGGTTGTGTGGGATGCGTCCGACATGGCCAGTGGCATCTACTTCTATCGGATCAGGGCGAACGACTTCAAGTCAACAAAGCGGATGGTGTTGTTGAAGTAACACAGCATGTCCTGAGCGATAGAGAGGGACCGAAAAGTCAAAAAGTGTTAAAGACTTCAATCCGCTTTATGAAATGCCATACAAGGCTTTTTAGCGACAATTGCTTTGTGATCTTTCGGTACCGTTGACCCGTCGCTGTTGATGCTGTGGAGCTTGGGCGAGGCTGCTCAGCAAGCCCCTGAGTTCTAAAATGTTTTTCTCTGGCAGACGAAAAAGGCCAGCCCCAGCATGTTGGACATGATCGATCAGCTGAAAACCAAATATATCAGTGCTGAGATTTTTCATGTTCTTCAGAATAAGGGCACAGTGTTTGAAGAATACCAAGATATTCAACGCATTTTGAAGCGAGTGGTTTGACAGGAGACCTTTGTTAGACTGAAAATCGTTCGCTTGATGCAAAGGTTATATCATTTACAAAAAAGCTTGTAAAAATAAAAGCAAGCGCTATCTTTTACTTTTGTCGAATGAACAGTAAATCTCCAAAAGTTCGAGTTGAATTTACCCGCAGAAAAAATTGACATGAGTATGAAGTAGTGCTATTTTTCAATCGAACCATGGCGTACGTGAAGATGAGAGGGAAATTCACTTTTTTGTAGAAAAATCTCAATAAAGAATAAGAGTGACGTTCGATGTGCTCCTTTAAGGGATTGGGCAGTATTATTATATGAATACTTCGATACCATGTCTTACGAATCGAACCAATATACATATCAAACTCTTCAATATTCAATAGCGGATTGTCTTGGAAGCATTATTTTGTCTCTATGGGGGACGACTTAACAGGGAGGATGGTCATGGAAAGAAGGATAAAAGGATTTGTTGTCATGATCACAATATGTGCGACAGTTGTGATCGCCACGCTGAGTTTTGCCCAGACGGCACCCACGGTGAATGGCCTCTTTTACGGCGACGGGGATTTTGCACGTTAT
>CP070758.1:1232952-1242513 GCA_020348925.1 Gemmatimonadota bacterium | reverse complement strand
GCGACTGAAAGGCGGCGATGGGGTCGTCCCTTTCGGTCTGGTTGTCGATATTTAGAGTCATCGTCACCGTATCGCCAGGCAGTGACCAAGCGTCGGGGATGGCAACAATGACCTGAGCTTCTCTCACGACGAGGTGTACATAAATTGTGAGCTCCGGTTCATCGGGATCGTTGCTTGTGACCAGAATAACATCGTCATACTCCCCGATGGTCAATAAGGTGGCGTCGAAGATGATATCAACGGTGATGGTGTCCGAGGGATCGACGCCTCCGGAATCCGGATTCTCCGACAGCCATGAGACGGTATCGCTCGTGGTAAAGAGAAGCAAGGCGGTGCCCTCGTTTATGATGGTGAGGGGCTGTGAAATGATACCTCCCTCCCAAATTGTTGCAGCGAGGGAGTCGGGAAAGAGCGTGATTTCCGAAACCACGCCTCGACCCGTGAGGGTGAGGGATAGAACGCCCTGATACGGATCTGAGGAGTATACGAGGAGGGTTCCAGTGACCGCACCCGTATCCGTCGGAAGAAAGGTGATGGTGGCGGCCAGGCTGTCACCGACCGAGAGTGTATCAGGGAGTGGTGGGGTTGATACCTCGAATTCCACCGGTGTTGTCAGTAAGGAATCAAGGATCAAATCGGCCGTGCCGATATTGATTACCCACAGGTCCCACCCCAGGGAGTCACCCACGAAAACATCACCGAAATCATGATCCGACTCCGAGACAGCGATAATGGGAGCCAAGCCATTGCCCCCCAGGGTGATGGTGAATATACCCTCATCCGGGTCGTTACTGAATACGAGAAGACTGCCTGTGACAGCTCCTGTATCGGACGGTGCAAAGGTGATTGTCATGGCCAGGGTGTCTGCAGGGGCGATGCTGTCAGGAAAAAGAGGCGAGATGATGATGAAATCCGGGGGGACCGCCAGCACCGAGTCCAACACCAAATCCAAGTTCCCCGGATTGGAAATCTGTGTGGTCCAGTCCGCCGAATCGCCGACTTCAACATCTCCGAAATTGTGAACCAGAACTGGAGATTCAATATCAGGTGCGAGACCGTTTCCGGCGAGAGAGATGGTGAGCGTGTCTTCATCAGGATCGTTGCTGAACACGAGCAAACTCCCTGCTACCGCACCCCAATCGGTCGGCTTAAAACGGATAATGACTCCGATGCTGTCGACCGCAGGGATGGTTTGTGGAAATGAAGTGCAAATGATCTCAAATTCGGATGGTTCAAGCAGCACGGAATCGAGGCTCAAACTCCCCGTACCCCAGTTGTAGATGGTCAATATCCAATCCAGTGAGTCCCCGGCGGGGACATCCCCGTAGTCGTGCGATGTATCTGAGACAGCAATATCCGGAATAACGCCGTTGCCCAGAAGGTCTATCGTCAATAACCCCTCGTCCGGATCGTCGCTGAAGACCAGCAGACTTCCGGCCACAGCTCCTGGAGAGGAGGGCGAGAAGGTGATGGTGACAAGGATACTGTCCTCGGGGACGAGGGTGTCGGGGAGCAGGGGAGCCGTCACCCCGAATTCGGTCGGGGCTGAGAGGACCGAATCCACGATCAGGTCAGCAGTGCCCTCGTTGTAAAGCGTCACCACCCAATCCAAAGAGTCGCCAAGTGCGACGTCTCCAAAATCATGGGCGGTGTCGGACGGAGCAATGTCCTGCAAAATACCGGTGCCGCTCAGAACGACGGTCAATGTCTCTTCATCCGGATCGTCGCTGAAGACGAGGAGGCTGCCGACGACAGCTCCGGTATCCGTGGGGAGAAACCAGACTATGAGAAAAGTGCTATCAACCGGTGGAACGGTATCGGGGAAGCTTGGGGATGAAATTTGAAACAGCGAAGGAGTGACGAGTGCGGAGTCAACAGTCAGCGTATCCGTACCGATATTATGGATCGTCAACTGCCAGTCGAGGGAGTCCCCGACTCGGATGTGTCCGTAATCGTGAGTACTCTCGGACAGGGCGATGTCCTGCAAAATGCCGGTGCCGCTCAGAACGACGGTCAATGTCTCTTCATCCGGATCGTCACTGAAGACAAAGAGGCTTCCGGTGACTAGACCGGTGTCTGAGGGGAAAAACCATAGTGTGACCGAGATGCTGTCTTTGGGAGGTGTGGGGGTGACCGTGTCGGGGAATGCGGGTGATTCAATGTGAAACTGAGGACCATCCACACGTGCTGAGTCTACAAACAAGGTGTCATTCCCGACGTTGAAGATGGTAAGTACCCAGTCCAGTGAGTCACCAACAGTTAGCGTGCCGTAGTTATGGATCGTTGCAGAAAGGTCGATGTCAGGTTCCTGAGCCGGGCTTCCTATCGCTCCGGCCAAGAACAGAAAGAGGCACAGGAATATTGTTTTCACCTTCATCATTGACCCTCCTCTCAAAAATCTTCGATGGTGCCTTCGAAAAGAAATACGAATGTAATATATACCATTTCTTTAACCAAAGTCAAGGGAAACCGGAGCTCGAAGTTTTCCATAAAAAAAACCGCCGTGGACGGATTGTGCGAACCGGCGGTTGTGTCTCGATGGTAAAGGGGCTCGAGTGTTATTTGATCAAGATCATACGCTTCGTTTGAGAGAAGTCGACCCGATGTTCTGGGGATGTTCTCGCCGCTGTGAGACGATAGAAGTAAATTCCGGTTGGAACATTTCGTCCTGATTCATCACGACCGTCCCAATGTTGTTTATGACAGCCTGGTTCTTGTATGCCCTGAACCAACGTTCGGACGTGTTGTCCTACTGTATTGAACAGCGTGAGCGTCACGTTGCTCTCTGTGGGAAGCTGATACGTGATCGTCGTTGTTGGATTGAACGGATTGGGAAAGTTTTGAGCCAAGCTGAAGTGCGCGGGTAGGGGGGCCGCATGCATCGCTGTCGTCAGAATGAGGTTCTCATTGGCCCGAGCCACGATTTCAATTTCCGCGGGGGCGCTCTTTTCAAAAGTTATCCTGATTTCACCCAATTCGCTGGCACTGGCCGCGGCCAGACTGAGTTCGTTGGCGCGAGCCATCCACTCGGTGATACCGTCGGCTGCCGAGACATCGGCCACTGAGAGATGATGGTCGAAGGTAAGCGCCATGTCCACAGCACTCACCGGTTCGATGAAACGTATCGTTATGGTATTGTCAGAGATGGATATATCAAGACCGTTCTCGACCACCTTGGCTGAGGAAGGACCGGGCCAGTTTTGACTGACATCACCGACAACAACAGCTTCGTAACAGGCCGTCTCGTTTTGAGTGATCTCTTCGAGACAGAAACATTCCGGGCCCCACGGGCCGAGACCGCAGTCGCCGCACTCGATCGACTCAAAAATCCACGTGCCGATGTTCTCGGTCGGTATGAGGTCGGAACCAGTATAGCTGGTGACCAACCACTTGATCATCACGGATGCATCAAAAGCCGATATTGTTCCGTCGCCTGTGATGTCAGCCGCCAAAGAATCGTTGTGGGTCAGCGGAACCATCCCGCATAATGATCTCAGAATCAACGTTGCGTCGTAGGAGGTGACAACCTGACGCCAGACGTCTCTGACAGGTTCCATCGAAGGCTCGAGGCAGAAATTGCTGCACCCAGGCCATGATTTTGACTGAAATGCGCCCGTGTTGTCCGTGATGACGATACTGCCGGCTGTTCCACCACAGGTGTCGATTGTACTGATGGTCACACCGGGGACGGGAATACAGGTGTCACTGTATTTAACGGAGCCGTTCACCGAAAAATCTCTGACGTGCAGATAGCTCAATGGGATTGAGCACATTTTATACTCTTCTTCGTTCACCTTGAGCTGATTTTCATGTATCGTCAATTTCAGGAGTGTTGAATCCGGTAGGTAGTCCGGGATATGGAAACCGACGTAGAAGAGTTTATACCAATCACAGACCACAAAGCCGAAGGGCGGATTCAGCGGATCAGGAGGCATAGGCCAGGGCGGCCACTGAAGCGGATTATTGAACGCCATGGAGACAATAACCTTGCCCTCATCAGGAGTATGGTCCGCTATGATGTTATACTGAAAAACACCGAGGTGCTCAGTAATCAGACCCTCGTTTCCGATTTCGAAGATCTCCATCCGGTTGTCGTAATCGACCTCGAAATAGACGGACCAGATGGGATCGTCCAGGAGATAGTCGTAGTCAAAGTGCAGACCCACCGGAACTTCGATATTCTGACAGGCATACACCTCGTAGTACGGAGGTGTCGAAGGGAGCGGCTCATTCTCATCAGGATCGTCCCAGCGCGGGGGCGGTGTCATCCAGGCCAATTGGTAGGCGCAGTCTTCGACGATGAAGTGAATCGACAGTGTATCGTATAACGGCTGGCCTGTCGTATGGGTGGACATGGCGATCCAATTCACCCAAAAATCATCGCAGATGCCCAGTTTGGGCGGGTGAAATTTGAACAAGGCTTGGACATAGCCCGCACCTATGAAGGGCGGGATCACATAGGGCGGTCCACCGGAAGGGCTTCTTCCACAGAACGTGGCTCCTTCCGACCACGGGCATGGATCATCGGTCTGTGCCCAGAGGAGGACCGTATCGCCTTCGGGATTGTAGCAGTCAATGTCGTAATCGTGGGCATCGGCAAGGAATTCGTAGTAGGTACATTCCTGTAAATATATCGCATCGATCGTATCCGGGGCGTCTTGACCCTGCCACGTGATCACCGGGGGCCGGTTGATCGTCTTGTAGAAATCGAAGGTGGCAATGGCTCCACCTTCGTTGAAGGTGGCAAACTCGAAGTGGATTGTATCCTGGGAACCAGGCGTCAGATCCGCATATGTCTGGAAGTCAATATTTAAAACACAGCCCGGCTCACTCAGCGGTTGAAGGGCATCACCACTAATAATGAGCCAGACCTCAAGGCTGTCCTCTCCTGAGCCTCCATCCGGAAAGATGTGATATTTTATGTCCCAGCCCATCGAGTCATAGTCCGTGCAGGTCAAGCTGGGACCGGACGGATTCGTGAATTGTATGGCGGCATCCCATGTGAGCATGAAGTGAAGCGTCTCGATGTCCAATTCAAAGGAGATGTTGTCTATGAAAACGCAGACTCGATGCAGGGTATCAGGTTTGATAAAGATGTGGTTTGCATCGAGGCTGCATCGTTCACATCCTGCTGCCGCGAATAAATGCAGTTCAGGGAGGATGTCGTTTTGAGACCGAACACGCTGTTGCGCCGCTGGCGTATTCTGACCATCAGCAGGTTTCAGCCGCATTGTGGTGTCGGCTGAAATGATACATGGCAGCGCCAAAAAGAGACATAGCAGAAGTGATATCAGCATTCTCTGTTCCCTCATAAGTTCTTCCTCCTGGATGAATTGCCGTTGAGATCCCTATTTTAATTGTAATACATTGTGGCTTGCACGATGTAAAAAAGATTGTATCATGTATGCTCAGAGTTGAAAAAAACCTCACCCATCCTTTAATCGGGTATAACTTCATCAAAATAATAACAATTTTCTCAAAAAGTCAAGGTTTTTTTAGAGTTTTCAATGAATTATAGTCAGAGATTCCTCTGCCTTTCAGATACTATCAATCTTCGAGTTGTCCTGAAGTCTCGTGTTGTCCCAGCCGATGACGACCCATGCCTTTTCAAAGCGATGACAGACAGGCGGTTTTTAAAGCCGTCCATCGACTGGGAACACTAATAGAAGTATATTGGTGATGCTGTCCTTGCGAACGGATTATCCGGAGGCGAAGCAAGGTCCGGGCTGTCGGACAATATATGAGAGATTGCTTCGTCGCTCCATGCTATGAAGCCAATTTTCCCCAGGGACATTCCCTCAAGATCACTGAATCGAGTTTATCGAAATCCGCGTCTTCGTTTCATGTAAAGCTCTATCTCAGAAGGACCATCCTCTTCGTTTGTGAAAAGTCACCCTGATTGTCTCGGGATGTTCCACCTGCCCTGAGACGATAAAAGTAGATTCCGCTTGACACAGGCTCCCCGGACTCGTTGCACCCATCCCATCGGCACGTGTAAGTGCCGGGCTCTTGCCGAGTGTTCACAAGGGTTCGCACGCGCTGGCCCAATGTGTTGAATATGGCCAGCAGAATGTTTGCAGTTTCAGGCACCTGATAGTCGATACTCGTTTCCGGATTGAAGGGATTGGGGTAATTCTGAAAGAGGGTATATTCCTGGGGGAACAGGTCACCCAACCTCAACGTCGAGACCCTGTGCTGCACAGGTACCTGCGTGACGCAATCCAGAGCAACAATGACTTTTTGAAAGCGGACGGTTGATTCGGCTCTCTTGTCAGGGTCGTTTAACCTGAGGGGCACCGTGAGGATAGGTTCAGCGCCAGCCGGAATACTCATACCCTGTGTGCTGTACAGAACAACGGCCAGCTTCCCTTCGTCGGTCGAGGAAGCGACGGTCATGTGAGCGCTCCGCCGGGTCACAAGAGGAACTCCCGGTGTGAATATATCTTGGTCGTAGCACAGGGTGAACTGGAGTCCGGCTGTACGATTCTCGGTCTCGAGGTAAATGGGCAACACGATGGTTTGTGCCGTGGAAACCGATATTTTTGACACCCCCATCACGGCTGAACTGTTGACTGCTGAAGTATGTATCCCCTTTGATACTCCCTCCGGCGGGCAGGTGCCAATTTCCAGAATCACATTGACAAAGCCCAGGGCATCCAGAATGTCGATGAATCCGTCGAGGTTGCAGTCGGCCTGACACCAGGCATTCTCCAAGCTCACTTGCCCCAAAATATAGTTCACGACAACCAGGACATCCACAACGTCAACTGCCCCATCGCGGTTGACGTCACCCAGTAGACCCTCATCCATGCAACCCAAACCGCTCAGGAGGACCTGATGAATGACTTCACCAGGACCATCACCGTTCACATTGAGGAAACATGAATAGTGACCTTGTTCTGCAGGGCAGAATTCGACGTAAACGGTTTCGCATTCAGAAGGATCTAAGATTTGAGGGAAGTCCGGACGAAGAATCTGGAATGCATCGCAGTCATAGGTCACCGAATGGAGACTCAGAGAAAGGGTGCTGTCGTTGCACACAGTGAAATGGAGTGTATCGCATTCGCTCACCGTGACAGGAGGAAAAGGAAGTAATTCAGGATCTTTGAAAAAGCCCACTCCCATCAGGAATATGGTCGTGTCAGCTTTCTCGCAGTCGTCACGCTCGATTTTCAAAGAAGCCATCTTTCCACCAGATGACGTTGGCTGAAATCGGATGATCACATCATGTTCGGTTTCAGGCGCGAGGCTCCAAGACCCGTCGCCGCTTACGATGGCGAATTGATCGGTGTTGGGACCGATTAAGGTCGTTGATGTCACATGCAGATCTCCGCAGCCAATGTTCGAAATCGTAAAGGTCTTGTCCTCTGATGTACCATTTTTTAGTGTACCATAGTTCCAGAAAGGGGGGTCGAAGACAATATATGGGCATCCCCCATGAATGACTTCCACCGATACTGTATCGGACTCTGTGCAACCGGCTGTATCTGTAGCGGTCAGAATGTAGTCGCCTGACATGTCCAAAGAAGCCCCTGTGATTGTCGGAGATTGCTCGCTGCTAAAGAAGGCGTTCGGGCCGTCCCAGGTGTAGATGAACATGCCGTCAGGCTCACCGAAGAGCCGGATGGCATCTCCCAAACAGACAGGCGAATTGCTCAAGGCAGCGGCTCCCAGTCCGATGATGGTGACGGTACCGGAGGCAGTACAGGGCTCGCACACGCCATTGTCATCAGTCACAGTGTAGGTGCAGGTCCCAGGAGCGCTGGTATCACAGTCGTAGGTGAGAATAGTGTAACAGCCTGTGGAGGCTCCGGCACTGATGAAGATGTTGTCGTCGATGGGTGTGCCTACACAGATCGAGAAATCAGGGGCGATGAGCATGCAGGAATCGACCACCGTGACGAGACTCATGGCCGTGTCGGGTTCGCACACATCGCTTGTGCAGGCGACCGCGTATGGAAATGTGCCTGCTACGGTTCCATCAAAGGCGTACGACAGGACCAGGCTGCAGGCGGGGCAGCCGGAGCAGCCCGCACCGTTGTCAATGAACATGGCATCATCAACAGGAGTGCCGACACAGATGAAGAACTGGGGAGCAGCGGCGAAACATGCTTTCAATTCTCCCGTGATCGAGGCTGAAAAGGTTGGTGTGATACAGTCGTCGCTGAGGATAGTGATGAAGGCCGTCTTGAGGCCGGTCGAGGTCGGTTGAAATCGTATCACCAGCTCGTGTGGTGGTGCGCCGGGTTCTAAAACGAATAGGATCTCGCCACTTACAATGGAGAACTGATCTGCGTCCGGTCCGGTAATCGAGATACTGGTGACGTGTAAATCGACGCATCCAACGTTTGATATGGTGAAAGTTTTGTCCTCAAAGGTCCCGGCTTCCGTCATTTCAAAATCCCAACTTGGTGGGTCGATGACAATGTCCGGGCAGCCGGGGCTGGAGCAGGCGTATCCTGTCAGACACACCTCCTTGTACGGTTCGTCAGGATCATTACTGGTGAGGCCTAAAAAGGCTTCTCTATGGCTGCCGGTAGGAGTAGGTTTGAATGTTACCTCCACGTCCACATAATCACCTGCCGGTACTTTAAAACAGATACCCTGTGGACAGCAAACCATAGTGATCTGCGTGTTCAGGTCCGACGGGTTCACCTTCGGCGATCCGTTGGAGATTGAGATTGTAAAATCATCAGCATTTGCACCAATAACCTCGGCACAATTACACCTGAGGGTATCACCACCCCTGTTGTACACTCGAACCAATTTTGTAGATTCGTCACCGAGGTAACAGACGGCGCCGAATTTGGTACTGTCCGGGGGATCGATGTCCGGCGGTTCGCATACCTTGACCGGCGTGATATCAGAATCCGTGCACCCGTTGGCGTCAATAACAGTTAAAATGTAATCACCTGACATGTCCAGGGTGGCGTTGCTGATGGTCGGCGATTGTTCGCTGCTGATGAAGCTCAACGGACCTCTCCAACCGTAGCTGATCATCCCGTCGGGTCCGCCGTACAGCTCGATCGTTTCTCCGATCCAGATGCAGTCGAGGGCGTTGCTGGAAGCGTAGACCTCAGGATTGGGATATACGGTGACGGTGCCGTTGGCGGAGACGGGCGGGCAGACGGTGTTGTCGCAGGTGACGGTGTAGGTATAGGTGCCGGCGGTGTTGCCGTCGAAGGTGTAGGATAGTGTCATGGAACAGCCGTCGGAGCAATCAGCGCCGTTGTCGATGAAGAGGTCATCATTAACGGTGACAGTCCCAGCGCAGAATGAAAGGTCTGGAGCAATCGCCACACAAGGTTCCATTTCCGTGATGGTTCCAGTGGCCGAGGCGGAGCAGCCCTGATTGTCGCAGGTGACGGTGTAAGTGTTGTCGCCATTGTCGGTGATGGTTTCAGTACCGATGTTGCAGCCGCCGCCGGCGTCGTGGATGGCGTCGATGAGGTCCTGGTGTGCGTAGCCGGAGCAGAGGGTGACCGGTGGCGCAGTGGGCGTCGGCATCTGGATGACGGTGACCTCTCCCATGACGGCGGCCTGACCGCAGACGGGGTCGTC
>CP070758.1:1230265-1232852 GCA_020348925.1 Gemmatimonadota bacterium | reverse complement strand
GCAACACAGCGGATCCAGATCAGAACACGACCCGTCAGGAAAACAACACCCCTCCGGTACCGTACACACCGTTCCAGGCCCCTGCGGCGTGCCGCCCTGGTCTACACAACACAACGGATCCAGATCAGAACACGACCCGTCAGGAAGACAACACCCCTCCGGTGCCGTACACACAGTCCCAGGCCCCTGCGGAAAGCCGCTCAATTCATTAATACAACATAGGGCGTCGGCCATTGTACACGATCCATCAGGCAGGCAGCAGACTTCCATTCCACCACACTGAGACCCAGGTCCCTGCGGATTGCCGCCCTGGTCTACGCAACACAGCGGATCCAGATCAGAACACGACCCGTCAGGAAAACAACATCCCTCCGGTGCCGTACACACCGTTCCAGGCCCCTGCGGCGTGCCGCCCAGAGTCACGCAAACGCCGGGGTCGATGTCCGTGCAACTGCCATCCGGTAAGCAGCAAGCCTCCGGCGGCTCCGGGAAGGTGAAATGGTCAACCCACACAATCTGCGCCACAATTTCACCCTGACCAGGGCTCGGTGAGTTGTACAAGGGCAAACAGACTATCGGTGAGGTGAAATCGGCCCCCGGCGGAACGCAATCAATCTCTGAATTAACCCGCAACGGAGTGTGGTTGTAGGCATACATCCCGCCGCCAAGGTCCACCTCGAAGAACACATCGAAAAAGCTCTCCACCCAAAAAGGGTCAGCCGGCATTTCCGCCGCGGTGCCCAAGGAAGGCGCCAGCACACCGCCCTGGCCATGACCCGCCCCGGCCGTCAATGTGACCCCACCGCCGCTCAGGCTCATCGAGATAATTTCCGTATCGATCACATCGAGATGACCGTCAATCGGGCGTGTGCCAGGAAAGATGACTGAGTCGTCCAGCGGACCCGTGCGGTTGACCACAACAGGCCCGGAAAGCTCCAAGATCGCGTCAGGTTCACAAAATGGATCCAGATCAAGGTCGATGGTCACCAACGCCCCAGATCCCATAAAGTCGGTCCCAGCGGCACACACATCGATCCAGTGAGATCCAGGACCGCAATCATCACAAGGCTCCTCGCAACCCAGATAGACATCAATGAGAAAGTTGACATCGATATCCCAGTAGTCGAGCATGAGAGCCCAATACCCAACCCACCAGTCTGTGGAGCGGAGTGTACCGCAGGAACCATCGTCCGATACTATGGATTCATAATCGACCCCAACCTCTCCGCTCGAGGAAAAAGCAATGTGAAAATCACCGTTGACTATCAGATTGAGAGGTGAGAAATCCGCATAAGCAGGTGTCGGATATGCAGGATACGTTCCTGCCGTCAATATCACCTGGGCAAGCTGAGCGCCCGGCAATCCCGTGCCGTCATCGTCGTAGACGCTAATATGCACATCGTCATTGCCGAAGGTTCCATCTCCGGGATTGTAGATGTAGACATTGGCGCCCATTAAAAACCTCGGCTCAGCCACCGTGAAGCGCATGGCATATGCCGAATCACCCCAAGACGGATTTGGTGTCATCCAATAGTAATAGGGATCACACCAATACGATAGCCATTCACACCCGTCCTGCAAAATCTCCTCAGGTTTCTGATGGGAGATTGTCTCGGGCCTCAATGCATCACTTTTTGTCTCCGATATTCGCAACAATTCAGTCTTTTTCTCAGCCTTCGCCATCAATGCCACTGCAAAAACCAAGGAAAGTATGGTGGCCAGAAACGACACTCTCTTCACCATAGTGGCACCTCCTTGTGTAATCGAAGAATGATGATAGAACATCCTGAACCTAAAACGAAACGTATGAAAGATACAGAGAATTCGTTACCGCTCTTCTTTTTTTACCTCCTTTTTGCAAAGTCTCTATTCATCTGTGAAGAGTATACTTCTCCTAAAGGGAATGTCCTACGATTCCTATCCTCTCGAATGTCGCTCCAATTTTAGTGTGTGGATATGGGGTTACTTTCTCCTCACTCGTTTCCTTCCTTCAGAATACCAGCACGGACACGCGGAGAATATCAATTATACACAGCCGTGCCCTTGGGATCTGGTAAACACAAATGCAATTTATAACTAATATGTTTGTTTGGCAAGAACTTTTTCGATCTCTAAGCTCTTTATTTTAAAAACTTATTCGAATTTCGAGGGAGTGTTGGAAGTTGAATGAAAAAAATTACTCCCAATTTTTTTCTCAAATATTTATTAATTTTGCTCTTTCTACGTATTCACTTTTGCGAACGTCTTCTTTTTCAAATGTACTCCTTCTCTACGTAGCATATTCAGTCTCGTCCACCTGATTCGTCTATATTCTTGAAGTACGCCAAAACTGGCATTACTTCATCAATACCATCCGCCTGGTGGCCGTGAAGTCGTTGGCCTCGATCCGGTAAAAGTAGACACCGCTGGCCATATCCGCCGCGTCCCATGTGACCACATGATGGCCGGCCTCCTGATCCCCGTCCACCAGCTCGGCCACAACCTGTCCCAACGTGTTGTAGACAAACACCTTGACCTTGGCCGCCTGAGGCAGACTGTAGGCGATCGACGTCACCGGGTTGAACGGGTTCGGGTAGTTCTGAGCCAG
>CP070758.1:1200261-1230165 GCA_020348925.1 Gemmatimonadota bacterium | reverse complement strand
TCCTTCGGATATATCGATCCCCTGACCGGTCAGAAAATGTTGTATCCGGCTGAAGGGAGAACGATACGGGGAAGAATTACTGTTACGCTGTAGGCACCGCGATCGACTTTTAGGATATATAGGATAAGGGGAGATACTCGTTTTCAGCTTTCAACGAGAAAAGCCGCCTCAGCTTGCATCGTCACAGGCGGCTTTTCTCTTTTTACAGAACAGACTGAAGGGAATGGTGTATCCGATGTGTTGAGAACGGTGTGTTCCTGTCTGAATGCCGCAAGCAATAGGAGAAATGGAGAAGGTCTACAATGTGTTTCCGGATTACTCGGCCAGACGGCGTTGTGGCGGTGCTTTATTCGGTCTTGAAGAACGGTCCACTCCGCAAGGTACATTGGGGGCGTGGAAAGGATGAGCCGTCTTCAAAACAGGTTTGGCGGTGACCCTTCAGACTGAAAATGAGTCGTGCAAATATGCTGACTTGAGATGAGAAATTATTTCACGGTAAAGATAACTTTCCCCGCGCCGATATTGCCGGCATCGTCGGTGGCTCTGATGGTGAGGGTGTGCTCGCCGGGCTTGAGCGGTTCTGTGGTGAAGGAGATCATCTCGGTTTTCGAATCGAAGATCTCGTCCTCCGGGAAGATCATCGTCCATTCCCCGGCGTCCAGGGAATATTCGGCCCTGGTGATGATGCTTGTTTCATCTTCAGTTGTGGCGGAG
Organism: Gemmatimonadota bacterium; assembly: GCA_020348925.1. Classification (GTDB taxonomy): domain Bacteria; phylum JBHIER01. The sequence continues at coordinate 1,229,451 of CP070758.1, read as the reverse complement.
ATGAGGTGACTTTTTTCCAACCCCGGTGTCGCTTTTACGTTCAAAACGCGGGGCGGTGTATTGTCCACCGTGAACGGTTCACTGATTTTCTCGGCGGTCAGGGCGGTGTTGGGTGGGTTGTTCGGACTGTCGCTGGCGACGACTTTCAAGATGTACCGGCCGTCGGGGACCGATTCGGTGTCCCATGTGTACGATATCGATGTCTCGTCACCCTTCAGAACTTTCCAGGTGTGCTCATCGATACCCCTGAAAAGGATCGTGTACGTGAGGTTATCGCCATTGGGATCGTGGGCTTTCCAGTCTACGGATCGCGCCCCGTTGTTCGATTTTCGATTGTTTGAGATCTCCTCTGGCTTGGAAGAAATCCGTGGGATCGATCTCCCGGATTTCTGACCTGAAGCATTGATGGTGATCGACATGATTTCCGGCGGCATGTTTCTCTGGAGATAGGCAACGGAGACGCCTTTCAGAAGGGGAGTGTGTGAGGGATTTGAGGTGGTCAGCTTGGCCCGCCATTGGATAAAACGGGCCGAGGGGCTGGAGATGGGTTCACCTTGGGAGTTGGTGTGTGCATCCGACCAGTCACTCCACGTGTCGTCCGGGTGTTCCGAGTTGCCACTTCGCGTTTCGAAAGCGATCCGTGTTCCTGAGGGAAGATCGGCCTGCCAAGAGATTTTTCCCCATTTGGAGAGTGTCTGGGTATCAAAGACGTCCGAAACGATGGTGCCCTCCTGAGCGTAATCGGAAGCGAGACGAAAAATTTTACCGTGGTTTCCCGTTGCTAAAAGAGTCCCCCCTCGACTGTCCCTGCGGAGGGCGAGAATTTGTGATTCCGAGCTTTGGGCGAAGGAGAGGGATGTTCCATCTTCGAGGACTGAGTAGAGCTTTCCCTCATCGCCGGTTCCGATTGTGAGCGATCCGTCATCGTTGACGATGAGGGAGAGCAGAAGGGCCGAAGAGGCCCAGTGTGTCTTTACGATCCCCTCGGGGCCGATCTCATAGACAGCGCTTTTCTCCTGGGCTACCCTGGCTATCGCCGGCTGGATGTCTTCGGATTCCTCCTGCGATCGCTCTCCCCCCTGGTCCGGTCGGTCCGTGGGAACGGGGACCTTTTTCACTCGGATAACGGCCTCCGTTGCTCCGGCGTAGAGAGTGCCGTCGGGCGTCAGTGTCAGTGAATGAATCTCCTTCTGGGGGGCATCGTACAGGACAAAGACATCCTTGTGAGGCGATATTCTGTAAATAATACCGGTCCCCTCGCTGCCGGCATAAAGATTGTTGTTGTCATCAAGGACGAATGTCATGATATGGGTCTCGTTCGAATCATAGACGAGCTCGCTATCGCCAGTGGGAGCAATTTTGAAGATTTTCCCACCAATGCCTGTTCCGGCATAGAGGTTGCCCTGCCTGTCGAAGAGAAGGGCCCACACATACTGCTCTCGCGTTTCAAAAAACGTCGTCGCTTCTCCTTCAGGGCTTATTTTGTAAATAATTCCGTCCGGGGCGGTTCCGGCAAAGAGATTGTCGTTCTTATCCACCACTACGCTCAGTATCTCCAGCTCAGGGGAATCGAAAAAGAGAGCCCCCACACCGTTTTTATTGATTTTAAATACTCTTCCGTTGTTGCCCGTTCCGGCGTAGATATTGCCCTTGGAGTCGTGCGCCAGGCACCACACATAGAGCTCCCCGGTATCGTAGAGGAGCTCGAGGGACGATGCGAGTAAAACCTGACCGTCGCTCCGGATGGAAACATCCGCCGGTTCCCCTTTTTCGAAATCGTTGGCAGTCCGCACTTCCCAGATCGATGTTTCAACACCGAATGCTCTGGTCGATAAAATGATGGCTGTGCATAACAAGCAAACCGTAAAGAATCTTTGAATACGCATAGTTACCTTCCTCTGTGTACCTTTATTTTCGGCTCATTACAAAATATTTCGATCTGCATAATACCACATGCAGAGAGATAATATTACATCAAAGGGGAGATAAGATCAAGCCTTTTTATTTAAGATCTTGAGATCGATTCACTTTTTTCCACGAAAACAGTCATCGTGGAAAGCTGTTCTGAGCGAGTACGTGGGGTAGCGTTTCTTCTCCTGGTATACGAAAAATGCGTTGACAAGAGGATAGAAATATGTTATAATTGAACGAAGGATAAAATGCAATCGTGTCGCACAGGCACGGATTGAGAGGAGTCAAAGAAGAACTCGTAAAGACAGTTTCCTGTTTGAGGAATGAGACTATCCGGAGAAAAATGTATGAATCCTAATGAAGCTCAATTTCTAACGATGGGTGTCGATATCGGCGGAACAAATGTGGAAACGGCCGTTGTCGATAGTCGCGGCAATATCGTGGAATCTCAACGATATCCGACGAAACCTGAGAAGGGGGCCGGGGGTGTTGTTGAGGATGTCGTTTCGTGTGTCGAAACGTGCCTCAAGAACGTGCCCCAAGAAACCAGGGCGGTGGGCGTCGGTGTGGCCGGGCAGGTCGAGAGAGCCACAGGGGCGGTCCGCTTTGCTCCGAACCTGCGCTGGCAGGAGGTCCCCCTGGGCGCTCAACTTGAGCGAGCTTTGAATATGCCGGTGTTCGTCTTAAACGACGTCCGGGCCGCGACGGTGGCGGAGTGGTACCACGGCGCGGGAAAGGGAATTGACGATCTCATCTGTGTTTTCGTCGGGACGGGTGTTGGCGGTGGGATCGTCAGTGGCGGGCGTTTACTGGAGGGATGCAGCAACACGGCCGGGGAGATCGGGCACATGACCGTTGCGGTCGACGGTCGACCGTGCCGGGGGCCCAATATCGGCTGCATGGAGGCCTACGCCGGGGGTTGGGCCATTGCCGAGCGGGCTCAAGAGGCGGTGCAGCAGGACGAGAAACAGGGTCAGACAATATTAAGCAAAGCCGGTTCCATTGAAGAGATCACGGCCAAAGTCGTTGGCGAGGCGTATCATGAGCGAGACCCCTTAGCGATTCGTATAATTGAGGAGGCGGGACACTATCTCGCCGCCGGTGTGGTGGGTCTGGTGAATGCGATCAATCCGTGCCTGCTCGTATTGGGAGGTGGCATCATTGACGGTATTCCGGAATTGATTCAACTTGTAGAAAGGGGTGTGAGAGAAAGGGCTTTGAGGGCGGCCCTCGAGGATTTGCGAATCGTCAAGGCGTCCTTTGTGAGTAACGCCGTGGCCATCGGAGCGGCGACCCACGCCAGAAACAAAGTGATGGAGGGAACACCATGAGATCATTGGACGAACTGTGCATCGACACCATCCGTTTTTTAGCCGCAGATGCCATACAGAAAGCCAATTCCGGCCATCCGGGCATGCCGTTAGGAGCGGCGCCCGCGGCGTACATCCTATGGGACCGGTTTCTGAAGCATAATCCCAACAATCCGCAGTGGCCTGACAGGGATCGCTTCGTCCTCTCGGCCGGGCATGCCTCGATGTTGCTGTATGCACTACTGCACCTGACGGGATATGATCTCTCCATGGAGGAGGTGAAGAATTTCCGCCAATGGGGCAGCAAAACACCGGGCCATCCGGAGTACGGTCACGCGCCGGGCGTTGAGGTGACGACCGGTCCCCTGGGCCAGGGATTGAGTCACGCCGTAGGCATGGCTATCGCTGAAGCCCATCTTGCCGCCGGGTTCAATCGTCCCGGTTATACGATCGTCGATCATCGCACCTACGTTATGGCCAGTGACGGGGACATCATGGAAGGCGTCGCCTCTGAGACCTGTTCCATTGCCGGGCATTTGCGCCTGGGCAAGCTAATCGTGCTGTACGACGATAACCGCGTCTCCCTGGCCGGCTCGACGGGTCTTACCTTTACCGAGAATGTGGGAATGCGCTTTGAGGCTTACGGCTGGCATGTTCAGCGGGTGGATGACGGTAATGATCTGGAAGCTATCGAAAGCGCGCTGAAGAAGGCACACACCGATACGTCCCGCCCCTCCATCATTGCGGTGCGGAGCCAGATCGCATACGGTGCACCTCACATGCAGGGTTCGTTCAAATCCCATGGCTCGCCCTTGGGCGATGAAGAGCTTCAGGCGACGAAGGAGAACCTCGACTGGCCCAAGGAAACTGTATTTCACATTCCGGAGGAAGCGCGAGAGCGCTTCCATCAAGCCCTTTCGCGAGGTCAGGAATGGGAGTCCGAGTGGCAGGAGACTTTTGCTCGGTACGAAGCGGCGCATCCTGACCTGGCGGCGGAGTTTCGGAGAATGCAATCGGGAGAATTGCCCCAAGGTTGGGAAAAAGATTTACCGTCCTTTTCCCCCGAGGAGGCGGGACCGGCAACCCGCAAAGCCTCCGAGACCGTCCTGCAGGCCTTGGCCTCTAAGGTTCCCGAATTGATCGGAGGCTCGGCCGATCTCAATCCGTCCTGTTTCACCTGGCTCAAGGGCTGCGGCGATTTTCAATCGCCCGACCTCTCTGTTGAGGACACACAGGGTGCCGTCGGAGACGAATGGGGCTACGGTGGACGGAACCTCCACTTCGGTGTGCGAGAACACGCCATGGGAACCATTGCCAACGGTATGGCCCTGCACGGTGGCGCGATCCCCTTCACGGGTACGTTTCTCACCTTCTCGGATTATATGCGTCCGCCCATGCGTCTGGCAGCGCTGATGGGCATCCGAGCCATTTACGTCTTCACCCACGACAGCATCGCTTTGGGGGAGGACGGACCCACGCACCAGCCCGTCGAGCACGTCATGAACTTACGCGCCGTGCCCAACCTGACCGTCATCCGCCCTGCCGACGCCAACGAGGCTGTTGAGGCCTGGCGGGCGGCCCTGCTCAATACGAGCGGCCCCACCGCCCTCATCTTGACCCGGCAGAACCTGCCCGTCCTCGATCGGAGCACATACCCTTCTGCTGAAAGTCTGCACCGTGGCGGTTATGTGATGTGGGATTCGAATAGTGGGACACCGGAACTGATCTTGGTGGGCACGGGCTCTGAGGTACATATTGCTCTGGAGGCAGGTAAGATACTGGGTAAAGAAGGGATGAGGGTGAGAATTGTCTCCATACCCAGCTGGGAACTCTTTGATGATCAGCCGGTAGAGTATCGCGAAAGTGTACTGCCATCACAGGTGAAAGCTCGTGTGGCCGTGGAAGCGGGCATAAAACTGGGTTGGGAGCATTACGTGGGACTTGAAGGGGCGGTCATTGGAATGGACGGTTTCGGAGCAAGTGCTCCGTATAAGGTTTTGTACGAAAAGTTTGGGATTACGAAGGAGAGTGTTGTCCTAATCGCCAAAAAAGTGATGGGAAAAGGGTAGCGGGTCACACCCGGAGCCATTGCCCATGGTGACGAAAACTTCTTTTTCAAGAAGATAGGATTTTTTGAAGCTTATGTGTCAGATCTCTCCTTAGTAGATTATGAATGTTTGGACTAAGGAGCGAATCTCTGGAAATAACACTCAGGATTCTTCCGGATTTCTTTTGAGGCCCTAATGAACGACGTTCGACTGTCAAAGCCGGAGCAGTGGGTGGACCGATACGGGGACGACCTCTTCCGGTATGCACTGCTCCGGCTCAGGGATTCCCGGCTTGCCGAGGATATTGTTCAGGAGACCTTTCTGGCGGCTCTTCGTGCCCGGAAGAGTTTCTCGGGCCGATCTTCGGAGAAGACCTGGCTCTTCGGTATTCTCAAGCACAAGATTGTCGACCATATTCGAAGAGCGAGTAGGGAACGTTCCGTCGAGAGCCCCGGCACCCCGGAGGATACGATGAAGGATCTGTTCGACGAAAGGGGGAAATGGAGAGTGATGCCCTCAGAATGGGCTCCTGATCCAAGTAAGATATTGGAGCAAAAGGAGTTTCAAGATGTTATCGAAAAGTGTTTATCCGATCTCCCCTCCCGTCTGAGCGATGCCTTTTCGCTTCGAGAGATGGATGGGCTGGACAGCAAAGAAGTGTGTAAAGTCTTGGGTGTTTCTACGACTAACTTATGGGTTATGCTTTATCGCGCTCGCATGCGGTTGCGTCGTTGCCTGGAGATGAACTGGTTTGGCAAAAAAAATGAAAGGAATCATTGATGCTCACTTGCGAACAGGTCGCACAATTAATATCTGAATCTCTGGATCGTAAACTTCCATTAAGGAAACGGTTGGCTGTAAGAACGCACTATCTGTTCTGCAAGGCCTGTCCTCAATTTGAGAAACAGGTTCGATTTATGAGAGATGCCCTGCGCCAGTTCCAGGATCGCGTGGAAAGCGTGGAATCGTTTTTTGCGACTCCTCTGAGTTCGGAAATTCGTGAGCGCATGAAACAGGCCTTGAGTCAAGCGGCTGGTGACATGGGTTCCGGTGAAATGTAATTGAAAACGTTCACGCTGAAAATATCACTTTTATCTGTCATTCTTTCAATTCAACGACCCATTCGATTTCAGATCGTTTAAAATCCAACTGCCAATCGAAAACGGACTTTCAATTGAGCCGATGTTGAAAGAGTGGAAGCAAATAAAAATACTTGACAGAGGAAATATTTCAATATATATAAAGGCTATGTGCACATTTCCCAGTGTGCGACTCTGCTATTCTCAGCGAAAGGAGTTGATCTTCTATGAACGAGTTCGAGACGAAAATCGCTGATATCAGCAGCGGTGGACTGTATGCCGACGACATCGATATTCTTCAGGTCAATCTCGGTTTGATGTGCAATCAAGAATGTGCACATTGCCATTTGAGCTGCTCTCCGCGTCGAGGGGAAATGATGGAATGGAGTACCATGGAATTGATCCTCGATGTGGTGAAGAGGGTCGAATGTCAACTCGTCGATCTGACAGGTGGATCGCCGGAGCTTCATCCTGATTTCCGTCGGTTCGTCGAAATCTTGCGCGCAAAAGATCTCCCTGTTCAAGTGCGAACCAATTTGACCGTGCTTCTCGAGGAGGGCATGGAGGCTACACCTGAGTTTTTTAAAGACAATGGGGTCCAACTTGTGGCCTCGATGCCCTGTTATCTTGAGGAGAACGTCAGGGCACAGCGGGGGGAGGGTGTGTACGAAAGGAGTGTCGATGCCATTCGACGTCTGAACACCTTGGGTTACGGTTCCGAGGAGCATTTGCCTTTGAATCTCGTCTATAATCCCGGCGGCCCTTTTCTTCCACCCAGTCAGGTAGGGCTTGAGGCCGATTACCGTCGTGAACTGAAGGGGCGCTACGGCATCATCTTTTCCAGGCTCTTGACCATCACGAATATGCCCATCGGTCGATTCCAAATCTACCTGCGGAAGCAGGGGCAGGATGAGGAATATCTGCAGCTGCTCAAGGAATCGTACAATCCCCAGACCCTCGAGGGCTTGATGTGTCGGCATCAGATCAGCGTCGGCTGGGACGGGACGCTGTACGATTGCGATTTTAATCTGGCCTTGGGACTTTCAGTGGACCATGGCGCGCCAGACCGTATCGAGAATTTCAGACTCCCAGAATTGTTACCACGAAGGATTGTCACTGGCATTCACTGCTTCGGCTGTACGGCCGGTTGCGGCTCCTCGTGCGGTGGTGCACTTGTTAACTAATGGAGCGCATGAAGAGCCGGAGAAGGAAAATTCGAATGATAATTGACGGGAAACAGGAAATATTTCAGCCGGACCGGAAACGCCTCTCGAAGAGTCTTGGCTCATATCAGAAATCGGTTGATTCGGCCTTGGCAGAGATGAGGAAGAATCGGACGATGACCCGGATCTGGACTCACGACCACACGGTGTGGAAACCTGAATCGACTGACATTACGAATAGGCTCGGCTGGCTCACCACGGCGGAGATGATGCTCGAGAATCTCCCCCACCTGGAAGCTTTTGTGGAAGAAGTGCGGACTGCGGGGTATACCCACACCTTACTCTTGGGAATGGGGGGCTCCAGCCTGGCCCCGGAGGTTTTCAGCAAGACATTCGGTGGTGGAGAGACGAACGGCCGTTCGCCGCGTCAACTGGATTTTGCCGTATTGGATAGTACGGACCCCGGAGCCGTGAAAGCCCATGCTGAGCGGTTGGATCTCACCAGAACATTATTCATCGTCTCGACGAAATCCGGCGGAACCGTTGAGACCCTCTCCTTTTTTAAGTATTTTTACAACTTGGTGGCCGAAGTTGTCGGTCCGGCTGAGGCGGGTGAATGCTTTGTGGCCATCACCGATCCCGGCTCGCATCTTGAGGAACTGGCCGCTGAGTATGATTTCCGCAGGACTTTTTTGAACGATCCAAATATTGGAGGACGCTATTCGGCCCTCTCCTATTTCGGGCTCGTGCCAGCGGCACTCATTGGAATGGATGTAGAGACCCTGCTCCGTCGAGCTCTGAGCATGGCAGGTAACTCCAAGAACAGTGATTCCTCTCTTGAGAGCGACAACTGCGGATTGCAGCTCGGTACCGTCATGGGAGAATTGGCAAAAGCAGGGCGCGATAAAGTTACCTTTGCCATCTCACAGGAGATCGGTGGCTTCGGTGACTGGGTGGAACAACTCATTGCTGAGAGTACGGGAAAAGAGAGGACCGGTATCCTTCCGGTCGTGCACGAACCCCTGGGTCCTCCGGAGGTATACGGAGGTGATCGGCTTTTTGTTTCAATGAAACTGAGTAGTGATAACACGAACGATGCGGCGATGAAAGCTCTTGAAGATGGCGGGCATCCCGCCATTCGGATTCACTTAGATGATCTCTACGATCTTGGCGGACAGTTCTTCCTGTGGGAGATGGCCACGGCTGTGGCCGGTTCGCTTATGGGTATCAATCCCTTCGATCAGCCGGATGTTGAGGCCTCGAAGGTGCTGGCCAGGGACACGGTTGCTGAATACAGTAAGAAGGGCGCATGGCCTCCCTGTGAGTCTGCGCCACTTACAACAGAAGCACTGAACACGTTTCTCAGTCAGTCGAGACCCGGGGACTATGTAGCGTTGCAAGCGTATGTCCCGCCTACTGTCGGTACAGATGGGGCGCTTCGGGAATTCCGCCGCGCGCTTCGCGACAAATACAAGTTGGCCACAACGGTTGGCTTTGGTCCACGTTTTTTACACTCGACCGGCCAGCTTCACAAGGGAGACGGAGGACACGGTCTCTTCATCCAGTTTACGGCTGACGATCAGTGCGATGTACCCATCCCCGATAAAGCCGGATCACCTGAATCGTCAATGACCTTCGGTCTGCTCAAAGCGGCTCAAGCTCTGGGGGACCGTCAGGCCCTCTTGGACAGAGGGCGGCGCGTCATAACCTTTCACCTGGATCACGACGTAGAAGGCAGGCTGAAACAGTTGACCGGTGCCCTCGGTGAATGCGCTAATAATGTGATATTGCGGAGGTAGCAAGTCGGTTGAACGAAGATACTTCAGAATTCAAGCGCCAAGCTGCCGAGCATGCAGTTGGATTCATAAAATCGGGGATGATTGTGGGACTGGGCCACGGGAGTACGGCCACCTTCGCTGTCCGACATATAGCACAATTGTTAAAAGAGGGCCAATTACGGAATATCCTTGGCCTGCCGTGCTCTCGCCAGGTTGAAACCGAGGCGCAGCGACTTGGAATTCCATTGACAACACTGGAGGAACACCCTGCCCTTGACGTTACGATCGATGGTGCGGACGAAGTCGATCCCCATCTGAATCTGATCAAGGGCGGAGGGGGTGCGCTTGTGCGAGAGAAGATTGTCGCCCAGGCCAGTTTGCGTGAGATCATTGTGGTGGATGAGAGCAAACTTTCACCGGTCCTTGGAACCCACAGGCCGGTTCCCCTTGAAGTCATCCCCTTTGGCTGGGAGACTCAGTTGTCATTTCTCAAATCGATGGGCGGCAAGCCAGCCTTGCGTCAGGAAAATGATGGGACACCGTTCAAGACGGAACAGGGGAACCTGATCCTTGATTGCACATTCGGGCCGATCGATCGACCGGCCCGGTTGGCAGCGAGTCTCAGTGAGCGCGCAGGCGTTGTGGAGCATGGGCTGTTTCTGGGCCTGGCGAGGGATGTCATTGTAGCAGGACGTAGCGGAATTCGCCATCTTAGAAGAGGAGAATATAATGATCCAGATTGAAGCTTCAATTCTTTCAGCGGATTTTGGACGGCTCGGCGAACAGGCACGGCAAGCTGAAGCGGCCGGGGCTGATGCAATCCAAATAGATGTCATGGATGGCCGTTTTGTACCCAATATCACTTTTGGTGCAGGCGTGGTGCGGGCGGTTCGCTCGAATGTAGAGATACCGTTGGATGTACACCTCATGATCGTTGAACCTGAGCGCCATGTAAGTGCATTTGTAGACGCTGGTGCCGGTCGTCTCATTGTGCATCAAGAAGCATGTCCCCACCTCCATCGGGTATTGCAGTCGATTCGCGAGCACAATATTGAAGCGGGCGTCTCAATCAATCCAGGCACGCCTGTGGAGGTGCTGGAAGAAGTTCTGGCTATGACCGATTTCATTCAGATAATGACGGTAAATCCTGGTTGGGGGGGACAGAAGTTCCTCGAAAGCCAATTGGGAAAGATCAGGCAACTCCATGATCAGTTGAAAAAGCGGAAGCTGAATATCCCTATTGCGGTCGACGGCGGGATCGGTGTCACAACCGCACCACAGGTTGTGGAGGTCGGAGCGACGGTCCTGGTGGCAGGTTCGAGCATTTACAACGAGGAAGCGTCCGTTGCTGACAACATCGCTGCGCTCCGGAACAGTGCGGAGCAATGAGGAGAGAAAGAATGGAACTCGGAATCGTAGGTTTGGGCAGAATGGGCGCCAATATCGCCCGGAGATTGGCGAGGAACGGTCACAGGATTGTCGCTCACAATCGAACAGCTGAAAAGGCCGAAATCCTGGCGGAAGAGGAATCGAACATTGAAGCTGCCACAACGTTGAACGAGATGATTGAAAAACTCGCAGCTCCACGAACGATCTGGATTATGGTACCGGCTGGTGAGGCGACGGAGAGCACGATTGAAGCCCTGCTGGAGATTCTATCTCCTGGCGATACCATCATTGAGGGAGGAAACTCCTATTATAAGGACACAATGCGTCGGGCGGAACTGGTTCGAGCGCAGGAGATCCATTTTGTCGATGTGGGCACCAGTGGCGGCATATGGGGTCTCACGGAGGGATACAGTATGATGGTGGGGGGTGAAAAGGTGGTGGTGGGTCGATTACGGTCTGTTTTTGAAACTTTTGCCCCCGGTTCGGATAAAGGCTGGGGACATGTGGGCTCGAACGGCGCCGGCCATTTTGTGAAAATGGTGCACAACGGTATCGAGTATGGTCTTATGCAGGCCTTTGCCGAAGGCTTTGAGATCTTGAGAGCAAAAAAAGATTTCGATCTGGACCTGCACCAGGTGGCTGAGATTTGGCGTTATGGGAGCGTCGTGAGATCCTGGCTCCTGGACTTAACGGCAGAGGCATTGGCCCAGGATCAAAACCTGACCGAGATCAGAGACTGGGTCGACGATTCCGGCGAAGGCCGGTGGACAATAGCAGAGGCGATAGATGAGGATGTGCCGGCACCAGTAATCACTCTGGCGCTGATGATGCGTTTCGTCAGCCGGCAGGATGAAAGCTACGCCGCGAAACTGTTGGCTGCACTGCGCAACCAGTTCGGCGGGCATACGGTGAGAAGGCAGGAGTGATGCTGGGACACATGACATGCCACGAAACATGGGGTACGAAACACGCACTACGAAAAACGTAACTCTCGTTTATTGAATAGATGCGGAGCAATAGAAATGTCTCAGACACATTTAACCACTGAACCCGCGGTTATTATTATCTTCGGCGCATCGGGTGATCTGACGCAGCGGAAGCTTGTGCCGGCGCTTCATACGTTGGCCTGTGACGGATTGCTGCCCATGCAAAGCAGGATCGTGGGTGTTGCGCGAACGGATCTGTCCGACCAGGATTTTCGACATAATCTTTTCGAGGGCGTGAAGGCTTATGCTCGAAGACGACCGGGAACATGCGAGCTCTGGCCTCGGTCGGCGGAGAGACATACCTATGTGGCCGGCAGTTACGACGATCCCGAAACGTATCGCCGCCTTGCAGAGCGATTGCGGCAGCTTGATGAAGAGGCGGGCACACGAGGAAATCGACTCTTCTGCCTGGCAACTCCGCCTGTGCTGTATCCAATAATTATAGAACAACTGGGAAAAGCCGAGCTGAACAAAAGCGGAACCGGATGGACTCGTATCATCATTGAGAAGCCCTTCGGAAATGACTTTGAGAGTGCCCGTCAATTGAACGGACAGGTTCATGCCGTGTTCGAGGAACATCAGGTCTTTCGAATCGATCATTATCTTGGTAAGGAGACCGCTCAAAACATCCTCTTCTTCCGGTTCGCCAATACCATCTTTGAGCCTGTTTGGAACAGAAAATATATTGACAATATTCAGATCACTGTGGCCGAAACGGTGGGTGTCGGCCATCGGGCCGGTTATTACGACAAGGTGGGTGTGCTGCGGGACATGTTTCAAAACCATTTACTGCAGCTCATGGCCCTGACGGCCATGGAATCGCCGGCTTCCTTCAACGCCGACGCCATTCGCAATGAGAAGGTGAAAATGTTCTCCGCGATCCGTCACATCTCGTCTGGAGATGTTTTAGAGTGTACTGTTCGGGGGCAGTACAGAGGTTACCGCGAGACCGAGGAGATTGAGCCCCATTCCCAAACCGCCACATACGGGGCCCTTGAATTGTTCATTGACAACTGGCGCTGGCAGGGTGTCCCGTTCTACCTCCGCTCAGGCAAGATGCTGACCAACAAGACGTCGGAGATTATCGTTCAATTCCAGCGTCCGCCGCACTTCATGTTCCCGCTGCCGCCGGGCCGGGAGATAACTCCGAACGTTCTGGCCCTGTCCATTCAACCCGATGAGGGCATGCACCTCTGCTTCGAGGTGAAAACACCGAATACGCTGGCCGAGACGCGCTCCGTTGATATGGAGTTTCATTACGCGGATGCCTTTGGCGCTGATGCTCTTCCGGATGCCTATGAACGATTGCTCCTGGATGCAATAAAGGGCGATGCATCTCTCTTCACGCGCAGCGACGGTATCGAACTGGCTTGGCAACTCATAGACCCGATTGTCCAGGTTTGGGAAAGTTCGAAATCACCCCCTCTGGCAATTTACGAGCCCGGGAGTTGGGGCCCCCCTGAGGCCGAAGACCTCCTTAATAAAACTGGCCGAAAGTGGTTGTCCGTCCACGGGGAGCATGGGATCGACGTATGAAAAACGTTAAAATATTTCCTGATCTCGATAGTCTTGCCCACGCGGTAGCGGAGCAGTTCTTGAAGCTGGCAGTGAAGGCGATTGCCACCCATGGACGATGTGCTCTATCCCTTGCCGGCGGCTCGACGCCTCGAAAGATCTATTCGCTTCTCGCTTCGGAAGAATTCGTGAAGAAGATAGGCTGGCAGTTCGTTCACGTCTTCTGGGGCGATGAACGCTGTGTTCCGCCCGATCATTCTGACAGCAACTATCGCATGGCCCGGGAAACGCTTCTCGATCATGTACCCCTTCCGAAGGATAATATCCATCGCATCCGCGGTGAGATCGAACCCGCCAAGGCCGCCGATGATTACGAGCGCAGGCTGCTTTCATTTTTCTATCCCCGCTTCAGACGAAAGGAAATCCGTACCGGCGAGCTCCTTCCACGATTCGACCTCGTATTGCTTGGCATCGGGCAGGATGGTCATACGGCCTCACTTTTTCCTGACAATTCGGCTCTTGATGAAAAGGAGCGATTGGTTACCTCTGTTTACGCTCCTCCTGAAATTACCCCGCGCTGGCGTATTACGATGACCCTGCCGGTTCTCAATAACGCGAGCAGTGTATTTTTTATTGTCACAGGAGCCCATAAACGAGAAACGGTCCAGGCAATCCTGAATGATTCGAAAACGTCGAGGAAACGGTATCCGGCAGCGATGGTCCGCCCCAAGAGAGGGGCCGTATGGTGGTTGGATGGGGACGTGGCGGGATCTTCAGGAAGAGAGCGCACGAAAAAAAGGCGTTTGTGAGAAAACCCTAATAATATTTGCATGATCTCCATTTCGATCATCATCCCCACACTAAATGAATCCGACACGATCACGGCGCTCTTGAGATACCTGCAGGAGCTGGATCCGAAGATTGAACGCATCGTCGCTGACGGCGAAAGTTCCGATGATACTGTAAGGAAAGCGAGGCCCTTGGCTCAAGTCGTTCAAGCAACGAGAGGACGAGGTTCGCAGATGAATGCAGGGGCGTACGCTTCGTCGGGGGATGTACTGTGGTTCCTCCATGCGGATTGCCGTCCCCATCATGATTCCCTGAAAGCGATAAGAGGGGTCTTGAGGAATCAGAAAATTGTCGGAGGAGGTTTTCAATACTGTTTACATCAAATTGGATTTCATTACAGAATAGCCGAGACGCTTTCGAATTATAAGAACAGGGTGCTTGGACTTCTGTATGGTGACATGGGAGTTTTCGTGCGGCGGCCGGTTTTTAATGAGATGGGTGGATACACAGAGATTCCTCTCATGGAGGATATGGATTTCAGCCGCCGGCTCAAGCGGTTCGGCGATATCGTGATTCTACCTCACAAAATTCAGACGTCGGCCAGAAGGTGGGTCGAGGAAGGGTATGTGAAAAATTCCGTACGAAGCTGGATGCTTCAAAGCGGATGGGCTCTGGGGATCTCACCGCATCGATTGGCACGGTTCTATCGTTTTCACGAAGACAGAGAGAGCGCACTGGGAATTTAAGATATTCTGGATTTGAAGGATCCAAGAGGGAGGCACTATGAGTAGGACCCGAAGGATAGGAAAGTCAAGCCTATTGAAGCTGGGTGGGCTGCTCGTCTTTATCATCGCAATCGTTCTGGTATTTCGATACACGGGTCTGAGCATTTCAGATTTCGCTCCGGAAAACTTACGGAACTTCCTGATTCGGTTTGGCGTGTGGGGTCCTGTAGTCTTTATCGGTATATATTCTCTCCGGGCAATCGTCGTCGTGATCCCTGTCGGGGCCATGTCTCTCGCTGGCGGACTGGCGTACGGCAAGTGGTGGGGGACGGTCTATATTCTCATTGGGGCCACCCTCGGGGCGTGCATTTCTTTTTTACTCGCACGATATCTGGGACGGAGATTCATCGAGAGCTTCGGTTGGCTGCACAAGGGACGGATAAAATCCTTTGACGAGGGGACGGAGAAGCACGGCTTTCGCATGATTCTTTTTCTCAGACTTGTACCTCTGTTCCAGTATGATGCCATCAATTACGGTTTCGGTCTGTCCAAGATGAAGTTTCGTGACTATGCATTCGGATCACTCATCGGTATGGCGCCCGGAGGATTCATAAACGCCATGCTCGGAAGCTCTCTGGACAACATTCTATCTGTACAGTTTTTTTTGGCCCTGGGGATTTTTATTCTTCTGATGTTTGCTCCTGCAATCTATAAAGCCATCGCCAGGGGAGTTGGAGCAAAGGGGAAGCGTGAGACCGTTCCTGAACCTTCGGGAGAACTTCTGTCAAAGGAACGGAGGAGAGGAGAGTGTCCTGGCTGTTCTCAAAAGATAAGCCCGATTGCTATACTGGTAGGGTGGGACAAATGGGGCCGATTTGTATGTCCCGGATGCGGGGCGCGAATACGTTTTCAGGCCTGGTTTTTAGCCGTCATCGTTCTCATGGGATTCTTTATCGGTGTTGAGCGTCTGCTTCATAACATGTTGACTGCGGATTTCCCCCTGTGGCTGAGCTTCCTCATCTCCGGTATGTGTGCGCTTCTTGTTATGTTTCTCGTGCCCATGGTCTGGCCGTTCCGACAAGTGAGAGATGAAAAATGAGAGTAAGACGGATTCTAAAAATGAGAAAGTAAAACAGAAGATATATTCTCAGGGGGAGAGTATGAGATCAAATACCCAAAATATGACTGGTCACTCAATGAACAAATGGAATAGCCATCGTATGAGTTTAAAATGGAGGTTACGTGTGAGATGAATCTCCTAAAAGTTTCTCCAATGGATGTCTACAATGAGGAGCTCGTCTCCAATGTCTTCCCAGCGGACTGGGTGAATCCCGAACCCGCTCACATGTATAACCTTGTGGTCATCGGCGCTGGTTCGGCAGGACTCACGGCCGCTTCCGGCGCAGCAGGCTTGGGGGCCAAAGTCGCCCTTGTTGAGCGTCATCTCTTCGGCGGCGACTGTTTGAATTACGGTTGTGTTCCCTCGAAGTGCGTTATCCGCTCTTCCCGGGCCTGGGCGGACGTCCGGGGTTCGGGGGCATTCGGAATACGCGTCCCTGATGGAGTCGAGGTGGATTTTTCCGCAGTCATGGAGCGGATGCGACGTCTGCGGGCAAAGATCAGCCACCATGATGCGGTCGACCATTTCAAGGATTCTGGCATTGATGTCTTTCTCGGAGATGCGGTCTTTGCTTCCACTGATACCATCGACGTGGATGGGAAGATACTCAAATTCAAAAAAGCGGTTCTGGCAACAGGGGCGCGGGCCGTTCACCCTCAGGTCGATGGATTAAAGGAAGCTGGGTACTTTACGAACGAGACAATCTTTAATCTGACCGAGAGGCCGTCCCGACTGGCCGTCATCGGCGGAGGCCCCCTGGGTTGTGAGCTGGCCCAGGCCTTTCAACGCTTCGGCTCGCAGGTCACCATTATGGACCGCAATCCGCATCTACTGCCCAGAGAGGACAGTGATGCGGCCGACATTTTGCAGAACGCCTTCATCCGCGAGGGTATTCGCCTCGTCCTCAATGTGAAACTGAAGCGTGTCGAAGAGAAGGATGGTGAAAAAGTCATTACCTTTGATTGCAAAGGGAAGGAAGAGACTATCCCTGTGGATGAGATCCTGATCGGTGCTGGCCGGGCGCCCAACGTCGAGGGCATGGATCTTGAAAAAGCGGGGGTCAAATTTGATGCAAAAAAGGGCATTGAAGTGAACGACCATCTGCAGACCACGAATCACCGCATCTACGCCGCCGGTGACTGTTGCATGAAATACAAATTCACCCACACCGCGGATGCCGCCGCCCGGCTGGTCATTGCCAACGCCATGTTTCCCGGACACCGAAAGCTCAGCGCTCTGACCATGCCGTGGTGTACCTATACGGACCCGGAGATAGCCCACGTCGGTATGTACGAGAGGGATGCTCATCAGAAGGGTGTCGAGATTGAAACTTTTCAGAAAACCTTCAGCGATTTGGACCGGGCCATTACCGACGGGGAAGAGGAGGGTTTTGTCAAAGTTCACGTCAAGAAGGGAACTGATAAGATCCTCGGGGCGACCATTGTGGCCCGACATGCCGGGGAGATGATTGGTGAAATCAGTGTGGCCATTGTCGGCGATGTTGGCCTGAAGACCATTGCGAATATTATCCATCCGTATCCGACGCAAGCGGAGGCGATCAAGCAGGTGGGGGATGAGTACAACCGCACGAGACTGACGCCTTTTGTGAAAAGTTTATTCTCGCGTTGGTTCGACTTGACAAGAAAATAGAGATGCCCAGAGAATACGATCTCGGAGAGCGTATTATTGTCTTGACACGGTATCCGGAGCCCGGGAAGACGAAAACCCGCCTCATCCCTGCTCTCGGAGAAGAAGGTGCTGCCGAGCTGCAGCGGTACATGACGGAGGACACGCTTGCATGTGTTCTCGCAGCGAAAAAAGATCACCCTCTTCATGTTGAAGTACGTTATGAGGGAGGAAACGCCGAGCTCATAGAGCAATGGCTGGGAAAAGATGTGTCCTACTGTTCCCAGGGGAACGGTGATCTTGGCCAGCGCATGGCCCGGGCTTTCACAGATGCGTTTCAATCAGGGATGACGCGCGTCGTCCTCACAGGTACGGATTGTCCGGACATGACGGAGGACATCATACGAGCTGGGCTTGATGCCCTATACCACAAGGATTGTGTCATTGGACCATCCAAAGACGGTGGTTACTATTTAATTGGCTTTCGCGATAATACTTTTGTAACTGATGTCTTTGAAGATATGCCCTGGGGTTCCCGTACTGTTTTTAAGGAGACTCTGCAAATTTTGGAAAAGAGATGTCATGAAGTCTATCTCCTACCTGAATTGAATGATATAGATACTGTTGACGACATAAGGGAGTTCATGAGTGGAGTAAAAACTAATCAGGTTTCCATCACGAAGACGATAACATTTTTGCTACAATGGAAATGGAGCACGAAGTAATACTATTCGTGCGCCAATATGTCGAATATTTAGCCATGATAATAAGTTCATAGCATAGAAATTTCCTTCGGAAGTAATTAGTAAAGGGGAACATTCTTTTTGATGCATTTTCCCATATCAGGTTTTGTATCTATTTTTTTTAAGATATCAACCTGTTCTTTAGATGTGTGTGGTTCACGAAAATCATAACTGATCATTGTGTTTGGAATCATTTGTGTCTATCTTAGTTTCATGATGATACGAGAAAGTGAATTCATTATTTATTGTGTCCTAATCAGTGGCAAGGAGTGTGCCCGAATGCACATTGTCTCAAGACCGTGTGAATGAAGTGTGTTGTTCTGAATAGGGAAAGGAGAATTTACAAATGCGGAAACGTGTCTTCTTGATTCTGTTTATTCCACTCGTTCTCTTTGCACAGGAGAACGGTGGAAAAGACGTCTGGGAACCCCTCAGATATTTTGTCGGAAGCTGGACAGGTGAGAGCACGGGCAAGGCCGGTGACGGCAAGGGAGAAAGAACGTGTGAGTTTATTATGGAGGGAACGTATCTTCATTATAAGACTGTTATGCACTTCGAGCCGCAGGAGAAGAATCCCGAGGGTGAGGTGCATGAGGACTGGGTTTTCTTCAGTTTCGACCAAAACAGAAACAGTCTCGTCGTGCGACAGTTCAATACCGAGGGATTCGTCAACCAGTATGTTTTGGACAGCCTTTCAAGTGATGGGAGCCGGCTCGTTCTTACTACGGAGCATAGCGAAAATGCACCCCCGGGTTTAATGGCGAAATACACTTTGGAAATTAAGAACGCCGATGAATTTGTCGAGAATTTTGAGCTTGGATTTTCCGGGAAGGGCTATTCCTGCTGGATGACGAATACGTGGTATCGAAAGGAGAATTAAATATTTCAATACTGCTTAGCCCAAGTATGGACGGTATCGAAACTTTGAGTATCTTGGGCGGAGGCAGTTCTCTTTCTGATCTCTCCGGGTATCTGACCAGAGATGAACTTTACACGAGCATCACAACTCACATGCATATTCCTCTGGGATAGAAATGCTACCTTGAAAGTGATTATTTTCAAAGATATTCATCACTTTAGATTTGTGCCAAATAATCAAGCTTCTCACGAGAATCACAGAAATTACGGCGCACATTCACCAATTCCCAAGACCACATTCACAATACCAAGTGCATCCACAATATTGATTACACCATCCCCATTGCAGTCAGCAGACCAATTTTCATAATCAGTCGGTATCATCATCTGGAGCATAATGTTCACCGCAAGAAGTGCATCGACAATGTCCACCCCTCCGTTGACATTCACATCACCCCTCAACCCCAAGCTGATCATACCGTCCACACTCTCACAAGCAGGAGTGCCTTCATTTTCGTCTCTCAGAATTACGTTCGAAATCGCAATCATAGCCTGAATCCCGAATGCAGCCTCCTCACTCACAACAAATGACATCTCCACAACAGAACCTGAACCGGGCTCGATCACATTCCCCGATTCATCGTAAATCGATATTAATGTCGTACGGGGATCCGGCTGGCTCCATTCAAAGACGCCCATATGCTGGGTGCGTTCTCCCGGAGTGATATCATTTAGTTCTAAAAGGGTATTGTCAAAATCAAGTTCCACTTCAAGGCGACAAATGGGCACACTCAGCCACGTCGAATTGTCCATATCAAAGGATGGTTGGGCTGTCTCTCCTGGCAGGCAACATATTGTCGACACACTGACGATAACCCGAGCCGCTTCAACCTTCAGGTATATGGGAACAATACACTCAGGCTCATCAGGATCATTACAAGCAATAGTTATCTCTCCGGTGTACTCAGCAGGGAACAGATCTGTTGCATCAATGGTTACTTCAACGGGTTGGTTACCATCAGAGGCAACCGTCCCAAAAGTCGGATACAGTTCGAGCCAGTCTATCCCTTCGGTGAGCTGAAAGGTCAACTCTAAGTTGCCCCGATTGGCAATAGTAAGTTCTGTAATTATCACCCCACCTTCCACAATCGTCTCGTCCAATGTTGCAGGGGTGATGCGAATATTCGGGGCCACGCCTTTCCCTTTCACCGACACAGTTGACGTAGGTTCGTCGGGATCGCTGCTGATGACTCTAAGATTGCCCGTTTTCGTTCCTATGGTCGATGGGGTGAAGGTAATAGTCACCAAGACCTCATCTCCTCCACGCGGGAGCGTTTGAGGCAAGTTTGGAGATGTTACCTCAAAATCGGCATGATCGGAGGTGATTTGAGTGATTACTAAATCGGTCGCCCCTATATTGGAGATAGTAAGTGCCCACTCGCTGGATCCTCCCAATAGGACCTCTCCATAATTATAACTTGTGGCTGATAAGTAAATGTCAGGGTCGAAAAATATTTGATCGAGAGCCAAAGCCGGATCACCGAGCATCGTCATACCGTAAAACCATGCTTGCATCCCAATTGGGTCGTCGACGTCTAACCATATCCGAAAAGCAAATCCAAACCATTGTCGATACGCCTCCCCTATACTTACTCCCTGTCCCAGTGAATCATAGAACTTATCGAAATGGAGCATGCTCCCGGTTTTAGTACACCCCACCGCATTTATACCGTGTTCTTCCACAAATATGTACCAACCTCCCATATAATCAGTCTCAACGTAACGACAATTCGAGCACGCATAGAGATTGTAGAAAAGAGCCACAGGATCGATCCCTTCAATATCGACATTCGACACCCATTGCCAGTCCTCTCCGACCCTGAAGGCATGGCTTTCCCACGAAGAGTGGACCATGATATGTATCCACTCGTAATTCTCCGTCAGTCGGTTAACGTAGTCGGTCCCTGAGGTCTGGACTTCGTCTTTGACCAGCACAGTTGTTGGATAAACCAACTGCAAATTCTCGTTATAAATGTCTGCCCTTCCCGCCCAAGAATCATCCACGTAAACCAAAGCCCTTTCGTTGGTCTTCAATATACCTATTCTGTAATCGTGGTTTTTCCGAAAATAGTTGTTCAAGAGGGTGACCTCATTCGCTCCTCCCAATGTCATCGGCGAGGCAGTAAGTCGGCCCACCCATATCTCCGGCTCAATGTCGCCCGAATTATCGCGATGGCCATCTAAAAGACCATCCGCATCCTTATCGTCCCACGTCCCATCCAAATCCATGTAAAAGAGGTCACAGGGAAACTCCGAATAACTCCCATCATAGGTGTCCTCGTCAAACAGACCATCGCCGTCGTTGTCGATCCCGTCGATATGATCCTCGTTAAATTGGCCATCTCCGTCATTATCGTAGGGAGGATCTTCATCGATTTGTCCGTCTCCATCGTTATCCGTCCCGTCAATCGGATCTTCATCTTTTTCTCCATCCCTATCATCATCAATGTAGAAATCGTAATACATTTCAAACCACGGGACGGGGAGATCACCGATCAAAACGACGCCGACGAGATTTGCAGACTCTGACACGATGTGGTTCTTAATACTATTGTGATTTCCGCCCGAGGTCGCCCACACGGTGACTTCATAACCAACATTTTCCAAATCCATGACGTATAGATCTACCGATGTTTGAATACCTGATTGGATAGAGGAATTGATAAGTACCAACACTTTACCGGTCTGTTGACTGCGGCTCATTTTTCCTTCTTTCAGCGTCTCGTAGAGTTTGTCCACACGAAACGGAGTCGGGGGGGAGGATCTCTCCAAATACTCCTTGTACGTCGTCAGTTTTTTATGAGAGGGATCAAAAGTGACCTGTATATTCCTCGCGTCCAATGGCTGGGTGTGGGCGGTCGAGAGCATGGAATATAGGAGGGCAAATAAAACGAACGGAATCAATCGAAGCAAATATTCCCAATTTTTCTGCAAAATGATATTTCGGGTCATCATTTTTCTGCTCCATTTGTTGAGGGATGTTTTCGATTCGTTCAAAGGATATCTTTCCTTCGAACACGATCTTGCTGCGTTGAAAATAACCTTGGGATTCAAACACAGGTATCAGTCATCTATTACATCACATTATCAAAACACTCTTCTGTGAAATAAAAAATGAGTGTCAAAGATTATCAGCATTGTGAATTTTATAAGCTGTTTGTTAGTAGCAGGTTGGCTATTCATCACCTCCTTGTTCAATCCCACCGTACGTCTTGAGTTGACTTAGACAGAATCCAAATTATAACAAAAATGTAGTATTGTCAACCAATTTTTAAAATGCAAAAAATTGAAAGGATTTAGCCGAAGTGACGAACAGTTTGTACAGCTTTAGTCCAAATATTTCTATATTTTTTAAAGAAGTTTGAGTTAAAGAGGGGACTCTATTCGTTTCAAAGAGCAATCGTCTTTTTTCCATAACACCTTATGGCATTCTCTCAGCAAACATGATACTTTGTAGCGTAGCCAAACGGTCTCCGAATATTGATCGTAGAAATAGGTGTCCCGTTTGAAGGGAGAGAAAGGGACATTTGTCCCAACCAGGGTGTCTCAGAAAATCCACATTCAAATTGATTATCGAACAGTAAATGTCGAAGAGGTTTTGAAACGTGTACCGAGATATACAGCCCAATTGTGACTCCAGCAACCAGCATACATATGCTGGTCGATCAAGACCAGAGCGGCACTCTTATTGTGATTCTTTTTTCTTAAAAATCACGGTTCACACGTGCTGATCCCTAAAACAACGTTGACAATACCCAGTACATCCATAATGTTGACCACGCCGTCCCCGTTGCAGTCAGCGGCCCATTGTTCGTAACCGGTCGGTGTCATCATCTGGAGCACAATGTTCACCGCAAGAAGCGCATCAACAATGTCAACCCCTCCGTTGAGGTTCACATCGCTCCTCAATCCCAGGCTGATCATACCGTTCACCGACTCGACACTAAGAATTTCTCCATTTTCATCTGTAAGAGTTGTCTCCACAATTGTAATCAAAGAACTGGCACCGTAAGCAGCCTCTTCACTCACAACAAAGGATATTTCCGCCACCGCACCTGTGCCGGGCTCAATCACATTCTCCGACTCGTCGTACATGGCCAAAGATATCACACCGGGGTCAGGAAGGCTCCATTCAAAATTGCCCATATGCTGGGCGCGTTCTCCCGGTGTTATGTCAGCTACTTCCAGGAAGCTGTCGTCAAAGGTAAGCTCCATTTCAATACGACCGATAGGTACATCAAGCCACGTCAGGTTATCCGTACCAAGGGAGATGTGAGCGGTTTCTCCGGGTAGGATACTGGTCGTGGGCAGACTGACGATGACGCGGGCAGCTTCAACCTTCAGGTATATGGGAACTATACATTCAGGCTCATCAGGATCATTACAAATGACAGTCACTTTTCCAGTGCGCTCACTGGGGGACAGAGCCGTTGCATCAATGACTACCTCAACAGGTTGGTTACCATCAGCGGCAACCGTCCCAGAAGCCGGATCCACTTCGACCCAGTCTATCGTTTCGGTGATCTGAAAGGTCAGGTCCCAATCGCCCCGATTGGTAATCGTCAGTTCGGTCGTCATCATCCCACCTTCCACAACCGTCTCGTCCAACGCCTCAGGTCTGATGCGGATATCCGGAACCACGCCTTTTCCGACTACGGTTACATTTAAAGTCGGTTCAGCGAGGTCATTGCTGGTGATACTGAGGTGGCCTGTTTTCATGCCGGTGGTTGAGGGGGTGAAAGTGACAGTTACACTGATCTCATCCCCAGGTGAAACCGTTTGAGGAAAACCGGGAGACGTAATCTCAAAGTTTGAATGGTCGGAAGTGATATTCGTGATCATCAAGTCAGATGCTCCCACATTGGAGACATCGAATACCCAGTCGCTGGAAGTTTCTACGAGCATATCCCCGTAATTATAACTTGTAGCTGATACATGAATATCAGGGTCAAAAAATGTTTGTTCGAGAGTCAAAGTCGGATCACCGAGCAGCGTCATACCGTAAAACCAGCCTTGCATATAAAGCTGCCAGTCGTTGTCAGCCCACAACGATAAGATGAATTCAAACCATTGTTGATACGCTTCCCCTATACTTGCTCCCTGACCCAGCGGTTCATAGAAAGACTCAAAGTATAGCATGCTTCCGCTTTTCGTGCTCCCCACCGCACCCAGGCCATGTTCTTCGACAAAAATGTACCACCCTCCCATATAATCCGCCTCCACGTATCGGCAATTGGAGCAGGCAAAAAGATTGTAGAAAAGAGCCACAGGATCGATTCCCTGAATATCGGTATTCGTCACCAGTTCCCAGCCATCTCTGATTTTAAAATGATGGTTCTCCCAGGAGGAGTGGACCATAACGTGTATCCATTCGTAATCCGCCGTCAGTCGGACAACGTAGTCGGTCCCGCAGGTCTGTACCTTGCCT
This sequence comes from Gemmatimonadota bacterium, assembly GCA_020348925.1. Classification (GTDB taxonomy): domain Bacteria; phylum JBHIER01. The sequence goes on along the minus strand of CP070758.1, from coordinate 1,204,923 downwards.
CTGACCAGCCCAGTTGTAGAATAGACCAACTTCATATTGTCATTAATATCATCTGCCCAATGCTCCCAATCATCGTCCACGTAAACCAACGCCCTCTCGTTGGCCGTCAACGTGCCCATTCTGTAGTCGTGGTTTTTCCGAAAATAGTTGTTCAAGAGGGTGACCTCATTAGCTCCCCCGAACGTCATCGGCGAAGGAGTGAGTCGGCCCAGCCATATATCTGGTCCAACGTCGGCCGAATTATCGCGATGGCCATCTAAAAGACCGTCGGCATCCTTATCGTCCCAGGTTCCATCCAAATCCATGTAAAACAGGTCGCAGGGAAACTCCGAATAGCCCCCATCATAGGTATCTTCATCAAACAAGCCATCGCCGTCGTTGTCGATCCCGTCGATGTGGTCCTCGTTATATTGGCCATCTCCGTCATTATCGTAAGGGGGATCTTCATCGATCTCCCCGTCCCCATCGTTATCCACCCCATCAATCGGGTCCTCATCAATTTCTCCATCCCAATCATTATCAATGTCATAATCGTAATACATTTCAAACCACGGGACGGGAACATCACCGATTAAAACAACACCGACGAGATTTGTAGACTCTGATAATATGTGGTTCTTAATACTATTGTGATTTCCACCCGAGGTCGCCCACACTGTGACATCATAACCCTCCCTTTCCAAATCAATCACATATAGATCTAACGATGCCTGAATACCCGATTGAATAGAGGAATTGACAATTACCAACACTTTACCGGTCTGTTGACTGCGGCTCATTTTTCCTTCTTTCAGCGTCTCGTAGAGTTTGTCCACACGAAATGGAGTCGGAGGGGAGGATCTCTCCAAATACTCCTTATACGTCGTCAGTTTTTTATGAGAGGGATCAAAAGTGACCTGTATATTCCTCGCGTCCAATGGCTGGGTGTGGGCGGTCGAGAGCATGGAACATTGGAGGGCAAATAAAACGAACGGAATCAATCGAAGCAAATATTCCCAATTTTTCTGCAAAACGATATTTCGGGTCATCATTTTTCTGCTCTTTTCTTTGAGGGATGTTTTCAATTCGTTCAAAGGATATCTTTCCTTCGACCACGATTCTGATGCGTCTAAAGTAACCTTAGCATTCAAACACAAGTATCAGTTATCTACAACATCTCATTATCAAAAAGCTTTACGATGAAATCAACAATAATGCTAAAGATTAATAAGGTTATAACTTCCGTGAGCGGGTAGAAAGTAACAATTTGGTCCATTCGTCACCTCCTTGTTCACTCACACCATAGGTGTTGAACCGACTTCTACAGGATTTAAATTACACATTAAATGTAGAATTGTCAATAAATTTTCAGGTCTCTGTCATCTGTTGTGAAAGTTATGTAGTTTTGGTGTACTGTTTTTTCGCCTGTCGTGATTTTCTTTAGATGTACTAACTCCCCTTATCGTCAGAGCGGTAGTAAGGAGTTCTTTGTTCTTTGACAGACGAGTCGACTACTCTGCTTCCAAGATCTTGAGGCAAATGTTCTCAAAGTTGTTGTAATTGTAAGCCCAATGCCTGATCGTTTTGATCCTGTTGATCTTGCCTTCGGTGACAGCATTGTTGATGCGATAGACCAAGAAATTGAGGATCTCTGGTTTCCAACGAACAAAGGTGTCAGCCACCTTTTGCCCTTCCGGGATACCGCTGTCTTGGGCTTCGTGGATCCAATTGTCCAGCTCAATCACGACAGATGCAAAGGATCCGGTTTTTTTATATGTCAAGCGTTATTTTGATGTTTGTTGACGGCGAGAAAAGAAATACGAGAATTGGATCTAACATTCAATTATCTATTGTGTATAAATTCTGATTTACATTTCTATACTAAGCCACTTATAGTCGCATGTCAGATATTGTTTCAGTACATTTCCTTGAATCTGAGCAGATTGCGAATTTTCGCCAGGAATATGCACTGATGTAATACATGTGAGAGTGATGTTTTCTTTGAGAACTTCACTTTGGGTTTTTAAGAATTGGATCTGATGAACCGCGCACATTCAAAGGCTGGATTGTCGAGGGCTGCCCTATAGAATCCCCTCCGAACACACCTCCTGGCCCGTTCTCTTAATCGCAATTACCGTGGCATCGTCGTCCCATTCGGCTTTCTGACCAAAGATATCGGCCTCATCCATGACGGATTGAACCAAGAGCTCTGAAGAGAGGTCCATCTTCTCCTGGACGAGGCGCGTGATACGTTCCACACCAAACTGAACCTTCTTAGCGTTTGATCGTTCTTCAATTCCATCGGTGTAGCAAAGCAATATGGATCCGGGATTCAGATGAACATATCCCCGGCGATAGTTGCTCTCGGGGGTCGGTCCGAGGGGTAAACCTCCAACGGTCAGAGTTGAAACTGTCCCGGTGTCAAAGAGTATGGGCGGTACATGACCGGCGTTAATATAGAACAGATCGCCGTTCTCGTCCAGCTCGCCGAAGAAGAGAGAGATGAAACGGGTCGACAGGCTACTTTTGTGGATGACCCGGTTCAACCGTTCAATGACACTTGTGACTTTAAAATCCTTTTCGATACCCATACGGAGACCGGTCACGACGTCGCGCACCTGTAAAGCCGCCGTCAGTCCGTGCCCACTGGAATCGCCGATGGCGATCCCCAGATTTTGTCCAGTAATGGGGATGAAGTCGTAAAAATCGCCACCTACCTCTTCAGCTGGAATCGATGAAGCATAAATATCGAATCCGTAAAAAGAATACTGGGGAGGGGGCAATAAACTTTGCTGAATCTCTTTTGCCTCCATGAGCTTCGACTGGAACCGCACTTCCACGAAGCGGTGGTTGATGAGATTGCGAATCGTGTTCAAGGAAAACTCCAGAATCTCCCTGTTCCATCCTTCCCTCAGTCCGAACGCCAAAATGTACTGATGGTCAGGACCTGCAACTAAAATCGCTACGGAGAACACGCCCCCTAAACGCTCCTCCAACTGTGAGTCGAGACCCGGTGTGGATTGGTCGTAGATATACATCCGGTTCTGCAAGAGAAGTTGCATGGGAGGATATGAGAGAGGTATTTTCAGACCGATGAGATTATCTTCGTTTTCGGTGATCGTTTTTGTTAGAACGAATCCATCCCCCTCACCAATGTAGAGCCTGCCGTTGTGAATCAGCAACTCCTCGCCAAAAGTCTGAACGAGTTTGTCCAAGACCGTCTCGAGAAGCTGATCCGTATCCTCCGTTGCATCTATTTCAGCCAAGAGTGATTCCATTTTTCTGTAAAACTGTTTTGGATCAAATGGCATGTTTCGCGTCCTTTATATAGTTCCTGAATTATTCATAAAATCTATTTGATTATAATTTAACTTACAACTTTTATGTGACTTATGAAAGTTATTGTTTTTTGAACTCCGTTGGTTTCTGCTTTCCCCCGTAAGTCTGAATGTCATTCCGGTTTTATATCGGAGTCTCCTTAATCGAGGGTATGTTGAGCAAACCGAGGAGATTCCTGCATTCGCAGGAATGACAGCTTCTATTTTCATGTGTGCATTATACATGAGTTTTAAATTTTGTACTTCCGCCCAAAAATACGACTTTTGACGCCAAAAGGTATATATAAAAAAGTCGTTGTCAAGTGTAATATGAGACTCCGTTTCAGAGGCCGTTCCCCTCTTTCGGAGTTCAAGAATATTCCTTTATGTATGAACTTTAAGGAGATGAGAAGTGCTACTATAGAGAGAGTGTGTGTGGGGAAACTATGAAGGGTCAGTCCGTGTACCAGTTGGTAATGGGGATCCGGCGATCTTTTCCGAAAGCTCGCGGCGTGATCTTGATGCCGGGAGGTCCCTGGCGGCGTTTGTATTCGTTTGCATCCACCATCCGGATTATATGCCTCACCAGCTTCTTATCGAACCCCATGTCGGCGATCTCCCGGATGCTTTTATCGTCTTCGACATAAGCCTCTAAGATGGGATCCAGAATGTGATACGGAGGCAAACTATCCACGTCCCTCTGGTCGGGCTTGAGTTCGGCGGAGGGTTCCTTGATGATGATCCTTCGGGGAATGAGTTTTCTCCCGGCAAGCCTATTTCTGTATCGGGCGAGTTTGTACACGAGTGTTTTGGGGACGTCCTTGATGACGGCGAAGCCTCCCACCATATCGCCATAAAGGGTACAATAGCCAACGCTGATCTCGCTCTTGTTTCCCGGTGCCAGGACGAGCCAGCCGAACTTGTTGGAGAGGGCCATAAGAAGGACACCCCGAACACGGGCTTGGAGGTTTTCTTCAGTGATATCCTCAGGCAGGAGAGCGAATTCTTTCTTGAGCGTAGATTTGAATACATCAAAAAGCTCTGCGATAGGGATCTGTTTCAGTTCAATTCCCAGATTTTTGGCCAGAGCCTCCGAGTCGGTGACACTCCCTTTTGACGAATATTGGGATGGCATCGTCACGCCCACGACGTTACCACACCCCACGGCGTCAACGGCAATGGTAGCTGTCAGGGCGGAGTCGATTCCCCCGCTGAGACCGATGACGACTTTCTGAAATCCATTTTTTCGAACATAGTCTCGAGTACCAATGACAAGCGCTTTGTGTATCTCCTCTGTAGAGGTGAGTCGTCTCCTTGGACGGGGCGCTTTCAAAGGCTTGCGCTGCCTTCGACTTCTGCCCCCAAG
>CP070758.1:1191927-1200161 GCA_020348925.1 Gemmatimonadota bacterium | reverse complement strand
GCGGATCGTGAAGACGTATTGAAAAAGTTTCATGATGATGCGTTAGATATTTTAACAGTAGTGCAGATGGGCAGAATGGTGGTATTTGAAGAGCGTTTTGAACTGGAATTGATTGAGAGGATACAGCTGGTTGAAGTTCGAAAGCGGTGTCCATCGGGTCCAGCGCGTTCCAATCACAGAATCGAGCGGGAGGATTCATACATCGGCAGCCTCAGTAGCCGTTCTGCCGGAGGCCGATGAAGTCGATGTCGAGGTTGACGAGAAGGATTTACGGGTTGATATCTTTCGCTCCTCCGGACCGGGCGGGCAGAGCGTTAATACGGCCGATTCAGCCGTCCGCATCACCCATATTCCATCGGGCTTGGTCGTCCAATGCCAGGAGGAACGTTCGCAGCTGCAAAATCGAAACAAAGCCTTGAAGGTCCTCCGGGCTCGACTGTTGGACCGGGCCCGCCGGGAACAGAAATCGAAAATCGCTGCCGACCGAAGATCTCAAGTGGGGACAGGGGACAGAAGCGCTAAAATACGGACATATAATTTTCCTCAAAACCGAGTCACCGATCACCGTGTTGGGCTCACCCTGCACAAACTGGATGAAGTCATCAATGGTGATCTCGATGAACTCATCGAAGCGCTGGCCGTCGCCGATCGTGCCGAGCGCTTGAAAAAGGCCAGTTGATGCAATGGCCCGGAACTCAGCAACATCTTGAAGAGGATGGGATTACGGTACGGGATGCCCTGCAATGGATCTCAGGGAACTTGGCACAGAACAACTTCGAAAATCCTAACTCCAATGCTGAGCAGCTCCTGTGCTGGGTTCTCTCATGTCGGCGCGTCGACCTTCACCTTGCCCCGGATCGAAGACTCGCCCACAACCACATCCTGACACTCAAAGAGTCTCTGAGGAGGCGTCTTGCCCATACGCCTCTTCAATATATCACTGGGACCTCTCAGTTTCTCGATTTTGATCTCACGGTCAATGATGGTGTATTTATCCCGCGACCCGAGACAGAAATTTTGGTCGAGGAGACGATAAAGAAACTTCGGACCGTATCCTCGATTGATGATAGGGACATCTTCATAGATATGTGCACCGGTTGTGGTAATGTCGCCGTTGCCCTGGCCAAAACATTTCCTACAGCTCACGTATACGCCACGGATATCTCTTCAGAGGCACTTTCCGTTGCTGAGGAGAATTGTGAAATGTACGGTCTTTCACAGTGCATCTCTTTTCTCTGCGGGGATCTCTTTAAACCGTTGCAGGGGATCGGTATTCAAGGTAACGTGAAGGCCGTTGTCTGCAATCCCCCGTATATTGTGACCTCGGAGATCGAGAACCTCGCCCCGGAAGTACGGGATTTTGAACCGCGCCTGGCCCTCTATGGAGGGGAGGACGGCCTGGATGTGCTCAGAAGAGTGATTGTCGAGGCACCGCTCTTTCTGAGACGGAACGGGCTCCTCGCTCTGGAAGTAGGGTGGGGACAGGCGCCCCTTGTCCGCCAACGTATGATTGACGCCGGTGACTTCAAGGAGATTGAGCTCATTGAAGATTTGAGCGGCATCGAAAGAGTGGTTCTTGGCCGGGTGAGGGGAACTTCGACGGATCGCCACCGTTTCAAGAGTATGTGATTCTGTCGCAATTTCTGATGTGTTCGAATCCGATATTATTCTCATGAAAATTCTAAAATATCTCCTATGTTTCGTCTGCCTTTCCTCTTTCTATGTTCACTCTGACTCACGTGATCTTCAGAACACCGAGCTCGCATCGGAAAAATCTTCACTGATTGATGATAGTGATTTGGCGGCAGGTCTTGTTGATGTCGGTGAGTTGAAGCATACTGTTTTCAACAACGGACTGTTGGGGCCGTGGGGTTGGTCCTTCTATACGATTCCCGAGCTCCCGTCGGGATGGTACAAAGGATACGGCTATATTGCCGGGTTCAATGTTTGGATCGGTGCGCCGGTAGGGCCGTGGACGCCAGAATACTGGAGCGAGCAGACGCATGAGTTCGTGAGTATGGGTCCGACGGTGTCTGAAGCCGAGCTCCACGGCGGCACCGACGAGTCCGATTGGGGCCCTCGCCCAACCTCTCTGGGGGTGCTCCATTCGGGGGACGCTCTGGTCGAAGATGTTGTGCCCAATGCACCCTTAGGCTTCCTCTCTTTGGTCGCCACGAGCACGTTTCCGACATCTTGGCCGCTGGATGCATATGGAAAAAGAAGGTGGCCCGGCCCCTGGGGCGTTGATCCTCGCTCCGGTCACGTGTCAGAGGGTCGTTTCATCTCCGATGAAGACCTCTTCTTCAGTATCACCGACGGGCCCTATGCGAGCCGCGATGACCGAACCGAGCAGGGCTATCCGCTCGATATCCAATTGGACGTTTCTCTTCATGCTTTTGATCATCCCTATGAGGATTTCATCATCTACTCGATGGATATTATCAATCGCAGCCGCCATGACTACGCGGGACTTTACGTCGGTGTCTTCTTCGATGCTGATATCCCGGAGTATGATCGCGATGGTATCATCAACGACCGGGCGGATTGGCTGGCATTGAACCGGGAGTTCGATCTTGGGTACATTTACGATTACCGCTGGGGAAGTGAGGACTGGCCTGCAAGCAATGCTCAGGCTTACAGAGTGCACGCTGGGATTCAGTTTCTGATGACACCGGGCAATGTGGGTCTGACCGACTGGCACTGGTTCCACTGGGAGGAGCGGCCTGGTGTTGTCATTCCTGAGAGACAGGAGCGAATTCAATATGCCGTCCTGAGTGGGGATACGACTGATTTGGAGCCCCAGGAACACGCGGCCTACTTTCACCCCGATGCATTCGGGCAGCTTGATCCTCATTTCGATGCGTGGGAGACGGTTCGAACTCATTTTCCCACTGGTCTCGACTGCGCTTTTCTGATGTCCGCCGGTCCCTTTGATCTGGACGCAGAGGATACAACCCTCTTCCGGTGGGCCCTGGTCATGGGTGAGGATTCGGAGGATCTGTTGGCGAATGCGGGATTGGCGAACGCCCTCTCTCAGAACGCGCTGACGAGACTTCATCCCAAAATTGGGGACGTCGCCGTGAGTGTTGAGCCGTTCTCTCCGGACACCTCCCGGGTGATGGTGACCGTCGAATGTTACGATCACGACGGGATCTCCGAAGTGCAGGCGGTCTTTGTGTCCTCCAAGCGGACAGCGGTTGATTCTCTCCGTCTCTATGATGATGGATTTCATGAGGATGATCTTCCGGGCGATTCTCTTTTCGGAAACCGCTGGTTGCTGACGTCCAATCTCCAGCAATATTTCTTGAGCGTCGTGGCAACGGATTCGCTCTCATTTACGACGCGCGTAGAGCGGGCCGATACCTTCTGGGCAGGGGTCGGTGTTCTTCCTCCATTCGATCTCAGGGCTGAGGGACAGGAGGAGAAAATCTATTTGAACTGGTCTCCCAGTGAGGATCCCAGGACGTTGGGGTATCATATATACTACGATTCGGATGGCCCTGGACCTCCCTATCTCGGAAACGATGCGGCCCAAGGGCAATCGCCTGTAGTGGTTCCCTCCGCACGTGATTCGAGCTGTGTTCTTTCAGGCCTGCAAAATGGAAGAACGTATCATTTGAACATAACCGCTTTCGATGTTCGCGGTCATGAGAGCGGTTTCCCCGAGGAGATCAGCGCGGTTCCCGGTACCTACAATCCGCCTGTGGTCTCATTCAGGGGGCTCTCCCTTGATGGAGGCGTTTCGTTGCGGTGGGAAGAGTATGCTGCGCATATTCCCGCCGATTTTAAAGACTTTCATGTCTATCGGTCGAATGATCTCGGAATAAATTACAATAGAATTCATTCTACAACGATGTTGCACTATATGGATGACGGATTGACCAATGCTTTTCCTTACCTGTACGCAGTGACAGCCGAAGACAGTGCGGGTCACGAACAATGGCCAGCTTTTCCCCTGGAAGTGACACCGGTGCCTCAAACACCGGGATTTCCCATCGAACTGGGAGGGGACACGGATTTTTACGGAGCGACCGTGGCGGATGTGGACGGGGATGATGCTCAGGAGATCGTCGTCTCGCATCGGGATTCGGGAGGGTATGCTCTTCATCTTTTTGAGCTGGACGGTTCGGAACGTTCCGGTTGGCCCGTACAATTGGATTTTCCCCCGGAGGTACAGCTGACAACGCGTGCTGTGGGAGATGTGGATGGGGGTGGTGAACTTGAAATCGTCGCCGGTTGTGTCAACTACGACCTGAATACTGCCTCGGGTGTGTCCGTCTATGCCTGGCACAGCGATGGAACGCCTCTGTCCGGCTGGCCGCAGGAGATTTCGGAGGCCTATTTCAGCGCAGTGGCTCTGGGGGATGTGGATGGGGACGGTGATCTCGAGATCGTAGCCGGGAGTTTGGACCCGGATCTCACATCAGGCTCGGTTTCCGTCTGGCACCACGACGGGGTCAGAGCACCAGGGTGGCCGAAGGCGAACACGCGTTTTGGTTTTGCCCATCCCACGCTCGGAGATCTCAACGGTGATGGATGTACAGATATCGTCTGTGTTTCAGATTCACTCTATGCCTGGGATGGTACTGGACAACCTCTCGACGGCTGGCCCCAACCGTGCAACGTGAGCTATAATTCGCCCAATATCGGTGATGTTGACGGTGATGGGGATTCCGAAGTCTTGGTGGCGACTCTGTCCGGTCGCGTCTATGCGTGGCAGCATGACGGGACGCTCCTTCCAGGATGGCCTGTGACGTTAAGCGGCGCCTTGAATTATTATTCCGCTCTCGGGGATGTCGATGGTGATCGTGATCTGGAATTTATGGTTCCGACCTTTCTTGGGGGCGGTCTCTATGTTTTAAATACCAGTGGGAGCGGTGTGGACGTGCATCCTCTTCAGGTGTCCAACGCGGGATCGTACGCTTTTCCTCGGGTCGCCGATGTCGATGGGAGAGAGGGCGTCGAGATTCTGTCTGAGGTTCGCAACGCTCTGAATGGCGCCTTCTCTATCCATGCGTGGCAGGCGGACGGTTCGACCCTTTTCGGTTGGCCCATTGCGACCTTCGGTTCGAACTACGATGCCACAGTGTGTGACATCAACGATGACGGCCTGCTTGATATCGTAACAGCACAGGGGCCGTATGTCATGTCCTATAGTCCCGGTCATTCTTTTGATCCGGAGAGGGTGGAGTGGGCGACGACGCATCACGATCTTTTTCTGACAAATTCCTATGGTTTTGATACCGGTCAAACGGCAGTCGTGCTTGAATTCTTTTCTGCTTCAGGGGGGAGGGACGGTGTCGTTCTTCAGTGGTCCATATCAGCCGACTCGGACATTGCCAGTTATTCTATTCGAAGGGCGAACAGATCCGAAAAATCTTTTTTTGAGATAGATGCAGCAATCGAGGAGGAGGATGGGCACTATCTTTGTATCGATAGAGATATTATCGTTGGAACCGCGTATTACTATCTCCTTGAAGTGGTCGCTGGAGCGGGAACACGAGTACGTTTCGGCCCTGTGGCCGTTGCATGGTCTGTGCCCACAGAATTCTACCTCTCTCAGAATTATCCCAATCCCTTTAACCCCACGACCAGTATTCAGTATTCAGTGGTCAGCGATCAGGTCCCTCCTCACGTCACTCTAAAAATTTACAACATTCTGGGTCAGGACGTTCGAACATTGATCAATGAGATCCAGGAGCCGGGTTATTACGCCGCGGTCTGGGATGGTCGGGATGAAGGTGGACGTGAGGTCTCCAGCGGGGTATACTACTTTCGGTTAATTGCTGGGCACTTTGGTAAGACGAAAAGCATGGTGCTCTTGCGATGAAAGGGGAAAATGCATTGATTGAAAAAGTATAGGGGTAGAGGTAATCTCTGTGCGCTGTCCATATGAATTCAATATTTGAGTACAGCCCACGTCATAATTCTGATGCTTTCCAAAAAAATATTGACAATATGAAGTAAAAATGGTATTATTGGTATACGATTATCCGACACCAAGAAAGTCATAAAATTCAAAATGGCGGGGATAATTACTTGACATCGAAATGGAAACATCCGGGCGGGAAACTGAGGGAGGAGGGGGCGGCCAGCCTCACGGACCAGGAGCTTCTGGCTGTTCTCATCTCCTCGGGCATTCCAGGAAAATCCGCTGAAGAGATCGCCCAAGAAGTGCTCGATAAATATGGATCTCTTGAAGGATTCGTCGATCATCCGTTTGAAGATCTCTTGAGCATAAAGGGGCTGTCTCATGTGAAGGCCCATCGCATTGCTGCTGCCGTTGAGTTGGCACGTCGTTTCTTGAAGTGTAAAGAGAAATCATCATCCTGATCTCAAAATGAATTTTTTTGAAAAAGAGGAAGCAAATTCGTAAAATGAACTTCAATTTGAATGGAAGGGAACTATGGATGCCTTTCGTATTATCGGCGGGAACAAATTACAGGGGACGGTGACGATCAGCGGGGCGAAGAATGCGGCCCTGCCCATCATGGTGGCAACGCTGCTCACTTCGGGCAAGTCCGTTCTCCGCAACGTGCCAAACTTGAGAGATGTGGCCACCATGTCGAAGATGCTGAGACTGCTGGGAGCTCAGGTGACGTTTGAGAAGAACGTTCTAACAGTTGACACTTCAAAGGTTAATAAATGGGAAGCTCCCTACGAACTGGTGAAGACGATGAGGGCATCCGTTTATGTATTGGGACCGCTCTTGGCGCGGTTCGGCCAGGCCAGAGTCTCTCTTCCAGGCGGCTGCGCCTGGGGACCTCGGCCGGTCGATCTGCACATCAAGGGTATGCAGAAGCTGGGTGCCGAGGTCGATGTGGAGCACGGGTACATCGTGGCCAGGGCAAAGCGTCTCAAGGGAGCCCACATCTATTTCGATATCTCCAGTGTCGGGGCTACGGGTAACATCATGATGGCGGCCACCCTAGCGCGGGGCACGACGCGGATCGAGAATGCGGCCCGGGAACCGGATATTGTCGCCTTGGCTTTTTTCCTAAGAAAGATGGGAGCCCGCATCGAGGGGGAAGGGACCGATACTATTGAGATCGAAGGTGTCGACAATCTGTCCCCCCAGGAAGAGGAGATTATTCCGGACCGGATAGAGGCCGGAACCTTCATGGGCGCCGCCGCTATCACGGGCGGTGAAGTTATTTTGGAAAACTGTATTCCCGAGCACGTGAATGCGTTCACGGAAAAGTTGCGTGAATCGGGAGTACAGATCGAGGAGGGTGAGAATTCCATGAGGGTGAAAACTTCGAGAGGCTTGCAACCCGTTCACGTCACCACGGCTCCCTATCCGGGTTTTCCGACCGATCTTCAAGCACAGATGATGTCCCTCCTGAGCATAGCCGAGGGAACCAGTGTCATTACGGAGACCATCTTCACCGACCGGTTTAACCATGCCCCGGAGTTGCAGAGGCTGGGGGCAGATATAACAGTGGACGAGAACGTCGCGGTGATCACTGGTGTCGAAAAACTGAGCGGAGCGCCGGTTATGGCCACGGATATTCGGGCCAGTGCTGCCCTGGTCCTGGCCGGGCTTGTGGCAGAAGGGGAGACTACGATTTCGAGAGTGTACCACATCGACCGCGGATACGAGCGTATTGAGGAGAAGCTGTCCAGTCTTGGAGCCAATATTGAAAGGATGCGGGAGGCATGAAGTCGGCATCGATCCAGCGCAAGCGGACGAAAAAGGTCATGGTCGGAGTTGTAGCCGTTGGCGGAAATGGGCCTATTACGGTCCAGTCGATGACCAAGACCGACACCAGGGATGTTGCGGCTACCGTCCAACAGATCAGAGAAATGGAGAGTGTCGGTTGCGATATCGTGCGCGTGGCCGTTCCTGACAATGAGGCGGTCGAGTCCTTCAAGGAGATCAAAAAACAAATCACTGTTCCCCTTGTAGCAGACGTTCACTTTGATTATCGACTCGCTTTGGAATCGTTGGAAGCTGGTGCGGATAAACTTCGCATCAATCCTGGAAATATAGGAAGCAAAGAAAGAGTTGAACGGATTGCATTGGCGGCCAAAGAGCGGAATGTTCCAATTAGAATCGGTGTCAATGCAGGTTCTCTTGAAAAAGATCTGCTGGAAAAGTTTGATGGTCTTACTGCCGAGGCTCTGGTCGAGAGCGCTCTTCGTCATGTGACACACTTTGAGGATCTTGGATTCGAAGACATTGTGCTCTCACTGAAAGCGTCCGATGTCCTCATGACGATAGATTCCTATAG
>CP070758.1:1188132-1191827 GCA_020348925.1 Gemmatimonadota bacterium | reverse complement strand
CGACGTGCTCGATGCCCTGGGCATCGTCAACGTCATCCTGGGCACCGGCAGTTGTGCGCCCGGGGCCTGCAAGGCAGAGCTGACGCCTGAGGCCATGGAGGTGCTGAAGTCACTGCGGTCGTATCTGTCGGCCGAGGACTACGGCCGGTTCATGGCCCTGGTCAAGGGCGAGGTTGGCATACCGCTCGAGTACAGTCTGGCCCAGAACTATCCGAACCCGTTCAACCCTGTCACAAGCATCGGGTATTCGGTGGCCGGGGATGTGCACACGACGCTGAAGGTGTACAATGTGCTGGGTCAGGAGCTCGCGACTCTGGTGGATAAAGTCGTTGAGCCGGGCCATTACAGCGTGACGTGGGATGCGAGTGATGTGGCCAGTGGCGTCTACTTCTATCGGCTGGATGCCGGTGAGTACAGCGCCACGCGGCGGATGGTGCTGATGAAGTAAGGTCCGCTTCGACATCACGTTATTTTCAAACCGCTGGGTTTCGGGTGAAGCCCAGCGGTTTTTTTTGAGTGTTCCGGCGCGCTTCGTGCAAACTGTTGCAGTCGATGCAATCTTTTTCCCTCTGGACAGAATCCGCCCTGATTCTGTAATTAGATGTTATTCAATATGATATAAGTTTCTTGTGGGAGAACGTGTCTGTGGTATAAAATTTGCAAATTCATCTGCGGTCAAAATGGCTTTGGTTTGGAAACCGCTGTTTCTCAAAGCCTGATCCTGAACGTTTTCTCTCAGGGGGTGAACAAAATATTGTTCAAGAGCCGGTTATGCGAAAGGAGGTGAGACAGAGACCGTTCTTAATGGCGAGGACTTGAAAGTGGTGCCCGTTTTTACATTAACATTTTTCCCATGGAGCAAAAGGGAGGTGGTGTGTTCGATTTTCATAATGAAGAGACCCGTAGCTTATGGCGATCCATTGTTCATTCAACCGTATGTTGGGCAGGAATATCAATCCGATTTGTGGAGAGGTGTTTTTCGAAAGGAGTGTTGAAACAGTGAATAAAAAATTTGGTGTTGTGGTACTCTCTGTGGTTCTTCTGGTGGTGTTTACTCAGGTGGGATTTGCGAAAGATAAGAAGAAGGTCGATCCTCCCGCAGTCGCCCCATCGGATCAGAAACCTTTAGCACCCGTCTCAAAAATTCTTGAACCGGCCCAGGTCGAAACCCTGTACTCTTTCGATTTTGAGGACAGTGACCAGGGTTTTCAACAGATCGACGGAACAGATATGGGTGCCAAGTGGCACAGGACTGGTGATGTTCCGCCTGCAGAGGGTGGCATGTACGACGGTCAAGCCTGGTGGTGTGGTGACGTGGCCTTGGGTTTCGATCAGGATGATCTCCTGTATGGATACGGTGATTGGTGGTTTCAAGTATTGGAGACGCCAGTTATCGATCTGAGAGAGGCAACGAGTCCGACTCTGACCATGGTGGCGAACTGGTCGGTGGAGCCCTCTGATCCAGAGTCGGCTGATCCCCCAGTCGATTGGGACGGCTGGACTGTGTGGATTTCGACCAATGGCGGTGCGAGTTTCGATGAATTCCTTATACCTGTGGGTGGCTACAACTCACCCTGGGATACGGCCGCAGCCTACGAATTTCACGGTATTTACGTTCCTGGCGGCGTCTCTGTGTTCAGTGATTCGAGTCACGGCTGGGTTGATATCGAGTTTGATCTGAGCGACTATGTGGGTCAGGAGGTTGTTCTCAGAGTGGCTTTTCTGAGTGATTGGTGCACATCGACCTTTAACCTTATGGGCGGTAACGATTGCGGAAGCCCCGCGGATCACCCGGAGTACTACGGCGTTTTGATCGATAACTTTTCCGTGGATGATCCTGCGGCGGGGAACCTGTTTTTCGACGACGCTGATGGTGCGGTCAATTTGATTGCTTCGCACATCAACAGGGGTTACAACTGGGAACGGACGGAGACGAATGCGTACAGTCCCACGCACAGTTTCCACATCAACGCCGACGATATTCGGGATCTTGAGGTGAATTGGCTGGAGACACCGTGGTTGAAACTGGATGGTATGTTCGGCTGGATTACATTCTACGTCTTCTGCGATATGCCGGATCAGGACGGTGACGGTGACAACACCCTGGACGATAACTACGGTGTTGAGATCACCACCGACGGCATTCTTTGGACCCATATGACTCACGATTACATGCGGTATCCCGACTTTGCTTCGGACACGACCGCGGAAGGCTTTCCGACCAATCCTTTTTGGGCGCAGTTGAACGAGGATACCCTTTATAACGGTACTCTGGATCTGGCACGGTATGCTGCCGAGTATTCGATCAAGATACGGATCTTGCCCACGGCTGATAACAATGACGACGGTGGTAATGGAACCGGTCTGTTCATCGATGATTTTCTCATCCAGGCCAGGGGAGCACCGGCTCACGACGCCGGTGTGCGAAGAATCGATATCCCCTTCCCCAACACGGCAGGCTATACGACCACCATCGATCTCCTGTTGTGGAACTTCGGCCTGGAGGACATCAACGCCTTCTTCTTCTATCAGGTGGAGGATACGACCTGGACCGTCTTGGGCGGCGATTCGATCCACACGGTGATTATTGCCCCGACGACAGCCTTTCAGGGTATTCTGCCTGCCGGTCAGCAGCAGATCTTCAGTTTCGACTGGACGCCGGCCGAGGAGGGCGTCTATCGCGTTCTGGCCTATCAGTTTCTGCCGGACGATTGGCCGCCCAACGACAGTTTGCAATCGGCCTGGGTGTACGTCTCCCCGCCGAACCAGGGTATTCTGATGGATCACCATTACGAGACGAGCTGGATCGGGAACTGGGGCATCGGTGAGGGACCGGCCATGCGATTCGTTCCCACGGACGACATTCCGACCTTCAATCTTGTGGAAGCGGCGTTCCAGTTCCCGAGTGGAACAGGAACGGTTCGGCTTCACGTCATGGCTGCCGGAACAGATACCACGCCGGGACCGGATCTCATTGATCCCATCGAGATGCACGTGCCTGAGGATGCGCTCCCCGAAATCGAGAATGCCTGGAACGGAAACGATTGGTACGGTCTGGACGTCTCCGGGTACGAGGAGTTGAGGTGCATGAGCGGTGTCTTCTGGACCTGGGCCGAGGTTATTACCCAGGATACGGATTACCCAGTGCGACTCTCCTATGCCTGGGATCCTGATCCGCCCTCAAATTCCTTCGAGTATGAGAGAGGGGAATGGAAGAGGATCGAATCAGGAGGTCAGGACTGCGACGCCATCATTCGGGCCACCATTTCCTGGCCGGGCTTGTGCGGCGGTACATGCGAGGGGACGAGAGGGGACGCCAACGGCGACGGTGGCACCGACGTGCTCGACGTGCTGGCTGTGGTCAACCACATTCTGGGTATCACTCCTCTGACAGGTGATGCCGAGTGCCGCGGCGACTGCAACGGTGATGGTGGTATCGATGTGCTCGATGCCCTGGGCATCGTCAACGTCATTCTGGGCACCGGCAGTTGTGCGCCCGGGGCCTGCAAGGCTGAGCTGACGCCTGAGGCCATGGAGGTACTGAAGTCACTGCGGTCGTATCTGTCGGCCGAGGACTACGGCCGGTTCATGGCCCTGGTCAAGGGCGAGGTGGGTATGCCGCTCGAGTACAGTCTGGCCCAGAACTATCCGAACCCGTTCAACCCTGTCACGAGCATCGGGTATTCGGTGGCTGG
>CP070758.1:1178875-1188032 GCA_020348925.1 Gemmatimonadota bacterium | reverse complement strand
GACCCGATGGACACCGCTTTCGAACTTCAACCAGCTGTAAACATCTTTGCCCTTTACTAAGAATATAATTTCTTTGAAACCACCAATTCCCGTCGGATGAGCGCTCATTTCCTCGATGCGCCACTCCTTCCGTTCAGCATACCGGCTATACATACGATACAGATCGGCTGCGAATACGGCTGCTTCTTCTCCGCCTGTACCGGCACGGATCTCAATAATGGTGTTCCGTGTATCATGTTGATCCCTCGGAAGCAACAGCTCTTTCAACCTCTCCTCAAGCATGTCTTGCAGGGGTTTTAATTCATCCAGTTCCTGCTGTGCTATCTCAGCAAGTTCACCATCTGAAGAATGGTCCAGAATCTCCTCGGCCTCTTGAATAGACTGCGTCACCCGTTTATACTCATGGTACGCAGCGACCGTCTTGGATAAATCGGTGCGCTCTCTGGCCAATTTCTTCACCCTCTCCTGATCGGCAAGTACTTTTGGATCGCTCAGGAGTTCATCAATCTGTGTGTATCGAGACTCTATGGCAGCCAACTTTTCAAGCATCGCTCCCTCGCTCAGGCGTTTCCCAGGGCACTCTTTAAAGCGGCGAGTGCTACTTCGAGCTGATCGTCACTCGGTTCCTTTGTCGTTATTCTTTGTAACCACAACCCCGGCGCTAAAAAGAACCGGCCTATCTTGCTGTGACGTTTTCTCCCCGATAATTTAATGAGCTCGTAAGAAACGCCGCCGATGACGGGTATAAAAAGAAATCGAAGAAATCGTTCGCCCACATTGTCCGGCCTCCCCAAGAACAGAAAGACAAGAATGCTGACCACGACGACGATTAAAAGAAAGCTTGTTCCGCAACGCGGGTGATGGGTCGTATAGGCTCGAACGCTCGCCACAGTGAGTGGTTGTCCGGCTTCATAGGCAAAAATCGTCTTGTGCTCGGCCCCATGGTATTCAAAGATTCTCCGAATCTCCTTCCACATGCTGATGATCCAGATATAGAGCAGCAGGACACCGAGCCGAATGAGTCCATCAACGACATTGAAGAGAACGCCGCTCTCAAATCCAAACAGACCGGTGACGAAAAGCGGGAGATAAAAAAAGAGCAGAAATCCAAACCCAAGGGCTATGGTCACCGTTCCTACCAACCAGGCGGTAGAAAACGTCTTGGAGGATTTCCCGTCCTTATGCTCCCCCTCCTCCTGAACAGCCATATCCGCCGAGTACGTTAAAGCCTTCACTCCTATCACCATCGTTTCAATGAGAGATACAACTCCCCGGATCAGAGGCAACCCAAAAAGTTTCATCCTCTTCGAAAGAGAAACGAAAGGCTCTTCCTTGAGCGCGATCTCTCCATTCGGTTTTCTTACGGCAACGGCGATCCTTTGGGGCGCTCGCATCATCACGCCCTCTATAACAGCCTGACCACCGATATCGTGTTTCTTCTCCATTATTGAACCTGGCATAAAAAAAGAGTGACATTTCGCTGTTCAAACAGACACGAAGCTCAAAACCGTCACTCTCTGTTGAGAACCTAAGCCTCTTGCTCTCTCTGCTCCGGGATCGAGGAATGTTCCTCCTCTTCGTCCCCAGGTGTGGTTATGTTGTATTTTCTGCGAAACCGCTCCACGCGTCCTGCCGTATCAATCAGTTTCTGTTTCCCCGTAAAAAAGGGATGACAGTTCGAACAGATCTCCACTCGAATGTCTTTGGCCGTAGAACGGGTTTCGATGACATTTCCACAAGCACACGTAATTGTCGTCATTTCGTACTCAGGATGAATTTCCTTTTTCAAGCGTACATCCTCCTTTTCATAGAGTACAACACATCGGACGTCTCACCCGATATGTTATCGGGCAATAATATATATGATAGTCTCCTCGAAAGGCAAGTTGAAAAGTGGGACAATCCAATCAAAAGGGTACAACAAATCCCTGATTACATTTCAACCATTGATTGAAAAAATTTCTTGTTACTCTTGGTTTCACTGATTTTTTCGAGTAAGAACTCCATGGCCTCCACGGGATTCATTTCACTCAGGAGTTTTCGGAGTATCCAAATACGACTCAATTCCTTCTGTGGGATGAGCAGTTCTTCCTTCCGGGTGCCTGAGCGATTCACATCTATGGCAGGGAATATTCTGCGATCCGACAACCTTCGATCGAGAACAAGCTCCATATTGCCCGTCCCTTTGAACTCCTCAAAGATAACCTCGTCCATTCGGCTCCCCGTTTCGACAAGTGCTGTCGCAATGATGGTCAAACTCCCCCCTTCCTCAATATTGCGAGCCGCACCGAAAAAACGCTTCGGTTTCTGCAGCGCCTGTGAGTCAACACCTCCGGAAAGAATTTTCCCGCTATGGGGGATGACAGCATTGTGGGCTCGAGCCAAACGTGTAATACTGTCCAACAGAATGACCACGTCTTTCTTATATTCCACCAACCGCTTCGACTTTTCGAGAACCATATTGGCTACCTGGACATGGCGCTCCGGTGGTTCGTCGAAGGTGGAACTGATCACTTCCCCTTTCACGGAGCGCTCCATGTCCGTAACCTCCTCCGGCCGGTCATCGATGAGCAACACGATGAGGGTCGTCTCCGGATGGTTATCGGTGACACTGTTGGCAATCTTCTGGAGTAACATCGTTTTGCCTGCTTTGGGCGGCGATACGATGAGTCCCCTCTGCCCCATCCCAATGGGTGTCAGAAGATCCATAATGCGCATCGAAGGATCCTCACGGGATGTTTCCAGTTTAATCTTCTCCTCAGGATAGAGGGGGACCAAATCATCGAACACAGCCTTCCCCTTGGCAACCTCAGGATTCTCGAAATTAACAGCCTCCACTTTCAGCAGCGCAAAATACTTTTCGCTCTCCTTGGGAGGTCTCACCTGTCCGGAAATCGAATCGCCCGTTTTGAGACTGAAGCGCTTGATCTGCGAGGGCGACACGTAAATGTCATCCGGACCCGGTAAATAATTGTAGTCGGGGGATCGTAAAAACCCATATCCCTCCTCCAAAATTTCCAACACGCCTTCGCCAAAGATCAGACCGTTTTTTTCAGTCTGTGCTCCGAGTATCTTGAAAATCAACTCCTGCTTCCGCAATCCAGCGCAACCTTGAAGTCCCAGCTTCTGAGCCATCTTCTGTAATTCAGGAATTGTCTTCTTTTTGAGATCGATGAGATCCATAACAGCTCTCTCTCCTTCTTAATTGTTAAAATAGTGACACACTTCTTCCATTCATAAATAGATAATCATCCAGCAGACCCTCAGGAGGAATACTCTCGATCCTCTTACCGCGCTTTATGGAACATCAGGAATCCATGGAGATCTTTCAATAGGAAAAGATGAAACAGGGGTTTTAGAAACCGTCCTTAATAAATCAACCTAACTGAGGATCAATCAGAAAGGAAATAGATACCGCCCATCTCCACAACGTGAAATCGACAGCCCTAATTTATGAAAACTTTAGAGTTCTGTCAAGTTTTTTTTGCATGGGACGTGATTCATTTGCTCCAAAGGCGTCAGAGCATATCGACGGGATCCACGTCGACAATAATTCTCAATCCTTCCAAGTTACGGCCCACGGTCGCAGCCTTGATTCCCATCGTGACACACTCCCTCAAGATCCTTTGATTCTCCCCTTTGACAAGAATCTGCCATCGATAGTTCCCTTTGATTCTCGTCACCGGTGCCGGCGCGGGTCCGAGCATTTGAATGAATACTTCCGGCTTCTGCTTCATATACGAAGCAATTCTCTCGGCCAACATCTCAGCGGTCTGGATGACATCCCTTTGCGTTCTCCCCTGGACGCGAAGAGAGACGAGGCGGCTGAAAGGCGGGTACCGCAGTTCGCGCCTCTGAACGAGCTCATTGTCATAAAAGGCCTCGAAATTGTGCGATCGGGCGAGATCTACAGCCGGATTGTCCGGGGAAAAGGTCTGAATAAGAACCTCCCCACCCAGTTCGCTTCGCCCGGCCCTTCCCGCCACCTGCGTTAAGAGATCAAACGTTCTCTCGCTGGCCCGAAAATCCGGCAGGTGGAGCCCCACGTCGGCATCAATGACCCCAACAAGCGTCACTCTTTGAAGATCAAGTCCTTTGGCAATCATTTGAGTCCCTAAAAGCACATCGGCCTCTCCCCGCTCAAAGGCCTTGAGGATACGAGAGTGTGCGCCTTTCTTGCGGGTCGTATCGAGGTCCATTCGGAGAACGCGAATGGCCGGAAACAGCGTTCGTATCTCCTGCTCAATCCTCTGGGTTCCCGCACCCCTATAACGCAATCGATGGCCATGACACTCTGGACAGACTGATGGCGCATCGCAAAAAACTCCGCAATAGTGGCAGCGGAGCTTCTGCTGAACTGAATGGTACGTCAGAGAAACACTGCAATTTCGGCAGGTTGCGACATATCCGCACTGTTCACATTGGACGTAATTCGAAAAGCCTCGTCGATTTTGGAGAAGGAGTATCTGTTCATTTCTGGTCATGCGTTCCTCAATCTTCTTGCTGAGAGCACGGGAAAAAATGCCCGGATTCCCTGTTTCTCGCTCTTGACACATATTGACGAGGGTGACCGAAGGCAGAGGTCGGTGATCGATCCTGAAAGAGAGGGTGCCTTTGCCATACTTTCCGGTCGAAGCATTGAAGAACGACTCGATACTCGGAGTGGCGGTCCCTAAAAGCGTCACGGCCCTTGAAAACCGTGCCCTCATAATAGCCACATCACGAGCATGATATCTCGGTGCCGATTCCGTCTGCTTATACGTGGTCTCGTGCTCCTCATCGACGATGATGAGGCCAAGTCGCCTCACAGGGGCGAACACAGCTGACCTGGCGCCGACGACAATATCGAAATCCCCTTGATGAATGTGGCGCCACATGTCGTACCGCTCACCAGGTGACAGCCTGCTGTGAAGCACAGCAACTCGATTTTCGAAATGTGTTTTGAAGCGGGCGACCGTTTGCGGCGTAAGAGATATTTCCGGTACGAGAACTATGGCCTGCCTGCCCCGCTTTATAACCTCCTTGATGGCACGAATATAAACCTCAGTCTTGCCGCTCCCCGTCACTCCATGAAGGAGAAACACCTGAAATGAGGGATCCCGTATGGAACGTTCAATCTGAAGAAGGACTTTTTTTTGCTCCTCCGTGAGAACGAAGTGACGCAACGTTTCAGCAGGGAACTCACGAGAAGGATCACGCACGACCTCTTTTTCTCCGAATACGATGAGGTTCGCCGTTTCCATTCTCCGCAAAACAGCTCGACCGATCCCCCATCTTCTTCGCAGTTCCGACACGGACATCGTACCACCATCAGCGTCAAACAGCAGATGCAGACACGCACTCTGCCGCGGTGCTCTCTTTTCCAGGCGACGCATTTGATCTTCAGAAAGGGGAAAAGGCCGGCGCACTGCAACCCATTCCTCGTACTGTGTCGTGACGCGGAGACGATCTAGGGCCGTGTGCAGTTCGATGTACCCTTTCTTCTCCAGCTCTTTAACGGCGACATTCAGACCTTCTTCACCGACACGTCGCTGCAACCCCCGAAGACGAATCTCCCCTTTCTTATAAACGGCTTCTAAAATCCGCGATCCTTTTGGTACAATGCGATCGGCACATTCCAAAAGTTTGCGCGAATACGGTTCCTTGGGCCTTATTGTCACTTTGCTCTCGAGGTGCAGCCCTGCAGGCCCAGCTGCCTTGAGCACCTCACCCCACGAACACAGGTAGTACTCAGCGATCCATTTCGTGAGACGCAATTGAACGGTATCAAAAAGAGGCGTCTCATCAATAATATCAACGATTTCCCTCAACGAGTTTCCGTTCTTACCCCGCCACGCCTTCACGACAAATCCGGTCGTATACTTCTTGCGCACAGGAACCAGAACCCGACACCCCAGCCCGACCCGTTTTTCCCACTTTCGGGGGACACAATACGTGTAAACCCCTTCCACCGGTCGTGGAAGGGCGACATCAATACACACCAGAGATTTCATACCATCCATTCAGATCGAAAGATTCGACAGAGTATCGTTACGAGGGGATTTTGCGTTCCGATGACGAAGACAGGAGAGTCGGAAAAACGCATGCCACATCATTTCATTTGGTACTAAAAAAAGAGGAAAGGCCTTCGATGGATAGACCCTTGATCACCGTAATATCTTTTCCACAATACCGCTCTTGTTGAGAGTCAAGCTGCTCACGACTTTTTCAGCACTGCCCAGTTCTCCGAGAGGGTCGCCATTCAGCTCGAGCCGGATACCGTTTGCTTTTCCAATTTTAAGTTCAAAAAGACTGTCCGCTCTCCATGTGGCTGAAGCACCGATCTTCATAATACCTTCATAAATACCATCACCATCTGCTTTCACCTGGACCCATGTGTCGCTCACTGCAAGAGCCTTCAATGTCAATCCATCCTGGTCAACAGCACCAGGAGTTTCAGGTTGCCCGTCGTCCCTGGCTGTCCCCTCTGCACCGGTACCTTCCAGGGGAAGCGTCTCTTCAATGGCCTCGATACCGCCGCTATCCGATGCGAACGTCTCGGCATCAGTCGAGGAAACGGTATCCGAGCTCTGTGCGCTCATCGTCTCCTCGGTATGCCGAACGAGACGCTGCGGCGACTTCTTCTCTCTCTCTCCGCCGATCAGAAGAAAAACAACGAGAACCACGAACAAACCGAGAACGCTCCCTATGATGGTCCACGGAATCTTTCTGGAGCCCTTGACCTCGATACTTTTGGGCTCGGAAAAAACCGCCGCCGTTGTTTTGAGATGATGCTCGTAGTCTCGCACTACGAGAGCAGGATCCAAGCCGACGATCTGGGCATAGGATCGTATAAAGCCTTTGATATAGGTCTGGGGCAGGAGCTCGAAATCTCCCGTCTCAATGCCCTTAAGTATGTTCAGACGAATCTTTGTCTTTTCGGACAGTTCTTCCAGGGTCAGTCCTTTCGCTTCCCTGGCTTCCCGCAACTCCTCACTGAACGTTTTCATCGATCCATCGCTTTCGATTCAGCCGAAACTTCATTCGACCTCCGCTGCTCCGGGGCACACGCTCCATCGAAACGGATAACCTATCTCCCCCATCATCCTGAAAAGACGAACAAGCGGTAATCCAACGACGTTGTAATAACACCCTGCTATTCGCTCGACCAGGAGTGCTCCGAGACCTTGAATGGCATAGCTCCCTGCTTTCCCCAAGGGTTCACCCGTCGCGACATACTCCTCAATATCTTTTTCCGAAAGAGGCCGCATCCAGACTCTGGTCTCCTCGAATTGACTCACCGCACGACCGTTCCCTGAATCGATGAGGGTCAATCCGGTGAACACACTGTGCTCTCGTCCGCTCAAGCTTCGCAACATCTCGACGGCGGAGTTTCTGCTCCCCGGCTTTCCCAAAATACGTTCCTCAAGCACAACGACGGTATCGGCGCCTAAGACCCATCCTGTCGAAAATTTCCGGGCCACATCCTCCGCCTTTCTCTTTGAGAGCATTAATACAAGGTTCCTCGGATCAGTTGCATCGGTTCGTTCCTTTTCGACGCGACTCGTCATCTGCTCAAAATCGATCCCAATCTGACGCAGAAGTTTCGCCCTGCGGGGCGAAGCCGAAGCCAAGATGAGTTCACTCATGGTATCCGCTTTCAAGCAGTAAGGTTACCGGGCCGTCATTCCAAATTTCGACCAGCATTTTTGCCCCAAATCGCCCCCCCTCGACCCGGATCCCTTTACGGCGCACAAGATCCATGAACGTTTCGTAGAGCGTCTCCGCTTTCTCAGGAGGTGCGGCATCGGTAAAACTGGGTCTCCGGCCGTTGCGGCAATCACCGTACAGGGTGAATTGCGAAATAACGAGGGCCTCACCACCGACATCCAGAGCGGACAGGTTCATCTTCCCTTCACGGTCCTCAAAGATTCGGAGATTGGCGCATTTATCCGCCAGGTACGCCGCATCCCGCTCAGTATCCTCCGGCCCCACCCCCACGAGTAAAACGCAGCCCCTGACGATTGATCCGTGGATTGTCCCTTCAACGGAAACACTCGCCTTCCGCACTCTTTGCAAGAGAACGCGCACAACAACACCTTCCTTCCCTTTTTCATTCCGAACATACTCAGAAAAAACATCGTTACAGATTATACATTCCAGAACAGGAAAAGTCAATAGGTTTTTCAGTGAAGATGATTTTTATTCAAGAAATACTGCTGTCGATCACCGAATCCGCCTCAGATCGGATGCATCTATCGCAAATAGGTGGCGAACCACGCGTGGATCTCGTCCCACCACAGGGCGACGTTTTGAGGATGCTCAATGACGTGGCCCTCGTCCGGGAAATAGATGAACCGTGATGGCACGCCCTGGCGCTGGCAGGCGGTGAAGAGCTGCATCGATTCCTCCACCGGGACACGGAAATCCTGCTGACCGTGTGTGATGAGGAGGGGCGTTTTAAAATTCTGAGCAAATCGATGAGGCGACCACCTGGAGTATCCTTCGGGAGTCTCCCACGGGGTTCTCCCCATGTCCCATTCCGGAAACCACAGTTCCTCCGTCGCTCCGTAAAAGCTCACGAGATTGTACAATCCCGCATGACTGACGGCGCAATTGAAACGGTCGGTGTGACCTGCGATCCAATTGACCATATACCCACCGAAGGACCCGCCCATGACCGCTTTTTTGGAGGAATCAACGAAGGCGTACTCCTGACACACAAAATCCATGCCCTTCATCACATCGACATAGCAGCGGTTGCCGTAGTCGGTGCTGACCTCATCGACGAATTGCTGACCATACCCCTGGCTGCCTCGAGGATTGATGAAAACCGAGACGTATCCGGGAGCCGATACCAGTTCAAAGGTAAACCACCTCGTCATAAATCGGTCTCCCCACATGCCCTGGGGTCCACCGTGAATGACACAGATAACCGGATATTTTTCCCCGGGATCGAAAAATGGTGGCTTCAAAAGAAACCCGTGAACCTGAGTACCCTCGGCACCCTCAAACCAGAATTCCTCAAGAGGCTGCATCACAATCTGAGCCAGAAACTACTCGTTTGTGAATGTGAGCTTGACAGATTACCCAGCTTCAACGGGCAATCGATGCACCTCATCCGGATAAAGTCAAGAGGAGCGGACTAATATGAGATGTCGACCATCCGGTGTGACGG
>CP070758.1:1135138-1178775 GCA_020348925.1 Gemmatimonadota bacterium | reverse complement strand
GCGAAGGCTATTTTGGCCTCGTATCGATTGGGGGATATGGTGACGGCGGAGACGAGGGCGAAATCGTTTCGCAAGGAACAACCGCAGCAGGAGGACTATGCAGCTCAATTCGACCTTGAAAAGGGTATCTATTATTTGTCGGTCAACAATGGTCAGGATGCTCTTCTCGCTTTTCAAAATGTGATCGATGAGTATCCTGAGAGCCGGTTTGTGGATAATGCACGGTATGGCATCGGGTCGGCCTTCGCGGAAGCCGGAGATTACGAAAAGGCCGTCGAAGCCTTTCGCACCCTGGTTCAGGAAAGTCCTGATAGCGATCTTGTGCCCTCCGTTTATCTGAAATTGGGAAATATTTATCACCTCCAGATGAATTTTGAGGATGCTGCTTTTGCATACAAAAGGGTGATCGATGATGAGGGCGCTGGAGATCTTGTCCCCGCGGCTCTCTTCAATCTGATTCGAACCCATGAGGCGGCCAACCGACAGGATCAGGCCCTCCATTGGGCACAGGAGCTTATCCGGCGGTTCCCCGATTATGAGGATGCTCGTCGTGTTCGCATCAAGATCGGATATCTGCACGCCGAGCTTGGACATTACACCGAGGCTGTTACAGCGCTCGAAGAGGTTCTGCCCGATGTCGATGCTGAGGAAGAGTCCGAGGTCCGGTACTGGATCGGGGAGTCCTATTATGATTCCGGCAAATACGATCAAGCCCTGCTCGAGTATCTGAAAGTGGCCTACCTGGGTCAGGCCGGGGGGCTGTGGGCCCTCACAGCGGAGTTCAAGGCCGGTCAGGCGTACGAGGCCTTGGGTAGAATTGACGAGGCCAGACGATTGTACCGCCGCATGGTCGAGCGCTACGGCGTCGACTCCCAATGGGGCCAGGCGGCGCAGGAGCGGCTGAGAGAGTTGGGGGGGTGAATGTTGGAATATAAGGGGAAATGAGATGGCTGATATTTCGAATTCCCAGATTCGAGATCAATTGCTTGATCGGCGATCCAAGCTCGAAGATGCTCTCGTTTCATATCCGAAGGATTCGCAGCTTTTGCGGCTTCTCGACGAAGTGGATGCTGCCGTTGCCCGTGTCAACGAGGGAACATTCGGCTTGTGCGAAGCCTGTAAGGAGGCGATTGAGCCGGAGCGCCTCATCGCCGATCCTCTCGTTCATTTCTGCCTCGATCATATGAGCCCGGATCAACAACGGGCGCTTGAGCTGGATCTGAAGATGGCGTCTCAAATTCAGAATGAGTTGCTGCCGAAGCATGGCTTTCAGGTTGCAGGGTGGGAGACGGCGTACTATTATGAAGGAGCGGGACCGGTCAGTGGGGATTACTGCGACCTTCTGAGCCACGGAGACGATCTCTACTTCACGGTTGGAGATGTTTCGGGCAAAGGCGTGGCAGCATCGATGCTCATGGCGCACCTGCATGCCACGTTCCGCACGCTCGTATCTCTTGAGCTACCTCTCGATCAAGTAATGCAGCGGGCAAGCAGCATGTTCTGTCAAAGCACGCTCTCGTCTCACTTCGCGACTTTAGTGTGTGGTAAGGCCGATAGTTCGGGGGAAGTTGAAATCTGCAATGCCGGACACAATCCACCTCTTCTGATACAAGGGACATCGATAGAAGAGATACATGCGACAGGACTCCCTCTCGGCATGTTCTGCGATGAGCAATTTTCGGCGAACACACTGCGATTGGCTCCGGGCGATACTCTTCTTCTTTATACGGACGGTCTTTCTGAGGCGCAGAATACATCCGGGGTGGAGTACGGTACAGAGAGACTTTTCGAATGTGTGAGGACGCACCGCTCGCTGGCACCTGAGAACCTCATCTCCCTCTGCGTGGCGGACCTGGAGACCTTTCGATCTGGTGGCCCCAAGACCGACGATCTGACACTTATGGTGATTAAAAGATTGAGTCGAAACCCTTGAGCGGTTACTACCGAGTGAAAGCCGGACAAATACATGGAGCATTGTATGGAGTCGATGAGCCATAGAGATCCTGCTCTGCTGATCGAACGCTCCAGTTACGACTCCGGATAGAGCCAGACAATCCTGGTTTGCTGAGGGAATTGGAATGTAACATTTTTCAGATGAGGATTATTTAAAGTTAAATTTTTGTGAGGATATCCTCATTTTATAACATGAATATATGAGAGGAGAATCGAAATGAATAGGTTCATACACAGTTTTCTATTAATTATTGTATTATGTACGTCGTTCATTTTCTTTTCCTGCCAGCAAAAGTCCGATGATGCTGCGATTGTCTCGGGTGTGAATACTGTGGCCTCGTCTGACGGAGTGGCGATTGCCTACGAGGTTCATGGAAGCGGTGAACCGGCGCTCGTTTTCGTCCACTGCTGGTGCTGCGATCGGCACTACTGGGACGCACAGGTGGATACTTTTGCAGAACACTTTAAAGTGGTGACCATCGATCTCGCCGGTCACGGTGAGTCCGGACGCAACCGCAAGAAATGGACCATTGCTTCTTTGGGCGAAGATGTGAAGGCGGTTGCCACGAAACTCCGGCTCGACAGCGTTATACTAATCGGGCATTCGATGGGAGGGCCTGTGGTTTTGGAAGCCGCACGGCGGATGCCGGAACAGGTTCTCGGCATAATAGGCATTGATACGTTTCTCAATTTTGAAATACAATTCGAGCAGGATCAGATTGACGCCTTCCTGAGCCGGTTCCGGCAAAATTTCAAGGAGGCGACCACAGGTTTCATAAAAACCATGTTTCCTGTGAACGCCGACTCAGCCCTTGTCAAGCGAGTTACGACTGACATGGCTTCCGCACCTCCTGATGTTGGGATCCCGTTGATGGAGGATTTATTTAAATATGATTATATAGAAACACTCAAAGAGGTCCGAATTCCCATTCGCTGCATAAACTCCCTCCAGTACCCCACAACCGTCGAGGCAAATCGGAAACATGCCCTCTCCTATGAGGTGGTGTATGTCGCGGCGGTCGGCCATTTCATCCACATGGAGGACCCTGAGAACTTCAACCGGTTGCTCTTGAGCGCTGTTGACAACCTCGTTGCAGGGGAACCATCGGAGTAAGAGCACTTCTCCGTATTGCCAGGTTCTGTCCGGAATGAGACGGTGAAGGGGAACCGAGGTTCCCCTTCAATGTGGCTCCTGAACTCCTGTTTGGGAAGCGGGTGGATGGCCGCATGAATATACAAATGTGGGAATACTCTCCAATATCAATCCCGAAAGATGAGACCTTCCCTTGTAATCCCCTGAAACAATAAAAGAAAATCGTGAATCAAACATGGGAAGTGAAAATGAGTGCTCCTGTTCGAATGGAGAACGGTCATGAAATTTTAAAGGGAGCATTTCATATGAGTGACAACAGATACAATTCTTGGGAGCATATTTCCGTGAATCTGAAGAAAAGCAATCGAAATGAGGGTTCGTTTTGAGACGGTTGATGTGTTTTCTCACCGTGGTCGTTGCGCTCCAAGCTATCGTCCTGGGAACGACCGCATCGAGAGCAGAAAAGTTGGTGGCACTTCCCGATATCCTCGATCCTTCCTCCATGCATGTTGATGCGAATCAACTCTACATTGTCGATGGCCACAGAATTAACGTGTATGCCTTGGATGATTTTCGCCTGCTCAAGAAGTTCGGAAAAGTGGGGGAGGAGCCGGATGCCTTCAGAAGCAGACCGGGAGGGGATGTGAAGCTTTTTGTTGATGTACAGTCCGAGCGCATCGTTGTAAACAGTCATGAGCGGGTTTCACTATTCTCGAAAGACGGAACGTTCATATCGTCCATGAGTCCCTATCCCCAGGTCGATTTTGTTGCTCCCATGGGAGAGATGTATATCGGTTCCTTCTATTATATCCATGTGGGAACGGGGAAGTCGGCCAAGCACATACTCATCTTCGACGAAAACCTGGAATTTGAGAAAAAGATAACCGAGGGTTTTTTGGGCAGCGGGAGTGCCAGAGGGTTCGGTGGGCCGGACAGGAAAATCCACGTCGATGTGGTTCCAGATTATTATGGATTCAGCGTGTTTGATGACAGGGTCTATGTGGGGGATACCTCAAAGGGATTCTCCTTTGAAGTGTATGATACTGAGGGTGAAAAACTGTATGATATTCTTAAGGACTATGAACAGCTTGAGCTCACTGATGCCTACCGCAGAAAAAGAATGAAGGGGATCAGTGAGCGCCCTTTTTATAGACGACAGGGAGACTTTGTGGCGGTGGACGAAAGAGCCCATTTTCCCGCTTTTCAGAATTTTCCTGTCACAGATGCGAAAATTTATGTCTATACGTTCAGGGAGATCGATGACAAACAGGAAGTCAGAGTCTTGGATCTTACAGGAGATCTTGAGCGGACGGTGTATGTGCCGATAGCGGACATCAAGACCATTCGAAAGAACACGTATTATTATCTGCAGAAAAATGATTGTGAAGAATGGGAGTTACACAGCGCGGATCTTGGGACAAAGATCGGAAGAGACGATGATAAGATATAACAGCTGTGACATGGTATTATGCTTTCTCATGCTGTCCCTTTTTGTACATTGCGGAGAATCGCAACTTGACGACGCGTTGAGAGATGGAAACATGATGAGAGCCAAAGCCATTCTCGCGCTCCGGCCTCACTATCTTCAAAGCAGATACGACGATGGCAGGACGCGTTTACACAACGCTGTTCTCAAAAACCGACCGGAGATTGTTGAACTTCTCCTCTCGAAAAATGGCGATGTCAATGCTGCTGACCGGTACGGATTTACACCGCTGCACTACGCCGCCCAGCGGGGTCGAGAGGATATGGTCCGGTGTCTCCTTGACAGCGGTGCCGCGCTTGAAGCGACGACGCACTGCGGTTATACGGCCCTTCACTGGGCGGCAGAGCGGGGACATGAATCGACAGTGCGGATGTTAATCGATCATGGAGCCGACGTTTATGCCGAGGACACCGATGGGCGAAAACCGGCCCAATCGGCCGAGGAGATGGGTCACTGGAGAGTGGCACGTCGGCTTTATCCTTTGCACTGGGCATCTCAAGTGGGAGACGTATCGAGCCTGACCTCCCTTATCGATCTTCACCCGAACCTCTTATTTGCCAGAGATGGATTGGGTCGGACGGCTCTCCATGTGGCGGAGCGCTATGATCAGCAAGAAGCGGTCCAGGTTCTCATTGAAAAAGGAGCTGATCCCAAGGTGGAAGATGCGTGTGGGTTAATACCTTCAGACTATGGCGCTGGATCGAGATCCGCCCGGACAGGCGTCGAGGTACTGGAGACGTCCGTCTTGGAGGGGATTGACCATGAAGTGTACGCGATGCTCAACAGGTATCATTACGTCAACGTCGGAGTCGTTGTCGACGGCGAAATTGTCCTGACCAAGACCTATGGAGAGCGAAGTCTCCTATATTCCTGTGCCTGGGGCTCGGTATCCAAGCCGGTGACGGCCATGCTCGTCATGCATCTCGTCTCGCAGAGGATCATCGAGAGCATCGATGATCCCATTTGGACGTATTCTCCTCGATATCGCAATGGTATGCCCGATCTCTATCAGGAATCGGTCCTGACGATCCGCCATTTGCTGACTCATACCAGCGGTGTTCCCCATAACGATGAGCCGACCTGGGTCAACGGAAAACTGAATCTGAAATTCGCACCCGGAACCAGGAATCACTACTCAACACCCGGTTACGGTATTTTGGGGCATGTGATCGAGGATGTGACGGGGATGTCGTACAGCCAGTCCGTGAAAACTTACATCGGTTCTCCTGCAGGGGCCAAATCATTCAGAGCAGGCGAGGATTTTCGGGCGCCCGGTGCCAGGGTTTACTCAAACATTCATGACATGGCCTTATTCTCTATCGGTGTGATGCATCATGTCTATGTTCCAGAAGAGCTGTTTTTCGATGAGATGATTCAATATCACAATGGACCCACAGGGATAGGATGGGGGATCCAGAATTTGAACGACGATTATCTGACCATTCTACACGGAGGTTCAAACGGGAAACCTCAGGCGCATCTCATGATCAAGCCGCGAAAGATGATGAGTATTTCTATCCTTGCCAGTGCCAAAGACCCCAGTACGTTCCATCTGGATGCGTTATCTTTCCGTTTGCTCGAGGTATTGGAGAATGGAGATGGCAGTACGATGGATGAAGCGGCAGCATGCGAAGATCGATGAAACTGTGATTGATCTATTGAGTTTGGATACGTGTCAGACCGCAATACTTTTTAGCCTGGACAATTCATAAAACCACTGCAAACGCAACGTAACAAGAATATATTTATGGAATTGTAATGAATACTGGTGTTGAGCTTTGTTCGGTAGTATCGCCCACAATTGTATACTCTGTCATGACGGGTTTATCCCGGAATCTCCTGAATAGAGAATCCGTTGCATCAATCGAAGAGATTCCGGCATTCCAGCCGGAATGACAGCTCATGAAAAAACCAGGTTAGAGAATCAAGAGAGAAGGATGAAACTTCTGAATACAAAAAGGGGCAGAGGGATGGAATATTTAACAGATTCTGCTTCACAATCCCGCAGAGATTTTATGAAGAATCTGGTGTTCTTCTGCTCATTGCTCCATCTGAAACCCGAAGATCTCCTTGCACTGTCAGGCACAAGAGAAGGATACGGTTCGCCCCCTGATATTGTGTATCAGCACAGAACTCTGTCTCTCGGTCATTTCAAAGAGCTTCAAGAAGATATCGACATATTGAAACGTAAAGGCAAACTCAGTAGGAATAAGACGTTTCGAAGTTATATCGACGATATGAGGTTTGAGATTCCTGAAAATTTCCCCGATGCACAATCGATCATTGTGTTAGCGACTTTTACCAGAATGATGTACGTCAATTTTCACCTCGGTGGAAAAAAGTACGACATCATGCTCCCACCTCAATATTACGATGACGGTATTTCAATTGATGATTTGAAGGGCCTCATACTGAAAGACATTATTCAAGAACCCGGATACAGAATTGAAAAGGCGGACAAGGTTCATTTAAAACTCCTGGCCGTCAGAAGCGGCCTCGGTACGTATGGCAGAAATAACCTTTGCTTTGTCGATGGAATGGGAAATTTTCTCACATTGTACGCTTTTTTAACCGATTTTAAGTTTGAGGAGAACCATTGGCATGAGCTGAAAATGTTGGATCTGTGCAAAAACTGTAGGATCTGTTATGGGATCTGTCCGACAAACTGTATAACGGAAGAGCATTTCGTGATTGATGTGGGCAAGTGTGTTACGCTTTACAATGAGGTTGAGGGCACGTTTCCGAGATTTCTTCTTCCGAGCATGCATAATGCCCTCATGGGTTGCATGAAGTGTCAGGTTGGATGCCCTGAGAACGAGAAATTTCTGAGAATGGCTGGAAGGTTGGAGGATGTCACGGAAGAGGAAACACGGAAGATTCTGAAGGGAGAACCGGATGAACACTTGCTGGATTCCCTCGGTCAAAAGCTTAGAAAATTCTACCCTGCATGTGAAGAGAAATATTTCCCAATTTTTACCAGAAATTTAAGAGTCTTAATCTCATAACCGACGGCCGAGATCCCGTTTTAAGTCCTGTCCCATAAGGTTTTTTCTTTGAAAAGCCGAACGCTGTGTCACCCACAGTCTATTCTTTTGACTATCCCCTGAAACAATCGAACGGAATATTGTATCTAAAGCAAGTGTAGGTTATCTGCTTACCGCAAATGGGAGAGTTATAGAAAGGGCTCCGTATGACAATTCATGTACATCTCATGGCCGCCATTCTGGACAGTCTCAAGGATCCCCTGGTCTTCGTCGACACGGATCACATAATTCGATACATGAATAAGGCCGCTCAGCGTCACTACGAGGAAGGGGTCGCCTTGATCGGTCGTTCAATTTTTCATTGTCACAATGAACAGTCCAGGCAAACAATCCACGAGGTCTTCGATGCTTTTCACAGAGGGGAAGAGGAACGGCTCATTACCGACAATGAGAAGCATCGCATCTTCATGCGGGCCATCCGGGATGCCAACGGTCACCTGGTCGGCTATTATGAGCGGTATGAACCGTCGGTGAAGAATACTCCGTTGGATGAAGATGTTTAAAGTTGTCATGTCATTCAAGCGTTGTGTGTGGTCACGTTTCATCTTAGTAGTGATCTCGATGTTCCTCTTCTTCGGTGGTAGTAATCATTGCGGTTCAACAGATTGGCCCCTCCTCAAGGGCGATTATTTGGGACAGAAGCCACCGGGACCGATACCTGAAGTGTTTGGACCTGGTATCATTTCCCATGGATTTCATGAATTGAGACTCACAATTTCTCCCGACGGCAATGAGATGTTTTACGTCACCTCGGATAAGAGATGGTACTATACGATAATCCGTCTCAAGAGGGATCATGGTATCTGGTCAGAACCGGAGGTTGCTCCATTCTCAGGAAAGTATCAGGATACATCCCCCTCTTTTTCTCCTGATGGGAAAAGGCTCTATTTTTGTTCCAAAAGACCTGTAAGGGATAGAACCGAATCACGGGAAGATTTTGATATCTGGTACGTGGAGAAAAGCGGTCGCTCGTGGACTGAACCGGTGAACCTCGGCCATGCAATCAACGACAGGCGTGATGTCTGGGATGTCTCCGTGTCGTCCCACGGCTCGATGTACTTTGAGGTAAATGATACTTTGTATGTTTCTCGATTCAAAGATAAGACATATTCGGTTCCCGTACGTTTGAATAATGGTATCAATACGGGTCATGAAAGCAGCCCGTGTATTGCACCGGATGAGAGTTGTTTACTGTTTCAATCGACCCGCCCGGGGGGGTACGGTGGGAATGATCTCTATGCGAGTTTCAAAGGGGATGACGGACTGTGGAGCGAACCGATCAATATGGGAGAGTCTGTGAATTCGGCCTCGCATGATTTTGGCCCCAGAATCTCTCCGGACGGTGCATATATTTTTTTCTCAAGTGGCAGACCTCTTGAATCGAGTCTGTTTCAAAATAAGACATACGGAGAGCTTTTGAAATTATATAGGCACCCCCAAAATGGTCACGGAACCTTGTTTTGGGTGGACGCCGGAATTATTGAAGTTTTGAAAAACAGGCTTGATGACAAATAGGAATGATCAATATTCTAAGAAAGGAGAACACATGAGAGACAGAGGACGAATCTGCATTTCAAGAAAAATAATACTTCCGATGGCATTTTTATTCATTTTCATGATTTGTGAGTTAGGATATTCTGACGCGGGCACTTCAGAAGATCCCTTTATAGTTCCAAGGACCGAGTCTGGCATGAAGATTGACGCCGTGCTCGACGAGCAAGCTTGGGCGAATGCTCTTGTACAGGAACTGAAATATGAGGTCTCTCCGGGAGAGAACGTACTTCCACCGGTTCGCACGGAGGTCCTCCTGACGTATGGAGAAAAAAACCTGTATATTGCCTTCCGCTGTTTTGATCCCGAACCGTCCTGCATTCGGGCCCGTATCAATGATCGTGACAGGGCCTGGGATGATGACCGGGTTGTGGCCATATTCGATACGTTTAATGATGAGCGAAGGGCCTACAACTTTTGCGTGAATCCCTTTGGGGTGCAGATGGATTACATCCGAGCATTTGAGATCGACGACACCGGCTGGGACGCCATCTGGAACTCGGCCGGTAAGATCACCGATTGGGGATGGGTCGCTGAAATATCGGTCCCATTCAACTCTATTCGCTTTCAGAGAATTGAGGGACCGCAGACGTGGGGATTTGTTGCCGCTCGTTTGTACCCCCGTGCTCACGACTATTGGATTAATAATAATCCGGATGACCGCAGTAACGATTGCTCCCTGTGTCAGGCTTATAAAATAGAGGGATTCGAAGGTGTGACCCCGGGTCGGAATATCGAATTGGTACCGACACTCATTGGTGGACGAACGGATGAACGATCCGAATTGCCCCATGGTAACTTTGAGACGATGAATGAGGACGTCGAAGGAGGTTTCTCGGGCCGGTGGGGCGTCACAACGAACATGACGCTCAATGGTACCATCAATCCGGACTTCTCTCAAGTCGAGGCCGATGCCATGCAGCTCGATATCAACGAGCCCTTTGCCCTGAGCTTTCCGGAGAAGCGACCTTTTTTCACAGAGGGTGCCGATTATTTCTCAACCCTCAAGAGAGCTGTATATACCCGGACGATGCGGGATCCGGATTGGGGCATGAAATTGACCGGAAAGGAGGGCGTGCACACCATCGGTGCCTACCTGGTGCGGGATGATGTGACCAATTTTATCTTTCCCGGCAGCCAATCATCATCATCGACCTCCCTGGACCAGAAAAACACGTCAGGTGTGTTCCGGTACAAACGGGACATGGGGAGAAAGTACACCCTCGGTCTGATGGCGACCGATCGTGAGGGGAGTGATTATTACAACCGTCTGGTGGGAATTGACGGGGACATTCGCCTCACAAATTGTGATCGTGTTCAGATTCAGGCTTTGGGATCGAATACCCAGTACCCCGATGAAACGGCTGTTGAATTCGATCAGGGAAGTGGGAAATTGAAGGACCATTTTTTTGCCTTTGAGTACGATCACAGGGCTCGAAACTGGGGGTGGTGGTTGGATTACGATGACGTCGGCCCCGATTTTCGTGCGGATCTGGGGTTCATACCCATGGTCGGATTTCGGAACGTTGAAGGGGGTGTGCATTATACCTGGATCGGCGAGCCCGGCAGCTGGTGGTCCAGCTTCGTGGTGGGGAATGAACTCAATTATTATGAAAAAGCAAATAGTGACCTGCTTCTCAAGAACGGTGCGCTGTGGGCGCAGTTCGCAGGGATCAAGCAATCCCACGGGTCTTTTGGCGGCAGGATGTTTCAGGAAGCCTATGGTGGGCGTGCGTTCGATCTCGTGGAGTACTACGGATGCCTCGGATTCAGGCCTGAAAGTAACATCTGGTTTCATATTGCGTACTATTTCGGTGATCGCATCGATTATGCCAATACCCGCCGGGGCAGTAGGATCAATCTGGTCCCATCGCTGTATCTGAACCTGGGGCGCCACTGCAGACTCGATTTCGATCACACCTTCGAGCACATGTCTGTTGACTCGGGACGTCTCTATACCGCCAACATCAGTCAGGTCACGGCCGTCTTTCATGTGAATACGCGTACATTTTTTCGTTCCATACTCCAGTATGTCGACTACGATTACAATGTGGGTAACTATACTTTTGAGCTTGATTCGAGATACAAACACTTTTTCTCTCAGTTTTTATTCTCATACAAAATAAACCCGTTTACGGTTTTCTTTGTCGGCTACAGTGACAATTATTACGGACGTCAGGAGTACGATTTGACTCAGAACGACAGGACATTCTTCATGAAACTCAGTTATGCCTGGGTGATGTGATGGAGCTGCGATGTGAAGATGATACGAGAGGATGGTGGATGAGAGACGCATTCAAATTTTATGGAGAGATCAACATGGAAAAACTTGTATCTGCAATCACGAAAAAGAGAAGCGAAAAAGACGGGAGAAGTATTTTTCCCAAAGGTCATTCGATATGTATTGTTTCGTGGATTCTTCTTCTCTTCTCATTGAACTGTTTTGCCCTCCAGAAGATGAATGAGACAACAACCGTCCCCATGGATCTCAGCACGATGGTGCCAAACGTCGAGTTAAAGATTAATGGCGAGGGTCCTTATCGGTTCGATTTTGACACGGGTGCGGGGATGAGTACTATCAGCGCACAATATGCAGCCATATTGGGTCTCGAGGTTATCGGAGAAACGAGCGTCAGCAGTCCGGCAAGCACAGAGCCCATCATGGCGAGTATTGTCAATGTTCCGAGCGTTTCTCTGGGTGACATTCACCTTTCGTATATAGCCATGGTGAAGCTGGACTTTGGTGACATGCTGTCCGTCGACGGGATACTGGGCCTGCAGCCTTTTTCAGACTATCTCGTAACCATTGACTATCCCGGGGAGAAGATTGTATTTGATAGAGGGCACCTTCAACACAATTCAGAAAATGTGATTCCGTTCGGTTCAATGATGAGCGTGCACATCGACATCGGCGGAACCGAAAAAGTGGCACATCTCGACACAGGATGCCCGGCGTCCTTTGCCTTCCCGCTTGCTCACCAAAATACGTTAAAGTTGAAGACACCGCCGACAGAAATGGGCCGCGCGGGAATGATCGGGGCCTCCTTCAAGATCTGGAAGGCCCAACTGGATGGCCAGATCCGGGTGGCCGACATCATTTTCGAATCCCCTGACATCGTCTTGGAAGACAGACCTGGAGACTTCATAACCATTGGGTATCCCGTACTCAAAGAGTTATCAATAACCGTTGATCAAAAAAACAGCTTGATCAAACTTGAGAAAAGTCATCCCGTGGAAAAGGCGTCGAAGGAAGGAAAGCGGAGAACTGAGGATCATCAATTCTGTGGACGATACGGGGGAGTGAGAAGCGTCACCTTCGAGAATGGTGCATTGTATATTCAGAGAGATGGAACCATAAAAATGAAGCTTGTTGAAAATGATGATCATCTCTATCGTCCTGAATTAACCGGGGGAATGGTGCCCATGAATAAGCTTCCCAGAATTCGATTCGAAAGAGACGACCAGGGTATAGTTATCGGATTGACTTTTGTGCATGATGATGGGAGTGAGGAGTTTGTGCCAAAGGATAAGTGATGTATATAAGCCAGTATCACAAAAACTGGGAATGAAGAGGTTCATGAAATCGAAGAAAATATTCCTTTGGGTAACAGTAGTACTCCTGATGAGTCTTGTGTCGGTAAACTCTCAAGATCGGGCTATTCAGGCTCCGTCGCCCGGTGGATACAGCATGTTGAAGGCGCAGGGCGAAGCGACCGTCCCCTTTGAACTGTATCGACATCACGTCATTGTCCAAGCCGAAATAGGGGGAAAGTTGTTGCGGCTCTGCGTTGATACCGGTTTCACAGCAGAAGGAGTCATACTCCACGGCGGTCCGCATATCGACGACATGGATTTGGAGTACATGAGTAAAATTGGAGTGGGTGGTGCCGGTGGAAGTGAGCCGGTACCGGCGGACCTGGCCGTCGGCGTTGGGGTGATATTTCCCGGTCTCGAATTGACGAACCAAACTTGTATCGTCATGCCTTACGACTCAATCCGAGCTGTTGCCTTTGAGGGAGAGGACGGATACATCGGGGGATCGCTGTTCAACAATTTTGTGGTGACACTTGATTATGACAAGATGACTCTGACGGTTACAGAGCCGGAAAAATTCGACTCTTCGGGAAGTGGAGAGATACTGCCAGCCGGTTGGCTTCACGACGGCGCCCCCACGATCTCGGCCACTGCGGATTTACCCGAAGGCAAAGCTGTTTCCCTCCAACTTGTGGTCGATCTGGGTGCTTCTCATGCTCTTTCCCTCAATGTGAAGGGACACGAGGATATTACTCTGCCCGAAAAAAGGATCGAATATTCCCTGGGCATGGGTATTTTGGGCGAGGAGTTGGGGTATATCGGTCGAGTTCAGGCATTGCACCTGGGGAAATATACTCTTGATCATGTTATCACTGCCTTCAGTGATAGTGAGCACCTCGTTCAGATTGAAGGGGAAGGAAATCTCGGTTGTGTCGCCCTTCAGCGGTTTCTGGTCATTTTTGATTATGGGCGGCGACGTATGATCCTGGAGCCCAACAGCCGTTTCAACGAACCCTTCGAGTTCAACATGTCCGGCCTCGCTCTGAGACGGATGGGCGATGGTACGTTTCGCATCGACCGTATCGTCCCCGATTCGCCTGGGAGTGAAGCCGGATTGGAGAAGGGTGATGTCGTCGTCGAGATCAACGGACGTTCCCCAACCCAGTATAATAGGGATGAAGTGACCGAACTGCTGCAGCAGGAGGGAGAGCG
The DNA here is from genome assembly GCA_020348925.1 of Gemmatimonadota bacterium. GTDB lineage: Bacteria > JBHIER01. The sequence continues at coordinate 1,164,902 of CP070758.1, read as the reverse complement.
GTTGCACCTGACCATCTCCCGCGACGGCACAATGATGCATGTGACCATCACCCTGCGCCGTTTGATATGATGAACACAGTATGTTGATCTTTCAGAAGAAGTGTGAGAACGTGAAAGGGAAAGTACGAACCGAGTGCAAGAGCTCTTTCGGACGTTGGAGGAGGGAATTTGGGTATTCTGGATGTGTCATGAGCGTTTTCAATATTATCTCGATTTGTACTATACTTTTCGTCGCAACGATCTTTGCCCAGAAGGGAAACGAGTCGATACAATCGGCCGCACATTTGATCGAGTGCGTCATCGAACGTGAGGGCCTGGAAGCCGCCATCAAAACATTCGACGAGCTTTGCTCAAACAATCAGACTGAGTATTCTTTTGACGAGAATGAGTTTAATACTTTAGGTTACAAGTTTATATCGGCTGGCAAGGTTTCAGAGGCCATCGAAGTTTTTAAGATGAATGTTGCGCTGTTTCCAGATTCTGCGAATGTGTATGACAGCCTCGGTGAAGGGTACATGCTCAACGGGGACAAAGACAGCGCCGTGGTCTATTACCGGAAAGCTCTAGAGTTGAATCCTGAGAACTGGAATGCGGATATGAATCTGAAAAGGATGAACGGGTTTGTTCAGGATGCCCGGAATGAGACCAGGGAGATTTTGAAATACCGCCCCGGAGAGAATACCGGACTGGATGGCGCATATTTGGGGCAAAGACCTCCAGGTTTCGTTCCGAAAGTTTTCGCCCCGGGCATTGTCTCGACACGCGGCGGCTTCGAATTCTGTTGCACCTGGTCCCCTGACGGTAAGGAGTTGTACTTCAATCGCCGAGGGGAAGGAGTTCTGGTCAGCCGTTGGGAGAAGGATGGCTGGACGGCTCCGGAGGTGGCACCCTTCTGTAAAAAATATCCCAGGGCTTTTGAACCCCACATCACCTATGATGGCAAAAGGATGTTCTTCGGGCGAGGGCCGGAGATCTGGTTTATGGATAGAGAAGAAGACATATGGGGGGAGGCGATACGGCACGGACCCGGCATGTATGTTACGACCACGCTGGATAGAACGATTTATATGACGCAGCTTGATCCGTCCGTTGAATACGGCAGGATAGTAAGGTCTTCGTATCGCAATGGATCATACAGTGAACCTGAAAGAGTCGGGGGTGGTGTGAACCGGGCCGTCGGCAGCGCCCACCCATGCATAGCCCCGGACGAGAGCTTCATCATTTTCGATTCCTTGATCCTCGGAGACACGGAGGGAGAGGAACACACGGATCTTTTCATCTGTTATCGAAGATCCGACGGGCGTTGGAGTGAAACGATCAATATGGGCCAGCGGATCAATACGCCGGGAGGTAACATCTGTGCTTCGCTTTCACCCGATGGAAAATACCTCTTTTACCTCAGGAACCGGGATATCTACTGGGTGGATGCCAGGATCATTGAAGCACTCAAACCCGAAGACTTGAAATAGGGAAGTTTGTCATGAACTCGAAATTCGCTGTCCTCAAGTTAGTATGTATGGTTCTCTTGTTTTTGGGTGGTTGTGCACAACAGGATACGTTTCCTGTCTTGAGTGGTGAATATTTGGGACAAAAGCCTCCAGGATTGAAAGGTGAATTGTTCGCTCCGGGTGTCATGTCCACCTCGTTGCCCGAGCTGAACTCGGTCTTCTTTCCGGGTGGTAAGGAAGTTATCTATTCGATACACGTGGGGGATATGAAATGGGCCATGCTGATGATGAGAGAGGAAAACGGACGGTGGAGCAAACCGGAAGTGGCTCCCTTTTCTGGAGAATACGGCGGTGTCGATCCCTTCGTCTCCTTTGACGGAAAAACGGTCTATTTCTGCTCGAACAGACCACGGTCGGGGGGGAACAAACCGGAGGAGGACTACGATATCTGGTCTGTTGAGAGAACGTCGGATGGCTGGTCGGAGCCGGTCAATATGGGACCTCCGATCAACAGCGAGGCCCACGAGTTCTATCCCTCGCTGACCAGAGACGGCACGATGTACTTCCAGTCACGCCGGGAGGGTGGCTTTGGAGACAGTGACATCTACCGGGCCGGACTGGTCGACGGCCGATATCGGAATGCGGAGCTCTTGCCCGCACAGATTAATAGTCCCGGCTCCGAAGGTGACGCCTTCATCGCTCCGGATGAGGGGTACCTGATCGTATCCACCTGGAGAGAGGAGGAGAACATCGGCCGTTCCGATCTGTACATCAGCTTCCGTAATGAGGACGGGACCTGGTCACCGTTGCAGAATATGGGCGAGCAGGTTAATTCCAGTGGCGGTGAGAACTGTCAGATTCTGTCCCCGTGCGGTAGATACCTCTTCTATACCAGCAGACAGTATAAAGCCCTTCCGAGTGATCCTCCACTGACCTACGACTTCATTCGGAGGGCGTGGGCGACGCCGCAGAACGGTTTTGGCGATATCTATTGGATCGATGCGAAAATCATTGATGGACTGAAGTCCGAATCACCGAGATAAAGGAGAAGAAATGAAACGACTTATCGTGCTAACGACTGTCGTCATTATTGCTGCTTCCCCACTTTTCAGTCAGCCATTTGAAACGTTGAATGCGCTTGATGGTTTCATCAATCAAGCCATGGAGGAGTGGAAAGTTCCGGGCCTGGCCGTTTCCGTTATCAAAGACGGAGAAGTCATCCATTCAAAGGGTTATGGTTACAAGGATCTCGAATCGAAAGACGAGGTAACGACGAAAACACTTTTTTCAATTGCCTCGGTGACGAAATCCTTCACGACGACCGCAGCCGCCATGCTGGTCGATGAGGGCATCATCGATTGGGACACACCCCTAAGAGACTATTTCCCAGAATTTCGGTTGTACGATACCATGGCGTCGGAGAAAGCGACATTTCGAGATCTGTTGTGTCATCGCACCGGCGTGGGGCGGCATGAGTTCTACGAGCTCAATGTGCCCTCCGACCGGAAAGCTGTTATGACATCCCTCCGGTATTTTGAACCGGGTGCTGATTTTCGGTCCGCCATGCGGTATTCCAACTGGTGTTACACCGCTGCAGGTTACATGCTCGCGCAACTGGCAGGCATGAATTGGGAGAGACTGATACAGGAGAAAATCTTCGATCCCTTGGGAATGGAAAACAGTCTTTTCTCCGTCACAACCATGCAGCAGTCCTCTGATTACGCAAAACCCCATATTATTTATGAGGAGGATCCTGAAGAGATGGAATTTCATAACTCTGATATTCGGGGGCCGGCGGGTTCTATCGTCTCGAACGTTGAGGATCTGACACGATGGGTCCTCTTTCATATGAATAAGGGTACGCACGAGGAAAAGCAACTGGTCAACTCGCAAACCCTTGCGGTGACCCAGATACCTCACATCCCGATACAACGCCCCATGAGATATGAGGAGAAGTTCTATCAGAGTTACGGCCTGGGGTGGTTCGTCGATAATTATCGCGGATATGTCCATATCCATCACGGCGGGGTGCTGTACGGATTCAGCTCCCTGGTCTCATTTCTGCCCAATGAGGGGTTCGGCCTGGTTATCCTGGCCAATCTGAACTTTACGCCGCTCACGACGATTCTCGAGGGGTATGTCTACGACCGATTGCTCGGACTTGAGCCGGCGGATTGGAACCAGCGATACCTGGATTACTACGAGAAAGTTCGGGAATACTACAAAAAGATGGAGGAGATGGGGGATCCGAATAAGAAAAAAGGTACTCACCCTTCGCATCCGCTTGAGGATTATACCGGGACATTTCAGAGTGATGGTTATGGCAGTATAACCGTCATCCAAGAAGGCGATTCCTTGAGAGCTGAGATGTCAACCGATACATACCCTTTGAACCATTACCATTATGATATATTTGATCTCTATCACAACATAAAAAAGATGAGCTGGAAGGTGATCTTCAATACGAACGTGAAGGGTGAGATCAATTCGTTCGATGTTGAAGTTGAGCCCGGTCTGAAAGAAGTCGTGTTTACCAGAATCGAAAAGAGCGATTAGGTTGTATGGTTCTTTCATTCGACTTTTTTAGGAGTGACACGCTGCGGAGCGATTGATGAAGTCACATTTGATTTGTGTGGTGGTGCTTGTTGTCATGACCGTATCTCCTGTCATTCTGGCCCAGGAGCGGCAACCGATTATACCCATATTGGAGCAAAAGCTTGAGATATCAGGAATTAGAGCAGCCGTGGATACATATTATGAGCTCAAGACGAACAGTCCAAATGAGTATTCCTTTGTTGAAGACGAGTTCGAAGCTCTTGGTTTCAGGTTGCTCAGTGAAGTCAGATTGAATGAGGCCATTGAGATCTTCAAACTTAACGTCGATGCGCATCCAACTTCGTGGAGAGCGCACCAGGATCTTGGTGAAGCATATCAGGCAAGGGGAGGTTTGTTCCAGGAGGCGATGAACAGCTTTACGAAGGCTTTGGAATTACATCCGGGCGATCCCCAGGGTACGATTGCTCTCAAAAGAATGAAGGGTCTGGGGGATTGTATGCGTGCGGAGACGAAAGATACGGTGCGCTTTGCACCTGGTGAGCCAATGAACCTGCACGGACCGTATTTGGGTCAGGAGCCGCCCGGCCTTGAACCGAAGGTGTTCGCCCCCGGCATCGTATCGACTGTGGGCAATTTTGAAACCTCTGTGTCAATTTCACCCGACGGCGAAGAAATTTACTTTACGAGGAGTCGGGATATCTTTGTGTGTCGATTGGGAAAGGACGGCTGGCGTGCACCTGAGATCGCTCCTTTTGCCAAAACCCATCCCGGTCACGAAGCCGTTCTTACGCCGAAGGGAGATCGGCTCTTCTATGTACGACCGGGTGAGAACGGCCCTGAGATTTGGACTGCGGGGAGATCGAAGAAAGGGTGGGAGAAACCCCAATATCACTGTCAGGGCATGTTCGCCACAACCTCAGTCAACCGAAACTTTTATGTGACCGGTTTTCCGGAAGGGGACGGTGGTAGTATATACCATGCGCCGTGGGTAAACGGTCGCTACGTCGAATCCGAATTGTTAAGCGCGAACATCAATACCCCTTACGCCGAAATGCATCCCTCCATCGCACCGGACGAAAGTTTTCTCGTGTTTGATTCGACGCGGCCCGGTGGGAAAGGGTGGGCCGATTTCTACGTCTCCTTCCGGCGGGCTGACGATACCTGGAGTGAAGCCGTGCGCATAGATGGTATGTGTACAGCGGGAAACGATATAATCCCCACGCTTTCACCGGACGGTAGATACGTATTCTTCACGATGAATATGGATATATACTGGGTCGATGCCGGCATTATTGAGAATGTGAAGCAGGAAACATTGCGGTAGAAAAAACAGGTGAAAGAGTGAAGAAGACAATGGTATTTGATGTATTTCAAAACAAGGACCTGGTGAACCTCAAGCAAAGAGTTAGCGAAGCATTTGCGGACATACGCCATCGGTACGCTTCGTTACGGGCCAATGAAATTCCAAAAGCTGCTTTTGAAGAGATACAGGCCGCTTTAGCAAATGTCGGCTTTTTTGGCTGTCTTATACCGGAAGAGTACGGAGGCACAAACAGAGGCCTTCTTACGTCAACTGTAATCATGGAGGAGCTGGCCGCACAAGGATTGCAGAGTTTCGGTCCTGTATTGAACAGCATGGCCGCGGCAGGAATTGCCCGATTTGGGGCGGAGACGGTGAAGCGCGATATCCTGCCGCCCCTGGCCAGAGGCGAGCTGAAATTTGCCATAGCCTCGACCGAAACTGAGGCCGGTTTCAACGTATTCAACGTGAAAACATATGCCGAAAGATCTCGTGATCGTTTCATCGTCAATGGTTCGAAGATTTATATATCGGGGATCGATGTTGCTGACTCTATCCTGGTTATAGCCCGGACAATGACGCGCGAGGAGTGCGATCGCCGGGGATTATCGAAGACGGCCGGCATCTCGGTGCTGCTTGTTGATCCTCAGTCCGAAGGGATTGAACGGACCCCGCTGCCTTCACACGGCGAAGGCGTGCTCACCCAATTTTCTCTGAAGTTGAAGGACGTGTCCGTTCCGATCGGACACATTCTTGGTGATGAGGATCATGGTGCCAGAGTGATGTTCCGGATGTTCAACCCGGAGCGCACGCTGGCCGCCGCCATGGGTCTGGGAATGAGCCGCTACTGTCTGGATCTCGCCTGCGAACATGCCAGAAACCGCAAGGTTTTCCAGGAGACACCCATTGGAACATACCAGTCTATTCAACACCCCTTGGCCGACCTTGCCATCCGGCAGGAAGCGGTCCGCCTGATGATCCATCGGTCGGCGTGGTGTTTTGATACTGATGTGGATCCGAATGATGTGGCATCATCCGCCAATGCAGCCAAATATCTTGCTGCCGGATTGGCTGTTCAAGCGGTAGATGCTGCGATCAATACCTTTGGAGGTAAAGGTTTTGACGAAGAGAAGGGCATTATCCATCTGTGGGAGGCCGCCCGTCTCCTCAAAACGGCACCGATCAGTGATGCCTTGATTCTCAATCAAATCGCCGAATATGTTCTGAAGCTGCCCCGATCGTATTAAGTGTTGATACGTGAAATTTGAAACATGTGTCCGTATAATGATTTTAGAGGTATAGGAAAGGAGAATACTATGAGCGTCAAAAGGCCGATTCCTGTGAAGACGATTGTCTTGTCTGTCCTCTCTCTATTGACGTTCATATTGAGTGTCTCATCGCAGAATGACATCGTCGATTTCGGGTCCGATCGTTGGGATTTGAAGAACGGTGAGATCGTGGAATATCTGGACAGAACGTGTCTGTCGGGATATGTCGTTTTAAAAGATGTGGTCTTCGAAAACGGTGTCATCGAGGTCGATATTGCCGTAAAAGACAATAAGGTTCGTGGATATCCCGGCATCATTTTTCGAATGCAATCACCGGGGAATTATGAGCGGTTCTATATTCGTCCTCACCGAGCCTCTCTCTATCCGGATGCGCTTCAGTACATGCCGGTTTTCAATGGCGTCGAATGCTGGCAGTTATACAACGGGGATGGGTATACGGCGAATGCAGACTTACCTGCGCAACAATGGGTTCACGTGAAGATGGAGATCTCCGGAACGCAGGCCCGGATATTTCTTGATAATGCAGAACAACCTTCGCTCGTCATATCACGTCTCAAACATGGAGCGAGCAAAGGCACACTCGGTCTGATGGGTCAGAGAGGCGGTAATGCATATTTCTCCAATTTTAAGTACACCATCGACAACGAGCTCCATTTTGATCCACCACTTGAGGAACATACGCCTTTGGGTATGATCACGGAATGGGAGCTTTCTCAAGGGTTCAAGGCCAGTGAAGTTGATCTCGAACGTCCGCCGGAGGATCAAGGTTTCAGGGATCTAACCTGGCAGAGAGTACGATGCGAGCCTTCGGGTCTGGTTAATGTCGCTCGTTATGTTGGAAGAAGTGGCAGGGCACCCGATTGCGTCTGGGCAAGAACGACTATTCATTCCGACAAAGATGAAATTCGGGAGTATCAGTTCGGATACAGTGATGTTATTGTTATTTTTCTTAACAAAAAGCTCATATTTTCCGGGAACAGTGCCTATACATCCAGAGACCCATCATTTTTGGGAATCGTAGGATTGAACGACGGTGTGTACCTGCCTCTCAGAAAGGGCGACAATGAGCTGCTTCTTATGATTTGGGAGTCGTTCGGGGGATGGGGCTTCATGTTTCGGGATGCGGATGCCATTTTCCAACACGAGGGGATCACGAGCTTGTGGGAGTATAAAAAAGGGCTGAAGTATCCGGAGTCGGCCGTATATGACGAGAAAAGGGATGTGCTTTATGTTTCAAACTACTTCAATGATGGGGACGAGTTTCTTTCCAAGGTCACTTTGAGTGGGGAAATGAAAGACTTGCGATGGATCACAGGCTTGGACCGTCCCACAGGATTGTGTCTGTATGAGGATAAACTGTACGCGGTCGAAAGAGGCAATCTGGTTGAGATCGATATCGATAGGGGGCATATCGTACATCGCTATGCGGTTCCTGAACCCGTATTCATAAACGATGTGGCATTCGATGATTCGGGGAACGCGTACATCTCGGATGTGCAGAAGAATGTCATCTACAAATTTGCAGGGGGCGAATTCGAACTCTGGCTGCAGCACGATGAAATTCAGAGCCCAAACGGTCTGTGCATCGATAATAATGTGTTGCTCGTGGGCAATACGGGTGATGGCTGCCTGAAGGCGGTTGACCTGTCAGACAAAAGCATTCGAACCGTGGTGAGTTTGGGAAACGGTTCCGTCATGGATGGAGTGAAGATGTATGCGAGTGGGAAATATGTCATTTCGGACTTCAATGGCAGGGTCTTCCTCGTCTCGTTGGACGGCCAAAAGATGGAACTGCTCAATATTACCGGCCCAAAACAGTATTGTGCGGATCTTGAATTTATACGTGATGAAAATATGCTCATCATTCCCACGATGTACGACAACAGGCTCATGACGTACAAAATTCAAATGGAGTGGTGATGAAAGATCTTCCGAGTCGAGGTATTTGTTTGCTCATTTAATACGGCCTGTTGGATGGGCTGTGTTTTCAAGTTTCATCAAGTGTTTTCCAATGCATGAGGATTCAATTATGATGTCAACAGAACGTGCCACAGTCCTTTTGTCCTTTGTCCTCGTATTTTCTTTTCTCTCCTGTTCGGACAAAACATCCGAGGAGACAGATCAATTTCCTGTTCTGCGAAATAAATATTTAGGCCAAAGACATCCCGGAACAACGCCCGAAATATTCGCCCCGGGCGTCGTCTCTACTCATAAGGAACACGGCAGCGTTGCCTTCTCGCCTGATGGAAACGAATTCTATTTCACCCGACACGAATGGACGAAAAGGAAAGCGACAATAATGGTTTCTCAATACGTGGACAAACGCTGGACAGAACCCCGAGTCGTTCCGTTTTCCGGGAAGTTTTGGGACGATAGTCCGGCTTTTTCCCACGATGGGAAAAGACTCTATTTTCACTCGGGGCGGCCGAAAGAGGGATTTGACGAGGTCAACCTGTGGTTTGTACAAAAATTTCATAACGGTTGGGGTGAGCCCCAGAAAATGAGTCCCCCGGTCAATCCGGGAACAGGGGTTTCATTTTCAGAGAGCGGGACACTCTACTTCACGTCAAGACGAGAGGGGGGCAAAGGTAAGGGTGACATATATCGATCGTCCCTCGTCGATGGAAAGTACAGGGCTGTGGATCATCTCGGAGAGGGGATCAATACCGAACATTCCGAATACAGCCCCTGTATCGCACCCGACGAGAGTTGGCTCCTTTTTACCAGGTATGTCGAAAAGCCCCGGGGCGTGAGTATCTTTGTCAGCTTTCGCACGGAAGACGGCACGTGGACGGAGGCGCAGAATATGGGGGAGATCTATGACATGTTCAAAGAATCCCGGTTTCCGAGCCTGTCCCACGATAAGAAATACCTGTTCTTCGAGGCAGAGGTTGATGATACGACGGATCTCTACTGGGTCGGTTCGAAGATTCTCGAAGAACTGAGACCGGATCAGTAATACCGAAGCCAAGAGGAGAACTGTGATCAGAGGAACAATAACCGCCTGTTTTCTTGTGGGTGTTCTGACAACCGCGTTATTCTCTCACGAAATTCACGAGGCGGCGGAGCGGGGAGATCTCGAAACGGTCAAGGCCCTGTTGAGCGAAGATCCGAGTTTGTTGCATGACAACTCCGGCGCCGAAGGGAGATACCCGCTGCATTGTGCCATCCGGGGAAACCGGGGTGATGTGGCAAGATTTTGTATCGAACAAGGTGCGGATGTCAATGCCAAGGATATTCACGGGGCGAGTCTTTTGAATTATGCATCATATTGGGGACTTATCGATATCGTCAACCTTCTCATTGAAGAGGGAGCCTTGGTCAAAAAAGATGCAACGCCAAGAGGTGTTACGCCGTTGCATTCGGCGGCGGCGCAGGGCCACTCGGAAATCGTGAAGATCCTCATCCAAAAGGGCGTCGACGTCAATGCCAATCAGTTTCGTGGCAGGACACCCCTGCACATGGCCGTCCGTTCAGGACACACAGACACGGCACGGATGTTGATTCAAAAGGGTGCGGCCCTCAATGTCCAGGATGACAGAGGGGGTGCGACACCCCTGCACCTTGCTGCCGGGAGCGGAAACGTGAAGGCCGTCGAGCTGCTCCTTTCAGAAAATGCGGATGTAAACTTGAGAATGCATGATGGGAGATCGGCTTTTCGATTGGCGGTGGAGAGTGGAGATATCGACGCGGTTACCCTTCTTCTCTCACAGGTGGATGATGTATCCGAGAAAGATCTTCATTATGGGATGACCCCATTGCACAGGGCATCGATCGATGGATACAAGGATGTGACGGAATGTCTTCTCGAAAGAGGAGTCGATGTGAACGCGAGAGATGATGCGGGCAGAACCCCGCTCTATTATGCCGGGAAATATGGCCATTGCGGTATTGCCGATCTTCTCAAGGTCAACGGCGGTACGACCGGTGAGCCAGAGGAGAACTGCGGCTATGCATCTCTGTTAAGGGATGATCTGAGCAGTGGAGAAGTGATCATCTGGTATCTGGGTCACTCCGGCTGGGCTTTGAAGACGCAAAGCAAATTGCTTGTTTTTGATTATTATGAATACGGCAGAATACCGGACGAACCTGTCCTCGCCAACGGCCGCATTCATCCTCCTGAGATCCAAGGCCTTGATGTCACCGTATTTGCTTCCCACGCCCATGAAGATCATTTCGACGATATTATTTTAACCTGGGAATCACACTTGGATCGGATTCAATATGTTTTCGGGTGGAGGGCCTTCGAAGACGGATCGTATGTGCTCATGGATGGGGAGAGGGAAATTCGAACCGTTGACGGGATCGAGATCGTACGGATTGCCTCCGAGCTCGAAAACGAGAGCGCCTTTCTGGTAAAAGTGGATGGGGTGACCATCTACCATGGCGGAGACTATTATTTCCGGGAAAAGGACAGTGGGAACATCGCCTCTCTCGCAGAAAAATACGGGGTCATCGACCTTGCCTTCATCGAATCCGGCTTTAGACATATCTGTAACTCTACGATTGAGAAACTTCGACCGCGCGTCATGTTTCCCATGCATGCCCGGAACAATGAAAGCATCTACAAGCAGTACGCCGAAAAAGCGGCCCAGGAATTTCCAAACACGACGTTCGTATGCGCAGAGAATAGGGGTGATAGATTTCACTACCGAAATGGAGAGGTTGATTAAGCATCGAAAAGAAAGGAGGAACACTTTTTTTGAGAATGCATACGTCGCATCAGCGCGTTTTTTTCAACAGTTGAAAAAGTTGACTTTTTGGAGGAGGAGCGTGTCATGAAATCTCTTGCCCTCATTCTTGTGGTGCTGCTGGGTCTGATCAGCTCGTCGTTTGCCCGGTTCGACGAGGCCATTGAGACCCGGGTGTATGAGACGAGGCGGGTCAACGGCAATACACCGTCTATCGACGGTCGCCTGGATGATCCGGCCTGGGAGGCGGTGGAGTGGTCGGGTGACTTCATTCAGCGTGATCCGGCCGACGGCGAGCCGCCGACACAACAGACGGAATTTAAGGTCCTGTACGACGATGATGCCCTCTATTTCGCCTTCCGGGCGCACGACGATCCGGCGCTCGTGACGAGCATGCTGGCCCGGCGGGACTGGTTCCCCGGAGATTGGGTCGAGGTGAATATCGACAGCCATGATGACAACCGCACTGCCTTTTCGTTTACGCTCAGTCTTTCAGGCACGCGCGGTGACGAATTCATTTCGCTCGACGGTAACAATTGGGACGGCAATTGGGATCCCATCTGGGAGGGTGCCACGCAGATTGACCACGCGGGCTGGACGGCCGAGATGAAGATTCCCCTGAGCCAGCTTCGCTTCAGCGGTGAAAAGGAACAGACCTGGGGACTCCAGGTCCAGCGCCGCATCTTCCGTGAGGAAGAACGTTCGACGTGGCAGTGCATTCCGAAGGATGTTACGGGGTGGGTGAGTAAATTCGGTGAGCTGCGCGGGATCCGGGACATCAAACCGAGCCGGCGCGTCGAACTGCTGCCCTATACTATGGGAAAAACGGAACACTTCAAGAGGGTCGAGGGCAACCCCTTTCTCGATGGCAGCCGAACCTTGGGGGATATGGGCTTGGACGGGAAAATTGGTGTCACGACCGACCTGACCCTGGACTTCACCGTCAATCCGGACTTCGGCCAGGTGGAGGCCGACCCTTCAGAGGTAAATCTCTCGGAATTTGAGACTTTTTTCAGCGAGAAGCGGCCCTTTTTTATCGAAGGCAACAACATCCTCGATCTGCGGTTGGCCCCGGCCATTACGGGTGGTCACTTTACCAGCGATAAACTCTTCTACTCACGCCGCATCGGACGTCGTCCTGTCTATGGACCGGACCTGGCTGACGAGGAGTATTCGGATCAACCGGATAATACCCATATCTTAGGAGCCTTCAAACTCTCGGGCAAGACACGGAGCGGTTTATCCATAGGTCTGTTGGAGAGTGTCACCAAGAAGGAGAAAGCGGAGATCGATAACAGCGGGCAGCGACGGGAGGAGACTGTTGAACCTGTGAGTAATTATTTCGTCGGCCGCCTCAAACAGGATTTCCGGGCCGGGAACACGCAGATCGGCGCCATGGTGACGGCAGTGCACCGTAAAATTGAGGATGACTATCTCGATTTTATGAGGAGTCAGGCTTATGCCGGTGGTGTCGATTACCTGCACTATTTTCATAACAGGGATTACCTGCTCGAAGGGAGTGTTCTGGCCAGCACGATACGGGGGAGTGCGGAGGCTATTTTGGATGCTCAGATGTCGTCGGCCCGGTACTATCAACGGCCGGATAATGATCACCGATCCATCGATTCCACCCGAACAGCCTTGGGCGGATATGCCGGCTCGATTCGCCTTCAAAGAACGAGTAACAACAAGTTCGTCGGCCAGACGGGAGTGGCCTGGCGATCGCCGGGTTTTGAGATCAATGATCTGGGCTACATGCGCCGGGCTGATGAGGTGAACCAGTTCACCTGGGTCGGCTACTATCTCAGAAATCCCTTCAGCATCTTCAACCGTTTATCGGTCAATGGGAATCAATGGCTCAATTGGGATTTCGGCGGTAATTTCCTCTATGCGATGGCCAACACGAACACCAGTATAACGTTTCGAAACAACTATTACCTTCATGCCAGTGTCACCCGCTTGGGCGAAGTCGTCTCCAATACCGAGCTTCGCGGCGGCCCGGCCTCAAAGTGGCCCGGAGCCTGGGAGTACAGCATGAGCCTGTCTTCGGATAGCCGCAAGAAATACTATCTTAATACGGGAGCGTACCGGCAGATAGCAGGTGAAGGGTATTCGGATTATAAGGAGAGCTGGCTGAACCTCTATTACAGGCCCAGCAATGCCATGCGTTTGACCCTGAGTCCTTCCATGTGGTGGTACGACACGGAGATGCAGTACGTCACGACCGAGTCTTTGGGAGCTGAGGAGCGATACATCTTCGGCAGTCTCGATCAGAAGACGGTGTCCTTCACCTTCCGTCTGGATTACTGCATCAAGCCCAATCTGACGATCCAGTATTACGGCTCACCCTTCATCTCCGCCGGAGAATATTCCGAGTTCAAACGGATAACGGATCCCATGGCCGACACGTACCGGGATCGGTTTGACCTTTACCCCGATGATCGGATTGACTACGACTCCGACGACGAATACTACAATATCGATGAGGATGGGGACGGTACGGACGACTACGGTTTCGACCTGCCGGATTTCAATTTCCGCGATTTCAATTCGAACCTCGTTATCCGCTGGGAGTACAGCCCGGGTTCCGTGCTCTATGTGGTCTGGTCCCAGTCTCGGACCGATTATCTGTCAATGGGTGATTTTAAGTTCCGGCGGGACATGGACGGTCTCTTCGCCGTCCATCCGCACAACGTTTTTTTGATCAAATTGAACAGGTGGTTTTCGCTCTGAAATGACTACGACTCGAGAGCGTCTCACCCTTCCCAACAATTCTGGAAAAGGGAAGGGCGAGGATCTTTGCGAGCCGAATATGATCGCCTCCGGTATCTTGCGAGGTTTCCTGCTATCGGGCTTCATAGCCCATCGTGTATACGGGACAGAGATCCCATGAATTGCGCCCATGGATAAGGATCCCTCGAAGAGGGTCGGCCCTTCAGAATTAAAAATTTGAAATTTCCTTTCCCGAATCCCTCTCACGCTCCCCTCGATCGGGGAGACTTAACCAGACGCCTGATTTGTATTGCTCCTTGCATATCTCATGGAATAACTTTTTGTTTGTAAAGATGATACATCCTGAAGTGAAGAGCAATCTAGGCTGCACTTATTCTGCAAAGAACAAGAAGAAGGGGACAGAATTCAAGGAAACCGGTTTGAAAATAGGGGACCATGAAATCCTGATTGACCGTCGAAGAAGGTGTGAGAAAGCGTTCTCAAGACAGTACATTCTTTCAGAGGCTCGAAACATATGATAAGAAAATGTTGTCAATTAGAATAGAAATGGCGCGGTTCGCAACCAGCAGAGGGGCTCGCTTCAGAGTCCAGAGTCGTCAAGTTTGACGAACGGTCAGGAATTTATAGGAGAACAATATGAAGTGTGAACAGTGCGGGAAAGAGTATCCGTCCGAGTATTATTTTAGAACGGAAACCGTCTGCAATGAGTGTTATGAAAAACTGACCCCTGAGGAGAAGCAAACGGCCCATCAGCCGAAATTGGCGTTGGACCCTTCCCGATTGACCACGACCTTTACCCTTGACGGCTATCGAATTCAAAAGTACCTCGGTGTTGTTCGGGGGATTACGGTTCGATCGCGCTCGTTGTTCGGGACCATCGGCGGTTCCCTCCAGACTCTGGTTGGTGGCAATATTACCTTATTCACCGAACTGTGTGAAAAAACCCGAAGGGAAGCTTTTGAGATGATGGTCGACCATGCCAGAGAAATCGGGGCGAATGGCGTGATCGGCATCCGGTACGATGCGACGGAAGTCATGGATGGGGTCACGGAAGTTTTATGCTACGGGACTGCTGTTGTTGTCGAGTCAGCTGCATGAACCTCCCGTCTTCCTCTGTTCGATCAGTCGGCTCTGTAAAACGTAACTCAGCAAAGGACTTTTTGCTCGTATGAACGCCCATAATTCAAAGCATACCAGCACATCATCGAGTGACAAAAAGTTTCACAAGACCATCCTGAACGATCTTCGCCGCGGTGATTTAAAACGCACCTTTCGCGAGGAGATGCGGGATATCTATTATTTCTACCTGGACAAGGAGACGCGAGGGCGGCTGGCGACAATGGGGCGTCTCCGGCGCTGGCTGACTGTCGTGTTGTGGCTCCTCAAGAGTATGATACTCAAGCTTTCTCCCGTTCGACGTGTTCTCCTTGTTCTCTGCATCGCGGCAATCATTATCAGCCGCAACGACCAGGGCAGCGCTCTGCCGTTACTCGCTTTCATCGTTCTTCTGCTCGTCCTGATGTTCGAGCTGAAGGATAAATTGCTGGCCAGGGATGAGCTGGAAACCGGGCGGGCCGTCCAATCGGCATTGATTCCCAGTGAAAATCCTAAAATGGCCGGCTGGGAGATCTATCTGTATACCCGTCCTGCCAATGAGGTCGGAGGGGATCTCGTTGACTATTTGGAACTGCCTTCAGGTCGATTGGGTATTGCCCTGGGCGACGTGGTGGGAAAAGGATTGGGGGCAGCCCTGTTGATGTCAAAGCTTCAGGCTACAATCCGAGCCCTTGCCCCGAGTTTCAGCTCCCTGGCCGAATTGAGCGCACGAATGAATGAAATTTTTCTCCGGGATGGTCTTCCCAGCCACTTCGCTTCTCTGGTCTATTTGGAGATATGTTCCGATTCTGCCAAGGTCCGTTTCGTCAATGCCGGGCACTTTCCACCAATTCTGATTCGGGGGACTTCGATTGAGGAGATGAAACAGGGCGGGTCGGCGTTGGGTATCGTCTCTGATGAGATATATGCAGAGCAGTACGTTGCATTAGAAAAAAACGATGTGTTTCTCGTCTATTCGGACGGATTGACCGAAGCTTTGGACGAGGATGGCGCCTTCTTTGGTGACGAAAGACTCAAAACCTTCCTGGAGAGTGAAGTGGGAGCTTCGGCGGAGGAATTGGGTTCTCGGTTACTTGAGAAGGTCGAGGGTTTCATCGGCAAAGCCCGCGCGAGTGACGATCTCTCCCTTGTTGTGTTAAAACGGGTGGAGTGAATGGTTTCGTGTCAGAAGGAGAGACTACGATTTTTGAGCCCGAAATTCTTTCCCAAAAAGCTTGACTTTACGAAATGACCCATCCATATTAATCGTAAATTCTTTTCAGTTCTGATGAGATAAAGAGTAATTGTGCATGTTCCGTATCCTCTGAATAGAGAGCAGAAGATGAAAGATTTTAAAACACTTCTTTTGCTTGTTTTCGTTGTATGGCATGGCTTCCTCTCCTGTTCAAGGGAAGATACGAAAGAGGAGGAACCCTTGCCAGGCGTGATTGGAAATGTCGTCCACCACGGGACGTTTCCCACCAATTTCGTGGAGCCCCGCACTGTCGACGTCTGGCTCCCACCCGGGTATGCGGAATCCCATGAGCAGCGATACCCCGTCCTGTATATGCATGACGGACAGAATCTCTTCGATCCCGTGACGTCTTTCATCGGTGTGGATTGGGGGATCGACGAAACCATGACCCGTCTCATCGAGGAAAGGAGGATCAGAGAAGCGATTGTCGTCGGCATAGGGAATGCGCCCCAGCGAATTCAGGAATACATGCCGCAGAAGCCGGTTGAGACCATGTTGTCCTCGGAGAAAAAAGCCGAATGTATCAGCGAGCAGGGCGAACCGCTGTCCGATCGCTACCTCAGGTTCATTGTCTCCGAATTGAAACCGTTCATCGATGCGACCTACCGAACGTTACCTGAAAGAGCGCAGACGTTCATCATGGGATCCAGTATGGGTGGGCTTATTTCCGTATACGCTGTGTGCGAATATCCGGATATCTTCGGCGGGGCCGGGTGTGTGTCGACCCATTGGCCGGCCGGTGACGGCGTGGTGATAGAATATCTGAAAAAAACGTTGCCGGATCCCAATACCCATAAAATCTACTTTGATTACGGCACGGAGACGGTTGATGCCGCATATGAGCCGTATCAGATGAAGGTCGACACGGTTATGCAAAAGGCGGGCTATACTCGTGGGGAAAATTGGATCACCAAGAAATTTCCAGGGCACGAGCATTCTGAAAGGGCCTGGAGACAGCGGGTGCATATTCCTCTGACGTTTTTTTTCGGGAGCAGTGATTCATCCTTTTTCGAGAATTGATTTTTACTGTTGTATCATTTTCAGTGGAACTCCCTATGAGAATGTGGATGGACAGGCGAAATGCATTGGCTCTTCTGATTGTATTGTTGTGCGTGTGTTTGATTTCCCGGAGGAGTGAAAGCGTTGGTCAAAACCTACCGGAAACGCAGGAATTGATAAGTGTCATTCCCTTTGAATTGGACGGCCACAAAATCTGTGTGAACGTCACGCTCAATAACAATCCTGAGGAATACAAATTCGTCTTGGATACAGGCGCGCTGACGATGATCGATGAAGAGGTTGCGGCAGAACTCCGATTGGAAAAGGGTGCCGAAATGCCCACTTTGGATCCGTCCGTGAAAACCTATCTCACGACGCTGAAGAAACTCTCCGTGGGTGACATGGTAGTGGAGAATATGACCATTCCGATCATGGATACGAAATCCTTTTTCAGTGCTTCTTCAAAAATGGATGGATTTGTAGGTTCCGATTTTCTCAGGCTGTTTCGACTGACGATCGATTACAGGACCAAAACCATCATTCATTATGCGAAGAGTTCAATACCCGATTCGTTGCATGAGGGTTATCGTATGCCCTTAGAAAGACATATCATGATCGGTGCACCCATGGTTGCGTGTACACTCGGTAAGGAAATAACAACAAAAGGGATGATCGATACGGGCTCGCCATTTGGCCTGGTTTTGCCTCTTTCTTTTGCCGGGCACTTTGATGGTCCTGAGAAAATAAGATCCAAAGGAGTGATCGCACAATGGCCGTTCACTTCGTCGGAGACCAACTATCTTTCGCGCCTTGAACTTTTCACGCTGGGTACGCTGGAGCTTCGAAATATTCCCGTGATCTTCGCAGAACTGCCGGCCACTGTTTCGTATCCATTGTTGGGGAAGGAGATTCTGTCGCAATTTGCGATCACACTGAATTTCCCTGAAAGCGAACTCATACTTTCGCCACACGGAGACGCGCATTTTCATGATAACGTGTACTCGACAGGTTTGGCTGTGAAGAAGGGTGAGGATGATAGGATAGTGGTCCGAGGGTTGTGGGCAGGCTCGCCCGCTGACAGGGCGAATATCCGGGTGGGAGATGAAATTCTCGAAATCAATTCGCAGGATACCGAGGATTTTTCGATGGAAGAAATACATGAGATGCTGCGCGATGATGGGATACATAAAATAGAGCTCGTTGTAAAATCTGAAGGAACCGAAAGAGACGTGATCCTGGAAAAGGACATGTTATTACCGGGCAGAAATGATTAGGGTGTGGCTTTCGGGTTGAGAAATTCCACAGTGACTCACCAGTTGTACAGGAGACGGAACTATGAAAATGTTCTATTTTTTAGCGGTAACGGTTTTGTGTTTGATGGTACCGGTCGGTTTTTTATTCGGGCAAATTGGACGATTTGCTGTAGTTGACACCGTGGCACAGGCTCAAGGGAAAATGGCAATACTCCCGTTTCATTCCCTGGGAATCGATTATGTTTCCATTCAGACGGCAGAACTCTTGCTCCGTCAGGAAATCGGGAAATTGACCGCAGCGGAGATAATTTCTGAAAATGAAACCCGGCAAATGGCTGGCGATGTACCTTGCACGGACGTCGCCTGCGCTGCCGAAATTGGAGAACAGCTGGGTGCGGATGAGGTTGTCTTCTGCAGTTTGAGCAGGCTGGGTGAGAAGATTGTTGTTCAATACGGTTTGGCTGACGTCGCATCCAAAAAAAAGGTGATCGTTGATAATACGGCTTCCGAGACCGTCGAAGATCTTGAAGCCGTCATGAAGCGTGTCGCTTTGAGTATCGTAAACAGGAAGCCTATGGGACAGACCGCCGAGGTCGGAGCCATTACAGAAAGGGAGATAGGAGTGCCACGACGCCGGAGTGCCCTCGGAATCAACGGCGTCTCCTTCGGCTATCTCTATCCCCAGCATGGATATGACAACGACGACAGATCCTTTGCCCTCGATTACCGCCGAGGTTATGAAATGGAACGTATAGCAGTGGGGGCGCAGTTTGCCATACGGAAAGGGATAGCTCTCAACATTTATACATCGTACCTGATAACGAAAACCGACTTCTGTCCGTATATTGGTGGTGCCTTCGGTTTTCACTGGGTCTCCCATGACGAGGATTCTGATAATGATGGCGATAACTTGAAAAGCGATGGCTTCGAATTCATCATCAACACGGGCATCAGGGCCTTTCGCACGTACAACTTTCAAGTTCTTCTGAACTTCGATTACGCCTTTACCCTGAACGATTACGACGATGAAGCGATCGTCTTTACGATTGGGCTGTTGCATTGAGAGGGTAGATTCTCAACGTAACGAAGGATCATCATACATATTTTCATACTGTTGCGAATTGGTTCATGAAGAATGACGAGGATCTGCGATGGGAGCACTGCGTCTCACCAAAGCGATCGAAACCGGTCCGTTCTTGTTGCCGGAAGTTCCACCAGAATTGACCTACCTTTCGTTTTCCTCTGTTCAGGGTCGAGTGACATCAATATCCCACCCGATGATAAATGTTGTCGGCGCAGCCACGTTGAGTGCGAACAACGCTGATACGACTATTCGGCGGGTACGGAACCTCTTCGCCCAAAACAATACAAGTTTCAGTTGGCGTGTTGGTCCAAACTCGACTCCAAAAGATTTGGACCAACGTCTGATAGTAGCAGGTTTGGTCCCACAGCAAATCCTCGCAGGAATGGCTCTCACAAACCTGAATGTCTCTGTTCCTGCCAGTCCTCCTGTCGACATCCGTGAGCCGGAGCCTCAGGATATCGAGGCGGTAAAAAATATAATAGAACATGGGTACCCGACACCCACACAGTGGGCCAGAATTTTAAGCCGATCTGTGCTGCAGGAACGAAAGCCCGGTGAGGCAGATGTCAGAGTGTACCTGGCGTTTGTAAAGGAGTCTGAAAGCCCGGTCGCAATAGGCACCAGTTTCTTTTTCCCGGATGAACCGGTCGTCATGCTGGGTGGTGCTGCTACGCTTGAGGAATTCCGTGGCAGGGGAATCTACACACGTCTGGTGGCACATCGGCTTGAGAAAGCCCGAAAGGAGGGTGCGGAGGCAGCCGTTATTCAAGCTGTGCGTACAACATCGGCCGCAATTTTAGAAAAAATTGGCTTCATCGAGGTCTGCAGCCTCGAAGTGTATCACTGGTATCCTGATCATGATGGCAAGAAAGCATGAGAAAACGTAGTAATTTTATTGAAGTATTTAACCAAGGCTCACAGAAATTGAGATTGGTTTGTGCTCATAGCATAATCAAGATTCGATGGATATTAAGTCCAATTACCTCGTGGGAAGTTGGTACAAATGAAGCGGATAACAATATCCATTTTTTCCGTTGTGATACATGTAAAAAAGGTGATGTTAATGATGATAGTACAATCGATGTGAGGGATGCTGTTTTATGTATCAATCACGGATTAGGCCTTTATCTATGGGCTTATCCGGATTGCCGTTGGCTCTGGGTGTTAGACTGCAACGGACCGCCTGGGGATTGTAGCGGTGATGGAACGACTGATGTTCTGGATGCCATCAAAATTATCGATTTAATTTAGGAGTTCGATGAGTGTCTTTAGTTGCCGGATGTTGGTGGTGATTTCTGAAACTTTTGGTAGGAACATTCTCTTATCTCAAAAGATTGAAAATAAAGTCTATCCCTGAAAAATCGTGATTTTTCGTCAAAGCTCAACCAATCACTGTTGAGGGAAGATCTGCCTTACCGGTTCCTTTATGAAAGATGAGAGTGTTTGGAGCAGGTCCGCAATAGAGAGGGCAGGAATGTGTCTGGAAGCAGCTTTGGACCGTGGAAAAAAGGTTGCACCTTCGGATTGAAAAATAGGGCTGGGTAGAGCGGTGATTGAGGATTTTTTTCTGATACTGTCTTAACGGGTGTCGATCACTTCAACACCTGCCGGGATGTCGAAGACAAAGATGTCGTCCTTGATCTTTTCATTGGTCTCGATGTTATCAAGAACGTACGTCGTCACATTATTCTGGATATCCGTGTATGCAACCTTCTTCGTCATCTTCTCCTTTTTGTCGATCCAGACCCTCATTTCAGTGATATAACTCTCCTCGATTTTAGGGATGAGTTTCAATTGATAGCATGGTCTGTCGTCCACCACCTCTTCGCCCAAAGAGACGTGGGAGTAATTCTCTACGTAATCGAAGAGTAAATTCTTCAGAGGTGGAAATTCGGGATCGCTTTCGGCATCGGTGACAAAGACCTGTGAGTCCTGAATAGCATAGCGCCAGACCGTCGTTCCGTCAGAGGAGATGATCTGTTTTTCAGTTTCGAGACGGAATCGGTCGGGTTTTTTAATGAAGAACCGACCGTGGGTCGTGCGGGATTCTTTGGCCAAAGTCCAGGTGAAGGTTTCGTCAAATTCGGCCGAGAATGTTTTCAAGGAGTGATACCTTTTCTCCACCTGCTTAACGATCTCAGTGACAGATTGGCCGAAAGCACATGTGCCTGTTATCAGGAGGGCTGAAATTGCAATTGCACTGATTTTGAATGCTGACCACTCATTTCTGGATTTTGTCATTTGATTTTTGGATTTCATCATAGGCCTTGAAACTCCTCCATTTCGTCGCGGTCGATGAGGACCTGTCTCGCTTTGCTGCCGTCGAAGGGTCCGACGACGCCGGCCTTTTCCAGCTGGTCCATGATACGGCCGGCCCGGGCATACCCAATACCTAAACGACGCTGGAGCAGCGAAACGGATCCCTGTTGATGGCGAATAACCAGATCCCTGTCTTTCTCAAAGAGGTCGTCGTAACCCTGGACGTCGAGATCTGCCGTCTCTTTCTCGACCGGAGATTGCTCCGGGAGCCTGGGCCGTTCAAAGGCGAAATGCTGTTTCTTGATGAATTGCACAATCTCCTCGGTCTCTTTTGTCGAGATGTATGACCCGTGGATCCGGAGCGATTCACGATGCCGGGGCGTGAGAAAGAGCATATCGCCTGTTCCCAGAAGTTTCTCCGCACCGTTTGTATCCAGAATGGTGCGCGAATCGATTTTCGAGGCGACCTGGAAGGCGATGCGGGTGGGAAAGTTGGCCTTGATGAGGCCGGTGATGACGTCAACCGAGGGCCGCTGCGTGGCCAGCACCAGGTGAATGCCCACGGCCCGGGCCATCTGTGCCAGGCGGGTGAGGGCGCTCTCGATATCGTCGGCAAAGGCGGACAACATCAGATCGGCCAGCTCATCCACAATAATGACGTAGTAGGGAAGTGGTGTGAGGGATTCCCCCTCGTCCTCCGGAGGTCTGAAATCCGGATGCTGCACCCGCTCATTGTACGTGGCAATATCCCGCACGCCGATCTTGGCCAGCTGTCGATACCGCTTCTCCATCTCGTTGACGACGAGTTTCAGGGTTTCGGATGCTTTTTCGGAGTTGGTGATGACCTTCCGCGTCAGATGGGGGATGCCGTTGTACAGGGGCAGTTCCAGCATCTTGGGATCGATCATGAGGAACTGGACCTGCTGCGGGTGCGTTCGGTTCAACAGAATGCTGCATATCAGGGCATTGATGCAGACGCTCTTTCCGGAGCCCGTGGCCCCTGCGATGAGGAGGTGGGGCATGGTGGCCAGATCGGTGCAGAAGGGCTCGCCGGAAATGGTTTTCCCGAGGGCGAAGGTCAGTTTGGATGTGGATCGCTGGAATTCGCGTGAGGACAGAATCTCCTTGAGGCTTACGACAGAGGGGTGCGGGTTGGGCATTTCGATGCCGACGGCAGCTTTCCCGGGTATGGGGGCCAAAATACGGATGCTTTTGGCCTTCATGGCCAGAGCCAGATCGTCACTCAGACTGGCAATACGGCTCACTTTGACGCCGGGGGCCGGCTCCAGTTCGTAGCGGGTGATGACCGGACCGGGATTGACCTGGACGACCTTGCCCTCGACCCCGAAATCGGCCAGTTTTGTCTCAAGGATTGAGGCATTGGCCTGGAGTTCTACCTTGTCGACACCTTTGTCAGGCACCGGGGGATCCTCAAGCAGGTCGAGGGTTGGAAAGAGATAGCCGGCCGTTTCGGAGGGAACAATCTCCTTTTTCTCCCTGTCTTGGATGTCCCTTTTTTTTCTTTCCAACACTTTGGGCTTCGGCTGGGAGGGTTCCTTTTTTACCTCCTTTTCCTTTTTTCTTTTGGTCCTTCTCTTCTCTTCCTTGCGCTCCCGCTTTTCTTCTTTTCGGACCTTCTTCTCGGTTCGTCTCATAGCCGAAAGCGCTTTCCTTTTCACGAACCATTCTGAGAAGCGGGCCAGGGGATGCTCGGCGGTAAGAAGAAGGACGATGAGAAGGAGAGATACCAAAAGAATATACGTTCCTACGTAACCGATGTATCGAAGAAAGAAGCCGGCCAGAGATGCTCCCACCCTGCCTCCGAGGCGGTATTGCGTATTGTGGGGGATGAAGGACATGGCATTTGTCGCCAGGCAGAACGTCAGGCCGAGAAGAGAGAGGAGAAAAGTGCGTTTGACAAGCCCCTTCTTCGGGGCGCATCGAAATCGGTTCCACCCCCACAGAAGGAGAAGGAGGGGAAGGAGGAGGACGGGATAGCCGACGAGGTGATAGAAGTAATAGGAGAAAAAAGCCCCGAGTCGCCCGCCCCAGTTGGAGATGAGGCCTTTCGTATGGAAAGGATCGTGAGAATCGCTTTGAGAATAGGTCAGAAGGCTTATGGTCAAAAAGATGCTGAGGGCGATGAGCAGAACCCCGAGTACCCGCATGGGCCTCCGTATCGGTCGATCCGTGTCTTTTGGCAATTACAGTTCCTTTGAAGGTAAGTCCATGATTTTATAGCCAATTCTGACGAAATATATCAAACCGGGAGGGAATTGTCAACAAAAAACCTTCTCGAGGGGGTCGAGAAGGTTTTTTGGGAGGGTTGGGCAATGATGCTGAAGGGGTAGCATGACTTAATGATATGGTACTCGGACGTCATGTCATGCCCTATCCCTGATCTCATATAGGAAGCAAATGATGTGCCAAGAGCATGCGGCTGTGCGCCAGCGGAGCGGTATTGCGGGGAAAGTGAGCATTGACGCGGTTTTCCCGGGGGGTGCGGGGGGGGAGGGGCCGTCCAGAAAGTGCCGAACCTGAGAGAAGATGCAAGGAATTGCCGTCGAAAGGAGGAACTGGTTTGCAGCCTCATAGAGTCTGAGTGCTTGCCCGGTGGGGAGATTGATCGAATGAAGCTGTCCCGGGATGCCGGAATCTCCTCGTCACAATGAAAAAGGATCTTTGAAGGGAGATGGTGTTATCGGAGTAACGTCATTCGTCTGGTATGAACGAAGTCTCCGGATTCCATACGGTAGAAATACATGCCACTGGAGACCTCGATATCCCTGCTGTCCCTTCCGTCCCAAAAAATGGTGTAATATCCGGGGGTCTGTTCTTTGTCGACCAGGGTGCGGATCTCTTGACCGAGGATGTTGAAGACCGTCAGCCTGACGTGCCGGGCGACGGGAATTTGATACGAAATATGTGTCTCAGGATTGAAGGGGTTGGGATAGTTCTGGGAAAGATCGAAGCAATCGGGGAGGGGTGCTTGTGTGACGAGTTCTTGTTTCTCGGAGATGCTCAGTGTCGTTGCTTTCACTCGAAAAGGGGCGATCGGACCGCTGCCCTTGCCTGAAGCCGTCCCGAAACGTCTCCAAACAAGCTCGGTCTCTCCGGCTTGCAGAGCCAGAAAATTGAGCGTGCAGATCCCCCCCCCAGAGTCCAAGACATTTCCTGTGGAGCCTGCGGTCGCAGCGAAGACGAGGGTTCCCCCCTTCGAATCGATGTTCGTTTTTGTATTACGAAAATGATCATGATCTCCCCTGGGGTTCATAGAGAGGCACGCAAGACGTTTCGGATCGTGGGATATTTTCATATCCACTCTCTTGAGAGGGAGCAACCGGCCGACAGTCACCTCCACGGAGAAGGTATCTCCCGTTGAAACGGACATCGCCCGGACTCTCATTTCAACGGTTGTCGTGTTCAGAAATGGATCTTTATCAGGACCTGCCGTTAAAGGGGCGTATATCAAGAGAATCAGTATACAATGAAACACCATGGTTTTCATACTCTTCTTCATTCCTCACTGCTTGGGGGAGGGCAGACGCACCCACAATTGAGAAAAGCCACCTGTCGGACTCGAACCGACGACCTGCTCATTACGAGTGAGCTGCTCTACCAGCTGAGCTAAGGTGGCATGAAATTCTCCCTGATCAAAGAGATTCGGATACTGTGAAAAACATCCCAAATATAATTTGGACCATGAATTGTGTCAACTCTTTTTTCGTTCCGAAGATTTTTGAGTACCCGCTCATCGTTGCGATTTCAAGACCAGTCTCCCCCTGGGAAAAATTTCATAATTTTTCTTGACTTACTTTATAAAATATGGTACTTTAAGTGGTACTTCGGAGAATATGCGTGGGCGTATCTTGCCCGGAGTGTTTTCCGAAAGATATAGATACCTAAAGAGATATCTGTGGTAGGCAACACGATGTTTGTGAACGAGACCGTTTCTGTTCATCAAAACTTCCGAGGTGCTCTATGCTCTTTCCTCCCCAAACGTGTGATAGGATTTCGATGAATATGAAAAGAGCGCAACACCTTTTGCGCATCATGCTGCTTTTGTTTGGAGGATTGATACTCGGTGTTGGAGGGAGTATCCAGGCACAGCCTTCGCTCGATATTGAAAAGCGGTTGATACTTCCTCCCGGGGGAATCGCCCTGGTTGGTGATCTGATCACCTTTGAAATAGTGCTCACCAATACCGGCACGACAACCATCACCAGTCTGCCACTGACGGATTCGTTCGACCCGAATTGCCAGGAGTTCCTCTTTGCCGATCCGGGGGAGACCGCAGACATCCCGGGATTCATTTACTGGTCAAATCGGGGACCGTTATTGCCCGGGAGCAGAGATACGATTCTCATCGTGTTTGAAACGGTTGCCCCCTGTGAAACGGCGCTGGATACCGCCTCGGTCTGCGAGGCCAAGGATGCGTTCGGGAATCCTGTTCCCACCGAGGATGATGTGGCCGGCCTGGTCATTGTGCAGCCAGACGTGGATGTCACCAAGACCGTCATCGATCCGCCCGCAGGAGTCGCGGCTGTTGGTGATGTCATTACGTTTCAAGTGATCGTGGACAATTCGGGTACAACCGATGTCAGCACAGTACCCCTCATCGACATCTTTGATCCTGCCTGCCTGCGATATCTCTCGGCGTCACCCCCACCCAATCAGGCCTTGTCAGGATTGCTGGTGTGGTGCTGTCTCGGTCCCATAGGGGCCGGGGATCAGAAAACGGTGACGATTCAGTTTCAGGCAGAGCATCCGTGTGGAATAACCGTTGATACGGTGAAGACCTTTGACGTGACGGATGAATACGGTTTTAAGGTCCCCGGAGATGTCGATGTTGCCGAGGTGAACCTCGTGCAGCCTGAGCTGGAGATAACCAAAACCCTTATCGATCCACCAGGCGGTTTCGTGGAGCTGAGCGATACGGCAGTATTTCGGATTGTGCTCAATAATACCGGCACAACTGAGATCGTGACGTTGCCGCTGTTCGATCACCATGCCTCTGATTGCGTCCACTCCATCTGGGCAGATCCTTTGGCTGACGCGGCCTTTGATGGAGAACTTCGCTGGACGAACGTGGGACCGTTGGGAATTGGAGATGTGGATACGGTCCTCGTGGCCTTTGTCGCAGACAGCGTATGCGGTCCGGCGAGTGATACCGCTTCTGTTGTCGGAGCCCTTGATGAATACGGTTTTCTGCTACCCGATCTTTCGGATGGGGCAACGGTGAACATCGTTCAGTCGAAGCTGTCGGTGACGAAGACCCGGATCGATCCGGTTTTCGAGTACATGGCAGTCGGCGACACGACCACCTTCGAAATCCTCATGGAGAATACGGGGCCGAACATCATCGGTCTCCTTCCTCTCGCCGATACCTATGATTCCTTGTGCTTCGAGCTGGTGGAGACCGATCCGCCTTATGATACGCATACGCCCGGCCACGTGACGTGGTTCAACTTGGGACCGTTGACTGCGGGTGAACAGACTTCGGCCTCCCTTTCCCTCCGAGCCATCGACGCCTGCGGCGTGAGTCTCGATACGGCCGAGGTGATGGGGGCAATAGAGGGGAGTGGTGCGACCTTACTCACCCGGCAGGACACGGCCTACGTCAACGTGGTTGCCACCGTTCCTGAGCCGGATATTGATCTTTCGGCTTCCAGCCACGATTACGGGGACGTGTTGGTCGGCAGCTCGGTTTCCTGGACCTTCACGGTCTCAAATGTCGGTCCGGGCGCGCTCCTCATCTCCTCAATTCTCTCCGGCCATCCCAATTTTATCGTCACCGCACCGACGTCTTTTCCCCTGACAGTGGGGCCGGGAGGGTTCGTGAATGTGACGGTTCAGTTCACGCCATCGTCAGAGGGTCTCAAGTCAGGAGTCATATCGATTTTGAGCAACGATCCTGATGAGGGCATCGCGGTGGTCTCGGTCCAGGGCAATGGAGTGACGCCAGGTCCTGTTGCTCTCGTCTATTTTCCCGGAACGTACTACGGTCTGCCCGGATCGTTTGTGACTGTCGATATCTATGTGGATAACCTCACCGAACTGACCGAGCCTGTGGCCGGCCTGGAGGTTCGGTTCACCTTCGATGCCGGAATTTTGACAGTGACCAATGTGGTTTCTACCCCCAGGACAAGTGGTATGGATCTCTTTCAGTGGAACGAACCCGGACTCGGGGTGTTTGCCCTGATCGTTGCCGATTACGGCGGCGAAGTCATCTCGCCGGCGATCGGCTCTGTGGCCCAAATCACGTTTCAGATCGACCCTGGTGCGAGCCTCGGGGAGATTGTCGATTTTCATTTTTCTAAGGCGGTTCTTTCCGATGAGGGAGGGTTCCTCATTCCCAGTGTATCGAGTGACGGCATGTTGATTGTCGGCACATACGCAGGTTTGAGAGGGGATGCCAATATCGATGGTTCCATCGATATTTTGGATGTCGTCTTCATCAGGATGATTCTTTTGGAGCAGATCGAACCCACGCCTGAACAGCTCCAGGCCGCCGATTGCAATATCGATGGCGTGGTCGACGTGCTCGACATTTTGGGTGTGGCCAATGTCATCCTGATGGTCAATACATGTCCGCCTGTTTTCAGTACCCCGAAAAAGGCTCAGTCCGTTGGGGAAATCGGTTTTTCCGAGGTGTCCCCTGCGGAGGGCCGGACCTTCGCCTTGCCGATCGCCCTGCGAACCGATTCGGACGTTCCGGGAATGGAGCTGCGGCTCGGGTACAACGGTGATTGCCTGATGCTCGCGGAACCACAGCCCACGGATCGAACGGAGGGAATGACGATCGCATCACGCGCCGCCCAGGGTGAAATGGTGATCCTCGTGTACAGTGCGGAGGGAAGGGCGGTTCCTGCCGGCCGGGATCCGGTATTCGTGATCCCGTTTCGAATGCATGATGGGCAAGGATCACGAACAGAGCCATTGATGTGGTTCGAAGAGGTCCTGTTGGCCGAGGATTGTGTGCACCGGCTTCCGGTCCGGATCACGTCCGGCTCTCTGATTCTCAAAAACCTGCTGCCTGAGGCATGTCTTCTCTCCGAGAATTATCCGAATCCCTTTAATCCCAAGACAGATATTGGATATCAGATAGGAGATGGCAGGTCTTCCGTTCACATGACCCTGAAAATATACAACATCATGGGGCAGGAGGTGAGGACGCTGGTTGATGGAGAACAGGAGCCGGGATATTACACGGTCACCTGGGACGGCCGGGACCGTGACGGTCAGCCGGTATCCAGCGGGGTTTACCTTTACAGGTTGTCCGTTGACAGTGACCGGTGGTCGGAAACAAAGCGCATGATACTCATGAAGTAGTTGCCACTTTGATGATACTATAATTTTTCTTGACTCAATAATAGTCATACATTAAAAATAGATGCTCAAAAAACAAGTGATTTGAAGAATACGATTTTGAACATGTTTCCTTTACGAAAATTGAGGAGATAATATGATGAAAATATCAGCGAAGATAGGATGCCTGCTATTTTTTCTTTTAGTTTGTACTGTCTCGGTCACTGGCATGAGCTATTCCCAGACGAAGGATTATTGTGCGGGTGATTTGATCATCGATCTGACCTTTGGCGGCAACGTCACGGCGAACAACCCGGGCATGAGTGCCAATGCGGTGTATGATGGGTACGAGTTGATGTTCGCCCTGGTGAATGTGGGGATCTATCCGGAGTGGGTCATTCGGGACCCGAAGATCTATGAGCAGTAC
The DNA here is from genome assembly GCA_020348925.1 of Gemmatimonadota bacterium. Lineage (GTDB taxonomy): Bacteria > JBHIER01. The sequence continues at coordinate 1,135,205 of CP070758.1, read as the reverse complement.
GATCTGGTGAATATCTCCACGACCAGTGGGGTACTCAGTTTTGCCAGCGGTCCTTTTATCATAGACG
>CP070758.1:1074236-1135038 GCA_020348925.1 Gemmatimonadota bacterium | reverse complement strand
CCAAATCGCAATACCGCTCGCCAGTCGGGTGCAGCCATGATTATGTGTTTTTTTCAATTTCTTGTCTCTAACCTGCTCTATTCACAAGCTGTCATTCCGGCCCCCGTAAAAGAATACGGGGTAAACTCCGTGCCGGAATCTCCTCGGTGGGCTCAACTTCTTCTCTACGAAGGAGATTCCGGTATAAAACCGGAATGACATGCAGGGTTTCTTTGGAAAACATAAACCAACGGAGTTCAAATCCATTAACTTTCATAAGTCAAATAAAAGAGGCATGTTAATTTATATTCAGACCAATTCTATGAATAATACAGGCTAAAGAAGTATGTGACGTACACAAATCTAAAACAACTCTTTATTTTTTGGCTTTCTTCATTTGAAGCTCCATGCCAAGTTGTTCGTACATGCTTAGTATATCCGCAACTTCCCATCTTGTTTGTATCTTACCGTCAGATATCTGGAATATGGATATGGCTCTCCACTCGAGTTCCCTGCCGGTAGCCGGTACCCCATACGACTCCACATCATGAGTTGTTCGTGCCGAAAACCTTGCTACGACCATATCTCCCTTCGCTATGAGATCATGTATTTCATGTGTGGTGACTGGGAAATTTGAATAGAAATGTTCAATCATTTGTTTAAATTGTTCATTGTCTATGGGTTCTGGATTTGAATTCATATATTGTCTACAGTCCTCAGCCCATAATTCACTGAACAGTTGTTCAAAATTTTCTTTATTGACTTCTTCTATCCATTTACGAACAATCTCCTTATTCTGCTTTTCAACCTCTGCCTTGGCTTTGAATTCTTCAAGTGTGGCTATTGTTTCCCTGTCCTGACAGCCGATCATAAAAGAGAGTATCAGAGCCAAAGGAATAATCATGAGAAATTTTATCATTTTGTCCTCCCATTAAATTGCGATGTATCCTCAATTGCTTTACCACATAACATATCAGATATTTAAGCGCAGTTTACAGTCTCATCGATCATTCATTATATCTCAAAATGCTCCCATTCATATTTTACTTTTTCCATCAATTTCTTGAATCTCTCCTCATCGCGGATGTTCTCAAGAAAGGGATCATATCTGGAGAAAAATGGATAATTTATAAATCCACGGTTAACCGCTTTTCCAAGAAAGTTCAATGACTTTTCTTTTTCATTAATTAGCGCATAGCCTTGTGCAAGTGCCCAGGCCACCAACTCATCCCAATCGCTAAATGCTTGATGATCATCTGTAACCATTCGCAGTGCTTTATCACTATCTCTTCTTATCGCATATTTGGTGAATAATAACAAGCTGCTCAAAAGATCATTAGAGGCCTCTTTTTCCACAAGATCTGCTATTGCATCTGCGTTATCGTACTCTTTATTCATATAAAGTGCTGATGCATACGCCCATCTCCAGACATAATTTCCAGATTCCAATTCATAGCATTTTCGGAAAGATTTGACTGAATCCTCTAAGTGTCCGCTCACCATCAAGGTAAATCCCTCCGCCCAGTGGTTGTGAGGTGTCAAAGGATCCACAGATAATAACCTGTCAATTAATTTAGCAGAATTCTCTGTTTTTCCCACATCTGCATACATCCAGATAATGTGGTCCAGAGCTTCAGGGTTGGTCGGTTCAAGTTCAAGCGCCCGCTTTGTGTATTCAATCGACTTTTTAAAATCACCTCTCTTATAAGCAATCAAAACCTGTAATTGAAATCCATAAAAGGAATTAGAGTCCAATTCAAATATTCTGTTGACATATTCTTCTGCTCTATTTAAATATTTTGTATCCAAATGAATTCCCAAATTGACATAAAACCAGTTAATATATCCGAGGCCCCAGTAAAGGAGAGCATTATCACCGACTACTTCCAGACCATCTTCGATCATGGAAACAGCCCTATCAAGAGATTCTTTCGTATAGTGGTGAATCTCCTGTTTCGCCCTGAGCCAGCACTCCATGACACGCATATCCTGGATAGGATGTTGTCCGATTTCTTTTTTTTCTTCCGGACTCAACTTTATCTGCAAGCCTTTAACGATTTCGTTCGAGACTTTCTCCTGAATCACAAAAACATCATCCAGCGTCCCACTATATTTGTCTGCCCATAGATGTGTATCATCTTTTGCATCAATCAACTGCGCAGTGATTCGGAGATTATTCCCGGCTTTCCGTACACTCCCTTCCAAGACGTATTGAACGTTTAACTCTCGTGCGATATTTTTTGTGGATTTTCGAGATCCTTTCAGCATCATTGCAGAATTACGGGAAATAACTCGGAGTGCATGTATCTTTGAAAGGTCCGTAATAATTTCTTCAGTAAGGCCATCACTGAAATACTCGTTTTCTTTGTCAGGGCTCATATTTTTAAAGGGCAGAACGACTATCGACTTTTGACACTCTTGTGATGTTGAAGAATCAACACCTGTTTTATTTAACTCTACAAGTACCTCCTGCATAGTCTGGTACCTATTTTTCGACTCCTTCTCTAACATTTTTATGAGGATCTGTTCTAAGTAGGGCGGTATTTCTGTGCGATAGAAAGAAGGTGGTTTTGGATCTTCATTCAATATTGAGTATATTAGTGCCTGGTCGTAATCACCCTTGAACGGCATATGTCCCGTCAACATCTCATAGAGCACCACACCAAGAGACCAGACATCCGTCCGATGATCGACTTCATCACCCCGCGCTTGCTCGGGAGACATGTAGGCAACCGTCCCGACAGTCGTCCCTTCTTTTGTTAGTTTTTTCTGCCCTCTCAACTTGGCCAGACCGAAGTCCATGATCTTCGCCTGCCCTTTGGATGTGATCATAATATTGGCAGATTTGATATCTCGATGGACGATTCCCTTTTCATGGGCTTCATGAAGACCCTCGGCTATCTGAGTGCCAATATCAATCGCTTCTTCTATATCGAGCGACCCTTTTTCAATCTTCTCTTGTAAGGATTCTCCCTCATAGAAGTCCATGCTTATGAATATTTGGCCATCAGCAGTTTCATCAATTTCATGGATAGTGGAGACGTTGTTGTGTTGCAGGGCTGAAGCAGTTTTTGCCTCTTGAATAAAGCGCTCCTTTGCATTAGGATCTTTGGTGAGTTCTGGAGGAAGAAATTTTAGTGCAACTGTGCGGTCAAGTTTGGTATCTTTAGCTTTATATACCACTCCCATGCCACCTTCACCCAGTTTTTTCAGTATTTTATAGTGAGAGATAGTTTCGCCGATCATGGCTTGCTTATAAACCTCCTGTTAAAAGGAAGTTAGCGATAGATAGATCTATTCGTAAGCTATTCATTTTCTTGTTTAAAAACAAGGGGAAAAATACGGACATTTAAGACATTTGAGACAGCCTCATTATAACATATGTAATCCACATTTCACGTATAAAGTATTGACGGAGAACAGCACAGTATATTGGGTAAGATAGATACGCATTATATTGATAGAAAGCACTTTTTTTCAAAGTTATCCTTCAATCCCGGAATGTAAACGATGTTGATAGATATCTCCAAAAATAACAGAAAAAATTTAAGGACATTCCTCCAAAGTTAAAATAAATCTCACAAATTTAACAATATCTAATACATTAATTACTCCATCACCGTCACAATTTCCAACTGGACCATTACAATCAGCAGCCCACATTTCAAAATGAGTCGGTGAGTAACTTCTTGTCAGTATATTTACTGCCTGAAGCATATCGACAGCGTTAATCTGCATGTCTGCATTTACATCGCCCTTCTTTCCAATAGAAGTAGTCATAGAGAAATCTTGAAAGTCTGTTTTGTGTTCGGCGTCTGTTACCTCAATAGTGAAGGTAGTCGTTTCGACAACTGTTGGTGTTCCTAAAATGACCCCTGAAAGAGTATCAAGCGATATTCCATCGGGCACGGATCCATCAGTCAAATTCCAGTGATACGGAGGTGTTCCACCCACAGCCAGAAGGGGCTCGCTATACGCAAAACCAACAAAAGCTGGAGGCATGAAATTATTGAGAATAGTGAGTGATTGAGAATCTTTTGGTATACCTTCCCTAACCAATGCCGGATCACCGTATAAACAATTTGCGTACAGATTCTGATAGTCCCAGAAACCTGAAGATAAGAAATGGTCATGGTAATAGTTTTTTGAGTTGAAGAGTGCTTCTCCAACTTTATTCTCCTCACTAATAATATAATGAAAGAAATAGTAGTTACATGAGATATTCCCACCTACATCCTTGTGTTGTCTACCAAAAGGACCTGCCACAGCACGGGTAGCCGCCACTATGCTTGAAGAACCCCTTTCCAATAATCTTGTACCGAGATTGTCAACTTCAGGATATGAATTCATACAAGCCGAGCCGAAAACTATTGAGGGATAGTCATCATCTAATGAGGCTGTATTTGCGTTTTCAATAAATGGATATCCATGCAATTCATCCTCTGCCCATTCAGGAAAGCCATTTCCATTATCCTGTTCCCAGACTACACGAGCAGCGTTATTTACCCATCCATGCGACGACCAAGTTACAATACCATATTGATTTGTTGACCAATATGATACTACATTGTCTTGAGTCAGCGGAGTCTCACATGTAAATGACGATGGATCTAATCCATCTTTTTCATACATCCGTGTGCAATTCCATCCCTCTAATAAAAATGTTTTCATGTCTTCCATCACACCGGCTTCATCAGTTTTGCTATAGTGTGGATCGCCGTCTTCGAAGTTATAGAACGTTATTGCACCAAGAAGTAGAGCATTGTTTTTCCAAGAACCAACGTCGCTCTCAAATAGTGCAATTTTCTTACAGATATTATTAACAGTCAACCAATCGCTTAACGGTATTCGTCCAATCCAAACCTCAGAAACAAAATCTACTTCTTCATCTTGACGAAACTCTCCATAATATCCATCTCCATCTGAGTCCCAGTTTCCAGTCAAATCAGCATAATAATAATCGGTAGGAACTTCTCCACTAATATAGGCATTATCATAAAGATCGTCCGGTGTAAATACATGATTATCAGGATCAGGAAAACAGTATCTCATGGGAATATCGCTTATGTCTCCCACAATAAGAACATATTGAATTCCCCACTCAGATGCAGGATACTTATCCTTGAGAAAATTCCTAATCATCTCAGCCATATCAAATCCGGTATAGTTTTCATCAATCCAGGCAATAGTGATCACCTTTACACTGAAACCTATTCCTTGTTTCCATTTCATCAAAGGTTCAACCGCATCTTCCAATTCAGGAGTGGTGATGATCACATAGTCATAGGTTGTGTTTTGAACTTCATCTCTCTTCTCCGGAGCATACCAACGGCTCGCTTGAGAAAAATTGACCAATAACCGAGAAGCACGATCGTCTCCTAATGTGTCCGAAAGGAGTCGTCCTACTTCAAGAGCTTTTGAGTTGTCTGACAAAGGTAATGTATAGTCTATGGATACAATAGCAGAAGGGTAGTACACAAGTTTTCCTGATACTGGTCGAAAGGCAAAGGGGAAGAAACTTATCTTAGCAAAGGTATATTTCCTCAAGCCTCCCGGTCCCAGATATTCTCCAACTTTTTCAGGGTAGATTTGATCAGATGAATACGTAGCATCATAGTTTTCTTTCCATTCTCGTATCAACCTTTTCACCAACTCCCTTCTGTTATCCGAAGGCACGATTGGCGGAGCTGGCTCTATTCTATATGTTCCAGGGAGTTCGATGGGACTCATTCCAGTAATAGCTGCATTCAGCACCTCTGCCCCAGGCGGTAGAGCGATCATGAATACTTTTGCCGGCAGCAGGGGTTTCCCTGGATCCAGAAGATACCCAAAGTCTTCCATTTGGATCGTCTGTTGGCCATCTTCCAATTCAACTATGGAATAATCCTTTGAGCTTAAGTTCAGAGTCAAATTCTCTGCCAACAGCACAGAAGAAACAAGACCCATTATTGCACTGATTATCCCCAACTTTGAGATCATATGATGAAGCATATCAAACACCTCCCTCTTAAGATATTCACCAAAAATAATCACGTTTCACACTCACCTATTCCGAGAATTACATTCACAATACCCAAGGCATCCAAGACATTAACTTGTCCATCTGCATTGCAATCAGCCCGACACATCACCTCCGTATCAGTGAACTCTGCAGTGCCCAGAATATGGTTCACCACGGACAAAACATCCAGCACATTAATAACTGAATCTCTATTTACATCACCAAATTGGATTTCGATTTCCAAAATTCCCACTCCATAAAGATTTATTTGAGGTTGTGGTCGGTTTGAATCATTGCATAATAGGGTTAGAGATGCTTCAACCGAGTTCTCACTTCTTGGTGTAAAAATTATTTCCACATCTGTTGATCCTGATCCTGCAATGCTAAGAAATTTGGATGAAACCTCAAATTGTGGATCACTCGATGAAAGTGGATTCACCTCTAATGTCACGAAACCATCATTATAAATAGTTAGTGTTTGGCTAGTTGACCCACACACCGTAACTACCCCAAAATCAAGAGAAAGGCTGGACGTGCGGATATGTGGTTGATTGAGAATCCATGCCTTGGCCTCTTCAACAACTGTATCCAATTCTTGGACCACATCATCAGGTTCAAGCCACACAGGTACGTCTACATTCAATTCTTCACGCGTTAAATAATGCTCAGGATCATCTGCTAAATAGGCCTCGAATTCAGCATATCTGCATCTCCAATCTTCATTCTCCAAAGATAGTCCAGTTGGACCATTGAAAGCTCCCATCGTTGGTTTCCCAAAGAACCGACACTTCGGATGAAATTTCATCCACAATGCAAGCATATCGCCTGCACTTATACATAATGGTCCGATAAGCACGGCAATTGGTCTGTCATAGTAAGTCGTCGGATCAGGTTGGAGCTCATAATATTCAGGACCCCAGGCGTTGCACATCGCAAAATGATCGTTAGGATTACATCTGGAAGCAAACCCAATCGTGCTTACAGAAGAATTGAAGAGTAGTGATAATCCTTTATCAAACAAAAACATATTTCCACCTGTGTTGTTGCGAATATCTATTATAAGTCCGATAGTCTCATAATTGTCCAGTAAGTCATAGACAGCATCATAAAACTGTGAATCAGCATCAAAATACCATATCCAAACGTAAATATAGCCGATTTTTGTCCCTTCGATAATTCCATAGCTTACGGGATCATTATTCATTATGTCTGGTTTTGGAACACCGGGAATATCCATTGACTCTGAGTCAACAAACTCCATGTCTTGATTTATTAGCGGACTTGTATCAAGATGAAGTGTATCACCAGTATCATACTTAACGACATCAATGGTATTAAACAAATGCCAGTTCAAACCTGCACTCTTTTGAAGAATATGAGTATATGAACTCTCTGTACTTCCCGAGGAACCATATATGGGGAGTTGGGCCTCCAATAACTCCTGCAAAAGCTGATGCCAGGGAATTCCATCATAACCAAGAACAATATCACCGGGTCTGAGCCCTAAAGGATGTGATTCTACAGTATTATATACGAGCAGAGTACTATCAGGAAGGGGAGACAGGCCGGCCCCAAAATGCCCAGAAAAGTGATTGGCATATTCGGAGCTAATTTTCCTGGTATAAAGTAGCATTAGCGGAATGCCAGGTTGTGGGTAAGTGTAATTGACTACTGTATCAATAATTGCCGTATGGGATTCTCTCAATGTCAAAGCAAGATGATTCATAATTGCACAAAAGCGGCCCCGGCTCACTCCACCCTCGATTTCGGGTCTGTATCTTGCCCGCAAATCATCCCACTCAATATCCAAACCTTGAAAACACGCAAAATTATGATCGATCGTCTCCCAAAACATATCGAAAATTCTGAGTTTTTCTTCAGTGGGTGCACCTTCTCCCCATGTCGAGTCAATTATTTCACACCAGTCCGTTTCGGATCCGTAAAGGGGAGTTGAAGTAATTGGTAATATTCCAGAATTGTAAAATTTACTTTTTGAAAGTTCTATAATAGGATGCACCGCTCTTTGATCGGTAAAGTGTTCAGATGCCCTTGGACTGGTCATACAAATTGATGTAATTATAATTACCGAAATTACGTTTAACTTCTTAAACATAACGAGATCCTCTCTTCATCGAGCTTTTCGAGGATTTTGTAGTGAGATATGGTTTTGTCGATCATGATTCCACCACGGAATACTTCTCGATCAATCTTTGAAAGCGCGGGTTGTCACGAAGGGGATCCCACGATACACTTTTTTTCAGGTTCCACACTGAAATAGCTCCATCATAATGGGTCTCCATGAGCTGTTGAAGGATATCTATAGCCTTATCCCCTTCATCCACACATGCATAAATTCTGGCCAAGCTCTCTAATAATGAAGGTCCGAGGAACCGGTCGTCGGATATCAATTCCACAGCAATTTCCCCTTCACGGATTGCTTCCTCCTTCCGGCCCAATCCACATAAGGCAATACCCAGAATAGCATGGCAATAATGGCTCTCCGGTACCTCATTCAACCTGTTTTCCATGAGGATACGCGCTTCGTCGAAGGCGGCATGGCGGAGTTCGGGCTGGTTCAGATAGTGATGGCTTACACCTTTATATACAAGAAGGAGTCCCTGGAACACCGGTTGATCAACCAATATTGGCGATATTGAGGAAATACGATCCAATACATCATTGAATTCCCGGTCATAAAGATCGAATTCGATCCAACTAATGGATTGTTCATTCCCAGGCGACTGGGCGAGTATGGAACGAGCCTCATTTGTATTTCCCTTCCACCTGAGTGAGTTCTGTGCTTTCATCTCATACGTCTGACGGGTATCAGGCGCCAGTGCAATGGCCTGAGTGAAATACTGATCGGCCCTGTCGTATACTCGAAGCGCTTCGTACGTTTCGCCTAATTCAGAATGTAAGTGAGCACTCTGAGGATCGAGATCAAGAGCCCGTTCAAGGCGATCGACCGCTTTATCTATTTTCCCCTGCCGTCTGTATATGTATCCGATGGCCGCCTGTATATCCGAGTTATTGGGTAAATCCCTTTCCACGGCATGAAATATCTCGAGAGCGAGATCGTACTCCTTGAAACAGTAATAGTGAAAATATCCCTTCGCCAGACGAACCTTCGACAGTTCGGGTTGAAGGGTCAATGCCCGGTCCAGAGCCTTTTTCGCTTTGGCCAGGCGCTCCTCACGGGGATCGAGGTGATAATAGAGCCCGCCATGACCATCGACAAGTTCAACATATGCCAGGACAAAGGTAGAGTCAAGCTCCACCGCCCTCTCGAACATCTGTATGGCCAGGTCAAATCGTTCTGGATCATATCCAGGTTGTGCCCAATAGCTCATAGCCCGGAGATACGCCTGGTATGCTTCAAGATTCTCCGTCGGCTTTTCCTGGATGGCCTGTTTCTCCGGCTCGAGTAAGCTGACGTTTAACTCTCGGACTACTTCCTCAGCAATGCTCGATTGGACAGAAAAGATTTCATCCAGTTGTTCATCATAGCGAGAGGTCCAGAGATGGGTGTCGTCCGAAACACGGATGAGCTGGGGCGTGACCCGGACACGACTCGGTTTATCAGTTGCACGTTCCCACCGTACAGTCCCTTAAAGCACATAGTCGACCTTCAACTCATCACCGATTTGCTTCAATGTCTTCTTCGTATCCTTGTAATAAAAGGCACTGGTGCGAGAAATCACTCCAAGCCCGTGAAGGGCTGCCAGCCGGCTCGTGATCTCTTCTGTAATTCCGTCGGCGAAATACTCGTCCTCTGGCGGACCGAGGTTCTCGAAGGGCAGAACCACCAGCATTTTTCTTTCAGGTATTACCTCGTGTACGGAAGGTGTGAATTGGCGTACGAGCAGAACAATGGCAACGGTTGCTACTATCACAAGAGCAGCAAGCCCGGTTAATTTTCTTGCCATTGATCTCACTGGTGGTTTGGAAATTCGCGTTTTAGATGGAATGGTCTGTGTGGAAGAGATTCTTTGAAGATGATGAAAATCGGCTAACAGGTCGGCCCCGGTCTGGTATCTCTCAGCAGGATTTTTTTCGATACACTTATGGATGATCCTTTCAAGTTCCATAGGCACGCCGGTTCGCAAGCCAGTTATCGGTTCAGGATCGTTATTCATGATGGCATACATCACTGCTTGATTGTATTCTCCTTCGAACGGACGCTGCCCTGTAACCATTTCATACAGCATGACACCCAGTGACCATATATCAGACCGTTGATCGACCTCACCTCCTCGTGCTTGCTCCGGGGACATGTATGCGACGGTACCTAAAGTCGTCCCCTCCTTTGTAAGCTTTGTCTGTCCTCGTAATTTAGCCAGACCGAAGTCCATGATTTTCACCTGCCCTTTTGAGGTTACCATGATGTTGGCAGGTTTCATGTCCCTGTGGATGATGTCCTTTTCATGGGCATCTTTCAGGCCTTCAGCCATCTGCATGGCAAGATGAACAGCTTCTTCAATTTTCAGAGGACCGCGCCGGATTTTTTCTTCCAACGTTTCCCCATCGTAACAGGCCATGGCAATGAATAATTGACCGTCATTGGTCTCATCTATCTCGTAAATGGTGCAGATGTTATTGTGCTCGAAGGACGAAGCGGCTTTCGCTTCATGCACAAAGCGTTCCTTGGCTTCCGGATCCCTGGTTAACTCAGGTGGAAGAAACTTCAGAGCAACAATGCGGTCAAGTTTGTTGTCCTCAGCCTTATACACCACACCCATGCCGCCTTCACCGAGCTTTTCCAAAATTCTATAGTGAGAGATAATTCTGCCTATCATCCTGCGTCTCTTGAATATTTCTCCACCAGAATTTGAAATCTGGGATGATCCCGTAACGCACGAAAACGGGGATCCATTTTAAGCCAGGAAATCGATATCCACGAAGGTATCGTAAGAAGATGCTCTATCTGGTCCAGAGCCGCCTCATGCTCTCCCGACAGCGTATAAATGTGCGCAAGATCATGGAGGTAAGGCAGGCCGTAAAAAGCGTCCTCAGTGATTGGAAGAAGCTCCACGGCTCGTTTCCCCTCACGAATCGCATCTTCCTTGTGACCCAGGGCCGCGTAAGCGATGCCCAGAGAGCTGTGGAGCCGAGGATCTTCGGGCCACACCTCGACCTCCTTCTCCAGTAATATCCTTGCCTTTTTGTAATTCGAACGGGCACGCTGCGATTCACCCATAAAATCGAATGCGAAGGCCTCTAATAAGCATATCGGCCTGGCCCACGTTTTCAGTCGAATCCATTCACCCGAAGTGGTAGAGAGACGCTTAAGAGCTTCCCGATACCTTCCTTCATACATCTCCTGCCAGAACCAGGTCCATGGCACCCAGCTGTGCTCTACCGGAATGGCCTCGAGCGCAGTTCGCGCTTCTTCCGTTGGGCCTTTCCAGCTCCAGTAAGTAAAGGTTTTTCCAAGATAAGGCCAGGCTTCATCTGGCGCCAAGGCGATCGCCTGATTGGCGACTTCCACCGCCTGCGGGTAATTGCGAGTAACCCACAAGACTAATGTGAGCTCGGTGGGAAGCGATGCGTCTCGAGGGCTGAGCTCGAAGGCCCTTTCAAAGGCATTCTGAGCTTCCTCATAGCGCCCGTGAAGCTCAAAGATGTAAGCTTTCGCTTTCAAGATTTCCGCATTATTGGGTAAACCCTTCTCGGCAATCTCCAGCTCTTTGAGTGCCTGCTCGGAATCCCTCAAAGACCAGAGATAGTAGTAACTCAGGGCGATGTGTACCTCCGAAGTTTCCGGGGCCAGTTCGAGGGCCTGATCCGCGGCATGTCTGGCCATCTCCTGTCGCTCCTCAGACAGATCGTGCCGAAAGAAATGAAGCCTTGCGTGAGCTCTGGACAGCTCTGCCCAAGCTTGTGCAAAACTGGGATCAAGGTCCACTGCCTGCTGGTAATTCCGTATCACCTGATTCCAGTTTTCCAAAGAGAAATGGGGTCTTTCTGCGAAGTATCGGCCACGAAGGTAAGCCTGGTAGGCTTCGAGGTTCCCGGTCGGTTTTGCTTCAACGGATCTGCGTTCCGAATCGAGGAGTGTGATCCCCAATTGCTCTGTGACCTTTTGAGCAATGTCCGATTGGATGGTGAAAATATCATCTATGATGCGCTCGTAGGTTTCTGCCCAGAGATGGGTGTCATCGGAGACCCGAATGAGCTGAGGGGTAATTCGAACCCGATCAGGAGCGTCAGGAGCGCGAGCCCAGCGGACGGTTCCTTCAAGCACGTACTCAACATTCAACTCCTCACCAATCTCTCTGATGGTTTTATCCGTTCTCCCGTATACGAGGGCACTCTTGCGCGATATGACACCCAAACTTTTTATGGAGGCAAGCCGACTGGTAATTTCCTCGGTTATACCGTCGGCAAAATATTCATCATCTGCAGCACCCAGGTTTTCGAAAGGTAACACAACCATCATTTTTCTTTGCGAGATGAAATCCTCTTTCCCCGGAGCGAAAAATTGATATCGCATAACCATCAATACTATTGCAGCCAGGACAATTCCCACTATCACATATGGTAAAATTTTCTTTTTCGGTGTTCTTTGTCTCACGTCTGTTCCGGAATAAGCTCCTTTTAACTCCGACTCTTTTGAGAACCTGCGCAAATCCACAATCAGCTCTTCCACGTGCTGGTACCGAGTGGACGGATCTTTATCCAGGCATTTCGTGATGATTTTTTCTACCTCCAATGGCACGCCGGTTCGAAGGCCGGTAATGGGCTCCGGGATTTCGTTTATGATGGAATACATCACTGCCTGCTCGTAGTCCCCTTTGAAGGGCAGTTGCCCGGTGATCATTTCATACAAAACAGCGCCAATGGACCAGATGTCCGACCGACGATCGACCTCCTCGCCCCGTGTTTGCTCCGGTGACATGTATGCTATTGTACCGAGAGTTGTCCCTTCTTTGGTCAGCTTCGTCTGCCCTCTCAGCTTTGCCAGCCCGAAATCCATGATCTTCACCTGGGATTTGCTCGTCATCATGATATTGGCCGGCTTGATGTCCCTGTGAACGATGCTCTTCTCATGGGCCTCGTGGAGCCCCTCTGCAACCTGAGTGGCGACATCTATAGCATCGCTCATTTTCATCGGACCAGCAGCGATCTTCTCTTTCAGGTCCTGACCCTCAATGTACTCCATGGCGATGAAGAGTTGATCCTCCGATTCGTTGATTTCGAAAATCGTGCAGATATTGGGATGACTGAGTGCCGCCGCAGCCTGTGCTTCGTGGATGAAGCGCTTCTTCGCCTCAGGATCACGGGTAAGTTCGGGTGGGAGAAACTTCAGGGCCACAGTTCGTTTAAGCTTCGTATCCTCGGCCTTATACACCACACCCATTCCACCCTCACCGAGCTTTTCGAGGATTTTGTAATGGGATATGGTTTTGCCGACTTGTCCGCCGTCTTTTTGGTGGATCATTATCTATCCTTTCGGTCGTATCAGCTCCTGGAAAGGTCGGTAATCACGCAAGGGTTCCAGATCCATGTCATTATGGAGGAGAACGCCATAATTATAGCCCTGGGCGAAGGATTCCCTCAGCAGGGCCACGGCCTGTTCGCGTTCACCGAGTAGCGCGGCAATGCAGGCCCTCCAATACGTATGATCGCCATACAGATAAGGCCGTTCGATACGTTTGAGTTCTTCTGAAATCTGTCGTGCCCCTTCTCGATTCCCTCTGCGTGCCGCCAGGGTTCCCAGAAACCCCATGTAATCGATGTCATCTGGCTCCTCCGCAGATAGCCCTTCAAAGATGGCTTCGGCTTCCTGCCAGCGTTCGGCCAAATAGAGTGAACGCGCAAGGCTATAACGATTATCACCCGTTCCACGGTTTTGATACCAGGCCACGGCCCGTTCTGCGATTGCCTTTGCTTCTTCCTTATAACCACGGACCCGCAGCTCAGCAGCCGCCCCACACATGACCAAGCCTGGGCTCCAAGATGAAGAAGAGGAAGAGATGGAAAGGCTCTCGTCGATCACTTTGTTGATTTCTTCGATCCGGCCCAAGCCTGCCAGGGCGCGCACCTCGTCCTCGCGTAACGATAGAAGATCCGGGAAATACTCCTGTCCACGTCGCGCTTCTTGCAATTCCCTCTCATAATCCCCCAGCATATGGTGCGCCTCGCAGAGGACACCAAATCGCCACGAACCAACGATATGACCGGTACGCACATAATCTATTTGTGAATATACCTCCACGGTCTCACCGGGGCGATTCACATTTCTTGCGAAAAACCCGATAAGATAGTTGGTCACCCAATCATTGGGCGCCATTTCACCAGCCTGACGGATGAACCGGTAGGCTTCGGCGTCATTTCCTCGGATAACGGCCCTGTACCAGTCCAGGTAAAGCCGCATAAACGGACTCAGACGCTCCCGGTGTCGGTTGATGAAGCGACAAATGGAGTCTGCCCTGGCCCATTGCCCCTGATTCCCGTAGGCAACAGCAATACGCATACGTGCCGGCATGAACATCGAATCAAGCTCGGCCGCCCGTTCAAAGTGACCGATGGCCCGCGGATAATCCGTACCGAAAAGGTCCGTGCCGGTCACGTACTCGCGGTAGACATCGAAACTGGGAGGTTCAGATAGCATACGCAGCTGAAAACTCGGATCGATATGCCCGGCCACGACACCCATGACGCGTTGACGCAGCTCATCGATACCGGCTATCGGATTCTCCCTGGATCCGATGACGGGCGGTATCGTATGGATGAGTTCATCACGCAACGCGTCGGTCACCTCGGCCTGGAATTGCAGGTTGTCCCCGTGCACATAATAAGCGCCCGAAACCGCGATGGTGGCGCCGGTTTGTAAGATGAGCGTTTGAATTAAGGGTTTGCCCTCCGCTGAATCATAGGTACGGGCGTATTGCATGACCGATACGGTGGGGACGACATCGGCCACACCCGACTGTGCTAATCCCTGAGTGATCCAGTCCATGGCCATGCTTCCCAACGCATCGAGCGAAGAATCTCCCGTGCGATTCTCGAACACGGAGACCACGACACGGGGTTGCGCCGGTTCAGCTTCCCGGTCGAACCAAGTCCTCCAAACAGCAAGAACGATGGCGAGTACGGCAACAACGCCGATACCGGCGATCCACAACCTTTTTGAAAGACGCGGCCCCTTGACTGACTCGGGTCTTGATGGAACGGTCATCTCGGAAATCGATTCTCGAGAAACCCGATCCGTATCCCGCTTCAACCGCTTGAGATCGATGAGCATGTCATTTACGGACTGGTAACGCTCCTCAGGATTTTTCTCCAATGCCCTGCTCAGCACATGCAGTAGCTCCGACGACAGATCCGACCGATACTTCTGAATGGGTTCTGGTTCTTCGTTGATGATTGAATACATTATTGCAGCTTCATGTTCTCCGGAAAAAGGAGTCTTCCCAGTGAGCATTTCATAAAGCACAACACCGAGGGACCAGATGTCTGTGCGATGATCAACATCTATCCCTTGTGCTTGTTCAGGCGACATGTAGGCTACCGTCCCAACAGTAGTACCAGTACGGGTGATCCTGGCTTGCCCTTTCAATTTGGCAAGACCGAAGTCAAGGATCTTTGCCACACCATCCTCGTCAAGGATGATATTTGCAGGTTTAATGTCCCGATGTACAATCTCCTGTTCGTGCGCCTTGGTCAGGCCTTGGGCAACCTGCATAGCGATATCGACGGCTTCCTCCAGTTTTAACGACCCACTTTCAATTTTTCCCTTCAGCGTCAGGCCCTCGTAGCAGTCCATGGCTATAAATGTCTGACCATCTCTGGTTTCATTAATCTCATGGATGGTGCAGATGTTGTGTTGTTTAAGAGCCGCCGCTGCCTTGGCCTCTTGAACGAAGCGTTCCTTTGCCTCTGGATCTCTGGTGAGTTCGGGTGGGAGAAATTTTAAAGCTACTGTACGATCGAGCTTGGTGTCCTGGGCTTTGTACACCACGCCCATGCCGCCTTCACCAAGCTTTTCGAGGATTTTGTAATGGGAAATGGTCTCACCGATCATAACTTGCTTATAAACCTCCTGTTAAGAGGAATCCAGCGATAGATAGATCTCTATGTAAGCTATTCAGTTTCTTGTCTAAAAGCAAGTGGAAAAGCTAATTACGAGGTGAGAGTCTTTTTATAATAAAGAAAGTGGAATTGTATTTTGAAACACCACTGTCTATTGCAGGGACATTTCTCCCTAAATCTGTAATATTGAATTTGATGGGGGGATGATTTTCTATGGTTTAATTCTGTCTTTTTTGCAGTGAAAGTAACGATTCTCTTGGATAACATTCATTTTTGACAAAATGTTGGAAATGAGTTGATTCTCAGTACGATCATGATCTTTGAGAATCGAAAATACAAATGCCACTCTTGAAAGAATATCTTAGACATGCATAAAATCTTTTTGAACCAAATACTGATTGTATCCTGCCTAAATGCATTACATTTCATCTTCGCCCAAAACGTGAGTTTCGCAAGAGAAATGGTTTGAGAGTACAGAAGAGCTGCACAGGATGTAATTATTATATTTTAGGGACTTATGCTCTTCGAACTTTTGTTAACATACTTCTTTTAAGTATTCTCGCCCAGCTCAGAAAGAGTTTTATTTTTTCTGCACAATACTATTGACACTGTACTTTTTTTGCCTTATACTTTGTTTTCAAAGTCAATACGGTCAACAGTACATTTATGCGAGGGATTTTGATATGGGAAAAACGATTCTTGAGAAAATTATTGGAAATCATGCCGGTTGCGATGTCGAGCCGGGTCAGATCGTGGATGTGGCCATCGATGTTCGTGTAGCCCGTGATTTCGGCGGGGCGAATGTCGTAAAGAATTTGGAGAACAACAATCTCGATATCGAAGATCCGACCAAGACTTTTTTCACCTTCGACTGCAATCCTGGCGGGTCCGACCAGAAGTACGCCACGAATCAGCACATCTGCCGTCTCTTCGCCAGGAAACGGGGCATCAAAATCTTCGATATCAACAGAGGCATTGGAACTCATATCGCCATTGATCACGGCCTGCTCGTCCCCGGGGGGACCCTGGTCTCGACGGATTCCCATGCCAACATTTTAGGGGCCATCGGTGCCTTCGGACAGGGGATGGGTGATCAGGATATTGCCGCAGCCTTTGCTTTCGGACGAGTTTGGTTCAAAGTACCTCCTTCAATTAAGGTTATACTTAAAGGGAAACCCCACAAGGGAGTAACGGCCAAGGATATTACTTTGGCTCTCTTACGACACTTTGGGGCCAATGGGCTGTTGGGATTTTCCGCTGAAGTCTATGGTCCCGTAATTGATGACATGAGTCTGGATGGGCGGATCACAATAGCCTCAATGGCCACGGAGATGGGCGGTATCATTGTCTTTTTACCGCCGAATGATGAGGTCGTTGCGTACTGCACCAGGGCTTCCGACGTTGAATTCACACCGGTGCATGCAGACCAGGATGCCTATTATTCTCAAGTAGTAGACATTGACATGAGCAGTCTCGAGCCGCTCATTTCTCGACCAGGTCACCCTGAGGATGTGGTTCAAGTTCAGGAGGTGAAGGGTACCAAGATCGACTCGGCCTTCATTGGGTCCTGTACCAACGGGCGCTATGAAGATATGAAGGCCGCTGCAGAGACATTGAGGGGTAGAAAGGTGGCTCAGGGAGTGGTGTTGAAAATCGTCCCATCGACCGACCGCATCTGGATGCGATGTCTTGACGAAGGATTGATCACTCTCTTCAAGGAGGCCGGAGCCCTGGTGGGCAATCCGGGCTGCGCCGGCTGCGCTGCCGGACAGATCGGCCAGAACGGTCCGGGTGAAGTGACCGTCAGCACGGGGAATCGCAATTTCGCCGGGAAACAGGGCAAGGGTGATGTCTATTTGGCCTCGCCTGCGACAGTTGCCGCATCAGCCGTAGCAGGTGTCATTGTCACTGCAGATCAGATCCCGCAGGAGGTGGTTTTCTTCACCCAACCACTGGAGACCGCAGGTATGGAGAAGAGGCCTACGGAAGCTATCGAGCCGACCGAAATAAAACCGGCCAGACCGACTGAGATCAAGGGGCGCGTGTGGATCATCCGCCAGGATAACATCGACACGGATATTATCTTTCACAATCGGTATCTGACTATTACTGATATCGAACAGATGGGTCAATATACCTTCGATAATCTCCCGGGTTGGGAAGATTTTTCAAAAAAGGCGAAACCCGGAGACATTGTGGTGACGGGCAAAAATTTCGGCGCAGGCAGTTCGCGCCAGCAGGCTGTGGATTGTTTCAAGAGCCTTGGTATTACACTTATCATCGCTGAATCCTTTGGGGCCATCTACGAGCGCAATGCCATCAACGCCGCCATGCCCATTATGGCTGCCGACCTCACTCGGACGGATATTGAGAGCGGCGAGGAAATTACGGTGGACCTTGTTTCAGGAAAAATCGAGCGTCTTTCTGGAGGTAAAAGTGTGAACGGAACCCCTTTCTCTGATACGCAGATGGAAATCTATCAGAGGGGCGGGCTTCTGAAGAATTGAGGGTGAAGAGTATGGGAATGACATTTGCTGAAAAAATCCTGGCGACAAAATCTGGTCAGAGCAAGGTGGAGCCGAGCCAGATTGTGACCGTAAAGCCCGATCGTCTCTTAACCCATGACAATACTGCTCCCATCATTTCCAAAATCTCAGAGGAATTGAATGAGTTCGGGGTGGCGAGTCATGAGGTGCCGGTGATCGTCCTCGATCACGTTATTCCGGCAGCGAATGAAAAGACGGCGACCAACCATAAGGCAATCAGGGAATTTGTAGAACGCTTCGGCATCCGTAATTTCTTCGACGTGGGTACTGGTATATGTCACCAGGTATTGATGGAAAAAGGGCTGGCCCTGCCGGGGAATATCATCGTTGGGAGCGACTCACACACCTGCACCTACGGTGCAGTGGGGGCCTTTGCCACCGGCATCGATAGGACGGAGGCCGCGGCATTGATGTTGACCGGCGAAACGTGGTTCAAGGTTCCGCAGTCGATCAAGATGACGCTGAAGGGGGCGTTGAAGCCGCCTGTCAGTGCCAAGGATCTCATACTTCACATCATCGGTGATATTGGAGCGGACGGGGCCAATTATTGCTCCGTTGAGTTCCACGGCGACCTTCCCAACCTTTCGATGGACGATCGGTTGACAGTGTCCAATATGGGTGTGGAGATGGGCGCGAAAGTTGCAGCGTTTCCCGCCGATAAGGTTGTTGAGGACTATTTCGCGTCAATAGCTGTAAAGCCCGGATCGTATGAGGCCCTGTGGGCCGATCCGGATGCGACCTATGTTCAGGAGTTGAAGTACGATCTTTCCACTTTAGAACCTCAGGTCGCCTGCCCTCATACCGTGGATAATGTGAAGCCTGCCGGCGAACTGAAAGCCACAGAAATTCAGCAATGCCTCATCGGGACATGTACCAACGGTCGGGCGTCGGACTTAGAGGCAGCTGCCAGTATTCTTGAAGGAAAGCACATTTCATCCAGGGTCAGGTTGCTCATTCTTCCGGCTTCCCGGTCGGAGCTTGACACGGCGCTGGAGAAGGGTACTCTTCAAATCCTCGTAGCAGCCGGTGGTATTCTCTTGCCGCCGGGCTGCGGTCCTTGCCTCGGGGCGCATCAGGGGGTTCTGGCCCCAGGCGAGCGGTGTCTGAGTACGGCCAATCGTAATTTCAAAGGCCGTATGGGATGTAAGGAGGCGGAAATTTATCTGGCCAGCCCGGCAACAGTGGCGGCGTCGGCGTTGACAGGCAGAATTACGGATCCGAGAGACATTTGATGTGAACTTGAGAATTTATTTTCATATCGCCCAGAAAACTTGGAGAAGCCTGCATTTTCCGGCTCGACAATCACATGGCTTCGTCTTGTCGTCACTCCCCCGCGAATGCGGCAATCTCCAAATATGATGTAACGCGATTGAGATTCCGGCACTCCGGCCGGAATGACACACTGAAAATGCTGTTGAGGAAAGCACTAAGAGAGGCAACTCGATGAACGTTTGGAAATACGGGGATGATATCAACACCGACATGCTCTTTCCCGGCAAGTACACGTATACGTGCAGCACACCCCAGGAGATTCGGCCGCATCTCCTGGAAGATCTTGATCCCGATTTTGCCAACAATGTGAAGGAAGGAGATATCATCTTTGCCGGAAAAAACTTCGGTTGCGGCAGCTCGCGAGAGCAACCTGTCATTGGTCTCAAAGCCGTCGGCATTGTCGCGGTGGTGGCCGAGAGCTTCGCCCGCATCTTTTATCGGGCGGCCATCAACCAGGGGCTTCTGCTTATTGAATGCCCTGAAGCAGTGAAAGAGTATGAGAAGGGGCAGGAGGTCCAATTGAATTTAGGTGAAGGGGAATTGGTCATCGGCGATCGAACGTATCAATTCCCACCGCTGCCTCGGGAGATTATGGCCGTCCGGGATGCCGGCGGGCTTCTTCCATACACGAGGATGAAATTGAAAGAAAGGAAGAGTGAACATGGGAAAGAAGAGTGAGGCTGGGAACAGGGGGAAGGATATTCGCTCGGATTGTTGGATGTCATTGGAGCTGACGGATTCGGGCGGTATCCAGGTGTCCCTGACCAGCAAAGTTGATGTGATGTATGGTGAGTCCCTCGTGGAACTCTGTCAAAAGGGTCTGGACCATTTGGGCGTTGAACATGCGAAGGTGACGGTCGAAGATTATGGAGCACTCCCCTTCACCCTCATGGCCCGCCTCGAGACCGTCCTCAGACGGGTACGCCCCGATTTGACAAAAGAACTCCTTCCCGATATGCAGCCCTTCTGTACATACGATACGAGGAGGGACCGATTTCGCCGCTCCCGGCTCTATCTGCCGGGCGACGAGCCGAAGTTTATGATCAATGCGGGCATCCACAAGCCGGACGGGATCATCCTCGACCTGGAGGACAGCGTTGCTCCCCCTCACAAGGATGCGGCCCAGACTCTGGTCAGAAACGGACTCAGGCAGGTCAACTTTTACGGGGCCGAGCGCATGGTGCGGATCAATCAGGTGCCGCGCGGTCTCGAGGATCTCGAGTATATCGTCCCTCATAATGTCCACGTCATCCTCATACCCAAGTGCGAGAACGTGGATCAGGTCGTGCAGGTGGACGAAAGAGCGAAAAACCTCCTCAAAGAGCACAAAATATCAAAACCGATCTATCTCATGCCCATTATTGAGAGTGCTCTGGGGGCGATCAAATCGTACGAGATTGCCACGGCCTCCGACAGCGTCGTGGCTCTGGCTGTGGGACTGGAGGATTACACGGCGGATATTGGAACACAGCGAACTCCGGAGGGGCGCGAGAGCTTTTGGATGCGCAGTCAGGTGGTGAACGCCGCGCGGGCCGCAGGGGTACAGCCTATCGACACCGTCTTCTCCGATGTGGGTGACATGGAGGGTCTGCGGCAGAGCGTTTTGGAGGCCAAATCCCTCGGCTTTGACGGCAAAGGGTGCATCCACCCCCGGCAGATAGCCGTGGTCAACGAGGCCTTTGCTCCTGCGGAGACCGAAATCACAAAGGCGAAACGAATCGTGCGGGCTTTCGACGAGGCCCAGGCTCAGGGTTTGGGCGTTGTCTCCTTGGGGAGCAAGATGATCGATCCTCCGGTTGTCAAGCGCGCTCTCAAGACCATCGAGCTCGCCGTGGCCACCGGCAAGTTAGCCGAGAATTGGCGGGAAGAGGAGGAATAATATGGGACAGAAACTTGTTGAAAATGCAGCCGGACGCGCCGTTGTGACCGAAATCAACGGGAAACCCGCTATCCCGTACAAAGGCGTTGCTCAATATATCCCTGAAGGTCGAAAGGCGGCTCCGCCCATAAGTTCCTGTGCCTGCTATCCTGCGGACGGAAACAAGGTGGTCAAAGACATCAAGACGGCTCTGGAGAAGGCCGGAGTGAAGGACGGAATGACCATATCCAGCCATCATCACTTCCGCAACGGCGACCTCGTGGCCAATGCCGTTTTCGAGGCCGCGGCCGAGCTTGGGATCAAGGATCTCATGTGGTTTCCGAGCGCGGCCTTTCCCTGTCACAAACCCCTCATCGATCACATGGAAAACGGCGTGGTTCACCACATTGAGGGGAGTCTGAATGGCCCATTGGGCGAGTATTGCAGCTACGGGAAAATGAAAGGCCTGGGTGTGCTCCGTTCACACGGGGGTCGGTATCAGGCTGTTCAGGACGGAGAGGTCCACATCGACATCGCCATCATCGCCGCCCCCACAGCCGATCCCTTCGGCAATGCCACGGGGGATCGGGGCCCCTCCGCCTGTGGGCTTCTGGGTTTCGCCCTGGCCGATTCGCAGTACGCGGATCAGGTGATCGTCGTCACCGACAATCTCGTCCCATTTCCCTGCGTTCCTTGGCAGATTCAGGGCAATTATGTCGATTTCGTCGTCGTCATGGACAAGATCGGCGAGCCGGAGAAGATCATATCCGGCACGACCAAAATTACCAAGAGTCCGGATCGGCTTCTGATTGCCGAGCTGACGGCCAAATTTGTCAAAGAGGCAGGTATTCTCAAAGACGGATTTTCCTATCAGGCCGGAGCCGGCGGGACGGCTTTATCCTTCTCCATCTTCCTCGAGCAGATGATGAGGGAGGAAGGGGTCAAGGCTCGCTTCGTCAGGGCGGGAAGCACCCAGTACACGGTGAAGATGCTTGAGGAGGGATTGACCGACTATATTCTCGATGGCCAGACATTTGATTTGGAGGGGGTGCGGTCTATGAGGGAGAATCCCAATCATGTGAACACGAGCCCCTTCACGAGTTACAATTATCACGGCAAGGGAAATTTCGCCTCCATGGTGGACGTGGTTGTTCTTGGTGCGACGGAGGTGGACGTGAATTTTAACGCCAATGTGGTCACCCATTCCGACGGGAAGCTGCTGCACGGGATCGGCGGCTGGCAGAACTGTCTGTTCTCCAAATGCACCATTCTCCCCATCCCCTCCTTTCGTGACCGGATTCCGGTGATCGTCGATGAGGTCACAACGCTCTGCGGACCCGGAGAACTCATCGACGTGGTCGTAACGGAACGGGGTATTGCCATCAATCCACTGCGGAAAGATCTTATGAAAGCCCTTTCGGGATCGAGTCTGCCAATTCGCTCCATCGAAGATCTCAAGAAAGAGGTTGAGACCATCTGTGGCGGGGTGCCGGCCAAGCCCAAACTGGGCGACAAGGTCGTGGCCGCCATCAAGTGGGTGGACGGGACTGTTATTGATGTGGTGCATCAGGTGTTGCCGGACTGATAGATCAAAGGTCTTCTTCATAACAAAATTCGGTCTTGAAAACACAAATCAAGAGGGCGGGTCTCTTTGCCAACTTCAATGCAATACGAGATACCGCCCTTTTTCATATTCTATTGGAGTGTGATGAGAGGACACATACCTATTCTGTTCGCTGTCTTAATATGGTCTTTCATATTGGTCGGCTGCTCTGTGCATGAAAATGATACGCTACCATTGAAAGGCCGAGTCATCGCCATCGAAGCCGGCCACGAACCCTCCTTGCCTGGCCAGCCCTGCCATACCAACGGGGGAGGTGTGGGGACCAGTTCCTTCAATGGGGCTGAGAGACTGACCTATCCTGGAAATCCTCTTGCCTGTCCGAACGGAGCCGTTCCGGAGCATGCTCTCACCGAGGATATTGGACGCAAACTGAAACGCTTGATTGAGACTGCCGGAGGGAAAACGGTCTGGACGAGGCTCGATGAGATCGAAGCAACTCCTGAAGGAAGGGAAAGGAATTTAAAGGCGAGAGCCGAAAAGGCAAACAAGGCTGAGGCCGATGTGCTCATCGACATCCACGCCAACGGGAGTTCCAGCCCGGCGGATTCAGGGTACCTGTTAATCATTCACTGTACCGGTGTCGATTCAATCCATGAAGGGAATACACCGCTGCCGATCGATTCCTCTGGCTGTTATCCGGATAGAACCTCGGAAAAATTTACCAAAAGTCTCGAACTGGCCCGAAAAATAGACTACCGCCTTGCTCAATTGAGCTATAATGGCAGGCGCATTACGAAGAAGGGAGAGATCTACGGTGCCGATCTGTGGGTACCGGGGACGGCGCGGATGCCGACGGTGTTGGTCGAAGTTGGCTTCATGACCGACAGACATGACATGGATCTGCTGGCGGAGGAGGAGTATCGGCGGATGCTGACACGGGCATTTTACCAGGCGGTGGTGGATTATTTCGCTGGGGAGCCGAAATGAGGCAGTTAAATATTGTGAGATGGGCAGGATGATATAGAGTAGGGTTCAATATATTGAACCCCTACCATGGGTGGATACATTGTATGCTTATACCTGAAGATTACAGACTATCTATTACTTTCTTTAGCTTGGCCTGGACTTCCGTCGCCACCTCCCCGAGATTCGGATTCCTAATGGCCTGCATGGAAGCGATGGGATCGACAGCCGAAACCTCGGCCTTCTCCTCGTCAACTTCCTGAACAATTACATTGCAGGGAAGCATGGTACCAATCATTCGTTCCGCCTGAAGCGCTTTGTAGGCAAAAGGAAGATTGCAGGCACCGAGGATCTTGTATTTACGGAAATCGACGTCCAGTTTCTTTTTCAGTGTCTCCTTGACATCAATTTCAGTCAGAATGCCAAAGCCCTCCTTTTTCAATTCTGAGGTGACCCTGGACACGGCATTCTCGAAAGACAAATCTACAACCTTTGTAAAATAGTAGCTCATCATCGAATCTCCTTTCGTGTTTGAATATAGTATATTTCATAAATACCCTTTAAGAACAATGGAAAAATTACCTCGCACTGCTTTCAAAGGGAATGATGCGCTTTCTTCGGCAAAGGCATTGGCAGGACAAAGTATCTCAAAATATTTGATTAATCGGAACTTAAGACGATGATCTTGACTCTATCAATTTTCTTGTCATTCGCCCTTGCTACGATACATCGAAGATTTTTAATGGTGAGTTCCTCACCGGCTTTGGGGATTCTCTCCAAGTGTTCTAAGAGAAGTCCGCCGAGCGTCTCGTAGTCTCCCTGGGGTAAGTTCAATTTCATGATTTTATTGATATCATCAATCCTCATCCGGGCATCAATAATAAATGAGCGATCACTGATCTTCCAGTACATCTGTTCGTGTTTGTCAAATTCGTCATAAATATCGCCCACTACTTCCTCAAGCAAATCCTCGAGAGTGATTAATCCGGCCGTTCCGCCATATTCGTCAATAACCACAGCTATGTGGCCTTTTTTTCCACGGAGTTCGAGTAATAGTTCGTCGCATTTCTTGGTTTCGGGAACATAAGGTATGGGCCGAATAATACTGTCGATTTTGTATGCCGGGTCAGTGGTGCCCATGATGTCTAGCACGTTCACGAAGCCAATAATGTTGTCAAGATTTTCCTCATATACTGGGATTCGTGAAAATCCTTTTTCAGAGACCAACTCCATGACCGAAGAGACCGTCGATCCTTTTTCCACGGCAACAATTTCCGTCCTTGGAGTCATCGCCTCTCGAACGGGAGCTTCGCTGAAAGCGAAAATAGCTGAAACCAATCTGCGCGTATTTTTCTCAATACTTCCTTCGCTTTCACCCTCGGCCATGAGTGCGAGCATCTCTCTTTTTGTGAAGAGGAGATTTTTTTTCAGATGGTCGCCGTGGGTAAGTCTTGTCAGAGAGTTGGCGATGAATGACGAAGACACTGTGATTGGGAAGAAAATATAGTACCAAATTTTTAGGGGAATGAGCACACGCTGGGCAATGACCGTTGCATGATCCCGAAAGAACGCTTTCGGTATGATTTCACCCAATACGAGTATTAATGAAGTATTGATGAAGAGAACAACCGCCTTTTGAAAGTGGGGTCCAAGATAGGCGGAAGTGAAGGAGGCGAACGTAACTTCCATCACATTTGTACCTACCAACAGCGTACTCAGCATGATCTCTGGTTTCGTCAGAAATTCTGCAGCTTCTTTCCCCAAATTGCCCTTAATTTTTGACCAGTGTTTGAGGCGAATTTTATGTACCGAAATGAGGGCGGTTTCCGATCCGGTAAAGAAAGCGGTGAGGAGAAAGCTGAGGATGATAATGATAGGCTCGTACATTGGTGAAAGATCTCTGAAAGTTAGGTTGGAGGTAAGTACTCTTTTGTGTCAGGTCCTGTATCTGATTTTCTCTGTGATTGTGATTTTCTCTGGATGCGAACCTTTGAGATGCGCTGTCTTGATACTTCCTTAATGATGAATGTGAGATCATCGTATTCAATCCTGTCTTCCACCTGAGGCACTTTGCCCATTTGATTGAAAATGAATCCTCCCAAGGTCTCGAATCCGTCGGACGGTAATTCCACTTCCAACAATTCGTTGAGATCGTGAATATTAATCCGAGCATCCGCTTCGATGGTATTCTCGTCTATTCGAGAAAAGAGTGGTTCCTCGACATCAAATTCATCATGGATCTCACCCACAATTTCCTCTAAGAGGTCTTCAAGAGTCACCAATCCGGAGGTACCACCGTATTCATCAACAACGATGGCCATATGAATCTTCTTTCTTTGAAATTCCCGCAGCAAATCATCAATCTTTTTTGTCTCCGGGACAAAGTACGGTTTTCGCGCAGTCGTTAAAAGATCGATGTTTTCAGGAGATCGACTCATTCCCTTGAGTAGGTCCTTGGCATGTAAAATTCCAAGGATATTGTCAACATTTTCTTGAAAGACTGGAATTCGGGTATGGCCCGCCGATGAAATAAGTTGCAGAACCTCATCCCGTTCCGTTTCAATCTCCACACAGATCATGTCGATCCGGGGGATCATTACTTCCCGGACCGCTGTCTCACCGAATGCAAAGATACTGTGGATCATCTCCTGTTCATCTTTGTCGAGGGCTCCCTCTTCTCTCCCAACTTCGACCATCGTCTTGAGTTCTTCTTCCGTAACTGATACCGAAGACACTTGTTTCCCTCTCAATTCTGTAACAGTTTTCGTGAGTGAAGTTAAGACCGAAGTGAGAGGGAAAAAAATGATTGATACTATTCTTATTGGCCCGGCCACGAACTGGGAGAATTTCTCCGGATATTTGACCGCGTAAACTTTCGGTGTCACCTCTCCGAATACGAGGATAAGAGCCGTGACTCCGAAGACTTCGATGACAAGTGCAATCACTTCATTCCAGCCGTGTTGGTTTGCGAGATCTATAGCGATGAAAGCGGCAAGTGAGGCAGCAGCGACGTTGACCAAGGTGTTTCCAATTAATATTGTGACTAAAAGGCGCTTCGGTCTGCTTAGTAAAGAGGAGATAAGTTCACTTCCATGAAGCTTTTCCTCTCGCATTCTTCGCAAGGTTGCTTTGGAGAGTGAGAAAAAGGCCATTTCAGATCCTGAGAAGAACGCCGAAAAAGCGAGGAGCAAGAGGAAAACTGCGAATTCAAAGATTATAAAAGTATTCATAGAAACCATATGAATAAAAACTTAGACTGTTTTCAATTCACGGAGATAGTGCTCCACTTTCGAAGCCATTTCCTCGTGGCTGTCTCCGAGGAGATGAAAAATAGCATGGAGAAATAAACGAACGACTTCCTCATCAAAAGAAACTCTGTATTCCTGGCTTTGTGCTTTGGCTCGATCTAGTGAAATATATATATCTCCCAAAATCTTTTCCTGATTGTTATGGGGACTCGTGATTTCATCGATGGGAAAGGCAAGAACATCTGTTGGATAATCACGATCTAAATAGGTTTTGTTTAATTGTTGTATATATTGATCGTCAACAAAAGTTACGGAGAGTGGCCAATTACTTCGATGTGCATCTTGAAGTACTTTGTCGCCTATCCGGTTCAACGTTTCGGTGTTGATGCTTAGGTGTGGATGGATCGTTTCAATGTGAATGGCCATATCAGTCCAGAGACGACTCTGCCACAAACTGTAGGTTTTCTGTCTTCGTTTGAGATAACGACGGTTTTTGGTTGGGGTATTCCTCCCGTTCGTGCAGAATTCCTTTCAATTTTAAGAGAAACGTTTTTTCGATAATGGCTAAATCCTTAAGGGTCAAGTCTGATTCATTGAGTTGCCCGTCGCTGAATTTGTTTTCGAAAACAGTGTTGACGACACCTTTGATCCGGCCTGGAGTTCGATCTTTTTCTTTCAAACTGATAACAGCGGCGTGGACGGCATCGGCCAACATGACAACACCCGCCTCTTTCGTCTGGGGTTTTGGGCCAGCGTAACGGAACTTCGAGTCATCTATGGTTATGTCACCTCCCTGGGAAAGAGTTTTTTGGTAGAATAGAACCATGAGGCTCGTGCCGTGATGCTGCTTTATAAAATCGCCAATGATGTGGGGCAGTTTGTTTTTTTTCGCGAGATCACAGCCCTCTTTAACATGCGATGCTAAAATTAAACTGCTCATTGTCGGGGAGAGTTTATCGTGGGGATTTCTCTCCTTGTATTCTAAATTTTCACGAAAGTACTTCGGCTTTGTTAGTTTTCCAATGTCATGATAGTAGGCGCCGGCTCTGGCGAGAAGAGAATTGGCTCCAATAGCATCGGAGGCTGCTTCCGCCAAATCACCCACCCAAATACTGTGGTTGTACGAACCGGGAGCTTCGAGGGAGAGCCTTCGTAACAGTGGACGGTTCAGGTCTGATATTTCCAGGAGAGTAATAGCAGTGGTGGGATGAAATACTGTCTCAAAGATAGGAAGGAGGCCTATGGTCAAAAGGGGCGAGAGAATCCCGTTCGCAATTCCGTAACCGCAGTCAGTGAGAATTTTAGCAGCTGGTGCGAAGCGCAGAAGATTGAAGGCCGTAATCGAGACGATGTATGTGAGAGGTATATACAACATAGGTTTATAGAAATCATGGCGGTGTCGAACATTCATAACACTGAAGATTGCTGCGATTCCCGTGAAGAGACAAACAAGCGCGAGAGAGAATTCGAATCGCCACAGAGAAGCAATCAAGAGCCCATTGATGACTGTGCCCACAATGGCAACCTCGGCATCGAACAGAATGGTCAACAACATCGAACCAATGGTGACAGGTATGAGATATTCAGAGAGGGCAGAACTTCGAAAGATGAAAGACGCTGCTGCCGTCATGAGGATGGAGATAAGTCCTATGGCCAAAAGAAGTCTATTGTTGTCGAATATTCGAGTTCTGTACATCCCAAGGTAGAGAGCGAAAATGCCCACAAGAAGACAGATCAGGGCTATTCTACCCACAAGGGGGGTGAAGCGTTTCCAGACCCCTTTCTGTGGCTCCCTTGACATTTTCTCTTTGATAAAGGAGTTGATGGCATCGACATGGTCCTGAGTTACCATAACATGAGAGTCAATGATTCTTTGCCCCGCAAGAATGAGTCCTTTCGTTGTTGAGACAGAAGCTTCCGCTTCTTGACGTCTTACTTCGGTCTCGGCTTGATTGAAAATAAGGTTGGGTGTCAGCATGGCTGTGCAGATCTCATAACCGAGACGAACGGATTTCATGTTCTGGGTGAGATCTGCGCTTAAGGTTTCTATAATTTCGGCTTTTACCATTTCAGTATCTCTTAGGTTCTCCAGAGGGAGCCGTTCTTCCTCCCCTCGTTTTTGAATAGTAACGCTTCCCTGTGCCAGTGGAATAATATCGCGAGTTGTTCTAACGAACCCTTGGTCGTAGATATTCCAGATGACTTTTCGACAGGAAGTATGAAGCTGAACCAATAACTCGATGGGAAAAGAGGAATCGTTTTTTGAGTGATCCGCTGCTTCACCGTTGCTTTTCCAGACGGCACCGTTCAACAATAAGTTGAGACCTTCTTCCGTAAATTTTAAGTTCGAACTTTGAATCGTCTCCATTTTTGCAGAATCGGAAGCGTCGCTGAGGTATAATTCTTGAATTTGTGTAAAGAAGGAATCCAGTTGCGCAACCTTTCGGTTGGTCAATTTTCCATTGTGAACGAGAAGAGGAGGAACCTTGTCCCTGGCGGCTTTCCTCTCCCTTTTCAGATCGGCGTCGTTCTTTTGAATTGCGAAGGTGAAAGGGGCAATGATCTCCTGGGTCGAAAAATCTCCCACTTTTAATTCTGGGAATTCATGTGCTTTTTCACCGGGGAATAGAAATGTTACAAGCCCCACGACTACGATTCCAATGAAGCCCTTTTGGATCGTGGAGTTGTTAAAGCTCTGCAGAAAGGAACCCTTCGTTGAGCGTTTCTTTGTCTTATCCTTCTTGAGCAAGAGTTACATCCTTCACTTTTTCTACCGACTGGGCAGTATCGGAGTTCAGTCTGTTCTGTTCATATTCCTTAAAGGCTTTAATAATCTCCTGGACGAGAATGTGTCGGACCACGTCTTTCTCTGTGAGATAGATGAACTTAACGCCTTGAAGCTCTGAAAGAATGTGTTGGATTTGGATGAGGCCAGAAATTTTATGTTCCGGCAGATCGACTTGAGTAATATCGCCGGTAATAATAGCTTTGGAGCGAACGCCAAGACGGGTTAAAAACATTTTCATCTGCATGAGAGTGCTGTTTTGGGCTTCGTCCAGAATGACATAAGCATTATTCAAGGTTCTGCCCCTCATGTAGGCAAGCGGAACAATCTCTATGATTTTTTCATCGATTAGTTTCTTAAGTTTTAGAGGAGGTATCATTTCATAGAGTGCATCGTAGATCGGTCTGAGATAGGGATCGATCTTCTCCTTCAGGTCTCCCGGTAAAAAGCCGAGGGTCTCACCGGCTTCGACAGCCGGTCTGGCTAAAATAATACGCCTTACGTCCTCCTTTTTTAATGCAGCGACTGCCATGGCCACAGCAAGATACGTTTTTCCCGTCCCAGCCGGACCGATAGCAAACACAACGTCATATTGCTTCACCGCCTGGACATAGAGCTTCTGTCCCCGGGACCTCGGTCTGATGCATTCTTTCTTTGTGGATACTACGATTGTGTTTGTGGCAGGATCCGGGGACTCTTCTCCTGTATTGTCCCGGACCATATCGATAAGCGCTTTCACATCTTTCTTATGGAGATGTTTGCCTTTGAGCACCAGTTCCGAGAGATGTTCAAAAAGGCATAGTACTCCCATCACGTCAGTAGCATTACCCGTGATACGAATCGTGTCACCGCGAGCTGCAATTTTCGTCTGAAAGGCCTCTTCGATAAGCAACAGATGGGCGTCATTGGCACCGTAAAATAAAAGAGGATCGATACCATCGAGGGAAAATGTTTCTGATATTGTCTCGCTCACTCGTTCAGTTCATTCCTTTTGTGCGTACATGTCACATACAAATGAAGAAGAAAAGTGACGTGACACGCTTCACACTTAAAAGAAAAGCTCTCAGCCTCTGAAAACATGCAGAAACCAAGAGCTTGTCTATACTTCCGTCCTCAATTGTTGATTGTCTGTCGAGCCAACGACAAGCAGCCCCTTGGACGCCGGTTGGCTCTTCCCGATTCCGCCGAGGGCTTCATCAGCAGTCTATGTTCTATTCCAGTGTCTTTAATCCCTCGGAATACTCAAAACTTGATCGGGATAGATCAGATCAGGATCTTTGATCTGGTCACGATTGGCTTCGTAAATGTTTGTCCATTTCCTCCAATCGCCGTAAATCTCCCAATAACCGGCGATCTTACACAACCATTCTCCGGGCACAACTATATGCGTCGTGGGATACCCCCTGGGGATCTTAAAAACTTGATCGGGGTAAATGAGATCAGGATCTTGTATCTGATCGCGGTTGGCTCGATAGATTCGCGGCCATTTGACAGGATCGTTATAGATAATCGGTTTCCCGGATATCGTCCACAGGCAATCACCGCGAATGACTGTATACGTGCCTGGCAGTTTTGGGATACCGGCCATCATTCTTTCGAGGTCGGCTATTTTCGCCTTCATTTCCGGAAGACAGGCAATAGGGGACATCGAATATTTTTTCAACTTCTTATCCGCTGCCATGATGTCCTCATACCGTGTGCCTCTCTCTTCATCCGAGAGGCCTTTCAGCATGCGGATATCCCCCCGCAAATCGTCCAGATTTCTTTCGAAAGCGGCAATCCCTGCTTTATCGGTTCCGACAAGGCTGAAAATTTCCTTTTGGACAGACTCCTTCTCAGACTCGGTATTAGCGATCTGCTTTTTCAAATCGGCAATTTTGGCTTCTTCCTCCGCAATCGCTGCCTTTGCATCCGCCTCCCTTTTCTGCCATTCTGCTAACTGGGCTCGGTACTCCTCCATGTTCTTACAGATCGTTTCCTGTGCAACTCCGGGAGTTGCTGAGAGGATGATCAATCCCAATGCGACCAAGCCCAATATTATGTATTGAGTTCTCATCGTTTTCGAAGCTCCTTTCTTACAATTACTGATTCTTCTTTTTGGATTGGACGCATTTTTCAACTTCATCCCGTTCTGTTTTCAGATCGTTCAGTTCTCTTTGCTTCTCATCCAACTCTTTTTCAAGATCCATACGCTCTGATTTTTTCGCCTCAAGTTCCCTCTCCGCGGCTTGTGCAGCCATTTTTGCCTCTTCCAGTTTGCTTAACTCCTCTTTGGAAGGGCGTTTGGCACAGCCTGAGATGAGTGGCAGAAGGATCAAGGAGAAACCTAACAGGGTCAACATCAGCACTCTTGCCGCTTTTCCCTTGAACATGCGAGAACACCTCCTCTTCAGAAAAAGTGGATAGTAAAACGTTCACTCATTTCAATCCAAACCCCTGAAAATTTTAATTAATATTAACACAATTGCTATCTCTTGTCAAGGGAAATCTTTAAAAAAATTTTTTCCCCTGTCAGAGAATGATGTTTCACGCGTATTTTCTTAGTTAATATATTGAAAAACAATATATTACACTAACTTACCCAATCTCGGGGCGCAGGCAGAGTCCCAGTTCCTTCAATTGTTCCTCGCTCACTTTCGATGGTGAATCATCCATAAGTGATGATGCGCTCGTTGTTTTTGGGAAAGCGATGACATCCCGGATCGATGTTTTACCGGCGAGAATCATGACCAACCGATCGAATCCGAAGGCGATACCACCGTGAGGAGGAGCGCCGTATTCGAAGGCATCCAAGAGAAAACCGAACTTCTCCTTCGCCTCGTGTTCATCGATGCCGAGCGCTCGAAACATCCGATTCTGGATTTCGCTCGTGTGGATCCTGATCGATCCCCCGGCTATTTCGTGACCATTGAGGACGAGATCGTACGCTTTGGCCTTCGCTTTTTCCGGTTGTGTTGCGAGGAGTTCGATGTCCTCTTGCCGGGGTGCTGTGAAAGGGTGATGAGCAGCCACGTACCTGTCCCGGTCCTCGTCGTATTCCAAGAGGGGGAATTGGGTAATCCAACAGTGCTGAAATGCATTCTCCGGAATAAGGCCCCTCTCTTGGGCTAACTTCGTTCGTAGAAAAGAGAGGCTGCTCGCCACAATGTGCGGTTGGTCGGCAACGATGAGACACACGTCCCCGGGCTGGGCATCAAAAGTCCGGACGATTTCCTCAAGGTCTTCCTGTGAAAAGAATTTTGCTAAAGAGGAGTCGATACCGGTATCACTCCTTTTGATTGTTGATAAGCCTTTCGCACCAAATGGCTTCATTTCTTCAGCAAGTGCGTCAATCTGTTTCCGGGACAGAGAGGCGCCACCGCTCACCTTGATTCCCTTGATGTGACCCCCACCCTCCAGAACCTGGGTGAAGACTCGAAAATCGCACCTGCGCGCCACATGGCTGATATCGATTAAGGGCATATCGAATCGAATATCCGGACGATCCGTACCGTATTGAGCCATAGCCTCATCATACGACAGCCTGGGAAAGGGACGATCGATGGCTCTTCCTAAAACTTCCTTAAAAATGTACACCATCATCCGCTCAACCATGTCAAAGATATCCTCGGGCTCGACAAAGGACATTTCGATATCGATCTGGGTAAACTCCGGTTGGCGGTCAGCCCGAAGATCCTCATCGCGAAAACATTTGGCGATTTGGTAATACTTGTCAAAACCGGAAATCATGAGGATCTGTTTGTAAGTCTGGGGGGATTGCGGCAAGGCGTAGAATTTCCCTTTGAAATTCCGGCTGGGCACAAGATAGTCCCTGGCCCCCTCCGGAGTGCTCTTCATCAGAATCGGAGTCTCGATTTCAATAAAGCCGTCGTTGTCCAGAAAGCCACGAACGGCCTGATAGACCTTGTGCCTGCACAGAATGGCCTGTTGCAGGGGAGGTCGCCTGAGATCGAGATATCGGTATTTTAACTGCAGGTCCTCCTTGGCGCCTGAGTCGTCATCGATAAGAAAAGGTGGTGTTTTGGAAGGATTTAAAACTTTCAAATCTTTGGCTAAAACTTCAATTTCGCCGGTCTGCATGTTGGGATTGACCATGCCCTCCGGCCGTGGGCGCACGATACCCTTGACTGCGATAACATATTCGGTCCCGAGGGTGCTGGCCAGTTCATGCATATCCTCACTCTCCTGCGGATTGAACACAATTTGCGTCAGGCCGTATCGGTCCCGAAGATCTATAAAAATAAGCCCGCCATGATCCCGACGTCGGTGCACCCATCCCATGAGAACGACCTCCTGGCCTTCGTGCTGAGCCTGCAAATCACCGCAGGTATGTGTACGCTTTAGTCTCTTTTTCGTTTCTGTATGCATTGTATATCCGTTTCAGTTTTGTGCTGTTTGATGTAACCGTTCAGCCGGTAAGTTCTTGCAGATAGATGATGAGGGCGTTTCGGGAAATGGTCTTTTGTTCCCCGGATTCCATATCCTTGACACTGATCTCATCTTTTGCACACTCGTCCGGTCCAAGAATAACAACATAAGGGATCCCTTTTTTATGGGCGTATGTGAATTGCTTCTTCATACTGTGTTGCTCGAAATAGGTGTCGGTATTTATCCCATTGTCTCGCAGCTCCTGAGCGACACTCATGCTCTGTTTGAACGTTGTGTCATCGAAAAGAGTGACGAGAACCTGAGTTTTTGTTTTGACGTTCTCCAGCATATTCAACTGTTGCATAGCCGTGTAAATTCGATCGAGACCGATCGTCGTCCCCGTTGCCGGTTCATCGATACCGCTGAACAGACCGATCAATTCGTCGTAACGTCCACCTCCGGCCAAACTCCCGATGTGGGGTTGATCCGTCAAGACCGTCTCAAAAATCGGTCCAGTATAATAATCCAATCCGCGGGCAAGATGCAGATCGAATGTATACCGATCTTGTGGAAGTCCGTTGTTTTGAAGAAAGGCGAACACCTCTTTCAATTCGCTTAAACCTGCCAAGCCCATTTGTGAGACGCTGAGTTCCCTTTCCAAGTCTCTCAAAACCGTCTCATTGTTACCGGATATTTCTAAGATTTTTAAAACTTTCTGGGCTGAGCCGTCCGGAATGTCACACCTTTCGAGCTCATGCTTGACGCCATCCATTCCGATCTTGTCGAGTTTGTCGATGCAGCGGCATATGTCGGCACTTCGTGATTGATCGCCGCAGGTATATTCGACAATACCCGCCAGGACCTTCCGGTTGTTGATTCGGATGCGAAAGGTTTGAAAACCGAGACTCGACAATATCGCGTGCGTCACGATAATGATCTCCGCATCGGCCAGCATTGAGCCGGATCCGACGGTGTCGACATCGCACTGATAGAATTCTCGGAATCGCCCTTGCCGAAGCTGGGGTTTATCCGCCCTCCATACCGGCTGCATCTGGTAACGCTTAAACGGTTTGGGCAGGTGAGGGTAAAGGGCGATTACCCGTGACAAAGGCACTGTGAGATCATAACGCAAGGCAACCTCGTGTCCACCTTTATAGTCTAAGCGATAGATGAGCTTTTCACCCTCCTCGCCATATTTTCCTGTGAGTATGTCCCAATATTCGAGAGCCGGTGTTTCAAGAGGTTCGAAGCCGTACGTTTCAAACGTTGACTTCATGACGTCTATGATGCGGTCGCGGTGGATCATCTCCTCGGGGAGAAAGTCCCGAGTCCCCTTAAAAACTCTGGGTTCAATTACGCCCATGTTGTCTCCATCAAATAATGTAACGCCCAGATTATACTGGGCGAAAAGCGTGGTTCACACATTTCGTTGTTGCGTACACAGTCTTGCAAAGCGAAGACTAAAAATAAGGAGAATGACGGTGGGTGTCAACCGAAAACTCTGTTTCAATGTGTCAGTTGTGTTTGAGTGAGAGAACGCTCGAATGTACCGCCGATAACGACCGTCGTTCTGTATCGCTTGCCATTTTCTTCATGTTATTTTATCCTTGACTTTTCGATTGGTTTTCGTGTATATTTCATCTATAGGAATCCAAGGGGCTGCGGTGCCAGTGGATCGAAAGGTGAAGTACAATTTTCCGTTTACACGGCGTTTAAGTTCTGCTTTTGATTTTCGTCATGATTTCACAACGTCCTTTAATCATAGGCAAATCGCAAACTTTCGCTCATTTTGCGGTTTTTTGTAACTCCATAGGCAGTGATCGCTGAGCCCACGGCATTATTCTTTACCAAGAGGGAGGTGTATTTCTCATGGCGGACAAGACCATCACTTGTCAGGATTGCGATAAAGACTTTGTCTTTACCGAGGAGGAGCAGAACTATTACGCCGAGAAGGGATTTCAAGATCCGAAACGGTGCAAATCGTGTCGGATGGCCCGTAAGAGAAGGAATCCCAAGGGCGGAATGGGGGGGGATAGGCGGGGCGGTCATCGTGGACCTCGCGGAGGTGGTGGATACAATCGGTAGTTCGGACGAGAGGGGGTAGATAATAGCAGAAGGCTTTCAGGAAGAACAGATCCGCAAGTTCGGGAAACCACCCCAACTGGTCGGCAAGGAGTGCCCTGGGACCTGTTGGGAACGGAAATTTGCTCACAAGGTGGGCATACATGCATACCGGTAGGTGAATGTTTCGTCTTTCAATGGATCTCTTAGAAAAACCCATGATTGTTGGCTTCAATATGGGGAAGAATGTACCGAATCCTAAGTTTTGAAAATATAAAGATATAAACGAAACTGTAGAGTCCTGTTGTTCCTCAATCCGATGACGGCATCTCTGAAGAAATGAGGGAATGGGTGCGAATGGTTGTCCGAGGACTGTATGACACAGGTGCACATCGTGTTGTCTACTCGAAGGTCTGGGATCAGGAACCGTCTCCGGCAGAAACAGGACGGCAGGAAGGGTCTGCGATCTGTTCTGAGAACGCTCCAAGTGCACAACGTATCGAATAGTGGGGGTTCAGGCCTTCAAAGACATCCTGGATTGAAAGCATATCAATACGAAAGGAGAGAAACCATGAGAAGGATAGCAATTGTTCATGACCTTTTCGGACGTTGTTTCCTCGTTCTCTTTCTGATTGTCTTTCTGTCTCTGAGTTGCAGTACCCGATTGTTTCAGGGGCGAGACAGCTGGCCGGGACCGGCAGAATTCGGTGGGCATCCCACTTCCGGAAAAGCACCTCTTGAAGTCCAATTCGGTGATTTATCCACGGCATTAATAATCCAATGGGACTGGGCGTTCCCCGGAGGGACACCCGACAAATCGAAAGAGATAGAGCCTACGGTAATATATAACAAACCGGGTGAATACGATGTTTCTCTGACTGTTCTCTATCATGTCCCGGATGATTCCGTCCCTCGCCAGGAGACAGAATTGAAGAAAAAGTATATTGAAGTGACATCGGAATAATATAACGGGGACCCATGGAATAGTTTCTGAGTAAGCATGTATTTACGATTCAAGGCCATACCCCCATTGTACATCGACAGGTAGCGAGGAAATCTCTGAATGCCGCTCTTTACTCTTGACTTCCTTCCTATGTTATACATACATTTCCCTTTCTGCAATCAAAGCGATTAGAACTTTATTGGAGGGCTGTCGAAGTTTTTGCTATTCATAGAGAGAGGTTTGAGAATGCAAAATCGATCTGATGGAAACACTCTTCGAGAAAAGTTGGAGCGAGACGAATTCCTGATCGCTGTCGGGACGCATGATCCTCTGACGGCCATTCTTATTGAAGAAGCAGGATTCGATATGGTCGTCGTCGGCGGCTATTCGGCCAGTGCCAGTATTTTAGGCAAGCCTGATATTGATCTCTTGGGCTTTGATTCCATGTTGGCGAGATTACAGGCAGTTGCTTCAGTTACAAACCTACCCATTTACGCTGATGGGGAGACAGGTTTCGGCAATGTGACGAACGTAATGCGGACGGTGGAGGAATATGAAAAAGCGGGAGCCGCCTGCATTCAACTGGAAGATCAGATCATGCCCAAACGGTGCGGCCACATGGCCGGGAAGCAGGTTATTTCCCGTAATGAATGGCTTGCGAAACTGAAGGCAGCCTTACATGCCCGTAATGAAATGCTCATCGTAGCCCGAACCGATGCAGGTGAAGCCATTTCTTTCGAGGAAGCAATAACCAGAGGGAAAGCTGCCGTCGATTTCGGTGCTGACATTATCTTCATTGAGGCGCTGAGAAGCGAAGAGCAGATGGAACAGGTCAACCGTGAAATATCTGTTCCAACCGTCGTCAATATGATTGAGGGTGGCAAGACACCACTTGTGCCACACATACGTCTCAAGGAACTTGGCTTCAGTATTGTCATTCATCCATGTATCGTGACGTATTGTATCGCCCGGCAGGTGAAAGATTTTCTTTTCGAATTAAAGCGGGCAGGGGACAGCATGCCGCTCATCGATCAACTCATGCTGTTTGATGAGTTCAATGAGTTGGTCGGACTTTCGAAAATCAGGACGTTGGAGGATGAGATTATGGGATCGTCGTAGTTTTCATTGTAATTGCAGAGTTTCGGATGCCACCTTCGGAAAAATACGAGCTGCTCTTCCCAGACCGGGTCAGGTGGGATTCTCTTTCGGAAGTATGAAAAGTCAATGTTCGGACATCAATATCTCTATTTCTTAAAGCACAACCTCGAGGCTCGGTTGTTGAAGCGGCGAAGACCGCTGTTGGCCGGTTTCAAAATCACCAACCGGTGCAATCTCCGCTGCCGCGTCTGTCCTTTCTGGAAAATGGCGGATGACAATGTCCCTTATACGCTCGCCCTTGGCGTTATGGACAAACTGTACGCTGGGGGCGTGCGGCTGCTCATCCTCGAGGGGGGCGAGCCCTTGATATGGAAAGACGAGGACAAAGTGTTTGAAGATTTGGTGCGGGAAGCCAAAACTCGTTTCTTCTGTACAGGCGTGACAACGAACGGCCTTCTTCCTCTGGAGACCTCGGCCGATACGGTCTGGGTGAGCGTCGATGGCCTGCGTGATACCCACAACTACAATCGTGGAAATAGCTTCGATCGGGTCATGGCCAATATCGAATCCTCTTCGCATCCGAAAATTCTGGCCAACATCACCATCAATCGTGTCAATTGTAAGGAAATTCCGGAGCTCATCGAATTTCTGGACGGAAGAGTGAAAGGTATTACGATTC
Source organism: Gemmatimonadota bacterium (assembly GCA_020348925.1). Lineage (GTDB taxonomy): Bacteria > JBHIER01. The sequence goes on along the minus strand of CP070758.1, from coordinate 1,095,638 downwards.
AGTTCTATTACCCCTATGAAGGCACACAGGACCTGTGGGTGGAACGGCCGGAAAGAGTGTGGGTTCTGGATGAGTTGATGCGGCTGAAGGGAGAAGGCTACGCCATTCTCGATTCATACATTACGCTTGAAGCCTTGAAGGAGAATACGTGGCGCTGCCACTCCTGGCTCATTGCCAATGCCGAGCCGGACGGCAGTATCAACTACGGCTGTTACTTGAAAAATCGAGCCGATATCTCATGCGCGAAGTGCGGTTTCGCCGCTCACACCGAGATCTCCAAAGCGTACGATTGGAATCTGCAGGCGATTCGTGCCGGCAGTAAAATTTTTGGGTTTCGTTAAGGGAAAACTTTTGGCCTGCGTCAGTCCTGAAGATGCAGACAAAGTTTTGGAAATCATTCAATCAAATCCTTATGGGAAAGACGAGTGTATTACAGGTGAAGTGGTTGAGGACTATCCAAAAAAAGTTATTATGGATACCGCCATCGGGGGGACGAGGATTATCGATATGCTAACCGGCGAACCCCTGCTGCGTATTTGTTGATTCGTGCAGTCATATTCGTGGTGTTTTAAGTAGTGCAGTTCAAAAGCGGCACTGCAACCCACTCGAAAAAGTTCTCCCGGGCATGGGGTATTCTTTCAGGATTTCATATGTTTCGTCGAAAAGGTTCTCCACTGTCAGAGAGAGACCGAGGTGGTGCGATAGCTGCAGTTGGATCTTTGCGTTGATGAGGGTATAGGGTGGCTGTCTCTCGATGATCGTCTTGATGGGGTACTGGTTCAATTGATAGCTTGAAAGAAGGTGAGCGATGTGCTCGCCGTAGAGGGAGAGACTCACCTTTTTTTCAATGTATGAAGTGAGGAAACCGATTGTATTTGGTGCGAAGGGGAGCCTTTCATCAGAGTCAATATACGAAAGGGCGACATAGGCTGCGATGTGGTCGGTGGGCTGCCTCTGCGCCGTCATCTCCAGACCCTGCGCACTGTTCGATCCTGAATTCTGATTCTGTGTCACTCCCGGGGCAATAAGTATGGTTTCAATCCACTGATCCCCTTCATAGGAAAACCCACAAAGGTCCAGTGAGAGTGCTTTCCCAATCGACCGGCTCACCCCGATCTCATAATTCCATAATCGTTCCTGATTCAGGTTTGCATTGGCCGGGGGAAAGAGGTACAGGTCCCGGATTGAAGGGGTTCGGAAACCCTTGGTGACCGAGGTTCTCAGTGAAGTATTGGGAAAGGCATGGTAGACCAGACCGAATTTGGGGACCCACTCTGATCCGAAATGAGAATTGCTCTCAAGACGCAGGCCCGTGGCGGCGATCAGTCTTTCTCGAATCACTTTTTGGACGTGAAGGTAGGCGGCATATTCATCATTGTAGTATGTTCCCAGGTCGGTTCCGCTGGAATATGATTCCCCGCCGTACCGTTTCATATCAATACCGAACGTTGCTTTCGTCTCGTTGCGAAAACTGACATTTTGAAAGATGAGTACTCCCACGGTCTGGTCCTCCGATTCCCATCCATCCGACAGTTTATGCTTCCCGAAATTACCGTGGATTTTCACCGTCCCGTCCGTTGAGGTGAAGGTGTTGCGAAGGGTGAGATCCATCGAGTATCGGGTGATATCGCCTTCCTCAAAATACCCCATCAGATCGAGGTCCTTAGGACCGGGATCTTGAAACTGGTATGGTGTCATATGGCCATTAAAGGTGACGTCGAAGTGCTTGTTGAATCGATATCCAATTTTGGCTCCGTAGTTCTGGCTGTCAAAGGCAGCATTGTCTCTGTGGCCGTCGGATTTATGAAGCCCTGCACTGAGAGCGTAGCGGAAGTCGTTGATACAGCCTGACTGCTGGAGCAGGTATTTTTGCGTATGATGACTGCCGTAATCGATGCTGAGATTCGAATGAAATCCGGAGTGGGGCAGCTTTTTCGTTATGATATTGATGACACCTCCCAGGGCGTTGGTACCGTATACGCCGGAAGCCGGTCCCCGCAGGACTTCAATGTGATCGACAGTGCTGAGAAGATAGCCGTCGTTTATCGGATGGCTGAAAATGCCCTGAAAATCGGGTCGTCCGTCGATGAGCACCAGGACTTGAGCGTTTGGTTTGCCTCCCACCCCTCGGACGGTCACAGTTCCAGCCGCCAGCGCAGCAACACCGTAGCCGATTGTTGATTTTCTTGTCGTAAATACACTTGGGGTCAACAATGATACGGCGTCGGCTACTGTTGAGAAACCGGTGTGTTTAAGGTGTGATGGCGAGATGACGGAGATGCTGGCCGCCACGTCCTTTAGTGTCATCTCGTAGCGCTGCCCGGTGACAACAATGGGATCGAAGTAAACCCTAATGGAATCGTAACCTTCTTGCTCTTGCAAGGCAAGTACACGCGGCACCGAAAAGGGAAAAAGCATGAAAAGAATCAGTCCGCATAGTATCGATTTCACCACAGGAACCTCCGTGCTTATAGAAAGATCTCAGATAGAGGAAGAGGTCCATTCCTCGTTTATCGTAACACTATTTTTATATTAGTGCTACTAAATCACGAAAATGTTTCACTTCTCAAGGACTGATTTTTTACTTTTGTCAGATGATCAAACCGTCGAAGGAGTTGATGTTCGATGGAAAGGCCAAAACATATCCATTCACTCATATCAACCTCCCGTAACACCAAAGAAAAACAGATATTACAGTATTGATGGATGTGAATGCCGCTTCTCTGACATTTTAGAATGGGTAGGATACTTGAAACGAAACATGAGTCATATTTTTCAGTCAAATGTTTGATAGATCAATGATGATATTGAGATTATTCAAATGAAGCGTGTCTGTATGTGTGTTCCCGCAAGGAGGATTCCACAATGGCCACCGATATTCAGCAAATCATTCGAACCCTTGAGGCATTCTATGATTTCTCCGGGAAAACGGTAGTTCATGTCGGGGCGGGCGGTGGGCAGTTGATGGGTTATGCCGTGGGGGCGAAACGGATTTTTGCCATCGACGATAACAGTGATACCATCAAATTCCTAAAATCGGTAGTGGAAAATCTGAGGTTGACGAACGTATCCACACTACAGAGTGATTTCTCTGATGTTGACGCTTCAGGCGACGTCGTCTTTTTTGAATTCTGTCTGCATGAAATTGAGGATCCGGGTGCTGCCCTTGGTAAAGCCTTGGAAATGGCAGCGGAAGTTCTCATCCTCGATCACGCACCGGAATCACAATGGGCCTGGTTCACCGCTGAAACTGAAAAAGCGACTGCGAGCTGGAACGCTGTAAAGAGATTCGGGATATCGAGGGAGAGGATGTATCATGCGGTGCAGAAATTCTCTGACTACCAGGAGCTTTATGATAAGATCAAGGTGCTTGGTGAGCCGTCGGTCTCAAGGATTTTTGAATTTAAGGACAAGAAAAATATTCATGTTGGTATGGATTATACTTTGGCTTTGATACAAAATGAAAGCTGATTATGAAATGAAGTTTGATTTTACCGTTCCTAGATTCCTGACAACGAAATTCAGGAATAACTCTGCCCTAACAACAACTGTCATTCCCGCAGTTTGTTAGCGGGAATCCACTGCGTACGAATTAGATTACTCGTAAAATATGCCTGAGTGACTTGTATTGATCTTCATCGCCCCAACAGTATCGAGCCCTTGGTAAAGAACATACCTGCCACGCAGGCGGTCATGAGGCAGGCCAGGGTGGCGCCGAGCAGGGCGCGGAAGCCGAGTTCGGAGAGGTCTTTGATCCGTTTCGGGGCCAGGGTCGAGATGCCTCCGACGAATATGGCGAGTGATGCGATGTGGGCAAAGCCGCACAGAGCATAGGTTGCGACGACGATGGATCTGGGATTCTGAATACCGTTGGCCGCAATGAGTCGGGCGAGATCCTGGTAAGATTCAACCTCAGTGGCAACAGTACGCTCCCCGATGATCCTGGCTATGGCTCCGGCGTCTGAAGGTGGGATGCCGATGATAATCGTGAAGGGATAGAAGATATAGCCGAGGAGCCCGCGGAGCGACCAGTCGACGGACAATCCCAGCCAGAGGTTCACCTTCCCCCCGATCGATTCAAGTATCAGATCGAGGAGCTCGACAAGGCCGAGGAAGGCAAGAAGCAAGGCACCGATTCCTACCGCTAACTTCACCCCTGCCATCGAGCCGTTGATAATGGCTTCGATGACATTGTTCTCACGCTCGTAATGGGGTTTGACGTCGGTTCCCAGCGTCTTCGGAACATCCGTTTCGGGGAGAAGGATTTTGGATATGACGAGGGCCGCCGGTGCCGAGAGAACCGAGGCGGAGACAAGATGGCCGGCAATGGTGGGGAACTGAGCTTTCAACATAAAGACATACAAAGCCAGCACACTGGAGGCGATGGTGGCCATGCAGGCCGTGAGAATGGTGCACAGTTCCGATCGGGTCATATCGTCTAAGTGAGGTTTGATGGTCAAGGGCGATTCAATACCGACGAAGATGTTGCTCGAGGCGCACAGGGATTCGGCTCCGCTGAGGCGCATAAGTTTTGTGAAGATGAAGGCAAAAGCCCGGATGAGGAGCGGCATGATTTTCAGATAGTAGAGCGCACCCATGAGACTCGAGAAAAAGACCACCGCAGGAAAAACCTGGAAGGCTAAAATGGCTCCCAGAGACGTCTCCCCGTCTTCGTTGACAGTCCCGGGTGGAAGGGCCAGCCGCCCGAAGAGGAAACGCGTTCCGGCACTGGCGCTGTCCAAGATTTTTATGACAAGATCATTGACAATGAGGAAGATTTTCGTTCCCACCGGGATGATGAAGATAAAGACACCGAAGAAGAGCTGAAGCCCGATGCCCCAGAGGATGATTCTCCAGTTGATAACTCTCCGATCAGCGGAGAATAGCCAGGCAAAGATGAGCAGTAAGAAAATTCCTCCAAAGCTCAAAAAATTATACGATTCCATATTTTTTTCTCCCCGAAATAGTTGACTGTAAAAGCATATCCTCTTGACATCAATTTCATGGCCTTATAGTTTGTAATACCATTCATTATGATATGATTTTATGTGGAAAAAGCAAGAAAAAACCGGCTTGGCGCAAGAATATGTGGATACGTTCTCTCATTTGTTTTGGTGATACTCTAAATCATGGATCGTGGGAGTGAGGGAAATCAAGTCAGAGGAAATATTTGAGCAATGGGTACCATTTGAGAGAAATAAGAAAATTATTCATCTTCTTTTTCTTTGCTGGCCAAAGAAAAAGAACAAAAAGAAAAGCCAGCCCAAAGCCTTCGCCGAGAACGACAACGGCTCACTACGCTGTTTTTTCCAAACTCATCCCCCGCTAAGGCGGGGGATTCAGACACGGAAAAAACGGTCGCTGTGTTCGCCTGTCTGTCTAACGGCTCAGGCTTCAGGGCATTGAAGAGCCAAGGCATGACAATAGTATATTTTCTTTGCGGGTATTTCTCAGCGATACTCAGAATGCGGCGTCGATATGAAACCTGATAAAAGTAAGCATTGTCCACTGATGAAGTTTGCATGTGGCTTTTGTACAATAGTAAATAATTGGAACCTGGGAAGGTTGAATAATGGAAAAGCATGTGACCCTTGTTGCAGCCATCTATATAGGATTTGGTGCTCTGTGCATTCTTATTGGAATGAGCGTTTTTGTTGCAGCTGTGGGAGGTGGAATACTCTCCGGTGATCCCCAGGCCATGGCTCTAACCTCGACGGTTGGCACTACTATCGCTGGATTTTTTATCGTCCTGTCGGTACCTGAGATAATAGGAAGTCTCGGCTTGTTGAAGCGCAAGTCTTGGGCGAGGATTCTGGTCCTGATTCTGGCTGCAACAGACCTCATTTTTATACCCATCGGAACGGCCATTGGTGTTTATTCGATTTGGGTTCTTCTGCATGATGAGACGGTCAGATTGTTTTCCCAGAGATCCGAGTCATAAGGCTCAGTGTATTATTCCTTCCAAAACAAAATCTTTCATATATATTTAGAACAACGAAAAAGGTGTGGATATTTTTCAACGGAGCATACACGAATTTTGATGTTCTGAAAGAGGTAGATCTTGTTCCTAAAAAATACGAAATGGCGAAACTGAGCGGTTTTGATATTCAAATTCAACCGTTGGCTAATCTTGTCCAACAGATAAACATTGTGTATACGGGATCGTAGCTACGGCCGCCCACGAGGAACTTAAACGATTGTACACTCATGCCCGGAACATTTTGGGTGGAATATATCTTCCAGAAGCAGTGCTGGTTGAAACGATGGGTGGTACATGGAGGCCAGCACTTTGTTATATTGCCCTTCCAATGGAGTTAGGGTCACCAGCCAACAGCTACGTCGATCGAATCGTCCAACCGGCTAAGGAGTTTGGATTTCCGGCTTGGCACATAAATCGCCTTGAAAGCTTTCGTTCAAAACGGTAGTACAAATTGTGAATTATTATCATGGAGGAGGATTCGAATGATCTTTAACGCTGAGCAACAAGCCCGGGAAGAGATCAGACAGATATTAAAAAGGATAAACGGAGCTTGGATGAATGGACATCCGGAAAGATTGCAGGACTATTTCCATGATGATATGGTGATCTCCCAGTTAGGAATCGGAAGGATAGGAATAGGACGTCAGGCGTGTATTCAAAGTTATGAAGACTTTATTAACCGGGCAGTTGTCAAAAAAATTACGGAGTCGGATCACACTATAGATGTCTGGCGGGATACGGCGGTCGCAAGCTATACGTACGAGATCGATTACGAGATGAATGGTGAAGAGCACAGCGATTCAGGCCAAGATGTGTTCGTTTTCATTCGAGATGAGGGGAATTGGCTCGCTGTGTGGAGAACCCTCGTTCCATCGAAGTAGGATAATCGCTTAACCATGGTTATGATTGGAGAATAAAATGAAGGGTGTTGAAGTCGTACAGGCATTTGCCGACAGGATCAGTGCACAAGATGTCGATGGGCTGTGCAAACTCATGACTGAGGATCACTGTTTCGTGGACGGCCTCGGACAGAAAGTGCGCGGTCGGGAAACTATGAGAAATGGTTGGAAAGGTTACTATACGATGGTTCCGGATTACTGGATCAAGATTGAAAGAATATTTAAGGATGAAAATAGTTTCGGTATGTTCGGCACTGCGGGCGGTACTTACACCTCGGATGGGACGTTGAAACCTGAAAATAAATGGGAGATACCCGCTGCATGGTACGCCGTCATTCAGGATGACCTTGTTGCCGAATGGCGCGTCTACGCCGATAACGATCCAATACGTCAGATCATAGCCCGGGAGAAGGAAAGAAGCGGAGAAGCTCTATCTTAATCAAAGCCGTCCACTTGTGGATTAGTAGCCCTGTTAGGTGGCACCATTGAATACACTCTTTTTTCTGAAAGTTGTCTTGAGCTTCGTTGTCGGGGGGTTGTTTGTAACGGCTTGCACGGTGGCGGCCGAGCGCTTCGGGAGTGCCGTAGGTGGCATTATCGGGGGGATCCCCTCGACGGTGGTTGTGACCCTGTTCTTCATTGGCCTCGTCGAATCACCACACGTTGCTTCCCGTGCGACAGAAATCATCCCTCTCATCGTAGGGTTCAACGGCCTGTTTCTTGTCGCTTACGCTGCATTCGCACGGCGTGGTTTTGCTGTCGGATTGTGTACTGCGTTTCTTGTCTGGGGAACTCTGTCGTTTCTTGCCGTACGGATCGACCCGGTTGGATTTGCAGTTTCGTTGGCATGCTATTTTTTTCTCCTGTCTCTCTGCTACTTCACATTTCAACGGCTCCTGCACGTTCCTATTTTTCAAGGTCGAAACATTTTGGTCTCACCCGGTCAGCTTTCCCTGCGGGCACTGTTCAGCGGGGGTATTATCGCCCTGGCCGTCTGGCTCAGTAGGGTAAGTAATCCCACGATTGGCGGGATGTTCTCGGTCTTCCCCGCCGTTTTCATCTCCACGCTAGTCATCGCCTATCAAGTTCGAGGACTCGAGTTCTCGAGAGCTCTGACGAAACCCATGATGATAAGCGGCATGATAAATGTTGTGGTCTATGCCGTGTGTGTGCGTTATTTGTATCTTTCCGTCGGGATTGGTCTTGGGACGTTGCTCGCTTTTCTCATTTCTTTAGTAAGCGCGTACGGAACGTACCTGCTTGCGCGATCGAAACAACCTCATGGAATCACCTAACGCATTCTCCCAGAAGATCTAAGAAGATATCACGGGAGTCGTATCGTTTCCGTCCGAACACCCCTTCATGTAACTTCACCCCATACTGTGCAAATGCTGCCGACGCGCATACCTATCTTCATTCCTATCAAACGCCAACGGACAATGAGCGTTCAAAGATGATGACGCGCATCGCGAGGATGGCAATCATCCCGGTTTCCCACCCCTTAAGAACTCCTCTTCCAGAACCCAAATACCTGTTGCCACGCGCTCACACGAAAAGACCTCCCACCATTCCTGGGTACTTTTTGGTTGCCGCGGACAGCTGTAGTAAAAATTTCTCTTGACTTTTCGAAAAAAAGGTGTACATTTGCGTTGATTATCGAAAAGTGTAAGGACATCGACGGATAAAGAAACGGACGATGATAGGCAAATTCGATCATCGTCCGTTTTTTCTTACCGAAATTTGAAACGAAAGGAGGTGAAAGATAGATGCCAGTAGGACATGTAAAATGGTTCAATGACCGTAAAGGTTTTGGGTTCATTGGACAGGAGTCTGGAGATGATGTCTTTGTCCACCATTCCGCTATTCAGAGTGAGGGTTTCAAAACTCTCTACGAGGGTGAGAAAGTCGAATTTGAGATCATTGAGGACTCAAAGGGTTTGAAGGCGGAGAAGGTGGTGAAGTTATAGATCCGACTTTTCAATCGAAGCGGGCCTCTTTGTCGTATTACTCTTTGGCTTTGAGGCCCGTTTTTATATCAGGGACTTGAGGAAGGAAACAATCCAAGAGCATGAGGTGGTTAAGGCTGCGGCTCCTTACTCCCCGGGAAAATGAGAGGAGCCATTCTTTTTTCGATTCGAAAGACCTAAGCTGAGCGACTTTTCAGAACAATAGCCGGATGTGTCATTCAGAATCTCAAATCAAAATCGAGGCTGGCTCCGCGGCGCGGAGTGAAGCATCTCATCATTCTGGCGTAAGATGCTTCACCCGATGCATCGGACCGAGAATGAAGAAGGCATGGTGTTTGCCAGGAATCGCTCAATTTAGGAAAGTAATGTTGTCCGTCGTGAGTTACACAAATCCGTGGACATCGAGAGGCAGAGCAATCCCAATCCATTCAATCCGTTAATACAAAGTCGCTTTCACATTCGACAATATGATGGTTAAGTAATCATTTCAATGAAAAATCTATTAGAAAATGGAACAAGATGTCTTCTCGTACAGTCGAAATTTTCAACATTTAGTTTCTGGAATTACGTCGATGTGTGCAAGATAGTTGGAGCAAAGTATCCGGCGACACCTCTCGGTCTCATGACAGTGGCAGGGCTTCTCCCCCAGCAGTGGGAGTTTAAACTCGTGGATGCAAATGTCGAACCGTTGCAGGATGAATACTTTGCCTGGGCAGATGTGGTATGTACTGGAGGAATGCTGTCCCAACAGTTGGGTATCCTTTCCATAATTGACAGAGCACATCAGAGTAATTGTCCGGTTATTGTCGGCGGTCCGGATCCTTCATCACAACCCGATGTATACCAATCCGCAGATTATTTGGTCCTTGGTGAAGGTGAGGTGACGATTCCAATGCTGGTGGAGGATTTCGCCAAGGGTTCTGCCAGTGGCGTATATGCTTCCCATGATAGGGCAGACATGAAGAAAGCGATAGTCCCCAGGTTTGACTTGATAGAATTCAAGAATTATATCCAGGTTGGAATACAATACTCCAGGGGGTGTCCCTTCAATTGCGAATTTTGTGACATCATTGAGCTTTACGGCAGGGTACCACGAGCGAAGACCTCCGATCAAATAATACAGGAACTCCAAACGCTTTACGATCTTGGCTATCGGGGGCATATAGATTTTGTGGACGATAATTTCATTGGGAATAAAAAAGATGTCAAGGGACTTCTTCCCGCCGTCAGGGAGTGGTCTCAACCAAAGGGATATCCTTTCTATTTTTCAACCGAGGCTTCGATCAATCTTGCGGATGACGAGAACCTCTTGCAAATGATGAGGGATGTGGATTTTCGTTTCGTTTTTATCGGAATTGAAACACCAGAGAACGACGTATTGAGCCTGACAAGTAAGAAGCAAAATGTGAATAAATCAGTTTCAGAAGCCATTCGGAAGATTCATTCCTTTGGTATCATTGTCAATGCGGGTTTCATTATCGGTTTCGATACTGAAAATGATCGAACCGCTGAGACTATGATCACTTGCATTCAAGATTCTGGGATATGTATGGCTATGCTGGGGACACTCTACGCATTACCAAATACACAGTTAACTCGGCGCCTGAAAAGGGAAGGGAGATTGTTCGAGGAGGGATCGACCTTGAAGGATATTCGCGTTGAAATTGATCAGACGACAAGTGGCTTAAACTTTATGACCGGAAGACCAAGGTCGAATATTTTAAAAGATTTTATTTATGTGTTAACATACATATATAATCCTGTACACTATTATAAAAGAATAATCAATACAGCTCTCCATTTGAGACCGAGCAATAAGTATAAACCGGGTCTTAGAAAATTGTTCAAGACTGGCAAAGCCTTTTTGAAACTGTGCCGTAAAGTAGGATTCAACAGAACAACCGGTTGGCTATACTGGAAAATGTTCTTCACTGTTCTTTTCAAAAATCCGGGAGCACTTGAGTCAGCTGTCAATCTGGCGGCAATGTTCATACATTTTCAGAAACAATCCAAATTCATTATTGATTTAACCCTGATGGAGATTGAATATATCACGAGATTTGGGGAGGAAAACTACCAGGAGTCAGTGTTTCAAGAATTTTGGCACTCCAAAACAAACACCATGCAAGATATGGAGGTAGGAAAGTTGCGATGAGCTGTAGATGGGTATCGATTTGTTGAGGTATTCTACGCAATGTAATGGCTGCGGTGCTCGTTGTGCATGTTTCTTGCGAGTCGTTCGTTATTTCAAGAAATCGATGATTATTTTGATTGTACGAAAGCAAGGAAAAGTCGCGATCACTTCTGCAGATTTTAACCTTGACTTTTATATTCGATCATATCTATATTCAATTCGGTACAAGATACTGCCTATGTTGCCAGTGGATCGTGAGGTGCTTTACAATTGTTTGATGGCGCGATGTTCAAATTTTACTTTTGCCTGTCGTTAAAATCTTTTTTGATTTTCCATCAAAGACAATCGCAGAACTTTCCCTGGAATTGTGATTATTGTAACTCCCTGAATTGTGATCTTACTGAATCATGGGTTTCACCGTTCATCTTAAGAGAGGTATCATCTCATGGCGGACAAAACCATTAGCTGTCAAGACTGTGGAAGGGAGTTCATGTTCACTGAGGAAGAACAGAACTATTACACCCAGAGAGGTTTCCAGGATCCAAAGCGATGTAAATCGTGCCGCAACGCTCGAAAGAGGCAGAACACGAGCGGTGAAAGACGGAGCAGCGGACGTAGTCCTCGTGGACAAGGTGGGTATAACCGATGGTAGAAGTGAAGGTGAAACCTGGTGAGCCTATCGATCGCGTTCTGCGTCGTTTTCGAACACAGGTAAAGCGATCTGGTATTTTACGGGATGCTCAAAGGTCCAGGCACTTTATCAAGCCCAGCGAGAAGAGAAAAATCGCCAGGCGGTGTGCAGAGTTACGACGACAGAAAAACGGGGGCAGAAATTAATAGTTGTCGTAAGTTTAATTTTTCTGCGGGACCTTATGCATTGACTGAGGAACGAGCAGAGATCTTTCGGGGTGAAGAACTCCTGATACCTAAGGAAGGGGGTGATGGATTTGAAAGGAACGATTAAGACGCTGATTCGCGGTCGCGGGTATGGTTTCATCAGTGCAGAAGACGGCAGAGAGATTTTCTTCCATCAGACAGACCTGATAGATGTAGAGTTCGATTCATTGGAAGAAGAGCAACAGGTCCAATTCGATGTTGAGAAGGGAACCAAAGGTCCCAAGGCAGTGAGTGTGAAACTGTCAACCGAATAGAAGAAGAGAGGGGGAGACAGGAAAGTAGAGGTTGTCAAGAGATAAGCCATTCTTGCCTCTGAACTCCGGGAATATTCATAAAAACGGAGCATTGTATTTTATACAGTTATAGGCCGGCAAGGGATCAGAGTTTGTTTTCATGCAAATTGGATGAATTGAGGAAACAGAGGAAATAAGATACAATCCCGTATGAAAACCAGCTGCCTTCTGCAGTAGGCTCTTTTACGCTCCATAGGAATTTCGTCGGATGTGGTGTTCTCCTTGGTAGCGGAAAAAACCACTCGTTTTTCGACGAAGACCACTGTTTGACCTTTTCTTGTCAGGTTCTATGCCACGGTTGCGTTGAAAATGTCAGTTCGTGGTTTCGGTTGTGAAGCACAATATTCGTCCCTGCGAATGCAGGGGTCGACATGATGACTCAAAATAGGAATCGGTTGGACGAGGCAGATTTCGTAGTCCTGATTCACTGATGTGATCCCTCAGTCTCTCGGACGGCGTGCCACCGGGTTACCAAGCCGTGGTTTGCTGGCGGTAATCGTTCACTCCTCCTTCATCACCAAGATACCCCAATGGAACGGATCGTAAGGTGGAGTGCTGTTCCATTTTTTGAATGAGTGTGAGCCGTCCGTGACGAAATGTACCGTGTACTCTCCTTCACCCAACACGATAACATCGTTGAAGAGACGATTCTTTTGAGCACCACCAGCGTGCCCGGTATTCCGATAAGTCATCTCCCAAACCATCCGTCCTCTTTCATCCTCATTCCATCCGTAATCGTACATGTCGTATCGATCACCCTCACCAACAGCATAGATGCGAACCCGCGTGCTTTGGTCTAAGGAGAATCGTTCAACCCCTTGCTCTTGATCCCCCAGCCCGGTTAAATTCGTCAGAACATTAGGATCTTCACGAACCGTGTACTTTTGAATGCTATTCGGTTCAAAATTGTCCTCCGCCACCCAGATGGTGATACCCCATGCTTCCGGGTCATACGGGGGACCCGCATTCCATTCGTGTAAGGAATGGGATTCATCGGTAATGTAATACACGATATAGTCACCGGCAGGAAATCGAACGATGTCGTCATGAATACGATTCTTTTTTCCACCACCCGCATGCTTCGTATTGTAAAAAGTCATGCTCCATACTTTTTCACGTGTATGGGCGTCCAAAATAATACCGTAATCGTAAAACGTGTCACTTGCATATTCACCCAGCGCGTAAATGTGAAGATCCGCCGGCTTCAAAAGAGAAAAGCCCTGACTTCTAAATTCATCGTCTTGCATACGAACCATTTTGATGACGGGCTCCTTCTCCTGTGTTGCAACATGTGGAACAACGTCCTGTTGGATAAAACTTGAATCTTCTGACCACAGTGTAATGCCCCAATGGTTCGGGTCATACGGAGGTCGAGCGTTCCATCGTTCGTACGAATGGGAGCCATCAGTGACATAGGAGACCATGTAACTACCGGCAGGCAGGGTGAAGCGATCGTTATAAAGCAGGTTCTTGTCTGCACCACCGGCGTGATCGGTGTTTCGGGTCGTCATCTCCCAGATTCGCTCGCGGGTCTTGGTGTTCATAATCCAACCGTAATCGCTCATCTCACGGTCGTTCAGGCTCCCTTCCCCAAGGGCATAGATACGAACGGCCGCAGGTTTCTTCAAAGTAAAGCCTTCTTTGTGAAACTCGTCATCTCCCACGCAGGTCATTTGGAGAATCACGTTCTTGTCTCTTTTATGTGGATCGTATTCGTGGACATATTTCATGTCCCTTGAATCTTTGGCCTTGATCGTAATACCGCGGTCTGCAGTGTATCGCTTGTCTTGGAGACCGTGTATAATACTTTCGAAGAGATCACCCAACCCTTCTATGTTCATGTCCATAAAAAAAGTAGAAGTGGCGTAATAGACCTCGTAATCACCCTCTGAAAGCGTAATCATCCTTTCGTAGGTAAATTTCTTGAGACGTCTTTTTCGTGATGTCTTATCCAAGTTCATCTCCCACACGACGTCTCTTGATCGAGCATCCAGTATCCAGGCGTAGGAATAGACGAAATCATCCCGTTGTGGTTCGGTCCCGCGAGCCTCAATATGGAGATCAAGTTTCTTATCAAGTGAAAAGGATGCCATCTCCCAATTGCGATGACCGATATTACGGATATCGACTATAATGCCGGATGTGTTCGTGAGACCGGCGTTTCCGAAAGCAGAGGTCACAAGAAAAAGTGTGACGATCACGTGAGGAAAATTCAATGTCATTAATTTGTTCAGCATTTCCATCACCTTCTATCATACATTTTCGGCCATCCCTCTATCCCGCTCAAGTCACTGTGTGTCTCTCGGTCGAAGAAGAAGATCATTGTTTTGATCTTTCATAAGGTGTGACTTCGTGTACGGTAGAAATGTTTACCTTTTTATGATTGACGGTACTTTTTTTCTACTGGTGGTTCTATTTTGATGATTGGCGGTTATGTTTCAAGGTTGCTTGGACCAACGGTTACCGTTCCAAGAGCAGGCATTCGAGAAATATATCCGGCTTCGAAGGCCCGAGACAATGAAACGATGGGAACGGTGGTACATTTGAAAGATATCTCTTCCGTTCGGCTCAAAATGGTTGCTTTAGGAAATATTTCGTCATTAATTATACAAAGAGATGCCGCGTGGCATTCTCAACACTACACCAAAGGACTTGTCAAATGAGTCGGGGGAAACTCTACGTGTTATTGCGTGTTTGCGTTTTCATTATTGTCAGTGTCGGGCTCTTTGCTGGAATTCGGAAATCATGGAGAACTCCTATCCTTGAAGCATTTCCAGAAACAGGTGCATCGGAAGATCAGGAGACATCTCTTCAAGACCGGATTCCGAGGAATCTGGATTTGGCTTCCGATATCTTCGACACGTCTACAACAGACCTTGAGGGAATGATGGATGTCGGTAGAATTCGTGTTCTCACCACCTACACATATAACAATTTTTTTACCCACAAGGGGAAAACTTATGGCTACGAATATAATTTGATGGAGGAATATCAAGATTTTCTAAATTCAAGCCTTGACCGAGATGGCCTGAAAATAGAAATGTATTACATCCCTCTGCCCTATGATCTGCTCATTCCCGCACTTAAGAAAGGATACGGTGATATTGTGGCGGCGAATATGACCATCCACCCGGAGCGAATGAGGGAGGTGGATTTTACCGATCCGTACCAGTGGAATATCCGTGAAATTCTGGTCAGCAACCGGGACATAAAAGACATGAGAAATAGAGAGCAGCTCAGCGGTCGAAGGATACATGTTCGAGAAGGCAGCAGCTATCATATGAGTCTGAGAGAATTGAACGCCAAATTGGTCCATAAGAGGCTACATCCCGTTGATGTCGTGACATTGACCGGTGTCATACATACCAGTGACATTTTAGAGATGGTGAGTGCGGGTGTTATACAAATGACCATAGCTGACAGTCATATCGCTGCCATTGCTCATGATCTTTTACCGAATTTGAAAATAAACGATCACATTGTGCTGAATGACAATGTTCGATACGGCTGGATGGTCCGGAAGAACAATCCCCAACTTCGAGCCAACCTGAATCGATTCATCAAGACGATCAAGAAGGGGACATTGAAAGGGAACATCTATTTTGAGCGATACTTCGAAGAGAATCCGTGGGAGGAAGCGGCGCTCAAACGTGAGGATTTGGATCAATGCTGCCAGTATGTCCCTCTCTTCAAAAAATACGGTGAATTCTATGGTATCGATTGGATGCTGCTGGCTGCGCAGGCTTATCAGGAATCGCGTTTTAATCCTCGGGCCCGCTCGTCCGCCGGTGCGATAGGACTGATGCAGGTTCTTCCGAAGACGGCTCGTGAAATGGAAATTGGAAATCTCCATATCCCTGAAAATAATATTCATGCCGGAGTGAAGTACTTTAATTGGATTATGGAGAATTATTTCACCGAGAAGGAGGTTTCTGCCGATGACCGCATCCGTTTTGCTCTTGCGGCGTACAATGCAGGTCCCAAAAAAATTCGAGAGTCTCGCAACGTTACTGCAGACATGGGTTATGATGCAACGAAGTGGTTCGGGAATTGTGAGCTCGGAACATTGAAACACGTCGGACCGGAACCGGTGTATTATGTTCGGAGCGTGAATAAGAATTATCTGGCTTTTCGCATGTCGAAGGCTTTGAAAAATATAGAACAAGAAGGGCTCGAAAACATCATGAGCCCGTTGAATGGGGAAGAAAGATAAAGATGAGATAAAAAATAAAGTGAAAGGACACCTTGTGTATGTTTTTCTATGTTGTTTGATCGCCTAAGCTGTTTGCCCGGGGTACTCCAAATTGATCGCCTCGGATATCTTCCCCGAGTCTATTTTCAAGGGCTTCACAGCCCATGAAAAAGATCCATCCCAACGTATGAAACCTTCCGGATAACAAAAGCGACTAACATTTTATAAAGGGAGCACGAGACGACGTCGAGCCGTGTGCTTTTGGAGAGGTTGGGGTGTTCACTTGGGGGTGAAGACATATCCAGAGCATCAACATTTTGCTTTTTGCACACGTGTCATGACTAAAAATAATAATTACAATTTTATAGGAAAGGAGTGATCCTGCATGGGAAAGCGATATGGAACCGTTGTCTCTCTCGGCCTCATGGTTCTGTTTCTCTCCGGCAGTTCTCACTCCTCAGGACGTGCTACGGGAAGTGAGAAAAAATCTCATGGGACCGTGTTGACGAAAATAGAGAGGTCCTATCAATCGGGGGAGATTGACTACGAAACTGCCCTCATGTACAAGGTCTATGCGATCGATGATTTTGAGAGACTGCCCGAGGAGTACAGGGCCGGTGTGTCCGAGGATGATGGATCTGCTGTGTGCGGGACGCCGACTTTTTTGGAGGTGCGGAGGAATTGGGGCAGGCTGAGCACGGCGGCGCAGCGGACATTGAAGCGTCATCTTGAAAGGCCGACTTTGAGCGGTCCTGAGATAATACTCAAAACCACCCATTTCAGGATTCATTACACCCACCAGCTAGTCGATGCTTTCCCTGACTCACTTGCCCTTATTGTGGGGATGTACGCCGAGCATAATTGGAGTCAACAATGCACTGAGATGCATTGGGATGAGCCGCCTTCGGACTACGGTCTGGGTGGCGATGATCTCTATGATATTTATATCAAGAACATAAAAGTGTATGGATATGTTTCCCCTGAGCAAGAAGGGCCTGATCCCGATCAAGAGGATTGGACCAGTTATATTGTTGTTACTAATGAAGCTAAATCTTCACAGTACAAGAAAATAGTGGCTCACGAATTCAATCACGCCTGTGAGATCAGTTACAGCTGGTCCGAGCATTTTTTCTGGTTAGAAAACTGCGCAAACTGGATGGCGTATACGGTCTACAGTGAGCTTCTTGAATCTTTTACTATGACAACTTCGGGGAATGAAAATCCGCTGTCAAATCCCTGGCTGTCCATCACGGCGCTTTACAACAGATATATGTATTCGGGATGCGCGTGGGTCTTCTTTCTGACCGAGAGGTACAGCGACATAGACCTGCCGAGACGGATTTGGGTCCGAAACAGCACCAACTGGGGGGAACACACCATCGCCGACATTGATTATGTTCTCGCCGCCTCTTACGGGAGCAGTTTCAACCAGGCTCTCAAGGAATATTGCATCTGGCGTTATTTTACAGGTCCGAACGACGACGGGCAACACTTCTCATTTGGCGGTAACTGGGTAAATGGTCCTTACATCAAGCCCTCCCACATCCACAGCACGTATCCGGCGAGTGGGGATGAGGGGGATCATCCGCTCGATTTCTATGGAACAAGTTTTATTCAGTTTGACTACCCGGAAGCTGAGGGACAGCGGGGCCTGAGCATAACCTTCGACGGCCAGGATGGATACGATTGGGCAGCGATGGTGGCCTTTTATCCGGGAACCGAATTTACCGAGATACAACTGGACGGCGACGGTGCGGGAACCATGGCCGTAAGCTGGGAAGATTACGACAGGATCGTTCTCATTCCGGTCGTCCTGTCTTCTGAGGGTACGGGTCTCACATTTACCTATTCCGCCTCCCAAACCGATGATCTGCCCTGTCCCACCATGGAACGGATCGCAGAGCCCCAGGGCCGATGGTACAACACCGCGCCCAGCTTCTCCAACTTTGGGTTTGACGACGACGGCGATCTGGACGACGGCTGGTACCAGATAAATTCCTGTAGCGGTCAGTGGATCAACCTTTTTCTCAATGTGGGTGGTTTCTTTTGGGACAGTGACGGTTGGGCCATACCCGGATTTGGTGATCTCCCTCAGGGGAGCAATACGATTTACTTCAAGGTCCGAGATCGTGCCGGTAATGAGGCTGGGGGATGTCGTTGGAGCTGGCAGTTTTTCAAGGATACGGTGTTCCCCGATGGTCCAACGAATGTGACCAGTGCCAGCCATCAGCCCGGCGTCTGGTCGAATGCCCCCACCGTGGAGATCGCCTGGACCGATGCAACGGATCCCGGTCCAGGTGCCGGCCTGGATGGGTATGCGACGCTGTGGGACAAGTCTCCGCTCACTCTGCCGGACTCGACCGTTTGTGTTGAGGGGGGTGTGGGGTCAGTGACATCGTCGCCCCTGAGCGATGGCAGCGATCACTATTTTCATATTCGGTGTGTGGATCGTGCCGGGAATTGGGGGAGCCCCGTTCATGTGGGGCCCTTCTGCATCGATAGGTCCGGACCGGTCGACGGAAGCATTTCCATCAATAGTGGTGCCGAGACGACGTTCACCAACGTGGTCACTCTCGATAAGCTGGGCGCTGTTGATGAGTTCAGCGGTCTGGGGTCAGGGGCCCGGATGCGGTTTAGCAACGACGGGGTCTCATGGTCTGAGGCCGAGGATTACGCCGATGTCAGGAGCGACTGGGACCTGACAGCCGGGGAGTATGGTGGGACGCCTTTCGCAGGGACGAAAACGGTTTTTGTCCAATTCCAGGATGCGGCCGGCAACTGGTCCGATTGTTTCCAGGACACTATTGAGTACATGCCATCTCTGGTCGTTGTGAGCACTGTTCTCTGCGATGGATTTGTCGGTTTCGCATACAGTGAGGCCCTCTTGGCCGTCGGTGGGACAGCTCCTTACAGGTGGGATGTCATATCAGGGTTTTTGCCTGATGGATTAGGGCTTGACAGCCTTGCCGGGATGATCTTTGGCACACCGACTGCTGCGGAGAGCACGTTCATCACCATTGAGGTGACGGATGCCGTACTGGCCAGGGACACCCAAGATTTTTCGATCTCTGTTTCTCAGAGACTGAAGGGTGATGTCAACGCTGATGGATATGTCAACATCGTCGATGTCGTTCGTGCTGTGAACATTCTGTTGGGGCTTGAGACCCCGACCGCATCGGAAGAGTGGGCGGCCGATTGCAGCGGCGATGGGCTCATCGACATTCTTGATGCGGTGGGTATGATAAATGCAATATTGGGTATGGGCGAGTGTGGATCTTCGTAATAATTGCCCATGAAAATCTTCCACTCAGCGACGTAAATATTGATCCCAGTGGATATCAAACCCGCCATGGGTCTCTTCGGTTTCCTACCCGAGACGATCCACCCTAAGGGTTCTTCAAGGCCTGTAAAAGATATCCATCCTGTGATGGGAATACTCGCGCGGCCCTACTATATAAAAATCCATCGGAAATAAAAAGAAATTCCTTGACATAATGACGCGCAGTCAATACTTTAGTTGTCGGAGAAAGCTGGTAGTATGCTGGTAGGAGTGCACACAGGAGGGGATGTTTACTCTGAACCGTCTTTAATTGTGAGATCTTTTCAATTCATCTCATGTTTTTTCTCATTCTATGTTACAAATTCCTTTTTTGTTTCCCTCGAAGCAGCGATTCAGGATGCTCATGTTCATGTATACCTATGGCTTTGAAAGGAGGTGATCCTATAAGCGGAATGGTACAAGAAGATGCAGTGCATGTGAAACCAGTGGGGAATATGCCCTTTTTAGGGTGTCCCTTTCGATGTCAAAGGAGGTGGTAGGTATGAGAAGGATTCTATTTTTATCAGTTTTCGCCGCATTCTTAGTGGGCTTTGGATTCGGTGAGATCCAGGCTCAATTGCCGCATACGATTGATCTGGATGAGGGCGAGGAGGATGTGCGCATCCTGGGCGATGATTATGCAGGATATTCAGGCGCAGCCGTGGCCAGTGGTGATGTCAACGGCGACGGGATCGACGATATCATTATAGGAGCTCCTAATGGGGACACGGATGGAAGGAGTGATGAGGGTGAGGTATACGTCATTTATGGGAAAGCCAATCTGCCGGATAAGATCGGCCTGGGGGGCAAGGTGAGCGTGCGCATCATGGGAGCTTATGAAGGTGACGAGTTTGGCGCTTCAGTGGCCTGTGGTGACGTGAACGGCGACGGGATCGATGATATCATCATCGGAGCCCCAGGTGTTGATGTGAATGATCTGAGTGACGAAGGTGCGGCGTACGTCATCTTCGGCTCGGCCAGTCTGCCGGATACCATAGAAGTCTATGGGTGGCATGGATCGGAGAAGGGTGTCCCGGGCATTGAAAATAATGGCTATGTCGTCATCTGGGGTTTTTATAATGGGGGCCGTGTGGGACAGGCCGTGGCCACCGGTGACGTCAACGGGGACGGGGTGGGTGATATTATTGTCGGGGCTCCTGGTGTTGATGTAGTGACCGATAGTGACGAGGGGGAAACATACGTCATCTTCGGATCGGCCAGCCTGCCGTCAGATATTTATTTAGATAGTGATGAGGACGTGCTCATCGTGGGCAATGGCGATGAGGCCAATTCGGGCTGGGCGTTAGCCAGTGGTGACGTCAACGGCGACGGGATCGATGACATCATCATCGGCGCTCCCGGTGCTGATACGGAAGTAAGAAGTGAAGAAGGGAAGACGTACGTAATTTTGGGCTCGGAGTATGCGCTGTACGATGAAACAATCTGGCTGGATGATGATGAGGACGTCCTCATCCTGGGCGATGATGAGTATGGCCATTCAGGCTCGGCCCTAGCCACCGGTGATGTCAACGGCGACGGGATCGATGACATCGTCATCGGCGCTCCTGGTGCTGATACGGAACAGCCGAGTGAGGAAGGAAAGACGTACATCATTCTGGGCTCGGAGGATCTGGGGGATGAAATCGATGAAATCTGGCTGGATGATGATGAGGACGTGGTTATCTTGGGCGATGATGAGGGGGATTACTCGGGTTGGGCAG
>CP070758.1:1063258-1074136 GCA_020348925.1 Gemmatimonadota bacterium | reverse complement strand
GGTCGTACCAATACCGGTCCCTGCAAACATGATCAGGCCTGGCTCGGGATTGCTGGCCTGAAAAACAGTCAAATCTACAGTTCGATCGGTTCGTGTTAAACTTTGTGGATCGATAATAAAGCAGTTTGAGTCATACGAGAGATCAAACTGAATGGCAGCAACATAGGAGTCAACATTCAAGCTGATAGTCAGAATGTTGTCAGTCGATCCCAATAAGAAAATAGCATTCTCTACGCTAAATGTATTCTGGCTCCAAATTTCCCCAGCTACAAAGATGATATGTACTGTAATAAAAAATATGAACAATTTTTTTAACATCAATCCTTCCAATAATTAATTTAAAGGCAGACAGATTCCAAGTCCTGTAATAATATTGACAATACCGATGACATCTGAGACATCAACCTGTCCGTCTAAATTGCAGTCTGCAGCTTGGAGTTCGCTCTCGCTTGGATCAGGGTATTGACCAATGGCAATTCTGATGGTGAGGACGACATCAAGGGCATCGATTGTGCCGTCATCGTTTACATTCCCTTTAGGACTCGTATAGATGGCAATGTTGCCATCAACCTCGATGAAGGGAATAATATTGCCTCCTCCGTCTGCTAATTTTGCATTGGATATATTCCAAGAAAAAAAACCTTCCGGGCAATTACTGACATTTACATTAATTCTTGCAATAGGACCTGTTCCTTTCAAAATACATGCACCAAGACCAGTCATAGCGATTTGAATTCCACTATCTCTATCAGCATATTGAAAAATATTGAGATCTCTTGTTCGGTTCGTTGGTTCTACTGAGATCACTTCAAAACACGTTGTATCGTACAAAATAGAAACCTCTGCAGCACATATTAGCGCATCTTGAGACTCATCGTCCAAATTAAGATTGATGACATTATCACGAGAATTTTGAAAGACAACCTGATCCTCAACATTTAATACCGTTGGAGGCCAAACAGTTATGATTCCATTCACCACATCATGAGGATATTCTCTACCAGCCGGATCAGCAAATTTTGAGTTCGATAAGGCAAAGGTATACTGCCCAAGTTCACATTCTGAGGATACGCCCACAGTAAAGCGAACAATAGGACCTGATCCCGGAGGAATGAATGTGCCAAGACTTGCCGCCGTAAATCTGATAAGTCCTGGCTCCGGATTGACTGCTGCGAAAATATTCATATCTATAGTTCGGTCAGTCTTTGAACAACTTTCAGGATCAATAGAAAAGCAGTCAGGGTCGAAAGTTATATCAAGCATGATACCAGCAACATTACCCTCGTTAACCATAGTGATAGTCAGAATATTACCTATTGATCCCCTGAAGTAGTCAGCATTCTCTACGATCAATGCATTCTGACCCCAGATGTTATTGAAGAGAAAGAGAGTGAACCCTGCGGTTACAAGTAGCACCAATTTTCCCCAAAAAGGAATAGGGATGAGTGTTTTCCCCTTCATCTTCATCCTCCTTTTAAAAGGATCGGCCGTCGCGGGTTCAGGGTGAATTGGATGCAAACCTGGTTCTGCTTTCAGTACTTGAAAGGATAGTGGATTTTGTCGTCACTGTCAAGTCAAAAATATTAGGAGTTGGAGAGAGGAATATGCCGGCAATTCGGAGGATCTGACATGTGGGTGGTTTAAAAAAGCCGCCGGGATTACTACTCCCGGCGGCTTAAAAACCTACTGAGGTCCGGTGGGTGCCGGACGCAACATCGAATTTCTTATTTCATGAGGAGCATGCGTTTTGTCTCGACAAAGTTCTCTGTTCGTATCTGATAGAAATATACACCACTCGAAACCTCAAACCCAAAATCGTCCCGGGCATCCCAGGTCACCTGGTAATAGCCCGGCTCCTTGACTTCATTCACAAGAGTCCGTACTTCCTGGCCGAGAATGTTGTAGATCGTCAGTGTGGTGTGAAGGGAAGATCCAACATGAGGTAACTGATATCGAATCTCCGTCCTCGGATTAAAGGGATTCGGATAGTTCTGTTCCAGGGTGAATGATTGCGGACCCTGGCGCAATATTACTTCGAATTTATATGATCCCTCGTGGAGCTGCAGTTCCGTCTGTGCTCTCATGTCGATCTGTTCCGTCGCCGTTTTCAGGAGAATAGACAGGTCCTGGGGAATTTCAGATACCTCCCAGGATAGCAGGATCTCACTCTCGCTGTCAAAAACGAGAGACCATCTGGCATTCTCAGAACCCCTGATATCCCTCCAAAAGTTGACCCCGAGATCGTTTTCACCCTCAAATTGGAGTGTGCGGACATTGTCTCCCGGTGGGAGCGGCGGTACTGCCACGTCAAAGCCCCTATCAATCCCCGCTGTCGCATCTTCGTGAACTCCAAACTCGAGGGTTTTTCGTTCACCGGTACTTTCCAAATGGATGGATGCTTTCCACGATGGATCCGTAAGTTTTGGCATGTTGGAAGTTGTTTTCAGAGCCTCAAGGCTGTCGCACGAAAAACAGACGGTTCCAGGGCTCTCTGCCAATAACCACACAGCAGCACCTGGATCGATCTCCGAGACGGGCATATATCCACCCACCTGCCAGGCCCAAACATTCATGGGGCTTACATATATTGGAAATTCCCAAGTCGTCGTATCGACAATCTCATCAATCGGCATCTCACAAATCACCGAACCCACCAAGTTCCAACCTGTCAGCATATCCAGACAGCATGTCCGGATAGGCTCCCCTACAATATTCACAGTATCGGCCTCATCGACAAATATCCAGAACCCCGTACACAGTTCAACGTCGTCGAGCCATTGATAGCCTCCCGCATATTTCCACTGGGCCAGAGCATTGGGGAATAAAACATCTATGTCCAGTGTCTCAGGAACGATAGGCAGGGAGATCATATTCCAACCAGGAGTGAGTGGCAATGCAAACGCAACATCAGTGATGGAGACTGTGACGTGGACCGTATCCGATAACGGAACCGTATGTGTGGCAATAACCAGCCATTCTCCCTCTGTGCCGGCAATATAGATATTGTCTGAAAATGCGCCGCTCGGATCCGTGGTCGACCAAATGATCAGATCGGTCACGTCCCACTCGTTGATTCCGTCACTGGCAGTGGCGGTGTACACAATCGAATCTCCGGGAGCAGCAAAAGCCTCTTCAGGAGTCAGGTTCAGGCTTGTGGCCCAGCCATGTTGCACAGTGACTTGAGCGGAATCCTGGGCTGATCCTGAGACGATGACCCATCCTTGACCTTCAACCTGAGCGAGGAAGAGGCCGTTTGAATCGATGGTCCCTAACTCCGGAGGAGAGACGGACCATTCTGGTTGGAAGGTAATACTATTTCCGCAATCGTCGTAGCCGAGGGCGGTGAACTGCCGGTTTTCACCGGATACAACCTCCGCCACATCAGGTTCAATATCAAGAACGGTTAGAGCGCCCCCTTCGACAACAACATGGGCTGAATCGAAGATGGCATCCTGTCCGACCAAGACCCAACCCTCACCGATTCTGGAAGCAGTAAAGAGTCCGGTCGTGTCGATATCTCCCAGGTCTTCAGGAACCACCGCCCAGTCCGGGTCCACAGTGACGTCGTTTCCGTTGGCGTCAAATCCCTGGGCCGTGAATTGAAGGGTATTATTGCATACGAGTGTGCCCGCATCAGGGGAGATGTCGATGGAATCGAGCGGCCCCACAACTACGGTGACGAAAGATGAATCTTCAGGCGATCCGGAGGCGACGATCCAACCGCTGCCGGCCTTTACGGCAGTGAACTGCCCGGTTTGATCAATGGTTCCCAGATCTTGGGGATGAACGGCCCAGATTACTGCGGGTTCGAACATGTTACCGCATTCATCGACGCCCTCAACTGTAAAGAGCTGTTGTGTTCCTGAAACGAGGGTTGCGGAGTCCGGCTCGACGTCGACTGTTTCCGGTTCTCCCGGTATCACGTTCAGGGAAACGGAATCTTCCCATGTTTCAAAGGTCGCATAGACCCACCCCGTGCCCTGACTGTCAGCCGTGAAGAGTCCGGTGGCGTTGATCTGTCCCAGATGGGTTGGAAGGACGTCCCACAGGGCGTCAAGGTCCACGGGCTGTCCTTGGGTATCGTAGCCGGTGGCCGTGAACTGCTGCGTCTCGGCGCAGGCCACCTCGGCCGGTCTCGGAGTGATACGCAGCGAGTCGAGGACTACCGTCACCTTAAAAATTCCGTTGACCAAGTCGAAGGGCAGAATGGCTCCCAGTGTGTCGGTAACTTGAACTCTCTGGAGTGTTAAGGGGTATTCACCCGGTCGAGCGTCGGTAGCTACGGAAAATGAAAGGTCAACAATTGAGCCTGTGCCAGGGAGCAGTACGTCAAAACTGCCGAAGAACATAATGAAACGGACATTGTTGGGATTGATTCTGTTATACACAAAAAAATCGAATTGCTCTGCTCTGTCAGTCGTATCGACGTCGTCCAGGGTCAAGACCGAGGAGTCGAAAATGAGATCGAATTGAACACCCCAAACTCCCACATCATTGTTCAGATCGACTGAGATGATGTTCCCCGTACTGCCGCGCTCACCCTCACCGCTGGCAACAGATAACGTATCGCCGTTGATAGAACCAGCGAGGAAGGCCATTAGAACAAAACTGACGATGAATGTGACTGGATGTTTCATCCTACAATCCTCCTTTGAAATGGTGATACATCACCGATTCATTGGCTTCACAGGACACACGTCCACGCGATTGCCTTATTTCATCAGAACCATGCGCTTCATGGTCCTGAAATCGGGCGTCTCCAGCAGATAGAAATAGAGGCCACTGGCCACAGGATGGCCCTGATGGTTCAAACCATCCCACCGGACTGTGTAGTAGCCGGCCTCAAACTTGCCGTGGACAAGTGTACGCACCTTTTGGCCTAAGACATTATATATTGTCAGAACAACACTCAATCCATCGTCGTACCCGGCTGGAATACCGAAACGGATCTCGGTCTCCGGATTGAATGGATTGGGAACATTCTGGAAAAGCTCGAATCCGGTTGGAAGTTCAAAAGCCGCCTTGGGGCGGATCACAGTAACCCGGCCGGAGATCTCTTGCCCATCCACACCGGCCAGGGTCGATTCCTGCAACCAGATGTTCGGACCACCCGGTTGGTTATCCAAAACTGTCAAGGGAATTTCGACGAGCGTTCCACCTTCGGGAACGGGTCTTCCCTCGAGACTGTAGAGAAGAACAGTCATCTCGTTCTCATTCATTGAGGCAGCTGCTTCGAGAGCACCTCTTTTCACCAGTGGTGCGGTGGGGGTACACTGCTCGGGATCAAAGGCGATGTTCAACTGAGCTCCGGCAAGAGGTTTGTCGGTCTCGATTTCAACGCAAATTGTCGTTCTCTCCCTATCGAGGTTCGGTAACATCTTCATTCCCGCCGGCCCCAGTATTTCATTTACGATTTTGATGGCGTCCAGGACGTTGACGGAGCCGTTGTCGTCGAAATCTGCGGACCACTGTTGCGATGGTCCTGGATCGATCGAGCCGAGTATGATGTTGATGGCCCAGACCACGTCCAGGATGTTGATGGCGCCGTCCTCGTTCACGTCTCCTTTTTGGGGATCGTGTTGCAGCCATTGAACGATATTGGACAACACTGTTTCCCTTACGGGTTCGATATCTCCGGTTATGGCCTGAAATCCCTCCAGACCGACGGCGAAGTAGACGAGACGATAATCACCACCGTATTTAAGGCCGGCCGCCGCCCTCGAAGGGCTGTACTGCAGGGCCACGTTTGCCCCGACGGAGGGTGCGATCACGTCCGGGCTGTTCACTGTTTGACTCACCAGAAGGAGACCCAGCGCTCCTGTGATCGGGTCGCCGGTGACGCCCTGTAAGAAGCCCTCCGGTGATACATCCTCAACAAACTCAGCGCGAAGATAATTCGTGTAAAAATCGACACCGTTGGACAACGCAACCAGGTCGTACCCGATGTCCTGGCCGCTGAGGAAGAGTCGTCCGCCGTTGTCCAGGTAAGCGGAGAGAGCCGTTTGGTCGGCTGCCGTCAAGGTGTTTTCCCGAGTCCGTCCCGTACACCACATCACCACTTCGAAATCGTCCAGCGTATCGCCGGGTGTCCCCTCCTTGTCGGCTCCCCATACCTGAAAGGGCACCGCATCCGAGGCCAGATAGGCTTGGTAGATTCTCTCGTATTGTTCACCGCCGTCGTCATCAACCAGTAAAAGCGACGGCGAGCCGACGGTCAGATAGAAACTGTCGAGACCTGTATACCCGTTGGAGGCCGTGAAGGAGATGTAAAATTTAATCAGGTGAGTTTCGGCCGAGGACTGGACGCTGAGAAGAAACGGGGTTTGATCGTTCCCAACGGTATTGTTGTGGGGAACGTCACCGTAATCTGTTGCTCCTGAGGTGATCGTCACATCGGGATCGTCCGTGTCCAGCTCGGCTGACAAGTCGTAGGCAAAAACACCGGCGTTGAAAATCTCCAGGGTCAGTTGTAACGCTTCACCGGGATCGGCTCGACCGTCATTATCGCCGTCGTCCCGGACGGTGGAGCTCGCGTAGTTCACCAGGGGTGTGAAGACGCCCTGCGCCTCCTTCAAGACCCAGTTGAATGGATCCAGCAACAGCTCAACAGGTTCTTCATTCACAGTGAGTTGAAAAATCTCGGACTGCTCGTCAGAATAAACGGTTTCGTACAGGGTATCCCCGCCAGCCGTGACGATGCCGATATCCAGGGGCATCGTGAAGATAGGTCCAATCTCCTGAATTTGATCGATAAATCCTTTGACGGCATACTCATTGCCCACGACATTCTCGATGTGCCATCCCCAGTAGTATTCAGGGTGCCAGGATTCGTATATCCATTCCTGGAAAAACCAGTTCAAATCCTGACCGGAGACCTGCTCGCAGACGGCCTGTAAATCTTCAGTGGTGACATTTCCGAATTCGTATTGCGCTCGGTACTCGAGGAGAATCTGGAAAAATGTGTCATCGCCCACCACATACCTGAGCATATGCAAGATCCAGGCACCTTTATCGTAGACGACACCAGCCACAACTCCCCAAGGATCGCTGGTATCGTACCGGTAGAGAGGCTCCGTATATCCCAAGGCATTCACAGTAATATCCATGTAGTCATGGTAAACATCCATGCCACCGAGATATCCGAACCAGAGGGCTTCGGAGTAAACGGCGAAGCCCTCGTTCAGCCAGGTGCTGTGCCAGTCCGCGTTCGTTACTGCATCGCCCCACCACATGTGGGCCAATTCGTGGACCACGACGTCATCGTTGTCGTGGGTGCCCGTTATCAGTCCGGGAGTATAAAAAGTTATGGTTTGATATTCCATAGCGCCGAAAGGGCTCAGGTAGGTTGTAATCCCGTATTTTTCACCAAGAAATGGATATTCGCCATAGATTGACACGAAATATTCCATAGCTTCAACGTTGATATTGAAATCTTCCATGGCAGCGTTCAAATCCTGCGGGAAAACGTAATAGAGTATTTCCAGCGGATCGCCGTCCTGGGGGTAGTAGATGTCTGAGAAGGTGGAATAGTTGGCGGCAGCAAGAGCGACCAGATAGGTAGATATGGGATATCCTTCGTGCCAAAAATAGGTTGTCGTATTGTCTGGATTGTTCGTCACACTTCTCAGACTACCGTTGCAGACGACGGTCAAACCGTCGGGAACAGTAATAATCATGCTTATTGAATCGGCTTTGTCTGCGGGATCGTCTTTACACGGCCACCAACTCCGGGCGAAATAGGGATAACTGTCATTGGAAATTGCTGGTTCACCACCGTATGTGTCGAAATGAAATCCCAGGCCCCTGTAAGCTTCAACCGGATTTCCGGTGTAGGCGATCGAAATGTGGAATGTCTCATCCTGATTATAAGATCTGTTCAGATCAATTGTTAGTAACTCGTCGACGTGCGTGAATCCAGAACCATCTCCCGATACGCCTGTAACTGTCATTGTATTTGATAAATTGACGACAACCTGGGTCAGGTTATCAGTTACGCTTTCCGCACGAATCGTAACCGTTCCGGTTATGGATTCTGTAGTAGGATCTATATTCAAGTCGAGTTCGTAGAATCTGACGTCATAATCTTCCTGAGCAGGTACCAATCGTCCTTGTTCAGACAGTGCCCTTTGGAGGATTTGATTGCGGGTCTCTCTCCTTTGTTCGCGTACTTTCCGCTTCTGAAGAAGGTAATCTCTGTCGAACTCTTGTCCGAATATTGCTGTCGAACAAAGCACGAATATCAACAAAAAAATCATTACCCTTTTCATGGGTCTTCCCTCCCCAAAAGGATATTTAGGATACGTAAAAGCTCTAAGATAATGATACACAAGATATCATTGCAAAAGCTCTGAAATAATGATACACAATATATCATTAAAGAACCTTTGTCAACAAGTTTTTTATTTTTTCTGAACTCGGAGAAGGGGAGATGCCGGTGCTTGTTCATCACAGAGTTACAAAAAATGATATATAAATATGAGCTCCATGAAGATAGCGAGGTTGAACTTTCTCTTCACTGTAGGACTTCAGAATTATTATGATTGGACTGTTGTAACGGATTGTCGGGGTTCTCACCACAATTAGGGCAAACCCCCCAGGGCACTGTTCAAAATATGACACTCTGAGCATATTCCTTTGTATTCTTTTAATCATTGATATTATATGAGTTATTGAAATTAAACTTTTTTCTCTCTATATGTAAGAAGTTATTTCAATGCCATTTTAAAAAAAGTGTGAGATTTTTCTTGATCCGATGAATTCTGAAGGTATATTTGGCGTTGCGATGACAGAAGGGCGGATTTTTTATGTCCAAAAAATCCTGATAACAAATCTCAGTTGAGACCATTGCTCTGTTGTCGGTCGTATGAGATGCAGGACCGGGTTTTTTGGAGTTCCCACCACTTTATATTCGTCACCCCCCCAAATCATCGCATTGGTTTCTGAAATAGGAGCATAGCTGTCGGACACAGGAGCACTTCTCGATCAGGGTTCAAAAAAATGATATCAGTACAATAGAGCCCATCAATAACGAGTCGATATTGAACTCGATAAAGGTAAACCCTGAGTGATCGGGGGGCACAAAGCCAACGGATCTTTTTCAGAGATGGCCGGGTTGCCGAAGTCTCATTGTTACTTCTTGCAGCTCGGCTTTTCTTTTATATCCGAAAGATTGAGAAGTGCTGTCCAACGAAGAGTGGCGACGAACGAGGTGAATATGGCAAGCGCCATGAAAATTTTCAATGAACGAAATAGGGGAAAAAGTTTTTCTCTGCTTACAGCTCTCATTATCGTCACCAGTCTGTGTTTTGGCACAGGATCGTTCGCCTCGGATCATTCGGCTTCACATCGTATGTGGGAAGTGCCGATTGTTGCGCCCAAGAAGATCTGTACTTTTCAAGACGGACATCAATGTACCCTTAGCGTTGTTCCCTCGGAGTTGCCGTTCAAGCCTTCGGCAACTCGTCAGGCGCCATCGAGCATTCCCCCTGTGACTCAAAATGAAAAACAGCTCTTTCTGGACGAAACCGAATTCAGGCTACCAGCTTTGATCGATTTCAGTACTGATATTGAACTCGGCGATGTTGACGGTGACGACGATCTCGATATTTTGATGGCGAATACCGACGGCCAGCAGAATCGTTTGTACATAAATGACGGCTTCGGTATTTTCAATGATGAGACGAAAAATCGATTGCCTCGGGACGATGATTTCAGCTTGGGAGTGGAATTTGGCGATGTCGATAATGATGGGGATTTTGATATTTTCGTCGCCAATAATTTTGCCTTTCAGGTGCCGGATTGTGAAATACTCAGCGGCCACAACCGTCTGTTGATAAATGACGGTACCGGTGTATTTTATGACGAGACGGAATTGCGGCTGCCCCAGTTCATTGCAGCCAGCACGGATGCAAAATGTGTGGATGTGGATGGGGATGACGATCTGGATATTATTGTAATGAATAGTATCAGGCCTGGCAGCTGTTTTTTCGTTGCAGGGGGACAAGGAACACTCTTGATCAATGATGGTTCGGGGTTCTTCGTCGATGAGACGGGGGTCAGGATGCCCCTCGGATTCTATTCTGATGTTGGGTTTGACGTAGGGGATATCGATGGCGATAGCGATGTTGACATTGTGGTTGCGAACCCTTATGGACACAACCGCATCCTGGTGAACGATGGCTCCGGTAGGTTTACCGATCAATCCCATGAGAGGCTTTCTCACAGAGGAAATAGCACCAGAGGCGTCATCTTTTTCGATGCCGACAATGATGATGATCTTGATATTTTTTGGGCGAGCGATTCGACCTCAGTGTGGCCCGGCCGAGACGGTTCACAAAATTTCTTGCTGATCAATGATGGAGCGGGAATGTTCGAGGATGAGACAGATGTGAGGCTCCCGCTGGTACAGGACGTGAGTATGGGAGGTGCGGATTTTGGGGATGTCGATGGTGATGGTGATTTGGACATCATCGTGGCCAACAACAAATTCATGTCAGAGGGACGACAAAATCACCTCCTCGTCAATACCGGTTCCGGTTTTTATGCTGAAGAAGTGGCAAATCACTTGCCCGCTATCAAGGATGTGAGCGCTGCAGTCAAACTTGGTGATGTCAATGGTGACGGTGTCCTTGATGTCGTTATCGCCAATTATGGGGAACAGAACGTTCTGTTCGTGGGGAACTCCGAACCGAAAGGAGGTCCTGTTGAACCGGAGGTGTTGCGCGGTGATGCGGACGGTGATGGCGAGATCGATGTGACGGATGTGCTGTTACTTGTGAACCACATTTTGGGTCACGTTCTTTTGGACGAGGAGACGATGGACCGTGCCGACTGCAATGATGACGGGCAGGTTGATATCTTGGACGCTATCGGTATTGT
>CP070758.1:1047901-1063158 GCA_020348925.1 Gemmatimonadota bacterium | reverse complement strand
GTTTCATCGCAACTGGATGTACTATGCCGAGGGCAGTTCTCGGAGTCGCGGTGGAGCCATAGAGGGTCGTGCCGGTGAGCCTGAGATAGTGCGCGTGACCAAGGGTTGGGAGGAGAACATCGGGATCACCTTCAGTCCTTCCTGGTTGGAGGGGGTTCGTGGGGATGTCAACAACGACGGCAGCATCAATATTCTGGATGTGCTGGCCACCATAAACCACATTCTGGGGACGGTTCCGTTGAGCGGCGACGGACTCGTGTGGGCCGACTGCAATGGTGATGCTGGAATCGATGTTCTGGATGCGTTGGGCATAGTCAACGTCGTTCTGGGCATCGGCCAATGTGTGCCGTAATAAGGAGGTACGGATAGGGTGCGAGGGTAAGATGTTCTCTTTTGTCTTGCATCTGTTTAGCACTTTTTTTCACAGGCACTCATAAATATTCAGAGCGGTGAAGCCGGAACCTACGGACTGTTATGGCGAGCGAAACGAAGCAAAGGAGTCGTTTGAATCTTTGCACACAAATAAAATTGCTCAACTATGGTACGTGAAAAGAAGCGACTGGTTTTTGTGGGAGGGGGACACGCACACCTTTATTCATTAAAGCATGCACACCGGTTTCCTCCTTTGGGCGTGGAGACAACTCTTATTGCTCCGAGCCGCCATCATTACTATTCCGGTATGGGACCTGGTATGCTCTCAGGAACGTATGAACCGGAGCAGATCCGTTTTGACGTCAAGGCACTGATTGAATCCGGGGGAGGGGATTTCGTCAAAGGAAAGGTCGATTCGATAGATCCGGAGAAACGGATGTTGATCCTGGAGAGCGGAGAGAGGATCGATTATGATTTCGTCTCTTTCAACGTCGGCAGTCGCGTCGTCCTGGAAGGAATATCCGGAGCGAAAGATTTCGCCTTTGCTGTGAAGCCTATCGAGAACCTGGAAAATATTCGTAAGGCTGTTCTGGACACAATGAGAAAAGGTGCCCCGAAGATATGTGTCATAGGCGGTGGCCCTGCCGGCGTTGAACTGGCAGGCAATATCTGGAGACTTGTTCAGGAGAATCAGGGGAGAGCGGACATTGCTGTTGTGAATTCAGGCGATCGTCTCTTGCCTGCTTTTCATCAGAGGGCACGTCGGCTTGCCAGAAAATCCTTGACAAAACGCGGTATTCGCATTTTGGACAACTTTCGGGTGCAGTCGATCGATCGAAAGGCGGTCGTTTCCCGGTCCGATACACGTCTTGACTGTGACGTCGCCGTTTTGGCCACCGGCGTCGTCCCGCCGACCATCTTTGCGCGGTCGGGTTTGAGGACCTCGGAGGACGGTGCGCTCCTGGTCAGCGCATATCTCCAGTCAGTGGAGTATCCTGAGATTTTCGGGGGAGGTGACTGCATCACTGTTGAGGGACATCCATTCCGGCGGATAGGCGTCTATGCGGTCCGTCAGGCCCCCATCCTCTTTCAAAATCTCCTCTCGTACAGAACTGCAAGACCGGTGAAACCATTTCGTTCGAGGAGGAATTACGGGCTTATTATGAACATGGGGGACGGTAGGGGCATCTATGCGGGGAAATATCTTGTCTGGAGCGGGAGGCTCGCTTTTCGCCTCAAACATCGTATAGACACGCGTTTTATGTCACAGTTTCGACTTCCCTGAATCCAATCTTAGCAATTGTCCGAACTCTCCTCTTAGAAGAACCTTCAATTTATGTATGCTCATACTCAAAAAGAATGTGTTGAGACTTTTTTAAAAAGATTGTTCAGTAGTCCATATGCAATCTTACAACAAACTCATTTTCAATCCGGTCTGCACCGAAGATGTGGTCCTTGTTTTCGATATCCCTGTAAGTATAATTGAATACAAAATTAATTTTGTGCACGGGTTGATACGAAATCCGGCAGCCGGAATAGTCCGTTCGCTCCACAGTGCCATAGAGGAAGGGAAACTTATTCGGATCGGAATGGGCGTCGGGCTGCACCGCCGGTTCACCGCTACGTGTATGTCCAGCAAAAAGTAGAAACTGTAACTCTCTGGATAATCGATATCGACCCTCGAAGTAAAGATCATCGCCGTTCTCCCTCAACCAGTGCCCCAGAACTTCGTCGTAATGGACGTACGTGTTGATGGCAAATTTGTGGCTGTAGACGGCCGGCATGACCTTGGCATATTCGATACGAAGATCCACATTTTCAAGAGATAGGGGATCAACGGCAAAGGCACCCAATTGAAATCCGATTTTGTTTCTCGGATCGCCGTTGAAGAATCCTTTCAGATACAATTCGTCCACAAAGATCGCTCCGTAGAAGCTATAGCCGTCGAAGGCATTGACTTCAATATCCGCCCCCATGGTCTCGTTGTCCCGGTCGCCCCAGTGGTGCTGGGCCGACCAGAAGAACATGAGGGGATTGAGATAGGCAGCGTCCAAACCGCGTTCTCCGTAGATGACGGCCTCGTTAACCCCGATATCAATCCTCCAGGGAAGCGTCATCTCCAGACGGTGACAGGCCAAATATTTACTCGAGTAGTTCTCCCGCTCGAAGCCCTCAGGTGTTCGGTACGACATGAGGGAATCGACGACATCTGTCTTGAGAAATCCGGTCACATGGGTATACTTGAATGCTCCATACTGAGCTCGAAAAGCAATAAAATCAAATGGCGGCACGTTTGTCGAAAGAGAAAGATTGCCTCGAACACCGGGGCCCCAGGAGAGGGCCTCCTTGCCAACCTCAAATTCGAACCAGGGAAGCTTCAAGATGCCTGAGGCGTTGGTGACATCATAGTAGCCGTAGTCGCCTCTCCGGCTGAAGAAACCCTTATGGCCGAAGTCCTCCTTGGTGAGATCATCCTTGTTGGAATTCACCTGCGCATGCCGAAATTCAACGGAGAAAAAGAGGCCGTCCTTCAAGCCACCCCGCACCTTTCCTCCCCCCGATGTTTCGAGGAAACGGTTCGTGCGGCCCTGCGAACGGCGGAATATGGCCTGCTGAGAAAAGAGGATGTCCCCTGTGAGATGATTATCATTTTCCGCCCACTTATAGACATGCCGTTCCTCCCCGACCTCAGGATCGATTCCCCTTCGATCAAGTTCAAACCAAAACTCCCGCTTCAGCCATTTCAACTCCTCTTGATCTGTGGCCGTTATTCTTGGATCTCCCCTGTTCACGGCTTCGATCACTTCTTTGAGCGCTTCAGCCATGTTCCCTCTGGATATGGGCCGCGTTTCGTCGAAGAGCTTCTTCAGAACGCCCTTTGTCTCCATACGCTCGATAAAATCGTACGACGGATGGTCACCCGGAACGTTGTACGACTGAGGGGACGCAATCGATGAAAAAAAGATGGAAAGAAGAAGGAGGTTGAAAAATAGCGGTTTCTTTTTCAAAGGACTCCTCATCAAGAGAGTATGTTTTTATCAGGAGATGCAGATTCCGAGGCGATGTGTTGTCGGGCAATATGCGTGTTGGCATGAAAAAGGGATTCGAAGGTGCCGGCATCGGTCCACCAGCCATCATAGATGTCGTATGTTAAGGTTCCCCTTTCAATGTAGGCATTATTGACGTCGGTGATCTCCAATTGGCCCCGTTCCGAGGGTGCCAGATCCCGGATAATATCGAAGACATCGGAATCGTACATGTAGATCCCCGTGACGGCATAAGGGGATGGAGGTTCGATGGGTTTTTCGACAATCCGGACCAGCGTGTCGCCTTCGAACTGGGCGACACCGAATCTCTCGGGATGTTCAACTTTTTTGAGCACGATCTTTGCTCCCCGGTTTTTGTTCTTAAAATTGTCCACAAAAGGTCGGATGCTCCCATCGATGATATTGTCGCCCAGTATTACCGTAATGAAGTCTTCATCGGCAAAATGTTCAGCCAGTGCCAGAGCATGTGCAATGCCTTTCTCGCCATCCTGATACGTGTAGTCCAAGTTTCTCAGACCGAATTCTTTCCCATTACCCAGGAGACGAAGAAAATCCCCGGCCCAGTTACCGCCGGTGACGATGAGGATTTCATTGATGCCGGCATCGACGAGGGTCTGAATGGGATAGTAGATCATCGGCCGATCGTAGATCGGCAGAAGGTGCTTGTTCGTAATTCGGGTGAGAGGACCGAGCCGTGTGCCCAAGCCTCCGGCAAGAACAACGCCTTTCATGAAAAGTGTCCAATTGAAAAGTGAACAATGAAAATTGCCAAATGAATACTAAAAAAAATATCCTCCCTCTAAGACTCTTGAGTACTGAAGACAGGAGAGGGATTCAGTCTCTCCATCAAAGCCTGACACAAATTTGCAACAGGTAACCGTACCTGTTCCATACTGTCTCTATCCCGCAGTGTGACCGTGTCATCTTCAGTCGTCTGCGAATCGACGGTGATACAGAAGGGCGTTCCCGCTTCATCCTGGCGTCTGTACCGTCGTCCCACAGAACCGCTCTCGTCGTAAAAAACGTTGAATTGGGACTGGAGCATTCGTTCGATCTCTCTGGCCTTCTCCGGCATGCCGTCTCGCTTGACCAAGGGGAAAATGGCGGCCTTGAAAGGGGCCAGCCTGGGATGGAGCCGCAGAACCACGCGCTCCGGCTCTTCATCGTACGCATCGCAGAGAAAAGCCAGCATGGAACGATCCACACCGGCGGAAGGCTCGATAACATAGGGGACGACATGTTCGTTGGCCTCCTGATCGAAGAAGGTGAGCTCCTTGCCGCTGTACTGGGCGTGCTGCTTCAGGTCGTAGTCGGTCCGGTTGGCGATGCCCTCAAGCTCGGACCAACCGAAGGGGAAATGGTAGACGACGTCCACGCAGGATTTGGCGTAGTGCGCGAGCTCATCTTTCCCATGTTCTTGCTGTTTGATATTTTCCTCCTTGATTCCAAGATGAATATACCAGTTGAAGCGCTCCCTGGCCCAGTAATCGTACCACTCGGCGTCAGTGCCCGGCTTGACAAAAAATTCAATCTCCATCTGCTCGAACTCCCGGGTGCGGAAGATGAAGTTCCCCGGAGTGATCTCGTTGCGAAAGGATTTCCCGATCTGGGCGATGCCGAAGGGTAATTTCTGTCTCGATGCTGTCATAACATTACTAAAATTGACGAAGATCCCCTGGGCCGTCTCCGGTCTGAGAAAGATCACCGAGGCGTCGTTCTCCACCGGTCCCATGAAGGTCTTGAACATGAGGTTGAACAGACGCGGTTCCGTCAATTCACCCCCGCACTTGGGGCAGACATCACCATCCAGATCGTCGGCTTTGAAGCGGACTTTGCAGGATTTGCAGTCCACCAGGGGATCCGTGAAGCTCTCGACGTGCCCGGAGGCCTCCCATATTTTGGGGTGCATCAGAATAGAGCTGTCCAGTCCGACCATATCGTTCCGCTCCCGAACAACAGAGCGCCACCATTCCGCCTTGACGTTGTTCTTCATCTCAACACCCAAGGGACCGTAATCCCAACAGCTTCCCAGCCCGCCGTAGATTTCACTGCTGGGGAAAATAAAACCTCTCCTTTTGCAGAGAGAAACGAGTTTGTCCATATCAACCATAAGCCTCCCTATCCTTTTGTAGCAGGTCTCTTTCTAACAAGTGCGAATTCGTTTTCAAGGTTCGTGTAAAATAACTGAAACACCGAGAAGAGTCAACCGTTTTTTAAAAGCCGAAAGAAGGGGGGGCATGAGACATGATGGTTTCGATACTAAAAAAGCGGTGCAGAGCTTTATGGTCGCAAAGGGGATAGCAGTTTGAATATGCAAACAGATAATTTTTCGAAAAGTCTTGACATTCAGTTTTCGATACTGTACCCTTCTTTTTCAATGACGGACAACCCGAATGGGTAGAAAGGAGCAATCATGTCTAAAAAGAAAACGGCCATCTTTTTCGATTTCGGCGGGACACTTATGGATTACGAAAGTGACCGGAAAGCGCACACGGAGATGATGAGAACCTTCAGGGATAGATACGGTGTGAAAGAGCGTGTTGAGGAGTTGACAGGTGAACTCAACCGGTTCATTGGAACGCTGAATCGAAAACCGCCGGGGAAACAACTTCTATTGGGACGGGAGATCATACGCAGGTCTTATGACCACGTCATGGGGTATCTGGGGCTGCCTTCAAGTGAGGAGGAATATCTTTGGTTTCATCAGGTCTATCTTGAGAAACACCACACGTATCTGCGGTTATATCCGGAGGCTGAAGGTGTGCTGCGGGCTCTCTGGGGAAAAGGACTCCACGTAGGCTTAATCAGCGATATCGATCATGATTTTATGACCGATGCATTGACGCGCTTGGGGATTATCGAATACTTTGACACGCTGACCAGTTCCGAGGAAGCCGGTGCCTGGAAGCCCGATCCTCGGATATTCAGACTGGCTCTCTCCAAGGCGCAGTGCACCGGACCTGAGGCAATCCACATCGGTGACAATCTTGAACGGGATGTCAATGGGGCGAAGAACGTGGGGATGACGGCCATCTGGTTTCCCAATTCTCCGGATGCCTCTTCGGATGTTCCTGATTATACAATTTGGAATTTGAGTGAGATTTTCGAGATCATGAGCGACTTCGGGATTTCGCTTCATTGATGCCTTGTGGGAAACGATGACATTCCTGGAGTTCTTGAAACTTCAAACACTGAGAGCGGTAGAAACGTTGGCCCGCTCATTTGGATAAGGCCAAAATGCTGTTTGAGTGCATCAGCATCAGCACATTTGAACGCTCCCCAATTAAAAAAATGACCGGTTACTGCGAACCGTTTTAGAGCCATTCGGGCAGCTCTTGAAAGACGCGTGTGGATTTTTAAAATGATTGACAACCACATGTAAATATGATATATTGGGGGAGAAAAAATCTCTGTGTCGTAGTATTCAGACCCCCCGAAAGAAAGGAGGTGAGAAAAAGGGAACACTTTTTCCCATTTGAATATTCAATCTTATTCTTCTCTTCATTCACACTAACCCGACGGAGGTGGATCAATGAAGCGCTTGATATTCGCTTTCTTAACTGTTTCGGTGTTTGTACTGACGGTTTCGGTTGGCAACGCCCAGATGACACCGAAAACCTTTGGTATAGGATTCAAGGGTGGACTCGCTTACCCGGGAGACCCTGACTCTTTTAATGACTATTGGAAATTGGGTTACAACTTCGGAATGCTTGTAAGGTACAATGTCACCGACATGGTGGCAATCGAATTGAATAATGTCTATCATACCTTTGAGGCGAAAACGTCGGAGTTGTGGGACGTGCCTCCCGAATACGATGACGGCGATGAGTGCTACGTTTTGGACTATTCTGTTGATGGGTATGACTCAAAAATATTAGGATTTACAGCAAATGCAGTTATCAGCTTGCCAATTCAAGAAGGGGGGAAAACGAATCTGTACTTTTCGGGCGGACTGGGTCTCTACAACCTGAGCTGGAGCGATATTGAAGCATCCCTCCAGATCGATTGCCCTTCCGACTCTCTTTACCAGGCGGATATAACCGAGACGTATGATTCGGAGAACAAATTTGGGTTGAACACCGGCTTTGGAGTTGAGAGCTTTGTCAGCACAAGGACATCATTCCATGTTGGAGTCAAAGGGCACGGCATCTTTACGGAAGACGAAGCAACAACATTTGCTACTCTCGAAGCAGGAGTAAAATTTTATTTCGGTGGAACGCAATAAGGGGATCGAGAAATTTCCGAACACTTTGATTTCAAGTGGGCATCCGCTCCAAAACCGGCAACCTAAGATTGGAGAGGCGAGATCAAACTCAAGCCTGCAGATTGCCGGCCCTGTCGGATGAGTCGATCTTTCATTTATAATGAAATCGTTGATGTGATCATTACTAAAAACCACCTTCGCTTTCAAGGAGAATCATACCTGAATGCTTTTCTGTTCTGAGGATAAAGAGAAGATCCAAAGATGAGGAAGCGTCGTGATGTTTTGATCCTCCGATGGATGATTCAACAGGCGTGGCAGGTCAGGCGCGGTTGAGATCCGTGGCTGAGGTTCCTTCGTTTCCAAACTCATGCTGGACAACGGAAGCTGTGAGGAAAGCACAATTATCCCCGCATGTGATTTCCCAGACAGCGTTTGGGAAGGCGAGGAAATTTTGAAAAAATACGGACTGGAGTTGTCCCTGAGTGGCCTGTCACTGTTTTCATCATTCAAATGATAAACCCCTTTCTTTCTTCCGAGTTCCGTCTTTCATTCTTGACAAGTTCCAACGTTATTACTACATTATGAAGATTTTTACAGCTGAATTCTGTTTCAACTCCATGAAAAGGAGATAATGATGACAACCATAGTCGATATCTATGCCAGAGAGATTCTCGATTCGCGCGGAAACCCAACAGTCGAGGTCGACGTCATTCTCGCGGGGGGTGCGTTCGGTCGGGCGGCAGTACCTTCAGGAGCGTCCACTGGTGAGCACGAGGCAATCGAGCTTCGGGACAATCAGAAGAGCCGTTATAAGGGCAAGGGGACCATCAAAGCGGTCTGCAACGTCAACGAGATTATCGGTGAGGAACTCATTGGCGAAGATGCTCTCGAGCAGGTGCTCATTGACGAAGTCATGATCGAATTGGACGGGACCGAGAATAAAAGCCGTCTCGGTGCGAATGCCATTTTAGGCGTGTCCCTGGCAACGGCCAAAGCGGCAGCCGCAGCACTTGAGCTTCCCTTGTATCAATACATCGGCGGGGTAAACGCCAAAGTGCTGCCCCTTCCCATGATGAATATTATCAACGGTGGCGTCCATGCTGACAACACGCTCGACCTTCAGGAGTTCATGATCGTTCCTATCGGAGCTCCGTGTTACTGCGAAGCTCTCAGGATGGGAACGGAAATTTTTCACACCCTGAAAGAAGTGCTCAAGAAAAAACACCATCGAACCGGTGTAGGGGATGAAGGGGGATTTGCTCCTGATCTGAAATCGAATGAAGAGGCACTCCGGATCATCGTGGAAGCCATAGATAAAAGCGGGTATACTGCCGGGAAAGAGGTGTCGATCGCCCTTGATGTTGCCGCGACCGAGTTATACAACGCAAAAAGCAAAACTTATAATCTGAAATCGGACAAGAAAAAGGTCGGTTACAAGGGTATGGTCGAATACTACGCCTCATTGATTGACACCTTCCCCATCATCTCCATCGAAGACGGACTGGCCGAAGATGATTGGGAGGGATGGGGGTACATGACGAAGAAATTGGGTTCTAAGATTCAACTGGTCGGAGACGATATCTTTGTCACGAATCCAAAACGGCTGGAGAGAGGGATCGATGAGGGCATCGCCAACAGTATCCTCGTTAAACTCAATCAGATTGGGACATTGACCGAGACGCTCGACGTCATTGAAATGGCGCAAAAAGCCGGTTACAGAACAGTCATTTCACACCGATCCGGAGAGACAGAAGACACCACCATCGCCGATGTGGCGGTCGCTACAAATGCCGGCCAGATCAAGACCGGATCAACATCACGTACTGACCGGGTGGCAAAATACAACCAATTATTACGTATTGAGGAGGAATTGGGGGATCGGGCACTCTTTCCGGCGTATTGATGCCTTGTGTACCCTCAGCGAAAGGGAGTACGTTTCATCCTTCGAAAAGGGGCGCTCATCTGAAAAGAAAGAAAAACCTCATCGTCACTGTAAAGAAGGTTTTGGGTCGGGGACTGGTTTTCGGAGCCGTCTTTATTGTCCTGTACATTTTTCTCTTTGGCAATTACGGCATCTATCGAATGTGGAAGCAGAAAAGGGAGATCGAACAGCTTCGGCAGACACTCGAAGCACTCCGCCTCAGGCAGGAGCAATTAAAGCTGGAGGCATATTTATTGGAGAACGACCCTG
Source organism: Gemmatimonadota bacterium (assembly GCA_020348925.1). GTDB lineage: Bacteria > JBHIER01. Next base: position 1,053,344 of record CP070758.1, on the reverse strand, counting down.
AGTATATTGAGAAGATCGCCCGCGAGGAGTACGGAATGATGAAAGCGGGGGAAATCATCTACAAGATAGTTGACACGCCCCAGGAGAGGGTGAAAAAAGAGCGAGAAATGAAAAGTGAGCTGGAGAACGAAAAAGGACCGGGAAGCCCTTAAACGGCTGCGCACCCATTTTCTTACCGGGCTGGTTGTCCTGACGCCCATCGTCGTCACGGCCTACGTCTTCTGGCAGCTCTTCTTCAAAATCGATGGTCTCCTGAGTGGGTTGCTCACCGAATGGGGATTCTTCGATCTCATCGGTCGTAGGGTCCCGGGACTGGGTTTCGTGACACTTGTGCTGTTAATCATTTTTACCGGTATGTTGACCAGGAACTTTGTCGGTAAGAAGTTTATAGAATTGGGCGACAACATAATGATCCGGATCCCAATTTTTAATCGAATATACACCGCGGTCCAGCAGATCAGTCAAGCGTTCTTGACAGAGAAGAGATCCGTTTTCCGCAAAGCGGTCCTCGTTGAGTATCCCCGCAAAGGCATTTTTGCCATTGGGTTTTTAACCTCAGACAGCAAAGGGGAGGTCCAGGAGAGAACCGAAACCGAGATGTGCAATGTGTTCCTCCCTACGACCCCGAATCCCACATCGGGGTTTCTCCTCCTCGTCCCCAAAACCGAAATTACACCTCTTGATATGACAATCGAGGAAGCCTTGAAACTCGTTATCTCCGGGGGAACGGTTGTGCCTTATAAAAATAGAGAGGGCCAAGAAAAAATGACCCTCACCTCTCTCGACGAGGGACCAAGAGAGCAGCACAATCATAAAGAAATCACCGCCGACAGAATCCAATAAAGGATCCGCACTGTGACAGAACAAGAGGTACAAGGTTTGGTCGATGACGTCAAGGATTTGATCGAACAGAATGCCAGAGGCCACATTGCCAACCTGCTGACCGACCTTCATCCCGCCGATATTGCCGATCTCTTGGATAAGTTTTCTGAGGAGAACCGGCGGTACATCTTTGAACTGTTGGATACTGAGGTGGCCTCCGATGTGATCCTGGAGGTTGAGGATGCACACCGGGAGAGTCTGCTGGAAAGGATGGATGAGCACCGACTCTCTGAAATTGTCGAAGAAATGGACTCCGACGATGCGACGGACATTGTGGGCGAATTGCCGTCCGATGTGGCCGAGGCGATCCTCGAATCCATCGACAAGCAGGATTCCGATGAAGTGAAGGAACTGCTGAAGTATCCCGAGGAGTCCGCCGGCGGCATTATGGCTCTGGAGTTTGTGTCGGTCCAGCAAACGGCTACGGTGGCAGAGGCCATCGAGCAGATACGCAAGGCGGCCGAAGAGATTTCGGAGATCTACAATGTTTACGTTACGGATGAGCACGGAATACTGACCGGAGTGTTGCCTTTAAGACAGCTTATTATCTCATCTCCTACCACAAAGATTTCTGCAATCATGGAAACCGATGTCATGAGTGTCACGAGCGATATGGACCAGGAGGAAGTGGCCAACATCGTCGGCAAATACGATCTCGTCGCCGTTCCGGTTGTGAACAACCAGGGGAACCTTGTGGGCAGGATTACGATCGATGATATTATTGACGTCCTGGAAGAGGAAGTCTCGGAGGATATCTCAAAGATGGTGGGAACGGATGAGGAGGAAATCGGTGAAACATCGGCTCTCAAGGTCGCAGGTTGGCGGTTGCCGTGGATTATTACGAGCCTCTGCGGGGGTGTCCTGTCGGGTATCATCATTAGTCGATTCAAAGAGACCTTGGGACCGCTGCTGGCATTGGCCTTTTTCATACCCGTCATCACGGCTATGGGCGGGAATATTGGCTTGCAATCTTCGAGCATGACCGTCAGAGGATTGGCCACAGGTGAGATCGACATGCATCATCTGATGAGGCGGTTGTGGCGCGAGCTTCGTATCGGAATTTTAATGGGAATCATATGCGGCGGGGCCGTAAGCCTTGTCGTCTTTCTCTGGTTGAGGAATGAGCTGCTTGGCATCATTGTTGGGGGTGCCATGTTTTGCGCCATCACGGTCGCAGCGACCTTGGGAATCTTAGTGCCAATCTTCTTCAACAAACTGAAGGTCGATCCGGCTTTAGCCAGTGGTCCGTTCGTTACTATGTCCAATGACATAACCGGTCTCGTCATCTACTTTGGTCTGGCCTCGCTCCTTCTCAAGTGGACGGGCGTTGGGTAGAGTGCATTCTTCACAATATCCATAGATTTTCTCAGCACCTTCATCAAGATTCGATACGGTATTCGAGAGTATTATGGCCATCTGCAAGACAGAAGCGATTGTGCTCAAGGCCCACAATTTCAGCGAGTCGAGCAAAGTCGTCACTTTGTATACAAAAAAGTACGGGAAATGTGCTGTGGTGGCGAAGGGGGTTCGGAGGCCGAAGAGCTCCATGTGTGGTACCCTTGAACCGGCTACACACGCCGCTATCGTCTTTTACATGAAGGAGGGCCGGGAGGTACATACCCTGAGCCAGAGTGATATTATCACGACCTTCCGGATGCTCCAAGGCGATCTCGAACGGTTCAGTTATGCCAGTGCCGTATGCGAGCTGGTCGATCGCCTGACCCCTCTGGAGGCCGAGAATCGGGCACTCTTTGCATTGACGCTCAAAACGCTGGGCGAGTTGGAGAGAGCGCAACCGGATGAGTTCCTAGTTCTTCTATGGTTCTTCGAGCTTCGCATGTTGGCTTTTCTCGGGTTCAAACCGGAACTCGACATGTGTACACATTGTAAAGGAATACCCGATAAAACGGTTGTCGGTTTCAGCCTGCCCAAGGGAGGTGTCCTCTGTTCTCCATGCGCCGTGAAGGATGATGAGGCTTACGCCCTCTCCCAAAAATCCCTCGATTTTTTGCGTCATTTACAGCGTGTCCGGACAGAAAATGCCACCAAACTTATCCCCCCGCAGGGTGCGACTTCGGAGATTGACAATCTGCTTCATGCCTTCCTGAAGTATCACACCGATGAGTTCCGCGACATCAAATCTCTTCGAGTATTGCACATGCTCCGCTCTCAATGTTCCCCGTCACAGGAAGATTTTGAGAAATCTTAGTTTCTTAAAAATATTGGAAATGGTATGAACGGTTTTGAGCAAGTCTCTTTCCAGTGTGAGTCAGACTCTTGGGTTGGTCTCACCTTGATAGGGGGTGATGAAAGTAAGGATGCCGCGTACTTCACTGTCACCTGGGATAGGAGAGACAGAGGAGGGAACGAAGTTCCCAGCGGGATCTCCCTCTGTCGGTGAACCGAGGATGGTGATCGGCCCGAAGGGCGCCGGACTCTTTCGGAGTGGTCGGAGAGGACTGCGGGGGTGTGGAGGCGAAAACCGAATCAGAGCGCTCCCCCCTCGATCACATCGTACGATAGAAAAACCCGCCTCCGCAATCCCATGCAAAGGCGGGTCTTATCGTGATCCTATTTTTTAGTCAGACAGAGAGGCTAAAAGCCGACTCCCAGGGAGAAATGGTCAACCCATCCCAGGAGATCGTAGTCCATTCTCGCATAGTCGAACTGCATCAGACCCCAGTCCGTCTCCCAATTGAGTCCGACTCCGAAACTGAGGAAGAGACGAGAATTCCACTGTGTCGCCTGCGCCGTGTCATCCCACTCGTCTGTATACCGAAAAAGCCCCCCGGTCCGCAGGCTCAGAATATCCTTCCACTGATATTCAAGTCCCACATTCGGCCTGAGCTCGGCATCGTTCGGATCATTCGCATCGAAGAGGAGTGTCAAGCGACTCTCAGCACTCTCGGCAAGTTGACCTCCGATGCCGACTAAATCTGTGGCAAGGCCTATGCGGTAGATAAGTGGCAGGGGCCACTCCTCAGTCTCAAGCCGAGACGGCACTTCACGGTCACCCGGATTCTCATCATAGCGGTCGTGCTCGACATCCAGATCCGGTCCGGCGAGCTTCATATTTCCTCCGAAATTGGAAAGGCTCATTCCCAATTTAATACCTAAGAGTCCTGTGTCCAATATGGACCCAATATCGAAAGCGAACGTATGGGCCTTTTCCCGCCAAATCCCCTCTTGAATATACTTGACCGTCACACCACCCATGAAACGGTCCGTAATGTATTTGGCATAGGTCAGACCTATGGCCAAGTCTTTGACGTCGTAAGATGAACCTGTCCCCTCGGGTTGATCGATGGTTGTTATTTCAATATCGCCGCTGTCCAAGTAGATGATACTGACGCCGAAGGAGCTCTCGACGTCGATTGGCTGAACGTAACCGACGAAGTTGTGGGAAATACCCACGAAATAATCCATGTATGAGGCGTACAGAGAGCTCCGGCGCATTGAGGCGATGCCGGCAGGATTCCAGTAGAGCGCAGAGGCATCTCCCGAGAGGGCTGCATGTGATCCACCTAGCGCTACGGCTCGACCGCCGACACCAAATTTGAGAAACTGAGCCGCCGATGTGGCCACTTTATTGAAGGGCAAGTTTGTTCCCTGAGCCCAGACGCAACTCGCCACGGCTGTGGCTACCATCAGAAAAACAATTACGCGTTTGATCATCGCGACCTCCTTAATTGGAAGGAAAGCATGTCGTTCATTGCTCGTATCCTCTATTGAATCACAGCAAATTTGCCCAAATATGTTCGCCCATCAGGAGTCTCCACCACATAGATGTAAAGCCCGTATGCTACCAATTGGCGATTTTCAGTGAGAAGATCCCAGGCCGCCCACCCGACGGTTTCATTTTCGTGATGGATCGTCCGTATGGGCTCTCCAGTGAGTGTGTAGATGTGAATGTCACACACGCTTGGTAGGTGGGTGAAGTGGATTTCCCGGATGTTCCTGTTCAGTTCCCATTCTGCCGAGACGACATAGGGATTGGGGACGACCTTGATCGAATCGAGAACATCATGGGCTGTGGTCTCAACCTTGTACGCTTGTGTATTTATCCGAAAGCGGTCTCCTGCAATAATGGGTTTCTGGGTCTTGATGAAGATCTCATCACCTGTGTGCATCGGCAGCGTATCCCCGAACATGTAATGCCAGATGGTATCAAGCTCACCCCCAGGACCTGGGACGGTGTGAAAATCCGGCCCGGGTATGGTGTCGATATCCTCGATCCCCAACGTATCTGGCCGGGCGAAGTGGTTGATGGTCCAAGTCGGACTGAAGGGATACGGTTCCCAGAGACCAATGGGTTCCCCGTCGGTCCACCTACCGTCCCGTGCGGATGTATGCTCCTGCACAGTAAAATCGGGCTTCGTGTTCTCGGTCACGTTCCAGATCTCAAAAGGTGTCACGACCCTGTTGATGGAAGTGTCCCCATCTTCGGTGTATATGAGCTTATAATCGGAGGGAACAGGGGTAAAGGGTGAAGCGAAAAAATCCATATTGGTCGTAACCGTATTGTCCCCGAGAACCATGTAACTGGAATCGGCCCAGAAAT
>CP070758.1:1043643-1047801 GCA_020348925.1 Gemmatimonadota bacterium | reverse complement strand
GTTGAATGCCAAGGGCAGGGAGCAGAGTTGTAAAGGTGCAGGGGAGTATAGGAGTAAATGCCCTGAAACATGAGCCGTTGGGATCGTCCGGCAAGCGGAGTGTTGTTTTTTTCCGCTGTCTGAGGAGGAGCGAAGCGAGACCGAGTTTGGAAAAAACAGCAGAGGAAGCCGATGACAGTCCCGGCGAATGTTTATTGGGTTGTTCTTTCTTTTGCTTCGTCTTCTTTGAACAAGCAAAGAAAATGAAGGGGTGTTCATGGAACAGTATATTCTTTCTTCCTATTTGCTTATGGTCTGCTTAGCTTGAAAGCCGATTTTCTTTTTGATCGGGATTTGTTTTGGTGGCGGATTGAGTATAAGTATAAGTTCTTGAATGACCTTCACAATCGCGCTCTCATGCACATTTAGCCTTTTCGTGAGTTTGTTTTCAAGCTCAGCCAGTTCTCTCGCCAAATCCTGTTGAACCACTATCATCTGTCTCATCTTCATGAAAGCCCGTACGACGAAAACACTCATCTGTACAGCTCGGGGGCTCCGCAGGATATTTGCAGCCATAACGGCGCCATGTTCCGTAAAAGCATAAGGAAGAGTACGTCTCCCTCCTCGTCCTGTTTTTGACATCGCATTTTGCGATGTCAAAGTTGTAAGCTCTTGACTGTTAAGCTGAAACATGAAATAAGAGGGGAATCTGTTATGAGTACGATTCACGGCTTCATTGAAGCGATATGTCGGAACTCCATATATCGCTGCCAAGTCCGAATCCAAGATCACTTTCTGATCGCGAATAGTATGAATAAGTGGTTCGATATCTAACGGTATCGGAAATTCATTCTTACTCACATTTACGCTTTTGCTCATATCCTTTTTCACTCTTTCTCTCCTTCTCCTACGATCTCTTTAAAAAAGATGTGTGGCTATTTTTTTAAATCCTTCAGGGAAACGTTTCATATTGCGTTTTACTTGCCTCTTTAGTTGCTTTGTTTCGACTCCATATAATTCTGCAAGATCACAATCTAACATTACTTTTACACCATGAATCTCATAGATTCGCTTTTGATTCTATTCTATTGGAATTGAATTGGTCATTTTTCTTTATCTCTCAACGCAGGCAAACCTGAACACGAATATATCGGCACATCCACTGCATGTCAAGAGAAAAGGTTTTTCGACTTCGCTCAGGACAGGCTCAGTTTTTTCCGCTGTCTGAGTCGCCGAGAATCGAGGAAGAGTTTAAAAAAAACGCAGCGAGCCGTGGATGGTACCGGCGAATGTTTATTGGGCTGCACTTTCTTTGGTCAGCAAAGAAAATGAAAGGAAAACAGAAAAGGATATAAGAGGAATCAGATTTCAGGAACGAGGGAAATTGTAGTTAGGTGTTGTGGTGTTGAATGCCCTGAAACATGAGCCGTTGGGATCGTCCGGCAAGCGGAGTGTTGTTTTTTCCGGTGTCTGAGTCCCCGAGAATCGGGGACGAGTTTGGAAAAAACAGCGGAGTGAGCCGGTGACGGTCCCGGCGAAGGTTTATTGGGCTGGCCTTTCTTTTTGATTCTTTTTCTTTGACCAGCAAAGAAAAAGAAGGGCTATTTTTGACTCTTCGATAAGCTTCTCGACATAATAGACTCAGGATGACCCTTCAACTGGGCTCAGAGTAAAGGTGGAATGCAGGGGAGCAGAGGAGCAAGGGTGCGGGGAAGCTGGGGAGGATTAGGAGAGTTTTTCGTTTATCTTTGCAATCAGTTTTTCAGTCTCAGTCAAAGAAGTTTTCATTTCCTCCTGTGCTTTTTTGCTTAAAGGGTCGGGGGGTACTTTGCCGAAAGCGTAATAGCCGTTCACTCGCTCGCATAACTTTTCAAAATTCTTGAATTCTCTATGCTTTTGAATAATTGAACTGAACAGAGTAATTAAATCATCATTCTCCTGCGGGTCGATTTCCAGATGAGCCAAGAGTCCTTTGAAATATGCCCCCAAGGCCTGGTGGAGTAACAAACCGACACTATCTGTAGGATAACCTTTGTTTAAAAGGATCCTGGCCCCTTCGAAGTGATCATGTCCTTGCTCAAGCAATTTTTTGGTTTCGTCAGTCATAATCAGATATTAGATAGTAGATGATAGATGATAGTTTTGGGACGAGATGCAAGGGTGCAGAGGCGCAGGGGTGCGATCTGCGGAAAAGAGAGAACGGAAGATAAATGTGCAGAAATGTAAAGGTGCTGGGGTACAGAGGGGCAAGGGATTAATCTGTGAAAAACGAAGATACGGATACATTTCTATCTCGGGACGCCGCTGACTTCGGCTTCGATGGTAGCAGAGGATGCAAGTAAAACCATCTCATTATCCTTGACCTTCACATACCCACCCCTCTGATCAACCACGACCTCCGATCCGTCGGGGAGCATGGCACTGACGATACCGTACTCAACCTGACTGATGAGCGGCGCGTGGTTGGCCAGGACGCCGAAGCTGCCTCCAGTGCCGGGGACGACGACGGAGACGACCTCACTGTTGAAGATCTCCTCTTCTGGAGTGACGATTTTCAGGGTGAAGGTTTTATCTGGCATAATTTCTCTCTAAGCCTGAGTCGTTTGTTATACAGATTTCTCGACTCCGCTCGAACAGGATTCATATCCTGTGCGATTCCTGTATGAGTAGAAAAAGTTTCTCCAATCGCCAAGTATATGTATGCCGGGCGATATAGGGATACATATCCCATTCCACGCCCCCAGCACAGGATACATATCCTGTGCGATCCCTGTTTTTACATTTTTCAATTTGTACTTTGAAATAAATTGTATTTACCCCTCCGCTCCCCCGCTCCCCAACTCCTTGGCTTTCACCAAGGCGTCGTCAATGCGGCCGACCATGTAAAAGGCCTGCTCCGGGATGTCGTCGTATTCACCGGAGATGATCCCTTTGAAGCCCCGAATCGTCTCCTCCAGGGGCACATACTGCCCGGACATGCCTGTGAAATGCTCGGCAACGAAGAAGGGCTGAGACAGGAACCGCTGAACCCGACGCGCCCGGGCGACGGTGAGCTTGTCCTCCTCGGACAGTTCCTCCATACCCAGAATAGCAATAATATCCTGAAGATCCTTGTATCGCTGCAGAACCCGCTGCACCTCCCTGGCCACGGTGTAGTGCTCCTCTCCCAATATCTTCGGATCCAAAATCCTCGACGAGGAATCGAGAGGATCGACAGCAGGATACAATCCCAGCTCAAAAATCTTCCGCGACAAAACCACCGTCGAGTCGAGATGAGAGAACGTTGTGGCCGGGGCCGGATCGGTCAAGTCGTCTGCCGGTACATAAATAGCCTGAACCGACGTGATGGAACCCCGCTTCGTGGACGTGATCCGCTCCTGCAGTTCTCCAAGTTCGGTGGAAAGTGTGGGTTGATACCCCACGGCCGATGGCATTCGTCCCAACAGTGCCGAGACCTCCGAGCCGGCCTGGACGAAGCGGAAGATGTTGTCGATGAAAAAGAGTACGTCCTTGCCCTCCTCATCGCGAAAATACTCCGCCTGGGTCAAGGCCGACAGTCCGATTCTCAATCGTGCCCCTGGCGGCTCGTTCATCTGTCCGAAGACGAGAACCGTCTTGTCCAGCACCCCTGATTCCTTCATCTCCAGCCACAGATCATTGCCCTCCCGCGTCCGCTCCCCCACACCGCCGAAGACGGAGAAGCCTCCGTGCTCCGTAGCAATATTCCGGATCAGCTCCATGATGAGGACCGTCTTCCCCACCCCCGCCCCTCCGAAAAGGCCGACCTTGCCGCCCTTGGCAAAGGGGACGAGCAGATCGACGACCTTCAAGCCGGTCTCAAAGACGGTGGGGGTCACTTCCTGCTCCTCTAAGGACGGTGGGGGCCTGTGAATGGGATAGAACTTTTCCGTCTCAACCGGACCAATCTTATCAATAGGCTCCCCTAACAGATTGAACAATCGTCCCAGAGTTGCAGGACCCACAGGCATCTGGATGGGTGCGCCCGTGTCCACCGCCCGCATGCCCAGCACCAGCGTGTCCGTAGAGGACATGGCCACACAGCGGACGACGTTGTGCCCCAGGTATTGAGACACTTCGACAACGAGATCGACATTCCGCTCCTTATCTTCAACCCTAATGGCATTGTAAATGGGTGGCAGCTCGTCGCACAAAAACTCC
>CP070758.1:1037480-1043543 GCA_020348925.1 Gemmatimonadota bacterium | reverse complement strand
GTCGGATGAGGAACCTTTTGCAGTATCGCGGAGCGATTGGGATCTGTCGCAATCAGGAGGGAACGATCCGTCCGGGGTGAAGAGAGTCTATGCGACGCTCAAAGATGTCGTTGGGAATTGGTCTGACCTATTTTTTGACGAGATCGTGTACAACGCCCCTCTCCAAATTCTCACTCTGTCTTTCGGTGAGGGTACTGTTGGAAGTGTGTACGCGGAAACCTTATACGCATCGGGAGGATGGCCCCCGTACAACTGGGAGGTCGCGGGCGGAGAGTTCCCCCCAGGTTTAAGCCTTGACGGAAGCGGAGTGATCTCCGGAGTCCCGGATTCCCCCGCTACATTTCACTTTACGGTCCGGGTAATAGACAGCAACATGAAGTCAGTGATGAAGAATCTGAGCATTACTGTGGAAGAGCGTCCTGTAGCGGCACTGGTTGAACTTTTTATTCCTACTGTGTATGGGTTGCCCGGCCATCAGGTCAATGTGACGCTGAATCTCGACAACGAGAAGCATGCCATCGAACCTGTTGCCGGTCTCGAGGCCAAGTTTACTTTCCCTTTCGATCTTTTAACCGTTCTCGATCTATATCCTACATCACGGACGAATCACATGGATTTCTTCAATTGGAACGAACCCGAGCCGGGCCGTATCAACGTTCTTGTTTCGGATTTTTCAGCCGATGTCATCGCTCCGGGAACAGGAGCTGTAATTGGAATAACCTGTGACATCAGTGAAGACGCTGTTGCGGGGGACAGTCTGCTCTTTCACTTTGTCAGGGTTGTTCTGTCGGATGACACAGCCGATTCTATACCCTCAATCGTATCGGACGGTTTTCTGATTGTGGGTCCCGGGGCTATCATAACAGGAGATGCCAATCTGGATGGAGAGATCGATATTCTTGACGCTCTATTCATCGTGAATATTATTATTGAGCTGGTAACGCCGTCAAATGAACACCTTCAGGCCGCCGACTGTAATCAGGATGGAATAGTCAATATATTGGATTTGATCGGTGTCGTCAATGTTATTTTGGGAATCGGTTCATGTCCTCCGGGATGAAGCACGGGTATGTCATTCCGGTCCCCGTACCGGAATCTCCCTGTTGGTGCCACATGGCTGGAGATCCCTGCCTTCGTAGGGACAAGGATTCCCCGTTATAAAATACGGGGAAGACTCTGTATTCATCCCTCACCTTTGCTCGGCCTGATACAGGAGTGACAGGCATATTCTCATTTGGATTCTCACAGCCTTTGGAATTGATTCTTGACACATGTATGAAATCTCGTATATTTACTCAAACATGTATTTCAATAGGCAATAAAAAGCATTTTCCTGAGCTATAAAAAGAGGTTCTTCTCAAATTTGATTGAGGGATATGGTTCAAACACAATGAATATCTTGTAGATAAAAAAAAGTTGATGCCGAACGATCGAAATGACTTCCCTTCTTTTTCTTTGCTGGCCAAAGAAAATGAAGCAAAAAGAAAGGCCAGCCCCAAGCCTTCGCCGGACCATCTGCGGCTCGCTGCACTGTTTTTCCGAAACTCTTCCCCGCTTTAGCGGGGATTCATAAAGCCGGAAAAACAACGCTTCGCTTGCCGGATGGTCCAGCGGCTCAGGTTTCAGGGCATCTGCTCTGTATTCTTCAGCGGGAAGAGGTGTGATCCTAACCGAAACGCCTAAAGGAACTTGGTCGCCGTTACCCATGCTAAGACCATTTCAGGGCCATGTTGGTCATCAGTCCAGAGAGTAGTGAATTCATCAACAAAATTGGAGATGAATCTAAAAAGATGAAGAATAAGGCAAAAGCACAATTAAAAGACGAAGTGACAGAACTGAAAAAACGGATCGCTATGCTGGAGGCGTATGCGGAAAAATATGTTCCTATAGCAGAGGCTCTTCAAAAGAGCGAAGAAAAATATCATAAACTCCTTGAAGCACTGCAGGAAGGTGTTTGGGCAATTGATAAAGACGCCTACACCACCTTTGTCAACCCACGCATGGCAGAACTCTTAGGGTACTCAATGGATGAAATGCAGGGAAAACATCTTTTTGAGTTTATGGATGAAAAGGGTCGGGCGATTGCGAAGCACAATTTAGACAAGCGTAAACAGGGAATTGTCGAGCAGCATGAATTCACATTTCTCAAGAAAAACGGGACATCGGTCTCTGCGCTCCTCGAAACAGCCCCGATTTTCGACAAGGATGGAAATTATGCCGGAGCAATTGCCGGTGTGATAGATATAACGCAGCGCAAACAGGTTGAAGAGGCACTGAAAGAGTCCACGCTGCTTCTCGAGACAATCCTCGATCACACGCACATGCTTGTCGCCTATATGGATCATCACTTCAACTTTGTTAAGGTGAACCGCGCCTACGCCATGGCGGACGAGCGAGAACCCTCTTTTTTTCCGGGGAAGAATCATTTCGATCTGTATCCCAATCCTGAGAACAAGGAGATATTCAGGCGGGTTGTTGAAACCGGCGAGGCCTATTTTGCACGGGCCAAACCGTTTGAATACGCAGAACACCCAGAGCGTGGGGTGACCTATTGGGATTGGAGCCTCGTGCCCATTAAGGATCAAGGGAACACAGTTATTGGTTTGGTCCTGACCTTGACGAATATCACAGACCGGGTCAAGTCGCACCAAGCGTTGGAGGAGAGAACGCAGGAGCTTGGCGAGAGGGTCAAGGAATTGAATTGCCTTTACTCCATTGCAAAACTCGTTGCGACACCGAATATCACATTGGATGAGATCCTTCAAGGATGCGTCGATCTGATACCGCCTGCGTGGCAGTATCCTGACATTACCTGTGCTCGTATTATCGTGAAGGGAGAAGAATTCAGAACGAAAAACTTTCAACAAACAATTTGGCAGCAGGCTACTGATATTGTTGTGCAGAGCAAACGTATGGGATCGATAGAAATCTTTTATATGGAAGAGAGGCCGCAACGTGATGAAGGACCTTTCTTGGTGGAGGAGAGAAACCTGCTCACTGCCATTGCTGAACGGTTGGGAAGAATTATAGAACGCACCCATGCGGAAGAAGAACTGGAGAAGTATCGTGAGCATCTTGAGGAGTTGATTGATGAGAAAACAGCCGAGTTGAAAGATACGAATGAGAAGCTTCGCCAGGAGATTGTCGAGCGCCAAAAGGCCGAGGAAGAGCTGCGAGTTTCGCAAGAGGAGTTGCGCAACCTCGCTATGTATTTGCAGTCCGTGAGAGAATCGGAAAGAACCACCATCGCCCGCGAGATCCACGATGAGTTGGGCCAAACCCTGACCGCATTGAAGATGGATCTTTCGTGGTTCCACAAGAGGCTTGGGGATGATCAGAAACCGTGGATCGAGAAGATAGAATCAATGTCGGAACTGGTGAATACAACGATCCAAACAGTCAAGAGGATTTCGACCGAGCTGAGACCAGGGGTCCTGGACGATCTGGGTCTTGTGGCGGCCATAGAATGGCTTGTGAATGAAGTCCAGAGTCGGACCGGAGTGACATGCGAGCTGACTATCGATCCTGAGGACTTTCTTCTGGACCGGGATCGTTCCACCGCACTCTTTCGCATTTTCCAGGAGACTATGACCAACATAGCACGGCATTCAGGGGCGACCAGAGTGATGGTGCATCTCGAGAAGAAGGGAGATTTGGTCGAGCTCAGAGTTCAGGATAATGGACGGGGGATCACTGATGAGGAGAGCAGCGATCATCAGTCCTTCGGCCTCATCGGTATGCGGGAACGGGTCCACTTTTTCGGAGGCGAGTTGGCAATCCATGGTACAGCCGGCCAGGGTACAACGGTTGTGGCTCGCATCCCACACCAGACGCTTGAGAGGGTCGTATGATCAAAGTATTTATTGCCGACGATCACAGTATCGTCCGTGAAGGATTGAAGCAGATCCTCACGGATACACCTGATATGTCCCTGATGGGCGAGGCGAGTACTGGGCCGGAAGCTTTGAGCAAGATCAGGAAGAACCGGTACGATGTGGTTGTACTGGACCTTTCCCTACCCGGCATAAGTGGGTTGGACGTTTTGAAACAGATCAAGAGCGAAAAGCCCGATACACAGGTTCTCATTTTAAGTATTTATCCTGAAGAGCAGTATGCGGTGCGCGTATTAAAGGCCGGTGCCGCCGGGTATATGAGTAAGGAGACCGCTCCGGACGAGCTGGTGGAGGCCATTCGGAAGGTCTCTGTCGGGCGAAAATATGTCAGCACCGCACTTGCTGAAAAGTTGGCCTTCGATTTAGATCTTGAAACCGACAACGAGCTCCATGAAGCTCTTTCGGATCGTGAGTTTCAGGTGATGTGTCTAATTGCCTCAGGCAAGCGTATGACAGATATCGCCAGCGAGTTGAGTTTGAGCGTGAAAACGGTGAGCACTTATCGCACCCGTATTCTCGAGAAGATGAAAATGAAGACGAACGCAGAGATCATGCACTATGCAATGAAGCACGGGCTTGTTGAGTGAAATCTTAATGTCATTCCTGTGAATGCAGAGCCTGTCTCGTATTTATTACAAGAAATCTCAAGCTACGAGGCAATAAGGCGGAGATTCCGGCACTCAGGCCGGAATGACAGGTAGGATTAGGGGACACGGGACAGACTCAGGCAGGAATCTCATGCCATGAGACTACAGGATAAGGATTCCAGGAAATCTCATTGCTAAATTACCCTTCCACACTGTAAGACAAATCCCTACATAATAATCAGACAGCCGCCGATACCGCGATTTTCATCGTGAGGGTATCTTTGCGCTCGAAAAAGCCGATGGGAGGCCTACCACCGCTTTTCTCTCATCGCGCCGACAACGCGTAGGCCACCCTCGGCTCAATAGAAAAAAGAAACTCAAGAATTCATCGTTGAAAGGAACATGTTGAATGCGCATTCTTATTGCTGATGATTCGGATCTGGTGCGCATGCGCCTTGTTGATATGCTTTCTGACCTGGAAGGTATTGAGACTATTTTTGAAGCTCAGGAAGGGCAGGAAGCCATCCAGTTGACCAGGAAGTTGCGACCGGATGTCGTCATTTTAGATATCCGGATGCCGAAGCGAAATGGTCTCGAGGTGATGTCGGAAATCGTTCAGGAAAACTACAACCCCGTTATAATTATTTTGACAAACTATCCGCAAGACCAGTACCGAAAGAGATGCATGGAAGCGGGCTCGGATTATTTTTTCGACAAGTCCTGCGAATTTGAACGGGTCACAGAAATATGCAAGCAATTGGTGGGCAGTTCCGAATCAATAAAAAGGCAGGTTAATGGAGGGGCAGTCAGGAACGGAGGGTGAATTGAGTCGCATATCTGTGATCACTCAGAAACGGATTTCAGCCATGGTTATTGTCCCGAATGGATGGCTAAGCTTAACCGGAAGATGCTTAAAGCACTCTATAATCAAAATTATGATTGTACGATTCTTCTTTCTGCATTCCATACTTTTCCCGGCTGATGACCGGCCCATGGGTCGCCTGTCTGTCATCGCAAGCAACAGAGGCATGGGTCGGCTTCAGCCAGGGTAAAAGGAGATGATGGACACTCAAAAGGGACCAAAGACACATTGAACAAAAACAAACAATATTGGAAAGACTCACCCGAACTCGATACGGTGATGAAGCTGTGCAAAAGAGTAATGAGAAATCTGCCTATGTGAATGTACGTTATCAGGTTGAAAGATGTCTGGATTTATGTATTCTGTAATTTCTCTAACTAAGGAGGTTGTAGGATGAAACGCGTACCAGTATATGTTGTGCTTTTTATTTTCAGTATGGTTCTCTTTAATCTCGGCATGAGTTTCGCCCAGACGAAGGATTATTGTGCGGGTGATTTGATCATCGATCTGACCTTTGGCGGCAACGTCACGGCGAACAATCCGGGCATGAGCGAGGCCGCTGTCTATGCTGGTTATGAGCTGATGTTCGCCCTGGTGAATGTGGGGATCTATCCGGAGTGGGTCATTCGGGACCCGAAGATCTATGAGCAGTACGATCTGGTGAATATCTCCACGACCAGTGGGGTACTCAGTTTTGCCAGCGGTCCTTTTATCATAGACG
>CP070758.1:1019761-1037380 GCA_020348925.1 Gemmatimonadota bacterium | reverse complement strand
TTTTCCAAACTCGGGCTCGCACAGCTCGTCCTCAGACACGGAAAAAACGGCCGCTCCATGCGTCGGATGGTCTTGACGGCTCAGGCTTTAGGGCATCGGAATAAAAGGGGACAGGCTGCTTTTTCTGATGATGGATTTTTGAATAGTGGTCAGGGAACAGTGGTCAGGGGTTGGTGAGCAAAATATCTGAATAATCCCCCTATCTCCCCCCCCTTGGAAAAGGGGGACTTTTATTTCCTCCGTCTATCGTTGTGGTTCGATGATGACTTTGATGGAGTCCTGGGCCTTGAGGACGAGCTGAAAGCCGAGGCCTGTCTCGGCCAGGCCCAAGCGGTGGGTGATCATATCCCGCACGTCTACCTTTCGCGCGCGGACCAATTCTATCGCCTGCATAATGTCCTCAGGACTGCCAGCGTAAGTCGAGAGCATGGTGATCTGGTCCCGCCAGAGATCCCACATGGGAAAGGGTATCTCTACACTAGGCTCCGTCGGGGCGAAGAAGAGGATTGTGCCGCCGCGCTCGGTTGAATGAAAGGCCTGGTGGATCGCTGGAATGGCACCAGTACACACAATGACGAGGTCGGCCAGACAACCATTGTTTTGTTCGCGAAGGTATGCCGGAGTAAATTCTTCGGCATGAATGACGGCATCAGCTCCGGATCGTTTCGCCACCTCCAGGCGATACTCATGAATGTCCGTTGCAACAATCCGACTCGCACCCAGAGCCCGGGCCAGTTTGATGTGAAGTAATCCGGAAAGGCCACTGCCCAGAACGAGGACGCTCTGCCCGGACTGGAAATGCGCTATGCGTTGCCCTCTCAGAACGCAGGCCAGAGGCTCGATGAAAGTCCCGTCCTCGTAAGAGATTTCGTCAGGGAGTAAAAACGTACCGCATGCGACATTGATGGGTGGGACCCGGAGGTACTCCGCAAAGCCACCGGGATCGAAATTGGTCGAGCGGAGGGTATCACACACTGTGTGATGTCCGTCTTGACAGTAACGACACTCGTTACAGGGAACATGATGGGAGACGAAGACCCGATCACCGACTTTATATGTTACTCCTTTACCGACTTCGACAATCTCCCCGGTAATTTCGTGACCCAATACCAGAGGAGCTTTTTTGAGACGGTACCACTCCATGACATCACTGCCACAGATGCCGCTGGCCATCACTTTCACCAGGATCTCGCTGGGTCCGATCTGAGGTACAGACATCTCTTCGAGACGCACGTCCTGGTTGTTGTAGTACATGGCGACGCGCATATTTTCGACCTCGTTGTTCGGTGACGGTAACGAAGCCCGCCCCGTAGAATAAGGAAAAACTTGATCGCCCAGTATATGTATGCTGGGCGAAAATATTTAATGGGATATATATCCCTATCCATCCCTTCGCACAGGATACATATCCTGTGCGATCTCAGCTTCTGATATCCCCTTCATTTTCTTTGTTTGCCCAAAGAAAACGAAGCAAAAGAAAGGGCAGCCCCAAGCCTTCGCAGAGACCGTCAACGGCTCACTGCGCTGTTTTTTTCCAAACTCGTCCCCGAATATCGGGGACTCAGACACTAAAAAAACAGAGCCTGTCCTGAGCGAAGTCGAAGGGCTCCGTTCGCCTGTCGGTCTGACGGCTCAGGCTTCAGGGCGTTCTTTTGTTGAAACCTAACCCTAACCGAATTACGAAACGGGCTTCGTGACCCTAACCGCAAAACGTAACCAGTGTTACAGTTTGCTTATTTGCCCTTTACTTGCTCAAATATCTCCTGCGCCTCATCCACTGTAGCATTCTCGTGAATGATGGCACGGAGTGCCTTCATCACAGCGACTGGCTGAGGGTTTTGCCAGACGTTCCGGCCCAAGTTCACCCCGATGGCTCCCTTTTGCATGCCGTCGTGGACGAATTCGAAGACCTCGCGCTCGGTCTCGCATTTGGGACCACCGGCCATGACCACTGGCACGGGACAACCCTCGACAACCTTGTCAAAATCTTCGCACCAATAGGTTTTCACAATCTTGGCACCCAATTCGGCAGCAATACGACAGCTCATGGCGAGATAACGGGCATCGCGCTTCTCAAGCTCTTTGCCCACGGCGGTCACGGCCATAACCGGGACGCCGTACTCTTCACCTTCGTCGACAAGCTTGGCCAGGTTCAAGAGCGTCTCGTGTTCGTATTCGCTGCCGATAAAAACCGAGATGCCCACGGCGGCCACATTCAGCCTGACCGCGTCTTTCATGGATGCCGTGATCCCCTCGTGGGCAAGGTCCTTGCAGATCATGCTCGTCCCGCCCGATACTCTGAGAATGACAGGTGTTTGAAGAGCTGGATCGACGACAGCGCGAAGCACGCCCCGCGTCACGAAGAGGGCGTCGCAGTAGGGGAGAAGCGGGTCGATCGTTTCCGCCGGCTTTTCCAGACATCGGGTCGGCCCTTGAAAATATCCGTGATCAATGGGCAAGAAGAAACAATGTCCATCAGGTTGCACGAGCCGTGAGAGGCGATTTTTCATCCCCCAATCCATAGTTATTCACCTCACTTTCCGGTATGTTATATGACGTGATTTTTCTCTTTTCGTCCTATTGCAAGAATGTATGCGTACGTTATCGAATTCGTTTCTGTAATACCCCGAATCTTGGATCGATGGGTGACGGAAAAACAGGCCCGTAAAGACATTTGACCAAGGGGCACCAATCAATTCCCTGAAGAAGTAAAACCAGCATTCCCTTTCTTTTTCTTTGCTGGCCAAAGAAAAAGAAACAAAAAGAAAGGCCAGCCCAAATCCTTCGCCGAGACCATCAAGGGCTCACTGCGCTGTTTTTTCCAAACTCGTCCCCGATTCTCGGGGACTCAGACACGGAAAAAACTGCCGCTCCGCTCGCCTGTCGGTCTAACGGCTCAGGCTTCAGGGCATTGAAGAGTCAAGGCATCATGATATTATATAATCCTTTGGTTCATGGATATGAAAAGTATATAATTCTAAACATCATCGCTGAGCCTCCCCTTTTGAAATGAAGCTGAGATTGTCGAACATTCTGAAATGATGAATCATTTCACTCCACTCCGGGATCAGTTTTTAAGCGAAAACAAGATAGAAAAAAGGCGGAGTGCAACGATTTATCATTGCAGAGAAAGACTGTTCAAAACGATAATGTTTTAAATATAACCTCATTCCTCTTTATCTCTCTCATTTCCTCTCATCATTTTGAGATAAAAAGTCATTCAACTCCTCGAGGAACTGCCGAAGATTCGGTACACCCTCTTTCTGCAGCAGCTCACCGAGGGTGCACCACAGCGGCTCGCCGCACCGAATGCAGCGGATATTGCGGCGGTTGAGAAAATCGACGGCTGCAGGGTGCTGTTGGGCCAGGTCCTCGACAGGGGTGTCAAGGGTGACTGCCGTTTCCCTTCGTTTAAGATAGTTTTTATCCTGCATGAGATGAATCGACACAATAGTTTATTATCAAGTCCCACAGAAAACCTGGGATAAACGGATTGGATCGGCAGGGTCAGCCCCCTGGTAACAGATGTAAGCCGTCAGTGTCAGTGACCTGACGGCACGGTCTTCCCGCACACCCCACACCCTGGCCGTCTCTCAAACCTCACCGTCTCAAACACCGTTGTATCGGCGCGGAAGACCAGGAGAGTGTTCGAAACGGGATGTTCACCAGTCATTAAGTACCGCAGCGCCAGCGTCGCCTGAAGAGATCCGATCGCACCTGGCAATGGACCGAACACCGGCGTCGGCTTGGGGTCTTGCAGCTCCTCGGGCAAAAGACACGCCAGACAGGCGGTTTCCGGTGGATGGAAAAAGCTCAACTGACCCAGCCATTCATTTATTGCCCCGTAGAGAAAGGGGATATTGAGATCGAATGATGCCTTGTTCAATTTCAAACGGTCGGCGTGATTATCCAGGCCATCGATGATCAGGTCGCATCCTGAGGCCAACTCGCTGGCGTTCGTCTCGGTCAGCTTGTCCGACAGGGGCTCGATTTTTATCTCGGGATTTTGTGCCGAGAGCCTCTGTGCCACCAGGGCCGCCTTGGGTTTGCCGATATCCTCGGTGGTAAACAGAATCTGGCGATTCAGGTTGGATAGCTCAACCCTGTCGCTATCGCATATACGCAGATACCCCACCCCGGCCGCGGCCAGATAGGTCGCACTCACCCCGCCCAATCCTCCAACTCCGACAACAAGAGCCCGGGCGCTTTTGAGCCTCTCCTGGTTCCAACCGTCAACCGTGAGTTGACGCTGGTACCTCTCAATTTCGGATGTCGAAAGGGACATGGGATACGATGCTCAACCGCCGGAAACGGGCGGCTGGAGAGTAATTGTCTGACCGTCGGATGGTCTGAATGATAAGTCCTTCATGACGCCATCGACGTAAATAAGAGCGACGTAGGCGGGATCCAGCGAAATATCCTTGAGAATTTCGCCAATTGTCTTTTCGCCGTCGATCTCGACCTTACGGGTGTAGTGATCGATGTCAGGTTTCAGCATGGCCCGAAGCTGACCACCAGCTCGAAGAAAGATTGTCATATTTCAGTCCAATAAAAAAGTGTGTCATCTCAAACAGTCATTTTCTTATACATGGCGTCAGAAGTCTTTGCATGAAAGACTGTGTTGTGACACCCCTCTGTTATCTCCCCTTGATAGGGGAGACTCGAATTCATGCTTGGCCATTGCGGAATGCACGTCCCCCTTGTCAAAGGGGGAATGAGGGGGTTGTAGAAGAAGAACTATCATACGTGTGAACATATTCTATAACGCTTTGTATAACAATGCTAAAACGCCTTCGGCTTATATCGTTCGCCGCGGACAGCCGGAATGCCATTGGAAAGCGGTTTTCCCAGGAGCCCGATCTTTTCGATATTGTCCGCCGCAAAATCGAGGTTCAAATCATGGAGCACCGCGCGGCTGGGGTTGCCGTTCTTATCCCACCCGCGGCCGGCGTAATATTCATCGAGCATCGCCTCGATCTGATCCTTGGTCAGCCCCTTGCCGGCGCTGGGGCCGGTCGGAATTTTTTCCTCCCAGGATCGCGCCGGCGGGTAATCGAACGTGCGGCCGTTGGCCCTGTTGCGTTCGAGGTAATGGCATCGCACCAGATTCCAGATCTTTTCCGAGGTTACCAGCGCCTCGGCGGTATCGACATCCCACCCGGTGATATATTTGAGCGCCTCGACAATCTCCTCCGGCTCAACATCGAGCTCGCCCCAGAAGAGGCGGCAGATGCACCAGATGTCGAACAGCGATCGGATATGCTGCAGGTAAATCACCACCTTGGCGCGCCCCTCGATGGTGTCGCGCCCCTCGGCCATGTCGACCGTAATGGTCCACGAGCGGTTGTGATGCGCGCCGATGTCGCACGTCATGTACGAAAGCAGCATTCCTGGGGCGTAGCGACCATCGTACCCCGACATCTCTTGCCCTTTCACCTGCATGGCGAATTTCTCGCTGCCCCGTCCGATCTTCTCCGCGGCTCGCTTGGTGCCGCCCGCGAAATAGTCGCCGGTCCCGCGGCGATGCACCACCATGTCGATGAAGTGTTCGGCATCCTCCACCGAACCCCAGTTGAGCGTATGCCCTTCGAGATCGTCGGCGGTGATCAGCCCGCGCTGAAAGCACTCCATGGCAAACGCAACCACGCCGCCGCCAGACATGGTGTCCATGCCGGCATTGTCCATCAGCCAGTTGAGATAGGCGACCTGGTTGATGTCGGTCATGCCGAGGTTCGAGCCGCACAGCGCGCCGGTCTCGTATTCGGGACCCTCGAGATAGACCGTTTGTTTGCCCGGCAGGACCGCCTTGGTGTACTTGCCGCAGTTCATCCAGCATCCGAAACAGGCTTTGTGCGAGATGAGGCACTTCTCCACCAACGCCTCGCCGCTAATGCCCTCGATGTTCTCGTAATATGTGGTCTGGAAATTCCGGGTCGGGATGACGGCGTTCGTGTTGGACCATTCGATGAAGAAGGCCGTGCCGTATTTTTGCCACGGAGCCATGTTCGGATGCGTCTGCGTCCGCTTCATGATGGCCGTCACATGTTCTGTCAGCTTCTCGAGATCGTGCACCACGATGCCCCTGCTGCCCCTGATAGCGATGGCCTTGAGCTTCTTCGAGCCCATGACAGCCCCTTGCCCGGTCCGTCCCGCCTGGCGGCCGAAATCGTGCGTGATACACGAGAAGCGAACGCCATTCTCGCCGGCAGGTCCGATGGTGGCGATTTCGAAATCCTCGCCCAGATCCTGTTTCATCACAGGTTCGCATTCCAAAGACCCCATGCCCCAATACTGAGATGCATCGCGAAGCTCGACCCTATCGTCATCGATAAAGAGATACACCGGTCTGGGGGAGATGCCGGATAGAATCACCATATCGTAGCCGGCAAATTTGAGGGCCGGGCCCAGATGGCCGCCCATGTTGGAATCGCCGTGGCCGTTTGTCAGGGGGGAGACCGAGCCGAATTCGACTTTGGAGCCGGCCGGGATAAAGCAGCCGCTCATGACGCCGGGACAGATGATGAAAAGATTCTCCGGCCCGAGCGGATCGGCGTCGCGGGGGACCTCATCGTAGAGAATCTTGGCGATGGCGCCCCGTCCTCCGAACCATTCGCGCATCAGCTTCTCATCGGTGGGACTTCTCTTGATCTCCCCGGTGGTGAGATCGATACGCAGCGTCGTACCGGCCAGTCCCCTGGAACTCGTAGAGCCGTTCGCCATTACTTGGTCTCCTTTACCAGCCTGGTTTGCATTGTGAGTGCGCCGGTGTTGCACAGCTCGACGCATTTGAAACAGTTGTCGCAGATTAAAACATGCCCTATGTCACGGTGCTGGAATATCACATCGGGCTTGCAGACCGGGATACATTCGCCGCAATTGGTGCATTGTTCTGTGAGCACGATATAGGCACCGTCATCGCGGCGGGAGATGGCGCCCTCGGGGCAAACCTCCATACACTTGCCGCACTGCACGCAGACTCTGGGCTTGTATTTTCCCGGCTGCGGGAAACGTGCCTCGATTTTCAATCTGGCCTTTTTGGGATTGGTTTCATGATGATGGCTGATAGCGCAAATCTGCAGACACAATCGGCATCCGCTGCACTTGCCCGGTGATACTTTCAGTCTTTTGATTTCCATAGATGCCTCTGAATGAATGGTAGACTATCACATATATAGAATCTTCATTTTAGCAAGCCCAGCCCCTAAATCGTCATACGATTCGGACATCGAGCACTAAAGATAGTATATAGTTTGCCTGGTGGCAAGGGCTTACCGATTCTATGGGGATATGTTATACGGTTACGGTTACGTCTGAAATTCCGTGACGAAAAACGTAACCGTAAACAGATACGGGTTTCTCAACCGCAAACGTAACCCTTTCTCGTAATTATTCTTCCGCCATGAACGGATAGCGATAATCCGTGGGTGGGACAAAGGTCTCCTTGACCGAACGGGGACTGACCCAGCGAATGAGATTGAGCACCGACCCGGCTTTATCGTTCGTACCGGAGGCTCGGGCACCACCGAAGGGCTGCTGACTGACGACCGCCCCGGTGGGCTTATCGTTGATGTAGAAATTACCCGCTGCATGCCGGAGCGCTTTGAAAGCCTGGGCAATGGCGGCCCGGTCGGTGGCGAAGATGGCACCGGTGAGGGCATACGGCGACGTCGTGTCGCACAGCTCAAGAGTCTCGGCGTATTTTGCTTCCGGATAGACGTAGACGGTCAACACCGGCCCAAAAATCTCCTCCTCCATGAGCTTGAACCTGGGGTTCGTCGTCAGAACGACAGTGGGCTCGATGAAGTAACCGATGGAATCGTCGTAGTTGCCGCCGTGCAGTATTTCGGCCTCGTTTGATTCCTTAGCATAGTCGATGTAGCCGGTGATGTCACCGAAGGCCGCCTTGTCGATGACGGCGCACATGAAGTTGGTGAAGTCCATGGGATCGCCCATCTTGAGCGTTTTCAACTGTGCCAGAAGAGACTCCTTGATGTTCGGCCAGAGGGTATCGGGGATATAGGCCCGGCTGGCTGCCGAACATTTTTGTCCCTGATATTCGAAGGCGCCTCGGATCAGAGCCGTTGCGGTGGCCTCGGTATCGGCAGAGGCGTGGACGAAGACGAAATCTTTCCCTCCCGTCTCGCCGACGATGCGCGGGTAGCAACGATATTTGGCTATGTTGTTGCCGATTGTCTTCCACATATCCTGAAAGATTTGGGTCGATCCTGTAAAATGGATGCCGGCCAGCTCCTCGTTGTTCATGGCCGGATCGCCCACCTGACCGCCGGGACCGGGAACGAAGTTGATGACGCCGTCCGGCAGCCCTGCCTCTCTCCACAATCGCATGAGAAAATAGGCCGGGTAGACGCCTGAGGAGGCCGGTTTCCACAGGACCGTATTGCCCATCATGGCCGGCGATGTCGGCAGATTCCCGGCGATGGACGTGAAGTTGAATGGGGTGACGGCGAAAACGAATCCCTCCAGGGGCCGATGCTCCATGTAGTTCCAAATGCCGGGGGAGGAATCGGGTTGATGCTCGTAAATTACATTCATATAATAGGGGTTGAAGCGGTAGAAATCGATGAGCTCGCAGGCGGAGTCGATCTCGGCCTGAAAGACGGTTTTCGATTGCCCCAGCATCGTCGCCGCGTTGAGAATATCCCGGTACTTCGTCGCTAAAAGTTCTGCGGCCTTGAGAAAGATGGACGCCCTGTCGCGCCAGTCCATGTCCGACCATTCGGCCCAGGCCTTGCGCGCTGCTTCGACAGCACGGTTCACCTCGGCCGTGCTGGCCTTATGGTACTGAGCGAGAACATGCTGATGGTCGTGGGGACAGATGCACTTGGCCATCTTCCCGGTTCTGATCTCCTCACCACCGATGAGAAGCGGGATCTCGATTTCCCGGCTCCTCATCTCCTCCAGCTTCGCTTTCAGCGAATCGCGTTCAGGTGTACCCGGAGCATAGGAACGGACAGGTTCATTTTTCGGTTTTGAAACGTGAATGAATCCGTTGGACATAGAATAAACCTCCTTGATGGATTTTATGTAGTAAATAGAATGAAGGTTCTACAGTTCTTCTAACGTCTGCTGGAAAGTATGAAATGCTTCTTTGTCCCAGAGGCAGAAAACAACCAATTCCAGATTGGTCTTTCCCTGTAAGTATGCAAATGTATTTGTCAGCATAATTGGGGCGCAGCGCTCCAGGGGGTAACCGAAGATGCCGGTGCTGATGGCCGGGAACGTGATACTTTTGAGACCGTACTCGTCGGCCAGCTCGAGACTGCTGAGGGTTGCCCCTTTCAGTTTGGCGTCCTCATCCCCCTCACCCATTCGCGGACCCACAGCGTGGATGACGTGTTTCGCTTTGAGGTTGCCGCCCGATGTGATGGCCGCAGTACCGACGGTGACCGGTCCGCGCTCCTGGACCCAGCGGGTGCTTTCCTCCTGAATGACGCGACCGCCCCTCCGAACGATGGCGCCGGCCACACCACCCCCGTGGGCCAAGCGCTCATTGGCCGCATTGACGATGGCGTCGGTCTCCATCCCCGTGATATCGCCCTGGACGAGTTCGATAAAAGAATGATGAACGGCTCTTTTCAATCGTTGTCCCGGGAATGCGAATTTCTCTTATAACTGAGAGCAAAACCGTCGTTGCTGGTTTGAACGGTGGCCGTAATATACTCGGGATCGGCCCGGACGGCGTCCAAGTAATCCTGCATGTAGCTGGCCATGAGGACGGCGTTGTGGGCGGCGATGAGGCCTCCGCGCTCCAGTTTCGGATTGAACGTATTAAAAAACCTTTTGTATTCCTCTTTCCAGGCGTCGAGATGGACAAAATCAAAGGTCCCCTCAAGTTTTGGAATCACTTCGAAGGCATCGCCCTCGATCACCTCGATCACATCCTCCATACCGACCTTCCGGATGTTCCGTTTTGCCTCCTCGGCCTTCTCGTGGTCGATTTCAAGGGTCGTCAATGTTCCCCCCGACTCCAATAATCCAAGGCCGATCCAGATGGCCGAGAGCCCGTTGGAGGTTCCGATCTCCAGGGCCCGTTGCACGCCGCTGCCGGCCACACAGAGCCGGAGAAATTCACCGTCGCCAGGGGGCATGTTGAACATTTCGTGCTCCTGACCGTACACAAAAAGCGTATCCAGGAATTTCAGAATCTCCTGCTCCGGCATCGCCGTCCTTTCAGAGATCCCTGCCGCTTCTTCCTCCTGACGCGGTCCTTGACATGAGGTGATCATGCCTGTGATGAGGATTATGGAGAGGAGAGAGGTGCCAAAGATTCTGGTCATGATTGATTTCGCCATGTCGTGCGCCGTGCGTCGAACGTGATGGACCGGATTTGTAGCGGACATACGATTATTTCCTGAAGGATTGTTGTACCACCTCGATAGCTTTTTCAATGTTCTCTTTCGACACGTCCAGATGCGTGACCGCTCTGATAGAGGCAGGGCCTGTGGCAAGCATGAGGACTCCCTGTTCTCTGAAATCCTGGACTATGTCCGGTCCGCTTCGGCCGGAGGATGAGACATCGAAGATGATAATATTCGTCTCGACGAGATCAGGGTTGAGGGCAACGCCCGGACAACCGGCCAGGGCCTGTGCCAGCATTTTCGCGTGGTCGTGGTCTTCGGCCAGTCGGTCGACGTTATGATCCAATGCGTACTGGGCGGCCGCAGCGATCACACCCACCTGTCGCATGCCGCCGCCGTAGAGCTTCCGATAGCGGTGGGCCACCTCGATATAGTCCTTCGAGCCAACAACAACCGATCCGATGGGCGCCCCGAGTCCTTTCGAGAAGCACATCATGAGCGAGTCGAAGTACCGAGCGTACTCGCTGGGGCGGCGACCGGAGGCCACACAGGCGTTCCACAGACGGGCGCCGTCGAGATGCATCTGTATGCCCCGGGAGAGAGCCAGCTCCCTGATCTCCCCGATCTTTTCGATGGGATAGACGGTGCCGCCACCACGGTTGTGCGTGTTTTCCAGGACGATGAGCCGGGTCGGGGGGAAGTGGTGGTCCGGGGGCCGGATGGCCGCTTCAATCTGAGCGGCGTCCAATACACCTCGTTCTCCCTGCTGCGGGTGGAGTTGAATGCCGGCTGCGGCACACACACTGCCGCTTTCGTAGTTGAAGGTATGTCCGTTCTTTTCGATGATGACCTCATCCCCGCGCTCGGTGTGGGCGCTGATGGCCACCAGGTTGGCCATACTTCCCGAGGGGACGAAGAGGGCCGCCTCTTTGCCTAAAAGCGCGGCCACCCTCTCCTGAAGCCTGTTCACCGTCGGATCTTCCCCGAAGACGTCGTCGCCCACGACCGCCTCGGCCATGGCCCGACGCATTTCGGGGGAGGGTTTTGTGACTGTGTCGCTTCGGAGGTCGATGACGTGTTCCATTATTCCTCAGAAAATAAATTTAAACTTCTTAAATTACATCAAGTTACGAACATGAGGCAGGTTCAAGAAACAGCTCTGACTGCCGCGACATTGGTTGGTCTCGCTCACTTTTTCAGAGATATAAATATATATTATTTTCAATCGGATACAAAGGAAAGTTCAAAGAGAACTGCGAAAGAGTCGATTGATTGTGTAAAACGGGATATACGTTCTTTTCGAGAAGGTTGAGGAGAGACGCTCTCGTTCCAAAACTCTGTCTGGGAACGCAGAGGTCGGAAAACTCTGATTCCATTTATACCCTTTCCTGTACGCCCTTCCTTTTCTTTGTGTGCTCAAAGAAAAGGAAGCAAAAGAAAGAGCAGCCCGAAAAACGTTCGCCGGGACCGTCGACGGCTCGCCGCGTTGTTTTTTCCGAACTCGGTCTCGCTTCGCTTGCCCTCAGACAGCGGAAAAAACGGCCACTCCGCTCGCCTGTCGGTCCAGCGGCTCACGTTTCAGGGCATTCAACACCACAACACCTGACGCAACTGTCTTCCTCTTATCTCTCATAAGGAAGGGGTCGCATCTTGAAACTACAATCTTCCCTCTAAGTTCCTGGGCGGTCTAGTTTTCTTCGAACCCTTTGTTGAGAGGAAAGTCCTTCTTTTTCTTTGCTGGCCAAAGAAAAAGAATCAAAAAGAAAGGCCAGCCCGAAAAACGTTCGCCGGGACCGTCGACGGCTCGCTGCGCTGTTTTTTCCGAACTCGGTTTCGCTTCGCTTGCCCTCAAACAGCGGAAAAAACGGCCACTCCGCTCGCCGGACGGTCCAGCAGCTCACGTTTCAGGGCATTCAACACCACAACACCTGACCGCAGCTGTCTTCCTCTTATCTCTCACATTTACATATACATAAATTGAAAGATTCTTGGCAAACGACATGACTTGAATGTCATTCTGAGTCCGATTTATCGGACGAAGAATCTCTTACCTCATGAGTGAGATTCTTCACTTCGCCTTGCGGAGCCTGTCCCGAACTTGATTCGGGATTCAGAATAACAAAACTGGTACATTGAGTTCATAAATCGCTCAGCTTAGGATATACTCACCTTTTCGCATACACGCATGAGTCCATAAATTCATTATTGACAATTTTTTGTCAATTTTTTTCTCTTGACTTTCTGCAGAAGTTTTTATATGCTTAAGCTGATTAAGCAACCAGAAAAAACTCATCATGACATCGAATGTTCAAGTGGCGGATATTCCAAAATGATATACACTCATGTTTTAAACCGTGGTGGGAAAAGTATTCGCAGCCCAGTGGTTAATTTATGAGACAGAGGAGAGGGTATTTTATATGGATCCATATAAGACGGTGCAATAAATGATTTGGTCTCGGAGAATAGCATGAAAAACATGATGCTTAACCTTGATTATGAACGACAGAAAATTCCTGTCTTATACTGACAGGAATGGAAGGTCTCTGTTCTTATTCTGACCAATATATTCATTGTTGGGCAACATAGGAAAATGCCAATGAATAATCCGCTTGATTATATGGACATTGCAATCAATGAAGCAAAAAAATCACTTCAAGAGGGAAATAGTGGATTTGGAGCAGTTATCATAAAAGACAATGTCCTTGTCTCAAAAGCACACGATACAGATAATACTTCAAAAGATCCAACAGCACATGCGGAAATCAATGTGATACGACATGCGTCTGTTCAACTTGACAGTGATTTTAGTAATTGCATGCTTGTTTCAACTCACGAACCTTGTCCTATGTGCTCTACGGCAATTGTCTGGGCAGGTCTTAAGCAAATTGCATTCGGGTATTCAATTAAGGACTCATTAGCCCAGGGAAGAAGGCGCATCAATCTGACTTGTAGCGAGTTATTCGAACGTGCAGGTGCCTCAATCGAAATTATAACAGATGTGAAAAAAGAGGAGTGTAGTCTTCTCTACAACAATCAAGTTAGAAAAAGTATTAAACAATTAAGAAATGTGGATTCAAAAGAACTTTCCCATTTAGCTGATAAATTAAGAAATAAAAGGATTAACTGGTTTAAAAATCAAAATATCCAGTGTGATAATGATGATGTTTTGGATACTGCTTATCAACTTTTTCTTACGAAGCTTGGCATCAGTGCTGAAGAAGCTCCTATTGTGGACAAGCAGGACAACAAACTAGTGATTCATTCAAAAAACTTTTGCCCTACCCTTGAAGCATGCAAAATATTGGGTTTGGATACTCGTGATGTTTGCAGACAATTAAACGAAGAGCCTACTCAGGCGTTACTTCAACAACTCCATCCGAACTTGCGTTTCAAACGAAATTATGATTCTTTGCGACCATTTAAACCGTACTGTGAAGAAATGATAATAAAGGTAGAGAACTGACAATTTGATGCCCAACAATGGGCTACAGCGGACGCTAATCGCGCCGCTGAGCCCGGGCGTTATATTGCTAATATTTCAGGTCTGTAAATGAGTATTATTGTTCCACTACAAAAGATGTGAAGAGCATCCAGTTCTTTGGGATTTTCAATGTTTATAAAACAGTACGGTTTATGAACAGAACCTGGTAATATAATTTGATCTTCATAATACTCAGTAAAAAGATTTACGTTTTCTTGTAAATGCTGAATTATAATTTTGATACAATCCCAAGCAATTGATAGGAAAAATTGGAATGTATGCCATAGAGACAGAAGGACTAACTAAATACTATGGTAAAGATAGGGGGATCATAGATCTTAATCTGAAGGTAAACGAAGGTGAAATCTTTGGATTTATTGGCCCCAATGGATCAGGAAAGACGACCACGATTCGTCTTTTTCTCAGCTTATTATTTCCAACGAGTGGTAGCGGCAAGATCTTTAATTATGATATAGCAAAGGATGGCCCAAGAATCAAAAAGATTGTTGGCTTTATACCAACAGAAGTTAATTATTATGAAACCATGACCGTTAAAGAACTTATTGAATATTCTGCCCGCTTTTACAAGATCTCTCTTGATCATCACTTTTATCAGTTGGTTGATGCGCTGGATCTCGATCTGTCTCGGAAAATTGTTGAATTATCCATGGGCAATAAGAAGAAAGTGGCTGTAGTCCAAAGCCTGATTCATAAACCTCGATTACTTATTTTGGATGAGCCGACGAGTGGGTTGGATCCGCTTATACAAAATCATCTTTTTGATATTCTCAATGAACAGAATGAGAAGGGCACTACCATCTTTTTTTCTTCACACGTTCTCAGTGATGTCGAAAAATTTTGTCATAGGATAGCCTTTATTAAAGATGGAAGGATTATTATTGAGGATGACATTCATTCACTAAAAGAAAAACTCTTGAGTCGGATTACATTTCGACTTAAGGAAGGGACGGATGAAACCACATTACGATCACCAGGTGTTATTTCATTGGAAAAAACCAAAGATGGTACATCCTTTCTTTATCAAGGGGAAATACCTCTATTATTGAAAGAACTTTCCCAGTTACCTATTGAAAAAATTACCATTACTGAGCCAGACTTGGAGGAAGTTTTTATGCATTACTATGAAAGTCATTCTCGTCGTGAGAAGAATTAAATGAATCTAAATTTATTTTTGAAAGAATTTAAAAATAATCTTAAGGGGACTGTTATAACGAGTCTTGTTGTTGTATTATATACTGCTTTTACGTTTTTCATATATGCATCAATGAAGACAATTATCTCGCAGGCTACAGATTTTTATTACACCCTACCGCAATCACTTCGGGTGTTTATGAATTTTAGTCAATGGGATAAGGTATTAGGGTATTACGTTACCTATTTTGTTTATTTTGTACCTATTATTATTGGATGCTATTCTATTATTCTCGGTACAAAGTTATTATCCAAGGAGGAACAGAACAAAACTGCTGAATTTTTATTATCCCGACCGTTATCAAGAAATCAGATTATTTCAAGCAAACTTTTTACTTTTTTTATTCATATACTGGGAATTAACATACTGGCGTTTATTACCGCTTTATTTGGAAGCGGTATCGTTTCGAAGTGGGAAATCAATTTAAAATCATTAATAATCCTGCACACGTATGGCTGTCTCATATGTTTACTTTTCGGGATACTGGGTTTTTTTATAACAGTAGTCATGAAACGTGCGAAAGCCATTACAGGAATTGGAATAGGGATCGTCCTGGGCACATACTTTTTTGACATGATGATTCGAATATTTGGCAGGGTTCAGTTTCTCCTGTACCTTTCTCCATTTAAATACATCAATCTTAAAGCACACTCTCCAGATTATGGTTTCGATGCTTGGCGATTGATATATTTTTTTGGAATGTCTTGTTTATTGATTATGTTAAGTTATGTCTTTTACCGTAAAAAGGATATTCTGGTTTGATGGTTGTAGGTTTCCTGTAAGGGTAAACAATAAGAATTGGAATGTTTTCTTGAAAAAGGATTCATTATGCAAGCGCTATAACAATGCATGCAGTTGACCCGAGAGCGGTTCGGTGAAATCCAAACCGTCAGTGCACGAGTTCTATCTAATCTTAACGCGCAGCGTTCCTAAGCCTAGGGCAGCTGATGCTAACGTTATGCATCGATTAAAACCTCAAATGACTCACGGATTGAATATGAGCAACCTTCAAATTTCCTTTATGGAACAAAATGACGTCCAACAATCTGCGAAAGTACTGAGCATTGCCATGCTTAACAATCCACACCATATTCGCGTATTTCTGGGTAATGGCGAAAAGGAACGTCTGGAAATCGAAAAAATGTTTTACGAACTCTTCAATAACCTGCCCGGGGTTGTCTTTCTGGCAAAGGAAAATGAAAAAATCATCGGAGTCATGAGGATGAAGTCATGCATTGGCAAAGTAATTGATGATCCCGATGTATTTGAAGATGAAAATGATATCGATTGGAGGAAATCTGTCTGGTTTAAAGAATGGGCAAAGCATGATCCGGTTGAACAACATTGGCATCTTGGTCCGATTGGTGTGCTGCCAACTCATCAAGGATTAGGTATTGGCTCCATACTTATGGAACGTTTTTGTAAGGAAGTGGATGCTTGTATGGCAAAAGCATACTTAGAAACAGATTTGGATATAAATGTACGTTTTTATGAGAAATTCGGGTTCAAAGTTGTTTCTGAGTCCGAAATTTTCGGTGTCAAAAATCGATATATGTTAAGAGATTCACAAACATGACTCGATGAAATGCATAACCACCGGCTCCAACGGACGGAGCCGCTGAGCCGCAACGTTAGAACTAAAATAATTGATAAGAAAAACGGTTTTGCTTGAATCAACTCTAAAAATAAACAGGACGAAGATATTAATCGCATGCACAATTAATCTGCTGGCAGTTTCTACTGTATTTATGACGCAACCAATTTTTTTAGAACTTTCTGAATCCTTTAAAATCAGCATCACCCAGGCGCGGTTTTCATTCAGCATTGTTTCATTATTTTACTCCGCATCCTTTTTATTTCTCGGTCCTGCCGCTGATAAATTTGATTTACCAAAAATTGCTGTATCCGGAGTTCTTTTGCTGGCTGTGACGGTTTTCTACTCATCCTATGCGGCAAGTTTCAGTTTGTTTTTAATAGCCATGGCTTTGATGGGAATTTGCGCCGCATCAATACCGGCATCAATGTTCCCGCACATAGCGAAAACCTCTCCAAAAAACAAAATCGGCATTTATATGGGGTCAATTGTTGCCGCTGGAACGTTGGGTGTTATTCTCGGCAGAGTTTCGATGGGTCTTCTGACATCCGCTATCGGTTGGCAGTTTTCATTTAGAATTGTTTCTTTTGTTCTTTTGTTTCTTTCAGCGTTAACCTTTCTTTCTCTTGTTGAAAAGCATGATGAAAAGTCAAAAAATCATCAAAAGTTAACCAGGTTATATGCAAATTCAATACGGCTCTTTTTCAACCCCAAAATTCTATCACTGCTCCTGGCCGGATTCAGTCTGATTTTTGGATTTCTCGGAATGGTTACTTTTTTAACATACAGGCTAATAGCACCTCCTTTTCACTTTTCATCGGGTGATGTAGGTTGGATAAGTTTCGCTGGAATTACCGCACTCATTGCACCCTTTGCCGGAAATCTTTCTCAGAAAATTGGTACTTACAAAATTATATTCCCGGGTTTATTGATTTGTCTGCTGTCTTTCCAGATTATGGGCTGGTTCCAATCAATTACATTAACCGCATTAGGTTTACTATTACTTTTCTTA
>CP070758.1:1016571-1019661 GCA_020348925.1 Gemmatimonadota bacterium | reverse complement strand
TTTTTGGGGGGGAATCGTAATCTGAAAGGTATTTGGACGTGTTCGCTATGTGTGGAATGGTTTGGACTATAAGAGCTTTTCTCAATTCTGGTAAAATTTGCATCGAGACGGTTGCGTCGTTCAATTTTTCACGGAAAAATCGATCCATCCCACTGTTATTTAATATTATAGAAATTTATATTTCTTAATATGATTTTAGGCATGCCGCTTGCGTTATTGCAAAGATGAAAAAAGAAATATTTTCGTGTTCCATCTTCATGGATGCTTAGCTTTCATTAACTTGCCAGATAAAATTATTATAGTCCAGAAATGAGAAAAAAAGACTTGACAATGTAGCAATTTCTTTGTATAATAAATGACAGTTCACTCAATAGACCGTGGAGTATGAACGCAGGCGGACGAGAATGTGATCCTCTGTTGTCAAATATTTTTCCGAGATGAGATTTTCTGCTTCAGTCATGGATGTATAATCTTTCAGTGAAAGGAGGTGAGGTCAAACTTCAATCCAGTGTTGGGACTTGGGGGGAGTCCTGTCAGCTTGTGTACATGAATGAATGCATGAAAAGGGGGTGATGCGATCATTTCAATTTTGCTGTGAAAGGCTTGAGGCACCATACTATCAGGCCTTTTTTTATGTCTGAGGGGGCGAGAGAAAGAGTTCTTTGGAATATGTTTATTGGGGGGGTTGGAACAATGAGTAAAAAGTTTCTGTTGACTCTCATTCTATGTGTGGGTGTCGTTGGGCTTGTTTATGCCCGTGATAGGAAACAGTGCGATCCACCGAAAGTGGTGCAGCCCGGATGGCAACCCGTCGGAAAAATGTGGGAACCGGCCCAGGTGGAGACGTTGTACTCCTTTGATTTTGAGGATGGGGCTCAGGGATGGCAATCGGTCGACGGAACGGATCAGGGAATCAAATGGCACACAACTGATGACGTTCCAACGATTATGGATGGATTCCATGATGGGAAGGCGTGGTGGTGTGGTGAGGTTGGACAGGGGTACGATTTAGGCGATATCCTTTACGGATACGGCGATTGGTGGTTCCAGGTTCTGGAAACTCCGGTCCTCGATTTCCGTGAAGTCTCCGGTCCCACACTCACCATGAAGGGCAATTGGACGATCGAGGAATCCGATCCCGCGTCCGTCGATAACCCGGTTGATTGGGATGGATGGAACGTCTGGGTTTCAACCGATGGCGGAGCGAGCTTTGATGAATTTCTCATTCCTGTCGGTGGGTATAACTGTCTCAACGATACATCAAGAGCCTTAGAGTTTCACGGTATTTACTATGATGGGGGTGTACCGCTGTTCAACGATACGAGCTTTGGTTGGGTCGATGTGGAGTTTGACCTGAGCGACTACGTCGGCCAGGAGGCGGTTGTGATCCGGGTGGCCTTTTTTAGCGACTGGTGTTTTTCGACATTCAATATGCCTGGCGGAAACGATTGTACGGATCCGGCGGACCACCCTTCTCTGTACGGTCTTCTCATTGATGACTTTTCCATCGATGATCCCGGCCAGGGCAATCTGTTCTTCGATAACGCCGACGACCAGGAAAATCTAATACCGGGAGCCGTGACCATCGGTGACAACTGGACGTTGACAGATGTTCGGTCGTACAGTCCATCCCACAGTTATTTCATAGACGCCGACGATATGCGCGACGCTGGTAACGTCAACTGGGTTGAAACACCGTGGATGAAGCTCGACGGCATGTTCGGATGGATTACCTTTATGGTCTATTGCCATATGCCCGATCAGGACGGTGACGGAGACGATGCCCTGGATGATTACTACAATGTCGAAATCACGACGGATGGTCGTTTTTGGACCCATTTGACCCACGATTACATGAGGTACCCTGATTTTGCTGCTGATACGACTGCGGAGGGCTTTCCGGCCAATCCTTTCTGGGCGCAGTTGAATGAGGATGTCATTTACAACGGAACCCTGGATTTAGCCCGGTATGCTACCGAAGATTCGATTAAGATCCGTATCTCAATGACCTCGGATAACAACGACGACGGTGGCAACGGTGAAGGGGTGTTCTTCGACGATATGCTCCTTGAGGCAAGGGGTGCCCCGGGACAAGATGCAGGGGTTCGAAGAGTCGATGTTCCCTTTCCGAACACCGCGAACTATCCGACTCCGGTGCATTTACTCCTGTGGAACTTCGGTCTGGAGGACATCAACGCCTTCTTCTTCTATCAGGTGGAGGATACGAGCTGGACCGTCCTGGGCGGTGACTCCATTCACACAATCGTTATAGCACCGACGACGGCTTTTCAGGGTCTCCTTCCGACTGGTGCACAGCAGACGTTCTCTTTCGATTGGACACCGGCGGAGGAAGGGGTGTATCGGGTTCTGGCTTACCAGTTCCTCCCGGACGATTGGCCGCCCAATGATAGCATGTATTCGGATTGGATCTACGTATGTCCGCCGAATGAGGGTTTTTTGATGGATCACCATTACAGTATTCACTGGATCGGGAGCTGGAGCGTGGGGGAGGGGCCGGCCATGAAATTTATCCCACCGGATGATATCCCGACATTCAATGTAGTCGAAGCCGCCTTCCAGTTTACGAGCGGTGAGGGGACGGTGAGGGTCCATGTCATGGCGGCCGGGACGGACAGCACGCCGGGACCAGATCTCATCGAGCCCGTGGAAATGACGATCCCCGACGATTTTCTCCCCAATGTCGGACCGACGCGTTGGTGGAGAGATTGGTACGGTGTCGATCTCTCGGGGTACGAGGAGCTCAGATGTCTAGAGGGTGAGTTCTGGACCTGGGCTGAGATCGTCGATCAGACGGATCCACCGCTGCGTCTGCCCTTTGCCGAGGATCCTGATCCGCCTTCGAATTCCTACGAGTTTGTCGACGGAGAATGGCAGGCGAAGGAATCGGGAGGTGATCCTGTTGACGAGACGATCCGCGCCACCATCACCTGGCCGGGCTTGTGCGGCGGTACGTGCGAGGGGACGAGAGGGGACGCCAACGGCGACGGTGGCACCGACGTGCTCGACGTGCTGGCTGTGGTCAACCACATCCTGGGTATCACTCCTCTGACAGGTGATGCCGAGTGCCGT
>CP070758.1:979787-1016471 GCA_020348925.1 Gemmatimonadota bacterium | reverse complement strand
GCTTAGCGGGTTTGCACTTTTCAGAGAACAAGAAAAACCAGACGATGTCTCACCAACATCTCAGGAAGGAGTACACCCTGTCCGAAAAAATCGTCAAGAAATCTCTTGACTTTCTACATAACAGATAATGTATGAAAGAACACGGCAATAGATAGTTATAGTTAACCTATTTAAGACAACTCTAACGTCCAGCTCGATGCAAATCTGATATTATTCAGAATAGGAAGTAATTATTATAATTTTGATTGATAGTAGGGCATAGGAATGTGAAAAATCCTTAGGGTAATAATAAATGAAAGTAAACAGTAAAATTTATTTTATTCATTTGTAAATAATTAATTTATAATAAACATTACATATTTCTAATATGGTCTTGGGAACAGAACAAAATAAAAAGTTTGAGGAAAATTGAAAAATTTCCTTGACAAACGGAGAATAGTGACATATCTTCCGTTAACGCTAACGGTATCGATAACACTATCGCTAACGGTATCGATAACAATTACACTTCAAACAACCTTAGAATGGACAATTTCAATGGCAAAATCTAACAGAGTAACTTTGAAAACATTGGCCCAGCGACTCGATGTTTCAACGATGACAGTATCGAGAGCCCTCAATGATCATCCCGATATTAGCAAAGAAACCAAGGCCAGAGTCCTAAATCTGGCCAAGGAATTGAATTTTCGCCTTGACGGAATTGCTAAAAGTTTAGTTCAGAAGCGAACGAATACTATTGGTGTTATTTTCCCGGAAATTAGCCACTCATTTTTTCCCGATGCCCTAAAAGGTATTGAGCATGTTGCTTATAATAACGGATATCAGATAATTATTTGTCATTCCGATGAAAAAGCTGAAAGAGAGCAGGAAGCGATACTTACCTTAGAGTCAAAACGGGTCGATGGGATATTAGTATCGATAGCCCAGGATACGGTGGATCCAACTCCCTATTATCATTTACAAAACAATGGCACTCCCTTTGTATTTTTTGATCGATATTTAAAGGGATTTAATGCCAATCGTGTAGTTGTTAATGATGAGGAGGGTGCATGTCGAATGGTCGAGTATATGATCAAATGTGGTTATAAAAAAATTGCTCACATTTCAGGTCCTCTTGATGTTTCCATCAGTCTGGATCGACTTGAAGGATATAAAAATGCTTTATTGATGAACAAACTTCCTATACTTGAAGATTACATTGTGATGGGAGGTTTCCACGAGGATCTTGGCTACCAGGCTATGAAAGAGTTATTGAATCTCCCGGACCGTCCTCAGGCTGTTTTTGCCGTCAATGATCCTGCTGCAATTGGGGCTTTTAGGGCAATAAAGGAAATGGGGCTTACAGTACCTAAGGATATTGCGCTTGCAGGATTTGCGGATATTCAAACTGCCGAGTGCTTTGAGGTTCCGTTAACGACCGTGCGACAACCTGCTTTCGAAGTTGGGGAAAAAGCGGCCCAGTTGTTGATAAAAAAGATAGAAGATAAAGAGGATGGAGATATTAATACGATTGAAGTTGAGACAGAGTTGAAAATTCGAAAATCGTGCTAAGATTGATATGTGTTTTTAATTCTATGTAGAAACATTCAAATATTATAAGGAATCCCCAAAAAATGTCTTCTTGTTGAAAAAAAAGATGAGGTGAATAAATATAGGAACCTCAAACTATGATTTGATTCATCAAGTATAGCCTTCAATCAATGGAGCGAAAGATGAAAACTGTGATTCGTTTCATATTACTTTTGGCTATTTTTTCTCAAACAAGTCTCTTTGCTGGAACGACAGGCAAGATTTCAGGGACTATAAGAGATACCCAGAGTGATGAACCTCTCCCAGGTGCTAACATAATTATTGAGGGAACTACGATGGGAGCCAGCGCAAATTTACAGGGCTTCTACTACATCATCAATGTCCCTCCAGGAGAATATACGGTCAAAGCCACTATGGTGGGCTACGGCTCCTTGAGCAAAACACAGGTGAGAGTTGTAACGGATGTGACAACCAAGGTTGATTTCGAATTGTCCCCAACCGTCATCGAGATGGGAGCAGTAACCGTGGTGGCTGAGCGACCGGCTATTCAGAAGGATCTCACCTCAAGTCTTCAGGCCTTTGGTGGTGATGAGATCGATAAAGCACCGGTGGAAAATCTTCCTCAACTACTGGAAACGCAGACCGGCCTTTCCTCTGTTGAACCAACTGAAAGAGCGAGCATTATCAGGAATGCACCGGGTGATGGTCTTCATATCCGGGGGGGACGTGAAAATGAGACGGCTTTTGTGGTGGACGGTGCAAGAGTGGACAACCCGATATGGGGCGGGGCCAATTATACACAGAACACGTCCGGTAGCACAGTGACTGAAATGATGACCATCCTGGGAACGTTCAACGCCGAATACGGAGGCAAGATGTCAGGCGTGGTGAATATGGTTACCAAAGAAGGTTCACAGAAATACAGTGGCAAATTCAGTGGCTACACAGATAACTTTGGCATTCCGGACTACGATCGCAACACCTTTCAGGCTGAGGGTACCTTTAGCGGTCCGGTACCTTCTCTGAAAAAACTCACTTTTTTTACAAATGCTCAGATACGCACGACTGATGGAAGATTTAAAAGCTACCTGATCCCAAAGTGGACCGACTCGAAAGGGCAGGTCCCGATCGAGGACGAACATGGCAATCCCCTCGGTGAGGAGGTGGCAGCGGATTGGAAAGACGAATGGAACACTCTTATGAAACTGACCTGGAAAGCGAGTCCGGCCTTCAAAATAATGGGAAGTTTTGTCGCCGCTCACGTCAAAAAGGTTAAATATTACCACGATTATAAATACCTGCCTTACGGTATGCCTTGGAGCGACACGAAAAGCAGTGGCCTGACGTTGAAGCTGACCCACCTACTGAGCCCGAGCACTTTCTACGAATTGGTAGCCTCCTATCAGAAAATAGATTATTGGATGGGTGTTCACAAAACCAGGGAGCAACGAATCGCCATGGAATCCAGGGAGGAAGAGGATATTTATGGCTTTTACTACACAGGGGCCTATAATGATTTTTGGGCGGATACGACGAGAACGTTCCAGCTTGTTTTCAACATGACCAGCCAGGTGGCGTCCACCCATCTGTTGAAAGCCGGTGTTGATTTTCGTCACATCGATCTTTTTCATCGGTATGAGAACGCGTGGACCACGCCCGGCAGTGAAATCGATGGAGAATTTTATGTGAATCATAAAGCCTATACCAATAGCCGACCTATTGAATGGGCTGTTTACGTCCAGGATAAAATGGAATTTGAGAGTATCGGAATGATCCTGAATGCCGGACTGCGTTTGGAAAGCTGGAACATCGACGAAAAATATATGCTGGACCCGCAGATTCCTTTTGATACCATCCTTTTGGAGACAGAACCGAAAGTAAGATTCAGTCCCAGATTGGGAATTTCCTATCCCATTTCGGACAGAGCAGCTTTCCACTTTGCCTACGGTCACTTCTATCAGTTTGCCAGCTATGTAAATCTTTTATCCGGCATCAACGAAGAGGGTCGATTCCCTGACCGTCCTAATCTCCAGGACATCGGATTGGCCATACACAATCCAAACATGAAACCTGAGAAATCGATAACCTATGAAGCCGGCGTGCAAAGTTATGTTATGGAAAATCTTTCCATGAACCTCACGGCCTTCTACAGAGAATTGGCCGACCTTGCCGGTGTTACCTGGATCCAGGGGGCCGAGAGTTATGTCTATTTCGATAACGTCGATTTTGGCAATTCCAAGGGTCTAGAACTTACTTTGGATAAAAGATTCAGTCATTATTTTTCGGGTCGGGTCAATTACACTTTATCTCAAACCCTGATCAGTACCTCAAGCCCTATGACGGCAGCCGAAACCGTTTCCAGCGAGCCCATTGCCTACAAGACGTGGCTGGCTGACTGGGATAGAACTCACGATCTGGCAGCCTTAATACGTATCAGCGATCCGAAGAACTGGGCCGTCAGCCTGAACGGCAAGATGAAATCGGGAAGACCCTATTCAGAACTGGCCGAGCAAAAAAATACGAAACGTATGCCGTGGAATATTAACGTTGATATGAGACTCAGCAAATATTTCAACTTTTTCGGTCTCAGGGAAACCTTGTATCTTCAGATCTTTAACGTCTTCAATCGAAAAAATATCTATTGGGTGTATGATGTTACGGGGAAATGGAACGATGACGGTGATGCCGACACGCCCCCCGCCCACGACGCCAATCCGAGACGCATCTCAGACGGCCGCATCGCACGAATCGGATTGCAGGTTGTCTTTTAGACAAATATGAATTGGTGAACTTCAAATGAACGTCAATATATCCTCTACCTCCGCTATTGTTCATTCACAATACTCCGACATTACGATAGGAGTCCGACTATGAAAAAAAGAAGTATATGTGGCACCCTGTTTTTTGCAGCCCTGCTAATGACAATGAACGCAGTCGTTATTGGTCAGCAGCGGTTGGAGTGGGAGCGTTGGGGAAATTTTGGCGTCGGGAAATTGGTCACCAGAATGTCCAACACCAACAATATTGGTTCCGGACGATTGAAGTACCTTGAGTTGACCAAATTTCCGGCTTTCGAGTTTCCGTACAATCCGGAACTGGGCGGACGCCACATCTATTATGCCACAGGGGTTTCGTTTCACGTCGGTGGTTTTTCTACGGACTTGAGTCCAGACTGGAATCCTATGAAAGACCCCAACAGTGCCAACAAGGCGCTGGTGGAGAGCGGTGATCAGGCCAGCTATCGGTTCTATAAGGGCTTTCATTTTGACGGTTTTCCCGATTACATTCCGCCACTCTCAACTGAGGAGAATACTAATCTTGTCGCGGTGAGCGACGACAGCAGCGGTTGGCCTCAGGGCGGTTGGCCGGAGACGTATCCGACCAGCGATCCTGTACTGGACAGAACGGACTCTACCTATCCCACGATATACAATCTGGGCTGGGCCGATCCAATTCCCCTTCCTCTGGATACTTCTCTGGGATTTCCTGGTGCAGGGCCCAATAAATACTCTCCCCCCGACCTGTATTACCCTGGAAAAGTGATCGCTGATCAAGAGAGCTTCACTGTGAGTTTTGCCAAAACGCGGGACGACGATTCAAGTTCACGCGGGCACTTGATGGTCTATACGGCACTCCGTGGACTGAGCTGGAAAGGAGACCTGGCCGAGGATGTTCTCTTCTGGATATTTACCGTCACCAATATCGGCACTGCGCCCATTGAGACTACCTATGTCGGAATGTTTGCCGATTTCGATTTCCCCTGGGCCAGCTATGCCCAATATAATAGCTATTCCAAAACGGACTGTTTTGCTTTTGACACCTATGATGTTGATGAGGAGAGGGGGAAGGAATATAAAATCGGCTACGGCTGGGATGGGGATGGGGAGGTGGCCGGCGCTACGTACGGTGAGTGGGACTCGGGAATCAAAGCCAAGCTGACCGATGAAAGCCCGGTGGACAGGGTGGCCCTGGCAGGGGTGATTTTCTTACAGACACCCAAGGATACCTTGACCGGTGAGGAGTTGGGGATTACAGCCTGGGATGCTTTTGATGCCACCAACAGTGGGGAGGTTCATGGGATCGGCAATTATTGTGAAAATTTTTATTGGCTGAATGTGGCCAATACCGGCCAGTGGGGGGGGAACACGGATCCGGATGATCCTGATGGCGATCGGATAGACAACTGGACCTGG
Source organism: Gemmatimonadota bacterium (assembly GCA_020348925.1). Taxonomy (GTDB): domain Bacteria; phylum JBHIER01. Next base: position 1,010,748 of record CP070758.1, on the reverse strand, counting down.
GAGTATCCTTTCCCGATGGGCTCCGAAGTACTGTACAATGATGGATATAAAGCCGGTATGACCATCAATACCGGTCCTTTCCGATTAGATCCCGGTGAAACCGATACCCTGATCTGCGCCACGATTATGGGCGAAAGTCGCGCCGATCTCTTCAAAAATGCCAAGGTTGCCAGGGGAATATTCGAATCCGGCTGGATCGTGCCAAAGCCCCCCTTTGAGCCGCAAATCATAACCGAAGTGGAAAGCGGAAAAGTCATCCTGAGATGGGGTACTCTGAGTGAACAAGACTCTTTAAACGCTTTGGTGGGGCGGCAGCCCTTCGAAGGGTACAAGATCTTCCGCAGTGAAGATGGGGGGAGTACGTGGGGAACCCTTCCTATCACTGACGAAAATGGCACCGTCATCGACTACGTGCCGGCAGCCCAATACGATTTGGCCAACGGAATCACCGGTCCCTCACCGGTGCTCCCGAGTTTTCAGCGGGGCAGCGATACAGGATTTGAAGGTATAACCGCTCCAACGGATTCGGTGAGAGAAGTCTTTGTTCAAGACTTGGGCAAAGCTGTACCGGACACTGTTCGATATGTATATACGGATGATAATGTATTTAACGGTTTTACATATCGCTATGCCGTGATTGCGTATGGGGCCGGTGATGAGACATCGGAAGGTGTACAGCCACTCCAGAATGCACGAACATCCGGTCCAAATGTGGTGACCGTCACCCCTCATGCTCTCGTTGCGATGACCGAATCCGAGCTCGATCTTGTCAAAGTTGTACCCAATCCTTATAAAGTTATTAATCCCCAGGAGACGGCACCGAGGGAGCGGATGCTCAAATTCACCCATCTCCCGGCAGTCTGCACCATTCGAATTTTCAATGTAGCCGGGGAATTGATCGAAACACTGTATCATGATGCCAGTTCTCCCATATCCTCGGAGGAAGAGTGGAACCTCCGCAGTCACGAAAACAGGGAAGTGGCACCCGGCTTGTACTTGTATCATCTGCAGTCTGATTTAGGAAATACGAGCGGAAAATTTGTGATCATCAAATAAGGAGTTTTCGAGATGAATATCAGGAGCCTCTCTTTTTGTCTGGTCCTCCTTATCCTGAGCTGCATGACTTCGTTCGGGCAGGAGTCGGACCTGAACCAGGTGGGAACTTCAATGGCCAATTTTCTCAAAATTGGAGTCGGAGCGCGGGCCACCGCCATGGGGGATGCATACGTCGCTGTATCGGATGACATCACTTCCCTCTATTGGAATCCGGGTGGTTTGGCCACCCTGAAAAAGAACGAGGCGCTCTTTCAGATCACTGATTGGCTGCTGGATATGCGTCTCTATTTTTTCGGTATCTCTTACAATACAGGAAACCTGGGAACAATAGGTTGTAGCATATATTCGTTCTCCTCCGGGGAAATGGAGGAAACGACCATTGACAAACCTGACGGAACCGGACGAACCTTCAGCGCCGCGGACTTTGCCGCCGGACTCACTTACTCCAAGAGGCTCACCGACCGTTTTTCTGCAGGGATGACTCTGAAGTATATCTCCGAGCGATTGGACCAGGAAAAAGCCAGCACAGTGGCCATCGATGTGGGAAGTATATTTATGACCAACTTTTTGAACGACATGCGCATCGGCTTCGCCCTTTCCAATCTTGGCGGGCAAATGCAACTGGAGGGACCCAGCTTGACCGTTCAACACATCGAGGATCCAGGAACGAAGTATACGAGGGCTCAGTTGGGAACCGATTCCTGGGATATTCCGCTGCTCATTCGGTTCGGTGTGGCTACGGATGTCGTCCGAAGAGATGACTTACGGGTGACGATTGCTTCGGAAGTTATGGACTCCCGGGATTTTACCCATCGAGCCGCTGCAGGAGGGGAACTGGCTGTCAGAGATATGGTGTTTTTTCGCGGGGGATACAAAATCGAATATGACGAGGCGGATGTGACCCTCGGTTTTGGTTTGAAAATAATAAGCTCCCAGGGAATTGAAATGAGAGTCGATTACGCTTACGGTACTTATGGCTTACTGGATAATGCTCAGAGATTTTCGATCATTTTTGCGTTCTGACATCCATAACGATTGAGGAGAGATTATGAGGTTAAAAAATACTGTTATTCTATTCATAGCTTTACTCATAATAATATTCATATTCTTGTGTCTTGCCGGCTGTTCCAAAAAACGTGTGCCAACCGATCCCGACTATGTAGCTGAAGATGTGCGAAGACCGGGTGTGGAACATCGTGTTCCAGTAGGTACTGCGACTGATGTTCCCAGAAACACAACTGTTACGATCTGGTTTGACGAACTCATGAATGAGGCCTCGGTCATAGAGAATTTCTGGATGTGGTCCTCCATTACTATCGGATCCACACCTGTTATTGCAATCGATCAGAACAATCCGAGTATTATATATACAGCCACTGCGGGAAAAGGAATATTTAAGAGTGAAGACGGGGCCGAGTCATGGTTTTGGCTTACTCCATTAACGATGCAGATGGTCTTGACAGATCTGGTCGTATCCCGGAATTCAAATCTATTGTATGCTGCGACCAGTGACAGCGGTATCTATAGGAGCCTGGATGCAGGTGCTACTTGGCAGCAAATAAGCAACGGGTTACCCGAAATGAACGTTTTGGCTCTCGCCGTTGATCCCACGAATGAAGACATAATTTACGCTGCCATGAATTCAACCGGCATTTACAAATCTGATAATGGCGGAGTGAGCTGGAGTGCAAAAAATAATGGGGTGAATCCGAGCAGAGGACCCCGGAATATCGTGATAAATCCCCTTGATTCACATACCCTGTATGCCGCTACTCAGGGTGATTTTATCCTGAAGAGTATGAACGGGGGTGAGAGCTGGACAAGGCTGAGAACAGGTTTATTTACATTCAATTTCAATACTCTTGCCATACATCCACAAGATACCGCCTTGGTCTTTGCCGGTTCAGATGGGGGTGGAATGTATAAAACAGAAAACGGCGGTTCCAATTGGACTATGATGAATTCAGGATTAACCAACCTGGAAATTCAATCTATTGTCCTGCATCCTCAGAATATCAGTACAGTTGTGATCAGCACGGGTGGTGGAATCTTTCAGAGTTTTGATGCAGGTCAGAGTTGGCTTGCCACGGGCAACATTCCACCTTCAACAACTCTTTCAATGCTGGTGAGCAATCCGTTGGTTCCGGAGCGTATATATGCCGCAACTTCATCCGGAATATATCGCAGTGATGATCAGGGAAATCTCTGGGCGACGAGGAATAATTTGCCTATCGAAAATTTACGCATCGAAGGCTCGTACCATTTTGAGACATGGCAGGATTCCACAGTGGTTATTGCCCCTTTGAATCCGACCACCATGGACACGACCATTCTGTTCCCCTATATATACGACAGAGCGTTGGTAGTCTGGGAAGCCGGGGGACGACAAGGAGAGCCACCGGTTGATCCCAATCCCCCTGCCACGAAAATGGTCTTCACACCGACAGAACTCCTTCGAGCAGTTACCAAATATCAGGTGAGGGTCCTTGGGACCTTTGAGGATGACAGAGAGACGTTTCAAGAGTACAACAGGTATGGTGCCGAGGATATTCATGGCAACTCATTTGAAACGAATTGGAATTCTACGTTTACGACCGGAGATGAATAGAGTGTAATGACTGTTTGAGGTGTAATAGGTAAGGTGAGAATAGGAGAAAGGAGGGCCGCAGATGTGAAACGTAACGAAAATTGTTCAAGTGAAAACGAAATAGTGAAAGGGGGTGATACACCATCACCATTATACTTGGATATGGATCCGTGGGAAACTGTCAAATTGTTTACCAGGAAAGGAGACAAATGAGGAAATTACGGTTTACAATCGCGATGTTTTTATGCATAGAAAGTAGTAATGCGAGAGGTACATCGATAACGAAAAGAGGTGTATGATGAAGTGGAAATTTTTTGGAAAAGAGGTGAATTTGTTCTCTTTTCTCATCATGGCGGCTGTCATATTTGTGATGACGACGCCCGTTTTTGCCACCGTGCATGAAGTCATAGAGAGCGATGACTGGCTTGCGCCCATCTCGAGCTTGGTTGCGGATGGTGACACGATCATGTTTGTCACGGACGGGGGAAGCTACATGACCCCGAACTCAGGATATTTTCCTTCAAAAAACTTAGTGATGATGGCCGCGCCGGGATTGGTCAACAAGCCGGTTCTGTCCACCAACGATCCGGGTTATATCGGTAAGGTGAATGGCAACTTAAAGATCTCTGGGCTTGCCTTTAACGGTTTACACGATGAAAACGGAGACGGTGGCACATACCGGATTCTTTATCTCAACAAGAATATCGAAAAGCTTGTGGTGGAGGACTGTGATTTTTATAACATAAGAGGAAGAGCCATCACGTCGAAGTCAACGATCACAGATACCATCATTGTAAACAACTGCTCGTTTTGGGATATCAACGGCAGCCCGTTGTATTTCAAAGACAATCCCGGACTCATCAAGTACGTCAAGGTTACCAACAGCTCCTTCTGGAATGCGAATTCACATGCTCTGTATTTCAGTGGTGCTGAGGACACGGTGGAGGTCTCAAGCTGCAGTTTTCTCAGCATTGCCGGACGAGGTGTCTATCCGTTAAGCTGTACCAATGGCTTAGTGATTCGGGACAACATCTTCATGATGTGCGGCACCAGCGGTGTGAAGGCCTACGGTACGGATCCCATTGTGGAGTACAACTGCTTCTGGAACGATACGACAGAAACGTATATCGAGTCGGACGACACGACGCTGACATTTCCCACGGGGAACATCTTCGCCAATCCATGGTACGAGGATACGTATGGTGATGATATTTCCCTTGCCCTTGCTCTCACCTCTCCCTGCATCGGCACAGCCTCCGATGGCGGGGATATGGGTGATACGCGATGGGGAACGTACGACGCTGATGCTGTCACCCTCTGGGAGATCCAGGCAAACAATAACTGGATTAACAATATCAAGGATGTCCTGACCGAAGGTGATACGGTCGTGTTTGTCACCGACGGCGGCAGTTACATGACCCCGGCTTCAGGCTATATACCCAGCCAAGAGCTGGTGCTGATGGCCGCACCGGGATTGACAAACAAGCCGGTATTATCCACCAACGATGGGGGATACGTCGGCAAGGTGAATGACAACTTGACGGTCATCGGTCTGGCATTTGACGGGCTCTATGCGGAGAACGGGGACAACTCGACATACAGAATGCTCTATCAGAACAAGCCTGTTGACTTCGTGGTTTTAGAGGATTGCGATTTCTACAACATGCGCGGAAACGCCATCGTTTCCAAGGAGCCGATTATCGACAACCTCGTCGTCAACAACTGCGTGTTTCACGATGCGAATAATCCTCCCATCTACTTCAAAGAGACATCGGGGCTCGTCAATACGGCCACCATCACCAATTGCTCCTTCTGGAATCTCAATAACCACGCCATTTACATTGTCGAAGGCGGTGGTCCGTTGACGGTCACTAATTGTACTTTTTACAATGTCGGCCAAAGGGGAATCTACCCCAAAGATCACGTTAACGGGACGGTTATCAGGGATAACATCTTCATGTCCTGCGGCGTGGCTGGTGTGAAGGTTTATGGATCTGACCCCGAGGTGGAGTTCAATTGTTTCTGGGATAACGCTTTGGACATCGATGACGCTGACGCCACAAATGTCTCCACTGTTGGGAATATTTACGCCAATCCTGGATTTGAGGACACGTCTGTTGACAACTTTTCATTGGCGTTGAATGTAATGACATCTCCTTGTATCGGTACGGCTTCTGATGGTGGCAACATGGGCGATCCCCGATGGGGAATTACCGATCCATCCGCTGTGACACGCTGGGAAGTTGAAGCGGGTACGGACTGGTTCGTGCCGATTAAAGAGCACCTGACTGCCGGAGACACGATCTCGCTGACAACAGATGGGGGAGTTTATTACTCTTCCGTAAAGTTCAGCTTTCCGGCAATACCCCTGGTTTTGATGGCCAAGCCCGGATTATCCGAAAAGCCTGTGCTGAAAGCTGCCTTCAACGAGTCCCGATACAAAATCTATGGACCGATAACCATCAAAGGTGTGAGAATAGAGGGTGATGGAATAGTTGAGAATGGAATACCGTACGGCATCTATTTCAATGACGAGGCCGACGATTTCGGTACAGTTGTTATTGAGGATTGCGAGTTCGTCGGGTATCGTCTGAGACCCATTCACATGAATGACAACAACTATACGGATACCCTGATCGTTAACAACTGTCTCTTCAAGGAGATCGGTGAGACCGGTATATACGGCAAACACGATGCTCGCAACGTGGGTGTAGCGAGAATTACGAATTGCACCTTCTATAAAGTTGGTCAGAACAATATCCGTCTTAATAACGTAGGAGACTTAGAGGTGTCGCACTGTACCTTCTTTTACAATGACCCCACTGTAAGCGGTCGTACGAGCAATATCGGGATTCACGCCGAGAACGATACAATGGTTGTCATCCGGGACAACATATTTGTCAATCAGGCGGCGGAAGGTGTGCGTGTGTACGGACCTTCTCCAACGGTCGAGTATAACATGTTCTGGGAATGTGCTGAGAACATCGTTTCAGAGGATGATACCACACTCACTTTCCCGATCTTCAACTTCGAAGACGATCCGATGTTCAAGGACACATCTTCTGCGACCCTCGATCTGGCCATAGTGGAGAGTTGTCTCGGCGTCGGAACGGCTTCCGATGGGACAAATCTGGGCGATCCTCGCTGGGGAACCTGGAGTGGGAGTGGGGGGATTGCGGGTGATTGCAATGGTGACGGTGTCGTCGATGTTCTTGACGTTCTGGGCGTGGTGAACCACATATTGGGTACTGCACCTCTTGAGGGTGAAGGCTTAGTTCTGGCGGACTGCAACATGGATGGTGAGATCGACGTTCTGGATGCATTGGGTATTGTGAACGTAATCCTTGGTACAGGTACGTGCCCACCAGCCGGTGCAAAGGCAGCGTTCAATTCCGAGACCTTGGAGTTCCTGAAGTCATTGAAGACCTACCTTTCGCCTGAGGATTTTGCTGCATTTATGGCATTGGTCAAATCGGCTATGAATCTTCCGATTGAATACAGCCTGGCCCAGAACTATCCCAATCCCTTCAACCCGGTGACAACGATTGATTATGCCCTCGCCAAGGAGAGTCCGGTGAAGTTGGTGGTGTATAATGTCTTGGGACAGAAGGTGAAAACCCTTGTCAATGAGAAACAGCCCATAGGATATCACGTTGTTCGCTGGGACGGCAGGGGCGAGGACGGGAGTGAAGTATCCAGTGGAGTCTATTTCTATCGGCTTAATGCCGGGTCTTTCACCAAAACGATGAAGATGATGTTGTTAAAGTAGATCGGTTTGAACGTGTAACGCAGAATAAAAGGCGGGGGTAAGAGCTTCCCTTGAGAGTGTTTTTATTCCCGCCTTTTTTCTGATTACTTTCTTATTGGTATAAAATGGGCTGGATTGAACGATACTTTTGGGGGTGCAAGATGAAACTTGTACAGAAACATCTTTTTTCTTTCGTTTTTTTGATCGTAATCTCTTGGTTTTTCGGATGTGTGAACTATAGGGAGAATTTAGGAAAATGGCGCGGCATGTTGCCTTCACTTCAGAGTGAAACCGATCGGTTTTCCTTTGTCGTAATGGGCGATAGCCGCTCACATCCTGACATCTTTGAAAAACTCGTTCGCCATATAAGCAGGCTCAATCCAGCCTTTGTTGTGTTAACCGGTGACTTGATTACCAGTGGAGGGAAAAACGTTACAGTTGACAGCCTGCTCAAAGAATATGAAATACAATTTAATGAACCAATGCAACCGCTTGTCGAAGCCGGGATCCCACTGTACCCGGTAATCGGGAATCACGATGTGAGCGGAGGGAATCCTGTATCCGAGGAGCTGTACTGCAATCAATTTAATTTACCCGGAAATGAACGCTGGTACAGCTTCAATTATGGGAATTCACATTTTGTTGTACTGAATTCCCATGAATTCAGGAAAAGACATAAAATCACGGCCGAGCAGCTTGAATGGCTCAAACTCGATCTCAAAACCACATTAGCAGAAAACATTTTTGTCTTTATTCACGAACCCGCCTATCCTGTAAAGAATCATCTTGGGAATTCGCTTGACAAGTATCCTGCCGACAGGGACACTTTGTGGGCACTCATGAACAAACATAGTGTGGATATCTTCTTTGCGGGGCACGAACATATCTATCATCGTTCCGCCCACGACGGGCTCCTGCACGTCATTACTGGTGGTGGTGGAGCACCCATCAAAAAGTGGGACGAGGCAAAATACGGAGATTTGACAAACAATGCAGAGAATGTCACCATGAATATCCATCACTTTATCTTTATAAAGGTGATGGGGGAAAATATCAATGGTATGGTCTACGATATTGAAGGAAACATCGTTGATACATTTGAGGTCGTGTCGAGGTAGGACGAATATGAAGACTTTTTTAGCGTCTGGTATGGACTTTTCATCGGTTCGTATAAGCACTGTCCTTTTATTCTTTATTGTGTGCTGTTTACATGCCCGGCCGACCACGGCAAGGTCAGATAGAACTGACATCTACACACAGGCATGGGAAACAATGCTGGATCGGATTGAGTGGACTGTCCAGCATATTGAGCCGGGCTATTTTCCGATGCTTGCCGATAATGCGACCGGTGAGTGGAAAACGCACAGGAATCCCAAATGGACGGGAGGATTCTGGGTCGGAATGCTGTGGATGGCGTATGAGAAAACAGGGCAGGAAAAATATCTCGAATGGGCCAGGGCATGGAACGATTCAATCCTGGGCTACGAGCATGAGGGAAATCATGATCGCGGATTTGTCTATTTCTACTCTTCCGTTTACGCCTACAAACTGACGAAAAATCCGAGCTATCTCAACAGCGCCTTACAGGCCGCCCGTCAACTTGTTGAGATGTTTCAATCTTCAGGCGGAATAATTCCTCAGAATCTCAAGGATAAAGAAAATGTTATCATTGACACCATGATGAATCTGCAGCTCCTCTGGTGGACTCACTTCAATGCGAACGAAAATGATCCTTTGAAAAATTCATGTCCCGAAATAGCACTATTACATGCCCAGACAACTCTTACCGATTTCATTCGGGAAGATGGTTCCACATGGCAATCTGTGCATTATGATTCATCCACAGGTAAAATTATTAAAAAGCACACTCATCAAGGTTATTCCGATTCGAGTTGCTGGTCACGGGGACAATCGTGGGGTTTCTATGGATTTTTAAAAGCCTATGAAGCAACTGGGAACGACGTTTTTCTCGATGCAGCGAAAGCTCTCGGCGAATATATTATTGTTCATCTTCCTGATGACGGCGTTCCATGGTACGATTATGACGATCCTGGAAAATACAAGGATACATCGGCGGGTGCTATCGCAGCATCAGCCTTCCTTCAACTCTCGAAGACTGTCACCGATCCAAACGCCAGGATCATATATTATGAATTTGGAAAACAAATGGTAGCCAATCTAATCAAAGGTCATTTAACTCCCTTTATCGAGCCAGAAAGTCTGGTCGGTATACTCAGAAATGGGTGTTATCAGATTTATAAAAATGCGGACAGCGAAACCATTTGGGGAGATTATTACTTAATGGAAGCACTGGCCGCACTGATTTTTGAGAGAGAATGAAAGAAAACTGCATCGGGATCTAAGATGCTTTCAAGAATAATCATACAAGTGGCTTGTTTGCTATGGGTGCCTTTGCTGTCCCTTTCTGCCCAGACTTCTTCTGATGAGGTGTTCCAGCATCTTAATCTTGATTTTCCGGGAATGGAGAAGGTAAAAACTGCCTATCAGAAAGATAATCTGCCTGAGGCAAGAAGTGAATTACTGAAATATTTTCAGTACCGTACGAATAGAAAATTGGATGGTTTTGAATTTGAATATGACAGAGAGAAAGCCGATCGAAATGTCAAAAATATCTTTCGTATAAAATCATCGACCCATGATTTTGGCGATAAAATCGATTGGACATTGATTCATGAAGATAAGGAGTGGCAATTTTCGCTAAACCGGATGAATTGGTTTTCAAATTATGTGGGAGTGTATCAGCAGACGAAAGATGAAAAATATGTCTATGCCTGGATGGAACAAATCAAGAGCTGGATTCAATTGGGGAATCCGGGATATCCAAGAACCATAGACACTGGGCGTCGTCTCCAAAATTGGATCATTTCCTATTGGATGTTTGTACAAGATCTCAAATCACCTTCGGTAAGTCCTGAGTTCCATGCAATGATACTCCAGTCCATTGCAGAACAGGCGGAATTTTCATATCAACCAGAGAATTGGCGGCGCTATTCGAATTGGGGAACATTTGAAAACGCCGGCCTATCGCTGGCCGTTATATTATTCCCAGAGTTTCGGCAATATGAATTGTGGAACAAGGAAATATGGTTTCGTATGCGCTTTCAGCTTGAGCACAGCTACCATGAAGATGGTATGCATGTGGAGGTCAGTCCGCCTTATCACGCTCATGAGTTGGAAGTCTGGTTTGATTTTGTGAGGTTGGCAAAAAAAAATGGAATCGAATCGTCATTATATTCGCAGATACCTCTTTCGCCAATTGAAGATTCATTCCTACAACCGGCCAAGGCTCTCATGAATCTGTATAAACCAACCGGTGTCGTCCCTCAAATCGGTGACACGGATGAGCGGGATGAACGAACTGTTCTGTACAAATGGGGAAAGTTTTGGAATTGGCCGGATATGATTTACGTGGCCACCGATGGAAGGGAAGGGAATCCACCCGTTGAATGTTCTGCCGCTTTCCCGGATGGAGGTTATTATGTCATGCGAAGCGGTTGGGGCAATAATGGAATTCCTTATAATGAAGAGCTTTATCTGTTGTTTGATTGCGGCTCAAATGAACCGTGGCATGCACATTACGATATGTTGAACCTTGTTGTGACCGCATACGGTCAGGATTTGTTGAAAGATCCGGGAAGATTTACCTATAATGAAGGCAAGGAAAGAGATTATTTTAAGAGTACTGCAGCTCATAATACAATAGTCATAGATGAACAGAATCAACCGCGGCGATATACACCACCTGAAGCCCAATGGCATTCATTATCGAAATTCGATTACGTTGTCGGTGTTCAAAACAGCCATCCGCAGGTAACTCATCGAAGATCTGTGTTTTTTGCCAAACCGGACTACTGGATTGTGGTGGACAGATTGTTGGGTCGTGGGAAACATCGTTATGATCAGTACTGGCATCTGAGTGACAAGATCTTGGGGGATGTTTCAATGGAGCCTGAAGGTAAATATATTGCTGCACCCAACTTCCACCTCTATTCATTATTGCCTGATGTGAATATGAGTTTCGAGGAAGGCTGGCTTTCCTACAACTATCGGCACAGAGTAAGTGCCCCAGTGATACGATGCTCAACCCGTGGAGAGCCGCCCATCACTTGGGCGACGGTTCTCTATCCATTCAGAATTGAAGCACCGATGTTCAATGTAGAGCGTCTCCCCGTTCAATCTGAATCAGAAAAAAGGGGTTCATCTTGTGGGACGGCTGTACGTATCTCATCCATTGATAGGACTGACCTTTTCTTCGAACAGGAGATCTCGGGACACCGGTGTGGAGTTGAAGATTTCGAAACAGATGCCAGGATGGCCTTTGTACGTTTTGATGGAAACAGGGATATTACTGAATACCAAATGGTCGAAGGATCATGTCTCAAATACCGAGGCAGAAAGATTGCATCTCTACTTGGGTCGAATGTTGATATATCTGTTCAGAACAATCGTGTAGATGTCGAAGGGGAATGCATCGTCAGTTTCCAACTTATGGTACAGAACACACCTGAAGTGTTTCTTGACGGGCAAAGGATTGAGGTGGAAAGAAAAGACGGCACAATCAGTTTTTCCCGAATAGAGGAAAATTGAAGGGTCATCAGTAAAAGAGAGATCATGAATTTGAGAAATGGACAGTATCTTCCTGGCTGTATGTATTTTGGAGCTTCATTGCTCTTACTTTTTATTCTTATGCCTCTATCTATAAATGCGGACTCATGGAAGTGGATTGCTTACGGTGATACCAGAAATAATCCACCCCGCACCCAGCATAAACAGATCATGCAATCGATGGTGGTGAATACTCCGGATTATGTATTTATCATCAACGTTGGGGATGTTGTCGATCATGGAGATAACCGGAGTGAATGGGAAGGTTTTTACCAGGAAACGAAAAGTGTTTTGGGTGGTTTTGACCAGGACTTCATCCCGCCGCAATACATGGCAGCTCCTGGAAATCATGACAATACAGAGACAATTAGCGGATTAACAAACTGGAATTTGTATCTCTCAGGCCAGGTGGAACAGTACGGGAACGAGGGGAAATTCTTCTTTTTTGATTACGAGAATGCCCGGTTTGTCATTCTGGATTCGGATAAGTCCTCGAAAACCGGCACGCAATATACCATGCTCCTGGATGCTATTGAGAATAATCCGAAAACGTGGCTCTTCGCCTTCTGGCATCACCCTATCTTCGATTTCGGAGAAAAAAGTTATCAGGACGACATACACGATACCTGGGGGATCCCTCTGTACCAAAACGGATGTGATATCATTTTTACCGGGCACGCTCATTATTATGTGAGGTCAAAGAAACTCCAATTGAATGGTGAGAAAAATCCCCCCCTCGATCCTGAAAACGGTACAGTCCAGGTTGTAACAGGAAATGGTGGTGCACCCATTGATATACCCGAACCGAACCATGACGGCAACGGCTACTTCGTCGCGGCTTACGGTAAAAACAGTAACCATTATGGATATACTGAATTAACAGTGGGGGCGGACAGCCTGCGCCTGAGACATTATTTGAGAGAGGGTACGGTATATGACGAGGAGTTTTATACTCCGAATCGAAAAACGGGAAGTATCATCATAGGCGATGTGGACGGTGATGAAAGTATTGATATACTGGACGTTCTGGCCATAGTGAACCATATTTTGAGTATTCAAGTATTGGATGAGAATGCTCTTCAGCGAGCCGACTGCAATGGAGATGAGCAGATTGATATGCTCGATGCTCTGGGGATTGTAAATGTGGTTTTGGGAATTGGCGGGTGTACTTCGGAAACCTTCAGGTCTGAGTCTACCTCAGTGGAAAGAGAGGGGCATGAGTCTATACTCGATACACAAGGAGAGTAAGATGAAAAGGGATGATAGATCCTGGGGAATACCTGTTTCTGTGCTGCTGATGCTTCTATTAATAATATCGTTTGGTAATGCAGTTAATACAAACATCGTTAAAGATGGAAATTCATCGGAAAAGATCCTTTACTTCACGCCTGACAGAGATCTGAATATTCAACTAAAAAACGGTGAAGTTGATCCTTTTAAAGTTTTCGGAGTAATAACTTCGGATGATGGATTGACAATCAATCCTTCCTTGAGGGAGGGATGGACTTGGCTGGCGGCTAAAAATCTTCATTATAAAGGGAGGCCACTTCATTTTTTCTTTTTTGATGGATGGCTGTATACAAATGAATCCATCTTTACTTCACATCGTCGCCAGAAATTTCAACGCAATGTCAGTGCTATGATTCAGTCCAATGTATTTCTCATAGCATTTTACTCTGAAAAGATTATAGAAAAGGAACTTGCCATTTTTATTGCCTCTGAAGAAGAGATTGATGCCGAGCTGGTCATCGATAAGGAGCTGTGGGGCGAGGAGAAAAAAATCACCTACCATTTACAAGCGGGTGAAGGACACTTTATCAGTGTGATGAAAATGTCCGAGGAGTTCAAGCCTCTCTTTTTCCCCAGCAAACAGGTGACTCGGCGTACATTAGACCTGAATCAGGGTTGGAAATTTCTAAAACAGGACATTCATGATGCTTTTCAAGAACATTATAATGATGATAATTGGGAGGACGTGTCACTTCCCCATTGCTGGAACGCAGCAGACGTCTATGACACACGAAATATCAACGATGGTTATGAAGAGTATCACGCCTATTACAGGGGACCAGGATGGTATCGAAAATATTTTTCACTCGATCCTTCAACAAAAGGGAAAAAAATCATCATCCAGTTTGAGGCGGCGAATCAAATTGCCGAGGTATGGATAAATGGGCGTAGGCTAGGGAAGCATATCGGAGGTTACACTGAATTCTCCTTTGACATCTCGGACCAGGTGAATTTCGGTGAGACAAAGAATTTGGTCGTAGTAAAGGTGGACAACTCCTACGACTACAATACACCACCGCACACAGCGGATTTCATCATGTACGGCGGGCTGTACCGGGATGTCAGATTACACGTGATGAATAACCCGTATATTCAAGATGTGTACATCACCTCTCCTGAAGTAAGTGAAGCTGCCGCGAAAGTGTGGGTTGCGACCACTGTAAGAAATGACTCGGAAGAGGAAGCCGATGTCGTACTCCTGACCAATATCGTCAACACTGAGGGGGAGATTTGTGCTACAGCAATCGATAGAAGGAAAATCGAAGCGGGTTCATCCTTACAAATCGACCAGGTCTCATCCACTATCCAATATCCCTCTCTGTGGAGTCCTGAACATCCATATCTATATTCTGTTTTTTCCACTCTCTCTGTCGATAAAACACCTGTTGATGAAATAGAAACTCCATTCGGCTTTCGGTGGTACTCATTCGATCCGGATAATGGTTTCTTCCTGAATGACAGACCTTTGAAATTACGAGGCGTAAACAAACACCAGGATTATTTGGGTTTGGGGAATGCTGTGCCTGATTCTCTGCAGGTTCGGGATATTGAGATTATAAAAAAGATGGGAGCAAATTTTATCCGTCTCGCTCACTATCCTCATGATCCTTCCGTACTGGATGCATGTGATAAAATGGGTCTCTTCGTATGGGAAGAGATACCCTTGGTAAATTCTATCGGAGGTGAAGAATTCTTTGAAAATACAAAAGCAATGATGCGGGAGATGGTCAGAAGGGATCGAAATCATCCATCGGTAATCCTATGGGGCATCACCAACGAATCGGCAATGAGATTCGCCAATCGTGAACAGGTCCCCAAGATAATTCAACTGCTGCGAGAATTGAATGATATCGCTCACCAGGAAGATCCCTCCAGACTGACGGTACAAGCTCACAATCACTTGAAAGATCCAGCCTTAGCTGACATAACCGATGTTATTGGACGTAACAGATACTACGGCTGGTACGAGGGGAGTTTTGAAGATTTTGAAAGAGTGATGGATGAGGAGCACCAAGCTCATCCTCACTGGAAAATTATTATCAGCGAATACGGGGTCGGAAGCAAGCGAGGCCATCATGTGGAAAACCCTATTGCTTTTGATTTCAGCGAGGAATATCAAATCGATTTTCACGAACACTATTTACGAGTAATAAATGAACGCTCCTGGATTGCCGGGGGTGCCGTCTGGAACGCCTTTGATTTCGGTTCCTTTGTGAAGCGTGGCAACGTTCCCAGGATTAATCAAAAGGGGCTGTGCGACATGGTCCGCCGGCCGAAGGATGTCTACTACTTCTATCAAAGCCAGTGGACGGAAGAGCCGATGGTATATATTGTCTCTCATACTCAGCGATTCTATCAAGGTCCCAGGGGAAAATCCAGAAAGATAAGAGTCTACAGCAATTGTGATTCTGTCGAACTGTTTTTGAATGGAGAAGCTCTCGGTCAAAAAGAAAAGCATTACGTTTTTTTCTGGGATGTATTTCTCAATGCTGGTGAGAACCGACTCAAAGCTGTCGCTAAAAAAGGGCACAAAATCGTTGAGGACCGAATCGATGTCACATATCTCATAGAGGAGGATCCACCTGATGAAAGCAAATAGGCTGCTGCCACAGATTGAAAAGAGTGAGAGAAAGAATTCGGTAAACATTTCGTTTATTCACTATTGGAGGTCAGCTTTAGGGTGGAAACCTGATCGAAGCAAAGTATTTCCTTCTAAAAACAGGTACTTTAAAAACCATACAATTATACTTCTTGTCATAGCACTTATTCTGTTATCTTCGTTCTCATGTTTCGCTACTAAAAATTTCGATACTCCGCTTGCTGTTTCTTCGCCGAGTGAAAAAATTCAAGTTGTTGTCTCTATGAGTGACATAAATGAACTCATCTACTCGATAATCTTTAACAACAAAGTCCTTCTTTCTGAATCTCACCTTTCACTTCGCTTGAGAGGAGGAGACTTCTCGAAAAGCCTCGAGATTACGAATGTGAGAAGAGAAACACACGATGAAACGTATGATTTAGTAGTCGGCAAATCGAAACATGTGCGCAACCATTATAATGAAGCAGTCATTTCCTTGCAGGAAAAATCCGGGCAGAGACGAAAACTCGATGTCATTTTCAGAGTGTATAATGATGGCGTTGCTTTTCATTATTCTTTTCCCGAACAAAGCACACTTCGAGATTTTGAAATACTGGCCGAACACAGCGAATTTCGATTTTTGGAGAATTATATATGTTGGGCATTGGAGCTGAAAGGATTCACCACGAATTATGAGGACGTTTTTGGGCAAAAAACAATTGGTGCTATCGAGCCCGACACACTTGTTGGATTACCCTTGACGGTTGAAATTGACGATGGACCCTTTTTAGCTATAACTGAAGCGAACTTGAGAGATTATGCGGGCATGTATTTAGAAGCAATAGATGGTGAAGAATATGCTCTGCGTTCAAGCTTGTCCCCTTTGCCAAACGAAGATGGGGTCTGTGTTAAGGGTTCACCACCTCATAGATCTCCATGGCGTGTAATCATGATAGGCGAAAAACCTGGAGATCTTATTGAGTCCAATATTATCATCAATCTCAACGAACCATGTGCCATCTCTGATCCTTCCTGGATCAAACCGGGGAAAGTTGCCTGGCCGTGGTGGTCGGCGCGGACTGTTACGGATGTTGATTTTGAAGGCGGCATGAACACATCAACAATGAAGCATTATATCGATTTTGCTGCAGAGTTCAAACTGGAATACCTCCTGATCGATGCGAAATGGTACGGAGCCCACAAAGATCCTGCGCAGGATATCACGACGACTATCCCTGAAATAGATATGCCGCATATTCTAGGTTATGCCAAAGAGCGAAATGTTGATGTCATATTGTGGCTGAATTGGCAGAATACCCGGGATCAGATGGACAGGGCTTTTCCACTCTATGAAAAATGGGGAGTCAAGGGCGTAAAAGTAGATTATATGAATCGTGACGATCAAGAGATGGTCGATTTTTATCATCAGGTCGTAAAGAAAGCAGCGGAACATCACCTCCTGGTTGATTTTCATGGTTCGTATAAACCGACCGGTATGAGACGGACGTATCCGAATTGTCTCACTCGCGAAGGCGTTCTGGGCTTAGAGCACACCAAGTGGAGTACACGCGTTACACCAGAACATAATGTCACAATTCCTTTCACACGAATGCTGGCCGGACCGATGGACTATACGCCAGGTGCTTTTCATAATGTGACAGAGACACAATTTAGGGCGCAATATGAGAGTCCGATGGCTATGGGAACACGCTGCCACCATCTGTCCATGTTTGTGGTCTATGAAAGTCCCCTTCAGATGTGCAGTGATTATCCTGGCGCATATCGCGGACAACCGGGTGCTGAGTTATTAAAGGTTGTTCCCGCCAGTTGGGATGCGACGAGGGTCTTAGCCGGAAAGATCGGTGATTATATTGCCGTTGCCCGAAAACATGGCGATGAATGGTTCATTGGTGCGATGACGGATTGGGAGCCCCGGTCATTAAAACTGCCGTTGAAGTTCTTGGACGACAGAGAATACAGTGCTCTCATATACGCCGACGGAACCGAGGCAAAAGAAATACCTTCAAGCATTACACAGAAGACTATCAAAGTGCGCGGCGTTGATTCCTTGAGCGCCGCAATGGCCCCTGGAGGAGGGTATGTCGTCCATTTGACGCCGATCGCAGACGATTGAGATCGTCATGGAGATTCACTCTTGGAGGTGATCGTGCCTTTTTATCGTGTATTACAATGGAGATATTTGATAATTACATTTTTCGGTTTACTTATTTTGGTTGGATCAAAATGGGAGACGAAGCTACCCTCAGTTGACGAATTGCCCGAACAAGCTGATCTGCCTGATCCTCTCCGAATGATGGATGGAACTCCAATCAGAACCAAGGATGATTGGTATATGAAGCGCAGACCTGAGTTGAAGCGACTTTTTCAACATTATATGTACGGATATTTACCGCCAAAACCATCAGTAACGGCCACTATCATAAAAAAGGATGACCGATTATTCAATGGAAAGGCGACATATAAGGAAATTTCACTCGCTCTATTCCTGCCTGAGGATAAAAAACACACGATTAATATTGCTTTGTTTGTTCCAAATGATATCTCGCGTCCAGTCCCTGTCTTTATCGCCGTCAACGGTTGTGGTAATCACACTTTACTTGACTACAAAGGCGTGAGCATTATTGAACAGCCGTGGTTGCATCGTCATTGTAAGCGAGATTATTACGAACGCGGGAGCAGAGCCGAAATGTGGGCTATAGAAAATACTCTTGATCGCGGTTATGCTCTGGCAACGTTTGCGGCTTCAGACATGGATCCTGATAGGGAAGATTGGACTGATGGCATACACGCATCGTATCCAGATGCCCCTGGCGGTGAAGATACAAGGTGGGGCACAATTGCAGCATGGGCCTGGGGCATACACCGGGTGATCGATTATATTGAAACTGACACGGATATCGACAGCAATCGTATCTGTGTGACCGGCCTATCTCGACGAGGAAAAGCAGCTCTTTTTGCCGCCGCCATGGATGAGCGCATCGATCTGGTTATCCCACATCAATCGGGTACCGGCGGGATGGCTTTAAGTCGAATGAATCCAAGCGAGTCCGTTGCTCGTATTAACGAGAAGTTTCCGCATTGGTTTAACGATAACTTCGCCAGATTTGGGAAGAATGTGAATCGTTTACCGATTGACCGGCACTTGCTGGTGGCTCTCGTCGCTCCACGTCCTCTTATGGACAATGCAGGCCTCAGGGATACTTGGGCCTCCCCCTCCCTTGCCCTTGAGGCACTAAAGGCAGCTACTCCTGTCTATGAACTCCTTGGTGAAAAAGGTATTATTGGTGAGGGTTTTATCAGGGATACGATAGGCACCGTCGAGATAGGCCGATTGCTCCAATATCAACGCGATACGGGGCATGAATTGAATATTGACTACTGGAATGCAATGATGGATTTTGCAAATCGGCAGCGGTCAATGATTACATTTGCTGAATAAATGTTCTTCGTATTAATGCAAACGACGATTGAGCGAAGTTTCCTTAAATAGGGAGAGTTCCAGATGAGTAGACAAGGCAAAATAAATCGACGCAAATTTCTGGGGAAGTGCGCCAAAGCGAGCGGAGCTGCCTTCATGTTGAGCGTACTTCCAAAAGCACAATCGTCTCAATCTCAGAAAATCTCCAAGGGGAAAGATGCGCCATCGCAGCGCAATATACTCCTACTCATTTCTGATGATCATGGGATTGATCAACTCGGATGTTATGGCAACGCAAAGATTCACACACCCAATTTAGACCGTATGGCGAAACAGGGAGTCAAGTTTACCAATGCTTTTTCCGTCGCGGCCTCGTGCAGCGCCAGCAGAGGGTCCATTCTATCCGGACTCTACACTCATCAGAACGGCCAGTTTGGCCATCAACATAACTGGCATCATTTTAGCTACCACTCTTGGGTGCAATCGCTGCCGTCCTTGTTAAAAGACAACGGATACCAGACCGGTCTGGTCGGAAAGCTCCATGTAGCTCCCAAGGAGCAGATACCGTTCGATTTTGTGATCTCCGGTCGTGATATCATGGGAAATCGCGACGTAAAGACCATGGCCGATAAGGCGGGAGAATTCTTCAACCAGGATAAGAGACGACCGTTTTTTCTTCTTGTCGGATATTCAGATCCACACCGATCGGCGCAGGGAATGACCCAGATGAAGGGAGTAGAGAATTTTTCGGGATTCGGGAATCATCAAAAATATCCGGGTGTCGACCCTGTAAAGTACAAACCTGATGATGTACACGTCCCTTCTTTCTTGCCGGATACTCCAGAGGTGCGCGAAGAATTGGCTGATCAGTATCAGTCCATTACAAGGCTGGATACCGGCATCGGAATGGTAATGGAAAATTTGAGGAAATCCGGACGGTATGAGGAGACACTGATCATTTATATCAGTGATAACGGTATTCCGTTCCCTGGTGCAAAGACGACGATATATGACTCAGGCGTGCATCTCCCAATGCTTGTTTGTTCCCCCCAGATAGAAAGCGGTGGAAAGGTTACCAATGCAATGGTCAGTTTTATCGACCTGGTACCGACTCTTCTTGATTGGGCCGGAACTCAGGGACCTGAGTACACATTGCCCGGCAGATCATTTCTTCCTGTTCTCAACCAAAAAGATCCTCCAGGATGGGATGAAGTATATCACTCTCATACTTTCCACGAAATTACGATGTACTATCCTATGCGGGCAGTCCGAACGCGTCGCTACAAATACATACGCAATCTTTTTCCCGAATTGGAATATCCCTTTGCCACGGATTTGTTCGTCAGTAAAACTTGGCAGGGGATACTCAAACGAAAATCAAAGTTGATGGGAAAGCGAAAAGTGAGTGATTATTTACTTCGGCCAGCGGAGGAGCTGTACGATCTTGAAAGAGACCCCGACGAGGCGATAAATGTTGTCGATGATCCTGCGTATGAGAAGGTCCTCGAGGAAATGAGGTCCAAGTTGAAAAAAATGCGCGAGGAAACCGACGACCCCTGGCTTATTACAGAAAATTATCGAGCGAATCAAACGTTGTATTGATGGATGGCATAAGATGGACAACAGCAGAAAACAATTGGACTCTTTATTAATAAAGCCGGCTGGTCCGGATTGCAACATGG
Source organism: Gemmatimonadota bacterium (assembly GCA_020348925.1). Taxonomy (GTDB): domain Bacteria; phylum JBHIER01. Next base: position 989,742 of record CP070758.1, on the reverse strand, counting down.
CTTGCACATACTGTTTCTATCTTGATAAGAAAGAGCTCTTCTCAAATACGGAAATCCATCGTATGAGCGAAATAATCTTGGAAGAGACGATTCGTCAAACTATGATCCAGGCAGGTGAAAATATTTCCTTCTGTTGGCAAGGAGGAGAACCAACACTGATGGGTCTCACGTTCTTTGAAAAAGCGATTGAATTCCAGAAACGGTATGGAAGTGATCAAACGATCGGAAACGGTTTTCAAACCAATGGACTCAATTCCTCAATACATACAACTTCCTGGTTGGGTTATCATTGGATGGTCTTGAACACATCCACGATCGCTATCGCCGAATGAGAGGTGGGCGGGGTTCATGGTCTCGAGTGGTTGAAAGTACCAAGCGTATGCTCGATGCCGGTGTGGCCATCAATACGCTCACGGTTGTGAACGATTATTCGGTCAAATACCCCCAAGAGATCTATGAATTCCACAAGGATTTGGGGGTGACTCACATGCAATTCATTCCCTGTCTTGAACCGAATTCCAGTGATTCAACTCAACCGGCTTCATATTCTGTGTCCGCTGAAAAGTATGGCAACTTTCTGAGTGTGCTGTTTAATTTGTGGATGGCTGATTTTGAGGAAGGTACTCCAACAACGTTCATTCGGTACTTTGATTCACTTTTCTATCGTTATGTAGATTTAAATCCCCCTGATTGCACACTGTTGCCTGCCTGTGGTGTTTATGTCGTTGTGGAGCATAATGGTGATGTGTATTCGTGTGATTTTTTTGTTGAATCTGATTGGAAGCTTGGAAACGTGATGCAAAAGAATTTGACAGTGATGTTAAATTCCAAACGCCAATATGAATTTGGTCGAATGAAAGCCGATCTTTCCAAAGTATGTAAGAAGTGTGAGTGGGTGGAGTTTTGCAGAGGCGGCTGCACGAAAGATCGCAACCGAAATCCATATGACAACACACTCAACTATTTTTGTCGATCATATAAACTATTTTTCGAACATGCACATGCAAAATTACTGCAACTTGCTGAAGTTTGGAAAAGACAGCAGGAGGATGTTCTTAATCAAGAAAAACCGATGAAATCAAGAAATCGAAGCAAGATGAAAGTTGGCCGGAATGACCCTTGCCCTTGTGGAAGTGGAATAAAAGTCAAGAAATGCTGTGGGATACTTTTATGACAACTGTTATGAGATTAATCATTTTTAAGTATATAAGTTGAAATGATATATTTCAATTCGATAGTGCAAATCGAAGGAGATCGACAGCAAGAATAATGAAGTCCTTTGAATTAAACTGAAAGGGGATAAGAATGGAAAATGTGAATTTGGATTTGATCATATTCGCATTGTATCTGATATGTGTGGCGGCAGTAGGAATTTTGGTCTCACGAAAAAAAACTGAATCGGACGATTATTTCTTAGCCAGTAGAAACCTGCCGTGGTGGATTATCGGAGGTTCCTTAATAGCAGCCAATATATCGACACACCACTTTGTTGGTATGTCCGGACAGGGTTTCTCAATAGGCCTTGCCATCGCCAGCTATGAATGGATTGCTGCGATTGCTCTGATTATATATGGGAAATTCTTTTTACCCTATTATCTGAAAACGAAAATAACGACGATGCCCGAATTCCTGGAGAAACGTTTTAATCAACAGGTGAGATTGGTATTTGCCGTTATCAGTCTTGTGGGCTACATCTTTATCGAGCTTGCAGTAGTACTTTACACAGGTTCTTTGGCGATGGAATCCATTTTTGGATTACCGCTGGTTTACGGTCTGGCCATTTTATGTATTGTTGCAGGCGGATATACTATCTATGGCGGATTGAGATCTGTTGCATATACAGATATCATTCAAGTTACAGTCTTGATGCTGGGTGGGATTGCAGTTACAATAATAGGATTACTGAAGGTAGGGGCTGCAACTCCGGAGTACAGTAATACTATCCTGGGGGGTCTGAAGGCCATCGTAGCTGGCTCACCGGGAAAATTCCATATGGTCCAATCTTGGAATCACCCAGAATTGCCCTGGATTGGTGTTTTCTTCGGAGGGATGTGGCTGGCAAACATCTTTTACTGGGGATGTAATCAGTTCATCACCCAGAGAACACTGGCGGCAAGAAATGTGTGGCATGGACAGATGGGTGTCGTTTTCGCCGGATATTTGAAATTAATCGTTCCCATTCTCGTCGTTCTCCCCGGAATTATTGCATTCAGACTATATGATCCTGCGACCGGTCTGTTGAGCCAGGAGTTTGCTCTCTCGAAGGCCGACCTTGCTTTTCCGACACTGGTCAAGAGATTATTACCGGCAGGTATCTCCGGATTGGTCATGGCCGGTCTCATGGGAGCCGTAATGTCTACTATTGCTTCACTCTTAACTTCCAGTTCATCCATCTTTACATTTGATATCTACAAACGTCACTTGAAAAGAGATGCGGAAAACCGTGATTTAATTCGTTTGGGACGAGTGACGACGTTTACAGTCTTGATCGTTGCAACCGTCTTCGGATATTTTCTCAGAGATTTAACCGCAATATTCACGTACATTCAGAAATTCTGGTCAATTGCCTGGCCGGCAGTCGTTGCTGTTTTTCTGGCAGGTTTTTTCTATAAGAGGGCAAATGCCAAAGGATGTCTCATTACTATTGTGGCCGGACCAATATGGGCAATTCTGTTTACTATTGTAGAATCAGCCGGGATTATTCCAAAACTCGCTTTTCTGAATCGCGCCGGTATTGACTTTCTTTTCTGTTGCCTTATTATCTGGTTTTTCAGAGTTCGAGAAAAAGGAATTCCGGATAAGGCCATGATCGATAGGTCTCTCGCTGAGAAGGATCAATCTTTTTTGAAAACCGTTCCGTGGTATTACCGATTCAAGACTTGGAGTATTGTCTTGATAGCAATGATCGTGTTCTTATATATTCGGTTCTTCTAAAAAAATCGCACTATGAAGAGAACAAGGTCTGAACTTCGCTGGAATCCAATTCTCGAGGAGTGGGTGGCTATCGCGACACACCGCCAAAACCGACCCCAAATGCCGGAGAATTATTGTCCGTTTTGTCCGGGATCAGGAAAAGTACCGGACGATTATAACGTGTACATCTACCCCAATGATTTTCCCACATTTTCATTGTCATCGCCTAAGCCCGAGAACCGTCGCCCGAACCTGTACAAGGTGAAGAAATCGGTCGGGGTATGTGATGTAGTCCTGTATCATCCTGATCATCTGATGACATTGGCTGACATGGAGATTCCCCGTATCGTAGAGCTGATCGGATTGTGGAGCATGCGATTTCAAAAATTGGGGGAACGAGAAGAGATTAAATATGTGTTTATTTTCGAAAATAAAGGGGACGTCATCGGTGTAACCATGCCTCACCCACACGGACAGATTTACGCTTTTCCATATATCCCTCCAGTCATTGAAAGAGAATTGAAATCAGCGAAAGGATACGTGAAAAGAAAACCGAACTGCTTATTCTGTGATATCTTGAATGAAGAAAAGAGAGAGGGAAAGAGAAAAATTGTGGAGAATCGATCCTTCTTCGCTTTCATACCCTTTTTTGCCAGATATCCTTACGAGGTGCACATTATGTCGAAAAACCATGTATTGACTTTGTTGGATTTCAGTGAAAACATGATCGAAGATTTTGCTCACATTTTGAAAATAGTACTCCAAAAGTACGATAACTTATTTGGCTTTTCTTTTCCTTACATGATGGTTATGCACCAGGCTCCCACAGACGGAAAGGACTACAGTTTTTATCATTTCCACGTGGAATTTTATCCCCCCTATCGGAGTCGGGAAAAGCTGAAGTATCTGGCTGGTTGCGAAATGGGAGCAGGAACTTTTATCAATGACACCCTCCCCGAGGAACGAGCACAGGAGTTGAGGGAAATCTCAATCAGATCAGATGGGAGTTAAAGTGAAAGAAAACCGATCCGACATGAAATCTATACTTCGCAACACTTTTTGCGATATATTCGAAGGACAACCATGTGTATTCGTTTCAGCTCCGGGACGTGTAAACCTTATCGGAGAACACACGGATTACAATGATGGCTTTGTGTTACCCATGGCGATTGATCGGAGAATTTATGTGGCATCTTCTCCTCGAACGGATGGAAATATGTGTATCTATTCCTGGAATTACGAACAGAAAGTTGAATTTTCAGTAAAGGAACTGAGCATTGATACCGAGAGAAGATGGGTAAACTATGTCAAGGGAGTGTTGGCAACATTCACTGAAGAAGGATTTGAAACCGGGCTTGGAGCAAATCTTGTGATAGGTGGCGATGTCCCCCTGGAATCCGGTCTGAGCTCTTCTGCTGCACTCGAGATGTCTGTTGCTTTTTCTTTTAACCAATTATTTAATCTTGGAATTCAAGTCGACAAATTGGTCGATTTAGCTCAAAAAGCAGAAAACGATTTCGTCGGTGTCCCATGCGGTATAATGGATCAGTTTACTTCCGGATTAGCTAAGAAAAACCACGCGCTTTTCCTTGACTGTCAGAGCTTACAATATGAACATATACCTCTCGATTTGGACAGGTGTAACATTGTTATCTGCAATTCAAACAAACCTCGCGGTTTGGCGAATTCTGCATACCATCAAAGACGCGCCGAATGTCAAGAGGGCGTCAAAATATTGAATAAATATATGCCTGATGTAGAGACCTTGAGGGATGTTGGGATTAAAGATTTAATGAGACAATGGGAAAAATTGCCACATCCGATTGGAGTTCGGTGCGGACACGTTGTTAGCGAAAACCAAAGAGTTCTCAATGGAGTGCATGCTCTGAAAGTAGGTGACATGAATAAATTTGGACAATTAATGAATGAATCGCACGAAAGCCTTAATCATCTGTATGAGGTGAGTTGTTCAGAACTGGATTCCCTCGTAACTATTGCCCGGAATGTTTCCGGCGTACTAGGGGCACGATTGACTGGAGCGGGATTTGGTGGATGCACAGTAAACCTGGTTGAGAAAGAGTCGGTGCCAATCTTCAAGCAAAAGATTTTTGATATTTATCCAAAAGAAACGGGACTACAACCTGAAATATACGTTTCTCAAGCGGTTGAGGGAGTAAAAATAGAATAGTGAATATTTGATTTCTCAACATCCAGTCATGAAATGTCAGTACTGAAACAATATAAATAGTTATCATATTCGCTTTTGTCGGTAGTAAGACAACGAGAAATAAAATTTTTAGAAAGGATGTAATTTTATGTTTCATAGAATGTTTTATCAAATAGTTTTGATTTTTGGAATTTGCTTTGCGGTTTTCTGTGCCGCACAACATTCCATAATTTCTCATTTGGATAAAAAAGAAGAAAATGTAGAAAGAAAAAAAATAAAAACAGAATTGAAAAGTCTTTACGGGAATTATTACCAGGGACGGGAAGAGTTGACAATAAAATCAATTGAGGAAATTCCCAGTGATGAAATTGCAATTCAATTGACCTTGGATCCACATTTGAGAGACTTTTCTCACTTCCTTATTTCAACCAACCGGTCAGATTATCAAAAATCTCTCGAAGGTATTATAGTGGCTGATTTTAGAACAGATGTAAGTTCTACCCAAGAAGCCAATATCGTTGTCAAAATGGTTACCAAAGATGGATCTTTATCACAGCCCTATACAATTACGCTTCTCTGTAATGCAAATAAATATTGGGCATCAAAGGGAGCAATGGGGTATCCGAATTGGATCACTGTCAAAACATATCCGTACCTGAACTTTACTCCTTCTTGTAGGATTGATAACTGGATATATAAGAGTCCGAAAACCGAAGAAAAACGATACGCTGAAGAAAAATGGGGAGAACTCATCAAGAGTGTTGATACAAATTACGAAAAGGCCAAATTGTTGGCAAGAACTTTAATGGATGATCTCAAGCATCATGTTGGTGTACCATCTGATTCAATGAAGGTGCCGCCTTTTGAGCAGTACGAGCGAATGGTTTCAGGAAAAGACAAAGGTTTTTGTACAAATCTTGCTCATATTTTTATTCACGCCTGCAATTCTTTTGGAATTCCTGCTCGCAGAATTCACCTGGAAAAGGTTCATTTAAGATCCGATAAATTCAGCGTCAGGATGGGAGGTATGCATTCCACCACAGAAATATTCGATGACCAGTTGAACCAGTGGGTATGGATAGACTTAACCTATAATATTCTTGGCGCATATCTGGGTGAAGAAGGCCCCTTGAATATGGCAGAATTTTCCTTGTTCCTTAACCAGCAGGAAAGAAGAAAACGTTTAAGATTGGTTTATTATAACTACGGGGATAAAACTGAGATACTTTTCCCTATTAATGAGTGTCCACAAAAGAGATTCGACAGTCTAGATGGATGGGATACAGAATTTCACTATTTTTATTCAGATGTGAGGTGAATAAAACCTACACCAACGAAGAAGTAAAAAACATGAAGTCTACTATATCTACTCTTCATTATTTAATTGCGATTATATTGGCCTTGACAGTCTTTCCCAATAGTAAGGTAGTCGCTTCGGAATATCCCCCAGTACCATCCGAGCATCCCCGGGTATTCATCACACCGTCAGATGTCGTCGAGCTTCAAAGTAAGAAATCCGATCCTGAGTTTCAGGGTCTCTGGAACAATATTGTCTCATTGTCCAATACACATTTTCTGTCCGCTGCGTTGTTGTATTTAGTGGACGGAAACTCGACGAAAGGAAACTGGGCGGTGAGTGAAGCATTAATGGCCATAATAAATAAACCAAGTACAAGCGTTTCGATAAATAAATCGAGCAACATCATGAACCGTGCTGCCTGCGTCTATGACTGGTGTTATGATCTCCTGAGTACGTCCCAAAAGAACGACTTCATTGCTGAGTTCGAGCGTCTGGCTGATACCGAAGCACCCGGCTATCCGGCAGACTATAATCCATACAGTGTCATCGTCGGTCATATTGCGGAGTCGAATGTGCAACTTTCTCAACTCATTGCGGGCTGTGCCATCTATGATGAAAGTCCGACAATGTGGGATGCTGCCATAGCACTCCACTGGGATAAATTTATACCGGCTCGAAACGAACTCTATAAAATACACATGTACTGGCAAGGCGACTCATATGTCGGTAGATTCATCAACGATTGCTACAATGCATGGTTCTGCAGGAAACTGGGTGCGGGGGACGTGTATACATCCGACATGCAATATGTACCATACGGTACAATATATAACACACGTCCTGATGGAAGGCAGTTTAAACGTGGTGACCGGTATGACTTGAAAGGAAACGCCGGCAAGAAAGGGCCGATTTTTCGGACAATGGCGATGTATTGGGATAATCCTTATCTGACGGGTCTCGGTGACAATTCCTGGTATGCGTACTATGCAGCTTCAAACGATGGGTCTCATGATATGGAGAAAGTTTTCGAATTTGTATTTCGTCCGTCCGGTCTTGCCAGTTCCCCGCTTACAGATTTACCGTTGACAAAATACTTTCCAGATCCAATGGCTGTGATGATTGCCCGCACCGGTTGGGATTGGCTCAACGAAGAAAGCGATGATGCGGTTGTCACTATGGAGATGGGCGGATGCGATTTCAAAGGTCATACAAATCCAGGACACTTCGGAGGTTTCCAGATTTATTACAAGGGTGCCCTGGCACTTTCCACAGGGTGCTATCAGGATAAAACAGCCCACGATAACAATTACCATGAGAAAAGCCAATCGCACAACGTGCTGCTCATTCTTGATCCCAATGAAGATATGACATATGGATCAGGAGGCGCATACACGGCCAATGATGGAGGACAAATCTGTCAACCTCCGTGGGGAACATACGAGACCAAACCCAAGGATTACGATGATCTGCTGGACAATTTCAGAAAAGCTTACATTATTGGACGCCAGTTCGGACCCGATCCCAATACACCGGATTACAGCTACATCGGGGGAGATCTCACTCCTGCCTATTCCAACCAGCCGACACCAAAAGTATCTGACGTGAAACGATCTATGGTCATGCTGAACCACTTTGATTCCACATATCCGGCAACCTTGATTATTTTCGATAGAGTTGTTTCCTCGAATGCATCATTTAAAAAAACGTGGCAGATTCATTCCATCGAAGAACCATCCATAGATGAAAATACGATCACTATTCAACGGACTGCTTCACATTACTGGTATGGTCCTTCTCATGGTGCAGGTAAGTATTCAGGGAAACTTGTTGTGAAAAGTCTGTTACCGTCGGATGCAACTTTACAAAAAATTGGTGGCCCGGGATATGATTGCTGGGTGGAATATGAGAACCAGAACTATCCGCCAGATCCTCAGGGGGGTAATTATGATTACGAGAATGGTATGTGGCGTGTGGAGGTATCACCTGGCGCAGGTCGAGCCGAGGATCTCTTCTTACATGTCATGACCGTCATGGATGTCACGACAACGAATAATCCTGCAGTGGGGCTCATTGAAAGTGTTCAATTGGTCGGTGCCAGAATTCTTGATCGCGTGGTTTGCTTCAGCAAAAGCGGGATTGAATTGACCGAACAGTTATCACTGACCATTCCAGGTTCAGACAGTGTCAAGGTTCTCGTCTGCAATCTTGATCCCGGAACATGGGTTATCAAAAAAGATGAGATCCCCATTATCTTAGGATCGTCGACAATCGAAGGGAAATGTGTGTACTTTTCAGTAATCGCCGGAGATTATGTCCTATCGAAAACTACACTTGTCAGAGGAGATGTCAATTCCGATGAGGAGATAAACATTCTGGATGTAGTTCGAGTTGTCAATATTATTTTGGAGACTGGAGATCCACTCTCTGAACTTGAGAATTGGGCTGCTGATTGTAATGGAGATGAAACAGTCAATATTTTAGATGCTGTAGGAATTGTCAATGTGATTTTAGGTATAGGTGAATGTAGACCCTGATTTCTCAAATAATATCAAGAGTAAGAAAGGTCTTGCTCTGCCTGAAGTCCCAGAGGGATGTGAAGGATGCAAAGATTACCAAACGGTGGAAGATCTTTTATGTATTGCATCTAGATAGAATAATAGATTCATTCAGGGAAGTCATAATCAACTTTTTTCTCCAACTTTCTTCTAAATTCAATCTCAAAGTGTTTCTGATTCTGAAGCGGCAGTTTTTTCACTGTCACCCTTCCATTGTTCATATTGGCTTTGTACCCCATCAATACATCTGTCCCATATTCTTTGCATTACCGTTCAATCTCAGTCTCAAGGCTATCTATGCCTTCCATAAGCCTCTGCCTGCAGTCCAGGCTCTTCAGCCCTTTCAGAATATATGCCGGCGAGGTCAAGGCTGATCCCTCGGCTTTTTCAAGAGAGAGGCATAGGCTTCGGCCTCTTTTCTGGAAGCAAAGATTTTGAAGTCCCCGAGTTCATGGTTTCTTTTCAGATAGCAGGCCAGGAAATCGTCCATGATGGGCTCAAAAACAGAAACTGAGTACAGGCCGTCGCTTCTCTTCTCGATTCTGACATCCCTTTCTACAAGATCAGGTATTTTTTCTTGGAAATAGGATTCTCCTCCTCGACCTGTCGTCGACTCTGGTGCACCTTCGTTAACTCATTTAGTACTATTTACTCAAATCCAGATAAAGAGATAAAATTAATCCTTGATGCATTTCATCGCTTATTCCAAAATGATTCATAAAAGTAAAGATTATCAAAGAAAATACTTGCTTTTTGTTCTTAACAAAGAGTCCTGATTCCGCCCTCGAATCATAGAAATCATCTCGAACGATGGGAGATCTCTTGTCTGATACCCGTCCCATGATGGCATGCCGAAAACTGTCCAATGTCAAGGCCTGACCCCCACCGTTCTCGGATCTGGGTTGCGAGGGTGAACTCCTCAAACTAATGCCGCGATAGATTCTTCCTCTCTGGCGAAACATTTCAAATTGGTTCGAAATCTAAAGAATGATTGGTCTCGTAATGAACTCCGAAGATAGC
>CP070758.1:976198-979687 GCA_020348925.1 Gemmatimonadota bacterium | reverse complement strand
GTCGTCATCCAGATCGATCTCATGGACGAGCATCCTCTGCCCGTCAAAGGGCTTGTCCTTGGCTGGGATTCAACCTATCTGCCGCACTGGTACTCGGTGGAGTGGGCCGATGCCGGCGGCCGGTATCATGGTGCCGAGGTTCCAACCTGGGCGGGAATACCTCCACCGGATGAGCCTGGCATTGTACCCATCCCCATCAGTTTTCAGGATCCCGGGATTAATCTTAGGTACGTAAAATTCGCCTTTCCTCCAAGGACATTTACACAGAGGGCATCACTGGAGGAGATACGATTCCTGTACGACTGGGGCCCTGATGATGACGCCACCTACAATCCTCTCGTTGGTGCCTGTTGCCTGCCGGATGGAAAGTGCACGACTGTTACCGAGAGGATGTGTGACACATATGGTTGAACGTATCAGGGGGATGATGTTCTCTGTCTGGGTGATGCCGACGGCAACGAGGTGGAAGATCGGTGCGAAGGACCTGAAGTACTGATGTGCGACGTAAATGGTGACGGGGCCATAGATGTATTGGATGTGCTGGCCGTGGTGAATCATATTTTACGTATCCAGCCTCTGTCTGGAGAATCCCTTTTAAGTGCTGATTGTAACGGTGATGGGAGTATCGATGTCCTGGATGTGGTTGGTTGCGTCAACGTGATTCTGGGTTTAAGTGAGTGTGGACCATAATTTCTACGAAGTTTCTAAGATAAAACCCATAGTAGAGAAAGGCGACGACCATTCTGCGTCATACACTTTCTTGACGAGGAGGTATCATGGTCAAGCGAGTGTTTCGTGCAGGGTTTTCAATCCTATTCCTTGGACTGGGTCTATTTGTGTCGGCTCGGATAACCATTGCCCAGATGGAGAGGGGAGATGTCAACGGTGATAGGGTGATCAATGTCCTGGATGCACTGCAGACGGTGAATTTTGTCCTGGAGACGACTCCACCGCCCAGCGACCAGGAGTTCTGGGCGGCCGATTGCAAAGGTGATGGGCAGGCCAACATCCTGGATGTTCTGGGTATTGTCAACGTGATTTTGGGTATTGGTGAGTGCGAACCTTGATGTGTAGAAAGGATAGGAAAGATAGGGAAATCAGGATTACTATTGAACATCTTCAAAAGGAGGCAAAAAATGAATACAATCGTTTTAATCACCATCGTAATAACAATGGTAGGTCTGGTAGGTATCGGAGACATCTCTGGAGATGATAGCTCCTTTCATGTATTCACTTGTTGTCATGACGACGGGCCGGGCTGTGTCTGTTTCCACGACAGCGGGAGCTGGAATCCCTCCGGCACATGGATCCAGGATGTGGCCAATATGACCCTGGGGACCACAGAATCCTGCGAGAACGACGGTGGCAAACCGTATTATCAAATGAGACTGGGGATCAGCGATATCGGCCTTGCCGGTTTTATCGCCTGTTTTCTCGATGCCTTCGGGGATCCCTTCGGAAGAGAGGCGTGGTGCTCGGAGACGATATCCTACTGGCATAAGAGAAAAGGCATCCCGTACAGCACGGGATATCGCAACTCCTCTTGGAACCTCGATTGGCAGTTAACGAGTACCAGCGCCATCCGGTCCTTCTACGAGGCGGAGGAACAACTCCCAAACGGGAGAGGTCGATGGATCGATCATACCGATCCCGACTATCTCGATTACGATGATTTCAGACCCGGGGAAAACTTTCCAGTGCCGGGTTCGTACGTCTTCATCCAGCAGTATATCCAGACCGGGCCGAGTTCCGGGGCGTGGCTGGGTTGCAACCACAGCCTCATGATCGACTCCATGTTCGTCTACCGGGAGTATTTTCCCCTCAACATAGTCAGGGTGAAGATCACCTTTCTCGAGGGAAACACAGGGCCCGAATTTCAAGGGACGGTGAAGAATACCCGCACGGTTGAAGATATTTTTCAGGCGACACCGGCTGGGACGAGTTTCGTCAGTTACTGCGAGGGAGATACCGTGCGGAAAATCAGGGGATTCGGAATCGATCTGGACAGCGACGGGGATCCTATCTACGATACCGACCGGCTCAAGTATCTCGCATCGTCATACGAGGCGCCTGAATTTGATCCATGGCCTGACGACATCGCCGACCCTGAATGGGATCTGAATTATGCCGAGCTCATCCCCCAGCTTGTCAATTACACCAAAATCCTGGGCGGACCGGGTCCAAAGGTAACATCTTCGTCTGAGTGGGTCGAAATGCCCGACTATCCACATCCCCGAATTCCCGACGGTGTGGACGTCCGCTGGGTTTTTCCGTCCACACTCGATCGTTATGAACCCGATGGTGTTTTCGTGGAGATCGATCTCGTGGAGGATCATCCCCTGCCTGTAAAAGGGATTGTGCTGGGCTGGAACTCCGAATTCATCCCCGATGGGTACAGTCTCCGATGGGCCAGTGCTGGTGGCAGATATAACGAGGCACCTGTTCCAACACTTGCGGGCATGGCACCGCCGGACGACCCCGGAATTGTGCCCGTACCCATTATGTTTCATAATCCCGGCGTCAGCGTGCGATACGTACTATTACTGTTCCCCTACAATACGTTTGCCGACACGGCTTCGTTGGAAGAGATCAGGTTTCTCTACGATTGGGGACCGGATACCGACGCCACCTCTAACTCTCTCGTAGGAGCCTGTTGCCTGCCAGATGGTCGATGCATGACTGTTACCGAGAGGATGTGCGACACGTATGGCGGAGCGTATCAGGGAGACGACGTTCCATGTCTGGGCGATGCCGACGGCAACGAGGTGGACGATCGGTGCGAAGGGAGTGGGCTGTTGAAATGCGACATAAATGCAGATGGGGCGATCAATATTATTGATGTCATGGCTGTGATTAATCACATTTTGGATATCCAGCCATTGGGAAGAAATATTATTGTTCGTGCCGATTGTAACGGCGATGGGACCATTTATATCCTGGATGTACTCGGTTGCGTAAACGTGATTCTGGGTTTAGGTGAGTGTGGACCTTGATTTCATCGAATAGTGTAGGGATTGTGCAATCTATTTGTAAAGAGATTTGATTTGAGTCATACACTTTGTGGACGAGGAGGTGTCATGGTCAAGCGAGTGTTCCGTGCAGGGTTTTCAATCCTATTTCTTGGACTGAGTATGTTCGTGTCAGCACAGACGGCCATTGCCCAGATGGAGAGGGGTGATGTCAACGGTGATGGGGTGATCAATGTCCTGGATGCTCTGCAGACGGTGAATTTTGTCCTGGAGACGTCACCACCGCCCAGCGACCAGGAGTTCTGGGCCGCCGACTGTAATGGTGATGGGCAGGCCAACATCCTGGATGTTCTGGGAATTATCAACGTCATTCTGGGGACGGGATCGTGCGTTTCCTCATGCGAGGGATTGGATTGCGACGACGGGAATTCCTGTACTGAGGATTATTGTGATTCTGTGCTTGTCCAGTGCGTCCATGACACCCTGGCTCCGGGGAGCCCGTGCGACGATGGAGATCACT
>CP070758.1:955877-976098 GCA_020348925.1 Gemmatimonadota bacterium | reverse complement strand
TGGAGTTTTAGAACAGACACTTGGAGAAAAAGATGAAATTTGAAAGATATAAGATGCCTGTTTATCATTTTCTGATGTATATTGCCTCATTTTTAACTTTAGCATACTCTCAAACTACTTATGGTCAGACACCATCAGATCCGTCTAAGACAGTCTTTTGGCTGAACGGTGGATTAGGTCTGAGTTCGCTTGGATCTTTAGCAGGAGTTGCAAGTTTCAGTGTCCAAGTTTCACAAGTTTTAGTATCTTTGCGCACCACAGCAAACTCTGAATGTGTTGGGTTGGCTTGTGGTGGGGATGAGTTTTTTGATCTTGGAGTACTCATAGGCATAGCTTCAATGGGTAAAAAAACTCATATTTCTGTTGCGGCGGGATTCGCAAGAGTAACTGGGTCTCGATATATAGGGCAGCCGGGTTTGTTCGGAAAAGGAAAGAGGATCGATATCGATTCAACTATCGGTTTTCCAGTAGAAGTACAATTATTTAAAAAACATAGTGGTGTTTCTAGACTCGGTCTTTACGTATTTTCCAACATAAATAGCGAACGCTCCTTTGGAGGCATTGCTTTATGCTTGCAGTTTGGAAAACTGAATTAAGAAACTGAGATTGGTACTTACCTTCCTTACAAATGTTACTTTTTTGGTGGGGACTGCAGTCGCCATACTTTTTGTTCACCGAGAGAAAGACAAAATCAGCAAAATTGCTTAAGAATCGAATCAACCGGCACAAAACTACGAGGTGATTTTGCAGCGTGTAGATATACTACGGAGTTATGTAGTAATACTATGTTTTGTACTTGTTTTGCTTCGCGCTGATTAGCCTCGGTGTGAAATTTCGGCCAAATATCGTTCGTGAATGCAGTCAATTTTGGTTCGAACATAAAACTTTCCAAGATGAGATGAAAGTATTGGTTTTCTTTTATATTATGCATTTTTTGAGGATGAGTCAAAAAATTATTCCGAAAAGTCCATGTTTTCAAAGATAAACATGATTTTCGTACTTGAAAAGAAAATGTTTATTTCAACCAAGAATGGCAGAATACATTCAAATGCAGTCCCCCAAACAAATCTCATTGCTTTTTCAATTCAACAATATCTTTTTGCAGTGCTGCTATTGTTTCCTGTTGTTCCTGAACTACTTTTGTTAAAACAGCCACGATATCCATCGGGCTTAGTCCTTCTCTTTGTTGTGTGGCTACGAGATCTGGAACATTCTCTGCAATAAATCCGACATGTTTCTCGTCGCTGTCAATTTTGTAGTTGAAGGTAACCGGATTCAAACTCGCAAGAGTTTCAAGCGCGTCCTTCACTGGAAGGTCTTCGACATTCTCTTTGTATTTGATACTGGAAGCATTTGTCCAGACGCCGCCAGCAGTGCAATGGGCACCACTGCCCATGTGTAGCGGATACGTAGGATTTACCCTTCCGATCCCGACGTTACCTGCGTTAAAATAATTCGTACCAGACCCATGTAGAAAAACATTGGCGTTCCCACCTTCATCACAGATATAAACACCACATGATCCGTCAGAGTTTTGTCTTATTCTGAACAACTGATCGTGATCACTGCTGATAACCCTCATTCCGTCCATATTACCAGACGATTTTACATCCAATCGGTGTTCCGGTAAGTCCATCCCGATACCGACTCTGTCTGTCCCAGTCTCTAATCTTACTATGCTCCCAGTGTCTACCCAACCATTACCAGCCCCACCACTCTCGTTGTCGATCCCATCAGCAAATCCGGCAGGTACATCTGTCAAATTGCTCCAACTTACACGATATGCCGACTCAGCCACCGCTGCTCGAAATGCCACGGGAACACTCACAATCCGGTACCGGGGTGTGAGCTCATTATCTCCGGTTATCTGGATGCTTAACCAGTAATCATCGTCAAAATCGAGATTCATAGGGGTTGTCAATCCCAGAATAACATTGTACAGTCCATTATTACAACTCACGTTGATTGTTTCTGTCCATATATGCGTACCTCCTGATTCTACAGTGTAGATGCGAAAGGTGATCTCGTACTGACCGGTCAACGGATTACCAGCATTGTCATGCAGTTTGCCTTGGAAGTTGATGAGCTGAGGCACATCTGCTGAAGACACATGTGTCAACACTAATATTAAAGTGACAATGGCACCAATAAAAGAAGCCTGTTTCATCATCGTTTGCCTCCTCTGATTGTCTTGAATCTTTTAAGATTCAAGGATTTTATAGTGGGAAATGGTTTCACCGATCATAACTTGCCTCCAAGCCTCCTTTATGGAGGAATCCAGTTCTGGACAGGTCTATTTTAAGCTATTCAGTTTCTTATTTGAAAGCAAGGTAAAACCTATTATAAGGGGGAGAGTACTTATTTAAGGACTCAAATGGTAAGGATTATTTATAGTCAAATTCTGTTACTTTTGACAGTAACATTGACTCTGGTTGAAAGGAAGAAAGTAAAGGTTCTCTTTGAGAACAAGCACCTTTAGTCGCTACTACAAAGTTTCAGCGACCCCCGGGTTGAAAAGTTCGACGTTTTTTATTCTTGTTTAAAGTGGAGATTTTTATAAGTCTATCTATTACTGAGAGATAGGGAGACTAGAGCAGGCCTTATTAAATGATTTTAAAACTTTTATCCGCTCTCCTGATCTAAGAATTTTAACCAAAATTTACCCGAGTGTGTTCGACGGATCACTCCTTGAAAATATTGGAGGATATTAAATCAATCCCTTCCCCAAAAGTGAATAATATCAAAGATAACCGTCACTTTCACTCCATCAGGGACAGTCTTTGTTTCTGTCAAAAATAATGCAAAGCAGCCGTAAATGGTCACTCCTCTTCAAAGAGTTGGGGAAAATATCTCTACATTACATAGATGTACTGTAAAATGCAATTTCGCTTATTGTTAGAATAGAAAGACAATCACTGCTCATTCGATTTTCCCTTGATTTCCGGCAGATAATTGAGTAACTTAAAGATAAACCTGTCCATATGTTGAATTTCAGAAAAAAGTTCGACGTGCAAGTTATAATCAAACAAATAAAATCGAACTAATTGTTCTTCGATATGGATAAGCCAAACGGCTGGAACCGAATGTGCACAATCCGCTGGACCAGAGAGTGCGAGCTCAGTGATTGAGGCGTGTTTGTCTGGTTATCACTCAGTCCGGTGGGAGACGTCCGACGTGGCAGGTGGCGTCTACTTTTATCGCATTCATCCCTGTGACTTTATTGCCACCAAACGCATGTTGTTTCTCAGGTAGACTGATGATCATCTTTTTGAAAGGAACCATACCAATGAAAACTTTCAGAGCGAAAACACTCTTCATCATTTCCAGCGTTATTTTTCTCTCGATTCTCTTCAACGGTATCAAGTCCTATGCACTCTATGAAAAACGCATTGTTATTGTCTCCGGCGAAGGAGCCCCCGGAACGGATGGAGCCCTCTTTTCCTCGACGTTACGGCCCTGGCCGGTCGCTATCAGCAATACCGGCAGAGTGATTTTTTATGCCTATCTCGAAAACGATGGGACCGGTTACTGGATTGAGGAAAATGAAGAAGTCACCCTTTTAATCAGGGGAGGAAACGAGATCCCTTTTCTTCCCGGGCAGATCGCATCGCGCATAAAGAAAGTCTATATGGATCTTTCCGGTCAAATTGGGGTGGACATTGAGTATTCGCCGACTGGAGAAGAACCCTACACACATGGATTCTTCATGGAAGATGATGGGGACATGGTGTTGAGCGTGTATGACGGTATGCCTGTTTCAGCGGGGGTGTCGTTAAACCAGTTTACGGTCTATAGCTTCAATGCCGGAAGAGTTGTATTCCTGGGAATTTTAGAGGGGGAAGATGTCCACACCGGTAATTCAGAGGTGATCGCGATGTTTGGACCGGAAGGGTTTCGTATCCTTTCCAGGGAAGGGGATCCGATGACTGATATCGCTGGAGATTATTTGAATAGTACGTACGCATCGTACAACAGTGAAAATTCTCTTGACGGGATGGGCAATACGATTTTCCAGGTGAAAGGATTTGACCAAGACACGCGGGACGAGATTGGTGCCACTTATTTTTGGAGTCCTTCAGATGGACCCTCGAAGATTATCGATAGTGGCACAGATCCGGCAAGTTCTGCTTTCGGTGCCTGGCGATTGAATGCTTCAGGCACTATCCTGAATAAAGGTACGTTCGAAAATGGTTTTTCGATAAGGAAGAATGGAGATTTTCAAAAAGTGGTATCGATAGGAGATATTGCGGATGGTGCTGACGGAGCAACATTCACATCTTTCAATTATTTTGTATTGCACAATACTGAAATGGTATCAGTGTCGGCTGCTACATCAGATGGGATGACTGGCATATGGACTGGGGATGAAACAGGATTGAAGAAGATCATTCGTGTTGGAGACCAAGTGCCGGGTTTGGAAGACGAAATGGTATTTGATGGAATTTTTTCCAGAATAGCGGTCAATGCCGGTGGACAGGTAGCTTTTCACGATTGGGCAATAGACGCAGAGAGCGAATTGTGGGGTCTCTGGGTCGGAAATCTCGATGGACTGGAACTGGTCACAATCATGGACGAAGAGATCGAAGTTGCCCCTGGCGATATTCGGACAGTTGAAGCAACCTGGTTATTTTCGGACTTTCATGACGGAGCCAGAACCGGAGCGGATGGTCACCCCACCATTTTTAATGATAATGGAGAGCTCGCTTTTGGCTTGACATTTAACGAAGGGGGGAATGCTTTTGCAGTGGCCAGCAGTGGTCTTGTGGTGAATTCGACCGATGATGATGAGGATATCGATCCTGGTGACGGGATATGCGAATGCGACGGTCCTGAGATAGAAGGCAAACCGAAATGTACCCTTCGAGCCGCTATCATGGAAGCCAACGCGAAAGAGGGAAAAGACAAGATAACTTTTGATATACCGATCGAAGAGGAGATCCATTTTATCGCACTGTCAGGTGAACTGCCGCCTATGACTGACCCTGTGACAGTAACCGGCTCTCTGAATGATCAACAAAAGCCGGATATATTTCTCGACGGCGATAACCTTATCGATTCTGACGGTTTGAGTATAACATTTGACGGAACAGGAAGCAGTATACAAAACCTGATTATCATGCATTTTGATAATGGGATCCATATCGACGGCAGCTGGAATAATACAGTCAGCGGCTGCTATATCGGAACCGATACTGAGGCGGGCGATGTGGCCGGCAATCACATTGGAATCATGATCACTGACGGGAACGGGAATACCATAGGCGGTCTTGTAAGAGAGCAGGGTAATTACATATCCGGAAATGGTGGGGATGGGTTGGTTATTACCGGAACCGGATCCAAATTCAACAAAGTATTGAATAATGTAATCGGTCCACGAGTGAACATGGTGGAAAATCCGGGCAATGGCGGCAATGGTCTTCGAATTGAAAAGGGCGCCACAAAAAATACTGTCAGCGACAATGTCATATCGGGGAATCTCGAACACGGGATTTACATTTCAGGCTCGAGCACCGACAATACCGGGGAAAACATGATCTCTAAGAATTACATCGGGACCGATTTCGATGTGTCCCTTGATATTTCCAATGCACTGAATGGAATACTGATAGAAAATTCAGGGGGAAATTCAGTGGGCGGTGCGCCGGATGGAGGAGAGATCGGTGGAAACATCATCTCCGGAAACAGGGGGCATGGCATCGAGATCAAGGGAGTGCTGTCATCGGCAAATTCTCTGAAAGGAAACAGAATAGGTATCTATGATCCAGAAACAGGGGCTCAGGCGAACGATGGCGATGGGATATTTATCAACTCCGCCCCAAGAAATAGAATTGGGATCCTTGAACTCTCACCAGGCGAGGGCTTGGGAAATCAAGTCAGCCTGAACAAAGGTTCAGGGATCAGGATTGAAGGCGAGGATGCAACGGGGAATATGATCGAAGGGAATCTGCTGGAAGGAAACGAATATGGAGTGAAGATCATCAACGCCCCTGAGAACAGTGTCGGGTATGAATCCACGGGGCCGAATAACGTCATCAACTTGCATGAAAAGGATGGCATATACATATCCGGTTCCGAAGCAATAAACAATACTGTTCACTATAACTATATCGGAACTGACGAAGCCGGTCTGGGAGAGATGAGAAACAAGCATAATGGAGTCCATATAACCAACGGAGCTTCACTGAACGGGATACATCAAAATCTCATCTCCGGTAATGGAGCAAATGGGATATTCATAAGTGGCGATTCGGAAAATGATACCCAGGGCAATTCGATCAACGATAACAGGATCGGTACGAACTTTGACGGAGATAACCCTATTCCAAATGAAAAAAATGGCATCCATATTTTCAACTCGCATTCAAACAGAATCAGTTCAGTAAATAATGGTGCTTTTCCGGGCAACATTATTTCCGGAAATCAAGAAAATGGTGTTCTGATCGAGGGCACGGCATCTACACTCAGTCAGATCTTCAATGCTTATATAGGTACAGTGACTGGTGGAACAGAAGCACTTCCGAACGAAAAGAATGGTATAAAGATATTGAATTCATCAGGAAATATAATCGGCATAAATGCTGCGCCTGGCTCGATTGGTGGCAACCTGATATCCGGTAATGGCGAAAACGGAATCGAAATCGAAGGTCCTGCCTCGGAGAACTATATAAACGGTAATCTGATCGGAACGGACAGAGAAGGGACAAACCCGCTGAGAAATGAACAGAACGGTATTCTGCTCATCAATGCTTGGGATAATACTCTCGGAGAACTCCCGGGCAATAATTTGATCTCGGGAAACGGGGAAAACGGAATTTACATCATTGGAAACGGTTCCAGGGGAAATACTATTGGCGGCAATATGATCGGAGTTGATTTCGATGGAGAGAACCAGCTCGCAAACGAAGAACATGGTATCAAAATTG
This sequence comes from Gemmatimonadota bacterium, assembly GCA_020348925.1. Lineage (GTDB taxonomy): Bacteria > JBHIER01. The sequence continues at coordinate 969,175 of CP070758.1, read as the reverse complement.
AGTTTGCGGATGAGAATGTAATCGGCGGATTCACAGGAATCGCCCATAATGTGATCTCCGGGAACAAGAAATCGGGGATCTTGTTGACACAATCTGCCAATCTCAATAGCATTGTCGGGAATCTGATCGGGTCGAATATTACAGGAGATGAAGCAATATTCATGTCACCAGGTGCAGTTGGTATTGAGATCAATGATTCCTTCAATAACACTATCGGTTTTATGGAGGATAGATTCATTGGTAATTTGATTTCTGGTAACTACTTCGGGATTAAAATTTCGAATAAGAGATTTGATGGGGATAATAGAATTAAACACAATATGATTGGTACTGATTTGACTTCAGAAAAAGACGTTGGGAACTTTCACGGGATATCAATTCATCAATCAAACAACAATGTCATTGGTGGGAGTAATAGTGAAGACAGGAATGTTATTTCATTCAATGATTATGGGATTTATATAGACGAATCGTCCGATAACACGATACTGGGCAATATGATCGGTACTAATAAAAATGGGGACAATCCAAAAGAAAATGAATGGGGGATATTCATTCATAATAGATCAAAAATGAATGTAATTGGTGGATCATCCGAAAATGAAGGAAATACTATTTCAGGGAACGACATTGGAATTGAAATCAGAGGTAGGCAGGCTGAGAACAACAAGATTTTGGGAAACAAAATCGGAACGGACAAGCATGGCGGTTTTTCGGTCGGGAATGGCACCGGAATAGTCTTTTCTGAAACGTCGAATAATCAGGTTGGTGGTTATGAAGATAACGACAGGAACATCATCTCAGGGAATACGGTTGAGGGTGTCCTGCTCAATCAATCTTATGGCTCTAAACTTATCGGGAACCTTATAGGAACGAATGGAGATAGAATTGATCTCCACAATGGGATTGGGATAAGGATTTGTGGGGGCAGTTTCTTGATCGGGGAAACATCTTCCACGTTAAGTACCCGGTATCTGCCCAATCTAATCGCTTTTAATGATATCGGTATTTTATTGGATCTGAATTATAACATTGGTAGAGCATTATATATTCTTTCAAATAATATTTTTGAGAACAATGTTGGTATGGAAATACATCAAGAGTGGCAGCATTTCACGCCTTCTCGAATTGAATTCGTAAATATTTTAGGGAATCATGTTCATCATAACCAAAAAGGATTGATAATAAAAAGCTTTGTACTCAAGCTGGATGCCACGAACAAAATAATAATAGAAAATAATAACTTTGAGAACAATTTAAGCGATATGAGCGGTATCCATTTAGACAATACCTATGCTGTTATCCGTGGCAATCAAATAACCGGCGACGCCGGGAGTGCTCTGTACTTTGAGAATTCTGCCAATGCGGACATAAGCGATAACAATATATATGGCAATGAGGGATATGGTTTGAAAAACATGTCCCCTGAGATAACAGTTTCAGCTGGAAACAACTGGTGGGGAGACGCCAGTGGCCCAGGCGGTGAGGGTCCCGGTTCCGGGGATGAGGTCAGTGCGGGTGTGGATTTCGCCAGTTGGCGCACTGAAATGGTCTCACTGGTCCTCTCCACGGGTGCTGATACTGTATATATCCCTTCAGGTGAAACAGATTCGGCCTTCATTGCTGTAAGAAACTGGCAGCATCCCACGGAAACGGTGGAGGTGAGCGCAACAGATGATCTGGGCTGGGTGCAGGAACCAACCACCTTCACGGTGACACTTGAGGAACGTTTCGGAGGAGGTGCAGCGATTTATCTTTCAGTTCCCGGAGGTACAGAGACAGGTACCATGGACGACGTGATCGTTACTGCTGTCTCGCAGACAGATCCGGGTACTATTGAGTCTGATTCGTTTTCGGTGCTTGTTTACGGACCAGTGTTAAGGCAGATCTTCGTGGTGCCAGACTCGGTCCTCCTCTCTCCTGGAGATACGGTGCGGTTTGAAGCAACAGGATTGGATCAGTTTCATCTGAATCTTGATTTTATGCCAGTCTGGAGTGCCACAGGGGGGACGATAGACGAAACGGGACTGTATACGGCCGGCGAAGTAGGGGGTGTATATGTGGTCACCGCAACGGATGCAACGGGTGTGGTTCAGGGCTATGCGCACGTGGAGATTCAGTGGGGTGTGGGTGTTGAAGGGGACGAAGAAAAATCGGACCACCAGATACCGACTGAGTTTCATCTTTCTCAGAACTATCCCAATCCCTTTAATCCTGTGACAACAATTGAGTACGCTCTGCCTGAAGCAGCGAACGTGAGGATCGAAATATACAACATAATGGGACAAGTCGTAGCAGTACTCATTCATTCAAATCAAACAGCCGGCTTCCATTCGATCCAGTGGAATGCTTCTGGTGTGACCAGTGGCGTCTATTTCTACAGGCTTGATACCGGTGAGTTCCAGTCCATTAAGAGGATGTTATTGCTGAAGTGATTTCTGCTATTGTTTTGGAGCATTTGATTGCATCCACTTCTCTCGTCACAAATCGTTGGAGATATTTTTCATATTAGGGTTCGTCCATTTTGTCCAACGAGTGCTGAGTATTGGATTCTCACGTTCACATCTTTCCCTTCAAAGTGATTCCGTTAATGAATATTTTACACGATTGGACATTCTATTATGAACATTTATTCCGTCCCCATGCTGATTTCGGGCGTTCTCTGTGCCCTGCTTGCGGTTATTACCTGGTTATTTCGCAGACGTGAGCGCATCAATCGAGTTTTCTCTCTTTTTACGTTGGCTCTGGCATTAGACGCGTTTGCTTTCTTTCTGTGGTTCCAATTTGGAAATGTAGAAAGTATCAATACTTGGATGAGAATAACTTTTACAGCAGGTTTTGTAGTTCCAATAGGACTCATATTTTTCTTCTTTGCCTTCACCGGGTATGACAAAAGAATGGATGCCAAGGTTCTGGGAATGAAAGTCAGATACTTTCAGATTTCAACGCTTCTATTTATCCTTGTGTGCACATTGCTTGCTCAGTTCACCGAGCTGATCATTGATATATCGGATACTCCTGAACATATCTGGGACGTGGAATTCGGTCCTGTTGGATCGTTCATGTTTCCTCTTTTTGCAGGAATCTTTATCTACCTGTTTGTTATGGCTTTCAAGAGCTACAGAACGACTGAAAATAAACCGCAAAAGCGGTTCATTCTCTTACTTACCGTTGGTACGTTCATGTGGCTTCTGTTTGGTTATGTTGGGGCACTTATTTTCCCAGTCGAAAGCCAGATGTGGTCATCCATCAGTTATCTCGGTACGACTATGATGGCCGTGTTCTATTTTGTGGCAATCGTAAATTTTCAATCAGATAAAGTGCATGAGCTCAATATTAACCTCGAACGTAAAGTCGAAGATCGAACTCAGGAATTGACGCAGAAGAACTCTGAACTTGAAGATGCACTCAATACACTGAAGCAGATGCAAAAACAGGTTATTGTCCAGGAAAAAATGGCCTCACTTGGTCAACTGGTGGCGGGATTAACCCATGAGTTCAACACACCTATAGGTGCAATTCGCAGCATGAAACAGACCAAGTCAAAAGCCCTTATGAGGCTGCAAACAACTCTGAAAAATATAGCTCCGGATACTTCCGTCAAAGACGACGAATTAAGAAATGTGATGGAGACTATTTTAAAAGCAGATCAATTAATTGACCAAGGAACTGAACGATTACATGAAATCATAGTAAATTTGAAAAATTTTACCAGATTGGATGAAGCCGAGACGACGTTGGCGGATATTCATGTAGGTCTTGATAGCGTTCTGGCATTAATCAGACATGATCTGCTTAGGGGTATCGAAGTCGTGCGCGAATACGGTGAGATACCACCTTTTGTTTGCCAGCCACGCAAACTGAATCAGGTTTTTTTAAACATATTAAAGAATGCATGCCAGGCTATAGAAGATAAGGGGCGAATAACAATCACCACAACCCTGAAAGACAACATGGTTAAAGTGGCAATTCGCGATACAGGTAAGGGTATGAAACAGGAGGATCTCAAATCGATTTTTGACCCTGGTTTCACGACAAAAAGTTCAGTTGTGAGAACCAGTCTTGGATTATCTATTTGCTACCAGATTGTTCAAGAACATCATGGCAAAATTACTGTTGAAAGCCGGCCAAGAGAGGGGTCAGTTTTCACTGTGATGCTCCCGACGGGATTCTAAAATGATTCTCATGCCAATTTTCAAAAAGAGATTGTAACGGGATAAAGTGAGCATATCTTAGTATAAAGATAGCTTTGGATTCAATAAAGAAAGTAAGCAAGGGATTAAATGAAAATGTATAACAAAGTATGCGACTGACAACAAGGCAGTATTTTTTAGTTGAGTTTTGATGAACTGTTAATGCTTTGATGTTAATCAATAGCCCTGTGCGATGTAGCCCTGTTGCACCTGATACCAATGGTGAGTGTCGAATAAAAGTCTCATCTCGAATTCTGCTATTTTAGGTTCAAATATACAGCTTTCATGATAATGTGAACGTGAAATTTATCTTTAAAATAACCACACTTTAAGACTCTGCTAAAAAGTCTTTGTAGGCGTCGGACAAAAAACCCGGCGTTTTTTATTAAAGTTTAAGTGGTGATTTTTAAAAGTCTATTTTTTACTGAGAGATAGAGAGGCGGGAGCGGGCCTTATTAAATGATTTTAAAACTTTTATCCACTCTCCTGAAATGAATTTGCTGACCCAAAATTACCCGAATGTGTTCGACGGATCACTCCTTGGAAGCGTCGGAAGATACTAAATCAATCCTCTCTCCCAAAGTGAATTATCAAAGAAAATCAGCACTTTTGATTTTTTTTCAAAGCTCAGTATTTCAACCAAGAATCACAGAAATTACTTGATGGAACGGGCTTGTGATTGATACCCCTCCAGGGATTTTTATTCTATTTCTGTTAATCTCATATCATTTCATAATAGATATAGATAGGGGTGCGAACCCTGTACATATCGCAGTCAAGATTTAGTAGAATAGATTTTTTAGAAAAAAACTTGACTTCGTTTAGAGGATAATTTACATTAATTATTCGAAGCGGTTCGATATTTTTCGTAGTGTAGGAGAGAATATGAAGATCAAACGTTACTCAGGCAATCCTATTCTCAAGCCCAATCCCTGTCACGATTGGGAAAGCCTCAATGTATTCAATGCTGCTATAGTGCATCACAATGCTCTCTTCCATATGCTTTATCGTGCCCAGGGGAGCAATTATATTTCTCGTCTGGGCTATGCCGTCAGTTCCAATGGTTTCGATTGGCTTCGTCTTGACAAGCCCGTCTTTTCTCCAGAGAATGAGTATGAGGTCCGAGGTGTGGAGGACCCCCGTCTTACCCGAATCGAGGACACCTTCTATATAGTTTATGCTGGCTATTCTGATAATGGAACCAGGGTTTGCCTGGCCTCGACTGAAAACTTCATCACCTGGAAGCGCTATGGTGTTATTCTCCCTGACCAAGATGACAAGGATGCGGCACTCTTCCCTGAAAAAAACGGAGATCGCTACTGCATGATTCATCGTATTCCCGACGATATCTGGATTGCTTATTCCGACGACTTAGTACATTGGACCGATCACCAAATTATCATGAGACCTCGAAAAGGCAACTGGGACTCAACACGGATAGGTGCAGCCGGACCGCCCCTCAAAACAGAGCACGGCTGGCTGTTTATCTATCATGGTTATAACGAGAAACGAAGTTACCGCCTTGGAGTAGCCCTACTCGATAGCAAAGATCCATCCAAAATAATCGCTTGGCCAAAGGAACCTATCCTGGAGCCGGAGGAAACCTGGGAAATGCATGGAGACGTGCCGAACGTAGTCTTCAGCTGCGGAGCCGTTGAGGTTGATAACACGTACTATGTGTATTATGGGGGTGCAGATCGCGTTATTGCCGTGGCTACCATCCCGAAAGCCGACCTCCTGAGATTCCTCACCCATACCTGAGCGGTATTGTTTTTCGAAATGTGGTCATTTTCAAAAAGGATCCTCAATGTCACCGACCATTAAAGATGTAGCGCGCAAAGCTGGAGTGGCTCAGTCGACCGTCTCTTTGGTTATTAATGAAGGAAAGCATATCAGTCAAGCCACACGTCAAAAAGTGTTGAAAGCAATCCGGGAACTTAATTACCATCCTCGCAGGTCCGCCAGGGTGTTAGCCACCCGAAAGACTGGAAATATAGGATTTATTCTGGCTGATAAATACTTCTATCAGGCCGAGCCTTTTTACACCAGAATATTTCTGGGCACAGAGTTTGAGGCACGAAAGCATAATTACTATGTCTTGCTGACGACTGTTCATGAAGAATTTAACCCCAAAAAATCAATCCCACGCTATCTCATGGAGAAGAACGTCGATGGGGTAATATTAACTGGAAAGGTCAGCGATGCACTGATTTTGTATATAAAGAACTCGGGTATCCCTGTAGTGTTGATCGATTATTTCCCCAAAGAAGGCAAGTTTCCCTCAGTGCTCATTGATAATCTTCAGGGTGCTTATGAAGCTGTCGTTCACCTCATCAGGCTGGGTCACCGTCGCATTGGATTCATCGGAGGTACAATTGATCATCCCAGCATCAGTGACCGATTCAAGGGGTACGGACAGGCCTTGGAAGAGTTTGGGCTGCCTAAAAACAGCAGCTTGGTGGCAAAAGACCTACCCGACTCTTCTGCAGAGGATGGCTATCGAGCCGCCAGGAAATTGCTAAAATTGTCCACTCCGCCGACCGCTCTTTTTGCCACGAACGACTCCATGGCCATGGGTAGCATTCGTGCGGCGAGGGAAGCCCAATTAAAAGTCCCTGATGATTTGGCCGTCGTTGGTTTCGATGATATTGAGGTCGCCACACATACTCATCCTCCACTGACTACAATGAGGGTGCCCAAGGAAGAGATGGGTACTTTGGCCGTACGAAAAATTGTTGAACTCATTGACTCCGGAGACAAATTCAATGAAAAAACACTCATCGCTACAGAACTGATAGTCAGAGGCTCCTGTGGTGCTACAAAGGTCTGACAGATACTAAAAATCGAACAGCCCTCTTTCCAAAGCAATGGACAATCCACAGTTTAAGGAATAGAGACGGGGTGACGGAGCACAGATGTTAGTCTGCTACAAAGGAAGGTGAACGTGTTTAAAAAACTCTCCCTTGTGTTGCTGGCCCTTACCGGGTGTGCCATCATTATTTTCGGTTGCAGTTCTAAGACCGGGGAAAAGGACGGCAAAGTCGAGCTCGTCTATTGGCCGTCATCCAACCAGCAGGAGATCGATCTGGCCGAGGAGGTGGTGAAGAGGTGGAACGAATCCCACCCTGATGTTCGGCTAATCATGCAGCCACTGCCCGAGAGCCGGTCGGGCGAGGAGGTGCTCCTGGCGGCCATTGCCGGGGGAACGACGCCTGATGTCTGTTCCAACATCTGGCCCGGTGTAACCGGACAATTCGTGGAGGCAGGGGCTCTGGTGGCAGTTGATCAATTCGAGGATTTTGAGACATTCATGGAAGATCGGACGCCAAGGGAGTTGATAGAATCCTTCCGGTCCCCGGACGGTCACATCTATCAAGTGCCGTGGAAGGGAAACCCGATCATGATGCAATATAATACGAAGTTGTTCAGGGATGCCCATATCGGAAGTCCACCACAAACGTATTCCGAATTCATGAGTGCAGCGGCCAAACTCACTACGGATCTCGACGGCGACGGACAATACGACCGATGGGTTGCCGATCCCAATATGAGGGCTGAATGGCGGGAACGGCTCTTCGATTTTTATGTCTTCTACATCGTCGCATCAGGTGGTCACACGTTGCTGAAAGATGGCCAGGTGGATTTTGACAATCGGGAAGCGGTCCGGGTTTTTCAATTCTGGGCCGAGGGTTATCAAAAGGGATATTTCCCCAGGGTTTCATTCACCGGGGATGCCTTTCTGCAGGGTAAAGTGGCCGTTCACATTACTGGTCCCTGGAACATCGCCCACACGGAAAAGAATAAGCCCGAGGGTTTCGAATACGACATTGCTCCCCTACCAGTACCCGATGAGTATCAGGGCTCCCAGGTGACATATGGTGATTATAAAAACATTGCCATTTTTGGTACAACCAAGTATCCCCAGCAAGCCTGGGAGTTTGTAAAATTTATGCTTGGCACGGACAATGATCTGCGCCTTCTGGAAATCTGTGATCAACTTCCCCTGCGCAAAGCTCTTTTGTCAGATACGACTTTTCAGGATTATTTCCGAAGGAATCCGATGATGGAGAAGTTCGCCGCCCTCCTGCCCCATACGGTTGGAGTGGACAACTCGCCCTACCTCCAGGAGGTCTTTGAGGCCATCTCCCAGGAGTATGAAGCCTGTTGCATCTATGGGAGGAAGGATCCTCAACAGGCCGTTCGAGATGCGGCCATCCGAAGCGAAAAGATATTGAGGCGAAAATAACTTCTTCAGGAGGACCACATGGCCCATGTCCTCTTAAAAAATGTGTACAAGATCTTTGACAACCAAGTCGTGGCGGCCAAGGACGTCACTCTGGAGGTGAAAGATCGGGAATTCATGGTCTGGGTGGGGCCGTCGGGGTGCGGGAAATCGACTATCTTGAGGTTGATCGCCGGTCTGGAGAGCCTTTCGCGGGGAGAGATTTATATTGATAATGTATTGATCAACCATATTCCCCCTAAGGATCGCGATATCGCTATGGTCTTCCAGAACTACGCCCTGTATCCCCATATGACCGTATATCAGAACCTCGCCTTTGCCCTCAAGCTTCGCAAGCGTTCCAAAACCGAAATAGACAGAAGGGTCAGAGAGGCGGCCGACATCTTGGGGATCGGCGATCTCCTGCACCGTAAACCCAAAGCTCTCTCTGGCGGAGAACGCCAGCGGGTAGCCGTGGGGAGGGCCATTGTGCGTCAACCCAAAGTTTTTCTCTTTGATGAACCTCTCTCCAATCTGGATGCGAAACTGAGGGTCCAGATGCGAGCCGAGATCAGCAAACTCCACAGCCGACTGGAAGCCACCATGATTTATGTGACCCACGATCAGGTGGAAGCTATGACCATGGGAGAACGGATCGCCGTGATTCAAGACGGGATAGTGCAGCAGATCGAAATCCCACTCAACCTTTACAACAGTCCGGCCAATCTTTTTGTGGCCGGCTTCATCGGCAGCCCGCCCATGAATGTTTTCCAGGGGAGCATTGAAAACAACACTTTTGTCGGCAAAGACATAAGAGTGAGCATGCCCCAAACGTTTCAGGGGAAGCTGGAGCGAACAACAGAGGTCGTATTGGGTATCAGACCGGAGGACATTCACGACATTTCAGCCGAGCCAAGACTTTCCGAACGATCAATAGTCAGAGCTACTGCCGAAGTCATTGAACTCATGGGAAATGAGATATTTCTGTATTTGAGAAAGGGCGATACTCCTTTTATGACCAGAGTATCTCCTCAAACCCAGATTTCTATGGGTGAAACCATAGATGTAATCTTTGATCTCAGTAAGTTGCATCTCTTTGACCGGGAGACCGGAAACAGAATCTGATTGGTTATGGAGCAGAGAACCCCCATCCAGACGGAGAAGGAGAAGGGTGATAGAGCTGGCTATCTCTTTGTTCTGCCCTATATCATCTTTTTTCTCGTTTTTACCGCCTACCCTTTGATCTTCTCTTTTATTCTTGTTTTTCACCGCTGGAACATCGTGGGCCCCATGCAGTGGATCGGTCTGGGGAATTTTGCGACACTTCTTCACGACCCTCTGTTCTGGAAATCGCTGTGGAATACGGCTCGGTTCCTGATCATCCATATTCCCCTGCAGATCGCCGTGGCTCTGGTTCTGGCGGAGATTTTGAATCAGCACATCCGGTTCCGGGGATTCTTCAGAGCCGCCTTTTTTCTGCCGGTGGTGATTTCCGGGGTGGTGGTCACCATCCTTTGGCAGCAACTCTATTCGACCGACACCGGGTTGATAAATCTATCCCTTTCGAAATTGGGACTGTCACGAGTGCCGTGGCTGACGAGCACTACGCTGGCCATGCCCTCCATCGCCATTATGGCCACCTGGAAGAACGTTGGCTTCTACGTGGTCCTTTTCTTAGCCGGTCTACAGAGTGTGCCCAGGAATCTGTACGAGGTGGCCGAACTGGACGGTGCATCAAAGATTCAACAGTTCCTGAAAATAACGATCCCGGTCATCAATCCGGTGGTTGTTCTGGTGGTCATCCTATCGACCATCAACGGTTTCTCCCTCTTCATCGAGCCCTATGTGATGACGAGCGGAGGGCCTCTCAACAGTACCCTTTCCACCTTTTTGTATATTTATAAGGAGGCCTTCAGCTTCTACAAAATGGGCTACGCGGCGAGCATGGGGTTTGTTCTGGCCGCGGTGATTCTGAGCGTGGTTCTGGTGCAGCGGAAGATTGTGGAGACGGATACGTACACGTAATTCCACGAGAAAGAGATGGCAATGTTTAAACGAACACTGTTCTATCTGGCCTTAATGGTAGGGGCGTTTACCTTCATCTACCCCTTTCTGTGGATGGCTGCGGCTACCCTCAAACCCGAATATGAAATTCCTCAGCTTTCCTTTTTCGGATCCCGCATCACCGCGGAGAGCTATCGTCTGGTCCTGGAAAAGATTCCAGTCGTCAGAGCGTTCTTCAACAGCCTGATCGTATCCGCTTCGGTAACCGCCTCGGTTTTAGTATTCAGCTCCATGGTGGGCTATGCTCTGTCCCGACTGAAATTTAAGGGCAGAGAGATCATTTTCACCGTTATTCTTTTTACCATGATGATCCCCTTTCAGATCACATTGATCCCCATGTATGTGCTCATTGTTAAATTGGGGTGGACGGATACCTATTTGGCCCTCATCGTCCCTTACATGATAAACGCCTTCGGTATAATTCTCTTCAGACAGTTTTTTAAAGCCATCCCCCAGGATGTGATCGATGCAGCTCGGATAGACGGCTGCTCAGAACTGCGCATCCTGTTCCAGATTGTGTGGCCTCTTTCTGTGCCGGCTCTGGTTACAGTGGGTATTATTGTCTTCATGATGACCTGGAACGAGGTGCTGTGGCCGCTGATTGTCATCAAAAAGACAGAGATCATGACCATGCCGCAGATGGTGGCCCTTTTTGCAGTGGGGGGACAAGCGGAAAACTTGATCGGGGTCAGGCTGGCCGCGGCCATGATGTTGACCATCCCGGTGTTGGTGGTCTACATCTTCTTCCAGAGACACTTTATTCAGAGTATGGCCACCACAGGATTGAAGGGGTAAAGGAGAGATGGCAACACTGTTCAAAGTCTCATCGGTTTTACTGATCATCTGTACTGCAGGGCTCTTTGTTCAATGCTCAAGCAGTGAGAAAAACTGGGGGATTACTCAACTTATCAATCTACAACATCTGGATTACTTGAATGAACATGTTGAGATAGACGGGACTTTCATGATAATTTCCCATATCTACTCCGAACACCCGGACTATCAGTGGGTCGAAGCTGAGGGGGAAGGTATTGCTTGTGTGGACGATGTGGCCAGATCGGTATTAGTCTATCTTAAACATTACGAACTCATTGGAGACAACAAATCATTGGAAAAGGCCAAGAGGGCCCTCAATTTCGTGATGTACATGGAGGAGGATGGGGAATTCTTCAATTTTATTCATAAGGATCATACTATCAATGTCAAAGGTAGGACCAGCCAGAAATCCTTCTCATTCTGGGCGGTCCGTGGACTGAGAGCATTGTGCCATGGATACAGAGTTTTCAACACCATAGACGTACTATTTGCAGACAGCTTACGCACACATATTGAACGTACCTTTGTCCCTCTGAGGAGCTTTTTGAAAAATCACGGGAAATACTCGTCCGTGGCTGGGATACAAATCCCCGACTGGTTGGTATCCGAAGGGGGAGATGCCACCTCCGAGGTTGTCCTGGCTCTGTTGGACTATTGGAGTATCCACCCTGATCCTCGGGTGGAAGAGATGATAAGAATGTTCGCTCAAGCCTTGGTTGAATACCAGCTTGGACGATTCGATCGGTTCCCTTACGGAGCCCATCTCAGTTGGAAAAACTATTGGCATGCCTGGGGAAATGGACAGGTCCAGGCCCTGGCCCGTGCGGGTAGAATCTTCGGAGAGAGGGAGTGGATGGCCTCCGCCCAGACGGAAGCGGACAATTTTTACATCCATTTAATCTCAGAAAATTTTCTCCACAGTTTTGAGGTCTCGATTCAAGGAGAATCTAAAATAGATCGATTCCCTCAAATCTCTTACGGTATTCGGCCTATGGTTTCGGGCTTGATTGAGCTCTACGAAACCACTGGAGATGATAAATACGCAAAACTGGCTGGGTTGGTGGCCTCGTGGCTCAGAGGAAATAATCCTGCTCGTCGAGAAATGTACTGTCCAGAGACAGGCAGAGGGTATGACGGTATCAATAGTCCCAGTGAAATCAATCTTAATTCAGGAGCTGAATCTACTCTTGAGGCATTAATGATCCTGTTGACCATTGTGAATAATCCCGTTGCGGAAAAATATTATCATTACGGATTCTTAGAAACCATCAATGGATTTCGAATTTACGGGAGTCCAGAAGGGGAGAGGGTAGCTGTGGGGAAAGATCGTCTGGGGAAAAAGATTGGCATTTTTAAGGGGGATGTCTTGAATAATCTGCGGATTCTTGAATAATTTTGTGAGAAAAGTTCTTATACGAGCAAAAAAACACTTGACAGGGAGGGTAAAAGTTTTTATTATATGTCGAAACGGTTCGAGTATTTTGATTCTACCGACCTCTTCTTAGTATAGTTTTGTTACAGCGGTTTCCAAGCATTATGAATAAAATAGCCCATATTGTTGGGAGTGAACGACAGGACACTTCGTGTTTCCTGACACTTTATTATCGAATCGCTTCGAAGCAATTGAAAGGAGGTGATTTACGAGCGATATACGTTTACGTTTCAAAATATTAGAAGAGAAAGGAGGTGATAACTGTAATCCATTCTCTTACAAATCATTCTGGGTTTCATCGCTAGACGAATCGTGATGTGATTCTTCTTTGGTGACAACCTTTTTAATCCATTAACAATCCGAAACAAGATCTCATGTTCCCTTTGTGATATTAATGGGGGAGATGAGGAGAATACATTAAGGAGAAAGCGATGAAGAGGCTAAGCGTTCTTTGTGTCGTGCTGGCCATGGGCCTTTTGGTTTCGGTTGCCCTGGGGCAGCCGGATGGGGATAATACGGCCTTTGGTATTACCTGGAGTTCTATGGATACTACCAGGTTTGAGAATCACTG
>CP070758.1:935412-955777 GCA_020348925.1 Gemmatimonadota bacterium | reverse complement strand
CTGAAGGAATGGAGCCTGAAAGTTGATTGATAGAAAGGTTCAAGCCTTCTAAAAGAGTCAGATTCCCAATTTCAGTGGGGATGGAACCGGTGAGTTGATTTCCATAAAGATACAATCCCGTTAAACCTGTAAGGTTACCAATTTCCAAAGGAATTGAACCTGAAAGTCGGTTCTGATTAAAATTCAAACTTTTCAAATTGGTCAGATTACCTATCTCAGGTGGTATGAAACCTGAGAGTTGATTATTGTGTAAATCTAAACTGTTCAAATTGGTGAGATGTCCTATTTCAGGAGGAATGGAACCTGATAATTGATTGTCTTGAAGAACCAAAGCTTTCATATTGGTCAGATTCCCGATAACTGACGGAATACTATCCGATAATTGGTTGTAGCCAAGTGATAAAGTGTGCAGATTTATCAGATCTCCTATAGCACTTGGAATAGAACCTGATAGTTCATTATTGTAGAAAGTTAAAAATGTCAAATTTGTCAAATTGCCTATTTCACTTGGAATAGGGCCTGAAAGTGCATTTTGATTCAGTGATAAGTCGGTCAGATTCGTCAAATTACCTATTTGGGCTGGAATGGGACCTGAAAGTTGGTTACGGTATAAATCCAACTGCTTTAGATTTGAGAGATTGCCGATTTCAGGGGGAATTGTCCCCACTAAGTTATTATACCCCAAATCGATCTTAGTCACATTATCGCCAGATACGGTAATACCGTACCAGGTTGAAACAGGTCCTGTCAGCCAGTTGGAGTTGTCCGTCCAGTTTGTACCATCAGTGCTATTATATATAGCAACCAATGCCAGGGAGTCGGTTTCGTTGACTGCATAAACCTTGTCTGTTATTATTCCGAGACTTCCTACCGCGAATGTCACAAATATTAATAAACGCATTCTGTTCATTTTTCCTCCGGTTCGAAAATATCCTATTTCAACATTAATAACGGCATGATCTACTATGTTCTGGATTCCTATTTCGGGCACAAATCGGAATCTGCACGCGAAGAATCACTATGGATTTAAAAAATCACATGCAGTCCAAGATGAGGATATGACTGCAAGACTCGAACACATGCAAGCACATCACCTCACCTCTTGTTGATATTAATCAGAATTGGCAAACTGTGTCAAATGATTTGCCATCATGATGCTGCAGGAATTAGGAATGCCCGGTCTGAGGTAGAGGGTATCTGGAAAGGTTTTTCACAGTATAGATTTCTCCAATCAGGGACAATCCTCCGCGTCATCGTAGTCTGTCAAACCATCGCAGTCATTGTCAATGCGGTCGTTGCAATTCTCCGTGGCCCCTGGATTGATGGTCCGGTCGCCGTCGTCGCAGTCACCATCACAGACCCTGTAGCCGTCCTGGTCGTTGTCGGCCTCGTCGGCCGGGATTTGGTCGTCGCAGTCGTTGTCCATTCCGTCGCAGAGTTCCGGAGCCCCTGGAAAGATATCGTCGTCGTTGTCATCGCAGTCACCATCACAGACCCTGGAGCCGTCCTGGTCGTTGTCGGCCTCGTCGGCCGGGATCTGGCTGTCGCAGTCGTTGTCCATTCCGTCGCAGAGTTCCGGAGCCCTTGGAAAGATCACGTCCTCGCTGTCATCGCAGACACCATCACACACCCTGTAGCCGTCCTGGTCATTGTCGGCCTCGTCGGCCGGGATCTGGTCGTCGCAGTCGTTGTCCACTCCGTCGCAGAGTTCCAGGGCTCCTGGATAGGTATTCCTGTCCTCATCGTCACAATCGTCGCCGCAGGGTTCGTCGGAGTACCCGTCCCCATCATAATCGACAATGCAGTCGTCATCGTCGCAATCGATGAGTCCGTCACAGTCATTGTCAATACCGTCGTCGCATATCTCCGGCTCGCCGATGTAAGAGTGGTAACACGTACCGTCCGCCGGGTTACAGATGTCCTGTGTGCACGGGTCGCCGTCGTCGCAGTCCTTCGGTGTGCCCAGGCAGACGCCATCGGCACACAGGTCGTTATCGGTGCAGAGATTCCCGTCATTACAGGGTATCCCGCCGGCAACTGCAGCATGGATACATCGCGCATGCAACCGGTTACAGTAATCTCTTGTACACGGATTATTGTCGTCGCAGTTCAACTCCTCACAGGAGGTGACGCAGGTGGAAATTCTCAGTACTAAATTGACCGTTCCCAACACATCCAGAATATCGATTTGACCACCGCTGCCATCGCAGTCGCCGTTCACACGTTCACAAAAGGATAAATCCTCAAGATTGAGAATACCGCGTACCAGATACAGAACATCCAGAATATTACTCTCTCCATCGCCGTTGGGATCCCCTCTCATACCTTCGCAGATTTCGCAGGCATCGCCGATTCCATCGCCGTCGCTGTCCACCTGATCGGGATTATACATATCAGGACAGTTATCGTAGAAATCAGGGATGGTATCTCCATCCGTGTCCATGGGATGAACTATAAGCGCATCACATAAAGGATCGACGAATACGATGAATCCTGAATCAATGGGATATTCGGGTACAAGATCAGGAGGGATCACACCATCAGAGGGATGCATATCCATGGGATCGAAAAGGGGATCATCGGGTTCAAAGACAGACTGAAGTATATAGATGTACTTTAAATCCTCATCAGGATCACAGAACCAAACGTTGAGCTGTCCGGGATGATAAGCGATCAGGTGGGGATCAAAACATGCGGGAGTTCCTAAATCGTGTGTGGAAACAAGATGCCCTTCAGGCCCAACTTCATACATGAAATCGTAGGCGGGATCGGTCAGGAGAAAGGTTCCATGCTCAGGATAGTACTCGATCCCGTCGGGATCAAAACATGTCGGGATGTCAACATCCCACGAGGAAACCAATCCACCGGTAGGCGTTACCTCAAAGAACATATCGTAGTCGGGATCAATGAGGAAGAACGTCCCTCTCTCAGGGTGGTGGGCGATCTTTTCGGGATCAAAACATGCGGGAGTCCCTAAGTCGTGTTTGGAAACAAGATGCCCTTCAGGCCCAACTTCATACATGAAATCATAGGTAGGGTCGATGAGAACAAAAGTACCATGCTCAGGATAGTACTCGATCCCATGAGGGTCGAAGCATACAGGTGTTTCCAACTCGAAGTAATAGGAATCCCCGAGGCTCAATCCGGAAAAAATGGCGATTGCCGTAACGACAGCTAATAAAAATGCCCTACGCAAACCGATTCTTAACATGGATCCCATCCTTTACGTATGATAACAACTCGTGATATCTTAGAACCTTTGGTATTGGATAATCCCAAAAAGGTACAGCCTCAAGTACGACGATTTTTTTATTTTTCTCCTTAACGTCAGGAGGTCTTGGGTGCAAGCTATGGCCATCAAATTATTAGTATTATAACACAGCATTATCCTACTGTGAAGAAGCTATACAGAACAAACGCTCTCACGGCGCATTCTCCATCTCAAAAGAACTTTCCTTTTGTTCCGTATATAGGGAATTATAGAAATATCTGCCCTTATGCCCCCAATGTTGGCTGCGCCAGCAAAGCATTGACATAGGCGTCAGGAATGTTGCCATCCTCATCAACAAGAGGCCTCATATATTGCTCAACAATTGCAAGCTGTGCATCGACTTTTTCCATGTCAACATCAGCCGCACTTGAAATATCTCTCATAAATGCCTTCATCTCATCGAGAGTTAACTTCTTTTTCGGACATTCTTGTGCCATGGCTTTTCCCGCACCGGCAGTTAAAAGGGCCGCACCTGCTGCGGCAGCCGCTGCATCCCTCAGGAATTGACGCCGTTCAGTCTGGTTCTGTTTGTCCGTTGGTTTTGCCTCTCGATTTTCGTCGCTCCGACCTTTCTTGTCATTTGTTGTCATTTGAAAATCCTCCCCTTGGATATGTGACCGAATCCTTGTGAAAAACTTTACACTCATGCGTACATGGAACCCACTTCGGCAAGTCAGGATTAAGCATGAATAATTCTAACAAGATTGCTCGAAAGATAATGTTTCGTGGTACTGCTGAAACAAAAGAAGCGGATGGAGTGTAAACGTATTCGAGTAACATCACCTCCTCGTTGCCAAAAGATGAATCTGCAACTTCGTTAATAATAGTCAACTATGACTGACGATGTCAAGCAATTTTTTAAAACCATTCTCTCTCGGAATCGATGCCAAACATGAATTTCTTCCCTCAGGCGTGATAACAGTGCACAACGTCCTGGGTTAGCGAAGTCCGCAGCAATCTCAGGGTAGCCGTTTTTTCAAATTTCAAAGTACTCACAAAATCTTGAACCTCTTTCTTCGTAAGTAATCGATTCAAACCGGAATTCCATATGTCTTTCAGTTTTTGGTCTCGGATATTTCCGAAGGATATCGGAATCAAACACGATGGGTGCACAGACCCATCCGATCTTATGACACACGAATTCTGAGTGAGGAGAACCTTTGACAATATTTCGTATCCAAAATCCAAAGCGAGATACGTTTTCATGAAACCGCGATACTGCAGGTGTTTTCTTACAATGATTGACGAAGCCTCCTCGAATTGCTGTTCCGTGAGACCCATCCTGTCTTTGTTCTGGGCGGCCCGACCAAACATGATGCACGGAGTGAACATAACTTCCTTTGCCCCCAGATAGAAACAGAGGTCGATATAATCTTCAAGGGATTCCACATTTTCCCCCGTTACGAGGCAGGCGGCTTTTGAATATACGCCCGCCTCCTTCAAGAGCTTCAACGCGTGTATTGCTTTTCTCCAACTTCCCGGTTTTGCCCGCATTCTGTCGTGTACTGTTTCACTGGAGCCGTCAATACTGACGTCAATGCTCTGAAAAGTGTACGGTGAGAGCTTTTCAACGGTCCTCTCGTTCAAGAACCAACCGTTTGTTTTGATCGAGATTGCGATGGAATGATCGTTCAGCATTTTTATAATTCGAAGGAGAAGCTTCTGATCGCAGAAAACTTCGCCTCCGGATAGCCCCACCTCCATCACCCCGATGACAGCCATTTCTTCGATGGTACGTACAATCTCATCGGTGTCGAGCCCTTGCTCTCGGGACGTTGAGGATGTGTTGTAGCAGAAGAGGCAGTCCATGTTGCACTGGCTCGTGTATTCGAAGTGAACTTTCAAAGGCACCTCGAAGACATCCTTCGGTGTAATTCCAGCTCTCTTGCTGTCGCGATCTCTGTCCATCAAGGATTGGAACAACCGTCGTGCGTCGAATATGTTGCAGTTCGCATCGATGATTCGAGCGCCTTTACAGTCGTTGAGTAGGGTTTCGATCATTTCATTCATGTCACTTCACACTTTTTCTACGGATGGGAAATGTCGCACTCTGCCGATATGGATTGAGATTCGAAACGCACGAGGCCCTTTTCTTCCATGACCCTGACGGCAGAAATGACATCCTCGGTTACGGTTCCTTTTTTTGTCTGTGCGTATGTCTGTGACATTTCCTGAACAATTTGGTCGATGGTACGACGACCGTCACACATGTTCAGAACTTCCGAAGCCGTCCGGTTCAGCCAGTGCAGTTCCCTGCGTTTCTCCTGACCCTGAAGAGAAACAATGAGTATCCGTCCTTTTTCTTCCAGACGGCTTTTGAGAGGGTCCGTTCTCATCGGGACAAGATTTCGGACCTCTTCGAAAACCGTTGCTATTAATTTCTCACGCATTATGTTCTCGTCTTAAAACGCTAACCGTCCAAGATATGCCTTAGCTTCCCTTTCCCGCTTCGCGGCAATGCCTAATCCCTCGATCCACATTTTCCTGAGATCCTCCGAACGCAAGTGTCTGGTGCGATGCAGGACGGTCTCACCGATCGTATCCTCGGGATGATGCACCTCAACGGTTATACCGTATTTTTCAGGATGATTGTACACCTCTGTGCCCGGATACGGTGTGAACACATGGAGGCCTATGGCGGGTGTGTTTATGCGTTGCATCAGACGGAACGTTTGTTCAATATCATCGGCCGTCTCCCAAGGCATCCCTATCATAAACGACACAAATGGGAGGATCCCGCATTCGATAGCTTTGTCAATCGTTTTTTCGATATCGGAAACTGAATATCTCCTTCTCAAATGATTCAGTATGCGTTCGCTTCCGCTCTCGACCCCGAAGAAGATGGTCTTGAAGTTGGCTTTGGCGCATTGTTCGAGCATGTCGTCATCCACCAGCTCGATTCTCGAAGAAAAGCCCAGGCGGATTCCTAAATTTTCTTTTTCAATACGATGCATAATCTCATACATGCGTTTTTTGTCGACACAAAAGTTATCGTCGGCAAAGTGAAAACTATCGATGTTGAATCTTCTCACCTTGTCCTTTATCTCCTCAATGATATTTGAGGGAGTCCGGGCCCTCCATTTTTTCCACATAGTCGGTGTCGTGCAGTAGATACAGTTGAAATTGCAGCCGCGGCTGGACACGATTTTTGCCAGATACTGTTCAGGATTTTCTAAAAAAGAATAATCCGGAAAAGAAACACTGTCCAGATTATTGATGTACGAGGAAAATTCATTTCGGTGCGTACGGCTATTCTCTTTAAATACAATTCCCGGAATGTCCCTGAGCGATGTCTTGCGTTCCAATCGTTTCAGACACAGGCCAAACGATACCTCACCCTCTTTTAAAACAACGATATCTATGAACGTTTCTTTTATGAGCTCATCGGCCAGGAAGGTCGCAAAACTTCCGCCGAAAACAATCGTAATATTCGGTTCAATTTTTTTTACGTTTTGGGCAATTTTTTTTGCATTTCTCAAAAAAAAGTGATAGTTCACGCTTAGTCCTACCACATCGGGATATAACGAAAGTATCCGCTCGGCTATTTTTTCCGAGGATACGTCGTAAAATTGACTGTCAATTACTGCCGTCTCAAAGTTGTCCTGAATAGCCGAGGCCAGATACAGTATGCCCGTGGGTGGACTCAATTTACTTTTTCGTACTTTATAACTGATGGTAAAGGGCTTCTCCGATTGTGGTGAAACTAAGACTACTCTCATGATTTCAATCAAATCCTATCTCAAGAAGAACTACTATTACCTGGGGCCAAAATCACTCAGGAAAGAGTTCAGATGTGCCGCTATGCCTGTTCGGAGGATTTTGCTTACAGGCTGACATTCTGTTTCATACGGATTCCCTTTCGCTCTGAGCGATTCGTAGGGACATCCGCCTGCGCAGATGAAAGCGTCGCAGCAATCCATACATTTTTTCAACTCTGTAACCTTTCGATCTCGCCACACATGCAACCTTTTTTTCTTTACCATCAACTTGGGGATATATGTCCCTACTCGTGTGTGCTCGGGCTGTTCTCGAGCATAACACGCTTCAGGGCATGAAAAGATGTTCCCGTCCAGGTCGAAGACGTAGGAGTTTTGAATATAAGGACAGTAGTAAACGTCCGGAAGCAACCGCTCCCTGTTGTTCAGGAGGAACTGAAATTTTGATATAACTCCTCCTCCGAACAAGGAAGTCAAGTGATACTTGGGCGTTTCGGCCATATCTCGAATAAGTGAGCCCAGGGATGACCAATGGGTAACATTCATATCGCACATGATTCTGGCTTTGTGCCTTTCCTCTTTAAAGGGTAAGACATAGAATCGATAAATGGTCCAGGGAAATAATCCGCCGACAACAAACCGGTCCAGCAGATCGTTCAGAACAAAAGTTTTATTTTCCTCAGTAATGATAAAATATAAACGCGTTTCAAATCCGACTTCGGCCGCCTGTTTAATAGTATCCTTAACGCGGCTAACATAGTCGTTCGGATGATGAAATTCTTTCACTATCGAACAGTCAACAAAGATTTTCAGCACCTTCGAGGTATTGAGAGGTGTCAGCTGATGAAAATTCAGATTCTCAACTCCGTTGGAATGAAGGGTGATGTACAGTTTTTCGCATTGTCTCAGCGCCAGTTCCTGATCTATGACATTTTTCAGCATTCTCACTGAGGCCTCAAAGAGAAGGGTTTCAATGTCATGAAAGGCCCAAAAGTGGAAGAAATATCTTTCGAGATTCTTTGAAGTCGCAAGTGTCGCAATTGTATTGAAGATGGCGGTGAGCTTTTCTTGCGCACAGGCCGAATCCTTTTCCGCTGGATAAAAGACGATGCTGAATTGTTCGTAACTGTTCTTTAACGTCTCAATAAAGGAAGTAAGTTTTATCAGAGTATCGGTATCTTGTTGTGCGTGCCTTAAAATGTACCCGCGTGATGTCAGAAAAGTGCTTCTGCCTTCGTCCAATTTCGAAATATGCCCTCCAGCCGATGAATCGTTTTCTACTTCCTTTACTATATCATAGCACGTCCGGTCAATCATCGAGACATATCCGGTCAGAGAGTTATAGACAACATAATCATAATCACAATCGAAATCCCGGATATCAATAGTGTTCGTATACTTGCTGGGAAACATATCTTACTCTCGCCTAAATTGAGGGATTCCTGACTGACAATGTGACTTCGATGTCATTCTGAGCTCGATGTATCGGGCGAAGAATCTCTTGCCTTATGAATGATATTCATCACTTTGCGCTGCGGAGCCTGTCCCGAACTCGATTCGGGATTCAGAATGATACATCCGGTATTTTGGTCTGATGAATCGCTCAGCTTCAAATCTAATAAAATTTGAAAGATGGACGGTATCGACGAAAATAGTCATATAAGAATTATTCGATGGTGTTCGTCGTGTTCGGAGAAATATTAAGGCTGTTTATATATCCGAGGAGTTCACCTCCTTGTTACGAGGTTACATCTTACACAAATTTGAATAATAATAGTCACTAATGAGTAACCAAGTCAAGCAGTATTTTAAGAAATTCTTTTTCCGATGCATATTAGCCTGCTTTATTCATGAACTGTCGTTACGGCCGGAGTGCCCGAATCTCCTCCCTTAACGCAACATACTTTCTAGTCAGGAGATTCCGGCATAAACTCGGAATGACATGGTCTGTAATCGCCGAACATGCCATGGAACAAATGTAAAAATGCATCTTTATTTTAACTCCATAAATATATTCATGTTACGTTGAGTTTACTTTTATTTTATGAAGTATCCAGGTTAGCATTCCGGGGAAAATAAAACGCCCCGCTTGTGACGGGGCGTTTGTCTGAAAACTATGTGTAGCAAAAAGTTCTATTGCGCGATGGCGTAGATGGGCTTGATGTCGATGGGGACGTGGGAGAGCCTCGCCAAGGTGGCCTCCATTACAGGTGTCATGTTTCCGTATGTGTCGATAAACCTTTTGGCACCTTCATAATCACCCTGGGCCTGGATCATGAGCAGCTCTTGAGCTAAATCACGCACCACATTCTTAATCTTCTTAAAATCGACGCTGAACCGGCCGGTCCCTTCGTCGTAGAGAAAAGCGCCTTTGTTCAACAGGTAGTTGAATTGAATCATGTTGGCCCGTCCGTGGGCGGAGTTGATGCCGAAACGGATGGAGCGGAACATGCCGCCCAGGTAGGAGATGTAGACGGTCCGCTCCCAGTCTTTGGGATAGACGCCCTTGTCCATGAGGAACTGAAAATTGTAATTCCCAAGAACGTCGGCCTTGGCCTCTTCCATGGTGGAATAGGTGTCTTGAAGAGCCTTGTTGACGGTGGTCTGGGTGCCGTCGGTTAGGGTGATGTTGCCGGGTCCGAGGCCGTGGGAGAACTCATGGAGGAGGACGTGGGTGAAATAGGCGTCGAAGGAGGCCTCCTGGCGCTGCTCGGGATCCAGGACGACGTCGGCGATGGGGATCCAGGAATTGTTGAACTTGGCCTGGGATACATTCTTGAGCATGACCTTTTTGCTGCCCTTGGCCTCCCGGACCCGCTCGTCGTTGGGCAGGTTGAAGGCCGTCGTCTGAATGCCAGCCTTGGTGTCACCGCCGGTGAAGATTTCCTGTACGACTTTGACCGGGGAGGAGGCCCCTCTGTTGGGATTTTTGTGCTCGTCAGGGATGGGCAGGTTGCGCTCCATGTCGTTGAGATAATTGGCCACAGTCGCCAACCGTTCGCTCTCCACCGGGTCGACCACGGTGACGAAGGACTCAAAAGCACCCTTGTAGCCGAAGAGATTGTCCTCGTAGACCTCGTACGGTCCGATGACGACTTCGATGGAACCTTTGAGGTCCATCCAGTCGATGTCGCTCTGGTAGTAGTCGTTGGATAAGAACGCCTCGGCTCGGGAGTTGAGGTACTTTTTCAAAGAGGCATCCGAGGTGATTTGAGCTGCCTCTTTGAGGATTTTCGCCGCAGGCTCAAGCCATTTCCGATATTCTTCAGAGTAGGGGACGGCGGCCAGTTTGTTCCCCCGGCGCTTGATAACGGTGAAGGTCCCCTCAAAGGCCTCTCGATCTTCAGGATGGTCCTCGAGCCATTGGTTGAACTCCTCCTTGGTTATGTCCTCCGGATAGTAGTTGGCGCCCAGAGGTTTCGTCTCCGTCCCCAGGAACGGTTTGTCCTCGTCGAGGCGGTCGAAGGGGCCGAACATGATGGTGAAATACTCCAGCACCTTTGAGTCGCTGGGGTCTTTGGATGTGGCCAGTTCGTCCCGTATTTTCATATTTTTACTGTAGACCTGGTGCAGAAAGATTTCGTCCATAATGCGGGAGGCCTCGACGAGCTTGGCGATGACCTTCTTCTCCTCAGCCGAGAGAATAGATTCGTCATAGGAGATCGTCACCGGGGCCAACTTTTTGAGCTGGCCGGTGATGTGTTTCACATCGGCCTTGTACTGCGCCCACAAAGGCGCAACACCGACCATCAGTCCCAAAAGGGCCAGTAACAGAAGTTCAATCGCAATCCGTTTGGACATGATACCCTCCTTGTAAAAGTGAAACGGTTGCATAAAATGAATGAGCATCAAAAATATTGAAGATTTTGTGGGAAAGCAAATGGTTTTTGTGACTCTGGAGCAACACTTGATGTATCCTGAATGTTTTGTGTTTCCCTGAAGCCATCATGCGCCTGAAGACGAATTTCCGTTTCCATCGGAAAATACACGCTTCTATTTTCCGATAGAGGTAAAAAAACTCGCATTTTCGAAAATTTCAAGTGAAATGAGGACCGAGTTTCGAGGGATACTGGGAATGAATCTCAAAGCACTTATCACGCAACACCTGGCAAACAATATATCCTTGTTTTTTTCTTGAGGTTTGATCCCGATTCATTGCTGAGTCCCAGACCGACCTTTTTTACGTAATCCAATGCAATGCGTGACAGAATGAAAGATCGAAGATGTGACTCTCCATTTTTCGCACATCGTTAAAGTTATTTGCTGTCACTTTAATATATTTCCTTTTGATTTCTATATCTCCCTGTGGGATAGAATCATCTGGCACAGAAGATAATATACTCAGCGAGACATCGTATTCAGCCGGCCTGTCCTATTTCACTGTATGAGGTCCTTGTCCTTTCGCTTCGGCTGGTGTGCCTGGATAAAAAGTCCAGTCCCATTGGATTGCAGCCGTATAAGATTTATCAGTAAACGTGACTTCAAGTGGTGGTTTCCCCGGATCGAAACCGGAGTCGCACTGACAGTCTGCCAACTGCGGCTTTTCGGCGTCATGTATTGGAGTGGTCCATATCGTCGGCCTCCACTGAATAGAAATGAGTCACGGATGTCTTGTGTCGTGTGAATTGATTAAAAGAATATGAAATGCTTCGATACAAGTCAAGGGTTTTTCCCTGTCGGCCGAAGTTTTTCCTATAGAAATTGTAAATTCTTAAAAAAATCCTTTGCTCGTAGGGGTTTAGAGGGTATATTTCAATTTTGTTTTCATTGAAGAGAATACGTCTCATCATACGTATAAGGAGGATTCTATGGACCTTGCAGCTATTCAAAACGCCTTGAAAGAGTATGGCTTCGATGGCTGGCTCTTCTACGATTTCCACAATCGCGATCCCATTGCCGCCAGTATCTTGGGCCTGGACCCCAAGGCCATGGCCACCCGCCGCTGGTACTACTTCATCCCGGCCGAGGGCGGGCCGAGAAAACTGGTCCACAGTATCGAGAGAGGGAAACTGGATTCGCTTCCCGGTGAGAAGCAGATCTACCTGCCCTGGCCGCAGCAGCATACGCTGCTCAGGGAGATGCTGGGTGGAGCCAAAAAGGTGGCCATGCAGTATTCGCCCATGAACGCTATACCCTACGTCTCCCTGGTGGACGGGGGGACCATCGACCTGGTGCGGAGCTTCGGCGTCGAAGTGGTCTCCAGCGCCGATCTGGTGCAGCAGTTCGAGGCCCGTCTGACGCAGGAGCAGTATGACAGCCACCTCGAGGCGGGCAAAGTGATGCACGCCATCTGCGAATTCGCCTTCGGGGAGATCGCCGGCCGGGTCAAGGCCGGCCAGACACCGACGGAATACGAGATCCAGCAGATGATGTTAGAGAAGTATAAGGAGAACGGCATGGCCTGGGCCGATGATCCCATTGTGGCCGTCAACGAGCACGCCTCCGATCCGCACTTCGAGCCAACGATTGAGAATACACATCCGATTCGAGAGGGCGATTTGGTGCTTATCGACCTGTGGGCCAAGATGGACCGGCCTAGGGCCATCTATTTCGACATCACCTGGATGGGGTACGTGGGTTCCGATGTGCCGGAAAAGCAGGCCAAGGTGTTCGATATTGTGAAGAGTGCCCGGGACCGGGCCGTCAGCTTTCTGGAGGAGCGCTTCGGGTCCGGCCAGGACGTCTACGGCTGGGAGGTGGACGATGCCTGCCGCAAGGTCGTCACAGATGCCGGCTACGCCGAGTACTTCACCCACCGCACCGGCCATTCCATCGGCGAGGAGGTCCACGGCAACGGCGTCAATATCGACAATCTCGAAACCAAGGACGAGCGCAAGATCGCACCGGGCAACTGCTTCTCCATCGAGCCGGGCATCTATCTGGAGGACTTCGGCGTGCGCTCGGAGATCGATGTCTACGTCTCGTACGACAACGAGGTCATTGTCACAGGGCCGAGGCAGGAGGAGGTGCTGGCCCTGCTGAAATAGAGCGGCGGGCGGAATGACATCGTTTTGTGAAGTGCGGAGTCACCTTAATAAGCGAGAGAAAAAACACGTGAGGCTGGAAGCTCCCCAAGGTATTTGTCACGGCACACCCGGCGGAAACACTTGAGCGTTTTGGAGAGCGGAATTCGAGAGATGGCATGGTGTCGAAAAAAGTCCTTCCATACATAGTCATACTGTTTACCCTGTCCGTGGGAATACGAGCGGCCTATCTGGCTGACGGAAATATTGAACAGCGACCACTGTCCGGGGACGCCAGGTGGTATGATCTCGGAGCCCTTGGGTTCAAGACGATTGTTCAAAATTTCAGCCAGGTGGGACTGCCGCTCCTCAAGGGGGAACTGGATGAAGAGAAGCGGGCGGAACTGGGGATGAACAACGATGCCAAGGGATTCTTCCGGTGCCCCCTGGTCAGTTTCAGCTTCGGTGTCCTCTTTCTGATATTCGGGAACAGTCTGCTCACCATTCATATCTTCCACATGCTCCTGTCGTCGTTATCCATGGTTCTCATCTACCTCATAGGGAGGCAGGTCTTTTCCCACAGAGTCGGTCTGTTTTCCGCACTTATTGCGATTTTTTACACACCGTTACTCCACATAGATGGGACAATCCTGTCGGAGCCGATTGCCGTGTTTATGGTGCTTGCCGTCGTATACATCGGATTGGCAACGTTCCCATCAACGGATGGGAAGCGATATGCACTCTTTGGCGCATCCATTTTTTTCTTGATACTCGCACGGGCGGCGTTCAAGTATTCCTTCATATTCTTTGGAGTTGTGGGGATTCTTTTTCTGTGGAAAAGTCACACCAAGAATTGGAAGAGATTGACAGGACTTTTCATGGCCGGGTTTTTCTTGTGTCTGGTCCTGTGGATGATCCTGACCAGCCTCATCGTTGGAACACCCCTGATCGGGAGCTATTCGAGGCAGGGGGGCGATCTTCTCTATCGTGGTTCCAACCTCCATGTCCAGGGGTATCACACCGATTATCCCGGAGCGGTCCATACCAGAGAGCTTCGCGAAGCGTTTCAGGTCTCGAGTGACTATAATGAGGCCTGTTCGAAAGCTGTCAAGACATTCGTCAAGGAACGCTTCGCCGAATCCGTCATACTCAGAATTGGAGTCTCGTCATTTTTGTGGCGTGAGCCCGCCTATCGAACCCCAATGAGGACGAGCCTGATAACGCTTCCCCCGATGCTCCATTGGCATCGCCTCATCGTCATTATGGGCCTGTTGGGATTCTTTCTGTCGCTGTTTTGTCGGGACTGGCGAAACGCGTTGTTGATGGCCGTACCGGTGGTATACAGTATTGGAATCTACTTGACGCTGGGATATGAACATCGGTTCAACGTCCCCTCCATGCCCTTCATCATCATCTTCGCCGTGTTCCAGATGTCATTTTTCCTGGGTGTCCTGAAGAGGTGCTCCGAACGTTTCAGAAAAGAGGGGTGGGCGCTTTTCAAATCACGCGGGCTTGTCCGGATTGTGATACCGCTCATCGGATTGTGGATCCTGTTTTTCGTATTGAAGACCAGTGTGCTGTTTTCACTTCTTTCCTTTTCGTCGATTCGGTTCGTGTTTCATTGCACGACGCTGCTGGGGCTGGGTGCCCTCATTGTTTCTGGGATCGCCCTGCACGAATTATACAGGTGGAGAAAGATCAAAGGGAACATCCTGTTGGCATCCCTATTGCCCATCATGCTCTATTCTCTTTCGTTCGTTGGCTGGCGCTTGAACGATAGAAATTGGCACGAGTGGGAGGCTCTTTTGGACCACGGCGACGAAAGGATCGTGCAGGAAATAACACTCCCGTCGGATCTCGATTTGAGCAAGTTTGAAAAATCTGCCCTGAAGGTGGATATGCTGGGTGGTTTGGGAAAAGAGTATGATGTCGTTTTCAAAGTGAATGGCACCGTGGTGAAGCGGTATGCGGGGGGATTGACCTCCGACAGCGTAAAATTCGAAAATAACGTGCACCCGGAGCTTTTTCAAACTGCGGCTGAAAACCGGAATAGGAACTTTTCGACGGATGTCTATGGGGAGGAGGACTTTCGCCAGTGGTTCACCATCCCCTTCGACATACATCTCATCGATCCTCGTCAGCCCCTGAAAATCGAGCTGCATTTGGAAGGTGCGATTGGCGGCAAGAGAAACTATCTCATCGTGTATGGGGATTATGGGACAACGCAAGGGGATGTTTTCGATGGCCCTTCATTTGCCCGTACCCCCTTTGAGACGTCGCGTTGGAAATTCTGGGCGTCTCTGAGCCAGCGGGAGAAAGCGGACAATCGCCTGCGCAAGGTGACGCCCTTGAGGAGCGTCAGGACGGTCTCCTCGTTCTACGATGGCCGGAGACTGCGGTATGATGATCTTTCAACACGGAGAGGGCTCCAGTCAGGTCAGTATCGTATCCGCTTGGAGCTCAAACATGTGGGCGGGTATTACGCCAGTACAGACGAATCCGGTGAACAGAGAGTTCTATGGACCGTACCGAGGGAAGGTGATGTTCCTCTTCCTCAGGATTATTTGGTCGGGAGGATGCAGAGGCAAGCCGATGTCTATTTTTCTGGGTATGAAATATTTTAATTCGCTATGACGTGGAGGTTCGTGTATGTTATCTGATGCTACCGTGCTTGTGACGGGAGGAGCCGGATTTATCGGCAGTCATATTGTTATGCGGGCATTGAAAGAGAATGCGAGAAAGGTCATCGTCATTGACAATTTCGTTGCGGGGAAGCATAAGAATCTGAGAAACGTGGCTCGCGACAAAAAGCTTGAGATCATACCGGGGGATGTCCGTGATGTCGAAGTGATCCAACCGCTGGTCAAGCAGAGCGATGTCGTTTTTCACGAAGCTGCTTCGAAGCTGGTGGTCTCTCTCAAGACGCCACGCATCGATCTGGGAACCAATATCGTCGGCACGTTCAATATTCTGGAGGCGGCCAAAGGCACGAACGTGCGCATCATTCACGCTTCGACAGGGTCTGTTCTGGGGAGTGCGGATAAGCCCATGCCGGAAAATCATCTGCCTGAACCCACGACACTTTACGGCATCAGTAAATTGACGGCGGAGAAGTATTGCCTGTTCTACGCCAGAGAGTTCGGGGTCCGGGTGAGTGTTCTGCGGTACTTTCATGTATACGGTCCTCACCAGGATTATCATGGGGAAGCCGGCGTCGTCAATATCTTTTTGTCAAGGGTGTTGGGAGGCGAGCCCCCGGTCATTTACGGGACCGGGGAGCAGATTCGCTGTTTCACATACGTCGAGGACAAC
The DNA here is from genome assembly GCA_020348925.1 of Gemmatimonadota bacterium. Lineage (GTDB taxonomy): Bacteria > JBHIER01. The sequence continues at coordinate 939,515 of CP070758.1, read as the reverse complement.
GTCGATGCCAACATACTCGTTGCCTTTCAGGAGGATACGGTTGGCGAGGTGTACAATCTTGCCTCGCGGGCGAGGGTCACCGTGAAAGATTTGGCGGAGATGATTATTGAGAAGTACGCCTCGGAGAAGATGGAGCCTGTGTACGCTCCGGCGAGGCAGGGTGAAAATTTGAGACCCATTCCCGACACCGAAAAGATCGAAGGTCTGGGTTTCAAGGAAAAAATGGCCTTTGAGGAAGGACTCGAAATCACGAAGAGATGGATTGAAAAGGATATTCAAGAGGACTCCTATTACTGAGATGCGCATCAATGGATAGAGCCGTGCCTGAGAGAATAATCGCTTTGATTCCCGCCTTCAATGAAGAGACAAAAATCGGTCATGTTGTCCGAAAAATCCCCAAAGAAATTGTGGATGAAATATTGGTGATCAATGATGGTTCGACGGATGCCACACCGCGAGAAGCCGAAGGTGAAGGGGCAAAAGTGTATCACCATGAAAAGAGAAGAGGGATAGGGGCTGCTATACGGAGCGGTATTGACTACGCGGTCGCCAACGGGTATGATATTATTGTCGTTATGGCGGGCAATGACAAGGACAATCCTGCCGAGATTCCACGATTATTGGAACCCATACTGAAGGAGGGTTATGATTACGTGCAGGGCTCTCGATATTTGAAGGGCGGCAAGTTCGGGAAAATGCCGCTCCACAGAAAAATAACCACACGGGTGTACCCGTTTCTTGTGCGGTTCGTCACCGGGTTCTGGGCAACGGATGCAACGAACGGTTTTCGAGCTTACAAAACACACATTTTTCAGGACAAGAGAATCAATATTCATCAGAGCTGGTTGGATGAGCCATTAGAGTACTATCTCCATTTGGCGGTGCTCAAATTGAACTACAACGTGAAAGAAGTGCCGGTTACAAAACTGTATCCGTCGAACGTCTCATACGGGAAGTATACAAAGGTCAAACCGTTCATCGGTTGGTGGAAGCGGTTAAAACCATTGATGTATTTTATGAATCCCTTTGCGAAGTAGGAAGAAGATCGTGCGGAAACTCAGAGTCTGGATGGGGATCCTCATCAGCCTTCTTTTTCTGTTTCTCATCATCAGAAAAGTCGATCCTCAGCAGGTCGGAACGACGCTGTCTCAGGCGCGATATATCTATCTCCTACCCGCTCTTTTTTTCACACTGCTCGCTTTTCTGTTCAGAAGCATACGGTGGCAATATATATTAAAACCATTGAGAAGATTTCGCGTCGCTGAACTTTTTGAAGTGATTATGATAGGAGCCATGGCCAATCATATTCTGCCGGCGCGAGCGGGTGAATTTGTGCGAGCCCTGATACTCAGAGAAAAAATGAGCGGAGCCCAGGTGTTTGCCACGATTATTGTCGAGAGAGTATACGATACAGTATCTCTCCTGTTCGTTTTGGCCGGTCTGTCACTTTTGTTTCCCCTCTCGCCGGAGATCAGGCATGCCGGGAGTGTGCTCGGACTCGTTTTTTGTATCATCATTGGCTGTCTGGCATTGCTCCTTTACAAAGAGGATCAATTTTTACGGTTCATGAGAAAGCTTTTGGGATTCTTTTCGTCGTCCTTTTCTGGGAAAGTGATCTCTCTCATGGAGAGGTTTGTTACGGGATTCCGGATATTGAGGGGGACAAAGAGAGTCATCTTCACCTTTGTTCTCTCATTGGTCATTTGGTGTGTTACGGCCTTCGTGGTCTCTTCGATTTTCTGGACTATGAACATTCGAGCCCCGTGGCACGCTTCGTTAGTCGTACTCATCTTTGTAAGCTTCGGATATCTGATTCCATCCTCACCGGGTGCCATTGGGACGTATCATTTTTTTTGCATAAGCGCTCTCTCGCTCTTTGCCGTGGGGAAGTCGCAGTCTCTCGGCTTTGCCGTCATCCTGCATGCGTCGCAATATATTCCGCTGACAGTGCTCGGTTTCGTTTTCTTCTTCAAGAGGAATTTGTCTTTTCGAGAGCTGAAAAGGAGCGAGGTTTTTCGACCGGGAGTTGAAGATCATGCATCCCATACGACGCCTTAGACTCGCCCCGAAGCGGGCGAGTCGGTATTCTCGAAATTTTTCGGGATGTTGGCCTGGACCAGCCGGGCATCAATACCGTGAAAATATCGAGTAGCGCTATCATCATAAGGATTCAAACGCTCATGTCACAAGAGAGAGAGCCTCTGGTTCGCACTCGGATGTGCATTGTTGTGGTACTGTTCACACTATCCATCTTCGTCCTGTTAACCCCTGGACATTTCACGACATCGATGGATTTCACTGCCTTTCGAACGGCACTGAATCTCGTTGAAAACAGGCAATGGGGTTTCTCGGAGCGCATAACTCACGAATTGGCCCAGGGCAAAGACGGAAAATACTATAGCTATGAGGGATTGATTATTATGCTTTCACCTGTGCCTCTCGTTCTCATATCCAAAGCGATGGGGATGAGTACGGGAGTATTGGCCCTTCTCACAAATGGGATTATTACCGCTTTTGTGTCGCTCTTGTTGTTGCTGGTAGCGAGGGAAATGGGATATTCGATGCGAACCTCATTGCTCCTTGTTTTCGCTTACAGCCTGGGCACGCAGGCTTTGGTTCATACAAAGTTTCTTATGCCCGATCCCTTAGCGTCCTTGGTGTTTTTATCCATTTTTCTCTGTTTCCTTAAGTATGAGAAAAACGGAGATCGCAAATGGCTTGTGTTCTTGGGAGGATTATGCGGGGCAGCCGCTCACGTGCGGCCGGACTCGTTCCTTTTCGTCATAGGTATTTTGGTCGGTCTCTTTCTCATTTTCAAGAAAGAATTTGCAGGAAAGGAGAGAAGCGTTCGGAAGACAGTGTCAGATATAACTGCCTTTGCCCTTCCTGTTTTCGGCTTCCTCGTACTCTTTGCCCTGTACAACTCTCTGAGATTTGGGAGTATTCTGGAAACGGGATACACCAAAGTCGTCGAGGAACGGGGCTTGGCTTCGACAAAATTATTGGGTGACTTTCAATTGAAAAAGTTGCTCCTGGGATTGGCCGGAATGTGGATTATTCCCAACAGAAGTATATTCTTTCTCAATCCGGTTCTCATATTCAGTCTTATCTCAATGAAGGGTTTCTGGAGAAAATTTAGGAGATCGGCGATAATCATTGGCGTCGCCCTTGTTTTTTATGCCCTGCTGTATGCCAACAGAGGACCGTACGGATTCGCCGGCAGTGCTGCCTGGGGGCAACGGTATCTCCTCCCCATGACAGCCTTTATGGTGCTCCCCATGGGACTTTTTATCGAAAGAGTCTTCTCGGCCGGAAAGAGACGTCTGCGAATTCTGTTCATCGGTGTGCTTGTGGTCTCGATACTCATTCAAATCATCGGTGCGAGCCAGAACTATCAGAACTTTCAAGCACCAATGGAAAGACAGTTTGGTTCGGAGAAGGCTCGAATCATGCTGACAATGGAGCCGAAATTCAGCCTCCTTCTATTGAATATGAGGCTCCTTTTGAGAGGGCACACAGATTTCATGTTTTATAAAAACCTTCGGAGTGGCAATCTTCCCCTATGGATGATCGGATCCTTATTCGTGCTCGTTCTCATGGCGCTCATCTCCGGATATTTTCTTTCGGAGCCGATTCTTTCCGACACAAAGGAACCCGCTCCTCAGGAGAAACACCAACGGAGAAGAGGGAAAAGAAGCAAAAGAGGATAGGAGAGATTCCGGATCATTCGCAAATCTCCGTAAACTCAACGTAACATAAATATAATTATGGAATTAAAATGAACCTTGGTCTTCAACTTTATTCCAGGGCATCCTCCGCAACACCCTGCTCTGACATTTCCAGGCCTGTCGGACAATCTGAATAGAGGATCTGTTGCATCAATCGAGAAGATTCCCCGAGACTTCGGGGCCGGAATGAGCGTTCTTGAAGAAACCAGGAGATCAGGAAAATATGTCGGGGAGAGGTTCCTTTTTATCTTTTTTTTTAAGTTTTTTTTTATATATTTTCACAATTTAATCTTAACTGTTATCAACTTAAGTTAATAGATAACACTTTTTTATTTTAGTGATTTGCTAGTAGTGCTATGTCTGTATCCATTTCCT
>CP070758.1:930724-935312 GCA_020348925.1 Gemmatimonadota bacterium | reverse complement strand
GCCCTCCCAGTCCGGCAGCCCGTCCAGGATCACCGTCCCGTACCAGATGTCCGCACACGCACCCGCCGGCGCTCCGGGCAAAATCTCAAAGGTCACCGTCACGATCGACAGCAAGCCCACATCATTGTACCCAGGTGGCAGCTCGCAATGCGATATCGGTGGCGTATTGTTCGGAATTATCACCGGATGGGCCGGCGTCGAGTACAACGCGATCTCGTGCGTCCCTGGCGCCAACTCCCGCTCCACGAGCTCAAAGCCGGCAGTCCGCGTCGTCGTCTGCACGTCCACCACCCGCATGTAGGCCGACTCGTACCACAGATCGATCTGCGCCGCCGAGACCGGGTACTCGTTGTCCAGCATCAGGCCGATACCCACCTGATCGCCGGGCAGCAGAGTCGGATCCTGACCACCGCAGGTCTCGGCATACTTGTAGCCGACCCTGATCCCGGAGGTGTCCCGGATACACATGCCTGTGAACGGCATGAACTTGATGTCAACAAAAGTGGTGTCATAGAAGCAAGGTTGATGTCCTAGTCCCCAATAATCCCACTTCGCCGCGCCCACCACCACGTGGGCCGGCAACGCAGTGGGCGGTCCATCCCCCTTGGGGATAATGGACAGATTGACCTCCTCCACTTCCCCTGGGAGAACGCCATCGACCTCTATCTCTTGAGCCCCTCCATCAAAACTTGTCTCCCACACCTCACCGCTGGGAGCAACCGGCACCGACTCCACCCACATCCAGAAAAGAACAGGAAAGGGCTCGTCGTTGTGTATAGGCACCGGAACGATCACCGGCCTCCAGGTCGTATCCCCGTTCACCCACCGGTGCTTCGGCCACATCCACCGCTCGCAGTCCCGCAAATATTCCGTCGTCGAATCCTCCACCGTCCACCAGGTTGGAAAATCGGGATCTGGGCAATGACGGCGTATCACCGGATAGTCGATGACGATGTTCCGGGCGTACTGCTGATAGTAGTTGCACTCCAGATCCTCGTACGTAAACCACGGGATCTTGTGATGATACGGCGCTACGATTTGGCTGGCGAAGCCGCCGATGCCGCCCCACAGCACCGTATCGTAGACAGCATCCACAAAGGGCGGGAAGTAGAACCCCCACGGCGCCAGGCCGAAGCTGATCTTGGGATAGGCGCTGTTGGGCCCGTCGTTGACCACTGTGGTCCACACATCGTAGGGCATGTTCTCGCACGGATACCGCGGGCTCCAGCGGATGTTCTCGACGTGCACCGGCTCTACCGGACGACCGTCAGGCCAAAGGTAGAAGTGCTTCGGATAGGGCATGAACTCGATCTCCACCTCGCCCCACTCGCCCGTGCACTTGAAGGCCTTCACTTTGATCATGACCGGCCCCTCAGGCTCAGGGCCATCAGGCCAGACCGACAGGTAGACATCCTTCATTGAAATTATAGGGGGAGGGATTAATTGGCTGGGGGGTAAAGTGAAGGCCGTCTCGCTCAGATCGGCGCGCCAGCCCTGGGCTTCGAGCTCCTCCGGTATCTCCACGTGCAGTTCATAACTCATCTCCACCGGATGATCGTTCCACACAGGAATCGTGATGGGCGTCAAGCCCCACCTGACCGGCTCCTTGTCCCACGGCCCGTCAGGCCAGATTGTCATCCGGCATCGCCGCGCGTATCGCATCGTATCTCTGACACATTCTCCCCCAACAGGTGTCGAAATCCACGTCTTCCCCCACCAGGTGATGAAGATGTTCCGGGCCCACCAGTTGAGCATATCTGGGTGGTGATGATACTCACAATTGACCGATAGTGGAAACCGTTCCTCTTCATCACACAGAACAGGATAATCGACAGGACCGGCCAAAGGCTCAGTGGTCGGCCAACCCGCCGGCAGGGTGAACAGGCCCCAGGGCGCCTCGTAGAATTGAACGAGTCTAACCCAAAAACCAGTTGGTGCACCGGGCGCAAGTTCTTCACAGACGCAGTCGTGCATGGGATGAAAGGCAACATCGACCGTGTAGTCGTCGCAGATACAGGGATACTCACCGCGATAGGTATGTCTCCAGGTGATGTCCGGCTCACCGAACGGCCTATTAATTTCGACGCATTCAGGGGTGTAGTCCAGGCAGACCTCCACCATGTACTCGTACCCGGGGAAACACTTCCACTGGCCGACCACATTACCAGCTGGGTCCTCCGCCTCTGCGTGGTAGAACCAGGAGTAAGATTCCGAATGGCCGTAATCGCCCAGAATTCTCGGCTTGGCCGTCTGCACATCGTTGATCTGCCACATAACGTAAAAACATCGCTTGGCCGGAATGATGATGCAGTTCTCCAGAAGGTCGCGTTTCTCCCACTCCCAGTTGCCGATAAAGGGCTCCACACCAACTTGGGTCAAGAGCTGATCCTCCAGCCACGGCTGCCCGGGATCGCGGGGGATACACGGCGGACACGGTTGACCCGGTGACTCAAATCCCAAAAAGACATACAGGTTAATCGATCCTGGATCGTAAAACTGGAAGGAGACCGACGTCAGCCGGGCCCTGCCGCAGGGATTGTAGAAACCGACGGCATACCAGTCGTTCGTCGGATCCGGATCACCCGGAGGACCTATCAGAAAGTCCTCCGCATCCCCGTCCAAATCATGGTTTATGCAGCACGTGTCCCAGCAGGCAGGGTAGCAGGGTGTTCGTTGATTCGTGGGGTACTGCGTCCAAGCTGATCCCGCCACAAGAAGCACAACAGTTAGATAAAGACTCACTTTTTTTGTCACGGTTCTTTCTCCTCGATATAAAAAAGTGTGAATAGGTTGAACGAGCTGTATCTTCCCCGGCTCGGCGTAAGAGAAGCATTACAACACGAGCCAGGTTTTTAGAATTCTCCTGACAACACCTCAGAAACTCTCTCTGTGCTTCACCCCCTTTCCAAAATAAGCCGACGCAAGTTTTTCAAAAATCAAACGTTTTTATGCAGAAATACTCTCTCTTTTACTCTTGTACTCGTGCTCTCCAACTGTTCCCAAACAAAACGATATAACGCCTTTTGATACAAGGCATCTGACAAAATCGGATCCAATATAGGGCCTATGAATTTTTTTGTCAAGTATTTTTTACACTTTTTTAATGTCAGAGCTGGAATTCACTTCCCACGTGAATTGAAAAAACCCAATATTTTTCAGAATGTTGGGAGTCTTAGTGCTCTCGGAAGATGACAGTATTTCTCCCTTTTGATTGCGATATCCGCGCCGCTCCTTTTGACGACTTCGCGGCGGACCGTCATCATTTCTCAGGACCTGTGAAGTTTTCAAAACTTCGAAAGTCTTCTCCCATAGAAAACGTTCAATAGGACACCGGAGACCACATAAAAAAGCCGCCCCGGTCCCAAAACCAGGGCGGCTTTTTTCTCTCTATTACATCCCAACTATTTCATCAGCACCATCCTCCGGGTAGCCGTGAAGTCGTTGGCCTCGATCCGGTAAAAGTAGACGCCGCTGGCCATATCCGCCGCGTCCCATGTGACCACATGATGGCCGGCCTCCTGATCACCGTCCACCAGCTCGGCCACAACCTGTCCCAACGTGTTGTAGACAAACACCTTGACCTTGGCCGCCTGAGGCAGACTGTAGGCGATCGACGTCACCGGGTTGAACGGGTTCGGGTAGTTCTGGGCCAGACCGTACTCGGCCGGCACCAGATCCTCTGACTTAACCACAAAGATCGAGCCGTGACCGAAAACAATGGCCTCATCCACGGTGAAGACCACAGGCTCAACCACCTCGATCCCCACCTCGGAGACATCGCCACTCAGGGTGAAAGGTACCCGCACCACAGAACCCCCACCGGCCTCAATGGCCTCGCCCCTCATGCTGGAGACAAAGACCACCAGCTCATCCCCGATCACCTTGGTGACAACATCCATGCCCGCTGCCCGGTCCGTCAACTCGGCCTCGCCTGCAAACAGGGCCTCCTGATCGTACCGGAACCGCAGCAACACTCCGGCCACATCCTGCTCCGAGGTCACATCCACAGGCACCGCCACCGTCCGGCCCGATACTCCGACCGCATCGCCCAAGCCCACTTCGGCGGCAGCCACCTTGGGATCGCACACACCCACAGCCCGGTTGATGCACTTCATCAAATCGATGATGTTGACGAGCCCATCACCATTGGCATCAGCCGCCCAGATCAGCGTCGTCGGATCAAACACGTCCTCCAACGACCCCAGGCTCTTCTTTCCGGTGATGTGGTTCAAGATGGCCAACAGATCCATCAGGGTCACCATCGTATCCGGAGCAGCGGACAAGCCCGTCACGTCGCACTTGTTGGGCACGATGTACCCACCGTAACAGATCTGACCCTTGTCCTCAAACTTCAAACACAGCGGCTCCTTGGGATGACCCTCCCAGTCCGGCAGCCCGTCCAAAATCACCGTCCCGTACCAGATGTCCGCACACTCACCCGCCGGCGCTCCGGGCAAAATCTCAAAGGTCACTGTCACGATCGACAACAAGCCCACATCACTGTACCCGGGCGGCAGCTCGCAATGCGAACTGGGTGGATTGGGCACAATTATCGGATGCCGCGGCGTCGAGTACAACGCGATCTCGT
>CP070758.1:921638-930624 GCA_020348925.1 Gemmatimonadota bacterium | reverse complement strand
TTGCCCAGCAGCTCTATGAGGGTATTGAGATAGGTTCTGAGGGCAGTGTGGGGTTGATAACATACATGCGAACCGACTCGACTCGAATTGCCGATGAGGCTCTGGAGGCGGTTCGGCACTATATCTTTGAAATGTATGGAGCGGACTATCTCCCGGAGAAACCGAATGTATTCAAATCGAAGAAAGGTGCTCAGGAAGCTCATGAGGCCATTCGTCCTACCTCTATGTTCCGTCCACCGAAGAAACTCAAGAAATTCTTAACCGAGGATCTGTTGAAGCTATACGAACTCATATGGAACCGATGTATTGCCTCACAGATGAAACCAGCCATTTTCAATATGACCACGGTCGACGTTCGGGCTGATTCTTATCTTTTTCGAGCCTCGGGTTCCGTCGTGCATTTTCGAGGTTTCACAATGGTCTATGAAGAAGGCACAGACGATAAAAAAAGCGATGACGAGACGAACATTCCTTCACCTCTCAACGTGGGTGAAGAGCTGGCGCTGCTCGGACTGACACCTGACCAGCATTTTACGAAGCCACCCCCGAGGTATTCTGAGGCAAGCCTTGTGAAAGAACTCGAGGCAAAGGGAATTGGGCGTCCGAGCACGTACGCGCAAATTGTCAGTACGCTCAAGACCCGCAAGTATGTCACTGTAGAAAAACGTCATTTGTATGCGACGGATTTGGGAATAACCGTGAACAGAATTCTGGTTAAAAATTTTCCCAATATTTTCGATGTTGCGTTTACAGCCAAAATGGAGGAAGGTCTGGACCGCATCGAAGCAGGTGAAGATCAGTGGGTTACTGTCGTCGATAATTTTTATGTACCATTCAATCGCGCCTTACAGGAGGCGAACGATAAAAAGAGCGAATTAAAAGAATCGACCATCGAATGGACGGAAGAGACGTGTCAGAAATGTGGCCGCAACATGGTCATTAAATGGGGGAAAAACGGACGGTTTATGGCGTGCTCTGGATTTCCCGAATGTCGGAATACACGATCATTGGATGAGAAGGATCAACTATCGGAAACGGACGAAGTGTGCGAAAAGTGCGGGGCCAAAATGATAATCCGGAGCGGGCGTTTCGGTCGCTTTCTGGCATGTTCAGCCTATCCGAAATGCGATTATACTCGTGCAATCAGTATCGGCGTGTCTTGTCCTCAAAAGGGTTGCGACGGCTTCCTCACGGAGCGCAGAACGAAAAAGGGAAAGATCTTTTACGGATGCAGCCGTTATCCCACCTGCACCTTCGCCCTCTGGGATCGGCCGGTAGCCCAAACGTGTTCCCTCTGCAAGAACCCGTATCTTGTCGTGAAAAAAAAGAAAGACCGAGGGGAGTTTCTTCAATGTCCCGCATGCAAGGGGGAATGTGAGCTCAAGAGCGATTCTTGAGAGAGACATCACCTGTGTTGCATCTTTGGCTGTGTCTCTCCCGAAACCTGCGAACGAATATCGTGAAAAAACATATGAAGAAATATCTTCTCTATTTGACATTCGAGCGAAATTTTTCTGAAAATACGGTGAGAGCGTACGAGATTGACCTGGCTCAATTCGACGCTTTTCTGGAAGAGCAACTTGCAACGGACAGGATTCGACCAAAGGATATTGATAAGTTGGCGGTGCGCCATTTTTTGGCCTGGCTTCAGAAGGAGGGGCTGACGAAGAAATCGATTGCACGAAAGTTGGCGTGTATCAGATCCTTCCTGAAATATCTGTGTCGAGAAGGAGTGATCGAATTTAATCCAGCAGCCCATCTGTCCACTCCGAAAATCGAAAAGGCATTGCCCTCCTTTCTGGATGTTGTTCAAGCCTCCAGGGCCATGGAGCTTCCGAATCGAAGTGACATTTTGGGACTCCGCGACGCAGCCATCCTCGAATTGTTATACAGCACCGGTATTCGGCTGACCGAACTTATCGGGTTGAACATATCGTCCATTGATCCTGTCGGTGAAATAGTCAAAGTGATAGGAAAGGGGAGGAAGCAGAGAATTGTACCGGTGGGGAGAAAGGCGCTTGAAGCTCTGAGAGCGTACCAGGAGAAGCGCCATGAACTTTTCAGACAAGAGGGTTCACAGGGCACCAGCGAGGCACTCTTTCTCAATCGGAACGGTGGTCGCCTGTCGGCTCGGAGTGTACAGAAAATAGTCGAAAAATACTTGAGGCTCGTTTCTCACGTTCAGAAGGTGAGTCCCCATGTGCTGCGACACACCTTCGCCACGCATATGCTCGATGCCGGGGCGGACCTGAAGGCCGTCAAGGAGTTGCTCGGTCACGTGAGCCTCTCGACAACGCAAGTGTATACACATGTTACGCTGGACCGTTTGAAAAAAGTGTACGATCAAGCCCATCCAAGGGCATGAACGTGATCCTGGATGCGAATGACTGACAAGGATCGGAAAAGATGAGATCGACGACCATCATTGGAATCAGCCATAAAGGAAAGGTTGCTCTGGGCGGTGACGGTCAAGTGACGTTCAACGAGACCATTGTCAAAGAAAAAGCCAATAAAATACGCCGCATGTACAATAATACGATCTTGGCGGGCTTTGCCGGAGCCACAGCCGATGCCTTTACGCTCTTCGATAAACTGGAGGGACAGCTTGAAAAGTACAACGGGAACCTTTCCCGGGCGGCCGTAGAGCTTGCCAAGACGTGGCGCACGGACAAATATCTGCGCCGCCTCGAAGCCCTTTTGGCCGTTGTCGACAAAGAACACATTTTCATAATTTCCGGGAGTGGCGATGTGCTTGAACCGGACGATGGCATTGTGGCCATAGGCTCTGGCGCTCCGTACGCCCTTGCCGCTGCCCGAGCCCTTTTGAAATATTCCTCCTTGGACGCCCGGGTTATTGTGAGGGAAGCGTTGGAGATCACGGCGTCAATTTGCGTCTACACGAATAGCCACATCGTGATCGAAGAACTGTAGCTATGCTTGAACGGATCGAACAGCTGACGCCTAAACAGATTGTGGCCGAACTGGACAAATACATTATCGGTCAGGATAAGGCCAAAAAAGCGGTCGCCATCGCTTTGAGAAATCGCTGGCGCCGACAGAGAGTCGAAGGCGAACTGCGGGACGAGATCATGCCCAACAATATCATCTTAATCGGGCCCACAGGCGTTGGCAAAACCGAAATAGCCCGGCGGTTGGCGAATTTGGCTGGAGCACCTTTTGTCAAAGTGGAGGCGTCAAAATTCACAGAAGTGGGTTACGTCGGACGGGATGTGGAATCCATGGTTCGCGATCTCATGGACTTGGCCGTAACCATGTTAAAGATGGAGCGGACACAGTCTGTGCAGGAGGAAGCCAATCGGCTGGCCGAAGAGAAGATTCTCGATCTCCTTTTTCCTGCATCCCCCAAAAAAAGAGAAAACTTCGATGATCCTGCGAAGGAGCGTGAGGCTCAGGAACGCTATGCCAGAACGCGTGAACGGCTTCGCCGACAATTGCACGAGGGCAATCTGGACCATCGCACCCTTGAATTGGAAATGCCAAACGACCGGTATCCCATCGTCGAGATCTTTTCGCCCATCGGTATTGAGGAAATGGGGATCAATATCCAAGAGATGTTCGGGGGCATGATGCCCAAACGAACGAAACGTCGCCAGGTGAACGTCCCAGAGGGATATCGGATGATCGCCCAGCAGGAGGCGCAGAAGTTGGTGGACATGGAGGAAGTGATCCAGGAGGCGAAGCTGCGAGTGGAGAACGTAGGGATCATTTTTATAGACGAGATCGATAAGATTGCGGGGGAGGGGAAAGCCTCACACGGACCGGACGTCTCCAGAGAGGGTGTCCAGAGAGATATCCTGCCCATCGTTGAGGGTACGAGCGTGGCCACGAAATATGGACTCGTGCGAACAGATCATATCCTCTTCATCGCCGCCGGTGCCTTCAGCGTTTCGAAACCATCCGATCTCGTCCCCGAACTTCAAGGCCGGTTCCCCATTCGGGTCGAATTGGGCCGATTGACGGCGCAGGATTTTATCCGCATTCTGACCGAGCCGAGGAATGCCTTGTTGAAGCAATACACGGCGCTCCTGAAAACGGAGGGAGTCCACATACAGTTCACCGACGAGGCCATCGAAGAGGTCGCCGAGACAGCGACCATCGTGAATGAGCGCATGGAAAATATCGGAGCGCGCCGGCTCCACACCATTCTGACAACTCTGCTGGAGGATATCCTCTTCTCGGTTCCTGACTCGAAGCGAAAAAGGATACGCGTGACCCGGGCGATGGTCAATGAAACGCTCCAGGATATCATCGAAGATGAAGATCTCAGTCGGTATATTCTCTGAAAAGTATTTGTATTCCGCACGTTGAAAAACGGCACCTCTTCACCCTTCGACAATCGAACATTCTCACACTGGGACTTAAAGCAAGGAGCATAGAGTGAAAAAAGATTTTGTATCAATTGCGGATCTTTCTGCCGACGAAGTTTGGAACCTGCTGCACACGGCCAAGGAAATAAAAGCCAAGACACAGAAGGGAGAACCCCATACGCCACTGGCCGGACAGACATTGACCATGATCTTTCAGAAACCATCCCTCCGTACGCGGGTCTCCTTTGAGGTGGGTATGTACCAGTTGGGAGGCACAGCCCTCTACCTCTCACCGAATGAGATTCGGATCGGGGAACGGGAATCAGTGGCCGATGTGGCCAGAGTCCTCTCGCGGTATTGTAATGGGCTCATGGCCAGACTCTTTGCCCATAGCCATATGTTGGAGTTGGCCCGATACGCCACGGTGCCGGTTATCAATGGTCTGGATGATCTTTTCCATCCGTGTCAGGTCATGGGGGATATCCTCACAATCTGGGAGCATCGTGAAACTTTGGATGACCTGAAAGTGGCCTGGGTTGGCGACGGCAATAATGTGGCCAATTCGTGGATCAACCTCGCGTCCAAAATTCCCATGGTGCTCCACCTGGCCGTTCCCGAGGGATATGATCCTGATCCTGACGTCTTGAAAACCGCTGAGCATTGCGGCACGAGCGAGATCAGAGTCCTCCATGATCCACAAGAGGCCGTGAAGGGAGCCGACGTGATCTACACCGACGTCTGGACCAGTATGGGACATGAAGCGGAACAGGAGGAGAGAGCGGCGAGGTTTCAGGACTTCCAGGTGAACGATCGGTTGGTCGGTTTGGCCAGGAAGGGCGTGAAAGTCATGCACTGTCTGCCGGCTCACCGGGGTGAAGAGATTACGGATGAGGTGATGGACGGTCCACATTCGATTGTCTTCGACCAGGCGGAAAACCGTCTCCACATACAGAAAGCGATCATGGCCATACTCATGGGTTGAGGTGGTGACGGGTGAAAAAGCGCTTGCGCTCCGTTGAGAAGAATGGTTTGCTGAAAGAGATAAGTGTAACCGTCTCGAAGGTTTCAAAGTCGAAGAACCTGTTCTGAGCGAAGAAGAGGGACCGAAGAAGAGCTCTCGGAGGATCCAAGGGAATCCCCATTTAGAACTTGACAAAAATTTTACCAATGATATATTGGACAGAGAAAGATAACATGTCTGAAATGTCAATGGTTTGTTTTGGGTTTGGGGAAAAGAGAGATGAGGAGAAAGAGGTTCAAAGTGAACATTTTGAACCTCAAAGGATTTTTTAAATGAGGTTACAACCATGAATAAGATTGTTGTACTGTTCATCATATCGATCATGCTGTTATCACTGACACAGACGGTCTCACCCTCGGAACGGGACAAGGATCGCAAGATTGTTCTGGGAGATCTGGAAGGGCCTGATTATATACAACCCCCCAAGCATTACAGAACCCTGAATATGATACTTGCCAAAGCCGGAATAGGGGAAGAGGTTGAAGGCCCGCCCCCTGTCCCTGTGACTGGAACACGGGAGCTATTGGTTATCCTGGTGGAGCTTTCGGACGTTGCCCCTGATCCTGCTCACACCATTGCCTATTTTGAGGACAGGTTTTTCGATACGAGTCCGCCCAGTGCGAGAGACTACTTCACTGAGGTCTCGTATGGAAATTTCACGTACATTCCGGGTGATGTTTTGGGTTGGTATCCCTCCACATACGACCAGAGTCAGTGGACCACCGACAAAAGACCTGTGGTGACTGAGGCTATACAGGATGTTGATGCTGATTTTGACTTTTCTCCGTATGATACAAACCCTGCTGACGGTACTGTGACGAATGAAGAGTTGACGATTTTCGTCATTGTGTCAGGAGATCAAGGTGGAGCGTCCCACTGGTGGACTATTGGTTCGGTGGTAACCGGGGACGGCGTCGAGGTTGAGGGGGAGTTCAATAACACCCACGAGGAGAGACACATTGGTAGCTACGTTCATGAGTTGGGTCATGATCTCGGTCTGCCTGATCTGTACGACACAGACGATGGTTCAGAGGGTATAGGACAGTACGGACTCATGGGCGGGGGCTCGTGGACGTTCTCACATTTTACCGCCTGGTGCAAGATCCAGTTGGGAT
The DNA here is from genome assembly GCA_020348925.1 of Gemmatimonadota bacterium. Taxonomy (GTDB): domain Bacteria; phylum JBHIER01. The sequence goes on along the minus strand of CP070758.1, from coordinate 924,160 downwards.
GGCTGAATCCCACCGTGGTGACAGGATGTGGTTACTACGATGTGGACGCTGCGGAAACAATTGCCGAGGCGTATATTCTCATTGATCCGTCTCATTCAAGTGATGAATATTTCTTAATTGAAAATAGGCATCCGGCCAGCTCGTATTACGAGTCAGTCGGTGCCCCGGTGGCACCGGACGGCACGTACCCGGATGAGGGTATCGTGATCTATCACATAGATGAATCGAAAGTTCAGGATTGGATCACCAGCGGTACAAACAATGTCAATGTTGATGAAGCGCACAAAGGGGTCGATGTGGAAACGGCAGAACACCCCACATCGCACGTTGCAGATGCGGACGATCTGGATGCGGAGGTCAACAGGGGTGATGCGGATGATTTATGGGTTTCATCCGAGTACAATTTCCGCGATACGTCGGTACCGTGCAACGCAAACTGGTACGGTGCTACCCCCAGCGGAGTATGGATTGGCGATTTCCCGGCTGCGGGGCCGACAATGCGGGTCGGTTTCATAGAGGATTTGGCGGACGATGGTACCTCGCCGACAATTACGTGTCCGGAAAACATCGTGCAGGATACCGATCCGGATGTGTGTGAGGCGGTGGTTACCTGGACTCCGCTTGTGGACGATAATTGTCCCGGTGTGACGTACAGTTGTGCGCCCACTTCCGGGAGTACGTTCCCCTTGGGCACGACGCAGGTCACGTGCACGGCCACGGACGCGGCCGGCAACACAGATTTCTGCACCTTCGACGTGACCATTGAGGATAACCAGGATCCAACAATCGAGTGTCCGGATGATATAACGGTCTCCGCTGCGCCGGGAGAATGCGATGTTGAGGCCACTTGGGATATTCCGGTGTGCACAGACAACTGTCCGGGCGTAACGTGCGCATGCGATCCGCCGTCAGGCACTGTCTTTCAGGTGTGCGTCGATCCTCATCCCGTCACCTGCACGGCCACAGACGCAGCCGGGAATACGTCCACGTGCAATTTCACCGTGACGGCCAACCCCATCTTCACCGTGGTTTACGTGGACGACGACTGGCTGGTGGAAGTGTGTGGAGCCTATCTCGGTACGGGTCGGTACGGTGAGGACATTATTAAAGACTGCAACGGCTTTGACAACCTGGCCGATGCCTTTGCCAATGTCAGCGGCAGTGAGTGCTGGGTCTATCCGGGATGGTATCCCACCAATGCGACCATCACCCTGGACGGTCTGGAGGTCTATTCGACCGGTGGTCCTGAGGTGACCCTGGTGGTGGATGGAGGCCAGGGTACGATTATTGCCATCGATGCCGACAATGTGATCATCGGGAAAAGCAACCACGGTTTTACCTTTTCGGACGGGCATACGGGCATCGAAGTGGCGATGAATTCGGAGGGAGCCGAGATCCATCATAACTATTTCTGCAATAATACATATGGTTTGATAAACGACAGCTTCTTTGATGTGGATGCCGAGCGCAACTGGTGGTGCTCGTGCACCGGTCCGTACCATGCGGTCCGAAACCCTTCGGGTCACGGGGATGAGGTGATCGAGACCCGTGGGGCTTTCGTCGATTTCTATCCGTGGCTCTATCCCTGTGCAGTGGCCTGGGGCGATACGTGCTTGGACCACCATGTGGCGGGCGATCCTGAGGATTTTCTGGAAGGGAGCGGACTGCCGGATCAGGATCTGTACGCCGTGGGATTCTACAATCCCGGTGGAGAGGCCCGGCTGACGTCGGTTTCGTTCCAGTGGTACGATCCGGGCGAGGTCGATCTGTGGGTCTATTTGGGGCCGGAGGATGGATGTCCTGTGTGCTATCCCTATGATGGGGATCCGATGCTGGCCGATTCGTTGGATATGATTCCTTCCGGCAGTTTTATTGGCAACTGGGAGTGGGAGACGGTGGAGTTGGGTGATGGTCCGTGTATACAGATTCCGGCCAAGCGGTGTTTCTACATCGTGTGGAAGATGAAGGATGGTGCGGACAGGCCGAGGATTCTGGGGGACGTCGGTCATTCGGAGAGTTACTCCTGGATCTGGAATGGTGAGAACGGGTACTGGAAGTGCTTCGATGGGTATGAGTACATGGTGGCGGTCTGTTTGGAATACAATGCAGGATGTGTCGAGATTCAGGAGCCGGATATAACGTGGAGCCATCCGTACCGCGGTGAGTATCCGTGTGTGTGTGACGATTACACTGTGGAGGCAATATTCCGCAACGAGTGTGATGAGGATGAGTTCGTGAATGTGGCCTTTTACGAGGCGCCGTGGGGGCTGTTTACTGCGCCGGAAGGGGGAGCTTTGTGTGGTGAGCTCATCGCAGTGCCTGCTGGGGGGGTTGACACGTTGGCGTGTGCGTGTGCGTATCACCATCATCCTGACCATCACAATTGGTGGGCTCGGAATATTGTCGTGGAGTGGACGCGGGACATGAATTTCTGTTTTGAGGAGCCGGAGCCGACCTGGTATAAAACGCGTCGGTGTCGGATGACGATCTGGCCGGACGGGCCGTGGGACAAGGAGCCGGTG
>CP070758.1:888375-921538 GCA_020348925.1 Gemmatimonadota bacterium | reverse complement strand
TAAGGCTGAGGTGGTACCTTTCGAGATATTCAGACAGGCTGGTGGTTGGTCTCATGCCCGTGATCAAGGATTGCTTCAGTCAGAAGGGCGTGATTATGTTGTTCAGGACGGAGATATCATCTTCTACCGTTTCCATGTGTAACATGGCTCAGAAAATCAAGGTTTGGTCAAAAGCACCATCGTTGTTGGCTGTTCTATTCGCAGTGAGTTGCTGTGCGTCTCTTTTTTCACTGGACTGTCGCGGATCTTCCGATTCCGGGAAGGGTGCGAGCAACGCAGATGTAATCGATCGGGAAATTCGAAAATCCGTTATTGCCGGCTCATGGTATCCCGGTGATCGGGAAGAGCTCTCGGCTGTAGTCGACGGTTATTTGAGCAAAGCCCCTGATGAAACAGTTGAGGGAGAGCTTGTAGCACTCATTGCTCCCCATGCCGGATACAGGTATTCCGGTTCCGTAGCCGCGCACGCCCTGAAGCTCCTTCGGGGCTCAGGGGTGCGAACAGTTGTGCTCCTCGGTCCAAGCCATCGTCATTCGTTCCGAGGTGTTTCGGTGTACGCGAGAGGAGGATACGAAACCCCTTTAGGTGTCGTGCCTATTAATACCCAACTGGCACATCACCTCATCTCAACCTGTGACCTTGTCTCCTTTGCTCCTGAGGCTCACGCAAACGAGCATAGTTTGGAGATTCAATTGCCATTTCTGCAAAGAGTCTTGCCAAAATTCGATTTTGTACCCGTGGTCATTGGGCCGCTTTGTAGCGTTGAGGATTGTGTGCATCTTTCCGAAGCTCTCGTTGATCTGATCAGCCAACGAGATGATGTGGTTCTCATTGCGAGTTCGGATATGTCTCACTATCCGACATACGATGAGGCGGTGTCGATAGATCAGGAGATGTTGGCCGCAGTTGAAAGCTTTGATGTGCAGCGGCTCGTTCGGACGGATTCCAAGATTATGGGAGCTGGGTATCGAAATGTAAGCTGCACGTTCTGTGGATTGAAGGCGGTCCTTGTCGCAATGATAACTGCCCGTGGCCTTGGAGCGAATGCCGTAAAGATTTTAAAATATGCAAATTCAGGGGATACTCCCTACGGAGACCGAGACAGAGTGGTCGGCTATGGAGCAGTAGCAGTATATCAGGGTGATATGAAAGACGAGAAAATTACCTTTGAACCTCTAGATGAGGAAGCGCAGCAGGTGGCATTACGCATGGCACGAGAGACTATTGAGACATACGTGAGGACAGGGCGAACACCCGAGTACGAGCCTGAGCATCCGGTTTTGAACGAAAAGAGAGGGGTGTTTGTTACGATTACGAAACAGGGTCTTCTTAGAGGGTGTATCGGCTATCATGGTCATGATGTTCCCCTCTTCAAGCTCATACCTGATCGGGCCATAGCCGCTGCTGTGAAGGATACCCGTTTTCCACCGCTCTCAGTGGATGAGCTCGATGATATTGAGATCAAAATATCCGTCTATCTCAGCAATGTTTACAAGATTGATAATCTTGATGAGTTTGAACTGGGAAGACATGGTATTATTCTGACAAAGGGAGGACGGGCAGCGACCTACCTTCCGGAAGTGCCACTCGAGGCGGGTTGGACGAAAGAGGAGGAGATGGAGCACTTGTGTCGAAAAGCCGGCCTGCCTTCAGGGGCATGGAGGGATGGAGCGGAACTTTACGTTTACGCCACCCAGGTTTTTGGTGAGAGATGATTAAGCGAATCGTTGTACTTTTTGGATTTTGTATTTTGACTTTGGTTTTTTGTAAGTCTTCAAAGGGGGTGTCGTTCATGAGCCCACAGGATATTGATCCCAAGAAGGTTCGCAAGTCGGCGGTTGCAGGAGCTTTCTATCCTGCTGATCCAACGGTTTTAAAAAATCAGGTCGATGGATTTCTGCAGAGGGCCGAATCCGCCGCAATCGATGGTGAAATACTGGCCCTGATTTCCCCCCATGCGGGCTATCCCTACTCTGGAGGGATTGCCGGAGTCGCATATAAACAGGTTGCGGGGAACAAGTATGATGCCGTCGTCGTGATTGCACCGAGCCATTCTGAGTATTTCCCAGGAGCTTCTGTTTACACCGAGGGTGGATACGAGACGCCGCTCGGTGTGGTGCCGGTTGATGAGGTTCTCGCCAAGGCTCTTGTGGAGGGTGATGAGGTCATCACATCGAGTGCAGTCGGGCACCGGGAAGAGCATTCCCTGGAGGTGCAACTTCCCTTTCTTCAGGAAGCCATTCCTGGGTTGAAGATTGTGCCTATCGTCATGGCCGATCGGTCATTCAGTTTGTGTGAAAGACTCGCCATGGCGATAGCCAAAGCGGCGAAGGGAAGGAGTGTCCTTATTGTGGCAAGCTCGGATCTTTATCACGGGTACTCCTATGACGAATGTGTGGCGGCCGACACACGGACGCTCAAGGCTATCGAGGAGTATAATCCTGAAAAGTTCTGCAAAGGATTGGGGCAGGAAGCATATCATGCCTGCGGCGGAGGCCCCATAACGGTGGCTCTTTTGGCGGCCAAGGAGCTGGGAGCCGATAAGGCCAAGGTCATTGCCCGGACCAATTCAAATGATGTCATGGCCGAACGAAGTGGCTATTGTGTTGGATATGCATCTGTGGCTATTTACAAGAGCGCCGATGGGAAACCGTCCGAGGAACAGAGAGAGGTGGGCGTTAAAGTGGGCTTGAGTGCCGAGGACAAGAAACTTCTTTTAGAGATTGCGCGGACCACTATTGAGAAGAGGGTGAAAGGAGAGGATGTTCCAAAATTCGACGTCACATCAGAGGTCCTCGCAGAACATCGAGGAGCTTTCGTTACGATCAATAAACACGGTCAACTCCGGGGTTGCATCGGATACATCGAGCCGATCAAACCTCTGCATGAGACTGTCCGCGAAATGGCAGAATCGGCCGCGCTGAGCGATCCACGGTTTACGCCGGTAGCCGAGCGTGAACTGAAGGATCTTGAAATCGAGATATCGGCTCTGACACCGCTGCGAAAGATCGAACATACGGATGAGATCGAAGTCGGTCTCCACGGGATCTACATCAAGAAGGGCTATTATTCCGGGCTTCTTTTGCCACAGGTGGCCACGGAATACGGCTGGGATCGAAACACATTTTTAGAGCATACGTGTCTGAAAGCCGGGCTCCCGACCGATGCGTGGCGAGAAAAGGATACGGAAATCTTCATTTTCTCTGCGGACATCTTCAGTGAGAAGAAGCAATAGGAGGAGAACTTTTGAAAGATGACCTCATTACACATTGCGAAAGGAGATGATGCTGCCGATAACTCTAAGCCTTTTTCTTGAGATATTGACCCGATGGGATGTTGCTCTCTTCTATCTCGTCAACAACGGAACACACAACCGTCTCTTCGACGTCGTGATGCCGTTTTTGACAGAGATTGACAACTGGCGAATTCCACTGGCCGTGATCTGGGTGGGCCTTCTCATCTTCGGGGGTAAAAAGGGACGGATTGTGGCGCTCCTGGCTGGAGTCTGCTTGGCTCTCTCCGATCAACTCAGTAGCAGCGTTCTGAAACCGTATTTTGCTCGAACGCGGCCTTGTAACGTTCTGGAAAATGTGCACCTCTTGGTGCATTGTACGAAAGCGTTCTCCTTTCCCTCCTCTCATGCAACCAATATTTTTGCACAGGCGACCCTTTTTGCCTATACATACAGGAAGCTGACGCCTGTCCTTATTCCGCTTGCTTTCCTTGTCGGGTACTCCCGCGTTTATGTGGGTGTCCATTTTCCCTTCGATGTTCTCTTCGGTGCGGTTCTTGGTGTTACCTGCACAGCGGTTGTATTGCTTTTGAAGAGTCAGGCGGTCAGATTGATTCGACACATAAAGATGAAAAGCCCCGGTGTTACCAAAGGGACTGAGTAAATGTATTATGATGCCCCTTGGGATAAGTCGCTCAAAACGATGACGTATGCAGTGGTGGCATTTTTCGTTCTTGAAACGATCGTCATTGCAATCGCTCTGTTTCTGACTGCCTCGCAGATGACGGCTCAGTTCATTACATTTTTGGTCGTTGTATGCAACATTGTGATCCTCCTGTTTTCATATCTCTACGCTCCTCAGGGATTCTTGATCGACGAAACCGGAATAAGCATCGAGAGGAAAGTGGCACCGGTACGAATCGAAATGGGGAGCATACAGAGGGTGACTCGGATCGAGAGAGACCGATTCATGAAATCAAGCCGGACCTTTGGCAACGGAGGACTCTTTGGATACTACGGATCGTTCAGGAACAAGGAGTTGGGTAGCTTTAAAATATACGCCACCCACAGGGATTATGGGGTCCTCATAGCTGCTGATAAAAACTTTGTCGTAACACCCGATCGGCCGGATGAGTTTGTCGAAGTGGTCACGTCGTACGTGTCATAACCGCATGAGGCACCACTCTTAAAATCCTACGTGACACTGTTTTCATTTTTCAATCGATAACTTGTAGAACAGAGAGAGAGAATGAAACTTCATACCGTCTTCTGTGATGAGGGCGGAAATATCTATGACCACCCGAAACTGCTCATGGCCGCTCTTGACGGTCCTGAACCGCGCGCAGTGAGTGACCGGGATGTCGTTCCTGTTCCGCGTGGAAGCGATTTTATGATACTTCCGGAGCGGCATCCTGTGGGTATCGATCACCACACAGGGCAACCCGTCGTTCTGGAGAGATGGAAGGGGGATCCTGTGTATGCGGCAGCCGTCTTTATGGCACCGGCGCACACCCAGACCATGCGCCCTGCTTATGTCACCCTCAAGGATGCTCCCGTTCTCCCACTCTTCGCTTACACTGCATTGGGATTTGCCAGGGGACAGTTCTGGGTGGCGGGGCTGAGAGTGGATACGGATCCGAGGCAGGATCCGTGGCGGTTCAAGACGGATATGATTCAGAAGCGCATTGACAAACGTCTTCAACACATGGGTTGTAACAGACTTGTGCAGCAGCTGGTCCGCTGTGCTATGGAGTACGGCTGCAGGGCCGCGCAGAACTTCTTTTTGGATCGATGGGAAGCGCCGCTGCCGACAAGTATCGCCTGCAATGCGCAGTGTGTGGGTTGCATCTCTCTGCAGCCTGACGGACAATTTAAAGCTTCCCATGAGCGACTTGATGTTCCACCCACAGCAGAGGAGATCGCCGAAGTGGCCGTTGGCCATATCGGACGGGTAAAGCGAGCCGTGGTCAGCTTCGGCCAGGGCTGCGAGGGCGAGCCGCTTCTTATGGGCGATCTCTTGGAGGAGAGTATTCGGCTCATACGAAAGGAAACCGCTCAGGGGACCGTCAACCTCAACACGAATGGCAGCTTCCCCGATGTTGTTGATCGTCTTTTCCGGGCCGGCTTGGACAGTATCCGCGTCTCCTTGAACAGCCCGCGGAGGGATCTCTATGATGCCTACTTCAAGCCTCAAGGGTATGAGCTTGCGGATGTCTTCGAGACACTGAAGATCGCCAGAACGTATGAGAAAATCTCAAGTATAAACCTTCTCGTTTTTCCCGGAATCACCGATACCGAGTTAGAGCTGAAGGTCCTTGTACCTTTGATTGATGACGTCAAACCGAACATGATTCAGATGCGCAACCTGAATATTGATCCTGAGATCTATATCGACTCGCTGCCACCGAACGCACTGAGTGTTGGCTTCGGAGTGAAAGAGACGATGGATCGGCTGAAGAAGCGATTCCCGCATCTTCGTTTCGGGTATTTCAACCCCCCCAAGGAAACTTTCGGCCATAATTAGTGTGATTCATTCATGAATCTCCTGAGATACAGGGCACAGAAAGATGTTTGTGAACCGTGGTCAGTCATACACCTGATTGGTCAAAAGAGCAGGTATTGATTTTTTTCTCTGTATCTCTGCGTCTCTGTGGTAAAAAGAAAAACCGCGGGCTTTCGCGGCTTAGAGGGAAAAAAGGTAGGTGATTTTGGAGGGGAAATAGGAGGGAATGCTATTTTTGTCAGTTAACCCATTCGCTACTCACCCGCATCATATTTATACTGCAAATTCAGTGCCTTAAATTTCAAGAAAATCTGCTATCTTCTTTTTCCTTGAAATATTATGTCTTGTATGACGTTAGGAATGGTCGGCGTAAAATGAGAATCTTACGCCACGTTTTTTGGAGGTCTTTTCCCTACAATTGGGTGATATAGCGGCCAGTTGACGAAAAGATCACGGCAAGGGTTCGAGGATGAAAAATGGAGCAGTCGATTGGACCAAGAAATAGCTTGACAGCAGTATGCAGAAAAGCTAATCTTACAGCAAACAGACACCGATCATAGCTCACCTGCACATTGAAAATCTCCAACCTGGAGGATCGAGATGCCGAGGATTGTAAAGATAATTGAATGTTGAAAGGAAAGAGGTGGTAGCATTATTCGACACAGGTGCAGTGCATACTTACATTCAGAGGCGTCTAACTGAGGGAGTACCGAGACGTTGTATTCTGAAGAAGTTTAAAGTGGCTTTAGTAGCTAAAGAGATAGAGGTAAACGAATTCTGCCTTATTCATGGCAGGATTGAAGGGCTTGATTCTGATACAAAGGCTGTTCCAGTGGATGAGATTGGCAAGATCAATGGAAAAACTCTCGATGTTCTCATTGGTGCCCTCACTATGGAAGAGTGGGAGATAATTCCGAATCCGAAAGATGCAACTCTTGATCTGTCAGGTTTAAGGAGAAGAGAGTTCATGGAATTTTAGGAAATAAGCAGAAAATAAAGAGAACGCTCTTTGTTACGCGTTTCCCCACTTAGAATTGAGAGTTTATTTATCCTTTCACGTTGCCGTTCTTCTGTCTCAAGGCGCGTGATTCATCGATAATCATAACCGTTTTAAGAGAATGAGAACACTTTTTTTATCGTTCCACTTTTTCTTTTTTGAAACATTGAACTCTTAACTTATTGTGCAGAAAAGTTTTGTAAAGAATGCCCCGAAAGGAATACATGTCATTGGACGGCAGTATTGGCTCTGGTTTTCTTCTTGACCGAGTGGTCTTTTTGGGGTATTTTGATATTGAATTGAATTTTGGAATTCATAAACAAAGAAATCTTGAGAGAAAGAAACGATCATGAAAAACCGAACGATTGCTTCGATGTTTGAAGAGATAGCCGACATCCTTGAGTTTCAGGGAGAACTATCGTTCAAAGTGAACGCCTATCGGAAGGCGGCCCGGGTTCTCAGTGATCTTCGGGAAGATATCGAACTGAACTGGGAGAATGGGAAACTTCGAAGTATCCCAGGTATAGGAGTGGCCCTTGCCAAGAAGATCGATGAGTATCTGAAAACCGGCCGGATGAGCAAATATGAAGAGGTGACGAAGAGTGTACCGGATGGGTTCATGGAGCTGATGTCCATTCAGGGGCTTGGACCGAAGACACTGGCCCTGGTCCATAAAGAACTTGGGGTGAAGAATCTGGAGGATCTGAAGAAGACTATTGACAGTAGAGCCTTGGAATCCTTACCTGGCATGGGAGCGAAGAAAATTGAGAATATTTTGAGAGGGATTGAACTCCGGTCCGCCAGCCTGGGCAGAATTCCCCTGGGCGTTGCCCTACCGCTCGTTGAGTCGATTGTCGAGCAATTGAAGAGGGTGAAGGGAGTTTTAGACATTACTCCTGCCGGAAGCCTGCGCCGGATGCGCGAGAACATCGGTGATATCGACATTCTTGCAACCGGCCGTAAGGGGAAAGATATTATCGACCACTTTATCCGTTTCGATCTGGTGGAGGAGGTGTTGGCCGCCGGGGAGACGAAGGGGAGTGTCATTGTCGAGGGTGGCATTCAGGTGGATCTCAGGGTTGTCAAACCTGACTCCTTCGGAGCGGCGATGCAGTATTTTACCGGATCGAAGGATCACAACGTCCGCCTCAGAGGGCTCGCCAGGGAGCGGGGATTGAAAGTGAACGAGTATGGAGTTTTTCAAGGAGAAAAGAAGATAGGCGGCAAAACAGAGGAGGAGGTGTATGCCGCCCTCGGGTTACCCTGGATTCCCCCGGAGATGAGGGAGGATCGGGGTGAGGTGGAGGTGGCACTTTCAGATCACTTGCCGAAATTGGTCGAGTATCAGGAGGTTCGAGGGGACCTGCACGTTCACTCCAGCTACAGCGATGGGTCGGCATCGCTGGAGGAGATCGCAGTTCGGGCCAGAGAAATGGGATACGAATATGTAGCGCTCTGTGATCATTCGGAATCGGTCTTTTACGCCGGTGGTGTCTCGCAGCAGAAGTTGGTTGAAAAAATTGAGGAGATCGAAGCTATCAATAAACGAATATCATGTGTTACGCTTCTTTCGGGAATTGAGGTTGACATCAAAACTGATGGTCATCTCGACTGTCCTGATGAATTGTTGGAAAAATTGGACGTCGTGGTGGCGGCAATTCATTCCGGGTTCAAGAAGAACGTCACCGAGCGAATGATCAAGGCCATGGAGAATCCGCATGTCGATAGTATTGCCCACCCGACCGGACGACTCATCTCCAGCCGTGAGGGATATGATGTGAATCTTGACGCCGTGATGCGAACGGCCGCCGAGACCGGTACTGTCCTGGAAATTAATGCGCACTCTGAGCGTCTCGATCTCGATGACGTTTCCTGCAGGAAAGCGAAGGAGATGGGAGCGAGGCTGGCTATCGGTACCGATGCCCATCATCTTGATCAGTTGTGGATGATGAGATTGGGTGTGGCTGTCGCTCGAAGAGGATGGCTCGGACGAGAAGACGTGATCAATACGTATCCGTTGAAAAAGCTGTTGAAATATTTTGGGAATACACGTTGACTTGAAGGGGATTTTTTCTGAATTCCCGGAAAACTTTGAAATGATGAATCATTTAACTCCCATTATTCGTGGAAATAGATTTGGAGTGCAACGAGCTGTCGTTACCGAGGAGATTTTCGTAAAGCTTGTTCTTCCCTGTTTGAATCAAAATTGGAAACTTTTCTAAATGAATGAAAAATCCATCTATACTCTCGGTACCAGTGATCGGAGCATCAAAGAGTTCCTGGATGTTTTGCGGGAGTATGAGATTCAGCGGGTCATAGACGTGCGGAGGTTTCCTACCTCAAAGTTCGCCCATTTCAAGAAAGAGAATCTTTTGAGTATGTTGGAGTCGAAGGGATTTCTATACAGTTATTCAGGGGATACGTTGGGAGGATATCGCGCAGGTGGATATAAAAGCTACATGGAAACCGATCCTTTTCAGAAAGCTCTCGATCGAGTCGAGCGCATGGCTGAAACGGAGTCTTCCGTTATTGTGTGTGCCGAAAGATTGCCCTGGCGGTGTCATCGCAGGTTTATTGCGGATCGGTTGAGAGCGAGGGGTCGGAGCGTCATCCATATTATTGAGGCGAATAAAACCTGGGAGCCAGAGGAACAGCTTGATTTCCTGAAAGATTGAGTGAGAATATGTGGGTGGGTGAAAAGGATCTCAAATGACGAAGGACGATATACGAAAAAGAATTTGGACGTATTTAGAAGATAAGAATCTCGTCACCTTTCCACGGCCCTGCCACGGGCGGATTCCCAATTTTACAGGGAGTGATGAGGCCGGGGAACGGATACGAAGTGTACCCGAGTTCAAGGAGGCGAGGTGCATCTTTTGTGCTCCAGACCGAGTACTGAAGAGAATACGAGAGATTGTTCTTGAAGAGGGGAAAATTCTCGCCGTGGCTTTGCCCCACATGACCGGGTTTCTCCAGATTGTGGAGAGAGAACGTATCGGGCAGGCTACCAGTATAAAAGGGTTTCGCCGGTTCGGAAAGGTGCTCGAGACGAAGATCGACCTCTTCGTCCAGGGCAGCGTTGCTGTGGATCTCAAAGGAAACAGGTTGGGAAAAGGGAAGGGATACGGCGATCAGGAGTGGGAGCATCTGAGGAAACGTCGACTTATCGGGGGAAATGAAAAGACATTGACGGTCGTGCACGAGAAGCAGATTCTCGATGATTTCTCAGAATTGATGGAAAGATGGGATAAACGGATCGATTACATCCTTACGCCTGAAAGAGTCATAGAATGTGTTCAAAGGGAGGAAATATAATCTTTTTATTTGTCAATCATTGAGATGCTGAGTGCACGGAGTTATTTTTTCGTAAATCTCAGTCCCTTGAAGGTTATTCAACGCTCAGCATCACAGAGTCTCTGTGGTAAAAAACGAAAATCGAAAAGATGAAAGACTACCCCAGATATCTCACACCGAAATTCGAGCCCTTTGACCCGCTGGATTTATGCGAGAAGACAATGAGTATCGTCGGCAGAGGATCTTCGAGAAAGTATACCGACTTTTACAAGGTCGGTGTGTACGGAGGGATCGCCACTGGCTATCTGGTTGGCTGCTGCTTGCGCTGTCCCTTCTGCTGGGTCGATTGGTCGCGGGATTACCCTGAAAAGCACGGTCAGTTCTACTCACCTCAGCAGGTGTTCAATCGATTGATCAACATCGCCAGAAGGAAACGTGTTGGCAGACTGCGCATATCCGGTGGCGAACCGACGTTGAACAGAGAGCACCTTCTCCAGCTTCTCGATCTTACAGATCCTCTGGGATATTTATTCATTCTTGAGACGAACGGCATTCTCCTGGGACACGACAGATCGTATGCTGAAGCGCTGTCCAAATATGAGAATCTCTATATTCGAGTTTCCATCAAGGCCGGTGATGCCTGGGGTTTTGAACGAAGGACCGGGGCCTTGGGTGATTTCTTCAATCTACCTTTCAAGGCTGTGGGGTATCTTCTTGAACTTGGAACCGATATGAGGGTCGCCTGTATGAGCGATCCGCGGGTTATGCCTTCGAAAGAGCGCAAGGAAATGATTCGGCAGCTCGAAAGGATAGGCTATTATGACTACCTCGAGGAAGAGGATTGCAGTCCATATCCGACGGCCGTGGCTCGGATGCGTTACGCCGGATACGATCTCTTTTAAGTCCTACTTTTCCAAGATCTCCTTCAGGATCTCTAAGGCCCGGTCGTCGCCCGATATTCCCAAATAATATATGGCTCTTTTTTTGATCCGATGATTACTGTCGTGTTTCGCCACCTCTCCCAAAATGGGGACGACTCGATCATCGTCGATCATATTCAGAACAGAAAGTGCTTTGCTCCGAATGGCGGGATTTTCTTCCTCTCTCAATATTTCCTCTAAAATGGGTATGGATTCATCTCCGTCCAACTTGCGGAGGGCGGAGAGGGTATGCAGGCGTAATTCCTCCTCTTCCGTGAGATCCTCATGCTCTATGTAGTCGTCGCACCCATCCCAATCCCAGTGGAAATGGGAAAGACAGTCCTTCGTCATCGCAGGGAGAGGGGGTAGGGGAGGCAGTGGAAGGGCTATAACCGGATTTGGAAGAACAGGTAAATGGTCCCATATATTATCCGTATGTTCCCACGCTTCGAAACAATGATCAAAATCGAACTCGAAATCGAAGTCAAAGTCGAAATCCAAATCCTCAAGGGCCTCCAATCCTTTTAAAGCTTCGAGACCTTTCAGAGCTTCGAGACTTTCTAATTCTTCGAGGTCCGAGAAATCCCATTGCCAATCGTGATGAAAATCAAGATCCCAATCATCATTCCAATAAACCTTGGCCTTCGCCTTCTCCTTCTTGTGACCACTTTCATCATCATGTGCAACGGCGTATGAAAGGACGAGAAGACCGATGAGGCTTACGAGAACGAGTGCGATAAGAGTACGCTTCATTTTTCATCCCTCCTCTTTAATATATTAAATTGAAAATTGAATCGTTCTTTCGTATGGTTAGACGTTCCGAGTCTTTTAAAGGTTACACCGAAATCAATCACCTTTTAAAAGTTCCACAAAGAAATCGAGTGCCCGTTCATCCTCAGTCTGGCCGAGCCAGAAAATGGCTTTCTTTCTGACTTCAGGGTTTCTATGTGTCTTGGCAATTTTGATCAGTGTCGGTACGGCTTCGTCATCGGAGTGCTGACTGATGGCAAAGACCGCGTGCTCCTGAATCTCCGTTTCCTCCGAATCGATCGCGATATCGGACAGTATATCAAGGGTCTTTGCCGCCGCCAGCTGTCCCAGCCAGAAGACGGCCTCTTTCCTCACCTTCGTGGATCGGTCCCCGCGGGCAGCATCGGAGAGAATGGAGATAGCCTCTTCACCGCCGTAACAGTATATTGAAAAAATAACTTTCTCCCTCAATTCGAAATCCCTCTCGTCCCGCAGCAACCTTTTAAGAACCCTCAGGCTTTCTTCTCCTTTCTGTTGACCCAACCAGAAGATGGCGTTTTCCCTCAGCTTCTCTCGGTAGTCTCCACAAGCGATCTTTTCCAGGAGAGGAACAACCTCTTTTGGTGCATCGTGGACCCCAATCGCTGTCGCGATATGTTTCTGCAACTTCAACCGGTCGGCTTCGTGGAATAAATCCCATAATAAATCGATACTTTCCCCATCCTCCGTGTGCCCCAACCAGTACAGTACATCTCCTTCAGGTTCATATCTTCGGTCCATCCTCCGAATTTTCACATCCTCCAGACGCGGTGTGTTTTTTGTCGTTTCATAATAAGCCAAGATGGCGAGATCTCTCTCGGCACGGTCCTCATCATCATGGTATTCACGCTGAAGCTTTTCAGCCGCCTCATCGTCGCCAAGGTTCTTCAAAGCCCCGAGGGTAATCCGTCTCAGGTCGTCCCCCTCATCCGTCTCCTCCAAGCGGATGATCGTATCCCCACTTATGAGCTGCTGAATGGTTCTGCCACCGCCTCTGCGGTAGATACAGTCATCGCCGTAGAACTCGTGCGGGCTCATCCATTTTGTAACGGAGTATCCGATCCAGAAGGCATCATGATCTTGAACGGATTTCCCCTCATTCAGAGCCCATTTCCATTTTTCAACTAACGGCTCATCCCCGCCATCGTATCGCACCACCTGGGGTATTTTGCCCTCCGTCAAGACATACCATCCGAAGCAAGCCGCCGCGATGAGAATACCTGCGACGATCTGACGAATATGATTGGATTGTTTCATTTCAATCACCTCCATCACTGTTTATTTCCCTTCCAATATTTCAAGCAACGCCTCGCGTGCCCTCGGATCACCGGATTCACCCAACCAGAAAATGGCTTTTTTTCTGACCTCGATATCCTTGTCGTTTTTGGCTATGAGGACTAACTTTTCGACGGCACGTTTTCCACCCACTTCGCTGATCGAAAAGACGATCTTCTCCTTGACTTCCCGGTCGGTCGTTGTTTGATAGATATCCCACAACGCGTCCAGACCTTCAGTCCCGCCTTCCTGGCCGATCCAAAAGATCGCATTCTCCCGGACCTCAGGATCCTTGTCGTTTTTGGCAATGTCAATGAGAGTTTCAATAGCCTTCGACCCGCCGATCTGTGAAATCGAGAAGACAACCTTCTTCCGAATTTCTGACTCTATGACCTCATCGATAATATCCGTCAGAATTTCGAGACTCTCCGATCCCCCTTCTTGGCCGATCCAGAAGATCGCTTTTTCCTGGACTTCAGAGTCCGAATTGTCCCGGGCTATCCTCTCGAGTATTCCCATGGCCTCTCTGCCGCCCACCTGTGAGATAGAGAAGACCACCTTTTCGCGTACCCCCTTATCCTCCGTGCTGTTGAAAATATCCCACAGGGCGTCGAGGACGTCCTCATCCCCTTCCTGACCGATCCAGAAAACGGCGTTTTCCCTGATGTCCGGGTCTTTGTCGGTTTTGGCGATTGTTGTCTAAATATCAACGGCCTCCGGCCCACCGATCTGTGAAATCGAAAAGACGACCTTCTCGCGCACCTGCTGATTCTGGGTTGACTTGAAAACATCCATCAGCACGCCGAGAGATTCGCGTCCTCCTTCCTGACCGATCCAGAAAACCGCGTTTTCACGAACATCAGGATCAGGATCGTTCTTGGCTAAGTCGAGGAGGGTTTCTAACGCTTCGTTACCGCCAATCTGGCTGATGACAAAGACCGCTTTCTCTCTCAGTTTTTTGCTCTTACTCGTTTTCAGGACATCCTTGAGGATGGGCAGGGCTTCCTCGCTGTCCATCTGACCGAGGGCTGCCAGAGCTTGAAGCTTGATGTCCTCATCAGGATCTTCGCCGGCTTCATCCAAGTAGATCTTGTACTGGGTCTTACCCATCTGATAGAGTTTCTTGGCCAAGGCTATCATGTTTGATTCGGCGTCATCGACATATTTGCTGTTTGTGTATGCTTCCACAAAACCCTGATAGGACTTGAAAGCGTCCTCGTATTTTCCCTGTTTTTCAAGGGTGTAACTGATCCAGAAACTGGCGTCGTCAGAATAGGCGCTTTCGGCGTACTTCTCGAGGAATGTCGACAGACTCTTCCGGGCGTCCGGCCAATTTTCGTCCAGGATGAGATCATACGCCTTCCTGTAAGCTTCTCTTGCCTCTCTTGATGCGGAACGATCTTCATCATCTTGAGCGCCGCTGATGGAAATCGATGACGAAGTCATATATGCGCTTAGGGCATTGCTCTGGGCAATAGTGCTCATGAGACATAGTATCGTGACGCCGATGAATAGTGTTCTCTTTTCCATTTCAATCACTCCTTTCAAAGTATAGAGCCTCAGATGAGTGTTTTGTCCCTTTCTTTCTTCGATTTCATATCTTCTCGATCAAACTCATCTTTCATCTGATGCACATTGATCTTCAGTAAAATGCCCCTCCGGTCGATGCCGTCCCGGATGAGCTCGATGTCGGGAAGATCTTCCTGTTCTTCAAGATTGGCGATCTCGATGAGAATGGTTTCCAGGTCCTCAATGAGCGTTCTGAGCCTCTGCTGCGAATGTCCCTGTAAGTTATCCTTCAGGTATGAGGCCTCCTGGATGAGGCCCTGGGAAATATCACGCTGCCGGGACATATCGAAATCGCCCTCTTCGAGTTCTCCGTTGGTGTTCACAAAGCCGAGGAGAAAAATCTTGGATTTCTCAAGGTATTTTTCCGCGCGAGAGTCCACAGTCTGGGCGTACATCTCCTGTTCCGGTTGAGCGGGGCTCTGCGCCACGGGTGCTTCCTTTACACCGCCCGAAGTGACGAGATATCTGCCAATAACAATTCCGAGAACCAGGGCTGCTGCCACGGCCGCCCATCTGTACGCGGGGCTGGGGATGGTCGGAAAGGATTCCTTGATTCTCCCCCAGATTCCGATTTTCGCCCGGGTCTTGGGTGCCAGCTCTTTCTCCATACGAGTCGACAACCGCGACCAGTAGGTGTCCCAGTACTCCTCGGGAGGTTCCACACGTCTGCTGTGCCCCATCATCTCCAAAGTCCGCCTCATCTCTGCCAGTTCGGACGCGCAATTGGAGCATTGAGACAAATGGCCCTCGAAGTTTCCACGCTTCTCTGCTTCAAGCTCACCGAAGAGGTATTCGACGTATAATTTTTTAAATTCTTTGCATGCCTTCATTTTCTAACCTCTCATTCTAGTCCGAAATCGGCTTCGTAGAATTTCAGATATTCTCTCAATTTTCGCAATGTCCGAAAGAGATGACTTTTCACCGTCCCTTCGGACAATTTCATAATACGTCCGATTTCCTTGAGGGACAGATCCTGATAAAAGCGCAGCACAAAAACGGTTTTCTGTTGTGAGGGGAGTTTGTCCAGAGCCTCCCGGATGTGCTCTTGAATTTTTTGGGACTGAAGGGCCTTTTCCGGGTGTTCCGAGGGATCGATGTCCTGGGCGTGATGCGCTGCCTCGGGTATTGTATCTCCATAGTATTCCATTTCTTTCGAACTCTTCTTTCTCTTTTCGCTGATACATAGGTTCACTACAATCCGGTACAACCAGGTGCTGAACTGGGCTTCGCCCCGAAAGCTCCCGATCGATTGATACACCTTGATGAAGGCCTCCTGGGAGATGTCCTCGGCGTCCTCGTGAGTGCCCATAAGGTCGTAGGCGACGTAGTACGCCTGTTTCTTGTATCGTTCGACCAGCTCCCTGAAGGCTTCGGTCTCTCCGGCCTTGAGTTGCTCAATGAGCCTCTGCTCACCATCCTTCATGTAACCTCCTTCCGATCAGAAAGACGAGTTGGGAGGAGAATCGGTTTACATTGATCTGAAAGATTTCTGAGATATCTGAATTAATTTAGTTATTATACATGAATTATCAAAGGCTTTCCTTGAGGCTGTGTTTGAGGATTTTTTGAAGATGTAGGGACGGCCTTTACGGCTGTCCTCGGACAGGGATAAACCCTGTCTTTCGTTTTGTTAAGATGCTATTCTGTGTGGAATGAAACGGAATCGAGGTGTCCAGGCGTGGTGAGGGTTAGGCTGAGATCGGACAGGACCACGAGATCGCACAGGATATATATCCTGTAAGGGGGATGGGAAGGGAGATACACCCAAAAAAGATTTTCACCCAGCATACATATCCCGTGAGATCGAGCTATACATGATGGCCTGCGGTCGTTACATTGAGCGGAATCCCGTGAGTGCGGGGTTGTGTAAACATGCCAGGGAATGGTCCTGGTCCAGCGCTGGATTTTATGCGAACGGAGGATGTGATCCCCTGACAAACCGCTATCATAGGGAATTCAGAACGACTGAAGAATATAGCGGGTGGCTTGAAGAACAATTATCGGTTGAAGAGAAACTGTTCCGGATCGCCAAAGGTGTCATCAGTTGGACGGAATTTTGAAACAAGGCGAGACCATTCTTATTTTCTTTCTTTCAATTCAATTTTATAAGTAACAACCTTATTATCAAAAAAAGTCGGTATGATCAAAAGATTCATGCCTGAAACGAATTCAATATCCGCCGAGTTGATTTTGGATTTGGTTGTATCCAAAAGTACTGTTATCTTGCCATTCTCCTCTACCAATGACGTCTTGCCCTGCCAGTCCGAAACAAGCCAGTTGCCGCGGCCGTCGGCCCGCAGGCCATCGATGCCGAAACCGACATCAACGATTTTACGGATCTTCCTGGTTGCACAATTGATGGCCTTCAGCGAGCCGTCACCGGTATTGCCGAAGAACAGTTCCACCCCTTCAAGCCAAAGGCCATTGGGCGATTTGATGTCTTTGCTCTTTGCCCAGACCTCAACGTTTTTTCCGTTGAATCTGTAAATGGCACTGTTGTCCTTGGAATAATCGGAAACATACACGTTGCCTGAAGTATCGATGGCCACGTCGTTTAAGAACTTCGCCCCGGGGGCCGGATGGCGATCCATAATTTTGCCCGATTTCATGTCGATCTCAACAAGATGATCGATGTCGGTGACGTACAATGTATCCTTGAATATCCCCGAACCCTTGGGGGCGTGTAATCCGCTTGCCCATTTTAACTGCTGTATCTTTCCGTCAAGCGAGACCTTAGAGATAAATCCATTGCTGTCCTTTGCCGATGGGCTGTCGTTGATATTGGAGACATACAGCATGCTATCGGCAGGATTATAAATGACGGATTCGGGTGTTTTTAGAATCTGTTCAGTTTCCCAGACTTTTTCGAGTCCGTACTCATCTGCTGCAGCGGAGGCAAGACTCACCAACAGCAGAACGAAAAACGTTCTTTTCATGATAGCCTCCTCTTTTCCTCTTTAGCTCGAACGCTTATTCAAAATGCTCACTGTCGGATAACGTGCTTAAAATAAAATTTTCTATTCCCTTTGTCAAGGTTTATTCATGAGCTGTCGTTTCGATCCTGATTTATCGGGAAATCTCCTCGGTTGGCTCAACTTCCTTTCTACTCAGGAGACTCCGGTATAAGACCGGAATGACATGCGGTGTTCCTGTGGAAAGCAAAAACGAGCGGAGTTCAAGGCCATAACTTTCATAGTTCAAAAAAATATGTTAAATTATCTTCTGACCAATTTGCGGTGTATTCAACTCAAACAATAAACCTGTAAACGGGGAAGTCCGTATCGGGAACGAGGAAGAAGCTTTTCACTCTCTCATCATATATCAGACATCGCTCGTCTTTCTGTCCTCATTCCCCGCGTGGAAGCCGCTGCGGAGTCGATGGATGCCCCTTTCGAGGAATTCGATACCGGTCAAAATGGCCACTGTTACGACCGAAAGTGCGATGGCGGGGGTAAACTTTCGAAACCCGATCATGGCCCCGATACCGGCCAGAACCCAAATGACTGCAGCCGACGTTACTCCCACAACAAGGCCTTCCCGGGCGAGGATGACACCGGCTCCTAAAAAGCCCACACCTGTCACAACCTGAGCCAGCACCCTCGTCGGATCGACATGCGGACCCCCGAAGCTGGCTCCGAGATGGATGAAAATACTGGTGGCCAGACAGATCAAGATACTTGTCCGGATTCCAGCCGGCTTGCCTCGTATCTGACGCTCGAAACCAAGAATAGCCCCGCACAGCACAGCACAACCGACCCCGATCCAGAATTGAGATGTAAGCGGATTCATGTGCTCTGTACCTCCTTGTTACACAAATAGGTTTCCCTTGATGATATAACAGCGAAATGAAACCGACGCAATTGCAGCATAGGTTCGCCGCATTTCAGATATTCTGTTTCAATCTAAGATCCTTTTCCTCGTTTGTCAATACGTTTCAGGATGATGAGGGATTCCGTTGCAGGAGTGTGTTTTGAACGTAAAATGGAATGAACAGCACTCGTAACAGGTCTGCAGCATGCTGTCCCTCTCTATTTCTTTGATTCGAATTTTGGGTTTTACCGCCGGTTGACCAGCCATATGCCAACGATGAGGATAATTCCTCCCAGAATGAGAGCGGGGGTGATGGATTCGTTGAGAAGCCAGCGGCTGAAGGTAACGCCGAACATGGGCACAAGATAGACAAAGCTGGCCACACGAGCGGCCGATAAGCGTTCCAAAGCCGCAAACCAGATGTAGAAAGCAAAGACCGTACACGGCAAGGCGAGAAAGAGAACTGCCCACCAAAACAGGACGGGAAAAGCCGGGAGTAGTTTTGCGAAGGAAGGTCGTATAAAGACGAGGGAGAACAGACCTGCGAATGTCATTGAGATACCGGTCACCAGCAGGGGAGGATATCGTGTTACGATAGTCTTGCCTGTCACAGTGAAGATGGCCCACATGGCCGGGGCAAGCATGGTGATCCCTGCGAAGCCAATGTCGTCGAGAGTCACAGCACGGCCGCTGCCCCAACGGACGATGACGAATACGCCTCCGAAGGCGACGGCCAGCCCTAACACGCGACCCCAGGAAAACTGTTCTTTGAGAAAAAGGACGGCGAGGGTGTAGATGAAGGCGGGATTGAGCGTGATAATCAAGCTGGCGGTTCCTGCGGCAACCCTGGTCTCGCCCCAGCTTAAGAAAACGTTGTAAAGCACCGCACCTGTCAGTCCCAGAAGCATCAGTCTCCACCATTCATTGCGAATGATGCTCCATACCCCACTTCTGTATTTCGGCAGTAATATGATCGTGAAGGTAATGGCTACCGGCACAAAACGGACAGTAACCAGCTCCAGGGGCGTCACATACCGGACGACATATTTAATGGCAATGAAGGAATTTCCCCAGAGGAGGGTGATCAGGACGAGAAGGCTGGCCCACACAGCCATTTGGGCGGGTGATACGTTCCTCTGTCCGTCTCGACTGTTGCGATTTGGGCGGGGCATAGATGTCAAAGAGATTTTTGAGTTGCGCTCAGAGACCTTTGTAAAGCAGGTGGAAAACAGAACGTCGCAATAAATCACTCCCGAAAGTACAGCATTCAAACCGTCGTGTCAAGGAGAATTTGAAAAGTTGAACTGCGTGAGATGAGAGGTCGGCACATCCGAACCGGAACGGATGACCACGAATCCAATGCGATTCATGGTTCCACTGCCATTTCGTGATCGGAGGACGTTTTGTAATTCGACCTACTTTTTCGATTTTGCACTGAGTTCCTGAAGGCAGGAGTGACAGAAGTACTTGGGCTTGAAATCGATCTCCTCGGCGTAGGTGGAGGTATACATGACACATTGCGGCTGGGAGCAGTGAATCAACCCGAAGGTATGTCCCAATTCGTGGATGGCCTCCTTTTCCAACCGCTCCTGCAGTTTTTGCGGATTCTTGGGGAGCCCGTACAACTCATCTCTCAGTCTGTGGATTGAGACGACAGCGGCTGTCCCATCCAACTGGGCCTCACCGAAAACATACGTCAGGACTGGGACATACAAATCGACGGTGGTTACTCCCAAGATTTTGTAAGAGTCTTCGGGGAACTGTTCTAAAATTTGGGCTAAGATCCAGGTAGAATTGTACTGATTGCGAACATAATCCTTTCCATCTTCCAGAGAGAAATGTTTATTTGAAATGACGACTGGGATTCGAAATATTTCCCCAAGAACAGATGAAAGCTCAGTCAGGAGTTCGTGATCTGGAAAAGAGAGTGGAAGTAAGCAGATGTGTAAGATGTTCTGTAGTGTATGCACCGGTCATTTTCGCAGGCCGTATTTTTCTATTTTACTGTACAGCGTTGATCGGTCTATCTTTAACGTTTCCGCTGCATGGGTGATGTTCCATCCCATCTCTTCTAACATATTAAAGATATGCGCCTTCTCAAGAGCTTCCAGACTTCGATCCTCCGGGGAAATTTTTAATGAGGCAGGAATGGGAAGATCGCCGACCGTGATATAGTTCCCCTTGCCGACAACAATGGCCCTTTCGATGGCATTTTTCATCTCGCGCACATTACCGGGCCAATCGTATTTTTTCAGAAGTTCCATGCTCTCCGGAGTAAACCCGTAGATCTGTTTGCTCATTGAGGACGTCAGTCTTTTCAAGAAGTGTTCGGCCAGCAGAGGAATGTCGCCCCTTCTTTCGCGCAAAGGGGGGATTGAAATGGAGAAGACGTTGAGCCGGTAATAGAGATCCTCCCTGAAATCCCCTTCCTTGACGGCCAATTCCAAGTCCCGGTTTGTGGCGCAGATGAGACGGAAGTCTACCTGGATCACCTCATTCCCTCCAACCCTGGTGAACTGTTTCGTCTCCAGAACTCGGAGGAGATCCATCTGGGTCTTCACGCCTATATTGCCCACCTCATCCAGAAAGATGGTTCCCCCGTCGCCCATCTCAAATTTCCCCTTGCGACGATAGAGGGCACCGGTGAATGCTCCCTTCTCATGACCGAAGAACTCGCTCTCCAAAAGCCCTTCTGTCAGGCCTCCGCAGTTGACCGTAATAATGGGATGGAATCGTCTGGGGCTGCTTGAGTGAATGGCCCGGGCGATAAGCTCCTTTCCCGTCCCGCTCTCGCCTCTGATCATGACCGAGGTATCCGTCGGTGCCACAGCTTTGATGAGCTCAAAGACTTTCAGCATCGAAGAGCTTTCCCCCACGATCTGGTCGACTTCGTAGAGCTCCTGAATTCTTTCCTTGAGCTGTATGTTTTCTGAGATGAGAAGTCGCTGTTGGGCGATCTTGTTTACAAGATGGATCAGATAATTGGGATCCACAGGTTTTGTGATATAGTCGTAGGCACCTTCCTTGAGAGACTGAACGGCGGTGTCAACTGAAGCATAGGCCGTAATCATGATGATGATGGTATTCGGTGAGAGGTCCTTGATCCTCTTTTGAAGCTCCATGCCATCCATACCGGGGAGCCTGATATCTAAAAAGACGATATCCCACCCCCCCTTTTGGAGCTTATTCAAAGCCTCTTTCGCATCCGCAGCCGAGTCGGCATTGTAGCCGCTTTCGACGAACCACTTCCTCAATGAGTCCCGCACACTCCGCTCATCATCGACCACCAAGATCCCCAGTGATTTTTCATCTTTATTCGATTTCATTTTCTTTACCTTCTTTCAAATCTTTTTCGAATTTCACTCGCGGATCCGATATCTGCGCCAGGTCGCGGTTGAGCTTCACGACGAATGTCGTCCCTTGACCCACTTTCGAGCTCACTTCGACCTTTGCATTGTGGGCTTCAAAGATGCCATAGGCTACTGATAAGCCCAATCCAACCCCTTTCCCCTCTTGTTTCGTGGTGAAAAAAGGCTCGAAGATGTGAGAGAGATCCTCTTGGGGAATGCCTGATCCGGTATCCTGAATTTTTAGAATGAAAGCTTTTTCGTTCGCATGATCTTCTGTCGTTATGTTTAACACCCCTCCGTTGGGCATGGCATCAACCGCGTTCATGAGAATAGCCAATGTCGCCTGTTGAATTTGATCCTTATCACACAACAGTTCTGAATGTTGGCTGTGATACGATTTTATGAGACGTATCTTATTCAGTTCCAAGTGGTGATGGATCAATTGAGAACAGCGGTCCAAAATTTCATGGATGTCGGTCCTTGAAAATTCACCGATTTGCCTTTTGGAGAACAGCAACAGGTTATTGACGATGTTTCCGCAACGCATGGCTTCTTCACTGATGACGGAAAGCTCCTCCTGGATTGATTCGAGTCTTTCCTTGGTCAAGTTGCCGGAGTCTAACTTCAGCTGCAACAGCTTGGCATAGTTTAAAATGCCTCCCAGGGGGTTGTTCAGCTCGTGGGCGACTGTGGCCGAGAGCTTGCCTAACGAGGCCATTTTTTCAACCTGAATGAGATGAGCCTGGATGCGTTTCAGTTCCTCTGTTTTTTCCTCTACCCTTTTCTCCAGGGTCTTTGACCATTGTGTGATCTCATTCTGGGCCTTTTTCAACTCCGTTGTCATGATATTGAAGGAGTCGGCGAGCTTTCCGATCTCATCTTTTTTGTGCAGGGGAATGGTGTAATCCAGATTCCCGTGGGCAATAGCCTTGGTCCCATCTATGAGCTTGCGAATGGGGGCCCGAACCAACGTCCAGATCAATATCCCGACGACGAAAAAGACACAGAGGACAAGAACAATTAACATCAACATCGTCTGTTTGCGGCTGCGGGAAATATCCGTATCGACCGTTGTCAGAGACATCTGGACATCCAGAGCCCCCAATATGGATCTGTCATCAGGATGTTCGTGACATCCTGACCCGTAACATGCTTTTTCGTTTTCGATGGGATTGATGAGGGCCAGAATCCGATGTCCGTCCGGTGATTTGATGATTCTTTGTCGCTGCTGTGTGGCCAAAGCCTTGAGCGGTTGTGGGTACCTGTGGCAGACCTGACACGCCTCTGAGGTGATCGGGACCTTTTTCAATCTCTCCTCAGGTATTGTTGTGAAAATAATATCGCCTTCCTTATTGTAAATCCGGATGACCTCGAATCCCGGCAGCTCACTGAAATTCTGAAATATCTGATGGATGTCCTCTTTCCGGTTAATGAGCATGCTGTAATGCGTGGATTCCTTGATTAAGTCTGTCGCCTGGAGGGCGTTTAATTGAACCAGCTCAATCAGGTTGTTCGTATGGCTTTTCATATTGAGGAAGGTGAACAGTCCCAATCCCAAACACATGACTACGGCCAGCGTAATGAAGAGTTTTAATCCTAAGGACATGTAAATTTTACATTACTTTGAAGGTCGTACATAAAAATACTCTACTGATCACTGAAGATATGACCCGTATCCGATCAAGGCAAGTTGTTTTTAGGAATGGCCTCAAGGTTGAATTTTTCTTTGGAACGGCGTGGAAATGGGAACAACAGAACCAAAATGCGTTTTACTCTCTTTGCTCCAGATTAAATTGCCTTTCCAAGGGCAATAAGAATCCGGGAGAGTTCCGCACACAGCTTTAAAGGGAGAATTTGATGTAAGTGTTTAAAATTGTCACCCCCATCGCGAAGGGTCGTGCCTGTTTTTCCAACCTCTACTCCGCGATACTTGAGTACATGTCTCAGGTGACACGCTTCCTCTTGCAGAAATTTTCTCGCTTCAGCACCGGTATAGAATTCCCTGAGTTCGGATCTGTCCTGGGACCATTGAAACTGTGCCAACCACCCTTTCCCCAAAGGATCTTCCTGCATCAACTGCGGCCGTTTCGAAACTTCCGGATTCATGCGAATGAATGACCCGGACAGCGGGGTGATGAGAAAAACCGAGCCACCGGTGGTTATTATCCTGCCCAGCACCTCCTTCTGGACCAGGTTCCTCTTGTCGGCGAACACCTCGAATCCTATGGGTGGGGGTAAAATATAGCTCAAGAGCTGATCGATGCCCATCTCCCATATGTCCTTTTTTCTCGGACGACCCCACACATGCGTCAGATGGAAGTAGCACTCCTCAGGGAGTTCATCGACAGAAAAGGTGAAAAATGGGTCTTCCTTATGTGCTTTCGTCGCAGCGGACGACTTTTTCTTGAGACCGATGCCCTTTTTAGGGACGCCTCTCTGTGTGAACTGGTGTCTCATAACTTCATCAAATTCACAGTGTTCACAGTCATACTGCAAGGGACAAAGCTTATACGACACGACTCCTGCTGTCATCCAAATGCAACGCTCTTGAGACGTATGATCCGGATCAGGAGAGGTTCTTTTGTTGGGTTGTTCTTTTGTCATGAGTCTCATTTCCTGAAACAACACAGTTTAAAAAAGAGCTTTTCAAACACCTGCTTCGAAAACGGCGTCCTGAGGTAGGGCTTCATGATCCTCCAATTCATCAAAACTTTCGGGATGTTTAAAAATAGGTAAATATCGAGTCGCCATGGAGAAGACGAAGAATCCTGTGGCGACGATAGCGGTAGTGATCGCAATCTCCATCCACGAAGGAAAATAGCTCACTCCAGAAGAGGCCTGCATGCCGGTTATGGCAACGTTGATACGATTCAGCAAGAAGCCCGTAATCGTGCACACAGAGACGTAGTACAGACCGCGAGCGGAGATCCTGATTTTCTTAATCAGGAGCAAGACGATGGGGGCAATAACGCCGGTCACGATTTCCAACAGGAACAGGTACGTCTCCGTCCGCATTTGAGACAGGTACTGCCAGACGCCGTGTGCTGTAAAGTCTTGAATCTTCAGAATCAGGTAGACCCCTAACGTGACGAGCATGACTCTGCCCAAATCCGCAAGAACGTCCACTCTCAGTCGATGCCCGAAAGCCCGTCCGCTTAAATGGGATTCGAAGATGACCATGGCGCACCCAACCGCTACAGCCGAGATGAAGAATAAAAAGGGAAGGATCGGCGAATACCAGAAGGGATAGAGCTTCCCAGGCATGATGAGATACAGGGAACCGAGGGAAGATTGGTGCAGGGTGGAGAGGATCACGCCCGCAATGACCAGGGGGATGGTCACCTTTTTTATCCATTTCTTGGGGCCGGTCCATCCCAGACGCTCGAAGAGCACGGGGCTGAACTCCAGGGCCAATACCGTCGTGTAGAGCATGACGCACCAGCCGACCTCGAACAACACGGAATGAGGGTTCCACCAGAAAATGAGGTGCCAGATGCGAAACGGCTGTCCCAGATCAAATAGAAGTCCCACGATGACCATGAGATATCCCAGAAAAGCAGTCAGGATCGTGGGCCGTAATATAGGATAGAATCTCTTAATGTGAAAGACGTACACAATGGCGGCGATTGTAAAACCGCCGGCGGCCAGACCCACACCGCACAGAATGTCAAACCCAATCCACAGGCCCCACGGAAAGTGATCGCTTAAATGCGTGGCTGCTCCCAATCCCTTTGAGAACCGAAGAATGCCGGCAACGATGCCAAAAATCCAGGCTGCGATTAAGACCACTTTCCAGAAGGTTATCTTGAAGGGAATCTTGAATTTCATGCTGACCTCACTTTTGTACTGTTGGTTCGTTCAGTCTGTGTGGCAAGACACTATTCGCTCACTTCGCGCTTCGCCCCGGCGACCTCCATTCTCCTGTCGATGATCCAATAGATCCCATACAAGAGAAAGCTGCTGACGACAACGTAATTGGGGATCTTTGACATAATTTTCCAGGTGAGTGAGGGCAGAGGTTCGTGCGATACGTTCGTGGGAAACCCCAGGTTCTCAAAAGGTACACTGGACAGACATATGACGGAAGTTCCACCGGCCTCTTTCTCACCGTAAATGTGATCGACATAGAGGTCCGGATTTTCCTGTATCCGCTTTCGAGCCTCGCGCAACAATTCCGCTTTGTTCCCGAAAAGCGTGGCTTCGGTTGGACACGCTTCCGAGCAGGCAGTGATTTCTCCTTGTCTCTGTCTTTGGATGCACATTGTGCATTTTCGCACCAGGGGGAGTGTCTTGTCCCATTCGTACGTCGGAACACCGAAGGGACATGCCTGCATGCAATAGCGGCAGCCGATACATTTTTTATCGTGATAGATAACGGCACCTTCCGGTGTCTTCTCGAAAGCTTTTACAGGACAGACCGAGGCGCAGGTCGGCTCATCACAGTGCATGCACATCTGCCGAAAATATACGTCGTTCTTTTCCTTCACGACTGTATACGCTGTGGAAGACAGTTGATGTTCTTCCTTGTCCGGCAGATGATTCGCTTCCTTGCAGGCGTAAGCACAGGCCTCGCAGCCGATGCATTTCGTGAAATCGACGAGGAGTGCATTGTGTTTGCTCATCGTGTAAGCTCCTTATTCTACGGTCCCGTCTTTTACGGATGCAGCATGCAGAAAGAGGGTTTCAAACTCTTCGAACGCTTTGTTATCGAGATGCTGCGCAATTTCGTCCAGGGGCGGACCGCCATCGAGAAGAGTCGAACCGGCCAGCGCCTCCTGTGGTATGCGGCTTTGAAAAAAATCCCTAAGGCGTTTCAACTCCTGGGACCACCAGGCCTTGGCTTTATCCGAAATAATGAAGTTTTTTAAGCTTTCCGAGAGATTCGAAGGACGGATAAGGTAAAACCAGCCGCTTTCATAGGGGCGCTCCAAAGACTGGTGGAGGCTTTTTTCCAGCGTAACATTCGTTTTCTCAATGGTTCCATCGACCGGGGAGAGAAGGCGAATGTCTCGATCACCCTGGCTCAATACTGCCAAGACCTCTCCTGTCTGGATGGTCTCACCCTCTTTTCTGAGGCGTATCTGACTCACTTTGCCGAGAGTCCGTTGGATCAATTCGTCCACACCCATGAACAGCTTTCCTGAGGGACGAAGATTCAACCACACGTGCCCAGGAGTGAGGAAATATCCCAAGGGAAAACTGGGCATCGGCTTGGCGGTAACAGCCACAACCGCTTTCGCTTTTTGACGCCTGCGGATGAGTGCGTCAATAGTGACCGCCAGGATGAAGGTCAGCGCAACTAATATGGCCACCATGATGGTACCTCCTTTCTTTCGACTTTACTTGCTTTCGGTTCCACATTTCACAGAACCTTTGCTTTTCTCGTTCCGTCTCTCTCATTTTGCAAAAGGTATGCCTAAAAAAGACCAGTTCAGAGCACATTATACTAACATTTTGATTCTATTTGTCTTGCTGATGCATCCTGTCGATCGGATTTGTGACAGTGTTAGAAAATACAGCGCACAATCGTAGGATAATCCGACAGTGATTCTAAGATCGGCGCCTCACTTTTGTTTAACTTATTAACACTGAAGGGGTAATATTATTGTGGAAAATGGCGTCACTAACTGTGGGAATTTACTACAATCAAGGGAGATTGGTAGACTCTCCTCCAAAAAATCTTTGAGATTTTCCTCATTTTTTTTAGAGAATGTCCAAACTTGGTTTCTTCATAGAATGTGTCGGAGCGATGGGCTGAGATGTTGGCTTCCTCACGAACAATAAGCGATGATGTCCCATCAGTTGGGAGAGTCCTTGGATCGATGGGGTGAATGAAAAGCCGAATATGAGGAATATTTGAGCTGGCATATTCTTTCAGGCATCTGATGGAAGTGGGAACATAATTTCTCTTCTTCTACTTTGCTGACCAAAGATAGAGAGACGAAAAGGAAGGCCGGTTCAAAACCTTCACCAGGACCGTCAGCGGCTCAGGCTTGAGGGTATTTTTAGAATCGAGGTATCTCGATTTCTATTTGCATTTGGTTTCTGGATACGAAAAATATGTCATCCTCTCTAATCTTCCTTGAATGAGGCTGTTTGAGAAGCCGCACAGACTTGTGAGAATCCGTTTTGAACTGAGCTCGCTTTGCTCGCAACGTTCCCAAGGGGCTTTCGCCCCTCTGGCGGATTTCGATGCTCTGCCAGCTCACATCGAAATCCTGTTACCCCTTGGGGGAAAGTACATCCTTTCCCCCAAATCCCCTGATACATCTCGAAAATCGTAGAATTTCCGAGATGTATATTTACTTTGAGCGGGTTGCGGCTCTGAAGAGAAAGTGAAACGCCTCAGAGAGGTGAGTTGCAAGAGGGTAGGATTTTTACTGTTTTTGTCAGAAACCCAAAACCGCCCACCCGCTCAAAGTTTTTCCGTTTAGAAAGAACAGAAACCCCGGAGTCTCTTAGACTCCGAGGTGTCATTCTGGAACTATTTCATCAACACCGTCTGTTTCTTGTACGTCGGGGAACACGCCAACGGAGACTATTGCCTTTGCATTTTCCTCAGCTTCATGCCCTCTCGTACAGGTAACTCTCGTAAAGCGGCGGGCTCGCACTCACTGATGCCTAAAACCACATTCGCAATACCCAACACATCCAATATGTTAATCTCAACATCTCCGTTGCAATCGGCCAGGAAAAGAGCATTGTATTCCAAGGCATGGATTCCCAGAATATGATTGATCACCGCCAGTGCATCCAGGATATTGATTTCTCCGTCACCGGTTACGTCTCCCCTCAGGCCCTCACACACATCGCCAATGCCGTTGCCGTTGCTATCCGCCTGGTCGGGATTAAAAACAGTAGGGCAGTTGTCACAGGCATCACCCAGTGCGTCTCTATCCCTATCCATCTGATCTTCATTTACGACAGTCGGACAGTTATCGCAGATATCACCAACGCTGTCTCCATCGCCATCGGTCTGATCCGGGTTGAAGTGAAAAGGGCAATTGTCATGGCAGTAAATCAGACTGTCGCTGTCATCGTCGGTATCGGGAATTCCACATCCACAGAGACCCTCATCAGTTTTATTCGGGTCTTCCGGGCAGCCATCGCAGGCATCACCAACACTATCACCGTCACCGTCTTCCTGGTTGGGATTAAAGATGGCCGGGCAGTTGTCCACATCACCACAGACACCGTCACTGTCCACATCGTTCATCGGATCGTTCGGACAGTAGTCGCACGAATCTCCAAGACCATCGCCGTCGCCATCCTCCTGAAGGGGATTGAAAACGGCTGCACAATTGTCGCATTGATCGCCAATGTTGTCGGCGTCGGTGTCAACCTGGTCAAGATGGCCGTCGCCGTCAAGATCGTCCAACGCCGGATTAGAAATTCCAGGGCAGTTGTCGCAGACATCGCCCACACCATCACCGTCCCCGTCTGTCTGATCCGGATTCCAGTCCTGCCAGCAATTGTCCTCATCATTGATGATCCCGTCGTTATCAGCGTCTATCTCGCAGTGATCACCAATTCCGTCGCCGTCAGCGTCCTCCTGAGCAGGATTTGGGACATCCGGACAATTGTCGCAGACATCACCAACTCCATCTGGCGCCGGGATTCCGAGTTCATTCAGGTCTCCATCAGCTTGATCGACGTTGTAAATAAAATCACAGTTGTCGCAGGCATCTCCGAGGGAATCAGTGTCTGAATTCGCCTGATCGGGATTATCCACGAAGTCGCAATTATCACAGCCGTTCGGTATGCCGTCACTGTCTGAATTCTGCATATCATTAAAGCCAGGACAGAGGTCACAGACATCGCCTGCTCCATCACCATCTGTATCGTCCTGATCCTCATTGTCTTCGCCCGGGCAGTTGTCGCAGACATCGCCTCGGCTATCGTCATCAGAATTCGTCTGGTCCTCATTCCACGTGTGCGGACAGTTGTCGCAGCCGTCAGGAACACCATCACCATCATAATCCTGGCTGTCATCAAAACCTGGGCAGAGATCGCACGCATCGCCAAACCCATCGCCATCGACATCGGTTTGAACAGGATTATGGACATCCGGACAGTTGTCGCAGACATTCCCCACTCCGTCACTATCATTATCCAATTGGTCGGGATTGGCATCGTTTGGACAGTTGTCATCATCGTCTGCGACTCCATCTTCGTCAACATCCCTCAGGGTTCGGGCCATGATTTCCGTGCTGATGGTACTGTAGAGATCGTTTTTCTGAGAACCGTGGGGCAGTGTGTGTGTTTTGACAACGAAGTAGTAATCGGTATCGGTATTCAAATCTGTTATGGTCAAGGAGGTATCCAGTTTTCCGGCAGTCTGGCCAACTGAATCAGTGTAAGCGCCGGAGGATGTGCCATACTGGACCCAATATCCGCCGTCGTCCCAGGTGTAAGGGATCGGTGACCATTTGACTTCAATGCTCTTGTGGGTAATAGAATCGATGGTCACGTCGATCGGTGGCACGGTCTGGGTATCCTCCCAGTCGGGATCTTTGTCATTGAGAAAACTCCTCACGTTACTATCATTGCTGAAGAGCATATTGTATCCAATATGTAAATCATCAAGTTCGCTAAGGCTGATAATAGCGTCAGGGACAGATCCGGAGAGCCGATTCATGCCCAAGAATAAATCTTCAATGTTACTTAAATTCCCTATCTCAGATGGAATCGCACCGCAGAGCTGATTTGATTGGAGGGACAGGGCTCGCGCATTATCGAGATTTCCTATCGTCGCTGGAATGGTTCCGGAAAGCCAGTTGAAGGAAAGATCCAATTGCCGCAAAGAACTCAGCTCTCCGATTTCACTCGGAATGGAACCGTATAAACTGTCGTCAGAAAGGTCGCATATTCCCAGATGTATCAAATTTTGAATCGATGCGGGAATTTCACTCTTTATTTTTTCGCAGGACGAGACGTCCAAATATTCCAGTGAGGTCAGATTCCAGATTACAGAGGGAATTGTGCCGGACAGGAGATTAGATCCCAGGGATAAATAGTTCAATTTTTCTAAGTTGCCTATCTGACTCGGGATAAGACCCTCGAACAGATTGGTTGAAAGATTCAGGATTCGTAAGGAGTTAAGCGTACCGATACCTGAAGAGATGGGACCGTATAAGGTGTTGTCCGAAAGGTTTAATGTCTCCAATGTGTCCATGGCAAAGATTTCGATGGGGAATACATCATTGAGTGCGTTCCCGGAAAGATTTAATATTCTCAATTTGACCAGGTTACTGATCTGGGGCGGGATGTCGCCCACGAGCTGGTTTCCCGAAAGATTCAATTCTTTTAATGCACTCAGACTTCCTATCTCAGGTGGTATGTTGCCGTCAAGCTGATTGTAACTCAGGTCCAATTCTACCAATGCGGATAATCCGTCGATAGTGGAAGGAATTCCACCTGACAGGCCGTTACTCGAAAGGTACAACTCCACGAGCTCTGTTAATGCACCGATCCCGTCTGGAATCACGCCCGAAAGATCATTGCGGTGCAGTCGGAGAATCTGCAGTTGTGTCAGATCTCCAGTGGTTGTCGGTATCACGCCATTCAGGCTATTGCTGGAGAGATTGAGCTCCTCCAAATTTGTTAATTTACCAATTTCAGTGATACCCCCAGACAGGCCGTTTCTGTGAAGGCGCAGAACGCGCAGTGAACCTGCCACATCTCCTATGTCGGCCGGGATACTCCCATTAAAGTTATTTTCAGAGAGATTTAATTCCTCAAGCTTCGTCAGATTACAGATGCCGTCCGGAATGCTGCCGGACAGATTGTTTCTCTGGAGGCGCAGAACGCGCAGTGAACCTGCCACATTTCCGATGTCGGCCGGGATACCGCCATTAAGGTTGTTATCAGAGAGATTCAACTCGACCAGCTTTGTCAGATTGCAGATGCCACCCGGAATGCCGCCGGACAGATTGTTCTGTTGAAGGTTCAAAATCTGCATATTTGTCAACAATCCTATGTTGGCCGGAATGTTGCCTTCCAGTTCATTATTATAGACATTCAATTCTTCTAAGTTGATCAGACTGCCGATATTCGGTATGTCACCAGTCAGTTCGTTCTCAGATAGGCGTAAAAGTCGCAATTCCGTCAGGTTTCCAATCTCATCCGGGATCTCTCCGGTTAAATCATCCCCCGAAAGATCCAACACTTCCAGTTTCGACAGATTGCCGATCTCTGGATCCGGAATGGGACCTGTTAGCTGCGTATTGTTGTTGAGGCGCAAAAGTCGCAATTCCGTCAGGTTTCCAATCTCATTCGGGATCTCTCCGCTTAACTTGTCCCCCGAAAGATTTAGCTCTTCCAGCAAGGATAGGTTTCCAATCTCATCCGGGATCTCTCCGGTTAAATCATCCCCCGAAAGATCCAACACTTCCAATTTCGACAGATTGCCGATCTCTGGATCCGGAATGGGACCTGTTAGCTGCGTATTGTTGTTGAGGCGCAAAATTCGCAGTTCCGTCAGGTTTCCAATCTCATTCGGGATCTCTCCGGTTAAATCATCCCCCGAAAGATGTAGCTCTTCCAGCAAGGATAGGTTTCCAGTCTCAACAGGGATGTTGCCGGTAATTTTTGTGTTACTATTCAATCGCAAAACGCGAAGAGCTTCAAAATCACCTATTTGGGCAGGAATTGTCCCATTCAGGTCATTGTCAGCGAGGTCGATCGTTTCAGCCCGACCATTAGCATGTGTGACGCCGTACCAATCCCAGATCGGATCGTTTTCCGACAACCAGTTCGAGTTGTTCTTCCAGGAATCTCCTGCTGTGGCATAAAACAGCTTCAATAAAGCCCGCTCCCAGATGTAAAAGATTTCGCTCTGGGCGCAGCACTCGGGATCCTCATCCACGCAGCAGATTTTTATCCTGCATTTATCGGAGGGCGTTTTGGGTACAGTCCAATCATATAATGTTCCGTCCGTCATATCCACCATTGTCCAGCTTGACCCGTCATCCGTTGAATATTCGATGCGATATAGTCCACTTAAGCAACACTCCGCAGTCCAGGTTACAGTATAGAGACTGTCCTCACACCAATTTTTTCCGAAAGTAGGTGATGAGATATTCATCCGGCAAACAATCGAAAACGTATTGTCGCTCTGATCACAGCAATCGGTATCCAACTCGTCACAGACTTTTACCAGACAGGTTGTCGAAGAGATTACCGGAATCGTCCACTCATAGGCGCCGTCGTCAGGAGTACTGCCGATCACTTCCAGCCATTTCGAGCCGCCATCTGTTGAGTACTCGATCTTTGCATCACCGCTGGTATTCGACGAGGACCACGTTATATCCTGGATTTCACCCGCGCACCAGGATTCACTCCCATTCGGTGCGGTCACCGTGACCGTACATTGAGCGAAGGACATTGAACTCCAAAACAGAAACATCACACAAGCCATTATCC
>CP070758.1:874278-888275 GCA_020348925.1 Gemmatimonadota bacterium | reverse complement strand
AACTTTGCGCGGTTCATGGAGCTCATCAAAGGGGCTCAGGTCCCGGCCGAGTACCAGCTCTCCCAGAACTACCCCAACCCCTTCAACCCTGAGACTGACATTACTTTTGGGCTTCCTCAAGCAGAAAAAGTCACTCTGACAGTGTACAATTTATTGGGACAGGTGGTGGACGTGCTGGTCGATGGTCCTTTGAAGGCCGGACACCATACGGTCACATGGGATGCTTCCGATATGGCCAGCGGAATCTACTATTATCAATTGACGGCGAATAACGGCCAATGGTCACAAACCAGATCAATGGTGCTTCTGAAATAACCCGCCCACGACTATCCGAAGCGGAACGGAGTTCCTCGATGGGCCCAAGGCCTCTCAAGGATGATGAAAGAGGGAGAAGAGAAACGGATTCAAAAGGCAGCATTCTGCAACAGCATATATTCCGTAACTCTATTTTAATCAAAGAGTTTTAGTCAATATCAAGTGCACCGCAAGGGAGGAAGTTTGCGGCACGCGTCGAACGAATGCCACAACCGTCCGCCACGAGTGAAACAAAAATCATAGAACCATGATCTAATGAACAACGATTGGGAGAATCGGGACTCAAAATGAACAACACCCCAAAACGATTGTGCCTGAAACATTCATCAACAAAAGGAGGAGTTCCAATGAAGAAGGTGCTCATAGTCATCGTCTGTTTCGTTTTCGCGCTCGCCGGAGTCCGCACTGGAATGGCCGAAGACATCAATGTTTTGGTGTTCATGGCGAACAACTATGGACCGAACGTTCTTTTCATATGGGATGATCTCGAAGCATACGGCTGGAATATCACTCTGACAGGGATTTCAGAAACCATACCGCCCTGTCCCCTCTTTGGAGGGCTTCCAACCATCTCTATCGACAGGCTTATTTCAGAGATCACGGATATCACAGAGTACGATATATTGTTATTACCACCCATAAGCTGGCGGGCCGGCAACCCGTGGGCCGATGTCTTGGGAAGTCAGGAGGCCATGGACCTCGTGACAGCGGCCGTTGATTCGGGCCTGGTCGTCTACACGATGTGTTCAGGACCTCTCGTGTTGGCTGCTGCCGATCGTTTGAATGATGTGGACATCGTCGGCACAGGGCAATACGCGAACCAATATCAGAATGCAGGGGCGAATTATGTGGGAAGTGATCACCCGCCGGTCATTGACGGAAATATCGTGACCGGTGTACGAGGTCAAACGTACCACTATCACAACAGTCAGGCCATAGCCACTGCTCTGGCCACGACACGGAACAGTGGCGGAGGAACCAAAACGAAAACGGATATCTCCTCATCCAAAATTTCCCGAATCATCAATGAAGATACAGCCATCTGGGCCAAAACATTCGGCGGCCCTGATTCCGAGGGAGGCAGGTCCGTCCAGGAGACCGACGACGGGGGCTTCATCATATGCGGCTATACCTATTCGTTCGGTGCAGGTGCCTCCGACATATATCTCGTAAAGACGGACTCCCAGGGAGACGAGCAATGGTCGCGCAGCTTCGGCGGCCCCGGCTGGGAGTACGGATATTCGGCGTGCCAGACGAGCGACGGCGGTTATCTCCTGACAGGCTCCACCACATCCTTCGGACAAGGCCTGAATGATGTGTACCTCATCAAGACCGACTCGAACGGAGACGAGCTGTGGACGAAGACCTTCGGGGGCCCGGAAGAAGACATCGGACGATCCGCCTGTGAGATGAGCGATGGCACGTACATCATCTGCGGATATACCGAATCTTTCGGGGCAGGTGAAAGCGATGTCTGGCTCATCAAAACGAATTCCGACGGTGATACGCTGTGGACAAGAGTATTCGGTGGGAATCGCTCGGACGCGGGAAGACTGGTCCGTACGACCGACGACGGGGGGCTTATTATTGTCGGAGCGACCCTCTCAACTTCAACGAATCAGGACTACTATCTCATCAAAACCGACGCTGAGGGAAACGAGGCATGGTGGAGTACATTTGGGGGTGGGGGCGCGTTTCCCTTCGACTGGGGTCTTTCAGTCTGCCAGACAGGGGACGGCGGCTATCTGCTCAATGGGGAGAGCAACGTTTTCACCCCGCTGAACTGGCTGGTCATAAAAACCGACGCTCAGGGAAACGAGGTGTGGCGGAGTAATTTCGGCGAGGCATTGCACGATCGCGGGACATCACTCTGCGAGACGGACGACGGCGGGTACCTTGCCTGCGGATCGATAAAAAACTTTGACACCTGGAGAAATGATGCCCGGTTGATCAGATTGGACGCCGACGGAAATGAAATTTGGACGAAAGAGTTCGGCGGTTCCGGTTCCGACTGGCCGAGCGCAGTCTGTAAAACAAGCGATGGGAACTACGTCATAACCGGCCACACCGACTCTTACGGTGCCGGTCGGTACGATCTCTGGCTCCTCAAAGTCTCGAGCCTCTACGCCCAGTTCGCGGCCGACCCCCCTACCGGCCACGCCCCGCTCCAAGTCCACTTCACAGACCAATCCACTGGAAACGCCACGTCCTGGCAATGGGATTTCGACAACGACGGTGTCATCGATTCCGAGGAACAACATCCAACGTGGACCTACGACGAACCGGGGATTTACTCTGTGAGACTCCTCGTGTCCAGAGGCGGCGATCCGGAGACGCGCATCCTCGACGATTACGTCCACGTCTTTGCCGGCGAGAGCGCCCTTCTGTTCGAGGCACCGGGCAGTCACGCCACCTGTGCCGCCACGCCGGAGTTGCATCTCACCGGGGAATTTACCATCGAAGCCTGGATCAATCCCTACGGCTGGGGATTCCCCCAATTCGGGCTCGGCCGCATCGTCGACAAGAGAAATATCTCCCTCTATCTGATCGATTCCTATCTCTCCTATAACCCGCACAGTTTCCTTTTACAGTGTATCCACTCCAACGGAACAGCAAGCTATTCCAACACCCCGGAAAACTCCATGGCACTGGACGAGTGGCAGCATATTGCCGTCACGTACAACGGCCAGGACGATGTCACCGTATACATCAACGGCGTTGAACAGACCGTCAGCCACACCGTCCCACCCTCAGGGGGCATCAGGGACCACAGCGACTACGACCTGCTCATCG
The DNA here is from genome assembly GCA_020348925.1 of Gemmatimonadota bacterium. Taxonomy (GTDB): domain Bacteria; phylum JBHIER01. The sequence goes on along the minus strand of CP070758.1, from coordinate 885,167 downwards.
GCAACTCACCTGACCTCGGCTGGACCTTCGACGGCCTCATCGACGAAGTCCGCATGTGGAACGTTGTCCGGACCGATCAAGAAATTGCCGACAATATGGAGTACTACCTGCTGGGAGACGAGCCCGGGCTCGTGGGCTACTGGAAGATGAACGAAGGCAACGGCGGGGCGATACTCGATAATTCCGGCAATGAGAACGATGGGACCCTCGTCAACGCCGCCTGGCGGGAGGGCATTCATCTGAATCAGGCCTCGGTGGACCGGGACGAGGACGGCATCCTCGATGCCGAGGACAACTGCCCCAACAATTACAATCCCGGCCAGGAGGATGTCGATGGTGACGGTCTCGGCGATGCCTGCGACAACTGTCCTGACCATGTCAATCCGGATCAAATCGACACTGACGGCGACGGCACCGGTGACGTCTGCGATGCGTGCACGGACACGGACGGTGACGGCTACGGCAACCCGGGGTATCCGGCCAACACCTGCCAGGAGGATAACTGCCCCAACGTCTCCAATCCGGACCAAGATCCCGTCGAAAAAGGCAATATCGACTGCGCCGGCGGTGTCGACGTGCTGGATGTTCTGGCCGTCATCAATCATATATTGGGCACGAGCACTCTTGTCGGCGGATCCCTGGGCAGAGCCGACTGCAACGGAGACGGCGGCGTCGATATCCTGGACGCCCTGGGTATCATAAACGTCATCTTGGGTATCGGCGAGTGCAGCCCTGACTTCAGACCGGTCGTGAACCCTGAGGTGGTTCGCTACTGCACGTCGCTGCAGCCCCTCCTTTCGTCGGAGAACTTTGCGCGGTTCATGGAGCTCATCAAAGGGGCTCAGGTCCCGGCCGAGTACCAGCTCTCCCAGAACTACCCCAACCCCTTCAACCCAACAACAGATATTCGATATCAGATAGCAGGCGGTACATCGCCCGTTCACACCACTTTGAAAATTTACAATTTACTCGGGCAGGAGGTGCAAACACTGGTCGATGAGGTACAGGAGCCGGGATATTATACCGTAACCTGGGACGCCTCTGATAGTACGAGCGGTATCTATTTTTACCAGATGACGGTGAACTACGGCCAATGGTCTCAAACCAGATCACTAGTGCTTCTGAAATAATCCCTCCCACGACTATCCGAAACGCCGCTGAAGTTCGCAAGAATTCAGCGGCGTTTTTATAGTCAAAATATTTACAATAAAGAATATTAACAAGAACCGAACAGACCTTGAGGAGACCGCACAAGGGAGACACGAAATGACGACAATGGGATCAAATTTTTTCGGGACCAATCTGAAGAAAACAGGAGTATTGCTGGTCATACTCTCTTTGCTGCCGATGGCTATCAACGGGCAGCTCTCACGTGACAACAAGACAATGACTTGCGCATCGCATGGTGCAGCCCGGATAGCGCATCCGGCCATACCCTTCATCGCCAACGAAGGACAGGTTGATGAGAACGTAAGGTATTACGCTCGAACTTTTGGAGGAACGGCATCTGTGACGAAATCCGGAGAGATCATCTATGCTCTTCCTGTCCATGATGACGATGCTCCGACAGGGATGTTCGTTCTGAAAGAAAAGTTCCTCGGGGGAACAGTGGGTGAAATAGTTGGAGAGGGACATACCGACTGCAGAGTCAACGTGTTCAAAGGGACGGACCCTACATGGTGGAGAAGCGATATTGCGACATACGATCATGTATCTCTCGGCGAAGTGTATGAGGGGATCGCGCTGAAACTCAAAGCCCACGGTAGGAACGTCGAAAAGCTCTTCATCGTAAATCCTGGAGCCGAACCTGAGGATATTCGAGTCAGGGTTGACGGTGCCATTGCCTTGAGAGTAAACCGGGCCGAGGAGCTCGAGGTCATGACCGAGGCAGGCCGTGTTGCCTTATCCGTGCCGGTGGCCTTTCAGGAAAGAGACGGCGAACGAATCTCTGTCGATGTGGTCTACACGGTGACTGATCATGAATACGGTTTTCGCGTCGGTGATTATGACCGGAGGTATCCTCTCACCATTGATCCACTTCTGGCCTCGACATTTCTGGGGGGGAGTGGTACTGAGGGCTGGGAGTACAGTGGTGCTGTTGACATATGCCTCGATACCTCCGGCAATGTTTTTGTCGCAGGAATGACCACCTCCGCGGAGTTCCCCTCAACCGTTGGATCGTGTGAATGTCAGACCTGCGGTCAAACCGATATATTCGTGGCAAAGATGAACAGCGACCTCACGACCCTTCTGGCCGCGACATTTTTTGGCGGGAGCTACGCTGAGGAAGAGCCGAAAATGGTACTCGATGATCATAACAATGTCTATCTCATAGGTTGTACGAATTCACCGGATTTCCCGACGCAGGACAACGCCTACGACAGAATCAGAAACGGTCAATGGGACGTGTTCATTTCAAAATTCGATAATTCTCTTACCGCGCTGCTCGCCTCGACACTTTTGGGCGGTGACGGCTCCGAAAGAATGGTCTCGATGGCACTGGACGGAGCCGGTCACGTTTTTGTAACCGGATACACCGATTTTCACAATTTCCCCACAACACAAAACGCGTACGATGTGGACTACAACGGAGGTGACACCGACTTTTTCGTCTCGAAATTCAATAGCGATCTGTCCTCTCTTATGGCATCGACGTTCCTGGGAGGTGTTTACCACGAACAGTGGTCCGCTGTCGGGATCGACGCCATGGGAAATGTGATTCTGGCAGGGAGCACGGGATCTCACAATTATCCCACAACCGCTGGTGCCTACGATAATGATTTTAACGGGCCGCATCAGTATGATTATCTCAATTTCGATTTCTGCGTATCAAAGCTGGACAACGATCTCACCACACTGCTCAGTTCGACCTTCATCGGCACCGAGGATTTTGACGGCGGAGGACTGCTGGGGGTAGACAACGACGGGAATATCTATGTCGGCGGTCACACTGAATCCGTCGCATACCCGACGACGCCAAACGTGTACGATGAAGACCACAACGGCGAGAACGAGTATTTTATCACAAAGCTAAATAATGATTTGTCGGCACTGTTGGCTTCGACCTACCTGACGGCCGATGACGAGAGCTTCAGTTACATGACTGACATAGCTTTCGACAGTGAGAACAATGTCTACTTAGCCGGTACGGCTTTCGATCAAAATGTCACCACCACTGGAGATCCTTATGACGAAAGTTACAACGGCGGCTGGAGTGATGTCATTCTCCGAAAGTTCAACAGTGATCTTACGGAGCTGGACTATTCCACCTTTCTCGGCGGCTCCAACTATGACGGCGATCCGGGCATTACGATTGCTGAAAACGGCGACGTCTATATAACCGGATACACGGAATCGGAGAATTTTCCGACTGTACAGGGAAGCTATGACACATCACACAACGGTGAGGGGAAAGACTGCTTTGTGGCCAGAATGACTTTGGAACAGTTCACCCGGATCACCGAAGGTCCTCACGTCACCGACGGCGGCTGGTCCCACGGGATCTGTTGGATCGACTATGATGATGACGGCTATCCGGACCTGTACGTCACCAACGATCTGTTCGGCAGCACCGGAGAGGTCAACGCGCTCTATAGAAACAACGGCGACGGCACCTACACCCGGGTCAGCGAAGGAGATATTGCAACCGACGGCAGCGCAACCGGCGCCACCTGGGGAGATTTCGACAACGATGGCGATCTGGATGCCTATGTGACGTGCCCTGAAGATACGAACCTCTTTTACTCGAACAACGGCGACGGCACCTTTACGAAAGCATCATCCGGACCTCTCGGAGACAGAGTGGAATGGTCCACCGATCCTGTCTGGGTCGACTATGACAATGATGGCCTGCTGGACCTGTTCGTCGTCAATCACCGGCCGCCGGGAGAGCCGTCCACAATCCACAGCAGATTATACCGGAATGAAGTCGACAGCTTCAGAATCGTGGATAATGTATCCGTGGGTCTCATCCGGGACGAGGGCAATTCCGCCGCCTGGGCGGACTATGACAACGACGGCGACGCCGACCTGTTCTGGACGCGCAATGATCAGAACAGCCTCTTCTTTGAAAATAATGGCGACGGGACGTTCACCCAGGTCACCAACAGCGTCATCGTTACGGAGAACACCCACGCCGGAAGCTGGGCCGATTACGACAACGACGGTGACCTCGATCTCTGCACGGGTGGAGGGTACCCCGATGCCGTCCGCCTGTACAACAACAGCGGTGACGGAAATTTCGTCCGGGTATTCGGACCGGGACTCACAACCGATGTCGGCTACTGGGTCGGAGGATACTGGGGCGATTACAACAACGACGGGTATATCGATCTCTTCATCATCGGCATGTACTACTATGAGGACTACGCCAATCGACTCTACCGCAACAACGGAGATGGTACCTTCACAAGAATTGAAAGCGGAGCGATTTCATCCGACAGCGAACCATCGGTAGCGGCCGCCTGGACGGACCATGACCGCGACGGGGATCTGGATCTTTTCGTGGTCAATGTCAACGAGGTCAACAACACCCTGTACGAAAACAACGGAAATCCGAACAACTGGATCCAGGTTAAATGTATCGGTATCACATCCAACCGGTCCGGCATAGGGGCCAAAGTCAGGGTCAAGGCTGATATTGGTGAGGCCGATACGTGGCAGCTTCGGGAGATATCGGCAAAGACGGGCTTCACGGCCCAGAACAGTCTCACCGCCCATTTTGGTCTGGGCGATGCGGCAACCATCGACACCCTCAAAGTCGAATGGCCCAGCGGCATGATCGATATTCTGACCGATGTGGCAGTGAACCAATTCCTGACCATCACGGAGGGGGCATACGGCGATCTGGACGGAGATGGCGTAGCCGACATCAACGACAACTGCCCGGATGATTCCAATCCCGGACAGGAGGATGTTGATGCCGACGGCGTCGGCGATGTCTGCGACAATTGTCCGGGAGATGCCAATCCCGATCAATCGGATACGGACGGCGACAGCACCGGAGACGTTTGTGACGCGTGTACGGACACAGATGATGATGGTTTTGGGAATCCTGGATATGACGCCAACACGTGCTCCGAGGACAACTGTCCCAACTTTTTTAATCCGGATCAAACAGCGGTCGAACGGGGCAATATCGACTGTCTGGGAGGGGTGGACGTGCTGGATGTCCTGGCCGCCGTGAATCACATTCTGGGCACCGTCCCATTGATCGGAGAGCCGCTCGGACGCGCCGACTGCAACGGCGATGGAGATGTCGATGTTCTGGATGCCCTGTCCATCGTCAACGTCATCCTGGGTATTTTGCCCGAGTGCCCGGACAACGGCTGCAGACCAGCCCTGTCGCCGGACGTGATGACCTTCTGCACGTCGCTTCAATCCCTCCTTTCGAGGGAGGATTATGAAAAATTCATGTCACTTCTAAGACAGATCCACATTCCGTCCGAGTACTCCCTTTCCCAGAACTATCCCAATCCTTTCAATCCGACCACAGATATCAGGTATCAGGTAGCCGACGGCAGATCCCCTGTCCATACCACCCTGAAAATTTATAATCTGATTGGCCAGGAGGTGGACACATTGGTCGATGAAGTGAAGGAAGCGGGCTCCTACAGGGTGACCTGGGATGCCTCAGATATGGCCAGCGGCATCTATTATTACAGGTTGACGGTGAAACATTTTACAGATACAAAGAAGATGCTGCTGCTGAAGTGAGCGCGAGCGTTTGATCCTGAAAAGCCATCCTGTATTTGATAGGATGGCTTTTTTGTGGTTCCCTGTTGAAAGGAGCATCCAGAAAATTTATCTTTATGTAACATGCGAAGCCTGTGTGAAATATGAATGGAGAGAGAACGTGAATATCGTCCCACTGGCATGTGAGAGTCTCGGTACGAGAGGGATGGCCGCATATGTCTCCACCGGTGATCTCGGAATTCTGATCGATCCCGGTGTCGATCTCGCCCCTGTGAGGTTTCGCCTGCCACCCCATAGGCTTGAGATCGAGCGAAAAGCCCAGCACTGGAACAGAATTCGAGCGTATGCCCAAAAAGCCCGGATCCTCATTGTCACACATTATCATCACGACCATTTTCACGAGGATGAATTCGAACTTTTCAGAGACAAACACGTCTTGCTGAAACATCCTGAGAAACAGATCAATTTCAACCAGAAAAAGAGGGCAAAAGCGCTCCTCTCCCGTATTGAAAATATCTCCAGAGAGATTCATTATGTAGATGGCAGGCACTTCACGTTCGGCGATGTTAGGATCACATTTTCAAGGGCGGTGTGCCACGGAATAAATGACAGATCAGGTTACGTCGTTGAGGTCTCAATTCGAAACGAAACAACCTTTCTGCACACGTCGGATGTGACAGGTCCGATTCGCCCCGAACAGCTCGAATTCATCCTGAAGCAAGATCCTGAGATCCTCTTGTGTGATGGCCCAGTCTCCTATATGGTTGGCTCAAAATATGACACACGTTACTTGGACGACTGCATGAAAAATTTGATCACGATCATCGAACGAACACGCGTGCACAAATTGATGTTGGAGCATCATCTCCTCAGGGAGCTCGAGTGGCAGGACAGGATCGCTCCTGTCTTCGACGCGGCCAAAGAGCGAGGGGTCATACTCTCGACTGCAGCCGAGTTTGGAGGTTTGAAAACCGATTTGCTCGAAGCACGGAGAAAGGAACTCCATGCAAGGTCAGGTTGAGAACATACGCATCGGGACGGCGGGGTGGCATTACAAGGACTGGAATGGCGTCTTCTATCCCAAAGGGGCCGGAAAAGAATTCAAGGAGCTCGATTTTCTGGCGACCTTTTTTGATACGGTTGAAATCAACTCTTCCTTCTACAGGCCACCATCCAAACACATGGCCTACGCCTGGGTGAAGAAGGTGACCCGCAACCCCAGATTTAAATTTACGGCAAAACTGTGGCAACGGTTCACCCATGACAGAAGGCGATTCGGTTCCGCCGAGGTGGACCAATTCACTGAGGGCATCGACCCTCTTGCAGCAGCGGGCAAGTTGGGTGCCGTTCTGTGTCAGTTCCCCTGGAGTTTCAAGAACGACGAAGCCGGAAAAGAATGGCTCGTCAACATCATCATGACCTTTAAGCAATATCCCCTGGTCGTCGAAGTGCGACATGCAAGCTGGGATACACCCGCTGTCTACGAATTCCTGGACAACCACGGGGTCGGCTTCGCCGCCATCGATCAGCCCGTCATCGGAAAATCCATCGAGCCGAAGACCGTCCAGACCGGAAAGATAGGATATATCAGGATGCACGGCCGCAACTACGACGCCTGGTTCCCCAAGAAAGAGGTGAAGGATCTGACTGAAGCGGACAAGTTTGCTCGCTACGATTACCTCTACACGGAACAGGAGCTCGAAGAGTGGGTCGATAAAATCCGAACAATCGCCGCGGATGCCCAGGAGACGTACGTCATGCAAAACAATCATCCCAGAGGCCAGGCCGTCTGCAACGCCTTTCAGCTCAGGGCGAAGCTCGGCGAGAAAAAAATGAAAATCCCCGAGACGATGCTTCCTCATTTCCCGCAACTCGAGGGGATCGCCGAACCAACCGGTTACGGGCATGCAGAGCTCTTCTAAATCCTGAAACAGAAGGTGCTGCGACAACTGTATCACATTTTTTTAGACGACACGCTCAGTCATTTCCGTTTCCAACGAAACACTTGCAGTTCGACCGGAACCTGTATATATTGTGACCGTACAAATTCCTCCACGTCTTCATTGCATCATCCAGTTCCGAGGTCGAAATTTTCTCTTCTTCATAAACCATAAGGGAGGTGATGGATGTGAAGAAGGACAGAATTTTCTCAATCATTACCAATGTCTCTATCTTCATCATACTTGCTCTTGGTCTCCAACATCTGTCCCTATCCCATTCAAATTTGCAGGGAAACAGCCGCTGGGAGACTTCAAGCCAGTATAGCCGCGGTATAGTGTCCCAGAATACACCGGGCTCCGATCAGCAGATGCGTGACAATTATGATCCCACAGCCATCGACAACCGGAGCACAACAGGCACAAACCTTGCTATTCCCCGGCCCAACTGGAACACCGTCGTCTCGGTTCATCCGACAGCATCGGCGGCCGTGTGTAAGCTCATACCGAATGTCCCTGATGAACATCAGCCGCCAGCCTCCGGCAGGAGCAACTGGTGTGCTCCGACGGCGGCCGTCAATATCGTCGATTACTGGGCCAATGTCCGGGGCTCGGTACCCGGGCTGCAGAACAACTGGGCTCGGAATGTGGCCTCCGATTCATTAGGGTGGTTCATGGACACAAACAATACCGGCAGCCCGGCCCGGTCCAACAGCGGCATTTCCGGAACGATGACACCGGATATCGGATCCGGCCTTGTGGACTTCGCCGAATGGGGTGGATCGATCTTCGACACCTACCCTGTCCCCTTCGCTCCAAACTCCAATAAAACCGAGTGGGAGTGTGACGACAGCACTGAGGTCGTCTTCGGCTGGTGCTACTATGCTGCGGAGATCGATTCCGGTTATCCTGTCATTGCCTGTTTTAATTTCTGGAACCCGATATACAGCGGCATCGCCGTGTACGACTCCGTCTTGGGCGATACGCTTCATTTCTATGAGTGGGGCGATTCAACCGGCGGATCAACCGATCCTGAGGAGACGTGGGATCCTCTCCAGGATGTTGGCCACGCCGTCACTGGTGTCGGTTATTGCAGAAACTACGACCCCGACGATGGCGGTCCTCTGCCCCTTACGAACTGGGCCATCGTGCACGACAACTGGCCCGGCACGGAGAAACACGTGGTCATTCCCTGGGGCCATTGGATGGCCACGGTCTCGGTCCGTTTTTCGCCACTCTTGATCGTCGACCCAAGTATCTGTCACTGGCCGCGTTACGATGAATGGTGGATTGGCGACCATATTTGGCAGGGTGAGGACGGTCTCTATTGTCAGGTGAACAACAGGGGCACAGTGCCGACCGAGAGTGCGGTGGTCAATTTCTATTACACCGATCCGACTGCCTCTCAATATTTCTTCGACCCGGACCTCCGGTTCATCGGCTCGGCTCCTGTTCCGACCCTGGCCCCCGGCGATTCGGTCGAGATCGGACCCGTCGCCTGGACACCGCCTTACTCGAACGGTTTCGGGCAGCCGTACTGGACGATTGTGGCCGCCGTTGAAAGTCCTGAAGATCCTGTCGACAACGGTTGGCCTGAGGACGATAATAATGTCGCCGGCAAGAGCCATTGGGATGTATCTGTGGAGAGCGACCCGGCACCGACCCTCCACTTTTTGGCGAAGAACCCGGAGGACACCCCTGCTGAGGCCGTACTGATCGTCGATCGCTCCCAACTGCCCGAAGAGTGGGAGGTGACCATGGACCCACCTGAGGGGACATCGATTCCTCTTGATCCTCACGCGAGTGCTCCGGTGAGGGTCACCGTCACGCTCGGGGGGAGATGCACCTTAGGGGGAGTGCTCCACGTCAGGGAACACATTTCTTATGGGGGTGGGTCCGAGCGGACGACCGGTGGTGTCGCCTTCCGGTTTCACCTTGACGAGCCCGGCCTCTCGGAGATTCAGTCGGCCATCTCCGACTCCGGCTGGACGGACAGCTGGACAGCCGGGACCAACCCCACGGCAAACCTATCCTCCTCCCAGAAGTGCGAGCTGTGCGGCCTGCTCTTTCCGCCCGAGGATGAAGGAGGACAATTCAAGCCGCAGTGGACGGAGGACCTGCCCACCACCTGGGACTGGCGCAATGTGAGAGGGACGAACTACGTCAGCCCCATCAAAGATCAGGGCCAGTGCGGGAGTTGTTGGGCCTTTGCCGGGGTGGCCGCGCTGGAGTCGATGCTCAAAATCTCGGGTTCAACGTCAGGTGTGCTCGATCTCTCGGAACAGTTCATGGTCTCCTGCAGCGATTCGAACTACGGCTGCGACGGCGGCTATCCGGACGAGACGGCGGACTTTCTGAAGACGACCGGCACTCCGGACGAACCCTGTTTCAGGTACTGCGCCTGCGACACACCCTGCAACAACCGGTGCACCGACTGGGGCAGCAGGGTCAAGAGGGTCCGCGGCTGGAGCTACCAGGCCCAACAAGTGCCCGTAAGCGTCACGGCTCTGAAGTCGGCCCTGCTCAAGGGGCCCCTCTTCACCACCATGCGGGTATTTTTTGATTTCTACTTTTACAAGAGCGGGATCTACCGTCACACTCTCGGACCCTGGGTGGGCAACCACGCCATCGCCCTTGTCGGGTACGACGACAATAAAAAGTGCTTCATTGCCAAGAACAGCTGGAACACTACCTGGGGGGAGAGCGGCTATTTTCGGATCGCCTATTCTCAGTGCCACAACCGGGTCCGCTTCGGCCAATACTCGATCGCCTTTTCCATGGGTACCCCTGACCCCGAAATTTGCCACTGGCCGCGGCCGGTACGCTACTGGATGGGATCACACATTATATTGGGGGCTGGTGAGTTACGAGCATCAATTAAGAATATTGGTGAAGCTGTTGCCACAAATGTACTCGTAAATTTTTACTACCAGACGCCGTGCGCGGTGGCCCATGTTCCGGACGATTTCCTTCAACACATCGGTTCCGAAACCGTGGACGTGCTTGTGCCGGGCGATTCCGTCCTCGTCGGGCCGCTTCCGTTCGCGCCGCCTGGGATGAACACCTTCGGACAACCGCATTGGAGCTATCTTGTGACAGTGGAATCCGACGACGATTCCATCACCACGGGCTGGCCGGAGGATGACAACAACGTGGCCTGCCAAAATTTCTGGACAGTCAGAGGCGATTCCGGAGTTTCGGAGGAGATCCATTTTTACTTGAAAAATCATCTGGAGACACCCACTGAGTTTGAAATTT
>CP070758.1:871060-874178 GCA_020348925.1 Gemmatimonadota bacterium | reverse complement strand
ATTCGGTGGCCGGGGATGTGCACACGACGCTGAAGGTGTACAATGTGTTGGGCCAGGAGCTCGCGACGTTGGTGGATAAAGTCGTTGAGCCGGGCCATTACAGCGTGACGTGGGATGCGAGTGATGTGGCCAGTGGCGTCTACTTCTATCGGCTGGATGCCGGTGAGTACAGTGCCACGCGGCGGATGGTGCTGATGAAGTAAAACAGCACTTGGTGAATTTTTTATGAGAGCCGCTGGGCCTCGGTCGGTGAGGCCCAGCGGTTTTTATTTCATGAAGAACTTTTCTGTCATTTCTCGTGGTGAAAATCCCGATTTCCTCGAACGGGTTCAGGCCGTACAAAGTTTCCACTGTTTCTGTCCAAATCAGAAAAAAATCTTGACAAATGGGTATTATTTTTATTATACTATTTACCTGTGGTTGAGAAGATTATTGTTAATACTCTGCTCAACACAATGAATAGTGGGTGAGACTTGTAATCGAGATTCATAATCGTAATTTTCCATTCGAAAGGAGGTGAGGACCGCACTTTCGTTGATTCCTTGTTAAGGGCTTGGAGAGGAGCCCTTCGTGAGTCGTAGTGTGAGGTCATAAAAAATTCAAGTAAAGGGGGGTGTTATCATCTATATGTTTCTTTATTGAGGAGGCTTGTGACATAGTATGTAACAAGCCTTTTTGTTTGTTACGAGGGGGGTAAGCGTAGAAATTTTTGAACGGATTTTTCAATGGGAGGGTTGGTAAAGTGAAGCAGAAATTTTTCATTCTTTCACTGTCAATCGTTTTTCTGTTCGGAATATCACAAGGTGCGTTAGCCGTCGATAAAAAAGCCCCGAAGAGCGCCCCGTCCGACTGGGAACCTCGACCCTTTGCCAAGGAGTTGTGGGAACCGACTCAAGTTGAAACAGTGTACTTTTTCGACTTTGAGAGTGGCGATCAGGGGTTTCAGGCTGTTGACGGAACGGACCAGGGAACCAAGTGGCACGCGACGGATGTGCTTCCGGCCGAGGCTTACGACGGGCAAGCCTGGTGGTGCGGTGAGGAGCGGGATGGGTTGTTGGGTTACACCGATTGGTTATTTCAGACTCTTTCAACGCCGGTCCTTGATTTCAGGGAAGCTGCCACTCCGGTGGCCACAATGAAAGCCCATTGGACCCTTGAGGCATCCGGAGAGGAACCGCCGGATTGGGACGGCTGGACGCTGTGGATTTCCACCGACGGTGGAGCAAACTTCAACGAGTGGGTGGAGCCTGTGGGTGGGTACAACACGGTCCACGATACGATCTGGCCCTATTCATTCCACGGGATCTTTGTGCCCGGCGGTGTTCCCGGCTTTATCGATTCAAGTCACGGCTGGGTCGATGTGGAGTTTGACCTGAGTGATTATGTGGGTCAGGGGGAGGTTGTCCTGAGGGCGGTTATGGCGACCGACCAGTGCTTCTCCACGCACGACGTGCCGGGGAACTGCGGTGAGGGGACCCATCCTGAAGTGTGGGGTGTGATGCTCGATAATTTCTCAGTCGATGATGGGGCTATCAACCTCTTTTTCGACAATGCGGACGATCAGCAGAATCTGATTCCGGGGTATGTTGCCCGGGGCAGCTTCTGGGAATTGACCGAGGACAGATCCTATTCCCCGACCCATTCTTTCCATATCGATCTCGACGAACACTGGGACCTTCGGAGTGCCTGGGTGGAGACACCGTGGCTGGATTTGCAGGATTTGTTCTGCTGGCTCACCTTCTGGGTCTACATCGATGCCCCTGATTCGGATGGTGACGATGACAACACTTTGGATGATTACTACCAGCTGCACGTCACCACTGACGGTATCGAATGGAGCGACCTGACTTACGATTATATGCGCTTTGATGAGTTCGCTACGGACACGACCGAGGAAGGATGCGCGGTAGGTCCCTTCTGGGTACAGCACAATGAAGATCTCCTCTTCAGTGGGAGCCTCGATCTGGCCGATTATAAAGAAGCCGGTCAGATCAAAATCAGGTGGACGACGTTGGCCGATATGAACGACGATTGCGGCAATGGTGAGGGGATGTACATCGACAATATCATGGTCGAGGGCAGGGGCGCGCCTGACCGAGACGCCGGGATTCGAGATATTTTCATCCCCTTCCCGAACACGGCCCAGTATACGACCACCATCTCTCTGCTGCTGCAGAATTTTGGCCTGAGCGACATCAACGCTTTCTTCTTCTATCAGGTGGAGGATTCATCCTGGACGGTTTTAGGCGGCGATTCGATCCACACGGTGGTTGTGGCGCCGACGACGGCTTTTCAGGGACTTCTGCCAGCCGGTGTGCAGCAGACCTTCACTTTTGATTGGACGCCGGCGGAGTCGGGCGTCTATCGGGTTCTGGCCTATCAGTTCCTGCCGGACCAATGGCCGCGCAATGACAGCCTGTATTCATCGTGGATCTACGTGTCCCCGCCGAACCAGGCGATTTTGATGGATCTTCATTACAATATCCGCTCTATCGCGGCCTGGGAGACGGGCGAAGGACCGGCCATGAAGTTCATACCTCCGGCCGATATTCCCGTCTTCAATATTGTTGAGGCGGCCTATCAGTATCCCAGTGGCATAGGGACGATGCGGCTCCACGTTATGGGCCCCGGTACTGAAGATACGCCGGGTCCTGATCTCATCGAGCCAATATTGGTGAATGTTCCGGAGGACCTGCTCCCCGATTTGGCCGATGGGTATCGTTTCATGGTGGACTGGTACGGTGCTGACCTGTCCGGCTACGAAGAACTGAGGTGTTACAGCGGTGTCTTCTGGACATGGGGTGAGGTTGTCTCCCAAGACGCGGACTATCCGCTTCGCGTCTCCTACGCTCCGGATCCTGATCCACCGTCAACGTCCTACGAATTTGAGGATGGAGAATGGTCGAAGATTACGGTGGATGATGAGGATCAGGATGCTGCTATCCGGGCCACCATCACCTGGCCGGGCTTGTGCGGCGGTACATGCGAGGGGACGAGAGGGGACGCCAACGGCGACGGTGGCACCGACGTGCTCGACGTGCTGGCCGTGGTCAACCACATCCTGGGTATCACTCCTCTGACAGGTGATGCCGAGTGCCGCGGCGACTGCAACGGTGAT
>CP070758.1:853848-870960 GCA_020348925.1 Gemmatimonadota bacterium | reverse complement strand
CGTATTCTATTACGGGGGCCGGAATGACAGCTCATGAATAAACCAGGCTAAAGAATACTGGTTTCGAACACTCTATCATGACCATTTTTACGTTTATGGGGTGTATCCACCCCAGCTTCCCGGAATCTCATGAACAGAGACGTCCGTTGCACCGCTCGTGGAGATTCCCCGCAAGACAGTCGGGGCAGGCTCTGCAGGAGTTTATCCCGCACTTGTTGCGGGACAGAAATGACAACTGTTGTCCTGTTCCGTATATTATTCGGGTTCAAAAGGAAGTGACCCATATTTCCGTTACGTGCATATCTATGTCAGACATCCTCAACAAATATGACTCGCACCACATCCGACAGAACCCTGCCCATGTGTTTGTGCTCAGGACCTGAGGGTATGAAAATACCATCGCCCGGATTGAAGACAATCACTTTTTTTTCAAATTGTATCTCGAATTGACCGTCCAGGACGTACCCGATATGTCCCTTTTCACACCAGTGAGGTTCCATTTCTTTCGTGTACTCAACGAGCCGCAATTGTTTGTTCTCTTGTATCTTCTTTCTTGCACGAAGCCCAGTCATAGGCGATTCCCACGGAATCGAATCAAAATCGACTTTATATTCAATCATCTGCATCCTCCTGACATGCTCAATACAATAGGCATCAATTCCTACTTCGTATGCATGGCCTGTTCCAGATCGTCAATCAAATCGTCCACGTGCTCGATTCCCACCGAGAGTCTCAGCAGGGAATTCGTAATCCCGATTCGTTTCCTCTCTTCGGCAGAAATCCTGGCATGCGATGTGACCGCTGGAGCACAAATGGTTGACTCAATACCTCCCAAGCTCACAGCGGGCTTGATAATCAGCAGTCGTCTCAGAAATGTTGACGTGTCGACCAACCCTTCGTCCAATTCAAATGACAGCATTCCTCCGTATGCCTTCATCTGTGACGCAGCGATGTCGTGACCGGGAAAGCCGGGCAATCCGGGATAGTACACTCGCGACACCCTCTCCTCGGTCTCAAGAAATTCCGCAACCCGAAGCGCGTTATCCGACTGGCGATCCACTCTCAGGGCCAAGGTCTTGAGACTTCGCTCCAGCAAGTAGCAGGTCACGGCGTTGAGACTCCCGCCCAGATGTTTTGCCAGGGCACGTATGTGCTCCGCTCTTTCGCGTGAAGTGACAGCGACACCGCTGCAGATGTCACTGTGACCGCCCAGGTATTTGGTGCCGCTGTGAACCACGATGTCTATCCCCAGCTTGAGAGGATTCTGGTTCACCGGGGATGCGAAGGTGTTGTCGAAAATCGTCGTTATACCCTTCTCCCTGGCACGCTTCGCTATTTCGCGTATGTCGAAAACATGTAACAGCGGGTTTGTCGGCGATTCAATCACAATCACTTTGGTATGAGGGGCGATGGCCTGGCACACCGATTTTGCATCCGTGGCCACGAAAGAATACTCGATCCCCAATCTTTCGAAGGCATCCGTGGCGAAGGCATGGGTTCCGCCGTACAACTCGTCCAGCATGACCACGTGATCTCCGGAAACGGCAAAGGCCAGTATGGCAGTGCTCATGGCCGCCATGCCGGAGCTGAAGAGAACGCCGCTTTCTGCTCCTTCCAGGGCGCACACCTTGCGCACGACCGCATCCTGATTGGGCGTATTGAAGTTTCGAGGATACGGCGTCTCTTCCCTGTCCAAATATTCGTAAGAGGAGGAAGTGAAGATCGGCGTATTGATGCCGCGTTCCTGGCTGTCCCGATAGCTCCCACTGTGAACACATTGCGTCTCTTTTTTCATTGATAGGGCCTCTCCTTGTGTTGGGAATACTCTTTCTCTCGATTCTTTCGCAGACAACTGTGGTGCACAGCAAACTGAGATACACCCGTTCCGCTTACGTCTTTGGTTTTCGAGGTCAAATGATCCAAGATTTTAATTGTCAGTACATTGAAACAGGGACGCGCTTCTATCATGTCATATTTTTATCTATCGGTTGAAAAGGAGGAGTGGGCTCAGGCGCTTAGCCGGCCCGAAGCGTCGCCAAAAGGCTGGCCATGTCGTCAGGGAGGTCGGAACAGAAATCCATCTTCCTGCCGGTGTCAGGATGGACGAATCCGAGCCCTGCCGCGTGGAGTGCTTGACGAGGCATCAACCTGAGGAATTCCGCAGCCCGATCTCGCTTCTTCGGACTCAAGCCGCCCAGTTTCTTCCGGCGGCCTCCATATTGGGGATCACCAAAGACAGGATGGTCGATATGGGCCAAGTGTACCCGAATCTGATGTGTACGACCCGTCTCAAGCTCCAACGATATGTACGAACATAATCCGAACCGCTCCAACACATCGAAGTTCGTCGCAGCAATTCGACCGTAGATCGGAGCTACAGTCATCTTTTTCCGATCGATGCGATCCCTTCCTATTGGCACTTCAATCCGACCCCACGGTTCATCAAAAGTACCCCAGACGATGGCAAGATATTGACGTCTTACTGTGCGAAACTGCAACTGCCGCGCTAAATTTAAATGAGCGCTGTCTGTTTTGGCTACGACTAATAAACCCGATGTATCTTTGTCCAGACGGTGGACAATACCCATGCGCAATGGACCACCCAAGGTTGAAAGGTGATTGCAGTGATGCAGAAGGGCATTGACCAAAGTACCTGCGAAGTTTCCCGCTCCAGGGTGAACAACCATGCCCGCCGGTTTATCGACGACCAATAAAGCCTCATCTTCATAGAAGATATCCAGAGGGATATCCTCCGGATCAATGGACGGCTTCTCAGGTTCAGGGAAGAAGATTTCGATTTCCTCGCCAGGTCTCACGAGATGATGGGCTTTCACTGGAAGTCCGTTGACCGTAATATGGGCCTCGGAGATCAGTTTGTGTATGAGATTTCTTGAGATGCCCTTCTTGAAGTCCACAAGGTAGAGATCAATTCTTTTCGGCTTTACCTTTTTCGGAACCACCACCTTCAGCCTTTTTTCCATACTACGACTCCTTCTTCAACAGCAACGCATACAGGAGAAGGATCACTCCGATCGTGACAGCGCTATCGGCTACATTAAAGATCGGCCAGCGTGTGGCGCGAACCCCCACGTCTATAAAATCGATAACCTCTCCCAAACGGAATCGATCGATGAGATTGCCGACAGCACCCCCGAGAATAAGGGCCAATGCTCCTTTGGACCATATTTTTTGTTTCGGTATTTTAAACAGGTAGTACAGAATGAAGAGACTCGCCAAAATGGAAAAGATGACGAAAAACAGTTTTCCACCAATCGGTAATCCAAAAGCACCTTTCGGGTTATGGATGTATGTGATTTTAACATACGAACCCACAACCTGAATCGATTCCCCCCGGTGCAATGAGTTCTGGACAAAGACCTTGGTCGCCTGGTCCAATACAAGGGTCAGAAGAAAGGCAACCCAAGGGACCACACCGAATCGACTTTTTTCTGACAAAAGACCCCCATCATTACGAACATAAAAAAGTGATCATTATAAGGACTCTGCCGTAATGCTATTCGCCTCTCTCCTCTTTCGACTTGCATGTGATGCATTTCGTAGCATGAGGAACAGCCTTCAAACGTTCCTTCTTTATCTGACATCCGCACACAGCACATTTGCCATAGGTCCCATCGTCGAGACGTCTCAGGGCTTCGTTGAGATGGTATATATAGCGCCCTTCGCGGGAAGCCAAGAGAAAAGCCTTCTCGCGCTCCTCGGCATCAGTACCCTGATCGGCCATGTGAAAAGAATACGAAGAGAGATCACCGGAGGACTCCTTCGTCGTAGCAGTCAATACGGTATTCTCCAGGTAACCGAGCTCCTTCATGAGCTTCTCTCGCTTTTCCAGTATCAATTTCCTGAAAAATTCTCGGTCCCGTTTGTTCATAAGTGTATCGCTCCTTTCTATCCTAATGCTCTTCAGTGTGTTCTTTCTACACCTATGATGACGTTTTCACCATCTATGTCCCATTCCTTCCGAAACATGCCTGCGCGTTCCTCAGGAACAATCGTTAACGCTAATGTCTCCTCCTTGATATACTGCTCCATTGCCTGAATGGCTTTCTTCAGCCGTTCCGAGGCCTGAAAAGAGATATGTATTCGGTCGGTAACGTTAAAGCCGGCATGCTTTCTCGTGGCCTGAGTTCTGTTCACGAATTCTCGAGCATATCCTTCATCTCTCAACTCCTCCGTAATAAGAGTATCGAGACTGAGGGCAAACTGACCGTCCTCCTCAATAATACATCCCTCACCTTCGGCACTTGTAATTTCAACATCTTCAAGGCGTATCTCAATCACCTGATCCTGCACAGGGAGCGACACGCTTCCCGCAGTTTTTACTTGAGCCACGTCTTCAGGAGCAAGCTCCTTGATCGCTTGGGCAATTGTGTTTACGTCCCCTCCGAACTTCGGCCCGAGGGTCTTGAAATTCGGTTTCGCCTTCAAGACATAGAGATTCTCCTTCTGCGCCAGAAAGCGAATCTCCTTCACATTCAACTCCTCCGAAATGAGCGATTCCATATCCCCGACGTCGGGTTGCTCCCCGTCGCCCGTATAAACGACCGACACTTTCGGCAGCGGCTGCCGCACCTTAATGCCAGACCTGTTTCTCGCCGCCCGACCCAAGACGACGATGCTTTGAACTGCGCCCATTCTGGACTCCAAACTTACGTCAATACGTCCAACGTCGGCTTCAGGATACTGACATAAATGGATGCTCTCACTCACCTTTTCCGATATCGAACGCACGATATTCTGATAGATATCTTCGGATATGAACGGTGCAAAGGGTGCCAACATTTTGACGGTTGTTACCAGGACATCGTACAACGTAAGATAAGCCGAATTCTTATCCGCGTTCAGTTCCGATTTCCAGAAACGGCGTCGGCATCGTCGAACATACCAATTCGAAAGATCGTCAATGATAAAATTTTGAATCAGACGCGCTGCTTTCGTAATATCATACCGTTCCAAATACTCGTTGACTGCCTTCAACATTGAATGGAGCCTGGAGGTGATCCAGCGATCGATTTCCGGTCTGTCAGCCACTGCGATTGTGACCTCGCTTGGCTCGAATCCATCGATATTGGCATACAAGACGAAAAATGAGTAAACGTTCATCAGGGTTCCGAAGAGTTTCCGGGTCACTTCCGCAACGCCTTCGTAATCGAAGCATGTGGGCACCCACGGCGGACTGACCGTCATGAGGTACCACCTCAGAGGGTCGGCACCCTGGGTCTCCAGGACCTGCCAGGGATCGACGACATTTCCCCGGGATTTACTCATCTTCAGGCCCTCTTTATCCAGAACGAGCTCTGTGACCACACAATTTTTAAAACACGGCTTGTCAAAGAGAAAGGCCGCAATCGTCAGCAGCGAGTAAAACCAACCCCGGGTCTGATCGATCCCCTCACTGATAAAATCGGCGGGGAAGTTTTCGTCAAAAATCTCCGTGTTCTCGAAGGGATAATGCCACTGGGCAAAAGGCATGGAACCGGAATCAAACCAGGCATCAATCACTTCCGGTGTCCTCCTCATCTCTCCACCGCAGGATGCACAGGGAAACGACACGGCATCAACGAAAGGCCGATGGAGATCGAGATCCTCAGGAACCTCCGGATTCAATTGTCTCAATGCCTTCAGACTCTCAACACTGTGTTCCTGCCCACATTGAGCGCAGATCCATATATTCAGCGGCGTCCCCCAAAAACGATCGCGACTGAGTGCCCAGTCGACGTTGTTCTCCAGCCAGTCGCCAAACCGCCCCGATCCAACCTCTCTGGGGTACCAGTGAATTTCGCTGTTCCGAGCGATGAGCCGATCCTTGAAGGCCGTCGTGCGAATAAACCACGACGCCCGGGCGTAATAGAGCAACGGCGTGTCGCAGCGCCAGCAGTGAGGGTAACTATGGAGGTAGTCGACGATCTTATACAACCGGTTTCGTCCCTTCAGATCCTCCATGATCTCCGCATCAGCATCCTTCACAAACCGGTCCGCCCACGGTGTCACTTCATCGGTGAAGGCACCCCGTTCATCCACCGGTTGGACAATGGGCAGATCGTACTCTTTTCCCAAGTTGTAATCGTCCTCCCCAAAGGCCGGAGCTATATGCACGATCCCCGTCCCCTCCCCCATGGTCACAAAATCAGCGGTGGCCACATAGAAAGCGGATTTGTCCGTCTCAGAAAATGTGAAGAGCGGCTCGTATCTTACCCCCTTGAGAGCACTGCCCTTGCATCGCTCGACCACTTCGTATTTCTCGTCAAGAACCTCGAGTCGTGAAAAAGCCAGGATCCAATATTCATCGCCCACCTTCACCTTGGCATATTCTGAGCCCGGATGCACGGCCAGGGCAACATTTGAGATGAGAGTCCAAGGTGTTGTCGTCCAGACGAGGAAATAGGTGTTCTCCTCATCCGCCAGTTTCATCTTCACGTAGACGGAAGGTTCTGTCACGTCCTTATAAGCCTGGGCCACTTCGTGGCTGGAGAGCGGTGTACCGCAACGGGGACAGAAAGGCAGTATTTTATGACCGCGGTAAATTTTACCATCCTTCCAGAATTGTTTCAGACTCCACCACACCGATTCGATATAGTCGTTGGTGCAGGTGATATATGCGTGCTCCATATCCAGCCAAAAACCGATCCGCCGGGTCACCTCCCGCCACTCTTTTTCGTAACGAAAGACGCTCTCCTTGCATTTCGCATTAAAACGATCAATGCCGTACTCAATGACCTGATCCTTCGACTTCAGACCGAGCTCTTTCTCCACCTCGATCTCGACCGGTAGGCCGTGAGTGTCCCACCCCCCTTTTCTCAAAACTTGAAACCCTTTCATCGTCTTATACCGGCAGACGAAGTCCTTGAACGTTCTTGACTGAACGTGATGCACACCAGGCTTACCGTTGGCTGTCGGGGGTCCTTCGAAGAAGACAAAACCCTCACCGTCGGCCCGCTGATCCAGACTCTTTTGAAAGATCCCCTCTCTCTCCCAAAATTCTAAGATCCTCTTTTCAAGTTTCGGAAAATCAAGGTGCGTCGTTACGTCTCGAAACATACGCTCTCACTCCAACGATACCTTCTTTACTCTGAATCACATGCGCTCCACAACCTGTCGTATGATTGTGGTCAGCTTCGGTTCGGCCTCTTCGGCCGTCCTGATGATACCTTCGATGTCCGCTTTTTCGAGGTGATCCGGCAGACAGATATCGGTGACCACGGCGAGGCCCAACACTTTCATCCCGGAGTGGACGGCGACGATCACCTCTGACACTGCGGACATACCGACAACGTCGGCCCCGATTATTCTCAGAAATCTATATTCTGCGGCCGTCTCCAAGCTCGGGCCTGTCATGGCCGCATAGATTCCCCTTTGTACTCTGATCCGCTCTGCCAAAGCCACTTGTTCCGTCAGAGCGATCAACTCCCGACTGTACGCCTCGCACATGTCCGGAAAACGCGGCCCGAGCTCGTCGTCGTTCGGTCCGATCAGAGGATTATCACCAAAAAGATTGATGTGATCGGTAATGATCATAATGTCACCCGGTTGAAACTGAGGGTTCATCGCCCCGCAGGCGGTGGAAACAATGAGTGTCTGTGCCCCGAGAGCCTTCATGACCCTCACCGGAAATGTGATCTGCTTCAAAGTGTATCCCTCATAATGATGGGACCTGCCCTCCATTGCTACAAGCCTCTTTCCGTTTAACGTACCCAGAATGAGCTGTCCGGCGTGGAAAGAGAGTGTTGAGGTGGGAAAATGGGGGATCTCCTTGTAAGGGATAACCGCTTCTTTCTCAACGTCATCGGCCAGAGCTCCCAGACCCGTCCCCAGAATAATCCCGATTTCAGGCTCAGTTCCGGTTTGTGAACGAACGAATGTCACTGATTCGGCAATCTGTTCTCTCAATTCCGGCATCTCTTTGTCAGCTTTCTATGGCCTTCAGAAATCTCGTTTCCCAATATTGGCATCCAAGCCAAGTATTCTGACCGTCTTCCGCCCGGACGTATGCCCGGAAACAATTTCGATCTGAGACGGTTTCACGTCAAAGTGATGTGCCAACAGACGCACAACGCTTCGGTTCGCTTTACCCCTTTCCGGAGGTGCCGTGACTTTCACCTTCAAAGTTCCGTCCTCCAGAATACCTTCGATCCGGTTCACCGATGCCCGCGGTTGGACCCGGACCTGAAGGACGACGCTTTTCTCCTTCATGCCCGTAAGACCTATCCACGCTTCCTGATTCTGTTACAGACGGTGCTGATTTCTTCTCAGCTGTCCGGTCATTTGTCGTCTTTTCATTCCCAAAAGACGCCGATCTCTTTTCCTGAAGGAGGTCCTTCTGGTCCAGCTCCAGGACATTGAGAAGCTCGGACTGGGAATTGAGAAGCGTCCTCATTTTTGCAAGAAAGGAGGCCTTGTGCCCCTTGAGTGTTGCCAGTTCCTTCTTCAGGTACATGACTTCCTGACGAGCTTCCTCGATCCATCGCTCTGCCTTCAGTTCGGCATCTCGAACAATAAATTCCGCCTCTTTGTGCGCGTCAGACTTGGCCTCATCTCTCGCCTTTTGAGCAGTAACGATCGTATCCTGCAACGTTTTCTCCATCTCGCGGAAACTGTTAACTTGGGACTCCAGGCCACACATACGATCCTTGAGGGTCGTATTCTCTTTGATCACGGCTTCGAACTCATCGGCCACCATCTCCAGAAAGGTCTGGACTTCCTCAGGATCGAGTCCTCGCACCTTTCGATTAAATTCCTGCCGACGTATATCTAAAGGTGTAATTTTCAATAGAATATCTCCTTCACATTCAAACAACACGGTGCACGACGTACCGCACGATCATAAGGAGGATGACCCCAAACATGGGCGAGAAATCCAACCCCATGGTCCAGGCAGGTACAGCCCGACGGATGGGCGTCAGGATTGGATCCGAAAAAAAGATAACCGTCTGCACCAGTGGATTATACGGATCGAGATTGATCCAGGATACAACGGCTCGCGCAATCATAACGATCATTAAAAATGTGATCAACGTATCGACCATGAGGTATGTACTCTCGGCGAATATATTACGGATGTTCGGAATCTGGTGTGAAGCCCCGCTCATGTGAAAAAGACCGTACATGAGTGCGGATCTCAAACCGATCACAAGGACTATGCCGACCACTGGGGCCCAGTCAACCCCCCTCTCCCGGAAGCCCGTGAAACGCCGTATAGGATAAATAATAGGGTCTGTTAAGGCCAGCATCACCTGCGTGAAGCGGCTGTAGGAAAAAGCACTTCCCATGGAGACGAAAAGAACGCCGAGCAATAGAATTCCCACGGCTCCGTAAATAAGATTCAAAAGGCCTACGGCACTGACAAGCAGAGCCCCCGATCCTTTCAACCCTTGGGCCAGACCGAGGATGAAGCCCCTGAGGAGGATCAATACAATGGCACCCACAAGAGGCGAGACATCAAAGCCGGTGCGCGTTTTCGGCACAATTCGTCTCAATGGCTGGAGCACGGGCTCGGTCAATTTGACGATGCCCCTGTAAAGGGGATTGAAGAGCAGTTCCCCACTCCACGGCAGAAAGAGCCGCACCAGCAACAGAATAATATAGAGGGTGATGAGAAAATTAAGTAATTCCATGGCGTTGTAAATACCTGAATTCTATATTACTCCCGTGGGCCGAAGATGGCTGTCCCGATGCGGAGCATGTTGGCCCCTTCCTCGACGGCCACCTCAAAGTCACTCGTCATGCCCATGGAAAGATAATCCATTTCAATGTTGGGGATACGGGCATCGATTATTTGTTCCTGCACCTCTCTCAAGAGTCGAAAACAGGGTCGAACCTGTTCCGGCTCGGGCAAAAAGGCCCCGATTGTCATCAATCCCCGGACACTCAACCCTTTGAAAGAAGAAACCGTTTTCACAAAATCGAGGGTCTCCTGGGGCTCAAGTCCGTATTTCGACTCCTCCTGGGAGGTATTGACCTGAACCAATACATCCATTATGGTACCAGCCGTCAGCGCCCTCGAATTGATCTCCTCGGCCAGTCGAAGGCTATCTAACGATTGAATGAGACTGAAGATACGTACTGCCTCTTTGACCTTATTGCGCTGCAGGTGGCCGACCATGTGCCACGGAGCACCGCTTCCCAGGGCTTTCACTTTCTGAAGAGCCTCCTGAACCTTATTCTCCCCAATGATTGGTATGCCGGCCTCCAGGGCTTGTCGTATCCGCTCCACATCCACCCCCTTGGCCACAGCCACTATGGTGATATCGGCGGGATCTCGTCCTGCCCGTTCGGCGGCCCTGTTTATTTTCTCCTGAACGTCAGCGACGTTTTCCTGAACTGAAGCCATAACGCTCATCCTCCTCAAAAGAGATCCATGAATATACTATTCTCCTATTGAAATGCAACCAAAAAATCCTTATAATATAGGGCCTTTAGCCTACGTATCACAAGGAATTTACCTAAAATGAAAGAAAACAACTCAATGACCAAAACATCCTCTTTTCGCCCCCACATTGCTCCGAATCATGAAAGAATATCGAGCCTGAAAATATGGACCGAAATTGTGAAACGACAGGGACAACAAGATGTTAGAATAGAAGAGGGATTATCCGGGAGGCAGGAAGTGCACTGCGGGTATTTGAGCAGCCTTACTCAGCTTTCTTTATATCCAAAAGGATGACGGGCTGATCCTCCTCCAGGCTCTGGGGGGATTCGTCCGGATCATCGAGCCTTTGATCGGGCTCTGTGACTGGCGTCTCATCTGGAGCAATCTTTACATCGGAGGGGCGGAGGGGAACGACCTCAAAGATACCCAGGCCGTGATGGCATATCTCCACAGTCACGATCTCCTGGCTGTAAATTTCTCCAAAGCCATTGATTTTTCCGACGTCGCCCATTCTATGGACGGGCTTCCGGTCTTCACTCAAATCGGTAGTGTCGTAGAAATCGCGCAGCAATTCAACTTTCTGCCCTTTTTTGAGTTCCCTGCGGTCTGTCAGCTCGTCTATCTCTCGAATCTCCATATCAGATACACTCCCCAATGTTTCCTTTCAAACAACATAGTAATTTCGTATACGAAAGAGGTAATGTCAAGGATTAATTGAGAAACCATTGTTATTCGGCTGAAAAGGAGACATTCCCATTGTCGTAATGACGGAACCAGGCACGTTGAAAGAACCCCGTACGTTGGTCTTGCAGCATACTATCGTTTACCGGATGGGGCGAACGGCCGCTCGCCCCAACCTTTCCCAGGATTGCTCCTCGTTCCAAACCCCTTTTGGGCTCGCTCTTGGATGGGAAACTGGGTCTCCTTATTATTCCTTGCCTGACAAATGCAACAGAGCCTGTTCTTCCCAACAGCGTATTTGTTGCTTATCAAGAAGAATTCGTTCCATCATATGTGCAAACACAATAATAATTTGGCTTCCAAACTGGAGTTGGGGAGCCAGAAAATCGTCGTGACTTGAAAGACGCAGACTTCAAAATTGACTATGCCCAGTTCAAACTTTTTTTCTCCTCGTTCGTTTTTTTCATAACCTTAAGAAAGGATAGCGGATACAGCGGATTCTTGCTGAAGAATTGGAGGGATGACTGGGGATTGAGAACATTGACCGATGATACGTGAAACTGGTCGTGAGATTCACACGGTTGCATCCAAGACGTCCGTCTTCGGCCCCTGCCCCGAAGCTCTTCGATTGTCCCGTCTCTCTCCTGCTCGGCTATCTCCTCCCCCTCTCACGTATCCAGTCACCCTGTCACGGATCGTTGGGAAAAAAGCGCCCGGCTACTTTCGGCTCATAAAAAGCCTATCGCGTTTCACTCAGAGCATACGTTGGATGTGTGGTCTTTTTCAATTGTCAATTTTCTCCAGTTCTTGTTTCACTCTTTTCTGAGCAACATCTATAACATTTAAAATATTCTCATGCTTCGTTAATGGTGAATTGTTGTAATCCATCAGAGTATGTTCGAATCCGTGAGCAGGGATTATATCATCTATTACGAATCTCACTGTCTGCATAGCAGTATTATGATGATTGTATTCACCCATTATCTCGATTGAGGCGTATTTTAAAGCACAAAAAAGACTCCACCGATTACTTTCAATATCATCCTCGCACTTTCTGTCATCGTTTTTATGCCAATTGTTTGGATTCCCTAAGAGTTGCTCGGCCAATTCCAAAGTTTCTAAATCAACTTTACGGGCAGGAGGGCAGTACCACCAATCAATAACAAAAAACAATGTATCATTTCGAATGGCTACACTTTCCCACAAAAAATAACCCAATGTTGTTTTCATATAAATATCTTCGGTTTCTCTGTGATGGACAACTTCATATTTTATCGGAGTCGTTTTTCCGTTTGGATACGTCAGGGTGCCCCTTATTTCCCGATTTCGAACTGCCGACAATAAACTGTCTCCATCTAATCCTTGCTGTAAATAGCGATGGGGGAGATCCATTGAAACTTTAAATCCTTCCAAATATTCATTTGCTCCCTCCAATTTATCGTTGAGTAAGTGTAAAGAGAATAGAAGGTGATTATCAGGTAATGTGCCTTGTGCTGTAACGTGTGATGTATCTTGCGCAAACAAATGACCGATGCTATACCAGAAAACAAAGACAGAAATCGATAAGTAAGTTTTCATTTTCTTCCTCCAAAAAATATTATACAACATCCCACGAAACGCTTAGAGTTTAATAGGAATTTAAATGAACTTCTCTCAAACGGGTAACGACCAAGCTCACCGGGCTGGTTGACCAACACGAGTGAACGTAGAAAAACCAAAAAAGAACAAGCTCCGGTATGCGGTATAAAATGGACATTGTGATTGCTGACTGACGTGCAGTGTGCCACCCCGTCGAAGTGAAACTCTCAAGTTTTACGAAGTTTCGTCGACACAGTCGGTTGTGGTGTCGGGCGCAAACTCGAGTTATTCGGCATCATCTTTTCGTACAAGCCGTCCAGCAAGATTCGCCAGCCTCTCCTCATCAAGACGGCATATTCGCCAGGCATCGAGCACAGTTGCGCCCACATCCCGGTAAAAATCGATAGCAGGCTTGTTCCAGTCGAGTACCATCCACTCAAAGCGCCCACAGTCGTTCCCCACTGCGAGATCGGCCAGGTAAGCCATCAGAGCCCTGGCTATGCCCTTCCCCCGCAAGTCGGGCTCAACATACAGGTCATCCAGCCACAGACCACGCTTTCCCACCATGGTCGCAAAGGTAAAGAAATACACCGCATAGGCAGCAGGCCTGCCATTAACAAAAGTAAGCAGCGTATGCGCTGCCGGGTGGTTACCAAAGAGCGATTCCCGTAAGATTTCCTCGGTCGTGGTGACTTCAAGATTCTCAAATTCCGCCATTGACTTGATGAAGGACATCAGTAAAGGGACATCGTCGACAGTTCCTGCACGCACTTCAATTTCCAGATCCTTGACACCGAGTTTCATTCTTTGACCTCCAAGTACCTCGACGGATAAAAAGGAGCTCAGCCGTACGAAGCCGAATGTGTACCAAATATTCTAAAATTTTTGACTTTTCTACGACCCGACGAACTTCCTCTTTATGATATTTGGTGAATCTCAGAAAGAGGGGATAGGTGGAAGCTGGTGGTAACCCCTCACTGGCGACAGCGGAGCGTCAGAGGTTCGGCGAAATCTTAGGAGAATGATCGGCCGTCGGAAGCTCACTTCCAAAAGAAACGCGCCCTCGCCTCAGCTTCTTTTTGCAGCTTTTGACAAGTAACAGTATGTGTGAATTTTTATATAATTGGACTACTTCTGCATGATTTCAAATTCCTCATTTTCCGAATTCCAAAAATAGGATTGTGTGCCACTCCCTTCCTCAACACCGTTCGTTGTGATTACGTATTCTGAAATTATCCGGGTACTGCTTCCCGTCGGGTCCGATGCATACCTTATTTTTGATTCATAAATCTTACTGTAATCCCCCTCGACATCATCATGTGAGTATTCAGACCGGTATCGAACGACGGAAGCCACCTGTTTTATTCCCGATTCAAGAAAGGCATAATAATAAACTTTCTCGTCGCTATACGCATAAGCCCCCCCACAGCAGGGATTATCGTTTGTGGTCCTGATAGATAAAACAATAATGAGAGGATTCCTCTGTACTATTTGCTCGAATTTTATGCTTGATAACTCAGAGCAATTTTTACAATCCTCAGCATGAGGCAGCAATATGATGGATGCATTTCCCGGTGCAGTCGAGAGTACAGCCAGTCTTTCATCGCAATATTTCTCTCCGTATTCTTTGTACTTGGAATGACATTTAATTGTGAAGAGTACACCTCTTTTCGTAGAAACTGTGTCAGTGTGTATAAAAACAACACGAACAGTAAGGGTTGCTGTTCCCTCGGCTACTGTTCCCCAGTAGGAAATCATCTCCGAGCAGGCAGAATCATATATACCTTTCAAGGCGTTGAGTAAAATTTTCTCTACATCCTTTTCAATTTCAATATCAGAGTAACCCTCAAACCCCTCAAAATAATTGATTAAACGATCTTGATCTTCTTTCGCAACCTGAAGTGTATCTGAAAGCTGCGGCAAATTTATTCTCGCAACAGCCCCAACCGCAAAAAGTAATATAAAGACAATTGTGACAGAGACGCACATCCCCAGGAAAATTTGGTCTGAACTTTTTAAGAAATGGATTTTCTTCATCTCAATAATTCTCATGTTACGGCAAACGCGAGACCCACCCGTCCCGGAGGAAAGAGTCCGAGTTATGAAATTGAGAAAAAACGTCATGAACTCTCAAAACGCTCGAGAGAACACCGCCCCCAACTTCGGGTGCAGTCGTAGTCAATTGCTCTTGAACCGCACCGAGGCTTTGTCCAGAAATTCGGGGACTCTCTACCAGGATCGACCCTTCAAAATTAAATTTTTCTCAGCACTCTTTATGGGATTATTTTGTAATAATTCAAACTCAGAGAGATTAATCCTCCCCCCCTTTTACAAGAGTGTCTTTTTTACTCTCAATATTTAAAATTTAAGCTCTAAACCTCGTGGACTCCAAGTTCAACCTATTTAATTTTTATACCCTAAAAATATTTTCATTGATTCCCATACTGCTGGAAAATTACAATATAACAGTACATGACCACAACCTGGTATTATTGAAAGTTGAGAATCTGGCAGATATCGATGTGCTGCTAAACATTCTTCCGGACTTGAAAATTCGTCACCATCACCACTCATAACCAATACTGGACATTTGATTTTTTTGAAAGTTTCGTGACTGACAAAACTATTATTATACAGATCGTTTAACATGTTTAGGCTTTCATTCCACCTATCAGGCTCAGGCATATTTTCTACTCTTTTTTTGAAATAATCGCCATAATTCTTCATTAAGCTATCAGCAGAATATGAACTTGTTCCGGGTTCGTCCTTAGGCGGATCATCACCTGCCCCCATGACAACAATTTTTTCAATTATATCGGGGTAAATGGCTGCCAGTTTATAGGCAGTAAAACCACCATCACTAAATCCAACAACAGTAACATTTTCTAACTTCAGATTTTGAATGAGCTTATAAGCATCAGTCGCTCTTTGCTCATAAGTATATGGTTCATTTCCAATATCTGATTTTACATGTCCACGTGTGGCTAAGCAGATAACCTGATATTTTTCAACAAGCTTAGGTATTAAATATTCAAATTCGTCTATATATCCAAAAACTCCGCCGTGGAGAATTAACAGCGGATCACCTTCACCATAGATTTCATAGTACAGTTTAGTATTGTTGCCAACATCAAAGTACCCGCCGGCTTCTTCGTTGTAACCATAAGGAATGGGTTGGCCAAAAAGGTTTTGACTGAAAATTACTAGTGAAATGAAAGTAATTATTTTCATGTCTTCTCCTGCTATAGAATTTGTTTTTGGTTTAACCTTGCTTAACTGCTAACGTTGGCGTTAGCAGCCCGCCAACAAGAGCAAGATTTCACTATTCATACAGTCAAACTTTGTATTTTTCGCGCCGCTTACCCTCCACTGAAGGCGAGTGGCTACACGCGGGGTTAGGTGTTTTTTTCGCATTACTAATTATCCAAGGCATTTGATGGATTTGATATTAGCAGTCTATCAACAACTTCATTTGAGATATTATTTTTAACACATTCCTGAATAAATCTTGTATAAAAATCTCTATAGGATACTATCTTCCCTTCGTGAAATCCACCAGCATCCTGTGACACAAGTAATTGGTCCAGCAAATCCAAATCTCTCATTCTATTTATCGTTTTGATGTACCAATTATATTCTTCTGCCTGGCCTGTATGCCAACTCAACTCTATCCAAATTCCTCGTTTTGCCAATTCAATTATAGTAATGTCATCAAAAGCAAAATCTGCATGACTCCATATAATTTTGTCTAACTCCAAGTTTTCACTTTCAACTATTTCAACTATTTCTATTGCAGATTTTGAAGAGCAGATATGGGATAAAATCGGAAGCCCGGAATATTTGCTTGTAATTATTGCTGCTTTTAGAAATACTCTCTGAAAATCCGATATGACATCATTGTCTCCAAGTCCAATTTTAATAATTCCTGGTTTAATTCCACTTTTATCTATTCCTTTCTCATATTCATCAATCCATTCTTCAGCAATTTCGTGGGAACTCTTTTTCCTAATGCTTTGAGGAATATATGCGCCGTTGTAATCCAATCCATCCCAAACTCCACAATTAGTAATAATGTTCAGATTCGCTTTTTCAGATAATTCCTTTAATACACTTACATCTCTACCTGCTCCATTGGGTGTTGCCTCAACTAAAGTATCGCAACCTATTGATTTCAATTCTTTTAAATGTGGAAGTATGATACTTACAACCGTTTTTCTGTCAAATTTTATTCTTACATTATCAGTCCATGCCCATAAAATATGCTCGTGAATTCTGGTATGGCCTAGCTTTTCTTTTGATATCTTTCCCAACACTGTATTTATCATTATTATTCCCTGGAAAACACCTAACGCTCTGCGTCAGCCGCTTGTAGGGTGATATGCCGACCGACCCTTTGCGGCAACCCGCTTTAGGCTCGCACTATGTCAGACTACCATCGGAATGCAATACTCAACCTGTTATTTACCTCT
>CP070758.1:844883-853748 GCA_020348925.1 Gemmatimonadota bacterium | reverse complement strand
TTCGATATTCACTACTTTTGTCATTTCTTTCCTCCATATGCATAACGCTCCGGCGCTCAACTACGTGCCAAGGACTGCTTCAAACAGCCGCATAGGCGGCAGCCCGGTCGCACAGGCGCGAGACACCACCGTCAACAGGTGTTCGGGGAAATAGGGAACTGAGAATCCTGACAGCGCGGTCCTCTTCTTCGCTGCGCACCTTGTCCCCTTGGATCGACTGCCAGCAGGTTAAGAACATCGTGATAATGAACAGCGTAAATGTCAAGACATGTGTGGCCTTCCTCTTCCTTTCCGTCCGGCTCCAGCCATATTGTCCCATGATGCATGCGGCAGCCGCCAAACGCTTCGCATAGTATCCGGAAGTGAACCGCAATGTTGGATACGAAGTTACCTGAAAAGGACTGCTCAAGGTTTTAAACAACCTTGCTCCCTCCAAACTCAATTACGCCTAATATTATCTCGAACGAAGACGCTTGAATAATGCCATGTGCATTTCATCCGTCGCCTTGACTTTAATATAGACTATTTTTAAAACAAATGATACCTGTTTTTTTTGAATACTGAAACGGACACTTGTAATGGGTTACTACAATAAGACTTTTTGCACCGAAAAGATCTTTGCGGATGTCATATTTCATGCCGCTATTTCATAGCGTTCCCGATTAAAATTGAGTCTCAAATCCAACTACAGGTTTCAATGACAGGATATTCTCAAAATACTATTGAAGCATTTGGGTATTCTCGGTCATGGAATTCCAAACCGTATCAATTGATGTGTGAAATGTTTGTTTCACAATAATCGGTTCATCATATTTTCTCAAAATATTTCAGTAATGTGACAGTATTCCTCTTAAGACAAGATAGTTTCATTCGATGAAATCACGAACGCGATTCCTATTCTTAGAGATCCCAAACCGTATAAACTCCGCTTTATGTGCGACGGAACTGTTATGCATGGAGTATCTCTTCAAAAGAGATAACTTTGAGAACGCACCCAGAACGCCAGCCCCCGCTGTCGCAGTGCAGCGATTGTCATACAGCTTGACACACAATATATATCACATTATGAGCATCACAGCTTGCCGCAAAAATTTATTCCTCTTACCATGTGTGTTCGTCTGGTTCAAACTCATGCAAACACTGATATCCTTTACGGGACAGTAAAAAGCATCGCAGTCATAGGCCCCGCCGTGACCGTAAAAAGTGAGTCCATGAATGGATCTCTTCATTATACCCAAACCATAATCATAAACATCCTTGACACCTCGGCCTTCGTCGGCTGCGGAGAGCATCAGTTTTAGAGTTGAATCCTTGTCAAACAGTTTCCCTCCAATCAATGCTCTGAAAAACCTATTCAGTTCTTCACAGGTAGACACGATTCCACCTCCACCCCAATCACAGGAGGTATTGAGGTCGGTAATTAAATCTATTGTGCTCGCGAAAGCATGCGATAAAGGCTTGTCCCCTCTCGGTTCCTCATAGTATTCCAGATAACTGTTCTCCATTCCCAATGGCTCAAATATACGCTCTTTCAACATTGCGTGATAGGTCCGACCTGTAACGTGTTCAACGATCATTGCCAGGAGCACATAGTTAGGGTCACTGTAGGAAAAACCTTTCCCGGGCGGAAATACCGCTTTACGGTTTGTTCCAAACTCATAATACATATTGAGAATCTTAGCCGGGCTGTACTGCGTTTGGGGGTATTCCAAAAGCCTGGGAATAAATCGAGGATCTTCCATATAATCTTTTATTCCACTCGTATGATGGAGCAGCTGTTCCACGGTAATCTGACGACCGTACGCAACCCCTTCATAGATATGCAAGCTGTCCAGCTTGACGACAGGATTATCTAAAAACTTGTCAATGGTGTCATCCAGATGAAGGTATCCGTCCTCCATCAACTGTAAAATAAGTGTCGCCGTGAAACTCTTTCCGATACTGGCAATCTTAATCTTGTGATCCGCAGTCATCGTTTCATTCTTGCCGTCTGCCATACCGGCAGCACCCTTCCATTGAAATCCAGGACATTCGACGAGCAACACAGCGCTGTGTATTGGATCCTCGCTTTCGACACAAATAACACTGTCTACTATGGCTTGAAGCTTACTACTCAGTTCATTCGCATCCATTTGTTTTTCACAGGATTTGCATCCTATCATAAGGATTGCATACAAGAGTACGACAAAGATATTCATTTTTGATTGTCGATGTTTCATGATGTTCTCCTTACTTTGCTAAGAGTTGACATTCGTAATTCCCAAGGAAACGACAATATGAACTACCGTAAAACACTGGTTTCCCTGTAGAATCTTCATCTGGATCCCGGTCTACCTTTTGAAAGAGGTTCTCACGATCGCCATAGTGGACCATGAGAAAAAGGTTTCCTGGGGACTATGCCCCACTCAGATCTCGCACTTCTATCGAACTCTGCAATGGTGTCTATACACCGGGTCCGAAGCAGAAGGCTGTTGAAACTTCGAGTCAACGATCCCATCCGAGCCGATCCAAACCCCGAAACCATGAGTATTAAGACGACTATGATGAGGAAGGATTCGCTCTTCTTTTGCTCAACAGCATCTCAAAATCTTCTGCTATTTTTTGGCGCATGCACGTAGAGAGGACGGAATGAAACACGGAAATGTTTCACCATGAAGAAACGTATTTGGAAACACGCTGCGGCTCCAACGCTCAAAGAGACGGGGTTGACGGCGGAATATTTCTTGCAACCAACTACGGCACAAGAAATAATGCATTCATTTTTTTCTTGTATGCAGAGCGTATGATAAAAACAGACGATTTCAAGTCACAACGATCTTTTATGATTACTCTTGAACCGCGCCTATCCGGAGAAATGGTCGACCTCTTTGCTGAAAGAAATAGATACATGAGCTTATGTGGAAAAATGTATACCCAAGAGTGTCCCCTTTTACATAAGAGTTTTCCCCCTTGCCAGGGACTCACCTGTTCCGGTCTTGGTGTCTCCAATACTATCACAACTGAAGCACAACAGCCTCTCCTGAATACGTCCCCCTGTTCTCATTCTCACGAGACATGAGACAGACATCCCGGAAGATTTCCTGGATCTCCGGTGCGTTTCATAGGAGGAGGGATGAGGGAGCGCGGGGGACGGTCTTGTGGGCTTCCTTTTACAGAACCGACATAGAAGAGATAGTGCGAATGCCGGCCTACCCCCTCGCTATACACTGCACGGGCTACTTCCTTCGAGAGATCGCAATTGACACCAGACCAAGCACTCCAAGGGCTATCACACCAGCAACAGAATAGCTTCCTTTACCAAACACGAACAGTAGGGCTGCGGCGGCAATTAGAATTAAGCCGACAATGAACCGGGACTTCTGCATGTCCATCCTCATTACTTGTGGGCAGGCTAACGTCCGCGTTCAGTTGCAGGCCCACATAGGCGCGTGCGGCCAGTCAGCTTCAGCGCTTTGTTAAGTTTTCTCCGCATGTTCAACAGTTATGACGACATGTCCCTTTTTGTGTCCTTTTTCAACATACCTGTGAGCCTCGACCATTTGTTCCAACGGATAGCATCTATCTATGACCGTCTTTAGTTTTCCCGCTTCAATAAGGTCTTTGAGAAAGATCAAATCTTCAGTTTTTATGTCATCCCCACGACCGGAATGCTTAATAACGTTAAGGTAGATTCCATTCTTTTTGAGAGCCTTCTTACCTCGTGAAGACGATATCTTGTCCACCGCATCGAAAATAACATCGTAGGTTACTCCGCGTTCTGTAAAATTTTCTTTGGTATAATCAATAACCGTATCGGCGCCCAGCGATTTCACCCAGTCCACGTTCGCGGTACTGCATACTCCAGTAACTTCCGCCTCAAAATATTTGGCAAGTTGTACTGCAAATACCCCCACACTTCCTGAGGCTCCATAGATAAGGACATTCTGTCCATTACGGATATTTGCCTTGCGAAGAACAGACAATGCTGTTAGTCCTCCAGAAGCCGCACCGGCAGCAGCTTCCTCATAGGTCATATTGGCTGGCTTTAGCGCCACTAACCCTTGAGCTACATTTGTGCTGTCTTCAGGCAAGCAGATATATTCAGCATATGCACCAAAAACAAAACCGGTTGATGCAAAAACCTGGTCATCTTTTTTGAATCGTTTTACGCCCTTGCCTACAGCTTCAACCTGCCCGGCTAACTCCATTCCAAGTATACTTCTTTTTGGCTTTCTGATACCCAAAAAAATTCGAAATGGGATCATCTGCCAGAAAGGGACATTAAAACTTCGAACTCTCGTGTCCCCAATGTGACAGGTCGTCGCATGAACCTTTATCAGCACTTCGTTATCTTTCGGAACCGGTTTCTCCACCTCTTTAAGCTGAAGAACTTCTGGTGGTCCATATTTCGTGCAGACAATTGCTTTCATGTGTTCTCTCGCCAAGAGTATAAAAATTAATAAGCCGAACGACCAAGCTCACCTTCCGCTTTAAAGCACAGCGAATTAGCGGGCCGGTGCAGTGTCTTTTTAGGTTTTGTTACTATGTTCCACACTTATGACTACTTTTCCTCGGGCATGTCCTTCTCCAAAATAGAGGAGAGCATCAGGGACCTCACTTAAGGTGTAACATCTGTCCAACACAGGTTTTACCTTGCCTGCTTCAAGAAGTGCTCCTAAGAAAGTCAAATCCTTTTTATTTGATTCGGCAACCCCCATGTTCATTATTTTTTTACTCCCCATCAATGAAATCAATGGTCCGAGAAACATCGACTGGAAAACTTGAGCCATGGAGCCTCCGGTGACAACGAGAGTCCCTTTGGGTGTTAATGCTCGTTTATAATCTGAGATCGAATGATACCCATTAGCAGCAATAATAAGATCATAACACTGTCCATTTTGGGTAAAATCCTCCTTCGTGTAGTCAATACAAAAGTCTGCACCAATCGATCGTACCATGTCCAATTTCGTTGTGCTGCACACAGCAGTCACCTCACTACCGAACGATTTGGCAATCTGGACTGCAAATGTTCCAACACCGCCGGATGCTCCTTGAATCAATACCTTATGTCCTGGTTGTATCCCTCCTTTGCGAATTCCCTGCAAAGCGGTGATCCCTGCGACAGGTACAGCCGCTGCTTCTTCAAATGAAATACCTGCAGGCTTTAATACCAGGAGATTCTCAGGAACGGCCGCATATTCGGCAAAACCGCCATGTCCACAACTCGATATATCTCCGAATACCTCACAACCAGGCTGAAACTCTTTTACCTTTTCACCAACCGCTTCAATCCGTCCTGCTATGTCAGCTCCGGGTATCTTGTTTTTTGGTTTAAAAAACCCGGACCAGAGGCGAACGATGTACGGTTCACCTCGAACAAAACCCCAATCCATATAATTTATGGATGCCGCTTGAATTTTAATCAATACTTCGTTATCCTTGGGGACCGGCTTCTCCACCTCTTTGAGTTGAAGGACATCCGGCAGTCCGTATTTTGTGTAGACAATCGCTTTCATGGCACCTTCTGGTCACCTCTTCAAAAGCAAATTTTCTCTTCACTCTTCATGGGATTATTATTTCAAAAAAATTATTCTGTAAAACTCAAACTCAAAGAGATGACTCCTCTCCCTCTGATACAAGGAGTGTACTCTCTACTCTAATATAATTTAAAATTTAAGCCCTGACCCTCGTGGATAAATTCCTTGTTCCTTTTACGCTTTTTTCATTACTGAAAAAGAAACAACACAGTGTATTGAGAAAAATTCCCAAACGGATAAGAATTTGGATCATCTCCAATGTTGTTGATGAATTCACTATTCTCTGTACTGATGACAAACATGGTCCTGAAATGGCCGTAGCATTGATAACGATGACCAAGCCCCTTTCGACTTTTCGGCTCAGGTCACACCTCTTCCCGCTGAAGGATACAGAGCAGATGCCCTGAAGCCTGAGCCGCTGGACCATCCGGCAAGCGGAGCGTGTTTTTTCCGGCTGTCTGAATCCCTGCGAAAGTAGGGATGAGTTCCGGAAAAGCAGCGAAGCGAGCCGCAGATGGTCCCGGCGAAGTCTTGGGGCTGGCCTTTCTTTTTGCTTCTTTTTCTTTGGCCAGCAAAGAAAAAGAAAGGAAGTCATCTCGATCATTCGGCATCAACTTTTCTTTATTTACAAGACGTTTTTATTGTTTGAGCCATATTCTTCAACCGAATTGGTGAAGAAACGAAAATTATTTCAACTGTTTCAACTTTTCTATTGCATTTTTGTTGTTCGGATCAAGTTCGAGAGATTTGTTATAATTTTGGATCGCTAATTCCTTGTCGCCATCAACCATATACGCTTCGCCCAGACTGTCATACGTGTTTGCTGATTCAGGATATGCCAACACATTCAGTTTGAATAACTCAATTGCTTCCTTTGTTTGACCGGATTGCAGAAATTGATACCCTAAAGCATTCATGTGTGTTTCGCTAAAAGGAATCCACTTAGTATCTTCTTTCCGTTTCTTATGAAACATCTCAACTGCTTCTGTAACACCCTTGGTGTTTAATATCTGGAAGAACTCCGCACCATTCAGAAAATCTTGAACCTGTTCGTTGAATAT
The DNA here is from genome assembly GCA_020348925.1 of Gemmatimonadota bacterium. Lineage (GTDB taxonomy): Bacteria > JBHIER01. Next base: position 847,171 of record CP070758.1, on the reverse strand, counting down.
TTTTGGCTGTTCCAATGGTACCAGATGTCCCGCGTTTCGTATAATCACCTTTTGTGCAAATGGAATACCCGATTCAATGGCCCCCGCATGGACGAAAACATCGGGTATATCATATTCTCCGATGACGATCAGAGTAGGGATTTGAATTTCGTTCAATCTACCAATGGCCGGACGTTCCGGTGGAACTGCCAACCGGTTTTTTGAAAAATCGATATTCTGAGGAAATGCCTCCATAAGATGCCAAAGTTTTTCTTTTATATCTTTATTGTGAGGGGCAATTTCATAGGGATCCTCTTTCACAAAATATTGTAATAGTTTTTCGGGATTGGCATAGTCCGCTGCTGTCAGACGTCCTCCTCTCGTCAGGAAATGATCCGAATACCCAAATCCGCTCACGACCGCACCGACGACAATGAGTGATGCGACTTTATCGGGATGGGCAAGCGTAAAATCAATGGCGAGGCCACCGCCTGCAGACATTCCAATGAGAATTGCTCTATCAATTTTTAGAAACGTGAAAACCTGGTGAAGATCTTCGATATTGGAATAGTTTTTCTCGGGTTGTGGCGAACGTCCATACCCTCGACGGTCGTAACGAACAACACGAAATTTTTCGGAAAAATTTGAAAACTGATCGTCCCATACTTCCCCATGTACCAAACCATCATGGATAAATACTATGGTTTCGTCCCCATGTCCAAGCGTTTCATAGTAAAGTTCGCCGTCTTTTACATTTTTATAACCTGTAACGATGGAATCCTGTTGGCCTGCAGCGGTATGAATAATTAAAAATCCTAATACCAAGCACGTAAAATAATATTTTCTCATTTCGCACCTCCGTATTGAACTTCGCTCGCTTCGCTCGCAACGTTCCCAAGGGGTTCTCGCCCCTATGGCGGATTTCGCTGATCCTCCAGCTCACATCGAAATCCTGTTACCTCTTGGGGGAAAGTGCATCCTTTCCCCCAAACCCCCTGATACATCTCGAAAATCTTAGAATTTCCGAGATGTTTTAAGTATATCTATTCAAAATTTTGGTAGCGTCCTAAAAATGGTGTCTAATAGATTTCTGACTAAATGTTATCCAATCGATATTGGAAGCATCTACTTTGGCAATTTCTAATGGGCATTTGCCATTGTTTTGTTTGTTTGGCTTACGGCAATCGGTGAATTTTTTAAATCGATACCACATGATTAACATCTTAAGCGTTGCCCATGCTGTTCTTTGAAATTCGAATCCTCCTGTTCGATTGATCTTCGCATCAAGTCGGCTGATTACGCCTTCAGCGATGTTATTGGTCCGAGGCATTCCTGGATAGAAATGATGTTGAGTCAATTGTGAGAAGTGGGCTTCGATATGTTCTATGAGTGGGAATAGCCCCGCTTTCTTAAAGCCAGGATCAATACAGATAGCAGTCAGATATTGTTTTGCCTGCGCGAAAGAGTGTGCATACAACATTTGATGAGCAGCCTCTAATAATCGATCGTTCTCACGCCAATAGCCACGTTTTTGCGTCAACCGGTAGCGAAGTGTGTGGATGAGACCTTTGAAAAAATGTCTAACACACAACTGGTACGGTACATGAGGAAGTACTGCTCGCACAGCGGCTTGTATTGCAGGATCCGCATCACTTGTGATTCCTTTGACTGGATACTCAATACGATCCAGGGAGTTGAGGAAACGTATCCAGTGTCTTGCATCCTCATGGGGAGCTAATAATGCATCGGGAATATCCTGTGTTTTTGCATCTACTCCAATCAGCAAGGAATAGCGACGCTTGGCCACACGTAGGAAATCTCCATCAATGACCAAAAATCCTTCCCATTGGGGTGAGAGCTCCTTACTGGTTTCCCAAGGCTCTTTACAATTGGAGGCAAGCTCTTGGATGTAACCATAGGCAGTCATTTTATGAAGACCCAAATGTCGAGCCACGGCGCGATAGGACGCTCCTGAATCAAAGTACAGTTCTGTTGCCTTTCGGCGAAGAGAGCTTTTCGGTTGTTCAGAAGGTGTAAAAACATGATGACAGGTTTTACAGCGCCATCGCTGCTTTCGAGAAACTGTTTTCCCTTGCTTATTCGATCTTTTGCCATGACGTTTTGTGTTCAAACTGAAACATCGTGGACACCGAAAATGCCGCTTGATTTTTTGCATTCCAAGACTCCCATGAGGCAAATAACCGGTTATTTTGACCAATACCTTATGGAAAGTACTTGGAATTACAAAACCTTACAATATGTCAAAGAACATTATAAGCAACCATTTTTAGGACGCCACCAAAATTTTT
>CP070758.1:842031-844783 GCA_020348925.1 Gemmatimonadota bacterium | reverse complement strand
TCTGCACCATCAAGCGGCTTCAAGGTAATGTGAGGGCCGCTTTTGGGAAAAGCTTCAAGCGGACGGTGTCCGAAATTGCGGGCGTTCAGAATGCACGTACAGGTCTGTCTCCCGCATCCGCTGAACAAACCCTTCGCACGGTAAGAGAACTATTGGCTCGTAAGTTTTATGCAGTGCACGTCAAGAGGGAGGATGATGGGTACGTCCTCTTCGCTGCCAGATGGGGTATCTCGAGGCTGGGTTCGTTTCTGACGCACTCGGGCCTCGTTATTGCTGTGTCAGGGGGACTGATCGCCAGCCTGCTGGGATACTCCGTTTTTCGCTGGGGAGGGAGTGGCGATCGTATCGAGGCTCCTGATGGCGGTTTTCACGTGCGGGTGGAGAAATTCGAGATCGAGTCGAACGAGGCGGGACAGGTCAAAGATTATCTCAGCACCCTCACCGTTCTGGAGGACGGTGATTCGCTGTTCACGAAGGTCATCGAGGTGAATCACCCTCTGCGCTATCGGGGATTCAGCTTTTATCAGAGTTCCTATCGTCCCGACGATCGGGATTTTGAGGAGGCGGTGATTGGAGTTCGTGATACCTCCGGAAACATGATCACCATGGTCCAGGCCAGGATGGGCGAGATGTCTGCCATCCCTGAAACCCCTTACACTTTCGAACCGGTCGATTTTGCCGGCAACTTTGTGATGCGAGGTACGGAGGTGTTCTCCGACCAGCGGTTCAATGAGTTTCGAAATCCGGCAGTCAAGGTGAGCCTGTTTGAGAATGACAGCCTTCTGCGGGACGGCTGGATTTTCAAACCGCAATTGGCCGGATTCCATCCACTTCTGGATGACTACGGATTGGAACTTGTGGATGTCGCCCCGACACATGAAACCGGTCTCCGGATCACGTGGAATCCTGGGGCACCCCTCATCTGGGTCGGTTTGATTGTGATGACGATCGGAGTCTGCATAACTTTTTTTCTCTCCCACCGGAGAATCTGGGTGGTGGTCCAAAGGCGATCCGATCAGGAGAGTCACGTCGCGATGTGCGGTGCCACCAATCGGGACAGGGAGATGTTTGAAAAACAGTTGGGTCAAATAATGGAAAAAATCGAAAAAGGAGGAACATCGTGATCTCCTCAAGCGCGGATGTCGCATTTTTCTGGGTTGCGTTCTGGCTCTATTTTGTTTCATTTCTCTGCTTCAGCCTTTATTTGGCGTTCGAGAACCGTCTTGTCATTACAATCGGCACGGCTGCGATGCTCATCGGTTTCGTGCCGCAAACTGTCGCCATTCTCCTGAGATGGCAGCTTTCCGGTCATCCGCCTTTTACGAACATGTTCGAGTACATGACGGTCATGTCATGGATGGCTGTCGCCTGTTTCATCTTCGTCCTCGTCAGATTTAAAAAACCCATTGTCGGATCCTTTATTGCACCGGTCACGTTCATTCTTATCGTGTGTGCGTCCCTTTTGCCCAAAGATATCAATCAGCAGCTGGTCCCGGCGCTTCAGAATTATTGGCTCTACATCCATGTCTCGCTGGCAGCGATCGGAGAGGGGGCATTTGCTGTGGCTTTTGGGGTCAGCATCATGTATTTGATCCGGAAGAATATCCGTATTGTTGCTGAGGGCCCGATTGCGAAACGATTCCCGTCCGAGCAGCTTCTCGACGAGATCAATTACAAGGCCATCTCCATCGGTTTTCCTCTGTTTACTGTTGGTGCCCTGTTTGCCGGTGCGATCTGGGCGAACAGGGCCTGGGGAACCTTCTGGGGTTGGGACCCCAAAGAAGTGGGGTCGCTCATTATCTGGATCTTCTATGTGGTCTATCTGCATGCCAGGTACCAGAGGGGATGGAAGGGGAATAAGGCGGCCATCATGTCCATCATCGGCTTCATCATGGTTCTGCTCTCTTTTTTCGGAAACCTCTTCTTGGGAGGGGAACACGCCTATTCCTAATTCGTAGGTCCACCAAGGGACTTGGTGAACTGTCAATTGACCTCAAGCTCGAAAAATATGAGAGAGTCGAGTATTTTTCATTTCCAAGAACAATGAAAGAATGGATAGGTCCGAAAGGATCCGCCTCACCATTTCATGGTGGTGTTGTAATATAGGGGGCTGGTTTGATGTCAGAGGTGGGAAGCTGCCAATAGTATTTCGAAAGGAATGGAGCTATTGAACTACAATATATCATGGCTCAGAAACAGTGTCCCTGAATTTCTAAGCGATTTCTATCGAAAACGGCGGTTTGAGTTTACTCAAAAGAGATTCCATCTCAACCTTTTTTAAGTGTATTATTACTGATTCTCTGAACTTCGGCACATCTGTACCTCTGCGCTTAATATCCTTGCGATTCCAGCTTCCGTACAATCGCTTCCTTGCACCTTCGTTTCTCTGCTTCCGTGCAAGACACTGCACTCTCCTTCTAATTTTTTACAATTTTTTGTCATATTTTTAAGTATAATTTATAAAATTGACAATTTTTTGCACAACATTATTTTTTTTATTTTATTTTAAAAAAAAATACTTGACTATAAATGTACTGTAAAATATATTATATTTTCAATATAGAATAGTTTGGTCGCACTTATTTTTTGAGGGGGCTGAGTGCATTTAACATTTCTTTTTTTAAATTCCGTTTTTTATATAACAATTATCCTTTTAAACCATCAATACTGCTGGTGGATCTTGCTTTGCGGTCCACTTCATAGCAAGGGAAATATTTTGAAGAAAGCAAATATTTCCTTCGAGATATTCTGT
>CP070758.1:836954-841931 GCA_020348925.1 Gemmatimonadota bacterium | reverse complement strand
TCTTCACGAAGCATTGTATTACAAAAAACTGGAGCACAAGAAGGTGGAGTGTGTGCTCTGCCCCCGCCAGTGCGTCGTGGACGATTGGGAGCGGGGCTACTGTGGGGTGAGGGAGAACCGAGGAGGGACCTATTACACCTTCGTCCATTCCCAGGTCTGCTCGGCCAACAATGATCCCATCGAGAAGAAACCGCTCTTCCATTTTCTGCCCGGAACGAACGCCTTCTCCATCGCCACGGCCGGCTGTAATATGCTTTGCAAGTTCTGTCAGAACTGGCAAATCTCCCAAGCCAGACCGGAGCAGCTGGATAATGTGTATTTGCCACCGGCCAAGGTCGTGGAGTGGGCCAAGAAATACGGGAGTCACTCCATTGCCTATACCTATACGGAACCGGTCGTGTTTTATGAGTTCATGTTGGACACCTCAAGATTGGCGCGGCAAAACGGACTGCACCCTGTCATGATCTCCAACGGCTATATCAAGCTCGAGCCTATGCGCCAGGTGTGCCAGCACCTCAGTGCCGTCAAGATCGATCTCAAGGCGTATACGGAGAAGTTTTACAAAAAGTCCTGCGCCAGCCACCTCCAACCTGTGCTGGACGTGCTGCAACTGCTGAGAGATACAGGGGTGTGGTACGAAATCGTCTATCTCGTGATACCGACTCTCAACGATGATACAAGGGAGATCGAAGAGATGTCCGTGTGGATCCGGGATACCCTTGGTCCAGATGTCCCGGTCCATTTCAGCCGTTTTCACCCGCAATACATGCTCAAAAATCTTCCACCGACTCCGCTGGAGACCATTGAGGGCGCGTGGAAGGTTGCCGTGGATGTTGGGCTCCGATATGTGTATATTGGGAACGTGCCCGGGCATCCCGCGGAGAGCACGTACTGTCCGCAGTGTCAAAACGTTGTCGTCCGGAGGGTCGGCTACCGTGTACATGAAATAAATCTCGATAATGGTGCGTGCTCCGTCTGCGGTGAACGGATTCCGGGGGTGTGGGCTTAGTTCAGAATATAAAAAAATGCCATGGAAGAGATCGGCCGTGTTTATGAATATGGGGAAGGGTGTGATGTTGTGCGGGTCGAGATTGAAGGAAAAGGTGCCTGTCAAAATTGTGCCAGCCGAAATGTATGCGTCCCGTTTGGTGGCACCAATCGAATGGTAACGGAAGCGATGAACGAGAAAGGCGCTCGACCGGGCGATCTGGTGCGCATCGAGATGAGACCGAAATCGACCGTCATGGCTGCTTTTCTTTTGTATCTGTTGCCGGTTGTGGCCCTGTTCATCGGCTATGCTCTCGGTGCTTCTGCCACAGGAGAGGAAAAGTACGGCATTGGGGCCGGGCTTTTCCTGTTGGTCTTCAGTTTTGGAGTCTTGAAAGCCCTCAACGCCTTTTTTTCGAAGGGAAAACGGTTCAAACCTGTCGTTGTTGAGATCATCCGAAGAGGTGGAGCGGACGGATCAAGAAAGCGATCATGAGTCTCTCTACTCCGTTACCTCCTGATGACTGCTGGGCTCCGCAGGCCAGAGGCAGCGATTCCGCTCGAGAACGTTGAGATTGCTTTGTGGGGTCTCGCGCAGGTATCGTTCCGGGACTCACAACGACATGAGGGAGTACATCGTATTTTGCTGCGAACTGAAATTGGGATGGCCAATACTGCACATTCTCGGAAGGAGGTTAAGAGATTATGGAGATTATTGCCTTTGTGTTGATTGAAGTGCTACCCGGCAAAGCCAGAGAGGTGGCGAAAGCGATATCGACCCTTGATGGTGTCGAGTCGTCGTACTCTGTAACAGGCCCGTATGACGTTATTGTGACCCTGAAGGTGGCTGATCTGAAGACGTTGGGAGAACTCGTTTCGGAGAAGATTCAGATTGTCGATGGTGTGGCCACAACGTTTACGTGCGTCGTTTCGGGATAACCCTACTCGGCGGGTGGAGCAAACGTTCTCTGTCCTCCATGGTGAAGTCGGCTGGTCCAAAGATATTACAGAGGTTCCCCGACCAAGTCGTATTCGTAGGCGTCCGTAATTCTGACTCTTAAAAAATCGCCCGGTTGGACATTCTTCGATGTGACGTAGACCAGCTGGTCGACTTCTGGTGCGTCTCCCTCGGTTCTCGCCAGAAAAAGGTCTGGCTCGGCGGCGACGGAGCTATCCACCAGAACTTCGAATTCGCGTCCGATGGATGCTTCGTTCTTTCTTTTCGAAATGTGTCTCTGGAGGGTCATAAGTCGGTTGAGCCGCTCCCTTTTCACTTTTTTCGAGACTTGGTGTGAAAAGCTGTGAGCAGGTGTGCCTTGCTCCCGGGAGTAGGCGAAGGCTCCGAGACGTTCGAACTGAACGTTTTCTACAAAATCCAGCAGTTCGTTGAACTGCTTCTCCGTTTCGCCGGGAAACCCGACGATGAAACTTGTCCGCAAGGTAAGGTCGGGAATCTGTCCTCTCAGTCTTTCGACGAGTTTCTCGATCTCTTTCCGAGTCACCCGTCTTCCCATCCTTTTGAGAATCGCATCATCAATATGCTGCAAGGGGAGATCCACGTATTTACACAGAGCAGGTTCATCACGGATAACGTCGATGACGTCCTGGTCGAAATGTGCCGGGTGCGTGTATAACAGCCTGATCCATTTCACTCTTTTCAGGCGTGCAAGCTTTTTGAGCACATGAGCCAACCGCGATTGTCCGTAGAGATCGGTGCCATAGAACGTCGTGTCCTGACCGATCACATTGATCTCTTTCAGTGGTCTTTCATCCAAAAGGCGGATTACCTCCTCGACAATCGATTTCATTCGGCGGCTGCGGTGGGGACCTCGAACCTGAGGGATAACGCAGTACGAACACCTATTGTTACAACCTTCGGAGATTTTCACATAGGTGTAATGGTGGGGAGTCAGGATCTCTCTCGGAGTCATCTTGTCGGGTAAGAATCCGGGACGGCTTCGAAGGGGATGGGTTTGGCGACCTGCGAGCACACGTTCGACGACTTCTGCGATGCGGTGATAGTGGCCGGCGCCGAGAAAGGCATCGACACCCACGAGTTCAGAGGCCATGTCCTCACGCATATATCTCTGGGGCAGACAGCCCGCTACAATGAGCGCTTGGACGCTTCGATCTTTTTTCAGCTCGATGGCCTCGACGATCGCGTCGATAGACTCTTCGGTTGCCTCTTTGATGAAGGTGCACGTGTTGATGATGATGACATCCGCATCGTAAGCGCTTTGTAAAATGGGATATCCTCGCTTCCTTAGCGTACCCAGGAGAATTTCAGAATCGACCAGGTTTTTGGCACATCCGAGGCTCACCAGTCCTATTTTTGCTTTTTTGTTCATGGTTTTTGAAATGTGCCTTATACCGAAAGAGTTCGCCTTTGTTGTCCGTGAAAACAATCCCTCATGTTTGTCTTGTGCCTTCGTCGTTTTTAGAAGCCCAGAATGAGGATCAAGGAGAAGTTCGGCACCGGAAAGAATGTCGTGTGCAGAAGAGTCCGGATTCCCTTCTTTTTTACATGCCCACACCCCATTTCTGGGATCAAGGGGCTCTTCTCATTCTCTCAGGTTTCCTCTTTTCAATATATTGTCCTTCTTACCGGCTGTCAAGAAAACTCTGTGATGAGATGCCGGGTTTCAATTCTTCTCTTCGGGAGCTGCACTGTGAGAGCCCATGTCCTTTCGATGGAACGCACGTGATATCGCGTAGAAAAAGATTGTTTTTCAGCATAACTTCATTATATTTTGGAGTTGAGATGGCAAACGGAAGCGAGTGTAGATGGATCACCGGAACAGGAATGGTACAACAGAGTGAAGGAGTTATCGATGAAATATTTCGACGTACTTTTTCAAAGTAGGAATCGAGAGGAACCTCTTGGCCTTCTTTCGAACAGAGGATATCGAAGGATGCGTTTCCTCCTACATTGTATCATGTCTGTTTGTCTCATTGTTCTATCAATCTCTTTGGAGACTTTTGGTTATGAAAAGAATGCGGACCAAAGGATGGAGGGCGAGACTGTCCTCTCCCGGATAGAGCGGGCGTACAGAGCGGGAGATATTGACCGCGAAACCGCCCTGCTCAATAAGGCCTATGCTCTCTTCGAGCCCTCACTGTTGTCCCCTCGGTTTCAACAGGAGACCATCAAACCTACCAAATGTGCGACCCCGGTGGTCCTGGAAATATTGGCAGCCTGGGAGGACCTCAGCCTGAGGGCTCAGCAAATCCTGGCCGTCTATTTTGAACGCCCCCGCATGCAACACACCTTCAAAAGCCCCGGCGGTCGTTTCAAGATTCACTATGACTCTTCCGGCCCCGATGCCGTGTATGAACCCTACAGGGATACCGATCCTTATGACGGTATTCCGGATTACGTCAACCGGTGCGCGGAGATCTTCGATCACGTCTGGGTCATGGAGGTCGATAGCATGGGTTACGACGCCCCACCCTGGGATGGGACAATCGGCGGGGATGAAAACAAATACGATGTGTATCTGCGCCACCAGTCCGGGGCCTATGGTGTGTGCTTTCCGGAGGACCGCAGTGATCAGTATCCGGACCGAAACGATTATACGAGTTATATTTATGTCGATCCAACCTACAGTGGGTTCGGGTACGACAATCCTCTCGATCCACTCAGTGTCACGGCTGCTCACGAGTTCTTTCATGCCGTTCAAAATGCATACAATCTCAATATAGGAAGCTGGCACAAGGAGATCAGTGCAGTCTGGATGGAGGATATCCTGTACGACGAGGTGAACGATTATCGAGAGTATCTCCCGTCATTTTACAGTTTTCCGGAGATGTCCCTCGATGCGGAGGAACCATCGTTACACCAATATGGAAGCTGTATATGGGACTTCTACCTCACGGAGAATTACGGGGATGATATCGTTCGACTGATCTGGGAGGAATGCATTACCTCATCCTCATTGAACGCCTTTGAGACCGTCCTGAATCTTTATGGGACTGATCGGGATGAGGCCT
>CP070758.1:833171-836854 GCA_020348925.1 Gemmatimonadota bacterium | reverse complement strand
GAACACTATGAGACTATCGAAAATGAGATGCATAGGATTGTGAATGAGGATATTCCTATCCAACGCATAGAGATGACCAAGGCGGAGGCTCACAAGAAACTTGAGGAGCAGAAGGCGAAGTTCAAGATCGAACTGCTCAACGAGGTGACGGATGAGACAGTCAGCTTCTACGAGGAGGGCGACTTTACCGACTGGTGCCGAGGGCCTCACCTGCCCCGAACCGGAATGCTGAAAGCCTTCAAGCTCTTGAGCGTGGCCGGGGCTTACTGGCGCGGGGACGAAAGAAATCCCATGCTGCAGCGTATTTACGGAACCGCGTTTTTCACGCAAAAGGAACTGGACGAGTACCTCATACAGGTGGAGGAGGCGAAGAAACGGGATCACCGCAAGATAGGCAAGGAGCTGGATCTCTTCAGCTTTCACGACGAAGCTCCCGGACTGGTCTTCTGGCATCCGAAGGGATGGACCCTGTACGATGGGGTCGAAACCTATTTAAAAAAGAAGCTCCACGCGTCTGGATACGTTCAGGTCAAGACACCCATCATCCTCAACGAAGGCCTCTGGCGGCAGAGCGGTCACTGGGATAATTACAAGGACAATATGTATTTTACACAGATCGACGAACAACCTTTCGCCGTGAAACCCATGAACTGCCCTGGCTCACTCTTGATTTTCAAGCATAACCTCTATTCATACAGAGATTTACCTTTGAGGATGTCCGAGCTGGGCCTCGTTCATCGACACGAATTGAAGGGTGTGCTCAGCGGTCTCTTCCGCGTTCGCGCCTTCGTACAGGACGACTCCCACATTTTTTGTACTCTTGACCAGCTCAAGGACGAGGTCATGAAGCTCATTGATCTGACCTATGAAATTTACAGCGACTTCGGATTCACGGAGTATGAGGTCGAGCTTTCAACCAGGCCTCCGAAATCCATCGGAACCGATGAGATGTGGGCCAATGCCGAGAGGACCTTACAGGAAGCCTTGGAATCGAGAGAGATCGAGTACGACGTCAACCCGGGGGAAGGGGCTTTCTACGGCCCGAAGATCGATTTTCACATCAAGGATGCCCTCAAGCGGCGCTGGCAGTGCGGCACCATTCAGGTTGATTTCTCCATGCCGGAGCGGTTCGATCTGACCTACGTCGGGCCGGATGGGGCCAAGCACCGGCCGGCCATGATCCACCGCGCCATCCTCGGTTCCATCGAACGCTTTATCGGCGTTCTCACGGAACATTACGGGGGTGCTTTTCCCACATGGCTCGCTCCCGAGCAGGTGCGGATCATCCCCATCAGCTCCATCAAATTCGGAGAGTACGCCGAATCCATCAATGAGCGCTTGCTGAAGGCTGATATCCGGTCATCCGTGGACGACCGGAGTGAAAAGCTGAACTACAAGATCCGCGAGGCTCAGGTTCAAAAGGTGCCCTACATGCTCGTCGTCGGAGCGAAGGAAGCCGAAGTCAATGCTGTTGCGGTGCGAAGACGGGACAACAGGGATCTCGGGCCAATGGACACCGAAATCTTCATCGAGAAACTGCTTCAGGAGATTCGCGACAGAAAAAATGAACTGACCGTGGAACCGTGAGGCGTTCATGTAATGGTAAAACATGTGAAAAAACAGAGGACCGGTGCAATCCATCGGTCCTTTTTTCGTATGACTGCACTTCGCATGGTCATACTAAACCTTTCTACCTTTACCTTCCGTCTAAAGGACAGTAGAAGATATAATGAACCTGCTGGTCTCTGAAAGCGATAGTGCATGGCCTTAGAAAATGAAGAAGTCGTCATCCGACGATGCCAAAACGGAGAAATCAGCGCTTTTGAGACGATTTATCGACACTACGAGAAACCGATGCTGTCCGTCGCCTACCGCATGCTCAGCAACAAGGAGGACGCAGAAGATGCCTTGCAAAATGCCTTCATAAATCTCTACAAAAAGATCGGGCAATTCAAGTTTGATTCGGCATTCTCAACGTGGTTTTATCGGATCGTCGTCAATGCCTGTTTCGATAAGCAGAGAAAAGGGAAGTCTTGGTCGCACGTTCCCCTGGACCAGGTGGCCGAACTATCGGAGGATCTTCACGCGGAAGTTGGCCACCATTTGCAGAAGGCCATCGACGGACTTCCCCCGAAGATGAAAGCCTGTTTTGTGCTCTTTGCGGTCCAGGGTTTTAAACAGCGGGAGATTGCTGAAATTTTAAAGATGAAAGAGGGAACGATCAAAGCCCAGGTCTTCGAGGCCAAGGCCCGACTGCGGGAAGTCATGAAGGACCGAATGGGAGAATGGAGAACTGATGACGTGCACTAAGTACCAATTATACTGGGATGGAAAAATACCGGAAAAAGAATTTGAGATCCATAGGGCAAAATGTGACGAATGTCGCGAGGCGTATGCTCTCGACGGTCTCATCGAAGGAGAGGCTCGGAAACTCCCCGCACCGGAGTCTTCACCTTGGCTCTGGACCAGGATTGAAAATGAGCTGAAGAGAGAACAGGAGAAATCCCGATCAATCGGACTTGCAGAAATTCTCCTTCATATTTTTTCACCGAGGCAACATCTCATATACAAGATTGCCGCATTGCTGGTTATAAGTATTGGAGTATCGTACCTTCTTTTTCTCAGGCCTACTCCTACCGGACCCGCATCAACGAATTTCCTCACCTCCTCGGCCCTGTCAAAGGTCGAAGAGAGGGAGAAGGAGTATGAACAGGCCATTGCCGAGCTGGAAAAAGCAACTCAATCCTTGGTCGCCAATGCCGACACGGACCTCTTGCTTCTGTATCGGGATAAGTTGGAGACCATCGATGCTCAGATCGAGCGCTGTAAAGAGGCGCTGAAACACAACTCAGCCGACGCACACATACGACGATACCTCCTGGCGGCATACCAGGATAAAAAAGAGACGTTGATTGAACTTATAGAGATAACACAGGGATAAACTTCATTAAAAAGGAGCCTGAAAAATGAAGATAAAGAGAATAATAGCCTTGACTGTTCTCAGCATCATCCTATGCGCAACGATCGTATTTGGAATGAGAGATGGAAAGGACGAATACTTCACAAAGAGCTTCACCCTGTCACTCGGCATTACTCCGGATGAGACCATATATATTGAGAACATAGATGGGAACATCTCTATCTCATCGTGGGAAAAGAATGAAGTTTATGTCGAAGCAACTCTGGAAATGATCAATGTAGACGATAAGAATAAAAATCTCTTTTCGAAAGAGACCGAAGTGGAGATCGAACCCTATCGGGACGGGTACAGGATTGTCGTCGATGTTCCCGAGGGCCTCGACATTGAAAAAAAGGGGCTCTCAGGTGCAGTGCGCGGTTTTGTTGAGGAGATCTCACGGGGAAGATGGATCTACAGGCCGACAGCAGAGATCGATTTGGATGTAACCCTACCTCAAAACGTGTCGCTGGACGTGGAAAACAGCTACGGCGATGTGGAGATAGAGGGGATCACCGGCGAAATCGACGTCGTCAATGAATCGGGAGCCATCACCATACGCGGGTGCAAGGGCGATATTCTTGCGGAAAACAGTTACGGTGATCTTCTCATCTCCGACTGTAAGGGAGATGTGGAAGTTGAAAGCAACAGCGGTGAGGCCATCGTGGAGGATATCACAGGCACAGTGGAGGTTGAGACTTCTTATAAAACTGTCGATGTGAGACGG
>CP070758.1:783797-833071 GCA_020348925.1 Gemmatimonadota bacterium | reverse complement strand
TTACTGATCATGATTACAAAAACCTGTATGACCAAAATCCTAGCCAACTGAATTTATTCGACTTATAACCGGACACTACTGATTTACGATATATTTTCATTTCCCGGAGAAGAATCTCTGGGCTGTTTTCACAGAAATCGATAAGCTGAGAACTCTCTCTTTACTTTAAAAGAAGCATGCGCTTGGTCGCCGTGAATTCGTCCCGATCCCCCTGGAACATGCCATTCGCAACGATCCGGTACACATAGACACCGCTGGCCACACGTGTCCCCTGGGCGTTCAGGCCGTTCCACGACACTGTGTAAGATCCAGCATCCCGAACATCATCCACGAGCGTCGTAACTTCCTGGCCGAGGATGTTGAAAATTGTCAGGGTAGTGTGAACAGGCGATCCGACATCCGGAATCTGATATCTGATATCCGTCATGGGATTGAACGGATTCGGATAGTTTTGGGCGAGAACAAACCTTTCCGGAAGAATCGGTTCTCCATCGTCATCGGTTCCCTCGTTGATGGCTTTCAAACAGTCCACAATACCCCAGCCGTAGGAATTATTCGGGTTGTTGGCGTGGCTGGCCGTCATCATCAGTGCCTCTCTCACCTGCATCGGTGTCCAATCAGGATGAGCCTGCAGAACCAGGGCCGCGCAGCCGGCCACCAGTGGGGTGGAGAAGGAGGTGCCGGCAAGGTAGGCATAGCCGTCCGTCCTGAGAGGACTGGGCAAAACGGCATAGGTCGAGGCTCCTCGAGCCACAACCTCCGGCTTTGTTCGACCGTCGAAAGTGGGACCGATGGAGCTGAAGGCGGCCACCATACCATTGCCATCCACCGCCCCACAAGCAATGATGCTGTCGGCATCCGCCGGCGCTACGATTGAGCCGACCGCATGGCCGCTGTTCCCCATGGCATTGCACACAACGATACCATTGAAGGCGGCAATATCCGCGGCTTTCGTGGTCAAGGCCGTATTCCCGTCATACTCTTCGTAAGTGTACCAGTCCGAATAACCCACAGAACTGCTCACCACGTCCGCACCCATCGATTCCCCCCACTCGATTCCTGCGACCCAATAGTCCTCTTCAACCGGTGTCTCGGATCGAGTGTCCTCCGTTTTTGCCAGGAGAAAACCGGCTCTATACGCGGGTCCGTATAATTTGCCGTCCATTGCGCCGCCGACGATCGATAAAACCTCCGTACCGTGCTGCTGTTGGGAGGGAGAATCCGCCTCTTCATTGGCTGTGTTTCCATCGCGAAAGATGAAATCCCACTCCGCGATGAGATCAATATGCTCCAGCGCCTCGTGCTCGAGAAAGAATCCTGTATCCAGCAGACAGATAATAATCCCGGAACCGTCATATCCCAGATCGTGAACGGCGGGGA
Organism: Gemmatimonadota bacterium; assembly: GCA_020348925.1. Taxonomy (GTDB): domain Bacteria; phylum JBHIER01. The sequence continues at coordinate 831,691 of CP070758.1, read as the reverse complement.
CATTGATCTGCTGAAGTTGATTCAAGGAAGATCCGTAGTCCAACCCGTATCTGTTTGGAGACGAAGGCGATCCCTGCGATGGCCTTTTCTCTTTTATGGAATCTGGCACCGGCGTGTGCCTGGATCGTGCTACCTCCTGGATCTTCCGCACAAAGGGCAGTTGCGAGATCTCGGCAAGCCCACTGACCAAGGCCTCCACACTCACGGCGTTGAGCCACTTTGAAGTTGTTCGATGATGAGAACTCAAAGCCGTAACCTGTTTTATGTAGTTCCGGTTGACTGGCAGGTCCCTGAAATTTGCAAGGTTCGGCAGGCCCATTTTTTCACGCCTCCTCCTCACCCTCTCCGAAAGTTCAGAGGTTACCTGTTTTAAGGCGGACTCGTAATCGCTTTCGGTAAAGAGACCCTTGTCTGTGAAAAAGACCCATACCACCAAGCGTTCATCAGCGCTACATTGGGCCATCTTCTTCTGGAGTTGAGGGCTTACGACCGGGTCGTCACGTTGCGATATGAGGATTTTCAAGATAGGATTGGTACTCTCTCCTGCTGTGACCGATCCCACAGACCAAGAGAGAACGGATAATATTATGAAGAGAACAACACCGGTTTGTCCAGGATGTGACCGGGAACATCGTTGAGGGATAAATATTTGCTGCTTCGCTTTTCTCATTCAAATCCCTTTCTCATGGTAAAACGGTGCATCCAATTCTTTTTTCTAATATAATAGAAACCTCATGCAAGAAAAAGTTTCTTTGTCCTGACACGTTCAAATGTTATGAGGAGTGGACGGGAGATGATATCGAAGGAAACGTGAGCACCAGGGTGTGCATACAGAAGAAGGCTGAATATTCCTTTCAGGAGCTCTTGATCTGGGGTACGTTGAAAAACATGAAAGGCCTCCCCGACCTTGCTGGTGATCGGCTCCGGTATGTCAGAACTCACCTGAGAAGCAGCATCCTCTTCGTCGCCACAAAATCACCCACCTTGATCCGGTAAAAGTATGCCCCACTGGCCAGATCACGTCCATCAAAGGTGACGGTGTGAAACCCTGCTTCCCTCTTCCCGTCCACCAGGATCCGTACCTCCTGTCCCAGAATATTGTACACGCTCAGTTTCACCCTGGAGGCGTAAGGCAACGTATATTCAATGGCCGTTTTCGGATTGAAGGGATTTGGATAATTCTGGCCCAGATGGTATGTGGCAGGAAACAGCGTGGCCTTGACCAGCGCCATGAACCTGGCGTACTCCTGTTCTGACAGGTACACTTGCAGCGAAGTGAGAAAGTCCATCGTTCCGGGCAGCAGAGACACTCTCCATGCACCGGGAACACATTCACCGACACCCAAGATCACGTTCACGATGCCCAAAGCGTCGAGGACATTCACGTCACCATCACCGTCGCAGTCGGCACAGATTATGTTGAACGGATCAGGACTGGATCCGAGTATGAAGTTAACCATTGAAACGACATCCATGATGTCGACAGCACCATCCTCGTTTGCATCGCCGTGCAGGGAACACAGCAGAACGTCTTGACCGGCCCTGAATTCGTACACGTCCTCGCCGGTCAGGGGTTTGAGTGTCCTGATCACAAATTCGTCGCCTGGTTGAGGATTGACGGCCGTCGGCTGTCCGCCAAAGTACACAGCCCAGGTTAATTGCGGTTCACCATCACAGGGGAGAAGAATAAAGAGCTCGTCGAGTCGCGATATCGTCCGGTTCTGGTCAAAATCGAGAAAAATAACATCCTCCCGTTTGTTCTCTGTCATGTTCCAGACAGTGAACATCATCTCCATTTCCGCTGCGCCGAAAGCCGAGCTTGACGTGTCCACGACATTATCAGAAATTGAGATGCGATAATCGGCAGGATACGGAATACCGTTCAGGATCTCGGTTCCGATGTCAATTTCCGGCAGATGGACAGTAATCTCCAACGTCGACGAGCCCGTCCTCCAGCCGGTACTGTCACGGTTTATTTCCGCCCGTTCGAAATCCTTTATCTGCAGACGCAGGCCGTCGAAGAGAGGACCTTCCGTTACACCATTCAGCTCCGTCGCACCTTCAACGACCTCTTCTCCAGTATCCACATTGATGACATCGTACACTGTATAATCAAAGAGTGTGTCATTGAACGTGATTCGATAGATATCCCCGGTCAATTGCTCCGGGTCAACTATGTGAGCGACGATGACGGCACTGCTGTTGCCGCGGACGTGATGCATCCCTTCGGCCGGAAGAAGGTCGCGCTCGTTGGAGACTTCAAAGACAGCGGATGTATCGCTCACGGTGACCGAGTCATCCGAGCAATAAAAAGCGAGGAGACAGTTTCGGCTATTGGCGAAGCGTGTTGTATTCCATATATATTCATCCGTGTTGTGAAGATCCCGGAACAACGGATTCCAGTGTGCGCCATCATCCCAGGAGTAATCCAACGAAAGTGTCAGCTCGTCGCCGTCGGCATCATCGGCGAACCAGCGAACGACCCACTCCCCGCTGAGGACATCCCACTGATCGGGAGAGAGAATTTCGATATCAGGGGCCCCGTTGCCCGGATTGTCAATGGTAAATCGGCCGTCCGTTTGACTCACGGCTACCACGGTCTCCCCCGTGATAAATACCCTGAGCAGGTAGCGTGTTCCGTCCGGAACGTGCTCCGTATTCCACAGAAGCGTCGTATCGCCCGTGGTAAAGGACGCGAGGGTATGCCACAGAGTGCCCTCGTCCCTGCTGTACGACAATATGGTCAGAGTGGTCTCGTCTTGTATCCGGGGTGCCCACGTAATCGCAACCGTACCGGACAGCTCAGAACCCGGCACAGGCGTCATTATTTCGAGAGGTATCGTATTCACCGGATTTGCGAATTTTTCCCAATGAAGGGGCAGTGTCACCCGCATGTGCTCGTCAGCGTACCACCAGTTGTGCTGGGCATTGGACGCAAGTCTGATATCGGAAAAAACATTCTGTACGCCCTGTGCGGCCAGAATATCCACGATGTGTTGTGACCTGTCGAGATTTCCCAAAGCCTCCGAGCCTGCACTGTGAATGAGGAATTGGGATGATTGAAGCAGTGCCAGCTGTTCCGCGCCCGTAGCCCGAATCAGATTGGCCGGGTTGTACTGCAGCATTACATCAATGTCCCGTGGTACGCCAAAGGCCGGATCAAACATGTCGACGCGAAGCCAAGTGTTATCGTCATTGGGGCCGGGAAATCTCGGATCGTCAAAATCCATCCACATCATGGTCCCGTCATAGGCGCCGGCCGAGGAGAACAGATCCGGATGTTTCGCGGCCATCAACATCGACGTATAGCCTCCCAGTGAAAACCCGTCGACGCCCCTTTGCGACCGCGAGGGAATGGTTCGATACTGCTCGTCAATGTAGGGCACCAGATCATGAACGAGAAAATCTTCGAAGAGGCCGGTGCCCAGACCGCTCTTCTGTCCTGCAAGTCCCACGTCGACGAAATTGACTCCAAGTCCCGGCACGGAATTATCATCCGAAGCGACCCCGGGCATGACGAGGATCATTTTCCCGATGAGCCCGGCCTCATACAGCGCATCCGCAACGTCCTGTATGTTCCTCCCATTTCGGCTGGCATCCTCATTCCGGTTCGCCCACTCCCGCTCATGTCCTCGAAAGAGATAGACCACCGGATAGAGCTCACCGACATTCTCATCGTAGTCTTCTGGCAGATAAATGTTGACATTCTTGGAAATGCCGAGCGCCTGGCTGTGCACGGCCACGAGATCAATTCTGCTCTCGCTCGCGAAGGATATTTTAGAGAGCAGTACGACACAGAACACCCACCACAACGATCTCATTTTCATGAAAGATACTCCTTCAGCCTTTTTGTGTTTCGAGTGTACGCGGATTCCTAGCCTGTCGTGCAAGGGAGAAACCCTCACGGATCGGAGATCAAAAGTAGAAATTTTCGATGCACATGTCAAGATCATATTTTAGGAAAATAAAACGAACGATCAGTAACGAATTCGAGCTGCATCACTTCTGGTGATGATGCTCGCCCTGCCGGTTTCACCTGACCGGCTCAGCGCTGAACAAGGCGATCCTCGATAAAAACAAACTCACGGTACGGCTCGAAGTAGATCCAGATTTCCGCAGACCGGGGATAGCCGATCATATCACGAAGGATCCGTTTTTCAACGGCCTGGGGCGGACCGTTCTGAATGGAGACCCTCCCCTTATCGGTTCGCATCCCCCCCAGCTCACGTTTGGCGTAGCGCAACCTTTTTTCAAACTCTATAAGCAATTCATTCTGCTCCGTTTGGGGAATGGGATCGCGCTCTTTCCAATAGCGTCTCAGGAATGCTTCGCGTCTTTCCGGTTCGATTCTCTTGTACTCCGCAATCACCTCCGCCGAGGCGACCAGTTCCAGCTGGGTCAGCGACAACTCAAAATCGTTCCCCCAATTGATGAGAGGCCATGAGATGCGAAAGTCTCCCTTCCGCTCAGCAAGGATCTTTTGCTCACGGTCAAGAACTCGTATCAGCAATGATGCATCCTCCTCGTCAATACCTCTCAGGTGGCATGTTCCCGACACGGCCGTTTTTTCCGTACCCGGCTCAATCGGATCCCTTTCATCAAGAAAAAGACTGTTCCCTGTCTGTCGAGATACTATCTTGTATTGGACTCTCAGAGTGCCCTTGTCGCCAATTTTTCCGGGAGCATACACTTCGAAGTAAAATTTCAGTTCTGGCAGCCGCTCACCGTAGATCCTCTCACTATTTGGAACGATACGGAACCCTCCGGATGAATCCCTCTCAACCGCAGCAGCGAACACAATACTACTGAGTGTAATTTTGTCTTGAGCAAAAGGGACAACGTCGAGCACACGCCGGACAGTCCCTTTCCGTAAACTGTTTCGATCCTGGAGAGTGACCGTCAGCGCGTATGTTCCCGGCACCAATTTCAAACTCAGCTCCCTGTGATCAAAACCACTCGAGGAATGGGCCGCTTCGTAGGACGGCTCCTCGATCTGGCCCTCGAACGCCTTCGCGACCACTGGCTTCTCTGACAGAGTGTTGAGTTCGATTGTCCCGTCGTAGGCAGCAGTAAAGCCACGCTCCCTCTTTAAGAAAGTGAGAGAACTGTTTGGAAAGGTAATGAAGATCACCGCTTCGACTGTATCCTGGCAAACTTGAAAGAGTGCGACGTCGATCGTAAACTGCAGGTCTCCGGTGGCCTTGCTCGGGCCACCCTGAACATCCGCATATCGACCCACAGAGCAACCGCCAAGAAGCCACAACGGGAAAAGTATGGCGAGAAGGTGCCACCGCGTCATTTTTCGAACTCCACAAAGAGAAGACATGAGGGTCAAGGGGTATTCACTCTCTTCTCTGCTTCCCCCTGTTTGCAATGGTTGAAATTTGTGTGGCTATGGAGTGAGCGGTTTTCTCTGACGTCTCGACAGTCTGGCTGGCAGCATGCGGTGTCACGATGATGTTGGACAATCTCCTTTTCCGTGTCCACTCATCTCTGGTTCTTTGCGGTGCCTGTATTAGTGTGGAGTGGATGTCTCCCTCTTTTCATTCTTCAGATCCGGCAGTGCGATCGTCACCACTTCATCCATCGTCTCCACCATCGAGAACTCCAATCCACGCTTCAGTTGATGGGGTAACTCCTTGTAGTCCTTATCATTGTCTTTGGGCAGAACAATCATCCCCACACCGGCTCTGAGCGCCGCAAGACACTTCTCGTTCAGTCCACCCACAGATAACACGCGACCACGCAGAGTGATTTCACCGGTTAAAGCGATATCCCTCCGTACGGGCTTCTTCGTCAGGGCCGAGATTAAGGCAACGGCCATCGTAATTCCGGCCGACGGTCCGTCTTTCGGGATCGCCCCTTCCGGAACATGAACGTGGACATCGGTTTTTTTGTAAAAATCAGGGGCAATTCCCAGCGATGGTGCTCTGCTCCGAGCGTAGCTCAGAGCGGCCTGGGCGGATTCTTGCCTCACCTCACCCAATTGACCGGTCAAGATCAGCTTCCCTTTGCCCTCCATGAGAGTCACCTCGACACTGAGAATATCTCCGCCCATCTCAGTCCAGGCCAATCCGGTTGCCACACCAATCCCATTCGTCCCGTCGGCCTTCTTGTCCAAGAACTTCGACGATCCCAAATAGACATGAAGATTGTTCGAAGAGACGGCTACTGAGAATCTCTTTCCTCTTTCGACGACTTGCTTGGCCACCTTGCGGCAGATAGCGGCAATCTCCCGTTCCAGGTTGCGAACACCCGCTTCCTGAGTGTAATTACGGATGATTTTCACCAAGGCTCCCTCGGAAATCTTCAAGTTCGTGGGTTTGAGTCCCTGTTCCCTCAGTTGTTTCGGTATAAGAAATCCTGTAGCAATGCCAATTTTTTCGTGCTCAAGATAACCTGGCAACTCGATCACTTCCATTCGGTCCAACAGCGGAGGTGGGATGCTGTGCCTCACATTTGCGGTCGTAATGAACATCACTTCTGAAAGATCATAATCGACATCTAAGTAGTGATCACTGAAAGCGCAATTCTGTTCAGGATCCAGTACCTCCAAAAGGGCTGACGAAGGATCACCGCGAAAGTCAACCCCCATCTTATCGACTTCATCGAGAAGAAAAACCGGATTCTTCGTCTTGGCCCGCTTCATCGACTGGATAATGCGTCCAGGCATCGATCCAATATAGGTTCGCCGATGACCGCGAATTTCCGCCTCATCTCGGATCCCGCCCAGGGAGATTCTCACGAATTTTCTCCCTAAGGCTCGAGCGATCGATCTTCCCAGAGAGGTTTTCCCCACGCCAGGAGGACCGACAAAGCACAGGATCGGGCCCTTGATCTTTTTCGACAATCGAATCACCGCCAAATATTCGAGGATGCGTTCCTTTGGTTTTTCGAGACCGTAATGATCGGCATCCAAAATTTTCTGGACCTGGTTGATCTTCAAATTATCCTTGGTCCGTTCGTTCCACGGAAGGGCGATGATCCAGTCGAGATAATTGCGGACTACGGTTGACTCCGGTGACATGATGTGCATCTTTTTCAGTTTCTCCAACTCAGTGAGAGCCTTGTTCTGAACGTCCTTCGGCATACCCGCCGTTTCAATCTGTTTTTTGAGCTGGGCTATTTCGGTAAAATGATCATCAACCTCCCCGAGCTCCTCCCTGATGGCCTTCATCTGTTCGTGAAGGTAAAACTCCCTCTGGGTTTTGTGCATTCGGTTTCGGACCTCGTCATCGATCTTTTTCTCAATGCGCAGGATCTCCATCTCTGAAGCGAGCAGCTTTGAGAGTTCACGGAGCTGCGTCTTTACATCTCTTGCCTCAAGAATTTTCTGCTTGACCTCCATTTTCTGAATAATCTGCGAGGAGATGACATCGGCCAATTGCTGAGGATCTTCGATCGTTGTGATGGAGAAGAGAACTTCATCCGGAATTTGTTGGTTGAGTTTCACATAGTTCCGAAACTGGTTCGTGAGGACTTTCACTCGGGCTTGTACCTCGGCATTCTCACCGTTCGCTCTCTCCAATACCACAAGGCGAACCAGTTGAATTTCCCCTTTGCGCTGCAAGCCGACTCCCTTCGCCCGCGTTAAGCCCTCGATAAGTACCTTAAGCATACCGTTGGGTAACCGAAGGACCTGAAGCACTCGGGCAACAACGCCAATCTCATAAAGATCTTTCCTGACAGGTTCCTCAACTGCTGGATCCTTTTGTGCACAGAGGAAGATACAGCGATCCTTGACCATAGCTTGCTGCAAAGCCTTCATAGAGGACTCGCGACCGACCAATATTGGAACGATCATATGCGGAAACACGACGACATCCCGAAGCGGTAAGAGGGGCAACTGCTCGGGGAATTCGATAATTTCCTGATCTCGCTCGATTCGAAACATGATTTCCTTTCTAATGTTCAAACAGATGGAAAAGGTTCAGAGATGCCACAAGTGGGGAGTTGTCATCCTGCTTTTTTATCGGCCACAGATCGTTTGACCTTATACAATGGTCTGCTGCCTTTCGTAATAACATCTTCATTGATAGTGCAGTCGCAGACATTCGACTTTGATGGTGTTTCAAACATGATGTCCAGCATACCCTCCTCAAGAACGGCCCGAAGTGCTCGAGCGCCCGTAGCTCGCCTCTGAGCCTCTTGAACAATGGCTTTGAGTGCTTCCGGGGTAAAATGCAGATTGATCCCCTCGAGCTCAAAGAGCCTCTCGTATTGCTTGGTCAGGGCGTTCTTCGGCTTCACGAGAATCTCGAGAAGGGCCTCTTCATTGAGATCATCGAGCGTACAGACCACCGGCAAACGGCCAATCAATTCCGGGATAAACCCATACTGAAGCAGATCTTCCGGTTCGACCAGCGCAAGGATATCCCCAATTTTTCTATTTTTTTCGCGTCGGCTCTTACTCCCGAAACCGATACTGTTTTCGCCAACTCGCTTGCGAATAAAAGCCTCCAGCCCGTCAAAGGTTCCCCCGCAAATAAAAAGTATGTTCTTCGTGTTGAGTTGAAGGAACTCTTGTTCGGGATGCTTCCGGCCGCCCCGTGGGGGTAAGTTGGCAATCGTCCCCTCAAGCATTTTCAGGAGTGCCTGTTGCACGCCTTCCCCAGAAACATCTCTGGTGATGGAAGGATTGGCCTGTTTCCGGGCAATTTTGTCAATCTCATCAACGTACAGGATACCCATACCGGCTTTCTTGAGATCATAATTGGCGGCCTGTAAGAGGCGCACAAGTATATTTTCAACATCCTCGCCCACATATCCCGCTTCTGTTAACGACGTGGCATCGGCGATAGAGAACGGAACACGGAGAAACTTCGCCAAGGTTTGAGCGAGCAATGTCTTGCCTGTCCCCGTCGATCCTATGAGTAGGATATTGCTTTTTTCCAGTTCGACCTGATCATTGTTCAACCCAGAGCGGATACGTTTGTAATGGTTGTACACGGCGACGGCAATCGTTTTCTTTGCCCGTTCCTGTCCAATAACGTATCCATCCAAGCCGGCTTTGATCTTGGCAGGCGTGGGAAGGTCCTCAAGGTGAAACATCAGGTCCGTTTTCTCCTCTTGCTGGAGAACCTCAGCGCATATTTTAATGCAATCGGCACATATTCGAACCGATGGTCCGGTCACCAATTTACCCGCTTGACGACTTTGGCGACCGCAGAAAGAACACACAAGATCTCGACTCACTTGATCTCCTCTTCGATCACCTCATCGATGATACCGTACTCCTTCGCTTCTAAAGCCGACATAAAATAATTCCGGTCGGTATCCTGTTGAATCTTTTCTAAAGATTGGCCGGTATGTTGGACTAAGATCTCATTGATCCTCTCCCGCAGAGTCAGGATCTCACGCGTAATGATCTCGATATCGCTGGCCATTCCCTGAGCACCGCCGAGAGGCTGATGGATCATCACCCGAGCGTTGGGCAGCGCGGATCGTTTCCCCTTTGTACCGCCGGCCAAAAGCACAGCTCCCATGCTCGCAGCCTGCCCCATGCATGTCGTACGGACATCCGGTTTGATATATTGCATCGTATCATAAATGGCCAGCCCCGACGATATCAGACCACCGGGACTGTTAACATAGAGATGCACATCCTTGTCCGGAGCTTCAGCCTCCAGAAAGAGCAACTGAGCAATCACAAGGTTTGAGACCGTGTCATCGATGGGTGTTCCAATAAAGATGATCCTGTCTTTCAGGAGTCGTGAGTAAATATCATACGCCCTTTCCCCTCGGCCCGTCTGTTCAACCACAATAGGAATGAGGTTCATAGTTTCTCCTTCGACGTTGGCGGCTGGACAATAAGAGAGGACGCTCCTTCTTTCCGGACAGGCTCTACCTCACTTATCTCCGCCTTTTCAATCAAATAATTCATAATCTTTTCCTCACCGCCCTCGATACGCTCGTGTTGGCCAATCTCCTCGAGAATGAGGTGGAGTCGGATCTGATTCATGGCAAAAGGACGGTATCTGTTTCTCAGTACTTCCTCATCAAAAGGTTCCCGGGACTTCTCCCGAATATCCGCAATGAACGAGTCTAAAAACCGGTTGACCATCCCCTCCGGAACTGTCACAGGATTGTCCTTTACGAGACGATCCGAAATCTGATCTCTGACGTTTCTCTCCGCCTCGAACTCCGCTCTTCGTACCAGCTCCTCTTCCACTCTCCTCCGAAGATCCTCCAAAGTATTCATGCCTCCCACAGTCTTGGCCAAATCATCATTCAATTCAGGCAGTTTCTTCTCCTTCACCTCCTTCATTTTCACGGAAAAAAAATGCTCGCTTCCGGCCACCTTGGGATCGTGATGATCTTTGGGATATGTAATTTTCACAACCCGATCTTCACAACGCTTCATCCCGACCAGCTCTTTGTCGAATTCCGGACCAAAAGGGCTCTTCCCCAACTGAAAATCGGCATTTTCCACTTTATCGCCGACAATGGGCACATGACCTCGATCAACGGCCTGTATGTCAGCGACGACGAAGTGGCCCTCTTGTGCTTCATCATCGACACCGACGACTTCGGCGTATTGATCTCTGAGAGATTCGAGCGCGGCATCCACATCTTCGTCTGTAATGTTCGGGATCTCCTTTGTTACTTCAATACCCCTGTACTCTTTCAGGGTTATATCCGGCATCACTTCAACAGTAGCCTTGTACCGCAAGGGTTTTCCTGACTCATATTCTACACTTTCGACCTTCGCCGCACCAGCGGGCCTGATCCCCTCCTTACTCTGGGCATCGTTATACGTCTCAGAAATGAGGTCGTCGATGACTTCGCTCTCAATAGCCCGGCCAAATCTCGACTTGATGATATCCAAAGGGGCTTTCCCCTTCCGAAAACCTGGAAGTCGAGCTTTTTTACGATAATCCTCATACGCAGCCTTGAGCGCACCCTCAACCCTTTCAATCGGCACCTCTATTTCCAACAATTTCTGTCCAGCTTTCGGTTCCGATACAGCAACTTTCATAAATCTCAACTTCCTTCCTATACTTATGGTTACGTTGTCGCCTGCAGACCCAGGCAAGACGCATGTTTGTCCATCGCAGGGCATCTCATATTTCCCGAAGAAGACACGCTCCGTACGATGTGCAAAGAACACCACGAATGCAAGAGGGGGGACTCGAACCCCCACGCCCGAAGGCACTGGATCCTAAATCCAGCGCGTCTGCCAATTCCGCCACTCTTGCAAGCTTCTTTGAACCCCAAAAGATATAATGAACTCTGAGAATGTCAAGACGAATTCGACGCGGTACAAATTGTGTATCTCCAAGAATCTACGACATCCTTCTGTCGAACTCTGGAATATTCTAACCTGTTGGGAGACATTTAGTCCACCAATTCATGGAAATCTCTCAAGCTCAGCAGCGAATGAATCCTCGAGACACCCTGTTTCTCAAGGAATCTTTTCACGAAGTTATACCCGATATAGTTTCCGACTCGCGGAGGCACTCCGATTTTGGCATCGCCATTCCGTACTAACGCTACATCCCATTCGCCCTTCAGCGCTTGTCCCACCAGGTCCCTCAAATATTCATCATTCTCCTGACACCAGAGAAGCCGTTCTCTCGAAAGAAAGAGGTGGTCATTCAAAGCATACTCGGGAAACACGACCTCTGAAAAGACCATCGAAATACCCTCAGAAAGAAGAGAACGGCTCACACCATCAACTCCGTCACAAATATACGGCTCATCGCTCCTGAGGACATGGCGCAGAAAATGGGCATATTCATGGGCAAACAGAAGGGGCAGGAGCCTCCAGCTCTTGAATCGTTCAAGGCCAAACCCTATAACAGGTTTGCCCTTGTGTTCAAGCACAAATCCATCGGCGCTGAAAAATCCGACCATGAAGTAGACCGCAGGTTCCTCCTGAATTTCCAAAACATTCGTACACTTCGCCAGGACGTTCTTCACCGTATTTTCAAGATCAATCTCAGACAGAAGACGCACTAAGGTCGAATAATCCTGCTTCTTCACTTTTGTCACTCTCTGCTGAATTTGATGAAGATCCATCCATCGAAATGTACGCCAATAGCTATCAAGGAATTCCTTATGTGGATCATAATAGTACTTTGTATATGCCTCCCAAGCGCCTTCAGTTTCAAGAGCGTCCAAAAACCGTAAAAAATCTTTATAGATCGAATGGAACAAATGTTTCCTCCGGGAGTGAGCCTGCCTTACATCTGGTCTGTTTTCCACCTTTAATCTCAGCGTCTCACAGGCTCAAAAAGCTTCGTTATCTCATCTCTTTCAAATCTGGGCAGGTCGCGAATTTTCCCCTCGTCCTCCATCTTCACTCCGAATTTTCTGTCCGTGACGGTGCCGATGACCGATGCCCGCACACCTTCAGACTGAAGGGCTTCGACCACATTCGCTGTGTCCTCAGAGGCCAGACATATCAACAATGCTCCGGAAGCTATGGAACCCAGCGGGTCGAGATGGAAGTGGTTGCACAGTTGCATCGTTTCGGGAAAAATGGGAATATGTTCCTTTTTGATGAGTACCCCCACATCAGCAGCTTCACACAATTCGTACAAGCCCATGGCCAGTCCACCCTCTGTTGGATCGTGCATGGCATGAACGTCTGCCGATTGTGTCGCAATCTCAGCATCCAAGACAACACCAATCCCGGGATCACGGAGAAATCCTCGGCATCTCTCCAGAAACTCGTGCGAAAAGTCATGTCCCAACTCTTCACGCCTCTCTCGAGCCATGATGGATGTTGCCTCAATAGCAATTCCCTTGGTCAGAAGGATGTTATCCCCACTGCGAGCTCCAGCCGAAATCACCAGTTTTGACTTCGCCACTTCCCCCAACATGTGACCGACAACAATCGTTCTGTCTATACCGCTCGTAATCTCAGTATGGCCCCCGCACAGAGAAATACCGAGGTTCTGACAGGCCGAGGAAATCTGTGAAAATATTGACTCCACGAGCGCTTCGGACGTCTCGCCCTCCGGCAGGAGAACAGTAGCCAAAAACCATTTCGGTTTCGCTCCCATCGATGCAATATCGTTGGCGTTAATATGAACGGAATACCATCCGATCTCGTCCGTGGCGAAGGTGATCGGGTCCGTCGTCGCCACCAGGCAGCGGTCACCCAAATCGATCACCGCCGCATCCTCCCCGATCTTCGGTCCGACAATCACACTTTCGTCGACGTGGCAGTATCTCTTGAGAAGAGCTCCCAAAGAATCGGTATTCAGTTTTCCCGTGGCGAATTCCTTGTGGATCTTCACACATCCGCTCCGAACGTTTCATCGGATTGCTCTTTTGTACTTCCCACCATCTGACGCATGCCCTCCAATTTGCCGAAACAGGTCAGGGTATCACCGAGTTGAATTTTCATCGTGGCTTTCGGATTCGGAAAGATATCCTCGCCGCGTTCAATTGAAAGAACAAGGATATCTCGCTCCTTCAAGTGCGCTTCAATGAGTGTTTTATCACGCTCACAAAATTGATCATCAACAGTTATTCTCGTCACCCCGTACCCTTCGGCCTGCTCGAGGACCTCCTCAATAGAGACTTTCTTCAACTCTGTCTTTTCCGCCAATTTTTCCTCGATTTTTTGAGTCAACTTTTTCATGAAATCTCTTCGGGAAGCGATTCTTAGTATGATAAAGATTGTCAGGGCGACAATAACGATAGTCAGTGAAGTTCTGAAAATACCACCACTTCGCATGGAAACAACGGATGTGGCAATGACTGAGACGATACCCGCGTTCCCGAAGATCATGAGCCATGTGGCAATTTTTCGTCTCTGCGGATGATTGACCACCGATTCTGCCTCTTTTGTTGTGAAGCCCGTGCCTGAAAAGGCAGACAACGCCTGAAACTTGGCGTGCTGCCAACTCATACCAGTCATCTTGAATGCGACCGCCCCCGCCCTTACAATCAGAAAGGACACTCCGATAAATAGAATCAAGAGAACGAAACTCATAACATCCTCCTCATTATGCTGTCACTGGTACCATGCCTTTTTCGAAGGCGGAATCATAAACAGAATAAAACTCAATCCTTCCTTTTCCAACAATGTTTTTATTGAAGAGCATCCTGAGTCCTAAAAAGCCTGTCCCATACTGAAATACAACTTTGAACCAGGCTCACCTTTATTTCTGTCGATGTTGATTCCAAAATCTAATCGAGCCAATCCAATAGGAGTGTTCACCCGAAATCCGATTCCGGGTGATATACGAAAATCATTCATCCGAATACGCTCGGGATTATCCCAGACTGATCCCATATCTGTAAACAACGTCAGGCCAATCATTCTATATATTGTGCGTCGAAACTCGAAACAATTCCACGTAAATTTTAGCCTTCCGCCAAGGGGATTTCTGTTCCCATCTATCGGTCCAATCTTTTGGTATTCAAAACCTCGCAGAACATTTGGGCCACCGGCGTAAAAACGCTCATGCAAAGGAATCGAACGTATGCCACTCCGGGCATTCATCCATCCCAATTCCAACGAACTCCCCAGTACGGTCGAACGACTGAGGGAACGAAAAAATTTGAACTGGATATTCGATCGGAAAAAGCCCTTTGTGGTGCTCGAAAAGAATTGTCCCACTTCATTGCTCCATTCGAAATATGCACCACTCGTAGAATTGAAAAGATTGTCACGCGTGTCGTAGATAAGAGAGAGTTTCAGACCATTCGTATTCGTTTTTCTCTCACCTGGGATCGTACGCACCTGAATATCGCTTAAATTCACTCGTTCCCGACGATACGTCAGCGTGAGATTCGAACGTTTCAAGAATTGCCGGCCGATCATAATGCGTCCGCCCACTTGATTGAGATTATAGCCGGGTTCTTCTTTATATTCGGTAGCGGTATTTACGTCCGTGCGCCATCGAGTACCAAAAGTCCATGGTTCGGTGAATGATGCTTCAACACTACGACCTATGAAACTCAGCTTCGTGACCAGACCGATCTGGCGGGCCGTTCCCCACAGATTGTGATTGAACACTTCCACTTTCCCACGGGCTTTTTCAACCGAACCAAACCCAAGAGCAACATTGAACTCACCAGACATATTTTCATGCAACTCAATGAGTATATCTTTTTTTGTTGAATCGCCACCAACTGCTGTTTTGGGGTGGACAAATACACTCTGAAACAAGCCCGTCAAATAGAGACGGCGTTGCGATTCCAGCAAGCGAGAATAATCCACAATTTCTCCAGACCGAAACCGTAACTCTCTACGGATCACCTTCTGGCGTGTTTTTTGTGACCCAGTGAGTGCGATTTGGGCAATCCGAAATTGTACCCCCTCAAGAATATTGAAATCAATCACAGCTCTGTGAGTTTCGGTGCTCACACGGATAGATGGTTCAACCTGAGCATTCAGATATCCGTTATTCGCATAGAGAGTTAACAGATGAATAGTGGACTTCTCAATTTTTTTTTGTTCAAGAGCATCACCTTTTTGTATCGTAATGTGTTCGTGCAACAACGTATCAGAATACACTTGATTTCCGAAGATCCCCACACCCTCCACATACGTTCGCTCTCCCTCAGAAATTTGTATGAAAAGATGTACGCGATGCTCAATTGTGTCCTCTTGAACGGTCGAATTGACAATGTGAGCTTCCAGGTAACCCCGTTGCCTGTAAAACAGTTCGATGTTTTTTAGATCATCCTGAAAGACCTCGGGATAGTACCTGGAAGGATTCAAGAAAGATGATGGACGTGAGACCATAACTTTGTAGAGGCGTTTCGCCTGAAAAGCATTGTTACCCTCGAAATGGACCGATTCGATTTTCATTTTTGATGGTGCTTCGGCGAATACAGTACTCACACCTGCACACAGAATAAGGAACATAAAGATGGTAACTTTTATCTCGAAAGATTTCATTTGAATTTTAAACGATATTTCAAATCCATTCCAGACCGGCCTCTTTGATCGGTCTGCCCCTCAACGGAGAAATATCTCGACAGACGATAGTCGAGGCGAATACTCTGTTCGTTCATGTGGCCAACTGTCGTTGTATATGTAATCCCCATTCGATCAGATAACTTTTTTGATGCTAAGAGTTGAGGACCCCATGATCTCCCTGAAGGAAATAAATTACCCTCAATTGTCATTTGGTCCAATCCCAAGAGTGTCCCAACTTTGCGGGAGGCATAATTCGATACTCGTTGGCTTGAAAGCACTGCAAGTCGCTCCTTCAAAATTTCACCTACAGAGGTTCCCTCGCCTTCACTATCCCTTCCCGTCATCTGCCCGCGTGTAGCACCAACCGTAAGAAGAGCAACGATATCCGGTTTGTCCAGGGGGGGATCGGAGCTAATATTGACAACAGCTTCATCCAATGGACCGCTAATTGAAATTGTGATCACATAAGGTGTTCCTACGAGGGTCTGATAACTCTTAATATTAGCCTCTGCGGCCAAATCCACGATTGGGTTTACTCGGTGC
Source organism: Gemmatimonadota bacterium (assembly GCA_020348925.1). Classification (GTDB taxonomy): domain Bacteria; phylum JBHIER01. Next base: position 815,262 of record CP070758.1, on the reverse strand, counting down.
GGATTGACAAAATCCATGATGCCTCGCTTTATCTGAAACTTTCTATCCAAATAGAGGGCATACCCCTCCTCAAATGACAACCGACCAGATATGTTTGGATTGGCAAGCGTTCCAATACAATTGAGTTCGGACCGTAATCGTAGATGAGCAAGGTTGTTATCGATCCATATACGATCACTCTCACGGAGACGGATGTTTAACCGGGTCTGTTGGAGTATGAGTGGCGGAGTAGGCGCAGGTCGCTCAACTTTCCGCATAAAGGACAGTATTGCCCTGGGCTGAAAACGATGCGTGAGACGGGTTTCCCCCAAAGTGACATCGCCATCTATGTAATAAAGATTATTCTGCTTTGTGTAACTGAGTTGAGCCGACTTGATGATGATATCGAACTCCCTGGGGCGACTCATGTGGACGTTATGCATGGTTGCCTGAAGTTTCATATCTGTCAATTTCCTGTGCGTATGGGCGGCACTCCCAGTTATGAGGACAGCACCACTGCCTATGTGTGCAAAGACAGAATCGACGTGTACTTCGTTTTGTCGAAACCTCACTTTCAACACACCGCCGCTGAGAGGTTCTGTCAACCAATGTGGCATCAGAGAAAAGTCACGTATTTCCAATTTTCCATTGAATGATGGAGATCGGATGGACCCGTCCACGGCAACTTCAATGCCCAATCTCCCAGACAATTGTTTCACCTCAGGGAAAAATGACCCCAAGAGTGAAAGATCCACTTTGCGAACACTGGTATTGAATCTTAGAGAGTCCGGTGAAATATATCCATCTCCGTTAATGACTCCATAATCGGAAACAGATAGTGCCGCGGTTAGGCTGAATTGCTGCAACTTCGAAGCTTCGACTTGACCTGTAAAAGAAAAAGGTGTTTCTTGAACCACACCATAAACCTCTTCAATCATAAAAACTGAATCCTCCAAGGTGAGAGCAAGATGTATGTTGTCTATGGTCGGCTTGCCTGAGCCAAGAATCATCGTGCCTTTTTGAACTTCAAAAAATCCAGTTACATGCGGATCCGTCACTGCTCCATCCCATCTGAGATCAAAAAAGCCTTGACCGAACAGTTCCATATCCTCGGGGAAAAAGAGGTTCAAGGGTCGAAGATCAATACCCTGCCCCTTCGCCTGTCCATTGATTATGCAGCTCTTTGAAAGACCGTACGTACCATCTTCCTTTTTATCCAATCTCAACAATCCGCCGGCCCATGCATATTGGTCCTCGTGATATAATTCAAAAAGATGGAGCGTAAGCTTATTTTCGTTGAAGGCTATATGGCCCTTGAGTGAATCAATCGTAATCCGTTGATACCTTGGCTTTGTAATGTTAAAGATCAGCTCTGCTTTTGGATCATTTCCATTTCCAACGAAATCGAAATGGAAGCGACACAATCCACCGATTTCTGGAATACCGTTCAGAACGAACTCAAGACTTTTAAGATCCAATTGATCACCATCAATTTGAAAAGAGATGGCGTCCCTATCAGACATATCAAACATCCCTGAGAGCATACCAAGGCTCTGCTCTGTGCCTTCTGCTCCCTCCTGCTTAAAAAGCTGTTTCGAACTTTCTTGGGTCCCCTCTCCTGACGGAACTTTGTGCAAATCAATGGTAAAGCCCCCTTTCGATGAAGGAATCGTAAACTCACCACCGGCTTGAATAAGCAATGAATCCTTCTGCAATTCCAGGGTTGAAAGTGTTACTTTTTGCTCTTTCAGCTCGACCTCTATTATCCCCTTATCAAAATCAATATCGTCGTATCGGAGTTCTCTAAGCATGACTGCAAGCGTACCATGAAGATCATTCACTGGTCCGCTTGCTCTCCCCTTGTATTCCATTCCACCACGAACATGCTGAATATGAAATGGAGCGTTCAGTGAATCTATCGTGTCTGCAGTTCCAGAAAAGAGAATATTGGAAATATGAATCTGGTTATGAGCGTATTGAATTTCGCCAAGGAGTGTATCAATAGGAAAATTTTGGTATTGAATATGTTTCCCTCTCAAATTTGCCGAAATCTCTGGAGCTGATAGTTCACCTCCAGCAGTACCCTGAATTTGCAGGGCACCGCTCAACTCCTGAAAATTGAACAACTCAGCCAAGGTCTCTAACTTGAAAATGTCGACTGAAAACCGGCCGGTAAGTCGTCTTTGAGTTACGTCCGCCTCAGCCTTGATAACAAAATCATTGTGCTTGGATAGAAATTCGGCGGTTCCGTTTCGAAGCTTTATTTTTGTCACAAAATCTGGTAGTCTCTGAGATCTGTATCGCACCTGCGTCATGAGGAGATCAGCCGATACATCCCAGTCTTTCAATGAATATCCAATACCGGACGCTGCCACGTCCATATTAATGATACCTTGATACGGCGAGCTCTCTCCATAAAATATCTGCCATACTTTTGCCACATGGACTTGCTCCGCTTTCACGACGAGATTATTCAGACTGAGGCTATCGAGATTCAAATCACACTTTGCTGATACATCACCATTGAGAAGCTGCATTTTCGCCTGACCGATGGTGATAAAGCCGGGTTCAACATCAGCCTCAATATGCCCCTTTTGAATGGGAACGGAGTATATTTCAAAGTGAGGCAGATCGAGGTGAGCCAGAGCTTTTGGATGATCAAGGCTCCCGTCTACATGAAGGGCGAGATTCAGATCTCCTTCACCTACAGTCAGTCCTTTCGGCAGATAGGTGTGGACAGCCTGCAACAACCGTTCAGGATTTCCCTTCAAAAGAAAATCACCTCGTACCGACGACGGTGTTTCATCCCGGACAAGCTCACCTTTTCCGGACAATTCGAAACGCATCACATTCGCCGATAATGAATCCAAGCTGATGCGACGCTCGTTCAAGATACCCCTCAGTTCAAAATCTTTTCCAGAGAGTGGTATACCTTGATATCCCACATCGACTGAATCAACACGCAGGGAAAAGGAATACGCTTCGTCTTCTCGACGTTCTATGGTACTTGATACATTTTCTACCGACATACCCAACAGCAGGAGAGCATCCTGATATGTCAACGAAGCATGTTTGAGAGAAAAACGATCAAGTTGAACAGAAAATCCAGGCTTCGGCGAAACTGTATCTGAAGAAGCTGATTCGCTTACAATGGGGAAATGAAGGCTCCCTGTACTGTCCCGGCTCAGTGACATACTCAAACCGTCAAGATCAATTGACTGTATTGAGAGTCTGCGACGAAGTAGATTTGCCAGACTGTATTGGATTCGAGCCTGATTCAGGGTGAGAAGGGTATCCGAGGTATCCGAATTGGGATCGCACACACAAACGTCTTGAAATTGAACTCGTGACAGGAGATTCGTTTCACATCTACCTATCCGAGCTTCCAGTCCAAGTTTCTGTCGCAACTGTTTTTCAAGAAATCCTTTGAGTACTTTTTCACCAGGACTCAGAGTAAGCATGAACAGCCCGAGCATTATGGCTGCAAAAACAAACAGGAGCCCCATAACTAGTAGACGGACCCCTGATGTTCGTAAAGATTGTCTACCTTTCATATCTATGAAAAGAATTTTCCGTCTTCTATCATGTAATAGGATTCAAATTCTATAACAGATGAACGTAACGTTTCTATTGTTTCACTTTCGATTTCTACCCTTTATGCCTCAATTTTTGAAGAAAGTATCCCACAACAAAGCCGATAAGCATTGCTAAAAAGATGAGTATAATTCGAGACATACTCATATCCCAGAAAAACAACTTTACCGTAACAATTTGGGTATTCTGTACTAAAACAATCAAGAACAGAATAAGCACAACGGCAATAACAAGAGTCTTCCCTTTCATGAGATTTTCTCCCCCGTCGAAATAACTTTTCGTAAAATACTCGGATGTTCTTTCTCTTCCTCTGTTTTAGAGCCATCTCTTCCTTCTGAAATAGATGACCATTCCTGCTATTATGACGACCATTACAAAAAGAGCGGCAAAGTATCCCAATCTCCACTTCAACTCAGGCATGAACTCAAAATTCATTCCATAGATTCCGGCGATAAACGTTAAGGGAATGAATATGGTGGCAATGATGGTCAACACCTTCATGACCTCATTCATGCGATTGCTGACACTGGACAGATAAGTATCAAGCATTCCTGAAACTATATCTCTGAATGTCTCTACGGTATCGATGACCTGAATTGTGTGGTCATAGACATCTCTCAAAAAGATGCCGGTTGCATCCTGTATCAGAGCCGATTCACCACGTGTTAAATTACTAATAACTTCTCTAAGCGGCCAGACCGATTTGCGCAAGAATATCATCTCTCGCTTTAAAACATGTATCTCCTGCAAGGTTTCCTGTTTTGGATCGGTGACAAGTTCTTCTTCCAAACTTTCTATTCTTTCACCAAACTTTTCTAAAATGACAAAGTAGTGATCAACAACGGCATCCACTAATGCGTAAGTAAGGTAGTCGGCTCCCATCTTTCTGATGCGACCCTTTGCATTCCGAATTCGATCTCTGACCGCATCGAAAACATCCTTCTTTGTCTCTTGAAAAGAAATGACAAAATTTGGACCAAGAATCAAACTGATCTGCTCAGATTTTACCTCACTCTTCTCTTCGTCATACAACAGCATCTTCAGAACAACGAAGATGTACTTGTCAAAATCCTCAATCTTCGGACGTTGATCCGTATGCACAATGTCCTCCAAAACAAGAGGATGTACCTCAAAATATTTCCCTATCTTCTCCACAATCTCCGGCTCGTGAATACCGTCAACGTTGATCCAGGTCACAGTTGGTTTTTCCTTGAAAGGAAAACATTCCTCAACACTCTTGGCTTCTTTTTCCTCAAATTGGGATTGATCATAATCAATGATGCTTATCCCGACTTTCTCAACCCGTTCCTTGCCGGTGTATACGAGCGTTCCGGGAGAAAGGCCGACCTTCTTCGACACTCTCTTAAAAAACCTTGGCATTCTTATTCACCTCCCCGGTAATCTTTCTTTTTATTTTGACACATTCGGAGCCGCTTTTTCCCTTTCTTCCATGAGTATGTGCAACGGTGCCGCTGTGTCCTGTTTGTCCTTTCCCATGTAAAGGGTCACGTGCGGGAACGGTATTTCAATATTTCGCTCATCAAATACCCTCTTGAGACGGCGATTGAACTCGCGGCCGACACGCCATTGTTTACTCGGCTTTGTCATTGTACGAGCTCTAATAATCACTGCAGAATTATCAAACTTATCCAGACCTAATATCTCAATCGGTTCTAATATGTCATCCTTATAATCAGGATCGTTCCGAAGATCTTCATCAACTTCTTTCATAACGTCGATCACTTCATCGACATTCTCCCGGTAAGCGACTCCGACATCAAATATATACCGAGAATATCCTTTTGTCATATTCGAGACCACATCTATATGACCATTCGGAATAAAATGAACCGTACCTGCCAGATCGCGAAGAACAGTCATTTTCAGTGTTACTCTCTCAACAAGACCGCCTTTTCCAGCAATTTGAACAATATCTCCTTCTCTGATTTGATCTTCCAGCAAGATAAAGAATCCATTAATGACATCTTTCACCAAGCTCTGTGCTCCAAATCCGACCGCCAACCCTACAATTCCGGCTGCAGCTAAAATAGGGCCTATTTCTATTCCGATTTCTCCCAATACAGTGATAAGGGCAATGACCAGGATCACAACAATCAACAAGTTCTTAATAACAGAACTCAATGTGGCAGCCCGTTTCTTTGATTCCTCATCTACCCTCCTCTTACTAAACAATTCTGTTAATCGAGATGTGAAAAGGGACACCACTTTAATAATTATTAACGTAACAAATGCAATTAAAATTATTTTGAGTCCTGACGATAGAAACCAAACCCAAATGGTATGGAGTACATTCTTGAAACCCATGAGTACTACCTCCTATGAATATGACTTAACAACCATTGCGATGAGCCTAACGATTTTTGTTCTCCGTTGGTATAACTCTTCTACTTTCCAGGCGCTGTATCTCTGCAGACTTCAAAACCAAAGGTACATCATTTTCAACTTACGGTCAACCAGAATATCCATGATAAACGATCCAAACAAATCCTACCTTTCCTTCTTGCTCGATCCCTTCTTTCGAGCGCTTTTTTGAAGATCAACGATTTGATCGGTTTCATCAATGATCTCTTTACCTAATAGGGTTTCAATGATATCCTCCAGAGTTACTAATCCGGCTACACCGCCGAACTCGTCTGAAACGACTGAAATGTGCTTTCTGTGTTTTAAAAAGTCAGTGAGTAATTGCAAACAATCGCAATTCTCTGGTACAAACGAAATAGGGCGTGCAATTGCTGAAAGCCTCCGAGGAGGCTGTGTCATGTTTTTTGCAGAGCTGAGATCGTGCGTCATCACATATCCTATTATATTTTCTTTCTCTTTTTCGTAAACGGGTATACGAGTAAAGCCCTGTGCATCGGCCAGCTCAAGAGCCTCTGGCAGGGTGAGATTGGATTCCAGTGAAAAGACCACCGTTCTTGGTGTCATGATATCACGAGCATGTATATTTTCCAGTTCAATGATGTTGTTGATCATGAGACTCTCTTGTTTCGAAATCTCACCCTCTTTGGCCCCCAGGCGAACGACGGCCAAAATCTCTTCCTCGGTTATCCTTGATACGGTACTGCCCCTCGTGATGAGCCTCGAAAAGGACTGTGCTATATATATGGCCGGATAGAGTATATATTTTATGATTATAAGAGGCCATACGATAAGGAACCACAGTCTTCTCCAGTACACTGCCCCGGCAGTCTTGGGCAGGATTTCCGAAAGAAATAAAATCCCTAATGTGAACACTATCGAAAAGAATGGCACCATATGGGAACCCAACTCCTTGGCCGCATACATACCCGCAAGTGTTGCACCTGCAGTGTTGGCGAAGGTATTTAAGATGAGTATGGCGGCAATAGGTATGGCAATTTCCCGCTTCATTTTCAGAAAAGCGGACGCCAGGGCTTTTTTCTCTGGTTTTTTTCTATCGGCCTCAAGCTTTCCTATCCTGGTGGAATACAAGACAGCTTCGAACAGGGAGCAGGAGGCTGAAATTAGAAGAGTGAAGCCGACAACGAAGATTAAGATTGTCATTGTGCTCTCCTTTATGTTCCTTCATAATTTCGAATAAAAATCTCCAGAGTGTTAGAATACATTAACCCTGAAAGATGAGAAATCCAATGTAAACGACATAGAGAACAAGAAAAACAATTCCTTCCCATCTATCCAATACACGTTTTCCGCCGGTGAACATATTGACAAACAACAGGACGCTTGCCAGCAAAACCACCCCAATATCTATATTACTTTTGGGTTGAAAAGGAATCGGATTGATGATTGAGCTGATTCCAAGTACAAAAAAGATATTGAAGATGTTCGACCCAACGACGTTGCCCACGGCAATCTCAACGTTTTTCTTGGATGCGGCCACCGCTGAGGTCGCCAATTCTGGCAGAGACGTTCCTACGGCAACAATGGTCAAGCCGATCATCGATTGACTTACACCCAAAGCCGAAGCGATACGCACTGCCCCATCGACAATCCACTTGCCTCCAAGGCTCAGCCCGATAAGCCCCAATATGACCAATAAAAAAGACGTAACGAGCCTGTACTGCTTCGTAGGAACGTGGTCTTCCGTTCCTTCAATTCTCTTGGCAATACTGAATGAATAGTAGAGAAATATGACAAAAAAGGCAATGAACACGAGCCCATCTATTCTGGTTAAAGCAGAATAAACGTTTCCGTCTATCAACACATCATTGGCCAAAACACCTAACATTAGGGCTGCCAGGAGACTGAGAGGGATCTCTTTCCAGACCGTTCCCTTGCCCACACTCAATGGATATATTATTGAGGATATACCCAAAATAAGAAAAATATTGGCACTATTACTTCCCAGGACATTACCAACCGCAATGCCGGTATTTCCGTTAATGCTAGCAATTATATTCACAAACAGCTCGGGCGTCGATGTGCCAAAGGCTACAACTGTCAGTCCGACGACCAGATCAGAAACGTTGAACCGCCTGGCGATAGAAGAGGCACCTACGACGAGAAAATCGGCGCCTTTTATGAGAAAAACAAATCCAACAACGAGCAATACATATACTATCATTTTATAAACCTCTGTGATATTTTTCTGTATGCACCCTACTCGTGGTAGTAATGTGTTTTGCGTTCAATATCCTAAATGCCCAATTCAGTGCGCAATTGCAAATTTCGAAGAATATCGCTGCGACACAAAATGCCGATCACCTGACCGCGCTCGATAACCGGAAGCTGACCCACATCTCTTGAACCGAGGCGGCTCAAAATGACATTTCCATCCTCCTCGGGAGCCGCGGTCGCCAACTCTTCTTTCCGAGTCATCACTTCTCTGACCAGAGTTGTCGCTCTCTTTTCCTGAGGAACAACTTTGATGTCTTCCAAACACACAATGCCCTCGATGTGTCCGTTCTCCGCGACAAGAAATGCATGGCCCGCGTGATGCAGCACATATTCATCAATGAGCTTCTGAACACTCATATTTCCCGTCACAGTTTTAAAATCTGTTGTCATCAGATCTTTTGCTCTTACGCCTCGCAGCATTTCTCTCAGAAAAACCTGATGGTAGCTTCTCGAAGCCGCACTGTGCAAAAACCAGCCTATGAAGGCTATCCATAAACCACCAATGAACGAACCTGCAAAAACCTGAATAATACCCCACACAATGAAAATAAAAGCCAATACCTGTCCTGCCCAGGTGGCAATTCGGGTGGCTCTTCGAAAGTTTCCTGTTGCTCCCCAGACGATGGAGCGCAGAACGCGCCCGCCATCCAAGGGGAATCCGGGAAGCAAATTAAAAAGGGCCAGCATGACGTTGATAAAGGCAACATAACGCGTCAAAGCAGCCAACGGTTGGTTGATCTCTCGAGCGATCAACCAGATAATTCCAAAAACTACTGCAAGTGCTATGCTCGTTAGAGGACCAACTATGGCCATACGAAATTCCTTTGACGGTCGATCCGGCTCGTCGGCAATCTGGGCTGCGCCACCGAATATGAAGAGCGTAATATTTCGTACTTCTTCCCCCTGCTTCTTGGCAACCAGCGAATGAGCCAGCTCATGAATTAATACAGACATAAAAAATATGATGCTTGTTGTTACTCCTATCAGCCAGTACATTCGAACAGACCAGCCAGGATGATAGTGAGGAAAGTAAAAACTGGACAACGACCACGTAATAAGAGCGAAGATGATGAGCCAACTGGAATCAATAAAGATCTCAATCCCAAAGATCCTCCCAATACGCCATGATGTTCTCATCCTTCTCTCCTTTCACAAAAGTAAGAAGCGTGGCCCTGAGGAGCTCTCATGGTATTTCATTTTAACCTCTTCCTGCTTGGACTCGCCTCTGACGGTCGTGGTATCCTTTGTTGCGGAACGGTCAAACACTCGATCCATTTCCCTCCGCGGATCCCATCGAACGGATGCCATATCGAATCACCACCTTTTTGTAATAATGACAGTTCAGGACACCGCTTCATAAAAGAGAAAAAATTTTCACAAACTAACGTATCATTGGAAATTCCACCGCGACAAAGAACGTATTCTCCCCCCTGCGCAGGAGAAAAAGGAGCGTATCGCCGCCTTTGGCCAGGGAGATACTTTTTGAAAATTCGCTGGCCGATGTCACCTCTTTCCGATTGACCTCCTTGATCAGGTCACCCAACGCAATCCCCGCCTCATCAGCCTGGCTTCCCGGAATCACGGATGTCACGACCGCGCCTTTCTCACCTTTATAACCCAACTGTTCTTCAATATCCGGTGTCAGATCCTGAACGCTCAAGCCTAATTTTGTCTCAGCTTTCTCTTCCCTTCTTTCCGGAGCCTTTGCCCCAACCTCCGTCGGACGCTCGGCCAATTCAGCGCTCACCTTCATCTCTTTTCCATCCCGGAGGAGTGTGATATGTACTTGTGTGCCCGGTTTCACCGCCGCGACGACGTTTCGCAACTGCGTGCTGTCCTTGATCTTGCTGCCATCGACCTCTATGATGACGTCCCCCCTTTTTATACCCGCCTTGTCGGCCGGGCCGCCGGGGGTCACATTTCCCACCAAGGACCCTTCCGTGCTCTTCAGATTCATCGCCTTGGCCAGCTTCTCATCGATATCCTGAGGTAACAGGGCCAAATACCCCCGGGTAACCTTGCCCGAATCCCGAAGCTCCTCCATGACCCTTCTGGCCATATTGATCGGCACAGCAAAGCCGATCCCCTGATACCCGCCGCTCCGGCTGAAGATGGCGGTGTTGATTCCCACCAGTTCACCGTCCATGTTGATCAAAGCGCCTCCGGAGTTTCCCGGATTGATGGCCGCGTCGGTCTGGAGAAAATCCTCATACGCGGCCAATCCAACGTTGGCTCTCCCCTTGGCACTGATGATACCGGCCGTAACCGTGTTGGCCAATCCGAAGGGATTCCCGATGGCCAGGACCCACTCCCCCACACGCACCTTGTCCGAATCGCCCAGCTTCGCCGCGGGCAGATCCTGTGCTTCAATCTTGATCACGCCCACGTCGGTCTGAGGATCAGTGCCCACAATCCTGGCCTCATACTTTTTTCCGCTCGTCAGCATGACGGTTAGCTTGTCGGCACCTTCCACGACATGGTTGTTCGTGAGGATATACCCGTCATTTGAAACAATGACCCCGGAGCCCAGACTTCTCTGACGCCTCTCCCGCTCCTCAGGCTGCTGTCCAAAAAAGTGCTTGAAGAAGTCAGGGCCGAAGAAATCGCGGAAGGGATCACCCGGCAATCCAAAGGTCGGCACTTTCACGATCTGCTCGGCGAAGATCGAAACGACGACCGGGCTGGCCTCATCTGCGACCTCATCGAAGACGGCGCAAAACCGGCGCAGCACCTCCTTCGTATCCTCATGCTGCGCGGAATTCTGGCTTGACTGCCCTTCTTGTTCATCATAGGACCAGATCTCCAGAACCAAACATGGTGCCAAGACCATCAATGTCCCAAAAAGTGCCCCCACAACAATCCAACGTCTCACGTACCGTGGCATCATGGACATTCCTCCTTTTTTAAACAACGATTTCAACGAGCGTTTAAGTAATCACTCACGGACTTGGGTGTGTGTGTTCAATCTGATACAGAACTCCGTTTACCCATCGACAGAAGTGGTATTGGTTCTCCATGTAAAAAACCTCCCCCTTTATGACACTCTCTGAAAATCGATAAACCCGCGCTCCACGTCCGTGCGGATCAGTTGGACGCGTAAACGCTGGCCGACATCCACACCTTCAAAACCAATCTCCAGTTTTCCTTCGATGGGCGGTTGCAGAAGACGGACCCACGTGCCTTTGGCAGCCGCGCCGGTGACGATGGCCTCGAACTGTTCGCCGATTCTCGATTCCAGCAGCAGTGCTGCTCCCGATTTTTCAACCTGCCGCTCGACTTTTTTCGCAGCGTCTTCCTGCTTTGTACAGTGCTTCGCGAGAGATTCCAGTTCATCGGTCCTGTAAGGCGGTGAATGACTCGCCAGGGCCGCTTTAAGCAGTCGCTGGGTAATCAGATCAGGGTATCGACGGTTTGGAGCAGTGGAGTGAGCATAGTCCTTGACCGCGAGACCGAAGTGCCCGGCGACACTGCCGTCCGAAAGTCCCACGGCGTATTCCCCCGGCCCCATGAGCTTGATGACACTGAGAGAGAGATCGGGGAACCTGAGCGGATCGGCGGCTCTGGCTTTAAGCAGAAACCGCTCCAGGGCCTGTGCGTCGGGTACCTGAGGAAGCTTTACATCATGCTCCGCGGCGAGTTCGACGATCCGCTCCCAGCGTTTTGGCGTGCGGACGACGCGCTGCAGTGCCGGATACTTTTTTGACTCAAGATACCGTGCAGTGACACCGTTGGCGGCGATCATGAAATCTTCAATGATGTCCCTGGCCCTGTTCTTTTTTTCGGCCGCCAGGTCCTCGAGCGTATCCCCGGAGAAAACCGGCCGCGCCTCTATTGTTTCCAGATCAAGGGCACCATGTTGGTGCCGCAACGTTTTCAGTTTCCGGGCCACGCGGTCCTGGAGTTGAAGGCTTTCCTCAAGACCGCTGACCGCATCGATCTGCGGCAGCATCGGTCCGTTGCCGTCCAGCCAGTCGGCCACGCTGTTGTAAGCGAGCTTCGCCCGGTTACGCACTGCCGCCGGATAGAGGTCCGAACTCATAAGCGATCCATCGTTGCCGATAACCATCTCAATGACGATGGCCAGACGATCCGTTTCATGGTTCAGCGACGTAATGTCCGTGGAGAGTTTCTCGGGCAGCATGGAGAACGTCTCGGCAACGGTATACACCGACGTGGTATTCTGCCTGGCGTGGTCGTCAATCGCCGACGCTTTCTTGACCACAGCGTCAACGTCAGCTACGGCGACGAGGATCTTCGCGACCCCGCCCGGCATGGCCTGGGCAACGGTAAGCTGATCCAGATCCTCCGAATCATCATTATCGATGGAACACCAGAGAAGGTTCCTGAGATCCCGCCTCGATTCAGCGGTCTGTTTCGCTGGCCCGTGAATTTTCTCAAGCTCGGTGAGCACTTGAGAGGAGTATTCTGGAAGAAGTCCTCTCTCACGCATCACCCGACGGGCAATGGCTTGCAGTTGAAAGCGGTGTTGCTTGTCACTAGTCTCGGTCATCATATATCCTTTCTGAACGATGTCGGTGAGATGTCAGAACCACTGTTGCCCGTTCGTCTCCCTTGTCTCTGTTGCTCCCTTCCGAATTGAACATACTGGTGGCAGTGACATCAGGAACTGTATCCATCATACCTGTTTTCATCGTTGCCTGAGGGTAAAATACAGCTGTGCCTCGGCGACGGCTGGATAACTCGGGTCGGCGCTCATGACGATCAAGTGGCAGGCGAAGCGCGATATGATATAATCTCTCCGAACATCCTTATCGGTGCAGCGAAAGACTGTCCTGATGTGATGCCGTATGGGAATGCGTAGCGTCGAACAGGCTCGAATGGCAGATGACACAGCAGCTTCAAACAGTGTCTGATCCTCGTATTCCAGAACCCTCATCAGCTCACTGGCATAGAATTCACACTGGTTCATCAGGGCTTCCTCAAGAAGAGTTCGAATTTCCCGAAGTTCCAAGGGATCATATAAGGTCAACATGGGAATCATCCTCATTATGACGTTCGAATATCGCTCAACCGTTTGAATAAGTCAATCTCTTTTTCACTCAGATTCTTTGGGATTCGAAGGGATATTTTGACGTACAAATCGCCGAACGCATTCTTTTTGCCATAGACGGGCACACCGAGTTTTTTCAGTTTGAGAACTTTCCCGTTGTCGGTCTCCTTCGGTATATCGACCTTGACCGTTCCCTTCATGGTAGTAACATTGACTTTCCCGCCGAGTATGGCTGTATAGAGATCGACCGGAATATCTTTGTACAAGTCGTATCCTTCTCGACGATACTCAGCATGCTCCGCAATCCGTACCCTGAGCAAAAAATCACCGGCTTTGCTCCCGCTCACGCCGGGACCACCCTTGCCGGAGATTCTCAAAATTTGCCGGTCACGAATCCCGGGTTTGATATTGATCTTGATTTTTTGGCCGCCCAGTTCAACCAACCGATTCGTCCCATGATACGCCTCTTCAAGGGTGATCGTCGCCTCGGCCGTAATGTCCGGCCCTTTAAATTCCCTTGCTCTTCCGCCGGGCCGGGCTTGAAATCGCTCCCCAAAGAGCATCTCGAAGAAATCATCGGTGCCGACGTCACCGAAGACGTCCTTGAAGTCTCCCGTCTTCCAATAGACCCGTCGGCCCTTGCCACCTGCATATTTTGAAAAATCAAAGTCTCCCTGCTGCGCCACCGCCTTCTCGTACATCTCCCAGTCCTTGCCAAACTGGTCGTACTTTTTTCGTTTCTCAGGATCGCTGAGCACGGCATGGGCTTCATTGATCTCCTTGAACTTCCGCTCCGCCTCCCTGTCCTCGGGATTTTTGTCAGGGTGGTACTTCATGGCAAGTGTTCGGTATGCCTTTTTCATCTCTTCCTTTGTGGCCGTTTTTTCCACACCCAATATTTTATAATAATCTTTATACTCCATAAGGCATCACCAAAATATTACGGTGATAACACATGTCTCACTTTTAATCCAAATACTTCACCAGATATCGAACCTAAGACCTGTGTTAAAGGTCGTCACCATATCCTGACCCTCGTATTTATCAAAACCAAGGTTTACGGTCAAATTAATATAGTTCTCAAGATAGAAAAGAAACGCCAATCTGACCGAGTTATCAACAAAAGTTTCATCTTCTCCGTTGGAAACGTCCGCCAATTTCTTGAAGAAGAGAATATGAGACACAGAAAAATCGATGCGGTTGCTCAACTCGTAGACCAGACGGCTCGTTTGGGTAATGGTGATGATGTTAAACATATCAACATCGAAAGGCGTGTTCAGTATAAACTGCTGATCCAACTGACTCCTCCAGGCGACCGGACGGGACCAGCGAAATCCGAGACTCATGAGAGCTTTTCCCCTCTCCATCGTCGTATCCGGAGTCGAAAGCGTGGCGCCTGCACCGGCCGTGATGTCATAGCCGTAGTAGCGGTCCTGCACCTTTTCGCGGTAGAGCACTTCCCCGATGCGAACGGCCCCAAGAGCCCCGAGGCCTTCTTTTCTCAGGAGACCGCTTTTTCCCATGATTTTTTCCATATCGTTGTACCACTTGGCTTCGTACACCGCACCGTAGCGGTCACTGTACTCTCCCTCCTTCCGAATCAGGGTGGCCAGCTCCAAAATAATTTCTTTGGGCAAGTGATCCTTCAGAATGCCCTCCTTGATAAGAAAATCTTCAATCCGAACGGCCTTGGCCAACGGTGAGGCATTGACGAACCTGCCGTACCCTCCCCCGATCGTCACATCAATTCTCGGTTCATCCCGACCGAGAATGTCGGCCTCGGTGATGTAATTCACTGCCAGTCGGCCAAACCCAAAAACATCCTTCTGTTCATCCACGTATCTGTTGAAACGACCGACAAAATCGAGTATGGATGTAAAATCGCCCCTGCTCTTGCTACTGCTCCCTGTCACATCGACGTTCCAGGCGAAGGGCAACGAGCTGTAAAACTTTTTGAACGCGACTCCCCCGAACCCCTGATCCACTCTCGTCGAATCGCCCTGGCGATCAAAGGCATAGTTGACGTCGAAACGCAAATCCTTGGCCGTACTCACCGCCACCTCGTAATCGGTAACCGAAACGTTTTGGCCCAATGCAAGGTCACATACTAGAACAAAAACCAATGCTGCAACAGCTGTTATCGTTTTCCACATGTGCAACTCCCCCGCTTCTTTTTCATGAATCTCTTTTCCGATTCCACAGCACCTGGAACCAATCGATTTTACGCCTCGGCCCTGCGTGTCTGCCTGGAATCGATGAAAGCAATAATCGACTGACCCGGCTGAGGGGATGGACCGGCATCAATCGTAACAATATCGAGTTTTTTCCCCTCTTTCACCACAAACAGTGGTACCGCCGAATCACCATACAGCGACGTAAACGCATCGAAGTCAAACTCCTTTGTGAGATCGATTTTTTCAATCACAGCACCGGACGTACAAAGTTCACTCAGCCTTTCATAGTTCACGTGCGGACCGAAGACGAAGCGGCCTCGCATATGTTGTGGTACGTACGCCTCTTTCACGCGTTCTCCACCATGAGGTACAAGCTGATATATTTCGGATCTGGCCAATATTTCTCTCAAATGGCAGGAAGCTAAAGAATTGGCCTCATCGTTCGATGTCACGGCCAGTGATCGCCCAATGCCGCTCAGTTCAATCTCATCCATGGCATATTCGGACAGGATGTTGCCGTGATACGCCGGCAGCCCGATCATCCGGGCAGCTCGAATATTGACCCGATTTGAATCGACCAAGAGTATCCGGAAGCCTTCCTCCTGAAGCGCCTTCGCCATGGCTCGCGCCCACGTATGGGCACCGATAATCAGAATCCCCTGGGGATCTTTTTCGGCCAAACCCATCCACAGGGCCACGAGAGGAGCCGTCAACCCATATATGACAACGGTTCCGAATATAACCAGAAACGTCACCGGAACCAAATATTCAGTCTGGGCAAAGCCCTCCATAGACAACTGCAGGGCGAAAACGGAACAGACAGCAGCCGCCACAATGCCGCGGGGTGCCATCCAGGCGAGAAAGAGACGTTCCCGCCACGTTACCCTCGACCGCAGTGTCGACATGAATACCGAGAGGGGTCGTGCCAAGAGCATCAACGCACCCAAAAAGAGCGCGCTCCGAACGTTAAAAAATTCGAGATCACTCATGTGCATCCGGGCTGCCAGCAGGATGAAGAGACTCGATATGATCAGGACGCGCAAGTTCTCCTTGAATTCCACAATATGCTTGACCGCAACCTTGCCCTGATTGGCCAGCGTGATACCCATGATTGTGACGGTCAGCAGACCGGATTCCTGCTGCTGGAGATTTGAGACGAGAAAGGCCGCAATCACCAGCATCAGCGTCACCGTCTGGTGAAGGAAATCCGGGATCCAGTACCGCCGAAGGAGAACAATCAGTATCAGGGCCATGATAACGCCCACGATTCCGCTGAGCACGATCGTTTTCAGCAGACCGACTAAAATGAGAAAACCGGCCTTTTGACCGCCTGCCACGAAAATGATCTGAAAAACCAGAACGGCCAGAATGGCCCCCACCGGATCGATCAATATGCCTTCCCATTTCAAGATATTTCCGACATGTCCTGTCGGACGGATATGCCGCAGCAGCGGTCCAATGACTGTCGGACCGGTCACGACCAGAATAGCGCCCAGGAGAATTGATAATTTTAGGGTGATGCCCAAAAGAACGTGTGCCGATACAGCACCGATCACCCACGTACAGCAGACGCCTATTGTAATAAAATTGCGGACGATATGTCCGATCTCTCGGAGCTCGCGGACTCTCAAACTCAGACCGCCCTCAAATAAGATGATCCCCACTGAGATCGAAACGACGGGCAGCAAAAGATCACCCAGAAGATTGTCCGGATCAATAAATCCCGTCAGGGGACCGGCGGCGAATCCGAAGACCAGTAGAAAGAGAATGGAAGGGAATTGCAGGCGCCAGGCCAACCACTGAGCACCGACCCCAAGGATAATGATGCTGGCCAAGCCGATGAAGATATGCTCTGTCAACCACGGACTCCTTTTTTCAAGAAATTGTAGTGAAAAGTGGCAACCGGTAGATTTTTGGGCTTACACCGCAACCGTATCCTTCGTCTCTGAAGCTTTCTCTTCAGTACGGCTGTCGAATTCTGCCCTCTCCTTGTCGAGAAAATAGCTGATGACCGATCGAATGACGACGATACTTCCTAAAACCGCCATTTCATTCAGCGTCGGATGGGTAATGGTGTTGATGATATCGGCCGCGATGAGGAATTCCAATCCCAGGAGAAGGTAGGAACCGAGCTGATGCCGGATTGTCTCCCGTTCCTGAAAAATACTTTTTTTCCGTATACGCGTGAACTCGAGGCGTATGAGCCGAAACAACATCAATATCACCCCCCACACAATAATGGCCACACCGGCAAACCCGATTCCCACGGAGATATAGTGCAATAGTGTCATCTTTGACTCCTTAACCCTAATACGTCACAGCATCGCATGGCCGCGCTTACCCGTTTTCTTTGAGCACGCCTATGCCCCTCAGCACATGTTGAACCGAGGCGTGAATCAAGTTTTTTTCGTATTTCTCGGTCCAACCCGCCCTGGCGACAAGATCCCTGACAGGTCCCTTCATGGCGGCATACGTAAAAGTGATCCCTCTCTCTCCGTATGTGTCCATCATCTCTTCCAGGGTTCTGACAGCCACAGCATCCATGTCATTCACGCCGGAAAAATCGAGCACGACCCAGCGCAGATCTGGTCTGTCCTCAATGCTTCTGCGAATCGTATCTTCGAGAAACTTCATGTTCGCAAAGTAGAGGGAGGCATCTATCCGAAGTATGAGCACCTGAGGATACGTCTTCTCCTCGGGAAAACGCGTAATATCATGAAACACTCCTTCCTCCCCTAAGAACCCGAGTTCCGCCACATGCGGCCGCGAACTCCTCCAGATAAAGAGAAGGAGAGAAAAGGCGACCCCGATGAGGATGCCCTGCTCGACGCCTATGGCCAGTGTTGTAAGGAACGTGAGAACCAGCGCCCATCCGTTGGCCCTCTTGAGCCTGAAAAGATATCTGGCGTCTTCTACATCTATCAGACCCAATACGGCGACGATAATGATGGCGGCTAAAACTGCATTGGGGAGAAATGAAAAGAGGGGCGTGAGAAAAAGGAGTGTCAGAAGCACTATGACGGCGGTAACAAAAGATGCCAGGGCCGTTCGTGCTCCTGCTTGATAATTGACGGCTGTCCGGGAAAACCCGCCGGTCACGGGATAACAGGAGAAGAATGACCCGACTATATTCGCCAGTCCGAGCCCCTTCAACTCCTGGTCTGGATCGATTGTATACTTTTTCCTGGCAGCCACAAGCTCCGCCACGGCAATCGATTCTATATACCCGACGAACAGGATGGTCAGAGCCGTCGGGACCAGGTGTCTGACCGCACTGAGTCGAATTTCCGGCAGACTCAATGAAGGGAATCCCTGCGGGACTTTCCCCACTGTCTGGACGCCTGCGTCTCGCAATCCCCACAAATAGACCAAAAGTGTGCCTCCTATCACGATCAAAAGCGGAGCCGGAAAAAGAGGATACTTTCTCTTCAAGAGTAAAAGGAGACCAATGCTTGAGAGGCCGATGCCGACGCTGACAGGATTGGTGTCACCCAGACGCTGCACCGTTTCGGAGAGAAGGCTGAAGGCGGAATGTCCGCTCGCCACATGGATACCGAGAATATGCTTCAACTGGCTCAAGGAGATGACGATCGCTGCTGCCGATGTAAAGCCGCTGATGACGGCATGGGAAATGAAATTTTCCAGAAATCCCAATCGGAGGCTTCCCAACAGGAACTGAATCGCCCCAACCATGAGCGACAGCAATACGGCGATTGCGATATAGTGGTCCGATCCTGGCTCGGCCAGTCTGGAGCATGATACGAAGACCAGCAGTGAGACCATGGCCACAGGACCGACCGCGAGATGACGGGAGGAACCGAAGAGGGCATAAACAACAAGGGGCACCGTGGAAGCGTACAAGCCGATGACCGGAGGTAATCCGGCCAGCATGGCGTAGGCCATTCCCTGTGGAACGAGCATGATGGCGACGGTCACCCCGGCGACGAGATCGTCTTTCAGCTCGCTCCGCTGGTACGTCCGAAGCCAACGAAATGCGGGCACAAGTGTATCAATCGATATTGCCATACGCGACGTCAGTATCCCCCTCTGCGTCACTCCAGCCGGAATACCCGTCTGAAGTAACAGAGATTACAAACCGGCCTTTTCCAAGAAGAGCAACAGGACGATCAGAAGGACGGATACCGGAACAACGACGATCTCTGCAGGGAGCTTCAACATCTGCGGCAGGGTCAGTTCCCCGAAATCGCCTCTGCTTAAAATGGGTTGGTTCAATTTTGGATAGAGCGCGGCGAAAATGCCGGCACCCACGAGTATGCCCACTACCCCGCCACACAACGCGTCGAGGTAGCCCTGTCCGACGGCCCCCGCAACTGTTCCCGGGCAGTAGCCGAGAACGGCGAATCCGACGCCGAAGAGAAGACCGCCGACAACGGACGTTCCAACCGAGCCCGGCTTTGGATGAAGCTGCGCCAGGCCGATACGTCTCAGAAAATGAATGCCAAGCATACCTGTGATCACGGCGGAGAGCATAACTTTCAAAACGGTGAAGTCCGCCAAAAGGAGCTGTCCGATGATAACATCATAATTCGTCACGCCCCCCTTCTGCAGCAAAAATCCAAAGAGCATGCCCAGGATCAAGCCCATGGTCAATTGGAGACCTTTTTTCGAATGAACGGTCGTAAGCATCGATTCATCCCTCCATGAAAGTATCGAACCCTAATAAATGAGCATGGCGACAGCGATACCGCCGATGAAAAAACAGAGTGCCGCCAGCCACCCACTCACCGCCAGTTGAAGTGTCCCGCTGATACCATGCCCGCTGGTGCAGCCGCCCGCCCAACGCGCACCGAGTCCCATAAAAATACCACCGACAAAGGCAACCAGCAATCGGGCCACAGGAGTATAGCCGAAGGTTGAGACCCACTTGTTCGGCACCCACAGGGCTTGAAACTGCCCGGACAATTTCGCCGAGACAAACGACCCCATGAAAATGCCCAGGACAAGCATCCATTCCCAGTCTATCACCGGGGCAAATTTGGCGTAATACGGTTTTGCCACTACCGAATTCCCGCGAAACAGCCGCTCGATCATTCCGCTGGTTCGAGCATACGCGGTCGAACATCCGATTGGCTTGTCCGACAGCACAAAGGTCAGCCAGCTCAGAACGCCAATTCCAACGCCAACGGCGTACGGCGACCATCGTCCCATACTCAGCCAATCCATATGCACCCTCCTTTTTCCGGAGACAGACAGCTGCCGCGTCCGCCTCTATTATCAGGGTTACCCTCCCAATTTTAACGGTGTCCATCCGAAAACTACGTATCCGTAATGATAATTCTCTGCCCGGCCCTGACGAACAGGATATCTTCGATCTTCTCAAAACTTTTGAAAAATCTGCCCTCCTCTTTTACGAGCTTGCCGAGGGAAAAACCGGTAATGACGAGATCCGCCTCGGCGGAATGTTCCGTGACGAGCTCCTCGAAAGGATCGAGACCCTTCTTGAAGGGCACCTTTTGCACGTTCTGCTGTGAGATCGGGATACGCCCCCTTTCGATGAGCTGATTCAGTTTCGCCACCTCCTTGTCCATTTCCTCATTCTTGAAAGCGGCAAAGATCTCAATGTCGCAGCCTTTCCATTCGGGATGCCCCATGAGGATGTAGGCGAGCAGGATCATGAGATTGACGTTTCGATAGTCACCGGGCGTCAGCCAGATATGTATCTTCTTCCGATAGCCGAAATGTCGCTCCGATGATCGCAGGACGCAAATACTGTACCCCAGGGCTGACGCAAACTGTGCGCCGTCGATGATGTCCTCGATCGCCCCCTCCTCCCCCTTGCGAAATTCGAAAAGAATGCTGTTGTTCTCTATCCCGAAGACACCCGGGGCCTGTATGATCTGCGCCACGGCCGTCCGAAAGCTCGGGGAAATAATGGTGTCCGCATAGATACCGGCCTCACTCCTTACGCCCTGCTCGATCAATCTCGCCAGCGTCTTCTTCGATTCCGTGGCGTTCTCCTCGTTCAGGGAACCTTTGATGAAATGGAAAAAGCAGCCGAAACCGTAATGATGGGATATCCACCGCAGAAGATCATAGGGGGCCAATCTGGTCAGGGAGCTGGACGAGATAGCGATAAAAGAGGGGCGCCATCTGACCCCGACGACGTGGGCCTGTCTCTTCTGAATCATCACCTGGAGCTTTCGCGTCATCTGAAACAGCACACCCTTGAAAACGTCGGCCAGGTCCGTCTCCTCCTTCTTGCTCCGCTTCAAAGTGACGTAGATGACCACCATGACGATTATGGCGAATAGCGCGTAGAGCGGCTGCATTTGAAACATCATGACAAAACAGGCTATTGCACCCACGAGTGAGACGTACCACCTGGACCGGAATGTCGGCCGGTACGACGGATTTCCAGCCAGATGTTCAAGGAAGCTGACGAGACAGAGGGCTCCGTATGTGATCATGAAAAACATGCTAATAATTTGGGCCACGAAATCGACGCTGCCCATGGTCACAAAGACCAAAACAATGACTGAGGTGACGAGCGTCGCGCGGACCGGCTCGTTGGTATCGCCCTTTCCCTGGCTCAGGAACAGGTTCACGGTTCCCGTGGGAAATATCCGGTCACCGGCCAGAGCCTGCATCGTCCGGGGGGCGATGAGAATGGACCCGATGGCCGAGGATAACGTTGCGGCGGCCAGTCCGACGGGGATGATCGGTCCCCACAGGGCGATCTTACTCATGATGAGCTGATCCCCAGCCAGATCCTGGGGGGTTGCACTGTAGGCAAGTTTGAGAACCACGAAAATATAGACAATCATTCCGGCTATGGTGGCCGAAAGGGTGCCCAGCGGAATTGACCGGCGAGGATTCTTCAGATCACCGGACAGCCCGACGCCGGCCGTCATCCCGGTAAAAGCGGGAAAAATGATGGCAAAAACTTTGAAGAAACTGTCGGAATGTGTGACCGTATCCAAGAACGTTTCAGAGGCAGATTCGGACGTGGGACCGCCCAAGAAAAACATGACCAGTGAGACACCGAGAACGGTGACAACAACCCACAGTGCCGTAACGCCGATATTGGCTCCCTTCTTCAATATGACAAGGAGGAGTATGAACGTCGCCGGCAGGCTGATCATACGTGCATCGGGGACCACACCCGTCACATTCTGAAACCATCCAAAGAGCGGTGTAAACGCCTGGGAAAAGGCGATCATGTAAAAGGCCACGGATATGGCCTGCGAGAAATAGAGCGAGATGCCGATGGTTCCTCCCAAGAGAGAACCAAAGGAACGGCTGATGATGAAATATTCACCACCACCACCCACCTTCAGGTCGGTCGCAATTTCGGCGATGGCCATGGCCGTCGGAACGGTGATGGCGTGGCCGATACAAATGATTGCTATGGTACCGAAGAGGCCCGCATTGGCCACGGCGTAGCCGAACCTCAAAAACAGGATTGCGCCCAAAATGGTACTGATGGCCGCCAGAAAAACAGGGGCGGTTCCGAACCCATATCCTCTCACGAACGATTTTTGACCAGGCATACAACTTCTCTCCGGGTTGATACTCCAATTGAAAAAGCAGTAACGTTCAGGCCGCGCTCGTCCCTTTCAAGTCCTTTCTCATATGAGCGGAATCCGGCTACAGCTGAGATGCGACGCCTTTCATGCTGGATTTCGTCCACAGGAAATTTGGCCCGTGGGGGATGGAACAGATAGTACACTTAACGCCGTATCCGGCGGCGCTGTATCCCGACATGCCTCCTGCGGTGTTGACAAGTTTCCCGAATCCGTGCTGCTTGAGTATGCTGCATCCCAGGCTCGAGCGGTGACCGGTGCTGCAAATGAGAACTGTCGGAATTTCTGGATCGAGTTCTTTGTGACGGGTCCTCAGCTCCGGTGCCGGAATGTTTATCGCATGCTCGATGTGGGAGCTTTCGTACTCCGCAGGTGCTCGGACGTCGACGAGCCTGAAGGGCTCATCGCCTCCGACCATCTCGTGAAGTTCCTCTACAGAAACCTGTTCAATGTGGGTCGAGTGAGATCCCTCTTTCGACCACTGATACATGCTGCCGTCATGGTAGCCGACGACCCTGTCGATGCCGACACGTCGCAACCACACAACGGCATCTTCGGCCTGTTGTTCGTTATGGGCAACCAGAAGAAGGTCGACATCCTGGGGCAGCACCCAGCCGGCGAATGTGGCAAAGTTGCCGCCGAAGTCGATATGGTACGAGCCCTCAACATGTTGACCGCCGAAGGCGTCATAATCGCGGATGTCCAGCACGCGCAGATTCTTATCCTTCGCTTTTTTCTTGAAATCCGCGGGGTCCAGGGCTTCGCATTTCGGCAGGGTGCGAACCAAAGTGGGACCCTTCCCGTTGATGGCGCTGCAGCGGTTGAAATGGTCGGGAGCCGGGGGCATATTCGTCGTCAAAGACTCAATAAACTTGTGCCTGTCTTTTATCTGCAATGCGGCGTTATACTTTTTCTCATAACCGATGGTGCTTCTCCATTTGGCGCCCATGGCCCTCCCGCAGAGCGAGCCGGCACCGTGGGCCGGGTAGACTTCACAAAAATCCGGGAGTGTGAGAAGTTTCTCATGGAGACTCTCTTAGAGACTCGAGGCCAGTTCCTTCGCCTTCCCCGGAAAGAGATCTGGTCGGCCTACATCCCCGACAAAAAGGGTGTCACCGCAGAAGACACCGACAGGTTCCTCTCCTCGAGACGTATCGGTAACCACATACGAGATATGTTCAGGGGTATGTCCGGGTGTCTCAAAAACACGAAGCGCCATATCTTCAATCTCGAATGTGTCACCTTCTGCCAGGTCAACGTGTTCGAAACGACAGTCCGCCGATTTCGGAGCGCAAATGGTGGCTCCCGTCTTTTCGGCGAGGTCAAGATGGCCGGAGATAAAATCGGCATGGAGATGGGTCTCGAGAAT
Organism: Gemmatimonadota bacterium; assembly: GCA_020348925.1. GTDB lineage: Bacteria > JBHIER01. The sequence continues at coordinate 790,974 of CP070758.1, read as the reverse complement.
ATGCGTAATCTTCATATCCAGGGATTTGGCCGCATCGACGTAGACGTCGATATCACGCCGCGGATCAATGATGGCACACGTCTGGGCACCGGCAAGCAGATATGAGCTATGGGCAATCTTGGGTACAAAAAAATGCTGAAGTAACATGACACGCTCCCCCTTTCACTTGAATAGACTTGAATATCGCTCCTGCTTAGACATAGAATACATATATAAGTCCGACGGCGATCACCATGAAAAGAATCGTCATGATCCCTCCGGCTTTCAGGTAATCGACGTTGTGGTATCCGCCCGGCGACATGAGAAGAGCATTGACCTGATGTGTCGGCAGAACAAAAGAGTTGGAGGCGCAGACGGCGACGAGCATGCCCAATCCACGGGGATTGATTCCTGAGACGTTTCCAATAATCACGACAAGCGGTACCAGGAGCACGGTTGCGGCTACATTCGACATAAAAAGTGAAAACAGCGTGGAAAGCGCCGCGATGGCCAAGAGAACGAGAACAGGGTGGCTTCCCCCCAAGAGCTGCATAATCCCATTGGCAACAAAACTCGCGGCGCCGGTATTGTCTATGGCTATGCCCAGGGGAATGAGACCGCCCAGAAGAAAGACGGTGCGCCAGTCAACCGCTCTATAGGCCTCATCGATCGGGACGATCCGAAGGATAATCATCGCCAGGGCGCCTGATAACAATCCGACTGAAAGCGGAGCACCTGACAAAACAAGTGCAATTGCCCCCAGGAAGCACAGCATTGCAACCAGAGGTCTGGCTCGTCCCCCCACCTCTGCTTCGACGGGAGTGACAAGCACAAAATTTCGATTATCTCCCAGGGCTTTCATGTTTTCCCACAGGCCATGCACAATAATGGCGTCTCCGGGCTGTAATATCTGATCGGAAAAATCACCTCGCACCTCTCTGTCGCCGCTCAACAGCATGATCGGCTCGACACCGTACGTTTTACGCATTGCTATCTGACGCAAAGTCTTGCCTGAGACAGGAGCACGCGGTGGAATGATCACCTCGGCAAAACCTGCCTGACCGGCACTCTGCAGATCCTCGAACCGTTCTTTCTTTTCTCTCGTCTGCAATCCGTACTCACTTTCAAAACGCTCGACATCACGCTTGGCCCCGAGTAATGCCAGCTCCTGCCCGGCAACAAAACGCGTGTATCGCCACGGCGCATACTGAACATCACCACCCTCACTCAGGGCAAGGAGGTTAATGGTATATTTCGTCCACAGGTTGGTCTCCTCTCGGGTCTTGCCAATGAGTGGACTGTCCGGTGGGATGACACACTGGTATATGGTGGAGGGCAACTGCCACGTCTCGATCAACAGCTGCTGTGGACTCACAACCGCTTCGTCCTTCACTCGTGCGGGCAGGACAGCTTTGCCGAAGAGCAGAAAATACACGATACCCGCGCCCAACAATGTCAGCCCGATAGGCGTGACACTAAAAAGACCGAAAGCCTTTTGCCCCCCTTGTCGGAGAAGGTCGTTCAGAATAATTAACGGCCCTGAGCCGACCATGCTGAGGGTACCTCCCAGTATGGTCGCAAATCCCATCGGCATGAGAAGTCGTGATGCGGGAATTTTGACATTCTTTGAAATCCGTAATAACGCCGGCAGAAAGAGAGCGGCCGCCCCTATGTTCTGCATAAATGCGGAGAGGCAGCCAACGACGGCGGAAACGAATCCGATCAATCGCCTTTCGCTCGAACCGGCAATGCGCATGATGGGCCGGGTTACTCGGCTCATGACGCCGGACCGGTCAACGCCATGACCCAGGATCATCACGGCGATGATTGAAATGACCGCATTGCTCGCCAGTCCCGAAAACGCCTGGGCCGGTGTGACCAAATTCAGCCAGGCGAGACTCAGCATGACCAGGATGGCGATAACATCGACTCGAAACGCTTCAAAAATGAAGAGCACAATGGTAACTGTGAGAACCAATAATACAAGAATGATGTCAGGAGTCATTATTACACTACTTAAAGAGTTAAAAATGGGTACTATACTCTGAGTTATTTCGTGTGGTATAACTTCAAAAATGTCCTATTGTGCTGACTTTTGAATTACTTGCTTTATTATGATGAAAGAGAAATTTAGGGTTCACGGGACTTCTTCGACGAAGAATCGATTTAAACCGTAACATAGTACTACAACCAAGTTTAACAACCACTCATTCCTAATACCAAATTATCAATAGTAGAATATACGAAGATACGAAAGCGGTGTCAAGAGTGAGTCTCTGTTTATGAATCGTCTCAAAACCATGCAATAAAATATGCTGAGATGCATAATTTCTCTCAGGTCTCAATTTCCCTGCCACAGTAAGGGCATACTCTTCTCTTTTTAAACCTAACATCTCATGGCGTGAATACATTCTCCCTTGAGGTGAACCCTAAACGACGGGCTAGGCCGGCGTTGCCCCGAACCAATCCCCCTGCGCCCAGGTACAACAGCCCTAAACTTGCAATCAAAGAGAATAGCACGATAACCATGAACGACGTGTCTCATAGGAAAGAAGATCGCATCTCAAGTCCTGTTCAGAATACGGTCCCCAAAACCGCCCTTTCCCCGGTTCGTCAGGACACTCACCCTCCCGCCCTGGAATTCACTTAAAGGAACTTCATGTACGTGCAAGTACTTCCTAACCTTCAGCCTTTAATAAAACGATAATCGTATGAACACTTCCTTTGCTGCGTCTTCACACCCCGGGACATGTCTCTCTTGTTCGTATATACCTGAACCTCCGCGATCAATTTTCGAAAATGGTAAGGTGCCCGCATCAATGCCTTCACAGCGCCGTATGGAGGCAAGATTATCCTGCCACGCTCTCACAGGCAGGAGACTTGCCTTTAAAAATTGAGTCTGTATACCAGACCCAAGCCCACAAAATCCGGGGCGTCGCGGTCCAGACCGATTCCGGCGCTTCCGTCCAGTTGGATGTCATCTGTCATCAGATAGGTGAATCCCGCATCGAGTGAATGCTGTGAGGCCGCCTTTTCACTGGGAAGCATCGAGAAATATTCAACAAATGCGGACAGCCCGGAGCTCAGCGATACGCTCGCCCCGACGGCGGGCTGGACGGTGTATATTCGGGAGGATTCCGGTTGTGTAGTCGTTCCCAATATTGTGCCGAATGCTCCCAGCGACGGTGTCATTGCGTAATCCCAGATGACGCCTACTGTAGGATCGACATGGTCAGATGTGACTGAGGCGTCACCTGTGGGCAGGTTGACGGCTCCGAGGAAGCTCACATGATGGGCGGTCGCGGCATGCATCGCATATTTCACCCCAACCGCGACGTCGTTCTCTGCGGTTGACGATTGATCGTTGACTGAGAACCGGCTCCAGCCGCGCCAGAAGAGGTTGAACTCCACGGCCGGGGCAACGCCCTTTCGAACATTGACGAGGGGAAAGGTCTGAGCGACCGTTTCATCTCCCGATGCAGCCCGGGTCCTGTCGTATCCCATTTCGATTTGCACCTGGCCGGGTCCTACAATGGACGTGCTGCTGCTGAACCCTGGCCGGTCGGCAACGACGGGATCATCCTCTGCAGAACAACTCATATCCAGGCAGAATAGAGGCGATAGGATCAACAAACAACTCAGCACGTTTGCATAAAACCGACACATGATTTTCACCTCCGAATGAGGGCGGTGGCCTTGTGTAATGCTCTTTTTTTATCAGCATCACACCTTCCGGGGAAAAGACAACAGGCTTGCGTCACGGCAAGCGTTCACGGCCCCGGTTTTAAGAGTTTCTTCAGCGTTTCCTGAGCCTTCTTTTTAAGCTCCTCCTCCTTCTTCTTTCTCTCCTCTTCGGCTTTTCTCTTCAGCTCGTCGGCCTTTTTTTTGGCCTCCTCCTCCAGCTTGGTTTTTTCCTCCTGAATTTTACCCTCGACCTCCTGTTTCAGTTTCTCCGCCTCCGAGGCCAAGCGCTGTTTCGCCTTCTCCTGTGCGCTTTCGGTGTCCCACTCAAACTTAGGTTTTGACGGCTTCCCGCTCACGCGGAACATGAGGTTCACCCTACCCTGCTCATCTTTCAAAAGACTTACAAGATTTCCAAGTGAGCCCGTGCTCACCTTCTGAGATAATGAGGGTGAAAGGAGTGCATCCACCGTGTAATCCAGCGAACCATCGAAACCAGTGGATCCGGAAACGCTCCAGTCAGCATTTTCACCGTGTATTTTCAAATCCTCTGTTTTTACCCTCTGATTCAGAATAAAAAAGCTCCCCTGCCAGTTTTTGAAACGCATCTCTTCGAGACCCTGCAGCTGCGCCCACCTGGACAGGCTTTGGAGCACAGTCCAGTTCTTCAGTGTGCCCTCACTGATGGCTATTCCGCCGGAACCGGTCAGGGAACGTTTGACGGTCTCAATATCTCCGCCTTTCCCCTCGAACGTGATGCCCGTCGTTAACTTCCCGAAAAGGTGTCGGCCGAAGGAAGAGAATCGGGACACAAAAGTGTTGGCTTCGACGTTATCGATCCTTGTCTTGACTAAAAATACTGGAGTCTCCGCATTGGTGAGATCAATATGTCCATTGAGGTTCAGGGTCCCCCCATGTACATCCGCTTTCAATTCCTCCAGGGTGGCCAGCCGCTCCTTCAGTTTCAGTTTCAGGCTCACCCCGGTCATGTCCATGGTTTTCCAGCGCACGGATTTCCCCTGAAAATATAGCTCCGCTCCTATGTCGGGAAGGGGAACAAGAGGGGGCTGACCGGTCTTTTCACCATCCCGCACTTCGCTCTTTACAGGAGGGGGGAGTATCTCATCGAGATCCAGGAGGTTTGAGGTGAGGAAAAGGGAGGCCCGCGGCCTCTTTCCTGAACCCACGAGCAGGGTGCGAAGATCCGTCACTTTTCCGGATAGACTAAGGTCCGATTGACCCCAGGACAAACTCATGTTCAAATCATCCACCGAGTTTTGACTGAATTTGATTTTCCCCTGGATGTTTTCCCACGGTTTTGCAACGCGTGGCAAGGAAATCACTGTTTTGGCAACGTTTGCCTGACCATCAATGTGCATCTCTTGCGCTTTTGAGATCTTTCCCCTCACATTGACTTCAGACGATACCTTCCCGGAGAGGACTATCCCTGGAGGAAGGGGATAGAGCTCCCCAATCTCCTCGAGATTGAAGTCGCTCTCCGCTCGGGCGTTCAGGGTTGGATCGTTGAAATCCGCCAGATGCACGTTCAGCCGAACGCTGTTTCCTCCCACCCCAGCCTGAAAATTTCGGAGGTTCAGAGCGTTCTCTGTAAAATCGATATCAGTTGTTATGACGATTGGCTGAGAGATGTCAGGGTGTGAGACCTTCACATCTCTTGTTAGAAATCTACCGGTGATTTTGGGAACGGCTGTGTCTCCGGAAATATCGGCCTCCAGTTGTGCCCAGCCGGATAAGTCCAACGTCTTCAGCAGTGGATGAATATCCTGCGGCAAAGAATTGAGAACATTCTCCAGATTCAGTTGGTCCGACTTAAGGATAATGTTGAAGGCGGGAATAGCATTGATATTGCTGATCTCACCTCTCAGATTCAAGGCCAGAAACGGAAGTTCGAACTTTACATATTCGAGTTCAGCTTTTTCATCGACTGCGTTTAGAACGACCTCATACTCCACATTGGTAAACAATCCCTGAATTGGTCTTTTGGTCATCCCCGGAGCTGAAAAACCGATCTCTCCAAAAGTAATTTTCCCTCTGGAGATCACATTCTGAAAGCTCCGGTCCGCTTCGAAATTCATCCAGTGATCGATGTGATCCACCAATGCCGAGACGTGCGATTTTTCATTCATGTAGCGGATCCGACCGTCCTTCATCTCCAGCAACGGAAGAGAGATGGCCAGCGGAATAATGAATGCTTTGTCCTGTTTAAAATCGAACAGAAGCAGCAGATCATCGACATTCGATCGTCCGCTCAAGGAGACCCTAAGATTGATGTCAGGCTTGACCAGAAGGATCTTGGTGACCTCCAATCTCCGTCTGAGCAAGGGCCAGAGTTTCACCTTTAATAGAAACTCATCGAGACCGGCCAGAGGTTCTGATCCAAACTCCTCTGTATTGGCAATCCGCACGCCCTCCACCTTCACGCCTACTCCCCACAAGAAAACCGTCAGCCCGATTCCATCGATTTCAACCTCCCGCTTGAGGACGGCTTCCATCTTCGGTACAATCCGGGCCGTCAACTCCTCGGAGGTGAATAACGTTTTGAGCAGTGCCACGGCCACAGCCATCAGGAGAATAAGAAGAGTCACCAATCCAATGAGAAGAATATATCTCTTTTTCATAGAAATGGTACCTTGCGAAACTTAACCAATAATTCGACTCGGGGTTGGGTAGGCGTTCATCATGTACTGGGTCATCATGCGCTGGGCGTTGAAAAAGGACCCATTGAGTGTGATGGCCGATTGCATAACCTTGGCATAGGCTGTGGGACGACCGTAAAACATCGGAAGAATCACATACTCGAGTTTGTCATAGAGAGAGGTGCTCTCCCCCTCCGGGTTGCTCTCCTTCTCCCAACTCTCCCCAATCGACCAGCCGGTCACCCCCTCGACATGCCCTTCGATCCACCAGCCGTCAAGAACACTCAAGCTCGGCACACCGTTCATAGCCGCCTTCATGCCGCTTGTGCCGGAAGCCTCGTGCGGCTTCTGGGGAGTATTGAGCCACAGATCAACTCCGGCGCACATAAGCTTACCAAGAATCATATCGTATTCTTCCAGATACGTGACACGGACATCATCGGTCAACTCCTCGGCAGCTCGATAGATACTGCGGATGAGATCCTTACCCCCTTCATCTTTTGGATGTGCTTTTCCCCCATAAATTACCTGGAGAGGTCCCACCTCCTTTACAATTCTTCTGAGTCGATTTAAGTTTGAAAACAAGAGATGTGCCTGTTTATACTGAGTGGCACGTCGAGCAAAACCCAATTAAGTGGTACCATTAACGGCGGAGGGCCACGGCTTGAACTACGTACCTCTGCTGGAAACATATATTTGCGTAAAGAATAAAATTTTGACTATAGATTTGCAATAAGATTCAAACGTAACCGACTTTAGGAGCAGAATGAATAGTGTCAAACTAAACTAAAATAGGTATAAGTCGCGAATTTTCTCATTCATTCTCTGAATATCTATAATTATCGCTGAAGCTCGCATAG
>CP070758.1:777400-783697 GCA_020348925.1 Gemmatimonadota bacterium | reverse complement strand
GGGCATCGGTGAAGCGTAAGCCGACGGCGTTCTGATTGCCGGAGTTGGAGATGGTGACGGTGTACTCGAGGGTCTCGCCAGGTTCGAGGTTGCCGCCGTTGAGATCGGTGTCCGTCTTGTCGGCCTCGATGATCGGCCCGGCCACCACAGGCGTCACAGTGGGATCATCAGGAGCAGGGGTGTCAGGATCGTCCGTGGGCTTGTCAGAGACCTGGTTACTGTTGACCCATCCTTGGTTGGCGATTTCGGTGAGCCCTAAAGGAAAAGGATCGTCGATCGTGACTCGAAAGGTGATGGTCACCATGTTCATTGTTGGAACGGATCCGATCGTCACGCCGACGGTGGTGTCCCCACCGAAATTTCCATCGGTGACTGTACCTTGACTTGTCGTCACACTTCCGACGACAAGATCGGAATTGACATCCGGTGTATCAGCGAAGGTAACTCCAGTAGCAATCCCAGCGCCGTTATTGGTTATGACGATGGTGTACAGGATGACGTCACCGGGACTGATGACACCATTGCTGTCCTCATCGCTGAACAGGGCGTCGGTTTTGGTGACCACAAGAGTGGGCTGGAGACATTCGAAAACGTCAATCGTGGCTTGAGGAAAGAGAGTGTCAGCCGTTTCGCCGTCCCTGGTGTATTCGACCTTCGAGTCGCCGTAGACATCAACGGGAAGATCTTTTCCGGCCACGTTTGAACTGATCTTGAAAGAAACCACCCAACTGCTGGCGACATCAATGTCGGGGACATTCCAGACTATTGTCTTTTCCTGTGTGATCGGATCTGTACTAATGCTGTTGGGAGAAACAGTAAAAGCATTCTCAATGTTGATATAGCTTTGGAGGACATCGGTGACGACGATGTCTGTGGCAGCGTCGCAGATGATGACACCGGCGATGTCCAAGTAGATGTCACGCAGTTCATCGGGTGTGGGAGAGTCGTAATAGATTGCGCCCGTTGTGTCGGCGATGGTCTGAAGGAGCTGGATGCCTTCAGGAATTGTTAAAGCCAGACCAATGGTGTAGATAGGTATGCCCAGCATTCTGGCCGTGTCCGCAGCCATGATTGAATATCCGACTGGCCCGGGAGGATTCGGCAGCCCCAGGGGTCTGTTCGGTATCCCATCGGACAGGAGAATCTGGACCCATCCGACTCCTGGTCGGCCTATGTCCTCCAATTCATGATTTGCAGTGCGTATGGCGTCCCCGATGTTTGTCCATCCATAAGCTACAATCGTGTCGATCGCCGCCTTTAAATCTGCTTTCCCAGCAGGCGTCATGGGCGTCAACCCTTTGTCCAGTGTTGCGTCACCCCCAAAGGTGACGAGACCGGCTCTATCCTGATCTCGCAATTGATCGATAAAAGCACGGGCTGCGGCTTTCGCGCTGTCTATTCGTGAATCGGTCAACATTGTCGATGAGCGATCAATAATCAGCATGATGTCAAGATTCCCACTGGGACAATCGCCTGCACCAGTGAGTGTCAATGTCAACGTTGCCTCCTGTGGCGTTTGTTCACAGGTCTTTTTCCATATCTCAGAAGGAGTTACAGATTTTTCCGGGACGAGATAGGTGTCCACAGCGTGTGCGGTTGTGTGACCGAGAAGTGACATCAGAATCAGAGAAATGATACCAAAGAAGAGAATCTTCTCTACGGCCACGAACGTTCCTCTCATGTCTTCCTCCTTTTCAAGAGTTCTCTCATCGAATTGGCTATTAAATAAATTCTTCTATTTTCTCCCATTTAGATGAAGAAGCATTTTTCAGTTTTCTGTAACTACCATTCTATCAAAAAAAGAGGGCAAAGTCAAGTAAAAATTACAACTTTTTGAGGAAATTTGCCCACGATCACGGACCTGCCCTTGGGGGTTCCGAAAAAAGGAGCTGCGAATTCCGACAGAATACGAAAGAGAAGCGGCGAGGGGCCTTAAATCTATTGCATCAGAGACGTTTGTTCGGTGCCCATTTTTTTCAATACGACGCTGCACACGGTGTGGAGTCAATTGTCGTAGTTGAGACGTCTTGCGAAACTTGGAGAGAAAGAACGGAGGTTCATGCAACAAAGATTTTCATCCCACAGGCATCGAACGTCGCACATCGATACCGGTCCTCTATCCGTCCCGATTCCGGGGAACCATCGTTACCACTGATCACGCATCAGTGATCCGGGGAAACGGTATTGGGAGAAAGGTAGGGCAAGAGTACGAATGTTTTGCGTGCCGCTCTGCTGCGCGAAATCTTCTTGAAAAGAGATACGTGCGTGTGTTGTCACAAACTCAGGAATCGTACTTCTGGGAAAAAAGCATCTTTCAAAAAGATATTGACTTTCCCTTTTTTCTACATAAATTTAATGTCAATTTCATGAGGGCTTTCCCCTCGGAGATACTCGGAAAACACAAATGCATCTATAACTATCGGGAGGGTACGATGAAGTTAAAGTTTTTTCTTATTGCGGTTGTGTTAGGGTGCACGGCTTTTTCCCTTTCCTGTTCGAAGAACGCGGCCCTCACTTCGGGAAAGTTATATCTGGGACAGGATAATTTGGACAAGGCTAGGGACCAGCTGGAGATGGCGGTCGAGCAAATTCCTCAAGATTGGGAACCCCATTTTTTACTCGGAGTTGTGTATGCCAAGACGAAAAAATTCGAGGAGATGAACCGGGAATTTGAGACGGTCATCAAATTGGATCCTGCCAAAGAGAGCATTGTGAACCGAGGGGACAGAAAATATTGGACCGGCCGTGAGACCATGTGGATAGATTACTACAATGATGGAATCACGTATCTCAACGCCAAAAAATATGATAAGGCCGCTGAATACTTTGGGAACGCAACACGAATCTGGCCTATGAAGGAGAAATCTTTCAGTCAGTTGGGTTTCGTTTATTCCATTCTGGGGCGCAACGATGAGGCCATCGCAGCGTGCCAGAAAGCTGTCGAACTTGCCCCTAACGATGCGCAAATCAGAATGAATTTAGCCACCACGTATTTTAATCTAAAAATGTTTCCGAACGCGGCTGAGGAGTATAAAAAATCCCTTGATCTGGATCCCACGAATCCCAATGCCTGGATGTACATCGCGCAGGCTTATGAGCAGACGGAAAGCTTCGATGAGGCGATCGCTGCCTATCAGAAGGCCATCTAGCTCAGGCCGGATGAAAAGGATTTGTACTATAACATCGGAGTGTTGTACTCCCAGAGGGAAGACTACGAAAACGCCATTCCCAATTTCCAGAAAGCCGTCGAATTGGACGATACCGATATCGATGCTATTTATAATCTCGGACTCGTCTATTTCAACATGGAAAAATATGAGGCAGCGCAACCTTATTTGGAACGAATTGTCCAGCTGGACCCCATGCATAGCGATGCCTGGGAGGCGTTGGGCATTGTCTATTTTAAGGTGGGGGAGGAGGATAAGGGAAAGGAAGCTCTGGAAAAGGCGGAAAGCCTCAAAGGTGGCGACGATCAGGAATAACCCAAGCTGCGACACAATGTAAAAAAACAAAATTGAATATTTCAACAAAAAGGCTGGACGTTCCGGCCTTTTTTTATTAACCCGGACTATTCATAAAATCAAGATAAATGAGATATGCACATTTTCGAGAGTGGGCAAGAATATTGGTTTTGAAGGGTGTTCAATTGAAACGATATGTCGTTTCACTCCGGTGAAAGCGGATGGGGAACGGCAAGAATTATTCAATTAATGCTTGCGGTTAAGTACTGTTATTTCTATCTTACATTGTATTCTCTTCGTGCCCCTGGCTCTGGATCCATTGACCGCATCCTCATCAGGGACAGTCAAATCACTCAAAAAAACAGGAGAGTTCATCACAGGAGGAATTGCAATGAAGGCAAAAAGTTTCCTTTTGATAATCATCATGATGTTTGGAGGAGGTTTCCTCTCTTTCACTCCGGCCCAGACCTTGATGCTTGATATGCCAAATGGCGGAAATTCATGGGAAGCAGACACACCTCGCTTTATTGTGTGGCACAGCCCTGATTGGACGGGAAATGTGAATATCGAACTTTCAACCAATGGGGGTGGATCGTATCCCTACAGTATTGCCACCAACGTCCCCAGCCCGAGCACTGACACACCTCTTAGCTATCAATGGACCGTAACCAATACACCCTCAACGCAATGCCGTATTCGAATATCTAATGCCGCGGGTGGAGGTCCGACGGATGCGAGTAATGCGAATTTCACGATTACGTCAAACCCGACGATCACTGTCGATATTCCCGATGGAGGCGAGAGCTGGGAGGCGGACGAGCCGCGCATCATCGTTTGGCACACTCATATTTTCACGGGTAATGTGGATATTGAACTTTCCATCGATGGGGGTGGGACGTATCCTTACACCGTTGCTACGAACATCCCTACTCCAGTCTCGCATACTGCAACCAGCTATACATGGAATGTTTTTAATACACCTTCAACGCAGTGCCGTATTCGAATTTCAAACGCTGCCGGTGGGGGTCCGACGGACGTGAGTGATGCGGATTTCACCATTACGTCAAATCCGACGATTACTGTCGATGTTCCCAATGGGGGTGAAGCATTGGGGGTGGGCTGGCCGTTTCCTATCGTGTGGCACGCTCATATTTTCACCGGCAATGTGGACATTGAACTGTCCACGGATGGCGGTGTGACGTTTCCTCACACCATTGCCACCAATGTCCCCAGCCCGGTTACTGCTACACCTATTAGTCACCTGTGGACCGTAAACAATACCCCCTCGATACAGTGCCGGATTCGAATTTCCGATGCCCTCACCGGCACACCCTCTGATATGAGCGATAATAATTTCACCATTGGTCCTCTTCCGGCCGTCTCCTGGGGTGACACGTGTATGGATAACGATCTGGATGAGCCAGCCGAGGACTTTCTCATCGGCAGCGGTCCCGGTACCGCCGACCAGGACACCTACGCCGTGGGCTTTTACAATCCCAAGGGCGAGGCCAGGCTGACGTCGGTCTCCTTCCAGTGGTACGATCCAGGATCGGTGAATTTGTGGGTTTACCTGGGGCGTGAAAATTTTTGTCCCCCCTGTGAACCGCTTGACCCTGGGCAGAGTCCCCTGGGTGTCTGGTTGGGTCAGGTGGGAGCAGGTGATTTTATCGGCAACTGGGAGTGGGAGAAGGTGGAGGTGAACGAGACGTGCATCCAGATACCGGCCAAGAGTTGTTTTTACATCGTGTGGATGATGCCGTCCGGGCAGAACAGGCCGAGGATTTTCGGGGATTACGGTCACGAGACGAGTCACTCCTGGATTTACAATGCGGAGCTGGGTGAATGGAAATGTTTCCCCGGTTACGAGTACATGGTGGAGGTCTGTCTGGACTACCAGCCCGAGTGTGTTGAGATCCACGAGCCGGACATCACCTGGAGCCATCCCTATCGTGGGGAGTACCCGTGTATCTGCGACAATTACACGGTGCAGGCTGTTTTCCACAACACGTGTGATGAGGATCGAATAGTGGGTGTCTCCTTCTTCGACGGGCCGTGGGGCTTGTTCACCATGCTTCCATTCGGATTGTTCGCTTCCTGTGTAGATGAGATTCTTGTTCCGGCAGGCGGGGCGGATACTGTCGTGTGTGATTGCGGGTTCCATCACCACTCAGATACGCACAACTGGTGGGTGCGGAACATTGTGGTGGCCTGGACCCGGGATATGAGTTTGTGCTTAGAGGACGATGTGCCGACATATTACGAGAGCCGCCGCTGCCGGATGACGGTCTGGCCGGACGGACCGTGGGAGAAGGAGCCGGTCAGGTGGGGCCTGGCGCCGATTACGATACCGGTGCACAACGATCACCAGGACCCCATGCGGTTCGAGTTGAGAGTGACAGACCTGCCGGAGAACTGGAAAGCCGATCTGAGCTGGACGGATCGGACCCTGCCGCCCAATGCCATGGAGAGTTTGATACTGACGGTCTGGCCTGATGGGGAGGTGGAGCCTGATACGGCCACAGTGATCAAGGTGAGAGCCTTCAAGTGCAACGGTGAGTGGGGAGAGGTGGAGATCGAGTTTCTGCCCTATCCGAAGCACTTCTATCTCGGACCTGACGGTCGTCCGGTCCAGCCGGTGCACGTGGAGAACATCCGGTGGAGTCCGCGGTATCCGTGCCACAATATGCCCTTCGATGTCTCTGCCACGGTGGTCAACGACGGGCCCAACAGCGCCTATCCCAAGATCAGCTTCGGTCTGGCGGAGTGGGGTTTCTTCTTCCCGGTTTTTGAGGAATGGGGAGATACGTACAAGCCGGCGGTTTTTGACACGGTCCTG
>CP070758.1:759868-777300 GCA_020348925.1 Gemmatimonadota bacterium | reverse complement strand
GGAGTTAGTGGCGGACATTTTTCTCCTGGGTGCGCCTTCTAATAGATTACAATAAACAGAGAGATAGGATATGATGCAGATTTTAAACAGTGCCGTCTTGTCCGGATCTAATTCGCAAGATACACTGTCATTGAGAGGTACCAAAGGTTTGGTGGCGTCACTATAGGCCGTATATATTCAGAATTTTGTGTCTGGGAATTTTTAAGAGAAGAGCACTATATATAAAGGAATATTAAAGACATTCTTCACTCTGGGTTGTTATGAAGAAGTCAATATTTTTCCCAAGAATCAAAGAAATTAAGGCTCACATTCACCAATAAATAGATCCCTTAAATAAAAGTTCTCTGTTTCAAAATATTTTACTTGACATAGGAGGAAGAATATATATATTATTATTGTACTCTAAAGTACAGTATTTTTTAGTAGAGATATATTGGGCCTAATTTTCACGGTGAGATTACTGAGGGCACAATGAAACAACAGCTAAATGCTCGCACACCCCGATATCCCATCCGAGATGTGGCTAAAAGGTTCGACTTGTCGAACGCCACGCTACGAAAGTATGAACGTGCTGGTTTGCTCATTCCTTTCAGAAAGACATCACAGCATCGACTCTTTTCGGAAGAGGATATTCGGAGAGTTGACTTCATTGTCAAGGCCATACGGGAAGATGGGCTCAATCTAGAGGGGGTCCGGCGACTCATGGCCCTTTTGCCCTGCTGGGAGCTCAAACCATGTACTATCAAGAACAAAGAGAATTGTCCTGCATTCCATGAGTATAAAAATCCCTGTTGGATGATTGAGGAGACGCTATGTCCACATAATTCCAGAGATTGCCGTAATTGTCAAGTGTATCGTCAGAGCATTGAGAACGTTAAATATTTAAAAGAATATATGATTAGATCAAACCGAAAAGGGGATCGCTCCAAGTATGAAAAGCATTGACGTTGGAGAATGAGGTTAAAACTGATATTCCCATCATTTATTAAAATTTGAATATTCCCATCATTTATTAAAATTTGAATTGGATGGCCTTGTGTGTCTTTTACAATATCATAGGAGATACCTTAACGATAGATATAAGGAAAATTTAGGAGGGTGATAAATATTGGAAGATAGTGATACTAAATATTTTCATACGTTTTGGCAAGTAAGTAAGGCAATTACATCGACGTTAGACCCGAAAGAGGTCTTAAAGTTAATCGCTGAAAGAACGTCTGTAGCTCTTAACGCCAAAGGATGTATCCTAAGACTGTTCGATAAGGCCAAAGAGAAATTTGAACTTTGTGCTTCCCATGACCTGAGTGATAGCTGTCTGAAAAAAGGGCCTGTTGATGCCGATAAGAGCATCGCTGAAGCTATGCAAGGGAACCCTGTAGTAGTATTTGATGCTACTGAGGATTTGAGAGTTCAATACCCCAACGAAGCTAAAAATGAGGGAATATGTTCAATTCTGAGCATTCCTATGACAGTCAAAGACAGAATTATTGGTGTTCTTAGGGTTAACACTGAAGTACCTCACGAATTTACACCAGATGAAATTGAATATGCCTCTGCTTTGGCTGAGCAAGGCGCCATTGCCATTGAGAATGCCACCTTATTCGAAAAGGTGAAGGGGGATTACGAAAATTTGATGAACGATTTTCAGATGAGGTTTGGTCGTATAGCGAATTATTCGTGATTATGTCTTGTGAACAACAGAATTACAAATTTGTTAGGAACAAAATATCCCATTATTCAGGGAGGGATGACGTGGGTATCAGATCCCGATCTGACAGCAGCGGTCTCAGACGCAGGGGGGCTGGGCGTTTTAGCGTGCGGAAACATGTCATCAGGTCAGTTGAGGGAACAGATCAAAAGGACGAGAGAGAAGAGTGACAGACAATTTGGGGTCAATTTGGTCCTCATTGCAGATGAGGTTGAGAACTGCATCAAAGTTGCCAGCGAGGAGAGGGTTCACGTTTTGATCTTTGGGGCCGGAAATTGCAGTCAATATATATCGTCTTTGAAAAAAGCCGGAATCATTGTCATTCCCGTGGTGGCCTCAGTAGCTTTAGCCAGAAGATTGGAGAGGGCTGGTGCCGATGCCGTCATAGCTGAGGGAGAAGAAGCGGGGGGACACATAGGGACGACCTCAACAATGGCATTAGTTCCACAAATGGTGGATGCACTGCATAT
This sequence comes from Gemmatimonadota bacterium, assembly GCA_020348925.1. Lineage (GTDB taxonomy): Bacteria > JBHIER01. The sequence continues at coordinate 775,122 of CP070758.1, read as the reverse complement.
TCCTGTTATTGCCGCAGGCGGGATCGGAGATGGACGTGGATTGGTTGCAGCGTTCGCATTAGGTGCAGAAGGGATACAGTTGGGAACGCGTTTGGTTGTAGCCCATGAGTGTAAAGCCCATGAAAATTACAAAGAGGCTATCATCAGAGCCAATGACAGATCGACAGCCGTGACAGGAAGATCCATTCATGCACCAGTGAGAGCACTGAAGAATAATCTTACCTTGAAACTCCAACAGTTGGAATCCTATGGAGCTTCACGTGAGGAGATCGAAAGGTTGGCTGTTGGAAAATTGCAGTCAGCAGTTATAGATGGCAATGTTGTGAGCGGGTCGGTGATGATGGGTCAGATCGCGGGTTTAATTAAAAAACGACAAAGTGTTGAAGAGATTTTTAAGGAGATGATTGCAGAGACCAAGAATATCTTCAATAGATTGGGAATGTTGAGTGCTAATTGACCATGCACGTTTCGCTTCACAGTAAAGCTTAAACATGGGTACATTATGGAAAGAAACTCCATCTCCTATTCCGCTTCTTCTCTTGCAGTCCTGAAGAGAAAAAAGACCGAGCAGGTGAGTAATAAGGATCCACAAAATAGTCATTCCTGCCAAAGAAATCCTTCCCTAGAAGTTCCTTCTCGGATTTGCGTGAAAGCCTGCTCTGTTTCAATTTTTATAGATTTGTAGATGAGACATGGCATATAAAAAACGTTAAATTGAATCGAAACACGGAAGAAAAAATGGTACCGGTCGACATTCTTAAAAAGGTGTCTATTTTTCAAGGGCTGGAAAAAGATGAGCTGGCAAGTATTGCAGGGCTGGCCTCCGAGGAAACTTATGGTGCCAGTACAAGAATTCTTACCGATGGTAACATAGCGGAGTATCTGTACATCCTTATTGAGGGCGAGGTTGATATTCAGACTAAATTGAAAAGCATATCAGGACCTGTTTCAGTCGATAAGATAGAAGAAGGCGAGATGTTCGGATGGTCTGCCCTCGTCGAGCCTTACAGTCTTACTGCTTCGGCTATCACAGTAACAAAATCCAAAATCATAGTACTGCCAGCAACAGAGCTTAGAGATTTGTTCGATAAAAATAGCCACATCGGTTATATAGTTATGAAAGAGGTTGCTTCGGTCATTTCTTCCAGGTTCAGACAAACAATAGCTGGATTACTGGAATATATAGATGCGTCCTAAAGGCACAGATTTTAATATGCTCGGGTGTGGGGATTCGTGCTAAATATATGCGGATCCAGCCGGTACATTTAACATTACTGAAAGTTGGAGAGATGCGAGGGTTATTTACCGTTATTATGGCTGTGACTTTATGGGCTACCGTTTCCTTGGAAGCAGAAGCCCAAGAAGGAGGCAACGATTTTAGTGGTACAACATTCACAGGGGCGTACAGGATCAGAACCGTGTTTTATAATTATGGATCAGCTACACCTCTCGTCACAAGTCCAATAATAGGGCCTGAAACCGATTCGAGGACACGTATACTGGTTGACCAGAGGTTCAGGTTCTCTCTGACAAGCCAAGCCAATAAAAACCTTAAAGGTGTGCTTGCCTTCGAGGTGGGCGATATGATATGGGGTGTGGGAACACACGGTGTGGGCGAAAATTACGGCGGTGCGCAGGGCGCGGACGTGGTCAATATTGAGACTCGAAATGCATATCTGGATTTCAATATTCCTGATACCCGAGTAAACCTTAAAGTCGGAATTCAATCGCCAATGGATGGATTTAAGGGTTACCTCTTCGACTGGGACTGGGATTTTGATGTAGCTGGCGTTGAGATCACAACCGGATTCAACACCCATTCTTTCACTGTTGGGGCCTTCAGATTGAATGAGGGAGGTGATCTCACGAAGGCTGACGATAGAGATCTCTTAAAGATCGGAGCCGATCTATCTTTCTCTGGTAAATGTAAAGTGAACCCATATATTTATTTCCTCAACGATAACTTAAAATTCGATAGAACAACCCGAGACTTATGGGCTGGTATAAGCTGCGTTAAAGAGTGGGCAGGATTTGATCTTAGTGGTTTCATCCTATATAATAAAGGTAAAACAGACTTCGATAGCGTTGGTGTTAAGGATATCGATAATTCCGGTTTGGGACTTAACTTCGAAGGCAGCAAGAACCTCGGCCCGACAACCCTCAGTCTTCAAGTTACCCATTCCACCGGGGAGAAGGAGAGATCAACAAGTACCAGTCGTGGGGATTTTCATGTAATTCTCGGCCCCAATTATGCCGGATACTTGGAGATCTTCACGTCTTTAAATGAGGACGTAGCCGGACTCAACGCCGATCTCAACAACAGTGGTTTGGGGCTTTTATCTCTTCAGGTGAGAGCCAGATTCGAACCGAGAGAGAAGATCTGGACCACCCTTGCTGGTGGCATTCTCCGTTCGACAGCGGAGAATGCTTACGGCAAAAGGAATAAGGGCTTTGAACTCGATGCGGTCGTGGGATATAAGTTTACCAGTGGCCTGACGGCCGAGTTGGGGACAGCCTATGTTTTGGTGGGCGATTTCTACAAAACCGCCACAAATCCGAATCCGGACGACATGTTTGAGATTTACACTCGATTGCAATATTTATTTTAGTATAAAGGAAGTTGAAAACTTCCACTAACTAAAAGGAGGTGATGCTCAAAAAGCAAATTCAAGAGAGTAGGGGAAAAGGTCAAGTCGAGAAGGAAGGGGGGTAATGATCGTAGTGTGTGTATGGATATAGAGTTTCTTTCTTTTCAAATTCTTTCGTAAGTAGTTTTTCTGTTAGAGGGGAGGTTTGTATAAAATGAGAGTGGTTAAATTGATGCTTTGTTTGACGGTATTCGCATGTGTATGGTCAACCACAAATGGCCAGGAGAACGTGGTCGCTAAAAAGTCAAAGGTAACCTTTGCCGGAAGGCTGCATGGACAGTTCCATACCTCCAACGTGGAAGCGGCGGAAGATATGAATAACACTTTCTATGTCCGCAGAGCGAGACTCGCAGCCGAGTATAAAAACTCCGCGGGCACAATGAAGGCCAAAGTTCAATATGACCTGGGAGAAGGAGGGGCAAAGCTCAAGGACGGCTATGTGGACGTAATCCTTGACCCGAAATTCAACATCAAGCTCGGCCAGTACAAAAAGCCGTTTTCGCTCTGGGAGCTGACCTCAACCACTAAGACTATGGTTATCGAAAGGGGTAATCATCTTATCGGGAGTAGCTGGAAGAGCAGCAATCAGATCATTACCAAAGACGGGTTATACGCCGGTCGTGATATCGGTGCCATGGTGCACGGACAGGTGGAGAAGGTCAAATACTATATTGGAGTATTCAATGGCAATGGTGATAACAAAAAGAGTGACGACGACAACGGAAAGCTGATCGGTGGTCGAGTTGTTCTCAGTGCTCTCGAAGATTTGTCTTTTGGGGCGAGTGTGTCGAATCGAACCGTATCAAAATACCAAAGTTTCATAGATACGACTAAAAACGGTTCAAGCGATAACTTTCTGGCTTTTGAAGCTGATTTAGAGTATGGAATTAAAGACAAGGTCTCTAGGACTGGTCCATGGGTACAAACAGAGGTCGTCTATGGTTCTAATCCCATTATCAGCGATGAAGCAAATTTCATGGGATTTGTCTTTCTCGGAAGTTACAACGTAAAGTTGTCCGAGGGAGAGAAAATCTATTCTGTGCGTCCGGCAATTCGGGTTGATTATGCCCAAAGAGACACTGATGACGATGACACCAGAAATATTCTGGTGACGCCAGGAGTGGATATCTTCTTTGACAAGTACAACCGGGTTCAGATAAACCTGGATGTTGATATGTCGCAAAAGGACGGTGCCGACACTGAGTTTGGTCTGAGAGTTCAATACCAGATGCACATCTAAACGAAATGAATGTTAAAAGGCAGAATGAGAATTTTGCCTCCCTAAAATGGGGAGGTGAAGATGAAAGAAGGAATTGGCACCAAATCCGGTGTATTAGATGAAATGAGGTAAACACCATGATAGAGAAAAAATCCTCTAACCGGATCTTATACGGATGGATGGTGATAGTAATTGTCGGACTGTTGATAGGAATATGGGGTGCTGTTTACACCCTCATTAGAGGTCTGGGTCCATGGGGAGTAACAGATCAAATACCTTGGGGCATAGTTACTGCCGCGTATGTCTTTTTTGTGGCAGCGAGCGCAGGGTGTATAACGGTGTCACTTGGTCATGCCTTAGGCATAAAGGGATTTGAGCTCATAATAAAAAGGGCGGTATTTCTGGCGATAATCACCCTTTTTGCCGGAGGCATTCTCATAGTCCTTCACCTCGGTTCTCCGATTCAAGCGTATTACCTGTTGATATCTCCCAACGTAGGGTCCCCTTTGGGGTGGATGGTAATCTTCTATACCCTTTACTTGGTATTGCTGGTTATTGACTTCTCTCTGCTCCATAAAAACGATGTCAAGAAGGCCCGGGTAATTGGCATCATTGCTCCTCTGGCTGCTATAGGGGTTCACTCTACACTTGGAGCTGTCTTCGGATTTGCTGTCGCGAGGCCGTTCTATGGGGGAGCTTTTGCCCCAGTATACTTTGTACTGATTGCTATAATAATCGGCACGGCGCTGGTCTTATTTGTTACTACTCTCCAGTTTAGTGTCAGCAAAAGTGAAATGAGTACTGAATTCCGCCGCGTGACAGCAACTCTTGCCAAGTTCTTAGCCTTAGCTTTAGGCGTAGCTGTTCTTTTCACGTTTTGGAGAGATGTTACGGGGCTGCACAGTACAGTCGACAGCACGGCTTATCAGCACAGCCTATCTCTCTGGTGGTATTGGGCAATTGTGATACTTTTAGGTTTAATAATACCACTATTTCTCTTTTTAAACCGAAGGACAAGAACACCGAACGGCATACTCGTTGGATCCTTTCTGGTACTGATAGGAATGTTCGCTGCCAGAATGGATTACACCATAGGAGGCCTCATCGAACCGATGTTGGAGGATTTGAAGCACCTCGAGCATGGCTCTCCGGCACAATACTCAGCTTCATTTGCCGAGATTGCTGTTGTGATGTTGGCCGTTTCCTTAACAGCTTTACTGTACATGTGGGGGACAAAGAAACTGGCTTTGAAAGAAGTCCCACACCATTCTTAGTCCATCTGGGCAGGACTTATGCCTGGTAACTTAATGTTCAATCTGACCAACAGGGATGTGATGTAACACACTATCAATAAACCGTTTGCAGGTCAACATGAATAGGGAGTCACAATAACCATGAGTAAATCGAATGGTAACGAGATCAGCCGGAGAGATTTCCTGAAAGGCGGAGTTTTGGGGGGAACCGCTGGCATAATGTCTGCGGTTACAGGAGGGCCGGCGAAAGCCCAGAGCTCGATTTCAGGCAAGAAACTGGCAATGGTAATCGACCTCAGAAGGTGCGTAGGTTGTGGAGCGTGCATGATTGCTTGTAAGAACGAGAACAATGTCCAAGAGAATGTTGCTTGGGCGAGTCGAATCAGCAGGACTGTTGGGCGGTTCCCTTATCCTAAATATGAATATATGCCGACTCTGTGCAATCACTGCGAGAAGGCTCCGTGCGTCAAAGGATGCCCAACGGGAGCCATGCACAAGGCGGATGGTGACATCACTATGCACAGTCCGGGTAAGTGCATTGGTTGCCGATATTGTATCACCAACTGCCCCTATGGTGTAATTCATTTTAACGAAGAGGGAAAGCACCGTTTCTGGAGCAATGACAAGCCTCTGATTGAAAATGGTACTGCGTCTGCTCGCGAGGTTACACAGAAGGCCAGAGGTAGAGTTCTTCCTTATTACAATCCGGCCAGGGAGCTATCCAACCCTGGTACAGGGATACGACGCAAAGGTATTGTGGAGAAATGCACCTTTTGCGATCACAGGCTTATCAAGGGAGAGTTGCCTTACTGTGTGGAAGCCTGCCCGACTGACGCAAGAATATTCGGAGATCTGAATGATCCGAATAGCGAGGTAAACCAAATCCTCAGTAAATTCAACTCTCGGCGACTCAAGGAAGATTTGGGAACAGAACCGAAAGTGTTTTATGTAAGAGAATTTAATCAGGGTTCCTATGAAAAAACGAAGGGCATGGTATAGAATTACATATAGCTGCTGGAAAGATTTCCAAGTCTCACTACGGGAGGTGAAAGTAAAATGTATAAAAGTTCAAAAGAACTGACTCGCCGAAATTTATTAAAGAACGCTGCTGTGGTCGGTGCAACAGTGACATTGGGCACCACGCTTAAACCGGTATTAAGAGCATTCGCACGAACTGGTCGCGCTGATTACGAAGTACAAGGCGAATGGAGACCAACCACCTGTCAGGGCTGCACGTCTTGGTGCTCTAAGCAGGTCTATGTTGTAGATGGCAGAGCTATCAAAGTTCGCGGCAACCCAAACTCCAAAGTAAATGGAGCCGCGAGCTGTCCAAGGGCACATATGAGTCTCCAGCAAGTATATGACCCAGACAGAGTCAAATCACCTATGAGGAGGACCAATCCCAAAAAGGGGAGAAATGAGGATCCGAAATTTGTGCCTATAACATGGGATGAGGCTCTTAACACGATAGCCGACAAGATCATGGAACTCCGGAAAAACAACGAAACCCATAAGTATTTACTGTTGAGAGGTAGATATTCCTACATGAGGGATATCATTTACAGCCGGATGACAAAAATCATCGGCTCTCCGAACAATATCTCCCATAGTGCCATTTGTGCTGAAGCAGAGAAGTTTGGGCCTTATTACACAGAGGGTGAATGGACCTATCGACAGTATGACATTCTTAATACCAGATATATCATCCTCTGGGGTGCAGACCCCCTCGCTGCCAACAGGCAGGTGTCCTACTACATGAGCAGGTGGGGGGACGCACTCGATAGAGCGCAGGTGGCAGTAGTCGACCCCAGACTATCGGCGACGGCAGCGAAAGCATCCGAATGGTTGCCAGTCAAGCCTGGTGAAGACGGTGCACTGGCCTGTGCTATGGCCCATGAGATATTGGTTCAAGGTCTATGGAACAGAGATTTTGTTGGTGATTTCATTGACGGCACCAACAGGTTTGCTGCAGGAAAAACCATAAGTGAGAGTGATTTTGAGGAAAAATACACGTATGGTCTAGTCAAGTGGTGGAATATTGAGTTGAAGGACAAAACTCCTGAGTGGGCGGCGGCGAAGACGGGACTGCCAGCGGAGCAAATAAGAAGGGTCGCTATCGGTTACGGAAAGGCGGGCCCTCATGCCATCTCATGGGTGGCTCGTGGACCGGTGATGCAGGTCAGGGGAGCATATGCATCTCTGGCATGTCATGCCCTGAATGGTCTGATAGGTTCAGTCGATAACGTTGGAGGAACCCTGAAGGCGAATAAAGAGTATACTCAAAGCTTCCCGAGTGAAAAGAAGTTCCTTGATGAAATAGCACAGGCGGGAATAAAACATAAGAAAATAGACCACAGGGGGAGACTGGAGTTCCCAGCCCTCAATGCCGGTAAGTCTGGAGGCGGAGTAGTAACGAACAATGCTGCGGACGGTATACTGAATGAGGATCCTAATGAGATTAGGGTCGCAATAGGGTATATGAATAACTTCGCCTTCTCTTGTACTCAGAGTGAAAGGTGGTTCAAGGCTTTGTCTAAAATCCCCTTCTCGGTGCATATCACCACGAATGCATCAGAGACTACATGGTTTGCTGATATAGTGCTACCTTCTAACCACCACATGTTTGAGAAGTGGGGCTACGTTAAGTCATTTGCCAACGGATATCGCCACGTCACCATGAATCAACCAGTAATAAAACCGTTATGGGATGTGAGGACAGATGAGACCGAGATCCCATGGCTGATAGCGGAGAAATTAGCCGAAAGGGGGTTTGATAATTTACTCAGGCACTACCGAGAGTATAAAGACCCAGAAACTGGTAAAATCCCAACAAATGAGAAAGAGTTTGCCTTATATGCTCTGAAACACGCTACTCATAAACTCTGGGATCCAGCTGAATACCAAGGAGGTGATAAATTTAACGGCTGGGAGGATTTCAGAAAGACCGGTGTCTGGAACTCGGATCCTTATCCATTCAGAAAGAGATGGGGAAGTATGAAGACGAAGACCAAGCAGTTTGAGTTCTATAGCGAGACACTGAAGGAAGCTCTGGCGAAACACGCCGAGAAACACGCAAAGTCCATTGATGACGTTCTGGCTGCCTGTAATTACGAGGCAAGAGGGGAAAAAGCATTTGTTCCACACTATGAAGAACCTTATATGTACGGTAATAAAGATGGATTAGTGTTTGTAGATTACAAGTCCAGACTTAACCGTGAGGGGAGGTCCGCCAATTGCTTGTGGTACCAAGAATTGAAAGACCACGATCCGGGCGATGAGGCATGGGATGATGTAGCCAAAATAAATCCGGTCGATGCTGCAAGACTTGGAGTGAAGACGGGAGACAGAATCAGGCTTCTCTCACCAACAGGGGAGTTGGAATGCACGGCGAAACTCTGGGAAGGTACGAGGCCTGGAACGATTGCCAAGTGCTACGGTCAAGGACACTGGGCCTATGGAGAAATAGCTGCCAGCGAGTTCGGTAAGGTGCCAAGGGGCGGGAACAATAACGATATTATCCCGGCAGACTATGAGCGCTTAAGCGGAAGCTCAGCCTTTTTTGGCGTTGTGCGAGTGAAAATAGTCAAGGTATAAAAAGCTTCAAAAATTGTTGCGTTTCTAAATATACCTGGGAGTTCACGTCATAAAAACGTACCATTGAAAAAGAGTGAGTGTATGGCGCATCTTTACTTCACACGTCATATGGGAACGTATGTAGAGGTCGAAACACATGGAAAGCAAAGAATTCTTATCTCGGGAAGAACATAGAAGAGATACTTATAAACTCCTATCGGAATGCTATTACTCGCCAGATGAGGGATTACTCAATACACTCAGGGAATCAGATACATCGAGAGGGAGTTTATATTCTGAAATTTCAAAAAACTCTCCTACAACAAACAACGTTGAGTCACTTAAAATCGACTATGCGAAGCTATTTTTGGGACCCTACAAACTTCTTGCTCCGCCTTACGGATCTGTTTATCTGGAAAATGCGAGAAGAGTGATGGGTGACTCAACAATGGATATATGGTACACATATGCTGAGGAGGGATTACGGGTTGATCTCAAGGAAGCACCCGACCATATCGCTATTGAATTAGAGTTCATGTGCTTTCTCATTTCCAAAGAAATCGAAGCGGCTTTGAATTCCGATTCTATCAATACAACCCGTTATCTTAGAAAACAGAAAGATTTCTTGGAAAATCATTTGGCTATTTGGGTGTTAGAATTTACTGACACTGTAGAGGCAAATGCCGAGACTGAGTTTTATAAACATTTAGCTCGTCTCACACGATCTTTTATAAAAAAAGATCTGAAAAGGCTATCCGAGAGCTAGCGATAGTAACATAATTACATGCAAGAGGCTTATGCCACGGTGCTTTTAAAATTTCAGTATGTCTAATTCTGAAAGAAAAAAGATTGTCCGTTGTAATTATGAAGGTAAAATCGAAAATTTGGCTGGAAAAGAATGGTCAAACAGTTTTTGGAAGCGGAAGAGCTCAATTGTTGGAAGCTATTGGTAAATTGGGTTCAATTAAAGAAGCTGCTGCCAAGACAGGCATTTCTTACCGCCGTGCGAGAAGTTACATCAAATTGATGGAAATGAGGTTAGATGTACCGCTCGTGTATCGGACCATCGGCGGAGAGGGTGGTGGTGGCGCCGAACTTAGCAAGCAGGCAATGGAACTTATTCAGAATTACAGGGCACTCGAGAAGGGAATACACAACGCTATCGATCAAAAGTTTCAAAAGATATTTTGTGAGTAAATAAAAGGATTTGTTATCGCCCTACATTTTTTACCGAGCGATGGGCAGATATTGCCCATCGATATAAACCACAAATTGTTTAAGGGGTAAATATGTCAATGATTTCGAAAAAAGACGCTTTACATATTGTTCTTAGAAACGTTAAAGAAATAGGCTCAGAAAAAGTGAAGGTCCTATTCTCACTTGATAGGGTATTAGCGGAGGATATTTATGCTCAATCAAATGTTCCACCTTTCGACAATTCTGCTATGGACGGTTATGCTCTTCTTGCATCAGATACAAAAAAATCCCCCTCAGGACTTAAGGTGGAACTTGATGTGATAGAAGATGTACCGGCAGGATATGTCGCCACAAAGAATTTGGCAAGGGGACAGGCAATAAGAATAATGACCGGGGCACCAATCCCTTGCGGCGCAGATGCCGTAATAATGGTCGAAAATACAAACATCAATGGTCGTAAGGTTGAAATACTCAAAGAGATCAGGAAAGGGACGAACATCCGAAAGACCGGAGAAAATATCGGAGAAGGTGATCTGGTTATTAAGAAAGGTGTGTTGATCAGGCCGGCCGAAATAGGACTTCTTGCCTCTCTGGGAAAGAAATGGGTGCAGGTAAACAAGATGCCGCAGGTGGCCATATTAGCTACTGGAGATGAATTAGTCGACCCAGATCATAAGTTAAGACCTGGAAAAATCAGGAATAGCAACAGCAGTATACTGTATACTCAAATTCTCAAGTGCGGGGGAATACCAATCGATTTAGGTATTGCGTGTGATGAAGCGAAAGTCATTAAAGAAAAATTACTGTCTGGATTGATGGCTGATATGATCCTGGTTTCAGGTGGTATTTCAGTCGGGGCTTATGACCTCGTAAAGGACATCTTGGCCGAACTTGGAACAAGGATGAAATTTTGGAAAGTGGCCATGAAACCGGGTAAGCCTCTTGCGTTTGGACTCATAAAAGGGAAACCCGTCTTCGGGCTTCCAGGTAATCCTGTTTCATCTATGGTTTCTTTTGAACAGTTCGTCAAACCAGCAATTTTCAAAATGTCCGGAAGAAAACACCGATTACAACCTCTTGTCAATGCTATTGTAATGGAAGATATTCGAATCAATCCAGGAAGAGTCCATTTTATCAGAGCTAAGACTATAGTGAATAACGGAGTTTATTATACATCACCAAGCGGTCCTCAGGGGTCGGGTATTTTACGGTCAATGAGCCAGGCAAATAGTCTTATTGTTTTGCCTGAAAATCTCAGTTTTGTTGAGAAAGACTCAAACGTCAAAATCCAGATTCTAAACGAGGTGCTTGAATGATGAGAATTCCAGTTGTTTCCATCGTCGGTAAGAAGAACAGCGGGAAGACAACGCTGATTGAAAAAATAGTCAGTGAACTCAAGAAGCGGGGCTACCGAGTAGGGACGATTAAACATGATGTTCATGGATTTGAGATTGATTATGAAGGGAAGGATACATATCGACACTATCAGGCGGGAAGTGAAACGGTGGTTATCGCATCGTCTAAAAAATTGGCTCTCATTAAAAAACTAAGGAATTCGCTTCCTTTAGACAAGATGGTGAAAAATTTTTTTCAAGATGTAGATATTGTTATAACAGAAGGATATAAGGCTCAAAACAAGCCAAAAATAGAGTGCTTTCGATCAGACGTTCACGCAAAGCCCTTGGATATTAATAAGAGTGAAAGAATCGCCTTGGTTTGTGATTCACGACTTGAGATCGATGTTCCTCAGTTTGATTTTGATAATATTAATGGCCTTGTGGGTTTTATCGAGGAACAGTTTTTAGCCAACTATCCATAGAAAGGGTATTGAAATGTTTGATACGTGATGAATTGCTTTCTTTAACACAAATTCAGAAAAAATCTGGAAGAAGTGGAAGGAATAGTGCTGGATTCATTCCTTTCGGAGACTGTATGTAACCATGCGGGGCCTTTTCGACGCTCATGTGGGACTTGGAGGATCAAAAGTAGTAGATTGATCTAAGATTTATTTATGCTATCTGATTACTATAGCGAAATAAAAATCAGCAAAATATGAACGACGTATGTCAACAAAATTAAAAAATAGCTTTGGTTGGGGTGAGTTCGCTGGTGCCTTGGGTGACTTGGGTATTGCATTACCGTTGGCCTTCGTCCTGATTACCTGCAATCGGTTCTCGTCATTCGGCATTTTCTCCCTATGGGGTTTGGTTTATATATTCACTGGCTGGTACTATAAAGTACCCATCTCAGTTCAACCCCTAAAGGTAATGGCTGTAATTACGATTGCCTCTGGTCTCAATATGGACATTGTCTTTACTGCTGCATTGATTTATGGGATCATACTCTTAGCCCTAACTCATATGAAAGGCTTACACTTTTTACAGAAGCTATTTACTATACCCATTATACGTGGTGTGCAAGTAGGAATAGGCTTGTTACTGGCGAGGAAAGCGCTGGAAATGATAACAACTTCTAAACTTTTTCTAAATGAATTTGTCACGAGTACTGAGCTTAGCCTTGGAGTGGTTGTGGTTTCAACCGTTTTTGTGACGGGGACGCAATGGAGATGGAAACGTTTTCCCTGTTCATTGGTGCTCATGGTACTGGGTTTGATATTCAGCCTTCTCTATTTGCCGTCGATTTCAGAATTGTCTCACAGTAATCATACCTTGAATATTACCCTTCCTCGCTTGAATCTCCTGGGTTCAGCTCTAATATTGCTCGTAATACCACAACTACCACTGACTCTGGGAAACGCTGTGTTTGCGGCCAACGATGCTGCCCATCTCTTCTTTAAAAATCGAGCACAGAAAGTCACTACGAAACGGTTAGCTACTTCTATTGGAATTAGCAATGTCTGTATGGGTCTTCTTGGCGGTTTTCCAATCTGTCATGGCTCAGGTGGAATTGGAGCTCATTACAAATTTGGAGGCCGTACTGGTGGAACGACTATGATACTTGGGATTGGCTTCCTCTTTGTGGGGCTTGTTCATTATCTTGACACCATCATATTCCTGATTCCCATACCATTGCTAGGAACCTTACTTCTCTTCAATGCCTTGGCGATGGTAAAACTGGGGAGAGACCAACATGAAGTAGAGGCGTATCTGCCGATGTTGGTCGTGGCACTTATCTCATTACTCACTCGGAATATGACATTTGGGGTTCTGGTCGGAATTTTTCTGGAAAAATCTGTTCGATGGCTTCGGCATAGATGGTTATGGTCGCAGAAAAGAGATCGCGCTGGTGTCACTCTTTCCCCTATCGAAGAGACGACTAATACTTGCGAGTCGCCCAGATACTAAAGTCTGATATTTTGAAAGCCTCTTTAGCAAAAGATGAGGGTATCAAAATAAAGAAGAAAGGAGGAACAGAACATTATGTCAACCGTCAAACAAGTCTTGGAATCCAAGTCCAGTGAGATCTGGTCTGTAACACCAGAGACGCGTGTATATGAAGCCTTACAGATGATGGCTGACAAGGATATTGGAGGATTACTCGTTATAAAGGAAGGTAAACTTGTTGGAATTTTTTCGGAGCGCGATTATGCCCGAAAGGTAATATTGGAAGGGAAATCGTCCAAAGACATACCTGTGAGTGAAATTATGACCCAGACAGTTTTGTATGTAATCCCGGAGACGACGATAGAGGAATGCATGGTGTTGATGACAGCGAAACATGTCCGCCACTTGCCCATCTTAGAAAATGACCAGCTTATCGGCATCTTGACTATAGGCGATGTGGTCAAAAAAATTATCTCACAGCAACAATTCACGATCCATCAGCTTGAGAAATATATCACTGGCGGGTATGTGTCGTAAGGTTCACGGTCAGGGTTGATTCTGGCAGGACAAGATATTACTACTGTGGCCCGTCAGAACAATTTGGACAGATATAGAACGTCATATTAAATTCTGGCTAGTATAGGAGATACATCGCACAGACAGGAGAAAGGAGTGAAGCTGACGAAAATAAAAAAGGAGGAGAAAAATGGCACTTCGATCGGCCAATAACATACTGGAACTGATAGGATCTACGCCGGTAGTGAAGTTGAACAGAGTAACAGATGAGGAGGATGCTCAGATTTGGGCAAAACTCGAATCCTTCAATCCAGAGGGCAGTGTGAAAGACCGAATTTGCCTGAGCATGATTTTAGCCGCAGAACGGGACGGCCTTCTGACCCCGGAGACAACTATCGTTGAACCCACGAGCGGCAACACCGGAATTGGATTGGCAATGGTAGCAGCCTGTAAGGGATATAAACTTGTCCTGACTATGCCGGAGACCATGAGTATGGAGCGCAGAAAGCTCCTCAAAGCATTTGGTGCGGAAATTGTCCTGACACCAGGGGCTGAGGGCATGTCCGGCGCAGTAAAAAAAGCCGAGAAAATTCTTGCCCAGAACAAGGACTATTTTATGCCTCAACAGTTTAAAAATCCTGCCAATCCGGAGGTTCACCGGAGGACAACCGCTATGGAGATATTGGAACAATTCGGAAGCAATATCAATGCCTTCGTCTCCGGTATCGGCACAGGGGGTACGGTCACAGGTGTGGGTGAGGTTCTGAAGAAAGAAATCCCAAACATACGGATCATTGCTGTCGAACCTGCCGATTCCCCTGTGCTTTCAGGAGGAAAACCCGGACCTCACAAGATCCAGGGAATCGGCGCAGGATTTGTTCCAGATGTTCTCATTAGGGATGTGATTGATCGAATTATTCAGGTGACAAGCGAAAATGCCACTGCTACAGCGAGAAGACTGGCAAAGGAGGAAGGACTGTTGGTGGGTATTTCTTCGGGAGCCGCCGCGTGGGTGGCACTTACGGTGGCCAAAGAACTGAGAAGAGGAAAAACGGTTGTCGTGGTGTTGCCCGATACGGGAGAAAGGTATCTCAGCACTGATTTATTCGAAGAATAATTACGAGCAGTCTAAAGGTATCATTTGGTACCTTTATGTAAGTAGTATCTGTTATGAATTTTGATAAATCATGATTCCTTTGGTTGTGATTCTCTTCATTGTTGTGGGAAACCCGTTATTCAATTTCCCGTGGCAGGAATGAGTCTCAATTGGGGTCAACCCTTAAAAATGTATTAGACCAAAAAAACTGCTTTGTTTTCCACCTTAAAACGACCGTTTTCAGATCAGAATCGTCAATCTAATCAGAATGACATCCTGAGCTGCAAGCTATGTAACACCCAAGTAATAAGTCACATTCTCATCCTAAATCTTCTAAACTGATTCATTCATGAAATACTATTCTGACGAATGGATAGCTCTTGCGAAAATGGCATTTGAGTCGCGGTAGGAATGCCGGTTGCCCGGCACCCCCCGCACAGATCCGTACGTGAGGGACTACCTCATACG
>CP070758.1:757201-759768 GCA_020348925.1 Gemmatimonadota bacterium | reverse complement strand
TACCCTGGAGGATCCCTCCCGATAGAACCGCCCATATCATGCCTGAGAAATGGGCGGAAATAGACACCCTGTTGAAAAAGTGGCAAAGCGAAGAGTTTCATGTTTTAAAAGAAATAGACGGGGAAAGGCGGCAATACCTCCAATGGCCGGATATGTCAACGCTTCCTCGAGAGACCATCATCAAAGAGGATGACCCATGCCGGCAAGACGACGATAATTATGATCTTTCAACAAAAGTGTATATCCGGACATACGCCTGCACAACCGCTGCGCAACCGGTGCGCCTGATGGTCAGCGGAGATCCGATCCTGTTCGAGCCGATTAGGGCTCGATACCAGTTTCAAATCATCTCACAAGATGATGGGAAGGCAACGTTCAAGATTCTGAGCTCGGCGGGAACGAGGGATCTGCACATCAACCTTTTAAATTCTGAAGGGACTGTGTTGATGACCTTTGGTCAGGATGACATCTTTTTTGACTACCCTGATACCTTTTACACGGTTTCCACCGAATGGATCTGGAATATCGGCAAGCTGGATTTCAGCAAAATCGGAATTGAAATTAATACTGGACGGGATTCAATCTGGAGAGAAATAGAATGGGATTGGAACGAACTCAACATATGCTCCGTTGATAAACAGACATTTGACTTGGAAGTCATTTTGTCTGACAGTGCTTGTCAGGTCGTTGCCGATACGATTCAAGATTTCCTGACAATAGAAAAAGAGGCCGTGACCGTGGAAGAACACGATGTCTATGTCATTGTCCACTGCGTCTTTGACGAGGATAACCCGCTGTCCTCTTATCTGGAGCTGCGCACACAGGATCTGGCCAGGATACTTGTCGACAATATTGACAATAGAGACATGAAAATAATATCCGTGGATGCATCCGGGCACACCTGCATCGTCGGCAGTCCTGAGAGAAACCAGCGACTGTCAATACTCCGGGCAATTCGGACAGAGAGAAATTTCAGAAATTACATCAAATTGATGAAAAATTTCTGGCCTGACGAAGAGGACACAAAGCTCGGCCGTTGGCTTGAATGCGATCCCACCGTCAGCGGTTATGGGGTTTTCTTTTCATACGGGCTCAGGGGGCTGGGGAAAGCACCCACGCGTGATACGACTGAGGTCTGGGAGTGGAACAATACTCCTGAGGAGCGGGTGAAAAACCGTAGGGCTGAAATTGAGATCGTGAAAATAATCAAGTAGGTTCGACTGTCATCTTCAATCCGGAGGGACAACAAAGCCACTTGAAATTATCGAAATCCTAAATTGATCGATTCTGGGCAAACAATATGCATACATGTCATTCTGAGTCCGATGTATCAGGCGAAGAATCTCTTACTTCATGAGTGAGGTTCTTCGCTTTGCGGGATCTCCCCTGAGCGAAACGAATGGCTCCTTTCAGAATGATCCATGCGCTACCATTCTTCTGAAAAATCGCTCAGCGTGGGAGATAGTAATTTTACTGGTACACTCTTTTTATTTCTGCATCATATAATTTGTGAGCAGGTCAGCACAGCTTACTGTGTGATCGCCTCCAGCCACGGGCTGAGATGGTTGCCCAAGCTTTGCCAAGCGGGTTTCGAATTCAAGAATTAGCTTGAAAACAAGAAGATATTCCCTGAGGATATGTTGGGCCCCATACAAAGGAGGACCATCGAGTCGATCTCAGACGTCGGCGCAGGCGCTTTGGGAAGGTCCGTGCCGTGTGATCGTTACTGACCCGAATACTGTCAGAGCATGATTGGGGGAGGTGGGTAAGAGCTTACGAGGGATGGTTGTTATAGAGAATGGCGGAATTCGAATATAATCTTTTGATTGTTCACAGTGACAGAACTGTTCAGGAGTCTTTTGTAAGGCTCTTCAATGGTGTGGTGCAGGAGCACGAGGAAAATCACTCAGTTGGTGTCCGATACAGAGAGTACTTGGGCAAGATAGAATTTGGGCCGACAGGGAGTGATGCGAGGGTTGCGCGGAAATTGCACCTTCGAACGGCCGATTCCCTTCTGGATTATGCAAGCCACTGGGAACATCATCATCAGGATGTTGTTTTGCTGAATCTGTTTGTTCCGAAGGATGAGGCAGCCGTGCCTTCAAAGGAAGTCGGTCTCAAGTTGCTCAAAAGAATTAAGAAGGTCGATCCGGAGGCGGAAGTCATTGTCCTGTCCGATCAGATATTTCAGGATGAGGCTATCGAGGCAATAGACTGCGGTGCCTTCTATTTTATACCTCAGCCTCAAACACAGGGAATATTTGTGAAAGCTTTGGTTTCTCAGGTTATCAAAGGGAAAGAAGTCAAACACATATCAAATTTGGATGGACTCACAGGTTTGTATAACAGACAGTTCTTTGATCTCATGTTGCGAAGGGAGATCGATGCATTCTGTGAGACCGTCCACGGAGAAGAGCAGCGACAGATGAAATATCTTTCGGTAATGATCATAGATGTCGATCGCTTTAAATTTTTCAATGACACGTACCGCCACGTTGAAGGGGATCGAGCGTTACGATTCATTGCCGAAAAATTGAGCGGCGCTTTTCGAAAAAGCGATATTGTGG
>CP070758.1:752791-757101 GCA_020348925.1 Gemmatimonadota bacterium | reverse complement strand
TTCGGTTTCCTCCTGCGCCGCAACTGAGACTGAAGACGGAACATACTTCGTCGTAGCGTGCATGGCCCAACCAGAACCTCTATAGTTTCTGACAACATACACATTTTCCGAGGCATCCACAGCTATGGAGATTCCACCTGTGGTGGTCCATTCCTCGGTTCCATCGCAATTATATTTAATCGTGGCGGAGTTGCCCGTCACAAAGACGTTGCCTGCACCATCTACGACCAAACCCGTGGCCCGGTCATCGGTACTTCCAACCCCACTGTAGCGGGCGACCCACTCCTGAACACCGTCTGGACTGTATTTCACTGTGGCGTAATCGTACGATGCCGCCGCGGCTTCGCTCATCCCCGTCACGTGGACGCAGCCTGAATCACCGACCGCGATGGCGGATGGAATATCACTCCCCCTGCCCGGGCCGCTGTACCGGGCGACCCACTCCTGGAGGCCGTCCGGGGTGTATTTGATCGTGACATAATCGTGTCCTGTCTCCGAATTTCCACTGTATCCTGTCACATATGTGTTTCCAGAATCGTCAATGGCCAGGGCAGTTGCAGCGTCCTCGGATATTCCAGGGCCATCGTACCGGGCCACCCATTGCTGGTCTCCGTCGCCATTGTAAGAAACGGTTGCAAAGTCATACAGCGTACCTGGTCCACAACTTCCCCCGGTGACGTAGACGTTCCCGTATGTATCCACAGCCATGGCGAAGGCTCTGTCCTCGTGATTCCCGAGACCATGGTACCGTGCGATCCATTGTCGGGTTCCGGTCGCGTCATATTTTATGGTCGTATAGTCGTACCATGTGACCAAACCCTTCCCATATCCCGTGACGTAAATGTTCCCTGAGCCATCAACGGCGATGGCAGTGGGGTAGTCCAGGAAATTGCCGGAACCGTTGTAACGGTCCACCCATCGCTCGAGACCCACAGCGCTGTATCCGACCGTGAGATAATCATAGGCGGTATCAGATCGTTTGCTGTAACCGGTAACATAGATATTGCCGGAGTTATCAACGGCAATGGCAGTGGCGTAATCCAGCAGATTTCCAGGCCCGTTGTAGCGGGCTGCCCACTGTTGAAAGCCATCCTCGTTGTATTTGACCGTGGCATAATCATAGCTTGTCGAGGGACTGAGGCTCTTTCCGGTAACATAAATGTTGCCGGAACCGTCAACGGTGAGTGCGGTCGCCTCATCCCAGCAGTTTCGGGATCCATTATAGCGAACCACCCACTCCCTGTCACCTTCCGGACTATACTTGATCGTGCCAAAATCGTTGCCGGTTTTTGAACCGATACTATGCCCTGTCACGTAAACGTTGCCCGCATCATCGACGGTCAGGGCAGTGGCTTTATCGTTGTCGTTTCCGGTTCCATTAAAGTGGGTGATCCACGCCTCCTCACCATTGGGGGTATACTTGAGCGTGGCGTAGTCGTAACCGCACCCCGGCACTTCGCATCCTCCTGTCACAAAGACGTTGCCTGAGTTATCAATGGCCAATGCCGATGGAATATCGTACCGGCCTTTGGGCCCGTCATACGAAACGACCCATTGTTGAATACCCCCCGCATCGTATTTTATCGTAACGTAGTCAGTCCCAGTATCCGTTCCTCCGCATTTACCGGTCACATATACGTTTCCCGAGTCGTCAACAGCCAGAGCCGTTGGCTTGTCGTAAGAATTTTCCGGCCCGTTGTAGCGGGATGTCCACTGTTTTTCACCACTTGAGTTATATTTCATAGTGACATAATCGTACAATGTTTTTGTGTCATAACAGTATCCGGTGAGATAGACATTTCCATCGTCATCACCGACCATGGCCGTCGCCACGTTGTCACCACCCCCTTGCCCGCCAAAATGGGCCATCCACTTACGTATTCCATCCGTACCGAATTTTACAGTGGTGTAATGCTCATTTTCTCCGGTCACACAGACGTTTCCGGAATTATCAAGGATAATGGCATCGCCCGTGCAGTCGCTCATCCATTCCTGCCTGCCATATTCGTTATATTTGATCGTAGCGGCATTTCCAGTCACATAAACGTTCCCATTGGTGTCGGTTACTAAGGCGTTGGCTTCATCCATTGAATCTTCGGGCCCATTATAGCGGGCGACCCAGAGTTGAACTCCTTCAGAATTATATTTCACGGTGGCATAGTCAGCGCCTGTCTCTCCACCCCAGCTCGTCCCTGTTACATAGACATTGCCGGACCGGTCCACATGGACGGCCCTGGCAAAATCGTCGTCGTTGCCATCGCCATTATACCGAGCAGCCCATAACAGGCTGGCTGTGGGACCGTACTTCACTGTAATGTAGTCCATTCCAAAGGGTGGATTTGAACTGTAACCGGTCACATAAACATTGCCGGCACCGTCAACGGCTATGGCCGTCGCCACATCCTGGCTCGGCAGGAGCCCTGATGCGTAGTGACTCACCCATGCGGTCTCCATATCCTCCGGTGTTATCGGGCGATAACAGGATTGAAAAGAGCGGCGGTGAAGGGACCCTCTTGCCACGCCTGAATATACAAACTCTGAGATAGTCGGGTGTTTTGTCAAAAGATCCCTCGGATCAGTCCACGGAGGCTGCTCCTCAGCCCACATGGAAAATTCTTCTTCCAGGAAAGTATCCTGCTGTCGGTCCTGACCATGCGTACACAACAAGATTCGATCAAGAATATTTCCTTCGAATGGGACATCTTCCGCATGCAATCCGTATTTGGGAATGAACCAAAAGAGAGCAGCGATGAGAGATGTCATGATCACTGTTTTCATAACAATTTCTCCTTGTCTGTTATGAAAGAGTATGCATCCCGCTGCCTGTGATTGGTGAACGATTCTCTCTATGAGATATCGTCCAAGGGAAGGTAAAACCTGACCTGTCCCAATCAGGTCACCGAACTTCCTCATGTGTTATTTCATATTCTGTTGTAGGCAAATGTTTTGTCCCGAAGACAGGGACCTGTCATTCTCCCATGAACGTCGTACTCAATTAGACAAAAATATCCGGTTTTTGTTTTGGTTTTCTGTGAAATTTTGAGAGGAGTATGAAAAATGAGAGAGTCACCATCTCTTTTGAATGACATGTCAGGGTGATGTATCATCCGGTTCAATCCGTGACGAGCGTCACATTCCGGAGGAAGTAAGGGTACTGCCAATATGTTTTGAAGGGAATTAGGAGTGAAACGATGTATAGTTACAATACATAGAAACATAGCAATGATAAATCATTGCACTCCGCGCTTTCGTTCGAACCTTGCTTTGAAAGGAAAGAACGAATCCTCCCCAACTCTTATTTGAAGATGCAGGGAAACAATCCCCTTTTCCGAAGAGGGATACAGGGGGATCGAGATTATTTCAGGATATACCGAAAGGTGATGACGCCGGACTGGGGCTCCTGGGGCAGGTCGGGGGGGAGATGATTGAACCGCCACTGGCGGAAGGCTTTCATAGTAAGCTCTTCGAGAGTTGTGTCTCCCTTGAGAATGGGAACCATCTCGCCCACTGTACCGTTGGGAAGCACGGTGAATCGGATTTTGATGACCGCCTCTTTGTTCAAACCTGGAGGATACTCAGGTAAGACCTCAGTAATGACCTGGCGGGTTGAGGCCGCCCCTTCTATCGTATAGGGCCGATCCCTTGATTCTCCTGTTTCTTCATCGGTTCCTGTCAAAGTTTTTTCACTCAACACCAATCTTTGAGCATCAGGTGTGGGCTTCTGATCTGCACTTGTTTTCTGTGCAACCGGGTAGCTCTCCTCTCGCTCAGGAGTAATGGCAGATGGTTCCACTTTACCGCCAAAGGGTTTTTCCGTCGGAGCAACCTTTTCTATTTTTTTCTCAATCAATTCTGGTTGCTCATCAAGCAGGTGTTTCATCTTGGGGAGAACAAGGTTCTCAGGCTCCTCGTTAAGCTTGACTTGCGGTATTTCCTCTGCAGAAGGAGTTGAAACAGGTGGAACTTGGGCATGCGCTGGACTCGTGACCGTAGGCACGGAGACAAAATCCATCTCGCTGTATTCCGGTATTTCGGGAGAAATGTATACTTTAATAATCAAAAGAAAGACCAGAATAAGGGTGTGCACAGCAAGGGACATGGCCCAAGATACGATTGTTTGTTGGTTTATTTTTCTGATCATCGCCATTATCAATGAACGAACTTAGCTCGCTTCGCTCGCAACGTTCCCAATGGGCTCTCGCCCCTATGTGCGGATGCTCTCGCTGCCAAACCCAATTTATAGCGAGAGAGGTGCTCCGCCTGCTCACACCGAAATCCTGTTACCCTTTGGGGGAAAGCATATTCTTTCC
>CP070758.1:742323-752691 GCA_020348925.1 Gemmatimonadota bacterium | reverse complement strand
CCGGCACGGGCCAGAGGTGGAGTTTTATCGATGTCCTTCTGGAATCCGATTTTCTCGAAGGGAACTGCTGAAAGGTACAACCAGCTCGTTCCCCCGGCTTCATACTCACCGTAAATATGGCTTACGTATGAGTCTGGGTTCTCTCGAATCCGTTGCCGGGCAATTTCGATGAGCTCGCTTCTTTTTCCGAATAGTATGGCTTCGGCAGGACATGCTTCGGCGCATGCCGTCACATCGCCCCCTTTAATCCTCTCATAGCAGAGTGTACATTTGCTGACCCTTGGGTTGAAGGGGCTGGCATAGTCATAGGCGGGGATGTAGAAGGGGCAGGCAGTCATGCAGTACCGGCAGCCTATACATATATCCTCATTGTATGTAACTGCTCCCTCAGGCGTCTTCTTGAAGGCACCTACGAGGCAGGCGGAGGCGCAAGCCGGTTCGTTGCAGTGCATGCACTGTATCTTAACAGTGATCGGTTCATCGGGGTCCTTTGGATTGGAATAGCGATTGACCACTGTATAGGCATGCGCATCGGGTCTCCTCTCCTTGTCGAGGATATCCAGGTCGTCAATGGGAATTTCGGGTTCGGGAAGATTGTTGGCAGCATTGCAGGCTTCCTCACAGCTCCTGCAGCCCACACACAGAGTCGTGTCGGTCAGGACGCCATATCGGTCCGGCCAACCAGCAAAATCTTGAACACTTCCGGCTTTCCGAGATGTACCCAAGAGAGCTGTACACCCTGTCAAACCAACCAATTTCAGAAAATCTCTTCGGTTTGTACCCATTGATCATCCTCCGTTTCATATTGTTCCCATACTCAGTGTGAATTATAGGAAAAACACAGAGATTTGTTCATGCCACTTGTTTCAGCGGCTCTGGATATGCATAAGATACAACAGTTAATGTACCTTTGCCTTCCTCACGACAGCACTGCAAATGCTGAAGAGGAGAAATGTCAAAAAGGCTAGAAGAATACTCATGGTACGACACCTCCTTTCTTATTCATATTCATAGCACATGTTTTTGGACGATGTAGCCTGATCTTCATGAGATGAGGGAGATACGGTCGAGGATCTAAAGAAAAAACTCGCGTTTCACGATCTCCCATTCCTCGTCCGTCAAGGTATTCCCAACACCATCAATCAGTTCCCCGCCATCCTGATAGACTGGTCCGAGACTCTGAGGAAAGCGGGCAGCCAACTGGGATTTGGCCAGTTCCATCCATTTTTCGGCCAATTGCCCTTGAAGCAGATTTCTTATATTCTCCTTCAGCCGAGCTGGTTTTACTTTCAACACCCATCCTTTTTCATAAGGGGATTGATTCGCCAGCGTCGGGTCTTTCTGAAGATCCCCATTGACTTCGACGATTGTACCATCGATTGGCGAAATCTGCGGCAGAACACGGTTGCCGCGGTGAAGTCTCCAGGCTATTCTCCCCTGCTTCAACAAACGTCCTGCTTTGGGCAGTTCGAGGTTGTCAATGGCTCCAAGGACCTTCTGGGCGAAGTTATCGAGACCGACAGTTACCGTGCCGGTTTCAGTCGCCATCGCCCAGGTGTGGCCCTGATGGAAAAACTTTTTCCCGACCATTTCAGGATCGACCAAAGCGTAGGATTTCAATTTCTCGGCCACTTCGACCCCACGAATCTTGAAGACGACTGCCTTGATAATCATGAAAAGGCCTATGGGAAGAAATGCCACGAAGAAGAGTCGGGATAGAAATCCGATCAAAATGTGCCATGGTGTTTTGACTATCGAAGTTACTGCCTCTTTCGTCTGTGCCATCCTTTTTTCACCTCCTTTATCTTTGTCACTGGCGTGCTTTTTTCAGTCTGCGACCTCTCAATACAATTTTATTGTGCTCACTTTACTCTATCGCAAAGAGTGTGCCAATTTCTCAACAGTTCTCCGAAGGCTCCTGGATCATATTAATAAATATTTTAGATATAAGAGCTTATACCTAAAAAAAATTTAAGTTTTTTAGATCTAAAATCCTTTAATGCAAGATGCGAGTCACCAAAAATGTTGAAATAATTTACATATAAAACTGAAATATCCGGAGGAAACCAAGGTATTTATTGACAGAAATGGATTTACATATATGTTGAAATATTAAACGCTAATGTTTATTTATTCAACGGACTGGTGTGAAAGCATCGATTTTCTTTGTAAATAAATTTTACAGTACCCCGGAGCGTTGGTTTTTCGATAATTTGACGGTTTTTTTAATCGTAATGGACACGAGATGAGTACTTGACAATCGTTTCAATTTCTGTAACTTTAAGTTGAGTTGATTTGAGTTTGAGCGGTTGTGTCTGTAGGCTTCGAAAAATATGCTCCGGTAGGGAAAGTGTTATTACGGAGGAGCGTCTGAAATCAGAAACAAGAGGGAATGTGTCGATTTTGGCTGCAACGGAATCGGATTTCCACGTAATCGAGAGATTTCTGATGGAACCTGTCGATCGTATTGATAGTACGGAACGTGAGGGGGAACAGGTGATTTTTATGAACTGCCGTGCTTTGTTGTCAGGGTCCAATTCCTTGGCTTTTCAAGATCTTGCAAGTGAAGCACATCATCACCTGTGCAAAGCGCTCAGAATGTTGATTTCGACAATCGGGGGGTCTTCGTATGAGGGGTTTTCTTAGTCCGTCTCAACGATATGCAGGCACGCTGGCCATCACACTGAGCGTGCTGATTGGGAGCACTTTTCTGAAAGCCGAGACGGCAAAGAACATCGTTCTCTTCATCAGTGACGGATGCGGTTACAACCATATAGACGCCGCCAGTATCTATCAGTACGGAGGGACAGGAACCCAGGTCTACGAACGCTTTCCAGTTCAATACGGGGTGAGCACGTACATGGTTTATGTGGATAGTCTGGGCAACACGGTTGAAAGAGGTTACGATCCGGTGAAAGCCTGGGATGATTTCGGCTATGTTACAGGGTACTACACCTGCTCGGCGGCTGCGGCTACGGCCATGTCCACCGGGATCAAGACGTCCGTCGGGGCTCTTGGTGTCGATCCGAAGCGACAACCGCTCAGGCATATTGCTGAGCTGGCGGAGGATTTGGAAAAGGCAACCGGTGTGGTTACGAGCGTCCAATTGAGCCATGCCACACCGGCGGGATTTCTTGTTCACAATGTATCGCGCCACAATTATATCGGGATTGCCAGGGAGATGATCCTGAGCAGCCCTTGCGATGTCATTCTGGGGTGTGGACATCCATTCTTTGACGATGACGGGCGATCCACCACAGACGTTGAGTATAAGTATGTCGGAGGCAAAGGGGTATGGAGGGGATTAAGAGAAGGTGCGGTTGAATTCGATGTCGACTGTGACGGAATAGTCGATACCCAGGTGTCCGATGCGGACGGTGACGGAGTTGCAGATCCGTGGACCTTCATTCAGGCGCGATCGGAGTTCGAGGCGTTCATGGTCGATCCTCCGCCGAAACGCGTCATAGGGGTTCCCCAGGTCCGCTCGACGCTGCAATGCAACCGTTCGGGTCCAAAAGGAAAATCGGATGTTGAGACAGTCGAAACACCCTTTTCGACGCCTTTTCATGCAACAGTACCGACCCTGGAGGAGATGACTCGGGTTGCCTTGAACGTGTTGGACAACGATCAGGACGGTTTTTTCCTCATGGTTGAGGGTGGTGCGGTGGATTGGGCCGGTCACGATTGGAATTCCGCACGTACGATCGAAGAGCAAATCGACTTCAATCGCTCCGTAGAGACCGTGGTCCTGTGGGTTGAGGTGAACAGCAGCTGGGATGAGACGCTCGTCATTGTGACCGGGGATCATGAGACCGGCTATTTGACCGGCCCTGGCTCCGGCCCGGTCAATAACAATCGGAGAAATGGTACGTCTGCTGTCTGGAATTCTTTATATAATAACGGGCGAGGGAATCTCCCGGGCATGGAATGGCACAGAGAGTCACACACGAATTCGTTGATCCCCCTCTACGCCAAAGGCGTGGGGAGCGAACGGTTCCACAAGTGTGTGAAGGGAAACGACCCGGTCCGGGGTCCGTATGTCGATAACACGGATGTGGCCCGAGTGATGTGGGAGAGTTTTAAATAAGAGCTCTCATCAAGTACGTTTTTCGGTTGCGATGACGAGGCCCTGTTTCGTACGAAGCACGCTTCGTTGAAGGGTTACGGTTCCCTGATCGCCCGGTATGTGTAACCGTTCAATTCGTGTCAGGAAAAAAGATCAAGGATATTATCCCCAATTACGGTTTTCGCCGCATTCCGCCGGCTACAATCAAAAGTGAAGCCGCAGCACCACCGCCGAGGATGTGTTGTATCTTCGAGAATGCCCCGGTCCCTTTCAAGGCGAGGGAGCAGGCGATCAGAACAACTCCCCAGATGACGGCGTTTACTATCACAACAAGACCTCCTCTGCTCATAGTTCTCCTACCTCCTGGAGTGTAACTTGCCATGGTCATGGACATCCTAACATTGAGTATGCCGACCAGTATAAAGCCCCTGGCAATCTCGCTTAAGGGCTCAGACGCCGATCGGCAACCTGCCGGGGAAATATTCTTTACCGTATGATCCATATATAGTGTATCGGGCCCGTTTCTCACCGGGTGTTAAACTGATCAGTATAACACCCCTTCCAGTGGGCTTTGTGCGTCACTTTGTTAGACACATTTTCAATCTGTTCATCAAGTAAATCCATGCCAGAGGAAGGCCGATGTGTGTCACGTCGTTTTTACCACCAATCTGTGTCCAGTGAATTGTATGGAAGTATATGGGCCATTTCAAGAAAAGTCAAGTATTTTTTCGGTGACTGCGGTAGGAATTCATTGGGCGTTTAAGGTAACTATGAATCATTGTCCACATGAATTTGGAATTCATTATTTTTTATTTCATTCAAATTGCCGGCTGACGAGCTCGCCTCTATTTTGAGATTGGCAAGAGCGTATCGTATGTGCCCGAACCGTACACCCAAAATCTCCCTGAATGCGGCGGTTGCATAGAGGTTTCGCTTCCTATTTTTTAGTTGACTTGTTTCTTTCGACATATTACTTTAGGTGCGTATTATTATTGCTCCTTGCAAAAATAAGGGAATAAGTTTTTTAGGACAAACAGGATATTCTTTGCAATGAAAAACAATCTGTGTTGCATGTGTTCTGCAGGAAGCAATAGTGCACTACACAGTGCTTACGTTATTGAGGTGTAGAGTGAAACGCAAGATCTATGGCATAGTTGTCTTTTCTTTTGTGATAACGGTTTCACCCCTTCTGGCCCAAACGCACGTCGACGTGATCGAGGTGAACGGGGTCGTCAACCCGGTGGCCGACAAGTTCATCAGTGATGCCATCCGGATCGCCGAGGACGATGGCGCGCAATGCTTGATCATCGAGCTGGATACACCCGGCGGTCTCATGGAGTCGATGCATTCGATTAAGAAGAACATTCTCGCCTCGGATGTCCCGGTGGTGGTTTTCGTCTCGCCAGGGGGAGCACGGGCTGCGTCGGCAGGAGTGTGGGTCACACTGGCTTCCCATGTTGCCGCCATGACACCCGGGACACATATCGGGGCAGCCCATCCGGTGACCATGGGAGGAGGCGAGATGTCCGAGGACGTCGAGCAAAAACTGGTCAACGATGCGGTGGCCGATATCCGATCCTTGGCGGAGAAGAGAGGTCGAAATGCGGATTGGGCCGAGGCGGCGGTGCGCCAGAGTGTCTCAATTACCGAAAAGGAGGCGCTGGAGGAGGGCGTCATCGACGTCATCAGTGACGATCTCCGGGATCTTTTAGGGGCTCTTGATGGTAGGGAGGTCCAATTGGCTGTCGGCCAGAGAATTCTGAAGACCGACGGTGCCGAGATACGGCGTATCGATATGAGCCTGCGCTACAGAATCCTGGACATCATCTCAAATCCAAACGTGGCCTACATCCTCCTGCTTCTCGGTTTTTACGGCCTGTTCTTCGAGCTTTCCAATCCGGGATCCATTTTACCGGGCGTGGTCGGTGGTATTTGTTTAATCCTGGCATTTTTTGCACTGCACACTCTGCCCATCAACTATGCCGGTTTGCTTCTTATCCTCTTTGCCCTGATTCTCTTTATCGCCGAAATAAAAGTGCCAAGCTACGGACTGTTAACAGTAGGGGGAGTTATCTCTATGATTATGGGTTCAATCATGCTGATCAAAACACCGTCTGAGTTTCTGAGGATCTCCTGGATGACGATCATTCCCGCCGTGATCGTGACCGTGGCCTTTTTTGTCTTCGCCATGGGGATGGCCCTTCGGGCCCGGTTGAAGAAGCCCACCACCGGGCAGGAGGGTCTTGTTGGAGAGACGGGGGTGGCGAAATCGAGGCTTGATCCCACGGGCAAGGTCTTCGTCCACGGTGAATTTTGGAATGCCGTGAGTGATGAACCGATTGAAGAGGGAGAAGAAATTATCGTCTCAGAAGTCCAGCGTATGAAGCTGAAAGTTTCAAAACATACGTGAAAGGAGGTTTACGGATGCCTTTCTTTTTTACTGTCGCCGTTATTGTGTTTCTTCTGTTAGCCAGTGCCGTTCGGATACTGAGAGAATACGAACGCGGCGTGGTCTTTCGACTTGGGCGTTTAGTCGGGTCCAGAGGACCTGGGTTGTTCTTGCTTATCCCGATCGTCGATCGTATGGTCAAGGTGAGCCTGCGGATTATTGCCATGGATGTGCCACCCCAGGATGTTATTACGAGGGATAACGTCTCGGTCAAAGTCAATGCCGTGATCTATTTCCGGGTGATGGACCCGGCCAAGGCCATTGTGGAGGTGGAGCGGTACCTTTACGCCACCTCTCAGTTAGCTCAGACAACTCTGAGGAGTGTTCTGGGACAATGTGAATTGGATGAGCTTCTGGCCGAGCGGGACAAAATTAACAAGCAGTTGCAGTCGATTCTAGATGAGCACACCGATCCGTGGGGGATAAAGGTCTCGGCGGTGGAGGTGAAACACGTCGATCTGCCCGATGAGATGAAGCGGGCCATTGCGCGGCAGGCCGAGGCCGAGAGGGAGAGGCGGGCCAAGATCATCCACGCCGAAGGCGAATCCCAAGCTTCTGAAAAACTGGCCCAGGCAGCGAAGGTGCTCGGTACCGAACCCGTGGCCATGCAGTTGCGATTCTTGCAGACTCTGACGGAGGTGGCTACTGAGAATAATTCAACGACTATTTTTCCCGTGCCCATTGATCTCTTCAGACCGTTCTTTGAGGCACAGATAAAGAAAACCCAAGGGGGACCGGAATCGAAAGAATAGAGAGAAAACTCGGAGATAACGCTGCGCTGTAATCAATCAGCTCTTGGAGGTGTGGTGTCGGAGTCGTACGTTTTCAGACAACATGTCGTCCAAGAGCTTTTTGCATACTCAGAATTGGAAAGCTCCTTGAGAAAGTCATGAGAATTGCTGTTTTAATGGGAGGCACGTCGACCGAAAGGGATGTCTCCCTGGCATCAGGAAGAGCAGTGGCCCGATGGTTACAGAAGGCCGGCCATCAAGTCATTGAGATTGATGCAGCCTTCGGGGCGAATCGGCAGGACAATATCTCGCCACACGTTCGGGGGAGTATTCAAAGGCGACCGCCGAAACCGGATGAACTCTCAGCTTACGGCCACAGACGGGTCTTCGAATCGGTCCATGATCTCATAACGAGGAAGATTGATGCGGTCTTCATCGCGCTGCACGGCGTGCCGGGCGAGGATGGCACCGTCCAGGGGATGCTGGAACTGGCGGGCCTGCCCTACACCGGATCGGGCGTATTAGGGAGTACGCTGGCCATGGATAAAATCATCAGTAAAAAACTTTTTGAGAAGGATGGTATCCAGACACCGGCGTGGTTTTCTCTCACGGCAGATGTTGGAGCGGGGCATCAAGAGATTCAAAGTCGCATTGAGAGTACCTTTGGTTTCCCAGTGGTCGTGAAACCGAACAATCAGGGCTCCACCGTCGGTCTGAGTATCGTCCACCAGCCTTCCGATCTGGAAGCAGCCTTTCGGGAGGTCCGGTCCTATTCGGAAGAAATTCTCCTGGAACAATATATAGCGGGACGCGAATTAACGGTGTCTCTTCTCGGCAAGGAGGCATTGCCTGTTATAGAGATCCATCCGGAACATGGGGTGTACGATTACGAATGTAAGTACACAAAGGGAAAATCGACATACACCGTGCCCGCCGAATTGTCCGAGAAGGTCCTCCTTCAGATACAAAAGATGGGTGTGAAAGCTTTCGAAAGTCTCAAATGTGACGGTTTCGGTCGAGTGGATATCCGTCTCGATGAGAACAATGAACCGTTTTGTTTGGAGGTGAATACGATTCCGGGAATGACGGAGACAAGTCTCGTTCCGAAGGCGGCCATGGCCCAGGGGATCTCACCTCCCGACTTGGTGGACGAGATCCTTCGGCTGGCATTGGAGAGACACAATTTAGGAAGTGATCAGGGGGAACCATGGCACTCAGATTATTCAATACACTAACGAGGCGGAAAGAGGAATTTCAGTCCATTGTCGAAGGGAAAGTGGGTTTGTACACGTGCGGGCCGACGGTCTATGATTTTGCCCATATCGGAAATTTGCGGGCCTTCATCTTCGAGGATCTCTTACGACGGTATTTGAAATATTCCGGATACCAGGTGAAACAGGTGATGAATCTAACCGATGTTGACGACAAGACCATCCGAGGTTCGAAAGAACAGGGGGTGAGTCTGGCTGAATACACACAGACTTACAAGGAAGCCTTTTTCGAAGACTTGAGAAATCTAAACATAGAACCCGCTGAGGTCTATCCTGCGGCTACGGACCATATCCAGGATATGGTCGATCTCATACTCCGTTTGAGGGATCGGGGATATACGTATGAGATGGATGGGGCTACGTATTTTCGAATCTCCGATTTCAAGGAGTACGGCAAGCTGGCCCATTTTAAGATCGATCAATTAAAGGTTGGTGCACGCATCGATGCCGATTCCTACGAGAAGGAAGAGGCTCGTGACTTTGCCCTGTGGAAAGCCTGGGACGAGGAGGACGGCGAGGTCTTCTGGGAAACAGAGCTGGGCAAGGGGAGGCCGGGTTGGCATATTGAGTGCAGTGCCATGTCGATGAAACACCTCGGCGAGCAATTTGACATCCACACAGGTGGTGTCGATAATATCTTTCCTCATCATGAGAACGAAATTGCCCAGTCCGAAGGGGCCACCGGGAAACCCTGGGTGAACTATTGGCTTCATTGCGAGCACTTGCTCGTCGAGGGGAAAAAGATGAGCAAATCCGAGGGAAATTATTACACGTTAAAAGATCTTTCGGAGAAGGGGTACGATCGGAAGGCCATCCGGTATCTGTTGCTCAGCACCCATTATCGTCAGCAGCTTAATTTTACGTTGGCTGGAATTGATGCTTCACGAAGTGCCCTGCAGCGATTGTATGATTTCATGGAAAACTTAAAGAGAGTTCGCAAGGGAGGAAACCATCCTGAGGTGGCCGAGTGTGTGGCGGAGACCAAAAAAAACTTTGGCCAAGCGATGGATGATGATCTCAATATTTCGGGTGGATTGGCGGCGATATTTGATTTTGTGAGAAAAATAAACATCTTAGCAGCGGGGGGGAAAATTGCTCGGGGTGATGCGGTTGAAATCGTCCGGACGATGGAAAACTTTGATACCGTCCTGGGAGTCTTGGAATATAAGCAGAGGGAGATTGATGAAGACGTGGAACGGATGATACAGGAGCGCCATCAGGCGAGAACGTCCGGGGATTGGAAAAAGGCGGATGAGATACGGGATAGACTGCGGGAAATGGACATCATATTGGAGGATAGTCCGGAGGGAACACGGTGGAAAATACTTTAAAGAAAATAAGGTTTTGGGGGCTTGAAAAAAATATTGAAATTTGTAAGAAAAAATGCAAAAAATGGGTTGACATTGTCAGAAAAAGCATTAGATTTGGCGGTTTACCAAAAGCATTTTTATGAAATGCTGACAATATTCAGGTGATAGAATCTCGATTGCTGGATTTGGGCGGTAAAAGCTCGGAAGTTTTTGCTGGCGTGGCTCAACGGTAGAGCAGCTGATTTGTAATCAGCAGGTTGTAGGTTCGACTCCTATCGCCAGCTCCACTTCGAGAGCGCAGAGGCTGTTCGGGGTATGGAATTGAGATTGTTCTATGCTTCGAAGGAGTTCTCACTATCATCTGATTTTATTTTTATGGGGAGGTTCCCGAGTGGCCAAAGGGAGCAGACTGTAAATCTGTTGGCTCAGCCTTCGGAGGTTCGAATCCTCCCCCCTCCACCATTTGTTTGGTCGGTGTGGCAGGTGAGCACGGAATGGCAGTTCAGTGAAACCAGGATGACGCGTGATCAGTTCGGGAATG
>CP070758.1:736017-742223 GCA_020348925.1 Gemmatimonadota bacterium | reverse complement strand
CCATGAGCGAATCGGGCATGGTGCTCTTGACAAAGAGGCTGCAGGCCAGGGTATCGCATGCTCCCATCTTCGGTGGAGTCCAGCACCACTCCAGACTGACCGAGCCGCGGCCATAGGCCGTATCCGGCTGGGCTCCGTCGCAGGGGTAGGGATCCAGTTCCAGCCAAAGGAACATGGAATCCGGATCCGGATCGACGGCTTCAATATCCAGGCACAATTCGTGCATCTCGGCAATGTGAATGGTATCTGGTAGGAGGGTAACAAACTCAGGCTCGCGGTTGACCATAAAGAATCCGTTCTCCGTCTCCGACATTGGTTGGCCCTCGTTGAACCAGAATTTGGAAAAACGAATGGAGGTCGTATCCCCGGGCATCGTCCCATATATATCGTCTCTCACCCGAAACTCCCAGCAGACGATGGGGCCTGAGCCGGTTACACCTGTATTCCCCACACCTCCACCGATGAGCCACAGCTCCAGAGTATCCGTTGGACCTGGATAATAATGCCACTTCATATCCCAGCCTGAGGAATCGAGAAGCGTCCCCTCAAAAGTGGGTACCTTGACCGAATCAAGCAGAATGCTGTTAAAGGTTATCAAGGCGTAGACTGAATTGATCCACATCTCAGCCGTTGCCGAATCCACCTCGATGCACACCTGAAACTGGGAGTCCGGCTTGACAATGCTCAGCTCAGGCGAGATGAAGACAGAAACGATGGGCTCACCAATGTAGATTCGGACGATACCATCAAAGGTATGGATGCACTCAGCCAGCGTTGAACCGAACTCGTTGCTGTTGACCGTGCCTTGATGTATGATGACGGTCACATCAGGCGGCAGAGGATCGTCGATGGCGACCTGGTAGGTGATCTCAACCGTTCCCCCACCGGGGATCGTCCCTACATCGACTTCGACTGCCGCATCCCCCGGAGTATTGCCCTGCATGACGGATCCTTCGGTAGTTGTTACGCTTCCCACAACCAGACTCAAATATTCGAAGGAGTCGCTGTAATATGATGCACCCGTAGCTTCGGAATAGCCCACGTTCTCGACAAGCACCTTTATGACGAGTACATCCCCCGGCCCGACGACACCACTCCCCCCTAATATGCAATCGCCTTTCCGCTTTTCTCCATTTTCTCTGGAATACTCCGCGTCCATGGTGATGATGAGTTCCGGGCCATCACAGACATCACCGATACCGTCCCCGTCGGCATCCTCCTGGCCGGGATTGGGAACGACGAGGCAGTTATCACACATGTCCCCGACTCCATCTGAGTCTGAATCCTTTTGATTGGTATTGGCTTTTTCAGGGCAGTTATCAACGTCACCGCAGACACCGTCGTTGTCTATATCATTGTCAGGATCGTATGGACAGATGTCGCAGATATCTCCGAAGCCGTCATTGTCAGCATTCTCCTGCCCGGCATTGGCCTCATCGGGACAGTTGTCATCGGAGCAGATGTTGACCGGGTATCCCGGGTTGCCATACCCGTCGCCGTCGGTGTCGGTGCAGATATCGCAGACATCCCCGATGCCATCACCATCTTCATCCTCCTGACCGGGATTTGAAACATAGGGACAATTATCCTCGGTACAGGTGTTGGCCGGATAGCCGGGATTGCCGTAGCCGTCGCCATCAGTGTCGGTACAGGCGTCACAGACGTCGCCGGTGCCGTCTCCGTCTCCGTCTTCCTGACCGGTGTTGGCAACATCGGGGCAGTTATCCACGTCTCCGCATACCCCGTCACCATCAATATCGTAGTCGGGATCATTCGGACAGACATCGCACACGTCCCCCGCGCCGTCCTGGTCACTATCCAGCTGATCTGCGTTGGCCGTATTGGGACAGTTGTCATCATCATCACAGGTTTCATCACCATCAACGTCCGATTCACCCGTAAAAGCGCCTGCGGTCGAACGTGATCCGACCAGGTCATCGATGAACTGATCGAGGCTCACCGGAAGAGGGCCGCCTGATGCTGTCACTTTAAAGTTGATATACACCAAAATCCCGGAAGTGCTGATCTGCCCAGGGTAGTTGTAACCTCCCAGGGTGATCACGCCTGGTGTGTTCTCAGTTCCGTCTATGAAGGTCCAACCTTCGGTCAGACTGCCGGAAGGATCAACTTCGATAAATGAAAGCAGGGTTGTCGGAAAGGTAAGGTCGAACTGAAATGCATCGATGGGTTGAGGAGGGCATCCGTCGTATGTCAGGGTCAGGGGAAGAGAAACGGTGTCGCCCGGACATCCTTCCGTCAACTCCGGGGGACTGACATCGTTGGCACTGGTTTTAAACAGACCGGCGGTCGTCCTCGCCCGGGCAAGATCATCGGTGAACTGACTGAGGGATACCGGCAGAGGACCGCCTTCTGCCGTCACCGAAAATATGACATTCACCAGCACACCTGAAGAGGAAATCTGTCCAGGATACGAGTATCCCCCCAAAGTGATCACTCCGGGCGTATTCTCGACTCCGTCCATGAACGTCCATCCTGAAGTGAGGCTGCCCGTGGTATCGACTCCGACAAACGTGAACAGGGTCGTCGGATAAGTGACGTCGAACTGAAACGCATCTATGGGCTCAGGCGGACATCCATCGTACGTCAAGATCAAGGGAAGAGTGACCGTGTTGCCCACACATCCTTTCAACATCCCGGGAGGACTGACATCGTTCACCCCGGTTTGTAACAGACCGTCTGTCGTCGTCGCGCCGGCGAGGTCATCGGTGAAGCCACTCACACTCACCGGAAGCGGACCGCCCGTAGTGTCCACGGAAAACGTGACGAACACGAGAACGCCGGAAGTAGTAATCTGTCCGGGATAGGAGTATCCACCCAGGGTGATCACACCTGGTGTGTTCTCGATACCATCCATGAAGGTCCACCCTCCCGTCAGGCTACCGGATGTATCGATCCCGATAAACGTAAGCAGTTCAGTCGGATAGGCAACGTCGAACTGAAAGGCATCAATGGGGAGAGGCGGAACTTCGTCGTAGGTCAGGTTCAGGGGCAGAGAGACCGTATCTCCCATACATGCTTTCATTATATCCGGAGGACTGACCTCATGGAAACCGAAGCATACTGAGGGCAGGGCTATCAAAAACCAGAGGATAAAACTCTTTATATAAGTATTCATCACTGTTCACCCATGGTTAGGAAAGTGACTGGTGTCTGAATGTATCTACTATTTAACCTGGAGCATTTTCTTAGTGCTCACAAAATTTCCGGTTTCCATGCGATAGATATATACCCCTGACGGACTCATAACACCGGAGCTGTCGTGCCCGTCCCAGACAATTATGTATACGCCGGTATCCTGTATTCCATCAACCAGTCTTCTGATTTCCTGGCCCATGACATTGTACACACTCAGGACGACATGACCGGATTCGGGCAGTTGATATCTGATTCTCGTCTCCGAATTGAAAGGATTTGGATAATTCTGCTCCAGCACGTAATCGTTGGGTATGGGCCTGGTATTCACCGCCGCACTATGGATCTCCGCCCCTGCCACATCATCCATCACCTCAGTAACGATCAATTGGTCAGAATCGAGAGCCCTGTTCTTTACGATAAATACCAGCTCAGCAACCGGCACAGGTCCACTCATCTTCAAAGGCTCAGTGTGAAAACCGCCCACACGGAGAATACCTTCCTGAGTGACAGCTCCTTCAATAACCATCCAATTCTCCGTAACCGGCGTTTTGGAAACTCCTACAAATTCTAACAGATCATCTGGATATCTCAGCTCAAGTCCAAAGGCATCCAGATCCCGGGGATTGTCCATTACAATTGGTACCGAGACCCTTTGACCAACAGCCCCTTCCACTGTTCCAAGCTTTACGGAGGTTACGTGTTCGCTCCTATTAGTTGTCACCACCTGTTTTGGTGAACTCAAACATCCGCAGTTGTCCCCCGGCTGCGGATCGTACCAGGTCCCCTTGAGTGATCTCCAGGCGAGACACAACGCATCAGAGGCAGTGATACTTCCATCACAATTGGCATCAGCACGAAACTCTGACCCAGCACTGCCACACCACTCCAGACTGACACATTCCTGTAAGTCCGGGTGTGTCCATGTCTGATCGCCCAGGATAAACCTCTTAAAGGCACACTGGGCGTCCTGCATGCTGATGTAACCACCAGCATTCACGTCACCGGTATCCGCACACTGGACACCAAGATCCAGGGGCGTGCCGCCCTGACCCAGGCAGCAAATCGAATCGACACTGATACATGATCCGTCCGGAAGGCAGCACCCTGTCACTGCCGTGCACTGTGATCCCGATCCTTGGGGAGTGCCACCAAGCTCGTTAACACAGCAAGTAGAATCGGCCATCACGCAGCTTCCATCCGGCAGACAACAGGCCTCCAGGCCGCTGCAGTCGGTGTTGTCACCCTGATAGGTGCCACCGTATAATGGTTCACAATCCTCCGAGCTGGATTCTATACAGGAATTGTCTGCGAGGCAGCATCCCCCTCTTGTCTCATTCCCACCGGTATAGTAAACGGTAATACGGACATGGTCGATAAACATATAATCAGTTACTTGGACCTCATATTGGGCATGCGTTGCGATAGCGGCACCGAAATTAGGACTATTTATATCGGCGGGAGTCCAAGATTCACCCCACAAATCGCTGGATCCACCATGTGCAACATAGGTATCCCATTCTGGCCATACTCCCCCAATAGATCTGTCCGTTGTGCCAATAAACCAGATCTCCACACCAGGGGCAATAGTTACTGGTTTTACTATTCTGACTGCTTCATCATGAGCGGAACGTTTGTGAGGACAATGTTGCCCTCCAGGTTGCATAATATAATCACACCATGCCCATGCTC
Source organism: Gemmatimonadota bacterium (assembly GCA_020348925.1). Taxonomy (GTDB): domain Bacteria; phylum JBHIER01. The sequence goes on along the minus strand of CP070758.1, from coordinate 737,378 downwards.
CTTTCTCCCATTCCACCTCGATTCCGTCAATTGTAGCTCCAGGTGGTATGGTGAATCCAAAATCTGTTGCAACTAAAAACTTTGATGTGAGCTCATCAGGTGCTCCCGACTCGCTCCAATCCATACGTATTTGCGCTTTAGCATTATCGCTTGCAGCAGCATTGGCCGGATCGTTCCAGTCGTAAGAACCTGCGATATATAGAAAATTCACTATTGTACCCGGGCTCCTTGGACCTTCCTCATATGCAAAAGCAGGATCACAGATCATGCCTGCCAATACACAAACAAGGAATGCGACTGTTTCTAAGAAAACCGCTTTCCCCGCGGCACGAATCAGTATCTCACGTTTCTTGGTCATGGTTCGAACCTCCTTTTTTGAAAATGAATCAATCATGGGCTACGTTTAACTCCTTTCACCATGAACTCTATCAGGTTCAAAGCCTCAGTCGAACATTTCTTCTGCGACTTTCAAGTAATAGAAGCCTATATTTAAGAATTGAGGTTGGACATTTTATTGACCCAAATATGTGTGGATAGTAATGTTATGCTCTGGATTTCTGACACATCAGTATAAAATATAATATTCAGCTCATTTCATGTCAAGAGTTTTTGTGGAACTGTTCGTGATGCACAAAATTTAGTAGCAACAGCTGCGTTCTAACTGATAAGGCTCCCGTGAAATGGAGATTCTACAAAATTTTCTTCTATATTATTAATAGGTCGGTGATAGTAATGTCAGTGTGTCGAGTATATTTCATAATGTATTGGGACACGAGTTGCAGATTCTTGTGTGCTCACAATTGAAGCAAGTTAAATCACAATTCTTTGGAATATTGTAATTGTGAAAATGAATCATGGGAGTATATTTTTACATGAAAAAGGAAGATAACTTTTGTCGAAGCGTAATGAATACTATTTGTAAAGTGAATTCTGTGACTTTCGGGAGAAACAGCTATTTTTCTATCCGATTCTAAAGTAATGGTTATCTTTGATATCAAAGAAATTATGTTAGAAAGTCAATAGGTATGGTAGTCTCCTTTCTTTAATTTAGAGATGTAAGCGTACACACTCACAAAGAAAGGAGGACTACCATGTGTACAAGTAAAGGTATAGATTTTTCAGGTCAAGATTTTTTTCTTGGTCTGGATGTTCATGCCAGGCAATGGAGGGTCACCATTCGGCATCATGACATGGAGTTAAAGACCTTTTCTATGGATCCGTCTCCTTCTATTCTGGCCCGGCACATGCATCGCCACTATCCCGGTGGTCGATACCATAGCGTCTACGAAGCCGGATTCTGTGGATTCTGGATTCATCGAGAACTGAGTAGGCTTGGCTTTGATAATATCGTAGTTCATCCT
>CP070758.1:707903-735917 GCA_020348925.1 Gemmatimonadota bacterium | reverse complement strand
GATTCATTCATGAAACGCTCTTCTGAGAAAGCATCGCTACTGTGAAAGCGGTGCTTCAAACAGATTTCTCACGGAAGCCTGTTCCGGGAATCGAAATGGCACACAGTGTCTTTCAAAACGGCACGAAGAGGAGTTGAAAAAGCTGTCTGGCAACAGCTCGCAGATTGCCGGAAGAACACACTCCGTATTCTTTACGAACAATTCAGGTTCGCTGTTGAGTACTTTGTTTGCCGGTGTGGTAGTCAAAGCTCAACTGGTAGCATGAAGGAAAACCGAAGAATCTCGATCGGCAAATTCGTTTCAAAGAAAGCCATTGGTCTTCCACCGGTATCTCGCTGCTGGGAAACACCATTATCACTTGGTAACTGTTACGGTACGTGAGACAACACTTACATATGAAGTGAAGATATTGATGATGACATCCAGTGCTGCCTGCTCGGTTTTCACTTCGTAGTCTGCAGCATCTCCAGCCAATTGGGCGCTATCAACATTGTTTATGGGGACCAAACCCCACAGAACATACCACTGGCGCTCTTGAATTTTTGTGTATCCTTGGGGACCCTTGCCCACTTTGTGAATGTGAGCCGCACACCCTACCAGGGACACAATGAAAAGACACAAGAGAAGAAGCGCTGTCACTTTACGGTACATGGTCACCTCCTTTCGTCAGGGGAGCATTTTGAAGGAGCCGATGGAAGACTCAATGGCCTTTATACTTTCACGATAGAGCGAAAAAGGAACGACGTAATCGACTTGAACGACCTGCCGGGAAGACCCACAACAGACCAATTTAAAAGTGACTCGTTCGTTATCGGTGATGAGAAATTGATAGACGTTCACATCATCAACCCGAAACGCGCCCTCCTCGATTTTCGTCTCGGGGAACTTGGCTTTGAGCAGCGATCTATATTCACCCAATGAATCGAGAGTCTGATTCGTTACATGGAACCCTGTCAATCGTGACAGGCAACAGGAGCTCCTGCTTCGAACATCAATAAAAAACTGGAGTGGTTCTATCCGAATACTTTCGTTCGGATCCATTGCCTCCGTGAGTTTTCTCTTTGCTTCATACAACGTAGTATCTGGCACTTGCTCCCACCCCAACGGCGGATGAAAAGAGAATCGCGATATTGAGTCAACGTAGACTGATCCCAACAAGGAGTCGCAGACTGCGAAGGATAGCTGCTCAATCTTCGGAGAGCCCTCATGTTCTCCGCCACAGTATATAAGCATAAACAAAGAGAAAACAATATGCAGGCAGGTTCGCTTGATTGACATAGTCTCAACACCCAGGTGGACATCCCAACTTCTATAACCTTATTCCTTCTACGTGGAGCCGAAGGACTAAATATCGCTTTCCCGACCTTTCCTCAAGAGATACCTATCACTCCCACAATTCTCACACAAGACTTGCGCGGGCAATCCGGAAACAACAGGGCTGTCATGGGCTTTTGGCTTGAACCAGAGGTGGATCCAAGCGAAAAAGAAATCTTTCAACAATCTCAATCGAGGCGTTTGATCACCTCTCCCGTCACCGTTGCTGTAGCCCCTCCCCAAATGATAGGCAAGATGGGATAGACGGAGACACTGTATTGCAGGTTGACAACGGCATCACCGCCCTGCTCCTTGGCCATAGCTGCCAGTTCCTCCTTCATGGTCTGGGTCAGCTTCGGTCCCAATTGGGTCTCGAGTCCGATACCGAAGAAGTGGAAGAGAAAATAAGACTTCGTCACATAGACGATTTTTCCCTTCGACTCGAAGTTGCCGGGATAGTCACCCGTCATGATCAGGATGTCCTGGTGCTCGTGAAGATTGGCAACGTAGCGCACCGCACAGCTGCTGGCGAAGATCAAAACTGCGACCACGAGAAGAACAGGTACTGCAGAATGAACCTGTCGCATCAACACCCCTCCTTTCGCATTAAGAAATATGAACCGTTACGATTGACGTCGGGCACAATGTACCTTCACAGTGTTCCTATTCCTCCGCCCAGTCGCGGAGCTTTCGTTTGATTTTCTCTTCGATCTTACGGCCGATCTCCTCCCACTCATCCTCCTTCTTTTCGGATTCATCGAGCCACTCTTTGATACCCTTGCGGACTTTCTCTTCAACCTTCTTGGCAATCTCCTCCCACTCCTCATCTTTAAATTTCTTGCGCCGTTTTTTCTTCTTCCAGCTGGCCCCTCCGCTTCCTCCCAGGGCGATGCAGGCACCGAGGATGAATCCGAAGTCGTACCAGCCTCCGGTATTGCTCACTTCGTACATTCTGACACTGTCCGAGAAGAGACTGATGATGAAGGCGATGACGCAGATGAGCCCGTGCCACAGACCGGCCCAGAAGCCAGCCGGCCTCTCGACGAACCTCGACTCCGGTCCGGCAGTGCAGCTCAGAAAGAATATCAGAAACGCAAGCATGATTGATAGAACAACCATGCTCTTTATGAAGGACATAGGAACCTCCTCTTGAGATAAGCGAAAAATTAGTGACTCCCCTTATAAATAAATCCTACTGTTTCTCTCGATCATAGTCCCATGTTCGAGAGAGTACCCAGCGAACCCTTTGGGTTTCGCCATCAGGCGTTACGACGAGCTTCCCTTTATCCTGCCACTGGAGAAGAAATGTGCTGCGTTTGATCTCCTCCGTTCGGTCTACAGTCATATAGTTGTCGATGAATTTGTATTCCAAGGTGACCTCGGCTCTCTTTCTATTCAATTTCTTAAAATGCAAAACTTGTTGAAACTCGTATCTCTTCTGACGCTCGAACAATTTGTTTTGCTTATCAAAGAAATCACGGAGCTGAAGAAGCGCTTCCTCTTCAAGGTTCGCTGAGCTCTTTTGGATGCAATTGAGAGTACTGATGGATAAAAATGATACGAGGAGTATCAGGATACTGTCGCGAATTTTCAGATAAAATGCTTTCTGCTGTATCATATGAATTATCCGGATGAGTTTCTGAAAATAATAGTTGATACCGGGCACATACAAGTTACAATCTAACACTCCAGTGCCCAGCCGTCAACTGAAAACTCAACGCATATTACAACTTTCCGGCTTCAGCATTACAAAAATCGTAAATACTTTCAGCAGCTCTTCTCCCATCACGGATTGCGGTTGAAATATTACCCCGCTCGACCACGTCACCCCCCGCATAGAGAGCAGGAATCGATGTCTGCAATGTCACTGGATCGACTTGAATATGACCCTCTTTAGTTATGTTGAGGTTCTCAAGATTGACGTCAGGATGAGCGCCTATGGCATAGATACAAAAGTCCGTCGGGAGATCCCTGTCTGTCCCTGGAATTGGTTTCCAGCGTTCTGTTTTTTCATCAAAGGTTGTTTCGGCACTCTTTATATGAGTCAGTACTCCCTGATTATCTCCAACCAGTCCGACAGGAAGCGAAGTACATAGAAAGGATATGCCCTCTTTTTCTGCCGCAGCGATCTCTTTTGGGTAAGCTCTCGGTGCGTCTTCCCAAAAGATACTGGTCACCTCGGCACCGAGCCGTCTGAGCAACCGAGAGGTATCCATGGCCGTGTTTCCGCTGTCGATGACGTAACACTTTTTATCTTTAAACCTCTTCATGAGATCATTCAAGCCATTCCTGTGAAACTCGTTGAAAATATCGATCGAGGTTGAAACACCTTTGAGATCTTCTCCGGGGATATCGAGCCTTTTCGGCAGCGTAAGTCCTGTAGCCACAAATATGGCGGTGAAGCCCTGTTGCTTCAATTTCTCGATAGTCGCGTTTTGCCCGATAGTGACACCTGCCTCTATGTGAATAGATAGTGCTCGAATATCCTTCTCGATGTGATTGAAGACCTCTTCGGCCGGGAATCGAAATATGGGCGTCTCGAAGCGAGGAACGCCCCCGATTTTTTCCTTCCTCTCAAAGATAGTAACGTTGTAGCCATGTTTGGCCAGATCCATAGCTGCTTTCAGACCTGCCGGTCCTGATCCTACGATGGCAACCTTCTTATTTCTCGTTCCTAAATTTATTTTGTATTTCAAAGACAAATCGTTCGTATCTTCACATTCCCTGTGTCCGTACTCCCACAGGGAACGAAAAACGGTTTGAATGGCGATTTCATTGCCTGTTCCAAAAAGCTGTCTTGAGAGGCAATGACGCTCGCAATAGTTCTCCTTCGTCTGACAGAGATACTCTGTCATCCCGCACAGAGGTTCAGCTTCTCTCATTCTTACATAAGCGCCCTCAAACGCACCGCGAGCTATCAATTTGAGAAGCTCAAGAATTGGAAGGCCCGGGAGGCAATGGCGCTCGCAGGGTGGATTCTGACATTGTAAACAGCGTCGCGCTTCCTGCTGGGCTTTTTGAAGAGGGAAAAGCGGTGTGACGAGATCGAAATTACCCGTGGGTTGAGATGGGATACGTGGAGCAGGTCTTGGCGGAATCTGCCTTGGAGATAATAAAAGAACGCGTCGGACTTCTTTTCCCAAAGGTGTATCTCCCCTGGCCGCCGTGATGATCTTTTTCAAGTCAGTCTGGGGAGGCTCTATAGGATTGAGTGCCCAGAGGTGTTCAATAGCCTGGCATCGAATATTATATATGTTGATTCGTTCACTCCCCACTGAAATATCAGGACCATAGAGTCCGGTCTCGGAGATGAATTCCTCGATCTCAATTGGCACGAAGTCGGTGATACTTTTTCCCTTGGTGACCAAGTCTCGTATCTGTGTCGAAGAAACCGAGGCGAGAAAATCAGAGATGACAAATGTTTTCACTCTATCGGCGTATTTTCTGTTTTCGTCTTTCTCGAATAAATCAGAAATATCTTCAACGCTTTCCCCTCCACGATTGGCGGCCAGGAAAGAACACTCGCTGAAGAGCTTTTCGAGAGACGCTTCTCTGTCATCATAATATTTTGGATCCAGCACCCGGATGATGGTATCGTAGCCGACGATGAAGTGTATGTCCGTCTTGGGTGGATAAAGTTCTCTGAGGGCTGTCACTTTATCCACAAAGAGGCCGCGATTGGACAACCCGAGGGAGATGTAAGGTTTGTCCTGACAAAAACTGAAGAGCATCAAGAGTCGATCCTCCAGTGTCGCTCCGAAGACTTCCTTATCCAGCGTTTTCTTGTCCAGCACAAGGAGCACCTCATCCATGGCGAAATCGGAGATGGCCCTCTCGATGAGCTCGACGTGGGATACTGTAAGAGGATTGAAGGAAGAGGGAAAAACCCCTAATTTCGCAGGGGATGTTCTGATCCCTTCTCTCGCTTTTATAAGCAGGTGTATTGTGGGGGAACCGCCGAAGTCCATTTTCTCTATTACGCTTTTGAGATGATAGATCGTCTTGAATTCGTAAAACCGCTGTGCATGGTTGTCACATTCCAAAGGTGTCACATTGTGGCCCAGACTTTCGTCTGTGATAGGTGTGACATTTCAATTTCCCTTCGTAGGCTGACACGTGCTCACATTTAATATGACGTTCACAATGCCGAGAACGTCCGTTATATCAATCTGGCCGTCTGCATTGCAGTCAGCCCTCACCCGGCTGCAGAATTCGAGAATCTCAATACCGAGGATATGACGAACTGTCTGGACAACATCTATTACATCGATCGTACTGTTTCCATCAACGTCACCTTTAACACCTGAGCATATATGAGTTGAGGTCGATTTGGCGTATTTTAAGAATTTGTTCATGGCGTCGTAATAACTGATGTGAAGGCAGCCATCATCATCGATGGCTATGGAATTGACGTCACCGACCTGTCCCAGAGTATCGACCCTTTCAATCTCCCAGCTCCTTCCATTCCAATGGGCGCATTTCAGGTCTTTATGAGTGGCATCGTAGTAAGAGATGTGCTCAAAACCGTAGTCGTCAAGTACCAGAGAATTGCATGAACCGACATCTGCGAAACTGTCAACTGCACCAATCTCCCAGTTTCCACCAATTTTTCTCGCCCACTTGAGATCATGATGAAGGTCGTCGTAATAAGAAACGTGGGGATGATCAGAAACATCTAAATTCAACGATATCGCTGTTCCAGAAGTATGAGGAGCCTCCGGCACGGTATCAACTTTTTCAATATTCCATTTTTCACCAATATAATTTTCAACACAGAAAGCATATTTCAGACCAGGATCAGTCCGATTGTTCAAGTTATAGCACAGACATGGCGAACTGGTTGAACTCAAGGCAAGAGAGACATGTCCATTGCCCCACCACATGTAATCAACTGTATCCACATCGCTTCCACATTTTTGGGGGCAGCCGAAGGCGGAATAAATCGGACTGATGGGACACGGCACGTCGCTGATCCATATGTGTGCTATATGCGAACACCCGAAATCATCGACAGTAATGTCATTGTGTACGGCTTCCCCGAGATACGGGATATGCATGTGTTGCCAGTCTGCACCATCCCAGAAAGAATACATCATGAGTGCTCCCGTACCACCATGCCAGCCATGAGCAATGTGCGGATTGTCCTCTTTATCAAGAGAAAGCGATGTCTGGGTTTCAAAATAGATCCAAAGCTGGAATATGTTCTGTTTGTGCCATTGATCACCATCCCAATAGACATAAAACAGACCCACAGAGTCATCCGGTGAAAAATATGAAAGATAACTCATGTGAGGGTAGTCACCAGATGCGATCGCAACAGAAGTACCCGCATTGATCACCGCACCACCACCATCTACCACCGCAACTTTCCATTCCAGTCCCGACGAAGCAGATATTGAGACGAGTGTCAAGAGGAGGACGCTATAACCGCATCGTGACTTCATACGTCTCACCTCCTTTGAAATAGGAAAAGTACACACCAATCAAAAATGGCCATGACGATTCAGTTCAGAGATGAAATTCAGATTGTAAATTATATAATCCGGAATTGATGCACAAGATTTTTATTTCGAAAAGAGGAACTGTAAGAATTTACTCTGGTTGGCTATTTTGTATACATCCGGGGGACGCGGTGAGAGATGCCGCAGATGATCTCGTAATTGATCGTACCAAGCTGACGGGCAAGATCATCTACCGTGATCTTTTCACCAGCCTGTTTCCCAATGAGAACAACCTCATCACCTGCGGTTACATCGGGGATATCGGTCACATCGACCATGAACTGGTCCATGCAGACAAGGCCTATGATTGGGGCTCTCCGACCATGAATGAGAACCTGACCTTTATTGGAGAGATGGCGGTTATACCCGTCAGCATATCCTACAGGTATGATGGCGATCTTTTTCTCCGTCGGGGTGATATACGTGCGCCCGTAACTGATGCTCCAACCCTGGGGAACCCGCTTCAAGGTGAGTATTTTCGATTTCCAGCTTAAAGCCGGTCTCAGCAATAGGTTTTTTTCGACTCTTTCCGAGGGGTAAAGGCCATATAGGGTATCACCGGGCCTGACCATGGTGAAATACGACTCTGGATAGTTGAGAATGGCGGAGCTGTTGGCGGCGTGTTGGATGGGGATGTAAAAGCCTCTTTCCGTAAGTTGATCGATGATTCTTTTGAACGTTTCAATCTGTCGCCGGGTGAAAGGATCGTTCTGCACATCGGCTCCGGGAAAATGAGTGTATATCCCTTCAATCTCTAAGTATTCATGAGCCTGCAAACGGCTCACATAATCGATGGCCGCGGGGGGCAATTCCCCGAAGCGACCCATGCCGGTATCGATTTTAACATGTGCCCTGACCCTCCGACCGCGCTCCCTTGCAGCCCCGGCTAACGATTTCGCAACGTTGAAGGAGTTGAGCGTCGGGGTCACATCCAATTCAAGAGCCCTGTCCGCCTCCTCCGGCAGAATGGTGCCCATGATAAGAATCGGGGTTGTAATTCCGGCCCGGCGCAGATCCTCGGCTTCATCCAGGATCGATACGCCCAGCATGTCGATCTTTTCATTTTCGAGGAACTTTGCCACCTCAACCAAACCGTGACCGTAAGCATTCGCCTTCACGGTGCCCATGATCTTTCTCGGGCCAACCTTTTGCCGAAGAGCAGTAAGATTCTGAGCGATGGCGTGGAGATCAACTTCCACCCAGGCAGGTCGTGCAGGTGTCTTAGGATATTCTGTCATATGAGGCAACGTGTCGTATAAAAAAATCAGAACTGTGTCTGCATATAACGAAATGCGCACCTTTTGAGTGCGCATACTTTTTGAATTCAGGGTTATATATTTTTTTGAAATCCTTTTTGTTCATTCATGTCGGGATGTTGCATCTATTCCCCTTCATCGGCAACAGCCAGATTGTTGTAATACAATTCCGGATGTTTCAGAAGATCGATGGCCGTTGCAACCTGGGGATCATCGCGGAGCCTTATCTCTGTTTCCCTCTCTGTACCCCACACATCCAAGGCAATCTGAGCCTTCAAACGCCTTTTTATGAATTCAGCACTCCGTTCGAAACTCATCTCCTTTTCCGACGCAATGAGACCCTCAAATTCATCGAGAAGGTCATTGACTGCAGAACTGGATTGTTCCCTCTGAGCAATCTCCCGCAGGTCCTCAATTTCTGAAAATCCCGCAGCTTTATAGCTCAGTTCCTTTTCCTGCGTGAACCGTTGAAATTGATCGAGTATCTCTTCGGTTATATCGAAATCCTGATTCAGATCAGGATGCTCGGCAGAATAGTGAGCGGCGAAGGCCAAGAACAGACCTTTTCGCAGCAGTTCCGATTCGAGTTGGCTCAACTTCGGAGCTTCACTTTCGATATCAGGGGTAATCCCACCACCGGCATAGACGATACGACCGCTTTCCGTATAAAACCTCTCTTGCGTAACATGTTCTTCTTCGGCATCCTCCTTTTGAATACAGCGGCCGCTGGGCGTATAATATTTTGCAGTCGTAATCTTGAGAGCCTCGTCAGATCCGATAGGAAGAACCGATTGCACCAATCCCTTGCCGAAGGTTAATGTTCCAACGAGGAGACCACGATCCCAATCCTGAATGGCGCCGGCAAAGATCTCGGAAGCACTGGCGCTTCCTTTATCAACGAGAACGACGAGAGGCTTATCACCGTAAACAGGTTCGTCTTGAGCGACGAATGTCACCTCCTTTTCACCATTCCTCCCTTTGGTGGAAACGATCAGTTTGTCCTTTGGCAAAAATTTATCAGTGACATCAACGGCTTCGCTGAGCAGTCCGCCGGAGTTCATTCTCAGGTCGAAGATTAAACCTTGGATATCATGCCGAAGAACTTCTTCAAGAGCCTCTTTAACCTCTTCCCCCGAGTGCTGGGAGAATTTCCTCAGCCGGATGTATCCAATGCCATCGTCGATGACACCAGCATAAGAGACACTCTTGACTTCGATAACATCTCTGGTGACGGTGTAATCGATAGGTTCCGGTACTCCTTCCCGTTCAATCGTTACGGTGACCTGGGTCCCTTTGGGACCACGGAGAAGGGAAGCGGCCTTCGCAGTCGTGAAACCTGCGGTCGATTCTCCTTCAATCTTCATGATCTTATCTCCCGCCTGTATGCCGATACGATGGGCGGGCGTTCCTTCGATGGGAGAGATGACCGTCAATATGTTTCCACGAATACCGATATTAATACCCAGTCCTTCGAATTTCCCTTTGGTACCGATTTTGAGCTCCTGATAATGACTTTTCTCCATATACTGAGTGTAGGGATCGAGGGTATCCAACATCCCCTTGATGCTGGCCTGCATGAGCTCGTCGACGTTCACCTCTTCCACATACCTGGTACTGACTGCCTCGTAGATTCGATTGAAGAGGGTAAAGTTTTTACGAATACTGCGATAGATCTCCTCTTTGTCGGCCAACAGAGAACCAAAGGTTGCCCCAATGAGAAGGACGACAAAGGACAGAGCGATGAATCGCTTCCATTGATTGTATCGTATCATCGGCATCCTCCGCACAAAATTATTGTAATAAAGATCCGATAATTTCTCGGATCTCCCGTTCATTTTCATCTATGGACTTCCCTGCATCAATGACACGAAACCGCTGGGATTCCATTCCGGCCATTTCCAAGTATCCCTCTCTCACTTTCTTCTGGAATTCGCTCCCCGCCCCTTCCAAGCGGTCGATAGACTTTCCCATCGCTGCCATTCTCCGGCTACAGATTTCAGGCACGAGATCCATGAGTATTGTAAGATCCGGAATAAGCTTCGAAGTGGCTACAATGTTGAGTTGCCTGATCATCTCCCTGTCCAAGCCCCGTCCGTATCCTTGATAGGCAAGGGTGGCATCCATGAAGCGATCGGAAATGACCACGGACCCTTTGTCCAAAGAAGGACGAATGATCTCTTCTGTAAGCTGAGCGCGACTGGCCATATACAGAAACATTTCCGTCAACCAGCTCATGGTGTGATTGCTTCTGTCCAAGAGAACGGCCCTGATTTTTTCGGAAATTTCCGTCCCGCCTGGTTCCCGCGTCAGCACAACCTGACGACCATGAGAGGACAGATACTCGGCCAACCGCTCTGCTTGGGTCGTCTTACCGCATCCATCGACACCTTCAAATGTAATGAAAAGACCTCTCATACTCTCAATTTTACTCTACCAATAGCTTGAACGTCCGTTCGCCTGTGAGGTTTCGAATATAAAGCGAAGGCTGTGTATGTGCAAGAGAAAAGCCGCAGCGATCTTGGATATCTTATGTCGTGCGCGTCACTCTGGTGTTATTGGCTTCTTCGGGAAAAGACGGCCACAAGATGCACACGCCTGCGCTCAAGACGTAAGCGCGAACTGTGTTCCCTTGGTTCACAGACGGTCTACGTTTCCTTCGGATAATTTTACTCCAACACACCCATCTCCTGAAGCACATTTCGGGCGTTGTTCAGCTTGTCGGCGATGAATAGGACGTACCGGATATCCACATTGATCGTCCGGGTCATCTCCTCGATGAACATGAAGTCGGCCGAGATGGACTCGTAGTTACCGTCAAAGAGAAGGCCGATGAGTTCCCCCTTATGATTGAGGAGCGGACTTCCGGAATTACCGCCGGTGCTATCGTTCGTCGTCAGGAAATCGACCGGCACATCGTTGAGAACCGGATCGCGGTAAGGTCCGAAATCCTGCTTCTCCACAAGTTCAAAAATTTGTGGCGGCAAATCAAAAGGATCTTCACCCCTGTATTTTTCCAAAACACCGTCCAGTGTAGTGAAGGATTCATAAGAGACAGCGTCCCGGGGGGCATAGCCTCTCACCACACCGTAGTTGATCCTGAGGGTGTTGTTCGCGTCCGGATATAACGCCTGCTTCTGCCATTCCATCAAGGCCTTGACCCACTGCGGTCTGAGCACGCTCAGGGCTCCATCGAAAGCATCCCGTCTCTCCTGCAATTCCTCCACTTCAGGATAGAGTTGTGCGGCGAAGAGGATAAAGGGATCCCCCTCTTCCACAAGGTGCTTCGTTCCGGAATCCAGCATGGCCAATCGCGCCTCGACATCAGTGAGTCTCGTGCCGGAATAGAGTGCATCCACAAATTCATTGATAGCCACGTCACGCTCATCTTCAGGAACTCCGGCGAGAATTTCATCGACGGCCTGAATCCTTCGACCGGCGGGCAAGGCCGCCATCCGGCGGAGAAACATGACCAGCATATCGCGATCGACGGCCGGATGGTATTTCCGATCGAGATTCTGAAGTTTCCGCCTGATATCCGGTAACTCCCGCTCCATGTAATCAGGATCTCGCTCCAGGTCCGTCTTCTCCTGTTCGACATTCCATTTGTAAATGGTGTAGGCAGCTTGGAACAATCCTCGTAATTTGATATAGCTGAACAGCATTCTCTGTAACTGATAGGATTTGACATGATCGTATTGTGATTTGATTTCGGGGAGGATATGACCGTATTCTTTCTCCATTTGGGCATCGCCGGCCAGAAATGCCTTGAACTCTTCTTCAAGGTGAAGCTTTCGATCGAGAAGACGATACCGCTGAAAACCCTCCAGCATGCCGTGCGCATTTTTCTTGCTGTTTTCCAGCCCTTCTTTCAGACCGGCCATTTTGACCCCCGCCTCAGGATCTCTGGCCGCATGGTCGGCGATGATGTTCGTCCATTCGTTGAAGATGTCGATCTTTGTGGGGTAGTAGAAATTGATATCGTTCTCTATGGTGTAGGACGTTACATGCCTGTAGGTATGACCGGGATAACCCGCCACAAGCGCAAAATCTCCCTCTCTCGTCGGTTCGGAAGCAATTTTTAGATAACTCTTAGGACGGTAGGGAACATTCTCCTCGGAATACTCGGCCGTTTTTCCATTCGGTGCCACGTAGGCCCGGAGAAAGGAGAAATCGCCGGTATGGCGCGGCCACATCCAGTTGTCGATATCTCCACCGTAGTTACCGATAGATGCCGGTGGTACGTAAACGACGCGGAGGTCTTTTATCTTAAGATACGTGTAGAGTGTATAGGAAAGACCACCGTACATGGCTGCGACTTCGCAAAAGACATCCCTGCCTTCCTCGGCCTCTTTGACGATCTCCTTTTGCGCCTGCTCGACGGCATTGAACCGCTCCAGAGGCGACATCGAATCATTGACATAGGAGAGAACCTCCTCCGTGACGTCCTTGGATGAGAGCAGGACATACGCGTTGAAACCCAAGGCCTGGGGTTCGTCCTCACGGGTTTTGGCGAGAAAGCCTTTCTCAATGTAATTGTTCTCGGCAGTGCTCATCTGCTGTATGGCGCCGAAGGCGACGTGGTGGTTGGTGATGATGAGACCTTCAGGAGAGACGAAGGAGCCGGTTCCGCCACCGAGGTCGACCACGGCGTTAATGACGCCTTTACCATCCGTTGTGTACAATTCTTCATCGGACAGACTCAGCCCCTTGGCCTGCATTTCTCGAATGAGTTCTTTCGAGAGATGGTCGATGGGCCACATGCCCTCCTCGGCATGTAACAAAGAGAAGCATACAACAGCTATTGCGAAGAGCAGTGAGAGTGTTACAGGAAGAAACTTTAGGTGTTTCATATCAGATTCCTTTCCTTCGGCAATTCTTTAGAGGGATACGAATGCAATAGTTATACGGATGAGCTGCCTATCAATATTATACTATCTTTGATCATGTGACCTACTGTTCGTTTTGATTCCTGATACTCCTTAACCGAATAGACATGAGGTTCGAGGCGGGGGATCCCCAGCGTTCTCTTGCACAGGGCGAAGGCATCATCCCTGTTACTACCGCTGTATACAATGAGCAGGTCAATATCACTGGCAACTGTGTAGTTCCCCTTGGCGTAGGAGCCGAAAAGAACAACCAGTTTCAGGGAAAGTTGTTCCTGAAGTTTTGGGAGAGCATCCTTAATGAATTGGATGATCTCCTCTCGATTATGTTTTGGGTAGAAGACTTTCACAGAACTCGATAATGTTCTCGGCATGTTTGATACACCTTTCAGCTTCTGGCTTTGTATACCGGTCTCTCGGGGAACCCGACGGGTGAGCATTTGGATATCGAGTGGGGATATAGGCCTTGTCTATCTCCAGGGCTGCATCCATCAATTCCGAAGGGATCACATGTGACTCGGACAGCTCCTGGAATAAATCTGCGACAGAATGACCCCAGGCCTCGGCTCCCATCTTCTGAAAAACGGCCCTCACTGCCTTCTCTGCCGACTGCTGGGCGGAGAAACAGGCCCAATTGTAAAATCCGCCTTCGACGTCACTGCGGGCATGTTCGAGGTCGCCCAAAGCTTCATTGAGCCAATCAGCGCTTCTTTCCATGAGGGAGAGATATCCTCTGTATCAACGTTATAACCGGCTCGTACATTCCGATGAAACATCAAGACAATGCAGAACCGGCTTATTTTAGGTACAAATTAGAGCAACTGTTTTTACTTCTTCTGTTTTTTGCCGTACTTCTTGATGTACTGCTCGACCTTGTCCCGGGCTTCGGTGTCGGTGTACTGGATCGGGGGGGATTTCATGAAATAAGAGCTGGGTCCCTTGATGGCTCCGGCCAGTTTGTTATCCAGAGCGAGCTTGCAGCATCGGATCGCATCGATCACGACGCCGGCGGAATTGGGCGAATCCTCGACGGAGAGCCGGCATTCCAGATTCATGGGCACATCACCGAAATGGCGCCCTTCAATCCGCAGAAAGCAGAGTTTGTTGTCTTTCTGCCAGGGCACGTAATCGGAGGGTCCGACGTGGACGTTGTCCGGGTCAATGCTCAGCCCACGTTTTTCGATCTGCGAGGTGACAGCATTGGTCTTCGAGATCTTCTTCGACGTCAACCGTGACCGTTCCAGCATGTTGAGAAAATCAGTGTTCCCACCGGTGTTGAGCTGGTACGTGCGCTCGACAATCATACCTCTATCGAGGAAGAGATTGACCAGCGTGCGGTGAAGAATGGTGGCCCCGACCTGGGATTTGATATCATCACCGATAACGGGCAATCCTTTCTCCTCAAACCGGTTTTGCCAGTATCGCTCTCTCGCTATGAAGACCGGAACGCAGTTGATGAAGGCACAGCCGGCATCGAGTATCTGCTCCACGTACCATTTCGTGGCCTCTTCGCTTCCCACGGGCAAGTAACTGATGACCACATCGGTCTTGGTCTCCTTGAGGATGCCGACGATATCGTCGGTGGGTCCAGGCGCTTTTTCGATAATCTGCGAAAGATACTGTCCCAGTCCGTCGTGGGTCATTCCCCGGTGAACCGGAACTCCAAGATGGGGTACGGAGCTGAACTTGGTGGTATTGTTGGGGGACGTGAAAATCGCTTGCGACAGATCTTTCCCGACTTTATTCTTGTCGATATCAAAAGCAGCAGCGAACTCGACATCCCGGATATGGTATCCGCCCAGATTTGTGTGCATCAGACCCGGGATGAAGTCCTCTTCCTTTGCGTTTTTGTAAAACTCGATCCCCTGAACCAGGGAAGAGGCACAATTGCCGACACCAATAATGGCCACTCGAATTTTTCTCACAGGCATTCTTCCTCCTTTGTTTCGCAATTTTCTTTTTCCGTAGCTTTGCATTGTTTTCTGTTTCTCACATAAATGTAGTAGACGCGTTGAACGGCCGTGACATTAGTAAATACAGCAATAACGCCCAGTATGATTTGGAAAAGTATTGTGTTTCCGAAGATCATCGCCCCAAACCCGAGGTAGACAATTCGTTCAGGTCTTTGCATGAGTCCGATGGTACATTCCATGTTCAATCCCTCGGCTCGAGCCTTGACATAACTTACCATCATCGAACCACTTATAGCCAGAAGGATGATAATAATTAGGGCCGGGTGCGGATGATTCATGTAGTAGATGGCCAGACCGATGAAGACGACCAATTCGGCATAGCGATCAATGGTTGAATCGAACAGTGCTCCGAAACTGGATTTCTTACCGGAGATGCGAGCCGTATGCCCGTCCAGCATATCAAAGATTCCAGAGATGATGACGAACAGACCGGCCCACCGAAAGAATCCCAATCCGAAGGTGAAACCGGCACTGCAACTTATTACCAATCCTGTGATTGTCAGGACGTGCGGGTGAATGCCGAGTCGTGTACAAAGTGTTCCGATGGGCTTTAACAGATTACGGAACCACTCTTTCAGCTTTTGGGGCAGCATCGACGCTTCTTTTCCCTTTCTTCGGAAGCTCCCTCGATAATGAGTACGAATTCCCCCTTGGGGCGAACGTCTTGGTACTGTTCAACGAATCTCGAGATCGTACTCCTTTGGACGTCTTCAAAACGTTTTGTCAATTCTCGCGCAAGGACCATTTTCCGGTCCCCCCACACCTCCAACATCATCCTCAGATGTTTCACCAACCGGTGGGGAGACTCATAGAGGATAACTGTTCTTCTTTCAGTAGACAACTCGAAAAGCCTCGTTCTGCATCGCCCCTCTGCCTTCGGAAGAAAACCTTCAAAGACAAACCTGTCTGTTGGCAAGCCGGAGACCACCACCGCAGAAATAGCAGCTGTTGGTCCGGGAATAGGAATTACCGATATCCCCGCATCTATGGCCCGTCTGACCAAATAGTAACACGGATCCGATATTCCCGGCGTTCCCGCATCGGAGACAACTGCAATTTGCACACCACTCCTCAGTTTTCTCAGAAGATCCGGTGTTCGCCGAGCTTTGTTGTAATCGTGGTAGCTGACCGTCTGTTTTTGAATGTTGTAATGCGATAGGAGTTTGGCCGTTCGCCTCGTATCCTCCGCTGCAATAAGATCCACTTCCTGCAAAACACGAAGAGCTCGCAGAGTGATGTCCTCAAGGTTTCCTATGGGTGTGCTGACCACGAAGAGGCACCCCTGCTCCTCACCGTCAATCTTTGGATCAGCACCCAATTGCAAATATACCTTCCCTTCGGTTTTCAATTTTCACCCTGAAGGGCTGCTTTCACCGGGCTCATTCTCATCGGCAAGGTTCTTGATTATCATAAATAAAAATAACATTCTTAAAAAAATATCGCAAGCACAATTTTTACTTTCTCGTACCCTCGATGAGATGTCTTTTAAAAAGATGAAGATGGGACTTGACAATTCTGCTTGCCTTTCATAGCTTTACCGTGTGATGAGTGTGTGAAAATCGGGGGTGATGTGCGTTCCAAAGAAGAGAAGAATATGCACAGATGGGATGTCACGCCACGGGAAGCCCTTCGAATTCAAGAAGAATTGAGAGAAAGGGTTCTTTTGCAGAACCGTTTCAAGAAAATCGGGACAGTGGCGGGGGCGGATGTTTCCTTCTTTGAAGATGAGGTAGCGGCTGTGGTGGCGGTGTTTGATTATGAGACGTTGGAGTTGGTGGACGAGACGGTCGTCACATCTTCCTGCACTTTCCCTTATATTCCCGGTCTGCTGACGTTTCTGGAAGGTCCCGTTCTTATTCAGGCCTTCGAAAAGTTGACACACCAACCGGACGTGATCATCTTCGATGGTCAGGGGATCGCTCATCCTCGAGGAATAGGGATCGCCACCCATCTCGGCGTACTTCTCGAGAGAGCCACTATCGGATGCGCCAAAGCCCGTCTGGTTGGTGAATATAGGGAGCCACAGAGAGAGAAAGGATCTTTGGCGGCCCTCACTCTCAAGAGTACGACAGTCGGAGCAGTAGTAAGGACACGCTATGGTGTGAAACCGATCTTCGTTTCCCCTGGACATTTCATGAACATCACCAGCGCAATTGAGATCATAATGAACTGCTGCACCCGTTACAGGTTACCCGAACCGATACGCTGGGCTCACCATCGGGCAAGGCAGTGCGTGAGCCATTTTCGCAAGGATGAAAAAGGAGGCTTTTCGCGGATGAAGCCAAAACAGGCGGTTCGTGGTCTTGGGTAATAGGACGTGTTTATTCACCTACGGCCCATCACCAAAAACACAGGGAGGGGAGGTTAGGCCATGGAAAGCAGTTACCCTGAATGTAAAAAATGTTCCACTGGAGTTCTGATCCCGCTGTCCGACTACGGGCGTGATGGTGCACCGATCATGTACAAGGCGTGGGTATGTACCAATCCAGAGTGTGGATTCAATTTACGGATCGATAACGGTGAAGTCAGCTTGGGTCGCAATGTATCCTTGTCTGAAAAGTAGTTCGTGAGCTGTAAGACGTCAGGAAAACGATTGTTAAAAAACAAGGCTTCATCCGCGTCAAGGCCTTCCTGCTGATTTCACGCATATCTGGTATTTGAAGGAAAAGCCGGGAACTATCGATGCTCAACAATCTTGGTGTAAAAATAGGTGCGCTGTGCGTGGCGCTCTTGGTGTGGCTCCACGTCGTAACCGAAAAAACATACACTTACACCTTTCGTGCTGCGCTCAAGCCGACACATCTTGCTGAGGATCTCATCGTCGCCAATGAGCTACCGAAACATTTGCATGTCACCATAAAAGGAAATGGGAAACGCCTCTTCTGGTTGATGTTTTCTGAGCTTGAGATCGTTTTAGATCTTCAAAATGCAATTCAAAGTAAATCTCGTTATCGATTTGAAGTAACGGATGTCGTCATTCCCCGTGATATTGACGTAACCATTACGGAAATAGGCGCGCCCGATTTTGTCGATGTCGATATTGATCGGCTCGTGGAGAAACAGGTTCCCGTTTTCCCCAGACTGAGCACGAATCCGGCCAACGGATATGTCATTGTTGGTCCAGTGCTCGTCAATCCAGACTCAGTCACGATGAAAGGTCCGAGGCGCTTTGTCGAGCGAACGGATACTTTGTACACGCAATCCGAAACAGTTCGAAGGGCCAAACGCCGTGTGCATCGCGAGCTCCCTCTCATTGAACCCGAAGGAATAAACGTGACGATTGCACCTTCGAGCGTCATTGCTGAGGTTGACGTTCAGAAGATGCAAAGACGCGTCATAAACGATGTTCCAGTCGTCCTGGTACACGTTCCTACGAACAAGAAGGTCACTCTTGATTCATCCACGATCACCCTCACGATTGAGGGCGGTGCGGATTTGTTGGCCTCCCTCAAGCCGGAGGATCTCCACGTCTCCGTTGATTACCGTCAGACGCTCCGCGGAAGTACGGACGTTTTGACCCCGATTATTCTTACGCCTCCCAACGTCTCATGGGTCGAGGCACAACCTCAGACCTTCAACATCATCAATTGAAATTCATGATCGTCCTCGGTATTGAAACATCATGTGATGAGACCGCTGCTGCCATTCTTAAGGATGAAACGGATCTGTTGTCCAACATTGTATCCTCACAGGCAGTGCACAGCCCTTACGGTGGTGTTGTTCCGGAACTTGCCTCGAGAGCTCACATGCAGCTCTTACTCCCCGTGATCGAGGAGGCTCTCAAGAGGGCCGACGTCACCTTGTCGGAACTCGATGGTATCGCCGTGACACGCGGTCCGGGTTTGGTCGGGTCGCTCCTGGTCGGCCTGAGTACGACGAAGGCCTTAGCGGTAAGTCTTGAGATACCATTCATTGGTGTGAATCATCTTGAAGGGCACATTTTTTCGAACTATCTTGAGCATCCGACGTTCAATGATCCGGCTGTCTGTTTAATCATCTCTGGAGGACACACTGAGCTCTATTCCATTCGTGACAAGGGCGAGTATACTTTTTTGGGCAGAACGCGGGATGATGCGGCTGGAGAGGCTTTTGATAAAGTGGCCAAAATGTTGGGGCTCGGTTATCCTGGCGGACCAATTATCGATGCTTTAGCCCAGGATGGTGATCCTACCTACGTTCACTTTCCTAGAGCTCTTCTGACCCACGACAGTCTTGATTTCAGCTTTAGCGGTTTGAAGACCGCCGTATTGACGTATGTGGAGGCGCTTCACGAGGGAGAGATACGGGAGAACCTGGCTCATATCGTTTCGAGTTTTCAGGCGGCCGTGGTGGACGTCTTGGTCGAAAAGAGCCTCCGAGCTGTCGAACACCTCGGTGTTCGGCGAATACTCCTGGCCGGAGGCGTTGCAGGGAACAAAGCCCTGCGAAAAAAGTTCAAAGAAAAAACCTCGAACAAGGATATTGAGGTGTTCTACCCCTCTCCGATATTATGTACGGATAATGCTGCCATGATTGCTGCCGCCGGGAGTTTTCGTCTGAAGAGAGGGGAGAGAAGTTCACTCGACGTAAACGCCGCTCCCGGCATGAGATTAATCGCAGAATCACAAAAGTAACGCGGACTGTTATGAATCGACTCTTTGCCTTGCCGCACATACATCTTGAGCTCCAAAGTGAATACCTTCTTCTTGGAATGGTGGCATTCGCCATCTCGGTTTTTCTGGCGTATTTGCTCTACCGTTACACGAATCCTCCTGTATCACGCGGATTGCGAAGAATCCTCTTCGTATTTCGGTGTATCGCTCTCTTTGTTCTTCTTTCCCTTCTTCTGGAGCCGGTCATAACGCTTCTGATCATTCGGCACGAACGTCCGGTTGTGGCAGTATTGGTGGATGATTCAGCCAGCATGACCATAACCGATCGTGAGGGGAATCGGAAGGTCGTTCTCGACAGTCTCCTCAGGAGCGGAGCCATACAGGATCTTTCCGAGAATTACGATCTCGCATTTTATCACTTCGCGGACGATGTGATTCGGTTTCATCCCGACCGCGTGGGATCCTCCCTCGTCGATGGAAAAGTAACGAACATTGGTGGGGCGCTTCAGGCCGCCCGAGACAGCCTGCGGGATGAAAATCTTCAAGCCTTTCTTCTTCTCACCGACGGTGGAAATAACGTGGGTCAGGACCCAAGCCGTGTGGCCCAATCACTCAAACATCCAGTATATGCTGTGGGAATAGGGGATACAACGGAACAAAAAGACATCGGTCTCATCAAACTGATCACCAATGATATCACCTATACTGAGAATGAAACATCCGTCGAGATATCTATCAGAAGTAATGGATTGGGTGGAACGAGGATTCCCATTCAGTTGAAAGATCGTAATACGCTTGTGGACAGCCAACACCTCCTTCTCTCAAGCACGGGAGGCGAGCAAACGGTTACCCTGCACTACACGCCTCGCACTGAGGGTACGCATAAGTATGCTGTTACTGTCCCGGTTCAAGAGGGTGAGACCGTGACCCAGAATAATCGCCGGGAGTTTGTGGTGCGCGTGTTGAAAAGCAAAATAAAAGTGTTTGTCGCCTCTGGCTCCCCCGGTTTTGAAGTCAGCTTCCTCAAACGGGCTTTGGAAAAGGACAAGGATATTGACGTAACAGTAGCTGTCGCGAAAAAAGGGGGAGGATATTACCAGGACCCATTTCCAAGGATGAAAAATGACCTGGTTCAATTCGACACCATTCTTTTCCTGGCCTTACCCCGATCCAGTTTGGGGCAGACCTTTGAAGAACTCGTATACGATTTCGTCGTCTCAGAGGGCAAATCGCTTCTCGTCTTGCCCGGTAAGGGCCAATCCACATGGACAGCCTACGGTGATTCGCCCCTTGCTGAGATTCTCCCTGTCCAGATCGCATCCACCAGAGAGCCGTTGCAGTCCGCAACACTCACACCGCATCTCACCGCGGAGGGGCTGTCGCATCCCGTGACTCGCTTCGATGAAGACCCAACCCTTAATGAACGGAAATGGGCGGACATGCCTCCTCTCTTGGGGGCTGTAAGAAATTGCCAACCGAAACTCCAGGCAATGGTCCTGTCCGTTCATCCTCAATTGAAAATTGGGGAGAATCCCATACCCTTCATAGCCCTGCAACGTTTTCAGAAGGGCAAGACAATGATCATCAACGGACTTCCCCTGTGGCGGTGGAACTTCATGATGTGGGGAATAGGAAAAAGTGATGAAGAGTATGTCCAACTCATAATCAATGCGGTACGCTGGTTGACAACACAGGAGGAGAGTGACCTTCTGACCATTACTACAAGTAAGAGAATGTATCATGGTGGTGAACCCATCGATCTCTTAGCCCAAGTGTACGATGAGCAGTATCGTACCCTCGATGGTGCCGAGGTCGTCATCACCGTGACACCCGCGGATACATCCGGCACCACAGAAGAGGGCCAAGAGTTCGGATTTACGTTGCTCCAACGGGGCGAAGGTTGGGGCAGATACGAGGGAAGCCTGAAAGCGCTTCCTCCCGGGGATTACCAATTTACAGGAAGCGCGCTGTACAGAGGCCGGTCCCTCGGTCAGTCCTCGGGAAAATTCTCAGTTGAAGAGTACAGCATGGAATTTGAAAACACGCGGATGAATGTCGATCTTTTGCGGCGATTGGCCCAAACGAGTGGGGGGACGTATCATCATTTCAAAGATATTTATCGTTTGATCGATCAGCCTGAGGGGGAGAGGAGCGTTCGCTCAGAACATCGCCCTTTTCTTCTATGGGACAATCCCATTCTGTTGGGGATCTTTCTTTTTTCGGTCTTCATCGAATGGACCCTTCGAAAAAGGAAAGGAATGGTCTAAGCGTTTCTCCGACGATCTTCGTCACGATGCTCACTGGCGAGCATGCAATGGAATTCCCAGAATGAAGGTGCAAACATTTGCACCCCTCATGCCCCAAAATTCTGAACCCTCTGAATCTTTCTGGAAATCGGGGTATGATTTCTCCCTCTCAAGATCCCCGTCCTCATCCGAACTTTTTTCTAAAAAGGAGTTGACAATTTTCCCAAAAACGCTAAATTATAGTCCACTTAAGGTGAAGAAAGAAAGAGCTGCGAGACGTTTGAGTATGTGTTACGATCTCACAAGTGTTGTCACCCATGAAGGCCAAATGCTCGCGTGAAAAAATACTTTTTCCTGTGGCATATTTCTTGCATGAAAATTTTCTCGCGTGGTTATGATGTCTGATGTTCGGAAGACAGTTGGTGTCAAGAGAGCAATGCAAAAAAGAAAGGAGGCGTAACAGAGTCCCGGAATTCGAACCTCAAGAGTGATAGGGGGTGATAGTGCTATCTAAAGTTCATCTTTTTTGGAGAGGACTTGAGGGTTCCTTGGGTTCCGTGAACGCCCCCTTTCCATTTCTATAGTGTTTATTAGACGGTCTCGCATCCATTTTGGTTTCAAATTGTTTAAAATTAATTTCACTTTTCACTTTTTTCCTGAAAGGAGGGACAGGAGATGGTCAAGCCAATTTACCGTCACTTGATCTTTCTCTTTGTTTTCGGTCTGTTGCTTCCCACTCTGGTAAGCGCAGGAACGACAGGCAAGATTGCCGGAGTAGTAACCGATGCCAATACGGGTGATCCTCTACCTGGAGTAAATATTATCATTGTGGGAACAACGCTGGGGGCCATGACCGATCTGGACGGAGATTACTTTATCATTAATGTTCCGGTCGGCCAGCACACGGTCCGAGCACAGATGTTGGGATTTCAGACACAGGAAAAACAAAACCTTCAGGTGAGCGTCGATGTCACCACGGAGGTCAACTTTCGACTAAAAGAGACGGTCATTGAAATCGGAAAGGAAATCGTCGTAGTCGGAGATCGCCCCCTCATTCAAAAGGATGTGACGACGAAGACGACCACATTGAATGCCCAGCAGATCGAGAACATGCCGGTGACCAACGTCCAGCAGATCCTTGAAACACAGGCGGGAGTGGTGGCCGTTCAGGGGTATCAGAACAAGGTCGCGGGTTTCGAGGCCAGGGGCATCGATCAGATCCACGTCCGTGGGGGACGGAATGCTGAGGTGGCCTACATGATCGATGGGATGTACGTCGAGGATCCCATCTACGGTGGCCGAGGCACCAACATCAATCGTGAAGCCATCAACGAGATGGTCGTCATCACTGGAAATTTTAATGCCGAATACGGTGAGGCCATGTCTCAGGTCGTCAATATCGTTACGAAGGAAGGCGGTACGGATTACACCGGTATGGTGGAGCACAGCTCCGGCGAGGTGGCCGGATGGCTCGGATCCGAGCGAGATGATATCCGCAACTCCCACGACGACCTTTCTTCCTTCGGCGGCCCCGTTCCTTTTATATCGGGGATGAACTTCTTTCTCTCAAGTGAGCATGCGTACAAAAAGTACGTTGTCTACGAATTTGACGATATTACATACGATCCCACCTATGTGCACCAGTTGAGCCCCGATGACCCGCGCTACATTGAATTGCAGGACCAGATTGATGAGGGCATTATCTCCAACCCACGCTGGGAGACAGTAGCGGACATGGCTGCCGATACGAACCATGCGCTCTGGGGAGGAGCCTATCGCGTCGGTGACGAGCTCCGGACGTATTCGTACGGCCACTGGCGGAGAGCCTGGCGCGCTCCCGATCCAAACAATTCCAATAAGCTCTATGATTGGGATAAATGGTCAGGCTGGCATGGGTATGGATATGACCAAAATTACGACTTCAGCGGAAAATTGACATACCGCCTCGACCAATCGATGAAGCTCACCTTGACCGATAGGTTCACACGGAGAGAATTTCGGTCGTATGACAGGGCCTGGCAGTACGCTGAGCAGGGAAAGAACGTCGGTGTCATCAAAACCAATCAACAGGGCATCAACTGGACCCATACATTGACGCCCAGCACATTTTACAACATTGTTCTCTCAGGTTTCTGGATCGAGCGTACGATGAGGGCTCATGGGGTCGATAGCCACGAACTCAACATTGACGACGAGAGTGGTGGTCGATTAGGATACTACGATTATGAAGTCTCGGATGGGGGTGACACTTCGGTCGTTTTCATCCCGGTCAACGAATATGGTGCCTGGGACTTGTACGACGGATTCTATCGCGATCAGGAGTTTACCAGGTTGGACTCCATCGGTGTTCGTCCAGAAATCAACGATGGCGATTCTCTGCTCGTTTTTCACAGATACAAGGGTTCTTCGGACCGGTACCTGACCAGGAACGGGGGGCAGCGCTGGAATTTCGATCTCGATCTCACCTCCCAGGTGAATAAATACCACCAGATAAAGACGGGTCTTGAATACACACGGTATAATCCCGTCTACTTCTCGGAGTTACAGATCCTGTACCGTACTCCTGAACCGTACAGAGAGGAATACTCCATCAAACCTCAGGAGGGTGCCTTCTATATCCAGGACAAGATGGAATACCCCAACCTCGTGATAAACGCCGGGTTTCGAGTTGACTACGCCAATTCCAAAGGGAGGGCATTTCGCAATTTTGATGATCCGACATCGGGAATCAACACTGGCAAGAAGAAGTGGCAGGTCAGCCCCAGATTGGGCGTCGGTTATCCCATTACCGACAAATCAACCTTCCATTTTGCTTACGGCCACTTCTTTCAAAACCCCGAATACAGGAATATTTATCTGAACCAGGCCCTGGATGTCGTCACCCAAAACTTGTTGGGAAACGCCAACCTGGAAGCCCAAAAAACTGTTTCATTGGAGGTTGGAGTTCGTCAACAGTTGGGCGATGTGTGGGCCGTTGACGTGACACTCTGGTCAAAGGAAATTACCGGCCTCGCCGGCACCATCAATGTTGTCGGCTTCGATGTCGACAGCCTGGGGCCATACAACTATTATACCTTTGCCAACTATGACCACGGTACAAGTCGGGGTATTGATCTGAGCATCGAGAAGAGATTCAGCAACTACTATTCCGGAACCCTCAACTACACATACTCTGTGGCCAAGGCGAACCGCTACTACTCCTGGACCGGATATTGGGACAGCCAGACAGAAGAGGATGAGCCGAAGAAGGATATCCTCATGGACTACGACCGGACACACATGCTCGATATCAACTCAGATATTCGCTTTCCGAAAGACTTCGGACCATCCGTTGGAGGTGTGAAGCCTTTGGAGAATCTCTATTTCAACATCCTCATGCAGCTTCAAAGCGGCCAACCCTACACACCCTACGTTGGCTCACGGGAGGGGGATCCAAACTCGGAGCGGATTCCTATGTATTTTACCATCGATTTGGTGGCCCGGAAGGAATTCGAAACTGTCGGGATCCGCTACGGCGTCTTTGCTCGAATTTTCAATCTGTTGGATCGACAGAACCCCATCGGTGTGTATGAGGAGACAGGCAGTCCCACTGATCCCGATCCGACTCAGGATACGACGCGGCCGAGCACCTATTTCGACCGCCCCTTCCACTTCGGACCGCGCCGTTCCATAGATTTGGGTTTTCGATTGTACTTTTAGATAAAATGCGGACGGGGATCGATTCCTGGAATCGATCCCTCAACGAGTCAAAAACTATTACAAAGGAGGGTGCTCATGATGCGAGAGGATGGATTACAAAGAACCGTTCTCGCTTCAATAGTGATTTTGTGCGGTATCCTGCTTTCGGGGTGCCTTACAACCTGGGCGGCTGATTTACTCCAGGAGAAGAAGCAAGCCGCCCCAAAAGGCGCTGCTGTCGAACAGGCTACTGATCTTGCGGCAGGGGTTCTGGATGCCGGCAAAGTGCAGCATACGGTTTACAACAACGGGCTCTTAGGGACGTGGGGATGGGCCGCATACGTCATCCCCGAACTGCCTGCCGGATGGTTCAAAGGCTACGGATACGTTCCGGATTTCAATATTTGGATCGGGATCCCGGAGGGGCCGTGGACACCGAAGTACTGGGATGGTATTCTCCAGGATTCCGTCAGTATGGGCCCGACCGTCTCCGAACCTCAGATTCTCGGGGGCACCATCCAATCCGATTGGGACCCCACCCCGGGTTCGATGGGACGCTACCATTCCGGCGATGTCACTATCGGTGATATTATTCCCGGAGCCCTGTACGCCGATATGCCCATCATGGCCACGAGTATTATTCCCGATTCCTGGCCCGAGAACGAAAACAGCGAGCGGTTCTGGCCCGGTCCCTGGGCCGTGGATCCGGGGCCCGACGGCGAAGCCAGAACCGACGATGACAGCGTTTTGGTGGGCCAATTCACCGGCGACAAGGAGGTCTTCTTCAGCTTTACGGACGATCCCTTCGCCAGTCGAGACGACTTCAATAATCAGGGATATCCCATTGGAGCTCAGGTGGATGCCTGGGTTATCTCGTACGGCCGTTCCTACGCTGAGGATTTCCTCTTTTTACCCTGTACCATTATCAATAACAGTGACTGGCATTACACCGGCGTATATGTGGCCTTCTATCTCGATGTCGATGTGGAGGAATACGACCTGGACGAAATCATCAACGACCGCATGGACTGGATGGATTTTATCACCAAGGAATATGAAGAGGACTTGGAGGACACGGTCAATTACAACATGGCCTATATCTACGATTACAGACCCGAACCCAACTGGAGACCCTACGTCGGTGTGAAGTTGTTGGAGACACCCTCAGACCCAAGCGGCAACCAGCTGGGTTTAACCGACTGGCATTGGTTTGAATGGGAGAACAGGCCAGGTGTGGTCATTGAGGACCGTCAGGAGCTGATCCAGTACAAGGTCATCAGCGGGGACAATACGGATCTCATGCCCGAGGAAGAGAGTGCCTACTTCCACAAAGACGCGCAGGGCAACACCAATCCTCACTTCGATTCCCCGGAGCGCATTCAAGAGCTCTATCCCCAGGGAACGGACTGCGTCTTCATCATGAGCTCAGGCCCCTTCGAGTGGGCTCCTCACGAAACCACCACCTTCTCCTTCTGCCTCATCTTCGGGGAGGGATTGAACGATCTCAAGAGCAACGCCCGAACAGCCCAGCTTATGTACGACCTCAACTATCTGGGAGCCGACCCGCCGGCCCCACCGGTCGTCAGGGCAGTCCCTGGAGACGGCTTTGTGACCCTGTACTGGGATAACTCCTCCGAAAGGTCCACGGACATTATGACCGGATATTCGGATTTCGAAGGATACAAGATCTATCGCACCACCTCAGATCCCAGCAACGATGAATGGGGCCAAAGCATTTACGATGGCTACGGTCAGGAGGTCGGATTCGTGCCGCTGGCCCAGTTTGACCTGGAGGACGGAATTAAAGGCCTCGATCCTGAATACCCTCATTTGAATCTCGGTTCCGACAGCGGCATCCTCCATTATTGGACCGACGAAAATGTGATGAACGGTGTCACATACTGGTACAGCGTGACGGCGTACGACCATGGCGTCCAGGAAGAGGACACCCTGAGAAACCCCGACGGATGGGCCTCACTCAATTCGCTGGAATCTCCCAAGGGATCGAGTCCGGGGTTTCGATTCGGCCCCGAAGGTGCGGATACATTGACGGGATCCCCGAACTTGGTCTTGGTCGTTCCCGGGTCAAAACCTGGCGGATGGAATGCACCGGAGGCTTTAACGCCCGAACCTTTCTCAGACGACTCCGATACGACTCAGGGCAATGCCATCATCACCTTATCAGTCATCGATCCCTTTGTTGTCACAGGACATAGGTACATGGTCTCATTTTTTGACAGTACGTTTATCGTCGTCTCGGATGACGATGACACGACGGAGGTCGATTCGCTTCTGTTCGACGTCTTCGATGAAAACACATCGCAGAAAGTTCTCGCGGGCAGGAGTGAGATCAGCTTAGAAGGCGCTATTTTTCCCCCTGAGGACCCGATCTTCGATGGTCTGCAGATCAACATCACCAACTGGGTCCGCGTCGATTTCTGGGCCGATTCCAGTTACATGGTTCTCGGGGACAATACGGTTACGACCAATATGGATTTTTTCGCTTCACCCTTTACCCCTGTTCCCTCCGATTATAAGCTCATATACACCGAAGATGGGGACACTTCCATC
>CP070758.1:703740-707803 GCA_020348925.1 Gemmatimonadota bacterium | reverse complement strand
TGGCTGTGCTGCGAGGCTCTGGGTGGGGTCGGGCACCCCCTCGGCCAGACTTGCGTTGGTGAAGAAGCGTGCTGCTTCCCCGACGGCAGTTGCATGCAGCTCGACCCGCTGTGTTGCATCGGCGAGGGCGGCGCGCCACAGGGACCGGGAACCGTATGCACCGGACCCACGGCCTGTTGCCTTCCGAACGGCGATTGCGTGATGCTCGACTGGCTGTGCTGCGAGGAACTCGACGGGACGCCCCATCCGGTCGGCCAGACTTGCTCTGATGATGAAGAAGCGTGCTGCCTCCCCGACGGCAGTTGCGTGCAGCGCGACCCGCTTTGCTGCATTGGTGAAGGCACCGCGCCCCAGGGGCCGGGAAGCCAGTGCAGTGGGATGGAAGCGTGCTGCCTGCCGGACAATACGTGCGTCATGGCCGACCCCCTCTGCTGCGTGAACGAACTCGGCGGCGTACCGCAGGGGCCGCAGTGGGGATGCCTTGGCATGGAGGCTTGCTGCCTGCCCGATGGCACGTGCGTCATGGCGGACGCCATATGCTGCATGAACGATTTCGGCGGTGTGCCACAGGGGCCGGGTTCGCAGTGTGGTGGAATGGAAGCCTGCTGCCTGCCTGATGGATCGTGTATAATGGCCGACGCCCTATGTTGTATTAATGAATTGGGCGGCAATCCCCAGGGGCCTGGGACTGTGTGTACGGCACCGGAGGGGTGTTGTTTTCCTGACGAGTCGTGTTCTGATCTGGATCCGCTGTGTTGCATAGACCAGGGCGGCACGCCGCAGGGGCCTGGGTCTCAGTGTGGTGGCTGGGAAGCCTGCTGCTTGCCTGATGGATCGTGTCAAATGGCCGATGCCTTATGTTGTGTGAATGAGCTTGGTGGTGTCCCCCAGGGTCCTGGAACTGTGTGTACGACACCGGAGGCGTGTTGTTTTCCGAATGGGTCCTGTATGAATCTCGATCCGCTCTGCTGCACTGCCCAAGGCGGATTCCCCTCGCCGAGTGGAACCCCGGCCTGCTTAGGTGACTTTAATGGAAATGGTTTTGACGACGCATGCGATCTGGATAGTGACGGCGACGGCATTCCGGATCTCGTGGAGATTCCCGGTGATCGAGATGGGGATAATTATGACAACCATCTCGACTACGATCCCACCGGCTATTTTTACAACGAGGTGAACGGTGAGATCATTCCCGGCGGGAAGGTATCGGTTACAGGGCCCGGTGTCATCACACTTTACGAGAACGGCTCATCGGGGTATTACCGTTTTCTGACCGACGGAACAGCGGGATTGTATACGATTGCGCTGACTCTCCCGCCGAGCACGGCTCTGAGCACAACGTGCCTACCGCAAGGGATACTGGATCCCAGCGGCGGTCCGAATCCATACGTGTTGGGGAAAGGTGAGATTGGGAGTACAGGTTTTCTGGAGGATAATTCCTGCAATCCCTATTACTTGATCTTCGATTTGGAACCTGGTGATCCTTTTATTATCAATAACAATTTTCCACTTCGGATTGCTCCTGCCCTCTCCTGGGGCGACACGTGCATAAATCACGTGGGGCCGGACGATGCTGAGGATTTTCTGATGGGGAGCGGTCCCGGTTTCGCCGATCAGGATACCTACGCCGTGGGCTTTTACAATCCCAAGGGTGAGGCCATGCTGACCTCTATCTCCTTCCAGTGGTTCGATCCCGGTGCAGTGAATTTGTGGGTCTATCTGGGCAGCAAGGAGGAGTGTCCCTACTGCGGTGCTCTTGATCCTGGGCGGAGTCCCTTGGGTACACTGTTGGGCGAAGTCGGTTCCGGTGAGTTCATCGGCAACTGGGAGTGGGAGCTGGTGGAGGTCAACGAGACGTGCATCCAGATACCGGCCAAGAGCTGTTTTTACATCGTGTGGATGATGCCGGCCGGACAGAACAGGCCGAGGATTTTCGGGGATTACGGTCACGCGATGAGTCACTCCTGGATCTACAACGCTGAGATGGGGCAGTGGAAGTGTTTCCCCGGGTACGAATACATGGTGGAGGTCTGCCTGGAGTATCAGCCCGAGTGTCTGGAGATCCACGAGCCGGACATCACCTGGAGTCATCCGTACCGGGGAGAGTATCTTTGCGTGTGCGATGACTACACAGTGTATGCAACATTTCACAGTGGGTGTAATGAGCCTCAGAGTGCGCTTCTTGAGTATTGGGACCTTCCCTGGGGATTGTTCACCGTGCCTGATATCGGAAGGGAACCGCTGTGTTCGCATTGGATTGAGGTGCCCCCGAAGGGTACGGTTTTGGACTCGTGCGCGTGCGAGTTTCATCATCATCCTGACATGCACAACTGGTGGGCTCGGAACATCGGGATTGCCTGGGATCGGGACATGGATCTGTGTTACGAGGACCCTGATCCGCCCTTGTATTTCACTCGCCGCTGCCGGCTGACGATCTGGCCGGACGGGCCGTGGGGCAAGGAGCCGATCAGATGGGGCTTGGCGCCCATCACCATACCTGTGTACAACGAGCATGCCGATCCCATGCGGTTCGAATTGAGGGTGACCGATGTGCCGGAGAGCTGGCGAGCTGCTCTGAGCTGGACGGACCGGACCCTGTCGCCCGGGGCCACGGAGAATGTGATCCTGACCGTCTGGCCGGGGGGCGAGGAACCTGAGGGTCCTGTTGTGATCAAGGTCAGGGCGTTTAAATGCAACGGCGAGTGGGGTTATGTGGAGATCGAATTTCTGCCTTACCCGGAGCATGTTTATCTGGGGCCTGACGGGCGACCTATTCAGCCGGTGCACGTCGAGGACATCCGCTGGAGCCCGCGGTATCCGTGTGAGAACACAGCCTACGATGTCTGGGCCACGGTGGTCAACGACGGGCCCAACAGCGCCTATCCCAAAATCAGCTTTGGCCTGGCGGAGTGGGGCTTCTTCACCCCGCCCTTTGAGGGGATGGTCTACGACACGGTCCTGTGGGGCGGAATCGGGGGGAGAGGTCGTCAGGTGGTGGCCCCGTATCATTATCAGATGTCCTGGTTTGAGTACGAGGATCTGGGCTGCAACTATTATCAGCAGTATGCGCGCAACATCGTCATCGACTATCCAGTGATGCGCCGACATTGTTTGACACCTGAGATGGAGCTGGGTGTGTGGACTGGAGACTGGGTCTGGACGGCGGAGGATTCGACCACTGAGTACGTGAGGGATTGTGAGATGTGGTTTTGGCCCAAGCACCGCTGGGTGGATGCGGATTCGACGTGGAGGCCGGTGGTTTTTCCGATCCCGCTGTACAACGAGGAGCCGTATTACGACAACATCGATTTGTGGATCGATGAGAATGCGTTTCCGCCTCACATACCTCCTGGTTGGGATTACGCCTTTGATGTGGATGAGTTTGATTTGCTGCCGGGTGAGAGCGCGGTGGCGAATTTGACGGTGATACCGAGGGGTTCGGCTCCTCCTCTGGACTTACCAGCCCACGTCATCGTGCAGGCGGCCAAGGGGTACTGCAAGCGGGACACTGACTACGTGGACATCAAGTTTTTGCCGTTCACAGGGATGTGTATCCGGGACACCAGCGGGATCAAGGTCGGCTACAAGTATTCTGAGACGTGCAGTGGCGATAATTCGATCCTTCCGACCCTGCTGCCCGGCGATCAGGTGGGTATCGGGCTGATGCTGGACAACGAGTACCCGGTCTCGGCGGCGCAGATCGATCTGTGGTACGAGTCGGCCTACATGCGTGTGGTGGACGTTCAGACGACGACGCGGACGACCGGCTTTGAGCTGGTGCACCGCGAGTTGGCGCCAGGGACGCACGAGATCGCGTTGTACTCGACGCCGACCCATCCGATAATTGTGCCCAATCCGCCCAGTTCGCATTGCGAGCTGCCGCCCGGGTACAGTGATGTGGGCTTGTTGTCGATCGTGACGGTGACCTTTGAGATTTTGCCGGGAGCGCCGGCGGGTGAGTGCGCGGACATCTGGTACGGGACGGTGATCCTGGACGGGCTGCCGGACTGGGAGGGCCATCCCAAGGAGCCGCTGTGTTTGAAGTTTGAGGACAAGGGTCAGA
>CP070758.1:681210-703640 GCA_020348925.1 Gemmatimonadota bacterium | reverse complement strand
GGGAACCGGCACGGATCAGGTGGATATTCGTGTGTACAACAATCCGCCCGTGGCAGTAGCAGTCGTCACTCCGGATAGTGGGTGTGTGCCGCATACAATCACGTGTGACGGAAGTGAATCCTACGATCCTGATGGAGAAATAGTCTCGTACGAGTGGGATTTCGGGGATGGAAACACGGACCAGGGCGCTGTGGTAACGCATACCTATGAGGAGGATGGAACGTTTCTCGTTCAGCTCACTGTCTGGGATAATCATGAAGATTCAAATTCCACAACCATCTCTATCATTGTTGTCATATGTGCTGGTATTGACATCACGAAATGCGACCCTGCCTGGTGGCCAGAGTGCGGTAACGTGACACCTTTTACGGCTCGCATTTATTGGATAGTAAACGGGCAGTGTATCTACCCCGGACCACCGTCAATTATTACCTTTCGGCTCCACGCGACGACGTTATCGAAAGAGAAGGGTATCTGTCTGAATAAAGGCGTCGGCGATGCTTATGATTTGCATTTCAACACGCCGGAAAATTACGGGGCTTTCGATCCCGTGACGATTGTGTCGGAACAATGCGATTTTATCAATGGGTGTGCTACGAATACGGTCGCCGCTCACGACCATTGGTTGGCGGTTCGTACGAAGGAGGAGGTGACGGAAGCCACGGTATACGTGCTCTCGGAGGACTACGGGAGTTTCGGTTGGATTGAAGCCGGATCTCCCGGTGCGGCGCAACTCCTGCCTCGAGAGCCCGGCGGGCCTGTAAATTGTGTCTTTGGACCTGCGGTGACAAAAATTCCGAGAGACGAGAACGGAAATGATATTCCGGACACGTGGTGGGGCGATGCCACGAATGGGACCGATCCGGAATGGGACGACGAGGTGGTGCCGAACCAGGCCGCCAATAGTCAGGGTGACGGCTTGACCCGGTATGAGGAATTTCGGGGATTTTACATCTCAGGAGCCCATCAGAGATTGCTGACTTTGACCAAAGAGCTTCTCATCTACCGGGAGAACGCAGCCTGGGGGCCGGAGGATGTCTCTTTCGCCGCTGATGTTCATTTTATCGTGCCGGACGAGATGAACGGTGCCCGTCATGACCCGGGCGGGAACGCTCCTGCGGGCCCAGGAACCGTTAATTCGGCAAAAGGACCGAGAATTGTCAATTTTAATCGTACGAGCCACACCAAAGTCGATCAACACGGTCTGTGGCGCGCTGTCGGTGGTGGCGACGGCCGCAGAGGCAATTGGGGACTGTGCAGGGATAATATGGGTGGTGAGGCCCTTCCCATCGGACCGCCGAGATCTGCAGGCAGAGTAGAGATTTATGAAAACAATATAAGAGCTGCCTGCACCGTCGATATGTCAAATCCAACGTTCCGGTACGGTGCCGGCAGGCAAAGAGGGGCGGCCTGGTTCTTCTACAACGGAACCGGACGCAGAGACGAAACAATCAGGGATATTATTGGCCACGAAACGGGCCACGGGATAAGTCTCGAACACCACCCCCAACAGCGTGTTCCGATTCGACATGCACCAGGAAGTGCCGCTGATGGGTGGATCGATGTGAACAGTCGACCATGGACTGGTAATAGTGATGAGGAGTCGGTGGGTGGAGACAGACAGTGTGTCATGCGCTACCCCTTTTATGAAATATGGCGATCGGTAGCCTTGGCCTGGAATCCGCGGGGGGCGTTTTGGCGCTCTGGCGATGACGACTGGTCGCCAACACTACCCGTCTGCAATTTCGGATACTGTAATGTATGTCGAGTGACTATCAGAATTGACGATGCCGATTAATACTGATTTCGTTGAAGGGAGGCAGCGATGAAACAGGTTATCAAACTTTTACTTGCAGTCGGAGGGATCACTCTTCACTGTGGTTCCGCTTTTGCCTCTGAGGAGCTCCCCCTGTCTTTGCATTTCAATGTACGGACCCGAGGTGGTGAGACGACATTTCTCCGGGGAATGCCCATTTCCCTGAACGTCACCTTGGTCAATGCCCAGGTGCGCCGTGCGGAGGAGGAGGCCAAGAGAAGGTGGCGGGAGCAAGCCAGGGAGGCCGAGAAGGAAGGAAGGGAAGTACCGGACTTTTCGGAGTTTGTCGCACAACCGAGTTTGTTGATGAGGGTGTCTGAAAACAATATCGAGTGGTTTTCAAGGGTGGAACTGACTATCGAGAGGATCAAACCGGAGCGGATGCCCGTTCTGCAAGCGGTTCGGTGGGATGAACTCCTGGAAGAACCGGAGTCAGTCGACGACGAACCCGTGATTTTGGGAAAAGTACCCATATCAGTGAGCCTGCGCATTCCACCCGAATTGACCGAACAACTCTCACCGGGTGATTACAGGGTGACGGGATCATACCCTGAGGCCGAACCCGACACATCGATCCTGTACATTGAAGAGCCTGAAACCGACGATGAGAGAGCAGTCGTACACTACGAGCGCGCCGAGTACTCCTTGGCCAAAAAAGAGTATGACGAAGCACTGAAATTTGCACAATTGGCACTGGGTAAGCTTTCTCGCGAGCACGATATGATCTACCTGACACTGGGCGACGCCTATGCAGGCCAAGGCGAGCTGGAAAAGGCGGTTGAGGCGTACGAGCACTTCTTGCAGACCTACGAAGGCTCGGAGAGGTGGGACTATCCTCGGGTCATTCGACAGAAGGTGGAAGATATGAAACGTCAGATACAAGCACGAAAGGGGAGATGACAATGAAGGGGCAGAGCGTTTTGAAGATAGCAGCCCTGGTATGCATCGTTATCGCAGTGTCCGGATATGCGCAGGTCAGGCAGGAGTGGGTGGCTCGTTACAACGGCAGCGGGAGTGGTGACGATAAAGCCAGCGCCATCGCCCTGGATGCGAACGATAATGTGTATGTGACCGGCGGGAGTGTCGGTGCCAATGGTTACGACTTCACCACAATGAAATACGATGCTTCCGGTGTCCAGCAATGGGTCTCTCGCTACGATGGAACAGGCGGTGGCGAGGACATGGCCAGTGCCATCGCGCTGGATGCGACCGGGAATATCTACATAACCGGATGGAGCGAGGATTCCGGCACCTCTACGGACTTTACGACCATCAAATATAACGGTTCGGGGGTTCAGCAGTGGGTTGCTCGGTATGACGGTCCGGGAAGCGGTTGGGACGAACCATTCGATTTGGCGGTGCATGACGATGGCAGCCTGTATGTCGTAGGTGCCGGCATAGGTGCCTCAGGCTCTTCCGATATCACGGTTGTGAAATACGACGGATCAGGCAACCAACTATGGGTGAACCGCTACAGTAAAACGTCGGCACACTCGAGTGAGGCCCGTGCGATGGCAATCGATGCCCTGGGAAACGTCTATATTGGCGGCTGGACACAGCTCACGACCGATGATACCGGCCAGAGTTTTGATTGTGTCACGTTGAAATATACCTCCGGAGGAAATGAGGAATGGGTGGCCGACTATGACGGTCCGGCGGGAGAATGCGACAGGGCTTATGGCATCGTCCTCGATGATGAGGGCAGTGTTATCGTGTCCGGGACGAGCGAAGGCGATGGTACCGGCCTGGATTATGTGACGATCAAATACAGCGGAACAGGTGAGGAGCAATGGGTTGCACGATATGATGGGACGGGTAATGGTGATGATATTGCCCTGGCATTAGAATCGGATGGAACCGGGGACGTCTATGTGACAGGATTGAGCATGGGATCCGGGACGTCCTGGGATTATACGACGATCAAATACAACACCTCCGGTGAAGAGCAGTGGGTAGGTCGTCACGACGGTCCTGGGCATGCCGACGATGCTGCCCTTGCCATTGGAATCGACGCAATGGGTGACGTCTATGTGACCGGTGGGAGTTGTTCTGATTCGAACCCGGAATCGGAGGACTACACAACAATAAAATATGAATCTGATGGGGAACAGGAATGGGTGATTCGTTACGACGGTCCTGATTCCTACTGGGATGAAGCGTGTGCTTTGGCCCTTGACAGCGAAGGAAATGTGTGTGTGACCGGTTTGAGTTATGGTGATACAAATACGTGTGAGGACTTTGCGACCGTCATGTACAAAACCGTCGTGTGCGTTCGAGGTGATGCCGTGTGTGACGGGATGATAGACATTTTAGATATTATTGCCGTCATTGGCCACATATTGGGTACGGCTCCCTTAACCGGCGATGCACTCTTTTGGGGGGATTGCAATGGGGATGAAAGTATAAACATTCTTGATGCGTTGAGTATTGT
This sequence comes from Gemmatimonadota bacterium, assembly GCA_020348925.1. GTDB lineage: Bacteria > JBHIER01. Next base: position 699,393 of record CP070758.1, on the reverse strand, counting down.
CAACGTTATCTTGGAAATCATTCCGGAGTGTCCAGGTGGTCCGATACCCTGCAAGCCCATCATAACAGCAGAAGTGATGGAGTATTTTGAGTCGCTGGAACTTTTCCTCCCGAACCAAGATTTTATCAGATTGATGGCTCTCGTCAAATCCGTAACCATGGCCCCGGTGGAGTTTGAGCTTGAGCAGAACTCTCCGAATCCCTTCAATCAGACCACAGATATGAGATATCAGATACCAGACGGTAGCTCTCCCGTCCGTATCACTCTGAAAATTTTCAATCTTCTCGGTCAGGAGGTGCGGACTTTGGTGGATGAGGTGCAAGAGTCTGGGTCCTACATCGTCACCTGGGATGGAGAGGATGCCATGGGGCAGGCTGTTGGAAGTGGAGTGTACTTCTATCGTCTCCAAACCAGCGACTTTGCCGCTGTCAAACGGATGCTGTTAATGAAGTGACAGGATTCCAGTGTGGAAAGGTCCGTGAGAGAAGAGTGCAGAGGGTCAGCGGGAGAGAGAAATATCCTGAGGCAAAGAATGGGAGATAGGAGATCGGAGCGCAGCAATCCAAGAAGTCAAAAAGCATGTCTGAGCCAAGCATGCCTTGAGCTTCTCGAAGGATCCCAAGGTCCGATGTGAAAAGAAAACGCTCCGGCGTCTCTTCGACTCCGGGGCGTTCTATGATGAGAACAGTTCAAAGAATCAAGCGTCACCGCGTAAAGGCATACATAGGATCCCACGGTGGGAGGACGGTGGGCTCGGTTGTAAGAATATCCGCAACACGTTGAGGTACATATTTCTTGTGCAAGATGGTACCGTAGACGTATTCGTCGAACCACTCGTCCCTCATGGCCCAGTAGCCATCCTTGCCCCGCTCATCCCCCCAGCTGTTCTCCACGAGCCACTTCACCGGCTTGTCCTCAGACATGTCAAGTCCGGTGATGACCATAGCATGATTGGGCGTACTCTCGCGATAGACGATTCGTTCCTCTTTGGTCAGCTTGATGTCAATCCCGTACAGGGCCCCATAGTCGTAGATGCCAGGAGCAAAGATACCGCCATCCACATAATCTTCCTTGCCCACATCACAGGCAAACCACACCGGCTCGTCGTCCAAGACGGACGCCAGAGTATACTCCTTCAGCTTATCAATGCCCAGATTGATGAAGGTAAAATCTTGCTTGTCGAACATATCACGGTCGAACCTGATCTGATACAGCTTTTCAAAATCCCTGCTGGGACAGCTGAAAATACAGATGTAATCATCGAGGTTGATGCCCACGACATCGCTGTAGAAGTCCTGGGGCGTAAAAGTTATGGCTTGGCTCACAGAATCGTCTTCCGTCTCGTAGCGCCACTGAAACTCCGTCGGCGGCACGCCGAGATTCATGGCCAGCATCCGATAGATTTCGTGAAGCATCTCCTCTTTCCTACTTCGAAGCGCTGTCTCGTTTCTCCCCTCCTCAGTCATCCTGCGGAGAACGACGGCATCCTGGCGCAGCTTGCGATCGATGAGCCGGTTCATCATTCCCGTTTTGCCGCTGCTGTTCGTCTCAGGCATGGCGCTCTCCGGCACGGCGCCATACTTGTTGACCAGTTCGACGACAAAATGCCACCAGCCGCCATCCGGACAGGGGTGTTGTAAAAGCCACTCCACTTCACGATCGTAAATGTCTTTCTTTCTGGTCTCGATTATCGATTCGAGAAAGAAATTGGCCTTTTCCAGTTTATCCCAGAAGAAGAGGTAGTTCTCTGAGAAATCGAAATCCTTCAGATTGTACTTCTCGATAATTTTCGGGCGCATCATGTTCAGCCCGGCGAAGAGCCAGCATCGGCCGCTGCTCTTCTGGTTGGTGATGTCACCCGACTTGATTTTGTGGGAGAAAAAGTGGTCCGATGTGATCAGCGCCTCTCTGTTCAGAGCGAGATCCTTGATGTCGTTTTTTGCCAAGGCATTCATGGCCGACCTGGTGGCGTTGTCCAATTGAAAGGACTTTCGCATCTCCTTGATCATGGCCGGGGTAATACCTCCCTTGCCGACGGATTGGCCGTCTGCTTCAGAGATGAAGACGACACAGAGAAGATAGACCAGTGTGAGCGTGTGCAAAAGCTTCCTCATCAGTCCCTCCTTTTGAGAAATGAATGATCTCTAACAACCGATCAGGATGTTGGGATTTTACCTCATCATACATTTTCAGGATATGCAGTTGCCTTGACGAGTCAGGCCTTTACAATAATAATGTCAAAAACACTGCAAATCAAGAGACATTTACCGACTATTTTCCAACCTGGTTTATTCATGAGCTGTCATCCCGGCTGGAATGCCGGAATCTCCTCGATTGATGCAACGGATTCTCTGTTCAGGAGATTCCGGGATAAACCCGGAATGACAGAGTATACAATTGTGGGCGATACTACCGAAAAAAGTTCAACACCAGTGTTCATTATAATTCCATAAATGTATTCATGTTGTGTCGAGTTTCCAGTGGTTTTATGAATTATCCAGGCCAAAGACCGAGCACAATCCCCATCGATAATTTCGATACCCGAATCGTATGCCCGCAAAGGAAGTGGCACGTTCGTTGCGGTAAAATCGTTCTTGAAAATCCTTGCACCGGTGCAAAATAAATGTATATTTAATAATCCTAAGCTGTTATGCTTATTCATGAAAGACCTTTCGGACACGTGGTACTTTGACGTGAAACGGTTTTCTTACTCGTCTCTAAGGAGGTTTTTCTTATGCTGTTTCGACGTGTGAGCGTGCTCATTGCCGTGATGCTGTGCGGTATTTCCCTGGCCCTGCCGGTCATCGCTGAGGAAGGCCGGTTGCTGCGCTTTCCGGATGCTTTCGGCGATAACATTGTCTTTGTCTACGGTGGTGACCTGTGGACCGTCCCCACCGAAGGCGGCATAGCCAGAAAACTTACCACGCATCCCGGATACGAGATGTTCCCCAAATACTCACCCGATGGGCAAACCGTTGCCTTTACCGGCCAGTACGACGGTCATTACAACGTGTTCACCGTGCCGGCCGATGGTGGTGTGCCACAACAGCTCACCTTCGAGCCGGACCCCATCAAGGTTTCGGAGCGAATGGGGCCCAACAATCAAGTCATCGACTGGTATCCGGATGGAAAAGCCATCCTCTGTCTTTCCCGTCGAACCACCTTCAACGACTGGTTCGGTCAACTTTTTAAGATCGATGCCGGAGGCGGGTTATCGGAAAAGCTCCCTCTGCTCAAGGGCGGTTTGACGTCCTTCTCACCGGATGGAAAGCGGATCGCCTATAACCGCATCTTCAGAAACTTCCGCACCTGGAAGCGGTACAAGGGCGGCATGGCCCAGGATATCTGGCTGTACGATTTTGGGGAAAATACGATCAAACAGATGACCGATTACGAGGGGACCGATACTTCGCCGATGTGGCACGATAATACCATCTATTTCACATCTGACAGAGGTGGGAACAGCCGATTGAATATTTACGCCTTCGATCTGACGTCAGAGACGACGCGGCAGATCACTGATTTCGATGACTTCGACGTGCTCTGGCCCAGCCTTGGGACCGATCACATCGTCTTCGAAAAAGGAGGCTCTCTGTACCTTCTTGATTTGAATACTGAGCAGGTCCGCAAGGTCTCCGTAGCATTGCCCGGAGACCGAATCCATGCCCAGCCGAGATGGGTTGACGGGAGTAAATTTGTTACTGAATACAGTCTGTCAACCGGCGGAAAACGAGCGCTGCTCGTTGCCAGGGGCGATGTGTTCACTCTTCCGGCGGAGAAGGGGACTACTCGAAATCTTACTCGAACACCGGGTGTTCGAGAAAAATATGCGACCTGGTCACCGGACGGCAAATGGATCGCGTGCGTCTCCGATAAAACAGGCGAGGATGAGATTTATATGATACCGCACGATGGAAAAGGTGAGGCGGTGCGGATCACTACCGACGGTCATTGTTTTCGGTTTCATCCCGTATGGTCTCCGGACAATACAAAGCTCCTCTTCGCCGACAAGAATCTGAAGCTTTACTATGCCGATATAGAGAGCAGGAAAGTCAGCCTCATCGATAGCACTCTATACTGGGAGATCAGGGATTACGATTGGTCCCCGGACAGCAAATGGGTGACCTATGCCAAGCCTGCCGAGAACGTGTATTACTCGATCTATCTCTATAATTTGGAGGACAGGAGGAGCTATCGCGTGACGAGCGATTTTACTGACGACCGGGATCCGGTTTTCGATCCTGACGGCAAATACCTCTATTTCCTGTCCGACAGGAATTTCAACGCCGTGCTTGGAGATGTCGATTTCAGTTTCACCGTGAGCAAGTCTACAGGAATTTACGTCGTCACCTTGCAGGCGGACACGTTGTCCCCCTTTGCGCCTGAAAGTGACGAAGCCGTGATAAAGGACGACAAAGGGGAGGAAAAGGAGAAGGCGGAAAAAGTGAAGGAGAAAGCAGTCCCCTTCAAGATCGACATCGAGGGTATTCAGGATCGTGTCGTAGGTGTCCCTGTCGATAGAGGCAATCTTGGAGAACTGCGTGCGGCGAAGGGCAAGATCCTCTATGTGGCACGTCCGACCGGGGGTCTCTCAGGCACAGAGCCCGGCGAAGAACCGACCCTGCATGTGTACGATCTGAAGAAGCGAAAGGACGACGTGGTACTCTCCCCCTGCGACGGCTACAGCCTCTCCCCGGATGGCGAGAAAATTATTTACAAAAGTGGTGAGACCTATGGCATCATCGAGGCCAAGGCCGGGGAGGTCAAAGTCGGCGATGGATCCTTAAGTCTGAGTGATATGAAGATAAAAGTGGATTATGCCGAAGAGTGGCGGCAGATGTTCGACGAAGCCTGGCGGTATCAACGCGACTACTTTTACGATCCCAACATGCACGGTCTGGATTGGATCGCGATCCGTGAGAAATACGCAGCTCTCGTTCCCCACCTGGCCCATCGCTTTGATCTCACCTTTCTTATTGGTGAGGTTTTTGGTGAATTGAGCAACTCCCATACCTATGTAGGTGGTGGTGAGATGCCCGAATTCGACAAAGTGAGTTACGGTTACTTGGGGGTCGACTTCGAGCTGGATGTGGATTCCGGTCGGTACCGCATCAAAAAGATCTACCCCGGCGAGAACTGGCGAAGTGGCTATCGTTCACCCTTAACGGAGCCGGGTGTCGATGTGAAGGAGGGGGAGTATCTCTTGGCTGTGAATGGACGACCGTTGCGCGGGCCGACGAGCCCATACAGCCTCTTCGAGAACACGGTAGACAAGAGCGTGACCTTAACGGTTCATACGAAGCCCGAAGAGAGCGGCTCGAGGGAAGTAACGGTCACACCGATCGGCAGTGAGTTCAATCTCCGCTACCTTGATATGGTCAATACGAATCTCCGCAAAGTGAGTGAAGCTACGGACGGCAGAGTGGGATATATGTATCTCCCTGACATGGGGACTGACGGTATGAACGAATTCATCAGACAGTACTATCCCCAGGTCCGCAAGCAGGGGTTGATCATCGATGTCCGGTACAACGGGGGCGGATTCATCGATCAGATGCTCTTGGAGCGATTGCGGCGGGTTGTGCTGGGGATGAGCTCATCGCGAAATGCCGGTGACTGGACCTATCCGGAGGTCGTCTTCCACGGTCACATGGCCTGCGTGACGAACGAATATGCCGCTTCCGACGGGGATTACTTCACATACTTTTTCAAGAAAAACGATCTTGGCCCGGTCATCGGGAAACGGACCTGGGGAGGGGTGCGGGGATACCGCGGTCCAAACCTGCTTCTGGACGGAGGATATGCCATTGCGTCTGAGTTCTCCCTTTTCAGCACGGAGTCGAAGTGGTTGATGGAGAACCACGGTGCAGTGCCCACCGTTGAAGTCGATAACAGACCTGACCTTGTGGTTCAGGGGCGGGATCCGCAACTGGAGAAAGCCATTGAGCTCGTCCTGGAGGCGATCAGGGAGGATCCGAAGAAACTGCCGGAGCGCCCACCGCACTGGCCGCCTTACCCAGGTGGAGAATAAGTGAAACAGAGATTCAGAAACATATGACATCTTCAAACGTTATTCATTGTGGTTCGCCAGAGGTTCTTAAGAGAAAAATGGCCAGTACAAACCGAAAAGTGAAAAGTCTAAAATGTGATGCAGGGATGGATACACTTGCTATATGAATATGATTAAGGCGTCAAGGAGGGACACGTAATGAAGACAGCACCGATGATTTTGCTGCTCGCGTGCTTTCTGTTATCGGCTGCGGGGAGTCATCTCTTCGCCCAGAACGACACCTCGAATCCGGATTTTACCATTGCCCGTCTCCACTATCGCGGAGGGGGGGACTGGTACAATGATCCGTCGAGCATCCATAATCTGCTCAGAAAGATTGGAGAGAGGACCAATATTGCCGTTCAAAGACATCAGGCCGTGGTTGAGATTATGGATCCCGAGCTCTTCGCCTATCCTTTTCTCTTCATGACGGGTCATGGTGAGATCAAGTTCTCGGAGGAGGAGATCCAGCGGCTGCGTCTCTATCTGACCCACGGCGGCTTCCTCTATGCCGATGACGATTACGGCATGGACAAGGCCTTTCGCCGGGAGATGAAAAGGGTTTTTCCCGATAAGGAGTTGGTGGAACTTCCATCAAACCACCCTATATATCACATCGATTACGACTTTCCCAGAGGGGTTCCCAAAATTCACGAACATGATGCCAAGGCTCCCCAGGCTTTTGGAATCTTCCATGAGGGACGACTGATCGTCTACTATACGTATGAGAGCAATATCAGCGACGGTTGGGCCGATCCTGAGGTTCACAACGATCCTCCCGAAAAACGGGAAGAAGCCTTCCGCATGGGCATCAATATCGTCACGTACGCCCTGCTCCATTAAATCTGCCTCCACCATACTCCATCGCCTGATTCGGCAGCGCAGCGAAGCTGCACAACAAAATTTGCCGGTTAGGATGACGGTACCCGTTTCGTCGCCCGGTGTCGTCCTTCGTCTTTTATCGACGTTACCGTGTGCCGTAACCGATACGGGCATTATCACCGTCAGCCTATCCCTGGATGTCCCTGTGTCTCTCGATGCCTCTGTGGCGCATCGTTCAGGATCCATGGAATGAGAGGTGATGGTCTATCCCCGCCGGACTCCAATACGGTCTCACGTCCAAAAATACTCCCGGCATTTCGCCCCTCTTGGCGGAACAATCATTGAAATAATCTATTTGATTTATCGAATATATTTATATATTATACGAAAACCTGCAATGAGCGGGATCCAGCACTATTCTGAGAACGGATAGAACGCGGTGCCTGTCAGAAGGCAGCATTCCATTTTCGGAATCAACCGTGCTTCCTTTCGCGGAGGAGTCCTATGAACCTGTGGAATCTGAAAACGTTCTGTGTCGTGTACGAAAAGAGAAGCTTCACCAAGGCGACGGGTGTGGTCCATCGAACCCAGCCGTCCATCAGCGCGCAAGTGGCCGAACTGGAAAAATACTACGGGACGCAGCTGTTCATTCGCAAGGGCAGGGAAATCACTCCTACAGAAAGTGGGGAGATCCTCTATCGATATGCGCAGCGTATATTAAAGCTTGCTGACAAGACGAAGGAGGCTCTGGACGAATTCGGTGGACTGATGCGCGGAGATGTTGTCCTTGGCGCGAGCACCATCCCGGGGACATACATCCTGCCTGAACTGCTGTCAGATTTCAAGCGGGAATATCCTGATGTACGGGTCTCTATAAGCATATCAGATACCAGGGAGGTGATCGAGCGCGTTATGGATGGTCAGTTGGAGATTGGTCTGGTCGGTGAAAAGATCCAGGACAAAAGACTGAATTTCGAACCTTTGGCAGAGGATAACATTGTTCTTGTTGTCCCTGCACATTCCCATCTGGCGAAAAAGCGTCACGTAACGTTGGATATTCTGAAGAAAGAGCACATTCTTGTGCGAGAAGAGGGATCCGGGACACGAGGGACTGTGCAAAAAGTGCTGGAGAAAAAGGGATTCAAGTGGAGAGATCTGAATGTGGCTATGGAGCTGGGAAGCACGGAGGCGGTCAAAAACGGTGTGGTGGCCGGGTTGGGTATCTCCTTTCTCTCCCAGTGGGCTATCCAAAGGGAGAGGAAACTGGGACTCATCAGCGAAGTACCGGTGAGAGGACTTGATATTCAGCGACATTTCTACCTTGTATTTCACAAAGGATGGCCTCTTTCCAGGGCGACACAGGTTTTTCTGGATTTTTGTTCGTCAAAGACCATGATCTCAATGCAGGGAGAATAATTGTTGGGCGTCTATTTCGACAACGCCGCCACGTCCTATCCCAAGCCCGAGCGCGTCATTGAAGCAATGCGCGACTACTTTTTGAACGTTGGGGCCAATAGCGGGCGCTCCGCGTATCACCATGCTCAGGAAGCGAGCAGAATCGTCTTCGAAACCAGAGAGTGTGTGGCCCAACTCATCGGCGCCAAGGATTCCTCGAGGGTCATTTTCACATCGAACGCGACGGAGGGATTGAACATGGCCATTATGGGTATTCTGAATGAGGGCGATGAGGTCGTCACGACCAGTATGGAACACAACTCCGTCATGCGGCCTTTGCGGTATGTCGAACAGACGAGGTCCGTCAGAATCAAAACGGTTCAGTGCTCCCAGAAAGGGGAGCTGGATCCGGATGATGTAAAAAGGAATATTGGATTACAGACGAAGCTCATCGTCATGACGTCAGCTTCGAACGTTACCGGAACACTCTTCCCTGTATCAGAAGTGTCACGCATGGCTCGAGAGTTTGAGATACCGATGCTCATCGATGCCGCACAAACCTCAGGTTGTGTGCCTTTGGACGTGACGAAAGATGTCTTCGATGTGGTGGCCTTTTCCGGACACAAGGGGCTCCTCGGCCCCCAGGGCACAGGCTGTCTTTATATAAGGGAAGGTATCGATCTTAGACCCATCCGTTATGGTGGCACCGGCTCTCATTCGGAGTTTGAGTTCCAGCCTGATTTTCTCCCGGATCGGTATGAGAGCGGGACGCTCAATGTTATTGGAATTGCCGGGCTGGGAGCGGCTGTGAACTATCTGCTGGAAAAAGGTGTGGAGAATGTCAGAGCCGGCGAGGAACAATTGATGGAGAGCTTATTGGACACAATCTCTCACATGGAAGACGTGACCGTTTATGGAACCGGGGATTCAAGATACAGAACAGGCGTACTCTCAATCACTATCGATGGGATGGAGCCGTCCGAGGTTGGCTATGAACTGGATGCACATTATGACATCGCCTTGCGTGTCGGTCTCCATTGCTCACCCGCAGCCCACAAGACAATCGGCACCTTCCCTGAAGGCACGATACGGATTTCACTGGGACCCTTTAATACCGAAGATGATATCAATTTGCTCTGCAATGCGCTTGATGAGATTACTGTAAGAAAATAATTTCAAATACATCGGGGAATGGATGGGACGGGTTCGCTGACGATGCCCTTATCGTTCATCTGGAGACGGTACCGTCCGAAAACAAAGAATACCGCAAAACGGTGCCCATCAACGAGACCGGCTTTTTCATCCTAACCGGAAGACGAGTTATATGAATTGTGTCATCACTTTCGATTCCATTCACAGGGTCATGAAGGCTGAGAGGATACTGAAAAGTGAGGATGTATCTCTGACGCTTGTACCCACGCCCCGCGAAATTTCATCGGAATGTGGCATGGTCGTTCAGGTCGGATGCGAGGAACTGGAGCGGGTGCAGGAAATCTTCAATAAAAACAGGCTTGAGATTGAGGGCATTTATCAGATTGATGAGAAGAAAAAAACGAGAAAAAGTATGAAGGTGTGAGAAGGCGTGAGCGAAGCAGGAGGATCCGGGAGGGCTCGAGAGGATGTGAGAAGGGCAAGGAAGATGAAAGAAGTCCGGACAGTTCAAAAACGACCGAACGGTGAAGGGTACTCTTGCGCACTCCACTCTCTTCTCATCCCCTCTTATCCCATCCCTTAGGTTCTGTTATGACGAAAGGAGACCGAGAATGGCGGAGAAGGTTGATGCAAGGGGTCTGTCCTGCCCTCAACCGGTGGTGATGACAAAGAAAGCTCTGGAGCAAATGGAGAGCGGGATCCTCGATGTCCTTGTGGATAATAGGGTCTCATCCGAAAATGTGGCCCGGTTTGCTCAAAGCGCTGGCTGTGACGCTGAGATTGAAGAGAGGGAAGGAGTCTTCACCATTCACATAAGGAAAAGAGAAGCATGTGAGATCATGCCTGAGAAAACCGAAAAGGAGATGGTCGTCTTTGTGCGGTCAAATACGATAGGCAGAGGGGCTGATGAACTCGGCACTATCCTCATGCGGTCGTTCATTCCGACCTTGCTCGAGATTGAGCAGAAGCCCAATAAGATGGTGCTCGTGAATAGCGGTGTGAAGCTGGCGGTGGAGGAGTCACCGGTTCTGGAATTCATGCAAGAGATTGAAAGAGAAGGGGTGGAGCTTCTGGTGTGCGGGACGTGTCTCGATTTCTTCGACCTGAAGGACAAGGTGAAGGTCGGTCGTGTCTCAAATATGTTCGAGCTTGTCTCAATCCTCTCGGAGGCTGATAAGGTGCTGAGTATGTAAAGGGCTTCGGAGTCCGGAACACGCAACACGAAACAGTTGCTGAATGGCCTGGGTGGCCTGTACGCAGAGATGTTCACGACGCAGGTGAACCGCCCGAAGGCCGTGGAATACTTCGATTTCGTCATGTCCGAGGTGCACGGTCTCAGAATCAGGGAGCTTCTCGATCATAATAAAAACGGCGGCAAAGTGTTTGGCACCTTCAGCGTGTCCGCCCCGACGAAATTATCTGGGCCGAACCGGAGATCGATGAATCCCTGACAGATCTTAACAGCCAGATCCGGGGCATCGCAGACCGGTATCTGAGCGTCCATTGTTCCTGTTTCACCCCCAACATGGTGAAAAAAGTCGGCATCACGGACGGGGTGGTCTTCGCAGGTGGTGTGGCCAAAAGTGCGTGTCATCATTTCCTCCATGAAAAGAAATTGGGTTACACCATTGAGGTTCCAGAGGAGCTCCCGATACTCGGTGCCCTGGGGGCTGCGTTCGAAGCGAGAGAAACGTGAGCGGAAATCCGTAAGCACTTCTAGTTTCAGGGTATTTTCCACCTCGGATCGTTGAACCACGGGGGTGCGCTCTTTTTTCTTATCTTTCGATGGATTCAAAAATTCCGTTTCGTTCTAAAGTGGCCTCTTGAAACATGTAACTTTTCCCATCTATTATGCATCTATTAGTTGTTACGAAGATGTAGAATATTTTTTAGAATGTGCAGTCCGCTAACAAAGGGATTGCCTAAAAAGCTCGAGAGATCAGATCATTTGTATGCAAGCGTTGGGAGTGGAGTGGACATTGAACAGATCCGAGCTGGAACTCGTTGCGGAAGCCAAGAACGGCAGTAGAATTGCCTTTGCGGCACTTTTTCGAAAGCATCAGAAGTATATATATAACATGCTCTTACAGCTGACGGGCGATCCGGCCGATGCCGACGATCTGGCCCAGGAGACCTTTCTTCGCGTTCATGAGAAGCTGTCGACGTTTCGTGCGGAGTCGAGTTTGCGGACCTGGATGAGTAGCATCGCCGTGAATTTATTTCGTATAGCGAAGCGTTCCCAGAAACTCCACGAATCGCTTGTTCTCGATGAGGTTCGTATCCCCGCCACTCATGACAATCCGGAACGCATAGTCATGAAGCGGGAAATGCAATGGTGTGTCATGCACGTGCTGCAGCAGCATATGCCCCGTCATTTTCGTGAGGTGCTGGTGTTGCGAGATCTCCAGGAATTCAGCTATGCCGAGATCAGCGAAATCCTGGGGATTTCGCTGAGTGCCGTGAAGACGCGGTTGCATCGTGCCAGAACCGCCTTTCGGGATCATTTTGTGAGAAACGGGTGTATGGGGCTGGTGGAGGAGTACGTGTGCGTGTGCGATGAGGTGGAAAGCATATGACGTGCAAAGAAGTTCGTGCCTTACTCTCTGATTACATCGACAGGGAGCTGAACGTAGAAATTCTGAGGGACATCGACGACCATATTAGCGACTGCACCGCGTGTTCGTTGCAACTGGAGCAGTTGCAGAAAAGCCTCGAAATACTGAAGAGGCTTCGAGATAAAACACCTCCGAATGACTTTGTCGATTTCCCCGGCCAATAACCAAGTGTGTTCTCTGGTTCATCGTCGCCTGTCCTTCTCTTGAGTATCATTCAAATAAACCTCCTCATCGGGAAGGAACGAATATTTTCAATTCAGGGTAGATAGGTTGGATAAAAAGATCAAGGCATTACAGGGACATTTGACGAACGGAGGGTTTAAAAGCGCGATCGTTTCCATTCGTCATCTGTCCGAATTACGTGACAATCTGGAGCAGCTCCTTGAATCCGGATTGCTGAATCGGGATTTTTACGATGAAATTGTATCCAGGTTAGACTTGTATTGGGATTTTGAACCGCCGGCCGACCTTCCAGGGATCCAATCGATTATCCTTGTGGCCGCACCTGTGCTCAAGGTCCGCGTACCGGTGACAGTATCCGGCAAAACATCTTGCGTCATTATTCCCCCAAACTATCTCAATAGTACGGACAAAGAAATGAAAGACATTCTCTCCCACTGTTCCCAGAGGTACGGCCTCAGGTTCGTGGAAGCAATACTCCCTGAAAAGCTTCTGGCCGTGCGCAGCGGTCTCGCTCGTTATGGCCGAAACAACATCGCCTATATCGATGGTTGGGGAAGTTATTTCAGGCTGAGGACATTCTTTTCGGACGTACCATGTCCTCCGGATCATTGGTGGGAAATGAAGATGATGGATCTCTGTGATTCGTGCTCGGGCTGCCGGAAAATGTGTCCGACAGGGGCCATCAGCGAGGGGCGCTTTTTAATCCGTTGTGAGCGCTGCTTGACGTTCTACAATGAGGGACCGGAGGACTTTCCGGAATGGATTGATTCTGCGTGGCACAATTGCCTGATAGGATGCATGATATGTCAGGATATATGTCCTGCGAATAGGAAATTCACGGACTGGATTGATGGTGGAGAAGCATTTACGGAAGAAGAGACGATGATGATTTGGGACGGGATTCCGCTGGATAAGCTGCCCAGGGTGATGGCCGAAAAGCTGGGGAAATTGAACATGATAGACGACTATGGTCTGCTTCGAAGAAATCTTCGTGTATTAATTAACGGTTGATTTTTGGAATATATGCTCATTTCATGCTATGATTGGAGGAAAAATGGAGTACGAGGATATCGTAAGGATACTTGCACCCTGCGGGTTGAGCTGTGAAAAATGCTTTGCCTTTGAGAGCGGAGAGATAAAATTTCATGCAACGAAGCTGCAAACGCTGTTGGGCTCGTTTGACCGCTACGCCGAGAGATTCTCGACGCTGATTGATCCGGTTTTCGAAGAGTATCCGTCCTTCAAAAAATTACTCGCCCATTTAACGGTTGGCGATTGTCGCGGATGCAGAGGAGGTACCTGTGGATATAAAAAATGCGGTGTCATAACGTGCCATCAGAAAAAAGGGGTGGATTTCTGCTTTCAATGTGATGCATTTCCGTGTGAACAAACGAATTTTGATCCTGATTTGAAAAGAAGATGGATCGACATGAACCGTCGAATGAACGAAATCGGAGTGCAAGCCTATTTCGAGGAGACGAAGGATATACCCAGGTATGTATGAGCACCACCCAGAACGAAAGTGAGACTGTTCGGTAGATCCTATGTACGGCAACGTGACCCTGTAGAAATTTTGTTTCAGAAGCTGGCAGGACGGAACGGGGCAGGGATGTCTATCCCTGCAGCATTCTTCGCCCGGCATCAAAATAGCGGATGATCGTAAACAGTCGATAATGGTTTCGTGCAATAACACAATGAGATGATAGACGTGAAAACAATTACATTGGGAATGCTGACCTGTTCGAACACGACCAGGGTTTTGGATTGTCCGGTCGGGGCCTGTTTGAAAGACATGTATGAACGAAAAGGTGCATTCTCAGAATACAAGGATCAAAACATCGAGCTGGTCGGTATAAACGCATGTAATGGATGTCCTACGCTTGCAGGATCGGAGACGATACTTTCAAAGATTGAATCTCTCATTCGTTACGGTGCGGACCACATCCATTTGAGTTACTGTATGTTGATCTTGTGCCCTTTTGTAAAAAAATATACCAATATCATTCGTGCCAAATACCCTGAGATCCATCTCAGGGCTGGTACACATGAACCTCATCAAACAGAGGACAGGTTTCGGTGTGACGTGGGAGCGCTGCTGAAACGAAGGCGGAAAACTCTTATCCCCTGATCTTTATTATCTGGAGAGCAGAATTGCGACAAAAAGTTCAAGCGTATTATGTGGTTCTGACGGTAGAAAGGAGGCGGGGAGATGATTATGAGAATATGGCACGGGGTGTCTGAGGAGGCTTTGAGTGATGCCTATGGTCAATACATCGAGGAGACCGGCATTCCGATGTATCAAGCCCATAAGGGGAATCTGGGGGTATATCTTTTAAGAAGGATTAAAGATGGAAAAGCCGAATTTTATCTGTTATCGATGTGGGACTCCTACGAGGCCATTCAGGCATTCGCAGGACCTGATATTGATAAAGCAACCTTCTTCGATAAGGATAAAGACTACTTGATTGAGATGGAACCCAATGTATCTCATTTTGAAGTACTGATGGGGCCGGAATTGGAATGACTGTCGCACTTTTTGTCTTGAGATTTCAGGTCCTGTTTTGCATAATTCCGAGATGTTTCTCAGGATGAACAGCCTTCAGCTTACACATGGGATCCCCACCTCGGCAGATCACATCGAAGATCTGCTATGATGACCGTGAACCACGCATATCCGGGGATAAGCTGGATATCCTGAAAGAAAAAATAGATAAATAACTTTATATGGATAAATGCATTGTAAAAAGAATCCCTTTTGTATTGTGGGGATGTGGGTAGTGTATGCCGATGCATCGCTTTGCTGACGATTTCGGCCCCTTCGAGGGTCGGGTGTGGCTCAACTGCGCCCATCAGGGGTCGTTACCTCATGTGAGTGTCCGGGCGGCTTCTGAAGCCCTACGGTGGAAGATGACGCCGTCTCTTTTCAACGATGACTCATTCAATACCGTTCCGCAACGTCTAAAGAGAGCCTTGGGGCAACTCGTCGGTGCCCCGGCCGAGGAGATCATCCTGGGCAACAGCACTTCCTACGGTATCCATCTCCTGGCCAACGGAATCCCCTGGCGGGCCGAAGACGAGGTGCTCTTGGTCACAGGGGATTTCCCTGCGAATATTCTTCCCTGGCTTGCCCTCGAAGAACGGGACGTTCAGATCCGTTTTATAGAACCATCTGGGAGCGTACCCAAGGCGGAGGAAGTGGCCGGGCAGATTACTCCGGCTACGAGACTTTTTTGTACGAGCTGGGTGAATCCCTTTTCGGGTCATGCCATCGATGTTCAGGCCGTAGGTGCGGTGTGCCGTGCGCACAACGTTGTTTTTGTCCTGAATGGGTCTCAAGCCCTCGGTGCCCGTTTTCTGGATGTCGCGCTTTCTCCGGTTGATGCCCTTTCATGCTGCGGCTTCAAGTGGCTGTGCGGTCCTTACGGGACGGGCTTCTGCTGGATGAAGCCGGAGCTGCGAGAGTCGCTTGAGTACAATCAGGCATACTGGCTCGCCATGCAGAGTAAAAGCGGTCTGGAGCGGATGCGGGATTATTGCCTGAGGGATGATCTGGGTGCCTCGCAGTACGATGATTTCTGTACGGCCAATTTTATGAACTTTCTGCCCTGGACTGCATCGGTGGAGTATTTGCTGGCTCAAGGATTGGAGCGGATTCAAATCTGCGATGAAATCCTGATCTCTCGGCTGATCGATGGACTCGATAGAACCACGTATGACATGGTCAGTCCGACGGAGGAGAATGCTCGTTCAACATTGTTCGTATTCACGCACAAAGAACCGGAGCGGAATCCGTCCATTTTTGAGGTCCTCAGGCAGGAAGGAATTGATATCTCGCTCCGCGAGGGCAATCTGAGGGTTTCCCCCCATCTCTACAACACCATTGAGGACATCGATCGTCTGTTGTCGATTTTACATTCTATCTCTGGGACAAGATGATGCAGTTCTTTTTTTCTTCGGAGACCGCTGTCCTGAGCGCTTGAATGGCAGGGTTTGAAGGTGTGATATCGAGAATAGAGAACCCTGTCTGTATCGCTCACTTATAGCCCGCGGAGGGATTCGACGACGTTTTTATATCCTCAGAGTTGGACTCTCTAAGCATGTACTCGATCATACCACCGACGATGTCCTCATCGGTCAGGGCGATGACGCGCAATCCCTTCCCCTTCATCTCCCGGTATCATTTTTCCTTGCTCCGCTTGACTTCATCGGCCAAGCTCTCGTTCCATTCTTCCAAACAAACGAGGTAGAGAGGTTCGATTTCTTCTGTGAGATCTATTACTTTCATGCACACCAGGGTATATCAGGACGTGGGATTTTGATTCCGTTTGCTTCAAGGAATCAACCGACGGTCCGCTCACCTTACGAACGCTCTCGTGAACCTGCCGATTGAGACATTAGGACATCGACGAATCCTTAGTCGGATATACGGGCATTCATGATCATCATACCCAGCTCCAGTCCTACCTCTCCCGGGTCAACCCACGGTCCATCCGTATCGAAACGTTCCACCACTACCAATTTCAATTCGGGTACAATAACCAACGCATGGACGCCAATCCCTGTATGGAAATATCCGGGATACCCCACCATATCAGCAAGTAGCGAACCCTCCAGGAAAACTTTCCACATATACCCATAGCTTGAACCGGAAGCACTGTCTTCCACAGAATATGCTGTTGTGCTTTCAGAAATCCATTCACTGGGTATGATCCGTGAGTCCTTCCACATTCCATTTTTTTGATAGATCACACCGAATCTTGCCATATCTCTTGCACTCATCCTGAAATGGTAGGCGGGATGCATCGATTTTTCCAGCTCGTACTGATAATAGCAGTTTTCAACACTGAAATCTTCCATTCCCACGGGATCGGCTATCTTTCTCTTGAATTCCTCGAATATTTTCGTTCCGGTTTCCTGCTCAAAAATGGTACCCAGTGCGTTAAAATCCCAGTTGTTGTAATAGAAGAATGTGCCCGGTGGATGGCTGCCCCTCTCCGGTCGTGTCTCAATCATGTGTTGAGTTTCAGCAGCAGCCTCATGATAAACGCCAGAGCGTGATTTCAATAGATCTCTCACCGTCGCTTGTTTTTCATCAGGGGTGAGACTGGGATGGATGTCATCGATATTGAGCTCATCCATAGTTGCATCAAGGTCAATATGACCCTGTTCAACGTGCATGCCGTAGAGCGCACTTAAAAACGGTTTTCTGATCGAGTGACAATTATAATTTTTCGTAATTTCACCCCAAGAAAAAAAGACTTTTCCATCATGAAGGGCCATTATTGCGGCGTAGCCGCTCTGTTCAGCAAATTGTTCTGCTTCATCCAATTTGTCAGATGAATAACCGACCTCCTCAGGGGTAACATACTCGAGCTCATTATCGTCTTTTGTTGATGAAGTTGGATCTTTCGAACAACGAATAAACAAACCAATGCTCAGCACCCCAATGATGAACGCCACACTCACGAGAGAACAATATTTTTTATGATGCATCTGTTTTCCTTTCTAAAATAGGGACACATCCCATTTGTAGAATGAGCTCATTTTTTTTATTTAACCGGACATTATTACAATGCTCTAATTTTCCACTCACCACTTCTTTTAGTAACGACAAAAACTCGAAAATCGTCCAACATAAAATTTTCACCATCTTCATTGAAAGTCGCGACAAACAGGTAATCTTCAAAATCGGGATGCCAATATTCGAGTGAAGTTATCCACTCTTGGTCCTTTATTAAAATCATCCATCGTGTAATTTGAAAAATCAAATTGTGAAAAAGTTTCAGCGACCGATATCGAAGAAGTTGGTATCGGCTCTTCCCAGAATTCGATTAAATACAGAGTGTCCGGGAGAAACGTTTTATATGCTGTCGTATCATTTTCAATATAACTCTTGATAACTTTGATAGAAAAATCCAACGCTTCTGATTTTAAGTCGAGTTCGTCTTTTGGACAAGTTGTGTTATT
>CP070758.1:674081-681110 GCA_020348925.1 Gemmatimonadota bacterium | reverse complement strand
AATAAAGTCGAAAAATCGAAGAGTACCTGATATTTTCTCGAATTTTCTTTCAAGGGCCGCTCCGATCAGGTGATTGGGGCGGCCCTCTGTTTGGCGTGCAATGATTCATCAGTGCATATGATCAAACGATAAACCGTTTCACTCCAGGGTCCAGATTTCCGAAGTGTGAAAACTTCCGAAGTCTGGAAACGTGTGCGAAGTCAGATCCTCAGCGGATGCGGAGTGCCGCTTCGGATGTTCCGCAGTCCATTTCGCAGCCTGCTCCAGAGTCCACTTTGTTCGATATGCGTGAGTAATAAAGAAGTCTGTGTCCTTTCTTGTGGAGAAACCACTTGACAGACTTTCATGAAGAGACTACTTTAGGTTTTATGGTGACCAGAGTGCTCACGAAAGAGACCCCCAAGGAGGTGATGCACTTTTTAAATGTCAATGACTTTTTCAAGCCGAAGAGGTTAACCCTTTCACCGTTAAAGGAGGTGGACTATGATGAAGCGCATGCTCGTCATTGTTGCGGTGATCACGGTGAGCATCGTGATCGTAATTTTCGCCGGCCCCGGTGAGGACACGCGAGGCGTTCAGAGTCGTATCCCAGGCACGGATGCGGCAGCACCTCAAAGTGACGTCCCGGAAATTATGAACTATCAGGCAGTCTTGACCGATCAGAGTGGTGACCTGTTGCACGGGACGTTCGATCTCGTCTTCCGTATTTACGATCAGGAAACCGCACCCGGGGGAAACGAGATGTGGATGGAACCCCATTTTAACGTTCAGGTCGACAGCGGCCTGGTGAACATTCTCCTGGGTACTGTCAATCCCGGTCTGGCCGAAAGCTTCGACGGCTCGGGCCGCTGGCTGGAGGTGGAAGTGCAGGGGCAGATCCTGACACCGCGACAGCCGATTGCCAGTGTGCCCTACGCCTTTCGCTCGGGCGACGGAGGTGGGGGGGACGGTCATTCCCTGGATGCTGCGGATGGGAGTCCTGTCGATGCCGTCTACGTTGATGATACCGGGATAGTCGGAATCGGTACGACGTCGCCAGCCTCAAAAACCGCGCTCCATATTGCCGAGAATACACCCCTATGGCTTTTGGGAACACCGCCCTATGCCCAGTTGAAAATCAGCGGCACGACGGAGCCGGATAATCAGTTGCGCCTCGGTTTTCACACGCGGGAGGATTTTTTAACGGAAAAACACGGCTTCATCGAGGCGGCATACTGGTCGACGGATGAATCCTCCCAGTTCCCTCTCGTTATGAATGATGAATTGTGCGTGGCAGCGGATGGCAATGTTGGCATCGGGACGTGGGAGCCGGAGAGGGATCTTCACATCAAAGGCCGCAGCGGAAATGCAGCGGTTCGTCTGGAATCGGAGGGTGGGAACCAGTGGAACGTGGCTGCCGGTGAAAAGTTCTACGTTTCCTACTACGACGGTTCGTTTCATGATTATCTCACAGTGGATGAAGAGATACCTCTCCGAGTAAGAAATTTCGACGGGTCCACGTGTCTCCGGGCAGATGCGAACGAAGGGGTATCCATCGGATCCGGAACGGAAACGCCACCTTCGGAGGGACTCTTTGTAAAGGGTGGTGTCCAGGTAGGAAAGGGAAATGCGGATGAGTGGACGGCTCTCTATCTGTATGGAGACCATCAGTGGCTTTTGAACGCCCACAACCAAGGGGATTTTTTAATACGACACAATAGGGGAAGTGCAGCCGACCCTGATTGGGACGATCGCTACTTTCGAATACGGACGTCGGGTGAGGTCGTCGTCCCTGTGCTCGAACTCACAGGCGGAAGCGATATTGCCGAACCCTTCGACGTCGCGCAACCGGAGTCCGTCGAGCCGGGCATGGTGGTTGTCATTGATCCCGAACATCCCGGTAGACTGAAACGCTCCAGCCGTGCCTACGATCGGTGTGTGGCCGGCATCGTGAGCGGTGCCAACGGCGTCAGACCGGGGATGACGATGGTCCAGGAAAACGCCTTTGAGGGCAATCATCAGGTGGCCCTCACCGGGCGCGTGTACGGATTGTGCGATGCATCGTACGGTTCAATCGAACCGGGTGATCTGCTCACGACGTCCCCCACACCGGGCTACGCCATGAAAGTGACCGATTACGAAAAGGCACCGGGTGCCGTCATCGGGAAGGCGATGAGTCGACTCGAGGACGGACAGGATTTTGTACTCGTCCTGGTGAACCTGCAATGAGCCGAAATAGGAGGGGATGACGATGAAAACAACATTGGGAGTGAAAGACAAAAAGGACAAACGGATAGTTCCACTCATTGTTCTCTGTTTGACCGTTGCACTTTTATGTGTCGCATCCATACGGACATGCTCAGCATATGTCGAGATAAGAATATCTGTTAATTTCATACTTGATGCCAATGGTAACCGTCCACATCCCACCGACGTCAATGGAAATCCTGAAGGAAATTTCGAAACAGACCAAGATGTCCGAGATGCGATCGCTTTGGGCAATGAGATTTTAAGTACATGTGAAAGCGAATTTCGATTGGAACTCGTGGGTGATATTGATGATGTTGATGATGGGGGTCGTTTTTTTGCCGACGAGTGGACGGATGATACATGGAACGACGTCCATGCCCGAGCCACGAACCCCGATCATAGTGCACAATATCACTGGCGAACGGATGCAATTAATCTGTACATCAATGAAGGGCCCTGGGGTGGCACAGCGATATCACATCCGAACTCGAGAATGTTCGGTATGTCCGCACGGGCTGATGAAGTGACCATACTTCATGAAACCTGTCACATTTTAGGTATGGTTCACACATGGAACAGCCCATGTGACGACGTAGCTGAAGATCACAATTCACAAGCACAACCTTGGCAGACATTTAACGACATCGATATCTATACCAATGAAGTTTGGGGAAGCAATTTCAATGCGTTGACCTCTCATGAACAATGGCTCGCAGAAAACACATTTTTTAATGTCATGTGCTACCGTACTGTTCGGGATCGCCTGACACCATGCCAGCTGGACAATATGGCTGAAGGCGGTGATTGGTATGCCTATCGTGGTCAAGTATTTACCGATCTCCCGATATATATCAATTCGGACAGAACAGGTGGTCAAACGGGAAACTTTATGACGCCTTATCATACACTGGTCAAAGCTCTTGATGATGAGTCGATCGATAACAGAGTTCTTGTTTTCGAAGGGGGAAACAATTACACCCTCGACAGAATTTTGAACGCGGATACAGAACTTGTCCCGCGACTTGGTACAGTGAAAATTTATCCTGAGTCTTCTTTTCAAGCTTCATCGATTTCAGTGCCTTCTCAGAGCCTCGGCGAAAGTGAAGGTTTCAGAAATCCGTTTCATTTAGAATTCAATGAGAGCAGTGAGAGGGTTTCTGCATCGACGAGAAACAAACATGAACAAAGATTTAAAAAGTGAACCAATCGAGGTGTGATCATGATACATAAGAGAAAAAAGAGACGACCTGCGAAGCTGGTCCTTTTTTACGCGCTCATATTTCTCTGCACAGCTTTCACTGTGGCTGCGCAGAGGGCGACTCACAATCTTCGAGTGAAAGCATACGTGTTGAGCAGTTCAGGACAGACGGTGCGTTCGCCCGACTTCAAGGCGCGAAATACTCTCGGCCAGCCGACACCCATCGGGACGTCCTTCAGCCCCGGGTTTCGGGTGACTGCGGGACTCCAGCCTATTACTATGCAGAGAGGTGCAGTGCTGACCGCAGAGACAGGCGATATCAACGGAGATGGAAGTATCGATGTTTTGGACATTGTTGTCGTTGTCAATCATATACTGGGCACTCAAACCTTGACAGGCGAGGCTCTTGACAGGGCTAATTGTAACGGCGATGATGTGATCGATATTTTGGATGCGTTGAGCATTGTGAACGTCATTCTCGGATATATTCCAGGATGCCCTGGCGCTGATTTCAAACCTGTAGTTACTCAAGAGGTGAGGGAATTTTTTAAATCGCTCCAGTATTACTTGACCCGCGATGAGTATGCAAAGTTCACGACCCTTTTCAGAGAACACGTGGAAATTCCAACTGAATACAGTCTTGGCCAGAACTACCCGAACCCCTTCAATCCCACTACAGATATCAGATACCAGATTCCAGATGTGAGATCACCCATTCATACTACCCTGAAGATTTATAATGTTTTGGGCCAAGAGGTACGGACATTGGTGGATATGGAGAAAGAGCCTGGATACTATGCGGTCACGTGGAATGGGAGAGACAATGAGGGTAGACAGGCGGCTAGTGGTGTTTATTTCTACAGATTAACGGCTGGAGATTATACAGCGACCCGGCGAATGGTACTCATGAAATAGTAGGGCATTACAATGGGATAGGGGAGAGGTCATTCTGAAATCAATCAGGGTGACCTCTTTGAGGAGTACAATAATGAAATTTAAGGGCGGATCCATGCCAGAGTAACATCTATCCCGGGTGTATCGTTTGGGCATGGAGATTATGTATCCTCGACCACTCTCGGTGTTTTTTAGCTTGACTTTGAGAGACAATTTAGTAAATTTGTTGAGCCTTGCAGAGCACACATATAGGTTTTTTACAGTATTTTATGCATTTTATAAGGATGATTCTTTATACTCGCAAGCCCCTGTAGCTCAGGATGGATAGAGCAAGGGATTCCTAATCCCTGTGTCGCGCGTTCGAGTCGCGCCAGGGGCACCACGTGACGAAAGGAGAAAGAATAATATGCCAATGCTGAAACCGAGAAAACGGATCACAAAAAAACAGATGAAACAGGATAAATTGGTAACATATTCTTTTAAGGTCTTAAACTATGTTCAGGATCATTCGAGGCAGTTCATCTTTGGGATCACCGGTCTCATCGTTGTACTCCTTATTGGATTTCTTATGGTCAGCTCTAAAAAGAAGAAGGAGATCAGTGCTGCAAATATGTTGGGTAGTTCCGAGATTGTCTATCAGAGCGGAGACTATCAAAACTCCATTCCACTGTTTGAATCGGTCATCCAACGGTACGACGGTACAAGAAGCAGTGCTCACGCTACCTATTTGTTGGCCAATGCCTACTTTTTTACAGGAAATTTCGATAAAGCGCATCAATACTTCGAAAGATACGTAAATAAATATCACAAACTTCCAACACTGACAGCCTCGGCAATAGCCGGTGTTGCCGCCTGCTACGAAGAAAAGGAGGACTACATTGAGGCAGGACGCTGGTACGAGAGAGCGGCCTCTGAATTTCAAGATTTTTATATGGCTCCTGAGTATCTCTTGAGTGCCGGTCGATGCTACGAATCAGCAGGGGACACTGAGAAAGCGAAGCGCGTGTATCAGAGGATCGTCGATCAATACCCAGAGTCAAATTCTATTCAACAGGCGAAGGTCAGCTTGATCGAGTTCTAAAGGTTCCCCTTGGCGCATTGCGTTCGTTGCATCCTCGATTCTTTGTGGTCCAAAAAAAGGGAAAACAAAAGCCGCTGTAGAGTGATCTTCAGCGGCTATAATTTTAGCGGGCTTTCGCGGAATTTGAGGAAAAAGTGGTAGGTGAACTAAGAGGGAAATTTGGAAGGACTTGCTTCTCGTTTTGTCAATCAACCCATCCCCGCTACTCACCCGCATTTTCTATATTCAATTTTCAACTTCGATATATTGGACGTTCAGATTTTCTAAAAGTTTCAATTTTTTTTCAAAAAACCTGATAATTTTTCTCCGATATTTCTTTTTTCTCCCAAGTTTAATATCAATAAGATGTTGTAATTTTCTCTTGCCTCTTTTGGAAGAGCTTCTTATATTCAAAAGGACGATATAATATAATACATTTTAGGAGAAAAAGCAATGTTTAAACCTCAATTCAGTCTTTCCGGAGCTTTTGAAAATCGGCTCATGTCTCTTCGTGAAACAAACGATCATTTAAGAGGATTAACATTTCCTCACAATAAAATGAAGACTTTGCGGGAGGAAGCGCTCAACACTTCGATCTCCCTTATCATACAACCGGAGAATCAACGAATAGGCTATGGGCGAGTGGCACGCCTTCTTGAATCCCCATTTCAAAAACCGACCGATGAATCAGAACAACCGATTGCCGCCGTCCACGCTGTTCTTAAAAAGATACGAACGTACACCAGTTCAAGTCACCGGTATGGCGAAGATGATTTTATTGATTTATATCGCCTGCTCAAAGGTGATTTTAAGAGGAAAGATCAAACCGACAAGGGCAAGAAACCCTACAGAGATTCTCATATCGATATAAGGGAAAATTCGCAGAAAAAACTATATGATGCTGCCCCGCATGGTGATATTCATTTCTACACATCTGATCTTTTCGATTGGTTAGGATATGAATCGAAAGATGTTCATCCCATTATTAGGGCAATTATTGCATATTTTCAGGTTTTAATTGTGAGGCCATTTCCCTCCGACAACTGTAAGATGGCATGGTTCTTGTTGTTATCGACATTGAACTGCAACGATTATGACTTTGGTGGATATATTTCCCTCGAGAAGGATATCTTCGTGAGCCGTGAGGCATTCACAGTGATGTGTTGCATTTGGTTTCAGGAACTTTCCGTTCCGGCGATTTCTGCAGATCTGACTTTCAGCCATATATCATATATTTTCTGCCTACTATTGAGAACACAATCACAGAAAGGCGGTTATGGCTTGATAAGGAACATGCAAGAGAAGTGGGGGAGATCTTGAGGAGGGCGAATTTGAATGAGCGCCAAAAAAAGGCGCTCACCCATGTTGCACATCGAGGGAGGATTACTAACCGCGAATATCAACAAATAAACGGACTTCATAACAGAAAACTGGCTTGGCAAGAGCTATGCCACATGGTTGAAACTGAAATTTTGAAAGGTGTCGACAGGGATCGTGGGAGGAAGGCAGGATATGAATTTGGACCTATAATAACCCCAGAAACAATAGAGAAACATTTAAGAAACACTTGAGATACGATAAAGAAACAATTTGATATGTATATTTTCTATACATCTCAAGTATTTTACCATCTCCCCGGGCCTTCTTT
>CP070758.1:668168-673981 GCA_020348925.1 Gemmatimonadota bacterium | reverse complement strand
TTTTGCCCGGAGCGCCGGCGGGTGCGTGTGCGGACATCTGGTACGGGACGGTGATCCTGGACGGGCTGCCGGACTGGGAGGGCCATCCCAAGGAGCCGCTGTGTTTGAAATTTGAGGACAAGGGTCAGATCTGTTACGGTGGGTACATTGTGCCCAACAAGTGCGACGTGACGGGCTTATCCGCGGCACCGGACACCATGGTGACGTTGATGGATCTGTTGGCCATCTTGAACCACCTCACGGGGAAGAAGAGCCTGGGATCGTTGGATGACGTTTTTGATCCGACGACGTTGATCTGGGCGGCGGATGCCAATGGCGATGGGCTCGTCAACATCATCGATCTGATGAAGTGCATCAACCTGGCCGTGGGCGTTTGCGATCCGAAGGTGGCCGTGGCCGATGTGGCGGTGGGCGATGCGGTCGGAGTATCGGGTCGGACGGTGGCGGTGCCGGTGGATGTGACCTCGGAGCAGGACGTGGCCGGAGTGTTGCTGCGGTTCCGGTACGATCAGAAGAGTCTGACGGCCGGGGAGCCGGAGTTGACGGCCAGGTCGGAAGGAATGGACGTGAGCTCTCGGGTGATCGGGGATGAGCTGGTGGTCTTTGTCTCCAGTATGAGGGGCGAGGCCATCGAGGCCGGTGCGGGTTCTGTGGTGCGGGTGCCCTTCACGCTGAGTGGCGATGTCTCCGAGGTGGGCATCGAGGTGGTTGAGCCTGTGGTCTTCACCGTGGACGAGGCCATTGTGTTCGGTCACGGCTCGATGTTCGTGGTCAAATCCGAGGATCTGGTGCCGGCCGAGTATGGACTGGCTCAGAACTACCCGAACCCGTTCAACCCGGTGACGTCGATCGCCTACAGTCTGCCTCAGGCGGCCAAGGTCAAGGTGTTTGTCTACAACACGTTGGGACAGGTTGTGGCCGAGCTGGTGGACGGCGATCAGGAGGCCGGGCATCATGTGGTCAAGTGGGATGCCCGGGATCTTGCCAGCGGTGTCTACTTTTACCGGATCGAGGCCAACGACTTCACGGCCACCCGTCGGATGGTACTGATGAAGTAAGAGAGATCGAAAAACATGTCCTGAGCGAAAGCGAGGGATCAAAAAGTACGAAAGCCGCCCTGGTTTCAAGACCGGGGCGGCTTTTCTCATGTTTCACCTGGATTGTTCATACAGGTCGACGCGGATGCAACGTAGTACGTAAATATTTAAAGAGTGAAATGGAAGACGTCTTTTAAGCTTGTTCCGTGTCATCTTCCACAATTATTGACTCTATCACTCCTCACTCCAAGAGGAATGAAACTTTTGAAGAACGCAGGCTAAAAAATTGTTTCGAAATGAGATTTCAAAGGAAACTCAGCTTCCAATCCATAATCGTTTGCCGAACGAAAAATTGTAAAAAAAGCTTGACAGGAATCCCGACAAGACTTACATTAGCAACGTAGTTGTCAGAAACTTTTCACTTGTGTTTAGAACCAATATTCATGTTAAATGGAATACCAGGCGAAGGAGAAGGGAATACCGACATAAAGAAGTTGATACTCCTGTGTCACACTGAGAATTATTGCTCCATGCAAAATGCACTGAAAATAATATTCAGAATAATCATAGAATTACGTTAATCAACATTTCACAGTGTCAAACTTATCCGAGAGGAGGAATACGATGAAGGCGATGCGTGTTTTCGTGAGTGCGGTACTGCTCCTGCTCACTTTGGCTTTTTCAGCTTCGGTGTACGCGCAGGGAACAGTGATCTATTCGGAGGACTTCGAGAGTGACGATGGCGGCTATACCCACGCCGGTGCTACTGTCGATGAATGGGAGTGGGGCACACCGACCTTACTTACAGGCCCCTCGGCCCACAGTGGCGTGAACGTCTGGGGGACGGATCTTGCCGATTCCGCCGATGATAATCACGATGGGTTATTAACATCCCCGGCCATCCCGATACCCGTTCTGGGACCGAACCAGGTGGCGAGGGTGCGGTTCTTCGCCTGGATTAATGTCAATTCGTTCTGGCAGGACCGCGGGGAATTCCAGGTATCGTCAGATGGAGTGAATTTCAAAGTTCTGGCGGAACTGTTTTGGACCATGTATGGAACATGGTGCGAGTACCAGTTTGATGTGAGTGCCTATGCCGGCGGGGACATTTACTTGAGGTTCCCTTTGTATGTATTCTACGACTGGGGAATGCCGGGCTTTTATATTGATGACGTCGATATCACGATCCATTGCCAGCCAGCGACACGGAACATTACTTTGCAATTGGAAGCGTGGGAGGATCCAGCTGCTTTGGCATCATGCCCGTGGGTCTACACATGGAATGGCTCTGAGTACGTGGCCGACAACGACGTCTATTCCACAGCTCGGGGTGCTGGCAGGGAGTACACCGACTATTACGCCCTGCAGCAGCCTCTGGTGGAAAAGGAAGGAGTATATTCGCTGGAGCTCAGGGAGGATGGGGCCGAACAGTCCTTCACGGACATGGTCCAACTCATAGTCGTCGACCATCCATCCAGTGTTCAGATCGGAACGGACGAATCCGGCAACTTACGGACCTATGCCGGTCCGTCGGTTCCCGTCTCTGCAGTACAAAACGGGAGCGATAATGTCACAGCAGGTGTGACTGCGGAGGATGGGGCCGGAGCTTCAGTCTATCACGAGGACGTTATCATAGTAGATTTCGGTGCCTTGGATGTCTCTGCCGGAGCTATTTTCGTTTTGAGAGCTATTGGTTTTCAGGTCGATGATGAGAACGATTGGGGGGACAACACCTTTCAACAGCCGACCTTGCAAATTCAGACAATCAATGGGATCGGTGAGTGGGAGACCAGGAACACCTTCTATCCCAGGGACAACTGGGCCACAGGGTGCTACGATCTGGCAGGGCTTCTGCCTGACAGTGAAGGGGATGTCAAGGTTCGGATCTATGTCACTTCTTGTCATACAAAGAAGTATCATATTGTGGACTATGTGGCCTTGGATGGTGATCCCCAAGTGCCTGTCACCGTAACCGCCTTGCCACCTGCAACGGCCCTTCATTCGGAGGGAATGGATGTTCGCTCCGACCTGGAGAACGCGGACGGTGTGTATGCGGAGATGCTTCCAAATCAGAATATCTCCCTGACGTTTCCGGTACCGGTCTCATCGGGCGAGCAGCGGGATTTCGTATTTGTATCCAAGGGCTACTATCTGCCGATTACGACTGGCGGGACTTTTTTCATCTATATCTGGAACGGGGAAGCCTGGGTCATGGTGGACGGATACACCTTTGATAATTCATTACGTGGACCACCCATTGTCGATGAATGGCATAATTTTGATCTGAGCCTGTTCCTGCCGGATGGGGATGGGGAGTTCAAGGTTCGGATTTGGCAGGATTATCTATTTTTTAGAGCCGGGATAGATTTTGCGGGATTATTACAGAACGGTGTGCCGGGAACGATGGTTTCCGCCTACGATTTTGCTTATGGTGTAGATGTGATGGATTCGGTATTAGTCTCAGATGACCAGCGGGCCAATTGGTATGGTAACAGTGGCAGACGTA
This sequence comes from Gemmatimonadota bacterium, assembly GCA_020348925.1. Lineage (GTDB taxonomy): Bacteria > JBHIER01. Next base: position 670,438 of record CP070758.1, on the reverse strand, counting down.
CTGTCGAAATCCGCTGGACAGGTATGAGTACCCCTGCCGTGGCCTGGGGTGATACCTGTATGGATCACGTCGGTGAGGACGATCCTGAGGACTATATGATCGGCAGCAGCTTGCCGGACCAGGATCTCTACGCCGTCAGTTTCTACAATCCGAAGGGCGAAGCGAAACTGGCATCGATCTCCTTTCAGTGGTACGATCCGGGTTCCATCGATCTCTGGATCTATCAGGGATGCGAGGAATCCTGTAGTCCCTGTGAGCCCCTGGGCCCGGGTGAGAGCCCGTTCAGCAAGATGTTGGGCAAGATAGGGGCCGGCGATTTTATCGGCAACTGGGAGTGGGAGAGAGTGGAACTGGAACAATGCATACAAATCCCGGCCAAGAGCTGTTTCTTCGTGGTGTGGAAAATGCTGGACGGGGCGGACAGACCGAGGATCCTGGGGGATGTGGGCCATTCGGAGAGCTCCTCCTGGATCTATAACGGGGAGAAGAAGGAATGGAAGTGTTTTCCGGGTTACGAGTACATGGTGAAAGTGTGTCTGGAGTACAAGGCCGGGTGCATTGAGATCCAGGAGCCGGACATCACGTGGAGTCATCCGTACCGTGGTGAGTATCCGTGTGTGTGCGATGACTACACGGTCTACGCCCGCTTTCACAATGATTGCGATGAGGTTCAGGCCGTCGCTGTCTTATATTGGGAGATCCCGTGGGGATTGTTCACCGTGCCTCCCATCGGTGTGGGACCGCATTGTGTGAATCAGATTTTTGTGCCGCCGATGGGGACTGCCCTGGATTCGTGCGCGTGCGAGTTTCATCATCATCCTGACAATCACAACTGGTGGGCGCGAAACATTGGGATCGCGTGGGATCGGGATGTGTATTTTTGTGATGAGCCGGAAGCGTCTGAGTTGTATCTGAGTCGTCGGTGTCGGATGACGATCTGGCCGGACGGGCCGTGGGACAAGGAGCCGGTGAAGTGGGGCTTGGCGCCCATCACGATACCGGTGTGGAACTGGCGCGATGAAGCCATGCGTTTTGAGTTGCATGTGGCCGATCTGCCGGAGTCCTGGCGGGCCGATCTGAGCTGGACGGACGAGACGCTGGCACCTATGGACAGGCGGGACGTGTATTTGACGGTTTGGCCCGGTGGTGAGGAGCCTGAGGGTCCTGTGGTCATTCGGGTGATGGCCTTCAAGTGCAACGGTGAGTGGGGTGAGGTGGAGATCGAGTTCATGCCCTATCCGGAGCACTTCTATCTGGGTCCGGACGGCCGTCCTGTGCAGCCGGTGCACGTGGAGAACATCCGCTGGAGCCCGCGGTATCCATGTCGCGATTCGTTCTTCGATGTATGGGTGGATGTGGTCAACGACGGGCCCAACAGCGCCTATCCCAAGATCAGCTTCGGTCTGGCGGAGTGGGGTTTCTTCTTCCCGGTTTTTGAGGAATGGGGAGATACGTACAAGCCGGCGGTTTTTGACACGGTCCTGTGGGGCGGCATCGGTGGGTTTGCGCGTCAGGTGGTGGCGCCGTATCATTATCAGGTGCCTTGGTTTGAGTACGAAGATCTGGGCTGCAATTACTATCAACGGTACCAGCGCAACATCGTCATCGACTATCCTGTGATCCGCCGTCATTGTCTGACACCTGAAAGGGATGAATTTGACGTGTGGACAGGTCGGTGGGAGTGGACGGCCGAGGATTCGACCACGGAGTACCTGAGAGATTGTGAGATGTGGTTTTGGCCCAAGCACCGCTGGGTGGATGCGGAGCATCCGTGGGCGCCTGTGGTTTTTCCGATCCCGGTGTACAACGAGGAGCCGTATTACGACAACATCGATCTGTGGATCGATGAGAACGCGTTTCCGCCTCACATACCGCCTGGTTGGGATTACGCCTTTGATGTGAGTGATTTTGATCTGCTGCCGGGTGAGAGTGCGGTGGCCAATCTGTCCGTCGTGCCTCAGGGTCCCCTCCCGCCGATTTCGTTGCCGGCCCATGTGATCGTGCATGCGGCCAAGGGGTTCTGCAAGAGGGACACGGACTATGTGGACATCAAGTTTCTGCCGTTCACAGGCATGTGTATCCGGGACACCAGTGGGATCAAGGTTGGTTACAAGTATTCGGAGACGTGCCGTGGTCTGGATCCGACCCTGCTGCCCGGCGATCAGGTGGGTATCGGGCTGATGCTGGACAACGAGTACCCGGTCTCGGCGGCGCAGATCGATCTGTGGTACGAGTCGGCCTACATGCGTGTGGTGGACGTTCAGACGACG
>CP070758.1:657774-668068 GCA_020348925.1 Gemmatimonadota bacterium | reverse complement strand
TTCTTGAGATGCATACCCGAAGCCTCGGCGGCCCGGGAGAGATTACCACCGTGCTCCTGCAATTTCCTGACGATGTAATTTCTTTCAAATCTTTCAACACTATCCTTTTTGGCGTCTTTGAATGACAATTCTTTGTCTTCAAGCCCGCCAGCATCCTGGATTTCCTGAGGCAGGTCAGTGAGTTCGATGACATCACCACTGGCCAGTATAACAGCACGCTTGATAATATTCTCCAGCTCCCTTACATTACCGGGAAAGTCATAGCGCAGGATAGCGGATTGAGCCTGTCCGCTAAGTTTCAGCGGTTTTTTACAGGAGGGATCTCCGTGACGATTCAAGAAATGGTCCGTCAGCAGCGGGATATCCTCCCTCCGCTCCCGGAGACTGGGAAGAAAAACCGGGACAATATTCAGGCGATAATACAGATCCTCCCGCAATTGTCCCTCGGCCACCAGTTTTTTTGGTTCCTTATTTGTCGCGGCCACAATTCTGGCATTGCTCACTCTTGTTTCCACACTTCCCAGCGGCGAGAATTCACCCTCTTGCAGTACCCGGAGCAGCTTGACCTGAAGGTTCGGGCTCATTTCCCCGATCTCATCGAGAAAAAGCGTACCATCTCTGGCCGCTTCGAACTTTCCCTGCTTATTGGTCACGGCACCTGTGAAGGCTCCTTTCACGTGTCCGAAGAGCTCCGATTCAAGCAAGTTTTCAGGAAGCGCAGCACAATTGAAGGCCACGAAGAGTTGTTCACTCCGGGAGGAATTGTAATGAAGCGCTCTGGCCACCAGCTCTTTGCCCGTCCCGCTTTCGCCGTATATAAAGACCGTGGCATCGGTGTCAGCCACCTTACCTATCAATTTGAGGACCTCTACCATCCTGGGGTGGCTACCTATTATCGATTCAAACTGGTACCTGGCCCTCAGCTCATGATCCAATTGCTCGGTCCGATTTTGCAGGGCTTTCTGGGCCAGAGCATTGTCGACGGCAATGGCAATCTGTTCGGAAAAACATCTGACCAGATCGAGGGTCGATTCCTTGAAGAGATCGCTCATGCGGCGATTGTCGATGTAAATCACCCCCAGGAGCTTCCTTTCTATTTTGATTGGCATACAGAGCACAGAGAGCAGTTTCAGTTTTTTTACACTCTCGGCCTCTCGGAATTGGGGATGGTCGAGGGCGTTGGCCACAAAGAGTCCCTCACCATTCCGCAGTACTTCGTCGATGATATTGCGGCTGACCTCAAACTCCGGACCTTTTATCTCCTGTTTTCTCAAATTGCGTGCTACCTCGAAACAGGTGCGCTTCTCCTCGTCCACCAGGATAATCATTCCCCGTTCTGCCTGCGTCACCTCGACCACCTTATCCATGGACAACCGCAGGAGTTTCTCGATATCCCGTTCAGATGTTACCAGTTTTCCTATATCGTAAAGGGTTTGGAATTTTTGGAATTCCTCAAAAAGATTTCTGACATTTCTCCGAATCTCAGATACTTTCTCGTTTGCCTGGCGGCTTTGATCTCGACCCTGCCGTGCCAGCTGGTCTGCCTTTTCAATTTTCTTAGATATTTGGTCCATCTTCTCTCTGGACAACTTTCCACCTTCGGAGATCGTGGCTCCAATCTCCCCAACGGCAGTTAGAATCGCCCCGAATATTTTTTCGTTATCTTTATTTCGTAACTCACGCAACTTCGCGAGAATTTCCCTTGACAGATCTTCACTCATAACCATTCTCTATTTACTGAGGTCATAGCCTCAATATCGGAGTCGACTTCCACAATTTGTGACTAACATAATATATCTCAGAACTATTGTGTCCAAGAACTTTTTCGACTGAAAACGCTTGTTGGAAAAGGAAATCGCACCTGTCACCCATAAAGGGATAATGCCTCCTTCTAATCGCCTCGCCTTTTGGAAATTTTTGAAATTTCCGAACGATTCAAAGAGGAGAAATATATAACACTAACTCTGACATAGATTATTATTCTAATCGAGATAAGATATTGATTTCTTTCAATTCTTTCGTATATTTAGTTTTGTAGAACTAAAGAGTCTCTTGATATAATATTGTACCAATCCTCTCATCTTTGGGTTTCACAACACGTATTGATACCTTACGAGGTTGCATGATCGGCGAAACCATATCACATTACAAAATTGTTGAAAAACTCGGCGAAGGCGGCATGGGTGTGGTTTACAAGGCCGAGGATACAAAACTCAAACGCACCGTGGCCCTCAAATTTCTCCCACCGGAACTGACCCGGGACACGGAGGCAAAAGAGCGGTTCGTCCACGAAGCCCGGGCGGCGGCCTCTTTGAACCATCCCAATATCTGCACTGTATACGAGGTAGACGAGGCGGAGGGACAATCCTTCATCGCCATGGAATTTATTGAAGGATTGAGCTTGAAGGAAAAAATAAAAGCACGACCGTTGAAGCTGAAAGAAGCTGCGGACATTGCCATCCAGATTGCCGAAGGTCTTCAGAATGCTCACGCCAGAAATATCGTACACCGGGATATCAAACCTGCCAACATTATGGTGACCCAGAACGGACAGGTGAAGATCATGGATTTCGGTCTGGCGAAGCTGACAGGACAGACGAAACTGACGAAAGATGGGACGACCCTGGGAACGGTGGCCTATATGTCTCCCGAACAGGCCCGGGGAGAATCCGTGGATCACCGGACGGACATATGGTCCCTGGGAGTTGTGCTCTACGAAATGGTTGCGGGACAGATACCCTTCAAGGGCGAATACGAACAGGCCGTCATGTATTCAATACTGAATGACGATCCTGAGCCGCTGACGGCACGGCGAACCGGAGTCCCGTTGGACTTGGATCGAATTGTCTTCAAACTTCTCGCCAAAGATCCCGCAGCCCGGTACCAGCATATCGATGAAGTGCCGGTTGATTTGCGAGGCGTTGAACATTCAACTATGGACACTTCCGGAATCCGAACAACGACTGTCTCACGGCAAATAACTCGAGGGAAACCTCACCCCCGTCGTACAATCCCTCTCACTATGGCAGCACTTCTAATTCTCCTCGCTATAGTTACGACCGGAATTATCATGAAATTCTGGTGGACAGAACCTTCTTCCCTGCATTCGTCGGCGCGATTCATCATGGACTTTCCCGACACTGCACCTATGTTCGAAGGCTTTGATGGTGATTTTGCTCTTTCCCCGGATGGCGAGCGTCTTGTATACGTGGGGAACGTCGGTGCGAACACCCAGCTTTTCCTTCGAGAGATGAATCGTCTTGAAGTCAAGGCTTTATCTGGGACGGAAGGTGCAGCCAGTCCTTTCTTTTCACCGGATGGGAAATGGATCGGCTTCGCCGCCGGGAACGGCGATTTGCAGAAACTCTATCTTGAAGGAGGAAAACCGATCTCCCTCTGTGAATCATCAGGAATTAGCGGGAGTTGGGCTCCCGACGACACCATCTTCTTCAATCGCGGTTGGAACGATGGTTTGTGGAAAATTTCTGTAGATGGGGGCGATCCTGTGAAGATAACAACTCTCGGCCCCGGTGAATTCGGCCATTGGTCACCATCTGTTCTTCCTGGGGGAGATGCTGTTCTATTCACAGTGTGGAATACGAGCCTTGATGATATACGGATTGATGTTTTTTCGAGAAAAATGGATACATGGCAAACGCTCGTCACCGGAGGGGCACATCCCCAGTATATATCCACCGGTCATATTCTGTATCTTCAGTCTGGAACGTTGGTCGCAGCCCCCTTTGACCTTAAGACATTGCGGATAGCTGAACCGCGGATACCAGTCCTGCAAGATATCAAGCAGAGCGTAACTTCAGGACTTGGTGCTTACGCTGTTTCAGGAGAAGGCATGTTATTATATAAACGGGGTGGGGAATGGATTGCCCGGCGCCGTGTGGTCTGGTGTGATCGCCAGGGCCAAGTCGAACCGTTATCACTGCCGCCCGCAGCATACAGAGAAATACGTCTCTCTCCCGACGGCCACGCTCTCGCTCTGAGCAAGTTTGAAAGCGGGGCCACCAACCTGTGGATTCACGACTTTGCCAGTCAGCGGACCACACAGCTTACTTTTGAAAGCAGTAATTTCAGGCCCGTCTGGTCCCCTGATAGTCGCTGGTTGGCTTTTGTATCCTTCAGGCTCGGGCCGTTCGCCGTCTACCAAATTCCCATCGACCGCAGTCGTTCCGAGGAACCGCTCCTGACGGATCCTTACGATCAGACAGTCACTTCCTGGTCGCCTGACGGGAACAGCATACTTTTTGAGACAAATCAACCTGAAGCGGGTGCAGAGATATGGTATCTCTCCTTCGACGACAGAGAACATCCCAAGCCTCTGGTATCCACCTCAGCTATGGAGTACGGAGCCGTCTTTCACCCGACGGGCAAGTGGATCGCCTATCAATCGAACGAGTCCGGCCGTTTTGAAGTGTTCGTCCGGACATTTCCCGAGGCCGGTGGTGTGACGCAGATTTCTACCGATGGAGGATGGGAACCTAAGTGGTCCCGGGATGGTCGGCAGCTCTTTTACATAAGTGGTGACGACAGAATGATGGCCGTTGAAATTGAAACGGATCCTCGTTTCAGAGCCGGTTCACCCCGAGAGCTCTTCAGGAAAAAGTTCACGGATTATGATGTTGCCCCTGACGGCCGGTTCGTGATGATCGAAAGGGAAAAGGGCGGTGAGTCCTCTGACCTGGTGGTCGTCTTCAACTGGTTCGAGGAATTGAAACGGAAGTTTTCTGAAAATGAATAGTATGATTGGTCAAAATATCTCTCATTACAAAATCCTCGAAAAATTAGGTGAGGGCGGTATGGGTGTGGTGTACAAGGCCGAGGATACGAAGCTGAAGCGGACCGTCGCCCTCAAGTTTCTGCCGCCCCAGATGACCCGGGATCCCGAAGCCAAGGAGCGCTTCATGCTCGAAGCCCAGGCGGCCTCTGCCCTGGAGCATAACAATATCTGCAACATCCATCATATCGATGAAACCGAGGAAGGTCAGACTTTCATGGTCATGGCCTGTTACGAGGGTGAATCCCTCCGGGAGAAGATCGAGCGCGGCCCCCTTAAAACTGAGGAAACCATTCGGATCGCATCCCAGATCGCCTACGGTCTGAAGAAAGCCCATGAAAAAGCCATCGTTCACCGCGATATCAAGTCGGCCAATATCTTCGTGACCACCGATGGGGTAGCGAAGATCCTCGATTTCGGTCTGGCCAAGCTCAGGGGGCAGACCAAGGTGACCAAGGAGGGGACGACGTTGGGAACCGCGGCTTACATGTCGCCCGAACAGGCCCGGGGGGAGGAGGTCGATTACCGTACAGACATCTGGTCCCTGGGCGTCGTTCTCTATGAGATGATCACGGGACAGCTCCCTTTTAAGGGAGATTACGAACAAGCGGTTGTGTATTTGGTATTGAATGAAGAACCAGAACCGCTATCGAAACTGAGACCGGACGTTCCGTCGAAACTGGAACATATTGTAGGGAAAACCCTCGCGAAATCCCAAAACGAACGCTACGATAACGTTGAAGCGTTATTAGAAGACCTCAAAGCTTTGAAAAAACTGCTCAAATCAAACCTCCCCTTAGAAAAAGCATCGGATGAAGCATCGAAACCGTCTATCGCCGTACTCCCGTTCAGAGACATGAGCTCGCAGAAGGATCAGGAATATTTCTGTGAGGGAATCGCGGAGGAACTCATAAACGCGCTGGTGAAACTGGATGGGCTCCGGGTGGCGGCGCGTACGTCGGCGTTCCAGTTCAAGGATCGTGACAGTGATATCAAGAAGATCGGATCGCGACTCGACGTACAAACTGTATTGGAGGGCAGCGTCCGCAAGGCCGGCGACCGGCTGCGCATAACCGCGCAGCTGATAAACGTCAACGATGGGTTCCATCTGTGGTCTGAAAAATACGACCGGAAGCTCGAGGATATCTTTGCCATCCAGGACGAGATATCGTTGGCCATCGTGGACAAGCTCAAAGTCAAACTTCTCAGGCAAGAGAAAACTGCGCTGGTTAGGCGCCACACCGTCGACCAGGAAGCTTACAATCTGTATCTGAAGGGTTTATACTTCTGGAATCGCAGGCTGGAGGGCGGCATGAGAAAGGCCATGGAGTTTTTCCAGCAAGCGATCGAGAAAGACCCTGATTATGCCCTGGCTCACGTAGGGATTGCCGACGTCTATAACATCACTGGCTTTTTCGGTTTTCTGTCACCGGCGGAGACCTTCCCGAAAGCAAAAGCAGCAGCGGAAAAGGCACTGGCCATCGACAACAAACTGGGTGAAGCCCACGCCTCGTTGGCATGGGCAACAACTTATTATGATTGGAATTGGTCCTCTGCGGAAAAGCTGTACGTAAGGGCTATCGAGCTCAATCCGCAATACGGAACAGCACACGAGTGGTATGCCATATATCTGTGGGCTATGGGGCGTTTCGATGAAGCAATTGCAGAAGCCGAGACGGCGCGGGAACTCGATCCCCTCTCGCTTATAATAAACACCATTGTGGGAATTGCATATTATTTTGCACGCCGGTACGATGAGAGCATCGCCAATCATAAAAAAGCACTGGAAATGGATCCGAATTTCCTCTTGGCGAATACGTATATTGTCATGCCATATGTGGATAAAGGTATGTATAACGAGGCGGTTGATATCATGCGAAAAGCCGAACCGTCGGCGGCCGAACATGCATACTCACTTGGGTATTTCGGAGGAGCTTACGGCAGGGCCGGGCTAAAGGACGATGCCCTGAGGATTCTCGCCAGGCTGGACGAATTGGCCCGGAGGAGATACGTCTCCACCTTCAATCGCGCGGTCGTCTTGGCAGGCATGGGTGAATTTGATGAAGCATTGGATGACATGGAAAAGTCCATCGAAGACAGGTGCCCAACCAATATATTCTCAAAAACCTTTCCCTATTTCGATTGTCTTCAATCAAATAAGCGGTTCCAGTCACTGCTGAAAAAAATCGGGTTAGACAAATGATCGGCAATACCATCTCTCATTACAGGATCCTGGAAAAACTCGGTGAAGGTGGCATGGGTGTGGTGTATAAGGCAGAAGATACTAAACTCAAGCGTACCGTCGCTCTCAAATTTCTTCCTGCGGAATTAACGAAAGATCCTGAAGCGAAAGAACGTTTCATCCACGAAGCACAGGCAGCCTCGGCTCTTGATCACAGTAATATATGTACCATTCATGAAATCAACGAGACCAGTGATGGGCAGATTTTTATCGTCATGGCCTGCTATGATGGCGAGACGCTGGAGGAAAAAATCAGACGCGGTCCCCTAAAATTAGAGACCGCTCTTCACATTGCCATCCAGATCGTTGAGGGAATCAAGGAAGCCCATGACAAGAAAATCGTTCATCGGGATATCAAATCTGCCAACATCATGATCACCTCCGGTGGCCAGGTTAAGGTCATGGACTTCGGCCTGGCCAAACTGCGAGGGAAGACGAAACTCACCAGGGAAGGGACCACCCTTGGCACGGTAGCTTACATGTCTCCTGAGCAGGCTCGGGGCGAGGAAGTCGATCACCGCTCGGATATCTGGTCCCTCGGTGTTGTTCTATATGAAATGGTCACCGGGCAGAGACCGTTCCAGGGGGATTACGACCAGGCGGTGATGTATTCGATAATAAACGAGATGCCCGAATCCGTGACCGGACTGCGGACTGGAGTGCCGCTGGAGCTGGAGAGAATCGTCTTCAAGTGTCTGCAAAAGGATCCGGGGGAACGATACCAGACTGCCTCCGGGCTGCTGGCAGATTTCCGCCATTACCTGAGAGTCTCGACTTCGCCATCCATTTCTACTGAAGCGCGGACATCAAAACCGCCGGTGAGATCATTAAGGAGAAAGATTGCAGGAATTGCCGGTCTCGTTATTGTGGTTACAATTGCCGCCGTTCTCCTCGTGCGCCAATTCAAAACATCAGTAAAGCAATCAGTACATGAGAGAAAAATGCTGGTGGTCCTTCCTTTCGAGAACCTGGGGCCACCTGAGGAGGAATATTTCGCCGATGGGATTACCGAAGAGATCACCAGTCGGCTCGCATCTTTACACGGACTCGGCGTTATTTCGAGAACCAGTGCGTTTCATTACAAGCAGACCGACAAAACAATCAGTCAGATAGGACAGGAGCTGAAAGTTGATTATGTTCTTGAGGGGACTGTCCGCTGGGAAAGAATAGCAGACGGGCCGAGCCGTGTAAGGGTTACCCCTCAGCTCATCCGCGTTTCGGATGATACCCATCTCTGGACAGAGCGTTATGATGAGCGTTTAGAACAAATTTTTGCAGTCCAGTCAACTATTGCCGAAGAAGTGGTAAAAGAACTGAATGTTACGCTCCTCGAGCCCGAACGGCAAGCTATGCAGGCGAAACCGACGGAGAACCTCGAAGCATATCAAGCGTATCTGCGGGCTATGAGCCATTGGTCCCAACCCGGATACGATGTTGAGCGATACGGTCTGGCCATAGAGATGTTCGAGAGGGCGGTGGAACTCGACTCTCACTTTGTTCTGGCATATGTCGAACTCGCCTCCGCTCACGGTATGCTCTATTTCTATTTAGATCCCAGCGAGGAGCGCCTGGCCAAAGCGAAGATGGCGCTCGATCGGGCAGTATCCTTGCACCCTGACCTGCCGCAGGTGCGTTTAGCGAAGGGGTATTTTCACTATTCCTGTTTCAAGGAGTTCGATCGCGCCCTTCAAGAGTTTTTTGCTGTGGAAAAGGATTTACCGAATAACTCAGAAATACAGGAGGCCATCGGATACATTTTCAGACGCCAGGGTAAAATAGAGAAGGCGGTCGTGCGACTCGAACGGGCTCTTGATCTCAATCCCCAGAGTGCACACATAAATTTTCAAGTAGGTGAAACGTACGGGGCGCTTCGGAGGTACGGCACGGCAGATCAGTATTTTACCCGGGCGATAACCCTGGCTCCGGATTCCCGTCAAATGTATGAGGTGAAAGCAGAAAATTCATTCAAGTGGAGGGGCAATACACATGAGGCTCGTTCCATACTTGCGCAAGCCCCGGACAATGAGAAGTCCGATGTCTGGATCCAACTCGATCTATTCGATCGAAATTTCAATGATGCATTGGACCGTATTTCCTCAATCCCTTTGGAAACAATTGAATTACCTTTGGATCAGGGATTACTTCTTCTGTTTAAAGGTTTCAGCTATCATTACGTGAACAAACCGGAACGCTCTCGTGCCGCCTTCGACGAGGCCCGTATCCTTATGGAACAAAGATTAAAGGAGGTTCCGAAGAGCTCTTTCTGTCATGCAATTCTCGGTCTTGCCTTATGCAGGTTGGACCGCAAGGAAGAAGCTATCCGTGAAGGAAAACTTGCCGTGGAGATAACATCCGACGACCGGTACCTTGGATCTACATTTTTAGAATTCTTAGCCGTAATTTATGCATGGGTGGATGAAGTGGAGAAGGCAATAGATCTCCTCGATCAACTCATGGAAAGCCATTATTATAATAGCGTTTCAATTTGGGACCTGAAAAAATCTATTCGCTGGGACCCCCTTCGCGACAACCCACGCTTTCAAAGAATGATCGAGAAGTATTCCGAGGTGGAATCATGATCGGCAAAACCATATCACATTACAAAATTTTGGAAAAGCTCGGTGAGGGTGGCATGGGGGTGGTATACAAGGCAGAAGATACGAAGCTCGATCGCATCGTCGCTTTGAAATTTCTGCCGCCCCAGCTCACTTCGGATACCGAGGCAAAGGAGCGCTTCATCCATGAGGCCAAGGCCGCGGCCGCCCTCAATCACCCCAGCATCTGCACCATCCACGAGATCGACGAAGCGGAGGGACAGACCTTTATTGTCATGGAATATATCGAGGGCCGGGAGTTGCGGGATATTGGGGGGATGCGGCACGCCGAAACCCTCACCTTGAACAAAGTCCTCAACTACGCCATCCAGATCGCCGAAGGTTTGCAAGAGGCTCACGGCAGGGATATTATCCACCGCGATATTAAGCCAGCCAACATCATGGTCACACAAAACGATCAGATCAAGATCATGGACTTCGGCCTGGCCAAGCTGCGGGGTGTGAGTAAGCTGACCCAGACAGGGTCGACCCTGGGGACAGTTCAGTACATGTCCCCGGAACAGGCTCAGGGGATTGAGGTTGACCAGCGTTCGGACATCTTCTCCTTCGGTGTGGTTCTCTACGAGCTGATCACGGGCCAGCTGCCCTTTAAGGGAGAACATGAGGCGGCCGTGATCTATTCCATCGTCAATGAGACGCCGGAGCCTC
>CP070758.1:652662-657674 GCA_020348925.1 Gemmatimonadota bacterium | reverse complement strand
CAAAAACCGAAGTGAAAATGGCCACGCCGGCCAGCAGCGCGATGAAAGTATCGAGAAAGACCACCATGAGTCCGTTGAAGGGGAGGTTCTCCGATTCGGACATGTAGCTCCCGTATGTGATCATGGCGCCCATGCCCAGGCTGAGGGTGAAGAAGGCGTGCCCCAGGGCGATGAGGACCGCCTTGGGGGTGATGCTGCTGAAATCGGGCTTGAACAGAAAGGAGAGGCCCCTGCTTCCGCCCGGCAGGGTGACGCCCCGAATAACGAGAAGGATCAGAATGATGAAGAGCACCGGCATCAGAATCTTGCTCCATCGCTCGATGCCGCCTTTGATGCCCTTGGAGACGATCAATATGCACAAGATCATGAAGAGTGCGTGGATGACGATCGACCATAACGGACTTGCGGAGAACTGGCCGAAGTGTTCTCCGGCACTTGCCGGGGCAGGAAAATTCTGAAAGACCCCTGTGACGGCTTTATAGGCATAGGCCATCATCCAGCCGGCAACGACGCTGTAGTAGGAGAGGATGAAAAAACCGGCCAGAATGCCGAGGGATCCCACCAGGAACCAGAGGGAGTTGGGCTTCAGAATCTTGAAGGCTCCCACGGGATTTCGCTGAGCTTTGCGGCCGATAGTCAGCTCGGCCAGCATGATGGGCCAGCCGATGATGACGATACAGAAAAGATAGACGAGGACAAAGGCGGCCCCGCCGTTTTCACCGGTGATATAGGGGAATTTCCAGACGTTGCCCAGGCCGATGGCCGAGCCGGCCGCCGCCAGGATAAATCCGATTTTCGTACCCCATTGCTCTCTCTGAATCGATTCAGGATCGTTCATGCATCAGCTCCCTGGATGAATTGAATGTGAATGCCGGTTGTGTATTTTCAAACATGTCGGGATAATATTAATATCAGCTTCGACGAAAACCAAGAATTTTCACCTTGAATATTCGTCCGATTTTTATTTCGTCTCCAGTAGTTCGCACGAGCTGGATTATTCATTAAATCAACTTAAATATGACGTAAAATAAACATATTTAGAGAGTTAAAAAGAATATTGGTTTTGAACATGGTTCTGCACCACTTTCCACGATTTAAAGCTATGTCATTCCGGGTTTATCCCGGAATCTCATTAATTGAAAGTATGTTGCGCAAATCGAGGAGATTCCTGCATGCGCAGAAATGACAGCTTTTGTTTTAATTTAAGCATTATTTGGGTATACTCGCTTATCCGATTCTTTATTCGATTGGAGATGTCGTCCCTTCTTTAAGGCAATGCTCAGACAGAGGATGAGTCCTCCGTAGAGAACAATACCGCCTATGATCAGGGTCAACCAACCACCGAGTGATATGGTCATTTTCTCTCCTTTTTCCACCTGGTGCGCCCCAACAGAAAACTCACAACGATGAGTGCGATGGTCAGTCCCCAGCCACCTACCCAGAGCGTCCACTCAGGATATGGCGGATTATTTGAGGAGCCGAAGGGTGCGGACAGTTCGCCCTTGAACCAGAAAAAGAGCGTCAATATGAGGCACATCGGTATGAGATAACGGATGAACCATTCCCACCAGCGACCGATTCGAAACTCCGACACCGAGTTGACAAAGGCCCGGAGCGCCTTGACATCGTAAAACCAACCTACAGCGAGACATTGGAGGAGCGCCACGGCAACGAGTCCGACATCGCCGATCCAGTGATCGATGATGTCGATCCAGTGCGATCCAGAGCCCAGAGCGAGAGGGATCCCTAAGAGGAAGCCGAAAAAACAGAAGATGATGACGGCCTTTCCTTTGGGAAAAGGCCATTTGTCGGTGAGCCCGGCAACGGCTGCCTCAACCATGGCGAAGGCCGAGTCGATGCCCAGGGTCAGTAACATGATGAAGAAGATGACGCCGAAAAGGGAGCCGAGGGAGCCCAGTTCGTTTATCAGAAGCGGGTAGGCGATAAAAGCCAGGGAGCTTCCGGAGCCGATGGCGTCCATTCTGCCGGCCAGCTCAACCCCGGTCAGACCGTGGGTCAGGAAACCGAGGGCGCTGAAGACGGCAAATCCGCCGAAGAACGAGATCCCGACGTCCGAGAGGCAGGTGATGAAGGCACTGTTGTTGATCTCCGCCGACTTTGACCGGTAGCTGGCGTAGGCGATCATGATACCCCAGCCCAGGCCGACGGAGAAGAAGACCTGGCTGAAGGCCAGGAGCCAGATGTGCGGATCGGCCAGGCGCGAGAAGTCGGGATTGAGATAGAGGGCGATCCCCTCGCCCGCCCCGGGCAGGGTGATGCCCCGGAAAAACATGATGACCAGCAACAGAGCCGGCAGAGGGACCGTGACCATGACCACCTTGCCCACACGTCCGATTCCCTTGTAGATGCTGAGCGCAACGGCGATCCAGGACAGGGCCAGTCCGCCGACGATGGGCAGACACAGTCGCCCTTGAATGTGAGGTCCGGCAGTCTTTTTGAGAAAGAGATCGGAGTAGAAACTTGCCGGGTCCGTGCCCCAGGCTTTGCCGATGGAAAGAAAGAGGTAGTTCCAGGCATAGGCCAAGATAACGCAATAATAGATGGCGATGAGGGCACTTATTCCGATGGCCCACCAGCCGATGCCTTCAAATGATGGTCGGATTCGGTTGAGGGCTTTCGGTGCGGCGCCCTGAAAATATTGGCCCAGTCCGAACTCCATGATGAGCAGGGGAATGCCTGCCACGAACAGGGCCACGAAGTAGGGGATGAGGAAGGCACCTCCTCCGGATTGATAGACTTTATAGGGGAACCGCCAGACGTTGCCCAGACCGATGGCCGCTCCCACGGCCGCGACAATGAATACGCCCCGGCTGGCCCACCGTTCCCGTTCAAGGTGCATGTCGTGTCCTTTGGTGGAAATCGGACAAGAATTTAAATGGTTTTGTTTGGATGCGCATGAATACGTGTATGCACAGTCGTGTATGGGTGAATGGTACAGTGACCACGTATGAGAGATCCCGGTCAAAAATTTCACAAAAATAAAACAATTTCGCCCCGGAATTCAAGGAAGAAATGGGATTTCTTCGTGAGATGGTGCATTTCTGAAAAAACATCTTGACACGTCTTTATTACGGGGCTATTATTTGGCCGATCTTACCGGACGGCAGGTCAAACCCGAAGAAGATCTCGGTCGCTCATACAAGTGTTTTGAATTGAAATACGATCGTGTTGAGAATCTTCGACACGTTCTGAGTGTTCTTTGAAGCAAAAGAATCGTTTTTGAATGGGATAATAATCCGACGCATCCTCGAAATTTTTAAGAGAAGGGAATTGGGTGTCAATGAGCGAAGATGAAAGGAGGGAATAATGGGCGCCCGAAATGATGAGCTCCTGACCAGGATAAAAAAGGAAAAGATCCAATTCCTTTATCTACTCTTCACGGATATCACCGGTGTTCCGAAGAAAGTGACCATACAGGCCGCACAAGCCGGCTCCGCTTTAAAACACGGGGTCTGGTTTGACGGGTCCTCCATTCAGGGATTTGCCCGAATCTACGAGTCGGACATGCTTCTGAAACTGGATCCCGAGACCTTTTCAGTCCTTCCCTGGTCGAACGAAGGGGGGAAGGTCGCCCAGATCATCTGCGATGTCTATACTCCAGATGAAGAACCCTTCGAGGGCGATCCCCGGGGAGTCCTCAAGCGAGTTGCGAAGCGGGCCAGGGAGTTGGGCTTCGTTTACAATGTTGGTCCTGAAATCGAGTTCTTCCTGCTGGAACGGGACCGACTGCCGGAACTCATTCCCCATGACCGTAAGGGCTATTTTGACCTGGGCGTCCAGAGCCGGGCGGTGAGGATCTGTCAGGATACCATGACAAGCATGGCCCAAATGGGAATTCAGTGCGAGACCTACCATCATGAGGTGAGCCAGGGGCAACATGAGATTGACATCTCCTATGACAATGCCTTACGCGTGGCCGATGCCGTCGTTTCCCTGAAGCAGACTCTCAAGACCCATGCCATCGGCAGCGGCTTGAAAGTGACCTTCATGCCCAAGCCCATCTACGGCATCAATGGGAGCGGTATGCATGTGCATCAGAGTCTGGCCGACCTGAGAGGGAAAAACCTGTTTTACTCCCCAGGGGATAAATACAATCTCTCGGAGCTGGCCTATCACTTTCTGGCCGGCCAAATACGGCACGCCAGAGCGCTGGCTGCAGTCGTCGACCCTACGGTCAATTCCTACAAGCGTCTCGTACCCGGTTATGAGGCTCCTATCTATGTCTGTTGGGGTCGGGTGAACCGCTCGGCACTTTTGCGAATTCCCCAGGTGACCCGGGGTAAGGCCAGGGTCGGAGCGCGGGTGGAGCTGCGGTGTCCGGATACATCCTGCAACCCGTATCTGGCCTTCGCCAGTATGCTCGCTGCCGGGCTCGATGGCGTGCAACGAAAGTGGAAGCCTCCGAAACCCGTCGAAGAGAACGTGTACGGTTTCAGCGACGAGCGGCTGGAGGAGATGGGGATAGCCACGCTCCCCGGAAATATTGCCCAGGCCGTTGATGAGCTGGAGGGTGATGCTGTCCTCAAAAAGGCCCTGGGCAAACATCTGACCGAACAGTTTGTTGGTGCGAAGCGGAGAGAGTGGAGAGATTTCTCCACGCAGGTGACACCCTGGGAGGTCGAACAGTATCTGTAATCAAAATGAAAGCGTGAGTCCTTTAAGGTGAAAAAATCCTTCCCCGAAAGGAGGAATCCCGCGTTATCGCGAAAACCGATAACATCGGCTCAAGACATAGTCCCTGAAGCCCTGCCAGGCTTTGAGAAAGCGAGAGAAGGCGAGGCCCCGCCCTGGTTTTGGGGTTCAGCGTACGCCCTGCGAGCATATGTATATGTATTTCGCACTGAAGGAGGGAAGTTCATAGACTTGTTATTTATGGCGGTACATAATCTTCTGCCGCCGGTTCCTCTCATTTTAGTCCCTGAGCTCCCCTCGGAAACTTTTATAGGTCCAGATGTGGAGGGGCTAATGTCTTGGTTAGAGAAGGAGGGAAT
>CP070758.1:647054-652562 GCA_020348925.1 Gemmatimonadota bacterium | reverse complement strand
CGATTCACGTTGTGGACACGAATGGGATGTGGAAAAGTTGCCAGGGGGGAGTAACACTCTTCCCCGACGTGACACAAGACTGTGTACACTCCTGCCTGGCAGTAGGTGGGTGTCCATTTGAGCGTGTCACAGATATGTCCGGGGCCGCATATACACTCTGAAAACTGGGCCCCTCCCGGGAGATCCTCAGGCCAGATGCAGATCTGATCTTCGCTGGGAGGATCCCATTCAACCCCCATCTCGTACTCGTGCAGTTGACCTTCGTATGCATCCCCGGTGTCCTGGAGAGCCGCGACCGTCATTCCGTGAGATAATCGGATGGATTCAGAGGCAACAGCGGATGCACTCTCACCGCTGCTCTGAATCTGCAAAGGATCTGTGAGTGTAAGTATCATTATCAAGCCCGTGCTACCAATCACAAATAGCTTCTTCATTTTTCCTCACTCTCCTTTTTGGAAAAACATTTAAATTTTTGGTTCATAAGAATTGGACTTCATACGTCCAACATCTCCGTTCAGAATATAAATAAGAAAATCCTCAATTTCACTCTTCAGGCAAACAACGAGCTTCGTATTTCCCTCCACGACAAAACCTCAAGAGAAATCTAAGTTCTTGTCCCTGTTGATAAGAACTTGATACAATCTCCTGCAAAATGATTAGTAATAAAGGTAACAGATACAATCCAAGCAGTGGAATTAGATAAGCAGACAGATTATTGATAGTCTTTAATAAATAAAACTTCAGCGCTAACATCACCCCGTACTTCAAATTCAAAATCTCACTTTGCGAGTGTCAAGTATGATTGAAATCCCGAATAACCGGTAAGTTTCACCCGAAACATACACTAAGTTCTGAAAAATCGATATGATGAATTCTTATATCATTTGCTACATCCTCGAGTTAATCGCCAACTATTTTCTAAAAGTGTTTGTTATCAAAGAAAACATGCACTGTCGAATCTTAAACAATGTTATTAGGTTTCCCCAAAAATCATGGTAATCAGGGTTCACATTCACTAATTCCCAAAATCACATTCACAATTCCCAACGCATCCAAAATATTGCTGGTTCCGTCTCCATTGCAATCTGCCCTCCATTTTCCGTATTCGTCCAATATAACAATTCCCAGTATATCATTCACAACAGCCAGCACATCGAGTACATTGATATTCCCGTCATCAGTAACATCGCCTCCCAGATAAGGAATTACTACAACTCTCTGCAAAGTGTCTGCCAAGAAACCACTCTCGATGAGCATGGTTTCGCTTTGAGCCGATCCAACAAGAGTCTGCCCAACAGAAGATTTACACTTACTGCCAGAGGAGGTTGATACTCCGACTCCACAACCAAATGTGTACCAGGAAATAGTCGTAGTTTGAGACGAGATATTCGTTGCCCAGAGAAGCAGGAAATTTGGAATTAAGATGTATAAAAGAGATTTTCTCTTCATGACAACACCTCTTTCCTTTGTAGGATATTGCCTTAATGTTCTATTGATTCATTGGTATATGGCTTAAGCGATTTGGTTTTTTCTCTGTCTGGCAAATTTTTGGCATGCAGATATTTTATGCCTTTTTCCTCTGGCTGCCCATAGACTTCAGGATGCAGGTAATATCCACGTTCCTTTTCTTCTTTTTCCTTCTCCACTTGAATACGGTTAGCCATCGAATATGGATCCTTTCGGATGCCTGTTATTTGCCACGAAACCTTCATTCCTGCCGATCCCCCACTTATTCTAAAGCGATTGTTTGATATTTCCTCTGCGATATACAGATTCGGTCCAGGTGCTCCAATTGGTGTAAGCTGATATCGAAAATCATTGTTCAGGACCTCAAACCATTCCGGCAGTTCGACAGTTGCATCACCCTTGCCGTCTAACACCACGACGCCGTCGTATACGTTTTTCATATCAGGGCTTTCAACGAAGGAATGGACGAGATATTTATTCTCAGGATCGAGAGGATGGTCAATTTTGAAACTGCCGCACCCTTTGGTTACACATCCATGTACGTCCAAGCTACCTGTTATTGTCACATCACCATTGAGATAAGCAGCATTACCGTAACCACTTGTGGTAGCATACAATGCATCCCAGTAATTGTCTGAATTATCAATAGTAAAGTGTGCTGCACCCCCTATTCCATTTGTATAGGCGAAAAGAGCTGGGCAAAAATTGTCTGGATTGTCATTCACAATGTATGCTGCCTCACCTTGGCCTATAGTATAGAGGAACAGCACAACTTCATCACTATTTGAATTGTTAATTTGAAGATTTGCAGCTCTACCAGTACCTTGAGTTTCGACATATAGGGCAGGAGAGTCATTGGTACTCTCCGTTATCTTAAATTCTCCGGCAAAACTCATTTCTGATTTCCCATATACCCCAACACCATTTGCTTCAAAACCCATTCCTAATACACCCGCAGTGGCATTCGGCAGATGACCGAATCCTGCTTGTTTTCCAGCATTGCCAACAACTCCAAATTTCTCAATGCTTTCACCCCAAACACCAACCCTCTTAACTGCCTGACCCAGCACACCAGTTTTACCCTTACCGTAAGGAGCACCTTCATGAAGCCTAAAATATGGCGGCCATGTATTACTTCCATCTTCATGTTCTCTCGCAAAACCACGGATCCCTGCGTTCGTCTCTATGTTGGTTGTGCCTGAAACCCCAAGAACTCCGCTGCCTTCGCTCGAACCAATTCCTAAGACACCTGTAGCATATCCGGTTCCTACTCCAGCCACAGCGAAGTGATCCGGCTCAGAAAAAGGGTAACTTGTTACACCATGTACACCCGCTCGGATGGCAGTAGGCCCACGGCTAAAAGTACTACATTTAAACGTTGTTCCAAATACACCGTCGGAGCATTTGCTGATACCTGAAACCCCATTTCCCCCATTGCTGTTACCGGTA
This sequence comes from Gemmatimonadota bacterium, assembly GCA_020348925.1. Taxonomy (GTDB): domain Bacteria; phylum JBHIER01. The sequence goes on along the minus strand of CP070758.1, from coordinate 649,646 downwards.
ACACCTGCAGTTGGTGGATCACCTTGTGGTGATTCTTGTCCGCTTACTCCATAAACCCCATCGGAGTTCTCACTATATCCTGAGACACCGTGCCTGTCTTTACTCTCACCAACCACCCCAGCCGTTTCCGGTCTGATGTTTGCCTGTTGCCCACTAAGCCCATAAACCCCATCGGAGTTCTCACTACATCCTGAGACACCGCGTTCTTCCTTGCTCTCACCAGCCACACCTGCTGTTTCCGGTCTAAGGTTTGTCTGTTGCCCGCTAAGCCCATAAATCCCATGACCAGGGCCATTAGTCTCAGCGTAAAGTGCAGGACTGTCACTGGAGGAATTGTTGATTTTAAATTCCCCTGCTTTTCCAAAAATACCGTCGGTTTCTGCGTAAAGTGCTGCGCTGTCGTTAAGTGCATTCTCAATTATGAATTTTCCTGCTTTTCCAGAACCGTAATTCTTGGCTTCGAAAGTATTACCCGAACCAAAGGTTACTGAGTAAAGTGCAGGCGCTTTGCTATCGGTACCGCTCTGTTGGAACCAGCCAGCATTTCCGTCTCCAGTATTCCACGCTAAGATTGAAGCACCGGTGCCGGCGGATTTTGCTTCGATCGCATGCTTTGGATTATTTGCATCAGTAATTTCAGCAAATAGAGCATTGCCGCCAACTGGGGCAGAACTTGTATTCTGAAAAATGCCCGTTGATATGAAGCTTGATGTTGTCGCTTCGATTACATTCTTTGTACCTGTGACTTTAAGTCCGTCATCTCCATTAATTTCAACCGCTCCAGCATCAGCTGTAATCGTTCTACCTGCCCCAGCCCCTCCCTGGTCGTATGCCTGGTCAAGAGTATTCCCTGTACCTCCATCACCACCGGTGGCAGCAATGGTTACTGTATCCTGGCTGAGTGAGAACTGTATATTTTCTCCCGCGGCAACAAATACAGTATCTGTAAGGACCGTATCGATAAGGTTGTTGTAATCTACTATTCCGACTCTTCTCACTACCGTGTCATCTGCAATCTCATTGCCTGCAATGGGAGGATCGATGGGGCGGCTTACATCTTTTGCACTATCGGCTTTCAATGAATTCAAGCTGTATGCAACACTTGTTAGGGGAATACGAGGTATCAGTTCCGGTTCTCCCTGCACCTGAATACCCAGCCAGTAAGGTCTGTCGAACTTGAGCGATGTGCCGAAAGGTACTTGATCCCCTAAGACCGTATTGAAAAGTCCGCGCCGCAGATTCAGAGACTTGGTCTCATTCCACATTGCTGTCTCGCCATTGCTAACATCATACAGGGCAAATGTAATTGTATAGTTACTATCGGGTTTGGGATTACCCGAAGCATCGCAAAGCACACCCTGATAGGAAAGGGTGCGTGGTATCTGAGCCTCTATTGAAAGCGAAACGGTCAAGAAAAGCACAGCGGCAGTAAAAATAAGATTTTTCATGACGGCCTCCTTATATAAAAACACTTGTAAATGAATGTTAGTGTTAATCTTCCTCACAATATCTTATTAAGTGATGTGATGACTATCAGTAAAAATCAAATTTTTTACTTTAAAAACTTTCCCTCACAAGATATAATTTTCGACTATCTCTTTTCTCAAAAAGTGTAATCAAAAAATGACATTTACTTCTGTTAATGAAAAAACGCCCCCAACACTCATCTTTCAAAGGAGTACAAAGAAGGCGTTTATGATCCTCGACATAAAGATATCAACTGTTACCATTTTCATCCCTGAAACAGTTTATATCTGTAAACGTTTTTGAAGTGGTTCCGTTGGTGTCAGTAACTGACAGGTGAACCGTAGAGTTAAGACGATGATGTTGAGGAGTACTATGACGAGAATGGATCGAGCAAAGCCAGATACAGCTCTCCTGTATAATTCAACTCTATCTTAAGATAGTCTGATTTCATTTTATGTCAAGCAATATTTTATTGACTGATCTCTGAGGGGAATCCGAGAAATGGATATTCCTGCACCATCTTTATTTCTCCAATTCTGGGAGAAATATTCACTTTGAAGCCAAAGTCAAAATTCAATATTATCTTTGATAATCCGTACTTTTTGAAAAAATAATATGTATCAATTTCTCCAATATATGGTGTTTTGCTATGGCATTAATTCAGACACCAAATGCTGAATACATCCATATCAATAACCTTATTGTCTTGACTTTTCTCCTTGCTTTCTTATGGAAAACTGAATAGCTTTTGGATAAACCTATCTATAACTGAATTCCTCAAAAGGAGGTAAATAAAATGAGAACCTATAGTTTCTTCCTAAGGATATTACTTATTGTCATTGTCCCAACTATCATATGTGGCTGTACAAAGAGGAATCAACTGAATGAACTGGAAAAGTGGGACTTAGTCTATATCAGCGATTCCACAGGATGGGGAGTTGCAGAAAGATATGCTGAAAATATTGGACGAGACACGAGGAAAGCTGTCCAAGTAAAAGATTATGCGATTGGTGGTTTATCAGCCATTGAAGTTTTAGATGTGTTATATAGTGATCCTGAGGAGTTGGACGACAATGATGCATTTAAATCATTCCAGTCCGACATCGCTGAAGCAGAAGTTATCGT
>CP070758.1:600898-646954 GCA_020348925.1 Gemmatimonadota bacterium | reverse complement strand
TCTCTTCGATGTTGAGATCGATCTGGGCCGGCGAGGCCGTGGCGTCAACCGTGAATGTTCCGCTGTGGGTGATGACGCCACCCTGGTAGATGTTGTTGCCGCTGACCTCATACGTCCCGTCGCTATTCAATGTCAGGGAGTAGTCGGTCCAACCGGACATGGCCAGACTGCCCATGCCCTCACCCAAGCTCCCCTGTGCCTCATCGGCCATCCAGGTTCCGATCAGCGCCTCGGGGATGGGCTGCGGTCCGACACCCTGTTTGGCCAATTCGTTGCCTGGGACAAAATCGGTCGGTCTGGGGACTCCGAATTGGGACGAGCCGAAGTTGATCTTCATGGTTTCATCGTCGTTGATCAGCTCGTAGATGCTGGGCTGGGACTCGCCCACGGCGAAGTATGTCGAGCTGTTCGTGGCATCGATGATGAGATCGATCTGGGCCGGCGAGGCTTCCGGATCCAGTGTAAACGTCCCACTGTGGGTGATGACGCCTGAGGCGTCCTCGAATTGATAAATGTTGTTGCCGGTGGCCAGATAGGTGCCGTCGCCATTCAATGTGAGGGAGTAGTCGGACCAGCCGGCCATGGCCAGGCTGCCCAGTCCTGATCCCAAGCTCCCCTGGCTGCCATCGGCCACCCAGGTTCCGACCAGCTCCGAGGGGATTTCCTGAGCAAAGGTATTCATCCCTGCCAACATACTCAGGCACGCTGTGAATACCACTATGAAAGTGAACCGTTTCATTGAACCCTCCTTTTCAAGACCTACTTTTTAGTGAGACAGTGACCACATTTGTTGCCGGGCATCACCCCCTCTCATGTTGATAAAGTGAACAAACAACAGAGGTAAATCTGCGTCTGGAATCTGCCCTCTCTCACCTCCTTTCTCCGTTTTCAGGCTGACAATCGCGCTTCCATGGCCTACCCCATGGTTCGATCCTCCTTCGTGCTTATTTGAGTAGAATCATCTTTTTCATCATATGATAGTCACCGGCCGTTAACCTATAGAAATAGACGCCGCTGGCCACCTCGTCCCCAAAATTATCCCTGCCATTCCAGGAGGTGGTGAAGTGGCCCGCCTCATGGGGTCTGTCTATGAGTGTCCTTGTCTCCTGTCCCAAGATGCTGTAAATCTTCAAAGTGGTTGGGATGGGTGAAGGGACATCGGGTATGTGGTACCTGATTTCTGTGTTCGAATTGAAGGGGTTGGGGTAATTCTGTACGAGGGATAGAGCGTCAGGGATTGATGAAGATACGGAGGTGTTCACGCCGGTCTCTTCCCCTACGCTCCAGTAGACGACATTATCGATGTGCAGCTCGTCCAGATACCAGCCGCCTAAAGTGAGAAGAGCGACGGCCTCCTCCGGCTCGACGTGATCTTCTTCAGGCAGGACGTAGGTGAGCTCCCACTCCTCAGGGGGGAAAGGGCCTTGGTAGACCGAGCAGTTGATGGTGTCGGCTTCGACCTTGAGAGCCACGTTGAAAGAGGAACCGGGCTGCACCAAAGGATCGGCCACAAAGTGAACGGTCTGTTCATAAGAGAAGATGTACATCCCCGCACCCCGACTCCCCCGTGGGGCGAAGATGACGACATACCAGACCCGCGCGTCCAGAGAGGCCCGGGTGTAAATGTGGGGCATCTCACTGTTGTAAGGATCCCCGTTGGCCGTCATCATCATCTTGCAGGTCAGATAGAAATCGGTCCGCGTGTATCTGTGATTCAAAGTGTCTCCGCCGGTCCATACAAGGTTGAAGGCTGGTCTGAAAACGGGATTGGGCTCGAACAGGATGAGCTCCCCGTTCTCCACCCTGGCCTTGCCGGCCTTGTTCCCGTCCTCATCCTCCCAGATCCACCAGGGAGGATTGTCCGTGTACTCCTCATCGCTGAAGTTGTCGCTCCACAGGATTTCAATCTGCCCGCAGAGATTGGTGAATGACAGCAGAAGGAGACAGGAGATGAGGATGAGTGGAAGTGCTCCCGTTCTCATAATAATCCTCCTTTGTTAGGGCGTTTCTCCAAGAAAGGTGTTTGTATCTTTTGTCCTTAGAAAGAGAAGCCGAGGGAAAAGGTGCTCGTTCCTTTGAACACCCCCACGTCCGAATAGGCGTAGTCGAAGGCCATGTTCCTGTATTTCAGGCCGAATCCAGCGGTGAAGGCCTCCTCTTCGTAGTTGATCTTGTATCCTCCTCTGAGGGCCAGGACCTTTAGGTACATCCCTTCCACCCCCACGTGGGCTCTCTCGGTGTAGTCGTTGGGATGCAGGGCGTCCACGGTCAGGGTGGTCTTTATGGTCTCGGTGATACGAAAATCGTAGGCCAGGCCCACGGTAAATTTGACGGGCAGAGGGTATTCCCCGTAGGAGAATTCCTTCTCCTCCAGGAACAGTCCGGACACCTGCGTGTCGAGATAACTGCCTCCGGGGGTCATATCCGGTCCGAAATTCTGGATGGTCATACCGAAGCGCAAGGTCTTAAATCCGGTCCAGTAATAGGTCCCCACGTCAAAAGCCCAGCCCTTGGCGTGGACGGTGTATATTTGCTGGTCGATATATTTTACGGTTAGCCCGGTCGAGAACTTGTCCGTCAGACGCCGGGCATAGGAGAAGCTCACGGCTATGTCCCGGTAGGTGAAATAGGAGCCGGTGCCGTCCTGTTGAGCCGTGGTGGTGATCTCCATATCGTCGGCACCCAGCATGACAGCTCCCAGGCCGAAACTTCCGATACCCTCGACGTTTCGCACCACGGCCGCAGCCTCGTGGGTTATCCCGGCGATCCAGCCTCGGTGGGAAAAGGTCGCGTCGTACCCTTCGATCCCGGTCATGGCTGCGGGGTTGCAGAAGACGGCGTTGGCATCTGAGACGGCGCAGGTATACGCATCTCCCATGCCCACGTATCGAGCGCCAACGGTGAGCTTCAGGAATTGGGCACCCACTGTGCCCACTTTGTTGATGGCCTGAGTGTTCACAGCCGAAAGGATGAGGAATGCTATCACGGGGAGAACAGTCTTCATCTTCTTTATGTTCATCAACCGGTCCATTATCTCTGTCCCTTGACTACGGCGAATGTTCCGGTATGCGTCTCACCGTTGTCCGAGACGACCCGGAAAATGTACAGGCCGGTGACAATCGACTGCTCGTTGAGGGTCAGCAGGTCCCAGGCCTCGTCACCGCTGCCGTCAGGAGTGGGATCACCGTCCATGTTGTGGTACAAGGTGTTCACCAGGTCCCCGGTGAGAGTGTAGATGGAGATTGTGCATCTTTCCGGAAGACGGGTGAAATAGAGCCGGCTCTCGTAGACCTCCCGCTCCCAGGCGGCGCTGCCCAGATAGGGATTGGGGACCACTCTCACTTTCTCAACCGATTTTTCGGAGCCGTGAGCGGCGTAGACCGGCTCGATGGTTCGATTCCGGTCACCCCATGTGCCGCATTCGTTCCCGTCGGTATCGTAGCTCGTGATCAGATAGTATTGCGGGAAGCCGATCCTCCCCTGATCGACGTAGGAGATCTCCGACGGTGTCTCGAAGATCTCGATCCAGGGACCCAGTTGAGAGACGTCGCTTCTGTACAATCTGAACCCTGCGAAATCGCTTTCGGAGGTGGCTTCATCGCTCCAAAATATGGAAATTCTGTCCTCTTCCACTGTCGCCTCCGTAATCCGGGGTATGGTCGGCGGCACGTCGATTTCCGGAACGGCGAAATCCGAGGCCGCCAAGAGGGCTGCCCTATCGGTAGTTTTGGCCAATTCTGAAAGGCCCTCTCCGTAGAGGATGGCCACCGTGAAGGACAGAGAGCCCCCGGTTTTCAAGGTGTACGGGCCGACACCGCACAGGGCATCATACGGCCCGGGGGTGGAGGCATTGCTCATAATGCCTGAGGTGAGCCGGGAATAGACGTCCTCTCTGCCGGACAAGGGATTGCTGATGGTGAAGTAGTGAAAAGTTGTCCACTTCTGTGAAGTGATCGCGGGATCGTCGGAGGTTCCGTTGACCGGTGGTGCCAACAGAAGGGCCTCACCGATATAGTACGGGGAGAGCCCGCCGTCGCCATCGTCATCATGCATATAGATCAGACCCCTCTCACGGTCATAGGCGCAGAGATCATCCATGTACCACTCTCAGACATCGGTGGGTCCGCAGTCGGCCGGCAGTGTGTATCCGAACCAGAAATTTGTGATGTCCTCCTCCCCCTTATTGGTGAAGGTGTGGCGGAGGATAAAAAAGTCATCGTACTGGGGATAGCTCCAGGCCATGATCTCCGTTTCCATCTCAATACCCATACCGTCGGGATGACCCTGCAGGTTGGCCCTGGCTGTGAGAGTGGAAGTCGTGATTCCGTCCCCGCGCTGCTGCCAGCTCTCCCTCAAAAAGTCATGGTAGGCAAAATCGAAATAGGGCTCGTAGAAGCCGATGAAGGTTGTCCGACCCGAGGAGACCGTCCCGCTGAGGAGGACACCGGCGGCCGTGGAGATATACTCGTTTCCGCTGGAACCCGGATACTCCAGGGTGCCGATGTACCCGAAGTTGGAGACGTTGTTCCGCCCCCACAGCTTCCCGATTTTGATGGATGTCAGGGCGGCCGGTTTCTCAAGCTCCTGAGGTTGAGCACGGCACGATTGGATCGCTCCCACACTCATAAGTGATAACAGAATGAATGCTGGTAATTTAAGATATTTCACAGTTCTCAAACTTTCTTTCCCGATATGGATGATTACCATGAAAAAGAGACGCCTCCTTTGATTTCCCGGTGCGAACCGAAGACGGTAGGGTCGTCGTACGGGCCACTGAAGTCTCCGGTCTCGTGCAGATATTCCACCATGGGAATCAAGATATTGGTGTCGTCGAATCGGTACACGTTCTCCCGATCCAGAAGATTGTCCACGAGGATGTAGACGTTGGCCGACATGTTCGACGAAACCCGGAACATTTTGTTCAGTTTGAGATCAACAGTGAAAGTTTCGGGCAGGCGCTCGTTGTTCTCCACCGGGCTGCGGGACTCCCCGAACCAGCCCGTGTAGCCCGTGTAGGGCGTACCTGAGCCGTATCGGAAAAGCAGGCTGAGGCCGTAGTTGCCCGGAACCCTGTAGTCGAGATTGAGGGAAACCGTGTGCCGCTGGTCCCAGTCCAAGTAGAAATCCTTCACCGGGGGCACCTCGTTCCGCAGATCGCGCAGGAACCCCTCGTGATAGTTCGAGGATTTCCCCCGAGCTATCATGTATGTGTAGGAGAGGTTGAGGGAGATGTGATCCCGGGGCGATGCCTGCTTGAGGAGGTAAAACTCCAGACCTTTCACCTTCCCCCAGGCCGCGTTGTCGGCAATGTACCAGTAGGGCCAGTCCAGAGGAGGATCGGTCGAATCCTCCATGGCCTCCTGAAACTCGGGGTCCCGGGGGTCGTTGGCCAGATATTCTTCAACCAGATTGTCGATGTCCTTGAAAAAGGCCGTCACATTCACCAGCCAGGAGTCGGACAGAAGGTGCTCCACACCGATTTCATAGGAGACCGTTTTCTCGGGCTTGAGATCGGCATTGGGTCCCAGGGCCCAGATATCGTAACTGTAATTGTAATTTCTGTACAGGAGGTAAAATTCCGGCATCTGATGGTAATGACCGTAGGTGAAATGGAGCTTGTCTCTGTCCGTCACGGGGTGCGAAACCCCGAGCCGCGGGCTGATGCTGTACTTTGTCGAAGCCCGTACCCAATCTCGCGGCGTCGGTATGTCTTTCTCCGGGCCCACCCAGAAGGTGTCGGGGGTGGTTGGGGTGGGAGGGCCTGTCGGAGGGAAATCGTAGTAAGGCCGATAGGAGTCCGAAGGGATCTCGGCATCGGGATCAAAGGCATCGAATCGTAGGCCGACGTTGGCAATCACGCCCTCAAATTCCATCTTGTCCTGCACATAGATGCTGTACGATTTCGGTTTTATGTCGGGCAGGAAGAGCTCATCCTGCCCAAGGCCGTAGCAGTATGTGAAGGGAAGGGCGGCGAAGTACCAGACGGCCTCGTATTCCACATCGTAGACGTGGATCTCCAGTCCGCCTTTGAACTGATGATGTTTCCCCGCCTGTTTCGTGATGTTGGCCTCTCCCAGGTACGTAATCATCTCCGAATATCGGAAGAGGTTGTTGTCGCGCATCAACTCAAGGGTATCGCCGCGCAAGACGGTGATTGTGTCGCGCGTGTCAATAGCCCAGTGTGAAAAGAGGGTATCGCCGGACCCGGAATAGGTGTTCCAGTCCCAGCTCTGGGTGATATCGTATCTTTTGTCCCGCTGGGCGGCGTTATAGTGAGTTCGACTGTAGCCCAACAACACATTGTAATATGTATCATGACTCAAAGCGTGGTTAAAATTTACAGAAAAATTCTTAACGTTCGTGTCCCTCAGTTGAAAGGTATCAGGGAATGGTTTCCGCCGGACGTCGTAGAGGGAATATTCTTTATCCGAGAAAACGCTACTGAGAGTCAATTTAATCTGGGGTGTCATCTGATAGGTGAGTTTTCCTGTCACATTCAACTCATTCAGCTCCGACGGGGTCCTCTCTCGGGAAGGAAAACCATCATCGGCGGTAATGATTTCCGTAGACAAAAAGTATTTCAATTGAGGCAGATGCGGCACCGGTCCACTGAGATTGAGGCGATACTTGCGGAAGCCGGTGTGATAGTCCCGCCCCTTTTTCCCCTCGTCCAGATCCAACTCCGTTTCTGCGTTCAACGAGCCGTGAAAAGTTTCTCCGCCCTCTCTTGTGATGATATTGACCACTCCAGATTGAGCGTTCCCGTACTCGGCATTGAACCCACCGCTCTGTACGACCATCTCCGAGATGGCCGTGTTGTTGAGGCTGAGAACCGAAATGCCGCTGTATGAGGTCCCGTAATTGGGCTCCTGCACCGGGATACCGTCGACTTCGAAGACGACCTCCCTCTCGCGACCGCCTCTGAGATGAAACCCACGAAAATCTCTCGTGATACCCGGGTTGAGGGCCAGCACCTCGGTGTAATCCTCCACCGGCATGGTTTCGATCAGATCCTGATTGACGATGTTCACCGAAGAGGTCACGTCTTTCTGAATGAGAGGTCGCTCCGCCGTCACCGTGACCACTTCCTCGAGTTCTATAACCGTGGAGGTCAGAGGGAAGTTGACCGTTGTGGTCAGGTCTAAAGTCACCCTCGCCTGTTGGACGACCATGGGGGTATATCCGATCATCGATGCCCTCAAGCTGTAGACTCCCGGTGTGACATTCAAAATCATGTAGTCACCTTTCGTGTTCGTGGCCGCCCCCAGTGTTGTTCCCTCAACAATAATGTTCACTCCCGGCAGAGGTTCCCCTGTCTTGGCATCGGTGACCGAGCCTACGATTTTCCCGGTTGTGCCGGCAGAGACCGGCAAAAGAGGAAGGAGGATATAGACCAAAACACAACTGTAGCACAACAGTTTTTTTATCGTCATCGTTTTCGCCTAATCATGATGTAGCGTTCGAATATCCGAGGTCAGGATGTCGTTCATCCACCTCTTTTTATTAACTCCTTTTTCAAGATCTTTCCCGAGGGTCCTTTCGGGAGAGCATCCATGAATTTCACCTCCTTGGGTATCTTATATTTTGCCAGCTTGTTGTGACAGGATTGGATAACTTCGTCCGACGTCAGCTGCTCTCCATTCTTGCAGACCACAAATGCCATGCCTACCTCCCCCCATTTCTCGTGGGGCACCCCGATCACCGCGACCTCGGCTATCTTCGGATTTCGGTACAGGACGGACTCCACCTCGGCCGGGTAGACGTTCATCCCGCCGCTGATGAACATGTCCTTTTTCCGGCCCACAATAAAGAGGAATCCCTCCTCGTCCTGGCGGGCCAGGTCGCCGGTGTGAAACCAGCCGTCCTGAAAGGCTTCGCGGGTTGCACCCGGGTCGTTCCAGTAGCCCGAGCACATGCTGGGAGCTCTGAGTATGAGCTCGCCGATGCCTCCGGTCTCTACTGTTTGGCCCTCGTCATCGACAATCCGGGCTTCCATGTGGAAGTTGGGCACCCCGATGGATCCGGTTTTGCGCTCGGCATCCTCAAATTCCATGGCCGTGACGCCCGGACCCACCTCGGTCAGACCGTATCCCTGCTTGAACATGACACCCTTCTTTCGGAAAGCCTCCATGACCGGGCTGGGGCAGGGGGCTCCGCCGGCAACAACGAAGCGAAGGGAGGAGAGATCGGTTTCATGGAACCGGGGCGAATCGAGCATCATCTGAAACTGTGTCGGAATAGCGAAAAACATGGTGATCTTCTCTTTTTCAATCAGATCCAAAGCCAGGTCGGCATCCCATGATTGCATTAAGACCACCCTTCCCCCAAGATGAAAGAGAGGCAGGGTGTAAACGTTGAGCCCACCCGTATAGAAGAGAGGGGTGTGGGTGAGGGTGATATCTGTGGGCAGGATGTCCCGGATCATTGTGTTCACAGAATTCCAAAAGATCATTCGATGGGAGAGAACGACCCCCTTCGGTTTTCCTGTGGTTCCCGAAGTGTAGAGAATTTGAAAGGGGTCCTCGAACTCAACGGTTGTATCGTGGACCGGGGTCACCGGAGCAGTATTTAGAAGCCCCTCGTATTCTTTGACGTGACCCGATCCACCATGGCCGTGAAGCCTAACATAGAACTCAATGTTTACCCTTGGCTGTATGTCCTTCACCTTTTCTTCGAAATGGCCCTCGTAGATCAGAACTTTCGGCTGGCAGTCGTTGATGATGTATTCCAATTCTTCCGATACTAAGCGGTGGTTGAGCGGCACGAGAATGGCGCCCGCTTTTGCCACCGCGAAGAGGGTCTCCAAAAATTCGGAGCAGTTCAGGGACAGGATGGCGATGCGATCGCCTCTTTCAATGTTGAAACGATCCACGAGCACGTGGGCCAGTCGATTGGCTCGGCGGTTCATGTGCCGATAGGTGTATCTCGTGCCTGCAGCCACATCGATGAGAGCGATCCGATTGGGCGTTAACAGTTCCCTCTTCTCCAGCCAATCAGTCTTGTACATAATATCCGTTCGAATTCAGAAAATTGAACATAAGATCAAAGGATTCCTGGCTGTCTTTCAGCTCAAAATGGTCTTTCCCCGGAAGTTGGACGTTCGCGGCTCCCCCCAGCCGTGGGCTCTCCAACAAGCTTCCCGTGCTGCCGTCGCTGAAGAAGGCGTAGGCAGGATAAAAGATATCGGCGCCGGTGCCGTCGTAAATCGTCATGTAGGCGACGAGGTCATCCAGCGGTGTCTCATCGGGATCGTTCAGAGAGTTTAGAAAATCCGTGTTGGGATGCCCGATCTCCTGACAGAGGGCGGTCCCCGCCTGGGGTCCGAAACAGAAATGAACCCCGTGATTGGGGCCAGCAATGGCGATGAAGTGCTCGACTTTACCGTGGGCATCCTTTGCCTCCATCCAGGCTCGAGCTACGGTTACGCCCAGCGAATGGGCGATCAGGTTCACCCTTTCAGCTCCGGTGTAGTCCAGGACGCCCTTGACAAAGCCATCGATATCCTCCACATTGGCCATGTTCGAGTTGGCGGAATCGCCGCCGAAAACTTCAATATAGCTTATGGCCCAAAGCTCTCTGGGGTAATAACCGTTCTCCAGAAATCTCTGGGCTGTGAGGTTCCAGGTGTCGGCCGTCTGCCAGTTCCCGTGGAGGAAGACGATGGGTGTATGAATGAGGCACCCCTCACTGCCACCCCAGCCGCCGAGCACGGATCCGGTGAGCTGGTCCTCCGGTGGGGAAAAATCTCCGGGGAAGTTTGAGGGAAGCGTGTATTCCGTGTCGATGTCAGACAGCAGGAAGAGTCCGGATTTATCGCTGGAGATGGCGGATCTCCCATCCGTGACCCGAACCTCCCACTGGAGATCGTAGACACTCTCCATCGTGGGAAAGAGACCGGCGATGGAGCATCCGTCGAAAATGGAAAAGGTGTCCTGATCGGTATCTTCCCAAAGAAGGGTTCGATTTTTTTCAGCATCTCGGAGAAACCACACATAACTGACGACATCTCCGTCTGGATCCTTTGACGAACACCACGTAAAGATCAACTCCTGTTCGATGCTGCCAAAACGGAAGGTGGAGTCGTGTTCTGGGCTCAAAAGAGCGACCTTGGAAGGGAGACGGTTCGAAGGGTTTTCGTTTGATCCACCAACCTCCACTGCAGTGGGAGTACTGGCTTTGGAGGTCTGCCCTCCCGTTGATTTCTTAGGGAGACTCGTGGGTTTCTCTCTGTGGCAGGCGAACAGAAAGAGAATCAAGAGAAATAGAGATCCCCATGGAAGGGGACGCCTCGGAGTCTCATGTCTGTTTTTCAATAGCTTCATGTGATAGCATTCTTCTCTTGCTCGCAAACGTCCAGCGTATCCTCCCATCATGGAGAGCGTCGCACGGATCTTCCGGTGAAGAGCTTCCTGCCGATAGTGTAGGCCAACATCACGACCACGCTGAAGAGCAATCCGTAGGCCGCCGTGAGCCCGGGATTCGTGTAGTCGGCCGATGTGGCCAGGGTCAGTTTCCCGTATCGAAATCCAAAATGGATCACCAGCGCGCTCACGGAGGCCACAAAGACCGGCACTTTATGGACGTCGCGTTTGAACATGCCGAACAACAGGGGCACAAAGGTGGCCGCAAACAGGGCGTACACCCCCTCCTGGGCGAAGATGGCCACGGAGAACTCTTTGTAATGGTGCTGGAGCAACGAGATGACGTAGGCCAAGACGCCTAATCCTATGAGACCGTAGCGTCCTACTTTCAAGGCGATGCGCAGCTTCTCCTGCTGGGAAAAATTTTGGAGCTTCTTTTCCGAGAGAACGAGATAGATGTCGTTGGCGAAGATGGCCGAGAGGGCTACCAGGATACCGTCCATGGTGGACATCCCTGCCGCTAAAATGGCCAGGGAAATCAGCGCCCCCGATACGGGGGAGAAGGTTTTAATGATGTACGCAGGCATCACACCGTCGATCCCCATTTTGTTGGCCGTAATAAATTGTGTGATAAATTCCGTTTCCTTGATTCTGGCAAACAGGCCGCAGAGCAGGACCATGGAGAAGAGGACTCCGATAACACAGGTGACCACCAGGTACAGATTCACATCTTTGTCCCTCTTCACGTAGAGCGACTTGGTGATGAAATGGGGCTGCACAGCCAGGGCGAAACCCACAACAAAATTTGCTCCAAAGACCTCAAAGTAGTTCCGGAACAGAATGCTGTTGGGATTTGTTAGTGTGGCCAGATTTGGATCTATTTCGCGCAAGGCACCGAGGAGTCCACCTCCGATGAGATGAATCCCGGAAGCGATGAGGGCCACGGCCACCACGATCATAATCAGGCCCTGAGCCGTGTTGGTGTAAGCGTGGGCATAGGTGCCGCCGAACATGATGTAGGTGAAGACGAAGAGGATCGTTATGGCCAGAGCGATCTCGAAACTGTGTGCGCCGACGAGAGCGGGGAGATTGAGAGTGGCGACCAGAACGCCGGATATGGCGTAGCAGATGAGGACAACCATGGCGATCATAAAGAGGCTCACCACGGCATAGAAGAGCGTCAGCCGTCTGTCCTGGTAGCGGCTCCCGATCCATTGGGGCACGGTCAGGGCCGCCGAGGGCACACCGTATCTGCGGAATCCCTTTGACAGAATGATGATACCGGAGATGAGGCCGATGCCGGCCGAGACGCCGTAGCCCATGATGGCCGACCAGCCGGTGGCGTATACGATCCCGGGATTGATGACGAAGGTGGCCGTGCTGGTCATGCTGGCTGCGAGGGTTATCCCGACAATCCAGGGATTTAAATCACGGTTGCCGATGGCAAAGCTGTCCAAGGACTTCGTCCTCTTCGAGCCGAGCCAGGCCAGGTAAAAGGTAACGACGACATAGATGATGAATAAGATCCAAGAAAAAAGCATGCTGATAGTCCTCAGTATGCCCATCGGAACAGGACAGTCGCCATGGAGAAACCGCCGCCCGAGCCGACGAAGCAGACCAGATCACCCTCCTTCAGTTTGTTCTCATTCGTCGCATCATCCAATGCGATAGGGATGCAGGCCGAACCCGTATAACCGTATTTGTGCATAATCCAGTGGGTTTTTTTCAGCGGGAGTCCCAATTCTTGCATCACCTCTTTGATGGTGGTGATGTTGATCTGAGTGAACAGAATGAAATCGATATCTTTCACTGTGTGGCCGCATTTTTTCGTCACATCCCGGACCAACGTGGGCCAGCGGCTGGAGTTGGTATCAGGGGGAAACTTCTTGAGAAAACGTAGGAAATGCTCGCCCCTATCGATGGCCTCGTGGGAGGGGGGTGTCTTCGTTCCCCCCATATAAATACCCATATAGTCGTGATAACTGCCATCGGCAATAAGTATCCCGCCCAAAAATCCAGGCTTCGTCTCGGATGCCTGTAACAGCACTGCGCCAGCACCGTCGGCAAAGATGGTACAGGTTGTTTTGTCGGTCCAGTCCAAGTATTTGGACATGGCGTAGACGCCGATGACGAGGACGTTGGAATAGGCGGAATCGGTCATGATGTAACGGGCTCCCAGGTCCACCGCCGTGCAGAAGGCGGCACAGGCGCAGTTGATATCGTAGTTGGCGGAGTTGACGGCACCCAAACGATGCTGAACCACGGAACCGGTCGCCGGAGAGATGTACTCGGGTGTGTCCGTAGCGACAATGATAAGATCGACCTCAGTAGGCTTCACACCGGCGTTCTCCAGGGCACTTTGACCTGCGGATGCTGCCAGGTCGGCACTGCTCTCGTTTTCAGAACAGATGTGGCGTTCGATATAATTCATGGGCCTGAGCCACGCATCGACATTCTCGCCCAGCAATTCGTTGAAATACTTGTTATCCAATACTTTTTCCGGAACATAAGCCCCTGTACCCGCTATAATGGCCGATCTACTCATCCTTTCCTCCCAAGAACGTATCGATGATTCTGTTAAATTCTCCGCTCTTCTCTATCATAGGAAAATGGCCGCACTCCGGGATGACGGTCAATTCCGACCCTGCGATCAACTCGTGAGCCTCTTGTGCGACACTTATCGGAACAAGTGCGTCCTTGGCCCCCCACACGATAAGTGTCGGCGCCTTCACCTGTGGCAATTCCTTTTTTACGTTTTTATCCAACATGGCCATCACACATTTGTTGACCGCAAAAGCGTAGTCTTTGTATTCAGGCGATTTGGAGAGGGCGATTCGTTCCTGAACCGTTTTCTCATAGGTATCCTCCCATTTCACGAAGCCCATTTGCAATCCGAAACGAAGCTCGTTGGGATTCGGATTGGATAACTTATGGAGATCGTACTGGGTGAGTATGAATTGTTTCTGCTCCGGGGTGAATTCCTGAATACCCGCCCCATCGACTATGATCAGATTTTTCACCCTCTCCTTATGGTGAAGAGAAAAGTAGGCGGCCAGATGTCCTCCGAAGGAGTGGCCAATGAGGGTTGCCTTCTCTATTTTTTGTCTGGTCAAGAGCGTTTCGATGACGGCGGAGTAAAAATTCATCGTATAATCGATCCTGGGCTTGTCGGACTTTCCGAATCCTGGGAGATCGATACCCAGTACTCGGTACTTTTGAGCGAGATCCGGATAGTTCAAATCCCATTGAGAGAGATCCGAGCCCACGCCGTGGATGAAAAGGATGGGTTCACCCTGTCCCTTATCGATGAATGCCACTTTTATGCTATCGATTTCGCAGAAATCGGTTTCATAGAGATACGGTATCTGCTGAAAAGTGAGGGTGTCAGGCTGTTCCGCGGAGAGATTGAGCATCAATGACAGGAGGAGACTTACGAAAATCATAATATATTCTCCTGAGAAGAGTTCCTGTTTTATAAGACAACGCCGCCGTCAACGCTAATGACGGCGCCGTTTATGAAATTCGACTCGTCCGAAGCCAGAAAGAGGTATACGTGGGCGACATCCCGCGGCTGTCCCAATCGATTCAAAGGCGTTTTTTCCTTCATCATAGTCAGGATTTTTTCTGGCATCTTCTTGACCATTTCCGTGGCAATGAAACCCGGAGCAACGGCGTTGACGTTGACGCCTTTCCGGCCCAGCTCTTTGGCCCAGACTTTTGTCATACCAATAATGCCGGACTTCGTGGCGACATAATTGGTCTGCCCAAAATTGCCGTAAAGACCTACGACGGATGAGGTGTTGATGATCTTGCCGAAGCCCTGCTCGACCATGATCTGGGCAACGGCCTGGGTACAGTTGAAGACGCCTTTCAAATTGACGTTGATGACCGCGTCCCACTGATCCTCGGTCATCTTGAGAAGGGTCGCATCCTGAAGAATACCGGCGTTGTTCACCAGAATATCGATCTGCCCGAATTCCCTCAGAGCCTGATCCACCATGTGCCGCACGCTATCCCTGCGGGTCACATCACACATCACGAAGAGAGCGGTGCCACCCCGCTCCTGAATCTCCTTGACCGTCCGTCGGCCAGCATCCTCGATGACGTCACAGACTATTACTTTGGCGCCTTCCTGAGCGAAAGTCAGTGCGGCTTCCTTTCCGATTCCCTGGGCCGAGCCCGTAATAATGGCCACTTTCTCTTTAAGTCTCATTTTTCCGTTCCTTCATGGAAATAGCAATCTCAATGTGAGCCTAATAAAAAATCGGTGATCTTCGTATTCAATTCCTCCGCCCTCTCTATGATGATGAGGTGGCCGCACCCCTTGAATACAACTAACTCAGAGCCTTCGATTCTTTCGTGCAACAACTGGGAATTACCGGTGGGAATGACCTCGTCTCTATCACCAGCCAGAATCAATACTGGAGAAGATATCTCGTGAAGTCGTTTCTCAACATCGAAATCCTTTAGAGCCCGGAACTGGAGTTGGTTCGCGTAGAGTGGTTGCGGGTTGGACAGAAGGTGAGAAATCACTCTGTTAAAAACCTCGGGATTATCTCTTATGTATTCTGCGGAAAAGGCCGTAGCCATGTTGCGTCGTAAGCCTTCTTCGCGGGGGAGTCGTGCACTGGAGGCTAAGATCCTGAGTGTGCCTTCGGGTATGGGTATGCTGTTTTGACCTCCGAATGTTGTCGAACACAAAATCAGCCTCTCGACCAATTTAGGGTATGATAAGGCTACTTGTTGCGCAATCATTCCTCCCATGGATATACCCAGGATGTGGCATTTTTTGACATTCAGATGTTTCAACAATCCTGAGGTGTCATCGGCGAACATCCGAACGGAATATGCATCATCAGGCTTGTCCGTCTTCCCGACACCGCGGTTATCGAAAACAATGGTCTGAAACGTTTTGGAAAGGTGGGGAAGCTGTTTGAACCACAACCACGAACCGCATCCGTAACCGGCAATGAGAACCAGAGGGAACCCTTGGCCGTGAATCTCGTAATACATTTGGATATTGTTGACCTTTACTCTGGGCATGATCCCTCTCAAAGAGGAAGAATCGATTTAAATTTTGAGAAGCTGAAAAAAGTATTCCGCCTGTTAACCGATACTCACTGCATAGCTACTTCGAATTTCCCCTTCCACTCTGTGATAAATCTTTCAAACGTATCGACCAACATAGCATAGAACTCTTGCATTTCGGTCATTCTGTCGAGATAGACCTCCAGTTCCAATTTGTCCTCAGGTGAAGCCGAATCCAGTATTCTCGACAAAAAGTTTTTATACTTCTGTGCAATGAGTAGATTATCCTTTAACAGTTTGAGATTGTGTTCGCTCGTAGTGCTAAAAACATCCGATACAATCTCATAGTAATCTTTTCTATCCCCTTTCACCCAGACTTTACGAATGAGACCGCCCTCCTCCAATTGACGAGCGACAGTGCTCACAGAACCCTTTGTAACATGAAGCTCGTTGGCAATATCATCCAAGGATAGAGGCATCTGGTTGAAAAGGAGTAATCCGACGATTCTGCCCTTCAGTTTGCTCAATCCCCAGTTATTGTAAGCTTTCCCAAAATCCTCGACGGCTACATCTCGCATCTCTTTGAGTTCTTCAATCATAAGGTTACCTTTTATATAAACGTTTAAAATATTTTGAACATTCAGAATGTAAGAGGTTTCTTGGTCTGTGTCAAGTTTTTTTTAAATTGGCGTGGAACGCTATAATTCTGCGATCTTAGGCATAAGTTCACATTTCCTTTAGGCGCTTGACAACTGAAGATAAGTTTTGCTCATAAATATTTTTTGCACCTCTGATTACGTAGGATTCAAGGTTTTTTGGCCATCAAATCCAACCTTCCCCGTTCCTATGAAAAAAGTATTGACAAGAGGCGCGTCGGACATTATTGTTGTTAGTAACAATGATAATGTGCGATTCGAGTGAGGAGTGAATTTATGCCATCAACCGCGAAAGAATCGGGAAGTCTCATTCAGGGCAATACCCTTGAACAGGATGCCTGGGAGCTCCATGAGGCCTTGAGCGAGCTCGTTCGGGTGTATCAGTTTCGAGACCGCAAACGCATTTGCTACCAGGATGTTTCTATAACCCAGTGCTACGCCATAGACGCACTTTCTCGTCTCGGCACGATGTCGTTGAATATGCTGGCTGCCGAGCTTTTCCTCGACAAAAGCACGACCAGTAGAGTCGTTGACTCCTTGGAGCGCAAAGGCTACGTCAAACGCTCGGCGGATCCAAAAGATGGCCGGGCCTTGCGCCTTGAGGTGACTCAGCGGGGCAAGGACCTCCATGACAGGATTGAGAAGGAGTTGGCCGGTGAGATGAAGAAGATGATCACTGACTTCGATCCGGACATAAGACAGGCCACTATCCGTCTCGTCGCTCGACTGGCGCGCGCAGCATCAAAACGATTTTCCTCACCTTAAGAACAAATACACCCTTTCTGAAAATGAGAAGAATGTGGAAATTTTAGTTGTCACCTGCAACTTTAATTTCCGATATGTGTCAAATTGAGTAGAATAGAATAGGGCCTGAGTAACTTTTATAGAGAAAATCTCCTCGCGTTTTGACAGAAAGGACACAGATATGATTCGAACAGACAATTTGAAAAAGGTGTTTTACACTGATGAGGTTGAAACGACCGCCCTCGACAGCGTCAATTTAGAGGTGAAAGAGGGCGAGTTCACGGCCATTATGGGACCTTCCGGATGCGGTAAATCGACTCTTCTCCATCTGTTGGGTCTTCTGGATAATCCGACGGAGGGAACATATCTCTTACTCGGTGAAGATGTCACACAGTACTCGGAAAGGCGTCGAGCTCAGTTTCGAAAAGGCAATATCGGTTTTGTTTTTCAAAGCTTCAATCTGATCGACGAGTTGACCGTCTTCGAGAATGTCGAACTGCCCCTTCTCTATTTAGGAATAGCCGGCTCTGAACGGAAGAGGCGTGTGGATGAAATTCTTGATCGAATGGAGATAATGGCCCGGAGAAATCATTTTCCTGTGCAATTATCAGGTGGCCAGCAGCAAAGGGTTGCCGTGGCTCGGGCCGTCGTCGCTCATCCAAAACTTATTCTGGCTGATGAGCCGACAGGAAATCTCGATTCAACACATGGCGATGATGTAATGAATCTGTTGAAAATGTTGAATGAGGGTGGAACGACCATCCTTATGGTGACGCATTCCCCAGCATACGCGGAGTTCTGCAACAGAACAGTCCACATTTTTGACGGTAGGCTTATTGCTGAAAACGATGTGAATACATTTCATCTTTAAAACATTGAAACTTCGGAATGTCGTTTGCATTCTCTCAGGAAACAATAACTGATACGAATGGGATAGATACTTTAGGATAAATTGCGGATGTATGAAAACTATGTGAAAGTCGCCGTTCGAAATTTCAGAAAGTTTAAAATGTATTCCTTTTTAAACATAGCGGGTCTGGCTATTGGTATCATGTGCTGCCTTTTGATTATGTTGTGGATTGCCAATGAACTGGGTTTTGACCGGTTTCATACGAAAGCGGATCGAATATACCGTCTGGGCACGGATCTCACTCTCGGTGGAGCGAATCGGCGTGCGCCGATGACGAGCCCTCCTATGGCACTTGGTCTGATCCGGGATTATCCGGAGGTTGTCAACGCCGTCAGGATTACGCCTGAGTCCAGTTCCTCAGTGAAGCACGGAGACAAGCAACTCCAAATTGAGGAGGTTCGCTATGCCGACAGCTCGATTTTTGAAGTGTTGACATTCCCCATGATAAGCGGTGATCCTGCTTCTGCGCTCTTGACCGCCCATTCGGTCGTCCTTACCGAAGATGTGGCCCGTCAGTTCTTCGATGAAGAAGATCCGGTTGGTAAGATTCTCGAATTCGACGGAGAGACGAACTTCACCGTTACGGGCGTCATACATAATGTGCCTCAGAATTCGCATATTACGTTTGATGTGCTCTGTTCCTTCGAAACGCTGTACGCTGAGAAGCGCCCAGGAATGGAGGTCTGGGGATGGTTGGGCTATTATACGTATCTTCTGCTCGCTCAAGGAAGCGACCCCAAGAACCTGGAGCGAAAGCTCCCCGACTTCGTCGAAACATACTCCGGCGAAAAGTTGAGAGCGGTCGGAGGCACATTGGAGCTGTTTCTCCAACCCATAACCAGCATCCATCTCCGCTCGAATCTCCAGAGCGATCCCGGAGGAAGAGGAGATATTGTCTATGTATACCTGTTCTCTGGGATTGCCTTCATTATTTTGCTGATAGCCTGTATCAACTTCATCAATCTCACCACGGCCCGTTCGGCGACGCGCGCCAACGAGGTCGGGATGAGAAAGACACTGGGAGCCAGTCGTGGCAAATTGGTGGGGCAATTTCTTTGTGAATCCATAATCTGCGGCTTGCTTTCTGTCTTTCTTGCATCAATACTCCTCCCTTTGGCTCTGCCTATATTTAACTCCCTCGCCGGGTGCGAATTGCATGTGAACTACATACGACAACCGTGGATCCTTCCTGGATTTGTCGGATTGGCGCTCTTCGTCGGGTTTATCGCCGGCAGCTATCCCGCCTTCTTTCTGTCATCCTTTCAACCGGTCAGGGCTTTGAAAGGTCGTGTTCGAACCGGTTCCTCGAAGTCTCGATTTCGGAGTGTTCTCGTCGTCACACAGTTTGCAATTTCCATCGCTCTCATCATTGGAACGATGACGGTATTCGAACAGATACGGTTTATGAAAAACAAAATGCTCGGTTTTGACAAAGAGCACGTAGTTGTTTTACCAAATGTTGGTGATTCCGAACGTTTGCCCATTCATGGAATCAGAAATGAGCTTGCCCGTTTGCCTGGAGTGAGAAACGTCAGTGCATCAACAGGGATCCCCGGCCGAGGCGGAATGATGGCACCTTTTCTGCCGGAGGGATTTTCGGAAGATGAAACAAAGATGATGAGGATGATGGATATTGACGACAGGTTCATTTCAACGATGGGTATGGATATGGTGGCCGGGAGGAATTTCTCTGCCGAATTTGCGACGGACAGCATGGAGTCAGCAATCATCAATGAAACGGCTGCCAGGGAAATCGGCTGGGAGGACCCGATCGGAAAGATCATCAGGCGACGTGTCAATCTGAGAGCGGGCCAGGTGGAATGGTCACCGAGAAGGGTCGTCGGTGTGGTCAAGGATTTTCATCTGGCCTCCCTCCACATTGAAATCGAACCACTTTTTATCGGCAATGCCGCTCACAGTTTCAATCTTATTGCAGTTCGGATCGCATCTGACAATGTACCAACGACGATAGCTCAGTTGAAGAAAAAATGGGAGGAAATCGCTCCCGGTCGGCCCTTCGATTACTACTTCCTGGACGAATCCCTTGAGGGCCAATATCGCGCCGAAGAGAACCTGGGTAATATTGCACTCTCTTTCAGTGTATTGGCGGTCTTTCTCGCGTGCCTTGGTCTGTTCGGCATGTCCTCGTACGCCGTAGAGCAGCGGACAAAGGAGATCGGAGTTCGGAAAGTCCTCGGTGCTTCCATTGGGGGCATTGTTCAATTGTTTTCAAAAGAGTTTCTGATTCTGGTGGCAATCGCAAATATTCTTGCCTGGCCGATTGCATACTACGTCATGTATCGCTGGCTTGAGAATTATCCCTATCGGTTGCATATGGGTCTGGAGACGTTTTTTCTGGCAGGAATTCTTGCCATATGTATCGCGATGGTATCTGTGAGCTATCAGGCTGTCAAGGCCGCCAAGACGAATCCGGTAAATGCAATCAAGTATGAGTAAATATCCGCTGAAGGATGCAAATGCCTGACAATGTATGAAACTTCAGAGGAGGCGGTTCCGATAAGAAAAACTGCCCGCAGCAATGAAGTGGCTGAGGCTTCTCCGGTCCAGTCACTTCCATTCAATGTACAGCATTACCTCTAAGTGGAATTGTTTTTCCAAAGAAGTGATTGCGGATAATTATAGTTGTCATTTGCAACTTTTTGGGAGTTTTTGAGTCAAAGGGAATACGGACCGGAGAAGCTGTGTGTAACGTATTTCGATTGAAATGTGAAAAATGGAACGATCATATCACATAAGACCTGCACGGGGTAAAGATGAACAGAGTGTGAAGGGATTGCTGTTGGACTCCAATCTTCCCCTTGAAGGCGTTGATGAGCATTTTGAGGAGTCCTACTGTGTTGCTGAGTCCCAAGATCACATCATCGGAGTCGCCGGGATCGAAGTTTATGGGTCGCACGGTTTACTGCGCTCCTGCGCGGTTGACTCTGAATGGCGAAAGAGATCGATCGGGGAAGCTCTTGTAAAGAATCGCCTGTCATGGGCCAGAGCGAATGAATTGTCAGACGTGTATCTTATTACCACAGATGCCGACCACTATTTCAAACGGTTCGGATTTCGTGCTGTTAATCGATCTTCTGTCCCGGACGAAATCAAAGAATCGTCTGAATTTTCAACAATCTGCCCCGAGACGGCAACGGTCATGGTTCGATCAGTGCAAGAATCAAGGATATAAGATGAGAATAATAAAGTTGGGATCTGATGTAATAGGAGGTGGTCCGAATGTTATAAACTGAGACATGGAATTGAGATGGAAAAAGCCGTCAGACAGTCATGGTAATTTTATGAGAGAGGAGGTGCTTATGAGAAAAATATCGAGAACTCTTGTATATTTCGCTGCTTTTGTGTTTCTGGCCGCAGGTATCATCTCGTGTACATCCAACAACGCTATGATGGCAAAGAGCCATGCGGGAAAGTCCAGCTTCATCGAAAGCGGCGTTGTTCATGACCGGATCATTTCTGTCGGTACAAAAGACAGCAGAGTCATGGACCATCTGAACCATCTTACGAACCGGATAGGACCCCGTCAAACCGGTTCGGACAACTATCAAACAGCCAGTGAATGGGCCCGCGATCAGTTTAAACGCTTCGGCCTGTCCAATGCTCATCTGGAGCGGGTTGCGGAAATTCCCATCGGCTTTAATCGCGGCACCTCATCAGGAGCCATTCTGTCGCCGAAGAACAAGCGCCTTCACTTCTCGACCCATGCCTGGACTGCGGGGACTCGTGGTCGTACGAGTGCTCGAGCTGTACTTGCCCCCGAATCCGAGGATGACCTGGAGAAGATGGGTGCGGATATCGAAGGGAGATGGATACTGTGGCGTCCCTTCGACGACCCGGAGAAGAATGCATCGTACATCGAAAAATGGGATGAACTGAACTTTGACGTAGCAGGTGTCATCCTTCCTTCTTCGGGGGAATTCATTCATACTTTTGGCAATTATCGAGGCCTCGAGTGGGACGACCTACCCACGACTCCCAGCATAATCCTTCTGCAGGAGGAATGGGAAGAGATAGCCGATCTGTTGGGAGAAGGTGAGGAGGTTACGCTTGAGTTCGATATCCGGAACTATTTCAAGAAAGGGCCGATACCGATTTATAATGTGGTCGCAGACATCCCCGGTACCGAGCTGCCGGATGAGTATGTGATCGTCGGAGCGCATCTTGATTCTCACGACGGAGCCACGGGAGCTGCGGATAATGGTACTGGTGTGGCTGCTGCCATGGAGGCAGCGAGAATCCTCGCGGAGGCCGGAATCCGTCCCCGACGAACAATCCGTTTTGTCCTCTTCGCTGGGGAAGAAGTGGGCATGCTGGGTTCGAGGGCCTATGTAACGGACCACTCAGATCAATTGGATAAAATTTCGGCCATGTTCAACATGGACCAGGGTGCCGATTACATCTCAGGCATTCTTGCCACCGAGCCGATGCTGGAGGATTTTAAGGAGATTTTCGCCCCGGTCAAATCTCTGAATGAAGATATGCCTTTCGGAATTGGATTGGTCGAGAGCCTGCCCCAGACAATAACAGACTGCTGTGGAAACGGACCGGCCCGTTCTCCACTGATGGTTGGTGGTGTTGGCAAAACTGTTATCAAGGAAAAAATAGCCGATAGCGGATGCGGCGGTGGTGGCTGCGGAAGCCCCTCCCTTGTGACGGATTCAGGCGGGGGTGGAGGAGGATGCGGTGGTGGGGGTGGCGGCTGCGGAGGACAGTCCCTGGTGAAAAACACAGAGGGAGGTGGGGGATGTGGAGGTGGTGGGTGCGGAGGGCAAGCCTTTACGAAACAGAACGTGACCGCTGAGGAGAAAGCTACTACTACTCGCAAGCGGATTGTCAAGGCGGTGGGTTCGAGCGATCACGCTCAGTTTCTGGCGGCCGGTGTGCCGGCTTTCATGTGGATGCAGCAGGGTGAGAATCCTGTTCCATACTATCCACATACGCAAAGGGACACGTACGAGCAGGTGATTCCAAAATACCAGAAGCACTCCGCGACAGTGATTGCCCTGGCGGCACTCGGCGTTGCCAACCTTGATCATCTGCTTTTAAGGGAAAACTTGGTTGACGATGAAACGTCATCGAAGCCTGCCGGCTCCGGTTCGTTCCTGTTCGAGGAACAATCCTCACTGATCAAATCCACATCAGTTGAGACGGGGTATTATCCTCACAGCTCGAAAACAACAGGGACTCCGGATCCGAAAGCAAGCGGATGTTGTCCGTCAGGATGTTGCACGGCCGGACAAAGAAATGGTGATTGTTGTCCGCAGGGGGAGAGCGGCTGCTGCCCGACTCAGAGCAAGGATTGCTGTCCGCCTGGAAGTTCATCCTCGAAAACGCAAAGCTGCTGCGGCCGCAGTATCTGAGGATCGTTTTAGACTTATCTTACACCAAAAAACAGGGATGTAACTGAGTTTTCTCTGATCAGTTGCATCCCTTTTCGCAAAAATGAGTGAAGAACAAACACCTTTGAAGGGGAAACGAATGAGGGTACTTACACTGATCACAATTTCTACTTCCGTCTTCCTGCTCGCCAATATGTATTCCAATACACAAGCACAATGCGGTAATGTTTTTTCGAGTGGGACATATAAGATGTTATCCGATAATGGAAGTGCAACAATCCCTTTCGAGTTGGAAAGGAATAAAGTTCTTGTTCAGGCGAAAGTGGGTGGAAAAAATTTTCGACTGGTTTTAGACACCGGGTGTCCCATCCCTGGTGCGATGTTGTTTGACAACGCACGAGTGGAGGAGCTTGATCTCGAGTCCGTGGGCCAGATCATGGTCGGTGGTGCTGGAGGTGAACCGGTTCCTGCCGACTTTTCAACGGGAGTTACGATTCAGTTTCCCGGCTTGGAGTTGACGGATCAAAACGTTATCGTGATGCCGAACAATCCCTTTCAGAATCGATTTGAGATGGATGGAGTCATCGGGTATTCGCTGTTCGGTCTTTTTGTTGTTGAGATCGACTTCGAGAAGATGGTGATTCGTCTGACCGAACCAGAGGGGTTCAAATACTCAGGTTCCGGGCGGGAACTGCCGCTCTCCTTCAATGGCGGTTTTCCGTATCTGGATTGCACGGTGGAAATGACGGATGGAAAGAGAGTTCCACTGCAACTTGTTGTGGATCTTGGGGCTACCCATGCACTTTCGTTGAGTGTCGGAGCGCATGAGAGCATTGTTGTTCCTGACAATGCCATCGAATTTCGTTTGGGAACAGGTGTCGGTGGTGATGTGGACGGATACGTCGGTCGCATCAAGAGTCTCACTCTCGATCCATACACGTTGGAGGATGTTGTGACATCATTCAGCACGGGTGCACTTGCTGCCTGTGGTGGGGGAGGGGTGGGAAAGGAGGGAAATTTAGGGACGGATGTTCTTCGTCGATTCCATGTCATCTTCGACTATACCAACGAGCTCATGATCCTGGAACCCAACAGGCATTACAACGATCCCTTCGAATTCAACATGGCCGGAGTACAATTGACAAAAACTGACAAGGGTACTTTTATAATTGACCGTGTTGTGCCGAATTCCCCTGCAAGTGAAGCCGGGCTGCGGGCAAATGATGTCGTCACTGAAATTAATGATCTGCCGGCAGTTCATGTGAAGGAGGATGACGTCGAAGAGTTGTTGAAGAATGAAAGCGATTGGGTAACTCTTGAAATTCTGCGCGATGAAGAACGAAAGAGAGTCCGTTTGAAACTCCGCCGGTTAATTTAACCTCCCTATTATCATTAAGAGTCGATTTAGCGAAAAGAGGTTTCTATATGAATTTCTCGTTGTTATTACATACAATCACATCGGTCTCCATATGTGGTTTCATAGTCTTTATCTCTTCTGGAATTTTTCTGCAGGCGTCTCCCATAGAAGAAACAACTCAAGAGATAAACACTGTCATTGATGAGTGTCTCGACCGACTTGTTGAGGAGGATCGTTTCTCGGGAACAGTCCTCGTTGCCAAAGACGGCGTTCCGATTTACAAAAGAGCCGTAGGAGAAGCGTGCAAACGATACGGCGTTCCCAACCGGGTCGACACAAAGTTCAACCTCGGTTCCATGAACAAGATGTTTACCGGCGTGGCGATAGCGCAGCTTGTCCAAGGGGGAAAGCTTTCTTATGATGATTACGTCGGGGCGCATCTTCCCGACTACCCCAATCGGGAGGTGAGAGAGAAAGTCACAATACACCATCTCCTGACGCACACCTCCGGTATGGGGCTCTACTGGATGGAATTTTTTCAGAACCCTCAATGGGCGCAGTTGAAAACCGTCAAGGATTTCGATGATTTGACAAACACAAAACCCCTCGATTTCGAGCCGGGAGAACGATTTCAATACAGTAATTGCGGACCCCTGGTCCTCGGGCTCATCATAGAGAGGATATCCGGAATGAGTTATCACGATTATATCCGATCGCATGTGACCGAACCGGCAGGGATGATCGATACCGAGTGCTACGAGATGGATGAACCAGTTCCGAATCTGGCCATTGGATACACCAAAATGAATATTTTCGGTGGACAATACGAGAGCTGGCACAATAATCTTTTTGCCAATCCCACCAAGGGGTGCCCGGCAGGGGGCGGGTATTCGACCGTCGAGGATCTTCTTCGCTTCGATATTGCACTCCGGAATTACAAGCTTCTTGACAAGAAACACTTTGAAATACTGACCAAGGGAAAGGTCGTTGAAGCTCTTCCTACGATGACTGGAGAAATCAAGAAGGATTTGAACCGTAAATATGCCTATCTCTTCCAGGAAAGAATCGTAAACGGCCAACGCATTATCGGTCACAGTGGAGGTGCTGCAGGGATACATTCCCACCTTGCCATGTACATGAATGCCGGGTATACTGTGGCTGTCATGTCAAATTATGATCTCGGCGCGAAACCGGTGATTGAAAAGATCGAAGCATTCCTTACTGGAGAATAGAAAAGGATTCAAGACACTAAGTCGGTTGACCATGCCGGAGGCCCGGCCGACCAGAACGGAGTATCTGCTTCACAGAGATAAGGAGGAACTCAATGAGAAAAGGAAGAGAAAGTCTCGTCACTATGAGGTCTTACTCAGGCTTGATGATAGTGATCATTTTTATTATTTCGGGATACCTCTGCGGCACATCCGCCCTCGTCGACGGTCAGGATCTTCAGGAGCGCATTCTTACAATTGGTAGAAACGACAACAGAGTCATGGAGCACCTGGATCATCTGACCAACAGGATCGGTCCGCGTTTGACGGGTTCCGACAACCTGCGGAATGCCTGTGAATGGGCCCTTGACAGGTTTCAAAGCTTCGGCTTGACAAACGTCCATTTGGAGAAGTGCGCTGAGATGCCGGTCGGCTTCAATCGAGGGCAATCGTACGGATCCATCATGAACCCTGTGACCCAGGATCTCCATTTCACCACACCGGCGTGGACAGCGGGAACAAGCGGTCGGGTTGTGGCGCGTGCCGTCATGGGGCCAGAGACGGTGGATGAACTGGAGACGAGACGTTCGGAATTTCAAGGATCTTGGATCGTATGGGATCCCGACAAAAAAAGAGGCAGGAGCGCCGAATATTTGAAAAAGGGACAGGAACTCAATCTCACTCTAGCCGGTGTACTCATTCCATCAGTGGATGATGAGCTCCTGCAATCCTTCGGCAACTATCTTATTGAATGGGAAGCGTTGCCGGAGACTCCTGTGATCATCCTCCCGGGACAGGAGTGGAAGGAGATTGCGAATTACATATCTGAAAATGAAGAGGTCGTTCTCGCCTTTGACATCCGGAATTACTTTAAGAAGGGTCCCATTCCCATCTACAATGTGGTGGCCGAAATTCCCGGGACGGACCTGGCGCATGAATATGTGATCGTTGGGGCTCATCTGGATTCCTGGGATGGGGCCAGCGGCGCTTGCGACAACGGGACAGGGGTCGCCGCGGCCATGGAAGCGGCACGAATACTGATGGAATCCGGAGCCAGGCCCCGCAGAACGATTCGCTTTATTCTCTTCGGCGGTCACGAGCAAGGCTTGTTCGGTTCCAAGGGGTATGTGGCCGATCACTCAGAGCTGATGCCACAAATCTCGGCCGTCCTGAACATGGACTACGGGAGCGACTACATTTCCGGCATTCTCGCCACCGAGGCTATGGTGGAAGATTTTGAGGGGATATTTTCTCCTGTCAGAACCCTGAACCAGGATATGCCCTTTGACATAGAACAGGTGGACCGCCTGCCTTTGTATTCTACAAGCTGCTGCAATCCCAACCCGAGGACACCGTCATGCGCTTCGGGCAACGGAAGCCCCGAGGCGTCCCCTGGCGGAAAAGCGGCCTTACATGCGGGCTGTGGCTCGACTCGCGCTGCATTTTGTATGAGCGATCACATGGTTTTTCTGGGGGCCGGTGTGCCGTCCTTTATGTGGGATCAGTCGGGGGATACCCCGTACTGGAGATGCCATCACACGCAATTCGACACCTATGATATGGTTGTTCCCGAGTACCAGAAACACTCCGCAACGGTGATCGCTTGGGGGGCCCTGGGAATTGCAAATCTCGATCATATGCTCTCCCGTGAACATCTGACGGAATCGTCCCCTGCCACCCAAGCCGACACACGGAAGCCGGCCGCACAAAAGACTCAGCCACCGGCCGGACGCAAAGTGATTGAATTGGATCCGGAAATTCTCCGAACCTACGCCGGTCGGTATGAGTTCGTTCCGGGGATCATTCTTTCCGTCAAAGCTGAAGGGAGGAAACTCTACTCACAGCTCACGGGTCAGCAGGAGCTCGAGATGTACGCGGAGTCGGAGACGGACTTCTGTTATGCCTTGATTGATGCGCAATTGACGTTTGTGAAAGACGGCCGTGGTCAAGTCACCCACCTCGTGCTGCACCAGAACGGTATAGACCAGCCGGCAACCAGGCTCGATTGAAATGGCCGAAGGATCGTGAACCCCCAAACGAGCTTGTGAGAGGCAATCAGGGTATCATGGCTCAAAAAATGGTGAACGCTACAAGGAGAAAAAATGAATAAACCGGGATTTAGGATTACGATCGCAGCCATTCTCATCTTTTCATGCATTTCAATATCAACCGTCTCCGGCAAAAGTCCGGTTGAATCAATGTTTGTCACGACGCAATGGTTGGAAGAACACTTGGCCGATCCTTCTCTGTTGCTCCTGCATGTCGGGAGAAAGGAGGGGTATGACAAGGAGCATATTCCTGGTGCGCGTATTTTTTCGCTGCTTGAGGTTGTTGTGAATTCCCCGAATGGGCTCTTTCACGAAAGGCCTCCCATCGCAAAACTCGATTCCGTTCTGAAATCAGCAGGGGTGAGTGACACTTCAAGGATTGTGGTCTATTATGCGGAATCAAGAGGAATTTCGTTGGCCACCCGCCTTCTCCTCACCCTGGATTATGCTGGTCTGGGGGACAGTACGTCGATGCTTCAAGGTGGGTTTCCTCGATGGAAAGCCGAAAATCGGAAGCTGACAGCAGAATTACCGGAAGCATTAACCGGAAATTATACTCCTCGACCGAATGCGGATGTTTTTGTCGATGGAAAATGGATCAACGACAATATCAGAAATCCAAATATCGTCATCATAGACGCCAGGCCGGAGGAGGTGTACACCGGTATTGAAAGGGATAGTCATTCTAAGAGACGCGGACATATTGCCGGAGCATTCAATATACCGTTCTTTGAGTTGATGACTGAGGACTCGCCGTCTCAATTGAAAGATGCGGCGGAATTGGCCGAGATATTTTCGGACAACGGTGCGAAACCGGGCTCGGTTTTAGTGATCTACTGCGGTACGGGAATATGGGCCAGCCCGGTTTACTTTGCGGCCAAGTATCTCGGGTATGACGTTCGCTTTTACGACGGCTCATTTCAGGAATGGACCGGTGATAAGACTTTACCGGTAATAGAGCCTGTGAAGATACGACCGTATCAATAACAGACTCCAAGGAGGGGGTATGTACTCTGAACGTGATGATATCGAGACGTACGGTTCGGATTTGGAGGAAGGAGAAAGAACGAAGAAAGCACCTCGGAGGTATTGGAATCCGTATCTCGCCGGGATCGGGTTGGGGCTTACGCTGCTGGCCGCTTTTGTCATAATGGGTCGTGGCCTGGGGGCCTCGGGAGGATACACGGCGATCGTGTCAACGGCTGTTCACACGTTAGCTCCAGAGCATGCGCAGGCGAACGGAATGTACAGCACGTATCTCGAAAACAAAAATCCTCTGAAGGATTGGCTCGTTTTCGAAATTCTCGGTGTTCTCGTCGGTGGATTTCTCTCCGGCCTTCTTGCCGGAAGATTACGGGTGTCGATAATCCGAGGACCGAGGATCTCTTCGACCGGCAGGTTGTTCTTCGCATTCGGTGGTGGTGCACTGATGGGTTTTGCCGCCAAGATGGCCCGCGGGTGCACCAGTGGGCAGGCGTTGACCGGCGGTGCGCTCCTGAGCGTCGGGAGCTGGATTTTCATGATTTCCGTTTTTGTAGGTGCTTATGCAGCGGCTCATTTTATAAGGAGGCAGTGGACATGACAGCCCCGTTCTATAAATTCGGTTTTTTCAATTTCGATGCCAGTTTGGTTGTCGCCTTAGCCGTTGGCTTTGCCTTCGGCTTTTTCTTGGAAAGAGGTGGACTGGGGAATGCGAAGAAAATGGCGGCCCAGTTCTACTTTACCGATCTTGCGTTTTTCAAAGTTATGTTCACGGCAATTGTCACGGCGATGCTCGGTCTTTTTTGGCTTTCCTGGTTGGGTCTTGTTGACGACTCGCTCGTGTATGTCAATCCCACGTATGTTTTTCCTCAGCTCATTGCCGGTTTGATTTTCGGCGTCGGTTTTGTGATAGGGGGTCTCTGTCCGGGGACGTGCCTGGTGGCTTCGGCCACGGGGAAGATTGACGGGCTCGTTGCCCTGCTGGGGATATTTTTCGGGATTTTTGCTTTCGGAGAGCTCTTCGCGCTTTTTGACGATGTCTTGTATTTCACCTCATGGGGGCATGTCACATTTCCCCGGTTGCTTCACATTCCTCAAGGGCTCATCGTATTGGGCGTTGTAATGATGGCGCTGGGAGGGTTCGCCGGAGCCGAACTCATTGAACGGAGAAAGCTTCGAGTACAGAACAGTCACGCCATGGGCATTTCGCCTGGAAAGTTTCGCCTTCAAAGAGTGCTTGCCCTCGGTGCCCTTGTGCTTGCCTTGTTCAGTGCAGTCGTCGGAAATCCATCGAAGGACAATCGTGGCTCAAGCATCACAGTATTGGAGGAAAGGTTTGATGGGGTCACCCTGAGATATCTTGAGGTACAGGAGCTGGCTGATCGGATCATGGAGAAGAAAGACGATTTCGATATATTGGACGTGCGTTCGAAAATGCAGTTTGAAACGTATCATATCCCGTTTGCCAAACACGCTCCGGAAGGTTCCGTGCGCGATGGATCCGTCGTCGACAAGGAGGTTATTATCGTATACACCCAGTATGGAACAGTTCCGAGAAAGACTTTAATGGCTCTGGGTGAAATCGGTACGGAAGAAATATATTGTTTGAAAGGTGGATTGAACGCGTGGATGGAAACGATACTCTTTCCCGATATTTCCGGTTCGGCAGAAATGAATGAGGACCAGAAGGAAAAGAGAATGAAGATCAGCAGATATTTTGGCGGGCAGCCTCGGTTCATTGAGAAGAAGGATCAACTCACAAGGCAGTATAAAAGAGAGGGGTGTTGAGGTATTTTAAGAACATATTTCGTCTTAAGAATGTGCGGGGACATTGCATTCTTTCGTTGTCGAGATGTTCAGAAGGCACGAAGTGTCGGTGTTCCGAAGCGGTGATCGAATCGTGAGGCCTGGAGATGTAGTAAGAGTTTGACGGGATAGAAATCCCGAAATACTTTTTCGCCCAGCACACATGTACTGGGCGATCAAGAGATTTTTCGTAAAAAAGGCGTTAAAGACCGAAAAACATCTTGACTTTACTGTCGTATTATTCTATTTTGTGCGCACAATTGAAGAGAATCGACGCGGGTGCCCCGATACTTCGGGGAGAATAAGGGAAGACGGTGAGATTCCGTCGCGGCCCCGCCACTGTAATCGGTTTGAGGGAGCACAGCTCCTCCGCTTCTCCGTGGGACCACTGTCCTGAATCACAGGATGGGAAGGTCGGGAGAAGGTGATACCGTGAGCCAGGAGACCTGCCTGTGTCGTTTAACTCGTTGGCCTTCGAGGGGAGGTTAGACGACATTTTTGTATCTACAGGAATGCGATCCCATCCCTTGAGGGTGGGATTTTTTTGTATATACACGAACAGGGCAATTCTTGGCAAAAAAGACCAGTATGTCATCCTGAGTCCGGTGTGCCGGGCGTCGAATCTCAAGCCTGGCAGAGGCGATTGTTCACGTTCGCGGACTGTCTCCCGGACGTGATTCGGGGCTCCGCTCAGAATGAAACAAAGGTTTGAAATCGAGTCGAATGGGCCTCGTCGGCATGACAATGTCCGTAAATAGGTCTGAGAAATCGCCCGGCTGCGGATATGAAAAAGAATGAAATGTTCCACAAAAGATATTACGCTCTTGGGGATATGCATTGCCCTGACTGTCGCCGC
This sequence comes from Gemmatimonadota bacterium, assembly GCA_020348925.1. Classification (GTDB taxonomy): domain Bacteria; phylum JBHIER01. The sequence continues at coordinate 615,639 of CP070758.1, read as the reverse complement.
CGGTTTCGCACTCCTTCATGTTCCCAATTTTGAGTTGATCACGTCCCTTACGTTTCTGTCGGGTCTGTTCCTCGGGAGTGCGCGTGGCACTTTGGTCGGTGCGGTATCCATGTTTTTGTTTTCGTTCTTCAATCCGTTGGGGGTTCCCTTCATACCCGTTCTGATGGCGCAGGTCCTTTTCATGGGAGTGGCAGGTTTCGCCGGCGGAATATGGAGAAGATGGGTACGAAAAAGCACCTTTTGTCCTCTGAACATAGCGGGCCTTGCGGGGACGGGCTTGATCCTCACGCTCCTGTATGATGTGGGAACGAATGTCGGATTCGCTCTGAGCGCCGGTTTCATGTCTCAATGGTTGAAAATCGTCGCTGCCGGCGTCGTCTTTTCGTCCATCCATTTGGTTACGAATACGGCTCTGTTTGGGACACTCGTTCCGGCCTTGGTGAGAGTGATGAAGATCGAAGGGGAAAAGACAGAATCTTGAGCGATTCAGAGATTGACGAAATCGGATAACATAATGTTGAGACCGGTGGGAATCTTGTGCCAGCTCTTCATGTCGGTGGCTTTGGTGTGCCTGACACTGAGCACACTGGATGCCCAGTCAACAATTAAGATTGTTGGCCGTGTCGTTGATGCGGAGACGAAAGTGCCCCTCGTGGGCGCCACCATCCTCGTCGAGGGCACCGGCTATGGGGCTTTTACGGATGAGAGGGGATTTTACAGCATCGAGAATCTTTTTGCCGGAGAATACTCCCTGCGGGCACGGTTTGTCGGATATGAGACGCAGCATACGAAGACTGTCGTCGTACGTCGTGAGACAATAGCTGCAGTCAATTTCGAGCTGCGCAGGATTTTTCTCCCTGTCGATGAGATTGTCGCAGAGGGAGTTGGATCTCAGCTCGAGACTTCGAACTTCGTAAAACGCCTGACGTTCGAAGAGATTGAGAAGAGCAATGCCCGTACAGTGGGTGAGCTTCTGGAGCATGTATCCGGCGTTGACATCATCGATGAGGGGGGAGGATCGGGCCGAAAACGCATCTCGATTCGAGGCAGTCGCTCCAATCACGTGATCGTTGTCGTGGATGGTGTCTCCTTGAGCGACCCGCTGACCGGGGATGTCGATCTGTCCCTCATACCCCTGTCTATGGTGAAAGAGGTCAGAATTACGAAGAGCGGTGGCTCTCACCTTTACGGCAGTGGGGCTCTGGGTGGTGTCATCGATATTGTGACGAGGAGCAATTCCCTAAATGATGTACGTTGTAAACTGACATGCGGGAATTTTCAGGCCTGGGGAATCAATCCCGGTTGCTCAGGCAGGTGGAAGGAGTTCTCCTTTTTCGGGCAATACGACCACATGAAGGACGGGGGAAGGTATGTCTTCGAAACCGTGAAGGGCGATAGCGAGATCGTTCAAACCAGGAGGCGGAATGCTGATTTCAGCGACCACAATTTGTTCGGTACCGTCGCCTTCCAGAGGGGCGGACATGAGGTGACGTTCAAAGCGAACCTGTATGACTCAGAGCGAGGACTTCCGGGCTTGATCTTTGCTTTGACGCCACACGCCCGGGCCGAAACCGATCGGCGGATCTTCATCCTCGACCACCGATTCGAAGGGCGCACGTGGCACTGGAGGGGACATCTCTCTCGCCACGAGAATGATACGGAATATCGCCATCTTCCACCGATCGATGCGCCCCTTGAGGATCGAAGCCAACCGCCGTACCAGAATCTGTATGCGCTCACTTCTCATCAGGGTGGAATTCGGTTCGATTGGAATCCATCAAAGGTTTTGAAATTCGGATGCAATGCCACTCTTCGGCGTGATGAGCTGGAGGATAGAGATCTTTTGGGGCCAGGAACGAGCGGTGTTGGTCGGGCGCTGAATAACAGCCGAGGTTTCGGCCTGCATTCCGAAGCTCGATTCGGGCTGCCTCTCTCCGGGACCCGAGGGAGCCTGTCGTCGTCGCTCCGCTATGATGCGATTGATTTCAAGAACGGAGGGACAGCGCGCACGGAGGAGGAATTCAGCCCCCATCTCGGGCTTCATATCTCCAGAAATCAGGGATATGCCCTGGCTCTCGAAGCCAATTGGGGGCAGTCCTTTCGGGCACCGACATTGGCCGATCTCTTCTATCAGGATTTCCGTGTTCGGGGGAATCCCGACGTGAAGGCTGAGTCCAGCGTCAATATTGATGTCGGTGTTCGGTTGGGTGTTCCGGTTTACGGCTGGTTTGAGTTGGAGGGCGGCTACTTTCGCCGCGATATCGACGATCTCATCGTCTGGCGCATGGGCTCCTTCGCCACTTTTTCGCCATTCAATACGGATGCCCTCATATCCGGCTGGGAATTTTGCGGAAACTGGCACCCCTGGAAGGACAGATTGAACATGTCCCTGAGTCATGTCGTTCTTGAACCGCTCAACAAGAGTGGCGAGCGGACCACGCACGACAGGGTGCTCCCCTATCAAGCGGAACGCACAACGAAAATTGGCGTCGGGCTCGATGTCGGGGCCTTTTCAATCGATTATAGAAGGCGAATGATCGGTGAGCGGTTCGTGACGGAAGCCAATACCGTTCGCATGGAGCCGTATGTTGCGGATGACATCAGTGCGCTGTTTTCCACAGGAGTGATGGGAGGTGATATACGGTTCAAGGTTTCTGTTCTGAATCTCTGGGATGAAGAATACGAGATGATCGAGCGTGCGCCCCTGCCCGGCAGGCATTGGCGGGGGAGTATGGAGGCGCGTTTCTGATAGGGCGTGAACGCCACTGTGCGTATGAGGGGAGATGAGAACATCCTGGCAAGTCCGTCGTCCACGGGAAACCGGGAATCAGGATGCGCCGTACCTTCAACAAACATGTCTCCTTGAATTCGGACTTGAGACGAAAGGAGTTTTTGATGAAAAAGACCGCACTTTTTATTGCGCTTGTCGGCCTTCTTTGTGCCGTATCCAGTCCGAGCGGACAGGATATCCCCCGCACCATGTATGTCATGAATGCGCTGGCACGCACCCTGTCAAAGATGAATGTGGAAAGCGGAGACATCGTCAATGACATGTTCGTCGTCGGTGATATCCCGAGTAGGATTCGGATCCGCAACGATAAGATATACGTTGTCAATTCTATACCACCTGAAGTGATGGTGATTGACGGACGTACTGAATCGGTCGCGAAGAGGATTCCACTGCCGGAGGGCAGCAATCCATGGGATATCGTCTTTAGCGCTGCCGGACAGGCGTACGTGAGCCTTTATGTGGCCAACACGATAGCCGTCGTTGACCTTGAGACCGGAACGGTCACAGGAGAAATCGATGTGGGCGAGGGGCCGCAGGGTCTTTTGATAGTGGGCAATACAGCCTATGTGGCCAACACGGGTGGTTGGCCGGATTACGATCCTGCCACTGTTTGTGTCATCGATGTTCTTTCAAAGACCGTGACGAAAACGCTGGCCGTGGCGATGAATCCCCAGGAACTGGCTGTGGCGCCGGATGGAAAGGTTCACGTGCTTTGTTCCGGAATGTGGGGAGGAAACGGTGGGAAAGTATACGTCATCGATCCTTACGGTGACGCAGATTGGACACCGATGGTGGTGGACAGCGTTCTTCTCGGCGGCTTCCCTGGGGATATTGCGATCACTTCCGAGGGTATCGGGTATGTGACTGATTGGGGGGATGAGAGGAACGGATTTCTCTATTCGTACGATACATTTACCGGGGAGATCCTTCACGATGCTACGCATCCCCTTCGTGTGGGCAAAGGGGCTATGAGGCTTTTGTGGGATGCGAGGAGCGGAGATCTCTACGTCTCCAATTTCGCGGATGACACTGTCCAGCGTATCGACTCTGGAGGGGGAGCGGTGCTGCAGACGTTCAATTTTGGTGATGGGGCTCAGGATATGGCCATTCTTGAACCAATTTTAGAGACCGATCCCTGGGCCGACGAGGTGGTGTCTTTTGCACCTGGGGAGGACTGGAGTCGCTTCGGAGAGAATTTTTTCCCGGAGAATGTTTTGGGGCCGCCTGATCCGGATCCCACCCTTACGGTCTTTTCCTCCAGCGCGAAGCCGCAGGAAATTTTGTCCTTGGGACACGGCGGAGAGATTGTATTGAAGTTCTCCGACAACGCGATCGTCGATGGCGACGGGGTTGATTTCACCGTCTTCGAAAATCCGTTCTTTCTCTTGGGAACGGAGGATCCGTTCATTGAAGCCGGTGTCGTATCCGTGAGCATGGATGGTGTGCGATTCGTCTCCTTCGCTTACGACACGGTCACCTTTGAAGGATTCGCCGGCGTCACGCCCACGAAGGACAACCAGCATCCCACCGATCCGAGCGTCTCGGGCGGTGATTCCTTCGATCTCGCCGATGTTGGTTTTCCCTACGTTCGATTCGTAAAAATCACTGACGCTGGGGATATTGTTGGGGAAGGTCCCTCGAACGGTGATTTCGATCTGGACGCAGTGGTGGCGGTTCACGGTCTCGAGGAGCCACCTCAAATCCCCTTCAAATGTGACGTTAACGCCGATCTCCAGATCGATGTTCTCGATGCGTTATACCTGGTCGAGATTGTTCTGGGAGAACGTGTGCCCACGGCCGTCGAGCTGCTGCGCTCCGATTGCGACGGTCAGGAGTGCGAGGGCGATGGTGACATCAATGTCTTGGATATTATCAAGATTTTGAACATTTCCCTCGGAAGGGAAGACTGTCCGTAAGACACGCAATGGTTCCGTTTTTCAACCAAAGCGGATTTATTTCACTCGATATTTGTAGAACCAGGAAGGGAGGCCGTCTATCTCTGTGCCGTGCTTGCACACCCAGATATAGCCTTTTCTGTAACACACTCCCATCACAGGCGTTTCCTGAATGACGTAAAATCCTTGCAGCTCGAGTGTTTCGACGTTGAGCATGGAAAGCCTGTTGGATCCTTTTTCACACAACCACAGCTGTTGGCCGTCCCAGGTGATGCCTGAGGGGGCCCCTTCGGGGGAGTCAAATTGTCCCACCACAGACATATCCGGGCCGTGCTTGTAAATTTTTCCTTCACTCGATGAACACGACCAGATGGAATTCCCGTCGTAGGTGAGATCGTCGAGAAGCACTTTTTCTCCCGGGAAGAGGGCGCTTTCCGGAGTATCGTACCAGCCCTCCGTTGAAAGGGTGGTATCGTTCCTGACGGCCATCTTGTAAATACGCGGGGGCGACTCTTCGTATTCGACAGAAATCCAGAGATAGTCGGTTCCGTTTTCTTGGGTGGCCGTCAAACCGCACGGGGTCGTGTAGTGACCTTTGTCAGGAAAGGAGCCGGGTGAATCGAAATACTTGATCCACGACAGTCCGTTGGTTTCGTCGAGCGCATAAATTCGCTTTCGCAATCCATCACACGACCACGGCGTATTTCCGGCCCAGACCAGTGAATTCGGCTCATATGAAGGCGCTCGGGTGCGATCGGTGAAATAGAGGATTTTGCCCAGAGCAATATCGAAGAAATCGAGGTCGGAGTAGCCCAGTTGGAAGGGATTGGCGTACGTCTCAAAATTATCTTTGGCGACGATTATGATATAATCGTTGCCACCGAGAACATCCGAAATCGAGTAGAAGCCGGAGCTGTCGGTGAGGGACTCCTGGTCGTCTATGGTGACGGTAGCCTCTGGCAGGGGTTCATTCGTAACGCTGTGAAAAACGTGTCCGGAGACCTTATAATTGGGCAACTCGGGACCTTGCGACTCGTGACTCTGCTGTTTCCAGCATGAGACGAAAACAAGAGAAGTGCAGATCAGGACAAAAATGGGAAGAGGAGCGGTTCTGTTCATCATTGGATCACCTGTGCAATCGTTTTGAAGGGTGAAAAGGATGCAATTCATGGACCGTCTTACGTATGACGGAGTGCACGTTTAATGACCTCCTCCACAGGTAACGTTTCGGAGCTGTCTTCGAGCACGTTCTGCACGGCCAGCTTGGCTTTCGTTTTTTTATATCCCAGAGAGACCAGTGCCAAAATGGCCTCTTCTGCGAGTGTCGCGTCCGTCCGAATGGAGGGAGCCGCCGTTGAGATGCCCTCTCCGGTATCTCCGAATTTCTCTTTCAATTCTACCATCAGCCGCTGGGCCGTTTTGCGGCCGATCCCGGAGATGGTGACCAGCAGGTCAATGTTGGAGTCGATAATGGCCCGTTTGAAATCTTGTGCGGAGATCCCGGACAGAATCGATTGAGCCATTTTGGGGCCGATGCCCGAAATGGCAATAAGCATCTGAAAGAGATCTCGCTCCTCCTCCGACGCAAATCCATAGAGTTGAAGAATATCCTCTCGAACGTGAAGATAGGTGAGGAGCCGGAGCTCAGAGCCGACAGGACCGACGTGTTGATAACTGGACAGCGGAATATGAACGGCATAGCCGACACCGTTGACGTCGATGACCAAGTGGGTGGGATTTTTCTGGATCAGTCTACCTTGGAGCGTTGAGATCATTGCCGGATTCGTCTCTGAAGTGAAAAAATCTTGTGTAATTCCTATTGACGTGACGGAATATATCCGCCACCGGAACAGCGATGGATCGCTGCATCCCATGTCTTGACTTTCTTGAACGGAATCGATTCATTGGATCGAGCTGAAACGATGTATCATTTCAGGCTTTTTTCAACAACCTCCTCTCTCGAGCTTCTCTTTGAGCTCGTCCATACTCACCCTGTTGGCGTGACACAATGCCACGGCCAGGGCGTCGGCCGCGTCAGCCGGAGATGGTGGATTCTCCAACCCTAAGAGCTCCTTCACCATGAATTGGACCTGTTCCTTGGAGGCCGCTCCTGAGCCCACCACGGATCTCTTGATCTCCCGGGGGGAATATTCGGAGATTTCAATTCCGGCCCTCACCGAGGCTAAGATGGCCACACCTCTGGCTTGGCCTATGGCCAATGTGGAGCGGATGTTCTTTCCGTAAAAGACGTCTTCAATGGCGATACGATTCGGTTTGTGCGCGGCGATGATTTTGGAAACGCCGCCATAAATCTCGTTCAGCCGTTGCGGGAAAGGCATCTTGGCTTCAGGCTTGATGGTCCCGCACTCCTCCATCGTCGGCCCCCCCTCATGCAGCCTAATGATACCGTAGCCGGTTGCAGTAATACCGGGATCAATGCCAAGTATGACCATCATACGCTCCGATAATTGAGACAAGAGGTATTATGAAAGAAATGAGAGCGCCCTGTTTTACCGGGACAGGAAAATGCATGCTATTCCATCGTCTCCATGATGCTTTCGTCGATGTCGAAGTTGGCGTGCACTTTCTGAACATCGTCGTGATCTTCAAGGGCTTCGACTAAGCGCAACGTCTTCTGGGCCTCGGAGCCGTCCAGCCTGACGAGCGACTGGGGGATTTTCGTCATTTCGGCTTGCAGGTACTCGATACCACCGTCCGCAATGGCCTGACGGACTTTCTCAAAATCGGCGGGCGTCGTCACGACTTCAAAAGTGCCATCCTCGGGCTTGACGTCGTCGGCTCCGGCTTCAAGGGCGACGCTGAGGAGCGTATCCTCATCGCATTTCTCTTCATCAACGAGGATCAAGCCCTTCTGTTCAAATATCCAGGCCACACAGCCCGCCTCTCCAAGACGGCCGTTGTACTTTCCGAAAATGTGGCGGATATCCGCTGTCGTGCGGTTCTTGTTGTCCGATAGAGTTTCCACGAGGATTGCGACTCCGTTGGGCCCATACCCCTCGTACGCGAACTCCTCGTATTTCACACCCGGAAGCTCGCCGGTTCCTTTCTTAATGGCCCGTTCGATATTATCCGCCGGCATGTTGGCATCCTTCGCCGACTGAACGGCGGTTCTCAGTCTCGGGTTGGCGCCAGGGTCGCCTCCCCCTGCGCGGGCAGCCACAGTGATCTCCTTGATCAGCTTCGTGAAAATCTTACCCCTCTGGGCATCCATCCTCCCCTTTTTATGTTTGATCGAGCTCCATTTCGAATGGCCAGACATCGTCGTTCCTCCTCGTCGAATAGATTATTTTTTTGAAAAAATAAAAGATAATAGTATCTCCAGCAACAAAATTATTGAATGCCCCGATCCCTGAGAAAGGTAAGTCCCTGTTGAATTTCTGGCGCCGATACTGTGCTCTTCACCTCCAGTACTTTGAGGGTTGTGGGGTCCACATACCGGGCGACCATTTCGAAATGATTGCTCCCTGTCCCCGGAGCAAGATGGTCGTGATTGCCCCGCGAGTCGTGGAGATGAATGCCGAGCAGCCTTGAGCTGTAACGTTTCAAGTATTCCTGGTGGGGCACGAATCCTAAATTCTCAAAGATCTGGGCGTGTCCGGTATCGTGCCAATATCCAATGACCGAGGCGTCGAAGCGCTCCAAAAGGGCTTCGATCTCTTCGAAGCTGGGGATTTCGCAGAAGTGGGCCCGATTTTCAATGCCCAGCATGACCCTGTGTTGCGATGCGTACTCCGCCAGTTCGTCAAGGCTTCGGACAACCGCCTCAAGACAAGGCCCTTTGGCCCGCTCCCTCATGGTGATCAGCGCGGCTCTCAGCCTACCGGTCACGGCCCGGTTTTTGTCACCGGAAGCGGTCAGGGCTCTCAGCTCTTGCTCCAGTGCTTGTTGTTGACGAACGTCCTCTTCCGATTTCCCCAGATGCACAACGACGGCTTCTGCCCCTGCCTCGAGGGCATGATCGATGGTCCGCTTCGTTTGCTCCACAGCCTCGGTACGCCTCTTTTCGTCTGTCGATGAGAGCAAATACAGATCCCCGCTGCCGTCATTCTTCGTAAGAGATTCCGCAAGGGGTGAGAAGTTATGGAGGCTGACGACCCGGATCTCATCTCTAGCGACACAAGCGGTGATCTCCCCGAACATTCGTTCGGTGATCTTGTAGTTGACCTCGATGGCAGGAAATCCGAGCTCCACGGCCTCCCGGACGAGGTCAAGGCCGTTCTCATGTCTGGTGGCGTTCCACAGGGTGGAGAGCGCAATCATCGTTGGGAACCATGAAAAACGGTGCTCCCGTCAAGAGCACCGTTTCGTTGTATCAGAGTCAGTGTTATGGCCAATGGAATAACTATTCCTTCTTCTCCTTTTCAGCCTTCGCTTGGGCAATAATCTTCTCCTGAACGTCTCTCGGAACCTCCTCGTAATGGGAGAATTTCATTACGTGCCCGCCTGTTCCCTGGGTCAGCGACCTCAGGGTCGTTGAATATTTGTACATCTCACCCAATGGGACCTTGGCCTTGACCACCTGGAACGGACCCTGGGCCTCCATGCCGAGGATTCTGCCACGACGGCTGTTGAGGTCTCCCACGACATCACCGGTATAGGCCTCAGGAACCGTCGCCTCGACATCGTAGATCGGCTCCAAGAGAATCGGTTTGGCCTTTTGGAACCCTTCCTTAAAGGCTTCGCGTCCGGCGATCTGAAAGGCGATGTCCTTGGAATCAACGGGGTGCTGCTTGCCGTCGTAGACGACGGCCTTGACGTCGGTTACAATACACCCGGAGATAACCCCATCCTGAGCGGCGGCACGGACCCCTTTTTCGATGGAAGGGATGAAGACCCGGTCGATGGCCATGCCGACCACTTCGCTTTCGAACTGGACGCCTGATCCTCTCTCCAAAGGCTCGACCCGCATCCAGACCTCCGCAAACTGGCCCGCTCCACCGGTCTGTTTTTTATGGCGATACTTGGAATCGCCCACGGCAGTAATCGTTTCACGGTAGGGAATCTTCGGTTGCAGCTCGTTGACCTCGACCTTGAACTTGCGTTTGAGACGATCGATGATCACCGTCAGATGGAGCTCACCCTGGCCGGAGATAATCATCTGCTTCAGCTCCGGATCGTACTTGGCGATAAAAGTGGGATCCTCATCATGGAGACTCTGCAATCCGTTCGAGATCTTCTCCTCGTCGCCCCTGGCTTTGGGCTCAATGGCAATTCTGATATTGGGCTCTGGGAAGTCGATACCTTTCAAGGCGATTTTGGCTTTTTTGTCGCTGAGGGTGTCACCGGTATGGGTGTTCTTCAATTTGACCACAGCGCCCATATCACCGGCGGTCACGAGCCCGATCTCTTTTCTCTCTCTGCCTTTGAGCGTGGAGATCTGTCCGATGCGTTCGCTCTGATCGTTGGTCACATTGAACATATCGGCCCCTGTCTTGATCGTCCCGGAGTAGACCCGAAAGAGGGACAGCTCGCCCACGTGGGGTTCTGAAATCGTTTTGAAGACCAGGGCGGCTGCCGGCCCATCGGCTTTGGGTTCCAGGGTCCCATCGTCAATCGGAACCTGCGAGGGTGAGGGAACGTAATCGATGATAGCATCGAGAAGCGCACCGGTGCCCATGTTGTCCTCGGCAGCCCCACAGAAAACCGGGTAGACCTGTCCGCTGAGGATGCCTTTTTTCAGGCCCTTCTTCATCTGTTCGTCGGTCAGATCGCCCGCCTCGAAGAAGATCTCGAGGAGCTCATCGTCGCTCTCGGCCACACCCTCGACGAACTTCTCCCGATACTCATCCACCTTTCCTTTCATATCCTCGGGGATATCCCCCTCCGTGAATTTTCCGGAACCCGACTCAAAGAGCAAGGCCTTCATGCTGACCAAATCGACGACCCCCTTGAAATCGGCCGCCTGCCCGATAGGCAGCTGAAGCGGCACAACGGCCGTGCCGAACCGATCCCGGGCCATGTCCAAGGCCTTGTAAAAATCGGCATGCTCCTTGTCCATGCTGTTGATAAAGAGAAGTCGGGCGACACCGTTTTTCTCGGCATCCCGCCACACTTTCTCGGTACCGACCTCAACACCGGTGACGGCGTTGAGGAGGACCACGGCCCCTTCCACGACGCGCAAGGCACCGATGACCTCGCCGGTGAAATCGGTATACCCGGGTGTGTCTATTATGTTGATCTTGTGGTTCTTCCAGTCAAGATGGCTGAGACAAGCGCTGATGGATATCTTGCGCTCAATCTCGTCCTCATTATAGTCGGAGACGGTGGTTCCATCATCAACCGTCCCCTGTCTGTTCGTCTCGCCTGCCGTGAAAAGAGCGGCCTCGTTGAGGGTGGTTTTGCCGACCCCGCCATGCCCAATGAGGGCGATATTTCTCAATTGATCTGTGGTATACTCCTTCACCTTAGCGTTCTCCCTTCGGTTATAAATACAATAGAATTGACAAGAACACCATCATTTGTGTCCCCCGTGAACACAAAGGGGACTTACCTTATTGCTCTTCAGAGGCAAGTCCCATCGCTGTGTGATGGCTGACTGTCTGAAAGTCAAGGATCTCAGGCTTTTAAAGTTAATGTGAATTTTCCTTAGAGTCAAGTTCTTCTTTCGGATTGTCTTCATTATTGTTGCGCTCATGATTTTCCCCCCTCTTGGCACAGGATCCTTCAAGGTCCATCAGGGTTTTCAAGGTGACGCTTCAGGCTGAAACGCGAGTATTGTCCCCGGATCAGGTCAGGCAAAACATGGCATAAATCTGGCATAAAAATTGAAAATTTTTCCCGAAATGAAAACGACCTCTTTTCACACACATGGGAATATTGACAATGAAGGTTTTTCCGGTCACATCTCCATTTTCGCGGTCAATTTTATTCATATTTCGGCATTTAAAAAGTCTTGACATTGACAGTTCATTTGCTTTTATTACATATGATTTTTCATTTCTCACAGGGAACAGATCAATCACGGAATCTCGACCGGATATAGTCTCGAATAGTGTAAGAAAGACTCGCTTTGAATTTCGACAATTTTGTGATTATTTTGGGTGAAACTTGTCAATCTTTGGGGATATAAAATTACTTGACAAATAGACCTTGACAAGGTAGATTTCAAATTGTTAGGAATCTGCTATTGGACTGTTGAAGCGGACTTGAAGGTGATGTAAATCCTGAATTGTCAAATAACCAGTTACTCTCCTGACTTACCCAATTGATCCAGATCTTGTTCTAAATTTTAAAGATAATTCCCTAAAGGATGTAGAAGTGCCCTTATCGCTACCCTTGAATCTGAGGCTATGATGTTTCTGAAAAGCTTCAAGAGAATAGGTTTTGTATTACTCAAGTTTGATGCTTTATCATTAGCCTGCAGAGAGGATAGTCATTGTGAGCCGTTAGAGCAAGAATAGTATCGGACAATAAATACAATGGAGGAGGGAATGATGTCAAGACACTGGATAGCGTTCATTGCGTGTCTCCTTATCCTGAGTCCGTTCTATTTGGCATGACCGATCAAATAACATGGAGGTAAGCCATGAAAACTCGATCCATTAAATCTCTGCTGACCGTTCTTTCCGTGCTTCTCCTGACTGTTTCCATCACTTACGCTCAGCCACTCGAAATCCTCTGGACCCAAACTTTTGGGGAATGGAGTACTGACGTTTTCACCAGCGTTCAGCAGACCACCGATGGGGGATATATCATTACGGGATCGACACATTCTTATGGTGCTGGCAGTGGTGATGTTTGGATGATTAAGACAGATGGGAACGGTGACAGCCTTTGGACAAGAACCTTCGGGGAAAGTGGTGCAGAAGGAGCTTGGGATGTTGAGCAGACTGACGATGAAGGATATATCATGACAGGACAAACTGATTCCTTTGGCGCTGGTCAAGTAGATATCTGGTTGATTAAAACTGATGCTGGGGGCAGCGAAGAATGGAACCGCACCTTCGGGGGAAACTCTTCGGATTATGGTTACAGCGTTCAGCAGACCACCGATGGAGGATATATCATCGCAGGATTCACTGAGTCCTTTGGCGCCGGTAGTTATGATGTCTGGTTAATCAAGACCGATTCCTTAGGCAACGAAGATTGGAACCAAACCTTCGGGGGAAGCAAGGAGGATTGGGCCGTTACCGTAATGCAGACTGTTGATGGAGGATATATCATTACTGGAGTAACTAAGTCCTTTGGCGCCGGTAGTTATGATGTCTGGTTAATCAAGACCGATTCCTTGGGCAACGAAGATTGGAACCAAACCTTCGGGGGAAGCAGTGGGGATGGGGGCAACAGCGTTGATCAAACAACCGACGGTGGGTATATTATTGTTGGATTTACTATTTCCTCTGGCACTGACAGCGCAGACGTCTGGTTTATCAAGACCGATTCTCTTGGCAACGAAGATTGGAACAAAACCTTCGGGGGAAGCCATTGGGATCAGGGAAACAGCGTTCAGCAGACCAGTGATGGGGGATATATCATCACCGGAGAAACTGAGTCCTTCGGCGCCGGTCAAGAAGATATCTGGGTGATAAATACCGATTCCTTGGGCAACGAGCTATGGAACCGCACTTTTGGGGGAAGCGAGCGGGATGTTGGTATGAGCGTCCAGCAAACAGATGATGAGGGGTATATCATTGCAGGACACACAGAGTCCTTTGGCGCCGGTGATGCAGACGGCTACTTGATTCGCCTTGACAGTGAAACGGCTGTGGAAATTGATCCAAGTCTCCACCATCCATACGAATTTGGCCTCCATTCCCCCTATCCCAATCCCTTCAATTCGGCTACGACATTAAAATACCAAATCCCACACCAAAGCCATGTGATTTTAACGGTATATAACATCTTGGGACAAGAGGTTAAGAATCTGGTCGATCAATTTCAAGTTCCTGGATATTATAATGTTCAATGGAACGGCAGAAATGAGTTCGGAGCCCATGTTGCCAGCGGTATCTATTTCTATCGGCTGACAAGTGGCAATTTTACTGACACCAAGCGTATGATATTGCTGAAGTAAATTCTGCCAATTTTGGCCGAAACATGCAGTTTCTTTACATACGAGGAAAGTGTGTGTTATCTTTGATATTCATCACTTTGAAGAAAGGGGTTAACTTAATACCTTCCGACACTTTCAAGAAGTGATCCATCGAAAACTTTTTGGATAAGTCTGGATTAATATTCTAATGTCTGGAGAGTGGATAAAAGTTTTAAAATAATTTAATAAGGCCCGCCATTGAAATTCAAGCCCTTCGGTAGTTAACTGAAGGGCTTTTTCTTTTAGCAGATCGTCCCGATGCTTTTCGGGATCCTTTTCTGAGGTTCCCCAATTCAAGATCCTAATCGGGCATATGTTCAAGTCTCCTTTACGAAGGGGAGATTTAGAGAGGTGTTAGTACCATATCCCAATTAACCATTCTCTCCCTTTCAAAAGTGAAATCAAAAAGGATTTGAGAATAAAATGTGTCCTCTTTTCTTGATAAAATCAACCTTATAGGCCCGATTTCAACCCTGAAAATGTTGTTCTAAGGATAAAATTCATCGTATTTTTAGCAAGTTTTCATTGAATACCAATGAGTTAACTTGGTCCGACCCAAAGGTGAAACTGAGTTCCGAGTGGAGGTCGGCACAGGCGTGTCGAGAAATCTGTCGATGTTACGAAGCCAGATGCCTCCAAGGAGCTTGTCTCGAGCTTGTTTCGGGAGTTAGAATGACAATAAAGGAGCACAATTTAGAGTGGCTTGAGGAAAGAAACACAACGTATATTGTTAGTTTATGTTTCATAATGCTTGACAATAACTAAAGAATAGAGTATATTTGAATAAGTTTGTCATAACTCGATTTTGTAACCTCGTAAGCATCGAGAGAGTAAAACTGCAGATGTTCTATTCAGCCCTCTTACAGACATCATATTACGTCAGCCCCCTTACAGACATCATATTACATCAGCCCCCTTAAAGACATCATATTACATCAGCCCCCTTAAAGACATCATATTACATCAGCCCCCTTAAAGACATCATATTACATCAGCCCCCTTA
>CP070758.1:596432-600798 GCA_020348925.1 Gemmatimonadota bacterium | reverse complement strand
ATATTATTATTATCGTTTAAATTATATATGTTAAGATGTGCGTGTGCCTCAGGAGAGATGAAAATTCAAAGTGACAGCAGGGAGGATAGAAGTGCAACTTCTTGATGAAATTCGAGCGGCCGTAATCGAAGGCCGATGGGAGCAGAGCGGGGCGCTGACCCGCCGGGCTTTGAACCAAAGCCTATCTCCTTCTGAAATTCTGAACGGGGCTCTCATTCCGGCCATGGATGAGGTCGGCGTGAAGTTTCAGAACAACGACTTTTTTTTACCGGAGGTGCTTATTGCGGCCAAGGCCATGAATTCGGCCATGGAGATTCTGAAGCCGCTTCTTACGCAAACCGAGGCCAAACCGAAGGGTAAAATCGTCATCGGTACCGTTCAGGGCGACCGTCACGACATCGGTAAGAATCTTGTGGCGATGATGATGGAGGGGGCGGGTTTTGAGGTGATCGATCTGGGGGTCGATGTCTCCCCCCAACATTTCGTAAAAGCCGTTGAGGAACATCATCCCGACATTGTGGCCATGTCTGCCCTGCTGACGACAACGATGCCGGCCATGAAAGAGACGATCCAGGCCCTGAAGGAGGCGGGGCTCAGGGAAACTGTGAAGACGATGATCGGTGGCGCTCCTGTGAGTCTCAGTTTTGCTGAGGAGGTCGGAGCCGACGCGCACGCCCCTGATTCTGCCGCGGCTGTGGCCAAGATGAAAGAGATACTTGAGGTGTAGGCTTCGAGGAGTCCAGGGACCAAGGGATCAGGGCACAATGGAACCGCTCCCTTTAAGGACTTGAATCCTTGAGTTCGTGGATCCTGTGCCCCTTCCAAATTAAGCGGAGAAATATATAATGTTTCAAAAGAGGCGACCGACTTTGGAAATTCTGAGCGAAGAGGCCGTTGAAAATATCGTGGCCGAGGCGCTCACTGTTCTGGAGAAAACAGGGGTCTATGTGGAGAACGAAGAAGCGCGAGTTCTTCTTACGCAGTCCGGTGTGAGGCTTGACAAGGGGACGAACCGGGTGTTCATCAAAGAGGGTACGGTGGAGAAATGTCTGCACACGGTTCCGCGAGGCATTCATGTTTTCGACCGGGACGGGGAGCTGGCCATGGATCTTCAAGGTTTCAACCCACATTTTGATCCCGGATCAGCGGCTATCAATATTTTGGACTCTGAGAGTGGGGAGGTGCGGCAGCCGAGGACACAGGACCTTGTCAACTTCGCTACGTTGACGGATGCTCTGGATTCATATGCAGCTCAGAGCACCGGTCTCGTTCCGGCCGACGTACCTGAGCAGATAGCCGATCGCTATCGACTCTTCATTGCCCTGCAGTTCTGTACAAAACCGGTCGTGACGGGAACCTTCGCCGTAGAGGGGTTTGGGGTGATGAAGGATATGCTCGTGGCGGTGCGAGGTGGGGACGATAATTTGAAGGAGAAGCCGCTGGCAATCTTTGACTGCTGCCCCTCACCACCGTTGCGGTGGAGCAATCTCACCTGTCAGAGCCTCATCGATTGCGCCAAGGCGGGTATCCCTGCCGAGCTCGTGTCCATGCCCTTGACCGGCGCCACCGCAC
This sequence comes from Gemmatimonadota bacterium, assembly GCA_020348925.1. Taxonomy (GTDB): domain Bacteria; phylum JBHIER01. The sequence continues at coordinate 599,226 of CP070758.1, read as the reverse complement.
CTTTTCCAATAGCCGGATCTTTGGTTCAGCACACTGCCGAAAACCTATCCGGTGTTGTGATTCATCAACTGGCCAATCCCGGGGCACCCATTATTTACGGTGGATCGCCCGCCTTTTTCGACATGCGTCGCGGGACAACCCCCATGGGAGCCATCGAGACCATGATGATCGACGCCGCCTATGCTCAGATCGGTCGCCACCTGGGACTTCCCACCCATGCGTACATGGGGCTCAGCGACGCAAAGGTTTTGGATTATCAGGCCGGCTTGGAATCGGGGGTAGGAGCCGTCATCGCTGCTCTCGCAGGGATCAACGTCGTCTCCGGGGGGGGGATGCTCGACTTCGAAAGCTGTCAGAGCCTGGAGAAATTGGTCATTGACAACGATATTTGTGGTATAGCGCTTCGTCTCGTTGAGGGTGTTGAACAGCGAAGCGAAAAGCTGGCCGAGGACCTGTACGGTGACGTCGATGCCGGGGACCATTTTCTGACGTCTCCCGAGACGCTGAAGTGGCTCCGGAAAGAACCCTTCATTCCCAGTGATTGTATCGACCGCTGCAACAGAGATGATTGGATCAAAGCCGGAGGCACGTCAGCGAGTGCTCGGGCCAAGGAGCGGGTCCGAGGAATACTTTCGAGTCACACCCCGAAACCTCTGCCAGGGGATGTGACGAAAACATTGCGGCGCATCATGGAGACAGATGCGAAGAAGTATGGACTGGAACGGCTGCCGTTGATCGAGGAGTAAAGGTCGGAAAGTGAAAGAGGAAAAACCTGTCCCATGATCATCATCGGGGAGCGTATCAATTCCAGCAGAAAAGTGATTGCTGAGGCGGTCAAGAACCGGGACGCAGTTTTTCTGGCTAACGAGGCCAAGGAACAGGAGGCGGCTGGCGCTGATATGATCGATCTCAACGTCGGGACCTTCGTCGGGCAGGAGCCGGAACTGATGGGCTGGCTGGTCGAAATTGTTCAGGATGTTGTGAGCGTTCCCCTGTGCATCGATACACCGAGTGCGGATACAATAGAATCTGCATTGGAAAAATGTAAGAGCATGGTAGTCGTAAACTCCATTACGGGGGAGACGGAGCGCTACAGCTCCTTTCTGCCTCTTATTCGAAAGTATGGAAGCTCGGTCATCGCCCTGTGTATGGACGATCGAGGGCTCTCTCGTTCTCCCGAGGTGCGGTGCGAAATCGGGCTGAGTTTGATCGAACAATTGACGAAAGCAGGGGTTCCTTACGAGAATATTTATATAGACCCGGTCGTGGAGCCTATCTCCTGCGGTCCGAACACCGGGAGAGTATGCCTGGACTCGATCCGTCTCATCCGATCTCAAGAGCCTGAGGTGCACATCATCTGCGGTTTGAGAAACGTCTCCTACGGGCTCCCGAAACGAGCCTTGTTGGATGAAAGCTTTTTATCGATGGCTGTGCTTATGGGTTTGGATACGGTAATTCTCAATCCTTTGAACAAAAGGTTGATGGCTGGTCTGAGGGCGGCCAGGGCCCTTGTCGGTTCTGACGAATACTGCATGGACTATATTGCGGCCTACAGAAAGGGTAAGCTCGAATGTTAGAAACGAGCGAGTTTCTGAAACGAATAGAGACGTCGGTACTCCTTTTTGACGGTGCCATGGGTACCCAGATTCAGATCCGTGGGCTCCCCCGAGGGACCTGCCTTGAGGAATGGAACGTCTCCCATCCTGAAGTGATCAAAGAGATCCACAGGGCTTACTACGAGGCCGGCTCGGATGTGGTGCTGACCAATTCTTTCGGTGGGAACAAGTACCTCTTGGGAAAATATGGGTATGGCGATAAAGTTCAGGCGTTCAACGTTGCCGCGGCCCAACTGGCCGGAGAGGTCCGTCCTGAGGGTCGCTACGTTGCAGGCTCTGTCGGCCCGACAGGGGAGTTCATTGAGCCTTTGGGAGAGCGAACGTACGAGGAGCTCTGGGATTGTTTTCGCCAGCAGATCGTGGCTTTGGTCGATGGCGGGATCGATCTGATCTGCATCGAGACAATGAGTGACTTGGATGAGACCAAGGCTGCCATCGAAGCTGCGACTTCAGTAACAGATCTCCCTGTTTGTGCCACCATGGCCTTTGATCTGGGGAAGAGAGGATTTCGGACGATGATGGGAGTGAGCCCGCAAGAGGCTGCTCGAACTCTCAATGAATCCGGTGCTCATGTCATTGGCTGTAACTGTGGAAGTATTACTATTGAAGAGATGGCGTTACTGGTGAAAGAGTTCAGGTTGGCAAGTTCTCTGCCCATTTTAGCCCAGGCCAACGCCGGTGTGCCGCGATTGATTGAGGGTGAAACCGTCCACCCCCAGGGGGCGGAGGATTATGCCGAAGGTGTCATCCCCCTTCTCGAGGCCGGGGCCAACCTCATCGGCGGCTGCTGCGGCACCACCCCGGAGCATATAAAACTCACCACTCAGAAGATTCAAAACCACCTCACCCAACAAAATTGATAATTGAAAATGAAATATCAAAGAAAATCTGCACTTTTGATTCTTTGAAAGATATATATGTTACTGGTAAAAATCGTATACGCTGCCCAAAAGTAACAGAATTCAACCCTAGAAAGTAACTCTACGTCAGAATATAGTGGATTAAGGGAAAACGTCACTGTAAGTAACATTATTATTAAATAGTACAATTTCGTTTCTCGGTAGTGTAAATTAATGTTCGCAATTTTCGTTCTTTGAAAAGGGCGAAGGTCATCGTAAACTCCAATAGTTTCTCACAAACTATGAAAGGAGGATAGCGATGACCTTGCCGAAGCAAGT
>CP070758.1:592236-596332 GCA_020348925.1 Gemmatimonadota bacterium | reverse complement strand
GATGAGAGATGGAGTCGATATTCCAGGGGCGGAAAACAGTTCATATGTGATTGCTTCACTGGATTCATCCCATGCTGGTTCGTATATATGCAAGATCAACAACACGATCGCCACTGAGTTAACACTCTACAGCAGATCCATCACTGTGGCAGTGTCAGGCGATGTCGGGGTCACTCACACTCAGCATCAGAGTCCGGACGTGTTTGTATTGTTCCAGAACTGTCCGAATCCGTTCAATCCCATCACAGATATTAGGTATCAGATAGCAGCCCCGTCCCCTCCGTCCCGCTGCGCAGATCGGAGCGGGGGAAACCAGAACGGGATCGAGGATGTGAGATTTCCTGTCCACACCTCGTTGAAGATTTATAATATCCTGGGGCAGGAGGTACGGACGTTGGTGGATGATGTGCAGGAGCCAGGATATTACGCAGTGACGTGGGACGGCCGCGATGAGGGGGATCAATTGCTTTCAAGTGGAGTTTACTTCTATTGGCTTCAATCCGGCGAGTTCACAGCCCTCAAGAAAATGCTCCTGTTACGGTGATTTCTGTGATTCTTGGTAAAGGCATGTTGTTTCTTTGTATGCAAAAGGGAAAGACTGTCTTTGAACACGTACAGGTTTCAACAAATTTTAAAAGTTCCTAATAGTAAGCCCATTATCGAGGAAGGCGACGACCGTTCTGAGTCATACACTTTGTGAGCGGGGAGGTGTCATGGTCAAGCGAGTGTTCTGTGCAGGGTTTTCAATCATATTCCTTGGACTGGGTCTATTTGTGTCGGCCCGGATAACCATTGCCCAGATTGAGAGGGGTGATGTCAACGGCGATGGAGTGATCAATGTCTTGGATGCTCTGCAGACGGTGAATTTTGTCCTGGAGACGTCTCCACCGCCCAGCGACCAGGAGTTCTGGGCCGCCGACTGTAATGGTGATGGGCAGGCCAACATCCTGGATGTTCTGGGAATTATCAACGTCATTCTGGGGACGGGATCGTGCGTTTCCTCGTGTGAGGGATTGGACTGCGACGACAGGAATTCCTGTACTGAGGATTATTGTGATTCTGTCCTTGTCCAGTGCGTCCATGACACCCTGGCCCCGGGGAGCTCGTGCGACGATGGAGATCTCTGTACTGAGAATGAGGTCTGTGTTGAAGGTGTCTGTGAGGGGACGCCGGTGGACTGCGATGATGATGACCCCTGTACGGAGGACGAGTGCGATCCCAATGCAGGCTGCACACATAGGGAGCTCTGTTGCGAGAACGGGGTGGACGATGATGGTGACGGAGATGTCGATTGCGATGACGGAGACTGTCTTGTTGATGGTGATGATGACGGGTACTATGCCGAGACCTGTGGTGACGACTGCGATGATGGTGATAGCACAGTCTATGTTGGTGCTCCCGAACTCTGCACAGATGGGGTGGACAACGACTGCGATGGTTACGCCGATTGCGATGACGGCGACTGTATGGTTGATGGTGATGATGACGGATACTATGCCGAGCCCTGCGGCGAAGACTGCGATGACGGTGACCGGCTGGTGAACCCGGAAGCCACAGAGGGGTGCCATGACGGGGTGGATAACGACTGTGATGGGTATGTGGACTCAGAGGATTGTGCGGTGGTGACGCAATCGTACTGTGAGAGTGTCAATGATGTCGACGAGGGGTTCATGCTGTTTCCGAAATTCGATCCTGCCCTGGGAGACCTCGTTGGTGTTGACGTTTCAATTGTGGGTACCCTTCGTCAGGATGTGATGATTGAGAACGTGGCTTTTAGAAATCCCACCAATGACTTTTGGATGGATACCTTCTTTTCGTTGCAATTTTCTATTCCCGGGTGCCCCTCAGATCCTCTTGAGTTGGAGATGGGCACCCACCTGTCGGAACTCAATTTGGCCGCCTACGATGGAGTGACTGATTATGACGGGGAGTCCGGGGTAACCTTCGAAGATCTTTTGGTGTGCAGTACGGCGACATGTGAGGTGGCTGGATATGCGCCCTATATAGGGACAGGGGATGTGAGTGTGGCGTTTTCCGGGGAATTTTCCCTTCATGAGAGCGGCTACGAAGGGGGGCAGCCCCAGTGGACTCAAAGATACTCTTTTGATGCCCAAGTATGTGTGAGGTATTCGTATGAGAAGCCATTGGATGCCGATGTTCCGAGTGCTCGGTTTCCCACAATTCAAAATGCTCTTGAAAGGGTTCCGTATGGAGGAGTGGTAGGGATCAGGCCTGGGAGGTACGATGAGAGTCTGTGTATTGAGGGGAAGTTGGTTCATCTCGTGGGGAAAGTGGGGGATGGGGAGCTCGCGCCAGAGATTGTGGGTACGGACATGGATGCAGGAGTGATCACAGTTCTTTCTGGGGGAGGTTTATCGGCCAAGAACTTAAATGTGTCGGGTGGTGCATACGGGATTGCCGGTGCTCCCGATGATACGACGGGCGAGGCATTGCCAGCAGCGGTTCAGCTCAAACATGTCAGCATATATCAATCAGGTCGTGGTATCTATGGCAATTTTTCGACACTTGGGGTAGAAGATTCTGAGATCAGCAACACGTGGTGGAACGGTATGTCTCTCCTGAATGTTAAATTACTCGAGTTAATTGGATTCAATATCAACGATACAGGGAATATTGGGGTCTACCTTTACAATGCCATTGAAGATGCCCCTGGTTATATGCACATCATTGCAGGTGACACCATCTGCGGAAATCCTGGAGGCGGAATTGTTGTTGTAGGTCATGCCAAGCCTGTTCTTATTATGGATTGCTTTATAGACTACAATGGTGATGCGGGGATTGATTTAATCGATACAGGTGATTTAGGAATTCATGGTACTCACGTCTCAAACACATACCCTCGACCTGATTCTACATGGGGTGACGGTATCCGGATTTGGTCCTCGGAAATAGTGACGGTGCAGTACTCGACAATAACTGGGAACGCCCGGGCTGGAATAAGCGTCTTCGGTTGTGATCCGGGTTTCCACAGCATCGCACGTATCGGACAGAACGTGCTTTCATTCAACGCCTGGGAATTGGAAGGCGGGAACGCAAGTCCACAGATCCCGGACTGTCCGGCCGGGAGTTACGAATTGATTGACTTGGGCGGGAATTCGTGCACTGATGTAAACGGGAATCCTGAACCTTGTGTCGCAGAAAGCGCTGGTCTCGAACCACCTACGAATCCGCCTATCCCTTAATCCTGAGCGCTTCATCTTTTTGAGTTGGTAGGAGAAAACGTTAACACACAGGAGGAAGTATGTCACTCATAAAGTCATACCTGGGAAAATTTGAGTGAGAACACATGTATTGATAGAAATGGAGTACCAATTCAATGTCGTGTTGTGAGTTCCGGTTTGGCACCTCCAGCACCACCATCTCCATAAGATCAATCACAAGAAGGAGGCCGAAAATGAAAAAGATCGCTTCAATCGCCGCTACAATTGCGATGGTAAGTTTTGTAATTACCGGAGCTGTCTCTGGAGAGAATATCCGCTCTCGACTTCTCACGTGTTGTAATGATGACGGGCCGGGCTGTGCTTGTTTCCACGACAGCGGAAGCTGGAATCCTTCCGGCACCTGGATTCAGGACGTGGCCAATATGACCCTGGGGACCGAAGAGTCGTGCGTATCTGACGGTGGAAAACCGTATTATCAGATGAGAATCGGGATAAATGATATCGGTTTGGCTGACGATTATGCCTGCTGGTTCGAATCAGTGGGAGATTTGTATGGAAGGGAGGCATGGTGTTCGGAAGCGATATCATACTGGCACATGAAGAAAGGCATTCCCTACAGCACGGGTTTCCGCAACTCAACCTGGTACCTGGATTGGCAATTAACGAATACCAACGCCATCCGCAGCTTTTACATGACCGAGGAACAACTGGCCGGGGGAAGGGGTCTGTGGATCGATCACACCGATCCCGACTACCTCGATTACGATGATTTCAGACCCGGGGAAAACGCACCTGTTCCAGGCGCATACGTATACATCCGGCAGTACGTCGAGACAGGACCGAGCTCTGGCGTGTGGGTCGGCTGCAATCACAGCATGATGGTCGACTCCATGTTCATTTACCGGAAAACTTTT
>CP070758.1:588518-592136 GCA_020348925.1 Gemmatimonadota bacterium | reverse complement strand
GACAGTTTCTCCACAGCCTTTGAGAAATTCCCATCATTATAAGCAGCCATTCCCTCTTCAAAGGGAGTTTTTTTGATCTCATCCACTCCGGGGCCGCGGAGGCTTCGAGGAATATATTTAGGAGCTTCAAATTTAACCAGATCCACGTATTTCTCCGGCTGGTGAGCAAAAGGATTGAAGAGGAGAAAGGCCACTGCCGCTGTCACGGCCACGGGAACGGCTATTTTGATGAAGGTTTTATTGATCCTCAGCGCTTCCTGTATACGATGCCAACGTGCGGCGAGAAAAGAGGGTTTACCCTCGAAAATCTCAGCCCCGCACTTTTCCTGGCAGGCCAGAACCCCGGCAACCATATCGAGGATCGCAGAACATTCATCGCATGTTGCCGCATGATCGAGCAGTTCGTCCGTTTTTTCAGGTGCAAGCCTTCCTATGGCAAAATCATTGATGAGCGAAGCTCTCTCTTTCGTGCAAGCCATTTTTCTCTCCTGTCCGGTTTGGTCACGTATAGTTTTTCAATAGTATAACTCTCAGAGAGGCCATATTTACGAAAAAAACGTTCTCACAATCCTGTCTTTTTTAATTTTTCCCAAGGCCTTCTTCTCCATGTACTGAATGGTGGTAGGGGGTTTCCCTAAGTGTTGGGCAATCTCAGCCAGAGTCATTTTTTCATAGAAACGCAGTCTCAACACATTTCTGTATTTCGAGGGGAGCCGTTTCAGAGCCCTCCTGCATGCTTCCAACCGTTCTTCCTCAATGTATTTCTCCTCTTGATCCTCAAGGCTCGTGAGAGAATCGGCGATGTCCTCAAGTTCGACCTTCCGGGCCTGGACCTTCGTGTTGTTGATGGCCATATGTCTCACCACTTTTAGAAGGTAATCCCGCGCATGTCTCAGGGAGTTGAATTGCAGTCCTTTTTCGGTCACTTGCTTGTATACGGCCACAAAGCTCTCTTGCACGATATCCCCCGCCCGGTCCTCATCCCCGGTTATGCCAAGAGCGTGGCTGAAGCAGAGGGCCTTGTATCTGTTATACAACTGAGCGAAGCTCACCCTTTCTTCATCTTGCTGCAGGAGCCACAGTTTCTCAATTTTCGGAGCCATGGTCCTCCCTCTTTTTCTTTGATGATTTTCCCACATCAAATAAAGGATTTTTCTGGTGGATGTCAATAGAAAATTGAAAAGGGATCTCTTTATAAGCTGAAAAATTTTCGTAAAAATCTCAGGCAGAACAGTAATAATTGATGAAAGCAGTTTTCAACGCAACAAAAGGAGGTGGTTCACATGTGTTGCTTTAAAATGGGAGGAGGGGGTGTGGTAATGTCCCGGTTTGATGTTTTCTCGGGACGAAGAAGTCTAAGGACTCCGATTCATCGGGGTTCGACAACCGACAAAACGGACCAAAGCCTGCCCCTGCGGAGGCAGGGGGTCAAATGGAATAACGGAAAAAGGAGGTGAGAACAATGAAAAAGATTCTCTCAGCAATCGCTGGTATGGCACTGATATTAAATGTTGCAGTGTCCGCCTGGGCAGGGGCCGTGACGACGACCATGACCGTGACCGCTGAGGTGCCCCAAGCTGTGACGGTCTCTGCAACGCCCATGAATTTTGGCACCCTCTCGCCGAATAGTCCTACCATGGCCACGGCGACAATTACGGTGAATGCTGCAAGTGATATAAACTACTATATCGCCATTGATGCGGGGCAGCATTTTGCCGCCGGGCAAGGGAGAACCATGGAGCTTTCAGGAGATATCGAGACAGTATTTTATAACTTGTGTAAGGATGCTTCTCGAACCGAGCAGTGGGGTGATTCTGATTACCCCGACGGCAACAACACATACCCGTACGGCCTCTCCTCCGGCCCCCACACAGGGGACGGCACTGACCAGCAATATCCTGTTTATGGAACTTGTTCACCCTATGGATTTAGTCTTTTCGGCACATACTCCGATGTGGTCACGGTCACGGTGTTCAATTGATCGTTGGAAAGGAAGGGGTCTGAGGATTGTATCCCCAGGCTACTTCCTTGGTATGACACGTAAAAAAGGAGGTGAGAACAATGAAAAAGATTCTCTCAGCAATCGCTGGTATGGCACTGATGTTGAACCTTTCAGTGTCCGCCTGGGCAGGGAGCGAGACAACGACCATGAATTTACAGGCGACTGTACCAGAGGCTGTCACTGTGTCTGCATCGCCCCTTGACTTTGGTCCTCTATCGGCAAGTGACTACACATACGCAAACTCGACGATTACGGTGAATGCCGCAAGTGGCATAACCTACCATATCGCCATTGACGCAGGGCAGCATTTTATTTCCATTTGGAGAAAACTGGAGCGTTCGGGAGGTACCGAGGAAGTATCTTATGGCTTGTATAAGGACCAATCCTACGGGGTAGACCAGGAGTGGAGTGATTCGGATTATGGTAACACGTACCCTGATGGCAGTTCCTCTGGACCTCACACAGGGGACGGTACTGACCAGGTCCATAACGTATATGGGCGGGCCTCAGCATTTGTATCTAACCCTGCTGGCACATACACCGACGTGGTAACGGTCACCGTGCACTACTAACCGTTGGTTGAAAGGGACCTGGGGTAGTATCCCCGGGCTCCTTTTTTAGTAAATCACGAAATAAAGGAGGTGAGAACAATGAAAAAGATTCTCTCAGCAATCGCTGGTATGGCACTGATCTTGAATCTTTCAGTGTCCGTCTGGGCAGGGAGTGAGACGACGACCATGAATGTACAGGCGACTGTACCAGAGGCTGTCACTGTATCTGCATCGCCCCTTGATTTTGGTCCTCTATCGGCAAGTAACTACACATACGCAAACTCGACGATTACAGTGAATGCCGCCAGTGGCTTACCCTACCATATCGCTATTGATGCGGGGCAGCATTATTTTTTCAATTTTAGGCACGTGGAGGTTTCGGGAGGTACCGCGACGGTAACTTATTGGTTGTTTAAGGATGACTCCTACGGTTTAGACCAGGAGTGGGGTGATTCGGATTATGGCAACACGTTCCCTGAGGGCAGTTCCTCTGGTCCCCATACAGGGGACGGTACTGACCAGGTCCATACCGTTTATGGGCGGGCCCATCAATTTGGTGGATCTATTAGACCTGCCGGTACCTACACCGATGCTGTAACGGTCACGGTGCACTATTGATGTTTAGAATGAAAGGTATCTGGACGAAAGCGATGGAGGCAAAGATGATAAGAAAAGAATTTGTATACGTTTTTATCTGTTTACTCTTTCTCCTGCCTAATGAAGTTATGGCAGGATCCTTCACTGTCCATCCCATCAAGGTATTTGTCGAGCCTGAGAAGAAGACAGCCACACTCATAGTGACGAACAACGGCGAGGAGGTGGTGGCCATACAGGTGGAAGGGATCGTCTGGAGGCAGGACGAGGGGGGAAAAGATACATTTGAGCCCACCCAGGACATCATCTTCTTTCCCAAAATATTCAGTGTTGGACCAAAAGAGGAGAGGGTAGTCCGTATCGGATATAATGGCCAATGGCCTGTTACGGAGAAGACCTACCGTCTTTTTCTCCGTGAGCTCCCTGTGTCAAAACCCGGGGAGACAGCCCTCAAGATGGCCCTCAGGATAG
>CP070758.1:580245-588418 GCA_020348925.1 Gemmatimonadota bacterium | reverse complement strand
TTTCACGAAAAAAGACGGTTCATAAGATTTTTTAATGTAAGGCATGAAAGGTTTTAGAAGGTTCTCTATTTATATGAATATTTTTAATTTGTGGGGATTGACAGAGGTCATCATAGCATACCGCATTATTCGCCCCAGAGGCGCACCCGGTGCGCTTATTTAACCATGTAAAAATTTCCTTATTATTTGTTGTGAGACAAAGGCATGGAGCTAACTGACAGAAATATTGTGTCATTCCGAGCGAAGTCGCGGAATCTGTGTGAGACGTGAGACAGATTTCTCCGCTCACTTCGGTCGAAAAGACAGTGGTGTGAGAGTGTGGTCGAAATACTGATCCCGCAGGATATTTATCCTGTGCGGTAGATGGAAAAGACATGCTTCCCAACCAATGTGTCGCAGTTTCTCACGATTTGAAGTGATGATCGATTGTGTGGAGTGTAGATTTATTGAAGGTTATAACGGGATACATATCCCAATATAATGCTTCGCCCAGCATACATATACTGGGCGATCAAAACTAATTCAGACTGGTTCCGAGTAAATTACACTGCTGCCGTCAACATTGAGGAAAGCCTTTTTCATCTCCTCCGTCGTCGGTTCCGCCATGAAAAAGTCAGTGTTGACTTTACCGATGTCATTGAGAAAATGGGCGTCGGAGGAGGTGATCATGGGGAAGTTTCCGTGCATGGCAAAGCTTTCCCTGGCCTCCTCGAGAGGCGTGTTCGCAGAAATTTCTACAGCATCCAGGGGGAGATCCTCCGGGATAAATCCCAGTTGCCCGACAATACTGAACATCTCCCGGTCGATGTGGGAGGCGATGGCCAGACCGCCGATGTTATGAACTATGTCCACAATATCATGGACCGATAAATCGGTCGCCCCGATGAGCAATTTGGTGTTGAAACCCTCGACCTCGTCGAATTCGTTGACCACGATCTGATCGTCGACATTCATCTCAACAGCCATCCCTTTGGGAAGATGAGCATAGACGGTCCTTTGAAGCTCCAATATTTCAGCCGGTGTGTCGAAAAGGGCGATGATGTGGGCCTCTTCCTGAGATGCGATCTCCATGCCGCAGAGAACCGTGAGTTCTCGGTCCGATGCAGCCCGAACCGCAGCAGCGACGTTCTCGGCGGAATTGTGATCGCAGATGGCAATGATGTCCAGTCCCTTCTGCTCCGCAGTCTCCAAAATGGCGCTCGGAGACATGTCAATGTCCGCACAGGGGGAGAGGCAGGTGTGGATGTGAAGGTCGGCCCGGAAGGTGCGGAGCATTACCGTTTTCCGGATATGCCCAAATCGTGAAGCTGAGAGACGATCTCATAGGCGGTCAGCGGACTGACAAGGATGGGGACCCCCTCCGCTTCGGCCTTTGATATCGTTGCGTCGGCCGGCTCCTTGCCGTTGATGAGAATAATTCCGGCCAGCTCCTTCAACGTCGCCACGGCCACTATGTTTTGATGAATCTGGAGCGTGATCCAGAGGTCACATTTGCGACTGTTGGCGATAACGTCACTCAAAAGGTCACTCACATACCCACCGGTCACGAAGTGATCAAGGCCGTCTTGGCCGGCTTTGACCTCGAGATCGAGCTTTTCAAAAATCTCTTTGAGTTGCATGTTTCCTCACTTCCGTGTTTTCGGATGACATCCACTGGATTTGAGAACATCGTTTTTTGACTCCATGAAGGGACAGTCTGAAAGGAGCGCGTGTCCCAACACAACATCTTCGGCCAACGTGCGACAGTCCGGAGCTCCGCATGCGCCGCAGTCCGTTCCAGGGAGTTTTTGAACGATCTCCTTTCGCTCGCGTGCCTTTTCAATGGCTTTGGTTTGATCTGGATCCAGAGGCGGTAACGGCGAAGCTTCCAATTGTTGTTTCAAAGAGAAGAACCCCGCCTTATACTGTCGTTTGACCAGCTCCCGGCTGACCCTCGTTTTCTCGCCGAACATTTTGACCAGGGTTTCAACCCTGTTCTTGGCCAGATGTCTGTTTTCGACAGTCAAGGGACCTCCGATACAGCCGTCCGGACAGATTAAACATTCGAGATAGTCTATGCCCTTGAGCTTACCCGCCTCGACATCGTCCAGTATGGTCATAACGTCCTGGACACCGGACACGGCCAGACAGGTATCCATATTCAGCCCTCTGATCTCGCCCCCGGTCATGGCCCAGCCGATGCCCACACCGCTCGATTGCTGGATAATCATGTCCTCATCCAAGTCCTTTAGGACTGTGAGGATGGGTCCGTAGATGTCCCGGATGGAGATGGCCCCGTCCAAATGGGATTTGTCGGTGCCGAGGGGACGGTTGATGGAGATCATCTTCGCCGGACAGGGGGTGATGTGGATGACGCCGATTTCCTTCGGTGAAAGGCCGTGCTTGTTGCCCTTCATCGTCCTGTATCTCTTGGCCGCTACCTCTCTGGGGGCGTCGATGGGAATGATGAGGGGCAAAAGATTCGGATACCTCATGGCGATGAGCCGAACCACGGCCGGACAGGTCGATGAGATGAGGGGCCGCGGACCGTCCTGGGTTTCAAGATATTCCTCTATAGCGGTCGTCACCATTTCGCACAGCCAGGCCTCGTCAAAAACGTAACTGAACCCGATCGTTTTCAAGGCCAACAATATTTCGTTCGGCATTGCATTTCGTCCGAACTGGCTGTACAATACCGGCGAGGGGAGGGCGATGGTCATTTTAAACGCTTCCAGATCTGAGGCGGATGTCGTTAGAGGTGTCACAGCCCGGTGCGGGCACACCCGGAAACACTCGCCGCAATCGATGCACCGTTCCCCAATAATGACGGCTTTTCTGTTCCGCACCCGGATGGCTTTCGTCGGGCAAGCTTTCATGCAGGTGATGCAACCGACGCATCTGCCCTCGTCTATTTTTATTGAGTGGAGTTGTTCAGGCATGTTATTTGAGATCCTATATTTTAAGTCTCACTTTGCGAAAGGTGGACTTCTATCGCCCAGGTCTCATGTTTCCTTCTCCATTCTAATTCGAATGTCTATTTTCGTCCCTTTTCCAACCTCTGATGTGACTTTGAATTCGTCGGAGTTTTTTTTCATGTTGGGCAATCCCATCCCTGCTCCGAAGCCCATCTCCCGCATCTCCTCCGTGGCGGTGGAATACCCCTCCTGCATGGCCAAATCGATGTTTTCTATGCCTTGACCTTCATCCTCAATAATGAGATTGACCATCTCCGGAGAAATGCTCACTCTTACTTCGCCTTCCCTGGCGTACATGACCACATTCATTTCGGCCTCGTAAGCGGCGATGGCCACACGTCGAATGATGTCCGCACCGACGCCGATCTCTTTGAGGATCTCCTTGACCTGACACGATGCCTCGCCGGCATTGGCGAAGTCACCACCCTTGACCGGGAAGCTTTGCTCAAAAACATTGTTATCGGGCATGGTTCACGAATCCTTCACCGGCTGAGACGTGCCCATGAGTCCTTTCTGAAAGAGGAGGCCGCACGATTCATAGAGTGGCAATTGAGTGGCCAAGAGCGGTATATTTTTCTGCTCAGCGAGTTCGATGGTATCCTGTTCCGGTCTCTTGCCCCGAACAAAGACAATGGCTGAGAGTTCCGCGATCTCAGCCGTCCGGACAGCTTGGACGTTGGTCAATCCGGTCAGGAGCAGGACACCGGAGTCGCTCATGGTCAAGACATCGCTCATGAGATCCGATGCTTTGACGGCGTTGACTTCGATGTCGAGGGAATTCTTGCACGCCAGAACCTCCGCGCTGAGGATGGTCATTATTTCTTGGAGTATCATTTCGCCTCACCTGTTTTTTTTGTTTTCTCCACTTTCTCAAAGGGGAGTCAGAGGGGATTCTTTCGATTTTCAATCTCCCTTTACGAATAGGGGATTTTTTCTTCCTTATGAAGGGAATCTTTTATTGTATTTTCCTTGGATCATTATCGCTTAATATGTCCATATTTGCACCGATCCTTACCACTTCCCATCCTTCAGGTACTGGTCGATAGCTTCGGCCGCCTTCTTGCCCGCTCCCATGGCCAGGATGACGGTGGCAGCACCGGTAACAATGTCCCCACCGGCAAAGACACCTTCCTTGGTTGTCTTGCCCGTTTCAGCATCGGCGACGATGTTACCCCACTTATTGAGCTCCATACCCGGCGTCGTGGTCGTGACCAAGGGGTTCGGGCCCTGACCGATGGCCATGATGATAATATTGACATCCAGAATATGTTCGGAGCCCTTGATTGGCACCGGCCTCCGTCTCCCCGATGCGTCCGGCTCTCCCAATTCCATCTTGATGCATTCCATGCCCTTGACCCAGCCCTTTTCATCACCAATAATTTCTAAAGGATTTGTCAGAAGATTAAAGATGATGCCCTCATCAAGGGCGTTCTCAATCTCCTCGTTCCGGGCCGGCATCTGCTCCCGCGCTCTTCGATAGACACAATAGACCTTGTCCGCACCCAGCCTGATAGCCACCCTGGCCGCGTCCATGGCCACGTTCCCCCCCCCGACAACGGCCACGTTGCGCCCGATACGTATGGGAGTATCGTACTCGGGGAAGAGGTATGATTTCATGAGGTTGTTCCGAGTGAGGAATTCGTTGGCCGAATAAACACCGTTGAGGTTCTCACCGGGGATGTTCATAAAATAAGGCAGCCCAGCCCCTGTGCCGATAAAGACCGCATCGTAGCCGTTGGAGAGCAATTCGTCAACGGACTGCAGCTTGCCCACGACAAAGCTGGGTTTCATGTCGACGCCCAATCTCCGGATGTAATCGGCTTCGCGCTGGACAATGCGCTTGGGCAGGCGAAACTCCGGGATGCCGTAAACAAGAACACCCCCCGGCTTGTGCAGCGCTTCGAAGACGGTCACCTTGTGGCCGAGCTTGGCCAGGTCCCCGGCGACGGTCAATCCGGCGGGACCGGCCCCGACAACAGCCACCTGTTTGCCTGTCGAGGGTGGGACTTTCGGCACGCGTATATCCCCCTGCTCGAACTCATAGTCCGCCACAAACCGTTCCAGACGGCCGATGGCGATCGGCCTGCCTTTCTTGTTCAGAACACAGGCGAGCTCGCACTGTTCCTCCTGGGGACAGACGCGGCCACACACTGCGGGGAGGCTGTTCATCTCTTTAATCTTATGGATGGCCCCCATGAAGTCGCCCTTCTGTATTCTCTCGATGAAGGCCGGGATGTCGATGCTCACCGGACAGCCGGCAATGCAGGGGGATTTCTTGCAGTTCAAACAGCGGGAAGCCTCCTCCATGGCCATCTCCCGCGTGTATCCCAGAGCCACCTCATCGAAATTGTGAACACGCGCCCGGGGATCCTGCTGCGGCATGGATATCCGGTCTGCTTTTACCTTCTTTTTCTCTGCAGGTTCGGCGCACGTTTCGCACTCGTAATGCCAGAGGGCCCGGTGCTCCTCCCTGGAGTACATCTCCTGCCGCACGATCAGCTCGTCAAAGTCCACCTGGTGCCCGTCGAACTCCGGACCGTCGACACAGACGAACTTGGTCTCCCCGCCGACCGTCACCCGGCAGGCCCCACACATGCCTGTTCCGTCGACCATGATGGAATTCAGACTGACGATGGTCTTGATGGTGTGAGGCCGGGTCACCTCTGCCACGGCCCGCATCATGACGACCGGACCGATGGCGACCACCTCGTCGATATGCCTCCCCTCGTCGATCAATCGCTTCAGCTCATCGGTGACGAAACCGTGATGACCGTAAGATCCGTCGTCAGTCGTGATGTACATTTCATCCGAGAGGTCCCTCATCTCCTCTTCGAGAATGAGATGATCCTTGCTTCGGGCACCGATGATGGAGATGATGGTATTGCCGGCTTCCTTCATCCCCTTCGTGATGGGATGGAGCGGTGCCACGCCAACGCCGCCGCCGACACAGACCACCGTCCCAACGTTGTCGATCTCAGTCGGTTCTCCCAAAGGACCGACCAGATCCAGGATCCAGTCACCCTCCTTGAGCTCTCCCAATTTCAGTGTGGATGCTCCGATCTCCTGAAAGATGACCGTAATGGTGCCCTTTCCCTCATCCTTGTCGGCGACGGTGAGGGGGATCCGTTCGCTGTAATCGTCGGCCCTGAGCACCACGAACTGACCGGGTCTCACCTTTTTCGCCGTCAACGGAGCGTCGATCTCAAAGAGCTTTATATCCTTGGCGATGACCCTGTCCGCCACGATTCGGCTCTCACTGCCAATGGGCCGCACCCGCTCGAGGCCGCAACCGACCGTCTCATCATGCTTGTGTTCCGTATCTTTGTTGCCAGCGTCTTTATTCTTTGTACGAGCGTCACTCCTACTCATGGAAAAATTTCTCCTGTTATAACATGTCTTACGGACAAAGATCTATGATCAGATGTTTTTTGTCGTCATCGTCCTGTCGGAATCTCAGCCTTCTCCTCAGCCTCTTTTAGTACTGTCGTCCGGTCTCCATTTTGGAATAAAGATCGTAAACGTACTGCCTTTGCCCAGCTCGCTTTTCACTTCGATCCGGCCGAAATGTGATTCTACCGTCTTTTTTACGATCGACAGTCCCAATCCGGTTCCGGTTATATATCGTCTTTTCTCATCCTCTACCCGAAAGAACTCGTCAAAGATCCTCGGAACATCCTCCGGGGGAATGCCAAATCCATTATCCTCAACACTTGTGGCCACAAAGTCATCGTCTGCCGAGACTGTAACAGTGACACGCCCGCCCTCCGAATTGTATTTCAGGGCGTTTGCTAAAAGATTGATGAGAACCCGCTCGAGGTCATTCCTGTCTCCCACCATATCAGGGAAGCGCTCGGGTATTTTTACGTCCACTGAGATCTTCTTTCGGGCTGCTTCCTCTTTGAGCAACTCCACCGATCTCGTTATGAGCTCTCGGGCTGCTAACGGTTCCTTTTTCTTGGCGATTTTTCCGGCTTCAATTTTTGAGACCGTGAGAAGGTCGTTGACCAGGTCAAGAAGGGAGTGAGCCCTCTCCTTGGCCCGCTGCTGCATCTTTCGATGCGTCTCGGGGTCGTCTCCGGCGGCACAGGCGAGGCAGGTATCAATGTATCCCTCAATGGCGGCCAGAGGGGTGCGAAGTTCATGGGCCACCATGGAAACGAACTGTGACTTCACCCGATCGATTTCAATGAGTTCGGATATGTCGCGCAGGACGGCCACTGCCCCCAACGTCTCTCCCATATCCTCTTTCACTGCCGCCGCATCGGCCATGAGCACTTTCTTTCCGTCATGGCCGATGGCTATCTCCTGGGATATCATTGTATAGCCGGACCCCTCGGGGGAGAGGGCGTAATCGATCAGTTTTTGGAGATCATCGTTTTGGATATAGTGGGAGAGAGGTTTGCCTGTTTCGGTTGTGTTCTTGAGATTGAGCTGTGCCAGGGCGGCAGGGTTCCACAGGACGAGTTGGCCCTCCCTATTGACAACGAGCACACCATCGGCCATGCACCCGACAATTGTCCGGGTCTGAGATTTTTCATTGGCCACTTCGAGGAGTTTTCTGTCTCGCTCTTCGAGGAGCTGCTGACGTTCGAAACGGAGTCTTCTCGTTTCAAGCCCTCTGTTCAGCACAGCCATGAGCTGATCCGGGGTGAAGGGTTTCGGTATATAATCGTACGCCCCCTGTTTCATGGCTTCGACTGCCGTCTCCACAGTGGCGTATCCTGTAATGACGAGGGCAATGATTTCCGGATCGAGCTCGCGGATGTGATGCAGCAATTCCAGGCCTCCCATTCCCGGCATCATGAGATCGATGAGGATGAGGTCGTAGGGCGATTCTTTCGCTTTGGCCAGGCCCTCGTTTCCGTTCTCAGCCGTCTCGACCTCGAACCCTTCGCTCTGGAGAATCCGACGACAGCCTTGGCGAATACCGCGTTCGTCATCGACGACGAGGATGCGTTCTTTTTCCTTCGTTGATTGGGTCGGTATGGAGTTACTCATGGTATTGATACGTAATATTTAAAAGGTCGTGAGCACCATGTGGACTATTGGATCGTGCTGATGCCGGCCTATTCCGATGCCCCCTCTTCCTTCGTTTTTTCCAAGAGTTTTTCGATTCTCGCCACCAGCTCTGTCGGTAAAAGTGGTTTTTCGGCAAAGTCGTCGGTCTTCATCCAATAGCCATCCTCCTCCAGAGAGAATTGATAGCCGGTGGCATCCGC
>CP070758.1:576468-580145 GCA_020348925.1 Gemmatimonadota bacterium | reverse complement strand
TCTGACAGGTGATGCCGAGTGCCGCGGCGACTGCAACGGTGATGGTGGTATCGACGTGCTCGATGCCCTGGGCATCGTCAACGTCATCCTGGGCACCGGCAGTTGTGCGCCCGGGGCCTGCAAGGCTGAGCTGACGCCTGAGGCCATGGAGGTGCTGAAGTCACTGCGGTCGTATCTGTCGGCCGAGGACTACGGCCGGTTCATGGCCCTGGTCAAGGGCGAGGTTGGCATGCCGCTCGAGTACAGTCTGGCTCAGAACTATCCGAACCCGTTCAACCCTGTCACGAGCATCGGGTATTCGGTGGCCGGGGATGTGCGCACGACGCTGAAGGTGTACAATGTGCTGGGTCAGGAGCTCGCGACGTTGGTGGATAAAGTTGTTGAGCCGGGCCATTACAGCGTGACGTGGGATGCGAGTGATGTGGCCAGTGGCGTCTACTTCTATCGGCTGGATGCCGGTGAGTACAGTGCCACGCGGCGGATGGTGCTGATGAAGTAAGGTCCTCTTCGACATCACGTTATTTTCAAACCGCTGGGTTTCGGGTGAAGCCCAGCGGTTTTTTTTGAGTATTCCGGCACGCTTCGTGCAAGCCGTTGCCGTCGATGCAATCTTTTTCCCTCTGCCCTGAATCCACTTTAATAATGTAAATCATTGTTATTCAATAGAATATGAGTTTTCATGTCTGACTTCTCCTTGTGGTACAAAATTTGCGAATACCATGTGCGGTTGAACGGACCTGAATATGAACATCAATACGGCTCCAAAGGCGGCTTTTGGTTGCACTTCTTCTTTGATTCCCGGTGTATTCTTCAAGGGGGTGAACAAAATATTATTTTCATGGAACGGCACACGAAAGGAGGTGAAGGAAATCGTCTGACTATAGTCCGTTAAGGGCTTGGAATATGTTCGTTTCAACACATCGAAAGGAGTGTGAAGGAACGGAAGGAGGTGATGTCTGCGTTCATATTGTGAGGAAACCTGTATAGTAACTTATTGCCAAGAACCTCGAGCCTCGGAGATCGGTTTCATTTCTTCGAGGGCTGAGGACACAGTTTCTTACCAATCCAAATTCACTGCGTCAACTTTAGAATGGAGGGTTGGAAATATGAAAATGAAATCTTTTGTCGGAATACTTTCGATCCTGCTTGCGTTGGTTATCGTTCAACAGGGGTTTGCCGGTGAGATGAAGCGAAAGGAGCCGCCAGCAGTTTCCCAGAGTGCGCCGCAGCAGATGCGGTCGCTCTCTGAGGCTCTTGAACCTGCCCAGATAGAGACGCTGTACTCCTTTGATTTTGAGAGTGGCGCCCAGGGGTTTCAATCCGTTGACGGCACGGATATCGGGACGAAATGGCACACGACCAGTGATGTCCCGCCAATCATCGGAGGTTTTTACGACGGGAACGCCTGGTGGTGCGGTGAGACGGGTTACGGGTATGACGGCGAAAATCTGTTGTACGGTTATGGTGACTGGTGGTTTCAGGTTTTGGAGACGCCGGTTGTCGATCTCAGAGAAGCGTCCAGCCCGACCCTGACCATGGTGGCCAATTGGACGATCGAGGTGTCGGATCCGGAATCTGCCGATCCCCCCATTGACTGGGATGGGTGGAATGTCTGGGTATCGACCAACGGCGGGGCGAGCTTCGATGACTTTCTCATTCCTGTCGGCGGCTACAACGCTCTGTGGGACACGTCCCGGGCCTACGAGTTTCACGGTATTTACTACCCCGGTGGTATCTCTGTGTTCAACGATTCGAGTCACGGCTGGGTCGATGTGGAGTTCGACCTGAGCGATTATGTCGGTCAGGAAATCGTTCTCAGAGTGGCCTTCGTGAGCGACTGGTGCTTTTCGACGTTCTTCCTGCCAGGCGGGACCGAGTGTCCTGGCGCCGCGGACCAACCCGATTTTTACGGGGTTCTCATCGACAATTTCTCCATTGATGACCCGGGGTTGGGGAATATATTCTTCGACAACGGTGACGACCAGCAGAATTTGATCCCTTCCAATGTGATCAGAGGTGACTATTATTCGCTCACCGAGACCAATGCTCACAGTCCCACCCACAGCTTTCACATTGACGCCGACGATGTTCCGGATATTTCATCAAATTATCTGGAGACGCCCTGGTTGAAACTGAACGGCATGTTCGGCTGGATCACCTTCTGGGTCTATTGCGATATGCCGGATGCGGACGGTGACGATGACAACACTTTGGACGACAACTACGGCGTCGAGATAACGACCGATGGGATCCTGTGGACGGACATGACCACCGACTACATGCGGTTCGATGAGTTCGCCGCGGATACCACCGAGGAGGGGAACCCGAGGAATCCCTTCTGGGCACAGATGAACGAGGATACCATTTACAATGGGACCCTGGATCTGGCGAGATACGCCGGGTCAGATTCGATCAAGATACGAATTTTTCCTCAGACGGATGGAAATGACGACGGTGGGAACGGATCGGGTCTGTTCATCGATGATTTTCTTTTGGAAGCCCGAGGCGCGCCGGCCCAGGACGCCGGTGTGCAGCGGATCGATATTCCCTTCCCGAATACGGCGGATTACACGACCCAGATTGATCTTTTGCTGTGGAATTTTGGCCTGGAGGACATCAACGCCTTCTTCTTCTATCAAGTGGAGGATACGACCTGGACTGTCATGGGCGGCGATTCGATCCACACGGTGATCATTGCTCCGACGACGGCCTTTCAGGGCATTCTGCTTGCCGGTCAGCAGCAGGTCTTCAGTTTCGACTGGACGCCGGCCGAGGAGGGCGTCTATCGCGTTCTGGCCTATCAGTTTTTGCCGGACGATTGGCCGCCCAACGACAGTTTGCAGTCGGCCTGGGTGTACGTCTCTCCCCCTAATCAGGGAATCTTGATGGATCACCATTACAGGACCCGCTGGATCGGGAACTGGGGTATCGGTGAGGGACCGGCCATGCGCTTCGTTCCGCCGGACGACATTCCCACCTTCAATCTTGTGGAAGCGGCGTTCCAGTTCCCCAGCGGGATAGGCACGGTCAGGCTTCACGTCATGGCTGCGGGTACGGATACGACGCCGGGTCCGGACCTCATTGATCCCATCGAGATGCACGTGCCTGAGGATGCGCTCCCCGAAATCGAGAATGCCTGGAACGGAGAAGACTGGTACGGTCTTGATCTTTCGGGGTACGAGGAATTGAGGTGCATGAGCGGTGTCTTCTGGACCTGGGCCGAGGTTATCACCCAGGATACGGATTATCCCATCCGGCTGTCCTATGCCGTCGATCCGGATCCACCCTCGAATTCCTTCGAGTTCGAGAAAGATGAATGGAAACATATTACGGCGGAAGGAAACCAGGACTGCGACGCCATCATTCGGGCTACCATCAGTTGGCCGGGCTTGTGCGGCGGCACGTGCGAGGGGACGAGAGGGGACGCCAACGGCGACGGTGGCACCGACGTGCTCGACGTGCTGGCTGTGGTCAACCACATCCTGGGTATCACTCCTCTGACAGGTGATGCCGAGTGCCGCGGCGACTGCAACGGTGATGGTGGTATCGACGTGCTCGATGCCCTGGGCATCGTCAACGTCATCCTGGGCACCGGCAGTTGTGCGCCCGGGGCCTGCAAGGCAGAGCTGACGCCTGAGGCCATGGAGGTGCTGAAGTCACTGCGGTCGTATCTGTCG
>CP070758.1:563580-576368 GCA_020348925.1 Gemmatimonadota bacterium | reverse complement strand
CCGCCAGGTATTGTTCCAACCGTAGTCGTAGTTTTGGAACACGGCGCCGATCAGCGAAACGTACCGGGTATATTTTCCGGGCTTGGTCCACTTGTAGCCGCCGCCGAGATGACCGTTGATCACATCCGTGCGCCACATGAAGCCCATGTCGTTCAAGTCAAATTTGGGATCGATCACCCCGAGAGCACTGTTAAAAATGATGTTCCCCTTTTGCTTATTGACGAGAATACGGCCGGCATAGCCGGTCATCGACGTCGCCGAGCTGTCCAGGTTCACGTGGGAAGCGTCCGGTCTCTGGAAATAATGCCGGGAGCTTTCCTGAAGGGACAGCATCCGCTGCATACTCCCACTTACGTGCGTCATACCGGCCCAACCGGTGATAACCCACATCTTCTCGGCGTCCAGAAACGTCCAGCCGTCGATGCCAAAAGTCCCGGCAGCTCCGTTGAAATCGTCCTTCAGCCGAGCATCCTCAAACATACGTTTGGAGAGCGTGGAGATGAAGCCCAACCCCTGCTTCCCCTCGTTCATCTCTTTCTGGGCACGAGCCACTCCGTAATAGGTGAGCGGCTCCACTTCCGTCCGAAATGTATGGCCGGATGTATCGAGTTTCGCATTCTCACGGGCTGTGAGAGCGAGGAGCGTCCCCACGTTCCAGTTATTTCCGATCTTTCCGCTCAATTTGGTTGCCCCGAGGATCTGGGTTCCTTCCGGAACCTGAACCCAATCATGATCGGGAAGACTTCCCTGAGGACGCCGGCCAATGCGTCTGCTGTAGAAGAACTCCGGACCGCTCCAGTTGAAACTCCAAAAGTTGCGGGAGCCACCGTATCCGAATTCGAAGATCGAAGAGCCTTCGATGAAGAAAGGTCGCTTCTCGCTGTAAAAGGTCTCCACATCACCCAGATTGATGACCGCCGGATCGACCTCAACCTGCCCGAAATCGGGATTGATTGTGGCATCCAAGGTCAGATTGTTCCCAAGACCTATCTTAAAATCGGCCCCGACATCAGGTGGATATCTCGAGCCGTCATTGAAAGGATCGTCCGGATCAGCTGGGACATACTCGGCCTTCAGCCGGCTGTAAGGTAATATCTCCATTTGACGGGCCGGATTAATATTATCGATGCCGACCAAATCGACAAAGCGGGAGACGAATCCGCTGCCGTCCGTCGGCACAAAGACGACGTAAGCATGTTCATGTTTCCTTTCAATGCATCGCCTGAAGTTGATCCCCCAGACATAGGTGTCCTTCTTCTGGAAACGGAGCTGTGAATAGGGTATCCGCATCTCCGCCGTCCAGCCCAATTCGTCAATATTGACTTTCCCCTCCCACACACCGTCCCACGAATCGTCGCTCCACTCGTCGTTGTACAAAATCCCGTCGTCGCAGGTTCCGGCGGCATTCAATCCGAAATAAAAACCGCTGCGCCGATCGTAGTAGGGATCGATATAGAACCGAAAAAAGTCGGCGCTGGGCCATTGGTCACGGCGGCCAAGCCGGGCAATAATGGAGTCCGGCGCGGAATCGTACATTCTGGCCCCCACATACAGAGCGTCGTCGTCATAAGCAATTCGCACTTCCGTCTTCTCCGTGGCTTCAGCCCACTCATCGGGCTCCCGTTGCGTAAATTCAGTAATACAGTATCCATTGTGCCACACGGATTCCGACAGAACCCCATCGACAATGACTTCCTCGGACAAACGAATAGCCTGAACCTCGATGTCCTTCATCGAAAGGGAATCTACGGAGTCTCCATAGCATACGTTCAATGCCACAGCGAATACCACTACAGACAAAAACAATCTCTTCATTTCCGCTCCCCCTTATTATGGTAAAATGAATTCAGATAGCCCCACTCCCATGTATTTGTCATTTAGACGCAGGCTTTTTTGAAAAGGTTTTCACAAAAAAGGAAGATTTTTCAAATTTTCAAAAAATTTAAGGCTCTTCTCCAAAATGGTTGATAAAATAAAAGCCTGAAATTCCAGCAAGTTATTAATAAAAAATAAGTTGAACGTCGTTTTTCATTCCTTCGTATTGAACACTCACCAGAAAAGCCATGTTTGTCATTCTGAGCGAAGCGAAGCGTAGTCGAAGAATCTGGCATGGCGAACACCTTAACGTGACGTATTTAGCCTGGCACAGGCTCCGCCGAATCGAGGAATCTGTAGGGATGAAGGCCATATCTCCCCGAATCCCGCCCTTGGCTTGTTCCGGGGATTAAAATGACGGCTTTGCAAGTCAACAGTTTCATACTCTCATTGATACTTGCTGTCATGTGGAGAGTCGATGGATCAAGAATATCGTCAACTTAATTGGAGAATTTAAAAATAGAGTAAATTGGGGGGATTTCGGAACGAATGGAAAGACGTTGTGTCTGTAAAAATCTCAAAACTTTTAAGGTTAGGCTGTATCGAATGTGTTCAAGATATTTTTCTCGTTACACTGAATGCTCCGATCACTCTTTTGCCCATGCACCGCCGGTCTCCCTCAGCCAGTCGGCGATCCTCTCCACTGCGGATCCCACATTGCTATCGGACATGTCCAGCTCCAGCGTGGGTAAAACGGACTCACCGATCAGACGGCGCATGAGCTCCTGCTCACGAATGAAGACATCCAGATTATCGTACTGATCCGGTTTCCCGGATATCTTTATTCTCTCCCCGCGGGCCGCTTCAAAGGACTCCGGCGTCCGTGTGCAGAAGACGAGGTGGAAACCGAGGGCAGCCAGTCGCTCCTCCAGCCAGCCGAAATCGTAATCTGTATCGTACGTCTGCAACTGGTACGCCCGGGTCGATATATGAAAACGGTCAATGATCCAGGAATAATAACACAACAACTCGAACAATCGAGCCCACGTTTTGTATGTCTCCATGGCCCGATCCTCCTCCTGCGGCTCGAAATTGATGAGCCCCCGTCCCCAGGGAACGTTGGTGAAGGCACACCATTCCGCCGAGATCAACGGCGAGTGATATCTGTACTTCCGAGGACCGACAATACGCGGATGTTCGTTCAGGGCAAAGGCAATGTCCGTTTTCAGTGTGAGCCGGGTTCCCTCAAGAATAATTTTCGGACATAGTTTTGCGGACATCGTATTTCCTTATCCTTTCAGATGGAAGACATCTTTGAGTTCTCACAAGAATGTATTGGTTATTAATCTGAATTAATCACAAACATATCGTTGTATGCCATACACGTAATATGCAAGCAGTTACCATTCAGATTCTTCGGCTTCGCTTCGCTCCGCTCAGAATGACACCTTCTGTCATTTCGACCGGAACAAGGCCAGTATGGCCTTGTGGAGTGGATAAATCTGCATGCAGCACCGGTTTCGCAAGAGCTGTGCATTCGTCTGCATAGTACTTCATGAATTAATCAGATTAAATAAATCAACTTAAGGAATGTCAGACATGATGGTATAACTTTCATAATCAAGAACCATAAGAAATTGTACTATGATAATGCATCGACTCTTCAATGCCCTGAAGCCTGAGCCGTTAGACCGACAGGCGAACGGAGCCCTTCGACAAAGTTTATAGTGAGCGAAGTCGAACTGCTCAGGACAGGCTTTCGTTTTTTCCGTGTCTGAATCCCGCGAAAGCGGGATGAGTTTTGAAAAAACAGTGCCGTGAGCCGTTGACGGTCTCGGCGAAGGCTTTGGGCTGGTCTTTCTTTTTGATTCTTATGCATCTTGGAAATTGTGTAAATTTTCAAGATGTACATCAGGTGGTTCGGAGGAAAGAATGTGCTTTCCTCCGAGGGGTAACAGAATATCGATGTGAGCTGGTTGAACACTGAAATCCGCCATAGGGGCGAGAGCCCCTTGGAAGTGTTGAGCAAAGCGAATACACTTTTTCTTTGGCCAGTAAAGAAAAAGAAGATGAACCTTTTAATTTTCTCATATGATGGAAATGGTACCCCCCCTGCGAATCGTTTCATCTCATCTTACTATCTCAAACAATAACTCATTGCCCTTCTTCCCTACCTCTTTCAACAATCCCATTTTCTTGAGACAATACGTCATCTTCTGGGCCAGAGAGACCGATTCACCCCTCTCCTCAGCAAGCATTTTATTCGTAAAGGGCACAGCTAACGTTCTCGGTAAAAACCGTCCAAAATCTTTCGTGTCGCTGAACCGGATTTGTTCCACAACATCAATTAATCGTCTGTCGACTATGCTCACACCCTTTCTCCACCAGCTCCCTTTGCCATCATCACATCGTACCTCTTCCTCCTGAATCATCAGGACTTCAAGGGTGAAATGATCTTCCTTTAAAAGACCGGGGATATACACGACTTCTTCAAAGATCTCAGACAATTTTCCCCTCTTAGGAGATTTTCGACTGCTCAATATCTTTTCGCCGGATTTTGAAACCCGGACGATCCACTTCTCCTCCGGTATCGGATAAACCAAACGGACAGGATGATTCTGAATCAACGCTCTCAGTTTTCGATGAATGGCCGAAAGATTCTTCGTCTGAATTTCAATGAGCACATCGTCTCGCACGATATCGACGACATAATTGTCAACCATAACTTCGAAACGATCGTCTGGACGTGAGTACCATTCTTTGATGGCAGCGTGGAGAGACCGCTCGTTTTGCAGGCCAATCCCGGCCCTTATTGAAGCAGCAGTTTTCCTATTCATTTCCATTGAACAACCGCACCTTTATTTTCAGGTTCTCACAAGAATGAGAAGGTATGCTGTCGGAACACATTGGCTCATCAATGCCCTGAAACCTGAGCTGTTAGATCGACCAGTGAGCGAAGCGGATGTTTTTCCGGCTGTCTGAGTCCGACCGCAGGGAGGACGAGTTTCGGAAAAACAGCGAAGCGAACCGCCGACGATCCCGGCGAAGGTTTATTGGGCTGTCATTTCTTTTACTTCATTTTCTTTGGACAAGCAAAGAAAATGAAAAATGACAAACGGATATGGTACCCCTTTCTTTTTCATTGTGAGCAAATTTATTCTTGGCCAGCAAAGAAAAAGAAGTATTCATTACGTGTTCCGTTTGAAACACGAAGTTAACAAATGTTATATCTATGCTCTTTCAAAGCCTCACACCATATATTCAACTCGTGAATGTGTGACATCTCTACAACAAACCTCAAAGAGGTATCTACATATTCTTATTTTATTTCGGTACTCAATGTCATGGCATCGTTTTTTACTCGGACTCCAACTTTGCTGCTGCTTCCCGAATACGCCTCCAGGCCTGAGCCACATGACGAGCTTCGGTATTCGTCTGTCCCACACAGAACCGAAGTGTGAACCGGTTACTCAAAGTCGTGTGGGTGAGATAGAGGTCACCGCTTCTGTTCAATCGGTCCATCAACCGCTTGTTGAACTCATCTCCCCCCTGATGTCGGAAGCACACCAGGTTCAAAGGGGGCTTTGTCGCCAGCTCGAAGTGATCGCTCTCTTCGACCCACGATGCGAATTCCTGGGCCAGTTCCACGTGTCGCCTCACATGATACTGCAAACCCTCAACACCGTAGTGGCGGATGACGAACCACAGCTTCAAGGCTCGAAAGCGCCGGCCCAGGGGGATGTGCCAGTCCCGGTAGTCGATGACGGCACCGGATTCCGTGGCTTTATTCCGCAAATACTCAGGCAGTACACTCAACGTCTGTATTAAAACTTTCCGGTCGGCCACGTAGAAACAGTCGCAGTCGAAATTGGTGAACATCCATTTGTGGGGATTGAAGCAGTAGCTGTTGGCCAACTCCATTCCTTCGTGGATGTGGCGAAACTCGGGGCACACGGCCGCCGTTCCGGACATGGCCGCATCCACATGGAGCCACAGTCCCTCTTTTCGGCAGATTTCACCAATTGCCGGCAACGGATCGATGGCGTTCGACGATGTCGTTCCCACAGTAGCGCAGACGAAGAAGGGCGTCCGTCCAGCTTCTCGGTCCTGTCGAATCTGCTGAGCCAGGGCATCAGGACGCATGGCAAAGCCATCATCCACGTCAATGAGTCGGAGGTTCTTGCGTCCAATGCCTGCTATTTTAACCCCTTTCTCGATAGAAGAATGGGCCTGGTTGGAGGCGTACGCGATAAGCCGCTCGACACACCCTTTTTCATTGCATTGATAGCCCGTTGCCCGCTCGCGGGCCGCCAGAAGGGCGCACAGGGAAGCGCTGGAGGCTGTATCCTGAAGAACACCACCACCGGTTTCAGAGGATTTAAACTTCGCTGGCAAGCCTAACATATCCACCAGCCAGTCGAGCACGTGGGTTTCCAGCTCCGTGCAGGCCGGGCTCGTCGTCCACAGCATCCCCTGAACACCGAAACCACTGGAGAGCAGATCCCCGAGAATTGACGGCCCCGAGGCATTGGCAGGAAAATAAGCGAAGAAATTTGGCGACTGCCAGTGGGTCACTCCCGGGAGAATCACCTCATCAATATCCTTGAGAATCTTTTCGAAAGATTCTCCCTTGACAGGAGGGCCCGACGGAAGTGCGGCTCGAACTTGACCCGGCTTCAGCCGGGATAAGACCGGCAACGACTCGATTCGGTCGTAATAATCAGCAATCCAGTCCACCACCGCCCGACCGTATCGCCGAAACGCCTCCGGAGTCATGTGATAGCTTTTCTCTTCTGACATTTCCCCTCCGTATTGACAAGTTACGTCATTCGGTTACGGTAACGAAGCCCGTTTCGGTGAACGGTTACGTCCTTTCCTTGATCGCCAAGTATATGTATGACGGGCGAATAGTATTGCAGGGATATATATCCCTGCTCCGTTCTGTCCAAAGAGCTTCCATAGAAACTTCCTATACGACAAATTTTATCTTACAGGATTTTACTATACCCTCAATCCCACCTTCCATAAGATGTCTTTATCCCCTCCTTGTGAAAAAGAGAGTTAGGGTGGATTTTTCTCTTTTTAGATTTCATGCCAGCCGTTGAGCCGTGCCTGCCTCACATTGTCGCGAGGGTCGACATAAAACTCTTTGTCATTCTGAGCGAAGCGGAGCGGAGTCGAAGAATCTATTTCGCAGCAACCACCTGTGCCTTAAGGACAACTCTTAAATCACAAATTCCGCCCTGCCTTCAATGCATTTTTAAGAATACTGAATCCTTTCTGCTCCTGGATGAGTTCATTTCCATTATCCCTGAAAGGGAGAAAAACGAGATTTGTACCTTTGACACGAAAATTCACCTGAGGAAGCAGCGGAAAGACTTTTTTCTCATGCACGGTTGATCGCGCTAAAGTAATTTTCAGGGCTTGAACTGCTTCCGCTAGTGGGAGCGTGATCGGATACACGTTTTCAGAAAGCCCCTCCCCATCAGTTTCAAAATCCTGCTGAGTAAACGTCGCCTGAACCGCCAGTCGCAGAAAAACGCCGGGCCGGATCTTGAAGGCCGGTACGCAGAAGAACATCTCCCGAGCCTCCCACTCCTGCCGCACCATCATTGGCTGCCCGGTTACTCGAATAAAATCAGCGTAAGAATGTACCGGCAGGGTGTTCTCTTCGGCGGTTATTCTCCAGAAGGGCACATACACCGTCCTCTCATTCTTGCCTGGAACAACGCTGTACTGTACCTCCATGAACTTACCTTCGGACGCCTCCCAGACTGTACTGCAGTTCCTGCAGATCAAGACCACACTGTCCCGTTCGCCCACCAAATCCCAGCCGCAGTTGGGACACAGAGTGGACATGAACGTAATCCGCCACTCAGGATGTGTGTCCGTAAATTGAGCAAAAACATCGTCGCCATGTGGAAGTTCAGTCAGGGGTTTATTGGTCACAGCATCAACGACTTGATTCTTCTCGACATAAAGAGGGGAATAGATACAACTCAGTGTCTCTCCGACATAGGCTCGATGCAACAGTTTTTCTTCCCCGGAAACGGATCTTCGGCTCCCCACGTTTGCGAAGACATCGCTGACACCAATGGCGTTCTTTAAAAAAGAGCCCGTCACCTTTGGAGAGACAAATTCCATCTTCAGTGTTTGAGGCCTCAGTCCCAGGGATAGGGGTAGTTGTTTCAATTTCGTTCCCTGAAGGGTCACATCCACGATCCGGTGATGGACGGACGTTCCGGAACAGAAAAAGGCCACACCCTTGAAACGCATATACGGCGCATATATCATCTCTTTTTTTGGAGATTTCGCTGGGAGAATGTAGCGCGGATAATCCTTGGCAAAGAGGAAATTCTTTACACGGCAAAAAGGGCAGTGAATGAGGTGGTCGGTCTCCTCAAGCTCAATGCGGCCGCCGCACTGGGGACACTCCTGCTGGACAGTGAAATGCATTTTACCCTAACTTTTCCCCGCACTGATTGCAAAAGGCGGCCCCGGGCAGGTTCTCAGTTTTACACTGGGGACATATTTTGAGCGTGGGTTTCTCGTCCACCTGACGCCCGCACCTGGGGCAGAACTTCGCGTTCGGTGGCAGGTTTTTCCCGCAGTTGGTGCACTGGCCGAAGACGACCTGCTGATGCCCGCAGTGGGGACAGAATTTCGCATCCTCGGGAATCGCATTCTTACAGTCCGGGCATTGAACTTTCTCTTTCGCCGCGGCCGATTTTGTTTCGGTCTCGGGTCTCATTGCGCTGGCAAACATGGCCGGCATCATAAAACCCATCCCCATGCCGAATCCTGCGCCGGCTTCACCCGTTGATTCGGAGGCTTTTTCCATGGCCATGGCCGCTTTCATCTTGACCAATTTGTCCAGATCTTGAATCACACTGAGGCGGCTCTTGTCGTCGATGGCCTTCTGGACGTCAGGCGGTGGTGTTATTGACGTGATATAGAGATGTTCGAGGCTCAGACCGAAACGGCCAAAATCTTCCTGCAAGCGTTTTTGCAAGCCTTCGGACAATTCTTCATACCTGCCGGGCAGATCGAAAAGGTTATCCAGTTCTTCACCCAGGTGATCGTTAAACCGTGACACAATGACGCGCTTAAGATATTCTTCGACCTCCTCTGTCGTGAATATACCCATGGTACCCACGAGGCTGTTGATGAAGAGCACCGGCTGGACCACCTGAAGGTTGAACACACCGTGGGCCCGCAGTCGGACCAGCCCCAGCTCCGAATCCTTGAAGGCCACCGGCTCCCGCGTGCCCCACTTGAGGTTGGGAAAGACCTTCATATTGACCATGTAGACCTCGGCGCGAAGGGGGCTCGTCATTCCCCAGGGGATGACCAGGATCTTGGTAAGGATGGGGATATTACCCGTTTTCAAAGTATGTCGGCCGGGCCCGAAAGCGTCCAGGGCTTTGCCCTTGTAAAACATGACCGCCGCCTGGTTGTCCCGGACGATCAACTGTGCCCCGAATTTGATCTCGCCCGAGCCTTTTTCAGGAATCCGATGCACCAGCTCCTGTCCCGTCTTGTCAAACCATTCGATGACTTCCAAGAAAATGATGTTATCCGTGCCCATGGTCGCTCCTTTCGTTTATCATTTCTTACTCAATCTTCACAGATATTTCAACAACTACACTTTCCCGGACTCCGATGAAGGTGAAAAAGTTAAAAAGTCAAAGAGTTACTCGGCTCGTGAGGACACTCGCCCCTATTCCAATTTCATTAATCGCGACGGCGAAACTCCGTCGAGCAGTTCCGCTTAAAGTACAACGTGCACACCGCTTCGTCAAGGGGATTTTTACAGTATTGAGTTATCAAAAACGGGATCAATTCCTGAGAATTATGTTGTCTTGGCTCTTTAGTGCCCTTAAGCCTGAGCCGTTAGACCGACAGGCGAACGAAGCGGTCTTTTTTTCCGTGTATGAATCCCCGCGATAGCGGGGATGAGTTTGGAAAAAACAGTAAAGTGAGCCTTTGCAGTCTCGGCGAAGGATTTGGGCTGGCCTTTCTTTTTGCTTCTTTTTCTTTGGCCAGCAAAGAAAAAGAAGATGAATTCAGTTTATGACTTCAATCATGCGAAGAGAATATTAATCCTAACCTTATATCTCCACTATCTGGTCTCTCTGTTAACTCACCATATAGAATTTGGCGGACAGTCAAAAACAAATAGAGAACATATCCACATATTCTTGCGACGATCAACAAATGGAGATTCTTAAAACATTGAATAATCTGTATCGGCCGGAAATATGATATACTCGGAGGGTACTTTTTCCGTCAGCCAGATACCACTGGCCGACGGGTAGAATTTGAATCCGTCTTCATACATGCGACGCGCTTTGATAGTCAGAACAACAGGACTGCCGTGACGGCGCCCCACTTCCATCGCCGACTCCTCATCCGGCGATAAATGCACATGTGTTCGCTCTTGTGGAATGATTCCTTTCATCTTTATAGATACTATGAAACGTATAGCTGTCCCGTGAAAAAGGAATTCCGGTGGTTCGGCTGATTCACGACCAAGATCGATTGCGATCGAGTGGCCATAGTTGGCTCGAATCTTTTCACCATCCGCACTGAACGCGAACCGTTTCTTGTCGCTGCCTTCGACCACCTGGCGTAACAATACCCTATCCATGGGTAAATCCGCCATATTGGCTTTGGATAGAAGTTCATCAACCCGTGCCCATCCCTGCTCATCCAGTTCCAGTCCGATCGTCTCCGGCTTGTGCCGCAGCACAAGGCTAAGGAATTTGCTGATCCTGACGAGGTTTCTATCCGTCTCATCCTCGACAGGTCTTCGCGAAATTTCATCAATCATGAATTCAATCCTTCACACACTTACACACATCCACATTCATGCATTTCCAAATTCATGCATACATGCTTTCGTGCATACGAATGTAAAAGAGAGAAATCTATAAGTCAAGTAATCTTTTAGGATAAATTGTGGATGACCTGCTAGGTTGAGCATGAACAGAATTAGGCGAGGAACGATAATTATCTTTACCGTCTGACATGAGTTTTACTAAGCTTTGATTCTATCATGTCAAACCGTTTTGTGAAGTCGTAATCAATCTCCTCTGCAGTTAAATTTTGAGATATGAGACTATTTACCAAGAGATTCAGAGAAATTCCCATTTTCTTCGCCATTGTGAGCCGTCAGAACATTTCGGACAGATTTGGTGTTTGAATTAAGAGATGGATTTTGTTACCTTGACTCTTCCGAAAGGAGTCAGAAATGGAACAGAAGACCACACCAGAATCTGTCGTACGAGAGATTAAACGAAGGACGAGAAGAAAGTTTAGTGCTGAAGAGAAGATAGGGATCGTTTTAGAAGGGCTGCGAGGAGAGGAGAGTATCAAATCGCTCTGCCGCAGAGAAGGAATCAACCCCAATCTTTATTATCGCTGGAGTAAAGAGTTCCTTGAAGCTGGGAAGAAACGGCTGTTGGGTGATACTGAGCGTGAGGCGACTAGCAGTGAAGTGGAAGCCTATCGCAAGGAGAACGAACAGCTCAAACAGTTAGTGGCTGAACTGGCTCTGAAGAACCGAGTGTTTAAAAAAAGTCTGAAAGGCATGGAATAAAGGTTGGGCGGTATATGCGGTACAGCCAGGCAGAGAAGATGGAGATCATCAGATTGGTAGAAGAGTCGCCTCTACCAGTGAAACAGACCCTTAAAGAGCTTGATGTCTGTCGCAGCACCTTTTATGACTGGTATCGGCGGTATAACGAGAACGGCTATGATGGACTGGCCGACCGGAAGCCGACCCCCAGGCGGTTCTGGAATAGGATACCTGACCCTATTCGGGAGCAGATCGTCGATATCGCTTTGGAATATCCGGAAAAATCCCCCCGGGAGCTGGCATGGCATATTACCGATACCCAGGAATACTTCATATCGGAATCGAGTGTGTACAGGATCTTGAAGGCATATGATCTGATCACCAGTCCTGCCTACATCGTCGTGTCTGCCAGTGACAAGTTCCATCAACCGACAAAAAAGGTCAATGAGCTGTGGCAGACGGATTTCTCCTACTTCAAGATCATCCACTGGGGCTGGTATTACCTGTGTACGGTCATGGATGACTATTCCCGTTACATTTTGTCCTGGAGACTGACACCGACCATGTCAACCGATGATGTGGAGCAGACGCTTGATCTGGCCCTGGAGAAGACCGGTGTGAGCGAAGTCCAGGTTCGACACAGACCAAGGCTTTTGTCAGACAACGGGCCATGCTATATATCGAAACAGATGCAGGAATATCTGGGCAAAAAGGAGATGGCTCATATCCGGAGTGCACCGTATCATCCCCAGACCCAGGGGAAGATCGAACGGTATCACCGGTCGATGAAGAATGTGGTGACCCTCGATAATTACTACTTTCCTGGTGATCTGAAACTGGCCATCGGTGAGTTTGTGGAGTATTACAACAACCACCGTTATCATGAGTCATTGGACAATCTCACGCCTGCCGATGTGTATCATGGGAGGGGACAGAAGATCCTGAGGATGCGGGATTACATCAAGGAGAAAACGCTGAAACTGAGACGATTTGAGAATTTAGGAAAGGGGGTGATTGGAAGAACTAAGAAATCGCTTGATTTTGCTGAAAGCGTCTCTTAATATGTGGTATCAAACTTCCGACTTGCTTTGACGACCTACATGACACATTATGAGATAATAAAGGAATTTGAGCGACATCAAAATTGTGAGGTTCAAATCGATTTAAGAAATTCGGGTATATATGTCGCAGAACGCCTCGGATTAAAGGACCCTATTTATCATCATAAAATTGATAGAGCCAACACTTGGCTGGTAAAATACGGTTTGCTCTTTGTCAGAAAAGGAAAACCAAATAAACCAGACTCTATTTATAGACGTTCAAATGTCTACCGTCGCTTTTTACCACTTCCAGAACCAACAAAGCAAATTACTGTTCATAATGTTAAAAGAAT
>CP070758.1:559386-563480 GCA_020348925.1 Gemmatimonadota bacterium | reverse complement strand
GAAGATCGAACGGTATCACCGGTCGATGAAGAATGTGGTGACCCTCGATAATTACTACTTTCCAGGTGATCTGAAACTCGCCATCGGAGAGTATGTGGAGTATTACAACAACCACCGTTATCATGAGTCATTGGACAATCTCACGCCTGCCGATGTGTATCATTGGAGGGAACAGAAGATCCTGAGGATGCGGGATTACATCAAGGAGAAAACGCTGAAACTGAGACGATTTGAGAATTTAGGAAAGGGGGTGATTCGAAGAACTAAGAAATCGCTTGATTTTGCTGAAAGCGTCTCTTAATATGTGGTATTAAACTTCCGACTTGCTTTGACGACCTACACTGTTGGTGACAATCACAACCGCTGCGTTTAACGCTTCCGGAGAAGCTCCTTCGGGACCAAGGACAGCCAGACCCAACTCCGCTTGAGCCAAAAGTTCAGCGTCATTGGAACCATTGCCCATAGCCGCAACAGACTCAGCTCCGAGTTGCATAATGTACTGCGCCTTCTCCTCCGCTTCATTTTTTAGCCGGATGCGGTGCGCTGTTACGCCTAATTCTTTGTCGATGTCCTCCTGCTTGCCGTGAGTATCCGCGGTGAGCAAATGAATTTTCACCTGATGTGAAAGTCGACGGAGGCGATCCGCAACCCCCATGATCAATCGTCCGTCACAGGCGATCGTACCGTTCACGTCAAGAACGAGATGATGTATGCGGTACGGTTCTCTTCCGGGTATATTTATTGTAATCATGGTTCATTTACTTTTCATTGAATTTCTTCTTCCTGTAATAGCCCGAATAGATCGCACCGATTGGATTATGGGCCAAAACCCGGTCTTTCACCACCAGAGTCGTTACCGGAGCCTGTGATTGTTTCGTAAAGAGAATATCATGCCCGATGCACAGACCGAAGATGATGTTGAGGTCCGTTCCCTCGTTGTTCAAAATCGTTACCTGCCCGCTGGGATTGCACATCACCTCGATCCTATCCTTTTCGATTTTCGTAAGGTCGAAGTAGTCCTTTTCAATCCCGCATATCTTACAAAATACCGATGAGACTTTGAAATGCTTCGTCAGTATTTTATGCAGTTTTTCAACTTCCTCCGAGAGCCCAACGCAGAAGGCGATGCCGAGTTGTTTGAAATCCATCAGGCGGCAGAAGGAAATCAATTCCTCCAATCGCGTCAATTGCATATAGTAGTTGCCCTCAAGTTCGGCCGATACACTGGCCATCTTCAGATGGTGTGGATTCTCTTTGTAGAGGATCAAAACCTTTTGAGTGACGTCGGTGCAGTCTTTCCCTCGATAACACTCCTTGTTTCCGCAACGGGCACAGTCCATAGTCACCTCCTTTTTGAAATCTCCAAGTCCTCACGAACCGCAGGATTCTCTCCCAGGCCCTCCTCTCCGCGCATGTTCTCTCTCTTTTTCAGGACGGTGGATGTTTACACTGTCACAGGTGGGGCATGCGCTGGGTCGATCCGTGCCATGGGGCATCTTCCAGGTGTGCTCGCAGTCGGAACATCGAAATGTCCGCTGGGCCATTACGTAGTTGCCCCCTTCAATTTTGATGGCTTTGGCATGAATGATCGCATCGGCCATCTTTCTCCGGGCCGAAGAGATGATCCTTCCGAAGGTCTGACGTGATACATTCATACGTTTTGCCGCCACCTCCTGATAGAGCCCCTCCAGGTCAGCCAGGCGAATCGCTTCCATCTCATCGACGGTCAGAACCGTCTCCTCCAATTGTGTCAGGGGTATCCCCCTCGGTTTGAAGTACCTCGAATTCGGTTCCGAACCAACCCAACGACATCGTCTCGGTCTCGGCATAGGAGAAGAGCTCCTTCGTTCGCGTTTCAGGTTTTTGAGCATATGCTCATAATAATGTAAGATCCAATATTTCTGAGTCAAGTCTTTTTTACAGAGTTTTCCTGAAAAAGACCTTGACAAAGCGGGCACAGGATTGCTAATTTAACTATCTGTTTTTGAAAAATTACAGTATTTGCATTGTCCTCTGATGCTGCCCACTTTTTGCCGGTATACTTGTAGGTCTTACGAGAATCCTGTTGAAAATAATCCATTTTGACGCGTTGGACGTTTTCCTAAAGGATCGGGAGGGATGATCATGACGAATAGACGAAATGTACTTAAATTCTTTTTAATGTTGAGTTCCGTTCTTTTACCTTACACGCAAACCCTGGCGGACTTGCCCGTTGTGAATATTGGTGTAGTTATCGACGGACCGTGGGAACGGAACGATGAGATCAGGACGCTTTTCCAGAGGGAGATTCTCGAACTGACACGCCGGGAATTCGATGTCAGATTTCCAGGCGAAAAACGGCTCGAGGCGGACTGGACAGCCGCGGGCGTGCAAGAGGCTATTGAAAGATTGCTCACCGATTCTGAAGTTGACCTGATCCTTGCTCTGGGAGTCATCGCTTCCGATGACGTCTGTCGTCGCGGGGAATTACCAAAACCGGTCATCGCGCCATTTGTTATCGACCGCGAACTTCAGGATATCCTTCTCAAGGATGGGGCGAGTGGGATCACGAATCTTAACTACGTATCCTTACCGTCAACGATCAAGACAGACATTGAAGCGTTCTTGGAGATTGTTCCTTTCAGAAAGTTGGTCATACTCATCAGCCGGCCGTACTATGAGGCCATAGAAGCGCCGCGTAAGAATGTTCCTCGTGTTATGGAAGCATTGAGCCTGGAATACGAAACTGTCTCTGTCGATAAGACTGTTGATCAGGCGCTTTCGAGTATACCTCAAGACGCTGAAGCCGTTTATGTTATTCCAATGACTCATCTCCCTTCAAGAGAGTTTGACAAATTGGTCGCAGGTTTGATCGAACGGAAGCTTCCGAGTTTTTCCTTCCTGGGCAGAAGTGAGGTTGAGCGGGGTATTATGGCCGGTCTCAAATCCGAGATACTTCCCAAGATTGCCCGCAGGGTCGCCCTCAACACCCAAAGAATACTTCTCGGTGAAGAGCCGGGTTCTATTCCTGTGTCCTTTGCCCCACGATCGAGACTGACGATCAATAGAGCGACATCTCGCGCCATCGGCGTTGACCCTCCATGGGCTGTTTTAACAGAAGCGGATGTCATCAAGGAGGAGAGGGTGGAAATCGAACGAGAGCTGGACATGTACAAAGCAGTTCAGGAGGCTATTGCTGCGAACCTCGATCTCGCGGTCCAGAAACACGTTGTGGCTGCAGGAGAACAAGAAGTGAAGAGTGCCTGGGCTAATCTTCTACCCCAGGTGGATGTGTCAGGATTAGGATTGGTTATTGACAAAGATAGAGCTGAAGCGAGTTTCGGGCAGCAGGCCGAGCGGACGCTTTCAGGATCTGTCACAGCGACTCAAGTCATTTTCTCGGAGTCGGCCTGGGCCAAT
This sequence comes from Gemmatimonadota bacterium, assembly GCA_020348925.1. Lineage (GTDB taxonomy): Bacteria > JBHIER01. Next base: position 560,081 of record CP070758.1, on the reverse strand, counting down.
GTATCGATTCAAAAAAATCTGCAGAGAACCAGAGAGCAGCAACTGGAGCAACTTCGTCTCGACATCATCCAGTCGGCGGCTACTGCCTATTTAAATGTTTTGAAAGCGAAGACTATTGAGCAAATCCAGAAGGAGAATTTAAAACAGACGCGTTCTCATCTGGAGTTGGCCAGGGTTCGAGAGATGGTTGGCAGCGCAGGGCCTGCCGAAGTCTATCGATGGGAGAGCGAGATTGCTACGAACAGAAAAAAGGTCATCGAGTCCAATTCGCAGCGCAACCTAACAGAAATAGATTTGAATAGACTGCTCCACCGTCCAGCCGAAGAGGCCTTCCGGACTAAAGAGGCGGATTTTGAAGCACCGGGTTTACTATCGGCCGAAGAGCGATTAATCCGATATTTGGGAGACCCCCAGTCCTTTCGGGTGTTCCGGGCCTTCGCTGTTGAGGAGGGTTTTCTCAATTCCCCTGAGCTCCTGTCACTGGATGCGGCCATTGCTGCTCAGCAGCGTGTTGTGAGTTCCGCCACAAACAGCTTTTGGGCTCCGACTGTTGCTCTCCAGGGTGAAGTCGATCATATTTTTTCTCGAAGTGGAGTCGGCTCGGAGAGCGGGTTGAGCCTGATCCCCTCATTGCCAGAGAGAGACGATACGGATTGGAGCGTGGGACTCAATGTGAGCTTTCCTCTCTTTGAAGG
>CP070758.1:542741-559286 GCA_020348925.1 Gemmatimonadota bacterium | reverse complement strand
GTTCCTTCATGATTGGCCTTAGCCCGCCGGCCGGCGGCAAAACTGTAAGACCTAACGGCGGAGTTATCTCGCCCTCCTGGAACAGTTGCGGTGTAACCACTGGCTTCGTTGTTTGCTCCCCCGCCGATGTTGGCACTGTGGCCACTGGCGATGTTGCCATCCCCCCCACTGACAGTAGCGTAATCTCCGCTCGCTGTATTGTGGTAACCCCCGCCAACGGTGGAAAAACCGCCACCAGCTTCGTTGCCACCGCCTCCGCTAATGGTGCCTCTGGAACCGCTGGCTTCGTTGTTTTCTCCCCCGCCGACCGTGGCCCTGTAGCTACTGGCGATGTTGCTTTGCCCCCCGCTGACAGTGGCGTTAACTCCGCCCGCTGTATTGAATGCGCCCCCGCTGACTGTGGCACCACTCCCGCTGGCTGTATTGTATTTGCCCCCGCTGACTGTGGCATTACTCCCGCTGGCTGTATTGATAGTGCCCCCACCAACGGTGGCGTAGATGGCGTCGGTTATCGTTCCCTCGTTGTCGCCAGCCTGATTTCCGGAGCCCCCCCCCACTGTGCCATATCTATCAGTTACCTGATTGATTCTGTCTATTTCTCCGCCCCCAGCAATAACAGCACCCCACACACCTGTCTTGACGACATTCTCACTGAATCCCCCTATGATAGTCGGAAATTCAGATTGGGATTCAATGCGAAGAGCACGATCCCCATTCACATATAGTTCAAATGTGTCGGAAGAATTGATGCGGTGATTTGACCCGTCAATAGTCACCGAATTTCCGCTGCTGACAGTACCGCTTGCACGAATACTTCCTTCAACATCCAATTTCTCTGACGGATTCGTTATCCCGATGCCAACTTTCCCAGTATTATCCACATACACTACATCCGTCGGATCTCCGTCGGCCGCATCAAGCGAGTGGCCATCTCCTATAGAGAAAGAAACATCTGCCTGCTGTATCGTACCATTTACGATCATCCCACTGGTGATGGAATTATCCTGGCCAGCGTTCACATAATCAGCGTCGTGGTTGTGATCGCCAGTTGACACTTGGTCAGAACCGGTCCCAATCTTCCCTTCGGCACCCAGATCGCTGTAAGCCGAAAAACGGGCGTTATCCAAAGTTCCCGAATTCAATTCAGAGGCAGAGGTGGTCTTGGTGTGGTGGGCATTAGGCAGGGCTGACGCATCGGTCGCGTGGGCCACAGTTGCTGTCGGACCCGTTGGGTCAGTTACGTTGATGCCGGTACCTGCACTTACCTGAGACAGACTTTGACCAGGTTCACCAACTTCGTCAGTACCATCTGCAAAACCTGCGGGTACGTCGGTCAGGTTATCCCAGCTCATTCGGTTGGAACCCTCATTGGGCGGGTTGCCATCTGATGTATTCAATTCCATCTCAGTGTAGTAGCGATCGTCGTGCTGATGATCAGAGACAGCAAAATCATCGGCATCTCTATTGTCCACTTTATCTGCGTTAACCGCTGAGGCGGATGTTACCGCAGAGTCGGCCACAGCGGCCCTGAAGGCTCCTGGAACAGAGGTTAACTCGTACCTGGGCGAGAGCTCACCCTCACCTGTGATCTGGACACCCAGCCAATACTGACCGGCGAAGTCGAGAGCGATGAGGCTGATCTTTCCAAGAATAACACTGTACAGTCCATCCTCGCACTGCACATTCAGTGTCTCCGACCAGAGGGGTGTTCCTCCCGATTGGACATTATAGATGCGAAAAGTGATTTCGTAGTGACCGTTTAATGGATTGCCGACATTGTCACTCAGTTTGCCCTGAAAACTGATAAGCTGCGGCACATCAGCCAGGGAAGCAAGTGCCATCGCCAGTGTCAGGGCGATGACGATGCAAAGGACTATATGGTGCTTAGTCATTTGCTTCCTCCTTTCTGATTCCCGATAAAATCGAGGATTAGAGGGTGAAGTGTGTACCTCGACAGCGTCGTGAGTTCAATCTGTTTAATTGGTTCTGTTCGTATATCCATCACTTCCGGGTTGACATCTATGCAACTGACAGGTTTATTGTATATTATCTATAGGTTCAGCATGAACCCAGAATTTCATCTTTTTGCCTGACAAGGACCTTTTTAGAAAGGTAAGATTAAGATATTCTAAATTTGTTGTCAAGTACTTTTTTAAATATCTAAGAGCTCGTGGGGTTTTACAAGACAGGCTGTACAATAAGGCATGTAAAGTGATTAGAAGGTGGGAAATTGAGAAAGGCGAAAACCGTGGATTCATATCCTTGCGTTTTCAAAATGGCTCAACTGCCACCCAAGCTTCTTTCTTTCAACAGTGCAGGAATGGCCTGCCGGGTGAACGTGGCCGATAGGTACCTGATAAATATCTCTTCGTGAATTCTGTAATTCTCGTCAGAAACATTTATCGCCCTCAATAAATCAAAAGTAAGGTTTTTCTTTGATAACAAACACTTTTGGGGAACGGATCTGAAAAAATTCTTGAAAGTGAAGATTTTCAAAACTAATATTCAATGCTAGATATTGAACGATACTATTAGATTTTCCCAAGAATTACAGAAATCAAACTTCAAAGGAAAATCCCCAACAACAAATCATGATTTACCTTGCACACGGGCAATTCATCTCATTTAGACAGAGTCCTAAAAATTTTCGATCCCAATTCGGGGGATAAAATAGTCAAATGGCAAATAGTCAATCCCTCACACAACGCACGGAAAAACCATACTGCATATCGACGTTGTTGCGGCAAACCTCTGCACTGACGCAACCCAGGCTCCGGCCCCAGGCAGTGTTACTCCCGCCCTTTGTCGAAGACCAGAAGGGGGCGTGGAAACCCAGATTATTAAAGGTCCCATCCTCGCTGTAACAGGCCCCACCAGGCATCGCGGAAAAATCGGTTTCATTTGTAGCTCCAGCGTTTGGAGCATGCCACTGCCCTGTCCCCTCTTCAATCGTCCCCGTCGCCTTTAATTTGCCACCCTGGTCTGTCCCACGATATCCTGTATCATCAGCCTCCGACTGGCTCATCCCCAGATACAGCTCCAGCTGCTTCCACTCATCATCGCTGGGCACATGCCAGCCTTCGGGGGCGATATTGCGGTTGTCGTCCACTGCGTACCAGTTGTACAGTCGCCCATACACAGACACATTATCAGCATTATTGTCATAATCGCAGTAAGCCCCGCTTGTCAAATTCGCCCACTCTGTATCAACAGTGACATTGGGTATGGGATCGCCGTTCCGGTAGTGTGTCACCTTCAAGTTTTCAGCCATCCAACATTGATCGCCGATCATGACCGTCTGATAGGTAATCCCGTCTCTATCGATGCAGTCCGTGGGCGTTCCTACACAGATTCCATTCTGGCATATGTCATTCTCAGTACAGGGATCACCATCATCGCAAGACATTCCAGAGGGCAACGAATTGTGCACACACCGAATGAGTAAAGAATCACAGTAGTCCTCAGTACATGGATTGCCATCGTCACAATCGAGTTCCTCGCACGAGGAAAGGCATGTTCCTATCTCTAAAGCGACATTGACAACGCCTAATACATCAAGAACATTGATCTGTTCATCTCCATTGCAATCAGCAGCCCAAAGCTCATCTTGGCTGGGTGGAGACTGGATCCCCAAGACAATTTCCACGCTGCGTATCGCATCCAGGATATTTACGACGCCATCTCCATTGACATCCCCTTTCGTTCTGTCGTTATCAAACAGTTGTGCCGAGACAAAAAATCTCAGACAAAACAACAAAACGATCGTCCCTGCAATTATATAACACTTTTTCATAGCACATCTCCTCTCATTGCGCAGAAGCGATTTGTGTTGTTATCTCCCTGAGAAGATTCCCGAAGATATGGAGCCGGATGCTTATGCGAAAAGCGTTGTTTCTAAATACAATCGTAGCATTTTTCGAACCTTATTCAACATCTTCCCTTGAAAAGGAATATTATTAACGATACTGTTTCAATCGATTTTGAAAGAAATCACTTGAGCAAAATCATTTTCCTGATGAATGTAAAATCACCAGCTAAAAGTCTATAAAAATAGATCCCGCTGGCATAGTTGGAAGCATCCCACATCACCTTTTGATGACCGGCCTCCATGACCGAATGTACCAGTATGTCCACTTCCTGTCCCAAGGTATTGTAAACAACCAATCGAATCGGAGTATCTTCGGGCAACCCGAACGCAATCTCTGTATGCGGATTGAAAGGATTTGGATGGTTCTGGAAAAGTTCAAAATCTGCAGGTATTTCTTTATGTTTTTCATGGTCTTCTATCGAAGTTCTATTCTCTAAAGTACATTCAGTATGTGCTATCAAGAATTCAGCCGGACCTTCAAATTGACTCTCTGCCCCGATTATCACCCACAATTCACCGTTTGAATCCGATGTGATTTCAAATGGTTCCATTCCATTTTGATAGTTGGCTATATGATAATCGAAGTTGTCTGTCACGTCATGGTGTACATGTCCCAACGTATCCATGTCCGTACCGGGCTGCGACTGGCTATCTTTGTTAATATTCATTCTGTAATACTGGATTCCATCCTCGTCAACAACAATTTTTTTGGGTTCAATGATCGTGGCCCCGGCTTTCAGCATGAGATCTGAACCACCTATTGCGTTCGGCGGCATATTCGTAACTACGTCTATCGAAAAAATGATTTGAAATTTAGTGTTTGGATGTAACCCTTCGATCTTTCTTTTCATAAAGAAAAAGAGATCATCGGAAAAATTGTCTCCCACCATTCTGAGTCCATTCTGAACAGGGACAATATCGGGCATCGCCTGATGAAAATGGTTGAGGTTCCAATGTGCACTGTCCCCAACGGGATAATCAGCGAAATCCGCTTTCCATTCCTGGTAACCATCTTCAAAGTCAAAATGAAATGACTGACCATACAAGATGGTAATCCCGGAGAACACAGTGAATAGAATTACGAGTGATTGAAGAAGCAAGCAACTGATTTTTCTTACTTTCATCTCGCACGTCTCCTTCCATGTAATTGAAAACCGCGTTTCTAATCATTGCCGGTTCAAAAGGTTCTCTCAATACATGCGCCTCTTTCACTTCAATCCTTTGACACCTTAAGATGGTTGACTGTGACAGAAATTATTCAGGGTCAACCTTTCAAAATTAAGTTTTCTGTCAGTGGGCACTTGAAAACTGGCCAGTTGCCTTCAGGATCAAACCATCAAAATCACATCTTTTCTTTCTAAATTATGGTATTTTAAATCGCTTTCTGTACCACCGTCCATTTAAGACCTGACGGGGCCAAAACGACTGAAGACGATCAAGCTGCGGCTATCTCTAATGAATGGTATTGGAATCGCTAACGAATTCTAAGAACAAAAGTTCGAAATCAAGTCGATCACTTTTTCGGTTGTGGCCGTGAGATGATTGGGATTGTAAGCCAAGGCCAGCTCGGCCCGTTCGGGGAATTGATCGAGTTCATAAAATTTTACCCGTAGATTATACCCCGATTTCACGCCTGTGGGAACAATGGAGTAGCCCATGTTGCTCTCGACAAGCCTGACCAGAGAATTGATCTGGCTCGTTTCGTGAACGATCTTCGGGAAAAATCCAACCCTGTTGCAGATACTGACCGTCTTGTCGAACAACGAGGGACCGCACTGACGGCAGAAGCTGACGAAGGGCTCGTCCGCCAATTGCTCCAGATGTATTTTTTTCGATTTGGCCAACGGATGCGAAAAAGGCACGATCACGGAGAAGGTTTCCGAACAGATCGGTTTTATAGAGATGTCGTCGGCTTTGATGGGAGGCCTGACAAAGCCCACATCGATATTGCCGTTTCTCAAAGCCTCGATCTGGCCATCGTTGTCCAATTCCGATAGAAAGGTATCAATCTCCGAATATTTTCGATTCAATAATGAGAGCACTTCCGGCAGCAGGGAATGCATGGCCGATCCCACGTAGCCGATTTTTATCTGACCGATAACGCCCTCTTTCAGCAAATCCAACCGATTTTTCATTATTTCCATTTGTCGGAATATTTTGACGGCCTCCTCCCTCAGGTATTTACCGTAGGGTGTTAACTGAACGCTCTTTTTCGTCCTGTTGAACAGCTCAACGCCCAGTTCCTCCTCCAGCAGTTTGATCTGCCGGCTCAAGGGAGGTTGGGCCATGAACAATTTTTCGGCGGCTCTTCCGAAATGCAACTCGTCCGCCAAGGTCAAAAAATACCGCAAATGCCGTAGTTCCATCTTATACCTCCAGGGTATTAATCCGATACTAAAACAATATTTGCAATATTAATGAAAAAAATATATCATTGCAACAGAAAAATAAAAAAGGAGGAGACGGATGAATTCTCAACCAAAATTTTTCTTTACCGACGTTTTCAGTCAGGGGAAGTATTCCGGCAATCAACTGGCGACCTTCACCCATTGCGCCTCTCTGTCGGATGAGGAGATGCAGCGCATAGCTCGCGAGATCAATTTCTCGGAGACGACCTTTATCCTGTCCGACGAGCCGCAGGATGGCGGATATAATGTGCGCATCTTCACGCCGATGGCCGAGATCGATTTTGCCGGTCATCCGACCCTGGGAACCGCCTACATCATCCGGAAACACATCATGCAACAACCAGTGAACAGAGTCGTATTGAATCTCAAGGTGGGCCAGGTTCCGGTTGAATTTCCGGAGGGGAACGGAGACGGGACGCTCTGGATGAAGCAGGCCGAGCCGACCTTCGGTAAAATCATGGATGTCGAGCCCATGGCAAAAGTTCTGAGTCTGAAGGAAGACGACATCGACGTCCGCTGGCCCATCGAAGAAGTATCCACCGGTTTACCCTTTATTGTCGTCCCCCTGACGTCTCTCGACGCATTAAAACGGGTCTCGATAAGGAGGGAGCTCTACGATGAGCTCATCAGGGAGTCATGGGCCAAAATCATACTGACCTTCTGCCCGGAAGGGTATTCGGAAGGGCAAGAATTCGGCGTCCGTGTCTTTCCCATCTGTCTCGGGATTTCCGAAGATCCGGCAACAGGCAGCGGCAACGGATGCTTGGCCGCCTACCTTGTAAAAAATCGTTATCTCAAATCTGACAGAATCGATCTGGCCACGGGTCAGGGATATGAGATCGGAAGGCCGTCGCACATTTCTCTCCGGGCACAGGGACGGGATGAAGGTCTCGAGATCTTTGTCGGCGGTAAGGTCGTCCCCATTGCGGAAGGGCGGTGGGGCTGATGCAGAGTACGCATCACAATCAGGTAACTTTTACGAACCATTATGCATCATAATAGGGCTACGCTTACGGACCTGAAGGTCGTGAATACAACGACGACAATATCAGAAGAACAAGTTAGGGTTCAAGAGGTGAGACACAATCATCTGCTTGGCAAGATTTCGGAGGTTGCCCCATGGACTTTGGAATTGCGGAAAAGACAGCGCTCTTGATGTCGAGTACGCGGGGACTCGGATTCGGATGCGCCGCGGCGTTGGCAGCCGAAGGAGTGCGTGTCGTCATAAACGGTCGCAATACGGAACGAGGCCTCGACGCGGAATCAAAACTGGGGGAAAAGGCACATTTCGTGCAGGCCGACGTAAGCCGGGCCGTAGAGCGCGCGCGCCTATTCAAGGAAGCACGAGCCCGCCTCGGGACGATATCGATACTGGTCACCAACATCGACGGACCGCCGCCAGGGACATTCATGAGCAAGAGCAAAAAGGACTGGCGTGCGGCCTTCGAGCTCGTTATGCTGTCCGCGCTGGACCTGGTCCAGCGGTGTCTGCCTGACATGATCGAAGAGGGATACGGTCGTATAGTCAACATCAGCTCGATTTCTGCGAAGGAGATCACTACCGGTACTCCGCTATCGAACGGTATAAAGCCCGGTCTGCTGGGCGCACTTGGAACACGCGCTCGTGAGGTGGGGGCAGCGGGAGTTACGGTAAACTCCATTTTACCGGGACCATTCGACACGGACCTCTTGCGGCGATTCGCGCCGCATGTCATCGGGCGTGGGGATCTCCCTCCGGATGAGGCCGTCCAGCGTTACGCCGAGAGAGGACCAATGAAGCGGCTGGGTACTATCGAGGAGTTCGGTGCGTTGTGTGCCTTCTTGTGTTCACGTCAGGCAGGCTACATCACCGGTCAAAGTATCGTCATCGATGGCGGCCACGTGCCGGCGCTGCTGTGACATGTCTTAGGAGTCCGTGCCATCCGCTTCGAGTTATCCCATCAAGGTCATCGAAGCGGGAGCAGAGGTGCGGAAAAACCTTGATCGCCCGGTATGTGTACGCCGGCCGATAATTGGGATAGGGATATATATCCCCTTCCATTTTTCCGCACAGGGTACGTATCCTGTGCGATCCCGTCTCGGAGGAAAGTGCAGCTTGTGTCTGTCGAACACGAAACGATCGAGTTCCTATGAACGCTAAACAGTGGTCAGTCTTTATAACGCTCGCCTGTCTCTGGGGGTCATCGTTTCTCTGGATAAAGATCGCCGTTCAGGAGAGCAGCCCCCTGACTGTCGTGACGCTTCGGCTTCTGACGGGGCTGTTGGCGACGTTCGTATTCTTCGTACGTGGCAAACCGGAAACACCCAGCAGTTTGAAGATGTGCTCACACCTGCTCATCCAGGGACTGATCGCGATGGCGATTCCCTGGATCCTCATCTTCTGGGCGGAGCAGCACATCGATTCGACGGTGGCTACGGTGCTCAACGCCACGGTTCCCTTGTTCACGATTCTCGTGGCCCACGTTTTCCTGGACGACGATCGGATGACGGTCCGGCGGGTCCAGGGTTTGCTCTTAGGATTTTTCGGTGTCATCGTGCTCGTCCACGATGAACTCATCTCATCTTTCAGTATAGCCAGAGAAGCACTGTGCCTGATGCTGCTGGGCCACGGTGCATTGCTATTGTCGTCGGCCTTCTATGGTGCCTCAAATGTGTACGCCCGGGCGAAGTTTCGCGGCATCCCGCCGATCCTTCTGACGTTTTATACCATGCTCCTGGCCAATATCGTGATGTGGCCAATTACCCTCTCGATTGAAATCCCTTTCACGTTACCGGCAAGAACAATAACGTGGACGGCCATCCTCTGGCTGGGAGCACTCAGCTCAGGTCTGGGCTGGATAATCTTCTATCACTTGATTCATTCCCTCGGCCCGACCCGTGCTTCCACAATTACGTATCTCATTCCCGTCATAGGAGTGAGCCTCGGTATCATCTTTTTAGGAGAAGGATTGGATTGGTCCCTAATTGCAGGAACGATCCTGATCCTCTCCGGAATCTGGTTCACGAATCGTCGACAGAATTGTTAACTCTGCGATACGTTTGGAGGTGTTACTCATGAAGATCAATTGCTGCCATACGAAAGGGGTCGGAGAACAGGATCAACCTCATGGAGTGAGTAAAATCATTGATCACAAAACCTCGTTTTCGAAAGGAGCCGTAATAATGGAGACGAAAGACGCATTCTCGAATCCCAAGGAGACGATCTACAAAAATCAGGCGGAGCAGATCATCAAAAACCTCAAGAGAAGAAACATGACAGGGATATACTGTGAGAACAGCGAAATCGCCGTTCGGGAAATTTGCGCGAAAATTCCGGACGGTGCGCTGGTCGGCCTGGGCGGTTCGGAAACCATCATCGAGTCGGGTCTGGTGGACGCGCTCAGAAAGATGAACATCAGGCTTCTCGACCGGTACAAGGACGGCGTTACCCGTGATGAGGTCAATGAAATGCGGCGGACGGGGCTGCTGTCCGATGTCTTTATTGCTAGCAGCAACGCCATCACGGCTGACGGACAACTGGTCAATCAGGACGGCATTGGGAATCGTGTGGCCTGTATGATCTTCGGACCCAAGAGGGTGATCCTCATGGTGGGCATGAACAAAGTCGTATCGACTGTCGAAGATGCCGTTGCCAGAATAAAAACGACCGCCGCGCCCCTGGACTCAATTCGCGTAAATGTCGAAACGCCCTGCTCACGGTTCGGTTTCTGCAAGGACCCCCACTGCACCCCTCCCAACAGGATCTGCAGCCAGCTCGTCGTCATCGAATCGAGCATGTCTCCAGATCGCATCACCGTCGTCTTGGTCGGCGAAGAACTGGGGTATTGACGTCGTATCGAACGCCTCTTTAAAGCAGTAAGAATGAATTAACAAAAAAGGAGGTTTCATGAAATCACAAAATTGCAAAATTGACCTGAATACGAAGTACGGGTATTCCGAACTGATTGACGTCCCGAGCATAGTGACCTCGTGCAGGGAAGAATGGTTCAATCAGACGCTGTGCCAGGTCAACGATTGCGTTGTTCGACTGGGCATCGTCCGGGGTGAGTTCCACTGGCATAAGCACGAACAGACCGATGAGTTTTTCTTTGTCTTGAAGGGGAGGCTTGTGCTCGATGTGGAAGGTGACACGGTCGAGCTCAATCCTCATCAAGGGTATACAGTGCCGAAGGGAGTTGAACATCGGACACGGGCTCCCGAGGGCGCCGTCATGCTGATGGTCGAAGACAGCCAGGTACATCCCCTGGGCGACTGAGAATTCATATCCAGCTCAACAGGACTGTACAACGCCACAACACTGCGGCTGCCGTGAAAAGCAATAAAATAGTTGCAACTTGCAACAATATGAACCGTAAAAATTCGAATGTATATCGCCTGACAAACAAAGCCCGAAGAACAAGGAGGAGACAAATGAAACGCAAAAGCATCTCTCCAGTAATGGCAGCCTTGTTTCTCTTAGCAACGGTGTCACTCACCTCAAGTTCTGAAAACAGTGACACCTTCACTCCTGTATTCAATCCCACGCTCGAAGTAAAGCCGGCTGCTGGGATCGTAAAGATCGACGGACGGCTGGACGATCCCGGCTGGCATGGGGCCGCTGTGGCGGACAATTTTGCCGAACACGAGCCCGGTGATCAAACGAAACCTCCGGTGGAGACAAAAGCCCTCATAACCTATGACGATCAACATCTGTACGTCGCCTTTCTCTGTTACGACGATCCGGCAGCGGTTCGGGCCACATACTGTGACCGGGATCAACTGCGGGGCAACGACGTTGTCGAGCTTTTGATCGATACCTACGGCGACGCCGCGTGGGCCTATGAGCTTATGGCCAATCCCTACGGGATCCAGTGCGACTGGCTGTGGTCGCGCAGCGGCGGTTGGGACATCGGGTACGACGTGATCTGGGAGTCGGCGGGGGAGATCACGGATTTCGGCTACCAGGTGGAGATCGCCGTCCCCTTCTCCAGCCTCCGTTTTCCCAATCAGCAGGAGCAGGTCTGGAAGGTCGACTTTTATCGCATTCACCCGCGCCAGAGCTGGCGCGAATATTCCTGGGCGGCTTACGACCGAAACGAGCCCTGCCGGCCGTGTCAGTGGGGAACCATTGAGGGGATCCGGAACATAGAGCCGGGAAAAGGTGTCGAAATCCTGCCGAGCCTCATCAGTTACCAGTCAGGCGCCCTGAACGGAGGCGGAACCGCCGATTCGCCCTTCAGATTTGAGAATGGCGACCCCGAGGGGGAGCTTTCAATGAGTGCCACCTTCGAGCCGACCTCTAATATCGCCGTTGAAGCGACCGTGAATCCGGATTTCAGTCAGGTCGAAGCGGACGCCGACCAGATAGACGTCAATACCACCTTCGCCCTGTTTTACCCGGAGCGACGGCCTTTTTTCCAGGAGGGCAGCGACCTGTTCAATACGTGGATCATTACCTTTTACACCCGGACAATCAACAATCCCCGGTTGGCGGCGAAGATGACGGGGCGAATGAATAAGACGAGTTACGCCTATGTGGTGGCGCGCGATGAGGACTCGCCAATAGTACTGCCCTTTGAGGAGAGCAGCGGGCTTCTTTCAGCCGGAAAAAGCTGTTCAAACGTTCTCAGGATGAAAAGGACTTTCGGCACGGATTCTCACGCCGGACTTCTGGTGACCGATCGCCGCCTGGACGGAGGCGGCTCAGGTACGCTTGCGAGCTTTGACAGTCAGATATACCTGCACAAGAACTTTCGATTGCAGGGCCAGGTGATTGGCAGTTACACGATGGAGCCGGAGGACGAGAAGCTCTCAGAGGATATCGAAGAACTTATCCAAGATGATGTGATCGATTCCACCTTCGACGGTGGCTCGCATACGGCCGCTTTTGACGGTGAATCTTTCGCAGGACACGCTCTCACAATCAACCTCGAAGAGCGCTCCCGCCATCTCGATTTCGACGCCACCTACTGGGAATTCAGCCCCACGTACCGCGCCGATCTCGGTTATCGCCCCAGCAACAATTGGCGACAGACAGAGCTCACGACGACATACACTTTTTACTTTGAGAACAGTGCCGTCGAGCGTATCAAGCCGAATGCCTACTTTGGAAAACGATGGAATTTCAACGGCACGCCGAAGATAGAAGTGATCAAAGGCGAGATCGCTGTTCAGCTCAAAGGTCAGGTGACCGTCTCTTGTTCATATGCACGAAGAGCAGAGCGGTTGAAAGGAATACGGTTTCAAAACATATGGAATGGAAATCTCTATGCATCCAGGAATTTCAGCGAAATGCTCTCCCTGGAATTTTCAATGGACTACGGCCATCGGATCGCCCGTCTGGAAAACCCTCCGGTCATGGGAAAGGAAAGCCAAATTGATCTCTACGGTTACATCAGACCGACCCGCAGGTTACTCCTCGAACCCTCTTTTACATATGCGACCAGTAACGATCTCGAGTCCGACGAGAGTCTCTTCGAAGGATCCATTTTCAGGACACGGCTGTATTATCAAATTACAAGGGAACTGTCATTACGCTGGGTCATACAGTACAACGACTTCTATGAAACCTGGGATGTTGACCCGCTGTTGACCTACCGGTTGAGTCCTTTCTCTCTTTTCTACTTTGGAACGACGTACGACTACTGTAAATATAACGGTCTGGGGATTGATGGAACCGAATGCTCGACCCGTTTGACCTCGCGGCAGTTTTTCGTCAAGCTGCAATATCTGTTTCAAATGTGAGAGGAGGTTATTATGGTGACATGAAAATCGTTATGTTTGTCTAAAGAAACTGAAGAGAATCGAGGTAAGAGTCTTAACAGGCGTGTCGGTATTCTTTATGAAGGGGCAACTCTTGCCGGAGCCAAGGAAAGGAGGCTATGATGTTCGACGATATTCATGACATTCAGCAGTTAAGAAAAAAGTACAATGCCAAGATGTACCTCAGCGGTGTAAGCACATTTCGTGAACTGGCACAGATCGAAGAGAACGCTTTGAAGGATGGAGCTCTTAAACAAAAATACAAAGAGCTGATCGCTCTGGGAATAAGTATCAGCAACGGATGTTATGGCTGAATAGAGTATCACGTCAACAGTGCTGTTGACCTTGGCGTCGATCGAAAGGAGATATTGGAAGCGACCGCTGTCGCTTTGGCGTTAGGCGGCAATGTAATAGACTGGTCCGCTCGCTATGTCTTCAAAGTTTTGGATGAATTGGATAAAACGAAAAGGAAGGGCTCAACCGAAAAATAGTGAGCCAAGGTAAATGGAAGACGAAATGCCTTCCGGAATCGTTTCAGAACTTTAGCAGGGACAGGTATGGCAGTTTTTTCGATAATGTATTCAGGTGTCAAAAATGGTGATGACCGTGTCATTTGAATGGTCCAATCTCTCGCCTCTGACATGGATTTTTTCACTCGCATGTGGAATGCTTGCCGGCATTACGAAAGCGGGATTGATGGGTCTCAATTCGCTTGTCGTACTCATTATGGCGAACCTCTTTGGAGGAAGAGCATCAACAGGGGTTGTCTTACCCATAAACATCATTGCGGATATTTTGGCCGTTCATTATTACAACCATCATGCGCGTTGGAAGTACGTCGTGCGCTTCATGCCGTGGATTCTATTGGGGATCATGGCGGGACTCCTCGTAGGGAATTTCATCTCCGATGATCTCTTCAAGAAAATCCTGGCTGGAACTGTATTCGCCGGAATTGCCGTCATGACACGGCAGGATATAGGGGAGCAAAGTGTCACAGTCCCCGAAGGCTGGTGGTTTCCTATGGTGTTGGGTATCTCGGGAGGATTTGCTACGATGGTCGGAAATGTCGGAGGTCCACTCATGTGGCTCTACCTGCTGGCCATGCGCCTTCCGAAGTATAACCTTATAGGTACTGCATCCTGCCTTTTCGTTCTGGTCGGCCTATCGAAAATACCCCTGCATGTCATTTTCTGGAAGACCGTAACCCTGAAAACCATGGCGTTCGATCTCCTTATGGCACCGGCCATTGTGGGCGGTTTTTATTTTGGGATCCGGATTGTTCGGGCCATCCCCGATAAGCCATACCGAATTTTGATTCTTGCATCAACACTTGCCTCGACTTTACTTTTACTCAAATAAGAATTTTTTTTGAATGGCAAACGACGAAAATCTTATCACTCCAATAAAGGAGATACTGATGAACGGCGACAAAGATCGTACCCGAGTTTTGGGTATCGTGGGAAGTCCGCGCCGCGGGGGGAATACGGAAATCCTCGTGGATGAGGTCCTCTCCGGGGCGGCGGAAGGGGGCGCAGTGGTGGAGAAGATTATCCTGACCGAGCTCGCTATTGCGCCCTGTCAGGGTTGCGATGCCTGCTACGAAATCGGCGATTGCGTGCAGCAGGACGACATGCAGGTTCTCTTTGAGAAGATGCAGCACAGCCAGGTCTGGGTTCTGGGCACACCGATTTACTACTACGGTCCCACAGCCCAGTTCAAAACCTTCCTCGACCGTTGGTACGGAGCCCACCACGGAGGTATTGTGTCATTCAAGGGGAAACGGGCCATCCTCGCAATACCGTTGGAGGATACGAAGCAGACCTCTGCCCGTCACACCACAGGGATGTTCCAGGGTGCACTCGATTGGCTCAAGATGGAACTCTTCGCCACCGTCGTTGCCCCGGGAGCTCACAAACCCGGAGACGTGCGAAACTATCCCGACGTCCTTGACAGTGCCCGGGTGGCGGGTAAGAAAGTCATTGAGACTATGGAGTCAAGTAAATGATCCCCGATAGAGACGCTCATCCGATTTTCGACATGCACTGCGACCTGCTTGTCTACCTCGCCAGCGTCAAAGGCGCTCATCCTGCGAACAAAGAGGATATCGGCTGTGCCATTCCCCACCTGCAGGAGGGCAACGTCAAGCTGCAAGTTTTGGCCATATATACATCTACAGAAAAGGGGAGTGCGGACCTGGCCAGAAAACAAGCCGAGATATTCCGACAACTGCTCCGGGATGAGAACCAGTTCTTCACACCTCTTGCCGGCCCAAAGCAATTGCACGGAGCTCTTGGTTCGAAAAAAACCGGAATCCTCGCCGCCATTGAGAATGTTTCCGGGCTCTGCGAGGAAGACGAGCCATTGGAACAGACCTTCACTCGATTGGAGCAGATACTTCAGAAAACCGAACGCCTGTTGTATCTCTCACTCACGCATCATGGTGAAAATCGCTTCGGCGGTGGCAATAGTTCGAAGTCCGGCCTCAAAGACGACGGCAAAGTTCTGATGGATTATCTCGATGGCAGGCGTATCGCCGTGGACCTGTCCCATACCAGCACCACCCTGGCCCACGACATACTCGACTACATCGACAGGAAAGGTCTGAACATCCCCGTCATCGCCAGCCACTCCAATTTCAGGGCCGTGTACGATCACGATCGCAATCTCTCCGATGAGATAGCCACGGAGATTATCCGCCGCAAAGGCCTCATCGGGATGAACTTCCTGAGAAACTTCCTGCACCCTGATGATCCTAAAATGCTGACACAGCACATCCAACACGGTTTCGAGATGGGTGCAAAGGATGCCCTATGCTTCGGCGCCGATTTTTTCTGTTGGAAATATCATCCTGATAAGAGCCGCATTCCGTTCTTTTTCAAGGAGCATGAACATGCCGGAAAGTATCAGGAGATTCTCAGACAATTGAACGGCATATTGAACGGAGAGGAACAAAAAGCCTTGGCCTTTCGAAACGTCACAAATTTCATACAACGTAATTTGTACGATTTACAAAGAACTTGATTCAACAGAGTTTTCGAAAGCCCAAAGAAGCGTTCATTTTTCAGCTTTTCGACCTTTTCGGAATATCTCCAATCTCCGTGTTGCATTTGATTAGGGAGTATTAAGAAATTCTGAAATGTTGTGATCTATGGAAATCCCCATATTCTTAAAAGGTTTGATCATTGGATTTTCCATCGCTGCACCCGTCGGACCGATCGGGGTTCTGTGTATTCAAAGAACCATAAACGGCGGCTACCGTTCGGGAGTGTATACCGGCCTTGGTGCGGCGACAGCCGATGCACTCTACGGGTCCGTCGCTGCCTTTGGCTTGACAGTCATCTCTCATTTTTTAGTTCAACACACATTTTGGTTCAGCCTCACAGGCGGCATCTTCCTCTGTTATCTTGGAGTGAGGGCTTTTCTGTCAAAATCCCTGAAGGATCCTTCGATATTGAAGAAAGCAAAATACTTCAATGCTTATATTTCTTCTTTTTTTCTTACGTTAACAAATCCCATGACGATTTTATT
>CP070758.1:526187-542641 GCA_020348925.1 Gemmatimonadota bacterium | reverse complement strand
TCGTGAGAGAAGCTCAGGTCATTGTTGCCATCCCCGACGCTTGGTCACTGCCTGGCGATACGGTGACGATGACTCTAAATATCGACAACCAGACCGAAAGGGACGACCCCATCGCCGCCTTTCAGTCGCACTTGACGTACAGTGATACCTTTGCAACTGTCCTGGATGTCCAACCGACCCCGCGCATTGATGGTCTCTTCGATTGGAACATCCCGGATCCGGGACGCCTCATCATCGTCTTCGCCACTTCAGAGCTCGAAGCGATCGCATCCGGAACAGGACCTGTGGCCGAGATCACGTTTGAGGTGAATCCAAGCGTAACGGTGGGCGATAGCACACGCATTCATTTTGACAGAGTCGTACTGAGTGATACGGTCGGCATCGCAATCCCACTGAGGGTGCAGGACGGTACGCTGTTCCTCGGCACAGGGATCAAAGGGGACGTCAACATGGACGGCGAAGTGGATGTCCTGGATGCCGTCTGGATGATCAACTACATCCTCGAACGAATAGAATTCACCACCTTTCAATTCTGGGCCGCCGACTGCAACGAGGACGATGCCGTCGATATTCTCGATGTCGTGGGCATCATCAACGTCATTCTCGGCCTTGGCACCTGCCCGCCCACTTCAAGCTTGGCAAAGATAGCCATATCTCCGGCCAGCATCTGGAGCCCTGGGGAGGAGGCGGAGTTCACACACGGACGCCTCGAACTCCCCCTCGCCATCCGCTCTGAACATGATATGACTGGAATACAGCTCATCCTCGGCTACGATCCAACCGCCCTCCACCCACAAGCGCCTCAACTCCGGGGCCGCGCCTCTCACATGAAGCTTGATCATGAATGGGCAGACGGCCGGTGGGTCATCCTCATTTACAATCCCGATGGCACTTCTATTCCTGCCGGATCCGGTTCAATCCTGACCGCATCCTTCTCTATGCGGAACTCGAAATCCACGACTCAAAGACCGATGATCGAAATTTCAGAAGCGCTCTTGGCCGGAGAAGGATGTCGTGAAATTCCGGTTGATATCTACCCCATCAACCTCAAAGGAGACCTCCAACCCGAGACGTGGGTTCTGGAACAAAACTATCCCAATCCCTTCAATCCCACGACTACGATCATCTACTCTGTTCCGACCACTGAACTCACACCGTGGGTCTCTCTGAAAATCTACAACATTGTCGGGCAGGAAGTGCGAACCCTGGTCAATGAGCGGAAAGCGCCGGGGCGCCATAGGGCAACCTGGGACGGGAAGGATGAGGAAGGAAGAAAAGTCTCCAGTGGCGTGTACCTCTATACGCTCTCGGCAGGCGGAACATCACGAGACCTTCAGGGGGAATTCAGAGCTACGAAACGCATGGTCCTTGTGAAATAAGAACCGTCCCACGTGACAGTCGATACAACAGGACCGCTGAGTCATTCGAACTCGCGGTTGCTGCCCATCTCACAGGCGTACGCGACAAATCCTTGATTCAGCCCATATGGCGGTTCGTGGAAATGGTTCTCAACATAGAATAACTTCAATATTTTTCAGTAAGATATATTAATTTCTTTAAAAAAAAGCGATTTTATTGAAATATAATGAATATTCCCCAAAAAACACTTGACAATTTCTTAACGACGCACTACATTCGAGAGTAGTGGATAGAAGTCCTCCAGTCTTTTGTTGACCCACACGTGCAAGGTCAACAGTGAGGGTTTCTCGTAGGGCGCGACACCAATCATTGCATCAGCTTCGCGCCAGGGGGCTACGAAACTGTTCTCCCGTTAACTTGTCTGAAGAAAGGAGTCGATTCTTCACGGACGTTGACAGGTTTGGTGTTTCAGAGCACCAAGTTTTTCAAGGGCGAGGGATACTACTCAGGTTGTGCCCCTTGAGTACAAAACTCGGACGTTGTGAACAGAGCGGGTAAGTAGTACTATTATTTGTGGAAAAGCTTGATTTACGCTATTGAAAATTAGCGTAGAGAGGGTTGGGTCTTTTCAACCACATAATACCCCCCTACCGCTTACCTTCCACAAATTCCCACCTTATTTTAGTCCCTCTCCCATGAGGACGAAAACCCGTTCTGTTCGCAACCCAATTTTTTCATAATTCAGGTTCAGAGTGTGCATCCCCTCCTGACGCAATTCAATCGAATGAGATCCTCTCTCCATTGATTTTCTCACATTCGGCTTCGGTGCAATGCCTATTTCATTATCTCAGGGATCGACTTCACCACATCCTCCTCTCTCTCCATTCATCTTTTTCTTCACACGATTACGATTTTGGGGTTGACAATGGTACAGTGACTTTAGTATTATGTATAGATTTGTAGTACTCATATTCAACGAGGTTTCTGATGATTGACCAATATCTCACATATTGGGGTCTTGATAAGATCCCCTTCTCTCTCACTCCGGATCCGGAAATGCTCTATTTGAGCAGCCAACACCGCGAGTGTCTCCTGCGATTGAAGTACGCCATTCAATCGAATAAAGGCGGGGCACTTTTAGTCTCTGATCACGCCGGTGACGGCAAAACGAGCGTCCTCTCACGTCTCTGTCAGGACATGGAGACCGAGTACGGGGAGAAGATAAAGCTCGTCTTCATCGACCACCCAACCCTCACCCCAACCCAGCTGATCAGCGAGCTCGCCCGTCAATTGGGTTCTCTCCAAAAAATCAGGGATAAAGTTGATGCTTTAAACCAATTGAGAGAACAGCTGCAATCCTATCACGATGCAGGTTTCAAGACCGTTGTCATAGTCGATGAAGGGCAGATGCTCAGCCACCGCCTCGACCTTCTGCAGGAACTCCGGATCCTCCTCAATTTCTGCGTCGCCGAAGCTTTTCTTCTAACCTTTATCTTCTCTGGCCAGAAACCACTCGAGGGTATTGTCCGGAGCATGCCTGAGTTCTGGCAGCGATTGCCCGTCCGCTTCTTTCTTAAAAACCTCAATCTCAGCGAGACGAAAGATCTTATCCGGTTTCGTCTCTCGAAGGCAGGATACACCGGAACTGAAATCTTTACTGATTTCGCCTACGAAACCATATACAAATTTTCCATGGGTGTCCCCCGCGTTATCTGTTCTTTAGCCGACCTCTGTCTCGTCATTGGTCACAGTCATGGAGTCAAACGTATCGATTTCGCTCAGGTCTCTCTCGCCTGCAAGGACATGGATGGTGGCGGAGAAGGCTTTCACTACTTCCACTTTCTCGAAAAAGGGAAAAAAGAGGCTCAGGAGACAAAAATGCCTCGAGAATCGGACTATGTACCTATGGTTCCCTGCCCCCACTGTCAGGCTGCCGTCGCTGAACGGAGGAAGGTCTGTCCTGAATGCAACAAATCCGTGGTCGTCAAATGCCCACTCTGCGAAACACCGAACAGAGCACTGGTGCCCAGCTGCAAAAAGTGCGGCTGCGACATGTTCAAGGAGGAGACACGACTGGAGCAGGAACTCTCGGTCAAGATCCGGAGCTTCAACGACATCCGAAAGAATTACGCGCAAAACCGAACTAGGGCAAAGACGAGCTACAGCCTCCCTCCCAACAACAGGATTTTGCTGGCCATACCCCATGGACGTTTTCTCAAAGGGAGCCCTCACATAGAGATGGCACCTTCCAAGGGACAACAGATGTCCAGCAGAGGCACGGTCGTTTTCACAAACGAACATATCATCCTCGATTTCAAGAAACAGCGGATATTTTTGCCGTATCACGAAATGAAACGATCCTCCAGCAGTAATCCCACCACGAAAAAAAGCAAGGCTCTGCGCACACTCAGCATAGATTCAGCAGACGCCTCCTACTCCATTACATTCCCCTATTCCAAATCAACCGCCAAAAAAGTCATTGAGCTTTTGATCTCATATCTGAAGCATAAATCTTTTAAGTATGAAACTGATTGATGTGTATCAGGGTTTGGTGGTGGAAATATCAGGCCTATGGAATTGTCTCTCACGGTGCGAAGCGCGGCAATCTCTCACTTTTGCCTGTCATTGCGAGCGAAGCGCGGCAATCTCTCTCGAACAAGGAGATTACTTCGTTCTGCTGTGTTACACACGGTCCTCCTCGCAATGACGAGGTTTGATGAAGAGTTTGCTTCGTCCTTTTGGAGGCTTTGGAAAGTTCCTGAAAGAAAACATAGTAGTTACAGAAGACATTATAACATTTTTGCCTTTCTCCCCTTTTAATAAACGAAACTTTCCGAAATTTTTAGGGATCTTTTTATGAAAATGTATGAATAAATCAAGTTTGAATAGGATCTACCACAACGAATATTTTCTAACCCGGATAATTCATACAACCACTGCAAACGCAACGTAACAAGAAATATTTATGGAATTATAATGAACACGGGTGTTGGACTTTGTTCGGTAGTATCTCCCGCAATTGTATACTCTGTCATGCCGGGGTTATCCCGGAATCCCCTGAAGAGAGAATCCGGTGCATCAATCGAGGAGATTCCGGCATTCCAGCCGGAATGACAGCTCATGAATAAACCAGGCTAAAGCCTTTGTCTTCTCTAGATTCGGCAAGGGTATGACCCGATTAGATGTCTATTATGAAACTGAATATAATTTCAGATTTTTGCTGAAGGATAAAATACATGGCAAGCATTTGTGCGATACTCCCTCGTTCTTCGTACTCCAATGATTTCCACACGGAACCATTCACGAGGACAGTCTTGAGTTGAATTTCAACGATGAGGCCGGAGTCCATCAATTCTTTTACAGTCATATCATATTTTGAAAGGTCCCATTGTTGTTTCGGAACAGTCCCATTTTTTTGAACCCAGCCGGACCACTCGGTATCTTCTGAGATGAGACGAAACTTCACCCGGCCGTCAATTTCTTCGAGGATAAAAATCTCATCTCCTCTCGAAAGCTTGCCCATCTTATCCCTGAGGTATGTTTCCCTGGACCTGTCCGAATATTAAAAAGATCCCGCATACAGATACGTATCTCCTTGACACGACCCATTCCATCCTTTTGAATACTTTCTTCAATTTTTTAGCGAAACGGAGAGAATCTTTGACCGCTCCCTTCATATCTCGAGCAAGTCTCTCTTCAAAAGTATCAGGACCGACAATGATTGCAGCCAGTTTGGTTAAAAGGACACCCAGGATGATGAGAACGGACAGGCCACGGATGATAAACAGCGGTATTCTCATGGATTTTTTCATCGTTCAACACCTCTGCTTCGGTACCCAAAAAACATACATATCACATTTCCATGTGCTTTATCTCCGCTCGTTTCCCCTCCGGGTCAAGTCAAAATGGGGGTACATCTATTCAAAACATCTATTGAGCAGTGTACAACATAGTTATTATTAGTCATTATTTATTATTATTTGTCTTTATTTGTTATTTTTTTCGTTTTTTTCTTGTCATCACCTATCTCAGAGTTTAAATTCCTCCCTAACAAAAACACCAAAATCCTGTTCGTATCACTGAAAGGCTTGTATTGAACATGACTCAGGCATTGATGACGGTCCAAGAACTCGCCAAGTATTTGAGCCTCAATGAGAAAAAGATCTATGCTCTCATCAAGCGCGGGGACATCCCGTGCACCCGGATCACGGGAAAATGGCTTTTCCCGAAGAAATCCATCGATCAGTGGATAGACGAGGACATCCGGGGGAAGAAACCGTTGGACAAAACAGAGAATATCACCATCATGGGCAGCCACGATCTGGCCATCGATATCCTTGAATCGGAAGTGATCGAACACTTCCCGCAATTGGTCGTCCTCTCAGCCCATGTGGGCAGCGTCAAAGGTCTTGTGCATCTTCAGCGGGGCTCCAGCCACATGGCCGGCATTCACCTCCTGGACCCGGAAACGAAGGAATACAACCTCCCCTTTGTGCCAAAATACCTGCCGAAAGCGGAGACCGTCGTCGTCCACTTTCTGGATCGGGAGCAGGGGTTCATGGTGCAACCGGGAAATCCTCTCAAAGTAAAGGCTTTTGAGGATCTCACCCGGCCGGATGTGCGTTTCATCAATCGTCAGGAAGGCGCCGGGACTCGTCAGCTCCTCGATTATCACTTACAGCGATTGAACATCGAGGGATGGCAGATACGCGGTTACGAAAGGTGTGTGTCGACCCACACGGAGGTCGCTCTGGCCGTGCGCAACGGGGAGGCCGATGTGGGGCTGGGTTTGAAGGCCGCTGCCACAGCCTTCGGTCTGAATTTCATTCCGATTACGAAGGAACGCTTCGATTTTGTCATTACCAAAGCTCACTTCTATACAGAACCGATTCAGGAGATATTGGAGGTTATTCGCTCCGAGCATTTCCGATACAGAGTTGACCGCATGGGCGGCTACGACACGAGGGATTCTGGCAGAGTGATCGCCTGGTGACAGATGTAAACAAATAAGGAGAAAAAAGAAGATGAAAAGAACCGCTCCGTTCACATTCATCGCAGTACTGCATGTAATGAACAGTTTATCCCTTTTCGCACAAACGACCGGAACAGAGATGAAAACAGGCGGCTATGTCCAGGTACGATACACCTCTGACGAGAATTCCATTGATGAATTTCAGGTCAGACGGGCGAGATTAAAATGTTCTGGAGATCTTCTCAAGAACATGAGCTTTTTAATTCTCTTCGATGCGGTTTCTACTCCCATTCTATGGAAAGCCCATATAGACATCAACTACAAGCCATGGATTACTCTTCGTCTTGGCCAATTCAAAACCCCTTTCAGCAACGAATATCTTACGTCGAGTGCAAAATTGAGCATGATTGACCGAGCACAAGTGGTCTCGAATTTATCAACGAAGTATGATATTGGGTTGCAAGTGAGCGGAAGCTTCAAAATACTTTCGTACAGCCTCGGGGTCTTTAACGGGTCTGGGAAGAACACTTCCGATGAAAATGACTGGAAAGATGTCGTTGGAATGATAGTGGCGAAACCCTTCAATGAAGCGGAAATGGGGTTCTCTCACTATAGAGGGAAGTCCGGTGAAGAACGCCAGAAGAAGAACCGGACAGGAATTTATATGGCGACACATCTTGGTTTGCTCTCCTTGGGTGGCGAGTATATATATGCTGAAGATGGCTCTGATCAGAGGGACGGCTGGTTCGTTCAAGCGGCCTATTCATGTTTCACCGACTTCCAAGGATTGGTGCGATACGACACGTACGATCCCGACAGAGATGTTTCAGACGATACTTCCGCTATCATTATACTGGGATTGAACGTGTTTATTCACAACAATTCGAAAGTTCAAATCAATTACCTCTTAAGGGACGATGGAGATCATAGCGACGCCCTAAAAGCCCAGTTTCAGACCACTTTCTAATGTGACAGAATGATGCGTTCTCGTTCAAAGGTTTTACTCTTTCAACACCTTTTGAGCAAACACCTGAAAAATGAGTTGACAAGATCCGCATTTCGTATTAGACTTGAGAGTCTCTTTTCCCAAACCAGAGGAGACTGAGTATGTGGGAATCGAAAAACAGTCCATGAGAATCATTCGAAACCATAATTCAGGTGGAGGTGCTCGTTCATGAACAGTGGAAAAAATACCTCGTTGAAGGTAATCCTCTTCATCATTATACTGGTCTTACCGACACTTTCCTGGGGGCATGTCCCGCCTCGGCCCGGCTTGTACGATGCGAAGAGCGGCCGCTCGGTGACGACCGGCGACCCCTACCCCGTCTTCCCCGAAGGTGTTGATGAACCGGCGGCTCTCAATCTCGAAAGGACCGGCAGTCCGGATAAAGCTCTGGTCATCCTTATTCAAACACCGGATGTCTCCGGCACTCATTCCCGTGAAAGTTTTCACAATATGCTGTTCACCACCGGGAGTTATCCGACGGGAAGCCTGAATGACTATTTCGCAGAGGTCTCCTATGGCACTTTCGGTCTGACCGGTGAAGTGGGGGGATGGTACACCGCCGCCAACAATTATGCCCATTATACCGGCGGCGGGAACTATGGTATGGGGACGTACCCCTACAATGCCCAGGCGCTTGTCGAGGAAGCGGTGGATGCCGCCGAAGCTGGCGGTGTGGATTTCTCCCAGTACGATAACGATTCTGACGGCTACGTGGACGGACTCATCATCGTCCATCAGGGGCCTGGAGCGGAATCAACAGGCAGTCTGAACGATATCTGGTCTCACCAGTGGGCCCTGCGAGAACGGAGAGTATACGACGGGGTCACCATTACCCTCTACTCGATGAACCCCGAGCTGAGAGGAGAAGGCACTGCGGGAGAAATGCAGGGCATTCGAGTCTTTGCCCACGAATATTCCCATTTACTCGGCTGCCCAGATCTGTACGACTACGATGGGAAAATGAATACGGACACATACAATACCCCCAATGACGAAAACGATCATCCTTTAATGGACTGGTGTCTCATGGGATACTACGGATATTCCGTATCATCCTACGGTGCGGACATCACTCCCACTCATCTGTGTGGTTATATGAAAAACTTTCTCGGCTGGATCACCCCGACGGTGCTTGACTCCTCGCACAACAACGTTCAAATCAACGAAATCGAAACGACACTCGTCAACGCACTCTATAAAATCCCCATCAACAGTTCACTCACGGAGTACTTTCTGATCGAAAATCGCAACTCGGCCTCATCGGCTCTTTTCGATCATTACGATTCGGATTTTTCGGCCTGGTTTGAATGGTTCACTCCAGGACCGAATCCACTCGATGCCGGACTGTTGATCACCCATGTCGATGAAGACATTCCTTCCAACAGCGGAAACCGCCCTCATTACAGGGTTGTAGTCGAAGATGCCGGTTACGATCCGGCCAAGCCGTGGGATGCTGTGGGCGAATTCAGCGAGTGGTGGTATCCGTGGGAGTTCAAAATCGGGGCATGTTTTTCAGCCGAAGACGGACAGACGGAGTTCACCTCAACGACGACACCGAACACCGCCGGCTACAACGAATCAAGTGGAATACAAATCACCAACATTGGCAACTCCGGCTCGGTGATGACCTTTGACATTGCGTGCACCGGAGTCCCCGCATTTGCTGTCGCCGATCTCCATGTTGACGACACCGGAGGTGATGGGGATGCATTTCCCGATCCCGGTGAAACCGTTGATGTTACTA
Source organism: Gemmatimonadota bacterium (assembly GCA_020348925.1). GTDB lineage: Bacteria > JBHIER01. The sequence goes on along the minus strand of CP070758.1, from coordinate 533,560 downwards.
TCGACCTCCAGAATGTCGGCTCAGCCGGAAGCGAAAACATCACGGGAACCTTGAGTTCACCTGATCTCTACGTTACCATCATCAACGCAACAGCGTCCTTCGGTGCAATTGATACTGTTGAGACAAAGAGTTCACAAACTCCCTATCGTTTGAGCGTAGAATCCGATTGTCCCATAAATCGGGAGGTTTTCTTCCTCTTGACTGTCGCCTGTCAGGGCTGTGACCCTCTCACAGTATCATTCACCATGACCATAGGTTTGGATCGAGTCTTCGCCGATGACATGGAATCGGGATCTGGTGCGTGGTTGCCCGGGGCAATCACTCCAGGCTATCATGACCAGTGGCATCAAAGCACATACAGAAATCACACCCTCGGAGGCACGACGAGCTGGAAATGTGGCGGTCCTGAAAGTGAGCATTATGCCAATACGCTTGATGCCGGGCTCGTATCGCCGATCATCGATCTTAGCTTTAACACGACCCTGACCTTCTGGCACTGGATCGATATGGAGGTGCCCTATGATGGTGCTCTTGTCGAAATCAATGACGGGGACGGCTGGACGCTCATCACCCCCAAGGGCGGGTATCCATATTTTCTGACGGACGGATACTCCGGAAACCCGTTTCCTGGCAATACGCCCATCTACTCAGGATCTCAGGGCTGGTCGGAAGCGGAGTTTGATCTCACAGACTATTACGGCCCGGTTCGGTTCCGTTTCAGAGCCGGCTCCGATACGACCGCCAGTGCTGAAGGCTGGTACATCGACGACGTCCAAATCTCTGTTGCCGAAGATCTGAAGGGGGATATCAACAATGATGGGACTGTCAACGTTATGGATGTCGTCCTCGGAGTGAATATAATCATAGGCCTCCTCGACCCGCACCCTTCTGATCGCTGGGCAGCAGATTTCAACGGAGACGACTCGGTGGACGTGGTGGATTTGGTGCTTACAATCATGGTGATTCTTTCCAGTCCTGAGTGAAAAGGCTTCCCAGAATTCCTGGTATCGATAAGAAAAATTTTTTATTTCAAAGGAACCACTCCATGAGACGACGTCGATTCATTAAAAACTGTTTTGCCATTCTGGCTGTCGTGATATTTCTAACTTCCTCAGCAGCATCGACTGAACGGATCAAAATGGCCACGACGACATCCACCGACAATTCGGGCCTTCTCCAGGTTTTAGTACCGCCCTTCGAAGACCGATTTCAGGTCACCGTCGATGTGATAGCCGTCGGTACCGGTAAAGCTTTGAAGTTGGGAGAAAACGGTGACGTCGATCTCGTCCTCGTCCATGCCCGTGAGGCAGAGGACAGATTTATCGAAATCGGATATGGTGTGAACCGACGGGACGTCATGTACAACGATTTTGTTATGGTCGGTCCCGAAAACGACCCTGCCGGAATAAAGGGCACACGTGGTGCCGATGCTCTCAAAAGAATCGCTACGTCGCAGCAGCCTTTCTACTCCCGGGGTGACGAGTCCGGAACCCACGCAAAAGAGAAAAATTTATGGGAAGTAGCGGAAATCATCCCTCACGGAAAATGGTACGTCGAGACAGGACAGGGGAAGGGAACAACCCTCCAGATGGCCAACGAAAAGAACACCTATTGCCTTGTCGATCGAGGAACCTTCATCGCTTTTGAAAAGAAGCTCGACCTCGTCATTCTGTGTGAGGGAGACGAAAGACTTTTCAATCCTTACGGCATCATCGCCGTCAACCCACACCGACACCCCCACGTCAACTACTTTCACGCCATGGCGTTCATAGGATGGGTGACCTCGCCTGAGGGTCAAAAGATCATCGGTGATTTCAAGAAGGACGGAAAAATTCTTTTCCACCCGAATGCATATCCCTAAGCCTTTCACCTGATCACCTCTCGACAGATTGAAAAAAATACCATAAAAATGCATTTGCCTGGCAAATGGTTTCCAATACTTCTCTGCAACGATAAATCGTTGCACTCCTCACCTGTCCCTTTCACATTCAATGCAACAATCTGGAGTGAAATGATTAATCATTTCAATATTTTTCAGCACCGTTAAAAGAAGCTTGACATGCATCCCACGAAAGTATAGTATACTTCTCAAAGCTTTGCAGCCGATTCAGGAGACTTCCGAATTCCCAAAGACTTCGGAAGCCCGACAATCCATCAGTGCCACATCAAAAGGGAAGAAATCATGCCGACATCGCATCTCAAATGCATGATATGCTCTTCAATAAGAATTCTCTGTGCCGTTTGTTTTCTCGTACCCTTCATCCTGGCTGGTTCACGGGCTCAATCCTCCGACTGGCTTCGAACGGCCCGCATCGCCACGGCCTGGGACGATCCAAACGCCGTAAGCTGGCAGGACGGTGTCTCCAGAGCCGTGGACGATGGAGCCAACGTCATCCTGTGCTGGGCCAACTTCAGCGACTCGTACCGGGGCCGCATTCTTGAACCCGATGCCGGATTGGTCGCCTTGCAATCCGGCGTGGATTATGTTCACAGCACTTTCCCCGGCGTCTCCCTGATTGTCTATATTGCCCCTCTCGAGATGGGCACCTACGGTTCCGACACGAACATGGATGGCCAGGATGACGACGGCCAGTTGAGCGCCTACACGGATCACCCCGACTGGCTCCAGATGGGCATCGACGGCCGCCCGGCCGTCTTCTACGGATCCATGCCGGGCATGCCCTTCTGGGTCGGCGAGACTGAGGAGGACGTCTGGCTCAATCCTGATCATCCCGAATACCACGATCTCATCATGACCCTCGCAGGCCGGATTGGAGCCACCGGTGTGGACGGTGTCTGGTTCGATGTCCCCTTTCTCCGCACCGAATTCGGCGATGGCTGGCAGGACCAATGGGCCACGGTGGATCCTTACAGCCGGGCCCGGTTTCACAATGAGACCGGATACTCGCTGTCCGAACCGCCAATCACCCCAAACTGGAACGATCCCAACTGGCGAAATTTCATCGCCTGGCGATACACGCAGGCGAACCGCTTCATTGCCGACTTTGATTCAGCACTGAAAGCTGTCGATCCCGACTGCATGCTCATCATTGAGACGTCCGTGGGACCGTCGGTGAGCATGACGCAGACCGGAAGCAGTCCGCTGGACCTGCCCAACGTGTGCGACGCCACGGCTCATGAATTCGGAGGTCCTGGAAGAGCATGGAAATACCATATCTGGCCGGCTATGCAGGCCACCCTGAAGTTTTGGAGCGATCTGGACAAAGACAATCCTCCCTGGCTCCTCTCCTACGTTGAGAAAGATCAAACCAATACCACCGATGTGGCCCGCCTCCACGCCGCATCCGTCATCACGGCAGGATTCCACTACTACACTTCCGGTGAAGAGGGTATGGTCAGTACGCCGGACGTGGGCTTCCGCCGCCAGTTCTTTCAATGGCTCAATACGTACGGCGGAATTTACTACAACACAGATTGGGAGCCTTACGCCGACGTGGCCCTCATCTTCTCCCGCCGAACCATGGACTATCTTGATCGAGGATCCTGGGAGGGTGACTACGCCTACCACGACGCCTGGCCGGGCATGGCCATGATGCTTTTGGAATCGAACATCCCCTATCGCGTGATTTCCGATTCCGATCTTCACCATCTCAGTGAATTCAAGGTCGTGATCGCTCCTCTGCTCGGCTGCATGAGTTCAGATCAAGTGGTGACCCTCCGGAACTTTGTATCAAACGGGGGTCTTCTTCTTGCCACCGGTGAAACATCACTCTTCAATGAATGGGGACAGGAGAGGGCCGATTTTCAGCTCGCAGATGTTTTCGACGTCAGTTACACCGACGCTGTAGAGGGAATGGTCTACCTCAACACCTATGGATCGGGACAGTGTGTCTATCTCCTCACCCTATTGGAACGGGAGTACTACTGGGCCGCCGCTCCATATTGGACGGGCGGCGACCCTGCCACAGCCGAATACATTCGGCAGCAATTCGTGAGTCAGGTGTGGAACCATCTCAGTTACGATCCTCTCATCGCGGTCACTGCATCCCACGGAGTGGTCGCTTTCCCCTTTCAAAAAGGAAACGACCTACAGGTGAGACTTGTGAATTATTCAGGTGTGGGCGAAAACGATGCCGTGCCGACACCCGTATCGGTGACTCTCACGGTAACCCTCCCCCAAGCGGAGGAAATCACCTCCTGCCAAAAACTTGATTTCCTCGGAAATTGGACCCCCCAACCATTCGACCAGCCCGATCCATCGTTAATCACCGCAAGCATTGATCTCAACATGCACAGCGTACTTCTTATCGATGTCTACGAATACGTAGAACCGACCAAAGGTGACGTCAACCGGGATGGATCCATCAATATTCTGGATGTCGTTACGGCGGTCAACATCATCCTTGTATTGGCGGACGAACCCACTGAGGATGAATTGTGGGCCGCGGACATGAATGACGACGGCGAGATCAACATCATGGACATCGTGCGTATCGTCAACGCAATTCTTGGAGGCCCCTGATATGTTCCGAACTCGAAGATTACGGTACTCACTTGTGCCTTTTATGATTGGAACGTGTCTTGCCCTTCTTTTTTCCTCCCTTCCCCTCTGTCCGACAAGCAGTGGGCAGCCTTTGGGCTATGAGACGAAAATCCTCTTCTCCAGCACCTCCGATTGGGCAAGTTTGGAGATTACGAACAGCAATGAGACCATGTGCCTCGACCTTAACATCATCGAGGACCGGTCGGGCTCGGCCACCGTCAACTGCCACGGCATTTTCAGAGAGGATACGGCCCTCGTAATTGTCGAGTACCTTCTCTTTTCAGGATCAATTCCAGACGAAGGTTTCATAATCCGGAGCCAGAAGGGGGATTGGGGTATCGTAAACTTCATAATCATGAATGCAAACAGTGAACCTCCGGAACCCGTCTCTACCTTCACCAATCCTGGCAGCATACCTGGCGATCCCACCAACAGCCGCACCTTCACCGTCCCGGCCGAACTTCTAATGGAAAACGGTCCCGCACCTTTGGAGGGGACGTCCCTTTTCATTCCGAAAAAAGTGATGGCTTTTTACTACCCCTGGTACGGCAATCCGAGGGGACCAACCGGCTCCTGGTTCCACTGGGACCCATACAATCATTATGCCAGTACTGATACACCTCTTCTGGGATACTATGACTCTCTGAGCGATACCGTCGTGCAGCAACATATGCAGTGGGCGGCCGACTTTGGCGTCGACGTTTTCATCTCTTCCTGGTGGGGCATCGACAGCTTCGAGGATAACGCCCTCAACCCAATCCTCGAAACGGCTCTCGACTGTGGGATCGAGATCACCGTCTACCTGGAGGCGTCCTGGGCAGCCCAAAACGCATCCGAGGAGGACAGGATTGATATCTTTGCCGCCGAGCTCAATTATCTTCTTGATACGTACGGACATCACCCGGCTTTTCTCAAACAGAATGACCTGCCCGTTATCTTCATCTACGGTTATCCCCTGAGCCTTCTACCCCTTGAGGCCTGGAAAAACGTTCTGAATCAGGTGACTTCGGACGCCCTCTTCATCGCCGACACGTTTACCCCGGAGGCCCTCACCGTATTCGACGGCTGTCACACGTACAATCCGGTAACCCTGTCCGAAGAGGAGACGGATCGCATGTACTGGACAGCTTCCATTCAGGCTTATTACTCCAGCAGAATCTTCGCCGCCACGGTCGTGCCCGGGTACGACGATCGAATCATCAGAGACCCAGGCATCCATGTGCCGAGAGAGGACGGCGCCTTCTATGCATCGCGATGGAGCATCGCGACGGCCAACGCACCTCACTGGATCCTCATCACCAGTTGGAACGAATGGCATGAAGGCACAGAGATCGAACCGTCGCTGGAATACGGATTTGCCTATCTCGACTCGACAAAGGTCTATCGCAATGCGTGGATCATGATACAGGGTGATGTCAATGGTGATGGTACCATCGATATCATTGACGTAGTCGTCTTAATAAATTTCATACTTCAAATCAATATCCCGACCGCCGAAGAACGTGAAAGAGCTGATATGAATGGGGATGGAGAATTGAATATTGTGGATGTTCTTTCTATTGTGCGTGAGATATTGGAGGAGTGAGATCAAGAGGCAGTCTGATATCGAAATCAACGGCAGTTTGCTCTTCAGAGTGTCGCAGATTCGGCTCGGGGATCGGATTGCTCCTCGAAACGGCGTCGAAGAAGGTGGTGGCGGCAGTGATACTCGCACGCTTAGGCATGCGAGACCTACGCTGCCGTGAAGCACAATCTCTGGTACTTTCGTCAGGAAAGGCGTCATAAGGTTGCCTGCAAGGCACACGACTCTTCCGCACCAATTCTCCCCTGCCCCCCTTGCCCCTCTGTTCATCGTCTCTCCTTATACTCCTATTTTTGATCTTTTCATTATTTCTCTCCTTCACCTCTGCTCCTCCACTCCTCTGCTTCGTAGTTCCTCCTCAATCCTCTTCGTTGCCCTGAATATGGCCGATTTTCAACTTCACATGAATGGTATGCCCGCTAACAAGCTCATATAGTTGCACAGGCGTGTGCAATTTTACCATGCAAAATGCAAGATTTGGGTGATTTGGCCGCTCAACGACGATTTCGGTTCTATCACTATTTTACTTTCAATTCTTATAATATATTTAAATTATAATGACTTAAAATGAATCCGATTATTTCTGGATTTAATATATGAGGTTGGCATTGGTTTTGCGCTACTAACAATAGAATTTTTATGCTAAGCATAAAGGATACGAAGAAACACAAGAATGGCGTAAGGGAAGTTCACAATAGAAGTGCCAGGAGTTGAACAGCGAAGGAAGATAAAAACATTTATTCAGTATTTGAAATTTCATAAATTTGGAGGAAGTTGAAAGTGTAGGCCGATAGTATCGATAGTATAACATAGACGGACCGAAAAGCCAAACCACTTGTGAAGGTGGGACGGGAAGCCACGGGGCTCATTTGTTAGCAAGCCGGGTTACCGAAACCGTGATAAGCATAATCTTTTGAAAGAGAGTCTGCTCCACATGTGGGGCAGATTTTTTTTGCTTACAGACGACTGAAGAAAAAAGGAGAAGCTACAATGGAAGTATTTGCAGTGATTAAATTGGTCGGGAGCGTGGCACTGGCAATAGCATTGGGGGCGGCATTTGTCTTCGGACTCGGGCTGATATTCGTTCCTACCGTGGGCGAGGTATTACATAAAGTAAAACAAAAGTCCTACATCTTTGCAACCTACATGTTCGTCATAGTCGCTCTCATGGCTGTTGTGCTGTTAGTTGGAATGAAATCAGCGATTGGTTTTTAGGAAAATATATTTTCTAATAAAAAAATTTGTTTCTATATTATCATAAGTCTATATTATCATAAGTATAAAGTG
>CP070758.1:513658-526087 GCA_020348925.1 Gemmatimonadota bacterium | reverse complement strand
TTTACTTGTACACATGGTAGTCCTCCTTTCTTTGTGAGTGTGTACGCTTACATCTCTAAATTAAAGAAAGGAGACTACCATACCTATTGACTTTCTAACATAATGTCTTTGATAATAAGTACTTTTTGGGGCTCTCACGTTGCCCACTTGTAGTATCCAATACTTCGCATCAGAATATCAAACCTTCCATCTGGAACTTCATTGTTATGCTTTTTTAATTTTAAGCTGGCAAACATGTAATCCCTTACCCCACAAATTGTTACTCTATGCGCCCAATTGTTAGGTCATTTGCCATAATGTTAATACTGCCGTATGGCCAAGGAAACCATTTTACATTCGCTTCGCAGTATGTACGGATATCAGATTCTCAACAGGGTAATTTGACCTTAACCTTTTCGATTGACATCCGCTGGCTGAGAATTATATTGAGAGGAATTGATTTCAAAAGGTGTGAATGAATGTCTGTCTGAACGGTCAAACATGAGGAGACAACATCGTGAAAACTTTGAGGAATACAGTTGGGCTCCTAATCGTTTTATCATTGACAGTCGCTGCTCAGATCGATTGGGTTGAAGCAACCGATGCACAAGAATCGGCAAAGGCACTCAAATGCGGTACATACGGAGATTTTGTGGAAATCCCTCATTCACAGAGTTTAAACATCACAGGCCCATTAACGATTGAGGTCTGGATGAAATCTACGTCAGAGGATTTTCATCAGACGACAGTCCTGGAAAAATGTTTGACTGACACTGAATGGGCGGGGTATTCTGTGTCAATTTCCGAGGAAGGCCATGTTGTCTTCTTTTCTGGAAATGACAGAGCGAGATACTTGAAATCAAATTTAGCGTTATCCCCACATCAGTGGTATCATATCGCTTGCGTCTTGCGAGGGAATAAGAAGCATCAAGCGGAAATATGGATAAACGGCTTTCTCGATACGAAAGGCACTCTCGAGTATCCTTCAAGCACCAATGAAGCTTTCTGTGTAGGACAGTCGACGAAGGATCGCCGTTTTCACGGTGAGTTCGATGAAGTCCGAATTTACAGTCGTGCCCTGACTGAGGATGAGATTGAATCTGGAATGGGACAGAAAATTACGGGAAGTGACAAGGATATCGTCGCCTACTATGACTTCAATGAGCTCACACGCGACGGAACAGTCCAAGATCTCTCTCCGTTTGAAAATCACGGAACACTCCACGGCGATGCCATGCTGGTGGAGAGCACCGCTCCGGTTTTTTCATCATACGACGCATGGGGCAAGGCGACCGAGGATCTCGTTGTAGGGACAGAGATCAAAATCAATTATTTAAAACGAAATAATATTGAGATGCCTGCGATTACGAAACATTTAGGTGAGGCAAGAAAAGCACTCCTGAATAAAGAATATGGAAAGGCATTTAAGCACGGATATGGTGCGCACCTTCGGTTACATGAGATCTGGGATATACTGGAGAGTTATACGATCATCAGAAATGATGTCGAAGCAGAACGAAAAACGTTTCAAGAGAAGGAGATCAACATATCATTTATTATCAGAGCGCTCGAAGAAGCGGAAGAGACCTTGAAGGATGAGCACTACGTTCTTGCTCACCAAATGATGACGAACGTCCAATTGAACGTTGAAAAAGCCTGGAGTACATACCCGCGTATTGAGGAGTTGAAGACGAGTATAGAGATGGTGGATGAGCTCGGCTGTAATACGGGCAAAGCAAGGAAAAAGATGAAAGAGGCGACTGAAGCGTTTACCCAAGGTGGATATTCCAGAATAGAGGACATTGTTCAGGATGGATTGACTCTGGCAAAACAGGCCGATTGCGGTATGGTCAAGATCATGGATGTGCTTGGCCAAGCCGCAAAGTATGACGGGAAGACCGTTGAGATTAAGGGTCAAATTAAGAATATCGAGACCGTCTATGACAGAGGCCACAAGATAGCTGTCGATGATGGAACCGGACTGCTTTGGGTTGAATATAAAGGGAGCATGAAGTATTTGGATTACTGGCAGAATCTCGATTATTTGGATAAAGTGTATATAAAAGGGACTTTTTCTGAAAAAAATGCCATGATTTTGGCTACCAAAGTACAATAAGTGAAAACGTATTTCGAGCTTTGGTCCAGAGCATCTTCCACGATTATTGATTATGTCGTTCCGGGTTTATCCCGGAATCTTCTGCATTGAGAATCCGTTACACAATCGCGAAGATTCCGGCACGGCGTCTACCCTGTATTCAAATACGGAGACCGGGAGAACAGTTCATGAATACAGTAAGTTAAATGAATGAACTCACACCTTCTTCCCAAACATTCTGAGAAAAAAGAACAGGAGAATACTCCCCATCCCGAGGCACACATAAGGGCTGAAGCCAAAACCAGCTGGGAGGTAGCCCAACAGACAGGCCGCTGCACCTGTGGTCAAGGCATACGGCATCTGGGTGCGAACGTGATCAATGTGGTCGCACGCCGAAGCCATGGAAGAGAGGATGGTTGTGTCAGATATCGGAGAGCAATGATCGCCAAAGGTGGCGCCTGCCAAAACTCCGGCGATCGCCCCCAATAGTATGTGCCCTGCCGTGCCTTCGACCAATCCCGCCTGCAATGGAATTTTGTAGGCCAACGGTATCACGATGGGCATCAGTATCGCCATGGTTCCCCAGGAGGTTCCTGTTGAGAAACCGATAAAAGCTGAAATAAGAAATGCCGCCAATGGGATGAGATGGGGGGTCAGCACGCCTTTGCTGACATGAACGACATAATCGGCCGTACTCAGATCCTTGCAGATCGAACCTATGGACCAGGCCGAAACAAGGATCAGCATGGCAAAGAACATCGATTTGGCACCTGATACCCACGCCTCCATCGTCTCTTTCAGAGAGAGTATACGCTGGGAAAGCGTCAAGAGAGCCGCAACACCGGCCCCAATGAAGGAGGCCCACATGAGGACGGAAAAAGAGTCGGCCGAGCTGAAGATCGTGTACAGAGGCGCATTGGCTGCTTCACTTCCGAGGGCACTCCGCCCGCTCGACCAAAGCCCCACAAGAGTAACGACAATAACGGTCAGAATCGGTATCAATCCATTGTACCACCGCAGTGGCGTTCCTTCTGGTGCAACAGCCTCCGTCAATTCCTTGTCCGTCAACGGTTCCGCACCATCCCGTAATACCTTGCCTGTTCTTCGGGCTCTCACTTCCGCCTCTCGCATGGTACCGTAATCCCTCAGGGTGATGGCGATAAGAAAAACGAAAAAAAGCGTGAAGAGGCTGTAGAACCGGTAGGGTATCGTTTGCAGAAAAGTCATGTACACATTGCGATCCAGACCCAGCGTAGTAAAGGCATCCCCCACCAAACCCAACTCGAACCCGATCCATGTGGAGATAATGGCAATACTCGATACAGGTGCAGCCGTGGCATCGACGAGATAGGCCAATTTTTCCCGTGAGATGCGGAGCGTATCGGTGAAAGGGCGCATGGTGTTCCCTACGAGAAGGCTGTTCGCATAATCGTCGATAAAGATGAAAATTCCCATGGCCCAGGTCGCAATCTGGGCTCTTCGCGGAGAACCTGTCCCCCTGGTGATGGCGGTTACGATCCCCTGGGCCCCACCGGATCTGGCAATAATACCGACCATGCCACCGAGGGTCAGACTGAAGAGAATGATGGCCGCGTGAGAACGATCGGCAAGAGCATTCACAAGATAGTGGTCCAAGACACGCACAAAACCGAGAAAGGGATTGTATCCAAACAAGAATGTCGCCCCCAGCCATATACCACAAAAAAGTGACAGGAGAACCTGGCGAAAGAGCAGAGCCAGGGCAATGGCTAAGAGCGGAGGGAGAAGGGATAATATTCCCGGAATAATCCGAACCCGTTGTTTTTCAACGACTTTTCCATCGATAACCGTAATGGTGGAAGAACTCAGGCGAACCCCTGGTAACAGGAGTTGACCCCGGCGAAACGGTCCGATGCGATCAAGGGGAATCCAGCGACCATCTCTTTCTGTCAGAATTCCGGATGCCTGAGGGCGCCCCGTGTAGCTGTGCAGGACGTTTCCCTTTTCATCGAGAGCAGATACGGAAATGTCACAAGGAACGGAGGACAGGACACACCGCGGTATTTCAATCCGAAACGTATGTAAGTCCTTCCCAAACTGTTCCTCCTGCTCCTGAGCATGCACTGGAAACAAAGCCCAACAAAAAAGTAACGTGAAGAAGAATACGCTACTCAGACATCTTACGTTTTTCGTCTGTATAACTCTGTCTTTCATCCGCACTCTACTTTCTGGAAAACAAGATTGCAAAAGTGTCACTTGAAAGGAACACACCGAAATAAATGAACTTATAACATTAATACATTTCTCTTTCCTTGTAAAGGATTTTTTTCCATTATTTTCTTTTTTTCATTGACATTTCGGTCACTTCGCAGTAACATTAGAAGCGATAAGGAGAACATGTCGATGAAATATGGTGATCTCTTAAAGGAAATACAAAAAGGCAATCTTGAGCCGGTCTATCTCTTCCACGGCGAGGAGGATTTTTTAAAAGAGGAGATACTTGAAAAAATTTCCGAGGTACTCGTAGATTCGAGTACAAAGGATTTCAACTACGATGTGCTCTATGGTGGTGAAACGGATGCGGCGACAGCAGTGGACATCGCCTCTTCGTTTCCCATGATGGCCGAGCGAAGACTCGTCATCTATCGAGATATTCAGCGCTGCACTCCTAAGGATAAAAAAATATTCTTCGGCTACGCGGAGAATCCAGCCCGAACGACGTGCCTGGTGCTCGTTGGGCCGAAAATGGATGTGCGCAAGGGATTTTTTAAAGATCTCAGCAAAAGGGTTACGACGGTCGTTTTTTGGCCGCTGTTTGACAATGAAATTCCAACCTGGATTCGAAAAAGGGTTCAGGCGAGGGGAATGCAGATCAGTCAAGACGCTCTCGTAGTTTTACAAAATTACGTTGGTTCCAATCTTCGGGAATTGGCCAACGAAATCGATAAGCTCGCCGTGTATACTGATGAACGAACAACGATAGACCGGAAAGATGTGGAAACCGTTGTGGGTATTACAAAGAGCAATTCCGTCTTTGACTTCGCCGGGGCCGTGGCTGAGCGAAGGTTGAATGATTCCTTACACATACTTCATTCTCTGCTGGAGACGGGTGAATCTGGGGTAGGTCTTGTTTCGGTTTTAACAAAACATTACGTGACGTTAACCAAAGTACACCAACTGTACACAAGTGGAGTTTCCACAGAAGAAATAGCACAAGGGGCCAAAATCAGGCCTTTTGTTGTTCGATCATATATACAGCAGGTCCGCGACATGACCCAACCCGAATTCGAGCATGCTTTTCAATGTCTCTTGGAAGCTGATAAACATCTCAAGTCGAGTTATCAAAATCCACGTTTCGTCATGCAGCTGCTGATCTATAGATTGTGTCGTTTCTCAGGAAATGTTTAGACACCGAGTGCGGTTACTCTTTTCGTCAACTTTGATTTATGGCGTGCAACCCTTTTTTTGGGGACAATCCTCTTACGAGCTAACTTATCCAATGCCGAAGTGGCCGATTTTAAGGCCTCCCGGCCCGACTCCAAGTCTTCCGCCTGTAATACTTTTTTCACGGCTGTTTTCGCCATCGATTTCTGAGCCATATTGCGCGCCCTTCTCTTCTTGCTGGTACGCAGATGCTTTTCTGCAGCCTTATGGGTCGGCATTCAAACCTCCTTCTGAAAGTACCGCTTTACATGTATGTTCATTCAGACTCTTGGGAGGGCAAATATATAACGTGTGAGGGATCATGTCAACGGTAAATTGAAAATGACGAAATGTCAGCACACGCCCTCAAGGAGAAAATTCTTGCTCAACTTTTCAGAATGACGTATATTGACGGACATGAAAATCGGCAATGTTCAAATTCAGGGAAAAGTTGTATTGGCTCCACTGGCCGGCATCACGGATACCTCTTTTCGGTTGCTGTGCCGATTCTTCGGAGCCGCTCTTGTTTTCACTGAGATGATTAGTGCCGACGGCCTTGTGCGAGGGAACACCAACACGCTCCGTTATCTCTTTTTTCAACAATCGGAACGCCCTTTAGGCATCCAGATTTTTGGATCAGATCCTGAGATTTTGGCCAAAGGAGCTGTCAGTGCTGCTCAACAGAAACCCGATATGATCGACATCAATCTGGCGTGTCCCGTCCGCAAAGTGGTCAAGCGCAATGCAGGTGCAGCACTTCTTCGCGATCTGAAACTCGTTGAAAAAATATTTCGGGCCGTAGTACAAGCCGTGCAAATTCCCGTTACCATAAAAATACGGAGTGGCTGGAGTCGCGAATCCATTGTTGCTGTGGACGTTGCTACAATGGCCCAGGAATGTGGCATCTCAGCTGTAACCGTTCATCCCAGGACCCAACAGATGCAGTTCTCTGGGAAAGCCGATTGGGATCTTATCGCTCAGGTGAAAGAGGCTGTCGCGATCCCCGTCATCGGAAGTGGTGACATCACATCTCCCCTTGATGCCGCAAACATGTTCAACCAGACCGGATGTGATGCGGTCATGATCGGAAGAGCGAGCCTGGGGCAGCCGTGGATTTTCCACCATACCAACCACTTTCTGAAGACGAACGAGCTGTTACCTCAACCTTCCCTTCATGAGCGATTCGAGGCAGCACTCAAACACACGCACTCGGCGCTTCAAGAAAAAGGTGAACTCCTTGGCATCAGAGCAATGAGAAAACACCTTTTATGGTATACCAAAGGTCTTCGCGAAAGTGCCCAGTTACGAAAGAACATATCCATCCTCGAAACAATCGTTGACGTTGAAAATCTTTTTCAGGAGTACATGCAAAAGGCGCACGCTGAGGTCGTAGCATGAACAGGGAAATGATTAGGGACATCCTGGAACAGGTGAAAAGCGGATCACTCGACGTTGAAGAAGCCTTAGAGTCGTTGCGGTCTCTGCCTTTCGAGGATATCGGTTTTGCCACCATCGATCATCACCGCTCGTTGAGAACGGGTTTTCCTGAGGTTATTTTCTGCCAGGGAAAGACAACCGACCAGATTGTTGCCATTGCCGAACGCATCAGCTCTTCAGGATCCGATCTTTTGGCCACCAGAGCGAATCGTGACGTCTACGAGGCGGTCCGCAAGACCATTCCACAGGCACAGTACAACGATCTGGCCCGAACGATCACCCACATACGGAAGGTAACACCTCCTGAGGATACCGGAAGTGTCCTGGTCATATCAGCAGGTACGTCAGATGTGCCCGTAGCCGAGGAAGCGGCAGTCACCGCCGAGGTCCTGGGAAACCGGGTCGAGCGGGTTTTCGACGTCGGTGTGGCCGGCATCCATCGCCTCTTCGCTCACAAGGACAAGATCGAGGCGGCCAGCATCATCATCGTCGTGGCCGGTATGGAAGGGGCTCTTGCCAGCGTCGTCGGCGGCCTCGTGGACAAGCCCGTCATCGCCGTACCGACCAGCATCGGGTACGGAGCCAGTTTCCAAGGACTCACGGCGCTCCTGGGAATGCTCAACAGCTGCGCCGCAGGCGTCACTGTGGTCAACATCGATAATGGCTTCGGAGCAGGGTACGCCGCCAGCCTCATGAGCAGGTCTCGCGAAAAAAGACGATGATGAAGCTCGCATACTTCGACTGTTTCTCCGGTATCAGCGGAGACATGATCTTAGGCGCTCTGGTGTATGCGGGTCTGTCCCTCGAAGCACTGAGGACTGCCCTTTCGAAACTGCCGCTCGAGGGGTATGAACTGTCTGCCAGCAGAACCGAGAGACACGGGATCTCGGCCACCAAGGTTGAGGTAACGCTTACGAAAATGGAGCCGGCTCGGCACCTGAAAGAGATTACGGATATCATCGATGAAAGCACCGTCAGCCATTCATCCAAAGAGGCGGCGAAACGAATTTTTCGACGTCTCGCAGAAGCTGAAGCAAAGATCCACAATACGACTCCCGAAAAGGTCCATTTTCACGAAGTCGGCGCCACGGATGCTCTTGTGGATGTCCTGGGGGCCGTCATCGGTCTCGAATCCTTAGGGGTGCATGACGTTTACGCCTCGCACATACGGCTCGGTTCAGGCTACGTCAGGAGTGAACACGGGACCATACCCGTCCCGGCGCCGGCAACGCTCGAGTTAATTCGCGGTGTACCCTCTCAGCGGACCTCGATCAGGGGAGAGCTGACAACACCCACCGGCGCGGCCATCATTACGACTCTGGCAAAAAGCTTCGACGACGTTCCCCTGTTCGTACCAGAAGCGATCGGGTACGGTGCCGGTACGAAGAAATTCGACGAGATTCCCAACCTGTTGCGAATTGAGATAGGTCGGGCACGAGAATCATATGTTCATGATCGGTCCGTCGTCATCGAAACGAATATCGACGACATGAATCCGGAAATATACAGCTACGTGATTGAAAAACTGTTGGCGGAAGGCGCTCAGGATGTGACCCTCTCCCCCATCATCATGAAAAAAGGCAGGCCCGGAATCCTGTTGCGCGTTTTGGTCGAACCGCACGCCCTTCACCATATGAGCCATCACATCCTTCAAGAGACAACGACTTTGGGACTCCGCATCTCTCCTGTGGAAAGACTCAAAGCGAAAAGGGAAACAATCGCCCTCGAGACGAAATACGGCCGTATCCGGGTGAAGGCTGCCGCTTTCGAGGGAACGAGACGCTTCACACCGGAGTATGACGACTGCAGGAAGGCTGCAATGAACCACAAAATCCCCATTTTGGAAATATACGAAGAGGTTCGGAAGAAACTGCACGATCCAACGCCCTCCTCTGATGTACAGGAATGATCACCGTCTCGCATCTCAGCCACCGGTTCAAGGTGCACCACGAGCAATGGATATCTGCACTCGATGACATCTCCTTGACATTTTCAGACGGAGAATATGCGGCCATAATCGGACCCAACGGTTCAGGCAAAACCACGTTGGTTCAGTGCTTGAATGCTCTTATTACGCCAACGTCCGGTCGTATCACCGTCGACCACTTCAATCCCTCTGATCCCAAAGATCAATGGGAAGTGCGACGTCGTCTGGGCATGGTGTTTCAGAATCCGGATAATCAGATTATTTCGGCCACAGTTGAGCGTGAAATTGCCTTTGGCCTCGAGAATCTGGGGCTGCCAACTCCCCTCATCCAGAGTCGGGTCGAGGAGACCCTTGACAGGTTCAATTTGCTTCCCTATCGTCACTCCTCGCCCCATCGCTTATCAGGAGGTGAGAAACAGCGTCTGGCTGTTGCCAGCGTCATGGCGATGGAGCCCAAATATCTTATCCTCGACGAACCGACATCACTCTTGGATCCTCAGAACAGACGATCCCTTCTCTCACTCCTCAGGGATATCCATTCGGAGAGCAAAACGACCGTACTTCACATAACACAATTTCCAGAGGAAGCTCTTCAGGCTGATCGTCTCATCGTTCTGGTCCAGGGAAAGGTCATGAAGGATGGAACCCCTCAATCAATTTTTGAACAACCAAGCCAATTGAGTCACTGGGGTCTCGAAGCGCCTTTAATTCTCCGCCTGAATGAAGCAATCAACAAAGCAGGTCTCTGTCTGCCTGACGATATTCTCAGCAAACCGGATCAAGGATATGAGAAGAGAACGGACCTTCCCATTTCGTGCCCTGCAACATCTCAAGGATATCACCCTCTATCAGGTGTACTTACCACGGAACATCTGTATTATGTTTATGAGGCAGGCCCTAGGACTCAAACAGCGGCCCTAAAGGATGTCTGCCTCAGCATTGAACGAGGAGAATGTGTCGGGCTTATTGGCCCAACAGGTTCCGGCAAAACAACTTTAGCTGAAAACCTAACTGGTCTTCTTAAGCCATACACCGGGCGTATTCAGTGTAATGGCGTCGATCTCTGGGGGCGGAATAAGGAGGTGCGGACGGTGCGCCGAAAGGTCGGCCTTGTCTTTCAATTTCCAGAACTTCAGTTTTTCGAGGAAAATGTTCAGGACGAGGTGGCATTCGGCCCGCGGAACATTGGCTTCGACGAAACGAAGGTTGAGAAACATGTGAAAGATGCCTTGGAATGTGTTGGCCTGAACGTTGAAGTGTTCGGGTGCCGCTCGCCCCTTTCTCTCAGCTCAGGTGAAAAGCGCCTCGTGGCCATTGCCAGTATCCTTTCGATGAAACCGGAGATTCTCGTTCTCGACGAGCCGACAGCTGGATTGGACCCTCAGGGGGTACGGCGTATTTTTCACCTCGTGCACAATCTCCATGAAGCAGGGAGAACTATAGTTCTCATCTCTCATAATATCGACCTCGTGGCACAAGTCGCCGATAGAATCGTCGTTCTCCATGAGGGCACAATCGTCCTGCAGGGATCACCCCAACACGTCTTTGAACATCACGATGTGCTCTTTTCCATGGGTTTGGATATTCCGGAGACAACCAAAATTCTGAAAGTGTTACGACTCAAAGGATGGGACGTCAATCCACATGTGTTCACTTTCCAAGATGCTATTGAGGAAATTGTAACCCACCATCCTCCCTCCCTCACCATAAAATAAAGACCGGCTTCCCGGCTGACCACAGGAGTGACAAATCCCTATGATCGCCTCGGGTACCTTACCCGAGGCACATCATTTATGGGCATCATAACCCACAATAACGAGAGATCCCGATAAAAAAAAGGAACACGCCTTGATGAGACCACATTCTACTCCCCAACATGTGCAATTGTCACGGGGCTTTTTCTATATTTGATTTTTCAGATCATTCAGGAGATGTCTCATGAACGAAGAACAGCTGAGGACTTGAGCCCCTCTCCGTTTGTCCGCCAGGGAAACAACACTTAGACGATCGCAAGGTACAAAGAGGAATACTGTTTGAATCATGGAATCCTCTCTAACTTCCCTTTACAAAAGGGGGAAAACTTCACCATAGCTTATATTCGAGGAGAGTTGTACTTTCCAAAACAAAAGAAAACCTCCCGGAGATTCCAACCCCTGGGAGGTCCGTGTCGCTTGAATCCTCGAATCCTATTTATTACTTCATCAACACCATACGCCTCGTGGCCTTGAAATCATTGGCTTCAATTCGATAGAAGTAGACGCCGCTGGCCATATCCGCCGCGTCCCATGTGACCACATGATGCCCGGCCTCCTGATTTGCGTTCACCAGCTCCGCCACGACCTGTCCCAGGGTGTTGTAGACAACCACCTTCACCTTCGCCGCCTCGGGCAGACTGTAGGCGATCGACGTCACCGGGTTGAAGGGATTGGGGTAGTTCTGAGCCAGACCGTACTCGGCCGGCACCAGATCCTCGGATTTGACCACGAAGATCGAGCCGTGACCGAAGGCGATGGCCTCATCCACCGTGAAGACCACAGGCTCAACCACCTCAACACCGATTTCTTTCACATCCTGTGCCACAGTAAACGGAACACGCACCACGGCACCACCACCGGCCTCAATCGCCTCTCCCTTGCTGCCGGAGATAAAGACCACCAGCTCATCTCCGATCACCCGATGGCTCACGTCCATGCCCTCAGCTCGATCCGTCAACTCGGCCTCGCCGGCGATCAGGGCCTCCTGATCGTACCGGAACCGCAGTAACAAGCCAGCCACATCCTGCTCCGAGGTCACATCCACAGTAACCGCCACCGTCCGGCCGGCTATACCGACCGCATCGCCCACAGCCACATCGGCCACAGCCACCTTCGGATCGCACACACCCACCGCCCGGTTGATGCACTTCATCAGATCGATGACGTTCACCAGTCCGTCACCGTTGGCATCAGCCGCCCAGATCAGCGTCGTCGGATCAAAAACGTCCTCCAACGACCCCAGGCTCTTCTCTCCAACTATATGGTACAACATCTCAAACAGATCCATCAACGTCACCATGGTGTCCGGCTCCGAATATAAGCCCGTTACGTCGCACTTGTTGGGCACGATGTAGCCGCCGTAACAGATCTGACCCTTGTCCTCAAACTTCAAACACAGCGGCTCCTTGGGATAGCCCTCCCAGTCCGGCAGCCCGTCCAGGATCACCGTCCCGTACCAGATGTCCGCACACGCACCCGCCGGCGCTCCGGGCAAAATCTCAAACGTCACCGTCACGATCGACAGCAAGCCCACATCATTGTACCCGGGCGGCAGCTCGCAATGCGATATCGGCGGCGTATTGTTCGGAATTATCACCGGATGGGCCGGCGTCGAGTACAACGCGATCTCGTGCGTTCCTGGCGCCAACTCGCGGTGCACCAGCTCAAAGCCGGCAGTCCGCGTCGTCGTCTGAACGTCCACCACACGCATGTAAGCCGACTCGTACCACAGATCGATCTGCGCCGCCGAGACCGGGTACTCGTTGTCCAGCATCAGCCCGATACCCACCTGATCGCCGGGCAGCAGGGTCGGAAGGATCGAATTATCGCCACTG
>CP070758.1:510908-513558 GCA_020348925.1 Gemmatimonadota bacterium | reverse complement strand
ATCTTTAATCTTCAAAAGTTGAAAAGTCGAAAATAGGGACACATTCTATTTTTCAAATCCCTCTCAGTCTCCCTTTCAAAAAGGGAGATGTTCGTGGAGTAGAAATATTGTACAGACCCTCTAAATCTCCCCTTTACAGGTTCATTTTTCGAGGCCCGGACCCATATTTTCTCGCTCAGCTCCGGTATGAGTAATGTAGGACTGCATCGTATGAAACAAACGTCTGAGAATGCGTTTCAAACTTCATTGGTGAATGCATGATGATGAGGAGATGTAAAACCATCTATCAGGGAGAGGTGAAGAGCTCTTTTGAGAGTTGAAAGGGCTATGACCCAAATGGTACACATTCGACAGAAATGGACACAATCCCAGGGATACCACAGTCCGTTCAACACTAAGAGGATAAGGGTGAACAGGGTAAGTGTAGTTACGACCGTCTTCCTATTTATTCTATTAAGCCAATCGCTCCCCGCATGCACGGTTTTTACCGCAGCCAATGACACTCTTGTTTTGGTCGGTAACGGTGAAGACTGGCGTCAATCCGATCCGTATGTCTGGTACGTACCACCGACACCCGAGACGTATGGAATTGTCTATTTCGGATTTGAGGTGGTCTCCGGTTATTGGCATACCTTTGGTGGTATGAATGACCAGGGACTTTTCTGGGACATTCTATCGACGCCTTCTTACCCCGCTGGTTACTCGTCAGACAAACCGGTCTATCCGGAATATCTGCCCAATCTGGTCATGGAGCGGTGCGCCTCCATTGAGGAGGTGCTGAAAATTTTTAACACCTACGATCTTTCATTCATGGGAACGGCGAGAGAGCAATATATGTTCGTTGACCGGAACGGAGCATCCGTTATTGTGGAACGCGATACTGTTATTCATAAAAGTGATGATTACCAAGTCGTAACAAATTTTTTCCAATCAGATCCTTCCTTAGGCGGTTGGCCTTGCTGGAGGCATGACCTGACGGTTCGACTCCTTGAGGAGAATGAGGACGTTTCGGTTGACCATTTCCGATCCATTTTGCATGCTGTCTATCGGTTGGGCGATTTTGAAACCGATTACTCCACTATCTTTGATTTGAAAAACGGTATCGTCTACGTGTATCTCAATCACGATTTTGAAAAGGTTCTGAAAATCAATCTCCAGGATGAACTGGCACACGGTGCCCGTATGCACTATTTGCCTCATCTCAACTACGTTGCTGCTGGGGAGATCCATGAACCTATGGTCGATCCCACATTTGATCAGGGTATCCTGCTGGTCAACGGCGTCTCATTTCAAACGTACGATCAGGAGATCCGTGAAGCGTATGAAAACCGTGCTTTCTGGGGCGATTTCCCCATCTCCTTCTGGGATTGTTTCGACGCACCTCAGGAGGGATACCCGTCGTCGCTGCCGGAACCGTTGGGACACGGTTACGTGCCGGCGGAGCGGCTGGGCCAATTTTCGACAGTGATCTGGGTTGGAAACGATTATGGGATTGATATGGGCTCGTGGCGCCTCACCCCCATGCTCCCCTATCTCGAAGCGGGTGGGAATCTCCTCCTGTTGACGAGAAGGGGACAGTCTTTCATGGATGCCGATGCGGACTTTCTTCCATACCTCGGTATAACCTGGTGGGAAGAGATAGATAACACGCTTCGCAATTGCATTTCCACCTCTCCCGATCTTCACGATATGACGTTGATCGGCGATCAGACGTATAATGCCGTATTCGATACGGTTTTGGCGAGCACTGAGAGTACGTTGCTTTTCAAAGAGACGGTCTCCTTTCATGTGCCGAGAGGCTTGGGTGTTTTACGCAAACCAGCAGAAGGTGGATCGTATCGCAGCGACGGCGGAGGATTCGCCTTCATCAGCGGCAGACCGTATCGTTATGATGCTGACCAGTTGCGCTCCAATGTCGAGCATATCTTGGAGGATTTCTTTCAGGAATCGGGAGCCGATGGCGATGATGATGGCGTTGATGATATTGAGGACAACTGTCCCGATGATTTTAATCCTGAGCAGGAGGATGGGGACGCCGATGGTGTCGGCGATGCCTGCGATAATTGTCCCAACGATGATAATTCCGATCAGGGGGATGCTGACAGCGACTCCACAGGTGATGTGTGCGATGCATGCACCGATACCGATGGTGACGGGTACGGAGACCCGGGCTTTCCGGCCAGTACCTGTGAGGAGGATAACTGCCCTAATGTCTACAATCCGGATCAGGTTGAGGTTGAGCGAGGCGATATCAATTGCGATGGCGACATTGATGTATTGGATGTATTGGCCGTAGTAAATCATATTTTGAATACCGTCCCTCTTATTGGGGCTCCACTCGATAGGGCTGATTGGAACGGTGATGAAAGGATCAACGTCCTCGATGTTATCGGTCTGGTGAACGTTATTCTCGGCTCATCTCCTGCTTTGGGTCGGACCAAGCCAACGTATTGATAATCAATGAAAGCTTGCCAATAAGCCGGTCGATGTTATCCTTAGAACATCAATTTCAGGGTTGAAATCGAATCTTTAAGGTCGATTCTCTAAATACACCCCTCTATATCTCCCCTTTATAGGGGAGACTTATTACAGTCGAGGGCCGAATAGTAAATAGGGACACAGCCTATTTTTTGATCCCTCTCAATCTTCT
>CP070758.1:505209-510808 GCA_020348925.1 Gemmatimonadota bacterium | reverse complement strand
ATGAAGTAATATCGATTCAGTTTCCAAGTGGGTACAGATGTAAAGGAGGGTTATCATGAAGGCAAGAGCGTTACTCTTTACTGTTGCTGCACTCTGCTTCGTTTTTTCATCGAACACCCTGGCCGATGAGATCGTTGGATTCACGGAAGATGACATTGCAGCGTATACACAGGAGATCATTGACTCACACGAGGAGCAGACAGCAGGATCAAACCTTTATCTGAATAAAGCCGTGGGAAATCTCAGGGTGGATCGGGAGGCAAGCGGGGAGACGTACGAGGCCTATTTCCACATCCCTATCTCCTTTGAGGAACAGGTCCCCATACTCATCGAGGTCGAGAGCCCGGATTTAATCGATTACAGATTCGTCCACTTGAATCCGCCGAATGTCGTCATCGCCGCCCGTCTGAACCGGGCCCCATCGACGACTCTCAATTGGACGGGATGGGTACTGGTCAAGGAGACGAGGCACACGGAGCTCCCGGATCATGTCCCTATCCCCACAATGGATGAGTTGCCCGATTCTGTCAAGAAATGGTTGGCATCCACGGATTGCTGTCAGGCTGCGGCGCCAGTTGTGCAGGAGACGGCGGCATCCCTCCGGGGGAATACTACAAATCTTCTTGAACTTGCAAATTCCATCAGTACATATTGTAACAAGAGCATTCCCTTTGCGTTTACTCGTTCTCCAGCATCCTTCGATGCCGTGTATGCCATAAATTGGGGGAACTCCTGTACAGGGCACGCCCATGCCGGAGCCGCCCTGTGCCGGGCCAATGGAATCCCTGCGCGGTCGATCCTGAATATACCTGTGTGGTTTGATGGTTACATGGACATGCACTGGATTATCGACTATTTTGTTCCTGAGTACGGTTGGATCATAATGGAGACGGTTTCAGGCCTGAATTTCTATCCCTCAGAAAGAACGGTCGTGGTATTTGTATCGTATCCTGAGGATGAATTTCCCCTCTTCTATCCTGTCGGCTGCGATGAACATTGGCACACATCGGATCCTGCCCTGGGTTACAATCCACGCTGGGGAAGAGCTCATCGGTCATTTTCACTCAATACCGTAACTACTTCCACCGATACGATGGATCTCGCCCACTCGTTGACCCAATCTGTGTACCACTATTATACCCATTTGTGGGGAATTCCCTTGCCTCCTGAACATGAGGAACGTTTTGAGAATGCCTACGCCAATCAACAGGCGGCATTAATAGCCTTTCAAAATGGTGATCTCGATTCGTACGTAGCCTTGATGCAAGAGGCTTTGCTTTATTATCAAAACATGACGCCTGGGCTATGGGAGACTCTTTTCTTCGAGGATTTTGAACATGGCCGAGGGGAGTGGAGCACCGGTGGCATTGAAAACGAGTGGGAATGGGGCGTACCGTCCTACGGACCATCGCAGGCCCATTCTGGAACTCATTGCTGGGGGACTGATTTGGATAATACGTACGAGAATAATGCGGACTGCTGGCTCATGTCCCCCTCGATTGACCTCACTGAAAAAGGATGTGCCTATATGAGTTTCTGGGTCTGGAACTGGGTTGAGGATTACTGGGACGAAAGGTACGATCCTCTTTGGTTAGATATCACGTTGGACGGGAACACGTTTTACCCTTTATGCGGCCAAATGGGCGGAGTCTATGATGATCCTGAAATACCCGTCACTGGTGGATGGAGTTGGATGGTACTGGATCTCACGAGATATGCGGGGAACACTGTTCGCATTCGGTTTCGATTTCAATCCGATGACAAAAATACACAACCGGGATCTTACATTGACGATGTCCACGTATATACAAAGGACGTAGGCGGTTTTGTGCCTTCCTTCACAGTTGAGCCAAGGTGCGGAAATGCTCCACTTTCCGTGAGTTTCAGGGGCCAATCATTGCGAGACATCGTAACCTGGCAATGGGATTTTGACGCTGACGGGACGATCGACTCCTATGAACAGAATCCGATCTGGACGTATGAGGAGCCAGGTACGTATACCGTAGGTTTAGAGGCTTTCGACGGCTCGGCTTCAGGAACATCGAGTCGTGAGAATTATATTAGTGTCTTTGACGGTGAAACCGCACTCCATTTTAATGGATATAATAGATATGTTCGGTTTCAACCGAATTCGAGTTTGAATTTCACACATGTTGTAACAATAGAGACCTGGATAAAGCCACTTGGATGGGGTCAATTTCAAGGTATCCATAATGGAACATTCATCGATAAAGGTGTTTACTCCCTCAGTGTCGTGCGTCAAGGTACAGTCTTGAATGGTTCGAGTCTCGTCTTTCAGGTCGTTCATGAGAGCGGGGCCGTGAGTTATTCATGCACTCCTGAGAATTCGTTAAACATTGGAGAATGGCAACATGTCGCTGTGATGTATGAAAGCGCCGGAGAGGTTGAGATCTTCATCAATGGCGAGAAACAGCCGATCACTCAATTGGTATTTCCGTCGAATAACCTGACTGAAAGTGAATTCATCATTGGGGGCTCTGCAAACTATGGTACAGCGTACAATGGAATCATCGATGAAGTGCGGCTGTGGAATATTGTCCGAACCTCAGACGAGATCCGAACCCACTGGGATTCATACCTGACCGGCTATGAGCCCGGCTTAGTCGGTTACTGGCAAATGAACGAAGGAAGTGGAGGATCAACTGTGGACTGTTCCGGAAACGGAAATGACGGGACAATCGTCGATGCTTCGTGGATCCAAGGGGTGCACTTGAGTCCAGCAATAGTTGATGCCGATGAAGATGGAATCCTTGATATCGAAGACAACTGTCCCAAAGACCATAATCCTAACCAGGAGGACGGGGATGGCGATGGTATCGGAGATATTTGCGACAACTGTCCGGAAAACGAAAATTCCGATCAGGCGGATGGAGACAGTGACGGCATGGGCGATGTGTGCGATACATGCCTGGACACCGACGGTGATGGATACGGCGATCCCGGATATCCGCTGAACGAGTGTGAGGAGGACAACTGTCCTCAAGTATACAATCCGGAGCAAGGTTTTATTGAGAGAGGGGACATTGATTGCCGGGGTGGGATCGATGTCTTGGATGTTCTATCTGTCATCAATCACATCTTAGGAAATTCATTACTGATCGGGCATCCTCTGGACCGGGCCGACTGCAATGGTGATGGAGATGTGAATATTCTCGATGCTTTGGGGGTTGTCAATGCGGTTCTGGGCATTGGGGAGTGTGGACCGGCGATTTCGCAGTTAACAATTACCTCTGAAGTGCTCCACTTCTGCCAGTCTTTGGAATCCTACCTTTCGCCGGATGATTTTACGGAATTCATGGGGTTGGTGAAAAACGGAGCCCAGATTCCGACACAGTTCCATCTCTCTCAAAACTATCCCAATCCTTTCAATCCAACTACAGATATTCGATATCAGATAGCAGACAGGAGATGTCCCATACACACTACCCTGAAAATTTATAACATTCTGGGGCAGGAGGTATCAACCCTGGTGAATGAGGTGAAGAAGCCCGGATACTATTCAGTAACCTGGGATGCATCGAATATGGCAAACGGCGTCTATTTCTATCGATTGAAGGCAGGCTCTTTTGCAGCCGTAAAAAAGATGATTATAATGAAGTAATATCGATTCAGTTTCCAAGTGGGTACAGATGTAAAGGAGATTTATCATGAAGGCAAAAGCGTTACTCTTTACTTTTGTTGTACTCTGCTTCGTTTTTTCATCTAACACCCTGGCCGATGAAATCGGTGGATTCACAGAAGAGAACATTGCAGCATACAAACAGGATATCAGTGACTCCCACCAGGAGCAGACAGCGGAATCAAAACTCCATCTGCTTCAGGCCATAGGAAATCTAACCGTAGATAAGGAGTCGAGTACGGAGACGTACGAGGCCTATTTCCATATCCCAATCTCCTTCGAGGAACAGGTTCCTATACTCATCGAGGTCGAGAGCCCTGATCTCATCGATTACAGGTTCGTCCACTTGAGCCCGCCGAATGTCATGATTGCCGCCCGTCTGAACCGGGCTCCGGAGACGAGTATCAATTGGACAGGGTGGGTGCTGGTTAAGGAGACGAGGTACCCGGAGCTCCCGGATTATGTCTCTATCCCAACAAGGGATGATTTGCCCGATTCTATCAAGAAATGGTTGGCATCCACGGATTGCTGTCAGGCTGCGGTGCCGATTGTGCAGGAGACGGCGGCATCCCTCCGAGGGAACACAACCAATCTCTTGGATCTTGCACGTGCTATCAATCAATATTGCCGGAGTATTCCCATTACGTTCCTTCACAGTCCACCAGCTTTTGATGCCGTGTATACCATAAATTGGGGGAATTCCTGTACAGGGCACGCCCATGCCGGAGCCGCCCTGTTCCGGGCCAATGGAGTCCCGGCGCGGTCGATCCTGAATATACCGGTGTGGGCAGATGGTTACATGGACATGCACTGGATTATCGACTATTTTGTTCCTGAGTATGGATGGATCAAAATGGAGACATCTCTCGCTCAAAATTTCTACTCTTCTGAAAACATGGTTGCTGTTTTTGTATCGCATCCTGAGGATGAATTTCCCCTCTTCTATCCTGTCGGCTGCGATGAACAGTGGCACACGTCGGATCCTGCCCTGGATTACAATCCACGCTGGGGTGATGCTCATCGATCCTTGACTTTCAAGACCGTAACCACTTCTACCGATACGATGGATCTCGCCCACTCGTTGACACAGTCTGTGTTCCACTATTATACCCATTTGTGGGGAATTCCCTTGCCTCCTGAACATGAAGAATGGTTTCAGAGTGCCTACGCCAATCAACAGGCGGCATTAATAGCCTTTCAAAATGGCGATCTCGATTCGTACGTAGCCTTGATGCAAGAGGCTTTGCTTTATTATCAAAACATGACGCCCGGGCTATGGACGACTCTTTTCTTCGAGGATTTTGAACATGGCCGAGGGGAGTGGAGCACAGGTGGTATTGAAAACGAGTGGGAATTGGGTGTTCCTTCCTACGGACCATCCCAGGCCCACTCCGGTGACTGTTGTTGGGGAACAGACTTAGAGGGCACATATGAGAATAACGCTGATTGCTGGCTCAAGTCCCCTCCCGTCGATCTTTCCGGAATAGGGTGTGCCTATATGAGCCTCTGGGTCTGGAACTGGGTCGAGGATAATGTCTGGGATACAAGCAATTTATACGATATAGACGATCCCTTATGGTTAGATATCACGTTGGACGGGACCACTTTTTATCCTTTATGCGGGCAGATGGGCGGAGTCAATGACGATCCTGAGATACCCCAGGTGGGTGGATGGAGTCGGGTTGTACTGGATCTCACACAATACGCGGGGAACACCGTTCGCCTTCGATTTCGATTTCAATCCGACAACGAGAATACGCAACCCGGGTCTTACATCGACGACGTCCACGTTTATACGAAGGACGCAACCGGTTTTGTGCCTTCCTTTACCGGTGAGCCGAGGTGTGGGCATGCTCCACTGGAGGTGAATTTTACGGGCCAATCATTGCGAGACATCGTAACCTGGCGATGGGACTTTGATAATGACGGGAGGATCGATATCTCGGGACAGAATCCGAT
>CP070758.1:473332-505109 GCA_020348925.1 Gemmatimonadota bacterium | reverse complement strand
TCAGCACAAATTCCATGTTGTCGGAGCCGATCAAGCGATCGGCAAAATGGATAGCGGACCAATTGGCACTCAGCATATAGGAGTCGTCCAATGTTTTCGTCCCGAAGACATTGTCATTGACTGTGGCGTCCACGACCATGGCAATGTAGAGGGTATCTCCCACAAGGTTGTAGTAGAGGGAACCGCGACCGTCGATTTCCTCGGCGAGGAGATAGTAGTTGAGTGTGTCTCCGTCGCCGTAGAAGAGACCGTTGACCGTGGGTGCGGTCTGGGCACGGCTTACACTGGCGCTTAAAACTGTCACCAGGAGGGAAATGACTCCAACACATCCTACCACTCGTTTCATGAAAGAACCTCCTTGTTTGTTAAAAATTTCAAATAAAAAGACCGAGCTCCCTTACCTACCTTCGGACTTCGGCAGCCCGGCCATCTCTTTGAGATCCGTTTGCTTTGTGTCCCCCGATCACTCGAGGTTTACCTTTATCGTTCGATTTAATTGTTCAATTTTGTTATATCATGGTTCTTTTTGAATGCTGAAGTCATTTCCCCCAGAATTTGGGGCAAATACTCAAGCTGTGACATGAACGTGCTTTTTATAATATGGAACTAACATCATGAATTTAGATGCTGTTGCGAAAGTCTCGATATTCATGAATTCGTTTGGCATAAAAGTTGCTTTATTATTCCTACACATTCTATGTGGTCCCAGCCGACGGCCACCCATGCCTCTGTTGCGTGCGATGACAGACAGGCGGTCCATGAGCAGGCCATCGACTGGGGAAGAATATTGTGCAGACGATACATTCTGTCTGTTTGTCATCGCATTGTAAAAATTCATAGAGAAGTTATTCGAAGCTGCTCCGAAAAAGGCAGCTTTTTTTTTCTGCTTTTTTTTAAATAACCAATACGTTGGTTCATCGACACATTGGAGAGATGGTCTCAGACCGTTCTCCCATTAATTCATGACAATGGAAGGCGTCTATGATTTCTTCGTAAGGTGTTCCCGCGCACAGAAAAAAACCCAGTTCAATCTTACAAGTCTCCGACAACAGAAGAACGGTAATTCATAAGATTTGTAACTGGGGTGTGTGCAAAAAAAAATCCGCCTTTCTGTCATCGCAATGATTAAATATATCCTTTTACAATTTTGTGTCAAGATAAAAGTTCAACTTTTTTCGTAACGAGTCTTCTAATTCTGATTTTTGGATTGATGTGGTGGTACGATATTGTATAAGTTATTAAAATTATATTATTTAAAAAAGAATTCGATTCTTTTTGATGTGTCCTAATTTGAACAGATACCAGGGTTATTTGACCAAAATTGGTGGATGAGGCATTTTCTTTCAAAAAACTTGATATTGAAACTTCATCAAACGTACGTGAGTTTAAATTTAAATGATGTACAGAATCGACAGGAGAACAATCGCTCTCAAGAGTTCGGGCGATAGAGACCTCTCTTCGTACAATGTACAATGGTGTAAAAACTTGTTAATATGGAGGTTCAAGAGATGCGTTGCGATAAAGTTGAGGAGCACAAGGCCAGCTGCACATGTACTTACGACCCATGCAGCAGGAAAGGGTTGTGTTGTGAATGCGTGGCCTATCATCTGCGGGCCAACGAGCTCCCGGGGTGCTTTTTCCCCGCTGAAGTTGAGAGAACCTACGATCGGTCCGTTCGGCGGTTTCTTGAAACGTATAAGAATCGGTAGTCTTTCGGTTTTCCTCACTCTTTTTCACCTGGGAAATGGCCCCTGCGGAGTTCCAGCCTGAGCTGTATCTTGCGCCGCAGCCAATCTTTGATCCCCCTCCTGGAGAAAGGGATGAGGCAGGAAAATCCGAGGGCATCGGTGAGCAGACCTGGGGTGAGAAGCAAAAGGCCTCCCGCTAAAATAAGTGCTCCGTCGAAGAGAGCGTCAGCCGGAAGCTGACCGGTAGAGATTTCATTTCGTATGCGGTGGAGAATCGCCAGCCCCTGACTTTTGGCGAGGACGGCCCCCAGCACGCCGGTGGCAATGACGATGGCCAGGGTGGCACCGATGCCTATGCGCGAACCGACCTCAATGAGAAGAGCCAGCTCGACAAGGGGTATGAGGGTAAATAAGAGGATCAGTTTTATCAGCATTGAACATTTCCCTTGTGAATCCGTCTCTAATATACGACCTTCTGCCAATGCGGACAAGGGTCTCCGTTGAGAAAGTCATCTGCTGCAGACTGGACCCTATTCGAGGAGACTCTTTTTTAAGTCTCCTCTTGATTCTTTTCTATTTCACATCTATATTTAAAGATCTTTTTCGATTTTTGAAGAAACAGTGACCATATATTTGTTTTTAAAACGCAGAGCCGGAGGAACAACGAATCATGAATGAGAAGGCAGAACGGAAAAGGAATCGAATCATCGCCTTGATCCTATTTGTAATACCCTTTGCTACCTATTTAAAAACGGTGTCACCCAGTGTTCCCTTTTGGGACTGTGGTGAGTTTATTGCCACTTCCCATATTATGGGAGTCCCTCATCCGCCCGGAGCTCCACTCTTTATCCTGGTGGGACGATTCTTTATCCTTGTTCTGCCTTTTATTCGAGAGATCGCCCTCAGAGTCAATCTCATTTCGGTTGTGTTTTGCGCCCTTGCTGTGACCTTTTTCTATCTCTGTACGATTCGAATCATGTCGCAGTGGCTGAGACCCATCGATTCCACCGAAAAGAGGATTATTCTGTACACGGGCGGCATTGTGGCCTCCCTCTTCATGACCTTTTCAGATACCTACTGGTTTAATGCCGCGGAGGCGGAAGTTTACGGTATCGCCATGTTTTTCACCTGTTTCGTCCTGTGGCTCATTCTCGTCTGGGCCGAACGGTACAAGGAAAGGGACAGCGACCGATTTCTGTTTTTTGTCATTTATCTCCTCTTTCTGGGTATCACCAATCATATGACCGTTTTTATTGTGGCCCCTCCGGTCTTTCTGTACATTATCCTGACTGACAGGGAGAAGCTGTACGATTGGAAACTCTGGGTCATCGGAATTCTCCTGTCCACCGTGCTCTTCTCCATCATGATATTCTTCATCTTGTGCGGTGTGGCTTTGGCTCTGACACTGCTGGTGATGCTCATGAGTCCCCGGCAGACCAGTTTCAACTGGAAATACCTGGGTTTTGCCTTTCTCATTGCCCTCATCGGGTATTCGACGTATCTCTACATTCCCATTCGTGCCAAACTCGGTCCATCCATCAATGAGAATAACCCGGACAGCTGGGAGCGATACAAGATGTTCATGGAGCGGAAGCAGTACGGTCAGGAGAGTATGGTGACCCGGATGTTCCACAGACGAGGGAGTTGGGCGAACCAGTTTGGGGCTCACCGACGGATGGGATTCTGGTATTTTTTCAGGGGACAGTACATGAGCAAGGAGCTGTGGTTTCTTCCGGTTCTGTTGGGTCTCTTCGGGATGGCCTATCACTGGAAGCGCCACCGGAGAACGGCCATGTTCACCCTCTCGTTCTTTCTCACGGCGAGTCTCTTATTACTGATATATATTAACTTTTCCGATGGCACGCGGGGTGACCAATTGGAGGTGAGGGACAGGGACTATTTCTACACCCAGGCCTATGCCTTTTACCCCCTGTGGTTGGGCATCGGAGCATCCGGGCTCTTGGAATTGCTGCGGTCTCGATTGAAAGCGGGCCGGGGGACGCTTTACGGAGGTGCCGCGTGCTGCATCGCATTCTCCTGTGTGCCCCTCTTCCAGAATTATCACGTTCACGATCGCACGGGTAATTATATTGCCCATGACTATGCTTACAACATCCTCATCTCCTGCGATCCCGACGCCATTCTTTTTACCAACGGCGACAACGATACCTTTCCCCTGTGGTTCTTGCAGGAGGTGAAGGAAATTCGAAAGGATGTTCGCGTCGTCAACCTCAGCTTGCTCAACACCCCATGGTATATCAAGCAGTTGAGGGACTACGAACCGAAGGTGCCGATCAACAAGGACGATGAGTACATCGATACCAAGCTGACAGTAACGACTCCGGATCGGCTCTTTCAGGAGGAGACGCGAAAGGTATCCGTGTCAGGTCTCACCTGGGATCTCAAACCCTCCCGCGAGGTCACCTTTCAAGGGAGACAATACGGATACCTGACGGTCCAGGACATTATGGTGATGCGGATCATTGAGCAGAACAGGTGGGAACGGCCCATCTACTTTGCCGTCACCGTTTCTCCGGAAAACAAGATCAATTTGGACAAATATCTCAGAATGGAGGGGCTCGTTCTGCGATTGGTTCAGGAGGAAGGCTTGGAGCAATTGGATCCCGAACGCTCCCATTACAATCTGTGGGATATGTACCTCTATCGGGGGGTGAACGATCCGAAAATATACAAGGACGAGCAGACGATGAAGCTGCTCTCCAATTACCAGGCTTCTTACATCTACCTGGCCCAGATTTATATGCAGCGGGGTAAAAATGATGCTGCCCTCAAGGAACTGGAACGCCTTAATGAGCTCATTCCAATTGATGATTGGCGGACGTATATCTTCATGGCTCAGCTCTACACAAATATGGGAGAATGGGAGAAGGCGATTGATCAGACCAAAAAATCGCTCCAGTTCAATCCCGGTTTCATTCAGGGGAAAATAAATCTGGCCCTGCTGCAACAAAGGGCGAACAAAGTGCAGGAAGCCGTGGAAACATACAGAGAAGTGATCGAGGAGAGACCCAATTTCGGTCAAGCCTATCAAGGTTTGGCGGAGCTCTACGCCGGAAGTCAAGACTACGTTCAGGCAATCAATGTGCTCCGCGGCTGGCTGGCACGAAATCCCAATGATACCGCTATGCAGAAAAAGCTGAAGGAATACGAGCAAAAGCTGAGCGAACCGGCCACCGCACCGCCGGATACATCACCTCAATGATATCAGAGCCTCTCTCCAGTGACACTGAGCGTCGAATAGGTGAGTGGGTGATCGAAAGGAAACCTGTTATTGGAGGAAAGAGACCGCACACAGGAGAGAAAGCGTGCCGAAAGAGACGCCTTCGGTGATGTCGAATCCTACCAGGAGCTCATGGATCGGCCTTACACGAAACGGCTCAAGGAGGAGGTTCACCGGCGATTGGCACGCTTTCGCTTGAAAGATACGAATATTCTCGAAATTGGCGCCGGTGTGAGCGAGTTCAAGCAACAGTTTGACAGGGACAACCTCTTTGTCGCCTCCGATTATGTCTTTTCTCTCCTCAATCAGAATCCGTTGCGCCGGGGGTTGGTTGTGTGCGACGGTGAGATACTCCCTTTTGCGAATAATCGTTTCGATCTTGTCCTTCTCATTGGAGTCCTGCATCATTTGGTGGATCAGAGCGCCTGCCTTGAGGAAGTGAGGCGCGTGTTGCGTCGGGGAGGACACGTATTTGTCTGCGAGCCACATCGCCGCAGTTTAAACTTTTTTTACTATAATTTGAGACTCCTGGTCATAAAGATCCTGGGAGTACGGTTTGTAAAATGGCTCATCGGTTGCTTCACTCCCGGCGAATCCCAGGTTGACATCAAGGCCGTGCGGCGGGCCTTCGAAAAAGATTGTACCGTTAAAATCGATACCATACTGGTCTTTCGACTTCCGCCGCTGCGCCTTTTTAAGAACTCATCAGTGGACGTGAAACTGAGCGGTATCCTGGACAGGATTCCTATTGTCAACAAATTCGGGTCAACGGTATTTATTGAGATTGAGGCGAATCGGTAGCCTTCGCCTCTTCTTTTTTGTGAATGGTACGTTGTTTCTTTTGTGCGTTCATACTTTGTTTGTCAGGCTGACTTCCGGGCAATGAAAATACTCGTACTCTGTCTGCCGGGCTTGGGCGATACGCTCATGTTCACCCCGGCCCTGAAGGTGCTGCGGGACCATTTCCCCGACGCCCAGATCAAAGCCCTTGTCATGTACAAGAGTTCGTTCGATGTTCTTGATGGCAACCCGAACCTCGATGAAGTCATTCTGTGGGAATTTCTCAAGGAGGGATCTGTCAAGTCCCTGAAATTCATGGTGCGCCTCCGCAAGGAGCGGTTCGATATGAGCATTATTGCCTTTCCGGCCAATCGGCTGCAATACAATATGGTCAGTTTCTTGGCCGGGG
This sequence comes from Gemmatimonadota bacterium, assembly GCA_020348925.1. Classification (GTDB taxonomy): domain Bacteria; phylum JBHIER01. The sequence goes on along the minus strand of CP070758.1, from coordinate 498,991 downwards.
CCAAACTGCGGCTGGGGCACCGCTACAAGCACCAGAACCTCATCCATTTTCCTTTTTTAAATCACAAAACGATCCTCGAATCGGACGAACTGCATAATGTCGAGGAGAATTTGAGGCTGTTGGAGTTATTGGGCGTGCGTCCTGAGGATTTCAGACCAACCTTAGAGATCTTTCCCTCGAAAGAAGATACTGAAAAGGCCGGGGTTTTTTGGGAGGAGCACGGTCTGGCACGGTGGCCATACGTTTTCGGCATGCACGTCTGGAGCACGACGTTGAAGGACATGCACTTCAAATGCTGGGACAAAGCGAAATTCGCTGCACTCATAGACCAGTTGAAAGAGAGATATAATTGCGAATTTCTCCTGTTCGAAGGTCCTCATGATCAAGAGGTCAATACATTCATTCTCAAGACAGTCCGGCACAAACCTATCATTGTCAGGGATACCACCGTCAAAGAGACGGCGGCTCTGCTCAAACGCTGCAACCTTCTGATTACGAACGATTCCGGCGTGATGCACGTCGGGGCAGCGATAGGAGTTCCCCTTGTGGCGATTTTCGGTCCGACGAACGATCGCTGGGTGGGTCCCTTTACGGAAAGACGAGTTCTCGTGAAGAAGAACCTTCCCTGCCAACCCTGCTTCATCTATTCGACGAAGCATCTCGAATGCAAGGCGGGCCTCAACTTCGAGTGTCTCACATCCATTGCGGTCGAAGATGTGCTTGCAGCTGTTGAGAGATCACTCGATGTGCTTCCGGTTGACAATGGACCTGGTACGGAGAAGTGATGAAGCGAGCCATCACCACCTTCCTGAAAGCAGCCGTCGGCATTTCTCTCCTTGTCTTTCTCCTGTCGAAGACGGATCTTTCTGAAATTTGGGCTTTGGTCAAAGCATCGAGATTTGAGTTTCTTCTCCTTGCGGTTCTTGCTTACATCGCTTCGATTGTTGTCATCTCTTTCCGCTGGAGACTCCTGCTGTACGCTCATCATATGAAGGTTTCCGTTCACAGCCTGGTGATCTACTATTTCATCGGTTTTTTCGTCAACAATTTTTTGCCCACAAGTATCGGTGGGGATATTGTGCGGACCCTTGATCTGGCCCGAAAGAGCGGGCGGAGGGCCGAGTCCGCCGCGTCAGTGCTCATGGAGCGAGTGATAGGGCTCACTGCCATCGTCTTCTTAGCCCTTATCGGATTACTCCTTGTTGGAAGAATCGATTATAAGCCCAGGCTTTTTCTGGTCGTGTTTGTGTTTCTGGGATTTTTACTCATACTTTTCGTTTCGATATTTTACGATTTGCCTTTGGGGGGTCTGAAAAGATGGATTCAAGAAATTCAGTTTCTCGAATTTGGTCGGCGGATAAAAAAGTTACACGGATGTCTCAAACTCTACCGTGACTCAAAGAATGCCCTGGGCGGCGTCTTTTTTGTTTCGATCGTGTATCAGTTGATGAATGCGGTCTTTGTCTATTGTGTGAGCCTGACTCTCGGGCTGGGCGTTAAATTCTACTATTTCTTATTATTTGTGCCGCTGATTGGATTGGTCGGCTTCATTCCGATTTCCATTAATGCCGTTGGTCTCAGAGAGGGGGGATATGTATTCCTGTTGGCCAGAATAGAGAGGAGTTCTGCCGAAGCCCTCTCCCTGGCCCTTCTGGTCTACGCAATTACCCTTGCGGTCAGCCTTATAGGGGGGTTCTTCTTTGTTGTTCGTAAGGAAAGCAAGACCTTGAAGGAGGCGGAGCCAGTGGTAGAAATGGTTGAGGAGAGTCCTGGTTGATTGCAATCGTATTAGGGATACACACCTGTAATATTATTTTCCCGACGTACATATACCGGGCGATCAAGGGTGGAACGTCACCGTAACCGTTCAACGAAGCGTGCTTCGTACGAAACAGGCCTCGTCACCGTAACCGAACGACGTAACTCAATATGACCCATTTATACACAATTGTCGCTTATCTCATCGTCCTCTTCACCGTGGGGGTGATGCTCTCCTTCCGGGCCAGGACGCAGGAGGATTTTATGGTGGCCGGAAGGAGACTGACGGCCCCAATCCTTGTGGGGACACTTCTGGCTACGTGGATCGGCTCCGGCGACATCTTCAGTGTCGCTGACTTGAGCTACCATCACGGCTATTCCTCATTAATCGGGAGTGCTGGAGGGTGGATAGGAATCATAATTGTCTTTTTCATCGCCGGTCGGGTGCGGGAATTCGGACAGTATACGGTTCCTGATATTCTGGAGGTACGGTACAATCAATGGGCCAGGCTGCTGGCCACGGTGACGACTATAATTGCTTATGTTACCATTGTCAGCTACCAGTTTCGCGGCGGAGGTTGGGTCCTCAATATTATCTCCGACGGCAGGGTGGGGGTGGAGACGGCCATGATCCTGGTGGCCGCCTTTGTCGTCTTTTATACGCTCACGGCGGGAATGATCTCTGTGGCCTATCTCGATGTCATCAACGGTCTCATTATAATAGGTGGTGTCTTTCTGGCTATTCCTTTTCTCATAAGTCACGTGGGGGGTATGGAGCAGATTGTGGCCAATGTCACGCCTCGAAAGCATGCTTTTCTGGGCAACATGTCGCTGGTGCGGGCCATGGGGTACTTCGTACCAACGCTCCTCCTGGCTTTGGGGAACGGTAATATGTATCAGCGGTTCTTTTCGGCGAAGAGTCCCAGGGAGGCGAGGAAGGCTGTTGTCGGTTGGGTGATCGGGGTCATTCTTCTGGGTATTGCACTGCAGACGCTGGCCGTCGTCGGCTCGAGCTACTTCAAAGGTCTCAGTACGGCAGAATCGGGGAAGATTATTCTCCTTGTAGCCCACAAGGGTGTTCCGGTGGCTATAGGGTGTATTTTAATTGCCTCCATCGTGGCCATCATTATTTCAACGGCCAACAGTTTCCTTTTGGTGCCTGCCACGAATATCATGCGCGACATTTATCAGCGTTTTATTAACCCCGGTGTTTCGGATAGAAAGATGGTGCTCTATTCCCGTATTGTGGTTATTATTTTAGGATTTTGCTCTTATTCCCTCATATCTTTTTTCCCTCGTATCCTTGATGCCGCGTATGCCGCCTACACGGTCTATGGGGCGGGGATCACACCGGCTTTGTTGGCCACGTTTTTCTGGAAACGAGCAACCCCCATGGCCGGCACAATCTCTATCTTTGCCGGAATGATTGTGACGATTGTTTGGGAGGTCATCAGGAAGGTGCAGGGCCATTTTCTACTTGGTCTGCCTGCCGTCTATCCCGCCCTCTTCTGTTCGATCCTTCTTTTGGTTGTCTTGAGTCTGTTGAGTTCACCGCCGGATGAGAAAAAATGGAGACCGTTCTTCAAGGGGAAAGAGGGATGAGAAAGATTGACAACAGGCAGAAGGTGAGTGTCGTCCCGAAGCAGAAGAAGGAGCGGCTTCTTTTCAGGAAGCTCAAATCCCGCCTCAAATCCGACCGCCGCAAATGGTCGCAAAGGCAGCGGTGAGGAAAACCATCATACACAATCCTCTCCTGCCACGTCGAGCGGAATCGAGTGATCTGTATTGTTGCCGGTTGGAGATTTCACCCCCTCAGTCGGATTGACAGAAGGATTCGAGGGCACCTGGTACGCAACCCTCTTACTCCCCCACAACCGTAACCTTCACCCTCCGATGCCTCGGGCCGTCGAAGTCGGCGAAGAAGATGGTCTGCCAGGTTCCGAGGGCGAGGCTGCCGCCTTCAATCGGGACGGTCAGACTGTTTGATACGAGGATTCCCCGCAAGTGAGCGTCGGAGTTGGAATCGATCCGGTTGTGTCGATAAGAGCCACCGACGGGGATCAACTTCTCCAAGGCCTCCTCTATATCCGCCAATAGGTTGCTCTCGTTCTCATTTGTAAAAATGGCCGTGGTCGTGTGCGGTGAGAAAAGCAGACAGATACCAGTCTTAATCTTGCTCTCGGAGACGACCGAGCCGACCTGACTTGTCATCGATAAGAGCTCAACCCGCTTCCGGGAAGGTACGGACAACTCTTTCGAATAGACACTCATTTTCATTCTCCTTTCTTCCAGGATGGTAACTTCTTGTTCCAATTGAGCACATTGTATTTTTTACAAATCTCAATTACTCTATCGATAGGTATTGCTTCCTCTTTGTGGCCGTCGCGGCCGGCGATGGTTGTGGCCTTGAACATTGAATTGTAAACGGCTTCCTCGGTGGCCTCCACCACGGCCAGAAAAAGGGGGGACATGGCGTCGTTGTGCAACAGCTCGACCTGACGGCTTTTCTCCCCAGATTTGTAGGGTCTTCGGCCCGATGTATGGGTGGAGAAGGCGATGACGTAATCCCCGCTGCCGTTGCCGCTGAAGGTGCCGGTGCGGGCCAGCCCGAGCATGGCCCGTTGGGCCAGACGCTTCAAGTTCCTTGAAGCGAGCGGTGCATCGGTGGCCACGACGATCATGCACGATCCGTCCGTTTTGTATGGCACGTGTTCGCTCATGTAGAATCGACCCAGCTCCCGACCGACCGGTGCACCGTTGATTTGAAGAATGCCACCGAAATTGGTTTGAACCAGAACGCCTATCGTATGTCCACCTTGGGACTCGGGCAGAATCCGCGACGATGTGCCGATGCCGCCCTTGAAGCCGAGACAGTGCGTTCCTGTCCCTGCACCGACAGAACCCTCCTCCACCGGACCGGCATGGGCGTACAGAATGGCTTCCAGGACATGGTTTTGCATGACGTGACGGCCGCGCATGTCGTTCAGCCAGCCGTCGTTCGTCTCCCCGACGACGGCGTTGACCGAGCGAATCTCTTCGTTGCCCGGGAGGCCGAGCGTGTATTCGATGACGGCCTGTGCTGCTGTCGGTACGCTCAGAGTGTTCGTCAGAATAATGGGCGTCTCGATCTCACCCAGCTCCTCAATCTGGGTAAACCCCGTGGCCTTGCCGAAACCGTTGCCCACATAAACGGCCGCCGGTACCTTTTCCTGAAAGATGTTTCCGCCGTGGGGCAGGATGGCCGTGGCCCCTGTTCGAACATTTTCGCCCTGGATCAAGGTGGTGTGGCCGACCTTTACTCCTTCAACATCGGTTATGGCATTGTTCGGTCCGGGTTGGACTATTCCGATCTCGATGCCTAAATCCCTGGCACGGGGGCGGGTTTCCCTTTGTTGGGCAGAACCTGAGGAAAGGAGGACGGAGAACAGGAACAGGGAGAAAAGGACAATCGGTAAATTTCTTTTGCGTTTCAATTCTCACTCCTTTCTGTGAGGTCTCTGTTCCCAAAGTGGGGTTCGGGAAAGGGAGAGATTTTCATCAACATGAAAAAAGCGTATCGCAATGATACGCTTTTACGTCCCATCGCTTGAGAGATCCGCAGTTACCGCAGTCTCCTCTCCGCTTCCTTGATCGTTTCTATGATTTCCTGTTGCGACTCGGCTTTTCGGACAGCATCCCTCAGTTCTTTACTATCCAAGAGCCTCGCTATTTTACCTAAAAGTTTGACGTATTTCGCAGGATCATCCTGTGGCGATAACAGTAAAAAGACCAAATGTACTTTTTTCCCATCCAGGGAGTCGAACTTTAACCCCTCTTCGGATCTTCCCAAAGCGAGAAGAGGCTGAGTTATCTTATCGTACTTGGCGTGTGGCAGGGCCACACCTTCACCGATGCCCGTGCTGATCATCTCCTCCCGTTTTAAGACATTTTCCAAAGCTCTTGTTTTGTCTGGAAGCAGCTTCGCCTCGACCAAAAGGTCGATCAGTTCCTCAATGGCCTTTTCCTTTATTCTTTCACTGAGGTCAAGAGCGATGGTTTTCGCTTTCAGCAGGCGCCAAATTCTGGGTATCCTTGTATTCTTCATGATGGATCTCAGCGCTGTTGGATCACAACTGTCTCTTAGAATGGAAGGTCATCTTCCTCACTCGCAGCCGGACCCTCATCGACAGGCGGCTCGCCCGGGGCAAAGGGTCCTTCGGACTCAGCCCCTTTCTTGTCCAGCATTTGCATTCGTAGCGCGACAATCTCTGTTGTCCGCCTCTGGACGCCATCCTGCCCCTCCCAGGTTCGTGTCTGGAGACGGCCTTCAACGTAGACGTGGCTCCCTTTTTTCAGATACTCGGCACTGATTTCTGCCAACTTATCCCACAAGACGATACTATGCCACTCGGTTCGATCTTGCTGTTGACCTTCTTTGTCCCTCCAGATTTCGTTGGTGGCTATGCGGAAATTTGTCACTGCCCGTCCACTGGGTGTGTAGCGAATTTCAGGATCGGCTCCAAGGCGACCGATCAGGATAGCCTTATTTACTGTTCCTCGTGCCATGTTCATCTCCTCCTTTCAATTAGTGGACACCGTGCACGGACCACTTAACGAAGCACAATCATCTTTTTTGTCTCCGACCAACGACCGTTCTCTATTTCAAATTGAAAAAAATACACTCCGCTCACGACATCATGATCGTCGTTATCGGTTCCATTCCATGAAACCGAATGATCGCCATTCATTAGTGGCCCATCAACAAGCAGCTTCACTTCCTGGCTCAGGATATTATATATTCTAAGAGTTCCATGGAGAGGTGATCTGAGATTTCCGGTCTGATATCTGATAGTAGTTCTTGTGCGAAACGGATTCGGGTAGTTTTGGACAAGAGCCATGATGAAAGGTACCGGAGTTTGTTCAGCCTGAACAGAGAGGATCATATCATTTTGGCTGCCTGGTGTCGGGTTGACCGCCCTGTACCAATCGTTTTTTCGATTCGTATCAATGTAACCGTCCGCTCCGTTGACATATCGAGCCAGCGATTCCTTTGCGCTCATTTCGTCGGTATCTGACCAGGCAAACCTTTCATATCCGATCCAATCGGCAACATCCTGAGAATCCCAGAACTCAGGTGTAAGTATATTAAAATCGTTCAGTTCGTCATTTCGACCTCCGCCGTCACCGTTGGACCAGAGGACTGCATCGATGGTGTCGGCGCCGGCAGTCAAAACCGCCTGATCGTCCGTACCGGTTAAATCTTTGTCGTTCAAATAAAGATCGATGCAACCGTTCCGGGGATAGAGATCGCCCACATCGTCTGTCTCGTCCGTACCCGCGGACCAGTGAATGAGTGCATAGGAATTTGGCAGGAGCGTTGCTGAGGCTGAGGCGAAAATACTGTCCGTGCCGTCCAGATCCGTCAGTCTGAATCCAGAGACGTCGACACTCCAGGATCCGGCATTATAAATCTCTACCCAATCGGGATTCGCTTTCATAGCGACCTCGGTAATAATGATGTTGGAGTACCCGCTGTTGATCCAAAACAGGAGAGCCATCCCCACAGTGCATATGCCTCTCATACTTTTCCTCGCCGAGTCCGGTACTGCGACAGAAAACCTATTGAATGATAACATTCTTGGGTACAAATGTCAACCCTTTTTTCAAATCTTTTTTCTGAAAATTTCAGAGATACGATGGTAACATTTTTTCCCGGTCTCTCTCTCCGTTCGATCGACCTTTTTCCTTGACTTTTTCAGGGGCGGTCCGTTTATTTAAATACATTGTCTGAACTTGTGAGTCTTATGGTTCTTGTACGAGCGCGATAATTTTTCCAGTATCAATGTTTCATTCAAGGAGCGCTTTCATTCTCACGTCGCCGAGCATGCTCCCGAGAGAGTCTCAATAAATGAAGAGATGTCCCATCGTGCTTTTCTGTTTGATACTGGTCACTGCCTCAAATATTGGGTTAGCAGTCGATACCTCCTTCCCTCTTCGCTCTCCTCTGCAGGAATTTCTGAGGAGGAAATCACTCCTCAGGGGGACAGAGCGGATGGACGTCCACCGCTTCTCTGCCGCGTGGTACTCAATTGCGTCGATGAATATCGATGGATCACATCGGGTCAGGCTCAGTGAGACGCCCTATCAGGAGAACCACGTTCACGTCTCACCGGATGGGACGAAAATCCTCTTTTCGCGATTTACCGAGGATCTCAACGGGGATGGTAACATCAACGAGGACGACGCCTTCTCCTCGGAGATCGGTATCAGAAACATCGACGGTTCCGAGCCTCAATTGTTAACCGACAATGATAACATCATTGACGCGGTTCCTGTCTGGTCTCCGGAAGGGGATCGAATCCTGTTTGCCTCCAGCCGGAACAGCCCGCCGGGAGGACTGGACCTGGATCTTTTCATCATGGATGTGAACGGGGAGAACATCGTCAACCTGACCAATACCCCGGACACTCTGGAGGCCGATCCTCACTGGGTGGGTGGAACCATTGTTTTCAAAAAGGAGGTCCTGAGTGATCCGACAATGACTTCCGGGGTGTGGCTCATGAATGACGACGGTACGAACCAGAGGCAGTTGACGTTTCCCCGGATTCCCGGCATCAGTACCGGACCCTTTCGGTTCGGAGATTTTGATCCCAAGATTTCGCCTGACGGAACTCGGGTGGCTTTTTACAGACACGTCAACGATATCGGAAACTATGGGCTCGGCGATTGGGATCTGTACGTCATCGATATCGACGGGGACGATGAGATCGAGATCAGCCGCAACGATGTCGTTGACATCATGCCCGCGTGGTCGCCGGACGGCACGAAGCTGGTCTTCTGGGTGATCAGCGAGGATCTCAGGGACATCGGGGATATCTATGTGGTCAACCCGGATGGATCGGATCGACACAAAGTGACGCCTGAGCCGGAGTTCTCCTTCGAAGAGCAGCCTGATTGGTATCCGTGGGCTGGGACCACGGAGATCGATAGTCTGCCTGACATCATCTTCACCCTGGAAGTTGTGCCCGGCGAGGACACTGCTCCCCCGGCCACACCGAAAATACGACAATTCGTCCCGGGCGAGGGGACGCTGACCGTCTTCTGGTATCCGAACTCCGATCCGGATATGTTCTTCTACGCCCTCTTCCGGAAGGGGCAGGGTGAGCCCGATTTTCAGTTTCTCGATTTCAGCTTTTGGCCAGCTTACCGAGATACGGGCTTGTCGAACGGACTCATCTATGAGTACACCGTGACGGCCATGGATACGGCCGGGAACTTTAGCTCCTCCTCCGACAGTCACGGCGCTTCACCGGGCATCGATGTGGAGCTGACCGGAAAGATGGTGTTCACCTCCAATCGGGACGACCCCTTGGATGAGTTTTACCTGATGAATATGGATGGCTCACATATTTCCAGATTGACCTACAACACCTACCATGAAGAGCTTCCGGATGTTTTTGTCCGGAAAGAGGGAGGTCAATCTAAGATTGTGTCGAAGTCAGAGTTGTTGGAACCGGCCTCAGAAGTGAGGGTCACCTTCACCCGGGAGTTGAACCCTGGTGATGTTTTCTCCTGGGAGGTATTCGATCTCGATGTGGCCAGCGGGGAGGAGAGGAGACTGACGTCAAACAGCGTCATTGACGGCCACTCTTCGTGGTCGCCGGATGGATCGCAGATGCTGTTCGTCTCATGGATGGACGGTGATGACGAGATATATATCATGGAACCGAAGACAGGGGAGGTTGTTGATACACTGACGCGGAATGAAAATATCATTGACAACGATCCGGAGTTTTCACCGGACGGGTCGAAGATCGTGTTCAAATCGGATCGGGATACCGGCAGGGAGCAGCTTTACATTATGGACATCACGGATGGGCAGGGGCCTGTTGAAAGATTGACGTACAATGAAAACTCGGACCACGATCCCGTCTGGTCGCCGGACGGTCGGTATGTGGCTTTCGAGCGGTATCTGGGTCCGGGGGATTGGTTCCAAGAAGGCCTTCTCCGCGGTCCCTGGGCGGTTTATGTTATCGACGTGGAGACGTTGACTGAAACGGCTGTCACCGACACCGCGGATACGACGACAATAGCCTGGCTGCCGGTCTGGTCGCCGGACGGCTCAAAAATTGCGTACATCCAGTTCTGCGGTGATGAAAATATGGATATCTTTGTGGCCAACATGGACGGCAGCCATCCGGTGAACGTCACCAATCATCCTGCCATGGATACCTTCTTCGACTGGTTTCATTCGGAGAGCATGAAGGGCGATGTGAATGACGATACCCGGATTGACCTCCTCGATGTCCTTCTGTGCGTCAACATCATTCTGGGGTTGCATCAACCCGATTCGGGGGAATTCTGGCGGGCGGATTACAACGATGACGGGGAGATCGATATTCTGGATATCGTGGGCATTGTTCGGGTCATTCTAGAGGGGTGAAAAATGGATAGAAAAATTGTGGTCTACGGTAAAGAGGCCTGTCCGTTTACGAAGAAGGCCCGCGAGGTTTATGTTCGAAGAGGCTATACGGTCGAATACATCGATGTGATGGAAAATGAGGCCTCGCTGGAGAACATGCTGGTCTACTCGAAAGGCGAGAGGGTCGTGCCCGTCATCGTTGAGGGAGATAGTGTGTCCATCGGTTTTGGGGGGACGTGAAAAGTGTAATTGGTAAGCTGTATGCTTCCAATAATAAATGTTTTCTCTCTCAAAATTCCATTGAAACATAATAGAGATAGCCTTGTCTCACATATATCATGCTGAAAAGTCGTACACATCTCTTTCTGTGCCTCTTGCTGTTCTGCCTTGTTTCAGTTCATCTGGGTTTTGAGAACACGGGCCTGATACGCGGGGTCATCAGAGACGGCTCAAACGGCGAGACGCTGCCCTATGTCAACGTCCTGGTGCGTGGGACGGGGTTGGGAGCGGTGACGGGCATGAACGGCTACTACGTCATTCACAACGTGCCTGATGGGACGTACCGCGTCGTGGCATCGATTGTGGGTTACAAAAAAACCGAGGGCGACATCACCGTGAAAGCGGGTCAGACGGCCACCTTCGATGCCTCCCTGGAGCTGAATGTGATTGAAATGGAGGCCGTTATTTCCAGCGGCGAGCGGGCCAAGTTTGAAACGGAGGTCACTGTCAGCAACCGGTCATTGAGTACACGGGAACTCCGCATGATGCCCTCCCTGGCCGAGGCCGATCTCTTCCGGTCCCTCCAAATGCTGCCTGGTGTGATGGCCCAGAACGACTTTTTTAGCCAGCTCTACGTCAGAGGGAGCAGCCCTGATCAGAACCTCATCCTTTTGGACGGCGTCACGGTCTACAATCCCTATCATCTCGGAGGCATTTTCAGCACATTCAACGTGGATGCGGTCAAGGAGGCCGAACTGCTTTTGGGCGGATTCCCGGCACAGTACGGCGGTCGTTTGGCCTCTGTTTTGAACGTGATCAACAAGGACGGGAACAGCCAGGAGATGCAAGGCGTCGCGGAGGTGAGTCTCCTCAGCTCCAAGTTGTCTCTCGAAGGTCCATCCCCGAAAGGATCGTGGATGTTGTCCGGTCGGCGAACCTATTTCGACAAGATTGTGCCGATGTTCAACAGAGAGTTCCCCTACTATTTCTACGATTTTCACGGCAAGATCAACTATGCCCTGGGGCCGAACAATCGCCTCATTCTGAGCGGATTGTACGGCAAGGACATTTTCGATTATGAGGAGGACGATCCCGATGAGGAGGAACAGGAAGACGTCTACTGGGCCTGGGGAAATAAAACGGTCGGTCTTACGTGGCAGTCCATTATCGGAACGAGAGTGATATCCAATGTTCTGCTTTCATGGACCTCGTTTTTCACGGACGTGGATGCCGACAACGACGAACACTTCGTCATGCGCAACAGGATACAGGACGCCACGCTTCAGGGCGACTGGACCTTTCTCGCTTCGGACGATCATGAGCTGCGTTTCGGGATGCTGATGAGAAACTACAAGTTCTCGTACCTCGTCACGGTCGATTTGAACGTCGGGCTGGAGAATGCGACGCGGCCGGCTGAGATCGATTTTTACCTTCAGGACAAATGGGCCCTCACGCCGCTGCTGTCGATACAGCCCGGGATCAGGCTGAGCCGGTTCAACCTCGGAGATTTCTGGCGGGCGGCGCCGAGGCTCGGTTTCAGGTACCGGCTCAGTGAGGATCTGGCCCTGAACGGCTCCTGGGGTATCTACTATCAATATCTCAAGACGTTCAACGATGAGGACCTTTACATACCCATGGAGATGTGGTTTGCCGATGGTGAGAAAAAACCCGGCCGGGCCGCTCACTACATTCTTGGCTTGGAGCAGTGGGTTTCGCCGGAAGTGAACCTGACCCTTGAGGGATATTTCAAGGAGATCAAAGACATACTGGCCGTGAACCGGGAGTTTATCAACGAGGATGATTTTTTCTACACAGGCAGGGGAGAGGCTTGGGGGGTGGAGGTCCTGGTCAAGAAGACTGTGGGAAAGCTTTTGGGCTGGGTCGGGTACGGCTACGCGCAGACGAAGAAGGAGGTGAACGGGGTGAGCTATTACACCAAGTACGATCGACGGCACGCGCTCAACGGCGTCCTGACCTATCCTCTGAATGACAAGTGGGGAATGAACGTTCGATGGACGGCCGGCAGCGGCCTGCCGTACTCAAGGATCATCGGCCGATATAAACACAGGGAGTATAATTTCTGGGACGGGAGTTGGGAAGACTACGGCGTGGATGACTGGAAAAACATGGAAGGGACGAAGAACGGCTTTCGATACCCGGTGTACAACCGGCTTGACTTCAGTCTGGCCCGGACGTTCGCCTTCAAGAACTGGGATCTGCAGATGTACGTCCAGGTCATCAATGTTATTAACAAAAAGAATGTTCTGTGGTACTACTTCGACTATGACGTGTCACCCCCGAAGAGGAAGGAGGTGACAATGTTTCCCCTTCTGCCGACCTTGGGCTTTCGGGCGACGTTTTAGATGGAACGGAAGAACTGATAAATGGAAAGAGAAAAATTGGCAATCAAGATGAGCCTGTTTAATCATCCCGGCGCGACAAGAGATATGTGGTGTGCTATCGTGATCTCAAGTCTGTTTCTGGTGGGCGGATGTATAGAGATCCCCACCTCCGATGTTGCGTATGAGGAGACGCTGTCCGTTCATTGTCTCCTCCGGACGGATATCGGGCCCAGCAGCGTCCACGTGGAGCGGACGCTGGATATCGAACAGCCGGACATGGATATTGCCGTTTCAGGGGCCATCGTGCGCCTGTCCGGGGATGACCGGGAAGTCATCCTGCCCGAAGTGGCGGGTCAGTCCGGCACCTATCGGGCCACGGAGACCTTTCGCGTCCAGCACAGCTCGACCTACACCCTGGATGTGAGAGCTCAGGACGGGAAAACGCTCTCAGCCACGACCACGGTTCCCGGCTATTTTCAGATACTCTACCCTGGGTATGGTGACAGTGTTGAACAGCAGTCTTTTCTCAGGTTAAGATGGTCGAAAAGCGAGGGGGCGGAGGAGTATTACATACACGTGACGCAGAGAAGCTCCGTAACATTCGAGTCGTATGCTTTTTCCGATACGGTCTATTACATCCCCACCTATGATCTGGAGAGGGAGGGTCAGGTCTGGATCGATATTTTCGCCGTCGACAAAAACTACGCCGGGTATACGAGGTCCGATCCCGGAGATCCCGATTCCCCCGATGTCAATCATATTCCCGGGGTCAAAGGGGTCTTTGGATCGGCGGCCAGGACATTTGGTTTCTTCTATATTAAGTAGGAGTAACGCATCATGAGATATGGACAACAGGATCTTTTTATACGATTGGTGTGCATAGGGATCGTATGTCTCGCAGCAGGAAATGTCCGTTCTGACGACCTGCCGAGGAGATTGATCCGTGTAGACCTTTCGGGGAAAGATGAGGCGAGTGTTGTCCGATTGCTCAGACTTCATCCGGACATCACACACTACGACAAGAGTGGTCGGTTTATTGATGTCGTGGTCCAAGAAGAAGAGGGTAAGAAGATCCGAGATCTTGGTTTTGAGACGACGGTTCGGATTGATGACCTTGATGCTCTGAGCACTGCAATGCGGCAGCAGGACTATTTCGAGCCCTTTCATACATACTCCGAGATGCTATCGGAGATGCGGAGCGTTGAGGACGCGCACCCCGACATCGGAAAACTGTACGACATAGGGGATGGCTGGGAGAAAACACAGGGCCTGGCAGATCGAGATATATGGGCCATCAAGATCTCCGATAACGTCTTGGAGGAGGAAGCACATGAACCGGAAGTTCTCTACATGGCCTGTCATCACGCCCGGGAGATCATCACGCCGGAGATTCTTCTCCATTTCATGCACTATCTGGTGGATAATTACGGTACGGATCCTGAGGTCACGCACCTTGTGGATACTCGCCAGCTCTGGCTTGTACCCATGCTCAATCCCGATGGTCATGAATACGTCTTTGAAGTGGACATGTGGTGGCGGAAGAATCGCCGCGATAATGGCGATGGCACGTACGGCGTCGATCTCAACCGGAATTACGGTTACATGTGGGGGTTCGATGATATCGGCTCGAGCCCGATTCCGGGCTCGAACGTTTTTCGAGGGTCTGAACCGTTCTCCGAACCGGAGACACAAGCCATCCGCGATTTCGCTGAAACCCATAACATCGTCATTTCTCTCTCGTATCACGCGTACGGCAATTTGCTCCTCTTCCCCTGGGGATATGTGGCCGAGAACACACCCGATCACGCCACGTTTCTGAGTATTACCCAGGGTATGGCGGCCTTCAACGGCTATGAGTCGGGGAATTCAGCCTCGGGGACGATCTACCCTACGAATGGAGGGACCAACGACTGGTTGTACGGTGAGCAGACGGCCAAAAACATGGTCTTCGGGATCACACCGGAAGTGGGTGGCACGAGTGACGGATTTCATCCATCCCATGCACGAATCGAACCGCTCATTCTGGAAAATCTCGGCCCGAATCTCTTTGCCGTGGAGATTGCCGGAGCGATCGGATCCGATCTGCCGCCGACGATGGGAGCCATTCTCGAGCCCCAGAACCAATGGTATGGCTCGGCTCCAACGTTTTCAAATTTCGGTTTTTATGATGATTTCGGACTGGCTGAGGGATGGTATCAGATCGATTCATATCGGGGCGAGTGGACGCTCCTCTTCGAGGATCTTCAGGAAACGGAATGGAACGATGACGGATGGATTGTGCCAGGATTTTATGGTCTGTCTGATGGAATGCATACTCTGTACTTCAAGGTCTCGGATATCAACGGTCACGTAACCGGAGCATCGGGACAATTGAGCTGGAGCTTCGGGAAAGATACGACACCGCCCTTTGGACCAACACATATAGGAAGTCACACACACAGTGTCAGTCAATGGTCAGGAACCAATACTGTATACGTCTTTTGGGATGGGACGGGAGATGAGGGGAGTGGGGTGGACGGATACTCATATCATTGGGACATGATTGCGATATCAACGCCGGATTGGCGAAAAGACCTTGAGGAAAGTGTCGTGGTCTCGGTCAGCCCACCTTTAGAGGATGGGGATGATCACTATTTTCACATTAGGGCAGGAGACAATGCGGGCAACTGGGGAATTCCCGTCCATATTGGACCTTTTTACATCGATACGTCACCTCCAAATTCAGGGACAATCTCAATAAACAATGGGGCTGATACGACATACTCGGTGAGTGTGACGTTATACGCTTTGGGTGCCCTTGAGGAGCTCAGCGGTTTGGATGAGATGAGGTTCAGTCACGACGGGGGATCCTGGTCCCCACCTGAAAACTATATGTCGGAACGGTTGGATTGGGATCTGTCAGAATACGGAGGCGTTGATGAGTCGGGAATAAAGACGGTGTACGTCAGATACAAAGATACGGCCGGCAATTGGTCCGACGTCTTTGCGGACGATATTGTCTACTCGGCGCCGGTGCGCATCGAGGCGGCCGACCTCACCTGCGGAAGTGTGGGCATACCGTACTCCCGATATGTGGTGGCGAACGGGGGTTGGTCGCCGTATACCTGGGCTATTGTATCCGGTACTCTGCCGGAAGGGTGTACATTTCATTCCGATGAGGGTTTGATTGAAGGCATTCCCACCGATATTGAGACCGCTTTTTTCTCGGTGGAAGTGACTGATGCCAACTCAAAAAGCGTGATTCAAGATGTCACTATTGATATCCAGGAACCATTGATTGGGGATGTTAACGGCAACTGTGAGATTGATGTCCTTGATATTTTAAGCGTGATCAATATCATCCTGGGATTGAAAGAGGCGAACGAGATCGAATTCTGGACCGCCGACGCAAACAGTGACGGGTTCATAGATGTGGTGGATGCCGTTGTTATTGTTGGTTGGTTTCTGGGTGAAAAACGTTGATTCGAAAAAGAGGACACTTGCCCTCACGTTCTTGAATTGAGGTTTGGGAGGGCGAGACTCCATCGAGGCTTCGTTCGAAGTGGAGAGTTTACTTTAGGAGAAGCAGGCGTTTCGTTTTGCTGAAAGGTCCTGTTTCCAGACGATAGAAGTAGATCCCACTTGAAACCTCTCTCCCATCTTTGTCGCTACCATCCCATTTCATTGTATACTCACCTTGTTCCTTTTCCTCATTGACCAGCGTTCGTACTTTCTGACCGAGTGTGTTGTAAATTGTGAGGGTGGTGTGGTATAGTGTTCTCCGTTCTCCGTATTCTGTTTTCCATTCTCCACCCGGTAAGGTATAGCGGATGGTCGTGGTTGCGTTGAAGGGGTTGGGATAATTCTGGGATAGTGAATAGTCATGAGGTGGAGGAATATCCGCGTGGGTATCTTCGATTTCTGTTGCTCCGGCCCTCAGCCAGTCTATGATTCCGGCCATGAGATGCTCCCGGATTGATCTGCTATCCGGGCCGAGACCCGAGAGGGCCTCGAAACCGAAGGCAAAATAGACGACCCTGTACGCACCGGCATACTTCAGGGCTGCCGTCCGGCCCGAGGGTGTATACTCAAACACAGGTGTCGCACCGGAGAGTGGGGTGATGACATCCGGGGAAGGCTGATTGTTGGCGGCATCATTTCCACTCAAAACCAAAAGGCCGGGGATATCACCGCTCAATGGATCTTCAGGAACGGCCGCGATGAAGCCTTCGTTTGAATTGTTCTCGATGAATTGGGCATGCAAGTAGTCTGATAGAAAAGGTAAGGATTGGAGCCCCACTCCCACATCCTGGCCGGAAAGAAACAATCCGCCTCCGCTGTCGAGAAAGGAGGTGAGATTGTGAATGTCCTCCTGACTCAATGAAGGCGTCGCGTGTCCGGTGAACCAGATGACGATATCATATGTCTTGAGATGCGCAGCATCCGGTGCGCCTTTCTCCGCCCAGGTCCAGGAATCGTGAACGACACCTACACTGTCCAGCGCTCCCCGGTAATACGCCTCAACGTCGAATACCCATAAGCCATCCCCGGAATCGTAATCGTCGTCCACAAGGAGCACATCCGGTTGACCGATGACGAGTCTGAAGAGTATCTCTGCCGTGTCCGTGTGCCCCTCTTCCCAGAGATTCAGAGTGAAATAGGCGTAGTGGAGATCGGCCGAGGTGGCGATGGAGAACTCGAAAGGATTGCTCCCGTTCGTGCCTGTGGCATTGAAGGGGAGATCGTGAAAAGGAACATCATCGAGGAGTATCTCAAGATGCTGATCCGTGGTCATCACCTTCCCCCGAAGCCCGGACGCCTCACGGCCGAAATTTTCCAGGGCGATGACAAAGTCAACATCCTCACCGGGATCGGCCCTTCCGTTGGCATTACCCCGAGTGTCGATGACGGTCATGTCCTTTAGGGAGAAAAGGGGGACTTCGGCTGTGACCTGAAGATCCGCCCTCATGCTTTCGTGAGAGGTGCCTATGTTGAGGACGGAGACCTGGGAGGGTGCGCCCCCTTTTGTTCGTGAGTTTGGTTGGGAGAAAAGATGAAACGCGACGTTCTCTGCAGCCCCGGGGAAAGGGTCGCCCGCGTCGCCTCGGTTCGTACCGCGGTCCAAGTCCCGCGCACCATCGG
The DNA here is from genome assembly GCA_020348925.1 of Gemmatimonadota bacterium. Lineage (GTDB taxonomy): Bacteria > JBHIER01. The sequence goes on along the minus strand of CP070758.1, from coordinate 481,150 downwards.
CCGCTTCAAGATCGACGAGTTTATCGAATTCGTTGTCATTCTGGGTCGTCACCGAGTTGTCGATGTGCCAGATCAGCAATCCTCCGCTTGGGATTTCGGAATCAAATCCAACGGGCTGTCGATTTTCAATGAGGAAATATTCGGTGGCTGGCATACCCTGGGCCCAGAGTTTATAGACGTCGTTATGGTCTTCGACGCGCCGAATCGTTTGGTCTCGGACGTTTTGTGTCATCGCAATGGGCGCAATCCAGCCCACTCGCTCCTTCGACCAGGCACACAGATGGACCGGAGTTTCCGGCGATCGGCCGTCCCCACCCCAACTTCCCCCGCCCATGAGGCCCCAGTTCCCGATACCGGCGATGCTGTTGTCCCGATCATAGAGATCCGGCAGTCCCAGGACATGGCCGAATTCATGACAGAAGACACCGATGCTGATCAATCCCTCGTCCTCATGTTCCTCAGGTTGCATCGTATAGGGTCCGACTGTGACACCATCGTCGGTTCCGTAGCCTGACCCCGTCCCGTTCGAATGTGCAGGGAGTGTGCCTTTGTGGGACCAGAGGTCGTTGGTTTTGCCCGTCTCCTCACCACCCGCTCCGGCGTGGACGATGAAGAGGGCGTCGACGATGCCGTCTCCGTCCCCATCATACTGGGAGAAGTCGACATACTGATCTGCGGCTGCGACGACGTCGTAGGCCAGTCTGACACGATTTCTGGGCCAACGCCCCTGGCCGAACTGATCATCGGCATAGTAGCTGTTCGTCTGTGGGGCCTCCATCCAGACACTCACCTCTCCCCATAGGAACAGTCGGCCGTAAGAAACCTCTTGGAAATATTCGTGCATGCTTCCCGTTACCACAACTCCCGTGGAATCGAACAACAACGTGCGAAAAGCCCCCTGGGAGTGGTTCTCTTTATCGGCTCGACGATCGGAGAATTCGACCAGAAGCACGATGGCCCTGAAACTCCCTGTCACCGGAGCCTTGCGGGGTTCGGGAACATCCACCCCGAGCTGAGTACGGGGCATCCAGGCCGCAGTTTTCGCGCAGTAACCTCCCTTGTCGAAAAGTCCCGGCTTCGGGGAGACGGACCAGGCACCGTTCGTTATGACGATGATCGACAGTAGGGCTGAAAGCGTACCTTTATAAAACATGATCTTCCTCGGACCTTTTCATTTTAGAACCACAAAAGCCCTCTTGAATAGTCTCAAAAGGGCTTGTTGTGTTCACACAGAGGGGTTCAATCACTTCAGCAGTGCCATCTTCTTACTGGCGGAAAAGGTAGCGGCAGCCAGTCTGTAGACATAGATACCGCTGGAGACGTCGGTCCCCAGATCGTCTTTCCCGTCCCATGTGACGGTGTAATCCCCCGGCTCCTGAACGTCATCGACCAGCGTCCGGACGTGCTGCCCCAGGATGTTGTAAATCTTGAGCGTGATGGGAACGGACGCTCTGCCATGGGATATATGATAACTGATGTCAGTCGTCGGATTGAAGGGGTTGGGGTAATTCTGGCCCAGGTTGTATCCGGTGGGGATCGCTGTCCCCCCTTTGACCATGGTCATGAAATCGGAGAAATCCCGGGGCGACAGATACGGCTTCAGCGTCTCCAGAAATTTAATAACCTCAAGAGAGGGTTCTGTCATGACAGCCCCTGGCGAGCATTCGCCGATGCCGAGAACGACGTTGACGATACCCAGGGCGTCCAGAATATCGACTGCTACATCGGCGTTGCAATCGGCTCGGTCGAGGGACTCCCCCTCCAGTATCTGGAGGCTCAGGATATGGTTGACGACAGCTAACACGTCCAGAACGTTCACGGCCCCGTCCAGGGTGACATCCCCTTTGCACAGAAATGTGAGGGAACCCCCCTCAAACGCAACATCGAGGGTACCTCCCGAAGCGTCCTTGAGGAGTACGTCACTCACGTTCAACATGGTCGAGCTTTCGCAGGGTCTCTCCTCCTGGATTTCGAAAGAGAATTCCACCACATCCCCTGTTCCGGGTGAGATTGTGTTGTCAGCGGCATCTGAGACCGAGATGGTAACGTGCCCGGGCTCGGTCACCTCCCACAGGAAGTCGCTCATGTGGTCGCAGCGGGAGGTGGGATTGACGGAGAGAAGTTCCAGGAATTCCGGATCGTAGCCCACCTGCATGGATACCTCCGCCAGTGCTTTGTTCATCTTCGTCTCCGTGTCAACGGCAATGCCCAGATCGAAGATGGGATCGGTGAACCTGATGGTCGAAGGCGTGGAAACAGTAATGACAGCTTCCTCGACAAAAAACGTGATCGGTACAACGACGACATTATCCTCAGGGTCGTCGGTGTATATAAGTATATTTGTATGATGTTCTCCCGATTCAACGGACGAGGCATCGAAGGTCACATCAACGGTAACGTCGGCCCCGGCCTCCATGGTACCGCTGTCCGGGTCCGCGGAGAGCCAATCCCTGAGAATCGTAATGGTGAATGTGAGGGTGCTCTCTCTGGTATTCGTCAAGGTGAGGGGAAGGGTGGTTGTCTGACCCTGAAAAAGCGTCGCTTCTAATGAAGTGGGTGTCGGTCTGACGTAGCGAACAATACCCGTTCCACGGAGTCGAAGCTCGGGAAGTTCTTTGCAGTTGTTGCTGTCAAATGTCATCCGGCCCTGCCGCGTTTCCAGTGCGATGGGGGCAAAGGTGATGGTGAAGTCCTGGGAACCTCCCGGCGGTATTGTCTGAGGGAACGTGGTCGGGGCACTGACATAGAAGTCGGGAAGCGTGCTGGAATAACTGTAGATTTGAAGACTGCCGGTGCCTTCGTTGACAATATTCATCTCCCAGTCCTCCGTATAGCCGATCTCCACGTTGCCGTAGTTGTAACCGCCATCGGAGAAATATCCGACAGGTGCCTCGCCGGTCACCATGAAGAGGCTTCGGCCTTCAATGCCCACCTCATTCGAGCCCATCCGTATCCGGAAGTAGCCGCGTTCGCCCCAGTCTGTTCCCCAGCTGTTCCGTACGATCCAGCAGGGAGGATCCGTTGTGTCGTCCCAGCCGACGATACAGACGCAGTGGCCGCCCGGCTCCTCCCCGTAAACGTGTTCGTAGATGCCGCCTTCGTACGCCTGAAAATCGTCGTAGACTTGCATGCTTGTGGTGAGAGGTCCCTGCAGGAGTTGCTCTTTGATCTCCGCCGGGGTTCTCACACCGTCGTCACCTCCGACCCATCCCCAGCAAGCAATTTTGACAGCTCGGTCCTGCCAGTCGGGACACGTGTCCTCGCAGAGTTGGTCATCACCCGTTTCGCCTGCCGTGTATGGAAAGCAGGCCTCATCAGGAACGCCGCTTTCCTGAAGGAACTGAGCGGCTTCGTTTGAGTACCACCCTTCATCGCACAAACCGTCGCCACAGAAGAAGAGATGAGCTTCGGAGAGGTCCATATCAAGGTACGGATCGTCGTGGTAGATGTTGAGCTGACCTTCAAAGGTGCCCATAGTGCCGAATGCGACACAACTTCCGCAGTCCCCTTGATTTGTAATCGGCGTCATCCAGTCTTGCCCGTCCCTATCGTTCCAGCTAAAGTATTCCGGCTGCCAGGAATAGCGAATGAGGAGTTTCTCTTGGGGAAGTTTTTCCTCGGAGACTGAATCGAGAGCTCCCAATCTGCGTTTCCATTTCTCAGGTGGCAACCTGAAGATATCGGTCATGCCTGCCGTCCAGTTGGCTCCCTTCTCCTCAATGGCCTTTTGTATGGCCTCGAGCTTGGCTTCGAGAGCTTTCTCGGAGATATCACGATCCTCGGCGAGAGCACTGCCAGCAATCAAAATGCACATAAGGATGACAGCGGAAAGAAAAAACGTTCTCATTATGACCTCCTGTCTGAGAGATGTGGTAATTTTGTCCATGTATGTTGAGGGATCGCACGTTTGTGTCAAAATTCTCAGTCCCATCGCTTATCAGAGGTAATAACATAATTTTTTAACACGATGTGCGCAAGTATTTTTTCATGAGGCTCACGTTGCAAAACTTCCTGGTCCTTGAGAATAGTCGTTTCGTCTGTGTAATGCTTACAGTTGCCGAGGCTCGTTCAGACGCCGTCGATGGCGACCAGTGAAGCCGTGGCAGCGCCCTCCCGGAGTTTTATTACATCCTGGTAGTCCTGTGAATTGTAAAATGCCTTCGCCTGTTCCATTGAGGGGAATTCGAGCAAGACAAGGCGTCGTGTCTCTTCAGGTCCCTCCAATGTGACGGTCTCGCCGCCGCGGGCAATAAACTTCCCCGCGAACTGTTCGATCACTGCCGGTGTTGCCGCGATATACTTTTGGTACTGGTCCCAGTTCGTGACGGTGATTCGGGCTATAACGTATGCTGCCATACGAGGCCTCCTTTTGATTGAGCGATTCATGGGGCTCGTTCGCGCTCTTTTGAAGATGACGGAATATATCTCTATCGATAGTCAGTTATATTTTCTGCGTATTGGCAAGCACATTTTGAATCTTTGAGCAAAACGTTTTTCCACTCCCGTCAGTGCGAGGAGGGCCGCGTGACGCGGGGCATGACAGAACAATCTTTCTTTTTGCAGGAGGTCGCGTCACCTGGGCCTGAGCTGCATGCGCCCGGGATTACGGCTCATGGCAATGACCGAACAGGGATTGCGATTTCGCCGTGCTCTTCATTTGAAACGTAAGACATCACCTCACGGTTTATTGTTTCATTTCAATCGTATTCCAAGGCAATTATTATTGAAAAGCATTCGGTAAAAGGTGCAACGAAGAATGGGCGACAATGGGTTAAAAAAAAACGATATGATTTTTGATATGCGGGAACACCTATGGCGGGCAACAGCCGATTTCAAGTATGACATATGCAATTCCGAGGGCATCCAAGACGTTGATCGTGTCATCACCATTGCAATCGGCCAACCAGCGGACGTCCTCACCCAAAATGTGGGTTCCTAAAATATGGTTGGCAACAAGCACCACATCAAAGAGATCGATATCCCAATCACCGTTGACATCACCACGTCGGGGTTCGCATGCATCGCCTGTGTCGTCTCGATCGGAATCCTCCTGATTCGGATTGAAGATCTTGGGACAGTTGTCGCACTCGTCACCGGCACCGTCCGCATCTTCGTCACCCTGATCGGGATTTGGATATTGGGGGCAATTATCGAATTGATCCGGCACTTCATCACCATCGGAATCTCTTATTACTGTTGGAAAACCATAGATGACATAGACCTCGCCGGCGTCTGCGCCTCCTTCCGGATCGGCTTGGGAGGCCCCGATGATAATGTCGTCATTTCCATCTCCATTGATATCACCACTGGCTATCGAGACACCAGCCCAATCATAGGGACTCTTGCCATAGATACTGATATCCGCCGGGACCGCATCGAGGTCTATCGTGTATCTCTTTGGAAAGCTCCTGCTGCCGAAAACAACGTAGATCTCTCCGGCGTCCTGCACAAGGCCGAACGGGTCGGCCTGAGGGGCTCCGACGATCATATCATCGAAACCATCACCGTTTACATCGCCGCAGCATACGGATTCGCCGGATAAATCCCAAGAATTATTTCCGAGAATCGTAACATCGGCCGAAATGGTATTCAAATCTATGGACTGCGCGCCCTGAAAATGATCGTCTCCATATATGACGTACGTTCTCCCGGAAAGGAGGCGGGCACCTGAACCGGCGCCATGGGCGCCGATGATCATATCGTCGATGCCATCTCCGTTGATATCGCCGGTCGCTGTGGAGGAACCGAACCAGTCGTCAATATCATCGCCGTATATGATGATATCAGTTGAGGTCACCCCGAGATCGATCCTGTGCTTGTCGGGAAAAGCACGGTTGCCGTAAATGATATTTGTCGCGCCGGCGTTCGCCCCACCAACAGGATCTGTATTGGGTGCTCCGATGAGGATATCCTCAACGGAGTCACCGTTGACATCGCAACTGGAGACCGATCTCCCGGACTCATCGAACTTATGAGCACCGCAGATGGTGATGTCCGCGGTCCCTGAATTGAGATCGACGATATGGTTGGGCGGGAAATTTCCGCTGCCGTAAATGACATAAGTTTCACCGGCATTCTCACAGTCCGGGGGATCGGCATGGTATGCCCCGATAATGATATCGTCGATGGAGTCGCCGTTGACGTCGCCGCTGGATACGGATTTCCCGAACTCATCGTGCTCGTGGGCACCACAAACGGTGATGTCCGCAGAGACTGAGCTCAGGTCTATGGTGTGATGGACCGGAAAAGTCCTTCTGCCGAAAATGACGTACGTCGCACCGGCATCCTCACCGCCTGGTGGATCGACCCAGTAGGCCCCGATGATAACATCGTCGATGGAGTCGCCGTTGACATCCCCGCTCGTGAGTGATTTTCCGAGTCTGTCATGTTCGTGAGCGCCGCTGACGGTCACATCCGCAGGGACGGAGTTCAGATCTATGGTGTGATCGATAGGGAAATCCGTGCTGCCGTAAATGACGTAGGTCTCACCGGCATCCTCACCACCGGCGGGATCGGCCCTGAAGGCCCCGATGATGATGTCGTCGAGGCCGTCCCCGTTGATATCACCACTGGCTACAGCCCGGCCGAGACCGTCCAGCGGATTCCTGCCCTGTATCCGTATGTTTTCATTTCCTAAATTAAGATCGTACACGACCTGAGCGATTGACGTGTTGGCCAGAGCCCCGCATATCGTCGTGAGTATGACAAGGAGACCAAGTTCTTTTTGTATCTTTTCTGCTCTGAGAAGAATCGAAGCGCGCACGTTCACCGCGACACACAATTTTGAAAACACTGAGGTTGCACACAAGCACTTTGCGGGCCAGCCGGATCGATCGATAGTCTGTCGAATCCAATTGGCCTTATCACCACTTTCACCTTACCCCTGAAAGCGCCCACTTTTCCAGAAATATAACTATCGGACAAAGCCTGGAAAATATGAATTTTGAAAATTTTTCTGAACATGTTGATTTTGAATGGCAATCACCGCTCTGAGTCCAGGTAAAACATGCGATGTTTCTCGCAAGAATAGTTAGGAATCAGGGCTCACATTCGCCTATGCCCAATATGACGTTGACAATACCTACCAAATCGAGAAGATCGATTTCTCCGTCATCATTGCAATTGGCCGCCCACAATGCATTCTTCTCCAGGACCTGGGTCCCCAATATGTGATTGACAAGGGTGAGCAGATCAAAGAGATCAATACTGCCGTCGCAAGTGACGTCACCGCGTTCACATACTCCTCCACCTGACAGTCTCACATTGATGGGTCTACTGTAGAGTGTTAATTCGGTGGCAATCGTGCTGGTGATCCTGCAAACGTACGATCCAGCATGTGAAGAATCCGCCGAGGCAAGGACGTATGAACCACTCTCTGCCCCTGGAATATCAACCCCATCCTGCATCCATTGATATTGGTTGGCCGTTCCGCCGACAGCAACTGCAAGCTCCAGGCTTGAACCTTGCTCTATAGTGGTATCCTGTTCCTCGCCCACACTATCCTGAGGCGAATAGGTGAAATCGGGGACAAAGACGTTCGGCTCAATATCCTCAAAGGTGAGCTTGTTCTCTTGGATTTTCAATACGGTCAAACTCGTATCAGAAGATAAATCCGGTAGATCCGTGAGTTGATTGGTCTGAAGCCAAAGTGTTGTCATGTTTGTAAGATTTCCGATCTCGGGCGGAATTGAACCAGACAGTTGATTATTATCAGCAAATATCTGTATCAACTCCGTACAATTCCCAATCTCAGGAGGGAGGGAACCTGAAAGCTGAGTGTAATCAATATTCAGGATCCTCAAACTCGTCAGATTGCCT
>CP070758.1:466596-473232 GCA_020348925.1 Gemmatimonadota bacterium | reverse complement strand
TGCGCATCACATCAAATTTCCCGCGGAGCATGGCTTCCACGCAGAGAAACACCCAACCATTTCCATCGGTAGAATCGCACCCTAGCGCTCTGTTGATGTGAACCACCGTGGTATCTGAGGCCGACAGCTTCCCGTCTCCGGGGGGACGGTGGCAGGCATCGGCAATGACCGTATGGGCGAAGCTGTTGCATGGATCGAGTTGGAGGGCTCTCATCGCAGTGGTCACAGCGTTGTCTTTCATTCTCAACCGCCGGCAGGTCTCAGCCAGCCAGGCGTGAGTCTCGGCATCATTCCCCTGCCGCGAAGCCACGCGCTGGAGGAGCGGCAATGCCTGCTCCAATCTGTTTTCGTAGTAGAGAGCAAGCGCGTCATCAAGGCTTGTAGGCTGCTGACCCCCACAGACACATACTGTGAGAATCAACGCAGCTGCAAGGGAAATCGAGGACAGGTAGGGGGTATCAATCCGCATTCCAGTATTTTTCATCCGGGGAATACGCTTCACCGACCACCTCCAGCACATAATGAAACTGCAATCAACATATGGTGAACCTCAGAATCTCTCAAGAAGCCAGCAGAAATCACCGTATCAGTAACATTTTTTTCGTTACGGTAAATTCGCCGGCTGTCAGCCTGTAAAAATAGATTCCGCTGGCCACATCGGACGCGTCCCAGGTCACCGTATAATACCCCGGCCCCTTGACCTCATCCACCAATATTTTCACCTCCTGACCGAGAGTATTGTAGATTTTCAGGGTGATGTGGGCAGGGTCTCTATTATCCGCGATCCGATATCTGATATCCGTCGTCGGATTGAAGGGATTGGGATAGTTCTGGGCAAGACGGTACCCAGCCGGAATCACTACCTCCGCCTTGACCAGGACCATGAACCGCTCGAACTCATCAGCCGGAAGGTACTGTTCGAGCGACTCACAGAAGCGCATCACCTCCTGGCTGATCCCAGCGCTGAAGAATCCAGGCGCGCACTCGCCCAGGCCAAGAATCACGTTGATCATGCCCAGGGCGTCCAGAATATCGACACTCATGTCGGCGTTACAATCCGCCCTGTCGAAGGGTCTTCCGACGAGAGGAAGTATTGCCAGGGTGTGATTCACCGCTGCCAAAACATCGAGCACATCCGTCTCCCCATTGCAGTCGATATCGCCCCTCTGGGCCGGACTCTGATCCGGATTGGAGACGAGGGGACAGTTGTCCTCATCACATACATTGGCCGGATAGCCCGGGTCCCCGTACCCGTCACCGTCGCTGTCCGTGCACGGGTCGCAGACATCACCGTCGCCATCGTCATCAGCATCGGACTGATCCAGATTACTGTCATTGGGGCAATTGTCGCAGATATCCCCGAGCCCATCCTCATCCCCGTCCTCTTGCCCGGGATTGTATAGGTCGGGACAGTTGTCATTATGATCAATGATACCATCCTCGTCTGCATCCGCCAATACCTCCAGGATCACCGGAATTTCCACGTCCGGATTTGTCGGATCGTTGGATACGACACGAACGCGACCGTGATACCTTCTTGATCCTAAATCGCTCGTATGTATCGTAAGATTCGATTGAGCCGATCCGGAGGGTTGGAGCATCCCCACGCCGTCGGAAATATCGAGCCAGGTGTTTATGTATTCACCGAAGCCGGTTGCACTCATGGTATCAAAAGTGTCACCATGATCCACAAATAGGATCTCGCTTCCGTCTGTCACTCGAATTTCGTCAACGAAGAAACCATAGAGGCTGGGATCATCAATCGTGCACATGCCTTTATCTGAGGCAAAGGCGAATCTGATTACGACGCCGTCCGATCTGAAACCGGACAGATCAAACTCACACGGAGTCCAGCCTATGCTGATGCCCACCCAGCCGCCAATATTCGGACCAAGATCCCAACCTCGATCGGGATGGCTGAAACTCCACAGACGCCGGCAGGGATATCCGGGACTGATGGGAGAGGCCACCTGAAAGGTCTCACCCCCATCGTCGGATACCCAAACGTTGCACCCATCCCATCCATCATATGGCGGAGTCGGATTGACTGCCGATTCAATTGACCAGAAGCCCATAAATGAAAGACGGGGATCGGTTGTATTGGACAGGTCCAGAACGGGGGTATCAAGATATTGAAGCCAATAGTCACCGTAACCGCCAATTCGTGGATCGCCGCACCACCACGAAAGGTTATCCCAGGCCATCAAGGTGTCGGGGTGGAAGGCAACCGGCACTTCATAATCGACAATCGAAAACTCCAAAACATCGGATCCCGTATTCGTAATAGTAAGCGTCTGCGATGCGGATTCACCGATGTTCATGGAGAGATCGATGCGGTCCGGGGAGACGGCCAGGGCTGGCCCGCTCGTCATGTCATCCCATATGAAGGGAATATACTCGCCCATCTCGCAGTTTCCCCACCGAATACGGAAGTAGCCCGATTCACCCCAATCTTCACCCCAGCTGTTTTTACAGATCCAGCATTGCTCCTCATCGTTCCAGCCGACAATGAGTATGCAATGGCCTGCCAAGTAATTGCCCCAGACGTGCTCATATACACCACCTGTGTAATAGTTGAAATCTTCATAGATATCATAACATGCCGATACGGGATGTCTGAGAACCGCGTTTTTAATGTTTTCAACATTATTCTCCTGTAATGTGACGTAACCCCAACCCGGAATGGTGATGGCTTCGTCCGCCCAATCGCTGCAGGCATTATTGCAGGGAATTGCGTCATCGGCCCCATATTCGAAACATGCTTCGGTGGGAACCCCCCCTATTGATATGATAAAATCCAAAGCTTCCTCAACAGGCCAACCGTCGCAGGAACCGTCGCTGCACGAGAGGACAAACTGCTCCGAGAGGTCAACCATCAAATGGGGATCCTGGTTGTGAATATTCCACCAGGATTCCACCTGGGCCAACGCCGAGAAATCCCAGCAGCTTCCGCAGAAACCCTGGTTTCTCACAGGTGTCACCCAGCTGCCATTGTTGTCGCGCCAATCAAACATTGGGGGTAAATTATCGATCTGCGGGAGGGACAATAGCGTCGCCTCCGACGGATTGATCGGTTTGCGCATGCCGCCGTAGAGTTTTCTCTGCTCTTCAGGTGTAAGCTTGGTCACCCAGTTTTCAGCGGCCTTCCAATTGGCGCCCTGAGCGACAATGGCCTGCCGTATGTGCTCCACGTTATCCGCAGCAGCGGCCATCTCCTGAGGGGAACCCACGACTGTGATCACTGTACAGCCCACAGCCAAAAGCAACAATTGTAACGCTTTCATGATGTGCCTCCTATCTATGTTGTTTGTTGTGAGGGAAGACGAATACTTTACTGTTTTCATAGCAATCGGAGAACACGAGAACATTGAACTCTCCATCATGTCCCGTTTTCTTTTCGAGAATATTCGTGCTTGACACTTCGAATCGGTCTTGACATATTGAGAATATGTTACTTGAAAAGATTGTTAGTCCCAAATCCCTGTGGTGGTTTTCCAAGATGTACGTTTAGTATCCTTAACCCTCTAATGAGACCAATCGTACATTGAAATGTTTCACCAGCAGAATTAGATTTTTTCAGATTGTAAAGTGAATGGATTTTTCCTAAGAATTCACAACCTTACATAGTTATTCATGAGCTGTCATTCCGGTCCCGATTTATCGGGAAATCTCCTCGCTTGATGCAACAGATTCTCTATTCAAGAGATTCCGGTATAAAACCGGAATGACATACAGGGTTACTGGGAAAGTATAAACGAACGAAGTTCAAACCAATAACTTTTATAAGTCAAATAAAGAGGTGTGTTATGTTATATTCTGACAGATTTTATGAATAATCCAGGTTAATAAATACCCGCATCTAAAATGATTCGCACCATTCGAAAGACATCAAGCACATTTATGTTTTCATCTCCGTTCATATCCGCTGCCCACCGCTCGTATTCGCTCGGTGCATCGGTTAATTGCAGAACTATATTTACGCATCGCAACACATCCTGGATATTGACCTCACCATCCCGGATGATGTCACCCCTTTTCCCGGGCCCCAAAAGAGTCAATCGTGCAGCTTGTTTCTCCAATTTCAATCCTGACACTATGATCTCACCGTTCAGGGCAGCTCGAACGGTTCCTTCCTGCAGGATCTCGCCGCTCGCAACCTTGACCAGAGCCCAATAATAGGACAAGCCTGCTTGGGGTTGAAATACTTGCAGCCGACGGGGTGTCACGTCCGTTAGAATTGTGTCAGCATCAGGAACGTCACCGGGATATTGTGATTGGGAAACAACCCACATCGTAACCGCCCAGGTATCCACCGTATCCACAATACTCTCCGGGTCCCACTCGAAATACCCACCCCACGTTCCCCACGGATCCCCATTTGCAGGATCGCCTGTTCCGGGATCCGGCTGTCGGCCCGGAGTTACGAGATCCACATCGGTACGTGAAAATGCGGGGTAGGATTGATCTCTGCGGAACCTCGTCAAATACGAAGCCTGTACATGCTCTGAGAACTGGAAGTGGGCTCCGTCCCACAAGAAATGATCCCGCTCATCCCAGTAGAGAGCATATCCGGTCCGGGTCGAATCGATAAGCTCAAATAATTCCGGTTTATCCCTCCAGCCGACAAATATGTCCTTTTTTCCGCTGACGATCGTTGTAAAGGGGAAGTCCCCGCGATTTCCATGGAGATTCCGATGACGCCAGCTCCAGCTGAAGACATCGTAAATCCCCGGTTGCCCGTCCAGGGTTGTCGAAAGATTTTGATCCGATGTACCGATAAGCCTATCACTCATGAATGAAAAATCGGAGGGTGGGACAAAACTCAAGCCGGCACTGTAAAAATCCGGCTGAAATTGTGTATAGACAAGCGTTCCCAGCCCTCCCATACTCATCCCCATTATGGATACACGCATCGTATCCACGGGGAAGTTTGCCAGGACCCGATCCAGCTCCCACCGGACACGGCGCCATGTATAATCGACGACCACCGCGGAATCACTCGGTTGCGCCGGAGCAAAACGGTTGTATTCGGTATTATATCCGACCCAATACGTATTCACAACGCCGAAACCGAAGATATCCTTGAATATGAGATAATCGTCAAAGGTGACAACAAAGCCCCCTGAGTTCTCCGTATATATCCCTCCCAAGGAAGGGAAATGTGGCAAGAAAAAGAGGCTCGTTATCAATGGATGAAGATACATAACCAAGGGGAGGGTACCCTGGGGACGACCGCCGGAAGGTTCCCACACGGCAAAGTTAAAACCAAAACCATTGGAGTGCTCGTTCCCCATTACGGGATACCCCGGACGACCCGCCCCGGGATCACTCCTGCCGTCTATCCAGTGGCCGTACACCCGAAGGCTATCATCCTCATGCTGAAGGACGATACCCACAGGGTCAACCGTCTCCTCGATCGGTCCGACAGTATTGCTTGAACGTACGAGTGTGTCCCCGGTAACGACAACAGCATAGTAAACATTGCCAGGTGTATGTGGAGTGACGACAAAATATGCCTCGTCCTCGTCCACATCCACAGTCCCCCCTGCGGTATCCGGCAGCTTCCATCTCGAGTTTGGAACATAGGAACTGAGGCGCAGGTTTGATCCATTTCCGGCGAATACCCGCCCGAGCCACGTCGCGGTATCGATTGAGGTGATGGGTTGCGAGGCTGAAAAAATATCGAAAGTGGCTGTAGAAATACCGAACGCGTGCTCCCAGACCAAGAAGGTCTGGCCCTGTGTATGCCAGGCCCGTAAGTTTTCCTGGGCGTCAACAGGACCGAAGAGACACAAAAAAACGATTGACACTATGATGCCTATTTTTTTTACCATACGGACTCCGCGGCTCATACTTTCACCTTCAAATATATAAACACAAAAGAACGCATCAGATCGAGAGTTCATTATAGGCCCAACACGTTCCTCACCATTCATTCAGTATCCTTCAAAGGTTTCTATCTGCAAAAAAGCAAGAATATAATTTTCGGTGAAAAAAGTCAAGGGAAATTCCTTAAAAAATTTCTTCTTTCAAAACGGCTTACGAAAATCTCGGTTGACTTTGAGCAGAGGCGGTGTAAATTATAATTTCATACAAATCGCATTCTAGAGTGTCCATTCCAATTGACGAGAGACTGCATAAAATGAGAAAACCCGCGTGGCTCAAATCACCTCTGTATGTTGGCGAACATTTCAAGAACGTAACAACGACACTGCAACAATTGCGTCTTCACACGGTCTGTCAGGAGGCCGCCTGTCCCAATTTAGGGGAGTGCTGGGGGCGGGGCACGGCGACGTTTATGATTCTGGGAGATGTGTGTACCAGAGCCTGCCGATTTTGTAACGTTTCAACCGGTCACCCTTCAGCACCGGACGAGGAGGAGCCAGACCGGGTGGCTGAAGCGTGGAAGGCGCTATCATTGAAATACTGCGTGATTACATCCGTCACCCGGGATGATTTGTCCGATGGTGGAGCCACCCATTTTGCTTTTACAGTGAAGGCTATACGAAACGCTTGTAAAAATATATCGATCGAGGTTTTGATCCCGGACTTTGATGGGAATGTGAACTCGCTTCAAAAAATCATCGATGCCGGGCCGGATGTGATCAGTCACAACGTGGAGACCGTTGCCCGATT
>CP070758.1:292940-466496 GCA_020348925.1 Gemmatimonadota bacterium | reverse complement strand
CGACTGGGTGGTCTATGACGAATCGAACTTCGATGATGGATTGTGGGAAATCTCTTCTGAGATTTATCTTGCTGTTGACGGTTTTCTGCAGTTTATACCGGTTACCACCTACGTTGTTCTCGATTCAAAGGATCCGATTTATAACATCGAGTATGCTCGAGAGGGCGACGGGCAACCGTTACCATTCATTTCCCATCCGACGCTCGGTGACATTCCAGTAACGAACAGACAGAACGTGGAGATTACAACCATGGTCGATCAAACGTTCCCGGTTGAGGGGAACGGCCGGCTTTGGAGTTCTATGGATATCTTTATCTTTGCCCAGGGGGAACGAGTTGATATAGACGGCGTGCCGGTATATTATGAAGGTTTCTTTGAGGTAGAACGATGGTTAAATGATGGACCCCCTCATTGTGACACGCTATCGTATCGATACACATGGAGCTTGCTCGGCGCCGATGTAACCTGTGAGGGGCTTGCACAAGTACGAATAAAAGGCCGTGATACAGCCAGTAATTTGGTGGATATTGAAGATGGCGAGCCGAATACTGGATTGCATATTCTCGTCGATATTACACCTCCAAGGCCGCCTGAGGAATCCCGGATTAAGATCTATGATGACGGTCTTGCCGAGGGTGACTCAGGATCTGTAGGCCAGGATTGGTTTGAATCAGGACTGAGGGTAAAATTCTATGAAAACGAAGGACTCACGACTCTTCTTGGAGAAGCGGAAGCCGATCGGAATGGGCGTTTTGCAGCCTTGATTGCTTCATATATAGATGTTGGCGATACTGTTTATGTGACAGCGGTTGACCGCGCTGGTAATGAGAGTGAAGCTATCATTGTGACTGTGGAACAGACTGTATTCGTATTGGAAGTGTTAAAACGAGATAACCTTGTTGTTGATGCGGACAGTAATGGTATCATCTCACCAGGGGATGTTCTTGAGTATATTGTAGTTATTTCCAACACAAGCAATACTCTTGCAACGGATATCACCAATGTTCAATTCTCAGACATTCCCGACACAAAGACAACCTTGAACACAGGCACTGTAACGACCACTCGCGGATTCGTTCTATCCGGTAACACGGAGGGCGATTCTGAAGTCGTTGTATTTATCGGACTGTTGCTTGGAGGAAGATCAGTAACCCTCTCTTTCCGCGTAACGCTTAACGAAAACCTGCCCTTCCTCACTGAGATTGTGAATCAGGGTTTTGTTACCAGTAATGAAGTGCCTTTAAAATCCTCGGATGACCCGGATACTCCTCAAGAGGATGATGCAACACTCACCCTCATAGGATTGCCAAATCTAATACCGTCACAAAACATCGCATTTGAATTGAACATGGAACCGGATTGGAATCTTATATCACTCCCAGTGGTTCCAGTTTCAGCGGACGTCCTCGATAAAATGTACGATCATGGACCTTACTGGCATTACAGCGGATCATACAGGGCGGCGGAATTCCTCCAAGGAGGTTTGGGATATTTCGTCCATTGCACCGGAGGGAATCAATACAATCTGATAGGCTATCCTTTGCAGTATTACACTCTCCACCTCAAAACCGGTTGGAACCTCATTGGATCCTTGCTGGAGCCTGTATCGGTATCAAGCATCATCGATCTAAGCACTGGTCGGCCAGCTGTTGAAAGCAGTATTGTTCCAAACTCGCTGTTCGGTTTTAACGGTGAGGATTATTATGGCACAGACATCGTTGAGCCGGGGCTCGGATATTGGATATTCGCTTTAACAGACTGCATCATCGAGGTCAAATCAACTGAGAATGTACCGATCAAAAGGACGTCTTCGAATTTAAAACAAGCCGATTGGGTCTCACATGTTTCGATATCAGGCAGCAGGCAATCCAGCGTACTTGAGTTTGGACAGGCCGCTTCAGCCAGTGACGTTTTTGAATGTGACTTTGATTTGCTCCTTCCACCACCTGGGCCAACAAAAGATGAGCGGAGTGCTTTCTTAAGTATGAGCGATGGTCATGTTTTTGAGCTTCAACGGGATATTCGCAACCTCGGTAGCAGTCGATGGATGTTGCTGATCGATATCGGCGAGGACGCGGTGCAGGTGACCTGGGATATTTCACATCTGCCAGATGAACTCACAATCACGGCACGAGTCGACAGTCGCGAAATAGATATGCGGAAAGTTGAGGAACTTTCAGTAAGTGGGAAGACGTCTTTTGAGATCGTAGTCGAACCACTTCCTCAGCAATATGCCTTGCATCAGAATTATCCGAATCCATTTAATCCTGACACCGAAATCGGCTTCACCTTGCCCCAGGCCACACACGTAACTCTTACGGTCTATAACATTCTGGGACAGGTGATGGCTGAACTGATAGACTCTGAGATGGAGGCAGGATACCATTCGGTCCTCTGGAATGGCGAGAATGCGGTCAGTGGAATCTATTTTTACAGCATGAAAGCAAAAGATTTCAGTGAGACGAAGAAGATGGTGCTGATGAAGTGATTTCAGCACTATTTGGAAGAAACATTCAATATTTCTTCAGATCTGAGAGAAAATATTCTCTTTGATATTTGTATATCTTCTCCAGGAGGAGTTATCCACATGAATAGAGTGGTTTGAGAATGTGGATAACTCAACATGTTTTGATATCACACCTGAGTTCCGCATATAGAACTCGCATACTTCAGCAAGTTTTTATATACTTTCCCCTTTCAAGATTGAGAATGTGACATATTGATTTTGGTGGAGTGTACCTCGAGAGTTCGAGGAAGACTGCCTTGATGCTGTTTTTATAATCCCGATCTCTGCGAGGAAACCCCGGTTAAGGAAATTGGTGTTGTCCTGCTCTTTGGACGGTCCGAATGAAGCATATTTAATGATTCAAAACTTTATATTCACTCTCCTGACCCAAGATTTTTAACCCAAATTTATACAATGCTATTCGCCGGATCACTCCTTCGAAGTGCCGGAGGGCACGAAACCAATCCTGTTCCTCAAAAGTGGAGTTATTCAAAAAATCCTTATTATCGATTTTTAAAATATTAGCCTGATTCGTATAAATACTCCCGGTTGCCTCAATATGCTTGAGAAGTTGAAAGGTGTTTGTGAACCTTACGTGAGCAAAACGGACCACACCATTCATTGAGAAAAAGGCGCAATATCACTTTAGGTGGTATCAATATATCTGAAATAGTGGTTTAGATTTTATACCGGTTGGAGCAGAAAAATCCCTCTCTCCTAAATATCTGGGAAGAGGGTTTCGCAGTTTGGTCTTGCAGATAAACTTTGCTTTGAACTTCAATCAAGATAAACGTCAATCGATCCCACACCGCAGTCGATTTCGATATAAGCCTTGCCTGAGCCTTCACGCCAGTCGAGGCCGTGGCCGATAAAGCCCGAGCCTTCAATGGTTCTCCCCCCCACGCGAAGGGTCGCATCACCGACTCCTGCATCCAGGCTCACCGATCGGACCTCAGATTCATTCATCTCGATACTGACCTCGCCGACACCGATGTCGATCTCGATGTCATCCTCCATACCGGAGATATCGACCTCTCCCACACCCATGTCGATCTCAAGAACGAGCTGACGCGGTACCTCGAGAAAACCTTCAAGGGACATGCCCTTGTTACGAAACTTGGGCCAGTGGTCGATCCCAATTTCAATGCCGTCGGAATGCTGATCCACCTCGAGTTCGATGTCCTCGGCTGCGCGACGGCATTTATCACTGTCCCGATCCTCACATTTCACCTTGAGATGAAAAGACAGCACGTTACCACCGGATCCCTTGACCTCCAGCTCTCCGATGGGAAGTTCTATGAATACCCATTCAGCCTCTTCCACGGACAGCTCTTTCGTGAGGGTTCGGACGGTCGTGTCAGCAAAAACGGCTGCATCCAGCACGAAAAGTGTTGCGATAACAAGGTTCAGAACCAGAGATCTCATTGTCATTTCACAAGCTCCTCTCTTCTCTCGGATTATTCGCCACAAAGGCGCAGCGTTAAATAAAAAGGGGTACATAGTATCAATACGGAGGTATCGTTCTTCACATAAGGCGTCTCTTCGAGCATGTTGTTCCACACGAACGGTGATCGCTATCGAACTGAGCCTCCTTCGGTCGCTCACTTTTCCAGAGGGTCTCACAGACATACTTTTGTTCTGGAACCATGGCTTACTCGGATCGCTCCACTGTCACCTCTGAAGAAGGCTTCATCCCTTCAAACAACTCCTGCCTTTCGAAAATTTGTACGATTCTCGAAAGTTTACATTATAGGACGTGGCATACGTTGAAAATGTTTCCAAGAGATTCACCATTTAAAACACCTGAAGAGTATTGAATGGTCGCGAGAATATACTGATCCGTGCTAATGTGTTTCCTCCTCGCCTATTTTTCTCACTTTGAATTGCTCACCGCTTTCCTCCACGATCCGTCGGTACCACGACTCGTCGTAACCGGGATGGGTTACCCCCCCATGCTCGTCCTTGACGTTCCCATCCATGTATTTCCAAATGAGAAGCTCCCCCAACCTCTTCCAGCGCTTTACGACAGCCTCACCCTGCTTGACCGAATATTCCGTAAGGTAATCTCTGGCCAACCGTGGGGCCTGTTCATAGAGCGCGAGAGCAGCCTTTTCAATCTCCGGCTGATGGGCCACAAATGAGTCCTCAAATTCTCGCTGCACTTTCTGGATATCCACGATCATGTCGCAGTATCTGAGGTAAGCGAAATTTGCCACAAAATTGAAGATCCAGAAGGCGGAGTCCCAGGAAAAAGCGTCAAAGGTCGCCGTGCCCACAGCGTAACTCCTCGGCACCTCATTGATACCGCAGTACATGGGGATATAGACTGTGCTGTAAGTGTCATCGACCCCGAACCAGATGATGCCGCCGATGGGATCGGGCAACCAGGATCGGGATTGTGTCACGAAGGAGAAACCGGTCTGTTGGGTGGATGTCGCGCGCTCGTTGCAGTAGGTGACATCGTCCACCTTCCACGTGAGCGGTCGCCAGCGGTACGGAAGGCAGTAGGGACCCGCACCTATCCCGAACGTCAGATCGAACTCGGAGTCCTCAAAATGATCCCTCATAAAACCCATGACGTCTTGAAGGGAGAGTTTCGTATCGGGTTTGATCCACAGAGGAAATGGCTCAGCACCTTCGACGCCATTCACGTAATCGGTCGACAGATTCAGTGAGGGGGCCGCCTGGCGAAACATACTCCAGACCCTCGCCTCGCAGAACCTGAGTGCGCCGAAATCGAGAGGAGCATATGCATCCGCAAAACTGAACTCCTCGTCTTCCCCGCTGAAATAACCTTTCTCCCTGGCGAAGGATATGACATCTTCTGCGTAGAGACAGTTCTCCTTATCATTCAGAGGAAACCGGCGAATGCGGGCCTGGTTAGCATGGGCGGAGATATATCCGTCCGGAATCTTCCTGGCAACCCAGACTGCTCCTGTGTTGCCAGGCCCTTTGCCGATCAAATCCATGAACCACACTTCTTCCGGATCCGCAATGGAAAAGGATTCCCCTGAGCTGTTATATCCGTATTCAGCAACAAGATCGCCCATGATCCGTATGGCTTCTCTGGCCGTCTTGGCCCTGTGAAGGGCGACGTACATGAGGCTCCCGTAATCCATGATGCCTGTGGAATCGACCAGCTCCTCCCGACCACCCCAGGTCGTTTCCCCAATGGCAACCTGATGCTCGTTGATGAGACCGACAACTGCGTAGGTGCGACCAACCTGTTTTATCTGCCCATGGTAATCGCCGGTATCCCAATCATAGATGTCAAGCATTGCACCTGCTCTGTGATTTCCGGCCGGCATGTAGTACAGATCTCCATAAAGCACATGAGAATCGGCGGAATATGAGATCATCGTGGAGCCGTCGACCGAAGCCCCTTTTGTTATGAGAAAGTTTGTACAGGATATACCCGGAGAGGCCAGTGAAAAAAGAAGGAGGCTGTTCGCGAGAGCGATACGGAGGATGATTCTTTTCATATTATTTCCTTCCTATGGTAAATGGTTACACATGGTTTTGTTGCATGAGACGAACGCAACCGTCATTCTCCTTCTCAACATCTTTGTTTTTGTACAATACAAAACCACAAGAATCTATAATTTACAACGAGGAGGAGGGAAAATAAAGAGGATTCTTACGCAGAAGTTTATTTGCCTGTAACGGATGAGGTGAATAATTCCATGGATTGCTGAGGTGACGCCGAGCCATGTTCCGAAATAAGAAAATTTTTTATGAGATCACTCGTATTTTTTTAGAATCCCTCTGACTCTCGGTTCCAATATAGTGGCCTGCCAGCGCATGAGGCCACAAGCCATGATTTCTTTTATGTTTACAGGGCGATTCCGGGCAATTGTCACCAGTGCTGCCCGGGGGGCTAAAGCCGGGGGGGTTATATTCAGCTCCTCCGCTCTAAGAGAACATTCGGTTTGCAGGTCTTCAATAATTTGCTTCAGATCGGGTTCGAGGTACGTTGGAAATTTCTGTCTTTGCTTTTCGGGCCATTGGGATTCCGGAATCTTCTGCGCTACCCGAATAATCTTCTGAAGACGCTCGAGACGATGTCCCCTCATATGGCGCGGCAACTTGGGACCTTCAGCGAGCGAACCTTTCGGGTGTGAAGCCGACCAAACCGCAAGGTCTATTATTTGTTGGTTGTTCATGACCCTGAAGGGTGGCAGATCGGCCCTTTTTGCTTCGTGTTCTCTCCAATTCCATATTTGGCGCAGAAAAGCCAGCTGTCTTCTGTCCAAGGAGCTCCAGCCCTTAATGCGCCAAGCGTTTTCGGAATCACGCAAAAAGCTATTATGTTTGGTGGATTCGACCATGCGAGCGCATGTTTCCCGGTACCAATCCCACCGGCCGAGTTTATGCAATTGACCGTGAAGCGTCTTCGCCAGCGGTTCAAGAAAGCGCGTATCATTGCTGGCATATTCCAACTGCTTTTGGCTCAACGGTCGTCGAGACCAATCGGACTTCTGCCCGCTTTTAGTCAACGTCGTTTCAAAGAAGCGTTGCACCAGCGCCGCCAAACCGAACTGTTCGTAGCCGAGGAGTTGTGCCGCCAGCATGGTGTCCGACACATCCCGGTCGGCCCGGAAACTATACGTTATCCGGAGCATACGCAAGTCATAATCGGCACCGTGCAGGACAAGAGGCTTGTCGGAGAGGATGCTCAGGAATTGCGAAAGGTTGATACCTGATAATGGATCGACAATATAGTTTATTCGGTCAAGCGTTACTTGAATCAGACAAACTTTTTCGAAGTAATGATGCAGACTATCGGCTTCCGTATCGAGGGCGATCCGGGCCGTCTGCCTCATGTGGTTTAGGAGTTTCCTGAGAGCAGAATCTGTATTAATATAATAATATTGCCGTTGTGGAGGCGGATCTAAAGAGTGCAATATGGATACGAATGTCCCTAAGGTTAAATCCTTATCAAGCGAAGAAGGGCTTCGGCTTAATTAACAAATTGATCACCCGAAGCTCTATCCTTGCATTATTGACGTATAAGGACGAAAACTGTCGCACCAGCAACGCTTCGATTTTATTGGTAAATAATCGCTTCTCGGTTTTTTCGCTATTCCTCAAGTGGCTTGTGCAATTCTTTTTTCAACAGTTTTCCCGGTTTGAAGTGTGTCTTCCGACGAGCGGGCACATAAATGATCTCGCCCGTCCGCGGATTTCGGGCCGCAGGCTTGGGCTTGGTATCTTTTACCTCAAACACCCCGAAGCCCCTAATCTCAATGCGGTTTCCTTCAATCAAGGTATCCCGCATGCTGGCAAACAGGGCGTCCACAACCTTTGCCGACATGTTCTTCCTGAGTCCCGTAACCTCGTTGACCTTCAAGGCCAGATCCTTCTTAGTTATGGTCATGTCCTCCTCCTCTGATAGTGGTGAAAAGGAATGTTTAACTTGTTATTTTCTTTCCACATATAATAGTGCGCCGAAATAATATTGTCAAGAAAATTTTATCTGACCCATCCAATACGATCCGGGTGTAAATTTCCTAACTTGCTGTATATAAAGCTTTTATGATTGTACAAAACAATTTCACGTGTGGCAGGTTTCAAAGCCATTTTTCAAAGAAACAGGGTTTCAGCGCCGCGAAGAATGTTTCGAAATACAAGCACTGCGCTTGTGATTTATTGGGATTGAACACTGAAAATTTTGACGTCTGACCTTGATTATTCTCCGCAGAGACGCAGAGGCTCCGGAGAATATTAAATTATCCCACAGGGAGGCACAGTGATAAATATATAAATGATATGTTACGAAATTCACAGCCTAAAAGGTTGTCATATCAGATGATGTGACGTAACCTGAATACAGACATATCTCTCTGATTCGCGTTGTACGAGTTTATGAATGAATCAGGCTCCGAATCATCTGAATAAAACTTTACGGGCTCCGTTCCGGGTGCAATTTTAACGGAAAGAGGGATCGGAACTTTTTCATTTTTCTATCACTTATAATTATTTCCTCAAACTTTCCTAATTGTCCGAAGAGCAGCAGCAAGACGGCTCATCCTCGCCTCCGCAAGTCGGCTCTTTTTTACCGGTCAAGGCTGCATACATCATCGCATACGCGCACCCAACACCACTCTCCACAAAAATCGCACCTGTGGGACAATTTCGCTGACAGGCTCCACATTCAATACAGCTTTCCGGATTGACAATCCGGGCAATTTGTTTCTCCTGCGCAAATACAGCCTGCGGGCACACCGTGCTGCACATTTTACATCCGGTGCACAGTTCTGAATTATACGTTAGTGTATTGGTCGTATATGCATTGATCATAGAACACCCCCTAATATATTGAGAATCAAGAGGATTACAGTCACGACAAGGCCACCGCCGAACATCCATGCCATGATAGGTATGTATGTATGGATCTCACACTCGACCCCGCTTTTTGAGGTAATTGGGGTTGAGCCAGTAAAGTTTAATGCCAAAAACGCCGTTACTGGCGGAAAGGCCAAAGCTATGGCGAGTGCCTTACCGGCACGCTGCCACACCATCGTTTCGGGATTATCCCAGAGTAATGCCAGGGCAAAGGGCAGGATGACGACAATTCCCAGAAGAAACCCCTTTGTGCTGAAGTTGGGTGTCGGGATCCAGGGCAGCACGAGAGGAAATATTACAGTACCAGCAAGGATGGCCACGATCGAGGCTGCAGCCACTTGAGGTCCGCCTAAAAAATAGAGTACAATTGCGGCTATTACCATGGGCAGTAGAAAATGAACAAGCTCAACAGGAATCAGAATCAACCGGTCGAGCAGGTCGAAGCGCACGCGTCTCATCTCAGGTGTGGCCTCTCGGGTTTTGAGATATTCCTGAAGATCCTTGGCACGGATGGGGCCGTATTCGACGCTGAATCCCGTCCGGCTCTTCACCTCGTGAGCAGCCACTCCGCTGGCACCCAATTGCGGAAGAATGAGAATCCGATGATCCACAATAGTGCTGAGGGCAGTGATTTCGATCCGATGGACCAGTTCCTCCGTGCCAAAGGTTTCCTTGCCGGCGGCGCACCAGACGTTGATTCCTTTTGTATCTAAGACCATTATATAACAATCAAAACCTGCTGAAGCAGAGCGGAGTGCATCGAAACTGAGGGTGTAATTGGCTGTAACCAAGACGGGTGAATCCCCTGTGGGCTTACCCAAGGCGTACAATCCCGGTTTCACGCGACGGCCCCTGCGGTTTACGCCCCAATGGGCTACAAAGTGGTCCCAACGATCTGCAGGAGTGATATGATGCGTCACAACCGGTATATCAGTTGGGCGCTGTTGAGTATTTGTCTTCGGTTTCATAACCGATATATATACCGTTCTATGTTATTCGTTCTTTTCCGAGGAGAATTTTTCCTGAAACAGCTCACCTATACCGGCGATGCTGCCCAATACGCCTGAGGCCTCAAAAGGTAAAAATATTTTGGCCGCCTTCCCATCAGCAATCTTCTGCAAGGCTTCGAGATATTTGATGGCAATGAGATCATTTGTTGGATTACCGTCGTGGATCGCTTTGTAGACGGTGGATATAGCTTCCGCTTCACCTTGAGCGACGGTTAACTTCTGATACTTTTCAGCGTCGGCCACTTTTTTTATCGCCTCGGCTTCGCCCTCGGCTTTGAGAATGGCTGACCTCTTCTGTCCCTCAGCCTCGAGGATCATAGCCCGCCTGTCCCGTTCAGCCTTCATCTGACGGTGCATGGCATCCGTGACGTCTGTGGGAGGCTCAATCCTCTGAAGTTCGACTCTGGTTACCTTCGTCCCCCATTTATCTGTGGCGTCATCAAGAATCTGGCGCAATTTCGTATTAATGGTCTCCCTGGATGTGAGTGATTCGTCCAAGGCCATATCACCGACAAGATTCCTCAGGTTCGTCTGGGCCAACTTGGTCGCAGCCATATAGAAATTGGCGACGTTATAGGTGACCTTGATTGGATCCGTTACCTCGTAGTAGACCACAGCATCCACCTCGACGACCACATTATCTTTCGTGATGACGTCTTGAGGGGGGACGTCTACAACCTGTTCCCGCATGTCGACCTTGATCATTCGTTCAAGAAAGGGAATGATGATCGAAAGACCGCTGCCCGCTGTCCGTTGATATTTCCCAAGCCTCTCAATCAATGCCTTTTGCCAGGGTCGGACGATTTTTATTCCTGTCGCCGCAATGATTAATACGACGAACGCAACAATGACAAATAATGGAACCATGTCATTCTCCTTCCTTTGCGAATGTGACAATAAGGTGCACGCCATCAAGGCGAATAACTTTTACCTGCGCCCCCTCCGGTAAGATATCACCTGTTTCGCTTTCCGCCCTCCACTCCTCCCTGTCCAGTCGGACGCGTCCGGTGTTCTTCATATTATCGATCTCTTCCAGAACCGTGCCCACCTTGCCGACAAAACGATCGGCACCAACACCCGGCGGCTGCTTTTTTGTAAACCGGTCAGCAAATTTTCTCGAAACCGCAAACAAAACTCCCGACACGACAACAAAACCACCCCATTGCCAGACAGCACCCAGCCCCAAAAGAGCAAGAATGCCGGCCACAAGTGCGCCGATCCCGAACCACAGAATAAAAAAACCCGCCGTAAATATTTCGCCCACAATAAATATGGCGGCCAGAGCCATCCATAACCACCACGCCTCAATGGCCATTTTTATACCCCCTGTTCTCTACTTGGGTTGATCCCTTCTCATTCGGTTTTTCCAAAGAGGACACATGACTCAATTGCTTTTTCGTAATCGTAAGTATAGAAATTTTTATACTGCACCAGCACGATTGTGCGAAAATAGTAATCACGGTATTGTTTGTCAAGGACATTCTTGATGAATGTGAGAGTATCCCCTGGGCTCGGATGTTTCGATTTGAATGGGCGAAGAGGAGTTCATATACATGAAACGGATCGTTCCTCTATGGTCTGAAGTTTCACAGGATGAGGAGACGAGGATTACAAAAGAGGCAGTATCGAAATTTCAAAAACATATTTGAACCTAAATTGAGCGATTCTTGGTAAACAACATTACTGAAATGTCATTCTGAGTCCGATTTATCGGGCGAAGAATCTCTAACCTCATGAGTGAGATTCTTCACTTCGCCTTGCGGAGCCTGTCCCGAACTTGATTCGGGATTCAGAATGACAAACCTTGTACATTGAGTTCA
The DNA here is from genome assembly GCA_020348925.1 of Gemmatimonadota bacterium. Classification (GTDB taxonomy): domain Bacteria; phylum JBHIER01. The sequence continues at coordinate 454,815 of CP070758.1, read as the reverse complement.
TAAATCCCTCAGCATAGGTTGAAATAAGAAAGGCCGCCAGAGATCTAAATCTCTGGCGGCCCACTTCCAGCAGATCGATTATTCAATCGAGTCCGATAAATACGTTCTCCAGGTAGCTCTTCGAGCTTTCTCAAAAAACGGTAGATGTTCTGTCAATCATTTGCGGTTGGTCTCTCGCACCGCAATGGTATCGGAACCGGAAAAGAGGACACCGTCTTTGGTAGCTCCGGTGAGGGTCAGGGTGGCCTGCGGTGGTTCAACGATCTCTTCAACTTCGGAATGGTGGAATTTGGCAACAAGATTTCCCTTGGCGTCGGCCTTTGTCCAGGCCACCGGGATATCGTTAAGCACCAGGGTGGAACAGTCAACCTTGCTCAAAGGGATATTGGTGTGAACCGTAACCCATACAACGTCCGCTTCAAGAATGATCGTATTGGGCGAGATTTTGATACTCACAGGTTCTGTTGCCGCAACAGACGGATTCCCCATACTTGAGTATGCATTTCCCAAAAAAGAGGCCGATGCAAGACAAAAAATACAAATCGCTGCAATGGATGTTTTCATGATGTTATCTCCTTGTATGTTAAGGTGCTGTCCAATCCCCTGAGTGTCTGAATCGGCAATAATACTACCTGAGAGAACTTTCTCTTCAAAGATTTCCCGATAACGGAGTGATTGCCTTCTTCATGCATCATTGCCCCGTATTATTGAAATCTTAGGTGTCAGTGGAAGACTAAAGAGCCCGTATTGCTTCTTGCACAACAAATGCAGCACATGTTGTTCTTCAGTGCAAAGATTCCTTCTTTTATCCCCCAAAACGTGTTCCTTTGTTTTGGCAAGGAGCAACACTCCTAGACCCGATGAACAGTTCAAGGGAAATATTCTACAATGTATACCTCCTTTCTCATAATTACCGCTATCATTTCTACCTCAATAGTCGTCACATGGAAGTCTTAACTATGCAAACCTTGTGCCAATTTCAATTCGAATCAAGGCTGGCGCAGCTCTTTTTTGAAATCCTATTGTGCTGCCAACAGTTAAGGAATGCATTGAAAACGGACACGAAAAGTTTTCGATCGGATGAAAAAGATGAAAGGGGCCGAAGGAACTCAGATACGATCGAAAGTGGGTCCAATTCGACCCACTTTTATGCTTGTCTGAGTTCCAATGTCTATTATAGACGGACACCTGCGAAACGGATCTTACTTCGGTCTGGGTTATTGTATCCCAGCCCAAATCGAGCGACATATCAGTCTCCATCTTTGAACCTTTTTTAGGATATGAGATCCACAATACGGCGTCGCTTTTATAATACGAAGAGCCGTCGGGCCAAAGCGCTCCACTGTGGGATATCTTTGACAAAGAGGCGGACGAAGTCAAAGGGACCTGAAATTTTGAATGATTGTTTCCTAAGACCCATTGCTTCTCTCCAGGTGTTTTCCCATGCTCACCCGTTCCTCAACCGTATAGCCCAGTTTCTTATAGAAGGCGACGACCTCTTCGTTCTCGGTCCGAACCTGGAGGTTGAGTTTTGGACAGCCCAACTCGGCGAGATCCTGTTCCACCCTCTTCATGAGAGTGGAACCGATTCCCTGCCTTCGGTGTTTTGGACTGACCGCCACGTAATACACCCATCCCCGGTGGCCGTCATAGCCGGCCATAGCAGTACCGACGATCGATGAATCACTGGTGGCCACGAGAAAAAGTTCTGGTTGAATTGCACGCTTGCGCCGAATATCAGTTTCGGGGAGATTCCATGAGGGTGCCTCGGGGAAAACCTCACGCCACAATTTTGCGACAGCTGCCTCGTCCGAATCGGAATAGGGGCGAATCTCCATCTGCAGTCTTAAACCATGGCTCTTCGCAGCGACCTTTTGAGCCTGTGGATTTTTCGTCTGACAACTTTCAGTTGGGCATGATCGTGGGCTTCAAACGCCTCGTCCCGCTTCACCTTCAAAGCTTTGATCTTCGCTTTGATGGCACCCTTGTCGATGCCCACTATCTCGTGGTGGGCGTACATATCGATGTTCAGGGCATCGCATATGGCTTTCAAGAGATGTTCTTTATTCAACTGAGTATAGCCCTTGACCGCCTCGTGCTCAATACCTGATGCAATCTCCCGAAGGTCCGCCACCGTCTTTTTCTTCAGTTCTTCATAGGTATGTTCCATCGCCTTTATCCTCCTTCCTGCGTCCCTTCATTCTATTTTCGATGTATTTTCGAAATGTTCCTTCATCGATGGTTGACTTTGTTTCTAAGGCCATCAGGAATACACTTCCTGCGATGAGGCAACATCTTTCAAAGCTACAAAGCTTTCAATGATTTGTCAAGATTTTTCTTGAAAGACAGACGTCCCAGGTCGACTGCTCTGTATACGAGCGTTCAAACTTTGGCTCAATTCACCTTTGTATGCTCAAGGATCCAGTCTGCAATCAATTCCAGTGCCAATGGCGATAGAGTTTCCTCAATTTTTCCGTATTCCGTGGGTAATCCGGTTCTTGCCGTCTGAAACAGATGATTGAGGCCTGGTACCACCTCGACTCTGAAATCCTTGTTTCCGCCGCTCGTGAGGGCCCTCTTGACAGCTTCCACGTTCCCTTTGGATGGAACCTGAAGATCCTTTTCGCCGAACAGGGCCAATACGGGACATTTCACCTTCTTCAAAGTTTCTCCTGGATCGTAGTTTATGGAGAAGCGGAACCAGGGCGAGAGGTATCGTCCCAGAGCCTGTTCCAACGTGGCCTCCGGCATTGGAGGGTCAAGCTCACTGAGAATGCCCCGAAGTTTGGCTTCGACGACCGTTAAGTCCTCTTCACTTTTCAAGGCGGAATAAACGCGCTCCTGAATAGCTCGCTTTCCTGCGATGACTTCCTCACTCTCTCCCAGGGCCCGTCCGATTGATTCCTCAAACTGGATGTTATATTCGTCGCCTGGTAATCCTGTGCCCGCCATCATTACGATGAAAGAGACATCGGATGATCGGGACGCGGCCATGGATGCGATGGTGCCTCCTTCGCTATGTCCGATCAGACCGATTCGGTCTGAAGCAATCTCTGTGCGGTTCTTCAGGAATCGAACGCCCGCCAGGGCGTCCTTGGCGAAATCCTCGCTGGTCGCACGAGATCTATCGCCCAGGGAGGCTCCCACTCCTCGATCGTCGGTTCTGAGAACCGCGATCCCGCGGCGGGTGAGATAGTCTGCTAATACCAGGAAAGGACGATGCCCCAGTATTAGCCCGTCTCGATTATGGGGACCACCGCCTGATATCAGAAGCACAGCCGGGCATGGGCATCCTTTGTGCGGTGAGGTTAAGGTGCCGGCAAGTCTGGATGGTCCCTCGCTGTTTACGTAGACGACTTCCTCCTCTTTATAGGGATAGGGCGGAATCGGTTCTTGTGGCCGGAGAGGTTTTGAAATTTCTTCCACCTTCTTCAGCTCGAGCGGTTGGGACCAATCGGGATGTTTCCATTGATCCGTTATTCAGGGTCAATGGGACCAATCGGGATGTTTCCATTGACCCTGAATAACGGATCCGTCAGAACTGATATTCCCATCGAAAGAGCCATTGATGGACCCTACTTCCATAAAGAGATGGCGGTTCTCGAGGACGATCTTGGTTACAGGAATCTCATCGTCTCTTTGGTCCGGCCTCAACAGAGTTGCCCTCAATTCACCGGCAGGTGTTTTGGAGATCTTGTATACGACACTCAGTTCAATAGCACCGGGAAATACCAGCGTGCCTTGCCAGGTGCCAACGATATCCTCGTCAGGCTTCGAGGTACACATCGTCAAACACAGGGCTGTGAGAAGCAATAGCATGATAACGGTTGAGCGCTTCATGTCAATATCCTTTCGAGTGGTTGTTGGGTTTTATTATTTTCAACATCATATTGTTGGGTGCTCTGTGCGTTCCTCTCGCGAATATAATTCAACGGGAATTTTTAATCGGTCACCTCTAAAGAAACCCTTCTCCTTTCAATACATCTGGCAATTCTGCGATACTGGGGATAATATGAGCAGGCTTTTCTTTTCGCAAACTGTTCTCATCGTGCGGCCCCGTCAGCACTGCCACTGTATGGACACCGGCATTAGTGCCAGCTTGAATATCAACAGGAGTATCCCCGACTTTGATAACTCGGTGGACATCGATGGTGCGACATGCCTCCATAGCGCGGAAAATCATGAAGGGAGCAGGACGGCCTTGGGAAACTTCGCTGCCACAGACGGTGGCGTCAAAAACGTTCTTTTGCCAGGACAGCTTCTTCAGAATAAAGTCGGCAATATGTCGATCGAAACCGGTTGTCATTGCTGTTTTTATCTTTCGGCCTTTCAGCCAAGAGAAAACCTTTTCAGCATCTGGGATGGGACTAACGCCGTTCTCTTGAAATCTGTTTTTCAGTTCCTCGCGGAACGCTTCGTAAATACGTCCAACAGTCCTCCGAGATGATGCTGTATCGCCCCAGGATTTTTTCTCCACAAGGAAACGCACAGTATCCAGCTTTGAACGACCGCGACACCCCAGAAGCTCCGAATCTGTGACGTCAATGCGATGGGACTTCAGAGCGGCAGTGAACGCCTTGGACACATCACCTCGATCTTCGATCGTGGTCCCCCCCAGATCAAACACAACAAGATCAAACTGTCTCATAACAAATTCAAAGATACACTTCGGACTCGTCTCGGCGAACCTACAATATAATTCCTGGGTCCCTTGAATCCTTTATCTTTTAGCAGAAGTTTCAGGGGCTGAACAAAAAATCCAGCACCGTTTTATTAAACTCATCCGGTTTTTCCATGTTGACATGATGCCCTGCCCCTTCAATGATCACCTTCTTGGCTTCGGATATCTCCGCTTCAAGAGCATCGGCAACGCCGAAAATATCCGAAACGTCATGGTCACCCACGATGATCAGCGTCGGAATTTTGATCTCCGAAAGCCTTTCCAAGGAGGGCGGTGAAGGCCACATTCGAGTATCCTGCTGGACCGACCAGGTGTTGTAGTTCTCCTTTGCCATAAGACGCATCCTCTGTCGCACCTCTGAATTTTCTTGAGCCGGAACAAAGTAAGGCAGCTCCATTAGCAAGTCAACGGCCTTATCAACGCCCTCGGTTTTCCCAGCTTTAAAGATTGCGGTAAACCGGGGTTCGAGGTTTTCCGCGTCCTGATATTGATACCCATTCAAACCCGAGGCAACGGGGATCAAGGCAGCCGCCATCTCAGGATGCTCCAGAGCAAAGTCAATCGCAATCATACCGCCAAGCGATAAACCTACGATATATGCCTTTTCAATATTTAAAGATCTCAGCAGGCAATAGAGATCTTCAACATGAGAGAATTTTTTACCCGGAGGGTCCGAATCTTTATATCCTCGAATATCGTATCGTATGACCTCATAGCGTTGAGCGAAGATGTCCATCTGATCATCCCACATACGGCTATCCATGAGCCCGCCATGAATCAATACCAGAGGATGTCCATCTCCCGTTATCTCATAGTAGAGTTTCGCTCCCTTTACTTCGGCATAACCATCTCTCTTCTTCATTTAGAATGCTCCTATCGCTTTTAAACCATCCACCACAAAGAGAATGGCGAACACAAGGAGAATGACACCTAAAAACCTGATCGAATATACGTACCCTTTGGCTTTGAGAAAATGGCGCGATTTCCCAATAATAACGGCCACCGACAATTTCGAGCCTATAAGGAACACATAGAAAGCCGACAAAAAAAGGATTGCGAGGGTACTATGAATTCTTGACGCTTTCAGTACCAGGGGCGCCCCTATCGAAAGCCAGAACACGTATGGGTGAGGGTTCAGGAAATTGGCGACAATTCCCTTCCTGAGTGACTGCGGCTTGACCTGTTCGAGATCAAGATCAATACCCTTGAAAGACAGACTCTCGTATCCCAGATAGAGCAGAAATATGCCTCCGAGCAGAAATATTCCTCCGACCACCGGTTCTATATTTGACAGCCGCGAGAGGATAAAGATGGTGAATAAGACGATGGGCAGGTCCGTCACAAGAGGCGCCATGGAGACCTTCACACCCTCTCTTGTCCCGTGTTTCAAAGTTTCAGAAATAACAAGGGTCAACAGCGGTCCGGGAGCCAAGCCGGCGCTGAGTCCAAATACGATACCCGAAAGCAAGAATTTCATCATTTTAACAAAGATGTGTTGAGAAACAGTGAATTTTTTAGCTGTTTAATCAAAAGCTTCAGGGTGGACTTGACTCGGCGAGCCCAATACAAAGTTATGAGGAGATACAGCATGATTCAATCTTCATTTAAGATGGTATGAGGACAGATTCATACCAACAGGCAATTTGTATACTGTTTGGATGATCTCTCCGAGTGGAGCGGTTATTTCCCATATACCTTCAGGGGGAGAGGCCATGATCTGGAAAGCGTAATTGGAATGTGACAATCCCAGTGCATGACCCAATTCATGGGCGAACACCTTGTAGGCATAGGTTCTTGCACCGAAAATGTACCAGGAATAATACGTTTTTATGGAGATGGTCATGTTTAGGAAGCGATTTGAATCGATATGCAGATCGATCGTGGACTCGGCATCTTTTACGTAAGGCACATATCGAATATTGAGACCTGCTTCCTCTTGAGTTTCAACTTCCTCAAAAAGGTCCATGTTGCTCACAAATTCCCAGTCCATAATTGCTCTTTCGAGCATGTGAATGTATCCTCCTGGTGCCTTTAATCGATTATAAAAGACTTTGACGGGCAATTCTTCCCATCGTATAATGCGGTCATTGGGGAAGAATGATTTCAGGAATTTCAAATCAGTACTCTTCGGGATCATAGGAACATCTAGTTCTGTATCCTCACCAAGGTATACGAGAGTTGAATATTCATAATGATCTTTTCCCCATGATCTCACAGAAAATTCATAGGCATGTGATGGTAGTTGTATTTCATAATGTCCTAAACTGTCTGTTCTGACGGAATCCTCTCCCACCACAACGAAGCAACCTGCAATCCCACCACCAGTCTGAACATCGCTCAATGTACCATGGAGGGTAAAGGTTTTGGATTCGGTCTTTGTTTCAGCCCAGGAGGTCTGGATAGGAGCGGTACTGAGAGACATCATCCCCACTAAAGACAAAAATCTTTTTAAGTATGCTTTAAGTTTGAACTTTTCTGTCTCCATATGTGAACCAAACATCCAGCATAGAAGTCCCCCTTTCGTAAAGGGGGACTTAGGGGGATTTAATATTCGTTTTTCTGTAGAAGAGAATCACTCTTGCTTCCTTTGAGAAAGAAGGAAGAGTATGATTAAATGTTCTCGATTGTATCATTGTCGAAATAGAACTGTGCGGATATACTGAAACGCACCCCCTCTCTTTGGTTACATTGCAGATCTAACAACTATCTTCGGCTGGGCCCCATATTCCCGCGCAAGTTCCAAAAACTGAGACCGCGAGTCGGCATCGGCCAAGATCTTTTCCGGCACAACCAACTCCTGCGTTGTAACATAGAGTACCAGAACGGCGAAAGCAGCAAGAACCTCTTCAACTTCGAAATTGCAGTGACCGTAACGATAGACTGACATGTTCGTATGCAGTGAGCTCGAGCCGCTTCCGAACACTTTCCAGCTGTAACGGGGCTCGTGCCAGTAGGGCACGATCTCGTCCTTCGTGGTGTGCAGAGTGACCAGCGGGATGTCGAGGAATCCTGATGTTTGGTATCTGGCTTCAATCTCGTCCAGGGCCGTCTGGTCTGGGCGAAACCGTTGAACTTTTCGATTCAGTTGGAAATCATCCTCTGATCCTTTGTAGATTCGATTGGAGTTATCGAAGGGTTGGCCCCCCAACTTTTCAACCGCGTTGTTGGTGGCAAAGACATTGTACCGCAGGGCTCCCAGTACGGTCTGTTCGATGGTTGTGAGATCCCATGGATCGAAAGGTGCACCGGTCACTCGAAAAAGCTGTTCTGTCGCATTCTGATTTCTGTGGATGGCATCTTTAACCTTTTGTTCATATACGCTGTCCCAGTAATCCATGATTTCTTTGGGGATATCAACAGGGCTGCCCGGTAAAACGTCTGGGAAAAAGTAGTTGAAGAGTGTCCGGAAATCGCCAAAGTAGTTGAGTTGCGTGGGGAAGTCACCCACCGGCCCGCAGGTAGCCAGCCCGCCGCTGAACTTTTCCGGATACTGCTCGATTGACAGGGCCGTAATGAGGCCGCCCTCCGATGCCCCGACGAGGTAGACGTGTTCAGGGGCGGTATAGTCACCGATGAAAATATCCACCAGTTCTGCCAGGTCTTCGACCGCATCGGGCACGACCAGGCCGTTGGCCCGATAGCTTGTCGTGGCGAAGGCGTACCCCAAGAGGTTTACAATCTCCGAGAGGGTGAAGCCACCGATCTCTTCGTCAGGTATTGACAACGGCTCCTGGGGATCGGTATAGCCGTGGGCCCACACCACAAGGTCGTTGTTCCACAGATTTGGCATGCAGATGCGGTACAGCGCCCCGCTGGGCTGGACCCCGTCGTCGCAATCGTTCGTCGTAATCTCCGTTGGAACAAAATTGCTTTCTTCAACTTCAACGAGGGCCGATCTTTTCTGAAGCGATTCCGATTCCGTCGGCGACTTGGCGCACTGGGAGAAACCTAAAGTCAGAATAATCACCAAAACCAGTTTCAAAACCCTAACAAGATATTTTTTTCGTGTGAAATTCATGAATCATCCTCTTTCATTATGGGAAATTTCATCCTCCCTGTAAACATCCAGATGAGAGTAATTTAATAACAAAAAAGTACAAAGAGCAAGCTATCATAACTTTTGTTCTTTGTCAAGGGTAATCTGATACGGATATAGCCTCCCGTACATTTTAGTGCATTTGGATTGAGAAATTGATTGCTGTAAGTGAAAGAAGAAGCTATTTTAATTCTATTCAGTGCATTGATTGAATTTTTGAGGGGGGTCTTGGATGGCATATTGGTTTCCTATTAAAATATCTGTCACTTTCTTAGTTTTATTTCTATTCTCACCTCTATCTTCTTTAGGACAAGATGGATCAAGCAGCTCCGTTGTGGCTTCCTACCAGATCGACGTAACCCTTGATAATGAAAAGAAAAAACTTTACGGCGATGAACTAATAACTTTTACTAATATCTCCGAAACATCACTCGACACACTATACCTGCACCTCTACCCCAACGCCTTTCGAGATGAGAAGACGACGTTTATGAGGGAGTGTCCGAAGTGGTTTCGGCGAAGGGTGGCGAGAAGGAGGAAGTGGGGCTACATGGACATCGGCAATGTGGAGATCGCTGGCGGGGTGGGACTGAATGACAGCATTATTATTAATGAGACGGTCATGAAAGTGGTTCTGCCGCAGTTAGTACCACCCGGAGAGGAGGTCGAGCTCTGTGTGGAATTTACCGTGCAACTGCCAGAAGTCATCGCCCGGATGGGCTACAAAGGCGATCACTATTCTATAGGTCAGTGGTTCCCGAAGATGTGCGCCATTCGACCGGACGGCTCCTGGGTTAACCATCAGTATCACTGCAGCTCCGAGTTCTTCGCCAATTTCGGGACATATGATGTTTCCTTTGCTGTCCCGGAAGAGTATGTTGTGGGAGCGACTGGCTACCTTCAGGATGAAACGGTCGATGATGAAGGGATGAAGACCGTTCGGTATAACGCCGAAACCGTTCATGATTTCTACTGGGAGGCAGATCCGGACTTTACTGTCACCAGAGAGGTTTTCGACGGTGTGGAGGTCTCCTTCCTCTGCCGTCCCGCTCACAAGAGAAAGATTCCGAGAGTGATGGAAACAGCTCGCATGGCACTGAATTATCTCGGCGAGTGGTACGGCTCCTATCCGTATAAGAAGCTCGTCATCACCGACGCCGAAACCGGGCCGGGAGGCGGTGGCATGGAGTATCCGATGATTGTCGCAGTGGAATTCTCCTGGCTCCTGCCGAAATCAATCCGGTTCGAGGAGGCTGTCCTTATCCATGAGATCGGCCACCAGTGGTGGTACGGTGTGGTGGCGAGCAATGAATTTGAAGAAGCCTGGCTGGATGAAGGCATTAATACCTATTCCACCCGCAAGGTGCTCGAGACCCTTTATGGTGAAAGGGACAATTTTATCAAGCTCTTCGGCCTGACCTTGAGAGAGCCTCAGTACGAAAGAGGTACGTATCTCATGAAACCGAAATCAGATCCCATTGTAAAAGACTCCTGGGAGTTCGAGAACTTCCTCAGTTACACGGCAACGGTCTACAGCAAAGCCTCCTTCATGCTGGAGACGCTGGAGCGATACGTGGGCGAGGATGTGATGAGGGAAATTTTGAGGACTTACTACCAGCGGTTTTCATTTCGCCATCCCACGACGGATGATTTCATCGCAATCGCTGAGGAGGTGAGCGCTCAGGGTCTGGATTGGTTCTTCGAGCCGTTGCTCTATGGGACGGGTGTCTGCGACTACGCCGTGACGTGGATAGAGAGTAGAGAAACTTACGGAGTTGACAAGGGCTCAACGCCAGAAAGATACCGGACAAAAGTGAAAGTTGAGCGATTAGGTGCAGTCGTCATGCCGGTGGGCGTCCTCATCGAGCTGGAAGACGGCGAGTCAATTAATAAGAATTGGGATGGGATGGACCGGTGGGTCGAGTTTGAGATGGAAACGGGCTCTAAGATCAAATCAGCTGTTGTTGATCCTGAAAGCAAAATAGTGCTCGATGTAGACATGAATAATAATGGAATGACGGTGGCGTCACAGGATTTGGCTCTTTTCAAAATCGGCTCGAGGCTCCTTTTTCTCTGGGAAACAGCGATTCAGTGCCTGACAGGACTTTAATGAATTTGAATTGAAAAATGCAAATTGTAAAATCAAAAACACACATACCGGGAGATCAGGGAAGAGACGTAACCCTAACATCTAAACGAAGCGTGTTTCGTCACCATAACCGACCGACGTAACGTGAGGATCAATGTCGACATTTAAACACATATTAACAGGGGTGAAAATAGTCCAAAAGAGCTGGCCGTTGATAGTCGTCACCTTTGCGTTTAAATTTGCATTGGCTTTTCTGTTCGTCATACCGTTGCAGAATCTCGCATCGGAAGCGTTCGGTTACCGCCCGGCGGCCGAGCTCTTGTTGAAAGAGTGGAACCTGACGCCTCTGATCGATTTCATATTTAATAATCTTAATGTCTTGAAACAATACGGTTATTTCATTGTTGTCGGCGTTATTTTTGCTCTGACACTCCACACTTTTCTCAGCGGGGGCTTTTTTCGGGCCCTTGCAGTCGCACAGCATGGTGAATATGAGACACTTTCTGCCGAACGCTTTTTCGGATGGTGCGGTCGATACTTCTGGAAATTTATGAAAATCGCCCTGATTTCAGCTATATTTTATGTTGTCATTACTTTTCTGTTTATTATCTTGTCAACCTTGGGAATGCGACTGATCCTGAGTGATTTTACCTCCGAGCCTGTCAGGATTTTCGTAGCGCTGGGCCAATTGATAACGCTTCTTCTGTTGCTCTTGTTTATCAATATGATAATGACGTATGTCAAGATAACAACCGTGTCAGATGAAGAAAGTCAAGTTCTCGACACGTTGGGCGAAACAGTGGAATTTTTTTCCAAGAACTTTGGAAAGGCGCTTGCCCTCTACGGAGGGCTTCTCATCGGCTTACTTTTCTTTTGGGGAATATTCTGGGTTTTACAAATGGGGTGTGGTCTGTTGCCGACCACTATGACAATAATAGCCCTTTTCATTCTTCAGCAAGCATTGAGCCTGACCAGATCCTGGTACAGATTGGTCGGAAACGCTTCGCATACCAGCCTCTACTTCAATAATCGAGCAATTCGTTGAAAAAACATATGGTTAAACGGTCACTCATCATTTTGATATTTTTTTCTTCTGCATTAATAACCCATGCAGGCGCTCCAAATTCATACTGGCAACAGTCCGTCGATTATGCTATCGATGTGACCCTAATCCCAGAAACCCACATTCTCACGGGTGATGAAACTATTATATACCGCAACAACTCACCTGACACCCTGAAAAGCATATACCTTCACCTTTACCCCAATGCATTCAGAAGCGAAAAGACCACCTTCATGGAGGAACGCCGCAGGTTTAATAATTTCAACTTACGTAAATTCCCCGAGGAAAATCGCGGGCACATCGACATCGCGGATTTCAGGATCGACGATCGATCCGTTCCGTTCACAGTTGATGAGACCGTCCTTTTGGCCAAACTACCCCAATCGTTACCACCCGATGGCAGCATGACAATCCACTTTTCGTTTGTGGAGAAGGTGAGAGAAAAGTTCGGACGGGCCGGATACAGACGTCAACATTACGATTTCGCCCAGTGGTATCCGAAAATGGTCGTGTACGATGAGGAGGGCTGGCATCCGGAAAAATTTCACGCCATGGGGGAGTTTTACGGTGAGTTTGGGACCTTCGACGTTTCCATCACGATACCTGAAAAATATGTTATCGCTGCAACCGGAGAGTGTACGGGTGGGGATCCTGGTTGGGGACAGGAGAAGAATTTAGCAAAGGCTGAGGCGACTACGGATACTCTCGCAGACAGTGTCGTAGAATACGAAAAAGGTGAAATAGTCTATAAAACTGTTACATTCCGCGCAGAGAATGTCCATGACTTCGCCTGGTGTGCCGATCCGGATTTTGTGGTCCAGGACACCACATGGAATGGGATTTCCGTTCGGAGCTTTTATCGAAGATGGAATACGGCCTGGGAGGATACCAACCTTGCGTACGGACTGTCGGCCGTTCAGTGGCTCTCGGAGAAATTCGGACCTTTCCCATATCCCCAAGTGAGCATCGTTGATGTGCCCTACGGCTGGGGGATGGAGTACCCTATGCTGATCATGAATGGCTATTTGGATGAGGGCCTTGTGCTCCATGAGATGGGTCACATCTATTTCTACGGCATTTTGGCCAACAATGAGCTGGACGAGGCCTGGATGGATGAGGGATTCACTGTCTTTCAGGAACGATGGTATATGGAGATGAAATACGGGTCGTATGGCAAAACCTCCGATCGCAACTGGTACGAAAACCTGTTGTCCAAAATGACGGCGAGGGAACAAAATTTGCGCCATCTCCTCAATCTGGCAAGGGAAGGATACTGGGAAACAGTAGTCCTGCCGTCCTATGAATTCAAGCATTCGGGCTGGTCGATGGTCTACGACAAAGCGGCCTTCTTCCTGGAGATGCTGAGATACATTGTCGGTGAGCCTGTCTTCAACAAGATTATGCGCACGTATCTGGAGGATTGGAAGTTCAAGCATGTGACCGAGGAACGGTTCAGGGCGGTCTGCGAGCGGGTCAGCGGCATGGATCTCGAGTGGTTCTTCGACCAGTGGCTTCACACCACAAAAACCTGCGATTACGCTATCACCGAGGTAGAGACCTATTGGACGTGGGAGCGAGCCGTGAAGATTTACTGGACGACTGTGACCACTCGCAGGCTGGGAGATATCGTCATGCCCATCGACGTCTACCTACGGTTGACCGATGGAACTGAGAGGGTGAAGCGATTGGAAGGGAGAAACATCGAGGAGACAGTGAGTTTTCAGACGGATGTTCAGCCGACATCAGCTTCCATAAATCCTGACAATGAGATACTGGACCTCAACATGATCAATAACCACAGACCGTGGAAAACCCATATACAACCGGATCTGCCCAATATGTCCTACTATCCCCAGGACGCTTATCTCTTCAAATACCGGCCGTGGGTGTGGTACAACACCGTTGACGGTGTCAAAGTGGGGTGGTTGCTCAAAGGCAGTTATGCCGAGAACTACTCGAAATTCTCCCTCGGCTACTGGTACGGCGCGAAGAGCGCCAGGAACGACTTCAGGTTTGAGGGGAGCACGCCTGTTGTGGGCCTTGGTTCTCGTACTATGGGTGGCTTGAGGATCAATAAAATGGAGGGAAGGGTGGAGGTGGAAGCGTATGTCGAGAAGAACGTCCGGCGCTACCGCTACTATCCCCCTGATATCATTATCGGAACGGCCTTTACTCATCTGGAACTGCGGGACGACCGCTACGTTGATCCAATGGAGTGGGGGAAAGGGCGGGTCGATAAAATCACAATTGGAGTATCAACAAATCCCAGGGCCGACATTTTTTGGAGCGATTTGAAGATTCAAGGCGCAACGGCGCTGAAGATGCTGGGAAGCGACCACGAGTTCAATACGATCCGGTGCGATTGTAATCTGAAAACCCGTTTCCGCCGTCATAATTTCAGGCTGAGAATTTTTGGTGGATTCGCCTCTTCCGGTGTTCCTGTGCAGGAAAGATTTTCCCTGGCAGGGGCAGGTCCCATCCGTCGTTTTCGGGAGTTCCATCTTCGAAGCAGAGATGCCTTGCCGGACGACCTGAACTACCATCTCGGCGGTGATGGTAACCTGAGGGGTTACCTTGAGGGTAACATCGGGCTGCGGAAACTGTTCGCTGTGAATCTTGAATATCACTCCCCGTACACGTTGCCAGGTTGGACGGAATATATAGAGCAATATACCAGCATTTCACTTCGCACGATTGCGTTTCTTGACCTTGGAAAAATCGGCGATGAAGATATGTCGTCCCTTTTGGATGCTGACATTCTCTATGATGCTGGAATAGGTTTGAGGTTGAAACGAGATACTGTTTTTGGGGAGATAAACCTGAGGGCCGATTTTCCACTCTATGTCAATAAACCCTCCTTGAATGGTGAGGACAGCGAACTGGAATTACGGTGGCTCATCTCCTTCTCCGAGAGCTTTTAATCATATAAAAAAAGAGTGATGTAAACAGAGAATGGATGAATTTGACGCACCGCAAGATCGTTTTGTTCAAACGGTCACAGTTTTGATAATTATTACTTTCGTCGTATTGATCCTGATCTTCGCATCGACGGGAAACAATAGAGGGCTCGGGGCAACTACAGTGATAGGACTTCTCGTTTTGGTGACGAGCTATCTTTTCGCACCCCATGGCTATGCCATAGATGAGTCGGAGGTACTCATTCGTCGCAAGATAGGTTCCGTTAAGATCCCAATAAAGCGTATCGAGTCCCTTCGCTATGACCCGGCTGCCTGTTCTTTATGGGGCGTCAGGACTTTCGGAGTTTCCGGACTCTTCGGGTATTTCGGACGGTTTTACACCCATGATCTGGGTCATCATATCAGATATGCCACCGATCGTGACAAGGCCATCGTTATCGAGGCGGATAAAACATTCGTCATTTCTCCTGATGATCCGGCCCAATTTATCCAAATAGTGAAGGCCAGAATGGAAGCGAACCGTTAAAACTATTGTCTGTCATTTCGGGTGACGACTAAAGGTCGAAATAAACCATGCGATTCGGTTTTCACATATCCATTGCCGGCGGTTTTTCAAAGGTCGTGGAGCGAGCCACTGCGCTTGGCTGTGAATCGATTCAGCTTTTCTCCCGCAATCCGAGGGGCTGGAAGTACGGCCCTCTGGACGTGGATGATGTCGCCCAGTTTCGGAGGGATGTCGAAGCTGCCGGGATCGGGCCCGTAGTTGTGCACATGCCGTATCTGCCCAATCTGGCCCATTCGAAAGGGGAGCATTTCAAGAAATCTGTCGATTCGCTCATCGATGATCTGAAACGGTGCCGTGAACTTGGAGCTCAATATTTAGTAACCCATGTGGGTAAACGAATGGACTCCACAGAAGAGGAGGGTGTTCAAAGTGTCGTGAAAGCTCTGAATACGGCTTGCAAAAAGGTGAGGAACAGCGTCCTTGTTCTTCTGGAGAATACGGCTGGTCAGGGTTCTGAGATCGGGTATACTTTTCATCACATTCAGGAGATCATTGGTAATGTCGATGAGCCGGAGCGAGTGGGCGTCTGTTTTGACACGTCCCATGGATTTGAGGCCGGTTACAATGTGTCTACTAAGGTCGGTTTGAGTAAGATGCTGAAGGAGTTTGACGAGAGGATCGGTCTGGAGCGCCTCCGCGTTCTCCACTTGAACGATTCCAAGACGCCTTTAGGTTCCCGTGTGGACCGTCACTGGCACATCGGTCAGGGCGAGATCGGCCTGGAGGGATTTCGGCGTATCGTCAACCATCCCAAGCTGAAGCATCTTCCCGGAATCATGGAGACACCGAAAAAGGAGGAGGGTGACGACGAACGTAACATGAAGACGATTCGGAGGTTGGTAGGGAAGAGATAGATAAAGAGGCTTGTGACAACAAAAAAAGATTTCCGAAGTTTTGAAAACTTCGGAAATCTGAACCAACTGAAATGTAGCATCCGGTTTTATACCGGACGAAAAAAAACGCCCCGTGTGGAACGGGGCGCTCCAAAAGATCTGCTTTTTTGAATGAGATTATTGACCCTTCGTCACCGGTACTTGAAGTTCTGAGATGAGTTTATCCTCCGGCGTATTTTGCGGATCACTCCAGTAAAGCTCCCGCATGGGCCCGGCGACCTGGTATCCATTCTGGAAGACCCACTGAAAAAGCTTCATGTACGTCCCTCCCACCTCTTGATATGGCCCCTGATGATAGGTATAAGCCACTTGAACCGGATCCAACCTTTTGATGGACACTTCTCCCTCAGTCTCCTTCGGGAATCCTGTCAACGGCTCCAAAATAGGAAACATAATAGCCCATTCCAGTTTCGTGGAGTCCACCTCCATTGGACTGTTGTAATACTCCGACAGTACAGGACCCAAAAGTACCAAATTATATTTCCGGACCCAGGAGTCTACCTGGCCTATTGCTTTCGGAACTCCCGAGTACGGGCCGGTGAACTTTTGATAGGCCACGTGCCACGGTGCTGTCTTCTTTATACTGATGGCGAAATCCTCAGACGGCTTCGGGGCGCTGTACACAATCCCCGAAACGAGGAGAACGGCCGCTACAAATATGACCGTTGAAAGTCGCATCGCTCTCTCCTTTTGAAAAAGGTACCTGTTTCGAATACACGCATTTTCAAATATGAGCGAAAAAAATACAGAATCTGTATACTAAAATAAATACAATAAATGATAATGGTTTACCTGGTTCTCAAAGTCCTTTTGTGGAAATCTATTCTAACAATCCCCTCTTACTCCCCTTTCCGAAAGGGGAGAACTCACTCATCTCGTGCGAAATAATAATAAGCTGCAGTTATACCTTTTGATCCCACACAAAAGGTTGTTCGTGCTCAAAATCAGGAGAGCCGTATTCGACAGCAGCCGTACACTCCTGGATGAAAATATTTTCGAACCCAAGGTTCTGGGCTTCTTCCAGTACGTTCTCGTATTCTGTCTCGGTGATCGGACGGCCAAGGGCGGGATACGTTTTGAGGATTGCTTCATTGCTTGAGTCGAAAAGCGGTCTCGGATTGTACTGGGCCATGAGGGAGATCCAGGTTTCGGGACCGATCTCCTGGGCGATGAATTGCAGGCTTTCAATGCAACCGGAGAGATTATGAGGGAGGACTAAAATCCGAATGATGAGGCCGCGCTGGGCTAGAGCATCTTCGTCATTTGGAAAGAGATGGCCCACTTGCCGATGCATCTCCAAAACAGATGCCCTAGATTTTGAGACGTAAGAATGCGCCTTCGAAAGATCTTTGGCAATACGGTCATTCGAGTACTTGAGATCCGGGAGATAGATATCAATCAGACCTTCCAGGCTGCGTAACGCGTCAAGATTGTCCAGACTGTTCGTATTATAAACGACGGGGATTGTCAAGCCTTGTTCTTTGGCCAATCGGATGGAAATTCGTAATGATTTCACTTGATGGGATGGAGATACGAGGTCAATGATGTGGCAGCCCAACTCCTGAAGCTTCAACATCTCCCCGGCAAGTTGTGCAGGAGTATTCAAAGTTTCGCCCATACGCCGGTGACTGATCTGCCAGTTCTGGCAGAAGACGCAGCGGAGGTTGCAGCCACTCAGGAATATTGCCCCGACTCCTTTCGTCCCTGTCAGAACGGGCTCCTCCCCGAAATGGGGAGTAATGCGGGCGATCTTAACGAAATTGCCTCTCTCTGACATATTACCTTTTCAATTTACAATTTGAATTCTTCAACCGTCATTCTTCCCCTTGGCTTCCTCCCAGATTTTGTCCATCTCCTCCAAAGTCACTTGCGAGGGGTCCAAGCCCCGAGCTTCCAGCTGACGCTCGATGTACTGAAATCGCTTGATGAATTTATTAATAGTGCCGCGCAGGGCGTCCTCGGGATTTGTTTCGAGGAACCGGGCCAGGTTGACCAGGGCAAAAAACATATCGCCCAGCTCATCCTCGATCTTTTCTTTGTCGTGGTCCCTGTAGGCTGCGCGAAACTCCCCCAATTCCTCCTCCACCTTGGCGAAGACCCCGTCGATCTGATCCCAGTCGAAGCCAACACGGGCGGCTTTTTCCTGGATACGAGCCGCTTTCAACAGGGCCGGAAGATCTTTGGGGACACCATCGAGGACAGATGATCGCCCCTCGCTCATCTTGATCTGTTCCCAGTTTCTTAAAACTTCTTTGGAGTCCTTCACTTTTGTCGATTTGAAGACATGGGGGTGCCGGGTTTTGATTTTCCTGATAATGTGGGAGACGACGCCGTCCATGTCAAAGCGATCGGCCTCGGCTGCCATCTGTGCGTGGAAGACGATCTGTAATAACAAGTCGCCCAACTCTTCCTTCAGTTTGTCGAAGTCCCCCTCGTCAATGGCTTCAATGACTTCGTAGGTCTCTTCCACGAGGTAAGGGCGTATGGACTTGTGATCCTGCTCCCTGTCCCAGGGACATCCATCCTCCCCCCGCAGGCGCTTCATGATGTTGACGAGCTCATCAAAAGGTTTGTCTGACATTATTGGTATTACTCCTTTCAGCAGGTGAGATGCAGTGCGGCTACAACTTTTCCTGATCCTGACAATCGGTTATAGGTATGCCAAGCCTGACCGGTTCTCTCGGCAATCAGGTTGATCCCCTTTTGCTGAAGATACTCCACCGTCTCCTCGGGAATAGTCATTACACCAGCATCTCCTGTGCCTACAACAAGAATTTCTGGTTCGTTCTCGACAATATTCTTGAGATCGTCGATACTCAAACAATGCCCCTCCTTTCGCCACCAGCTCGAATCAACGCGATCGGGATAGATGACGACATCAGAGGTGTAAGGATGGCCATCAATGACGATCTCTCCAAAACGATACGAATCAATCATTCCACCACGCTCCTGTCTGGTCATTCAACTTTTTCTGGGCGTTCCACTCCGAAGAAGGGCCGCCCGTTTCACTGTCCCCTTCCCATACCTCTCCTCGATTTTGTCAAGAACACCATCGACTTTTTCCCACTTTTTTTCGTCAATCTGAAAAAGGTCCTCTTGACTTTCGCTGCCTTGGCTCAGGTGCGAGATCCCAACACCCAAAAGTCTCACTTTCCTGCCGGTCAGTTCAAAGGTTTGAAGAAGGCTCAGCGCGGCCTTGTAGATATTATCGGTTCCATTCGTCGCCTGTTTCAATGTGCGATTCCGGGTGAACGTTGTGAAATCAGCAAAACGTATTTTCAAGGTGATCGTCTTGCCTGTGATCCCCTTCCGGCGGGCTCGTCGGCCGACTCGCTCGGATAAGTCGAGGAGCGTATTTTTCATCGATGAGACGTTTTCGATATCCCTGCCGTATGTGGTCTCATGGCTGATCGATTTGACATCATCCCTGGTGACGACAGGACTGTCATCGATTCCATGGGCCAGTTCCCATAAACGGCGACCGATTTTGCCCATTTTCTTCTCTAATGATTCGGGGGGGTAGTTGGCTAACTGGCCAATGGTCGTAATCCCCATTTCGCGAAGCTTCTTTGACGTCTTGTCCCCAACGCCCCAGAGACATTCAACAGTTCGTTCCGCCAGAAATTCCTTTTCTTTCCCGGATTTGACGATCACAAATCCATCCGGCTTCCCCAGTTTCGACGACATTTTGGCCAGATATTTGTTCGGCGCAATGCCCACAGATATGGTCAGCCCCTCTTCTTTCCGGACTCTCGCTCTGATTTCCTTTCCGATCGCCTCAGCCGAACCGTAAAGTCGGTCACACCCTGTCACATCCAGGAAGGCCTCATCGACACTCACCTGTTCGATAAGTGGTGTATACTCCTTCAAAAGCTTCATGATCCTATCGGATATTTCTTTGTAGCGGCGCATGCGAACGGGAAGAAATGCGCCGTGAGGGCAGAGTCGATGTGCTCTGGAGATTGGCATGGCCGAATGAATCCCGTATTCTCGTGCCTCGTATGAGGCAGCAGAGACGACACCTCGGCCTTTTTTCGGATCAGCTCCCACCACCACCGGTCTGCCTCTCAGTTCCGGCTTGTCCAGCTGTTCCACCGAGGCAAAAAAGGCATCCAGATCGAGATGGATAATGGTTCTTTGGCTCTTGACCATATGAATACAGAGAAATGATCTTGTTCACGGGTACACTCAAACGTTTAGCAGAGGACCCTCCCCATTCGGTGCTCGAGAACGATACTTTCGTGGCACTCCAATCGAAACCGGATCCAGACATGCAACCACCTCTTGTTCTTCGACTTCACTTTTTCTCCGGAGCTCTGAGCAGTGCTTCTGAGGGCCGAGGAATGCTTTTTTGTCCCTTTCGGAGAGAAATGCGTCACCACATTCTTTAATGGCTGATTCACTGTTCCCCTCGTCACACGGCATAAATCCCAGACACGAATTCAATAGGCGGCTGCCATGAGGATGTAAAAAAGCGTTGAATGATCTTTTCGCAAAGCCCTGATTCCATCAGAACCTCGGTTTGCAAATGACCTCTTTTACCCGCAGGTCAAAAAAGGTCTGCGCGTTCGCCGGTTGGATCACCAGGGCCGTATCCGCCCCCCGCCCCGTTCCTGCGATGGCGATCACCTCCTCATCGGTTCGTATGAACCCGGCGTCGGCGGCCATAAGAACCATTTCGCAGGCCACCTTCGTGCCCTCCCCGAAGATTCGAAGCGTATAAGCCACAATTTCTTCAAGTTCATACGTGCCCAGCTTCTTTCGGACCGCGCGGCCGACCCCGCCGAATGCATGCTGACACGTCAGGATTTTTCCCCCCGAGGCAAGTATTGCCTGCCGGTTCTCCTCGGACAACTCCTGCACGTTTAGCTTCGTAAACCCTGTCGAGTGGGTCACAACGATGAGGGTATATCCTTTGAAAAGTTCTGCAGCCTTAACGCCTGTCTGGCCGACAGTCGTGGCCACAATAACACTCTTGATGTCCAGATCAAGGGACCTCCTGTGAGCGAAATCGAGCGTCGAATCCGTATTTTCAAAGCCGGGGCGTGCAAAGTAGAATGTTTCCCTTTTCGCATATTCTGATGTTCGCATCGTTATTTCCTTTGATAAAAGAAGAGATCCTGAAAAACCCGAACGTCCGGTTCAATATTCATCTGTCAAGCCACAGGATGAAAAGGAGAACTCCGTCAGTGATCTTTTTTGAAAAGATCCAAAAAACGGTCCTCGTAAAACTTGAAGAGATCCCAGCGATCCAACTCTTCCTTCAAATCGTACGCTTTTTCTCTATTGCCTTTGGCCTCCTGAAAGAGTTTTTCAATCTTCTCCATGATATATTTGGGCACTTCCTTCTTGTCCAGATCCGCAGCGCGTTCGCCTTTACCGGCGGTGGGGAACATCTCTCGTATCTTCTCCTCGATGGCCTTCATTCTTTCATCCATTTCCTGAGAGAATGCGTCCAATTCAGACATATCGATCCGAACATGTAACATTCTGGTCAGAACAGAGAGAATGGCCTTAGAGGCTTTGGGATTGGGGAAACTTATGGCGTAGTTGGGCATGGTGGCCAAGAGACAGATGGCCTCGATCCCCCGCTGTTCTGCGTACCCCAACAGCAAACCGTTCAATCCCGAGATCTGTCCGCCCTCCATAATTTCAATGTGGCTTTTTGCGATCACATTCAGAAGATCCTTTCGGTTGGCCACCCCGTAGACCGCGGGTTTTTCTTTGTGGCTGATCGGCATGGGGAATGCCGCACCAGTATAAATCCTGCGAACTTTGAAATTTTGTGCAAAATCCAGAATAAGCTTCAAAAAATGTATGCTGTCCGCACCACTCACCTGGGCGTTGCTCTCAAAAATGATCACTGCCGGAGCCAACGAGTAATAGAATAGATTTTGAGGGACTTGAGGAAGCTTGGCCAAGCCATTCTTCACAATGACGGCATCGGGCGCGAAGAATTGGCTTGTCTCAATTTCAGCAAAGGGAACCGTTTCAATTTTCCTCCTCAGGTAATTCACAGCACCAAGGGCAACGTTGCCCATGCCGGGCCAGCCGGCGATCATGACGGGGTCTTCGACTTCAATGTCCTGATATACTTTGATATTTGCCATGGTTTCTTATTTCCCCGTTGATCCTGTCCCTTTGAGTGACTGCAACATCTCCTCCGTTATATCTTCTAATCGATCGGCGAAGACGTCCGCTTCGGGAAGTTCATGCTTCTCGAAAGAGGTTGTCACGGCAATGCATTTTGCGCCCGCTGCTTTGGCTGATATGACACCGTTGATGGAGTCCTCGATGACGACGCACTCCGAAGATCTTAATTTCAAATGTTGAATCGTCTTGGTGTAGGGCTCCGGATGAGGCTTTCCATGGACGACATCATCCGCCGTCACCACAACCTGAAATATATCTTTCAGCCGAAACTTGCTCAAGACCCAATCTGTGAGTGGTCGGCGCGTTGAAGTCGTCAAGGCAAAAACGAAGCCGTTTCGAAAACGCCGGACAAATGGTAAGAAATCGGGAAAAAGCGAAAGCGTACCCTCATAAGCCTCTGCCAAATACCTGTGTTTTTTTTCAAGAAAGATGTCGAGATCCTCCTCGAGGTTATACTTGGATCGGACGAATTCGAATACGGCCCGAGGCGTCAACCCCTTAAACCGAATCCAATCTTCAGATTCCACAGTAATCCCGTATTCTGAAAAGAGTCGTTTCTCCGTATTGACATGGAGCGGTTCGGAATCGATAATAACACCGTCCAGATCAAAAATTATCGCTTTTATGCTTTTGAGGCCATTATTTGTCTCTGACATGTACCTCCGAACGATGCCATCTGGGGGATATCTGTTACACCTTTCAAAAATGAGGACGGTCTTACCGAACCGACAGTATTATGTTGACAATATCAACAAGATCCAGAAGATCGATCTTTCCGTCGGAGTTGGTATCAGCGGCCCATATTTCGTGTCTCGTCGCCTCGGGTTCGATATCAAGCATAATATTGACCGCCCTCACGAGATCGAGAACGTCGACCACTCCATCCGGAATAATGTCTCCCTCTCGTGCCAATGTGAGTTCTACGGTCAGTCTGCCGCCTCCTGTGATCTCAAGAGAGACTCCATCGGCCTCCTGTACAGTGGGAATATGTGTTTCATTTAGGGAGGCTGCGAGTGCCCACATACTATCAGGGAGGGCAAGATAGAGTGAGTATTGGAAATCGTTCTGCGAAATATGAAGCGTATATCGATACTCCCCCGGCGGACTTGAGGTTATTGATATTCGTCGACTTGACTGCATGAAGAGAACATCATTCCAAGTCAATGTCCTGCCATCTTCTATCAGCCAGAGCCCCGCGTCCCATGTTCTTAGAAAGACGAGCCGGGCATCCGACTGAACCTCGTCCAGGGAGAGTAAAAGAGTGTCGCCTTGCAGAACTATGAAATCATCATTACAATAGACTCCGACGTAATCTTCTCCCGATACTTCGAACACCTGGTGAGGGAGGTCAGACGCGTATCCGGGAAGGAGAAGGGTTAGAAAACGAGCACTTTCCCCCTCTGCATGAGATATGATGTACTCATTCGTTTCTTCCTGTCCCCACTCAAAGCAGGCCAGACCGGATCTCCTTTCAAGAGTAGTTGTGCTCGGAAAGAGGTAGGTCCGGAATTCCACATTCATTGAATCGGTGTTCACAAGGGACCATACCACATGACGATCGACGTGCGTCATCGCCCCTCGGCCGTGAAGAATGAAATCACACTCTTTAACTTCATCTGCTGTCACATAGTCAGCCACAATGGCGTATTCGTTACCGACAAGAAGTGTGCCTCTTGCAAGTGTTGCCTCGCCATAACTGGCAATCATTTCAGCAAAAACCATTTCTTCCGAGGCAATCCAAGTGCTCACGGCAATGGGTGCATTCTGCGGGGCGATCCCGTCGATAAGAATGATATTGTGAGCCTCGGGATTGGTGTACCAGAGACGATTCGTATCGCTGAAGCCATCAGGGCCGTAACCCGCGTCGTTGGCCAGAATGGCTTTTTGCGCGTAGAAGATGAATTCTAACGGATCGGGATGCGTATGAACACCGCCAGCGAGCATATTGTTATAATCAGGCGCACCGTTGAGGTAGAGGTAAATGTCCTCATCGGCCCATCCGGATCTAAGTACGGCCACACGGGCGTCGTCCAAAAAAACTGAGGGTTGCTCGGCTGGAGGAGAAACTTGAATGGAAGTATCATGGATGATGATGAGATCTATCTCCTTGACGTCCTGCGTCCACCAGACCGTGTCGAACCCAGGACCCTCCTCATAGGCCCACATGTGGAGAGAGGCCGTGTTCCGCTCATAAGCCGGGGCGACCATTGAGTGAGGAAAGATATTGGAATACGCATCCTCAAGGTTTGGCGTATGACCGTCCGGATAGCGGATGAGTAAGGCAAAATCGAAGAGAGGTCGGAGATCTGCAAAGAGGTCGACATGGGATATATTTTTGTAGTGCCACAGGAATGGTATCACATTGCCGCACGTGTACGTAAGGTAGTGGGAGCCCTCAATCCAGAGACCGTCGTCCGTGGTCAACACGGACAAGAGGGAATTGATTCGTTCCAGGGCTCGGCCCAGCCATTGGGTCGGCGAATGGTCTGCCGCAGAGTAGTCGGAGATGACCAAGGCTGCGGTACCCAGAGCGGCGGCGGCTTTTACTCCCCAGTTGTTTGTGTAGCCGAAGGGTGACCAAAGAACGGGATCGTTGTAAAAACGCTCGGCCTCAGAGGCCAATTTCTCTCGAATCAGGACATCATCGGATGGATCCAAAGAGGTCTGGACCCAGTCGTACGCTTCGCAGTAACTTTGAAGATGATATGCTGCCTCTAACATTCGTCTACTGTTTGATCCAGGGCTCGTCCACATGGCCAGGAGTGCTTCTCTGGCCTTTTCGGCACAGTGGTCATCATCTGTTATGACGAAAGCAAAGGCGCAAACTTTAGCACCTTTGCTCCGCTCTTCTTCCGTGAGACTCGATGACGAAAGATCCTGCTCAAGATACGCGTTCGATGCAGAGTTGATCTGGACCCACCAGTCGGAGTAGGGGGGTATGTCTTTCTTAGTCCTGAGAATCGATATGTCCTGATGGGTGAAATATAAGTTGGGATGAAGCTCCTGCTGGGGTATAATGGGGGTAGTATCGATTGAGAGCCCGGCAAAAGTGATGGGAACTGTAGTGAAAATGGCTGCGATTATGAGTGAAATTCTGTACGTGACAATTTTACCGCATCTCATATTTTATCCCCATTGCGATCATTCCAATCCGATAGGCTCGAAGCTTTTTTTACAGAACAGATCTTCTCTATATAAAACGGCGATTCCCCTTTGATCAGGGCAACAGAAGGAAGGTTATCAAAAATAAGCCGGTATTCTGTGCTCCATGTTCAGTCTCCTGCGAATTTGAAAATACACACGATCTATTCTGATTTTGAACCTTTGATATTAAATGATATTTGAGTCAAGGGATCACCCCTCTCGGAAAGCACCACCACATTCCATTTACCCGTCCAATTCGGTAAAATCTTCTTGTTTGATTGCGTCCTCCAGCTGGGTGATTTCACTGCGAGAGTGATCTCGCTCATCTTTTTTTCACCGAAATACCAGACATGGGTTACGCTGGTGGTATCGGCCGCCCCCTCTATGCGGGTAAAGCAATAGAGTGAGCCGACAGCGGCGCTGAACGTACTGTCTATTCCTATAGGTTCTCGATTTTGAACATCTGTGCAGATGACGCCGTATGCCACGCGAATTCCTTCGCTCTTTTCACTCTGTCGGCCGTAACCTGTTGTGGTTAAAAGGCCTATAATCAATAACATACACCCGAAGAACAAACCTCTTTGAATTTTCATGTTCAGCACCTCCTTACTGAAACGTATTTCATTGATGTCAAAGCATATGAAATTGAACGCAAGAAAGCTCGCTAATTCAAAACGGTCCGTCGGTTTTCCACCCTCAGCGTTCGTAAGCGGTTGATGGCAGCAGCAACTTCAAAGCGTCTGGGCAAAGCATAGTTGCCTAATGGTTTGGAATTTAGAACGTCCAGTCCTCCCGTCTCAATCTCATCCATTAAAAGACCCATAATTTGACTGAGACTGCGTCTCCCGTTCATGTGTTCTCGACTGGCTCTTAAAAGAGCGTCTCCAATAGCACGAGTCTGACTCCGATCAACGATCTGTTCAACAGCAGAAAGATCAATAGTATGGCGGCCGAAAACCAATGTGCGTAAGCCTTTCGCATCTGTTTTGACCGGTTTTCTTCCCCGGCTGGGATCGAAACTTGCGGCGACTGGGATACGCGGCGTAGTCGTACCAAAGACGGTACCTCCTTCATGTTTTCGCTCGGCTTTATATCTTTGAGCTATGTTTTTCGCTTCACTGGTAACATCTCGAGGTACATAATCTTCCAAAGCAATGACCGTATCGGCCACATCAAAATATTCGCCCGAGCCCCCCATGACGAGAACAGTGGAGACGCCGTGTTCCCGATAGAGGAGCCGGATTTTATCGATAAAAGGCGTGATGGGCTCCTTCTCTTTTGACACCAGTTCCTGCATCCGATGATCCCGAATCATGAAGTTTGTGGCCGAAGTGTCCTCGTCCATGAGCAGAACCTTGGCCTCAATTTCCAGAGCTTCAATAATGTTCGCCGCCTGTGAGGTGGAACCGCTGGCGTCGTCAGTAGAGAAGGATATCGTCTGCTGGCCAAACGGAAGGTTCTTTATGAACGGACTGATATCCACCCCCTCAATTCTGCGACCGTCCTCGGCCCGAATTTTAACCGCATCGCTGTG
Organism: Gemmatimonadota bacterium; assembly: GCA_020348925.1. Lineage (GTDB taxonomy): Bacteria > JBHIER01. Next base: position 427,739 of record CP070758.1, on the reverse strand, counting down.
GGTTACTACACATTCTCGTCCGTCCCCGGGAATGTGGCAGTAAACGCTCCGCACCAAAGCATCGAGAAGTGTCGATTTTCCGTGATATCCGCCTCCAACAATAAGGGTCACTCCCTTGGGAATGCCCATACCCAGCACAGGTCCATGGTTAGGAAGCTCAACTGTCATCTCCAACGAAGGCGGCGACTGAAACGTGACAATTCTACCCGTCGAGAGAGGACGATCATCGACACCACTTGCCCGGGGGAGCAGACTGCCGTTGGCGATGAATGCGACCAAACCAAGATTCTCCAGCTGGGATCGAAGCCAACACTGATCCTCGTATACTTCTATATGTTTATGCAATCTCTTTTTACCGTTATCCTGAACCCGTAAAGATGCCGATACTATCTTTGGCAGTTCATCGAAGAACATGGCTTCGGCCTCTCGAGCCAGAATCCGCCGACCTGACGCGGGAAGACCCATCACACATCGAGCTTCTACAAAATTTCTGTTTATGACCACGGAGGTTCGTTCCAATATCTCTTGCCCTGGCGTGTCAATCTCAATCATCCCGCTTTTCCCCGTGCCCCGATGTCCCTTCGCGATATGCCGAGCGCTTTGACTGAACATCCTGGTCAACAAGTCGCACAATCCCACGATTCTGTCTTTCTTCGAGTACGTGTCCGGTGGAAATTGAGCTATATCCTGTGAAACTTGAGCTCGAATCCGGCTTGGAGCTGCGAACGGATCACCTTGAACGTGATCGATAAACAGGGTGAACTCCCCGAAGTCGTATACATCCTTTATATCCTTATATGCTTTGTATCCGCGTCCTTCAATGCGACGCAAAGTGTGCTTAAGATCGGCCTCTGTTTTCATCCGCCTTCCTTCGAAGTTTCCGCTCGGCGTATCTCTTTAAGATCCCTTTCCGAACCTCGGGCCAATATCCCTTTTCGATCCCATAAATCCACAGGCAGGCCTGGCCGGTGGGTGCGATTTTCCTCTTGTTTGCGACTAAAAATCCTCTGAGCGAGGTTTTCTGAGCCATGATTCCGAATAATTCGGAATGGGTGAAGTCCCTGGCGGCCTTGGCCATGTTAACGAGCACCTTCCGGAAAGTGAGATCTATCTCCGCTTCAAACATAAGTTCGGGCTTCAAGGTTTCGCTATTCACAGCGAGCCCAGAGCAGACGAGACGCCGTATTGATTCCTTTGAAATGCCCAGTTCTTCTTCCATGTATGATTCCATGGAGAGATAGGGGTCTGGTATTCCACGGCGATGATGTTTTGAAGGTTTTACGTATCCGCCACATAAATGATAATAGCCTGCTGCTTCCATCACTTTTTCACTCCGCTGACAAATGATGATCTTTTCATCATGAGTACAGATGGCTGCCCGGACTCCGAGTCCGTTTGACATGTACTCTTCGCCTAAAAGTTTATGAATGATGGGATGGCTGAGGTTCGTTCCGAGCAGTTCCTTGAAATGTGTTCGGCCGAGGAAGAGGTGAAGCTCGTTCTCACGGACCTCATATCGGTTGAGGCGGCAGAGATCCCCTGAAAAGAAAAGGCCTTCCCGCTTCACCATGCGCGCCTCTTTTTTTTGCCATTCCTCTTCGATGAGATCCCTCAATTTTGGTGTCATCATCATATGTTCAGCTGAGTCGTGCACGATCACTTTGTCTCTGGGATAGAGACCGTGTGTCTCAATTTCAAATTTTCGCCTTCGGAACATTTGATCTTTTGTAGACTTTGCCCTGCCGAAAATTGTTAGGATGAATAAGATTCCTAATAGTAGTGTACTCGATAAAGTATAAGCTAATTTTAAAATCAAGGCAAGGGAAAAAGAGGGGCTCGTATTTTGAGATAAAGATGACTGTTTTCGTTTTTACTGAGGTCACTTTTGAGGAGAAAGCCGAAGAATACGCTTTGGGACAGGGATTTTTTTACGTTCTTTGTTCAGAAAGACGAAGGTAAATTGTGCTTCCAAGATGTTGCGCTTTGTCTTGCGCTCTTCAATCCGTTGTTTCATGGTGAGGCTGGTAGTTCCAATTTCTTCGATGACTCCCGAGATTATGAGTTCTTCGTCATAGCGTGCCGGACTGTTAAAGTTAAGAACAGCATTCACTACGACGATATAAATATCTTTTCCCATGAGCTCGACAAAAGAGACACCTGCCTGTTTCAAATATTCCATTCTGGCCCATTCGAGATACCTGAGATACTCAGCATGGTGGACATGTCCGTAAAGATCGAGCTCACTGAACCGGACTCTTAAGGACGCTTTATATGTTTTCGCCATTTTTCAATACATGAACAGATGAAAGAGTTACGACTCCTTTACAATCATACACAAAATATTCGTCTGACAAAGAAACCTTGCCTCTCCCAAGAGACATGAACGTAAAAAAATCGAGCAAAGAATTCGGAGCTCGTACATGAAACGTTTCACGATCTTCATTTGACACTATGCACCCTTTTTTAATCTTCACTTCCTTTCTTGAAACCATTGAAAGAAACAATTTCCTCGAGGGGTTTCCGTTGTTTGACCCTTGCCGGTTTTTCGCTATAGTATCCCATAGCGATAAGGATAACCACTTTATATCTTGGAGGAATATGTAGGAACGTACGGACCTTTTTCGCGTTGAACCATCCAACCCAACATGTTCCCAAGCCCAGCTCCTGGGCTTGCAGGACAATGTGTTCACCGGTAATTCCGATATCAATAAGGTACCAGGATGTTCCCTGAATTTGCTTGCCAATCACATTGGCTAAGAGATCTTTTTTGGCCAGAACCACAATAAGGAGAGGAGCTTTCGCAGCAAAACGAGACGGGTAATAAATACCCGAGAATGCGGCTTTTCCAAATTCTTCCCTCAATTGTGGATCATCGATAACAATGAATCGCCACGGCTGAACATTCTCGGCAGAGGGTGCCCACCGCGCCGCTTCAATACAGGAAAGAATTTTTTCCCGTTCGACCGGCTTATCCAGAAAGCTGCGGATGCTCCTTCTGTCTCGAATGAGTCTTTGAAATGGGGTCGGAGTACCCAGAGTGATCATGTTCTCCCCATAGGGCAAGTGAATTTGTATTTCATTTTTATTGAAAAAGATCGGAGTTGTGTGTTTGGATGTAACAGATCGCGAGTTAATAACTTAAGACAATTCAAGCTTGAAGTGTCGGATTTCCCAGGTGTCTCGTTTTCCCTGAATAAGAGTTGGGGTCGAGAATGAACTCGACCCCAACCTGGTACAGGCCATATTAAAAAGGTGGCCACACGGTTGAAATCCGCAACAAACTTTCTACGGAAGGACTTCGATTTCAACGAGTGGAACTTCTAAGTAGCCCTTTTACCTTTTCCTCTTAGCTGCCTTCTTTTTGGCTTTCTTCTTGGTTGCCTTTTTCTTGGCAACCTTTTTCTTCGTCGCCTTTTTCTTGGCAACCTTCCTTTTGGCTACTTTCTTCTTGGTCACCTTTTTCTTGGCGACCTTCTTCTTGGTCGCCTTTTTCTTGGCCACTTTCTTCTTGGCCACCTTCTTCTTGGTGGCCTTCTTCTTGGCCTTTACTGGCATGGGATCACCTCCTTTCCATGGTAAAATTCGAGCGTTGAACCCACATTCTTATTTTCTTTCGTTTCCGATCGGGACATATACTCTATTCTTTCCAGAATGAAAGGAACGATATCTGTGAGAGAGTGAAGTCTCTCCGCTTGTATCACATTGGAGCCCCAAACCATCGCCGGGACTTTGTTTTTCGTATGTGTTCGTACGGAGAGATCTTCGATATTTCCATGATCACTTGTTACAATGAGTGTATTTTGATCCAAGTCAATACGAGACAGCAACGACATTAAAAATTCTTCAAGTTTGACGATCTCTTCCGTGGCTCGATTCATATTTTGGGAATGCCCGGCGTGATCGGTCTTAAAATATTCGTACAGACAGAAATCGAACTTCTGCGCTTCAGAAGCCAATATTTCACCTGCTTCATGAGGCGTAAATACTGGCATTTTGAAACCGCGTGCGATGAGATCGATGTTTGTGAAATCTTGATAAAGAGCTCTTCTGTCAACGACATCCTGCAGGGCGAAAAAGGATAGTCCGGCAACCCAGTTGGCCACAGTCGTGACAGACAATTTGGAAACGATCTCTTCGATACGATATTGAAAGAACCGGGGTCTGAAGGCATTGAGAAACGCAGCTTTTCCCTCCTGTTCAACCACTTTTTTCAGAACAGAATTCTCCCTGAGTATGTCACGAAGTTTGTTATTTGGAAATCCCTGTTTATGATATCCGAGAATTCGAGCGCTGTTGACACCCGTAAGCAGAGCTGTCTGACCGGTGGCGCTTTGAGGGAGCCCTTCTATCCCCAACGTCGCATCGATAGAAACCATACTGCCGCCATACGGTAATGGCTTTTTCGGTATATCACTCTTGACGATGTTAAAAAGAGTGAACGCATTATTTGCACAGGGGTTCACGTGAGAATTGTCCTCACCAATCCCGAGACCGTCAATGAAGATAAGAAGAACGGACAAATTTAGGTCTCCTTCATCGTTTTCCACGTTTCGAAAAGTTTTCTGTCAGCTCCTGGCAAGGCAAACGAGCTTACCCTTGAAGGGGAAACCCATTTCCAATCGGCGCATCCTAAAGATTGTACTTGTCCCCTGATATACTTGCAGTGAAAACCGTGAAGCGTTATTCGGAAATGTGAGTAGCCGTGTTTGACGGAGGCAATAGGTTTTTTCACTTCGATATGAATTCCCAACTCCTCCCGAATCTCTCTCCGCAAGCATGCTTGCAGAGATTCGTTTGGTTTCCTCTTTCCACCAGGAAACTCCCATAATCCCCCCAGCATTTCCTTAATAGGGCGTTGAGCCAGCAACAGCTTTCTGTCATTCCAAATAAATCCCGCTGTCACGTCGTAATGAGGACGGGGTTTTTTTTGAGCCTTGATTGGAAGCTCTGTTGGATCTGGCAAAGTTCGTGCATAACACAGAGTTTTTAGACAACAGTTGCCGCATTGCGGATTTTTGGGCTGGCAGACAAGAGAACCGAGTTCCATTAGAGCCTGATTGAAAAGGCCCGCTCTCCGCCGCGGCATGAATTCGTTTATGATTTCAGAAAGCTTCCGTTTCGTATCCGCCTCTTTAGGGTCCGCATCGATACCGAAAACTCTGCTGATCAAGCGTGTAACGTTACCATCCACAACAGGAAATGGTTTGTTGTAGGCAATACTCATTATGGCTGCGGCCGTGTAAGATCCGACTCCCGGGAGTGCTATCAAGTCCTCATATGTTTGAGGAAATTGCCCTTGGCGGTGATTCGCAATAAGCTTAGCCGTTCGATGAAGATTTCTTGCTCTGGCGTAATATCCCAATCCCTCCCAGGTTTTAAGGACCACAGGCAATTTACTGTGAGCCAGAGTTTCGATGTCCGGGAAATCAGCGATGAAACGTTTATAGTAATCTTTCACTCGAAAAGTTTGGGTCTGCTGCAACATCACCTCTGAGACCAAAATGTGATATGGATCTTTGGTGCTTCTCCAGGGAAGGTTCCGCTTATTCTTCTCATACCATTTCAGAAGACGATTTTGGAATTTGGAGATGACGTTTTCCTTCGATTTTTTTGGAATAAATTGTTTCTTCATTATATACGTTCTCCATCGAACGAAATGTCTTCATTGAGATATTCATGAATTGTATCTCTTTTTTTTCCAACTGGTTTGCGACTCAGATCTTGATCTCTTTGTGAAGGTCTTCTCAAGAAAAATTCGAACACTGATTGAACGTAAAATAAAACCAAAGCAGAAAAGTTGTGTAGAGGAAAAAAGGAGTGGGTTTGCATTTTCATTCTTTTCTGAGGAAAGAACCGTTCTCTTTTTGTTTCATAAGTATTCAAAGATGAGTGTGGATTCAAAAGAGACGCGTAGGCTCTCGTTACAGGAAGGATGTGTGTAACGTTTAAAGTGCGCTGTTGTGTGTCAGTCTTTCTGTGTGAAATGAACTTCATTTCACATCCCTTAAAACACTTTGGATGGGTTTGTTTCTCTTTCAGAAACTACTCCCTATTAGAATTTTTCACAATATATATTACTTTAATTTTTTTTCCAACATTTTTATGTGAAAAAAGTTTTATGACGAGAAAATTTTTTTATACATTAATGGTAATGAATTTTATTGGGACGGGCAACCAACCTTCATAGAAGGTGAATGTTGTGACTATACAAGAATAATGAATGTTGGAAGAAGAGAAGGCTTTTTCAAATGACACGCTTTAGATTTTGAGAACAACGGTTAAGTTATTGGCCTCTTCTTTCCCTCTTCTACAATGAAAACGTTTGAAAAAATAATCACCCATGACGATTTTGACGGTTTGGTCAGTGCAACCGTCTGTTCGTACGTCCTAGGAATTGATGAAGTCCGATTTGCCGGACCCCGAACAATTATTGAGTCAAGAATATCTATTACGGAAAGGGATATCGTCTGTGATTTGCCGTACCCCCTGATATGCGGTTTGTGGTTTGATCATCATGAAGGAAACCTCGAAGATGTGAAATCCAGGGGTATTAACCCTGCCTCTATCGATGGGAGGTTTGACAAAAAGGATTCGTGTGCGCGAGTCGTTTTCGACTACTTTTCCGAAAAAACCGAAATCCCTCATCATTTTATCCCAAAGATTGATGAGGCCGATGTGATCGATTCTTTCGGCTATTCAAGTATCGATGATTGGAGGAGAGAGACACCCGGCAAAATTATTGACGGCACCCTTAAGTTGCAGAAAACCTCGACACATGAAAGATGGGATTATATAAAACATCTCATTGATCTTTTGAGGACGAAAAACATCACTGAAGTTGCCGAAAGACATGAAGTGATGGATAGGTATGCACAATTTCAGAGAGAAGAGAAAATCATGTTGAGTCAAATTCGAAAAGATGTCACCTTTCTCTCTGAAGATGAGGATCGATCTCTCATTGTTATTGATGTAACGCATCACAAAAGACAATTCAAAACACAAAAGAACCTGGCTTATTTGCTCTATCCTGAGGCAGAAGGAATTGTTGAGGTAAAGAATATATTTCACCGAGACACAAAGACAAAGGATCTTAGCTTCTCTATGTCTCTCAGTTTGAACATAAAGGCAATGGAACATACGAAAGACGTCGGGGAAATTATGCGTCTTCTCAATATCGGAAGCGGTCACAAAGGCGCTGGTGCAGGAGTGGTTCCGTGTTCGTCAAAGGATGAAATGTTACACAAGAAGAGTGAAATGTTGAGGCAGATATTTCGGCTGTATAAGAGTCAATGAGAAAGTTTTTTGAGTGCGGTTAATCAAGGCATGGCTCTTTTCCCAAGATATTTCGAGGACTATTCTGGCTGCAGGGACCTTCTGATCTAATCCTCCTTCATCACAATGATTCCCCAGTGGAATGGATCATCAGGAGGATTTGAATTCCATTTTTCAAAGGAATGAGAGCCGTCGGTTACGAAGTGTACTTCGTAATCTCCAGTCTCTAAAATTATTGTATCATTGAAAAGTCTATTTTTGCGAGCACCTCCAGCGTGTTCAGTGTTCCTATAGGTCATCTCCCAGACGATGCGTCCTCGATCATCTTCGATCCAGCCGTAATCGTACATCTCGTCTCGGTCACCTTCACCTATGGCGTGAACACGGATCTTTGTCGTTTTATCCAGGTAGAAACGATCTCTCCGGCGTTCCCTATTACCAAGGCTCGTGAGGTTCACGAGAATGTCAGGGTCCTCACGCTCGCGATATTCAAGGACATCATCCTGAGTGAAGCCGTCATCCGTAGCCCAAATCGTAATTCCCCAAGATTCCGGGTCGTAGGGGGGACCCGCATTCCAGGAACGATAGGCGTGAGAGCCATCGGTGATATAGTAAACGATGTAGTCTCCGGCTTCAAAGTGGACGATGTCGTCGAAAAGCCGGTTCTTTTCAGCGCCCCCTGCATGTCTTGTATTCCAGCGTGTCATATCCCAGACCTTAACTCTTGTTTGAGCGTCAATAATACCTCCGTAATCAAAAAACCGGCCGCTGCTGTATTCGCCAAAAGCGTAAATGTGAAGATTGCCCGGTCTTGTGAGAGTGAATCCATGACTTTCAAATTCGTCATCTCGCATTCGGATTATCTCCACGACAGGCGTTCTCTCCTCCGACTCTTCGTACGGAACGATATATTGAGGGCTGAAATCCGAACGTGCCCCCCAGAGTGTTATACCCCAGTGAGTGGGATCGTAGGGTGGTTGGGCGTTCCACCTCTCATAGGAGTGAGAACCATCCGTGACATAGTAGACCATATAACTTCCAGCTGAGAGCGTAATCTCATCATCATACTGGAGGTTCTTATCAGCTCCACCAGAATGATCTGTATTTCTGGGTGTCATCTCCCAGATTCGTTCACGTGTTTTGGTATCCACGATCCAACCATAGTCATACATTTCGCGATCGCTTCGACTCCCTTCACCTATGGCATACACTCTGACAGTCATTGGTTCTTTCAAGCGAAAGCCCTCTTTTCGAATCTCGTCGTCATCCATGCGAGTCATCTGAACGATCACTCTTTCGTCTCGTCGTTTTGGATCGTACTCATGAACATACTTCATGTCTTTTTCATTCTGCACTTCAATCGTGATCCCCCAGTCTCTGGAGTAGCGCTTCTCTTTAAAACCCCGGAAAAGTCCGTCAAGGAGTTCTCCCAATCCCTCTATGTGAATGTCCTTATAGTTAAAGGGAGAAATGGCAAAGTAAACCTCATAATCGCCTTCCGGGAGTGTCAGAGAACCCTCATATTCCAACTCCCTGCGGCGTGATCGCTCATGCGTATTGTCAAGGTTCATCTCCCAGACGACATCCCTGCTCTGAGCATCTAAAATCCATGCGTATGCGTACATATAATCATGCCAGCGGTCGCCAGCTCCACGGGCTTCAATATTGAGATCCAGTTTCTTATCGATAGAGAATGTTTCCATTTTCCAGTTTCGATGGCCAATGTTTCGGATGTCCACAACGTTTTTCTGAGCGTCACTTGCGCCGACACCACAGACAAGAAGGATTTCCATGAATGTTATGATTCCCAAGAGATTCGAAAAGTGCTTTTTCGGGCTCTTTTGCATTACCCTCACCTCCATGATAGAGAGAATGACGCAGTCCTATTCTTCCTATGTTCGAAGTTCCTCTGTTTCGTCTAAAGTTGTGTATCAGGGCCTGAAGATTCCTGTACTCGATTTTTCTCAAATCGATAAATATACTTTCATAAGAGCATACGTACTTCGTGCTTCCGAAACAGAAGGAATTGTGATCTATCCCTTCGCAATTTTTTTCACCGCAGACAAAAAAAGGGTAGACGTTTTACCCCATTTGCCTGCCTATGTTCTCTAAAATAAGACACCCGAATCGGCCAAAATGTTTCTGGGGAAGGAAATTCATCTCTTGCGGACACTGCACCGTTTTCAAGAGTATCGGACTTGAAAATTTGAGAATCCACCCGAGTATTCCTCCCAGTCCACCTGAACATCATCGACTCTGGATGCCGGCGGTCCAGATCGCAATCGTTCGACCAGATGATCGATCCTATCCCTTTCGCCCTCGACCGTTATTTCAACACGCCCGTCATCTATGTTTCTCACCCAACCCGTCAGTTCCATGGCGGTGGCATGCGATTGAGTAAAATCTCTATAATATACTCCTTGAACAACGCCGCTCACAAAGATATGTGCTCTCGATTTCATTTCCGCTCCTTTTTCCCTGGCCACTTTCTGCCTGTTATCGCAGAGGGACGAAAGCAGCTGAATGCATTATCAAATGTAATCGTTCAGGGGGCTATTGTCAACGGTCAAAAACCTTGACTTTCTCAAAGAGGTGGCTTAGATTGTATCTGCGATTTTACTCTGGATGCTTCAGCATATTATTGCTCTTTGCATTTTTAAAGGTACGAGGCTTCTCTCAACACGTGGGATAGACCCTGCGTTCCATAACAGTTTGTGTTGCATTTGGTATGCAAGGAGCAGGGATGAGAAATTTTTATCTCATGAGGAGTATCCTGCCAGAGATTCTTTGCGTAGGTCTCAGTAAATATAAAGAAACTGTTTTTGAGGAAGGCACTCAGCAAAGAGGGGATCCCATGAAAATCGACGTTCTTGACCTGTTTCTGGCCATGTCCCTGATCCTCTGGATCGGTTGTGGAGAAAATCCCCAGAAACACTTTGATCAGGGTGATATGCTTTTTGAACAAGGTCTTTATGCCGAAGCCATAGAGGAGTATCAGAAGGCCATTAAGAGAAAGCCGGATTGGGCCTCGGCACATAACAACCTTGGTTTGGCATATTCCAAAGACAATCAACAGGATCTGGCGATACAAGAATACAATGAGGCTATCAGATTGGATCCGAATCTTGGTGAAGCCCATTATAACTTAGCCTCTCTATACTACGACCGACGTTCCTTCAACCAGGCAATTTCGTCTTACAAGAAAGCATTGAGCATAAATCCCAACATGCCGGAAGCGCACTATAATTTGGGTGCGACGTACTACGAGACAAAGCAATACGATCTCGCCTGGAAAGAGGCGCAAGAGGCCCAGAGACTAGGCTTCGATGCGAAAAATCTTATCGACGCTCTAAATTCTGTCTCACGATAAGAGAGGGACACCTCGACAGCGGCACGTTTCAGAAATGAGAAGATGCGTGCTGGAGCCAAGGAGTTTCGAGGAAAGAAGAAGATTTTGAAAAAGAATTATTATAGACCGGTAGATTTGACGTGAAAGAACTTATTTTGAGGAGGTGGTGAGGCTGCGCATAACGGCACCCGAGGGCTTTGACGATGATTTCGAATTTGAACGTTCGTTACGACCTAGCCGGTTCGAGGATTTTGTCGGACAGGACAAAATAAAGGAAAACATGCGCATCTTCATTCAGGCGACCAAAGAGCGGAGTGAAGCGTTAGATCATGTTCTTTTCTACGGTCCGCCCGGACTGGGCAAGACGACCTTAGCCCATATTATTGCCAAGGAGTTGGATGTTGACATCAAAGCGACGTCTGGTCCGGTTTTAGAACGCCCTGGAGATCTGGCTGGAATTCTGACCAACCTCAAGGAATTCGATGTTCTTTTTATCGATGAGATCCATCGTTTGAACCATGTCGTCGAGGAATACCTCTATCCGGCAATGGAAGACTATGCTTTGGATATTATGATCGATAAGGGTCCGAGCGCCAGGTCGATCAAACTGAACATTCAGCGTTTTACCCTCATTGGGGCGACGACACGCGCCGGCCTCATTACGTCGCCGATGCGGGCCAGGTTTGGAGTGACAAATCGGCTTGGGTTCTATTCTCCGGGGGAGCTCTTTCAAATTCTTGGGCGTTCGGCACGGATCCTCGGAGTGGATATCGACGATGGAGGCGCCATGGAAATCGCCAAGCGGGCGCGCGGTACACCTCGGATCGCGAACCGACTGTTACGCAGAACGAGGGATTTCGCCCAGGTGAGAGCTGACGGAAAAATCACGGAGGGTGTGGCCAGAGAGGCTCTCGAGATGCTGGAGGTGGATGAGGTGGGTTTGGATGAAATGGACAAAAGGATTCTCCGGACTATTATCGAAAAGTTTAACGGGGGTCCTGTCGGTATCAACACGATTGCTGTCGCTGTCGGCGAGGAGAGCGATACGATTGAGGAGGTGTACGAGCCCTACCTTATTCAAGAGGGCTTTATCAACCGCACACCTCGAGGTCGGGAGGCGACAGGATTGGCTTACAAACACTTCAACCTCTCACCGGCAGAGGGCCTGCAGGAGAAATTGTTCTAAAGGTGTTTATCAATGATGGATATTTCCGGTTTTGGAAAAATTATTCTCTTCGCAGGATTGCTGTTAACCCTTCTCGGTGCTGCTCTTCTTCTCGCAGGAAAGGTTCCTTTTTTAGGCCGACTCCCTGGAGATATTCATATCCACAAACCCGGTTTTAGCTTCCACTTTCCTATCATGACGTGCCTGATTTTAAGCGTCCTACTGACCGTTCTTCTCAACATTTTTCTGAGACGATGAGATGAAAACATCGGATTTCGATTATCAGTTGCCCCAGGAGCTCATCGCCCAGTTCCCTGCGGTGAAGCGCGATGAGTCGCGGCTCATGGTGCTTGATCGACCGAGGAAAAGCATCGAGCATCGGCGTTTTCGAGACATCGTCGAATACCTCAATGCAGGCGATTGCCTTGTCGTCAACGAGACGAAGGTTTTCCCGGCCCGATTGAGGGGGAAACGCATTCCGACCGGCGGAACAGTTGAAATCTTCCTTCTGAGGGAGCAGAAAAAAGGTCTCTGGGAGGCACTGGTTCAACCCGGCAGAAGGACTCAGAAGGGATTACGCGTGAGCTTTGGGGCGGATGCTTTTACCGGAGAGATCGTTGATCGGATGAATGACGGAAAACGCCTGATCCAGTTTGAAGAAGGTGTGGACATTGAGGAGTTGATAACAAACTGGGGCGAGGTCCCCCTTCCTCCTTATGTCAAACGTGAACCTGTCGATACGGACCGGATCAGGTACCAGACGGTCTATGCTAAGATTCCGGGGGCAGTTGCTGCTCCGACAGCCGGTCTCCACTTCACCGATGATTTGTTGGGGACAATAAAGCGGAAGCACGTGCATATTGTACCTATTCTTCTTCACGTGGGACCCGGAACCTTTCGCCCGGTGACGACGGATGATCCTCGGGAATATCCCATGGAAGCCGAATATTTCGAGATATCCACTGAAACGGCAGAGATCATAAATAGAGCGAAAAAGAAAAAGGCGAGGATTATGGCCATTGGGACGACGACGGTGAAAGCCCTGGAAACTGCTGTGGACAGTGGAGGTCGTCTTGTTCATAGGACAGGGTGGACGGACATGTATATTTATCCACCATTTCCCTTTCGTATTGTCAATTGCCTTGTGACGAACTTCCACCTGCCCCGCTCGACTTTAATCATGCTCGTGAGCGCTTTTGCCGACAGGGAATTCATTCTGGAGGCATATCAGAAGGCGATTGAACAAAGGTATCGATTCTACAGTTACGGCGATGCCATGTTGATACTTTGAGGGTCCCGGGATTCGAGGAGCCGAAGGACCGAGTAAAAGACAGATTCGAACATCTCTCGAACCCTCGAATCCTGGAATCCTCAACCCCTTTCCTTAAGGGATTGCTGAATGAGCGTAGTCGCCATCATTCCTGCGGCTGGAAAAGGAACTCGCCTGAAAAGTGAGATTCACAAGCCCTTTTACCCTTTGAGAGGCCGACCGATCCTGTCACGCACGCTTGACGTCTTCGAGAATTGCGGTTCCGTGGACCATATAATAGTGGTCATTTCAGAGGACAAGGTGAGCTGGTGTTCTTCTGAGATTGTCGACGCCTTCGGTTACAAAAAGGTGAAAAAGGTCGTTGGCGGAGGTGAACAGCGCCAGGATTCGGTCTACAATGGTCTCAGAGCGGTGAGTGATGGCTGCGATATCGTTGTGATCCATGACGGCGTACGGCCTTTCGTGAGGGTTGAATTGATCGCTCGTTCGATTGAACTGTGTCAAGAGCATCAGGCTGTGATCGCGGCCATCCCTCCGAAGGATACCATCAAGAGGGGAGAAGCCGGATTCATCATCGCAACTCTGGATCGATCAAAATTATGGATGGTGCAAACACCTCAGACGTTTTCGTATGATTTAATTATGAAAGCTTACGAAAAAGCATACGGGGATCAATTCTGGGGAACGGACGATGCCTCGTTGGTGGAGAGATTGGGGGGTAAAGTAAAGATTCTCGAAGGATCGTACGATAATATTAAAATTACCACGCAGGAAGACCTCTATTTGGCGGAAAAGATCTTGGTGCAGAGGAGAGGATAGTGCGTATTGGTTTCGGATATGATGTTCACAAACTTGTCGAAGGACGAACCCTCGTTCTGGGCGGAGTTACCATTCCTTTTGAAAAAGGGCTTTCCGGCCATTCCGATGCCGACGTCCTGTGCCATGCTATCTGCGACGCTCTTTTAGGGGCTGCGGCATTGGGGGATATAGGTCAACATTTCCCTGACTCTGATCCCAGGTATACAAACATATCCAGTCTCGTTTTCCTTGAAAAAGTGTCGAAACTTCTTATTGATGAAAAATTCACCGTTGAAAATATTGACACAACAATAGTTGCTCAAGAGCCGATTATGGCTCCCCATATCCCCCTCATGAGACAGAACATCGCCAACTCCCTCAAGATCGAAGTTTCGAAAGTATCAATAAAGGCAAGTACGACCGAAGGATTGGGGTTTTCTGGTCAAGGATTGGGTATGGTGGCTTATGCGATTGCCTTGGTTGAAAAGGATTGAGTAAAGATTACTGAACCCCGGGATTCATAGTAGAGGACTTTGGATTTTTTCATATTATCGAAGTCATTTTGGTCCTGAAAGAGGTTTCTACACTGGCTCTCAAATTCCTGTTTAGGAACGGAGAGTAGAAGGGAAACTCAGTTTTCCACTTCATTTGTGTTTCCAAACTGAGTTTGGGAACAAGAGAAATAAATTTATCGTCCGGTCTTTAAACATTGGTCGACTTTTTCCTCAATCTCATCTCAACACACGGACCACTGATGGCCTACTCTTTCCTTTTTATCAGTGCCTTTGTTGAGAATATCTTCCCTCCTATCCCTGGAGACACGGTAGTGCTCTTTGGCGCCTATCTTGCAGGCCGGGGAGAGTTGAGCGTAGTCCCTGTTTATATAGCCACCGTGGCGGGTAGTTTTACTGGATTCATGGTGATTTATTATCTCGGGTTGAGTAAAGGGAGAAATTTTTTCATCAAAAAGGAGGCCTCGTTTCTTTCCGCTCAAAGGCTGGGAAAGGTGGAGGGTTGGTTCGAACGATATGGTCCCAAAGTGGTTCTGGCCAACCGTTTTCTTGCAGGGGTGCGTTCCGTCGTAGCCTTGGCCGCCGGCATCGGAAACATGCCCCGGGGAAAAGTGATGCTCTACAGCATCATCAGCATTGGAGTCTGGAACGGATTCATCATTTCGGCAGGAATTTTTGTGGGCGCAAATTGGTTGGCGGTGAAGACCGTTCTCAGCACATACAGTCGAATTGTTCTTACAGGAATCCTTATTATTCTCGCAGGATTTCTCCTTCGATATTTCCTCAAAAAACCCCGTGTTTCATAGCTTAGAGAAACGTGTGGACAAAAACCGTTTTTCTGATGAGAATCTAAAGGGGTTTGAAACAACTCGCTACCCATTTTTCAGTAAAAAAGACTTGTAAAAATACTCCTTCGAACTTGAGTAAAAAACCTGGCTTTTCAGCTCGACGTTTTTAAGATTTTTAATAAATTCTAAAAGTGTAATATCAAAGAAAATGTATAGTATTAAACGGTGTTGATTTTCTTTAAAATCAGTCTTCAGAAAAGAGATTTTCTTTTTAAGGATGTTTTCTGTGATTCATGGCTTTAACAAATACTCACGAATTTGAACCAACAGTGAAGCTCACTTCACAATTGGCGATGCGCTCTGGTCAAAGGGATTCGTCCTCATCGCCAGCGAGAAAAGAAACGGATAGTTGTTTTTCAGATACTTCATGTAGTCCAGCCACTGATGTACCAACAAGACGTATGCTCTTCTTATGTCACCCGCGATATGCTGACAATCCGAATCCTGCAATGCCCGGACATCGTCTCGGCATTCCAGTTCCTCGGTCAGATGAAAGACGGCCCTGAGAAGACCGGTGAAGGATTCGTGTTCCAGGAGGTTCGGATTTTCCAACAGTCGCACGAGAAAATCTCTCTTTTCTATAAGAAAAATTTTGAGTTCCTCAAGGTTGAATTTATCAATTTCGACAGAATATCCATAGTTTTTAAGACGTCCGCTCACCGCTGTGAACTCTTTATCAGACCATTCGCCGGTTATTATGAGATTGTTTCTGATGTTATCCAAATTCGGATCAAAGTCCGAAAAAGAGACAAGGAGCCTTGTCCCCACTTCGCTGAAGAATGCTCCTATGACCATGTTCAGTTTTTCCAATTTGTGTCGTTTCTCTCGTTCGCCCAGCAATCGATGTATGATCAGAGTGACGAGCAATACCTCAACGGGAACAAAGGCTATGTCTCCGACCATATAAATAAAGATATGATGAGAATCCTTGAAGATGAAAAAATGAATCACATATATGAGCGCAGACAAAACGACCAACACAATACCCAGAACTATTTGCCACCGAAGATGTTTCATTTTCCCACCTCCTTTGTCAGAGAAACACAAACGTCAAAAGAACGAGTGGTCTTCTTCCAATTTTAACCATCAGATATCAGAGAGCGCATCATCAATGTGCCGCTGGAGCTGCGCCTGCGACTGCGCTCCAGCTACTCGCATAATCGGCCCCCCCCTCCAAAACATCATAATGGTCGGGATGCTCTCTATCCGGTACTGGACCGCAATATGAGGTTTCTTATCAACATTCACCTTAACCGTCGTCATTCGCCCCGAATAGTCCTTCGCTATCCGTTCTATCACAGGTGAAACCATTTTACAGGGACCGCACCACGCCGCCCAGAAATCGACGAGCACGGGTTTTTCAGAATTGCGAATGAGATCATCGAATGATTTTTGTGTCCAACGCTTGTTTCCCGTTTCCATGGACCCCCCACTTCATATTTCAAGATGTATCCCGGCGAACCTCATACACAGAACTGAGTATTTCCCTTCGCTTCCAGTTGCATGAAAATAACCATCCTCTTCTAAGCCAGCAATGAAAATTTCCCCTCCAAAAAAAAGGAGGGGCAAAAAACTGCCCCTCCTTTCAAGAAAGTGTCCGTTAAAATTTACTTCAACAGAATCATCTTCTTCGTGGCCGTAAACTCACCGGCTGTGATCGTATAGAAGTAAACACCCGTCGGTACCGAATCCGCCATCCAGGTTACACTATGCTGACCCGCAGACATCTCCGTGTTGATGAGGGTAGCCACCCTCTGTCCCAGTACATTATAGACAGACAGCGCAACCCTCGAATCGCTCGGCAGGCTGAAGGCAATTTTCGTCTCAGGGTTGAACGGATTGGGATAATTCTGGTTGAGGGCAAACTCCTCAGGCAGAAGACCGGATTTCAAGGAGATGGGACGCACTTCAGCAGCAATGGATTGTCCCTGATGCCCGGCCAGGATGACCTCACCAAAATCCAGATCCAGAGAACCAGAAGTTCTCCGGAACGGCACGGTGACAACACCGTTTTCGCCACCATTAAGAGCTCGGCCGTCGAGGCTGTAAACGACGATGGTCAATTCACCGTTATGAGCACGAGAGGCCAAACTCATATGTTGACTGCTCTTCATGAGGTTCGGCGTACTCGGCTCGAGCGCGTTCGGATTATATCGAAGGGTCAACTGTGCCCCGACGATCTCGGCCTGAGTCTCAATACGGATGGGAAGCTCAAACTCTTGCGTCTCAGAAGCTGTTACCTGATCCGCCCAGACTGTAGCGGTCCCATAAGGCGCCACTGATTTCGTCATGCCGCTTAAGATGTCATCAACCATGGCCACGACATCAAGAATGTTGAGCATATCGTCCTCGTTGTAATCTCCCTTCTGCAGGGTGCAACCATCGTAATCAATCCCCTCGAGAATGATATTCACGAGGGTCACTACATCCGCAATGTCGAAATCATAGTCGCTATTGATATCCCCTTGCGTTCCACAGGTAATCCAAAGGGTACCATCGAAGGACTCGACGTTGACTCTGTTCCTATCGGCATCACCCACCACAACGCCGGATATGGAGAAATCGTAAAATCCCCCAGGCGTTCCTCTATCGACATCGAACGTAATATTTAAGATCGATCCGTCGGCAGCACCGATAACACCTCCGCCTACCGAATAAAAAAGAATTCGGATGCCACCATTGAGATTGTTCCATGTTAGGCTATCCATTCCGGCGGACCGTGTCGTCGAAGTTACGTCTTGCACACTCATATACTGTGTGTCGAAACCCAAATCCATCTGGAAAGCCGATACGTCAACATCGTTGGCAAGATTGACGGCCACCGTATTGCCGGTAGCTCCAATCATTGCCGCAGAACCGCCCACCGTAACCACAGCTGTTCCGCTTGATACGACATTTATTTGACCTTCCTCCATCCCGGTTGGCACGGCACCGCCAACACCATCAGTCAGCGTGACGTTTGACAAGGCGAGCGGATACTCGCCGCTGCTTGTACCAACAACATTGAACTGAATGTCGGCAATTGGACCAGCTCCGGGGAGCAGTGAGCACGTACCCGTAATGGTAACTCCACCAGTAATATTCGCTGTATTAAAGGCGCACCCTCCGCCGGGGCTCGTGACGCCCGTTACTGAGAGCACATTGGTATTAAACAGGACGTCGAATTGTACAGAAGCCACGTCCGTCGTCTGGTATAAATTCACGGGTGCGCTGGCAGTCCCTCCCGGATGTCCGGCTCCATTACCAAGAGAGAGAATGGCCGATGGACTCACGACCTCGAGGGCACCATGGACAACCTTCGGTGAAAGTTTTATGTCCTCATCGTCGACCTTTTTCGTGATTGTGACATTCGAGAAGGTCATGGCAACATCGCCGGCCGGGGCGTTGGGGCTCACGTCTATGTAAAGTTTTGCAATACTGCCCATGCCGGGCGCAATTGGAAACAGAGCTCCGGTACCCAGATCCTGCCCAATGGCCAACAGAGTAACGCCTCCTTCGAAGACGGAAAACTGCCAATTCGGCACGGAACTTGTGCGCTCGGTCTTATCAACTGCGGTGACCGTTAAAGCCGCATCATCATAGAGCACATCCAGATTAAAAGCCACGACACCTTCAGGGTTATAAATGTCCATATATAAATCGACTTCTATCCTACGGCTCCCCTGTGCCGCCGAAATATCGGCCAGGCTCAATTTAATCGGCTTCACCTGAAACGCACCGCTGGAAACACTCACAGCATCAAAAGGTGTTCCGTCTGGAGCGAAGACGGGAGCAGGTGCCATCGGTATGTCCAACTCGTATGTCCCGGGTACCGCAGATTCTTTTACGAGCATACTTAGTCTCAGCACGTCCCTCATGGCAGTCCCTAAATCCAACGGATCACATTGCTCTGAAGGAGCTATGGTTATACCTGTTCCGCCTGCTTGATAATCAATAGCACACCAACCGGCAAAAGGACCTAACACTTGAAGGGCTGTCACCTCGAAAATTTGAGTGTCAAAAGAGAAATCGAATTCAAATGACCCCATAGAGCCATCGACGCCAATACCTGCGGTATTCATGCTTATTACGATATCCAACGTCTCTCCTGGTACACCGGTGGCATCAGTGATACTCACATTCGAAAGTCTAAACTGGGCGCTTCCATTTCCCACGACGACACCCAAAAGCATTAGGACGACCAACGAAAAAACTTTAAAGTGCTTCAAAAATATCACCTCCTCAGTACATCATGCGAAAAGCATCTACCTCATCCTCTCAATGCGTACCGGCAGCACGCACACCTTTCCCTTTTGCCTGCTCTAAGGATTTGAAGAGGCAGGATTGTAATTTTCTCTGTATTTCACCCCCTTTCTGTGAATAAATTCAAGATTATCTTTTCGATTTTTGGTTGAAGATAATACAACAGTTGTTTGTCGAAGTGTGTTAATGAAAACCATTTCCTACATGAATTTTGAGGCTGTCCCTCCCCTCACCTCTGCCGTAAGCAGCAAGTGCACATCACAGGGGTCAATTACAACTTGATAATTGAAACAATATTATAATTGAACTCTTGCCCCATGTCAAGAAAAAAATGGAATTAAAAGGAAATTATCCCTCAAAGAATGGAGGGCGGTTCTGAGGTCTCAAACATTCTATGTTTCTACCCGATCTCTGTTTGCCGAAGAATCCAACACCTCCACCCAAAAAGAGGAATGGGGGGGCCGTGATTACCGATTTTCTTTTAGGCGGTCTGACTTCGAACCTTACTTCTCATAGGCGTGATGAGCGCGTGAAAAATGCTCGTGTACGATTTTCCACTCTCCGTTCTCATTCCGATACACATGAGTGCCCCGTCCTTGTACCTCACGCCTCGTCTTTCCAAAAGTCGTGGCCACAAGCCAATAAAAACTTAGAATTGCCGTATCTCCAAAGACTTGAGTCGATGGGTCGGAGATGCTGTATTCCAGCTTGGTGGTCTTTTGAAGATAATACTCAAATGTTCCTCTGAGTCCCTCCAAACCTGTAAAACGATCATGTTTTGTGGAAGAAAATCCAACGATATCAGGGTTAAAAAAGCTCAGGATCTTATCCACATCACCCTTATTGAAAGCCTCGACCTGCTGCTGCTCCAGAGACAGAATAAGACTTTTGACATCTTCCACGGCGCACCTCCTATCTTGCAAACAATGGATTCCTGTCTCAATCCGCTGAAGCACTCTAAATACGACAGTGGATATTCAAACCGGTGAAAAACAATTTACACCCTTCAGTCATGAAAGTCAAGGGTTGATTCGGATTTCCAATATTCGCCTAGAGCATGGCACGTACGAGCAGATATGTCCTTCAGAACAGTAAGCCGATTGCACGGAGAGAGGTTCGGATTGATCGTGTTAACTACCTTTATATAATATATATAAAGAAAGCGCTTTGTAAAAAAATTCTCGTTACGTATCGACAACGATCTCCTTCAGGCTTCATTTCGCCAACTCGTTTCACCTCTGCTGTTTTTGTGGAAGATGAATAGCCGCACCGTGAAGATCGTGAACGGCCTCCTGGAGAGCCTCAGACATTGTCGGGTGGGCGTGGATCATTTTGCCCCAATCGGTCCCAGTATAACCGCTTTGTATAGCCAGAACAGCCTCATGTATTATTTCAGTGACATGGGGGCCGATCATATGTACTCCCAAGATTCTATCGGTTTCACTATCACAAATCACTTTTATGAGCCCTGAAATCTCTCCCAGGGCATGGGCCATACCAAGACTGCGCATTGGAAAGCGTCCGACCCTTATGTTTTTTCCCTCCTCCACAACCTCTTTCTCTTTATAACCGACACTGGCGATTTCCGGATTGAAGAAGATGCAGGACGGAACGGCAGAATAATCGACAGTCTCATCGCCGCCCAGGGCATTCTCGACGGCCACAATCCCCTCCCTGGAGGCAACGTGGGCCAACATCATTCCGCCAATGACATCGCCAATAGCATAGACACCTTTAATATTCGTCTCCATCCTATTGTTGACCGAAATTTCCCCACGAGCTCCCTGCTCAATTCCGACCGCTTCAAGTCCTATGTCCTCAACATTGAAAGCCCGCCCCACAGAGACAAGGACTTTCTCCGCCGAGATTATGCGGTCGTTCGACAGGTGGGCCTTGATTGATGTCCCATTCTCCCTCTCAACCGATTCAACGCTGCTATTTGCATAGAATTTGATTTTCCGTTTTTTCAGTTCCCGCTCCAATATCCCCGATATCTCCTCGTCTTCCATGGGTACAACCCGGGGCAACAGCTCGACAAGAGTCACGTCGGAGCCCAAAGCATGAAAAATTGAGGCAAATTCACACCCAATCGCGCCGGCTCCGATTATGAGCATACTGGCAGGAATATCCTTCAGTGCTAGGGCTTCGTTACTTGAGAGTATCGACTGACCGTCCACCGGCACTCCGGGGATATCAGAGGGCCTCGAACCGGTAGCCAAAATAATCTTGTCCCCATAGATCTGTTTCTTTCCGCCCTCAGAATCTGTTATTTCAATAGTATTTTTATCGTGGAGTCTCCCGGCACCGTAATGCAGTCGTATCCCGTAACTCGAGAACAGTGATGTGATCCCTTTGACCTGGCGCTTGACGACCTCGTTCTTTCTGGTCATCATCCGGTCAAAATGGATCCTCATGGCGCCTTCGATCTCAAAACCGTACTCCTTACCGCTCGTAGCTTTCTCAAGTGAGCGTACCGATGCAACCAGCGCTTTTGTCGGAATGCATCCCCAGTTCAGGCATGTACCGCCGACTTCCTCTCTTTCAACAACACAAACCTTTACGCCCAGTTGTGCAGCCCGAATAGCTGCCACATAGCCTCCGGGTCCTGCACCAAGAATGGCGATATCGTATTTCTCCATGGGATTTCTCCACAGTGTCGGATTGATCGATGTTGAGCGTTCCTGTCTGAAATCGGGATTCGTGTCTCTCTGTTCTCACCAAGGTCAATACAGATTGCTCTTCATCACCTGCCGTTTGCTCGGATAATTCCGTTCCTTGAGACGCGCAAAGAGCAACGGATGTATATCATTGGCGGGAATGTGTGGGAATCGAACCCACCTCCCCAACTCAACAGTTCGGGACTACGGATTTGAAGTCCGCGGGCAGCACCAGCCTACCAACCATTCCCGCAAAAAAAATCAATTGCCTGTGAATAATAAAAAGAGGTCGAAAGATGATGACCCTTAACGATCAGTCCTTTTTGTAGGTTATCCAGCTTAATTCCAAATCTCTTGAGTTGTTATCTATTCGAAGACAGGCGAAGCGTCCTTCGTTGGTTCGTGCGTACAACACGGTTCCCACCTTGAGTCTATTCTTCTCCCCCTCGCTGCCATTAATGGGCGAGCCAGAGTACTCAGTTAAAATGATATCATCGAAGGTGACCTGGTCGACAACGCCCTTGTTGGAAAACTCAGCACCATTCTGAGGGATGAGAAACCGGGTCGTCAATCCAAGCTCGGACCAGGAAAAGTCGGCCGATTTCTCGTCTCCGGCCATCCCCTTGTCCAGATCAAAAACCTGAGCGTTTTTCACCACAATCTGACCTTGAGAAAGCACGGGCGGCCCTGATATGGAGTTCAGATTGAAAGGAACCGGATTTTCTGCCTTCGCGTCGTCATCTGTCACCTCGACGCTCTCCGCCTCCTTCACGTCCGACGTCTCCTGATCCTCCACCCCCTCCTTCACCTTCGGTCCCTTCTCGGACAACAGTTGAGAAATTACAGCCTTGGCATCTTCAGTAAACCAATCCCGGTAACCGGGAACGCTGCCTACGACTTTTCCCTGGCGATCAATGAGAAAAGTGGCCGGCATACCCCTCACTCCGAAGGCATAGGAAGCCATCCCGTTTTTATCCAGAAACGCAGGAAAAGTCAAGCCGTACTTGTCCCAAAAAGGCTCTATCTTCTCCCGGGATTCCCGAACATCGACGGCAAGAATTTCGAGGCCTCTGTCTTTGAATGCCTCATAGAGTTTCTCCATCGAGGGCATTTCCCGCTTACACCATCCACACCATGTTGCCCAGAAGTTAAGAAAAACCACTTTCCCCCTGAAATCTTCCAGTGCCACTTTCTTCCCGTCAAGGCTCTTTATCGTTATCTCAGGAGGGTCTCGCCGCGGCTCGAATTTCTGAATACGCATTCTCTCCCACTCATCAGCCGATGAGAGCAGACTCCAACACATCAAAAGACTGACAACAGTTCCAAGAATCATGCTTTTTCTAAAGAGATATTTACCCATGAATGTTCGTCTCTCCTTTTTTCGAAAGAGGAATAAGGGGGCGCAGACAATCAGCCGTCCGGCCTTGCCAGCGCCCCCTTAGAAAATGTTACGAACCGTTATGTCTTATTTACAATGGCCTTCGTATTTCTTGCTTTCTATGGAGCACGATCCTTCTTTCGAACATGTTTTGTGCTCAATCACTTTCTTCAGTCCCATTCCACAACATCCGCAGGAACCGTGCATGCACTTCTCCAGCTGCTCTTTCGTCAGGACTTTCTTGGCATCCAGGCGGGCGTGCACCTTGTTCTTTTTCATCTTCGTCTGCAAGTCGCCTATTGCCGTAATCTTGTTATCGATAGCGCTGCGATTGGGCTCTGACTCTTGAAGCAGGTGTTTCAGTTCGAGCTCTAATATTTCCAGGTCGGCGCTTCCTCGGATCATCGACTTTTTGTGCTCCAACTGTAATGTTTTCAAGCGTTCCACTTGACTCTCATTCAGGTCAAGCTCTTGGGCACAACACAGAAAGAGCCGGTTCTCACACCCCCCCATGCACTGATGCCCTTCACCTTGACAACCCATCATCTTGCAGCAGCCCATCGCTCCCGTTTTACAGCATTCCTCGCCCGCCCCTTCACCCTTGATGCACACGACCTTCATGTCGTCACTGCCGGGCAAACATTGTGCATGAGTAAACGCTACCAATACGAATATTGCGAAAACCATTCCCAGGATTGACACTTTCTTCACTCTGTATCACCTCCTTTCAAGTTCTTAGTACAGATATGAATAAAGAACGCCTTTGCAGTCCATGAGTTCCATAGATTTCGAACCAACAGAACAAATGAAACTAATGAAGTAGAGCAACTCTGTCAAGTATTATTGTGGCTCTCGAAGATTTCTATGAGGTTAATTTAATTTTTCGGAATTTCTACAAATTTCAGTAAGGCAGGGGTCGATTGAAGGGGGTAAGCTCCCTTCAAGGGTGACAGCAGAGCCATCCGAGCGGGCGAAGGATCGCGAAGCGCCCGAGGGCCGGTCAGACTCCATGGAGAAGTGAGCGACCAAAAGGAGCTCACCCCTTATTGAAGGAGATTGCCCCCGGCTCATTCTGGTGTTTTTCCGCCTAAGCCTTCTGTCGCCAGAAATAATCCTTGACAATATGAACAGGGCATATTAAGTTATGAACACACAGCCGAAAGCAGGTTATTAGAGAAGGTATCCGTTTCATTATTGTTCCATATTTCTAATTATGCACCTGGTCCCATAAGGCCAACTTTGCAGGGCGTCTCATTGCGAGCGCCGCAAAATCTGCGTAAGCTGATACATAACAATAGATTGCTTTGGAACACAGCCCGGCTCTCCTGGGCCTGACGGTTCTCATGAAACGGGCGGGCTTTTTCGAGTGAACGCATACCGAATTTTTTAATTCGAACTCTTAGGAACGGGTCAATTGCCGTTACACCGCGATAAGGACATAAAAGTATTGTTATTACGGTGATCGTATGGTCGGTATCATAATAACAGTCACCACTATTTTATTCCTGTGTGGTTTTTGCACAGCCTGTTGTGATTCCACAGCTGTCGTAATAAATGAAATAATGTACGCCCCTCAGCGTGGTGAGCCGGAATGGATCGAAATTTATAATAAGAGCACTGTGCCCATTGATCTCACTGGATGGACCTTAGAAGATGCTGACTCGACCCGGCCCCGCATCCTTTCATTAATTCCAATTCTAATAGAATCAAACAGTTATGTATGTGTCACCCAGGATTCTTCAGGCCTTTATGCCCAAAATCCAGATGTTTCTTGTCCAATCATTCAACCCCTCAACGGTTGGTCAAAGTTGAACAACGGCGGAGACCTCATCGTCTTGCGAGATGCCACTGGAACATCCATTGACGCTCTTGAGTATGATGATCAATGGGGCGGAGGAGACGGCAAATCTCTGGAGCGGATCCATCCCGATTGGTCCTCTCAGAGTCCTCGGACATGGTCAACATGCGTCTCGGTTTCTCTGGCAACTCTCTGTGCGCCAAATAGTATTTATTTTTCTGTCCCTTTTCGCAAGGCCACAGTTTGGGTCGAGCCCGACCCCTTTGATACGAAGACAACCATCTCCTACAAACTCACTGTCCCAAGAGCTCTCCTGAAGCTGGAAATTTACGATATCCGAGGGCGTCTCGTGAGAAGGCTTATTGACCAGGAACTGAGTGGCAGTGCTGGATCTGTTATCTGGAACGGCACAAACGGTAAAGGTGAAAAGCTGAGAACGGGAGTCTATATCTTGTATTTAGAGGCAATAAATGCCGAGATGGGGGTCTTGGACAGGGTGAAAAAGTCAGTGGTTCTGGCGGTGAAGCTCGATTAGGATGAGCCGGTTAAACTGACACATCTCTTTATCTGATATCTAATATTATGTGAATTAAATATGATCGAGCATTTGGTTCATAATCTCGTCGCTCTCTTTCAGCCTATTCTCTGGTACATAGATTCTAACCTTCGAAAACACCCCTCCGCCCTTTGAGCCATAGGCTGAGGTGAGCATATCAGATTTCATAAGGCAGGCGATGCCTCTCTTTTCAAGGGCTTCTTTAATCATCTCGGCATAGACAATACTTGGGAACGTATGAAGAAGAGCAAACTTTTCCTCAACATCCGCTTCTCGGGTTGCAACGGCAAGCTCATCCACTAATGGCACGTGGCATTCAGAGCACGCCGTAATCCCCTCAATGTACTCGGATTTACAATTTGGACAGAATGGCATCTCCATTTCTCTCTTTATGGGCTTTCGTGAAAACAATAAGTTGTCTCTTCCTGTTCGATAGCGGCAAGAAGACATCTATTTCTCTCTCGAATCGTCCCGATATTTTTGACAACTCAAGTCTGGCTTCCCGCAGTTCTCCTCGAACATCACCCCCTTTATAGGCGACAAACTTACCTCCGGGCTTCAAGAACGGTAGGCACAGCAAAGTGAGAGACCGTAAAGGTGATACTGCCCTTGCAACCACAATATCAAAATTATCACGATATTTCGAGTCCTGATGAAGGGCTTCGGCGCGCTCGTGAAGAACGGATACACCGGACAATCTCAGGGTATCAATAATATGCTTCAAAAAAAGTACTTTTTTGCGCGTCGATTCAACCAGGGTGAGCCTGAGATCTGGGCAACAGATCTTCAAGGGTATGCCAGGAAATCCAGCCCCGGTGCCGACATCGATCATCCTCGCTTCTTGAGGGATTTCGATGTTGGGAAGAAAGCTGAGGGAGTCGAGAAAATGATGTAAAGCAATATTTTCGGTGTCTTGGCGCGACACGAGATTCACTCTGCGATTCCATTCGAGAAGCTCCTCAAGATAGTCACAGAATTTCCTCTTCCTCTCACCGCCGAGTGTTATCCCAAACGCCGAACACCCCTCGGCCAATTGTTGAATCTGTTTATCGACATCAAATGTTTCACGTGAAACACCTTTCATGTCACCGCCTTTTTCTCGCGCCGCATTTTTTCCAAGCACACCAACAATATGGAAACATCCGAAGGCGTCACCCCCGATATTCTGGCGGCTTGCCCAATTGACAGTGGCGCAACCTCTTGGAGCTTCTCCCTGGCCTCCGCTGAGAGAGCATGAAGATGTGCATAGTCCAATCCCGGAGGTATCTTTTTTTCCTCCATGCGCTCTATTTTCTTTACTTGCTCCAACTGTCGTTTTATGTAACCCTCATACTTTACTTCGATCTCAACCCTCCTTTGTACATCAAGAGGAAGATGGTCCCCTGATGGGAGCAAGGGAACGAGATCCCTGTAATGTACTTCGGGGCGTCTTAGCAACTGCGAAAGAGATTGCGATTGGGTCAGAGCAACGCCACAATTCAAGCTGAGAAAACGATTTGCCTGTTCAGGAGAGACAAAAGTTCTTTCAAGACATCTTCGCTCCTCCTGTATGTTATTCAACCTCTGTTCGCATTCCCGATAAACCTCGGCCGGTATGAGGCCAAAGCGATGGCCGTATCCCATAAGTCGTTGATCAGCATTGTCCTGACGAAGAAGAAGCCTGTTTTCTGCCCGGGAGGTGAACATGCGATAGGGTTCCTCCGTCCCTTTCGTCACGAGATCATCGATAAGGACACCGATGTAAGCCTCGGAGCGTTTCAGAAGAAAGGGCTCTTCGCCTCTCAATCGTAACGCCACATTGATTCCGGCCATAAGACCTTGGGCTGCAGCTTCCTCGTATCCCGAAGTGCCATTGATCTGACCGGCCAAAAAGAGGTTCCGAACTTTCTTCGTCTCTAACCACGGATAACTCTGCGTAGGAGGCACATAGTCATACTCAATAGCATATCCTGGACGGATGATGGTTGCTTTCTCAAGGCCAAGAATAGTGTGGAGGGCCTCCGTTTGTATTTCTTCAGGGAGGGACGTGGCAAATCCGTTCACATAAAATTCGTTTGTCCCAAGACCCTCAGGCTCTAAGATAATCTGATGGCTGTCCTTATCGGCAAAACGTACAACTTTATCTTCGATTGACGGGCAGTACCTCGGACCTTTCCCTACTATGACACCCGTGTATAAGGGAGAACGGTCGAGACCGCTTCGAATGACCTCGTGGGTTCTTTTTTGAGTAGATGTGATATAGCATTGCACCTGCTCTTTTTTCCTCCCTCTCGTCTGATACGAGAAGAATGAAGGGGTGTCATCGCCGCATTGAGCTTCAACTTTCGTAAAATCGATCGTTTTTCCATCAATTCGCGGCGGTGTTCCCGTCTTCAGTCTACCGATACGAAGGCCAAGGTCTTTCAAACTTTCAGAGAGTCCCAAAGAGGCAAATTCCCCTGCCCTTCCTGACGAATAGCTGATGAGTCCAATATGTATGAGTCCATTCAGAAATGTCCCGGTCGTCAGAATGACCGTATTTCCGCGGTAGAACACCCCTGTGTTCGTCCAAACACCTTGAACAGCACCATTGTTAACCTCAATTCGTTCCACATTGGCCTGCTTGATCTCCAAATTCTTTTGAACCTCTAGCCGGCTCCGCATCGCAAGCCGGTAGGCTGTTCGGTCCACTTGCGCTCGCAAAGCCCAAACGGCTGGCCCTTTCCCTGTATTTAACATACGGAATTGTATGGCTGTCTCATCCGCAACTTTTCCCATTTCGCCACCCAAGGCATCAATCTCCCTCACCAGGTGGCTCTTTGCCAGTCCACCAATGGCCGGATTGCAGGACATCTGGCCAATTGAATCATAATTCATGGTGAGTAAAAGGGTGGGATAATCCATTCTTGAGGTGGCCAAAGCAGCCTCACACCCGGCATGACCGCCGCCGACGATAATAACATCATAATTTTGGGGATGCTTGATCATACTCCGAACTTTGGACTAACACAACTCAGAATGTTCCACGTGGAACATTCATCCCTCATTTCCCAACGCAAAACTCCGAGAATATCCTGTTCAATATGTCCTCGCTTGTCGTTTGCCCGGTTATCTCGCCAAGCGTCGCCAGGGCATCTCTAATATCCACTGCCACAAACTCTTCCGAGAGTCCATCCGTTAAGGTTTTGACCGCCTGCTCAAGGGAGATCTTCGCCCTCATCAAAGCGTCACGATGGCGAAGGCGGGTTACAACCACACCTTCCGAAGGAACGGAGTGCCCGCTAAGGACAGCATCAAGGATTGATCTCTTTAACTCCTCAAGCCCCTGCCCGTGAAGAGCAGATATCCTTATGTACAAATCCCTCTTCGAATTTTGAAGACCGTCAGATTCCAAACGCTGCTCCAGATCAATTTTATTGATAACCGTCAAGTATTTTTTCCCCTCCAAGCGCTGAGCAATACTATCGTCCCTCTCATCCATTGGGATCGATCCGTCCAGCATGAAGATGACGAGATCGGCCTGGTAAATCCTCTCTTCTGTTCTTCGCTTTCCCTCCTCCTCTATTACGTTTGCTGTTGTACCCAAGCCTGCAGTATCAATGACCCGGAGTGGAAGGCCCTCAATATCCAGCCACTCCTCAATAGTATCCTGTGTCGTCCCCGGCAAAGGGGATACAATGGCTCTGTCCTCTTTCAATAACGCGTTAAGCAGGCTCGACTTACCGACATTCGGTTTCCCCACAATGGCCAGTCTCGCGCCCTCTCGAATAAGTTTTCCCGATGAGCTGGTTTGCAGAAGATCGCCGATCCTGCACAGGATTTTTTCAAGAGCCGTGATCAACATATCCCTTTGTGCAATCTGTATGTCGCTTTCCGAAAAGTCGACTGCCACTTCCAATTGTGTTAATATCTGGACCAAGTGGTGCCGAAGTGCTTCCAGTTCCCTCAGCAGACTTCCTTCAAGCTGTTCCACCCCAAGCCGTAATCCCTCCCCTGTTCTCGACCGAATAATATCCAAAACGGCTTCCGCCTGAGTCAGATCGATCCTGCCATTTAAAAATGCCCGCCTTGTGAATTCTCCCGGTTCAGCCAAACGAGCTCCGCATTTCAAAACGACTTCCAGTACATTTCGACTGACCAGGTATCCGCCATGGCAGTTTATCTCCACCATATCCTCGGCGGTATAGGTCCTTGGAGCCCTCATCACCATAAGGAGAACTTCGTCGATAATTCTCTTTGCCTCGAGCTCCAATACATGCCCATATAGGATTCTGTGTGACGGTGATTGTGATGGGCGTCTATCACCCCGAAAGAGGCCGTCAGCAATGGTTAGGGCCTTGGGGCCGCTCATTCTTACTATTGAAATTCCTCCTTCTCCGGGAGGAGTCGAAATTGCCGCAATTGTATCTTCAAACATCGCACTTTACGAAAAAAATGGGCGGTGATGCCCAGTTCAAATATTCACTCCTCCGGTCCTCTTTCAATATGAATAACATTTTGTATTTATTTGTTTTAACTTATATCTGTTTTGACCAACCTCTAATTCCAACCTGGCCAAAAAACGTATCCTCTTTGTGTGCCCGTTACCTGTTACGATCACGGCACGCCCTTAATAAGTCTACCTTGCATGGTATAATTGCTGATCAATCTTAAAAGACCTCATTGGCCGTTTCAGTAATATCGATTTTAAAGCGATTCGTGGAGATGTTCTCTCCTCTCGATGTGCATCGACGAGATGTGTTGTCTTGAGGATGGTCCCTGTCTTCTATTCTTCTATATGGTTAAGCCATCGAGGATATATTCCCTCAAAGCCGAAACTGTGTCCCTTATTTCTGAGAACCAACCGCCTCTTTTCTCTCGATAAAGAGCTGTTGGATAATGGAAAGAACATTGAAAACTGTCCAGTAGAGAACCAGGCCCGATGCAAAATTCATGAAGAAGAAGAACATTATGGCGGGCATGAGATAGACCATGGCTGCCTGCTTCGGATCCTTCACGGTCATTTTCTGTTGAATAAACATCGTGACGGCCATAATTATGGGCAGAACCAAATAGGGATCCTTGACGGAGAGATCTTTAATCCAAAATACGAACCCCGCTCGCCTCAATTCGATCGTGCTCCGAAAAACCGAAAAAAGCGCGAAGAAGATGGGCATTTGCAGAAGGAGAGGGAAACATCCCCCCAGTGGATTCGCCCCACCCTTTTTGTATAAGGCCATCGTTTCCTTGTTGAGGCGTTGTGGATCATTTTTATACTTCTCTTTCAGAGCCGCCAGCTGCGGCTGGAGCTGTTGCATCTTCCTCGTTGCTTCTAACTGTTTATGTGTTAAAGGATAAAAGACTATCTTGAGTACAATGGAAAAGATAATGATGATCAGACCATAATTGGGAATGAATCGATGTAAGAAAACAAAAAAGGCAAGGATTAATCGACTCACCGGTTGAATAAGAGCCCACCCCATATCCATACAGCCCTCTAAACCGACCCCATACTTTCGCAGCAAAGAATAATCTTGCGGTCCAATATAGATCTCAAAGTTATGGCCTGTCGGCCCATTAGAATGTAGAGGCATCCGGAGTGCTGTTTCGAAGGTCTCTATGTCCACAGCATTCTTTCCCTCATGCACTCTCCTTTTCGTCCCTCGAACCATAAGACCTTTGGCCTGTTCTATTCGAGATATCATTGACATTAAAAAATATTTCGTCCTTATGCCTACCCAATTCGTTGCCCCGTCCTCCTTTCGCTCTAAGGTCTGTTCTTTTCTTCCAAAATCATATTTTGCAACAGCATCTCCCATCAAGGCAAAAACAGCCATTTTTGACATATCCTCTTTCACATCCTTCTCAGTGAACATGAGCCCCGGTTTCCAGATCAGTTCGTATTCTCTTGTCGGAACGAGATTCTCAAAACCTTCAATAAGAATCTTGAGTTCAAAGGAATATTGTCCTTGCCGGAACGTGAACTCTTTCTCCACCCTCCTCCCGTTTTGAAGCTGAAGGACCATCTGAATCGATTGGCTGGGATTATTTCTGTCAATTAATACATTTTCGGTTTCACACGAAAAAACATAATTTGAAAGGTCTATTGCTCCGGCATTCGTATTCATTATTATGGCAAGCGCTCCTGTCGCCTTATCTGGCACTAGCTCCACCCATTCTCCCTGAAGACCTTCAAAAAACTTGAGTTGCCAGCTTTGTATTGTTCCACCCAAAGTCGAGATTCTGGCCCTGTAGAGATCTGTATCAACGACAATTTCTTTTTTAATTCCCAAAGTGTCATCAGAAGTGAAAAGGGCTTCGGCCTCTTCAATCTTTTCATCCAAAAGAGCGTTTGACAGAATCGATTCTTCCGTGGACTTCGTCGAGTCACGCGACACACCCCTCTGTTCAGGCGCCACTTCTGGTGCGAACTCGCTCCGGGGCGGTGCTATCACCTTCAAATAGTAGGGATACATAATAATAAGCAAACCTATTATAACAAAAGCAATTATTGCTTTTTTATCCATAAATCCTCCGTCACGAATTGAATAATGCTATGCGGGATCGAATCCACCTGGATGGAACGGCTGGCAGCGTAAAATACGTCGAATTGTCTTGAAAATTCCTCTCTTTACACCATATTTATGCAAAGCATCGATGGCATATTGCGAACACGTTGGGTAAAACCGGCATTGCGATGGTAACATTGGAGAAATTACTATCTGATAGAGTCTGAGTCCCTTCAAGAAAGCGCTTTTCATCACATTTTTTGGTGAATACATTGCAGCAGATTTAGTACCTCTGTATTTATATTTCTATTGCCTGCCTTGATAATACTCGGCTTCGCGATGAGTACGACGTCCATGTTCTCTTCTAATATATACTTATGGATGCGGTATGATTCCCGAAGCTGGCGCTTGATTCTGTTCCTTTGGACCGCGTTTCCGACTCTCTTGCTTACTACGATTCCAATACGACTCTCTGATTGTCTGTTTTTTCGAACGAAAAGAGAAATGTTTTTCCCGTCGATGTGCTTTTTCTCCCGAAATACTGCCGAGAAATCTCCTGTTCTCCTCAACCTTTCGTTCTTTGGAAAAGTTGGCATCCATTTACTCTCTATGCAGATAGCGTACTTCTGCCCTTACTTCTCCTGTGGTTAAGAATAGCACGGCCTGACTTCGTACTCATTCTTTTACGAAAGCCGTGTTTGTTTTTCCTTTTTCTGTTGCTCGGCTGAAACGTCCTCTTCATAACTCCTCCTGTTTCTATACGTTTAAGTTTGGCAAAATTAAAAAGCTAAATTCTTTTTCAATCAAAGTCAAGCTTTTTATCCTCCAAAATCTTTATTCCTGAATACTACACAGACAAAAATAACACTTGCAGATCTTTCTTATACAAATCCTGCCCTCATTTCTTACGAGAATTCATCTCGCTGACCCTAAGGGATTCCCTGTTGATGTGGTTCCGATGAATAAACCTTATCGACGGAGTTTTTTTCTGCTCCGCATCTTTCCTCGCTCTTTTTAATAACTTTTTGAGTTTGAGGCTTAGTTACGAGACGCTCAATATATAATGATCGCTCTCTCAATTTTTTAAAAATCCATGGTATGCTTTTCTCTCGCTTAATTATTTCTCTGCCCCGCAGAATGTGCAATTTTTTTAAATTTTTAACTTGACAAGGCACACAAAAAGAGCTAGATTGAAGCCTTGAAATACTTGGGAGGCTTTGTGTTGATAACTTGTGGATAATTTCAATTCTCTATTCTTTATTGCTTGAATTATAGGTCTTTTTTTCCAGAAATATTGTTGAAAACTTATTGCTCGTTGAAACTTAAATTATAATATGTTGTTGTTTTTCGATAAGTTGTGTGTTCTGTCTGTGTGTTTAAAATTAGTGGATAACTTTTTGTGTCGTGTGCTTTTTGTTGCAGAGTAATTGTCTTTGAACAAAATTAAAAAGTTTTTTAATGTGGATAATTTCTGGAAAACTCTCTAAGGCCATAAATTAAAATGAATAATAGCTCTGGTGAAGTTTGGCAAACGTGTCTCGAGCGTATTAAAGAACGTGTTAATAAACAAAGCTTCGAGACGTGGTTTAAGCCAACAAAAGGAATATTGTATTCCGGTGACTCTTTGACTGTGCAAGTACCAAATCAGTTTTTCTGCGACTGGCTTGAAGAACATTATCATGCAATTATTGAGAATATAGTCAAAGAGGTTACCGGAGTCCAATGCTCGCTTTCCTTCACTGTCCCATCTCAGAGAAGACAAGAAAGCAATACTCCGGTTAAAAGAAGCCACGCTTTTCCCAAGACAAAACAGAACTCTGGAGATAACCAACTCAATCCACGCTATCGTTTCGATACGTTCGTTGTTGGCCCAAGCAATCAATTTGCGCAAGCGGCTTCACTTGCTGTGGCCGAGGCGCCAGGGCGTACAAAATTTAATCCTCTTGTTATCTATGGTGGCGTTGGTCTCGGAAAAACACACATCATTCAAGCAATAGGTAATTTTATTCATTCCGAGACACCTTCAAATAAACTTATCTATGTCTCTTCGGAAAGGTTCACCATTGAATTCATAAATTCCATTCAGAACAACAAGACGTCTGAGTTCAGCCAATATTACAGAAACGTGGATGTTCTCCTCGTTGATGATATACATTTTTTTATTAATAAAGAGAGAACACAGGAGGAGTTTTTTCATACCTTCAATACTCTTCATCAAGAGGGAAAGCAAATTGTTCTCACCTCGGATAGACCGCCCAGAGAATTAAAGGGTCTTGAAGAGAGACTTATCTCTCGTGTCCAGTGGGGGCTTGTAACGGATATTCAGCCCCCTGATTTGGAAACACGGATTGCCATTCTTCAAAAAAAGGCCGAGGAAGATGGACTATCCGTTTCGAACGATGTCATAAACTTTATTGCATCAAATATTATAAATAATATAAGAGAGCTGGAGGGTTCTCTCATTCGACTTCTTGCATTCTCTTCAATAACAGGTTCGGAGATTAATATCGCATTAGCCAAGGAAGTTTTAAAAGACACTATTAAAAGTGGTTACAAACAAATTTCTATTGAATCCATTCAAAGATCCGTATGTCAGTACTTTTCACTCCCAGAAGATATTCTTAAAGCGAAGACCAGGAAGAAAGAAGTTGTTTTACCCCGGCAAATAGCAATGTATCTGTCAAAAAAACTTACGAACCAATCATTAAAATCTATAGGTCTTTATTTTGGAGGCCGAGATCACAGTACTGTAATTCATGCCTGTCAAACAATCGAAAAAGAAACAGGAAAAAGGGCAGACCTAAAAAGACTCGTTGATGATTTAAATAATTCTATAAATGTTCAGGAAGTGTGAAAAGCGGGTACAAAACATGTGAAAAAAATGTCCATAACTTTCACCTTGTATAATCATCCAGAAGAAATGTTAACTCTTGAGATTTTCCACACAATTATGCACAGCTTCACTCCCCTATTAAACCTAAACAGCGTATCCATTCAGGAAGAATGGAACAAATCTTATGCACAAAAGAACAGCCTCTACTACTACTACAATATATAAATTACAAATAGAACTATTAATAATATTGTTCTCTAATTATGTACCAACACCAACAACCATTAAAATTATTAAAAACTTCTAAAACGAAGAGAGAAATCTCGCTTCATGAAATGATGGTACCTATGGAATAATGTAACAATGTTATATTTATGAGACAGACACCTAAGCAATCTCCCGTATCCATATAATTTAATATAACTTAATTATATTACTTATAGTCTTGTATGTTTTATCATTCTCAAAATAGGTCAATGCAAAGGTAACGTTTCTAAATATTTGAAACTTACACCGACAATGTATCTACAATAAAAATAAATAATTATATTGTTGTAACGTCACTACCGCGGACAAACTTTTTCCTTGCAATAAGACGAAAAATTGTTTATTTTAAAAGCACTTTAATTATTCTTTTTTAGAACCTTAGCGCATGGAGTGTAAAATGAATTTCAATGTCAAACAGAGTGAAATTTTAAAAGGTCTGCAGGCGATCCTTAGTATTATTCCATCAAAATCCACATTGCCTATTCTCTCAAATGCCGCTTTTCAAAACGGTGAAAATGAATTATCAATTTCTGCCACAGATCTTGATGTTTCCATTATAACCCATATACCTGTTCGGACAAAAACAGAAGGAGAAATAACTCTACCAGCAAAAAAAGTTGCTGAAGTGATACGAGAGCTTCCTGATAAAACCTTAGAATTCAATCTTGAAAAAGAACAGATGAGAATAACGAGCCCTCTTGGCACATATAAAATTTTGGGCTTCCGAAAGGACGAATTTCCCGATATTCCTCAAAATATTGAAGGCACAGAGATCAAAGTTGATGGTTCTCTGCTTCATAGAATGATTGAAAAAAGCGTGTTTGCATATTCTACTGATGAAACAAGGCCGGCTCTAAACGGTGTTTTATGGCACATAAAAAAAGATGAGATGCGAATGGTAGCAACCGATGGACATCGTTTAGCCAAAATTGTAAATACTGAAAAAATAAAAAGAGAAACAGAAAAAGAAGTAATTATCCCTGCAAAAGCCCTTAATTGTTTGAACCGATTTCGAAGCGAGGAGGATGAATTGGAAAAAATCATAATAGGAGATAACCATGTACTGTTCGAACTCGGTAGAACGCGAATCTTTTCCAGGCTCATTGCAGAAACATATCCAAATTACGAGCGGGTTATTCCATCAGATAACGACAAGATACTCAAAGTAAATAGAGATATTCTCTCATCCTCAGTTAAAAGAGTTTCGATCTTATCAAATGCAATTACGCACCAGGTAAAATTCTCTCTTAATAAAGATAAGATTATTCTTTCGGCTTTGGATCAAGAAATCGGTGGTGAGGCGAACGAGGAAATAGATGCCGAGTATAACGGAGAACCCATGGATGTAGGATACAATGCTCAATATTTGTTGGAAATATTATCGCACATTGAGAGCGAAGAAGTCAAATTCGAATTGAGCACACCGACAACAGCTGGAATTATATACCCCTCAGAGCAGAAGGAGCATGAAGACTATCTTTGTCTTATCATGCCTCTTCGTCTAAATTAAAAAGAATACATATTGATGGTACATAGAAGGAGTACGAATATTTGATTCTCAAATCACTGTATTTGAAGAATGAGAGAAAGGGTAGAGAAATAGATTTCGCGTTTCATGACGAGGAGAACCATCTTTTTGAGAATAACATTCAGGGCAAAATAAATCTCTTTGAAAAGAAACAGTCTCTATGCTCGTCAAATTCAATTCCTAATCAAAACAAAAGTAAAATAGGATAACTCAAGGAGAACCTTATTTCAGAGTACAATACGTGGATACAATTCATTCAAAGATGAAGAGCACATGTGTATTTGGAGTTTCAGAATCGCCGTGTGGTATCTCTGAGAGACAGAGTACAAAAAAAGTATAAAGCAAAGACGAAAAAGAGAATTTAAACCTTATGACTCGGATGCTTTTCACAGAATGCAAGAACGAAGAAATGCTACAGGTGTTCTGGCAATAAAAGCCGTTTCAGCGTAAAAATGAGGGAGGTTCTCGTGTCACCAAAGCCAGTGTGCATGTGTGACGTAATTTCAGAGCTCTGTCATCGTTGGGGAATAGAGAGAAAGGTGAAAGAATACTCGGCACTGGCTCAATGGTCTCAAATCGTTGGGAAGAAAATAGCGGAAAAAGCGAAGCCTATTGGGATCGAGAGGGGGAAACTCTTTGTAGAAGTGGATAGTTCGGCGTGGAGAAACGAACTTTCTTTTATGAAAAATGAGATAAAAGATAAGATGAATCGAGCCGTTGGAAGTCCTGTAATCAAAGATATAATATTTAGCGGGCAGAAAGGAGCTAAGCAGGCAAGATGACAGAAAAACAACACGATTACGATGCCAAGAAAATTCAGATACTCAAAGGGCTTGAGGCTGTTCGAAGACGTCCAGCCATGTATATAGGGAGTACAGGATCTCGCGGTCTTCATCATTTGGTGTATGAAGTTGTCGACAACAGTATTGACGAGGCCCTCGCAGGATACTGTACCGCAATTGACGTTTCCATTAACAAGGATGGGAGTGTCACCGTCGTCGACAATGGACGAGGTATCCCGGTTGACATCCATCCAACTCAAAAAAGACCGGCATTGGAAGTCGTTATGACTATGCTCCACGCTGGAGGAAAATTTGATCAAAAATCTTACAAAGTTGCCGGTGGTCTGCACGGTGTTGGTGTTTCTGTTGTGAATGCGCTGTCGGAGTGGTGTGAAGTTGAAGTCTATCGAGACGAAAAAATTTATACTCAACGGTATCAAAGGGGCGAACCGTGCGACAAGGTAAAAGTCACGGGGAAGAGGAAGAAAAGCGGTAACAAAACAACATTCATGCCAGACAAGGAAATTTTTCCCGAGACGAATTTTAATTTTGATATACTCGCCCATAGATTAAGGGAACTCGCTTTTCTGAACAAAGGTCTTCAGATCAAACTAACAGACGAACGGGACGGTCAATCCCAGACGTTTAAGTTCCCCGGGGGCTTAGTTGCATTTGTAAAGTTCCTGAACGAGAACAAAGA
Source organism: Gemmatimonadota bacterium (assembly GCA_020348925.1). GTDB lineage: Bacteria > JBHIER01. The sequence continues at coordinate 389,317 of CP070758.1, read as the reverse complement.
AGCTCTGCATACAAAGATGGTCTATTTTGCAAAAGTGAGGGAAACAACAGAAATTGAATTGGCACTCCAATACAATCGTTCTTACACGGAAAACATCTTCACATACGTCAATAACATCAACACCGTTGAAGGCGGTACACATTTGAGCGGATTCAAATCTGCCCTCACCAGGGTCGTCAGCACGTACGCGCAAAAGAACAATCTTCTAAAAAATTCAGATCCTGATCCACAAGGGGAGGATGTTCGAGAAGGATTGACCGCAGTACTTAGTCTTAAAGTCATCCAACCTCAGTTTGAAGGTCAGACTAAGACGAAACTCGGAAACAGTGATATCAAGGGCATTGTTGAGTCAGCTGTGGGAGAAGGATTGTCTGAATTCTTTGAAGAAACACCATCTGTGGCAAGAGCCATTGCTGAAAAGACTATCTCTGCTTCACGAGCCAGAGAAGCTGCCCGTAAAGCGCGCGAGCTGACGAGAAGGAAGAGCGCTTTGGAGAGCAGCGGATTGCCGGGCAAACTGGCCGATTGCTCTATGAAGGATGCAGAACAGTGTGAGCTTTATCTCGTTGAGGGAGACTCTGCCGGGGGATCGGCCAAGCAGGGAAGAGACCGTCGCTTCCAAGCCATCCTTCCTCTGAAGGGAAAAATCCTCAACGTGGAGAAAGCTCGCCTCGACAAAATCCTAAACAACGAGGAAATCAGGACAATTATCACGGCCGTGGGTACCGGAATTGGTACAGACGAGTTCGACATTTCGAGGGCCCGTTACAATAAAATCATTATCATGACAGATGCCGATATTGATGGAGCCCATATAAGAACATTGCTGTTGACCTTCTTTTACCGTCATATGAAACCGCTGGTTGAGAATGGCTTCGTCTATATCGCCCAACCACCGTTGTACCGTATCAAAAAAGGGAAAGAAGAACGGTACGCGTATAACGATCAAGAGAGGGAAGCAACACTGAAGCGCTTCGGAAATGACGGCATCTCGGTTCAACGATACAAAGGATTAGGCGAGATGAATCCCGAGCAATTGTGGACCACAACGATGGATCCCGATTCACGGACGATCCTTCAGGTAAGTATTGAAGATGCCGCCGAAGCCGATCGCATTTTTACAATTCTCATGGGAGATGCCGTTGAGCCAAGACGTCATTTTATTGAGGAGAATGCACAAAAGGTCAGGAATCTTGATATATAGCAAGACAATGTAAACTCTATCGTATGAGAAGGAGAAAATTGAAGAATGGCCATTCGTCGTGAGAACGTCATTCCTATTTATATCGAAGAGGAGATGAGAAACTCTTATATAGACTACTCCATGAGCGTCATCGTCTCCAGAGCCCTGCCGGATGTTCGTGATGGGCTGAAACCATCACAAAGGCGCATCCTAGTGGCTATGAATGATCTCAATTTGAGTCCGGGTCGTCCGCATCGCAAGTGCGCAAAAATTGCGGGCGATACCTCGGGAAATTACCATCCTCATGGTGAACAGGTGGTCTACCCGACCCTTGTCCGATTGGCCCAGGATTTTAATATGCGTTATCCCTTGGTCGAAGGGCAGGGTAACTTCGGCTCGATTGACGGAGATCCCCCGGCAGCCATGAGGTACACGGAGGCTCGCCTGAATCAAGCCGCCATGGAGATGCTGTCTGATCTGGAGAAGGAGACGGTTAATTTTCAACCCAATTATGATGAGACGAGGCAAGAGCCGACAATTCTTCCGGGGAAATTCCCCAATCTTATCTGTAACGGGTCTTCTGGCATCGCTGTCGGCATGGCCACCAACATCCCACCCCACAATCTGGCTGAGGTGATCGACGGTTTGGTTGCTTTGATTGAAAATGCCGATATGAGCATCGAGGAACTTATGGAATATATCCAGGGACCGGACTTCCCCACCGGGGGTCTGATCTTTGGAAGGAGCGGAATAGCCGATGCGTATCGAACAGGGAGAGGCCGCCTTCTGTTGAGAGCGAGGGCTAGTACCGAAACTTTGAAAACCGGGCGCGAGAATATTGTTATTACAGAAATTCCCTTCATGGTCAACAAGACGAATCTCATTGAAAAAATAGCTGAACTCATTCGGGAAAAGAGGATAACGGACATCAGTGACTTGAGGGATGAGTCGGATCGGGATGGCATGCGCATCGTTCTGGAGCTGAAGAGGGACGCACAGGCGGAGGTGATTCTCAATCAACTCTATAAACATACCCAGATGCAGTCAACCTTTGGGATCATTCTGTTGGCCTTGGTGGACAGTCAACCCAGAGTTCTCAATCTCAAAGACCTCCTGCAATGTTTCATTGATCATCGCCATGAGGTGATAGTCAGAAGAACAAAGTTCGATCTGTCGAAGGCTGAAAAGAGGGCACACATTTTAGAGGGTTTGAAGATAGCCCTTGACCATATTGATGCCGTTATTGCCCTCATCAAGAAATCAAAAACCCCGGAGACGGCTAAAAATGGATTGATGAGACAGTTTTCACTAAGTGAAGTCCAGGCCCAAGCTATATTGGATATGAGGTTGCAGCGTTTAACCGGACTGGAGCGGGAGAAGATCGAGAGTGAATATCTGGACCTTATAAAAAAGATCGCTCATTTCAAGGCGGTTTTAGAAAGTCGTGCAATGCAGCTCGATATAGTTAAAAGTGAATTGATAGAGCTGAAGAACAAATTCGCTGACGAGAGGCGGACGGAAATTCTTGCTGAAGTGGGCGAATTCTCCATTGAGGATCTCATTGCCGAAGAGGAGATGGTTATCACCATTTCTCATGCCGGATATATCAAACGATGTCCCATTACGACCTACAGACGACAGCGACGAGGAGGAAGAGGAGTCACAGGAGCGGGCACGAAGGAGGAGGATTTTATTGAGCATCTCTTCATCGCTTCAACCCACGCCTATATACTCTGCTTTTCCGATAAAGGGCGCTGCTATTGGCTCAAAGTTCATGAAATTCCCCAAGGGGGACGTCTGGCCAAAGGCAAAGCAATTGTTAATCTCTTGCAGATGGAATCAGGCGAGAAAGTGGCGGCCATCATGTCGGTCAAGGAGTTCGATGAGAGCCACTATATCGTTATGGCGACCGAGGGCGGTCTTGTCAAAAAAACAAACCTCATGGCTTACAGCCGCCCGCGTCGAGGTGGAATCAATGCCATCAATATTGTGGAGGAAGACCAACTGATCGAAGCGAAGCTGACGAACGGTTCCCAGGATATTATTCTCGGAACACGGGATGGCCAGGCGATTCGTTTCAATGAAAGCGAGGTCCGTGATATGGGCCGGACCGCCCAAGGAGTCAAGGGAGTGAAACTGCGCAAAGGCGACGAGGTGGTGGGCATGGTGGTGGTTCAACGCGAGGGAACCCTCCTTGTGGTGACGGAAAACGGATATGGGAAGAGAACCTCAATGATGGATTATCCGGTCAAGCACAGGGCGGGCATGGGCGTCATCACGATTCGCACCAGCCAACGGAACGGAAAGATGGTGACCATCAAGGAGGTCGTCGATGACGACGAACTTATGATCATTACGGTGAAAGGTGTCGTCATTCGTCTGCCCATCATCGGTATTAAGACCATCGGTAGGAATACCCAGGGCGTGAAACTCATCAGGCTCGATAAAGGTGACAAGGTTATAGATGTAGCCCGACTCATGATCAGAGATGAGGGAAACAATACCCCATATGTGGAGGTGGTCCATGACGGAGAGTAGGTTTGACAAAAAGGGCTTTCTCATAATCCCGGACCCGAAGCAAATTCTCGAGGAAGAACAGAAGAAAAAAGTTCTTGTTGTGAAGGAATGCTTCTGCCCGAAGGGTCATAATCTTATGGATGGACACGTGAAATTCAACGGTCATCCTGGGATACGACACAAGATCAGAAAAGCCAACAGCGAGGAGGGTGAGATCGTGCTCAGCCCGGTTTACGGAGAATATACGCGTGTCGAAATCGGTGTGGATGTGACCTCGGGTGACGTCAATGCCATTCTGTGTCCGGAGTGCGATGTCGAATTTCCGACTATCGACCAATGCACCTGCGGTAAAGGGGAGATCAAGGCGATCTTCCTCGATACGGAGGCCAGCATGCAGCACTCCATCGGAATCTGTAACGCCATCAACTGCTTCAACTCAAAGATCATTTCCTACGGGGAGGTGATCTCTCATAAGATGTTGGAGGCACTGTAACCACTTTTCATGATTATTTGTCAGTGCGAATGAGTGAAAGGAGCGAAACAATCTCCTTAGCCTGATACCTGGTCCCCCTTCACCGCCTTATTGATCAACCCTCGAATAAGAAGCGAAATTCTATTTCAAACTTTCGAAAATCGCTTTCATAAAATCTCGATTGATGCATCATGGCCTTTTCCAGCGACACGGTCGTTCATGTCGCAGGCGAAGCTGACCGCGTCCTGAAACCTTGGTTATGTTCCTTGCACGAGTCCAAAGATTACCGTTCCCGATTGTTCTAGCGATATTTCAGCCGAAGCTTTTCGCGCCTGTTCACTTTTTTCGGTGACCGTGATGAATGACTTAACGTTGTGGGAGCAGCAGAAAGCGGCTATGGCTCGTGGACGAAAGCCAATACATCATCACTGAGCCGGTGATACCGTCTGATAATCTAAGAGTGCCAAAGTCGCGTTGAACGCGTCCTCTGAAATCTCTTTAAATTTCATTTTCGTAAGATGTTCGTAAAAAGCCTCGATGTTGAGAGCATGACCGACTGCCTGGGGCTGGAGATCCTTAGACAGTAGGTGGAAATAAGCCCCGAGAGGCAGGATTCGTTTTAGATATTTCGTGTTGTCCAAGATCGCCTGAAGGAGCTGGCCTTTGTCCGGTTTGAGTTGGTCAGGTTCTGAGACTCCCTCAACAGTGAGAAACGTTCCCTCGGAATCATGGGTTTCAAATTTTGACTTTCGTAACGCTTCTTGCCAGAGAAACCCGTGGATGGGACCACTGAGGTGAAAAAGGTAGAGGGCGCCCTTGGCATTTCGAAAGGGGTATTCATACGGCGCAAGAGCAGGGTGCAGTCGCTCCTTCAATCTCAAACCCAATCGAAAGTCCCAGAAAATATTTTTACCCTTGAATGCTCGACCTGCATAGAGCAGTCCTTGTTGAGCCGGCTTGACCCAAACGGTATTTTTCTGGATTCTCACGACGTTCCATGTTCTCCCCCCCAGTCGAAAGAAAGGTGTCAGGATCTGAATGGATCCCAATGGCCCACCGCCATCTGCGTTCAGCACGGTGTATTCCGAAGATCTGCTCTCAATGTTGGAGTGGATCAATCCACGCCGGGAAAGACGGAGCAGTTTGTCTGAGGGAGCAAAGATGGTATCTCCTGAGGTTTCGACGTACTCTTTATCCATCAGATGATTTAAAAGAGGGTGGATGGATTCTTCCGGGACGATGGGGGACAAGACGCTCTTTAAAGAGCGCAGCGTTGTTCCGACGTGCCTTCTTTGGTGGAGGTATGAAAAGATCTGCTGCACACCAACGGAGAGATGAGGACTGTACATTTCAGACTCCAATCGCCCTGCCTGTGCCTCGTGAAAGAGAACCTCGAAGAGGAGTTTTTCCCATTCGTCGTTGTATACTCCAAAGGCCAGGGCCCGGTCCTGCCGTCTTCGATTTCCACGGCCCACACGCTGAAGGAGCGATCGAACGTCATGCGGGGGGCCGTAGAGGACGACAGCGTCGATGTCTCCGATATCTATACCCAGCTCAAGGGTGGTTGTGGCAATACAAATGCCCGTGGGAGAGATGTTCATAAATCCCTCGATCTCCTCGCGCTCCCTTTTGCTCAAGCTTCCGTGGTGAGCGAACGTTTTATGGAGAAAGGGGGGGGTCCGAAATCGGGCCACCAGAGCTTCGGCCTCAGCCCGGCTGTTGACGAAGACGAGAACCTTTCTTACGTCTCGTCGTTTGAATTCGAGTATGAGATCATCCACAAAAGGTTCGTTTGCATTCAGGAGCAAAAATTCGAGCTCCTTCGTTGAAGGCACGTCAACAACGCTGAAATCGGACATATACCGTTGACCGAGGACAACAGGATCGGCAATGGTCGCCGAGAGGGCGTAGGTGTGAATCTCCTTTTTGCGAAGCCGCTTGAGTCGTTTCAGGAGGACCCGAACCTGGTCTCCGCGGTAGGTACCGTCGAGCAGATGGATGTCATCCAGGACAATGACTTCGATCTGTTGAAACGCGCCCGGATGACGGGAGAGGAGAGAGTCGAAGGATTCAGGAGTCGTAATGAGCACTGACGCCGGACAGGAGGGATCGAACTCCGGTCTGTCACCGGTTTTGCGAGCAAAGCTCACACCTAAACTCTTCAGAGGAGGAGTGAACCGGGCCTTGAGATCATTGACCAAAGCCCGGGTGGGAGAGATCCACAAGATGCATAGCCCCTCCCAATCTTCGGCCAGAAGCCTTTCCACAAGAGGCGCTAAGACTGCCTCCGTCTTCCCCGATGCGGTCGGGGAGCAGACGACTACGTTGATTCCCCGAAGGATCTCAGGGATACACTGTCGCTGGACTTCCAGAAGTTTACCGAACCTGCTGAAGAAGGGCAACCACGTTTTCCGGAGCTGTTTTTTTATATTGCCATCAAGCTTACTCATACTTCAATACACTGGAGGGCTCTTGCTGGGGATGGTGCCTGAGGAGATCAAGGGCCTCCACGGAGGCCTTGATAAAGAAGCGGATCCCTCGGTCTCTGCAGTTTATGAGGGTATGAAAGACATGGTCCAGGTCACACCGAAAATCCATATTGGGAAAAGCCGACTGATAGAGAACAGCCAGTTGTTCGAACATCTGGCCGTAGTCTTCGGAGGTGAAGCTCGACAGGGCTACAACCCTGTCTTTGACCAGCTCCTTCAATTCCTGATAAACGACGGACCAGACCGGCGTGAGGGCGATGATGAGAAGGATGTTCGACGGTATTCTGTAAATGTAGGGTGTCGTGCGCACCCTTGAGTGATAGAGCTGGAAGCGTTCTCCCTCTTCCTTCGAAGTCAACTCTTTCGTGTTGAGGGCGACGTGAATGAGGCCCCTTAAGAATCCGAAGGCTTTATCCCGGTCGTTCATAAGCCTGAAGGTGGCCTCCACCTCGTCGAGGAGGAGGACGAGCCCTTTGAGCCCGATCCCCTTGGCCAGCCAGCCCATGCCGCTGAGGATGAAGGCATAGATGTCGGCCGCAGTGGAGTGAGTGAGCAGTACCGGTAACTTCCAGTAAGAACCGTATTCGTTGAGATAGAATCGGGGATTTCGTTCCCCGGCGATCCATTGCCACAGAAGAGGATCGGCCTTGCCCTTATGGATTTTTTTCAGTGCCGGCGTGAGAAAGGTGTGGGGTGGATCCAATTTCAGGCGGGACGCCTCGGTTAAAAATTCTCGAAATCCGCCCCCCCTAAAACGAAAAGAGGCCATCAGCTCCCGGTAGACGCGGAGGGGGCGGGTCGGTGCCACCTCCCATTGGTCCAAAGCAGCTTTGGCCACGGCGTATCCGCGCTTCACAGCCAGAGCTTCGACATAATCGAGAAAATGGGTCTTTCCTGCTCCGTACGGGCCTTCAATAATGAGGGGACAGCCGCCCTGTTCGTTCACCGTATCAAAGCACCCTTCCAGCTCTTGCAACTCCGCTTTACGGCCGAAGGTGAATACTTCGATGTCACTATGGGGGACAATGCCGTGACGGAAGGCCTCGATCATCCTTCTTTGCCGAACGGGCCTTTCCTTCGATTGTATTTTGACCGGCTTTCTTATCTTTCTGGAAAGCGGTTTCTCCACCCGCTTTCCAAGCCTCATCTGTTCCGAGGGTAACCAGACGGTGTGGTGCGTTCCAAACCTGACCTGGACAAAAGAGTCCTGCCAGCGTACCCCCTCGATCACACCGTCGCCGAAGCGGGGATGGTGCACCTGCTTCCCGATGAGCTTAGAATTCACGGCCATCGATACTGTCCATCTCCATACTTTCCAGGGACTCGAGTCCCAAACGAAGAATGTGCGTCGTCAATTCCTTATTGATGGGTCTCGTTGGGTTTTGGCGCAGGCGGTGCAGAATTTCGATAAACCCTTTGACAAAGAGGCGCCGGTAACTGATATCGGCGTAGCGTTCCTCGTAGGCCGATTCGGCCAGGTTCCGTATGGTTATCTCAAGTACTTCCGCAGGAAATGCTGTGCCGTAAGCCAGTTCATAAATGTGGGCGATCTTTTGACCCACCTCGAGAAGAAAGGGAATGGGTTCAATCCCGAGCTCTTCAAGGTTGACCTTCACTCCGGAGGGATTCAGGCCGGAGAAGACGCCCCGGAGCCGCTGGCTCAGCGCTTCATAGACGTCCTCCTTCCCATCCAGCAGTTGTCGATCGTCCGGGATGGCGTAGAAGAACATGGTGCTGGGAAGGCGAACGTTGCTGCACTCGTCCACGATCTGGCGGAGGTTGTCCAGAGCCTGGCGGCGTTCTCTGGAATTGGCCAGGCTCGAAGCCCGCTCCCCCTCGTCGAAAAGGAGCACGAGGCCCGAATAGTTCATGGCCCGGATCCACTGGGTCAGGGAGCGCATCATTCGGAAGGCCGTGGTCTTATCGATACGCTCCAGAATGCCGAAGGGGGCGTACGTTCGAGATTCAAATCCCTCCCCCTTGAGCCATTGTGCGATGAGCGAGAAACGGTCCTCGTTCCCTTCGACAAGGGCGAGAAAGCAGTTTTTGACACCATTGGCGAAGCTCGTGCTCTCAATACCCTGGAGTGATTGTGCGTATTCTACGAGAACAGCTTGTTGACTCTCACCGCTGGTAAGATCGGTCTTGACGCTGTTGAACCAGATCCTGATCAATGAATCGATTCCCCGTTCGGTGCCCCTGGTCAAGGCCTCCTCCGACACGGGGTAGGCCAGATTGGAGACCAACTGCTTGTAGACAAGCTCCAATTTATCAAAGGGGCACTCCGCGGGGTTCAAAGGGATGTATGAGGTCACATAACCGTGTTTCCAAGCAAGATCCCTTATGGTGTATAGGAAATGGGTTTTCCCACCGCCGTAGCTTCCCACGGCCAGCTTGAAAGCCGATAGGCCCTCTTTGACGATACCGTCGAGGTATTCATCCTCTATGACCTTCAGGTATCGGTCGAGACCGGCGGTGAAGTAGTGGGACCCAAACTCCGGAGGAGTACCACTGGCCCCTAATACATAGATAATTTTCTTTGCCAGAAGCGGGTCAGGTATGCTCATGTTTTTCTCGCTCAGGTGATCTCATGGATGTATGGAATCGACTTTTTTAAAAAAGATCATGGCGTACGTCGTCCCGTCGCCACGCTCGTTATCCGGCACCCAAATGAAGTTCTCCCGATTTCGTGTGGCATCGAAGGTGGCCGTAATGAGGCCTAAAGCGTGGTTCTCGTTGGTGCGAGCCTTGGAGAGGCGGAGCCTATAGAGGTCGTAGCCAAAATGGGCCCGCCCGTATCCTCGATAATGATCCTTCGTTGGATCTGCTTTGAATTGAGGCGATTGGACAAGAATGACGAGCTGCTGAAGTACGTCGATAATCGGAACTTTCTCCCCCGGAAGAAGCTCTTGAATCAGGCACACACGCCTGTATGCCTCGTAGAGAAGTTCGATGAATTTTAGAGGGTTGAAGGCGCGGTTCAAATTTCGATGAACGGGCTCGAGCGCACTCGTTATGCTCTCTGGCGAAAGAGGAATTCTGCTCTTTATTGGCTCGTGGCCGAATAAGAGTGACGCGATGCCATTCGGGAAGTCAATGTGAATCGTGTAGAATTTTACTTTGAGATCCGGGTATCGTCCGCCGAGCTCAAACCCTTTGTTTATAAGGAGTTCCTGGAGATTGCGTCCGAACTCGTGTTTGAATCGTTCTTTCGATGATGAAATCTCGCTCATAGATGTGTCGATCCATGATCTGAGTTTTGGCTCGATTTCTTCAAGGTGATATGTGGCACCTATTTTCTTGATCTTTGCGAGCAATTCGTCCAATGTATACGCGTTATCTACGGGACGCGCACGCAACCTCTCAAATTGAGCCAGTAATTTGGCCAAGTTCGAGCTACTCCTCCCGACTTTTCTGATCTCTTCTTTTAACTCTTTCAACGCATCCGTCATTACAACAACACCTTATTGAAGATATGATCCATTCGTTCGTATCTCATTCTCAAGGACACTCGTCCAGCTCCAAGATGAGGTTGACGATCTTGAGAGCGTCCAGGACATCGACGCCGCCATCGCCTTTGCAGTTTTCCTGGGGGCCGTTGCAATCGGCAGACCAGAGTTCCTCAGATGAGGGTTCGACGGTTTGCAGTATTATATTTATGACCATGAGGGCGTCCATGATATTGATCCCATAATCACGATTCACATCACCCTTGATGCTGGATGGCGTCGGCGGATTGAGATGGTACCTGATCCAAAGGGGTGTATCGCCGTCTTCTTCACACACACACAGGCTGAATCCATAATCCCCATATCCATTTTTGATTTTCAGCAGAAGTCTGTTTTCCCCCTCCAGAAAATGAACCGGTGTTCCATAATTTCCACTGGCCGGGTCTGCGTTTTCAACGAGCCAGAACCCACCGGTATTGGCGTTGAAGTCAACAACCTCCCCGTTCAACCAGATCTTTATACCGTCATCGCTGCCGAACCGGAGATATGCTGTCCTGGCACAGTCGGATGTTATTCGTGTGAAAGCATACGTAATGCAGTTGCTTGCACTTTCGTTCCAGTATTGTAGAAGATCGATATGGTCATCGACTCCGGTGAACTCGGACCAGACATTACCAGAGGTAATGTCTCCTTTCGTAGGCGAGATCGTCGATTCCAGGCCGCCGAGGTAATCGTGGTTCAGATCGCTGCCGCTGTATTTCCCGTTGATGAGCCACGTTCGGTTGCCCCTCCCGTAATAAAAAGCCAAGTTAAAATTGTACCGTTTATCGTCGTGCCTCGCTTTCTCGAAGTCATGCATAATAGCATCCCATTCAGAGCCGTTCAGTATGATATTATTGAGATCGTTGAAACCATAGCCTTTGTTGTGTGACCAATGGAGGTGGTCGATATCCCAGGGGTTGAAACCCATTATATATGCGCCCACCGCATCCACTGCAACCGGATCAGTGCTTGCCAGCACCATATTCCTTTTAATGGGATTCCCCCATTGAGGACCGTAGCCCTCGGTGCCCCAAAAGCACTCAATAAGGCCCAAGTCGGCCGGATGATAGGAGAAGAGATCGCAGACAACGCGCTCAATCATGTCGTGAGGAAGCCCCCACTTGGACCAACCGCCGGCTCCGTATACTTGAGCCGGCGCGATGCCGACGTAGTTTTTATGGGTCAGAGAAACTCCGGTACGGTGATGGGTCTTCATGGCAGCCACCGAGATGAGACGGTCGCAGTTCAGAATCGTGTTCGGAACCGAGTAGCTGTCCAGGGCGAATCCACCGCCAGGTACGGGTACGTTTGAGGTATAGTCATCGTAATTTAAATCCACGAGATCGATGTGAACAGCCGCATACATGGCATCGAGCTCGGCAATCATGTCCTCGTAGGATAAATTCCCAAAATGCGGCCAATGGACTTTCCAACCGTCCGTTTCCTCCGAGCATCTTCGATCTTCCGTCCTGCGCCAGACACCACCCTCCGCCACGGTGATGCGAGACGCATCCCCTTCTTCTATCAACTGTTGAATGAGGCTTCGTATGACACGAAGGTCTGTGTCTTGGCCCCGAATCCAACCGTCCGGGTGTGGTTGACCATAAAAGGTGACGATGTTCGGCTTGAGAACAACCCAATCCCCCGGTTGAATGATGCTGTCAAGTCCACCCGCTCTCTGAACGGCGAGCCTGGTAACAGCATCCACCTGTTCATAGGTCAAATCGGATTCGAGAGGTGCTGCCTTTTCCCCGAGGGAGGAGTCCTCGCTCGGGGCAATGCCGACAAGAGCATGATCGTATGGGCTCGCCGCAACTTTTCCCAACAAGGCCGGATGAAAAAGTGCGAGCTGTCTGTCCTTGTCAGGGGAGGCAAGATGTGAACCAATGGCCGCAATTGCGAAGAGGAGTGCGGCTCCACACGCAGCATTTTTTCGTTTTTTATAATACATTCGCAGTTCCGAACGTTCCTGAAAAGCTACGGTTCACATGTTCCTGTTGTCACTATGAGTGATACAATTCCAGTTACATCTCTAATGTTAATATATGCATCACGGTTGCAATCGGCTCTGCACCCTTCATGTTCATCCAAAATGAACAGCCCCATAATATGGTTTACTGCGAACACGACGTCAAGGACATTCATTTCTCTGTCACCGTTGACATCGCCGATCTCGCCCCCCGGGCAGCCGGGTTCATTCTCGAAGGCGCCCATGTTGGGTGCCCTGCCGATGAAAGAGAGAGCTGGCACCGATACTGTTTCCGGGGCGGACCAGATAAAGTACACCAGGACCGTATCCTGGATGCCTTTGTCGATGCAGGGGGATGCAATGTCGAGGTCAAAATTGTCGTTCTGGGGAGCGGTAAAAATAGGATCGGCGTTGATATTTCGTGCCATCAAATACACCATACCATTATTGTTGGTCACAATTCCTTCGCTTCCATGTTGAACGTCCGAATAGTATACGGTCAAAGCATTTTTATCTGAATACTCGTAGAAAGAGATCTCCTGGGGATCATCGTTCCAGAGGATGCTGTTGACGAGGGTCGGATGAGATCCGTCAGCACACACAACGGCACCGCCGTGGGAAGCCTCGTTCATACTGAGGGTGACGTTCACAAGATACGGCTCGGCTTGGGTACAAAACAGGCCGCCGCCGTGGGGAGCTTCGTTCCGAGTGATGACCACTCGCTCGAAGTAGGGAGTCGAGAGTCGGCAGTATATTCCGCCACCGCCCCAGCCGGCAGTGTTGGTGGTGATAGTGCAGTTCTTCATGTCAAAAGCGGACATATTGCAAACGAGGCCGCCGCCGCTGTGTTCGGCCTCGTTTTTTTTGATGGTAACTTCTTCGAGGGTTCCGTCGGAGGTGGACGAGATGGAGATCCCACCCCCTGTTCGGGCACTGTTGCTTCCGACGGTGACCCTTTTGAAGACGGGATGTGTTTCGGTGCAGAAAATGCCGCCGCCGCTGTGACCGTAATTTTCGGTGATGGTGATCTGTGTCAGATACGGTGTCGATTGTGTGAAATACAATCCACCGCCGTCGGAGCTCCGATTGCCGGTAATGAGCAAATTTACCAGGTGGGGATCGGATCGGCTGCAGTAGATACCGCCTCCGCCCAGGGAGAGAGAAGAAATTGAGAAACCTCCGGTGATAGTCATGTTCTCAATCCATGTCCAGGAAGTGCCGTCGATATGGAGAACGCCGTTCTGGGAAAACAGATCCTCTTCCTGCCCCTGGGCGTCCAGTATCGTACCGTCCCGGGATGTGCCGGACAAGGTGACAAAGCTCTTCATTTTCAGAGGGAAAAACTCTCCGGTGGTGGGACTGTATCGGCCGTTGGCGATGAATATGGTTCTGGGATTGAGGCTGTCCGCAGTGATCTTGTGTAAAGCGAGATTGAGGGTTCGTAAGGGCTGTGCCGGTGTCAGACCGGTGTTGTTGTCGTTTCCGGCTGGACTGACGTACAGATCGGCGGCGACCTGTTCCACCCTCGCATGGAGGGCATCAAGGTCAAACATGCCGACGGCATACAAGTAAATGTCATCCGGATTCAAGACAGTCAGCGTGTCGACAATGATCGATACGAGGGATGTATCGGAAGCATAGAGATCGTTTCCAGCCTTGGCGGCATAGTTAAGATATATATTACACCTGTTCGTCCGATGGAATTCCGGATGTGAATTCGAAAAGTATACGCCGCCACCTTTGTCCATGGCCATGTTTTTAATGATTGATACTTTTTCGAGAAAAGGGTTTGAATCCCAGCATGCCAGCCCACCACCGTAATAAAAAGTATTGTTGGAAGAGAGGATCACATTCTTCAAATGGGGCTTGGATTCCACGCAGAACACCCCTCCTCCTTCATGGCGCGATAAATTATCGGTGATTCGCAGGTTCTCAAGCCTCGGATGGGCCTTCCGGCAATAGATTCCGCCGCCGTAGTAGTACGCATCATTGGCTTTGATATGGAGGTGCAGAAGCTTCGGAGCGGAACCCTCAAATGAAATCCCGCCTCCTGACAACCAGGCATTCCCGTTTGTGATGGTGAATCCCACCAGGGTTGCGGTTGAATCCTCCCCATTCGAGATGTTTACAACAGGGCCCATTCCGTTTCCGTCAATGACGGTTAGGGATACATAAGACGTATCTCCAGTCGTGAGAAAGAGGCTGCCCACGACGATGTTCTTGCCGGTGAAGTTGATATTCTCAGTGTAGGTTCCGGCATCGACGATTACGGTGTCGCCGTTACTCGCCGCATCGATACCGGCCTGAATGGTCGATTGATCATCGGGGACGTAGATGATGGTCCCGTGAGTGGAAGCAGTTGCGAGAAGAAACAGAAAAAGGATAGAAGATATTATTGTTTGAGTCATAAGAAATGTCCAATCTGACCGGATTAATCTTCGACAGATCGGATTTGCCGGGAAAACCAAATGCTCACGAACTCGACCTTTCGGAATTCTACAAATTTCAGAAAAGCAGGTGGGGCTTGGAGGGGGAAGCCCCCTTCAAGGGTGTCAGCGGAGCGATCCGAGCAGGCGAAGGATCGCGCAGAGCCAGCCGGTCGGCCAGATCCTCTGGAGAAGTGAGCGACCAGAGAGAGCTTAGCTCTCGACAAGGGGACAGTTCTGTTTTTCCCTTTCTTAAAGAGGAGTGAGAAGGGATTTGTTTCTCATGTCCAATTCCCCTATGTCCTCTTTAGAAAAGGGGGGAATGTTATTATATCCTCTCGCTAATCTGCTACTGACATGCCTCCAGGTCAAGGGTTAGCCGAATGATTTTGATCACATCCAGAATATTGACGGCCCCATCACCGTCGCAGATGTTCATCAAACCGTTACAATCTGCTGCCTGTATTTCCTCTGCCGTAGGTTCGGAAATTTCCAATAAAATATTTATAGCTAAGAGTGCGTCCATGACGTCTATCGTACGATCGCCGTTCACGTCCCCTTTCAGTTGTGTCGTATCCGCTGGAAAGAAGAATTCGAGAGTATTGTCGATGTGGGCTCGCCAGTTGCCCCAACTGTGTCCTTCGTGAAATTCGTAATATTCAAAGGTATAGCCTTTCGATTCCAGGATTTCTTTAAAGCCTCGAACGAGAGGGATGAGCAATTGTATATCGTACGTTCCTAAATCGAGATAGAACTTTACATCCAACGTTGGACTATTCTGAAATCCGCTTGAGATAGATGTTTCGACGTTGCTGGATTGTGCTGCAATGTTTCCGAAGACTTCAGGATGCTGCAGTCCTAACCACAAGGCGATATTTCCTCCATTGGAAGCACCCAATGTTGATCGGTAAGCCGGATCTTGAATAGTCCGATATTTGGAATCGACCCAGGGAATGATTTCATCAACAATAAAAGCCGTAAATTCATCTTTTTGATTGCCGGCATATTCGGGTGTCCGATTCACGGGAGGCACGAAGACGGCGATGACGGGTTGGATCCAATTGTGCCAGATGAGATAATCCAGAACATTATCCGTATTGGCTAGTGACACATATTCAAGGCCATCGTGGAAAAGGATCGTTCCGAAGCTATCGCTTGATGTTTCATACCCGGGAGGCGTATAGATCCGAATCCTTCGGGAATTTCCCAACTGAGGGCTGAAAAAGGTCGTGTCCCACAGAGCGCCATGGGGAATATCTGGATAGTACTCGATCTCCGGCGCGGGGACATAGTCCGGCATGCGTAATTCCGAGTTGGGGCCAAACCCCCCGGATACCCGGTGGGGATTTAGGGGATCAAGGATCCAGGCACTTCCGTTGAGGACGAACTTGTAATCGAGGCGGGCGTCCGATTCGAACGTCTGTTTCATATACCAAAGATCGGTGCCCTCGACTCGGGTCATGGGGTACGCACTCGGATCCCAGGAATTGGCGTCTCCGGGAACGTTGACTCTGTTGGCATTGCCCCGGTATATGAAATGGGCAAACATGTCATGTTCGATCAGAGGGAACCCTTCCACTGCTTCCATAAAGCTATCTACAATGGCGGGTTTCAGTGAATCCGGTGCGGAATTGACACGACTGAGAAATTCCTGAAATTGCTGGGCGTTTCCGAGAGATACAATCGCAGGGAGTAAAAACAGGGCGATAATATTTTTCATCGAGAGCCCCTTCACCTCCCTCTCATCGCATGGATCTTCATTCTGCGGATTTTTCCTCCTCTATGATCCCGAATGTATTTCCCTCCGTGTCCTGGCAGTAGCAGAATTGGCCGATCCCGGGTATGGTGGTCTTCTCGGTCACGATGCGACCGCCACAGCCCGTTACTTTTTCCATAAAGTCATCAATCGATGGGACTGAAATGGTGTTGACGGTCGAAACGTCCGGATGCTGACGTTTCGTGATGGCCCCGTCGATGCCGGGCTCGTCTTTTTCCCCGGCGGAGATGAGCCAGTACTCCATCGGTCCCTCCCACTTCTGTATTTCCCATCCAAAGACATCCGAGTAAAACCTGACCGCGCGCTTAGGGTTATCCGCATTGATCTCGAAATGAATGACTCTCGGCATTTTTCGTTTCTCCTTCCTGGTGATTCTGATGTATTGAGTGAATGTATTTGGAATTGGAGCCTTCACCTAAAGCTTTATTTCAATTTTGCCTGCACCTTCTCACTCGTCAACTCTCGCAGAGCGTTTGAGGCGATCCATCTGGCGCTTTTTGAATCAATCTGTTGTATTTCTTTGGCCGTTCTGACCGC
Organism: Gemmatimonadota bacterium; assembly: GCA_020348925.1. Classification (GTDB taxonomy): domain Bacteria; phylum JBHIER01. Next base: position 372,456 of record CP070758.1, on the reverse strand, counting down.
AGCTCTGTTCAATCTTTTATTTCGCTTCCCGATTTGTCGCAAGGCCCAGTTGACCGCTTTTTTAACAAAGTTGCGATCGTCAATGGCTTCCCTTTTGATGATAGGGAAAAAGGGTTTGAAGTAGATATCTTCGGCCTTTTTATCATGAACGGCTAAAGCGGCCATCATGGCAAAACCGGCGCGCTTGACAAACTCTTCGTCTCGCTCGCTCCATTCCTCGCTTTTCTGGTACGCCCGATCTGTTTTATCGAAGAGGTTCATGCAGCATTGGTCACACACATCCCAGGAATCGAAATCCTCCACCCACAGGTCCATTTGCTCTTCGGTGACCAGAATTGGATCATCGATGAGACAGGCCAGAATTCGGGCTTCGTGAATGCCCGATGCCCAAAGCTGCTCAGCCAGTTTATGATTCTTGCCGATATCCTTGGCCATCTTGCGCAGCGTGGGCATGGAAATGCCCAGGATCTTCTTCGGATTGATCCCGAACCTGGCCATTCCGGCCACATTCTCAGGACTGGATAGAGATTTGAGCTTTTTTATGATTTGTCGGTACTGCATCGGCATATAATATATCCACGTGTTACTTAGTAGATTCTTTGTGGAATGTGTCGTTGATGGAGGGACTCATTTAATATACTGGGCAATCCCTTGTATCTTACTTCTCACTAATATGGAGAGGGCTTTAGTGAGAATCAAGGATTTTTATTAAGAAAGAGTGTAAATCCTTGATTGTATTTAAGTTATCGGAAGCCCCCTTTCGTCTGTGAATTGCGCTGAGCTTCAACAGGAAGATTTTATTTCTTGACTCTATCCTCAGGGTTCTCACGACTGAGGAGCCTGTTTTTTGCGTCGCCGGCGGCCTGTCCGGTGGCGGTTTTTTTTCCTTTTGCCGTCCGAATCGGAAGCCGTGGTCCGCCCGGATCTCTTCGGCTGCCGTGGTGGCGTTGGCGGAGCATGAAGCGTCTGCTGGTAGTAATCATCCAGCAGCATGGCGATGATGGCCGATTCATCCTCGCTCTGGGCCAGACTTTGACCCAGGGGAACGAACCGCTGCATGCGCTCGGTCTGGAGCGTGTCGCGCGAGCGCAGCCGTGCCTCCAGCAGGACCGTCACACGCTGCGAAACGATGGCCTCAACGTCCGCCTCGCTGGGCAATGGCCTTTCCTGCATGTCGATGCCGTACCGTTTGGCAATGCGAGTCAACTCCATTTGTTCGAGACCGCTCACAAGCGAGATGGCCACCCCGCCCGCCCCGGCCCGGCCGGTGCGTCCGGCACGATGGATGTAAATCTCGTGATCCTCGGGCGGTTCATACAGGATGACGTGTGAAAGTTCGGGAAGGTCGATCCCGCGCGCGGCCACGTCGGTGGCCACCAGAAAGCGGAGGGCGCCCTTTCGAACACGCGTCATGATACTTTCCCGAGCTCCCTGTGAGAGGTCGGAGCTCAACTCGTCGGCGTCGTAACCGAATCGTTGCAGCACCACCGTCACATAATGCACCTCGGCCCTGGTATTGCAGAAGATGAGGGCCGAGGTCGGATTCTCGATCTCGATGATGCGCACCAGGCACCGGTCCTTTTTCATGGCCGGAACGACGTAGTAAACATGCTCGGTCTCGGCCACGTGAACGCGATCACTGCTCAAGCTCAGAAACTCAGGATTCTGGAGAAATTCGGCTGCCAGGCGGATCACGTGGGGAGGGAAGGTGGCAGAGAACATATAGCCGTTGATTCGGCGGGACGGAAGGTAACCTTGAACCTCCTTCATGTCCGGGTAAAAGCCCATCGACAGCATGCGGTCAGCCTCATCGAGAATGAGAATTTTCAGGTGCTTCAACGACAGTGAGCCCTTCAGCAGGTGATCGAGAATGCGCCCGGGGGTGCCCACCACCAGGTGGGCTCCTGTGCGAAAGGCTTGGATCTGTGGGCCGTACCCGACGCCGCCGTAGGCCGCAACAGTGTGAATCCTCGTGCCGCCGCTCAGAGTCTCCGCCTCTTGTGTGACCTGCCGGGCGAGCTCCCGCGTGGGCACCAGTATCAGAACCTGGCATACGCTTCGGCTTTGGTCGATTCTCTCCAGAATCGGTAGAATGTACGCGCCGGTCTTCCCGCTGCCCGTGCGCGACTGGATCATCAAATCACGCCCGGCCAAAATGTAAGGGATCGCCTTGGCCTGCACCGGCATCAACTTTGTCCAGCCCGCGCGGGCGGCGGCCTTGCGCACCCTCTCGGGCAGCTCCTCCAGCGTCACCTCGGGCAGGGCGTTCTCCGGCTCGATGATGTGGTTCTCCAGGATATTTTTTCGCTCAGGGGCCTTATTTTCAATCGGGATAACAGAATCTCCGCCCTTTCTCGTATTCTCGTCGTTCATCGATTTCTCCATAATTGTTCTTCCCGCGTTACGAAGCGCCTTCGAAACGGACTGCTAAATATGGAGAGAAACTTCATAGAAGTCAAGGGTTTATTAAGGGAACGGAGCAAATAGTCCGGGGTAACCTGAAATGGGAAACGTCTGTTTTGGGGTACGAATCCTTCAAATCGCCCTGCATTTCAGGCAGATAGAGCGTCCGTTAATTAAGGAAATGTGTTCCTACAGAAACGCGTCTATTTTCTCCTGGACCTTCCGGGAGCTTTGAAGGAGCAGCTCTTTCTCTTCGTCCGCTAAGGAAATCTCTACGATTCGCTCGACCCCCTGATTTCCTATGACAAAGGGAACCCCTATCGTGCTGTGAATACTGTGGAACTCGCCTTCAATACTGAGCTGTCCCGAGATAAAGGCATCGTTGCCCATCGTAATCGTGCGGATCAATTCCATGGTGGCCTTGGCCGTTCCGGTCACGGTCTTGGACCCGCTGAAATGGGTCACAAAGGGCTTTAGGGCAACTCGAATATCAGGCGGATATTCATCGACCAACGCATAGGTCTCCTGCACTTTACCCTCGGATATCAGCGTCTTTAATGTGCCGCTTGCCTGAGCGACATCTCTATGGAAATGCGGCGTTTGATAACCTTTACGAATCCTCCCTAATGTGTCCTGCAAGTCGTCTTCCTGAAATCCATAGATGTGAATGCCGCTCCAGATAGGGACCATATTGAACCCGTGCTCTCCCAGCATGAATCCGTGAATCCTCTGCCTGCGGATGCCGAGGTCAAGAGCAATCTCCTTTCGAAAACGCAGGGAATCGAGAAAGGCGCCCATTCCGATCACTCGGTTTCGTCCCAGATGCTTGGCAAAGACTGCCACAGCGAGCTCGTTGGGATTGGAAATACAGATGACGATCTCGCTGCCGCGCCCGTGTCGTGCCAAGGCGGAGGCATAGCGTTCAAATACAGGATGATTGCTCTCGGCAAGATAGTCCCGGCTGATTCTGTCCGTTTTTCGGCTCACAGGTATCGTCGCGCCGCAGGCCATCACGATCAAATCGGCTTGGATCTCATCCGGTGAGAGGGTCACCTCGATTCGGGGGCTGATATCGGCGTAGGCATCGGTCAGGTCCACGGCGAAGCCAAAGACACTCTTGGCGCTTGATCCTTCAGGGTTGCCCACCAGAATGAGACGCTCATCTTTTTCCAACAACCTCTCTGAGACGATCATGTGGGCGATCTGACGGCCGACTGAACCTCCGGCCCCGATGACGGCTATGTCCATTCTGCCTCCTCTTCGTATCGACGGGTCAGGCATGTTGGAAGTGCCTGGCCCGGGATCGTTCACTTCTGTCCAATAAACGTGTAGATCGGTTTGATGGCGCACAGAAACAATAGTCCTATGAACCACCAGATGCTGATGTTCATAATTTCAGGTAAGAGTTTAACGATAATGAGGGTGAGAAAGATAGCACACCCTTGGGCCAACTTCACGTCCACAAGACCGAGCTTTCTCACTCGCAGATTTATGCTTTCTCCAACGTTCATTTTTGCCTCTCTTGGATAAAATTGAAACCATCACGGAAACAGAAAATTGGGTACCATTATGATTTTCAGGTCAGGTTTCGTACGTCGGTACTTCTCAATTACTTCAGGGGCACCAACTCAATTTCAAAGAGCTCAGGCCAGAGCTTGCCGGTTACGAATAAGCGGTCCTTCTTCGAGTCGTAGGCGATGCCGTTGAGGACGTCGATTGGCTCCTGGATCGACGCTGGATCGATGAGCCCTTGTAAATGGATATAACCCTCGACCTGACCCGTCTCCGGGGAGATGATGGCGATGTCGTCCGATTGCCAGACGTTGGCGTAAATGTATCCCTTGACGTATTCCAGCTCGTTGAGAAAAGGCACAGGGCCATTGTCATCATAGACCGCAATTTTCCCCCTGTTCTCAAAGGTCTCAGGATCGAGGAGGTACAACGTCGCCGTTCCATCGCTCATGATGAGGTGCGTCCCATCATGGGTCAACCCCCAGCCTTCCGTTGGGTAATTGAAGCGTTGGAGGACCGTAAAACGTTGCTTGTCGTAGACGAATCCTATCTTGCTCAGATACGTCAGTTGCATCACATGATCTTTGTAGACGGTCACCCCTTCTCCGAAGAAATTGTTCGGAAGACGCTGTTGCTGTATCACCTTGCCTGTTTCCAAGTCCACCTTGCGAAGGGTCGATATTCCCACACCCCCTGTTCCCTCGTATAAAATTCCGTCTGCGAAGGCCAATCCCTGAGTGAACGCACCTTGATCGTGAGGATAGATATTGACGATCTTGTACGTATAGGATCTCAATGCATATGAACCCGTCGTATCATCGAAGCTCGTGGAATCAGGCGAGATGCCTTGATCAGAGGGGATCTCGTTCGTGCCTATCTGAGATGTTACATAATAACCAAGTGCGATGAGACTCAACACAACGAGGATTGCCGGAACAATAAATTTTTTTCGCACGTTCACCCGTCGCAGGATATGGTGTTCTATGATGTGAACTCTTTCTGATATCTCTTGCCCGAGCCCATCATGATGCTGATGGGCTGAAGGGGCTCGATGTTTTCGCAGACGATCATGATGGCTGCCGTAAAGGGGACGGAGAGCAATGCGCCTATAATGCCCCAGAGCCACCCCCAGAAGAGCAGCGACAGGAGAATGGCCACCGGACTCAGGTTCAGCCTGTCTCCCATGACCTTCGGCGAAACGACATTCCCCATAATCATTTGAATGATTAACATCGAAACAAGGCAGATGATAGGTGTCCAATAACTCGGATAAAACTGTATCGTGGCCACGAGAACAGGGAGAAGGGAAGCAATAATCGATCCAACTGTGGGAATGAAGTTGAGGATGAAGGCCAAGATTCCCCATGTCGCAGCAAAATCCACTCCGATTACAACCAGTGCTAACCAGACGAGGACCCCCGTTGTTAAACTTATACAAAACTGAAGAGCCAGGTAACTGCCGATCTGCTTGGAAATGGATTCGATGATGCGGCTCACCCGGTCGGCCTGATCCGACGAAAAAGCTTTTTTGATTTTGAACTTGAAGTACGGTTTTGCGAGCAACAAGAACATCAAGAAGATCAATACCATCATGAGATTTGAGAAAAAATTCATGAGGGACCCGGAGAGGCGAACAACGAAGGTTCCGACTTTCTGACCGATCTGAATCCCTTGGAAAAAATTTGCCGGAATTTTTATACTGCTTTTTACAGCATTCGTAATCTCAGCAAATCGTAACTGGTACTTTGGATACTCTTTGGCAAAGGCTGTTACTCGCTCCTGAATGAGGACCCCCCCAAGGTAAAAAATGCCGAGCAGTAGGATAAGAACAAGGAAAACAGAAAGGGTTGTCGGTACCTTCATTCGAACCAGGACGTTGATGATAGGGGTGAGTATGTACGAAAGCAGCCAGGCGATCATGAGTGGCAGGATGACGGCCTTGGCACTTTTCAATACAAATCCCACTGCCACGAGGGCAAGTATGGCTAATAATGCGACAAGGATTCTGTTTTTTTCTGTTGTGGGCATGTATCACGCTCACTCGACTTGCAGATCTGAATTCGAAGTATGTAGAAGGGCGGACAGTGAAACCGTCCGCCCTGTGAAGAATAGCTATCAAAGATCAAAGATGTAACCCCCATCTCGAGGTTTTGGTCACTCTTCCAGTGTGAAGCCGACCTTCAGGGTTACCTGCCAGTAGGCCACTTTTCCTTCTTCAATATGGCCCCGGGTGTCTGTAATTTCAAACCATCTCATGTTTCGAACCGTTTTCGAAGCGCGGGCGATGGCGTTTTCAATGGCATCCTGCAATCCCTTTTTCGAGGATCCCGTCAATTCAATCACTTTGTAGACGTGTTCGGGCATTGTCTCTTCTCCTTATATGGCAAAGCATCACATGATAAGCCTGAAAATGGACTGTTCGGAGAGTCACTTTTTCAACAGCTCCTTGCCACAGCAAGAGAAGACGCAGTCGGAGGTTGTGTCTTCGCAGCCGCACGATTCAGTGGAAGTCTCACATTCCGAGCATTCTTTCACAACCTGCAGTTCGAGACCGCACTCTTCACAGATGTAAATGTCCCCTGCCTTCATGTCGTGACAACTCAGCATCGATCTCACCTCCCTTCAAGAGTTCAGTGCCAATAACTTTGTCGTAGGAAACTTTGGACTTTTCGAAAGATCGTAAAAGCAACAGTGTACCTGAGAAAAGGCCTGTCATCAATCCACTGCAATCATCACGTTTGAGGCCTTGATGACAGTATGCACTTCCATACCCACGGACAGTTTTAGGTCTTGGGCCGATTGTTTGGTTATCACCGATACGATCTCGGTCCCGTCCTGAAGTTCAATGACAGCTTCTGAAGTTACCATTCCGTGGGTGAGCCTCTTCACTTTGCCTTTCAAAACATTGCGGGCGCTGATTTTCATTTTGACTTTCCTCCTCCATCGACTGAGTTGGGTCGACAGGAGATTCACCACGGAGCTCTCCGAGGGGACCTTTGCTGCTCACGAGGGGGGCTCCACCTCGAGGCAAGGGAACCTCTCGTTCTTGAACACCCTAAAGCGTTGTGTCGTATAATATGAGTGCGTCTTTGTTGAAAGTCAAGAGCTTTTGGAGGAATTAGAAAAATCTGAAATTATAGGGTCCTCAGGACAAAACCTTTCAGGGAATGGTTTCAGCGGATGTTTGTGACGACCTGCTTCGTCCCATGACACGGTTTCCCAAAAGGCCCCAGTCTATGCCGACAGCCTGCTGGGGACAGAGCTCATGACAACAGAAACAGCGGATGCACTCGTCGAGATTGAAAAGGGGACGATCGGAGGCCATGGAAATAGCTTCGACCGGACATACTTCCAGACAATGGGTGCAACCCGTACACTTCTCGGGATGCACCTTGGGATTCTGTTTCGAAATAAAGAACTGGCTGAGGGTTGAAAAAAGAAAACCGAAAAGATCTGATATCCGGCGATTCGAGACGAGGTGGGCGGGCGCAATGTCCTCCAATCTGGAACCTGCAATCTCAATGCAATTGAGGTCTGCGACGCCGAGCCCGGATTCGGCAGCAATTCGGAGCGTCGGGACGTCCCCGGGGTCGAACCCTCCTATTCTGACGGCGACGGCGTCAACGGCCACCGCATCCTCTCCCGCAATGATCAATCCCGGTGTCAGCCGGTCCGTGGAGCGCCACAAGCCGCCGATACCAACGACGGCGTCCATAACGGCGAGCCGTGGCCTGATGATCGTGTAAAGATCGACCAGGAGTTGGGCGAAACGTTCAGGGGTCGAACCGAGCCTATGGGCGATGGTCTTCTGTCCCCCGGGCAGGCACCCCAATTGGTTTTTCACCGCTCCTGTGAACTTTGTCAGAGCGTGGCTTTTAAACTTTGGGACAGTAATAATAACGTCGGCCTCGATTGCCGGTTGTGCAACGTAACACTCCTTTAATATGCGTGCGTCGGGGATCTCGACCCTCAGTGAAGGTGTGGAGTCGAAGCTTACGACCTGTCCCCCTGCAGCTTCGCAGGCACTCCGCGTGCCTGTCTCCCGGATCACACGCTCACTGGCTCCGTGAAACCGCATTCCTGATGAATCCCCCACGACAACTTTTGATCCCTGCTCCCTGGCGATCTTAACCAAGGTAGCTGTTACCCGGGAATCGGTCGTCATTCCAGATTCACCGCCTTTTGTGTTCAAAAGATTGGGCTTGATGAGTATGTCTTGGTCGGACTGAATGAATGACCCAGGTCCACCGATGAGATCGAGGGCCTCACGAACAGCCTCTTCAACCTCCGAATAGTTCCTCTGAGTTCGAACCACAGCGACCCTGGTATTCACGTCTACCAAGGCTTTCCTATGGATAGGATATACAGCGGTTCCTCCTCTGTTGACAGCCCAAGAACCTTCTTCACGCCCTCATCTTCGAAGGCCCCGATGGGACACGCGCCCAGATTGAGGCTCTGCGCCTGGAGGCAGATGTTCTGCCCGACGTGCCCGACCTCCATAGAGACATAGCGCACCCCTCTTTCGCCATATTTTTTCGTTGTTCGCTCAAAGAGAGCCGTGATGACAATGTTCACCGCGGCCTCATTAATTTGGCTCTGTTGGAGAGCCTCATCAAAAAGGTCCCCTCTTATATCACCGGATTTTATTAATTGAAGAGCATGATCGGAGGGAAGGTATTTGAAGAGGCCGGAGGCGAGGCCTTCAACATGGCCAACCAACGCATAGATCTCCAACGGATAAAGCGCTCCGGCCGATGGGGCGGTCCGATATCCTTCGTCCGACGTGATTCCCTGGGCGGCCCACAGGAGTTGGGAAAGCTCAGGAAGCGTTAACGGCTCCTCGGAATAACTCCGAACGGATCGCCGGAGAGAGAGTGTCTCCTCTAAGCTCAAGGCACCTGCGAGTTCCGGCTCCGGCAGGGCAATTATCCTGTTGTCCGCATCACGTGTCTGGGTTTTGCTCTTACAGTTGAGCATGGTTGGTGATAGAGCAAGAAACAACAGAATCATGACTGTCAAGTCGTTCGTTCTCATGAGGTATACTTTATCCTCCCTGATAGAATCCGTTAGGCTCGATGTTACGAATTTTTCCCGTTGTCGTACTCTCGTCGGCGACAGCTTTTGAGTGCGTGTGTTCGATAAAAACGTAAAGGAGGATGATCAAGATAACGAAGGCAATAGGATAGACATAGATGGGAAATGAGATCCGGAAAAAATCGTCAATTGTCTTAACTCCGAAAATTTTTGGGAGAAGAAAGATGCCGAGAAAATTGAAGGAGGCGTGGGCGATCATGGCCGGGAAGATCGAACCAGTCCGAACGACAAGCCAGCCGAGGAAAATACCGATTATGATGATCTCTGGAATGGCCCACGGATCGAGATGATAGAAAGCGAATCCAACGGCAGAGATAACAATGGCACTCCAGGTGCCCGTCCTCTTCAGAAAGACTTTCAGAATAAATCCCCGGAACATCACCTCTTCACAGAGAGCGGCCATGATAACGATGCCGAGCATACTCAAGAAAAGCTCCATTGTGTTCGAAGGGAACATGAGTTCGGCGTACATATGTTCCAGGCTGCGCAAAATGAAATCCGGCATGGGGAAAACGGTTTGAACGATTGCACTGACAAGAAAGGAGCAGATGCGAAAAGGGACAGTGATCAGAAATGTTAAAAGCAGGATCTGAGGGCTGACCCACTTCAGATGAAGGACCTGGCGATAGGAGCGGCGGTTTTTTTGAATGAAATAGAGGGTGGGAAGCAGAATCAATCCTCCTTCAGTGACAATGAGACCTATCCTCAGATCGGCTGCTTGAAGAAGGAGTCCGGCGCTGAGCATCAGTCCCAGGCAGAGGAGATAGAGCCCGATCGCTTCGCGGAGAGAGGGGGGGGATTGGTTATTGTCCGCTTCAGAGGGAAGCATCGAGCTTGGAGTCTTTAAATTTTCATCTTGCGGGAAAGTGTTCATTCTTGAGTCTCTGCCCGTTGCTCTGGTTTCTTACCCTTCCTCTTGGATCTCCTTTTCTCTATTTCCTTCAACGTTTCCTCAGCCCTTTTCATTTGAGGCTCTGAATAGTGAAGCCGATCTCTGTATCTTAAGATTTTTTGTGCAACACGCTTTTTCATGAAGAACCTCCCGTGTAACGTGAATACAAATAATATTATTACAGAATTTCACTCTCTTCAGTCTCTGACTGATCCAAAAGGTCTCACCACCCCTTCCCGAGGGAGATCTGGACTCGACCTACTCCGCCGATACACCTGAATCACGATCGACCGAGAGACTTCAAACGATCCCCACATCGTGGAAACTTGTTGAATTCCCGCGATGTAAAAAGTAGTGCTTCATAATATATTGGGCAAGAGAAAAACTCTCTTTTCGGTTTCAATGCCGAGAGGGAAGGGAGTCCTATATGTCGAAATAACAGTTGATAGTCATCACTTTTTCTGGAGAGAAAGGATTCAGATGTAAGCTGAGAGAAAGGCCTTCAAGCTTGTCGTATCGCTTCGTAATTTTCAGGATATCATAGAGGTTAATAGCGTAAAGGGCGATGCCGGCACCCATGAAGAAAAGTTTTCTCCGTTCCGCTTTTTCCCGAGAATCCTCAGCATCGGCCCGACGTTGAAGCTCCGCTTCAGCATCCTCGGCCGATACGGGCGTATCACCGATATACCAATGAATAGAGCCGTTTAAACCTTTTTTAAACTCGACGGAACCCTGACCATCATAGGGATTTCCATCGGAGAGCAAAAAGGATCCGGCAATAAGTCCGATCGTTCCGAAGAAGAAGAATCCCGCTCGAGATTTATATCCTTCCCGAAATTGGCCGAACCCTGGCACGAGAACCGATTGGAAGAAACGCTCCATACTCTGTTCATCGTAATAACGGGAGAGAAACTGCCGAATAAGATTCTCAATTCGAGGGATGACATATTCAGGGGTAGATGCAGTCGCGGACAGGGTTGTCGGTGGTCTCCAGCTTGAAGATCGTGTCGTTATGCGAATTTGAATTCGGATGCCATCCGATTCTCCTCTTTCCAGAAGACCTTCGACAGCCATATCAACGTCGTATTTTTTCATCAACTGTTGAAGCGATCCGTTTTGTGAAAAATCATTTGGTGCAGACGTTTGTATCTCGTCAAAATTGGAAAATGAAACGAGTTGAAAAGGGCCCTCGTCGACAATGACACTCTTTACTCTCTCCACGGCTAACGACGAGAGACTCGGATCGACCTCCGCGCTGACGAAAGGTAATACTACTATCCGGACGGTCTGCGAAGCGGCAACAGCCGTATGAACTGTCAGGGAAGAGACAAGAAGTACAAACAGGATGAATACTGCTTTTTGAATTCTACACCGATTCATATGTTTGAGACATTTTCCATTCATCAACGGAGAGACCCGAAGGCTCTTTCGTAGAGTACTCGCTTTACCACTCTATATGCAGGCCGGTGTACCTCTTCGTAGCCTTCAGAGTGATGGACAGGAGGAAAGCGTGCGGCCCTCATCTCCGAATCGAACTTTTCCAATATACGGCTGTCAAAAGAAAGTGTTCCGGTTTTGACGAGATTGTTAAACTCATCCCAGAGGCTCATGAACTCATCCTCACTGCCCTGGATCTCCTGTGCCGATTGAACCATCACCTCAAAGAGCTTTTCGAGAGAACCCTTACTCGCTTTGAATGGGCGAAGATGTATCCGGATGACATCTCCACTCAGGGAAATATTTTCCATGAGGGGCCCCTCAACAGACGGTTCAACAGATTCATACTCCCTCTGGAGGTACTGCCATGCCGCCTCCTCATGTTCTAAAATATGCGCTACCCCGAAGACACCTTGGTAGATCAGTTTGTACACATCCTGTACTTCATAGTTCTCGTATCGGGATTGATGTTCCCCAATCAGCTTTTGCAACGATGTCTCCACTGTTCTTCGACAATTCAACATTGCCAGAAGGAAAGCTGCAGTTGACATTACTTTGCCCGCAATATAGAGGTGGCGTGCCATTTAAAAGAAACAGTATATCCTTACACAATGACAGAGAATGTTCTCTTTGAGCACTTTTTGTGTCTCGTCCACTCTCCCAACCATTAGGTAATTGAAATATAATAAATTATGGGAGAAAGGTACAAGGATTTTTAATTGAAAGACAGGCAAAATTTATTTTTTAGTGAAGATTTTGCTTGATCTTATGAGAAAAATTGTTTAATGTCAGGGGCAATATTCTTCATGAAGGGAGGGATGCGATGGAAGAACACAAACCATTTGTACCTGCTGATGTCCGGATGAGGGACTTCAATCCCAAGACCGTCATCCTTGGGGTTCTCCTCGGGGCCATCTTCGGGAGCGCCAACGCCTACTTGGGATTGCGCGTCGGACTGACCATCAGCACGGCGATTCCATTGGCTGTTGTGTCGGTCGCTATTCTCCGAGTGCTCATACCGCTGTTTGGACGGTCAACGATCCTGGAATGCAATATTTCGCAGACAGCGGGCTCGGCGAGTTCCTCGCTGGCGTCCGGAATCATATTTACCATACCGGCCCTGTTCCTGTGGGGGTATGAACCATCACTCCTTCAGATCACGCTGTTGGCCATGTGTGGTGGGGTCCTCGGGGTGCTGTTCATGATTCCCCTGAGAGGGTTCCTGATCGTCAAGGAGCACCACCATCTTCCCTATCCCGAGGGGACGGCCGCGGCCGAGGTGCTGGTGGCCGCCTCAGAGGGAGGTTCCACGGCGAAGAACGTCTTCGCCGGCATGGGCATCGGTATGCTCTATAAGGGCTTGATTTCTCTGCTGTATCTCTGGCCGTCGAGGATCATGCTGCACTTGCCCCTGCTCAAGAAAGCCGTTGTCGGTGTCTCCGCCACACCCGCCCTGCTGGGCGTCGGATATATTCTGGGACGGAGAATCGGAACCATCATGGTTGGCGGGGGCCTCGTTTCGTGGGTCCTTATTATCCCTTTCATTGCCTGGAAGTTCGGGGATTCTGAAATCTGGCCGAACACCTTAAAGTACCTCCAGTCCAGAGATCCAGGGCTGACAGCCTCCCTGATCGGAGAATTGTCAGCCAAACAGATCTGGGAAGGATATATCCGGATTATTGGGGCCGGTGCCGTAGCGGCGGCCGGGATCATTACGGTTGCCCGGTCCATACCGACCATGATCGCTTCATTGCGGATCGGCCTGAGGGAGCTCCGGTCCAGTGCGGCCGCTCTGGATGCGGGCAGACTGAGGACCGAGCGGGATCTGTCCATGAAGTGGGTGCTGCTCGGGGTGGCGGTGGTCATTGTGGTCGTGACCGGGGTGAAGGGCATCATCGGTCATGATACAGGGCTCGTCATGAGATTCTGCAGCGCCCTGTGCATCGCCATCTTCGCCTTCTGTTTCGTCACGGTATCGTCGAGAATCGTGGGGTTGGTGGGCGTCTCCTCCAACCCGACCTCAGGTATGGCCATCGTAACCCTCCTGGGCACGGGCATCGTTTTTCAGATTCTCGGCTGGACGGATCTGACGGGCAAGATAACGGCCCTCACCATCGGGACCATCGTCTGCATCGCTGCCTCCATTGCCGGGGATATCTCGCAGGACCTGAAAGCGGGTTTTCTGATCGGCGCTACGCCCAGGAAGCAGCAGATCAGCGAGGTGATCGGTGCCACCGGCTCCGCATTTTTCGTTGCCCTGGCCGTCTATTATTTGGGCAAGGCCTACGGTTTTGGCACTGAAGCCCTGCCGGCCCCTCAGGCGACGTTGATGAAAACGGTTCTCGACGGGGTACTTGATGCCAATCTTCGATGGGAGCTCATCGGGGTCGGCGCAGTTTTTGCTGTCCTCGTCCTTTTTCTGAAGGTCCCTCCTCTTCCCTTTGCCGTCGGTATGTATCTTCCTCTGTATACCATGACACCGGTATTCATCGGTGGTATGATACGGCATTTCATCGAGAAAAAATACGGTGCGGACAAAGATAAGACCGAGAAAGGGAAAGACCAAGGCATTCTGCTCGGATCAGGATTCATTGCAGGAGAAGGGTTGATGGGGGTGGTTATTGCCGTTCTGGCCGTCATCATGTCAAAAACTCCGAAGTTATTTGAAATAGCCTGGAGCCCGCAGTGGGTGGGTCAGATCATATCCGTCATATTCTTCACTGCCCTGGGAATGTTTCTCTACCGTGTGGCCGCCGGTTCGAGAGGGAAAGATAACACTCGCGGTCAATGAATTCTACACAGGAAAATCTGGCTCGACTTCAGGAGATGGTGAGCCAAGAACCGGCGGGGGCTTTCATCAAGGAACTGGTTGGAGAATTCCCTGAGAGCGAGGTATATTTGGTGGGCGGGATGGTCCGAGATGCCGCCTTAGGAAGGGTGGAGTCCAAGGACCTCGACGTCGTCATCGGTGGCGTGCCCCTCAATCGCTTGAGATCTTTTTTAACATCCCGAGGAACGGTGAGTTTGGTGGGAAAGACCTTCGGTATCTTCAAATTTTCGCCGGAAGGTACTGACCCCAGGAATCAAATTGATGTGGCACTTCCCCGGAAAGAACATTCCCTAGTGCCAGGGGGGTATCGCGATTTTAGAATTCAAAGTGACGCGGACCTGCCCATTGAGGAGGACCTCGGCCGGCGCGATTTCACCGTAAACGCCATGGCCTGGGACTGGAAGGCGTCCCGATTGATCGATCCGTTCGATGGCCTTGAGGACATTGAGAAGAAACGGCTTCGGACCGTCGGGAGTCCTCACGAGCGTTTCTGTGAGGATTACTCGCGTCTTCTCCGGGCCATTCGATTCTCATGTCAGCTCGGTTTTGACATCGATCCGCAGACGTGGGATGCTGTCAAAGACCGCATGCGCTCTATCAACGAATATCGAGGGAATCGCCCCGAAGAACGCCTCGTCCCTTTTGAAGTGATAGCCAAAGAACTCCTTAAAGCCTTTGTCTCCGATCCGCTCCGAAGCTTCGATCTGTTCGATCAAAGCGGGGGCTTTGAGCACTTGATGCCGGAAGTACTGGAGATGAAAGGGTGTCCCCAGCCGGAGATGTATCATGCCGAGGGCGATGTCTGGTCTCATACCCGGATGGCTTTAGAGAGCCTGACATCCGATGAATTTCAAAAGCAATTCGGCGCTGAGTCGGTCGACGCGGAGCTGGTCATGGCCGTCCTGTTTCATGATATCGGGAAACCCTCTACGAAAAAAACGCCTGAGAAGGATGGCGTCGATCGCATTCGATTCGACAAACACGATGCCGTCGGGGCCGGGCTGGCCAGGACGGTGTGCACGAGGCTGAAACTCTCGAGCCCTCCGAGTGAGGAACCCCTTCATGTCGATCCTGATAATGTCTGGTGGCTTGTGAAGAACCACCTGCTCGGCATACGCAGCGATCTTGAGCACATGAAGAACAGCACGATAGAAAAGTACTTTTTGAAAGATGAAGGACAGGGGCAACGGCTTCTAAAACTCATATTTTCGGATGGAATGGCCACAATCTCTCCGGAGGGGAAACCGACGGTATCAAATTATTTCAAGTTGCTGGATCGAGTGGAACAGTTAAGGAAGATTCGAGATGAGCGGCAGATCTTTCAGCCAATCCTGAGCGGCCACGAGATTATGGAGGCGTTTCATCTCAAGCCAGGACCGCGTATTGGTGAGCTCTTGGATGTGTTGAGGGAAGAGCAATTGGCCGGACGAATAGAGAGCAGACAGGAGGCACTGGATTTTTTAAAAGGTACGCTCCGTAGGGCAGGATCGTGTACCAGCAGGTCTGATATGAAAGGGAATGTAGCCTGACGGAGTCGGTATTTTCTAAAGGGATGAACTATGCGAAAGGAGAATGAGAAAGAGCTTTCAGGCAAAGTTGCTCTGGTAACGGGAGGATCGAGAGGAATTGGGGCAGGAATTGCCCTGGCCCTGGGTGGGGCCGGGGCGAAGGTGATTGTCAATTACTTCGAGCACAAGGAGCAGGCCGAGCAGGTAGTGCGACAGATCACTGAAAGTGGCGGTGAAGCGGTTTCCTTCGGTGCCGATGTCTCCGAGGGTGAACAGGTGGAATCGATCTTGAGTTTTGTTGCGTCACACTACGGCGGTGTCGATATTTTAATCAACAATGCCGGTATCCATCAGCACTTGACGATCGACAAGTTGACCTTTGAGGATTGGGACAGGGTGGTCAATGTCGATCTCGACAGCGCTTTCCTGTTGACCAAAGGGGTCCTGCCATATATGAAGAAAAGGGGTTGGGGCAGGATAGTGAACATGTCGTCCCTCAGCGGTTTCGCCGGCACAAAGGTCGAATGTCACTACGCAGCGACGAAAGCGGGCCTTATCGGCTTCACCAAGGCCGTGGCCCTCGAGGTGGCCTCCTTCGGTATCACGGTGAATGCCATATCTCCGGGATCTGTTGAGACGGATATGCTGGACATAAAGACTGAGGAGGATCGAAAAAGGCGAGTTGCACCCATACCTGTGGGACGCATCGGTCAACCCGAGGACATCGCTCACGCGACACTGTTTCTGGTCTCACCAAAAGCGTCCTTCATCACCGGCGAGACGATACACGTCAACGGCGGTCAGGGTCTGTATTGATTTCATTGGGTTGAAGTCGGACCAAGCAAACTTACTGATACTCATAGGATATGGGCCCTGAAAGAGATGTTTTCAAACGGTAAACAACACTTTTGGAGACACAATCGCAGGAACGGCAAAGGGGTCAGCCCTTAACATGTGACATTTTTTCGTGATCCGTTGAACCTGTCTCTTCAAGCGTTTGTCCTTGTCCAATCTATCGAAAAATTTCTGGAAAATCTTGGCTACAGCAGAACAGGTAACACTACCAAATAACTGTCCTCATTGCCTGTTGGTCAACCCAGAATACATTTTCAATAAATAAATGGCTATGCTCCTCTGACCCCTCTTGGGGGAAAACAACGCCCCACGGGTCATATTGAAATCGATACAAAGAGCAGTAATCACATCATCAAATCCAAGAGCTGTCTGCGACTTTCTCCGGCCAGAGACATCCTCTTTTTGAAATGCTCCTTTTTATCCTGCTGTAAAAATGCCCGACCTTCCCACGTTTTTTTCAAATAGTTCTTATGAGATCCGTTGATACGGTGCGTAACACGACGTAAATTGGATCTTGGCATTTCAATACGCAGTTGTAATGATCGGTCATGAATATATGGCAATGAAGTATGTATCTAAATTGCTCCTGATTGCTCCTGCGCACATCGTAAGTAATCTTTGAATTTCCCGTAGTCGGATCGGGCGTAAAAAATCCGTTTGTGTTCAGTACCACGAGAGGTTACATGGTAAAAAGCTCCTTCATAGTCGAGTCGCAATGGTCTGGCCATCATCTATCCTTCGACAATTTATGGATTTCCATTGAAAATGTCCAATGTCACGGGATGACCCATGTTATACCTGTTGTATCAGGGCTATTGATGATGTCGGAAATTTGGCGCTGGGAAAGTTGTTTTTACGGTGAAGTAGGGGTATCGTCCCTCAGTGGTGATGATCTTTCGCCCGCACGGTTAAGAGCGGGAAGAAAATATCGCTCGTGCAGCAGGGGATGATGACGGCCAAGAGCACGAGGATGAAAAGCACGAAAGCGTTCTCCGCACTCAAGAGAAAGCCGAAGGAGACAAAATAGAAGAGAGAGGCCATCGTACTGGTGAGGACGTGGCTGGAATGGGAGAAGATGGTCGAGGTTCGATCGGGGAACCTGTCTGCAACAAGAAACCCGGTTACAATACCCAGGAGGGCAAAAGGAACGACAACGTGCGGGTGTTCGATAATACACACATGCAGATGCATGTGACTGCCAATAAGCAATCCTCCCAGCCAGGGAAGAAAAATATCACTGAGGCCGCAGATGCCCAAGGATCCGACGAGGCCGACGAGGACTGCTTTGACTACCTTCCGGTCGAACCGCCACATCATGGCCGTTGTAGCGATCGCGCTCATGAGAATGTGCAGCGGATGAAAGAGGTGAAAGAGCTGTCGGAAGTATACGGGAGAACCCTGGGCGTCTCGTGCTTTCAGTAACACGGTCAGGAAGACGACGACAACCAATCCCAAGGCCGTACTGAAAACCGTAAAGGGAAAATGATGGCTGAACTCTTTGCCGATTTCTTTCGGTCTCATGGGATCTGCCTCTTTGAAGCGAGAGGCGTTTTTTCTTGCCTCAAAGTCCTAAAAACTTGATCGACAATCCGGACAGGACAATAATACCGCCGGCAATGGCATGAACGTATTGCTCCATATATCCCAGACGCAGGTGCAGGAGACCATAGGTACTGAGCCCGACAACCGTCATCATCGTACCAACGGTGACCAGTCCAAAAGTGAGCGTCACCAAGCCCACACTCAACCAGCTCCCCTGGGCGGCCGGATACATGAGAAGCGGGATCAGTGGCTCGCAGGGTCCCAGGACAAAGATGATGAACAGAACCCAGGGCGTCACCGTTCCCTTTTCCTCGTGAACATGACTGTGGTCGCCCAGATGCGAATGGGAGTGACTGTGCATCGATCCGTCCGTATGAACATGGGGATGGGCGTGTTTTCGCCCCTTGAGCCCACGGCGAAGTCCCCACACGCCGTAGACCAATCCGAAGCCAATGAGAAGCCAGGAGGCCAGGCTGCCTCTCACCCCCTCGATAATTTCAAGTCGCCCCACAGCAACACCCACTGCAATGCCAGCGGCACCGATGACCACTGAGCTCAAGACGTGACCCACGCCGCAACCGAAGGTGATCCACAGGATCCTGCCCAATCGCCACGAGCGCGCCTTCGCCAGTAGTATGAAGGGAAGATAATGGTCGGGGCCGATGATGGTGTGCACGAACCCGATGGAAACTGCCGATCCAATTAAAATCAATAGTGTCGTTTCATTCATAGTGTCACCCCTGGACCCTATATATTACTTTTTTTCAATAGAATTGTCAAGGTGCAAGTTTCAAAGCCTTCGACCACCGTGTTCAGTTCAATAAGACAGGAGATGTGGTGAAATGTTTCTGATCACCTCGGGTATCTTACCCGAGGAGCGTAATCCGTGAGCTTCATGATCCATAATTCATGTGTGGCAGAGGCCCCATTGAATTGCGCCATGGGATGGGAATCCCAGGGCGATCTCAAAATGCTATTCCAACTGAAGCCATGATGTTACAGGGCCGGTGCCGCAAACAGATTCCTCCACTCCGGCTGAACTGACAGAATCTATCATTCGGAGCGCAGCGGAGTTGTGGGACCTGTCCTGGATCAATCGCAGAAACTGTATCCATCAATGATAACAAGTTTATGTGTTGGATTTGGCAATCCAAGTTACTAAATTGCAGTCCTGAGCATCAGGTTAAAAAAGAAGAGTGATAACGGACAACATGCTGAAAGTAGCAACATACAATACAAACTCTATCAGAAGTCGCCTGGGATTGTTGCTCGACTGGCTTCTCAGGGAGAAACCCGACATCCTCTGCCTCCAAGAGACGAAGGTTCAGGACGCGGATTTCCCAGTGGCATCGCTTACGGATGCAGGCTACCATGTCGTATTCAAAGGTCAGAAATCTCATGCCGGCGTTGCTCTAATCAGCAGCGAGGAACCTCGACACGTCGTCTGCGGCTTCGAGGACAAGGTTGAGCCGGACGAGGCGCGCCTCATTCGGGCCGTCGTCGCAGGTGTCCCTGTGGTGAACACCTACACACCGCAAGGACGGTCTCCGGACTCACCTCACTTTCAGTATAAATTAGAATGGCTGGCCCGCCTTCGTGCGCTCTTTGAGAATCATTACTCCCCCCGCAAACCGCTCTTATGGATGGGTGATTTCAATGTTGCCCCTGAGCCCATCGACGTTCACGATCCGAAACGATTGAAAGATCACGTGGACTTTCATCCGAAGGCGCGAACGGCCCTGGAGCAGGTTCGGGCATGGGGATTTGTCGATATCTTTCGAAAGCATCATCCCAATGAGCCTGGCCAGTACACGTTCTGGGATTATCGGGTCCGTGGTGCTCTCGAACGAAGATTGGGTTGGCGCGTCGATCACATCTGGGCGACGGAACCCCTGGCCAGGAAGTCTACCGGTGCCTGGATCGACATCGGTGCGCGCAGGGCCGAAAAACCTTCGGATCACACCTTCTTGGTGGCTGAATTCAACCTCTCATGACGATGGAACAATGAACGAATACTCAAGGTTGTCACAACATGTCCGGAGGACGTGATATGAAAAACAGGTATAAGACGAAAGAACAACTTTTAAACGAACTGGCCGTAATGCGCCAGAGAATCTCCGATTTCGAAAAGGCCGAATCCGGGCGCAGACAGACGGAAGAGGAACTCAGGCAAAGCTTGCAAAAAGTGCGACGGACGTTAAACGGGACAGTCAGCGCCCTGGCCATCACGGTTGAGATGAGGGATCCCTATACGGCCGGCCATCAAGAGCGTGTGGCTCAACTGGCCTGCGCCATTGCGGTAGAGATGAACCTCTCAGATGACCAGATCGAGGGGCTCCACGTGGCCGGTTCGCTCCATGATCTGGGCAAGATCTTGGTACCCGCCGAAATCCTGAACAAGCCAGGTCTCCTCAATGATACCGAAGTCATTCACGTGAGGACGCATCCACAAGCCGGCCATGACATCTTAATGGGGTTCATCAAGGGACACCCCCAGGCCGGTTACGACATATTGAAGGAGATTAATTTCCCATGGCCGGTCGCGCAAATTGTATTACAGCATCATGAAAGAATTGACGGCTCCGGCTATCCCGAGGGACTGAAAGGCGATGACATTCTCGCGGAAGCGAGAATCCTGGCCGTAGCCGATGTTGTTGAGGCCATGTCCTCCCATCGCCCCTATCGACCCGCCCACGGTTTAGACAAAGCTTTGGAGGAAATTTTCCAAAAAAAGGGTGCTCTGTACGATCCTGAAGTCGTGGACACCTGCATCACCTTATTCACACAGAAACAATTTCAGTTCACATGACAGTGAACAGCTTAACGCTCCAAACAATATGCTTTTGAGAACCCAACCTTTTTATTATATTATACGCCAGTATACTCATTTAAACCTTGACACCGGAAAAATAACAACTGATATTACACGGCAGTATGAGAGTACATCTTCTCTGCAGCTTTTTTGCTTTGAGACCCGAAGGCTTCCGTAAGGAAGCTACCACCTTTCAACAATGGGAGGAGTAACATGAGAAGGGCAAAAGGGATCGTTTGGTGTTTACTCTTTCTGGTCTTTGTTTCGACCAACTCGCTTTTGGCTGTCTCGGCCAAACCGGGACTCCTCAGCAAGAATGAGTCCAGCAGAAAGATAGGGGCTTTTCTGCGGCATTCGCAGGCCGGCGTGGATGAGCCCGAGCCTCTCAGGGCCCCGGTGACAGGCAGCAGGAAGGCCATCGTCCTGCTGGTTGAATTTACAGACAACAGAGCGAACAGGGGGCAGCATCCTCCCTCAGCGTATGAGACACTGTTATTCGATTCAACAGGAGCTGTCCCCACGGGCAGTATGTACGACTATTATCAGGAGGTCTCCTACGGGCAGTTCTTCATCAGCGGTGTGGTCACGAATTGGATTTTACTGCCCCAGACCAATGAATACTATGCCGGTGATGGGTTTGGCCGTGGGGAGTGGCCGCAGAACCGGCGAAGGCTGGCCTACGATGCGGTCGTGGCGGCCGACCCCTTCGTCGATTTTTCCCAGTTCGACGAGGACGGCGATGGGTTCGTCGACGCCCTCTTTATCGTCCACGCGGGACCCGGCGGAGAGGAGACAGGCGATTCCCTCGATATCTGGTCGCACAAATGGAGAATACCGGAGAATGAAGACGGAACAGGCGATGGCTATGTGACCGACGATGGAGTGCGCGCATATTCATACGCCATGGAGCCGGAGGAGGATGAGGAGGGGAGTCTTATTACTATCGGAGTCTTCTGCCATGAGTACGGTCATGTGCTCGGCCTGCCGGATCTCTACGACCGGGACGACAGCTCAGAAGGCGTCGGCAACTGGGCCATGATGGGCTCTGGGAGCTGGGGCGGCGACGGCCAATCGCCTGAGCTGCCTGTCCATTTCTGCGCTTGGTCAAAAGAGCGGTTAGGCTGGGTGACTCCTATCGTGGTGACGGATAACCTTCCCGCGCAGCCGATAGCTCAGGTCGAGGAGTTTCCCGAAGTCTACAAATTGTGGACCGAAGGTGCCCCTGGGGATGAATATTTTCTGGTGGAAAACCGCCAGAATGTCGGGTTTGATGTCAATCTCTATAATACAGGTTTGCTCATCTGGCACGTCGATAACACCGTCACGACGCAGAACGATGACGAGGACCACAAACTGGTGGATCTGGAGTCGGCCGATGGCTGCAACGATATGGACAGGGGAAATGGCCGCGGTGATGACGGCGATTCGTATCCCGGTTCATCGGGGAATCGAATGTTCAGCCTCTTCACAAATCCGAACTCGCGGATCAACAGTGGCGATCTCTCTCAAGTGGCGGTGATGAATATCAGCGATTCGCAGTCGATTATGATAGCGGACTTGGAGGTCTTTACCAAAAACCCCCTCTTCATCTATGACGATACCCAGGTTGTTGACGCGGATGGGAACGACAACGGGAAACCCGATCCGGGAGAAACAGTGGATGTGGTAATAAGTGTGTTAAACTACGGGGCAGATGCAACGAGCGTTTCGGGAAAACTCTCCACGCTGGATCAGAGCATACATTTTCTCGTTGACGAAACCTCCTTCAGTAATATTCCTTTCGATTCGTCAGGCGACAACAGTGCCGCACCTTTCTCTTTTTCTGTGGATGAGGCGGCCGATGTCCATTACGCCTACTTTACCCTGGATATTTGGTCAGATGTTGGAGGAGAAATAACGCAGCTATCCTTGAGAGTGACTATCGGGCAGCCTGATATTCTTTTGGTTGATGACGATTACGATACCACCGCGAATGAGTCGAAACATGAAGTTGAAGGATACTATCGGGCAGCCTTAGACAGCCTTGAACAGATCTTTGACCATTGGGATTACGAGAGCGCCGGTCCATGCGATTCAGACTGGCTCGAGACGTATGAGATCGTCATCTGGTCCACCGGCTTCACACAACAGACCCTCTCAATGGAGGACCAGACACATTTGGCCGCATTTTTGGATGGCGGTGGAAAGCTTTTTATCTCCGGCCAGAATGTTGCCACTGAAATCCAATCCTCCTCATTTTTAAATGAGTATCTGCACGCTGAATGGATGGCCGATAACAGCGATGAGGGTATCATCTACGGCATTGGAGGTGATCCCATCAGCGGTAATATCAATTTTGTGACCATTGCCGGGGATGAATGTGCTGATATTCAACTCTCCCCGGACGCTATCGCTCCCATGCCTGAAGCCAGCGCTCTCTTTACGTACGAGCCTTCCGGGAGAGCGGCAGGAATTAAGTACAGTGGTGAGCACCGTCTGGTCTTTTTACCTTTTGGTTTCGAATCTATCATCGATCCCGTACATGACTCCGAGGAGACACGGGCACATATCATGGAGAACATTATCGATTGGCTTCGAATCGTGCCGGTTCGAGGAGATGCGACGGAGGATGGGAGTGTGGATATTTTGGATGTCATACGAGTTGTCAATATCATCCTGGGTCTTGTCGAACCCGTCCCCTCTCACATTTGGGGGGCCGATTGCACTGGAAATGGGAGCATTGATATCGTGGATGGCATCGGTATTGTGAACGTCGTTTTGGGGATGGGGGTGTGCCAACCCGGTGCGCAAAGGGCAGCCCTTACTCCCGAAGTGCTGGAATACCTCGAGTCGCTGAAACCTCACTTCTCAGATGAACACTTCGCCAAGTTTATGGCTCTGCTCAAGGAGGATTCAACGGCTCCGGTTGCGTTCGGTCTCGCTCAGAATTATCCCAATCCCTTCAATCCGACAACCACTATCGAGTATTCAGTGGTCAGTGATCAATCCCCCTCCCACGTCACCCTGAATGTTTACAACCTTCTCGGGCAGAGGGTGAGGACATTGGTGGACGGTGTCAAAGAGCCCGGCTACCATACTGTAACCTGGGACGGAATGGACGAGGAAGGAGACGACGTCTCCAGCGGAGTCTACTTTTATCGCTTGCAGGCCGGAGAATTCACCGCGAAGAAAAAGATGATGTTCCTCAAGTAGATTTCAAGTCCGGTTCGAGTTGATCTTTTTGTGATGTTCTGAGAAACAAGGGGAAAAGACGATGGTGCGCTATATGTTACCTTCAGTTCTGATCGTGCTGTGTATCGTGGGTTTCAGTATCACGGTTCCAAGAGTGAGCACCCTGGGCACCGGAAACGCCGGTGAGAACACCGGAAATGCCACCGATTGTTCGAAAAATACCGACTGCGGCCCTGCAGAATACTGCATGAAGGAGACCGGAGGCTGTGATGATTTGGGAACTTGTGCAACGAAACCGAACACATGTCAGGATATCTGGGACCCTGTATGCGGATGTGACGGCGAGACCTATACAAATTACTGCTTTGCCGCCCAGGCCGGAATGAGTGTCGACTACGAAGGAGAGTGCTCCGAGGGCTGCATCGACAACAATGACTGTCAAGGAGGGGAGTATTGCACAAAGACAACAGGCAACTGCGATGAGACAGGCGCGTGCGCCGACATACCGGCGTCATGTTTACCTGTTTGGGATCCTGTCTGCGGCTGTGATGGAGTAACATACAGCAATGCCTGCTATGCCGCCCTCGCCGGGGAGAATGTGGACTATGACGGTGAATGCGCTGCGGCATCTTGTTCGCTCAACGTCGACTGCGGCCAAGATGAATATTGTGCCAAGGCGACAGGAGATTGCGAGGGTCAGGGATCGTGTCAACCCATGCCGGGAGTATGTCCTGACATCGTGGATCCCGTCTGCGGCTGCGATGGCATCACGTACTCGAACGAGTGTCTCGCCGCCATGGCTGGAGTGAACGTTGAATTTGAGGGTGAATGCGGGCTCTTTTACTGCAGAGGCAACCGAGAGTGTGACTTGGGAGAATACTGCTCAAAGGCAGTGGGCGATTGTAACGGTCAGGGAACGTGCAATCTGAAGCCGACCGTCTGCCCGATACTACATGATCCTGTCTGCGGCTGCGACGGAAGAACTTACATCAACGCTTGTATCGCGGCAATGTTGGGAATGAACATAGCCTATGAGGGTGAGTGCTCAGTTTCGTGTTCTAAAAATAATGATTGTTCACCTGAGGAATACTGCGAAAAGGTGACGGGGAATTGCACTGGCAACGGAAGGTGCCAACCGAAACCAACCCTGTGCCCTCCGCTATGGGATCCTGTCTGCGGCTGTGACGGCAGGACCTACTCAAACGAGTGTGAGGCGGCCCTCTCCGGTGTGAATATAGACTACATCGGTGAATGCGCCATTGCCTGCTCAACGATTGGCGACTGCCCATCAGGGAACTATTGCGAAAAAGAAACGGGCGACTGCTCCGGTCAGGGAGTCTGTGAGCCAAGACCCCAGGGGTGCCCGAATGTCTGGGATCCTGTGTGCGGCTGCAACGGGAGAACATACTCCAACGCCTGCGAAGCTGCTGCCGTCGGAGTCAATGTAGATTACGAGGGCGAATGCCAGTCTCAGCAAGCCAGGGGCGATGTCAACGGTGATGACAGTATCGATCTTTTTGATCTGTTGGAAATTGTCAATCATATTTTGGGAACAGAGATCCTGACGGGTGATTCTCTCTGGGCTGCCGATTGCAACGCCGATGCCGTAATCGACCTCTTTGACCTCATCAACATCGTGAACGTTATTCTGGGGACAGATAGCTGTGAACCTTAAAATTTCTTGGTCTTTCAATTATGGAATCGAGAGTTCAAATCAGAGTCCGATCAATTCCTTGAACCAGTAAGTCTTTTACAGGGTAACCATTCTTTTCGTTTTGCAACGACCTTTCTACCTGTTCAACAGGAAGCCTTCGAAGAAATGGGCTGAATAACCCGCCTTTGGCTATTCGACATTTTGTATACCTCGATTCCGAGGTATCTCTCTGTACGAATTATTTATTGTATTTTAATGAATTATATAATGTGAGAGGGGTCTGTTTTGTGATGGTACGGATTTCGCTTCTTAGACTGTCGTATTTTAGACATTGACGTTCAATGTCACTCAAGAATATTGATACTCGCAATGCTCTAACTTGAACGGGGAAGCGTGCGGACAAGTTGAGTGACTCAACATCTCTGTCTCTCGTTTCTGGTGAAACTGTGGATTGACTTTGACATTGCTTTGAAATACCATTTCGAAAACTCTAGAAACGTCCGAACGGGTGTCAACTTTTCACATGCTGCACATAGTAAGGATTCGGATTCCCGAGGATCAGAAGAATGTATGGAACTGGATAAGTAATGGATCACGAGATAAATATCGTCGGAGAAGACAAAAGGCTCCTGGAAATCATTGAGACGGCCAAAAAGGCCGCCCGGAATTCAAAAATGACGGTCCTGATCCGGGGAGAAAGCGGTACTGGTAAAGAACTGATAGCCAGACTGATTCACAAGTACGGCCGTCCTGAGCAGCCTTTTGTCGACGTCAACTGCTCGACAATTCCCGAGAATTTACTGGAAGCAGAACTCTTCGGCTACGAACGGGGAGCTTTTACGGACGCCAAGATTCAAAAGAACGGGCTCTTTGAGTTGGCGCATGGCGGTATTCTTTTCATGGATGAAATTGGCACGATGAGTCTCAAGCTTCAATCAAAAATATTGAGGGCCATAGAGGAAAAGAGATTCATGCGGATAGGCGGCTCCGAGGAGATACGAGTCACAGTGAGGATCCTGGCTGCAACCAATATCGATTTGGAGAAAGCGGTCAACGAGGGCACGTTTCGGGAGGATTTGTATTATCGTTTAAATGTTATCAGCTTGCATCTTCCCCCTCTGAGAGAACGAGGAGAGGACGTACTCCTCCTCGCGGACCATTTTCTGGATCAGTTTAATTCAGAGTATGAAAGGGATATAGAAGGTTTCTCAAAAGGGGCGAAAGGCCTCCTGAGGAGCTATTCGTGGCCGGGGAATGTGAGAGAACTGAAAAACGCGATTGAAAAAGGTGTCTTTTTGGCCGGCGAAAAGTTGCTGAAGCCACAAAATTTCGACATCGACCGCCGGATCAAAGATCGACGCTCGCAAGTGCCACGACCCCCAATGGAGATCAGTCCGTGGGGCGATGTTACTTTCAATATTCCGCCCTGGGGACTACCCTTGGCCGATGTGGAGCGAAAATTGATCGAAGAGACATTGAACATGTGTCACTGGAATGTGAGTGAAGCCGCGCGATTCCTTCGAATCACTCGCGATCGACTCCGCTACCGTATGAAGCGCTACGGACTCGATAAAACCACATCAAACAGCACAGAACCCGTCGAAGAACTGAGTAATACTCCCCAGTATTAGGAATATTCCCCAAAAGCTCTTTCGTCTCTATTCAAACAACCGCATTTTAACACGGCACTCCTTCCTATTTTTTTGGGGGATGCATGTATCCTCCGGCCTCACAAGTTCCGTCACTTATTCTTGGAAATTCGTTCCAAAATAATTTGTTACCATTGTTCGCCCCTCGCTCGACAGGATCGAAGGTTCTCTCTCTAACCGTTTTGAGGTGAAAACTTTGATTCCTTTTCACCGATTCGGCATGGTTTTCGCATACTTGAGAAATACTTCCTGGGGCAGTTCTTCGGGAAGAGCGTTCGAAAAGGGTAAACCCCGGGAAACCGGGAGACACAAAGCTACGGGTCTAAAATCGGTTCGAGTACCAACCGATTATGATAGCCGGGCTGCCGAAGCGCGCACTTCTTCGGTGGTCCGGTTTTTTCTTGCAACCCCTGGGTTGGCGGAGAGAGAATGAACCCCAAAACCGTTGCAGACAATTTTCGGAGGGAAAAGGAGCATGGTTGAACGAAGAAAAGTAATTTCCCCTCTTCAAAGAAATTCGTTGCGATGTTAGAGTTTGAGGCTTTTATAGGCGATTTATCCGCAAGTTTTGGAGAGGCCTCTGAAAACGGTTCGCCTCCCTCTCTCAATTCGATAATGGTTGAACCGGAGGGGAGCCGCGGTGTACCGGCCACAGCCCTCAAATTTATTGAGCTGCAGAGTGAATGAAAAGGAACTCCAGTCATTGCAGCAGACGAAACACGCGTTGAGGTGTTCATCGGTCGAGAGGCTGGCGGAGAGCTCAAACTCAAAGACCGTTATCAACCTTCAGCTAACGACAATGAAGTTTGCATCAAATCGAGACCAAGGAGTCCTCCGGACGCTGTTTCAACAGACGTTCTGAAGGGCATGAATCTCGGCTGTGACAGTATGATGTCGGATGGGGATCTCGCTTTTGGATCCCATGGAAATGTGTTCGAAAAAAGCCTGGCACTTACTCATAAAGTAACGGATCTCGATATATCGAATGCGGAGGGGCAAGGGGATCTTGGTTGCTACTGTTTCAATGAAGAAATCGGTCTTTGGGAATGGATCGGTGCCCAGATTGGTGCGGATGATTGTGGTGAACCCATCAAGGTTGAGGCAGATTCGGATCACTTCTCCTGGTACTCAACAAGGAGCTTCCCTAATTTTGCCTGCAATACATAGGCTATCAGCAGGTAATAAATTTTAGGAGATTGAATCAATGCGAGCTGACACCGGGAAAATTGAGCCTCTGATAGACAGACTGCGGGAGATAGTGGGCGATTACGAAAGGAAAAAGAAGAGGGAATATCCGGAATGGGTTGAGGAGGCTCTGGCGCTGATCGGAGAAGTATCGTCTGCAGTGCGGGTCGAGAATGCCCCCAACCAGTCGGCCATGTGGGAGGAGTCGATAGAACAGGCTATCAAGTACGTCGATCTCGCTCTTCAGGTTATAAAGGTTCAGGGGGATCAGCGAATAGGTCAGCGGGAGCGACTTATTTTCGCCCAGGATATTTACAATATCGGGAGAGCCTATCAAACTCACGGGGATTTCACACGGGCTTTGGAGCATTATGAAAGTGCTTTGAAACTGAGCGAGCTGTTGAACGATGGTGATGGTACGTTGGTTCAGGCATTAAAAGTCAGGGCCCTGGCTTTGAAGGGAATAGGCCAAATACACTTCAGGAGAAACAAGTGGGAACAGGCCCTCCAGAAGTATGATGAAAGTCTTAAGCTTTTTGAGGAAGTTAAAGATAAGAAGGGTATCTCGGAAGTCCTCTCCGATATGGGCGCCGTCTTTTTGGAACGAGGAGAGTTCGAAAAAGCCAGCGAACAATTCATGCAGTCGCTGGAGACGGCTCAGGGTGGAAACCTTGCCCAGATTATTGCTGATGCACAGAACAACCTGGGTATTCTGTGCTGTGTTCAGGGGGATTTCGACAAGGCCATCACCCACTATCAGGAGTGCGTTGCCGGCTATCAGACTGCCGGAGATCAACGAGGATTGGCCCAGACGTACAACAACCTGGGGATGGTATACGGAGACAAAAAGGATCTGGTCAATGCGTCAGCGTGCTATGAGAACAGCATCAAAATTGCCAGAGAGAGCGGCGACTTCACACTTATGGCGATCACCTTTTTGAACAGAGCCGAACTGTACTTGGACTTCTCAGATTTCAGTATGGCGACCAACTACTGCAGACGGGCTTATAAACTCTGCAGCCGCTTGGATGACAACCTGGGCCTGGCGGAAGCAACCAAAATCTTGGGCGTCATCTTCACTCACAAAAGGGAATGGGCCATTGCCCAGGGATTCTTTGAGGAGAGTTTGAAGTTAAGTACGAAGTATGAGAATCCCTTGAATGTGGCTGAAACCCATTTCGAACTCGGATTGATGTACACCAAAAAGGGAGAGACGAACGAAGCCTTGAAAAGCTTGAGGAATGCCATAGAGGGCTTCGGCAATTTGGGGGCAAAGGAGGACGTGGCCAGGGCTCGGAAAGAGATTGAGTCAATAACATCGTAGATAGAGAAACAAGGAAAAGCACGAGGAACAAAAGGGAAAGAGAAGAAAATAATGAGTAACAGTATTGTTAAGATTGCCATGTGGATTTTAGCCCAATGAACTGCCTGTGCGGCCTGAGAATTCAAAAGACGCAGTTGCTCTTTCGGGTACAGCCAAGACCAATGGGGATCCCTCATATTTTCAAACCGGTCCCTCTTCATTGGTGAATTATCGGATATTGACGATACGGGGAGCGACGGCGTTTAATATTACCATGAGGATGCCGGACTGTGGGGCCGTCTCGATGCGGAGATACGAGGAGACCTGGGAAATGGAGTATTTACGCTCGCCTATTCACAAACCATTTCTGCCGGTGCGCCATAGCTATAAGTCGTGAATTGAAATGCGATGCGCCATCATGTTTGGCGGGTAAATTGTGTCCGTGACAATAAACCGAGATGATTGCTGACAGTAACAAAACAGAGCCTCTGATCGATAAGCTGGAAGAACTCTTGGACGAATACGACAGGAATCCCGGGAGCGAGAACTCGGAAAGTATCAGGGAGGCTTTGTCCCTGGCCGGAGTTTTATCGTCAGCTGTGAGGGTGGAAAACGCGCTCGATCGATTTGCCATGGATGAGGAGTCGATGGAGCAGGCCGTCAAGTTCATCGACTTAGCATTGAAAGCTGTGAAAAGCGGAACGGGACCCCTCCTGGGTGAAAGGGAACAGCTCTATCTCACATACAACATCGGGAAAATTTACCAAAAGCACGGCCATTACGAGCGGGCGCTGGAGGATTATGAGGTCGCTCTCGATCTCAGTGAAAAATTGGTGGAGGTGAAAATTCAGGCGCAGACGCTCAAGGAGATGGGTGAAATTCATTGCCGGTTGAACAAATGGGACGCCTCTCTCGAATTCTATAAGCGGGGGCGCACAATTCTTGAGAAGATCGGAGATCAAAAGGGCCTGTCCGATGTGCTGTCCGGTATGGGTATCGTCTCTTACGAAAGAGGAAATTTCCAGCAGGCTACAAATTACTATTCACAGGCCCTGAATATAGCCAAATCGTTGGACTACACACATATGGTAACTCATATTCACAACAACCTGGGAATCATCTATACCATCCAAGGGGAGTTCGACAAAGCCATTAAACAGTATCATGAGTGTATTTTGGGGTATCAGAGTTTGGGAGATATGCGCGGCCTTGCCCAGACATACAACAACCTGGGAATGGTGTATGGCGATAAAAAGGATTTGACAAGAGCTTCCGAGTGCTACGAGGAAAGTCTCAAGATTTCAAGAAAAATCGGCGATTTCGCCTTGATGGCCATCATCTATCTGAACCGAGCGGAGCTCTATCTGGAGCTGTCAGATTATACCATGGCTGCAAACTACTGCGCTCGAGCATACAGACTCTGTTGCAGTCTTGATGACTTTTTGGGTCTGGGCGAAGTGACGAAAATACTCGGCATTATTTTCACACAGAAAGAGGAGTGGTCTGCAGCCGAGAAATTTTTTAAAGAAAGTCTCAAGCTGAACGAAAAATACGAAAGCCCCCTCAGTCTGGCGGAAACCCGCTACAAAATGGGGCTCATGTACAAGAGAAAGGGCGATACCGAAGAGGCTGTGAACATGTTTCAATCTGCCTTTGAAGGATTCAGCGCTTTGGAAGCGAAGGAAGATCTGGCCAAAGTTCAAAAAGAACTCACTATCTTAGAGCAAAAACAATCATGAGGATACGATTCTAAAATATTTCAAGAATGATAATGGATGTAGTGCAAAAGGCCTTTTTATATCGAAAAGGGCTTATTGCACGTATAGCCTGGATTGCTTGTTACAGAGGTGCAAGGACACACACAAGCAGGAAAACAACATATTATGAATCGAATAACTGAAACAACCTCCGGATCAAACATCAGGCTGCAGGCCGAACATCCGTTCCGTAGCCTGTGTGCAAGGGAGGATGCCAAAGAGATTCGTCAAAGGATTACCCAACTGGAAAGGGATTAGACTCAGGTGAAAAAGAGATGAATGCACAATTGATTCTGAGCTAAATTATTCTCAAAGCATGCATAACCGATACCCCTCTATAGACCGCAAGAGAAAGGTCGAGGAAGATAGCCTCAAGATGCCCTCGATTGGACATGATCTCTCGCCGAATCCCACGTCTGGGACGACGTCATCGTCGCAAGAAGCGGAGCTGTTGTCTATTCTTCACCGACTAATCTCAGAATTTATGACATTTCGGAAGAGAGAAGATCTTTTGAAAGAAATGGCAAGAGCCATGAAGGACGGCTTCGGTTATGAAAGCGTTATGGTCTGTCTCGTC
Organism: Gemmatimonadota bacterium; assembly: GCA_020348925.1. Taxonomy (GTDB): domain Bacteria; phylum JBHIER01. The sequence goes on along the minus strand of CP070758.1, from coordinate 340,275 downwards.
CATGGCTCAGAAATGAGACTGGAGTGCAGAGTATCCAGAGGCGAGATTCAGAAATTCGGGAAATTGGAGAAAAAAACGTTTTCATTGAGCGCCGTGAAGAGCGTCATGCGCAGCGGTAAAAAGATCAGCAGATCGTATTATATTCAATCTCCTACAGGAAGGAGTGGAGTTGAAGAAAATGCACCGGAGGAGGTCTCTGGTAAAGATGTTGAAAACTGTCGTGCCTTTCACGGTAGTGTCATTGTTCCCTTTCAGGATGACCGAGATACTATGATCGGTGTGTTCGCCGTAAGCTATCCTCCGGACAAGAATGAACCGACTCTCAGAAACATCGAGACGTTGGAAGTCTTTGCGAGTATTGTGGGATTAGCCCTGCAACGAATGAGTATAGAGAGGGAGACCAGAATAACACGAAACTTTTTGGCGAATTTGACTGAATATACGAAAGACGCTATCTTTACCGTAAATATGGATGGTACGATCAAGAGCTGGAACGCTGGTGCCGAAAGTCTCTATGGTTATCGAAAAGAAGAGGTTATAGGCAACAATATGGATGATCTCTTAGATCCGCCTGAGCACCGGGGCAGATCAAAAGGTCTCTCAAAGAGGCTTGCTGAGGAAGGAGGTTCGATAGAAACGAAATCATCTCGCATCGGGAAAGATGGCAGGAGACACCTGGTTCTGACAACATGCTTTCCTTTGACTGACGCCGAGGGCTATGTGACCGGCCTGACCATAATAGACAGAGACGTATCGTGTCGTGAGAGCTTAGGTGGCGAGTTGAGAAAAACAAGCGACTCATTGCGGCATGAGCTCAAAATTGCCGGAAGACAACACCTGAAGACACTGCGCCTTTTGGGCGCGGTTCAAAAAGAGAATGTGGGGTTGGGAAAGCTGATCGACAAAGTGAGGCGCACCGAAGCCGAACTGAAGGTATCAAACAAGAAACTTGAGGAACTGTCAACGTTAGATGATCTGACAAAATTGTCCAATCGAAGGCATTTGAACCGGAAATTGAGTGAAGAGATGAAGCGCTCCAACAGGTTTAAACGACCCCTGGCCTTCATCATGATGGACATTGACCATTTCAAGGAATACAACGATACCTTCGGACATATTCCCGGTGACAACATCCTGAAAGTGCTGGCTCAATTGCTTGAAACGAACGTCAGAGAGATTGATTTCGTCGCCAGATATGGGGGGGATGAATTTTGCATCCTTCTGCCTGAAACCGATGCCGACGATGCGGAGCATCAGGCTGAACGAATTCGGAAACTTGTACACAAATACCCTTTTGAGGGGCAGGGTGGGATCTCAGGAGGGAGACTGACAGTGAGCGTTGGTGTCGCTATTTATCCTGAAGATGCTCAGTCGAAGGTAAAGTTAGTGGAACATGCCGATAAGGCATTGTACGTGGCAAAAAAAACGGGAGGGAATTGCGTTATTCGATACAACCATAATTTAGAGAGGACCGAAATCATTCAGGCATAAGGTCTCCAATGATGCATGAACTTCAAAAGCTTAAGAATGAAAACGAGCGGCTCCTGGAGAAATTGGAGAAACATACGGGCAATTGCAGACGACCGTTCCGAGTTGCGAGACGGAACGCGATATCATCTATGCAGAACTGCGTGAGAGAATACTGAAATATCAATAGCTTTTTCTTGATATTCTGAAGATACTTGCCGCCATCGTGGCCAAAGATCCATAGACCTGTGGTCATTCGGCCAGAGTGAATGGATGTGCGAAAGCCATAGGTATTGAGCTGAAGCTATCCGACAAGCAGTTCGAATTCCTTCGTTAGACAGCCCTCCTGCCTGATGTTGGGCAGATAGGGATTGACGAAAAAATACTGCGCAGACTTGGAAAGCTCAATAAAGTCGAACGGGGAACTGTCGGAGATCATCCGCTCATGGGAGCCAATATCATAGAGCCCATTGAGCTGGTCTCGGAGATTCTTCCCTTTGCTGTGCACCATCACGAGGCTTTTGACGGGGAGGGATATTCAAAAGAATTGGAAGGATTGGAGATACCAAACGGAGCCCGGATCATCACTGTCGAGGATGCTTTCGATGCCATGACATGCGATCGCCCCTATCGCAAAACATACTCCTTCTGCAGCCATCGAGGAATTCAAGGGAAAAGCCGGGATACAATTTGACCCGACAGTCGGCGGAGCCTTCCTTTGAGTCGTCGAGAAGAGGCGGAAAAATTTAAGAAGACATTGCGTATGAATAGATGATTCTCTGTCTCAATTGCGGCCACCCAAATTGATTTCAACGTATATATTGCACACAATGCCAGTCCCAGCTCGCAGAAAGTAAGGATTCATGGGCTAAACAGGTCGTGGTTCGAAAGCCTCAGAAGAGGGGCAACTTTTCAACTCCTGGAAGCGGTGACATTTGTCGGCCACAGCAGTTCCAACGACATCGTATTTGTTGAATCTCTCGTTTCCGGTTAGCACACCAAAATATTGGATGATGTGGTGCGATTTTAAATTGAGGACTTGGGGAGTACTACGGTACATCAGTGATGGGAAAAGATTTCCGAAAAGACGATAATGAAAGACGGTTATTTAACTTCTGCGATTTTTGGGGATATCTAATAACCATGTTCGATTTTCAACACGACAGTCTATCTTTGAAATTCTATATGATCCATTGGCGAAATCAGATCATATCATCGGAAATACATATCGGAAGCTCTTGATCAGTGTATTCCTTCAATACGGACAACGTCCCAGGTCCCAAAAAAGCTGCCGGGACATATGTGTTCCGACAGCTTTCTGTTGTTTATCGATAGGATGGCTTACGTCTGCAGCATCATATGGGCGAAGACTTTTGTGTCGCCAATAAGGTTGTCGATGACACAATACTCATTGGGCTGGTGGGCCAGCTCGTCCAAGGTGGACCACACGGCGGCGTTGAAGCCGGCGTGCCGGAAATAGGCCGCCACCGTGCCGCCGCCGATCCCCATCGCTTTTGCCTCACGACCATAGACATCTTTGATGGCCGCCTTCAGCGAAGCAACCACCGGGGCATCGGCCGGTGTGGGCGGTGCCGCCGACTCCCGCTGCGGCGAGCTTATAGTAATGGCTACCCCGAACTCTTTCTGGACCTCCTGGACCATCTCCTGCACCTTCGCTTCAATCTCATCGACATTGTACTTGGGTAAAATTCGGGAGTCGAAGAAGAAGACATCGTCGCCTGGGATGGTATTCACATTCGGCACGTTCGCTTCCTTCTTCGTCGGCTCGAAGGTACTGATCGGCGGATCGAAGAGAGGGTCACTGGCATCGAAAATTTTATAGAGTTCGTTGAGCTTGACGACCAAATGGCTCGCCGCCTTGAAGGCATTGATGCCCTTTTCCGGAGTCGATCCGTGGCACTGCTTCCCCTTGGTCTCAAACCTGAGCCAGAGAATGCTCTTTTCAGCGACCTCGATCATGGTCCCTTCAGGATTCCCCGCATCAGGTACGACGATGAGATCCTGAGTTTTAAAAATGTCCTTGTGGTTTTGAAGAACATACTGAATGCCGAACTTGCTCCCGGTCTCCTCGTCGGCCACAATAACCAGTCCGACATCGTGCTCGGGCTGAATCCCTTCATCCTGCAACGCTTTCACAGCAAAAATTGAGGCAACAAGGCCCTGCTGATTATCCTCCACTCCGCGGCCGTATATTTTATTCCCCTCAACTTTCACCTTGTAGGGATCACTCTCCCACAACGATAACTCACCCGGGGGGACAATGTCCATATGGGACATAACCCAGACAGTCCTCTCGCTGCTTTTGCCCTTAAAGCGTACCCCGAGATTCGGCCGGTACCCGCAGGATACACGGTCGTCCGGGGCATTCATCTCGAGAAGCTCGTCGACCTGTAACTCGTCAAGAACCTTCTTTATGTATTTCGACTTTTCCAATTCCCCCTCGCCTTCGTTCTCCGGGCTCAAGGCAGGAATGGCTGTCAGTTCCGTTTCCATATGGATCATTTCATCTTTATAGCCCTCTATACGATCTCCTATTTTCTGAAACAGAGATGTATCCATCTTCTCTCCTTTCTCATTAAGGTGTCATAGGTTATACGGAGAATATTACGTTTTGCTGTCCCTGTCCCTCAGAAAAAATTAAATATATGAACTTCCACTTGAAAAATCAAGCCCTATTCACGGTAGAATATTGCCAACTTATTGAAAACCTGATAGTTTTCGGATGTGAAACAAGACCGTTCCCGGCAATGTTCCAAGGTTATACCCCCCTTCTAAGACAGAGACGATTCTTTTCTCACAATGGTTTTCCGAGAAGCGGACAAGGGTGTCCGTCATAATTGCGTAGCCCTCATTCGTCAGATTCATTCCTGCCAGGGGATCATCTTTGTGGCCGTCAAAGCCAGCAGATATAAAGAGTATATTGGGTCGGAAGGTCTCAAGCTTTGGAAGGATATGCTCTTGAAAGATGGCCATGTACTCGTTATCACCACTTCCGGCCGAGAGGGGGAAATTGAGGGTAAAACCGCAGCCCTCGCCTACCCCTTCCTCTCCCCGCGAACCCGTGCCAGGATAATGAGGATACTGATGGAGCGAGATGTACAGAACAGAAGGGTCGCTGTAAAAAATGCGCTGTGTGCCGTTCCCGTGGTGCACGTCCCAATCGATGATGGCGACCCTGTCTAAATCGTATCGCTTCTGAGCGTATCGGGCCCCGATGGCCACATTATTAAACAGACAAAATCCCATGGCTCGCTCAGGCTCCGCGTGGTGACCGGGTGGTCTCACCAGAGCCATGGCGTTATCGGCCCTGCCGTTCATAATGGCATCGACCGCAGTGATCACACCTCCGGCTGCTAAGAGAGCGACCCAATAGGAATGGGGAGAAATAACAGTGTCCATATCGAGATATCTCGCCCCCTTTCGGCAGGTCTGGTCAATAGTCCGAATATATTCAATCGGATGAACGTACTCGACGCATTCGATGGGCGCTTTTCTCGGTTTGACCAGTATCAACTCATTGAAAATGGGATCTTCGGACAGTCTCTCCATGACGCATCGAAGCCGTTCCGCGTTTTCTGGATGTGAACCCGTGTCATGACGCAAATAGTCGTCATCGTAAACAAGAGCAGTCTTCCGTTCCATAACCTCTTTCCGTTGAATGTATAGTTTTCACCTCATGCGTGAAAGTTGTTCTCCCCACCGTTTACAGGCACTCATTTTTTCACATGAACGACACGCTGTGGAAAAGGGATCTCGATTCCTTCTTCCTCAAACCGCTTATTGATCTTCATCCGAATCTCTTCCTCAACCCTCCACTGCTGTCCGAAATTCGGTACCCTGCAACGCACGGAAAGATTGAGCGATGAGTCTCCGAAACCGATAAACCAGCATTGGGGCTCCGGTTCACCCATCACATCCGGGTGTTCTTTGCACACATCAACCATGATCTTTTTTACCTTCTCCAAGTCCGTTCCGTATGCTACCCCGACATCAATTCTTACGCGAATTTTCGGATCTGGGTAGGTGAGATTAATGAGTTTCTCGTTAATGATCTGAGCATTTGGGACAATGATAAGAGTATTATCGAAGGTGAGGATCTTCGTGCTTCTGAGTCCGATATCGTAGACATCCCCCTTCTCCCCTGAGGAGATGAGAATGCGATCTCCAATGCGAAAAGGACGGTCGACCATGATGACGATACCCGCAATTATGTTGGCCAGGGTGTCTTTTGCTGCCAGTGCCACAGCCAGGGATCCAACGCCAAGGGAGACCACCAATGAGTTGACGTTAATTCCGAAGTAATCGAGGATGACAATGGCTGCGATAAAAAAGACGAGTGCTTTCACCACTCGGCCAATGAGGGGGGCGAACTCATCATCGAATCGCGTCGAAGTCCGAACGGCTACCGTATGGGTGTACCAGTGTATGAAGGTGTCAGAGACTCGCCAAAGAATCGATGCTCCAACGAGGATGGCAAGCGTGAAGAGTATACTGTCAATAATCTTGAGCGTGGTCCCTTTGACATCTGGTGCGAGAGCCAACCTGTGAGCGGCGATGTAAAAACCAACCAAAATGACCGCATAAATAACAGGTTTTTCAATGGCCTTAATGAGAGCATCATCCAGCTCGGTACGGGTACGGCTGGTCACATGCCTCCCAATCCATCGGATCAGAAAATCCAAAAGTTTCGCGGCTATAAATGATACAGCGACAATTAAGACAGAGAGCACGATCTCCTTCGTCACTCCGGTCAATCCCAGCTGTTCCATCATGGTTTGTCACCTCCCCCGTTGAGCGGATTACGGTTGCTTTTCATCAGAGATTCGTTCAAAATATCCTTCAGTCTCGATGCCGTCTTCTCATCAATTTTCCCTCCCTCTCGAGCGATGGATAAAGTGCGTATGCCGAGAAGAGAATACAAGCGAACGAGCTCTTCAACGGAATGAATGGCTTCAATGTGTCGCCGAATCGTATGGATATCGCCCCGGGCAAGGGGTCCGGTTAAAGCTCCCGGCATCCCATTTTTTTCTAAGGCTTCGACCGCACCCTTCAACAGAGGCAGCAGAACGGAAACGGCCTCATCTTTGGAGAACCGAAGACGACGTACCACCTGGAGGGCGACATCAAACAGGGTGACCGTGTAGTTGGCCGTCAGGCAAGCAGCGATGTGTAAGTAAACCTTCTCCTCCTTCGACACACGAAGAGGGGTGCCACCCAGTTTCTTGACGATAATTTCTGCTTCAGTGACGGCTTCATCGTCTCCTTCCAAACTGTATGAAAGGGTAGGGAGTTGATCCACGGCAGTCTCAACGTCAGCGAAGACGCCCACAGGGTGCATCGACGCCACGAAAGCGCCACAATCCCTGGCCGATCCCAGGGCGTCAGAACTCAGAGCCCCACTGCAGTGGATAAAAATATCGCCCCGCATAACTCCTCCCCCCGCAGCAATGGTCTCGCAGGTCGGGACAATGGCATCATCAGCGGTCGTGATAAAAATGAAGTCGGCCTTCTTCGCGACTTCGATAACATCGGTACCATAATGAATCTGGCCAAGACGGCGAGCCGTCCTCCTGGCAACATCAATGGTGCGATCCGCCACACCGGAAACAGCATAACCACGACGGGACAGCGCTATCCCGATGGCCGTCCCGACGACTCCGGTGCCTATTATGGCCACGCGGCGCTCCAGCGGACCTATTGAACCACACTCTTCACCCTTCGACGTCACTCGATCCACTCCATTGGAAGGCATATATGGCTCCATACAGAACCGAGACACTCGTATGTATTACCCAGGAATCTTAATGTGTTTCCGGCAGTCGGCGCAGAAAGCCTCACCTTTTCTATCGGTATCAATGAGGCTGTTTGAGAAGGACATGACACATTGGGGATTCTGGCAGTGAGCCAGACCGAATGAGTGACCGAGCTCATGAATTGCCTCTTTCATCATTCGTCTCCGAAAGAGTCCTTCGTCCCGCTCCAGTCCATAAAATTCCTGCCAGAGCCGACACACGGAGATGAGAGCCGCAGGTCCGGGCACATCGGCCATTCCAAAGACAAAATTGAGGTCAGGAACATAGAGATCGACATCCGTCACCCCCAAAACCCTCTCGGCATTCTGGGGCAGATGCGATTTCATCTCTTCAAGAATGACCGATGCTAAAAATTGACTCCGCTCAACATTGTACGCCACCGGAGGGATGTCCAATCTGGAACCAACGACGCACGTGTATGAAAACTCCTCTTCAAGATCATTCGCTAATTGCCTCAACAATTTTTCGTCAATATGACCGATCGGTATCAGGTAAATATTCTCCATACGGATCTCACAAACTCGCCAAATGCGACCGGTTCGTCCCCTCGGGAAGTATCAGTTCGAAGAGAGATACCGGCTGAACAAGATCAAAATTTTCCAAAACCTCGGGATGCACTTCACCGAGCTGGCCGACTTCCTGATCACCAACCATCAAGACGGCACTCCTGCCCTGTATAAAGAGAGGCACATCCTTGGATGTCAAAACCGGCTTCAGTCCAATCTCTCTCGCGATACTTTCCAGGACGGATTTGACCTCAGCAAACCCCGTTTTAGGATCCATAGTGGCCGCCGCTATCTTTCTCACATCCCGGGCACCGGTTTCTGTCTTTTGATCGAGGGTGCAGACATCTCCCAGTTCGAATATTCGCTGCGGTGTCGGTTGTGAACGGTTCAGCTTGAAAGTCTCCAATATCCCTGAAATGAGATGTGTTCTGACCATTGTCTGCTCAATCGAGGACGGATTTTCTATCGTGACATAATCCGGCGGTTCACCCATGCGCAGTTTCGCATAGTGGTTCTCAGGATTGGTCAGCATGAACGTAATCACTTCGAGAAATCCCAAGCCAATCATGTTCTGCCGGGCGAGTGAAGATACGAACTCGATGGACCTCCCATGGCCGACGGTCAACGTCGGCACAAGCAGCTTCGGTATATTGTGATATCCGTAGGCGATGGCCACATCCTCATAAAGATCGACAGGGTGCATAATATCAGTTCTGTACGCCGCAATCTCGACCCTCAAACGATTTCCGTCCTGCAGTACGTTGTGCCGCATTTTTCGGAGGAGGTCAGCGGTTTCATGAGCCGTCATGTCGATACCTGTGATTCTCTGACACTCCTTCGGATCAAGATCCATTGTCTGCGTACTCAAATCGGGGGCAACGATTTCGCCCTTCGGGCTCATGACCGTCACGCTTTCGATTGTCCCGCCGAACTCTGTGAGCGACGTGACAAGGACGCTGAGGACCCTGTGGACATCCTTGGCTTCCGGTCCGGTCACATCGATGAAAAGATTTTTTGTTTTGTCGGAAACCCGCGTATCCTCACTGTTGATAATGGGGGGCATTGAGAGGACCGTCCCCTTCGAATCCATAAGAATGGGATATCTGTCAAAATCGGCAAGCAGATGGCGATATGCCGTCCCTTTGGGATGCCCTCCCAAAATTTCAAGAGGCGATGCCTCCCGGGATTGTGCATCGTCAGGCATACCACCCAAAGGGACAAATCGAATCTCATCATTGGCTAAGGCTTTGTAATGGAAATCGGGCACCACTGTGTCGAGATCATAAACTCCGATGGACGCCTTCTTTCGATCTCGGCCCAGAGCCCAATGGAGGTTCTCCTGCATCTTCATAATAATTTTTAGAAGCTCTTCATCCAAAAGCAAACCGCGGACAACGGCGCACACGATGTTCGGTCGATACGACGTCTGCCTGCAGAGTCCCTCATCGACGCTCACAGAGTATCCTGATGAAGAGACGTTGTATGAGGGGCTTCCGACTTCCGTGCCTAAATAGCCCCGCAGGGTTCTGGCCAGGCCGCCGACATCGAACATGTCCGGTCGAACCGGAAGCAGCTCCATGCGGATCACCTCAGTCTGGCCGACGTTCTCCGCCGTTCCGTCCCCTTTGGTGAAGTCGGCTCCACACCCGTCGCAGGCGGTGGGGAATCCCTCCTGTTCGGTAATCTCAGTAACGCCACCGCAGCGCTGACACCGGAACCGGTTGACGGTTGCAAATCCCTCAACATCGCAGCCCAATTGCTCAAGATACCCCAGCAGAGTCTCCCGCTCCACAGGTTCTCTCAGCATGGTATTTAAACGGTCAACTGGAACGCCAATTACCGGCACAGCTGCACCCCCTTGAGCCATTCGAGGTTTGAAAGGTACAGTTCGCGAATATCATTTATTCCTATCCGCATCATAGTCAAGCGTTCCAGTCCCAGCCCCCAGGCAAGAACCGGGCAGGGACACCCGAAGGGTACGGTCACTTCAGGCCTGAACACTCCCGCACCACCGAGTTCAATCCAATCGCCTCGCTCCTCCATGCGGACGAAAGCTTCCACACTTGGCTCCGTGTATGGAAAGAACGCCGGTCTGAACTTCACTTCATCAAAGCCCATCTTGTGATAAAATTCCGCCAATGTGCCGAGGAGGGTCGCGAATGTTGCATCGTTATCGATTATGATTCCATCGACCTGGATGAATTCGGCCCCGTGCTTGAAGGTGATTTTTTCCCGGCGGAATACCCGACCAATATGGAAGACCTTCTGCGGCGGTTGAGGGTCACGGGCTACATGCCGAATCGTGGCAGCTGTGAGATGGGTTCTCAAAACATTGCGCCGCGCCTTGGCCTCATCCCAGGAATACCTCCATCCAAGAGATCCGGTATCACCACCGTTTTCATGAGTCGCTTTGACAGCATCGACCATCGATGCATCCGGGAGATCGGATTCTCTGGGGCATTTCACATAAAACGTGTCCTGCATTTCCCGGGCCGGATGATCCTGAGGCTGGAAGAGCGCATCGAAATCCCAGAAGGAACTTTCCACGTGGGGTGAAACGATCTCGGTGAAGCCCATCTCAAAAAAGCATCGCCGCGTCTCATCAACGATTCGCTGGAGCGGGTGGACCTTTCCTGGGTAGAGAGGAGCACTGGGCAGAGTGATATCGTATGTTTTGAACCTGACATCCCGCCATTTTCCCGTTGTCAGCATCGTCTGGGAGAGCTCCGTAACCTCGGGTTTTTCCTTTTCGAGTCCACGCGCTACCAGAGCCATCCCACGCTCGGTCAGACGCACCTTTCGGATCACTTTCTCTTTCATTTTTACCGACCTGGGCCTGCTCTTTAAAAGCCTCAGCGCTTCCTCAACAGCAATGCCTTCGCCCTTTAATGTCTCCAGATCGGCCTGCTCTTTCGCGGCCAAAGAATGTACCAGTTTTTCATCTTCGCCTTCATTCTCAAGGGAACGCCGCCCTTCATCCGTAATGGCCAGATTCCCGTTTTTCTTTTCACACCATTTCTTCGCCAGGACCCACTTGATGACTTCTCCGCTACCGGCTTTGTCCAGGGATAAGGACGAGGCGACGGCACTGAAGGGTATCTGGCCACCCTTTTTCTCGATAATTTCGAGGGCCCGTCGCTCCGGGAATCCCTCCGAATGGAGCCGCTTCCCTTCATCTCCGATGCGGACGACGGTCGTCTGCTCCTCGGTCAGATCTATCAAGCCTTCGTCGGCGAACCACAGGCAGGCAGCGGACACCTTGGCCTGATCCATCCCTATCCGATCGGCCACATCATTGATGGACAGCTCCTCTTTGATTTTTGAAAGGGTTGTTAATATAGAAAAATCAAGCTCTGAAAATTTTTTCTCCATTTCTTTCCTGCATCCTCTCAATCATTGTGCGAACTGCTCGTGTCAGGACAAAAACAGATCACTAAGTTACAAAACCTGAAGGAAAAGTCAAGCCGATTCTTGATCTTATGCCGCTCGTGAGCATTTTTTTCGGTCGATATCTCGAAAAAACGTTACAGTACTCTATGAATAACAGTGCTGTGATTTCCCCACAGGCGGGAATTTTTGGATGAGTTCGATTATTATTGCTCCCTGCATAATGGATGGATTCCGAACAGCTTTTCGATCTATCGTCGATCTGGTTTGTCGAGAATAAGTCTTTCCTTAACTTATGCAAAAAGCAATATGATATGGAGGCTTTTGAAGTGCGCCTTCGCCTCTGGGCCGTCCCAGCTCCCTATTCCGGATACATGTCGGGTGGTATCATGGGTAGAGGTTCGCCCAGGTGCTCGGAAAGAAGCTTCAGGTAGAGCCATTCCCGTTCTTCCCCCATATTGAAGGCCGGCATTTCCAGCTTCAGGAAATCCAATTTGAACAATCCCTTCTCAGGCATTTCGACAATATCAACTTCTGCTTCCGGTCCAATTCCCGCAGCTTGTCTGGCCAGGGCGATGGCGGTATCGAGCCCGCCGATGACGTCCACCAGGCCGTTCTCTTTTCCGTCGATACCGCTCCAGACACGGCCCTGCCCGATTGAATCGACCTGGGCCTCGGTCAGTTCCCGACTCCAGGCCACCTTGTCCACAAACTGATGATAGTGGGCCCGCATCGCCTCCTCCACTCTCCCGCGTTCCTCATCGGTCAGATTACGATCCGGCACCTGTATTCCGAGAAAGGGCAATCGAATCCCAAAAAAAAGATCGGCGTGATCGCCGACTTGTGCATGATCGGAGCTCAATCCCAATTTCGATCCGAGCCCTTTGTTCCAGATCCACCCTCCCATGACTCCGATGGAGCCTGTCACCGTCCCCGGTGCAGCCACTATGGTATCGCCGTACATGGAGATATAATACCCGCCCGAGCCGGCCACGTTCCCCTGGCTCACGATCACAGGTTTCTCCTCCGCACACTTTCGCAGGGCCTCGGCCACCACATCCGAGGCCAACGCATCCCCCCCGGGTGAATCCACCCGAAAGACAATCGCTTTTATCCCATCTTCCCTGCTCAATCGCTGAAAGATTTTTTCCAGTCGACGGGCTTTGATCCCCTCGTCCATGGCACAGGTACCCAGCCCGTAGACGATGGCAATTTTTGATCTCTCTCCCCACATCTGGGAGGGAAACTCCCGGGCAGCTATCTGTTTGCGACCAACCAATGCCTTGGCTGCACCCTCGAAGGATGTGATGACACTTCGCACATCTTCCCACCGTCCCAGCGTATCAACCAACCCATGAACCAGGGCGCTGTCAGCCGGGATTATTGTCTTCTCATTGATCCACGAGTCAAATTGGTCGGGTGAGACCTGGCGTGAGGCACAGACATCATTTCTGACCGTTGCATAGAAATCATCGATCAATGCCTGTCGCTGCTCCCGGTCTGCATCGGACATCCCCTCTCTGGACAAACCTTCAAAAGCGGACTTGTATTTGAATAACCGCCATTCGTCGACCCCCAGACCGAGCTTATCCAGGGTACCTCGAAGATACGTGCGTCCGGCTACGTATCCGGGCAGAAAGAGCATACCCTGGGGATCCATGACGATCCTGTCAGCCACACTGGCCAGATGGTACTCGGCCATTTCTCCCTGATCGATGTAAACCACCACGCCCTTGCCAGCCTCTCGAACTTTTTTCAGTTTCTCCCGAATCTCCCAGGCCATGACGCGTGAGATGTTCATACCGGAAAGATTCAAAGCGACACCGGCCATTCGAGAATCTTCAATCGTTTGCTCCAGAGCAAAGAGAATGTCGCTCAATGTACTGGTTTCATTATCAAAATAACGATATTTTCGATAGGCGATTTTGCCTTTCAGTCCTACTGATAGGTATCGTTTGTCTTTTTTGAAGTATCGATCAAAGATGTTTTCCCTTGGGTAACCCAGCCGGACTCCGTATGCGGTGTATCCAAGCTCTTGCTTCTTATCGTAATGTGGAGCGGACGAAAGTTGTAACTTTCCGAAATCGAAGCTCAATCCCAGGGTGAATTCCTCTGTATCGAAATATTTCCCGGCCAATCGCACTCCGGGGAACAATTCGACAGCCGCGCCTGTTCCCCAGCGGACATCTTTTACCCGATCCTTTTTCCCCCACTCCGCATCACCGAATAGGGTTACCGCAGGATCGCCAAAGGGACGAAGAGCCACATCCAGAAAACCTTTGCGATCGGAGCTGCCCATGGCAAAAGCCCCGGCAATTCCGATTGAAGCGTATCGACTCGGCCGTTGAATCGTTCCGACTTGAAGGATGTCATCCCTCGGATGATTTTCAGGATATCCTTTGGACCATCCGTATCCGAAGCCGAAACTCATCGATCTATCACCGTGGGCCAGAGCAATTCGATAATCTGTCACTCCGAAATCCTTGGGCTTCTCCCCCGTTCCGGGTTCATGTAATTCACGGTGAACAAGCCCAAATCCTAAATGAGGAAGGCCAGTGAATAGACCCCAGTTTTTCCAGGAATTCAATTTGGCCCGCTCGTCGGACCAGTAGAGTTGCAGTTCCGGCCCAGGAACTACACCGTACACCGCTGGATTGACGTACCCCCCGATGGCCGATCCTGCAGCTCCGGGTGTTGAGAGGAGAAAGTCCACGTTCGAATAGTAGGAGGGTATGCGTGATGTATCCTGGGCCCTAGAGTGAGACGTTAAAAAAACAGTAAGAAATAGAAAAAGAATTGTCAGACCAACATCACGTTTCATCAGCTTTTCCTTTAATAGAAATATTACCTGCAGGGTATGAGAATAGGGACATCGTTGCCAACTCCCGAGCTGAGCCCGGGACAGACTCCGCACAGCAATCTCAACCTTTCTACCCGTCATTGGGAGCGAAGCGAAGCAATCTCTGTCGAACAAGAAATTGTTTCGTTCTGCCGATTGTAACACGGCCCTGCTCAGATCAATATCCCCTCCTTCCAGCCCAGCTTCACCAACTCAATCTTTTCTAAATCGCTCGTGCCTAAATGGTGTTTCGTGTCGGCAAAAGCGATATGATGGGGCGGGGGGGTCATGGGTCGGTCTTCACCGAAGTATTCGAGGCGCTTTGCCTTGAAGATGTGCAATCCGACGGCATCAACAGCCACCGGATCCGTGCCCACTAAGAGACCGTGGTATTTCCAGGTATATTTTTTATCGAAATGGTGGCGCCCAACTCCGTGAAAGAGTGGCTCCAACATGACAAGCACATTTAATCTCGTTTTGTCCTTGACAATCGGAAGTTTCCATATCGCAGCCAGATCAGCACATGTGTTGCCATGATAATCTGACGGACTCGGTACAAACATGATGTAGTTCTTGAGGAGACTTCCGACACCTGACCAGGCGTGCGTTCGCAGGGGACGAGCATTGATAAGAGCGGTTGCTTTCTGAAAAACCTTGTTTCCTAACACGCCCCGATCGTCAATGGAGATGTTTTTCTCGTCGACACCTGCATCCAATATTCCGCGCTTGAGAGTCTGTTCCAACGCATCAGGGGTTGGAAGCGAGCCCCACGCATTGCTCTTGATACCGACAATATCCTTGGGTTTGATGATTGTTTTCCACGCTTCGACGGGCTTCTTTTTGTCAAACAGTACAGTAACAGCATCATCCATCATCTTCTGGATCACCATTGGATCGATGCGCCCTTCCTTGTCAAAAACCTTTTCATCCCTCACGAGCATCACTTTCGTCAATTTCAAAGGTTTTTCCTTCTCCTGTGCCTCCAGGCCTATCCCCATGGCCAGTGCCAGGGTGGCGCAGGTTGTCCCTCGAATAAAATCTCTGCGGGTTATCCGATTCTCAGTCTCTGCCATAATATCCACCTCCTGCCATGATTATTGTCATTCCGAATAGAGCCCATTCAACTCACCAGCTTGTCATCCGAGTGAGGCGGAGCCGAAACGAAAAATCTGTAATTGGGAATAACCAGATTTCTCCACGCACCCCGAAAATTGATTTGGGGTGCGATCGAAATGACAGTTGAAATTGTCATTGCTTTACTGTCTCTTTATTGGAACAGCTCATTTTATAACAACTACTTCTCGGAGTAATCTCTCAGCTGCCTCTTTTTCTACTGCTTCAAAAACAATTGCCACAACATTATGTTCCGTCTTCGCAGCCACCCACGTACTATCTTCGGTTTGAAGTACATGAGTCTCTTGAGCCTCTGGCATATATGCAATCATAAAGCCGTTAAAAGCAAGATGCGCCAGATCCTCATTCGGATAGCTTATTAAAAGTAATAGTGATTTCCCTTCGGATTTATCATATCTGGCGAGCACAGCATCCGTCTTGTCATCAAGATTGAGGATATTCGAATCGGCCAGGAAGTAATGATAGTTGAGAGAAACATGTGTGTGAAAGAAGCGAAGGGAATTCTCAATCAATCCACCCTGTGGCAAGTATTTAAGTACTTCAGGTTTGGGACCGATAACTATAATGGCGCCATCAATTGTTTTGCCAAGATCCAGGACTGTATTGAGAGCCTTCTCCGATGTTCCTTCGGCATAGATGCATACGAAGTACTTGTCCTTCCAAAAGCACAACAATCCTCCCCTGTAATCCGATCCTTGACCGATACATACTTCTTCACCCTCGCGACCGTGCGTGAAAACACCGAAGGCATCCACAGAAGCAGTCATATCGAACATCTCGAGGACAATATCCGGTTCATCGGGCTTGGTAAATCGGAACACCTCCAACTCCCGGAACGCATACATGCGATACACCTCACCCGCCCCATCGATGTACTCGAAAATGGTCTCGCGGTTGTACTTTTTTGCTTCTTCTTGGATTTTCCAGCCCCGTATCTCATGGGGTATAAGTTCACTCATGCTCATCGTCCTCTCTCTTCCGCATGCTGAAGCTAATACGGAGACCGCTCCACATAGAAATAGTATAATTCGATTTCGAAACTTCATTGGTTTGTACCATAATATCTCATGTTCTATGATATATTCTGTCTAATTATAAAACTTCTATGTAAAGGAGGCAAGAAAAAACTATCCCTCTCATACCGCTAAAACAATTCTACTCTTTACCTCTTTATAATTAATAAATTTAATTCTTCTCCAATCTGGTTGAAGGTCATTGCTGAAACATCATGAATATCTTGAAGATAAAGAGTGGCTGATGCCGAAAGATTGGGACGACGAAATGGACCCTGTACGGGTTTTGGTTCAGGACAGGTTTCGTCACCCTAACCGATCCTTTGACCATTTCGGAGCGAACGGGTCGTCAGTACATGTAGTATTGAATTCGTCCGTTGAATTGAAAATGGTCCAACAATTTTGTATTTTCGATCACACTGCACTCTTGATTCAAGAGCCGAGGCAACTGTTTCCTGTGGGTGCTCTCATTTTATCTTTTTGATAAATTCCTTGAGATCTCCTGAATTTAAAACGCCAATAGCCGTGAGATAGAGTAAAAGCTCGTACAGCCCGTATTCCTCTGGAGGATTGCAGATCCAATGTCCAAGGAGAAAAAATCCCGTTATGATGATCCCCTTTATAACGAAGTAAAGGAACTTCGAAAGATCAGGCTTCTTGAAGGATTCGGCTACTTTCTGACTTACTAACGACAATCCCTGGGGAACAAACAAGCCTGAAAAAGTAAACATGTATGCCAGTACAATTGTTAAAATTAACGACGTCCAATGGAGAAATATACCCCAGAAAGCGAAGGCGCATATTACAATGCCACTGTACGTCAGCGCAAGGATCAGGAAGATTAAAAGGCTTTTCGCACCGAATTGAGAGCGCTCTCGCATTGTGAGAGCGCTTTGATCTCTTTGAGGGATCTGGAATAAGAAAGACAAGATAAAGCCCAACAACAAGCATACGATGAGAATGAGCCCTAAATTTGTCTTCATCCCGGTCTCAATCAATATGTTCCGGCTCAGAATATCATTTATAACACATGCGTGGTAAACAACGCCTGGCATTGCGTGGTCAAACGGTGTTGGGTAACATTCGGGTACGTTTAAATCGGGAGCTGATACTCCAATCAATACAATTTTGTCTTGCATGTTGGTCGAACAATGATCCAAAATTTCTCTCAGCTTGATCTGTTTCAATGTGTTGGCTTGGCGAAATGAGATGAGCATGTGTGCCTTTTCATTGATAGAAATCGAGAGTAAATTCTGCATATCTCCACTGGCGAATCGAATGTCCCCGGAATGAACAGCAGCACTATCATAAGAGAGACCAAGATACTGCAAAGCAACCCAAACATCAAAGTGGAGAAAAAGCCATTCATTGTAAGGGATGAGGAGTGGAATTTTTCTGTGGACACCGTCCTTATCAGGAATGGATCCCACAAATCCCATACCAGGCACTGCATCGCAAAACATTGAGGGTGGTACACAAACCCTCGTTATACTTTTCTCTCCTGTGTAACCAGCGGGTACAATGTTCGATCGCAGTTCAAACCTCAAAATATCCCGAACGTCTCCACTGCTTGAGTTGCAAGCAAAAGTAAAAGGCAAAATGACATTCCCTCCCCTCTGTATTGCCCGCGCAAAAGAGGTATCGTTACCAGCCCCGTGTCTATCACCTCCCAAAAAGACAAGATCTATGCCGATGACCTCAGCGCCCATAGCATACAATGTGTCAATAAGCCGCGCATACACATTACGTGGTAACGGCCACAAGCTTGAATCCGCTGCTCCAACTCCGTATCGCCGGAGGTCTTCATCGTCAATGAGAACAACGACTATCGATGTATCACACTCACCACTTTTCTGGAACCACTTCAGACGAAAATCGCGAGACTTCAATTCAAGCTCTTCGAGAGATCGTTTTTCAGAAAGCAGAATAGACAGAAATCCTGCAGCTATACTGAGTCCGAAAACTATACGAAAGGAGCGAAATCTCTTTAACATGGATATTTCCCCCTCGAACATTCAAAGAGAATGTGCTTTGAAGACTGCGTTCTTTTTTACTTCAATCATTCCTTTATTTAGAACTTGACATTCAAAGCCAGCTTCATCGAAGGATCCTCACCTAAAAGGTCTGGTTTAAAGGAGACCCACCATTTTCGATCTTCAATCCCTCGGTAGACATCCCGATCCTGGAACAAACGGACGGTGGAATATACACTGACGACTGCTGCAAGCGCTGCGATTCCATATTTAACTTTTTGCATAGACTTTCTTATTTCCTTTCCACCATCACGGATGTCTTTCACTTTAATATTCCCGAAATCAATATGGTCTTGAGCCGAGTCAACGTTAGCAGTACTTAAATTTACCAAAAAGCTATCCGCGGTTTCTAAATGACCAATGACATAATCTGCTGCATTAATAGCATCTTGAAGGCTCTTTATTTCTTTTGTTGCGGAAGGGCTGCCACCGGCATAATGATCGATAAGAAGATACCCACCAATGCCTGCGGCGGCGCACGCTCCTATTGTAATCCATTTCGGGGTAGAGGATTTCTTAGGTAACGGGGCTATCTTCAAAGGGTCATCGGAAGTGGCCCTGAGCATAAGATTTGGAGAGAGCGTTGTCATCTGCTCGGATTCGGACTCGAGATGTCTCACCTTAATCTCACCCTCTGATACACCCACGTAGGTCGTATCGGGTTTCACACGAACCAAAAACTCAGTGCCGTAAGCACCAAAACGGACGATAGGGGTTTCGAAGACCACAGGCTCCGCTGCATATATTTTGGATTTGACATCCCCCTTGAGCACCTTAAATATTGACCTGGATACTATTTCCAATTCAGAATTTTTTTTGATCTCAAGCGTGGTTAACCTCTGCCACAACCGTATCTTCATACGCTTCTTTTGGGTTAATATTATGTCACCTTCATAAACAACGTCCCCCTCATGTAACTCCTGCTTTCTTCCTTCTTGTTGAACCCAGCCCATCCCCTTGACCACCTCAGCCACCTTCTCCTTATTTTCTTGAAAGTCTGCCTGGGTGAGAGAAACAAGAACGGGCAGACAGAGACAGATCATCAGAATCACTCTCACTGTCATTGCGACCTCCTTCCAGGATATTCTATCCCCGCATTCCACAGTTCACTTGGAGAGACTTTTATGCTCGCAACGAAATCCATTTCCCTCTTAAAAACAGAAAACGCCCCCTCACTCATTTTTTTACGAGTATAAAGAAGGCGTCGTGACCAACTCTACAACACGCTTTTGGCTTGGATGAACATCACCACAAAAATAAAAATCCTAAATCCCAAGCCTATTCAATTGTACTGAGAAAATGGCCTCCTTTCTTCAAGAGAGTGAGAATAAGGGGGCAAGATCGTGCAACCCCGGACACGAAGGCAGCAGTCATGGCCACGTTCGTGTTACACGGACACACTGTTATATCGAATTCATACTGTCATTGTATATGATTCCCAAGCTGAGAGATTTTTCAGACCGATTGCCGGAATTGTCATTCTGAACGGATCACTTCGACGAAGCGAAGAGTGAGTGAAGACGGACCACGCAGGGCAGCTAAGAGCTTCTTTGCCCGATACATCGGAGTCTGAATGACAGGTGAGACATATCGTTCGCCAAGAATCCCTCAATTTAGGTTATATTTAAAAGATATTTCTAACAAGCAAGCTGTCTTAAATTCTAATGTACAATATTAATAAGATCTTGTCAAGTATTTTACGGAGAAGATGTTTTACTTCCTCACTTTCGTCCCCGAATAGGTAAAAGCCTGCTGTCTCATCTTGACCCATCTTCTCTCATGAACACCGATGACATTGCCACACGGACACCTCACTTCATCACCGTTTCGAAGGCTGTAGTCCTTTTTTATTCGATCTCTCCAGCAATGCAGTACCCGGCCTTTGCCGATCTTTTCGTATTTGAAGATTTTCTCGCCGCATTTCGAGCACTTTATCGTCAGCATATCAAATTCAGAGTGAACGCAGAACCCCCCTTCGGTTTCTGTCAATCACATGCTATTCGTACTTCAACTCCGAACCGAGGAGGCTATGGGGAATGAGGTAGACGATGAGAGTCAAGAGTGCGGCTCCGACGATCCAGACTCGAGCGTTTGGATTCCTGCGCACCTTCAGCAGAGCAATGACCCAGCCAAGAAAGGCAACAAGCGTTTTGTTATCAGTCAAATCGTGACCGAATGGGAAACCTGTCCAGAACGCTCCAAAGGCATATTTTTGAACAATCGGCCCGAGAATCATGCCTCCGACAAAAAGGAGAAGCACCGTAACGAAAGTGTAGTATCGAAGCCTGCTCCGTCCGGATAAGGCTTCAATGCCCGCTCGGTTGGAATACGCCATAGCCAGAAACATGAACAAAATGTGCGGAATGATGACAAAGGCCGGCACATCTCCTCGGAACCGCGTTACAACCGTTCCTTCGGCAGGAACGATCACAGTTTCGTCTCCGCTTCGGAGGTGAATTTGATATTCCAGTTTCCCAGCAGGGGGCTGGTGAGGTAAGTATGCAACCAGTCGCTCCTCTTTCCGTTTCATGGGTATTGCAGTAAATTCATCCCGAGTGGGATAGCGCCGCCAATGAAGCTCACCCGTGACACTCCTGTCTTCAATAGCAACAATAACCTCCTGATCCCCTGGGCCCGCATGTGATCGATCCAAAGTGACAGTGATACTTTTCCCTGCCAGATTGATTTTCTCGCCAATGGGATAAGTGGGTCCGGTTTTGCGCTGATAGACTGCCGCTGTCATGGTTATGACAAGGGCTATGGCCCACAGCAGGATGGACTTTCCGTTCAGCTTTCTCATAAAGGGTCTCCTAAATTTTCATTTTTTCCCTTACATACCATGCCCCAAAATTATAATTATTGAGAATTTTGTCAAGACATACTTTTTTGTATTGGTACTCATAATTTTCCCGGGATATGTCAAATTGAGATCTTACTAACCTGGATAATTCATAAAACCACTGTAAACTCGACGTAACATGAATATATTTATGGAATTATAATGACCACTGGTTTTGAACTTTGTTCCATAGTATCTCCCACGATTGTATACTCTGTCATTCCGGGTTTATCCCGGAATCCCCTGAATAGAGAATCCGTTGCATCAATCGAGGAGATTCCGGCATTCCAGCCGGAATGACAGCTCATGAAGTAAACCAGGCTAATATTTTCGGTAAAAAAAGCCGCCCCATCTCTCCATCTGAGGCGGCTTTTCTGTCCCTTCCCCCAATGAGATTTGTATCGCAGGTTTATACCATATATCACTTTCCTATATCTGAATGTATAAAATTTATAACTCTCCCGCCCAGATCCTCTACTGAATATCCAGCTCTTCCAGTACATTCTGTGCACCGCCGAATTTGTCCGTCACGAAAAGGACATAGCGTGCATCCACATTGATAGCCCGGGTCAGTTCGTAATCGTACTGGTAATCGCTCGTCATGGACTCGTAGTTGCCGTCAAAGGCCACCCCGATGATCTCGCCCCTGCCGTTGATAACCGGACTGCCTGAACTTCCCCCGGTCGAGTCGTGGGTCGTCAGAAAATCGACGGGAATATCCTTCAGCTTCGGGTCGGCGTACCGTCCGAAATCCTGATCTGCAACCAGCTGCTTCAGCCGCTCCGGCACGTCGAACGGCTCCTCGCCAGTATCTTTCTCAATGACGCCGTTCAGAGTCGTCACATAATTGTATCGGACGGCATCCCGGGGTGAGTACCCTTTGATCGTGCCGTAAGTAAAACGCAGGGTACGATTGGCATCGGCGTAAAGTCCAGACTTCTTCCACTCGTACATGCCGCGAATGAGCCGCGGGCGAAGCTCGTAGACCGCGCCGACAAAGGCTTTGAATTTGTCGTCGAGGACTTTGTTCTCCTCCTCCAGGTCGGCCACAAAATCGATCAGTGAATCGTTTCTCTCTTTCAGCTCGTCTATCGTCATGTCGAACATCTTCAACCGCTCATTCATGACGTGGACACTGGTGTTCCCGAAGAGTTGTGCAACGAAGCTTTTGATCGCCCTCTCTTTCTCGTCACCTGTTCTCCCATGAACGATTCTCTCCACGGCCTCAATTTTCTGTTCCGCGGGTAATTCCGTGGCCTTGTTGATCAGCATCTCCAGCATGAGCTGGTCGGTGGGAACGTGGAGATCGCGTTGAGCCGTTTCCATATTTTCGCGTAAGGAGGGAATGTTTCTCTCTTGGTATTGTCGTTCACGATCCATATCATCTTTTGTCTTTTCAATACCCCACTTCACTATAGTGTATGTCAATCCAACAAGGTCGCTGTAATAGAAGAAGTTTTGGAGCATGTCCTGTTTCTTGTTGTACGTATACAATTCGTCGTAGACCTTCTCTATGCCCGGCAGAACATCGCCGAACTTCTCCTCCATATCAGGATGCTCGGAGAGAAATTGAGTAAACGCAGCCTCCTGGTCCAGCTTCCTCTGGAGGAGCTTAGTTTTCTTCAATCCTTCGAGCATCCCCTCGCTGTTCTTCAGAAAATTCTCACTGCTGTTTATTCTATCGGCAAACTTGATGGCTAGCTCCGGATCATTCTGACTCGCCGTTCTCAGCACATCGAGCTGGGCCAAAGACATCTCGATATAGGATGGATAGTTCACATTCTGTCTCAGATCGATGGAGTAGGAGCTTCTGTAGCGATAGGAATAGCCGGGATAACCCAATATCATGGCGTAGGAGCCCTCGTCATATCCCCTGGTGGATATAGGCAAGTAAACCCTCGGTTTATACGGTACATTCTCCTTAGAATATTCGGCGAAGCTCCCGTCCGGAGCAACGTAGGCCCTCATAAAGGAAAAATCGCCGGTGTGTCGGGGCCACATCCAGTTGTCGATGTCACCTCCGAATCCACCGATCGAGTTCGGTGGGGCATAGACGAGCCGTACATCCTTGATCCTCTCGTACGTGTACAGATAGTACTTTGTGCCGCTGAGCACGTTGACCACCTCGCACCGAACCTTTCCGTCCTTTTCACACTCGGCGACCAGCTCCTTACTCGCCTCCTCGATGGCTTGGTACCGTTCGAAATAGGACATATCATCGTTGACCGCTTCCAGAATATCATCGGTCACCTCCTCAAAATCCAAGGTGACGTAGACATCGTATTCGGGAGCGTGCAGCTCTTCCTCCATCGTCCGGGCCAGGAATCCGTTTTGGATAAAATTCTCCTCAAGGGTGCTCTCGTGTTGAATGGCTCCGAAGGCCACGTGATGGTTGGTCAGAATCAGACCCTCGGGGGAGACAAAGGCCCCGCTGCCACCACCGATGAGGACGATTGCTTCCTTTAACTCATAAATCTCCTGCGCAGTTAATTCCAAACCCCTGGCCTTCATTTTGTCCAGGGGAAGATATCTCAACTCGTCCAGCATCCACATCCCCTCCTCACCACTCACGAAAGCGACTGTCATGATGGTGAGAACGACCGCCAACAGACAACACAAGAATCTGGTACACATTTGTGTCCTCCTGTCGTATAAGATTTAAGGATACGTTCCTGTGGAAATATTAATCCACGGACGTTTCTCGCACCTTGAAATAAGACTGACTTTCTCTCAAAAAGCAACAGTAAGACATATATTCGTGGATTTTTGTTTCACTTCATGGGGCTCCGGGTAAAAATCTCACATTGTCTTGAGAAAAACCATACTGCAATGCACTCTCCCTTTGGGACACCCAAAAAAAGCCGCTCCAGCTATGGCAACTGAGGCGGCTCTTGAGCCCGATGAATACTACGCTCACTTCATCAGAACCATGGGCTTTGTCCCTGACTCCAGGCCACTGACTACAACCAGTTCCAGAAATAGGTCCAGTTGGAGTCTTTATCTCCTTTCTCGTTCGTTCCAAACCCACGATGTCATGTGGTATCCCTGCTCCCTCCTTTCATTTCCCAACGCCCTCACCTCTTGTCAGTGAAAATTATACATCCTAAGAGAGGGTTGGACAAATTCTTGTATCTGTTATCTGAAATCTGTCGTTTGAGATTATAAAGTCCCACCTGGACACTCTGGGAAAATACCCAGGATCACATTTACAATGGCCAAGACATCCAGGACGTCGATTTCTCCATCACTAATGCAGTCAGCCAAGCACAGGAAAGCAGGATTCGTGAAGGGTCCTCCGCTGCCGATTATATGGTTGACCACCTCCAGCACATCCAGTATGTCAGTAGTCCCGTCTCCATTGACATCACCCCTCTCGCCAGAGGTGAGGCACAGGCCGATCACCACGGGATCGTGGTCGGAGGAGCGATAGGGATCATTACCGTACAGGCTGATAATTTGACCAGGCGACTTATACTCAACATTATAGTCCAGGGAACGAGGTTCGTCTGCATTGATATGCCATACAGTTACGCTCGTTACCTGTGCCCTCAGGCTATCATTTGCCAACGCATGATCGAGATAGCTGGATTCCCCTCCATAGACATACGTATACGCATTACTCCCAATGAATTCATCGACCAAATCACTGTAACCTGCATCTTTGATGACAGAGATGGGATCTTCCTGAGCGCAGGCGTTCAGGTCGCCGATGATGAGGAAGTCGGGATCGCCGCTACCTGTGGGGTCTGTCGCCAGCCAATCGGTCAGAGTTGCCGAGGCCTGAGTACGTCGAAGATTCCAGCAACCTTGACCGTCATTCTGGTCCTCATTCAAACTCCCGTCATCAGGACACTCACGCTTCGACTTGAAATGGTTGACAACCGCTGTGAAACGCTCACCTGTCGCAATTTCCTCAAATGTCTGGGCCAACGGAGGCCGTGTATCAAAAGGCTCGTCGGTCGTTGTCGCTGCCGCGCCAGATGGTCTGACCGTCTCAACCCGATAGACGAACGCAACCTTGATATCATCCGTGCCAAGTGCGAATCCGGGATTAACGAAGGAGTACGTTATGCCAGCGGGGGCAAACGCATTCAAGCCGCTCACCAAATCCTGAATAGCGCTGTTCACTCCGTAGCCGTCGTTCTCAATTTCTATCAATCCGATCACATCGGCATCCAATGCGGTAATAGCACGTACGATTTTGTCGCGCTGACGGGTGAACTCCTCAGCCGAACTTGCCCCGCGCGGGCCAGGGAAGCCGCTGCCCAACCCGTCACCGTTGAAGTAGTTCAAAACATTGAAGCTGGCTACTTTGAGTGTGCCATAAACGGGATCGGGCATGGCTGGGCGTGGATTGTCTGGTGCAAAATCCACCGGGCCTACCGGCTGGATCCGGTATGTACCAAAGCGATGGTCCAACACGCCCGTTAAGTCGGAGACCGTATAGCCTGTTCGCAGTGTGTTGTTCGCACTCAGTCCGGGCACAGGATAGACTATGGGATCCCTGTTCACATCGGTGTTGGCATCGTCGAGGATGATGCAGTTTCGGTCGTTGAGGGTATCCAAGGCATTAGCCTCTGGTCCCGGTGTCTTTGAATGAGTCGGGTTGTACAGACGGCTCAGGGACAGATCGACCTGTCCGTAGCGCCCCAGGTCGTAATGATCAGTGACAGTCAGATCCTGCTGGATGTTGACCAGCATCCCCTCATACTGTTCCCAGACATCCAGGCTGCACACAGGCAGGGTGACCGTTGCAACCGAAACGCTGCCCCCGGAGGAGCAAACGACCTTATCGCTGATGCCGAGCAGTTCCGTGAGGCCGTGGAACTCGGCCACGGTACCTCGCACGCGCACAATGTCACCGACATTCACGTCAACGCCAAAACCGTTGTCGTAGATGAAGATGCCTTCGGAAGTCGCGGAGTCAGAGTCAATGTCGGTGTCCTCCTCCTGAAGGAAGAAACCGCCGAGTTGGGTGACCTTGTCCTGAAAGTCGCCCACGACCACACCTTCGATCTCATGGGTGTTGCCCACTTCAGAGCTGCTTGAGCCACTCCCCTGGATGACGTGGATGGGTGTGGCCGGACCGCCGCATACAAATTCGTCTCGACAACCCTCAAACGACGAGCCGTCCACCATCGTGCCCGGCGAAAAGAGCGCTCCGTCTGAGCCGGTGGCGGTGGTGTGTTTCACAAATCCGATACCGGTGATATCGGGATCACGGGTAAGTGACTGGTTGTCTCCGCCTTCGGAACCGTAGATGGCTGTCGCCTGATCGGTCGAACCGTCGTTGAGGGTGAGGGTATCACCACCGTTATTTAGGAAAAGCACGCCGCTGCTGGCCGTCTGCACGACTGCACCGCCGAATGTGCCGGTGGGATTCCCACCACCGAAGACGACCACGGCACAATTGGCAGGGACAACCGTGCTTTCAGGGAATATGTGGCGCACCTTGAAGTTATCCGCCAGGGTCCAGCCCGAGATGTCCACGTCGCTGCCCGAGCGGTTCACGATCTCTACGAACTCATCCTGGCTGGCGTGGCTCGTCCCATCACCATTGGCATCGCCTATTATGCCCCCGCCTGGATCGGCGTGAATCTCGTTGATCACGAACGGAGGCGGCGGCAGGACAATGTCGCCATCGTCGCGCGGCTGAATCTTAAAACTACCCTCCGCGTAATCCAGCGGGCCGATGACAGCGACCAGGGAGTCACCGTTGACCGGGTCATAAGTATACCTGCCCTTGTTGCCAACGACGACCTCCCCTGTCCTGTCGCTGACCGACCACTCGCCGTTGCCCAGGTTCTCGTTGATGACGGTGACGTTTTTCACTCCAGCCAGGACGCTCTCCCATTGCTCCTGCGACACGTTGCCGGTGGCCAGAATAGTCTCGGGCACGGCGTTGCCGCCGGACAGGACCTCGTAGCCTGTCAGGCTGCTCAGTTCGGTCAAGTTGGAGTCTTCTATGACCGTGCCAGTCAGCCGCATTCGGTCACCCCGAGCCGGGGTGTTCGACGGATCGGACACCCACAGGCCGCTCCAGGCTCCGCCAGCCGGCTCCTCGATAAAGTAACCGTTGTCGAAGAGAGCCGTGACGACGCCCTCGGTGGTGACGTCGGTCGAATCTTTCAAGGGTGAGTCGCCTGAAGGGTCGGTGGTGGCCTGGATGTCATAAATGGAAATGATTAGGTTTTTCACCTTGCCAGGATCAGGCGTGTCCTGGTCAATCCAGTCGGCGCTGGTATCGGTGTCCTTATCGGCCGGGTATCGCTCCAGCGAGTGGCGCCGCAGTACGGCAGGCACACCCGGAGTAAAGACAGACGATGTTCCATAGGACATTGCATCCACAACCGTATCGCTCCCGTCGAGGATTAAGACCTCATCCCCAGAATTATTTAAACCGAAAGAGCCATCAGCCCATGCTCCGTAATGCGTCATATTCGGCACAGCGGGGTCGCTGTCGCTCATCTCATAATCGGGATTGAACCCGTAGAGATCGAAAAAAGCGGTGGCTTTGTTGGCAATCACAATCACCTGACCGGATTCAATGGTCGCACCGCTGGGGAACTGCACCATTCCTTCCCCTCGCCCCCTGGTCTCCTCGTCGCCGACCTTGTAGTTTGTCAGGTCAATGGCCGTCTCTCCCAGGTTGTAGACTTCAACCCACTCCTCCTCCGGCTCAGTCCGGGCATAATAGTACACCTCGCTGATGACGAGCGTAGAGGATTCTGCCCTGACCGACGGTGCAGAGGTGGGTGAGAGAACCGCCGGCAGGCACATCAAGGCCACGATTGTCTGCACTTTACTGAGCATAATGATTGTTTTCATCATTTTTCCCTCCTTGATAATTATTCCTCTAACCATTATCCTGGTCAGTCTGATACCTGCCCGGAGGACACCCGTATTCAATCGTGAATTGTCTGGTGGAAGTCTCTGACGAGGACCAAGAGTAAATCCTACCAAAAACAGTACTGCACTTTCAATATAGTGTTTGCTAATTAATTGTCAAGTCTTTTTTCAAAAATATTTATTATTTGAGAATAATGGTATGATCAAACGGATGTCGTTATCAATAAATTAGTTATCGAAAGCCATTTTCGCTCTATTGTCAATAATAAAAAAATGGTTTCGCGTTATTATCGAATTGACATTATGTATTCGTTAGCCTCGTCCTTCGCTATTATATTGTTAATGTTAGGTGACGTTGAGGATGTTGCATGTGTTGAATTTCGATTGGCATCATGAAGGTATTATTTCACGTGGAGACCCATCATGCCATACATAATCCACCGTCTTAGCATGAGCTTAATGAGAACTTCTGGTGAAAGTTCATACGGGGCTTAAAAAAAGCCGCCCCAATTATTTCAACTGGGGCGGCCTGGCATGCTGATCTCCGCTCCGCTCAATTTATGACGATCGTATATGTGAAAGCAGTGACGTCACATGCCATGATCCGGAATCATCTCACATTCCGAAAAAAGAGTGGCTACTCAATAAGGATCCGTTTCATTCCTCCTCTCGAAAATAAAAAACTACAACTTTACGATGATTTCAGACCGGCTCGCATTCGCCGAGACCCAGAATCACGTTCACGATACCCAGGGCGTCGAGAATATCGACCCCACCGTCAGCATTGCAGTCCGCGCATTGGAGTTCCAAGGATCCCAGCTCCACAAGCCCGAGAATGCTGTTGACCACAGCCAGTACATCCAGCACATCGATCTCGCCATTACTGTCCACATCGCCTCTATTGATCTGAAAGGCCACAATGATCAACGACAGCTCCCTTGTAGCCACATTGTCAACAGCATCCCTCACCTCAACAGTAAAGACCTGAGTATCGGGAACCGCGGGGACTCCGGAGATGACACCGGTGCTGTCGAGGGAGAGACTCTCCGGCAACGCTCCGGCGACAAGTTGCCACGTGTAAGGTTGAATACCGCCTTCTGCTTCGATCATCCGGCTATATTCGATCCCCACCGCCCCATCGGGAAGCTGTGACGTCCTGATCGTTAATCCAATACTGTTGGGGTTCCCAGGGGTGCCGAAGTCCCCATCTCCATAAGGGGTAAAAGCGGTGTGCCAGTTCTCTCCGACGTTGTTGTCCAACTCCGGACTGTTCAATTCCATGGAGGCACCGGCGGGATCGGGAAATGCGGGGCCCCCGTCGAATTCGACACGGTCCACTTCAAGGCTGTCCGCATCAAGTACTATGACCTCATCATCACTATTGCCCAGGGTAAAATCTCCATATTGGTAGTCAATCGAAACACCGCCGTTATCCTCCTGATTGGCATTTTTCCCCAAAACAAGGTACCCTTTGGCTGGGACGAGGAGCGGACCGCCGCCATCTATGACATGCTCGTCACTTCCGTTATCCGCGATCCTCCAACCATTGATGTCCACATCCTCATCTCCCATATTGTACAATTCGAACCACTCCCCTTTCGCATCGGAGACAGCAGCCGGATTCTGCATAATCTCATTGATGACGACAGTCCTGTTCATCGTATTCTGCAGCTCCGCCGAGAGGCAGAGTCTCTGGCCCAGCAGGAGGGCGAATACGAGGACTACTGTGAACTGCTTTTTCATGGCATACCTCCTCCTTCAAAGACAAAACGTCAATGGACAACAGACAACGAAAATGTGAGGAGAGTAAGGTACCTTAGGCGCTGATCAACGCTTGCACAAGGAGAGATCCCTCAATCCTTCTTCTGTTCACAACATGATTCTTTTTTTGAAAGCAGTGGTCGATTCGCAGTATGTGAGCCCAGGATCAAGAGCGCCTGAGTTTCAATCACAAAGGTCTTGGTTTCTTCTACCGTCGATGATTTCGTTCCGCCGGTCAATCGACGTACTCGAGGGGTGTTCTCCTCCCCAAATGAAATTACGAGTACAATTCACCTCCTTTCATTCAATTTCGAGCGTACAGACCATCCCAGCAAGCTCTAAAATCGCGAGTCCTCCCGGTCGGCAACACCACAAAGCGTCCATTGCCCCTTTTCAGGGCATGGAGATACTTTGATCAGGAAACCTATGGCCCGGGGAAAATCGCTTATACGATATGTGCACACAGGGGAGAAACCTCTGTACTGCCGACATGGACATTAACGGTAGAAAAAATTCCTTTTATGGAGCGGTACCATTTACTTTACCTCCTTGATCGGGTTAAAAGCCGAAAGTGACGATAACTATACTTCACTCTTCAAAAATTAACACATAGAAAAAAACCTACGGATTCCTCTCAAAGTATATTCAATATATATTCCTGATATGTGTTGTCAAGAGAAAAATTACTGATGATTCAGAGGAGGCGGAAGATCAGAGTGGATCATCACGCAGGTCATGATTTTCGGAGATCAGCCACATTGCTCAGAACACCCAGGTGATCAAATTCATGATGAAGGGATTATTGAGATCTTCGTGTTTGGGCAAAACCCGGACCGAATATCCGTGTTGACCGCTGCTTCGGCAAGGAACTGCCCCCTGAAAGAGATAGGCACCACCGCCTTTGGGTTCGACGTTTTCCATTTCGATACCCTGGCCGGACACAATTTCTCCCTTTGAATCGACTCGACCCGAATAGATCTGAACCGACACATCCTTCGGTTCAAAGGATCCGAGATAAACTTCAGCCCGGACACGGAGCTTTGAGCCGACTTCCACAGGATCAGAATCCGACTCCACGGTGTTTATTATAACCTGTTGCCACTTCTCGCGCATGTGTGATTTCCAGAGGGCCAGACGCTTGGCCCGAGCGAAATTACCGGCAGATAGATTGTTCGCCAGCTGAGCGCACGGCTGATAGAATCTCTGGTAATATTCACAGACCATTCTGTTCGCGTAAAAAACGGGGCAGATGGAACGCATACTCGCCTTCATCAATGCAATCCATCGACGCGGAAGATTATCAGATCCCCGTTCGTAAAACGTCGGAACGATCTCCTTCTCCAGCATCTCGTAGATCATGTTGCTTTCCACTTTATCCTGATAATCAAAGTCTTCATACATCTCTCGGTGCCCGATGGCCCAGCCGATGTCAGTCCCATGCGCTTCGTCCCACCAACCGTCCAAAATACTCATATTGATAACACCGTTGGCTGCCGCTTTCATTCCGCTCGTACCGCAGGCCTCGTTGAGACGACGCGGCGTATTCAGCCATAAATCAGAGCCCTGAACAATATATCTCGCCACAGACATCGAATAATTTTCGATAAAAACAATTCTGCTTCGAAAGGGCTCCTGACGCAACAGATGAATGAGCTTTCGCAGAATATCTTTGGCTTCTTCATCCTGTGGGTGTGCTTTCCCCGCAAAAATAATCTGTACCGGTCGCTCCGTGTTCGATAAGATTCGAGCCAATCGATCTGAGTTCTTCAAAATCAGATCGGCTCTCTTATAGGCGGCAAACCGTCGTGCAAATCCGATAGTGAGCGCCGAGGGATTGAGCACCTCTTTCGATCCCTCGATTTCAGAGCGAGACGCGCCCCTCCGTTCGAGTCGTGTCCGTAAACTCTGTCTCGCATAAGCGACCAAACGCTCCCGGCGACGCTGATGATTGCGCCAGAGTTCGACGTCGGGAATTTCATCGATCCTGTCCCATACCTCTTTATCCAGAGGATCTTCAGCCCACTTGGGACCCAGATATCTGTTGAACAGCGGTCCCATATCTTTCGAAATCCAAGAACTGATGTGGACTCCATTCGTATTTGAGGCAATCGGAATTTCGTGTTGGGGGACCTCCGGCCACATAGCCTTCCACAGATTTCTTGAAATTTCACCGTGTATCGTACTGACGCCATTTGAGAATTCCGAGGATCGGAGAGCAAGGGAGGCCATACAGAAGTCATGACTCTCAGGCGATCGCTTCCCGAGAGAGAGGAGGACGTCTTTTGAAATCCCCAACTCCGTACAATAATTGGAAAAATACTTATCCAACATTTTGTCAGCGAAAATATCAATACCCGCAGGTACGGACGTATGCGTTGTGAATACGTTTGAGGCCAATGTCATCTCAAATGCATCCTCGAAGTTAAGATTACGTTCCAGCATGAGTCGGCGGATACGCTCGAAGATAAGAAAGGCCGAGTGCCCTTCGTTCATATGGTACACGGTGGGCTGGATCCCCAGGACATCCAAAGCACGCAATCCGCCAATGCCCAACATAATCTCTTGACGGATACGATACTCCTGATCCCCACCGTACAATCGGTCGGTAATATCCCGATCCTCCGGATTTTTATTGTCCGGTATATTCGTATCCAAGAGGTACAGGGGAACCCTGCCCATCTGTGCCCGCCAGATCTGCGAAAAAACCGGTCCCTCGGGGTATTCGACCTCTATCTTCAACGGATTGCCCGCGTTATCCCGCTCAGGCTGAATCGGCATATTATAGAAGTCGTTCTCAGGGTACGATTCCTGTTGCCAGCCGTCAGAGTCGAGGTACTGATTGAAGTATCCCTCCTGGTAGAGGAGTCCTACGCCGACCAGAGGCAATCCCAGATCACTCGCGGACTTGAGATGATCCCCTGCAAGAACCCCAAGGCCGCCAGAGTAAAACGGCAGACATTCAGTAATGCCGTATTCCGCGGAGAAGTAGGCTATACATAAATTGTTCTGCCGGCTCTGTTTGTCGTACCATGAGGCTGCCTTCATGTAGCTTTCCAGGCTCTCCCTGACGCGATCCATATGGGCCAGGAAAGCATCGTGCCTGGCCACTTCCTCAAGTCGTTCCTGCCCAATAAGACCCAGCATTAATGCGGGATTGTGCCCAGTCTCATCCCAAAGATCGGCATCCAAGCGGCGAAAGAGCTCAACGATATCGTTGTTCCAGCTCCAGTAGAGGTTATACGCGATATCCCTCAAACAGCTCAATCTTTGCGGCAGTTTGGGTGTCACGGTAAATGTATGAATCGCATGCTTCATTATTCAGTCTCCTCCCGAATTCTCCGGTGCATTATTACTCAGAGTGAATACTTTGAATACATGGTTTCAAAACTCCGTCACCTCAATAGAGAAAGCGAGTTTCAAAATAAAATACGCGTCATCCGCTTTTTCAATGCTTCGCTCCAGCCATTCCGTACCATTCATTACTACTTCAGAACAACCTCGCTTTGATAGGTCGGCACCGAGGTGTCCCAGCCCGTTTTCTTCTGAATGAGATCGGCGAAGGCATCAGCCGCCTCGGGTTCCCCATGAGTAACGAATACGTGTCTGGGGGGAGTCCGCAAACCCGATACCCATTTGAAAAGATCGTCCCGATCCGCATGAGCGGAGAACCCATGTATCTGTATGATGTTGGCGTTCACGCGGTACGTTTCGCCCAATATTCTGACCTCCTTGGCCCCATTGACTATGTGCCTTCCAAGGGTTCCAACCGCTTGATAGCCGACAAAGAGTATGGTACTTTCCGGTCGTGAGATATTATTGACCAAATGATGCTTAATCCTCCCCCCTGTGCACATTCCCGCCCCTGCTATGACTATGACGGTTCCCTTAATATGATTTATGGCTTTAGACTCCTTCACGGTTCTCGTCATCTTTAAGCCCGCAAAGTCGAAGGGGGATTCCCGTCGGCGGATCAATTCCATCATGTCCTCGTCAAACAATTCCGGATGGTGTTCGAACACTTCCGTTACACTGATGGCCATGGGACTGTCGACAAAAACCATGAGATGCGGAATAAGATCTTTCATCAAGAGCTCGTTCAAATGATACAGAATCTCCTGAGATCGTTCGACAGCAAAGCTTGGAATGGCAATGTTCCCCCCGGCCTTTCGGGTAGCCCTTATAACGTCCGAAAGTTGCTTGTTTATATCCTCTTCGTCATCGTGCACCCTGTCTCCATAGGTGGACTCCACGAGCAGGTAATCGGCCTGATCGAAGATCGTTGGATCGCGGAGTATGGGTCTATCCCAGCGACCCACGTCTCCGGAGAAAACGATCGTCCGCTCCTGGCCATTGCTGTTGACACTTACTCGTATCATTGATGAGCCGAGAATGTGGCCGGCATCGTGAAAGCTGGCTTCGATGCCGTCTCCCACTTTTACAGGCTCCTCGTATCGCACAGTTTTGAACAGAGGAAAGGAGGCCTCGGCCTGCTCCGTAGTGTAAAGTGGAACCACAGGATACGGTCCTGTCCTTCCCTCCCTCTCGTGTCTCTTTCGCTTGAACTCCGCATCCTCTTCCTGCAAATGTGCGGAGTCAAGAAGCACGATCTGAGCAATCTCAGATGTGGCGGCCGTACAGTATATCTTTCCTTGGAAGCCTTCCCGGACCAGCTTCGGCAACAAACCGCAATGGTCGAGGTGGGCATGGGTGAGAAGAACAGCATCGATTGTACTGGGTGGAATACGAAACGGATCCCAGTTTCGTTCTCTAAGATCTCGTTCCTGATAGAGCCCGCAGTCCACCAATATTCTTGAGCCGTTGGCCTCAATCAGATATCTCGATCCAGTGACGTTCCGGGCAGCGCCCAGGAAACTCAACTTGATCTCCATTTCTCCTCCTGTTCCCTATTGTGCTTGAAAGATTTCAGACTCTTTTCAGGTCGAAAGCCAATACCCGATCGCAATCTTCGATCCTAATCTTCGATCCTAATTCCAGATCCTAATCCCCGAAGTACGTTCCCACCGCTCGGGCTGACCGTATCAGAACGTGGTCAAGGGGGACGGTCCGGATCTTGTCGGCGACATCGGCGATCGGTGTCGAGCCGATCTTGCCCTCTCTCTCCACAACGACTCTTCCGAATCGACGCTGCTGCAGGAGTTCGAAAGCGTGAAAGCCAAATTGGGTGGCCAAAAGGCGATCTCTCGGCGTAGGTATCCCTCCGCGCTGGATGTGGCCCAGAACTATCGATCTGCTCTCAAGTCCTGTGCGCGTCTCAACCTCCCTGGCGACATAATGGGCAATGCCTCCCAGGCGGATCGGATCCGGAGATGTGTCATCCACACGCTCGACGAACAACTCCCCTCCCGCCGGCTTGGCGCCTTCGCCGGCGACAATAATGGTGAAGCGTTTCCCGTGCTTACTTCGCTCAACGCACTTTGAGCAGATCCTTTCAATATCGAAGGCTATTTCGGGAATAAGGATGACATCGGCTCCTGATGCGAGGCCGGCGTTCAAGGCCAGCCACCCTGCATAGCGTCCCATAAGCTCCACAACCATAACCCGATGATGGCTGGAGGCTGTGGTATGGACCTTGTCCAAAGCCTCGGCAGCGGTTTGAACGGCCGTATCGTGCCCGAAGGTGATGTCCGTCCCCCACAAGTCGTTATCGATGGTCTTTGGCACACCTACGATGTTCAGCCCGCGCTCGATGAGCTTCACGGCACTGCTCATGGTGCCGTCTCCCCCGATGACGACGAAGGCATCCAACCCTGCGGACTCGTAATGCTCCACAACCTTGTCACGGACGTCGCGGACCACCCACCCCTCCCCCTCCGGCACGCTATAGGCGGCCGGATTGGATTTATTGCACGCCCCCAGGATCGTTCCACCGGTGGTCAAAATGTTACTGACGTCCTCGTTGTTCAAAACCCGCATTCGGTTTTGAATGAGGCCCAAATACCCATCCTCGATACCCACAACCTCAATTCCGCCTCCCATGGCGGCTTTGGTCACCGCCCGAATGACGGCGTTCAGGCCCGGGCAATCACCGCCACCGGTCAGAATACCTACGCGTTTTAAATTTTTACCCATATCTCTTTCGCTTCCGTTCTGAATCGTATACAGGCTCCTTCGAGCTTGAATTTGTTATTCCGTTTCTTAAAGATATTTCTTGGACCTCAAGCACAATACTGTTCCGAAATTCATGTCAAGACTCACTTGCAAGAAGCATATTCTTAAAGTGGCTTAGGGCATCTTGAAAGTATGCTTTGTCCAACATCCCGATCGGTGACTCCGTTTCAAAAATTCGTTTCGGCAACCGAACGTCATCCAGGGAAAAACCCTCCCGGATTTTGAACCGATACTTATTCCTGTGAATCATCATGCCGATCTTTTCCATATCCTCCTTCGACAATTCAAAACCGGCCGACCGGAGTGTTTCCGATACAATCTCCTGCGTATAGATGCCCCTGGCAAAGAAGCAGACAACGAGACTCGAGAGAACTTGACGCCACTCCTCTTCGGCCATCAGGGCAGCCACAAGTTTTTCAGGAGTGGGGAGTTCGGTAGCGGCAGCTTTCTGGTCGAGACTGTAACCCGCATTATCCAGATGGCCGTGCCGCGCCCCGATGAGGGCTCCCACATGGGCTCCGGGACCTGTATGATAGCCCGGCATCTCATTGCCTCCGAAGCTCAGGGCGAAGTCGGCTCCGCCGTATTGATCCGCAGCATGTTTGACACCACGGGCCAAGGCCCTGTAAAAGTCGTTCGGCTGCGACACGATCCGTCGCACCGCCTCCACATACGCCCTGTGATTTCCCCAGCTCAGCTCAAGGTCCAGTGTCTCCTTTTCGGAGATGAGCCCCCTCTCCATGGCCTCCGTGGCCCAGGCCAGAATCACGCCGGTGCTCATGGCATCCACACCCACCGTCTCCACCTCATCCATCAGCTCCAAAAAACCTCGGTTGTCCGAAACACCCAGCATAGTCGCTAAGGCATAGATGGGTTCGTAGTCATAACTGATCATCGAGGTCTTGTAAAAATACGGTTCGTCCTCGTAGGGCTCCCGCAAGGCCGCCACATGAATACAAGCCACAGGACAATGGGAACACGCCAGGCGCCGGCCCAAAAACTGTTCGGCCAGCGTTTCACCAGAGACGTTCGAGACACCCTCGAACCTCACCTCCTTGAGATTCCGAGTGGGAAGGGCACCGAGATCGTTCAAGGGGAGGACATTCTGGGGGGTTCCAAGGTCATGATATTTCTTCATGGCAGAGGAAGATACCGCTGTCTTGTAAATCTCATCATATGTGGTTCGATACTGTTTTTGATCCGCTACGGGAAGAGAACGCTTCCCTGAAATTTGAACCGCCTTGAGCTTCTTGCACCCAAAAACAGCACCCAAACCCAACCTGCCGAAGTGGCGATACGTCTCTGTGGTGACACTGGCATACGAGACGAGCTGCTCGCCCGCTCTGCCTATGCGCATGATGGTCCGCAATCCGGACCCCGGCTCGTTCTCCCTGATGATCCGGCCGACTGTAAATCTGCTGCCCATGCCCCACAGGACGGATGCATCTCTGAAATGGACCCGCCCGTCGTGGATTGCCACATAAACAGGGATGTCACTGGTGCCATTAATCACGATGGCGCCATAACCAGCCATACGCAGGGCGACGGCGCTCCTTCCGCCGCAATGACTCTCGCC
Organism: Gemmatimonadota bacterium; assembly: GCA_020348925.1. Lineage (GTDB taxonomy): Bacteria > JBHIER01. Next base: position 302,908 of record CP070758.1, on the reverse strand, counting down.
CAAATTGCCGGTATGGGGCGATTTGAACATGGCCACCGTTTTTGAGGCAAGGGGGAAGAGACCGGTCAAAGGTCCCACTGCGAAAATAATCGGATTGTGGGGCCCATAGGGATCGCACCCTTGAGGACATTCCTCCTCAAGGAGTTGGACGGCCACACCGGCTCCGCCCACGTATTTCTCAAAAAGATCCTGTCGCTGCGCAACCCTGTAACTTCTTTTGGAGAGATCGATGTAGAGAACATTCGCCAGAGGATCATCGTTCAACATGTTCGGCCTCCTCTCTCTCCAATTCCAAAACGGTGTGCGGACAGTACTTAGCACAATAACCGCAATGGACGCAAATCATCGGTTTGTTCGTCTCCTCATCCCAGAAGATGGCGCCAATGGGACAGGCCCCCTGACAGTGGCCACACCCGATGCATTTCTCGGAATCGAGTCGTACACCACCGCCCTTTCTAGAAACGAGCGCCTCGGTAGGGCACACCTTGGCGCAGGGTGGGTCGTCGCAGGCCCTGCAGACGATGACGACGAAGCCCCTCTCAGTCCCTCCCACGGATCTCACCGCTATGCATGTTTTGGCCAATCCCGCCTCGCCCTGCCGCCTCACACAGGCAAACATAGACTGCTGGCAGCCGACGCACCGCTCCGTATCGACTACTGCCAATCGCATGATACGTTCTCCTTCATCGCTAAGCGAACTTGAACGTCAGTAGGAGTCATATATCTCTCAACACCTATTCGACCGTCAATACATTCAATAATGTTACTGTTCCGGGTATCCTTCGCGGATATCTTCCGACGGTTACCACACGATCACCTGTCCGAACAAGACCCTGCTCCTTGGCTCGATCTATGACTTGGCGGAACTCCTCGAAAGGATATCCAGCATCGTCCCGTACAATCTTTACTGCCTGGACGCCGAAACTGAACTGGAGGAGGCGTGCTACGTGTTGGCTGTATACACCGGCCAAAATGCTTGCATCAGGTTTAAATCTTGAAATGATCCGTGCGGTGCTTCCCGTATCAGTAAGAACAATAATTGATTTACATCCCAATTCAAAGGCTTTTTTACAGGCATTGTAGGATACGGTGTGGGAAATAATATCACCACATTCGTTCTCACTGAATTTTGATTCTTCGCCCTCCTGCAATCTGCTCATGATTTTCTCGTGCAACTGGTCCACCTTGTATTTATACTCGACCCTGTTCCGCTCTTTCGCTTCACGTTCTGTGGCCGTGGCAATGTCAGCCATCATCCTGATCGATTCCGCCGGATATTTACTCTTGGGATCGGCCGTCTCCTCGGACAACATCAACGCATCCGTCCCATCAAATATCGCGTTGGCCACATCGGTAGCCTCCGCTCTCTTCGGCTCGACGAAATACATCATCCATGAGAGCATCTGCGTTGCAGTGATAACGGGCTTTCCCCTTAAAACACATTTTTCGATAATTCTCTTCTGAAGAATAGGAATTTCTTGAATCCTCGTTTGAAGGGCCAAGTCCCCTCTTGCCACCATGACTCCGTAACATGTTTCGATGATCTCGTCGATATTGCGAAATCCATCCTCAGTCTCTATTTTCGCAATGATCGGGAAATCCGTTGTCCCGGCATAGTATCGTTCCTCGATCCCCTTCCCTCCCCCTTTACCACCAATGGTGTTCTTGATGAACCCGTGCAGCCCTTCGACATCGTTTTTTGAATTCACCATTGATAAGGCAATCGCATCGACCCTCTGTCGCAAAAGGTACTCCACATCTTTTTGGTCCTTCGGATATTTCCTCAACTCATATCTTCCGGGTTGTATGGCACTGTTTTTGACAGCAATTCCTTTGCGGATCTTTATTCTGCCCGGTACTTTCACCGTACAATGAATGTCACCATCATTCTCCTTTATATCCTCGGCTTCAGCGGTCAAGATGACTTCTCCGTCGGCCAGCCAAAATTCAACGGGTCGACCCTTATCTTTGATATGACGCCTCATATCTCCTACGAAATCCAAAAAGTCCGGTTTCTGGATGGATGCGCCTTTGCCGGTCGAAAGACTTTCCCGAGTTGTTATGACAAAGGACTCCTTTGCCTCCAGTTCAACCTCCTTCTTGTCTTCGTATTCTCCGAGAAAATTGTGGATTCGAACCTTCGGACCCTGGATATCTCCGAGGATCGCGATGTCCGGTGAGAGCTCTCTGATCGTTTCGATCAACGTACTGAGATAGCGATCATCATCCTCATCGTCAACATCAAAGTGGGCCATATTCAGTCGAGCAACATTCATCCCATTTTCAATGAAACCGGATATGATCGACCTCAGCCTTTCGCAGAGGTTCTTCTTCACCTCATCCCGGATCCGTTCTTCAAGTTCCACTGCGTCGGGAATCGATCCGCTCAGGTCTGTTCTGACCTCCTGCTCGAATTTCTTTTCGATGTTACCAATGGTGCACACAATCTTGGATTTGCGTCCCATAACACTCCTTTCAAATGACTCGTGACATACACATTCTGGCCGCTGTCGACCTCTAAAACCGCGGAGCGTATCGAAGAGTCTCAGCCGTAGATTGTCAAACCGACACTGAAGAAGCCTGTCTCTTCAACAATATGGATATCTCCGCCAAAAAAGTCAAGGGATTCTTAATCTGATTCATTCATGAAATACTTGGATGCGGAGCAATAGACGGACGCTTCTCTGAAATGTACGTCTCAGTATAATAATCGAGTCTCGACTTTACGCAAAACCGAGCAGCAATCCGACGCCGGCCAAAGCGACACACGCTCCAAAAATCGCCCTGGGGCTGATCTTTTCTCCCATTAAGAATACGATGGGCAGCACGAAGAGAGGGCTTGTGGAAAAAAGCGTCTGGGCAATGCCCGAGCTTGTATGTTTGAGGGCCGTCTGTTGGAACCATATGCTGAGATAGGTACCAATAAAAGTGGCAAGGAGAACGGCGGCCCATATTCTTTTTGATTCCTCAAGGGCTCGCCACTGCCCCAAGGGCCGACGCTTCAGCAGGATCCACAGGAGGAGAAAGAGGAGACCACCCACCAGCCGCAGGAGGGCACTGGTCAAGGGACTGATAGCTGTCTGTGTCAAGGCTGCCCGGGAGAGAACCACACCTGTGGCTTGGGCTCCTGCTGCCATCAGCCCGAACAGAATGCCGCGCAAAAGACGCTCCGATGTGCCTCTTCCGTTTGCCGTTCGCTCACTCACCACCCAGGCCACACCCAGAACCGTCACGCCAATGCCTGCCCAGGCAGGGACACGTAACCTCTCCCCCAAAAAGATCAATGCGATGAGTCCGGCCAGCGGCGGGGCTAAAATACCTAGAAGCAGTGCCCGTCTGGGGCCAATACATTTCAATGATTCAAAGTACGCCGTATCTCCCATGCCAAGTCCCAGAGCACCACTCAGTAACAGCGCTCCGAGCGCAAAGGGATCGATACGAAGCCACGAGGTGCCTTGAGATGCAAGGGTCAGGAGCACCATGACCGAGGCCAGTACATTTTTGAGTAAGTTCAGTTCGCCGGAAGGTACATGTCGTCCGAAGCGACCGTAAATGACGGTTGCCAGCGCCCAGAACAGCGCAGCAGCGAGAGCGGCACATTCGCCTCTGAAAAGCGTGAGGAACTCCTGAAACAGATCGATCATACCCAGTGCATTATCTCCCTCCCCAAACAGGACCACTTGAAGGGCAGATCAAAATCGGTAACCGGATACTATTGACACCTTATTTGTAGCCAATTCAAGTGAACCATCTTTTTCGAGACAGCGAAAAACCTCTGTTCATAACTGGGCTCATACATCAGCTGTTACGGCCGTTTCGCCACTTCAACCTCCAGACGGTCCACATCGGCCCTGACGGCCTTCACCTCCCAGAAAAATTTTCCGTCCGGCTTTGTCCCGTAGACCGTGAATTGTCCATCCGCAACCTCCGAACAACTCATCGTAAAGGGTTCCTTACCTATCGGTGTGAGGAGAACAGTACGGTCCTCCTCCCTTGTCAGGGCCTCAAAATAATCTGGCAACATCACCACCGACTCTCCGTCGATGAGCTGCGCCTTTCCCCGGTAGTAAACGCCGCTCTCCGGCCCTTCCAGGCAGCCATGAACCAAATCGAGATCAGGCTCGGAGGGATGATCGATCCTGAATGATTTTGTATACGCCTCAATATTTCCGTCAACAGAAACCTGCCCTGTAAATTTTGCCGCATAATAATTTAACCCACCTGTGGCATTGACTATAAGAACCCATTGTTTTGCAGGAGGGTCTCCACCCCCAACACCTTCAAAATATGCCGCAGGTCCAGTACCGTTCGTCTTGGCGATGAGGGCGGAAGAACCACTCCCGGAGTTGTCGATCTCGAAGAAACCCGCGTGCGTTGAGCCGGTGGTCAATCCATGAACCGCATAACCCGAACCGCTGGTCAATCCCTGGATTGCATGACCCTGCCCTGTGGTAGAGCCTGTTATGGCCTCGCCATTACCATTATTCTCCCCCAGTATGGTCTGATCGCTGGAAGAGGAGGCATGCAGAGCCTCTCCGATTCCATTCGTCGTCGCATAGACTGCAGGGGCACTGTTGCTGGCGTTGGTAATTTCGAAATGTCCTGCATTGTCCCAGCCGTTTGTCTTCGCCTGGATGGCATCTCCGGTTCCGTTCGTTGTGGCGTAAACTGAGGGGGCGCTGTTGCTGGCGTTTAATATTTCGAAATGTCCCGCATAGTTCAAACCATTCGTCCTCGCCTTGACGGCATCCCCATAACTGGCACCGTTATCAACCTCGAAGTATCCGGCATGGCCAGTCCCGTTGGCCAAACCGCGAACACCGACACCGCTGCCGCTAGTGTGGCCGGTGACGCCACTGCCGGTGCCATTCGTTTCGCCATACACTCCGCTAAAAGTGCTGTTGGAATTTTCAATATGAAAATAGCCTCCGTGGTAGGCTGCGTTCGTATTTTCTATGTCGAGCTTTGCCTCAGGGCTGTCAGTTCCGATACCGACCTTGCCGTCGTTTTTTACCGTCAAAAGCCGAGTGTCCATTCCAATGAGCATTCTACGGACATACAGAGGATCATCCTCGAAGGTCAGGATATCCAGTTTCGCCCCAGGTGCCGCTGTCCCCATGCCAACTCTGTCCGCACTGCTGTCAAGATGCACCTCCAGCCCCTCGTCCACCCACCCTCCGCCGGCCCCACCGGCTTCCGCATTGTCATCCCCGTCGGCGAATCCGGCGGGCATATCCTTGATCCTGTACCAGCTCACCGGGTCACCCGATTCATTCACCGCACCGTCATTCGTGCTCAGCTCGGTCTCGGTATAGTACCGGTCGTCATGCTGATGTTCGATATCGGCGAAATCATTCGCATTTTTTCCGTCAAGTGCGTTTGCATTCACTGCCGATTCGGCTACCGCCGCACGAAAGGCAGTGGGAACACTTACAAGCCGGTACCTGGGCGACAGCTCATTGTCCCCGGTAACCCGAACGCCCAGCCAGTACTGACCTTCAAAGGCGAGGTTCAATGGCTCTGTTTGCCCCAATATCGCATTGTACAAGCCGTTGTTGCATTCCACAGTTAAAACTTCAGACCATATATGCGTTCCTCCTGTCTCGACATCGTAGATTCGAAATGTGAGGGCATATTCGCCGGTCAACGGATTTCCTGCATCATCGTACAATTTTCCCTGGAAGCTGATGAGTTGCGGTATATCAGGGAGGGCAGGACTTGCCATCGCCACACATAAAAAGATGAGGGTACTAACGATCAGGACATGTTTGAACATCAGTCTTCCTCCTTTCGTTTACCCCAAGGCAGGGGGATGTGCAGTGAAACGTTGTGCTCTCAGATATGAAAACAGAAGTTCGTTGAAAGTACAGTTGATTGTCACGTTCAGCATGAGGCAAACATGTTTTTATCATCATGCAGATAGAACTATTAAACAGATTATTCCATCACGGCGCGCACTCGCCAAGACCCAGGATTACATTAACGATTCCGAGCAGATCAAGAAGGTCGATGTCACCGTCGCCGTTGCAGTCGGCCGCCCACAGGTCATCACCTTGAAGCTCCGAGGTTCCTAAAATGTGTTGGACCGCCCTTAAGATATCCAGAAGATTGATTGATCCGTCACCGTTGCAGTCACCTCTCACCGCTCCACCTGGTTCCATATTCCGCCAGAAGTGCAGGCCGCCCTTGCCGTCACCGACAAAAAGATCCTGATCGCCGTCTCCGTCTATATCAATACATGCAGGTTTCAGTTCTACTCCCCTCATAATGTCAACAAAACGATCCGATATGAGTGTGAAAAGAGCCGAGCCCGCTGTCTCCTGTTCGTAATGATGGAGGGAATGACTATTTTGACCCACAATCAAATCAAACAGACCGTCGTCATCAAAATCTGTAAAATGGGGTGCTGCATAGCTTGTCACACTTATTTCGTTAAAATGCTCTGAAATCAGGTTGAAGGTTGTCGATCCGACAGCATCCTGCTCGTAATGATTCACATTCCCATCGTTTTCACCCACAAGCATGTCCAAGAATCCATCCTGATCCAGATCGGCGAAGGCCGGTGCAGCATTACTACCCACATCGATCCCACTCAGACTATCAGATATCAGGGTAAAATTTATCGAACCTTCGGTCTCCTGTTCGTAATAATGGAGGTCGCCGTCTCTTTCACCGATAATAAGATCCAGTAAACCGTCATTATCCAGATCGGTGAAAGCAGGGGTCGGACTTCTGCCCACATCAATGTCACAAAAGCTCTCGGTAACCAGAAGAAACGTCTCTGAATTTACACCATCCTGTTCGTAATGATGGAGCGTACCCCAGTAAGTTCCAATGATCATATTCATCAAGCCATCCTCATCCAGGTCAATAAAGCAGGGAGCGGCATCGTACTCCACATCGAATATTCCGAGTAAATTCTCTGATAACAGTGAAAATGTTGCAGGTTCAATCTCATCCTGCCCGTAGTGATAGAGATTCCCATGCATGCCGCCTACGATCAAATCGAGAAAACCGTCGCCGTCCAGATCGGTGAAGGTAGGCGTTGAGTTACCACCATTATCGATATCATTAAAGTGACTCGATACAAGGGAAAAACCGGAAGATCCTGATGAATCCTGCTCATAATGATTCAGATAACCGGGATTTCTCCCCGTGAACATATCGAACAGACCGTCATGGTCCAGATCCGTGAAGCAGACGGTGCCGAAGAAACCTGCACTGATGTCACTGAAGTTGTCAGATACCAATGTGAAGGCCGTCGATCCGAACGCGTCCTGCTCATAACGGAAAAGCGTACCATTCTGGGATGAAATTATGAGATCCAGCATGCCGTCTCGGTCCACATCGACGCAGAAGGGTACAGATTTATCACCGACATCTATGTCATTAAATGTGTCCGTGACCAGGGCAAAGCTGTCCGAATTCGCCGCGACCTGTTCGTAGTGGTTCAGATTACCGTCCTGTTCGCCTATCAGAAGATCCACCAAGCCATCGCTTTCAAGGTCCGTAATAGTAGGAGCAGCAAAAATTCCCACATCGATAGAGTTGAAAAAACGAGAAATGAGGGTGAAGGATATCGATTGTCCCGCATCCTGCTCGTAATGATGGAGCGATCCATCATATTCTCCGATAATCAGATCAAGCAACCCGTCATTATCCAGGTCGGTGAAGAAGGGCTTACTGTCATTTATTCCCTGTCCCCATCCTCCTTCTGTTACTTCAGTGAAGGTTTGAGCATGTGAAAACTGTGAAACGCACGCGAAAAAAGTCAGAACGAGAATTATTCTTTTCATTTTGTTCGCCTCCCTGCATGAGCGCTGACCACTTCGTCTTGAGTGGAGCTTTCGGGCGTCACTCGCTTCACCCGTCGAATATCTCCGAATCTCCCCGAAAGCGTTCGGGCAAAAAACGACCTCCCTTTGCGGAAATTTATAGAATTTCCGCAAGGTTAATGAATTATGTATTAGCCATTCTTCTTTCCCTCAACAATCTCGATTTTCTTGCCTGCTCTTTTGTAGAGTTCATAAACGGGGTGGTCGATTTTTTGGGCAGTAATGTCAATACGGCACTGGCGTTTTGTCTTTTCATCCTGTGTCTTTGCCCATGGCAGACATATATGTGAATTCATTATCCTCCCCCAATACTTTAACGGCATCCTAATGGATGACATCTTTTTATACATGAGTGTAACCTTCTTTGTTTGAAATATCCCAGCCTAATGCCTCAAAAAAGGATTGATGATCTCACGCCGAAGCAACGTCTCGTTATGAGCAAAGATGCGCAGGACAAGAAATTCTGCTCAAATAACGTTACGAGGTCAAGGATTATTGGGAGCTTTTAACATTACCTTTTCCGGTTCACTCACTCGTCAGTCGTCTGTTCAGGGATTCGTGGAAATGGATATTGTGAATCCATTGACACGGCTTTCTCGACCTGAAGAGTTTGAGAGGAAAAATGAAGGGAGATAGGATTTATGAAAAACTTCCATGAAGCATCCAAGGTTTTCACGAATCGAAAAAATGAAGAAGGGGGCTCAGTGTTTAATAATAACCCGAACCCCCTGAGATCGTTATGGGCCGGTTACTATAACAGGGCCTATAACCGGGCCTATAACCGGGCCTATTATTGCTGCACCCCAGTGAAAAATCGCCCAGGCCGTAATCCAGAACATGATGAGATCGAACAGATGTTCACCTCTCATTCGCAATCACCTCCTTTCGCCGAGCTGTATCTTTCCGATCCGAGGACCTTTTATACCAGAGATACCTCCTTTTCATCTCAGAAGAATGCCTGATCTTAAAGATAATCTCATTTTTCTTACATGCAACAAAAGTATGGATATTTTCAAATAGGAGAAGAAAATGATTGTTTATCTGTAACAGAGTCTTATCATTCAAATCGAGATAGGATATTGATTTCTTTCAATTCTTTCGTATATTTAATTTTGTAGAACTAAAGAGTCTCTTGATATAATATTGTACCAATCCTCTCATCTTTGGGTTTCACAACACGTATCGATACCTTACGGGGTTGCATGATCGGCGAAACAATCTCACATTATAAAATCCTGGAAAAACTCGGCGAAGGTGGTATGGGGATGGTTTACAAAGCCGAGGATACTACCCTCAAACGAACTGTTGCAATTAAGTTCCTCCCGCCAGAACTAACCAAGGATTCCGTAGCCAAGGAACGATTCCTCAACGAAGCACGGGCCGCGGCGGCACTCAGGCATTATAACATCTGCACCATCCATGAAATTAATGAAACCGAAGAGGGTCAGACATTTTTATCCATGGACTGCTACGAGGGTCAGACGCTGAAGGAAAGAATTGCGAGTGGACCAATGCAACTGGAGGAAGCTGTTGATATCACCACCCAGATCGCCCAGGGTCTGGCCAAGGCTCACGAGCAGGGAATTGTCCATCGGGACATCAAACCGGCAAATATCATAATTGATGAAGACGGCGTGGCCAAGATCCTTGACTTTGGTCTGGCCAAACTGAAAGGGCAGGACAGGATCACTCGCACTGGCTCCACTGTTGGAACCGTGGCCTACATGTCACCGGAGCAGGCACGGGGGAGGGATGTAGATCACCGCACTGACATCTGGTCCCTGGGTGTGGTGCTCTATGAAATGCTCACAGGAAAGATACCCTTCCCTGGAGAACACGAAGCAGCCATGCTTTACTCGATTATCAACGAAGAGCCAGATCCGGTCTCTGAATACAGGTCTGATCTTCCTCCAGAACTCATTCACATCCTCGATCAAGCCTTGGAGAAAGATGCTGAGGACAGATATCAATCAATTCAGGAGATGCTCAACGATTTGCGGATGGCATTGGGGGATTCATCCGAGACTTTATCAAAACCGCTGAGAAATAAGTCCTCAACGACTCTGCGGAAGAAACGAAGGAAGTCAGCGAGTAGAAGTCTTATATTCGGAGCCGCAGCGATTCTGACACTAA
>CP070758.1:278801-292840 GCA_020348925.1 Gemmatimonadota bacterium | reverse complement strand
TCTTTCTGTAGGAGATGCGGATAACGACGATACTCATGAGACCATTGTGGGCGGAAAAACTCTGGATGTCTTTGAAGGAAATGGACCTCTCTTCACAGATTTCTCCCTGTCTGTTGTTCCGGATAGAGATACTGTACAATGGTTTATGTATTTCATTGGAACAGTGAGGTACGATGTGACAGTCAGTTCTATTAGTGGTTACAGCGGAACAGTACTTTTAAGTGTAACCGGCATGCCAGTTGGAACGCGAAGGTATTACTTTGATCCCACTGATGCCATTACGGTGCCACCTCACGGATTCGTGACAACAAGTCTCGTGGTGGAAGTAACGCGTCGAACACCAGTAGGAAACTATATATTGACCGTAACTGGAGATGACGGAAATACAGTCCACAGCGACGATGTGATTATGGAGGTAACGCGTCCTCCGCGTTTTCCTGTGGTACTGGCTGTAAAGGAAGGTATTGTACCAGAGGAGTATATTTTGCTGGACAACTATCCGAATCCATTCAATCCTGAGACGAACATCGATTTTGGATTGCCTGAGAACACCAAGGTGACTCTTAAATTGTACAATGTGTTGGGACAGGTGGTCAAGGTTTTGATTGATGAACAGTTGGAAGCTGGTTTTTACAGTGTTAGCTGGGTGGCAATAGATTTTCCCAGCGGAGTTTACTTCTATCAGATCGCCACTGACAACTTTATGACCACCAAGAGTATGATTCTTATGAAATAATTCCTGATCGTAAATGGAAAAAATGCCATTGAGGAATGGTAACCTCAGTGGCATTTTTCTAAAAATTTTGTTGTTTCTCGCAATTGTTGGGTTAATATTTACATTTAGTAAACGAAAATTCCATTAAGAAAAAATTTCGACTGAGGTAAAATTGTGAAATTGTCCATCAGATGGTTATTTTTCATACTGTTGAGTTTTATTTTCTGTTGTTGGAATGTGAAAGCGATTGACGAAAACATGGATTTGGAGAATCTACCATATTCCTTCAAAGAATTGGATCGCTATCGGACAAGGGAAGCGACAACGAAGGGAGTGATAACGGAAGGAATTGGTATTTATGTCAATGATATAGATAACGATATGAGAGACGAGTTTTTATTATCTCGCATGTGGGATTATAATAAATACACACTCGAATATTATGACGAAGAACGTCAGCGCAATCGCTGGGTGTATACCACAACGCGAGTAATTCAATCGATACTCGCGGTAAATTTAAACCTGACTGGTGATTTAGAAATTATAATCGCAGAAAAGGATACAAATTGCATTTACTTAAAAGTTCTCAGTTCCGAGGAGGACAGCATTCAATTTTTCAAGGCGGTTGAGGGAAGCGATCTTGATGGCTCAGGTTTTTGGGATGGTAATATCTATCTCGTTACAGGTTATGATGTGAATAATGATGGTTTTAAGGATATTATAACACGTGTTACTACGGGGTATGACGAGAGACCAAGAGGCATCTATGTTTTCGATGTTACGAAGGGAGAAACGTTATGGGAATTTAGAATGGGACCCTGTCCGCTTGAAATCCTTTTAACAGATGTGGACGGTGATCGCGTTCCGGAGATAATATGCTCCAGTGCAGGGTGTAACAACGGAAATAAAGATAATGGAACGGTGGACAGTTTGAGTTACATATTCGTTTTAAATCTCCATGGTGAACTTTTGTGGCGTGTTCGAACGGGCGCTGAATCGTCTTACTGTTGTGTGGCAGTTGGGGATATTGACGGTGATAGTCTAACTGAGGTGGTAACGGCGTCATACAGCGAATCGGCGAATGTCAGAAAACCCAATGATATTAAGATCAGGACAGGCAGTAATGGTCACATCGAAAGGGCCTATCATCTGTTCACCCATTTCACGAGTTTGCATGTGTCCGATCTGAACGATGATAGGAAAATGGAATTGATTGCAACAACAACTGATTCTGGAGTTTTACAATTCAGTCCGGAACTTGAAATTATACATGCCTTTAATTATCCGTTGGACACTTCGGTGTTGTTGATAGACGATATAAATTCAGATTTAAAGGAAGAGATATTCATTTCTACTGCGGATAATAGAACTCTTGTCTTGAATCCGGAGTTGAAACTTATGGCCAAATTCGACGATACCTGGCAACTTGCTTCGATGCGTACTGGTTATGGACAGACGAAGAAAATTTTATTACTTACAAGGAATTTTTTATATCAATTGTCTCTTAAAAAGGTATTGTTACCACCAATTCCCTGGAATTATCTCCTTGGGGGATTTATTGTCGGTTGTGTCTTTTTTGCGATCATCATTTTCACGGTGTCAAGACGAATGGCATTCAATCCGTTCCAATATGATCAAGACAGGTTTTTTGATGGGATTTCAACAGGATTATTTTTAATTGACAGGAAAGATACTATTACGTTCGTTACGAAGAGGGCAAGAGAGATTTTAGGATTGCACATGCTGAATATCAAAGGCCAAAATTATCAAGAAGTTTTGCAACATGTTGGACAACAAGAAATTCTGAAATTCATTGAAAAGTCAAAAAAGCGATTCGGGGGGGGATCGCAAGAACTTCGACTAACTTGCGGTGATGATGTCAAAGATGTTTTAATCAGCATTACGTCTCTTGTTGACAAAAGGAATCGTGATCGAGGAAAGTTCATTACGATCGAGGACATTACAAAATTCGTTCAGTCAAAACGAGCCATCGAATGGGCGGCGATGGCCCAGCGATTGGCTCATGAAATTAAAAATCTTCTGTCAACAGTAATGCTGACACTTCAGCGTTTGCAGATGGAATATCAGAGGAAGGCCAAAGAAGAAATTTCGATCTATGACAAATACGCCGAATCCATTTTAGAAGAAGTTACCAGATTGCGTACTATCTCTGACGGATTTATGAAATTCGCCAGTTTGAAACCACCTAATTTACAACCAACAAATATCAATGAGGTTGCAAAAAAAACTTTAGGTAAATATATTCAGGGTATTCCGGATAATGTAAACTTGAAATCAGTTTACGCTGAAGACGTTTCTGATTCCTTTGCCGATGAAGAACAGATCCAGACAGTACTGACGAACCTTTTGGACAACGGCGTCAACGCCATGCCTGATGGTGGGACGTTGACAATCTCGACGCATTTTGTTCAGAAGTTGCCGGAAGACGGTGTTGGTCAAGTTCAAAATTGCGTGGTCATCGAGATCGCTGATACGGGCATCGGTATCAACCAGGAGAATGTGGACAAACTCTTTGAACCTTTCTTCTCGCTGACAGAAGGAGGTACCGGATTGGGTTTAGCCATTGTAAAGAAGATTGTTGATGATCATCGTGGAACCATTGAAATCAAAAGCCGTGAAGGCATTGGAACAACAGTCAGCGTTGAACTGCCTGTGTGATGCTTAATTACAGTTATCCAGAGTGTTCAGCGTATCAGGAAATGGGATGAAAGACAAAACAACCATACTCGTAGTCGATGATGAAGCAAAGATTCGAAATATTCTTCAGGATATTCTCGAATTGGAAGGATACCAAGTTTTTCAGGCTAAAGACGGCCATGGGGCGATCGAGGAAATTGAAAACAAAAACATTCAACTCGTGTTTCTTGATTTAAAACTTCCGGGTTTAGACGGAATAGACGTCCTGCGGCGTTCAATGGAGTTGAAGCCGGATTTACCTGTTATCATTATTTCTGGGCACGGAACAATCAAGACGGCTGTGGAGGCTATAAAACTCGGTGCCTACGATTTTATCGAGAAGCCTCTGGAAGCCCAGCGCATTCTTATTACGATCAGAAACGCTCTCGCCCAAGAACGGACGGAAAGGGAAAAGAAAAGCTTGATCAAGAATATCCGAGAACGCTATCGTATGATCGGAACGAGCGGGGCAATGAGAGAGGTATACGACCTCATCGAAAAGATAGCTCCGACCAACTCGCGAGTCCTCATTACTGGCGAAAGCGGTACCGGAAAAGAATTAGTAGCCAGAGCCATTCACAATGTGAGTCCCCGGGTGAGTGGACCCTTTGTTATGGTGAATTGTGCTGCCATACCTCATGAGTTAATCGAATCAGAGTTGTTCGGTCACAAGAAGGGTTCCTTCACCGGTGCAATCTCCGATCAGATTGGCAAATTTGAGCATGCCAATGGGAGTACGCTTTTCTTGGATGAAATTGGAGACATGGCTCCGACGACACAAGCCAAGGTACTTCGAGCTATTGAAGAGGGAGAGATTCAGCGAATTGGGGATCCATCTCCGAAAAATGTGGACGTTCGCGTACTTGCAGCGACAAACAAGGAACTTAAGGTTCTCATTGAAAAGGGTAACTTTCGAGCGGACCTTTTTTATCGCTTAAATGTCGTCTCCATTCATGTGCCCCCGTTGAGAGAACGCAAGGAAGATATCGAGGATCTGGTTGCTTTCTTTCTTCAGGGGATCTGTGAAGAAAACAACATAAGGATGAAGCGACTGTCACAGAGTGCTTTTTCAGCTCTTATGCAATATTCCTGGTCTGGTAACGTGCGTGAATTGAAGAGTTTTGTTGAGCGCTTGGTCATTCTTACCGAGTCGGATCATATTGCAGAGGAACATGTAAGGGCCTTACAACAAGTGAAACCAAGTTTTGAATTGTCCCTCGATACACCCTGGGATCGGGCGAAACAAGAGTTCGAACGCCAGTTCTTACTCAGTAAACTTGTGGCGAACGAATGGAATGTGATCAAGACAGCAAAAGAACTTAAATTGGACCGCACAAACATTCATCGCAAAATGAAAACATATAGATTGGAAAGACCATCTGGAAACGGATAAGGGGAGAAGAAAACAGGAGCGTTGAGCAAAAGGAAGCTCATATCACATCACACTGTTCCTTGCGGGTGATATACGGTCTCTTGGAATTAGTGCAGAGCAGTGCGATGAAAAGTTTCGACTCCATTTTTCATTCGAGTTAGCCTGCAGTGATCACTCTGTCAGGACCTCTTTTTTTCGAAACATCACTCCGCGGGGGTGGGTGTGGGCTGCTCCTTCGGGGCGAGGAATTTGTTGTAGAGCAGGAGGGCTAAGATGGTGAAGACGCCGATGCAGCTGAAGATGATCCAGAGCGTTCGCGGTTGATTCATGTTGTCGACGAACTGGACGTAGAGTTTGGCCCCCACAGGTGCACCGATACTCGACCCAATAACACCATACAGGAAGATGTAACCCATGTACGTTGCCACCCGGTCCTTGGGAGCGGTGAGCCCGACGTAACTGATGAATTTCGGATGGGTCGTCATCTCTCCGATTGAAAACACCGTGATGCCGATCATGAAGACCCAGATGTTCGTGTTGATGGCCAGGATCGCCATGCCTACGGTTCCAAGACCAATGCCGACCATCATGGTGGGCAGCGCTTTTGTCCGGTTGACGATATTGGAGATGAGAAGCATGAGCACAATAATGGTGCCGGCATTAATGACCGTGACATGTTCCACATCAAAGAACCAGTTGGTCTGAACTCCGAAAATGGCCGGGATACTGTTGACGAAACTGTTCAACGGCGTGGCGTCAACATAGGCATTGACATACCACAGCACGGAATCGAACATCTGGAAATAGAGAACCCAGAATCCGGAGTAGAGAAAAACGAGGAACAAAAATCTCCAGTGGTTGCGGAAACGACCCATCTCTTTGAGGTCCATTTGATATATGGAGAGTACGGTCACGAAAATAACCGACGTTAATATCCGCGTAAAAAGGGAAAGACCTGGCAGCAGCCATATGAGTAATGCGGCAATACCTAAAGTGACCATAATGTACAGAGACTGCGTCGAGCGCGGTGCAGCCTTGAAAAGCGGCTCAAGCTTCAAAATGGCAAAAGCGGTTAACAGCAAGAGGGCCACAAAAATCAGTAAAAAGGGCCGTCGTGAACCGCGCTCGAAGAGATCGTCGACAACAGCGCCTGAGACCGTGGCCAACTCCGGTATTGTGCGGAGTTCTGCGATTATATCGTTGCGGAAACGGTCATAATCGTCTGGATTCGCCACCCGAATCTCAACACCACGTTCCACAACTGGTTGGATCGCATACGGACCTGCCGTTTTCGATTCGGTCATATGTAATTGGATGGGTCGAATGGCTTTCCGCACCAGAGCCGATACTTGTGAAGCCTCGACAGTCTCCGGTAGACCTGACATTCCGAGCGAGTCCATCAGAGCGTCAAGAAATCCCGTCATGTTATCAGGCCGATGCACGATCAGGATAGGGGCGACGCCGCTTTCCTCAGGCGTTGAGATTTGGAACGGTTGTTTTGTGGTCATGTTCCGCTCGACACGCACCTCGAGAAGAGCACCATCCACCTTGAACGTGGTGCCAGGTACTGCCACGGCTGCGGTGCGAGGGGCCATATACTGGGAAAGAGCAAAAACAGTAAATCCGACCATGACGATGAGTGTGGCCAGAGCGGTCCCCCGCTGTTTCTGACAGGCCCGATAGACCAAAATAACCGGCGAGTAAATGATTTCAAAGGCATCGGCCAAGGTCTGAATAAGATTGAACTCCTTGCGGGCCTCGACCTCCTGCGGCATGGGAGGATCCTTGTACATGGTTATTGTCGGAATGAGCATAGCTCCGGTACAAATGGCCGAGGCGATGATGACCCATTCCCAGCCGACGTTATTTTTCAGAAGGGGGACCAGGATGAGGGGGAAGAGAAAGGCTCCCAGGTTGATGGACCAGTAATAAATCCCAAAACCGAGGGTTGAATTCGTCTCGTCGGTGGTCCGGGCTATGCTGCTGCTAATAATTGGCTTGAAAGCTCCAGCACCGAACCCCATGATGACCAAGGCAATAAAAACGGCGGTGTACGACGTCATCTGACTCGTGAGAAAATATCCTCCGCCCAAAAGAGCGAAAGCAATCATGAGAATTTTGCGATACCCGTAACGATCGGCCAGGGCACCGGCAAGAATTGGAAGGAAATAGAGAAGCGGCTGGATGGTGCCTTTGATGGTTCCCACGGCCTCCTTCTCGAAGTTGAGAATATTCGTCAGGTAGACGGAGAGAAAGCTCATCATGCCGTAGTAGGCACCGCGCTCGAAGAACTCGAACATGACGACGATCCAGTAGAGCCGCGAAAAAGATCTCAAGACACCGGTTTTCTTTTTTCCCTCAGCCACGTGCAACTCCTTTGTTTTGAATGATTAAAAATGCCTGTTCATCGTCAAAAGCAGAAATTCAAAGATAAGGCCAAAATCCACAGGATGCTACAGAAATGTTACCTTTTCTTTCAAAATTTGTGATGTTTCTGTAAGAACCGTATCACCTTACTCTCTTCATCATGATCTGATTTCACTTTTTCGTCGTCATCGTTTTGGGCAACACCTGACATTTGGAACAAATATACTGAGCTGTGGAGCCGGTCTTGATCTTCCTGGTTTGTGCGCCGCATTTGGGGCAGGGTGCTCCGTCTTGATACGCGAACGACATTCGATTCAGACCGTATTTTCCTTTCTTTCCAAAAAAATCGAGTTCGTAAGAACTTGATCCCAATTGAATTGATTCTCGAAAGACATCTCGGATGGCCTTGTGAAGTCGATTTAAAGCGGACGTCGAAAGAGAAGGGATGGGGTGGAGGGGATGGAGGTGCGCTTTGAAAAGAATCTCCTGTATATAGAAGTTCCCGATACCTCGCACACGTTTTTGATTCAACAGAAAAGATTTGACTGCCCCTCGTCGCCCTGCGAACAGACTGCGGAATTCCGGTGACGATAGCTCGAGGGGATCCGGTCCGAGGGTATCGGTCATGGGGTGTTGCTCACCATCCAAAATGAGGTGGACATACCCAAACCACCATAACGCAATAAAGAATCCAGTGCCGTCGGTAAATCTCACAACCACGCGGGCCTTCTCGGGAGGAGACTGGTTTTTTTTCAGGGAGCGGAGTTCCCCACCCATCCCCAGACTGACAAGCAGCCGAACCTTATCGGAGAGGTGCATGGCGACCCATTTTCCGTAAGGTGCAACTTTATTGATCTTTTTCCCGGGAAGTATCTTTTGGAAGTCCGCCTCAGGTCTGTTCAGGCATTTCGGCTGAAATATGAAGAGGGTTTGAAAAACTTTTCCATTCAGCATTTTCGCCATCTGTTCGGCGATGACGACCATTTCAGGAAGTTCCGGCATTCAAGCAGGCTGCGTTTCGAGAAAAAGTATTTTATGTATATCAAGGCGTAATGAATTGCTGTGCAAAATGAACCGGGTTCAATGGTTCCTTTGTCGCGTATTCCAGCAGACCATTCCAATCGTACCGTTTGCCCGGATGGAAGATGTGCGTTTTCATGTAGGCACCGACTTCAGGACGGTTATAAAAGGTGTTGGCAATTGGATCTTGGGACTTCAGGACGTTTTGGGCAATATAGTTTTGAAACTGGGAAGCCACCAATTCGCCGAGCATATAATTGTGGTAATAGACAGGTGATGATGTAAAATGGATTTTCGCCGCCCAATCGGGTGCATCCCTGTCCTCAGGTCGTGTCACAAACTGATACTTTTCCACGAGATCCCACCACAGGGTATTGAGATCCTGATCAGGGTCCGTGTACAGAGCACGCTCAAAATTGAACATAACCTGACACCAGCGAGCGAAGACCAGCTGACCGATCCGCTGGCTCTTTGCAATCGTCGGCTGGATACGATCGCGCTCTTCTGGTGTAATGAGGTTTATGGCACTGAGCCAGTGTGCATTATGGGCCAAACGACCGCAGAGCAGGGCAATGGCCTCAGTGGTGAAGGCATGAGCGGGTTCACGGAGAAGAAAGGGGAGGGTGTGATCGATGTATTTGTCGTAGACGCCGTGCCCCAGCTCATGAAGCATGGCATCCATCTCATATTCATCGTTGACCAGATTGGCCATAATTCGGATATCACCCTCCCGATCGATGTCGATACAGTAAGCGTGGGGATATTTTCCCTCCCGTTCGTACAGATCGCTTCGCTCCATAATATCGTTGACATCGAGTCCAATGCTTGTGAAATATCGAATCGCCAGTTCTTTGACGTCTTCATTTTTATAAAATTGATCGAGACTCACTTCTCCAATTTTGGGGACCTCCTGAAAGAAGGGATCGTTGTACCCCCAGGGCCGCATCATCTCCGGATGAAGTCCGTACCGGGGAGCCAGAATGCTGTCCACTTCGGCCTTCAATCGGCGGAACGATTCCTCGGTTGTCTCGGCCAGTTTCTGAAAAAGATCGATCAGGTTCCCCTCGTCCTGTTCCGCCAATGTGAGGGCCATGGTGTAATAGTTATCATACCCCAGTTGCCGGGCCGCCGTATTGCGAAGTTTCACCAATCTGATGAGCTCAGGTGCTACGAAACGACCGACCTGCTTGCTCGCCTCCCATGCCTTTTTCCTTTGAATCCAGCTTGTTTCGGTTCGCAAAATTTCGTAGATCTCTTTTGTCGAAACCTCCTCATCATCGATTGTCCCGCGAAAGGTGTTGAACTTCTCCTCAACAGCCGTGCTGATTTCAACCATGTGGCGCATCAACGTGCTGTCGATCTGATTTTCCAGGTAGTTGTTGTACAAGAGTGTCATTTGACGCTCCAGGATGGGATCTTTGATGGCTCCGGCCTCCTTCCACTCTTTGAGTTGGGCGAAATCTTCCCGGTTGCTGTAGAGCGTTCTCAATTCCAGGTCCAGCTCGGCATACCGCTCATAGGCCTTCTGTTCTCCTGATGCGGACGCTTCCCAGTAGGTGAGGTTCCTCTCCTTCAAAAGAGGGTTTACCTGATCAACATGTTTTTGGATGAAGGTTCTCAGCGCTTTCTCCTCTTTCGAGGCACAACCGGCGAGAAGAAGGATGAGACTGAAGATCCAAGCCTCTTGTAAGAGCTTGTGCACCATGCTACGCCTCCTTTTTTTCCATGATGACGCCTGAAACGAAAGACCCAAACATCACCTGTCCCGTTTTGGAAGTCTCTGCCGTTTTCAGGTTTACAGTTAGATAACATAGCATGATCGGGCCTAAAATGCAAGGAAAAACGATAGGTCAAGACCGGTTCAATTGAACCTTGACTTTTTCACGTGGGCAGATTAAATTTTGGCTTCATTCACACAAGGGGGTTGACATGACACGAGATGAAGCACTGGATCTGGTGAAATCGAAGGTCTCAAACAAGAACCTTATAAAGCACATGCTTGCTACCGAAGCCGTCATGCGGAGATTGGCCGAGCATTTCGACGAGGATATAGAGTTGTGGGGCCTCGCGGGTTTGCTGCACGATTTGGATTATGACCAGACGGTGGATGATTTTCCCAGGCACGGGCTGCTGACAGCAGACATACTGAGCGAGTACGATGTCGATGACCGGGTGGTTCAGGCCATCAAAGCCCATCCGGGCCACGTGCCGGCGGAATCACGGATGGATAAAGCCCTCTACGCCGTTGATCCTTTAACCGGGCTCATTGTTGCGGCCGCACTCATGCATCCATCGAAGAAGCTGCGAAACGTCGATACCGAGTTTGTCGCGAATCGCTTCAAGGAGAAACGGTTTGCCGCCGGAGCCAACAGAGATCAGATCAAGACCTGTAACCGGATAGAACTGGACGTTGAAACCTTCATCGGTATCAGCCTCAAAGCGATGCAGGAGATCGACGATCAATTGGGTTTGTAACCTGACCTTTCGAAAATGCTGCAAATTTCCGAAGGGCAGGAGGGATTCAGGGCGGAGCCCGCTTCACGGGTGACAGCGGAGCGATCCGAGGAGGCGAAGGATCGCGAAGCGCCGGAGGGTCGGTCGAACTCCATGGAGCACTGAGCGACCACAGGGAGTACAGTTCACTGTATGAATTGTGCCATGTAATCTTTTCATTGGAGAAACCTCTTTGGGGGATTCAAAATTTGGCTGAAAGATCTATTGAGTACATCGGGGCCATTCACATTCATTCAGATTATTCCGACGGCTCCAAATCGATCCCTGAAATCGCCGCCATCGCCGATTCTGTAGGACTCGACTTTCTTCTCTTCGCTGATCATATGACCCTTCAGCCGTTGGCGGATGGTCTTGAAGGATGGCACGGCAAGGTTCTGGTCCTCATCGGGTACGAGATCAACGATCCCGATAATCGAAACCATTATCTTGCGTACAACCTGAGGGAAATTGTAGAACCGGGATTGCGTGCAAAGGATTATGTCAGATTGGTCAAGAAGAAGGGCGGCATCGGCTTCATCGCTCATCCCGATGAAGTCAGAACTGCCTTACCGGATCATCCCTCCTATCCCTGGACGGAGTGGAGCGTCGATGGATTTGACGGGATCGAAGTATGGAATCATATGTCGGAATGGATGGAGGGGTTGACCAAGCACAATAAACTGTGGCGCTTTCTTTCTCCGCGAAGAGCCCTCAAAGGTCCGACAGCACGTACGTTGAAATGGTGGGACGATTTCAATCAACAGCGGAAAGTTGTCGGAATCGGTGGTATCGATGTTCACGCTTTTCCCTACAAGCTGGGACCCATGATCCTCGAGATTTTTCCGTATAAGGTTCAGCTCAAGTCGATTCGCACGCACCTGTTGCTCGAAGAATCCCTGACTTCCGATGTCCACCGGAGCAAAGAGGCGATCTATCGGGCCTTGACTCAAGCTTCGGCTTTCGTATCCCATTATCGATGGGGTGACGCGAGAGGATTTCGCTTTTGGGCCGAGCGGGAGGACCAACGGGTCGACATGGGCGATACAATCGCAAGTGATGGTTTTATAGCACTCAAAGTCACCACACCGCAACGGGCCGATATCCGCTTGATAAAAGACGGTGTGCACAATGATACACTTCATGGGACGGAGGTGTCCTTTCCTGTCCAAGACTCCGGCTTGTACCGTGTTGAAGTCTTCCGACGGGGCAGGGCCTGGATCTACTCGAACCACATCCGGGTGGAATAGAATGAACGACTCTGTGATCAGGGGCAGACTCAAGGAAGCATGCGGCATCTTTGGAATTTATGGGCACTCGCAAGCTGCCGAGCTGACCTATCTTGGCTTGTACGCGCTCCAACATCGTGGCCAGGAGAGCACCGGTATGGTGACGTCAGATGGCGAGCAGATGTACCACCACAGAGGGATGGGACTTGTGGCCGATGTTTTTGGGAAGAAGGGGCTTCTGAAGACCTTTCCCGGACATCTTGCCGTCGGTCACAACCGCTATTCCACGACAGGTGGGACTCTGCTTGTGAACGCCCAGCCTATTCTCATTCGCTACAAGGATGGTCCCTTAGCGGTCGCTCACAATGGGAATTTGGTGAACACGCAACAGCTTCGGGAAGTCATGGAAAGAGATGGTTCCATTTTTCAGACGACGACGGACAGTGAACTCATCGTTCACCTCGTGGCAAGATCGAAAAAGGAAAATCTGTCTGAGCGAATTATTGAAGCTCTGGGATGCGTTCGCGGTGCGTACTCGCTCGTCTTCGCCACGCCGGAAGCGGTCATTGGTGTTCGCGATCCTCACGGATTTCGACCGATGTGCTTGGGGCAGCTGGACGATGCCTACGTCCTGACCTCCGAATCGTGCGCACTGGATATCATCAATGCCGAATACCTCCGCGATGTCGAACCGGGCGAGATGATTGTCCTCAATGAAGACGGCGTGCAATCCTTTCGTCCCTTTGCACGAAGACAGAACTCCTTCTGTATTTTCGAATACATCTACTTCGCACGACCGGATAGTATCATTTTCAAAGAGAACGTCGATAAAGCACGCCGCCGGTTGGGCCACCAATTGGCCCAGGAACAGCCGGCCGAGGCCGACATCGTCATCTCTGTGCCTGACTCGAGCAACACGGCCACCCTGGGATACTCTGAGGAGTCAGGCATCCGCTTCGAATTGGGACTCATTCGAAACCATTACGTGGGACTAACCTTTATCCATCCAAGCCAGGCCACGAGGGACAAGGGTGTGCTCATCAAATTTAATCCTGTGCGAGGTGTGCTCAACGGGAAGCGGATTGTGGTCGTGGACGATTCGATTGTGCGGGGGACGACTTCGATGAAGCTGGTCAACATGCTGCGTCAGACCGGGGTGCGGGAGGTCCATTTCCGAGTGAGTGCCCCGCCTTTGACACACCCGTGTTTTTACGGCATCGACATCCCTACTCGCGAGGAACTCATAGCCTCGTCCCATTCGGTCGAGGAGATCCGGCATTTTATCGGAGCCGACACCCTTGGGTATCTTTCACTGGAGGGACTTCTCAAGGCGGTGCCGAATAGAGCCGACGATTACTGCACGGCATGCTTCAGTGGAGAGTATAGAGTTCTGCCCAATACGGCAGGAGAAAAAGAAGTTCTTGAACGAAAGACGTTCGCGGTCAAACGCTCTCAATAGGTGATTTTTTCATTATGGCCAATCGAATTCAAGTGTTGTCAGAAGAACTCGCGAATAAGATCGCCGCCGGTGAAGTCGTCGAACGACCGGCCTCCGTCGTGAAAGAGCTTGTGGAAAACGCCCTGGACGCCGAGAGCACCCGTATTTTCGTCCACATGAAAGCGGGTGGCACTCAGGTCATCTCCGTTGATGACAACGGTATAGGGATGAATGCCGAGGATGCCGTTCTTGCCCTCCACCGCCATGCAACGAGCAAGATCCGAGACATCATTGATTTGGACGCCTTGCAGACGATGGGATTTCGGGGAGAAGCGCTGCCCAGCATCGGAGCCGTCTCGCAGTTGGAACTTGCTACAAGGGAGGAAGGGAGCATCAGCGGGACGAGGGTCGTCGTTCAGGGGGGAAAAGTGACAGAAGTAGGGGAGATTGGTCGCGCAGTCGGGACAACGGTCACCGTAAAACAACTGTACTACAACACACCTGCCCGACGAAAATTTTTACGAAGCGCGTATACGGAACTGCGACATAGCACGCGGACAATCATACAGTGTGCCATAGCCCACCCTGAGATAGGATTTACGCTCCATCACAATGAGAGGGAGCTCTTTCATTGGTCCAAAACGGAGAGCTTGAAACTTCGGCTTCAAGACATTTATGGTCCTCAGTTATTGAAAGAGGCCTTACCCTTGG
>CP070758.1:267244-278701 GCA_020348925.1 Gemmatimonadota bacterium | reverse complement strand
GGAAATCCGGTCACGGTTCCCACCCGCACCCTCGACCCTGCCAAGAGATTCGAGCACAATGTTACATAATACGAATTGACAAAAACCGCGGCGAAGCCGTAGTGATCCGCCTCGCGGCACATCGACTCGATCTGCCCTCTCGTCGCCTCCGGTCTCAACAGGCTCTGGTCGATAGAGCCTGCCAATGAGCGTCGATCTCCCTCGTATTTCACCATGGTGTGCTCCTTTCTCTGAAAACGACCTTGACTGCTTCAACAAGCATTCTTTTTTGAGGAAACTGATACTACCCCCCTGAAAGGCGGCAGTGGCGTGATCCGGATGCAAGCCGACCGTAGAAGATCAACGGGAACATCTGGCGATAGGATTCCGAAGCCCCCGTCGCTTGACGTTCAAGATCTTGTTGTTCGCATATCACAAACCGATAACCGTCTGGGGACGTGACCATAACCGAAACGACGAAAGGGGTATCATGCCCGCAAACAAAGGACAAGCCTCAGATGAACAGTAGAATTAGACGTCTGCGGCTCAAGGTCAGGATTTTGGTGTCCATTCACGAACAGGAGCAAGAACACCTGCGATGGACCATCCGAGCGATCCCCCCAAGAAAAGAAGCGGCGCAGCACTGATCCGGCTGAAGCCGTTCACTCCCACCCCCTATCTCCGTAGTTTTCACGCAATATGATATCCCAGGCATTACTCCCCATTTCTCCTCGTAATTCGATGATCTCTTCACTCAGAAGCTCTCACGATTACCTTGAAAGATGTGTCCGATCGGCAGGCCATAATATTCACCTGTTTTAAAAGCATCATCCGGGCTCGGGTTGGACTCCTCTTTTTCAAGATAATCGACCGTTTGAAAATTCACCCCTATCTGTTCCGCCAATTCCATTCGTAATGTTTCGCTCTGTTCTCAAGACCGTTATGGACAGTAAATTCTTCTCGATCTCACATCACATCTCACAGTTCTCGACGCGTTCATTGTAAATGTGAATATATAATGATTCATTTTATTCAAACAACAATTAAGTTTCATCTGATTTATTCATAAACTGTCTTTCCGACCTCGAATAGTGTAACGGATTCTCTGTTCGGGAGATTCCGGAAGAAACCCGGAATAACAGTTTCTCTCATTGGGGAAGAGCCGCGATACAATGTCCAAGGCCGGGGCTTATTTCAACTTTATTCATATGTCTATGTTACGCTGAGTATGCCTGAATTGTATGAACAATCCAGGTTTCATAGCGAATGAATTTTTTTCACGTGAGCAGCAACTTTTCCGTTCGTTCCATATACGCATCACTCTCATATCCAGATGATACAAAATGATTGTGAAACATAGAACATGTTGTCCTTGTCTTACGCTTAAGACATAAGCATGTATGCATTGACATCAACATGTACGAGAAAACGTTTTCGAACATTATATCTCTCAACAACCGGGGCATATACACCTTCCTTACAGTCATGACACATGAATTTCTTTCGAATAAAAAAATAAAAACAGTTGAATTTCAAACATGAGTGAAAAAGTGAAAAGTCCGCAAGCGACAATCATAGTGCTGTTTCTTCTCCAGCTCAGTATTGGAGTATCGCTTTCCTACTCCATTTCAAACTCTGCTACCACTGATCAGGAACCATACGAAGCGTTTTCTTTTGATTTACATTCAAATGAGGTTAAAAATGTGCGGGGATGGAGATACCACTTTGGCGATCACCCCGAATGGGCACAATTAAACTACAATGATTCCCTGTGGATGAAGCTTCCCTACAGTCCAGGTGTTCAAGACAAGACCGACGGCATCCGCTGGTATCGAGCTCCGATTTTTCTGTTCGGCGAACAGGATGATTACGATGTATTGGCACTCTATTTTCGTCTTCTGGGAATTTCGTATGAAGTCTATTGGGACGGAGAGCTTCTGGACCACAACGGGCATGTCTCCCAAGATCCATCCCAGGAAATACCCGGTGGAATCCGAAAGATCGTAAAGCTGAAGAGAGAGTTTACAACTCCCGGCAGACACCTGCTCGCCATTCGCTTATCACGCCACTTCAAGGGTCAAACCTATCGTATATTCTCGACTCAATTCGGCTATTTTTCTGGTATTCAGTCGAACATCCACACACACAGCAATTTACTTTATTGGGAAGGCGGCCTTTTTCTGCTCGCCTCCCTCTTCACTTTGGCACTTTACTTAGGCAGCCATAAGCGATCATACCTGCTCTTTGCTGTTTTTTGTTTTCTCAACCTTTGTTACACCGCTTACGGAATCCTTCAATATGAAATTGATATGAACACGCAATCCTTCGACATTCTACTCCTGCTCTTTCATATTGGGAAAGTGCTTCTCTATAGTACCTTGAATATATTTTTTATACTACACTTTGATATTCCATACAAACATGTACACGTCTGCTCAAGCATTATTGTGACCCTTGTGATTCGCTTTGTACTCGGATCCAATCTCATCGCATTGTCGACACTGTACTCTCTGGCTTTATTATTATATGCCACAAGGTACTATCCCTCCGAGAGTATACTTTCGATGTTAGGCGTATCGATTTTCTCTTTTTCGGACATCGCGTTCCTCCAGAACATCTTTCCTGGCACGTATCTGGTCGCAGGAGAACTTCTCTTTCTTTTTTGCATCATCTTCGCGATCAGCAAGAAGATAAGGAAGCAGGATCAGCTCCATGAAGAAGCCATAATGAAAACTGCGCGGATGGAGACCGAACTTTTAAAAAGGCATATTCAACCACATTTTATTATGAACACGTTGTTATCAATCGTGTCTTGGTTGAGTGAAAATCCTAAGAAAGCTGCACTGCTCATTCATTCTCTCGCAAATGAATTCCGTGTCATTCACGAGATCTCATCCAAGAAAGAGATACCTCTACAGCGTGAAATTGCATTATGTGAGTCCCACCTGAGACTCATGGGATTTCGAAAAGATGCCACGTACACGTTAACGACACGCAATCTATGCCAGGAGGAGGCTGTTCCCCCAATGATTTTCCATACCCTCATAGAGAATGCATTAACCCACGCATATGAGCCTGGAGAAAATGGTTCCTTCACTTTGATCTGTGAGAAAAATAAAAAGAAAATTCAATATACCTTACAAAATGATGGTTCAAGACTGAAAAAACTTAAGGAAAAATCGGCAGAGCAGATCGATGAAGGAATGGGAATGAAGTACGTTCGGGCACGGCTGCAGGAAAGTTATCCCCACAAGTGTCAAATAAGATACGGTTTCAAAGATGGCAACTGGGAAGTTATCATCGTAATTTCAAAATGAAAAGGCTGTGTGGTATGCGAATACTAATTATTGAGGACGAAAAACCGATTGCCGACTATATCGTAAGATTATGTCGCAGTATCCTGGGGGACAAAATTCAATCGATACGTACTCTCCATACATTGGAACAAGCGAAAGCATATCTCATTGAATCTCAGATCGATTTGTGCTTACTCGATCTGAATCTGAATGGAGAAAATGGGTTTGAACTTTTAAAATCAGCGGTCTCCGGTCCGTTTCATACGATTATTATTTCTGCGCATACAGAGCAGGCTATCGAAGCATTTCACCATGGTGTTCTCGACTTTATTCCAAAACCATTTGACGAAGAACGCCTTCGGATAGCATTTGAACGCTATTTTGATCGCAGGAAAAACAGGGACATCGCAACACGATATTTTTCCGCCCGCATTGGAAATCAACACAAAATTATCCTCATAGATGATATTGACTATTTTAAAAGTGCTGGAAATTACGTCGAAGCCCATCTTAAAAACGGTAAAACAGAATTATTGAATAAAACAATGGACAGATTAGGGCAGATTTTACCACCGCGTTTCAAGCGTATCCATCGTTCCTGTTTTGTTGATCTCTCCCAGGTTTATTCCTATCGGCACGCAGGCGGTGGTAAGTATAAAATCATAACAAGGAGTGGGGACTCTTTACCTTTGAGCCGCCAGACGTACAAAGAACTCCACGACCTTCTCAATGTCTAAGTGTCGTGGATCGTTTCTACGCACCAAGATAAAATATTCATCCCACCCAGCACCACTCCAAATGCACATCCCGCATACCGGCATATCGATCGAATAGAACCGTCGATACCTGAATCCTCTTGAAATATTGAATTTCACAAGAATATTTTGCATTCCACAACGAAATTCACTTTCTGCAGAAACCTTTCACGGAAAAGAACCTACTAATGTGCATTCATATCCTTTGGTATCTCAGGAGCGTTCCTGTATTTGCCGGATAGTTAGGCGATGCATTGAGAAAAGGAAAGAAGTTCATGAAAGGATCTGAATGCTATTGACAAAGAAGATCGCATCTCTATGGATCAGAGTGTCTCCTTTTTGCTTCGCTCCTGGACAAGCTTGCCTGTCCAAGAGTCGATGGTCTGGGACAATGCGCGTGGTGTTCATGAGACAGTCAACTTGAGGAACCTTGCATCACAGTTGGCCGGCCGTCAACCACAAAACACAAGGAGGATAGAGACATGAAAAAGATGTCGGGGGAAGTACGACGGAGTGTATTCCATGTGCCGAGGTATGTCCTCGTGTTTTTTCTTCTCATGACAGTTCATTCGACAGCTCAGCAGTTTACTCGCATCAATGTGGGTGCCGTGGTGAACGATGGGGGAGATTCCTATAGTGCGAGCTGGGTGGATTACGACAATGACGGCTATTTGGATATCTATGTAGGCAATGGCTCGAATCAGTATAACTTTCTGTACCGTAACAACGGCACTGGTACGTTTACGACGATCACCGGTGACATCATTGTCAATGACTTCGGAACATCCTACGGACATTGTTGGGGCGATTACGATAACGACGGCGATGTGGACCTCTATGTGACACGATGGTCCAACCAGACGAACTGTCTGTACACGAACGACGGTCACGGGACCTTCACCAAGGTGATCAGTGGCACCCTCATCAGCGATCCTGGACATTCCACGAACTGCAGTTGGGCGGATATCGACAACGACGGCGATCTTGATCTTTTCGTCACAAACGAGCATGCCAATCCGCCGTATTCGGCCTTGAACCAGCTCTACCGAAACGACGGTGGAGAATTCATCAAGATCACACAAGGCGCAATCGTAACCGACGTTGCCAATTCTCACGGTCTCGCCTGGGCGGATTACGACGGTGATGGGGATATGGATCTGTTTGTGGCCAACGTCTTCGGTGCTGCTCCTCAAAACAACAATCTCTACAACAATAACGGCGACGGCACATTCACGAAGATCACGCAGGGCGACATTGTCAATGACGGAGGTTTTTCGACCTGCGGCAGTTGGGGTGATTACGACAACGATGGTGATTTCGATCTCTTTGTGGCGAACAGTTACGGCAGCTTCAGCAATTTCCTGTATGATAACAACGGGGACGGCACTTTTACGAAAGTTACGGACGGCGCTATTGTGAACGACGCGGGTTGGACCTTCGGCAGCAGTTGGGCTGATTTCGACAATGACGGCGACCTCGACCTGTTTCTGACCACGACGGTGGGGGACTACGCATCACCGTCCAGAAACTTCCTGTACGAAAACAACGGGGATCGAACCTTCACCAGAATCGACGAAGGGGATATTGTCACCGATATCGGCTGGTCCTGGGGAGGTGTGTGGGGAGATTACGACCGGGACGGTGATCTCGATCTGTTTGTTGCCAAATCACGAAACCAAAACGAGAACAACGCCCTGTACCGCAACGATCAGAGCGGCAACAACTGGATCATCATCAAGTGCGTCGGAACCATCTCGAACGCTTCAGCCATTGGAACCAAACTCCGCGTCAAAGCGACCATCGGCGGCGCTCCGGTCCGGCAGCTCCGTCACATTTCATCAGCCACGGGCTACACGACCCAACACAGCATGAATGCCCATTTCGGTCTGGGCGATGCATCACGAATTGACTCGCTGAAAATCGAGTGGCCCAGCGGTCTCGTCGAGATCGTCACGAACGTCAGTGCGAATCAGTTCCTGACAATCACCGAGGGGGATTTCACGGATTCCGACGGAGACGGGATCGTTGATAGTCAGGACAATTGCCGGTTTGAACCAAACCCTACCCAGGTCGATTCGGAGGGCGACGGCCTTGGCGATGCCTGTGACAATTGTACGGACACAAGCAATCCTGAGCAGGAGGATTTCGATGGCGATGGACGCGGTGACACGTGCGACAACTGTCCCACTACAAGCAACTTAGGGCAGGAAGATACGGATAACGACGGTGTGGGGGACATCTGCGACAATTGCCAGGATGTTTCGAATTCCGATCAGAAGGACGGTGACGCTGATGGCATCGGTGATGCCTGCGACTTTTGTACGGACTCAGACAGTGACGGGTTTGGTGATCCGGGCTATTCGGCCAATACGTGTAACGAGGACAACTGCCCTGATGTATATAACCCGGATCAAACGGAGATGGACCGAGGCAATATCAACTGTGAGGGTGGGATCAACGTGCTCGATGTGCTGGCAGTGGTCAACCACATATTGGGCACAGATCCACTGGCCGGCGCCCCTCTCGTCAGGGCCGACTGTAATAGTGACAGGAGCGTGGACATTCTGGATGCCTTGGGTATTGTCAATGTTGTTTTGGGCCTTGGGGAGTGTGTCCCGGCGACCTCCAGGCCAACGATCACAACTGAGGTTGTACGGTTCTGTGAGTCTCTGGAACCTTATCTTTCGGCCAAAAATTTTGACATGTTTATGGCTCTCGTCAAAGCTGAGATGAAGATACCTGCTGCCTACAGCCTTGCCCAAAATTATCCGAACCCCTTCAACCCTGAAACACAGATAACCTTCGGTTTACCTGCACCCGCCAGGGTAACGATTACGGTGTATAATGTATTAGGACAAGCGATTGAGGTTTTATTAAATTCTCAATTGGAGGCAGGATACCACACCCTTCGGTGGAACGGTGAAAACGCACCCAGTGGCATTTACTTCTACCAGCTCTCGACCGACGGTTTCAAAGTTACAAAGCGTATGGTCTTGCTCAAGTAGACGAAGGGAAAATTGACTCAGAACATATCCGAGGATGTCGAAGCAGAACAAAAACGGGTACTCTTTCTTACCAGCTGGGGGAGATGGAATGTATCATATTCGCAAGCGCAGGAAACTGGTCGGAGCTGTTGTTTTTGCCACACTTATTTTTCTCGTTCCAGGTACGGGTATTGGTTCGGGCGAAGAAGCGTGGGATTCCGGTGTCGCCCGGACCACACCGGCAACGCCGAGCACGAGCCAACCCCGCACCATTCCTTTCGAGCCGACATTTTTAGAATACCGGGGAACTATTGATACTCCCGAGGGCTCCTCAGCCCTCGATACGGCCCGTCTGGACTCCGTCATCGTTGTCACCATGGACGAATATCACATTCCCGGCATGGCCGCTTGTGTTGTCAAGGACGGCCGCATTGTCTGGAATAGGGCCTACGGATATGCTCATGTTGAAAATAATGTCGAGGTCTCCGATGCGACGCTCTTTATGCTGGGATCGATCTCGAAGACCTTTGTCGCGACAGCTCTGATGCAGCTTTGGGAGAAAGGTCTCTTCGACTTGGACGATGATGTGAACGACTATCTCCCATTTGATGTCGTCAATCCCTATCATCCCGATGCCGCCATAACCTTTCGCATGATTTTGGCCCACACCTCAAGCATTGCCCGCAACGACTGGCTCTGGTTTCCCTCCATGCTGACGTGGGGTGCTGATTCACCGATACCCTTGAACGAGTTTCTTCAGGATTGGCTCGTTCCTGGCGGAGTCCACTACAGCCAGGCCAATTACAAACTGTATCCTCCTGGAGGTGGCGGGGAATACAGCAACATCGCGTATACACTGGCCGGTTTATTAGTTGAGGAGATCAGTGACTTATCCTTTGAACAGTATTGCCAGGATTCCATATTCACGCCCTTGGGTATGAACGAAACGTCATGGTTTCTGTCAGAGTTGGATATCGATCACATTGCCATGCCGACAGGCTGGGACGGTGATGCGTATTTCTCCTACGGGCAATTCGGTTTTCCCGTCTATCCTGCGGGGCAGCTCAGGACGAGCTCCCTTCAGTTGGCCCGGCATCTCATTGCTTTCATGCAAAAAGGCAGGATCGACGACGTTCGGGTACTGGACAGCACGACTGTGGAGATGATGACGACCGTGCAATATCCCGGCATCGCCGTACTTCCAGGAGTAGACTGGGGTTTGGGCTGGTATGGGTTTGACACCGGCAGCGGTTGGATGTGGGGACATGAAGGCGGCATCTATGGGGTAACGACATTAATGTATTTCAGCCCGACCGAAAATTCCGGGGTCATCTACCTGACCAACGGAGACGGTACCAACGGTCATGGAATAATCGCGGTAGAGCTCTTCGAGTTTGCGCGTGATCCCGATCTTGACGGGATCATCTCCGGGTATGACAATTGCCCGAGCCATTTCAATCCGGACCAGGCCGACGCTGACAGCGACGGAATCGGTGACGTTTGTGAAATGAGACGAGGCGACGTCAACGGCGATGGGGCCATCGATCTCCTGGATGTGCTCGAGACGGTCAACCACATTTTAGGTACTCAACCTATAGAACAAGACGATCTCTGGCGGTCCGACTGTAACGGCGACGGTGTGATCAATGTTCTGGATGTCCTGGGAACAGTCAACGTCATCCTGGGAACCGGTACGTGTGTACCCTGACTTGGCGAAAGCGTGGAAGTAAATTTGAGACGACAAAGGTAAAAGGAGACGGAAAAATGTTTTCGCGGAATCGATACAGTAAAAGGTTGGACTCATGAGTGAGACAGTGGTGAAAGTTTTGCTTGTAATTCTTGCTGTCGTCGTGGAGCTCCTTTTAGCGCGCTGGGTAGCCCGAGACGCTTTCGCCCGGGGAATGAATCCGGTCCGATGGGGACTGATCGTTTTTTGCTCGACATTCGTCGGTCTCGCCATCTATCTCTGGCTCCGGCAAAATGTCCCAGAGAGATGACCTTCACCA
Source organism: Gemmatimonadota bacterium (assembly GCA_020348925.1). Classification (GTDB taxonomy): domain Bacteria; phylum JBHIER01. The sequence goes on along the minus strand of CP070758.1, from coordinate 269,681 downwards.
GCTCAGTGCGATTGCTATCTTCGTTCATGGCCAAACGATCAATCATAAAGCCGGTCGTTCGGAGTACGCCGAGAGATCAGGGATTCAGGTTTAAACATTTGACGAAAGAGAATGTCCAAGAACTCAAGCGCTGAGAAGACAACGATTGTCAATATAGATTACCGGAGATGATAAATTTTCAATCATTTTGAGACGCGCAGGCTCTGTTTGAAAATCAACCCTCAGACGGACGTTTCTTCACGCTCAGGCAGTTATGAATCTTCCGGACTGATGATTCGCTACGCTTTGGTGTGGTGCCGCAGCAGCCGCCAATGGTCAAACGATCTACGAAGGATAAAAATCCGCTGAGAAAAAAGTCGTAAGCTGAAATAAAAATCCTCAATAGATGTTAATGTTTCAACCGTTCACTTTTATTTTGGCACAGCGATTCATTACTCTCCTGAAACTTGTGCTTGACTGCTTTCCCCAAAGAGGCCATATTCTTCTCTCACCCCAACGTTCACTTTGAAAAAGAGTTTCGAAAGTAAATGCAAGGTTAATGATAAAATACCATTGAAATATAATAACTTACAATTTATTAGCTTTATCTTAAATCTGCTTCATAAAAAAGTTGAAAAGTGAAGATTTTCAAAGATAACCTGCACTGTTGGATTTTAAACAATACTGTTGGATTTCCCCAAATATAACAGAAATCAAGGTTCACATTAACTAAGCTTTTTGAGGATTTTGTAATTAGATATGGTTTCACCGATCATGATTCTGATTTTAAATATTTCTCTAACAACTGTTGAAACCTTGGGTGCTCTCGAAGGGGATCCCATATCGGGTCTACTTTCAGGTGGCCAATGTGAGCACCTAAATACCCAGCGGCGGGGATCTCCAATAAGTACTCAAGTTTGTCTATGGTAGTATCATAGTCCCCCACTATCGTGTAAATTTCAGCCAGGTAAGCTAAATAGCCAGGTCCTATCAATGCATCTCGTGAAACAGGTACCAGGTCAACCGCTGTCTGTCCTTCACGAATTGCATCATCCTTAAGACCGAGATGGGCGTAAACTTTGCCCAACTCAGTGTGAATCCTGGGATCATCAGGCCATTCACTTACCTTCTTCTCCAGTAATGTCCGTGCTTTATTATAGTGAGTGCGAGCTTGATCCGGTTGTCCCATTAGCTCGTAGATGAAACCTCTGATTGCATCTTTCGGTGTATAAGTGATCTGGTGCTCCAATACTTCTTCCTGGATGGATGCGAGTATATCGAGGGCCTCCTGATAGTGCCCATCATAAATGGTAAAATAAGCTAAATTCCAGAGAAGAAAATCAGACTTAATTCGCTTTGACGCTTCATCCAGAACTGGTCTGGCACTTTCTGTACTACCCGTTTTGTACATGTATGTCCGTGCCTTGTCAATGTAATTGTTTGCTATGTCCGTTGCAAGTGAAATACCACGGTCAAAATAGTCTTCCGCTTCTGTGTACATGCGAAGAGATAAGTAAGTATAGCCCACTTCATGCGCTATTACGTTTGATCGGGGATCATATTGGAACGCGATTTTCAGGTTTTGCAATGCATCCTCAAATTTGCCCAGGCGCCGCTGAATATAGGCAATACTTGCGTTATACTCTGCATTGCCGGGTTCTTTTCGCTGTGCAAAAGAAAACTCATCTAAAGCTCTTGCATAATCCCGGAACCCATGGTAATAGTAGTAACCATTTGCCCATCGCACAAGTGGATCATCAGGTTTTAAATTCAGAGCCTTATCAACCGCCTCTTTTGCCCTGGCTAAGCGTTCTGGAGATCGGTCATATCCAATCCAGTACATCATACCATGTAGCCTTGCCAGCCTTGCGTATGCCTCCGCGAAATTCGAATCTGCCCCAACTGCCTTTTCAAATAACTCTATCGCAATTTCAAAATCCTTATTTTCATAACTCCTATGTGCATATTCCCGACCTTGTAGATAGTAATCGTAGGCTCTAGGATTATCAGTAGGCTTTAGTTCAATTCGTTCTTTCTCTTCAGTAGACAGTTTTGCTTCTAAAGCTCTAGCAATCTGTTGGGCTACATCACTCTGGATGGCGAAGATATCACTCAGATCTCGATCGTAAGTTTCCGCCCAAATATGCTCCTCAGTCCGCGCGTCCACCAACTGGCCAACAATGCGAACTCGGTTATCAGCCCGACGTACGCTCCCTTCAAGAATTGTGGAAACACCCAGCTCTTTCCCGATCTCTCGAAGACTCTACTTGCTGTCTTTATACAGCATTACTGAAGTACGGGAGATAATCTTAAGGTCACCGATTTTGGAGAGATGGGTAATGACGTCTTCCGTGATTCCATCGCTGAACCATTCATTTTCTGGATCGGGAACCATGTTCTTAAATGGCAGCACCGCTATCGATTTTCTATCTGTAGAGGAAGGTTCTCTTCCAGAGGG
>CP070758.1:264636-267144 GCA_020348925.1 Gemmatimonadota bacterium | reverse complement strand
GACCATATACCCACCGAAGGACCCGCCCATGACCGCTTTTTTGGAGGAATCAACGAAGGCGTACTCCTGACACACAAAATCCATGCCCTTCATCACATCGACATAGCAGCGGTTGCCGTAGTCGGTGCTCACCTCATCGACGAATTGCTGACCATACCCCTGGCTGCCTCGAGGATTGATGAAAACCGAGACGTATCCGGGAGCCGATACCAGTTCAAAGGTAAACCACCGCGTCATAAATCGGTCTCCCCACATGCCCTGGGGTCCACCGTGAATGACACAGATAACCGGATATCTTTCCCCGGGATCGAAAAATGGTGGCTTCAAAAGAAACCCGTGAACCTGAGTACCCTCGGCACCCTCAAACCAGAATTCCTCAAGAGGCTGCATCACAATCTGAGCCAGAACCTTCTCGTTTGTGAATGTGAGCTGGACAGCATCCCCACCTGCAACGGGCAATCGATGCACCTCATCCGGATAAAGGCAAGAGGAGCGGACGAAGATGAGATGACGACCATCCGGTGTGACGGTCAGACTCTGAGAATATCCCTCATCAGTAAGCTGTTCAACGGCTTTGGTTCGAATATCCACCGAATAGATGTTGCACCGCCCTTCGTCCCGACAGGTGAAATACATTTTCTTGCTGTTCGGCGACCAAACAAGATCTCTTATCGAGCGGTCGAAATCCTCGGTGAGATTGATATGGTTTCCCGTCTTACGATCCCAGAGCATGAGTCTGTATCGATCCGACTCAAAACCCGGTCGACTCATGCCGCGATAGGCGATGTACCGTCCGTCCGGTGAGTATCGCGGACCATTGTCACACGCTCGGCTCGTCGTCACTCTGGTCGGATTGCCACTCTCCATCGGGATGATAAAGAGATCGTTGTTCGTACTGATGGTCACCACAGGATCGGTGTTCCTGACAAAACAGATCTCCTCACCCTCCGGAGAAAAAGCGTAATCGTGCGAGCTTCCCAGGGAAATTGGAGGCGAATCGTAATCGCCCGGGGTCACATCCCGGCATGTCCCATTTTTTGCGTCCACCAAGAAGACGTGCTTCCGTTTGTCATCCTGCCAGGTATCCCAGTGACGGTACAGGAGCTCATCGATAACCCGGGCTTTGCAGAGACTCTCCTCCTTTTCGTCATTCCGCCGTTCATTCTCTTCATCGGTGGTAAGATCGGGATAAACACGGGATTCGGCCAGGAGGTATTTCCCGTCCGGCGACCACACGGGAGAGGACAATCCAGTGGAGAGCGATGTCAGTTTTCGTGCCTCTCCCCCTCCGGCTGCGATCAACCAGATCTGCGATGTTCCGTCTCTTTCCGAAAGAAAGGCGATCTGCCCTCCGTCCGGCGACCACCTGGGTGAGCGATCCTCCTCAGGGCTGTTGGTCAGTTGACGAGGCTCTCCGCCCTCGGTGGGTATTATCCAGATATCACTGTCGGTCTCGTTCGTCTCCTTAATATCATATGATACGGTATAGGCAATCCATTTTCCATTTGGCGACACCTGTGGATCGGTCACGCGGCCGGATCGAAAGATATCATCCACTCCCAGCGGCCTCTTTTCAACTGCATACACTGAAGCCACACCGCATAAAAGAACAAAAACAACACCTACTACACGTTTCATCTCATCCCCCTGTTTTTCTTATCAGTTATTCACACACGTGGAACCAAATATGAAGTACGGGTATACGTTCATCAAAAGGTAAATCCTTTTTCTTCAAAATCAAATCAAATTTATGCTTAATATTCACGCTGTATCCCGAACGTCATCCGGGGCTCGAAATGACAAAGAGATGTGAAGCTTTGGGTTCAAGAATACGCAAAAGAAAACCTCCCGGAGATCTCAATTCTCCGGGAGGTTTTTACTTTTCGACTTATCAATTTTTTGATTTTTCTACTTCATCAACACCATCCGCCTCGTCTGGGTGAAATCGTTCGCCCGGATCCTGTAAAAGTAGATGCCGCTGGCCGCCTGCTCACCGTCCCACCGGACTCTGTGGTAACCCGCCTTCAAATCGTCATTCACCAGCTCGGTCACCACCTGTCCCAGTATATTATAAACCGTTACGTTCACCCTGGCATCCTCGGGCAGACCGAATTCAATACTCGTCACAGGATTGAAAGGATTGGGATAGTTCTGCGCCAGGCTGTACTCCTTGGGTATGATCGCTCCCGCCTTGATCACAAACATACTCCCGTGCCCGAAGCTGATCCGCTCATCCGCAGTGAAAACCACCGGCTCCACCACTTCCACCTCGATCCCATCCTCCACCCGATCCATCACCTCGAACAAAACACGCACCACCGGCCCACTGCCGGCCTCTATCACCTCACCGCTCAGACTCGACACAAAGACCACCAACTCTTCACCAAGCACCTGAGACACGACATCCATCCCCGCCGAACGCTCCGTCACCTCAGGCGCACCCGCCTCCAGAACATCCCCATCATACCGGAACCGCAGCAACACTCCGGCCACGTCCTGCTCCGAGGT
>CP070758.1:242960-264536 GCA_020348925.1 Gemmatimonadota bacterium | reverse complement strand
TTTTTTCGTTAGGGAAAGGCAGCCTCGAGGTTGAAGAGATGGTGGAAAAACGTCTTTGAGGTGAAAGGCGATAGGAAAGTGGAGTTTGATTCGTGTCAGCCGTTCACAGACTCAGGCTCCTATTTTCAGAAAACGTTTTTGAAGGGTGTTAAACTGAGCCTGAACCCACTGTGTGCCTTTGGGACCTTTTTCTGCCAGGGTGTGGTGAAGCACAAAAGCGGCGCTGTGTGAAAAGAGACGGAAATGGTTGGATTGGAAACGGTGACAAGGCGGTCATCTTTGAGAACATCTGTCAAACGCTTGATCAGACCAATACCTTTCTCCACCTCGCGCAGAAGCATCACGTCCGCATCGCTCGTCAGGCTTCCACCATCAAAATCAGGGATCACTTTTTTACTGGAACTGCGTGCAAAAGGGAGGGTGATTTGTGTATTTTTGCCCATGCCAGTTTCCTTCGGAAGTATATGGTTAAATTTCATGAAAATTATATATGACAAAGATTTAGAAAAAGAAACTGCTATTTTATGAATAATTTAGATGAGATTCTTTCGAAAGAGGTGACATCAAAAATTGCTGAACATCTCTGTTCAGCAATTTTTTTTAACGGTTATAATTTTTCGTATTGACAGGTAATGTTTCAGGATATATTGTAAGGGAGTTTGGACGGAACGGATAACTCCAATCTCAAGGAGAAAAGATGATGAAAAGGAAATTGTCTGTCATTATTGCGATCATGTTCCTGGGCTGTGCAGGAAATCTGGGTGCCATCCCGGGGGATGTGATTCTGTCCTTTCCCACACCGGCCGGGTGTCCGTCAGGGCTGGCCTGGGATGGACAGTTTCTTTGGCTGGCGGACTGGAAGGAAGCACGATTATACAAGATCAATCCAGGATCCGGTGAAGTGGTGCAATCGATACCTGCGCCAGGTTTCAGACCCCAAGGCCTGGCCTGGGGTAATGGGAGACTGTATGTTTCTGACATTCAAACCTTCGTTAACGAATATCAGGCGGGAATTGTCTACGTGATGGACCCGCAAACAGGAAAGGTAGAGACATCATATACAACCCCCGGGCCTTCACCACGGGATGTGGGATTCGACGGCCGGTATTTACTGTTGGTTGACGATAAAGAGGATAGAATTTATAAACTCAATCCTGACGACGGGACGACGATTGCGTCCTTCGATGCTCCTGAAAAAAATTCTCAGGGAGCCTGTTTTGATGGAAAGTACATATGGATTTCCGATCGAATCAGAGACGAGATCTACATGGTCACTTCCGACGAGGGGATCGTTGTCGTGTCCTTATACGCCCCGGGGTCGTATTCATGCGGTTTGACCTGGGACGGCCGGTATTTATGGAACGTGGATTTCGCCTCGGACAGGATGTATAAACTCGAAGTTCACAATGGTGATACGTATTCGGTTCGAAACTTCCGCGAGGCAACCATCGAGTTTACCCAAACGATAAGAAACCTGGGGCCGGATCCGATTGAAAAGGTGCAAGTCTATCTGGCGGTCCCTGAAGAAGCTTTGAAACATCAGGAGCTGATGAGTGACATTCAATATGTGCCGAACGTGGATAATTTCAAGACGGATCGTTGGGGACAGAAGGTTGCCGCCTATGTCTTTGAGGATGTCGAGCCGGGGGAGGTGGTGGGAGCGAGATACTCGGTCGCTGCGAGAATTGGCGATCTTCGCCACTACGTACTGCCGGAGAGAGTGGGTTCTCTGGACGAAATCCCTCGGGATCTGAAAAAGAGATACCTGACCGAGGGATCTCGCTACTTCATAAACGAGCCTGTTATTCGAGAGACAGCCGGGCAGGTCGCCGGAGGTGAAACAAATCCCTATTGGATCGCCCGCAAACTCTTTGAGTATGAGATCGGAAAGGTCGAGTACGAGTTGGCCGGAGGATGGGATATTGCCCCGACGATCCTCGAGCGCGGCACGGGGTCGTGCTCGGAATACGCCTTCCTGTACATCGCCCTGTGCCGGGCAGCCGGGCTCCCGGCGCGTTACCAGGCGGGGGTCGCCGTCCGCGGTGACGACACCTGCGTGGATAACGTCTACCATCGTTGGGTTGAAGTATATTTGCCGAATTACGGCTGGATTCCCGTTGATCCCAGTCGCGGTGATCAACAGACGCCTGCAAGTCGGGCCTCCCATTTTGGGATACTGAGCAACATGCTCTTCGTCACAACCCGCGGTGGAGGCGATTCCGAATACCTGGGCTGGACTTACAATGCCAACACAACGTGTGTTTATTCCGGCAAATGCGACATCGTAAAAGATTCCTACGCCCTGTGGCAACCCATAACGGCCAAGGGGAAGCGGAATGCGTCTGAAAATGGGGAATGCAGGTGAGGTTTCTCCCGTTCCGATACTGGAAAAGTGGTACTTGCTCCGACTTGAGAGTATATTGTGTCCTATCGACATACATGTCCTCCACAGTCGCCGTACATGTGAGGCAAAGCGAAAGAAGAATTTGATGAAGACATACAAGACAATTTTTCTTTTGAAAAGAAACTGCAATCCCAGGATATGAGACAGGTACTTGTATAGGTGGAAACCAGAACTGATGAGATGACCAGCAATATTCAAGAACGACGCTCGGGCAAGGACCGGCGACAGAGACGGACGAACCCGTTCAGTCTCAAATGGGCTTTGAAGGGAAAAAGGCGAAGTGGGCGACGCAAGACGGATGATACCCGTTTCTTCGACAAATACAGTGATCGGCTCTTTTTTGCTCTTGTCATTATCCTGGTGCTGTGTGCTTTTGATGGCGTGGCAACCATCTATCACATCGTTCACGGCACGGCAATCGAGCTGAACCCCATTATGGATTACGCCATACAACTTGGATCTCGAAAGTATATTGTCTTTAAATTGGCACTCACTTTTGCCTGCTTGCTCATGCTTGTCTTCTACCGCCACGCACGCGGTGTTAAGAAGGCAGTTCTTTTTATTATATTTCTCTATATTCTTTTAACCATATACCATCTTTTTATTTTCGGTGCTACCTTGGATAAGAGTCCGGCAGCCCACGTATTCCCTCAGTGTCCTTTCGTGGTAAAACTGTTTCAATGAACCGTCTCTGGGGGAAAGTTCATAAAATCCGGGTACATTGAAATATTTTCAAATCCGGGAAGGAGAGATGAGGTGCGAGCCTCTTTGAACGCTCAAGTTCTTTAAATTCAGGTACCATTTTTATGTTGATATTAAACCGGGCTGCTTTGAAATTCGAGTTTCGGATTTTTCTCCTGCCTTTACGGATCGCTGGCTTGCTCGTGCTGTGACGGGGAAAGCGAAGCTTCACCAGGATTTTTTTCAGGACGTGATGCATGTACACTGAAGTTGATGAAAACATCCTGAAGAGGTTGACGGATATTGTCGGTAAGAGCAACGTCATCATCAGCGAGGACGATCGGGCTGAGTATGCCTTTGATGAGACGCCGGATCTCAAGTTTCTTCCGGAAGTCGTGGTGAAGCCGAGCAGCACTGAAGAAATAGCCGACGTGATGAAGGTTGCCAGTGAGGAGAGGATTCCGGTCACGCCCCGGGGGGCGGGAACGGGTTTGAGTGGTGGCGCCCTCCCAGTCTGCGGGGGGATTCTCATGTCCATGGAGCGGATGGCGAGAATCTTTGAGATCGATGAGGATAACCTCATGGTGACCACCGAACCGGCTGTGATTACGGGAAAGTTGCAGGAGGCTGTGGAGACATTGGGATTCTTCTACCCTCCCGATCCGGCCAGCTTGGACAGCTGCAGCATCGGAGGTAATATTGCCGAAGGGGCCGGTGGCCCGAGGGCGGTGAAATATGGGGTAACGGGTGATTACGTGCGCGGACTGGAGGTCGTCTTACCAACGGGTGAGATTATTACTTGTGGCGGGAAATTGGTCAAGGATGTCACCGGTTACGATCTCATCGGCCTTCTCGTGGGATCGGAGGGGACCTTGGGCATTGTTACAAAAATTGTGCTGCAATTGTTACCACTTCCGAAAAGGAAAGTCGATCTCCTCATACCCTTCCACTCTCTCGAGGCGGCTGCCCGAACGGTCTCTGAGATCATACGAAACCGAATTGTGCCCACGGCTATCGAGTTTATGGAGAGAGATGCCATTCAACACACGGAGCGATACTTGAACAAGGATATCCCCTTTCACGATGCTGAGGCTCAACTGCTCATCGAGATCGATGGTCACAGGGAGGCAGAATTGGAACAGGATTATGAGACCATCGGTGAGATTTTCCTCAAGAACGGAGCCTATGATGTATTCGTCGCGGAGAACAGTCCGGCTCAACGGAGGTTGTGGGAGGTGCGGCGATCGATTTTAGAGGCTCTTAAAGCATTGAGTCCTATTCTGTGCGGCGAGGATGTGGTTGTCCCGCGCATGGCCATTCCACCCCTTATTACGGAGGTGAAGAGAATTACGAAGCATCATGGTTTCGAGGCCGTCTGCTTCGGTCATGTCGGAGACGGCAATGTACACATTGAGATTTTGAAAAGAGACGCCGATTACGATCAATGGCGAGGGATACTGCCTCAAATCCTTGAGGAGATCTTTGATGTTGTTCTGGGCTTCAATGGTATGATTACTGGGGAGCATGGTATCGGTTTCACAAAAAAGAAGTATTTGCCCAAAGCTCTGGGTGAGACTCAGGTGGAGTTGATGAAGCGGCTCAAGAGGGCCTTTGATCCCAAAACTATCCTGAATCCCGGAAAAATTTTTGATTAAGCGGTCGCTCGCACTGACCGGCAAATATAAGATGATTGCTTGACGACGATTGCCCCGTCGGCAAAGCTCGCGACAGGATCAGCGGCGTCGAACGATTCGTGACGGCTGCCAATAATCGGATTCTTCCGCACGAACACATTTTGGGGAAAAGGGCAAAGGCGTTAACGAATTCACGAACTTCAGGACGAAGCCCTCTTCATTTCACGTTCTGGTCCCTTCCAAAATCGATATCGGAGGAGCGTCCATATCCCGACGAGACCGTCGTGCCAGCGTATCTTTTTTCCCTCTTCGAAGGGTCGGGGGTGGTATGAGATTGGGAGCTCGAGAATGGAGTGGCCCATTCTTGAAAGTTTGGCCGTGACCTCGGGGCAGAATTCAAACCTTTGGCACTTCAAATCGAGACTGACTATCACATCCTTTTTTATCACCTTATAGCAGGTCCAGAGATCAGTAAGATTGAGGCCGTATAATAGGTTCGCCACCCATGTGATGAACTTTGCTCCCAAATTGTACCGCCGATATGAGATGGGACTTTTGGCTAACGCCCTGGATCCGTATACCACATCCGTTTTTTCGTCGAGAATGGGCTGAACCAATTTCGGAAAATCAGCCGGATCATACTCGAGATCCCCATCCTGGATAATGATGATATCCCCGGTAACGTGCTGGAGACCTGACCGGACGGCGGCCCCTTTTCCCTCATTTGTGTCGTGATAAGAGATCAAGATATTCTCTGAGTCGATCTTTTTCAGTAGATCCCGTGTCCCGTCAGTAGAGCAGTCATCGACTATAATAATCTCTTTCTCGAGTGGGACGTCTTTGACACGATCCAATATCGTCAGCAACGTCTTTTCTTCGTTGAAAATTGGCATAATGATCGATAACTTCATAGAGTAATGCTCCTCGTTTGTTTCTGGTGAAAAAATTTCTGTCATAACATAACCCGAAACATATGACGTTGTCAATGAAAAAAGTGATATCCGTGATCGGAGGCGTGATCACTTGTTCGCAAAATCGTATGGGCATCAACTCTATTTCAACAGCAATCGGAAGAATCGGCGGCCGGGCAGGATAAGTCCGGTTGATATCTTTCGCTCAGAAAAGACGGCGGAAGGAAGAAAAAAACGTAAAATTTACCTCCACGCATGCTGGATCATCTCATCCCAGAAGCAAACGCGGGTGGATACCCCGTGCTTGCCACAGTCATCAATTTTTCATTTTTTACTTGACAAACGGATTGAAATCTTTTAGAATTAATGGAAAGATGAATCGGGAGATGCATCTTGAATAAAAAACTGAGTATGAGAAAGGAAAACAATGTCTTTTTCGGTTCGGTTGTATTATCAGGTTGTGGAACACAAAAATGATTGGCGCTCTCGGGGCAAGGGGGTTTGGTGCATCTGGGGCTGGCGTGCTTGGCGTTACTACAGCCGATCACAACCAACCGGGAAAGGATTGGGATTTATGATTTAAAATTTTGGTTTCATTAGAGAAAATAATAGAACCCGCATCCGATTTCGGTTGTGGGTTTTTTTGTGACTCCTGTTGCAATGGAGAGAAAGCTGTATGACACGGCATGATCTTGAAGCGTTGAATATAGGGGGTGAAATAATTCCTGTCGTTCGGCGCACATCAATTGATGGTATCGCACCCGTTGACCTCTATGAGGCTCTGTGTGCGGATAAAATATATTCCTTTCTCCTGGAAAGCCTGGAGGGTGAGGAAAAAATTGCACGCTATTCCATATTGGGCTTTGATCCGTTTCTCTCTTTTCAGAGCAAGGGAGATACTGTCACCGTCTCGAACGGTGAGAGGACGGTGCAGGAGGAGGGGGATCCGATTGAGATTCTGAAAAATCTCATGAGCCGTTTTCAAATGCAAGCAACGATCGATGTTGTGAAATTCGCCTGTGGCGGTGTGGGGTATTTTGGTTATGATGTGGTCAGATTTTTTGAAGCGCTTCCAGATAGTAATCCAGATGATGTGGACGTCCCGGACTGCATCCTCGTCTTTCCAAGGATTGTCGTAGTTTTTGACCATCAGGTACAATCTCTTACTATAATCTCCAATGGGACGCGTGAGAAGTATGAAGGGGGCCTGTTGGCTTTAAAGACTGTTGAGAAAACAGTTGAACGTCTTAAACACGAAGGGTTCCCTGAGAAAAAACGACGCGTACGGGGTGAAAAATCATCAGGCCTTGAGTCGAACCTCACTCGCGAACAATTTCAAAAAATGGTGGAGAGAGCCAGAGAATATATATTCGCCGGAGATGTGTTTCAGGTCGTCCTCTCCCAGAGATTCAGTGTCCCGATCGAATTCGATCCCTTGCGGATCTTCCGCGCGCTCCGCAGGACGAATCCATCACCTTATATGTATTACCTCAATTTCAATCGAATTCGCATTATTGGCTCATCCCCGGAAATGTTGGTGAGAGTAGAAGAAGGCCTCGTCGAGACGAGGCCGTTGGCCGGGACACGACCCAGGGGAAATTCTCAAAAGGAAGATGAGACATTGATACAGGAACTCAAAAACGATGATAAAGAGAAAGCGGAGCATATTATGCTTGTTGATCTTGGTAGAAACGATATTGGCCGGGTGTGCGACTATGGGAGTGTGAAGGTTACCGAACTCTTGGAGGTGGAGAAATACTCACACGTCATACATCTCGTTTCGAATGTTGTCGGGAAATTGAACCAAGACAAAGACGCCTTCGATGTGCTCCGGGCGACATTTCCCGCCGGTACCGTCTCCGGTGCACCGAAGGTCCGGGCAATGGAGATCATTGACGAACTGGAGCCGGCGCGGCGTGGGATCTATGCCGGAGCTGTGGGTTACGTGAGTTTTACCGGAAACCTTGATATGTGTATCGCGATTCGGACCATCGTAATAAAGGATCATATGGCCTATATCCAAACGGGTGCAGGTATCGTCGCTGATTCGGTTCCGGAGCGTGAGTATTGTGAGACAATTCAAAAGGCACAGGCTCTGTTCCGGGCAGTGGAAACTGCGAACGCTGATTGCATATAACATAGGAACCCGTGCGGGCCGAGTGTGAAAGAGATCTCTCTATGAAGACGTTGGACAGACTGCGCACCGAGATTGAAGAAGTCGACACGAAGCTGCTTGAGCTCATCGCTCAAAGGCTTGAACTGGCCGTAAAGGTTGGAGAGGAAAAAGGAAAGATGGGTATCCCCATTCGAGACTGGAGTGTCGAAAGGGATGTGATCGACCGGGCTCATCGTGCGGCTCGAAGACTTCGTCTTCCTCATGAACTGGTGAGAAAGATTATGCAGCATCTCATTCGGGAATCGTGCGCGTTTCAGGAGGGGCTCCGGGACGCAACGTACGACGGTGACCTGGGACGGATATTTATCGTAGGGGGGAGGGGGAGAATGGGAAGGTGGTTTGCTCGATTCTTTCACAATCAAGGCCACTTCGTCTCTATTTACGATAAAGCGGGTTTCCTGCCACAGTTTCCGTCTTTTGAGACGTTGCAAGACGGCGTTCGCGATGCCTCACTCATTTTGCTGGCAACACCGCTCGATGAGACACCCGGAGTGTACGAAGAGCTCATGCAATTGAGACCTGCGGGCATCATGTGCGACATTGCCAGCCTCAAAAGCGGCCTTCTCGAAACGATTCGGAAAGCCCGAAAAGCTCAGCTACGTGTCGCCAGTATTCATCCCCTCTTCGGGCCTGAGGCTCGGATGCTTTCTGACAAAGTCATCTGCCTGTGTGAGTGTGGGGACGAGGAATCCTTCTCCGAAGTCAGAGCACTCTTTCAGGAGACGTCCGCTTCGTTGGTGGAGCTTCCCCTGGAACGACATGACGTTCTGGCTTCCTACGTACTGGGGCTTTCGCACATTTTGAATATTATCTTTGCCCACACCCTTTCGAATAGCGGCATCCCGTACAAGGCATTTTCGGAAGTGGCGAGCACAACATTCGTCCACCAGAGTGCCACCACTGTCTCCGTAATTACTGAGAATCCTTTTCTGTATTATGAAATTCAGAATACGAACGCTTATACACCAGAGCTTTATAAACAGCTGCGTGCGGCCATGAGTGAAATCACAGAAACGGTTCTGGCAAAGGATCGTGATCGGTTCGTCGATATAATGAAGCGAGGGGAAAAATATTTCACCGAGGTCGAGAACGTCAATAGATCCTTTGAGAAAGACAGGGTACCCGATGATCTTCATGATTGACAATTACGACTCTTTTACTTACAACCTCGTCCAATACCTCGGCGAGCTGGGGATCGATGTGGTTGTTCGCCGCAACGACAGGATTTGTCCTGAAGAAATTGACAGGGCGAATCCAGATCGAATTGTTATCTCGCCTGGCCCGTGTACTCCAGACGAGGCCGGGATCTCAGTGGAGGCGGTGAAGTACTTTTCCGGAAAGATCCCCATTTTGGGTGTATGCCTCGGACACCAGTCCATAGCGCAGGCCTTTGGTGGAAGAGTTGTGCGAGCGGATGGTGTTATGCACGGGAAGACGTCCTCAATTCACCACGATGGCCGAACCATTTATGAAAACATCGAGAATCCCTTCACGGCCACGAGATATCATTCACTCATAGTGGAGAAAGCATCGTTGCCGGATTGTTTTGAGATCAGTGCGTGGACAGATGACGGAATTATTATGGGCATTCGACATAAGGTTTACAGGGTCGAGGGTGTTCAATTCCATCCTGAGTCGATTCTGACCGCAACGGGGAAGAATCTACTGAAAAATTTTATCGAAAAATGAGAAGTCGACAATACTGATGAAGTGAAAAAACGAGTGAATACGTTCTCATTGAAATAAGGAGTGGTAGGGATGATTCAGGAAACTATAGGTAAAGTCGTTGAGGGTTCGGACCTCACGGAGAGAGAGGCTGCTTCCGTCATGGGAGAGATCATGTCAGGAAGGGCGACGGATGCCCAGATCGCCTCTTTTCTGACCGCCCTCAGACTGAAGGGCGAAACGGTGGAGGAGATCACGGGCTTCGCCAGGGTGATGAGAGACAAAGCGATCCATATTCAAAGTCATACCGGGCCCATAGTTGACACGTGCGGGACCGGAGGCGACGCCAGCGGGACGTTCAATATTTCAACGGTGAGCGCCTTCGTAGCCGCCGGTGCAGGCGTCAAAGTGGCCAAACACGGTAACCGATCGGTGTCGAGCAGGTGCGGCAGCGCTGATGTCTTAAAGGGTCTGGGAATCAATATTGAAGTACCTCCGGATGTGGTTGCCCAATGTATCGATGACGTCGGCATGGGCTTTCTGTTCGCACCGTTACTTCATGGGGCGATGAAATACGCCATCGGTCCCAGACGGGAGATGGGTATTCGGACCGTGTTCAATATATTGGGACCTTTGACCAATCCGGCAATGGCCAACGCTCAGTTGTTGGGTGTCTATGCCGAGGCCCTGACGGAACCGATGGCTGACGTTTTGAGCAGACTGGGCTGCAACCACGCCTATGTCGTTCACGGAGAGGACGGGCTCGATGAAATTACGACGACATCAAGAACGAAAGTCTCGGAGGTTGCACCTGGAGGCATAAAGAGTTATTACATTCAGCCGGAGGATTTCGGGATTTCAAGGACGTCCTTGGATCAACTGAGAGGAGGCGATACCGAGGAGAATGTTGAGATAGCCAGGCGCATCCTCCAGGGTGAGCGTGGACCGAAAAGGGATGTCGTCCTGTTGAACGCGGGGGCGGCTATTGCTGTTGGGGGAGTGGCACAAAGTATCGAAGAGGGGATATCATTGGCGGAGAAGTCCCTGGATGCCGGAGCCGCTCTTGAGAAAATGGAAAGACTCATGGTCATTACGAATTCTTAAAAGAGCTCGAATACAAGGAGGTGCATGCGATGAAGGCCTATGTGTTGATTGAGATAGGGGCAGGTAAGGTAAACAGCGTCGTCAAGGAACTTCGCCGGATGCAGGAGGTGCAAGTAGCCGACTCGCTGACCGGCATGTACGATGCCATCGCGATAATAGAAACTGCTGATCCGGAGGCAATTCGAAATGTGGTCACTGAAAAACTCCACACAATGGATGGCATTACTCGTACCTTAACCTGTTTTGCGGTGGAGATTCCCTGATACAGGATTGGGAGGGCACGTGTCCTTATGAGCCGACGGCGAGATCGGACGGTGTGGGATTACAGGCAGAGATCCGATTCATTTCAGCAAAGACGTTGGTAATGTCAAAAAAAATTACTATACAATTGGCAGCACATTTTGAAAAGAAATGACGACCCAACTGAGTTTTGCTCTCCCTCGAAATCTGGATTATAAAAATGACGATTCTGGATGAGATTGTTGCACACAAGAGAGACGAGGTGGCCAGGAAGAGGACTCAGGGCCAGAGGTATGACCTGAATGGACTTCCTCCAACCAGGGATTTTGCGAGTTCTCTGAGAGGTGAGGGTATCTCAATGATCACCGAAATCAAACGATGCTCTCCTTCGAGTGGAGAAATACGAGGCGGGGCTGACCCGACTCAAATAGCCACAATTTACGAAAAAAATGGTGCCGCCGCCATTTCGGTGCTGACTGACCGGAAGTATTTCGGCGGGAGGGATGAATTCGTGGCTCTCGTGAAAGGAGTGACCGATCTGCCAGTCCTGCGCAAAGAGTTTCTTATCGATCCGATTCAGATTTATGAGTCGAGGGCCCTGGGGGCCGATGCGATTTTACTCATCGCTTCCATCCTGGATCGAACGGAGATCAACGACTTTTTAAATCTCGCAGAGGAAGTGGGTCTCTCATGTCTCGTGGAGGTTCACAGCGAAGATGACCTTGAAAAAGTCCTGAGGACAAAAGCTCAGGTCATCGGGATAAACAACCGGAATCTTTCCACTTTGACGGTTGACATGACGACGTCGCTTCGGC
Organism: Gemmatimonadota bacterium; assembly: GCA_020348925.1. Classification (GTDB taxonomy): domain Bacteria; phylum JBHIER01. Next base: position 252,906 of record CP070758.1, on the reverse strand, counting down.
TTAAGAGTTTGATCCCTGCGGGTATCATTACTGTCAGCGAAAGCGGGCTCAAGGAACGAGAGGATATCCTCATGTTGGAGGCGGCGGCGTTCGATGCGGTCTTGATTGGAGAGTCTCTGATGGATGCATCTGATATCGGTGCCAAGCTCAGGGAGCTTCGGGGAAGATGACACGGGTCAAGATCTGCGGGATCACGAATCTAAAGGATGCCTTGGCGGCGGTTCAATGCGGAGTTGATGCTTTGGGCTTTGTCTTCGCCGACAGTCCGAGAAAGATCGAACCGGCCGATGCCAAAAAGATCATCTTCGAGATTCCACCATTCGTCACCACGGTGGGTGTGTTCGTCGATGCGCCTGCGGAGCAGGTTTGGGAGATCGCCCTGTCATGCCGCCTCGACGCCCTTCAGTTTCACGGGAACGAGTCTCCTGAGTATTGTCGCGGTTTTGACAAGGGAGTTATCAAAGCTTTCAGGGTGAAGGATCGATCGATAATTGATGAGATCGCCCGTTACCATGTCGATGCATACCTCCTGGACTCATCGAGCGGTGGTGGAACCGGTAAGCGGTTCAATTGGGATCTGGTGAGAGAAATTGAGGACCCGATCATTCTTGCCGGCGGGCTCACTCCTGAAAATGTGGGAGAGGCCATCAGAAGAATTCGACCGTACGCCGTTGATATATCAACAGGAGTAGAACGGTCTCCGGGGAAGAAGGATCATCACAAAATTGAGGAGTTTATTCGAAATGTCCGTCAATGTGACGGGGACAACTAAGATACTCGGTATCTTTGGCGATCCTGTTGCGCACACCCTTTCACCGCGCATGCACAACGCCGCCTTTCGTGCCTTGGGTCTGAACATGATGTACCTTCCCTTTGAGGTGGCACGGCATAATCTCGAAGGTGCCATCGGAGGAATTCGTGCCCTCAACCTCCTCGGGGTGAACCTGACCCATCCTCATAAGACAGGAGCTCTGGACCTCTTGGACGAGGTCAGCAATGAGGTTAAAGAGATCGGGGCGGTCAATACTGTGGTCAACAGAGAGGAGATCCTGGTCGGATATAACACCGATGGTACAGGGTTTGTAAAATCTCTGAAGGATGATTACGGATTTGATCCACGCGGTAAAAGAATCGTCGTTATGGGAGCAGGAGGCGCCGGCCGAGCGATTTGCTGGGCTCTGAACCGAGAGAATCCGGAGCGATTGACCCTCGTAAACAGGACCTTTGAAAAAGCAGAGATATTGGCCCGGAGCGTTGGAGCATGTCCCTTGCCCTGGAATGATCTCCAGGTTGAAAGTGAAATATGTGAGGCGCAGCTCGTGGTGAACACGACATCAACTCCTATGGATTTAAATCCATTATTGGTCTCGGAGAAACAGCTTATCTATGATATTGTTTATAACCAAAAGGAAACGCCATTCATTACGGCTGTCAGAGAGAAGGGGGCGAGGATCGGAAATGGAATGAGCATGTTGCTCCACCAAGGTGTGTTGGCCTTTGAACTCTGGACCGGGGAGAAAGCACCGCTGGAAATAATGAGACGAGCACTTTTCAATGTGGCGAAAAAATAAGCTTGCGGTAGGACTTGGTTGCGATATTTTGGTATGAATGAGGAGACAGTTATGTTACGGTACCTTACAGCCGGCGAATCGCATGGTCAAAATCTCACGGCAATACTTGAGGGTATCCCCTCTGGTCTGGGACTCACTCGCGAAGACATCGATAATGAACTCAAGCGTCGACAGGTCGGATACGGACGCGGCGGTCGTATGAAGATCGAGTCCGACCGGATTGAGATCCTGTCCGGCGTCCGTTTCGGGAAAACCATCGGAAGTCCCGTCACACTTTTGATCCGCAACAGGGACTGGGAGAACTGGCGGGAAAGGATGTCCGTGGAGCAGGTATCAGGGGAACGACCGTCTGAAACGCGGCCGAGGCCGGGACACGCCGACCTGGCAGGGGCAGTGAAGTATCACCACACGGATATCCGGAATGTTTTGGAGCGCGCCAGTGCGCGAGAGACTGCGGCCCGTGTGGCCGTAGGGGCGGTGGCGAAGAAACTCTTGAAGGAATTTCGAATCGACGTCATCAGCCATGTCGTACGAATCGGTTCAATTGCCGTCGAGAGTGGAAATCTCTCTTTTGCGGACATCGGAGAACAGGCCGAAGGCTCACCGCTCAGGTGCGCGGACAGAGAAGCGGAAGCGAGAATGATTGCGGCCATCGATAGCGCCCTGGCCCAGGGCGACACCCTCGGCGGCGTCTGTGAGATCAGAGTGCGGGGTTGTCCACCGGGTTTGGGCAGTTACGCGCACTGGGACCGGAAGCTGGACGCGAGGCTCGCCTTTGCCCTCGTGTCCATCCCGGCCGTGAAGGGCGTCGAGATTGGACTTGGTTTTGAGGCAGCCTCCTTGCCTGGCTCACAGGTGCACGATGAAATCGGACACAACGGCGAGACCTTTACCCGGTTGACCAACAGGGCAGGTGGTATAGAGGGGGGGGTGTCCAACGGAGAGGATATCGTCACAAGCGTGGCCATGAAACCGATCCCCACACTGGGGAGACCGCTTCGCTCCGTGGACGTCAGGACCAAGGACCCCTTCGAGGCCCACAAGGAGCGCGCCGACGTATGCGCCGTTCCGGCCATGGGCGTCATCGGCGAAGCCGTCGTTGCCTTCGAAATCGCGGGGGCGCTGTGCGAGAAGTTCGGCGGAGACAGTATGAATGAGATGAAACGAAATTTCGATGGATATATGAAACAGGTCAGGGAGTTCTCATCGTCATGATGAACATTGTCTTGGTGGGTTTTATGGGAACAGGAAAGACAGTAGTGGGCAGGAGACTGGCCGAACGATTGAATATGATTTTTGTGGATCTCGATTCCTTGATCGAGGAGAAGTTGAAATTGTCCGTGAACGAGATCTTCGAACGATTCGGTGAGCGCTTTTTCAGGGAGGTCGAGAGGGGCATCGTGTCCCAAATCTCGAACCGTCGTGGCCTCGTCGTTGCTACAGGTGGAGGTGTTGTTCTGGATAGCCGAAACGTGGCGACTCTGAAGAAGTTGGGGTGCATGATTCACCTTTTCGCGAGGCCTGATGTGATCCTGGAAAGGACCAGGGATACACATCATCGACCGTTGCTTGAGACCGGGGACCGGAAAATACGGATCGAGCATCTGCTGAATGAGAGAAGACCCTTTTACACCCAAGCCCACTGCGAAATTGACACGTCCGATCTTGATGTTGAAGACGTCGCGGGGAAAATCATCCGTTACCTCCAGGAGTCATGCCATGGACCACGTACAGGTTGAACTGGGCGACAGGAGCTACCCCATCTATATCGGGGGAGACATCCTTGGCCGGGTCGGTGAACTTTTGAAAAAAAATGGTATTACCGGGAGGGTCATGGTCTTTACAAATCCCACGGTGGGAAGCATGTATCTGGAGGATGTCCTTGAGGGATTTCATGGGGAAGGGTACGGAGTATCCTCCAGAGTCGTTCCGGACGGCGAGGAGTACAAGACTCTGGAATATGCGAATACGCTGTATGATTCTCTTATGGATAACAGAATTGATCGAAGCTCGACAATCGTCGCTCTGGGGGGAGGTGTGCTCGGTGATCTGGCCGGTTTCGTGGCGGCGACATTCAAACGGGGTATCCCTTTTGTGCAGGTGCCAACGACGTTGTTGGCCCAGGTGGATGCCAGCGTCGGGGGGAAGGTGGCTGTGGATCACCCGCGAGGGAAGAACATGATCGGCAGTTTTTATCAACCCAGATGTGTCATCATCAGTCTCAGTGTTTTAGACACACTGCCTGAGAGAGAGATGAGGGCCGGCTTGGCGGAGGTGATCAAGTACGGTGTCATCAAGGATGCCTCTCTTTTCGAATACATCGAAACGCATCTTGATTCACTCTTGAACCTTGAGGCGAATGGACTGCACACTGTCGTGAAACGTTCGTGCGAGATCAAAGCCTCTATTGTGACCAAGGATGAAAGGGATGAGGGGCAGCGAGCGCTGTTGAATTTCGGTCATACCATCGGCCATGCCATAGAGACGGCTACAAATTATTCCCGGTACCGGCACGGTGAGGCTGTGGCCTTGGGGATGATCTGTGCGACGGATATTGGAGTGCGACTGAACGTCACGTCGGTCAAAACCTCGGAGAGGCTCAGCAACCTCATCGAGAGAGCACATCTGCCCACGCGGATCAGGAACGTGAGCGCGGATGCTGTTATCGAGTTTCTCCGTCACGATAAAAAAGTACGCGACGGCAAGGTTCGGTTTGTGCTGCCCAGGGAGATCGGGCAAGTGATGATAACCGACACAGTGCCGGATGACGTGATACGAAAAACTTTGAAGGAGCGTTCCCTATGATGCGAATTCTGTTAATTCACGGCCCGAACCTCAATCTTTTGGGCCGGAGAGAGATGGCTGTTTACGGTGAAAAAACTCTCGAAGAGATCAATGCGGCCGTTCAGGATTGGGCTGAACAAGAGGGCGTGAAAGTCAAGATCGTCCAGTCCAACCACGAAGGGGCTCTTGTCGATGCCATCGGTGAGGCGGCCGATTGGGCCGATGGCATCCTCATCAATCCGGCGGCCTACACGCACACCAGCGTGGCCATCCGTGACGCCGTGGCGGCCGTGGGCGTACCTGCCGTTGAGGTGCACCTTTCGAACATTCATGCCCGGGAGGAATTCCGCCACGTATCCCTCATTGCTCCGGTGGCGCTGGGGCAGATATCCGGATTCGGAACTGACAGTTACCTGTTGGGTTTGCAGGCCCTGCAGGGACATTTGAAACAACAGGGGACTGACAAGTGAAACAATCCACACGCCCGGATGAGAAGGGCCATTTCGGTCCTTTCGGGGGGCGGTTCGTCCCCGAGACCCTGATGTCGGCTCTGGATGAGCTGGAGAGAGAGTACGCGGCCATGAGGGATTCTTCGGAGTTTCGGTCCGAACTCTCCTCCTACCTCTCGGCCTATGCCGGGAGACCGACCCCGCTCTCCTATGCCCGCAGGCTGTCGGAGAGGTGCGGCGGGAAGATTTATCTGAAGCGGGAGGATTTGACCCATACCGGCTCCCACAAGATCAACAATACCCTGGGCCAGATTCTTCTGGCGAAACGATTGGGAAAGAGGCGAATTATTGCTGAGACGGGTGCCGGCCAGCACGGCGTCGCCACAGCCACCGTGGCGGCACTGTTCGGCCTGGAGTGCCACGTCTACATGGGTTCGGAGGATGTGGAGCGGCAGGAACTGAATGTCTTCAGAATGCAGTTGCTGGGGGCCGATGTCATTGCTGTGGACTCCGGCAGCAGAACGCTGAAGGATGCCATCAACGAAGCCATCCGGGATTGGGTGACCAACGTCCATGATACGTACTATGTTATCGGATCGGTCGTCGGACCGCATCCCTATCCGGTGATGGTCAGGGATTTTCAATCCGTGATTGGCCGGGAGACGAAAGAGCAGATTATGGAAGCAGAAGAGAGGCTACCGGATTCCATCATCGCCTGCGTCGGCGGCGGCAGCAATGCCATCGGAATGTTCTATCCCTTTTTGGATGATGAGGTCCGTCTCATCGGGGTGGAGGGAGGTGGGTTTGGTCTGGATACGGACAAGCACGCCGCCACGTTGAGCTGCGGATCTCCGGGAGTGCTCCACGGTTCGATGAGCTACCTTCTTCAAGATACTGATGGTCAGGTTTTGCCTGCGCACTCTATTTCGGCCGGCCTGGATTATCCCGGGGTCGGTCCGGAACACAGCTTTCTGAAATCAACCGGCAGAGTGCACTATGGATCGGCTACGGATGAAGAGGCCTTGAGGGCCTTTCAACTGTTGAGTGAATTGGAGGGGATCCTGCCGGCTCTGGAGCCATCGCACGCCATAGCCTATCTCGAAAGAATATCGCCGGAATTGCGCAATAAGATCGTCGTCGTTTCCCTGTCCGGCAGGGGAGACAAGGATGTTCATGTGGTAGCTGAAGCCTTGAGGAAGAAAAATGAGTCGCATCGATGAGACATTCAAAGTTCTTTTAAAAAAGGAATCGAAAGCCCTTATCACGTATATTACGGCCGGAGATCCCGATATAGAGACAACACTGAAGCTTGTCCCGGTGTTGGAGGACAATGGGGCCGACATCGTCGAACTGGGCGTCCCCTTCTCCGATCCACTGGCCGACGGGACGACGATACAGAGGGCGTCTCAACGGGCCCTCGGAAAGGGTGCAAGCCTTCAAGCCATCCTGCAAGCCGCCGCAGAGATCAGGACCAGGACGTCCCTTCCCCTGGCCCTCATGTCCTATTATAACCCAATTATGCACTATGGGATTGAGGCCTTTGTCGATGATGCCAGCAAGGCAGGCGTGGACGGTGTCATTATTCCCGATTTGCCTCCTGAGGAGGCTGCGGAATGTCGAAATATTTCGGATACAATGGATCTCAATCTCATTTTTCTCGTCGCTCCAACATCGACTTTGGAGAGGATCAGAATGGTGGAAGAATACTCCTCGGGATTTATCTACTGTGTCTCGGTGACCGGTGTCACTGGCGCCAGGAGGGAAATGTATGAGGGTTTGAATGGTTTTATCCAGCGTGTCAGAGCGTGCACAGTAAAACCGCTGGCCGTAGGCTTCGGCATAGCGACACCGGAGCAGGCCCGACAGGTGGCCCAATGGGCCGATGGGGTTATCGTTGGCAGTGCCCTGGTGAATATTATTGAGAGAGCGAAAGATTTTGAAGAGATGGCACGGGAAATCGGATCGTTTGTGAAGGGGATGAAGAGGCGTATAAATATGACTTAAATGAATTAGTTCTTTTGTAAAAGATATACCTTAAATGTCATTCTGAGTTCGATTTATCGGACGAAGAATCTCTTATCTTGTGAGTAAGATTCTTCACTTCGCGATGCTCCGTTCAGAATGACAAATCCGGTACATTGATCAAAAAAGTCGCTCAGCTTGGGTATGATATAGATTGAAACTCTCGGGACAGTGGATGTCCCGCAAAAATAAAGGGGGAATCGAAATGTTAGTCGTCATGAATGTCCATGCAACACAGGAGCAGCTGGAACGTGTATGCGAGGAGATACGGCAAGCCGGGTTGTCGCCGCATCCTATTCCTGGTTCTCAGCGAACGGCCGTGGGTATTACGGGGGACAAGGGCGCTATTGACCCGGAGCGTCTTCAGCAATTGCCCGGGGTGGTCAAAGTCATCCGGGTAACCGATCCGTATAAGCTGGTGGGGCGCGAATTTAAACCGGATGAGACCGTCATCGAGCTGAACGGAATGAATATTGGCGGGGAGCGGCTCGTCGTTATGGCCGGTCCCTGCGCTGTCGAGTCGAGGGAACAACTGATGGAGGCGGCCCACGCTGTGAAAGAGGCCGGGGCAACAGTCCTGCGGGGCGGTGCGTTCAAACCGCGCACTTCGCCCTACAATTTTCAGGGGCTCGGCGAGAGCGGACTGAAGATCCTGGCCCAGGCCAGAGAGGAGACCGGCCTCATGATCGTCACCGAGACCATCGATCCGGAAAACGTCACCCTGGTTGAGGCTTACGCCGATATTCTCCAGGTGGGTGCCCGCAACATGCAGAACTTCTCTCTGCTGAAACGGGTCGGGAAATCGAAGCGCCCAGTGCTGTTGAAGCGGGGCATATCGGCCACGCTGGATGAGTTTCTCATGGCCGCCGAGTACGTCATGTCTGAGGGCAATTACAACGTCATTCTGTGTGAGCGGGGCGTGCGGACCTTCAATAATTACACGCGGTTTACGATGGACTTGAGCACCATTCCCGAGGTAAAGCGCGTCAGCCATTTGCCGATCATTGTCGACCCGAGCCATGCGACCGGTAAGCGAGACATGGTCATCCCCATGGCCAGAGCAGCCATCGCCGCCGGGGCAGATGGCATTATGGTGGAAGTTCATCCCAATCCGGATGAAGCCCTTTCCGACGGATATCAGTCTCTGACGCCTGAATCCTTCGCCCAACTGATGGTGGAGATGAGGGCACTCTCTGCTGCACTGGGGAGGCAGCTGTGAAGTCGAGCGGTGACTGTCAAAGGATCAAACGGGTTGAAGGACTTGCTGGGACACTGCCCGTGCCGGGGGACAAATCCATCTCTCACCGGGCCGTCCTTCTCGGATCGATCTCTCACGGGATCAGCCGGGTTCGGAATTTTCTCAGATCCCAGGACTGTCTGAGCACGATGCGCTGCATGAAGGCCCTGGGGGTTGAAATCATAGAGCCGAATGGCTCGACACTGGAGATCGGCGGCGTCGGTCTGCACGGTTTGAAGGAACCACAGGACGTGCTCAATGTCTCCAATTCCGGGACGACGATACGTCTTCTATCCGGATTGTTAGCAGGTCAGGAATTCCACGCAGTTCTCACAGGCGACGATTCGATCCGGCGCCGGCCCATGCTGAGGGTGGTGGGTCCTCTGAGGGAGATGGGAGCCAAAATTTTTGGGCGTGAGGATGGACGCTTCGCCCCGTTGTCCATTATGGGCAGCGATCTCAATCCCAGTTCGTATACCCTTCCAGTTGCCAGCGCCCAGGTGAAGTCGGCTCTTCTCCTGGCCGGATTGTACACTACGGGGGAGACTGTAGTAAAAGAGCCGGCTCCGACCCGCGATCATACCGAGCGAATGCTTCGCTGTATGGGAAAAGAGGTGAAATCCTCGGATGGCAATATCGCGATTCGTGGGGGAGGGGAGCTTTCACCCTTGGATCTTGAGGTCCCGGGTGACATTTCCTCCGCGGCTTTTTTTCTGGTTTCCGGCCTCGTCTGCCCCGATTCTCAAGTCACCATTCGGGGTGTGGGCGTAAATCCCACCCGGACTGGGATCATCGATGTGCTCAGCGAAATGGGGGGGAACATCTCCGTTGCCAATGAACGTGCTGAGGGCGGTGAGCCGGTGGCCGACCTTCAGGTGGAGAGCAGCGAGCTGCGAGGCATTGACATTCACGGGGGGATGATTCCGAGGGTGATCGACGAGTTGCCTGTTATTGCCGTGGCTGCCACCCAGGCGAAAGGGAAGACTGTCGTCCGGGATGCCCAGGAATTGAGGGTCAAAGAGACCGACCGGATCCGGGCTAGTGTGGAAGAGCTGTCGAAATTGGGAGCGAAGATCGAAGAATCCGACGACGGGTTCTCGGTTGAAGGACCGACTGAATTACGCGGGGCCAAATGCCACAGCCACGACGACCATCGTATCGCCATGGCCCTGGCCGTGGCCGGCCTGGTGGCCGAGGGTGAAACGAATATTACAAACGCTGATTGCGTCGATGTCTCTTTCCCAAATTTTTTCGAAACGTTGACGAACCTTGCCCGATAAGAATCCATACTGAGCGATTCTTGTTAACAAGTGTGCCATGCCTGTCATTCTGAGTTCGATTTATCGGACGAAGAATCTCTCGCCATCCGAGTAAGATTCCTCACTCCGCGTTCCTCCGTTCAGAATGATAAAGAGGGTCCGTTTGTCTTTGAGGAAGAAAGTAATGCGGATCTCATTGTGACCGAAGATGGGAAGCTTCTCGGATTAAAAAAGATCAAAAAGATGGAAATTATTTCTCCCAGAACCTTCTGGAAGAGAATTCAGTGATTCAAACTGAAATCCACTGATAATATTTGAATAGAAAGAGAGCCCATCACGGTTGTGAGTCTAAGCGATTATTGCAAAGGGGGAAAGATTTCATTTCTGCAACCTGCTAGATTTCTGCACAATGTATTCGGTCTCCTTTCTCCGTCATTTTCGCATCAACGCATATTCGCATCCACGCATCAACACATCTACGCATTTATTTCTTGACTTTCGCTTCCGATTATGATATGCTTTCATCTGCTTAGATACCCGGACAACTCATCATGTCGTCCAACTTCCCCCTGCTGGACGTTTCAGTGGCCGGCCTGTCCTACCTTCAGCGTGCGCAAGTGCCGG
>CP070758.1:218233-242860 GCA_020348925.1 Gemmatimonadota bacterium | reverse complement strand
TGATCGGTACCTACGCCGCCTTGCTCTGTGCCCAACTCTGCGCTCTGGTCGCCGGGTAGCACCTCTGTACCGTCTACAATAGCGTCACGATCCGCGTTGCTCGCAGTGAATACAGTGTAATTTTCGAAAGATACGGAGAAATCATACTTGTTTCAAAATTAGATTCTTCTCCATTTTGGTTGAAGGCAATGTCTAAAACACCACGAATGTCTTGAAGATGAACAAAGGTTGATGTCTTAAGATCGAGATGACGATTCTTCTTTTTCTTTGCTGTCCAAAGAAAAAGAAGCAAAAAGAAAATCCAGCCCAAAGCCTTCGCCGGGACCATCTACGGCTCGCTTCGCTGTTTTTCCGAAACTCGTCCCCGCTTACGCAGGGACTCAGACACCGTAAAAACGACGCTTCGCTTGCCTGTCGCTCTAACGGCTCAGCCTTCAGGGCACTTTATCTGTCTTCCTCAGCAGAGAAAACTTAGATCTTAACTTAGAGATGATCCTCATTCTAAAACCTCTATCGAATCACCAGGAGCGATTTTGCCTCCGGTGATTACATCAGCGAAGATGCCCTCCTTGGGCATGACGCATTCACCAGCCTGGTAGTAGATGGCGCACGGCTCGGGACATTCCTTGCCCTTCTGAGTGATCTTCAAAAGAATATGTTCCCCAATCGATAGCTTCGTACCGATGGGGAAGGCCATGAGGTCGATGCCCTCCGTGGTGATGTTTTCGGCGAAGTCACCGGGATTCACATCCAATCCTTTCTGCCGCATCTTCTCGATACTTTCCATGGCCAAAAGACTGACCTGCCTGTCGGTGCCGGAATGGCCGTCGTCCACCAGACCGATCCCCACCTCGAGCTGCCCCTCAGGTATCGGTGTCTTTCTCACCCCTTTCGTATCGCTGATGTTCACCGAGATGACTTTAGGCCGATCCACTTTTGCCTCCTTTTTTCTCTATCAACCGAATATCCGAAATCACCATGGTCTTATCGACGGCCTTGCACATATCGTATATCGTCAATGCCGCAACCGAGACAGCCGTCAGGGCCTCCATCTCTATGCCTGTTTTCGCCTCCACCGAGACTTTCGACCGGATGCGAACGTGGCCCTTCGCTTCATCGATATGAAAGTCGATATCGACGTGGGTGATGGGCAGGGGGTGGCACAGCGGGATGAGTTCGCCTGTTTTTTTTGCGGCGGAGATGCCGGCGATCCGTGCCACACCGAAGGCGTCTCCCTTTGGAATAGCCTTATTCGCTATGAGCCGCAATGTCTCCGGCCGCAACCTGATCTCTCCCTCCGCCACAGCTATTCTTTTCGTGACGGCCTTGTCCGTGACATCCACCATTTTGGCCCGGCCCTCTTCATCGAGGTGGGTCAATTTTGGTGTTTCTTGTATTTTATCATTCAAAATACTACCCTCCAATCGATCTCATAAAGCGATGATTACTATTATTCATTTCAAGTTTGAACGTTTTCTGAACCATGGCCTGTTGGAAAAGATTCGAAACGGCCTCCTTGCCCCCATTCATACGCAGGACCCTTTTTACGTCGAGCTCGACATCGGAGAGAAGGCACGGTCTCAATTTTCCGTCGGCGGTCACCCGCAACCGGTTGCACATCTCACAGAAGCCGTGGCTGAGAGGACTGATCAGCCCAACCGTTCCCAGAGCGTTGGGATACGTGAAATACCTGGCAGGACCGTTGCCTTTTATCGGATTCACCGGTTCCAGCGGACCCACCCTCTCCAGTCTCTTTTGTACCATATCGGCGGGGAAAAAGTAGCTGCTGTGTTTTCGCGCGAATCCTCCCAGACTCATAAATTCGATGAATCTCACATGGAGAGAACGGTCAATGGTCAGTTTTCCGAAGTCAGCGATTTCATCGTCGTTCAAACCCTTCATAGCCACGACGTTGATCTTGACCGGTTCAAAGCCCATTTGTAAAACCGTGTCGATTCCACGCAGCACAGAATCGAGATCGTCACGACGGGTGATTCGGGTAAATTTCTCCCGGCTCAAAGTGTCCAGGGAGATATTGATCCGAGAAATTCCAGCGGCTTTCAGGTCAGGAGCAAACTCGCTGATACATACCCCGTTCGTGGTGAGGGTGATCTCCTCCAGGCCGGAGATTTGGTTGAGAGATGTGATAAGACTGATGACATCTCGTCTGACAAGGGGCTCGCCGCCTGTGATACGCACCTTTCGTATTCCATGCTGCACTCCGATTTCGACCAGCGTGCAGATTTCCTCGTACGTGAGAATGCTCTCGTGGGGTGAGGGCGTTACACCTTCCGGCGGCATGCAATAGACACATCTCAGATTGCAGCGGTCGGTAATTGAGATTCTTAAATAGTCTATCGCACCCCCGAAAGGGTTTTTATAAGGTTTCATTTTGAAATCACCATATCTCTTTGAGCAGCTCCACTTCGACCTCTGATCCTGCCTCCAGTCCTTCCATATTATCTGGAATGCGCAGTATACCGTCGGCTTTGGCCAGAGACGAGATCACGCCTGCTCCTCGTGTTAACGGAGTAGCAATAACTTTCTCCTTATCTTTCTTGATGGTTACCCTCACGAACTCTTCCATGCCCAGTTTCGAGTAGATCTTCTGAGTCAAAGATGCTTGGATCTTTCGTCTTTCTATTATGGGAGTGCCGAGCATCGTGCAGACGAGGGGTTTGATAAAGAGATCCATAATGACTGCAGCGGAGACCGGATAGCCCGGTAATCCTATGACCGGTTTGTTTTCAATTCTACCCAGAACCACAGGTTTTCCCGGCATGACGTTCACTCCGTGGACGATAATGTCACCCAACTCTTCTACGACTTGAGGCGTAAAATCCCTTCGCCCTGCTGATGAGCCGGCAATGATGATGGCCGCATCATTATCCTCTAAGATTTTCTTCACGCTTGTTTCCACCGTTTCGAATTCATCAGGGACGATAGCATATCGCTGGCACGTTCCGCTCCATTGGGTGATGAGGGCTTTGACCATGCGGGAATTGAATTCGATGATGTCACCGGGCTTCAGGGCGCTGCCCGGTTCGACCAGTTCGGAACCTGTCGGCAAAACGCCAAATTTTGGCTTGCTTCGGACGGTGACTGTTGTTTCTCCTCCTGCCAAGAGTGTAGCGATGTCGTAAGGCCCGATTCGGGAGTTTTGGCGAAGGAGGAGATCTCCCTCCTTGACATCTTCTCCTATTCTTCTCACGTAATGCCACGGGGCGACGGGCGAGTAAATTTCGATGGTTTCGTCATCAATCTCATGGACGTCCTCGATCTGTATGACGGCATCGAACCCCTGGGGGAGAGGTGAACCGGTATCGACGAAATGGGTCTCTGTGCCGACTTTGAGTTGCTTCGGCGTGGAGAGATCGGCACCGATGGTGTCTTCGGATCGAACCGCGACACCATCCATGGCCGAACCATCGTAATGGGGTGAAGAGATTCTGGCCGTGACATCCGAGGTGACGATTCTGTCCAAAGCTTGTTCAACAAGTACCTCCTCGCCTTGCAGCGGATACATGTCCCTGAACGTATCGAGAAAGAGTTCAAGGGCTTCACTCCACGGCCGTTTTTCCAGATAGATTGTTCTCTTCAACTTCTGTACCTTTCTTTACTTTCTAAGTGTGTCGTATACGAATTTCCTTTAATGCTCTCTTCCAGATTCCGATCTGGGAGTTGTATTGAAACGGAAACGGAGTTTCCTTGAGCATTTACGTTCCCAAACAGAGTTTGGGAACGAGAGACATTCTGTGCTATGTCATTCCGGGTTTATCCCGGAATCTCCTTCATTGAGAGTCTGTTGTAAAAATCGAGGAGATTCCTGCATGCGCAGGAATGACAGCTTCTGTTTGTATTTACGCATTATTCAGGCCCTGTGTCTCTGCATCTCTGTGGCGAACCTCCAGACTAAAAGGGTTTCACCTCGACCCATTGGCCCTCCTCCAGTCCCTCGAGTTCGAGGTCGATTTTCACGAGTCCATCCGCTTTCGTGAGGGTCGTTATGGCGCCCGATTTCCCGAAAATCGGGTCCGCCCACCACAGGTCTCCCTCACGCCTCAAAGTTACTCTCACGTAATCCTCCCGGCCCGAGGGGGAGGGGACGTTTTGGGACAGCCTGGCCCGAATCGCGGCTTGCTCGGAAAGGTTCTCCGACGCGCCTGTCAGTCGGTAAATGATGGGCTTCACCAAGAGCCCGTAAACGACGGCTGCCGAGACCGGATGGCCTGGCAGTCCGATCACAGGTTTCCCACTGACCAGAGCCTGAATCGTCGGTTTTCCCGGCCGGATGGCGACGCCGTGAGCCAGAATTCCTTTTGCCTCAAAGGATTTGATGACGCATAATGTAATATCCTGGGTCCCCACGGAGCTGCCACCCGAAATGGCGACGATGTCGCACGACTGGATTGCCGCGGCTATTTTTTCCTTCAACGTCTCGAATTCATCACGAACGATCCCGAAGTCGATGGGCTCACCACCGAACTTCACTGTCAAAGCCGATAATGTATAGATATTCGTGCCCCTCACTTGTCCGGGTTTCGGTTCCACCTCAGGAGGCACAATCTCATCCCCGGTGGAAAGAATACCAACGCGGGGCCGGCGATGTACTGCCACCTCCGTTACACCAACAGCGGCTAAAACCCCAATATCCTGGGCCCTCAGCCGGTTGCCTTTTTTCAACAGGAGTTGACCACGCTTTATATCCTCTCCGATTGAGACGATATGCTCTCCAGGTGCTACGGCCCTCTTGATGGCTACCCTATCATTCTCAGGAGCCTCCGTATATTCCACCATGACCATGGCATCCGCTCCCTCAGGAAGCATTCCGCCTGTGGCGATGTGAGCCACTTCTCCAGGCGAGATGGAAAGGTCTGCTACCTTTCCCATGTCCACCTTACCTACGATCTTCAAAGTTATGGGTGAGCTTTCCGAGGCTCCGTACGTGTCCTCCGCTCGAACGGCGTAGCCGTCCATGTTTGATCGGGGGAAATGTGGGACGTCAACCTCTGAAATGATGTCCTCTCCCAAGACTCGGTCCAAACAATACTGAATGTGTACCCGCTCCGACTCCAGCGGTTTAATGTCTGCGTATAGTTGCTCCGCTTCTTCCCTCGTAATAACCTTCCAAAAGGGTGCCATGGATTTTCCTCAAAATTGTTTCTTGTTTATATCCGTGTCTCCGCGTCTCTGTGGCTCATAATCGAACTGAGCTCGCTTTGCTCGCAACGTTCCCAAGGGGCTTTCGCCCCTATGGCGGATTTCGATGCTCCACCAGCTCACATCGAAATCCTGTTGCCCCTTGGGGGAAAGCGCATCCTTTCCCCCAAACCCCCTGATACATCTCGTAAATCGTAGAATTTCCGAGATGTCATATTAATAGACCTCGACGGAGGCTGCCTTGAACGTGAGATAGACAGTCGTGTTGATATTCAGTTGCATTTCTTCAAAAGACGTCATCGTGATCAACGAGACGAAGGGCACTCCGGTATCAACTGTGAGTCGGATCAGGGACCCCTCCTGATGAAGGCCGACGATTTTCCCGTGCAGGCAATTGAGGGCACTGGAATCAAAAGGTTCCCGTGAAACTATGATCTCCTTCGGATCTACCGAGGCGTACGCCGGGCCGCGTCGATCGGAGACAATATAAAAGCCGTAACTATCGTCGATCGATAACCAGGTTCGGCCGTTTTGTTCGACAATTTTACCTTGGAAGAGATTATCCGGATGACTTCCGACGGAACGCCCGTCCAACAGGGATATGACGTCATTGGAAAAGCCGTACGCCTGTCTCAAATTGTGGGTGGCCAGGATAATGGTTGTTCCGAACTGTGTATTAATATCCCGAAGCGTATCTATGATGGAGGAGGTGTGGGGTCGATCGAGATTGGCCGTGGGTTCGTCCAGAAGAAGTACTTTAGGATTGGTGGCCAGGGCACGGGCGATGGCGACGCGCTGGATCTCGCCACCGGAAAGGTTCTGTGCTTTCTGGTCGGCGTATCGAGTCAAGCCGACGGTGTCCAGAACTTTCAGGGCCCGTCTCATCCTCTCGGATTTCTCAACACCTCTCACCCATAATCCGTAGGCTACGTTCTTCAGGACCGTATTGTGAAAGAGGAGCGGGTCCTGCATAACGAGCGTCGTCTGCCGCCGTAAAGAATTGAGTCCGTTCTCCGAGAAATTCACGAACTGTCCCTCGAATCGGATGCTGCCCTCTCTCGGTTCCTCGAGGAAACTCAATATTTTCAGCAGGGTCGTCTTTCCTGCACCATTGGGACCGACGACTCCATAGAGCCCACCTGACTGAAAGGACATGTCGGGTATGTCGAGAACGATGCGTCGGTTATAGCTGTGCTTGACGTTGAGAAGTTCAAGTATTGGTCCTTGATTCATATCCCTCGCCTCTGCAACGCTTGAAAAAGGATGTTTACAGTGAAGGCAACGATCAATAGAATAACTCCGAGGGCAATTCCGAGAGCGAATTCGCCCTTGCTCGTCTCGAGGGCTATAGTTGTGGTCATGGTTCTGGTGTAGCCCCTAATATTTCCGCCGAGCATCATGGCTGAGCCGACTTCAGCGATGATGCGTCCAAAGCCGGCAATAATAGCCGCCGTAATCGCAAATCGAGCCTCGGAAGTCATCGTCATTGCCAGTTGGAGTCGATTTGCTCCCAAAGTGACTGCTGTTTGGCGAACCCTTGGGTCTATGCCCTGAACCGCCGTGAGTGTGAGGGCTGCCACAATGGGAGTGGCCAGAATGAACTGCCCCACGACCATGGCTGAGGGTGTATAGAGCAATCCGAGTGGTCCCAGAGGACCTTGACGTGACAGGAAAGAGTACACGATCAGGCCGACGACAACAGTCGGGAGTGCCATGAGCGTGTTCAGTAGTAAGACAACCGGTCGCTTACCCCGAAAATTGTGTGTCGCCACTAAGAATCCGATAGGAACTCCGATCAGGGAAGCGAAAGCAATAGCAGTGACAGAGGTCCGGAGCGAAACCCAGACAGCTGAGAGGACTTCCGGGTCCAGAGATGAGATCAAACTTAGTGCTTTGGCAATGCCCTCAAATAGATACTGCATAGAACCTGATAATATTGGGTAACAAAAAAAGCGCCCGTGTTCTACAGGCGCTGACTTTATCCCTTCGCATCTCCTTTCCAAACACGGGAGGCAGCGGAGTTTCCCCCATCTGCCCTGTCGGCCATCGTATCATGGAAGTCCTTTAGACACAATGGCTCTGAGATATTTTCGAAACCTTAAAATATCCTTTTTTGGATGTAAAGTCAAGGAGTTTCTTTTTATCCGTATTCTTTGCCACGGATGCACATTTAGGGATAGGGTTAAGGTTACGGTTACGATGCCTGCCCCGTAGAATAAGGAATGACCATGCAATAGGTGCGAATGTGATGAACCATGGGATGCCTTCTTTAAGATGATATTAACCAGACAGATCATTCAACGTGGCCCGTTTCGGTTACGTCAAACGGTTACGTTATAAAAGATAAAGAGCGTCGCCGAAGGACGAAACTGGTATCTTAATCTTGATCGTATAGGGATTTCCTTTGGGAGGTATTAGGACAGAACAGAGTAGGGATATATATACGTGTAACTATATTTGCCCGGCATACGTAAACCGGGCGATCAAAACGTCCGTCGATTATACCATTGAGATGAGTTGGATTCCGAGGCTCAACAAGAAGGTTATGATGACAACACTGGCTAAAATGGTTAAGGTGAGTTTTTTCCCGATAAATTTAATCAGCAGGATCAGTGATGAGATGCAGACAGAGGTCGAGGTGAGAGAGAAGGCCATAGCTGTTCCGAGAGGCAAGTGGCTGTATTGCAATAGTGGCTGCAAGAACAGAACATCTGCGCCGTTGCAGAAATAGACGGGTACTCCAATGAGGATGACGAGACCGGTTCCGAGGAAATGATTACTCAGATCGTAATTGTCAAAGAGATGCCTTGGAACAAACTGGTCGAAAACAGCACTCAGAACGCCGGCAACGATCAGGAAGGGAAAGATTTTTTTGAAGATCATGAACGTATCTTCATAAACACTTTTCCCTTCCGCCATGCAGTTTTCTCTGGTATGACAGCCGTTCCAGACACCAAGCTCCTGATGTTTCATTCGCCTGTACAGCATCTCTGCTATATATCCGGAGGCCACTGCAAGAATGAACGAGCAAAAAATCCTCACCAGGGCGTATCGTAATCCCAAAACAGTCACTGAAAGCATAATGATGTACGGATTCAAAAGAGGTGCTGCAACGACAAAGGTGATGATGGCCCGAAAAGGGAGCTTGTCTTTCATGGCCGGCACGAGAGGAATGGCGCTGCAGGAACAGACCGGTATGACCGAGGCATAGATAAAGGCTGAGAGCGTGTTTTTTGGGATGAATTTCTTCAATCTGATGAAGTATTTTTCGATGATGGCCGCCGCGAAAATGGCGACGACCACGATAAGGATGAGTTCGATGAAGTGTTCGAAGAGAATGAAAGCCCACTTCGGAAGTATCGCATAGAGGATGCAATCTTCTCTCTTCAAATAGGTTATACCGTGGTAATATTTATAAAGCGTGTCCACACTCAGTACGAATATGGAGGAGAAAATGAAGAGCTTTATTAAGAATTCCCTCCTCACGAAAGGTCTCCGCCCCGGGAGTGTGGTTATTACCCCTGGATCCAATGCGTGGACTAATTTTGTGTTGGATCTGTTGTTCATTCGGTTTTGTCAGGTCTGTTCTTTGTAAGATCCCCGTGCTTCGGCTTCAATGAATTGATCCTTACTTCAACAGTATCATGCGCCTCATGGCCATGAATTTGCCCACTTTGAAGCGATAGAAATACATACCGCTGGAAACACCGCTTCCAAAGTTATCCTTCCCATCCCAGGTCACAGTGTGAACACCCGGTTCCTTCAACCCGTTCACCAAGGTTTTTATCTCCTGACCGAGAAGGTTATAGACAATTAGTGTAACGTGCGGCATGGATGTTTCAACCGGTATCTGAAATTTGATCTCTGTGTTGGTGTTGAAGGGATTGGGATAGTTCTGAGCAAGGTGGAACTCAACTGGAACCTGCGCATTTCCCTTGATCAAAGTCATGAACCGATCAAATTCCTCATGGGAGAGGTACGATTTCAACGATTGACAAAACTGCATAACTTCAAATGTGAGTGTTGGTTTCACAGTTGTCGAGGAGCATGCGCCCGTCCCGAGAATCACGTTAATAATGCCCAATGCGTCTAAGATGTCGATTCCCCCGTCGCCGTTGCAGTCGGCTGCCCACTCCTGTCCGGATGTTGGTACGTCTATCCCAAGGACGATGTTCACCACCCACAACACGTCGAGTATGTCGACTGCACTGTCCTCGTTCACATCACCGACCTGGGGTGTAAACTCCTGTCTCAGCCAGTTCAGTGTGTTTTGCATGAGATCGGCTCTCAGGGTAGAACTGTTCTCCGCGTTATAGAAGTCCAAAATGCCCTCGAAACCGAAGGCAAAATAGACAACTTTGTAGTCACCTCCGTACCGAATGGCGGCCGGCTCACCTGAGACACCGTAGGTGAAAAACGGCGTGGCCCCTGAGAGCGGCCCAATCACGTCAGGGCGATTATTCACCCCCTCGATGCCGTTGATGGACATGAAGGATACGTTCCCGCTGATGACGTCTCCCTGTACTCCGGAGAGAATGGGATTGCTGCTGTTGTCGCTCATGAGCTGGGCATGAAGGTGTTCGCTCAGAAAGTCTGAGGATGCCAGATCAGCGCCAATGTCCTCGCCGCTGATGATGAGACGACCGCCTGAGTCCAGGAATGATGTCAGAGCAGCTTCATCCTCCGTATTCAGAGTGAAGTCAGACACACTCGTGAACCAGATTACGATCTCATACTCCTGCAGCAGGTATCCCTCCGGCGTACCGGATACCTGCGTATTCCAGACGTGATAGGTTTCGCCTCTGTCGTCAAGGGCCCTTCGGTACAAGCCCTCGGCATCATAGTCCCAGGAGTAGGGAGGAGGAAGGTGATCGTCGTTCACGATGAGGATTTCGGGTTTTCCCACAAGAATTTCGATGCTCTCCTGAAATGAAACCTGCCCACCATTGGCCGTCACTTCAGCAGTCAGAGTCGTATAGTGGGCCCCGACGGACTGGTCGATCTGGAAAATGAGGGGGAAAGCAGAGTTGTCCATTGTGGTGTTGAGGGGGATATCTTCAAACTGAATTCCACTCGTCAGAAGTGAGATATCCGGATCATCACAAGTCAAGAGAACCGAAACATCCGTAGCGAGAGGGCCGAAGTTCATCAGGGAGAGGAATAGATGTACGGTTTCCCCGGGCTCGAAATTTCCATCACCATCTCCATCCGGCTCGGTGAGACTGTAAGTCATCATCGAGATCGAAGTGAAAATCCTCGACCTCGCTGCCTGGAGCACTTCGCCGGTCACATTATCCTGAATGAAAACAACAAAAGCGCAGCTCTCAGGCACCCATTCGGGCTGGAGAATGAATTCTCGTGAGAGATTGAGTGACTGGCCCGCCTGGATCGTGAAAGATTCACCCTTCTCGTCCGGGAGCATTTTGCGCATGATGTTGTGATGGAGAGAGATACCGTTGGGCGCCTCATGTTCGATTTCCGATTCGGTGAGAACAAAGTGGATCACCGGATCGGATTGAGTAATGGCCTCCTCGGCGGTGATGTGAGCGTACACGGTGCCGCCCGATCCGTCAAAATCGATTTCAAGGTTCATCTCAAGGGGACTCTCCACCTGAGCCCTGTCGGTGACCATGTTGAACCAGGTGTCGTCCCCCGGGTCATTACTGGCGTCAATGAATCCGTCAAGAAAAAGGTGGGGTAAAAATTCGTTGTCGTAATACATATTTCGGGCGCGATTTTCATGCCTATTGGCCACGTAGAAAACTTCGGAGGAATCTGGCCACCAAGGGTGATACTGAATCATAGTCAGGATTTCGGGATAATTTTCTTCAAGGACCCTCACACGGGGGGCCGCTACGCCACAAGGTACTCAAGAGTTGTTGGCGAAGAGCTCGGCCAGAACCATTCGCTGGGCGGCTTGCGCTTCGCCCAGGATAGCTGAGGTCAAAGCAACTGAGAACAGCATAAAAATGAATGCCTTTCTCATGGTCTCCTCCTTTCGGGTGCAAAGGTTTTAAGTGCGCCCATCCTCCCTGAATTATTTTACGAGCAACATTTTTCTTGTCTGACAATAGTTCTTCGCTGTTAACCGATAGAAGTACACACCTGAATTCACCTTTTGACCTCTCTCATCCGTACCATCCCATATGACAGTGTAATAACCCGGTTCCTGGACCTCATCGATCAACGTCTGCACCTCCTGTCCAAGAATGTTGTAAATCTTCAGGGTGGTGTGGTCGGGCAATCTCACATCTGGGATCTGATATCTCATTTCTGTATGCGGATTGAAGGGATTGGGATAGTTCTGGGAGAGATAGTACCCGTCAGGAGTCTGGTACTCAGCTTTCACCAGAGACATGAACAGGGCGAACTCTTCAGAAAGGAGATAGGGCTCAAGGGACTCGCAGAACCGAATGACTTCAGGAGTGACGAGCGGTTTCAGAGAATTTGGGGCACACTCACCTGTACCCAGGATGACATTGATAATACCCAAGGCATCCAAAATATCGACGCCTCCATCACCGTTGCAGTCGGCTCTGTCGAGAGGAGCACCGATCAGGGGCGTTATACCCAAGATGTGGTTGATGGCGGCCAGTACATCCAGGACGTTGATACCGGAATCGCAGTTGATGTTGCCCTGTTCGGCCTGAGCCTGATCCGGGTTATGGACGGTCGGACAGTTGTCCTCCTGGCACGTGTTGGCCGGATAGCCGGGATCGCCGTAACCGTCACCGTCAGTGTCGGTGCAAAGGTCACAGGCGTCACCGGTGTCGTCGCTGTCAGCATCGGCTTGATCCGGATTGGCGTCGTCCGGACAGTTGTCGCAGATATCGCCTGCACCATCGGCATCGTTATCTTCTTGATCAGGATTGGGATTATTGGGACAGTTGTCGTTTCCATCGGCAATGCCATCTCCATCCAAATCACCGCACTCACCTTCTGTTATGATTACAAATTGGTTGACATCGATATCGGTCAGGATATCAACCGTACCGCTGGGCCATTCGATCTTGATTGAGTCGATTAATGTCGCGTCAGCCAAACCAAAATGAGCATTGAGGCTGTTTTGGCTGCAGTATCCTGTTTGTGCTGAGATCTCACGGAGCTGCCAAGTAGGAGTGCCGTAAATGAACGCTTTGATGCGAACCTTTGCCCCGATGGCCGAAGTGTTTGAAATCGTTCCCACACATTTTATATTGATCCAGTTATTATTACTCCCATTGTTCTGGTAGAGGGTATTGTTCTCGTTTTGATCCGCGAATTTGGCGACGAACAGATCCAGATCGCCGTCCCGATCGTAATCACCCCAGGCGGCCCCGTATGAGGCTCCTTCATCGGTAACGACTCCTTCACCCGTTACGCCTGAGAAGGTCCCACCCCCATTGTTTTCGTAAAGGAAGTCTCGGCTTTGTCCCCCATCGGGATAGTTCGACACGAACAGATCCAGGTCGCCGTCATTATCGTAATCGCCCCAGGCACTGCCGAAGGAGTATCCGCCGTCATTGACGATGTCGCCCTGCGTGATTCTGGTGAAAGTTCCGTCACTATTATTGTTGTACAGGAAATTGTTGCCGTCGGTCGAGTACGAGATGTTCGGCACAAAGAGATCCAGATCACCGTCGTTGTCGTAATCACCCCAGCTGCCACCAAAGGATTCTCCGCCGTCGCTGACAATATTCTGACCGGTGACTTTTTCGAAGGTCCCGTCCCCGTTATTTTTATAGAAATAGTTATTCAGGTTTCCGTAGTTGGAGGTCACAAAGAGATCGAGGTCGCCGTCGTTGTCGTAATCACCCCAGGCTGCGCTGTACGAATCACTGACATCGGTCGCGATATCCCCACTCGTGATTTTGGTAAATCCTTCACCGTCATTTCGAAACAGGGAATTTGGACCGTAATTGGCCACAAAGAGGTCCAGGTCGCCGTCGTTGTCGTAATCGGCCCAAGCGGCGGCCGGGGAACCCCTGTTTTCATTGACTATTTCCCCCGTAGTGACCTTTGTGAAGGTGCCATGGCCGTCGTTGAGATAGAGAAAGTTGCGTTCATCCGGCCAGTTCGATACGAAGCAGTCCGGATCGCCGTCGTTGTCGCAATCGCCCCAGGTGCTGGTCCGCGATAGACCACCGTCATGGGTGATATCTCCCTCAGTGATTTTACTGAAAGTTTCGTCGCCGTTATTATGATATAACCAGTTGTCCTGACCGGTGGGCCAGATCAGATTACTGACGAACAGATCCAGATAGCCGTCGTTGTCGTAATCGATCCAGCTCACGCCTTGTGAGCTGCCGCCGTCGGTGACGAGATCACCCTCATAGATTCGGGTGAATTGATCATCGTGCTCAAGATGTATCACTTCGTCTGACGCAAGGGCTATTGCCGAGCCGTCCGGTGACCGAACAGGATGTTTCGCCCATTCCGGATCATGTGTGAGTTGGGTAACCTGGGATGTGGAGAAAACGGGAGCCAGCATGAAAATCGAAACCATTCCTCCTGCCCATAATAAAAGTGTACCCGATATTCTTGGAAATATATGCTTCATTCAATCCTCCCCTTGATCTCCAGGATTTGGGAAAAGAGTTTTTCGAAATCCGCCGAGGCTTATTTCAAGAGCAACATTTTCCTCGTCTTGTAAAAATCCTCCGCAACTATTTGGTAGAAGTACACGCCTGAACTCACGGGATGACCGTGTTCATCCCTGCCATCCCATGTAACAGTGTAATACCCGGTCTCCTGAGGTTCATCCACTAACCTCCGGATCTCCTGTCCGAGAGTGTTGAAAATCTTCAGGGTGGTGTGGGCGGGCAATCTCACATCTGGGATCTGATACCTGATTTCTGTATAGGGGTTGAAAGGATTGGGATAGTTCTGGGAGAGAGCATACTCCGCAGGAGTTTGGGATTCTCCCCTCACAAGCGCCATGAACCGAGAAAATTGCTCAGGAGTGAGAGAGGACTCCAACGACTCGCAGAACTGGATGACTTTGGAAGTGAGAACGGGTTTTGCGGTTGTTGGTTCGCATTCGCCTGTACCGAGGATAACGTTAATGATACCCAGAGCGTCCAAAATATTGACGCCGCCGTCGCCGTTGCAGTCGGCTCGGTCGAGGGGGGCACCGACCAGGGGCGTTATGCCCAAGATGTGGTTGATGGTTGCCAGCACATCCAGCACGTTGATTCCGCCGTCGCAGTTGATGTTGCCCTGTTCGGCTTGAGCCTGATCCGGGTTATGGACGGTCGGACAGTTGTCCTCCTGGCACGTGTTGGCCGGATAGCCAGGATCGCCGTATTCGTCGCCGTCAGTGTCGGTGCAAAGGTCACAGGCGTCACCGGTGTTGTCGCTGTCGGCATCCGCTTGATCCGGATTGGCGTCGTCCGGACAGTTGTCGCAGATATCGCCTGCACCATCGGCATCGTTATCCTCTTGATCAGGATTGGGATTATTGGGACAGTTGTCGATGATGTCGGCAATGCCATCACCGTCCAGGTCGCCGAATTCTCCTTCGGTAACGACGAGGAATTGATCGACATTCACGTCGGTCAGAATGTCGACCATGCCGCTGGGCCATTCTATTCTTATCGAGTCAATGATGGTGGCATCCCCCAGGCCGAAGTGTGTCTCCAGGGGACTCTGGGCATGGGCGCCTGTCTGACTTCTCAATTCGCGCATCTGCCAGACAGGGCTCCCGCCAAGGGTCGCCTTTACCCTGACCTTGGCGCCGATGGCCGATCGGTTCGATAAAACACCGGTGGGCTTCACGACCAGCCAGTGGTTTCCGGAGGTGTTATTTCGAAAGAGCAAATTGTCGGTGTGCCCCAGCTCCCACATGGCCCGGGCGACGAACAGGTCCTGATCCCCGTCCCGGTCGTAATCGCCCCAGACGGCGGTGTTCCCTCTGCAGGCGTCGCACTCGAAAGAAGCGGGGGAGAGCCTGGTGAAAGAGCCGTCTCCATTATTGACAAAGAGATACCCCAGGGCATTGGCAGGGACCTCGTAATCATTCAGCCAGACAAAGATATCCTGGTCACCGTCGTTATCATAGTCGGCCCAGGCGCCGCCGTTGGCCCGGCCGGAAACCAGGCCCAGGCCGTGACCGATGAGGTTGGTGAGGGAACCATCGCCGTCGTTCCGATACAGGAAGCTCGGTCCCGGCCAGAAGTTGGCGACAAACAGATCCAGGTCGCCGTCGTTATCGTAGTCGGCCCAGGCGGCGCCGCCTCCGTTTGCACTGACAGAGCCGAACACATCGGTGGGAAGTCGCGTGAACGTACCCGAGCCGTCGTTGCGAAACAGATCGAGAGGCTCCGGCATGTTGTTCGAATTGACAAGATCGGGATCGCCGTCACTGTCGTAGTCGCCCCAGCAGTTTCCGTAGGTGTGCCGGGCGAGGGTGACCAAGTCACCGGTGGTGATCCGGGTGAATGTCCCTTCATCATTGCGATAGAGAAAATTCTCGAAGGGCGGATATTCATCCAGGTCGTTGGATGAATTGGCGATGAACAGGTCCAGGTCGCCATCCAGGTCGTAGTCGATCCAGCTGGGGGATGTGGAGCCGGCCGCATCCTGGCTGATTGGATTGGCAACGTCCGCGGTGAAATGGCCGAACCCGTCGTTCACATAGAGGACATTGGCATAGCCCTTGAAGTTGGCCAGAACGACGTCGATATCTCCGTCGTTGTCATAATCGGCCCAGCTGGCGCCGTAGCTGCTGGCGCCGTCATTTGCCATGGGCTGATCGTGAACCCTGGTGAATGTCCCGTCTCCCTCGTTGTGATAGAGAAAATTATTCCTGGATATCTCGTCGTTTCCATCGTTCACCACGTAGAGGTCGGGGAGATCGTCCCCGTCGTAATCGACCCAGCAGGCACCCACGGACAGTCCGCCATCAGTGACGACGACGCCGTCGGTCACGCGGGTGAAGGGGGAGAAATCAAGCAGCGCAACGAAAACGTCTCTGCCGCCGTTTTGGCTTTCATCGTAGGCACCGCTTGTAGTGGGGAAATTGGTGGAAGCGGTAGAGCCACTGATGATGATTGTACCTTCGTCATTGATGGTAACGGCATTTGCGTCGTCGGATGCAGAGCCGCCGAGAAAGGTCGACGTTAAAAGGGTGGATAGATCCGGTGACAGTTTGGCCACAAAGCCGTCGTCTGAGCCGTTGTAGTCAGGATCGATGGCTGAGGGTGTGACGGGAAAATCCGGGGAGTCGGTGTAGCCGGACACGAGGACGTTGCCGTCGTTATCAAGGGCAACGGATATGGCGGCATCGTTGGCGTTGCCACCGATATACGTTGAAGCGACCAATGTGGTCAGATCGGCGTCCAGCTTGGCGACGCCGGCGTCCGCCACGCCGCCGCCGAAGGTCGTCTGGTACGCACCCGGGGTGGTGGGATAGCTGGCGGTGGGGTGCGATGTCACAAAGACGGAGTTGTCGCTGCTGACGGCCACGCCGTAGCCCATTTCAAAGCTGGCCGATCCAATGAAGGTCGAGGCGACCAGGGCGCTGAGATCGTCGTTCAGTTTCGCCACGTAGATATCGAGTTGACCCCCGAAGGACTCCTGGTAGGCTCCCGGAGTGGTCGGAAAGGAGAACGATTCTGTGGTCCCTGTCACGACGGGATTGCCGTCGTGGTCCAGATCGATGGCCGGACGGTCATCCGCGCAGCCGGGTCCCAGGAAGGTGGAAGCGTGAAGGGTCGTCAGGTCATTGCTGAGCTTGGACAGAAAAACATCGTAACCCGGATTGTGACTCTCGTCGAAAGCGCCCTCCGTGACGGGAAAGTTGGATGACTGGGTTCGGCCGGTGACAAAGACGTGGCCGAGGTCGTCCGCGGCGATTTTGGCGTGATCGTCGCGGACCGAACCGCCGAGATAGGTGCTGGCCAGAAGCGTCGTGAGGTCATTGCTGAACTTGGCGACAAAAACGTCAACGAGCCCGGGGCGGGTCTCCCTGAAGGCACCGGGCGTGGTGGGGAAGTCCGATGAGGATGTCTCACCCGTAACGAAGATGTTGCCATCTCCATCGATGGCGATGAACGGCGTCCCGTCGTCTGAATTTCCGCCGAGATAGGTGGCTGCGAGCAGCGTCGAGAGATCCCCGTCGAACTTGCATAGAACCACATCGGTGTTTCCGCCCTGGTGGTCGATCATGTATGTCCCGGTGGTTGCGGGGAAGTCGGCTGAATATGTGGTCGCCGCAACATATATGTTGCCTTCACCATCAACGGCCAGTCCGGCGGATGGCCAGGCTACCTCGTCACCGCTTCCCCCAAGGAATGTCGAAGCCAGTAATGGATCAATAATGAGAGGAAGTTCAGGATTATAATTCCCGACACTGAAACCATATTCATTTCCATGAACTCGATAAGCGACCTCGACAAAAAAACGCTGACCGAAAGCTTCCTGATATGCAATTGGTTTGGTAAAGGAAACCGTCCCATGAGGTGTCATTGCCTCCAGTTCACCGGCAGGATTGACCCGTAAACCGTCCCCACCGGAGAGTTCTACCCTGATGTCCCCAGGATCGGCCCAGGGCTGCACACAGAAGAGCTTCTCAACATTGTTACCGTGGGCCTTGAGCTTTACGATAATACCTTCGTATACCTCACCGAGATTCACGAGGTCGTAGGCGGGAATGTTCCGTGTCCGCATCGATCGGTCGTTTCCTGTAAAACTGTTTATGGTGGCATTGGACAGGTTCTCTCCAGTTATCCGGAAGCGTGAAAATCTGACGAATTGTTCTCTGAGAGCTACACCAGAGAGTGTGTTGTCCCGCTGAACGTGCTGCAGGGCATAGACGATGTCACCATCATGCGTAATGAATACAGTCCCCCCGAATGTCCGGGCGGAATACGCCACCTGTTCGTCGTATTGTCCGTCATTGGCAATGAAAGGAATGTGCAGACTTGCCATTTGCGATGAGAGGCGGGTTTCTGTGGTTAGAGCAGTGTTATCTTTGCCTGACGTGCTCACTTGATTTTCAAAGATCTGAGCATTTGCAGAGATCATGATTCCGACAGCGATTATCAAAACGAGTGACGTTATTTTCATGTAATCCTCCACGATTATATGGATTGGGATAATTTCAAAAAGAGAATACTCTTCTCGAACATGGTTTTATATGAAGTATCAAACATTGAGCAAAATCCTCATCCGTCAGGAAGGCTCGAAGGGATTGCAGGAATCGAATCACTTCAGGAGTGATCAATGATCTCTAAATGCCAGAAGCACACTCGCCTGTACCCAGTATTACATTTATGATACCCAGGGCATCCAGGATATCGACACCACCGTCGCCGTTGCAGTCGGCACGATTGAAGGAATCCTCGATCAGAGGATCTGTGCCCAGGATATGGTTGACCACAGCCAGTGCATCCAGGACGTCGGTATTCCCGTCGCCGTTTATATCACCCTGCATAAATTCGCAGGCATCACCGACTCCATCACCATCGCCGTCCTCCTGATCCGGGTTATAGGTACCGGGACAGTTGTCACTCTCACACGTATTGTCAGGATAGTCCGGATTTCCAAATCCGTCGCCGTCAGTGTCCGTGCACGAATCGCAGACATCGCCGAAATCATCATTGTCGGCATCCATTTGATCGGGATTGGCAGATTCCGGACAATTGTCGCAGATATCTCCAGCAGAATCTTCATCACTATCAAGCTGGTCAGGATTGTAGTCATGTGAACAGTTGTCTTCATCTGCACACAATTCGTCTTCATCCGCATCGTTGTCCGGATCATGCGGACATGGATCGCAAACATCACCTCTTCCATCATGGTCCGCATCTTCCTGATCGGGATTCGAATCGTCGGGACAGTTGTCACAAAAATCTCCTGAGTCATCACCGTCCTCGTCGGTTTGATCCGGATTGGGATCATTCGGACAGTTGTCACAAGCATCCCCTGAGTCGTCACTATCACTGTCGGTCTGATCCGGATTAGAATTGTTCGGACAGTTGTCGCACATGTCCCCGACCTGATCCCCGTCGGAATCCTCCTGGCCCGGGTTGTAGTCATACATACAATTGTCAACCACATTGGGCCACCCGTCTTCGTCGAAATCCGATTCCAGATAGAACTTGGTAACAAAGACGTCATCACCGCCGCCGTTGTATGTTCTGTCGTAAGCATCGGACGTTGTGGGGAGATCCGAAGATGTTGTGGAGCCGGCAAGATAAACATTATTGTCGTCATCTATGGCCATGCGGTCAACAACGTCGTCGAGCGTTCCTCCGAAGTAGGTTGAGACCAAAAGCAATGTCAGGTCGCTGTTCAATTTTGCCACAAGAGCATCTCCGTGCGGAGTACCGCCGTTGTACGTTTCATCATAGGCGCCGGGCGTGGTGGGAAAATTAAATGATAACGTGTTGCCGGTTACATAGACGTTCCCACTTTCATCCAGGACCATGGATCGACAGTTATCTTGGTCGCTTCCACCAAGGAACGTGGCGGCCCGAAGCGTTGTCAGATCGTTGTCAAATATAGCAATAAACGCGTCTCGTGAACCGTTGAAACTGGGATCGTACACATCAGGAGTGCTGGGAAAGTTTGGCGACCAGGTGTATCCGGCTATGTAAACCTGTCCATCTTCATCCACCTGTATCGAAAGAGCCTCTTCACTACTGTTTCCTCCGAAGTAGGTGGAAGCGAACAGCGTCGTGAGATCAGTCGCTAGCTTTGCTACAAATATGTCTGAAAAACCGTTGAAACTCGGGTCATATGCGCCTGAGGTCGTCGGAAAATTGTATGACTGGGTCTCGCCAATCAGGTAGATGGACTCGTTTCCATCCAGGGCTATTGTGGGTCGCCACTCAACACCGCTCCCCCCGAGGAATGTGGAGGAAAGAAGTGTCGTCAGATTCCTGTTAAATTTTGCCAGAAAGACGTCTCCCCCTCCGGTTCCACCGTTGTATTCTTCATCGTAGACACCGGATGTCGTTGGGAAATCCGAGGACCTGGTGAGACCGGTCACAAAGACATTCCCGCTCCCGTCAAGGTCCAAGCCCGTTCTCGGCCACTGGTCACCTTCATTCTCACTTCCTCCCAGGAAAGTTGAGGCCAGCAGCGATGTAAGATTGCTATTAAACTTTGATACAAAGAGATCTCTACCTCCGTTGTGATCTGTATCGAAGGCATTGAAGGTAGTTGGAAAATCAGGAGATTCCGTATAGCCACAAACATAAATCTCTCCGGTCGTATTTACAATTATTGAAGAGCCCCACTGACCGGAACTCCCTCCGAGAAATGTGGATGCGAGGAGGGTCGTCAGATCGCTGTCAAACTTTGATACGAAACAATCGATGGTGCTGTTCAAACTTCCGTCGTAAACGCCGGGGGACGTCGGAAAATCGGTGGAATAGGTGTAGCTGCTGATAAATACGTTTCCGCTTTCATCGAGAGCGACGACAGGCTCGTAATCATCATCGGTATTGCTGCCCCCAAGAAATGTGGAGGCCAAAAGTGGATCGATGATGAGAGGAATTTCAGGATTATGGTCCCCGACACTGAAGCCGTACTCGTTACCCTTCACTGTGTAGGTGACCTCGACGTATGCTCGATGACAGAAAACCTCCTGATAAGCGACGGGTTTGGAAAAGGAGATCGGTCCGAGAGGCGTCGTTGCCTCCAATTCGCCAGCATCGTTTAATCCCAGGCCGTCCGCACCGGAAAGTTCTATCCGGATATCCCTTGGATCGGCCCAGGGCTGCACAAAGAAGAGCTTCTCAACGTTGTTCCCGTGGGCCTTGAGCTTTACGATAATACCTTCGTATACCTCACCGAGACTTACCAGCCCGTAAGTGGGAATATTACTGTTCCACTTCGACGGGTCGTTTCCCTTAAAGTGGTTTACGGTAGCGACAGATGGATCCTCGCCCGATGAGTGTATACATGAGAAACCGATAAAATGTTCTCTGAGAGCCACGCCTTTGATTGTAGCGTCTTCATTAGCATTTTGCAGGGAATAGACGATGTCACCATCATGCGTAATGAATACAGTCCCCCCGAATGTCCGGGCGGAATACGCCACCTGTTCGTCGAAGTGCCCATCGTTGGGGATAAACGGTACGTGCACATGCGCCATGTGTGATGGGATGTGGTTTTGGGAGGCTATTCCGGCTCGAACTGTTTCTGCCTCGGCATGGGCAGAGGTCGTAATTAGGACCGCAACAATCAAAGCGAGAGACATTCTCTTCATGTGATCCTCCATGATAATGATGATTACTTTATCAGCGCCATTTTTTTCGTAATTGTGAGATCTCTCGTTTTTAATTGATAGAGATAGATACCGCTTGAGATTTCAGAAGCATTCCACATGACCGCATGGCGGCCTGCATTCGCCTCTCCATCGAACAACACGTCCACAATCTGACCCAACAGGTTGTATATCGTGATCGTCGCCCTTGATGCCTGGGGAAGATCAAAGGCAATCTGTGTCTCAGGGTTGAAGGGATTGGGATAATTCTGATAGAGATAATACTCGGAAGGAGTGTGGCATTCCGCCTTTACAAGAATCATGAAACGAGAAAAGTCTTCATGAGGGAGATAGGATCTTAACGATTCGCAGAACTGCAATACTTCAGGTGTGAGTGATGGTCTCAAGGCTGTCGGAATGCACTCACCTGTTCCGAGAATAACATTTATAATACCCAGGGCATCCAGAATATCGACACCTCCATCGCCGTTGCAGTCGGCCCGGTCGAGGACTTTGCCGTGGAGTGGGGCAGAGGCCAGGATGTGGTTGATCACGGCCAGCACATCAAGGACATCGATCCCGCTGTTGCAGTCCAGATCACCCTGATCAAAGGGGAGCTGATCCGGATTATAAACTCCGGGACAGTTGTCCTCATCGCAGGTGTTCGCAGTGTAGCCCGGATTTCCGTAACCGTCATCGTCTATATCCGTGCACGAATCGCAGACATCACCCGTTCCGTCATTGTCAGCATCCGCCTGTTCAGGATTCCTCATCTCCGGACAATTGTCGCAGACATCACCCACACCGTCTTCGTCGTTATCCTCTTGCATTGGATTGAATTGGTTAAGACAGTTATCAATACAATCGGAGATTCCGTCTTCATCACTATCCGCCGATGATTGACTCAGAGGCGCACCGTCTCTCCATAATACATCGAATAAGACTCCGGTATGATCATGTCCGGATTTGTCCAGAATCGTCTCACCGTTTCCCTCATTCATCTGCCAGTAGCCCACCAAATCTGGCTCATTGTCGCACAGAGAGACATCCATGTTCTCACGGATTTTCTCTGCAGTGCGGGTTACATTCCAGATACGCACTTCATCTATGCGACCATCGAATGTCCAGCTGTGGTCTGAAGAATTGCCCAATATTACATCTTCATCATCGTTCTCTTGGATATTGCCTGAGGGTGGAATTGCGTGCCAGACCGGTTGTTCGATGCCGTTGATGTAGATGTTAACAATGTTTTCACCATTATACGTTACTGCAATATGCTGCCATTCATTGAGAACAATCGACCCTTCAGGAGTATTCGTATAACTCACCGTTCCGTTTTCATGAATAAGGTGGAAAACGAGACTGTGAGAATTGTAGGAAAGATACGAGTCGACGAGATACAAGGAGATGTTCTGTTTGTCAAATATTCGTCCGAGCCCGAATGTTTCAAATGTTCCCCATCCGGTAGGGTGAATCCATGCCTCAATGGTGATTGCCTCGGTGAGGTTAAGATGAGGTGCTGCGGGACAGGTGGCGCAGCTACTATTGCCTGTAAACAAGAGGGCGCTTTCACCGTCGAAGACCTGAATGTAGTCCTCGTCGATCCGTTCACTTGAAAGTGAATCGCTGGAGACTTCAATACGCACGGTGTATATGCCCGGCTGCTCATAAATCCAGATCGGAGACGGTTCTTCGGAATCAATAATACCGTTGTTATCAAAATCCCAAGCACGAGCTGTTACCGGCGGGTTGGCAAAGGAGAGGTCTGTGAATTGAACAGTTAGCGGTGCATGGCCCGTAAAAGGTTCACCTATAAAATCGGGCTGAATATAGATGGCGGGCCTAACTTTCATGAGAGAATCGAGAAAGGCCAATGAAATTTGGAAACGTTCTTCCAACTGGCCGAAATGGTCACCTGGATACGATCGGAAATCGTGGGGTATTCCCAAGGCGTCAAGGGATTCTGCAAAAGCAGCATTCATGGAATAACATTCGAACTCGTCGTTTGTCCCACATTCAAAATATATGGTCAGATTGTTGTCTGGAGGGAGTTGAGATGCGAGATGGGTAGGGTTGTGCGGGCGCCATATCGACAACACCGAATCGACAATAGCTCCGTT
The DNA here is from genome assembly GCA_020348925.1 of Gemmatimonadota bacterium. Classification (GTDB taxonomy): domain Bacteria; phylum JBHIER01. The sequence continues at coordinate 219,385 of CP070758.1, read as the reverse complement.
GGCGTCCAGAGGAAAATCGACATTAAGCGGAGGATTATCGAGGTTCGGCGAAAAAGCGGTGGCCCAGCCATACAACGATATTGAAAAAACACCTGCATTGGGATCGTACTCATAAGGTGGAGAATTCCCGTGTTCGGCCAGAACATGGGGTCGCCAGACCGAAACGCCCACGTTGAGATCAGGGGTACCTCCGTGCGAGGCCACGGCAAGATACAGGTCAGGGTGTTTCAAGGCCACCTTCATGCAGCTGTATCCTCCCCAGGAATGTGCCATAATGCACTGCCTCGCCGGCGAAGGGATGGTTTTATACAATGAATTTACATATTCAATAAGCTCGCCTGTTGTGAAGTCCTCAAAATCTCCCCACAACTCGGAGTTCGTGTGATAGCTGGCGTAAGAACCCACTAAACCGTCCGGCTGAACGAGAATCATCGGATTGACAGCACCGTCCCCGATCAGAATATCCAGAGCAGTGTATATCTCCGGGTATGTGGCGAATCCGCTCCCGTGAAGAAAATAGACGACCGGATATCGAAGTGGTTCGTCAGGATCGTATCCTTCCGGTAAATATATTTCAAATGTTCTCGAGCTTCCCAGTATGGTACTCATAAATGAAGTACGTTCAACGGTTCCTTGTGTGTATACAATACCTGGGAGCAGTAAGAGCAAGAAGGTGACCTTGGCACATATTTTCATTGGAATTCACTCCTCTAAAGTCCAAGTCGTATTCCGTCTAAGGTTGGTTCATTCTTCACTTCAGGAAATCTGTTACACCATTATTTGAGTAAGAGCATCCGCCTCGTCGCGATGAAATCCCCTATCTTAAGGCAATATAAGTAGACGCCACTGAGAGCTTCATGACCTTTTTCGTCTTTTCCGTCCCAGTTGATTGAGTATAATCCCGGCCCCTTTCGCTCGTCAATCAATGTCCGTACCCTTTGACCTAATACATTGTAGATCTTCAAAGTTGTATGGGTGGGTGATCTCCCATCCGGTATAAAATATATAATATCGGTCGTTGGGTTGAAGGGATTGGGATAATTCTGATAGAGATAATACTCGGAAGGAGTGTGGCATTCCGCCTTTACAAGAATCATGAAACGAGAAAAGTCTTCATGAGGGAGATAGGATCTTAACGATTCGCAGAACTGC
>CP070758.1:213802-218133 GCA_020348925.1 Gemmatimonadota bacterium | reverse complement strand
CGGTGAGAGCTATGATGGATGTGGCGGTCACTTCACTTCTACCAACCACTATGGTCTCTGCGCCAGCGGCAGTGGAGGCGGCACGAATGACGGGGCGGCGTATTTTGACGGGGATGTTCATGTAACAGGCAACGTGGGTATTGGTGCAGAGGCTTCGGCGAACTTTCTGGTGAAAGCCAATGATGGCTCCGCGGACCGTTTTACAGTGAGTAATAACGGGCAGGTGTCTATTACCAGCAACGTTGATGGAGCTCAAGGGAACACCGGCGCCTACGGGCTCTTCCTTGATTCCAAGGATCAAGGTATGTGGATAAAGCTGAGGGACGAGGGTTACCCGGACAATGATAACAATTATATCACCTTTTCCGGCTCAAGTACCGGGACAGTAAGGGGACGCATCGAGGGGGAGACCGCAGGCGATGCGGTCAATAACTGGGTCTATTGGTACGAGACGCTCATGGGGACCGCCAATATTGTGGTGAAAACTGGAATTGTGGCGGCGGATGGTGTCTGTTTGGCTGCCGATGCCGTCCAGTTAGCCGCGGATATTGCAGATTTCAGGGCCTGCGCTGGGTTGGGCGCTTGTGTTGCTGGGCCGTCCCCGGGAGTTATTGCCGCTTCAGCTGTGGCGCTCGCCGCCTCCGGCGTGCTGCTGGCCGCTGATGTCTTTGATCTGGGAACGGAAATCGCAAACCTGGCTGTCTATCAGGCCACATATTGGAGTAATTTGGGTGTCGCGTTCTCATCAGGGTCCGGGGATTATGCGGAATGGCTTCAACGCGTTGATGCGGATGAGACGTTACAGCCGGGAGACATCGTGGGGGTCTATGGTGGCAAAATTTCCAAATGTACCAGAGGCGCACAGCAAATATTGCCAGTATCAACGTCGCCGATTGTTGTGGGAAATATGCCTCAGGAAGAGGAAGAGCACCTTTATGAAAAGGTCGCATTCATGGGCCAGGTGCCTGTCAAGGTCATGGGCCCTGTGAAGGAGGGAGATTATATCATCCCCTCCGGGCTTGAAGATGGAACGGGCATTGCCGTTTCTCCCGAACTGATGACGGCTGACGAGTTCTCCAAAATCGTCGGGAGAGCCTGGAGCACCTCGGAAAGTCCCTCGCTGAGTTTGGTCAACGTGGCTATAGGTGTGAACTCAGGGGATGTCGCTTCAATCGTGAAGAGACAAGAGACCCAGAACCGACAGTTGCGGTCTCAAGTTGAGGGATTGAGTCAGAGGATGGCTCAACTGGAAAGAACCCTGGAACGTATCGCCGGGAACGCTTCGGAGGAGAAACCGAGCGAAGGAATCGAGACGGCACAGAGTACTACTGCGGGTGATACAGAATAGATCGAAGTGATGCTCGTGGGAGTGTTCAATCCCCACAGAGCGGAGAGGAATACTGGAGGGGATGCGAAGTAGAACAAATGAGTTTAGAGAACGGAGTTCCACGTTTACGGGTTTTTGATTGATAAACCGCTCGAGCGGTCAATTCGAGGAGAAGAAGAACAAAGATCGTAAGCAGAGCGTGTGACCCAATCCGTAATTCTTGAAGAGAAGAGACATGGAGAATACGGGTTCTTGAGATAATGCGAGAATCTGTAGGTTGGGTTGAAGAACGAAGCTCGACAATGCGGCGAATAAAGAAAGGATACTATAATGAAAGCGATTGTTTGGCAGAGACTTGCTCTTTTGTGGTTCCTTGCAGTTCTGTTTCTAGTCACCGGTGCAATAGCACAAACACTCCCTCCGGGATTCCAGGGCGGTGTCCCTGGAGGAAGTGATAACAAGGCGGTCCCAGATATGGATCCGGAACAGATTCGAAAATCAAAGATACGATCGATATTGATATGGCGATATGAAGCGGCTCCAGGGGAAAAACCAGGTGAAATTATTGAGTCGCAGGGGTTCAACGTTTCTTCGAGCACCTTTGATGAAGCAGGGCACCTCCTCGAACAGATTATGTATAATCAAGACGGCACCGTCATGCAGCAATCGAATTTCGTTTATGATAGCAAGGGATACATCACGGAGTCCGTTACGAGTTCATCAAAAGGTGGTGCGGATCAAAGAATGGTATATGAATATACAGAGTTCGACAGCGTCTTTCTTCCCACGGGAGCGGTTGCCTATAAACCGGACGGTAGTATTCAGCTTACTATGAAGTATCAGTTCAATGAGGCGTGGCAAATGGTCGAGTTGCTCATGTTCTCCCCGGATAAAAATGTCGACGTGAAACAATTCCTGTCCTACGATGAGGAAGGCAGGATAATAGAGACGTTCGTCCGAAATAGCAAAGGTGACGTCATATCACGGATCCTGTATACCTATGAGACGGACGCGATGGAAACCGTTAATTATGGTCCGAACAGTATGACCGTTGGGAGGACAAGGAGTATTTTCAACCCTGACAGTACAGTGGCCGAAGTGTTGAGCTACAATGCTGAAGACAAGGTAACATCTCGAACATCTTCCACCTATGACACTGAGGGACGGGTCATTGAAACCCATACGTCTGTCCCATCGGCTGACATCAGGACTCGAAATGTCTTTAACTATGACGATCGGGGAAATATCATCGAACAGATACAGTACAATAAATTGGATGAACCTGTCAGGGTTCTGAAATATTCGTATGATTACTTTGAATAATTCGGAGCTTCCGGAGTATACAATCCACAATGCATAATTCAGAATCCAAAAAGAATATTACATTGATCAGCGTAAGGAGGGAATGATGAACAAGAAGACGATTCGCGTCGTCTGGAGAGGGAAAATAGTTCTGCTGATGTGTATAGCCGTTTGTATTGCTGCTCCGTGCAGTGATGCCCAATGGTGGAGTTTTGACGGCAAGTATATGCTGACGACTTCGGTGTTCGGTGAGTTAAGTGGCGCATCACATTCTGAGAATTACAGACTGGTCGTCACCTCTGGTGGGCAACCATCGGGCATAGGCTTTTCGTGGTTCGGACCGCACAGGAATTATGGAGGATATCTCTATACGTTGGGTTCGCCTGACTTCACTGATATTCTTCCCGAGGATATTGATCCTTTCTATGGGAATCCTGATTTCTTCATTGAAGCCCTCCCGAAAGAGCGGACAATAGTGCACCCCGAGTCGCCGATGAAAGGCTCGATGCTATTGGAGGGCGACTACAGCGAGACGGCGACCTATGAAGTCTGGGTCACTTCCATGAAAGGGTTCGATGATCCCGTGAATCTGAGCGTCTGCAACCTGTGCTGCGCTCTCAACACGTGCTTCGATCCGAATCCCATCACCCCTCCCCAGGCTGGAAAAGTGAGTTCAACATTGATCATGAGTGCTTCGGCTTCGACTGAGCTGGGAACGTATCCGCTGATCATTCTCGGAATGGACGATACCGGTATGCTTCATCACACGGCTGAAGTGAGATTGCATGTGATAGACAAGCCCGATTTCGCCCTTTCTGTAGCTCCTGATCCTTCGGTTGTCCTTCAGCGAGGAGGGACACTTGTCAGGACGACCATCACCTCGCTCTATAAATTCAATGACGGTGTCTCGTTGAGCGTTTCAGATTTCCCTCAGGGCGTGAGCGGAAGCTTCTTCCCAAATCCGGTCACCCCGACCCCTGATGGATCGATCACATCCATTCTCACCATCCGCTCCTCAATGGCCGCCGATTTGGGTACGTATTCGGTGACAGTGACGGGCGTGGCTGAGGATACCCTCGTTCACAGCGACGATTTCACATTGCTCATCAACGACAGTGGAGCCGAACCAATAATCGCTATGAGTATCGACCCACCGGTCGTCATTCAGAAACCGGGCTCAATGTTCACGGTGTGTCTCTCTTCCGATGACCTGAGCGGTCTGTACATGAATACCCTGTACGGAGAAATCTCCTTCAATACCGGTGTCATCTCGTTCGACTCGACCGTTACCTTTGAGAACACCTGTCTGGACTCTTTGGGATGGGACATCAAGTGGCACCACAAAGGGGGAGCACTCAACACCGTGCAGTTCTGGCTCATAGGAGGTGGGGAGGCCTCTGAGGGAATTGAGTGCGGTGGTTGTTTGCTCAATATTGGTTTTTGGGTAGATGCCTCGGCAACGCCTGGAAACGAGAGTCCGATACGAATTGGAGAGATACTCATCGATGAGGGGTCGTGGAGAACGACAACGAAAAATGGTCTCGTTATCGTCAATCGTCCACCTTTGATCACAACGTCTCTGCCGGAGACGCTGTACTTCCATGAGGCGTATTATGAAGACTGTTTGGAGATCGTGGCATTTGATGCGGACAACGACTCCATTGTCCTGTGGTCGGACCTTGATCCGGGTTCCTGTGATGGG
>CP070758.1:208080-213702 GCA_020348925.1 Gemmatimonadota bacterium | reverse complement strand
TTTCCTATCACATCATCAATTGTAAAAGAGGAGAAGACAAACTCCGGTTGGGCCACGGTGAGGCTGACGGATTCGTCCCACACATTTCCTTTAATATCCCGCAGCCGAAGGGAGAAAAAGATCGAGTGGCGATTGCGAGTATCTTGCGATACTTCGACGGTAAAAGCTCTTTCTCCCGAACACGCTGTACCCGAAGCCACATTCCCAAAACCCACCTCTCCATCCAAAACAGTCGCACAGGGATCTGTCGTAGTGAGGACAGCCGACAGACCAGGTGCCATGGCATCGCCGTAATTGTGGACATCGATTGTGAGTTCAATCGTCTCCCCCGGATCGACAAAACCGTTGCCATTCCCCAAGCTCATTCCCAGGCTGTCGTCGTCGACAACATAGCCGACAAAATCAAAAAGTGGGTGAGGATTCGAGTAATCGTTGTAAACCCGCACGTCGTCGATGTACACACCCTCCGACACCCGCTCCCCATCGCTCAGAAAGTGGAAACGAATCTGCACCAGGGTTCCTGCCGGGTACTCTGAGAGGTCATAGGTGTCTTCGATCCAGTCGTTCCCGATGGGCAAGACAGGCTGAAGAGCACCGCCACTGCCGATAAAATCGAGTTTCGTCCAACCCGATCCGTCGTCGATCTCCACTGCAATACCATTGACTCCATAGACGGCCACCTCGTACCAGTGCCAGAAGGAGAGGTGTGCCCGGGGGCCGAGGGTGATGGGACAGGAGATAAGTGAACAGTCCATGTGCTTGTCGTAGCGCCATCGATCCTCGTGCCCGCAGTACCAGCTATAGTCACCCGAGTGACTGCGGTGCTGGGTCACGTGCCACAGGTTCCCTTGACCGCCATAGGTCCAGAGTGTATCTGTATCTCCATGCTCCATGTCATCGTAGAATCCCCATTGGGCCTGATGCCGTGCCAGCGAGAACCCGTCAGTGAAGGAGTACCCATCGCTGGTGTTGACATTGAGGGTATATACATCAAAGGCAGGAGTCGGACAATCGGGATCAGTAAACTCAAGCGAAAAGGATCCCGTGGTGGTCGATCCTGGATCAATGTCGTTCAGAACAATCAAAGAATCCTTGAGCGCAATATCACAGGATCCGACCTGAGGACGCACGGCCACACCATAGGCGATTCCGAGACCAGCATTCTTGATGCCCACGTCGATGGAAATCCTTTCTCCGTCCTCCATAAGACCGTTGCCATTCCCGCCGGTGCTGTCATCGATAGAGTAGCTCTGACAAATGAGAACCGGCGCAGCTACTGTGATGGGTATGATATTGGTCCAAACATGGCCCAAAGAATCGGACATTTCGAGGGTGAACTGGATGGAATGGCCGTTCGCAGCTTGAGACGAGACTTCAAACGTAAACTTCATGAGCCACACAGGTATTGCTTGGCCGCCTGGAGATAGGTTTCTCGGACCATTAATGCTATCTGTGATAGCAACCACAGGATCACCGGTTTTGAGTACAGCTACGACATTGATCGCTGTCTCGCTACCTCTATTAATTACAGATACGTTCAACTCTATACGCTCCCCCGGATTGATCAAACCATCACCGTTAGGGGTATGTATAACATAATGACCAAACTCTCCCATATAGGGCCCTTGAGCATTGACAACCGCAGATCCTTGATATGGAATATAGTCGTGGGCGGTCACCGTCACCCATATCGTATCCACCTCACTCGTGTTCATTTCAAAGGTCACCTGCCCCTGAGAGTTCGTAGTACCACGCTCAAAAAGATCGGCTCCGTTCATGAGACATACAAGGCTTCCCTCCACTGGGGCCGCATCTGAAGTAACGGTAACAGTGAAAAAGTCATAACCCGCAGGCACTTCAGCAGGATGATCTACCGTTAACACACCCGGTGTGTTCGTCCAGATGTCCATCTCAGGATCGCCTAAGAGATTGACTTCGTACTGGTGAATGCGGTAGACGTTCTCCTGCCGAGAGCGGCCCACATAAAAAGCCTTGGTTGCCGCCAATGTCGCCCCTATATTGCTGATCCCGTTGTCAAATAGCTCCACGTAGAATTGCAGATCGAAGCGGTCGGAGTACCCGTAGCCCGGATTACCCGGGGACCCCCAGCCGTACCGTGAATTCCCGATGAAGGCCACACCGCCGCCGCGGGGATTGTTCACAAAATGCTCGGCAATGCAATCGTAATCGATGGCCGCCGGCCAACAGCCGATGGAATAGATGATGCTACTGGCCGGATTATTTCGCAGCCCATCCATGTCACTACTGACCAGAGAGCCATCCCCTACTCCCATAACCGTCCACCAGCAGTGACCGTCGTGGTTGATGATGTGATAGCCCTCGTTCATGGCCGCCACAACGGATGCGGTGCTCTCGTTCCCTTTGGACTGATAGAGTTTCGTTATCGGATCGTACCTGGGGGGAATGCATTCATCATCGATCATATCTTTTCCCTCACCACCATCGGTGTATGGGGAATCCCACATGATCTCTCCCAGAAAGAGCATCCTCATGAACTGATCGGTAACGACAGGATTCTCGTAGGCTAAAATCTTTCGGACAAAGGTCTCGACCTCATAGGTCGTATTCACCGCAGCCCGACCGACGAAGACATCGGGATACAGATCGACGTTATCGTCCACTTCGCCGTAGATGCCGTTGCCGTTGTCGTCCCACGTCCCGTCAAGATCCGAGTAGTAGAGGTCGGCCGGAATGTCGTTCTCGTCGGGCTCAGCACCGTATTCACAATCCATGGCCCAGGCCACTCTTTCCGGGACAACGTCCGTATCTCCTCCGATGAGGACCCACACTGTTCCCCAATTCTGGTACGCATCACGAATGAAATTCCGGATTCGCTCCTGATCGTCACTACCGGGATACTGCTCATAGATCCAGGACGTCGTGATCACGGCAGTCGGCACGCCCTTCCGGGTCTTCCACTCGACCAGAGGTCGAAAATAGGATTCGAACCTTGCATCCGTAATGATCACATACTCATACTGACCTTCAACCAGATGGGACGCGTATGAATCCTTCAAGGAAGACGGTGCACCCACATCCTGAGGATTGAGAACCATACGTTGCGCCAGAGAGTATCCGACATCTTTTTCCCCGTCGATCCTTTTGCCCAGCCCCTGCTGAAAGGTGTTATCCGGACCGAGCGCCACCTCAATCGTAATTTTCGTGAAGAGTGTGAGTTTTCCCTGAGCGGGACAGTACTGCAGTGGATGCACGAGTAAACAGGCCAGCCGATGCCCCCGGAGAGAACCTGTGGAAGATAATTCTATCACTTCTTCAGGGTAGGGCTCATTCGATTGATACACCGCCAGCTTCGGAGCCACGAGATCGAAGGTTCGAACTAAATTGCCCGGTCTCCCCAGGACCTGCGGAGGCTGAACGGGAAAAAGAGTATACGTCCCCTCCAATTCCTCCCTTTCAATTGATAGAATCTCGATGTGACTCACCTTCATTCCAGCTGGAACAGCAATGTGGAACATTTTCACTGGAAGTTGCGGTTCCCCAACCTCCCTGGTTATGTCACAATGTACCATCCGCACGATGTCATAGTTTTCGAACCTTTCAAACGTCAACTCCGAACGGGAAAATGTGACGGAGGTTACTATTTCTTCGGATGCAGTATTCCCAATGAAAAAAGGAAACAAAATCAGCACAAAAGACACAACACTACAAAAAAAAGATTTCATCTCACACCTCCGAAGTTAAGGCGGCTTTTTTTCTGTTGACTAATCATGTGACAGGATTTTCCACTGTTAGTTTCGCATCACAGTCAGGATATTTTATAATACATACTGAATCACCATCACGGACTTTGTTGAAACTGACAAACATGATTATTTCTTCCCCATTACGTCATTTCAATCAGGAAAAGATACTGTTATCATGGTTCGAATCAATGAAGAAATAAAGTTGGGAGAAATAAGGAATATAAAAAGAGCTTCGCTCCTCGTGGTATAATAACACAACTAACGGGGATCCAGCGACTCTTTGACTTTGAAGCTACTTTCTATATTTCTTTCAGCAATAAAACCTCCGGCTCACCGATCATCCCCGACACCTTCCGTGCCTCGCTCGCTTGGGGGGTTCCGTAAAAACCTTGGCTTTTTCAATATCCTCAACTCTGAAAAAACAGACAACAGTGTTGGGATCAGAAACATCACGCAGAAGTTGCAAGTCTTTCAGCCCAGCCTCTTGGTGGGCCTCGTCGTGTGATTTAAAGCCATCGTACCACCTCTCAAAATCCTCCACTTTTTGCCGAACGAATAAATATGGCATAACTCTTCCCTCCTTTACGAGTGGTCTGTAATTTCGATTGTGATTGGTGCATGGCCTACCCTTTGAACTCACCGGTTTTACGGAATACAGCGAGTAGACATAAAGTGAAGTGATTTGTTATAGGTGTGATTCATTGTCCCTATTTGCTCGTTTTAGGCTAAATGCAGGAGAACAAACAGCTCTTTGCTCTGCAACACCTGGATGAGGAGTGCTGTATTGAATTCGTTCACCTTTCGATGCTATCAATGCTTCCCTTGCATTTATTACAAACGCTTCCTTCTTTGCTTTTGCACAAACATACCATTTTGAACAAATGAATATTCATCAAATTCTGATGTCTGTTCAGGCTCTATCCATGCCTCAGGATTGTTCATTTTAGCGATACTGACTTTTTCTGTCTTTGAATTGACACGACCTCTATACTCTTGAATGATTTTAGGCTTGTTGCCAAGGGCTTGTATTTCGGTTGGCTTTACTATTACTTGTGTCATTTGTTGGTTTTCTCCTTACATTCTGTGCGAGCGGTACGGCACCTCGCGTCCGCGCTGTAAAGCTGCTAACCTGGATAATGCGAAAAAAACAAAACTCATTTCTTTTATAGTTTTTGATGCTTTTGCCTAACGGTCAGCGCACCAGCCGCAGCGGGGAAGAGCTTGTTTTGACTCGTAAGAAACCCTTTCCTAGCCGCCATTGACTGCCTGCGCTGATTATTCGTTGACTAAATCTTGCTAACGCCCATAAGATAAATCCCAACGCATGCTGTCAGCATATTGAGCGCGGCCCACAAGTGCCAAAAAGGAACCTTGTGGAGAAACTTATATTTCTTTTCCGTTTCCTCGTCTGCCTCATTCTTTATTTCTATCAGATGTGCGTTTGGGAAAAGTTTATCGAGTTTATTTCTATAGCGTCCTGCTCTTGTGCTCTAAAAGCATATCTCTCATGCGATGTTGCGCTCCAGAGAGATCCAAAGAACCCACCGAGAACAAGCATCAGAGCAAGGCAAAAATCTGTCTCTCCAATCGTCTCACAATAGCGATCAATCCCACTATGGCACCAGAAATGAGGAGAATGATATTACCGTTTTAGCTCTCTGATTTTGATAATACAGCAAGATCCTCAACATCCTCGGCGAGTCAGAGCTTTACGGCTTCACTCACCAAGGCAGAGAAAGACCAATCCGTCTCTGCACCCCAACCCGCAATAGCCGGTGCATATCAGGATCAAAATGAACGTTGGCTCTTTTCTGTGAATTTTTCGTGGATCCTAAATAACGTCGGACGCCTTTATAAACCTGGCCACCGTCCTGGCGCTAAGCTGCGAGTGGGGCTT
>CP070758.1:200573-207980 GCA_020348925.1 Gemmatimonadota bacterium | reverse complement strand
TGGGATTCTTCCTGTGCCGCTCGACGAACCGGGCCGACTGGACGAACATGCCACCCGACCCGCAGGCCGGGTCAAAGATGCGTCCGTGATACGGTTCGATGATGTCCACGATGAGCTTGACGATGGCCGTGGGCGTGAAGAATTCGCCCCCCTTCTGCCCTTCGGCCATGGCAAACTTGCCCAGGAAATACTCATAGATCTTCCCGAAGACATCGCCTTCCATATCCATGGGAATGGCATTGAAAGTCTTCAGTAAGGTGGACAGAGTTCGGTCACTGATTGTGTGATAGGTCTTGGTTAGTACGTCCCGCAATTCCTCGTTCTCAAACTCAATGGCCTTCATGGCCTCATCAATGGTTTTGCCGATGTTCCCGCTACCGGGCAATTTGATCAGCGACGAGAAACGGGACTGCTCCGGCAGATACATAATCCCCTTAGCCTGATAGTCGGTCTTGCCTATTTTATGCCTTCCTGTAGACTTTCCCTCAAGCTTCTTCTGCACTTCGGCGAATCGATGATCTGCGTATTTCAAAAAGATGAGCCCAAGCACAGGTACGGAGTATTCGGAGGATTTCAACTTCGAATTCGCCCTCAGCTCATCAGCTGCATCCCACAACCGTTTTTCGATTTCAGAATTATTGGCCGGCATTGGCAGATTCCTTATAAAGCATTGTGACGCGTAGTTTCAAGTTTGAAAACACTCATCGATGGCGTCTCACGTTGTCTTATCCAGGAGACTATCAAAATAACATCATACAACACCCAAAATCAAGGGCAAATTTTGCAACCTCTTGATTTTCTATTGGATCGTGCAAAAAAGTGTCAATTTCCATTCGCGAGTCCAAAAGTCAAAAGATCTAAATGTTAAAAAGTGGGAAAGTAACGAGTAGTAGAGGAGCTCGAGTGCGGAGGGGTGGAGGTGTAACCGCTGTGAAGCTTGAGCCGTTAAACCGTCCGGCAAGAGGAGCAAACCGATAACGATCTCAACGAAGGCTTTGGACGGGCTTTTCCTTTTACTTCCTTCACATGATGGAAAGGGAACCCTGGCTCACATATTTCTTCTCTCTTGCCTTTCCATCACTCCATCGATCCAGGATTTAGAGCAACGCAGAAGTGAATGCGAGAATTTACCCCCACATTCTCGCGATGAGCGCATTTTATACTATCAAAGAATCTTCAGTTCTTTCCATTTGACAAGGATCTGGGGCTTGTCCCAGAATCCTATATGGCGAAAAATTTCTTTCCCTTGTTTGTCAAAAATAATCTGTGTTGGAATCAAGCGCACTTTATATTCACGACCCAATTTCAACTGTTCCTGAACGTATACATTTCCAATAGAAATCGAGGCTCCGTAACTCTTTGACAATTCGGTCAGGATGGGCTGCATCTTTTTGCAGGGAATACAGTGGCGACCACCGAATTCGATCATCGCATATTTCTTCAATGACAGTGTCTGTTTCAGTTGGGCCTCGTCCAGGGCTGGAACCTCAGTGAAGCTCCTGCTCTCGTTTCCACCACAACCCATGAAGCATACAATGAATAAGAGTGAAACGACGATTGATTGGAGTAATCTGATAGTCACATTCCTTCCCCTTGTTACATTCCGGACCGTATCCACTCCTTGATTTGGTCTTTTTTTACCATTTTTCCTTCACTGTATTTTTTCCCGTCGATAAAGACCGCAGGAGTCATAAGGACACCTCGTTTCATAATCTCGTCGAGTTTCTCCACCTTAACGACTTCGGCATCAAGACCCAATTCGGCCACAGCCTCGTGCGCATACTTCGCCGTGGCGGTGCATTTGGCACACCCGGGCCCGAAGACTTCGATCTTCACTTCAACCCCCTTTCGGATTCCAGAACACCGTTCTTCAACCATTCCTGGACCTCTTTCGAATCCATAAAATCATTCTCCGTAAAGCCATACAACGTGTCCGTCTTTTCGCCCCTCTCATTAAAAAGAATGTACAAGGGACTTTGCTTCACGCCATACGCATCGGCCAGATCGAAATGCTCCATCACATCCACAGTGATCACCGTCACAGGAAGGGCATACTTCTCGACAGCGTTTTGCAGCATGGGTTTCGTAATCTTGCAGTCGCAGCAGTAGCAGAAGTTGAGCAGAACTTTGCGACCGCTGTGGATTATCTCGTGGAGGTACTCTGCAGTAACACTGTCGCCGTGCGAATCCTCACCGACGACGTCCACAACGACAGCATCCTCGGGACCGTTTTCACTCCGTTTCTCCGGGTTGTTCTTTTCACATGAAAACAGGGCGGAAAAGATTTCTATCGTCAAAACAAAGAAAAAGAAAACAGGAAATGATGACTGTAGTATATTTCGCACAGTATTATTTTACTCCGAATCCACGATATTTAATAATAAACCTACACGTTCAAGGAGACATGAACAGAAAATAGAGACCCACCAGAATAATGAGGCCTCCCGCCCCTTTTCTCAGCAGATTCGTGGCTCGACGCAATCCCCTCGCTTCGAGCAAGCCCTTGGCCAGACCGACGGAGGTGCCAGCCACCAGGATGAGAACGCAATGTCCCAGGGCATATACGAGTAGGAGCAGTGCGCCATACATAACATTTCCCTTGGCCGCGATAAAGGCCAAAAGAACGACCAGAATGGGTGCCGCGCACGGAGTGGAGACAACACCAAACAGAAGACCAAGAAAGAACGCACCGATAATGCCCCCGCGTTTCGGACGCACAGCGCCCACGCCGGGGATCTGAAAGCGGAAGAGTTCCATGAGGTGGATTCCCATAACGAAACACACACCGGCGACGATATATTTCCAGTAGCTTCCGACATCTCCTAAAAGCCTCCCGGCAAGGGCCGCTATGATTCCCAGGATTGTAAAGGTTATGGCCAGCCCGAGCACAAAAACGAAGGAAAAGGAGAACGCCTTCCTGAATCCCGCGATCTCCTTCGTCCCTCCCACAAAACCTATGGTGAGAGGAATCATGGCCAGAACACAGGGATTGGAGGCGGTCAGGAGTCCGCCCACAAAGACGGCGACGAAGGCAAGCCAGGGATTGGTATGAATGAGCTCGTTGGCGTTGTTCAACATGTTTTCCATGGTCCCATCTATTCCTTGCTGATCAAAGTCTTATGATTTGTTTTGGATTTCAGTAATCCATTTCACAATATCGTCTCGATTCGGTACTTTTCCGGCCGATTTGATGATCCCGTTGACCACAAGTGCGGGTGTGCCGATGATACCGTAGTCGGCAATGGCCATCGGATCGCGGACATGCAGTACCTCAGCGGCAATATTGAGTTCCGTTAAAATGGTGCGCACATCCTGCTCAAGCTTGTCGCACCGGGCGCACCCCGGCCCCAGAATCTTGATCTCCAATCCTTCATACTCTTCCTCAACCTTCTCTCCCATGAATTTTCTGTATGCCTTATAGAGTCCGTCAGTATATTCTTCCTCCTTGGAAGACGGGACATAATTTCTCTTCTTGATTTCCTGGAAAATAGCCCGTTTCAGTTCATCCTCATTATGAATATTGAGTTGTTTGATCTCTTCAAAGGATATGTCCAGATCCAGAATCCCGATTTCAACTCCACCGATCCGTATCATGGTCACACCTTCCATATCAGTATCACCTCCAGGCTGCTCCGAATACCATCCCAGTAATCGTAGCCATTGCAATCACCAGTATAACAAAGGTCACTGTTTTCTTTGTTCCAATGACACTTCGTATGACAAGCATATAGGGCAGACTCAGGGCTGGTCCGGCAAGCAGAAGAGCTAAGGCAGGACCCTTCCCCATCCCGGAACCCAAAAGTCCCTGAAGTATAGGTACTTCGGTTAGAGTGGCAAAATACATCAACGCACCGGATACTGAAGCGAGAACGTTTGCTTTAAAGGAATTCCCGCCGACCAAGTCAGCAATATACCTGGCAGGAATCAATCCGCTATCAGTATTTGGACGACCCATCAGGAACCCGGCGACCAGAACACCCGCAAAAAGAAGGGGAAGGATCTGCTTGGTGAAGAACCAGGTTCCCTCCACCCACTCACCCAATTCATCCTTCCTGAACCAGAAAACAAGTTCCAGAAAAAGAAATAACAGGGTAACACCAGTTAGGATCCAGTGAACGTTGTAGATTGCGTTCCAGAAGCCAACGGACTCTCTCGGCTTACCCCAGGCCGCGAAGATGAGGATAAGAATCAGGGTCAGGAAATAGAGACCGTTCTTCCACAGCGGTCGTTTTTCTCCCTCTGAATCGAGAGAAACTGTCTGAGCTGTTCCCAGCTGTTCCTCCTTTCTGTAGATGGCCGCCATGAGCAACCCGATGACAACGGCGAAAACAATGGCTCCAACTGCCCGGGCAATACCCAGCTCCCAACCCAATACCCTTGCCGTGAGAATGATGGCCAGTATATTTATGGCCGGCCCTGAGTACAGGAAAGCCGTGGCCGGTCCGAGGCCTGCCCCCCTTTTATAAATACCTGCGAACAATGGCAGCACTGTACAGGAACAGACGGCCAGGATCGTTCCGGAAACCGAGGCGATACTGTACGAGAGAACTTTCTTAGCGCCAGCGCCGAAATATTTCGTCACCGACGTTTGACTGACGAATACAGAGATGGCCCCGGCAATAAAGAAGGCGGGTACCAGACAGAAGAGAACGTGCTCTCGGGCGTACTCCCGAAGTAAGTGGAAAGCCTCGACAATGGCCGATTGTACTCTGACACTCTGAATCGGCAAAAAGTAGGCAACAGCGAAGACGATGAGAAACAATGCCAGTTTTGTTCTTTCCCTCATGGATACTATCAATCCTTATCCAGAACCCTGGTTTTTCGAATCTTCAGATCGGTTTCTCCTTATACCGGTGGAGGTTGCGGTGAAAACTCAGAAAACCAGTGGCTTGTCCGCTTACAGATTGAAACCAGCATGAGCATCACCGGCACCTCAATGAGGACCCCCACCACGGTTGCCAGGGCGGCTCCGGAGGAAAGGCCGAACAGCATCGTAGCAGTGGCAATGGCCACCTCAAAGTGGTTGGATGCCCCGATTATGGCCGAAGGCGCGGCATCTCTGTATGTCAAGTTGAGAAGTCTGGCCAACCCGTAGGCCACCCAGAAAATGAGATTGGTCTGGATGAACAGTGGAATAGCGACCCACAGGATGGTCAGCGGATTTGACAGGATCACATCCCCTTTGAACGAAAAGAGAAGGACAAGGGTAACCAGGAGCGCCGCTATGGTGACTGGGGTCAGAATATGAAGAAACTTGTCTCTGAACCAGTTTTCCCCCTTCATCGCAATAATCCACTTCCGCGTGAAAAAACCGGCCACCAGCGGGAGCGCCACATAGATTCCTATGGACAGAAGGAGCGCCTGCCACGGTACGGGCAGCCTTCCCACACCGAGAAGAAATCCACCCAACACTCCATACAGAAGGAGCATGGTCAATGAGTTTATGGCCACCATGACGAGGGTATGTCCGTCGTTTCCCTTGGCTAGGTAACCCCAAACCAGGACCATGGCAGTGCACGGTGCAACGCCCAACAGGATGCATCCGGCCAGATAGCTCCGCCACAGCGGTACCTGGAGCATTTTCACACCGTCGACAAGCACCACCGTCCCGGCACCGTGGCTCGATCCCACCGGCAGATCAAGACCGAAGGGCATCTTGACCAGGTCCACAGCCTCCGTCCCGATGAGTCCGCGGAACACAACACCCAGGAAAAAAAGAGCAATGGCATACATCGTAAAGGGTTTGAGGGCCCAATTGACAAACAGCGTGAGACCCACCGGCTTTCCGCTCTTTCCGGCCTGAATGACCTCTGCAAAATCGATCTTGACCATGATGGGATACATCATGAAGAAAAGGCAAGCGGCGATGGGGATGGATACAACAGGTGCACCACCCACGAAAATGGCCAGGCCGTCCAACTCCGCGGCTACCTGTGGGGCGATTTTTCCAAGGCCGATACCTGCAACAATACACAACGCAACCCAGAGCGTGAGATAGTGTTCAAATATGCTCAACCTACGAACAGGTTCCGAATTCACTTCCTGACACTCTCCAATGTGTGACATCGTTCCCGAACATCACTCTTCAAACAGAGTTTCAGACGACGTTCATCCTCCTCGACGATCTCATCCTTATCAAGAAACGTCTTTAAAAGACGAAAAACATCTCGATTCCAAGAATCGTCATCTCGAATGTTTAACGAATAGACAATCCATTTCCGCTCTCTGCGGTCGTTCACGAGACGTGCGTTTTTCAGAATCTGGAGCTGATGAGAGACCCTCGACTGTTCCATTTCCAGGATCTCCACCAATTCACACACGCACAGTTCCTGTTTCTGAAGCAAGTGCAGGATTCTGAGTCTCGTTTCGTCGGACAAGGCTTTAAACACCTGCAACGTATCTCTCATGTATGTCTCCTTAAAATGATCATATGAATATATGTTCATATAATTTTGAAATATAACACCCGCCACTGTTCATGTCAACTCTTTTCTCTTGTGCAACTTCTCTTGAGGAAAATCAATTCTTTGATAAGTCGAAATCACTCACGATTGCCGTTCGCTCACAAACCATTGATCCTGGTCAGTATCGTAAAAGAGAATATAGCCTTGTGCATCGTCCGCTTTGACGCGAAAGTATCTCTTCTCACTCCCACCATCGACTGCACCCCTCTCCAGCCACCGCTCTGCCACCTCTTCAACTTGCAGACGTGTCCCTTTCCACACAAAGGATGCAGGACGCTCTTCACCCCTGTAGCCGGAATAACTTATGACTTCAGCGGGATGTATGTTCTCTGCTGTCATAGTACACCTTTATACAAAAGGAAATGTATGACGGGAAGTCGCCTGTGTCAAACTTTTTTATGTTTCGCAGGCTTTTGAAAATCACATTGAAAAACAGGAAAGGATGGTGACAGGTCAGGATTTTCCATTACGTGTCAGATTTCCGAAGTTTTGATAACTTCTGAAGTCTTTCTCAAAAGATATGGAAGCACATTAATCCAAAAATAGTTGCACGGCGCTATACCTCAACATCAATATAAAAAAAGCCGCTCCGGTCTTGAAACCAGGGCGGCTTTCTCCCTATATTCAACACTCCGGGAGACCATCTCCCCAGAGCATGAATTGCACTTTACTTCATCAGCACCATCCGCCGGGTGGCCGTGAAGTCGTTGGCCTCGATCCGGTAAAAGTAGACGCCGCTGGCCAGATCCCGGGCATCCCACTTGACCACGTGATGCCCGGCCTCCTGATCGGTGTTCACCAGCTCTGACACAATCTGTCCCAGGGTGTTGTAGACAACCACCTTGACCTTGGCCGCCTGAGGCAGACTGTAGGCGATCGACGTCACCGGGTTGAACGGGTTCGGGTAGTTCTGAGCCAGACCGTACTCGGCCGGCAACAGATC
>CP070758.1:196771-200473 GCA_020348925.1 Gemmatimonadota bacterium | reverse complement strand
GGGATGGAGGAAATCCAAAAGGAGCCAAAGTCGTTCGCAAGAGACTTGTTTCTGACTCAGGAATTGAATTTGATATCCATTTTCCCAGCAATGTTCCCGGGGATAATACAATAGACTATGTCTCTTCGGGTGTAGGCGGGAAAGGAACTCTGATTGGCTTTGAAATAGGGGATTACAAGCTCTTTTCTTTGAATTTCACACTTGTTTCTATAGATGGAGCGACAGGATCTGACTTATCGCAAGAATTAGTTGTTGGGGCCTTAATAGGCCCAACCACTGATGGTAAGCTTTCCGGTTATACACCAGTAATACTCAGCTTTGCTTCTGGAGGAGCCACGTCGGTTTCGAGTATACCCGTTTTGGGTGTAAGCAAGATATATCAAATTGGTATTCACGCCCATTTGGCTAAACCTGAGAACTGGAATCCATCAGGTAGTACGGTTACGATCCGAGTAGAGCCTGTTGAACACACTCCTACACCACCATGGCCTTATTATTTCAATTTGTATCCCGATTAAAGTGGAAGATGGGGGAGATCTGTGAGATCCAACAGGCTGGCTTAGATAGTTAATTAGGAGCAATGAACAAGATGCTACAAATCGTTTCAGTCTTTGTAGTTTTTCTTGAGCCTCTTTAAGGTTGGCCTCAATTTTCTTGTTTAAGGTACTTTTTCAAGTACCTTCTGAATAAGCATGCGGCATTGTTACCTTTTTTCTGCTTCCGACTAACTGGAGTATTTTATCACCCTAAGGGAATTCTCGATTGGCTTAAGGAAGAGTATCTCTTATATCGATGAAACATAATATTGTGAATAGGTATAAAATAAAAAATCCTCAACAGTGGTTTAGTTGTTTTTCCGGACATCAAGGTATTATTCGCGGCGACACCGTCCATTCACCAGGGTATTATGGTAGGCAACGCTTCCCATTGACCGGTGCTGAAGTGATATACCCAGAATCTGTCACCACCAGGAGGTGGGAGTACAAACCACAAGTCACCTGAATCCAACTCGTAGTAAAAAGGCCAATTTATGTAAATCCAGCCCACGGGTCCTTCTGAGTTCCACTGGCCTGTATTGATATTATAGTACCATACAGGCCCAAATGATAAGAAGTAAACTGAATCCCCTTCGTCTAATGAATAAGCAAAATCGCTACCACTTTCCATCCATACCCATCCGGAGATAGTAGAGATGGGGCTAATTTCTTTTAATTCGCTAAGATAGTTTAAAGAACCTGTCGAGGCCTCAATATCTCCCACAGCTATTTGTCCTGTCCCAGAGCCAAAGATATCAAAAGCTGTAACTGCATAACCGCCTGTATCGGAAGCTGTTGGTAATGTAATACCCAAATCAGATTCTTTTCCATGCAGATTTAACTCTGTAAATGGGTAGTCCGTATCAAGCCACCAGAAAATAACGGCGTTGTGGTAATTACCTTCTAAGACGGATACCTCTTGAATACTAATTAAAATCTGCTGATTATCTACCATTTCCCAGCTCGACAAATCACTTTTCACCCAGTAATGTTCCCCCTGGTCAATAATCATTCCATCAGTCAAAGTGCCAAACGACCATGATAAAGGATGAGCAGTAAGAGAGCTGTCTATTGATACATAATAGCTGTCGCTACCCAGAAATTTAACATGTAGTCCATTGTTGTATACTATTCCAACTCCGAAATCCGAGAAATTAGAGATTCTTGTACCTGTTATTGCACCAGTTGTGTAAGGCACTACACCTGCACCAATAATCTCGCTGGTATATTGTCCAGTTGGTCCCTCTGTCCACTCAAAAGTTTTTACACCATGATCTGCAGGATCAACAGGGCAATAGTCAGAAAACTCAACAGCATATGCCTGGTTAGCTCCTGGTGTTATAATAAGAGCTACTGCCAAGATCATAAAAAAACCACAGGTTCTCAATCTTTTTTGCGAATCTAATTGTTTCATTTTTACTCCTTTCCAGAAAAAAGTTATTTCAGACGAGAAACATCGTATCGTAACATTTGTAAAGTGAGTGCGTAAATTAAACATCTTTCTGTTTACCCTCATCCTAATTGTTGTACGATTATGTTTTGTTATTTTAATTCTGACAATAAAAAAAGACTAAAATGAATTTTTTAGGTAAACAGTAAATACGCGTTGATAACAGGTTTTGTTCTCATCCTAAGTGCACTTTGACTAACAGATATAAAAAAAGCCCCTGCGGTGCGGAGGTAGAGGAAAAAGCGAGATAATCGCAAAGGCTTGATTTCGTTGTTTGCATAATACTAACCAGGTCTTCCCGTATATCAAGGTATTATTCGAGGCAATACTTCCCATTGACCGGTATTGAAATGATATACCCATAATCCGTCTACAGGTGGCAGGGTAAACCACAAGTCACCTGGATCTAACTTGTAATAGAAAGGCCAATTTACATAAATCCAACCCGCTGGTTTATCTGGAACCCACTGACCTGTAACGAGATTGAGATTCCATACAGTATCAGATGAGTAGAAGTAAAGTAAGCTGCTCTCGTTCACCGAATACCCAAAATCCGTCCCGCCTTCCATCCATACCCATCCGGAGAGAAAATAAGTTGCCGTGGTGAAATTGATTTCAGTTCCGGCGTCCGTGTCTATTTCAGTCGGTATGCCATCTGCGTTTTCAAAGCTGAAAAAGTGGTTAATAGTGTACCCGCCCTCATAAAGCGTATCCGGCGAAAGAGTAACCGGGCCGTATGAGGTGGTGTCATGGGGAAGCCCCATTATATCATAAGATAATCCCGGTCCATCCTCCGGCTCTATCCAAATATCAATGACATGGTCGGGATTGGTTGCTGGATCAAACTGAAAAGTACACAGCAAAGGTACATTAGCCGCATCATGCTGAGGATATAAAAATCGTGGTTCCTGAGTAACATATGGTATGGGATCACCGTTAGGAAGTTGATAATCAACACTTGTAGAATAATAAGACCCATTTGGATAATAGATTTTGAAAATGTAAGTACCAGCGCCAAATCCATCCCACGTGATTGGGTCAGAAATATCTCTGTGCACACCAAGCCATGCTTCGACACCATCATTTTCATAGGTCATTGGATATTCAGTGCCATCTGGAGTATACATTTTACCGCTATCAACTGTTGCATCAACCTCAATCTCCACGTCAAATTCATAGTGAAGTTCTACGTCAGGAAGGTCATAGTTGTAGGTTGACGACATTATGATTTCCAGGACATGATCCGAAACAGCACCGGTGAAGAAATTTATCTCGTTGAGGTATTCGATCATGAGTGAGTATTGGAACTCGTCGCCATCAACGGTATCAGTTGGAAACTCAGGCCCACCTGCCCAGTCCTTAACTGTGCAGACAGAGACCTCAAGGTAGCAGTCGTCATTTGGCAGTAGGGGTCCAGGAGCCCACGAAGTTGTAGTAATCGGGGCAGGAACGACCACGTACTTAACGCCATCTCCTGCGACCATCATTAAGGCATCCCCGTCACTGCTATCCACAGTCCAGGTGAATGTTGGATAAGTGGGAATACCTGTTTGACCGTCCACAGATGGATAGGTGAAATCAACCGGATTACCGGGTATAGACAGGCTGCTATAGTCCAGGACGACGGTCCTAAGCAGTACATGACTGCTGTCATAGAACTCGAATGTATATACTCCGTTCGGATAGTCTATTACCAGGTCTGCGAGAGAAGAATAG
>CP070758.1:177361-196671 GCA_020348925.1 Gemmatimonadota bacterium | reverse complement strand
GATTCCGGCTTCGGCCGGGAAGGTCTCCGATACGCCATCGAGGAGATGACGGAGCTGAAGCTGTTGGCCCTAAATCTGGCGTGAGGAATTCAAATTTATTACGGGAATACTTTGGCACCAAATGACATGTCTGCAAAAGCCGGTATCCGTCTCACTATTTTATGTTATAATATTTATGGATTCTTGCCTTCGCGAGAATAACAAATACCTAAGATGGGCGGTTTATTAGACCAAGGTACCGGATTTGTCATTCTGAACGGAGTTTCGCGAAGTGAAGAATCTCACTCATGAGGTTAGAGATTCTTCGCCCGATATGTCGAGCTCAGAATGACATCCAAATCATATTGTTTGCCAAGAATCGCTCAATTTAGAAAATAATTAGTGATTTATTAGGACAGGAATCATACTCTTGCTTAAAAAATGCACAGCAATTTGTTTTCATTGAAGAACGTCAATAAACCTCATTATCAAAATCAAGGTTCTCAAGAACAGAAAAGATTCTTTCGCTTAATTGCGATTCAGGATACACGTTAAATTTATTCCTCATAACTACATTTCTTTTATGTTAGATTCTCTCACTTGTAGAAACTGGAATCCGGTTGTCTCTGTATACGACTCCTGAAATATAACGGAGCTTATTTTCAAACATATCAATATCGAGGTTTTTTCTCTTGAAAAAGTTAGTTTCCTTCAAACCTGGTTTATTCATGAGCTGTCATTCCGGCTGAAATGCCGGAATCTCCTCGATTGATGCAACGGATTCTCTATTCAGGAGATTCCGGGATAAACCCGGAATGACAGAATATACAATTGCGGGAGATACTACCGAACAAAGTTCAACAACGATGTTCATTATAATTCCATAAATATATTCATGTTACGTTGCGTTTGCAGTGGTTTTATGAATTATCCAGGCTAATAATTGTTTTATTACTTGGTTGACGCCTACCCTCATGTCATAATCATTGTGGGAATCACTATCACTTACGATGAAGATGATGTTAGGTTCATTGTCTCTGATTTGCTCTATTTCATTCGAAGCGTAACTCCGAAGAGAAACTCCTCAATGGTATTCATATACTGAATTCTAATCCTTCATGGATTACTCCCACTCAATGGTACTCGGCGGTTTGGAGCTGATATCGTAGACGACGCGGTTGATGCCCTTGACCTCGTTGCTGATGCGGTTGGAGACGCGTTCCAGGAGATCGGGGGGGAGTTTGGCCCAGTCGGCTGTCATGCCGTCCAGGCTCGTCACCGCCCGCAGGGCGGCCACGTTTTCGTAAGTCCGCTCGTCGCCCATGACGCCCACGGACTGCACGGGCAGAAGCACGACCAGGGCCTGCCAGACTTTGTCGTACTGTCCTGATGTGTGCAGCTCCTCGATAAAGATCTCGTCGGCCTGCTGCAGCAGCTCCACCCGCTCCCTGGTGACCTCGCCGAGAATGCGTATGGCCAGACCCGGACCGGGAAAGGGATGGCGGCCGAGGATCTCCTGGGGCAATCCGAGCTCTCGACCGACGGCCCTCACCTCATCTTTGAACAGCTCCTTCAACGGTTCAATGAGCTCCAGATCCATCTTTTCCGGCAGGCCGCCGACGTTGTGATGGCTCTTGATAGTAGCCGATGGGCCCTTGAAAGAGATCGACTCGATCAGGTCCGGATACAGTGTGCCCTGGGCCAAGAGATCGACCTGACCCATCTTGTTGGCCTCCTCCTCGAAGACGCGGATGAACTCCGTCCCGATAATTTTTCTTTTCTCTTCCGGATCTATTATTCCCTTCAGTTTTCCAAGGAACCGCTCGGCCGCGTCGACGAGGCGAATATCGATGTGATAGTGCTCTTCAAAAGTGGCCATGACCCGCTCCGCCTCTTTGTACCGCAGCACGCCGTTATCGACGAAGATGCATGTTAACTGATCCCCGATGGCCCGGTGCATGAGGACGCCCATGACCGAGGAATCGACACCTCCGCTCAACGCGGAGATGACCCGTTTTCCACCGACGCGCGCCTGGATTTCTTGAATCGATTCCTCCACAAAGGATGCCGGTGTCCAGGTTCCGGAACAACCGCAGATAAGAAAGAGGAAATTACGAAGAATCATATTCCCTTTGGGTGTGTGTACCACTTCAGGGTGAAACTGAACGCCGTATATTTTTTTCACCGAGTGCCGGATCGAGGCAATGGGTGCATTGTCGGTATGACCGATCACCTCGAAGCCAGCCGGGATGCGCGTCAACTGGTCTCCGTGGCTCATCCACACAGTCAATTCCCGGTTAAGACCTTGAAAGAGATCGGTGTCGTCGTCCACCATGAGCTGCGCTCGACCGTATTCACGCCGCGTCGCTCCCTCTACTTCGCCGCCCAGTGCGTGACCCATGAGTTGCAAACCATAGCAAATTCCCAGCACAGGGACGCCTAATTCGAAAACCTTCGGGTCCCAGTCCGGTGCCTCAGAGCTGTACACGCTCCACGGTCCTCCTGAAAGAATAACGCCTCGAGGTCTTTTCGCCTCAACCTCGACCAGGGGCACGACGCACGGCAGGATTTCGCAGTAGACGTTCTGCTCCCGGATTCGCCGCGCGATCAATTGCGTGTACTGGGAACCGAAGTCGAGGATAATGATGATTTCCCTGTCGATATCGGTCATTGACTGAATCCTTCTGTGGTGAGTATGGTGTTCCTCCTCCACTGCGAGTCATCGGTCTGCGGACAATCGGTCGTAAAATGAAGGCCGCGACTTTCCCGCCTGTAGAGTGCACAGCGGATAATGAGTTCGGAGACCGTGGCGATGTTTCGGAGCTCAATGAGGTCATTTGTAACCTTCGTCTTTTTATAAAAGGCTTCGACTTCCTCAGCAATGAGCCGGACCCTTCGGAGCGCTCTGTTGAGGCGGTGATCCGAACGTACGATGCCCACGTAATCCCACATGAGACGTTGTATTTCCTCACGATCGTGGGAAATGAGGACCCACTCCTCACTGTCGAATACGCCTTCCTCCTGCCACTCCGGTATGGTTGGAAAGACGAAATATTTTTCCTGGACAAGTTGCACCGCCTTACCCAAGGCGCGGTGAGAAAAGACCAGCGCTTCAAGGAGGGAATTGCTGGCCAGGCGGTTGGCTCCATGAACCCCGGTGCAGGTGACCTCGCCGCTGGCGAAGAGCCGTTCGATGGACGTTTGACCCCACAGATCGGTGAGGACGCCGCCGCACATATAGTGGGCTGCCGGTACAACAGGTATCGGCTCTTGTGTCATGTCAATACCCAGTGAGCGACAGTGCTCGTAAATATTGGGGAATCTGCCCTTCACTTTGGCTCCGTCCAAATGGGTCACATCGAGATAGACGCAGTGGTCTCCCCGGCGCTTGAGCTCGTGGTCGATGGCCCGGGCGACGATATCCCTGGGGGCAAGACATCCCTTGGGATGATAGTTTTCCATAAACGTCTCCCCGTCTTTGGTGCGAAGAATGCCGCCGTATCCTCGGACGGCCTCAGAAATGAGAAACGAGCGCCCATCGGGATGGTACAGGGTCGTTGGGTGGAACTGCATGAATTCGAGATTGGCGATTTTCGCCCCTGCCCGGTAGCTCATGACGATGCCGTCTCCGGTGGCAATAGCCGGATTTGTGGAGTGCTGATAGACCTGCCCCGTGCCACCGGTGGAGAGCATAGTCATCTTCGCTAAAAATCGATCGACGTTTCCCCTGGCCGTGTTCAGGGCGTAGACACCGAAGCACGTTCGTTTTTCCAGATTCGTCTCTTTCATCCGAAAGAAATGGTGTTCGGTGATGAGGTCGATGGCCATATGATTCTCGAAGACACGGATGTTCTCATTGTCCTTGATGGCGGCCACAAGGGCCCGTTCGATTTCCCGACCTGTTAAATCCTGAGCATAAATGATGCGTTCGATGGAATGCCCACCTTCCCGCGCTAAGGCGTACGCTCCTTCTTTGCCTTTTGTCTTACTCTTTGAAAACCGGACACCCCAATCGATCAGTTCCTGAACTCGGTCCGGCCCTTCTCGTACGAGGATTTCTACTGCTTCACGATCGCACAGTCCTGCGCCGGCTTTGAGGGTGTCTTCGACATGGAGCTCAAAGGAGTCCTGGGGATGGATGACCGTCGCAATACCGCCCTGGGCGTAGTTCGTGTTGGATTCTGTGTTTTCCTTCTTCGTAATGACGGTGACAGAACCGTATTGGGAGGCATTCAGGGCAAAGGAAAGTCCGGCGATACCACTGCCGATGATCAAAAAATCGGATTCAACTGCCATAGTTCTCATTTATGAAGCCAAAAAATTGCACAGAATGACACGAAACACTTGACCGTCTGCGTGCTCACTCTGCTTACGTCACTTCCAACATGCGTTCCAGGGAGAGACGGGCTGTGTTCATTATCTCTGCTGGGAGTTCCACGCGATGTTCGTTGTTTTCCAGTGACCAGGCCACCTTTGCCAGAGTATTCATTTTCATCTGGGTACAAATGGCCCAATCGCTCAAAGGGGAGATCTCCAATCCAGGATACCTATTCTTGAGCTGCTGAACGAGACCGATCTCTGTACCGATAACGACTCCGGATTTCTCAATGTCGCTCCGATGTTGTTCCACGTATGTGACCATACCGCTCGTCGACGTCACCCAGTCGGCCTCGTTAATGACCTCGGGCGGACATTCGGGGTGGACCACAAGTTTGGCCTCCGGATGTTTCTTTTTGGCCTCCTGAACGTCTTCAAGGGTAAAATCGGCATGGACGTAACAGTGCCCGTCCCAGGGGATGATATTGGCGCCGGTTTTTCCGGCCACATAGGCGGCGAGGTTTTTGTCCGGGACAAAAATAATCTCACGATCACCCAGAGACTGTACCACCTGGATTGCATTGGAGGACGTGCAGCAGATGTCGCTCTCCGCTTTGACCGCCGCTGTCGTATTGACGTAACAGACAACGACCGCGTTGGGATGCGCGGTCTTCATGCTTCGCAGGGCTTCCGGTGTTATCATGGCGGCCATGGGGCAATGTGCCTCCCTTTCTGGGATTAAGACGGTCTTGTTCGGGTTCAGGATCTTGGCGCTTTCAGCCATGAAGTCGACACCGCAAAATTCAATGACATCCGCGTCTGTTTTTGCCGCCTCCTGTGAAAGCCCGAGCGAATCACCGATAAAGTCGCCGAGCTCCTGGATCTCCATTTTCTGATAGTTATGGACGAGGAGGACGGCGTTCTTTTCGGCCTTGGCCCTCGCTATCCGTTCGATCAATTCACCTGGGGGCAGCTTTTCGTATGCATCTCGTTCCATAATATCTCCTCCAGTATGTCCTCGCCGTGCGTGATGCGCAATTCAATGATCAATTCGTAGAGAGGCATGAGAGCATCTCCTCCTTGGGGCATTCGAATCCCGTCTTTTTCCGTCGTCACAAGGCATTTGGCGCCGCGATCCGAAGCCGCTTTTTGGATCTTTTGGATCTCCGCCGCCGCAAAGGGATGATGATCGGGGAAGGAGAATCGCTCAAGAATATCCGCTCCTAAGCTGGCAACCGTTTTTTGAAAGGAGATGGGGTTGGCAATTCCGCACAGAAGAGCCGTTTTCGATCCTTTGAGTATTGAGAGATCGACCTCACTGCCGGAAGTACAACACCGGAGTCCGATGGGATGATAGATACTGTGAACGATGCTCGCGTCCGGCTGGATGGAATGCAGTACCGTTCGAAGTGAGTCAAGATCTTCGGCCTGATCGACTCGTGTGAGCCAAAACAGGTCCGCTCTTTTCAGGTTCTTCAGAGGTTCCCTGAGATGTCCGGCGGGAATTACCCGGCCGTTTCCGAAGGGATAGGAGGCATCGATCACGACGATGTCGAGATCACGGTGTAATTTCAGGTGCTGAAAGCCATCATCCAGAATGAGCGTGTTCACGCCGAATCGGTCAATCCCGTGTCGACCGGCCGAAGTACGATCTGCACCCACAATGACGGGTATGCCTGGGAGCCGACGTGCCAGGAAGTAGGGTTCGTCACCGGCTTCAGGCCAGCTGAGCGGGACGGTTTGACCGTCGGAGACGATCTGTAAGCCCTTGCTGTGTCTTTTATATCCGCGACTGAGGATACCCACTTGACAGTTTTTGCCCTGGAGATGTCCGGCGAGATAGGCCACGACAGGTGTCTTTCCTGCCCCACCGAGGGTGATGTTTCCAATGCTGATAACTCTGGCCTCCAGTGTCCTGCGCTTGAAAATACCCCATCCGTACAAGCGGAGTCGAATCTGAACGATAAAAATATATATCATAGAACAACTCAAGGCAATCGATCTTACAAGAAGCGCATCAATCCCAGTTCTGTCGCCTAAGAGGGTCTGTTCAATATATGATCGCAAACTCATGGAAATAATTACACGATACCGTGTTCTCGCAGGAGCCGTACGGTTCTGGAGGAAACGCCTGAATGGGCCTCAACGACCCTGTGGGCAGCCTCACCTCTCTTCTTTCTCTCGTCGGGATTTTTCAGGAGTTGAAGGACCGTCGTGGTGAATTCGTCACGACTCTTGATCTCCAAACCGCCGCCCTCATGGATGAGAAGATCCGTGATATGGCGAATGTTTTGGCGGTGCGGCCCGAAAAGGACCGGCACGCCCCACATGGCGGGTTCAAGGGGATTATGGCCGCCTAAAGGCACGAGACTGCCCCCGACAAAGGCGACATCGGCCAAAGAATATATCTGCGATAATTCGCCCATGGTGTCCAGGAGGATGATTCCGGAAGTGACCCGTGTCGATGTCTTGAGGCTGCTCCGCTTCACGAACTCGAGATGGTGTTCCAACAGAATGTGTTCGACCTCACTGATTCTGTCCATGTGTCGTGGGGCCAAAATAAAAACACATTCATCCTGATCCTCTTTGATGGTACTGAAACTTGAGAGAAGGACCTCTTCTTCACCGGGACGTGTGCTTCCTGCCACAATCACCTTGGACTGCGGGGCGATCCGCAGGGATTCTTTTGTGAGATGAGAGGTCTTCAGCGCCGCCAGAAATCGGAACATGTCAAATTTAATATTGCCCAGGATTACTGTGTTCTCAGGACGTGCACCATACACCAAAAATCGGTCACTGTCTAGCTCTGTCTGGACACAGACCAGCTGAAAGCCTTTGAGAACATGTTTCATGAGCCCTTTGACGGGACGGTATCGCCGAACACTTTTCTCCGACATGCGTCCGTTGATCAAGCCAACGTTGCAGCCCCAACGTCTTGCCTGAACTGTCATATTTGGCCAGAGCTCCGTTTCGGTGAGAATGAGTGCTTTCGGCCGAAGCCGGCGGAGGACTCTGTGAACGGCCCAGTGGAGATCAAGAGGGGCGAGAAAAATACAAGCTGCAGAGGGTATCAATTCCCTTGCCCGGTTCTGACCCGTCATGGTCGTTGTCGAAATGGCAATGCTGAGTTGCGGGAGTGTTTTCTTGAGTTCGTGTACGACAGTGGCCAAGGCCGTCACTTCCCCCATGGAAGCCGCGTGGCACCACACGACATCCTGTGCGGGAGTGTCACAGGAGTGATTCCAGAACCCGAAGCGCTGGCGCAGGTTGCATACATTGAGGAGCATCATGAGAAGGAGAATGGGGGAGAAAACGAGAGCAACAGCGTACAGGGCGACATTGTAAAGAGTGTACATCATGGCTCAATTGAAATAGGCGTCCGCATCTTGCGTCATGGTGTTGAGACAATGCTCCAGCTCGATCCGTTTCTCCTCGAGGTGTTGAGGTGAAGCCTTCGGGTGAACTCGGAGAGGCTGGCCGAACTTGACGATACAACGGGAAAAGGGCTTCGGAATAATAAAGCTGTCCCAGCTCTTGAGCGTCACATGCCTCGATGCTCCAACAGTAACGGGAATGATGGGGCGTCCGCTGAGTTGGGCCAGACGGAGGATCCCCAGCTGTACTTTGCGGGCCGGTCCTCTGGGTCCGTCGGGCATGATGACTGCGTCGAAGCCTGAGGAAACCTTTCTCAGGAGATCCTGTGATCCCTTCACGCCTCCGCGTGTCGAAGATCCCCGGACCGTTTTGAAGCCGAGCCTGTGAGCCAAGCGGCTGGCCAGTTCTCCATCTCTGTGCTGACTCACGAGGACGTAGGTGGGCCGGTTCCGAGAGAGCAGGGCCAGAGGCAACATCCGGCCGTGCCACAGGGCGTAGATGAAGGACGTCTTCTCCTCCGCGGCGGATTCGGCTTCCTTTCGGCCCAGCGTCGTCACTCGCCACGTTCTCCCCAAGAGCAAAATGAGGTAGTAGCCCAAGAACGGAATGATGGACAGGCTCAGACGGTCGAGGAAGCGCATCTTCATCGGTCACGTTGCACTCTGGAGCGACGCTGAGATTTTTCCAGCATGTTGAGGGCGATTCGCGCAGTCCTTGCTGAGGCCCCTGGTTGACCAAGCTTGGTGCGGACGTTTTTCATCTCAGCCTGCATTTTCCGCCGTCGTCCCTCGTCCTTCAAAAGACGGAGAGCATGCCCTGCCACCCTCCCCGGTTGTGCCTTGAACTGGATGTACTCCGGGACAATCTCTTTGCCGGCGACAATGTTGACGAGGCCTATGTACGGCAGTTTTACCAAGAGTTTGGCAATGATCCACGTGATAAGACTCACCTTGTAGAGGATGAGGCTCGGCGTCCCGTAACAGGCCGCCTCAAGCGTCGCCGTCCCCGAGGCGATGAGGAGGAGATCGGAAGCGTTGATTACAGCCTGGGTCGCTCCCTGGATGACTGGAACAGACATGTTGTGTCGATGAAGAATCTCGTTCATGCGGTCCATTTTCGTCGAAGGTACCGTCGCTAACGCAATCTGAAGCGTGTCGAGATCAGCCCTCATGCGCTTCGCAGTTTCGAGCATAACGGGTAACAGTCGTCGGATCTCCGTGGAGCGACTTCCGGGGAGAAGCCCGACGATGGGCCTCGAGTTCTCGAAGCCGTATCGGTCCATGAACGCCGTTTTTTCGATGTGAGGGTCGAGACGCTCCAGGAGTGGGTGACCGACGAACTCGGCCTCGAGACCTGCCTTGGTGTACAGTTCCTTCTCGAAGGGGAGAATAACGGCAACGGTATCGACGTAGCGGGCGATGGTCTTGATGCGCCGCGCACCCCAGGCCCAGACTTGGGGTGCGATATAGTACAGAACAGGAACCGACAGCTGCGAGGCAATCTTGGCCAACCGCAGGTTGAATCCGGGGTAGTCGATGAGGATGACCAAATCCGGAGGCCGTTCCTCCATCTGACCGCGAAGCTCCTTGAGGACCCGTCTGATAAAACCGAGATGTCTCAGAGCTTCTGTGATGCCCAGGATGCCCATGCGGTCGATGTGATATCGCAATTCCACGCCGGCGGCCTTCATCTCGTTTCCGCCAATGCCGAAGAACCGGAGGTTGGGAGAGTGTCTTTGCATCTCTTGGACCAGAAAAGCCCCGTGAAGATCTCCTGAAACTTCTCCGGCTGAAATGAGAATGGAGGGCATCATTCCTTTGTATTAGAAGAGGTTATGGACATCGGCTGCATGCTCGTGCGCCCCTTCAATGATTCTGTGGACAACATCGAGGGCCTGGCGTCCGTCCTCACCGGAGACAAGGGGAGGCCCGCCTGTGCCGATGGCGTGGAGAAACGATTTCAATTCCAATGTAAGGGCGTCGCCATTCTCTTCGATCGCGGGGTGTTCGAGCAGGATCCGCTTTCCTTGTGCTCCGAGCTCAACCTGTCCGAATTCACGGCAGATGGTGCCCTCGTTTTGGGAAACGGTGTCGCCGTCGATAAGACGGAACAGCTCTGTCCGACCTTCGGCGAAATCCAGATGGATGTAGGTGTCGTGCTGAAAGATCCTCATCTTACGGATGCGCTTTCTGGCGATGCGGCTGGCGGTGATATTGGCGACACACCCGTTTTTAAAGCGAAGTCTGGCGTTGGCGATATCTTCGTGCCGGGAAACCACGCGGGCACCGACGGCATCGATCCGCTCGAGGGGACTCCGGACGAAACTCAGAACGATATCAACATCGTGAATCATGAGATCGTGAACAACACTGACGTCGGTACCTCGGGGATTGAAGGGAGCGAGCCGCTGGGATTCAATGAACAGCGGTTGGATGTCCAGATTGCGCACGGCCCGCATGGCCCTGTTGAACCGTTCGATGTGCCCGACCTGCAGGACACAATTCTGCTTTTTTGCCTCCTTAATGAGGGAGTCGGCCTCCTCGACTGTGCGGCTGATGGGTTTTTCAATGAGGACATGGATCCCCCTCTTCAGAGCAGGCAGTGCCACTTCGTAATGGGAGACGGTGGGCACAACGATATTCAGCGCATCGATCTCATTCAGGAGTTCCTCGTAACTCGAAAATGGTACCGTGCCCAGCGCACCGCACCGCTCCTCGGCCAATGCTCGATCGATATCATATCCGCCGATGAGCTCGGCCTCCTTGAGCTCTGAATAGATTCTGATGTGATGGCGGCCCAAGTGGCCAAGACCCACGACGCCAACTTTTATTTTCGTCATCGAATACTGTATCCTGTGCGCATGGTCCTGGTCTCTCGCTGGTGCCTGTCATTGCGCGGAAGAAAAGCCCAGGACGAAGAAATTCCGTATGATAAGGTCATTTAAAATAGGCGATACATATAAATATGTCAAATACTTTCTCAGTATAATTTTAATTTTAAAAATAGTGAAAAACCGGACAAAGATCGTCTCGATGCTCAGCGGTTTTGAAACGGATACCCGGTGTGATACGGTCCATCCTCGGTTATCGTATGATACCCCGCTCGCTTCGTTCGATGAAGGTGATGATTGTCTGAACCTCCTGGGTGAGCTCGATCTGTTCTTTCAACCGCTGTACGGCCTGCGAGACGTTCAGCTTCGATCGAAAAAGGATATGGTGTGCTTTTTTCAAATGACGGATTGTTTCCTCGGAAAAACCGCGGCGTTTGAGGCCGATCAGGTTGAGCCCGATCACCTTGAGAGGATAACCGCCAGCCTTGATGTACGGTGGGATGTCTTTGGGCACCCGATAACCGCCCCCAGTGATGGAGTGGCATCCGATTTTGATGAACTGGTGGATGGCGACGACGCCCCCGACATTGGCGTAATCGTGGATCTCAGTGTGTCCCCCCATGTTGACAGCATTGGCGAGGATGACATGATTCCCGATGCGGCAATCGTGGGCAATATGGATATAGGCCATGAGAAAACAATCGCTGCCGATCACTGTTTTCATGCTTTCCCTGGTCCCCCGATGAAAACAGCAGAACTCTCGGATGATGTTCCGGTCGCCTATCTCCAGCGTCGTTGGTTCGCCTTTGTATTTGAGATCCTGCGGCGTATCGCCTAAGATGACGTGATGATGGATATTACAGTCACGGCCAATCCGGGTCCCGCCGAGGATGACACAGTGGGCTCCGATCTTTGTGCCGTCTCCGATAGTGACGTCACCCTCGATAAGGGTGCACGGCCCGATGGCAACCTTTGCTCCGAGCTCGGCTTTCGGATCGACGATGGCGGTTGGATGAATTTTATTCAGCACGTTCTCCTTCAATGTGATTCTTATTGAGCGAAAATAACCCTCTTCTTGGCCTTAGCCTAAGCCTCGGGTTATTTGTCCACAACAGAAGCCATGAGCGTCGCTTCGGCTACAAGGTCTCCGGAGACAAAAGCCTTGCCTTCCATTTTGCAGGTGTTGCGCCGGAATTTGACCATTTCCAATTCGAAACGGATCTGATCCCCAGGATGGACCGGTTTCCGGAAACGGACTCCATCGAGACCCATGAAATAGACGAGCTTTGTCTCAGGGTTTTCCACGGTGTTGAGGAGGAGGACGCCTCCGACCTGGGCCATAGCCTCAACAATGAGGACGCCGGGCATGATGGGGTGTTCGGGAAAGTGACCGTTGAAGAAAGGCTCGTTGATGGTGACGTTCTTCAGGCCGATAACCCGCTTCCTCGGTTCGAGATCGATGATGCGGTCGACCAAAAGAAAGGGATAGCGGTGGGGCATGATTTTCTGGATGGCTCTGATGTCCAGAAAAAATCCCCGTTCGCCTTTCTCCTGGTATTTGCTGGTGATCTGCTTTTTCTCGTAGACCTGGCGGATCTTTTTCACAAGTTCGACATTGGCCGCGTGGCCGGACCGTGCAGCCAGCACGTGGCCCTGCAAGGGCACACCCAAAAGGAAGAGGTCGCCGATGAGATCAAGGGTTTTGTGCCGGACGAATTCGTTCTCGAAGCGAAGCGTGACATTGTTGATGGTCCCGTTCGTTCCGACGAAGACGCGTTTTTTGATACCGAACAGGTCTTTAAAATAGGTCAGCTCTTTTTCGTCGACTTCCTTGTCAACAATGACGATGGCATTTTCGAGACTCCCGCCCTGAATGAGCCCCTCCTCGCGCAGTGCCTCGACCTCACTCAAGAAACTGAAGGTTCTGGCGGCAGCATATTCCTTGACGAACTCTTCCTCCAGAGAGTACATGGAGGTGTACTGGGTGCCAAGAGCCGGATTCTTATAATCGATCATAAACGTGATTCGATAATCATCCGAGGGGAGCACGACGATGTCCACACCTCTCTCCTTGTCCGTAAAGGAGATGGTGTCCTCAATGATGAGGTAGTCCTTGGGCGAATCCTGCTCCTGGAGACCGTTCTTGAGGAGAACCTCAACGATGGGCAGGGCGCTCCCATCGCCAACCGGGGCTTCCTCGCTGTCGAGTTCCACAAGAATGTTGTCAATCTGCAGACCGGCCAGAGCTGACAGGACGTGCTCCACTGTGGAGACGCGAACATCTCCGTCCCCTAAGGTTGTCCCTCTGGAGACATCGATAACATGATCGATGTCCGCCTGGATGTTGGGCCTGTCCGGCAGATCCAGTCGTACAAATCGAACCCCTGTGTTGATGTCCGATGGTCGAAAGGTCATGGTCACAGGCTTGCCGGTGTGGAGTCCAATGCCTTTGTAGGACACGGGTTCTTTGATTGTCTGTTGCTGCTTTAACATGATACCACCTTGCAAATCATTATGAATATTTCGATCCTTCGACATGCTCGGAACAGGTTTTGAGATGGGGATCGTGTCTCGGAAATCCTGGTTCAGATTTCGGATGTCGTCCATCAGGACGTGTCATGTGTTCGTTCCGTTTCTTTATTGTCCGGAGAGACGCGTGTTGTTGCTTGGAGCGCCAGTTTTTTTTCGAGATCCTCAATGCGTTTCTGCTGTTCCCGAACGAGTTTCAACAGTTCGGGCAATTTTGAATGGCTCGCCAAGATGCGTTTCTCCTCACCGATGGGGCGGGCCGGAGATCCCAAATAGACCGAATCCGCCGGCAATGATTTGGAGACGCCTGATTGGGCGCCGATCATGGTGTGTGAGCCCACTTTAATGTGGTCGACGAAGCCCACCTGTCCGCCGACCATGACGCCGTCGCCAATTTCGGTCGATCCTGAGATTCCGACTTGGCCCGCCATAACGACATGTTGCCCAATGGTGACGTTGTGCCCGACGTGGATCAAGTTGTCAAGTTTTGTGCCTCGTTTGATCCTTGTCTCTCCAAGGGTCGCCCGGTCGATGGCAACGTTGGCCCCGATCTCGACGTCGTCTTCGATGACGACGCGACCGATCTGGGGGATCTTGAGGTGAGCGGCTCCGTCCTGGATATATCCGAACCCATCGCTGCCGATAACGGTACCGCTGTGTACGATGACATTCTTGCCGATCGTTGTCTTTTCCCTGACGGTCACATTGGCATAGAGGATCGAATGCGAACCGATGTCGCAGTCGTTTCCGATGACGACGCCCGGATAGATGATGGCACCGCTGTCTATCTTCACCCTGTCGCCAATAACTGCGTACGCCTGTATGGATACCCCCTGACCGAGGTCAACATCGCGGCCTATGACGGCTGTTTCGTGGATGCCCGGCGGGGAGTGGAGGGATTCGGGACTGAAGAGCTGAGCGGCTTTGAGAAAGGCGAGATTGGGTTTGTCCACTCTGATAACGGGTTTGTCACAAGAGGGAGCCTCTTTGAATACGACCAGGGCGGAGGCCTGTGTGGTCTTCATCAATTTCGTATAGCTTTGGTTGCTGACAAAGGCCAGTTGCCCCTTCTGGGCCTGCTCTATATCAGCCAGCCCCTCGATGGGTATCGAACCATCGCCCTCAACTTCGCCGCCAAGAAATTCGGCGATCTCTGATAACTTTTTCACCATATAGAATATTCAACGTTACAAAATAAAGAATGAAGAATCAATCACGTCTTGCTCGTATTGAAGCATGAAATATGTGTCAAATGTATGAAATTATCGTCGGTTATGCAAGCATTTTCAGTACAGGGTCTGTGTATTGAGGTGGTGGATATGACGCCAGACGTCATTGAACGACGGATCTGGAATTTTGGCGTTTGAATCTGTTTCGGATCGTTCGATTTCAGTCGGAACAGGTTTCATGAATTCGGATTTCGGATTTTAAGAAAAGTGGGCCCACAAGGACTCGAACCTTGAACCTACTGATTATGAGTCAGTTGCTCTAACCACTTGAGCTATGGGCCCGTGAATTCAAATTTAAAAAGCTGAAATGGTGTCGTCAAGTCATTTTTTCTCAAGAGAGGTACGGAGGGCACAGAGATTCTCTTTGTTCCACACTCTTTTGGATTATGAGTTCGGGATTTCGGATTTAAAGTGTGTACCTTATGAAATGATTTCAAAACCTTCATCCACTCTCCGGAGATGAATTTGTTGACTCAGACTTACCCGAGGGTTTTTCAATGGATAACTCCTTGGAAGTGTCGGAGGATACGAAATCAATCCTTTCCCCCAAAGTGAATGTTATCAAAGAAAATATTCACTTTTGAGTTGTAGAGAGAGGTTTCAAATTCTTCCAAGAATCAAAGAAATTCCCCTGCTCCTGGCCTCATTTGACTCCTTCCTCCTGCTTCACTTTTGTCCTTGCGTTCTCACACAAACCTATGTAACTTACCTATGATGTATCCATTCCTCTCGATAGGAGGTTTGAAGACAGGTCATGATCAACAAGACTATCTCCCACTATAGAATCCTCGAAAAAATCGGTGAAGGCGGCATGGGTGTTGTGTATAAGGCCGAGGACATAAAACTTCAGCGTACGGTGGCCATTAAGTTTTTACCTCTCGAACTGACCCGTGATCCAGAGGCGAAAGAGCGCTTCATCCATGAGGCCCGAGCAGCATCAGCTCTGTAGCATCATACTGTCTGCAATATCCACGAGATTGATGAGACCATTGAGGGACAAACCTTCATGGTCATGGCCTGTTACGACGGGGAGTCGCTGGATAAGAAGATTGGACGTGGTCCCTTGAATATCAACGAAGCCGTCGATATTGCCTCACAGATCGCTCAAGGACTTTCCAAAGCCCATGAAAAGGAGATTATCCATCGTGACATCAAGCCGGCGAATATATTTATAACTGAAGACGGTGTAGTCAAGATCCTGGACTTCGGTCTGGCCAAGCTGAAAGGACGACCAAAGATTACCAAAGAAGGGACAACATTAGGAACAGTAGCCTATATGTCACCGGAGCAAGCGCGTGGAGAGGAAGTTGACCATCGCACGGATATTTGGTCGCTTGGTGTTATACTCTACGAGATGATGACGGGCCGTAATCCGTTCGAAGGAGACTATGAACAGGCAATAATCTATTCCATTATGAATGAAGATCCGGAACCGATAACTGGGATACGCACCGGCGTGCCCATGGAACTGGAGCGGATTGTGAACAAGGCTCTGGCAAAGCATCCTGATGATCGATACCAGCACGCCGATGAATTGTTGACAGATTTGAGACGTGAGAGAAGGCAATCAGAATATCTGAAGAGCGGACAACTATCACCGGGACACGTGAAGAAAACGAGAAAGAAACTCTCGCCTTTTATAGTACCTACTGCTATTGTCTTCATTTTTGTCATACTCTTCTTCATATTCAAACCGTTCCAGATTGAAATAGGTCCGCAGAGGGAGGTTGTAGCTGAGGAGAACCGTCTGGCGATCATGTATTTCAATAATCTGGCTGAACCTGAGGATAGCGATAAGCTGGGTGAAATTGCTGCAAATTTGTTGATAACCGATCTGACGGAATCGCACTATCTGGACGTCGTTTCGAGCCAGAGGCTGTACGATATTCTCAAACTGTTGGGGAGAGAAGGTGAGAAGAGAATCGACAGGGATGTGGCCACCGAGGTGGCAAGGAAGGCCGGAAGCCGATGGATGTTGTTGGGGAGTATTCTTCAGGTCAAACCGCAGATCATTATCACATCCCAGTTGGTTGATGTGGGAAGTGGCAGTGCTATCGCTTCACAGCGAATCACCGGAGCAGCCGATGATAACATATTCACCCTGGTTGATAAGTTGACAGTGGAAATCAAGAATGACCTTACCTTGCCTGATGCAGCCCGGGAAGAACCGGACCGGCCGGTTGCCGATGTCACCACCCATTCACCGCAAGCCTATCGTTACTACCTGGAGGGAATGGATTACAATTCCAAATTATATGACATAGAGGCGGAGAAAAGCTTTGAGAAGGCTCTGGAATATGATTCCACCTTTGCCATGGCATATTACAGATTGTCCATCTTAAAGGGTGGTTCGGAGAAGAAAGAAATGATAGCCAAAGCAGTGGCATACTCGGATAAAGTAAGCTGGAAGGAAAAAAAGTATATAAAAACTCGGGAGGCGTATGCATCAGGCGATTACATTCGGGCGATTGAAGAACTTCAGAAGATAGTGGAGCGATATCCCGAGGAAAAAGAGGCATTTTTATGGCTGGGATATTATTACGATAATCATCTGCGACAATCTGAGCAGGCTATTCGCTCTTACAGCAAAGCCATCGAGATAGATCCTCTCTACAAGAACATATATAAGGCGCTTGCCTATCTCTACGATGATGTCGGTGATTTCGAGAAATCTATCTGGGCCATAAATAAATACATATCCTTAGCACCTGATGAAGCCAATCCCTATGACAGCCGAGCCGATCTGTACGCGTATAACGGCAAGATAGACCAGGCGATTGAATCCTACAAAAAAGCTTTAGAGATAAAATCCGACTTCTATGTGTCACTTGCTAAACTGGGACATATGTATCTCTTTCAAAGGGAGTATCCCAGAGCAGAAAGCTTTTACCAGAAACTTTGCTCCAGCACTGATAAAGATATCCGGTCAAGGGGGAGACTCTTACTGGCTTTTATTCCTCTTCATCAGGGGAAGCTTGAACGAACTCTTCAGGTTTTGGACGACGGCATTGCCGCAGACAGAATGGAGCAGGCTGGAGGATGGTACAATGCACTTAAATATGTATTGAAGACAATTGTTTATGAGGAGAAGGGGAATCTGAATTTAGCTTTGACGGAACTTGAAAAGTCAATAGAGATTTATGGTAAGTATAATCCTGAGGGTAAGAACTTTGAAAGAGCTTCTTATGCTTGGCTTTTAGCGGAGAATGGTGATTTTGAGAAGGCTGAAGAGGTAGCTGAGGCATTGAGGGAATATTATGAAGAAAATGATCCATCCCAGATGTATGATTACTGGTGTGCCCTGGGATGGATTGAAAAGGCCCGGGGTAATGTTGAAGCATCGGTAACGAGCTTTGAAAAAGCTGCCAAAGATGTCAGGTATTTTTGGGTACTCTATCCGCTTGCAAAAGCTTACCTTCAGAGTGGCAGGCTGGGGGAGGCGGTAGCTGAGTTTGAGAGGGTACTTACAAGGCATGACGAATACAGGGCATTTTTTGTAAGTTGGGCAGTGAAAGCCCATTACCTCTTGGGCTTAGCGTACGAGAAATCAGGCTGGAACACGAAAGCGGTTGAGCAATACGAGGAATTCCTCGACATCTGGAAAGATGCAGACTCGGGGATTGAAGAGGTGGAAGATGCCAAATCGAGGTTGGCAAGATTGACACAAAAAAGTTGAAAAAACCAATTGGATGATGAGAGATAGCAAGTTCTGTTAATTTTAGTTGAAATATTGAGTTTTTAAGAAAATCCAAAGTGAAGGTTATTCTTTTGTTATTCGTGATTTTTCAAAATTATTTTCCGATTCGTCCCCCAAAAGTGTGGGTCATCAAAGAAAACATTGACTTTGGGTTTTTCCTAATAATTCACTGTTTCAGCCAAAATTGATAAAATTCAAGAAGAGATGTTAACCGCCACGAACGACATGCATCAGTTGTCAATACCATT
Organism: Gemmatimonadota bacterium; assembly: GCA_020348925.1. Taxonomy (GTDB): domain Bacteria; phylum JBHIER01. The sequence goes on along the minus strand of CP070758.1, from coordinate 178,467 downwards.
CGGTGCATTTAACGATTGATTATTAAATAAACTACTTGCGGATATCCAGCCCTACTGATTCGTACAGTGCGGTTTCGATCAACTGAATGCAATGGTTAGCCCACCTGTAATAGACCATGTTGAATACATAGTCTATGTTGCGCTCCAATTAAGCTTGAAATTCTCACTGAGATCAAAGATGAAATCCTTAACCTGGAATACTTTACCACCTTTGATACTTATTATAGTAACGCCACTATTTTGACCTTCCCTCCCATCTCTATTCGTGACTTGTATATTCCAATGTACAGCAACTACATTGTTCCCAGTAAGAGCAAAGATGTTTCGAACGCATATGTCTCGAATATTAAATTGGATTTTTGGGAATTGTTCGAAAAATTTTCGGAACCAACTTTCAATAGCACTCTTTCCTTCGAAAGTGCCACTTTCAGGTATTTCACCTGGGTAAACGAATACTCCATCATCTCGCCAACTTGACATAAACTTGGAAAGGTCGTGTCTGTTCATGGCCTCAAAAGCATCAGCTATGGCTTTCTTAGCAATAATGGCTCCAATCATGAAATACTCCTTTCAAAAGGTACATGTTCGAAGATATTCTTCAATTTATAATATTTAGTAACACTGTATGTTTTAACCAAAATTAGCTGAATTCAAGAAGAGGTGCAATCCTATGCCAAACAACGGTTAGCCGGTAAATTAAATTAGATTATTGTCTTATCGGTTCGTATCCAGTCTCACTCAGAAGGTCAGCAATTATTTGTTGTCCTATTTCCGATGTATGTATACCATCATTCCCGATATATCCTTTTTCTCTGGGATCTTCATTATGATCAGGTCCATTAAATGCATCGTAGACACTCACAAGTGGTATGCTGAATTCATCGGCTGCATTTAGGATTGCTGTATTAAAAATTTCCTGACAATGTGTGCACTCAATCTCCATGTAGCGTTTACGATGCTCATTGATGACTGGATTGTATAAATCAATTGCTCGAATGATGGTTGGTTGTCCATTTCGAAGGGAAAAGACCTCTTTGTAGATCGCTTTCAAGTTCTCGGTATAGGATTGGTACATCTGAGAGGTGCAACTATCGGGTGGATTGCCT
>CP070758.1:168997-177261 GCA_020348925.1 Gemmatimonadota bacterium | reverse complement strand
CAGGATATTATATTTTTGAAGCTCTTGATAACAAGTTTGGCGCCACAGGAGGGTTAGGTATAACTTACAATGTTTTACCTAATATTTCTTTAGAAATTTCAGGTGCTTATCATCTACTATTTTCAGACAAAGACTATCAGTTTTTACAATATAGAGCTGGTTTATTATTGCATTTTTAATAAAATGGGATGCAGTTATGAAAATCAAAATCGCTATGTTTTTGTTGATAATTGTAGCCAGTGGAAAAGCCCAATGGTTTACTCAAAATGATACGCTTTCTCAGTCGCTAGGTGGGATATTTTTGCTAAATAGTCAAGAAGGATGGGTTGTCGGAGACAAAGGGATTGTTTACCATCTCACAAGTGCAGGGTATCATTGGGAAGCAGAAAAGGGGCTTCCAGTTTCGGAAAACTTTAATGATGTTAGCTTTGTATCCGCAGCAGACGGTTGGTGTGTTGGCACCAATGGAAGTGTCTATAAGAGAAATCAACAGGGAACCTGGAACCAATTAAATTCTCCTACTGCTTTATATCTATGTGGTATCTCAACTATTAGTGGAAGTAATCAAAATATTCATTTACTTTGGATTTCTGGATTTAGTAGAACGATCCTTCATTCATCAAATAGTGGAGTAGTTCTGAATTTTCAGAATAGTACTATTGGTTCGGCATATAGAGATATCACTTTTATTGATCAAAATAGAGGTTGGATTGTTGGTAATTCCGGTGTTATTATTCGCACCACCAACGGAGGTTTTTCCTGGTCAGAGCAACTTTCTTCTGGTATTACAGTAAGACTATACGGATTGTATTTTGCCAATCCTGACTATGGTTGGGCAGTAGGCCAATCAGGTACAATTATAGCAACGACGGATGGCGGCAGCAGTTGGTTTAGCCAATCGTCTCCAACTACAGAAAGATTGAACGCAATTACAGGAATAGATCCTCTTCACTTAATTGCGGTCGGTGAAAATGGCACTGTGATTTTAACATCTAATGGTGGAAATACATGGATTGCCGAAAGTGGCTTTACAAGTAGTTTCAATGATGCTGCCATGATCGATACAGAAAATTACTGGATTGTTGGCGAGAACGGCGCGAACTACTATTCTGAAGGCACTATTCAATTTAGTGAGGATAGTATTGCATCAAATGAAAGATTTGAAATTGGAGATACTATAGTTGTTTCCTTTGAAACCACTTTCAATAGTTTCGTTGATATTCATTACTCTCTGAGCGGTGGTAATAATTGGATTTTAGTAAAAGAAGGATTGCAGGCATATCCTGGGAGCTATAACTGGATCGTACCTTCAACAACTTCAACCGACTGCCGCTTAAGAATCCGTTCCACCACGAAACCTCAGGTTGAAACGATCTCGGAACCTTTTAAAATTTTTAAAAAGAGTTTGAATATAACAGCTCCAATGGCAGGTGACACGTTAATCGGTGGAGAGATATTCACTATCAGATGGCAGGAATCCAATGTCACAACAGTGAGCCTTTGGTTAAAAATCAATTTGACTCCAGATTCAGTCATAATTGGAGATAATGTTACAGCATCAGACGAACAGTACGAATGGGAGGTTGAACGTGTCATTCAAAGCAACAAATGCCAAATACGAATTTTTGAAACCGATGGCGACGGACCGGGGGATATCTCGGGTCCTTTTACAATTGCCTTTGATCCGGACGCACCTGTGATTATGGTTGATGTGAACAGTATTGAGCCGATTAAGGGGCAAGATTTACTTATAACGGCCACAATAACTGATAATAATCCGACTATCAATCATCTCTTATATCGTATGGGTGGCGATACGACCTACCGCAGTCAGAAATTAATATCTTCAGGGGTTCAAAATGAATATAATGCGACTATACAAGCGCGTGAGGGTGATGATTTTGCGATAAACGAGCGCGGATTAGAATTCTTTATAAGATCAAAGGATACATCTCCTGATTCAAATATCCGTGTTTATTACACTGATGAAAACCCACAATATCTGCCCGTAATCCTCGACAGCCTTCATCATGAAATCCTTAGCTCGACACCAGGCAAAGATATTTACCAGATGATTTCAATTCCATACAAATTAGATGACACTCAAATTAGCGCTGTTTTAGATGACTTAGGCCCTTATGATCCACATAAATGGCGATTATGGATGTGGTTAACTGAAGATGAAGACTACGGTGAATTTACCAAAGTAAAAATAGGTGATTTTTCGCAGGGTCGATCTTTCTGGCTTGCCGCTGTAAAGGATAAATTTTATAGTGGTGCAGGACAATCTTTCAAACCGGATACATTCAGTATCGATCTTGATCAGGGTTGGAATCAGATTGGCCATCCTTTTGCTTTTACAGTTCTTACCGAAGACATCTTCAACACCTCCGGTTCCCCATAAGGGATCAATATTATTTACGGTTACAGCACGGATTGGGATTCTGTCGGATTTCTCGAACCAGGTAAAGGCTATTTTATTAAAAATCCAAACTCAGAAAGTGTTACTCTGAAAATACCACCAATTGCTGCAAGTGGCTTAGTAAAATTTGTCTCACGATCTCAGAATCCCACTGATGGCTGGAAAATACGAGTGATAACACATACTGAACACCTTTCAGATGAGTATAATGTGATCGGGACACATCAGGCGGCAACCATGGTCTGGGATAAATTGGATCACCCTGAACCTCCGCCAGTTATTGGAAAGTATGTTTCATCTTATTTTCCTCATCACGATTGGCAGAAATATCCCGACAATTACACCACTGACTTCAGACCGCCTTTCATAGACGGGCAAATTTGGGATTTCGTTGTCGAAACGAATGTTTTGAATTCAACGACCAAAATTACTGTTCAAGGTGTGGAATCTGTCCCGGATGAATTTGAAGTCTACTTGCTTGATGATGATCTCAATATTTCGCAAAACCTTCGACAAAATCAAACGTACAGTTTTCCTACATTCAGTAAAAAACTCAAAAAGCAGTTACGACTGGCAGTGGGAAAATCGGATTTCTTTCAAATAAATAATTTACAGATGAACCCGGTGCCTTTTGAATATGAACTGTCCCAAAACTTTCCAAACCCCTTTAACACGTCGACAGCGATCCACTATGGATTATTAATCCCCGCGAGAGTAACGTTAACGATCCATAATATCCTCGGTGAGGAAGTAAAAACATTAATAGACAGAGAGAGGGAAGCAGGCTACTACACTGTCACCTGGGATGCGCGGGACGATGCTGGCCGCGAGCTTTCCAGTGGTATCTACTTCTATCGATTGAAGGCCGGTCAGTTCACAGCGACGAAACGCATGGTTCTCCTGAAATAGGATACACCCTGAAACTTTATTGTCATAGGTCACTCCCTTACTCCAGATGAGAAGTGGCCTTTTTATTTTGGGGACTATGAATTGTAGCGCGTGGGACATCTATCCGGTGTCGATCGTATGGTTAGCCGTTAAAATTTCGATGGGGTGCGGGGATTCATCACCTCTTCTAATTGCAAAACCAATTGTAAGCACTTCGAAAGAAACAAAACATACTCCGTCCTAAAACAAAAAATTTGGCATTCATATATTTTCATTTTATTTTACCCGCATGACAGGATCTTTTTCAACAAAATACCTGATACTTCTCCTCTCTGCCACAGTCACCCTCTTTACTTGTACGAAGGTTCCTGAACAGAAACAGAGCATCGTGATCCGAGAAGCCTCCGGTATCACAAGGGTCGATGACAAACTCCTCATTGTCGGAGACGATGCCGATGGCATGTATTTTGAATTTCCACTCAACGGCCAAATAGGACCCATCATTCCGATCGATCCTGTGAAAGTAAAAGAAATACCCATGCACGGGGCGGCGTTAGCCATGGATCTTGAAAGTATCGACGTTTTGGCGGACGGTCGGATAGCAGTACTGTCCGAACAATTGCACTGCCTCATAGCACAGAAAAATCTTAAAAGCGACCACTTTTCGGTTCTCGCCGAATATGATAAAACCGTGACCGAATTCGGGAACCGAGGCCTGGAGGGGCTCGCTGTCAAGCCGCTTGATGACGGGACTTCAAAAATTGCCGTACTCTGGGAGGGCGGGTATCCTATATACGAACTCGTACCGGTGGACCTCCGCGAACCAGCGGGAAGACTCCCGTTGAGACCCATCATCATTGTCCATGAATTACAGAGAGGCGATGCAGCAGAATGCATTGAAGATCCCGCGCACTACATACCTCTCAATGTACCCGAGCCTACCGGCGACCCACCAGGGGCTCAACGGTTTCGCGGCACTGACCTGGTCTGGCACAGCTGGTCCAGGGATACAAAGAAGGGACACTTTGAGGAAGGATTTATTGTTCTTTTATCGTCGGAAAACTCACCTCCCGACAATACGACCATCTCCAAAGAATTTAAGACAAAAATCCTGCAGCGGTTCACTCTTGAAGGCAACCCTGTCGGTGATCCTTTGCATCTAAACGCTATCGGAAGAGAGGCCCTAAAAAAATTCAACGAAAAAATCCCTCCGCATTTGAGCCACGAGACGATCAAACATATGGCAACAGTCACAGCATTACTCGAAGAAAAAAAATGGGAAAATATAAACTGGGAGGGGCTTGATTGGCTTGAAGAAGGTGACCGCTTAATCGTTATCTACGATCAATGGCCGAAGGATCCCCCTTTCGCCCTCGTTGTCGATATTCCTGACGAGTGGAAGTGAACGCCCGCCGCTTGAGAGGATGCCGCGGAAAAGGGGCGTGATCATGAACCCAACATCGTTTCGTGGTGAGATATTTATCCTGTCCTATTGATGAATTGTCATTCCGGCAGGAGTGTTGGAATCTCCTCAATTGGTGTTACATATTCTCTATTGGGGAGATTCCGGGATTAACCCGGAATGACAGAGTTTCTCATTACGGAAGATGGCATGGAACAAAGTCTAAAACCTGTGCTCATTCTAGCTTTTTAAATATATTTATTCTGCGTTAAGCTTGCTTTGATTTTACGAATAATCCAGGTTATGTGTTTTATTGTGTAATCTAATGGCTTTACAGAATTAGACAAACGTCTTTACGATTTCTCGCTGGAGATTCTGAAGCTCACCGTAGGCACTGTTAATTTCTTCGATCTTACTCTGAAGCCGTTTCATCAATCGTTGTTTCTCCAGACCGTTCCGGAAAATGATGAGAAGATCGTCATTTTCCCACGGTTTTTCAATGTATTGAAAGAGCCCCACTTCATTGATCGCCTTTATGGCGTTTTCTTTGTCGGCATATCCGGTAAGAATAATCCTCGGGACTTCCGGTTTTACCTTTTTAACCTCGGCTAAAAAGGAGATGCCGTCCATTTCAGGCATAAGATAATCGGACACGACCAAATCAACATTATTGTTCGTCACATATTCCAAGGCGTCTCTTGCGGAGGTGAAATTTCGTACATGATATTCTGTTTCTAAAGACAAGAAAGAGTTGAGGCTGGTGAGAACCATCTCCTCATCGTCAACGATTACGATTGTTTCGTCTGTACCTTGATCTGCCATGTTGTTCTCCTAAGAATGTCTTACATACATAAGATTAATTATATAAAATAGTTAAAAAAGAATAAGGTTGCAAGATTATTTCGATCCATTTTTGTGGAGAGTCATCGGTATTATAATCATCCAGCTCCCATATCCAGAATACTAATGATGTGTTTTGTCCTACGTCTTCTGTGGATATCGTTTTGCTACTATTTCTATCAAGCGACGCTGCCTCTTTGCCATCGCCTTGAGAATCCCTTGCGTAATTTGAACATGGTCTGCAATCAAATCAATAAAATCCTCCTTCTCAATCTTGAGAAGTCGGCTCTGTTCCAGGGTGACAGCGGTGAATTTTCTGAGCTCATCATCGAACAGGGCCCAGGTACCGAAATAATCTTTGTGCTTCGCATTTTCGATCACTCCCTGACCCTCTCTGGTCAGACTGACTCTCCCCTCAATAACAATATACATTGCGTCCGGAGGGTCGCCTTCTCTATATATAACCTGATCCGGTCCAATTTCAATTTCGTCTGTAATTGCCGCGATATGGGCAAGATCTTCCGTAGAGGTATATTCAAAAATATCAATTTCCTGTAAGAAGATGACTCTTTCAACAGTCGTCAGCATGAGACTTCTCCATCTCTTTTCGATATCGTTTCATTTCGCATCTTGATAAAGAACTCACTCCCATGTGTCACGCTATGCAGGAGTGTCAATTCTCTCAAGATAATATTGAGCCGTCTCCTTGACAAGAGAATCCGTATCATCTTCAAGTTTCAGAACCTTGTCCCGATACGTATCGTTCTTCATTTCTGCAATATAATATAAGGCGCACACCTTGAGCCAGTTATCTTCACCTTTTAAAAGAAATTGAATGCTTTTCTGCTCTATTTCAAGATTAAAATCATGGATGTGTCTTGTTTTCTGGATCAACAGGTTCGGAGCTGTTTCCTCAATAATCGGAATGATTAACCTTTTGAAGTCTGCATCAAGAATATTGTCTAAAAATTCAACAGCATTTGCCCGCAGATCCGACTTGTTGCTGACGACTCCGAGATATGCGTTATATATTTCCTTCGAAGAGTATCGCAAACCCAGTAGCCTAAAAATCAATTTCAAATACACATCAAGCTTTTCAATGAGAGCATTCATTAACAAATTTCGTGCCAGATGGAAACCGTCAGGATATTCATCTGAAGATTTATCCCCTCCCTCAACTGTAGAAAATGCTTTTTGTTGTGGTAATAACCCTACCATCCAGTTATAATACTTTACCTCATCTATGATGCGTGAGTGCAGAGATTGATTGTCCAATTTAAGATTTGAAAATCGAACCTTTAATTTGTTCAACGCTTTTACGGTTTCGTATCGTACATGCAGGTCACTGTGTCCAAGGTGGTTATCAAGGACATGGACCGACTTCTGGGAACCTATGGATGCCAACAGCCTGATAATTTCGATTCGAATTCTCTTGTCCTCGGATTGATCTTCAAAATGTCGGGCTAAAATGTCTACGATTTCTTCACCATACTCTTTCAGTGCATCTCGTGCATGGAGACGCACATGTTTCTCTTTCAGATGTTTGATCAAAACAGGTACAAACTCAAGGTTCCGAGTGAATCCAGCACTTCTCATTGCGGCACGTTTCACTTCTTGAGAATTGTCATTCAGCAAATTCGTTAAAAAAGGATAGAGATCGGGGATCTTGAGTGTTCCAATCACCTCTGCCATATTTTTTTTCGCAAAAAGAAACTCATTCTCATTCAAATCCATACGATAACACTGATCAACAAATTGCTCGAAGACCTGCTTGGCATCAATGCGCTCTCGAAATTCTTTATTATCACGATATTCATATGCTATACACAGAAAAGCCGCACTGCGAACGTGATGATCGGAATCATTGAGCAAACGGAATAATGTCTCTCTTCCATTTTGAGAATAGTGTAACATATAGCACAGAGCTTGCACTTTGACCTCGAAACTTTCATCTTGAAGTAATTGTTCAATTTCAGTCGAGAAGTCAACACCTTCATATTTGTTCAGTATTCTCAAGACTTGAACTTTAATCTCAGCCGAAGGCGAATGAAGGAGCTTTCTGAAATACGGAATGAACTCTTCGTTCTTCACGTTCTCAACGATATGCAGTGCATATAATATTTGCCGTTCATTCTGACCATCCAAAACTTTGACAAGACTTTCAACGACTGAAGCATCTTTGACATTCACCATTTGGACATCCAAATCTATAGATCGCTTTTCCAAAGCTTGCCGGAATGAATGGACATATTCTCGCCGAACCCTCATGATGAGATACATCCAAAAAGTAATGAATCCAATAACAATGAAGCTGATGTATTGTACCTGCAATCCCAGATACGCAGTAAAAGCGATTAACAATATTCCGCCGATACCGGTTGCTGCACTGTCGATAAATATATCTATAAAAGATTTCACGCGATTTTTCACTTTGCTGGAAATTGGGACATAGAGAAGCTCAAGACCGGCTTTGTAGATGGAATGTTTGAAGCTGCCGTCACTCACCTTGATGAAGACTGCGGACCACAATGCCGGTTGAAACAAAATCCCCACAGCACCTATGAAAATTCCCACAGGCAGAAAGGACAGAGACGCCATGACACCAAACACTCTCAATATGCGGCCGGTTAGGAAGAGCTGGATGCAAAGAGAGGCAATACTGAGGCTTGACAACCAAAATCCAAAAAAAGCCGTGAGCTTATCTTCATCCGT
>CP070758.1:147373-168897 GCA_020348925.1 Gemmatimonadota bacterium | reverse complement strand
GGTATAACCGAGCAGGAACTGCAAAAAGTGAAAAACCGCAAGCTGGTCGATTTCTATCACGAGATGGAGAAAATCAACGGCAAAGCGAACACGATCGGAACCTACGAACTCTTTTTCGGAGATTTTAAGAAGCTATTCACTGCTCCCGAAGACTATAAGAGCGTAACTGCGGAAGATATTAAAGAGGTCGCTGCAAAATACCTGAAAAAATCCAATCGCACTGTAGGCATCTTGAAGAAAGGAGAGGAGGGATAAGATGAAGCGTCCTGGTTTCACACTGCTGACATTCATTCTGTTCTGTTTGATGATGGATATGACAGGATCTTTTTGCCGGGCATCGGAAGCAGGAAGCCCCTTCCGTCTGCCCGATTTTGAAAAATTTGTCATGGACAACGGACTGACGGTCTATCTGATGGAACAGCATGAGGTCCCGCTGATCTATGTCTCCTTTGTCTTCCCCGCCGGTGTTGTCAATGACGGTGAGACCTACGGGCTTTCTTTTCTAACTGCCGAGGGATTATTGTTCGGCACGCAGAACTATACTAAAAAGCAGATCGAAGAGAGTCTGGACTTTATCGGCGCTTCTTATGAAACGTCATCTTCCAAAGAATTTGCAAAACTTTCCCTGTCCTTCGTCAATACGGACCAGGAAACGGTTTTCCCGATATTGAAAGACATCGTGATGCTTCCGACCTTTGATGAGGAAGAGTTCCTGAAAAGAAAAAAACGGCTCCTGGTCGAACTGGAACAGGCAAAGGAAAAGCCCTCTAAAGTCATTGGTTCCTATTATGACAAATTTCTGTTTCAAGACCACCCCTATGGAAATCCGACCTCCGGCATCATAGGGAGCGTATCCGATATCTCGGTAAAGGATGTAAATAATTTCTATGCGGCACATTACAATCCCGGAGGTTCCGCCATAGCCATCGTGGGTGACTTTGAGACGTCCAAAATGAAGGAAGATATCACTAGACTCTTTCGGAATTGGAAGGGAAAAGGGATGACCTTTTCAATACAGCATGAACCGATATCATCTATTCGCACGAACAGGCTTCTTCTCGTAAACAAGGAAGATGCCACGGAGACAAGGTTTATGATCGGCAGTTTCGGGATCAAACGCAGTAATCCGGATTACGTACCGGTCCAGGTCGTCAACACCGTCTTAGGCGGAAGATTTACTTCATGGCTCAACGACGAGCTGCGCATCAATAGAGGATTGACCTACGGCGTCTACAGTTATTTCAACGAACTCAAAGACACTGGCACCTTTCAAATCAGCAGTTTCACCCCGACAGAGACAACCATTGAAGCCATCGACGTAACGCTGGAGATATTGGACCGATTGCACACCCAAGGCCTTGACGAAGAGACCCTGATATCTGCCAAAAACTACATCAAGGGTCAATACCCACCGAGATACGAGACGGCAGGAAGCCTGGCTTCACTGTTAACATCCATGTTTGTATACGATTTTGACGAATCTTTTATCAATGACTTTCAAAAGAATGTCGATGAGATGACTCTAGAAAAAGCGAGACAGGTTATCGATGACTATTTCCCCTCGGACAACTTGCAGTTTGTCCTGATCGGTAAGGCCTCAGAGATACGCCATGCGGTCCAAAAGTACGGTGAAATAATAGACAAGGAAATCAAAGATGATGGATTTTAATATAGAAGATATGCTTTTCACTGATTTGCGTTCGGATCTCGAGTGTCTTAAAAGGAACATGCTTATTGTTTCTCCTTCTCTTTTCATGTTGTTGTCATTCCCATAACATTGACAGTTGACCGATGAACAACTTGATACCCTTATTAACCCAAAAAACCAATCTCAAGCCCGAACATGTGGGTAACATCCTGAGCCTGCTCGAAGAAGGAGCGACCATTCCTTTTATCGCCAGATACCGGAAGGAGATGACCGGAGGGGCGAGCGACGAGCAGCTTCGGGAATTCGATGAGATATACTCCTATTCCAAAAAACTCTTGGAGAGAAAAGCGGAGATCCTCCGGCTTATCGAGGAGCGGGGTCGTTTGGACGAGAAGATACAAAAGAGCATCGAAGAGGCGACGACACTTACCGAGCTTGAGGATCTTTACCGACCTTACAAAGAGAAAAAGAACACCCGGGCGGGGCTGGCCATGGCCAAGGGTTTGGAGCCTCTGGCGGACCTCCTGCAAAGCGCCGCGCTGACCCTTGAAACCTTTCAGGACAGGGCGAAGGGATTCGTAAATGATGAAGTAGTTTCCGTGGATGAAGCCATCCAGGGGGCTCAGGACATTGTAGCGGAGCGCTACAGCGACGACGCCAAAGAGCGTGAGATTCTTCGGAGACAGGCCCAGCGCAGTGGGGTTCTGGAGGTGAAACCGGGCAAGGAGTTCGATTCCAAGGGGGGGTATACTCACTACGAGGAGCACAGTGAAAGGATCGCCCATATCCCCTCACACCGCTATCTGGCCATTACACGTGGAGCGCGGGAAAAACAGCTTTCCGTCAAAATCGACCTGAACTCGGAGCGTATCGAGGAAAATATTCGAAAGTTTAAAATACCGAAAAACGCCAGGAGCTCAAACGAGCTGCTTTTTGCGGCATACCAAGATGGACTGAAACGTTTGCTGCTCCCGTCTCTCGAACGGGAGATGCACAGGGATTTGAAAGAGCGGGCGGACCGGCAGGCCATCGCCTTGTTCGGTAAAAATCTTGTTCAGCTTCTGATGACACCGCCGGTGACGGGCAGGGTCATCATGGGAGTCGATCCGGCCTACCGGACCGGCTGCAAACTGGCGGTCATCGACGAAAACGGAAAATTCTTGGATCACGGCGTCATCTTCCCCACCTCCCCCCAAAACGACTACGAAGGCTCCAAAAAACGGGTACTGGAACTCGTAGAAAAGTACAACGTCAACGGCGTGGCCATCGGCAACGGTACGGCCTCCCGGGAGACCCAGGAATTCTTCGCCCGGCTGAACAGAGAGGACGGACGCCGCCTGAAATACACGGTGGTCTCCGAGGCAGGAGCGTCGGTCTACTCCGCCTCCAAAGTGGGCCAGGAGGAGTATCCGGACCTGGACGTGACCGTCCGGGGGGCCATCTCCATCGCCCAGCGGCTTCGCGATCCTATGGCCGCCCTAGTCAAGATCGATCCCAAGTCCTTAGGCATCGGGCAATATCAGCACGACGTGGACCAGAAACTGTTGGAACGGAAACTCCACGAAACCACGGAAGACTTGGTGAACCGGGTGGGGGTGGACGTGAACAGTGCCTCGGCTTCCCTGCTTGCCTATGTAGCCGGGATCGGCCCGAAAATGGCCAAGAGCATTGTAGCACACCGAGAGAAAAACGGCCCCTTCATGAGCAAAATGGCCCTATTGAATGTAAAAGGCCTGGGAGCGAAAGCTTTTGAGCAATGCGCCGGGTTCTTGCGCATACGAAACGGTGAAAGTATTTTGGACAACACCGGGGTTCACCCCGAAAGTTACGATGCCGCCCGGAAACTCCTCAAGCACTACGATGTCCATGCGATAGGGCAGGAGGAAACGGAGAGGATTGCCGCGGAGCTTGGAATTGGACCGGAAACCCTGGAAGATATTATCAAGGAACTGCAAAAGCCCGGCTTCGACCCGCGGCAGGAGCTGCCGGAGATTCCTTTCCGCGATGACGTGACCGATATCTCGATGCTGAAAGAGGGCAGCATCGTTTCCGGCGTGGTAAGGAGCATCGTGGACTTTGGTGCATTCGTGGATATCGGCCTGAAAAACGACGGGCTCATCCATATTTCCCAACTGAGTAGTACACGGATTTCCCACCCTCTGGAAATTCTGTCGGTCAACCAGTATCTCCCCCAAATCCTTGTCATCGCAGTAGATCCGAAAAAAGGAAAAGTGAGCCTGAGCCTGAGGCAGTGAAACAGAGGAAATAGGGGGACACCATACTCATTAATAAACGATTTCTGTGCATTACGGATATTGCAATCCACTAAAAAATATCTCAGCAAGGGGAAACCGCAATGAGAACCGAGAAGAGTATCCTGTTAAAACCCTTTTTACTCCTGATAATTACGAATCTTCTGTTCTCAATGGACGCCCTGGGGGCTGATCGTATTACCGGGAAGTCGTTCGCCACCCGGTCGGAGGTGATCGCCCGGCACGGCATGGCGGCCACAAGCCAACCGCTGGCCACAGGGGTCGCCCTGGATATCCTCAAGGCCGGGGGGAACGCCGTGGACGCGGCCATTGCGGCCAACGCCTGCCTGTGCCTCATGGAACCGACGGGCTGCGGTATCGGCGGCGATCTGTTCGCCATCATCTGGGGCGCCGAAACGCAGAAGCTGTATGGCTTGAACGCCAGTGGTCGGTCGCCCCAGTCTCTAACGTTGGCTGAGCTCAGGAAACGCGACCTGGAGTACATACCACCCTTGGGTCCTTTACCCGTAACAGTCCCAGGCTGCGTCGACGGCTGGTACGCACTGCACGAGCGGTTCGGTAATTTGCCCCTGAAAGAGGTGCTGGCACCGGCCATCCGGTATGCCCGACGGGGATTTCCTGTCAGCGAGTTGATCGCTTATAACTGGGAACTCGGATTGCAGGCTCGCCAGGAGTATCCGGGTTTTCCTGAGACGTTTTCGATTGACGGCCGCGCGCCGCGCAAGGGTGAAATGTGGCACAACTCGCAGCTCGCCAATACACTGGAGAAGATCGCTCAGGACGGACGCGATGCCTTCTACCGCGGTGAGATCGCTCGTACCATCGCTGAATTCATGCAGCACCACGGAGGTTTTCTATCCTATGAGGATCTTGCCGCACATGAGAGCGAGTGGGTTGAGCCGGTCTCGACGACGTACCGCGGCTTTCGTGTGTGGGAGCTGCCGCCCAACGGCCAGGGTATCGCCGCGTTGCAAATCCTCAATATTCTTGAAGGTTTCGACATCACCGGTATGGGATTTGGGAGCATCGACTATATCCATCGATTCGTCGAAGCGAAGAAACTGGCCTTCGAGGACCGGGCGAAGTTCTACGCCGATCCTGCGTATAACACAATTCCGGTCGAGGCATTGATTTCCAAACCATACGCTGAAAATCGGCGGAAATTGATCGATCCCAAGCGCGCCGGTCGCGCTTACGAGGCCGGCAATCCCGCTCTTCACGAGGGCGACACGATCTACCTGACCGTAGCCGACAAGGATCGCAACATGGTCTCTCTGATTCAGAGCAATTACTGGGGTATGGGCTCTGGGATGTGCCCAGACGGTCTGGGATTCAGCCTGCAGAACCGGGGCATGCTCTTCAATCTTAAGGAGGGCGAGTTCAACGCATATGCACCGAGCAAGCGCCCTTTTCATACCATCATCCCCGCCTTTATTACCCGGGATGATAAGCCATGGGTGAGCTTCGGGGTAATGGGTGGTGCCACGCAGCCTCAGGCCCACGTGCAGATTGTGGTGAACCTCGTCGATTTTGGGATGAACCTTCAGGAGGTCGGAGACGCGCCGCGGATCCTGCACCGTGGCTCGTCGCAGCCGACAGGTGAGGTGATGACCGACGGCGGGATGGTCTACCTGGAGACCGGGTTCGATTACGAGACAGTCCGCGAGCTGGTGAAGATGGGCCACGAAGTCGGTTGGAACGTGGGCTCCTTCGGGGGATACCAAGCGATCCTCTATGACGCGGATAATGACGTATACTACGGCGCGTCCGAATCGAGAAAGGATGGACAGGCGGCAGGATATTAGCTACGAAATTTCTCAAGAACAAAAAGGGAACTGTTCCCTTATCATCGGCAGGAGGCCTTCAAGATGGCGACTCAGAACACGCTCTTTTTACACGAAGAAATTATTCTCTTGGCTCTGCGGGACGAGGAAGGTACTATTGCCTCGGGCAGTATGTACCAATATGCTGTGAGCGGTGCTATTGTGGCGGAGCTGTTGTTGAATAACCGCATCGGTGTCGATGAATCGAAGAAGAAAAAACTCGTCAACCTTGTCGATTCCACACTGATCGGCGAACCTTTACTTGATGATTGCCTGGGAAAGATCGGTCGCGCAAAACGACGTGCCTCGCTTCAGACATGGATCTCTCGGTTCGCCGGTGTGAAGAACCTGAAACATCGTTTGGCTGAGCAGTTGTGCAAGCGCGGTATTCTCCGGACCGACGAGGATAAGGTTCTTTTGATCTTCACCAGAAAGATCTATCCTGAAGTCGATCCGGGACCTGAAAAAAGGGTAATTGACCGGCTGCGTGAGGCAATCTTTTCTGACACCGAGGATGTCGATCCACGAACAGCCGTTCTCCTTTCCCTGGCGCACAATGCCGGTCTCCTGAAGAATGCCTTCGATAAGAAGGAATTGAAGCGTCGCAAAGCGCGGATCAAACAGGTCATTAATGGTGAGATGACGGGCAAAGCCGCAAAAGAGGCTATAGAGGCCATGCAGGCAGCCGTCACTGTGGCCTGTATCATACCCGCCATCGCGGCTGCGACGACAAGTACTTAAACTTTGAGTGTCGCATACTTTAAAATCTGGATTTGCTTTATGTAGGTCATTATGGATGATGCACCTGAAATATTCATGGATAAAAACCTATGAAATTATTCTATACACTCTCAGCTTTACTATTAGTCCTCCTCTTTTTTTCATGCCAACAAAAGACCACGATAGACAAAGAAAACATTGAAAAGAAGATCATGGCCGTTCTCAATGAGCAGATGAGATATTGGAATGATGGTGATATCGAACAATACATGGCCGGATATGACCGCTCCGATTCATTACGGTTTGCCTCAGGCGGGAAGGTTTCCTATGGATGGGAAAATACACTGGAGCGTTATAAAAACGGGTATCCAAATAAGGAGACGATGGGAACGTTACAATTTTCGAATATCGATGTTTCTGTCATTTCGGGAGATGCGGCTCTCGTTTTTGGAAAATGGGAGCTGCAGAAAGAAAACGAACATCCGTGGGGACTGTTCACGCTGATATTTCAACAAACGAACGATGGCTGGCGTATCGTTCATGATCATACATCAACCGCCCAGAAGTAAATTTAATTCATATCTCTCACTTCAAAATGATATCAATATAGTCGAAGATTTTTACGGCATGCTCTCGAGAATTCTCTATGAATAATTTGGAAGTCTCCATTCCCCCACAAACAACCCCGGCCAGAAAAATTCCACTCCTGTTGCTTTCAAAGGTTTCCAAATCACACGCTGGTGTGAAATATCCATCATCGGCTAAATGAATTCCGATACGCGACAAAAAATCAAAATCGGCGTGGTATCCGGTCATCGCCATGACATAATCGTTTTCCAACGTAACTGTTCCGTCAGTTGTTTTCACTTCGATTTCACTTTCAGAAATGCGAGTTACATTCGAATCAAAATATGCTTTTATCGACCCTTCTTTGATACGGTTTTCAATGTCCGGTTTCACCCAATATTTTATCCCCTCCCACAGTTTCGATTCCCGAACAATCAATGTAACCTCAGCCCCGACACGATACAATTCCAGGGCAACATCCACTGCCGAATTGGACGCCCCGACAACGGCAACCTTTCGATACGCATAGGGATGCGGTTCGTCATAATAGTGCCGGACTTTCGATAATTCTTCACCCGGAATATTGAGCAGGTTGGGACGATCGTAATACCCGGTGGCAACAATTACAGCCTTGGAGAAATATCCGCCTTTTTCAGAGACGACCTCAAAATTTCCGACCTCCCCCTTTACATCGATGACTCGCTCGTATGTTCTAATATTCAATTTCCAGGAACCTGTCACTCGCCGGTAATACTCCAATGCCTCGCGCCGGGTCGGCTTGTCCCCATGCGAGATAAACGGGACCTCCCCTATTTCCAGCCTGTCGGAAGTGGAAAAGAACGTCATGTTCGTCGGGTAATGAAAAATTGAATTCACCAGACAGCCTTTTTCAACGATGATGTGAGACAGGCATCTTTTTTGAGCTTCTATTCCACAGGCGAGCCCAATCGGACCTCCCCCGACGATGAGTACATCATACTTTGGATGTTCATTTCTCATTTGAAAGAACCCTTCCCTTTTAAATCTCCCACACGGCACATTCCCCACTTCATTACTTAATACAACTCCATATAAACGGCATCGAGAAATTGCCATTTCTTATTTCGAGCTCATAAAATGTAATACAGATTTCCCCTTTGTCAAACAAAACTTAAAATCCTTGGGTATCAGGGGCAAATTCCGGATCTTGATCCTCTCACCACTGTTCTTGGTCTTTCGAAGTACTCATATTTATATTATATTTTTGGATGAAGTACAACCACACTTTAACTCTCCAGCGATTTTTCCCATGGTTTTCGAGGAAAAAATATTAAATTAAGCAGAATGATACAGTATGTACTTTGTAATTCAATTACCAATGAACCTTGATCTTGGAGACAAACGTATGATCGTTACCCATTTTCATGAAGCCGAGAGTTATGAGCCGGAGAAGGACTGGAAGCGAGTGAGTCTTTGCAGCAAGGAAGACATATCCGTCGAGCACTTTGTGAAACCTCCGAAACATGCTTCGCCTCGCCACGAGCATCCAAACGCACAGATCCTTGTTGTCCTCGACGGCAAGCTTAAAATTATGACGGACGTTGACGGGGAGCAAGAACTTGCCGAGGGTGATGCGGCATATATACCCGGCGGCGAACCGCATGTCGTCACAAATCCGTTAGACCAGCCGTCATCCGGCATCGATATCTTCGTCCCGGGGCGGTCATTCGATTTCTGGTCAAAACGAGGATAAATTTCGTTGAAAAGATGCCACAACATTGTAGATTATAAATTTCCCTAAATCCCCCCTTTGGAAAAGGGGGACTTGTCCCGGTTCAAAGGAATTCCTGAATGAGTAATATGACACAT
Organism: Gemmatimonadota bacterium; assembly: GCA_020348925.1. GTDB lineage: Bacteria > JBHIER01. The sequence continues at coordinate 160,018 of CP070758.1, read as the reverse complement.
TTGGAATGCTCGCTCTGCGGTAGACATTACGATGCTGATGAGCTCCATACTCTCTGCCCTGATTGCCAGCGCCCGCTCCTGGTCCGGTACGATTTTGAAGCTGTGAAGAAAACGTGGGATCGTGAGTCGCTTCAAACCCGAGAGCCGGATATGTGGCGTTATCGTGAAGTACTTCCACTACGAGATGCAAACATGGCAATCCGATTGGGTGAAGGATATACACCTCTTCTCCATGCACAACGGCTTTGTAAAACTCTGGAAATGCCACATATTTTCATTAAAGACGAAGGTCTTAATCCCACGGGTTCCTTTAAAGCGAGAGGGCTGTGTGTGGCTATCGCTCGAGCCTTGGAACTGGGAGTCATGGAGATCATTATACCTTCAGCAGGCAATGCTGCGGGAGCCATGTCCGCATATGCCGCCAGAGCTGGAATGAAAGCTCACGTTTTCATGCCGAAGGATGTACCGTCCTCCTTTCTGCAGGAGTGCCGAGCTCTTGGTGCGTCTGTCACACTTGTGGACGGTAATATTACGGATTGCGGTCTTGAGGCGAAGGAAAAAGCCGAGCAGAACAACTGGTTTTCACTGTCGACACTCAAGGAACCCTATCGCATAGAAGGCAAAAAGACGATGGGATATGAATTGGCCGAACAGCTCAATTGGCAACTTCCTGATGTGATCATTTATCCTACAGGGGGAGGCACAGGGCTTATCGGTATGTGGAAAGCATTTCATGAACTTGAGCAGTTGAGTTGGATTGACTCTCACCGGCCCCGTATGGTCGCTGTGCAAGCCGAAGGGTGTGCTCCTATTCCCCGTGCATTTCATGCCGGGGAAGAATATGCGGAACCCTGGGAAAATGCCCGCACTGTCGCAGCTGGTCTCCGCGTGCCCTTAGCCTTGGGAGATTTTTTAATACTCCGAATTCTTCGTGAAAGCAACGGTACAGCTCTCGCAGTTTCCGATAGAGCGTTGGTCGAAGCTCAAATGCGCATGTCCAGTCTTGAAGGGATCTTCGCCTGCCCGGAAGGAGGCGCCACCCTTGCAGCCCTTGAGATCTTACGAAAGGAAGGGTGGATTTCATCGGAGGAGCGAGTTGTGCTTTTTAATACCGGCACAGGACTTAAATATCCGGATGTTTCAGAGATGCTTTAGCACAAAATGGGGACCGTCCCCTTTTCTCAACGTTATTCCTCTCTCAAGTGAGAAATCCTCATGAGGATTCTCTTCATCGGCGGTACAGGGATAATCAGCTCTGCCTGCACTCAACTGGCCGTAGATCGCGGTATCGATATTTTCCTGTTGAATCGTGGTAAGACACGTCGACCAGTGCCGGATGCGGCTCACCTTTTACAGTGTGATATTCGCGATAAAAACTCAGCCAAAAGAGCGCTGGGAGAAATGACATTCGATGCAGTGGTCAATTGGATCGCTTTCACACCTGAGCACATCGAGACGGATCTCGAACTTTTCCGGGACCGTACTCACCAGTATATCTTCATCAGTTCCGCTTCGGCCTACCAGACACCACCACTGAACCTGCCAGTCACCGAGTCCACTCCGTTATACAATCCCTACTGGACATATTCACAAGACAAAATTGCATGTGAAGAGAGACTGATGCAAGCATATCGCCGGGGAAAATTTCCCATCACCATTGTCCGTCCTTCACACACCTACGACCGCACCTCGTTGCCTCTGTATGGTAAATACACTGTCGTGGACCGCCTGCGCAAAGGGAAGAAGGTCATCGTCCACGGTGATGGCACCTCTTTGTGGGTTCTGACTCACCATCGCGATTTCGCCAAGGGGTTCGTCGGGTTGCTGGGCAACAATCATGCGCTTGGCGAGGTCTTTCACATCACCTCGGATGAGGCGCTGACCTGGAACCATATACTCGATATCGTGGCACGGGCTGCAGGCACAGAGGCCAATAGTGTTCATATACCGTCGAAGTTTATTGCGGCCTTTGATCCAGAATGGGGTGCAAACCTGTTGGGTGACAAAGCCCACAGCATGGTCTTTGACAACACCAAAATAAAGCGCATCGTACCGGACTATGTGGCAACTATCCCCTTTAGTCTTGGTGCTGAGGAAATCATGACCTGGTATGATGCTGATCCGTCCCGTCAGGTGGTGGATGAAGAATTAAACCGAATGATGGACACAATTATCGCAGCCTACGAGTCAGCTTGGCCATAGATGTGGACACGCACGCATGCAATCGGCATGATAGAGATGAACACAACGCATATCGTAATGAAACGTTAAAACAACATGTGCCTCAGATCACGTACTGAAACATAAGATTCACAAACGCCTCCGCATGCTCTGCATCCTCGTGGTTTGTGAATGAATGTGTCCAGGAATCAATAACAAGAATCGCATTGGGAGGTGATATTATGAAATTACCGGGTTTCACTTGTTTGAACACTTTCATTCTCATTCTTGTAATGGGCGCTTCAAATCAATTCATTAACACTGGATCAGTTTCAGCTCATTCGATAGGGGAAGAGAATCAAAGTCATCTCGCGGAGGAATTTGTGATCGAGAAAATTGTCGAAGAATTGTATGTCAAGGGCTTGCAAAATCGCAATTTCGATCTCATACGAACCATCTGTGTTCCGGAAGCAAAGACCATGAGCGCTGGGAGAGACGGACAATTTCATCAAACGACGCTCGAAAAGTGGTCCAAGCGATTTGATCCGAAGAATCCGCCTTTTCAAAAACTCGATTACAGTATAGTGGAGATTGATCAGATAGGATCCGCAGCACAGGTAAAGATAGTATTCATCGTAGACTCAAAACGACGAGTCATCGATTTTCTTCACATGTTGAAGATTGAACAAGAATGGCGCATTGTAAATATCATTCATTCCTAACTGCGCGATTCTTTGCACACATTATACCTTCAATGTTACTTCTCAGTCCGATGTAGCGGGTGAAGAATTTTAGATGAGATGTCACTCTTCGCAGGACCTGTCCTGAGCATACAATAGAAAACAAAGACAGACGCATTGACCGTTGCCTCGACTCAATCCTGCCTCCTTCGGAGTGATCATGGGTACCAGAGCGAGCCGAACGGGCTCCGTTCAAAATGAAACATCCGGTACAATGGTCTTACGAATGACACTATTGAGGGTACTATCATTAAAAGAAATAGAGATCGAAGGAAAGGCGGTTAAAATATTCAATCTTCGGGGACTTCGAATGGCTCTTTCCTGCGCTCTTCATATCACGTAAGTCTGATGGCCGGCAGGAACGTGTGAATGATGAAAGACAAAAGTGGTGAGCACCCTTTCGGTGATGCCGGACAACTGATATTACTTGTCGTATTTCTTTTTCTCTGGGTAATGGATTCTTTCCTTCTTCAGGCATCAACATTCGCCTCGCAGTACGTGCCTCTTTTCATCCGTTTTGTTATCCTGTGTTCTTCACTCATCACGGCTATATTCCTCTTCAGAACCGGACATGTCGTTCTCAATCCTGAAGAACCTCCAATCGGCGTGCTTTCGTCCGGTGTCTTCCGGTATGTACGGCATCCTTTATATTTAGCATGTATTTTGTTTTACTTCGGTCTCACGGTCTTTACAGCATCGCTTCTCTCTCTCTTTGTGCTCGTAATAATAATCGTATTCTACAATTTCATTGCCAGCTACGAGGAAAAGCTACTCGAAGCAAGATTTAAAGAGGAGTACACACATTATAAGAGACGAACGGGAAAATGGTTGCCAATAATTTGTCGAAAAGATAAAGGTGATGCGCGAGCTCAAAAATGTGATCACAGGGAATTGTGAAGAATGGAATCTTGAAGTGACAAAGGGTAATCTAAATGCTTAGTAAAGCACAATGATTCGGATAACATATACCGTAGCTCATGGCTGTACAGAGGGAGAATTATGCCTGCCAAGAAATCATCTTCATATAGTCAACCTTGACCTCACCTGTGAGCCACTACAATAAGAAGTTCGCTCTCTTCCTTGTCGTACCGTTTGAAATTCCAATCCCCGTAAAATTCAATTCTGCTGTATCCAGTTTTCCGGAGAAGCCGCTCGTAATCGTCTCGAAGGAGGATTCGATAGCGAACGCCGTATACGTCGAACTCATCATTATCCTGCGTGTGACCCAGATCGAGAACGTTCACCTCATACTCCTCATGGTAGTAGTCCACTACCATGATCCGAGAAAACTCAGGGGTATTTACGGCGGGTGCAAATCGTACGTGTGTCTTTAACTGAACATCAGTCAAACCTTGTGTCAAAACGAGTATACCTTTCGGCTTTAAGACCTCACGCATACTTTTCAGAGCCTTTCCAATCTCCCTTTCCTCCAGAAGCTGAGGCAGTGAAGTCGTCAGGCAAAGAACTGCTTCAAAACGTTGATCATAGTGTTGCGGCAATTCACGGAAATCCAAGTGCTTGAGGGGGATTTCGATCTGATGTTTGGTCAGCGTCTTGCGAGCTTGAGCAAGCATCGCTTTCGAAATATCGGAACCGCAAACCTGCAGACCGAAATTATGCACCATAATCAAATCATTCCCTGTACCACAGGCACAATCAAGCACTGATTTCACGCCATGCTTTCTAAACAAGGTCCGGAAAAATTCGACTCGATCCGGCTCTTCCTGAATCATTCTGTCATAATACGCTGCGAATTCCCTGAAAGGATCTTCTGTCATATTCCATGTCACCTTCTGTGAAATTTTTTTGACCGTAATCCCGCCTCGTGAGAAACATGGGGAGTGACACAGCTCACTTTGACGGTAACGCTCTTACAAAATCTCGCGCTTGATGCAGCCATTCTCTCAGTTTTTCGTCGCTTTTGAAACCCTTTTCTTCAACCATAACCCATCCTTTCATCGGTTTCCCGGTAATATCAAAGGATTTCACATAAGGTTCTTTCAGTGCCTGGAAAGCACGCTGGTGACCCAAACGAAGAATGAGAAAATTTTTATGGACTCCACAAAACATGATACCATGCAACAGATGACAGACACCTCCGAACATATTTTTAGCCTCTATGCTTTTCCACCGTGACACTATTTTAGTGATCCTCGCCTCGATCTGTTCATTGTATGCCATACATAATCACCTTTTTTCTATGCGATACTTCACTCTCCTGGATCGAGTGCACATGTGCAGTTGTGCTCGTCAGATTTTTCCCGGTCAATAATCAGTCTTCCTCCAGGATGTGATCCTCTCGATGTTTTGCCAAAGCTCTGGTATAGCGGTTCGTAAGTTCGGGCATGATCGATTCTCCGGCTGGAACCCGCTCCAGTCCAAAAACGGTTCGCGGAAAACTCAAAGGCTCTTGAATACTCCAGATTCTTTCATGCTCTTTCGGAGGGAGAATTTCGGCAGGATCACCAATCGCTATCCACCCAATCGGCACGACAGCATCCTCTGGAATGGTTGTCTTGAGATGAACAACACCGTTAATACGCACTTCGGCTCGCATTCCGATATGTGCTTCATTAAATACCGTAGCCCCTGTGGCGAGAAATGCATTATCCTCAATAGTACAACCGGTTAAATACGCTCGCGGGCCGATCAATACATGATAGCCGATGCGGGTGGGATGTCGACGAGTCGCACGAATAACCGCATTCTCCATGATGATGCATCGGGAGCCAATAACTACGGGTCCGCCCTCGGCTACGATCACAGCTCCGAAAAGGATACGACTGTTCTCACCGATAGTGACATCCCCACACACTACTGCTGTTGGGGCAATATAAACGGATTCATGTATCTTCGGACGCTTCCCTTGATGTTCAAGTAGCATAACAGCCTTGCCTTTTTTTCGTATATCTTGAGTGTTACAGATGTGACAAACCTTACTAGAACTTAGCTCACCTCGTTCGCAACGTTCCCAAGGGGCTTTCGCCCCTATGGCGGATCTCGATGCTGCGCCAGCTCACATCGAAATCCTGTTACCCCTTGGGGGAAAGCACATCCTTTCCCACAAACCCCCTGATACATCTCGAAAATTGTAGAATTTCCGAGATGTTGAAGTACTATTCCTCCATTTCCTGAAATTCTCCCAACATCTTCGTAAATAAGAAAAGTGCGATTATTCCCAGAATCGTGTTTGCAGCAAGAAGAAACCACACATATTCGGGATGATTCATACTGCGAAAATGCCCGTAAAGCGATGTATAGACAACACCACTTAAAAAACCACCCAAACCCATCGGGAGAAAATTCGAGCCCATATACAGACCGGCTTTCTCTTTCGGTGCAATCCATGTGATGTACTCCTGTATTCGCGGAGATGATATCATTTCACCTATTGCGAATAATAATATTCCTACAAATACCCATGCAGGACGGGAAACATGTGCATACCCAAGGAATATGAAACCAAGGGCTGCAACAAAAAGACCGAACGAAAATGAAGGCAGAGCTCGAAATCGCTCAAATATTCTTGAAACAAAAATCTGAAGTATCATGATGATATATCCGGTGTGCGAGATAGATTCTCCGAGTAACCGCCTCACTCCCTGTTCATCGACATGGGAGACGATGTTCGCAATACCGGTCCCGAATACGTTTTTCACATTCAGGTACAGTCTTGCCGTATCAAGGTTCCGATCAACATACATGGCAAGCACATTGAAGAAAGCCCATAAAGGTAACCAGAAGAACAATCCCAGCAATACTAAAAAGATGGCAAACTTAAGGTCCGATAGTGCGATAACCAGATCCTTGAATTTCTTGCTGAGTGTTGCCCCCTCAATTTCTCTTTCGGGCTCTTTATAAAAGAGGATTGTGATGAGTAACATAACGCCGATGGAAATTGCAGCGGCTAAGAAAGCATAATTCCACGATATGGCCCTGAGCTTACCAGCGACAACAGGTCCGAAAGATGCACCGACGTTTACCATGGCGTAGAAAACTCCGAAACCGAGCGTTTTATTAGTCTTGTCCGTAACAGCTCGAACCGTCCCTGAGATGAGGGGTTTGAAGATTCCGGCAGCGAGGGCGATACTCAACATAGTCAGGGCAATACCCGAGAAGGATTTTGTGACAATAAGGAGTAAGATGGATGGCAGATAGGCCAAGTAAGAGATGATGAGTACTTTCTTGAATCCAAACCTGTCCGCAAAAGTGCCGGATATAATCGGAACAGCATAGGAGAATAACAAGAATAAACTCTGCACAATACCAAGCTGCGCTTTGGTGTAACCGAGGTACTCCATGTAAATGCCGAAGCCCAGATAAATTCCGTAGTAAGCAAATCGTTCGAGAATTTCGACTGAGTTTGCCACCCAAAAAACTCCGGGAAAAGGCGTTCTTTTAGCCATAATTACCTCTCAGCGTTTGTGTACAAATTCCCAATGCAGCTTATCCTCCGGATAACTCAATATTCCTGTAAACTTCATCGATCGCCGCCCCTTCCAATTTCAACAACGTACAATACAATCTGATTAATATAGGTCCATACGCCGAAAGAGCAAGACAATATTCATTGTGCTACCGAAATCCGGTCCATGCATCCGGTCGAATCTCAAAACTCAAATTCGAAACCGAAAATGGGCAGCAAGCTCCACTGGTAGATGACGTCCTCTTTTTGATCGATTTCGTTCCAGAAATACGAGGCAATATTCTTGCGGTTATAGACATTCCAAACACTGAAATAGAAAACAAGATTCGAACGACTGAAATGGAAACGTCGGTCGAATCGAATATTCAGCGAGTGATAATCGGGATACCGGACCTCGTTAATTCGATCTCCATCAAGCACCTCTCGATTCAGCCTTCGGGATTCTTCGACATCGAACGGCGTATAGGGGGGACCACCAGCATAGATCCATCGCAAGCTGAACTCCCAGTTATTGTTAGGTTTATAACCACCCTCGAGACTCAAGATTGCTCGATTGTCAAAAACCCTCTCCCTCCAGGTGCCAAGACTGTCTTTATATTTTGATCGAAAGTACGATGCACTTGCTAATCCATAAATATTCTCTGCAAGCTTCTTCTGCAGCATGATTTCGATTCCTCGCGAAGAGGCCTGTCCTGTATCGATGAGCCGTTCATGATTGAAGAAGAAGCCATAGCGATAATAGAGTTCATCGATAAGAAATAAGGTCGGTTGGGTGGGATCCAGGGGAAAATGGTCGTAGTCCTTCTGATAGACCTCCACGGTGAGCTTCGTATTTTCAGTGAGCAGGTGCTCGACTCCGAGAACATAATGCACGGCTTTGGGATCTTTCAAGCTCTCATTCTCCTCGTTTTGAGAAAGCAAGAGGAGAGGAAGACTCTGGTAGAAGATTCCGGTTGATGCGTTAATCCGCGTGTCATCGGTCACATTGTAAGAGAGTGCAAGTCTTGGTGATATGTTTCTATTGTTATTCAAGGAGAAATAGTCGGCCCTGAGGCCAAAATTAACCCTGAAACGAACACATGGTTTCAAAATGTAGTGAACGAAACCGCCAATCTTGTTTGCATCGATCTTTTCGTTCAAGGTAAACGCCGGAACTGTGTCGCCCAAAGCATCAGTATATTCCGCATAGAAATTACCATAATCAGCGATGAGATGTTTCGCATCAAAACCGAATTCCATCGAATGCATTGCGTTGAAGCGCCAATGGTTTACGTTTCTTAGGTTCAGAATCTCTTCGTGGGACCGGTTTCTCAAGAGGTGGTTGCTTGTTGTGGTTTCGTAGAAATCCTCCTCATACTTCTGGGAAGTATATGCCACAGATGTATTTGAGTAACCGCTTTTATGCCACAGTGCCATCCAGTTCATACCAATGGTGTGCACATAGAGATCCTGATTCCCATAGACGATCATATCGTTCTCCTGTGCGGTCTCTTTATCGGGATCGTTGTGATCATCACCAAAAACGCCAAGTAGGCTGAGCTTGTGACGAGGATGGATATCGTACACAACCTTTCCCTGGTAGTCTCCGTATCGCGGGGCTACACTCGTTCCTACATCAAAGGCATCAACGAGTAAATCCAAAAAGCTTCTTCGCACTGACAGAAGCCAGGATCCCTTCCTGTGAAAGAGCGGACCTTCAACTATCCCGCCAAAGCCCGCGAAGTTGAGATCCAATTGACCGTCAAACTCATCACGATTTCCCTCACGAAAAACAATATCCATAATAGAGGACAGTTTGTCTCCATAGAGGGATGAAAATCCGCCTGTATAGAAGTTAACATCTTGGATGAAATCAACGTTCACCATTCCGATTGGTCCACCGGAAGATCCCTGAGTGGGAAAGTGGTTGATATTCGGTATTTCAATATTATCGATAAAGAAAGCGTTCTCGACGGGACTTCCCCCTCGGACAATGAGACTGTTTGTTTGATCATTTACCTTGGCAATGCTGGGAAGACCCATAATAATCCTGCTGACATCACCTGCGGATCCGGGAGCCCGACGGATCTCTTCGAATGAAAAATTGACGGAACTCGTCGGTTGATCCTGTGTCTGTGAAAAATATCCGGCCGTCACCGTAATTTCCTGCCCTTGCAAGACAGAAAATTTCAGCTCGGCTTGGACGAAGGTGATTCTTTCGGACCGGACAATGATATCCGTTTTCTTCATCGGTTCATATCCGACATAACGGAACTGGAGCGTATAACTCCCAACCGGAACGTCCGGTATCATGAAGATGCCGTCTCTATCTGTCGCAGCACCTTTTTTCGTATCGACAACGATCACATTTGTCCCGGCAAGAGGAGTTTTCGTATCCGTGTCCATGACGCGACCCTTCAGAATACCTGTTCGTACTTTCCCTTGTGCCGACACAACGTCGGAATTGTGGATAATAGACAGAATCCCAAGAGCAATAACGAATACGAATATTGTTCTCATTTTTTTCTCCCGAGTAGTGTTCTTTCAAGGTATAGGGTTTTTATGTGTCATGGTCCATTTAAACGTTCTGAAAAAGAGTGTCATTTTATTCCGTTCATCGTACTACGCTTTTTTCAAAAAGTGTTTCAACAAATGGTCAACGTATTTTCGCCGTTCGCTCGGATCTCTAAAGTTGATCCCTGTAAAATCCCTGAAACAATCGGGAACGAAGCCTATGAATATAATGGCTGCCATAATTTGTACCAGTGACAATTTCTTTTCCTTAACCATTTCTTCGGGCATGAGATTTTTCGCCCTTCCAAACAGGCTCTTAAGAAATGTATTCAATCTCCTTACGGCCGGACTTCTACAGTTCCCATGCATGAGAGGGGTATAGAAGTGCGCTTTTGATATACCCGGATAATTGAACATACCATTCAAAATGTGTATGAGATACGATTTCAAGGCGACATGAAAGTCTTGATCATCCGTCTCCAAGACCTTCGCTGCTTCCGAATCGGAGAAGGCAGCATCGAGAGTTTTCCTAAACGTTTCATTCAGAAGTTCCTGCTTTGAACCAAAGTGGTAGTTAATGGCAGCGACGTTCACCTGTGCCTCTTTCGCAATGCCACGGATAGTAATCGAATCGATGCCAACTTTCTCAATGCAATTGATAGTGGCAAGAATGATCTGTTCTTTTACCGAAAGCTCCCCTTGATTCATTGCCACTCCTTTCAAAAATCTTAACCTTCAGTTTAAACAATTGTTTTAAACGTGCGTTTAATATAGCTGCAGAAGTTCCAACTCCCAAGATATTTCTTGAGAAATGTAAAGATTATTTCTGGTTTCCTAGAGAAGAATCAATTGCCAGAAAAGATTAGAGGTTCTATTTTTCTTTCGCTGGGGAACCGTACCAAGAGTTTGAGTCACTATTGGGTTGAGGATCGATGAATGTACCATTACGGAGATCACGGAGAGCCTGCTCAATCTCCTCCCTTGTATTCATAACAAACGGCCCATATCGTGCAATCGGCTCTCGAATTGGCTTTCCGAGCACAAGAAGAAATCGAATCGATTGCCCCTTACTTTTCACCACGAGAGAATGCCCGGCACCAAGAACAACGAGCTTGCGATGTTGTATGAATTGCCTTGCCATACCCTCGGTGACCTCAAACATTCCCTCTCCCTCGAAAACATAGGCAAATGCTGTACGGTCTTCGTCAATTTCGTGAGTAAATGAACTGTATGAAGGAATGAACACATTCAAATATGTTGGTTCAGCAACAATTCCGGTCACGGGTCCCTCAACCTGACCGACCCGACCAGCGATAACTCGAACTTTGACACCATCGTTGAGCTCAACCTCAGGTATGTCAGCAGAGAGAATTCCCTGGTATCTCGGTTCGTTCATCTTGCGTTGTGCCGGAAGATTGACCCACAGTTGAAACCCGATCAATTTTCCGCTGCGGGAACTGGGCATCTCTTCGTGCATAATACCTCTCCCCGATGTCATCCACTGCACATCTCCAGCACCGATTTTGCCAGCGTTCCCGATACTATCTCGATGATTCACCTCGCCAGCGAGTATATAGGTCACCGTTTCTATACCACGGTGTGGATGCATGGGAAATCCCTTCATGTAATCAGCAGGATTGTTCGAGCTAAAATCGTCAAATAAGAGGAACGGATCAAGATAATCCAACGCTTCTGTAGGAAAACCTCGCCGGAGCCGAACCCCCGCCCCTTCCAGAACATATTGAGGCTCAATCGCGTTTAGAACTTTTCTTGATATTATGCTCATATCTCTTTCCGATTTCCAATCTTCATTCGTACGTCCGACCATATCCTTGTTTACTCATCCGCAAGGAGTGATCCAATTTTCTCTACAATACTATCTGCCACCTCGTTGATCTTAACCGATTGAGAAGCAGAAGAGATGGCATCGAAGTTACGTCCCTTTTTGTCTGGCACCCAATCGCCGTCACCTGATGTGGTGAGAACAATCATATTATCATGATGTTCATGTCGATTGAAAAAACCATTGACATGGCGATCTAATTTCCAGGCAATACAGGTACTGATCAGGACAACAGCCGAATAATCTGTTGCGTCCTCTTCCTTTAAATTATCAATCCCAATGAATTTGACATATACGGGTTTGTCCTTAAAAGCATCTCTTATTTTTTTGACGACTGCATCTTTAAATTCACTACTCCGGGCGGCAACAAGGATCTTCTTCTGGAGTGAGGGATCGTTCAGTTCACCCTGTTGTATATCACCCTGAGGCCAGATCAGTCGGGGAACAAAACAGCCGGTATGCATAATACTAAGGAATAGAAGTATAACAAGAGATGAGATCGAGACTTTCTCCATTCTGCCTATTCTTTTTTTCACGTTCTTCTTGTTGCTACAATCATTGAATTTCCTTCACTTATCACCGAATAATAAACTCACGTTTCAAAATCGGATCTTCTTTCCACGGCATGCCTTGGACCTTTCAAAATCCACTCAGGAACATCTCCGCCTTTGTGGAGTATAAGATCAGCCAGCAATGGGATGTGGAACTGGAGCACCAGAAGCTCCGGCCGTTGTTCGGCCCCCAACGCGAGCGGCGCGGCGTGGCCACCTTCGATTTCACCAGCCACAAAGTGGTGGTGGGCATCTGCTTCCATTTTCTCTAAGCGCTCCTGACCTGACGCAACAGGGCGGCCCTGGGCCGCCTTTTTTCTTAGGTTAGTGGGCGCCCAGGTAATTTGAACAAGTTTTATTTGGTTTGTCTAATTTTTAATGGAAGAGAAGTTGCAGCACCAGTGTCTTGTAAGGCTCGACTATATCTTGGCG
>CP070758.1:140861-147273 GCA_020348925.1 Gemmatimonadota bacterium | reverse complement strand
GGGCAAATCTCGGTCCGATTGCGCCTCTGGGCAGCCGGACGGTGACGGTCAACTTCACGGCCAGCGCCGCCTGCGGTGTGACTATCGACACGGCCCTGGTGCAGGATGCTCAGGATGAATACGGCAGTCCGGTGCCGGACGGACAGGACACATCATTTGTCAATGTGATCCGACCGGAGGTTCAGGTTACCAAGATCCTGCTGGATCCTCCTGGAGGAATCAGTGTTGCCGGCGACTCCATCGTTTTTCGAATAACGATTCAGAACACAGGAAACTCCATAATTACGTTTCTACCTTTATCCGACAATTACCCTGAAACGTGCATCGATCCGGTGAGTGCCACGGTCCCGTGGAACGGTGACAACGGGTCCGCACTCATGTGGAACAACCTGGGACCGCTGGCCCCAACCAACAGCGTAAACATTGATGTGACTTTCCAGGCGATTGCTCCGTGTGATCCCGCATTGAACCTGGCTACTGTCAGTGGGGCGATTGACGAATTCGGTTTCATAGTGCCTCAGGATCAAGATGATGCCGGTGTGACCATTGAAGCCCAGCCAGAGTTCAGTCTGCGAAAGACGCTGATCACCCCGTCCGGTGGTGTGGCTAATGTGGGAGATCCGGTTGTGTTTCATATCGTGGTGAAAAACACCGGGCCGACCAGTCTGGCAACGGTGCCTTTGAGAGACGAATATGATCCGATCTGCCTCGGTTTCGATTCCGCCAGTCCGGTGCAGACAGTCCAATCGAGCGGGGTCATCACTTGGAACAATATTGGACCCATTACGGCGGGCGATAGTGCGATTGTGATCCTGAATTTCGTAGCTTTTGCTCCCTGCGGGGTGACGGTTGATACGGCGATCGTTGCCGGAGCCCAGGACGCCTTCGGTGCTCCAGCGCCCGATGATTCGGCCACTGCTCCGGTTGAACTATTGGAGCCAGGTGTTCGGGTGACGAAGACGAGACTTGTGCCGTCGGTATCGAAGCTCTATGCGGGGGAACCGGTTACCTTTGAAATCCTGCTGGAGAATACAGGTGCGAAGACGGTCACAACGGTTCCCTTGGAGGATTTCTTCGATCCGGGCTGCCTGAGCTACGTCTCGGCCAGCCCCTCGCCCAATATTCATGTGGGTGGCTCCCTCATCTGGTCCAACCTCGGGCCGCTGGTGCCCGGTGGCTCCAGGACGGTGACGGTCAATTTCACCACAGTCTCTGCCTGTGGGGTGACCATCGATACAGCCGAGGTCGTGGGTGCCCAGGACGAGTTTGGTGCACCGGTGCCCGGTGACTCGGACACGGCTTTTGTCGATATTGTGGAGGCCGAGGTAACAGTGACGAAGTCGAGGACCGTGCCGGTGGCGGGAGTGGCCAACGTCGGTGAGGCGGTGACGTTTGAAATTCTGCTCCAGAACACAGGATCCACAACATTGACGACGGTGCCGCTTATTGATGACTACGATTCCGCTTGCCTCAGCTTCGTTTCCGCGCTTCCGGTGCAGACGTCACAGGTGGCCGGAGCGATCTTCTGGTCGAACCTCGGCCCCATCGCACCTGGCAATACCATACCAGTGACGGTCAATTTTACCGCTCTTGCCCCCTGCGGTGCCACGATCGATACGGCCGAGGTCTCCGGGGCTGTGGACGAATTCGGTACGCCGGTGCCCGACGATTCGGATACGGCCGCCGTAATCCTGGCTCAGACAGGGTTGCAGGTGACGAAGACGCGAACGATTCCCGCGGGTGCGGTCGAATTGGGGGATACGGTGGCGTTTGAAATTCTGCTCGAAAATACGGGATCGGCAATCTTGACCACGGTCCCCCTCTCGGAGAGCTACGATCCCCTCTGTCTCAGCTTCGAATCCGCCAGCCCGTTGCAGACGACACAGGCGCCCGGGTCCGTCACGTGGGATAATGCCGGTCCTATCGTGCCTGGCGGGAACTGGACAGTACTGGTAAAGTTTACTGCTATCGCCCTGTGCGGTGTCAGTATCGATACGGCGACGGTCAAGGGGGCGGAGGATGAGTACGGTACGCCGTTGCCGGATCAGTCGGACACCTCCCAGGTGAACATCGTTCAGACCGGAATGACGGTCACCAAGACTCTTACGGTCCCAACAATAGGAATAGCTAATGTCGGTGAACCGGTGGTTTTTGAAATTGAGATTGAGAACACAGGATCGACGACATTAACCACGGTGCCTCTGGTGGATGACTTCGATCCGGGCTGCCTCAGTTTCGTCTCGGCCAGTCCGGTGCAATCGTTGCTCACATCTGGGACTGTTTCCTGGAACAATGTGGGTCCTATTGGACCGAGTGCCACCCAAACCGTGACGGTCAACTTCACGGCCCTCAGTCCCTGCGGCGTGACAAACGATACGGCCACAGTGTCAGGGGCTTTTGATGAGTTTGGGATCCCATTGCCTGAGGGAACCGATGACGCGTCCGTGCAGTTGGGTATTGTCGATCTGGATATTTCGAAGGAGCTCGTTGATCCGGCTGATGATTCTGTGGAGATAAACGATTCGGTCGAGTTCAGAATCGTCCTGCACAATACGGGTACGACGACGATTACGACCCTTCCTTTGACCGATACATTTCCGTCGTTGTGTCTTGATTATGTCTCGGCCAGTCCTGTACCCAACAGTGTAACTGCCGGACAATTGACGTGGAACAATCTCGGTCCTCTGGCCTCAGGTGCCTACGATACGGTGGTGGTTGAATTGGAGGCGATCAGCCCCTGTGGAAACACAGTGAACACGGCGACTGTCACCGGTGCCTTGGATGAGTTTGGGACACCGGTGCCGGAGGTTGAAAATGATGAGACGGTGTATCTGTATGGACCGTGTATCGATGCCTGCAAGAGAGATATTCTTTTGGTCGATGCGGATTTGAGCGGGGATCCGAGCCCCGGGGATACTCTTCTGTATGAAGTCACCATCTCAAATATTGGGAATGATGTGGCGCTCGGTGCAGCCTTTGCCGATACACCGGATGTTAACAGCTCTCTGGTCGTGGGAAGTGTGACGACAACAATTGGCAGTGTCACCGAGGGGAATACACCGGGTGACGTTGTGGTGGGTGTCGATGTCGGGACCATTCCCAACGGGGGTGCCGCCGTCATCGAATTTGAGGTAGCCATTCATTATCCGCTTCCCGTCGGAGTTGATGAGATTTCCAATCAGGGCGAGGCCGTATGTATTCTCTTGATCCCGGTGAGGACGAATGACTGCGATACACCTGATGACGACGATCCGACCGACACACCTTTGAATGTGACACCCGCTCTTGAGGTGTCGAAAAAAGACAGCATCGTCGGTGACATCTCGCCACTGGGTTTCACCAACCCAGGCGACACCCTTCTCTATACCGTCGTTCTGTCAAACCCAGGAAACATCGGGATCTCCGGCGTGGCCCTTATCGACACACCGGACGTAAATACGAGTCTTATCGTCGGAAGTGTTACGACGACACAAGGATCAATCTTGCTTGGGAATCTTCCCGGAAACACTTCCGTCTGGGTGAGTATCGGTACGATTAATGGCGGTGGCGATAGTGATACGGTGACGTTTCAAGTGGAAGTTAATGCGCCGTTGCCCTACGGTACCACTCAGGTGGAGAATCAGGGCTGGGGCATCAGCAATCAGACGCCAGAGGAGCCCTCCGACGATCCGGATACCGGTCCGGCACCCGATCCGACGACGACCCCGCTCGTTATGCCTGAATTTGAAGTGGAGAAGACCGACAGTTTTTACGGCGATGCCGACGGCAATTCGGTCCTCAGTCCTCTGGATACGATGTACTACGAGATCACGGTGACCAACGTGGATAGTGTCCCTGCGGTCTATGTGACCGTGGTCGATACCCCGGGAGCGCATATTTCTCTCGTTCCTGGCAGCGTTACGACAACGCAGGGCTCGGTGATTTTGGGGAATTTTGCCTGGAACTGGTACGTGCGAGTAGATGTGGGCACGTTGGCTCCTTCCGCCTCGGCCGTCATCACATTTCTGGCAACAGTGGATTGTCTCTGTCCGCTTCCACCGGGAGGTGTGTACCTCGGCAACCAGGCGTGGCTCGGCAGCAGCCAGATGAGCGGCCAGCCCTCGGATGATCCGGATACGCCGGCCAGTAATGATCCCACCTTGACTCCGATGGACGGCTATGAAATATACATTCTGGGGCAGATTACGTATTACAGTAACGGCGAACCGGTACCGGATGTGGTGGTTTCACTGTCAGGTGATGGGACGGGTTCGGCGAATACCGATGAAAACGGCGAGTACCGCCTTTCGAGCTTCTCGATCCCGGATCTGTGTCTGTGCAACGATTACACCGTCACACCATCAAAGATCGATAACTGGTGCGGAGCGGTCACCGATTACGACGCGACACTTGTCAGGCAATATGTTCTCGGTCAGATCAGCCTGACTCCTGAACAGTTGATAGCGGCGGATGTCAGCGGCAACGGCCAGGTGACGATGATCGACGCCAATCTCATCGAGCAGCTTTCGGTCCATGCCATCAATTCCTTTCCTGTCGGAGACTGGGCGTTTCTCCCCGAAAGTATTTCCTATCCGGACCTCGATTCCGTGGAAACGGATGGTGATTTTATCGGTATACTTTATGGTGATGTGAGCGGCAATTGGGAGCCGTGCGACGAAACGCCTGATATATCCGTGAATCCACTCTCTCTCGATATGACACTGACCCAGGGAGAGGTCGGCTTCGATACCTTGATCGTGTGCAATGCTGCATCCGGAATTCTGACATTTACTGTGTCCGAAGCTCCGATAGTCGGTTGGCTCTCGGAAGTTCCGACCTCAGGTTCGATTTATGCGTACAGGTGCGATACCGTTGCCGTGACTTTCGACGCTACGGGCCTATCGCCCGGGGATTACTATCCGTTCATCCTGATCGATTCGAACGATCCGGACGAGCCGCAGGTGATGGTAGCGGTTCACTTGAAGGTCGAGGCCGGTATCCCCGACATTACGGTCTACCCGATGTCTTTTGACAAGACAGTCGCGGAGGGAAACTGGACGACGGATGTGTTGCATATCTGTAATGACGGTCAGGGGAGTCTCAATTTTTCCCTCAGCGAAACGGTCGGCTGGCTGTCGGAGAGCTCGACAGCCGGCACGGTTGGACCCAGCCTCTGCGACAATGTTACTGTGACTTTTAATGCGACATCGTTATCGCCAGGCGACTACGCCACACACATAATGGTTTCCTCCAACGATCCCGATGAACCGACCGTTTCCGTTGTCGTCAATCTGCATGTCGAGGAGATTTCAGAACCGGACATCGGTGTGACACCGTCTTCGCTTGTGAAGGTCTTGCCGGAAGGAGGGATAGCCGTCGAGGAACTGACCATCTCCAATGACGGGAGCGCGACCCTCACCTTCAATATCAATGAGAGCAGCTCCACTGCAGGCTCGGGGAAGGAAGAAGGTCTCGACATCCGTAAGGGGAAAGGTTCTGAAAACGAGGTCAACACAGAAGATGTCCCGTGGTTGTCCGAGTTTCCCACATCGGGCTCCGTGAGTGCGGGGAATGAAACCGACATAGATGTGACATTCAACGCCACTTTATTGGCTGCAGGCGACTATTCCGCCACCCTCATCATCACCAGCAACGATCCTGACGAGCCGGTAAAGATTGTTCCTGTGGATCTGCACGTCTATGCGTCCGGCCCCTGCACGCCGCTGGGCGATGTGAACGGTGACGATGACATCGATATTCTTGATGTGGTTCGATTGGCCAACATCATTCTGGAGATTCCACCGCCTCCGACGTTCGAGGAAGAGTGTCGAGGCGACTGCAATGAGGACGGCGGAAATGATATTCTGGATGTTGTCGGTATTGTCAACCTTATCCTGGGGACAGGGGCGTGTCCGCCTGCCCCAACGGGAACGAAACCCGCCGGACACTCGGTCCGCATTGAGGCCTCTCCTGTCATGAATGGGCGTCAAGATATTTTTGACCTTGCGCTCTCCGTCTCGAACGATGTTGACCTGAGAGGGATTCAATTGACCCTCAGATACGATCCTTCGGAGATAGACGTGGCCCAATGTCAGCCCTCCGTGAGAACGGCCGATATGACGGTTGCCTCCAACCATCTCGAGGGCCGTACGAGGGTTCTGATATACAGTCCGTATGGACAGAGGTTGCTTCCGGGTGATGAGACCGTCCTGACCTTTCCCATCAGGATTCTGGATTCGGAGAGGAGGTTTCAGCCGATTCACCTGACGCTGGGCGATGTCATTTTGGCTATCGATTGCACAGAGGCGGTACTGCCCGAAGATCAGATTGTTGTCCTCAAGCCCGGATCGTATGGTCCGGATGAATTCGTCCTCTTTCAGAATTATCCGAATCCGTTCAATGCGACGACGGATATCGGGTATCGGATCGCAGG
>CP070758.1:107160-140761 GCA_020348925.1 Gemmatimonadota bacterium | reverse complement strand
CTCGCTGAAGGACAACCGAAGGATCAGGAGCTACAGAAAGGGCGAAATCGGGTTTGTCTATCACATGCAATCTCACTTCAGCCGTGTGATGAAGCATACCGGTATCGTCCATTCCGAGAATGATCAGCGGATACGTTCCCAGCTCAGTCGAAGCCGAAGCACTCATGGTCAATGTTGAACTCACTTTTCCAGCCTGGGGAGGGGTTATGGGATTCGGATCGAAGCACGTGTTGAGAGCGCAGCACAGGTTGCAAACGCTCAGATTCACGGGATCATCGAACCCTTTCATGGAAGTGACCCAGACTTCATAGGTCGCCGTCTCGCTGTAGTCGCCCTCCAATAGCATCGAGCCTTTCAGCGGCGACTCGGGGTGCACTATTGTCCGCTCTTTCGGGAGGGCTTCAATGAAGAAATCAGGATTCCCATAGAAAGGATCAATATCCTCGGGAAGAATGTCAGTGAAGTCGGGTGAACCCAACGTATAGAGATATCCTCCATAATTCCTGTGCGGTCCGAACCACGAAAAGCCTATGCCCGATGGTTGCCCACCAGAGGTGACGATCAGTCTGTATGTCTCAGAATGTGATGCGCCACTTAACTCACCGAAGACCGAAGTCGTCAGCATATACTTGCCGTCAAAACTCCACCATTGGGCATCACACCGGTTGGTAGTAAAGTGTATCGCTATGCAGAACAGCAGAACAATATTTCCTGCCGAGACGATAGGTATCGTCTTCCTGTTCATACGTAACCTCCTTACGAGAATTCATTCATTTTATTGGGCAGTTTATTCTTTTCAATTTTGTAATGCTCATATTTCAATCCGGGGGTGCAGGGACAGGGTTGACCCTGTTCCTTACGTTTTTTCACCATTCATTGGCCAAAATCATTCATAATACTCATAAACATTTCTCATAACCTTAACTGGCTCGTTGAATTTGTTATAATTGGTTTGTTCAATCAGGTTTCCTTCAGCATCATATTTGAACGTTGCCATTGTTTTCATATTCACAGACGGAATAGAAGTAACGGTTTCAATAGTTTTTCCATTGTTATCATATGTATTGGTTGTTTGGGACGTCACTTCTCCTTCTGAATTGAAAGAGATCGCTTCAATCACATTTTCACTACTGTCATAGATATTCTTTGTTCTACCCACAATGCTGCCGTCCGGTCTAAAAGTTGTCATTTCCATTCCGTCTGGACCATAGTTATACGTTTTTCTTGTTAAAACCATCCCTTTTACATTGTCATAGCCAATCGATTCAACAATCTTTCCGTCCGCGTCATAATAATGAGTTACTTTTATGTTGACACGTCCATCCTGGGTAGACGTAGACGTTTCTAATAGCTTTCCAGTATCATTATATTTGAACTCCATAGTAGCATTAACACTTCCGTCCGGCTTGTAACTCACTGCTTCAATCAGCCAATTGTTGATGTCATATTCATAAATCAATCTTTGATTATGACTTTCATCGGATGAACTCGTCGAAGCCTCTCTCAGGAGCCCCTCGCTGTCATATACGTAATGTGATGCTAGACTCACACTACCATTGGGATGAAATACTGTCTTCTCAATTGTATTTCCGTTTGTATCAAATGTGGCAGAAGAGAGCTTCACACCGTTTGATGTAATAATCTCACCGGGAACTTTTCCCGGTGTTGCCTCATATTGCCAGACTGTTTGTGACGCTATGTTTGATTTTTTAATTCTCTCCCCGTCTTGTGCTGGGACTGGTCCCGAATCGATCCCCCCAGGGAACCCGCCCTGAAATTGAGGATCGAATGATTGTGCACTCGAAACACCGATCAAAAATGAGATTATCAGTAGACATGATAAAGTGAGTTTCAATGTCAAGTTCTCTTTCATCGTAGTACTCCTTTTCTCATATATCAAAGACTTTATACTGATAGTTGTCGTCTCGTATGTCGGATCTTCCATTCGACCCTTCGACTTCGCTCAGAACGAGTCCTTTAACCCAACCGAATATACTCCACCTCCATTTCCACTTTCCCGCTGGTGTGAGGACAGCCTTCATGTCTGTTCGTGGCCAGAAGTGGTCCCTTCGACACACTTTCGATATCTGGTGCCCAATTCCTTCGCCTTGCTACTTCATATCACCCTTCGTGTTGCCCTGTACCATTTCTGTTGCCGAAGCAGCCTGTTCAGCGGGTCCAGGCGGGGAGACCTTTTCCAGGGCTGCTTCCAACTTGGCCACCTTTTGATCCAAAACCTTCAGTTCGGCTACTTGCGATCTCAGATACTCCAACTGCGCTCTGATTTCTTGATTTTCATTTTGCTGTTTCTTCACAATAGCTGCCACATCCCCTGAGTTCAGTCCTATTGCCATATTGACGCACTTCAGGGATTGGTTGTTTGAACAGCTCCAGGCCCGACCCACTACCTTCGAAAATTCGTCGGCCGTCATCAACTCTGGCGAAACCGCTATGCCAGTCCCATCATCAAACCCGGAGGGAATGATGTAGTCCCCTTCCTTGACAGCGCCATTAACCTTGACGGGAACCTGACCCAAAAATGAGACCTTCTCATACAGGTGTTCCTTATCCTCTTCAGGCATATTGCCGAGGACAATCGGTGCTGTTGATACGCACAGGATTTGATGGGCGCCCTGGATCGATTTCGTTATTTTGCCTCCGAACACCCCGACGATATCTCCCGCTTCGATCACCTCTTCCGGGTTCAGTCGCTCCAGATATTCTGCATAATCACCTGCTCCCGATGAAAAAGCTACGCCTAAGTTCTTCCATAAAAAAGTCTGAAATACACCTTCTTTTGTACCGACAAGTGCAATATTTGCGGCCGCTGCCGCAATAAGAGAGGGAATAGGAACAGTCTCACAGGCTCCAAGCCCTCCGCAAAAAGTGGTAGAGGTCGCCGCAGCTACTTCATCCGCTACTGCTAGCCCCATATCAATACCAAAAAGTTCTAGATGCAACAAATACCATGGATCGCTTAGAACGTCACTCCAATTTTGACCTTCTATTCTACCCATGGGATACCAATTGCTGCCGACTTTACCGCCGAAAGTGATATAATTATGGCTTGCATCCGGATGGTTGCCGTCAAGCCGAATCAACATGCCTTGATCTGGGGAATCAAGCTGCAGTCCATAACTTCCAGAATTATTATCATCCCCGGTAACACTACTCTTTATATAAACCCTTCCGCTATTACTCACTGTGAAACGGTCATTGGTGCCATCTGTGGCTCTCACCAAAAAGTTAGCCGAAGCCTCTGTGCCAATACCC
This sequence comes from Gemmatimonadota bacterium, assembly GCA_020348925.1. Classification (GTDB taxonomy): domain Bacteria; phylum JBHIER01. The sequence continues at coordinate 137,488 of CP070758.1, read as the reverse complement.
ACGTTACCTGTTACATGAACATCCCCGTCAAAATACGCCGCCCCGTCATTCGTGCCGCCTCCACTGCCGCTGGCGCAGAGACCATAGTGGTTGGTAGAAGTGAAGTGACCGCCACATCCATCATAGCTCTCACCGTAGACCGCATCTCCAGAACCATCGTTAAAAACCTGAAATGTCGGAGTCGAACCGTCAAATTCCATCGTGTCCGGACCGACCTCGTTGACATAGATATCGATCAGCGGCCTGAATGTGTCGCAATCCGGCAGACAATTGCCCTCATACAAGCTGCAGGTCCGCTGCGGACGACCCCAGTCCATGGCCTCTATCAGCCTCTTGACCTCCTCCATGACGGCCGAATAGTGGAATCCGTCAAGCATATCCGCATTGGTTGAGTGTCCGACAATCGCGATACGCTGCCTGGGTTTCATCTCCGATTGCGAGCCAATCGTGATGCCCAGCCACCTATCGAACCAGTTCACGACCGGAAAATTCTTGAAGAGTGTATCCGGCATCGGCGTAACGCTGCCCAGCAAGATACTGTAAACACCGCCCCATATGATTACTGCGGGCTGCGTCTCCCACCATAGAGGAAGACCGCCTGTGGAGTCTTCGTAAATGGAGAACGTGATGGCCAGTGTGTCATGGACCAGCTTCCCTTGATAATCCACCAATTTCCCCTGATAGTTGAGCAGGTGATGATGCACCTCTGGTGCGAATGTGCTATCGGACTTCGGTATGGTGTATGGATCACAGTCAGGCTGCGCAAAGGTCGAAACAGCACCGAAAAGAACGCCCATCAGGGCAACCGTCACAACAATCTTCAAAGCCTTCATTTGACTTCCTCCCTTCCGATTTTGGGTACAACACCCGATGTAATGATCAGAACACGTATTGATCTCGACGCGACCAAAATGAAGAAACGGTTGATTCATAGTTCACCTACCTTCTCTTGATATTCCCCCTGAAACTATAAAACGCCCCCACGCTCACTCTCATCGCGAGCAATATAAGGACGTCTCTAAGAATGACGGATAGATGGCATATGCCATCTCCCCTCTCAAACGAAAGCGTAATTTCTCTAATGAATACGGCTTCGCCACTGACCGGTGAGCAGAAAAATGTTGGGATTGATTCAGAGGTTCAAAGCAATTTTCGGCTCGCCTACCCAATATGCTTATATTTTATTGTCAATATACGAAGTCATATAGAAATGTCAAGCATTTTTTTAAAAAAAATCGTATTTTTTTAAAAAAAATTAACAAATATAACTTATTATATATTAGTGATTTATGCTTGACCTTCCGGTTCAAGAATCGAAGGGATCAAAAAGTGACGCTTGAGGCGCGCTGTGGACAGCGCCCCTACGCACATAATAACAGATAAATTTTTAATTATATTGTAGGTTAAAATATCAAGGGGACACGGCTTGACTGACGGTGATTCACAATCCTCTCAAGGGCAGTCTGCGCGGGCGGGGGTTGGACTCCCTCCCACATCCCCCAGCGTGGCGTGCGGTATGTTCGGGAGGACAGGCGGGCGACTTCTGCCCCAACGAAATGAGAAAGCTCAATCATCTGGCCCTCCCCGCCCTGTTGAATCACTCTTATTAAATGGGGCGAGCAATGACAGGCATAAAATAAATGACAGGCAGTAACTGCCAACGAAAAAAGCCGCCGAGGGAAATCTCGGCGGCTAACGAGCACCATCCACTATGATCGGGAGGGAGTTGGACTCCCTCCAGCATCCACCCAACATATCTGGAGAACATTTATACTATCACAATCGATTCCATTCCTCTCTTGTAATTGTCTTTCCGAGAGCTTCCTCTATCTGTTTTAACAATTTTCTCAATTGAGGCACAGGATATTCAAAATCGCCAGGTATTGACTGTTTATAATTACTCATTCTCATGAATTGATGCTTGCCACCCGGATGTGGGTCAGCGAAACCGAGCTTCCTCAGTTTTGAGATAAAATCTCTTCGCTTACACGGAGACCACCTCTCGCTCATCCCTGGGCTTCCTGTTCAAATCGATACCATCTATTACAGGTAATTCATCGCCATCCTGCAAGCTCAGGAGTATCCAATCCTCAAGGACAGAACGAAGCTCCTCCTGACACTCGATGAGAGTGGGCTTACATGCATTCGTTCCGGGACAAACAGGAATTTCACCCCAGTAGGTCCCGTCCTCCAGTTTCTCATATACCGCCCGTTTCATAACTTTGTTGATATATTCTGTCAGCATTGTTCTCGTACCTCCATGATATCTCAATGGCCAACTTTATAGTATACCAATGAGCACCAGAAGTCAAGAAAAAATTCACTCTGCCTGTATGATAAGAGCACAAAATAGAAATTTCTCTGTCAACGGCAACAGCACTTAAATCTAACGAAATCAAGGGACTTTGTCAACGTGTATTTCCCCTTAGGAATGTTCACGAAACGCATGAGATCGTAAAACATCCGTAGGGGTGAACGGCTGTTCTCACGCCATCTTCTCACCAGTCATTGCGAGCAACTGAAAGGAGAGAAGCAATCTCACCCCATCAAAGAGATCCCTTCGTCCTGCCGTTTGAGGTGAAGAGATTGTTCCGACGAAGTGAGGAATCTCAATCATTTGGCCCTCCTCGCAATGACAGATAGAAACTTCTTATGAAAAAAGCCGCCGAGTGTTGGCGCTCTCGGCGGCTTCCGGTTAAATGCCACAGGTCTTTGATCTTTAATCTTCTCTCTGGTACATCCGCTTGATTCCTAACACCCCCCTGCAGTCCCCCCTTGATAGGGGGGACTAATTTGGTCGTCTATTTTGGGGTCACATCTTTGATCTTTAATCTTCTCTCTGTTATGTCTCTCCTGTTCCTAACACCCCTTTGTGGTCCCCTCTTGATAGGGGGGACGATGGTATTTAGGGTCGCATCCTTACAGTCTGATTTTTCCCTCCAATTCAGGACCGGCCTCTTTCCACTCTCCGCTTTCCGTTTTCCCTTGAATCCTTGGCCCCTTGAACCCTCGAATCCTTTTTTAAATAAAAAACCCCCTCTCGCTCATTCGAAAATGGGCGAAATGGGGGCTTGTTCACCTTGATCGGAAAAGACGGAAATGACAACCATCTCTCCATCTATACTATAGACTATACGACTTAAAGATGTGCGTTACCCAGTAGCTGTAAGATCAAAGAAATATGAACTGCATGGACACAAGTTTGACAAAAATGCTCCTCTACCTATTCTGGGTTTGATATCAGTTTTTAAAAAATAAACAGTTTTTCACTAATTGTCAAGTATTTTATTGAATAATTTCATATTATTCTTCTAAATAATTATATTTTACAAAAATACTTATGTATAAAAATTATGCTTGTAGGTATGAAAAGTTCTTCACCATTATTTCTTAATAAAGCAAGCTATTAAAAATAAATTAATTAAGAACAGAAAGCTTTAACATATTGCCTAATGATGGGATAACAAGCCGTCCACCCGAAAGAGTTTTGGGTACCCCCTCACATCCACTCACCATACCTTTTAACCTGGTTTATTCATGAGCTGTCATTCCGGGATAAACCCGGAATGACAGAGTATACAATTGTGGGAGATACTATGGAACAAAGCTCAAAACCAGTGTTCATTATAATTCCATAAATATATTCATGTTACGTTGCGTTTGCAGTGGTTTTATGAATTATCCAGGTTAAAATTTCTCAGATAATATGCATTTGAGTGATTCAACGACAATCCATTTTCTCGATGTTCGGCCGGGTTCTTTGAGACTTCCAAAGAATCAAAGACTTTGAAAATTGTTCTCACGGAGTGAAACGGACTCTGCAGATCCGGCTTATACCAGGGACAGATTTCTCGTTACACCCGTAAGCACAACCCAGGGAGCCACGGTTTCTATTCCGCACAAAAGAAAACCTCCCGGAGATTGGGAATCCCCAGGAGGTTCGTATCCCTTGAATCCTGCGATCCGGAGAAAACACTTCCACCCCGGCCTTGGATAACAATGGAACGCAATAAAAAAGCCACAATTCCTTTCGAACTGTGGCTCTTCAATCTCTATGGTGCCGAAGGGGGGACTTGAACCCCCACGGGGATACCCCACTGCCCCCTCAAGACAGCGTGTCTGCCAGTTCCACCACTTCGGCCTCTCGCTCGATCATTTATTAACGAGTACGATTTTTACTGCTGAGTCGTATCCGTAGCCGCTGCCGGCTGTGTCTCGGTCTCAACCTCCTCCACCGGCGGCGTCACCACCGGCATCTCCTCAGAGACCATGGGGAGTGCTTCTGCCGGCTGCCTCCGGGCCTTCTCCTCGGCTTCCCGCTGAATAACACTTTGCGGTGCCCGGCCCACCGCCGGTGACATTTTCAACTGAACAATACAGCTCAACATAAAGGCGATGGCCAAAACCGTTGTGGCCTTGCTCAGGAAGGGGGCGGCCCCACGCCCTCCGAAAACGGCACCCATCCCTCCCCCAAGACCACCGCCGAAAGCTCCGGCCAAGCCGGCTCCCTTACTCGCCTGCAGCAGAACGACAAGAACAAGAAAAACACTGATAAGAATATGCAAAATAATCATTACGACAAACACTGCATTCAACCTCCTGTGTGTTCCGATCCGGCCCTGACGATGGCGGCGAACGACTCGGCCTTCAAACTCGCCCCGCCGACGAGAGCCCCATCAATATCCGATTGCCTCAAGAGCGAGGCGGCATTCTCCTCGGTAACACTGCCGCCGTACTGTATGCGTACCGCGGACGCAACGCCCTCACCGTGCAATTCCCGGAGCAGTCTCCGAAGGAAGGTGTGCACCTCGTTCGCCATCTCCGGCGTGGCCGCCCTGCCCGTCCCAATAGCCCAGACCGGCTCATAGGCGATGATCCCTCTCAACAACTCCTCCGCCGACAGCCCCCCGACTGCTCCCCTGAGCTGCTTTGCAACGACCTGTTCCGTCCGACCGGCTTCGCGTTCATCGAGCCGCTCTCCGACACAGATGATGGGCACGAGGCCTGATTTCAAAGCAGCGACCACCTTCTTTCTCACCCCGTCATCCGTCTCCCCGAAGTGAAGACGGCGCTCGGAGTGCCCTAATATAACGTACTGACATCCTGCTGTCAATAGCATTTTGGCCGACACTTCGCCGGTATACGCGCCCTGGGACTCCCAGTGCATGTTCTGTGCGCCCACCCCGATTGGGCTCCCCTTCAGGATTTCCGATACCCCAGACAGGGTGGGATACGGCGGACACACCACCATGTCGACATGGTGGACCGCGTCAAGAAGATCGCGCAGGGACCTTGCCAATGCTATTGCCTCGTCAAGCGTCTTGTTCATCTTCCAATTGCCAGCAACGATTGCTTTTCTCATTCTTCAATCCTTGACCATGCAATACAATACAACGCAGAAACCTACGATCTCTCGGTGAGGGCAGCAATGCCGGGCAGTTCCTTCCCCTCCAAGAATTCGAGCGCCGCACCACCACCGGTTGAAACATGGGACATCCGGTCCTTCAATTCGAAAACACGCAGCGCTGCGACCGTATCCCCCCCACCGACGACTGTGACACATCCCTCCTGTGTCACCTTCGCCAATGTCCGGGCCACGGTTTCAGTGCCCGCGGCAAAGGGCTCTCGCTCGAAGACACCCATAGGACCGTTCCACAGGACGGTCTTGGCAGACAGAAGGGCCTTTTTGAAAAGGCTCGCGGTGGAAGGTCCAATGTCAAGCCCTTTCCAACCCGAGGGGATCTCATTGAATTTCACCACCTGAGTCTCAGCGCGCTCCTCGACCTCCTGGGCGATCACACAATCGAGTGGAAGAAGCACCTGCACACCGGAGGACTCCGCCACCATCATGATGGTCTGCGCCACTTCAATCTTATCCTCCTCAACGATCGACGTGCCGATCTCCACACCCTGGGCTTTCAAAAAGGTGAAGGCCATCCCCCCGCCCACAAGGATGCCGTCGACCTTTTTGATAAGGTTGTGCATGACTCCGATCTTGTCCGAGACCTTTGCCCCGCCGAATACGGCGACGAACGGTCTCTTCGGATCTGCTAAGGCCTCGCCCAAAAAGGCGAGCTCTTTGAGCACCAGATAGCCCGCCGCCCTCTCCTCGAAGTATCGGGTCACCCCCACGACGGACGCGTGAGCTCTGTGGCACGTGCCGAAGGCGTCGTTGATATAGACATCGCCCAAGCGCGCCAATTGTTGGGAGAACGTATCGTCGTTCGTTGTCTCCTCAGGGTGAAACCGCAGATTCTCCAGAAGCAGCACCTCGCCCTGCCTCATCTCCGAGACCATCCCTTCCACCTCTTCCCCCACGCAATCCGGAGCCATGATCACTCTCCGCTTGAGCAATTGCCCCAGTCTCTCAGCCACAGGCGCAAGCCTCATTTTTTCGACAACCGTTCCCTTCGGTCTCCCCAAATGTGACATGAGAACGGCTTTCCCGCCTCTGTCCAGGATCGTCTTGACGGTCGGCAGGGCCGCTTGAATGCGAGTATCGTCCCGGACGTTTCCAGCCTCGTCCAGAGGAACATTAAAATCGACCCGAACAATGGCTCTCTTACCCTCCAATTCGATATCATCGACACTGAGTTTCGCCATAACAGGAATACCCCTCATGTGCACCTTCCGGTTGTGCTCTCAGCCTCACCTGCACGGGACATCAGATTTTGTCCAGCTGCTTGGTGAGCCATTTTTTGACGTTCTTCTTGTCCTTCCATTCCGACGGAATTTCATCCCAGGCCGCTGTGAATTGCCGCTCGTGGAAATCGATACTTGACGGCTCCGTGATGACCTGACCGCAGGCGAACTTCGAATAGACCCGCGATGGAAAGTCAACAATGACCCCTCGATTGGCCTTCAGCAAAAAGTTGTAGTGGACCCGGTCCTCCGTCAGACCGATGTGGTATTTGTCGTAATCCAGAAATTTGATGAGCGTCTCCATGCGGTGTCTGATCTCATCGGCCGGATCCTCCGCGCTGTCCATAGGGGCCTTCTTCTCAGAGATGTACTCCTCGATACCGGTCCGGCTGTAAATGTCGCGGAAGGTCCATTTGCCCTCTTTCAGCTTCTCCTGAAAGACCCGCCAGCGTTTGTTGACGAAATCCACGTAGAGCGCATACTCCTCCTTGTTCCGCCCGAAGTGGGAGAACAATTTCAGGGCGACATCCACGGACAGATCCTGATTTCTCGTCATGCTGTGAATGATATCAGAGACAAGACATCGATCCCCCTCCAAGGTGTCAAGCCAGTGAGCACATTCCTGAAATTCGATGGGATTCTCAAAAACCTGAAAGGCGGGGTAATGGACGATATGTTCGCCGCTCACTTTTTCAATGAGGTCCACGACCCGATTCGAGTAGCCCCATTCATTGTCGTACCAGGCGACGATCTTCAGGAAATTGTCCCCGATGAGCCTGGTCGAAAGGCTGTCGAAGATGGCCGAATGGGGATTGCCGATAATGTCCACCGAGACCAATGGGGCTTCCGAGTATTCCAGGATGCCCTTCAATCCCCCGTGGGCCACATCGGTCTCGGCCGCCTCCTGAAAGGCAGCATTGACCTCATCAACCGTCGTGTTCTTGTCCAGCTCCAGGGCCACATCGATGTTGGAGCCGTCCGCAATGGGCACCCTCATCGCGATGGCCTCCATCTTTCCCTCCAGCTCCGGCAGGACGAGCTTGATGGCCGAGGCAGCGCCGGTCTTCGTCGGGATGATGGACATGGACGCGGCCCTGGCCCGCCGGGGATCGGCGTGGGAGACATCGAGAATGCGCTGGTCGTTGGTGATGGCGTGGACCGTGGTCATGAAACCCCGCCGGATGGAGAAGCGATCGTTGATCACCTTCAGCACCGGTGCCAGGCAATTCGTCGTACACGAGGCGTTCGAAAAAATTTTGTACTCCGGCTTCGCCTGGGCGTCGTTCACACCCAAAACGATGGTCGCATCGACGGCGTCCTTGGCAGGAGCTGTCAGGATAACTTTCTCCGCACCGGCCTTCAGATGCTTCGCCAGCTGTTCCCTCTTTCTGAAGATCCCCGTGGCTTCCACCACGAGCTCTGCCTTCATCTGTTTCCAGGGCAGAGCCTCGGGTTCCCGTTCCGAGTGATAGGCAATAGGAATCCCATCGATCACGATGGCATGATCCTCGACGCGAACATCGGCGTCAAAAACCCCATGAACGGAATCGTGTTTGAGCAGATGGGCGGATGTATGAATGTCCGCAATGTCATTGATGGCAACGAGCTCAATATTCGAGTTCTTTGCCCCCAACCGACAGACGAGCCGCCCGATACGGCCGAAACCATTAATTGCTACTCGAATAGCCATACGTCTTCACCTCACTTCTCAATGAATCCTCGAAACTTTTAAGAAAATAGTCTGTTACCCCTTCCCACTGCTTCCCAAAAGCTGCATTTTTGCTTTGATGACCGCCTTCATGGCCTCTCTGCCCGCACCGGCGATCTTCCTCGGATCGAAGATTTTTGGGTGCGTCCCTAAAAATTCCCTCGTCGCCGCGGTGAAGGCCAATCTGAGATCCGTGTCAATATTCACCTTGGTGATGCCGAGGTGGACGGCCCTCTGAATATCTTCAGGTGGGACGCCTTTCGCCCCTGACAGCTGAGCCCCGTAGGCATTCGCTTTTTCAAGGATCTCCGGTATGACACTGGATGCGCCGTGGAGAACGAGCTGTGCGGCAACCCCTCGGGCAATCATCTCCAAGCGCTCGAAATCGAGCTTCGCTTCCCCTTGAAACTTGTACGCTCCGTGGGACGTTCCGATGGCCACGGCCAGCGTGTCACAGCCCGTCTCCGCGACAAACCGGACCGCCTCTTCCGGATCGGTCAGAGCGGCCTCCCTTTCGCTCACGGAGATCTGATCCTCAACCCCCACCAACCGTCCCAGCTCCGCCTCGACCGAAAGGCCGGCCGAATGGGCGATCCGCACGATCTCCTGAGTGGCGGAGACGTTCTTCGCAAAGGGCTCGTGGGATCCGTCGAACATAACCGAAGTCCAGCCGTGACGTATACATCCCATAATGGCGTCGAAGTCGGTGCCGTGATCCAGGTGCAACGAAACCGGCACGCTGATCTTTTGGGCCATCGTCCGGACAAGAGCGGCAAGCACCTCGATCCCGGCATAGGCGATAGCACTCTGGGACGTCGCGACAATGACCGGCGATCGCTCCTCCTCGGCCGCCTCAATGATCGCCTGTGTGATCTCCAGATTGCTCGTATTGAAGGCGCCGACGGCGTAGGCTCCACGCCGTGCGTCCGCCTGAATCTCCTTGTTCGTGGCCAAAGACATCGGACCCACCTCCCCCGGTTACCACCAGCGTTTCAATCCCAAGGATTCATCCGTCTTCTTCATACTTTCCTCAGGATCGTCGGTTATTTCGAGCATGGCCCGTATGGCATCGACATTTTCCGGAACCACATTGCTCTCCTGATGGACCGCTTGCATGTAGAACAGTTCGTCGTGATAGGAGCCGACGCCCTCCTCCCAGACACAGATCTCCATCATATCACCCCTGGGGTGGCCAAAATCCCTCGACATTTCCATGATGGCCGCCGTGGAGTGCACATTATCCCAGGCTTTGACCAGTCTGACCCGGGGGGTATTGGCAAAAACGTCCAGCACGTCTTTCGTGGTCGCCTCCTTCTCCAGACGCACGCTCAGGGCGTGCATGTGCATAATCGTCGTCGGCACCACCAGAGAGGTTGTGAACACTTCGATCTCAGGAATGACGGTCCGCACATCCGGCCCGTGATGCGACGGCAGTTCAAAGGTTGGAACGATGGCATTGATCGGTCCCCGTTTCACCTGTCCGGGATCCGTCCCCCGCCGTACCAGCGTCGCTCTGGCCCGTTTGATCCCAAAAGCCTGATGGAGCGCGTAGAGCGTTCTCGACATACCGGTCGTATTACAGCTCACAACCCGTACATGATTTTTGCCGAAAGCCTCCTTATAATTACACTGGGCCACAAAAGAGACCTCACTCACACTCGCTTTCTCGCCTCCCTGATAGATCGCCTTCATTTTATAGGGCTCATACAATGATTCTCGATTCTTGGCCCCAATAGGTTTCGGGGTACAATCGACGACAATGTCCGTTCTCTTCAACAGCTCTTCGACCCGTCCCTGAACGTCAATCCCAACACCCCTGAAGAGTGACAGACTCTTCTGATCGCTGGCATATATTGGATACTCCTTCTGCTTTGCGACACTGAGTTCAAAGGAAACCCGGGTTTTGACCACACCGGCTATTTCCATATCATCCTGCAGAGCGACTGCGTCTGCGACCCTTTTCCCGATGGTCCCGTATCCGACTATTGCGACTTTTGCACCCATAACCAGCCCTTTCTTTTAAGGATTGAACGGACCTCTTGAAGGAACACCTTCTCTTTCGATGGATACATAAAAATAACAATTTTTAACACACGATCAAGCAGAATATGTTGCGTCCGGAAAGAAAGTGCTCATGTGGCCCGCGTCACTGTCAAGACGACGACGTCGACCGCTCCCGCACGTCGCAGGGCCTTGGCACACGCATCAACTGTCGCTCCCGTTGTGAACACATCATCCACGAGCACAACCTTTCTGTCGACGATGCCGGAGGCATCCGTCACTCGAAAGGCCTTTTCGACATTCCGTGTGCGTCGCCGGGGAGCCAAGGCCGTCTGAGGTTTCGTCCTCTTCCTCCGAACCAGCGCATCTTTGACCAATTTCATGCCCAATTCGGCGCACACCGCTTGGGCCAACAGTTCGCTCTGATTGTATCCTCGTTCACGTTGCCTGCTGACATGAAGCGGCACGGCAACCATACACTCCGCCTGGCGAAACCGTTCATCCTGCAGCAGGACAAAGGCAAGGATTCGACCCAACCTTTTTGCGAGTGATATCTTTCTGCCAAACTTGAAGGCATGAATGATCTTCCGTATATCCGCGCTGTACGAGTACGCGGCTCTGACACCTGAGAAAGAGAAACCCTTGCCCCTGCACGCCGGACACCTTCGCTCTCCTTTAGGGAGGGGAGCCCCGCAGACCTCACAAACGGGACGATCAATAATCTCGAAACCGCTCCAACAGCGCCCACAGACCAGGTGATCTCGCTCCTCGAGTCCTTTTTCGCACACGAGACAAAAAGGAGGAAAGATGCAGTCGGCGAGACCAGACAAACAGTCGCTCCACAGGGTGCGTCCGCAACGAAGAATGTGGGCTTTGAAGTTCGTCAACTGGAAAGGCCTATGCTGCGGAGGGACGTTTGTGATTGAGAAGGATCATCATGCCCAGAGCGAGGACGAAGAGGGCGGCACTGATCACATGGTTCACCGACAGGACCATGCCCAGTACAGACAGCGTCATTGACCCTTCGTAAAACCTCACAAAATCGATGCTGAACCGAGCGACCGCATACAGGAGAAGAAAGAGCCAAAAGGTGAAGCCGTCAAATTTTTTAAACCGCTCCAAGAAAAGAAGCAGTCCGAAAATAAGAAGTCCGTACAGGGAGGCGTATAATTGCGTCGGGTGAATATGTTGGTGGGGGAAAAAGTAACCGGCGGCACTTTCAGGGGGAAACACGACGCACCACGGGTAGTCCCCAGGCTTGCCGAAGCAACACCCGTTTAAAAAGCAGCCAATTCGCGTCAGAAAGACGCCCAGGGCAATGGAGGGAGCAATCGCATCCGCTATCTTCCAGATCGGCAGGCCATGGCGCCGCAGAAACCAGAGGCTGGCGATGATGGAGAGAAGCACCCCGCCGTACATGGTCAATCCCTGGATACCAACCTCCCCTGAGCTCTGAAAAGGATTAATGATGTCCAGAGGATTTGCGGAAAATTCCTCAAGATGAAAGAGGACGTACAACGCTCGCGAGCCTACAATCGAGGAGACAATAACCACAACGGCCAGGTCCATTATCCGTTGAGCGTCAATCCCCATCCTTGTCACCCGTCGTCTGGCCAGAAGAATGCCGCACAGAAAAGAGAGGGCCAGCATCAGACCGTAACTCCGAATCGCGAATGGACCCAGTTGAAACAACGTCGTATGCATACAACTCCTCGTGATTATTTCCGATCAAAGGTCAGTAGGCGTATCGTCTGACACCGATGTTCAGCAATAATCCCACCATACACATATTGGCCAGGAGGGACGATCCGCCGTAGCTTAAAAACGGTAAGGGCAATCCGACCACAGGCATGATCCCCAGGGTCATGCCGATGTTCACGACAATATGGAACACGAAGACAGTGACCACGCCGATCGCGACCAGGCTGGCGTAACTGTTGCGCACCTGAGCTGCGATCCTCAACCCGCGATAGACCATCAATCCGAAGATCGACAGGATCAACACCGAGCCCAGAAAACCAAACTCCTCAGCCACAACGGCGAAGATGAAATCGGTATGCTGTTTCGGAAGGAAGTCGAGTTTTGTCTGCGTCCCCTGTAAAAATCCTTTTCCCGTAAAACTGCCCGATCCGACGGCAACCTTCGATTGGATAACCTGATACCCCATACCCAGGGGATCCTTCTCCGGGTTCACGAAGGCGATGACGCGCTTTCGTTGGTACTCATGCAGGACGTTGTTCCATAAATACGGCGTGGCGAGACCAACGGAGACATTGACCAGAACGACGGCGAAGATGATGCTCACCTTCGGCTTTACGACATACAGCGATCCGAAGAGAACGAACATAAAACACGTCCAGGCGATCCAATTAAAGGAGAGCAGAACATTGACCCCCGGTGAAACGAGAAAGAAGAGGCGGGCCACACCGAGTCCGCTCCAGTAGAGCATCGGAAAGAGGATGGCAACGAACACGAGCGCCGTCCCAAGATCGGGCTGGCGAAGGACGAGTAAGGCCGGAACGGCCACGAGAAAAAGAGGGACAAAGAGGTCGCCCAGTTTCCCCTTTTCAATTTCTCTCGTCGAGAGATACCGCGCTACCGCAAAGATCGTTGCAATTTTGGCCAGCTCAGAGGGTTGAAAGCTCAGCGGACCAATACGGTACCACCGAAACGCTTCGGAAAACGATGCCGGAACGAAAAACAGACCGGCCAGCGACAGCAGCGCGGCGAGATACATGATGTACGACAAGAGGTAGAAAATTTTATGGGGAATCGCACTCATCAGGGCCAATCCCGCAAAGCCGATAACCAGCCACACAATCTGCTTCTGATAGAGTGACCGTTCCGCCGGCGAGGAGTTCGTATGGGTCGCGCTGAAAATAATCAGGACACCGAAGCATGCCAGGATGATGACGGACACCGAAAGAACGAAATCAAAATTTCTCAGTCGTCGGTTGGCCATAGACGTACTTCTCCTCGTACCTGTCAAACAGATAGGCCTCAATGACCCTTTTCGCCAAGGGCGCGGCGACACGCCCCCCTTTCCCGCCGTTCTCAACGATGACGGCCAGGGCAATAACAGGATCATCGGCCGGGGCAAAGCACATGAACAGAGCGTGATCGTCACCATGAGGATTCTGCGATGTCCCCGTTTTCCCGCCCACAGCCACACCCTCAATCGCCGCCGCTTTGCCCGTCCCCCAGGTGCTGTTGACCACATCGACCATCGCTTTTTTCATCGTTTTCAACGTCTCCTTCGAAACCTCAGGGACGTGTTTCACAAGAACGTTCTTCTCAATCATGGCATTCGACTGGGATAATTCAATGCCCTTGAGGACGTGAGGTTGACACCATGTGCCCTCCGTCCCGATGATACCCGCAAAAACTGCCAATTGAAGGGGGGTCACCAGCAACTCACCCTGTCCCACGGCCAGGTTCAGAATGACGTTCGGACTCCACTTTCGTTTACCCAACAATCTGTTGTAATAATCGGAATCCGGCACAAGACCACCCTCCTCCCCTCCCAAATCGATCCCCATAGTGTTTCCCAGACCGAAAAAGGCCGCATACTGAGACCAGGTATCCACCCCAAGTCTCTGTCCGAGCTGGTAAAAAAAGACGTCGCAGGATTGAATCAGGGCTCCCCGGACAGTCATCGCCCCGTGTCCCTCCGGAACCCAACAGTGAAAGACACGATTCCCAAATTTCATTTCACCGGTACACGGTTGAAATCTCGTCTTCGTGGAAATGAGTCCCACCTCGAGGCCTGCAGCAGCTGTGAGGATTTTGAGCGTCGATCCTGGTGGATATGATGACGAGACGGCTCTGTTGAGGAGAGGATGACACGGATCCGTATAGATCTTCTCCCAATTTTCAGCGGTCATGACCGCTGAAAATTGGTTCGGATCAAACGCAGGCTTGCTCACCATGGCCAGGATCTCGCCTGTCTGAGGATCGAGAGCCACCAGGGCCCCAATCCAGCCCTCCTCGAAAACCTCCTCGGCAACACGTTGAAGCCGAATATCGATGGTCAGATGCAGATTCTTGCCAGGTACAGGTGAAATGGGATCCTTTCCGGCCAACAGTCCCACCTCACGACCTCTGGCGTCCACCTCCAGATACCGCAATCCGTTGCTCCCCTTGAGATCACCCTCGTACGAACGTTCCACGCCCTCCTTGCCTATGGCCCAACCACTGAGATATCCGCGGGCGTAGTATCTCTTGAGCTCCCTTTCGGATATCTCCCCGGTGTAACCCAAGACATGGGCACCTGCCGGACCGCAGTTGTAGCGTCTCTTCGGTTCCACTTGACACAGAACACCAGGCAATTCCAACCGGTGCTCTTCGACATAGGAGACAATATCAAAAGAGACGTCCCGTTTCAGCTTAATCGGGGCGAAATTGAAACTGCGACGATCGTGAAGTGGCACGGGTTGAGGACGCTGGAGATCGATCACGGATCCAAGCCGCTCCAGAGTGGCATCGATATTCGATACTTCCTGCGGCAGGATGGAGACCGTATACGAGGGAAAATTCTCTACCAGAAGCGTCCCGTTTCTGTCGAAAATGAGACCTCTCGGGGCTTCAATCGGTACCAGGCGGATGCGATTTTCTTCGGAGATCTGAAGATAGTGCTCGCCTTTGATCACCTGGAGGGAAAAGAGTCGCATTCCCAACAGAAGGAACAGAACAATGATGCCCCACAAGACCGTTCGATCTTTCCCTTCGACATAAAATCGCCTACCTTGATACGAACCTGTCCGCATAGCGAAGCGTTCTCCTTCTTCGAAGTGACAGGAGAGAAAAGACCAGGACACCTGCGATTGTCGTATACAGAGCGGTGGGCAGACCATAGCGCAGCAGATACCACCCGTATCCATCCGCAGTGTTCCACGAATAGATGAGAAAATAGAGCGCATCATGAAAGAGCGTGGCCACAAAGAGAATGATCCCCTGCACCACCAGATTGCTCTCGATGACTCCGCCGGAGCCGTACCCGACAAAGAAGCCCACGATAGATTTGCACAAGGCGTTCAATCCCAGATATTGAGGTGCATACACATCTTGAATCCAACCGCTGAGAAAGCCGAATGTCGTACCCATAATGTGACCGTCCGAAAGGCTCATGAAAACCAGTACGATGAGGACAAAGTCCGGTTTGATCTGCTGAACAGAGATGAGCTCAGCGAGCGTCGATTGTATCAACAGCGCCGCGACCATCAGCAGAAGATTTCTCAAGATCCTCATAAATTAGTACGAATACCTCCTCCAGACGTGCAAAATCGACCGCCGGGATGACCCGAATCTCCTTAAACAGACGCCATTCATCGCCGGATATCTGTGAGACATGCCCGAGCAGAAGTCCTTTGGGAAAGACTCCGCCCATACCTGAGGTCACGAGCACATCACCCTCCCGCACATCACCTCGGATCGGGACATTGTTCAGAAAGCATCGGTCACCGCGCTCCCACCCCAAAATACCGGACGTCCTGCTCCGCTGAACGAGGGCGCTGACGCGGCAGTTGGGATCCAGCAGAAGCTGAACGACCGACACGAACGGCATCGCCCGATACACTTTTCCGACCAGCCCCGCGGGTGTAATGACCGGCATATTTTTTTCGACGCCCTTTCGTTGTCCAACGTTTATTACGATAGAATTGACCGTACGGTCCGTGCCCCATCCGATCACTTTGGCGGGAAGAAGTTCAAAGTGACTTCTCTCCTCAAATTCCAGGAGTTCCCGCAGTCGCTCGTTCTCCTCTTTCGCTTCCCGCAGCTGACTGATTTCCAGGGATAATTCCGCCGCCTTTCGCCGCAGTTCCTCATGCTCCCGCTGAAGATGCACGAGACGGATGGACCACGAAAATCCCCGTTGTCCCACCTGGAGAATCGACGTCGAAACGGCTGTCGCCATCTTGAACTTCTCGTGTTCCCCCAGAGAAAGCATCCAGCTGGAAAGGCTGATGGCTCCTGCGAGGACGACAACTTTTTTATGACGTCCGAGAAAAGAGAAGAAACGCAACATCCCTTTGAGAACCTTCCCGTGGTGACCCGACCTTCCCGCAGAGAGGCCCGCCGCACCGAGTCACACCCTTATGGTCGTCTGACGCTCTTCATCAACATTTTTGAGTAGCGTTCGACCTCTTCGAGCACTTTTCCCGTCCCTCGCACCACGCACGTCATGGGATCCTCGACAATATTAATGGGCAGACTGCTCTCTTCGCGCAGTCGTTGATCGAGACCCCGGAGCAGCGCTCCGCCGCCGGCCATAATGATCCCCCGATCCAAAATATCGGCGGACAGTTCCGGAGGCGTCCGCTCCAGTGACAGTTTCACGGCATCAACAATGGCACTAATGGGCTCGGCCATGGCGTCTCTGATCTCCGCCGAATTTATGACAATCGTCTTGGGGATCCCTGCCACGAGGTCGCGTCCCTTGACCTGCATCTCCAGTTCCTTTTCCAGGGGGTAGGCGGAGCCGATCTGACACTTGATCATCTCGGCGGTCCGGTCGCCCACCAGAAGGTTGTAATTTTTCTTCAGAAAGGTGACGATGGCCTCGTCCATCTCATCCCCGGCCACCCGAACGGAGGTCACATTGACCACACCGGAGAGAGAGATGACGGCTATCTCGGACGTCCCGCCTCCGATATCGATGACCATATTGCCAATCGGCTCCTCAACGGGCAGGGCCGCGCCGATGGCCGCAGCGATTGGCTCGGCAATGAGATAGACCTCACGGGCCCCCGCATGTCTGGCAGAATCCATAACCGCCCGTTTTTCGACATCGGTGATGCCTGAGGGGACACTGATAATGATCCGGGGATGGACCAGATACCAGCTTTTTTGAACCATCTTAATAAATTCCCGGAGCATCTCCTCGGTAAACTCAAAATCGGCAATAACCCCGTCCTTCATGGGTCGGATCGTTTCAATCTCGTCCGGGGTTCTGCCCAGCATCTCTTTGGCCGTATTGCCAATGGCCTCCACCTTCCGGTCGTGCTTCGTGACAGCCACAATGGAGGGCTCGTTCACAACAATGCCCCGGCCTCGCACGTAGATGAGGGTGTTGGCCGTCCCCAGATCAATGCCGATGTCACTCGAAAAATAGTGAAAAAAATTGAATCTCATAGATACGGTATCCTTTTGTTACCCTATGATATTCGCGACATACTACAAATGTCGAAAGTGCCTCATGCCGGTAAACACCATGGCCAGGTCATGATCGTTTGCAGCCTCAATAACTTTGTCATCACCTTTGGAACCTCCCGGCTGAATAGCGGCCGTGACACCTGCCTCTGCAGCCACATCGATGGCATCTCTGAAGGGGAAAAAGGCGTCCGAGGCCAGCACAGCGCCTTGGGCTCGTTCGCCCGCCTTGCGCACGGCGATCATACTGGAATCGACGCGGCTCATCTGACCCGCACCAACCCCAACGACCATATCCCCCTGGGCCAGAAGGATGGCATTGGACTTGACGTGCTTCACGACGGTCCAGGCGAATCGCAGCGCCTCCATTTCCGCCTCAGTTGGTGTCCGTTCGGTGACCACCCGGAGTGCACTCTCGTCAAACAGGACGGAATCCTTGCTCTGGACAAGGAGTCCGCCGAGGATCTGTTTTGAGACGGTCTCATTGGCACGACGGGCTCCGGCCGAATCGTATGTCAGAATCCTGACCGTCTTCCCCCACCACCGTTTTTCGGTCAAGAGAGCGATGGCCCCCTCCTCGTACCCGGGAGCGACAATCACCTCCAGGAATGTATTGGGTACGGCCATCTTTTCCGCCGTACCCACATCCACCGACCGATTGAAGCCAACGATGGACCCGAAGGCGGACAGGGGATCGCCGGCATAGGCCTTTTCATAGGCCTCCGCCAGAGAGGTTCCCAGAGCAGCCCCGCAGGGATTCGTATGCTTGAGGATAACGGCCGCCGGTCGGTCGAATTCTCCAACAAGTTCCACAGCGGCATTCATATCCAGATAGTTGTTGAAGGACAGTTCCTTGCCCCACAGCTGTTGCGCCCCAATAAAAGGAACGCTCTCGACGCTCAGGTTACGGTAGACCGCGGCCCGTTGATGGGGGTTCTCTCCGTACCTGAGATCACCCACTTTCTCGAAACGCTCCTCGAGAAACAGAGGAAAGAGATCCTCGTCCGGACGGGCGGCAAAATAGCCGGCAATGGCGGCATCATAGTGAGCCGTCTGCCGGAAGGCCTCACCGGCGAGAGCCCGGCACGTTTCCTCGGACAGTGATCCCTTATTGTTCCTGAGTTCTTCAATGATATCATTGTACTTGCGGGCATCCGTAACCACGGCCACGGACGGATAATTTTTCGCCGCCGCCCGGATCATGGACGGTCCGCCGATATCAATCATCTCGACGACATCCCGCCTCGAGGCATCTTTTTTTTGAGCCCAGGCCTCAAAAGGATAAAGGTTCACAACAACCATATCGATCGGCCCTATGTCCTGTTCCGTGAGTTGACTCATGTGTCCCTCATCCTCCCGTCTGGCCAGAATACCGGCGTGAATTTTCGGATGGAGGGTCTTCACACGGCCGTTGAGGATTTCGGGAAACCCCGTGTAGTCGGACACCAATCGGACCGGTATGTCCGCCTCTTTCAGCGCCCGGGCCGTTCCCCCGGATGAGATCATTTCAATACCGAGGTCATTGAGACCGCGGCCAAAATCGACAATACCCGTTTTATCATACACACTGATCAGAGCCCTTTTGATTGTAACCATTCAGAAATCTCCTATGCCTAACCGTTTATGCGCTTCAATGTACCGTTCTCTTGTTTTCGACACGATCTCCTCCGGCAGTTCCGGAGCAGGAGGTTGCTTGTTCCACTCCAGTGTCTCCAGATAGTCCCGCACAAACTGTTTGTCGAAACTGTGCTGAGACCGTCCGGGCTCATACTCCTCCCTGGGCCAGAACCGCGAGGAATCGGGTGACAGGATCTCATCGATGAGGATGATAGAGTCGTTGAGCAGCCCGAATTCGAATTTTGTATCGGCAATAATGATCCCCCGTTGGCTGGCGTACGCCTCGGCCACCCGATACAGCTCGACGCTTTTCGCCCTCATGAAATCAGCCCGCTCGGCACCGACAAGATCCCTCATCGAATCGAAGGAGATGTTCTCATCATGTCCCACTTCGGCTTTTGTCGAAGGGGTGAAAATCACCTCCGGCAGCCGCTCCGATTCCCGCAGACCCTCAGGAAGCTTTACACCGCTGATGGCTCCCGTCTTTTGATAGTCCTTCCAGCCGGAACCGGCCAAGTAGCCGCGAACGATGCATTCCACGTCAAGCCTCCGGGCTTTTCTGACCAGCATCGAACGCCCTTTGAGTACCTCAGCATGAGATCTCAGAACATCAGGAAATTCCTCCACGTCTGAGGTGACCACATGGTGCTCAACGAGATCGCTCAGAAACCGGAACCAGAAAAGGGACATGGCCGTTAAAATTTTCCCCTTGTCTGGAATGCCGTTGGGCATGACGCAGTCATAGGCTGAGATACGATCCGTCGCGACGATGAGCAATGCATCATCCAGGTCGTAGACATCCCGAACCTTACCCCGGTAGGGTGATCCAACTCCGGTCAAGTCTGTTTTCAAAAGTGCCTTTTCCATGGTACCTCGATTCTGTTTTTCCGCTGACAATCGAATCCTGTACTTCCGAACTTATATAACGTAGGCTATGTCGTGTACACTCTCCTTCCTTCGACCCTGATTTTCCCCTCAGCAAAAAGCTGGATCGCCTCCGGATACATTTTGTGTTCCTCGGGCAGAATTCGTGCGGCCAGTGAGTCGGGATCGTCGTCATCCCGCACCGGGACCGTCTTTTGCAGGACGATGGGGCCATGGTCGTATTGCTCATCCACAATATGGACCGTCAGACCCGAAATCTTGGCACCGGATTCGATCACGGCCTCGTGAACATGCATCCCGTACATCCCTTTTCCACCGAAGGAGGGCAACAGGGCCGGATGAATATTGAGAATTCTATGACGATAGGCCTCACATACCTTCGGGCTGATGAGCTTCATGTATCCGGCCAGCACGACCAGCTCCACCCCGTGCTTTTTCAGCATCTCGATGAGCGCATCGTCGAATGCGTCCCCACTCTCGAACTGTTTGTGACTGAGATGAACGGCCGCAATATTGTGGTTTCTGGCTCGTTCCAAGGCGTACGCTTTGCTGTTGTTGGAGATGACGATTCGCACTTCGGCGTCGACTTCACCCCTCTCCGTTGCATCAATAATGGACTGAAGATTCGATCCCCGACCGGAGGCTAAAACTCCAAGGTTTATTTTACGCATCGCACACCCTCCATCGTGTAAGTGGAAAAAATGAACGCAACATACGATTATACTATTTTTCATTCGCTAAGGCAACCATTTTTTTGAAGAACCTCAAAAAATGATACAAAAAAACACCTGTTTGCTTATCATCCCAGCCGTGAGTCCCTTTTTCACCTGTTGCCCCCGCAACTTTCCCCACCCATCGTCGCGTCGTTTCAGGCATCCACTTTTCCCTTGACTTTTCCGGCCCGTTGCATCATTCTATATGCGTCCTGAGCAATGACAAATACGTACTCTCTTCCGAAAGGGGTCTCTCATGACGAAACGTCTTGTTCTCATACTCATACTGGCGAGTGCGGTGTGTTCGGTTTCCTGCAATTCCGAGCCCTCAGACCGGACCGATGCCACCCCATCCAACAAGGAACAAACCTTCGATCGGGCTCGCCGGCAGATGGTCGACCAGGATTTGAAAAGTCGGGATATTACCGATACGACGGTCCTTCAAGTCATGGGCACGGTTCCGCGACACAAGTTCGTACTGGAAAGATATTTGGATCAGGCTTATGCCGATCATCCGCTCCCCATCGGGGAGGGGCAAACGATATCTCAGCCTTATATTGTCGCCCTCATGACCCAATGGCTCATGATCGGTGAAGGGGATACGGTCCTTGAGGTCGGTACGGGTTCCGGATACCAGGCTGCTGTCCTGGCCGAGATCGCCGACAGGGTCTATTCTGTTGAAATACGGGAAACACTGGCCGCCAGGGCGGATACACTGCTGCACCAACTGGGATACGAGAATATTGAAGTGAGGGCTTCCGATGGATATTACGGTTGGGAGGAGTACGCCCCCTTCGACGGCATCATCGTCACCGCGGCAGCCAATCACGTCCCCCCTCCCCTCATCAAACAGCTCAAAGAGGGAGGGCGCATGGTCATACCTGTCGGCAATCCGTACAGCTACCAGAAGCTCGTACTCATCGAAAAAAAGGATGGGGAACTCTTCTCACGCGATATCACGGGCGTCCTCTTCGTCCCCCTGGTCGGCGAAATAGAGAAGGAGAAAAAGGAGTCGCAGTAACTCCCCCAACAGCTCCCAGTCACCTCTCACTCGTTTTTCGGCGGGTGAACAGAAGCCCTGACCACGTCGCATCAATCGCGCAGACTTTATAGTCGACCAGGCCTGAGGCGAGCCCGACCTTCCGGACATGGTTCTGGGTCAGATCTGAGGCTACTCCTGAGGTTTTCTTCGGCCAGGCGATCCACAACCCACCTCTCTCTTTGACGCCCTTCACAATCCCTTGTATTCGCGCCTCAAGGTCCGCTCGGGAGGTCGTAAACCAAACGGTGAGGTTATTCTGTCCCCTCCCCTTTTTTTGGAGGGTCGTACCTTCTGGCAATGGACCAAGGGTCTTCTTAAAATCTTTGGGTGCATCGACAAGGGCAACAACAGAGTTGGCTTTGATCCCGAGCTTCCTCGGCAAAGGTGTTCCGGCATAGCCTTCGAGGAGCGATTTCGGTGCAACCGGATTCCTGGGCGGATTGGCTATGGCCCGCTTCAGCGAGCTCTGAATCCTGCTCCATGGAGTATAGATCGCATACGGTAGAAGCTCTTTGATGCGCACCATCTTTTCCGAATCGCCCTCAACGAAGACCAGAGGTACATGACGGGTCGATGCGTAGTGTCGAAGGGCAACGCCCACGTCGCGGCCCATGGAAGGTGACCGTGACAGATCAATGACCACGGCCGCCGGAGGATGCTCCCTCAACCTGCGCAAGGCCGGTGGACCATCAAAAGAGCTGCCGTCCACTTCATATCCGGATGCCTCAATCTCCTCAGCTTTCGCCTCAGCCTCAGCCTTATTCCAATGAACGAAACGTATACGATGCATGTTATCGAGAATCTTTTGAAACTTTTACTCGGATTCGAGTTGAAAGTTTATGTAGTCCGAGTACTGAATCCCTTCCGCGCTTTCCCCTAAATAGAACTTCACCTGCAACCGTCTCTCCTGAAGATCGTAGAGTGAATGCCACAACGTTCTGTGAGGGGCATATTCAGGACTATGAAAATCCATATCAGTGCTGGCAACCGCAGCATTGATCGTTTTCATATTTTCGATGCTGAATCTGTTTTTACCGTGAATGGAATCATGCAGCGTTCTGTAACGCTCAAAACTGTCGATCATGCTCTTCTCCGGGAAATGATCCATTGACGGGTACTTGGAGAGAAGGTGATTTGTGACCCATTGAGGCCCCTGGCCTTCGACACAATGCGCGGCATTTCGGATCGATGAGAATTCGAACACGAATGAATCACCGTTTCTATCCGCTATGATATAATGACACGGAACGAATGAATAATAATGTTTCGCGTAGAATAAAGCCTCCTTGGCTTCGTCCACATCTTTACACGTATCCAAAATATATCGCATACACATGAGTTCATGCATCCCGACTCCAGCGAAAGGTTCCCGCTCGTAATGTAACAGGGTCTCATCATCGGCCAAAATGGCCACTGCCAATCCCTCGGCATTGATCCCATCCAGGACGCCGCCCAACAGGTCAAAAGCACAGAGAGACAGAGAGGCATACCCCTGGTCCGGATACATCTCGAAAATGTAAGGACGAGACATGACGGCCATCTCATCCTCCTGAGGTCGTCTTCCCTGGAAGGTGCCGGTTGTGAAATCGTAATTCCGGCTGAGGATGCCGTGTCCGTTCAAAGTAAAGGTCCCTGGATAGAAGACGACGGAACAACCGGGTCGCGACAGTTGATACTGAGACAAGAAAGAGAGATCATATTCGTTGTTATCGAAAGAAATCCCAAAGCCATCAGCAACACCTCTCATCCGTTCGTAGTACATCGGATAATTTTTCTCCATATAGGCACGCTGAACTTTGTTCCTGACCGGATCGCCGCTGGGATTCAACCGTATGTTGTGCTCGAGGGCTCTCTCTGCAATCTTTTTCCCAATGGCGTAATTTGATCCTTTGAGTACAATATGCCTGACCTCCATGTACGCATCGCCCGATCCTGCCACAACCGTCTCTCTCCAAGAGACCTCCTCCGAGAATACGTTGTCCTGTTCATGTTTCCGCACACACGAGAGAATGACAAGCAAAAAGGCAAGAGCTATCAGCCAAGGCACCTTCTTAAAAGGACACATCATATACTCCTATTTCCTGCCTGAACCTGACAACGCGGCGGCAACACCCAATGTGATGAGAATACCACCTGTCACATAGCGCTGAGCCCGCAGAAAACGCACATGGGTCTTCAGCCAATCCCCGATGGTCCCGGCCAGGAGGGCATACAGCACACCGATGCAAATCCCCATCACATGAAATACTGCGCCCAGGAGGAGCATCTGAAACGGAACAGAGCCCTTGGAGGCATTCAGAAATTGAGGGAAGAAAGCAAAGAAGAAAAGCGCCGTTTTTGGATTGAGAATATTAATGAGAACACCCTGATAAAAAATTCGTCTCAGTCCTTCGGTAACCATGGGCACATCCCGCCGGAGATTCTCGTTGTTGAGAACTGTTCGAACTCCGAGAAAAATCAAGTAAGCCGCACCCAAATATTGTACAAGAAGAAACGCTATTTCCGATGATACGAGAATGACAGAAATTCCGAAGGCGGCTGCGATGACTTGCAGGACACTTCCCAATAATAATCCAAAACTTGAGATAACACCTGCCTTGCGCCCATGCTCAATACTCCGGGCAATGATATAGAGTACTGCAGGTCCCGGTGTCATCAAAAGCACAAATGAGGCACTGATAAATAAGAGTACTGTCGATAGCTCAGGCATGATGCTGCCCCCAGTCTCTAGAGACCGCTTTATTCCTGAGGAGATACTTTTTGAACATGGGTATCCTCCAAGAGGTGCTTCTGGTTCCTCAGGCAAAATGACTTCGAATCGATGGCTCGCGATATGGCGAGAACGCCGTCGAGGTGATCGCATTCATGTTGAAGCAGCTCCGAAAGTTCGCCCTCCAGGAGCATTTCGCGCTTTTCCCAATCCATATTCTTGTACGTAATCCGGCACGACCTGTGTCTCCGGACTTTGACCAGCAGATCCGGAAAACACAGACAATCGTCCCACACCTCGATCATGTCCTCGCTTCTCCGATCCAGTTTCGGATTGATAAGAACAATCGGAAAATCGACACACACATACACGAGTCGCTTCAGCACGCCAATCTGGGGCGCAGCTATGGCTCTTCCGGCACCATACTTACTCCTGAAATCCACTAAAGTGTCCTGCAGGTCGTCAACGACATCTCGCATGGAATCAAGTTCCTTTCTTTCTACGATCTCACTGACCTCAGAGAGCTGAGGATTGCCGAGCAGAAGCACTTCTCTTACAGCCATGTCACGGTCCCTTGTCACCTTTGCATGCTTGGACACAGTTTCGTAACAAATTTCGACACGTTAAGACGCATCTATGTTTCACCTTCTGTGGAGAGGTGGGAATTCAGGCCGAGTGGCCCCTCAGTCTCCGAGAACCAGTCACCCATTTCCCGGTCCATACACTCCCCATAAAAAGGGTCAAATTCAAATCCCCCTTTTGCTAGGGGGATAGAGGGGGATTGAAAAAATCAACGTACTTTTCCCCCTATAATTCAGAAAGGAATTTTGAAAAATCAGACTTTTGCAGCAGGGGAGTTATCAACAATCGACGCCGTATATCATCTATCGATTCGATAAATTCGGTTTCGGTGATATCATAGTCAGGCAGGTCCTCCGTCGCCTCGCGATTATTGAAAAACTGGTTGTCCCTGATTTCAAAATTATCCGGTTTTGAAAATATTGAAAGTGCACATTGATGACAATAGTAATCCGGATCGTCGTATTTGGGATTTTGGGCCGTTTGAACAACAACATTTCCGACAAGAATCCCTGGGTTTGGCCCAGGCTGTGATCGAGTGATCGTGATCCCGCAAGCACCGGTTGAGTAGATGATATTCTCTTCGATAACGCCGACAGGCCTTCCTTTATCCGCATCCCAGTAAGCAATACCCCATGTCAATACATCCTCAATGACATTGTTTCGAGCAGCCACATTCGCATCGACGAAAATACCGATACCTTTCCAGTACCGTTTGACCAGATTTTTTTCAATAGTCGCTTGCCCATTCCAGGTCACACCGATGGCCACGCCTCGCCCACCTCCTGCAATTTTCGAAGATGCTTTGTCCACACCGTCGATCAGGTTATTTGCAATCGTTGCTCTGGCATCCCTGTAAAGGGCAATCCCGTCCCAGGAATTTCGAACTATTTCGTTGTCCGCAATCGTCACATCAGAGTTTTCGCGCCCGCAGATCCCCATGATGCCGACGATATTTTTTACCACAATCGACGAATCACCGATATTCTCGTAAATACGATTACGGCGAACGGTGATAGTACTGTTTTTAACGACAACGGCCGCGTCTGTTGCGAAGCCGCTTGTATCCCTCACCCCATCTGTGATTGAAAGATTCTCGATGAGACCCCTTTGGCAATGATTGAAAAAGATCCCGTATCCGGCATTCGTATGGATCACCGCCGAACGGTCTTCAGGGCCGGAGATCTTGACGTAGGCACCCGCAATCTGCAAAC
The DNA here is from genome assembly GCA_020348925.1 of Gemmatimonadota bacterium. Taxonomy (GTDB): domain Bacteria; phylum JBHIER01. The sequence goes on along the minus strand of CP070758.1, from coordinate 111,228 downwards.
CAGCCGTCGCCGGCACAAATTGATCCGGCTCCTCGCAGTTGCCGCAGGTCGAGTCGATAATATCTGTGGAGGAAAGAAAATAATCGCCGGATTGGAGGTATATTTCCAGAGAATCGACTTTCTCTGTCAGGAGAGCCTGTAAATTGTCTGCTGAATCCACGTATTCTTTATGAATCTCTGCCAATAGGATTGATGGCAGAATTGGGAGGATTATGATAAAAAGCACGACATAAAAGTGGAGTCTCATGGTATCACACCCTAAAAGGGGACAGTCCCCTTTTTCATACGCTTGTTCGTGAAAGTTTGGGTGGTCGTTATTTGTAATTCTGTGTTCTTTCGTTACGAGTATTTTCTGACACGATAACAGCCAGGAAAAATACCTTCCCTTATTATGATGGCAAACGGCAACCTTTAGCGCCGCGGCTTGTCCGTGTCCCCAGGAAGGTCTTGTTGGCCATAATTCAGTCTGGTAACTCGTCCAATGTGATGAAATGGCCGTCCCTTATCTCTTTCCGTGCTTTTGCGATCTTTTCCAGAAACGCTTCGTCGTGTTCCAGCCGATAGTCAAGCCAATCATCCTCATCATGGAAACCGATCACGATGGCGGCAGGCTTGCCATGCCGAGTAATTACGACCTCATCCCTCTCGGCTTCCCGGATGATGCTGCAAATGTCATTCTTTGCTTCGGTCATTGTGTGCGTCTTCATTCCGGTACCCCATGTTCGTTAAGCCAATCTGTTGTCTGTGGCTTCAACACAAAGCCCAAGACTTCAACTCGCTTCTCTTCATCGTTCACATCGTAGTAGACACGCATCTCACCAACACGCAACCGGTACTGCGGCTGCCGCAGCCCACGCAGTCGCTTGATTTTTCTCTTGCTTCGCCGCGTAGGTGCGGTCTCAAGGTGCTTACGCATTGCCTTCTTCAGCGAAGACCGCCAGCGCGCGTCCAACCCCTTGAAATGCTCTTGGGCACTTCGTGCAATGACAACGACGTATCGCATTCTAGGAAGAATATAGCCAGATTTCGAATCATGTCAAGAAGATTTTAAATCCATACCTTCTGGCCAACGGCACGGGTTAGCGGATTCCGAGGCAAGGCGGAATCCCGTTGCCCTCAATGGTTATACTGTATCATCTGTGATAATTTGATCTTCATCAGTATAACTTGGCGAACATGTGACAACCATGACAAGATCCTCATCACCAATACATTTCATTTTATGTTTTTGCTCTGGCAATATGACAATGGAATCCCCTTCACCTACAATTTTTGTTTCACCATCGAGAGACATTTCACCCTTTCCTGAAATGAGATAATACACCTCTTCAGTTTTTTTATGATAATGTTCTCGAACAGTTGTTCCAACAGGAATTGTAACTTCTGCTATACTCTGATTCTTGAGTGAGGAATTCCGAGGTGAAACCAGCTCACGTACAACTGCTTCGTCTTGTGCCACAAATTCTTTACAACTGTTACGGTTTATTATTTCCATAATTCCATCCCCTTCATATATCCAATGTTACAACCGATGTTCATGTGCGGCATAACGTGAGCATCAGTTACCGAAACATACCGCACGCTGAACGTTGATTGTTTGATTAACTTAATGCGCACATCCACTCCAAAAACTTCACATAGGTCGGTTTCGGTCAACTGGATGCATTGTTAGCCATAAGCTTTTATCTGGGCATAATCAGGCTACCATTGCGCTTGTCAATTTTTATGCGTTATCCACAAAACATCCTTTTATATGCTTACGCAAGTGTTTAAGTTTATGAGTATACTGCATCAGTAAACATGGTAGTTTGTTTCTGTTCAGTATCAGCCGCTAATGCTGCTCAGTCACTTCAAGATGATTTTTAATAATACTCCAGAGATCAACAGCAATATATGTTATACAATCTTCGTTATTATCATTTATCATCACTGCTAAACTCACAGAATGGTTGGGAAAATACAACATAGCTGTCATATATCCAGGTTGCCAACCGAGATGCCCCCACGCCCGATCCCCTGCAAAAAACTCGCCCGGAAACTCACCCGTTCCCAATCCATATCCGGAATAAAGGGGTTCGCCTGGAGTTGGACGATGAAAATCTATCATCTGGTCGAGTGTCTCTTTTTTAAGAACTCGACTGCTATAGAGAACTTCCGCCCACTTTACTAAATCCTCTGCTGTGGAGACGACTTGGCCAGCTGCCCATACTGAGCTGAAAATGGATTTTCTTGGTAGATAGCCCATATCATCAAGTTCACCATCTCCATCGAGATCGAAATGAGCATGAGCGAACTCAACAGACAACGTTTCCTCTATATCCAGAGGTGTGAATGTGTTGTTAAGCTTCAAAGGGATAAAAAAACGATTTCGGAGTTGGGTGGTCAATGTCGATTCTGTTACTTTTTCGATGATCATTCCCAATAAGACATAGTTTGTACTCGAGTAATGCCACCCTCCTCCCGGAGGAAAGTGGGATTCTGACACAAACGCCAATATATCTTCGGGCGTCCAAAGGCTGTCTAAATCACCAAAAACTGTCTTCCAATACGCGGTATTCTCCGTGAAATGGGAAATGCCACTTGTGTGGTTGAGCAGTTGTCGAATGGTAACGGTGTTATCAATGTTTGAAAAATCGGGAAGCCACTTTTGTAGCGGATCATCTAGTATAAGCCGATCTTCCTCAGCAAGTTGAAGCACGAGGGCGGCTATGAACGTCTTTCCAACACTTGCAATATCGAATAACATATTTGGTTTAATGGCCTCTGCCGTCTTGAGATCAGACATACCCCCAACACCTACCCATTCTCCCTTCCCGGTAACGATTACAGCTGCTGAAACCCCAGTACCACCAGTTTTTTTTAACCCACTGTCCAATACATCTTGGAGTTCCTTAGAAAATGGGAGTTTTTTAGGGACGGTCGCTTTAAAACACATGGCAACCAAAAAAGTGAGAACGATAGATGCAAAAAGTAGCTTATTTTTCATTTCTTACTCCTTGTTTGAGTTAACCTATTCCCGTTTTACTAATCAACCTTTTCGGGGACCTGATTTTCAATCAAAGACCTTTTATCGTTAAACTTCGAACTTGTCTAATTCATTCATAAATCGCCTGGCCTCATTCATATCGTGAACCAAATCCTCGACCCATATTCAATGAAATCCTATCGAGGGAGGCTAACGCTTTGCTTCAGCGGCACGAGGAGCAAGCGACGAATGTCCGCTGGAAGCTCTTGTTAGGTCTTGTTGACATGCTCCACCGTTATGACTACATGTCCCTTTTTGTGACCTTTTTCGACATACCTGTGAGCGTCTACAATTTGCTCCAGCGGATAGCGTCTATCTATGACGGTTCTTATCGTTCCCGCCTCAATAAGCTCTTTCAGGAAGATTAAGTCTCCAGTGTTTATGCCGTTGCCGGAACCGGAATGCTTGATAACGTTAAGATAGGTTCCTTTCTTCTTCAGAGCCTTCTTGCCTCGCAAAGAAGATATCTTGTCTACCGCGTCGAAAACAACATCGTACCTCTCGCCGCTATCTGCAAAATCCTCCTTCGTGTAATCAATGACCTTATCGGCACCAAGAGATCTCACCATTTCTATATTCGTGGTACTGCATACCCCGGTAACTTCCGCCCCAAAGTATTTGGCAAGCTGCACCGCGAACAAACCGACACTTCCGGAAGCTCCATAAATAAGGACCTTGTGGCCGCTCTGGATATTCACCTTTCTAAGAACATCCAATGCAGTAAGTCCCCCGGAAGCGGCGCCGGCGGCAGCTTCCTCATAGGTCATATTGGTCGGCTTCATTGCCACCAAACCTTTATTCACGTTCGGCGCGTCCTCCGGTAGACATATATACTCGGCATAGGCGCCGAAAACAAAACCGGCTGATGCAAAGACCTGGTCCCCTATCTTGAATCGCTTCACGGCTTTGCCTACGGCTTCAACTTCTCCGGCCAACTCCATCCCCAAGATGATTCTTCTGGGCCTTAGAATGCCCAAATAGATTCGAAAGGGGATCCTCTGCCAGAAAGGGAAATTAAAACTTCGAAGTCTCGTGTCCCCTAT
>CP070758.1:102364-107060 GCA_020348925.1 Gemmatimonadota bacterium | reverse complement strand
GTCCAGCATCAGGCCGATACTCACCTGATCGCCGGGCAGCAGGGTCGGATAGATTGTATCATCGCCACTGCACGTCTCCGAATACTTGTAGCCGACCTTGATCCCGCTGGTGTCCCGGATACACATGCCTGTAAAGGGCATGAACTTAATATCCACCTCTTCATAATCCCGCTCACATTCTGCATCAGGAGAGTAAAAGGCCTTCTTGGCACCCACGTAGACGTGGGCCGGTAAACCGGGTGGAGGTACTGGTCCTCTCGGTACGACGGACAGATTCGCCACCGCCGACCCCCCGGGAGGCAGGCAGAAATGCGTCTCGTCCAGGGACACATCCCAACCTGGAGGATAGCCAAAGAGGGGATCTATCGACAAGGTGATACAATCGTAATAGGGCTCCTCATTATAGACCGGGATGGGAAAAACCACCGGCGCCCACGGATGCTCCTCATCCAACCATCGGTGCTTAGGCCACAACCACCGCTCGCAATCCCGCAGATACTCTGTGGTCGAATCCGCAACCGTCCAGTTCTCCGGAAAATCCGGATCCGGACAATGATAACGGATCACAGGGTAATCGATGACGATGTTCCGCTCGTACTGCTGATAGTAGTTGCAGCCCAGATCCTCGTACTGAAACCACGGCGTCTGGTAATGATACGGAGCCACCTTCTGTAGGGCAAAGCCTCCGATGCCGCCCCACAGCACCGTGTCGAAGACCGCCGGCTGGTACGTATCTCCCCATTCCTCGAAGACCGGGAAGAAGAAGCCCCACGGCGCCAGACCGAAACTGATCTTGGGATAGGCGCTGTTGGGCCCCATGTTGACCACCGTCACCCAGACATCGTAGGGCATGTTCTCACACGGATAGCGCGGGCTCCACTGGATGTTCCGCACGTCCACCGGCTGTATCGGACGCCCGTCCGGGCCCACATAGAAATGCTTCGGGTAGGGCATGAACTCGATCTCCACCTCGCCCCACTCGCCCGTGCACTTGAAGGCCTTGACCTTGATGACGACCGGCATCGTGGGCTCAGCACCGTCCGGCCAGACCGTCAGATAGACGTCCCTGGTAGAACCCGGAGGTCCGGGAGCAGGACCAGGTCCCAGACCGATTCTCGTCTCACTCAGATCGGCACGCCAACCCTGGTAGATCAACTCCTCAGGCATCTCGACCTGCAGTTCAACCTCCATGGGAACCGGATGATCGTTCCACACCGGGATGGTGATGGGGGCAAGCCCCCAGCGCACCGGCTGTTTGCTCCAGGGTCCGTCCGGCCAGATCGTCATTCGGCAGCGGCGGGCATACCGCATCGTATCGGCGAGACATTCGCCTGCAATCGGCTCCGAACTCCACGTCTTCGCCCCCCAGGCGATGAAGATATTGCGCGCCCACCAGTTGTGCATGTCGACGTTGTGATGATAGGAACATTCGCAGATGAGGGTGTCGGCTCCACCGGCGGGGACCGAAGCCATTTTCGAGCAATGAGGAAAAGTCAAAGGCCAGCCCTCCGGCAGGGTGAACAAACCCCACGGGGCCTCGGAGAATGTGACTTCAAAACCCAGGCTCTCGTCGCAATCGTGCATGTGATGAAAGATCGCCTGGACCTCGTAATCGTCGCTGATGCAGGGGTAGATACCCCGGTACTTGTGGCTCCAGGTGATGTCCGGCTCGTGAATCTCGACGCAGTCCGGCACGTAGTCCAGGCAGACCTCAACCATGTACTCGTATCCGGGGTAACACTTCCACTGGCCCGGCCCTCCAACTCCGCCATCGTAGATCCAGGAATTGGATTCCTCGTGACCGGCATCGGCCAGGATCCTCGGTTTGAGCCCGTTAAAAGACCTCATCGCCCAGACGACGTAGAAGCAGGTCTTGGCCGGGATGATGACACAATACTCATCCACGTCCACCGTCTCCCACTCCCAGTTGCCGATAAACTCACCGGTTCCAATTGCAGCGAACAGCGGTGGCGACATGGGCCCGCTGGGAAGAGGGCCCGGATCCAGCTTTTCGCACGGTGGACAGGGCATCCCCGGTGTCCCTCCGAAACCATCGTAGCCCAGATAAATCCTCATCTCAATGGCACCCGGATCGTAAAACTGAAAGGAGACCGACGTCAGTCGGGCCCGACCACAGGGATTGTAAAATCCGACCGCGTACCAATCGTTCTGAGGTGTCGGACTGGGAACCAGAAAATCCTCAGGATCACCGTCCAGATCGTGATTTATGCAACAGGTGTCCCAACAGGTCGGATAGCACTGCGCCCGGTAATCATACTGGGCCACGGCCGAGCCGGCTACCAGCAACACTGCTGCAAGAAGAATACTCACTTTTTTAACCATGGTTCTTCCTCCTTGTGAAAAAAGTGAAATAGGTTGAATTCTTCTTCCCCCTTCTCACGCCGTGTGAGAAAGGAACGAAAATAGGGAGGTAGGTCTCAAGTACTCTACCTGATCACTCCAGTAGAAGATTATGCCGCCCTCTTCACCTCCTTTCAAAAATGAACGTTCCTATATCTCTTATCAAATTATTTTCATGAAAAAGGATTCTCTCTCCCCTCGTTCGCGCACACTGCCAATGTCCCAGATTCAAAACGATGTAATGCTAATAGCTGCAAGACTTCTGACAATTTTAAGCCAATATAGGACCAAAAAAATTTGTTGTCAAGTAATTTTTTTTTAACTTTTTCTTCTTTTATTTTGCTGTTCTTTGCCTGTCTGGAACCTTACACCTCCCTCGCATCGATGTTTCTCGAGAATTTCTCCAAATATCAGCGATTACTTCATCAGTACCATCCGCTTCGTGGCTTGAAAATCACCCGCTTCCATGCTGTAAAAGTAGACTCCACTGGGAACCTCATTCCCCTCTTCATTTCGACCATCCCACGTCAGGGTGTAATATCCGGGTTCCTTCTCCTCATTCACCAGTGTCCGCACTTCCTGACCGAGGATATTGTAAATCTTGAGCGTAGTCTGAACGGGCGATCCATTATCTGCTATCTGAAATTGAATATCCGTCGTGGGATTGAACGGATTCGGATAATTCTGAGCCAGACTGTATTCGGCAGGAACGAGCGCCTCCACCCTGACCGCAAAAATAGAACTTGCCCCAAATACGATCCTCTCATCAGTCGTAAAAACAATCGGCTCGGCCATCTCTATCAAAGTTTCCTGAGCCACTCTCTCCGAGACCTCGAAGGGAATCCGCAGAATGGGGCCGCCACCGGCCTCAATCACCTCTCCAGTGAGATCGGAGATCAACAGGACAAGTTCACCTCCCACATGCCCGTAAACAAGGTCCATCCCGGATGCACGGTCCATCAACATCGGCTCACCGGCAAGCAATGCGCCGCGATCGTAGCTGAGTCGCAGGAGCATTCCGGCCACGTCCACTTCAGATGAGACACGCACCGGCAGAGCCACTGTCCGGCCGGTCAGACCCACCACCTCCTCGACCTCCACATCGGCCACGATCACTTTCGGATCGCACACACCCACAGCACGGTTGATGCACTTCATCAAATCGATAATATTGATCAATTGATCTCCACTGGCATCGGCCGCCCAGCGTTGCGTCCCGGGCTGTGTCACAGAGCCACTCAATTGAGGCTCATTACCCAGCATATGATTGAGGATTGCATAGAGATCCGTCAATGTCACCATGGTATCAGGGAGTCCCCCTCTCCCCGTTACATCGCACTTTACCGGCACCAGATACCCGCCAAAACAGATCTGACCCTTGTCCTCGTACTTCAAACACAGCGGCTCCTTGGGATGTCCCCCCCAGTCCGGCAGCCCGTCCAGGATCACCGTCCCGTACCAGATGTCCGCACATGTGCCGGCTGGCGCTCCAGGCAACACTTCGAAGGTCACCGAAACGATCGACAACAATCCGACGTGCTCATACCCCGGCGGCAACTCACAATGCACCCTCTGCGGTGAAATATCGATATCAGGATGTGACGGCGTCGAATACAGGGCGATCTCATGGGTTCCAGGCGCCAACTCGCGGTGCACCAACTCAAATCCGGTCGTCCTCGCTGTCGTCTGGACATCCACAACCCTCAAATACTCAGCATCATATCCCAGATCGATCTGCACGGCCGAGACCGGATACTCGTTGTCCAGCATCAACCCGACATTGACTCTGTCGCCAGGCACCAACGACGGATCACGACCCCCACAGCTCTCCGAATACTTGTACATGACCTTGATCCCGGAGGTGTCCCGAATACACATCCCCGTATACGGCATGAACTTGATGTCCACATAGTCGGTGTCCCGCTTGCAGAACCCCTTGGCCGCCTGCACCACCACGTGGGCCGGTAAATCGAGCGGAGGTCCTGACCCTTTCGGCACGATGGTCAAATTGGCCACAGCCTCCTCCCCCGGCAGCAAGTTAAACGCATCCACATCAAAAGAGTAGCCCCAGCCCGGCGGTATGTGCGGCGGAAAAGCACCCTCATCGATCCACAGGTCGATGTTATCAGGATACGGCTCCCCGTTGTACACCGGGATCGGAAAAACCACCGACGCCCACGGATGCTCCGCTCCCACCCAGCGATGCTTCGGCCACAACCACCGCTCGCAATCACGCAAATACTCCGTCGTCGAATCCTCGGCCGTCCACCAACTCTCAAAATCAGGATCAGGACAATGTCGACGGATCACAGGATAGTCGATGACGATGTTCCGC
>CP070758.1:94047-102264 GCA_020348925.1 Gemmatimonadota bacterium | reverse complement strand
GCCAGCCGATTTACCTTTGAACCCACGGCTCCCCATCCACACAGAATCTTACTGACGATGGCTATGGCCGTGAGGATTCCCGAAAGGAGAAGGGTGTTTGGATTGAAGAGTGCTCTGAAATCGACCATCATGCCCATGGTGACGAAGAAGATGGGGACGAATATGTTGGCGACAGGTTTGATCCGATCGCCGATGCACACGTTCGGCGTGGCCTTCTCCACCACCAGGCCGGCTGCAAAGGCTCCGACTATAGTGGCCAGCCCGATCTTACGGGCGATGAATGCCAGGAAGAGACACCACAGAAACGATGTGACGAAGATAACCCCTCTCACCTGCATACGCGCTATGAGTTTCATGAGATGAGGCGTCACGTAAACACCGATCAGGAGTGCGCCGACCAGGAAGCCCACCGCCGATCCGACCGTCAATAGGAGAGAGCCCGTCTCGATCACGTGTCGCTGAATGAGACCGATCACTGTTGCCAGAATGATGAGTCCCAGAACATCGTCAATAACGGCTGCACCCAGAATCACCTTCGATTCAACACTTTCGAGTTTTCCAGAATCGGAGAGCACCCTGGCCGTCAGCCCGACACTCGTGGCTGTGAGCGTGGCGCCGATGAAGATGGCCACCTCTGTTGAGCCTCCTGCTATACCGAACATCTTGACGGCGAAATAGCCGAATCCGAAGGGAAAGAGAACGCCGAGAGCAGCTACGAAAAATGAAGAGAGGCCGGATTTCAGAAGGTCTTTCAATTCCGATTCGAGCCCGACTTCGAAGATGAGGACGATAACTCCGATTTCGGCCAGAAATTCGATGTAGTGGTCCGTTTGAACCCAACCCAAGAGACTGGGGCCTATAAGTATACCCGCCACAAGCTCTCCCAGGACCTCGGGCTGATGCAACCGCTTGAAGAGTTCGCCCATCAGCTTCGCCGCTGCTAAGATGATGATGAGCTTCAGGAGAAGATGATCCAGGGGAATACCACCCACCTCATTGCTTTGGGGTGTAGCAATACCTTGCTGCGCAAAACCCAAGTGTATTGCGAGAACAGTGAGGTTAAGAACAAATTTTCTAAAAACGTTCATTTTCACATTCGCTCACGTACACCCTTGAATACTCATGCCCCCGGTTTTTCGATACGGTCAGGACTTTTCCCTTGACCCGCACGTTCCGGTTATATAATTTAAGGCACATTTTTTGGCGCCACCAGGAGTGACAAATATAGCCCTATATTTAAATTGTGTCAAGTGTTTGTATTGTGGGCCAATTCAGAAAAAAGGGTGGAAAAGACATAGTCCGTGTCCTTGAGGTCGTCGGTGGATGCGGCTTTCTTGTGGCCGCTTTCCTGCTTCTCGGGTATCATGTGGGCCACTTTTTGGTTTTGCGATTTGGCAACTTCCCCTGGCTGATGATCCTCAGTCTCCTGCTCAGTGTTGCTTTTGGATTTATCGAATTCCTCAGAATAATGAGAGAGCCGTTCTCTTCGAAGACACCGCGGGGCCGAGGATAAAGCTGTCGGTTTGAAGAATTGTCAGACGCAAGGCCGCTCAGAGGAAATTTTTTCGGCGCCCCTGCACAAGAGGGAGTTGGGCTGTGAAAATTCCCGGATGACTGAAAATAGAAAAAAAGGTCTGAGGGATCAGTTGTTCACCTACGGGAACCTCGGCGTCGAGATGCTTGTCGCCGTGCTCATGGGCACTTTTGGCGGATATCTTTTGGATCGCTGGCTGCATACCCGCCCCTGGCTCATGATTGTGGGTTTTGTCCTGGGATCGGCAGCCGGGTTCAGAAATGTTTTTCGATTGATGACATCTGAGGAGAAAAAGGAGAAGGAGACATAGGAACTCGAAGCTTGGGAACACTTTTTCGTCCGAAAGGTGTAGAAGGTAAAGATCTCCTTGTTGTAATAATACTAGCCGGTTGTGTTGGTCTGCTTACGATCTTTTTTGGATTCCATCATCCATTCTTGCTAGGAGCGGGGGTCGGCCTCCTTTTGGCTCTGGCCAACTTTTACCTCTCCCTGACCCTCTCGTCGAAAGCACTGACGACGTCCCTTGTAAAAAGTGAAATTATTATTTTATTCGGATTTTTATTTCGCCTGACGGTCTTGGGCTTTATCTTTTACGGATTATCAAGAGTCTCTGCTCTTAATATTATTGTAACACTGGTTACCTTTCTAATTGGATTTACTCTCTTTCTTATCTGGGAAATTCGTGTTTTGAGCAGAGGAGCTGGGGTACAGAGGAGCAGAGGAGGTGACAGTATTGGAGCGGAAGAAAGCTATTCAAACTCATCGTGAATTGGAGGTTTACAAATTGGCTTTCAAAGCAGCAATGAAAATTTTTAAGGTAACCACGGATTTCCCAAAGGAAGAACAATATTCATTAACAGATCAAATTCGCAAGTCATCAAGATCGGTTTGCGCAAACATCGCCGAAGCCTGGCGCAGAAGGCGATATGAAGCTGCGTTTGTTAATAAGTTGAATGAATCAGAAGCTGAGGCAGCTGAAACGCAAACGTGGTTGGAATTTTCCGAAAAATGTGGTTATTTGAAAAAGGACATTGCGAATGAACTTTACCAGACGTATGATTGGATCATAGGAAAACGGGTGAACATGATTACGAATCCACAACCTTGGCTTATGAAGAGGGCTTGAGATGCAGAACGGAAATAATAGAAAATTATCGTACATACTCATCAGCACCCCAGCACCCCAGCACCTCTGCTCCTCTGCTCATGTGTGGACATGGGAGGATGTGTAGTGCACTTATTAGAACATTTTGAGCTTCACCCCATCGTGGAACTGCATCTCTTTGGGATCGATATGTCAATCACAAAAGCCGTCATCATGATGTGGGTCGCCTGTGCCCTTCTTTTTATTCTCTCGATTATTGCAACGAGGCGGAGCCGGCTCATACCTTCCGGTCTCCAGAACATCATGGAGGTCATCATAAACTTTTTGAGAAACAGCCTCGTTCTGGAGACGATGGGCAAGGAGGGATTACCCTGGTTTCCCTTTATTGCCACCCTCTTTCTCTTCATTTTGATCTGCAATCTTCTGGGCCTCATTCCCGGCTCTTTCACGGCCACGTCCAACATCAACGTGACAGCGGCACTGGCGATCATGGTCTTCCTTGCCGTTCAAGGGGTCGGTGTCTATAAACACGGTCCCATTAAGTATCTGAAGGGGTTCATCCCCTCGGGTATCCCCCTCTGGATTCTGCCCATCATGATTCCCATAGAGATCATTAGCCAATTTGCTAAGCCGTTTTCCCTGGCCATTCGTCTTTTTGCCAACATGCTGGCAGGTCACGGGGTGATTCTCGTCTTTCTGTTCCTTATTCTTTCTCTGAAGAGTTTCATTTTCGCGATACTGCCCCTGACTGGAGTGGTGGTTATGAGCGCCTTTGAGATTTTTGTGGCTGGCATTCAAGCATACATTTTTACTATTCTGGCGGCCATGTACATCAGCGCCGCTATCCATATCGAACATTAAAGGAGGATTAAATGGAAGGCATAGCATTGGCATTCTTAGGAGCCGGTTTGAGCATCGGGCTGGCAGCTCTTGGAACGGGAATCGGGATGGGTTTTCTCGTCGGAAAATCTGTGGAGGGCATTGCCCGTCAGCCCGAGGCCATCGATAAGATCCGGACGACGATGATTATCGGTATAGCCTTTATCGAAGCCCTGGCCCTGTATGCTCTTGTTATCAGTTTTCTGCTAGTTTTTAAATAATACGGGACAACCGTGCTGAGGATTCGGAGGACACGGTACGGTCTAATAGGAGGGAAAAAAGGTGTTTGAAGCGGAACCCGGTCTGATGATTTGGACTGTCATCTCCTTCGTTATACTGCTCGTTTTATTGCGGAAGTTTGCCTACAAGCCCCTCGTCGGTATGATGCACCGGCGTGAGGAAACCATAAAGGAGTCCATCGAGGAGGCGAAGCGGACCCGCGAATCGGCCGAAGAGCTTTACGAGCAATATAAAAAGCTTATCGATAAAGCGCGGGATGAGGCGAAGAAGATTATTGACGAGGGAAAGACCCTCGGGGAGCAGGCGAGGAAGGAGATGGTCACTAAGGCCAATGATGAATCGGCTCAGGTTGTAAAACGGGCCCAGGAACAGATCGCTTTCGAAAAGGAACGCGCTTTGTCCGAACTTCGCGAGCAGATCGCCGACCTGTCCATTATGGCGGCGTCGAAAGTGATCGACAGATCCCTCAGTTTAAAGGACCATGAGAAACTTTTGGAAGAGTACATTTCGAGCATAGGGGAAGTCGATGCCCAGTGATCCCATCGCCCAGGCATACGCCGAGGCCCTCTTTCGGATTGCCGAGGCTGAGGATGCTGTGGACAGGGTCGAGAGTGAATTGTACGAGCTCCAGAAGATCCTCAACAAAGAGTACGAACTGAGGGAATTTCTCGACGATCCCTCAGTGACCGTTGGGGGTAAGAGGAGTGCTGTGGCAGAGTTGTTTGCCGGCAAGGTATCGCCATTGACCTTGAACCTCGTGTATACGGCCGTCGAACAAGGAAGGCATCGTCTCCTGCCCGGTATCGTCGAGGTCTTTGCCGATTTAGCCAGCGCCTTCAGGGGACAGGTAACGGCTGAAGTAATAACGGCCGTACCTTTGACGGAGGAGATGGCCGATAAACTCAGAGGTGTTTTGTCCAAACGGGTCAACAAGAAGGTCTATCTGAAACAGATGGTGGACGGATCTATTCTTGGAGGAGCCATCGTTCGAATCGGGGACAAGATTATTGATGGGTGCGTGTCTAAAAAACTTCAGGGACTTCGCTCAGCAATGATTAAGAGATTGTGAGCCCTTGAAGAAAGAGAGCATTCCGTGAGCACTTTTTATGGCGAGGATAAAATTATTACTGAGAGAGAAGTAAAAAGTAACACCCCCCTGTATCCCCCCTTAATAGGGGGGAATAAGTACAGATTTCTTTATAGCTCAGGAGTATTACATAGAAATCTCTTAATAAAAAATCTCTATACTTTAGAGTTCCTCTTATGAAAGGGCACACATTGAAAATTCCACGTATCAAAGGGCCACACCCTTAAAAGTCCCCTTATAGAAGGGCACACCCTTAAAAGTCCCCCTTATGAAAGGGGGATTTAGGGGGTTGTAAAAAGAATGTAAATAATGAACGCTATAATCGGATTTTAGCCCAAAAGGGATATTTGAGATGGAATTGAAAATAGCACCGGAAGAGATATCGGCCGTATTGAAAAAACATATCGAAAAGTACAGGATTGAGGTCTCCGTAGACGAGATTGGTGAGGTGATCGAGGCGGGGGACGGCATCGCCAGAATCAAGGGCTTGCCTAATGCCATGGCCTCGGAGATGCTCCAGTTCGACAGGGGAATCTACGGCATGGTGCTGAACCTCGAGAGGGATGAGGTCGGAGCCATGATCCTGGGTGAGTTTGCCCACATCGATCAGGGTCAGAGGGTGAAGCGCACGGGCAACGTGCTCCAGGTTCCTGTAGGCGACGCTCTCATAGGCAGGGTGGTGAACTCCCTGGGTCAGCCTCTGGACGGAAAGGGACCCATAACCACCACGACATTTCGTCCTGTCGAGGGTATGGCGCCGAACGTCGTCGAACGGCAACCGGTGAACGAGCCGCTTCAGACAGGGTTAAAGTGTATCGACTCCATGATCCCCATCGGGCGCGGCCAGAGGGAGCTCATCATCGGCGACCGCCAGACAGGCAAGACGGCTATCGTCATTGATACCGTTCTGAATCAGAGGGACACCGATGTTTATTGCATCTATGTGGCCATCGGTCAGAAGCAATCGACCGTGGCCAATGTTATCGATACCTTTCAGCGATACGGGGCCATGGAGTATACCACCGTCGTCTCCGCCAACGCCAGCGAGCCGGCGCCCTTATCTTACATCGCTCCCTACGCCGGATGTGCCATGGGTGAGGAGATTCGGGACAAGGGCGGACACGTCCTCGTCGTCTACGATGATCTCTATAAGCATGCCGTGGCCTATCGCCAGGTCTCCCTTCTCCTCCGTCGTCCGCCTGGCCGTGAGGCGTTCCCCGGTGACATCTTTAACCTGCACTCACGCCTCCTGGAACGGGCTGCCAAACTGAGCGACGAGTTGGGAGGGGGATCGCTGACCGCTTTGCCGATTGTCGAGACTCAAGCCGGCGACTATTCGGCATATATTCCCACGAACGTCATCTCTATCACAGACGGTCAGATCTATCTGGAAAGCGACCTCTTTTTCGCCGGCGTCCGCCCGGCCGTGAGCGTCGGCCTGTCCGTCTCCCGCGTCGGAGGAAAGGCCCAGAGCAAGGCCATGAAGGGGGTGGCAGGACAACTTCGGCTGGAAATGGCCCAGTATCATGAGTTGGCGGCTTTCGCCAGGTTCGGCTCGGAATTAGACAAAGTGACCCAGGCCCAGTTGAACAGGGGTGAGCGGCTGGTGGAGATTTTAAAACAGCCCCAGTACGAGCCCATGCCGGTGGAGGAACAAGTGATGATCATCTGGGCTGCGGAGAACGCATATCTCGACGATGTCCCTCTGGGAAAAGTGAAAGATATCGAGCGTGAGTTTCATGTCTTCATGAAGGATCGGTACCCTCAGATCGGTGAGGAGATCAAAACTAAGCGAGAGTTGACTGACGAACTCAAAACCAAGCTCAAGGGGGCGGTGGAGGAATATAAGAAGATCGCGGTGGGGGAAGTTGCAGCAGAATAAATCCGAATTTCGAATATCGAAATTCGAACTTTTTTCTATACTGAGGATAAAACACCTTATGTCATTCCTGCGTATGCGGGAATCTCCTCAATTTGCTGGATATCATCAATGTTAAAGAGATTCCGGTACTACGGCCGGAATGACACATTATCTTTTTTAACTTTTGAATTTAGGATTTTGGATTTCTACTGATGCAGGGTACCCGGGAAATACGGCGCAGAATCAGGACGGTGAAGAGCATCCAGCAGATCACCCGGGCCATGCAGATGGTGGCCGCTTCACGGTTCAAACGGGTTGAGGGGCGCGTGTTCAAGGCCAGACCGTACCGAACCCTGATTCGGGAGTTGCTTCAGGAGCTCGTGGCGGCGGTGCCCAACCTGACACATCCGCTTCTTGTGAAAAGGGAGCCGAGGAATATCGGCCTCGTGCTCATCACATCGGACCGGGGCTTGTGCGGGGCGTATAATACGAACATCCTTCGCGAGTTCAACCAATTTGTCCCTTCCGTTTCTGAAAAAAAGATCCGGCTCATTCTCATCGGAAAGAAAGGTTACAACTATTACTCCAGAAGAGAGTACGATATACATGAATATTATCCTCAACCCTCACTGCAGGAGGCCTTTGACGTGACGCAGCGCGTTGTGGATGGGTTGACGAAGTGGTATACCGAGGAGCTGTACGACGAGGTCCATCTCTTCTTCACCCAGTTCAAGACGGCCATGTCATCCACCCCAACAAGGCTCAAGCTTCTTCCCATGGAGAGCCCGAAGGGCGAAGAAGGTGCTGCAGTCACAACCGGCGAGCCCATCTTCGAGCCCACCGCCGAGGAGATCGTTCTGTCGCTTCTGCCGCGCTATCTCGAGGCCCAGGTCTATGGTGCGCTCTTGGAATCGGCGGCCAGTGAGCAGGGGGCGAGGATGGTGGCCATGAAGGGTGCCACGGAGAATGCCGAGGAGATGATATCGGAGCTGACATTGACATACAATAAGGCTAGACAGGCGGCCATTACGAAAGAAATATTGGAAATCGTCTCAGGGGCTGAGGCATTAAAAGAGGTGAGATGAATATGAGTGCCATGTCTTTTGATGAAAAAAAACCCAAAGGGTGGGACGTACCCGAGTGCGTGGATCGGGATGAGGAGAAGGTGGGAAAAGTGGTCCAGGTGATGGGACCGGTGGTGGATGTGGAGTTTTTGTGCGACGAGCTGCCGCCCATTTACAATGCCATTACGATCGAAGATAAGGAGCGGAATGTCGATCTCGTTGTCGAGGTATCTCAGTACTTGGGACAGAACGTCGTCCGTTGCATCGCCATGTCCTCGACGGACACGCTCGTTCGGGGTATTCGGGCGGTGGATACGGGCGCGCCAATCCAGATGCCCGTGGGTCCTGCAACTCTGGGACGATTGTTCAATCTGTTAGGGGAGCCTATTGATAAGATTGGTCCGGTTGAGACGGAAAAGTTCTATCCCATTCACAGGCCCCCACCGT
>CP070758.1:52681-93947 GCA_020348925.1 Gemmatimonadota bacterium | reverse complement strand
GTCGGCGGCTGACCGACGGCTCCGTGAACGATGACGGGTGGTGCGTGGCTGATGATCGTATCTGTGGCGGGGGAGTATCCGGTGGCGGGGGGGGAGACAGGGGGGATGTGAACGGCGATGGAACTTTCAATATCCTGGATGTTTTATTGGCGGTGAGACACATATTAGGGATTGAACATCTCGAAGACGATGGATTGTGTCTGGCCGATTGTAATGACGACGGGCGGATTGACGTTTACGACGTGATGGGCATCGTGGACGTGATTCTTGGTACGGGTGAATGTGCACCGGGGACGCGCCATGCGAAGCTTGGACCCGAGGCCCTTGAGTTTCACGGATATGACCCGATGTACTAACTTCGATACCAATCAGGGAGAGGAGAGCCGTTTTTATGATTCCTGCGACAAGAAATCTTTTCGTTATTATTTGTCTACTTCTATTATTCTGTTCGATCACACAAGCGGAATGGTACGAGCTGAATACTCATAGCGAAGGGAATGCCCCCCTCATAACTGTTCAGCGTTCGGACAACGTCGGGACGATCCTGGAGGTGGAGATTCCGGGCTTCGAGATCCGTGAAGAGACCGCGCAAGGGGAAATGTATCAGACGATCCGAATGCCCGATTGTACCTTGACCGGCGTAGAGGGGAGGCCAGGACTACCGTTTATTGCAAAGCTGGTGGCCGTTCCTGATGATGGAGACGTCGGCCTGAGGATCCTGGGATATGAATACGACATCGTCTCAAACATCAAACTCAAAACAGGTATCGTCGAATCGGAAGTTCGCAGCCGGGACGGGTTCTGGCCGGAGGAGATTGCGGCGGTTGGAGCCGCGGGTGCGATGAGGGATTTTCGCGTGGCGCCGGTCATGATATATCCGATGCGATATCATAATGAAAGAGATGAGTTACTCGTCTATAAAAGAATCGTGATTGAGCTGACGTATTCGGCACCCGTGACCGAAGCAGCAGCTGAGACATCGCGCCGGCTCTCGGAGGCTTTTCGAGGGATATATGAAAATGTGATCTTGAATTACAGTAATGTCTGTCGAGGTGTTGCGGAGTACCACCGAGGGAGTTTTCTCATCATCACCCACGATGCCTTTGCCGAACACATCCAGCCTCTGGCCGACTGGAAGCACCGCAACGGTTGGCCCACCCTGGTCGTCAGGTTGTCGGACATCGGATCGGATCCAACCGGCAATGACATACGGGCGTTCGTTCTTGATGCCTACCTCAACTGGGAGATCCCCCCTGAGTACGTTCTGCTCGTGGGCGACACGCACATGCAGGGCGTCGGGGAGTTTCGCACCTTCTACAAACAACCTCCAGGCGGGGGAGATGCGGACGTCACCGATCATCCCTACAGCCTGTTGGAGGGTGATGACTACTTTTCGGATCTTCTGGTGGGGCGTTTATCGGTGGACTCGGCCTATGATCTCGTCGTCACGGTCAATAAAATCCTGAGCTACGAACGGGAACCGTACCTGACCCAGACCGCCTGGTTCAAGAGGGCTCTGGTTATTGCCGGCAACTACAGTGAAACCCCGCCCATACCGACCACGCCGAGGTTGACGTCCCTGTGGCTCCGGGAGAAGATGCTGAACTACGGCTACACGGAGGTGGATACGGTCTTCTATCCCCCCACGACCGGCCCGCAACTCATCTCGGCGTCCATCAACCGGGGGGTAGGAATCGTCAACTACCGCGGCTGGGGCGACGCCAACGGCTGGCACTATCCGAATTTCAAGACGGATGATATTCTCATCCTGAACAACGGATTCATGCTGCCGGTCATGACGTCCATTGTCTGTAACTCCGGTGATTTCGGGAATCAGACGGTCGATCCCTGTTTCGGCGAAGTCTGGCTCCGGGCCGGCACACCCATGCAGCCCAAGGGCGGCGTGGCCTTCTTCGGCCCCAGCGACCTGTACACGAGTACGAAGTACAACAATGCCATCGATGCCGGCTTGTACTGGGGATTGTTCGACGAGCAATTGTCCCGCTTGGGTGCTGCCGCTGCGCGGGGTAAACTCGAACTGTATCTCGGCTTTCCCAATCTGGCCGAACCGGACGGCTGGGTGGAGTTCTATTTCCACGTGTACAACATTCTGGGCGATCCCAGTCTTGACCTGTGGACTGATGTGCCGCAGCACTTATCAGTTTCTCATGCCGCCGAGATCTCCCTGGGTGAAAACACCTTTGAAGTGACGGTGATGGGGGAGGGGGCTGAGCCCCTGGAAGGCGCAAGCGTCTGCCTTCACAAGGGAGAGGAAGTGTACGTTCACGGCTACACGGATGCTGGCGGAGGAATAGATTTTGCCATCATGCCGACGACCGAGGATACCATGTTTGTGACGGTAACGGCCCATAATTGCATCCCCTATGTGGGATATGCACTGGTCACCGAAAACCGCAGCTACATCGGGTACTATGATCATGATATCGACGACAGTGCTGGAAACGACAATGGGATGGTGAATCCGGGAGAGGCGATTCTCTTACCCCTCACAGTGAAAAATTACGGCACCGCACATATTGCCATTGCCGTCACAGGCACTCTGAAAACGTCGGATCCGCTCGTTACGATTACGAATGCTGTGGTGAGTTTTGGGAACGTAGGTCCGGGGTATACCAGCACCGGTACCGAGAGTTTTGAATTTGTTGTGAATCCTTCCTGTCCTGACGGTCGTACTATCCGTTTTACCTTGGGTACCAAGGATGACCTTGACAGTTATTCTTCCGAATTCGGTCTGGACGTGGTCGGTGCCAATATCGCATATGCAGGCCATACCATAGATGACGGTGGCGGAAACGGTCTCCTCGATCCCGGAGAGAGCGCAGATGTGGTTGTGATGATTGAGAATGACGGTCTCCTGGCAGTGGCCGATGTGACCGGTCTTCTGAAAAGTGGAAATGCGGCCGTAACTGTGATTGATTCGAACGGGACATTCCACGATCTTCAGGTCGGCCAAGCAGTGGAGAACGCGTCGGATCCTTTCACCCTACGCGTCGCCTCTTCGGCGACCGTCGGTCGGGTTGTTACCCTGAGGCTCTGTCTCAGCGGACGTGATGCTTTTTCGGACACGACATCATTTTCCCTGACCATAGGAACGGTGGCATCCACGGATCCTTTGGGTCCGGATACGTACGGGTATTACGCTTACGATCATACTGATGTCGCATATGATGAGGCGCCCTTTTACGATTGGATCGAGGTCGATCCCGATTACGGGGGGGAGGGGATAAAGATGATTTTGGGAGACGACGACAAAATCGTGCTCGATCTGCCCTTTCCT
The DNA here is from genome assembly GCA_020348925.1 of Gemmatimonadota bacterium. Taxonomy (GTDB): domain Bacteria; phylum JBHIER01. Next base: position 90,649 of record CP070758.1, on the reverse strand, counting down.
TTCCGGTACTACGGCCGTGCGTACGATGAGGTGACCGTCAGCTCCAACGGCTGGCTGGCTCCGGGTGAGAGCTGGATGAATGACTTTCGGAACTGGGGCATCCCGGCAGCCCTGGGGCCCTACGGTATGATCGCCGTTTTCTGGGACGATCTCGATTCCACATTGGTTTCGGGATCGGCGCACGATGAGATCCACGTCTGTTCGCTCTATGAACCCGACGAGCATCGCTTTGTCGTGGAGTGGAGTCGGGTTCTGAACCATTACGACAGCTCCATGGAGATACTGGAAGCCGTTCTGTACGATCCCGAATATTGGCCCACGCACACCGGCGACGGAGAGATCCTCTTTCAGTATCATACGGTGAACAACGTCGATGCCACGGGCAATTTCGCCACAGTGGGTATCGAATCGCCCACTCAAGGGGACGGTCTTGAGTATACGTTTGCCAACAGATATCCCCCAGCGGCTGCCCACCTGATCTCGGGCATGGCCATTAAATTTACTACGGACCCTCCCGATACCTTTGCGACCGATGTCGAACTCGAATTGTCTCAGGGCGTTCCCGAAGGATTTGCGCTCTTTCAGAACCATCCCAATCCCTTTAATCCTGAAACGGATATCAGATACCGGATAGGAGAGAGTGGATGTCCCGTCCAGACCACCGTGAAAGTGTACAATATCCTCGGACAAGTGGTGCGAACGCTTGTGGATATGCCCAGAGTGTCAGGTCATTACATCGTCACTTGGGATGGTTGCGACACGTCTGGAAATCCTGTTCCCAGCGGTATCTATTTTTACAGCCTTGTAGCGGGCGATGTGAGGCAGACGAAGAAGATGTTGCTGCTGAAATAAGCGGTTTCAAATCATCCTCTGTAAATGTATTTCTCTGTCAAAAGCGGTGCGAGGGGCCCGAAGAGTCGATGCGTATGATCCTTTTATTGGTGTTTTGTTTGATCGTTTACGGTCTCGTCGAGTATCGCCGTCACGTGACCCAGGTGAGATCTATACCCATGCGGATACACGTCAACGGCACACGTGGGAAATCGTCCGTCACGCGTCTTATTGCCGCCGGTCTGAGAGAGGGCGGCATACGCACGGTGGCCAAGACGACCGGCACAAGAGCAAGGCTCATCTATGAAGACGGAGGGGAAGAGCCGGTCGTGCGTCACGGGAAACCCAATGTCATTGAACAGCTCAAGATCTTTCGGATCGCGAACAGGCATGATGCTCAGGCTCTTGTTCTGGAGTGCATGGCCATACGGCCTGAACTTCAATCCGTTTCGGAGCGCATGATGGTGCATGCCACGCTGGGAGTGATTACGAATGTGAGGGGAGATCATCTCGATGAGATGGGGCCAACCTTGGAGAACGTTGCCCTCGCCCTCAGTCTTACCATACCTCGCAAGGGCATCGTCTTCACTGCCGAGAGAGAGCTGCTTCCGATCATTGTGAGACAGGCCAAAGATCTGAAGGCGAAAGTCCATGCTGTCGGTGGAGACGGTATTCCGGAAGAGGTGATGAGCCGTTTCACCTACATTGAACACAGGGAGAATGTCGCCCTGGCATCGGCTGTCTGTGAATTTGTCGGCATAGACAGGGAGACGGCCCTGCAGGGTATGGTGAAGGCCGTACCGGATCCCGGAGCCTTGCGTCGACTTACAATACGCTCTTCGAACAAAGAGATCGAGTTTATCAATGCTTTTGCGGCGAACGATCCGGAGTCGACCGTGAGTATCTGGAAGCAGTTGCGGATCTCGTCGCACGCAGACAGACCTCTTATCACGATTTTTTATAACCGAGAGGATCGGCTCGACAGAACCGAAGAATTTGGCAAGCTCGTGGCCCATGAGCTTAAAGCCGATCATTGTATTTTGATCGGGACGGCGACTCCTGTTGTCGAACATATTGCTGTAAAAGAGGGACTCGACAAGAGAACAATTGTAAATATGGCAGGGATGTCTCCCGAACGGATCTTCGAAAAGGTTGTGGAGCTCACTCCACAAAAATCCCTCGTGGTCGGTATTGGCAACATCGTCGGTGCGGGTGAACAGGTCGCCTCTTTCTTTGAGAGCAAAGGGACAGCGGCATGATTGCTGAAGCGATTGGCATTGGATTGGTTATCAGCCTCGTGTTTTCTGAGATTCTCGGTCTGGCTGCCGGGGGGATGGTCGTCCCGGGATATATCGCTCTCTATTTGGACCAACCCTTGCGTATTTTGGGGACACTCCTGGCCGCTCTCGGCGCTTTCCTCGTTGTAAGATTCCTGTCGAATTTTATGATCATTTACGGCCGACGCCGTCTCGTGATGGTCATCCTTTTCGGTTTTCTTTTGGGATATGTTTCCCGACAGCTTCCCTTTCTCAGGATGAATGAGGAAGCTTACGCTCTTCAAGCCATCGGCTACATAATACCCGGCCTTATTGCCAACTGGATGGAGAGACAGGGGGTGCTCGAAACAATTACGACAATGTTTATGGCCGGTTTTTTGGTCCGGCTGCTGGTGATTCTTATTCACGGAGGTGGATTGATTGAGGTGGCGCTCTGGTAGAGTCTCAAATCGGGTATTGATCGTATTAGGGCTTCTTGCACTGCTTTGTACGCTTGGTGTTGAGCGTTTCAAGGTGGAGAGAAAGGCCCGTTATTTTTCAGCCAAAATGGAAGCATCCGAATTGGCTCAGAGGGCACAGGGTGTCATCAGGGAGAACCGACTTGCAAGAGGACTGCCCATTGATCCGGTCAATGATCCCAATAACACAGGGCTGATCGGACCGCAATACACCCTCATCACCACCGACAGAGCTGCTTTGGGGATGAAGTTGACCGCAACCAATCCAAATCTTGCGGCCGTTGTCGTTCAGCTTCTTAAAAAGGCCAAGACCGGCAGAGGTGGTGTCGTCGGTGTGGCACTCACCGGGGCTTCACCGGGATTGAACATCGCTGTTCTGGCCGCCATTGAAACATTGGGTCTGCAGTCTATCGTTATTACTTCCGTTGGTGCTTCCTCATGGGGTGCGACAGATCCCACGTACACCTGGCTCGACATGGAATCGGAGTTGCATCGAAAGGGAGTCTTCGAGCACGTATCCGTGGCAGCCTCTTTGGGCGGTGGGGCCGATCTGGGAAACGGATTGAGTCCGAGAGGAAGAGGGTTGATCCGCGAAGCAGTGGAAAGAAACGGTCAACGATTGATCGAGGGTTCTTCGCTTGAGGAGAACATCCTTCAACGAATGGCCATCTATGACAGTCTCAGAGCTGATCGACATATGGGTGTCTTTATCAATGTCGGCGGCGGTTTGGCCAGTCTCGGGAGCAGTCAGAATGCCAGGCTCATTCCGCCGGGACTGACGAGACGTTTGGGGACGAGAGCGTTCCCCCGAAAAGGTGTTACGATTCTTATGGCCGAACAGGGTGTGCCAATCATTCACCTCCTCGAGATCGATCGGATCGCCGAGAGATTCGATCTGCCCCTTGAACCGGTACCTCTCCCCGAAATTGGAGAGGGGAAGATCTTCTCCGAATCCGTCTACAGCGTACCGATAACCATTGCTTTTCTTGTTTTGTATTCGATTATTATGTTCTGCACGATACGCTTCGATATGAAACACTACCTCATTCGACCCGAGGGTAAGGAGATTTCCCCATGAATACAATACGCCGAAGTTTCATTTCACTTCTTGCGATAACAACCGTGTGCGTTGTCTTCTGCTCCGGCAGCAGTCAAGGACAGGTGCCTGATTGGGATGCGCTCGTTCCGGAGGGATTTATCGAGCGTGTTATACTCAGGGTTTTTGGCTCGGAGCTCGTCTATTATGGTTTCGATGCGGATACGCCCCTCGTCTTTACGGTCACGGGGCCGACTCAGGTGAGAGTGCTTTCCCGCTTGCGTTTTACTCCAGGGATGGAGGGCGAACAATCATACGAGGTCATACTCTCAGAGAACGGCGTGGAAAAGGAAAAAATTCTTCACAGGGCGACAAAAACGAAAAAGGCAGCATATATAGAATTGAAGGATGTCACGTTGGGAAAGGCACTGAAACTCGATCATACAATCAGCGATACCGGTCGCCACACTTTCCAGGTGCGGTTGGGTGCGAATTCCAAACACCGGGTCGAGGCCAGGATATATGAATTGGACGATGTGGTTGAAATCACTCCGCACGAATATGCGGAGACTGTGACAGCCTTTCTGTCCGAAAGCCGAGAGAGGACCTATTATCTCCTGACCCGTGAACAAGCAGTTCGTGTGTGGGTCAACGGACCGACCCAATTGAAAGTTCAGGCTCGTCTGGATTACGATCCCGGCATGGTTGGAAAGCAAATGTACGTCCTGAATGTCGCGGAGGATGGCCACCCATTGAAATCCCTACATATTGAAAGTGTCCGGTCAACAACGGTGACCTATGAGGACAGGTCGGCGATCATACCTGGTGCGGCAAAGAGATTTGAGATCGAAGTGCCGGAAGGTTCGCACACGTATGAGTTTCAATTACCGAATTCTCAGTATCAGGGTGTTTGTCTTCGGTTTCAGATCCCTACCGAAGACGTCAGATGATTCATGGGATGAGTTCTTACTGATCCAGCTTTTCAGGGAATATTTCTTGTGTTTCAAAAGAACATATTTTTTTCAATCATTGTAATGACATTCTTAGCTGCCAAGGCACAGGGGGGTAGCCTGATACCGAAGATGTATCTTGATCGGGTTGAGGTGAGTATTCATGGGAAACCATACGACTATTATTCTTTTTCCGACAGAGCGCCCCTTGAATTGGAAGTGAGTGGTCCTGGAGAATTGACCGTAATAACACGTTGGCTCTTTCCCCAGGACTTTGATGGGCCGGAGGCGTATAATATTACTGTCGTAACAAACAACGCTCGAGAGGATGTTTTTCTGTTTAGTGCCAGGCCATCGTCGAAAGCAATATTAGAAAAATCTCCCGAGCTCCAACCCGGTCTTCCGAAAAAAATAACATTTGACGTGCCAAAGGGAATCCACACGTATACTTTTTTTCTGGAGAGGCCTGAAGGGAGGGGAGTTCTGGCCCATATTACTCTGACCAAGCCGTGGAGCTGGAACTGGAAAACATCCTTGACCAATACATACGATGATAACGTTTACCGTTACTCACCGGGAGATATCGATAATTTTGTCTATCACAGAGAGGATGAGCGTTTCTCCATGGAGACCTATGACGATCTGATTGTTTCCCCTTCCCTGACTGTGTTTGTGACAAGACGGTTTTCCCAGAATATACAATCGAGACTTCGTCTGAGTTATAGGTGCAACCTTTTCACAAAGAATGGCGATAGAAATTATCAGACGTTCTCTACCTTTCTGAAAACAACAGCATTCAAGAAAAATTATCTGCAATTGGGTTACTTTCATATTCCAGAGTTTCATATTCGTCCGTATTGGGATCAGGATGTTTCCCCCCTGAGTTCGGATGACGGTGAGAAGTATAGAGAGTGTGATTTTGCCAGAAACCTTTTTTCAATAAAGCTTGGGCGTGAAGTGTTCCACGCCACCCGGGTGTCCGTACACTATGAACGTGATATACTCTATTACAATCAATATTTTACCGAATACGATACGAAAGCGAACACTTTTGGCTTTGAAATTGTTCATACGTTCAATCCGATTGTTCGGACGACTTTTGAGTATGCCTTTAAAATGGCTGAGGCAAAGGGATATGATGAACCGGGAGAAACGAAAGACCTCTCGGACGATTCAGACATATCGTATGACGAGGATCAGTTTCGTGGAGGAATAGAGTTCAGCATCTCAAACTATGTTTCACTCCCTGCGAATGTCACGCTACAATACCGGCTGAACAAAAGATACTTCACAACCGAAAAATCCTTGGAACAGGATCCGTTTCATGCCGGAAGGCGAGATACAATACACCGATTTTCCTTGATGACAGAAGTTGAGATCTTCCGCAGCCTTTCGATCATCGGGACATATGAATATCAGAGGAGGGACGTCTCCTCAAAAGAGAAAGAACGAATCACAGAGGTGAAGAACTATAATCGCAATCGCATTTCCGTAGGGTTTGAATTGACGTATTGAAATATATTCGAGAAATGAATGTACTGAGGACACTATGAAAAACAAGCAGCCCATGAAAAACATTGCGCCGCGTTTCGTCGTTGCGACGATCTCTCTTGTTTTGATTCTTGTTTCGAACTGCGGGAAACAGAAGGATCCTTTTCAACCTGAGAATCCATACCGCGTTGTCAGCACCTTCGCGACTCCGGGGTATGCTCTCGAGGTGTATGTCGTCGATACGTATGCTTACGTTGTTGACGACCAAGCTGGTGTATGGGTGCTCGACGTTTCAGATCCCGAGGATCCATCCTTTGTGACGACCATAGGTCATGACCAGTCAGCCACGAACGTCGAGGCGGTTCATATCTTAGAGGAGAACAACATTGCTCTGGTCGCGGATTATGACATTGGATTACTGATTTATGATGTGAGTACTGTTGATGAGCCGCAGTTGCTGAATATTGCCTTTGATCGTGATATTGAGGGTACCTTCGGAATTGATAAGGGAGACACTCTTTTTATTTTTGGGGCGGATAGGCACGAGGGATTCAAGGTCAATCGATACGAGAGAGATGGCGGTGACTGGAACTGGTTCTTCTATAATTTTTACAAAAGGATTCCTTTTGCCTATGGCGATGCGTTGGACGTGGTTGCTTCCGAGGAATTTGCGTATGTGGCCAATGATCACATCGGACTGGAGATCATTGATCTGTCGCTGCCGGATAGTGCCGCTCATATAAAAACCGTCGACACACCGGGGGGTGCGCGGGCCCTCTCGCTGTGGGACAATCATATATATCTGGCAGCCTATCAGAGAGGAATTCAGATTATTGATGTATCAATCCCAGAAGAAGCGGAAATAGTAGGAAGTTATGAGGATGTGGATAGAGTAGTTGACGTATGTGTCTTCAATACTATTGCGTATATGGCGGACCGGGACGAAGGCATGGTCGCTCTTGACATTTCAAATCCAAGTCAACCGACTCTCGCCGGCTGGGTTGAAACTCCCTATGCTCAAGGTATCTTCGCCACTGACAACTATGTCTACCTTGTCGATCGAGACCTGGGATTGGTTATCATTGCGAAAGAGTAGTGAGGAATATGGCTACTCAATTCTGAATACCGCAGGGTGCCGCACTTTTACGAATATCCTCCTGATTCTGACGTTCAGCAGAATCGTTTTATCATTTCCAGTCTGAATTATTCATACAATTTTGCCACGAAAACATCAAGTCACAAAAGATATAAAAATTACCAAAAACGAAATTTCCGAACTGAGTTTTTTCAATCAGAAACAGCTTTTCTCAATAACGTTCTCCGATTAAAACTTTCGTCGAAAAAATTGTCAATTCTTTTTAATATTTTCGTGTTCGATGCAAAAATTGTAAGGACATGAAAAAAATTAGACTTGCAAGATTTTTTGTTATGATTTTGCTTGACAAGAATGAACAAGTATGATATATTGAACTTTCGAAAGTTGGAGGGTGGCAATCATCACTTTTTCTTTTTACTGGAGGTGATGAGCGATCTGAAATGTCAATTTACTATTTCTCATTTAAATCTACCTATTGATTTTACTTTTTAACATGTAGTGTAACTCAACATCTCGGAAATTCTACGATTTTCGAGATGTATCAGGGGTTTTGGGGGAAAGGATGTGCTTTACCTCAACGGGTACAGAATTTCGATGTGAGCTGGCGGAGCATCGAAATTCGCCATAGGGGCGAAAGCCCCTTGGGAACGTTGCGAGCGAGGCGAGCTATGTTCTAATCAAGACTCTTCGGATAGATTGATGTTTCATCTAATTTGCTCCTAATATGAGTTTCAGCGCTTTCAGATCTAACTCGAAATCACATATATGGTCGGAGTCTTGTTCTATTAATGCTCTTTTCTACAGTTGTGTTTGTTCAGACTCAAATCGAACCTCATCCAATGGCAGGCCATGGTCATGATACCAAAAGAGAAAAAAATAAGAATTAACATCAAAGTTAAATTTACCATGGTTTCTATGAATATATTTTTATCAATCGCTACGATAATTACTTATTCTAACTTGGAATCTTCATCCTTAGCCAGTCAAGATCAACAGTGGATAAGCCACGGACCTTATGGGGGGGAGGTGCTGTCTGTGGCCGTCGATCCGGTGTCAAGCGATAGAGTCTATGCAGGAACTGCTTATGGCGGCGTGTTCAAGAGTATTGAGGGTGGATTGAGAGGTATCCCTGTAACGATTGGCCAGATTGAGTGCGTGACTTCAGTTGCGGTCGATCCTCTGGAGCCCCGGAATGTGTATGCGGGCAACTGGCAGGAGTTATATAAGTCTTCGGATTATGGTGAGACCTGGACAAAGATCAACGACAAGGTTGGAAATTCCATAATCATAAATCCGCTGGATCCTGATATTATTTACGTTGCCGGTAGCAACGATGTAGTTTACAAGACGATAAATGGCGGACAGAGCTGGGAAGCGGCTACTGACTCCATAGGGCTATTCGGTCTCATTAGGGATATGGCAATGGATCCCACTGGTCCAGATGTAGTCTATGTGTTGATAGAAGGGGGACCGATTTTTAAGACGATAGACGCTGGCTCTACGTGGTCAGATGCGATTTATATTCCTCAATTATATTGGCCTAAGACTATAGATCTCAATCACACTGGCACTCTTTATGTCGGTGGCTGCGTTGGAATGGCTGAGGGTTTGATAGTTAGAAGTACCGATGGCGGAGTTTCCTGGGCTACGATTTACAGCTCACAGATTTTGAACTCTTCGATTGAATCCATATGTATCGATCCTTCCGATAGCGACATATTGTTTGCCGGTACGGGCAGAGAAATTCTGAGGAGTTCCGATACCGGGTGGACTTGGGAGGAGGTGTACGTCAATAGCGAAGATTTAGAATACACCAATGACGTAAATTCTCTCTGCATTGATCCACTGAATCCGAGTACTGTATATGCAGGATTGCACACAGGGGGATTATTAAAAAGTGTGGACGGAGGGTTCACCTGGTCCAAAGTTGAGATGGGGTATCCCATGATTACGGCTTTAACCAAAGACCCTCAGGATGAGACCATCCTTTATGCCGGTAGCAAACGCGAAGGTCTCTTTCGAAGTTTGGATGGTGGTGAAATCTGGCTGGAGACGGGACTCAAGAGGGGATGGATATCATCTATTGAGATTGATCCGCTACGTACCAATATTATATATATGACCGGATCCGGCGTGCAAAAGAGCATCGATCATGGTCACTCCTGGACAGAAATCGATAGCGGCCTGAGTTTGGCTTGGGAGGCTCCCTATTCAATAGCGATAAATCCTGATTCGACAAATGTGCTTTACTTAGGGACTGGTGGTACGGAAGGAGGTGCTTTGTATAAAAGCACCAACGGTGGTGAATCCTGGGACGAATTGCTGCGGGGATTAGTTACCTGGATCACTGTAGATTCTACGAATACAGCCGTAATTTATGCTTACATCCAACCACATACGTTCACCCCCGGTTTGGCCAAGACTTATGATTCTGGCTTGAATTGGGGATGCATACTTCCCGAGCTTATAACCACCCTTACTATCAACCCTGCGAATAGTAGCATATTGTACGTAGGATCCACGGGTTCGGCTAAGCATATTCTTAAGAGTGATAATGCAGGATCCACATGGTCTTCTATAAATGAGGGACTTCCATCCCTCACCGATGGCATTCTATCGATACGTATTGATCCATCAAATCCTGATATCCTTTATACCCAGACGGGCCGGCAAGGTATTTTTAAGAGCACCAATGGTGGCGCAAAGTGGACTGAGATGGACCCACAATTGCCTTTTAAACAAGCTGACCATTCGTATCAACTTGATCATACCATGGTGCTGGTTCGGGAGGGTAATTATCTTCTTCATGCGGGCACCCAGGCAGGGGTATGGAGTTTGACCCTTCCGCCCGGTGCAAAAGGTGATGTCAACAGAGACGACAATGTGGACGTGCTCGATGTCCTCAGAGTAGTACATATTATTTTAAAGCTTCCACCCTCTCCGACAGAATATGAGCTATGGGCATCAGACTTCAACAGTGACGGGGAGGTTAATATCTTGGACGTGGTTGGTATAGTAAATAAGATCCTGAATCCTGCCTTCTCTACCAACCATATCCTGGGAGAAAAGTGAAAAGGCAAAGAGAGGCCAAGAAGATGAGTTTCTTTCTCAATATGAGACAAGAAGGAGAAGACAAATACTTATGGTCTGTTTTTACGTGTTGGAAAATCCGGGCAAGCATAGTTTTGACTCTGTTCTTTCTCTTTAGCACATTATGGGCCCAGAGTGGGAGTTCAGAAACCTGGCGAAATTACACCAATGCCTCCATCGTTGCGGATGTGGCTTTCGAAGGTGATTACGTCTGGGAGGGCACCCGGGGCGGGTTGATCAAACGAAGCCTCACCGACTCTCACGAGGACGTCACTTACTACACCAGGGCTGAAGGGCTTCCGTATAATCGTGTCGGTTATATAGTGATAGACAGTCTGGGAAACAAGTGGATTTCTACAATTCGGGGGGTGGCCAAATTTGACGGGCAGAACTGGACCTATTATAACAGCATGAACAGTGGGCTGATCTGCGATTCTGTTAGTTCGATTTTCCTGGATCACTGGGATCGTCTGTGGTTTGGAACAACAAGAGGTGTGAGCATGTTCGACAGGACCGAATGGACAAGTTACACCACCTCAAACAGCGGTCTTGTCAGCAACCTGGTGTGGTCAGTCTATGTGGACAGATCGGGGACCTGCTGGTTCGGTACAGCGGGTGACGAATTGGTCGATGGAAGTGGCATTTGTCGATTTGACGGGTCGGTCTGGACGACGTATGACACAGAGAATGCAGATATCGCTTCCAACAACATTTCGGCCATCACCGAGGACAACAAGGGCAACATTTGGATAGCTTGCATGGGTACGTTGTGGAGTGTTGGGGACGGTGGCATCAGCTTTTTTGACGGCCAATCCTGGATAAGTTTTGACATGTTTAATAGCGATTTGAGAGACAATAACATACATGACATCGCCATAGATAGTGCGGGTACGGTCTGGTGTGTGAGCATGATGACCGGGGTGTACTCTTACGACGGGCACAACTGGGTCAATTACACGATGGAAAACAGCGGATTAACCAGCAACGGAGTGTTATCGGTGGCCATTGATCCCGAGGGCAAGAAATGGTTCGGGACCAGGCCTTTCAGGAAAGGATGGGCCAGTTTGTGTATATTTGACGGTGAAAACTGGTCCCATTACGAGTCCTCCAACAGCGGATTACCAGATAATTACATACGCACTATTCTAATTGATCACGCGAACCGGAAGTGGTTTGGAGTCTCCGGATATTATAATCTGGGTGCAGCCTGTGTGTTGGATGGATCGGATTGGACAGTCTTCAATCCGGACAACAGTGGGGTACAATTTGAAATGGTTGATGCGATTGCAGAAGATCATGATGGGAATATCTGGTTTGGAGGCTCTGGAGCCATAAACTCCACAATAATAAAGTGGGTAACCAAGTTTGACGGGGTTGATTGGACAAACTATCATCTTCCAGACTTCGGGTTGGCCTATCTCACTGTACGTTCTATTGCAGTAGATAATGAGAATAACAAATGGATTGCCGTTGGTGGAGGAGCCGTCAGGCTTTATGATACAACCTGCACCGTATACACCCCTCAGAACAGTGAATTGGCAAATGATCACGTGTATTCGGTGGTTGTTGACGAAAAGGGAAATGTCTGGTTCGGGACGGCAGATGGAGTGAACAAATTTGACGGTTTTACGTGGACGACCTACACCACATTCAATAGCGGTCTGGCAAGTAACAGGGTGGTATCCATCGCTCCAGACGGTAAGGGGAGCATGTGGTTTGGGACATTGACCGGTGTGAGCAAATTTGATGGCTCAATCTGGGTGACGTATGACACCTCGAACAGTGGATTGAAGAGTGACAGAATTTGGTCAATAGCAGTGGACAGAGATGACAACATGTGGTTTGGGACAAGCTATGGCCTGGTGAAGTTTGATGGCGCAACGTGGGTAGTGTACACCATAGAGAATAGCCCCATATCGGACAATATCATAGGGGAAGTGGCCATTGATAGTGCAGGGAATATCTGGTGTGGGACAGTATACGGTGGTGTCAACGTATTGGTGTGTGAAGGCACCTCGGTTAATGACGATGGAGAAGAAGGATTGACTCCGCTGACATTCTCGCTGGCGCAAAACTATCCCAATCCGTTCAATGAATCTACAGATATTAGATACCAGATACCAGATAGTAGATATCCTCTCCGCACCACCCTGAAGATCTATAACATTCTCGGGCAGGAAGTGCGGACGCTGGTCGATGAGGTTCAGGATGCCGGACACTGCACCGTGAGCTGGGATGGACGGGACACTTCGGGGAGAGAGGTGGGCAGCGGAGTCTATTTCTATTGGCTGCAAACAGGGCTATTCTCGGAGTCGCGCAAAATGATACTTTTGAAATAGTCACGACAAAAGAGAAGGCTGTCAGCCCGGACCGGCTAAAGACCAAGGCCGACAGCCCGTGTGAGACCAGAAAGGTGATACGCCCGAATCCTATTGGATTCACAAGGGCCTTCCCTTTTTGGGTCTCAATCCCAAAATAGCCAATTGCTCCCCATTTGTCAAGGGGAAAGACACATTAAACAGACAACTTCAATCTTGGAGGGGGTGGTTATGATGTGATAATATGAAGATCAGCTCTCAGGGGACAGGATTTTCACCAACTTACTTGGAAGGGAGGTGATCGCTTATAGCTGCTACCAAAAAGGGGAAAAACCTCAATTGAAAGAAACATTTGGAAAAACCTGGAGGTGAAGAAGAATGAAAAGGAATACACTACTTGCAGTGGCCACTTTCATTTTAGTGGCAGTTGTGGTTCACGCTGGCCACACAGACGACTTCTATTACTCCGGTGGCAGGAAAATATCTCTGGAACTCTCCACTGAAGTGGTAGCCGTCACTTTCAATGAGGGCGTAACGTTATCAGAGATGGAGATCGTTGTCTCCAGTGTTCTCTATCTTGACACCTTCGATCCCCAGAGTACTGTTGGAAAAGGCAGAATAAACGTGCTAAAGATTAAAAAAGATGTCACTTTAGCTCAGGTGAAGCAGACTATAGAGGTCCTCAAGTCGGCGCCAAGGATCCTACGACTGAACCCGGTCTACGACTCCCACGATGGCAGGATGTTCCTGACAGACGAATTTGTTGTTCAATTCAAGTCTTGGGTGTCTGAGCCAGAGATTGAGTCTTTCAACGAGCAACACGGTGTTGAAATCGTCAGAAAAGGAACGTACAGTGACCTGTTACCGTAAAAAGCGGTATCCCTCAGCATGCCCTCGAGATGGCCAACCTGTATTACGAAAGTCCTCTTACAGATTTCGCCCATCCCAATTTCATACTGCAAACGGAGCCACTGGGTGCGGTCAATGACGAATATTACCCTGAACAGTGGGGGTTGAGCAATACCGGAAGCAACAGCCCGGCTGAGGTAGGTATTCCGGACGCGGACATTGACGCCCCGGAGGCATGGGACATCTGTACAGGCAGTCCAGACATCGTTATTGCTATCATCGATTGTGGAGTGTGGGATGATCACGGAGATCTCAAATGGAAGCTCGTGGGCGGCTACGATACCTGGGATGATGATAACTTTACGAATCCGGACATGGAAGAAGAAGACGATCACGGAACGTGTTGTGCCGGGATCGCTGCTTCTTCAACGAACAATGACACGGGGGTTGCCAGCATTGGATACAATTGTAAAATGATGCCTATCCGAATAGGCGAAATTGAGTGCGAGACCTTATGCCAGTTGGTGACGACACCCAATTCAGTGGCTGCTGGTTTCGATACGGCCTGGTCTTGGGGTGCTCATGTTTTGAGCAACAGTTGGGCTATGCCTTCCGACTACGATGCTGTTCACTACGCCATTCAGAGGGCAAAAAATGCTGGCAGAGACTCCTTGGGGTGCGTAATCATTTGTGGTGCAGGAAATAAGAACACCAAGCCGATTAGATACCCTGCCAGGTATTCAGAAGTCATTGCTGTGGGTGCTACCAGTGAATGTGATGAAAGAAAAAACCCCTCAAGCTGCGACGGTGAAGGGTGGGGCAGCAGCTACGGCCCGAATCTGGATGTGGCTGCTCCTGGTGTCCATATATGGACCACAAGCATTATGATAAGCGCCGGCAACTTTAGCTCATCAGGATTCGAACATTATAGGTTGTTCCGGGGTACTTCAGCGGCTTGTCCTCACGTGGCCGGCACAGCGGCTCTCGTCCTCAGCATGTATCCCGATCTCAATTCCGATGAAGTGCAAGAAATCCTCCAGAAGTCTGCAGAAAAAGTCCGTCAGGACCTGTATGACTACATCGATGGACGATGTGATGAGCTCGGGTATGGGAGGGTCAATGCCTACTGGGCGCTTTTAGAAGCAGGTGCCGGGGAAAAAGGTGACATGAATAGAGATATGTCTGTCGATCTTTTAGATCCTCCTGTTATGCTCGACATTATCTTAGGATATGACGATCCTGACGATTACCAACAGTGGGCGGGTGATATGAACTACGATGGAGAGATAGATCTTCTTGACTATATGCTGCTATGGGATAAGGTCTTGTACGGAGAGGATAGACGCAGTATTCCTGAAATTCCATCAGAGCCAGCTATAGTTTACCTGTCGAAGGTTCCGGGACCGACGGGTGCTTATAGTGTCATGTTGGAAAACAGTGTAGGAGTTGCAGGTGTTCAGCTCTGGATATCCTATAACCCACAGGCGTGGACTCCAGGAGAGCCTAAGACTACAGATCGCAGTGCCATGTTGGACTTGAATTACAGAAATGAGGATGGTGAACTGATGGTCATGCTGGCCAACCCCACGGGTGATGAAATGGTTCCAGGAACCGGACCCATTGTTCATATGTCTCCCCAGAAGTCGGGGGGTAGTCTTCACATAACCCGAGCAATTTTATGCACCGCCACAGGCACGGAGATTCCAGTGGTCATAAGGAGGACGGGATCACCTAAATTGGCGGATCAGTCGTTGCCCAACACCTTTATGCTCTCCCAGAATTATCCCAATCCCTTCAATCCTGAAACTGAAATCAGTTTTCAGATACCATCTGCGACATACACTTCTCTCAAGATCTTTAACATCCTTGGGCAAGAAGTCAAAACTCTGGTAGACGAACATAGGGAAGTGGGGCACTATACAGTTACCTGGAGCGGTAGGGATGAATTCGGTAGAGAAGTTTCCAGCAGTATCTATTTCTACACGTTGAAAGCCGACCGGTTCACAGCCACCAAGCGCATGCTGCTGCTGAAGTAAGTTTGTACTCTCTTTTTCAGACAAGAAAACCGCCTCCGGTTTCAAGGCCGTGGGCGGTTTTTTTACAGTTTTGAGTTGTTGGCATGGAAAATGAGGCCGTACGATTGAGACCGGAAAATCTGCCGCTGTTCGAGATATCAGGAAGGATGTGAAGGCTGGATTTGATAAGGTGGTTTTGGATTCTGGATCATGAAATCAGGGGAAACATCACTAGTTTCCTGAAGCCAAGCGAGTTAGATAGGGTGGATTTATTTCGAAAAAAGATCAGGAGAAGTTATCTGAAATCGATAAAAAAATTGTTAATTCTTGTGTTAATATTCTCGTGCTCAATGCAAAAAAGTGTAACATATGAAAAATAATTGACTTGCAACATATTTTGTCACGAATTTGCTTGACATGAATGTGTGAGTTTGATACATTGAACTTTCGAGAGTTGGAGGGTGGCAATCATCACTCTTATCTTTTACTGGAGGTGATGAGAGATCTGAAATGTCGATTAATCAATGTCTCTGAAAATCTGAAAGTTTGAATTTTATCGTTAACACTTTTGTGTTAGTGGTCTTTGTGAATACGTCCGTTTTTATTCTGGGACACGAATTCAGGGTTGTATTTCAAATCTTCGGAATACTTTGAAATAATGGGGATGAATATGGTGACAGATATTCGAAAAAAATGTATTCCTGTAATAGTATTCGTCACTCTTACCACTGTCTTCACGTCTGTCCAGTCCGAAAATGTGCTCTTGAAGGTTATCGGGGGTGGTGGATTTCCCGGAAGCACGGGTAACATCGTGCCGATCTATCTTCGAAACGAGAAACCTATGAATGGGTGTGATTTTGATCTGGTATTCGATACTGATGAAATAGTCATACGTGATGTCATGCTGACACACAGTAGTAGGATTCACGCTTTAGAATGGTCCATTGTCGATAATGGTGTAAGAGTGGCTGTTCGTTCAAAAATCTTTCCGGGATCAGGGATTTTGGCAAACGTAGTCTTTGATGTGAATGATTCCTCCCTTCTCGATACGTATCCCCTTATTTTGAGTAATGTTGTTGTGTATCCCACAACTCTCAGTATGTCCAAAGAGAACGGCGTATTCTCTGTTCGCAACGCCATTCTGGCGGCCGAGTGGATCGTTAGTCTCCCTGGGAGTTCAGAGAGAAGAATGAGCCTCGAATTAATGAATAATATAAGTGTTCTTGGATGTGAGTTCGAACTTCATTTTGACACTGATGTATTGACTGTGACTGACGTACGAAGTACATCAGTTTCTCAGTGGGATTACGAGTGGGAGTCAGCAGTGAGTGGAATACGAGTCAGAAAAATTGGAGGAGCACATTATCTGTCGCCCATCAGTCAACCAATTGCTCAAATTGTCTTTCAAGTGATTGAAGAAACCCCGTACAATGATTACGATATAAATATTGAAAATTTAGCTCTGAGAGATTCTACAAGTGGTCCAATTGCTTCTGCAAGCATTGACGGTATTCTCACTATAAGTCCTGCCATTCTTTGGGTAGAGAGTGGAAGAGTGTTTATCGATACCTCAGAAGTTAATATTTCAGTTGAATTAGAGAATGATGTTTCTCTTATAGTTTTTGTTCTTGACCTTTTCTTTAACACTGAAAATTTAATTGTGAAAGATGTACTTAGAACTGAAAGGACTAAAGATTGTATTATCTCTTCTTGGAGTTCTGTTGAGAGAGGAATTCGTATAGCTTTTGTTGATTGTGGTGGTCCGGTAGAAAGAAGAAACACGAGCTCCACTCTTGGATACATTGAACCTGGTCTCGGATCGATCTGTGCTATTCAATTAGATATCGTTGAAGACGCCCCATTGGGAGAGTATGAATTCGTATTTTCCCGAGTTGAACTTGGTGATCCCTGGATCAATATCATACCCGTCTCATCGGAGAACGGGATATTGAAACTTCTTGTCAGAGGAGATGTGAACATTGATGGCAAGGTAAACGTTCAAGATGTGTGGCTCACCGTCGAAATCATCATAGGCCATCATCAGCCTAACTCAGACGAACTCTTACTCGCTGATTGCAACAAAGATGAACTGGTGAATGTACTCGATGTTGTATGTTTGATCCATCGAATTTTAAGTGATTGATTTTTCGTTTTTAGCTTTCTCTCAGACTCCTCACGAACCGTAATCTACCATACACGGACGTGGGAACTGGGAGTGAGAAACATATGAAAATGGAAGATTAAGGTTCCTGACACCTTTTTACACAAAAAGGGGCTTGACCCAAAGGGGTTTGAAGGGTATCTTGACAGCGTGAGATGGTTGTGAGGCTCGTTCGTCAGTAAGCCGAAAAGGAGGAAGATTCAATGTCCCATATACTTCACTCCTGTAAAAAACTTCTCATTTTACCACAAGTCTATCACCTTACAAATATAAAGATCGGACTATTGCTCCTGTTCATTGCAGCAGGGCTAACTCAGGCGCAAGCTTTGCAGAAACCTGATACTCTTCACCGGGATAACCGGAGTGTCCGAGCAGAATTTTCATCTTATTTCCCTTTTCCTGATCCTGAATACGAATATCCACTCTACCATGATTCTGGATTCCAATACAGTAACATAACCTTCCTCGGTGAGTGGGCCTGGGGAGCATGCCATTGCGTCAGTGTTGTGGTCCCCTATGCCTTCATCGGCTGCGGGAGCTTCCTTCAGACGCTGGACATCTCTGATCCTTCTCAACCTCTCCTGGTGGGAGAGATAAGGACGAGGGGATTTGTCCACGACATCGAAATTGTCGGGACATATGCCCATGTTGCCTGTGGCCTCGGCCTGGAGATTTTTGATATCTCTGACCCTCAACACGCAATATCGATTGAAATAATTGATCTGGGGAACCCCAGAATCTTGATGGTGTCAGGTGATTATGCATACCTTGTGGATGTTTGGGGATTTGTACACATTATTGATATATCGATCCCTGAGAGTCCGAGCAGAGCTAATTATTTTGCAGCAAGTGATGAGTACCCAAGCGCCATGGAGATGATCGGCCAATATCTCTATTTAGCTACCGGAGCCTTATTTGTCGATGTGTTTGATCTCACCGATCCAATACATCCTGACTGGGCGGGCCTGTGGTACTCTCAATGTTTGACGTATGATCTCGTCGATGCCGATTGGCATCTTTTGGCTGGTGTCTGGACGGATCCTGAGTTCCGGGTTTTGGATCTCTCCAAGCCCGCATGGCCCCAGGAGGCGGGCAGCCTCGATGTAGCCGGGGACGTTCGTGAGATAGCCGTAAAGGGGACCTATGCCTATTTGGGTGTGGAGGGAGAGGATCTGTTGGTGGTGGACATCTCCGAGGCGACAGACCCAACAGTGGTGACCCAGCTCAGTAAGCCTCCCTGGTACATCTTGCCTATGGATTTCATCATTAGTGGTGATTACGCTTATATGGCTGCCCGGAGTGGGATGTGGGTCGTCGATATTTCAATACCCGATGAACCTTTAGATAGGGCCTTTTACGCCACGGGGCATCTTGCTCTCGATGTCGCTGTCTCAGGGGAATACGCTTACGTTGCCGGTGGATACGCCGGCCTGTGGGTCATAGACATCTCCGATCCCTTTCGCCCCCATGGAGCAGGTCATCTGGGGACGGAGAAGGGAGCCACCGATGTGCTTGTAGAGGGTTCGAAGGTGTATCTGGCCACGCACAACGCTCTGCTGGTGATTGACATCTCCGATCCGACTAAACCCCGGGAGATCTCCCAGTGGCCTGCAGGTGTGGACGATATGGTCATTTCGAAGGGATTCCTCTTTGCGGCCCGACGAGATACGGGTTTGAGCATCATTGACGTCTCTGATCCTATCTTTCCTCAAGAGGTCGGATTCTTCCCCTGCCAGGAGTTGTACCACGTGGACGTCTCCGACGGATACGCCTATTTGGCCAATTCACACAACGGACTCAAAGTCATCGATGTGACCGATCCTCAAAACCCAGTCCAGGTTGTCCTGTGGATGGCAGACTTCACCAAGGGAGTCTCCGTACAGGATACCCTGGCTTACGTGACGGCCAACAGTGGGCTGAACATTCTGAATGTGTCTGACCCGATGAACCCCACCCCGATAGGATACGTTTGGGTAAAAGGCATAAACTGGTCGATAGATCTTAATGTCTCAAACTTTTATGTCTACATGAATTACACCTCCGGCATCCGCATTATCGATGTGGCCGATCCGACAAACCCTGAGAGTGTGGGGCAGTATGGAACCTGGGACCAGCCTGATGGGCTGGCCGTCGTGGATCAGACAATTTACGTGACCGCTGGTAATCAAGGTTTACTCATATTAAACAGCGACCTGCCCCTTGGAGGGAAAGGTGACATCAACAGGGATGATACCGTTGATGTTCGGGATGTCATCGGAATCGTGAATATTATCGTAAGGTCTTCTCCTGCACCTACAGCATACGAAGTCTGGGCCGCAGACTATAATGGCGATGGCAAGGTCAACGTATTGGATGTGATGGGAATAATCAACTCAATTCTCGGCCGACCCGTAATTAGAGAAAACACTATAGGAAATGTTATGGTACAATGATGGTTGAAAAATAGAGTTTCCTGACACCTTTTTACACAGAAAGGACTTGTTAAAATGATCTGAAGATTATCTTGACAGCGTGAGATGGTTATAAGATTCGTTCTTCATTTTATATAAAGGAGGTGATTAATGGTGTAACAAATTCTAAATTGATTATAGCATGAAGCCCGAATTTTATAGCCTGTGATTAAATCTATGCGTATTTGAGGTCCTGGTCATGAATCGTAGTGTTAAATGTATTCAATCAAGAATTCCGATCTGTTTAGCTCTTTTGATTTTACCCGTATCCGTAAACTATGCCCAGTCAGTTTACGGTATCCATGATCTAACTCATCCGACAAGAGAGAGTTTTCTATATGGCCATAATGAAAACCTGTCTCAATTAAGCGCTGGAACCATTACAGAGGACAAGAACATCACTTTATTGGGTCGAGCCCTTTTGGGTCCTGCAACTTGTGCCACCACCAAGGGCAATTACGCTTACGTTGGAGCAGGCGGAGCCCTCGTGATCTTTGATATCAGCGATCCTGAACATCCCACTCTTGTCAGTAGAATTTATACATCCGGGGTTGTCGAAGACCTTGCACTTTTAGGCGACTATGCTTTCGTTGTTACAAGGTATAATGGATTATGGGTTTTCGACATTTCTGATCCCAAGAATCCCCGATTGGTTGGGTACATTTACAAGGGTGGCCGTCGGATTCATATATACGACAATTACGTCTATCTTATTTCGGGAAATTTGGAAATACTCGATATATCAAACCCTGAAAATCCCAGAGAACTTGGCAGTTTTTATGGGCCCGAGTGGGGTTTCAGGGGCGATTATGCTGAGGATGTTGTAATTTCTGGAGAGTATGCCTACATCGCCTGTTCCGATGGGCCTACTCCTGATGCAAATTGGGGGTTTTGGGTTGCAGATATTTCCGATCCAGCGCACCCTAAAGGAGTTGGATTCTGTGATCCAGGTTATAATACCCCTGTTGCCAGTGTGGCACTATTGGGAAACTATGTCTATATCGTCTCCTGGCAGATGACGATTATAGATGTATCCGATCCAGAAAATCCGTATGTGGCCAGTGAGGAACCCTTTGGTGGGTTTGACATATTCATATTGAATGACACCGCTTATGTTGCGGGCTGTGAGTTCTTTGTGCTGAATATCTCAAATCCCTTGATACCACAATTGATAGGAAGGGGGGAGCATTCCGGTGGGACAGTTCATGTACAGGACAATTACGCTTATCTTTCTGTAGGATACGCTGGGCTGAGGGTCATCGATATTTCGGATATTGAGAATCAACAACTTGTGGCCGAGTATATTACGGGGGGTTGGGCGAACGATGTCTCTGTCGCTGACGGTTATGCTTATGTTACTGATCCCTGGCTGAGAGTGGTTGATGTCTCAAACCCGGAGGCAACGCAGGAGTTAGGGTACTGTGAGACTCGAGGTTATGACATAGAGGTTGCGAATCATTTTGCGTATTTGGCCTCCGGAAGTGACGGACTTCGCGTTGTGGATGTATCGGACTCTCAAACTCCAAAAGAGGTTGGATTTCCTGATACCACCAGTATGTACGTGGGATCATTCTTTATACAGGACAGTTTGGCCTTTGTCGTTGCTAATCCCCCCGGGATTCGAATCTATGATATTTCAACTCCCGAACATCCGAATGAGATCTGTCAATACACTGTTGAGGGATGGGTTACAGACATTTATGCCTCAGATAAATATGCTTATCTAAGTATGTTTGAAGAGGGTTTGTCGATCCTTGATGTTACAAATCCGCGAGAACCGAAGGTGGTTGGTAGTTTCGGAATTAATGGGCATTCCTATGTTGTAGCTGCAAACGATGACTATGCTTTTGTCGGATGCTTTTCTGTGGCCCATCGTAAGAACGGCATAATGGCTATAGACATTTCAAACCTTCAGATCCCTGAAGAGGTGGGTTTCGCAGGAATTAGTGGGACTGCTGAAGAAATCTTCGCCAGTGATGGATTTTTATATGTTACCAGCGAAATTGGGGGATTGCGAGTTTTTGACGTCTCAAATCCAGAAAGCCCTTTTTTGATTGGACATTATGGTATGATGGGCGAGGGATACCACGAAAGAGGAATATATGTTTCAGGGGATACCATATATCTGGCCTCTGATTTGGGTGGACTACATGTTCTAAAATTTACACCCCCACCTCCGGCTAAGGGGGATGTGAATAGAGATGGAACAATTGCTGTCGCTGATGTGATGATAGTGGTGCACATCATTATCTGGCCTGCCATTACATGGAGAGAGTACGAGCTGTGGGCCGCGGACTTTAATAGCGACGGAGAAATCAACGCATTGGACATCGTGGGAATGATAAGACAAATTCTCAGTGACAATTCCTAATATTGCGACTCATGACAGCGGTGACCGTATTCTTGAATACGTTTTCTACTAAATCCACAGATGAAATGACGGCGAAATTTTCAACTTACTCCAATTGTTAAGGCTTTGAAAGGAGGTGATTAAAGACAAAAACGAAATGATGAAGATTGCATTGGGGTTGGGTAGTGCGTTCAGTTTTTCGTGGGGAGTACAGTTTATGTCTCTTTCGTTTTTCTTCTCGGAGGTTTAAAAATGTCTAACAAATATTTTGTGAAGGTTGTGTTTATAGCGGTATTTACTATAGTGTTTTCAGTGAGTTCTGACGCCATTGAGAAAATAACACCTGCATTGAGGAATGTAATGGAAACCTCCAGCCCTGAGAAACTAATACCCGTAAGCATTAGAATGAAGCCTCAGATTTCTCAAATCTACCTGCAAACCATAACTGCTGGTATGGCAAAGAGGGAAAAACGCGCGGCGGTAATTTCGGAACTGAAAAGCTTTGCCCAAAGGTCTCAAGCCGAACTTCTTGATTTTTTGAGAGGACATGAACGTGCAGGACAGGCTGCCCATGTTGGAAGTCACTGGTTAAGTAATGGTATAAGTGCGAATCTCACAAGGAAGGTAATAGAAGTAGTTGCTGATTTTGAAGAAGTTGAAAGGATAAGTTGGGATAGAGTGTTACCACCATTTGAGGAAAATTTAACAAAGGATCGGAGTGGCCTTTCAATAAAAAGTAGCTCTGATATTGCCGAAGGCGTCCTCAAAATAAATGCACCGGGTGTCTGGGATAAGGGCTATACGGGTCAGGGTGTGTTGATTGCTATCATTGATAGTGGAGTTGATTACACCCACCCCGACCTGAGCGATCACATGTGGGACGGCAGTGGCCAATATTACGAATATCCTCCAGAATCTGGCAACTGGTTTGAACTCATTCACCATGGATTCGATTTTGTTGGCATAGACACGAACAATCCCATTGCTGACAATGATCCGATGGACTAAAACGGACACGGAACGAAGGCAGCAGGGATTGCGGCCGGTGATGGTATAAGTGGAACCCATACAGGAGTTGCACCAGATGCCACCATAATGGCAGTAAAAATTTCTGATGACAATTTGGATTGGACGGAGGATATCCTTATTAAAGGTCTGGAATTTGCGGCTGACTTTGGGGCAGATGTTATCAGCATGTCGTGGGGTACAGCATTCGGGATTAGTTGTCAGTCTGGTGAGTATACTGAAACTCCCGACTATGCCAGATGGAGAAATGTAACTTCGGACCTGTTAATTGCCGAGATATCTCTTGCCTGCGCTGCAGGTAATGACGGGGAAAAGCTGGATTGCTCAGGGAATAATCCTATTAAATATCCTCTGCCTTACAATATCAGTGCTCCAGCCAACTGTCCCCCACCCTGGCTGCATCCTGATCAGACTCTAATAGGGGGGTTGGGTGCGGTTACAGCGGTGGGCGCCACTGATCTCAACGATAATCTGTATTCCTCTTCATCAAGAGGACCTGCAGCATGGATGCAAATAATTTACTCAGGTTATCCATACGATATACCACCGGAATACCAAGATTATCCCTGGGGGATTGGAGGAATCGAAGGAGAGTTAATAGGACTCTTAAAGCCTGACGTGACTGCTCCTGCTGGTGTTCAATCAACTCAACTGGGAGGAGGATATGGATCATTTAGTGGAACCTCAGCCGCTACTCCGCACGTGGGAGGCGCGATGGCTCTTCTACTATCCTACAATCCCAACTTAACTCCCGCTCAGTTATCTCAGTATTTACAAATGACGTCAGTTGAGTTAGGAGATCCGGGGAAGGACAATGAGTATGGTGCTGGACGAATAGATGCTTGTAGAGCTATCATTGAGGCCGGTGCATGGCAAAAAGGAGATGTGAATGCTGATTGTGATATTGATGCACTCGATGTTACTCTTGTTGTAAATATTATACTTGGGTATGTTGATCCCACTCCCTATCAGTTCTGGACCGCTGACTGCAACGACGATGAAGAAATAAATGTATTGGACGTTGTATGCATAATTAACATCATTAATCAAAGTGGAGGAAAAAGCATTGCCTGGAATAGCGATGTAGTGCCAGCAGAAGTGTGGTTTGGACAGAACACTGGATTGACATTGGCCAAAGGCTCTCGATGCGTCTTGCCCATTAATATCCGTACCAAAATCCCCATTGCCGGTATACAAATGGTTTTCAAGTTAGGACCGAACGCATTGGTACCTTACGAACTTAAAACGTCGTCCTTCACCAAAGATATGAAATTGAGATATTCGATGAAATCGGATAGGCTCATTTTGGTGATGTACGGCGAACACGGCGAGGCCTTCGGCCCAGGCTCCGGGACTGCTGTCGAGATCGTTTTTGACATCGATGATATTACGAATATCCCTCAGGATCCTAATTTCGGTCTTGAATTCGGTGATATCCTCCTTGCCAATACCAACGCTGGCATCATCCCACTGAAAACAAGGGCGGAAGCTGAGCAGAATACCGCATTGCCAGAGACATATACCCTCAGCCAGAATTACCCGAATCCCTTCAATCCGGAAACTGAAATCAGTTTTCAGATACCATCTGCGACCTACACTTCTCTTAAGGTCTTTAACATCCTTGGGCAAGAAGTCAAAACTTTAGTCGACGCACATAAAGAAGCGGGTCACTACACAATAACCTGGAGTGGTAGGGATGAATCCGGTAAAGAGGTTACTAGCGGCGTCTATTTTTACACATTGAAGGCGGGTGAGTTCACAGACACCAAAAGAATGCTCCTGTTGAAGTAGGTTCCTGCATTTTTACGAAAAAGAGCCGCCTCCGGTTTCAAAACTGGGGGTGGCTTCTTTATATCAAAACTGATCCTCAATATTAAGATCCATAGTAAGTTCATCGTATAGGAATATTCTTTGGAAACTATTATTACAGAATGGATCAGGGATATAAATCCCTGGTACACTTAACGACCGGCAAACATATACCGGGCGATCGAAATCGCGCTCTCTGTTTCTTTGTTGTACGTCTCAAAATATTACAGTATTTTAGATGTGATCTTTCTGCAATTGCAGACGACTATCTATCGCGTGATCAAAAAGTGGAAATACAAATGGAAGTTCGCTTGAAGTTCGAGGCGGGAACACTGGTTCTGGAAAATTGGGAGGATCCGAAACCGCCGCCTTCCTTCACGTGGGATCGACGATTAGAGCGGTGGCGGGCCTTTGCCATGGCCTATAGCCAAATTCTCCAGTGGCTTGATGAGAGAAACTATGATGTCAAAGACGATGCGTGTCATTTTCATTCGCTCGATCTCCACGCCAAGTCGGACTTCGATCTCCGACCTTACCAGAAGGAGTCTTTGCTGGCCTGGGAGCAGAGCGGACGCAGGGGCAGTGTCGTTCTTCCGACAGGAACGGGGAAAAGTATCGTCGCACTGAAGGCTATCGAATCCGCGGGTTTGAGTACCCTCGTCGTTGCTCCGACCATCGATCTCATGAACCAGTGGTACGATCTTTTGTCCGGTACCTTCGATGTGGAGGTTGGTATTGTCGGTGGAGGGTACCACGAACTGAGGGACATCACTGTTACCACGTATGACAGTGCCTACATCTATATCGATCAGTACGGGGATCGCTTTGGGCTGCTTGTTTTTGACGAGGTGCACCACCTCCCGGCACCGAAGAACTCCCACATCCCTCAGATGAGCATCGCACCCAACCACCTTGGATTGACGGCGACCTATCGCCGCCTGGACGGACTGCATCTGAAGCTGCGCAGCCTTATTGGACCGGTGGTCTACCAGAGATCCATTAAAGATTTCAAAGGCGAGCACCTCTCCGACTATGAGATCGTTCGCATCAGTGTTCCCCTGGAACCTGAGGAAAAGACTCGGTATGATGAACATCACGACGTATACGCCTCCTATGCACGGGAGCACGGTGTGGCCTATTTTGGATCGAAGTCCCGCCCGTGGGAGGAGTTTATCAGAGAGAGCAGCTACGATCAAAAGGCCAGGAGGGCACTTCTGGCCAGGCGCGAGGCGTTGAAAATTACTCTGGGAGCCAGGCGAAAGATGGAGGTCCTCGATTCGCTCATCAAACAGTACCATTCTCAGCGGGTCATCATCTTCACTGAGAATAATGACCTCGTCTATCATATTTCGAAAAATTTTCTCATTCCGGCAATCACCCATCAGACAAAGATCATAGAGAGAAAAGAGATCCTCGATCGATTTCGGAGTGGGATCTATCATCTCATTGTCACCTCCAAAGTACTGAACGAAGGTGTCGACATTCCCGAGGCGAATGTGGCCGTCATTCTGAGCGGCTCAGCCAGTCCTCGCGAACATTTGCAGAGGCTGGGCCGGATCCTGAGAAAACGGAGTGGGAAGAAGGCGTTACTGTACGAAGTGATCACCAAGGGAACCAAGGAAACAGGTGTCTCCTACAGGAGGAGAGCCAGCGATGCTTACCAGTGATTTGGTCAGATATTATATTGATGGAGATCACATCATCCCCCTTTTCATCTCACGCCGGGAGAGCTCTCGGTATCTGAGGATCTGCCGGGAGGTTATTCACATCTTCGCCGATCATGAAGGGAAAAGGCGGAAGGAGCTCTCCGATGCCCTCGAACAGTACGAATCCACCTCGACCGATTTCAAGATCTATCGCGGTTTGGCCAAGCTGCTCCTGGACAACTGCAATTTTGCCCCGATCTGGGAAGGCGACTATTCGCAGTTGAGACAGAAAGTGTTTGAAAAAGCGCAGACGGCCTATCCCATTGTTTTGCAGCCGGATCTCCTGCATCAAACGACAAAGCACCTTGTTCTGAAAGAGATTGGTGAGGAGTTTGGCGAAACATCGGAGCGACTTGACGGTCTCTTGTATGGTGACCTGTCTGAGAACCTGATTCTCACTGGGACTGAAAGAGAAATGAGCCCACGGGAGCTGCTCAGGAGATACAACCTGGCTCTGGCGCAGGGGATCCTTTATCGGGCAGTACGAATGAGAATATGGATACAGCAGGACTTTAAGCCTGTTTTCAAATACATAAAACTCGCTCAGCTCATTCACGAGATTCGTCCCGTTGCTTCGGGCGGGTATGAGATACTGCTCGATGGTCCGGCTTCGGTTCTGCGGCGGACGCAAAAGTATGGCATCCATATGGCTCGCTTTCTTCCGGGTCTGCTTTTGGCCAAAGGATGGCGAATGTCGGCGCTCGTTGAGACCGAGCAGGGCCTGAAGACCTTTGCCCTGGACGCTGCCTGCGGCTTGCATACATTTTACAGGAAAGAGCATCCCTTTGACAGCAGCTTGGAAGAAAAATTCTTTACTGCTTTCCAGGCGGCAAAGACCGATTGGCACATTCACCGAGAGGCCGACGTGATCGACCTGAAAGAGACCGTCCTGATCCCGGATTTCACATTCACCCATCCGGACGGACGGCGTCTCCACATGGAAATCGTGGGATTTTGGACGCCGGAGTATCTCGAGAAGAAGCTGGCTAAATTGAAAAGAGCGAGCCGCCCTGACATGATCATCGCCGTCAACGAGACACTGAATTGTTCGAAGGAGGAGTTTGACGGAGAGGTGATCTTTTTTAAAACCGGCCTTCGGCCGCAGAGGGTCATCGACGTGCTGGAGACCAATCCCGAGGGATAATCGCTGTAGAAGAGGGGAGTGTGAACATGAAACGAATCATCGTCCTGCTTCTCATTGTGGGAATGACGGGAATCGTACCCTCAATCCTGGCTCAAAACAGAAAGATAACGATTGAGTCGATGGAACTGCTCCAGAAGGTCAAGGAACAGGAAATGGAGAGTTGGCGGAGTCTGATCCTCAGGGGAGAGAGACAGATCCGAACCCAAGAAAATTTCGACGCCCTCTATTACGAGTTGCACGTGAGAGTATTTCTCGATCCGAACAACCTTGAAGCTACGGTCACCGGGCGCTTCCAGAGTCTGGTCGATGGCTTGGAAACCGTCGTACTGGACTTTGACGAGACGCTTACGATTGATGCGGTCACGGGAAATGTCAACGCCTATCAACTCTATGGTGAAGAATTCGAAGTTACTCTCGATCGCCCGCACAACGCAGGTGAGATTTTTGAAATTACGACCACATATCACGGCGTACCAAGGCTTTTAAACGATGTCAAGGCATTCAATTTCAGACAGCACAGTAATGCCCCTATCGTGGCAACCCTGTCCACGCCTTTTCTGGCTCATACCTGGTGGCCATGCAAGGACGGCCCTGAGGATAAGCCCGATTCGGTCGATATTCATATCACTATCCCCGATGAGTCGTATAACGGTTACGAGTTGTCCGCCTCCTCAAACGGGACATTGGTCGATGTCGTGGATAACGGTGATGGGACAAAGACCTTCAGGTGGCACGAGGGCTATCCTGTTCCGGTTTACTATGTCGGAATTTGTGTGTCCAATTACCGAATCTTTTCTCACTATTACGCATACTCGGATTCTGATTCAATGGAGGTTCCGTATTACGTCTTCCCGGAGAGTTACAACGCAGCTCAGGAGACCTTCGAAGATGTTGTGGACATGATCGGTTTCCTCTCCGATCGATTTTTCGAGTATCCCTTTGTTACGGAGAAGTACGCCATGTCGGAGATAGGTTTTTACGGGGCCATCGAAAATCAAACAAATACCATCATGGGTGGTGTCAGCCCGGATTGGTATATGATTGTTCTCCACGAACTGGCCCATCAGTGGTTTGGTGACATGATCACCTGCTCCATGTGGCATCACGGTTGGGTCAATGAAGGCTTTGCATCATATTGTGAGGCGCTCTGGATCGAGCACCTTCTCGGCTTTGATGAGTACAAAAATTATATGGCGAGCATGACCTATTACGGAGACGGGACTATCTATCTCGATGATGTGAGTGATCCTTTTCGGGTGTTTGTCGGGATTATCTACAACAAAGGGGCCTGGGTGCTTCACATGCTGAGATATGTTGTGGGTGATGACAGCTTCTGGAACATCATGCGCACGTACTGCCGGACGTATGCGTACGGTCATGCCAGTACCGAAGATTTTCAATCGGTTTGTGAAAGTGTTCACGGGCAGAGTTTGGATTGGTACTTTCATCAATGGATCTACGAAGAGGGGTACCCCGAATACGGTTATACGTATCACTATCGTGATACTGGCGACGAATACGTCGTGACGCTCTTTATTCGTCAGATGCAAACGTCCGGCACACTCTTTCGGATGCCAATGGATATTGTGATTAGATCCCATGAGGGTGATGTGCTGCAGACAGTGATCGTGAGCGAGGAGTTGAACTCGTATCAGTTCGTGCTGCAAGCGGAGCCGATGGAAATCATTCTCAACCCGGATAATTGGATTCTGAAGGAAGTGGCCCAATTAACCTCTGCTCAGATTGCCTATCAGTCACATACCATCGATGACAGTGAAGGCAACAGTGACGGAAAGGCCGATCCGGGGGAAACGGTCTCTCTCTTCATCACTTTGATCAACAAAGCCATTCCTGTAAATAGTGTCGCGGTTCAAATTTCCACTGATGATCCATACGTGTCTGTCGTCGATGGTGTTTCGGATTTTGGTGATATGGATTACTTCGCCGAAGCCGACAACAGCCAGGACCCCTTTGTGTTCGCCATCGATTCCGAAGCGAACAGTCGGGTCGTGCACTTCACAGTGACGATCACCGGGAGTGAGGGCTACCAGGGTATCGATGATCTCTATCTCAATGTTGGCCTTCCTATCGCTCTTTTGGTGGATGATGATGATGGAGATCAATACGAGGATTATTTCGTAACGAGTTTAAACAAAGTGGCTCCCTTCGATTACTGGGACGTGATGACCAGCGGCACTCCAGGAGAAACCTTATCCCATTACGAGGTTGTTGTGTGGTTCACCGGTGATGATGCTTCATCAACTTTAGACGAAGAAGAGCAGACGGATCTGGCTATTTTTTTGAATGGTGGAGGCAATCTTTTCGTTACAGGGCAGAACATTGGCTATGACCTCGTTGAGAATGGATCGGAAGCAGATCAAAATTTCTACCGGAATTATCTCCATGCCGATTATGTGGGCAATACGTCGACGGCGTTGACTCTCATCGGTGTGAGCGGCGATGCCATATCCGGAACCCTCGGTTTTTGGAGTCTGGGAGGAGTTGAAGCGAGAAACCAGGATTCCCCTGACATCATCGCTCCCCAAGCCGATGCCCTCCCCGTCTTCAAGTACTCACCCTCAGGAGATGTGGCGGCTATCAGATTCAGTGATCATTATAAAATTGTCTATTTTGGTTTTGGATTCGAGGGAATGGGGGACTTTGGAGTACAGCATGAGCAGAAAAAAACTGCTCTGTTGCGAAACATCTTAGCCTGGTTTCGTTTCTCACCTCAAAAAGGAGATGTAAACGAGGATGGGATCATTGATGTTCTTGATATCGGCAGAGCTGTAAACATCATTTTAGGGCTCGGGAGTCCGCCCACGGACAATGAGCTCTGGGCTGCGGACTGCATTGAGGATGATGCGATCAACATCTTTGACTTGGTCTGTGTGGTGAATATTATTCTGCGGCCAAGATAACAATACTGTCCGGGTTGAATGCCCTTGTGTCGGGGAATATGCTCGTTATCAATTTACGAAGAGAGGATCACTGGCTGAGGAAAAATGGATATTGAAGTCTCCAACCTCTCGAAAACATATATCACGGTAAAGGCCCTTCGAAGCGTCAGTCTAAGCGTTGATAGGGGTGAGTCGGTCGGCCTCGTCGGTGCCAACGGAGCCGGAAAGACGACACTCCTGCATATACTCATGGGGTTTCTTCCCTTTGATGAAGGCAGCGTGAAGATTCTGGATAAACCGTCCGCCAGGCTCGACGCGGCCACGAAAGAACGAATCGGCTTCGTTGCCGAAGAAACAGGACTGTTGCCTTGGGCGACGCTGATGGACATGGCCGAGCTTTACAAGAATCTGTACCCCACATGGGATGAGGATATGCTGGACCGATTCATTGACGAATGGGACATTGTGACCGACAAACGCATGCGGTCGATGTCCAAAGGGCAAAAGCGTCTGGCAGAACTGGCCCTCTGCTTCAGCTGCAATCCTGAGATTCTCGTTCTGGATGAACCCTTTGTCGGTCTCGATGCGGTTATGCGGTTCAGTGTACTGAGCGCAATGAAAACATTGAACGCTCAACAGAGAACAACAATCTTTTACTCCTCCCATATTCTTTCGGATATAGAGAAGATCGCCAAGCGGGTGATTTTTATTCGTGGAGGCAAAATATCCCTGGATGAGCAGATTGCGAGTTTGAAGTCCTCTGTCGAAGAAACGTTCATTCAAAACTACGGCATATCAGCTGATGGTCTTATCGATGCAGGCGGATCAAGGTGAATCGGGGACGAACGTTAAAAAGGTATATTTCACTAACCATATTCTTTCTGAGAACATTTCTTTTTAATCCACTCAACAACCCGGTCTTTTTAATAGTAGCGATTCTCGTCGTCTTCTTTTACGTCGAAGGCAGCCTTGACAAGTACCAGATTGCCCTCATGCTGTACCTGTCTGTCATCAGTCATTGTTTTGTGGGCAATATGTTCC
This sequence comes from Gemmatimonadota bacterium, assembly GCA_020348925.1. Lineage (GTDB taxonomy): Bacteria > JBHIER01. The sequence continues at coordinate 58,651 of CP070758.1, read as the reverse complement.
GGCGTTCCAAAGATATTGATGAGAATGCATTGTGCGCACCCATAACCCGGCATTTTCAGGCCATGCCGGTTTCGGGCCGAGAGGTTTACTTTTCCTACCTTTTGTCATCCATTATTTATGCTGTTTTTATTTGCACGGCCCTTGTTCTTCTGCTCGCGCACTTCATGAAACTCCCGGATTTGCAGCATATTGAATTCCACAAATCCGTTGCTCCTGATGGAGACACCATCACGACGGTGACGGGCATTGCCTTCAGTCGGCGGTTCGTACCCAGATTTGTCTCCTTTGTCTTGGAGAAATCAATCCTCTTCGATCTGATCTCAAAAGTCGGGGGAGCTCCACTGCTCATTACACTGTACTTTGTTCTCGCTTTTGTCTACATTTCGATCTTTCAAGTTTTGAGGGAATTCAAGGATACGAAGCGAAAGTTTTTGAGCGCTCTTTTTCACAGTTTCCCCTTCGGAGTATTTCTCCTCCTTGCCCTCATTTTCTTGTCCGAGGTCATGCTTTCGCAACAGGAAGTAGGTATCGGGATTCGCTTCATTCTTCAGCATGTGGATATAACAGTGATATTTCTCGTCGTCACGGTTTTCGCAACATGTGTGTCGATCGTCATCATGTCAAAAACTATATTAAGAAAACTGAAGGTCCTTCCATCATGAACGTGAACTCAATCTACGGAAGATACGCACAGCTTTTCTCTCTTAATTCAAAACTATTTTTAGAGCGCTTTAAACTTGATACCCCTCTTATCATCATTGGCCTGGCCTATGTCTTTGGGACTCAGTCTCAACTTGATTTCACCGTCGGCAAAGGTGTATTTCTTTTAGTGGGATTCGTCTTTATTGCCATTATTGAATCTCAGATTATCAAGAGGAACACGGCGAACCTTTCATTTTTCCTGAAGTTGCCCATTCACAAGAAGATGACACTGGCCCTCTTTTACATTTCAGTTCTTGTACCGAATCTCTTGGTCTTTACTGGACTCTATTTTTTACTTTGGACTCTGCATCCCGTTTTTCATATGTCAGGGGAGATGTCTCTGACAGCGCAGCGGTATTTTCAGGTGATCTTTGCTTTCCTTTTCATCAAGTCTCTAACCATCAACACCATGATAGCTATGAACATTCACTTGGCACTCATTGCCGGTTATTTCGGGTACCTCGCTGGAGCGCTTCTCATTCTTTCTATACTGCGTGAACTCGTTACGCCCATTTTTACCATGAACACCTTCACCTTTGCGTTGCTCTTTCTTCTTTCCACCTATCTCAGCAGTTTTGTGTTAGTCAAAAGGATCGGACTGCGGTAAAACTTCTTAACTGAAAAAATTATAATTTCGGATTTGGGAATAAATGTGCAAGTGTCCTCACGAGCCATTGAGGGCTGATTCCCTTTCGAGCAGCGCCAATGCTTCGATGTGGTAAGTGTGGGGGAACATGTCGATGGGTTGGATCAGGCGGAGAGTATAGCCGCCCTCACGCAGGCGCCGACAATCCCGGGCAAGGGTTGTCGGGTTGCACGAGACATAAAGAATTTTAGGCGGCCGGAGCTGGGCTATGCGACGCAGAGTTTTCTTGACAACGACACCTTCTCTGGGTGGATCGAGCATAATACCCTCCCAACTCTCCTGGGCGAGCTGCGGCAGCATGTTCTGGAACAGGCCTTCGAGAAACCTCGCATTTTTGACGCCGTTCAGTACTCCGTTTCTCCTGGCGTCCTCGATGGCCGACGGGACAACTTCAATACCCACTGTCTCTTCTGCAGATTTCGAGGCCATGAGCGTCAGGACTCCAACACCGCAGTATCCATCCAGAATGCGTCCTCCCTTAATCTCCATGAGCTCCATCGCCCTGGAAAAGAGGCGCTCCGCCTGGCGAATATTGACCTGAAAAAATGATGTCGGCTGGACTTGGAACTTCCACTCACCCATAGTATACGTGATGAACGGATCACCGAAGAGTGTCTTGTATTGCAGGGGCGCATTCTTGCGAAGAATGCGATGGTGCACCCCTTTTACGAAGGGGAGCGTTCTCAGGCCATCGACCACTTCATCGAGACGCCCTTGAAAACGTGAGGACGTATTGATCAGGATCTGGGCTTCGTGTGGCGAGGATCTGACCTCAACGGTGCAAAAACCTTGAAAGGGAGAAAAGAATCTTTTGAAATCGTCTTTCAGTTTTGCGTACGCCTGGCTTATGTGACTCTCCAGAATGGGACAGTCTGCCAGCTCCACGGGCTGCCGTGTCCCAGGTTTGTAAAAGCCTAAGGTAACGGTTGTTCCCACAGTCCTCAGACCGAATCTGCTCTTGTGGCGATAATGCCAGGGTTCCTCCATGCCGATGATGTCCAATATGGTCGGGTCTTCAAAGCCTCCGATCCGCCGTAACTGCTCGGCGAGGATCTGCTCTTTGAATTTGAGCTGGGTCGGGTAATCGATGTGCTGCCAGTGGCAACCGCCGCAGTCCCCAAAAGAGGTGCATGGCGGTTCAACTCTGGCGGGTGAGGGCTTGAGAATTCGAAGTGCCTTCCCGAGACAGTAATCGGTCTTTTCGGCGATGATCTCGACATCGACCTCCTCGCCGGCAATACCGCCAGCGACGAAGACCGCCTTCCCCTCGTGCTGTCCCAGGGCCGACCCCCCGTAAACCATTTTTTCTAATCTAAGCCGTTCGATCATAACGGTTAATTATAGGTAGTGTGAAAAGGATTGTCAATTGAAAAAACTACCTATTACAGATTCGAAAAAATCATGCCATCGATTTACCATGCAACCGTGGTGTGCGTTCTTATTTTCATTGACTTTGATGTATTTTTTATTTAGTATTCAAGCTGATCAACAACGGGACGTTGTACGTTTACGCGTAAAGGAGAAATAAATATGAACCGCAAGGCAATCATCCTTGGTACTGTCGCTCTTCTTTCGATCATCAGCGCTTCTGCCGAAGGCCAAGTGACCCTCTCCATCGATCCCGCCACGACTATTGCGAAACCGGATTCCCATATCGTGGTGTGCGTCGACTTTCAGGGTATGGATCAGGAGATGGCCATCACGATGATCCAGTTCACCCTGACGTACGATACCTGCGTCGTCTTCTGGGATGGTACCCTGACTTACGAGGGCACGTGCCTCGATTCCATGGGCTGGCACATCCAGGTGCACAATGAATCCTATACGGCTCTCGAGATCTGGCTGGTCGGTGGAAACGAGATGGACTGCAACGGGTGCGGCTTGAGGATCGGATTTGTCATAAACGGTGACTGCGTTCAAAAATGTGGTGGCGATTCTACGATGCTTCAGTTCAGCGCGGTTGTCATCAACGAGGGTTCACCGAAGGCCATGACCTACGATGGTTTCGTCGTTGTCAATAGTGGACCGTATTTTACGTCACCTGAAGATGATGCGGAGTTTCACGTCAAAGAGGGTCCTGAGGAGGGTTGCGATACGCTCTGTTACACTATCACGGCTGTTGATCCGGACGGAGACAGCTTACATATCCTTTGGCTCCCTCACGATTCGACGCTCACCAACGGTGCGGCGTTCGATACGTTGGGACCAGGTGAATGGCGGTGGTGTTGGGCTCCGCCCAAGCGTGTTGGAAATTCCCTGGCCGGAACTTGCTACGCCGACACGTTCGTCGTCTCCAGCACGTGCGGAGCAAGCGGCCTGAGCTCACCCTCGTGCTGCTTTGATACCCTCGTCGTCTCAACGTGCGTCGATTCCCTCCATCTCCACGCTTTCTGGCCGGATACGACCCATTACCACGCCTGCGGGCGGGTTGAGATTCCCGTCCTTCTGGAGACGAACTACGGGCTCTGTTTCGAGGACCTCAACATCCTGTCCCTCTTTTGGGAATTGAGCTACGATACGGAACAGCTCGATGTCTTCGAGGTGGGCAACGAGGGATTGATCACGGAGAACCTCGGCCCGTTGACGTATTCTATCAACGAGGATTTGGGACGGATCGTCGTTTCGCAGGCCCTCAACAGGAACCTGACGGGGTGTACTATGCCTGCCCCTGTTCTGTATGTGGGATATGAGGTGTCAGGAACAAGTGAGGGCAGCAGCATTTTCGAGTTGAGTATCGATCATGTGAAGATCAACGAGGCCTATCCCAGGGTATGCTGGGAGGGCGGCTTGCTTCACGTCATCAATTTCTCCATTGAAGGCGACGTTTTTTACAGCGATAACGGTGAGCCCATACCGGAGGCTGAGGTGATGATCTGGGTGAACGATTCGACGATGACACCGCCGGCCGATGATACTGTGTTCACGGATCTCATGGGCCATTACGGAATCACGCCGGTTTTGGGGTGCTCCGATTATTGCGTCAGGATTCAGATGGAGCCCCTGGAGATGCCCGATCCCACTCAGGTGATCACCTCGCTCGACGCCGCATACATTCTCATGCATTTGGATGGAACGTGGCCCTTTTCGCACAACGATTCTCTGGCCGCTGATGTGACACGGAATGGTGCAATCACCGGCTACGATGTGTCCCAGCTGCTCAGGGAGATCGTCGGGTTCGAGACGGCCTCTCCCGTCGGCGAGTGGATATTCGAGCCGGCCTATCGCTGTTACGCCAGTCTCTCGGCCAATCGCACGGGCGAGGATTACGAAGGGGTCATCATCGGCGATGTGACCCAGAACTGGCACAACGTGATGAGCCAGAAGTTGAGCACCTTCGTTGAGGACGATGTTTCCTTCGGATTTCGAGGTCACGAGGAGGAGGAAGAGGAGGAATACTACTTCACCTTTCCCATCACCTTCACCAACGCCGATGGCATCATTGCCGCTCAATTTCGTGTGACCTACGATCAGGATGTCCTGACCGCGATCGAAGCCAGGACGACCGAGCTGAGCTCGGGGTGTTCCTTGGCATACAAAATCGATCCAGGAGAAATTCGGGTTGCAATGGCCGGCAATGCGCCGATATCGGGGAGCGGTGATATCGTGGAGATCGATTTCAAAGCGGAGTCCGCTGAGATCGATCTCGAATTGTACGTAAAAATCAACGAACAAACAGTAATAAAGCTTCCCTTTCCGATTAAGATCGTGATGGGTGAGTGCCCTTCCGATTATGCGTTGCATCAAAATTACCCCAACCCATTCAATCCGGGGACAGACATCACATATCAGCTGTCAGCTGTCAGATCCGCAGTCCACACCACCCTGAAGATCTATAATATTTTAGGGCAGGAGGTGAGGACCCTGGTGAATGAATCCCAGAAACCGGGATCGTACATAATCACCTGGGATGGTCGGGACGAATACGGCAATGAAGTATCCGGTGGGCTATACTTCTACCGTCTGGAAGCGGGTGAATGGACTGCCACAAGGCGGATGTTGTTGCTCAAGTGAGAATCCGCAGGGGATTCTTCTTTAAATAAAACAATTGAATAGGCTTGGTGAGTAGTTTTGCATCTGGGGCGTGTGCAGCCAGACCACGAGCGTGTTGGAGAGCCGGTCACGACGCCTCCTTTACGCCCGTTTATAAATTTCGGAATCTCCACTAATTTTCGAGTGTGATACCCTCTTATTCTGTCTTGATAAAATTATTTTCAATCCGTTTACAGATATTAGATATGAGATACCAGATGGTAGATCATCCCTCCCCACCACTCTCAAGATCTATAATGTTCTTGGACAAGAAGTACGGACGTTGGTGGAGGCGTTGAAAGAACCGGGATATTACACCGTCAGCCGGGATGGGTGAAACGAGCAGGGATCAGACGCTGCCTGCGGCATCTCTTTCTACCGCTTGACGGCGGGTGATTTTTCGGCGACGAAACGATTGGTGTTGATGAAGGAGATCCACGGATTGGACGGATTTCAGGCGTATTCGGTGTATTACGCGGGTTCCACTGATGAAAGGTCTGTTCTAAGTCAGATCTGTCCAGAGCCTGTCGCAGGGGATGTGGAGTTGAACGTCGAAGAGTAGTACCGTGGGATCTGATAGGTTCCAGGGTACT
>CP070758.1:31642-52581 GCA_020348925.1 Gemmatimonadota bacterium | reverse complement strand
TCACAAGCACTGATAACTAAAAAGGATACTCCCACGAATAATAGAAATAAGTTTTTTATGGTAAACTCCTCTAAGTTATTAATTTTTTTGATCAGTTCATTTGTTTTACTTCTTTACTTTTATTTATCTAAACTCATCTTCTTCAGCAGGGACTTGAACTGGGGGTCAGAGCGATGCTTTTCATGCTCCGGGTGCACCTTGATAAAGGGCATGAGTATATCCCGCTCTTCAATAGCCTTTTCATAAAATTCATATGCTAACTCCAGCTTGCCCAATTCGTGGCATAGAATAGCTATGCAGACAGAGGAAACGTACGTCTTTTTCTTCCGTTCAATGATCTCCTCAAGGAGGTTCTCGGCATTCTCTTTCTTCCCCTGTAAATGATAAATCATTCCGAGGTAGCATTCTGCCCATCCTGGGTAAGGAGTTAGTCCTAACATTTTTTTAAAGGCAGAAATTGCTTCCTCCATCATTCCTTTGAGAAAATAGACTCTGCCCACATGGAAATAAGCAAGGCCGAAGTTCGGATCGAGCTCGATGGCTTTATGAAACTGATTCATGGCTTCATCAAGATTCCCTACGGTGAGGTGAATTCCCGTTCCCTGGGAATACCAAAGAGGCATGAGCGGGTCGAGCTCCTGAGCTCTTTTGAGTTCGGAGATGGCCTTATCAAATCTCCCCATGGCCAACTGATACCACGCATACCAGGCTCTGCATGAGGCCAGTCTAGGATTCAGCGCTAACGCTTTCTTGAAATGGTTCTCCGCAGCTCTCCAGTCCCATTCAATCCAGAAAGCCATCAAGGCGGCATTGGCATGAGCCTCGGCAAGGGTATCATCCAAATGTAAGGCTTTGTCGAGTGCGGCCTTGGCTTTGGGCAGAATCTCCTTCGTGGGCCGAAGACTAAAGATTCCAAGAGCTAAGAACACATTAGCCACTCCTGTGTAGGTAAGAGCGAAGTCTGGATCTTTATCAATCGCTTTTCTAAAATACTGAAGGACTTTTTCCATTCCCTCCGGAGACGCTTTGAAACTGAAGTAGAGCCCTTTTAGATAGAGGTTGTAGGCTTCTGGGTCCCTTGTATGTCGTTTCACCAGTTTCTCTTCTTCGTCTCTCAATAGCCGGACCTTTAAGTTATTCACAATTGCCATCGATATCTCATCCTGAATGGCAAAGACGTCATCCAGTTCACGGTCAAAGCGCTCCGACCAGAGATGATAACCGTCGGCGACATTGATGAGCTGCGCAGCGATACGAAGACGATTCCCTGCTTTACGAACGCTACCTTCAAGAACCGTTGCGACACTCAGCTTCCTCCCAATTTCGCGCACGTCTATCTTCTCACCTTTGAAGGCAAAAGCAGAAGTCCGGGCAGGCACACGCAGATTCTCAATTTTGGTCAGTGCATTGATGAGTTCTTCAGACATGCCGTCGCAGAAGTATTCCTGCTCAGGATCGGCGCTCATGTTCACAAAGGGCAGAACAGCGATGGAAGGCAAAGGTTTTTCTTTCTCTGCAAGCGACCTTGCATCCTCAATTTGAAGATCCTTTTTCATTGATTTAAGATCGGTTAACAGCTCAGCCATGCTTGCATACCGCTCGGTTGGCTCTTTTTGCATCGCCTTTTGCATCACTTGCTGCAATTCTGTCGGGACATCGCTCCTAAGATTTGTTATTGGTTCCGGCTCTTCATTTAGAATCGAATATACTACTGCCTGTTCGTAGTCGCCTTTGAAGGGCATTTGTCCAGTTAGCATCTCGTACAATACAACGCCCAAGGACCAGATGTCTGTACGATGGTCAACCTCTTTACCTCGACTCTGCTCTGGCGACATATATGCCACCGTACCCAGTGCGGTACCCGTTTTCGTCAGTTTGGTACGCCCGCGTAATTTGGCCAAGCCAAAATCGACAATCTTCACTTGTCCGTCTTCTGTTATCAAGATATTGCCCGGTTTTATGTCCCTGTGCACAATACCCTTCTCGTGAGCTTTGGAAAGACCTTGAGCAATCTGGATACCAATGTCGATGGTCTCCTCCAGCTTGAGTGGCCCCTTTTCAATTTTCTCCCTTAAGTTTTGACCCCCATAGCAGGCCATAGAAATGAATAATTGGTTATCCCCGGTCTCATCAATCTCATAGATAGTGCAAATGTTGGAGTAATCAAGAGCGGATGCTGCCTGGGCTTCGTGGATGAAGCGTTGTTTAGCTTCAGGATCTCTTGTCAACTCAGGCGGTAAAAACTTCAGGGCAACAGTGCGCTTGAGTTTGGTGTCCTCGGCCTTATAGACGACACCCATGCCACCTTCACCAAGCTTTTCGAGGATCTTGTAGTGGGAAATGGTTTCACCGATCATAACTTGCTTATAGACCTCCTTTTGAGAGGAATCCAGTGAGAGATAGATCTCCGTTTAAACTATTCAGTTTCTTGTTTGAAATCAAGGAGAAAAGCTGATCCTGGGAGGAGAGAGTCTTTTTGATCTCATGAGAAACGAAATTGTACTATTTAATAATAATGTTACTTACAGTGACATTTTCCCTTAATCCACTATATTCTGACGGAGAGTTACTTTCTAGAGTTGAATTCTGTTACTTTTGACAGAAACAATGACTGTCATTTTTGCAGCGAAAGTAAAGAATAACTTTGATAACACACACTTTTCCGAGAATAATAAGTACCTATCTTCCCTAATATAGAGTGCTCTTCTCTGACAATATTTCAAATGTCTAATATCAAATACATTCGTTGTCCCTCTACATCCCCCGTCATTGAATATTTAATCCGGAGAGTGCTACGACCACATTCTTCTGCACTTCATCAATAGTGCCTTTGGCATCAACAACCAATACAATCTCAGAAAACATTTCTTCTCTCAATCAGGAAAGGCTGAAAGGCAGGAGGAAACTTCTCAAAGTCTTCGTTGGGAATGCCACCCAAGAGAAAAGGGAATTCCTGTCGAAGTTCATTGACAGGATTGAGATCGGCGAGGAGAAGCTTACAATCTACTACTTTGCTCCAACTCCAAGCGTGTTAGGTATAAATAAAAAATTCCCGGCAGAGGATATTACTACTGCCGGGGGGAGGTATGGCTCCCGGGGCCGGACTCGAACCAGCGACCAAGTGGTTAACAGCCACCCGCTCTACCAACTGAGCTACCCGGGAATGTTCTATTCAAATCAAATTAGAGATCACAAACTTAATAAAAGGTCATCCCAAAGTCAAGATGTTTTTCAGCTATCGATATTCGAAATGCAACCGCCCGGCCCCCTTATGAATTTCCATTCCTTTCAGCAAGATCTTTGATGAAGCGGAGCTGCCGCGTGACCTTCGGTTGCTCGCAATACCATTCATGTTTTAATTTGGCCATCGAAGAATAAGATTATTTCGGGCCGCTGCTGAACATCTTCCCCAGCTCCTCCTTAAAAATATCGTACGTCTTCTGATCAAACAGAACGAAGAGGATCTGTCGAACGGTCTGAGTATTGGTGAGGAATTCGATGGTCTCTTCGAGCATGATTTTGGCACACACATACGGCGAAAAGCCACCGGCACCGGTCGCTATGGCAGGCAACGCCAGAGACCGGATCCCTTTCTCCTCCGCAAGTCGCAAGCCGGCCTGCGTCGATGTGCGGATGGACTCCTCACTCGCCTTCAGATCCTGTCCCATGGCTGCGGCATGAATGACATGCCTGACTTTTAACGCACCTCCCGTTGTCATTACGGCCGATCCGATTTTCACCGGCCCTTGCTTGACCGCTTCTTTCTCTATCCCTTCCCCTCCCTTCGATTTGACGATCCCAGCCACCCCACCTCCCATCCACAGGTGATTATTTGCCGGAGTTACAAGAGCCTCAACGTCCACCTCAGTAATGTCACCCTGGATGACCTCCAGCGATGCGTTCAGCACGCGAATTTTCATAAGTTCGTTCCTTTCAATTCAAGCCAAAAAGCTCATCCACCCGCTTCATTCTGGACTTCAAAATATCACCGACAAGAAAAAGCGATCCGGCAGCGCACACAACATCGCCGGGATCGGCAATAGTGAAAGCTCTGCGTACCGCTTGAGAAACTGAGGGTATGACCTCGAAACGTGAGGTGAGCAGAGACACCTCCTCGGCAAGCACGCGGCAGTTCAGTGCCCTTTCCATGTTCGGTCTTGTAAGAAGGACATGATGGGCCATGGGGACGATGGCCCTCAACATCTCTGTGTAACTTTTGTTGGACATAACGCCGAAGACGAGGATGAGATTTTTATAGGTGAAGAATTCCTGAAGAGCATCTTTCAGCGCATGCATTCCGCCCGGATTATGCGCCCCGTCAACGAGAAACAACGGTCTTTTTTGAAGGACTTGGAGTCTCCCGGGCCACGTCGTTCCGGCAATACCTTGCCGCACGTTCCCTTCAGATACGGCAACACCGTTGCTATTGAGCACATCGATCGCCAGCACCGCCGCAGCCGCGTTTCGAACTTGATGCCTCCCCAAGAGTGGAACCTGGAGATCGGTGTGAACTCTGAAAGGGGTCTGAAGAGTGATGCGGGATCCCTCGGATGAAATCTCTCTAATATCAAGAGTGCAATGCTCGCCCGTTGCGTACAGAGTCGCCCCGCGCTTCATACACGCGGCCCGTAATACTTCCTTCACCTCAGGCTGTGTTGCAGATGTGACAACGGTACTTTTTTCCTTGATAACAGCGGCTTTCTCCCGAGCGATGCTTTTCAATTTTTCCCCAAGATATTCGGTGTGATCGTTGTCAATATCAGTAATAATGCTGCACATCGAGGTGACCACGTTTGTGGCATCGAGCCGGCCACCCATACCCACCTCGATGATGGCCACATCGACCCCTTCTTTCTGAAAAATCTGAAAGGCAAGGGCTGTGGTCGCCTCAAAGAAAGTGCAACGGTAGCGTTCAATATATGGTTTGAGCAGAGCAATCCCGGAGGAAACCTGTCGCCTGGGAATAGGTTTCCCGGCAACGCGGATCCGTTCGGTGAAATCGAAAAGATGGGGCGAGGTGAACAGACCGGTTTTGTAGCCTGCGGAGCGCAGCACGGACTCGACCAGAGCCGCAGTCGATCCTTTCCCGTTTGTCCCTGCAATATGAATAATCTTAAAATGGTGGTTGGGGTTGTTGATCTCACGGAGGACGCTCGTAATATTACGCAACCCAAGTTTTATCCCGAAAATTTGGAGTCCGTAAAGGAAACGGAGTGCGTCGCGGTAGGTCATGTCAGATGGTCGAGGAGTGTGCTGATGATCGGTTTCAACTCTCTTCTGTTCACGATGACGTCGATAAAGCCATGTTCGAGAAGAAATTCCGAGCGCTGAAAGCCTTCGGGTAATTCCTGGCCGATGGTCTGCTCAATGACTCGAGGGCCGGCAAACCCGATGAGGGCGCCCGGCTCAGCGATGATGATATCCCCCAGCATAGCAAAACTGGCGGCGACACCGCCGGTGGTGGGATGGGTCAGGACTGAAATATAAGGGACACTCGCCTCCGACAACTGAGCCAGACGTGCGCTCGTTTTTGCCATCTGCATAAGAGACAGAGCCCCTTCCTGCATCCGGGCCCCACCGGAACTGGAGACAACAATCAGTGGAATTTTATCCCGCAATGCTTGCTCTGTCGCCCGGGCGATCTTCTCGCCAACGACGGATCCCATACTTCCCCCTAAAAAGTCAAAAGCCAGAATTCCAAGAACAATGGATTTGCCATCGACCTTTCCGATGCCCGTCCTGGCGGCCTCGGACAAACCTGTTTTCTTCATCGCGTCTTTCACGCGGTCGGTATACTTCTTGCTATCTCTGAACTTGAGTGAATCGACGGCCGTGATGTTGCTGTGGAGCTCATCGAATGTGCCGTCATCCAAAAGGATTCGCACATAATCACCGGATTTGATTCGAAAATGAAATCCGCACTTGGCGCACACCCAGAGGTTCTGGATCAGCTCTTTTTTGTAGATAATCTCACCGCACGTGTCACACTTGACCCAGACACCATCGGGGATAGGCCTTTTTTCTTGGGCCTTGAGGCCTGTCTTGACCTTTTTAAACCACTCCATGCTGCATCATCCCTCCCCGCCGTTCGGCCTGGGGGAAAAGTTGAAACGTCGAAAAGTAAAACCGATTTCCGACGACACATCTTTCTGACGTTCGGGCTTTTTGACCATTCGATTTCATCGGTCCTTCTCTTCCACGTGAGGGATCATTTGATACCCCGGGGGTGTCCGAACATCTTGCCTCAGTTCCGTCATCATTATGATGGCGTTCTCTCCCGTGTCATCGTAATATCCTGTCTGCAAAGCCACGGGCGAAAATCCGAACTTCCGGTACAGCGAAATGGCTGCTTGGTTTGTCTCCCTGACCTCCAATGTAGCCAGGCGACAATCCCTCCCCAATCCGGTTTCCATAAGCGCACGCAGCAGCCTCTGGCCAATTTTACGACGGCGAAAGGAACGATGGACGGCGAGATTACCGATGTGGAAGGTTTCGAACTTAAGCCACGCAATACCATAGCCAATAACCTCACCATCCCGTTTCGCCACAAGAGGAACCGCGTGTTTTCGATCGGAGATGATCTGCCGAAAGTGGTCCTTCGGCCAAGGATTTGAAAACGAATCCCTCTCAATGGCTAAAACGTCTTCGAGATCGTGAAGAGACATCCTCACAATTTCATCACTTTTCTCAAGTTTCATCTCGTCCATTCTTACCTGCTCTTCATGCCCCTCTGATCGCCTTCAACTCCGCATCCGATTTCCGAATATAGAACGGTTGCACGCTTTGGATGTCTACGGTCTTCCCCTCGATAAGGAGTGTATGCCCTAAAAGAGCGATGGCCGAACCACTAGGAAGGCCGACATGATTCGGCGCGAAATGGGCTTTGGATCCCAAGTGCTCCCTTATCAAGCGAGCGTAAACGGGCACGCCATCTCCGAGAAAAATCGTCGGCTCAGAGATTTCGGTCACGAGGTCTTCGGGATTGATCGCACGAGGTTCAGTCAAGCGTTCCGGAACACCCTCGCTCGTACGATACAAAGCCGTGTACACCTCATGCCTTTTGGCATCGAGTATGGGGCAAACGGAGTACCTGCAAAAAGGAACGTGATAGGCCAGCCCGTCCAGTGTCGGAACAGCAACAACGGGTATTCCTCGCGCCAGGCTCAAACCTTTCACGGCGCTCAGTCCGATTCGAAGCCCAGTAAAAGAACCGGGCCCTATGGAAATTGCGATACCGTCCACTTCTTTCATGCCAAACCCTGCGGCTCCGAGGGTCTGGAGGATAGTCGGCACGAGGTGCTCCGCGTGGGTCGATCCCACGTGTGATCGATGTTCGGCCACAACCCTGTCGCCGTCAACAACGGCCACGCCTTCAATTAAAGTCGCCGTCTCAATGCCTAAAACAATCATCCCAATGATCTGCTCATTCCCGAGTATGTTCAGTGAAATGGGTGATTCGAAACTCCCTCTCGTTTTCACCAATCCGCTTCAATAGAATTTCGATGCGCTTTTCCGGCAAGAGCGTCTCCATCTTTTCCGCCCATTCAATCACACACACGCCGTTGCCGTAAAAGTATTCCTCATATCCCAGGTCGAGCATCTCCTTCAGGTCGTCAATTCTGTACAGATCGAAATGGTACACGGGCAACCGCCCCCGGTACTCGTTGATGAGGGTGAAGGTCGGACTCGTCACATACTCCTCCACCTCCAGTCCGGCACAGATTCCCTGGGTCAAACAGGTCTTGCCGGATCCGAGATCCCCGATGAGGGCAATGACGGTTTGAGGTTCAAGATCCCTGGCAAGTTCAACGCCAAAACTGTGTGTCTCCTCAGGGCTTTGTGTGAAAACAGTAGTCGTATTTCTCATCTCCCCTGTCTGCACTCTCTCTGTCATCACTTCGATCTCATGATGGCTACCGGCAGAATCATCTCTTCCAGGGAGATACCGCCGTGCTGGAAACTCCCTTGAAACTGCCTTTTATATTTATGATACTTCGTGGGGTAGAGAAAAAAGTAGTCCTCCTTGGCAATGATGAAGTTGGAATGTAATCCAATACTCGGCAGTCTGTACTCCTCCGGTTTCTTAATATGGAGGGCATGCTTATCATCGCATCGAAGATTCTGCCCGTATTTGTAACGCAAATTGGTTGAGGTTTCCCGATCTCCATAGACGGTTGTTCCTTTCGTACTCAGGACAGAGCCGTGATCGGAGGTGAGAACGACCGTACAATCCCATTGTGAGGCAGTCTTTAAAATAGTAAACAGTTCAGAGTGAATGAACCATGATCGAATAAGGGATCGCAGCGCCGATTCGTCAGGTGCTATCTCCTGAAGGATTTCGGATTCAGATCGGCCGTGTGAAAGTATATCGACGAAATTAAAAACGATCGCCGTCAGCGGTGTATCCCTGTATGTGACGATTTGTTTTGTAAGCTCTCTCGCTTCGGTCACATCCAATATTTTAATATACTTCGGGTCCGGATGAAGTTTGAGACCGAGTGTGTTAAGCTGGTCGTTGAGCAAATCATGTTCATATCGGTTCAGGCTTCCCTCATCATCACCGCCTTTTCGCCACAGTTCGGGATATCTTCGGGCGACCTCATCGGGGAAGAGGCCGGCGAAGATAGCATTCCGGGCAAAAGGCGTCGCCGTGGGTAAAACGGCGTAATAGTAGTCCCGCTGGACGGTAAAGTAATCGTAGAGAAGTGATTCGACGGCAGCCCATTGATCCAGGCGCATGGAATCCATGACGATGAATATGACGTTCCTGCCAGATCTGATTTCAGGAAGAATGAATCGCCGGATGACATCGACGGACAGCGGTGGTCGATCCTCTTCTTCAAGCCAACGGTGGTAGTTCCGTTCCACAAATTTCACAAATTCAGTATTGCATTCACGTCTTTGATCTTGATGGCTTTGCTTCAAGCCTGTGTCTGCGCTCTGATCCAGCTCGATGTCCCATTTCACCAATTTGTTCTGGATTTCGATCCAATCTGGCCATGAGGTCGGACCTGCGATGAGACCTCTGATCTGGTTCGAGTCAATGACGTAGTCCTGAGTGATCTGTCCCCGTTGAATCCTCCGCTTTTCCAGGATCTTCTTACAGGCCGAAAGTATCTGACTTGGATTCACAGGCTTGGTCAGATAGTCGTCAATTCTTTTTCCGATCGCTTCGTCCATAAGTCGTTCCTCTTCGCTCTTGGTAATCATAATCACAGGCAACGAAGGGCTCAGGTCTTTTATTTCAGCAAGTACGGTCAAGCCATCTTTCCCCGGCATCATCTCATCCAATAAGACAAGATCGAAAGGTTCTTTCGCAACCAGCTCCACGGCATCAAGACCGCTGCTTGTGCCGGAAACCGCATATCCACGCTCCTCCAAGAAACGAATGTGGGATCGGAGCATGTCAATCTCATCATCGACCCACAAAATTTTCTTCTGTTCTGCCATTTTTAAAGTCACACGCCCGGTAGAAACCCGGGCGATTCTTTTGACTGGAAAAATATGTACATCCTCCCCTTCTGTCCGGACCCCTAACGGCTGTAAAAATACCTGATAATTGATGTGCTGTCAAGGTAAATCGAAAGCGGTACGAAGGCGGAAAAACCGGTTCGAGGCAGCAAGGAATGAGGAGGCTCCAGAGATATGAGACAATGAAATTTCAAAAGCCCCCTCCCTCTCTCCTCGTGCGACGAGATCTCTCATTCGCTTCCTATGGGTAACGTCAGATGAAAAATCGTCCCTTGCTCCGGTGTGCTCTCCTTCAGAAGGATGCGACCACCGTGATACTCTTCAATGATCCGTTTGGCCAACGTCAGTCCCAGGCCCCAGCCGCGCTTCTTTGTGCTGTAACCCGCGGCGAAGATTCTGCGCTGGACCTTTGAATCAATACCCCGGCCGGTATCTGTAAATGTAATAATGACATCCTCTTTATCGTGGTTGAGATCGGTTGTGATTTCAATGCGCCCACCATCTTTCCCGATGGAATCGATGGAATTTTTAAACAGATTTTCAAACACCCACCCCAACAGTTCTCTGTTCACCGAAAGGGGAGGGATCTCCTTGTAGTGCTCCTCGATCTCGATGCGCTTGCTCAATTGTGGCAGTCGCTGCCGGAAATAGCCCGCTGTCTCAGTGAGAATGGGGATAATGGGCTGTTTCTCCAATTTAGGTTCCGAACCTATTTGACTGAAACGGGACACAATTTTGCTCAGACGCTTGAGATCGTTTTCGATCTCCTGAAGTATCTTGTCTCGCCCTTCCTTTCTCCCCTCCACTCTCATGAGTTCGAGCCAACCCATAAGGGATGAAAGTGGCGTACCCAATTGATGCGCCGTCTCCTTGGCCATACCCACCCAGATGAACCGTTGCTCGCTTTTTTTGATGTTCCTGTACCCAAGGAAGCCGATGAATATGAACAGACCGACAACTACGATTTGAATGTACGGCATCCAACTCAGTTGCCGCACTAAACCGGAATCACCATAGTGAAGATAGCCCACGACCTGGCCTGTTTCCTGCACTGAGAGAGGGATGGGTTCAGTTTTTGAATCCATTTTAGCTAACATCCGCCGGGCCTTGGACAGCGCTTTTTCCTTTGAGTCGTCCGTATCAATCCCAATTCCCTTCCAGGCGTAAGGTGTACCGTCAGCCGTCGTGGCAATTATGGGAAAATCGGTGGGGCGAATGACCTCGTCGAAAATAAGGTTCAACTCAGCTCCGTCGGAAAGTTCCGACGTCGCCGCAGCATACAGATTGGCGTAAACGTGGAGGAGTCTCCGCTCGTCATTCCTCAATCTGTGAACCACGTACTGATTGTAAATGAGGAAAGCTAAGATAAGGAGAATAGCCGCAATAAAGAGAAAACCTTTGAAAAAGGCTGACAGCTCGTGGATGCGACCTGAAAAACGAAACCTGCTTCTGTGTGCGAGGAACTCCATCTTTGAGATGTCTCGGTTAAAACACGTTCACGTCCCACAAGATCCAGATATTAACAGAGTATTTCCGCATCGTCCATATATTTCCTTAACACCTCAGGGACGACTACGGTTCCCTTTTCAGTCTGATAATTTTCAAGCAGGGCGATCACAGTGCGCGGTAAGGCGAGCCCCGATCCGTTGAGCGTGTGAACGAATTCCACTTTACCTGTATCCTCTCGGCGGAACCGTATGGATGCCCTTCTGGCTTGAAACGCTTCGAAATTTGAGCATGATGAGACTTCCAGATATTTCCCGACACCCGGAGCCCAGACCTCGATGTCGTAACATTTTGCGGCGGCAAAACTCAAATCAGCCGTACACAGGGAGACAACACGGTAATGGAGGTCCAGGAGCTGGAGCACCTCTTCGGCATCCTTCAGGAGACTTTCCAGCTCGTCGTACGATGTTTCGGGGCGGACGAATTTCACCATTTCGACCTTATCGAATTGATGAACCCGAATAAGTCCCCGGGTCTCTTTACCATATGAGCCGGCTTCGCGACGGAAGCAGGGGGTATACGTCGCATAATATTTCGGAAGCTCTTTTTCCTTCAAAATGTCATCCTGATGCACATTGGTCACCGGGACCTCTCCTGTCGGAATGAGAAAGAAACCGTCCTGTTCGCACTCATACATATCCTCTTCCAACTTGGGAAGCTGACCGGTATTTACCATTGATCTGCGGTTCACGAGAAACGGTGGTGACAATTCTGTGTACCCGTGTTTCCGAACATGAAGATCGAGCATAAAATTGATCAGAGCCCGTTCCAGCTTCGCTCCGAGACCCTGTAATATGACGAACCCGGAGCCGGACATCCGTGAAGCGCTGCCGAAATCAAGGATCTCCAGACGCTCACCGATCTCCCAATGAGGCAGCGGTTCAAACCCTAAGTCCCTTTTCTCGCCCCAGCGACGTATCTCAACATTGTTCGCCTCACTCGTTCCGACGGGAACCGATGAATGGGGCATGTTGGGCACGGTCAAGAGAATTGTCTCTATGTTCGTTTCGACCTCTCTTATCTTCTGCTCGAGATCTTTAATCTGCTGAGCCACCTCCTGCATGACTTTAATCTTTTCGGAGGCGTCCTCCTTCTGACTCTTCAGGCGGCCGATCTCTTCGGAAGTGACATTGCGCGCGTGTCGCAACTCGTCGGCCTCGATCAAGAGCCCTCTGCGTTCTTTGTCCAGTTCTAAGAAGGCGTCGACATTTGCAGTTTCACCCTTGTCAGCGATCGCCCTCTTGACGCTGTCACTGTTTTCGCGAATGAACTTTTGATCCAACATGTTGATCCCTTTCTCGCCTCGGCTTCAAGTGAGATGATACATACTCTGGATCACGGACGTGGTCAAGACAAGACGAATCCCCCTTCCCGAGGAGAGGGGAGATATGGGCTGGCAGATGTTGTTCAATGGGCCCCTTTCCCCCTGATCATAACGGCTACGGTTTCGAGTAGGATCTTCAAATCGAGCATAAGGGAAATGTTCCTCAGGTAATAGAGATCGTATTTCAGTTTTTCACGAACATCGTTGAGAGACGAGTCGTACTTATGCCTCGTCTGGGCCCAGCCGGTTACTCCTGGCCGAACTTTCAATCGCTTCGTATAGAGGGGGATCGTTTTCCTGAGTTGTTGGACGAAGTAAGGCCTTTCCGGTCTCGGGCCGACGAGACTCATCTCCCCTCTGAGAATATTTAGAAACTGGGGGATTTCATCCAATCTGTATTTTCGGATGATCCGGCCGACGCGTGTTACCCGGAGATCGTTCTCCTCGGCCCAGACAGGACCGGTACGCTCCTCGGCATCTCGTACCATGGATCGGAATTTGATCATGGTGAAAATTCTTCCATCTTTCCCCACCCGTTCCTGGGTGAAGAAAATGGATCCTTTGGTATCCAGGCGAATGAGCATGGCAATGAGCACCCACATCGGCCAGAAGAAAAGAAGCACGGCCAGTGAGAGGGCAATGTCCATGGTCCTTTTGACATGCTGCTGCAGAGGCAGTAAAGGTTCCGGCAGCAAATCTATCAAAGGAAAACCGGTGATTTCTTGCGTCTTGATGTGGCCGGATGCAATATCATAAAGATCCGGTACAATCTTGAGATTCACAGGCAGACCGTTGCAGTTGTCTATAATGTCTAAAATTTCCTCATGGGACCCTGATTCGACGGCGATGATGATATCGCTCACTTTCGATGACTGCACCAAACGGGAAATGCTCTCATAGGTGCCCAGGAACGGCAAACCGTTCAGCCTCTCCTTTTCGCCGTGAGGATCTTTGTCGACAAAGCCGATCACTTCATACCCCAGGGCGGGCTGCACCCGGATCTTTCTCAGTAGATCCTCACCCAGGGCTCCGCCTCCGACTATGAGGGTTTGTCTCCTCCCAATTCCCAAGATCAGGAGATGACGCTGAAAACTGCCGATGCCGAGGCGGCCCGCACACACAAAGAGGTACAGAAAAATCCAGTACACGCCCAAAAGAAACACAGTGAGCAGCAGCGGACCCCTGATATTGAAGGTGACGATGGAAAGGACAATCATACCGAAAAACGAGGTCTTGAGCACCTGAAAAAATTCATCCACCCGCGAACGGTTATACCATGATTTGTACAGCCCGAAAATGGCAAAGAACAGTATCCAGTAGACCGTCAGGAGTACAGCCAGGATTACATCCAACTGGATGGGAAATCCGGAAAACCACCTCGGGGCGAACTGCTCTCCAAGCTGAAGGCCCACGGTGACAAGGATAAAGGGGATGGTGATGGCGATTATGTCGGTACACAGGACGAGAATCTTTTCAACACATTTTGACATGCAAAAATGACCCTTTCAATCGACCGAAAATGAATAACGAACCTCGAGAGATGACCTGTCATGGCGGTTTTCGGAGTCGTAACATACCACAAAATCGACCGGTGCAGTCCACAGGTTCTCAACACCTCCGATAGCACGTAATTTTAGGGCTTTTCAATATATACATCCTGGAAAGCGTTGTCCAGTCCTTTTTCCTCAATCGGCAGAATTTACCGTACTCCTTTTTCTGCAAGACATTACGATTCGTATACGGCTCTTGAAAAAGCACTGATGCGTGCATGTCAAAAATGTGTATATGTATGAAGAGCATAAAAAGTTACCTCAGAAAGCATTTGAATGGGGAAATACCTCTTGACATAACTCGAGAAACTTCTAACTTAATTCAGCACGAAAAAGCACAACGGTGGATGAGGCATAGAAGTGCCGTCTCGGAACGCTGTTACGTGCTGTCCGAAATTCTTTTCGAAAATATTCAAGGGAAATGAGGCAAACTATGCGTAAACATGTCGTTTTGAATGTCAGCCTGGTAGGCTGTGTCATCACGGTGTTGACCTCGAACACATCACCAATACGTGAGAGGAAGGGGCCTGAAATGATCACCAAAGAGACACAAAACAGTATAACACTCTCATCTACGGACGATTGGGGTCCGGAATGGGCCAAGCGGGTCGTCTGGTACCAGATTTTCCCAGAGCGTTTTCGCAACGGGAATCCGAAAAACGATCCTATGCTGGCCGATATCAAAGGGGCGTATCCTCACGATATCACTTCCCCGTGGCAGATCCATCCCTGGATTTCCGACTGGTATGAACTGCAGCCCTATGAGCGGGAAAACGGGAGGGATATCTGGTTCAACATCCAGCGCCGCAGGTACGGTGGAGATATCGAAGGTATCCTTGAAAAGCTCGACTATCTCAAGGATCTGGGCGTGGGCGCCATCTATCTCAATCCGGTCTTCGAAGCGCCCTCCCATCACAAGTACGATGCGGCCACCTATCATCACATTGACCCCAATTTCGGCCCGGACCCGGTGGGCGACCGAAGACTGACGGCAGCGGAAACACCGGACGATCCATCCACCTGGGTCTGGACATCCGCGGACACGCTCATGTTGCAACTTATTCAAGAACTTCATCGCCGAGGCATGAAAGTTATCTTTGACGGTGTTTTTAACCATATGGGACTGAACAGCTGGGCTTTTCAGGACGTAGTGAAAAATCAGAAAAAATCGAAATACAAGGACTGGTTCTCCATCACCTCGTGGGATGATCCGACGGTAGGATCGAAGTTCGAGTACGAAGGGTGGTTCGGCGTCCGGGAGCTGCCTGAGATGCGGGAGAACGCCCAGGGTATTGTCGCCGGCCCCAAACAATACATCCTTGCTGCCACACAACGCTGGATGGATCCCAATGGGGATGGCAATCCTGACGACGGGATAGACGGCTGGCGCTTGGATGTGGCCTTCTGTATCGCCCATCCCTTCTGGGTGGACTGGCGAAAGTTCGCAAAGTCTCTCAATGCAGATGCATACCTTACAGCCGAAGTCGTCGAACCAATTACCGCCTTGAAACCCTATTTACAGGGAGACGAATTCGATGCGGTTATGAATTACAATTTCGCCTTCATCTGCGCCGAATACTTTATTGAAAAAAAGGACCGAATCTCGACCGGGGAGTTTGACCGGAGGCTTCGGGAACTCCGGCAGGCATTTCCCCTCGGTGTCGCGTATAGAATGCAAAATCTTTTCGGCAGCCACGACACCAATCGTCTCGGGTCTCATATTGTGAATCGTAACCTCGGCAGTTTTCGGAACTGGGGGGACTATTTCGGGAAATCGAAGGCGGAGAATCCCAAGTATGACGTACGCAAACCCACTCCAGAGGAACTCAGGATCCAGAAACTTTTCGCCATATTTCAGATGACGTACCTTGGGGCACCGATGATTTACTACGGGGATGAAGCCGGTATGTGGGGGGCAAACGATCCCTGTTGCCGCAAGCCCATGATCTGGAAGGATCTGATCTACGACGACGAGGCCTACCTGCCCGACGGCTCCAAGAGGACGAATTCCGATACGGTTGCATTCAACCAGGAGCTTTACGACCATTACAGAAAACTTATCCATATCAGAGCGAGGCACGAGGCACTCCAGTCCGGAGATTATACAACCCTATTCATCGACGATACCAAGGGCATCTACACCTTCTCCCGGGAAACCGGGGGTGAGAGGGTCATAGTCATGTTGAACAACAGTACTGCTGCACACAATGTCACGGTCCCGCTGAATTTCAAAGCCGAATTGAGTGATGTGCTGAATGAGAATGATCATTTCAAGACACACAATGGCACTCTGAGTTTACCTGTCAAAGGACAATGGGGTCGAATATTGGTGGCAAATAAATAGTGGATTCTCACCAGAATATGAGGGCAATCAAATTAATCTTCGATCTTTAATCTTGTTCACCCACCTATTATCTCATACCTGCGATCTACTCTCTGGCGTTTTGACAATTTTTTGCACAAGTCCACGAAATATCAAATTATTACGATATTCTCTTGACACGCCTCATTCTGAGAATATTTTTGAGCGCACTACCCTGGAGCGAAAACTACGGACGTGGAAATTGAGTGAGAAAGCCAATGTCAAAAGCGCCTAAAATAGTCATTGACCTCAGGGAAAGCCAGGCAGTGGAGATACCTGAGCCAGGTATATTATTTTCATCATATGAGGGAAGTGAGATCATAATACCTCTTCTTTTTCTTTGTTGGTCAAAGAAAAAGAAGCAAAAAGAAAGTCCAGCCCGAAACCTTCGCCGAGATCGTCAACGGCTCACTGCGCTGTTTTTTCCAAACTCATCCCCCGCCAAGGCGGGGGATTCAGACAGCGGAAAAAACGGTCGCTCCGTTCACCTGTCGGTCTTACGGTTCAGGCTTCAGGGCATTGGTGAGTCACTATATGAAGATAGTATATTCTGTGATTGCCTCGGGTATCTTACCCGAGGCGCATGATCCATGGGCTTCACAGCCCATCGCTCTTAGTGGGCAGATACTCTATAGAATTGTGTCCCAAGATGGGAGTCCCAGGCGACCTTTCGATATGACCCTACCATGACATTCAACCATCCATCCCCTTCTCCTCTGCTTTCTCATATACGCTTATATGCATTTACACATTCACCTTTCCATCCCTGCACCTCTGCACCTCTGCTCAGTTTAGGTTTTTCTATAGGAAAAATCTCTTGTTTCGTATAACCTTCTGCATTAATTTGGATGTATCGTTTCGTTTAAGAGATACCGATGTATTTTTCAACTTAACGTTCCTCATGTAAAAGAAGGACTTCAGAAGGGCGAGAAAGAGGAGGCTAAAAAATGGTTCACGATTCAGTTCTTATTCCTGTTGAGAACGTTGAGCAGGTGATTCTCCAAATTAGAGGGCAAAAAGTTATTCTGGATGCTGATCTCGCTCGTCTTTACGGTGTCGAGACAAAAGTATTGAATCAAGCCGTTAAAAGAAACATGGACAAGTTTCCTGAAGACTTTGCGTTTCGTATTACACGGCAAGAAGTTACAAACTTGAAGTCACAAAATGTGACTTCAAGATGCGACGAAAACTGGTCACCGATTGTGATCAGTTCATCACATGGTGGTAAACGCAAGTTACCACGTGCTTTCACCGAACACGGTGCCCTTATGGCAGCGAATGTTCTGAGAAGCAAGCGGGCCGTTCTGATGAGTGTTTACGTGGTACGTGCTTTTGTCCGCTTGAGATATATTCTTACCTCGCATGCTGATCTGGTGCAGAGACTGAATGAACTCGAGAAAAAGTATGATGCTCAATTCAAAATTGTCTTTGAAACTATCCGACAACTCATGCAACCACCTGAACCGTCCCACCGCCAAATTGGATTTCGAACGAAGGAAAAATAGGATAGCCACAAAAAAGCCAACCATTCACCAGACACGGATTACCTATTCCCTATCTCCTTTGAACTCTCCTCTTCACCCCTTCTCCTCCGCACCTCTGCTCCATTGAGTCTTTTCGACTCTTCGACTTTTCGACCTTTCGACTCCCCAAAGTCAATTGACAATTTTTTGCTCAAGTGCAAGAAATATCAAATTTTTACGATATTCTCTTGACATCACCTCATCCTGTGAATATTTTTGAGTGCATTACCCTGGAGCGACAACTGCGGACTTGGAAATTGATTGAGAAAGCAACATCAAAGGAACACAAAACAGTTCTGGAGCTGATTGATCGCCTCGGGTATCGTACCCGAAGCGCAAAACCCAAGGGATTCATAGTCCATAAAAACGAGAGTCCCCCATGAAACTCTACCGACCATACCCTGACGAGATTAAAATCGTATCCACCCAGAAAATCAATATGGAGGTTGCCACGTATCTCATGATAGATTCCAACAATTGAGATTACGAGAGGAAGACGACGACAATGCCGAAGAAAAAGGAAATCATTCCAGCGACGATCCGCATCGAATCATGTATTTACGAGGTTCGAGGCCAAAAGATCATCCTGGATGCCGACCTCGCCAAACTCTACGGCGTTGAAACGAAAATTCTGAACAAGGCGATGAAACGTAATGCAGAAAGGTTCCCCGACGATTTCGTATTTCAGCTTAAGAGGGAAGAACTTGGGGCTTTGAGGTTCCAAATTGGAACCTCAAAGACTGGACGAGGTGGCAGGCGCTATCTCCCCTATGCCTATACTGAACACGGCGCCATAATGGCTGCCAATGTGCTCAACAGCCTCAAGGCTGTTCAAATGAGCGTCTTTGTTGTACGAGCTTTTGTGAAGATGCGGGATCAGCTTTCCGCTACTCAACTCATGGAGAAACGGCTGGCAGAGATTGAGAGAGCATTACTGAGTCACGATGTGGCACTGGCTGACATATATCAAAAGATTCGGCCCCTCTTGCTCCCACCACGCGAATCGAAAAAGAAGGAGATCGGTTTCCATGTAAAGGAGAAAAGGGCCGCATATGGCCGTAAAAAGGCGCAGAAGGGGAAACGATGAAGGGCAACAGGGTAGTCTCAGATGTAATACATATAATCGTCTCGGGTATCTTACCCGAGGCGCATTGTCCATGGGCTTCACAGCCCATCATTCTGTGAATGTAGATACTCAGGTGTAAAAACCAATGTCAACAGCACCAAAAATAGTCCTTGACCTCGTAGAAAGATTCGAGGGAAATATAGCCTCCTATCGCAGCCCGGCTTACAACGAAGCAACGCTCCGGCAGGAGTTCATCAATCCTTTCTTCGAGGCATTGGGCTGGGACGTTCAGAATAAGGAAGGAAGTGCAGAAGCATACAAGGATGTTGTCCATGAAGATGCCATTAAAGTTGGAGGAGCAACAAAAGCTCCTGATTATTGTTTTCGGATAGGTGGTACCCGGAAATTTTTTGTTGAGACAAAAAGACCATCAGTAGATATAAAAAAGGATATTCATCCCGCCTACCAGTTACGCCGCTACGCCTGGAGTGCCAAACTTCCTCTTTCGATACTCACCGATTTTGAGGAGCTTGCCGTTTTTGAATGCCATACTCGGCCAAAACTTTCAGATAAGCCCGGAATTGGTCGTATTCTGTATTTGACATACCAGGATTACCCTGATCGCTGGGATGAAATTGCAGATATTTTTTCAAGAGATGCCATCCGTAAAGGATCCTTCGACAAATATGCCATCTCTACCAAAGGCAAGCGCGGGACGTCTGAGGTCGACAAAGAGTTTCTCACCGAGATCGAAGGCTGGCGGGATATGTTGGCCCGAAATATCGCCCTGCGCAATCCTGATCTATCAGTGCGAGAACTCAATTTCACTGTACAGAGGGTTATTGACCGTATCATTTTTCTTCGCATGTGCGAGGATCGAGGTATCGAGACCTACGGTCAACTGCAGGCCCTCCAGAACGGGGAAAAGACCTATTCCCGTCTCCAGTATCTCTTCGGCCTGGCTGATGATAAGTACAATTCAGGTCTCTTTCACTTTCGGTCTGAAAAAGGGAGGGAACCGCCGGATGAGCTGACGCCGTATCTCAAAGTTGACGATAAAGTCATCAAAGAGATGATTCGTCGTCTCTACTACCCAGAAAGCCCGTACGAGTTTTCCGTCCTCGGTGCCGACATCCTCGGCAATGTCTACGAGCAGTTCCTAGGCAAAGTCATCCGCCTCACCCCGGCCCATCAGGCCAAGGTGGAGGAGAAGCCCGAGGTCAAGAAGGCCGGAGGTGTTTACTATACACCGTCGTATATCGTCGATTACATCGTCAAGAACACAGTGGGAAAGCTCTGTGAGAGCAAAACTCCGCGCCAGATTTCGAACCTCCGCATCCTCGATCCCGCCTGCGGCTCCGGTTCATTTCTTATTGGGGCGTATACGTATCTCCTGGACTATCATCGTGACTGGTATGTCAAGCGTGGGCCGAAGAAGCACACTAAGCAGATCTACCAGGGTGCAGGAGGCCAGTGGTATCTCACCACCCAGGAGAAGAAGCGGATATTATTGAATAATATCTATGGTGTGGACATAGACAGCCAGGCTGTGGAAGTGACCAAACTCAGTTTACTGCTGAAAGTTCTTGAAGGTGAAAACCAGGACAGTCTTGAGATGCAGCAGAAGCTCTTCCGCGAGCGTGCCCTGCCTGACCTTGCCAGCAACATCAAATGCGGCAACTCCCTCATCGGCCCGGATTTTTATGAAAGCGGTCAGATGGATTTGCTTGATGAAGAAGAACAGTATCGGATTAATGTTTTCGATTGGAATACCGAGTTTGCTGAGATTATGAAGGCGGGTGGGTTTGATGCAATCATCGGTAACCCGCCTTATGTGCTTCTCCAAGATGAGTTCCGAGATGATAAACAGCTATCATACTACCGTTCAGAGTTCTCTGCTGCTTCTTACAAAATAGATACATACCATCTTTTTATGGAAAAGGGAGTAAAACTAACTCGTACAGGTGGACGATGCTCCATGATAACTCCTGCCAATTATCTAACAAATAATTACCTTTTAGGCTTGCGTCGTCTTATCTTGGAGAACTCCTTAATTGATCACATTTTAGTGATAGATGGAGGAGTATTTTTTGGTATTAGTGTAGATAATGCAGTTTTTGTCGTTACTCCTGGCGAG
>CP070758.1:13147-31542 GCA_020348925.1 Gemmatimonadota bacterium | reverse complement strand
GTGTGCGTTTTGCAGTGGCAAACGAGCGAAGCTACACGATCGGCGCAAGAGAAAGGTAAGGACTTCATCCGGGAAGAGGATCCGAACGTACCGACGTTGACTCTGTAAGGACTGTAACAAATCATTTACTCCCACAAAAATCAAACCCATCAATTTTTCTCTCCAGATCAAAGCCTGTGAACTCTATTATGACAGTGAGGCCAGTTATCGAGCAATTGGTCGATAACTTGGAATGAAAGCATATCACATTTTCCAGATCATCAATGCTTTGGGTGCCAACTGCAAGTCCACCGTAGAGGTAGCCAAAGAGTTAAAGCCTCGCTGGTCAGGATATTTGTTCATAGATGAGAAATGCATCTGGATAAAAGGTGAAAAGTGGTTTCTCCTGATTGCTGTGGACCTGGGGACGCAAGATATTGTCCATTGGGATCTGGTTCCCAGAGAAGACGAAGCCAATGTGTTTTGGTTTCTCTTGATCATCAAGAGGGTAATAAAATATCCATTCACGGGTATCACCAGTGATCTGGCTGAAGTGTTTTATGCAACAACTCGATGGCTGCTAGCCGGGATACCTCATCAATTCTGCACGTATCATGCCTACAATATCACTGAATATTATTTCAAATACCGTTACACCGGTGGTGGCCACACGCTCTGGGTTCAACGGTTTCTTACTGTCACCAGGATTATCTGCAGATGCAAGAAATTTGAGACGGCCTTAAGAGCTCTGGACTATTTGGAGCACCATCAAGATGAAATCAAAAAAGCTAAGCTCATCAAGCGGATGAATATCCTCAGACTCAGGTTTCCGTACCTTGTCAGGCGCTTCAAAGACCCAAATCTAAAACCTGATAATAACATTGTTGAAAATGTCATCAAACAGTTGAACCAGAAACTTAAGAAAGTCGGTGGATTTCAATCATATCAAACAGCCCGAAATTCAATTCGCCTCTTAATTATGCGATACAGATTTCACAAATTCAGTTGTTCAAGGATTCCAGGAAATAATGGAAAATCACCTCTTGAACTTGCAGGGATCGTAACCTCCAAAATGAACTGGGTACGCTTTTCTCAAAAGCCTTGATACTTCTATGATAGACATCTATTTCAATACTGTTAAACAACCAAAATCGTATACGCTGACTAATTTTGACAGAATCAATGACTATCATTATTGCAGGGAAAATGTTGAATATCTTTGAGAATATTGACTTCTCAGAAATTTTTTCGACCCAACTCCCAAAAGTCTATATTGTCAAAGATATTCTGTAATTGTGGAAATTAAATAATACTGTTTAATTTTCCTAAAAAAACAGAAATCACTTTAACAATAACATTTTCTTTGTGGCCACGAATTGTCCAGCTTCAAGTCTGTAGAAATAGACTCCACTGGCTAAACCAGAAGTATTCCACTGAATTGAATGGAAACCGGCAGGTTGAGATGAATTAATGAGTACTTTTACGACCTGTCCTATTATATTGTATACCTTAATTCTGACCTGCGCAGCTTCTGGCAGGGCGTACTCAATTGTTGTCACAGGATTAAAGGGATTGGGATAGTTCTGAGACAGATAAAACTCAGTAGGTATTAGGTGGTCCGATATTTCTTCGTCCCCTTCAACACCCACACCCCCTCGAATCTCCACGTGCGCTTGGCCCTGTACTGCACCCGTCGCATCCGTGGCAGTAACCACATAGACGCCCTCTTCCTCACCGGCCGTGTACAGTCCCGTTTCATCTATTGTCCCACATGTGGCGCTCCAAATCGGTGCAAAGTCAAGAGTCAAATTGAACTGATCTATTCCCAATGCCACAAACTGCACCGTATCGCTCGGAGAAAGAATGACCGAGTCCGGTGTTACAAAGATTTGAGTCAATACAGGTCCGTAAGCCAACACTAAGAACGAATCGGTTTCAATTGTGTTTGTATCGGTCTGGGAAACGGCGGTGACGGTCACGTTATCCACTGTGCCTTCTTCTGTGTCGCCGGGTACGGTAAACTGAATTGGGGCACTGCCTCCGAAACTTTCATCGAGTGTCACCAAGAAGGTGGTTGGCTCCTGCACCCAGCCCAGATCATCTGTGACGCTCATCTCAACCGCTTCCGTGGGATACTGCCAGTTGCGGACAAAAGCATTGACTGAATCAGCTTCGCCTGAAGGAGTGTAGATAGTGTCGAAACCCGTCGAAACGACCAGCGAAACCATCTTAGTTCGCCAATTGGCATAGTCTACACCCGTGCTGACCTCATCGCCTGAGCCGGAACCCTCACCGCCGGGCCCGCTGGCATTGCCCCACCAGTTGTCCTGGGCAATAATCAGAACTGACTCGTCTGTGTTATTCAGTCCAAAACCCTGATTACCGAAGATGTTGTTTCGGAAAACAGAGGCGTCGGCGCCGTTCTCCAGAGTAATACCATCCCCGGCATCGTCGGTGATAGAATTGCCGACGATTTCCGCCCGTGCGTTATCAAGATGTATACCCGAATTGAATCCACTGCCATTTATTATACTGTTTGAGTGAATAAGAGATGAGGTACCGGTTTCCATCAAGATATGAGTCTCGTTGTCTCGGAATTGGTTGTTAATTATGACATCGAACCAAGACCAGTTTAACTCGACACCGCTCCTGTTAGAATGTATCAAATTTTTGACAATTTCATTGTTATATGAGTTCTCCAACCTAATCCCGGCCTCATTGTCGGAAAAAATATTGTTGGCAATCTCATTATTATCCGGGTAATCCTTCATTCTCCCCAAGTCCTCCAGCCAAATTCCGATCCCATTGTAGGAAAAAATATTGTTCACAATATCATTATTTCTCGATATCTCCAACCTAATCCCGGCCAGATGATTGGCATCAATACGGTTTTGGGAGAGTGTATCCTCGACTCCACTTTTTATAGCTCCGATTGTATTATGATCAGCATTATGAATCAATATCCCATATTTATTAAGTCCCACATAATTACCTAAAATTTCGTTTTCTGAGGATTCGTAACCGTAAATTGATATACCGCAACTATCACTCTCGGCGATTATATTCCCCGCTCCGGGTTCTGAACCGCCCAGAGTGTTGCCGCAACTATGCTCGACGGTTATTCCAAAACGACTGGATAATGATTTTCCATCAGCGCCGATGCCAATAAGGTTACCTTGTACAAGATTCCCGCTACTGCCATAACGTAATAAAATTCCGTAGCCATACCCTGAGATTATATTTCCCGGAGGATCTCCAGGATTTATCGTTGGTTCTCCAATATAATTCCGGAATCCTGTAATCAATATACCTCCAGCATTTGGTTCTGGGGTCGTGCCATCAGGACCAACCCCGATATAGTTACCAAATACTTTGTTGCCTTCGGCATGCTCTAATATAGAAATACCAAAACCCTCTAAGCTATCTGGGTTCTCAAAATTATTGCCGGATATTACATTGCGGGCCGTCGAATCCATCCCCCCAATTATATTATCATCTCCAGCTATCTCAATACCGTACCGCGAATTTCCATTAAAAAGTTTTAATGAATCTTCAGATTCATGAACATGATAGGTCCGTATGCCTTCGATACCTGGTCCAATGAAATTACCCAACACCTGGTTTTTTGACGCATCAATTTTAATACCAATCTCTTGTCCTGAAATCACATTCCCTGGAGGATTCCCCGGTTCCGGGGTCGGCCTCCCAATATAGTTCTCCGATGCACCCCCACTTATTGATACTCCATAGAGAGTGGTAATTTCTGTTTTTCCAGGAGAGTCTTTGCCCGTGATAGAAAGGCCAATTAGATTTCCCAGAACTTTATTATTCATGGCATCAGTGCCCATAATTGATATATTTGCAATAGTACTACTTGAAATTACGTTTCGACCAGTCACTGTAGAATCTCCAATACTATTGCCTGAGGCATCTCGTATTTCTACACCCCTGTTATTCCCCAGAGCTGTATCACCATGAGCAGTCGTCCCGATCAGGTTTCCCTCTATCCGGTTATTTCTGGCATTTCCACTTCCCCTTTCAATGACAATACCAGTGCCATTACCCGAAATGACATTACCTGGGGGAGTGCCAGGTACGTCTGTTTGGCCCCCAATACTGTTGCCCGATGCATCAAGAATGTGTATACCAGTTGTGTCATTGCCGATGGCTTTTTCTCCAGTCCAATCGGTTCCAATATAGTTGCCCTCCACTCGGTTTTCTGTGGCGTTTGCTCCTCTAATCTGAATGCCATCTTGTGTACTGCCGGAGATGATATTGCGTGCCTTTGTATCCTTACCACCAACTATAATGCTGTCAGCCTGGCTGATCAGTATGCCGATTTTGTTCGACAGTTTTGCGTCTCCATGAGCAGTCGTTCCGATCAGATTACCTTCAATCCGATTATTTCCGGCATGATCACTTTGCTGCTCGATGACAATACCTGTCCCGTTCCCCGATATGA
The DNA here is from genome assembly GCA_020348925.1 of Gemmatimonadota bacterium. GTDB lineage: Bacteria > JBHIER01. The sequence continues at coordinate 27,101 of CP070758.1, read as the reverse complement.
CATTGCCAGGAGGAACGCCTGGTCGGTCAGTTTTCCGGCCAATGCTATTTTCCCGTGCCTCGAATATATGTATACCTCTTTCACCGTTGCCAATAGCATTTTCGCCATTTCTGTCAACGCCTATGAAATTGCCCTCCACGGTGTTATTGGTAGCATGTTCACCCCGAATGACAATGCCATTTTGTGTATTACCAGATATAACATTACGTGTCCGTTCATCATCCCCTCCGATAAAATTATGAGGCGAATTATCTATGATTACACCATCCACGTTTCCCAATTCAAGTGGCGGATCATTATAAAAAGCGGCACCGATAACATTGCCTCTTATCATGTTATCTTTTGCCCGGGTACCACTGATGAATATCCCACATAAATTATTTGAAATCACGTTCCCTGGAGTAAATCCCGGCAAATGGGTCGATCCACCGATGAGAACATTGGATGCGTTCTTGATCTCAATGCCATATCCTCTGTTGCCAAAACCATGACTTAGTAAATCTTCTGTGCCAATAACGCAGTTTTGAACTTTGAAATGGTCACTCTCAATAGTAATTCCATTTCCAGGAAATTGGAGGATCACATGATTTAAAATCGAACTCTCTTCAGTCCCTGAGGAGAAGTGAATACCGTCCTCATCAGAATTCAGTCTACTTCCATCGAGTATTTCCTCGGGTCCCTCTTGCTGCCTATCGGGGCCATATGCCATTTTGCTTAATGGTTCAGGAGGTTCGGTCGTATTTCCTATAATGTCGACCGGATCTGTGCATGGAGGCAGGGCAGTTCCCGGTTGGATGATGAAAGTTCCTGCGGCAGAATCATAGCCTGCGTCAGATGTGGGTATGCTGTATGTAATCCGGTCTTTTCCTTCTTTTGCATTGGCCTCCATGATGGCGGCTCGGAGGGTACATTTCGGCTTTCCCTCTATTTTAGGACCGTCGCATTCACATTTCCCATTACCCGGATTGTTATCTACATCATCATCCGTTGAATTAACGACAAATTCCGTGTAGATTGGGGAAGTAACAATCAAGGCATTTCCACCGTCATCAAAATTTAAGGCCAAAAGAATTTCCCCATTGTCATTGACACAGGTCGGCCACCCATCAGCACCTGTTCTGGGTCTATCTACGGGTGTTGTCAAAAGACTTGTCATACAGACATATTCTATCGTTTTAAAAATTTCTGGCTCGATTTCAAACTGGTCGTCTGTTTTTAATACCAACTGCAATCCTTCGCTATCTCCAAACCAGATACCGATAAAGTCAACCCAGTTTCCATCACTGTCACGACCCCCAGCCCCAATAGAAATCGCTACCTGACCTGCGGCATTTGCCTCTATTCCACTCACATCGGAAAACAACAGGCCATCCTCCAGCCCCGATGCCTGGTCTCCTCTATACACCACCTTTTTAAGGCCTGTTTCATCCCCCATCCAAATGCCTGTTTTACGATCTGAAGTTTCAGCTAAAACTGAAACTGAATTATTATCATGCAAAACACATTTATGATAATGGTTATTGCCGATCCAGCGACCAAAGGTAGTGAAGGTTGCACCGTCGGTACCATCAGCCGAATCGCCTCTTGCCGCTACTCTTAAAAAATCACCGTTCTTTTTCATTGAAAGGATATAACCATCTCCGATATCGCCCATATTTACTATGTTCCCCGAAGCATTCAACCTCCAGTTATTGTTTCCAAAAACTGGAATCAGGGGAGTTGAATCACTGTCAAGTATAAGTGAAAGCCAACCTGGTTGTTCCCAGTAATAAACAGCTTCCTTCCTTTGATTAGTTGAATTGTTTTTACCCTGTATCCAGACAATTGTGTTTCCATTCATATCCAGTGTCGTATGAAAGCCGATCCATTCATTCACATAATCGCCAGCCACAATTGGCATCGGATTGCCTTCTCTGAAAAGAATGTTAAACCCACTCTGGTCAAACTTAGCCGCTATAAGATCATTGTCACTTTCGATACCCTCACCTTCTAACCAACCTCTGATTATGATTCTACCCATATTGAATCCGGCAACTTCAAAACCTTCTAAAATTATTCCCGGCAATACAGTCATACCGTCATAAACCTTCAATACCATATCTCCATCTTCTTCAACAAAGAATCCATGAGTTTCAGGTTCTTCTCCTGTTGGAGAGTATGTCGCATCCAGTCCAATCTGGCCAGCGAGATCCATAAAAACTTCCGGGAGTTTGGTAAAAATTTGACCTGCCAGACCAGGAACTTCGCTTTGTTCACGGGCTAAGAGGGTGAAATCATCTTTTTCTTTTGCCCATATCCCAAATTGATTATCATCCGTTGCATCGCCTATCCCTGGTTCGAGACGAGCCCGGAAGACAACTTTTCCTTCATCGCTTATGGCAAGCGGCATAGGCATACTGGTCCTGCGTCCAGGAATGGACGATGCGAAAACAGCCCCATTCGTACCATGAGCCTCCTGGCCGGAGACAATGATCACACGCTTCTCATCCTGAGCATCTGATTTGCCAACAATAACTGCGGTCAGCAGTAGAAACAGTGTGACATATATTCTTTTAGGGTTTCTTTTCTCAGATTTCATCATTGTGGCTCCTGTCAATAATGATTAACAGTCTATTTGAAGGAAATGTTATTAGACATCTTAGCCGCATTCCAATGAATTTAATGATAATCAGCCAGTCACGTTTAAACCGCAAAAGTCCTCTCTTCCTGTTCCGGCTAATTACATATACTCAACGCTATCCGTACATGTTTCTTCACATCGTACATCATGTTGTTCGATATTATTAGTTAGATCACGATTTACATGTTGAATTTCCTGCCAGAAGATTCAACACGTGAACAGGTTAATTATTAAACTATTCCTTTTTTGTTAGAAATCAAGGGAAAACCTATTTTAGGGGGAATCTTGTATTTTTGGACTTAACTGAAAGTAATCGTATAAAATCAATTTCTGTTACTTTTGGGGAGCGAATACAATTTTGGTTGCTGTAGGAGTGTTGAAATAGTTATCATAAGAAAAATATCAGGGTTTTTGTGAAAAGCGTACCCCGTTCATCTGAGATATGTTCACACCAGCGAGCTCAAGGGGTATTTTTCAGTTATGGCCAGGGATTCTTGATCATTTGTAGCTATTACAGAACCATTGCTGATAATGATACTCCCTTTTCCCGAACGATATGGTTCTTTTCTTCTTTTTGATATCGTGTTTTTTAGTGTGAAGATTACCGCAGAAAACACAACGCTTTTTTCGCATAATAGACTCCCTTACCATGTTCAATACGATAAGTAATCACGATCTACTATGCACCCTCCTACTATTAAAAACCTTATATTATATAATGTAGAAAAATAGCAACCAGTATCGAAAACGCTGCCTACTTTTGACAGAAACATTGACTGACATTTTTGCAGTGAAAGTGTTGAATATCTTTGACATTATGCACTTTTGAGAAGACGGATTGCGAAAAAATCGGAAGAATCAATATTCTCAAAGAGAACATGCACTTCAACAAAATTTAATAAACTCCATGTTTCAACCAAGAATCACAGAAACCAGGTGTACCGGTCTTTTGATTATGAAATTAAAAATTTTCTGTAGATCATTTGGATGAAACTCCCTTCAATGCTGCCAGTCTCGCCTTTGCATCCTCAACTTCCTCTATTCCAGGATCGGCATTTTTCCAGATATCGAGAAAAGTCTCATATTGCTCAATCGCCTTCTGTGTCCAACCCGATCTTTCATACGCTAAGCCCAAGAAGTAATAGGTCTTTACAGCTATAATTGAATAAAATAGCCTTTGAGCAGCATATTTTGATAGAATCTTCTCAAACTCAGCTACTGATTCACCCCATCTTCCCACCAGCAAGTATGCTTTAGCGAGCGAAAAGCACAAAATAATATCTGGATAATGTGGGTAGTCTCTGGCCGCATTTTCAAAATTGGTTACCGCTGATTCGAAATTGCCTCTCACCGACTCAAGATATCCCATGGCCCAGTAATAATAAAACATCTCGGTGGGAGCTTTCTCCTCAATTTCTTTTTTATAGGCCAAAACTTCGTCCTCTGCCCCCTCAAGATCATTATTCTCTGCCAAAAGCAACACGTAGATGGATCGAATCTCGCTTATATCTTCTGGATCAAATGCTTTTTTCCATTCCTTTAAGGCGAAACCGGGCTCTTTTTTCTCCCTGTAGATTAGTACCCTAATCCCGTATTTTCCAATATTATACAATCCTCCTTGAGCATGCTCCATTCTGTCCGCTGCGATACCGTCATTTAATACACCTAAAGTCTCTTCAAACTTTCCTTGATAAAGAGGAACATAAGACATATATAGTCTTCCCTGTGATCGGGTATATTTATCTACACTGGTGCACATTTTCTGGTAACAGCTTTCAGCTTTTGCATATTCCAAATTTAAAAGATACATATGACCTAGTTTAGGTAGTGAGACGAGGAAATCAGGTTTTATTTCCAGGGCTTTCTTATAGGATTCAATCGCCTGTCTCAATTTCCCTTTGTTTGCATAAAGGTCACCCCGAGTATCGTACGGATTCGCTTCACCCGGTGCCAGACTTATGTATTTGTTTATGGCCCATATAGATTTATCTGCGTCACCGATTCTATCATAGATATAGGCAAGTTCATTATATATCAGTTTATAAGAAGGATCGATCTCAATAGCTTTGTTGTAATAATGACTGGTTTCTTCATACTCTTCAAAATCTTTATAATAGTCTCCCAGACGGTAAAATGCCTCTTTCTCATCGGGATAGCGCTCTGCTATCCTCTCCAATATGCTGACATACTGGGGCAAATTTCCTTCGAGAGCAGCCTCACTACTTTTTATCCATAATTTTTCCTTCTGAGTAGCATTGCCTGAATATTCAATCGCTTTCGCCAACATTTTTTTCTTTTCCAAGTCCGTTGTATATCCTATCAACTGGTAATATGCCATTGCCAAGGTGGAATCGTACTCCAATGCTTTTCGAAAGCTTCTCTCAGCCTCATCCCAATAAAGCTTGGACTCGTATTCTATTCCTTCGAGATAGTAACGATATGCCTCTGGAGAATGTGTTGTAACATCGGCAATCGGTCGATCAGCCTCTTCTTGTGCCGCTGTAGGTAAGGAAAGATCATTCTTGATTTCCACTGTCAGCTTATCGACCAGGGTAAAAATGTTCTCACCCACCTCTCCTGTGATTCGCTGGGAAGCAATCGCATTACCAGTCTCTATATCAACCAAGTGGGAAGTAATAATGATATGGGGTTCAACCTGAAGGATTTTCCCCAATAGCATCCATCGGCTTCTGGCCTTGGTTGCCACCTCCGTGGCCACATCCCTGTCGAGTCTCTTCTCACCCTCTCTCCCCAGAAGTTTGAGAACATCATATAATCGCTGGCTCGAAACGACGTTTAGATATTGTGACTCGGTCAGGTCGGTTATTAACAAGTTCGTTGCAATTTCACCCAGCTTCTCGCTATCCTCAGAATCAGTTAGATTGTCAAAATACATGATCGCCAGACGGTTCTCCTCGGCCGTAAGCTCTTTTTGAGGACCTATCTCAATCTGAAAGGGTTTGAATATGAGGAAGACTAGAGCGAGAATGAAGACAATAGCAGCAGGAAGCAATAAAGGTGAAAATTTCTTCCTTTGTTTTGTAACGTTTTCAGAGGGGAGTTGACCCTTCTGCACGTCTTCCAATTGTTTTCGCTCACGTCTCAAATCTGCCAACAATTCATCTGCGTGCTGGTACCGTACATCTGGGCTTTTTGCCAGAGCCTTATTCACAATCCTCTCCAGTTCCATCGGCACACCTGTTCGTAGCCCCGTCATCGGTTCAGCTTCCTCGTTTAAAATGGAAAATATCATCGCTTGCTCATATTCACCTTTGAAGGGAGGCTGACCAGTGATCATTTCATAGATTACTACTCCCAGTGACCATATATCTGAACGGTGATCGACTTCTTCACCCCGCGCCTGTTCTGGCGACATGTATGCCACAGTTCCTAATGCTGTTCCCTCCTTGGTCAGTTTCGTTCGATCTCGCAACCTGGCCAGGCCAAAATCCATGATTTTTGATTGGCCCTTGCGTGTTATCATGATATTAGCAGGTTTAATATCACGATGAATAATGTTTTTTTCATGGGCCTCACAGAGACCATCGGCTATTTGTAAGCCAATATCAATCGTTTCATCTATTTTGAGTGGTCCTCGTTCTATCTTCTCTTGTAAGGATTCCCCATCATAATAGTCCATACATATGAACATTTGCCTATCTTCAGTTTCATCAATCTCATGAATGTTGCAGATGTTATTGTGCTGAAGGGAAGAGACAGCTTGTGCCTCTTTGATGAAACGACTCTTTGCTTCTGAGTCCCGTGATAATTCAGGTGATAGGAACTTGAGAGCAACGGTCCGCTTGAGCTTTGTATCCTCGGCTTTGTAGACGAGACCCATGCCGCCTTCACCGAGCTTTTCGAGGATTTTGTAATGAGATACGGTTTTACCGATCATGGTTTGCTTTCAACCCTTCTTTTGAGAGGAATCCAGCTATGGATAGATCTATTTTAAGCTATTCGGTTTCTTATTTGAAAGCAAGTGGAAAACCTATTAAAAGGGGGAGTGTATTTATTTTAGGACTCAAATGGGAATAATTTCTTAAAGTCAATTTCTGTTTCTTTTGACAGTAACATTGACTTTGTGTGAAGGAAAGAAATTGAAGTTTATCTTTGAAAATATTCACTTTTCGAAATTATTTTCGATCGACCTCTAAGAAATTGCAGTTATCAAAGAAAATATGCACTGTCAGATTTTGAACGGTCCTGTTTGATTACTCCAAGAATCACAGAAATCAAGATCCACCTATAAATAGCTCCATCGAGTACATTCAACGCAATTGGAGTTACAGATAGGTATGCTTTGATTCGTATGCAAAAAAGATGTTTGCCTGGGTTATTCTATTCTTTTAATGGTGAAATATTCTGAAGGTAAAAATAACTTGACAGGAGATAATTATGGAATATATTATATGCCCATTTCGGCATACAGGCATATAGGAGTTAAGGGTATTATGAACAATTATACAGAGATCTTCAAGGCATTGTCTGACGAGACAAGATTGAGAATTATGAGGTTATTGACAATTACCGATCGCCAGATTTGTGTATGCGAATTTGTGGATGCTCTGGAATTACCTCAGTATCAGGTGTCAAAGCACCTGAATATTCTGAAAAACGCAAACTTGGTAGAAGGTGAAAGAAGAGGCACCTGGGTCTATTATTCGCCTTTGAAAGAAAGCTCCTCCTTCAATAATCAACTTTTTCAGTTGTTGAAGGAGCAACTGTCTGATTCTGTATTTCTTTTGGATGCAGAGAGACTGAGGCAGAGAATGAAGCTGAGAGATGGTGATACATGCGTGGTTGGTTTTGCGAACAGACAAAAAGTAGAGTGTTCCGGTATAAGTTACAACAAAGTATGATCGTGTTTCGTGATTTGAATAAATATCATGAACAGCTCAACACTGTATGGGTATTAATGCAATAGAAAGGAGCATAAAATGTTTCGTGTAGTTAAGAGCAGATGGGCTTTCGGCATCTTCGGCGTTGTGGCTTTCGGGATGATCATTTTCGGCAGTGGCTGCAAGGACCAGGAAGTAAGCAGTGTGCAGGCAAAAGAAACGGTTTCACAGCCTGTGCAATCTTCCAGACAGATTCCGGAACAACGACAGCCTTCCGAAGCCTCACAGAAGCTGACGCGAGCGCATTCAACTGGCAAGTATGCCTACGTGCTGTTCTATGAAACCGGAAATGCGGATTGTGAGATCATGACAACAAACCTGGATGCGTTTGCGCAAAAGACAAAGAAAGATATTGAGATCATCAAAATCGACAGAAAAGATCCGATGAATAGAGATATTGTAAGATCAATGCGGACTCAGAGCGCTTCGGTTCCATTAACGCTTCTCACTGCGCCCAGTGGTTTAATAGTATCAGCATTAACAAAGGTAGCCACAGTAGAGGAAATCGAACAGGCTTTTCCGTCACCCAAGAAAGAAGAAGCTCTGAAGTATATCCAGCAAAAGAAAGGTGTCATCCTGTGCTTTTGTGATGGTGATATGCCATCTTGCAAAGAGATTCGGGGTTGTTGCTCTCAAGCCGAAAGCAAACTTGCAGGGAAAGCCGAATATATTAGCGTTGACATGAACGATCCTGAAGAGGCCGGATTCATCAAAGATCTGAAGATCAATCCTCTCGCTGCTGAACCGATCACCTATGTGTTAAATCCTCAAGGGCAAGTGACTGGAAAGTATGAGGGGGGAGTACAGGTCGATGATCTGGTGGCCGCTGCAACCAGAGTCACGCGCAGTGGATTTTGTCCTCCAGGCAGTGGGAAAACCTGTGGACCCACGAAATCAAACACGAACCAGGCACAAAAAAGCACGCCTTAGGGGAGAATGAAAATGAATCTGGGAAAAATCATTCTGAAAGAACTTCTGGAGAGGAAAAAGCAATTTATCACCAGTTTCATCGCCATTCTGTTGGGGATCATTGTTATCGTTGCTGTCAAATCGGTGTCCAATTCCTCGGAGAAGGCGGTAGCCATTCAACTGGACAATCTGGGGGCCAATATCCTGGTTTTACCACAAACCACAACCATAGATAACTACTACGCGGCTGACATCAACGCCCCGGAGATGCCCGAAGAATATGTCGAGCGGATAGCCAGTTCCACGATTCAGGGAGTGGACAATATGTCTCCCAAATTGTCTGCGCGCATTTTTGTTGAGGATTATTCCTTAGTGTTGACCGGGATCCTTCCAAAGAATGAGCTGGCCTCAAAGCCCATCTGGCAAACGGTCGGTTTTTCCGACCCCGGTTTAATGGCTGCCTGCGATCCGAACAACATTGTGAATCGAAGTCATGGCTTTGAAGATCCAAGACTTCAGAGGAAATCCATTGATTCACTGGGTGTCAACGACTGTCTGATAGGAAGCGATGTGGCGTCACAATTGGACGTGGATAAAGACTCTGGGATTCAAATCAGAGGGACCAAACTCAAGGTAGCAGAGATACTCCCTCAGACCGGAACTGTGGATGATGGTCGCATCTTTGTTCATCTTCATACCGCCCAAAAGATCCTTGGAAAGGAAAAAGTGATCAATGCCATAGAAATTATGGGCTGTTGTTCAGCTATCACCGAAGGTCTCTTGGGAAACCTGAGAAACATTCTGCCTGATACGAAAATCACTACGATCAATCATATCGTGCAGACTCAGGTGGAGACCAATGAAACCATGGCGAAATTCTCCATCATTTTCCTGATCATTATCATTCTGGTAGGCGGGATATCCATAGGCAACTATATGTGGTCGAATGTGGAGGAGCGAAAAAAAGAGATCGGTTCTCTGTTGGCCATAGGTGCATCTCCCGGGGACATCTATTACATATTTATTGGAAAGGCCTTGATCCTGGGGTTGATCGGTGGGGTTGCCGGTTACGTCTTTGGCAGTTTGGCCGGTATGATTCTGGGACCTCAGATAGCAGGCGTCAAAGTGTTGCCCATTCCAATACTTTTCATATGGTCGATGCTTTTGGCTGTTGGAATCAGCATACTTGCATCGTATCTGCCAGCCAGAAAAGCAGCCAAGATGGACCCCGCTTTAATATTACAGGAGACATAAATGATACAGACTGAGAAGCTCTCAAAGATTTTTAACGGTAAGGCGAATTCTGTAACTGCTTTAAATGACGTTTCATTGTCCATTAAGGAAGGAGAATTCGTTTCAATAGTGGGACCATCAGGTTCCGGGAAGACAACATTGCTCTTGTGCCTGGGTGGATTGATACACCCTTCCGGGGGAAGTGTAACCATAGATGGGATCTCTATCTATGATATGAATGTCAAGAAACGAGCAAGTTTTCGATTGAAAAATCTTGGATTCGTTTTTCAGACCTTCAATTTAATTCCCTATTTGACCGCCCTGGAGAATGTTCAGATTCCCCTGTCCTTAGACGGAATCTCAGATGGCGGGCAAAAAGAAAGAGCGTTAGAACTGCTGGCAAAGTTGGGCCTGGGGGACAGGCTTGGCCATAAACCTTACGAACTAAGCATCGGGCAACAGCAAAGGGTATCCATTGCGAGGGCCCTGGCCAATAATCCACGGATAATTATGGCGGATGAGCCTACAGGCAATTTAGACCCCTCTACAACCGTTGAAACAGTGAGCTACCTAAAGTCGTTGAACAAGGAAGGGATTACCGTGGTTATGGTAACTCATAATCCAGGTGTAGCGGATGATGCTCAAAGAAAACTGCAATTAGTAGAGGGAAGACTAACAGAATAAGACATCCATGCAGAAAATAATTTCTCTGCGGCATCAGTAATAATCCTCAAAATGTGTAATATCAAAGATAGTATTCAGTGCCAGATATCGAACAATATTAATAGATTTCCCCAGCAATTCAGAAATCAAAGTAAATAAGAAGAATAGTGAAAAATCTTTTGTAAAAAACAGTATGAATTTATAACTTTATGCGAACAACTCATATTATTTTTGATACAAGGAGTGAGTTATGCCACTGACTTCCAAAGAAAAAGAATTGGTTAATATTGGAACATCCGTTGCCGCTGGTTGTAAGCCCTGAATAGATCATCACTTTGAAAAAGTGCGTGAAGCAGGTGCTTCAGAAGACGAAATAAAACAAGCAATTTCGGATGCCCTATCAGTGCGTAAGAATGCCGAGGCAATAATGGAAGACCATGGCCTTAAGCATTTAGGAGGAAAAACCGGTATTACACGAGAGGTACAGACGGAGAGCACGACGCGCATCAGTGAATTGGTTTCCGTTGCTGCTGCCTTTGCGGTTAATTGTACCTCAAATCTAGTTAAACATATTGCTGCATCTCGGTCTGTAGGCATTGCAGAAGATGAAATAAAATCTGTTTTAGACAGCGCGCTTCTCATCAAAGGAGAAGCGGCCAATCATGTGGATAAAATTGCCAAATTGAAGGAAGAGAAAAATAGACTGCAACAACTACTCGAAGAATTGCAGCTGACTCAGGCAAAACTGGTGCAGTCGGAAAAAATGGCAGCCCTTGGAAAATTGGTTGCCGGTGTTGTTCACGAGATAAACACCCCTATCGGAACCATCAATAGTGTAACGGATATATCCAATCGCTCTGTTAATAATATCTTAGAAATAATGAATAAAGGACAATTTCATAATGAAGTTAAAAACAACAAACAACTTCAAAATTCACTGCAGGCTCTTAAAGCAGCAAGCCCTGCAACCACAGCTGCAACTGAACGCATAACAACAATTATTAATAGCTTGAAAAGTTTCTCCAGGTTGGATGAAACATCGTTTCAGAAAACCGATGTACATAATAGTCTGGAAAGCATATTGACCTTGCTTGAACACGAACTCAAAGATCATATAAATATTGCAAAAGAGTATGGAGATATTCCAGAGATAGCCTGTCATTCCGGAGAGATAAACCAAGTATTTATGAACCTGTTGATGAATGCGGTTCAGGCAATCGAGAAAAAGGGTACAATCACAATCCGTACGGTTCATGAAAATAGTAAGGTATGTGTGCAAATTGCTGACACAGGAATTGGTATTTCACCCGGACGAATTCAGAAATTATTCGATCCAAGTTTCTCAAAAAAGGGATCACGGGTGAAGGCTGGAATCGGATTATTCACAAGTTACAACATTATTCAGAAGCATAGAGGAGAAATAAAAGTAGAAAGTGAGATTGGTAAAGGTAGTACGTTCACGGTTATCCTGCCAACTGATCTGGATGAACAAATCAAAACTTGAGATTGAATTTATGCAAATGCAAAAGTCTTATGATACGATTGACAGAAATCTAATGAATACTAGCATAGTGGAGGAGAGAAAATATGGCATCAATTGAAATGATCAATGAAGAGGAGGCAACGGGCAAGATTAAAGATATTTTCAAGGAGATCAGGCATACGCTTGGAATCGATTTTGTTCCTAATATGTACAAAGTGATGGCTCATAATCCAGACTATCTTGAGGCAACCTGGAACAAAACGATGACCATCATGCATAAAGGAGGAAAGCTTGACAGACTGACAAAGGAAATCATTGCAGTGGCCGTATCAGCAGTAATGGGATGTGAGTACTGAATTACGGTCCACACTTCCGCGGTGCGGAAATTAGGATTGGATGACGAAGGCGTTCTCGAATTGATGGCAGTCGTTGATTTATTCAGTGGATTCAATAAGTTATTAGCAGGTTTACAAGTGGAAATGGATGAAAAAGCTTGGTATGGATGAGGTTAACGATATGGATGCCGGAGGCATCTTTATGTTTACACTTTTTCTCCACGGCGCAAATAATGTCTCATAATTGCTATTACATTTGACATATTATACATGGCTTTATCATTGTTATCTAACCAGCGCTTTGAATCGGATGTGGTTATAGCCACCTGATGTCATCAATAATTTCAACATGTTGAGGCAACTTGGTAGATGAAAACTTCAGGTTTCCAAGCCTCTTAGTCGCGAGTAGTACAGCACTGTTTCACGATGTTTTAATCGATACGGAGAAAACAACAATGACTCCAGAACAACCATGGATGTGGCATTGGGGTGGAATGTGGATTATCCCTATGATTATGTTTGTAGTAATGATCATTTTCTGTTTCGTATTTTTCGGACGAGGGAGCCGCAGGTCACCCTGGTGGGGCCCTGAAGACTGTAAACCACCGTGGTGGAGCTCGACAGAACACCACAGAGAAGATGGAGAAACGGAATCAGCGTTAGATATACTGAAAAAGAGATATGCGAAAGGAGAGATCACAAAAGAGGAATTTGAACAGATGAAGAAGGACATCTTGAGTTAATAGTTAATGGGGTTATGGTATAACCATGCGTTCTATAGACGACGGCATAAAAAACGCTCCGCACCTCAATGCAACCGTTTGGATCTGAAGAACATTGAAAAGAGGAGAAGGGAGAGATGCCAATTCATTTTAAAGACTTGGATGTGCTTTCTGAAGTTTCAGGATTGAATTCGGCCTTGATCGTTCCATGTATTATGTGTCCTGCAGCGACTGTTGCCGCGAGAGAAGAAAAACCTTTCATTCAATTTTTCAGGAGTTTCCTGAAATCAGTTCCTCTCGAACAATACATCAAAACGCTTCAATTTCGATTAAGAGAAAGGGGAGTGAATACAAAAGTTTTTAAGAGCAGACTATATCATCATTGGTTCCTTTGCGTGTGGACTTCAGGACGACGTAAAAAGCTGCAGAAATATGCAAAACAACATGAAGCTGTGATAGTTTTGGGTTGCCAGTCTGCGACCGAAACTGTACGTGATTCGGTCGAATCAACCGACTGTAAAGTAATTGAAGGAATGGAAGTTGCTGGTATTATGAATGCGAAATTTAAGTTCCATTTCCCCGGTAGCGTTTCCTTTGAAGACTTCAAGATAATTCCCATATCACGTCTGGAGAGAGGAGAAAAAACATCCAACTGACACAGCATCCACAGGTAAGAAGAACTACCGCTGGGTAGCTCGTAGGTTTTCTGTGGAAGGAATTAATATTGCACAACTCAACGCAGAACAACCTAACCAGCCGATCCTGTCGATGTGAGCTCCAGGTTCGCACAACGGATCTCAGATGTTAAAATATTTGTCAGAGTTTATATGTGAATTGTGTCAATTTTGTACGAAATATACAACTATTGTAATAATGTGAAAGCGCATATTTTCTTTGATAACATGGACTTTTCAGAATAATTTTTCGACTCATCCTCAAAAAATGCATAATATCCAAAAATTTTGCACTTTCAATTTCTTTGTGGAATAAGATGTTTCAACCAAAAATTATAGAAAACAATGTGCAAACAGAAAATTATTCCGTATGCCTGATTCCAAAATGAATGAAACATATAAGCTCTGACAAAT
>CP070758.1:8348-13047 GCA_020348925.1 Gemmatimonadota bacterium | reverse complement strand
TTAATGGATTTCATTTTTTAAGCATCTTTCAACTGATTGTTTAATAGCAGTTATTATTATAGATTCATTTTCTCAAGGTATGTCTGGTGGTGGTTCAAATATTGAGTCCGGGCCGTTGCCGTTCGGCCATATCAAGTAAATTATTCCACCCGCAATGACAACCTCAGTTCCTATATACCGGAGATCCTTATAAAACCTCTCCCAAAACGAGCAATATTTCTTAAACTTCGATTTCTCTTGAAGTGAAATTTCACTGAGCCAGCCGTCCATAAGTGATACAATGGAACCCGAGGCGATTGTCACTCCGGTGCCGACTTCAGGAGTATCCTCAGTGGGTTGTGTTTCATTATCAAGTGGTTCTTCGGGTGGCTGCATCAATTCCACGTTCAACCCCAGCATGCGGCCACATCTGTCCAGAAGCGGGCCGCCGGAGCTCCCAACTTTCAGTTCGGCGTCGTGCATGATATATTTACCGAAAATATTCGTTATGGAGCCATCCGTCCAAGTATAGGCTTTCTCCTGCGGATGTCCTATAGTCCCTACACTTTCGCCCTTTTTGGCAACCGATTTTCTGAATGAGATGATTTTCAAATCAGACGGGGGATCCAGAACCTCAATGATTGCAAGATCATCCGTCTCGTCAAATAGAGTTTGGCTGACCATGCCCTTGTATTGTTGACCTAAAATTCCTGCAAAGGATACGAGAACCTCCTCATAACCCTGTACAACATGATTGGCAGTGAGAATCAATGCGATGCCATCCACCGTAATCCCTATGATGACTCCGGAACCTACCTCCCGTGCTCTATCCTCAAAATCGATCAGAACGACTGCTTGATTTACCTTTCCATACACCTTGGAAAAGTCCTCACCGCCGGATACCATACCTGTGCTGACTGCAATAAGAAATACAGCTAAAAGCATCACGACATTATATCTGGGAATCAATCCTCCTCCTTTTTTCTCCTGACAATGAAGTTTGTGATCAAGCTGAATAAAGCGATTGAAACGGTATAAATGATGATCAATGTTTGGTTTTTCCAGAGGGTAACGAGTTTCGACCTGACCAGCTCATGTTCGGCATTGCGATACGGCCCGATCTTCATGCTTCGCACATCGTATTTAATAGACACCACAAGAGAGCTGGAGTCCGCCCTTAGACTTTCAAGAAATCCTTCACCAGGCGTCGCCGTTATAAAATCTCCCTTTTGAATTTTTACCGAATCTTCAAGGCTATAGGCGGGCCGCTTGAGGACACCTGTTACGATAGTATTTCGCTCTCTTATCTCCCCAGTCTGAGAGTATTCCTTTTTTGAGTAATCGACATTCTTGACAGGGAGTTCTCTCAACACGTCAATATTCTCCGCATACGATTCAGGCTGTGACTCGATTTCAAGTTCAAGTTGACCCGAATATGCCACCACGTTCGCTTGTCTTTGCCCGAAAGAGACTGGAAAAGCAAAAGACTCCTCAGCATCCTGTTCGGTCTGATAAAGCATTTCCCCCCTGTGATTGAGAAAAGCACAATTGTATAGTATGAAATGCAAGCTATCGCCTGTGGAAAAAGAGGCTGATAGCTCTCCCTGATCTTGATCCTCGGTGTTTAGAATGAGAATGTATTGGCTGGTGTTATGTACCCCCCAGGAAGTTCTGGCAGCTGATTCCATAAAGACATCACGGAGAGAAAAAGCTTCCTCAGAGGAGCTCAGTGTGACGTGGCCATTTGGTGAAGTTGGAGAAATCACTATTTGGGTACCGTCGGAAAGGCGGGCCAGTTCCGTTGCTCGAATGGAACGGGGAGCTTTGAAGAGAATCCGATCAAATTGTGAGACCTTGGCCTTGGTTATCCACAAGCCGGAATTGAGGAGAGATACTTTTGGGTGATTGGCTTCAGGCCTTGGCGTGTCGAAATTGATCTGCTCGCACGTGACTCTGATTTCAGCCGTGATCATCGGGCGAATAGATTGAAGAATTACCACTGCAATGGTAGTGACTACAATTATTCCCAGTAGGATCAACAGGGTGATTTTGTCAACAGCTACCTTCATGGTTAAGCCTTGGTACTTGCGAATGGCAAAGTGTTATTCATCGAGCTTCGTCTTGTGTAAGAATCGATAATTCACTGAGATTGTGCGACGTCTTCCAAACTGTGGCTTATAGGTTCCCTGAAGTTTGAGCAAATATTCACCTTCAGGAACTTCATTTCCGAAATCATCACGGCCATCCCATGTGATGTTGCGCTGTTTGTTGGCACCGATGCTCTGCTCTGTACCGGTGATGATGAGACTGTCTGAATCAGCATCAATAATCCAATATTGCATCTGCATTTTTCGCAGAGGGGCCACGATAAATTCGTATACTTGCACTGCACTCGGCGACTCCCGAAAATAGATGCAGGCCGGAAACAAAGTGCGGGTTGCCTGTTCAACGAGCACCGCCCGTGCATACAGATCATCTGCTGGAATTTGATGTCGTTTCATAATTTCAGTGGGCCACGTAAATGTTGCCATACCTGGTCCCCAATTCTCACGAAGCGGATCGACATAGTACAGCTTCGGTTCACAGAATATTTCGACTGAAACCGGAGCTCTTTGCTCAGTGTAGAATCCAAGCTGGATGGCCTCTGGCATTGGGGCTTGTTCTGAGATATCGGTATGGATGAGAGCGGAGAGCAATACAATTTTATCACTGGTTACCGGTTTTGTCTTAAATTCTTTTATGCCCTCCTTGCGAGGATCGAACTCGTCCTGGCGCGACTGGTAGGCGTCTTTGTATTCCTGGGAATATGCAGCTGAAACCATAATAGGTAACTTCGAAATAGCGCTGAGTTGGCTTCCACACAGAAATATGAACCATAGAACGCACCAGATTTTCATTACGCTTTTCATGTTTCTCCTTCAAGAATAAAGGTTACGGGAGTTCATTTCCTGGTACCCTTTTTCGTAAAATGGAATCGATATTTTTTTCCTTTGAACGACCACACACTTTCTGCAGCACCGTCCTCAGTCTCAATCGGTCGTCTGTGATTCGAATCGGTATGAGTCCGTGTAATCCGTGGACTATTTCATGAGAACCATACGCTTCGTTTGTGTGAACTGACCGGCATTCAAGCGATAGAAATAGATACCACTGGAGAACTCGCGGCCAGCATCGTCCCTCGCGTCCCAGGTGACGGTGTAATAGCCCGGCTCCTGAGCCTCATCCACCAGCGTCCGCACCTGTTGACCAAGAATGTTGTAAATCTTCAGAGTAGTTTGGACAGGCAATCTGCTGTCTGCTATCTGGTATCTGATATCTGTGAACGGATTGAACGGATTGGGGTAGTTCTGCTCCAGAGCATACTCCGTCGGGATCGGCACAACCTTGACCACGGAGCCCATCAAGGCACCCTCGTCAATCCGGGCCGTGAGCTCGAGCTCGCCAGGCACCAACCGCTCGAAGGTGATCGAGATCTGTGAAAAATCCTTCTCACTGGCTGCGGCAATCCTTACACCCTCGGTATTTTCGACCCACTCCACAAGACCGTCAGCCGATACATCAGCAACCTTCAGATCAGTACCGGAGATTGTCATGTCCACCGCACTGGCCGTTCCGACATTGACCGTCAAAGTCATCCCCTCAACTTCAACTTCCAGCTCTCCCGCCACCGCCTTGGCCGGCGGACCTGGCCAGTTCTGGCTCACATCACCAATAATGACGCCCTCCCAATCCTCGTTCAGAAAATCCTTGTTCAGATTAGTATAGCAGGCCCACGGCCAGTACCGATACTGCGGCAGCACACCGTCATATTCAAAGACCCAATCGCCGATGGAATGGGATGGAATGAGATCATTGCCCACGTAGCCGGTCACTACCCATCTGAGGATGACAGAAGCATCGAAGGCGGTGATGTCATAACTGAACGGCCCGCTCCCGCTGCCGGTCACATCGGCGGCGATGGAGTCGTTGTGGCTCAACGTCACGGCTCCGGAGATGGATTGCAGGATGAGTGTCGCATCGTAGGAGGTGACGATCTGATCCTGGACCGTCAATGTGTTCTCCTTTCCAGGGGCTGTACAGAAGGCAGTGCATCCACTAATGAGTGAGATTTGGTAATTCGAAGAGGTCGTGTCGCAGGGCTCTCCGTCCTCATCGCTACAGTTTACGACTGTCTCCGCTGGACAACAATAAATGATCGCTCCAGGAATTGGTAAACCGGTATCGCTGTAACGCACCGTACCCTCAATCGAGAAATCGCGGAAGTGCAGCCACGTCGTGTCGACCCAGCATGATCTTGGATCATCCTCGTTGAACTTGACATAATCTATGGACAGGAGAGCGCTGTCCTCGCTGGTAACCCCGTGATTGATCTCGAAACCAACATACAGGAAATCGTACCAAGTACAGATCGGATCGCACTGAGGCAAGGGGTAGTTTCCGGCCATGGCCACCGTGATCTTTCCGTTCGCCTCATCCAGATTGTAGGTCAGAGCACCCCAATCCTCGGTGATCAGTCCCTCGTTGCCCACCTCGAAAACCGTTATCAGGCTCGGGTCATAGTCCAGCTCGAAATAGGCCGAGGTGACATCCAGATCGGCCAGACAATCGTAGTCCGGATGGATGCGGAGTGGGATTTCAATCAGGCCGCAGGCGTAGGAGGTCGTATCCGGCCAGGCGACCAGAATCTCGCAGTCCTCGACGATCTTTACGACAACGGTTG
>CP070758.1:0-8248 GCA_020348925.1 Gemmatimonadota bacterium | reverse complement strand
GGTTGTCCTCACGGTGTCTTGATCACGGCGCTGCCGCCTCGTGCAGCGCTGATGGTTATTCTGGTCGAATGCACAAGAGGAACGGATACAGTATAGGTATTCGGCATCAACAGAAGATTATATCCAATAGGCGTAAGGTCCAGCCCCTCCTCAAACGTATTCCACGGATCGCTGACCGATCCGAATTCTAATCCGGTATCATTTGCTCCATCGACGAATCGCATTGGAATACTGTAATAGAAAACGCGTGCTGCCACCGCCGCTGCCGGATAGAGAGAGATCAATCGGCGCGTTCCGTTCGGCAGTGTCGGGACCATGAGTTCATTGGGGTGTGCACTGGGATCGGCATGGGCCATGCCGTCGGAGTCAATTAAAACGTTTAAACGATCTGCGTCGAATGTGTCTCCGGAGATATTTCCCCACCAACGCCTGGTATCGGGAAACCAACCCAAGGCATGGCCGATCTCATGTCTGGCGACGGAGAGAAGATCAAAGCCTGACGGCGGATCTGAACCGAACTCCGAATCATCCTCCGGCGTGGGATCTACGAACCACTCATAAGGAGTTAGAACACTTAAATAGATGACCGCAGAGACGGGGTATCCGGAAGATGGGATGTAATTTACTACGGTGCTTCCGAGAGTGAAGCCCCCGAGATCTGCAGCAATGAAAGAGATGGGGTAGGGATTGGGCGTTACACCATCGTCCTCCACGATTGATTCCCATTCGCTAATCGCGTGCTGAATCACTGCTATCTCCTCCACCGAGAGTTGCGTGCCGAAAGAGGCCTCAATGTTCAACCCGGCAGAGCCTTTTAACTTCTTCTTTTCCAAGCCCTTATACGGAACACCAGTAACTCCCCCACACCTTCCCACAAGAATTTCATCCGCCGATCGATCCTTGGCTACACAAAAAAGGGGTAACATCAGGCATACGGCCACTACCCCCAACATCCAATGCAGTATAGATCTTAGTCCTTTGTCCCG
This sequence comes from Gemmatimonadota bacterium, assembly GCA_020348925.1. Classification (GTDB taxonomy): domain Bacteria; phylum JBHIER01. The sequence continues at coordinate 7,262 of CP070758.1, read as the reverse complement.
GAACAAGCTGTCTGTCCTCATAATCATCTCCTTTTCCTTGAGAGTTCATGGTCAATCATGCACCACCATATGGACCGGCAAGAGAATCCCGTCCTCCCGCACGAGGACATGGTCCGGTCGAGAATGGCACCCTGAAATTTTGTTAATGTCAAGTAAGTAAATCCGAATGCCACCACCTCATTCCGATTGTGTTGGCGAATCCATGCCAGATAAACGCAGGCCTGATCTGCCGATGACGGCACTCCCTTTGTACGATCTGAGCGTCACAGGTTCTGTGATAACCAGTGCTTCTTCTGACGTACCGGCTTTGATCATTACCGTACCCTTCGCATGAACCGCAGACACGCCTTCAGAAACCATGTCATACGGTTGCGAATACGTGCCCGCCTCGGATTCTGTCCACGAGAAGTCGACCCATGCCATTTCAGGAGGCATGAGAGCTTCAGTCAGCGATATGACAGCCTCGAAGCTTTCTTCGGCTGTAGGCTGAATCTGGTCTGGTGGGAGTGAAAAACCGCCCTCAGTCGACAACCTCGGGCGCAGCTCAATCGTCCAGCTCAGGGCACACAACTCCCCGAACCCCCAATCCTTTGCACCTCCTGAAACAATATAAGCTGTCGTTGCACCTGGACCGTATACATAAGTTTTGCCATGAACGTCGGCAATGGCGTTGGCCATGTTCTCACCAAGCACGTTGAACAAACCGAGACTCGGCGGTGGCTCGTTCGTGTAGCTCCACGGGGATAAAATAAGCTGCTTGTAGCTGTGAAAGTCGATGAACGCCTGGATACGGTCTCTGTAAGTCAGGGCCACATCCCGCACGCCGTGCAGCTCCGGCTCGGAAAATGGAGCTGTCCCCCGATATGTATTGTTCTCGCCATCTTCGCAAGGCTCGTAATCCGCACCCGCTGATCCCCAGGAGTAATTCCAGTTTCGATTCAAATCGACCCCCATGCATTCAAAATCGGGATTGGGATTGCGGTTCTTTCGCCAATAACGTTCCGTCGTCCAGGTGTAAAGATAGCCGTCGGGATTCATCATCGGGACGATGAAAAACTGCACCTGATCAAGAATGTCGCGGACCTTCGAGCTGGCGGTATACTGCTCCAACAGCTGTTCAGCGATGTACATTACGGTCATAGGACTGACCCACTCGCGGGCATGCTGGCAGCCGATAATCATCACGATCGGCCGGTCGGAACTATCACCTGTGCCGGTGATCTCCAACAACAGAACAGGCCGATCCTCGATTGATCGCCCGATTTCTGTGAGCTGTGCAAGATTAGAAAACTCATCGGCGAGTTCACTGATCTTGGCCTGAATTTCGTTAAGTTGTTTGTAATTCTCATACCAACTCAGATGCGGCATTTTTTCTCGCGCCACTATTTCAGCAGCCTCACTATCAACTCGTTCCTGAAGGTCTTCAATAAGTGTTGTGAATGATAAATCCGTCTGAAGCAGCCGGGAGAACTGTTCCGGCGAAATCCGTATATCGATTGTACCCTCCAGGTCGTGCCGACTCCAGATATCATCGGTCATGGCCCTAACCAATTCAAGGTCAGCCGTATCCCGAATGTGAACCTGAATGACCTTATGGCCAATGTACATCCTTCGTGCGGCATACGGCGATTGCTGACCCAATTGCGATGCGGTAGAAGCTGGTACACCATGTTGTGCAAAGATCGCGAAAAAAAAGATTCCCACCACAACAACCGTTCCAACAGAACCCGTTCTAAGTTTTTTCTTGTGAAAGATGGTATTCAGAATGCGAGACATAGTTGCATCTCCTACTTTGTATTGACACATTTATGGAACCTTCAGACGGTTCTGAATCCAGAACGATATCCTATTGTAAAGTCACAAGAACAAGGACCAGACCCTGTCCTTCCTCGAGGTGCGTCATCGCCTTTCCCAGGATCGCACCCTGGGCTTTAGTGTGATCGGCAACTCTCATGGCATGACCAGGAGTATCCGAGGTGGTCAGGAGATCGCCAGGTCTAATCTGGCCATACGAGGCATCGGCCCAGCAATATACCCTTCCGGTCAGTGCCACGGCATACTGACCGTCGCTCACCGAGCCGGATTGACCCATGAGCATGCCCGGTTTGATACCGCCGGCCCCGCTGATGATACCAGCTACCGTGCAATCGTAGGCCTCGCGGCTGATTACGAGCTTGCCCGCGTGCTCCGGATCGATACAAACGACCATCCCTGGAGACGGTTGGTCATCGTCTGGAAGAGTATGTATATCGAATTGCTCGGAGAGGTCCGATCCACCGTTGATTTCGAGAACATCGGTTCTGACCCGGCTGTAACCGTTGTAGTCGGCGTCGAGAACGATGGTGGCTGTACCGGCGTCATTGAAAAGGCGCATGACGCCGTCATCACCTTCGTCGGCGTCAAGTTCAATTGTGTATTCCCCATTGCTGTTGTATAATAAGACTCCCGCACCACCTTCTCCGGCATTGGCATCCATCAAGATCGTTGTTTGCGTGCCATCCGTCATGGTAACGCGTGCGCCGCCATTCGATGCACCGCTCTCGGCATCGAGGGAGACGGTTGTCGCGCCGGAGTGATCGCTCAGAGAAAGTTGCGCGCCACCGTAAGTTACTCCGTGAGCATCAATGTGGACTGTTTTATCCCCATCGTCGTCATACATCCTCACAATACCACCACCGGCAGATCCTTCCTCGGCATCAAGGGAGATCGTGGTACGTTCTTCACTGTCGCGCAGAGAAACATGGGCGCCACCGTCCGATCCGCTTTGGGCATCGAGAGAAATAGTGGTGGTGCCGTCATTTTCGCTCAGGGAAACCTGTGCTCCGCCGTAAGTGACTCCATGGGCGTCAATGTGGACCGTCTTATTTGCACCGTCGTACATAGTTAATAATGCACCAACGTCTTCCGCTTGGGTGCCGTCGTCGGCGTAAAAGTTAACCGTAGCAACATCCTGGGCATTATGCAGGGTAAGTGAGGCACCGGAAGTGGTGCTGCCGCCACTGAGGAGCGCACCTGATGTGCCATCCTCCTGGTTAAGAATGAGCTTACCGCCGTTGGATATACCAGCACTGAGGTCAACCGTGATATCTCCATCGGGAAAATCACGAAGCTCGATTTGTCCATAACCCTGACTATAGAGTTTGGCTCTCAAATTACCATTATCGCTAAGCATGAGATTACCGATGATTGTGCCGCCAGAGGCGCTGTCGATAGTACTCACCCGGTAAGCATATCCCACCGAGGCCAGCCGCGTGCGCGGCATCTCTTCACCTTCCACTTCCACACCAAGCCAGCGTTCCGATCCGTCGAAGATATCATCCGTAATCGGCTCAAACGCACCCAAAAGGATATTATATATCCCGTTGGCATCGGGCGTCACCGATCGCGTCTCGGTCCACAGACTGTTTCCCTCAACCTCCGCATCCCAGATGGTAAACACAATCTCTACGGCTATGGTCACCGGCTCCCCCTCATCATCCAACAGGACGCCCTGAAAGTTCATGAACTGCGGTACTGCACCATATACCGTCACCGCTGCACCGATCAAAAGAAGGGCGCTCAACATCACTACAATAAGTCTACCCATATCACACCTCCTGCGGTTCTGTATTTCATGTTCCTGAGGAAATCGAACCTGAAAGACCAGTTTCGCCTCTTTCATCGGCTTCACAACAAGTATGTTCAACCTCATTGTTCTCAACCTCCTTCATTCCCTTGGTCCGTTGAACCCTAAACCGACTGGTCATCCTGTCTCAATCTTGATGCTACTTCAAGAGCACCATTTGCTTCGCCTCCAACCACCTTCCACCGTCCGCCGACATCTGGTAAAAATAAATCCCGCTTGGAACCTGTCTCCCTTGGCTGTCCTTCCCATTCCAGCTCACGGCGTAATATCCTGCCTTCTGAGCTTCATCAACCAACGTTTGTATTTCTTGTCCAAGTATGTTGTATATCTTCAGGGTGATGTGAGTTCGTGTTCCGTTTTGCGTGTTTCGTTCTCCGCTCGGCAGGGCGTATTTTATGGTCGTATTTGGATTAAAAGGATTGGGATAGTTCTGGGCCAGACTGTACTCCGTTGGAACCTCCACCTCTCCCTTGACAAGAGCCATAAGGCAGTCAAAATCTTCAGCCGAGAAGTACGTCCTGAGTCCTTTAAGAAATTCTATGGCCTCAGGAGTAACCTTTAACTTGGTTCCTCCGCCAGAACAATCACCAATACCCAGAATCACGTTTACGATGCCCAGGGCATCCAATACGTTGATTTCCCAATCTCCATTGCAGTCAGCCCGCAGGAGAGCATCCCCGGTCAAGGGACCTGTACCTAAGATATGGTTAACCGTCACTAACACATCGAGCACATCGATGGTTCCGTCACCATTGACGTCACCCCGCTCAGCAGTCGGTAGGAGAAACTCATCCAAAATAGTAGGTTGAAACCCAGAAAACATGGTATAGCTTGGGCTCTGCATGTTGCCGATGACGGTCGGTTGACCCACGGAGTGCCGTCCATGAAAGCTGGCTGAACTCCCCTGCCCACCCCCCATAGCCACCACTGAGGTGGGTATACTGTAATCAGGACTGGAGGACTGGGAGTAAATGGACACGATGGAAAGCAATAGAGCAAGGAACAGAGCAAACATTCCTCCCAAGATTTTTAAGTATGACATACTTCGTCACCTCCTTTTAACCACCTTCTCATAGAGTAAGTCATCGCCCAAATTTCCAGTCCCACTCTGAAGGTACACATTTTGAACCACCTCCTTATGATGAACTGTTTGACTTCTGCGTCGATCATTAATGACTGTAATACGGATGCCAGGACGAATGACTGACGATATGGTTGTTGACACATTTTTCTAAAAATTAAGACGTTAACATTATTAAGAATTCTCATAGTCTGAAATATCCGAAGCGATCTGTCGGACGATATGAATTACTGAGTTATCAGTATGTTCACATGACCTGAGTTATTCTATTCTTAACAATGAGTTTTTATTTGTAACTCTATTACCAGAGATTGGAAACAGAGTTTGCTGTAACCCTTTAAAAACGGAAACACGCATTTTCCCCCGATGTTAAAAAAATTGGTGGATTCCCGACTGTCACGATAATCTGCGTCAGTTAATTTTTGTCAAATAGGAGAATTACACAGGCAGGATTAGTATTGACATTACAAGATATCTATGTGGTACACATCACCTCCCGGTTCACTTTCATCAACGAACACTCCGCTCTCTCCCCAACCTAAATCTTCATCCCTGGATGTCCAGTCAAACGATCTTTTCAGATTATAGCAGGTTAAAATATTTCACCAGAAACAATCCATGATGTGCTAAAATTTTTAGTGAGGTTTTTAACACCATCAGTAGAACAGAGATTGCTCATCAACATAGCGTGATTTCGGTGTGTTCAAAGATTTTCTATATTATAAAGGCTCGGGTTTTTCTCCTCCCATCACGATGAATGCTCAGGGTAGAGGTTCAGGGGATGCTGGGGGACCACTGGATAGTACCTGGCATTCTTGTGGGTTTCCGTTTTCATCCAAGCACCACGTCCCGCCCAGGTGCTCGATCTCGTAACTGCCAGGCGGACAGCTTTCTCCCTGCGTATTGAAGGCTCCAGCTTCCCAGTCAAAAGCATGAGATGATAAGATATTATCCCAATGCCGCATCTTGCTGTGATGATCAGGGTCACAACCGAAGATGCTAATTCCAGCCCGGGCGTTTCCAGATATTGTCGAGTTCATCAACGTCACTATTTCCGAGGACCAAATCCGGATACCATCACCCCATGAAGTGTCAGGTCGTGGATATGTGTTCAAGACCTGAGTATTCTGAATGACTAAATCGCCGGTATCGATGATATCAATCCCTGCATCGCCATTGGCGTCTATAATGCAACCCAGGATAAGAACAGGTTTGGCACCTCCCGCGACAACAATTCCGCCTCCAGAATTTCCGTAGATGTATTTACCACCAATGACGTGTAAATAACCAGAGGCTTCTTCATCGACATTAAACAAGAGGATCCCAACACCTCCTGTATCGTGGATATTGAAACCCATTAAATGAATGAGTTGAGCATACAGGATAGACATACCGTTCCATTCTGTATTGCTGATCTCAACATCTCTTCCCTCAAGGTATGAAAAATTACCATAGATACCACGACTCGTCTGATATATGCTCACATTTTCAAGCTGAACCGATGCTGGCAATGCCTCGCCCGTCGTATCATCGGGAGCACCGGCAATCCCGTATGCACCACCGGACACATGTAAGTCCTTGACCGATACACCTCCCCCAGAAAGAACTGTGATCACTCCTGCATCCATGTCCGTACCCACAATCTCTGGCGCCAACTCCCCATCCCCCACTTTCCCCACAAGATGAACCAACTTCCCCTCAATACACAGACTCTCATCGTACCTCCCAGGCCTGATCCCTACCACCCCTCCATCTGGAACCCTTTCAAGTGCATTTTGAATCGTGGGAAACCGAGCACTCGGAACATCGGCATCCAAGGGTCTCTCATACGAATACCTCACACATACTTGTGCATCAAAAGAATTTCTTTGATTCCACTGGGGCTGCCCCCCTTCGTAGCCGCTCTCATGACGGGAAAATTCACCGGAAAACGCCACGCTCACATCCCCTGTCCCTATATAGGGCGCATATTCAGCCACCTCACATGTCGCCGTACTGCACACCAAAAGATCCTCGAAGGTTACCCCAGACTCCCCGTCATAATTAGTCACTCCATCGTAGGCGGCCAAACATATCTCCGACAGGTGGGTGCCAATCTCCAGCTCAAGGGGATCGGAAGGACACCCGGGAATAGAAAATTGCAACGAAAAGAAGGTATCCAGCCAAAAGTCATTGGTGGGATTTCTGAAATCCACGTTCTCAATCATCACATCCTGACGAAGGGTACCCACAATTGAAAGGTCAACACCCACGAGGTCCCCCTGGGCAGGGTCGAATTTCGGAAACATCATGGACCCCTCGTCCACATCATTGACACTCTCACAGTAGGATTGCGTCACCACCGCACAATCCTCTGAGTCCACATAGCCATCACAGTCGTTGTCCACCCCGTCATGGCACTCCTCTGTGGCCTCCGGATTCACCAGCCGGTCACCGTCATCACAGTCGCCGCCGCAGGGCTCGGCATAATACCCGTCATCATCACCATCAACCAGACAGTCGCCGTCATCGCAATCAGCGTAACCATCGCAGTCGTTGTCCACCCCGTCTGTGCAG